>OZ253499.1:0-4596981 GCA_965262165.1 Phototrophicaceae bacterium | reverse complement strand
AGTTGCCTATTCACGTTGACGGTCGGGAGTGGCATGAATCCGGGGAGCAGCAGTTCTGCCCGACGATCTTTGAACCAAACCCCCTGATAGAAATGACTGATCATCGAAGTGGCGATTACCGCAGCTATAGACTAAACATCTTTTATCTGCCGGAATTCGTGGTGAACCTGGTCGGAATAGCCGTAGTACCTATCTTAGCGTTGTTTGGGCTGCAGTATCTCTGGATCAATGATGTAAGACGGCGTCCCGCGTTTAGAGTAGTCGTCATTGCGACACTTATTTTGATGTTATGTATCACCCTTGTGCGACTGTCTGGTCGAGCGCTAACGATAGAGACGATACTGGTGCTCCTGCGTAATCTCTTCAGCGGTGCGCATTGGCATTCAGTTGGCGTACTTTTGGCAGGCTTGTTGTACACCCCCTTGGTTTTGCAGGCTTTGTGGCAGGCGATCTGCAAGAGGCCAGTTGCTGACATTGTTGCTGTTTCTTGCTTCATGTTGTTTGTAGTCGTGCTATATCTGCCCTTTGGATTCGGTACGCTTGCTCAATGGGACGTGTGGACTTTCCGTGCCTATCTAGAGAATATGCCGTGGCCGCGCATGGAAACGGAATTGACATTGCGCCCGCTAGTGCTTGCGCCTTCCATAGTTGCAGCAGCTATTAGTTCGGAATCGTTCGTTGGCTTCAACACGGTTCATGCATTGTTGCTATGGGTGAGACCTGTGATGCTCTACGGCATCTTGCGCCAATTGAATATCCGCCACCTGTATGCTTTCTTGGTTACCATGCTCTTTCTTGTCTATCCAGTAGATTCACGCTTGTTGTCCCTCCAATCGATCAACCTGCAATTTAGCTTCGTCTCTCTTTTGACGGCAATATACCTCGTACTGCGTTACACGAGCAAACCGACTCGACCGTATCTCGTCGGCACATGGCTGGCTCTCAGCTTGTGTGTCGGCTTATACGAAAGCGCTTTTGTCTTGATCGTTGTCGTACCGCTTTTGTGGTGGTATCGATTTCCAAAGACGACTACACGCAATCTTAACCTGACTGCCATTTGGTACATTATTCCGGCTTCAAAGTTAGTGTATATATTGTTCTTGCTATCAGCCCGTCGATCGTTCTACCAGTCGGATTTCTTTTATTCTGGATCCGAGCACTCTTTAAGCGAGCTTGTATCAAAAACGATTGACAAGCTGGTCGGGATATACCAACGCACATTTGTAATCGGCTGGGGTGAAGCAGTGAATTCGATTGGGCAGAATCCTTTGCTGCCCTTGGCGATATTCCTGCTCGGGTTGATTGTTTTCATGGTCAGGCTGATTTGGCGGAATGATAAAAGCGAGTGGGCTCCAGAGAATCGTCAACCTGGTTTTGCACTCGTGACGGGTTTGTTACTTATTTTGCCGTCCGTTGCTATCCTCATTTGGATAGATAAATACAATAACGATTATCTAGGGTTGTATCTCTACATTCCGGTTCCTGCCGCCATTGCCCTGTTTTGCTTGATCACTTTGCTTACGTCTCCCATCGCGAAAGCCCGATCGCGCAATGTCTTGATCACGATCGCTTGCATGATGCTGTTACTGCCGGGGATTTCCCGCCTGTTTGTGCAGCATCAACACTATGTGACAAGCGCCGACAACAAGGCTCGTATACTTGCCCAGATCGTGCAGTTGGCTCCGGCAATCGAAAGCCATACCCGTGTACTTGTATTAAGCGAAATGAGCATCGAAGAATTCCAGAACAAGCATATTGAAGCTTTTGGCTCTAGCGCTTTGGGTCATGCGCTATACGTGATCTATGAGGGCCAGGGATCGGGGCGCGGTTCCATCTGTCCATCGGTAGAAAACTGTTTTCCCCTGCTACATAGAAAGGAGTACCTTGAAGACACCATCGTCTTTGTGCTCGATAGGGACCTAAACTTGCAGCTGGTAGAGGAACCAAATACTATGTTGAATGAGTTTGTCGACCTTGATTACGATGTGAGTAGGCTTTATAACCCTGACGCTCCGGTACCATCACGCGCATATACGATGTTGGGTTCGTCAAAAGAATAGTTCAATTGTGAAATGGGGAAACACTATCGGATGAAGCTGCGATTGCGATTCTCTTCACGTGCAGTCGATAGGTTCTTGTCCGGATTGGTCCTGACGCTGGTGTTGGCGATCGCACTGGCAGTCTGGCAATCGCCTCTTCCTCATCTCGCTATTACTTTTGGCGAAACTACGATTGATGTAAGGGCCGACGGCGCGTGGTCGCTTGGACCAGGCGACTGCTTGCAAATCCGCTGGGCGTTCGACGGCGATTTGCCTATTCACGTTGATGGAAGGGAATGGCATGAATCCGGTGAGCAGCAGTTTTGCCCGTCGATTTTAAAGCCAAGTCCATTAATAGAAATGACCGATCATCGACGAGGCGCCTATTTCAGTCATAGCTTGAATATCCAATATTTGCCGGGTTTTCTCGTCAACGTGCTAGGCTTAGCCGCGCTCGGTTTCTTCCCTTTGATCGCAAGCTATTATTTGTGGACAAATGATCCGGATAAGCGCCCGGCATTGCGGACGATATTTCTTGCAGCCCTCGCGCTTTGTTTGTGCGTTGCGGTGCTGCGATTGACCGGTTGGCCGCTAACGATTGAGGGTGTCTTGGCACTCATACGAAGGCTGTTCACGAGTGTGTCGTGGCAGTTTGTTGGTGCCGCGCTCGCGCTGGTGCTATACCTATCTATTGCTTTAGAAGCAGTGTGGCAGGGCATGAGGCATCGTCGAGTCGCGGATTTTGTTGCGGTCGGGGGATTCCTTTTGTTTATTGTTCTGCTCTATCTGCCATTTGGATTCGACACGATAGGGCACTGGGAAGAGTGGTTTGGTCGAGGCTTCTTCGAGGGCTTGGAGCGTTCCAGGACGAGCACGGAACTGTCAACGCGCTTTTGGCTGTTGTTGCCGCATGCCGCCGGGTATCTGATCGATTCAGAATCCTTCGCCAGCTACAACGCACTCTATGCGCTTTTCCTCTGGGGAAAGCTTGCTTTGTTCTACGGTATCCTGCGCTATCTCGGCGTTTGGAAATTGTATGCGTTCTTGACAACAATAATGTTTGCGGTCTATCCGGTAGACGGTGGCTTGATGTATCTGCGGTCAATTGGTTTGCAATTCAGTTTTCTTACATTGTTGACAGCGGTTTATCTTGTACTGCACTATTTGAGAAACCCAACACGATGGCATCTAACTGGAGTGTGGCTGGCGCTCGCGCTATCTGTGGGGACGTATGAAGCGCAGTACGCGTTGATCCTGGTTCTCCCGCTCTTGTGGTGGTACCGGATCCGCAAACCGAGGTGGCGTGAATTCAACCTGACAATCATCTGGTATCTTGTCCCGGCTCTCAAAATAGCATACATGGTCTTGCTCGTTATCGCTGGGCGTGGCTTTTACCGGTCGAATTATGTTTATGCCGGCACAGAAGTGAGGGTCGACAGTCTCATTCCGACAACCATCGACAATCTGCTCGAGGTATACCGCAGAACATTCGTTTTGGGTTGGGGCGACGCGCTGGCTGATTTAGGTCGAAACAGCTGGCTACCGTTGACCCTCGTCATGTTGGCATTGGTTGGATCCGTCTCCTGGTACCTGTGGAGAAGGGAATATGACAAGAGGAACGCGAACGGAAGATATTTGATCTTTAGTTTCATGACTGGAATGCTGCTGATTATTCCTGCGGTGGGGGTTCTGATATGGTTTGGCTATTATAGCCAGGATTTGTGGCGGCTATATCTCTACGTGCCTGGCCCAGCAGCCATAGCCCTGTTTAGCCTGATCGCGCTGATAGCGAGTCGCCTCCCAAGCGATCGATTCCAAAATGCGGCTATCGTAATCGCCTGCTTGCTTCTCATGTTTCCGGCAATATCTCGTTTGATCTTGCAGCATGAGCATTTCGTTGTCAGCGCCAATAACAAGAGGAGGGTGCTTCAACAGATCGTGCAGATTGCTCCAGTGATGGAGAGCCAAACAAGGGTTCTTGTTTTGAGCGACATGCCGGCTGAAATTCGCTTGTCCAAACACATTGAAGAGATGAAGTCGAATATGATCGGAAGCGCATTGTATGTCATTTACGGCGCCGAGACTTCCGGCCTTGGTTCTATGTGTCTGTCTGCGGAGAATTGTTCTCCAATTATGACTTGGGCTGATCATCTTTCTGAAACGCTTGTATTCTTGCTTGATGAAGATCTTTCCCTGGAGCTGGTAACGGAGCCGGAGACAATCTTCAGCGCATTTAAAGACTTGAACTACGACGTTAATAGACTTTACAATTCCGACGCCCCGCTGCCATCGCGAGCATACACTATGTTAGGATTGACTAGCTCTTAACCTGTCCGGAAACCGGCCGAGCAAAGTATCGGATGAGTTTCAAACTCAAGATGCCGCAACGGACCTTCGCTTACGTCGCATCGGCACTTCTCGTTGCGAATTGCCTTTTGTGCTTTTTTGCTATTCAGCGCGCTACAAGCATTAACGATTTTTTCTTCTTCCACCTCGGCGTGCTGGGATTGATGCTGTGTCCCCTCCTGGCAGTTTATTTTTTCCTTCGGCAGCGAGCGTCAGATACGACCCCTACGCGTTGGCTACTAATGTCGGTACTGTTGCTGCTGTCGTTTGCACTGCTCCTTGGCGCGTCAGACTCGAGTTTGCTCAGGACGCTTTTGGAAGTCATTCACCGGCGCTTTCGACAACCATCTTGGCAGTGGCTGGGGCTCACGCTTGCTGCAGCAATCTATCTGCCGCTGATATGCGCCGTACTGAAAAAGAAGCTTCGAGAGCGGCAGTTTGCTGACCTTGCCGTAGGTGGCGCTTTCCTGTTTTTCGTTTTTTTGCTGTACCTGCCCTTCGGCTTCGATAGCATCGGGCATTGGGAATCGTGGGTATACCGCGCGTATTTGGAAGGTCAGCACTCCTGGAGCGTCGAATACGAGTTGACCACGCGCTTCTGGGTGATGGCGCCCCACCTGTTGGCAAGTGTGATCGCGCCGGATTCGTTTGTTGGCTTTCACCTGGTGCATCTTTTGATTCTGTGGGGCAAGCTGGCGCTGCTGTATGGCATCCTGCGCAAGCTTAATTTTTCCCGTCTCCAGGCGTTTTTGACGACCATGCTATTTATGGTCTACCCGGTCAACTCCGACTTGCTTTCGCTGCGGTCTCTGCCCAATCAGTTCAGTGTCATGTCACTTCTCGCCGCTGCTTTTCTGATGTTGGAATACCGCGAAAGTTCCAGCCGTCTGGGTCTATTGGGCGTTTGGCTTGGCTTGGTCTTCAATGTAGTCACCAACGAAACGGCATACGCAATCATACTGGTGGCGCCATTGCTCTGGGTATCCCGTTCACCGCGCGCGCGCTGGCGAAATGTGAACCTAACAGCGATCTGGTACTTGTTTCCAGCTTGCAAAATCGCTCATTTGCTTCTGCTATCCTCGCTGAATATAAGCTTCTATAACAATTACGTATTCGACAATGCCGAAAATTCGTTTGGCATCAGCATTGATACGCTTGGCGCGGTTACCTCGCGTTTAATAGACATATACTGGCACACGTTTATCGGAGGCTGGCAAGAAGCGTTTGGCGCGATAGGCGGCAACAGTTGGCTATTGCCTAGCTTGGCTATGGTGGCGACGGTAGGCGCGGTAAGTTGGACCGTTCTGCGCGCCAGCGACTTGGAACGGCGGGAGGATGATAACCAAGCAAGGTCGTCATTCGTCCATGGCTTGTTATTTCTGTTGCCAGCAGTGGGCATCTTGAGCTTGTTGCCTCAATACAGCGGTGATTTGTGGCGCACGTATTTCTACGTACCAATCGGCGCTTCGATCGTGGTTTTCAATTTGGTGAGAATGCTCTCCGCTCGCGCCGGACTCCACCGATACCGTGAGGCCGCGTTAATCGGACTGTGCCTGGCGCTGATGCTACCTGCCACCGCGCGATTACTCTTGCAACACGAATCGCTTGTTTTACGGGCCAATAGCAAGGCTCGCATGCTTTATCAGTTGATGCAGACGGTGCCGCGGATAAAGCAGGAGACGGTGATCTTGCTCACGACCGACATGACCAAAGAAGAGTTCGCTTCCTCGGCAACCAGTGAATTGCGCTATAGCAATGATCTAGACAACAGTATGCTGTACGTGCTCTATGGGAATGGTGTGCCGGTTCAGTCGAGCTTCTGCATTGATGAAGGAGAGTGCAGCTTATACGGAGGCGAGGAGACGATATTTTCGTCTGATTCGCCAGAGTTGCTTAAGCGTACCTTAGTGATAAATATAGCCGAGGACATGTCGGTGGCATTGGTTGAGCACCCTGCCGACTACTTCGGCTTGGAGTCGCACGCGCCTTATGATATCAATCTACTTCTTGATCGCGATGTCCCCTTACCAACACGCTCTCAAACCATGCTGAAATAAGCATGACCTTCGAGTCCGGTCCACAGGTCTTGCTGTCGCAATTGATGCCAAGTCACTTTTGCTTCCGCGGCGTCGCGATTCGCGGCAGGATTCTCCACATATCTGGATAAGGTAAATCGAGCAAATCTTCCTAGAGAAAACCGTTATTGCATTCTTTCGCAAACGGATAACGCGAAATTCATGCGACTCGCATTAGATTGACTAACCAGCCGGTATGAGATATATTTTTTACTAACTTTTATCTTGTCAAGAATGCGGGCTTCCATGAGTTGAGTATGTTCCGCTTTAGCTACCATTATTCATCGAGTTCGTGTGCCAGTTGCCCAATTCCCTGCGCTACATTGGAAAAGATGAGTGTGATACCGAAAATATCATCAGAGTCGGTGCCTTTCGGAATCCACATCTACTAATCTTATTGTCATGAACACCGCAAAGATCGTCTAGATTTGAAGATCAGACTACAGGTGACAGCTCTTGAGGCTTAAGCTTGGAAGACTACGATTACCGCTGCTTGTCGCGGGATTCGTGGTTCTGTCGTTAGCATTTGTCTTGGCGGTTTCTCGGATTTTCGCACCACAGATCGACAGCGAGTTTGGCGGGGCAACGGTACATCTGTCGGCGGATCGTGCCTTGATCGTTTTGCCTGGAGAGTGCGCCTTACTGAAGTGGGATGTAGAAGGCATCCAGTCAATTTACCTCAACGGGAAGGGCAGAATCGGTTGGGGCGAGCAGGCTTACTGTCCAGAAGGTGTTAGCATTCTCCCACAGTTTGATATCACCGCAACTGATGGCACATCCCGTACGTTTACGCTCCAAGTAGCCTCTGTTGATCTTTCATACTTCACCCTGTGTCTGGTATTGATCTCGCTGATTCTGGCAGTTTACTATCTGGTTACGGTCCGGCTGGACCAACCGCCATCACCTAAATCATTTGCAATTCTTTGCTCGCTGTTTGCTGTGGTCGCTCTGCTGATGGCGTTTTCTGGACACATGGCGTTTATCAACTTGTCGCTGGATTTTTTGAAGAAAGTCTTCAGGGATCCGCGATGGCAGTTGTCTGGAGTCGTCCTGGCTCTGATGATCTATACTCCTTTAGTTTTTCAAATTGTTCGCAAGGGTCTGAATCGAAACAAAAGGCACGATCTCGTTGTCATCGTGGGCTTTCTGGTTCTGATTTTTTTGCTCTTCCTTCCCGCGGGATTCGCAAGCATAGGGCATTGGAAGGCCTGGCCCTTTCAAGCGTATCTCGAAGGCAGGCCGTCAAAAGCTGGCATAGAACTGGTATCGCGATTTTGGGTGCTAGTGCCACATACTTTGGCGATGCACATCAATCGCGGATCGTTTGCCGGATACCATATTCTGAATCTTCTGATGTTTTGGGGCCAGTTGGTATTTCTGTACGGTATCTTTCGGAAACTGAAGGTTGCTCCCCTATTCGCGTTTTTGACAGTGATCTTGTTTTTGGTGTATCCGGTGAATTCGGGATTGATGTCCTTGCGCTCGTTTCCACACACATTTAGCAAGTTAGCTCTACTTGCGGCGGTATACTTCGCGTTGGATTTCCGAGAAAACCCCAGTCGTTTGAAGTTGCTGGGACTTTGGCTGGCGTTGATGTTCAACGTTGGTTCCTACGAAATCGGTTATGTTCTTATAGCCGTAATCCCGCTGGTCTGGTTGTGGCGCGGTCCTATGCGGGATTGGCGCAAAGTGAACCTAACCGTGATATGGTATCTCGCCCCAGTCTTTAAGGGTGTCTACCTCTTGCTGTTGGTTGTGAACGACCGAGACTATTACGGTGACTTCTTAGTGCAAAGCGCAATGGAGTCCGAGAGCGCATTAATTGGACCATTGAGTCACTACGTCGACATCGTTGGGAACGTTTACCGTCAGTCATTTGTTAATGGTTGGGACGAGGCGGTTAGCGCTCTGAGCCAAGGATCTTGGTTTGTGCCGACAACCGCGATGCTCACGCTAACAGGCACTATAGGGGCCTTTCTCGTTTATGACAGAAACAAAATGGTGTATCCGCTTCCACGACAACTTGCAGTCGCGATCATGAGTGGGTTGCTGTTCATAATGCCTGCGATTGGTGTCTTGATTTGGCTGGAGAAATACAATCGCGATCTTTGGCGGATGTATATCTACGTGCCCGTTGGCGCCGCGATTGCCGTTTCCAGTTTGATACTTCTGTTGACGTTATTGTTCAAGTGTCTACGTTTTCGAATTATTTTCATTGTAGCTCTTCATTTGCTAATCATGCTGCCCGCGCTTGCCCGTTTGTTCAATCAGCAGGCGCACTTTGTGGACAGCGCGAACGCAAAGGCTAGCATTCTGTTACAAATTGTAGAACAGGCTCCAGCCTTCGAGCCAGACGCGCAATTGATACTAATGACCGAAATGTCCGCCTCCGAGCTGCACAGGAAAGGTGTTGGCGAACTACGGACTCATATGTTGGATGGCGCGACCTACATTCTCTACCGCGAGCCGCATTCTAAAGCCGCTTATTTGTGCGTTTTGGGCCAGCCCTGTAGTAAAGAGGACATTGAAATTAGGCGAGGATATCTTGCTGATACGACCGATTTCAGCGATTTAGTGTTATTCCGCCTGAATGACGACCTCTCCGTCGAACTCCTGCGCGAACTGCCCCCCGAGCTCGGCGGGTCAAACAACGACACCTATGACCCCGAACGTTTGATCGACACATCGGCGCCCATACCGCCGCGCGCGCTAACCATGCTGGCATCCGCCAGACGCGACTGACCCAATCGCAAAGCGCTTATTCTGCGCACAACAAATCTGTGTTATAAGTGTCCCGATTGCTAGCACGTGATGCAGGGGATGCAGTTGATGGCTCGAAAACCAGTGATGCTGATCGTATTGGACGGCTGGGGGATACGCGAAACTGAGAATGGCAACGCGGTCGCACAGGCGCGAACGCCTAACTTCGATCGCTGGCGCAAGGTCTGTGAACGCGCGATTGTACATACGTCGGGGGAGCATGTCGGCCTGGTGCCCGGGCAGATGGGCAATTCCGAAGTAGGCCATCTCAATCTGGGCGCTGGGCGCGTCGTCTACCAGGATATCTCGCACATCGCCAACGCAATCTCCGATGGGTCGCTGGCGCAGATCCCGGCAGTCCTTGACGCCACGCAGATCGTTTTGAATCAAGGCAAGAAGCTGCACTTGATCGGATTGCTTGGCAGTGGTGGCGTGCACAGCCACAGCGATCATCTCTACGCTCTTTTGGACATGATAAGAGCAAACGCCATCGATCCAATTCTGCACTTGTTCACTGACGGGCGCGACACGCCAACCCGGAACGGCATTGCATTTTGCCGCGAGCTGATAAGCAAGATCGCCGCCGACGGCAAGGGGCGCGTGGCGACGGTCAGCGGGCGCTATTACGCGATGGACCGCGACAAACGCTGGGAGCGTACGCGCTTGGCTTATCAGGCCATGGCGTTTCGCATTGCTGAACAAAACGCGCCCGATGCCCTGACCGCGATACAGCAATCGTACGATGCCGGTGTGACTGACGAATTCATCAAACCGACAGTGATCGGCGATGACGATAGCCTGACAATTGACCCGGGAGACGTTCTCCTTTGCTTCAACTTCCGCGCCGATCGTATGCGGCAGCTTGCCCAAGCCTTCGTCAAACGCGACTTTGATGGCGCGGATCACTTCCGATCGATTGCCGATTTGCGCTTGGTCACCATGACAGAGTACATGGAAGGCTTGACCGACCAGACCTTGTTTCCAGCTGAGTTGCTGAATAACTCCCTGGCAGAGACGATTAGCAGGGCCGGTAAGACGCAGTATCACACCGCCGAAACCGAAAAATATCCGCACGTGACGTTTTTCTTCAACGGACGCAACGAAGCGCCTTTTCCCGGCGAAACGCGCAAGATTGTGCCGTCTCCAAAGGTTGCTACCTACGACTTGCAGCCGGAGATGAGCGCGGACGAATTGACATCGGAAACGCTGAAACGCTTGCAAGATGCCGATGATGATTTTGTGCTTGTCAACTTCGCCAATCCCGACATGGTTGGTCATACCGGTTCATTGGCCGCCGCGATCAAAGCGGTGGAAACAGTCGACGCCTGCGCCGGACGATTGATTGACGCCGTAAAGAAGATGGGCGGGGTCGCAATTGTTACGGCCGATCACGGCAATTGCGAGCGCATGATCGACGATGTCACGGGCGAAGCGCACACCTACCATACGGTTGGGCCGGTCTCGTTGTTTGTGATCGACCAGCGCAATACCTGCGATCTGCATACTTGGGGACGGCTGGCGGATGTCGCGCCGACAATACTCGAGCTAATGGAAATCGAAAAGCCGCCAGAGATGACCGGCAGCAGTTTGATCCGGGCGAGTCGCGAACCGCCTCTACTGAAATAACTACAAGCCTCTCTTGCCTTTGTGCGCTCCATGCCTCTGTGGAAAACTTGACTATCCCAATTTTCGCCTGAAATAAGCGACCATCTCATTGAAGGCGTCGGTGGCGACATCATCGCGACGCAATTCGCCCTCTTCCAGCATGAATCCATGCGGCTCGTTGGCGTATACTTTGAGTTCGAAATCTTTGCCCGTATCGCCAAGCGCTGTTGCATACGCATAAATACCCGCAATTGGGCTGGGCCGGTCTTGAGTGCCGTGAATTATGAGCATAGGCGCATCCAATTTTTCAATCAAATCGGCAGGTGCAGCCGGACTGCCGGTGTTGGGAAAACCATACCAAGCCACCCCGGCGGCAAAAGCTTCTATCTGAGGCATGAACAGCATCGTATAACGCCCGCCAGCGCAGAAGCCTGTCAAGCCTATCCGCGTCGAATCCACATCGTCACGACCTTTCAAATACGCGATGCTATCGTTCATGAGCTGCTCGACAAGCGAATCCAATGGACCGCGTTCAAAGGTTTGCCAGCCGATTGCCAAGACCACAAAGCCTTTAGCAGCAAAAGCATCCGTCATGTCGCGGTAGCCTTGCTGCAAACCGTTAAACGAATGAATCAGCACTATTCCGGGATATACCCCTTCACTTGCAGGATAAGCAAGATAAGACTGGTATTCCTGCCCATTACTTGTCACGTTAAGGTCTTCGCTGGTCACTTCCAAGGAGTCATCATGTGCCAATGTGGTCAGCGAAAATGCCAATACAGCCAAAAGGAGTACATAGCATTTGATTCTCATAATTTTTTCCTTATGATCTGAGATGTAGATCAATCTTGTCGATTTGCCGACGAAACGTGAGCAGGTAGTATCGTAACTCTGGGGCGAAAACGCAAATCGCCCTCTTTGAAGCTCTAGAGACTACTACAAGGATGATAATGAATCGAAGGACGGCCCTGCAAGCCATTAGAGACAAGCCCGAGATCTCTGTGCTAATCATCGGAGGCGGTGTCAACGGCATCGGCGCCTTCCGCGATTTGGCATTGCAGGGCGTCGATGTGCTGCTGGTGGACCGAGGCGACTTCGGCAGCGGCACCAGCGCCGGCTCTTCGCACATGTTGCACGGCGGCATCCGCTATTTGGAAAACGGCGAATTTCGGCTGGTCAACGAGGCGCTGCACGAGCGGGATCGCATGCTGCAGAACGCGCCGCACTATGCCAAACCCTTGCGCACGACGATCCCGATCTTTCGCTGGTTCTCCGGCTTGTTGAACGCGCCGCTGAAGTTCTTTAACGTGCTTGATCGTCCGGGCGAACGCGGCGCGCTGGTTATCAAAGCCGGGTTGACGCTTTACGATTGGTTCGTGCGTGGACAAGCCATGTTGCCGAAGCACGAATTTCGACTGCGTGAGGCGGCTCTGCGTCTGTATCCACAGTTGAATCCCGACATAGTCTGCGCAGCCAGCTATTACGATGCCTGGATGCCCTATCCCGAGCGCATTTGCCTGGAAATGCTGTTGGATGCCGAAGCCAGCAACCCGCATTGTAACGCCATCAACTACCTGAGCGCGGTCTCCGGCGACTTGCATTCGGTGACCTTGCGTGACGAAC
Organism: Phototrophicaceae bacterium; assembly: GCA_965262165.1. GTDB lineage: Bacteria > Chloroflexota > Anaerolineae > Aggregatilineales > Phototrophicaceae > UBA6055. The sequence goes on along the minus strand of OZ253499.1, from coordinate 4,584,533 downwards.
TATCGGGCGAGTCCTTTATCGTCAAGCCCAAAGTCGTAATTAATGCCGCGGGACCCTGGATCGATTTTGTCAATCGGCGCCTGGGACGGGACAAACGGCGTTTGATCAGCGGCGCCAAAGGGTCGCACCTGGTGCTGGATCATGCCGGTCTGCTGGCAGCCACGGGTGATAGCGAAATCTTCTTCGAGAACGACGACGGGCGCATCGTGCTGATCTTGCCCTACCTGGGGCGTGTGATGATCGGCACTACCGATATTCGTATCGATAATCCCGATGACGCGGTCATCAGCGACGAGGAGATTAACTATATCCTGGGCATGGTGGACAAGGTTTTCCCGGCGATCCAGGTGGACCGTTCGCATATCGTCTTCAGCTTTTCCGCTGTGCGACCGCTGCCCTATAGCGAAGGCGGCGCCACGGGCCAGATCAGCCGCGACCACAGCATCGAAACGATCCCAGCGGATGACACATTACGCTACCCGATCTATTCGCTTGTCGGCGGCAAATGGACCACTTTCCGGGCGTTTGCCGAAGAGACGACCGACCGAGTCTTGAGTAATCTGGATTTGCCGAGGCGAACGAACACCACAAACATTGCTATCGGCGGCGGACGCGCCTATCCCCGCAGCGACAAGGCGAGGGAGATCTGGCTGCATGACTTGGGGCAGCGCAGCGAACTGCCCTTGGACCGCCTGCGTGATTTGTTCGAGCGCTACGGCACCCGTGCTGATGAAATCGCCATGTCCATCTCCACGACGAACGACCACGTGCTGGAAAATCATCCCAGCTACAGCCGACGTGAAATTGAGTTTATTCTGCGGCAGGAGAAAGTCACGCGGCTGGAGGATCTGGTGTTGCGGCGCACGGTCATTGCCATGCTGGGCGATTTGACGCGCCCCTTGCTCAATGAATTGGCGGAGATCTGCGCGGAGACCTTGGCCTGGTCTGATATGCAAAAGAAGAGAGAAATTCAGCGCACGCTTGAAATTCTTTGTTGCAAACATCAAGTCAAGTTGTAGTGGGAAATCCGCAAGAGAGGCGAGGTTGACGCCGAAGGGACGTCCGGCTAGCAGGCGGTGTGATGCTTGGCAGCATAGGGCAGGCGCTCTATTCGCCCGGCTTGCCTATTCAAGTTTTACCGCCGTTCCGCTTGCGGTAACCATTAGCATGCTACCGTTCGAGCCGACGGTCTCGTAATCAAGATCGACGCTCAGAATCGCGATTGCTCCCAGCATCCTGGCATTATCGGTCATCTCGCTCAAGGCGATGTCTTTCGCTCGCCGCAATTCCTCTTCATTGGCGCCCGAACGTCCGCCCACGATATCGCGGATGCCGGCGAAAATGTCCTTGAACATGTTGGCGCCCATGATCGCTTCACCGCTGACAATGCCGAGATATTCCGTAACCGCTTGGCCTTGCACGCTTGGAGTTGTTGTGACAATCACTAATCCATCCTCCTTGTCTTGACCGATTTTCGCGCAGTATGCTACTGGCAGTCTGTAGTTTCGGCATGTGCAGGCGCTACTTGCCGGGCAATACCAGCGACAGCAGCTTCTCTGCCGCGGCAATCGCCGGCAGATCGCCGCGCATCACCGCTGCTTCAATCTCCGGTAGCGCATCTTGTACTGAAGGCTGCGCGTAAAAATAGTCCCGCAGGCGCGACTCAATCGCAAATCTCAGCCATTCGCGCAATTGTTCTTGCCGCCGCGTGTTGAAAACGCCGCTCGCTTCAGTTGTTGCCAAAAACTGCCTGATGATGCCCCATATCTCTGCAACGCCAACGCCGGTCATGCCTGATGCGGTACGGGCGAGCGTGGTCCAGCCCGCGGTGGCCGGCGCCAAAAAATGCAGGGCACGGTTGAATTGGGCGCAAGCCGCCGCTGCGGCGATCTTGTTATCGCCATCGGCTTTGTTGATGACCAGGGCATCGGCGATTTCAATGACCCCTTTCTTGATGCCCTGTAATTCGTCACCCGCGCCGGTGATCAAGAGCAGCAAGAAGAAATCTACCAGCGAGCGCAGGGTGATTTCGCTTTGCCCGGTACCCACGGTCTCCACCACGATCACGTCAAATCCGGCAGCCTCGCAAAGCAGAATGGATTCTCGCGTTTTGGCAGCCACACCACCCAGAACTCCCTGGGTCGGGGAGGGGCGGATAAAGGCTTTCTCGTCGCGGGAGAGGCGCTCCATTCGTGTCTTGTCGCCCAGGATGCTGCCACGTGTCAAGCTGCTGCTGGGATCAATTGCCAGTACGGCGACTTTGTGGCCGCGCTCGGTGAGAAAGCAGCCAAAGGTATCGATGAAGGTGCTTTTTCCCGCGCCGGGGACACCGGTGATGCCAATGCGAACCGAATTGCCGGAGTGGGGCAGCAATTCCGCCAAAAGCGTTTGCGCTGCTTTGGCGTGCTGCGGCGCAGTGCTTTCGACCAAGGTGATGGCGCGCGCCAGCGCAGCGCGGTCTCCCTCCAGTACACCGGCGACGAGGGCTGGTAAATCTATCGGTCTTTGCGGCGCTTGCTTCATCGCGATCGTCGACAGTTGATTGCTTTCGTTAATCATAAAGTATAGACTGAAAATGTCACCTGCGGCCTAGCTTTTGCGTTGGCTGCTCGCGGACATTCAGAACGGTTTACGAAAGGACAAAGCAATGGCGCTTTTCTTATGGCAATTCGCCTTTACTTCAAAGGCTTGGGAACGGCAGATGGGCGACCACATTTCGCCTCTGGATCACCTGGATGACAAGATGGCGGGAAAATTTGGCGGGGTGGTGCATCACTCTTGGTACGCTTTTGGCGAGTACGATATTATCGCGGTGGTCGAAATGCCCGATAACAAAACCATGGCGGCCTACGTGCTGGCGATGAACGCTTTGGGATATCTGTCCGGTGGAGAAACCACCGTTCTGATGTCTATGGATGAAGGCGGCTCGGCCTTAAAGCGCGCAGGGGAAGCAATGGAACTGCGCTAGAATCCCGTTTTGAGCAATTGTCCTTCCTCGATTGTAACGGGGAAGGGCGGTCTTCATAGCCGAAGCGCCACATCAAGGCGTCGGCTCAATTCCTGCAGCACTTTCTGCGCGGCGACCGGGATGACCGTGCCGGGACCAAAAATCGCGGACGCGCCCTGGTCGCGCAAGAATTGGTGATCCCGCGCGGGAATCACCCCGCCGATCACCACCATCATGTCGTCGCGTCCCAACTTGCCCAATTCAGCGACCAGTTGCGGTAGCAAGGTCTTGTGACCGGCCGCCAGCGAACTGATGCCGACGACATGTACATCGTTCTCCACCGCTTGCTTGGCCACCTCGGCCGGTGTTTGGAAGAGCGGCGCGATATCGACGTCAAAACCCATATCGGCGAAAGCGGTCGCGATGACTTTTGCGCCACGGTCGTGACCGTCCTGCCCCATTTTGGCGACCATGATGCGTGGACGCCGCCCTTCCCTATGCGCGAAGGCGTCTGTCAAGCGCCGTACCGCGGCAAATTCCCCCGCGTCGCCAAACTCGCTGCTATAAACGCCGGCGACAGAGCGGATGACTGCCTTGTGCCTGCCCCAGACTTTTTCCAGCGCCAGTGAGATTTCGCCGTTGGTCGCTCGCGCCCGCGCCGCCTCTACCGCCAAAGCTAGCAAGTTGCCTTCGCCAGACTCCGCGCAAGCGGTCAATCCGTTGAGTGCCGCGCGAACCCTGGCCTCGTCGCGATCACGGCGGAGTTGCCGCAAGCGCTTGATTTGCGCGTTGCGCACGGCACTATTATCGACCTCGAGGATCTCGATGGGTTCTTCGTGGGTTGTCCGATATTTGTTGACGCCAATGACGCTTTCAATGCCGCTGTCGATTTGCGCTTGACGCCGCGCAGCCGCTTCTTCGATGCGCATCTTGGGCAAGCCGGTCTCCAAAGCCTTCGCCATGCCGCCCAGCGCTTCAATCTCCTGGATATGTGACCAGGCGCGTTTTGCTAATTCGTGAGTCAAGTTCTCGACCAGGTAGGAGCCGCCCCAGGGATCGACAGCATCGGTTATGCCCGTTTCGTGTTGCAAGAACAATTGGGTGTTGCGGGCGATCCGCGCGCTGAAATCAGTCGGCAGCGCCATCGCTTCGTCCAGAGCGTTGGTATGCAGCGATTGCGTGTGACCGAGGACCGCTGCCATCGCTTCAATGCAAGTGCGAACGACGTTGTTGAAGGGATCTTGCGCTTGCAGGCTCCATCCCGAGGTCTGGCAATGCGCCCGCAAAGCCATAGACCTGGGGTTCTGCGGATCGAATTGACTGACCAGTTTCGCCCATAACAAGCGCGCCGCGCGCAGCTTGGCGATCTCCATGAAATAATTCATGCCGATACCCCAAAAGAACGACAGTCGCGGGGCAAATGTATCGATTTTTAAGCCGGCTTGTACGCCGGCGCGCAGGTATTCCAAACCATCCGCCAGCGTGTAGGCCAGTTCGATATCGGCGGTGGCTCCGGCTTCCTGGATGTGATAGCCGCTGATGCTGATGCTGTTGAATTTCGGCATGGATGCCGCAGTGAATTCGAAGATGTCAGAGATGATCTTCATTGAAGGCGCCGGCGGGTAAATATAGGTATTGCGCACCATGTATTCCTTGAGGATATCGTTTTGAATGGTGCCGGTCAGCTGCTCGGGCGTTACACCTTGTTCCTCGGCAGTAACAATGTAAAAGGCCAGGATCGGCAAGACCGCGCCGTTCATCGTCATCGACACCGACATCTGGTCCAGCGGAATGCCATCAAAGAGGATATTGGTATCAAGCACGCTGTCGATTGCAACGCCGGCTTTGCCGACATCGCCTTCGACGCGGGGGTGATCGGAATCGTAGCCACGGTGTGTGGCGAGATCAAAGGCGACAGACAAGCCTTTTTGTCCGGCGGCCAGGTTGCGTCGGTAGAAGGCATTGCTCGCTTCCGCCGTGGAAAAACCGGCGTATTGACGAATGGTCCAGGGACGGACGGCGTACATCGCCGGATAGGGTCCGCGCAAAAAGGGTGGAATGCCGGCGACAAATCCCAAGTGGTCGACGCGCTCCAGGTCGGAAGCCGTGTAAAGCGCCCCGATGTCGATCTCTTCCAGGGTTTGCCAAGTCAGCGCTTCTGGGTCGTCGCCGGTTTGCGACATCACCTGAGCGGCCCAAGCGTCTTTGTCGGGCTCGGCGAATTGACGCTCGAGCGGGATCTTGCTGAAATCGGGAGCCTTGGTCATTTGCCGACTCCCAGGCGCATTTGCAGAAACTGATTCGACGCGATACAGTCGGCGCCTTGGTTGACGAAACCATCGGCGCCCAGTTCTCTCAGGGTGTCCTGACTGTCGCGATCAGTTGCAACCACAATGACCATTTCCGGTTTCCGAGCCTTAAGTTCTTTGATAAGTAATCTCAAGTCCTCGGTCTCGTCAACGCTTCCGCAGACAACACATGCTCGCGCCCGGCTTGACAATGCCGCTTCAAGCGCGCTTTTGACGCTATGGTTTCCAGCGCCGCCGATACATTCGAAACCACCCAGCTCATAGACGCTGAATACGAAGTTCATCTTGGCTCTGGCGACGCTCTCGGGACCGATTCCCAAAACAAGCACGGTTGGCGCAGCGCCATGGACTCGACGATGCTCTTCAGCACGTCGCCGTAGCTCCACATAGTCGTCGGCGAGGCGCAGAGGTGACAGCGCTTTGACGGTCAAGTAGCCGTCTTCATTCGGACTATCCTGAGGTTCTGGCGGCGTCTTCCCGATGGCAGGGCGATCGTCGAGATTGGGATAGATATTACTGCCTACGAGGACCGTTTTTCGCTGTGCCAGGTCGCGCCTTCGCTGCTGGGCAACCGCCTCGATACCCGCTTGAATCTGCCCCTCTTTTAAGGCCGCGAGCAGCCCGCCCGTCGCTTCAAGGTCCTGGAACATCTTCCAGGCGGCTTGAGCCAATTGGTCGGTCAGCTTTTCGATGTGCCAGGAGCCGCCAGCCGGATCAATTAGTTTGGTCAAGCGCAATTCGTCTTGCAGGATCAACTGCAGGTTTCGCGCGATACGCCGTGAAAACAGGTCCGAATCCCCGCTTGGAGAGTCGAAGGGCGGTACAGTTATGCTGTTGACGCCAGCGATGGCGGCCGCCAGCGCTTCGCTGGTCGCGCGCAAAATGTTGCTGTGGGGATCTAGCAGGGTCTTGTTTCGGCTTGCGCATCGGGCATGAAGGTGAATCTTTTGCATCTCGACGTCGCCGCCAAAGGCGCGAACTACTTGCGACCACATCATCCTCATCGCACGCAGTTTCGCGACTTCCATGAAGAAATTTTCACCGATGCTCAAGAAAAAGTGTATTCTCCCGGCGACCTGATTGACGCCCAGGCCACGGGTCGTCATCTCCCTCAGATAAACAGTCCCGGTCGACACTGCGATCGCCAACTCCTGTACGGCATTGGCGCCGGCGTCATGATAGGCGTCGGTGCGCACAGCGATGCAACCGAGCTGCGGTGATCGCTCGTTTACTTCGCGCAGGTGCCCGACCATCCGCTCAAATGTGTCACTTGGCACGAAGCCCTCTTGCGCCAGATTGTGCAGCGGATCATAGCCGATACATCCGCTGAGTTGCGCGAGTGTACCCGCCTCGACAGTGGCGCAGAGCAACTGGTAGGTGTTCAGGGCGCGGGCATCGTCAGCGAGGAAAAGCGGCGCTTGACCCAGGTCGATTCCGGCTAGCGCCGTTTCAAGATCGGCAACAGTCTCGATGCGCGGATTCGCGCCGAGGACGATGGCTGTCTGGCCGTTGGCCAAGGCATCTTGCAACGCGCGATTGAAAGCCTGCGGGTCGGGCAGATCAAGTTCCTGAGCGATGAGCCAGGGTCTCGCAAGATAACCGGCAGCTCGCGTCCCGCGCAGGTAGGGGAATTGACCCGGAAGATTGCCGCAATCGGGAATGCCATCAAGGTCGTCGACGGTCGCAATTGGGGACTGATCGATGCCTTCGTAGGTCCGCTTGACCAGCGAATCCAGGGACCGCCCACGCAACGACTTTTCTATTGCCGCGACCCAAGCATCACGCGACACCTTTTCAAACTCGGCAAAAAGCGGGGTGTCCTTCGCCGTCATCGCTCTTCCTCGACTTTAAATGCGGCTGATTATACCGCCTGAAACGCGGCTGTGGAATTGCGACAGGGGGCAGGCGCAGGGCAATCGCATCGAAATCTTTGTGCACCGATATGTGAATTATTGAAAAGATAAATCGACCACAGAGGCACAGAGACACAGAGAAAAGCATCTATGTGATAAAGGTACAGTCGTATTCCTGCTACCAATGAGACTATGAAAGATTCTGAGATTGAAAATCACCAGGTCACGTGCAAGGAAACTGGACCGCGAAAGGAAATATTGCGGGTGTATGCGATCTTCTGGTCGGGCAGAAGGCGCAATTTGGGCAGCTTGCGCGTCAGCGTCTCGAGCAGGATGGCCATTTCCAGCCTCGCCAGCGGAGCGCCGACGCAATAGTGGATGCCATAACCGAAGGCAAGGTGATCTTTCAGATTGTCGCGCGCGGGGATGACCGCGTCCGGCTCGGGAAAGGTTTTCTCATCGCGATTGGCGGAATTGAGCATCAAGAGCAGATTGGCGTCCGCGGGAATCTCGACACCATTGATGACACTGTCTCTCGCTGTCAGGCGCCGCCAAGTGCAAACCGATGGATCGTAGCGCATCATCTCTTCGAGGAAGGGCGAGATCGTCTGCGGTTGGTCACAAAGCGTTTGCCACAGTTCGCGCTGCGATAAACAATGAAGGAGCGCGTTGTTGATTTGCGCCGTGGTGGTCTCGTGACCGGCGACCAGCAATGTGATCATGCAACTGGCGATTTCGTTGATTGTCAGGACCTGGTCGTCGCCGTCGCGCATACGGATCAGATCGCTGGTCAGATCGTCGGTCGGGCGCTCCACCTTGCCCCGAACCAGGTCGACGACATAATGCCAGAACGGTATCAGGCGCTGCGTCATCTCGGTCTGTTCATCGGCAGAGGGCCTGCCGTAATAAAGTTTGATGCGGTTGCCCGCCCAAGCCTTCACTTGCGGCACATCAGCATCGGGCACGCCCAAAACGTGGAACAGGACATAAGCGGGATATTCAAAGGTGAGGTCGGCAACGATATCGACCGGCTTGCGCTCGCTGATGTGGTCAATCGCCCGTTCGGCTATTGCCCGGATGGCGGGCGCGAAGCTCTTCATGCGGCGCGGGGTGAATAGCCGATTAACCAAGGCACGGATACGAGTATGGCTGGGCGGCACATTGTTGGAGAGAACGGGTTCCGGGCTGTAGTTATCCTCTGCTAGCATTCGCGTCACGGTTTCGGAAAACGGGACGATGGGCGTGATCGTGTTGGCGGCGATGTAGCAGTCGTGATCGCGGAAGATCGCTTTGACATCGTCGTAGCGTGTAACGACCCAGTAATCGATGGCGGGACTGTAGAAAACGGGCTGCTCGCGCCGCGCATGCGCCAGCAAGGGAAAGGGGTCGCTCAGATCGAGCGGGTCGAATTCGCTGCTGAAACTGCTCAATGGACAATGCATATCTTGTCCCGCCGTCTGTTTTGCTTTTGGGTCATCCACACGAAGGAACTCCGTCGACACCCTTGCGCTAACCAATTAGATTCAAAGAACCCTTCTTTTGCAATAGAGATTGACCGTCGTGATGCCGTTATTCCGTGTCTCGGCTTGCTGTTTCCTGGGGACATCAATCCGACGGGATGTTCAATTGTTAGTTGCCGCAACGACCAAAACCTAGGCGCTGCCCCACCTTGCTTGCACTTTGCGCCGCACAAACGCCAAACTCCATCTCGCGCCAATTATTATTGTGGCAGCCAGAGCGTTGAAAAGCACATCGATGTTGTCATAGACGCGGTTGGGCAAGAGCGACTGTATGCCCTCATCGATCCAGCCAAGGGCTATAGAAATGACCAAGGCGAGGAGGGCAGGCGCGGGAACGCGACGACCATTTTCTCGCCGCTCCAGCAGCGCTTCGTGAACCAGCGCAGCCACCAAGCTATACTCAAACAGGTGCGTACGCTCCTCGGGACTAGCGATCCCAATTCTGAGCCAGGCCGTCAGATAAACCATCAGGATGCCCACCCATACTGCAATCTCGGCGCGACCCGGTCGCTTTCTAATAAATAGCACTGTGTTCACCACCAGTCCCACAAGGAGACCGACGAACATCGTACCTGTGAGTTCGTTACGCTCACGAAGTATCGCGGCTATCGCCGGGACATGCGCCAAGGTGGCGTATATCGCTATCAGGACGATGACAAGCGCTGACCAAAGCCGACGCTCGCGCTTGGAACTGAAGAAAGTCATCGCGATCACCCAAGTAATAGAGCAATTGGATTGCAAATGATCTTTAGCAAATACGCAGTGCGGGATAGATTGTTGCAAGCTAAAACTGAATCGTCTGCTGAATTGGGGCTTCTTCAACAAGCTGGAGGTTTGGTCAACGGCAAACGTGGCGAAATGACCGTCAGGGCAGTTGATCCGTCTGGAGCGCCGATGTTATCCCAGGTTGGTCAAGCGACGAGCCCGTCGCCAGGCTGTGTAAAATTCGCCTGGAATGAACTATCATAGTCCGGAACAAGCATTGATTTCTGTTACCTTTTGTCTGGAGTCATGTATGACAATGAACGTAGGCATCATTGGCGCCGGGCGCGTTGGGCGCCTCCATGCCAATATCATGACAACGCGTGTAGCAAATGCCAAGCTGCTGGCAATTGCCGATATCTTCAGCGAGTCCGCCAAATCGGCGGCGGAAGCGTCTCGTATTCCCGATTACACAACCGATGCCAGCGAGTTGATCGGCAGCAGTGATATTGATGCCATCGTGATATGTTCGTCGACCGATACTCATGTGCAATACATAATCGAAGCCGCGCAGGCTGGAAAGCACGTTTTCTGCGAAAAACCCATCGACCACGATCTGGCCAAAATCGACAAAGCGCTGCGCGCAGTTGACGCCTGCGGTGTCAAGCTGCAGGTCGGTTTCAACCGACGCTTCGACTCCGGTCATGAACGCGTCAAGCAAGCGATCGAAAGCGGCGAAATCGGACAGCCGCATACGCTGTCGATTATCAGCCGTGATCCTTCGCCACCGCCGATTGACTATATCAAGGTGTCCGGCGGTTTGATGATGGACATGATGATCCACGACTTCGATTTGTGTCGTTATCTGCTGGGCGACGTCGAGGAATTGTACGCCATGGCCGATGTCATGGTTGACCCTGCGATCGGTGAAGCGGGCGATGTCGATACGGCCAAGGTGATGCTGCGCTTCGAGAATGGCGCGATCGGCACAATTGAAAACAGCCGGCAAGCGGTATTCGGTTATGATCAGCGGGTGGAAGTTTTTGGCAGCGGAGGCGAAGCGCGCACGGGCAATGTCCATCCCAATCAGGTGACAATTAGCGACGCCAACAGCGTACGGCGCGATCTGATTATGCACTTTTTTGTGGAGCGCTATTTTGAAAGTTATGTTGCGGAGATGATCGCCTTTGTTGATGCCATCGAAAACGATTCGGATGTGCCGGTCAGCGGCGCCGACGGACGCGCGCCGGTGCTGATGGCGATGGCAGGCCTGCGCTCGCTGCAAGAGAATCGACCGGTGAAACTGAGCGAGTTCGCCAGGGAGGGCGCATGAGCAAGACTTACGATTCCCTGCACATGGGACGCAGTTCTATCGACCTCTATTCCAATGACATCGGCAGGCCTTTTGTTGAGATCGATAGTTTTGCGGCTTACGTCGGCGGCTCGCCGACCAATATCAGCGTCGGCGGTAAACGGCTGGGGCTCAAGACCGCCTTGCTGACCGCCATCGGCGACGATCCGGTCGGCGATTTCATCTTGCACTTCGTTAAGAACGAGGGCGTGGAAACGCGCTTCATCCCGCGCAAACCGGAACATCGCACGTCCGCGGTGGTGCTGGGTATCGAACCGCCGGACAAATTCCCACTGGTCTTCTATCGCGATAACTGCGCCGATATCAATCTGACAATCGACGATGTGCTGGCGGCGCCCATCCGCGATTGCCGGGTCTTTCAATTTGCCGGCACCAACCTGAGCCTGGAACCGAGCCGCAGCGCGACCATGTTCGCGGCGGAAACGGCGCGGCTGCCGGCGCAAAGGTAGTCTTTGATGTCGATTTTCGTCCTGATCAATGGCATGATGTGCGCGCCTTTGGGGTGGTGGCGCGCAGCGTATTGCGGTCTGTCGATGTTGTCATCGGGACCGAAGACGAGATCAATGCCGCCATGCTCCGCGACGAATCGCAGATGGAACTGACACACTCGCAGGTCTCCGATACCAAAGTCGAGGGAGATACCCGCTCCGCCATCAAGTTCATGCTCCGCCTGGGACCGGAAGCGGTGCTGGAAAAGATCGGACCGGAAGGCGCGCGCATTCATCTGCGCGATGGCGAGATCATCGATGCGCCTGGCTTTCCAGTAGAAGTGACAAATATCCTGGGCGCGGGCGATGCCTTTGGCGGCGGATTCATTTACGGTTTGGTCAAGGGCTGGAGCTGGTACAAATCGGCGCGGCTGGGCAATGCCTGTGGCGCCATCGTTGTCACCGAGCACGGCTGCGCCAACTTCATGCCCAGCATGCCCGAGGTCGAAGCCTTTGTCGCGCCCTTCGGCGGACTGGATTGATTCGGGTGACAGGATGCGAGCTCAATACATTCGGATGAAGCACCGAGGCCACCGATATGATTCCATTTTTGTGGCGCAAAAGCGTGATCTGCGGGATTCTACCCCATCCCCCGGCCCAGTGCCCCCTCGGTCCCCCGCCTCACGGGGGATGTATCCCGAGGCATCAGGGAAGGGGAGCGCTATTGCCGGGATTGCAATTAGAACCGGAACCATCGCCACAAATGAATTTTCTAGGGATTGTTATATTGGAACTACAGAAATGGCTTATAAGATTGAACCGAATCCGCAAATGACCAGTTTTCACCATTCCGGCCGCGACTTTGACTACGGCTTCACAATGGACAGCGAAACGATATGAGCGAAAACGGACGCAAAGAATTCATCACTTTTATGACGGCGGATGATCTGCTGGAACGGGCAAGGCGAGAGCGCGCGGAACTGGCGGCGCTTTGGCAGGGCTTGAACGAGACGCAGATGATGCAGCGCCCGGGTCCACAAACGAACTGGTCGGTCAAGGATGTGATCGCCCATATCACCTGGTGGGAAGGCGCCATGGTGAACTGGGTATCGCGCGCGCTCAGCGGAGAGCATTTTACCCGGACCGAGACCACCGAAGAGCTAAACGCGCGTATCTATGACGATAATCAAGACCTGCCGCTGGACGCGGTGCTCGATGCCTTCAACTCGAGCTTCGCGCCGCTGGAAGGGTTGCTGCGACGGCTCGATGACGAGCAAATCAATGATCCGGAGGTCTGCAATATCCGTGATATGCCGATCTTGTATTTTCTGGTGGGCAATACGTTCGGGCACTATGCCGATCATGTTGAAGACATACGGGCTTACGTCGAGCGCATTCGCCGGTGAATCCGCAAGAATGGCGCTCGGTTTCTCAGTCAGCCGCACGGCGGCAGCGATAAGGTATGCCGCGCTCACATAAAATAACAAGCCTTATCCTTGGTACGAGCAAGGGGGTTTGTTAAAAAAGGAGAGCAAGCAAAATGAATTACACCTCAGAAACCATGCTGGTCAAGTCCAAGGACACGGGCGACTCCGGGATTTTCGCCGAGGTCAGCGCCGGGCAAGCGGGCTGGGACTATCTCAACATGGCGGCGATGCGCCTGCGCCGGGGCGAGAGCTTCAGCGTCGAGACGCGCGCGCATGAAAACGCCACGGTGATATTGGGCGGCGTCTGTGATATAAGCACCAGCGATGGCGATTTTAAGAACGTGGGACGGCGTCCCGATGTCTTCAGCGGCATGCCCTACGCTATCTATTTGTCGCGGGACAAGGAATTCGAGATCAGCGCGCGCAGCGATACGCTGGAATTCGCCTCGTGCTGGGTGCCGACCGATCAGGATTTTCCCACGCAGTTAGTGACGCCGGAAATGAGCGCCATCGAGTTGCGCGGCGGCGGCAACGCGTCGCGACAGATCAACGGCATCTTGCCGCCCGGTTTCAATTGTCATCGCATCGTGGCGGTCGAGGTCTATACGCCCGCGGGCAACTGGTCGAGCTATCCGCCGCATAAGCACGATGTGCATGTGGAAGACGCGCAGGGCAATCTGCTGGAAGCCGACCTGGAAGAGATCTACTTTTACAAGATCGATCATCCCGGCGGCTACGCTTATCAGCGCGTCTACAATGACGACCGCAGCATCGATGGCGTGATGATGGCGGGTAATCACGATAGCGTGCTGGTCCCGGAAGGCTATCATCCGGTGGTCAGCGCGCACGGCTACACGACCTATTATTTGAATTTTCTGGCGGGCACTGCGCAGTCGCTGGCGAACAGCGATGATCCGGCTTATAGCTGGGTGCAGGGGACCTGGACGTTTAAGGATCCCCGGTTGCCGATTGTGCATCACGGGATGGAGGGGTAGTTCGGTATAATGGAGTTGCAGGTAGTTTCGGAGGGCTGACGATGAGGATAACGAAGATCTCGGTGAAGGGATTATTCGGATATCTCGACCACGAGATTCCGCTGAATCAGGAGTCGCACATTACGATCATTCATGGACCGAATGGAGTGGGGAAGACAACTTTGCTCGAAATGATTCACGGTCTCTTCAATGCCAAGGTCCGCGTATTTTATGATGTGCCCTTTAGAGAGTTTAATGTTGAGTATGAGAACGGTGAGCATATTTCTGTTCAAAGGAAAGTACATTCACCGGATACAGAAAATGTAACATTGAGCGTCATTCACAGTGATCCTCAGCTTTCACCTTTTAGTCTACCGACCTTTAGTCAGTATCGGAGTAGAATAAGCGAATTCGCAATTTCGGTCCCGGGCATGCAAAGCCTAGTGACCGATCTCTGGTTCAATACTGAAACCGGCGCGGTACTTACCCCGGAAGACATACTTGATTTTTACGTGAATGCGCGAAGTGTTGCTTACGGAAACGCCGTGCCCACGTGGTTTGAGAATCTATCTTTTTCTATCAATTGTCGATTCACACAGGCGCAAAGGTTGCGTGGGCAACATACTCCCGAGCCATTTCGGCAGTGGTTTGGAGGTGGACAAAGACATATCCCTGTCGTGCCTAATTCTGCCGTAGAGAAACTTGCTACCGATCTTGTTACGCGGATTAAGGAAGCTAGAGAACAGTACTTGGATGTATCACTTGAACGCGAGGACACCATTATCGAGCGATTTCTCGACTTGAGCAATCAGCCGGAGCACGATGCCGAATCAATACGCGAAGAATGGGAACGACTCGAAAAGCAGCGACTTGAATTTACGAAATTAGGACTATTGGAGAGAGAGAAAGATACTAAAGATACGACATCCGCGGCGGACGAAGACAGATGGAAGATGCTTCCGATCCTTTTGCAAGATCGCAAAGCCAAACAAGATGTCCTTGTTCCCATCGCTAATCAACTGCGCATTCTGACACAAATTGTTAATGAGCGGTTTCTGCAGAAAAAACTAACGATAAATCAGCGAAAGGGATTTATCTTTCAATCTAGTGATGGCAGTCCCATAGCGCTTGAGAGATTGTCATCAGGTGAACAGCACGAAATCATTCTATTGTATGAGCTATTGTTCTTAGTCGAGCCGGAGTCTCTTATTCTCATCGATGAACCGGAAAACTCGCTGCACGTCAATTGGCAAGAACGCTTTTTGGATGATATCCAGCGGGCTTCCGAGTTACGGGCGTTTGACGTGCTGATCGCAACCCATTCCCCCGACATCATTGGAAACAAACATGATTGGATGGTTGGCTTGGGAGAATGGGAGCTTGCGTGAACAATGGGAATAAACGAACACGCAAGCAAGCCAAATAGATTACTTGCCAAGCTTAAAATGAAGCGTAACGCCAATCCCACACACACATATGTCCTAGTAGAAGGAAAAACCGATCAAGCAGTCTGGGCTAGATTTAAGGCAGATCACTGTGAGCTAATGCGCGCGGACGGTAAAGATAAAGTTATTGCTACATTGCAATTGGCAAATAGGAAATATCCATCATGGGGAAATGTAGCGGCGATCGTCGATCCAGACGTTTGGTTAATAGAAGAATCTGATGAGCTACACATTGCAAACCTTCTATATGATGATATTCCCGATTTGGACTTGATGCTCATAAAATCACCGGCGCTGAAAACAGTCGTGCGAAACACGATTACAGTTGACAGGGCGGATGAATATACGGAAAGACTGCGAAAAGAGGCTTTACGCTTAGGTAAGGAGATTGGATATTTCCGCTTATTTCAATATCGAAATCGCGAATACAATCTCAACTTTGGTTCAATAGTATTTGAAGATGTAATCGACAAAAGGACTTTCGAACTGGATGTAGACAGTGTTGCCGAATTGTTAGTAAGAAATTCTGCAATCACCAGAATGCAATTATTGGAGCGGATTGAGATTCTACGAAACAAGTATTCAGCTGATGTCAGACTTTGTCGCGGACATGATGTTCGAGCAATCATAGCATGCCTTATAAAGTTTGATGACAATTTGTCTGAAAAGGTGAAAATACAAACGAAGAGCGGGGAACTTTCTCGAACCCTGCGAATGGCTTATGAATTCACGTACTTCATAACCACCCAACTCTACAGCCGCATCCGTAAATGGGAATCCGAAAACACCCCGTTTCGTATCGTCCAAGACTTCCCGCTGGAAAGGACCGCCCCATGACAACCCTACGCCTCACCATGGCGCAAGCCCTCGTCCGCTACCTCGCCGTGCAGCACGTCGCCCGCGACGGCGTCGAAAATCCCTTCTTCGCCGGCATGTGGGGCATCTTCGGCCATGGCAACGTGGCTGGCCTGGGACAAGCCCTGGAACAGTACGCGCCCGACTTCCGCTACTACCAGAGCCGCAACGAACAAGCGCAAGTCCTCGCGTCTGTCGCTTATGCCA
This sequence comes from Phototrophicaceae bacterium, assembly GCA_965262165.1. GTDB lineage: Bacteria > Chloroflexota > Anaerolineae > Aggregatilineales > Phototrophicaceae > UBA6055. The sequence goes on along the minus strand of OZ253499.1, from coordinate 4,568,494 downwards.
AGCACAAAAACCGTCTGGCGGCCTTCGCCTGCGCCTCGTCCATCGGACCGGGCGCGTCCAATATGATCACCGGCGCGGCGGTGGCGACGGTCAATCGTATACCGGTGCTGCTGCTGGCGGGCGATATCTTCGCCGAGCGCATTCAAGCGCCCGTCTTGCAACAAGTCGAAAGCGAACATACGCAGGACATCAGCGTCAACGATTGCTTCAAGCCGGTCTCGCGTTACTGGGATCGCATCTATCGTCCCGAGCAACTGATCACCGCGCTGCCGGCAGCCATGCGCGTCTTGACCTCGCCCGCGGATACCGGCGCAGTCACGCTGGCGCTGCCGCAGGATGTGCAAGCCGAAGCCTTCGATTATCCCAGCGCTTTGTTCGAAAAGCGCGTCTGGGATATCCCGCGCAACCGACCGGATAGCGCAGCCTTGCAGCGTGCTGCCCAGTGGATCCGCGAGAGTGTGCAGCCGATCATCATCGCCGGCGGCGGCGTGCATTACAGCGACGCTTACGGCGAACTCGACCGGCTGGCGGCGCAATGTGGCATTCCGGTTTGTGAAACACAGGCGGGCAAGGGCGCCCTGCAATACGATAATCCGCTCAATTTGGGCGCTATCGGCGTGACCGGCGCCGAGGGCGCCAATCTGCTGGCGCGCGAGACCGATCTGGTCATCGGCATCGGCACACGCTATGGCGATTTCACCAGCGCGTCCAAGACGGCTTTCTCGAACGGCAATGTGCGCTTCATCAACATCAATGTCGCTGAATTTGACGCTTACAAGCATAATGCGCTGCCCCTGGTTGGCGATGCCAAAGTGACGCTGGCCGAGCTGCTGGATCTGCTGGGCGGCTACACGACAGACGCGGCTTATCAAGAACGGGCGAACGCCTACAACCAAGCTTGGGATGCCGAGGTCCATCGCATCTACCACCTGGAACACGAACCGATGTTGAGCCAGGGCGAGGTCATCGGTATGGTCAATTCGCTATCGGCGCCGGGCGATACCGTGCTCTGCGCGGCCGGCAGCATGCCCGGCGATCTGCACAAGCTCTGGCGCACGCGCAACCGCAAGGGTTATCACATGGAATACGGATATTCGACCATGGGCTACGAGATCGCCGGCGGCATGGGCGTAAAAATGGCCGATCCCGAACGCGAGGTCTGGGTCATGGTCGGCGACGGCTCCTTCCTGATGATGCACAGCGAGATCGTCACCATGGTGCAGGAAGGCATCAAGGTCAATATCGTCGTGGTTGATAACCACGGTCATGCCAGCATCGGCGGCTTGTCCAAGAGCGTCGGCAGTGACGGCTTCGGCACCAAGTATCGCTACCGCACTGAATCCGGACATCTGGACGGCGAGACGCTGCCTATCGACTTCGCCAAGAACTGCGAAAGCCTGGGCGCGCACGTCATTCGCGCTGCTGATCGCGAAGCGTTCTCCCGCGCTGTGGAAGAGGCGAAGACGATCAAGGGTCGTCCGGTCTGCATTGTTACGGAAACGGACCGCCGTCAGCGCGTAGCCGGTTACGAGTCCTGGTGGGATGTGCCGGTGGCCGAGGTCAGTGAAAGCGAATCGGTGCAGTCCGCGCGCGAGGCGTATGAGGACTATAAGAAGCGCGAAAGCTATTATCAGTAGATGTCGGCAACAATGTTTTTGCGGCGAGAATTGCGCTGTAGGGGCGACCTATCAGGTCGCCCGACTTCATGTCAGCCTTTCCGTCGGGAGGAAACGAGATGAATGTCTTGACGGAGCAGGATCTTGCCTTTTGGCATGAAAACGGATACGTCATCGTGAGCAATGCGGTTCCACAGAGAAACGTGGACGCGGTGATCGATATCATATGGGAGTTCATGGAGATGGATCGCGATGACCCCGAAACATGGTATCGCTCGAGCAACGGCGATGACGGGTTGCCAAGACTAAAAGAATCCGGGATGGCGGAACTGTACCAACACCAATCTCTCTGGGATAACCGGCAGCATCCGCGTGTTTATGGGGCATTTGCCGACATTTGGCGCACGGAAAAGCTCTGGGTATCAATAGATCGCGTCAATCTTAACCCGCCGGCGCGGACCGATTGGGATTTCCAGGGATTTGTTCATTGGGACATTGATACATCGCAGCAGCCGATTCCGTTGCAGGTGCAAGGTGTACTGGCATTGGTTGATGTTCCGAACGAAGGCGGCGGTCTGCAGGTCGTTCCCGGATTTCATCGGCGGTTTGAGCAATGGGTTGAGAGGCAGCCATCAGACCGCGATCCCCGGATACCTGACATGGCCTGTCTTGAACTGACATCCGTGGCAATGAATTCCGGCGACCTTGTCATTTGGCACAGTCTGCTGCCGCATGGTACTGGTCGCAATAATACTGCGCGTCCGCGACTTGCCCAGTACATTACAATGTACCCGGCGCGAGAAGATGATGAAGCGTTGCGTCAGGAGCGCGTCAGATTGTGGAAAGAACGAAAACCGCCCAAACACAAGGCCTTCTCGGGCGATCCGCGCGGATGGGAGATAGACCATGGCACAACCGCAAAACTTACGCCATTGGGCGAGAAACTTCTCGGCTTAAGGAACTGGTAATTGTCCTAAGGGAGCAACATGCCCAAACCTCTCAACATCGGCCTGATTGGTTGCGGAAACGTCGTGCAATACGGCCATCGCCCGGCCATCAACGGGTTGCCCGATGTTCAACTGGTTGCGCTCGCCGACATCACACCGGCGCGGCGGGAAATCGGCAAGGCCTGGTTCAACCTGCGCGACGATCAACTCTATGCTGACTACCAGGACCTGCTGGCAATCAACGAGATCGATGCCGTGGCGATTACCGTGCCGCAGCAGTTTCGCCGGCAGATTGTGCTGGATGCCTTCGCCGCGGGGGTGCACGTGCTCAGCGAAAAGCCGATCAGTAAAGCGCCTGCTGTCGCCGATGAATTGATCAACGCGGCTGAATCCGCCGGGCTTAAGATGGCGTTGGTGCATAACTACCATTTCTTGCCGGAATTCTGGCAAATCAAGCGGATGCTCAACGATGGCTTGGTGGGCGATATACGCGTCGCCACGCTGCACTTCCTTGGCGTGATCGATTATCCCGGCGCGGCCGAGTTTCAAGCCGATTGGCGACATACCATGGCGGGCGGCGGCGGCGTCTTGGTGGACATGATTCACGCGGTCTATCTGGCGGAGTGGCTAATGGGGGAGCAAGCGCAGCAGGTGATGGCCTTTGTAGACGCGCCTGAATATGCCCATCGGCAGCCGGTGATCGAAGATCTGGCTCTGGCGCAGATCGCCTTTCCGAAAGGCTACGCCGTAATCCACATGGCTTGGGGAAAAGGCGTTGGCGGCGTCGACATCAGTGGCAGCGACGGCCAGATCCGCATGCGCTACAAGCAGTATCAATCCGGCGGATTCAATCAACCGGTGGAACTCTACAGCGTGGACAAGGACTGGAACCGCAGCGATCACGCCATCGCCAATCTGGAAGATCATATGGACAGTGTCGCGCGCTCGTTCAGCGAGCTTTGGGCGGATTTCCGCGATGCCATCCGCCATGACCGCGAACCGATCGCTCCGGCGGCGGCCGGCGCCCGCGCCCTGCAAATCGCGCTGGGCGCTTATGTCTCGGGCGTGACCGGAAAAGTCGTGAGCTTGCCACTGGAAACGTCGCATCCCGTGTATCAAAAGGGGATTGACGGCATCACGGACTTGCAAGCGTGGGACAAGAGCAAAACGAAAGCAGCCGGTCTTTTTGGTTTGCGTGAGTAGGGGAATAAGATGAGCAAGCTGCGCGGCATGTTGACGCTCGAGGACCTGACAGCCAAGGTCGAGGCCGAGGAAATCGAAACGGTGATCCTGGCCTTTCCCGATCATTACGGGCGTCTGATGGGCAAGCGCGTCGATGCCGAATTTTTCCTGAATGAAGCGGCACGTCAGGGCACACACGCTTGCAACTACTTGCTGACCGTTGATATGGAAATGGAACCGGTCGCCGGTTATCGCTTCGCCAATTGGGAATTGGGTTATGGCGATTTTCACTTGGCGCCGGATATCAATACCATGCGCGTCGCAAGCTGGCTGGATAAAACCGCGCTCGTGATTTGCGACCTGGAAGACGAGGCATCGCACCAGCCGGTCGATGTCGCGCCGCGGTCGATCCTGCGGCGTCAGTTGAAACGGGCTGCGGCGTTGGGCTACGACGTTAACGCCGCCTCCGAACTGGAATATTACATCTATGAGGACAGTTATCGCCAGGCGCATGACAAGGGCTACGCTGATCTTTCGCCCATGGGCTGGTATTTGGAAGATTATCATTTGCTGCAAGGCACACGCGAAGAACCCTTTACGGCGGCCGCTCGCTATCATCTCAAACATTCCGGGATTCCGGTAGAAAACAGCAAGGGCGAATGGGGAATGGGCCAGCACGAGCTCAACATCCGTTATGCCGAACTGCCAGGCATGGCCGACCGTCACGTGGTCATGAAGCATTGCCTAAAAGAAATCGCTGAAGGGCTGGGATCGAGCGTGACATTCATGGCGAAGCCGCAGGCCGGCCAAGCCGGTTCGAGCTGTCATATTCACCTCAGCCTGTTTGATGGCGAAAGCAACGCTTTCGCCGGCGACAAGGCGCTGGGACCGGTGGCCGCGTCGGATGTTTTCCGCTGGTTCCTGGGTGGCTGGATGGCGCACTTGCAGGACATGATGGTGTTTTACGCGCCCACGATCAATTCCTATAAACGCTACGAAGACGGTTCCTGGGCGCCAACGCGCATCGCCTGGAGTTATGACAATCGCACAGCGGGCTTCCGCGTGGTTGGGAAGGGCGAGGGCCTGCGCATCGAATGCCGTGTGCCCGGCGCCGATTGCAATCCCTACCTGGCGTATGCGGCGGCGCTGGCGTCGGGACTGGATGGCATCGCCAAGCAGATCGAGCCGCCGGAACGATTTGAAGGCGATATCTACGCGGCCCGTCATCTTCCGCGCGTGCCATACACGCTGGAGCAAGCTCTGGACAATTTCGAATCCAGTGATTTCACCCGTGGAGTGTTTGGCGCAGACGTTGTGGAACACTATAGCCACTTCTATCGCAGCGAAATCGAGAGCTTCCGCAGCGCGGTCACTGATTGGGAGCGCAAGCGTTATTTCGAACGAATCTAACCCTTGAAGATTGCATCTAGCCTACATTTAGAGGCGACCCTAGTGTTTCCCATGTTAATGGAACTTTCGCATGGAAGCTCATAAAAGAACGTCAATTGTTTTCTTACTTTTCTGCGTTATTATGCCAGCCCTTGTGAGACTATTCGCTTGACAGTTATGGAAATCTAAGATTTCAACGCTATAATACGGTCAGGAGAGCGGGGGCACGGACAGAATTATCTGCGAAGGGAATAAAGATCTGAGGTGGTGACACGGAGGATATTGATGAAGATGATAACTGTTCAAATCACGCAAGATGGTGATGGATTTGTTTCGCATTGTCTGGACTTCGACATTGCCAGTCAAGGTCGAACCAGCAACGAGGCAATAGAAAACATTAAAGAGGCTGTATCTCTATTCTTGGAAGCCGCGTCGCCAGACGAAATCCAAACTCGTCTCGAGAGCTTTGGGCGTATTGAACAGCTAAGCGTTGGCAGTGCCTAAGCAAAGAATATTGTCTGGTCGCGAAGTGTGTAATATACTCATCTTGAACGGATTCGCACAAGTCCGTCGGCGCGGCAGTCACATCATCATGCAGAAAAAGCTCCTCCAGACAACTGGGAAATACACCACGAAAACTGTGCCGGTGCCCGATCACGAAGAGCTGAAGCCCGGTACTTTGTCCTCTATCATCCGTCAGTCGGGATTGCCCAAAGAAGCCTTCCGCTAGATGTTGACTAAACTATCGGCGATAGTGTTCCTTAAGCGTTGAATCGGGAATAGTGCTTGCGCAGTATGAAATTGTTGGCCGATAAGACCTGTTTCAGAAAACAGGTCTTTTGTTGTAATTGACAGAGGACTTCTCATGCGACTTCAAGACAAAGTCGCGCTGATCACCGGCGCGGGCAGCGGCATTGGCCGCGAGACCGCATTATTATTCGCCCGGGAAGGCGCAGCGGTCGTCGTCGTCGACATCAATGACCAAGGCGGCGAAGCCACCGTTAGCGAGGTTGTTGCCGGAGGCGGACGGGCAAGCTATGTGCATGCGGACGTCAGTATTGCCGACGACTGCCAAAAGATGATCGCCGCGGCCGAAGCGACCTTCGGCAAGCTCGACATCCTTTTCAATAACGCCGGCATCAGTCACGCTGAAGACGATGATGCCATTAACACCAGCGAAGCCGTCTGGGACCTGACCATGCATGTCAATGTCAAAGGCGTCTTTCTGGGCTGCAAGTATGGTATTCCCGCGTTGCAACGCGCCGGCGGCGGCAGCATTATCAATACGGCGTCTTTTGTCGCGGTCTTGGGCGCCGCGACACCCCAACTGGCATACACTGCCAGTAAAGGCGCGGTGCTGTCCATGTCGCGCGAACTGGCGCTGATTCATGCGCGGGAAAATATCCGCGTAAACGCGCTCTGTCCGGGTCCCTTGCGCACGGAACTGCTGATGAAATACCTGGACACCGACGAAAAGAAAAACCGTAGGCTGGTGCATATCCCTATGGGTCGTTTCGGCGAGGCGGAAGAGATCGCCAAAGCGGCGCTCTACTTGGCGTCGGACGAATCCTCGTTTGTGACCGGCAGCACCTTCCTGGTGGACGGCGGCATCACCGCCGCATACGTAACGCCGGATTGAGCAACGCGTTTCCGAATGCACTGGTCTTTGACCATTCATAAACCAGATAGACACAAGAGCAGTACCAAGTTAGTCATGCGAAAACTCGATCTGTGCGATTCAACCCCATCCCCCGGCCTGCCCCCCTCGATCCCCCCGCCTCACGGGGGGCAGAATCCCGAGGCATCAGGGAAGGGGAGCGCTTTCCCCGGAATACAGATTAAACCCAGAACTCTCGCTACAAATGAAGTTTCTTCTCATTACTTACCTGGAACTACTAGGAACGGTAGGGGCGACTCTGTGAGTCGTCCGCGGTCGATTGCCAAAACGGCAGCAATTGCTGCGCTCGGCGTCATAGCTCAAAATGTGCTAAAGTTGAGTGCGCCAGACGCCAGGTGAATCCCGAAAAAGGAGCAGCCAGATGTTGCACGGTCTGATGATGGATTACCCGCTAACATTGGATCACATCCTCGAGCATGCCAGACGCATGTACCCCAACAAGACGATCAAAACCAAACTGCCCGATGGACCCATGTACGAATACAGCTACGGCGAGTTTTACTTGAGAATCAAACGGCTGTGCAATGCGCTGGAAGCTTTGGGAGTCGAGCCGGGGGATCGCATCGGCACCTTCGCCTGGAACAGCTTTGAACATCTGGAACTTTACTTCGGTGTGCCGCTGGCTGGCGCCGTCTGCCATACCTTGAATATTCGCCTGCCACAAGAGCAACTCGTTTACATCATCAACCATGCCGAGGACAAAGTGATCTTTATAGACGGATCGCTGGTTCCTCTGTTGGAGCCGATTGCAGATCAATTGGAGACGGTTAAGCGCTTCGTGGTCTTCAATGCCCGCGAAGGTCAGCAGATCAACTTGCCCAATCTGCTGCATTACGAAGAGATCATGGAGGTCGCCAGCGAGGCGTATACCTGGCGCTGCACCGACGAAAAGATGGCGATGGCGCTTTGTTATACCAGCGGGACAACCGGTATGCCCAAGGGTGTCTTGATTAGCCACCGAGCCATGGTCTTGCATACCTTCTGCGTGCTGGCTGGGGTCGCCTTTGGCGTGACCGAGCGGGATGTGGTCATGCCGGTCGTGCCACAGTTCCATGCCATGGCTTGGGGGCTTCCCTACGCTTGCACCTACGTCGGCGCGACAATGGTTATGCCCGAACCGCATTTCAAGCCGGATGCCCTGGCCAAACTGATTGAATCCGAGCGCGTGACGATCGCCGCCGGCGTACCCACGATTTGGAACGGTTTATATCACGAATTGCGTCGGAACCCGCGCGATGTCTCCTGCATAGAGCAACTGGTCGTCGGCGGCTCGGCCATGCCGCGCGGCTTGATCGAAGCTTATGAAAAAGAACTCGGCGTCAATGTCGTGCATGCCTGGGGCATGACCGAGTTGTCGCCAATTGGCACTGTCTCAAAATTGCAGAAACAGCATGACCCGCTCGACGATGTCAGCCGCTGGGATATCAAGGCGAAACAAGGATATTTCGTACCTGGCGTCGAGGCGCGCATCGTTGATCACGACGAGCGGGAACTCCCCTGGGACGGCGAAACAATGGGCGAACTGCAGGTGCGCGGCTTTTGGGTGGTCGGCCAGTATTACAAGATGGAGCGAGATCACGAATATTTCACCGACGACGGCTGGTTCCGCACCGGGGACGTCGCTACGATTGACTCCGACGGCTATATGAACATCACCGACCGTACCAAAGATCTGGTGAAAAGCGGCGGCGAATGGATCTCGTCGGTCGACCTGGAAAACACGTTGATGTCGCATCCCGATGTGATGGAAGCGGCGGTGATCGCGACACCGAACGAGCGCTGGGGCGAACGTCCGCTGGCGGTGATCGTTCCGCTGGCAGCCGGTGTCGATCACGATGCGCTGAACGATTATTTGTTGGGACATTTCCCCAAATTCTGGCTGCCGGACGACTACGTGGTGGTGGATGCCATTCCCAAGACCGGCGTTGGCAAAATGGACAAAAAAGTGCTGCGCAAAATGTACGCGGAAGGCGCGCTCTAACTGATTTGCGTCGAGGTTTGCATCGATCAAGCGGACTCGGCGCTGATTCCCTTAATTGACGAAACCTAATGTGAGAGAAGATAAAGATGAAGGTTACCGGCGTACGTACGATCTTGTTCGAACACGAAATGGCGCGTCCCATTGGCGATGCCAATAATCCACGCGGTCGCGCCCAATACGCGGCGCTGGCGGTATTTCTAGATACCGATGCCGGTCTGACTGGCGTCTCGCTAGGCGATCCCGGCGCGGGCGCCAATATACAAAAGATGGCCGAGAATCTGCTGGTCGGCCGCGATCCACGTGGTGTGGTCGGTTTGTGGCAGCGCATGGCGAGTTTCGCCTTCAAGGGCGGCAACCGCGGCGCCATCACCGATGTCATCGGCGCGCTGGATGTGGCGCTTTGGGACCTCAAAGCCAAGGCCAACGACGAACCGCTCTGGAAGACGCTGGGCGCGTCCAGCCGCGCCGTCAAAGCATACGCCAGCGGTATCGATCTGTCACTGGACGACGATGGCATCCGCGCATTCTATGAGTCTCAAGCAGCGCAGGGCATCGCCATAGGCAAGCTGAAGGTCGGGCTGGATCGCGAAGCGGATCTACGACGCATCGGCATCATGAAAGAAGCATTGGCGACCTCCGGCAAAGATCCCATCCTGCTGATCGATTCCAACGAATATTGGTCGCCCAAGCAAGCCATCCAGCACATCCGCTTTTTCGAGCGCCACCACGAGATCTTCTGGGCGGAGGAGCCGGCCCGCCGCTGGGACTACACCGGCTTGCGCAAGGTCTCGCAGTCGGTTAATGCGGCGGTGGCGACGGGCGAGAACCTCGATGACGCCAGTGATTTCCGAAGCTTGATCGAGCACGGGGCGGCGGACGTATTGCAGATCGGCGTCGGCACGGGCGGCATCACAGGCGCCATGCGCGTGGCACAAATGGCGGACGGCTTCGACCTGCCCGTTTCGGTCATGAATTGCCCGGGCAACTTTATGTCGGAGTTCGCGGCGGTGTTGCCCAATCATATTTGGATGGAAGTGGTGGATCCCGGCTACGATTTCGTATTCAAACACGATAGTCGTGTGGAAGACGGCACTATCATCCTGGGTGACCGACCGGGCAATGGCATTCAGTTTGATGAGGAGAAGCTGGAGAGTTGTCGCGTCACGGAGCGGACGGCGTCGGCGGCGCCGAGTCCCTGGGGCAGGCGGCGGGGCGCGGGGCTTTATGTTGTTAGGAATGGTGAGCCGGATGAGGTGGGGCAGGAGTAGGGGACTGCGCGAAATGTGCTGACCCGATGGCACGAACTGGCATCCCCATGAGAATCGGATGGTGCATGTCACAGGCATCTCAGATACAATTTAGGGAAATAGTCAAAAGCACCGGTTGCGATGAGTGAGGCTTCAGTTAATCTGGCAATCCCGGAAAATATTCTAATGCGCGCGCAGCAAATTGCCCAAGATAGCGAACAGTCAGTAGAATCCGTTTTGGTCGAAGGTCTCAATCTTCTGTTTGGAAACTTCTCGGAAATGTTTTTGTCGCCGGATGAGCTACAGGAGTATTCTAACAAGCAACTGTGGGCGATCGTTTATCAGCGACTTGCCTGGCCCCAGGATACGCGTTTACGAGAACTTGCGGCATTGGGCGACTTGGGACAGATCTCTGCTGATGAGCTGGACGAGATGGAAGTGCTTATCGAACTGGTAGACCGGCAAATGCTGTTGCGATCAGAAGCATTGCTTCTGCTGAAGCAGCGTGGTCAACTTGTCAAGAGCCACATAGAATGTGCGGCACGAAAGTTAGCGAGCAGCAGACAACCTCTCGGTGTCCTCGGAGTCCTCGGTGGTTAAGAAACCGTAAGCCTAAACCCCCTAAATCACAGCCGCCTTCCGCAGATGCCAATCGTGCTCCCGCTCGTAGGCATTAGCGATCCGGTAAACTATCGCCTCGTCGAAGGCGCGGCCGGTCAGCTGAAATCCAAAGGGCAAACCCGCCTCGGTAATCCCGCAAGGCACACTCAATGCCGGCAATCCAGCCAGATTGGCGTTAAAGGTGTGGTGGCACATGGCGCCAATCGGCGTATCCGGATAGCCGTCGGCGCGCGGCGCATTCAACTCATCCAGCGGCGCAGTGGTCATCGGCAAGGTAGGCCAGAGCATGGCATCCAGTTGACGCTCGGCAAAGGCGCGATTGATCGCGTTACGATAAACGGTGCGCGCTTGCTGCGCCGCCAGGTAATGCGTCGCCGGCACCAGCTCGCCTAATTCTATCAGGGTTCGGGTGGCCGGATCGTATTTGTCGCGATGCTCGCGGATCAACTTGCGGTGATAACTGCTGCCTTCGCTGAGCACGATGGTGAAAAGCGCGTCCTGCGTGAACTCCAGTTCAGGGATGCTGACTTCAACTATTTGGGCGCCTTGTTTTTGGTATTCAGCTATCACGTCCTCGACCGATGCCCTGATCTCGTCGATCACGCCATCGTAAAAGAAATAGTCGCGCTCGACGCCAATGCGCAGGCCAGAGACGCCGGCGTCGAGGTCGGCGCAAAAGTCGGGGACCGGCTGGTTGGCGCTGGTCGGATCTTCGGGATCGTAGCCCGCCATGCCAGCTAGCAGCAGGGCGTTATCTTTGACCGTACGGGTCATTGGTCCCACGTGATCGAGCGACCAGGCGACCGGCACGACGCCGTAGATGCTCACGCGTCCATAGGTCGCTTTCATGCCGACCAGGTTGTTGATGGAAGCCGGCACGCGAATTGAACCGCCGGTATCGGTGCCCAGCGCGCCAAAGGACGACCGGCTCGTGACCGCCACGCCCGATCCGATGCTCGAACCGCCGGGATAGACCTCGGTGTTCCAGGGGCTGCGGCTGGGCGGCGTGTTGACGCCGTAGGCGAATTCGTGGCAGTGGGTCTTTCCGATGATGATGGCGCCGGCATCCTTCAATCGCCTGGCGCAAGTGGCGTCATAGTCGGGCACAAAACCTTCCATCACCTTCGAGCCGCTCTCGGTGACGATTCCCTTGGTGTAAATGTTGTCCTTGAGCCCAATGGGTATACCGTGAAGGGGCCCGCGGCGACCGCCCGCGGCGATGGCTTTGTCCGCCGCCGGCGCCGCGTCAAGCGCCGCTTCCGCGAGCACGCTGGCATAGGCATGCACCTTGCTTTCGGTTCGTTCGATGGCGCGCAGGTTCGCTTCTACCAATTCAAGCGACGAGACCGTTCCCGCTTCCAGCATGTCGCTAACTTCGCTGAGTGACAGATCGGTCAATTCACTCATCGCTCGCTCCATCCGCGCGGAAGATCGGCGCCGGCACCACATCCTGTAAATCGACACTGTCAAAGGACTGGAATGCCGCCATCTGATTCATCAGCATGGCTGTCAAGATTTCGGCTTCTTCGGGTGAAACTGCCAGCCCCATCTTGTTGGCCAGCGCACGTACAACGTTGCTATCCAGCACTTCGTCCGAGCTAGCTCTGCCATAACCCATGTCGTTCCTCCTCATTTCATGTATCGGTTTTGCCGGGTTACATCAAGACCTTATTAGTCTTGCCCTCTTCATTCTATAGGTGCACAGCAAGAAAATGCCTGACACCTGACAACATTAGATCCACATCTTCTGGTCTAAATTCATCAAATTCTCCATGTGCGGCATAATTCCGATTTTTTTTCCAAGCTCGCAATTGGTCAGCAACCAGTTTATTGAATATCTTCGCCTTCTGTAGATCTTGGATAAGTGGCTCCAACGTCTTCTTGTCACCATTAGATTTGGTTGTCTCTATCGGCGGAGTCTGTTTTGCACATAAGCGTCGAAGCGCATCTTCCAGCACCGCGCCGCACAGGACTGCGGCAGGCACATGAAACCCCTCGCTTAACAAGGTCTCAGCTTGTTCCATGTAATCTGCCGATACATTTGCGATAATTTGTTGCTCTAAGCCATCATAAAAGCCATTTACATAATTGTCTCGTATACCTTTCAACGTTGCCACAGTCCTCTGTACGCTTGAAGCCAAAATGTACTCGGACGGTCCGCCTCCTACTGCTACAATAGTTGGCCCCGGATCACGTTCTATAATCCGCAGGTACTTCTCTCCTTGTTTGGAATCGCCGAACAACATCATGAGAAGGCCACTGGTCTTTACCGCCCATTCCCGGTATCTCAGATAATGGTGTTGGTCATATTCGTTCAGTTCTGCAAGCAGGTCCTCTACCTCATTAATTAACTCATCAAAACGAAGCTGGATTTTGCGATCCAATTCGACTGGCAATGGCATAGCTGCTCCTTGCATTCGGGATGCCGGCGGACCCAATCCCTAAAATATATCCTGCTGTGACTTGCCCTCGGTGCTAACGTCCGTCTGCTTATGTCGTTCCGCTTGCCGATGCGTGCCATGCTGCGGCGGCATATCGACGCCATCACCGCCCAAGAGGTCACGAATCGAAAGGATTTGCAGCTTGCGATAACGCTTGTCCCAAAACTCGGATTCGTAGTAGCCGGCTTCCAGCGCCTCCTTAATCATCGGCTGAGTTGGCAATTCCAGCGTGATGAAAACGCCGATTGCGGCTTTCTCGCGTTCGATTACGCCTTTCAAGTCGCGGATGTCGCCCGCTTTCACGCCGCCCGACTTGACCTGCGCGACCACTTTGCGCGCCTTTAACTTGCCTTTCTCGTCTTGCTCGAAAAAGTTGATGAGGCCGTCGATGCCCTTGTCACTGCCTTTCTTGCCTTTGCGCGACCCCGCCTGTCCGCCGACCGGTTTCGCACCCACCAGTGACAGCGCCCACCACTCGAATTGATAGCGCCCTTCGTTGGCCGAATCCTGCGCCAATTCACGCGCGCCATCCTCCGTTTGCGGCTCGCCAATCACTTCGTAATCTTCCCCCGACACCAACTCGAACATATCTTGCAAGCGATACTTCTGCAACGCGATTGATAGATGCGTGATGTCAATGCCGATCCAGCGCCTACCCAGCTTATGCGCGGCAGCGATCGCTGTCCCACAGCCGCAGAAGGGATCCAGCACCACATCGCCTTCATTCGACGACGCCCGAATGATCCGCTCCAATAGGGCTTCTGGTTTCTGGGTTTCAAAATGCAAGTTTTCCGATGCGCCTCCTTGCAAGGGTGATATATCCGTCCAAACGTCTCCCAGCGGTTTTCCCTTTTGTTCGTCAAGATAAAGTATTTGACTCGGAACGTTTCCCGGTTTGGTCTGCACAACTAGGCCATCTTCATACGCTCGCTGCATCCTGTCCCTTGTCCAGCGCCATACGCGAGTAATACCCAGAAACTCATAGGTAAGGTTTGGACGATTCTTGTTCGGATTGATGAGACTCGCTAGGCGATACCTTCTCCCATCATCGTCAACTCTTGAGTATTGATCCAATGTCTTCTTATCCAGATTGTTCATATCGTATGGAACAAACATTTTATCTGCATTCCAGAGTGCATCTTGCGTCTTTTGATAAGCAAAGATGACATCATGATTGGTTGGTAAGCGCCTGCTGGCAAGTCCTTTGGACGGCGCTCGTTGCCACACGATTTCATTACGAAAATTCTCCCCGCCAAATATCGCATCCAGCACAATCTTCAGATAATGACTCGCCGTCGGATCGCAATGCAGATACAAACTCCCGGTCGACTTCAACACCCGATGCAATTCCACCAGCCGCGCCGTCATCATGACCAAATACGCCATCATCTGGTTGCGGTCAATCAAGTTCATCAGCGCTTCTATAGCGGTGGAGACTTTCTCCGGCGCGTCCGTGATCAAGTCGCGATAGGTTTCCTCGGCGGTTTCGCCCCAATGCCAGGTATCCTCGAAAGCGGTGATCTGCGCCTCGCTGTCGGCGCCGCTTTCCGCCTTGAAGAGCACGTTGTAATTGCGGTTGCTGTTGAAGGGCGGGTCGAGGTAGATGAGGTCGACGCATTCATCGGGAAAGTATTCGCGATTGCGCAGGATCTCGAGGTTGTCGCCGTAGTAGAGTCGGTTGTTCATGGTTGTTCTCTTCGCTTATTCGTGACACTCCGCGATTATTGTAACACTTCTTCACCATACAGTAGACAAGCCACGCCATGATCGCTCGCGACCGTTTGAAACCGTGGCACGGTATGCGAACAGGAAGACATGGCTCGCGGGCAGCGTGGATGAAAGTGGCAACCCGAGGGCGGGTTGAGCGGAGAGGGCGGCTCGCCTTTTGGCAGATCCCAATTCATGCGCCGCGCTGGATCGGGCAAGGGAATCGCCGAGAAGAGGACCTGCGTATAGGGGTGTTTCGGCTCGGCAAATAATGTCTCCGTCGGCGCCTCTTCGACGATTTTGCCCAGGTACATGACGGCCACGCGATCGCTAATGTGCTGCACGACGCTCAAGTCGTGCGTGATGAAAACATATGTCAGCCCCAGGTCTCGTTGCAATTCGGAAAGCAGGTTCAGGGTCTGCGCCTGTACCGAGACATCCAGCGACGATGTCGGTTCGTCCGCGATGATGATGCGCGGCGACAATGCCAGCGCCGCGGCGATCCCCACGCGTTGACGCTGCCCGCCACTCAATTCCGACGGGAACGCGCTTGCGTGATTGCGATTCAGCCCCACTCTCTCCAATAGCTCGTGAACACGTTTATCGCGTTCGGTCTTGCTGCCTTCTTGATAGATATCCAGGGGCTCGCGGATGATCAGGCCGACTCTCATGCGTGGATTGAGCGAGGCGTATGGATCTTGCAGGATGATTTGCGCCTGGCGGCGGAAGGCACGCATTTTTGCGCGATTCAAACTGAAGATGTCGTCGCCTTGGTATAGCACCTGCCCGGCGCTCGGCTGCAAGAGGCGCAGCAGTAATCGCCCCAAGGTGCTCTTGCCCGATCCAGACTCGCCGACGATCGCTACGGTTTGCCCGGCATAAACATCCAGCGAGACCGACTCGACCGCTTTGACACTTGCCGTGTTTCCGCGCAAGCTGGCTAGTAAGCCGGTTTCCAGCGGGAAGTACTTGCTCAGTCCCACAGCGCTCAGCAAGGGCCGCTGCCCATTAGTCATAGAGGACACAGGCAACCTCCTGCTGCGCCGAGACCCGTTTCAATGGCGGCGCGTTTTCACGGCAGATCGTTTTCACATGCGGGCAGCGCGTGTGAAAGCCGCATCCGGCGGGGCGATCGGCCAAGCCCGGCACTTGTCCCTGGATATTCTCCAGATAGCCGCGGGCGATCCCTTTGCTGGGCAGGGAGTTCAACAATGCCTGAGTATAGGGGTGCAGAGGGTTGGAAAATATCGAATGCACATCCCCGGATTCGACGATCTTGCCGGCGTACATCACCGCCACACGGTCGCATACTTGCGCCACGACACCCAGATCGTGCGTGATCAGCAGGACGCCAGTACCTTGTTCGTCGACCAGCAGACGGCGTATAAGCTGCAAGATCTGCGCCTGGATGGTGACATCAAGGGCGGTCGTCGGCTCGTCCGCGATGAGCACCTGCGGATGACAAGCGATGGCGATGGCCAGGGCGATCCGCTGTGACATGCCGCCGCTGAATTGATAGGGATAGGCGTTCAGTCGTTGTTCCGCTGCCGGAATCCCCAGTTGTCGCAGCAAATCCAATGCTCGCTTTCGCGCTTGCGCGGGATCCAGATCGAGGTGTTCTTGCAGCGTTTCCATTACTTGATGCCCGACCGTGAAGAGCGAATCCAGCGCCGTGGTAGGATCTTGAAAGATCATGGAAATCTGGCGTCCGCGCAAGTCTTGCAGTTTGTCTTCGTCAAGCGCGACCAGGTTGACATCTTCCAGCCATACTTCGCCGGAACGGATGCGGGCGTTTTGGGCGAGCAGACGCATGACACTGTAGGCGATGGTAGATTTGCCGCAACCCGATTCGCCAACCAAGCCAAGAACCTCGCCACGCTGCAGATCGAAAGCGACATCGGAAACCGCCTCCAGCCAGCGGCCGCCGCTCTTGAACTCGGTAGTGAGGTCACGTACCGACAGCAGACTCATCGGGCTTATTGACCCTTTCTGGCGGGATTCAGTAATTCTTGCGTGCCATTGCCCAGCAGGTTGAATCCCAAAACGGCAAGCGATATTGCCAGCCCCGGCACCATAACCATCCAGGGCGCCTGCTGCATAAACGATCGGCCTTCGGACAGCATCAAGCCCAGTGAAGGCTCGGGCGGTTGTGTGCCCAGGCCGATGAAGCTCAAGGCGGATTCCAGCAAGATGGCGATACCCATCAGGATTGAGGCTTGGATCAAGACCGGCGGGATCGCGTTTGGCAATATGTGCCGCAGCATCAAGCGCAGGTGTGACGCGCCACGAGCACGCGCGCCCTCGACGAATAGCTCGTTGACCACTTCCAGCGTCGATCCGCGCATGACCCGCGCGAAGATCGGCACATAAACCACCGCCACCGCCATGATCATCACGGAAATATCGCGGCCGACAAAGCCGGTCAGCGCCACCACCAGCACGATAGCGGGAAACGCCATCAACACGTCCATCGGCCGCATGATGATATTATCCAGGATGCCACCAAAATATCCGGCGAGCAGACCCAGGCTGACACCGACGATCAGTCCGAAACCGACTGAGCCCAAGGCAACCGCTAACGAGATCTGATAGCCGTAGAGCACTCGTGTCAGAATATCGCGACCGAAGTTATCAGTGCCCAGCAAGTGCGCGCCGTTTGGGGCGCTGAGCGGCGCCATGAAGTCCATCGCGTCCGGTTGGTAGGGCGAATACAAAGGCACAGTCGCAGTCAGAATAACCAGTACACAGATGATGGAGCTGCCCAAAAAAGCCGAGCGGCTCGCGTCATAGAATTTGCGCAATACTTTTAGCGGGTTTGTTCGAGGTGTCAATTGGCGTTTCATGCCCCTGCGCCTCGTATCTTGGGGTTCAGCAGCCCATAGAGCACATCCGTCACCAGATTAACCAGAATGAACATGAAGGCGACCACCAGCATGCCCGCTTGCACCACCGGATAATTGCGCTCCAGCGTCGCGCTCACAATCAAGCGACCGACGCCCGGCAAGCTGAAAACTTCTTCCACGATGACGGCGCCGCCCAGCAAATAGCCGAATTGCAAGCCGATCACGGTGACAATGGGAATGCTGGCATTGCGCAAAACATGCTGATAGATAACCAGCCGTTCGCGCAGTCCCTTCGCGCGCAGGAACTTGACAAAATCGCGCTCCATGACCTCCAGCACAGCCGAGCGCGTGATGCGCACCAGCACAGCCGACAAGCCCACAGCCAGCGTCAGCGCCGGCAAGAAGAACGAGCGCAAATTAACCAGAATATCTTCGTTGAGGCGCGCATAACCGGAAGAGGGAAACATGCGAAGACCCAGTGAAAACACCAGGATCAGCATGATGCCCAGCCAGAAATCCGGAATGGATATGCCTAAGAGACCCAACAGCATTGAGCAGCGGTCGGCGATTCCCCCGGGTTTGATAGCGGCCCGAATGCCGAGCGGTACCGCGATCACAATCGCCATTCCCAGCGAAAGCAAGGTCAACTCAATCGTCACCGGCAACCGTTGGCTCAGCAAGGTTGTCACCGATTCGTTGCTGCGGAAGTCTTTTCCTAAGTCGCCTTGCAAGACCTTGCCCAGCCACTGCCCGTATTGCAAGTGAATCGGCAGATCGAGTCCTAGCTCCTCACGCACGATGGCCAGGCGTTCGGGCGTGGCGCGCAAACCGAGAATCACGGCTGCCGGATCGCCCGGGATCAGCCGCAGGAGCAGAAAGATTAAAATCGATGTACCAAAGAGGACCGGTAACAGCAGCAGTAGACGGCCTGCAATGTAGCGAAGTAATCGCATGGGCGCATCACCGGTAAATGATCGGAAAAATGCAAAGAGGAGCGCGCTGGGCACTCCTCTTTATCGTCAAGAATCAGGCGTCGATCCAGATGTCTTCCATACGCAATTCGAGCGTTGGCAGCGTCTGTGCGCCGTGCACGTTGGGTTGCGTCCAGTAGGTGCGCTTGAAGTTAACCTGAAATACTTGCGGCGAGGATTCCTGGTGCAGCCGCACCACGTTGTTGAAGGCAATCTGCCGCGCTTCCGGATCAAGTGTGAAGCGGAGTTCATCCAACGCTTTATCCAGTTCGGGTGAATCCCTAAAAGCCGAGAAATTCCAAGGCGAAGCCGAATGAGAAAGCGGATACAGACAGTGTTCGCCAGGATCGGCTGAGGCGCTCCAGTAGGTGCCGGTAATTTCGTAGTTGAGTGTGAACAGTTCTTCGAACCAGCGTGCCGACTCGAACGACTCTACCTCAACCCGGAATCCAGCCGGCGCCAGTTGCTGTTCCAATAGTTGACCTACCAGCGGCTGCGTGGGCACTTGAGGCTGCGCGGCGTAACGGATGGTCAAGCCGTCTTCGTATCCTGCTTGCGCCAGCAGCGCTTTCGCTCGGTCGACATCGGGACCTCCCTCATAAACGTTAGCGCCGGAATACCAGGGGTTTGACGGGGAGACCGGTTCGGCCGATGGCGTTGCTTGCCCGAACCAAACCAGATTGGCGATGGATTCGCGATGCAGCGCCCATTGCAAAGCCTGGCGCACTTCCACTTTGTCGAAGGGCGGCTTTGAACAATTGATCAGGAACATATCGGGGAAGAATTCGCCGTCGGGGTTCGCCTTTACATCAGCATTCGCGCGCAGTTCGTCAGCGCGATGCAGAGGCACCTGCTCGATCCAGTTCAGCTCACCGGTCTGCAAGCCGGTAAGACGCACGGTATCGTCCGAGATAGCGCGGAAAATCACCTTGTCAAGATAGGGCTGGCCGGATTTGAAGTACTTATCCCAGCGCTCCAGCTCGATGAAGTCATCCTTAACCCATTGCACGAACTTGAAAGGACCTGTGCCGATGGGCAGCAATTTGGGATCGTTCTCCTCGATAGCCTTCTGATTGACCACCTCGGCAAAGGCGCCCAATGCCTCCATCAGACCGCCCCAATTGGGTTGAGTGATGATGCGGAAGGTGGTGTCATCGACCACCTCGACGCCTTCCAGGGGTGTGAAGAAGACGGCGTTTGGCGCGCCAAGGTTAGGATCGAAGAGCCGCTCGAAGGTGTATTTCACATCGTTGGCCGTGCAGTGCTCGTCATTATGGAAATAGGCATTATCGACCAGCGTAAACTCCCAGGTGGAATCGTCAATCTGTTCCCAGGACTGGGCGAGACCGGGCAAGACATTATTGTTACGATCCAGGTTGACCAGCTTGGAAAATACATTTTGGTAGACCTGCATGGATGAATAAAGTTCGGCGAAAGCGGGGTCCATATTGACAGGCTTGTCGATGGTGGCTGCGACCAGCGTACCTCCACTCTTGGGTGTACCTTGCGCCAGCGCGGTCGCCAGGCGGAATCCGGGCATCATGGACTGGGCGACCGCAACACCGCCGACGGTCGTCACGGCTTGCAGGAATTGCCGTCGCGAGATGCGCTCTTCGGAGTACTTCTTGACAAAATCATGAACCTGCTCTTTTTGTAAGCTCATTCTTTTCTCCCTTACTGTAGCTTTGTTCATTCACTGGGCAAATCATGGCGTTGAGTGTATCCAATTAGGGAATCATGGTCAAACTGATGACGATTGGCTCAAAAGCGCTGGAGCGGGGTCGGTTGCATCCTCATCGACTTCCAGACGACATTGGCAAGAGATTAGCGAGCATGTGGTTTGGCAGCGAGATTTGACAGGCGCGCTTGTTATGAGTTACATTACAAACAAGATAGATGTTAATTCTAACAGAATTTTGTCTTATTAAATGAAAGTTTGCACAATTGTTCCGAATGAATACGGGAACTACTGGTCAACGAATCCACGAACACGGTCGCTGCGATGACAGGCAATGAGCGCCGGGCGACGATTGTCACGATGCTGGAGGCCCGGGGACGTGTCTCTATTGCGGAAGTCAGTCGTTTGACCGAGGTCTCGGAGATGACCATCCGCCGGGACCTCGAGGCGCTGGAACGCGAAGGAATTCTGAAGCGAACGCACGGCGGCGCGGTCAGCGTGATTTCCCTCAGTTACGAGCCGCCATACATCATTCGCAAGGAAAGCAATCGATCGGCCAAGTCCCGCATTGCACAGCGGGCATCGGAGATGCTTAGCGAGGGCGAAACGGTCATTCTTGATGTTGGAACGACCGCTGTCGCCATTGCGCAGGCCTTGAGGAGCCGGGTAAATCTCACCGTACTCACTTCGAATTTGTGGGCGGCGGCAATCCTTGCCGATGAAAAGGGAATCGTACTAATGGTTACCGGGGAAACAGCGCGGGCAAGAGAACGCTCCCTGGTCGGCAGCCTGGCCACCCGCGCATTTAGCGATTTGGTATTTGACGTGTTCTTTTTGAGTGTTGCCGGGGTGCATCCGGAGTTCGGCATCACTGACTACAATATGGAAGAGGCGCAGGTAAAGCGTGAGGCGATACGCGCCGCCCAGCGGCGAATTGTTGTCGCCGATAGTTCAAAACTGGGAAAGGTGGCATTCGCCAAGATCTGTGGCCTGGATCAGATCGACATGATCATCACCGACAATGAAGCGCCTGAGGAAATCGCCGCATTGAAATCAGCGGGCATTGAAATGGTGCTTGTATGATCGTCTTACACATCAATATGCGAGCGGATGTCGCAGGAGAAACAATGTCGATGCATTCGAGGAGACACGAATGACAGATTGGTTGCGAGACATGTTTGGCGTTTGTAAACCCGTCATTGGCATGTGCCATCTGAAGGCCTTGCCGGGCGATCCTGCCTACGATGGCGAGTCGGGACTTGGCGCGGTAGTCGAGGATGCGCGAATGAACGTGCGCGCGCTGCAAGAGGGCGGCGTCGACGGCGTGATGTTTTCCAACGAATTCAGTTTGCCTTATCTCACCAAAGTGGATGCTGTGACGGTCGCAGCCATGGCGCGGGTGATCGCCGAACTTTATGATCAGATCGAGGTACCGTTTGGCGTCAACGTGTTATGGGATCCATATGCCTCGCTTGATCTGGCGGTCGCTACCGACGCTCTGTTCGTGCGGGAGATATTTACCGGCGTTTATGCCAGCGATTTCGGATTGTGGGATACCAATTGCGGCGCCATCGTGCGCCATCAGCACGCCATCGGCGGCAAGGATGTGCGGCTTTTCTTCAATATCCTTCCCGAAGCCGCTACTTATCTGGCCGATCGCGATATCGTTTCCGTTGCGCGCTCTACAGTGTTTAATACCAGCCCGGATGCAATCTGTATTTCGGGCTTAACCGCCGGTCAAGTGACATCGACCGAAACCCTGCAGTTGGTCAAAGCGGCTCTGCCGGATGTGCCCATCGTTGCCAATACCGGCGTTCATTTGGGCAACGTCCAGGAACAACTGGACATTGCCGATGCTGCCATAATCGGGACGGCATTTAAGAGAGATGGCGTATTTGAGAATCCTGTTGATGCCCAAAGTGTACGAATATTGATGGACAAGGTCGAGGAGCTGCGCTAGGCGTTTCCATAAAACAGTAATCTGCCTTTGCTCGAATAGAATTTATTGGAGAACTAAATGGCTACAGGGGATGAACTGCAGCAGCGCCGGGAGATCCTCGCCGCCGCCGGGCGGGAAAATGAGGTCGATGTCATTCTCGTCTATTTCGACGAGTACAACATGGCTGACGGCTATTACTTGACAAATATCTGGACGCAGTTTGAACGCGGATTGGTCGCGCTGGCATCGGCAACTGCCGAGGTATGCCTGCTTGTCGGGCCAGAGACGGCGAACTACGTCGCGACGCACGAAGCTGATTTGCGGGGCCGAATCGTGTCCCTGTTCCAGGCATGGGGAGCCGGCTATCCCAATACCGAATGGGAAGAGGCGGCAGATGTGCTGAAGGAAATGGTTGGGCATAGTCCACGTCGCATTGGCATCGTGGGCAGCGGCAGTTTGCCGGCCGGGCTTTATCGGGCGCTGAACGATATTTCGCCCGATATCGTCGACCTCAGTGCAAGCGTCCAGAGCGCGCGCGCAATCAAAACTGGCAGCGAGATCGACAATACCAGAATGGCGTACAAAATCGTCGATGCCGGCTTGGAAGCTATGCTGGATGCGATCAATCCGGGCATGACTGAAACGGCGCTGGCGGGTGTGGGAGAAGGTGCAATGCGCGCCGCCGGCGCCCAGGGATATGCCTATTCGACCATCCTGACATCGCAAGCGCGCACCAACTCAGTGTTTGGAAGGCCGACGTCCCGTGTCTTGGATAATGGCAGCATGCTCATGATCGGTATCAGCCCCAAGTATAACGGCTACTGCGCATCGCTTGGTGTACCGATCACTGTGGGTCAAGTGAGTCCGGTACGCCGGCAATTCATTGAGGATACCCTCGCGGTTTTTCGATCCGTACAGGTTCAATTGGGTCCCGGCAAGATGTCTGCCGATATCTATCAGAACTCTCGCGAAGAACTGGCGCGATACGGATTGGAGAAGTATCAGATTTATGGCGCCGTGCATTCCTGCGGCTTGCTGGAGGCGGAAGCGCCCTTTTTGTCGGCGAATCCGAATTGGGAGTTGATGCCGGGGATGGTGCTGCTAATTGATCTGGCCGTTTTCCATCCACAACTCTGGGGCATCCGCTGGGAATCCGGTTTTCTGATTAATGAGCGAGGAGCCGAACACCTGTCCGGATATTTTGACGTGGCTTGCGAAATAGTCTTGCAGCGGGCGGCACAGGGAATTGAATGAGCGCTTACATTAGCATCAGCGATGTCACCAAGTCATTTGCGGGCACTGCCGGGCGTATAGACGCGCTGCAGAATGTCAACCTGGATGTCCTGGCCGGTGAGTTCTTGTGCCTGGTCGGTCCTTCTGGCTGTGGCAAGTCGACGTTGATATTCATAGTCGCCGGTTTGGTCAAGGCGAGCGCAGGTGAGGTGCGCGTGGGTGGAAAACCGGTGGTAGCGCCCGAGCCCGATCGTACCATGGTGTTTCAAGGCGACGCCGTCTTTCCCTGGATGACAGTGGCGCAGAACATCGGCTATGGCTTGCGTTATACCGGAGTGTCCAAAACTGAACAGGAAGAGACGGTGAAACAGTTGGTCGAACTGGTTGGCTTAACCGGATTCCGCGACGCCTTCCCCAAAGAGCTTTCTGGTGGCATGAAAAAACGCGTCGACCTGGCGCGCGCATATGCGACCAACCCGACAGTCCTGTTGATGGACGAGCCTTTTGGCGCGTTGGACGCAATCACCAAAGAGAAGATGCAAGTTGATCTCATGCGCTTGTCGGTGACGGACACGGGGCTGCGGCGCACTATAGTTTTTGTTACGCACGACCTCGAGGAAGCTATCTTCTTGGCTGATCGTGTGGCAGTGATGACGCCGCGACCCGGCACAATTCAAGTCGTTCTGGATATTCCATTTCCGCGACCGCGAGAAGCGTCGATACGTCTATCCACGGAATTCCAGGAGCTACGCGGGCAAATACGCGAACTGCTGGTCACCGAGGAAGAAGAGAGTTGATGTGAAACAGGACGAGTTAGCGAATAGCGTGGATGCAGTTGGCGAAGAAAGGTCCAAAAAGCGCCGCTGGATAACGGGCGAGGGCGCCGTAAGTATCATCACTGTCTTGATATTGGTGGTGCTTTGGACGGCGCTTACAGATTCCTACATCGACGATCTGTATTTTCCCTCGCCGATGGACACGATTCAGGTGGTAGGGCGCATGGAAGGAGTGCTTGTCGAATACTTTCTGGCGACCATGTATCGCGTGGTGGTGGGCATGCTGATCGGAGCAGTACTGGGTGTCGCTAGCGGTGTCGCGATGAGCTGGAACAAGTGGATCAACTCGGTTCTCGATCCGCTCATTGAGGGACTGCGTCCAATCCCCGCTGTGGCGTTGATCCCGTTCTTCATCCTTTGGTTCGGTATTGGCGATACGGGCAAGTTGATCCTGACGGCAATCGGTGGCTTCACCGTGATGGTTGTTACGACTTTGGAGGCGATCAAGCACGTCTCGCCGATTTATATCATGGCGGCGCGGACGCTGGGCGCCAGCCGTTTGGAAATCTACCGCACGATTATCCTGCCTGCGATAACGCCGACCTTGATCGGCGGTGTCCGCGTGACGGTGGCGCTATCTTTTGCTTTGGTCATCGCGTCCGAGTTCATGGGCGCGCAGAGCGGGCTGGGATATATGATCATGTTGGCGCGAAGGACGCTGCAAACGGATGCCATTTTAGTCGGCGTCATCATCATCGGCATCACGTCCTGGATCGTCGATCGTTTCGTACGCATTATCGGCAATTATCTGACACGCTGGGCGCCGCGCTCGGAATAGATGTGCCAGCGCGCTCGAAACGCAGGACAGGCGCGGGAATCAAAGTGAGTGCAATCCACACGGCTTTCACTCATATAGTCCGGACAGGAGGTGCATATTGAAAGACTAAGGGCAAGATTGTTCGCAAGTTCGTCAAAAACTATTAGTGAAGAGGAACAAACAAAATGAAATGGAACAGAGTTTCACGCCGAGTTCTTTTGCTGGTGACAGTGTTGTCGCTTTGCTTTGGCGCGACGACAGCTATCGCGCAGGATGAATTAACTCACGTAAGGCTGGGCATGACCCCCTTCCAGGACATGCTGGCGATCGTAGTCGGTGACGAACAAGGGATCTACGAACAGGTCGGCATCGACCTGGAGTTTATCCATCTCCCCTATGAAGCGGTGACAGAAGCCGTGGCGGCTGGCTCGCTCGACCTGGGCTCCATTTGTGAAACAACGGTGGTGACCACTTGGGATGCCTTCCCGCATCAACGTCTGGGCAATATCTTCTATACCTTCGAAGGCTCAGCGATCATGGTGCGCCCGGATGCGGGCATGTCAACGTATGAAGAGAATCTCGCTTCGTTGGGCGATCATTCCGCGGCTTTGGCAGCGACAGTTTCGCAGCTTGAAGGCCTGGATGTGCTCACGACCAAGGGCACCGATATGGAAATGGGGGTTGGCGCTGCGCTCGCCGCCGGTGGCCTGGACATCACCGATGTCAACGTGATCGATCTCAATCCGGACGATGGTTTGGCAGCCTTCCTCACCGGCGAGGCTGATGCCTATTTGGGCGGCTTGCCACAACGCTTCCGTCTGGTCAAGGAAGGCATGAAGACGCTCGTCACCGCGCAAGATGTTGGTTCGCAGGCGGTTATTCTTTGCGGCTTCCTGACCACAGCCGATTATGTCGAATCGAACTTCGATACCTTGGTGGATTTCGCCAAAGGCACCTTCTTGACCCTGCAATACATCAATGCCAATCAAGATGCCGCCTTCGGACGTATAACCGAAATGCTGAATTCCATGACTGGCGCGCAGATGACCATATCGGACATTAAGAACCTGTGGAACAAGATCGAGTTCTTCCCCGCCACGGGCGCCGAAATGTACTGGCTGCTGGTCAGCCCGGACGGTAGCCGCTACTGGAGGCCACGCATGGAATTTGTCTACGACTTCTATGCCGGCTTGGGCGGTGTCGAAAGCGAAATGGACTTCGACGAAGTCTTCACCTTTGCCACGGTGCTCGAGGCTTACATGGCCGAACACGAACCCGATGCCTGGGCAGTTATCCAAGGTCAGTCCGGTTAATCCGGAAGCTAAACGCGGCGAGTGGCCGGGGCGATCCGGTCGCTCGCCCATCAAAAAAAGGAGATGACTATGACTTATCGCGTTCATTGGATGAATACCGGTGAAATCGAGGTCGGCTTGGGAACGAGCTTGCTGGGTAATGGCTACAATCCACACGTGCCAGGAGGTCAAGTGCTCCCCTATGGCTATCGCGAGAGCATCGAGCGGCCGGATGGCACGGTGGGCTCCGGCACAATGGTGCCGATTCCTTTCTACTACATTGAGGGAACCAAGCAGAACATCGTTGTTGATACTGGCACCAATATCGAAACCTGCCGTGAAGGCGAAAAGCTGACCGAAGCATATGGCGAACGGCAATATTGGTATCACACCGAAGAACAAGACGCCCGTTCGCAATTGAGCCGCCTCGGTGTGACACCGGAAGAAGTTGACATCGTCATCATGACGCATCTGCATTTGGACCATATCGGCAATACCACGCTCTTCCCCAACGCGCGCTTCATCGTACAGCGGGACGAGTTAGCCTGGTTCATGGCTCCGCCCGTTGCCAGCGCATTCTACTATCCGGAATTGCGTCACTACCTGCTCGATGTGATGGACCAAGTTGACTGTATTGAAGGTGATATGCAAGTGGAACCGGGACTCGACCTGGTGCATGTCGGCGGGCATACACCCGGCAGTATGGTTGTCGCGATCGAAACGGCGGGCGGCAAGGTCGCCCTAGTTGGCGATTTCTACTACAACTACGTCAATATGGAACTGGATTGGCCCCCCGGCGCCTATTGGGATCTGGGACAATGGCTGCGTAATTCGCTACGAATCAAGAGCTTGGCAGATATTGTCATACCCAATCATGATTACCGATACATGGAGTTGTATCCCGAAAACATTATCGAATAACGACAGTCGTTAGAAGATCGTCCAAATCACTTCGCCCGGATTTGAACGCTGTGATGATCGCTGCTCTGTGGCAAAATACAGGCAATTCTCTTGACCACAAGGAGCAGCGACAGTGGCAATCAAAACAGGTGGCGAAGCGGTCGTCGAAGCCTTGATCGCGCACGGCATAGACACACTCTTCGGCTTGCCGGGCATCCAGAATGACTGGCTTTACAACGCGCTATTTGATAACCGCGAAAAGATCAAAGTAATCCACACACGCCACGAGCAGGGCACATCGTACATGGCGCTGGGTTATGCCCAGGCGACGGGTCAGCCCGCGGTTTTTAACGTGGTGCCGGGACCCGGCATACTCAACGCCTCGGCCGGATTGGCCACAGCCTATTCACTCAACGCCAAAGTCCTTTGCCTCAGTGGACAGATCGCCAGCCATCAGATCGGCAAAGGACTCGGCCAATTGCACGAGATCCCGCATCAATCCGAAGTCTTGCGCGGATTGAGCAAGTGGTCGGATCTCGTTTTGCATCCGGCCGATGCCGGACGCAAGGTGGCGCAGGCGTTCTACGAGATGAACTCCGGGCGTCCCCGACCGGTGGCTTTGGAAGTGCCACCGGATATATTGAAGATGCGCGCTGAAGTAGCCGATGATGTGCCGATTTGGCAACCCAGCAACCCGCCGGTTGATAGCGGCGCCATCGAAACGGCAGGAGAGTGGCTGGGACAAGCGCAACATCCCATGATCTTCGTCGGCGGTGGCGCGCAGGGCGTCAGCGCCGAGGTCACGCAGCTGGCGGAATTGCTTCAAGCGCCGGTGATCGCCTATCGCACCGGCCATGGTGTCCTCGACAGCCGCCACACCCTCAGCTTGAAAGCACCGGTATCTCACGAGTATTACAAGAAGACGGACGTCGTGCTCGCGGTCGGTACACATATGCGGATTCCACTGAGCCGCTGGGGAAGCGACGAAAACATGAAAGTCATCCGGATTGATGTCGACAACGATGCCATGCGCCGGATCCAGAAACCGGATTTGCCGATCGTGGCGCGGGCGGAGGATGCGCTGCCGCATCTGTTAGGCGCGGTCGACAGATTCAACCGGAAGCGGGAATCACGTGAAGAGGAAATGCTGGCTCTAAAATCGAAATGGGCAGAGACCATCGCCTTCCTCGAACCACAGAATTTGTATCTCAAAATCATGCGTGACGAACTGGACGAAGACGGCATTTTCGTTGACGAATTGACGCAGGTCGGTTACGCCGCGCGCATCAATTTCCCGGTCTACAAGCCGCGCAGCTTCATCAGCAGCGGCTATCAGGGAACTTTGGGTTACGGCTTCCCGACAGCATTGGGCGTGAAAGTAGCGAAGCCGGATCTGCCAGTGCTTTCGATCGCGGGCGATGGCGGCTTCATGTTCGCCGTGCAGGAATTGGCAACCGCTGTTCAACACAAGATTCCTCTGGTGACGATCGTTTTCAACAATGACGCTTACGGAAATGTGCGCACGATGCAGATTCGCGACTATGACGAGCGTGTGATCGCCACTGATCTGCTCAATCCCGACTTCGTTAAGCTGGCGGAGTCTTTTGGCGCCAATGCCTTCCGCGCGGAAACGGAGCAAGAACTGCGGCGTGCGCTGCGCTATGGATTCGCCAGCGACTTGCCGACACTTATCGACGTGCCAATTGGCGAGACACCCAGCATGGATCGCCTGCGCGATCAGGGTCGTATTCGACCGCCGCGACAGCCCTTGGTTCAGTAGATGCCAAAGACCATCCTGCCCGCAGAATCGCAGATTTATCGCTGCTTTGTTGACCTGGTTGGCAACGCCGATCGTGTGTTTATCGCGGGTTTGCCCGGCGTCGGCAAGAGTTTGCTGCTCCAGCAGTTGACGCTGATGGCGCTTGAAGCCGGACGGCAAGCGCATCTGCTTCAATGGGATACGGCGCGGCAGCCCTTTGAGACGCCCCGATATCCGCTGTATCAGGGCGCGACCCATCCGATGGTGATCAAGGCGACTGGCACCTGGTTGCGAGAGGCGCTCTTGGCGTGGGACAATTTATATTCAACAACGAATGCCATCTTGATCGGGGAAGTGCCGCTGGTGGGCGGCCGCTTCATGGAAATCGTGCGACCAACAGACGATGGAGCCGAGTCACTGCTCGCTGACAAAGGGACACAATTTGTCTTGCCGGTACCTTCGCGCCAGGTGCGCGCAGTCATTGAGACGCGGCGCGGAGAGTCAATCGCCAATCCGACGCACAAAAACGAATCGCATGACGCGTCGCCCGAGCTGTTACGCGCGCTCTGGCAGGATCTACATCGCATAGCTGCGCAATTAGGGATTACCGAGACGCCCTCAAATGACGCGCCCTATTCTCCAGAGATTTACGAGGCGGTCTATCGCCACCTCTTGCGCCATCGGCAGGTAAACGTGCTTGCTATTGACGAGCCGCTACGTCCGGTCACGTCGGTTTACGATTTCGACTCGGAACACCCGCAAGTGATTGCCAATCGCGACCGGGCGCAAGCCGTTTTAAGGGAAATAGAGGCGACGACATCAGAGGCGCGGCTAAAGCGTGACGCTGCGAGCTGGTACCAACTCTGAGCGAAGGGTTTAGGCCCGGTCGTCTGGGATCACGGCGAATACATCAATCTCGAAATTGGCATATGGCTTGCCCAGCGCATTGACGACCACTCCGGTCGAGCAGGGGTAAACGTCCGGCATATGCTTTGCCAGCACCGGATAGACGAGATCGCGGTAACTGATATCGGTGACATACGTGGTGATCTTGCAGATATCTTCCATGCGCGCGCCGGCCGCTTCCAGGATGATCTTGATGTTTTTCATGGCGTTGTCCGCCTGCGCCGCTGGATCACCCTCGCCGACGAAGGACGTGTTGTCCATCGTCAAGCCGGTCTGCCCTTCGACAAAAACCAGATTGCCGGCACGCACGGCTTTACATGTGCGGTAGTCGATATCAGGGAAGATGTTGCCGCCCTTGCTGGTCTTGGTGAGAATCCGCTGATGCGCCATGTGACTCCTCCGAACGATGCAGCTGACTGTTCACCGAGGGTAACATAGCCACAAGTCATTCAGCAAAGGAATTGCGTTGGGGCGGGGCGCGTTGGTAACGCCTTTGCCACAGATTGGCTATAATCTGCGCGAGTGCCGGCTACCGGGGGACCGATCTATGACAAGGCGAAAACGTTATGCGATTGTGGGCACCGGATCACGCGCGGGCATGTACGTGAGGGCGACCACAGAAACATTTGTCTATCGTGCCCAGCTCGTGGGCATGTGCGACCTGAGCCATACACGTATGAACTGGTATAACCGGCAACTGCAGCAGAATGGCGCGAGCCCCGTGCCGACTTACCACGCGGAAGATTTCGACGCGATGATCGCCGAGACAAGACCGGATACGGTGATCGTGACCACGATGGACGCCTGGCACCATCATTACATCGTGCGAGCGATGGAACAAGGCTGCGATGTCCTTTGCGAGAAACCGCTGACAACGACCTTGGAAAAACTAAGGACAATATATGCGGCGATTGATCGAACCGGCCGGTCCCTGCGCGTGACCTTCAACTACCGTTATGCGCCGGCCTTCACCCGTTTTCGTCAACTGGTTATGGAAGGGGCAGTGGGGCGTCCGCTGGCGGTCGATTTTTCCTGGGTGCTTGATACCAGCCATGGCGCCGACTACTTCCGGCGCTGGCACCGCGAAAAAGTAAACAGCGGCGGATTACTGGTCCACAAAGCGACGCATCATTTTGACCTGGTCAATTGGTGGATCGATTCTTATCCGCAGCGCGTCTTCGCCCTGGGTGAGCTCAAGTTTTATGGCGAGGCAAACGCCTCGGCCCGGGGCGAGACCTACAGCTATCCGCGTTATACCGGCGCCGGGGCGGCGCAGGACGATCCCTTCGCCCTATTCCTCGATCAAAAGGCGGCGTTCAAGGGGCTTTACCTCGATGCCGAAGAGGAGACGGGTTACATTCGCGATCAAAATGTCTTTGGCGAACCAGTGACGGCCGAAGATACTGTGGCGGTCACTGGGCGTTATCAAAATGGCGTATTGCTGTCTTATTGCTTGATCGCTTACGCGCCCTGGGAAGGCTTGCGGGTCGCTATCACTGGCACGCGCGGGCGCATTGAATTGGATGTCACCGAGAACGTCACGCATTTGACAGCCGACAGCCAATCGGCTGCGGCCAGCAAGGGTCCCTTCAAGCAGACGCAGATACGCGCCTTTCCCATGTTTGGGGATCCCTACGAGGTGCAAGTTCCGGCGGGCAAGGGCGGGCATGGCGGCGCCGATCCGCTGATGCTGGCGGACATTTTCGCGGTGGAGCCGCCTGCCGATCCCTACCGACGTGCGGCATCACATATCGACGGCGCGGCGTCAGTTCTGGTCGGCATAGCGGCCAACATGTCGATTGAAAGTGGCGAGATGATCGACGTGGACGAACTGTTTGATTTGGCAGGGTGACGGGACAAGCCCTCGGTCCTTACATGGCAACGGGATTCATATATTCTGATGGCCTAATTGGATATTGAGGTGCTGCTCATCGGCATCGTAGTCGCACTGTGCATTTACATCTTTCGTCACACCCCTGTTTTTCCTAGAACACTTATTCTACTTGATAATGCAATTGTAATGTAGGATGTGGTATAATTGGGTGTAAAGTCGGAGAATTGTAAAGGGAGGCCAGCATGAATGCAACTGAGGTTAGCAGAAGTGACATACTGCTAGCCATAATAGCGGCTGCTAATGGGAAGGAGCTCAGCCGCGTACACTTGCAGAAAGTTGCCTTCTTGGTGTCAGAGGAGTTTAAAGGCAAGCTGCCCGCGGACTTCTACACGTTTGACAAACACAAATATGGGCCGTTCTGTATTGACATCTACAACGATACTGACATGTTGCTGTATTGGGAATGCATTCGGACTAAGCCAGCCGCGGAGCGGAACCATGTAAGCTATTCTATCTCAGAGCGGTTTGACCTTGATGGACTCGAGTTGGACGACGACATCAAACGCTTCATCAAGAATACGGTAGCCTGGGTAGCGGACATGTCATTTAGCGAACTTGTTCGCACTGTTTATCGGCTTTATCCTGAATTCCTTGAAGGGAGCACGTTTGAATTCGATGAGGAACAGGCAATCCACGAGAGCCTTGAGAGAGGCCTGAAACAGCTGCATGATGGGCAAGCAACCCTGGCCGAAGACTTTATTGATGAGTTGCACATGGCAGCGAGGGACGATGGATAGGGTAGTCCTATTGAGTGATGACTTTAAGCAGGAAATTAGGAAGCTCAGAAAACAACGAAAACAGATAGGCACAGACCTCAAGAAACTAGTCCAAAAATTCAACAATAACGCCTTGCCAGGGAAACCCTGTAAGGGTGCAGACAGCTTGTCTTTCAAGACAGTGAGGATGAGCGATAAGTCATCGAACAAGGGTTCACGCGGTGGCTTCCGCGTCACCTACAAATACACTTGTGAAAATGTACTGCTATTGCGTGCGGTCCCGCGTAACGAGGAAGACTACATTGCGCCATAGCGGCTTAAGAAACTAGCCGAGCAGTACGGTTGCGTTTGTGATCGCGCATCCTAATCAGAATTCAAATGTGCAAAACTTAACCGCGTTGGATCAGCCCATATCATGAGCTTCGCCACAGCGTTGGGACAATTATAGCGGCGCGGGACATGGAAGGATGGGCGACCTGTCAAGTCGCCCCAGCAATTCTTCCACGACGCGCATTAGCGATAGCGTGAACGCTCGCCCGTGCCCCACATATCGGGATCGGGTCCTAACTTGGCTTTGAGATCGGCTGTGGCTTCATCCAGGCGTTGCATGATCTCCGTCGACAAAGACAAGCTGCCGGCAAGCAAGTTGCTTTCGATTTGTTCTCGATTGCGCGCGCCGGCCAGCACCGAGGTTACGGCCGGTTTGTGCAGCAGCCAGGCCAGCGCCACGTGCACCATCGATTGATTGATGTCGGCACAGAGTTCGCGAATGGCGTCGATAGCTTCGAAGGTCTCTTTTTCAAAACCGGGCGTGCCATGCTTGGAATCGCGGCGGTCGCCGCGGAAGTGGCGCGTCCGCGTACGGGAGTAGGGCATCTCGTCGGCCTTTCGATATCTGCCCGTGAGCAGCGCCTGGTTGAGCGGGCTGTAAGGCAGGATGCTGATATTCTCGGCGACGCATTGCGCTTGAATCTCAAATTCGATGGCGCGCCACAAGAGACTGTAAGGCAATTGATTGGCGTCGTAACGTCCGCATTGCAGCATGTCGGGCATGTCGAGCGCCCCAAAGTTGCTAACCCCTATGACACGGATCTTCCGGCACGCTGAAGCTCCAAGAGGCTATCCATCGTGTCTGCACAGGGGATGTCTCGGCTGGGCCAATGTACCTGATACAGATCGATATAGTCGGTGCCCAGGCGCTTGAGGCTGCGCTCGCAGGCAGCGCGGATATCGTTCGGCGCCAGGTTCTTCTGGCTGACTTTGCTGGCGATGATGGCTTCGTCGCGGCGACCTTTCAGCGCGCGTCCCAGCATCTGCTCGGAGTAGCCGCCGCCATAACCCTCGGCGGTATCAAAGAAATTGATGCCGACATCGAGGGCGCAAGATACGGCATCGAGCGTGTCGCCTTCGTCTTGCGGTCCCCAATATTCGCCGCCGACGATGCCCCAAAAGCCGACCGCAATCGGTGACACCATCAGCGAGCTGTTTCCCAGTTGTCGCAGTTGCATGAAGCGCTTCCTTTCGTGAATGACTAATGTGCACCGAGTTCGTCTTCGGCGCGTTCGATCAGAGCGCGCATGTATGCTATGGCATAAGCCGTACCTGCGCCAAGATGGAAATCGCCGGCGAATTCCGGCGTATGATCGAGGATCATCGTGCCGTCGTATCCCGACGCCACGAATGCTTTCATCGCTTGATACATATCGTAATAACCGTTATCAAGGAAGGTCTCTGTGAAAACGGGCTGTGGCGCGCTGACGTTGCGGAAGTGCGCGATGAATATACGCTGGTCTTCAACGAAGTCCTGGATTGATCCGAGCATATCGCCGAAGGCGAGGCCGCCTTCCAGCCAGCAGCCGGTGCAGAATTCCATGCCCAGCATTGGGCTATCGGCGATGGCGAAGGCGCGCTGGTATCGCTCTCGGCTGTTGATCAGACAGGGTACGCCGCCGAGCGCGTCCGTTGGCGGGTCGTTTGGATGCAATGACAGCCGTACGCCTGTTTCTTCGGCGACGGGAATGATGGCACGCATAAAGTAGTCGAAGTTGGCCCACAATTCGTCGAGTCCGTATTCGCGCTCGTGAGTGAAGTCTTGGATTTTGAGATCGTCAAGATCGACATGACGCGCTTTGGCCAGGCGACTTTGGCTCGGCGCCGAGCTCCAGACTTGATCAGGCTCCCAGGTGAAGGTGGTCGTATAGATGCCGGCGCGGCTGAGGTCTCGCAGCATTTGCGCGAAGCGCGCGATATCATCATCGCGGCCGGGCTCCCCGAGGTGTATACGCGGGGACTTTCCCAGATTCAGATTGCCAACATTGTAAAGCGACAGACCGGCCTTAGACACTTTCTCGACCAACGCCGACAAGTAACTGAGGTTGGTCAATTCATCCGGCAGCCAGGTATAGCAGTGTGCCAAGCCGAGTTGTCGCAAGAAGAGCAATTCGTCGTCGCACGGCCAAGGATTGATCCAGGCAGATAGTTTGATTTGCGATTTCGCGCGTGGTTCCGCGCGCCCTAAACGTGCCACACTTGCCGCCTTTGGACTGACCGTAGAGATTCCAACGGATTATACGCGGATATGATCGCCTGCCCAAGCCTGCGACCCTCCCCAGCGCAGCTTATGCTGGCAGACCTGCGTTGATACGTTACAATCAAGCGCTGTTGAGTGTCTGAAAAGAGACGGACCATCACATGCGAAATCGCTATTTCGCTTCAGATCCGGCCCAAAACCGGGAAGCGGCCGCACTATACGAGAGCGTCAAGAATCTCCCGTTGATTTGCCCGCACGGTCATGTTGATCCGCGTCTGTTTGCCGATCCTGATTATCAGTTCGGTAGCCCGGTCGATTTGCTAATCATCCCCGATCACTATATCTTCCGCATGTTGTACTCGCAGGGCATTTCACTGGAATCGCTGGGCATACCTGCTCAACCCCCCTCTAAGTTTCCTCCCGAGGCATCGGGTCGCGTAGACACTGACCGGCGGGGAGACTTCAATGCAAGGACACCACGCGATCACCGCGCGATTTGGCAATTGGTTTGTGACCACTGGTATTTGTTCCGCGCCACACCCACCGGCATCTGGATCCGCGATGCACTTGCGGACGTCTTCGGTATTGATCTCAAGATCAGCAGCGTCAACGCGGCGGCGATATACGACGAAATCGCCGCCAAGCTCGAGAGCGAAGCCTTCCGGCCGCGCGCGCTATACGAGCGCTTCAATATCGAAGCGCTGGCGACCACAGACGCGGCGACTGACACACTTCATCACCACCAAGCGATTCTGGATTCCGATTGGCCGGGCCGTATCATTCCCACCTTTCGTCCCGACGCCGTGGTCGCGATCGATCAAGACGGCTGGGCGGAAAACATCCAATTGCTGAGCGACGTCTCCGGTATCTCGATCAGCGGTTATAGCACCTATATTCGGGCGCTGGAGCAACGGCGCGAGTATTTCAAATCGCTGGGCGCGACGGCGACCGATCACGCCGCCTTGACCGCTTACACCGAAGCGCTGAGCCCCGCTGATGCCGGCGCGATCTTCCAACGCGCGCTTTCAGGCGAAGCTTCGGCCAAGGACGCGGCTCGCTTCAACGGACATATGTTGATCGAAATGGCGCGCATGAGCAGCGAAGACGGTTTGGTGATGCAGCTACATATCGGATCATTTCGCAATCACAATCCGACCGTTCAGCGGCGCTTCGGGCGGGACATGGGTGCTGATATCCCGATGCGCAGCGAGTTTACCAAGAACATAAAACCGCTCTTGGATCGCTTTGGCAATCACCCCGAGATGACTTTGATCGTGTTTAATCTCGACGAGACGACCTACAGCCGCGAATTGGCGCCGTTGGCCGGCCATTATCCGATCTTGCGATTGGGTCCGCCCTGGTGGTTCTTTGATAGCTGGCTGGGTATGACGCGCTTTCTTGACGATGTCGTGGAGACGGCTGGCATTTACAACACCGCCGGCTTCAACGACGATACGCGCGCCTATCCCTCGATAAGCACGCGGCATGATGTTTGGCGCCGCGTTTGCGCGGATTGGCTGGCGCGGCAGTTGGTTCGCGGATTCATCGACGAGGAAGACGCGCGCGCGATGATCCGTGCCCTGGCATATGATTTGGCGAAACAGACCTACCGACTGGATGGATAAGTATGGCAAGAATCCTGAACTCAGAAGTGGCGAATGTAACGCGAATGTATCCGGAAAGAATCGTGCAATTCGGCGGCGGCAATTTTTTGCGCGGTTTTGTCGATTGGGTTGTGGATGTCCTCAACGAAGAAACGGACTTCTGCAGCGGCATCGCGTTGGTGAAGGCGACGCCGGGATGTTACGACGAATTGGATGCCCAAGATTGCCTCTTCACTACCTATTTGCAAGGTGTGCGAGACGGGACATTTGTTGAAGAGACGCGGCTCATCAGCGCGGTCAATCGCACTGTTTACCCGTATCAAGACTTCGCGGCATATCTGGAGCTTGCACGGCAGGACCCGATCCGCTTCATCTTCTCCAACACGACCGAAGCGGGCATCGTCTTTTCCGCAGATGACCAGCTATCCGACGAGCCTCCTGCGACATTTCCGGCCAAGCTGACGCGCTTGCTTTATGAACGCTTCTTGCATTTTGAGGGCGCCGAGGAAAAAGGCTGCATTATCATCCCTACGGAATTGATTGAGGACAACGCCACGCGCTTGCGGGAAATCATCCTGGAATACGCCCAGCTATGGAGTTTGGAAGCGGACTTTGGCGACTGGGTCATGCAGCATAACATGTTTTGCAATACGCTGGTGGATCGTATCATTTCCGGGTATCCACAGGCGGATGCGCTGCGCATCTTTGCCAGCCTGGGTTACAAAGACCGCCTGCTTGTCGCCGGCGAGACCTACCACAGTTGGATCATCGAAGCGCCGCGGCGCCTCTTGGACGAGTTTCCCGTCAGCCAAACGCGGACGCCGCTTAATATCAAGATTGTGGATGACGCCACGCCCTACCGGACCATCAAAGTGCGACTGCTAAACGGCGCGCATACCTCGCTGGTGCCAATAGGTCTTTTGCTGGGCATCGAATCGGTGCGTGAAGCGATGGAACACGCTGCGCTTGGTCAATTCCTTCAGGACTTGATTGAGGAGGAGGTGATCCCTTCAGTGACGGAGGTATCACGCGACGAACTGGATGCCTTTGCGCGCGATGTCTTTGATCGCTTCCGCAATCCGCATATCCATCACCGTTTGCTAACCATCTCGCTCAATAGCTTGTCCAAGGTCAAGGAGCGCATATTGCCATCAATACTTGGTTTTCTCGAAGAGCGCGGCGAATTGCCCTCAAGGCTGGTGCTGGCGCTGGCGGCATTCATACGTCTGTACAAGGGCGAGTGGCAAGGGCAAGTGATCCCGCTTAACGACGACCCGCTGGTGCTGGATTGGTTCCGCCGGCAATGGTCGGGAGCGGATTCCCTTGACGAATTGGCAGGAGCTGTCCTGGCGAATAGGGCGCTCTGGGACCAAGATCTGTCGCAAATACCCGGCTTGGCGGATCGCGTGAGCGACAACTTGCGCGCGATCGAGGCAGGCCGACTGCCGGAGTTGCTTTGAGCGACGTCGCCTGTGACTTGATCACAGTTGGCCGCGTGTCTATGGATCTGTTCGCGCGGGACATCGGCGCCGAATTTTACGACATCACGGCGTTCGAGACCGGCGTCGGTGGTAGCCCGGTCAATATCGCCATCGGCACGAGTCGACTGGGATTGCGTTCGATCGCGTTTACAGCCGTCGGCGATGACGAGGTTGGACGCTTTGTACGGCATTATCTGAGGAGCGAAGGAGTCATCACGGACTTCATCCCGGTCAAGCCCGACACCCGAACGGGCATGGCAGTTGTAGGCGTTCAGCCGCCGGACCGCTTCCCCTTGCTGTTCTATCGCGAGAACCCGGCGGATATTCATCTCACGATTGACGAAGCCGAAGCGCTGCCGCTGTCGAACACTCGGGCAATTTCACTCTCGGGCACCGCGCTCAGCCGCGGCAGCACACATGATGTCAGTTTATATCTGGCGGAGCGCGCGCGGGCGTCGGGGTTGACGACATTCATCGATCTCGATTTGCGCCCCGACCAGTGGCCGCATGCATTATCGTTTGGCTTGCATATGCGCCGCATCTTGCCTCTCTGCGATGTCATCATTGGCACCGAAGAAGAATTCTTCGCGGCGCTATCACAATCGCCCGAGCCGATCATGGCAGGTGGCAAGGTGAGCGGCAATCTTGAAAAAGACCTGCAGGGATTGCTTCATGACTTCTGCGAAGCAAGCGGCGCTACATTGGTACTCAAACTGGGAGAAAAGGGCGTCATGCTTTATGAAGGCGCGCAAGTCCGTAAGATTCCCGGTTTTCCTGTTGAAGTTCTAAACACGGTGGGCGCGGGCGACGGATTCGCCAGTGGTTTGATCTATGGCTGGGCAGAGGGCTGGCTTTGGGAGCGAGCGGCGCGCTTCGCCAATGCCTGTGGCGCGATCGTCGTTAGCCGGCACGGCTGCGCGCGGGCCTTGCCCTTCTTGCATGAAGTGGAAGAAATTCTGGAGACACGTCACTAAATGGAGGCTGGCTTATCGATGAAGCATCACCTGAAATCGAACGATGGTGAAATGATCGTATTGGATGTCACCCCGGAATCTGCCGGATGGGAGTATCTGTCATTTCGAGTCATCAAGATACGAGCAGGCCAGGTATATATGCACAACACCGAGGACACCGAACTGGCGCTTGTGCCTTTGGAAGGCAGCGGCCAAGTCCGCAGCGACGGCAGCGAGTTCAGCTTAACGCGCGCTGGTATCTTTTCCGCAAAACCCTCCGTATTATATTTGCCTCCGGGTACCGCGTTCGGCGTGACAACAAACGACACATTTGAATTCGCAGTGGGCGCGGCGCCGGCGGCGGGCAAGTACCCGGCGCGCTTGTTCTCCCCGGACGAGATTCGTAGTGAAGTCCGCGGAGGCGGCGCGGCGCGGCGTCAGGTCAACCATATCTTGTCGCATCCCATGCCGGCGGAACGTCTTATCCTGTTCGAGGTTTATGTACCGGGAGGCGCGTGGTCGGGTTATCCGCCACACTGCCACGATGGCTATGGCGGCTCTGAACATCTGGACGAGACTTACTACTTTCGCACGGACCCGGCGAACGGCCTGGCATTACACCGTAACTATCGGCGTGACGTGGACTTCGACGAGATCTTTCCCGTCCGTGATACCGACCTGGTATTGGTCACACAAGGATTTCATTCGACCGCGGCAGCACCGGGATCCAACCTTTATTTTCTCAATTATCTAGCTGGCGAACTGATCGATGACGCGAGGAAAACGCCGCCCTTTGATGATCCTGACTATGCCTGGCTGAAGGACAACTACAGCGCCAATCTTATGCAGCTACCGGTGGTTTAACCACCAATCCAATAGAAATACCTAACATCAGAGATATAGGAAATCCATCTCTTATATATCTTGTTCGTCCAACCCTAAAATAGATGCTTGATAAAGATTTAGATTAGCCTAAAATAAAAATTAAACATCATAAAAAACTTCGATAGGAGCGCGGTCCAATGAGCAATCCACTGCAAGAATACTTCTCGAGGCGAAAGTTTCTGCGTTTTGGATTGGGAAGCATTGTCAGTGTAATCGGAGCATCTTCGCTGAGGCACAGCGCACTAGCACAAGATGAGACAGAATCTGCTTATGCTCCTGGAAGATCTCGTCAGCATGATGGCACAATGATGATGATGGGCGAAGTTGATCACGAGCGAAATGGTTTCGATCCTCTCCAGGTATTGACCGACTGGGACTACGGTGAAGTCAGCCAACTCTCCAATGGTCAGACACTCCGCGAATACACGATTGATGCTGCTGATGTCGAGATTGAAATTGCGCCGGGCATTTTCTTTCCGGCATGAGTATATAACGGGCGTGTCCCTGGTCCGACGATTCGTTGTACGGAGGGAGATCGAATTCGAATTCACTTCCGGAATTTCGGTAGTCACCTCCATACCATTCATTTTCATGGCGTTCACCCGCACGAGATGGACGGTGTTATTGGAGCCGGCGACGGAGAGATTGCCCCTGGGGAAGAAACCGTCTACGAATTTGATGCGGAGCCCTTTGGTTGCCACATATATCATTGCCATTCCCTGCCACTTAAACGCCACGTTCACAAAGGACTCTATGGCGCCTTTATCGTTGATCCGGCTGAGGGGAGAATGCCAGCGCGTGAGTTTGTGATGGTCATGAATGCCTTTGACACTAATTTTGATGGTGACAACGAAGTCTATGCGGTGAATACCGTCGGATTTGAATATATGCGACGGCATATTCCCGCCAAAGTGGGTGAGCGTATCCGTATTTATCTGATTAACATTACCGAGTTTGACCCCATAAACTCATTCCACTTGCACGCTGAGTTTTTTGATTATTACGATCATGGCACCACACTCGAACCAACATCGCGTACGATCGATACGGTCATGCAAGCACAGGCCCAGCGGGGTATTTTGGAGTTTTCATACCGGTGGCCGGGTCCATATATGTTCCATGCGCATGTTACAGAATTCACCGAATTGGGTTGGATGGGACATTTTAACGTGGTCAACGAAGAAGATTTCAGCAATGCATTGGCATCCGTTGGGCTAGATGAAGAATGGGATCAACGGGCGACACAGGGAAGCACGATTCCATGGCGCGACGAAAGAGCTGGATCATGAGTGAACAAACACAACAATTGTCAGCGGGCGAAAGCAATTTGAGCCGTATCGCCTGGGCAATGGCAATAATGCCACTTCTCTTGCTCGGTATCATCGTGGCTTTGATCGTCACAACTGAAGGTGGTTTATCAGAACTTTCTGGACCGCCGGTCGAGCAAATATCCATTCAGCGCATTACTTTGCCGGAACCGGGGCAGATCGTCGTTGAGGTCGTCAACGATGGTCCGCAAGACGTGACGATTCCACAGGTATTAGTCGATGAAGCTTATTGGGAATTCACTGCCGAACCATCGACCACTATCGCGCGTTTTGGACGAGCGACCTTTATGATTCCATATCCGTGGGTAGAAGAAGAAGCGCACGAGGTTGTTCTTGTTACAGAACTCGGTGGTACGTTCGCGGGCGAAATCGCAGTGGCAGTAGTGTCGCCGAGACCTTCAACCGGTTTATTTGCTCGTTTTGGGCTTGTTGGCTTTTATGTTGGCATTATTCCAGTGTTGCTGGGAATGCTCTGGTACCCATTCATGCGGCGATTGGACACACAAGGCATGAACTTTGTGCTTTCCCTGACAGTGGGCTTGCTTGTGTTCCTGGCAGTAGGTACTTGGCTCGATGCGCAAGAATTTGCCTCCGAGTTACCAGAGTTCTGGCAGGGTGTGCCGATGGTTATTTTCATTGGCTTGATTACACTCGGCACTTTGCTCGCCATCGGCAGCTTGCAGCGAGGACAAGAAATTAGTCCTTTGGCCATTTCCTATCGCATCGCGCTTGGCATTGGTTTGCATAATCTCGGTGAAGGGCTGGCAATTGGCGCGGCTTTTGCTTTGGGTGAGGCAGCCCTGGGCACATTCTTGATTCTTGGTTTCACGTTGCATAACATCACAGAGGGCGTTGGCATTGCTGCCCCGATCATCCGGAAAAACCCAGGTTTAAAGCATTTCGCATTGTTATTGCTCTTAGCAGGTGGACCGGCGATTCTAGGCACATGGATCGGTGGGTTCGCGTTCAACCCCGTTCTTGCTACAGTTTTCCTAGCGATCGGCGTGGGCGCCATTCTTCAAGTTGTATGGGAGGTCGGGAAGCTCATTGCGCAAGACAGCGCGCGAATAGGACTACCTGTCATCAATTGGGCCAACCTGAGCGGTGTAACAGCAGGAATTGCAATCATGTATTTCACGGCTTTTCTGGTGAAATTCTAAGAGGGAATCACATGACCGTCCTCACGTTGAATCGGGTTAAGCTCACAATACCCAAGAGTATTATTCGTAGCTTTGCAGCGCTTGTATCAGCTGGGATTGTACTGGTAGCTTTGGGTACAGGATACATCTGGTTTTCGGGCGGCAATGGACGTGCCAGCGCGCCTATTGCCGCCCCGCACTTGAACGCCCAACCGAACGACCCAAGAGCGCTGTTTCGTATCGTTCCAGAGCAATCCGAGGTCCTTTTCCGCATTGATGAAATGTTGTTTGGTGATCCTAATACGGTGGTAGGGACGACTAATGAAGTTGCAGGTGATGTACTGCTTGATTTTGATAATCCGAGCAACTCTCAAATAGGGCTGATACGCATCAATGTACGAACCCTTTCCACAGATAACGCAATTCGCAATCGCGCCCTTCGTGGTCAAATCCTTGAAGTGAATCGAGATGAATTCGAGTTTGCCGAGTTCACACCTACCCAACTTCTGCAACTCCCATCCGATATTACTCCTGGCAAATCTATTAGTTTTCAGATTGAGGGCAATCTTTTTCTACATGGAGTAACGCGCAAAATTATCTTTGACGCGACAGTTAAAGTGGCCGACCAAGATCGCATTGAGGGCAACGCCCAAGCGACTGTCATATATCAGGACTTCGATATTTCTATCCCGGAGACGCCGGGAATTGCCATCGTGTTTGATGAAGTCGAGTTGGAAATCACCTTTGTTGCCACTCGCCACGAGTCATCCGCAAACCTCTCGTCATTGGGACAATCTCCTTAATCCCATGCCCTAAAGCGGCTAAGCGTAACGAGGAAGGAAAACGCGACGCCACCCTACGATGATCCTGACTATGCCTGGCTGAAGGACAACTACAGCGCCAACCTTATGCAGTTGCCGCTGCCCTTGGAGTATTCTGCGAGTATATGGCTAAAAATTTGAGTTGATATGTTACACTGAAATAAGATCTAGTTGGTGCGACTGGGCTAATATGCGTCTCCTTCTTTTGCTTCTTGCTTGTGCAAGCCTCCTAAACCTCACCTTTGCACAGGACGAGCCACGTGTCACAACCGTTGTCGAAGGATTGTATCATCCTTTGGGCATGGCGCTGTTGCCCGACGGTTCGGTACTGGTCTCGGAAATGGGCAGCATGGAAGTGGATACGCGTTTCGGCTTTGATCTGGATAGCGCCGGCGTCAGCCTTCTGCGTCCCGATGGCAGCGTGGGACGACTAGTCTCGGGTTTCCCCAGCGGACACGATCCATCGGATTTGCTCGGTGTGCTCTTGCTGACGGTTTCGCCCGATCAAGAAACCATTTACATTGGTCATCACAATGCGCAGCGCCTCTATACTTTGCCCGTATCCGCCGCGCTCGGCCCTCGGCGCGAACCCACCATGCCAGATGAGCTGGGCATTGCGATGGCAGGCGCGCGTGGTACACAAAACGCCTTCTTATTGCATCCTTTCGATATTGCCTTTTCGAGAGACGGCGAGCCACTGGTAACGGATTCGCTGGCGAATAGCATCGTCTTCGAAACAAAGCAGGGCGTGAGGCGGACATTCTATCGCTTTGCTGCTCTGGACGATCCGCAGCGCCGGGGCGGGAAGCTGGAAGCAGTGCCCCGTGGTCTCACGCGCGTCGGCGATGAACTTTACGTAACCTTGTTCGCTGGCTGCCCGCATCCGCCTAACAGTGGCGAATTGGTCGCGATTGATCCCGCGGGCAATCAGCGGACGATCGTCAATCATCTGAATATGCCAATTGATGTCGAAATCGACGCCGAGGGAAATGTCTGGCTGCTCGAATTCGCAGTCACGAGCAGCGAAAACGCTTGTTTCTCCGCCGATGATCTGGAAGCGCGATCCGGTCGGCTGAGCCGTTTGAACCGCGACGGCACATTGGAAACCATCGTCGATAATCTGGACTTCCCCGGCGCGATACTTCCCTTGCCGGACGGCAGTCTCTACATCAGCGAAGTTTACGCCGGGCGTGTCTTGCACTTGCGCTTCGACGGCGCACAGCAGACGGTGAAGCGTTATGGCAGTGCCGAGACGACGGCACAGGCGTACGTCATGATCGACGATGCCGACCTGGCGCTGCGCCAGGTAATCGAAGGCGAAGCCTTGTCACCTTATCCGGGAAGCGACAAAATTGAAGGGGATACGGCTCTGGCGCGTTTGGGTCGCGATCTCTTTTTTGATCCGATTCTTTCCGGCGACCGGAATATCTCCTGCGCAACCTGTCA
Source organism: Phototrophicaceae bacterium (assembly GCA_965262165.1). GTDB lineage: Bacteria > Chloroflexota > Anaerolineae > Aggregatilineales > Phototrophicaceae > UBA6055. The sequence continues at coordinate 4,523,774 of OZ253499.1, read as the reverse complement.
TCATCCTGATCTTGCCATGGCCGATGGCCGTGTACTCTCGATCGGCGCCGGGGGGCACGGTTTGGGAGAGGGAAGGGTCTTCTTGCCCGAGGTCGAGGTGAGCGCGGATTCCCGCTTTGACGTGACTGGCGTTATAGCCAACCCGTTCATCGGACAGTTCATCCCGCGCAATAGCCCGACAGTGCTCAACGCCGGTATCGCGCGCTCACAGTTTTGGGAAAGCAAGGTGGAAAGACGCGGAAGCGCTGGATTGGTGCACGCGCCGGACGACGCCGTCACCGAGCTAGACTTGTCCGATACAGCGATCGCGCAAGCCATGTTGCCAATTGTCTCGCGGCAAGAAATGGCCGGGGCGACCTTTGGCAATGAGCCGTCAACCGTCATACGAGAGAGGTTGGCAGAGCGCCTGCGCAATATCCCGGCGTACGTGACCCAGTTTGAAACGGTATTCGGCAACAGCGATATTACGCCTTTAAGAATGGCCGAGGCGATCGCCGCCTTTGAACGTCAGTTGATTTTCACCGCCTCGCCCTGGGATGATTACATCGCCGGCGAAGATGAAGCGCTCAGTGATCAGCAGAAGCGCGGCGCGCTTTTGTTTTTCGGGGAATTGAACCCGCAGCTCAATTGTGTGCAATGCCATAGCGGCAATACATTTACCGATCTCCAGCACTATAACTTGCTGGTGCCCCAGGTCGGAACAGGCAAGCGTAATGGTCCCAGCGGACGCGATGACTTCGGACGGTCAAATGTGACATTCGATCATCGTGATCAGTACAAATTCCGAACGCCAAGCCTGCGCAATGTCGAGTTGACGGCGCCTTATTTTCACAGCGGCGCCTATCCAACATTGGCGGATGTCATCCGGCACCACGCGGATATTTGGCGTGGCAACATGGCCTACGACCCGGCCAGGCATTTGCCGGCGTCCATGCAAGGCAATCACTTCCCCTACAGCTTCGATAGACAGGCGCATTCAGTGGCGACGCAACTTGCCGGCGGCATGCCGATGAGCGAAGACGATGTCGCAGATCTGGTTGCGTTCCTCATGTCATTGACCGACCCGGCGGCGCGTGACCTATCGCATCTGATCCCCGACTCGGTGCCCAGCGGTTTGCCGCTTGATCCGGTCCTCCGATAAGAGCGGGTTGGATTCAGCGGTCGGGCTGCAATATAATAAAGCCCAATTGAAAATACGAATTGAAAGGTCTCACGATGAGCCTGTCCGCTTACGGTCAGTTGCCTGTGCCGCGCTTGACGCCGGAATTGCTCGGTCTGATAAAGACCGGAGAAGTTTATAGCCTGGGTGTCGATTACGAAGAGGGTATGTTGACGCCGGGCCCGGCGATGAAGTCTTATTCGATTGCGCCTCATCTGCGGCACGGCGACCCCTCCAACATCGATCCGGCTTCGCCCGCGGCAGAGACTATTCGTATGTCGATCCATGTCGGGACCCATATCGACGCGCTCTGCCATATCGCCGAAAAACGCGATGACGCCGGCAATCCGGATCCGAATGGCAGACCCTATTTATACGACGGCGCCGGCAAATCAGTCCCGGCAATCGAATGCGTTAGTTCCGCCGGGCAAATGCACCTGAGCATTGAAAAGATGCCGCCGATCGTGACGCGCGGCGTGTTGCTGGATGTCGCAGCGTACAAAGATGTCGACATGCTGCCGCCGGCGTACCCGGTCAACGCCGATGATATCGCTGGCACGATAGCAATGCAGGGCACAGAAATGCGCTCGAATACGGCTGTCCTGGTGCGCACCGGATCTTATCAATTGTTGCGCGATAGCAATCCGGTTTATCGTGATGCGCAGACCGGCATCAACCTGGAAGCGGCACAGTTCTTAGTAGAACGGGGCATGAATCTGGTCGGCGCGGACAATATGGCGGTGGAAGTGATGCCTCCGCATGATCATTCGGTGCATCGATTCTTGCTTGTGCATAGCGGCATTACACATATGGAGAACTTGAACCTGGATGAACTTGCTGCCGCCAAGTGTTGTGAATTCTTGCTGATCGTCGCCCCGTTGAAGCTGACTGGCGCGACCGGCTCCTGGGTCAACCCGATTGCGATCGCCTGATAATCGACGGTCATGACCTAGCGGAAAACCAGTTCGATCCCGTTTGCCCAATGCAAGAGCGCTCGATCCGCGCCGTAGCGCGCGACAAGTTGTAAGCCGAGCGGCAGCCCCATATCGCCCTTGCCCGCGGGCACCGCGATGGCGGGGAGTCCGGCGTGCGTCCAGGGCATATTCATCTTGGGATCGCCGGTAGCGCCGATGCCTTTTGGCGCGACATCGGGTGCCGCGGGACATAGCCACAAATCGACCTCGTTTTCGGTCATGAGTTTGTGCAGGCGCTCCCGGAAGACCGAGCGGTGCTCACGAACCTGCTTCAGTCGTTCGCGCGAGACCGTTTGTCCATAACGGATCAAGGCGGCCGTTCGCGGTCGATACAAGGCTCTATGTTCAGCAAACCACCGCTCGTGTTGCAGGGCTAGTTCAGCCGCGATCATGTCCTGATGACAGGAGTCGATGGATTCGATGTCGTCAAAAATGCTGATGCGTCTGATCGTATAGCCGGCTTCCTCAAGCTGACGGACTTGAGCCTCGAAGGCGTCAAGCGCCGTCGATTGCTGCAGGTAGACGCCGTCGGGTACGCCGAATACCGGATTTTGCAAATTCACTTCGTCTCCAAACCAGTCAGCTATCACGGCCTCCGCCACCGCCTGCAAGTCGGCGACGTTCTGGCAGAAAAAGCCCACATGATCGGCCGACGGTGAAAAGGTCACTAGTCCGGCTGCGCTGACGCGGCCAAACGACGGCTTATAGCCGACAATGCCGCAATAAGCCGCGGGACGTATGACCGAGCCGACTGTCTGTGTACCGAGCGCCACATGCGCCAAACCGGCCGCCACCGCAGCCGCCGATCCACTGCTGCTGCCACCGGGCGTATGGGCGATGTTGTGTGGATTGCGCGTGGGACCCGGCTCGAAGTAAGCAAATTCGGTGGTAACTGTTTTGCCGACTACCAAGGCGCCGGCGCGCTTCAGTTGCGTCAGAATATGCGCTTCGTCGCCGGCAAACAGCGGGTGCGGAACATCGGCGCCGGCGCGTGTCGTAAAGCCATCGGCATGAAAGATGTCTTTGACGCCAAGCAGCGCGCCGAAAAGCGGCGGCCGCGCGGCGGGTTGAGGGTAGCGCTCCCGTAGCGACTCAGCATCGCGTCGCAGGCGCTCGAAGCGGTTTTCCTCTGGTATAAAGGCTTGTATGTTTTGCTCGACTTCAGCGAATCGAGCCGATAGACGCTCGACCAGGGCCAGCGGCGAATGTCCGCGGCGCAGTGCGTCCAAGTCGTCGACGAGCGAGACGCGCTGAATGAGAGTTTCTCTGGACTGTTGAGACATTTTCTGTGATACGATTGCCATTGTGCGGCGATCAGTTTTTTTGATCTTAGCAGTAGCTATCGTTTTTGTAAGCGCCGGAATACGGAAGTCAGCCGCTGGACGACCGTGCTTACAACGTGCCAGTCTGGCTTGGCTGGATTCTTGCAGAGAGACATGACATGCTGACATTTCTGCATATCGGTGATACGCATATCAGTGTTGATCCAGAAATTGGCTCGCACGAGTTGTTCGCTGCGGCGCCGCATCCGAATCGACAAGCAGAGGCATTGGTCGCTGCGATCGGCCAATTGGGTTTCCGAATCGATTTCATATTGCATACGGGTGACGTCTGCGCCGATCCACTGACGGAGAACTACCGTTGCGCGCTGGGTATTTTGCGCCAACTGGAGCAACCGTTGTTCTTGCTGCCGGGCAATCATGATTCGCTCGACCTGATGCGTGAAAACTTGTCCGATGGCGAGCGAAGACTCGTCATGGGCGACGACCAAATCTCTGTAAAAGGCTATCACCTGCTAACCATCGACGGCAGCGGAGCTGACAATCCGCTCGCGCCGACACTTTCGGACAGGCAGATCGAGCGCTTTGCCGATCAAGTGAGCCGGACGCGGGACGAACCCATATTGGTCGCCGCGCATTATCCTTTCATAAGAACAGGTGTCCCCTGGATTGATAATCAAAGTCGTGTACAGAATGGCGAGCGCATTCACGACATCCTGGCGCGGCATCGGCAGCGTGTTGTTGGCGTGTATTTTGGGCATATTCATCAGGCCGTGAACAGCGTATGTGATGGTATCACTTACACCTGCTGTCCATCGGCCTGGTCGAACTTCGCGGGTTATCCCGGTATGGGATCCGCCGAAGCGGACGTGGGGACGCCCGGTGGATTCAATCTGGTGATGATTCGCGAAAACCGCAGCTTCATTCGACGGTTGTTCTTGCCCGCGGAAGGCGTATCGTGAGGGACGCTAGCACTATATGAAGATCCACGAAGACGACTTCATCATCAATGACTTCGCTTTTGCAGGCGGCGAAACGATTCGGGAGTTGCGCCTGCACTATCGAACGCTGGGGAGCCCAAGACGAGATGCAAGAGGAAAGGTTTCCAACACCGTCCTGATCTTGCATGGCACGACAGGCAGCGGCGCGCAGTTCCTGCGGGATAGCTTCGCCAGCGAGTTATTCGGCCCGGGCCAGTTATTGGACGCCAACCATTACTTCATCATCCTGCCGGACGGCATTGGACACGGTGGTTCGAGCAAGCCGAGTGATGGCGCCCGCATGCGCTTCCCGCGCTACGGCTATCACGATATGGCGCGCGCGCAACATGCCTTGCTTACTGAAGGCTTGGGCGTCGATCACCTCTTCCTGGTGATGGGCACGTCGATGGGTGGTATGCATACTTGGTTGTGGGGGCAAATGTTTCCCGACTTCATGGAGTATCTGGCGCCATTGGCGTCGTTGCCTGCCGAGATCGCCGGGCGCAACCGCATAGTACGTAAGATGATTATCGATTCTATCCAGAGCGATCCGGCCTGGAACGGTGGCGAATATGAAGAGCAGCCGCCGGGTCTTGTCAGCGCGATCCATCTGCTAATTACGATGACCAGCTGCCCCTTGCAATGGCAGAAAGAAGCGCCCACACGGACCGCCGCCGATGCCATGCTGGAAGAGCGGATTCGCGCACATGCAAGTACTCTGGATGCTAATGACATGATTTATCAGTTTGCCGCATCGGAAGACTACGATCCGGCACCCGGACTATCAAGGATCAAGGCGCCCTTGCTGGCGATTAACTCCGCCGATGACCAGGTGAATCCGCCGGAACTCGGCATCATGGAAATGGCGATTCCGCAGGTCAAACGCGGCCGCTACATCTTGCTGCCGATTGACGAGCAAACTCGCGGCCATGGGACGCATACCCTGGCGGCGGTGTGGAAGCATCACCTGGCTGTGCTATTGGCTTGATATGCAATACCGGACGCGCATTCGTTTTGGATCCGGTCACCGATCACGGACGTATATCTACAGACACAGGCGGCCATTGCAGCGAGATATTGCTCCATCCAAGGCAAGGATATAGTGATTAGACGAGTCATCACAAACGCGCTAATCGTGTGTATCGCCCTATTGCTCACGCTTTTTTTGCTGGAAGTTGTAATACGCGTGGGCGGTGAGACGGATGCCGACGGGCAATTCACGTTTATGGGATACTCGCTGGAACCCTATGTTCTACCGATCAGTCAACCGCGTGTGATAATAGAGGGATATCTCGCTAACGAAGACAAAGCAGTCGTCATTTACGACGCGACGCTTGGCTGGACCTACCGTCCCAACTCAAAATACGAAGCAGGCGTCTTCACGATTAACGGCGCCGGATTGCGATCTCGGCGAGAATATAGCCAGCAGCCCCTGCTGGATACCTTGCGCATAGCAGTATTCGGGGATTCCTTTACGGCAGGCTACGATGTCAATGATGACGAAGTCTGGGGGCATCAATTAGAGATTGCATTGAATCAGGCAGGAATCCGGGCAGAAGTGCTGAATTTTGGTGTTGGCGCCTACGGGATGGGGCAAGCTTATCTGAGATGGCAAACACTAGGCAAACGATTTGATCCGGATATTGTGATATTTGGCTTTCAGCCGGAAAATCTCAATCGCAATGTCAATGTCTTTAGACAGTTGATGCATGCGAGCGGTCCCCCGTTTTCCAAACCGCGTTTTGTTTTGACCAATCAGCAACTGGAATTAATCAATTCGCCGACTTTGCCGCCTGAGCAACTCATCGCTGCGTTTGAAGATTTTGGCAATCAACCGCTGGCATCTTACGAATTCTATTATCACAGCCGCTATGTGGCATCAAAGTGGTGGGCGTCGAGCCGGGTTGCCGGTCTGTTTTTTGCCGCGCTGAAAGACAACGAAGACGATTCAGGGAACTATGGACCAGACAGTGAAGGCGGGCTGTTGGGGAAAGCGATCGTCGATGCTTTTGCCAAGGATGTCCTGGGACAAGACGCAGCTTTTGTAGTCCTGAATTTGCCAATACGCAGCCACTTGATTCGCCATTTCAATGGCATAGCACCGCCTTATGAATTCCTGATTGATCATCTTGAAGATACCTATAATTACATCCCGACCAAAGAACATATTGGACCTTCGTATGTGGACGAAGAGTATTGGGGGGCTACCAATCATTATGGAGCGGAGATTCATCGCATTGTGGCTGAGCTCACTGCCGATGAAATCAAAAACTGTATTGAAAACTCATCTTGCAGTCTGCCTCGATTTGCGGACCCTTCTGTTGTTTACATTGGGGAATGACCTCCGCCAAATCTATCTTTTGACACGTCTCTAGTCTCCAGCAAAGAAAATTGTAGCAATCAGCATCAAAGCAAGTTACAATGTTGCAAAACCGACCGGAAAGTCGGTCATAAAGTTAAATCGCGTCGATAAGATCGAGTATTTAGGTAGTCACTGAGGAGGATTTAATGCAGATTTCAGTCACTGTAAACGGGGTTGTACAGGAACGCGATGTCGACCCCCGCACCTTGTTGGTACATTTTCTGCGTGAAGAGTTGGATCTAACCGGCACCAAGATCGGTTGTGATACCAGCCAATGTGGCGCCTGCACGGTTCATCTGGACGGCATGGCGCTTAAATCCTGCACATTGCTCGCTGCGCAAGCGGATGGGTTTAATGTGGCCACGATCGAGGGCTTGGCGGTGGATGGCGAGCATCATCCGATGCAAACCGCCTTCTGGGAAAACCATGGCCTGCAGTGCGGATATTGCACACCGGGCATGATCATGGCCACCACGGCATTTGTGAAGGACAACCCGGGCGCGTCCGAAGAGGCGATCCGGCACAACCTGGAAGGGAATATCTGCCGCTGCACCGGCTATCACAATATCGTGAAAGCCGTTAAGCAGGTGGCCGATGCTGCCGCTGGAGGTGATTGATGAGCACCCGCATATTTGGTTCAGGTATCAAGCGCCGGGAAGATCCGCGCTTGATCACTGGCGAAGCGCGCTACACCGACGACATCAAGTTGCCCGGTGTATTGCACATGGCGGTGGTGCGCAGCCCCTATGCCCATGCCAATATCGTCAGCATCGACAGTTCGGCTGCCGAGGCCATGGATGGCGTGGCGGCCGTTTTCACTGGAGAAGATGTTGATCTCGCCGGAATCCCAACGGCTTGGCTGATCCCGGATAGCGACTTGAAGACGCCGGAGCATCCCGCGCTGGCGAAAGGCAAAGTACGCTATGTCGGTGATGGCGTGGCTATCGTGCTGGCTGACGATCGCTACACGGCGCAAGATGCTGCTGACACTGTCGACGTAGAGTATGAAGAGTTGCCGGTGGTGGTTGATCCGGAAGCGGCAGCTCAAGACGGCGCGCCGCAGCTTTTTGATGATGTCGAGAACAATATCGCGTTCCGTTGGGTGATGGGCGACAAGACCGCCAGCGACGGCGTTTTCAATACTGCCGATGTGGTCGTGCGCGACAAGATCATCCAGCAGCGCCTGCTGCCGACAGCAATGGAACCGCGCGCGGCGATGGCGCAGTATAACCCGGCCACACAAGAATTGACGCTCTGGTGCACCTCACAGAATCCGCATATCCATCGCTTCATCATTAGTGCTGTTACAGGGCTAAAGGAGAATAAGGTCCGAGTGATCGCGCCAGAAGTCGGTGGAGGATTCGGCAGCAAGATCCCTTGCTATCCCGACGAGGCGCTGGTGTCTTGGGCGGCGATCAAGCTGCGTCAGCCTGTCAAATGGACCGAGACGCGTTCGGAGAACTACCAGGTCACGATTCACGGACGCGATCACATTCAATATGTCGAAATGGCGGCCAGCGAGGATGGCAAGCTGCTCGGTGTACGGGCAACGCTTTATGCCGGCATGGGTGGTTACCTTTCGACTGCGGCGCCGGGAATTCCCACGATTTTACACGGGCTGCTCTACGTCGGTCCCTATATGATGGACAGCGTTTACTGCGAATCGATCGGCGTAATGACCAACGCCACGCCGACTGATGCTTACCGTGGCGCCGGACGTCCTGAAGCCACATTCTTGCTGGAGCGTATGGTGGATATGGTCGCCAAGCGCATCGACATGGATCCGGCCGATATACGGCGCAAGAATCTGATCCCGGCATTTGAAGATGGCCACGAGGTCGCCACGACGCTGGTTTATGACAGCGGCGATTATCCCACCGCCTTCGAAAAGGCGCTCGGCATCGCCGGTTATGACGACTTCCGCCGCGAACAAGCGGAAGCGCGCGCCAACGGACGTTACCTGGGCATCGGCATCACCACTTATACTGAAATGTGCGGTTTGGGCCCGAGCCAGGTTGCAGGCGCGGTTGGCTTCCAGGGCGGCTTATGGGAGAGCGCGACAGTACGCGTAACGCCCACGGGCAAAGTACAAGCGCTGATCGGCGCATCGCCACACGGCCAGGGATCGGAGACGACCTTGGCGCAGATTATCTCGGAAGAGCTCGGTTTCCCGGTGGACGACATTGAAGTCGTTCATGGCGATACCACCGAAACGCCGATGGGTTGGGGCACCTACGGCAGCCGCACAACGCCGGTTACTGGTGCTGCCTTGGCATTAGCTTCGCAGAAGTTAAAGGATAAGGCGCGCGCCCTGGCGGCGCATCTGATGGAAGCGGCGGTGGAAGATATCGAATATGACGATGGCAAGTTCATGGTCAAGGGTTCGCCGGACAACTTCCAGTCCATACAGGATGTGGCGCTGATGGCGCACTTGGCATGGAATATGCCCGAGGGCATGGATCCCGGCTTTGAGGAATCGCAATTCTACGATCCCCCGAATTTCGTCTTTCCCTTTGGGACGCATATCGCCATCGTGGAAGTCGATGCCAATACCGGTGATATCGAGCTGAAGCGTTATATCGCCGTGGACGATTGCGGACCGCAGATCAATCCGGAAATCGTCGCGGGACAGATCCACGGTGGGGTCGTACAGGGGATCGCACAAGCGCTCTGCGAGGGTGTCATATACGACGACAGTGGACAACTTTTGACCGGTACGATGATGGACTACACCATGCCTCGTGCCGATATGTTCCCGAACTTTGAGTTGGACGAGACGGTCACACCGTCGCCGCACCATCCGATTGGCGTCAAGGGAGTGGGGGAAACCGGCACCATCGCCAGTACGCCGACTGTTTACAACGCCGTGCTGGATGCGCTAGCGCCTTTCGGTGTCGGCAAGATTGATATGCCAATGACGGCGTACAAGGTTTGGGACGCCATTCAACAATCATCTGCAAATGGAGGAGGTGCCTAGAATGTGGCCAAACAAATTTGACTATCAACGGGCGGAATCGGTCGATCAGGCACTGCAACTGATCGGTGACGAGGGCAAGTTTCTGGCGGGCGGTCATAGCCTGCTGCCGGTGATGAAGTTGCGCCTTTCCGCGCCCGAACAATTGGTTGATATCGGACGAATTGACTCGCTGCGCGGCATCTCGGCGAACGGTGGCTTGAGCATTGGCGCAACCACGACCCATGCGGAAATCGCCGCCTCGGGTGACGTACAGTCGATGTGCGGCGCCTTGGCGGATGCCTGCGGGGGCGTCGGCGATCAAGCTGTGCGCAATTTCGGCACCATTGGCGGCAATATCGCCCATGCCGATCCGGCCTCCGATCCGCCGACCGTGTTAGTGGCGGCCGGCGCCAGCATCAACATCCAGGGCTCGGACGGATCACGCTCGGTTGGCGCCGAGGAATTCTTCGTCGATTTGTTCGAGACAGCGCTGGACGACGGCGAATTGATCACCAGTGTCAATGTCCCCGACCTCAGCGGACAGAAGACGGCTTATGCCAAATTCCCGCATCCGGCATCGCGCTATGCGATTGTAGGGGTGGCTGTGTCGCTGTCGATGGACGGCGGCACCTGCTCGAGCGCGAGCGTTGCCGTCGGTGGCGCAACGGTCAAGGCGGTCAAATGCGCCGGCGCCGAAGCGGCACTGGCAGGATCGTCGCTCGATGATGCGGCGCTGGATGCAGCGGCCGCAGCGGTCAAAGCCGATATCGCTGATTGGCTGGCGGGTGATGTGGCATACCCGGAATCCTATCGGCAGCAAATGACTGGCGTGTATCTCAAGCGCGCCGTCAAGGCGGCTGGGTAGCTCTCAAGCTGAGCCTCAAGAACCGGCTTGTGGGAATCAAACGTTGCAAGATTTACCAATGGAGGGGGCGATCTGACGGGTCGCCCTTTTTATATTGTCCTCCCGCTTCTCAAGAAGACATCCGCCAGCAGCGTTGCCCGACAAGAACAAAGCGAGCATTCTGATATTTAGTTGCTTACTTGCGCAAGAATTCTTCCGAAACGTCTACCTGTAAAAATGGGTTGTCATAACCGGTCGAAACCTCAATCAGGCGATCATTCCGCAGTTCGTAATCCAAATCGAAAACCGCGTTCAACATAAAGGGAAATGAATTGATCAAGGTGTAGGGTTTTGGCGGGGCTGTCGAAAATGCCTCCGGCAAGTAGTATGCAGCGTAGGCATCGAAATGGACTAGCCGATCGTCCTTCGTCTTTGGGTTACCGTACGTAGATCCGTGGTCAGCCTGAAACATAATAACTGCCTGGTTTGCCGAATTGACCAAAATGGCGTCTATCATTTCCAAAAACTTGGAGTTTATAAATCGTAATTCGCCAAGCCATTCTTCAGGGCCGGGCTCCAAAATCCTTCTTATGATTTCTCCTTGCTCGGTAAAGACTGTTGGTTTATGCGGCTTGATCAAATGAACAATCGTAAATGTCGCTTCTGGCAGAGCAGCAATGGACTCTATGTTTTCTATAGTGTCTAAGAACCGCTCCGCGGCATTCACATGATAAGGCATCAATTCGTTCCTGTTGAGCAGTTTATCTAGCTGCGACTTGACGATCCGGAGCAAAGTGGTATCAAGATATAAAGACAAGAAAGACTGTTTATATGAACTTCTTCTGTCAACAAGAAGCTTAGTGGTTTCTGTTTGTGCGGCGTTGATCTTGAGGACCGCTGTGGCTACGTCAGATTGATCAACTTCGATTTCGACTGTGCCGCTAGGGGTAAAATCGCGGTTGATATCTGCAATTGAACTGGGAAGCAAGAAACCGGATAAGAACTGAATATAGGTGTAACCTAGCTGCTGGAGTTGTCGCGCGACTTCGTTGTCCGCCACTGAGAGACGCAAATAGTCGAGATCCTGCAATTGTGTTGGATTGCTGTCGTAATATCGCATGTTCAATATGGACGCCAGCGAATGCAGCGTGGCCCCATAATTGCTTTGTGCATGACGAGCAACGACAAATCCACGATCTTCCAATGCGCGCGTGAATTCAGAATTATCATAATTCATTGCCTCTTGCAGCCAGGCGTCGCTTGGGTAAGCATCGGGAATGATGTAATAAATATCCGGTCGCATTGAGGAATGCTTTATTTTTGGCTTGTGATTTGGGGCGATGTCCTGGTTTTTCAGAACGGGTTGTACAAGAGACGCCGTAGTAATAACGCTGGAAACAACTGAGAAAGTTGGGCTGATCAATAGCGCTGCAACTATAACGTTTACGATAGGCGTAACACGAATGAGGTAATTGCGCGAGCCTATTCTGTAAATGGCGATCATGATGACAAACGCAGTGATCGCAACCGCTAGAGTCCAAATGAACAGTGACTTGGGCAAAAATACTAGAATATAGATGTGCCCGCTAAATGAGAAACAAACACTGGCGATACTAAGCATAAAAGCGGTCTTGAGTCTGTCGCGAACCAAAACATTTGTCAAAGCGAAGGCAATGGTAGTGGCAGCAAGTATTCCCGCGAGACTGGTGACCACTTCGTGATCAGTAACCAAGCCGAGATTCACTGAATACAGGTAGAGTATCGGATAAACACCTATGAGCCATAAATAGAGTGGCTGCTGCAAGAGTTTTGAAAAGACTTTGCGCACGGCGATTCGCCTCAATAATCTCTGGTCAATCGGACAAGTTAGGATCTCTATAACCGCTTAGGCAGTCGATACTCGGGGCAGCTGTCTTAACCTTTGTCCAAGAATTCGTCAGTAGCGTTTCTCTGTTCAAACGGAGCATCATAACCCCTCAACAGTTCCATCAGGCGGTCCTCCAACAACACATAATTTTTCGCAAATACTTCGTTAAAGATCAACGGGAAACTGTTCACCAAAGTGTAGGGCTGCGGTATTTCGACGATGTATCCCTCCGGCAAATAGTATGCGGCGTAGACATCAAATAAGATAAATCTTTTATCATCCGAACGATGGAAACCAAACGTGGAACCGTGATCAGCCTGAAATATGATAATAGGCGGATTTTGCGAGTTCTTCAGAATGGTGTCGATCAATCGCAGGAACCTGGAATTCACGAATTCAAATTCAGCCAGATGATCTAGCGGGCTTCTTCCTTCTATAGCAGGGATGATTTCTCCACGTTCGTCAAAAACGATTGGCGCATGTGGCTTGAGCAAATGGACTATCGCGAATGTCGCTTCTGGCATGGAAGCAAAAGACTCTACGTCAGCGACGGTGTCCAGGAATCGCTCTGCGGCATAAACATGATATGGCATGAACTCGTCCGTATAGAAGAGTTCATTTAATTGCGACTTAACGATCCGCAGCAAGGTTGTATCGTGATACAAAGACAGAAATGACTGTTTGTACAGATAGCCACGGTCCAACATTGTTGATATGCCAGTTTCCGCATGATACAAGATGGCGGCAGAAAAATCGGATTGACCGAGTTCAATGTCAATTGGACCAGCAGGCGCATAATCACGGTTGATATCTGCGATTGAACTGGGAAGCAACAATCCCGACAAAACATGTATATAGGTATATCCGTGTAATGGACCCCAAAAGCTGGACACCAAGCTAAGAGAGTATACTGGTGTTCAAGTTAGGGGATCAAGCTATGTCGATGCGACGGAAGCATCCGCCAGAATTTAAGGCCAAAGTGGTGATGGAAATCCTTGCGGGAGAGATGACCACTATGGAGGCCAGCCGGAAGTATCGGATCAAGAATAGCCTTCTATACCGTTGGAAGTCGGAGTTCTGGGAGCGGTTGCCACAGATTTACGGAGAAAAGCAGGACGTAGAAGACAGGCGAAAAGACGAAAAGATTGCCGAACTGGAGCGCAAGGTCGGGCAGTTGACGATGGATAATGAGATTCTAAAAAAAGCATCTCACTCGTTGAAGTCTCGTCCAGTCGGAAGCGCGGTCTAGTGGGCAGGTTACGCACCGAATTTGCGGTGAAAGATGTCTGTCGTGTGCTGGGTGTGCCACGTAGTAGCTATTATCGCAAGCCGGCTGAACGCGAGGCTGCCTGTCGGGCTGAAAAGGCAATTGTGCAAGTGACAGGCAAGCACCCAATGTATGGCACTCGTCGTGTCAGTGCACAATTGCGCCGTCCTCCGCACGAGCTCGTGGTGAATCGTAAGCAAGCGCAACGGGTGATGCGTGAACGGAACTTGCTTGCCAAAGCAAGGCAAGACAAGACAAAGACAACGGACAGCAAGCATGGTTACCGACGTTTTCCCAATCTGGTCAAGAGCTTGCCAATAACCCAACCGAATCAAGTCTGGGTGGCAGACATAACCTATGTCCGGTTGCCGGGAAGGTACGCATACCTGGCGATTCTAATGGATGTGTACACGCGCAATATTCGGGGCTGGCAACTGAAATGGTCAAGCGGCCAAGAGTTGACGCTGGAAGCGCTGAACCAGGCTCTGCAAAGCCATCCGGCACCGGAGATCCACCACTCCGATCAGGGTTCTCAGTATGCCGGACAACGATACATCGCTCAGCTGCTAAGGCATGACGCGCAAATCAGCATGGCGGCGGCCGGCGAGCCGAGCGAGAACGGATACGCAGAACGGGTGATTCGCACCATCAAAGATGAGGAAGTGTACCGGGCCGACTACGAAACCGTCTCGCAGGCGCGGAATGAAATCGGACACTTCATCAACGTAGTCTATCCGCACCAACGGATTCACAGTGCACTAGGCTACCAGACGCCGGTAGAATTTGAGGCGGCATGGAACAAATGTCCTCTCTAAGATTCTGCATTTCCGTGCCCACTTTTATGGGTCCACTACACCGAGTTGCTGCATTTGTTTCGCCACTTCACTTTCCGCAATCGACAAGCGCAGAAAATCGAGATCATTTACCTTGGTCGGATTGCTGTCGTAGTATTGCATGTTCAACGTGGATGCCAGCGATGTAAACGTCGCGCCATAATTGCTCTGTGCGTGTTCTGCGACGATGAATCCACGATCTCTCAAGGCCTGCGTGAAGGCAGAATTGTCGAAATTCATTGCCTCTTTCAGCCATGTGTCGCTCGGGTAGGAATCTGGAATGATATAGTAGATATCCGGGCGCGTAGCCGAATCATTCACTTTGGGAGTTTCTGGTTTTGTGGCGATCATCGCACCGTAGTCCGACGCAATCTGAGCAAAGGAAGAGGCATATGCGTAGCCCGAGACAAGCGAGATGCTCGGGCTGATCATCAGAACGAGCAGTATTAGATTTAAGACAACGGTCAAATGAACCAAGAATCTGCCTGAGCTTTTCTTGTATATTGCGACCATGAAGAATACAGCCGCTAGCGAAACAAGAATCGTCCAGATGAATAGGGACTTTGGCATGAATATAAGTGTATAGACGTGTCCGCTGAAGGAGAAGCAAGCGCTTGCGATGCCAAGCATAAAGGCAGTCTTGTGTTTGTTGTTCAATGCAGTATTCGTCAAGAAGAAGGCAATGGTGGTCGCAGCCAACATTCCCGCGAGACTGGCGAACACTTCGTGATCGATGACCAAACCGAAATTAACCGAATACAGATAGATAATTGGGTAGATTCCCAAGAGCCACAAATAGAATGGCTGTTGAATAGCCCTTGAAAGGCGTTCTCGCATGGCTATCCTAGCCTACTCTTAGAATTCAATGATTGTGGATGAGCGCGCAGATCGCAGTATAACACTATTCAACCTAGAATAGCCGCACCAATACTGCACTTGTCAATCCACGATGATGTCGTTTAGAGATGCGCAGAGCAATACCGCTTAGATTAGCTTGGCTTGCTCGTATCTGACTAGTCAAGTTTCGCCCAATCGCGTATTGGGCTCAGTCGATCCAGTCCTTCCACTGCTGCGTCAGTGGCTTGTCCATGGCTTTGGCGTAGACGCTTACTTTTCCGTAGAAGATCAGCAGCGCCTCGCGCAAGACGTCGAGGCTGATGTGGATCGGTATCGAGAAGCCGTCTCTTTCAATTTGCTTGGTCGCCACATCTTCGTCGCTAACTGTCTCCAAGACCGCGTCCAGCGCTTCGTCCAATTGCGCGTACCAGGCCTGGAGCCGGGAGACGCTGTTCAGATAGCTGTCGTCGTTACTGCGGTAGCTGAAATCGGCTTTGTAGGTCTTGAAGGACTGGACGTAAGCATTTTCGGTTTCGCCGAGTTCTCGGCAAAGCTCGCCCAGCGTGGGATTGCTGCCGCCCGGCGTGAAGCTGAGATCATCGTCGGACAATTCATCCATGAGCTGGTCGCGCAGCGGCGTATACATGCGGTTGAGCTCCCAGAATTGTTGGATTTGCGCGTTCATCGTCTTCTCCTTGTGTTCGGCTGCAATTCATTCAGTTTATTTTAGTCGGCAATAAGCGCTATAGAAGAACGAATCGCTTAGAGCCTTCCGAAACTCATTGCGCATCGGTTAGAATAGCTGATCGTAGCGATACGACCTGTCGATAAGCAATGAGAAGAGATGAAGTGAATGTTTAATTCCGTTGATGACTTGCAAGTTGCTATGAGCCAGCAAGACTACATCGCCGAACGCGGATTGGCTGTGGCGATATTCTTGGCCTTGAAAACAGGTAAACCCCTGTTCCTGGAAGGGGACGCTGGCGTTGGCAAGACCGAAATCGCCAAAGTCCTCGCGGCGCTGCTGGATACCGATCTGATCCGCATGCAATGCTACGAAGGATTGGACATTAACACGGCGGTTTATGAATGGAATTACGCCGGCCAGATCTTGCACTTGCGGCTGATGGAAGCCGAAGGCTTAGCGCGCGATGATATGGAAGGTGAATTGTTTTCGGAGCGCTTTTTGCTGAAGCGCCCGCTGCTGCAGGCGATTGAAAAGAGCAAGAACGGCCAGGCTCCAGTTTTGCTGATTGACGAACTGGATCGCTCCGATGAAGAGTTCGAGGCATTTTTGCTGGAATTGCTGTCGGATTACCAGATCTCGATCCCGGAATTGGGCACCGTGAAAGCGGCAGTGCCGCCGATCGTGGTAGTCACATCCAACCGCACGCGCGAAATTCATGATGCGCTCAAGCGGCGCTGTCTGTACTTCTGGATTGATTATCCGCATTTCAGCAAGGAATTGGAGATCGTGCAGCGCAAGGCGCCCGATGTGCCGCCGATGTTGGCGCGGCAAATTACCGCGTTCATTCAAGACATGCGCTCGATGGAGTTGTTCAAGCGACCTGGCGTTGCGGAAACATTGGATTGGACGGCGGCCTTGATCGCGCTCGATCAGAATGAATTGGCGCTGGAAACAGTGCGGGACACCCTGGGGGTGATCCTGAAGTATCAAGACGATGTCGAAATGCTCGACGCCACCACCGTACAAAATATGATCGAGCGCGCCAAAGTCGAGGCGCAGCGGGCTTGATGATGTCGGACGATCCGCCCATCAAAGGCGTTTTCCTGGGTCCGGCCGACGCGCCCTATGACTATCGCGGCGGCAAACTGACGCACAATCTGATCTTGTTTGGCCGCGTCTGTCGGGCGCTGGGCATGAACGTAACGCCGAACCGCATGATGGATGTGGCGCGGGCGCTGGCACATATTCAGTTGGGGCGCAAGCAAGATTTCTACTACACGCTGCGCACGCATCTGGTCACGCATCCCAAAGAATTCGCTTACTTTGATGAAGCCTTCGATATTTTCTGGCGTCGACCGTCGGAAGGTTTTACCACGCTGAATCTGCAGTCACTGGGCGAAGAGCGGCGCAAGAAAAAGACGCAATTCCTGCCACCGCTGGAATCCTCGCCGAGCGAAAACGGCAGCGACAGCAAGGAACTGGATCCGGCACTGATCGCGTTGGTGCCAACCTACAGCCGGCAGGAGCGATTGAGCCATAAAGACTTTGCGGAGATGAGCGCCGAGGAACTGGAAATGGCGAAGCGCGTGATCTCCAAAATGCCGGATTCGCTGGGCATGCGCCGGACGCGCCGCTTCATAAACGGCAAGGGTAGGCAGATCAATATGCGCCGGCTGATGAAAGATGTGATTCGCAAGCACGGCGATGTCACGCAGTTGCCGACGCATCGCCGCAAGGAAAAGCCACGTCCTGTTGTATTGCTCTGCGATATCAGCGGCAGCATGGAACGATATACCCGCGTGCTATTGCACTTCATGCACACGCTGGCCGGCTCGCTTTTCCAGGTCGAGTCCTTTGTCTATAGCACCGATATCACACGTATCACGCGGCAGATCCGGCAGAAAAACGTGGATGACGCGCTGGAAGATGTCGGCCAAGCTGTCCTGCAGTGGGGCGGTGGTACGATGACCGGCGAATGTATGCATCGCTTCAATTGGGTCTGGTCGCGACGCGTGCTGGGACGCGGCGCCGTGGTCATGGTGATCACGGATGGTTGGGACCGCGGAGATATCCCGCTCTTGCACCGGGAAATGGAACGCTTGCGGCATTCCTGTCGGCGTTTGATCTGGCTGAATCCGTTGCTGGATGTGCCGGAATACGAACCGCTGACGCGTGGCGCGCAGGCGCTTTTGCCCTATGTTCATGACTTTCTGCCGATCACCAACCTGGCGAATTTGGAGGCCATTGTTAAAGCGCTCAACAATCTCAAGGGTCGGCCCAGCGCCGAAGGCTAT
Source organism: Phototrophicaceae bacterium (assembly GCA_965262165.1). Taxonomy (GTDB): domain Bacteria; phylum Chloroflexota; class Anaerolineae; order Aggregatilineales; family Phototrophicaceae; genus UBA6055. Next base: position 4,505,433 of record OZ253499.1, on the reverse strand, counting down.
CGTAAGAGGTATCTGGCCTGAAAGGCGCTGGACGGATCCAGACGGGCGACTCATTGAGTTACCCCCAATAAGACCTAGGCGGTTTGCAGGAGGGATGATGTTAGACATCCTGGATATGATCAACGACTGGATCGCTTCGGATCGCCGCGTCGCCTTGGCGACGGTGGTCAAGACCTGGGGGTCGGCGCCGAGGCGAGAAGGCTCGAAGATGGGTATTACAGCGGAGATGGGGCGCGCAGGGACGCGTAGACACAGCCGCGTCGACACGGCACCGCCGGCGATGATCGGCTCGGTCAGCGGCGGCTGTGTGGAGGGCGCGGTGGTTGAGGAGGCGGTTGCCGGCTTGCGCGATGGCGCGCCGCGTTTGCTCAAGTTCGGCGTGGCGGATGACATGGCTTGGGAGGTCGGTTTGACCTGCGGGGGCAGCATCGAAGTCTTTGTCGAGCCGCTGGATCCGATATGGTGGGACGCGCTGGCTGAGCTTGCGGCACAGGACAACTACGGCGTGACGATCACCATCGTGGAAGGCGAGTTGATCGGCGAGAAAGTCTTGCTTGATGGCCAGGGCGATATCCTTTATCAGACGGATAACCTGACGGAAGCGCAGGTCAGCGCCATGAAAGCCGTCGCGGGCTCCAGCAAGAAGAGCGGTGTGGTCACGATGGACGAAACCCGCGTCATGGTCGATATGCAAGCGGAGCGCCCACACCTGATCCTGATCGGCGGTGTGCATGTGGCGATTCCGCTGCAGGCGATGGCGACGCAAGTCGGTTTCCGGGTCTCGATCGTCGATCCCCGCGCGGCATTCGCCTCGCACGAGCGCTTTCCTAACGTGTCAAACATCTTGCACAGTTATCCCGACAAGGCGTTGCCACAACTCGGCCTGGATCGCAGCAGCTATCTCGCTGTTTTGACGCATGACCCCAAGATCGACGACAAAGCGCTGATCAGCGCTTTGCCGGCAAACATTCCTTACATCGGCGTTTTGAGCAGCGGACGCACGCATAAACAGCGCGTGGCACGGCTGAAAGAAGCCGGACTCGGCGACGAATTGATCGCACAGATTCGCACACCGATCGGCATCGACATCGGCGCGAGTACGCCGGAAGAAATCGCGGTATGCATATTGGCGGAGATCATCGCCGTGCGAAACGGAGCGCGCGATGAAGTTCGGTGAAGTGCCGATCGGCGAAGCGGTCGGCGCGATTCTCGCGCACAAGCTGTACGATTCGTCGGGCAAGCTGCTTCTAAACAAAGGGCATGTGCTCAGCGAGTCGGACTTGGCGGTTTTGCGGCGTCTCGACTTGGAGCGCGTGACCGTGACCCAATTGAGCGACGCCGATCTGCATGAAGATCTCGCGGCCGAGCGTATCGGAAAAGCAGTTGCAGGTCCCATGGTTAAGTGGCGGACGCCAGGCGTGGGACGCGCCAATTTGACAGCGGCAGAGCGCGGCGTACTGCATGTCGATGTGCCCAAGCTGGAATTAATCAACAATATCTACGACGGCATTACTATCGCTACTTTGCGCGAGTACAGCTTGGTCGGCGCGGGTGAAATGGTCGCGCTGGTTAAGGTAGTGCCCTTTGGCGTTCCCCAAGCGCGCGTGATTGATGTTGAGCGTATCGCCGAAGCGAGCGCTGCGATTCTGCGTATTCTCCCGCTGCAAGAGAAACGAGTCGCGCTGATCGTCACCGGCACCGAAGCCACGCGCGAACGCCTGCTCAAGAGCTTTCATGCGCCCGTTCTCCAGCGCATTGAAGGCTGGGGCAGCCATCTGCTGGAACCGGCCTTTGTTTCGCATGACCAAGATGCCATCGCCGGGGCGATTCGCGCTCACGCGCAGGCCGATCTGATCATGGTCGCGGGAATCTCCGCCATCATCGACCGTGAGGACATCGTACCTTCAGCGTTGTTGCGCGCCGGCGGCAGTATCACGCTGCATGGCGTACCAGTGGATCCGGGCACGCTGCTGATGATGGGTTATCTGGATGAGGCGCCGGTGGTGGGAGCGCCGGGCTGCATAAAATCGCCCAAGACCAATGTGATCGACTGGATATTGCCGCGCCTGTTGACCGGCGAACGCTTGACACGCGCAAATCTGGTGTCGATGGGGCACGGCGGATTGCTCAAGGACATCGCTGAACGCCCCATGCCACGCAGCTTGACGGACCGCTAGCCGTGGCTGGCTTTGGCGCGATCATCCTGGCGGCGGGCTTGTCGTCGCGGATGGGGACGCGTGGACACAGCCCTGTCGTGGAGAACAAGCTGCTGCTGCCCTGGACTGATGGTCGCCCGATCATTTGCCACGCTGTAGAGACTTATGTCGCCGCAGGCATTGAAGCGATCATCGTTGTGACCGGGCGCGACGCCGACCAAGTGTCCAATGCCCTCGCATCGTATCATCTGTCGTTTGCTCATAATCCCGACTTCGCGACAGGAGAAATCCTGTCATCCGTGAAAACGGGTCTGCGGACCTTGCCAAGTGCGCTTGACGCGACCTTCATTCAGCCGGCCGATATGCCTTGCATTTCGAGCGAGGTGATAAAGCAAGTTGCCGCTCAACACGAAGCGGGCTTGAATGTCGCGCCGGTCTACAAGGGTCAGCGCGGTCATCCGGTGCTGCTGAATAAAGCTTATTGGCGGGAGATGCTGGATCTGCCGGTGGATGCCATGCCGCGGGCTGTGATCCAAGGCGCGCGGGAGAAGCTGCGGCTGGTTGAGGTGGATGAGAAGGGCGTGGTCATGGATATTGATACGCGTGAGGCGTATGAGCGGGCCTTGGGGTTGGGGTGTTGAACCTAACCCACACCAACCACGGCAGCCAAACTACCTCGCCCCACCTCGCCACGGCTGGAATTCAAACGGTGGCGCAGCGGCTGCCAGAGCAGGACGATCAGCGCTTCCCGGCTCAAGATGACAATCGCAACCGTAACGATCTCGACCAGCAACTTGACCAGCGTATGCGGCTCAAACAGCAGCCGGCTGCAAGTGACGTAAAACAGCAACGCCAGTCCCAGCGACAGCGCCTGCGCAAAGAGATACAGGCAGACGCCGATAAACACCGCGTCGCGCCTGTGCAGGTCGAAGCTGCTGGAAAATAGCCCGATGAGTAAACTCAGAACAAGGGTCTGCGTCAGATGCGTGTAATACAACGCCAGAAGCAGCGCGATCAGCATCAGTACTCGCACTTGCTCAAGCCCGAAGCGCGTATGATCGGATAGCAGCATCCACACGACCAACAGCAGCGCACCACCCAGAACGATGCGGCCGAGCCGCAGCGATTGAGCGCTGCCCCAGCGCAAGGCGGAAAACCAGCCGCCTCGGTGCAGGATGCCCTTGGCGAATGACCAATTGGCGTGCAGTGAACCCGGCGTCGAACTGCAAATCAACTCGTAGGTATGCTGGTGTTTTTCACGGTATATGCCCTGGATGACCTCGAGAGCGAGCAAAGCGCCCATGCACAGGGTGAACAAGGGCAGCAGGGCGGGGCTGGCCACTACCAGCGTGATCATGACGATTGGAACTTCGAACAGCAATAGCAAGAGTTGAGGCTCGTGAACAACAGCCGCGATGAGCGCAATGACAGCGATCAACAGCAGAGGTCGAGGACCGCTGTAGCTCCGTTTCGGCGACCTAGAAGGCTTGTACGTCTGGCTGGCGCGCCGGAAAATCGGGTTATGACTGTCTGGTTCGGCGAGTTGCTGCCACAAGCGCCAGGATAACATGTCGGTATTGCTCCATGTGCGCGATAGTGCTAGATTCCATGATAGCTGAAAGTGCGCGTGAATCAAAAGGATTGCGCGGGAAATTATCTTAGGGCCTGTAGGTCGACTGCGGCTGCTCGTGATGCAGCAGCACATCAATGGTCAGCGCTAGAGCGGCACTGAGCGAACTGAAACTTGCGGACAAGACCTACGACGTGCGCTATATGGAATTATTGCTCGCGACAGAAGCGCTACTGTTTGACCGCGCCGATGGTCAAGTTGTCGAGGATTTGATTGCGCCCGGCGACGAAGATCAGCACGATCGGCAGGGTCGCGATGAAAGCGCCGCCCAGGATCATGCCATATTCGATTTTGTATAATCCGTCGAGCGTCGCCAAGCCCAGCGGATAGGTGAAGTTCTCCGGGCTGCGCAAGACGATAAGCGGCCAGAGATAGTCGTTCCAGGCGGCCAGGAATACCAGTACGGATAGCACCGAAATGGCGCCGCGAGAGAGCGGAATGCCGATGCGCCAGAAGAGACCCCACTCGCTGGCGCCGTCGATGCGCGCAGCATCGAGCAATTCTTGCGGGATCGACACCATCGCCTGCCGCATGAAGAAGGCGCCGAATGCGCTGACTGAACTAGGCAGAATGACGCCGAGGAAGCTATCCAGCAGCCCAAGACGATAGATCATTTGAAATAGCGGCACCAGCGTCACCTGAAAGGGAATGGCGAAGGTGAAGAGCAGGAAGGCGGTCAAGAAAGTCTTGCCGCGAAATTCATATTTGGCGAAGCCCCAGCCGACCATCGAGGCGAAGAGCAGTGTCAAAGCGCTTTGACTGACGGCGATAACGACGCTGTTGGTCATCTGCTTTAGGAAGGGAAGATGCCTACCGCTGAGCAGCTGTTCGTAATTTTCAAAGGTTGGCTCCGGCGCCAACAGATTGATCGGCCAGGCAAAGAGCTGGCCATTGGTCTTCAATGAACCGGTGAACATATAGAGGAAGGGGATGCCAACAAGCAGGGCGAAGAAGAACAAGATCGCGTAGACGACTGTCGCTTCCAAGAGCTTCATGTAGAGCGATTTGCGTTCCATCGTAGTCGTGCTCTGCGATATGCCGAGTCTCACTGCGATCAATCCTCGCGGAATGCCCGGATCAGAAATAGCTGAATCAAACTCAAGACCAGAATGATGACAGCGAGCGAGTAACCAATGGCCGAGCCATCCATCGTTGTCTTGCAAGCCTCGCGCTGGCGAGAAACGAAGCAACTGCGCCTGGAAGCGCTGCAAAACAGCCCCGAATCATTCGCATCAAGCTATGAAGACGCATTATTGTATTCCGACGATGTTTGGAAAAGCCGTGTGAAAGCCGCTTTCGAGCGCGACCAGTCGATTGCGCTCTACGCTGAAGTCGATGGGGCACTGGTTGGCATGGCCGGCGCAGGATGGTCAGACCGGCGCAAGACACGTCATGTGGCGGAAGTCTATGCCGTATACGTCAGTCCGACTCATCGGGGCAAAGGTAGCGGCGCCGCGCTCATGCGCCGGCTCCTGGACGAATTGAAAGCGCTGCCGCAGATCGAAAAGGTCAAGCTCGCTGTTACCGCTTCCAACGAAGCGGCAGTCGCGCTATATCTGCGCCTGGGATTTGAAATCGTCGGGCGCGCCAAGCGCGCGCTGCATGTCGACGGTCGCTTCTACGACCTGAATTACATGGAATTGCAGCTGCGATAGTTGTTCGGTGTTCCGATCAGCGAGCACCCAAGAAGTTGTGCAGCGCCCGATTGAAGTCGGTAGCCTTTTCGACGAAGGGCGTGTGCCCGCAGTCGGCGATGACAACACGCTCCACAATGCCGCCTGCCGCCGCGTAATTGTCCAGCACATGCCGAATCTGTTGAATCATCGGCTGCGGCGGGCAGAATTCGTCGCCGGGCCAGCCGGGGATTACACCCATTTTCCCAAATGTCGCCAGATCAAACATCGACATATCAGCGATGACTTGATCGCTGTCGCCGCGCAGCCACAAGACGGGCGGTTTGCTGTCGATAGCGTAAAGCTTGCCGACATCGGGCTGATTATTGGGCGCCATGCCATTGAGTACGCCCCATCTGCCTGGCGCTACACCCGGCCAATTCTCCGATGTCACAAAGTCGCCCGGGTAGTCCTTCTCGCCGGTATGCGTCTGCAGAACCGATGTGAGCAAGTCTTCCTCGCGTACTGATGTGTGGGGCGGCTTCCAGTAGAAGCTGTTCATGACGGTGCGCGGCGCCATTTCGCCAGCGCCTCGGTCGCCGTCTTTCAGCAGTTGCGTGTATTGCGGATTGGCGACGCCCCCGCCGGAACCGGCCGAATCCGGCGCGCAAAGCTTGCCTTCCGCGTCTTTTGTCCCGCCGAAACCGAAAGGCGATACCGGCGCAACCAGGGTTGCGCTCAAGAGGCGCTCGGGCGAATCCATCATCAGCCGCCAGGTCACGCCCCCGCCCATCGAATGCCCGACCACATGCGTCTTTTCGATCCCCAGCGAGTCCATCAAGGCGACAACATCGTCGGACATATCGGCCAGTCCGCGCGCCCCGTCTATCGCTGCGGCGGGATCGGATTCACCGAACCCGCGTTGATCGAGCGCGATGCAATAAAAGCCGGCGGGCAGCGCCAGCATGGTCTCTTCCCAGAATGTCGCCGAGGTCAAATTGCCGTGTGCGAAGATGACCGGCGTTCCGCTCTCGTCTCCGGCGCTGAGGACGCGCGTCGTGATGCGCGCCGAGCTAATCGTTGTTGCGGTGATGCCGGGCAGTGTCGGTATGGACATGATTTGGCTTCCTTTCATTGGTGGCTGCGGACGAAGAAACTCTAGCGCAACGAAGTTGGGCGTGCCAACTTCCTAATCAAAATGGACCATATTCATCGGTCTGCGTCGGATGCGCATAAACAGTCGCGTCATAGCTGCGCCGCAATAGATCCCATTTGACCTCTGCGTAATCGGGATCCTCGGACAGATCGTGATGCTCCCAGGGGTCGTTTTCCAGGTCGTAAAGTTCGTGTATGTCCTTCTGGTGATAAACGACCAGCTTCCAGCGGCGATCGCGATACATGGTCGCGTGGCTCTTGTCGGGGAAGTTGGTCGCGGCATAATGTTCGGTGCGCACGAATTCGCGGTGCGGCGCTTCGGGCCGCTCACCGCGCAGACGCGAAGCTAGCGAGCGACCCTGAACATGCGGCGGCACTTTCATGCCGAGCAACTCGTATAGGGTCGGCACGATGTCGACGAGCTCAACCAGTTCATCGCTAATGCCCGGCTGGATCTGACCGGGCCAGGAGATCATCAGCGGGACGCGAACCAAGCCTTCATAGAAGCGACAGCCCTTGAGCACCAAGCCGTGGTCGCCCAGCGTTTCGCCATGATCGCTCATGAATATGATGATGGTATTGTCGCGCTGACCCGTCTCGTCCAGGTAATCGAGCAGCCGGCCGAACTCATCGTCCAGGAATTCGATCATAGCATAATACGAGGCTTGAATATGCTTGTGTTGTAATTCGTCGGGATGGCGCGCGACGTTCTGAAAGTCGATGCCCGCTTCTTGCAGTCCTTGCTGATGTTTCAGGTCGCTGTCGAGGAAATGAGCGCCCGGCAGCGATCCGGGATCGTAACGCTGGTAATACTCCCAGGGCGCGTCAAAGGGCGGATGCGGATCAAATGGATTGATGCTCAGCAGCCAGGCCTTGTCAGGCTCACGGTTGCGTCCGATGAACTCGATCGCTTTTTCCGTGCACCAGTGCGTTTGATGCAAGTGCGGCGGCACGTTGTCATTTTCGGCCGTCGGTTCTCTGAATCCGCCGAAACCGGGATATTGGTGCGAGTTTCGATAATCGTCCAGCGACGTAATGCCGCGCTGCTGCAAGACGCTATTGTGATCGACGCCCTGTCCCTTGATCCATTCGACGTATTCGTTGCCGCGCTCGTTGCCGCCCTTGTGGTCGTGGCTGTACTGGAAATAATCGTAGCCATCGTTAACGCGCTCTTCTAGGCGCAGGAAGGCGCTGGCCAAATGCAGCTTGCCGATCAGTCCGCAATCGAAGCCTTCGTCATGCAGCGCCTTGCTAATCAGTCGATCTTCGTAATGGCGCGGGAAGGCGCGGAAGCCGTTGCCATTGACGCCGATAGCGCTGGGGTACATGCCGGTCAGAAAGCTGGCGCGGCTAGGCGTGCAGATGGGCGATTGGCAAAAGGCATGCGTGAATGTGGCGGATTCGCTGACAAAGCGATCGAGATTGGACGTGTTGATGTGGGAATTTCCCAGAGCAGCGATGGTATCGAAGCGCTGCTGATCGGTGCAATACCAGAGGATATTGGGGCTTTTCGCCATGAGAACTCTCCCACACTCTTGAAATGAAACTAGGTAGATCTTATCCACTATGACACTGTGTTTGCCAATAGTTCGCAGAATTCAACAACCGAGTAGGGGCGTCCCGCCAGGTCGCCCTCTTGTCAAGGGCGGAGAAATCATCGAAAAGGCGTTACAATAGCCGACATGACGAACAACAAGGAGTGACGCGATGGTGGATTTTGGATTGGGACTTTTGCATGGACCGCCAAAAGGACAGCTCAATAGCTGGCTGGCGAATCTTGATGCGACGATCCCTCAGCTTAAGGGACATTTCCGCAGTCTGTGGATGACCGACCACTTCATGTGGGAAGGCGCGCCAACCTTCGAAGCCTGGACGGTGATGAGCTTTCTAGCCGCGCGCTACCCCGACTTTGAAGTTGGTCCTATGGTGCTGGGCCAGAGTTATCGCAATCCCGCATTGCTGGCTCTCAAGGCAGCGACCTTGCAAACGCTCTGCCAGGGCAGGTTCATTATGGGCATCGGCGCCGGCTGGAAAGAGGACGAATACCAGGCATACAACTATGACTATCCCAGCCCGAAAGTTCGCCTGGAGCAATTGGAAGAGACGCTGATCATCATGAAGAAGATGTGGGAAGAGCCGGGCACGGTCAGCTATGAGGGGGCGCATTACCGCATCAAGGACGCCTGGTGCGAGCCGAAGCCGGAACCGAAGATCCCTATCCTGGTGGGCGGAGGCGGCTATACGACGATGAAGCACGCTGCAAAATACGCGGACATCTGGAACTTGCCGGATACGCCACTGGGACCCTATGTCGAGCGGCTGAAAATTCTCAAACGCCATCTGGACGCGCTCGGACGCGACCCCGCTACGATGCGATTCAGTTGGTTCGGGCGCGTCGCCATCGGCAGGATCCAGGCGGAGGCGGAAGCCCGTGGGCTTTCCCGCGACGACAAGTGGACGGGTGAGAAGGCCTTTGTCGGCACGCCGGAGTCGATCGCCGAGCAGATGAGCGCCTTCGTCGAACAGGGCTGCGACTACTTCATGGTGGATATCATCGGCGCGCCCGACGAAGAGGCCATTGGCATGGTGACCGAAGAATTGATTCCCAAGTTAAACGGAGCTTAGTCACATGAAAATCAAGTGGTATGGTCACGCGAGTTTCATCGTCACCGCCAGCGACGGCAGGTCGGTCATTACCGATCCTTATACGCCGGAGACATCGGGGTATAAGCCGATTCCCGATCATCCTGATATCGTCGTGACATCGTCGTTGAATGACAGTTTTCATGATAGATCCGATCTTATTGGCGGCGATCCAGTGCGGCTTAATCTGCTGGATGTCGCCCGAGATAGCGGCGAACTGACCTGCAAAGGCGTGACCTTCAAAGCCATTGAGTCGTCGGAGATGTATGACCATCCCGAACATGAACCGGACAAGTGCGCCATGTATCGTTGGGAGATGGATGGCATCAGCATCGGTCACATGGGCGATGTGGGCAATCCCTTCACGCCGGAAGAATATGAGTTCTTCAAGGATCTCGATGTCTTCCTGGTGCTGGCGGGGGATGTGCCGACGATCCGCTTGCCCGATCTCAAGCAGGTGATCGACCGGGTCGCGCCCAAGTTGGTAATCCCGATGCACTTCCGCACGCTGCGTTACAAGCCGCGCAATATGCAGTGGATCACAGCCTTTCTCAACCACTTCAATGATGCCGATGTCGACATTCAGGCGGATTGGGAAGTGGAATTGAGCAAGGCAGACCTGCCGGATTCGACGCGCGTACTAGTCCTGACGCACGCGCTCTAGGTTGTTGCCATCGTTGTAGGCGTCTACAGCCGCGCGAAAGTCTCCCGCAGCGTCGGGTAGAGTGACCGATAAATCTCGTAGCGCTCGGCGTAGATTGTGTGGTTGTCTCCTACTGCTACGCGCTCGCCGGTTTGGATCATGGTTTCGCAGGCGGACGCGACATCATCAAAGACGCCTGCGGCAACGGAGGCCAGGATCGCCGCGCCGAATGCGCCGCCTTCGGTGGTATTGATGTTGACCAGGGGCGCGCCTAGCACATCGGCGACAATCTCCTGCCAGATTGGGCTCTTGGCGCCGCCGCCGCTGATACGCACCTCGAATTCATCCGGCAGCCCAACCTGATCGATAAGCGTAAAAGAGTCTTTCAAGCCGAAGGCGACGCCTTCCAGCACGGCGCGGGTCATATGACCGCGGGAATGACGGCTGGTTATGCCGATGAAAGCGCCGCGCGCTAGCGGGTCGGGATGGGGCGTGCGCTCGCCTGTTAGATAGGGCAAAAAGAAGAGCCCCTCACAGCCAGCCGGTACCTCCACTGCTTCCGCCAGCAAGCCGTCGTAATCCAGTTCGGCGGCAAAGGTGTCCTTGTACCATTGCAAGCTGCCGGCCGCGCTGAGCATGACGCCCATGAAGTGCCAGGTTTCCGGTACGGCATGACAAAAGGCGTGCAGGCGTCCCTCCGGCTCGTAGGCATAGTTGCTCAGCGGCGCGAAGACCACACCGGATGTGCCGACGGTGACACCGATTTTGTCCGGCGTGACACAGCCCATGCCGATGGCGCCCGCCGCTTGATCGCCACCGCCGCCGACCACCGGCGTACCGGCGGCAAGCCCGGTGGCTGCCGCGCCCGCAGCGCTTATCTGCGATGTAACCTGGGTGCCTTCGTGGACCGGCGGCATCCATTCCGCCGGGATTTCCAGCGCGTCCAAGACTTCCTGCGACCAGGCGCGCTCGGCTACGTTGAGCAGCGATGTGCCCGCCGCGCCCGCCAAGTCTGTCGCGTAAGCGTCGGTCAACTTGTAGCGGATGTAGTCTTTAGGCAGCAGCACCTGTGCCACCTGGGCATAGACATCCGGCTCGTTGTCGCGCACCCAGAGGATCTTGGGCGCGGTGAAGCCGGTTACCGCCGGGTTGCCGGTCAACTCGATCAGGCGATCTTGCCCGAGGATGGCTGCCATCGCGTCGCACTGCGCTTGAGTGCGCTGGTCGTTCCACAGGATCGACGGTCGCAGCACTTCGCCCTGACTGTCAAGCAGGACCAGACCGTGCATCTGTCCCGTCAAACCGATGGCGCTGATGTCCTCGCCCTTTAAGCCAGATTCCGCCAAGGCCGCGCGAATGCTCTTGACGATGCCGTCCCACCAATCGGCCGGGTTCTGCTCGCTCCAGAGCGGCTTGGGCTGGCTGATCGGCTGTGGCGTATTGGCGACGGCGATGACGCCGCCGGTCTCGTTTATGATCAGCGCTTTGGCGCCGGTGGTGCTGATGTCGAGTCCCATGAGATAGGGCATATTGCGTCCTTTCAATTGACTGGATGCGCAGACATTTAGTCTACCGCAGCCGGTCCCATCCCAAAAGCGTCGTTGAGTAACGCGCTTGTCTCGACTTTATGGACATATGAAAGCGGTTTAGGACGAAAATCCACGAAGCGTGGTTGAATTGGGAGCAATTGGGACGTTTATGGGATTTTTTCGGCAATCTGAAATGTTTTTCGTTTCGAAAAGCCATTTTCTTCCATAAAACTTGGCAAGCAGAAGTAGTACCAAGTTATTCATGCGAAAAAGTGATCCGTGCGATTCTACCCCATCCCCCGGCCCCTTCCCCGAAGCATCAGGGAAGGGGAGCGCTTTTGCCGAGATTTGAATTAGGTCCAGAACTTTCGCTACATATGAAATTGCTTCGTATTATTTTATTGGAACTACTGAGATGGAACTTCCGCGTGATTTAGTTGTTAATGGGCGCTTGAGCGCAGGGTAGCACGGGATTGAGGTCAAGCGGCGACTGAAATGTCGCCCGTCAAGCCCGTACTCCACTGGCGCTGCTTCAAAAGCGAAAAGTGGCTATCGCACGCCCAACAAGATATCAAAGGTCAACTGATCAAGTCGCTCATAAGGCAGGTTGCGCGCGCCCATGGCGGCGCGGTCAAAGGCGGTCGCCTTGAGCTTGTCCGCCGCGGCTCTGCTGTAGCCATCATCCAGCCAACTGCAGCTGCCATCGTCGGCGTTGATCTCGGTCAGAAGGGCTTGCACCTCGGCATCGGCGTTGAATTGCGCGGCCTTTTCTTTGAAGACCAGATAGGAGCGCATACAGCCGCGGGCGAAATCCTTGACGTCTTCGTATTGGGAGCTGCGGTAGGCGTGGGCGTCGAAATGACGGCTGCCGTCATAGCCGACGTCTTCCAGGAAGCGCACCAGATGGAAGTTCTGCTTGAGCATCATGCTGCCAAAGCGGAAGTCCTGATCGTAGCGGCCGAACATCTGGTCATTGAGATCGATGTGGAAGAGCTTGCCGGCATCCCAGGCTTGCGCCACGGCGTGCATAAAATTCAAGCCCGCCATGTGCTCGTGCGCGACCTCGGGATTGACGCCGACCATGTCGGGGTCATCGAGGGTGGGGATGAAGCCGAGCATGCTGCCGACGGTGGGGAAATAAAGATCGCTGCGCGGTTCATTGGGCTTGGGTTCCAGGGCGAAGCGATAACCATAGTTGTTGTCCTTGGAGTATTCGCACAAGAAGTTGATGGCATCGCGCATGCGCTTGATGCCATCGGCCGGATTCTTGGCGCTATCGCATTCTGCGCCTTCGCGCCCGCCCCAGAAAACATAAATCTTGGCGCCAAGCTCCGCGCCCAGGTCCATAGAGGACATGGTCTTTTGCAGGGCATAGGCGCGCACGGCTGGATCGTTGCTGGTGAAAGCGCCGTCTTTGAAGGCGGGATCGAAGAAGAGATTGGTGGTGGCCATGGGGCAGACGATGCCGGTCTCGTCCATCGCTGCCTTGAAGTCGGCGACGATCCGGTCGCGCTCGCCGGGCGTGGCGTCGATGGGCACCAGGTCATTGTCGTGCAAATTGACGCCCCAGGCGCCGACATCCGCCAGCATTTGTACGATAGCCACCGGCGAGATGGTATCGCGGGTCGGCGCGCCGAAAGGGTCGCGCCCGATATTGCCGACCGTCCACAAGCCGAAGGTGAATTTATGTTCCGGTAGGGGAGTGTAATCCGCCATTTGCTTTGTCCTTTGCTAAAGCCGAGATGGGGCAGATTGTATCAAAAAGGCCGGTTGAGGGCGATAGGTGAACTATGGAGCGGCGTATTCCGTAATCTGAGCGCGGTACAGGATTTTTTCACCACAGAGGCACAGAGACACAGAGAAAAGCATCGATGTGATAAAGAATCAGTCGTATTTCTGCTATAAATGAGAGATCCGCGCAGATTCCTTTCGCCGTTGGTAGCAGATTTGGAGATGGTTCACCTTGTAATGTACTTAAGCTCGGTGCTCTCGGTGCACTCGGTGGTGAAATTTTGCACTGAAAACAGACTTCAACGTTTGATACGATTACCCTGGATGGAGCGGCGTGTCCCGTTATCTGAGCGCTGTACAGGTTTTTTCACCACCGAGGACACAGAGGGCACAGAGAAAAGGATCTATGTGATAAAGATACAGTCGTATTTCTGCTATAAATGAGAGATCAGGGCAGATTTCTTTCGCCGTTGGTAGCAGATTTGGAGATGGTTCACCTTGTAATGTACTTAAGCTCGGTGCTCTCGGTGCACTCGGTGGAAAAATTTTGCACTGAATACAGACTTCAACGTTTGATACGATTACCCTGGATGCAGCGGCGTGTCCCGTTATCTGAGCGCTGTACAGGTTTTTTCACCACCGAGGACACAGAGGGCACAGAGAAAAGGATCTATGTGATAAAGATACAGTCGTATTTCTGCTTTAAATGAGAGATCAGGGCAGATTTCTTTCGCCGTTGGTAGCAGATTTGGAGATGGTTCACCTTGTAATGTACTTAAACTCGGTGCTCTCGGTGCACTCGGTGGTAAAATTTTGCACTGAATACAGACCCACACGTTTGATGCGATTGCGCCGGATGCAGCGGTGTGTCCCTGTATCTGAGCGCGGTACAGGATTTTTTAACCACCGAGGACACAGAGGGCACAGAGATCTTGAAGTAAATTATTGTTTCGCGAGACCGGTTTTCAGCGGTTATTGCAATTCGTATTAAATCGAGCGTTGCGCCGTGTGAGAGGGCTTGTGACAGGGCGAAGGCACGTGGCGCATTCACAAGCGAGATTGATGTTTAGGAGGAAGTCGATGTCCAAGATGATGTTTACACCCGGATCTGGCGGTGGAAGCAAACCAAAACGGAAACCAATGCTTACGCTACCGTGGCTCATACCACAGCCTCCGCCGGCGCGGGCGTCGATCCCGGATGATATTCTCCCTTTTGTATCGCCGACAGCCGATGAAACAATACTTCCCGCAGCAACCCCTGCGATCGACCGCCCCACATACGGACCGGAAAACCCGGCGCCACCAAGCTATGGTGGACCGGGGCCCGCTCCTTCAGGATTCACTCTCACTACAGTTCCTCCATCGTCCTCGGACCGTCCAAAAGATCCTCCAAAAAAAGAATCGCGGCGGTCTAACTCACATGTTGCCGTCCCACGAGACCATTTGCAGTCAGAAGCGGCGCCCGATATTAGCGCGCTTGATCTGGAGCACAGCTGGTCGAGCGAGTTCAGGCTGCGCCAATTGCGGCTGGAACACGACTGCGAGTTGGTCCGGAACGTGGCGACTTCACTCCGTCACGAACAGCTTTTCGACTTCTACCTTGATGATGCGATAGCCCATTTGAACGCGCAATAGCTTGTCAGACGGCTATTCGGTACACTAGGCGACATTCATTCACTTGGCACGAGACTGGAACACATGGCACTAGCCGAGCGTGAGTCGCCAAAGGGCAAGCGCGTATCGCTCTTTGTCACCTGCATTGTGGACATGATCTATCCTCAGACCGGACTGTCGGTGGTCGAAATTCTGGAGCGCGTTGGCGTGACGGTCGATTTCCCGATGGCGCAGACTTGCTGCGGACAGCCGGCCTTCAACTCCGGCTATCGCGACGAAGCTCGGACGGTCGCCAAACATTTCTTCAAGGCATTCAAGGACGCTGAGGTCATTGTCACGCCATCCGGCTCTTGCGCCACCATGATACGGCACGAGTATTCGCACTTGTTCTCGGAAGAAGATGGCGAGCTGTATGAACAGGCGCGGCGCATGGCGGCTATCACCTGGGAATTCAGCGAGTATCTGGTGGACGGCTTGGGCATCAGCGATCTTGATTTGCAGTTGCCGGCAAACGAGACCTTCGCCATGCACGATGCTTGTCACGGCTTGCGCGGTTTGGGCTTGGGGCAGGCCTCGCGCAAATTGCTTGGCAATCTGGGCAATGCCGAACTGGTCGAGCTCAACGAATGCGAAGTCTGCTGCGGATTTGGCGGTTTGTTCAGCGTGAAGATGGCGGATATCAGCAACGCCATGCTGCAAAACAAAATTGAGAATATCAACTGCTCGTCGGCGGAGACTATCGTCACAGGCGATGTCAGTTGCTTGACGCAGATGAACGGTGGTCTGTCGCGCAACAAGTCTGCCAAGCGCGTGGTTCATGTGGCGGACGTTCTGGCAAAGGGGCTCGGCGGGGGTCGCTCATGACCATGACAGTGGAATCCAACAATTTCATCGCCCTGGCGGATGTCGCCTTGCATAACGATGACTTGCAGCATGCGATTGGCGAAGGCACACGGGCCGCCTACTACAAGCGTCTGGATACCATGTTCGCGCACAGCGACGAGCATGGCGAATTCATGCGGCAGCAGGCGGCCGAAGCTAAACGTCGGGCGCTGCGGCAGTTGCCGGACTTGCTGGAAAAAGCCGAGCGAAATCTCAAGAAAAACGGCTTCCAGGTGGAATGGGCGGTTGACGCCGCGCAAGCCAATCAGCTGGTGCTCGATATCGCGCGCCGCCACGGCGCGCAGACGGTCACCAAGAGCAAGAGCATGCTCAGCGAAGAGCTGGGCACCAACCATGCCATGGAAGCCGCTGGTCTGCAGGTGGTCGAGACCGACCTGGGTGAATACATCATCCAACTGGCGAATGAAACCCCAAGCCACATCGTCGGTCCGGTCATGCACAAGACCAAGGCGGAAATCCGCGATGTCTTCGTGGATGAACTCGGCATGGAGCCGACAGATGATGCCGAGGAGATGGTGGCATTCGCGCGCAGGATGTTGCGCGAGGATTTTCTCAGCGCCGATATGGGCATTTCCGGCGGCAACTTCCTCATCGCGGAAACGGGATCGATCGGTCTGGTGATGAATGAGGGCAATGGCCGCATGTGTACTTCTTTGCCGCGCGTACATGTGGCGCTGGTGGGCATCGAAAAGCTGGTGGACACGGTCGAGGACTACGCGACGCTGACACAAGTGCTGCCCAGCAGTTCCACCGGGCAGATGTTGACGGTTTATACCAATATCATCAACGGACCGCGGCGGGATGATGAAGACGACGGACCGGAATATACCTATGTCATCCTGGTGGACAACGGCCGCACGGATATCTACGATACGAAATATGCCGAGGTGCTTACGTGCATTCGTTGCGGCGCCTGCCAAAACGCCTGCCCGGTCTACCGCACCATGGGCGGTCACGCCTACGGCTGGGTTTATGGTGGTCCCATCGGCGCTGTTTTGACCCCGCTTTTTGTGGGTCTGGAAAATGCGACGCCGCTACCGCACGCCAGCAGTCTTTGCGGCAGTTGCAAGCAAGTTTGCCCGGTCGATATCGATCTGCCGCGCATGCTGCTTGATCTGCGCTGGGACCTGGTGCAAGAGGGTGAGAGCCAAGCCGGCTGGGACATGGCGATGAAGATGTGGGCCATCGGCATGACGTCGCCAAGGCGCTTCAACCTGGGCGGCGTGGCGGCGCGGGTTGGCCAGCATATCATGGGTGAATACATGCCCGGCGTCTTGGGCAACTGGACGAAACATCGTGATTTTCCCGACTTCGCCAGCAAGCCCTTTCGCCAACTATGGAAGGAACGCAAACGTGGACGCTCGTGAGCAAATTCTGGGCAAGCTGCGGAAGGCGCGGCAGCCCTTCGTCGACGTGCAGCCGATTGAAGACCGGCGGCGCATGATCCCGATGGAAGATATGTCAGCGGGTGAGCAGCTGCGAAGATTCATAACCGAAGCGGAAGCACTGGGCTGCTTCGTATATCAGCTGACGTCAAACGAAGCGATCGAACAGATCATGGACTTGCTCGGCGAGGACAAGTCTGTCTTGAGTTGGGAGGAAGCGCAGCTACCCATGGACGGCTTGCACGGCATGATGGAGTCGCTGGGTGTGGCAGTCGCTGGACACGACGACGGCGATGTGCGCGTAGGCATCACCGGCATCACAGCGGCGCTGGCGGCAACGGGCAGTCTGATCGTCGAAAGTGGCGCGGGGCGCTATCGCAGCACGTCGCTTCTGCCGGACGTGCATATCGCGCTGATGCGCGCCGAGCAAATCCTGCCCGATCTGGAAAGCTGGGAAGAGGCGCAGCGGCGGGACGGTTATCCGGCGTTCAGAGATTCGAGCTATACGACTGTGATTTCGGGTCCCAGCAAGACGGCTGATATCGCGCATCAGTTGGTCAAGGGGGCGCATGGTCCACGCGAAGTGCATGTGATGATATTGCCATAGTCGCAAAGATTGACGACATAGACCTCAGTTGACAGCTATAGAAAAGCTAGACTATGTTTAGGAGAGGAGGACCGCGTCATGATTATCGATATTCCACAAGATCTTGTTCTCCGTATAGAGGAACTGGCTGAAGAACAAGGCCCAACCGTAGAGGATTTGCTGCGTGGCTTGGTGGATCAAGAAATGCCGAAGAGACAGCGCACGACGTTGGCAGACCTGGCTGAAATCGCTGTAAGCGCGGGGTTGGCTTCGGACAAACCAGTGGATACTTCTGAACGCAGCCGCGAAATCCTGGAGACTGAATAAGCTGATTATCTCAAACGACATCAAACAGAGTCTCCCACACCTAGGGACAGCGCGGGACAGCAGATACCGCGTCAAAATTAGTCAAAAGCGCTCTTGGTAAACACGTATTGGTTTTGAAATCTTGCCATGGCGCAAGGTGCGCATCATTGTGGGGACTTTGGATTCTCCACAATTCCAAGTACAATTGAAGCCGTGAGGCAACGAGTTTGCAACGATGAGGGCGAAAACAATGTTGATCGAAGTATCGGAAGAAATCGGACTTCAGTTGAAGCAACTCGCCGATGAGCGAGAATTGACCATTGAGGAACTGGTCAGCGCCATGCTTGACCAGTACGATTTCAAGCGCAACAGTGTAACGTTGGCGGAATTGGCAGCTAACGCGGAGAAAGCTGATCTGGCCACTGCTCATCCAGTTGACACTTCCGCGCGCAGCCGCGAAATCTTAAACACGGAATATGCTGATTATCTGAATCAACGCCGCACTACATGACTTTCATTGCTGATAGCAGTTTTATCTATGCCCTTTACAGCAAGCACGATTCTAATCACGCCCAGGCTAAGGAATTCGCGTCGACATACGTAGGCAAAACAATTATTCCAGATATTATTCTGCCAGAGGTGTGTTATCTCTTTTTGCGTGATATTGGATATGCCGGGCTGCGCAGTTTTTTGTTCACTTCAAAGAAATCGACTCCCCATCGGCGCCACTGGAAAGACTAGACTTGAAGAGAATTCACGAAATCACAGAGACCTATGCCAGCGCAGAATTCGACATTGTGGACTGCTGCATACTGGCCTTGGCTGAGCGCTTGCAGATCACACAGATAGCGACATTTGATAGGCGCGATTTTAGTATATTTCGACCTCGACACTGTGAGTTTCTGCAACTCCTGCCATAAGTGCGTCTCACTATAATACGACTTGTATAGACTCAACGCCCTTCCTCAATCCCGACCTGCGCCATCAGTCCGCGCAGGGCATTAAGCGCCAATTCCATGCCAGCCGCGCCGCTGAAGCCGCTGGCATGCCGCGCTTCCACCAGATGCGGCTCCAGCGAGAGCACGCCGTCGTAACCGCTTGTCTGCAAGCGCGCCAACAACTCTTTCATTTGACCGTCACCCTCGCCGGCTACCGTCACGACTGAGCGCCTCTGACCTTCGGCGGTCGAGGAGTCCTCGGGCAGACGCGCGTCCTTGATATGGATATAGCCGATGTAGGGATGCAGCGCGTCCCACCAGGCATCGACGTGTTGTGCCGAGCCGCATTGCACGAAATTGGCCGGGTCCCAGATAAAACGGAAGTTCGGCGAATCAATCGCTGTCATCAGTTTCAGGCAGTTTTCCGGCAGATCGCCGACGATGCCTTTCTCGTTTTCCAAGAGCAATTGCAAGTCCAGCGCTTTCGCGATATCTGTCAACTTTCCGAGCCGCTCGATGGCGCATTGCATGGCCGATTCATCGACGCCGGCGACGGGATAAAAGGAAAAGATGCGGATGTTGCGGGTAGCGAGCTTGTCCGCGACCGCGCCAACGCGCCGCAGCCGCTCGCATTCGATCTCGATCGGGTCTTCGATTGGCGACTTGCCGATGGGGCTGCCCATACAGCTGACCTCAATCGCGTATCGCGCGCAGAGGTCTTTGATTTGCGTCACATGATCTTCGGTGAATAGCGAGCAATTGACAGCCCAAGCCGCGCGGATATCGATCAAGGGTATTTGCAGGCGCCGCATCACTTGTAGTTGTTCTTCGAAATCAACGGCGATTTCGTCGCCAAATGCGCTAATTCTCATCATCGTGGAGTTGTCACTTTCGGTAGTTGTTGATCAATCGGCGCGATTGTAACAGCCGCTCGGCGGCAGCGAAAAGGACTATCGCGCTCATACGCAATATTGGGCGTTCTGCTCTACCGAGGAACGCGATTGTAACAAATAGATGAATTGCGCCCTAGAGCGCGGATGCTACGAGACGGGGCAAAAGGACCGTCCGGCCTTATGGCTCGTAGTAAGGTCCGAGGGTCTTCAGCAGGTCGGGCAGGTGGGGCGCATCCTGGAACAAGAGCCCATCATCCCCCGCCGGATCAGGAAAAACTGGCGGTTCGTATTCGCGCCATGCGCCATTCTGTATCGCCGATTCATAATTGTCGCGCTCGAAGCGGCCGATGAGCGTCTGCCTCATGTCGCGCAGTTGGCCATCATAGCGCGGATTGCCCGCCCAATTCTTTGTCTCCTGTGGATCAATGCGCAGGTCAAAGAGCCATTCCTTGCGGTCGGCTGCTGAGTAGATGTATTTCAGTTCCCGGCCCGCGACCATATACAGACCGGTGTGGCCTTCGCTGAATTGGCTGAAGACAGTTTCGCGTTGGCAGTTGCCGGCCGCGATCGTGAAGAGGTCCGTACCCTCCGGCGATGTGGGCGGACGATCCGCGCCTGCGGCGGCGGCGAAGGTCGGGAAAATGTCGAGCAGGCTAACAGGCTGCCCGACTTGTCGACCGGGTTGCTCGATACCGGGCGCATGCAGGATCAAGGGCACTTTCGCCGACGGGTTTAACATGCTGCGCTTGCCGACGCTGCCGTAGTCGCCCAGGAGCTCTCCATGATCCGAGGTATAGACAATGACGGTATTGTTGATCTCGTCGCCCAAGGCACGCAGAATCCGCCCGAGATTGAAATCGATGAAAGAAATACAGGCATAATACATCGCTTTGATGGTGCGGAAGAGCATCTCGTCGGCGCCTTTATCGCGGTACTTATAACGATTCTGGTGATGATTCCAGTAGCTCAGCAGATCTTGGAAACCGTCGGGGCGATATGGCGGCAGCATTTCGGCTGCGCGGTAGAGTTTGTTCCACGGGACAGGTGACTCAAACGGCGGGTGCGGCTTGATGAAACTTGTCCACAGGAAAAACGGCTGCTCACGATCGCGCTCGGCCAGGAAATCGATGGCGCGGTCCGCAACCCAACTGCTATGATGATGCTTGGCCGGGAGCTGCGACGGTTGCGGGACATAATACATTTCGCTGCGCATGCCGTGCGGTTCCAGCACATGACCGTAGCCATTCAAGTCCAGGTACTCATGAAAATCGTTACGGCTATGCGGCCGCCTGGCCCCCTCTTCGGAAATGACGCGGCTGTCAAAGCCCCACATGGCATCAGCTTGTGGATTAAAGTGCATTTTGCCAATGCCGTGCGTGTGATAGCCACGCTCCTGTAGCACTTGCATGATGCTCTGCCGGTGAAGTGGCGATTCATTGTTGGATGTACAGCCATTTAAATGTGGCGGGACGCCGGTGATTGTTGCGCTGCGCGCGGCGACGCAGACGGGCGATGGCGTGTAACAGTTGCTAAAGGCGATGCCGTCTTTGACCAGCGAATCGAGGACCGGCGTCCGTATCGCCCGATTGCCCAAGGCGCGGATGGTATCGCTGCGCTGCTGGTCGGTCATGACAAACAGAATATTCGGTGGTTGGCTCATGATTTCGCCTTGTGCTGCTTCTGCGCAATGCTCCGGTTTTCATCCGTGTTGGCGCGTCGCTCAAACTGTCCTCTGTGAAAGCAATGCGGGGGATTTTAGCGCATCCAATTCAACTTAAGCAAAATGCCCCGGGGAGTACAGGGCAATCGCATCAAAATCACTGCCTCAAAATGCAGTTAGTTCAGCCTGAAATTTAACCACCGAGGACACAGAGAGCACAGAGAAAAGCGTTTACATCGGAACGTCTTCCCCATTTTTTGTACATTATTTTGAATAGGACGCGGATGTTGTCGACAGACAAGAGCAGGGTTCTTCTGTTTTGAGCAGCAGTTTGATAGCTTTTCGCCAAAATGAACCTTAACTCGGTGCCCTCGGTGTTCTCGGTGGTAAAAAAACAATTTGAAGCGATTGCCCTGCCCGGGAGTAGCAATTTGTTGCATACCGGCACCTAGTACGTTAGGATTTGGGAAGCGTGATCTCGAAATCCTTTTCGGAGTCGCACATATTTCGATGGTCGAGGGCAGTTCGCAAGGCATCGGGCAGGTCGCTGTGGCGATCGTGCCTGGCGCAGTTGCGTGCGTTGCGTCTCGTCAACAGTTTTCACACTTAGTTCAGTAAGGAGATTGCAATGAAGAGGTTACTTGTATTGATCACCATCTTGCTTTTGGTGATGCCAGCCATGGCGCAGGACGACATGGACCCCTGTGTATTGGATTCGCCGATGGACTCGACAGAGGTCAACTTCATGGGCTGGGCGTTCCCGATCACTGAGTTCTTCGCGTCGGAATTGGAGAAATGCAACGAGGTTGACAATCTGACCGTCAATACGCAGTTGCTTGATTCCGCCAGTTCGGAGGAGCAAGCCAACCTGGCATTGGCTGGCGGCGGCGATTCGCCTTGGGCAATCCTACACACGGTACCAGCGCGCATGGTGGAGCTCTCTGGTTTTGACGCGCTATTGCCGCTTAATGACCTGGTAGAAGCGTATCGCGAAGAATACAACCTGGACGATATCCCGCAACCGGTCTGGGATGCGGCGACGATAGACGGCAATATCTACGGTGTGCCGTTTATGTCAAATACCATGCATCTCTTCTATCGTACCGATCTCTTTGAACAGCACGGCCTGGATGTCCCGACCACTTACGATGAAGTGATCGACGCCTGTGCCGTGCTCAAGAACGAGCCGAGCATTGATTTGCCCTTCACGATGAACCTGCACGCCGGCTGGGCTTGGGAGATCGAGTTCATGCACTTCATCCGTTCCTTTGGCGGCAAGTACTTGAACGATGATGACAATACGCCGATCTTCAACGGTGATGAAGGTGTCGCCGCTTTGACAAAGATGAAGGAAGTTGTCGACGGCTGCATGGGTCCGGAAGGTTTGACCTACAGTATCGACGATAGCGAAATCGGTATGGAGACGGGTACGCTTGCCTTCGTCCATATCTGGGCCAGCCGCGCCGCCAATATGGACGATCCGGAAAAGTCGGACTTCGTCGGTGGCATCGGCTTCGCGCCCTCGCCCGCGCCCAATCCGGATAGTGGCATCCTTGGAGGGTCCGCCTGGATCGACGCCTATTCCATCGCCAAGAGATCCGGCGTTGACCACGATCTGGCCTTCCGCGTCATCATGGAAACCTTTGACTTTGAAGGTCAAGCTGGTGGCGCCGCCCACGGCGCGGTTGTCCGCGGCTCCGTTGGCGAAGCCGGCTACGGCGGGCGCAATCTGCCCGCGATGGCTGTTTCCCTTGGTCGAGGTGTCGGCGGCAATTCGCTGAATCCGGCTGCGGCATTGGCGCGTACTGCGCTTGGCAACTGGCTGCCGCTGGTGGGTACCGGCGACCTTTCGCCGGAAGAAGCGCTGGAAAGCGCGGCTGAAGAATATACGGCCGAAGCGACAGCTCAAGGTTTCATCGACGGCTAGGCTCGCTCGTCGAGCATAGATTGTATTGACAAAGAGTGAGGGTCGGCCAAACGAAACTCGGTTCGGCCCTCACTTTTCCATGACAGAAGCGAAGATCACTCGGCTGCCCCGATTAGGGACTCGTTGTCCGCAGCGCATCCATCGGTCGGCCGCCGCGACGCACTAAGGTCTCAATCATGAACAGACGAACCTTCTATATGTTCATGTCCCCGAGTTTGCTCGTCATGCTGCTGCTGATGGTCTTTCCCTTGCTTACCTCGATTTGGCTCAGCATGCAGTTCATGACCTTCCGCAACATCAATACGCCCGAATTCGTTGGGTTGGCGAACTACCTCGCTGTTTTTGATGACCGCAAGTTTTGGCAAGCCTTCACCTTCACGATGACCTTCATCGCCATCGCTGTACCGGCGCAGATCTCTGTTGGATTCTTGATCGCGGTCTTGCTGGACCAGGTCTCCAGCCGCATCCGCGGGATTTACATTGCAGCCTTCTTGATGCCCTTTATCGTGGTGCCGGTGGTGGGTACGCTGATGGTCAAGCAATTGTTCGAGTCCGGCGGCATCGTCGCCTGGGCTTTCCGGGAACTGCTCGGGTCACGGTTCATCTTTACCGAGCAGTCGGTCAAAGGGCTGATTCTGGTACACTCGCTGTGGGCGGCAACCCCATTCCCCATGATTGTGTTTTTCGCCGGCTTGCAGACCCTGCCGCACGAATTGGTAGAAGCCTCGATGATTGATGGCGCTACACGCTTGCGTCAAGTTCGGCATATCATGATACCGCATTTGCGCTCGCTTTTTGTATTCGTGGGCTTGATCTCGATCATGGACGCATACCGCGTCTTTGACAGTGTATTTGTGCTCACCGAGCAGAACCCGATTTATAAGGCGGAAGTGATGATGCTTTATACCTTCCGCACGGCTATGAGTGTGAAGCGACTTGGCAAAGCCAACGCCATGTCGGTCATCACCGTTGTCTTGATTTTGGTAGTCTTGGTTCCTTTCCTGTTGCGCACTTACAAAGAGCAGACCGAAGAGCGCTAGCATGAAAAGAATCGAGAATCGCTACGTGCTATCGGTCATCTATGCTCTGCTGACGGTCTACGCGCTCTTCAGTGTTATCCCCTTTTTCTGGACGACGATTCAATCCTTCAAGACGCCGCGACAAGCCAACTCCCGTGTGCCACTGTTCATCTTCGAGCCGACGGCTGACAATTACACCGATCTCTGGCTGAGGTCGATCCCTGATGATCCGATGCTGGTGGCCGCTGCACTTATAGTGATATTTGGTCTATTGGGGTTTGTGGGGATGCAAGCGAGAAGGTTCCCTGTCCCGCGCGGTTACGTCTATATCGGTATACTCGCCATCGGTTACGCCGTCTTGTGGTCGATACCCGGTTATGTCCGAACGCAAACCTTTTATGATTACTTCCTCAATACCATTATTGTGACCACCGGTACGATCTGTATTTCCATATCTATTGGCTGTCTGGCGGGCTATGGACTGGCGCGCTACAGCGGCATCGCCGGCGTGATCATCCTGGTGATCGCCCTGGGATTTCGCTCCTTGCCGGGTATGGCGTACATTTTGCCATACTGGTGGTTCGGTCAACGCTCGGGCCTCTACGATACGCATTTCTTGCTGATCATCACACTCGTGGCTATCAACCAGCCCTTCACCATCTGGATGCTGCGCAGCTTCTTTATGAACATCCCCAAAGAAATCGAAGAATCAGCCATGGTTGATGGCGCGAATCGCTTGACCGCATTCTTGAGTGTTATCATTCCCATCATGTGGCCCGGTATTATCTCGACCGCGTTGTTCACGCTCTTGCTGGCGTATAGCGACTTTCTGCTGGTTCGCATCCTGACTCAATCGAATTGGACGCTCACAGTCGCCATTTCCAAGTATGCAGCGGGCGAAGATCCGGGGCATATCACTTTGGCCGCGGCGGCGGCCGTTTCCGCAGCCGTGCCGATCATCATCGTGGTTTTCATCTTCCAGAGCCAACTGGTGAAGGGCTTGACCTCGGGTGCGGTAAAGGGTTAGCGGGCAATATGGCGCGAGCGCGACAAAGCTGATGGCTGCTGTCATCAGCGACCTGCGGGGGAGCGATACGCGGGAGTATTCTCGCTATCGAATTGTCATCGCTGTGTTGATCCTGCTTGCTCACGCGTCAATCGGACTAAACTTCTTCGGCGTCACGCCACTATTGCCACTTGTGATCGACGACTATGAGATCACCCGCGCCAGCGCCAGCTTGCTGGTGGCGCTGCCGACGCTGGTGAAAGCCTGTATCGGCTTGCCGGGCAGCTTGATCATCAACCGTTTCGGATTGAATCGGGTATTTACACTCAGTTGGTTCATGCTGGGCATGCTTGCCCTGTCACCCTGGATACAAGATTTCTACCTGATGCTGTTGCTGCGACTTGTTTACGGCATTGGCGCCGGCCTGATGATGACAGCCACAGCATCACTAATCATGCAGTGGTTCCGCCCCAATGAAGTGCCGATCATCAACACGCTTTTGCTGATCGTGATCAGCCTGGGCATCGCCATATCGATCACGCTGGCGGCGCCGCTGGCGGCGCACATCTCCTGGGAAGGGGTGCTGGGCATCTTCGGCGGCATCGGCTTATGTGGCGCCTTTGCCTGGAAGTTCTACGGTCGCACGCGATCGACGCATATTCAAGAAGCTTCGGCGATCTTCACGCTGCGGGAGGTCTGGGAGGTCATTCGTGATCGAACGATCTTCCTGCTGGTGGTCGGCGATGCGCTGGTCTTCGTCAATTATGCCGCGGTGACAAGCTGGCTGCCGACCTTCTTGCACGAATTCCGTAGTATGAGTCTCGATCAAGCCGGCTATGTTACCGGGCTACTGCCGACAGTGGGCATTTTCGCGGTGCTTTTGGGCGGCTTTCTGGCGGTGCGGGTGAAGGCGCGACGCCTGCTATTTCTGGCGCCGGGCATCATGGTCGCGATCGGGGGATTCGGCGCCTTCCTGCTGCACGAGCCACTGGCGATCAATCTATCGATACTTGCGCTGGGTTTTGGCACCTGGGTTTATCAGCCCTTACTTTTGACATTACCCATGCAGTTGCCCTGGATGACGCCGCGCAAGATCACGGTGGTATGGGGCGCGTCGCTGACCATCGCCGGATTTGGCATGTTCATCTCACCGGTGGTCGTGGGCGCCTCGCGCGACTTGTTTGGCACTTTTGTTCCCGGGTTTTCCATCTGGGCGGTATTCGGTTGCGCCTTGATATTCACTGGACTCTTTTTGCCGAAACAGAAGCGCAATCGTTAATGGCGCATTTGCTCAATTGAATCAGAAGAGGGAAAATATCATGTCCAATTTACTGAACCAACAGAATAAGGAAAAAGTGTGGGACTTTTGGCAGAAACTCAATCATGTGGGTGTGGAAAACGTGCCCGACGTGATCCGTGACGCTGTTCATGATGATGTGGACTGGAATGGATCGGCGCCAATTGATCAGATTGTCGGCGCGGAAGGACTGATCTCGGATTTCTGGTTGCCACTGCTGCATTCATTTCCCGATCTCAAACGCGCGCCTTACGTCTTCATGGGTGGCATCGAAAGCGGCGAGACCCACTGGGCGGGTGAAGTCGGCAGCGAGTGGGTGACCAGCTGTGGTTATTTGACCGGCACCTTCGTCAACGACTGGCTGGGCATCCCCGCGACTGGGAAGAAAACCAATATCCACTTCGGTCAGTTCTACGTCTTGCGCGAGGGCAAGATCGCGGAGAGTTATGTGCAATACGATATCCTCGCTGTGATGCGGCAAGCCGGTTATCAAGTGCTGCCGCCGGCGCCCGGCGCGGAAGGTGGCAAGGTGCCCGGACCGGTCGCGAAGGACGGCGTCCTGCTGACCGAGCAAGATCCGCTGGAATCAAGAAAGACTTTGCAACTGGTCGAAGCGATGGGCAGGGGCCTGGAGCGTTACGTGCGCAGCCGCGATGGCGGCGATATGAGCCGTATGGAGCAAGGCAAATACTGGCATCAGGATATGAAATGGTTTGGACCCAGTGGCATCGGAGGCTGTTTCACCCTGGAGGAATTCGAAGATTTCCATCAGCGCCCCTGGCTTCACGGCTTCGGCGATCGCGGTCTCAGCCATGATGCCGGCGGTCGTCACATGGGTTTCGTCGGCGAAGGCAAATATGCCTGTGGCGGCATATGGGATACTGTTTTCTCGCGCAATCACGGCGATTACGCCGGCATTCCCGCAACGGGCAGATCAATGACCATCCGCGATTTCGATTGGTGGAAACGCGAAGGCGAATACTTGATCGAAAACTGGATACCCATCGATATGATTGATCTCTGCCGCCAGATGGGCGTCGACTTGATGGAGCGCCTGCGCCAGCAGATCGAGCAGCGCAAGCGAGGTGGATCATAAATTGTCGATTGCAGTTGAGCGAAGTACGCTCAGCCAGCAGCGATCTGCATCACCACTTTGCCAAAGTGATCATGCTCTTCCAGTATGCGATGTCCCTCGTGGATCTGTGACAGGGGCAGAACTGTGTCGATCACCGGTCGCAGTGAGCCTTGGTTGGCTAAGTCAAGCACGGTCACCAGTTCGTTGTAGGTGGCGCCATTGGCGCCAAGGATGCTCAATTGCCGGTGATAGATTTGCGGGATTGTCAACTCAAATTGCCGGCCGGAGTGTGACCCACAGACCACCATACGGCCATTGCGCGCCAGTGTCCGCAGCGAATCGGCCCAGGTCTTGCCGCCGACGTTGTCTTGCACGACGTCAACGCCGCGCCCCTTCGTGGCGGCGATGACCTGTTCTACCCAATTCTGGTCGTGGTAGTTGACGACGTGGTCCGCGCCTAGTTCGCTCGCTTTGCGGGATTTGTCGGCTGTGGACGTGCTGGCGATTACCATGGCGCCGGCGTGCTTGGCGATTTGAATGCCCAGGCTCGCTACGCCACCGCCTGCGCCTGGAATGAAGACAGTCTCCCCGGCTTGCAAGCCAGCTACCGTAACCAACATGTGCCAGGCAGTGCCGGCAACCACCGGCAGCGCCGCCACCTCAATATGGTTGAGATTCTTCGGTTTCGGGATTAGATTGCGCGCCGGTACGATGACATATTCCGCCAGACCGCCGTTGATATGCTCGCCGATGATCTGATGCTGCGGGCAAACGGTCAGGTCTCCCCGGCGACAGAATTCACAGTGGCCACAGGTGACAAGCGAATATACGGTCACTTCGTCCCCCGCTAGCCAGCCAGACACATCCGCGCCGATTGCATGCACCTCGCCGCTAATATCGACGCCGGTCGTCATCGGCAGCGGGATTGCGCCGAACTGGGGTCCCCTGCGAATGCCCACGTCCAGCCAGTTTAGCGCGCAGGCATGCACTTTCAGGCGTACTTCGCCCACCGCAGGTTGAGGGATGGGCACTTGCTCCAAGCGGACGACATCTCGGTCACCGTGTTCATGTATCACCGCTGCCAGCATTTTGCTCATCTTGACTCTCCTTCCGATATCGTTTTCAGTTTTCGTGTAACTGCGTGCAGGTTTTAGACAAGCTATGCCTCAATGGTAATCGCGCCTATTGGCACGCGCGCGTCGACAAAAGGCGTTCCATCGGCGTCGACCGCCGGCACGCGTTGCTGATCACCTGCACGATAGAGCCCGGTGAAGACTCGGTATTTTCCGGGCTCGAGATCCGCCGGAACTGGCACCTGCCAGGTTTCAGTATCGGCAAGGCCGCGATACCAGAGGCGGGTCGGCAAACGCGAGCCTAGTGGCTGCTGGTCGTGATTCCATAGCGTGCCATTCTCTTCGTTAACAAAATGCAGAAACTGCACAAGATCCTCGCTTTCACTGGTGTCGCCACGCCAGGCAAATGGGATAGACAGGATCTCACCAGGCCGGGCGTTTTCGAGCATATCGACAGTGTCGAGAGTGAATCCGTTGTCAAATACGGCGACCGGGACGGTCGACGGAGCTGGCGAGGCAGCCGGAAGCACCAATTCGTCCAGGACGACTTGCGTTTCGCTGAGGAGTTGCAGATCGCTGGCGAGGACCTTTTGGCGCACGAAGTCACCGTTTGCGTCACGCCAAAGCGTCAGCGCCAACCAAAGCGCGCGGTTGGTCGCTGTCTGCGGCGGGATTTCAACCTTCATCCACTGACGGTAAATATGCGCGCCGCCAGGAGCGAGCAACCTGCCAACCGGCCGAAGATCTGCATACTCGTCACGGCTGGCGATTGACTGGCCGCTGGACTGGTCTACCAGGTGCATAGAATAGCCCAATCCGGGATAATACCATCCATGTGCAGCCACAAAGAGCCGGATACGAACCTCGCTCTCTGCGCTTTCTATGGTGTAACCCTGCAGGAAAACTTCCGACTCGAACTGTACAGAGGCCGGCCGTGCCAGGAGCCGTAGTTCAATGTCAGGGATAAAGGAATGATTGGTAAGCAGGAGAATCCAAAGGACCGGCAAGGCGTACAAGATTCGCCGGACGCGGGCCTGTAGCGTCGGCGCCGCGTCGGAAAACTGGCCAAGCATGGCAACTAGCGTCAGCCACCCGCCCATGATTTCGATGACTTCTTCTAGCGTCTGGACATTAAGGCATCCGTCGATGCGAAAGAAACCCAAAGTGCCACAGGCTTTCGGCAGATCATCAAGCAAAAAGCCGCCGATCGCGCTTAGCGATAGACCAGCCAGCAATAAGAAGTGCCATATCCATCCGCGTCTCGGCGAGCGCATGGCTGAAATCATCGTGGCCACCACCAATACCACGCCGAACTGGATATAGTGAATTTTCCAATTCAGCGTAGCAAGTTTCCAGTCCACAAACTCGTCCCAGCCGAGATAAAGAAAAACCAGTCCGACCCCAACCAAGTACAGCCTTTGCCAAACCGGCCGCGCACGGGCAAGCCACCCGGTTATTAGGGCAAGGCCCCCGACCAGCGCCAGTTGTGTCGAGGCGAAGACACTGGGGATGTTCGATTCCTTTTCCAGACTCCAGAGCCATGCCTCGAATTCCGAACCGGTTCTGATTTCCAGCGACAATACTATTAGAACGACCTGCGCTGCCAGCATGCCGCTTGCTATCCACTTGGAGATAGGCGACAGGCGAGGTATCAGCCGCCAGTAAACTATCAAACAGACAGGCGCATACAACAAAAAAAGAAAGATGCGAATCAAAGTCTCAGGTGATATCAAGAGTTCGCTGCTGTTCATCGACATTTTCCAAGATTTTGCTGCCGCATTCGCAAGTTAGGCCCTAACAAATATAGTCTTTTTAGCGAATTCATCGCCCACGATTCGTAGTTTAATTGCTCTCGACGGTCAACACACCGAGAGGAATACGCGCGTCGACAAAGGGCGTTCCGTCCATATCGGTCGCCGGCACGCGTTGCTGATTACCTGCTCGATAGAGCCCGGTGAAGACCCGGTATTTCCCGGGCTCGAGATCCGCCGGGAGGGGCACCTGCCAGGTTTCAGTATCGGCAAGGCCGCGGTACCAGAGGCGGGTCGGCAAACGCGAGCCTAGTGGCTGCTGGTCGTAGACAAACCACTCGCCACTTTCTTCGTGAAGCAAGTGCAGATACTGCGCAAGGTCTTCGCGACCATCTTCGTCACTTTGCCAGGAAAATGGAATGATCAAGTTCTCGCCGGGTCTAGCGCGTTCGGGAAGCTCAACAGCGCTGAGCGCGATTCCGTTGTCAAACTGGGCGCGAGGTACGGTCGACGGCGCCGGTGAATCGG
Organism: Phototrophicaceae bacterium; assembly: GCA_965262165.1. GTDB lineage: Bacteria > Chloroflexota > Anaerolineae > Aggregatilineales > Phototrophicaceae > UBA6055. Next base: position 4,474,372 of record OZ253499.1, on the reverse strand, counting down.
CTGGCAGGACCAGTTCGCCCAACACAACATGTGTTTCACTCAGGAGTTTAAGGTCGCTGGAGAGGACGTTTAGTTGCTCATACTCATCGTTATTCTCGCGCCAGAGCGTTAGCACAACCCAAAGCGCGCGGTTGACTGGCGTTTGTGGCGGGATTTTAATCTCAACGAACTCGCGATAAATGGGCTCATATTCACGACCAAATATCAGGACTTCGAACTGTGGACGCACAAACTCGTTGCGGCTGGCGACGGATTCTCCGCTGGCCTGGTCGACAAGATGAACGGAATAGCCGACTTCCCTGCGACCGACGTGATTCCAGTCCCAGGCACTGGCTGTCGCATAAAATCGGAGTGTTACGGTCCCTCGCCCGCCATTGTCGATGCGATAGCCCTTCAACTGCAATCTCTTGTCAAACTGTACCGCTGCTGACTGTGCCAGGAGTTGCATTTCAAATCGGGGGATGAGAGGAATAAGAAAGATCAGGGCGATCCAGATTGGCGGTAATGCATAGGGAGCGCTTTGGACGCGTGGTGATGACATCAGCGTCGCGTCGGAATAATGGCCGAGCATAGCGACCAGCGTGAGCCAGACGCCCACTAACTCGAGGATTTCCTCAGGAATCCTGTAATCAAGGCAATCTTCGAGGCGCAAGAAGCCCAAGTTGCCACAGACCGGCGGTAAATCATCTACGACTACAGCGGCAATTGCGACAAGCGCCAGACCAGTCAACAGGCACAAGTGCCACATTTTTTCGCGCCGCGAAGAACGCATCGCCACAAGTATCGTTGCCAGTACAATCGCCGCGCCAAGTATTGAAACGTTTATCTTCCAGGTCCTGGACGATCTGAGATCTTTCCAGGCGAAAAACTCGTCAAGCGCGAGGTACAAGAAAACCAGACCAATCCCTGCCAGGTAGAGACGAACAAAAGCCGGCCGCGCCCGGGCGAGCCAGGCTGTCAACAGCGCAAGACCGCCGGCCAGCGCTAATTGTGTGGACGAAAATGTCGATGGAATGTTGAATTCCCGGTCCAAAGCCCAAAGCCGCTGCTCGAAGATGGAAGACGGCTGGATGAGCTCCGACAGGGCGACCAAGAGTATCTGCAGCGCCAGCATGCCTAATCCCAAGCGCTTGGCTGATGGAGACATAGCGGGGAACAGCAGCTTGTAACTAATCAGAAAAACTGGAATATATGCAAGAAAGAAAAAGATGCGAACAAATGCCTCGTTTGAGAGAAGCAGTTCACCGCTATTCATCGACTGTCTCCAGGATTGTGCTGTCGCATTCTAAGGTCCATCTCAAGATCATGCAATCTCCTGGAGCGATTTCATCGCTGACGAATCGGAGTTTAGTTGCTCCAAATCGTTAAAGCACCCAATGGGATGCGCGCGTCGACAAAGGACGTTCCATTTGCATCGGTCGCCGGCACACGCTGCCGATCACGTGTGCGATAAATCCCCGTAAAGACCCGATATTGCCCAGGCGCGAGATCTGCCGGGAGAGGCACTTGCCAGGTTTCGCTGTCGGCAAGGCCGCGATACCAGAGGTGGGTCGGCAAGCGCGAGCCCAGAGGTTCTTGATCGTAGACAAACCAGGCGCCGCTTTCCTCGTGACCCAAGTGCAGATATTGCACATGGTCCTCACGGCCATTTTCGGCGCTATGCCAGGTAAATGGAATAACCAGGTTTTCACCAGGTCGGGCGTGTTCGGGAAGCTCAACAGCGCCGAGCGTGAATCCGTTGTCAAACTGGGCGAGAGGTAGGGTCGACGGTGCCGGTGAATCGGCTGGCAGGACCAGTTCGCCCAGCACAACTTGCCTATCGCTGAGGAGTTTGAGGTCGCTGGACAGGACGCGCTCGTAAATGATTTTGTCATCCCTTTTGTGCCAAAGCGTCAGCACGACCGAAAGCGCGTGGTTGGTCGGCGTCTGCGGGGGAAAGTAAATTCGCTTCCACTGTCGATAAACCGGTATATGTCCTGGCGCCAGATAGAACTCGAGTCTACGATTGGCGTGTGTGTGGCGGCTGACGATAGACTCCCCCGTGACCTGGTCGACCAGATGAACGGAATAACCCAGATTGTTGAATTCCCATCCCTCAGGAGACAAAAACAAACCGACGGTGAAATTGCTCTTGCTCTTGCTAATGCGGTAAGCATGTAGAACTTCGCCCGACTCAAACGCTACGGCAGCGGGCTGGCTATCAGCCTGCTGTGCAATAGGCCAGATGGGCGCGATCGGAATGAGACCGACGATCCAAAGTGCCGGCATGACATAAAGCGCCCGTCTTAAGCGTTTTGACGGTGGCGACACATTTGAAAAATGGCCAAGTATGGCGACCAGTGTAAGCCAGATGCCCAGGAACTCGAGGATTTCTTCCAAAGCCCACACGGTAATAGGCGGGCAAGCGTCGATGGTCAGCAAGCCATAGTTGCCACAGACACTGCCGAACCGTTCAACCTGGATTCCTCCGACGGCGCTTATGGCTAAGCCTGCCAGCAGGCAAATGTGCCATTTCCAGGACCGCCGCGGCGAGAGCGCAGCCACAGCCAGCGTTGCTGCCACAACAGCCATGCCGAGAAATAAGTAATAGTTCCATCCGGCCCAATGTTCATGCACCGTGAAGTATTCATCGTAGGCCAGGAATAGGAATACCAAAGCGATACCAAAAAGGTAGAGGCGCTGGAGTAGCATGCGCGTCCTGCAAAGCCAGGCAGATACCAGCGCGATACAACCGACCAGCGCCAATTGTGTCGCGGCAAGCGTCGCCGGCACGTTCCATTCCTGGTGAAGCTGCCACAGCCAAACATCAAGACTAGAGGATGGTTCGACAAACAAGGTCTTGCTGATTACCAGCGCCTGTGCCACCAGCATGACACTCGCCAGGCGTTTGGCCACTAACGAAAGATCGGGCATTAACCATCGGTAGACAGCAAAGCCGGCAAGCGCGTACATCGTTGGGAATACGATGCGAGTAAGCGTCTCGACCGTTACGTAAAGTGGAGCGCTGTCCATCAGCGCCAAACTCCCTTCATCGCGCTACCAACAGGCTGCCCAATGGCACGCGGGCGTCGACAAAGGGTGTTCCTTTAGCGTCGCTGGCTGGAATACGTTCCTGATCACGTGCGCGATACAGCCCGGTAAAGACGCTATATCGTCCAGGCGCGAGATCTGCCGGGAGAGGCGCCTGCCAGGTTTCGCTGTCGGCGAGTCCACTGTACCAGAGGCGAGTGGGCAAGCGGGGACCCAAGGGCTGCTGATCATGGTTCCACAATGCGTCGTCCTCTTCGTGAACGAAATGCAGGAACTGGATGTAGTCCTCTTGGCTAGCGACGTCGCTGCGCCATTGGAAAGAAACGTTTAGAGTCTCGCCAGGCCTGATGCGGTCAGGCATGTCGATGGCGTCCAGACTGAATCCCATGTTGAAAACACCGACTGGATCCTTCGAGGAGATAGTTGCAACCGCGGGCACGACTTTTTCGCCCAAAACAACTTGGGTCTCACCCAACAGTTGGCGATCGCTGGCGACAATTTCCTGAAAAATGTATTCATCGCCCTTTTCGCGCCAAAGCGTTAGCACAACCCAATACGCTCGGTTGACCGGAGTCCCCGGCGGGAATGGGACCTCAAGGCGACTACGGAATAAAGGCGAATAACCGGGGCCGAAAAGCCAGGAATCTTGCGGTATATGCGCGAACTCGTCGCGGCTTGCGAAAGAGAAGCTGTTTTCCTGGTCGATCATATGAACAGAGTAGCCCATCCTGACACCCTGCCCGATGTAGTCGCGTGGTCTGGCAGTCAAGAAAAGTTGGAGATGCAAAGATTTGACGTCGCCGTCGATTCGGTAACCGTGCAAAGTTACGCCCGACTTGAACTGTACATTTGCCGGCTGCGCTAAAAGCCGAAACTCAAGGCGGAGCACAATCGGGTCAAGAACAAGCAAGAGAATCCAAAATGCTGGCAATATATACAAGAGAGAATGGACAATTGGCTTTGGCTTCGGGACCGCGTCGGACATATGACCGAGCATGGCTACCAGGGTCAGCCAAATGCCAAGAAGCTCGAGGGATTCTTCCCAAAAGGAGAGTTGCAGGCATCCTTCCAGGGGCAGAAACACGAAAGCCTCGCATAGAGGAGGCATCTTATCGATGACAATGCCGCCCATCACACCTATCGCAATGCCCGCCAGCAGACCAGAGTGCCACAGCAACTTCTGACGAGGTGAGCGCAAGGCCACAACGATGGTTGCGATTACAACTATTGCGCCGAGCGTGTAATAAGGAATCTCGAGTTGGCCATGTTCGTGCAGCTTGAAGTACTCATCCAAAGCGAGATACGGAAATATCAGACCAATGCTCACCAGGTAGAGACGTTCCCAAGCGGGCCGCATCTTGGAAAGCCACGCCGTTAGGAGCGCGATGCCGCCGACCAGAGCCAATTGCGTCGACGTAAGAGTGGCTGGAATGTTCCACTCCTGTTCCAGATTCCAGAGCCATACCTCGAATCCCGATTTTGGTCGGTATAGCAGCGCCGCCATGATTACCAGAACCTGTACGATTAGCGAAGCGAACGCTAACCGCTTGAATGGCGTTGTCAATCGGGGGAAGAGCTGCCAGAAAACGATGAAACAGACTGGCAAATATACCAAAACAAGAACGATGCGAATTATCGACTGGTTTGACAATAGCAGTTCACCGCTATTCATCGGCCCGAACCTCGTTGGCACGGCTGCATTCCACAAGGCAGGTCAGGGTCATGTATGATCCTCGATTGAGTTCAACACTAGCGCGTTCGTGTCAAAGTGTTCCCAATAGTCAGTGCACCCAGCCGCACACGGGCATCCAGCCAGGGTTCGCCATCAGAGTTGCTGGCGGGCACTCTTTCCTGGTCCCGTGTGCGATACAGCCCGGTAAAGACGCTATATCGTCCAGGCGCGAGATCTGCCGGGAGAGGCACCTGCCAAGTTTCGCTGTCGGCGAGTCCACTGTACCAGAGGCGGGTGGGCAAGCGCGGACCCAAGGGCTGATGGTCATAGACAAACCACTCGCCGCTCTCAACCGACTTCGCCCCCCCTTCCACGCTCCCCCCCTCTCTAGGTGGGGATACATGGCCCAGGTGCAGATATTGTACAATATCCTCCTGACCGGCGACGTCCGTGCGCCAAGTAAAGGCAATCTTCAGAATCTCGCCAGCTTGGGCGCGCTCTGGTAAGTCGACGGCACTTAGAGCGAATCCGTTGTCAAATATTGCTAGCGGGACGGTCTGGGAAGCTGTTGACACAGAAGGAATCACTAGTTCGCCCAAGACGACTTGCGACTCGGTGAGCAATTCTAAATCGCTGGATCGTACCGCTTGTCGAAGATAATCGTCGCCTTGCTTTTTCCAAACTGAAAGTACCAGCCAAAACGCGCGATTGGCTGGTGTCTGCGGCGGGATGTCGAGCTCCATCCACTGTCCGTAGACTGGCGCGTACTCGGGCCCGAAGATCCAGAAGCCATTTTGACGATCTTCCCACTCATCCTCGCTTGCGACAGAACTTCCGCTAACTTGATCGACCAAGTGTGTAGAATAGCCCATTCGTATCGAACTACCTTGTCTAGCGGACGCATAAAGCCGGATATGAGCGGCCTCTGTGGTGCTATCGATAATATAACCATGAAGCCGCAAGCCGGACTGGAACTCTACAGAGGCCGGTCGGGCCAAGAATCTGATCTCTAGCAAGGGGATTAACGAGATTAGCAGAAGCAGAATCATCCAAAAGACCGGCACTGCATAAAGTGCGCGCTGCACGAGGCGCGATGACGTCGGCGCCACATCCGAATACCTGCCGAGCACGGCAACGAGAACCAGCCAAATTCCGAGGAACTCTAGTGCTTCTTCAATAGTAGAAAACAGCAGGCACTGATTAAGGCGGAAGGGCCCAACGCCGCCACAGATCGTCGGCAGAAATTCGAGTCCTATTGCCCCTGTTGCGCTTATGGCTAGGCCCGCCAGCAGACAAACGTGCCATATCCTGTCGCGCCGCGGCGAGTAAAATGCGACCATCGTTGTTGCCAAGACGACGACCGCGCCAAGTGTAGAATAGTACGCTGCCCAATTCGGAATACGTTCATGCAGTTTGTGGTATTCATCAAGCGCGAGGAACAAGAAAGTGAGACCGATCCCAATGTTGTAGAAACGTTGATGGACAGGTGACGCCTTCGCAAGACGGGCTGTTGCCAAGGCAACACATCCAACCAGCGCCAGTTGAACCGACGCAAGGGTGGCAGGGACGTTATATTCTCCGGTCAAGAGTTGGAGCCAGTGCTCGAAGTTCGAAGAGGGTTGCCATTCCATAGACCACAAGATCACCAGAACTTGCGCCAGCAACATAGCGCCTGCCAAGCGCTTGGCTGATATCGTAAGACGGGGGATCAGTCGCCAGAAACTTATCCAGCCAATCGGGAGATACGCCAAGATCATGAAAACCCGGTTGATCGTCTCAACCGAAACCAGTATCTCAACGTTGTGCATGGACTCCTAGCTCCACAACACAGCCTGGAATCGCAGCCGATATTTGAATCACTTTGACTCGTCTCAACATGTCATCACTCGATAATCAACGCTCCCAGCGGCACGCGCGCATCCAGCCATCGTTCGCCATCTGAGGTGCTCGCTGGCACGCGCTCCTTATCGCGCGCGCGATAGAGCCCGGTGAATACACTGTACTGTCCGGGCGCGAGGTATACCGGGAGCGGCACCTGCCAGGTTTCGCTGTCGGCGAGCCCACTGTACCAGAGGCGAGTGGGCAAGCGCGGACCCAAGGGTTGATGGTCATAGACAAACCAGGCGCCGCTCTCAACCGACTCCGCCCCCCCTTCCACGCTCCCCCCCTCTCTAGGTGGGGATACATGGCCCAGGTGCAGAAACTGTACGTGGTCCTCGCGGCCGTCTGTATCGCTGCGCCAGGCGAAATTCAGGGTTAAGGTCTCGCCCGCCTGGGCACGATCGGGCAGATCGACGGCATTCAAAGTGAAGCCGTTGTCAAATTCAGCCAGCGGCACGGCCTGTATGGTCCCAGATCTTGCCCGCACAACACGTTCGCCCAGGATTACTTGCGCGTCATTCAGAAGTTGGTGATCGCTAGCGCGGACTTTATAGGGCTTGAATTCTCCGCCTTTTTTGCGCCACAACGTCAGCACGACCGAGAGAGCACGGTTAGTTGGCGTTTCAGGTGGAAAATGAACTTCCATCCACTGCCCATAGACGGGCTCATAGTCGGGTCCGAGCAGCCAGAAGCCATGTTGTCGATCCCCCCATACATCGAGACTGGCGACCGACTCTCCGCTGGCCTGATCCACCAAGTGAATGGAATGACCCACGCTTAGATAGTCCCGTTGTCTGGCCGACACAAAGAGCCGGACTCGCGAAGACTCCCCTAAATTTTCCAAAGTGTAGCCATGGAGGCGTATTCCGGAATCAAACTCCACTGAGGCCTGCTCCGCCAACAAACGAGACTCTATGCTGGGGACAAGGGAATTGAAGAAGAGTAGAAGTATCCAAAGGCCGGGAAGGGCACAAAGAAATAGCCGAGCCGGAAGCCGCGGCGTCGAATGCAAGCCGGAAAAGTGGCCAAGCATGGCGACTAGTACGAGCCAGATTCCCAAGAGCTCAAGGGACTCTTCCTGGAAATAAAACTCCAGGCACCCGTCGAAGCGCAGCGTTCCCAAGCTGTCACATACTGATGGTACCGCGTTGAACACCATTGCGCCTAGCACGCTCAAAGCCAGACCAGAAAGCAGGCAAGCGTGCCAGATCCAGGTAGTTCGTGCCGAACGCAGAGCCACAAAAAGGGTAGCCGCGACAACCGCCGCGCCAAGCGAAATGTAATAAAGCTCCCAATTTTGCATGAATTCGTGCAGGGCGAGGTACTCGTCCAGCCCCAAGAAGACAAATACCAGACCGATACCTGCCAAATAGGGACGGAAAAATCTGGCTCGTGCCCGCGCTAGCCATGCCGTGAGCAGCGCGACACCGCCGACCATTCCCAGTTGCGCCGACGCCAGGGTAGCAGGAATATTCCATTCCTCATGGAAATCCCAGAGCCACCGATCAAACTTCGATGTTAGTTGTGCCTCCAATGACAGCACGATTACCAGCAGCTGCACTATCAGCATTAGGCTGGCCACGCGCGCGGAGGTCCGCGAGAGGCGGGGGATTAGTTGCCAGTAACTTATCACGCATACGGGCACGTAAAGCAGGAAGACGAAGATTCGGATGAGCGCTTCGGTGGTAAGGAATAATTCCGCAATGAATGGATGGGGGCTTGACAACAAAGTACAAGCCGTACCATAATTAGGGTACAAGAAAGGAGCAATTATGCAACTAGTTAATGTAATGACCCTATTCCCGACACGTGAGACTTGCCTTGCACATCTCGAAGCTCTGCGCTTCATTGATGGCGCGTTTTGCCCGAAGTGCGGCAGCGAGGATGTTGCCAAGAAACGGGACGGCAAGCGTGTCGGTCGCTGGAACTGCCATAACTGCCGCGTCAGCTTCAACGTTCTAGCAGGGACGATGTTTCAAGGCACGAAGATACCCTTGCAAAAGTGGTTCCTGGCGATCGCTATCATGGTGAATGCCAAGAAATCGGTATCGAGTTACCAACTGGCGCGGGACTTGCGGATGAACCAAAGCTCCGCATGGTACATGCAGCAACGTATCCGGGCGGAGATGGGGCGCCGTCAACAGACGATCACCCTGCAGGGCATTGTCGAAGCGGACGAAACGTACATTGGCGGCAAGAAGCGCAAGCCTAACAAGCGGGAAGACGATCCGCCGGGCGGCCAAGGCGTACATGACAAGACGCCTGTGCTGGCTGCTGTAGAGCGTGGCGGCGATGTCTTAGCCGAGGTGACGCCGGAAGTGACTGGCAATGCAGTTATCAAGTTCCTGCGCAGGCGCATCAATGTCGAGAACACGTTCCTTATCTCGGATGAAGCGCAGGTCTATAAAGCGGCGCGCGGTCTCGTGCCAGGTGTGGCAATCAACCACAGCGTGCAGTTCGTCGCCGGTCCGGTACATACCAATACTGTCGAGGGATTCTTCGGTTTGCTCAAGCGCGCGTGGTACGGGACACACCACCACTACACCGAACGCTGGATGCCGCTCTTCGTGGCCGAGGCTTCATGGAAGTACAACCATCGGAAGAGCGGCAACGCTTTCGATGAGCTTATTCAGGGCGCGGTGACGGCTTAGGGTTAGCGTAATGCCCCGCGATCGCGGGGCATTTGGGTTACTTACTCGGAGTTGGTGACGGGAGACACTGGTCAAGCAACTTGACCGCTCCTGGCGAGTTGAGTTGGCCATGTTGAACAGCGTTCGTCCACACGCGCTTCGCGATCGCCATGTCGCACCCGAACAGGTGCGCATACTCCCACGTTTCGATTCGCCCGTAGTACAGTGCTCTCAGTTCGGGCTCGCGGATATTTGACGACTTGCTTAGGGCATAATCTGCGCGGGACAGCGCATCGGCAATAGCCAATTTGCTCAGAGCTTGCGATTGCATCGTATCTTCCGTTTCGTTGCGCTCAACATCATTATCTGACATTATAGCATCCTTTCGACGAGCTTATTAACCAACTACGTGCTTCTAGGAATCCGTCCCGAAAGCCGCTGGATGAAGTCATCCAAGGCGTTGTTGTACCTTTGGTAGGTCTGATCGATCTCAACGCGGATCCCATACAGCCCGATCTCCATGCGGGTCATCCAGTCGTGCCAGGTTATGTACAATTCAACCCATTCTCGGCATGGCGGCACTCTCCGAAGCATGTAGTGGTAGGAGAGGTATAAAGCATCATGGAATTCCCGCCGCTTTTGAGGGAACTCCACCCTTTCCCTATCCATCTGGTAAAGCGCTCGGACAGCGTCGCCGCTGTCCATTATCATATCAAAAGGATCGGGAGAGGGCGACGCATCAAAATGTATCAGCTCGGGACCGGTGCATTCCCGCAAATACCTGTACTCATCCGCCTCCCTTCCCTCCTGCGCCCGGAGTGGCGCGGTGTAGCACAGTAATAGAACAACAAACAACAGCGTGCGAAACATCTCGATGTGCCTTTCAATCTATATTTATGAGAACAGAACCCCCATTACTTGGATCGGCAAAGCGATGTACGCTACAATAAACATGGGAAACGTTGCGTTTTCCCATGTTGGGCAATTCCCCGTGACACATTAGGCTCAGAACCGAATGTCACGGGGAATCCCGAATTACTGCCCGCAAAGGGCAGACTATATGTTACCGGACAACGACAAGAAACGCAATCAACTGGTTTTGATTGCGTTTCTTGATTCTTAGAGTCTGTGCGGATAGCAGGATTAAGTATAAGCCAATGTCAGCCTATTCCACAGAAATTATTACTAAGCCCCCATCCATTCATTGCGAATAATTCACCGACGGCCATGGGCTCAAGTGTCCGTTTTGCAGCCGTTACTTGGCAACCGTGCCCGGCTCATGCTGTTCTTCGCCGCCGCTTGCTGCGGTTTTGGGACCTGTACCCTGCGGACTATTTCAGCACCGATAAATTTGAAAATGTCAGTCACCGAGACTGTAGTCATGAAGGCGGCGCCTCCGCCTTGCGCTCGAGCTTGGGCGAATCTCGATGCTCGCCATATAGGTGGCACTGGGCCATGTGATCGTTCTCGTTGGTGATTTGCGGCGGACGAACAGTGAGACAGGCTTCCATCGCGTCGGGGCATCGCTGCGCAAAGGGACAGCCGATAAACTGCTCGGTGGGGCGGGGTATGCCTTCTTGAATGCGCAGCGGCGGGTTTTCAATTGTGGGATCGGGCACCGGAACGGCAGCGATCAGCGCCATAGTATAGGGATGCTGCGGATTGTTGATGACGTCGCTACTCGGCCCAATCTCGACAATCTCGCCCAGGTACATGATAGCGATGCGGTCACAAGTGTATTGAAGCAGCGACAGATCATGCGAGATATAGACCGTAGCCAGGCCCAACTCACGCGCCAGGCGGCGTGTGGTGTTCAATATACCGGCGCGCACCGATACATCAAGCATCGACACCGGTTCATCGGCAACTAGAAAATCGGGATGCAAAACCAGTGCGCGCGCCAGCACCACTCGCTGCAATTGCCCGCCGGAAAGTTGGTGGGGATACTTGTCCAGGAAGACCTCGGCCGGGCGCAGGTTAACTCGATCCAGCGTCTCGATCACGCGATCCAGGCGTTTGTTCTCGTCCTTCCATCCGTGAATTATGAGCGGCTCCGTCAAAGAACGATAAAGCGTAAAGCGCGGATTGAGCGCTTCAAAGGGATTCTGGAACATCAACTGGACACGGCTGCGGAATGCCAATAAGGACTCGTCGTCCATCCCGGAGAGGTCAGCGCCATCGAAGATAATCTCCCCGTCGCTGGCATCAAGCAGTTTGACCAAAAGCTTGCCCGTGGTCGATTTTCCGCAGCCGGATTCACCGGCCAGGCCCAGGCTCTCGCCACGCTTCAATGAGAACGAGATGTTATTTACGGCGTAGAGCGTCTGCTCTTTGTCGCCGCGCAATAAGCCGGCCAAGCCGCCGCCGATCGTGAAGCGCTTGGATACGTCCCGCATCTCGAGCAGGACTTGGCCTTCCCCCTCATCTCCACTATTTTTCGTGTAGAGGTCAGCCGCCGGCTGGCCCGCTGTCGCGCCGGGACCATGATCTGGCGGGCGACCCACCGGGTCGCCCCTACCGGGAAGCGCTATAGGGGCTTGGTTTGCTGGTACGGCAATCTCCCGCACTACCTCCACTTGCTGCCAGAGCGCCGGATCTTCTGCCTGTAAGCGCAGCGTCTCCATTTCGCCTGAGCGCAAGCAAGCCGCCAGGCGATCATCGCCAACCAGTTCCAACCGTGGATCTATCTCGTGACAAGCGTCCTGAACGAAGGGGCAGCGCTCGGCAAAGCGGCAGCCAGTCGGCGGTTCGCGCAAGTCCGGCGGGTAACCTTCGATCGAGACGAGTTCGTCGCGCGGACGCGCCAAATTCGGGAAGGCTTGCTGCAAGCCAAGGCTGTAGGGATGCGCCGGCGACGCGAAGAAGGGTTCGGCAGCAGCCTGCTCAACGATACGCCCGGCGTACATGACTGAAACCGAATCGCAGACTTGCGCCACCACGGAGATATCGTGGGTGATGAGCATGACAGTCAGGTTGAATTCCTGCTCCAATTCGCGCAACACTTCCAGGATCTGGTGCTGTACGATTACATCAAGCGCGGTAACCGGCTCGTCAGCGATTAAGAGGCTGGGCTCCAGCGCCAGCGCCATGGCGATGACGGCGCGCTGCTTCATGCCGCCGGAGAACTCATGTGGATAATGCATGAGCCGCTCGGTGTCCAGGCCGACCAGGTCAAAGAGATCCGCTGCCCGACTCAGAGCCGCTTTTTTGCCAAATCCGCCGCGCACCCGCAGCAGTTTCGTCAGTTGGCTGCCCACTCGCTGAACCGGGTTGAGCGAATCCATCGAGGCTTGCGGAATCGTTGCGATCTCGCGCCAGCGCAACTGACGCATCTCGGCTGGTGGCAATTGCAACAGATCCATGCCTTTGAACATAATCTTGCCACCGGCAATCCGGCCATTACGTGGTAGCACCTGCACGATCGCATTGAGCAGCGTGGTCTTGCCACAGCCCGATTCGCCGATCAAGCCGAGGTGCTGTCCCTCTTCGAGATCGAGCGAAACGCCATCCACCGCCTTTACGATGCCGTCTTGCGCGGCGTAGTTGACTTTTAGATCGCGGATGGAGAGAATCGACATTGACCTAACCTCGGAAAGACTGGCACATGAGCCGCAAGCGCATTCAAACCCCCCTCTAAATCTCCCCCCATTGCAATGGGGGGAGACTTTACCCACGCCGCGCGACCTTGCATTTTTATCGGATTACACTTATTCGCGCGGAGTCGCGTCGCCGGAACCGCCCCAGAATTATCGTGTCCTCAGCGTGCTTTGGGGGCTGGGGTTGGCAGAAAAGCGTATCGACATTATCAATTATCTCACATACGGCGCAAGCGCGGGAACAAGACTTCTTCATAACCCCGCCCGATGAAGAAGCCGGCCATCACGGTCAGCATGATGCAGAGACCGGGCGGCACAATCCAATAAAAGGCCTCGCGTGAAAGCGCCAGGGAGTTGAAGGCGTCTTGCAGCATGAAACCCCAACTGATCGTCTCCGGGTCGCTGAAACCAAGGAAACTGACACTTGCCTCGGTCAGAATCGCCCAGGCGATGGCGAAGGAGCCGTAAAGAAATGAAAGCGGCAGAATACTCGGCGCGATGTAGACAAAAATTATGCGCAGGTTGCTCGCGCCCGAAACCCGCGCCGCACTGACAAAAGCTTGCTCTTTGATCACCAGCACTTGCGAACGAATGACGCGGCCGGTGTCGCGCCAGAGAAGCACGGCCATGGCGATGACCACATTCCAGATGCTGGGATCGAAAAAGGCCGCGATCACAATGATAAATGGAATGAAGGGGATGCCAAAGGCGACGTCGGCCGCCCTCATCAGGATGGTATCGACCCAGCCGCCGTAATAGCCGGCCAGCAAGCCGATGACCGTGCCGATGACCGCCACCGCCGCTGCTGCCGAGAAGCCCACCAGCAGTGCCGCGCGCGAGCCATGGATTAATTGCGAAAAGATATCGCGCCCGATATTTGTCGTCCCCAGCAAGAAGGTATTTGTGTAACCCTCCGCGACGTCTTCCCCGGGTTCGGCGAGCCAAAAGGGCGTCGCGTTCTTAATCCAATCGCCGTCGTTATTCTTGAGTGGCGTCAGAGGATCGTTCGGGGCAATCTGCGGCGCAAAAATCGCAACGATGGTGAAAATTCCGAAGACGAATAAGCCAAACAGCGCCATTTTGTCGCGCTGAAATACCTCGAGGTTCGTCTCCCAGAGCTGGCGGATGAGCGAGCCCTGCCGGAATTGCGCTGTCGTCTTGCCGGCCTGCTCGTCCCGAACCATTGCTTCCTGTTGCACGGCATTACCTCCGCATCAAGAGACCTGTGCCTGCGCCGATGCTCCCACTCGCGGGTCCAGCAGGCTGTACATTATATCAGCGATGAAATTCATGAAAACGATGATGAGCGCGATCAAGAAAAATGCCCCCTGCGCAAGTGGATAGTCGGCCTGCTGGACCGCTCGCACCAGGGTCCGTCCCAGGCCCGGCCAGGAAAATACGTTTTCGATCACAACATTGCCGCCGATGCTATAGCCTATGCCCAGCGTCAGCGCCGTTAGCACTGGCAACATGGCATTACGCGCCGCCGTCTGGATCATCACGCGCCACTCGCTGTACCCGGCCAGCCGGCTCATCGTGACATAATCCTGGTCCAGTACTTCGAGCATGTTCGAGCGCATCAGCAGCAGTGGCAATCCGTGCAAATAGAGCGCCAGCGTGAAAGTGGGCAGGATCATATGGCGCCAGAACACCGGCGACATCAACTTGTCCCACTCCGTCTCCCAGCGATAGCGAATAAGCGCCGGTCCTATGCCCGAAGACGGCAACAATTTCCATTGGAAGGCGAAAAGTGTCAGCAATAACATCCCTACCCAGAACGTTGGCGCCGCCCGGGTCATCAGTGTGAAGATCGTCCCCACGCGCTCGATCATGCTGCCGCGCAGCGCCGCCATCGCGATTCCTCCCAGCACGCCCACGATATAAGCCACCAACAAGGAACTCAGCGTCAAATAGATCGTGTTTGGCAAATCCGCGCGCAGGATATCCAGCACACTTTTGCCCGCGTAACTGAAGGTTTCGCCCAGGTCGAGCTTGACCAGGTTGATCAGGTAAATTAGGTACTGTTCGTGGAGCGGTCTATCAAGACCAAAACGCGCCAGCAGCGCTGCTTCCTGCTGTTTTGTGAAAGTGGTGTCGATGTAGCTGGCCAGCGGATTGCTCGGCGCCAGGCGGAAGAGCAAGAAGAGCAGGGTGACGATGATCCAGAGCACCATCACGCTCTGCATAAAACGCCCGAAGATGTAATAGAAGACGCCGCGTTTCATTACTTTCCTCGCTCAATTGCGTGTAGGGGCGACTCAAGAGTCGCCCCTACACGGACTAGGGTTGATGCGGGCGAGCCAAGGCTCGCCCCTACATTTTCTGCGTTAGTCGGCACTCAATTGCCCGGGTAATGCAGGCGTCCGTCGTCGTCCCAGCTGTAACCCACACCTTCCAGCAAAGCGCGCGCGCCTTCAATACTGAAATCGTAGGTCGGCAGGTCGTCACATTGGCGCCAATATTCCAGCGCGGCCGAGACGAAGCTGTCCGCCGGCGCGGCGAAACCGTTGTAGATGTTGTCGATGATGAACTGCTGCGGGATGGTATGCGCGACTGCCTGACGGAAGGTCACATCGTCAAAGGGCGCGTAACGCACGTTGAAGGCGAAGTAGTTCATACCGATACTGATCGCCGAGAACAGATCGAGGTGCTCGTTATCGTTAACGATATCTTGCAGCACGCCGGGGTCGCCGGGCCACTCCCAGAGAAAGTTCATTTCCTCGGATTGAATCTGACCGAGCGTCGCTTCCTGGTTCGGCAGCACATTCATCAGCCAGCCATCGATCTTGGGACGCGCCCAGTGATCATCGAAAGCTTCCAGCAAGACGAATTCGTTGACATCAAAGGCCACGTATTTGAAGGGACCGGAGCCGATCGGAATCTCTTCCTGGATTGAATCGACATCGGCGTCATCCTGCGTCAGCAAGTCTTCGATTATCGGTCTCCAGACATGCTCGGGGATCAGGTTCAGCTTGGCCAGCGAGCTGGTCTCGAAGGCTGCCGAAGGCGTGTGCAGCGTGAAACGGACCGACAAGTCGTCGATAACCTCGATATTGGCAACGTTGCGGGCGAAGGGATGGTAATCAGGCGCTTCGGGACGGAATTCTTCATTGCCATCTTCGTCCGTCTGCGTGGTGCCTGCGAGAGCCGCTTCGAAGGTGTAGGCGGCGTCTTCGGCCGTCACCGGCTCGCCATCATGCCAGGTCATGCCCGCGCGCAATGTAACGACGACATTCAGCGTGTCTTCCCACTCTATGCTTTCCGCCGCCCAGGGCTCCGCCACACCGATGGGGTTGATGCGCATCAGGCGGTCCCAAGTCATCTCCGTCACGCGGCTCGGCGCGTCACCGGCGATTTCCATCGGGTTGAAGGAATTCAGGAAGGACGTGGTCGAGGTGATCAGCGTCTTCTCGTCGCTGATCGGCTCAATGCCAACCCAGGTCCAGAAGTTGTGCACGCCGATGCCGGCCTGCGTCACCACGCTATCCCCGTTGAAGACATCCGTATTGACGACTTGCGGGGTCAGGGGGTGTACGAAATAGGCGTTCACCATATCGTTGCGGATCAATTGCTGGGCTTCGCAGATGATGTCCAGCCGCGCTTCCTTATCCGCCACTTCCACGCGCTGCGCTTCGGCTAGGGCGTCATATTCCATGTTGTTGTAGCCGATGAAGTTGTAACCGCCATCGCGCACACTGGAATGGAAGAGGTTGTAGGTGAACTCATCCGGGTCCGAGCGCTCGGGGCGGCCGACCATGCGCCAGTAAGTCATCTCCCAGGCTTCATCGCCCGTGCGCGTATACCAGATTTCGTCAATCAGTTGCGCCCAGGGGACGGCACGGTGATCGACGTCCAGGCCCAATTCGCGCATGTTTTCAACGACCAGGCGCGTGGTTTCGTATTCGATGGGCCGCTCAGCCTGCGTGACCGAGCGCACGATGATCGACGGCACCATTTCGCCCATGGACTGCGAGGATACAGGCACAACCGCTACCATCACCAGCGCAAGCAAAGCCGCTATCATTGAGATTCTTGCCAGTTTTCTGCTCATGACTCTTTCTTCTCCATTTCTTCGTTCACTTGACAAAAAACAGTCGATTCGAATTTTGCTGTCTTGGCGGCACCTCCTTCAGTTGCGATTCACTTTCTCAAATTGAGAACGGGCAAATGACGGTCCTGTTAAGCTATCGATAAATGTCCGAGTCCGTCAACATGCGTTATTGATGCATTAGGCGACATGGTAGCGAGCCGCTCGATCAGCATGATCGCTTCCGCGCCTTTCAGCAGCGCCGGATTGCCAAGGCCGTCCAGCAGCACAGGAACCAGACGATAAGCGACTTCGCCCTCGTCGTCCAGTTCCGCGATGACAATGAGCGATTCCGACCAGTTGCGATTGCGCCGATCAACCGTCGCGGCATATGGCGCATTGCGGCTGATGATCGTCTCCTTAACCGGTCCCTTGTTGTGATGAAAGACGAAGTTACCCAAACTATAAAAGATGGGTTTGCCTTTGTAGACCTCGACTTCCTGCAGCGAATGCGGATGATGCCCGACGATGACATCGGCGCCGGCGTCGATCAGCGCGTGACCAACCTCGACCTGGTAGTCCGCCAATCCATCCTGAAAGCGAGACCGCCAGAAGGGTGGCACACCCCAATGCATCGCGACCACGATCAGATCCACGTCGTATAGTACCCTATCGATCGCGGCAACCGCACGGTCGATATCTTCCTGCCAGGCGCGGGTAAATACATAAGGCGCGCTGCCCGGCTGCTCCAAGCTCGCTGGTGGATCAATGGCGTAGGATTCCGACACGTGGATCGGCGCCACGCCCGGGCGGTTCGGTCCCGCCGCAGAGAGCGGTCCCAGTGTTGATGCCGCGCCCAGAAAGGCCACGTCAAGATCTCCCTTGCGCAGGATCTTCGCTTCCCAAGCCAGATCACTATCCAGTCCCGCGCCGACATAGGTCAGGTTGCGCTGGTAGAAATGCGTCAAGGTGTCCACGAAGCCGAGTTCACCGAAATCCATCATGTGATTATTGGCCAGGGTCAGCACTTGAAAACCCATGCGCATCACATCGTCCAGCAAATCCGGGTGCATGCGCATATTGATCCATTTTTCGATCGGTTCTCCGCCTGTGGAAACCGGCGTCTCCAGATTGCCAAAGGCGAAATCAGCCGACTTGAGCACGTCGATCACGTCTGCCAGCTCACTGCTGTCGGGCAGAGACTCCTGCAAGAATATGTCACCAACCATCGCTACTGAAGCCATTGTCCGACCGCGTCCTAGACCTTCTCGCCGCCTTTGTAAACGGCTGCGATATCGCGCACGTTGCTGATATTAACCAGCGGATCGCCATTGATCAGCAGCAGGTCGGCGAATTTGCCCGCTTCTACCGTGCCAATCTCATCATCCCAACGCAAGACCTTCGCGTTGTTGCGTGTGGCAATCGTAATCGCTTCCATCGCCGTCAGATCATTTTCGACCAAAAGCTCAAGCTCGCGCGCCATACTGAATTGATGCGGCGCCAGTGGATTACCACCGGCGTCGGTACCGACACCGAGGAATACACCCTTGGAGCGCGCCAGTGCTATTGTCTCACGGATCTGTTTGACGCCCTGTTCGATCATGGGTTTGCGTCGCACAGCATCGGCCTTTTGCACGGGCGTCAACGGGTAGCTCTCCAGATCGGGATTGCCCACGCCGATGGTCAGCACCAAATCAGCGCCATTGGCGACCATCATATCGGCTGTTTCTTCATCGAGGTAGGTGCCGTGTTCGATCGAGTCGACGCCGCCCAGCATGCAATTGCGGATGCCGCCGGTGCCGTGACAATGCGCCGCCACCGTGCGTCCCATCATATGGGCCACCTCGGTAACCGCGCTGATTTCTTCTACGGTGAGCTGGCTGGCATGGATATCTTGTCCGGGCGTGGCGCTGCCGCCGGTCGCCATCAATTTGACGATATCGGAGCCGGCTTTGATCTGCTCGCGGGCGGCCTTGCGCATTTCATCTGGACCGTCGGCCTCGCGAGCGATGAAGTGAGCGTGACCGCCGGTCATGGAAATGACCCGGCCCGAAAGCTTCATGCGCGGTCCTTCAATGAAACCGGCGCTGATCGCCTTGCGCAGCGACATTTCGATGTACTTTTCGCCGCCAACATCGCGAATAGTCGTTGTGCCGTGGGAGAGGACGCGCTTGCAAATGTCGACTGCTTCCAGCACTAGTTCGTCGCGCGGGCGTTCCAGCAGGGCGAAGGTGCTTTCGCTGCCGTTGTAGCAGATGTGAATGTGAGCGTCGATCAAGCCGGGCAAGAGCCACTTGCCGCTGACGTCGATCTGTTCACAGCCTTGGGCAGCGGCGGGTAGATCCGCCGCGCGGCCGACCCAGACGATGCGCTCTCCCTCAACGTGCACAGCGGCGTTCGCCAGCGGCTCTCCGCCACGGCCGTCAATCAGGGTTGCTCCTGTCAATACAAATCCCATGCTATTCCTCCTAATTGGTTCAAAGTTAGTCAGGTAAATCTGACCCCTAATCTCAATGCAGTGGGGAGATTCACCACAGAGACACAGAGGGCACAGAGGGAATGAACTAAAGGACTACGCGCTTGATGCCTTCCCTCAGAAATCGACCATTGAAGTTGATGAGCAGCCCCTTTTTGAGATTTATGAGTTTCATATAGGTCATCAGTTGAGCGATATGAATTTGATTCAGGCCTTCTACGGACTTGAGTTCTACAATTACAGCATTATCCACAACAATATCCGCAACCATATCACCGATGTCTCTCCCTTTGTAGACGACGTCAATGTGCCGCTATCGCTCATACTTCAACTCCCGATCTTCCAATTCTACGCTGAAAGCGTCTTCATATAGTTCTTCCGGCAAGCCAGGACCCAAGGCTCGGCGAACTTCTATGGCTGCGGCAATTATCGCATGTGTCAACGGATCCTGATTTTGCGAATTTTTCATGGTTGCATTGCCAATTATCTCTGTGTCGGCGGTCTTGTGGGTGTCTACGCGCCCCTCTGTGCCTCTGTGGTGAATCCCTCTCTCGTAGTTGGAATTACTTAGTTCTTGCTGTGATAGAGATCGGCCGGCGATGAGGCCTGGCCGGATGCGATCTTGGGCGGCGTCATGTAGGCGAGTTTGGAATGGCTCAGGCCGCTGCCGAGCATCGCCTCCAGGAATTTCAGTTGCACACGCGCCGGATTCAGGAAGGGCACGCCGAGCTCCGCCTGGCAAGCTTCCGGTATTTCCAGGAAGCCCATGCTCATGCAACCGACGATCAGGGTATCGGCGCGGTCTTCTTTGATCGCCTTGCGGCCCTCTTCAATCGTGACCTCAATGGCTTGCTCGCGGTCGCGGTGTAGTTCGAGCACCGGGATGTTGACCGCGCGAACGCTCGCTAGTTTCGAGCCGCCGCCACTATTGTGAATGGTTTCTTCCAGCGGTCCGATGACGCTATCGGTGACCGTTATCACCGAATAGCGCCGCCCCAGCGCCGATGCCATCAGCGCGGTTGCCTGGCCTGCGCCTACCACGGGAATATCGACTATTTCGCGCAGCGCGCCCAAGCCGGGATCGCCATAACAGCCGAGCAAGATACCATCCCAGCCGTCGGCTTGCAGTTCGTGCGCCTTTTTGACGGTCTCCGGGATGGATAGATATTCTTCGTACATGCTCTCGATCGAGCCGGGACCGGCGGGAATATCGGTGATATCAACGTCGGTGCCCGGAGCGGCGAAGCGCTGCAAATACTCACGCCGCCGTCCCAGTTCCGCTTGACCCGCAGGCGTGCGCCCCATCGGTCCTGATACTAGGTAAACCAGTTTCATTTAGTTTTCTCCCGTTTTTAGATGTTTGTTGGGCGACTCACCGAGTCGCCCCTACCGTTTTCGGAGATCTGCCGATCATTTTCAGCCGTTGATCTTGTCCAGAGCGGCGCGCGCCATATTGGCTGATGTCTCGAACGCCCAAGCCACGCGATTGACGCCGCGCAGGAGGTGCGTACGGGTGACACGCCGCATGTGGTGATCGGCATCCGCCAGGTCCATGGCCGGCGCCAGATCGGGCAGTTCCGGCACGCGCACCGCGGGCTCGTTGCGGAAGCGCCCTTGCCGTGTGTAATTGATCAGTACCAGTTCGCGCGCCATGCCCAGCAAGGCATCGTTATAGGCGCGGACGCGCGGATCATCGACAGCGGCATCCGCCAAACCAGCCGACTCGGCGTAGAGGCCGTCCAGGGCGTCATTCAAGTCGGCCAGCGCGTCATAAGCGGGTCCGAAGTCCGCGTCAGCGCCGGCTGCGGCCGCGTACGTGTCCAGAGTCCCTTTGAATTCGGCAGTCAGATTGCGGAAGTTGTAGGGATGCAGGGGGTTGTTGATCAGGCGCTGCAGGGCGGTCGCATAGACCCGCAGGTCGCGCATCAAGTTTTCCTTGTCGGCGATCTCCAGCTGATCATTTTCCGTATGCCAGGCGATATTGGCGCCGCAGCCGCCGACCGGGTAGTACCCCATTTCTTCCGCCTTCGACAGCGGCATTGATGACAGCAGCATGAACAAGCTCGAGATGCCGATATTGTTGAAGGAATAGTCGCCGGCTTGATGCGGTCGGTCGCCGCTGAAGCCCTTGCCAGTGGAATCTTTCACCGACCTTGCCGCGAATTCTTCCACTTCGGTCATGACCGTCACGCCACGGTATTCGGTCGCCCAGCGGCAACCGGGCGAATCGATATTCATTTGCGCCACGCAATTGCGCGCCAGATCGAGTCCAAAGGCATCGGCGTACCAGGTTGAGGCGCCGTAACGACCAGTGGAATGGCCGGACCACCAGGCGACACGCAGGCTGCGCGACATGCCGTCGCGATTGTTGTGGAAGATACGCGCCAGTTCCAGCAGGGTGGCGTCGCCGACCGCGTTGTCGCCGATACCGACATCCCAGGAGTCGAGATGTCCATGCACCAGCGCGAATCGCTCAGGCTCGATATTGCCATTGATCTCGGCCACCAGGCAGGGGCACTCGAACCAGCCCTCTTTCAGCTCCGTGTGCAGCGTGACATTGACCGTGCCTTTATCCATCTGCGCCAGCAAGTCTTCGCCATCGGGACGATTGATCGAGACGACAGGAATGGTAGGCTGCCGATGATAATTGTCCAGGTCGGGCGCGCCCCAGATTGTCGTGCAGATGCCCCAGTGGATATCGACGCCGGGGTTGATGAAGATCGCGCCCTTCGCGCCTTTGTTCTGGAAGTACCAAACCGGCGGAGGGCCGCCAAAGCCATCGACAACTACGATCTTACCCTCAACATCGACATCGGTTGTCGGCGAGAAATCGAAGAAGTCGACGCTGCGTCCAGCGGCAAAGCCTTGAATACGAACAGTTTCTCCACTGATGCCGCCAGCTGGCGTGCTGATCGAAAAGCCCGGCGTTTTGGAGCGATATGATTTGTCACCCACGACCAGCGACGCGCTGACCGGCACGCTCAAGAAGAGTTCCGGCATGTGCATGGTATGGGGAACGCCCAAAGCCGACAATCGATCGGCGATGTAGTTGAACGCGGTGCGCTCGTCGTCGGATGATGATTCGCGCACAAGGGTCGTGAATCGTTCGACCAAGGACCAAGGCTCGTGAGAGTCGAGTGAATCGAGCAGGGTATTTTCCAGGTCTGCTTGCTTGGATTCGTAAAGTGCTTGCATATCTTGACTTCCCTCCTGCAGTTGAAATGGTAGATTGGGCTTGGCACTCAAAAACAGATACAGGGCAACATCCCTCTTGCCATCTAAACGACAAAATATTTATCGCTCCAGCCTGACGCCGATAACCAAGCTCTCACTATTGAAGAGAGTCTACCAACTCTATTAAGATTGTCAATGATTCCGCCAGTAGGGGAGTGTTGAAAACTTGCGACTTCATGACGGTCTCGTTACAATCCTCGCGTCTGCATCAATGCAAAGGGAATCGAAATGTTTCGCAGGCTCTGGTTATTCATGCTATTGGCATTGCCACTCACTGCGCCATTTTGGGCGCAGAATGAAGCAGATATTTATCGCGACGTCAGCCCGTCAGTTGTGTCGATAGAGGTTGAAATCAGCCGGTTTGACACAGCTGGCGGCGCCGGTTTTGTTATTGACCAAGACGGGCATATCCTCACCAATGCCCACGTGGTCGAAGACGCCGTCACCCTGACCGTCGTGTTTCATGACGGATATGAAGCCGCAGCCAAGTTGATCGGCATCGATACGCGCGTCGACCTCGCCGTCATCAAAGTTGATGCAGCGCGTCATCGTCTCAAGCCGGTGACTTTTGGCGACTCGGACTCCCTTGTCGTAGGAGAGTCCGTTGTGGCGATAGGCAGTCCTCACGGACTGGACGCGACCTTGACCCGCGGGATCATCAGTGGGCTTAATCGCAGCCTGGAGTTTGGCGACGGCACGACGATGGAAGGCGCGATTCAAACGGACGCCATGCTGGCCGCCGGCAACAGCGGCGGTCCCTTACTGAATCAGGCGGGAGAAGTCATCGGCGTCAACACGGCTGGCTATCGAGGTACTGCACTTGGCTTTGCCATCCCGTCGAATGCGGCGCAATTCTTCATAGTCAAATACACAATACAAACATCAGGGCTGCACGAATCCATAATCGATCAGATGACCCAAGCCCCCCAAGCAGCATGGGCGACCTCCGAGGCGATCATGGCGACCTATGGCGCCCCCGCTATAGCAGCGTGGGAATGGGAGAAGGACAAGGCGTGGGCAACCCTTGAAGCGCTGATGGAAAGCGGGATACTAGAAACCATTGAAGCGGATACGTGGCTTCGGCCTGGTGAGTACAACTGGTACTTTGATGCTGTGGGGACTGCGATAGGTATAGCGGGTACAGTGGCGTCGAGCTTCGAGGCGGGGGATGCCTTTATCAGTGCGCGTGCCACCTTAGACGCCGGGGAGTCGGCGAAAGCAGAGGCAGCGCGGGCGACCTCTGATGCTGCAAAAGCGACTTTCGAGGCGAGCCTGCCTACACTTACACCAAGCCCAACTGCGACACCAAGCCCCACTGCGACGCCTACTCCCATACCGCCACCCATGTTAACGGCGCATCCCGAAAACCGGAGCGATCGTCATTGGCTCCAGCTGCCCGCCAATAGCCGATGGTGGAGCCAATGCAGTATCGCGCATGTAACGCAAAGCTCGGAACGGACACAAGTATTGACTGTGCAAACAAATGCGCTAAGAAGCTGGCGAAGTGTTGTGATTACTCACCTGTCAAGTGGCCGCGTAGAAGAAAATCAAAGTGCCGAATATGACCGAGAAGAGGAGACATACTACATTTGGTATAGCTATGTGAGCGCCGGGGAATACGAAATCAGGATTACCGATTCAGCAGTTAATACATTTGTGCGCTTTATCATGCAACCCAACGTCGCCAATTTCATCTTGCTCTACTGCCAGCCCCCACCGACTGCTACGCCAAATTGGAAACTCACCGCTGATGCAATATACGACAGACTTACCGCCACCAAAACACCCGCCCCCACAATCACCCATACGCCCCATCGCGTCTCCGTCGATAACACAGTCAATATTCGGTCGGGACCGGGGACTCAGTACGGAATCGTCGGCGTAGCGCAACCCGGCGAAACCTTCGAGGTGATAGGTTATCAGGCGGGCAGCCCGTATAACTGGCTGAAAGTGCGCTATGATGGCGGGGTAGCGTGGATCGCCGAGTCACTAACTCGATTACACAGGTAATATGACGCAGGGGAAGAGACTATGATGGAAGATCTTATCAAGGCCTTTACCACATACGCGGGACCGGATACAGACGCGCAGCGCAAGCAGTACCAGCGCATGTTGGATTTGACACGAACGGCCGCCAATGCGCGCGCAGGGCTGTATGACAAACAATGGGATGACACACAAACAAAGGAGCGATTCATAGACTTGCATCTTGCGGAGTTAAAAGCGCTGGCATATAGCAACGACAGAAACGGCATCAAGGCAATATACTGTCGCTTTCAAACTGCTATACAACAGTACCTCAACGATGTAGGATGCAAGGAAAAATGCCGCGAAAATTTGCTGGCAACAGAAACAGCGTTGCTGGAAGCAATCCACAAGTTGGAAACAGAATCATGGCTGGAAAGACTGGGATACATTGTATTGTTGTCTATCGGCATTCCTTTTATTGGCTATACTGTTTTTGCCATTCTTTTGGTGCTTGGTTCTATTGAGCCGCCCGATTGGCTAACTCAGGTGATTAAGGATGCTCTTCCCACTTTATTGAGCGATCCGCTAGGGCTAATGCTCGTTTTTGTTCTGCCGATCATCGTAAGTTTACTGGTCGTGTTTTTGCTGCTAAGGCGGGTGCGGACTTACTTGAGGGGATCTGATTAAGCGGCAATGCCAACGCAAGCCGAACGGCTGCAATTTAACGGAACGAGTACATAATTGTAGACGTCATCCAAATCGCAACTAAGGTGGCCATTCGCCTGCTGTTCGCCTTGGGGAGCGATGACTGAGCAATCCCCAAATATCACATTTTGATAGCGCCGGCTGTCAGTCCACTCTGAATGCCGCGATTGAAAATCAAATAGAAGATCAGCGGCGGCAAGATAGAGAAGACCAAACCGGCACTTCGCTTGGACCAATCAACGGTAAATTCGTCCTGGTATCTAAGCACACCTTGCACCAGTGTGAACCACTCCGGCTTTTGGATTAGAATGAGAGGCCAGAGCAAATCGTTCCAACTGAAGAAGAAGGCGAATATCGACACAGTGACCATGGCAGGCGCCGCCAAGGGCACGTAAACGCGGAGAAAGACGCCGAACTCCGAGCAGCCGTCAATGAGAGCGGCTTCCCTGAGTTCAGATGGCACCGTTAGGAAATAGGTGCGCATGAGCACAATGCCAAATGAGGTGCCCGCCAAATAGACCAAAATGACACCGGCCAGCGTATTGCGCAATCCCAGCGAAGCAATAATACGAAATACCGGCACGATCACCACTTCGCGCGGCACCATGAGGCCAAAAAGAAAAAGCAGAAAAAGGAATTTATACAAGCCGCTTTGACGCTGTGAGAAGACATAGCCCGCCATCGTCGCCATCGTGACCACACCGACCACGGTAACAAGGCTGATGATCAGCGTGTTGCGGAAGTAGCGGATGAAATCGCCTTCCACCCACAATTCGATGATATTGTCGATCTGCGGCTTGCGCGGGATGCTGAAGGGATTGGCCACCAGTTCCGCATTCGTCTTGACCGACGACATGACGCTCCAGAATATCGGGTAGGCCATGATGACCAACAGGCAGAGGAAGATGGCGATTCGACTAATGCGCAGGACTGGCGATGCGTCCTTCAAGGCTACTCTCGCTAATAATACTTGGTTGTGCCAGCGCGGGTGACACGCAGTTTGAACAAGGTGATGGCGGCGATGATCAGAAACAGGATGACCGCAATAGCCGAGCCGTAAGACATCCGGAAGGCGACGAAAGCCTGCTTATACATGAAAAACGACAGTACTTCGGTGGCGCGGTAGGGTCCACCACGGGTCATCGTATAGATGAGACCGAAGGATCGAAACGCTCCGATGAAAATCAGGATGAGATTGACAATAGTTGTTTCACGCAACAGGGGGATGGTAACGCGCCAAAAACGCGCAAGCAGACCGGCGCCGTCGATTTTGGCCGCCTCATAGAGTTCTTCGGGAATCGCCTGTAGCCCGGCCAGAAAGATGAATGTCGTGAAACCTACGCCGCCCCATACGTGCGCAATGCTGACACCAAGCAAGGCGCCATTCGGCTCGGCAAAAAGATCTATCGGCTCGTTCGATAGCAGGGCTGGTATGCCAATCTGCGGGCTGAACAGGAACGTTGCCAGGATGCCAATTGCTACGGCGGACATGGCGATTGGGGTCAAGATCGCGACTTTGACGCCGGCGGAAAGCATGCCTCTGCCGCTGTTGATCGCAGCCGCCAGAAACAGGCTGATCAGCAACTGTGATGGAACCACCATAGCGGCGTATCTCAGTGTGATACCAAGCGACGCCCAGAATTTTCGGTCACCCGCCAACTCGACGTAATTCTCCGCCCCGATCCATTCCATGTCGAGCGCCCCGGCGACGCCCGACCAGTCCCCGAAACTGACGGCGAGACCCAGTACGATCGGAACCACAAAAAGCGGGATGTAAAATGCCAGCGCCGGCAAAACCATGAGGCCGTGTACCAGGTTCTGTTCTGAAAGAACGGGACGGTATTTGGCAATGAGGCGAGGCAAAAGAGTAGCTTGCGCCATTTTCGACACCTGCGCGTGTTTCATAACATCTCACGGAACTGAAAATAGAGCGGTTGCGCCCCAACCGTTCAGGGCGCAACGCCGTGAACTATTCGGGACGGAACCGTTCAATGGAATCCGCGATTTCCTGCAAAGCATCTTCCACGGATACGTGACCCAGCAGCATACCCTGAAATTCTTCGTACATCGTTGCGGTGGCTTGTGTGGGAATCGCGACATCCGGGATTGGAATCAAAGACGTGGCATTTTCATACAGCTCGTAATACTTCGCTGTCGGTCCGGCAATTTCTATACCTGAGGCTTCAACAGCGCCGATCGCCGCATAGGAGTCCTGGCGAACCTGGAAACTCAAGCCTTGCATGGCAGCGGAACCCAAAGCATCCAAGACTTTCAGGCGCGCTTGTATCGTCGCGTTGTCATCGCTAGCCGATGCCGCCCAAAGCGAACCCCAGAAGATCCAGTCGCTGCCCAAGCCGGGTTTGCCTTCCTCGACTGGAAACTCGGTAAAGTCCCCGCGGAATTCCGGATCTTCCTCCATCTTCCGCACCAAGCCACTGACCTCCCAGCCACCGGTGCCGAGCATCAAGCTTTCGCCAGCGTAGTAGCGTTGCGACCCGACACCATAAGACTCGTTGAGACTGTTGCCAAAATAGCCGTTGTCGACAAAGTTCTTCATCTGGTTCGCGCCCTCAATCGGCTCGGCGTCAGCCCAACTGCCTTCTCTCATGGAAAAGAGCGCGTTGGCGCTCTCCGCGCCCATGATGTTCTTGACAAAGTTGGAGATCCAGTGAACCGCATTCCATTGATTCTTGTTGCCGAAGCCGATAGGGGTGATGCCAGCCTCCAGACCCTTTTCGCAGACGTTCATCAGGCCGTCAATGGTGGCGATATCCTCTGGAGTAGCGCCAATTTGGTCGAACAGGTTGAGATTGTAATGTATGAATGGCGTGCTGCCGACGCGCCAGGGAACAGCCCAGAACCTGCCTTCAAAGTCGTAGGTTGCTTCGACACCGGGGATATAGCGTTCGCGCAGTTTGGTTTCATAGTAATCGGTAATGTCTAATACAGCGCCCGGGCGCACAAAAGCAAAGAGCCATTCAAAACCGACACTGGCAAAAATATCCGGCGGCGCGCCACCGGCAAAGGCAGTATTCAGTATCGTGGCTTTGTAATCCTCGTTCTGAAAACCTGTATGCTCGACCACGATATCCGGGTTAGACTCGTTGATGCTCGCCACCATGACATCAACCGCTTCGAGCGCGGTTCCTGCGGAAAAGTTGGACCACATTACGAGATTGATGGGGTCGTCCTGCGCCGCTACCGAAGCTGGTAATGCTGTAGTTCCAAGCGCTGCTGCACTGGCGGCGGTCGCTTTTAGGAAATCCCGACGCGAAATCCTTTTTGTTTTTTGCATATTCATTGTGTTTCCGTCCAATTGATCTAAACTGCGTATCGTTCGTTAACCGCTTTGCGCGGCAATCTTTGTGTAGCGCTCTCCTTTCGATTATCCAATTTACGCGGAGTGTAACAAAAACCTGGGGAAAAGCAAAACCACTCGACCAGTAGCTACGCCTTGCACACGCGCGCAATTGTTAGACAATAACTGTGTCAGAGACAAACCAGCAAGGATCCTATCCGATGAAAACCATGTCCTTCGATTTCAACTCCCGCCGTTCCATGATCAGCGCTCGGCGCGGCATGGTCGGCGCCAGCAATCCGCTGGCTGCTCAAGCCGGCCTTAATGTCTTGCGGCTGGGCGGTAACGCAGCCGACGCGGCCGTGGCTACCTCGGCGGTGATGAACGTCACGGAGCCGGGCGCATGTGGTGTCGGAGGTGACTGTTTCGCTCTGTTCTATGATGCCAGAACCGGGAAAGTGACCGCCCTGAACGGCAGTGGACGCGCCCCGGGCGCGCTCACACTGGAACGAACGCAAGAGTTGGGCTGGCAAAAGATGAACCCAATGCACGCCCATTCGGTCACGGTGCCGGGAGCGGTACGCGGCTGGCACGATCTGCTGGAGCGGCACGGTACGATGAAGCTGTCCGATGTTTTGGTTGATGCCATCCATTACGCGGACGATGGATTTCCCACGGCGCCGGTTTTCGGCTTGCGCTGGGAACGATCGGGGGCGTTCATGCGCAACGCGGCGAATGCCGAAGAGTATATGCCCAATGGCGCCACGCCAAGAGCCGGCCAGATGATTCGCCTGCCCGGGCTAGCGGCGACGCTGCGAGGCATCGCCGAGGGCGGACCCGATGCCTTTTATAGCGGACCTGTCGCCGATGCCATCGTCTCCTCCTTAGAAGAGCGGGGCGGCGTGATGACGCGCGATGACTTGCGGAATCACCGCTCGACCTGGGATGAGCCGATCTCGACGGACTATCGGGGCGTGACAATTTATGAATGCCCGCCCAACGGACAAGGCTTGACGGCCTTGATCGCGCTCAATAACGCCTGCAATTTCGACTTGGGCGCACTGGATTGGGATTCGCCGGAGCGCATCCACCTGATGGTTGAGTGCATGCGCCTGGCCTGGGCGGATGCGCATCAGTACATCGCCGAAATGAGCCAGGCCGACCTGCCGCTGGATATGCTGCTGAGCAAGGATTACGCGGCGGAACGAGCGGCGCTAATCCACCCCTATTATGCGTTCGATCCGCCGCCGACCTATGGCGAGCTTCCCGGCGGCTCGGACACGATCTATCTCAGCGTGGTCGATGGCGCGGGCAATGCCTGCTCCTTTATCAAGAGCTTGTATATGGGTTTCGGCGTCGGCATCGTCGCGAAGGGAACGGGCGTCTGGCTACAGAATCGCGGGGCGGGATTCTCGCTGGCGCCGGGCCATCGCAATTGCCTGGCGCCGGGCAAGCGCCCCTATCATACGATCATCCCGGGCATGGCGCTGAAAGAGGGAAAGCTTTGGGCCAGCTTCGGTGTGATGGGCGGCTTCATGCAGCCACAAGGCCACTTCCAAGTCATCAGCGCAATGGTCGATGACGATCTCAATCCGCAGGAGGCACTCAATCGACCGCGCTGGCAAGTCCAGAATGGCGATCCCGGCGGCGCCCTGTTGATTGAAGAGGGCACACCTTTCAAGACCATGGCGGATCTGGCCGAACGTGGCCACCGCATCCAACCAGAATCGGGACTGGGGCGGGGCAATTTTGGGCGCGGACAGGTCATCCGCTACGATGCCGAGACCGGTGTCTTGCATGGCGGCAGCGAGCCGCGCTCGGATGGGCAGATCGCGGCATTCTAGCGCAACGTAGCCGACGCCCCTGTCCAACATCATGAAGGGAGTCGAAGGGCAGCGGGCTTGTCACAATGGCCGCTGGCGCGCCTGCTAATTCAGGAGTTTGAATGAAGCATCTGAAGATCCTGCGCGGTCTGCCGTATCACTGGCTGATGCCCCTGTGCTTCTTTTGTGTTGGTTTGATCTATATTTATGCCGCCCCGCATTTTGAAGCGTCCGACTCCATCGCGCATGTGGGCATGATCAAGTGGATTGCCGACCACGACGGCGCGCTTCCCGTACAATCGGCCGATCATTCACAGCTCTACCGGCAGCAGGCAAGCCAACCGCCGCTCTATTACTTCATGATGGCAGCGATCTGGACGGCGCTGGACACCAGCGACTTCGACGAGTTCTTCCGCCTGACTCCGTTTGCGATCGTCGGTGACCCGATGCGCCTGGGCAACCGAAATCGTATCTTCTATCGACAGCCCTATCCGCCCAATCTCCATCAAGGAACGTCATTGACACTCTACGTCATTCGTCTGGTGACGCTGGGCATGGGGACGGTGACAGTGGCGGCGGTATATCAGTCGGCGCGAATGATTGTACCGCGGCCTGTTGGTTTCGCTGTGCTAGCCAGCGCCCTGACTGCATTCAATCCGCAGTTCATCTTTATCAGCGCCTCAGTCAGCAATGATAGCCTCATTACCATGCTGGCAGCGCTAATCACCTGGCAAACGCTCGTGATGCTGCGTGAAGGCTTTCATACTAAGCGCAGCTTGAGCTTGGCAATTCTAATCACGCTGGCTTCGCTTACCAAACTCAGCGGTCTTGTATTCGGGGCGATAGTGCTCTTGGCCGGCCTATGGATCCTGATTAAATCGCGGGATCGACGAGGCTTTGGCAACTTGCTGGGCTTGGTCGTGGTCATTTGGCTGGTTATTGCTGGTTGGTGGTTTCTCCGAAATCTCTCGCTTTATCAGGAGCCATTTGGCACGGCAACGATGGTCGATTATGTCGGCCGGCGCCATACCACGATTCCGCAACTTTTCTCTGGAGAGTTTCAGGGATTGCGCGTCAGCTTTTGGGGCCTGTTTGGCGCCTTTAGTATTCTCACACACGACATCCATTATCAATTGATGGATGCGCTGACCGTGATCAGCGCTGCCGGTTTTTTCGTCTTCTTGGCGAAACACCGTCGTGACAACATTGTCCTGACCGCTATCTGCTTTTTGGTCGTCATATTCTTCGTCGCAGCGGCCACTTTGGTCTGGTGGAGTTTGCAAACGACGGCAAGCACGGGGCGTCTCTTTTTTCCATATATCACATCCATCAGCGTGCTGATGACAATGGGGCTGGTGGCCTTGCGGATTCCACCCATTCTGGTCGGCCTACCGATGCTCGCCTTTAGTATAGCCGCGCCCTTCTTATTTATCATACCGAACTATGACCACCCGCCGCAGGTTGATCGTCTGCCAGATTCCGCCACGCAAACTTTCGCCCGTTGGGACGAGATCACATTGATCGGCTACGAGTTGAAACCGCCCGACAGCAAGGTATCCGGCCTAGAAATCCCCATCACGCTCTATTGGCGGGCGCAGAGGGAATCGTCCGTGACGAGGGCGCTCTTCATCAGCCTTGTCGATTCAAATGGCAGTACAGTAGCCAGGGTGGATACTTTTCCCGGTTGGGGAACCCTGCCAACGCCTTGGTGGCAGGCCGATACCATCTATCGTGATGACTACATTTTGCAGATCACGCGAAATACTGAGTGGTCCGCGCCGCTTGATTTTCGCATCGGCTGGTACCCTTTCCCTGGCGGCGGAGACATGCCGGCCGAACTCGAATCCGGCGAGACCGGGGCGGTCTACTCGATTGAGCTGGACGTCCAAGGCTGACGGCTGACTTCCGGCGAAGTCCATCTGACGAACGTTTAATCACCCGTTACACAGAACCTTGCGCAATCGGTTGCGCCTGCGGTATCATCTGCGCAAAGTATTTTTCGCCAGGCGCTTTGGAAAGGCCGCAGATTATCCTGCGTTTTGGTAAGAATACGTTGCATAGGGTTTCTGTGAGATAGGTGATGAAGTCGAAAGGCATGACACAAAGGAGGCGCTATCGAACCAGCGTAAATCTGTTATCGACCCATATCTATCGGCTCTACAGGGCTTGTCCGATATTAGCAGATGAGAGTAGCCAAGGCACCATCGGCACGGCCATAGTTGCGATTGAACAAGACACCGATGTTGTAGGTTGCCATCTTTGCAGCTATCTGTGCATTCATGCCGTGTTCACTGTGGGCATTGATTCGCTTTAGGCCAATGGTTTCGGTGAGCCTGGCGATTACGGTTTCAATGATTCTTCGGTGTTGGCGCAGCCAGCGCATTTTGGTGCGAGACCTTGCGCCTGTGGTGTTGGCAGCGGGTGGGGCAATGACTTCAACGCCAAATTTGCGTTACCAATGATTGACTACCCTCCGAACTTGAGGACGCCGCGCGCGTCGACCGCGCCAACGAGTTTCAGGTTTTTACGCGCATCGTCTTACCCCTGACCAAACCGGGTTTTCTGACTGTTGGTTTGGTGGTTGGGCTGGGTGTCTGGAACGAATTCACGCTGGCGCTGACCTTTATCCACGACCCGAGCCGGTTCCCGGTTTCGACCAGCTTCTTCAAGTTCGTCGACCGCTTTTCCCGAGATTGGTCGCTAACCAGCGCCGGCGCTGTTATCATTATCTTTCCGGTGGTAGTGCTCTTCCTGGCGCTGCAACGCCAATTCATCGAAGGACTGGCCGAAGGTGGCGTCAAAACCTAGCCGCCCGGCGACAACGATCGAACTTAGCACGTTTCCGGCGAGCGACAAGGCGGTTGACCTGATGCGCCACTTGTCCATATCAAACGGGATTCATTATGAGCCAAATTGAAAATTCTCTTTTGTACAGAAAGGTGCTCGGCTGTCTCTACGGCGGCGCAGTGGGCGATGCCATGGGCGCCCCGGCGGAGTGGTACATGCCCGCCGATATTCAGGCGCGCTACGGCACCATCACGGATTTTGTCGAAGGTTGGAACGGACCGTCGGAGATCGGCAAGGGCGACGGGCGCTATACCGACGACACGCACATGGTGCAATTGCTCAGCCGCTGCTATATCGAACAAGACGATCACCTGGATGCCTATACCTTCGCCCGGCGCATTGTCCCGCTGATCGCGGACGAGGAACGCTGGGTCCCGGAACGCGGCCAAAATATGAAGTTGGTCGACCGCCTCTTTTACCCGGAAAAATGGCTTTTGATGCGCCTGCGCCTGGCCAATGCCGAACCGCGGCAAGGCGGCATCGGCAATATGGTCAATTGCGGCGCGGCCATGTACGCGGCGCCGGTCGGTATCGTCAACGCCGGCGATCCCGAAAGCGCCTATCGCGAAGCGGTTGATGTCTTCAGCGCGCATCAGCAAAGCTTCGGCCTGGAAGCCGCCGCGGTAATGGCAACGGCTGTCGCGGAAGCGTTCAAGCCGGCGGCGACGGTAGATTCGATCATAGAGGCGGTACTGTCTGTGGCAAAAGAAGGCA
Organism: Phototrophicaceae bacterium; assembly: GCA_965262165.1. Lineage (GTDB taxonomy): Bacteria > Chloroflexota > Anaerolineae > Aggregatilineales > Phototrophicaceae > UBA6055. Next base: position 4,440,471 of record OZ253499.1, on the reverse strand, counting down.
CCGGGAAAGCGGTCGAATCGGTGGTCGAGACGGCGCGCAAACGCAGCGATTGGAAAGAAGCGATTTATCCCCTGCGCGAAGCCATGCGTCCCTACGACACCGCCACCGAGACCCGTGTTGGCCGCGGCTCGCCCGGTACCAATCACTGGTTGCCCAGCCGCGAACACAGCATTGAAGAAGTCCCAATCGCGCTGGGTTTCCTTGTGGTCACCGGCGGAGACTTTGAAGGCAGCATTTTCGGCGGTACGAATTACGGGCGCGACAATGATTCCATCGCCGGTATGGCGGGCGCGATCGCTGGCGCGCTGCACGGCGCTGACACGATACGCGACAATTGGATGTCGCAGATCGATAGCGCCAATCTTATCGATCTGCGGCCGGTCGCGCGCGATTTGACCAACTTGACGGTCAAGCTGCAGCAGCGTCAGATAAACGAGGCGCAGTCAAGAAACGCCGATTTCAACAATTTGCTGAATTGAGGAGAATAATTGATGAGTTTGCCAAATGACTATCTGGAACGGGTTTATGCCGGTGTGCTTGGTAAGTTAATCGGCGTTTATCTGGGCCGCCCCTTTGAAGGCTGGTCCTACGAAGCCATCACGGAGAATCTCGGCGAAATCAACTATTACGTGCACGACCGTCTCAACGTTCCATTGATCGTCACTGATGATGATATCTCCGGCACCTTCACCTTTGTACGCGCGCTTGAAGACTATGCCTTCAATCGAGATCTTTCGGCCGCGCAGATCGGACACACCTGGCTCAATTACCTGGTTGAAGAACAGACAGTGCTTTGGTGGGGCGGCATGGGCAATTCCACCGAGCACACGGCCTATTTGCGGCTGAAGCAAGGTTACGAACCGCCGCTCAGTGGCTCGGTTGAGCTTAATGGCAAGGTCGTCGCCGAGCAGATCGGTTCGCAGATTTTCATCGATGGCTGGGCGATGGTAGCGCCGGGCGATCCGCAATACGCCGCCGACCTGGCCGGACGCGCCGCCTGCGTCAGCCATGGTGGCGAAGCGATTTACGGCGCGCAATGTCTGGCGGCGATGGAAGCGCAAGCCTTTGTCGAGTCCGACATCAACAAGCTCATTGATACCGGCCTTTCCGTGATCCCGGACGATTCCATCATTTATTACATGATCAACGATATCCGCGAGTGGCACGCCAAAGAACCCGATTGGCGGGTGGGGCGCGGACTGCTGGCGGAACGCTATGGCTATCACATTTACGGCGGCAACTGCCACATGATTCCCAACCACGGGCTGATCGTGTTTTCGATGCTCTATGGCGAAAACGACTTCCAGCGCACGCTGATGATTGTCAATACCTGCGGCTGGGATACCGACTGCAATTCCGGCAATGTCGGCTGTCTGATGGGCATCAAGGACGGCTTGGCCGGTCTGGAAACCGGACCCGATTACCGCGGACCGGTGGCCGATCGCATGTATCTGCCGACCGCCGACGGCGGCAACGCGATCAACGACGCGGTTACACAAGCCCTAAGCCTGACCAATGCAGGCCGCGCATTACAGGGGTTGGCGCCGATCGCGCCCAAAGACGGCGCGCGCTATCACTTTGATCTGCCCGGCTCGATGCAAGGCTTCATGAATGAAGACTCGATTGAAGCGCGCGATGTCGTTTCCATCAGCAACGCGCATGCGCCCGATTTGAGCGTCAACGGCGATCGCCTGCTGGCGCTGGATTTTGCCCGCTTGGCGCCCGGCCGCGTCGGTCGCGTCGAGACGGCGACCTTTGCGCCTTCCGCCGATATCGCGGCGTATTTCGAAAACAAGGGCTACCGCCTTATGAGCTGCCCAAAGCTCTATCCGGGTCAGACGATTCGCGCGCGTGTCCTTTCCGCGGACGAGAATAACTGCGCTGTCGATGTTTCGCTATATGTCCAGCGTTACGACCAAGACGACAATCTCGTCGTGATGACCGGAACGGGAGAGCGTTTATCAGCGGGACAGTCGGCCGAACTCGAGTGGCAGGTACCCGATCTGGAAGGGTATCCCATCGCCAAGGTGGGCGTACAGATCAGCGGTGAGGGTGGCGCCAGCGGACGTGTCTATCTGGACTGGCTGACCTGGGACGGCACGCCGAACGTTCGGCTGAAGCGACCCTACCAGCGCAGCTTCACCCGCTGGGACCAGAAAATGAGCGGCTTGATGTGGAAGAAGGCCTGGATCGCAGGCACGGACTTAAGATTCGGCGGAGCCTACCATGACTTTTATCCCGAGACCTATCGGATTATCCAGAACGAAGGTCGCGGCTTTTACATCCAGGGCTGCCGAGACTGGACCGACTATCAGGTAAGCGCCAAAATAACGCCCCATATGTGTAAGGCGGGTGGACTTGGCGCGCGCGTGCAAGGCTTGAAGCGCTACTACGCGCTGCTCTGCGACGAAGATAGCACGCGCTTGGTGGCAAGCTGCGAAGGCAAGGACACCGTCCTCGCGCAGGCCAACGAGGGCTGGACCTTTGGCAACGAACACCAACTCACGCTCAAGGTCGAAGGCAACACCCTGGCAGGCTATGTCGATAGCAAGCTGCGCGTGAAAGCCGAAGATCCAGACGCGCAGTTCAGCGGCGGTGGAATCGCCCTGATCGCGGAAGAGGGTAGGATCGGCTGCGAAGATGTTGAGGTGCGGCCGGTTTAGGGGCAATTGCGCGCCAAAAAAACTACAAAAATCAAGGACAGTGTATGGGCGACGCAACCGGCCGCCCTTGCAAACCCGAAACCATGACCCAGCCACGCATCCTCAGTTACGGCGAAATCGACCTCGATATTTACCTCAAACTCGACCGCCTGCCCACTTTGAACCGGGCTGGCAATACACAGGACGAATTCGAAAACGTGGGCGGCGCGGCGGCAAATAGCGCGATGTGGTTGGCGAACTGGGGCGTTGCCACTCGGCTGGTGGGTCATGATCTCGGCGACGACCGAGCCGGCGATACGGTCCGCAGCCTGCTCGGCGCGCTGGAACATCTCGATACGCGTTACATTGCGAGTCACGCCGATTATCGCAGTCCGCGCTGTCAATGCCTGGTGACACCCGATGGCGAACGCAGCTTCATCATGCACTGGCTCGACGAGTTGCGCATAACCGAATTGGAATCAGAGATGCTGCGCGGCATCGAGTGGCTCAACCTCGATATGGCCGGTCCACTGGAACCGCGCTTGCGAGCCGCCCGGCTCGCGGTTGAGTGTGATATTCCCGTGCTGATCAATGACATTTATGCTGCTGATCACGCGCTGCTGCCATTTGTCGATGTGCTGGTCATTTCAGCGTCGATCGTGCATAGCAAGATGCCAGGCAGCGCGCCCTTGGCGCTCGCGCGTCAGCTGCAGGAAGCGGGCAACTGCCATGTCATCATCACCGACGCGGCGGCGCCGGTCACCCTGTTGATGAGAGAGGGCGAACAGCGCCAGATCCAGCCGCGCGCTGTCACCGCCGTTGATACCACCGGCGCCGGCGACACGTTCAAAGCGGGCTTGCTCTATGGTTTGCTGTCGGACTTGCCATTGCCGGAAGCAGCGCGCTGGGGTTGCGCCGCCGCCAGTTTGATGTGCCGATTCCCCGGCACCACCCGTCACTTAGCCGATCTCGATGCCGTGGCGGATTGTCTTCCTTAAGATTGCTCAACAGATTGACATGCCTGCTTTAGATCGCGTCTGGAATACCTGTCGCGCCGGGCGTGTATGCCTTGGCGCGTAGCCGGCGATTTGAGCCGACAAGGGGAAAAGTGCCGCCAGGCGACGGTACAATACCGGCATATGCCGCACACGATCTTGGAAAGGCAAAAGATATGTTTCTCGATACACTGGCGCAGCATTACCGGGAGCGTCCCGAAAAGACTGCCATCGAGTTGATCAGCGACGCCGGGCAGTTGCGGGTTACCTACGCCCAGTTGGAAGCGCATGTCAACCGCACGGCGGAATATTTGCTTTCATTGGGCGTCGAACGCGGGGACAGAGTCGCCGCGCAACTGCCCAAGTCATTGCCCTTCATCTATTTCCACTTGGCGGCCATGCAAGTCGGCGCGATCTTCTTGCCGCTCAACCCGGCCTATCTCGAATCCGAACTTCGCTATTTTTTGGCGGATGCAGGCGCAAGCGTCTTCATCGCCGATGCCAAAGACGCGACCAAAATCAATGCCTTCACAGACGCATTGCCTGCTCACCGCAAAACGTCCTTGATTCAGCAGCCGGAGCGGATCGGCGAAACCTGGCTGGAAGACAGGTCGTCGGGCCACAGCCAGTCGCTGCCGAGCGATCCGAACCAGACCGCCATTATGCTTTACACCAGCGGTACCACCAGTCGTCCCAAAGGCGCGCAGATCACGCATGGCAACCTGACGGCTAATATCGCCGCCCTGCACGAAGCCTGGGGCTGGCGCGAAGATGATACGCTGCTGCATGTCTTGCCGATATTTCACGTGCATGGCTTGGTGGTGGCGCTGCATGGCGCGCTGCACGCGGGGGCGACGGCCGTGCTGACTAGCTCGTTCGATGCTTCGGCCACGCTGGATCTGCTGACATCTGGACGATTCAGCGTGTTCATGGGCGTGCCAACCATGCACCGGCGCTTGTACCAGCAGGCGGGCGAGAATCGTTACGACCTCAGTGGCATGCGGCTTTTGACCTCAGGTTCTGACCGGCTGCCTGACGACCTCTTTTTTGGCTATCAGCGGACCTTTAATGTTACCTTGCTGGAACGTTATGGCATGACGGAAACGGGCATGAACTTGTCCAATCCGCTGTACGGGGCGCGGCGCGTTGGCGCGGTGGGAATGCCATTGCCCGGCGTATCGGCGCGCATCATCGACCCCGAGAGTGGCGCTGTCCTGCCGGATGATCAAGTCGGCGAACTGCAGATCAGAGGCGATCATGTCTTCGCCGGCTACTGGGGACAGCCGGAAAAGACGGCGGAGGCATTCACGGACGATGGTTGGCTGCGGACAGGCGACCTGGCGCTGCGCGAGCCCGATGGGTATTACACGCTGAAGGGACGGGCCAAGGACTTGATTATCAGCGGTGGCTTGAACATCTACCCGCCCGAAGTCGAACTGGTGTTGATGGAGCATGAGGCGGTCGCGGCATGCGCGGTGATCGGCTGCCCGGACCAAGAATGGGGTGAACAAGTGGTCGCGGTGGTCGTGCCACGCGCCGAGCAAAACATAGACAGTGCCGAAATCGTCGAGTTTTGCCGCGCTCAGCTGGCGGCATACAAGGTGCCGCGGCGTGTTATTGTGGCCGACGAGCTGCCAAGCAATGCGCTTGGCAAGATACAGAAAGCGAAACTGCGCGATAGCTGCTGTTCGTAAAGGGTTCTAGGTAGCGTCAGGTCAACCGGCCCATTTGAATGCCTTGCGTATCCGCCGGATGCGCGCGCGAACGGATGCGGCTTCGTTTTGTTCTGCGGCCGCGAGCAAGGTCAGCGCTCGCTCTTGGTAGGGCGGATGTTGATCGGCGATGACAGCCAGACCGTAGCAAGACCAGGCGCGGATGAATTTGTTGTCGTCATTCGTTTGCTCGACGAGCGCTCGCCATAGCTTGTCTGGTCGTGCCTGTGGAAGAGCCAAATCCCCCATCATTTGCAAGACATGCAGGCGCGCCTCCCAATGACAGTCGCGCGTTAGGACACTGAGTAGCCGTTCTGTTTGTTTTGGGGACAAAGTCGCGCCCGCTTGGGAATAGCGTCGCAGCAGCCAGGACGCGGCGCTCTGGATGCGCGATTCTTCGCTGCAGGTGAAATCGCAGAGCGATTGCAAGACTTCCGGCGTGGCGTCAACCTGGGACGCGACGGTCTCCAGACTGTCGCTTCGCTTGCCGTCATACGCGGCGATCGCCGCGGCGACTCGCTCGATATCGGTGCCGCTCATTTTAGCTTGGGCAGGTGGCGGCTGGCCTGCTCGATCAGAGCTCGGACGGCGGGCTGCTGCAGTTGTTCGGCGCTGCGGATCTTGATATGCCGCAGATCCTTGCCCGCGCCTTCCAGCAAGCTCTGTGAATCGGGAAGGTCTGCGCCGTAAAAAAAGCCCAGGTTGAGATGTTTTTTGAAAGGCGCGAGATAGCAAAAATGCTCGGACATTTTCTTGGGACCGACACCATAACCTGCGATCTTTTGCCGCGCCCAGGGCACCTCGGTAATGCCGGGCATAACATTGGCCAACAAGGCGCGCGCGTCGCGGGTGAGCGCCTGAATTTCGGGAGTCGCGCTGGCGATGACCTCTTCAAATGTGCCGTTGCCGCCGACAGTCTTGATGTTGAGTTCGGGCATATCTATCCTCGCGCGCTTGCGATCTTGTCTCTTCATTTTACCTGCCAGCCAGGACTGACGTCAATTTCTTGTAGTGCTTGAATCAGGATTACAAAGAATGTCGAAGATCAGTGGCACCGTGACATCGAAAGATTGAAGGCGACGTGTTTTCCACTGTGTCCCTTGTGCGCTCTGTGGTTAAATACGAATCCTACCTGCACGAAAAGAGCAGAAAGCCAAAACATGACTGCAGACAGCTTGCTCCGATGGCGTGATGAATTTCCGATTCTCAGCCGTTGCAATTATCTGATCAGCAATTCCCTTGGCGCCATGCCGCGCGGCGTTTACGACAGCCTGCACTATTACGCCGATACCTGGGCGGAGCAAGGCGTGTCGGCTTGGGGCACCGGCTGGTTCGAGCTGCCACAAGCAGTCGGCAACAAGATCGCCCCTTTGATGGGAGCCGCGCCGGATACCGTTCTCGTGCATCAAAATGCCAGCATCGCCAACAGCATTCTCTTTGGCAGCCTGGATTTCAGCGACACCAGACGCGACAAAGTGGTCATCACTGAACTGGATTTCCCCAGCGATGTCTATGTGCTGCGGCGCTGGTTGCCCGAGAATATGCGGATCCACATGGTGCAATCGCCGGACGGCATCACGATCGATACGGATGAATTTCTGGACGCCATTGACGAGCGTACACGGCTGGTCAGCGTCTCGCATGTGCTATTTCGCAGCGCCTACATCATGCCGGCGCAGGAGATCGTGGCCAAGGCGCACAGTGTCGGCGCGCAAGTGGTCTTCAACGGCTATCACAGCGTTGGCGTTATTCCGGTCGAGGTTGGCGAATGGGATGTTGACTTTTATATCGGCGGCGTGCTCAAGTGGCTGTGTGGAGGACCGGGCGGCGTATTCATGTACGCGCGCCCCGATCTGCTGCCGAGTTTGCATCCCAAGGTGACGGGATGGTTCGCGCATCGCAGTCCTTTCTCATTTGACGTTGAGAAGCTGGAATTGCGCGAGGATGCCTATCGCCTGATGAACGGCACGCCGGGCATTGCCTCCTTGCACGCCATTCAACCGGGCGTGGATATCATCGCGCAAGTCGGCGTTGCTGCCATCCGCGAAAAATCGATGCGGCAAACATCGTTGATCATCGAATTGGCGGATGAGCTGGGTTATGAGGTGGTCTCACCGCGCGACGCGGCGCGCCGAGCAGGCACGGTGACGGTGAATCCTCCGCAGGCCTATGAGCTGTCCTGCGAGTTGCCGGCGCGGGATATCATGGTCGATTTTCGTCCCAAAGCGGGGATCCGCATCGCGCCGCATTTTTACAATACCGATGCCGAAGTAGCGGCGGCGATGTCGGCGATTCCCGAAATCCTCGCTGACGGCAGTTGGCAGCGGCATCAAGCTGGGTAGCTTTTGGCGCCCCAGGGCGGACCTGACGCGCTCGATTGCTGTGCTGGATTTCCGAAATAGTCATCAAAGAATGGAGACAAGGTCATGACACAGATCGGTATCATGATTGAAGGCCAAGACGGTCTGAATTGGCCGCGCTGGCAGCGGCTGCTTCAAGCGGCCGAGGACTTCGGCTATCAGAGCGTATTTCGTTCGGATCATTTCACCAACGCAACCGGTCCCGACAAAGACTCGCTGGAACTGTGGATCTCCCTGGCATATGCGGCCAGCCACACCAAAACCATCGAGTTTGGTCCGCTGGTCGCACCAATCACGTTTCGCCATCCGGCCATGAATGCGCGTTCTGCGACAGCTGTGGACGACCTGAGCGGTGGGCGATTGGTGCTGGGCATGGGCGCTGGCTGGAACGATTATGAGCACAAGAAATTCGGCATTCCCTTTTACGACGTTTCCACGAGATTCAAGATGCTGGAAGAAGCGCTGCATATCACGCGCGGGCTCTTGCGCGGCGCTGAACCGAGCAGCTTTGACGGGACCTACTATCGTCTGCAAGAGGCGCTGCTGCTGCCGCGTCCCTCAAGGGAAAACGGTCCTCCCCTCCTGATTGGCGGTAATGGGCCCAAGAAGACCTTGCCGCTGGCAGCGAAATTCGCTGACGAATGGAACGCAGTTTTTATCAATCTGGAAACCTACAAAGCGCGGCGCGCACTCTTGGCTGAATATCTTGAAGCCGGGGGACGCGCGGTGGACGATATCAAGTATTCGCTGATGACGCAGGTTGTCTATCGCCCCACGCAAGCGCTGCTGGAAGCGCATCTCCATGACCAGGCGATGGATGCCGGCGAGCTAAAGGCGAGTGGTCTCATCGTTGGTACGGGGCAAGAGGTGGTCGACCAATTGAGCGCGCTTGTCGAGGCCGGCGTTGAGCGTTTCATGCTGCAGTGGATGGAGCAGGATGACATCGAGAATCTGGAATTGCTGGCGCGCGACGTGCTGCCGCACTTCGCCCCGATTTCACTAAACAGATCTGAAAGGAGAAAGAGCGCTAAAGTGTCACGTAGATCGAGCGCGCGAAAGGGGCAAAGAGTCCGCAACGTTCCGAAGGCGCCAAAGATGCCTAAGGCTCCCAAGGCGCCAAGGGTACGGAGGAAGCACTAGACGCCCAAGCAGCAGAGACCAGCTCAAGCAATCTCAGTAGTTCCTAGTTAGTCATGCGAAAACGCGATCTGTGCGATTCTACCCCATCCCCCGGCCCCTTCCCCGAGGCATCAGGGAAGGGGAGCGCTTTCCCCGGAATACAGATTAAACCCAGAACTCTCGCTACAAATGAAGTATCTTCTCACTACTTACTTGGAACTACTTCTGTGTCTCTGTGGTGAAACAAATTCCCCTACTTCGCCGTCGGCCAAAAAGCCACGATCTTGCTCTCGTCCGTGGTCAGATAAGCGTCAGCGGCTCTAATATGGAATCTGATTGATCGGCTCGCCGCGTTGATGGGCCAGCGCGGTTTCCACCATCTTGTCAAAAGTGTATTGCGGATTGTAACCCAGCATGACACGCGCCTTTTCGATCGAGGCATTCGCTCCGCGGAAGAATGGCATTTTCACGTCCCGGTAGGGCCGCCCTGTTGCATCGGCAAGGGCGCGCGCGGCGCTGGCGTAAGTGACTGGAGGGGGTCCGGTCATGTTGAAGGCTTCTCCGATAGCCTTGTCACTCTCCAGCGCCAGGATGGTGCCAGCCACTGTATCGCGCACATCCTGGACAACCAATTGCCAAGGCTCGCCCTGAGGATCGGACACCGCGCAGACGGCATCCGGCGTCTCCAGCAATTCGTTCATTATCGCCTTGGTTTCCTCAATGTGTTCCGCGCCGAACCAAGGGATGCGGTTCTTGGCGAGCGTCATTTCAATGAAGTAGTTCAGCCAGGCCGGTTTGAGCATGCCCAGCACCTCGTTGGCTGCCTTGATTGAACTGTATCGCAGAATCGTCACTGGCAAGCCGTATTCGCGCATATACGTCAGGCAGATCTCCTCGGACAAGAGCTTGGTCAGGGCGTAGATATCAATCGGTTTCTGCGGCGTATCTTCATCAAATGTGACTTGACGGGTGACGAAGGGATTGTAGGTCTGGTAGGTGCTGGCCAGCAGAAAGCGCTTGACCGGCACAGTCGATGCCAGCGCGCCTTCCAGCAGACTCATGGTGGCGCGCGTGTTGACATCTAACATACGTTCCGATAGGGAATCCCCTTGCGGAATCTGCGCCGCCTGATGGATGATCACTTCGACGCCGTCGACAGCCGCTCGCAGGCGATCCGCATCCGCCATATCCGCTTCCAGTATCTCCACACCGAGCCTCGTCGCCTTGTCCGCTTGCGGGTCGTCCGGCATGACCAGCCCGCGGATTTCATAACCCCGCTGCTTCATTTGATGGGCGAGGTTGGGGCCGACGCGACCGCTGATGCCGGTAATCAGTGCCTTCATGGTGTCGCTCCCTCTGCATACTGCAAGGCTCTATCGCCTCATGGTTTCATGCGCGTCTCGCAAGTATATCCGCTTTCGCGTTGTCGTCAGCTATTTCGCCTTCGGCCGGAAGGCGACGATCTTGCTCTCGTCTGTCGTCAGATAAGCGCCCTCGATCAAATCCACGCAATAGGGAATCGCCGGCATCACCGCGTCCAGGCAGTCGCGGATGGCGCTCGGCTTGCCGGGTAAGTTGACGATCAGCGCCATACCGCGGATACCGGCCGTCTGCCGCGAGAGAATCGCCGTCGGCACGAACTGCAGCGAGACCTGCCGCATGAGCTCGCCGAATCCGGGCATCATCTTCTCGCAGACGGCTTCGGTGGCATCCGGCGTGATGTCGCGCACGGCGGGTCCGGTGCCGCCGGTGGTGACAACCAGGCTGCAGTCCTCGTCATCCACCATGCGGATCAGAGCGCCGGTGATCTTGTCGAATTCGTCCGGCACCACCAGCGCGAAAGGCTGCCAGTCGTTGGTCAGCACCTCGCTCAGATACTCGTGAATGGCCGGACCACCGCGATCTTCGTAGACGCCTCGCGAGGCGCGGTCGGACACGGTCAGGATGCCGATCTTGGCGCTCATCGTCGGTCCTTTCGGCTGGATAGGCGACCTTATCTTAGCTATACTCGCTCGAAAGTTTAAGTATGGAGAAGCGACCAAATGGGCGATCATGGCGAATTGAAGGCGCTAATCGAGGGCGACGATGGCATCAGTGTCTTGCGCGGCGGCGGACAGAACCGCAATTGGAACGGTATTCATTACAAGACGGGTCTCTCGGCCAAGAATGTCAGCGCGAAAGAGCTTTCGATCAATGTCGCCACGATACCGCCGGGCGGCGTGGCTTATGCGCATATCCACGTCGAATTCGAGGTGATGCTATATATCCTCGAGGGCGAGGTGCGGCACGAATATGGCGATGGCTGCAAGCAGATCGTGGACAATTCGGCCGGGGACTTCATCTTCATCGAGCCCGGGATCCCGCACGAGGTCTTCAATCGCAGCGATAGCGAGCCGGTGGTGGCTTTCGTGGCGCGCTCAACCGCCGATGAGTGGGATCAGATTATTCCTTACGATCGGGATGCGGCGGGGTAGGTCAGTCGACTTCGTCTTCGCAGAAGTGGGCGCGCAGGCTGTCGAGGAAGTCGCTTAGGGTGGTGAAGATGTCGTCCGCGACTTGAGTTGTTGATTTGGAGTCCAGGGAGAAAAACTTCACTGCCTTTTGGTATTCCTTCTCGTTTCGCGGATGCACGGCGCCGCTGTTTGAGCGCAGAAGTTGAAGCATTCTTAGATATTCTATGTGTTTCTCCGAGTCAGTAAATCCTTGCGATTCAAGATACTCCCCTAGTACTGGTATGTTTCCTTTCTTTGCTTTGTCAGCATTCTTCGGTTCAAATTCGGGAATGAGTTTCCCTAGCTCTTTCTTGTCGATGCGATCCTGCAGGAGAATCGACAACGACAGCACGATCTCATGAAACTCGCTCGTCTCTTTCGTAAGCGGACGCCGAAGCTGGCTGAAATGATACACGTCGGCTTCCGAGAGAGGCTTGAAGAGATGCCAGTTGTGTTTCTCGCGCCATGCTTTTTGGAATAGGTTAAAGGATTGCTGAAGAATGAGCGCAGTGTCTTCAGGGTCCGCGAATTCTCCCAAATACCAACGTTTTGTCGCTGTACAGCTTGGCGTTCCGTCCGGAACTACGTTATGGTGCTTCCAATGTGCTTGTTCCTTAGTAGGAAGGTCCCGGCCTAGATCGCCCAATAGTACGATCACATAGTCCGGATGGTTGTTGTCAAGTCTTAGTCCCCATAATCCGTCGCACCATACGTGACCATCTTCAACGCTATACTTACTTGGCTCGTTGTAATACTTTTCAAGCACTTTTCTTTGAAAATAGACGGGCGTAACATACTGTGGCGCATCAGGGTTTTCCCCAAAATAGTTGGCCAATTTGTCAGGATTAGATGTGAATAATATCGGCTCGTCATCACTGTCCACATAAATAATGAATTCAGCGTATTCTCGTTCAACTTCTTCCTCAAAAGGCCATAGTCCGCATTTCTCAATCGGTAGCCCTTCAATGATCGTTTTCCCTAGAATCCATGACTGAGACCTTTCTTCTCGATGTAACCACCGGTCACGATTAATCAAGGACATTCGGTAGACACATTTCTTGGATACGAAATCTAAATCCTCTTCCGTGATGGACAGTTGCTCAAGAGTAGCGGTAGAGAAGCACATGCGCTCAAAGTATATGGCCAACGACATGTCCTTTGCAGCAAGAAACTGTCGGATGTGCCTTCGGCTGATTTCTACGCAGCACTCTGAAATCCGTACAACCGGGATCGCGTCACCTATGTCGTCAAACTTTACAAAAGTAGACTCCCTTTGCTCATGATATAGGTTGTGAAAAACCCGAAACTCCTCCGATATCTCTAATGCGCTGTCCCGGAGGCCGTCAAAGTTACGAACTATAATCAAAGGCTCAATCCCGTACTGCTTGCCACCATAGCGGTCATAATGCCAGGCTCGCTCCGCCGCTAAATCTCTTTCGATTTCAAGGATAGTTGGCGCGAAATCGCCAATGCGGATGTCCCAATCATAGGTGTTGAGTACCTTTTCCACGCTTTTATTTGGAACCAACCCACAGTATAGGCATGCCTGACGTTCTTCGGGATCAAACGGTGACTGATAGACTCTAATCCATTGCCCGGCACCCAAGTTTGGAATAACTTGTTCCCGCCACTCCTTTTGAAGCAGCCGATCGAGTTCCTGTTGATGCGAGTTGTCGGGCATGTCCTGGCTAACCTCTTGTGCAGTTGAGAACATTATCGACAATCATGTTAATGGAACTATGGGCAATGTGATAAACTGAAATAGTTAGAAAGCACATACATAGTATTAATTATTAGGAACTTACTACACTCTGCAAAACACAAATGTAAACTACTGCGAAGCCCAGCAAAAGTGTGCTATTGAGTAAATGAAAGTGAGTGAAATGCAAATCAGGTTAGCACTTGGGCAGCCAACAACCCTACCCCCGCCAGAAAGCCTCGCTGAGGTATTTGTAGGCATTATCCGGAAACAGCGTCACCACCGTGCCCGGCAGTTCCCGCTCGGCGAGATACTCGGCAACGCGCAGCGCGCCCACCATTGCCGCGGCCGCGCTGATCCCCACCAGGTAACCCTCTTCGCGCGCCAGGCGCAGCGCCATGGCATGGGCGTCTTCCGTGCGCACGGACAGCTTTTGATCGGCAAAGCGCGGGTCGAAGATGCCCGGCTGGATAGCGGTACCCATATGTTTCAAGCCTTCCAAACCGTGGAAGGGCGAATCAGGTTCGACTGAGACAATCTCGACGGCGGGATCGGTGTCCTTCAAGCGTCGTCCAGTGCCCATCAGCGTGCCGCTGGTGCCCAAGCCCGCCACAAAATGGCTGACCTGTCCGGCTGTCTGCCGCCAGATCTCGACGCCGGTGCCTTGATAATGCGCCTGCCAATTGGCCGGGTTGTTGTATTGATCGGCGTAGAAATAGCGCTGCGGCTCCCGTAGCGCCAGCTCACGCACGGCGCGTATAGCGCCATCCGAGCCTTCCAGCGGATCGGTGAATACCCGGTCAACATCGTACGCGTGCAAGATGGATATGCGCTCGGCGCTGACATTCTCCGGCAGAAAGAGCTTTACGCGGTAGTCCTTGGCGGCGGCGATCATGGCGTAGGCGATACCGGTGTTGCCACTGGTGCTGTCCAGAATTGTCTTGCCCGGGACCAGACGCCCATCGGCTTCCGCGCTGCGGATGATCTCATAAGCGGCGCGGTCCTTGACGCTGCCACCGGGATTCTGCCACTCGGCTTTAGCGAAAATTTTGACATTGGCGGGCAAATGACGCGTGACGCGGCGGAAGCTCAAAAGCGGCGTATTGCCGATCTGCCGCTCGATATCGAGCGCCGTTTCTTCCGTCTCGTCGATGGTATCTAGCGTGTAATCCGCAAGCAAAGTCATGTGTTCTCCGGTTTAGCCACGCTGGGCGCGCCTTAACAAAAAAGTCAACTTGCTCAAAAAAATGCGCGGAACAGGCGTCCGACGATCGGTGCCTTTAGCGCGCATTCCTGCAAGTTGACTTGTGTTTTCAGTCTCTTTTGCTGTTCGCTGTTGCTAAAGTCACCTCATCTGACAACAACAGCAACAACAGTTCAGGTATGTCATCGGGGTCTCCACTTGCTGCGACCACTGAGCAGAGCATAACGACTAATGTCGGGTCTGTCAACTGCTCCACTACCATGACGAAGCGGGTTTCACGGTTCTTACGCCGTATGTTGATCCACTAGCGCGGTGCTGGCGCGTTGAATGTCGATTCTGGCGATTCCAGAAACTGTGCCGTCTCCGTCCTGTGCGGCAGACGGGCGAAGCGGAAGTTTGCGTCTTGCGCCGATGAGTGATAAGTTCGTATTCAGACAACCTGGTCACGGGGACCATCGACGGCCGGATGGCTTTGGCTGGGCAGGAGCAGAATCATATGAACGATCTGGAATTGCAGCAATATCTTTTCGACCTAAACGGTTATTTGGTCATTGAAGACGCCTTGAGTTCAGAAGAAGTGGCGCTTTTGAACCGATTGATCGATGAGCAAGACCTACCGCCCCCGGAGGTATCGCCTCGATTCGGCAGCGCGCCGACCCTGGGTTCGTCGCTTCTGGCCGCCGAGGACTTGCCGGAAAGCAAGATGAAAGGCGATCGGTCTGCGCCTGTCGGATCGGGATTCCTTGATTGGGGCAAAACCTTTTGCGATCTGCTGGATCACCCGGCGATCATGCCGGTGCTGCGCTTTCGATTGGGCGATGCCTTTCGGCTGGATCGTCTCTACGGCATGTACATGCGCAAAGGGATGGGTTACGGCGTGCTGCATGCCGATTATGGCGCAACAGCGAAACAGTCGCAGGTACAGCCCGGCGAATACTACGCGTTCCGTACCAGTCAGATTTACGAGGGCTTCATCGTCGTGGCTTGGGCACTGTCCGACGCCGGACCAGAGCAGGGCGGTTTCTGCTGTATACCTGGCAGCCACAAAAGCAATTACAAGTTGCCTCGGCAGATTGACGAGAACTTTGAGGAATCGCCCTACGTCATCATTCCCGAAATGCCGGCGGGCTCAGTCATATTATTCACTGAGGCATTAACCCATGGTACAGCCGGCTGGCATGCCGAGCACGAACGGCGGACGCTCTTGTACAAGGGTTGCATATCGCATATGGCCTGGACGTCAAAACGGGTGGAGATGCCGGCGAATGTCGAATTGACGCCGCGGCAACAGATTTTATTCCGCGATCCGGGTGATCCGCTCCGTCATTTCCCGTCGCTCTTTGAAGAGGCGGCTTTTTGAATCTGAAGACACATCTTGCAGCGTTGTTGAGATGGATGGCCCGCAGGACCAATTTGGATCGGCATACTGCGTGAGACTTATATCCGTGCTACACTTTCTGGACTGATTATCGGCGCATTGAAAGGATGGTAGCAGTTATGCGAATGGCGGTTTTTGCGGATATGCACGGCAATCTGCCGGCTTTTGATGCGGCGCTTGCCGACATCAAACGCTGCGGAAGCTTTGATCAGATCTGGTGTCTGGGCGATCAGGCGCTGCTGGGCGGGCAGCCACACGAATGCATTCGTCGGCTGTGCGACCTTCGGGAGCGTCTCGGCGACGATAAAGTCAAGATCATCGGTGGCAATACGGATCGCTATCTGGTCACGGGCGAGCGCATCAAGCTGGCTCCGCCGCAAGACGAGGCGAGTTTCCCCGCCTGGCGCGATAACCTGCTGAGCATGAACAATATTTACGGTTGGAGTATGGCGCGATTGACCTGGGACGACTTTGACTTGCTGCGGCAAGTGGGCGGAAAAGAATTGCGGCTTAGGGTCGAGGGTTACGGCCAAGTGATCGGCTTCCATGCTATCCCCGGACATGATGAGCCCACCGCCTTGCGTCCCGACAGCCCCGAAGAAGAAGCGGCTGATGCCTTGCTCGATCGCGCGGGTCGTTTGGCGCTATGCGGGCATACGCACCTGGCAATGGATCGCCGGGTCGGCGCCTGGCGGGTGATCAATCCGGGCAGCGTCGGCCTGTCCTTTGGCAATCCCGGCGTCGCCGAATGGGCGCTTCTGGAGTGGCGTGATGATACGCTGACGGTGGAACTACGCGGCGTGCCTTATGACGTAGAGGAAACGCTGCGGATTTGGGGGTCGTTGGGCTATCCCGAGATTGACTGGATCCGGCCACGCCTGGGTGGATAGGGACAGGATTCAGTTGGACTGAAAACAAGAGCGCCGTTAGTCACATATGGGCAAGGACTAGCGCGACTCCACATGAATCTTCGGCCGCCGCGCCCAAAAGCCCAACGAAAACGTTATAACCCCAACGGCGACAGCCAGCAGGCAGATGATCCAGATCAGCGTAAGCGGCTGCGTCATCTCGATTACTGCGACGCGCTCCAGCCCAAATCCATCGCGCAGGTAAATTTCCACGACGCCGCGAATGGCTGCCAGAATGCTGGATAGCCCGACGCCGAAGGCGACCAGCCAGAGTGGCACATAACCCGTCACGCGTCGATTACCGCCGCGCAATTCGCAGGCGGCGCTGTTGAGGTAGGCGCAGATAATTGTCAGCACTACCCAGCTTGTGATCCAGCCTTGTGCGTCGGAGACGGCCGTACCTTGCATGGCGCTGTTTACGCCGGCATGAAGGCTGATTGCGCCTAGAAATCCGCCGGCCACCAGCCAAAAGAGCGTCGCGACGGCGATCCAGTGCGGCGCGAGTGACATCTCATGGTTGCGCATACTGATAGCGCGGTAGGCGTGACCCGCAAGGATCGTGTAACAGAGCACGATCAAGGGTGTGGCGCTGATGCTGACTAGAGCCGGCAGTCCCAGCGGGGCCAGGCTGAGCAAGCTGCCAGACAGGACAAGCAACCCTGCAACGATCTTGACACCGTCGTTCGCCCATTCCAGCTCCACCGTACTGAATCGAGTCATCAGCCAGAATGCCACGCTCAGCGCGCTCATGCCATAAGCGACGTGCAATCGAAAAAGGTCCAGGACCTTGTCCCAGGGTGAATTGGCGAACAGCTTTGCTATCAGGCTCAGGCATACCAGCAACATGCCCAGTTGCCAGACGCGCAAGAACGCAGAATCCCCTTTGCCAGACAAGGTCAGCGCGAGCAGCGCGAGCAATCCAATCGCAGTTAGCGCGTCCAGGAAACTGGCTTGGGCAAACGGGCTGGCAATCAGAGTGACGAACATCAGGGCGCTCCAAGCGAGTTGGAATCGGTAAAGCATCCGCTCGGATAGGGATTCAGATGCCATTGTTGTGCCTGCCGCCACCAGACCGGTCAGAATCAGCAGCGCGAGGCATCGAGAGGCGAAGCGATTGACTGCTAATTTGTCCAAATATTGAGCCAGCGGATTCCTTGGCAGCTCAAACAGCGCCTCCAGCAGGAAACCGATACAGTACAGAATCAACAGAATAACAATCAGGCTCAAAAACTGATACTGGATCTTGCCGCGGGGAGACAGTCTGATCATGCTAATTATTCTGGCAATCGATAGACCTGCGCCGGTCCGTGATCGAATATGTCAGCAACGGTAAATCGCAATTGATAGTCCCCCAGGACAATCTCCAGCAATTGCAAGATGCCCGGCTGGCCAGCGGGGATCATATCGGGAAAAACGATCACCCAGGTCGGCGGTTGCTCTGCCCATTCGTCGATTAAAGCAGGCAAGACAAACTTGGGACGGAAGTACCAGCGCCAGCCTTTGATCCAGGTGCCGGGCGGCAGCAAGCCCGTGCGGGCATGTAGCTGGGGAGTGCTGTCGGTCTCGGGCAGGACAAATAGCGTATCGTCGGCGACGCTTTCGGCAAGTAGCTGCGCGACGATCGGGTCAAATTCGTCATAGGCTAGGGTGGCGCCCGGACCCATAGATGTGGGAATGTATGATACCGCGCCGGTCCAGAGCCAGCCGATGCCGATGCCCAGAGCCAGTCCAGCAAGAATCGTTTGCGTAAGTTGCCATTGGCGTGGATCGCTAACCTGGGGCAGAGCCCATGCCAACACCATGCCCGACATCACTGCGGCGAAGGGCAGGTGACCCATGCCGTGGATTTCACCGAAGCGCGGATAGAGTACGGTCAGGGTCGCCAGCCATATCAGCACCAGCAATAGCAATCGCCGCCGGTCACGTTTTAGAGCAAGCAGCGCAAAGGGAAACACAAGCAGATTGCCCAGCAGCAGTTTACGAAAGAGATCGCCGTCCAGCGGTACACCATCCATGAAGCCGCGCAGGTTGAAGGTCCAATTCCAGAATATGTAGCTGTTAAGCAAGCCTTGCGCCCCCAGCGCCAGCCATTGCAGCGCGGGCAAAGCCAGCGCAGCCAGCGCGTAAACGAGCAGTGACTTGCGGTTTTCGGTAAACAACAGCCAGACGCCGACGATAGCGACAGCCAGCCAGGCATGTTGCTTAAAGAGCGTCGCCGCGCCCATCAAGGCGCCCATCAATGCCAAACGCTTGAGTGTCGGACGCTCTTCTGAATGCCAGTAGACGGTCACAGCAAGCAGGATGCAGAGCGCCAGAAGGGTTTCGAAATAGAGCATGATATTGCCGTAAACCGGTTCCCACCACGCCCAGAATAATGCCGCAAAAATGCCGGCGGATGGCTTGCCGCTCAGCTTTTGCGCCAATTGATAAATCAGAAGGGTCAGTGCGATGACCAGTGCGGTGTTCAGCAGCTTGATCAGCAGCGCAGGATCAATGGGTAGCAGGCTTTGTGCCGCCGCGCCCAGCAGGGAACTGCCCGGGGCATGCTGTTCCCAGATATCGCCGAATAGCGCCATACCGCGGTTCATCATCCAGGGGATCGCCAATTGCCCGGAATGCACCGCCGGCGACAACCAGAAAAGATGCGTCAGCATTTGAAAGATCAATATGGGCAATAGTAAGCGCCGCGCCAAGCCGTACTCCGGTATCCAGCTAGGAATTGTCTTTCATCGTAGCAGATGGTCAGGAAAGCTGTAAATGCAATATGCTGAACGGCGACGCGCGGAACGCAATTGGGCGGCTAATTCATCAGGGCTTCGACCATGTGGTTGGTGGTTGTCAAGCGGCCGGACAAAACGCAAGAGACAAGCGAGTGAAAGGCGATAGCTGCGGGCGCGTCGTCTTTTTCCATTTGATGAAGCGCAGCGCGGGTGAGTTGTTGAACAACAGCAGTTTCGGTGACGATGATTGTGGCCGATCGCGGTCTGTCGAGGTAAAAGCCGACTTCACCGACGATTGTGCCGGCGGTCATGCTGCGCAGACGCCTTACTCTACCGTTTTCGAGTCTCAGCAGAATATCCACGCGGCCGGATTCGATCAGGTACAGCGAATCCGCTACGTCACCTTGATTGGCGATATGTTCGCCGACCGGCGCCTCCACTGTTTCCAGATACTTGAACAGCGTATCAATATCTTGCCGACGTATCATCGGGTGATTGGACAATTGTTCTTCAATGGTGACACGGGTGACCTTGCTCAGGTTGCCCTGCGCCAGCTGTCGCAATCTGGTGAATTCCACTACGGTGGATATGTCCATCCCGCTCGCCAGGCGGAAATCCAGGATGATGAACTTCAGATGGCCAGGTTCGCTGCGGAGGATGCGAGCGCGAACTCTTTGAACCAGTTGAAAGCCGGTCCCGAAGAATATATAACCCTGTAGCCGGAATACCAACACGCGATCACCCAGCTCGCGCAGTAAGAGATTCTCCGCAACAGAACGGTCTGTGCTGCTGCGAAAAACATTTCCGGGGAATTCTTGCCGGATCACCAGGATCTGGCTGTATTTGAGCACAAACAACAAGATGGAAACGAGGATGCCGACGGCCATGCCCCATAGCAGACCGAATGCGGCAATCACCAGTAAAATCAACACAACGACGAGGTAATCCAGTTTCGGGATTTTGAAATACGCATCGTAGAGCCACTCCACCAGGAAGCTGCCGCCCAGGTACATCAAAACGCCGCCCAGGATGGCGCGCGGAAACAACACCACAAACGATGTTCCAAAGAGGAGTGTACTCGCCAGTAAGATTCCCAATGTCAGATTGACCAGGCGCCCGTTGCTGCCTGTGCGATGCACAAGCGCCGAATATGACAAGGTGGGGAAGCCGGCGATGCCGCCGCCGAACAAGCTGCCCAACATATTGCCTGCTCCGGCAACAACCAGCTCGCGATTGAAATCCAGCTCGCGGCTGAAAACCAATTCCAGCCCGCTGACATTCAATAGCACATTAGAGGTGCTGAAAACGATTAGTGCCGCAATTCCCGCGGCTTGGGACAAGACCAGCTGGACATCTATCTTGCTCAACATTGCCAGGTCTATCCGTTGCCAATTGATATCGTCGGTGACATCTGCAAGGAACCATTGCGGGTCATTAAGTGCATCGCCGAGGTGCAGCAAGCCATAAACGAGCACCATGGCTGTTATGATCACTGCTGGAAAAGCTAGAATATTGTTGGTGCGCCGAAGCAAAACCAAAATTACCATCGTCATGATGAGCCCGGGCAGCCAGCGCACGATCTGCTCACCTTGCAGCAGCCGTGAAACCGTATCCAGGCGCAGTTGCATATTGACAACGACCTGCAATGATCCCTGCACCAACAGCCAGCCGGTGCCCGCCAGGAAACCGCCGATGACCGGATAGGGGATGTAGCGGACTAAGTTGGCGACGCGCCATCCACCCAATGCCAGGAAAAACAGTCCTGTAAGAAGAGACGAGAGTACGATGGTGGCAATCAACGTTATATAGAGGGTCTCGTCCGTCATATCGGCCGGCGCCAGCGCAACCAAATTGACGCTTATCGCGCCCAATATGACCGCAGCGGTGCTTTGTGGAGTCGGGATGGTAGCGGTTTCGGAGCCGAGAAACGCGGTCAATACATGCAGGGAAACCGCAGCGACCAGGAACATGCCTATGCCGCTGGCAAAGTAGCCCGCTAGCCGTCCCTGAAATATTAGTGCGGAAAAGGAGGCACCCATCAGCAGCGCCATCACCCAAATAACAATGCCGATCGCCAAGCTTGGAAAAAGCGAAGCGGGATTGATATTATTACGAATAGCTACAAGTAATCGCGATTTAGCGAAGTAATCGACCTTGCCTTTGAGCATTTGATCGGTGGTCTCGTTTGCATTGGCAGAATCTCGATGGCGTGCTGTTGGTTTGCCGCTGCACACTCCCGCAGGACGGTCACCAATCTCGCGAAAGACCGCTAGTAAGTTGTTAAGAATTAGAGCTCTTTAGAATTCATTTATCATATCACCAAGACTCTTGTTGAAGGAAGGCACGATTTGTCAACATTTCGGGCAAGATTGACGATTAGTAGATTTGATTATGATCACAGTAAGCAGATTTCGGTCTGCAAAGGGCTTGGGCAATACATTTAAGGGATTCCTTGTTCGTTATTGCTGCGTGAGAGAATCGCGCCAATGTGCAAGCAAAGGACGTTGGCGCGCCAAGACGAACTCCAATTACCGAAGGCGAATTGCCTCTCTTCGGCGCAGAAGGACGGGAAAGCTGTAAATTCAATATACCAAATGGCGGCGAGTGGCGAGCAACTGGTCGACTAATCCATTAGGGCTTCGACCATGTGGTTGGTGGTTGTCAAGCGGCCGGACAAAACGTAAGAGACAAAGGAGTGGAATGCGACAGCGGCAAGCGGGTCTTCTATTTCCATTTGATGAAGCGCAGCGCGGGTGAGTTGTTGAACAACACCAGTTTCGGTGACGATGATTGTGGCCGATCGCGGTCGGTCGAGGTAAAAGCCGATTTCGCCAACGATGGTGCCGGCCTTCATGCTGCGCAAGCGCACCTCTTCACCGTGCTCGCTGGTAAGGACGATGTCCACCTTGCCCGATTCGATCACAAATAGCGAATCGGAAACCCCGCCCTGAAAAGCTACTCGGTCACCTGCACGGGCTTCGATCCGCGTCAAGTATTTCGACAACTTCGCGATATCGAGCTGGTGAACCATGCTGTGGCTGTCTAACTGTTTGGCAACGGGAACGTGCAATACATTGTCAAGGTCTTCCAGCTCGAGTAAGCGTTCCTCGCACCATTCCAAGGCGTGGTCCAGGTCGCTGAAATTAATCGGGAGACGGGCGTCTTCGGGCATGAATCCGCTATTGAGCAAGAGCGTGCGAATCTGTGGGCCGACGCCGGCAAGCAAGACGTGAATGCCGTGGGCGTCGGCCACTAGACGCAATTTGGTGAAGTCGACCACGGTTGATATATCCATGCCATTCACCAGACGGAAATCGAGAATAATGTAAAGCAGTTCCCCGGGATCATTCCGCAGGATGTTCGAACGGATATGCTGATAAAATTGATAGCCGGTTCCGAAAAAGATGTATCCTTGCAAGCGGTAGACACGTATGCGATGCCCCAACTTACGCAGCAACTGGTTTTCGGCATGCGATCGGTCAATGTTGCTGCGGTATCCCTTGCCACTAAACTCTTGCCGAATAACGCGGATCTGACTGTATTCCAGCACAAAGAGTATCATCGAGACCAGGATCCCGACAGCGATGCCCCATAACAAGCCGAAGGCGGCTATGACCAGCAGGATAAGCACGATGATGAGATAATCTTGCTTTGGCATCTTGAACCATGCGTCATAGAGCCAATCAACCAGGAAACTGATTCCCAAAAACATCAGCACGCCGCCCAGGATGACGCGCGGGAACAAAACGAAGATAGGAATGCCAAATGCCAGGGTGAGCGTCAGCAGTGAACCGATCGCCAGGTTGACGATACGTCCGTTGCCACCGATGCGATTCAGCAAGGCTGATGCGGCCAAAGTCGGGAAACCGACTATTCCGCCGCCCACAAGACCCCCGAGCAGGTTTCCTGCACCGGCGACAGTCAATTCTCGGTTGAAATCCAGCTCGCGGTTGAACATCAGTTCTTGACCGCCGACATTCAGCAGCAGATTAACGGTGCTGAATATGATCAGCACGGCGATGCTACCCGCTTGTGTAAGCACCAGGGCGATATCGACCTGCTTTAGCGATTCCATATTGAGAGGCGCTAACTTGATACTTTCGGCAACAAGTGTCAATCCCCCGTCCTGCGGGAAAAGACTGTCGCCGATTGCGCTGTAGAGCTGTTGCCCGCCGCCAATCAGCAGCAGTGCGCATATAATCACGAAGGGCAATACCAGCTTATTCTTGCTGCGACGCAATATAACCAGCAGGGCGATCGTCATGACCAATGCTGGCAGCCAGCTTGCCAGCATCTTGCTGCCGAAAACCTGCATCAAGGTGTCTGCGCCGACCTCCAGATTCAGGATAACAGTAAATGACCCGCGAAATAGCAACCAGCCTGTGCCAGCCAGAAACCCGCCAATGACTGGATAGGGGATGTATCGGATCAGGTTGGCTATCCGCAATGAACCAAAGAAAAGGAATGCTATGCCAGTCAATATCGATGAGAGCGCCATGGTCGCCACAACCGTCACGAAAAGGATATCGTCGCTCATATCGACGGGCGCCAGCGCAACCAGGTTGGCTACCATTGCGCCCAGGATGACAGCGGATGTATCCTGTGGCGAGGGGATTACCGCCGCATCGGAGCTGAAGAGCGCCGTAAGCAGATGCAAAACGATCGCGCTGACCAGGAACATGCCCATGCCGCTAGCAAAGTAGCCCGCCAGCCGTCCCTGAAATATGAGTGCGGAAAAGGAGGCGCCGATCAGCAGCGCCATCAGCCAAACAATAATGCTCGTCGCCGCGCTCGGAAACAAGGAATCGGGGCTAATATAATTACGAATAGCTACGATGAGGCGCTCTTTGATGGTATGATCGACGGTGCCCTTGAGCATATGACGGTAAACCTCGCTTGCGATGGCAGAGGCATGCGGGCGTGAATGCAGTGCGCCATTGCTAACATTGGCATAGCGCCATGAAATCTCGCAAAAGACCGCTAGCATATTACTAAGAAATAAACATCGCTAAAACTCGCGAATGGTATCACCTTAGGTTAGGTTGATTCAAGTCTGGATTTGTTTACAATTTGATTAAAATAAACAGTTAGTTAGATTTAGTAATATTTGATGCAGCAGGTCTTGATCAAAAGTCGAGTTGGGCAACACGCTTATGGATTGTCACGTGTGTCTTTGCCGCATAAGCGAATTGCGCTAAAGTGGTAACGACGGACAATAGCGCGGCGATCGAGGTTCAGGCGAGTGAACAAATACGAAGACAGCTATTATGCGCATGGACTGCGGTTGGTGGACGAGGCAGATTACGCGGGCGCGGTCACCCTGTTCGACAATGCGCTCAAGCTGGGCTTGGGTGACCTTGCCGAAATCTACGTTTCTCGTGGCGAGGCGCTAGCTTTTTTGGGCGAGTGGCAAGGCGCGGAAGACAGCATCAATGAGGCGCTGCAACTGCAACCCTACCTGGCGACGGCCTATAACGAGCGCGGCAATGTCTACCGGTTTCAGGGACATCTTGAACGCGCCATTAACGATTATACGATGGCGATCCACATCGAGCCGAATTACGACGAAGCTTGTTTCAACCGCGCGCTGGCATTTGAATCGCGGCGCCGATTTGCCGATGCCGAAGCGGACCTCACGCAAGCCCTGCAGCTAAACCCGAAACTGGGACAAGCATACGAGGCGCGTGGTCGCGTCCGGGCAAAGCAATTCAAATATGACTTGGCGGTCGACGATATCAGCACCTACTTGAAGAGCGGCGCGGGAAGGGAATTCGATAATCACAGTGAGATGCAGGGCTATCTGATTGTCCTGCGCGTCCAGCATTTTTTCTGGCGCTTGTTCGCGCGTTGGCGGGGTGGGGACTAGTCGCTTGCGCTCGGTCTCGTTTATGCAACGGGAGTGCATGGGAGTCGAACCCACCATCGCCTGCTCTGCGCAACCGATCACCAGTGTTGAAGACTGGGGCATCCACCGGGACACATCCACTCCCCTTGGATCAAGATTATAGCGGCGCTGTCGGTGGCGGTCTACAGCGGGCATTGCGCCCGGACATTCGAGCGATAGTCTCGGCGACCTTAGCGTCCTCGGTTGTAAAAAAGTATTTTATACGGCATCAATTCTGCGCATCCCAGCTAACAGACAGTCCGTGACAAGGTCCATACAACAGCCCTGTATCCCTGTTTTATTTGTCAGTATGATTGCCCGATTGAACCGCCCGAAACCGCGAAAGGACATTCAAATGCCCGCCTATTTGATCGTGCGCGTCAATGTCACGGATATGGATCAATACGCGCAGTACATGAAGCTGACGCCCGCCATCCTGGAGAAATACGGTGGCGAGTTCGTCATCCGCGGGGGCGAAAAGCACGTGCTTGAGGGACCAGAAATCGACGAGAGGATCGTGCTGCTCAAGTTCGCTGATGTTGAGACGGCCAAGCGCATGTACAACTCCGTCGAGTATAAGGCTGCGATCAAAGTACGCGCAGGCGCGGCCGAGGCATCTGTCGTGGTGATGGAGGGGTTGGAATAGGACGGCTCGTAATTGTTTGGGGGAGGGATTCTGGCTTGAATCGACTGGTTTTCTTCTTTCTTGACGTTGCGCTGCTGATCAGCCGCGCCACTCCAGAGCGCTACGGCGAATTGTCAGAAGATATCGGCAACCTGAACTCTACAGTTGTCCCGCGCCCAATACCATCGCTGCGCAGCGCAATGGCGCCACCATGCGCCTCTATGATGGCGCGGGCAATATCAAGGCCAAGGCCAGTGCCACTGCTGCGAGTTTGCTCTGCGCGATAGTAGCGATGAAAGACATGCGGAACATCGCCGGCGGCAATGCCCGCGCCATCATCGCTGACCGATATCTGCAGGTATTCTTCACTTTCCACTGTTGCAGACACAACAACCTGTCCTTGCTCCATGTGTTGCAGCGCATTGTCTATGATATTCCCCAATGCCTGGCGCAAACGCGTCTGGTCGAGTTGCAGGTTTGGCAAGGGCGGCAGAGGGTGTAGCAAAAGGATGATATTGCGCGCCTGCGCTTGTGGCTGCCAGCGCGCAACTTCGCTGATCAACAGGTTGCCAATCGGGCGGGGTTCAAGCTGCAGCTGCAACTCGCCTGGTTCGGTCTCTGCCAGGGTGCTTAGGTCAGTCACCAGGTTGCGCAGCATAGAAACTTCTTGAATGATATGACGCGCCGCCCCCGTCGGCGTTTGCAGGTTGTCCAGCAACCCCTTCGCTTCCAACTGGATAACGGTCAAAGGCGTGTTAAGTTCGTGGGAGACATCATTTATCAAGCGCCTGCGCAAGTCACGCTGTCTTTGCAGCGCGTTTACCATCTTGTTGAAAGCCATGCTCATCTGCCCCAACTCGTCGGAAGAAACGATCGGAAGCAGATTCACTTCATTAAGATTCGCTATGGTTTGGGTCGCGCGTGTCAAAGCTGTGATCGGCGCGGTAATCCGCTTGGAAAGCGAAGCCGACAGTAGCACAGCTATCACGAAGATGAACAAGACAGCAAGAGCCGAACTGACGAACAATTCGCGCAGAAAACCAAGCGATTCCGTCGCCAGAAAATTCTGATAAACATCCACAAAGACGAAACCTACAATTCGGCCGGTGTTTAGGTCCAGCACTTCTATCTGTTGTCCCTTTAGATCCGGGGCAGTTTCTCCGGTCTCAAGTTCAAGAAAGTTGTCCCGGACGATCATGCCCGTCGCATCAACAATGACGACACGGATGCGGTCTACGTGGAACAACTCGGATTCATTTTCGTCATCTTTGCCTTCGTCTCGCTCGTGATTTTCAGCTTCTCTATCATAGACGTAGCCCGCCTCGGCCAAAGCAATATCCGCTGTCTCCCAGCCGGCTGCGTCAGTGTATGCCTCGCTCAATCGTCCAGCCAAATCTTGCGCCTCGCGGCGACCGAGTTCGCTGACGAAGGCATCGAATTGTCGCTGGGTGAAGTAGTAGCCCACTAATAAACTCAACGAGGCCGTCAGGGCAATGGCCAGGACCAGAATCCCCAGAATGCGCCATCGTATTGACATTAGTTGTCCTTCACGACGAACCTGTAGCCCGCGCCGTAAACCGTCTGTATCGGTTGATGGTCAGCTACCTTCAGTTGCTTCCGCAAGCGAAGAATATGACTATCAATCGCACGGTCAAAGCTGTCAAAATCGCCGTCAAACGCGAGCGAGATGAGTTGGTCTCTGCTGAGGACCTGATTGGGATGACGCATAAAAGTAGCCAGCAAGGCAAATTGGGATTGACTTAAGGCGATGGGACGCGCCGCAACCGTCACTTGCCGGGTCGCGAGATTGAGGATGATATCGTCACAAGTCAGTTCCTGCTGAACCTGGCTACGTACGCGGCGCAACACGGCGTTGGCGCGGGCGACGACTTCTCCAGGATCAAAGGGTTTGACGATATAATCATCCGCGCCGCTTTCCAGGCCCTTGATGCGCTCGGAATGCGCCTCTTTGGCTGTCAGCATGATAATAGGAACGTCCGATTCACGGCGCAGTCGCCTACAGACCGCGATGCCATCCAGGCGCGGCAGCATCAGATCCAGCACAACCAGGTCGGGTAGGAGGGCGTGGGCTGTCGCAAGCGCTGCCTCACCGTCGGTTGCGATTTCAGTGTCGAAGCCCGCTTGTTCAAAATAGGTCTTTAACCATTTGGCGATTCGTCTGTCATCTTCAACAATCAAGACAGTCCGAGACATACTTCATCCTCAAATGCTTTCGCTCAGACGCGATGTCTATAGTCGACACCGCGTCCAGGCATCGTCCTTGCTTACTGACTACTTCCGGGTCGAAAGCGCCGCCGAATTGCGTATTGATCAGGTCTAGTCTTCATTCTCTTGTCTACCTTCATGTTCACCACGACCTTCACGATGACCGTCCTCGTCACCTCTTTCGCCACTTACGCTTCCGCCTTCAGCACCCTCTCCCCCGGTGTGGGCTATGGGACCGGGGCCATCGCAATCAAACACTTCCATATGGATAACATAGCCATTGAAGACAATCTCGGTTAGGTCCGGCTCGTCGTCAACAGAAAGGCTTGAATAGACTCGTTGTCCAGGGTCTAGGTCTCCCAGTTTTTCAGGACCAAGTTCAGCAACTGTTTGTCTGTCTAGCTTCAGGTGCGGCTCGGCTTGCACGTAACACAGTTTCTGCGTGGAAATGTTCTCCACAGTCCCGTAGATTGATCTGGTTGTCTCTTCATATTGCATGGAAATCGCCAAGCCCCTGAGTATACCATCCCATCTCTGGTCAAGTGCAGTGATTGGGCTTGACATTGCAGCTTCATTCAGCTCCGAGACGCTGCTTTCACCACTCTCTTCGCACCTGCCTGCCACAGTTTCATTATTGTCAGCGCGGTCAGATTCGCGGCTATCATGCTCCGCGTCGTCGGTTTCACGCTCCGCGTCGTCGCTTTCATGCTCCGTGCCTTGGCTATCATGCTCCGCGTCGCGGCTATCGCTCTCCGTGTCGTCGCTTTCTGCTGCGTGTTCGCCACTCCCTTCGTTAACCGGGCAGACCTCGGAACGACTACTGTGTTCGCCAAGTCCGACTTCGACATGGGTTGACCAACTGTCAAAGACCATGTTCGTCGCATCCATCATGACATCGGCCTGTTCTCCAGGCGCCAAATCAATCGGGGTTGTGGGTCCCAGTTCGACACCATTTGACAGGTGAACCTCTACCCGAACGCTTTGCAAGACGTCGTCGGTGGTGTTTTCCACCGTCCCGGAGAAGGTATTGTTTGTCGTGTCATATGTCAGAATGAGTCGCGCGCCTCCACGCACTTCGTCATAAGTCTCGTCAAGAGCATACGCCCCGCCAGCTTCTTCCCCGTCTGCGCTGCCACGAACGTCGCGCCCTTCACTGCCGCCTTCGTGGCTTTCGCCTCGCCCTTCGTCGCTATTTTCCGCATCCTGGCTTTGAGCCAAGACCATGATACCGAGAACACCGAACAGCGCGAATATCGACATCACAATGATGCTGGTGAGCCATGGTTTCTTGTACGCCATTGCTTAACCTCGTCCTTTCGTTAGTTTGTGGAGTTATCGAGGATTTGTCCTCAATATGTGAACAATATCCGCAAAATGTCGCACAATTTTGTCAAAGTGAAGCCCATTTACCGGTTATTGCTTTTCATCGGCTGGATGTTTCCATGGGAGCGACGAGACATCTGCGGACAATACAGAATAACGGGAATTGCTCTACCTTCGTGGTCTGATACAAAGTAGGATGTTCAATCATCTTCATATGGCTAACCTATGTGGAATCCGCGAGACGATATGTGCTAGTAAGCGGACGATGGCAAAACGAGAGACGTTTCGGTGATGGAAGGTCAGGAGATGCTTTGCTCTTCTAGGCCTGATAGAGGGGACTTGCACTTGAATCGACTGGTCCTTTTTGATATTGACGGCACCTTGCTGATCAGCCGCGGCATCGGGCGCGAGGCGAAACGCCGCGCCATGCTGGAGACTTTTGGCGAAGTCGGCGATCTCGACAAACACGTCTTTGGCGGCAAGACCGATTGGCAGATCCTGGCGGATCTGCTGGCGCCTTATGGCAAAACGACGGACGATATCGGCCGCGAGATGGCGACCTACGAGCAGGTGATGGCGCGTCACATGCTCGAGATAAGAAACAGCTATCGCGCGGATCCCCTTCCGCACGCCATGAAACTAGTCAAAAGCCTGCGTGACCGTGACGATACCATTGTGGGTTTGGTTACCGGCAATACCTCAATGACTGCCGCGATCAAGCTGGAAATGGCGGGATTCAAGCGCGACTGGTTTGTGGTGGGTGCCTTTGGCAACGAAGCCGCCGAACGCGACAAGCTGACACGGCTGGCGGTGCAGCGAGCGCAATCCTACACGGCGCGTGCGTTTACCGGAAACGATGTGATTGTGATCGGCGATACCGTTGCCGACATTGAAGCCGCGCGCGCGATTGATGCGGTGGCGGTTGCTGTATGTACTGGTTACACGAATCGTGCGCAGTTGATCACTCATGAGCCGGACTTCCTGCTGGATGACCTCAGTTCATTTTGTGATACGGTCATGGTGTAGAATGCGGGTAGACGAGAAGCGGGTGCCCCGAGTTCTCGTGAGAGAGCGGAACGCAAGCTGATCGAATCCGGATTCCCATGCAGATTCGTACCCCCAAGAAATACCAAGGTGTGCAGCGGCGTAAGCTGGTTAGCTGTCGACGGCTGCTCTTTTATCTGGTGATGCTGGTTTTGATCGGCGCCGGCATTGTCATCTATTTGAATCGGCAGACCTTGGCGCCGATCGTACAGGACGCGCTGATGGATACCATCGGCGAAATGGAAGATCGTGCTGCGACGATGGCAGTGCCGGATCCAACGCCAACTGTGGATCCGCGCAATAAGGTGATAGAAGCCAATAACTACTGGATGAGGGGCGCACTAAACGAAGCGCTGGACATCTATTCTGAAATCGCCGACTCCTTACCCAATTCGGTAGAAGTATTCCGGCGAATCGCTGTCGCTCTGATCAACTCTGCGCAACCGGCTGACGCGCTGATGTTTGCTGAGCGCGCGGTCAACGCCGATCCATTTTCCGCCGAAGCCTGGGCAATCCGCGCCTGGGCGCTCGATTGGGCAGGAAGGGACGGCGAAGCGGTTTCCAGCGCTTTGCACGCCTTGGAGCTGGATCTGGAAAACAGTCGCGCCGGCGCTTATCTGGCGGAAGCCTATTTTGAACTGGGGCAGGTCAGCCGCGCCGAAGACTTGATTGAGGAAATCCTGGAAGAAGATGCCAACAGCGCGGAAGCCTGGCGCGCGCGCGGGTTGATCAAGTCGGAAGGTCGATTCGACTATCAGGGAGCGGCGGAAGACTTTGCGACGGCGTATGGCATCGCCGAGAACATGAACCTCGTGGCAATTGACCTTGCGCGTACAGAGACTGTGCTTGGTAATCTGGATGCGGCGCTGGAGGTCTTGCAAGATGTCACCGAAGCCAATCCTCGCAATACGCAGGCGTTGTATCTGGCGGGCACGATTTACCGTAACAACCTGGGCAACCCGTCACAGGCGCTCCGTCACCTGCAAGACTGTGTCGATTATGACAGCAGCCACATCAACTGCCACTATGAATTGGGGCGGGCGCAGTTGGAATTGGAATTCCTTCAGGAAGCGGCGGAAACGCTCGTAAGGGCGATTGACCTGGGCAGTGAAAACCCGCGCCATTTCTATTGGGCTGGCGAGGCTCAACGCAATCTCAACAACTGTACGCGCGCCATGTTCTATTATGATCAAGGGCTGCAGAAAGCGCGCGATCAAGACTTCAGCGAGTTGATTGATGCCCTGGAGACCGTGATCCCGCTTTGCAGACAGTCCTTCCAGGTTGCGACTCTCGAACCGACCGGAGACGGTTAACAGGTCACGACAGGCGACCTTATACGAAGATCGCTCGCGCCCACGTTCATGATTGCCTTGAGACTAGTCGATAGTGGGATCACACAGCTTGAAGTAATGAAGGCTACCACGCATGTCTTCAATGTGGTCCATTTCCAGCACCATCAGCGGTTTGTCGTGTAATTGGCGGAGCTTGGGCAATAGGCGCTCATAATTGAGCACGCCCTGGTCCCAGTCGAATCCGTAGTGCTCGTCCATAACACCGTTGTTGTTGTTCATGTGCAACTCGATGACCCAGGGTTCCAATGAATCCAGCCAGTCGTCAAAGTTGACACCCGGATCGGAAAACAGATTCGCGTGACCGATATCAATGCACGACTTGATATGAGAATGATCCAAATCGCTCAGCAGATTGCCGATAATAGTGGGGTCGAATTCCCACATGTTTTCGATAGCGACGACTACGCCGTATGCCTGGGCATAGTTGCCCAGGGGACCCCAAAAATCGACGTTGCGCTGGTGCCAGCCTTGCCGATAAAAGTCGTTGTGCAGCAAACCAATGTAGTTGGCATGTAAGACGACCTGCTGTACGCCCAGCTCGGACGCAATGCGTATGACGTGCTCGTAGCGCCCATATGTGAGATCGTTGACCCGCTCGTCGGGACTGCCAGAAACGAGGTCCATGAACGGTCCGTGCATAGTCAGCGGACCTGGAAGATTCGCCAGTTCTTTTCGATAACCTTTTGCGAGACCGCGCCAATCGCCATCTAGGACAGCGGGGACAGAAAACGCCATGAGTTCAATACCCAGCCCACATTCGCACGCCAAGGCTAGACACTCGTTAAAGTTGTGCAACCCTGCGCTAAGTGATACTTTGTCGCTCATGGTTGGTCCTTAAAAGCGAATGGTTCGCGCTTGCGTGTTTGAAATTCAAGGCAAGTATCATACTAAGATATTACTGCGAGAGAGGCTCGGTCGCAAGCGGATCCGTCAGTCTGGCCAGGCATTCTTGCCAGTCACATCTGATCGCGCATGCGAGTCAAAACAAGGTTTTGCCCGTGGTGGATTCTGTGTTCAGGCGTGTATTGTCTAATGGGAGGGGCATCGAGCCGGTCGAAGACAAGCCCGAAAGTGTTCGCAACCTGTGAAAGGCGAAGATTCTCATTTACCATCTGCGCCTAGGAGATTTGTCCGATGAATTCCGATCGCATTCTGGTCATATTGCCTGCGTTAAACGAGGGCCGCAACATCGCTCGTGTTGTCAACGGCATTCGCGGCCTACTCCCAGGGGCAGACGTCTTGGTGATTGACGATGGTTCTTTTGACAGCACCGCAAACGAAGCGCGAGGCGCGGACGCGATGGTTGTCAAGATGCCCTACAATGTTGGTATCGGCGCGGCGGTCCAGGCCGGTTTTCAGTTTGCGGCAGCGCGCGACTATGACCTCGTGATACGAAATGACGGGGACGGCCAGCACGCGCCGGAAGCCAACCTCGATTTGATCGCCAAGTTGCATGCCGAAAACGTCGACCTGGTCATCGGTTCACGTTTTCTGGCGGACGCGGGCGACTATGGCACGCCTTTGTTGCGGCGGCTCGGCAGCGGCATCCTGGCGCGCCTGCTTTCTATCATCACACGACAGCGCGTTACCGACCCGACTTCGGGCTGCGCCGTCTTCAACCGCCGAGCGATTCAACTCTTTGCCCAGGCGTACCCGCATGACTATCCGGAGCCGGAAGCGATTGTCATCGCGCATCGTGGAGGTCTACGCCAGATGGAGATCCCGGTCAAGATGATCCCGCGGCGGCACGGCAATTCGTCGATCACGCCGCTGCGATCGATCTATTATATGATCAAGGTGATCCTGGCCATATTGATCAATTTGCTGCGGCGGCCGCCCCAGGTAAAGCTGTAGCGGGTTCGGTGCGCGCCTGCCCACCTCGTCATTACTTTGGTACCGATATTGTTGAGCCTAAGTCGCGTCAATAGCGTTTGGCCTAATAATCGAACGAAGATTAGATTTGTATTTCCTGACCCTTGTCGTGTATAATGCTCGCGCTAATTCTACTGCTCTGGCAAAGTTCATTGAAAGAAAGGGAGAAAAATGCGTTTCAAACTTATGGTCGTCCTGGCCATGTTTATCCTCAGTACCCTATTTGGTGGTGTAGGCGTGGCACAAGACATGAGCGAAGTTACGATCTTGTACTGGCAGGCGGTTTCGATTCTGAATCCGTATCTATCAGGCGGGACCAAAGACATTGATGCCTCCGCGCTCATCCTCGAACCCTTGGCTGTGATCGCGCCGGACGGCACCTTGGTGCCGGATTTGGCTGAGTTCATTCCGACGCTTGAAAACGGCGGCGTTTCCGAAGACCTGACCACCATTACCTGGAAGCTCAGGGATGATGTTGTCTGGTCGGACGGTAGCCCGCTGACGGTCGCCGATCTCATTTTCACCTGGGAATATTGCACCCACCCCGAGGGCGGCTGCTCGGCGGCGCAATTCTACGAAGATGTTACCAGCATGGAAGACATCGGCGGCAACCAACTGAGGATCACCTTCGGCGTTCCGAAGCCCTATCCTTACAACCCCTTTGTCTCGCAATCTGCCGTTGTGCTGAATTCAGCCCAATTTGCTGATTGCCTGGGCGCTAATATGTCCGCTTGCACCGACCAGAACTTCGGTCCTGTCGGAACTGGCCCCTACATGGTGGATGAATTCCGCCCCAATGATGTCGTCACCTATGTCGCCAACCCGAACTACCGTGAAGAAGGCAAGCCGCACTTTGACCGTGTTGTCTTCAAAGGTGGAGGCGATGCCGAATCAGCCGCTCGCGCTGTACTGGAAACGGGTGAGTCCGATTATGCCTGGAACTTGCAGATTTCGCCGGCAGTCTTGTCTGGTATGGAAGCTGCCGGTAACGGCACGGTAGTCGTCGCCTTTGCCTCGTCGGTCGAACGTCTGATGCTCAACCAGACCGACGTCAGCCCCAATAACCCGAATCGCTCGGTCTACATGGAAGACGGTTCTAATGCCCATCCCTTCCTGATGATTCCGGCGGTTGCCGATGCCTTGTCCCTCGCCATTGACCGCGGCATCATTGCGTCGCAGCTCTACGGCGCTGGTGGTCAACCGGCTTGCAACGTTGTCAATGGCCCTCCGGTCAATGTTTCCGAAACCTATCTCGGCTGCCAGCAGGATATCGCCGGCGCTAACGCCATTCTTGACGAAGCTGGCATCATGGACACCGATGGCGATGGCATCCGTGAATCCAACGGCGTTCCCTTGAGCGTACAGTATCAGACATCGACCAACGCGGTCCGCCAAAACACGCAAGCGCTGATCAAGCAATGGTGGTCGGAAATCGGTGTCGATACCGAATTGCGCAATATCGACGCAGCAGTCTTCTTCGGCGGCGACCCGGCAAGCCCGGATACCTACCAGAAGTTCTATACCGACATCGAGATGTTCACCAGCGGTACTGCTGGTCCCGATGCTGAATCCTTCGTGGTTCGCTGGGTCTGCGGCAGAGCGCCTACGCCCGAAAACGGTTGGCTGGGTCGTAATGTGCCGCGCCACTGTGATCCCGCGTACGACGAGCTCTTCGACCAATTGACCAAGACCGGCGGCATTGAAGCGCGCGCCGAGCTGATCAAGGCGATGAACGACATTCTGATCGAGAATGGCGCTCTCATTCCGCTGGTCTTCCGTGGCAGCGTCTCCGCCCACAGCAATTCGCTGGGCGGCGTCGATATGAACGGCTGGGATTCGGAAATGTGGAATATCCAAGATTGGTATCGCTCCGATATGTAAACCGGCTCGATATTTGAGCAAGTCAAAGGGGTGTGCTTCGGCACGCCTCTTTCTTTTTTTTATTTATGCCGCTCCCCCAAGTCCCTCAAAGTTTGACAGAATGGTTACGATTCAGTAGATTATCTATGCACGGCTTATCTGTTTCCCTATGTATTTACGAGGATTCTGAATGATGTCTATTTCCAAGCGAAAACTGCCCGTATTGCTGTCTGCTCTTGTCTTGCTGGTCCTGCTGGTTTCCCCGGCAGTTGCCCAGGAGCCGGTCACTGTGACCATCTTTGTCGGATTAGGTACCGGGACGTCGCCGGAACAGTTTGAACCGCAAATGGCGCTTCAAGAGCGCTTCAATTCCAGCCATGACGATCTCCAGATTGAGTTCTTCATCGTGCCGCATGATACATCGGAAGATCAATTGACAACCATGATCGCGGGTGGCAATGCGCCTGATCTGGTGGGTCCCAATGGTATTAGCACAATCGCGCTCTTCCTCGACAACTGGACGGACATCACGCCTTTTATCGAGGCGGATATGTTTGACACCAGCGACTTCTATCCCGCTTCACTGGGGCTCAACGCCTATGCGCACGTGAACACGGGTTTGCCGCTGGGTCTTTTCCCGTCATTCATCTTCTACAATGTCGACATCTTTGATGCTGAGGGCGTTGAATATCCACCGGCCGACTACATAGATACAAGCTGGACCTACGATGCACTGCGCGAGCGGGCCATGCTGCTCACATTGGATGGCGATGGCAACAACGCGATCTCGCCCGATTTCGACGCCGATAATATCGTCCAGTGGGGCTACGATGACTCGTGGACAAGCGCCCGCGAAAAGATTGCGCCCTGGGGTTCCGACCGAGTTGGCAGCCCAACCAATGAAGATTACACCGTGGCTATCGCCAACAACGAACATTGGGTCCGTGGCTTGCAATGGTACAGCGACGGCATCCACGTCGATCACTTCATTCCCGGTATAGATGGCATCGCTGCTTATGAATCAGCGGGCATTGGCACGCCGCTCGATGGTGGCTTGATCGGTATGTTCCACAGCCACACCTGGTATCTCACCGAGTTAGGTTTCGATGGCATCGACTTTGATGTCGAGATCGCTCCGGTTCCCTTGAGCCCGGTTGGCACGCGGGTAGCGACGATGCATGCCGATAACTTCACGATTCCGGAAACTTCCGAGAATAAGGAAGCGGCCTGGGAAGTGATGAAGTGGATCACGTCGCCGGAGCAGATCGTTGACGTCTGCCTGATCTATGGTTGCATCCCGGCGCGTATTTCGGTGGCGGACGACTTCCGGGCGGCGCTGGAAGCGAATTTCCCCGATATCAACTATGATGTCATCTTCGAGGCCATCAATTTCCTGGATGACCCCAATCACGAATCCTGGACGCCGCAGTGGGGACGGATGGAAGACGCGATGGCACTGGCTGAAAGCAGGGTGATCACCGGGGATAATACCGATGCGCAAGCTGTGCTTGACGAAGCCAACGCCACCATTCAGGCGCTGCTGGACGAATATTGGGCTAGTCAGTAATCGTTAGCAAGCTCCTTCAGCTTAGCTCCAACAGGGTAGGAGGTTCGTGGAATCTCTTACCCTGTTTTGTCTTGTCTGATGACCCACATTGCAGGTGAGGGCGTCATGATCTTTAACTTGCGAGAGCGCGTAACACCCTATGGCTGTAGCCGCGCAGCCTTGGAGAAGCGAGCTTGATACATCGACTATTGGGTGTCGGTAGCTGGAGCTTGCAAAAGCGCGAAAGCGCGGCGGCATACATGTATGTTTCGCCCTGGATCGTTGGCTTCTTCCTGTTTACGCTGATTCCAATGGTGGCATCGCTCTACTTCTCATTTACCGACTACAACATCATAGATGCGCCGACCTGGATCGGGCTGAAAAACTACGGCGAATTGCTTCACGATGCGAGCTTTTGGCAGTCGCTGAAAGTCACCTTGTCGTTTGCCGTGATGGCCTTGCCGGCGAGCTTGGCATTTGGCTTGTTTCTCGCTGTTTTGCTCAATCAAGATATCCCCTTCGTTAAACTCTGGCGCACATTATATTTTCTGCCATCGGTGCTAACGGGCGTGGCGGTTGTCCTGCTATGGGTTGTGATTTTCAATCCACAGATCGGCGTGATCAATAACGCCTTAAAGCTCGTCGGCATCAAGGGACCGGGTTGGCTGCATGATCCGGATTGGGCGTTGATCTCGCTGGTGATCATGAGCCTGTGGGGTGTCGGGCAAACGATGATCATTTACCTGACGGGTTTACAAAGTGTGCCGACAGAACTGTATGACGCGGCAAAAGTCGATGGCGCCAATATGATTCGGCGGTTTGTCAATATCACGATCCCGATGATGTCCCCGGTCATCTTTTACAATCTCATCATCGGCTTGATAGCGACATTCCAATACTTTACGCAGGCATATATCGCTTCGGCGGCGATTGGCGATGAAGTAGGGGGGCCGGTACGGTCGACCCTTTTTTACAACATTTATCTGTACCAAAGCGGATTCAAGTATTTCGAGATGGGATACGCCTCTGCGCTGGCATGGGTGCTATTCGTCATCATACTTGTATTGACGATACTGGTATTTAAGTCGTCCCCGATGTGGGTGCATTACGAAGGCGAACTGAGCGGGAGGTCCTGATTATTCAAGTGCAAAGACGGTGGGCGCTGGGTTTACGCGGACAGGAATCGCTGGTCAAAGCCGGCGCCACGCTGATTCTTGGCGCAGGCGCCGTCATCATTCTGCTGCCGCTGGTTTATATGCTGGGAACCGCGCTAAAAAGCAAGGCGCAGGTGCGGAAAAACCTGCTCAACCCCGTACCCATGACGCATGTTCATGTCGAGGTCAATGGAAAACGGGAACCACTGTACGAGGTGGAACTGGACGGGCAAGCAATGGAGTTGGCGCTGATCAAGAACGCCCCAGGCGGCAAGGGCTTATTCGTCGATCCTGCAAATCCGGAAGCGGTCTTCGAGTTGCCGCGCAGAACCCAAACTCCGGTGCAGGTGCTTGATGTTCAGTTCGGGAATTTCGAAGAGGCGCTGACTATCGTGCCCTTTGATCGCTACCTGGCAAACACCTTGATCGTCACCTTTGTTGGTATGGCGGGCATGCTATTCTCGTCTTCGCTGGTCGCCTATGGCTTCTCGCGATTTCGGGCGCCGGCGCTGAATGTGCTTTTTCTGGTGTTGCTGTCGACGCTCATGCTGCCGCGTCAGGTCCGGCTGATCCCGCTCTATGTCATCTTTCAAAAGATCGGGTGGATTGACACCTTATTGCCATTGATCGTTCCGTTGTTCTTTGCCAATGCATTTGACGTTTTTTTGCTGCGCCAATTCTTTATGACGATCTCGCTGGAACAGGACGAAGCCGCGCAAATCGATGGCGCAAATTCGCTGCAGCGCTTGGTATACGTCATCTTGCCGCAATCGAAAGCAGCGATAGTAACAGTAGCTATCTTCCATTTCCTATATGCCTGGAACGACTTTTACGAGCCACTTATTTTCCTGCATAGCCGGCACAACTGGACGATGGCGGTTGGCCTGCAGCAATTCAATGGCTTGTACGCCGTCAATACGCATTTGATTATGGCCGCCTCGGTGGTGATGGTTCTGCCGCCAATTTTACTTTTCTTCGTTAGCCAGCGGATCTTTATGCAAGGGGTGGTCATCTCCGGTTCGAAGGGGTAGATTGCCGCCGGCGCTTGGATAAGGGGGCGAGCTGGGCTCCCGGTGGGGCATGGGACCGCCGGATATAGACGCGGCATCCCCCCGCGCCTCGGTACCGAATCCTCAACCATTCAACACCTCATCATTGAGATTTGCAAGAATAGACAATTTAGCGGTATAATCGGTGGGCTGTGTATCGTATTGCGTTAACTCTATCAGTGAGGACAATATGAAAACGAAACTTTCTCTCTTATTGGTCGTGGTTATGGTGCTGTCGTCGTTTGGCGGCCTCTCCATAGCACAAAGTGGAGATACCGTGAACATCCTGTTTTGGCAGGCGGCATCTCATATGAACCCGTATTTGGGCAACGGCACCAAGGAATTCGAAGCGGCGGCACTGGTACTGGAACCGCTTGCTCGCTACGATCCCGACGGCGTCATGGTGCCCTGGCTGGTCGACGAGATTCCCACGGTCGGCAATGGTGGTGTCTCCGAAGACTTGACGTCCATCACCTGGACGCTGAGCGAAGGTATCCTTTGGTCGGATGGCAGTCCCTTGACCGCGCATGATGTCAAATTCAGCGGCGATTTCTGCATGGACCCGGACACCGGTTGCACGGTTCTGGATCAGTTCGCCAATGTGACGTCGATCGAAGTGGTTGACGATCTGACCGTCACGATTACCTTTGATGTGGCGAAGCCCTTCCCCTACGGCCCTTTCGTCGGCTATCTGACGCCGATCATTCAGAAGGCGCAATTTGAGGATTGCATCGGCGCGGGCGCGCTGGAATGCCAGGAGAGCTTCGCTCCCATCGGCACCGGCGCCTACATGGTGACAGACTTCCGCACAAACGACGTGATCATTTACGCCGCCAACCCGAACTATCGTGTCGAAGGCCAGCCGGCATTTGCCCGCGCAGTCTTCAAGGGCGGCGGCGATGCTGAATCGGCCGCGCGCGCCGTCTTGGAAACTGGCGAAGCCGATTACGCCTGGAACTTGCAGATTTCTCCCGCCGTTCTGTCGGCGATGGAAGCAGCGGGTCAAGGCACCGTCATCGTTGGTTTTGCCACCAGCGTCGAGCGTCTGCTGCTCAACCACACCAACCCTGATCCGGCGCTGGGCGAGAACCGCTCGGTCTGGATGGCGGATGGCAGCAACGGCCACCCCTTCTTGCAGGTTGACGCGGTCTGGATGGCGATGTCCAAAGCCATCGATCGCAACATCATCGCGGGCCAGCTTTACGGCGCCGGCGGCGTGGCAACTTGCAACATCCTTCCTGGTCCGCCCATCTATGCTTCGGCTGCCAACGACGGCTGTCTGGAACCGGATATTGACGCCGCCAATGCCATGCTCGATGAAGCTGGCGTCATGGATACCGATGGCGATGGCACACGTGAATATATGGGTGTCCCGCTTAGGGTGTCCTACCAGACCTCGACCAACGCCGTCCGCCAAAACACACAGGCGCTGATCAAGCAGTGGTGGTCGGAAATCGGCATCGAGACCGAATTGCGGAACATTGATGCGGCTGTCTTCTTCGGTGGCGATATCGCCAGCCCGGATACCTACTCGAAGTTCTTTACTGACATCGAGATGTACACCAATGGCTCCAGCGGCATTGACCCCGAGACATACATGAGTGGCTGGCGCTCTAATCAGATCACCCATCCGGACAACAGTTGGAATGGCAACAATGTTGTGCGTTGGTACAGTGAAGATTACGACGCGTTGCTTGACGAATTGTCACAAACGGCCGTGCTCGAAGACCGCGCTGGCCTCGCCGTCCAGATGAACGACATGCTGGTGCAGACCGGCGCTGTGATTCCTTTGGTTTACCGCGGTAGCGTCTCGGCGCATCACAATAGCATCAGCGGCGTCGCAATGAATGCCTGGGATTCCGAACTTTGGAATATCGCTGAATGGACACGCATGTAGAGGTCTTTCACGCATCCCCTGCTCTCATAACGAGGTAGGGGATTTCCATCTGCTTTGATGGGATAAATCAGGTCCCTCCCTCTTTCTAGGGGGAGGGACGTTTGGTAGGGATGCGCCGCGAAGAAAACGAGTCATTGTAGAGGGTAGTCCCGTGGGAAAATATGTCATTCGACGCCTTTTGACCGCCATTCCGACCATACTAGTCATCAGTTTCATTATTTTTGCAATTCTCGAATTATCTCCCAGCGACCCGACAGGCAATCTTCCACTGACAATCCCGCCCGAGGTGCGGCAGAAAATCCGTGAAGCGTTGGGCGCGGACGATCCTTTCGCCGTCAAATATGTCAAATGGCTTAACCAGTTTTTCATCGCCGAACCCTTGAACCTGTTTGAGAAGTCCTTTGGCGTTACGCTGCCGGGTTCGGAAGAGCGCACGCGTGTCATCTCCTGGGCGACGCGCGGACCGGTAATTGATATCATTGCCGAGCGCCTGCCACAGACGATGTGGGTGGTTGGTTCGTCATATATCCTCGGTGTCTTGATCGCTATACCGGTTGGTGTCTTCTCCGCTTATCGGCAGTATTCCGCTTTCGACCAATTGGGTACCTTCTTGATGATGGTGGGCTTCTCTGTGCCGACGTTTTTCACCGGTTTGATGTTCATTATCGTATTCAGCGTCAATCTGAGATGGTTCCCATCGGTGTATGACACCACACTTGTGGTGACGGATATCGAAACGCTGCAACTGCAGTTGCGGCAGATGTTCATGCCGGTCACAGTGCTGACGCTATATACCACCGCGCAGATGAGCCGTTATACGCGCGCCTCGACCCTGGAAAACTTGCAGCAGGACTATATCCGCACGGCCCGTTCCAAGGGTTTGAACGAACGCGTGGTCGTGAGCCGCCATGCCGTCCGCAACAGCTTGATCCCGGTCGTGACGCTGATCGCGTTGGGCATCCCCAGTATTTTCGGTGGCGCTCTGATTACCGAGCAGATTTTCCGTGTCAACGGGATCGGACAGTATTTGATCATCGCAATTCAAGGCGGTGACCTACCAACCGTGCAGACCGTGACCTTTATCTTTGCAGTGCTGGTGGTGTTTTTCAACATCGTCGCCGATGTACTTTACGGCGTACTCGATCCACGCGTGGTTTATTCCTAGATCTTATGGATTGGTTGGAATCATGACAGCAATGGCAAAGGCGAAACCCAAGAACATAGAAGACACTGAGTTACAAGCACGCACATTTGTCGGTGACGCCTGGCGTCAGTTCCGCCAGCACCGCTTGGCGATGATCGCGATCGGCGTCTTGTCGATAATATTACTTGGCGTCTTGATTGGTCCGC
Source organism: Phototrophicaceae bacterium (assembly GCA_965262165.1). Lineage (GTDB taxonomy): Bacteria > Chloroflexota > Anaerolineae > Aggregatilineales > Phototrophicaceae > UBA6055. The sequence goes on along the minus strand of OZ253499.1, from coordinate 4,398,060 downwards.
TGTTTTGGACGCTGAACCCCGAATATATAGATATTATGGACGCTTACCAACTTTCTTCGGCGGAGCATCCCTGGGGCACGGACAGCCTGGGCCGCGACACTTTGGCGCGCGCCTTGCAGGGTGGTCGCGTGTCGCTAATGATCGGCATTTCAGCTATGTTGGTGTCGATCACTATTGGCACGATCGTCGGTTTGACGGCGGGTTATTTTAAGCGCCTCGACAATCCATTGATGCGTATGACGGATATCTTCATCGCCTTGCCACAATTGCCCCTGTTGCTGGTCTTGATGATGCTTTTCCGCGAACCGTTGAAGGCGGCATTCGGTGTCGAGGGAGGCGTCTTCCTGCTGATGGTGTCGGTGATCGGCGGCTTGCAGTGGATGCCCACGGCGCGACTGGTGCGCGGCGAGGTGCTGACGGTGAAGTCACGCGAATTCATCACTGCCGCCAACGCCTTGGGCTCGCAAGACGGGCGCATTTTGCGCTGGCATATCTTGCCTAACGTGATGAGCCCGGTCATCGTGGCGGCAACCTTCAGCATCGCTAGCGCGATCATCACCGAGTCGGCGCTGTCCTTCCTCGGTTTGGGCTTCCCGCCCGATTTCCCGACTTGGGGCCGCTTGCTATTTGATGGCAAGGATTATCTGACCATCACCTGGACGCTGGTCTTCTGGCCCGGCATGTTGATCTCGATGACGGTGCTTTGTGTCAACTTCATCGGCGATGGCCTGCGGGACGCGCTGGATCCGCGGCTGAGGAAATAAAAAAACCAATTTTAGACAATGACGAGAGCGGGTGAGTGAACCCGCTCTTTTTTGTTTGTTATCCGAGCTTGTTATAATGTGAGTTGCTGCATCCAACCGCCCGAACTAATTTAACGAGGCGAGAGCATGCCCTACATAAAACAGATCACCCTCGACCGCGCTACCGGTCTGGTGAAAAGAGAACTGGAAAACGCCGTCAAACGCGCCGGACGAGTCTGGAATATCGTGGGTATCATGTCGCTGAACGGACGTGTCATGAAAGCCTCGATGGAGATGTACGGCGCAACCATGTTCGCCGAATCGCCCCTATCGCGTCAACAGCGCGAGATGCTGGCGGTGGTCGTCAGCGTAAACAATCATTGCGTCTACTGAATACAATCACATGCGCACGACCTCCGTGCCGAGGTCGAGGGATTCGAAACCGAAGCCGAAGCGGACGCGTTTGTAACCGCCATCGCGGGCGATTGGCGGACCGCGCCGCTTGATTCCGTCGATAGCGCGCTTTGCGCTTATGCGGAAAAGCTGACGTCCAGGCCAACTGAAATGACGGAAGCAGACGTGCAGTCCTTGCGCGAAGCCGGCTTGGACGATATCGCCATTCACGATGCCACACAAGTTATCGGCTATTTCAATTATATTAATCGCGTTGCCGATGCCCTGGGCGTCGAAAGCGAAGACTTCATTCGATCCTGGGGAGCGTCTTGACTGGACCGTGCCCCAACCGATAGGCGCCCGCAATTGCCAAGGCAAATGCCGCGCCGAACTGACTTTGCTGTTGCACATTACGCAATTCTAGTTACCTATTGTGCAACATGGCCATATTCTTGGGCTTTGTCTTGGCGTAGAATTACAGCTAGATGAATAGAAGTAAAGAAACTTCAAGATAACTTGTAAAGAACCTGAATTGTGCGCTACAGTATATCATATCATCGTAGTATGTATGGCCGTCGGGGATTAAGCTTGCTTGGCGAAAGCCTGATTGGTGAGAATGGTTATGCCAATTTCTGTGCGCTGGAAAGATCAAGACAGGTCTTGCATCGAGACTCGTTTCGACGACCCGTGGACCTTGGACGACTTCGTTGAGGCGCGCAAAATGTGGCACCGTATGATCAAGTCTGTCGACCATCGTGTGCCCGTCCTGCTCAATATGAGCGAGACATACCAAGTGCCAAAAGGGACCTTGCGCCACTTATCAGCCATTCACCGCACGTCCCATCCCCGACAGGGTCACGTCTACATTTATGGTATGAATCCCGAGTTCAGGAAGCTGAGCAGCCACCTCGTCGAGGGAGTTGTTGACCCCGAAAAGACGGTGAAATTTGTCGATTCGACCGACAACCTGGTTTGAAGCGAAGGCAACTCCGCTAGTTCTCCACGCCACTTGAAGCCAAACTCAGAACAATTGCGACCGGCCTAGCGCCACGGATCGCTGGATTGCGCGGCGTCGAGTGATATGCGCAAGAATCAGAGTGTTTTGCCTCGCCGTCTCGATTATGATGTGTTCATCAATAACAAATGATGGAGTTGGTTGATGGAACGCGAGCGTGATACAGCAAATGATACGGAGTTGGTGGCGCGGGTTTGCGCCTATCTGGAAGAGGTTCATCCCCAGTTCGTGCGCCTGCAGGATCTGGGCCTTCAATTCCACATCAGCCCCTTCCATCTTCAGCGGCTTTTCAAAAGAGTGACCGGCGCATCGCCCCGCGAGTATGCCGCTAATCTGAGGCTGGAAGATTTCAAAAGGCGAGTGCAAGCGGGCGAGCGTGTTACCGATGCCGTTTATTCGGTCGGCTATAGTTCTTCGAGCCGACTCTATGAAAACAGCGACGAAAAACTGGGCATGGCGCCTTCTGCCTACCGCAAGCGCGGGCAGGGCATGACCCTCTTTTACAGCATTGCGGCATGCCCGTTGGTTCACTTGCTGGTGGCTGTGACCGAGCGCGGCATTTGCAAGCTCAGCCTGGGCGATCGGTCCGACGAGCTGGTCACCGACATGGAAAAGGAATTCGACCGTGCCGAGCGCATTCGCGATGACGAAGGCGTGGGTTACTGGGTGGGCAAAATCATCGCCTATCTTGAAGGCTGGCAGCCGCATCTCGACCTGCCGCTTGACATACGCGCCACGGTCTTTCAATTGAAAGTCTGGAAGCAGCTACAGGCGATCCCCGTGGGCGAAACCCGCAGCTATAGTGATATTGCCGCCGCCATCGGTCAGCCGACCGCCAGCCGGGCGGTTGCGAATGCCTGTGCCGGCAATCCGGTGGCCTTGATCATTCCATGTCACCGCATTATTCGCAAGGACAAAAGCCTGGGCGGCTATCGCTGGGGAATCGAACGCAAGCGCACGCTGCTGGAAAGCGAAAAGCGCTTTAAGGAGTCGATGCCTCAAGCTGCAAAAATACCCTCGCGCGACCAAACGTAGAATTGCGCTCTTCCTCGGAGCCGAAACTATAGCCTTCGACCGGGACATGTTGCCTGGCGCGTCGAAACTGGCGTGGCCTCATGCAGAATCGGGAACATAATGTAACATTGTTGATAAAGTGAGGATCTCCGGGAGGTAGCATGTCCATCCGAAATCTGCATATATTGATACTCGTCAGCGTCGCTTATGTCGCCGCTCAGTTGGTCGCCGATATTTCCAATTTGCGCAATCTGACGCTATTTGGATTGAGCGTCAGCGCCTTTTCCATCGTCTATCCGCTGACCTTCACCTTGCGCGATATGGTGCACAAGCTTGCCGGTCCCACTGTGGCGCGAACGCTGATCATCGCCGCCGCCGTGATTTACCTGGTGGTACAAGCCTTTTTCACTATCATTGCCAATTTGCCGCCGGAAATGAATGAAGCTGAGCGCGTTACCCTGGGTCAATTGCTGTCGCCGGAATGGCGCTTCCTGATGGCAGCCGTAGTCGCCTCGGTCTCAGCTGGTCGATCAGCTGGCTCGATACCGAAGTCTATACGCGCTGGGTGGGGCGCTTTGGTCAAGAGAATCAGTGGGGCCGTGTCCTCGTTAGCAATTTGATCGGAATCCCGGTCGACCGGATGCTCTTTTTGGTATTGGCCTTCGCGGGCACAATGTCGACGGAGGGATTGATGGAAGCCTTCATTGGCACGACGCTCGTCCGTCTCGTTTTTGGCATCATATCGATTCCGGGTATTTATCTGGTCGAAGAGCATTCTGAGGACTGGGTCAAGATGACAGGGATTAGCCATACCGACCCGCCTTCATTTACGCCTGCGACGAGCAAGTGATCTGAGGCTCTCGGCGCCTGCATGTTGTCAGCGCCTGCAGTTTCCGCCGCTTTATGCCCAATATGCCTCTGAAGTCGATTGTGATGATCGTCTCGATTTCGGGCAACTTGCTGGTCAGGGGGCGGCCGAAGGAGTGGCTGCAAGCGCGCTGAAACCCGTTCCATTGTCCGGCTGCGCCTCGTTTTTTTGGCGCTTTGGCAGAATCTCTGCCAACTGATTTGCTGTTTCTGCCAACGCTCAATCGCTGTGATAGCAAGGGTTTGCGCGGCATCGGAGGCGGTATTGGCATTGACATGGCGAAAGTTTTTTTGTGCCAATGTTTTGTCCTGGTGATTTCTTGAGGATAGCGCTAGAGACAGGATAGCGTAGTGATTGTGGGGAAGGGTGAGTATTTGTTCGCGTGTCGCAGGACGGTGTGAGATTGTCGCTGCCTTGGGAAGTTAGCCTTGGGCAAGGGGCAGCCGAAGGAGTGGCTGAATTCATAAGGTCACGAATAATGCCACAATGCCAGGCTACTGACATCAGACGTCAAAGGAGCAGAATGAATGCCGTTGTCATCGGAGGATGAGCAGAGAATCGGAAATCGATTCGATCAACTTATCAATAGAGGAAACATGTTGCTTGGGGTGCTCAATGGAAATCACCCGATTCCGTCGTATAACACTGTAGCGGAATATGAAGCACTCGTAATCAATGCCTGTAATCTACTTAGAAACGTACTTGGTACGTCACAGAACTACCTCGAGTATCAAGACCAAATCGCGGAATGGATTGAACCACGTGAAGCAGATTAGGTTCGGGTAATAATTGGTATCCTCCGCGGAATAAAAGATGACTTTAGCGAAGGCTTTTGTGTCGAATTGGCGCAACGTATTGCCACTGATATGACTGCCGACTACATGGTGCAAGCCGAGGCTTTGCTAAGTGAAGGAACGACCGGTCAATATGATCACGTTCCTGTCGCTGTACTTTGTGGTGCAGTTCTTGAAAACAGGCTGCGCCGCTGGTGTAACGCACAGTCACCACCTTTGAGCACTACGCAATAAGATGGTAGCAACAAGACGCTCGGACCACTGATCGAAGAATTGAGAAAGAATCAGAAGTTTGACAAGCAGGTGCTACGACTATTGCAGTGGTCGGCTGATATCCGCAATCACGCCGCCCACGGTGAATTTGACAAGTTTACGCGAGAACACGTGGAATTGATGTTGCGGGGAGTGGACAGCTTCCTTGCAAATGAATTGAACTGACTTGGACATTTGGCGCGATCAGCCTTTAAGCGTAACTCTGCGCTTGCATCTGCAGATCAACATTCAGCTAGCCCAAGTCGAGGCCACAGCGTGAAAGATTTCATCGCGTCTTGGCGGCAAGATGTCCATGATTCCAAGAAAAAATGAATGTGCTGGGTCCGTCTTAGACAAGAGCTTGTGGGCGACCTGATAGGTCGCCCCTACATGATTTCTCTTTTTTGCGGTGTCGCGCGAGATACATAGAACTACGGCCGCGCCTATGTAGTGAAAAAACTCTGTGCCCTCTGTGCCTCGGTGGTGAATGCTTTTAGCGCCGCCACCAAGTCAACGAATCCGCATCCGGCTCGCCAAGTTGGATCCGTGTCACTTCACCCGTTTGCACATCGACCCGCATGACCCGCGACACCGCGTCGACCGAGCGCGCGAAGGTCACAGCGCGTCCGTCGGGCGTCCACTTGGGCAAGCTGTCATAGCGATACTCCACCACCAGCGGCGTCACTTGGCCCGTCTCCAGCGAAAACAGGTATATCGCCGAAGCGCCGTCGCGCCGCGAGGCGAAGACAATGGTTTCCCCGTCTGGCGACCAGTCGGGTGAGTTATCGGGCGAGGGATGCGTCGTCAGTTGCTTCACGGCTGCGCTGGGCAGGTGATAGGTATAAATGTCCCAGCCATCGTCGCGGTTGGACGAGAAGGCGATTGACTGGCTGTCCGGCGACCAGGCCGGTTGTCTTTCGCTGGCTTCCGAGCTCGTGATGCGGCGCAAGTCGCTGCCATCCGGGCGCAGGACATAAATGTTGTTGTCGCCGTCCTGGTTGCTATGGAAGGCGATCCAGTCGCCATCGGGCGACCAGGCCGGTGATTCCGCGAAGGCGTCCGATCCCGTCAGTCGGCGTGAGGTCGCTGTCGCGAGGTCATAGACCAGGATATCACTGCCGTAGGGCAGCAACTGCGTCAGCGCCAGGCGCGTGCCATCGGGCGATATCGCCGGTTCGACACTGTCGTAGCGATCCAGTCGCAATTTGATATTGTGCGTCAGATCGTGCACGATGATCACGGGCAAGCCGTCTTCCAGCGTCATGTAGGCGACCATTGACGAGGGGAATAGCGCGGCCAGCAAGAAGCGAAGCGCGATCAAGGCGCCGAAGATCAGACTTAAGATAACCGTCAGGATCAGAAACGTGCGGCGCATGAGATTATTATACGGCGATCGCTCTATGAAGCCGTTGCGAAAGAAAGGTTTTGATCTGCTCTGTCGCGATGGCGGCTTCCACGCCCATATTGTAAAAAGCGCCGCGTCCTTTGTAAAAGACGCCAACCAGGTAAACGCCCGGGTAGCCGACGATCTGCCGGCCGTTGGGATGCTCGCTGACATCGCGCAAGGGCCAGCCGCGCACGCCGTTCGGTCCGATATCCCAATCACATCCGGTTTCCGGATAATAGGTCTCGCGGCTGAATTGCATGTCGATATCGAGGTATTGATGCAGCACGGGGAAGAACCCGGTCGCCATGATCACAGTGTCGAGTTCGAGATATTCCCCGCTGGCCAGCGTGGCGCCCCTGGTATCGAATGACACCGGGTGTCGCACTGGCCGGACCTGGCCCTCGCGCAAAGCATTAAGTAATTCAGGTCCACGATATCCGATTGCGGTGCCGGTATTGGGCGGCGATTCCCAGACGCCGAAGTCCTCGAGATTGTACTTGATGGCGCCGGTGTGTGTTTGCAGCCAGACGCAGAGCGGCTCGGGCAGGTATTCGCCCAGCAGCATCCAGGCATGGCGCGGCACGCCGTAGGGATAGCGCGGGCGAGAATCGACACCGGTGCGGATCGACAGATAGGCGAATCCGTCAGCCGCGTGCGGACCGGCAGCCACGGCGATATCGGTGCCGCTGGGTCCGTTGCCCACCACCATGGTCCGTTTGCCGCGCACTTGATCGGGATGGCGGAAATCACGCGAGTGCAAGATTTCCCCGCCGAAGCGCGCCATGCCTTCGATTTCCGGCAAGATCGGATTGTCGAAGACGCCCGTCGCCGGAATCACAGCGCGGTAGCAGTCGATGCCTTCGCTGCTCTCGACTTGCCACAGACCATCGTCGCGCGGCGCGACACGATCAACCTCGATACCGTATTCGATGTCGAAATTCCGGTCCGCGACCCAACTGACCAGGTGCTGATGATACTGCTCGGCGGTGGGGAAAATGCCCCAATGCACGGGAAACTTGCGCCCGGGCATGTGACTGTAGAAGCGCGAGGTATTGAGCCGCAGGGAGGGATAGAGGCTGCTCCAGGTGGTCGCCAGCTTGTGGGTGCGTTCGATGATGCGATAGTCGATGCCCGCTTGCTGCAGCGCGTAGGCGGCGTTGATGCCGGCGGGTCCCGCACCGATGATCAGCACATCTGCGCGCGGCATTATTCCCCCTGCGTTCGCGGCAAAGCAGTCGCGGTTCCGCGAACATAGTAATACAGCCGCGTCGGCGCGGCTTCCAGCGTAGACGCGAAGTTCAGCGCATCATCAGTGCTGCGCGGCTGCACAGATTCCAGCGTCTCGCGGATCAAGCCATCAATCCACTGTGCCTGAAAAGTGGCTTCTTCGTTGTATTCCGCTACGGGGAAAGCGACCAGCCCCGATAACATGCCGATAATCGCCAGGCCGAACATCACCAGCGCGATCGCCCCGATGGCCAGCAAGGCGCGCCGATTCGCTTGTCGAACCTGGGCGCCTGTCATCGTCAATTGTGAAAGGCGCCGTAGCAAACTGTCGAGCTGGTAACCGCCGGCGAAGTTGAGCGCTTTTTCGTATGCCAATTGTTCCGGCAGAGCAACGTTTTCCGTCAATATGGGCAAGAGTTGCGCCCCGCTTTGGCGTGCCTTTGTGATCTCCGCAGCGACGACCGGGTCCTGATTGGATGCCGCCGAGACCAAAACAATCAGTAGCGGTGGCGACGACTCGAATGAGCCGGTCAGATCGTCGCGGATCTGCTCCGCCAATGCCCGATCCTGGGCTGTGTAGGTAATGCGGATCATCCGTTTGGCCCAACCCCTCGCTTGTGAAAAATAGTACAACCAATTGTCTCACAGTTGTGATGCCGATCCAAGATACGTTTGTTGACCGGTCCAACCGAAGACAGCCGATTGCCACGGCTGCGCGACGCTTGACCCAGTAAAGAGTTGCGCAATATCGGCGGCACAGTGACGTATGACGAGACGGCTCGACAAATGGCAATTGGCAACACTCTAATGTTTAGCATGTCGGCGAAAAAGCGGTCAGTGGCCGCTAGCGCGAACTTGCCACGCTCGTGCAATCCCAATATTTCAGGCGCAACTGGATTCTCGGATATCGGCAAACCTGATCCCTGATGAACACGGACTAGCCGACGACTTGGAGCGCCTTAGCCTAGCACACCGCCGACGAAATCCAGCGCGTGACATCAACTTGTTGCGCCGCTTCCAGGGCTGTTGGATCGCCGATCGGCAGCCAGAAGGGCGAATCGACCACCGCTACCTTGTGATCAGTGGCCGCGGCCGTCACGTAATCGCCGATCTCGTATTCTCCGCGTGACGACTTTTCCAATGGGTAGTCGAAGACATGAGTGGTGAACTTGTAAGCGCCGATGCTGCAGGGCGCCGGCGCACGATAACGGTCGCGCGGCGGTTTTTCGTCAATGAGCCGGAAACGGCCAGTCTCATCACATACAATCACGCCGTATTTGTCAAAATCATCCCGCTGCATGGACAAGATGCCAAAGTCGTGCCGCGACAGCCTCCGCAGCGCTTCACGGCTGTAGAGGTCATCGCCGTTGATGACGAGAAAGCTGTCGCTGCGCAGATGCTTTTGGCAGCATTGCAAGGCATGACCAGTGCCCAGTGGCTCGGGCAGTTGTTCGACAATGGTATATGCCGGGATCAGGTCCTGCCGCGCCATGAAGCGCTCGATCTGCTCTTTCAGGTAGTTGACGACGATCAGCGCGTGATCGACGATGCCGTACAGACTCAACAGGGACCAAGCCAAGATAGGCTGTCCTTGCAGGTCTAGCAATGGTTTTGGTGTGTCCAGGGTAAGGGGGCGCATGCGTGTGCCTTTGCCCCCGGCCAGGATGACGCCATCCATCAGCGCCGTCCGCGCTTAGCGCAGGTCATCGTAATAGGCGATGTTGCTTTCGTCCTCGTCGTCCGTTTCGCCTTCACGAAAGGAGGGGATGATATCGCCGTCTTCGCCGTAAAGATCCTGATAGTTCTCGATATCATCGTCGTCGAGGTCGTATCCTTCGTCTTCGAGCTCATCATCGTCCACGTCAATATCGGCGTAATTTTCCAGGAGATCGTCCAGCGGATCGTCCTCTTCCAGCGATTCTTCGTCGATCGACTCGAGCACAGCGGCATCGTCGAGACCTTCCAGCGAGACCATCTCTGGTTCTTCCAGGGTATTCAGCAGCGCCAGCGGGGGCTGCTTCGCCTCGGGCGGCTCGAGCGGTTCGTCTTCCGCTGCCAAGTCGTCCAGTGCGGCTAGCTCAGCAGCCGAGGGCTCTGCAATGTCATCGAGATCGGCCAGAGCATCCGCCATCAACAAGTTCAGCAGGTTGGACGCAATGGACTCCTCTTCTTCACGCTTTTCCGGTGGTCCGGTTTCTTGGTGAACGTCGCGACCGGCTGACATGATCGCACCTCCACTTGGTTCGAGAGTCGCTTTGTGTTCTAGCATTTTCGTGGTCAAAGTCAAGCCATAATCTGCGCTTTGTCGGCGTGAAGTTTAATGCTCTTCCACTATAGCGCAAAAGTACGAATGTAGCCGCAAATCGGAGGTTAATTCCGGGTGAAAAGATGTCGCCAGCAAGTGGTCTTGCCGCACGGCGACAATGCGACCGTCATCAAGGCGGGAAAGCACCTGCACCTGTTTTTCCACGGCGATGACAATGGGCGCGCGGATGAAGACGGCGTGGAAGAGTTCGTCACTCAATCCTTTAATGCGTAGATCAGTTTCGAAGCTGTCGAATTGCCGGCCGAAGGCGTTGCGGTTGACCTGGATATCCATAGCAGCCAGGATGGGCTGTTCGTCAATGCCGATGTCCTTTGCCAGGAAGATCATGCCCGCGCAGGTACCCCAGGTTGGTTTGCTGGCGGCAAAGCCGCGCATGGGCTCCACCAGGCCGTAGCTGGTGGCCAGCTTGCCGATGGTGGTGCTTTCGCCGCCGGGGATGACCAAGCCGTCCAAACCATTGAGCTGTTGAGGCATCCGAACTTCGATCGTGTCGACACCCAATTGACGTAGCATCTTGACATGCTCGATGAATGCGCCTTGCAGCGCCAATACGCCGATCTTCACGTTGTTTCCCGCTTATGTTGCGCTGATGTGGATAATGACCGCTATTGTGAAAGTCTTCCTCGCAAGACGCAAGGGACCATTCAGTCCAATCGCTCTACGCGGATCAAGCGCGCCAGACTGTCGCCGATGATGCGGTATTCACGGTCGAGCCTGAGCTGCATGGGTCCGTTGAAGGGGGCTACATGGATGACCTCGCAGATTTGATCGGGCACCAGTCCCAGAGCCTCGATATATTGCAGGCGGTCGAATTCGCGCGTGATCAATCGGCTGATGCGGATGCGAGTGCCGGCTTCCACGCCAAAGAGGAATTCGTCGGAGACGGCTGGGATCCTGCCCTCGGCATCGGGGATCGGCTCGCCATGGGGGCAGACGGCGGGGCTGCCCGCCATCTGGTACATTCGCTTGGTTACGGTCTCGCTGAGACCTCGGCTCAAGCGCTGCGCCTCGTCATAAACATGCAACCAATTGATGTCCATTATTTTGACCAGGAAAGCTTCGGCAATGCGCTGGTGGCGGATATGCTTCAGCGCCGTGATTTTGCCTTTTTTCGTGATGGCGATACCCCGGTATGGCTCGTGATGCAGCAAGCCCAATTCACCGAGTTTGTTGACCATGCGGTTAACTGCCGGCGGACTGACGAAGAGCAGATCGGCGAGTTGCGATGTGCTGGTGTAATCGGCGCTTTCGGGTTGACGGTCGACCAGGCGATAGATCTCGGCCATGTAGGACCGCATCTTGTTGCTTAGCTCGTCCGTTGTGCCGTGGCGCGCTGATTGACGGGTGGACATATTAAAATGCTACAAGCCGTGCTCTAGGCGTGTGATCAAGCGTTCGGGCAAGTTGTGGTCGTACATGCGGCGTTGAACAGCTTTTATGTCGTAGTCGACGCGCCGGTGCTCGAAGATGCCTTCGGCCATATCGAGAATGCCGTAAGCCGCTGCCGGGTTTTGATCGCGCGGCTGCCCGATACTGCCGGGATTGATGATCTGGCGTCGTCCATTCAGAGCGTAGGGTTCGTTATATTGCGGCGCGGCGGATTCGGCATTCCCGTCGTCCGCTTCCAAGGTATAGATCACCGGCTGATGTGTATGCCCGACAAAGCAAAAGGGCGTTTCGAAATGCGGGAAGTTCAAAGCGGCGATCATCGGTTCCAGAATATACTCCCAGATTGGTTCACGCGGGCTGGCGTGTACCAGTGTATATTCTCCGATGACAAATGTCACTGGCAAGGCTTCCAGCCAACGCGTGTTTTCATCGGTCAGGGTCTCCCGAGTCCATTGTACGGCGCGGCGCGCATCGGGGTTGAAGGTGCGCACGTCAAGGCGTTCCAGCGCAGCCCAATCATGATTGCCGGCCAGGCAAAGCTGCGGCAAGGTTCTTAGCTGGTCGACGCATTCGTTGGGGTCGGGTCCATAACCGACCACATCACCCAAACACCAGACGAATTCCCATTCGCCTTCGCAATGGTCTAGTACCGCTTCGAAGGCGGTATAGTTGGCGTGAATGTCGGAGATGACGAGTATACGCATGGGTACCCTTATTGACAGAAATTATCACCGCCATATTACCATGCTTTAGCCGGCTATGCACCTGACGGCTATGCGCCGACTGGTGTCCGCGTTGCCCACCGCCGCCATCAAAGCAGTCTAGAGACCGCCGCCGACTATGCGATATCCGACGCTGGTGGCGTCTGTTCTGTAATGCTTCTTCCCTGTCTGCAGTTGCATGACGGTATAATGATATCATGTTATGGTAAGGAAGATGAAAGGAGCAAATGGATGTTTTTTGAATTGCGCCGCTATCCGATTAAGCATGGCAAAGCCGCGGAATGGGTCAATCTGATGGACGAAGTCATCATTCCCTATCAACTGTCCAAGGGCATGACCGTGCTTGCTTCCTTTGTAAGCGAATCCGGGGACACTTATGTTTGGATTCGCCGCTTCGCCAATCAGGAAGAAAGAGACGCGCTCTATCATGCGGTCTATCAGAACGATTATTGGCAAGGCGAGCTCACCCCGATAATTGACGATCTGATTGATCGAGGAGGAATCGAAGTCACAGTTCTCGAGGCGACGCCGCGCTCGTTCATGCAATAACGCCCGCTTGATGCGCTTGATTGTCGGAAAACTTTTTTGCCAGTTGGTCGCTCGCCAATCACTAGCAAGGTCTATCGCGAGATGGATCGGATTGCGCCAGATGGCATCACGGAAACCTGGCGGCGTCGCCAGATTGAGGCGCGTATCGGCGAGCGCGATCGCATGTTATATTTATGAAAACGGGGAACGGCCGAGGCAACTGCTAGCGCGCTGATAGGGCTTCAGCATGACCTTCCCCAGGTAAGTATCTTTTGAAAGGACTCCAAGACGACGTATGACCAAACATTTTCTTGATGACAGCGTCACGCAACCCTTTTGGGATAATTCGGTGGAGCCGCGCCTGGAGATCGATAGCGGCGATGTCGTGGTCTTCGACTGCGCCGAACCTTGCGGGCAAGTAACGCCGGAGTGGACTGTCGATGAATATGAGGCGCTTGATCGGGGCAAGGTACACGCGCTCAATGGTTCGGTCTGGATCAAGGATGCTCAACCCGGCGACGTGTTGGAAATTGACATCCTCGATATGCGACATAAAGGCTGGGGATGGTCAGCTCATCGCTCCGGCGCTGGTTTGTTGCCGGAGGACTTCGATTACAGTTATTTGCATCACTGGCGAATCGAGGGAGACACCTGTTTTTCCAGCGAGCTAGACCATATCAGCGTGCCCTTCGAGCCACATCCCGGTGTCGTGGGCGTGGCGCCGCGGGATGCGGGACGCTTCATCACCGCGCCTCCGCGCGCCAACGGCGGCAACCTCGATGTGCGCGATATGGTGATCGGCTCGACAATCTGGATGCCAATCCTGGTCGAGGGCGCGCTCTTTGCCACCGGCGACTGTCATGCCGCGCAAGGGCAGGGCGAGGTCTGCGTGACTGGCGTTGAAGCGCCGATGACCATGACCATGCGCATCAAACTTCGCAAGGACATGCGCGTGGAAGAGGTGCAGTTACGCCGCCCCAGCCCCATGAGCAAGCTCGATAGCCGCGGCTATCACATCACAACGGCGCACGGACCTGACCTGATGACGAATGCCAAAAATGCCGTCCGCTACATGATCGACTGGCTGTGTCGCAATCACAAAATGAATCGCAGCCAGGCTTATATCCTTTGCAGCGTTGCCGGCGACCTGAAGATCAGCGAGATCGTCGACGCGCCCAATTGGGTGGTGTCCTTTCACATGCCCTTGGCTGTGTTTCGCGGGTAGGGCGTTTGGCGTCGCAACACAATTAAGACACGCAATTTGTCGTGTAGGGGCGACCTGTCAGGTCGCCCATTCTGCAACTCAATTCGTCATCATGGTTAAGCGTGCCGTCACGATTAGACGCAAGTTGCTAGTACAGCCGCCTGAAAAACCCATCTGGCAGCACGGTTTGATGATTCGCTGTATGTACAATAGCAGGACGTCTTTCTGCGGGGTTGCGGGCGACCTGATAGGTCGCCCCTACATATCTGTGCGCAAGCGGGCCCTCTACCAACGATTCTTAAACCACATCAAAGCAACGACCGGCCTGGTCGACAGCCAAAGCAGCAGCATGTGCGCTGTCCCGTGGTGCTTGCGACAATAAACCATCAGATCACGGAAGAAGATGCTGGTCGCGAACCAACTGCGCGTGGACGACTTCTCGTGATGCCTGATCTTGGCGGCTGACAGGTAATACGCGCGCTTCCGATGTTGGCGCGCGAGCGTATCTTCCGGGAAGTAAAGCAGCAGGTCTTCGTCAAGCCACAGGTCTTCGCGCCGCATCAAGGTGCAAGATCCCGGAATCACTTTGACCTCGCGGTCGCTTTGGCGATCCCAGTGCGCGTAGTAGAGTTCATCGTGAACGCGGCGTTTGGCGGTCGGCAGCAGATAGCCCAAAACACTGTGATTGAGCAGCAGGCTGAGATAGCTGGGTATCTCGGATCCGGTGCGCTGGATCTCGCCTTCCGGATAGCGCAACTGAGCGGTAACGCCGGCGTAATCGGGGTTCTGCAGCAGAAAACGAAACATGAGCGCCAAGGCATCGGGAGCGACTTCGGTATCGGGATTGAGCAGCAAGACGTAATCCGACGTGGCTCGTTTGATGCCGATATTGTTGCCGCCGCAATACCAGGTATTGATCGACTGCGGCAGCAATATGACTTCGGGAAACTCATCGCGTACCGTTTCGGCGCTGCCGTCGGCGGAGGCATTGTCGACAACGATGATTTCGAGTTGCAAGCCGATACTCGTTCGCAGCGATTGCAGGCAGTCTCGTAGAAGGTCACGGGTGTTGTAGCTGACGATCACCACGGACAAGTCAAACAATTTCGAGAAATCCCCCGCGTTAATTGGTTAGTGTTTGTTTCAGGTAATAGAACGAGTCACTAATAAGCTATAGTTGAAACCGCAAGATAACTTTGCTACAATGGGATGCACATTGAGACAGGACGTTGAACAATGGCGCAATCCGAAACACAACCCCATTCCCAAGCGCAATCCGAACGCATCGTCGCGCTGGAAGCGACATACGCCCATGTCGCCACCAAGTCGGACATCGCCGACGTGAGAACCGAAATTGCAAATCTGCGCACAGAACTAAAGACCGATATCGCCAACTTGCGCACAGAATTGAAGACCGATATCGCCAACCTGCGCACAGAGGTCAAGTCGGATATCGGAAGTCTGCGCACAAAGGTATCGTCGGATATCGGCAGTCTACGTAGCGACCTGAAAAACATGCGTTGGATGATCGGCGCGATCATCGCCGGGGCTTCGGTGTTGGTTGCCGGCGCAAACCTGCTAGTCACATTGGCGTTGCGAACCTGAATCATTTTCACATCCAGCTTCTTACTGACAGCCACTTTACAGATTATAACCGCCTTGCCTGACATGGGCTTGCCACAGTCGGTTATCCAGCTTGTACTCAAAGCTAAAGACATTTTCAAACGGGCAGCGTCTGGCATAAACGGACTGTCTCCGCTAGCATGGTCGGCGCATCCGCAACCGAATCAGAGGGAGGGTTATTGTGAAATATGGAGTGGTTTATCCACAGACGCAGTTGGGGGCGGACCCGATTGTGATGCGCGATTTCGTGCAAGCAGCCGAGGGCATGGGCTACCATCACTTGCTGGTTTATGACCATGTGCTGGGCGCCAACCCCGAGCGTGAAGGCTGGCAGTCCGGCAGGCCTTATTCCTATACAGACAGCTTCAACGAGCCGTTCACGCTCTTCGCCTGGATGGCCGCATTGACCGAGCGCATCGGCTTCATGACCGGCGTTTTGATCTTGCCACAGCGGCAGACCGCACTGGTCGCGAAACAGGCGGCACAGGTTGATGTGTTATCGGGTGGTCGCTTTCGCATGGGCATCGGCACCGGCTGGAACGAAGTGGAATATACCTCGCTTGGCATGGACTTTCGGTCGCGCGGCCTTCGCTCGGAGGAGCAGATAGAGCTCCTTCGCCAATTGTGGACACGCGAGTTGGTGAGCTATCAGGGCCGGTTCGATACGATCGATGACGCCGGCATCAATCCGCTGCCGCAGCGGCCGATACCAATTTGGATCGGCGGAACGGCTGATGTAGTGCTGGAGCGAGCCGCGCGCATGAGCGACGGCTGGGTGGCGCAATCGGGCGATCCGAAACTTTTTCAGGACCAAACGGACCGATTCTGGGCATTTGCAGAGGCAGCCGGCACCGCCGACGACGTGGGCTTGCATACGCGCCTTGCTACGCAGCAAGTGCCGGAGAGCGAGTGGGAGAGCTATGTCTCTGGTTGGGGAAAGCTGGGCGCAACCGAGCTGGCGGTCTATCCACACGGCGAAAGACTTGACGACTACCTGGAACGTTTGCGGCGCTTCAAAGATAGGTTTGGCATGTGAGCGTCCATTCAATACGGTATTCGCTCGCTCAAGCTATGTGACCACAATGTCGGCCTACCTTGGCGCTCACGCAGGATACGGTGGGGAAAGAACCCGCATCGCGCTGGGCAAAAGGGCAAAGCCTTGATTGCCTTGCTCCGTCTCGCCACACGTCATATTGGCCGGCGACTATTCCAAAGCGTGCTCTTTGTATTGGGCGTCGCGCTTGGCGTCGGCGTGATCGTCGCAATCGACATCGCCAATAGATCCGCCAGCCGCGCTTTCGCCTTGAGCAGCGAAAGCGTCACCGGCAAGGCGACGCATCAGATCGTCGGTGGTCCCACGGGTTTCGCCTCCGAGCTTTACACACGTATACGACTGGAATTGGGGATCAGACGCAGCGCGCCGGTGGTGAGCGAGTTTGTGCGGATAAGAGGCGGCGATCAGGGCTTGCGCCTGCTCGGTGTTGATCCCATTGCCGAGCCGCCCTTCCGATCGTATTTGCGTGGCGAAAACGAAAGCGCTGACTTCGAAGCGTTGAATCAGATTATCGCCGTCCCGGGCACTGTGGTTATCAGCGATACCTTGGCGCTTCGGCTGAACCTGGATGTCGGCGATCAATTGGAAATCAGCGCCGCCGGGCGCTTCAGCAACGCGCAGATCGTCGGCATTTTGCAAACTGGAAACAATAACAGTCGGCAAGCGCTTGATGACCTGATCATCAGCGATATCGCCACGGCACAAGAATGGACGGGCATGGCCGGTCGGCTCAGTCGCATCGACCTGATCCTGGACGAGGGTGATGTCGAGCGCATTCGCTCCGTCTTGCCGGCCGGAGCAACACTTTTGGATTCTGGGGAAGGCGACGCGCTTAGCCAGATGATCGCCGCCTTCGAGATCAATCTGCAAGCGATGAGTTTGCTGGCGCTGGTGGTCGGCTTGTTTTTGATTTACAACACGGTCACCTTTAGTGTGGTCCAGCGTCGCGGCATGATCGGTATCTTGCGCTCCTTGGGCGCCACCAGAGCGCAAATCTTTGCTTTCATCCTGGGAGAGGCGCTGATTCTGGGCGCCATCGGTACGGTGCTGGGCCTGGCGCTTGGTGTCATCATGGGGCGTGGCGCTGTTGCGCTGGTCTCTCAAACCATCAGCGATCTCTACTTCGCGGTGAACGTCCGAAGTATCAGCGTCGATGCGGTGACATTGTTGAAAGGCGCAGGTATCGGCATGCTGGCGAGCGTCGTAGCGGCGCTGCTGCCATCGTTTGACGCCACGCGTACTGCCCCGGCCGGCGTGATGAAACGTTCAACTGAAGAAGAACAGACGCGCCGACTGCTGCCCCATATCACGACTGCCGCCGTAGCGCTCAATGTTGTCGGGCTCTTGCTCTTGCAAATACCAGCCGCAAACCTTTACCTTAGTTTTGGCGCATTGCTTATGATTATTGTCGGTGGCGCTTTTTTCACACCGGCGGCTTTGCTGGTTTTGCTGCGCCTGATACTTCCGCTGAGCAGCGCGGCTTTCGGCGTGTTGGGGCGGTTGGCGTGCCGCGCGATCACGCGTTCGTTGAGCCGTACTTCGGTGGCGGTCGCGGCGCTGACCATAGCCGTCAGCGTCATTGTCGGCGTCAACACCATGATTGGCAGCTTTCGTACAACCGTGGCGGATTGGCTGAGCAATTCCTTGGGCGCGCAAATATTTGTCTCGCCGCCACTTTTCTCCAACAACAATGCGAGTATCGATGTTGACGGCGCAGTGCTGGAGCTTGCCCGCGCGCTCCCGGGTGTCGAAGCGGTTTCTTCGGCGCGCGCGGTGACAGTCTACTCGCCCGACTATCCCGATTTTCCGCCGATCAATTTGCTCGCGAGCGACTTTGATATCGCCGGGGACAAGCGCCGTTTCCGCTGGACGCTGGTGGCGGTAGAAGATCATCAGGCAGCCTTAGATGCCGGGCGACTGATGGTCAGCGAGTCTTTTGCCAATCGCCGCGGCATCAACCAGACGAACAACGGCATCACGCTGTCAACGGACCTGGGCGAGCGCAACTTCGAGGTTTTTGGCGTCTATTACGATTACAGCACCGATCAGGGCACGGTTTACATGGCGCGCTCGGTCTACGATCAGGTTTTTGACGATCGCTTCGTGACGTCCCTGGGAATCTTTCTCGAAGCGGGAGTAGATGCCGATGAAGTTATCAGTGCATTGCGCGCGCAATTGGCGGGATACGACCTGCTGGTACAAGACAATGCCGGTTTGCGAAAGGGCGCCTTGGAAGTCTTCGATCGCACCTTCGCCATCACCATCGCTTTGCGCCTGCTGACGACCCTGGTCGCGTTCATCGGGATCTTGTCCGCTTTGCTGGCGCTGCAACTTGAGCATACACGGGAATACGGCGCCATGCGCGCCACCGGCATGTCTACCGGTCAACTGACGCGCTTTACGCTCTTACAGACCGGATTAATGGGTCTGGTAGCCGGCGTTCTAGCCTTGCCCATCGGCACTTTGCTATCGCTGGTGTTGATCTACGTCATCAATGTACGATCTTTTGGCTGGTCAATGCAGTTCGTTTTGTTACCCGGCGAGTTCCTGGAAGCCTTTCTGGTGGCGGTCGCCGCGGCGCTGCTAGCTGGCGTCTACCCGGCCTGGCGGCTGGGTCGGCTGAAACCGGCGGAGGCGCTGCGCAGCGAATGACGGGGCGCAATGGTCGCGGCGCAAACTTGCGAAGCTCCGCTAGAAGCGGATATACTTTTCCCAACGACCTTAGGATAGTTGGCCCTATCGAGGGCTGCAGGAGGCGTTGCCGTGAAGGGTATGCCCAACGACTGGCTCATCGAGGGCTTGGATAAGTCATATCAAATCCTGGTTTTGATCCTCGAGGGAGTTTCCCAAGAACAAGCGCAAAGCATTAGCGATGGCCCGGAGGGATGGAACGTGCTCGAAATCCTGTGTCATCTGCGGGATTATCAAGAGATTTTCTTTGAACGTATCAAGCAAATCCTTGACGAAGACAACCCAACTTTTCGGCTCTATGAAGAGAATGCGCGCTTGGCAATGGTGGTCGAAAACGATTATGCCAATCAGGATTTGCGTCATGTTTTGGGCAACTATTGTTCGACCCGCCGCGAGCTAATAGATTGTCTATCGCCGCTGCAAGATGAACAATGGGAACGTGTGGGAAGTTTTGCTGTGGATGATGAAGTTGACCTCGCGATGCCTGTCGTCCATGTGCTGCTCCATGACGCCGATCACATAGAGCAAATAGCACGCATTCTTCGTCAATAGCATCGCCACGAAAGACCTGTGAGGAACCGGCAGGCACAAGCCGGACGATTGCATTGATTCCCCTCTCGCCTTCACGCCCCTTCCCATCTAAAATCAGCGCATGCCAACGCCATTCACGCACCTCAAAATCGCGCAAGACTTGCTCGTCGACGACGCCTTGCCTGCGCTCTATCGTGACTTGCTGCTGCGGCAGCGTCCGGCCTTTCAACTAGGCAGTATCGTTGCCGACGCTCGCGTTGCCAGTGGCGATGGGCGCGAGGTCACGCATTTCTACTCCTATGGCCAGCCAATGATCGAACGTCCCTGGCGCTTGATGCTGCAGTTGCATCCGGAATTGCAATTGGTTCAGGGCGAAGCGCATCTGGCTTTCCTGGCCGGCTACGTGGCGCATTTGGCCACGGACGAAGCCTGGGCGCTGAAAATGGTGCGGCCGCAGTTTTGGGGCAGAGAGTGGAAGGGTGTGGAGCGGCGCGACAAATTCTTTGCCCTGCATTTGATCCTGACGGTATTGGACGAGCGCGACGAGCAGCTGCTGGAGGACTGGCAGGCAAGTTCGCTGCGCCGCTCAGAGCCGCAAAACTGGCTGCCTTTCATGTCCGACTCGATCTTGTGCCATTGGCGCGATCTGGTCGCTGGGCAGCTTGATCCGGCTGGCAGCAGCCTGACCCTGGAGATATTTGGCCAGCGCCTGAAAATGGATCCGGCACTTGTCCGCGCGGCGCTCGATGATCCGGCGGCCATGCGCAAGCGCCTTTGGCGCCATATCCCTCAATCGCTGTTTGCCGAGGTCGCGCGACTTTGTTATGTCTTCACGCGCGATCAGCTTGCCGTTTATCTAACCGAGACCATGCCGGCGCCGGCTTCCGCCGGAGCGGTCGTTAACGTTCTCCAAGAGTGACGCGTGACGAGGACGCCCGCCCCGGCCAAATCCTGTGTAGGTTATCAATCACCGAGGTCACAAAGTGTATCCCGAAGCGATGTTGCCAGGACCTCAAGCGGCTAGGTTCACAGCGATCATTTCATCGGATTGATTGAGCCTGGCTTGATTTGTTGATAGAATTATCAGACGACTGGCTTATCCGTAGGCAAGCCCGATGAAAGCGGCAGAAAAGCAGAAGATCGCCGCCAGCGAAAATGACCTGAGGAATAATCGTCTCGGTTTGATGAGCGCTGGGCAGATCGATATGCTTCAGACGCATATCGATCTGGTTCAAGCGCAATCTACCCAGGTTATCAAGCGCTGCATTGGGCTGGCGGTCTTGGTGACCATAGGCGTGGTGCTATTGTCCTTTGTGCGCGTTTTGCTGCTGCCGATCGCGCTGGCGACCGAATTGGTCATGGTCGGCATCATGATTTACCTGACCAGCAGCGTCAGCCGCTTCGCTCAACAACTGTCGTTTGACCGAGAATCAGAGGCCGTGCGCATCATTAAGGGGCGCACCAGTCGTTATGCCATGCGTACCCATCCCTTCTATAATACCTTGCGCGTGGAATTGGAGACGTACAAGCTGCTGGACGCGTCGCTCGCCCGGGAGTTCGCCACCGGTGAGCTGTACCAACTGTACGTCCTGCCGCATTCCGGCGTGGTCATCGCCGCGGAATTGATCGGCGAAAAAGGTTTCCGTTACCTGCATTAGACCGTTCTGGCTCACAGTGTCGCAAGATGCGAATGCTGCGCGCATTGCCATGGAAGCGCTCAATCCAGCCCCATTTCTCCAATTTGTCCAAATGGCGGATGACACCGGAATTGGATTTGAAATCCTGCGACGCGGCGATCTCGCCCAAGGTCGGCGGGAATCCTTGCTCTCCGGTATAACGACAGATGAATTCAAAAATACGTTTGCTGCGATTGTCACGGTATTTCATTTACGTTTCCTTTCGTGGACGTGACTTTATGCGGACCGCCATATTCTACCATAGAGCAGAACATATGTTCTAGCCTCAGTTATTCTAATTGACAGCAGTTTTGGATGGGGGATAGCATCCGCATCGGACGTCCTTGCAGTTCAGCCAAGCGCGGTACCATTTTTGGGGTTCCTAGTGTGTGATCTTTCCCCTTTTCGGGACTTGGCGATTTGCGGTAAACTTGCGGCACTAAGCATGTTTATGCAGGCGGAGAAGCGCATCGATGGCGAACACCTCTCGACAATGGTTTTATTCAACCCCCGAGGCACGTCCTTATTACATCGAAGAGCGCGTCAACCATAGCTTGTGGAATAACAGGCTGCAGAATGTTTTCATGAGTTGCACGCAGGCGGAGGCTCCGATCAAGATGGAAGGCAGCCTTGATGGGTTGCCTATGTTTTTTGAATTCGTGGCCGGGCAATATTTCACCCTGCGAATGGGTGAAGAGCGTAAAGAGGTCATCGGCACCATTCGGCAGATCCTGCTGGGCTTGAAACCCATTTTCACGTATCAGGATACTGACGGCATGTTTGTGGTCGAGTGGCATACCGACGGCGGCGATGCCCGTTGGAAAGAAATCCAAGGCAATCCCGCGTTTCAAGGTTTGCGCCGGATGAAGCTCAACTAATCGGCGACTGCAAGATTGAGGGCCAGTTTGCTGCGAGAATCAAGGCGACCGAAGGGTCGTTTTTGTTGTCTCTTGCAATAGTCAGACCTGCTTTTCACTGCAGAAGGTTCATACACTTGTCTGCGCGCGACAGACCTTTTCGCCGCCGCCGAGCGGCTGTTATCATGGTGGGCAGCCGAATAGCGCAACGAGCGGAAAAGCATGTTCCAGGATCGCCCCGTCGAGCCCGATTCGATTAGCCTTTTGTGGCGCGATCGCCTCACGGCAAGCGCAGCCCCCTCTCAGGCTTTCGGTCCACACGACGACCTGAGAATCCAGGTCATGGCGGAAGAGATATCACCGTATCGCGCTTATTTGCCGGCAATTCGCGACATCCTTTCGACTCTGCTGACCGATATTGAGACCTTGGCATATCGCCATGAGATTCTCGACGACTGCCTCAATCAGCCGGATTTCAGGGCGGGACTGACCGAACTGCTGCCCAAGATCCGTGTTTTGGGCGAGACCGTGAGCGATATACGCGCGCGCCGTCACGAGCTGGCGTTGGTGCTTTCCCGCTTGACGGAACTGGAGAATTATGTGGAGTGCGCCGCCGAGCTGGATACCTTGCTTCAGCGCCATCTTCCTACGCTGAAGGCGCGCGCCTGGCACAAGCTGGCGGAGCAAACAACGCAGACAGTGCAAGATCCGCTCTTCCAGGAAATGGCAGCGGAATTGCCGGAATTGCGCGAGCGTATTCGCGAGATCGTTAGTGTCACCATCGGCATCAATCTGTCGCCGGACCTGCGACCGGTGGCCGCTACCTTGCTTTCGGTGAACCGCCGCCGCTTCAAGGGACCTCGTTTCTTCCGCAAATTGTGGGGTAGCGATGAAGAAGAGGAATTACGTGGCATCGGTCCTCTGCATCAAGCGCCAGCAACGGGTAGCGACAGTATCATGGTGTCGCGCCGCGAGACTCTGGACCGTCTGGCAAGCAACAGCGTCTTTGGTGACCTGCGCAAAATCCTCGATGATGTGATCCGACCGATCAACCGCGCTCTGGCCACATATTCTCGAGTCAACAGCCGCATGCTACGCGCCATCGAAAGCGAGATTGCTTTTTATGTCGGCGCGGCGCAGATGATTGCAAAGCTGCGGGGTCAGGGCGTAACCATGTGCAGACCGACGCTCTTGCCGACCGAGGAACGCCGGCTGGATGTGCGGGGAATGGTCAATCTCGATCTCGCCCTGCGCCTCAGCCGGCAACATCGCGGGGAGGAGCTAGCTTCGCATATCGTGGGCAACGATGCGCGTTTCGATGACGAGGGCCGCATCCTCGTCTTGACGGGACCCAATCGTGGGGGCAAGACAACCTGGATGGGCGCCATCGGCTTGTTGCACGTGCTGGCACAGTCGGGTTTATATGTGCCGGCGGATGCGGCAGCGCTAAGCCCGGTCGATGCGATATATCTGCACTTTCCAGCCGAAGAGGATCCGGAGATGGAAAGCGGCCGCTTGGGCGAAGAAGCCAAACGGCTGCGCAATATTTTCAGTCGAGCTACCTCGCATAGTTTGATCCTGATGAATGAATCGCTTGCTAGCACCAGCGCCACTGAGAGTTACTTTCTGGCGCGCGATGTCTTGAGCTGTTTGCGGATTCTGGGCGCGCGCGCTGTCTTTGTCACGCATCTGCACGAATTGGCCGCCGACTGCCAAAGCATCAATGATGCGGTATCGGGCGAGAGCCGGGTGCAGAGCCTGATCTCGGAAGTCGAAGAGGGGGATTCTGGCGTACGCCGCACCTATCGTGTGTTTGCGGCGCCACCGCGCGGACAGAGTTATGCGCGGGAAATCGCCCGGCAGTATGGCATCGGCTTCGAGCAATTGCAGACATTGGTGGAAAAGCGACCGTCCCAATCTCGGTAGGGGCGACCCGCTGGGTCGCCCGCCATTACACGCTGGCTTGTCATGGAGCAGTTCCTTTGCCATAATGCCAGTAAGTACAGTTAAACGATGGAGCGGACCGCATGGCCAAGCGCAGGCGCAAAAAACCCAATATCTCTACAGCCGTGCTGGAGCAAGCGCGTCAGACCGCCACGGGCGAAGAACCTGCCGCGAGCGATGCCGACGCCACCGCGCAAGAAAGCGCGCCGGCTAGCGTAGTCGCCGGGCCCGTCACTGCCGAAGCCCCGCGTCGGCAGCGCCGCCGTCGTCGGGACCTGCAAGCTGTGCACCTGGAACGCCGCAAAGACGAAGGCACGCTTGATGCCGAGTATGTATCGGATTTGCTGGCGAACCCCACAAAAGAAGTCACTGAAGAAGAGCTGCGCGCCGACTACGGCTTCGTGATCAAGGACCTGCGAAACATGGGCATACTGGCGGCGGCGCTCTTTGTGGCGCTGGTTATCATCTCGCTAGTTGTGCTGTGATGTGACGTACAGACTCTTGTTTTCGCTCGGAAGCGGTGGGTAATTCGATCGTCTCTGAACGCAAGGGATTGTCCTTGCCCGCTAATTATGACGAACTAGCGCCTTTTGGGACTTCCAGTTTTTTAGAATCAACCGCGTTGCGCTTAATGGCGAAATGGTTTGCCGCAATCACACGATGCTTTTGGCTCTCCGCCCGAGTGAGCAGCGCCGGTCTCCTAACAGAATGAGCATTCGTTTTCGGGACTATAGAACATGGTTTTAGACCCGTTGGCCGATATCCCGATCCCGGCAGAGATCGCGCGCTTGCCCAAAGCAGACATTCACATTCACGCCGAATGGTCACCGCGACTTGATCGTGTGCTGGCGAAGCGTCACGGCCGCCAACCCTACGATTGGCGGGCTTGGGCAGGTCGATTGATGACAAACGAAGCGCCGGGCGGCAGTCGTTTACGACATCTCTCCAAGCCATTTCCAGAATTGTTCGAGGCTGACAAGCAGGCGGACAATTTCGTCGCGCGTATCGTTGACATTTTTGAGGAGTCAGCGGCCGATGGGTCTATTCTGGCAGAAATCCGACCGGGCAAAGATATGGCGGAGCGACCGGAGTGCTTCGAGCTGATAAAAGAAGCTGCGCACAAGGTTCAGGCGCAGTACCCGCGTTTTCAAGCGGCCGCCATCCCATTCATATACCTCCAATGGGATGAGGACAAACTGGAACCCTTGATCAAACAGTATGAGCGTTGGGGAAAGGCCGGCTTGATCTTCGGCGCCGATCTGTTTAACCAACCCTATGATACCGAAGCTGATTGGACGCAGGCCTATCATATTGCAGACCGCCTGGCGTCAGCGGGATTGGGTATCACCGTGCACGTCGCCGAAATCTCCCCGGTCAATATTCCAGCAGTATTGAAGGTGCCGGGTCTCAGGCGATTAGGACATGCAACACACGCTGGATATCATCCCCATTTGCTGGAACAGGTGGCCGATAGCGGTTTAACTGTCGAGGTTGCATTGAGTTGCAACGTGATCCTCGGCGCAGCTCCGTCGTATGAAGCTCATCCCATCCGCCAGTTCGTCGCGGCGGGCGTCCCGGTCACACTCTGTACGGATGATCCGGTGCAAATGTCGACAACGATTGGACGTGAATATGCGCTTGCTCATCACCTGGGCTTTGGCAAAGATGAATTGCTTGATTTCACGCGGAACGCGGCTCGGGTCGCCTTTGTTTCAGAAGAAACCCGACAGGATCTGATGTTACAGCTGCATGCCGGATGAGTTTTTTGGCTAACTTCCGTGTTTGGCAAACCAGGGCAAACGCATCAGAATCACTGTGCGCCAATATGCGAATTATTGAAAAGATAAATCGACCACAGAGGCACAGAGACACAGAGAAAAGCATCTATGTGATAAAGATACAGTCGTATTTCTGCTATCAATGAGAGATCAGGGCTGATTCCTTTCGCCGTTGGTAGCAGATTTGGAGATGGTCGCACCCTGTAACGGTCTTAAACTCGATGCCGCCGGTCAGTGTCTACGCGACCCTCGGTGTACTCGGTGCCCTCGGTGGTGAGATTTTGCACTGAATACAGACCCGCACTTATGATGCGATTGCCCTGCCGTGATTGGAAAGCCAAAAGCTGCTAGCTGTCAGGCGGTGTATAATGAGTATTCATGCGCTTCGAGACTGAGGTCTGCTTGGCATGTCCTGGTCAACATTGCAACAATCCGTACGACGGCAGTCAGGGCCGGTAAGTCATCTGGTAGCGTTTTACGCGACGCTTGTCGCGGTTTTTACGTTCATGCGCATCA
The DNA here is from genome assembly GCA_965262165.1 of Phototrophicaceae bacterium. GTDB lineage: Bacteria > Chloroflexota > Anaerolineae > Aggregatilineales > Phototrophicaceae > UBA6055. Next base: position 4,371,528 of record OZ253499.1, on the reverse strand, counting down.
TGCGCATCAGTGGCTTTTGCTTGATCGACCTGGCGAATACCTTTGCGCCTTATTGGTACATGCCGCTGGCGCTGACCTTTCCGCTGTCGATCATCGTGACTCGTCAAGCGAACGCGCATTCGAGGCTGCAGAAGAAACCTGCCTGGGAACCGCGAAAGGCAAAACGTCCTGGTCGGGCATTATTGACGCAACTGCGCGATCGCTGGAGCGTACTGCTGCAAATCGTCCTGATATTCATCGGTTTGATCTGGTTTGCCTGGCCCGGACGCTACAAAGCGATTGAGCCCCCACAAGGCGAGACCTTCTCTGTTGTGACTTTCAACGTGCAAGGCGGCAATGCGGAACTGGAAACGGCGACCGACTGGCTGCTTAGCGCGGGCGCCGACGTGATCGTATTGCAAGAAACGGCCGAGGGATATGACCATCGCCTGGAACGGCTCTACGATGTCTATGCGCACGAGGATCATATTGAAGGCAGTGTACGCATCTTCTCGCGCTACGCGATCCTCGAGCGGCAGATTCTGCCGATTGAAGACGTTCCCGGGCGGCTGGCGCTGCGACTTGTGCTGGATCAGAACGGCCGCGAGCTGGCGGTTTACGCCGTGCATCTGGTGTTGCCGCAGTCGAATTGGCAGCCCTCGGCGAACTTGGTTCTTGACATGCTACTGCGCTACAACGAAAGCCGCCGCAACGCGCAGGCTCGTCGCCTGCTGGAAATCTTGCGCGACGAGAGCAAACCCTATCTGGTGGCGGGCGACTTCAACATGAGCGATAGCTCGCTGATTTATGACGAAATCGCCGCGCAGATGCAAGACGCCTGGCGGGAAGCGGGCACCGGCGCCGGGCGCACCTGGCCCGTAGCGGAAGCCATTGGTTTGCCGCGCATTGTCCACCCCTTCTTGCGCATCGATTATATTTGGCACAGTGACGGGCTGCGGACCGTGGCAGCGAGTATTGGCGGTCCTATCGGCTCCGACCACTTGCCGGTCAAAGCCGTCTTCGAGTGGAGATTAGATTAGTAGTGTATATTACTAAATTGTGATATTCGTGACATAAGATTGCAGTGGAAGTTCAATTTGTGACAAATTTGGGAAACGCGCGTTTGTTTATACGTTGCTTGGAAATTAACCGACACAATGCTTGGTCTATCGCCGCAATTGCAATGCTGCAATCTTATCATACAATCTTAACTATACAGTATGTTGAAAAAGCCGAAGACAGGAGCATGCGATGGCATCGGAGCAATCACTGGGACATGAAGGCAGAATTTCGGCATTAGAAGCGGCCTATCAGCACTTGGCGACAAAGGCGGATCTCGCTAATCTCCGTCTGGAAATCGAAAAAAGCATAAATGAACTTAGATCAGATGTGGACCGGCTGCGAAACGATATGACTGGATTGCAGACCGACCTAAATGGCCTAAAGGACAGCATCAAGATGTCTGTCGGCGTAACTGTTGTTGTCGTCGCGATCATCAACGTGATCGCGCTGATCATATTGCGCGGATAAGCGGATTCCCCTTTATCATTCCTTTCTGTATGAGAAACCCATGTTGCACAGCGGTCGGCGGAACTGTCGGCTCCGATCGCTTGCCGGTCAAAGTCGTCTTCGAGTGGTCATGAGCAGGCCTGTATAACTGGCGCCTGGTTATAAGCTGTTGACCTTCAGCAAACCCTTGCTGCTGCGGACTTTCAACAAGTTGCCATCCCATTTATACTGAAAACATGGATTCCACACTGCAATTTATCCCGGTCATGATCGTGGGTTTCGCGGCCGCCTTGTGCTTGACGCCCTTGACACGACAAATCGCTATGCGCTTGGGGGTGACCGCGGCACCCAGTGGACGCAATATCCATGCCCGTCACATGCCGCTGATGGGCGGCGCAGCCATCTATGTCTCCTTTGTACTTTCCATCCTCTTGTTCAGTCCACCGACCCATTTGAAAGAATTGGGCGCGATTGTCGCCGGCACAACCTTACTGGCCTGGATTGGCTATTTGGACGACCGCAAACATCTCAGCCCGCGCTTGCGTCTGATCGTAATGACGGGGGCGGCGCTGCTGGTCACGCTGGTGGGCGTGCAGATACGCCTCATTGGCAACCAATGGATCGATATCCCGCTCACCTTGTTCTGGATCGTCGCGCTCATCAACGCTGTGAACTGGATCGACAACATGGACGGACTGGCGGCTGGCACGGCTGCAATCACCTCGGGGTTTTTCCTGCTCATAGCGGTGACGCAAGGGCAGATCCTGGTCAGCATGCTAGCGGCGGCGATCTTCGGCAGTGCCGTCGGCTTCTTGACCTATAACTTCAATCCCTCAAGCACTTTCATGGGCGACATGGGCGCTTACACATTGGGATTCGTATTAGCGATTCTCGCCATTAAGCTGAAATTCGCGGACCAGTCTCTCAATGTGACCTGGATGGTGCCTGTACTCGTGCTGGCATTGCCCATCGTCGATATCAATCTGGCGATATTCACGCGCCTGATGGAAGGGCGACCCTTAATGCTGGGAGGCAAGGATCATATCTCGCATCGACTGCTGAGCATTGGTTTTTCGCAGAGGAAGGCCTTGATGCTGCTTTACGTCTTTTCTCTGATCTTCGGTGGCATCGCCGTGGCCGTCAGTCAATTCCCAGAGCGACAAGCTCTACAGGTTGGGACGCTCGCATTGGCGCTGCTTGCGCTGATCTTCGTCGCGCTGGTAATCTTGCGCCGGCGCACTCAATCGCTGGAAAAGGAAGCCATCGATACGAATTGAGACTGGAAACACAGGATCACCGCCCGCGTTTCCGGGGAAGAGAGCCCCTCAATTTTGTCGTGCCCCGGATAAATCCCGTCTGCATTTTTTATTGAAATCTGCGATAATGCGCCTCATGTTCAACCGCGCTGTCTTGCATTAAGTGTGACCAATGACGCGAATTGCTGTCTCCGAAAACATGCTGGTCGACTATGGCGAAGACCGCTGGCGCTTGATCCAGCTCGACGAAGAAGCCGCGCCGACCTTGTTGGTCGAGGTCAAGGCGGGCAAGAGCTTCCGCTATGACGATGAATTTGGCATAACGCGCGCCTTACCGCCACTTGGTGAAATCGCTTCACGGGACATCGGCGAGGTGGTGTTGGGCTGGTCGGAAGAAGAAGCTGCCTGGCAGTTGGGCATGACGCTCTCGCCCGATTTGTCCTTCTCGCGCTCCAGTCGCTGGTTTGAAGTGCTGCGCATCGACGATCCTGATCAGTCGCACAGCGAGCGGACTGTAGAGCATATCGGCTTGGCTTTGGCGGATGTTTTGGGCAAACCCTTTGTGGCTTCAACGCCGTCGGATGCCATGGGAGAGCCGGAACCGATTCCCTTGATTGATCTTCCCCTGGACCTGGGCATATGGAGCTTGGATGGGCCAGTTCAGGCGGACGAAAGCGAGTTGCAGTTTGCGCGCGACCGCGGTTGGATTCACTCCAGGTACCGTCAAATCGCTTGGTACGGCCTGTTGGCAGCCTTCTATGCCTGGGTATCGATCGCCTCGTTAAGCCATCAACTGGCGTTGCCCAACGCCGGGACCCTGATTCCCGATCCCAGCCTCTTACCTTACATGGGAATTGGCGTGGCTCTGCTGCTGCTATTGATGATCGCTATGCAAATCAAGCAGATCATGCAAGAGCCGGATACCCTGGTGATCAGCGCTGGCAAGCAGAACATCAGCGCCCTGCGAGTCGATGATTTGCGCTGGCAGGTCGACGCCGGGCAAGTTCAATCGGTGTACGCCAGCGAACTGGTTAAGAAACGCGGACGCCGGCCAATGGTCTTTCATGGCGAGATTAACCTGCAGCTGATTGATGGAAGTTTTCAGCGATTGTTGGTCGAGGACGACAAACGCACCGACGCGCTGCTGCCCGGTTGCGATGCCGAATTAGAGAAGAATCGCCCTATCGGTGTCAGCCTATTGGAACCTGAGGGTGTCTCGACCACTCTGCAAGCCGCCGCCGTGCACGTTGCCGTTTGCCTGGGCGACTTGCCGGTCTGGTACGACCGCCGCTTCAAATAGAGCCACCAGCCACCAATACCCGTTATCTTCATGGAAAGGTCATTAGATCAAGATTCGGCTCAGTTGCGCACTCGGGAAATCCCTCCGTGTCGCTTTTGGCGCTCTTCGCTTGAAATCCGGCGCCTAGTTCGATAGGCGCATTTGTCGTTTGTAGCCTACCGAAATCAACCTATTGTTGGGGAGGCATTGCATGAAAAGCAAAGTCATCGTGGATCCCAGTTTTCGGCGCATGGACGAGATCTTTTCGCCTGAAGATCGGCTGCGGCTTTTTGATCTTGTCGATGTGGTCTGGGGACGTGACGAGCCGATGCCAATGGCGGATTTCCTCGCGGCATTACCCTCGGCTGATTTTGTCATCTGCGCTGACTGGCGCTACGGTGATGTCCTGGATCAAGCGGGGCAGCTCAAGGCGATCATCGCTGTTTCCGGCGCTTTTCCGCTGCAATTGGATTATGAAATCTGCTATCAAAAGCGCATTCTCGTATTAAGCGTCGCGCCGGCCTTCGCGCGGCAAGTGGCCGAGTTTGCGCTGGGGCTGGCGATCGCCTCGGCACGCGATATCGCCCTCGGCGACCGCGAGATGCGCAGCGGCGCCGAGAAGTATTTGCACGCCGGCAATGTCGGTACCTTTCTGCTATACGACAAGCCAGTAGGTATGATTGGCTATGGCAGCATCGCGCGCGAACTGCACAAACTGCTGCGGCCCTTCGACGTGCAGCTCTCCGCTTACGATCCCTGGCTTGGCGACGGCTATCTGCGACGTCAAGGTGTAGAGCCGCTAGCTCTGGAAGATCTAATGGCGCGTTCGCGTGTGATCTTCGTGCTGGCATCGCCAACCGCCGAAAACCGAGCCATGATCACGCGCGAGCTTTTGGAATTGGTGCGGCGCGACGCCGTATTCGCCCTGGTGAGCCGCGCCCATGTCGTCGATTTCGACGCGTTGACTGAATTGGCGCTTGCTGGACGTTTCAAGCTGGCGACGGATGTTTTCCCCACAGAACCCTTGGAGCTCGATCATCCCATTCGCTCTGCCGAGGGCGCCTTGCTGTCCGCACATCGTGCCGGCTCGGTGGAGGAGGGCATGACCGAACTGGGCCAAATGCTGGTTGATGATCTGGAAGCGCTGGTAAAGGGATTGCCGCCACGGCGCCTGCAAGTTGCCGAGCCAGAACTCAGCGGACGTTTTGCCAGTAACCGCGCCAAGGCGCCTGAGTAGCTTTGCAGAGTCGTGACAGTTTTTTTCCACAGCCGCTACCAAGTAAGGTCTCGCATTAGGATCGATGTGGGGGCGACTCTTGAGTCGCCCGATTGCGGAGCGGTTCATGCGTGGGCGACCTGGTAGGTCGCCCCACCAGCTTTAGACGCGATTAGAGATGGGGTGGCATTGAGAATGCCGGGTTCATCAACAAAGAGACAGGGAAGCGAAACCGGGTTGATCGCAAAGGACCTATTCGCGCACGCCGCGCATGGTCTCGGCACGCAGGTGATCGACCACTGCCTTCAGCGCCTCTTGATCGCTTGCGCCATCCGCTTTGCATTGCTCATAGACCGCCAACTGCCGATCCGAGCTTGTGCCTTCTTCCAGGATTTTGCGCACGGTATCGAGTTCCTGCCGCGAGCCCAATTCGTCGACCACATCATCGATGATATCCAGCAATTCGTACGACAGGGCGCGCATTGAAACCGCTTCGCGCTTGCCATAATCGACCAGCTGGCCGTCCAGCCCATAACGCACTGCCCGCCACTTGTTTTCGGCGATCATCTCGTTGGAGTAAATCCGCCAGCTCAGATTCTGGTTGCGCAGCTTGATCAATTTGGCAACGATGGCTTGAACCAGCGCGGCAATGGCGACCGCCTCATCGACGGTGGTGCAGATATCGCAAATGCGGATCTCGAGCGTTCCGAAGTCTTCGTGCGGGCGGCAGTCCCACCAGATTTTGGTGTAATCCGCTTTGCCGTCACTGCGTCCCTTGCCGAGTGTGCCCACTTGCCCGAAGGTTCCTATGAGTTCTTCATATTCGCTGAAGGAGGAGAAGATGGGCGCGGTTCCGGTGCGCGGCAGATTTTCGAAGATGATGCTGCGGTAGCTCTTCAGCCCGGTGGGATGTCCATGCCAGAAGGGTGAACTGGTGGACAGACTCAGCAAATGCGGCAAGAAATAACGCAGTTGATTCTGCACATCAATCAGCAGATCAAGTTGTTCCGGTTCAGTGCCAAAGCCGACATGCACGTGCATACCGAAAATCAACATCTGGCGCGCAACTTCTTGCATGTAGTTTTTGAGGTCATCGTATCGTTCGCCCGGATTGGCTTTCTGCTCCTCCCATTTGGAGAAGGGATGCGTGCTGGCGGCGATGATGCAGTAGCCGTGTCGCTCCGCCACCCTGTTCACCTCGCGGCGCAGCCGCACCAGCTCGCTGCGCGCTTCCTGCACATTGTGGCAAATCGCGCTGCCGATCTCGATCTGGGATTGTAGAAACTCGGGTTTGACCTGGTCGCCGATTTGCCGGATGCCCTCGTCGTTCAGGAGCTGCTGCACAACGGCTGCCAGCTCGCCGGTGACTGGATCGATCAGTTGATATTCTTCTTCAATGCCGATGGTTAGTGGTGCGGAATGCATCTCATCACCTCCTTAATGGCACACTTCTGTTTCTTAAGGATAGTAACATAATCCGCGCGCTTGGCAAAAGCCATGTGCACACAGGAATCGAAAAACAGTCCCAATTAGCAGAACATCGATTCAAATACGCAAACTGGAAGCATTCAAACGCAGTTTTGAAAAGACGAAGATATGTGATAAAGGACCATAGATGACGATTTGAAAAATGTTTACTATCGGTCGTCAGCGACTAATGCGCGGATGCCCAAAGCCACAAAAAACGTCAGGGACCGAATGATGTGCAATCTGAGCCTGAATACCTATATCAGTTCGAATTCCTTAAGCATACTGCGGATCTGCAATGGATTGACCTGGTCGCATTTGGGCTTTATGCAAACTGCAAGCAACGTGATCTGTTCTGCGCCAACATGGTACGCCACCCGAAACCCTCCACTCTTGCCGGTTCGACCAGAAGGATTCGCAAGACGTGCTTTGCGCACAACAGCTCCTACACCTTGCAATCTGACGCCGGGTAGCTGTCCCCGACTTAAGCGCTCGTGTAGCTTACGTAGTTCTTCTGTCAGTGAAGGATGTTTACGAGAGATCCGGTTGGCTGCTTTCGTGAATCTGTTGGGAAAGTAAACCTTCAAGCTCATCGTCATCCAAGCCTAGTTCGATCATTTCTAGAGCTTTCTCGGCCGGCAGTACATTGCCTTCGGTCATCTCCTGAAGGCTGACGCGAATATCGTCCATGAATTCGGCTTGCGCTGTCAATTCACTTTGCGCTGGTTGGTTATCCCTAGTTAGAGGCTTTCCTGCGGGCGTGGTCGCATCGCGCGTTGATCTAGCGTCAGATGCGGTTGGCTGGCTTCTTTGTATCGAATCGCCCACATTTTCGCGATCCCTCTTGGTCGACGCGGCCATTTGGCTGGTCCCCTTTTGTTCTTCAATCTGCCGATACTTATATGATAATTGATTTGGAACGAGATTAACAATATCTTCGTCTCTTGACAATCTCACTACCAAGGTCTAGGTCAGGGTACTCTGAGAACGCATAGCAGATAGTCTATAAACCTTGGGCACTTTACAGTTTCGCGTGTATTTCCTAAGTCCGATCCAGCGGCCATTCCCGCACTTCGCAGCGCTGCGCCCAGGTATCATACAGTGCGCTCATGTTACGCACGCGCTCGACTTCGCCGGCGGCGAGATCATTGAGCTCGGTGCGATCTTCGATCATGTTGTAAAGATCCCAGTCGCCCGGGTGCTTGCTGACCAGTTTCCAGTCGCCGATGCGCAGGGCGCGGTTGCCCTCGTGCTCCCAATAGAGTGGGTTCTCGCGCTGCCAATCGCTTTGCTCTAAAGCGGGCAAGAAGCTTTCGCCTTCAGCAGGTTGAATGTCATTGTCGTTGTATTCGCTGGGATAATCCGCGCCGGCGAGTTGCGCGAAGGTCGGCAGCACATCGATGAACTGAATCGGACTTTGGATGACGGTCGGCTCCTGAATCATCGCCGGGTAGTGCACGATGCAGGGCGATGAGATGCCGCCTTCATGCACCCAATGCTTGTAGAGGCGAAAGGGCGAATTGGAGGCGTTGGCCCAGGGCAGGTCGTAACTCATAAAGGTGTCCGCCGGTCCCGGCAACAGATTGACGCGGTTGCCAGGCTGCACCTGTCGTCCGTCCGGCAGGGTCGGCACGAATGAACGCCGATTCATCATGCCGTCTTCCGCCAGAAGCTCGGCGCAGCCGCCATTGTCGGACAGAAAGACGATCATGGTGTTGTCGCTGATGCCCAGCGCTTCCAACTTGTCCAGAATGCGGCCGATGCCCTGATCCATCCGATCAATCATGGCGGCGTAGGTCGCCATACGCAGGTCTTCCCAATCGGTATGCGCTTCGTCCGCCCAGGGATGCGAGTCATCATCGCGCGGCGAGATCTGCCAGTGCGGATCAAGGATGCCCAGACTGTTCAGTTCTTCATGGCGCTGCTGCCGCAAGCTATCCCAGCCGCTGCGGTATGTCCCTTCGTATTTGGCGATATCCTCGGGCGGAGCATGCAGCGGCCAGTGCGGCGCGGTGTAGGCGACGTGCAGGAAGAAGGGTCTGTCATTGCCGTGCGCGTCAGTGATCATGTCAGCCGCTTTGTCGCTGATGGCGTCGGTGTAATAGAAGCCATCGGGATAATCGCTGATGAACTCGCCGTCTTCGCTGAGCGCGTGCGGATGAAAGAAGCTGCCCGCGCCGGCCAATGTGCCATAGAATCGGTCGAAACCGCGCTGTTGTGGCGTGGGATATCCTTCCGTGCCCGGCTGCCAGGTCTCCGGTTCCTGCGTAATCAGTTGCCCGCCGACATGCCATTTTCCGGACATCATGGTTTGATAGCCCGCGCCCTTGAGCACCTCGGCAATCGTCACCGCATCCTCGCGCAGGTAGCCTTGATAGGCGCGCGTGCCGCGATTCTGCACCATGTGCCCGACGCCAGCCTGCTGCGGATACAAGCCGGTCAGGAGGGCCGCCCGTGATGGGCAGCAGCGGGCGAAATTGTACATCTGCGAGAAGCGCGCGCCGCCGCCAGCAAGCCGATCGAGGTTCGGTGTCGCGATTTCCGAACCGTAGCAGCCGATATCGGAATAACCCATATCATCGGCCAGGATTAGAATGAAATTTGGTTGGGACATGAGATTCTGTATCCTTTCCAGTAATCCACTGTGCTCGTTAGAGCAATGAGCTTTCTATTTTGTGTGAGCGCGACATTCTTATATCCGACTCGCCGGTTACGCGCCGAGCGGCTGTGATGATAATAAGTTTGATGCGATTGCCCTGCAGAACAACGCGTGTACCATTGCAATCGGATGCAAAATAGAATACACTGCGAATAGAGATACAGTATTACGATCCACTTAAGTAGGGTCTCCCGTGACAGGTTCTTGGTTCGCTGCCAGCCTGCCACAGGAAACACTTTACTGTGAAAACCACGGTGGTTTTCGCTCCCATTATACCTTATTCAACAGTTACCTGGAACGCTGCGGTTTTCGATTGGCGCTATGTTTGGCGCTGAGCGCGTATCGACATTTGAATTATTAAAGCGGCGCTTCAAGCGCTGGGCAGCAGCCTTATTTTTCTTCCATTGGAGGGACGAAATGGTTGCGGCCTGGAGAGTGGCGCTACCCGTTGTAATGGCATTGATGGTGGCGATGACCACATCAGCGCAGATCAATATCGCTCCCGAAGATCGATGTTCGCCATACAACCGAAGCGATTACTCTTATCCGCAGAGCATTGAATTGCGTATCATTGCGGAAAACCTGAACGGCAAGATCATCAGCCCTTACACGGGTGAAGAGTTCAGCAGTAGATTTGAAACGGATATTGAGCATATTGTAGCCACTTCCGAAGCGCACGATAGTGGATTATGCGCGGCCGCTATTTCGACACGACGGGGGTTCGCGCGGGACTTAGAGAATCTTACACTTGCCAGTCCCAGCGTAAATCGCCATCAAAAAAGCGCTAAAGATTTGGCGGAATGGATGCCGTCAAGAAGCGCGTGCTGGTTTGCACAGACGGTAGTCAATGTTAAAGCGAAATATGGACTATCAATGGATAGCCGGGAGGCAGAGGTCGCAATACGGACACTTAATGCTTGCGCGCCTCGCGCGGAATGCCAGTTGACCAGCCAGTCCGAGACGCTAAATTGTTACACCGGAGTGAGCACAGTTGCCCCCGCTTCAGATCCCCAGCCAGCAGCAGGGTGTTTCCCAAAGACCACCGTTTACCTGACCGGTAGAATGAATATCAGGGCAGGAGCATCTAAAAATGGCGCAAGAATCGGCGTGGCGCAAGCAGGATCGTATTCTGTCTTACGATCAGCGCAAGGCGGATCCTATTGCTGGCTACATATCGGCAGCGGTTGGATCGCCAAGACATCATTGGTCAGCGCGACAGAGCCCGTCAGCAATCCACCGGCTCAGCCCGTACCCCAGCCAGCCGAAGGCTGCTTCCCGCAGAAGACCGCTTACGTGACTGGCAGAACGAATGTCAGGGCAGAAGCATCTATAAACGGTGCGAGAATCGGCTTGGCGCAACCGGGATCGTATTCTGTCTCACGATCAGCGCAAGGCGGAACTTATTGCTGGCTTCATATCGACAGAGGTTGGATCGCCAAGACAGCGGCGGTCAGCGCGACAGAACCCGTTAGCAATCTACCGGCTCAGCTCGTTCGCCAGCCGGCTGTCCGCCAAGAGTCACAGCCGGCTCCGCAGGCGCAGCAGCAACCAGCGCAACCAGGCCAACAAGCGCCTGCGGTACAATCGGCTTTGGCGCTGTATGATAACAATGGCAACGGAAGAATCACTTGCGCAGAGGCGCGCGCTCATGGAATCGCACCGGTAAGACGCGGACATCCCGCATACCAATACATGGATGACCGCGATAACGATGGAACTGTCTGCGAGTGATACTTTCGTGAGGCTGGCACGCGCTCTTACTACTAATGCCAGAAATCCGCGCTAAAGGTGAAGTGAACACGTGGCGCGCCAGGTAGTTTCGGGCGTCCGATGCCCATTCCCTGCGATTTTCCAAAGACGGTCACTGAGGGGAAGCCACTGCTCACAGGCGCCCATCCGCGGCCAGAATAATAAGCAACATTTTCCGAGAGAAAATTGTAACGGCAAAAACAGAAGATTAGCGCCTGCGCGCCGCTATGAAGGTCCGCGCCTCGGCCATAGTCGGCAGCGAGGGAATCGCGCCCTCTTTCAGGCAGGTCAGCGCGCCCACGGCGTTGGCGAAATCCAGCACCTCGGGTAGATGCGCGGCGTAGTCGTCGCGCTGTTCGAGGATGCCAATCAGCATCGCAGCCACGAAGGCATCGCCGGCGCCGGTGGTATCGCGCGCGCCCACCGCATAGCCATCGTGCTTGATTGTTCTGCCGTCGCGAAGGTGGATAACAGCGCCGGCGCTTCCGTAGGTGACGCAGATCAATTCCATGCGCTCGCGCCACAATGGCGAAATCTCATCGCCGCCGGTCAGGAACTCCAGTTCCTCGTCGCTGATCTTGAGCAGATTGGCGTACTCCAGGCCAGAGATCATGCCCGCCCTGGCTGCTTCCGCGCTCTCCCACAGGGGCAGGCGCAGGTTGGGATCGTAGGAGATGAACTTGCCTTGCGCGACCGCGTGGTCCAGCGCCATCAAAAGGGCGGATTTGGCCGGTTCGCGGATCAAAGTAATGCTGCCGTAATGAAAAACGTCGTGCGCGTCGATGACAGATGTTTGCACGTCCTCCGGCCGCATCAACATGTCGGCAGAGGGATGACGATAGAACATGAAACTGCGGTCGCCATCGGCCCTGTTGGATACAAAGGCCAGGGCAGTGCGCGCCTCTTCCGAAAAAGTAAGGCCGTCAATGTTGACCCCCGCAGCGGCCAGCACCCCGGCAAGGTGCTTGCCGAAGGGATCATCGCCGACCTGTCCCATGAACGCGCTCCTGTAGCCCAAGCGGGCGACGGCTGCGGCGACATTGGCGGGCGCGCCGCCCGGCGCCTTGATGAAACCTGAGGCTTCGCCTACGGTGACACCCATTTCCAGTGCCACAAAGTCGATCAGCAGTTCACCAAATGAAAGGACGGACATCACAGGGACCTCTCGATGGCTGGATGAGAAGGATCTTATTTGGTGAATAATTTACCTAAGTATGTAAACCGGAAACTATTACTACAACCCCGTAATGCCAATATCTACAGGGATTTCAGCCGCCAATTTCCTGCATTGTTAAAACAGAGATATAAAGGCTTATGAGGGTTCAACAATTGACTTGATGTCATCCAAAAGCAGGCGTTGCGTCCTATTTTTCTTTATGACACGTCTCCCCGTTATTTCAACCATCTTCCCGAAATACTCCTGAACAACATCATGCATCATTCCAGGGGGCACATCGATGGCCCAAGTTGTTTTTTCTCCAATCAGCTTGACTTCGCTGGCTTTCCGTGCGTCAGCGTAATGTAGCTGACCTGCCACAGTTTCTGATTCATCGCCCAATGTCCACTCCGGCTGATGTTGGGGAATAGGAGGCAGCTCGCTCACATACAAATCTGATTTTCGCCGTTTAAGAGAGACAGATCGGTTGGCGCCATCTACTTGCATTCTCAATGCGACAGAGGATACTTCTTCTCCATCAGGCGAAATCTGTTTCACGAGCTGGACAAAATTATGGCAATAGTGCAGATCGTCAAAAACCCGGACTAATTTGTCGTATTCGCCTCTGTTAAGTAGTTCAATGTTTTCGCTGATCTTGCCAAGCACGTCTGCAAAACTAGACATACCTGGAACCGCGAGATCTCGTCCAATCGCCAATTCAACAATGAAACTTCCGGGACTGTAATTCAATAGAAATAGCCGACAGTCGTCCTCAATTTGCGCTGGGATCCTACTGGGGAATGCTTCCCCACGTAGCCACAACGTTGCTCGCTGTATGATCTTTTCCAAGCTTGCGACACGAGAATGCACAAAGTTGGCAGGCGCGCGTCCACGGCTGATCAAGGGTCCATCCATCACATATTGTAATTGTTGCTCCTTCATGCGTGTGTCAGGGACATCCAGCTTCATTGCAGCGATCACTTTTTCGGAGAGGCTTCTTAGCTCAATTGCGATTTCCTCTGGAGGATTGCCGGCGAGTGCTGTGCTGATGAGAATCTCAGATTTTCTATACTCTTTGCAATGGTACGCTAGCGCCGCTGCGCTTCTGTGTAAGACCGATCGCGTTGGTTCAACATCTGTACCGACAACCAAACTGGCTGCTTCATCTTCTTTGTGGAATGCCAACTTAGCAAGAGATAGAAACTCGTCGTGCTCTCCGAAGTCACGAGCCACAAAGGCACGGCTGGCAAAGTCCATTGCCTCTCTGTGCAATCTGTTGACCAACTCTATATTGACGCGCATTTTTCCACCCAATGGGCATCTTTACGACTAAAGTCAGTTACAACGATGTAAGCAGGTAGACCAGTGTGGTCTGAGCTGTCTGTCTGCCCAAATTTTCCCTCTATACGTTCACGAACTTTGCTAGGCGGCTGGCGCTTATATATTCCCGACATTTCTGCCCTGGCTGAGCGCTTGAAAACAAGATTACTCACATCATCTTGATATCCCAGCCAATAATCGATGCCATCACCATCAACAGATTGCTCTATAGCGGTATATTCTGTGTAAGCGAGCAACAAAAGAAATGCCAGTCCTTCTCCCGCATATTCGGTAACTCTATTTTGGAACCGCAATGTGCGACGGCTGCGTTCTGTTAATTCTCGGCTCCAGCAGATCTGAAACGACGAAGTCTTGACCTCGTCTTGCTTGAGGTCATATCCGACGCCTGAAAGTTGCTCCAGACCTTCAAAGCAAACTAGTAAGGCATCGTACCGAGTCTCTAGAGCACTACTCTCAATGCCAATGAGACTTTCATTGAGATCGTCCAATGACACAGCACGGTCAGTTGTCATCCGCATACTATCTTACATTACCAGACGAAACGCAACACTATGTTGGGTAGATTACGTTCCCCCCTCCGCGTGCTGCCACAGCGCCGGGCATACGATAATCTAACTTTTCTGACTCAGCCTCGGAGGAACACCATGGTAAAGATATATACGATCGTATTCGCCCTTATTTGGTGAATTCCGCTTGGTCGCGCTCGACGAACTCGTTAATGAAGCCGCCGCTGTCGCTGGCTAGCAGAGCGCCGGATACGACATTGAGCTCCAACTTGCCCATCAGTTGAATCAACTGCGTGATTTGCTGGCGCATGATCAGCATCATGTCGTCCCAGTCGACATCTTCCGGCAAGCTGTGTTGGCGCAGGTCGCGCATGCTATCGAGGTAATCCAGAGCGGGATCAATATCGTCAAAGATCAATTGTCCGGGAAGGTCATGCCGTACCACGGCATAGAAGTGCCGCGAGAGGATGCGCGTGCCGTTTTCCAGCGCGAAGGAATCGCTGGGCAGGGTGGGAGGATGAACATGGGCGCCGTTGGCGCTGAGCAAGACGATGGCGCGGCGGAAAAGCACTTGTACTTCGGGCAAGTTGTGGATGCTGTTGGTTGTGGCGAGCATCTTTCCGCCCGGCTTCAGAACGCGCTTGATCTCGTCCAAACCGAGATCGACATCGTTTAGATGATAGAGCACGTGGTTTGCCATCACGACGTCAAAGGTATCGTCGGCGTAGGGAAGCTGAAGCGCATCGCCCAAGGCAAGGAGGTCATTTTTAGCGGGGTGCTTGAGCAACATGTAGGGGGACAAGTCCAGCGCGTAGTAGGTGACGTCCGGGGCTCGTTCGATCAGCTGTGAGTAATGATTGCCCGTGCCACAACCGAGATCGAGTACAACTTCGTCGGTTTGCCAAGCCAGGGTATTCAGAGTCCAATTCACGAAGTCAAATTTGGGAACGGCGTATTTGGCGTGCGTTTCGTCTTCGATGCGCAGATTTTCGTCCGTTGCGTAATAGCGACGGATCCCCTGCGCTTGCGCCGATTCAGACATGGTCAATCCAAACAGGCATCTGACCCATAGGCTTGCACTGACCTTACTATACTACCGAAAAAGCGCCGTGCAAACTGTCTTGTGATTGCGCGGTTCCGTGACAATCTGATCGCCTAAGCGTCTGTCGCGCCCCAGCTGTCCCAGTAGGTCAAATCGTTTGCCGAGATGCGATCGGCTTTTTTGAATGTATCACCCGTGTAATAGGCGACAGGCAGCAGGGCCGCGGTCGTGATATTCGCGGGAATGCCCAGGATCTCGTTGCATTCTTTCTCGTAACCGAGGTGCAGGGTGGTCCAAGCTGCGCCAATGCCGCGCGCCCGCAAGGCCAGCATGAATGACCAAGCCGCCGGGATGATCGAGCCGTATAAGCCGGCGTTGGCCGCCGGGCTGCCGTCGCTGGCTCGGCCCTCGACGCAGGGGAAAACCATCATCGGCACGTCTCCCATGTGATCGGCCAGGTAACGCGCCGAGCTGACCACCCGTTTCATTTGGGCCGATGGCTCCGCGTCACCGCCGCCAGAGCGCAAAGCTACGCGGCTATAAGCGTACCAGGACTCTTTATAATATTCGGCGATTTTTGCCTTCTTGTCGGCATCGGTGACAACCAGCCATTTCCAGCCCTGACGGTTGCTGCCGGTTGGCGCTTGAAGGGCGATCTCGATGCAGCGCATGACCAGGTCGCGGTCGACAGGACGTGTCAGATCCAGGCGCTTGCGGACGCTGCGCGTGGTTTCCAAAATGTAGTCTACCGAGTTCAAGTCATAATTCATGGGTAGTTCTCCTTTCACCCGTGTTCAGTTTTCAGGACTCGTCAGAATGAAAAAGTTGCTCCAGCCAGAAGGATATCAATCCGCTGATGCTATGGTAGTCCGAATCGAAGAGACGCGTGCCGTGCGCGCGCCCGCGGACCATGCGCGCTGTAACAGCGCCCTGGGCATTGAGGAACATATGTCGAATGGCGGTCGCGCTGCTACTGTCTTGCTGCGACGCGACAAGCAGGGCGGAACGGTCCGCCAAGCCGTCGACCAGCGCAGATTCCGGTTTGACGCCGCGGTAATCCAGCCCGGGCGAAAGCGCAATCGCGCCCTGGCAAATCTGACTTTCAGCACAACTGACGATGGCGACATTGGCGCCGATGCTCGCGCCCATAATTGCCAAGCCATTTTCGTAGAGCTGGCGTTCTGTATTGAGCCAGTCGATCCAGTCGGCGATATCTGCGATGGCGGCATCCCAATCGCGCGAGCCGCCCGATTCGCCATGCCCGCGCATATCAACGTTGAGGATGGCATAGCCGGCATCGTGCAGGACGGGGATAATGGGTTCATAGGCGGATCGCTTGCTATTGAGCATGTGCAGGGCAATGATGACCGGCGCTTCGGTCGTTTCTTCGGGCGCGGGGTAATAGTCAGCGACGAGCGCCACGTCGTCCGGCGCTAGCCGGGTGATGGTCTCGTGGATAGGGAGGTATTGGGCAGTTGTGGTTAGACTCAAGATAAAGCAAGTGATCAGGATCAACTGTTTAAAGTGGCGCATGGTATGCTCCGCGTCTAAAGAGATTCAAGAGCCCCTGGAATGACCGCGTGGCTAACCCTGAGACATGACACTTTCTATGTCCTTCGCCTTACTCGCTGACACGAATTGTGTAAGTTGCTCCCATGCGATGCCACCGTCTTCATCGGAGTATTCGATAAGGAATTCGCGCGTCATTTTGCTTATGAAGTTACCGTACTCCTTCTGAAAGCTTTCGTCCCGCTGTTCTGCTTGATAACCAAGCGGTTGAATAATATCCAGATAGAGCCTTCTGCTGCCCGAGATAAAACTCCAGAATTCCTGCCCACATAACTTCCAATACAGTACTTCTTGTGTAACTATACGCGCTTCTTTGATCTTTCCAACTTTGCGAGGTCTGCTGTCTTTGCCATACATGCAACCATTGATGGGCACAATAGATTGAGTTGGATATTGAGACCGCAATCGCGCGATTGCCTCGGTAAAATTCCTGTACATTTTCTGCTTCTGACTGTCATTACCCCAATTGGGACCGGACTTTATATCTACCGGATAGACTCGATCATTTTTCTCGAAGACCAAGTCGATTCCAGTAAGTTCTTCAATTGAAGGCTTCCGTCCATTGTATACTTGTGTAGCGACGAAAACAGCCACTCCTTCTAAGAAATCGCCAAATAGCGTTTCTTCCTGCGACGACATAAATGCATCCAATATACTGCGAATCAGTTGTGTAGCATCTTGTGCTTTTGCTTTAAACAAATAAGGATTTTTGCGTTTTAGCACATTTTGTAGCTTCTTCTTTTGTACAGTTTCTAGGCGTTTTTCGTGAAAGGATCCAATATGCTCTTCCACATAACTTTGAACATCGCACAGTAATTCGTTGGTCATGATTTCCTCACAGTAGGCGGTGCTGATGCCACAGCTGAGCTTCGATTGCCTCTACGTATTGCTTCACGATCTCTACACCAATCGCTTTACGATTCAATTCATGCGCAACGAATAGGGTAGTTCCAGACCCGGCAAATGGATCAAGTACTGTATCGCCGGGTACCGTAAACAACTTTATGAACCACTCGGGAAGTTGTTTTGGGAAGACGGCGCTGTGTCCTTGATTATTTGTCTCAGTAGCCATGTGGACGACATTTGTCGGATAGACCATCTCACGTCCAACCCAGTTGGAGATGTTCTTGCCAAAGCCACTTTCTACTTTGGACTCATCGCGGATCTTGTCAGTCTCACTGAGATTCTGCAGGCGTTTCTTTGCCCAACGCCCGACCGGCACCATCACTTCTTCTTGATACATTTCAAATTTCTTTGACTTGTTAAATTGTAGAAGTCGTTCCCACGAATCTCTGAACCTATTTGGCCATTTGCCCGGATAGGAGTTTTTCTTGTGCCAGATGAATTCTTCGGTCCAAAGCCAACCCTGCTCGCGGAGTGCCTTGATTAAATCAAGCACATAAGTATGACGTTCGCCGTTGACCGCTTTCTCCTTGATATTGAGGATAAACGTACCGCGTGGATGGAGAACACGCAATAGCTCTCTAGAAATAGGTAGAAACCATTCGACGTATTCGTCCGGGTGGATGCCGCCATAAGTATTCTTCCGTTGATCGGCGTAGGGAGGTGACGTAAAAATCAACTGAACAGAGTCGCTATGCAACTGTGCCAACTCGATCAAACAGTTACCTTGAATAATGAAGAAGTCGCTGGACATGGTTTGTTCTGCCGTGAACACGCTTCGCAAGCCAATTGTAACTCAGCAACGAGTATTCTACTTCTTCTTCCCGCCACGACCCAGCAGGAAGAGCACAAACAACATGATCACGCCGATGATGGCTATCTTGTCAAAGGGCGAAAGCTCGGGCGGCGCCGGCGTATTGGAGACGATACGGATCATATGCGGCATATCCTTGTCGCTGTGCCGATAGATCACGCGCTGCTGATCCGCCTGCACATCGAATTCTCCGTCGCTGACTTCGACGCGGTAGCCGTCGGGATACTGCGAGTTGGGCACGTAGATTTCGGTTGGTTCGGCCAGGCGGCTGTCGTGTCGGAAGCTGAAGGTGAACAGACCGCGCGCCGGATCAAAGCGCATATTGAGCGGCTCTCCAGCGACCTTTTTGGCGTAGGGACGGACGACTGCGGACAAGGCTCTTCCTCCAGAATCGATATCAGACGGATCGTCTTGCTGGTCACGGCTGAATATGGAGAGGTCTTCGCCGTTCCAGTTATCGCCGTATTCGTTGCTGTTGTCCGGCGTATAATTCCACTGCGTATAATTCATCAGGTGCGCGTCCAGCGCTTGCAGCTGATACTCCAGAGCGCAGGCTTGCTGACTGAAATCGCCCGTGTCATAAGCGCTCGCTTGGTTGAGATCAATGGGAATGCCAAACTCGCCCATGACGACCGGCACATCGCCCATGCACAGATCGGCATACTTGCGAAAGCGACCGATCTGCCGCCGCATATAGACTTTGATGCTTTCGCTGCCGATCACGGGGCGCATTTTGAGCAGATCGATATTGAGCTGCGGATGAAAGCGTTTGGTAAAAAGCGTCGCGCCGTCGTAAAAGTGGGGGGCGTAGACCATTTTGCTGCACGAATCGTAAATGGGTGGCGGCGCCAGCGGCTCGGATTCGATGAAGATTTGGGCTTCCGGCATGACCTCGTGGATGGCAGCGGCGAAGCGCTCGGTGAAAGGTTTGAGGAAATCCTGCGCGAAGTCGGCGCGCGCGAAGTGGCCCGGCCGCAGCATGCGCGCTTCGCCGTCCTTGTCCACATCCCAGATGCCTTGTTCGCGCCAGATGTCCTCGCAGTCATCCTTCCAGGCACGTACACCCCGTGGATTGATCGTCGCTTTTTTCGAGTTTCCCGGCAACTGATCAATCAAGGGTCTACCAAAATCCAGGCATTCCTGCTCGAAACCGTTGGCGAGAAAGATCGCCTCGGCCGGTGATGGTGTGATTTCCAGCTTGACCAGGAGGTGATCGGTCGCGCGCAGGTCATTCACGCCGATCAGCCCGGCGCTCGGTTCGTTCATGGTGCCGAAGCCAACTACATTGGGCAGGTGAGCGATGCGCTTCGCCAGATGTTGAAAGGCTCTGATGTAATGCGCTTGCAAGAAGTCTTGCAGCGCCTCGCCCTCGCATTTGCGCTGCGGCGCGAAGCAATTGCCGCCGAAAAACAAGGTAAACATGGTCTGCGGCGCGAAGCGATTGTAATTGCTCGCCCACATCAATTGCGGGAAACGGTCCAGGCGTTGCTGATGCAGCAGGGCGGCGCCGGTCGTTTCGAAGTTGTCGATCTCCAGCCCGACCAGGTCGAAGGTCCAGGCGGGCGCGCCATCGCCACCGCTGAAGCGGCTCCAGACATCTTGGTGCGGGTCGATGAAGAGGTTGATGTTATGCCCATGCGCCTTTTCGATCAGGGCTTCAATGTAGTCCAGATAGGCTTCGTCGTAGCTGCCGGGCGCTTGGTGTTCCAGCGCCTCCCATGTCACCACCAGCCGCAGAAAGTCCAGGCCCCAGTGTTTGAGCCGCAGGAAGTGTTCATCGGCTTCTTCCAGCGGGACGAGGCGTCCCACGAAAGAGACATCACGACGCTCGTCCAAGCTCTCGGGCAGGTGGGTATAGCCGAGTGGCTCGGCCGGGACTTTGCTGCCGCCGCTCAGGTTGACGCCGTGCAGGATGCGCGTGCGTCCCGTTTCGTCTTTGAACCAGCGGCCTTCGGCCTGGATTGGCATGAGCGTCCTCGTTTGGCGGGCGTAGGTAGGGGAGATTATAGCAGAGATTCTCTTAGCTCTCCCTGTCTCTATATTTCAAAGGCGTAGGGGCGATCCGGCGGATCGCCCAACGACTTGGCACATTTGCCGCGGGCGACTCACCGAGTCGCCCCTACACGAATCGCAATTGCGACTCCATTGTATCGCGTGTATCGCCCGAGAAACTCTCTCACTTGCGAAGGTCTGTGGTTTAACCCTACACCGCCGGCCAGGGCCGATTCGGTCCCGGACCCGGGCGCGGAAAAACGCCATCATCAACCAGTCGCTCGACCCGCCACTGCAGCATGCGAATCTCCGAGCGCGAAAGCAAGCGCGCCATCAATTTCGGTGGCTACGTCATTTATCTTGTGTGTCAACTCGTATCGGTATTGCCAATTCATTATGTGCGTTGTGCTGTTTTTCTCTGTGCCTCTGTGGTGAAAAAAGCCTTTACCGACTCCAACTGCCCTCAAACTGCCGGCCAGGGCCGATTCGGTCCCGGACCCGGACGCGGATAAACGCCATCATCAACCAGCCGCTCGACCCGCCATTGCAGCATGCGCATCTCCGAGCGCGAGAGCAAGCGCGCCATTAATTTCGGTGGCTACGTCATTTATCTTGTGTGTCAACTCGTATCGGTATTGCCAATTCATAATGTGCGTTGTGCCGTTTTTCTCTGTGCCTCTGTGGTGAAAAAAGCCTTTACCGACTCCAACTGCCCTCAAACTGCCGGCCAGGGCCGGTTCGGTCCCGGACCCGGACGCGGAAAAACGCCATCATCAACCAACCGCTCGACCCGCCATTGCAGCACGCGCATCTCCGAGCGCGAGAGCAACTGCGCCATGCCCAGCGAATATTCGTCGCTGTCATCATCCAGCCGCTGGCACAGGCAGCGCAAATCATCCAGGATATCGGGCGGAATCGGCATGCCGGAGTAATCCCAGATCACCGTGCGCAGCTTCTCGCTGGCGTTAAATGTCAAGCCGTGGTCGATGCCCCAGAGGTGCTCGTCGTCATCAATCAAGCAGTGCCCGCCCTTGCGGTCGGCGTTGTTGGCGATGACGTCGAAGATGGCCATGCGCTCCAGTTGATGTGCGACGCGATCCCGGTCGATAGTGAAATAGTGCTCTTCCGGATTGTGATCGATGAAGAGTTGCACCGAGCCAATGCCCCGCGTGCCGTCGCGCAGGAAGGTTGGCGGAACCAAGGCCCATCCCAGCGCTTTTGATGTCAAGTAGGCGGCGGTTTCGCGATTGCACAGTGTGCCATCGGGGAAGTCCCAAAGCGGACGTTCGCCCATGCGCGGTTTGTAGATCGCCATCAGGCGGACGCCATCGTGCTCGACATTGACCAGGAAAGTGTAATTGGAACCCCAGCGCATCAAGCCGACTTCATCGTCCATCGCGCCCTTTTCCACGACTCTCAGCGCTTCGTCGAGGGCGACGCACACCGGTTCATCGAGGGCGCGGGCAGTGTGTACGCGGATGACCTTCATCATGCCTGACCTGGATAATAGCGATACGAAGCGTATTGTAACGCGCTGACAAGATCCTAGGCAATACGACGGGGGCGGGGCTTAGTCCTCAAAGACTATCCCGCGAAATACCTGCGCCAGCGAAAGGCTGCAACCGAGTGGACCGAGCTGAATGGCATCGTCCAGATCAGAATACTGCTGCAAATGCCAGCCATCTTCGGTACGTGTGTACCATTCCGCGAAAACGCGCTTCTGGTCCAGTATGAGATAGCCCTCTATGCTGGACACCTCGCCGTAGTAAGCCACTTTTTCAACATGATCGTGCGCCACCGAAGCGGGCGACGTGACTTCTACCACCACTGTCGGATTGAGCAAGATGACCTCGTTCTCGTCATCAAAATCCGGGTCGCCGCAGACCACACTGGCGTCAGGATAAACGTACTTGGTATCATCGATCCGGACGCGCATTTGACTGGCGTAGACCGCGCATTTACTGCCTACCGAGACCGAAACTAGCTCGGCTATTGTACGCGCGATTAGTGAGCTGTGATTGCCCGTTCCACCTGTCATTGGGATGATTTCTCCGTCGATGTATTCGTTTTTGAATTCGCTGGTCTCATCGAACGTCAGGTATTCTTCGACTGTCATTTGGCGGATGTTGGTAACCATGTTTCGTCCTCGCTAATCCGATCACCCTCAGAGTGTAACAAATTCGATGCGCCTCTTGTCATTTGCTCCACGCGCCCACCCGTGACAGAGACAATCACGTCCAGCAATAGATAATGCGCCCGTCGTTGCTTGGCGTCAGCGCTTCGTCGAAGGCGACGTACACCGGTTCATCGAGGGCGCGGGCAGTGTGTACACGGATGATGTTCATCATGCCTGACCTGGATAATAGCGATACGAAGCGTATTGTAACGCGCTGACAAGATCCTAGGCAATACGACGGGGGCGGGGCTTAGTCCTCAAAGACTATCCCGCGAAATACCTGCGCCAGCGAAAGGCTGCAACCGAGTGGACCGAGCTGAATGGCATCGTCCAGATCAGAATACTGCTGCAAATGCCAGCCATCTTCGGTACGTGTGTACCACTCCGCGAAAACGCGCTTCTGGTCCAGTATGAGGTAACCTTGTATGCTCGGCAGCGTACCGTAAAACTCCACCTTGCTCACGTGATCATAAACCTCGGAAGACGGTGAAGTCACCTCTACTACCACTGTCGGATTGAGCAGAATCGTCGAGTTTTCGTCCTCGAAAATCGATTCGCCGCAAACGACGCTGACATCGGGATAGACATACTTCGAGTCATCAATACGAACGCGCATATCACTTGAGCGTACGACGCAATCGGTATCTTCTAAAGCATTGGCTAGCGTAGCTATCGCATAGGCGATAAGCGCGCCGTGATTGCCTGTTCCACCTGTCATTGGGATGATCTCTCCGTCGATGTATTCGTTTTTGAATTCGCTGGTCTCATCGAACGTCAGGTATTCTTCGACTGTCATTTGGCGGATGTTGGTAACCATAATCCGTCCTCATTTAGTTGATTGAACTCACGCTGTAACTGAATCATTTGCGGTATCAGATTCGACCTGACACTCCCGCCCGATCAAGAGTTGGTCAGGTCCAATAAAAGATAATCCGCCCATTCTGTTTGGCATCGGGGCGGCCCGATTTCACTATATCCATCGCGTGCAGGCTGAGCGCGCGCATTTGCTCGCGGCTGCACCACATGCGAACCACTTGCGGGTCGCCGGGTCCGCCTTCAAATATGCTGAAATCGTCTTCGTCATCGTCGTCATCACCATCGAGGGTCTCGTTATACTCGTCTTCGCTTTGTGGCACGAATTCTTGCGCGATCAAGATGATCTTGTTATTGTGCGCTTCGTATGCCAGACCCATCTGCGCGATGCGGAAGAGCGGTTCGATCGGTTCGCGCAAATCCATATCCAGCTCGCTGAAATCGGCTTCCGTCTTGGTATTGTCGCGATCGTCGATGTCTGCGAGCAACTCGGCGATCGCCGAGGAAAGCGCGTGCGCCTGTTCCTTTTCGATGGTGAAAGAGACGATGCGGTTGTCTTGCCCGGCTTGCAGATGGAAGGTACGTTGGCCCTTGGGCCCGATGGTGCCGACAGTCACAAAATCGGCCGGATTGAGTTCTATCACGTTTGACATGACACCCTTTCACAACCTAAGCCTGCTGCCCTTTGCCTGCGTCTTTCTTTAGCTCCAGGACGTGCGCGATGTCGTTCATTCCCAGGACAAAGGGGCGGCTATGTCCCAAATGCAAGGTGCTGACTGAAGCCGGCGAAATGACGATACGCTGGAAGACATCAAGGTGCATACCCAGGTAATGCGCCAGCGCCATCTTGATCAGATCGGCATGGAATACCAGCGCGATCATTTGATCGGGATGTTTGGGCGCCAAAGCTTCAATGGCATTAACGATGCGCGCTTGTACGCCGCGCATGGTCTCGCCGCTGGGAAAGCGAGCGCGAGACGGGTATTCCTGCACCACATCCCACATTTTGCGCCGCTGTAATTCGCTGATCGCCTTGCCTTGCCAGTCGCCGTAATGAACCTCGCTGATGCCGTCGTGCCTTTCCACCTGCAACTTCGGGTGGTGCTCGGCTAGGGCGCAAGCGGTTTCCATAGTGCGGTCCATCGGGCTGGCATAGATATGGTCGAGGGGCGCCGCCGCAAGCCGACGGCCGAGCGCGCATGCCTGCGCCTTTCCCTCTTCGTTGAGGTGAATGCCTGCCATCCGGCCCGCCAATTTGCCGGTCTTTACATAGTCATTAACCGCATGTCGTATCAGTAGAAAGGTCGTCATCAAGTCCTGCCACCTGCGCCGATGCTTGCTTAACATCATAACATAATCGCGCGCGCATCTGCTAGAGACGCTGCGGAATCGCGAACCCCGTTGTGTATGTTTCGCTGTTGACAGAATGCCCGGGATGAATACATGAAATTCGCCATCAACTATTCGCCGGAAGCGTTACAACTTTGGCAGGATAACAAAATCCAGGTCGATCTGTTCAAGTTCCCGCCTTGGGAAGAACTGCGTCCCTATATGCAGCTGGGACCCGCTGCCTATATCCATTTCGGGAATATCGCGGGCGGCCCTTACGCGGTGGAACACGACCATGAGATCCTGCGGATGTGGCTCGATACCACCGATACCCAGGTGATCAATACGCATCTTGCCATTTCCGCTTCGGACTTTGGCGACGGCACAGCTGTTACGCCGGAAGCTGTGATCCGAAAAGCGATAGAATGCGTCGATCGGCTAGGGCGACATTTCGGCAATGATCGCGTGGTCGTCGAAAATCCGCCTTTTCCGTTGGCGAACTGGGATGCCGGTTTGCTGGCGGAAGTGGTTGATCCAAAGGTGGTCTGCGAAATTGCGCGGCGCAGCGGCTGTGGCTTGCTTCTGGATGTCGCCCACGCGATCCGCGCCTGCGAGGGAACGGGACGGGCAGATGTGCAAGCCTATCTGAATGCCATGCCGGTCGATGCCTTGCGCGAGCTGCACGTGGTCGGCATCTTGCCCGACAAGAACGAGTTCGGCGTAAGGGAGGATCATTTCGCCATGACAGACGACGATTGGGCCGTGGCCGAATGGGCGGTGGCACAGATTCGAGCCGGTCATTGGCGCGAACCCGAAACCATGGCATTTGAATACGGCGGCGTCGGCGAGCTCTTCGACTGGCGCAGCGAAACCGATGTCATCGCCGCGCAAGCCCCGAGGTTGTACCAGTTGGCGCATTCGGTTTAGGGACCGGGCCGCGAGAGGATCGCACGGTAGCCGTGACCCCCCACAGCCTTGCGGCGATTTCGTCTTTGCGCTAGGCTGAAAACGCGACTTGCATACCGCCGTGACTCCACATGACTGTGACAAGAGAATCATCTTCAGTTAGTCCATTGAATAGCCGCCATTTATGGCTGCTTCTGCTGGCGACCTTTTTGGTTCAAGGCATCATGTTCGTCAGCTATCCACTTGGCACTGGCAACAAAAATGATAACGAGTCGGCGCAGAAGTTCCTGATCAGCGAGGTCGCCAAGGGCAAGTTTCTGGTTGGCAATGTGCGTTACAACACCGGCTATGCGCTGGTCATGGCGCCATTCAAATCGTTGACGGACTACTTCGGCCGCTTGTCAGAGCGTGTGCTGCTG
The DNA here is from genome assembly GCA_965262165.1 of Phototrophicaceae bacterium. Classification (GTDB taxonomy): domain Bacteria; phylum Chloroflexota; class Anaerolineae; order Aggregatilineales; family Phototrophicaceae; genus UBA6055. The sequence continues at coordinate 4,345,448 of OZ253499.1, read as the reverse complement.
CTCTTGCAAGTTCTGGCGAGCAGCGCCGTTCCCTTTCTGGTCTACGACATCCTGAGACGGCGCTTTGACAGTCGCTGCGCGCTGATCACGGCGTTACTGGTGCTGGCCGACCCATTCGGCTTGCAGTGGGCGCATTTTCAACTGCCGGGCTGGCTGCTCGCGCTGGTGACCGTGGCTGCCTTGTGGCTCGCGCAGCTCGCCTGGTCGGCGTCGCCACGTCGGCGCTTTGCCCTGGTGGCGCTGGCTGCGTGCGCGCTGGGCGTCATGAGTTTTGCGCGTTTCAACTACGCGCCCCTGGTAGCGATTTACGGTTTGAGCTTTTTCTTTTGGCGTCATATTCCGCTTCGACAGCGTTTGACGCTATTTTCCATGGTGGCTGCGATAAGCGGTAGCATCCTGGGTGGATACTTCGTGTTGGTTCACATCCCATCAACCGGCACAACGACCTTGAGTTGCACTGCCGGCGCGACCCTGGTGGCCAGCCTGCCGGAAAAGAACTTCGAGATGCGCGCCTCCAACGGTCCGCATTCGACAAGATACGTGCAGTTGCTGACGCTGAGACCACAACGCAGTGTCGACTTTTTCGCAGATACCTATCCGCTCTGGCGTAATCCGGGTCCCTGGGTAAGCGAGGAGGAACGAAACGCCTTCTTCGCACAGCCCTACGCTGAATTTGAGGAGGAAATCGGAACCATCTTCCCGGCGGCGCTATATTGGTACCTCGGTCCCTGCGCGGCCGATGCTTTGCTCTACGAGGTTTACGTTGAAACTGTTGCCCAAGATTTTCTCAAAATAGCCTGGGAACACAAAAAGGCCGTCTTCAACATGTTGATCCAAAACCCCGGCGCCTCTACCTTTCCCCTTCAATATGTCGTTAAGCCCGAGAAGGTGAACTGGCTGGACGAAGGATGGCTTGGTTTTCACCGAGCGGAGAGCGCGACCTATAATGGCCATCGCTTGTGGAGGCCCGGTGTCATTGCCTACAGCGCTCTTTTTCCGCTGCTCAATTTGATCAAGTTATTGACGCCGCTGGCGCTGGTCGCCGCGTTTTGGCGCCGTGATTGGCTCTTGGTCACTGTGGCGGCAATGCTGTTATCAGGGTTGATTTTGATTGCGATAGCCGCCAGCATCGAACCGCGCTACTACGCCTCGCTGGCGCCGCTATTCATGATCCTGATCGGCTGGTTCCTGGCGGATCTGCTCACTCGGCTTCGCCCGGACGATTGACGCTCCGCATAGGCTTCAGCTTTTTGGGCAAGAGTCGCTTCCGGGACGCGCTCTCCACACTTGCACCGGGGCAATCGCATCAAAAGTACAGGTCTGTATTCAGGGGAAAAATTACACCACCGAGTACACCGAGGGTCGCGAAGACACTGACCTGCGGCACCGAGTTTTAGGTACATTACAAGGTGAACCATCTCCAAATCTGCTACCAACGGCGAAAGGAATCTGCCCTGATCTCTGATTTATAGCAGAAATACGACTGTATCTTTATCACATAGATGCTTTTCTCTGAGTCTCTGTGCCTATGTGGTCGATTTGTCTTTTCAGTAATTTATATATTGGCGCACACTGATTTTGATGCGATTGCCCTGACACTTGCAGAAGTCGCTATAGACGATCCGTACAATGGATGATACACTGTTTCTGCAACGTGGCAAAAAGGTAGCTATGTCGGCTTTATCCACATTGGTGCAGTGGGTATGCACCCATAAGTCCCCTGGAGAGAATGCGAATAGCGCAACGACAACTCGGCACTTCCGTGTCGATGCTTCGTGCTGTTCTGTCATGCTCTCGCATCGGTTCGTCCACGATCACGCGGATCGCGCCTGTGCAAAGATGGCTTCGGCAATACCCAGTTAATCGTATTTTTTCAGGAGCAAGTAGCAATGTCAGAAGAACGTATGCAAGGCACCGTGAAATGGTTCAACGCCGAAAAGGGATATGGCTTCATTTCCCAGGAAGGTGGCGATGACCTTTTCGTTCACTATTCGGAGATTCAGGGGAGCGGCTACCGCACGCTTGATGAAGGCTCGCGCGTCGAGTTCCTAGTAACTGAGGGTCGGAAGGGCAAACAAGCTAGCAACGTTGCCCTGGTTGAGTAAATTCAGTACCGAATTTGCAAATAAAGCCCGCCTCTAAACAGGCGGGCTTTTTGATTTTTTCGTTTTGCTGCCAATTGACCTAACAATGGGGTAACGGCGGGCGACCGCAACTGAAACTCTAACGCCGGCGCGCCGCCACGAACTCGACCGCCGTCAGCAGTTTCTGCAAGCCCACACCCCGATCGCCGGTCAAGTGCAAGCGGATAGCCCGCCGTTCGTGATCACGCAGCGCCTGCAAATCGCCGGCAGCCTGCGCTGCGAAAAGCGTGCCAAAGCTGAAATCGTTTCCGGGAATCTCGAGATCGGGCGCGGCATCGGCGGTCAACTGCCAGAAGACACCGTTGTCGCCGCCGCCTTTGTGGTACTGCCCGGTGCTATGCAAGTAACGCGGACCGTATCCGATCGTGACGGCGCGCTTGGTGACATGGCGCAGCCGGCGCTGAAGGTTGTGGATCAGCCGTTTTTCTTCGTCATTGGGCGTGAAATAGACCAGGAAGGCGAAATAGTCCCCGGCGTGCGTGCCGGCCATCTGCGCCGCGATCACTTGAACGACATCGCTGCCATCGTAGCCGTGCTGTTGGCAGAGTTCGCGCAGCGGCTCGAGCGTGGTCTGGTCGGCGTACATCTGCAGGCCTTCACGCGTCATGATCGGCTCATCAGCGGGCAGGCTGCCGCTATCGCTATAGATGCTCAACAGCGCCTTGGTCGCCTCTTTGGCTTCGTTGACATTGGGTTCGTCGAAGGGATTAACGTTCAGCAAGCTGCCGGCGATGGCTGTGGCGTATTCCCAACGGAAGAATTCCCCGGCGATGCCGCTTTTGTCCGGAACGCGGATGGTCACGCGCGGATAACCGGCTTCGCGCAGCGCGCGTATCGCGGCGTCCTTTTCGGCTACGTCACTGTCGTTATCCACGCGCAGGTAAATAAAGAGCCTGTCGGTGACATAATCGTGCGGCCGGCCGATGGTCGCGCCAACAACGGGCAAAGCGCCCTTGCCTTCTTTACCCAGGCTCTCAGCCAAGAGTTGCTCCGCCCAGTTTCCGAAACTCGTCAACGACTCCGACGTATAAATGCTGACCTTGTCGCGGCCTTCTTTGGCGAGCGCGCCGATAACCGCGCCCAGCAGTAAACCAGGATGATAATGCGAGGGGATGGATTCGCGGTTGGCGCCCGTCATGGTATCGGCGCTCGCCCATAGCGCATCGAGATCAAGGCCGATCAACGCGGCCGGCACCATGCCGAAATAGCTCAACGCGCTGTAACGCCCGCCGATATCAGTCGGGTTGATATAGACTTCGCGGACACCGGCTTTCTCGGCGATATGCTGCAAGCGCGATCCGGCGTCAGTGATGACAATGAATTGATGGCCAGAGCCGCCGGTCTGCTCCCAGAAATAGTGGTCAAGCGCCAAGGTCTCAATCGTGCCGCCCGATTTGCTGGCGACGATGAAGAGTGTATCCGCAATGGAGATACTGTCCTCAACTTGTCGGATGCGAGCGGGGTCGGTGCTGTCGAGCACGATCAAGGACGGGAAGCCCTCTTGCGGTCCAAAAGTATCGGCCAGCACTTCCGGCGCCAGCGAACTGCCGCCCATGCCAAGCAGCACGACGTGCTTAATGCCATTCCCGCGAACGCTCTCTTGCAGGGCGCGCAGTCGATCACGGTTAATGGTTGATTCGGTATCGAGCCAGCCCAGCCGGTTGACGATCTTCTCCATGGTGGGACCGTGGTTCTTCCACAAACTGCCGTCTTTGTTCCAAAGCCGCTGATTGGCGAAATCGCCGTCCAGTTGCGCGATCGCTCTGTCCACCTCGCCGTGGTAAATGCCCAGCGCCAGTTTGGTGCGCTCCATGATGCCGCTACGCAGCAGAGTACGCTTGGCCGCCACTTGCGTGATCAGCGTCTCGAAGGCCTCGATGAAAGCGTCCACGCCATCGTCTTGCAAGCGCGAAGTCACCTGACCCAGATCAATGCCGACCTCCAACAGACGATCCAAGACCTCGTCCGGCGGCAGGAAATTTCCGACGTCTTGCGTCAGCGTTTCGGCGGCCACGCCGTGGTCCTTGAAAGCCGCTAAAGTCGCCGGCGGCAGCGTGTTGACCGTATGCGGTCCGATCAAGTTATCGACGTATATGGTATCGGGATAAGCCGGGTTCTTGGCGCCGGTCGACGCCCAAAGTGGGCGCTGCACCTGTGCGCCGGCTACTCGCAAATCGGCGAAGCGTTCGCCATCAAAGATGTGCTGGAAGGAGCGATAAGCCTTTTTGGCGCTGGCGACGGCGGTCTGCCCCAGCAGCTTGCTATTGGACGCGATACGCGCCGTATCCTGACGTACTTGCGCGGCGCGAATGTTGTTTTCCAGAATATGATCGACCATGACATCAATGCGGCTGAGGAAGAAGCTGGCGACCGACGCCACACGGGTTACGTCTTCGCCGGCTGCCACGCGCTGCTCCAGGCCACGAATGAAGGCTTCAGCGACCGCTTCGTAATTCTCGATGGCGAAGATCAGCGTGACATTGACGTTGATGCCGGCGGCGATAGCGGCTTCAATGGCGGGCAATCCCTCGGGCGTGGCTGGAATCTTGATCATCAGATTCGGTCGGCCCACCGTTTGGAAGAGGCGCTTGGCTTCGTCGATGGTGCCTTGGGTATCACGCGCCAGCAGCGGCGAGACCTCCAGGCTGACGTAACCATCGCCGCCATTGCTGCGGTCATAGATCGGGCGGAAGAGGTCGGTTGCGTTTTGGATATCCTCGATAGCCAGCGATTCATAGATGTCCTGGGCTTCCAGGTCAAGGATGGTCAAGATAGCTTCATCATAGGTATCGGAATCGCCGATCGCCTTCTGGAAAATCGAGGGATTCGAAGTGACACCCAAAACGCCTTCTTCGTCGATGCGACGCTGTAGATCGCCGTTTTCGAGGTCTTGGCGATGGATGTAATCCAGCCAGGCGCTTTGTCCGTGTTTTTGTATGTCCAGCAGGGGATTGCTCATGATCGTAAAGTCTCCCGAACTCTGCTCCAGTCCCAGCGAAAGTTTCGACATTGTAACAGGCATGTTTGGCGCTCGCTAGGTTGCGCGCCATAGGCGCGAGCCACTTTTTGGCAGGCCCCGAAGGCGGATTGACGGCGCTACCTCCAGGGCGAATTGGCCAGGATGTCAATGGGGCAGGTCAGGCAAAAGCGAAGCGCGGACCACTCTTTTCCACGCCATGCCATGCCAGGGCCGTTGCCATCACAGTGTCGTCGTGCATGCCCGGCGGCGCTCCATAGCGATAGCCCCCGCCCGGCAGACGCTGCAGCGTGTAGCTCGCCAGCTCGGACAGCAGCACCGGATGATCGAGAAGGCTGATAAAGCGGCGTTCAATCGCCAGGGCAAGCGATTCGATCAAGGGCGATTTGCTCTTTGAGGTAGTCGTGAAACTGCGCATCGGCAGCCCTTCTTCTTGCAGGGCTTCTATGTTGGGCGAGCCGAAACTATTGGCTTCCGCCCAAATCTGCTGCGGCTGCCAGCGCTCACAGATCGCCCGCAGACGTCCACGCTGCAAGCCCCAACCGATCTGGTTGAAGCGATCCAAGGCAACCATGCGCCGTTCGTCCGCGTCAATGATGACGATGACGGTGTAGTCGTGATCGCGCCCCCAATCCACGCCCGCCACATAAAGACGCCCGGCGATGGCTTCCGGATAGGGATCGGTTGCCAGGGCGGCGCGGATGCCCCGAAAGACCTGCCCGCTGTCGTCATTGAAGCGCGCTCGATATTCCGTGCCCCAGATATGCTCGGTTGTCATGCGGCGGATGCTTTCCAGCTCTTCCGCCGCGATGTTCGGGTTCCTGTCTGTCGGAAACCAGAACGACTGCCACTCCGGCTGATGCTGGGCATCAATGCCCTTTTGGAACAGATCGTAGAACCAATTGCGTCCAAAGGGCGTGCTCAGAAAAAGGGCATCGCCCCGGGTCGTCGTCAGCATCGGCCGAACGACCTCCGGCCAGACACGCGGATCCATATAGGCGGCTTCGTCCAGCACCGCCAGGTCTAGTCCCTCGCCGCGCAGGTTATCCGCGAAATGGGTGCTGCGCACCGCGATCATGCCACCGCCCGGCGAATCGATGCGGCGTTCGCTTTCGTTGGTCACTAGACTAGGCAAATTCCTTGTGCTCGCTTTTAAGTCGCGCCAGACCTGGCTCGCCATCAGATGGGTCGGCGCCAGCCACCATGACCGCTTCCGCTTCTCCAGCGCCTGATGCAGCAGTATCGTCTTGCCAAGCTCCGTCTTGCCCCAGCGCCTCCCACACGCCACTACTTTGAAGCGAGCGGTCAAATCCCTCACTTGCGCCTGTCCATGGTGGAACTTCCTGAACGGCACCATCGTAGAAGTATTCGAATCGGATGACCTGTTCTTCTTGCTCATCAATTTCGTCTATCGCCTCCTCCAATTTCAGCGCATGACTTACCAGCGTACCCAGCGCCGACGCCAACTGATTCAAGGGCGCCTTCGCCAGCGTTTCGTCATCCATCTGTTGCAGGATCGCCTGACCGCGTTCCAGCATGCCCAAGTGCAGATCGACGGTAAGCCGGTCTCGTTGACGCTGCTGCCGCTTTCGATGCTTGCTACGCAGCTCGTCCTCGACAGCCTGCCAGCCGCGCAAGGTGCGTTCCGGAATCTCCAGCACGTCACTGACGAGAGCCACATCGCCGTCATGCCGGTCGATCTGGTTCAAGGCGTCAATCTTGGTATCGAGCGAATACTTTCGAGTCATCTGAGGTCGAACCTCCCTCTCCAGGCGAAAAAAGCGAAAGAAAAGATTCCCACAGCTCGCCCTCCGGCTGGTAACGGGAACGGTAAAGGGGGCCGTCCGCGCATGGGAATCTTCTCTAATCTGGCGAAAGAATAGCACGTATGTTCTAATCTCAGGCGACAGAATGTTTATGGGTTCATGTTTTCTAACTTTCTATTCAGTCGTGGTTGTTTCTGAACAGTGAGCGCGCAGAAAGCGCAGAGAGTTTGCTCAGCACATGCGACTTGCGGCAGCCGCATGATCCGGTGAATCGCGTGAAATTGCGGGTGGATGTGGTGGCAGTTGCTGCGCAGAGAAATTCCTGAATATCGGTTCAGCCTCGATAAAGAAGCAGACAACAAGCTGTTTACTCTGTGCTCACAGTTTCCACGAATTCCAATAAACTGTCTTCACTCATACGAGCAGACGGCTTATTATTTTCCTAAAGTGCGGAAGACCTTTTCGCTGCCGCCGAGCGGCCGCGGTTAAAATCTAAACTTGAAACTTGATTGCAGGAGGCAACAGCTTGAAAGAACGCTATCCGGGCAAATACCTCATTGGGCTGACGGGCAACATCGCGGTGGGTAAGAGCCTCGTCAGGCAGTTCTTGGTTGACCTGGGCGCGGCAGCCATTGATGCCGACCAGGTCGCGCATCAAGTGATCTTGCCTGACGGACCCGCATTTGACGACGTGGTCGACGAATTCGGCGAGGGCATCATCGGCGCTGAGGGCGAGATCAATCGCGCCGCTTTGGGCAAAATCGTATTTGCTGATCAGGCGAAGTTGCGCAAGCTGGAAGCCATCACGCATCCCGCCATCCGTGAACGGATCGATCAACTCATTCGCGACGCCGAGCGCCGCGTGGTGGTCATAGAAGCGATTAAGCTGCTCGAGGGCAATCTAAGACGGGTCGTCGATACGATTTGGGTGGTCAATTCTGCGCCGGAGACACAGATGCAGCGCTTAATGAGTGAGCGCGGCTATAGCGAAAATCTTGCCCGGCAGCGCATCGCGTCACAGAACAAGCAAGAAGACAAGCTGCGCCAAGCCGATGTCATCATCGAAAACGACGGGGATATGGAAGAAACGCGGAAGCAGGTGGCGCGGCACTGGGCGGAGCTTTAGAATACACAGCTTTTTTTACCACCGAGTACACCGAGGGCATCGAGAAAAAGATTGCGATATGTTGGGCGCGTCAGCAAATCGGACAAGGATTAAGATTACACAGGAGTTGTCCATTGGAGTAGTTCAAAGTTAGTCATGCAAATCGCAAAGAAAGAGAGTAGTGGTGAAAACCGTGGATGTACAGGCTCCGTATAATCATGCAAAAAATCTCTGAGATCTCTGTGTTCTCGGTGGTAAAGAAACCTGTACAGTACACGGCAAATGTGTAAGTCCTCGAAATTCACCACTCCCAGAAAGAGTCCATGTAGGGGCGATCCGGCGGATCGCCCGAAAACTGTATTCTATTATGTTCTCAGTAGCGTCATTACTTTCGTTGAATGACTTGGAAACCTCAGATAAAAGGGCGCTTCTATAGTGAAGCCCTCGGTGCCCTCGGTGTACTCGGTGGTAAAAACCATAAAGAAAGACCAGCGCGATAGTCACTGCTGCGCGGCTAGCTGCTGTGCTATACTTCCTCGCCGTGTTTAGGCGTACGAACCACAGGCGGAATGAATGACAGAATTGACGCGGTTGACCGTCACAGAGGCGTTGGAAAATCTGCGCAAGCGCGAGATCAGTTCGGTAGAGTTGACCGAGGCGCACCTCCGGCGGATTGAAGCGCAGGACCCGGCGATTCGCGCTTATCTAGCGGTCACTGATGAGCTGGCGCTGGCGCAAGCAAAAGCGGCCGATCAGGCGAGGGCAGCGGGTGAAGACCGTCCTCTGCTGGGCATTCCCATCGCGCTGAAGGACGTGCTCTCCACCAAAGGCATTGAAACAACCTGCGGCTCCAAAATCCTCAAGGGATACCTGCCGATATTTGACGCCACGTCGGTGAGGCGTTTGTACGAGGCGGGCGCGGTTATGCTGGGCAAACTGAACATGGACGAATTCGCCATGGGCTCAACCACGGAAAATAGTGGTTTTTTCCCGACGCGCAATCCCTGGAACCTTGAGCATGTGCCCGGCGGCAGCAGTGGCGGCAGCTCGGCGGCGGTAGCGGCGCAGATGGCAATGGCGACCCTGGGCACCGATACCGGCGGCAGCATTCGTCAACCGGCGTCTTTCTGTGGCGTCAGCGCCATCAAGCCGAGTTACGGCCGCGTTTCGCGCTATGGTCTGATCGCCTATGGATCGTCCTTCGACCAAGCGGGTCCCTTCGCGCGCACGGTCGAGGATGTCGCGCGCGTGCTGGCAGTGATCGCCGGACACGATCCGCTCGATTCGACCAGTATGCCGAATGACGTGCCAGATTATGTGGATGAACTGGCAGGCGATGTGCGCGGATTGAAGATCGGCTTGCCGCGGGAATACTTTGCCGAAGGATTGCAGCCCGATGTCGAAAAGGCTTTGCGGACAGCGGTGGCGCTACTCGAAGACATGGGCGCCCAAGTGCAAGAGGTCAGTCTCGAGCATGCCGAATATTGCTTGCCCGCTTATTACATCATCGCCATGGCGGAAGCCAGCGCCAATCTGGCTCGTTACGACGGCGTCCGCTTTGGCGCGCGCGTGGAAGGCAAAGACCTGATCGAAACCTACAAGCTGACACGCGGTCAAGGCTTCGGCGAGGAGGTCAAGCGGCGTATCATGCTCGGCACCTATACGCTTTCCGCCGGCTACTACGATGCCTATTATGGCAAGGCGCAAGCGGTGCGAACGCTGATCCGGCAAGAATTTGACGCCATCTTTCAAGAGGTGGATGCCCTGGTGGCGCCGGTCGCGCCCACGACCGCCTTCAAGTTCGGAGAAATGACGCAGGATCCGCTGCAGATGATCCTGGCGGATGTGCTGACGATTTCAGCGAATTTGGCCGGGCTATGCGGGCTGAGCGTGCCCTGTGGATTCGATAGCGCGGGATTGCCGATCGGCATGCAAGTCCTGGGCGCGCCCTATACCGAGCCGACGGTCCTGAAACTGGGGCAGGCCTATCAGCGGGCGACGGATTGGCATCTGCGCTCGCCGGTGGTGGCTTGATTTTTTACCACCGAGTACGCCGAGTTTTTTCGTCATAGAGGCACGGATGTAATTGGAATCTGCTCACGCGACTCCGCGAAATGGGAGACTAGGTAGGGGCGACCCGCTGGGTCGCCCGCTGATTCACGACTTGGCACACACAAGATATTTGACGCAACCCGACCACGCATCAGAGTCGTCCCTACGTTTTTGTCGGCGATGGTGAGGCCTTGGGCGAAGTTCGGTTAAGAGATGCTAGAATGGTGCTGTTCACGAAATAGGATTGATCTGAATGTGCGGCATCTGCGGTGTGATACATTTCGACGGCAAACCCGTCACGCGGCCACTTCTACGATCCATGAATGATCGGCTGCGCCATCGCGGACCGGACGGCGCTGGCTACTTCATCGACGGCAATGTCGGTTTGGCCATGCGCCGTTTGAGCATCATCGATATCGCCGGTAGCGATCAGCCGCTCACCAACGAAGATGAGTCAGTCGCCCTCATCTTTAATGGAGAAATCTACAACTACCGCGAACTCCGCCACAATCTTGTGCAACGCGGTCATCGCTTCCGCACGGAGGGCGATGGCGAGACGATCGCGCATCTATACGAAGCATACGGATATTACTGTTTGCAGCGTCTGCGCGGGATGGTCGCCATCGCGCTGTGGGATAAACGGCAAAAACGTTTGCTGTTGGCGCGCGACCGCATGGGACAGAAGCCGCTCTATTATTATCATGATCGCGACGTATTTGTCTTCGCCAGCGAGATCAAAGCCCTGCTTGCGCATCCGGCCGTGCCGCGCCTATCGTCATTCGCCGCCGACGGAAGCAACGCCCTGACACAGTACCTCAGCTACGGAACTATGCCGGCGCCGAGCACGGCCTTCCAGAATATTTTCATGCTGCCGCCGGCCACATGGCTGCAAGTCGACGTGACGGGCGAGCGCCAAGAACAGAGTTATTGGGAGCTGCCGAGGACAGCGCCACCCGATGCCCGGGCCAGGGCTGCCGACCACATCGAGCCAACCCGCGAAAAACTGGAAGAAGCTGTCAAGCTGCGTTTGATGAGCGATGTGCCCTTGGGTGCTTTCCTCAGCGGCGGATTGGATAGCAGCCTGATCGTGGCTCTGATGCGCCGCCACAGCAATGCCGCGGTTAAGACCTTCAGCATCGGCTTTGAAGGGCATGATAGTTTCGACGAAACGCCCTACGCCGAGCAGGTCGCGCAACACCTGGGAACCGATCACCAGACGTTTCGCGTCCAGCCCGAGGCGATGAACCTGCTGACCGATTTGGTCTGGCATCACGACCAACCTTTCGCCGATAGCAGCGCCATTCCGACCCTTCTGGTCAGCAAACTGACACGAGAGCAAGTCACGGTCGCCTTGACCGGCGACGGCGGCGACGAGCTCTTCGCCGGTTACGAGCGCTTTTATGCCGCGCAACTGTTTCAGCGGATGTCGCCGCTGCCAAAGCCGTTGTGGCGTGCATTGTCACGCTTGCTTGGCGCGCTGCCGGAAGGCAGTACTTATGACGACAAGGTCAAGCGGGCGAGGCGCTTCGCGAACGCTGCCGGCATGTCGATTGCGGACGGTTATTTCGATCTGGCGCGCGTTTTCAGCGCGGAACTGATTGGCCAGCTGTGCGCGTCTGACGGCACTGACACTGCTGATTTCTCGCGCTATCTTGATGCCTCGGATGATCCAGTGACCGGCTTGCTCAATGCCAATATGCGCAGCTATTTGTCCGATGATCTGCTGATCAAAGCCGACCGCTGCAGCATGGCGGCTTCGTTGGAGGCGCGCGCGCCTTTCCTTGATCACGAACTGGTCGAGCAGGCCGCGACGATTCCCTTCAACCTCAAGCTCAAGGGCGCGCACAGCAAATACATCCTCAAAGAAATGGCGCGAGGCATCTTGCCGGACGCGATCATCGATCGCAAGAAGCACGGCTTTGGCATCCCGCTGGGGGCTTGGCTGCGGCGGGATATGACGCCGGCGCGGGACATTCTGCTCAGCCGGCGGGCGCGGGAGCGCGGGCTGTGGCAATCCGACGTGGTCGAGCGTTTGATTAATGAGCATCAGAGCGGGAGGCGCGATTACAACCGGCAACTTTGGGCGCTGCTGACGCTGGAAGAATGGCATCGGCAGTTCATCGATGCGACGAACCGCTCATAGCAGGCCTGCGGAGTCTTCGTGTGCCTCCGGAATATAGACTCTTCTCAATGGACCTTAATGTCGCTTGCTTTGACGGACATTCGCGGCCTGATGAACCCTTATGCCGTTTTCACGTAGCGCGTCAATTACCATATTTTGGGACTGGAGCAAGTCGTCTACGTCACTGTGCACTTGTCGCCAGATTTCACCAGATGAATCAAAGTCCTTTCGAAGACTCTTTATATCGGTCTCAATGACTTCTAATCGGGGGTCGAGAGCGGCTACAATAGCATCCGCGATTCGTTGCTCTTGCACGTTAAGGGTCTTCCTTCGCTGAGTGGTATTGTTGTCTTCCGGCTGCGCATCGGTTGCCATGTCCAGTGTTCTCCTGCGATAGTCTCATACTAATAATAAACTATCTGAATTATGGCGCGATGTTTCACGATTAGCAAATTACAATATCGTAAGATGTGTAATGCCAATTCAGTAGTTTTAATGGCTGTTATTCATTTAGATCCTTGAAAAAATCGACACGTGACGCCCAAAGTTATCCCTCAGCCGCATTCTTTAACATCGTCAGATACTCCACGAAGTCGTCATCCAGCTCGCAGATGAAGTGCGCCAGCAAGCGACCGCAGCGTTCGATATCCTTGAGATCGAGCGTCTCCACCGGCGAGTGCATATTACGCAGCGGGATGCTCAGTAGCGCGGTGGGCACGCCGCCGCGCGAGACCTGGATCGCCCAGGCGTCTGTCCCGGTGCGGGCGGGCATGATATCGCTTTGCCACTTGATGTCGTAGTAGTCGGCGACCTCTTGCAAACGCGAGACCATCTTGGGATGGAAGTTGGCGCCGATGCCCAGTTGCGGACCCTCGCCCAGCTTGCCCGCTCCGGCGGATATGCCCGGCTGCTCGGCGAAACCGACATCCAGCGCGATGGCGCAATCCGGCTCGATATGGTTGGCGGCGGTGGTTGCGCCGCGCAAGCCGACCTCTTCCTGCACAGTCGCCGCGGCATGGACCTGCCAGCTATGGCGCATATCGCGCAGCATGTGCAAACAGGTCGTGATCACGGCGATGCAAGCTCGGTCGTCCATCGCTTTGGACGCCAGCACCCGCCCCTTGAGTTCGATCATGGGCGCGTCGACCGTCACCAGGTCGCCGATTTGCACCAGGTCTTCCACCTCAGCGGCAGGCAGCCCAACATCGACGACCAGCGCGTCGATGGGCGGGTACTCTTTGCGGTCGGCGGCGCGCAGCATATGCGGTGGCACAGTCGCCACCAGGCCGGGCAGCGCGCGCTTCCCGTGAACCAGCACCGGCTGCGCCATCATGACGCGTGAATCAATGCCGCTGATGCGATGAACATAGATAAAACCGTCTTTGATCTCGCGCACCATCAAACCGATCTCGTCCATATGCGCCGCCAGCATGATCTTGCGCGTCTGTTCTGTCGGGCGAGTGGCGCGTTTGATGCCGATCAAGCTACCCAGCCGGTCGCTATCGAATTCGTCGACCAGGTCAGCCCAATCCTCGCGCAGGATTTCGGCGATGGGCGCTTCGTAGCCGCTGGGGGCGTGGGCTTCCACGAGTTTTTTCAGGTGTTCTTTGGGGTTGTACACTGGCAAGCTCCTGATTGTGGTGAGCGATGTTGATTTTACCACCGCGCGCGCCTGGGGCAAAGCGACACCTTGCCTCTTCAGCGGCGAAAAGCGGGGCGAGTTCAAGCTGATCACACCGCCAAATCCAGCAGATGCGCTCCCCCTCCCTGAAGCCTCGGGGTTTCTGCCCCCCGTTGAAGCGGGGGGATCGAGGGGGGCATTGGCCGGGGGGTGGGGTTGTAGTGCCGGGCAATCGCATCAAAATCACCGTTCATCAATAATCGAATTATTGAAAAGACAAATTCACCACAGAGGCACAGAGGACACAGAGAAAAACATCTGTGTGATAAAGAACCGGTCGGATTTCATCAATCATGAAGTTCTCGCCATGAGCGCTCCCCCTCCCTGAAGCCTCGGGGTTTCTGCCCCCCGTTGAAGCGGGGGGATCGAGGGGGGCATTTGTAGTGGACCCATAAAAGTGGGCACGGAAATGCAGAATCTTAGAGAGGACATTTGTTCCATGCCGCCTCAAATTCTACCGGCGTCTGGTAGCCTAGTGCACTGTGAATCCGTTGGTGCGGATAGACTACGTTGATGAAGTGTCCGATTTCATTCCGCGCCTGCGAGACGGTTTCGTAGTCGGCCCGGTACACTTCCTCATCTTTGATGGTGCGAATCACCCGTTCTGCGTATCCGTTCTCGCTCGGCTCGCCGGCCGCCGCCATGCTGATTTGCGCGTCATGCCTTAGCAGCTGAGCGATGTATCGTTGTCCGGCATACTGAGAACCCTGATCGGAGTGGTGGATCTCCGGTGCCGGATGGCTTTGCAGAGCCTGGTTCAGCGCTTCCAGCGTCAACTCTTGGCCGCTTGACCATTTCAGTTGCCAGCCCCGAATATTGCGCGTGTACACATCCATTAGAATCGCCAGGTATGCGTACCTTCCCGGCAACCGGACATAGGTTATGTCTGCCACCCAGACTTGATTCGGTCGGGTTATTGGCAAGCTCTTGACCAGATTGGGAAAACGTCGGTAACCATGCTTGCTGTCCGTTGTCTTTGTCTTGTATTGCCTTGCTTTGGCAAGCAAGTTCCGTTCACGCATCACCCGTTGCGCTTGCTTACGATTCACCACGAGCTCGTGCGGAGGACGGCGCAATTGTGCACTGACACGACGAGTGCCATACATTGGGTGCTTGCCTGTCACTTGCACAATTGCCTTTTCAGCCCGACAGGCAGCCTCGCGTTCAGCCGGCTTGCGATAATAGCTACTACGTGGCACACCCAGCACACGACAGACATCTTTCACCGCAAATTCGGTGCGTAACCTGCCCACTAGACCGCGCTTCCGACTGGACGAGACTTCAACGAGTGAGATGCTTTTTTTAGAATCTCATTATCCATCGTCAACTGCCCGACCTTGCGCTCCAGTTCGGCAATCTTTTCGTCTTTTCGCCTGTCTTCTACGTCCTGCTTTTCTCCGTAAATCTGTGGCAACCGCTCCCAGAACTCCGACTTCCAACGGTATAGAAGGCTATTCTTGATCCGATACTTCCGGCTGGCCTCCATAGTGGTCATCTCTCCCGCAAGGATTTCCATCACCACTTTGGCCTTAAATTCTGGCGGATGCTTCCGTCGCATCGACATAGCTTGATCCCCTAACTTGAACACCAGTATACTCTCTTAGCTTGGTGTCCAGCTTTTGGGGTCCATTACAATTGGCCGGGGGGTGGGGTTGTAGTGGTCCTGAAATGCCGAACACATAGTAAAGAGGGTATACTAGTGTTTCAGCAAGGGGGAGCAACCACCAAGGGAAAACCACACATGTTCAACAAATCCGAAATCGAACAATTCCGCAGCCAAGGCTGCGTCGCCAAAGCCGAGTTTTGGACAGCGCGCGAAGTGGGTGCCATGCGCGTCGAGCTTGATCGCCTGAAAGCGGTGGGCTTGCTGCGCAACGTCGCGACAGCGGGTGACAGCCTGACCGAATCCCATGACAAAGTCAACTTGCAGCTCTGCCCGATGTTCCCGCACAGCGATTTTTACCGCGCCATGCCCTTCGCCGAAAAAGCGATCGCGGCTGTCGCGCAGTTGATCGGCGATCCCGTTGTCCTGCACCTGGATCAGGTCTTCCTCAAACCGGGCAAGCAGGGCATGGGCACCAACTGGCACCAGGACAACGCCTATTTCCAAATCGCCGATCCGCTGCAAGGCACAGCCATGTGGACGGCCGTGCACGACGCCACGGTCGAGAATGGCACCATTCATATCATCCCGGGCAGCTTCCGTCAAAGCTACGAGCACAGCCCCGATCCCTTTAGCAGCCATCATATCCGCTGCTATCCGCCGGAAGACCAAGCCGTTGCCATTGAACTGCCCGCGGGCGGGGTCGCTTTTTTCGCCTATGGCGTGGCGCACTGCACGCTGGGCAATAACACTGACAAGGAACGCGCGGGCGTGGCGCTGCATTTCATCAATGGCGCCATGGATGCGGCCGCCTCCAGCGGCTTCCCGTCCGGCGAGCGACCCTATTTGAGTGGCGACAAAGCCAGTGGCGGCCTCAACGAACACGGCGTCCTGGTCGCGGGCACCTGGGAACAAGAGGTCAAAGCGGTGCTGGCGAGCGATTAAGCCAGCGTCCACCAATAATCGACTTGTTGAAAAGACAAATTCACCACAGAGGCACAAAGACACAGAGAAAAGCATCTATGTGCTAAAGAACCAGTCGTATTTTATCAAACATGAAGTTCTCGCCATGAGCGCTCCCCCTCCCTGATGCCTCGGGGTTTCTGCCCCCCGTTGAAGCGGGGGGATCGAGGGGGGCATTGGCCGGGGGTAGGGTTGTAGTGCCGGGCAATCGCATCAAAATCACCGTCCATCAATAATCGACTTGTTGAAAAGACAAATTCACCACAGAGGCACAGAGGACACAGAGAAAAGCATCTGTGTGATAAAGATAGAGTCGAATGTCTGCTATCAGTGAGAGATCAGCGCAGATTCCTTTCGCCGTTGCTAGCAGATTTGGGGATGGGTCACCTTGTAATGGTCTTCGAACTCGCTGCCGCCGGTCAGTGTCTACGCGACCCGCGGTGTACTCGCTGCTGAAATTCTGCACTGAATACAGACCTGCGCTATTGATGCGATTGCCCGGTCCCGAATGGGAAGTGGTAAAATTCGAGGACTTGTCAACTACGCCTGACTATAAAATAATCTCTGTGCTCTCTGTGCTCTCTGTGCCTCTGTGGTGAAAAAAACCTGTACTGCGTTCAGCACGAAGGTCATGTCCTCGAATTTCAACATCCCACGAATGACCTGTTTTGCGCGAATGGTTAAGTTGTGATAGTCTTAATTGCGCTTAGCCGTGAGGAGGGCATCGTGTCGAATGGTATAAAGTTCACATTCTTACTGTCCGTAATTCTTATTGTCATGTTCTCGATGACGTTCGCGCAGGGCGTGCCATTCCAGGCCGAGGTCACCGTCAGCGTCGCGCGCATGCGCTGGGGACCTGGGCCGGCTTATGTCGTGCAGCACTATGCCAACCTGGGACACGTCTTAACGGTTCTGGAAGCCGATGCGGAATCTGATCCGCCCTGGACCTGGTATTACGCCAGAACGCCCTCGGGTGTGGAATCCTGGATCCGCGGGGACTTGATACGGCGTACCGACGCGCCGGTGCCCGTGGTGCGGGTGGATGCGCCAACCGGTACCTATCCGGTCGCGGATAATAATCTTTGTAATACCACTTTGTTCCGGCCTTGCCAGGATGGCACCGACCATGATCTCTGGGAAGCCGGCTATTGGGCCAATGATCGCTACGATCACTGGGAGCACGGTGGCTGGAACCTGGACATCGTTTATCATCAGAACCAATGCAAATTGAATCGGCTTTGCACGACGAAGGAAGCTTGGGACGCCGCCCGAGTTGAGGCGGAATTGCTCGCCGTGACTGCGACACCCGAAGTGACATTGACGCCTGTGGTCATCATACAGACCGTCGAGGTCGGTGTGCGGAACGTTTGGGAGACCTTTACCGGCACAGATGCCGGGTTATTTGGTACAGGAACTGTTGCTCAACTCTACACGCCGCCTATTGGCTTGTACCCAACAACTGGTACTCGTTGGGGCGAGTTCAGGCTAGGCAGCGAATCTATCAGCGTGGGTTGCTACTTCTGGCACAACGCCCATGGAGAGAACGTCAAGTCTGGACGGTTCGGCGTGAGTCTGAGCAGACTGCAAACTCGAACGGTAGATGATTTGACGGTAGAGCCCGATGCTGAGGACATCGAAGCCAGCCGCTTGAACTGCGTAAGCGGCAACGTTGAAAACTCAGTGGTGGCGCGGCAATGGAAGATAACGGTCAGTCGCAGCTATTCTGGACGCAACCAGATCGGCGGAATTAGCTGGAGACTGGAAGCCACCTACGGGACCGAGCCGGTTAGCGCGATTGCTACTACTTGTATTGTCACTACTTGCGTCACAGCGATGGATGACGGATTGTACAATTATATCCGGTCGACCTTTCCTGCTCCTGCAGAAGGAACGACTACTCGGACGCCACGACCCAACTTTGCAACCGTGTTTCCAGAGATCATCACATGTACTCTCAGAACGTCATCTTCAGGGAGGACGCCGCGTGAGATTACGCGCTATGAACATACATGCGTGGATGGTACGGGCGACTTACAATACACGCTGACGTTCAACTATACCCGCAACGAGACCAAGGGCTTCGCTCCGCAGCCGACGCCTGTTGGTGGATAAGGACGCGCGACTCGACAATGAGGCGGCGAAGCGCGAACTGACATAGCGGATTCCAGCTTGCCAGCCGCTTGTCGCCAAAGAACGATTCACTCTCCAGTCGATTGAAGACATTACCGGGGCGGCCTGCTGGGTCGCCTCTTTTATTTGCCGGGATTCAAATCGGAGAATACCCAGCAGTTCTTGGTTTAACGCCCGTACTCCCGCTTGCCCAGCAAGATCTGGCTCAAGCGGAACATATCGGTGCGCGAGGTCATATCGAGGCTCATGGGCGTGACTGAAATCACGCCGTCGGTCAGCAAGGCATAAACATCGCTGTCCGGCTCGGCCGCCGTCGGATCGCTATTGTAGCGGTAGCCCAGCTTGCCGCTATCGTGCAGGGCGGCCCGCTCCGGCCGTGTCGGCCAATAGACGCGCCGCCGCGAGAGCCGCGTCAAGTGCCATTCGGTCTCGCTTGTCGCGCCCCAGGGCACATCAATCTTCAGCACATCGACATCGTCGGGCAAAGCCGGGTGATCCATCAGCCAGGCGCCAAACTGTCGAGAAATATCAGCCGCCACGCTGAAATCGACATCATTAGAGTAGCTGCGGTGCAAGTCGGTCGGGGTCTGCTGGCTGACGGCGATGGCGCGGATGCCCAGGCTGGCGCCTTCCAATGCCGCGCCTACCGTACCCGAGATGGTGACGCCGTTGCCCGTGTTCTCGCCATAGTTGATGCCGGATACCAGCAGGGCGGGCTTGTCTTCCGCCAATTCCAGTATCGCGTGCTGAACCGCCTGCGCCGGTGTGCCATCAACCGCGTAGGCGCGGCAATCGCCGCAATCTATCGGCGCCTCATAGGGGTAGATGCGTCCTTCGCTCGCGTGTGGCATGCTGCGTCCCATGCCCGATTGCTGCTCGCGCGGCGCGACCACCAGCAGCCGACCGACATCGCGAAAAGCCGCCACCGCCGCCCACAGTCCGGGCGATTCAATGCCGTCGTCATTGGTGAAAAGGATGATCGGTTTTTCCGATTCAGTCATCGTGTCTTCCTCGTTGTATCCGGCAGTTTACGACATAAACAGTTGAGGCTAAGTGAAAAGCGTCAAATCTGCAACGGCTGAAATGTCGCGTGTTAAGCTCAGGTTAGGCGCCGTTGAAGCGCGGGATCCCTATTACGAACCTGTCCACAACTAGATGTGCTATCTCTCGCTGAATAACCTTATTTTTGTTCAAATGAGCCAAGTAGTATAATGGTTCAGTACAGAATTCCAAAGAAAACGAGGATCAACGCATCACATGGACCTCCGCGGACGACTCGATCATAACAACTTACTGCAATATGTAGACAATTTTCGCCTGGAACTCTTCCGTAAAGATATTGAACGACAACGACGTAAAGCGTTGGGACAGTTCTTTACGCCAATTGAGGTGGCTCAGCAGATGGCACGATCATTAGATTTAATTCCCCGAAGAATCAGGGTTGTTGATCCTGGCGCAGGTGCAGGGATGTTGTCAGCTGCTCTGGTTTCTTATTTTTTGTCATTGGAGACAGTCAATGTTGAGCAATTGGAAATCGTAGCGTATGAGATTGACCGAAGTGTCCTGCCATATCTCGCTAGGACATTTCAAATGTGTCGATTGCTATGTGAGCGCAGAAATATCAAGTTTAGCTACGTGATCTATAATCTTGATTTCATAAGCGGCGCTATTTCTCAACTAAACAGAGTGAATCGATTCGATATTGCAGTTTTGAACCCACCATACAAAAAAATTAAGTCTGGCTCGAATGATTGGAAACTACTTAGAAGGCATAGTCTGCCCCATAGCAATCTGTACACAGTGTTCATGACATTGGCAATTGCTCTTCTGAAAAAGGAAGGTCAGCTTCTTTCGATAACACCACGCAGCTTCTGTAACGGTCCATATTTTCTCCCGTTCCGTAGGGCTCTTTTCTCGCAAATGTCAATTAGGGATGTCCACATATACAATTCAAGAACGCAGGCATTTGGAGACGACGGAGTGTTGCAAGAAAACATCATACTTCGTGCAGTTAAGAGCCGAGAACTTGTCAACGTCAGTATCACTTCGAGTGACGGGCCTTACGACGAAGACATTTGTATTCAAGAAGTTCGACCAGATGAGGTGGTTAATCTGCAAGATGGGAACCTTGTAATTCATCTTGCACGAAACAGAAACGAGCGAAAAATCACCGAACTGATACGTGATTTACAGTGCAGTCTTTCAGACCTCAAAATTGATATATCGACTGGCCGAGTTGTCGACTTTAGATCGAAAGATTTACTCCGAAAGCCTTATGAGTTGGGCAGCGTTCCTCTCTTGCTGCCTGCTCACTTGGTCAACGGATACGTTAAATGGCCGATCAGTAGATTGAAAAAGCTAAGCGCAATAGACAGTTCTGCAAACGCGGACAAGCTCTTGGTCAAGAACGACTGCTACGTGCTCGTAAAACGATTCACGAGCAAAGAGCAACGAAGGAGGTTGACAGCTGCTGTATTGCAGCCCAACCTCTTGGAATTCGACTATATTGGAATAGAAAACCACCTTAATTACTTTCATAGTAATGGTTCGGGACTTCCGGCTAACCTGGCAAAAGGCTTGGCAGCGTATTTGAATTCTTCTATTGTTGATAGATACTTCCGACTTTTTAGCGGTCACACCCAAGTGAATGCTACAGATCTTCGCAATCTTAAATACCCGGACACTGCTTCATTGGCACGAATTGGGGATAAGATCGGAGAACTGTTCCCGAAGCAAGAACACATAGACCAACATGTATTAGAGGAATTGGGGATGCAATTCGAAAGCAACTTGCCAAATGCACAGACAAAGATTGATGATGCCCTGCAAATCTTAAAGGCAATCAATGTTCCAAGAGGGCAACAGAATACTCGCTCAGCGCTAACTCTGCTGGCACTTGTCGATATTAAGCCCAATGATGATTGGGCAAACGTATCTGCACCATTTCGAAGAATTAGTGAAATGATAGATTTTTTCAGAAAACACTATGGTATTATTTATGCGCCAAATACCCGAGAAACCGTCCGTCGCCAGACCATACATCAGTTTTTGCAGATGGGCATAGTCATCCACAATCCAGACGACCCAGATCGGCCAGTTAATAGTCCTAAATATTGTTATCAGGTAACCGAGTTATTCTTAGACTTAGTAGGAAGCTACAGGGCACCCACCTGGGAAGACACACTTACGATGTTTCGTATTGTTGAAAACGACAAGCTTACGTCACTCGAGGGACGGAAGCGCTCTATGATAATGATTCCGGTTACTTTACCCGATGGTAGCTCTGTAAAACTTTCATCGGGCGGTCAAAATGAGCTAATCAAGTCCGTAGTCGAAGATTTTTGTCCGAGATTCGCTAAAGGTGGAGAGGTTTTGTATCTCGGCGACGCAGGCGAAAAACTGGACGATAGTCAGGTTCAGCGGTTTCAGGACTTGGGCATCGACTTGGACAGACATGGCAAGTCACCCGATATTATAGTGTACATGAAACAAGAGAACTGGCTAATTCTTATAGAAGCCGTGACTAGTCACGGACCAATTGACAGAAAACGACAAAACGAACTGAGAGATCTTTTTGAAAAAGGTGGTACGGATCTTGTATTTGTGACTGCTTTTCAGTCTCGCCAGTCGATGACAAGATACTTGAGTGATATATCGTGGGAGACCGAGGTATGGATAGCAGACGCGCCGGATCATCTGATCCATTTCGATGGTGAGCGATTCTTAGGACCGTATTTGTAAAACACAAGATTTCAAGTACCTAGTACAAGTCTTTTTTCAACTCAAAATAAGCTAGTCGCCATAATGCTGTTTCGATCTGTCAATCATTATCTACCATTCAGGTCAACGAGTCACCCTTCCCCAAAGTATTGGGGAAGGGGAGCGCTTGCCCTGGAATACAGATTAAACCCAGAACTCTCGCTACAAATGAAGTTTCTTCTCATTACTTACTTGGAACTACTGAGACGCAGAGAAAAGCATCTATGTGATAAAGATACGGTCGTATTTCGGCTAACTATGAGAGATCAGGGCAGATTCCTTTCGACGTTGCTAGCAGATTTGCAGATGGTTCAGCTTGTAATGGTCTTAAACTCGCTGCCGCCGGTCAGTGTCTACGCGCCCCTCAGTAGGACCAAGTTAGTCATGCGAATAAGTGGTCTGTAGAGGATGGCGCAGGCTGGCGACTCACCGAGTCGCCCCTACAAAACTTTCAGTTTCGTTTATCCATCTCTTTACATTGCCATAATCTCTCATTACTTACTTGGTACTACTCCTGTGCCTCTGTGCCTCTGTGGTCGATTTATCTTTTCAATAATTGGCATATTGGCGCACAGGGACTTTAATGCGATTGCCCTGGGAAACTGGTGCGGATGCCTCACCCAAACGGTCTGCTTATGTTATAATCCTAGGTGATTTGGGGGTGGTCAACATCAAGCAAGAGCCTCGCTTGCCGAGTGCCTTTTGCGATGCCAACGCCGCAGCCGCTCGGCGGCAGCGAATAGATCAGCCGCGCTCAGACAAGGAAACAAGCCTGCTCCTTGCATGAGCAAGGTGGATTGCTAAAAAAGAGCGCGGAAAGATTCCGAGTTGATCGCAAGATGCCGGAGCAGTCAGATGGCGTTGCCATGCCCAAGACCTGACGACTTAGCGGGGCAAGCAGGTAGTCTATGGCGGAAATCAGCTTAAGCGGTTATCAGGACCAGTTGGCGGGTTTTCTGGCCGAGGACAGGCACGACGAGGTGATCGCCCACGCGCGGCACATTCTCAAAGCCTTGCCCAAGAACTTGCGCGCCTACCAGCAGCTCGGCGACGCGCTATTCGCCGTCGGTCGCGGGGAAGAAGCCGCCGAAGTCTTGCGGCGCATGTTGGGCGCGCGCCCCCAGGACTTCAAGGCAAATTCACAGTTGGCGCAAATATATCGGCAAATGGGGCAGGGCGAGCGCGCCCTGTGGCACGCCGAGCGCGCCTTCGACCAGCGGCCCAATCACCGGGAAACTATCGACATGATTCGCAGGCTCAAGCTCGAAGAGCGCGGCGAACAGATCGAGCGCATGCAGTTAACCGCCAGCGCCCTGGCGCAGCAGCATGTGCGCAACAACTTGCTTACCGACGCGCTCGAGGTATTGAACGGAGCCTTGCTGCGTTACCCAAGCCGCATCGACTTGCAGACATTGCGGGCGCGCGCGCTTTGGCTCGATGGCCAACGAATGGCCGCCGCCGAAGCCGCGGACGAAGTCTTGCAGAAGCTGCCTTATTCGATCATTGCCAACCGCATCATGACCGAACTCTGGTTGTCCGAACAGCGTCCAACGGATGCTCAACCCTATTTGAGCCGCATTGACGACCTGGATCCCTACCTGGCGCATCAACTGGCGACGAGCGAAGCGCCGCCCGATGACCTCGTCAAGCTGGAAGAGCTCGACTACGACAGCCTCCCCGGGCACGAGCAAGCGATTGTGAATCCCGATTGGCTGGATTCCCTGCAGGACGGCGACACGGAAGCGGACAAGAGCGGCTTGGGCGCGCTCTTTGGCATCGACGAAGAAGGCGAGGAAGAAGCGCCGTCGACCGCGACCTCCGACCTTGACGATTTGCTCGCAGATGACGATATCGAAAGCCTTTTCAACGAACTGATCGCGGAAGACAGCAACGATGGCGCGCCGCTTACGGACGATGACGAGGCGCGGGATGTCATCGCGTCCCTGGAAGAACAGGGATTCATTGCCACGGCGGCCGAAGCCACAGGCGCGGATGAAGATAAGGCTTTGGCGGTGACAGACGCGCTCGGCGAAGGTGAGCTCGGCAGCCTCGATGACGACCTGGCGCGCATGCTGGAGCAATTGGAAGCCGATGATGATGACAGTTCCTGGGTGATGGACATCCAACAGGGTGACGCCGCGACAGCTGAAGATGAATCGCAGCAATACCTGGAGGGTTTCGATCGTGACTGGCTGGTCGAGCCAGCGCCGGACGAAGAGGCGGCGGGCGCTCCCTGGTTGTCGGCCGCCATGCGCGAAATGATGACCGAGAGCGAAGAAAGCGATGACTTCGATCTGTTTGCTGATGATGAGCGCTTGCAGAATCTCTTGAACCGAACATCAGACACCGAGCCGATTCAGGTCGACGATATCCAATCCTGGCTGGACCTGGATGAATTGAATCTGGACCTGCCGGTGGAGGAAGCCGTAGCAGGTCTCGACGAGCTTGATGATGAGCTGCTGGCGGCGCCACCGACAGAGTCCTGGCTCGATGAAGAACTCATTGACGATATGGATGCCGAGCTGCCCTTACTCGACGAGTCTGTTAGCGATGAAGAGCAGAATCGGCTTAATGCCGATCTGATCGACAGTTGGCAGTCGGAGCTTGAGGATGATGAGGACGATGATCCATACGTCGACTGGCTGAGCGAAGATTCCGCCGCGGGCATTGATGGCGAGTTGGGCATTTTGTCTGTTGGGGACGCCGAGGCCGCTGCCGCGCCGATAGATGAGCCGGTGGAACTGGCGGACGCCAAATCGGACGTGGAAGCTTCCGCAGCTGCGGAAACCGCGCGCGCCTGGGGTTTGCAGGATCAGGACCAACTGGCGGACTTCGTGGAAGACGAGGTACGGCTGGGTGATGCCGAGGCGGCGCCAAGCTGGTTAAACGCCATGGTGCCCGGGCTTGACCGCGAGCGGGATGCCGAGCCCGATAAGGAATTGGAATTCGCCAGGCCGGTCGCGCGGCCCGCTAAAGAATTCTCCTGGGTCAGCGAATTAGTGGACGAAGAAACCGGAGAGATGGAAGCGATACAGGAACCGTCCCCGCCGCAAGCAAGCAGCATGTTCTTGCGTTTTACCAAACCGCCAAAATGGCTGATCGACATGCAAGCCGAAGTTTCGCTGGAAAGCGGCCGTGATGTGGCGCCGATCGAAGCTGTTGCGGCGCTCAGCGTCGCCGACGACATTGACGAATTGGAACTGGACGATCTCACCTTTGACGATTATTTCAATTTCGATATGCCAACCGATAAAATGGACGCCATCAGCCTCGATGATAACGGCGAAGGAATCGACTTTTCGGAATTGGGCTGGGACGACTATTTCGATTTCGATTCCCCGACAGAGAAAACCATTGCCATCACCCTTGATGACGAAGCCAGCGATATCAACTTTAAGGAATTGGGTATCGAAGACGAAGACTTCGATTTCGATACGCCCACCGACAAGATGCCCGCCATCAAGTTGAATGAGGAGTTGGACACCCTCGAATTTGAGGACATCGGTCTCGACGATGGGCCCGGTCCGCTAAGCGACCGGGAAGCTACCGCGGGCGGCGATGCCGAATGGCTGGACTACGGTGAAGCCGGCGCGAATGACCAAACCGCCGACGATCGCGGCAAAAGTGGTGGAGAAACGCAACTCTGATGCCCTGCAACTTCCGGAATCCCCAGAATCAATGGAGAAGAAGGGGGGGCAGCTAGCGCCATGTTTCACGATCCCAATATGCCCGACTTCGATTCCATGTCACAGGATGAATTGATCGCTTGGCTGGAAACGCTGGCGAAGCGCCAGCGAGACGAAAAATCAAAGGGCGCTGGCGACTTAGAAGCCGATATCGACGAACAAGACGATCAATTGATGCCGGAAACGGCCGAAGAAGAATGGAGCGAGTGGCTGGCGGACGATGAAAAGCTCCAGCAAGAGACGCCGCCCACAGCCGAAAAACTCTTGCAGCCCGTGCAGGAATTGCCCGTGCAGGAATTGGATGAGGAAGACGACGACGAAACACCGACCGCGTTGACCACCATCGGCGACAGCAGCAGCGACGATACCACCGATCCCTTGACCTGGCTCGAGGACATGGCCAAAGAAACTGAATCCGGCGAAATTCCCGCTAGCGCGGAAGTCGCTGAACTGGAAGAAGCGGCAGATGATTTGGTTGGCGCCGAAGCCTTGGAGGACCCGCTGGAATGGCTGGAGAGCCTGGCCAGTGAGGTCAGTGAGGCGGCCGAAGAGATCGATCGTAACATCGAAGCGGACGCCCCCGAGATTGAGATTGACGATGCCTACGAAGACGACGAAACCTTTGAAGACGAAGAGGACGAAAGCCTTTATTCACAGCGCGTCGGGGAGTCAATGGCGTTCCCGGAATCGTTGATGGGCCTGGATGACCCGATTGATGATGAATTCGGCACTCAATCGATGGCGCCGGTGCCCGATTTTCTTGTCCCGGCCGCCGACGAGCCCGACGATGATCGCGAGTCTGTCGTCGAAAGAGAAGGCTTCGACCTTGTTGCCTCCTCCCCGCCCGAACCATACGACAGCTTGACTCATGCCTTTCTGATGCAAGACCAGCAGGCGGAACTGGAAGCCTGGTATGCCGATCGCTTGCGAACCGTGGCCGCCGCCGGCGATACCGCCAGCAGACCGACACAGGTATCGGCGCCTGGCGCTAACGCGCTAAAGCCGCCACCGCCCGGTTTGGCGGCTGGTTTCAATTCGGCACGGGGCAAGGTCGCGGATGGCGAGGTGGATCAGGCGCTGAGCGACTATGAAACCTTGTTGCGGGCCAACATCGGGCTTGATCTGGTCGTCAGCGATATGCAGTGGCTGATCAATCAAGCGCAATACCGAGATAACGCCGCCGTTCACCGAGTGCTGGGAGACGCCTTGATAAGGCAAGGTCAATTGCAGCAGGCGCTTGATGTCTATCGGCATGCGCTGAAGCTGCTATGACGCGGCGACACAGGTTGTTGTCACCGCTGACTGTAGCGAAGGAAGCGAATCCGCCTCTGACAATGTTCGCTTGACTTAAGCACAGTAAGTGCCTCCCCGTAAGATGACCGCGCCATTTGCAGACGAGTTATTAGGCTGGTACCGGCGAAACCGGGCTGATTTGCCCTGGCGACGTCAAAGCACGCCCTACATTGTTTGGCTGTCGGAGATCATGCTGCAGCAGACGCAAGTGGAAACGGTCGTTCCCTATTTTCGGCGCTTTCTCACGGCGTTTCCGACGGTCGAAGCCCTGGCGGACGCGCGTCTTGATGAGGTGCTGAAGCTTTGGGAAGGTCTGGGATATTATAGCCGCGCCCGTAACCTGCATCGCGCTGCCGGCATCGTCGTGGAGCGATATGACGGGCGAATCCCGAGCGATGTCGACGAGCTGCTCAATTTGCCGGGCATCGGCAGATACACCGCCGGCGCTATCGGCAGTATCGCCTTCAATCTTCCCGTGCCGCTGCTGGACGGCAACGTCATGCGGGTCTTCACCCGGCTGCAGGACATGCACAGCGATATCAGCCTGCCTGCCACGCGCGAAGAGCTTTGGTCGCTGGCAGCAGAATGGGTGACGGATAAAGATCCGGGCGAATACAATCAAGCGCTGATGGAGCTCGGTCAGAAGATCTGCCGTCCGCAAAAGCCTGATTGCGGCGTTTGCCCCCTTCGAATGCACTGTCGGGCTTACTTAGCCGGCACACAAGAAGATCGTCCGGTCAAGCGGGCGCGCGCCGCCATCCCGCATTATGACGTCTGCGCCGGTCTCATCCGTGATCACGCCGGGCGCCTCTTGATCGCGCAGCGTCCGCTCGAAGGACTGCTGGGCGGCTTGTGGGAATTCCCCGGCGGCAAACGCGAATCCGGTGAGACGCTGCAAGCCTGCCTGGCGCGTGAACTGCGCGAGGAGTTGGCGATCGAGGTCGAGATCGGCGACCTGTTCACCAAGGTCGATCACGCATTCACCCATTTCAAGATCACCTTGCACGCATTTGAGTGCAGATATCTCGGCGCTATTGCGCCCTACGAGCAGCCGCAGGCGCTGGAAGCCCTGGCATGGGCCTGGGTGAGTGAAACGGGTTTGGGCGCATACAGCTATGGCAAGGCGGATCGCTTGGTCATAGCCGCCTTGCGCGAACGACGTGATATGCTGCTGTAGAGCTTCGATCAATAGATAACCGGTTAGAACGGGTTCGGAGAGAGGACTGGTTTTGTAGCTCCATACAGCGTTGGATTGTTCGCCACAGCCGCTCGGGTCTAAGCATGTAGTGACGATCTGGTATAATTCGTACCACGCTTTGAGGCCGAGGGGAAGAAACCATGCTCTCTAAGGAATTGCTCGAAAAAGTCAAGGCGCTGGGCGAGGGAGACAAGTTGCAACTTGTGCAGCTATTGATAGACGATCTCAAGCTGGTCGGTAGCGCCTACGAAGTCTTTACGCCATTCGGCAACGAGGCGGCAGCGCGCCGGTTGCTGGACTCATTGCCGGAGATAGAAACTCCAGGACAACCGGAAATCGAATAGTGACACGTTTCCCTTACACGGTAGTGGGCGCAGAACTTGACAGTAAGATGCCGTATTTGGAGTTGACGCTCAGTTACGGAGACCATTCGTTGAAAGTAAAGGGCGTGGTCGATAGCGGCGCAGAGATTAATATCCTACCGTACGACATTGGACATGAATTGGGTGCGATATGGGAGCAACAGCCGAAGAGTCTTTCCATTACTCAAGGATTTGAGTCTATTGAATCCCGGAGTCTTGTCGTACATGCCACGCATCCGCAGCTTACGAACGAGATCGGTCCGGTTCCGATGCTTTTTGCGTGGGCACGTTCTAAGCAGATACAGTTAATATTCGGGCAAACGAATTTTCTTATGGAGTTCAACGTCTGTTTCTATCGGTCGCAGAATTTCTTTGAAGTCTGGCGTAGTTAGATATGCCGATATTCAGCTTGAACGCGATGTGGCTACAATAGCTTTTCTGGCTCTGCCAGCGTAAAATCCATCATTAGAAGCGAAAAGCCCTGTATATGCTCGAATTCCTGAACAATACCCGCAAGCTGATCGCCAGCCTATTTGGTGAGAACGTGCCGGAAGAGGGCGCCTGGGATCACATCCCGCCCGAGTTAATGACGCCACGCGAACGGCTTCTGCGGCGCAGTTCGTTGATCCTGTTTGGGGGCGCGCTGGTCAATTTGCTGGCAGCGCTGGTCGTGATCGCGCTGGCGGTATCCGCCGCGACCAGCGACAATGCGCAGTTTCCTGCCATCCGCACCGCGCTGCTGAGCAACTTCATCATCGCCGATGACGCGGCTGTGCTGCTGATCATCGCGGGTATCCTGGGCAATATGGCAATTCTGTCGGTACTGGCAGTGGTAATCCTGGCTCAGGAACTGTGGACGGTCTTCACCGCTTGGCTATTGACCGCGCTTAACGGAATCGCGCTGGTTGCTTTTGGTTTCATGCCGGCGTTGCTGGCCATCTTGCCTTTGAGCGTGGTCGGCCTGATGACCATTGGCGATCTGCGCGCCTTTCGCCTTAATCCCGTGATGGTCAAAGAATTGCGTGGCCGGATGCGTGGCGTACGCGGCTTCGCCATCATCACGGTCTTTTTGACGCTGATGAGCTTCTTCACCATGCTGCTTTATTTGCTGCGCGTGCCACAGGGCGGGGTCGTTGTTACGGGCGAGCTGGGACGTCTGCTCTTCATCGGCGTGTTGTTCATCGAATTGATGCTGATTATTTTCATCGTACCCGCACTGACCGCCGGCGCCATCACCTCGGAGCGCGAGCGCAAGACTTACGATCTGCTGCAAACGACGCTGATCACCAAAGCTACTTTCGTGGTCGGCAAGATGCAATCCGCGCTGGGTTATATCGTGCTGCTGCTGCTTTCCGCCATTCCTTTACAGAGCATAGCCTTTCTCTTCGGCGGGGTCAGCGAATCCGAGTTGATCCTGGCGCTGCTGGTGCTGACGGTCTCGGCGGTGACTCTGGGCGCGTTTGGGATGTTCTTCTCGTCAATCACAGAGCGTACCTTGGCCGCCACCATTCGTTCCTACACCGTGGCCATCGCCATCACGATCGGCTTGCCCGTGCTGGCGCTTATCTTGTTTCAGGGAGCTTATGGCAAGGTCGTTAACAATATCGCCACCAAGATCGGCGACAACCCAACTGTTGAAGCGGCGACGATCTATGCCGATATGATCGCCACCAGCTTGAACCCCATCACCGCGACCATTTATTCACAGCAGATGTTGATCGATCATCAGCAGCTCGTCACCATGCGTGTGACGCTTTCCAGCAACGGCGCGACTATCCCCATTCTGTCGCCCTGGGTGCTGCTGACCTTCACTTACCTCTCGGTCACAGCCCTGCTGGTTTTCATCGCCGTGCGGCGCATGGAGCGTCAAAGCGGGTAGATCGGTCGGGTGTGTCCAGACCATGCGCGCAGCGTGGTTGCCGGATTTTGCCCGCGGTTATCGAAGGCATGCGCGCGCATTAGCAGCCCTTCTACCCGTCCCCCAGCGCAGCGCGAGCCGCCGGCGTATTGATGCGCTCGAGCGCTTCGCGGGCGAACTTTCGCACACCGGCGTTGCCATCGTTCAAGGAATACTTCAGCGCGGGGACCGCGCGTTCGCTGCCGATCTTGCCCAGGGCTTTGCATGCGGCACGCTTGACGGCGTTGCTCGGATCGAAGAGCGCCTGGGTCAATCCGGGCACGGCGGGAGGACCGATCTGGATCAAGGCGCCGGTGATACCCGCGCGCAGGAACATGTCGTTATCGCGCAGGGCGTCGAGCAGCGTCGGCACTGCTGCTTCCGCTTCGTCGCCGATCTGTCCCAGCGCCTTTGCCGCCAGATAGCGCGTCCCGGGATCCGCATGGCGGACAAGATGGGACAGGCGCGGCACGGAGGGCGCGTAGCGATTTTCGCCCAGGAAGACGATGGCCTCGGCGCGAACGTGTTCGTCATCGCCGTTTTGCAAAACATGCCATGCTTCCTCCACTGTCGCGAAGGCGGTCATAAATTGTCCTTCCCTGCATGTAAATTGGCTTTTGCGGCGACTGGCGCCAACGTCCCGCATAGGCGCCGATTTTAGCAGATCGCCCGCCGAAAAGGAAACCGCCGGGGAAGGCGTAGGGTCGATCCGATGGATCGCTCATCGTGATTCAGCAATTGACAAAGGGCGACTCACAGAGTCGCCCCTACCGGCTCCAGAAAGAGCCCGATTGTCTAAGGTTGCTGTCGTCGGTCGCAGTTACGAATGCCCGGCTGGAGATTTTAGTTAAAGTCCTTACCAACCGATACCCAGGGTCGCCGATGGATCTTGGGGCTGGTTGCGATAGCGAATCTCGAAGTGCAAATGCGGTCCCGAGGAATTGCCGGTGCTGCCGACATAGCCAATGACTTGACCCGCCGCGACAAAATTTCCGCAGCGCACAGCCAGGCTACTCATGTGACCATAGAGCGTCGAGAAGGGTCCGTGGCCGATGACGACGGTATTGCCGTATCCCCAACTGTTCCAGCCGGCATAAAGAACCGGTCCACCATTTGCCGCCAGGACCGGCGTGCCCGAAGACGCAGAGATGTCAATACCGCTATGACCGGCGTAGAATCCGCGCACGTAAGTGCCGTTGGGCAAGGGATTGCTCCAGTAGGTGCCACCGCCGGGAACCGCGCCGCAGCTATTGGGGTGCCCGCGCGCGAAGGCGATGACGTTGCCGGCGGCATCTTCTTCGACCGGCGCGTTCCAGGTGATGATTGAGCCGGCGCCGCCCGGGATGAAGAGCCTCGTGCCGCTGGGCAGTTGCGTGTCCGGTGGGATTTCGGGCAGGTCGTTGGCGGGCGCGTCGATGATGACGTAGGGATCATCAATGCCATATTGCTCGGCGATCACGCTGATATCCTTGCCCTGGCTGGCCAGGACGGTGTGGCAGGCGCCATCGGCAGGCGGGATATTGAGACTGTCGCCCGCGAACAGAACTTGCGCCTTGCGATAGCTATTGCACCAGGCGATGGTCTCGCGTGCCAGCCCGAAGCGCTTGGAGATCGTATCGACTGTGTCCCCACTTACGACCGTGTAGCTGGTCATGCGCGTGCGGCTGCGGTTGGTCGCGATGGTGAATGGATCATAACTCAGTCCCGTGATCGCCATGGCTTGATCTTCATCGATTACTTCCGGCGGCGTCGCGAGCAAGTCAGCAATTTGCGCGGCGCTTAGCGTCGACATCTGCTTCGGCAGGGGTCCGCCGATTGCGTCAGAAGGCTGGTCGGTATTCGTCGCTTTTGGTTCGACGGTGGCTGTGGCCGGCGCCTCGCTTTGCACGGCTGTCGCGGCAGCGAGGGCCGCGCCATCTTCACCGGCAGGAGCGGGCGCTGTCAGCACTAGTCCGGCGCTTGCGCCCAGCAAGACCAGGGCCAACAGCAGAAACAAGCAACCAAAGGCGCGCCTCCACGTTGGCGGCCGTTCCGCGCGTTCATGGGGGCTTACCAGGGTGGGGCGGCTTTGCTTGAAATTGAACGAACTGCTCATGCTGCGCCTATGGCACTCCGGTTGCGTCGCCGCTGGCCAAGCTTCGATTGTGACATTTGCATCCAGCCTAACCGAGCGGGACGCGCGGGTCAAGTTCAGCGTATGGCACTCATCGGTTTAGCTGGATACGGGCGAAAGATCAATCACGTCCAGGGCAAAGGGCAACTGTGGACGCGTGCCGAAACCCAGACTGAACTGATTCCAGTTCGTCACAAATAGCCGGTCAGAATTGGCATCAAAAGCGACATCGCTGGACCCCCGGAAGTCACGAGCCAGCATTTCCAGCTTCCCGTCCTGTAGCTTCGCCACACGATTCCACGCCAGCAGCGCCAGGTAAATTTCGCCTTCCGGCGTCACAGTGATACCGTCAATGCCAAAGCCGCTTTCCGCCTCGTCGATATAAATGCGTTCGGCGCGACTTGAGGTGTCACCAGCAGCGACGCGGTAAATGGTGTCCGTTTCGCTATCTGTGATCAGAATGGCGTTGTTCGCGGGATCAAAAGCCAAGCCCGTCGCCGCGCAGGTTTCGCCGCAGGGCAACTGCCAAAAGACGCTGAGATCTTCGCCCGCCATCGCAATACGCCAAATGCGCCCTGTTTTGCGGTCACTGATGTAAATCAAGCCAGCGCTGTCGACCACGATATCTTCCGGCAGCACCAAGCCGACCGCCTCGTCGTTGGGGACTTCGGCGACTGATTTGAGTTTGCCATCGGCGTAGCGCCAGATGACCGCGCCTTGCGCATCCAGTGGCGTAATGCGATCGAGAATGAGCAGCGCGCCATCGGGCGCCACATCCAGTCCCGTCACCGAGCCTATACGCGCGCGGCTGCCGTCAATCTCGCTGACGACTCCGTCGCGGCTGAATGCCCAGACAGCGCCGCTTTGGTAACTTCCTGTATAGAGTGTGCCGACGGAGCTGATCGCCAGCGCCGCCGGATAGGCATCGTCATCGGGAAGAGCGACGTACTCGGAGACGGTGATGCCCTCGGCAAGGGCGACAGCTTGCGCACGTGGCGCCGAGCCGATCACGAACCAGGTCATGACGATGATGAGCACAGCGCCGATCGCCAGCGAGACGACCAGGAAGAGCAGGGCGCGCGTTCGCGCGAAGCGGGCGGGTTTTTCGGTCGCGTCGGTCAATGTTCGCCTCGCTCAACCAGTTTGTACTTGCGCGTATTGTAATGGACGAAGCCAACGCTGCCTATGTTGCCGACCGTGCAGGGACTGACCTGTCAGGTCGCCCACAATCGAACGAATTTTGATGAGGGCGACAGGCTTCGTGCGTTGTACCGGCGATGAAACCTGAGGCTACGCCGCCACGTGGAGATGAAGTCTCCCCCCATTGCAATGGGTCGCGTAGACACAGACTACCGGTCGTCCGCTAAAAGACCACCCCGCACACGGGCGACCTGATAGGTCGCCCCTACAAGGCTTGTCCGTTAATTCATTTCTCACACAGAAATAGCCGGAGCAATGCGACAGAGATGTAGAATACGGAGTGGATCGTTGCACAAACAAGCCCGAATGTCACCGATTTCGCTAAACGTAGCTCCCCTTCTCCCCTTGTGGGAGAAGGGGCCGGGGGATGAGGGGTTAGAGAACGCGAGGCAGCAATTATCGGACAAGCCTTACATATTCTCATCTTGGTGAATTCAATATTGTGATTGAGCCGAGTAATGACTTGCGAGCGGCTTTGATTAAGCCACCACGGCGAATCCCGGCAAGGCCACTAATTCGGTATCTGATCGATCTTCTCGCCGCGCTGATGCGCCAGTGCCGTCTCCACCATCTTGTCAAAGCTGTACTGGGGACTGTATCCCAGCATGGAGCGCGCCTTCTCGTTGGAGACGTGGGGTCCCCAATAGAAGGGCATCTTGACATCGCGGTAGGGGCGGTCGGTATTGTCGGCGATCAAGCGAGCGGCGTTGGTATACGCGACCGGCACCGGTCCCACCATGTTGAAGGCTTCGCCGACTGCGCTGTCGCTCTCCAGTGCCAGCAGCGTTCCCGCCACCACATCGCGCACATCGGTGAAAGCCAGCGCCCAGGACTTGCCTGCAGGGTCGGTCACCGCGCAGACGGCGTCAGGTGTCTCCAGTAGGTCGGCGAGGATCGCTTGGGCTTCGTCCACGTGTTCAGCGCCGAACCAGGGTATGCGGTTCTTGGCGACGGCCAGTTCAACAAAATAGTTCAGCCAGGCCGGGCTAAGCACGCCCAGGACCTCGTTGGCAGCCAGAATTGAGCTATAGCGCAAAATTGTCACGGGCAGTCCGTACTCGCGCATATAAGCCCGGCAGATCTCTTCCGAAAGCAGCTTGGTCAGCGCGTAGATATCGGCCGGTATCTGTGGACTGTCCTCGTGAAAAGTGACTTGTTTGGTGACGAAGGGGTTATAGGTCTGGTCGGTGCTGGCGAGCAGGAAGCGCTTGACCAGCGAGCTGGACGCCAGCGCGCCTTCCAGCAGGGCGACAGTCGAGCGCGTATTGATATCTAGCATGCGCTCAGACGGGTAGATGCCTTCCAGAATCTGCGCCGCTTGGTGGATGACGATATCGACGCCGTCGGCGGCGGCTTGCACGCGCTCGGCATCGGCGATATCGGTTTCGACGATCTCCACGCCGAGCGCAGTTGCCTTGTACAGCTTGGGATCGCCGGGCATGACCAGCCCGCGCACCTCGTGGCCACGTTGTTGCAGCTGATGGGCGAGGTTATTGCCGACCCGCCCGGTGACGCCGGATATCAGGATTTTCATGTTGCTTGCTCCTTGTTCTCTTTGCCTTGTCAATTAGTCCCTGTGTCCTCATTTTTGATTAACTCACGATTCTCGCCGTCTAACGCGCATCTCCACCGCGCGTGACAACTGGTGGGGCGATCCTTTGGATCGCCCATGCTTTGCAGGCGAAACAGTTTTCGGGCGACCTGATAGGTCGCCCCTACGAGGCTCCTTGTGTGCTATTCCCCACTCCCGCGCGGGCGCGTGGTTGGGTCGATGAAGTCGCGCAAGCCGTCGCCAAGTACGTTCAACGAGAACACCGCCAGAAAAATCGCCAGGCCCGGGAACACGGTGAACCACCACAAACCGGTGAAGACATAGTCGCGCCCGGCGCTCAAGATGCCGCCCCAGGTCGGCGTGGGCGGCCGGACGCCGATGCCCAAGAAGCTCAGCGCCGCTTCGATCAAAATCGCATCGGCCAGCAGCACCGTGACTTGTATCGCCAAGGGCGGGAAGGCGTTGACCAGCAGGTGCCTGCGAATGACCGAGGCGGTGGAGGCGCCCATAGCGCGGGCCGCCAGCACATAATCCTGGTTACGCTCGCTGATGGCGACGCTGCGGGCGATGCGCGTGAATTGCGGGATGGTGACAAGCGCCACCACAAGCACCACATTGAGCAGGCTGGGTCCCAAGGTGGCCATGAGAAAGATCGCCAGCACAATGGGCGGGAAAGCGAAGAAAATATCGATCACGCGCATGATGATCTCGTCGGTTCGGTCGCCGACATAACCCGCGGTCAAGCCGATGGTGGTGCCGACGGTGACAGCGATGATCACGGCGCCTGATCCCAGCCCGAGCGAGATCTGTGTGCCGTGGATGACGCGGCTGAGGATATCGCGCCCGAATTGATCGGTGCCAAAGCGATAGATATCGCTAGGCGGCTTCAGCGTATCAGAGAGGTGCTGCTCGGTAGGGTCGAAGGGAGCGACCTGCGCGGCAAAGATCGCGGCAAAAGCGAAGATGATCAGTATGATCAGACCAATCAACGCCAGCGGATCATTGCGCAACCACCAGAGGCTCTTCAAGCGATTTTCCTCACTGCCTGTCACGAACGCGCGGGTCGATAATCACATAAAGAAAGTCAATCAGAACATTAACGAGAATGAACGCCGCAGAGGTGACCAGCGCAACGCCTTGCACAACCGAGTAGTCTTGATCAATGCCGGCTTCCAGCAGCAGACGCCCCATGCCCGGGAAAAAAAAGATGACTTCGACGATGATGGCGCCGCCGAGCAGATAACCAACCTGCATGCCGATGATGGTCAAGGGCGCCATCAACGAATTGCGCAGGGCATGGCGGATGATGACCCAGCGTTCGCGCTGTCCCTTGGCGCGCGCCGTGCGGATGTAATCCTTGCTCAGCACATCAAGCATGCTGGCGCGCACCATGCGCGAGAGCGATGATGCCGGCGCCGCAGCAATCGATAGCGCCGGCAAAAACAGCGATTGCAACCAGGGACCAACGCCGCGATCCGGCGATACATAACCCCCGGGCGGGAACCAGCCCAAACCGACAGCAATAAAGGTGATGAAGAGCAAGGCCAGCCAAAAGTTGGGCATCGAGATGCCCAGCAGCGAAAAGATGCGGCTCAGGGTGTCGCTGATACTATTGCGCTTGACGGCGGAGATGATGCCGGCCGGGAAGGCGATCAGCAACACCATCACCATCGCCACCGCGGTCAGTTGCGCGGTGATTGACAAACTGTGTCCAATTAAGGTGCTGACGTTCTCCTTGGTGATGAGCGACACGCCGAAATCGCCGCGGACGATCTGCCCCAGCCAGCGTACGTAAAGCACGTAAATGGGCTTGTCGAGGTCGAGCTGTTCCCGCAGCGTCTGCAATTGATCCGGCGTGGCATAGATGCCCAGGCTCGAGAGCGCCGGATCGCCCGGCGCGAACCAGAGCAGTACATAGATTAGCACGGTCACGCCGAAGAGAACGGGTAGCGAGAATATCAGCCGTCGCGCGAAAAACCTTGCCATGGCTGCCATACCCCGGCCCCTTCCTCCAAAGCGAAGGAAGGGGCGAATTCTGAACAGTATTGAGCCCTCAAAGCCCCTCTTGCCTTATGGAAGAGGGGCTTGGGGTGGGGGCAAATCGAGTCGTTCAACAGCCTCCACCCTTTGACCCGTTTGGTTTAGGTTGCGCCTAAGACTTCGCGATTTCTGACGAGTCAATCACATCATCTACCGGCGGAACGTAACCGGAGATATTGTCGCGCCAGGCGCCCAAATTATCGGGCCAGTATAAGATGAACTCGACGGCTTCATCCACCACGATCTCCTGTACCTGGTCATATTTGGCATGGCGGTCATCGGCATCGGAGGTGGCGGCTGCCGCGTTCATCAAGCTATGCGCTTGCTCGAAGGCTTCACCATTGTTCGGTCCCCAACCAAATAGCGATTCCCCACTGCCCAGGAAGGGTCCATAAATCCAGCGGGTGTGAATGTCGATATCGGAACCAAGCGCGCTGGTATTGCCCCAGGTGGTGTAGGTATCGAAGGTCCGATCAAAGACAAACTGATAACCCGCCTCAACTTCGATCAAACGGATTTCGGCTTCAATGCCAACCGCTTCGACCATCGGTTTAATCAAGGTGACGGTATCGGCCAGGAACTTGAGTGAGCCCGCCATCAATTCGATCTTGACGCCTTCTGCGCCTGCCTCGCTCAGCAGCGCCCGCGCCATGTCGGGATCGTAATTGTATTTGTCGGCATCGGCATTATAGTTATTCATCGAAGGCGGAATGCTTGAGCCGTTGCCCGGTAAGCCGTTTCCCTTCAAGACCGTGTCGATGATGGCCTGCCGGTCAATCGCATAGGAAAGGGCCTGGCGCACACGGGTATCGCTCAAGGGCGCCTTGGTGCAGTTCATCATGAAGCCAGCGCGGCGGGTGCTGGGTCCAGAGCCGGCGATAATGCCCGGCGCGCGACCGAAAATATCGAAACTTTCCGGCGGCACCTGTTCCATAATGTCGGATTGGCTGGCGACCAGGTTGGCCATGCGCACACTGGCTTCGGGCACCTCGCGGAAGGTTATGCTGTCGAGCAAGGGCAGGCCCTCGGCAAAATAATCCATGTGGCGCGTCAGCACGACGCGGTCTTGCGCGATCATGTTCTGGAAGGCGAAGGGACCCGTGCCCACCGGCGCCAGCCCGAAACGATCAATGCCCATCTCGTTGAAGGTGGCTTCCGGCAGTACCGTCATGACAAAGAGGCGCTCCGGGAACAAACCAAAGGGTTCGTTGAGATGGACTCTGGCTGAGTAATCGCCCGCGACGTCTACCCCGTCTATGGGTGTCAGGAAGTTGGCGAATAATGAAGCCGTGTCCGGATTCTGCAGCAGATCCATGGTGAATTTGAAGTCGGAGGCTTTCATCTCGGTGCCGTCGTGGAATATGACGCCCTGGCGGAAGTTCAACAGGAAAGTCAGCTCATCCTCCTGTATTGCCGGTTCTGCCAGCAAATCCGGCACTTTATTGAAGACAGCGTTGTTGATCGTCAACTCGCCGACGGCGGTAGAAAGCACCGGGTTCAGCCGGCCGAAACTGTTGGCGATATCGATGGTCGCGGAGGAATCGCCCTGCGCGACGACCGATGCCAGGGGATGCGCGCCATAAACAAGCGCGCCCGCGCCGGTGGCGAACATCGTTTGCAAAAAGCGCCGCCGTGATAGCGTATTGCGCGCCAGCATTTCCGATGTTTGGCGGATTTCTTTTTCTCGTTTGCGATTCATAGAACAGTCTCCTTTAGAGTTTGCTGTGCAACAAATGGATAATTAAGTCTCATCAGATCATAGGCGCCTCCTGCCAATCTTCGCGCTCTCTCGCATTATAGCGAATTCTTCGCCATCCGGGCTTCAATCTAGCGCGATAACTCGTCCTTCATAACCGATGCCGCCGTTTCAAGCGCAATTTGAACATCTTCTTTGGTGTGCGCCGCCGATAGATACCACAGTCCGCGCGAGAGCAGACGCACACCTTTGTCAAGCATTTTACCCACAAAATCGCGATTGCGTTCTTGATCAAGATCCAGGCAGTCACGGTAATCGACGATGGAGCCCTGTTCAGTGAAAGCCAGGTGAAACACGGGTCCGATACCTTGCGCCAGGGCGGGCATATCCATTGTCGCGGCGAGATCGCGCAAGCCGGTCATCATTGTTTCGCCCAATTGATGCAGGCGCGGATAAGAGATGCGCTCCAACTCGCTGATGGTGGCGCAGGCCGCGGCGGTGACCATGACGTTGCTGTTGTAGGTGCCGGAATGGTTGACCTGCAAACGAGCGATTGGCTCCATCAATTCGCGTAGGCCGGCCAGACAAGCGATGGGGAAGCCGTTGGCCATCGCCTTGCCAAAGATGGCCAGATCCGGCTTGACGCCGAAATAAGCCTGCGCGCCGCCCAAAGCCAGCCGGAAGCCAGTGATGACTTCGTCAAAGATCAAGACGATGCCGCCCTCATTGCAGAGTTGACGCAGGGCAGCGAGGAATCCAGGCAAGGGCGGAATGCAGCCGTTATTGCACATGACCGGCTCCAGGATGACCGCCGCCAGTTCGTTTTCGTGCCTGCTGATCGCTGCCTTCAGCATGTCCAGATCGTTCCAGGGCAGGACGATGACATTCTCGCTGGCGCTCGCCAGTTGCCCGCCGGAGCCGAGCACGGCATTTGGCGCTTCGCGCGGCCCGGCTTGCTTTTCTGTGGGTCCGGCGCTGATCAAGGCGTTGTCGAACCAGCCATGGTAGTGTCCTTCGAATTTCAAGATTTTCTCGCGGCCAGTGGCGGCGCGCGCCAGACGCAGCGCCGCGTGTACCGCTTCGGAGCCGGAGTTGCAAAAGCGTACCAGTTCGGCGCAGGGCACGATGCGTGTGAACTTTTCCGCCAATTCGATCTCAAGCTCATGCTGCGCGGCGTAAAGCTGACCGTCACGCATCGCTTTTTCCACGACGTCCAACACCGCGGGCGGACTGTGCCCGAGGAGCATGGGACCCTGCGCCAATGTGAAATCGAGATACACATTTTCGTCGGCGTCGACCATGCGCGTGCCCTGCGCGCTGCGGAAGTAAAGCGGCGGCTGAGCCAGGGCGCGTACATTGCTACTGACGCCGCCTGCCAGCGAGGCTTGTGCCCGCTCGTATAATTCGCCCGATCGTTGATACGTCGTCATCTTCGTCCTCGTCGGTTATTGCGCCAGCGCCGGTCGATGCGGCTCCGGCATATATCCCAGCCGCGCCGAAATCTGGCGCGCGCTTTCGATGATCACAACTGATGCGCTCGCGGACTCCTCTTCCGGCAGGCGCTGAATCGTGGGCGCCGGCACATCAACTTTGACGTTCACCGTCCGTCAATCCTCAGCCAGCAGATATGGACGCGTCTGTTCATATGTAGGAATCGTGTTCATAAAACGAGCGTAACACGTGTTCGTGAAACAGGCAAAAGATCATCATAATGAAGATCAGGAACTGCTAGTCGCGCATTGCTGGTTGTGGCGAAGATTTCAATCCAGCGGGAAGACCGGCCGTTTAAGATGCCGGTATGGAAAGCGAGACAGATTGGCGCTGCACAGACCTGCCGTGTCCATTTCGATCACGATGGCGGCGATGCTTATGTAGGCCGCGCGATAAGCCACGGCCGACTTGACCACGATCATCTGCTGCGCTTCGGGCACGATGCCGATATGCCGCAATTGCGCCAGATCCATGGGCGGGGCTTTGCGCTCGGTCAAGAGAATATTGACGCCGCCTACGCGCAGCCAGGCGCACCTGCCCATGTTCACTTCGTTGCCATAAAACGCAGCGAAGTGGTTGTCCGGCAATTCACAAGTGAAGACGCCGTCGGAAAGCGCCTCAACGTTGCCAGTCACAAGTACCGGCTGGCCATGCCAGTTGTCCGCCTTGGCGCCGACAGACAGCGTGACGTCCGCGTCCTGTCCCGCCTCCCAGCAAACCGCCACGGCTTCGGCGTCCGCCAGCACGATGGCGCCATCCTGCGCGTTTTGGTCCAGCATGGCCACCAGCGCGTCCGTGCCATCTCCCGGCGTGCCGCCGCCAATATTGTCCGCCGAATCGACCAGGATCACCGGCCCGGTTTCAATTTTTGCAGCCTGCGCGACGGCATCGGCGGGCTGGAGGAAACGAGGCAAGGCGGTATCGCGACGAGCATGCAGCAAGTCGCTTAGTTCGCGCGCGTATTGTTGTGCCAATTCCGGCAGGCTATCGGTTGTGACGATGACGCTGGCGCCGCAATAAGGAGTATCGGCATAGGCGAAGCCCGCCATCACCGCAATGCAGACGACCGCGGCTTCGGCTTCCATTTCTGCCACGCGGACGTGCACCGGCGAGAGCGGTTCATCATCGGTTCCCGTGCTCTGCGGCGGCAGCAGCAGGGCGGGGCGGGCATAGGCCGCTGTCGGGACGATCTCTCGCCGGAGCAGGCGCGACATGACTTCGACCGTTTCGACGCCACGCGCATGTGTATCGATATGTGGATTGGTATCATAAGCCAACAGCACGCCCGCCACTTCGACCAGATGCGGACTGATATTGCCGTGCATGTCCAACAAGACGACGACCGGCGTCTGAACGCCGACGATGCCGCGCACGCGCGTGACGATGTCGGCTTCGACATCGAGTTGGCCCTCCGCGACCATCGCGCCGTGCAGCGCCAGCAGGACGCCGTCTAGCGGCAGCGCCTCGCGCAGGCGATCAAGCAGGTTTGTCAGCAACGTTTGATAGGCGTCGCCCGTGACCGTTCCAGAAGGCATGGCTGTGGCGTAGATCGTCGGCAGCAGTTGCCAGCCTCTGCCGGACGCCGCTTCGATCATGCCGCCGATGCCGGAGCGCGTGCCGTCCATTTCCCTAAGCAGATCGCCGCCGCGATAGAGCGAACCTTCTTCAAAGTCCGCCAGCGTCGTGGGCTGCTCCATGAAGGTATGCGTCTCGTGCAGGATGCCGCCGATGGCGATGCGCGTGGTTCGTGTGTGTGATGTAGAACTCATGGAACTGC
This sequence comes from Phototrophicaceae bacterium, assembly GCA_965262165.1. Classification (GTDB taxonomy): domain Bacteria; phylum Chloroflexota; class Anaerolineae; order Aggregatilineales; family Phototrophicaceae; genus UBA6055. The sequence continues at coordinate 4,302,841 of OZ253499.1, read as the reverse complement.
TGTCCTTTTGGAGAGAGGGCCATTTTCCATTTCACATCCGGTCGCAAGTCAGATGGCGCCTGACAACCCATGCAGAGCTTGAAAAAGTAGGCTGGGCGATCCACCGGATCGCCCTTACCGAGTCTCAAGAAATGGACGCGGCATGCATCATTCGCTCTGAAATTTAAGTATGCTGCGCAAGGTGCGCGATGCCATCTCCGGCTTCGACCCGCGGCAAGCCGCGTAGCATGATCACGATGCCCGCTTTTCTGGCGACGATTTCTGCCAGGATGTCGCCAGTTTCGTCCCGAATGGCGCCTAGTCGCTGGCCCGCCTCCACCAGATCGAGCAAGCCGATCTCGCGCTGAAACAGTCCGGCTACCGGTGTTTCAATGACGCTGTCCAAATCGCCGTGACCCACCAGATGATGAGTTAGCGGCTGCTGATCCAGGTCTCCTTGCAGCATGCCCAAGTGCTTCATCACGTTGAAGACGCCCGAAAGAAAACAGCCGGCGACCTGCGGGTCAATCCCGCTTCCGCCGGGCGCCTCGGTGTAGGTACAGGGGACGCCGTGATCGTAGGCTGCGGTGAGGCTGCGTCCGGGCGGCACAGGCGGCGGATGTCCCCACAGGATCGGCGCGCCAAAAGCGCGCGAGATTGCCAGGGACGCTTGTCCATAGGCGCTCTCATCGTGCACATATCCTACCAACAGCGGCAACTCGTAAGCGATGCCGCCGGTATGCAAATCGATCATGAAGTCGGCATGGCGCAGCAGTTTTTCGCAGATCCAATAAGCGATCTGTTGTGTGATGGAGCCATCTCGCTGGCCGGGGAAAACGCGCGCCAGGTTGAGCCCGTCTATGGGACTGCTGCGTTGTGCCCCCTCGTATGCCGGCACGTTACATACTGGCACCATCAAGAGCGTGCCGTTTAAGTGGTCGGGTTCAATTTGTTCGTAGAGCTGCGGGATGGCGACGATCCCCTCGTATTCATCGCCATGAACGCCGGCCAAAACCAGCAGCGTGGGACCGTCACTTTCGCCGGTGACGGACAAGAACGGAAACTGCCAGACGCCGCCGTCCGCGCGTGGCGCGATATCGAGCCGGGCCCGCAGTTTTTCGCCGCGGAGCAGGCTATGCGGATCAAAATCGCGAATATGCATCGCTCACCTCAATAACTCAAGAAGCCGCCGTCAACAAGCCAGGTTGCGCCGGTCACGAAACTGGCTTCATCGCTGGCCAGGAATGCCACCACATCCCCGATCTCTCCGACTTGGCCGCGGCGTCCCAGCGGTGTGAAACGGAAGAAGTTGCCGCTGCCGCCGGCTCCTGTGACTTGATCGAGGATATCGGCGCTCGATTCGGTGTAGATATCGCCCGGCGCCACCATGTTGACGCGGATCCCGTGCGGCGCCAGCTCAATTGCCGCGCCTTTGGTCAAGCCATCAAGACCGGCTTTTGCCGCGCCGTAGGGCGTTGCGCTCTCTTGCGCGGCGAACTGCGCTACTGATGAGATGGTGACAATGCTACCGCCGTCGCCTTGTTTGATCATCTGAAACGCCGCTTCCTGCGTGCAGATGAAAGCGCCGTTGAGATTGACATCGATCAGCCGCCGCCAGTGTTCGTCGGTCTCTTCTAGGAAGGGGCGCACGTCGGCGGATTGACCAGTCAACGCGGCGTTGTTGATCATGACATCGAGGCGACCAAACTCGGCGACAGTGGTCGCGATCATCGCTTTAACCTGTTCGCGCCGAGTGATGTCGCAGCCGACGCCCAGCGCGCTGTGACCCGCTTCCTGCAATTGCGCGGCTCTATCCCTGGCGATGTCGATGTCGTCGCGGCGCTGCGCGATGACCACTGACGCGCCTTCCCGCGCGCAGCTCCCCGTGATGCCCCAGCCGATGCCGGTGCCGCCACCGGTGATGATGATGACCTTGTCTTGCAGGCGTCCACTCATGATTCCGCTTTGTCCGCTGGATCAACCCGGGCCGGCTTGATCAACCGTAAGGATTTCGCTGGCTTCGATCAGGGGCAGTTCGACGTGCTCGGTCATACGCTGTATCGCCGCGCTGTCCTTGAATCCGACCCCGGTCAGAACCGCCACCACCACATCGTCAGCTTTCAGTCGTCCGCGCTGGCGGTCCGCCTTGATCGCGCCCCAGGTGATGGCCGCAGCCGGCTCGACGAACAAGCCTTCGCGGTTCGCCAGCTCCGCCTGCGCTTGATAAGTGACGTCATCGGACACGGAGACCGCCCAGCCGCTCGAATCTCGCAGCGCCTCCAAGACCAGATCGCCATCCGGCGGATTGGTTAGAATGATGCCGGAAACCATGCTGGTGCAGTCATCGAGGGCTTGCAGGGACCTGCCGTTCTCCCAGGCTTGGGTCACGGCATCGCAGCCCTTGGCTTGCACCGAAACCAAACGTGGCACGCGGTCGATGTGACCAGCGTCGCGCCATTCCTGGAAACCCTTGTGGATCATGGTGAGCAGTCCGCCACCGCCGACCGGCACATAAACCACATCGGGCACGACCGCGCCCAGCGATTCGCAGATTTCGAAGGCGATAGTCTTTGCGCCTTCCATTGCCAGCGGGCTGAAGCTGCAAGCGGTGACCATCATCATCCAGCCCCGCTGCTCGCAAAGTTGAATGCAGTTGGTCCAGGTGGCATCTTCGACAGCGGGATTGTATCCCAAGCCCTGCACCGACTTGACCGTCGGACCGTAAGCGATGATCTGGGCGATCTTTGCGCGTGGCGCGCGCTCCAGTGTGAAGAGGTAACCGTTGACGCCGGCCCGTACGCCGTAAGCCGCGGTTGATGCGCCGGCATTGCCCGACGAAGTGGTCACCCACATCTGCTTGCCTTGCTCAATTAGCTGTGACATACCGACGGTCAAGATGCGGTCTTTATAAGAGCCGGTTGGGTTAAGCGTCTCGTTTTTGAAATACAGGTTTTCCAGGCTCTGCGTCGCGCCCAGATGCGCCGAGCGCAGCAGTGGCGTGCCGCCTTCGCCCAGGCTGACGATATGGGCGCTGTCATCCAGGGGCAGATGGGCGGCATAGCGCCAAATGCCGGGCAGCGCGGGATCCAGCGGAATCTCCGGCGATGTGTAGATGACATTGAGGATGCTGCCGTCGTCCGGGCAAGTAGTGGCGGATCGATCGTCAATGGACCTTTGACAGGTTCTGCAAACGAGTTGATACATCGCGCCGCCTCATGAATTCAGTTCCGAGAATCACACAATTGTAATTCAATGGCATGACCTTTGCTACAAAGCGCGGCAACCGGGAGTGGTGAATATCAAGGACATGACCTTATGCTGAACTCGATACAGGTTTTTTTCACCACTGAGGACACAGAGAGCACAGAGATTTTTTATGGTCAGGCGTAGTTGACAAGTCCTCGAATTTCACCTCTCCTCGGCAAACGGAAACGTTGCATGTCAAATAGCGGTGACGCAACTCGATACGACGTCGGTAAATCAATTACAGCCGCCGATTTTGTCTGACAAATGGGCGATCCATCGGATCGCCCCTACCGGTTTGATCTCGATTTGCACGTGGGGCGTGAGAGTCCAAGAAACAATGGACCATGTAGGGGCGACCTATTAGGTCGCCCGATTGCGAGGGACTGTGCGATTGGCTTTCCAACGCATTTAGATGGTGCGCGCGCCAAACTCCGTGCCCGGCACGCTGACCGGCGTCCGCCCACTCGCCTCAACCTGACCCTGCAGGACTTCCGCCGCCGCCACAGCCGCGGGGGGTCGAAAGCTGAAGCTGCAGACGAAGCTGCCGACTTCGGCGTATTCCGCCAATTGGTAGGGATCGCGCAGCGCGACTATCAGCAGGCGGTCAGCTGCATGCCGGTGCAGTTCGCGCACGATTTTGACTTGCAGAGATTGATCGAAGTCCGTGCCCGGTAGCGTATAGTTCTCGCTGACTGCAACAATAATCCCGTCCGCTGGCATATCGCGAACGGAGTAATCTTCAGCTTCAATGACGGTGACATTATCGCAACGCGCTCTCATGGCATCCGCGAAAACGTCAAACGCCGCTGTGGCCTGATTCGGTCCGATGCCGCGCGTCTCCGTCAGCACCTGGTAGGCGCTTCGTTTCGTTGTATTGACCAGCGTGATCGTCTTCCCCGCGCTGATCGGCAGCAGGTTGTTGCGATCGCGCAAGACACTGACCGCGGCGCGCGCCACGTCGAGTTCGACGGCGCGATGGCTGGCTTGACCGACGACGATGGGGCGTCCCGGCAAGGGCTGCGCGCTGAAGCTGGCGTCGCGCTTCAGCCGCAGGATACGCCTGACGGCATCGTCCACGCGCTCGCGGCTGATCGTGCCGTTCTCCACAGCTTGAATCACCGCGGCGATCAAATTGCGTTGGTTATCCAGATACGATCCGACATCGTGATCGTAATGTTCTTCCGCCAGCATCATCAAGTCGACGCCGGCCATGAAGCCCTGGATTGCGGCATCGGCGGGATCGTAGTTGCGCTTCATCGAGTGCATATTCATGCTGTCGGAGACGACGACGCCCTCGAAGCCCAATTCGCCGCGCAGCACATCGCCCAGGATGATGGGCGAGAGCGTGGCGGGTCGTTCTGGATCGAGCGCCGTAAAGATAATATGCGCGGTCATGACGATTTTAGCGCCGGCTTTGATGCCCTCGGCGAAGGGGTGCAAATCAATGCGAAAGAGTTCTTCGCGCGAGCGATCGACCGTCGGCAGGCCACGGTGGCTGTCCATACGCGTGTCGCCGTGCCCGGGGAAGTGCTTGAGCGTGGCGACCGCGCCGTTCGCTTGCAAACCACGTACCGCCGCGCGGGTCATGGCGGCGACCAGCCCGGGATCTTCACCGAAGGAGCGCATTTTGATGATCGAATTGTGGGGATTGGAGTTGCAATCGCAGGCCGGACCCAGCACCGTGTTCAAACCGACCGACGACGTCTCTTTGGCGATCACGCTGTACATCTCGTAAGCCATCTTTGCATCGCCTGTCGCGCCGATGGCCATATTGCCCGGTCCCATGGCGCTTTCGGAGGTCATGACCGACCAGGCGCCTTCTTGATCGATGCCCAGCAGCAGCGGGATGCCCAGGCGCGTACCCCGGGCGAAGGACTGTAAGGTGTTCGTCAAGTCGATGGCTGCGCGGGCATTCGGCACGTTTTCGTCGCCGATGTATGCCGCGCCCACCAGGTGTTCAGCCATCAGGATGCGGGCCGCGTCAAGCTGATCGGCGGCGAAGGCCAGCATGAACATCTGCCCGACCTTTTCTGCGACGGTCATGCTTGCGATTGTAGAATTGATGTTCATGTTGTGGCTGTCTTTCTGTGCAATGTGGGACTTGGCGGGCGACCTATGGGTCGCCCCTACACTGCACAATTCTTTAGTGTGAATTCAATTTTATTTGATTTGGGTCGGCCTGACAGGTCGCCCCTAACTGCCTACATTGTAGCAGTTTGCAAGAAACCTGGTGGGCGACTCATCGTCGGCAGCGTCGCCTGTCGCCCGAAAAGATCAACTGCCGTGGTAATACACGCGTTTGGCGGAACTGCGGAAGATGAGAAATGTCAGAATCAGAATGACCAGAAACAGCAGCCAAGCCATCGCCGAGGCATATCCCATCTTGAAGTAGGCAAAGGCGTTATTGAACAGGTATAGCGAATAAAAGAGCGTCGAATCGCCGGGTCCGCCTGCGGTGATGACGTATGCCTCGGTGAAATACTGACAAGCGCCTATCAAGCCGACAATGGTGTTGAACAGAATAATCGGGCTGATCATGGGCACGGTCACATAGCGGAACTTGCTCCATTACCGTTGCTAGTCAGCGGTCCTTGCAATACAGCCGTTTTCTGCATTGCCATTTCCTCCTTGCTCGACTCCGCACATAGTTTAGCACGTAAGCGAATGTTGGCAAAAACAGTGGCTTTTGGCGCCGGCGACGCCAATTGGGGACTTTGGAGAACCGGCATTTCCTATGTTATATTATTGTCGTAGAGAGAGTGAAGGCGAGGTGGCGATGGCTACCCGAGAGCGTTCATATACAGTAGATGATGTGTGGCGGCTGGCGTGCGCGCCGGAGAACGACGCCAAGAAGATTTGCCTCATAGACGGAGAACTTGTGATTACCATGTCACCAGCTCGAATACATGGACGGCTTGCGCTACGCATCGGACGCTTTATAGCCGATTATGCGGACTTGCACGATCTGGGCGAAGCCGCTGTCGAGGTCGGTTACCACTCGCCAGACGATAGACGGACCTTGCTGATCCCCGATGTCGCATTCGAAAGCAAAGCACGCGCAGAGCAACCTGTTGACATCGGTTATGTGCCTTTCATGCCTGACTTGGCGGTTGAGATCATTTCGCCGTCGCAAACTCTGGCGCAAGCCCGTCGCAAAGCCAAACTCTATCTGCGCCATGGCGCCGCGATGGTCTGGCTTGTCCACTCGGCGGAGAAAAACGCGGAGGTTTGGACCGCAGGCAACGACGATATGCCGAAAAGCGAAACCATCGATTTGGACGATGAATTAAGCGGCGGCACAGTCTTGCCCGGTTTCACGCTGCCGCTAAAGCGCTTGTTTCCTGTTTAAGCGCCAATCGGAACGCACACATATCTCGCCGCAGTGTCAGGACTTGAAGTGGATCTGTCATGGTGAGCAGCAAATCTGTCTAGGCGGCAAGCAATCCATATTCTGCCTGGCTGCGGAAACCCGAACCAGAATGACTTCCCTGCCGGTTGCCCCAATGCGTTTGAAAAGCGAATATTGGTTTGATGACCCTCTAGAATGGTGACAATCCTCACTTCACCGCGCCCATGGTCAAGCCGCGCACCAGATAGCGCTGGAAGAATAGCGCCATCAAGAAGGGTGGCAACATCGTCACCACGGCCGCGGCCGACATATCCTCCCAGGCCACCTCGTACTGACCGATGAAGAGCGTCAGCACGATGGTCAGCGGCTGCGAGTCGTCGGTGCGGGTGAAAATGAGCGGGATCAAGAAGTTGTTCCAGGTAGTGAGCATGCCCACCAGGAAAACCGCCACCATGCCCGGGCGCGCCAGCGGCAGAATGATGCTGTAGACCAGACGCCAGCGACCGGCGCCGTCAACGCGGGCGGCGTCTTGAATCTCATTGGGGATATCGCGCACGAAGGTGGTCATCATCCAGACGGAAAGCGGCAGTAGCAAAGTCACGAATATCAAGATGAGTCCGATCAAGGTATCGACCAGCTCGAGCCGGGACATGATGAAGAAGAGCGCAATCAACGAGACCCAGATGGGCAGGGGCAGCATCAGCATGATGAGCAGGAAGATGGCGTTCTTGCCGCGGAATCGCATGCGGGCAAAGGCATAGCCGGCGCCGGTAGCCAGCAGAGTGACGATGCCAGCCGATGCCACGCTGATGATGACGCTATTACGCAAACCCGAGCTCATCAAGCCGGCAGTCGGTGAAAAGCTACCGTCGCGGAACTTGGCGCCCTGGGTGAAGATGGTGTGATAGGACTCGAAGGTAGGTTCGCTGGGGAACCAGATTTTGTAAGGGCGGGAGTAGAGCTCGCGGCGGGTCGAGATGCTGCTGACGAAGACCCAGTAGATCGGCGCCAACGCCCAGATCAGTACGACTGCGCAAAGCACATAAATGAAGCCGAGGCGCAGACGCTCTTGACCGCGGAGTCCCAGGCTCATTGTTCCTGCACCCCTTGGTTGTAAACGCGCCAGACGAAAATCATGCCCACGGCGAGGGACATTGCCAGGATGATGTAAGAGAGCGCCGCGCCCAAGCCGATGCGCAGATCGCGGAAGACCAGTTCGTAGTTGTAGAGCATCAGCGTTTTTGTAAAGGGATTCATGGCGCCACCGGCTGAACCGCCCGCGGTCAGTGTCCAGACGACATCAAAGATCTGGAAGGCGGCGATGAACTCGACGACGAGGGCGATGCCGAAGGAGGGCAATAGAAGCGGGAAGGTGATATAGCGCACGCGGTGGATGGCGTTGGCGCCGTCGACTTTGGCGGCGTCAAAGAGGTCATCGGGTATGCTCTGCAAGCCAGCCAGCAGAATGATGGTCGGGAAGGCGTAACGCGTCCAGGTTTGCACGACGCAGACCCAGACGAGTTGAGCGTCAGGATCGCGCAGCCAATATTGATATTCGCTGATCAAGCCGAATTGATAGAGGAAGCCGTTTAAGGCGCCGTATTCTCCGTTGAGCAGCCAGCCCCATAAGAAGCCGTTGACCACGCCGGGCAGCATCCAGGGCAGGATTGTCAGGGTGCGCATGATGCCGCGGCCGGGGAAGCGCTGGTTGAGCAGCATGGCGATGCCAAAAGCGACGGCCATTTCCAGCGGCAGGGTGATGATGACGACTTTGAAGCTGCGCCCGGTAACTTCCCAGAATTCCTCGTCTTCCAGCAGTTTGACGTAGTTGTCAATGCCGACGGATTTCGGTGGGCGGCGGATGCGCAGGTTGTAATTGGTCGTGCTGGTGCGGAAGGTATCGACCGCGGGATAGTAAATGAAAAGCGCGATCAGCAAGACAATCGGCGCGAGCACGACGATGAGGTAGCGTGAGTCGGCTGAAAGTAGACGGCGGGTCATGGAATTAGTCCACCCCCCCCTCTAAGTCTCCCCCCATTGCAATGGGGGGAGACTTTGCCTACAGGCGGAGAGGCTGAATTCATCTACAAACTCACTTTTCCGCGAGAGTCACTCTAGGTGCGAGATGTGTATTTCGACGAACTCCCCCTCCCTGAAGCTTCGGGGAGGGGGTCGGGGGGTGGGGTTGAACAAAATACGCCCCGACCCAGGAACTTGGCTACGCTGTGCCTACTCGTACTCTTCCTTGAGCTCGTTCCACTCTTCAGCCAGCCCATCAATAATGTCGTCGCCGGACATGCCGGTTGACATACCTTCCTTGATGGCTTCGCTGACAGAGGCGGCCCAGGGACCCCACCAGAGCGTAAAGCGCGGCAGCTCGTTGGTGTGCATGCTTTGCTCGACAATTTCGTCGTAGCCCTGGATTTCGCCGGCGTCGTTCAGCGCGCTGCTGATGGAAATCCGCGAGGGATAGAGACCGAAGGCATTCCAGATATCGGTCATGTTTTGGTCGCCGACGTACCACTTAATGAACTCCCAGGCTGCATCGACATTTTCGCTATCGACCGAGATGCCGATGCCGGCCGGGAAGCTCCAGGTATTGCCGACTTCCGGCAGGACCAGGTATTCCACATTGGGCGCCTGCATGGACGATTCAGCGTTGCCACGTACGACAGAGCCTTGCCAGCCCTGGTGGTAGACGCCGACGCCGCTCCAGAACAAGGCGTGCTGATTGATGCTGCCCGCCAGGATTTCGGGGCTGATCAGGTCATGGTCGAAGAAGGTCTTCAACAGCGCCATGGCCTCGCGGCCCTTGCTGCCTTCATCGGCGAAGACCGGGTTGAGATCTTCGTCAAACATCGGATCGCCCATGCTCAGCGCCATCAGCCACCAGGACCAGTTGATCGCGCCCACGGCGATGGGATAGTCGTCAACACCCGCTGCCTTGATGGCCATCGCCTGACCGTGCAGTTCGTCCCAGGTTGTCGGCGCGGCGTCAAAGCCGGCTTCGGCGAGCTTGGCGGAGTTGTAATCCATCATTACCAGCTGTAGGTAAGTGGGTATGGCGAAGACGTCGCCGTCGACCGTCCAGAAGTCGAGCTTCTCGAAATCGTCGGCATCGAGATCGCCCATCTCCAGCAAGTCGTTCAGCGGCCGCATATTGCCAGTGGCGACGACGTTGGAAGGACCCTCTTCGGTGATGAAGATCACGTCGGCGGGCGCTTCTCCGGCTGCTGCTGAAACTTGCACACGGCTGTATAGATCGGCCATCTGCACCGACTGAATCTCGACGGTGATGCCGCTATCTTCCATAAACGCATTGAGCGAATCTTCGCTCGGCGGGACGCCCCAGGGCGGCGCCAGGAACGAGATCGTCGTATCCTGCGCTTGCGCGGCGAAGCCCATGCTCAACAAGAAGAGCAGGACAAGAAGCAAGCCAATTCGTTTTGAAACCTTCATTAGATGTCTCCTTCTCAATATAAGCTTGGATATCGCAATCGAGTTTGGACGCTAATCCATTTCAGCATGGGCTCAGCAACAGCCCGGCGTCGATCAACAGACGTCCAACCTATCTTGCATTATATCGGCTAAGACATTGCGGCGCAAAATTGGTGTTACCAATCTCATCGGCGGTCGGCAATCGCGGTTTTCGAGCGCCAATGATTTACCTGCGCTGATATCGATTGGGCAAAACTGCGCCAATTGTCTAGGGTCTAACTCGGACAAGCATTCAAATAGGAAATATGGTTTGTGCCCGCCCTTCTAAACAGCGGGGCTAGAGGGCTAATCCGCAAACGCGAAAGCGCGAATCAACGCAATCTCGGCTTGGTCATAGGGCGACCCATTCGCGTGAAAAATGTCATGCTGCCAAGTCTTGTTGTCGGGCGTGTTCATTTCGCGGCGCCAGTCGAGATAAGTCTGCGTCCGCCCGGCCACCAAACCCCAGTTGTACCAGCCGATGCGCTCGCGCGCGAAACCGGCAATGTCAGCTGGACCGTTTGGCCAACCTGTCGCCGCAGCCATTCGGTACAAAGCACGGGTCTGCCATAGGCCTGGCAGCGCTGAATGATCGCTTCCACGCCGGTCTCGACGTAGTGATGAAACGACGTGACATCGGATAATTCCAATATGCGTTCCTCCATGTCATATGCATCATGCATGCGAAAAATCGAGGTCGTCAGGGGCTGCCCCGCGTCCGCCTCGCGCGCCCAGGCGAAGGCGGCTTCCACCAGGGGCAGGCTGCTTTCGCCCATTTCGCTATTACCCGGCTCGTTGTACAAATCCCAGATCTGCACGCGTTCGTCATCGGCGAAACTGCCGACGATATCAACTACGTAGTCCTTGAGCTCAGGCCAAACGGAACGGTCACCCACCCGTTGTAATCCCGGGCTGGGCGTCCAGCCGCTGTTGTGCACATTCGGAATGGGATCATCCTGCGGTCCCAGATACGGCTCCTTGCCGGCGAAAGCGCAATCGTCGAATACGATGAACATCGTCCTGATGCCACAGCCGCTGGTGATATCAAGGAAGCGGTCGATACGCTCTTTCAGGCCAGCGGGATCGTCTTGCCAAACCAGAAATTGCAGGAATACGCGCACAGCGTTGAAGCCCGCCGCCTGCGCCCAAGCCAATTCTTCGGCCATGGTGTCGGGATCAAATGACTCGGCACCCCACATCTCGGTCGAATTTACCGCTGTACGCGGCAGATAGTTGCAGCCGCGGATGGGATCAATTGAGGCGTACCAGTCGTTGGCTTTTTCGGATGTCCATTGTTCGATCATATTTCGTCTCCGTCTATTGAGAACTGGTGGGGCGATACTTGTATCGCCCGATTGCAGCACGGCAATATCGCGGACGACCCGTGGGTCGCCCCTACATTACTCCGTGTTTAATTCACAGCATCGCCGCTCGCCAGCGTTCCGGCATGAGCGCCGTCCACATCCAGGACATTCAATCTTATCTGGCTTGCAGCTTCTTTGACTCGCAGGAGCGCATCGACATGCAGCGCACCCAGGGGAGATACCGGTCCCAGGTCAGTAACACTGAGCGCGTCGCCGGTCTGGCTGAGGCATTCAAGTTCCGCGCGACCGGCCAGGAAGCAGCCAAAAACGCCCCGGATTCGCGCCCAACCTCCGCTCACGTCGATCGATAGCGGCTGGTGAACGCATCCGACATCCGCGACATCAACAATCGGCGCCGGACAATAAGCCGCTGACCAGGTCACGCGCTGCTCCACGACTTCGCCGGCTTGCAGCGTGTACAGCGGGCTCAAGACTTCCGCTTCGAGAATATATCCCGGCGAGCTTATCGGAATCGGCGAAGGCGCGCCGGGTGATTCCGTCCAACATTCGACAGTTGCGCCATTGTCGGGATACTCTGCACCGGGCACATACGGGAATTGCATGCAGAGCGCGAAGCCCGTCTGTTGATCGGCGAAGGCGATCCAGCCTGCCGGACTGTGTACGCTGATCTTACCGACGATGCCTCGATACTGCACGGCCAGCAGCCCGCTGTCCGAATCCAGTTGATACTGCGGATTGTCGTCGCCGAACATGATCTCGTAAGCGCGCTCACGTTGGCTATCGACCGGAATGTACAGCCAGCAGTCGTCGTTCAGTCCCTCGTCGACCGTGCTGCAAACCAACTGCGCGACATCCCATATCGACCAGCCTATCGCGCGATTCGATATGTTTTCGAAAGACAGATCAAGCCGCAGTCGCGAGCTCGCCGGTTCGAGGCTGATCACCCGTGTGATCTGCAGCCCCGAGCGTTCATCGGGCGGGCTGGTCATCGAAACAAAACTGCGTCCGTCGTCTTCGCCCGTTTCATAACTGTAGCGTCCCGAATCGAGAACGGGATCGGGCGGACCGGGCCATTGACCGTCGCCGTCCCAGCCTTGCGGCGCGGGCCAGGTCTTGTCGCCGCCGTAGTTCTTCCAGTTCAAGAGGCTGCCATCGCCGGCATGTTCTTCGTAGCTGAAGCGTTTGCCCAGCAGCTCCGGGTTCATGAAGAGAAAGTCATGCGGTCCCAGGCTGAACTGCATGGTGCGCCCGCCGATTTCCGGCACGCAGACAGCGTAAATTAGACTGTTGCTCAGATGGACAGCGTCCCAGCCTTTGAACGGCAGTTCCTCGACGAAGGGAAGATAACGCATTCGCTCGATCCGCCGGGGCTTAGCCCTGTAGACCGGTGGTGGAGATGCCGCGGACGAAATAGCGCTGCAGCAGCAGGAAGAAGATTACCGCCGGTATGGTGGCCGCGGCCGCCGACGCCATGATGACGCCGAAGCGCATCGAAAGACCGCGCCCAACGAAGATCGCCAAGCCAACCGGCACGGTGCGGGTCGCGTCGGTGTTGCTGATGATGAGGGGCCAGAAGAAGTCGTTCCAACTGCGGACGAAGGTGAAGATGGCGACGGTGGCGATAACCGGCTTGCTTAGCGGGATGAAAATGCGCCAGAGCAAACCGAAGCGGCTGCAGCCATCTAATCGACCGGCTTCCTCCAGTTCGACCGGGATGGTCAGGAAGAATTGCGTCATCAAGAAGACGCCAAAGGCATTGGCCGCCGCCGGCACAGCGATGCTGAAATAGGTGTTGGCCAGCTTGAATTTGATCATGCCCAGGAAGAGCGGCACCAGCAGAATTTCGCCCGGCAGCAGGAATGTCGACAAGATGATCAGCAGCACGATCTTGCGGCCGCGGAAGCGCATGCGCGCCAGCGGATAAGCGGCCAAGATGTTGGTGGCCAAGGTCAGTACGGTGGTGATTGTCGCCACGATCAGGCTGTTGCGAAACCAGGCCATCATGGGGAAGGACTCGAAGAGCCGCGTGTAAAACAAGAGGGTCGGCTGCTCGGGCCACCAGGTAGGCGGATAGCGGAAGACCTCGTTATCCGGCTTGATCGAGGTGACGAACATCCAAATAAAGGGCGCGCCCCAGATGATAGCCACGAAGATCATGATGGCATAGAGCGCCAGCCGCCCCAAGTTAAGGGAGCCGTCGCGGTAGACGCTGTCGTTGCGCCAGGATTCGCTCATTGTTTGCCCACAATCTGAACAGAATTCCAGGCGCCAGAGGTGTTTGTTGTTTTGCAGTCTTGCATCTACCCTTCTCGCTGCCGCCGAGCGGCTATATCATTTTCATCGCGCGCAGCTGAACGACGGTGAAGCTTAGGGTGATAACCATCAGGATGACGCCGGCAGCCGAGGCCAAGCCCATATTGAAGCTTGTGAATGCGGTCTCATAAATGAATTGGGCGATGGTGAAGGTGCTGCCTTGCGGTCCACCGCGGGTCATGACAAAAACCTGCCCGAAGACGCGCCAGCAGGCGATGATCGTCAGCGGGATGACGAAAGCATTCACTGGCAGCAGCATCGGCAAAGTGATATGGCGTATCTCTTGCCAGGCGCCCGCGCCGTCTATTCTTGCCGCTTCGTACAAGTCCTCAGGTATATCCTGCAAGCCGGCCAGGTAAATGATCATATTGCCATTGACCGTCCACCAAATGGTGGTGATGGCGATGGCCGGCATCGCCGACTCGGGATCGCCCAGCCAGTTAATCGGCGGATTTACGCCCAATAAGCCCAGATAATAATTTAACAAGCCCGAGCTGCGCTCCAGGATCCATTGAAAGATAATGCCCACCGCCGCCACGCTGACAACATGCGGCAGGAAGACAATGGTGCGCGCGATATTGCGGCCCCTCAGCTTCTGATGTACCAGCAGCGCCAACAGAAATCCCAGTACGATCAGGGGAATCGCCGCCAGAATAACGAAATAAAGCGTATTCTGCAGCGACTCTATGAAGAGTTCGCTATTTATCAGCTTGGTGTAATTCTTCAGCCCGACCCATTTGGGCTGGCCGATGATGCCCCATTTGGTGAAGCTGGCGTAGACGCCGACCGCCGCCGGTAGCAGCAGGAAGACGATGAAGAGGAACAAATAGGGCGCCATGAAAGCGTAGGCGATCAAGTCATTCTTGATGCTATTCCAGCTCGATGTTGCGCGTTTATCTTTCTGCGGCGCCGGGCTGCTCATAATACAAGTTCCACTGTTAAGAAGTCTTGTAGGGGCGATTTTTTGAAATCGCCCCTACATTCATATCGGTTTAGGTGGGCGACCCAATGGGTCGCCCCTACATTTCGCAACAGGTTGCGCGTCAACGAGCCTACTCGTCCAGCAGGAGCTCGTCGATGCCCTCTTTCATGTCGTTCAAGGCATCCTCGACGCTCTTGTCGCCAGCCTGGGCCGCCTCGAGATTCCGCAGCAGCGGCGACTGACCGCCGAAGGAGAAGACCGATGTGTACTTCTCGATGGCCGGTTCCATCACGGCTATGGACAGCGATTCGACGAAGGGCGCATAGTATTGGGCAAATTCATGATCGGTCCAGTAGGGGTCTGCCAGCGCGACCGGCAATACCGGGACGATGCCGACTTTGATCCCCGGCTCGGCGTAGTTCTCCAGGAACCACTTCACTACCTTCATGGAGTTGAGGTAGTTTTCGTCGCTGTCTTGCACCGTCAGCGCCAGGCAGTGGGTATTGGTCCAAGTGGCCGGGACATCGCCAAAGGTTGGCATCACGGCTGTGCCGATGTTCTTGCCCTCCCTTATATATGAATTGACCATCCAAGGTCCAACCATAACCATTCCCGCGCGCTCGGTCTGGAAAGCGCTGATGTCGCCGACACCCGAGCCGAGGCTCGAAACCCCGCTTGCCTGCAAATCCACCAGGTATTGCAGCGCTTTATGGGCTGCTTCGCTATCGACCGCCGCAAGGCCGTCTTCACCCAGCCAGCTGCCGCCAAATTGGTAGAGCAAAGTGTGGAAGAACCAGCGACCGAGGCCGCCGCCCAAGGGCTGGTCCAGGCCGTACTGCGTCACCACGCCGTCGTCATCGGTGATCGTCATCGCCTCCGCCCATGCCATGAACTCTTCGCCGGTGGTTGGCGGGCTATCCGGATCCAAACCAGCCGCTTCAACCAGGTCGACGTTGTAATACAGGTTCATCGGATGCAGGTCGCCCGGCAGGCAGTAGAACTCGCCATCGATTTGACTCAGCTCGATGATGTTCTGCGGCACGCCGGTGAGGTCGACCCCGGCCGCCGCCATCAGATTATCAACCGGCAGCAGGACGCCTTTTCTGACGAACTCGGTCACTTCCGTGTTATGGAACATCACCACATCGGGCGGGTTGCCGGCGGCGGCGGTGAGCGTTAGCTGAGTGAACAGGTCATCCCATTGCAGGGCGGTCGGCTCGATGACGAGGCCGCCTTCGTTATCCATATTGAAGCGGTCGAAGACGGTGTTCAGCATCTCGGTATTGTCGGCGCCAGTCCAGCCGTGCATGAGCGTCACGGGTGTCGTATCTTGCGCGAGTGCCGCGCCCGGAAGTAACAGCAGCGCTACGAGCGTGAAAAGTACAATCTTGTAAAACGAACGCTTAGTCATTGTTCTCTCCTTATGACTAATACTTGCTAATCGCGAATCGAACAACAATCGGTGGTCAACTTTGCAGGAGGCCGAATTTTCACCCCCTCGCGACAAGCGCGAAGCTGACCATTTGCTTTTCCAGTTTCTCCTATAGTACCCCCTTCCAACTCAGATTTCCAAGTTTGCGACAACTTGCACCGCATCGACTTGACGATACAAAGTCGCGCCCAGATGATTGGGATCGCGCGCCAGGATGTCATCGAAATAGCGCTTTGCCTCTGTCAGATCACCCAAGCCCAGATGCCCCAAGGCGATCAGATAAAGGCAGTGAATTTGATTGCGCTGCGAAAGATCGTCCTCGAAAACGAGAAAATTCGGCAATGAGACCGCGAAGTAATCCATCGTGACTTCGTCATGCAAGTGCGCTTCGCCGTACTCAATCAGGCGCTGGAAAATGGTTCGCGCCAATTCGCGCTGATCCAGCTTTTCGAGCGCCAGGCCCTGGTAGAAGACGCTTTCGGGCGGCTGGTCGTTGTAGTATCTCGGCGACGCCGGCTCAAATGACCCTCGGGACGCGGCCTCGTAGAACTGTCCGGCGGTCGTCGAATCGCCGCGCAACTCGTACGCCAGTCCCAGGAAATAAAAGACATCGTTTTCCGGCACGGTCAGCAATTTGCCTTCGCCCAGATTGTGCGGATAGCTGCGGGCGCGCGTCAGGCAAACAATGGCTCGCTCGCATTCGCCATGACGAATATGTTCCCGCGCCATCTGAATGAGGCTGGCGACGTATTGCCCGGTGACCACCCCTTCGCCGCCTTCCCAGGGATGAAAGACGCGGCTCATGATGATGTCCAGCGCCTCCTGCGGATGCCCCAGGAGATTGTGCAGGGTCGCCAGCTCGATGGTCAAATCATCGCGCCGGTCGACGCAGGCTCGGTGCTGTTGCAGGAATGCCAGCCGCTCTGACGGCGACTTGCCGATCTTGACATAAAGTTGGTCCAGCTCGAAGAGAATACGGGCGTCGGATTGATCCAGCGCAAAGGCGCGTTCGTAGTGATGCAGTGCGCGCTCGCAGTCAGCGCGCTTGTTCATCAGCGCCAGCCCCAGGTTGCGATGCGCGGTCGGATTGCCTTCGTCGAGTTCCAGCGCTTTTTCCCAGCAGCGAATCGCGTCCTCATATTGGCGGCGGGCATACCAAAAGTTGCCTAGATAATAAGGCGCATTGGCGTCATCCGGGTTGAGTCGCATCGCCGTTTCCAGCGCCGCGATACATTCAATGCGGTTGGGGAAACAGTAGTCGCGCGGCAATTGGGCAACTGCTCTAAAAGCGGAGCGCGCGCGCCCTTCGTCGCCATTTTGGTCGTAGCACCAGCCCCGGTAAACCATCGCCATCGGATCGTCAGACGGCGACTCAGCCAGCAAGTTGATCGCTTCGTCAAACAGCCCGGCATGGGCATAGTCCAATGCCAGCTCGATTGCGCTATGCACTTTGCCTCGCAAAAGGTCGCGATAGGAAAGATCGCCGCCAAGAAGGAACCGTTCATAAGCCGAGCCAGCATCGAGACGGTCTAAGTCCGAACTGGCATCTGCTTGCTCTTTCGCCTGCTCCTGCCAGCCGAGCTTTCGCAGCAATGCGATCTTCAGGTGACGCGCGCGGTGATGATGCCAATTCGACGCCAGCGACTTGTCGACCCGATCGAGCGCCTCGGCATAGCGTCCACGACGGCACTCCAGGCGCGCCAGCTCAAAACAGGCCGCGCTCGCCCAAGCCGAATTCCAGACTGATTTATAGAAGGCGTCGGTGGCTTCTTGGAATCGTCCCTGGAACTTGAGCGAGAGTCCCAAATTGTAATGGGCTTGGCCATCGTAGGGGTTGGGATTGCGCCGCGTCAGGCTCTCGACGGCCGTCCGGAAATAGGCTTCGGCCTCGGCGAATTTCCCGCGTCGCAAGAGCAGCAAGCCCAACGCGTTATTGCAGCGGCTATCGGCTGGATCGCGTCGCAGCGCTTCGAGATAGTAGGGTTCGGGCGGGTAAGTGGCGTGGCGATATTGCTCCAGGTGCAATCCGTTTAAGAACAACTCGTCATTGGAGGCGATTTCGCCAGGCGGCTTCGCGGCGCTTGCCGGCGACGGAACATCCGCCCGCTCATCGCGCTCCGGTGTATACGTGACCAGCGATTCGCCATCAGCAATCACACTGAAGGTGAGATCGTGGGGAGAGGTCGCCGCGCCTAGCGTGACTGTCTCGCAAAGGCTCCGTTCGGGCGAAAGCGTCAGCTCACGCTGGAAAAGCACACTGTCTCCCGCTCTCAGTTCAATCGTAACTGGTCGCGTCGACGTGAGATAAACACCAATGGTTGCGCTGTCGCCATCAACCTCGAGATTGATGACCGCGTCTTTGCAGGCGTTCTTGGCAGGACCGATCTCATTGTAGGGCAGGAAGACTTGCTGAAAGCGCTTTTCCTCGCCGGGTTGCAGCCAACTGAAATCGGGCTGATTATCGGTGAAGGCGCCACACATCAACTCGATGTAGGGTCCGTCCTCGTCGGTCAGCTGACGATCCCAGGCTCGGCCAAAGTCGCCGTTGCCCCAGGTCCATTGTTTTTTGCCGGGCGCCAGATGATGGTTGGCAACATGCATCATGCCCGCGCCGCGGCCATGATCGTAGCTACCGAGAAAGTCATAGTCCGAGTGGTAAGCCATATACGACGTCGGCACCGGAATATTCTTGTAACGAGAGATATCGGTCCCGGGCGAATAGTCATATTTGTAGTAGCTGCCGGTGGCTATGGGGAAATCACTGCTGTCGCGTTTCCCGTGGTCCATCACGGTTTTGACATCGGGCGGGAAAACGGACTGATAATCGTCGTTGACGTGGACCGCGGGATTGGCCCACCAGAGAAAGGTCTGCGGAAAGGGCGTCCGGTTATAGAGCTGTACGTTGAGTTCAAGATAGGCGCGTTGCGGATAAAGCGTGAAGCCAACCATGCCCTTGGTGCGGAACATGCGCTCGATCTCGCTGAACCAGACCGTTTTGCTGCCGTCAGCGTTCTTGTCAATACAATAATCGACCGCTTGAAAAGTGCTGGGACGGTGATGCTGCGGCCAGTTGAACTCGATGCCACCGGAAATCCAGGGTCCGGTCAAGCCGACCAGCGCCGGTTTGATGACGCGATTGTAATAAACGAAGTGAAAGTCGTTGGTCTTGTCGCGAGCCATCTGCACGCGGCCGCCAAGCCCCGGCAGCAGCACGATTTCCAGGTACTTGTTCTCCAGAACGATCGCCGTGTAGGTCACATCGGTCTTCTCGTCGGAGACACTTTCGACGATGGGATGGGGATAGATAACGCCACTGCTGCCCTGGTAGACCCGGTTTTCCAGGAACATGGGGTTCTCGTCGGGCGCGCCAGCGGAATAGGTGGGTATGACCCTATCCTCGACGCGAACCTGAACATCGCCACTATCTGAAAACAAGTGTTGACTCCAAGACAAGATCAAATATTTGTCAAAAGCGTAACACGATGTCTACTGCGCTCACAATAGACTATAAACTCGATTAATGGACTATATTCTCTTTATGTGTCACAATAAAGGTCTCGAAAATTCGCAGTCGAGGCGACACATGCAGCCGATACGCTTGAAAGATGGATTCCAGGGTGAGATCATGTATGTTGTCCCGCGCCCCATTCTGCAAAAGGCGCGCTCGCATCCGCTGGTCAGTCCGCTGACGCCTACCGACATCGGCTGGTTTCCATCAGCGCGCTACCATTACCGCGAACGTCCATCGGGCGCCCTTGAACATATTCTGATTGTTTGCGCCGAAGGCAGCGGTTGGCTGCAAGCCGATGGCGTCCGACATCATGTGGGCACAAACGAAGCCGTTATCATCCCGGCGCGCCAGGCGCACATCTATAGCGCCGCCAATGACGACCCCTGGTCGATTCACTGGGTTCATTTTGTGGGAACGGTTGGCGACTATTACGTCAGTCAATTGAAAAAAGGCGCATTCACACTCTCGGTGGATGCCGACATGAAGCAGTCCCTGGAGGCGCTATTTGCCGCTTGCCGCGATGCCTTCGTGGCCAACTTTCTCTTGCAGCGCATGATCTACGCCTCGCAAGCGCTGCACCATTTGCTCGGCCATCTTTTCTTCAACAACCGCGCGTTCTCGCCGCTGCTCAGGAGCAGCCACTTCCGCAGTATTGATCACACGCTGTCTTATTTGCACGACAGTGTGAGCGAGAAGCTGTGCCTGGATGACATGGTTCGCCACTCGGGATTGTCAAAATCGCACTTCATGCGGGTTTTCAAGGAACAGACTGGCTTTTCACCGATGGATTATTTTATCCAGCTCAAGATGCAGCATGCCTGCATGCTACTGGCCTTTCGACAAGACAGCGTCAGTCAGATTGGCACGGAACTCGGGTACGAAGATCAGTATTACTTCTCGCGCGCTTTCAGGAAAACCATTGGCATGTCGCCCAAGCAGTATCGGCAGTCCAACTACAATTGAGGCGGGGCGGACGCCAAGCGAACATGGCGCGCAATCAAGATAGAATCGCTAGACATTGACTTGGAATCAGTCTATTGCCTAGCGCGCAGGCCGGGGTTTTCACGCCCCGGCTTGCTGCTCGGAGAAGAATCGTGCTGAACAAGCTGCGCCTGGAACGATGGACGCCGGCGTTCTTTTTGGCGCCCGCCGTCATCCTGTTGATTGTCTTCCGCTATATTCCAATCGTCCTCGGCTTCGAAGAAGCGCTGTATACCAATTCGTTGAGTATGGCGGGCGCTCGCAAGTTCGTCGGGCTGAATAACTTCATCGCGGTATTTGAGGATCCTGTGGTTTGGGGATCTTTCAAGACCACGCTGGTTTTCAGCCTGGTGGTGAATCCACTGCAAGTCGGTTTGGCGCTCTTGCTGGCGGAATTGATCAATCAACGGGTGCCGGGTATCGCGGTGTTCCGGGCGATCTATCTGGTGCCGGTCGCGATATCGATGAATGTCACGGCGATCGCCTGGGGCTTGGCGCTGGACCCGAATTACGGCTTGATCAACGGCATCATCCGCACCATGGGATTGCCGCGACAACCCTTTCTGCAACATCCGAGCCAGGCGCTCTGGTCAATCATCGGCATCATCAGCTGGATTGGCGTTCCTTATTGGAGCCTGTTTTTCCTGGCCGGGCTGCAAGGGATTTCTTCCGACGTGTTGGAATCAGCGCATGTGGACGGCGCTGGCAACTTACGGACCTTTATATCGATCAAGCTGCCGCTGCTGCGGCGCATCTTCGCCTTTGTCCTGGTCTCGGACACGGTGGTGAATTTCACGCTGTTTGCGCCGATATATCTGATCACACGCGGTGGACCCCAGCTTTCTACCCATTTGGTCATGTACGAAGCTTATCGGCGCGGCTTGGTCTACGGAGATATCGGGATCGCGTCAGCCATCATATCGGTCTTGCTAATTGTCGTTGTAGCCTTCGTCGCGGTGGAATTTATCGTGCTGCGTCCGCGGCATTAGCCGCTTTCAGGAGCGCCCGTTGAATACACAAACCAAAAGACAGTTTCCCTCAAGCGGTCCAACGTGACTTTTGATCATGCGACTCTCTTGCGGCTGCGCAAAGCGCGCCGATATATCTTGCTTTATGCCTTGCTGATCGCTATCGCTATCGCCATCATCTTGCCGATATCCTGGATCGTCGCGTCTTCCTTCACCACCCGGGAAACGGTCTGGAAGAATGTCTTGCCCTTTTCCTGGCGAGCGTTTTTCCCGGCCGATTTCACACTGGATGGCTACCATGCCGTCTTTGAAAAAGACTTCGGCAGGGCCTTGTTAAACACATTTTTTCTGGGCGCGGTGACGGTCATTCTTGGCATCGCGGTCGGGGCGATGTCTGGCTTTGCTTTCGCCAGGTTGAAGTTCCGCGCCAAGAATTTTCTGTTCGCGCTGGTCATTTTCAGTTTCATGATTCCGGCCGATCTCACCGTGATCCCATCGTTTGTGCTGGTCCGGGATCTGGGTTGGCTCAATACCTGGCAGGGTCTGATCGTGCCGGGCTTGGCCAACGGCATCATCATTTTTCTATTCCGCCAATTCTTCGCGGAAATCCCCCAGGACTTGATTGACGCGCCGCGGGTTGATGGCGCGACTTGGCTTCAGGTCTTTACACGGATCATCTTGCCCATCTCCAAGCCCGCCTTGATCAGCGCCGGGGTGATCTTGTTCCTGGGTCAATGGAATAATTTCTTTTGGCCGCTGCTGGTGGCGCCGAATCCGGATTTGCGGGTGGTGCAGGTCGCGGTGTCCATCATCGGCATCGAACAGCAGGTCAACTTGTGGGAGCAGATATTCGCCAGTTCCACATTGGCGATGCTGGTTCCGGTCCTCTTGATCTTGCCCTTCCAGCGCTATTATGTCGGCGGTATCCTAGGCTCCGGGTTAAAGGGCTGACGCCGCAAGCAACTTTGCGCGCGCTTCGCTTGATCATGTACGCTGACAACTGAGAGGAAAACAGTGAAAATCATATTTGATACCGATATCGGCACCGATGTGGACGACTTAGTCGCATTGGCGCTCTTGCTCAACTCGCCCGAGATCGAGCTTGCGGGCGTGACCTGCGTCTACGGCGATGTGCTGATGAGAGCGCGCATGGCGCTGAAGCTCTTGCGCATGCGCGGACGCGGCGATGTGCCGGTGACGATGGGCGCGGCCGCGCCCCTGCTCGGCGACCGTCCGATCTATTGGGGCGCGCACGAAGGACGCGGCTTCCTGGAAGCGGAGGACGAGGCGCTGCAACCGGCATCGGAGTTCGCCGTCAATTTCATCGTCCGCAGCGTGATGGACAACCCCGGGCAAATTCATCTGCTTTGCATCGGACCCTTGACCAACGCCGCCCTGGCTTTTCGTCAAGAGCCGCGCCTGGCGCAAAACCTGGCCGGGCTGACCATCATGGGCGGCGCTTTCCAGCGCTCGGCCGATGTCTATACCGATTACGGCGAGTACAACATCGTCAGCGATCCGGAAGCCGCGCATATCGTCTTCAGCTCCGGCGCGCCCATCACCTTGATCCCGCTGGACGTCACCACGCAAGTGCGGGTCACAAGCGCGGGCTCGGCGCGGATACGCGAGGCCGGCACGCGCTTCCATCAGGCGGTGGCCGACCAGATTGACGTCTATTCATATTTCGCGGAGCGTGGCTGGACCTATATGCACGATCCCCTGGCGATGGCGGCCCTTATCCGACCGGAGTTGTTCAGCTTGACCCCGCTTCACGTCGACGTGGAAACGGGCGGGCGCTTTGCGGCTGGCGTGACCTTCATGCGCTCGCCGGACGCCGATTGGCCGGAAAACGCTCGCGTAGCGCTCGAAGTAGATGTCAAAGGTTTCGAGGAATTCTTGATAGAGCGCCTGGCAAGATGACTTGGTTTTTGGGTCGCTGACCGCTGGCTAACGCTCAGATAAGCGCTTTGAGATCCGAGCTGTTGCCCGGCTCCTGTGGCGTGGCATAGACGCCGCCTTCCACCCGCGCTGGATGCAGGAAATGTTGCCGCAAGTGCGGAATGGTCTCCAGGAAGATCGCTTCGTGACCCAGCGCGATATGATTGAAGAGTACCAGATGCTGGTGGATCTGCCCCATGTCGCCGACATGCGGCACGACTGGTATGCCGTACTTGCGCGCCATCAAACTCACTGTGATGAACTCGCTGACGCCACCGAGCCGGACGCAATCCGGCTGCAGGAATCCCGCGGCCTCGGCCTGGAGATAGTTCTTGAAAATAATCTGGTTGGGCACATGCTCGCCGAGCGCCAGTTTCAGCGGTGAAATGGCGCGAGCCAGCGTTTGATGAGCCAGCACATCGTCGGGATGGGTGGGTTCCTCGATCCAGTAAGGATCCATAGCGCCTAACTGAGCACACATGTTGATCGCCTGCGGCAAGGTCCATTGCTGATTGACATCAAGCATAACGCGGGCGTCGTCGCCGACGGTATCCCGCACGAGGAAAGCGCGACGGATATCGCGCTCTGGATCATCCGAGCCGACCTTGAGCTTGACCGAGCCGAAACCCTGATGCATGGAATTGATGAGGTTCGCTTTGATGGTGTCATCGGAATACTGAATCCAGCCAATGGACGTATCGTAGCCGGGGTAGCCCCGTTCTAGCACGTCCATTCGCTGTCTCCGCAAGGGATACTCATCTCGCAGTATTGCCAAAACGTCGTCTGCGCTCAGCGCGTCGTCGATGTAGCGCAGATGCAGCGTCGCCAGCAACTGCTCCGGCGATAGATCCAGCAGCAACCGCCACAAGGGCAGGCCACGCGCCTTCGCCCAAAGGTCGAAGCAGGCGTTGACAATTGATGACAGCGCCAGGTGCACCACACCCTTATGCGGTCCCAGCCAACGATATTGCGGGTGCTCCAGAATAGCCGCGTAGACCGTGCCAAACTCGGACATCAGCGCTTCGATCTCGCGGCCGACCAGGACTTGTGCCAGATCGTCGATAGCGCGGCATACCAGATCGTTCCCGCCACCCAGGGTAAAGGCCAAGCCGACGCCGGACAGCTTGCCAATTGTTTTAAGCTGTGTCACGGCGTAAGAATACTGCGGATTGGAATGTACGCTGTCGGCGCCGGCGCCTTCTTCCAGCGTGAAGCGCAGATCGTGCGATTGAATGGCACGGATGACTATCGACATCGATTCCTCCTTTGAGGTGTTTTGCTTGCAAAAACTAGTTTTATTGGCTTTTGTTTATGTCGCCGTCAATATCCCCTTCACCGCCTGGCTGATGGATGGCTTTTTCCGGCAGATCCCACAGGAATTGACCGAATCCGCCTATATCGATGGCTGCGGTCACTGGTCGGCATTCTGGCGTATCGAATTGCCGCTCTCGCTTCCCGGCTTGGCGACGGCTGCTATCTTCGCCTTCCTGGCTGCCTGGAACGAATTTCAGATCGTCAGCGTCCTGGCGGCGAAATAATGCCGCCAAAACCTTCCCGCCCGGTCTATTCGCTTTCACCGAGCAGTTTACGGTCGACTGGCGTGGCATGGCCGCCATGAGCGTGATCATGATGGTGCCCGCGGTCATTTTTGTCATTCTGGTGCAGCGTAATTTGGTCAGCGGCTTGACCTTCGGCGCGGTCAAGGGCTAAGGCGCAGATATCAGGGGCAATTGCCCGCCTTGGTGACATAGTCCGCGCTGATCCAGCCTTCCCGTCCGCCATACGCCACCATGTACCAGTCCTCGCTGCGATCCAGCGCGTCGAGCACCGCGCCTTGCGGGACCAGTCCGATTTTGTTGCCGTTTGGGGTTGCGCGGAAGTTCAGAACGTCCGTGGTTGTCACCGTGCATTCACGGGTGACCACCATGATCACGCCCTCAGCATCTACGAGATAAAATCCCAGCTCATAATCTGTGGGCAAGCTGGTTTGCGGCACGACGGGTGACACAGCCACCAGCGCCTGACCCACACCGGGCAGGAGGTCCACAGTTAGGTCTCCGCTGCCGGTGACGAGCGCCCGGCTGACGTGGAATCCGTCGCGTGTCTCTTGCACAACTTGCAGCCAGGTGTTGTTGGGCAGGCGGTTATCCGTGCGGATCCAGCCTTCGGAGCGCCAGGTATCATCGGGCGTTTCGAAATCTTCGTGGTAATTCAAAGCTTTGATGCGCAGGTCGTCGATCGCCATGCCACGATAGGAGGTGGCTAGATTGGACATAAGCTCGAAGCTGACGGTAACCCGGCCCGGCGTGAATTGGCTGAGGTCAATGCGCTCGTCGCGCCAGCCGCGAGAGTTCCCGGTAAAGCCAACGTCATAGTATTTATTATAGGCGCGGGACTTGGTAGTGTAACGGCTCGGCAATGTCTGCCATGTTCGGCCGTCATCATCGCTGACCGCGACGTAGCCGTATTCGTAATCATAGTCAAGGTCATACCAGATACGGAAATCCAGCCAAGCCTGGCGCGGCGCGGTCAGGACGAAGTCGCGGCTCAGCCGGCTATTAGACGAGTCGGATGCGAAGGCGTATGCGAAATGGTCGCCTTCGGGGGCGCCTTCCGGTACGAACAGCGCGTCCGGCGCTTGCCAAAGGCGCAGGTAAAGTTTGTCCGCGCCGCGCACATCAACGGCGAAGTAATCCGTGCCGAATTGAGGCAGATCGCCCTCATGCGTAACCGGAAAATTGTTGAAGCTGGCGACGGGCTGCGGCGGCGTCAAATCGGCATCCAGCGCGCGATATCCATAGCCGCGCCGGGCATCCAGAAGCAAATTCGCCAGCACCCAATCGGCGAAGACCTCATCGGCGGAGACGTCTTCGAATTCGCGCAGCACCTTTTCCACGGCGCGCCAGCCATCGGCTTTTTCCGCGAGCAGGCGCGCCGCGATCTCGTTGCCAAAGCGCTCCGTCAAGTAGAGGATGAACAGGGCGCCGGCGCCATATTTTGGACTTTTGTCCTCCGCCACCTGCCACTGCGTTAAGCCGGTATTGGGCGCGGCGAGGAAGTCGTCCGCATCCCAGTGTATAGATTGACGGCTGAGCAGGGCTTTGGTGGCGTAATATCCGGCGAAACCTGCCAAGGCTTCATCGAGCCAGGCTTCCTCGCCCGGGTCGCTATGATGATGCAGGATGTGCAGAAATTCGTGCGCGATCACTTCGATGAGAATCTCGTCATAGAAATCGTAATCATCATCTAGCGCGAGGTCGACCACCAGCATCTCGCGCTGATTGCTTTTCGAATACAGTTGTCGCGGACGCGTACTGGCCGGCGAGAAATAGCCAAAGGTCGTACCTTCCGGGTCACTGATCATGACAACATTCAGTCGTGGATCGCCATCGACGCCGGGTGGCTCGGTAAATTGGAAGAGCCGCTCCACGGGATTCAACACCTGGCTTTCAAGGCGCTGTGCCAGCGCCAGCGCCCGCCACTGCGGATAATCGACCGTGGCCTGAATCCAGATCAGGACGCGCTGCGTCTGGCCGCGCAATTCCATCTCGACTTGCTCGCTTGTTTCGTCTTCACCCATGGTCACGGTGAATGTTTCGGTATCGCCAAGGGTGTATTTGGGCGGACTGGCCGGGGGCGTGTAGCTTGTATCGATCCGGGACATGCGCCCAACCATGTCGGCATAGTTGAAGGCGGGAACCGTCATATTGGCCCAGGCGTCAAGCGTGGGAAACTCGCTGTCTTGAGCGTGTAGCGACAATTGGAGCAACAGTATGACGATGATAATGAGCGTTTGGAATTTCATTCGGCCTCTAAACATTGCTTGACCAACAACAGCATACAATAACAGATCAGATTACGCCAATCTCCAACCATAGCGCCCAGGGATGGACTTCAGATTATCGGAGAATCACGATAGACTATCGGTGTTCGTCACATCAGGAGCCATTCATGAAGATCACCGATATCGAAATTTGCGTCTGCAAACATCAAGAATCCGTGATGGCAGAAGGCGAAATGCGCGATGTGCAAAAATCCGACTTGCAATTCATCATGGTCAAGCTCTCGACCGACGCGGGCATCGACGGCATCAGCATGGGTTTTGCCGGCATGGGCGCGGAGATGGCCGGCACTTTCGCCGCCGATTCGCTGAAACCCTTCTTCCTGGGCAAAGATGCGCTGGCGCGGGAAAAACACTGGCACGACTTTCGCCGTTACGATCGCTTCTGGCACTTCCCGCCGATATATTCGTATGGTCCCTTTGATATCGCCCTTTGGGATATTGCCGGCAAAATTGCCGACCTGCCGCTATACAAGTTTCTGGGCCACTATCGCGAAAAAGTGCCGACCTACGTCAGTTCACTTTTCCTGGATTCGCCGCAAGACTATGCCGATCAAGTTTCCGAATTCAAGCAGCAGGGTTTTCACGGCTACAAGCTGCATCCGCCGGGCGATTACAACGAGGCGCTGGAAGCTTATCGCTTATGCCGCGAGCAAGTCGGCGATGATCCGCACTTCAAGCTGATGGCGGATCCGGTCACGGCGCATCTCTACTACGACGAGGCCTTGCGCATGGGACGCGAGCTGGAAAAGCTGAATTATCATTGGTTCGAGGAACCGCTTTACGATGTCGACTTTCATGGTTTGCGTCGCCTGGCGCGCGACCTGGATATTCCCATCGCAGGCACCGAGGTGCTGGCCGGCTCGCACTATTCAACGGCGGAGTGTATCGCCAGCGGCGTGGTTGATATCGTGCGCAGCGACGTATCGTGGAAGGGCGGCGTGACGGCGCTTATGAAAACGGCGCACCTGGCCGAATCATTTGGCGTCCGCTGTGAAGTGCATACGGCCGTCTATCCCGCCCTGGATATCGTCAACTTGCATTGCTGCTGCGCCATCGCAAATTGCGAATTCTTTGAAGCCCTGGTACCGAGCACGCTAATGAGATTGGGCGTCAAGAACCCGATTCAGATTGATGCCGAGGGCTATGCCCATCCGCCGCAGGGCGCGGGCTTAGGCATCGAATGGGATTGGGACTTCATCGATAACGCGACGGTGGCGGTTCATTAAGGACGCTGGCAGGGCTTGCCCGGTCAGGATTTCTTGTATCCCTACATAGGGCTGATCCCGTATGCTCCCTAGGTAGGGCAATGGGTCCGAGCATGCTAGGCTGTCAATCCGTGTGGAAGACCTCGTCGAGCGTCTTCCACCATTCACCCTCGGCGCGGTCGGCCACGGGCTCCTGCATCGGCATGCAGATATCCCACCACTCTTGCGTCGTCGCATCGGCGGCCATCTTCGCCATATCGGCTTCAAAGTCGTCGCCGTGGTATTCCATGTAAGCAAAAAGAAGATCGCCATAGTGGTAGATCGAATAGTTGCGAATATTGCACTCTTCGATCTTCTTGAGCACGTCGGGCCAGGTATTGGCGTGTAATTCCGTATATTCTTTCAGACGCTCTTTTTTGATGCCGATCACTTGTCCAAACCGTTGCATGTTGCTGCTCCTATTTGTTCTTGCCAAAATTTTCCGGATGCCGGTATTTCACCGTCTGCAAGTGCTCGCAATACAAAGCCAGCACTCCTTCGTTTTTGTATACCTCGTAGCTTACTTTGACCAGTCCCATCTCCGGGTACTTTGGTTCTTTGCTCAGTTGTGTGCGCACGGTATAGATGGTATCGCCGATGAAAACCGGTTTAATGAAGCGCAGTTTGTCATAGCCGTAGCTGAAGGTGTGGATATTGTTATGCGCCATCAAACCCAAGCCGATGCTGAAGACCATCGAGTCCGCCACCAGCCGTTTGTCGAAGATGCCTTCGTCTCTTGTGAAGATCTCGTCGGCGACGTAAGGGTGCATGTCTAGCACGATGGCGTTGAAGATCATGCACTCGCCCTCGGAAAGCGTGCGCCGAATCGACTTTATCTTGGCGCCAATCTCGAAGTCCTCGTACATCCAGGTTTCAGTATTAAAAAGGGGCAGGTCCTTGTGCATTTCAACGGGTGTGTTTTCCGGCATGGAGTCCTCCTCAGCCGCTCGGCGGCAGAGGAAAAGGGTCTGCCGCGCTCTCACGTTTTGTTGAATCGCCTGCTCTTCTGAGCACTGCGATCAATTCGAAAGGCCGCCGATCGCAAATTCCGCCATGATGCGTTGCGTGTCTTCGCCGATGCGCGGCGCGCCTTTGGGACTCTTCAGGATCTCGCCGTCAATGCGGATGGGGCAGCGAAGCGTGTCCAGCTTGACGGTTTCGCTGCGCGCGACTTCCTGAACCATGTCGATCACTTTGAATCCCTCGTGCTGCAGCAGTCTGTCCCAGGTCAAGACATCGGCGCACCAGATATCTTGCGGCTCCAGGATGCCCAGCCAGTGCGCGGTCGATTGACCGCGCAGATGCTCCACCAGAATCGCTTTGATTTCGTCGCGCTCCGTGAACCAGGTCGCTGAATCGGTATAAGCGAGCAGGGGCGGGCAATCCAGCAGTTCGCCCAATACCGGAATCGTGCCCATCGCCAGCGCCAGATAGCCATCCAATGTCTCGTAGATGCCGTAAAGCGCTGCCAGGTAAGCATGCGCATTGTTGATGGTGCTGCGTTGCGGCAGCTTGCCGCCATCGTTGAGGTGTGTAGTCAGCACCTCGAACTGAAAATCGAGAATCGATTCCAGGAGGCTGACTTGCGCCAAACCGCTTTCGCCCGTGACACCACGCCGAACGAGACAAGCCAGAATCCCCTGCACCAGATGCGCGCCAGTGAACAGATCAACCACTGCCAAGCCAAAGGGCGTGGGGGGCGGTCGGCATCGCCGTTCAGCCAAACCAGACCCGATATCGCTTGCAGCAACAGGTCTTGCCCGGGCTTGTACACCCAAACACCCTCGTTGCCGTAACCCGTGATCTCGCCGTAGACGATACGTGGATTGATCGCGCGTACCGTCTCGTAGTCCAGGCCAAGGCGCGTCATCACACCCGGTCGGAAGTTCTGTACCAGCACATCGGCTCTGGCGATAAGCTCATGCACTCGCGCCAAGTCTGCCGGGTCTTTCAAATTCGCCGCGAAACTTTCTTTATTGCGGTTGATCGAATGAAAGAGGGTGCTTTCGCCGTCCAATTCAAGCTCGGAGATATAAAGTTGCCGGCAGAGATCGCCACCGTCCGGCCGCTCGACGTTGATCACACGCGCGCCCAAATCGGCCAGGCGCTGCGCCGCCGAGGGCCCAGACAGAAATATGCTGAAATCGAGTACCAACAAACCTTCCAAAGGTCGCATAATCGCCCTGTTCTCGCCGCTCAAGCGCCGTGAAGCTGTTTTGCTTGCAAAAACACTTTTTGTATGTAAAATATAGTCAGCAAAATCAGATCTGTCAAATCGGAATTCGTGCCCATCGCGGCGGACGCAGGCGCGCGGGGAGGTTAGTATGCTCAGAGTTGATACCCACCAGCATTTTTGGAACCTGGACGAAGTGGCGTACCCCTGGCTGGTGCCCGCTTATGGACCGATCTACCGTACCTATGATGCGGAGGAGTTGGCGCCACAGCTGACGGCATGTGGTGTCGACAAAACGGTCATCGTACAAGCGATGGATTCCTACGCCGATACCGACTCAATGCTGGCGACCGCGGCGGAAGAGGACTGGGTCGCCGGCGTAGTCGGCTGGGTGCCCTTGCATGATCCGTCAGAGGCGGACAGAAAGCTGGATGAATATACGCAGAACCCCTATTTCAAGGGTATGCGCCATTTGATCCACGAAGAAAGCAATCCAGATTGGGTCACCCAGAAGCAGGTGATTGAAGGTTTGCAGTTGCTGGCGGATCGCGGCTTGACCTTTGATGTTGTGGCGGTGTTCCCCAATCAGCTCATGCATGTGCCAGCGCTGGCCGAGAAAGTCCCCGGTCTCAAGATGGTCATCGATCACCTGGCCAAGCCGCCGCTGGAAGAAGCCGATCGCGCAGTCTGGCGCGAGCAGATGGCTGCTGCGGCTGAAAGCCCCAATGTCTTCGCCAAAGTATCAGGCTTGAATACGGTAACGCCTGACTTCGAGAACTGGACTTACGAGGACATCAAACCGCTTATCGACTTCGCGATCGAGCAATTTGGCGTTGATCGCCTCATGTTCGGCAGTGACTGGCCGGTTGCTGTGCTGGCCGGCGATTACGCCAAAGTCTGGAAGGAAACCAATAAGGCCATCGCCGATCTGTCAGTGGCGGAAAAGGACGCTTTGCTCGGTGGCACAGCCAACGGTTTTTATGGTTTGGGAATGTAGCGGGGTAATCTAATCAGTCAGATTGGTTTCGACCGTGGAACTAGCTATGCTACTATGCATGACGTGCAAGCCTTAAACCATGGCCAAGTGTCGATTGGCATTATTGACCTTGGATTCAGCACGCCTGATTTTTTCGCCTTAATCTGATTCCACTGCGGAATTCATGTCTTTGATTTCCGCGGAAACGTCAGATTTCCGGCTTTTGACTGCACAATGAAATCCATCGAAATGACGGTCGATTCTCCATTCTAACCAGCGCGTGGCAGCGAGTACCGCCAAAATCAGAATTATCCCATCCAAGGATAGATGGCTATCCCATTCCATTGGCTTCCTCCCGATGCGTCTAGGTGCCGGCGTAACGACTCCTATCGCATTATTTGCGTCAGCAAAGTCGCATGGTCTGTTGTATCGGTCACCATTGCGGCAATGGCGTGCCGCCGCTTTCGCTTGATGAATAAGCCGCTTCCACTGTCGCTATCGTTTTTATGGCGTCTTCAACCGATGTGGGCAATTTAGCGGTTTCGCCATTGGCAAAGCGCATCAAGCTGGCCATGGTGCCAATGAAAGCTTCCGGGAACCAGGACCCTTTAATATCCAACGACTGCCAAGCTGGCTGGGTTTCTGTATCCAGCAAAGCATATTCGAAGCGGTCAGGAACGCCGTCGGGGTAATTCATATTCAAACCGGCGCGGATCTGGATCGCGCCCTTGCTGCCCTCAAATTTGACGTAGGATTGCTGTTTTTCAGGCCCGTAGGCGTGGCTGTGATTTGTCATGACGTTGACGCGTGGGTTGTCGCCGTAATCCATAATAATCATGGAGCGGACGCCGCCTTTCAGTTCAGGAGCCGATGGGTGGCTCATGGTCTTGGCATACACCGACTTCGGCGTTCCACAGAACGAGCGTACTAGATCCACATAATGGATGCTGTGATAAAGGATTTCGACGCGGGGAAGGGGAAACAAGAATCCCCAGAGATGCCAAGGCGTATTGCACTGTACTCGGAACTCGATGTCGTATAGTTCGCCGATCATCCCCTGCTTTATCATGTCGCGCGCGGCGATGATAAAGGGCGCGAAGCGCAACTGGAAATTGATGGCTGCCACCAGTTTGCGTTCGCGGCACAGTTCAAGTATCTCTCGTGCCTGCGCCATATCTTCGCCCATGGGCTTTTGAATGAGCACGGCGCGTCCTGCAGGAATCTCGCGCAAGATATCGTTGATCGCGCTGCCCGGCACTGCGACATCAAAGACAGCATTCTGTGGCGCCTTGTCGATCGCCTCGCCAAGCGATTCGTAAATCTGCGGGATATCGAACTTGTCCTTCATCATGGCGGCGCGCTCGGCATTGATGTCGCAGCCGCCCACCACCTCGAAACCCGCGATGCGATACGCTGGATAATGCGCGTCGTGAACGATACCTCCCAGGCCGATGCTCACAATCGGCGGAGGATCTTCCGGCAAGAGCGCTTTTTGTCGAAGACGAAAGGCAGGCATAGCGATTTCCTTTGTTGGTCTTTATCAGGCTGGGTCTGCCACCAAATGCGGCTGCTCCAGCCCATAACTCAAGCCGGCGCGTTCGTTGATTTGCCGCGCGCAATGGCGCAGCGCCGCGACCACCTTGTGCGGCTCGCTGCTTTGACGAGTCGCCGTCAGTTGCGTGACGGCTATCGCTGCCGTCACACCGACTTCCGGATTGCCAACCAGGACGGCGGTATCCTTCATGCCGATATAGGATTCGTCGACCGCGGTTGATATGCCGCTGCGGCGGATCTGAGCGATACGCTGCCAAAAGAGCTCGCGTTCTCCAGCGTTCATATTGCAGTAGTCGGGGTCGTGCTCCAGCGTCATTTTGATGCTGCTATCGGGCGTGGCCGAAAGCAAAAGCCGACCCGAAACGGTGCGTGCCAAGGGAAAGGCCGCGCCGACCGAGACGATGATCTGTACTTTTTCCGGGCTTTCCACATGCCCAACGACCAGAAGCTGCCGCTGCTGCATAATGCTAATATGGCAGGACTCGTGAATGGTCCAAGCCAATTCTTGCATCGGCAAGTTGGCCATCTGCAGCAGATGTTCCAGCGGCGAATGCCGATTCGCCAATTCAAAGAGCTTCAGAGTTAGCATGTATTTGCCCGATACATCGTCCTTGATGACAAAACCGCTTTCCGCCAGGCAGGTCATGGTGCGAAAGAGTTGACTGGTGCTGTTCTCGGTTTTTTCCGATATCTGGGAGAGCGAAAGCGGCTCGGATGCTTCCGCGAGCAACTCCAGAACAGCCAAGCCTTTCTCCAAAGCCGGGACGCTGTAATTGGGTGCTGTTTTTTGCTCACTCATCTTTGTATTTGCAATGATTGGTTGCTGTCTTTCTGTATGTTTCTGAATAGCTCAGACTCAACCGCTTTCCGTTACGTCCTTGCGCTGGACCAAATAAAGATGCTGGCAGGCGAGCACGATTTTTTCATGCTGATTAAAAACCTCGACTTGCTCAACCACATAGCCATGATCAGGGCGTTTGGGATAGTCGCGCTTTTCGCTGATGGTCGCTTTGACTGTGATGGTATCGCCGATGAAGACGGGACTTATGAAACGGACGCGATCAAATCCGTAGGAAAAGGCGACGGGATTGATCTCGGTAGCCGTCATGCCGATGGCCACGCACAGGATCAAGGTGCCATGCGCGACGCGCTCTTTGAAAACCTGGGTCTTGACCCATTCAGCGTCCATGTGGTGCGGGAAGAAATCCCCGGTTTGACCGGCATGCAGCACGATGTCGGCTTCAGTGATGGTTCGGCCAAAGGTTTCGCGGCTGTCCCCGATCTGGTAGTCTTCGAAATATGTGGTCTTGATCATCAGCTCTTCCCGTTATTTGTTCAGGGGACGAAACGGCGCGCCGGTTGACAAGGAGCAACCCGCTCACTATATTTTGCATATAAAACTGACTTTTGCAAGCAAAACTAGGTGCCACTCGTGGTGGCGGCTGATATGCGACTTTAAGACCGACTGGAGGCGAAGAAATGGCGGCGAAAACGCTGTTACGCGGCATTACCTGGAATCATTCACGTGGCTTTGTATCGGTGGTGGCGACCGCGCAACGCTTCTGCGAGATGCACCCGGAAGTCGAGATCGTCTGGGAGAAGCGCTCGCTGCAAGAGTTCGCGGACGCGCCGATTCAAGGCTTGGCCGACGACTATGACCTGCTGGTGATCGACCATCCCTGGGCTGGTTACGCGGCGTACAGTCAGGTCCTGGTTCCCTTGCAGGAGATCATTCCGGCGGACTTTATGGAGGATCAAGCGGCCAACTCGGTCGGGCATTCGCACCCCAGCTATGTCTTCAATGGCAATCAATGCGCCTTGGCGATTGACGCCGCGACGCCCGTGGCCTCATACCGGCCGGATTTGCTAAGGCGTTACGATCTGGAAAAGCCCCAAACCTGGAGCGATTTGCTAGAACTGGCGCGGCAGGGGCGGGTCATCATGCCCGCTATCGAGATCGATACCTTGATGAACTTCTATATGCTCTGCGCGACGCAGGGAGAAGCGCCTTTTGTCGACGATGATTGGGCGGTATCCGATGAGATGAGCCTGCGCGCTCTCGAGCAATTGCGGGAACTGGCTAGCTTGTGCCCACGCGACATCTTCAATTGGAATCCGATCGCGGTATATGAAGCGCTTTCGCGGCGAGAGGACTACGTTTATTGCCCCTTCGCCTACGGCTATTCCAATTATTCGCGCGCTGGCTACTCGGACAATGTTCTTATATTCGATGACATGGTCGACATCGGCGGGCATGGCCGCTGCCAAAGTACGCTGGGCGGTACGGGCTTATCAATTTCGACCGGCTGCAAGTCAGTGGAAGTAGCGTGCGAATATGCCATGTTTTGCACAAGCCCGGTCATTCAGCGGACGATTTTCTTCGAGAATGGCGGCCAGCCCGGGCATCGGGGCGCCTGGACCGACGACGAGGTCAATCGCCGCAGCAGCAACTACTTCCGCAATACCTTACCCGCGCTTGACCGCGCGTACCTGCGGCCGAGATTTCCCGGTTATCTACACTTTCAGGATCAGGGCGGCGCGCCTATCCGCCAGTATTTGATGCAGGGCGGCGATGACCGGCAAGTGCTTGCCGAGTTGAAGCGGCTGTTTCAAGAAGCCAAGGACTTGTACGCCTGAGCGTCGCCCTCATTCATCGAGGTGTTCGGTGAAGCGGCTTAGCGCCGTCGCCCACAATTGCTGGATATCGTCGTCGGTATCCGTGCCGCGATGGCCTGGAAGATGCCGTATCCGATCAAGACTTGACCCAGGTCGTTGAGATGGCAGCAATCGGAGTGCAAGACCCAATCCGCGCCGGTCGAGAGACTTCGCAACGGGTGGAGCTACACGCCGATGTCCTCGTTCCAAAGCCCGGGATTGTCGCGTATGAATGCCTGCATCAAACGGTAGCATTCTTCGTCGTCAAGCTGGATTAACTGAACGCCGCGAGCGATCAAATGATCCTCGGGTCCTTGGAATGTGCGATTCTCGCCGATGACGACCGTCGGGATCTTGTAAAGCAAGATGGCGCCACTACACATGTCGCAGGGCGACAACGTGCTGTAGAGCGTCGCCCGCTGATAATCACGCACGCTCAGGCGACCGGCGTTTTCCAGGCAATCCATCTCGGCATGCAGCACCGGGCTGCCGCGTTGGACGCGCCGGTTGCGACCGCGGCCGACAATCGCGCCGTCAAGCACCAAGGCCGAACCGATCGGGATACCGCCTTCTTGCAATCCCGTTTTTGCTTCCGCTATTGCCGCCGCCAGGAATGGGTCCATCGTTTCTTTCATCCCACCGTCCACTGTTTATCTAGCAGTCGCTGTGCGCGCAGTCACGGGTTTCATAGCGCGATCTCGGTGACCCCCGCTAGCGCCTCCCGCAAGCGCCTCCGCCATTCGGCGTCACGTTCCGGCGATATCTGCGCGCAGCCGACATGCTCAAGTGTGAACGAGGCGGCTGCCGCGCCATAAGAGCCAGCAGTGGCAAGGTCTCGCTCCCGACACCATCCGACAACGAAGCCGCCGCAATAGGCATTGCCTGCGCCGGTCTGATCCACCAAATCGGTGACGTCGACAGCTGGAATGGCATAGGCTTTGCCGTCCCCTTGGCGCGCCACCAGCGAGCCCAGCTCTCCCATGCGCAAGGCGACCACTTGACATCCATCCGCCAGCATACTCCGGAGAATTTCCACCTCGTCCTGTATGCCGTACATGGTTTGCGCTTCGTGCAGATTGGGTGAGACGATATCGGCATACGGGATGCCAGTTCGAAATGCCTCGAAGTCGGCGCTTAACATGAAGATGCGCATCGGCTCCCAAAGCAGGGTCGCGCTTGGGAAGCGCGCCCGCCAGCTCGCGACATGTTCCGGCGCGCGCAAAAGCGTGATGCCGCGCGCATCGGCGAAGGGGATGTCAATGCTGTCGGCGTCCGGACCAAACATGAATGGTTCGATGACATCGACGCGGAAGATTTCGTTGCGTACCCCATCCCATTCAAAGATCTGCCAAGCGCGCATTTGCTGATGCGGCGACCAAACCAATCCGCTGATATCGAAATCATGTTCCAGCCGCGCGCGGATATCTGCCGGCAGGTCCTCACCTACCAGCGCCACCAGGCCCGGTCTCGTACCGGCCAATGCCATGCCATAAGCCGCGTGTGTGCCGCCACCGCCCAGCACGCCCATACTGGTGCGGCCATCGGGATAGACGATATCATCGATGATGACGCTGCCGACGGCGACAAAATCGATCTTGCTCATGGCTTATCGTCTGAGTTCGCTGATCATGTGGCTGGAACGGATGCGGCTGGCGCGATCGGCCCAGTCGGGCAGGCGACCGCCTTCAAAGTTGCAAAAATAGGGCACGCCCAGGGACCCCGCGCGGGCGGCGGCGATGAGCTCGCCCGGGATGCTGTAGACGACCGAGGCGTAGCGTTCGGGGATGAGCCGCGGGATGGGTAAAAGCGTATCGACGTATTGCTGAATCTCGCTCGCGTCTGTGGTCGAAACGAGGGCAATCGGCCGCCCGATGCTTTTTGCCGCCCGCGCCACTTCCGCCGCGCGATCAGCATCAAATTGATTGGCGGACAGCAGCACCAGCGGAATATCGGCCTTTTTCACGAAAAACTGCAAATGCGACCATTCTTCCGTTTCTTGCGCCAGCGCAGAATCGCCGCTCGCTTCCAGCAGCTTTGCCGCGCTGAACATCGCCGTACCATATAAAGGACCCGCGCCAACAAACTCGAAGAGCGCCGCCTTCTTCCAGCGCTCCACGAGGTCATCAACAATCGGCTCGCAAAGCTGAATCGTCTCTTCGACCGCATCCGCCAACTCGGCGATGGCGCGCCGCTCGGCATCAGCCGCAGCGGTGGTTAGCGCGCCGCGCACTTCGGCGATGCGCAAAGCCGCCAGCAGCAGGGCGATCTGCGAGGCCAGATAAGAGCGAATGCCGGGCACAACCATGCCGCTCAGCTCGTCGGGCAGGGGCGGCACGGCGGTTTCGAAGACCGTGTCGGCAACCGCGCCCAGCGGTCCGCCCGGATTGCCGGTCAGCGCAACGGCAGTCGCGCCGGCTTTCCGCGCCAGATCCATCGCTTCAATGGTGCGGCTGACTTCTCCTGAGACGGAGACACAGATGACCAAATTGGTCTTGGGACCGGTATCCGGCAGGAAGCCGGCGGTATAACGACTGAAGGGCAAGGAACTGAGCGCTTGAGTCGGCACGCCCGTCAATTGGTGGAAGGCCAGTTCAGCGCCCACCGGCGCATGATGGCTGTCGCCGCAGCCGACCAGGTAGATGCGCTTGACGGACGTACATGTTTCGAAGTCGAAGGCGCGTCGAGCCGAGGCGTCGAATGGTTTGACGATATCGCGGATGAGCGTGGGCAAGGTGTCGATTTGTTGGTGCATGGGTGAGCGGGTGGTCATTATGTGATGTCCTCCTATAATCCTCGGAACAATAGATATGTAGGGGCGAGCCATTGGCTCGCCCGACTTTAGCCGATGTACAAGTCATCATCCACCCAGGGGGCTGGGTTTTCGAAAATATATTGGCGGATCTTTTCCAGTGATGCCACGCTACGGATGATGTGGTCATAATAATTCCGCTGCCAAATGGGATGTGTCGGTGGCGTAGGTATGAATTGACTCTGTTTCGTCACTATAGACTTGTATTGTCCAAGAATCGCGCCTAGCGAGCCAGCCGCTAATGTACGCGTGGTAGGCGAACTGGCTGCTTCTGTGGCATGAAAAAGCAATACACCGTGAATATGATTTGGCATGACAATGTGCCTGTCAACGGCAATGCCCCCGCGGATATGCTCTATCGCTTTCCAGCAGCCGTCGGCGATTTTTCCAAGTTCATTCAGCTGAACGCGTCCTTCCTGAACCTCGCCGAACAGGGGCTGGTTTCCCGCTGTGCAAATCGTCACAAAGTATGCGCCTGGAGTGCGATAATCGTAGCCTGACAGGCGCATGTGGCGGCGTCTGGAAAGCAATTGTTGATGCGAGCGCATAGAAGTGTTGTTACCTTTCGAATCGCGGGCGACCCGATGGGTCGCCCCTACGACTAACCTGGTTTGCGCGGTCCAGCCGCTGCGTCACCTCTAGGATACCTGGCTCGCCCGCCATTCCGCCATTGTCTTGTTGCCCTTGCTTCTGTTGCAGTGGCTGCACAAGAGTTGCAGGTTTTCCAAGTGATCCGTGCCGCCGCGAGACTTGGGCAATTCGTGATCCACTTCCATGACCTTGAAGGGGAAGTGGGTGTCGCAGCCGACGCAGACGCCTTCCTGCTCGCCGTATAGACGATGGCGGTGGGTGCGGTAATTGGGCAGGTCGCCGAGATCGGTGCGTTTTGGCAGGGTATCGACGACATTTGCGCCGCCCCATAATGCGCCGCGATCTTCGCTGATGCGCTCGTTGACCAGCTTGACGGCGAGCGGCGACAGGTCAATGCCGGCCCATTGTCGTTCCATTCGGTCGGCGGCGACCAGCGTTGTGGCGCAGCCGCAGAAGGGGTCGAAGACAATGTCGCCTTCGTTGCTTGAGGCTTCAATGACGCGCCGTAACAATGCGATTGGCTTTTGAGTTGGATAAAGTTGATTCACTGGTGCTACTCGAGATATTGCCCACACGTCATCTTGCCTCACGCCTCGCGATTTTCTGTCCGCAACCTTTGATGGAATCCGCTTTCCCGACTCATCATGGCCTGACACAATTTCCTTATCGCCGAACCGTTTTTGAGTCGATGCAGCCCGGGGCATGTACAGTTGATTAAAAACTCTTTCTTTCGAATTTGAGCAAGCGTAAAACAGGATCACATCGTGATTCCTTTGAAAGGCGTATTTCCCCGTTGACCATTTTCGATAATGCCAAACAATCTCGTTTCTAAAATTGTCTTTACCGAAAATCGCATCCATGAGCAGCTTGAGATAATGACTTGCGGTCGGGTCGCAGTGCAGATAGATGCTGCCCGTCGGCTTGAGTATTCGCTCCATCTCAATAAGACGCACCGCCATCATAATCAGATAGCTCATCATGCTTTTGCCGGAGGCATTTCGCGCCGCCTCGATGACACTGTAGGCGGCGGGATTGCGGTCAGCCAGTTCGCCGTGTTCGTGTACGTCAATATCCGAGAGCGTCCAAGTGTCCTTGAAAGCCGCGCCCGCTGCGATCGAACCGATGGGGGCGGCGTAATCTTGATTGGAGTTGAAGGGCGGGTCGAGATATATGAGATCGACGCATTCGGAGTTTATGCCACGCATGACGTGGAGATTGTCGCCCACCCAGACTGTGCGATTGGTGAAATTTGGCTGTGCCATTTTCCGTTTCCCGCGCGCATGGCCAATGACAAGAATGTAAACGCTGTCGGCGTGACTGTACAGGGGGTTTCAGCACAGCGGCGGATAGGTTACGGAGCGGTTGACCTGCTAGGTCGCGTAGACAATTACCGCCGTTCGCCCAGTATTTGGCAGATGAAGGCGGGTATCCACCGCACAGCCGCCGACAAATCACTCAAGGCCACAGTCTCCTCAGTCGTATGCGCGTTCGCCACAATGACGCCGCTCAATCCCAGACAGCGCGTCCAGGTGCTGAGCAGCATGTCGTCGCCTCGCGAGACGTAGCTGTAGTTGAGTCGGACTGTGCCGGGTCGCACTTTATTGACCTCGCCAGCCAGCGACTCGGCCAGCGCTTGATAATCCAGCGGCACGACCGAGCCGCGTCCATCGCCGGAGACGAAGGCGTGCGAGGCGCCGACGCCCATGACATGGCCGGCGGCTTCGTCGAGGTTGTGCCCATCGACATTGACGAATCCAAGCCGCGGTGGTTCCAGGACATGCGCCAGCCGCGAGGCGCCTTGACCGAATAGGCCGATGGGCGGACCTTCTTCCTGGTCAGTGAAGACGAAGATGACCCGGCGTCGCGCGAAGGTATCCGCGACGTGTTTGTTAAGCAAATGGGCGGAGACCAACAGCAGTAGCACGCCGATGGCGTTGTCAAAGCCGCTGCCGATGATTGAGCCTTCGCTGACTTTCGGCGTCGTGTGCGCCATCACGATATCGCCCCAGGCAAGTTCGCCCGTCTCGGCGCGGAAGGTGATTCGATAGTCATTGCCTGTTGATTGGAAGCGTATCACCCCGTTCGCTGTGACCCTCACGCGGCCGTCAACGCAGCGCAGGGCGCGAGCTGCGCATTCATAGCCATCGCCCGGCACACGAATGGCGCAGAGCGGATACAGGGTCGCATCGGGCAGGTTCAGCACACGGTAGCAGGGTCGATCCATGTGCGCGCTGATCAGCAGGTCGAGCGGGGCATTCGGATCGCCCAGCGCAATGGCGAGAACGCCGGTTGAGCCGATGGGCGCGCAGGTTAAGCCGAACTCAGTGGCGATGTCGCCGATGACCTCGCCGACGCTGCCGGGCAGCGCGCAGCTGTTGGCCGGAGCCGGCGCATCCAGCAGGCGCGACAGACGGTCGAATAGCGCCTCTGGTGCGCAGGCGCGGTCGGAAGCGATGGCTTGAAGCAGGTTTTGGATTTGCAGATTAATCGTCATCGAGTGGCTCCCTCAAGGCTGCGACAGCGCGTCAACGAACATCTTGTGAACGCCATCGGTATCCAGGGCCTGAATCACATGGACATTGGGCGCGTTGCCGCTCATGTGGTTGTAATCGATGACGGTTTGCCCGCGGGTGTGCTGTCCGGTCAACTCAACCGTAACGAAATATTTGTCGCTTTGAATTACCAGTTCCGGCTGCAGGGTGATCGCCATCGCCAGTGGATCAGGCAGCAGGTAAGCCGGTCGACGGTAAGTGTGTTGCAGGCGCTGCGCGGTCTTGTTCGAGATCTTCTCGAAGAAGCGTCCGTTAACTGTGTCGATGGCGCAGAGCGCGTTGAATTTGTCCCAAGGAAAACCATGTGTCAGTGTCGTCTCCCAGCTGAGCATGGTGGCGTCGTCGAAAGCTTCCAGTGTGATGTATGCCGCTTCCGGATCTGTGAAAATATTGTATTCGGCGGTCAGATTGGGCGTATTGCCGTGCGCCGCGATGGTGCCGCCCATGAAGACAAACTGTTTGATACGGGCAGAAAACTCTGGATCGAGGCGGATGGCGGCGGCCAGGTTGGTCAGCGGACCGAGCGCGATCAGCGTCAACTCGCCCTCGTATTCGCGCGATAGCCGCAAAAGCGCCAGCACGGCGTGTTCTTCCTCGATCGAGCGGGTCAGCGGCGGCCGGTCGCGGAAGTCGCCCAATCCATCGCCGCCGTGGAACTCGGCCGCGTCTTCCCAAGTGTGGATAAAGGGACGGTCAATGCCGGCGTAAACGGGCACGTCCTTGTTCATGATTTCGAGGATAGTCAGCACATTGGGATTGACCTGCCGAATATGCACGTTGCCGGTCAGGGTGGTGATGGCCAGCACGTCGACATCCTGGTGGCACAGCGCCAGCATAATCGCTTGCGCGTCGTCGACGCCGGCGTCTGTGTCGATGATCAGTTTCATAGGGATTCAAACTTTCGCTAGATTCGATTTGTGGCCACATTGTAACACTGTTGTCTTCACGGACGCAGCAAGATGCCTATGCGCCCAGGGCAATCGCATCAATATCACTGTCCACCAATAATCCGAATTATTGAAAAGATAAATCGACCACAGAGGCACAGAGACACAGAGAAAAGCATCTGTGTGATAAAGATACAGTCGTATTTCTGCTACAAATGAGAGATCAGCGCAGATTCCTTTCGACGTTGGTAACAGAATTGGAGATGGTTCACCTTTAGTAATGTACTTAAACTCGGTGCCGCCGGTCAGTGTCTACGCGACCCTCGGTGCACTCGGTGGTGAAATTTTGCACTGAATACAGACCAGCACTCGTTGATGCGATTGACCTGCCTATGCGCCGCTTTGTCCGCGGCGAATCCACCGATCAAGGTCAGTCGCGCCGCACTGATCGCCTACCGTGACAGGGTGGCCAGAATCGCTAATTGTCACCGTGTAACAAACTCTTTGCCCAATCGACCTAATCGTGGGTATAATAGCTAAATCAGAATTCAATCTGATCGAAGCAAACATTTTAGTGGAGGAATCAAATGAGAAAGCTAAGTTTTCTGCTAGTCGTTCTGCTTGTGTTTCTGGCGGCGTTTACCGCCTTCGCCCAGGACGAGCCGCTGCGCGTGGTATCGGTGCTCAACGGTACGCTCGGCGACAAATCCTTCTTCGATAGCGCGCAACGCGGCATGGACGCGATTGCGGATGAATACGATATCGAGATCGACACCGTCGAGCTGGGCGTTGACCCGGCGAATTGGGAATCGGGCTTGCTCGATGTCATGGCCGATACCGATTCCTACGACATCTTACTCGCTGGCACCTTCCAGATGATCAGCATCATGGCTGCCAACGTGCATAACTATCCGGACAAGCACTTCATGTTCTATGACGCGCCGATGCCCTATGACGATCCGAATGTCTGTGTCGATGGCTGCGCCAATGTCTATTCGATGACTTACGCGCAGAATCAGGGCTCGTTCCTGGCCGGCGTTTATGCCGCCGCGATCACGACGAGCATGATGGAGGGCACCAACGATGCGCCGATCATTGGCGCGGTCGGCGGACAGCAAATTCCGGTGATCGACGATTTCATCGTCGGTTACGAACAAGGCGCTTGCCTGGTCAATCCGGAAACAGTGAGCATCGTGCAATACGCCGGCAGCTGGAACGATCCCGCGCGCGGCAAGGAGATCACCCTGGCCATGTACGAGCAGGGCGCCGATATCGTCTTCCAGATCGCCGGTGGCACGGGCGTTGGTGTCTTCGAAGCGGCGCACGAACAAGAGCGTTACGCCATCGGCGTCGACTCCGATCAAGCCGTGATCGTGGCCGAAACCGATCCCGATCAGGCCGAGCGCATCCTGACCAGCATGCTGAAGAACGTGGACAACTCGATCTTCCGCGCCATCACTAACCACCTGGACGGCACCTTGCCCTACGGCTCGTCCGAGAGCCTGGGTATTCCCGAAGGCGGCGTTGGTCTGGCCAAGAATGACTTCTACGATATGGCCACGTCCGATGACATCAAGGCCATGGTCGAAGCGGCGGAAGCGGCAGTCGTTAATGGCGATATCGATGTTCAAACCGTCTTCACCAGCGAGGACATGATGGCGGCGGTTGGCACGGCTTGTGCCGATATGCCGACAGCCGGCATGAGCATCGACGACCTGATGATGGACGATATGTAGCCCCCATCCCCGTGCCCCTTCCCGCAGGTCGCTGTCCAAGCGACTCCAAAAATGTGGGAAGGGGAGTTTACTCCCACTTGTTTTG
Source organism: Phototrophicaceae bacterium (assembly GCA_965262165.1). Classification (GTDB taxonomy): domain Bacteria; phylum Chloroflexota; class Anaerolineae; order Aggregatilineales; family Phototrophicaceae; genus UBA6055. Next base: position 4,258,294 of record OZ253499.1, on the reverse strand, counting down.
AAGTCCCTCCCTCTTCATGGGGGAGGGATTTAGGGTGGGGGAGATTGGCGAGCTCTAACAATGCCCATTATCGAAACCCAAAGCATTCATAAAGTTTATCCCAACGGCGTACACGCCAACGATGACATCAGTTTCTCAGTTGAACAGGGCGAGATCCACGCCTTGGTCGGCGAGAACGGCGCCGGAAAAACGACCCTGATGAAGATGCTTTACGGCCTGGAGCATCCATCGTCCGGCCGCATCTACATCCGCGATCAAGAAGTCGAAATCGGCAATCCTCAGGTCGCCATCAAACACGGTATCGGCATGGTGCACCAGAATTTTATGCTGGTGAATTCCTTCACCGTGGCGCAGAACATCATCCTCAATCGCGAAACCACGCAGGGCATGTCAATCGACTTCCAACAAGCCATCACGGATACCGTCGCCCTGTCGGAAGAATACCACTTAAACGTCAATCCCAATGCCAAAATCGAAGATATCCCGGTGGGCATGCGGCAGCGAGTGGAGATCCTCAAAGCGCTCTACCGCGGCGCCGAAATCCTGATCCTTGATGAGCCGACCGCCGTCTTGACGCCGAGCGAGACGCAAGACCTGTTTGCGGCTATCCGCAACCTGGTAGAGGGCGGCAAAACCGTGATCTTCATCACGCATAAGCTTAAGGAAGTGATCGAGATATCCGACCGCGTCACAGTCATGCGTGACGCCCGCAAGATCGGCACGGTCAATACCGCCGAGACAAACGAACGCGAACTGGCGCGCATGATGGTCGGTCGCGAGGTCTTCATGCAAGTTGATCGCCCGGAAGTAAGGCGCGGCTTGCCTGTGCTGGATGTCGCTGATTTGACCTACGCCGACGACAGCGGCCATCAACTGCTCAAGCATGTCAGATTCAGTGTCTATGAAAACGAGATCCTCGGCATCGCCGGGGTGGAAGGCAACGGACAGACCGAACTGGCCGAGGTGCTGACCGGCTTGCGGCCGCCCACCACCGGGGAAGCGTACATCAACAGGGAGCAGATCCTCGGGCGCGGACCGCGTTCGGTGCGCGAACATCAAGTGGCGCATATCCCGGAAGATCGCCTGACCAACGGCGTCGCCTTGACATCGTCCATCGACGACAACCTGATTATTGATCGTTATTATCGTGAACCATTCACTCGGCGTGGTCTGCTGGATATCAATGCCATCGTCGACAACGGCAAAGACCTCATTCGCGAATTCAATATTATCGCGCCCGGTGGAGCCATCCCGGTCAACGCCCTTTCCGGCGGCAATATGCAGAAAGTCGTCGTCGCCCGCGAATTGTCATCATCGCCCAAGTTATTGATCGCCGCCCAGCCCACACGCGGCGTCGATATCGGCGCTATCGAATTCATCCATCAGGAATTAGTCGATCAGCGCACCGAGGGCCTGGCTATCTTGCTGATTTCGGCCGATCTGCAAGAGGTGATGAAACTTTCCGACCGGATCATGGTCATGTACGAAGGCGAAATCGTCGGTATCTTCCCCAACGACGAGAGCCTGACCGAAGAACGTATCGGCTACTATATGCTGGGCGCCGAGCGTCAGGACGCGGCGGAAATGGAGCGATACGCATGACATCATTGAGGACTAATCTCCTGCTGATCGTCGGCGGATTGGCCGGCATCCTGGTCACGCTTTTCATCACCAACACCATGTTCGACGGCTCGATTGAACAAATGACCGGCACCCCGACCTGGCAGAACATCCTGCTGGTCAATGTGCTGGTTGGCGCCTGTATCTTGCTCTTTATCGTAGAGTTGCGCAGGCAGGCAATTCGTGTGCTGTTCACGGTTATTGTGGCGCTTTTGCTGGGATTCCTGGTGACCTTCATCTTCAATCTTGATTCGGCCGATCGCTTTGGACGAGGCGAGTTTCGCGTGCAAGTGGTTTCCGATGCCGAGCCAATTGAGAACGACGATGTCGATCTCGAATACAATAAGCGGCGCGGCGGCAACTTCAATAAACCCAATGTTGTCGCGCCAGTCAGCGAAATCAGCTGGACATTCCAGGGCAGTCAGGGCGATGTGGTTTCGCTACTGGCTTATGCCAAGAATCGCCGTTCCGGTGTCGATCTGCTGGTCGAACTGCGCAATGACTCTGGAGCGGTGCTGGCGGCGGCGACCTCGGCAACGATGACGCAAGTGGAAGAGACCTTCGACGACCTGGTCAGGATGCAAGACGCCGTCATTGACGGCTACGAATTGCCAGCGGACGGCATCTACACGCTTTACGCGCGTCCAGAAGAAATCGAAACGGGCACGGTATTGAGCGAGGCGATGCACCAATCGCAGTTGGCCTTCGAAGCGCTGTTGCTGGGACCGATCGAGCGGGTCAATCGCTGGGGTGTCTGGATTCAGGACGCCATCACGCTGATCTTGCTGGGATTGTCGTTCGCGATAGTCTTCCGCGCGAAGCAATTCAGCCTGGGCGCCGAAGGACAACTCTATTTCGGCGCTTTGGTATCCGGAATCATCGCGCTCAACTCGCCGCATATTCCGGGCATTATATTGATACCCTTTATCATCCTGGCATCGGGTACGGCGGGCTTCGTCTACGGCTTGATACCCGGGGCGCTGAAGGCTTACTTGGGGGCCAACGAACTGGTCTCGACCCTGATGCTTAATGTGGTCGCCACGCGCTTCTTCGAAATGGTGCTCAATTTCCAACTCAAACCGGCCGACGCCGGTTATATCGCATCAGAGAAATTCAGCAGCAACGCCATCCTGCCGGTCATCGTGGAAAAGACGCAGGTCACGATCGGTGTCTTCGTGGTGGTCATCGTCATTTTCATTTCCTGGCTCTTGATCCGGCGCACGCCGCTCGGTTACGAGATTCGCATCATCGGGTCCAACCTCAGATTCGCCGACTACGGCGGTGTCAATTCGCGCCGGACAATCATGCTGGTGATGGCGATTAGCGGAATCGTTGCCGGTTTGGCGGGCATGCACCTGGCCACCGGTATCCATCGACAATTGATTTTGAACATATCGTTCGCGCTGGCTTTTGAAGGGGTGGTGGTCGCTTTGCTGGCGCGCTTGAATGTATTGGTGGTGCCATTCACCGGCTTGTTATATGCCTATCTGCGGGCGGGCGCGCAATTCATGGAGCGCGATGCCAATGTCAGCTTTGAAGTGGTGCGGATGATCCAAGCCATCATCATCTTGCTGATCACCGCCGAAGCGCTGGTCACCTTCTTCCAACAACGACAGAAACGCGCCGATATCGACGAAAGCGGACACGCCGTGGCAGCCGTGGAGAGTAGCGATGTTTGAGAATGTAATTGACGGTATCTTCAGCGCCGTATTCCTCACCGCCATCCTGCGCGTGACCACACCGATCCTGCTGCCATCGCTGGGAGCGCTCATCTCTGACAAAGCCGGTGTGCTCAATATCGGTCTTGAAGGCATGATGCTGTCTTCGGCCTTCACCGGTGTGGTGGTCAGCGCCTACTCGCAAGACTGGTTCGGCGCGGAAACGGGCGCGACTATCGGACCCTGGCTGGGATTGCTGCTCGGCGTCAGCGTATCGCTGCTTCTGTCGTTTGTGCTCGCGCTATTCCACCTCGATCTCAAAGGCGATCTCTTTTTGTCCGGCATCGCACTGAATATCTTTGGCTCTTCCGCAACCGTCGCCATCATGTACGAATTAACCGGCGATCGCGGCAATACCAGCACGCTGGCCAGCTTGCAGATGCCCTTCATTCAATTGCCGGAATTCATCAACCAGATTCCCATCATCGGCGAATTCATTTTTGGCGTCTTTGATAACCAAAGTGTCATGACCTGGGTGGCCTTCATCTCTGTCTTCTTCGTGACGTTTTTCCTCTATCGCACGCCTTTCGGCATGCACTTGCGCGCGGTCGGGGAAAATCCCGAGGCGGCCGCGTCGGTCGGCATCAACGTCAAGCGCATCCGCTACCTGGCGCTGATGATCAGCGGTTTCTTCGCCGGCTTGGGCGGCATCCACATGAGCATGGGCTACTTGCAGCTCTTCCAGCGCGATATGACGGCCGGCCGCGGCTTTATCGCACTGGTCACGCCCTCGCTTGGCGGCGGCACACCGGCCGGCACCATGATTGCCTCGTCCATTTTTGGCTTTTTCGACGCGCTCGGCATCCGTATCGGCTCGCTGGATGTTCCGTCGCAGCTGCCGCAGTCGATTCCCTATTTTGCGACGGTCCTGGCGCTGGTGATCTATGCGCTGCAACGGCGTATTTCACAGCGTGTCAGCGAGATGCGCACCGCGTCCGGCGCGGCCTTTGACGCGGCATTTTGGCGCTCAATCCAGCGCATGAGCATCCTGCACATGCTTTTGATGATGGTGGCGGTAATCGGCGTCGTGACTGGTGTCAGCATCCTGGCGGCGCCCAACGGCTTCGGCGGCGCGGAAGGCGCGATCTCGATGGGATTGCTGATCGGCGCTCTGTCCTTCGTACTCTTTGTCATCAGCCTGCCCTTCGTTACCGATATCTTCAGAATACAGGAACGCTGGCAAGCGAGCGCGGCCGTGACGGTCGTCTCGCTGGGCATTTACCTGACGCTGTTTTTGGCGCTATTCTTCGAGCCGATCCTGGCGCTGGTTATCGGGCTGGTGGCAGCCGGCGCGATCTGGCTGACCATCGGCGGCCGCGTGCTGATGAGTTCGGAGTGATCGTACAGTAAGAAATAGCGCTCTGCTCAATAGAGGCTGCTATAGTTGAGTGAGCGGGTGAGGAAAAATGAAACGATCACACGCAACACGCGCTATCCTATTGCTCATCATCGTTGTGTTCATTTGGCAGTATGTCGAGAAACGCAATGATTTGCAGTGCTACGTCAGGCAATTGGCGAGTAGGCTGGAATTTTCTCTTGCGGCTGGATATGCCACTGAAGATGAGATTCGCGATGTCGTTTGGGACGATACTGAGGCCGATTTCCATGGACAGGCATGGCGAGCATCGCTGGACCAGATCTTCCACGCCATCTTCATGGGAGGCAACCGCGGCGCTCAAGTCGTAGCGTACTTGACAAATCCACCGGTCGATTTGCCCGATTTCTTCTGTAATGGTTCCATTGAATGGACAATTTGGTACGACCCCGATATCACTGTTTATAGAAACTACTCCGGATCGGAGATCAAGTCCTTTTATCGCGTTACGACAGCCTTGAAAGCGATTCCGCAAGAGGAATTGCGGCACTACACGGTGGAGGCGGTTGAGTGGTCCTTCAAAGGCAGCTGGGATGGGGGGCGTGGAGCAATGTCTAGTTTTTCTCGAGATGCCGGTACGGTTAGCGCGCGCGAATGGCTTGACGGCAAGATTGTGCCCGACTATTGGTCCGGCTGGACCGCGTCCTATGTGGAACAGGTTCAAGAATTGCAAAATGCCGACGATGAATGACAGCGGTTTGACGATCGCAAGCGCGGCTGTGCAACCTCTTAAGTCTCCTCCTTTGCAAAATGGGGTCACGCTCTTAGGTTTCCGCTATGAACTGATATGCTTGGGCCACGCGATAGGGAGACAGCAATGCGTAACAAAATACTCGGATGCCTTTACGGCCAAGCGCTGGGCGATGCCTTTGCCATGCCGGCGCAAGTCCATCCCGACGACACCGAGCGCAGCTTCGGCTGGCTTGATAGCTGGTGTGACGCGCCCGATGATCATATCGTTCACGCCGGCTTGCCCGCCGGCCGCATCACCGACGATTCCGAGCAAGCATTTTCTATCGCGCAAGCGGTGATTGAAGCCGGCGGCGTGACGCTTGATGCGGTCGTCCGCGGACTGGTCAGCTGGTACAATCGCGTCGGAGGTGACGACTCGCCTTATGTCGGTCCCAGCACGCGGCGCGGCATCAGCGCGCTCAAAGCCGGCCATGATCCGCGCACGACCGGCGCCTGGGGCGATACCAACGGCGCGCCCATGCGCATCGCGCCCATAGGACTCCTGCACCCGGACGATATCGCCGGCGCGGTCGCCGATACCGTGACCGTATGTATGCCAACGCACTTTACCAGCCCAGCCGTATCCGGCGCATGCGCCGTGTCGGCGGCTGTCGCCAAGGCCATGGTCGAAGGCATCTCATTGGATGCGGTGATCGAAGCCGGCTTGCAAGGCGCGCACCTCGGCAAAACGCGGGGCCGCGCCTGGTTCGGCTGTTCAGTGACCTTCAAGATCGAACAGGCACTCGATATCGCGGCAAGCGTTGAGGATAACAAGACACGATTGCGCCGGCTATTCGATGAAGTTGGCGCGACGCTAAATGTGCCGGAAACGGTGGGCGCGGCCTTTGGCCTGCTGACGATGGCGCAAGGCGATCCCAAGCAAGCGGCGATCCTGGCCGCGAACCTGAGCGGAGATGCCGATACCATCGGTGCCATCGCCTGCGCCATGGCCGGCGCTTACGCTGGCTTCGACGCGATTCCGAGCGATGATATCGCCGTGCTGGAAAGCGACGAGGTTTTCCGCGCCTACGATGTGCGCGGGATCGCTGACGGGCTGGAAGCGCTCATCGGCAAATCGGCAGCTGATGACTAAAGGTCTCGTCACGGTTGGCGACCTGGTCGTCGATCTGTTGCTGGACGTGCGGCTGCCAATTGCGGCCGACGAGCATCAGATGTCGCCGACGCTGCTGCTCGAACCTGGCGGCGCCTGCAGCACGATTCTGGCGGCGCGCAATCTGGGATTGGATGTCGCCGCGCTGGGCACAGTCGGCGACGATTTCCAGGGACGGATGCTGCTCGATATCATGACCCAAGCTGGCGTCGACACGTCGGCGCTGCTTGTGCCCCCGGGTAGTACCACGACGACTGTGATTGCGCTCGCCGATAAAAGGCGCGGCGGTCATGTCTTCCTGGGCAACTACGGCCAAGGACCCGAAATTGCGCTGACAGGCGCTTCCCGCGACCAACTGGCCTGGGCGGATGCCATATTCATCCCGGGTTACTCCCTGGTCGAGCAACGCCTGCGCCCATTGATTGGTGGCGTTTTGGACTTCGTCGATGACAGTCCGACGCCGCTTTATGTTGATGTGGGACCCTTTTTGGGCCAGTTGGAGTGCGAGCAGGTGGAGCGCGTCCTGCGTTTGACCGATGTCCTGCTGCTGACCGAAGACGAAGTCCCCTTTGTTAGCGCGGGAGAAGCGGGCATCAAAGCCTGCCGCGGATTGCTCGATCGCTATCCGTCCCTGTTGATCGTATTGAAGTTAGCCGAAAAGGGCTGCCAGATCATGGCGCCCGAAATCGACATACGCTGCAGCGGATTCTCGGTCACGGTCGCCGATACCATCGGCGCTGGCGATGCCTATGCCGCGGCTTTTATCTGGTCACAGTTGCAGGGCTATGCGCTGGAGGAATGTGGTACGATTGCCAATGCCATGGGCGCCGCCAGCGTCACTAAAGCCGGCGCCGGACGCCAGGCGCCGACACGCAACGAGATACAGACTTTGTTGGACAAGCACAATGCAGGATTAGAACTCTCATGCTAAAAACCGTACACTTTGATACGCCGCGTGGCGATGCGCTGGTTGATATCACGGCGCAAGTGCAGGGCGCTATCGATGAAAGCGGCGTACAAGCTGGACTTTGCGCCATCGTCGTACCGCATACCACCGCCGGCATTACCATCAATTCGGGACTCGATCCCGCAACGCCGAACGATATCCTGGCAGATCTCAAGCGGCTGGTGCCGACGCGCGTCGATTTTGAGCATCAGTACGATACGCCGGCCGATGCCGCCGGACATATCAAAGCGACTCTGGTTGGACACAGCGTGACGTTGGTGATCGACAGCGGGAAATTGCTGTTGGGTCATTCACAGAGCGTCATGTTTTACGAATTTGATGGACCGCGCCAGCGTCGCGTACAGGTCAAGATACTCGGAGGATAGCCATGACACGCAAAATCATCATCGATACCGACCCGGGTGTGGATGACACCATGGCGATCTTTTTCGCCTTATGCTCGCCCGAACTAGACGTAATCGGACTGACCACGATCTTCGGCAATGTGCATACCGAGTTGGCGACCAAAAACGCCCTGCGCCTTTTGGAAATCGCCGGACGCAGAGACATTCCCGTGGCGCACGGCGCGGACAACGCGCTGACCGGTCCTTACGAGGGACCAGTGCCTTTCGTTCATGGTACGGACGGCCAAGGCGATATCTTCCTGCCCGATCCGGCTGGGGCGCCGGTGGAGATCAGCGCGGCGCAGTTCATCGTCGAGCAAGCGCGCGCGCATCCCGGCGAAGTGACGCTTGTTCCGGTGGGTCCGCTGACCAATATCGCGCTGGCGCTGCGCCTCGAGCCGCGCATCGCCGAATGGGTCGATGAGGTCGTAGTGATGGGCGGCAACGCGCTGGCGCCTGGCAATGCCAGCCCGGCTGGCGAAGCCAATATCCGCAATGATCCGGAAGCGGCTGATTTGGTCTTTGGCGCGGACTGGCAGGTGACCATGGTCGGCCTGGATGTGACGCTCAAGGTGCACATGACACCCGATGACATCGCCGAATACGAGACGCATGGCAATCCCATGTCCGACCATATCACACGTGTCCTGCCGCACTATCGCAACTATTTCGAATCGAACTACGCAGCAAGAGGCATCTACGTGCACGATTCCAGCGCCATCGCCTACGTCCTCGATCCGTCGCTCTTCGAGACCAAGCGCTGGGCGATCCGCGTGGGCACACAGGGCTTGGGACGGGGCAAGACCTGGCCCGCCTTCGGCCATCGTATCTTACCGGCCTGGCAAAACCGCCCTCTGGTCAATGTCTGTGTTGGTGTTGATGGCGCGCGCGTGGTGGCGCTAGAGGCCGAGCGCTTGCGGGACGCGTAGGGATTATTGCGCCGACACAAAGCGCTAATCCCGAAAGATCTGCTGCATCACAGCGAATTCGTTGAACAGCATCCACTCCGCGGTGATTTTCCCGTCCTCAATTTGATGCTGAGAGATGCCCCACATATTGATCCGACGACCCGTTGGCGCTCCATAAATGCCATTGCCGAGATGTGACCCCAGAATGCTCCAGCGCACTGACACCAGGTAGCCGTCATCGTCATTGCCCATCCAGTAGATATCATCGATCTGCAGCGCCAGGTCCGGGAACATCGCCATGATCGACAAGACGAATGACTGGTAGTCGCCGCGGCCTTGGATAGTACGCCCGGTCGAGCCGATGAATTGCAACGAAGGATGGTAAGCCAACATCACGTCCTGCAGGCAACGCCGATTCCAGATGTTGTGATAGATGTGGCGAATAAACTCCTCGACATCAAAGGATGACGCGTTACTCGCCAGCCGATATTCCGGTCTGCCTTGCCCGGGCAAGCGCTCAGCTTCGCCGGAGCGGTCCGTGTCAAAGGCGGCGCTCTCCATTTCGTTGCCTAATTTGCGTGCCATTTCGCGCAGGTCAAAGCCGAGCTGATGGATCATGCTGGCCGTATCATATATGACCCACTCGTTGAAGATTTCGTTTTCAAGAGAGGAACAATTCGCGATACACCAGCATAAGACCTTTTTGCCGGTCGGCGGGCCATAGCGCGAGAAGCCGGTATTGCGTCCGCTGATCACGGTTCGGTGCGAGGTGTGGAAGCCGTTGACATCATCGCCCGCCCAGATGATCTCATCGGCGTATAAGCGAATATCGGGGAAGGCATTGATGGTATGCACCGTATCGGCGACAATCTTGTCCCTGCCATATTGCAAACCATAATCGTCGTAAACGTGAGAATTGTGCCGGTAGGTGCTGTAGATATAACCGATATCTTTCTCTTCCCAGCAGCGGTGGGTGATGCGCACGATCCAGTCGATAATATCGACATAAGTATCTTCATAGCCGCGCATGCTCTGTATACGTTTACCGCCCGGGTTCAGCAGTAAGTTATCGGTGCCGCCTTTTGCCGCCAGCGAGATAGAAAAATCCGACGGCATTTTGCGTTCGGCTTTCATGCCAATGGGCAACTCGGGTGGTTTTGCGCCGCTTTTCGACTCTTGTTTTTCAACTGGTTTCCCTTTTTGCGCCATTGTCATTTCTCCTTCATACTCTTCCCTCAGATAATACCTCGCAGTGTCGTTTGCGTCCATTTAGGCAGGGCATGAACAGGGCAATCGCTTCAAACAGGCAGGGCTGTAGACAACATATTGTTTTCACCACAGAAGTAGGACCAAATTAGTTATGCGAAAACGCGATCTGTGTGATTCTACCCCATCCCCCGGCCCCTTCCCTGAAGTTGCCCCGTTTTGGTGGACAGTGATTCTGTCTAATCGGCAGCGCGTTCATATTGCTCCGGGCTGAGGAATCCCAGGGCAGAATGCCGTCTTTGCCGGTTATACCAAATCTCAATGAAATCAAACACAGCTTGTCGTGCCTCTTGAACTGTAGCAATGCGCCTATGCGAATATTCCGTTTTCAGCGTAGCAAAGAAACTCTCCATCATCGCATTGTCATAGCAGTTGCCGGCAGCACTCATGCTGACTTGGATATGATGGTTCTCCAGGAGTTGGCGGTATTCCTTGCTGGTATATTGGCTGCCACGATCACTATGATGGACCAAGTCGCGCTCAATAGGCCGCTGTCCCAAAGCCATTTTAAGAGCATCTGTTGTCAACTGTCTGTCCGCCTTTTGCTTCATTGACCAGCCTACGATTCTGCGCGAAAACGTGTCTAATACCACCGCCAAGTACAGCCATCCTTCACCGGTTCTGATTTGCACGATATCGGCAAGCCACTTCTGGTTGACGCGCTGAGCTGTGAAGTCCTGCTGCAGTAGGTTCGCTGACGCTGAGCCAGATATAGGCGACCGCCTGCGCCTCCCGTAGCCTTGTTTGCGTCGTGCACGTATGCCATGCAGTCGCATCAAACTCGCTACTCGCTTACGGCCGATTCGCCAACCCGCTGCCCATAACTCCGCATGTATCCGTGGACTGCCGTAGCGCTGGCGACTGCGCTCAAAGATCTCACGAATCCGTTGCAGCAAAACTTCATTGTTCCGCTCCCGCTGGCTGACAGTCCGCTTCAACCAAGCATAGAATCCACTGCTTGATACTCCCAACACCTGGCACATCCGACGTACACTGAACTGCGCTTGGTGACTCTCAATAAATCGAAACTTCATCTTCGGCGCTCCTGAGAGAACACTTGGATAGCTTTTTTTAAAATATCTCGCTCCTCACGCGCAACCGACAACTCATGCTTCAGACGACCAATCTCCGCTTCCGCTTCACGCTCCGCACTCGGCTTCAATTCATCGCTCTTTTCATCTACACGAAATCGTTGACGCCACTTGTAGATTAGTCCCGGTGTGATGCCCAGATCTCGCTCCACCTGGGCCACTTTCATTCCCGGTTGTGATGCCAACCTCAGTGCTTCGCGCTTGAACTCCTCTGGATACTTCTTCAAGTCCGCCATCTTCCCCTCCAACACCTATCATATTGGACAATCCTTGTGTCCACAAAATCGGGGGAAGATCACCCCGAGGCATCAGGGAAGGGGAGCGCTTGCCCCGGAATACAGATTAAACCCAGAACTCTCGCTACAAATGAAGTTTCTTCTCATTACTTACTTGGAACTACTTCTGTGTCCTTGGTGTCCTCGGTGGTAAGGAAAGACTTGAAGCGATTGCCCGGGAGCAGGAACAACTTCCTGCCGAAGCTTATCAAGCAGCGGTTCAAAGCCGACAGCCGCTCGGTGGCAGAGTAGAATAATTGGGCTGATAGATGTTATCCGTGGAGCTGCGCCGCAGGACATTTCAGTCGATCTCGTTCCGAGCGCCCGGCTCAACATATTGCGGTTTGCAAAATTCATCGAGTGCCGCCGATGATCGATTCAAAAAAGGCGACGGTCGCCTCTTGCAAAGCCAGCCAGTTGTGCCCGCAATCCTCGACAACCTCTAGCGTCACATCGCAACCGATCTGCCGGTACTGCTCATATAGCGATACCAGGCGCTCGCGGCGCGTGCTGCCGGCTCGGTTCGCGCCGGGCGCCCAGTCGGCATCGCCTTTGTTTGTCGTGATATTCGCATTGTCATTTTCGCCGACGAGAAGCTGTATCGGCAGATCACGCAGTGCGCCAGCGTCGATGACCTGCCCAAATAGCTGCTCGACATCGCGGATGCCACTCCACCAATCCAGCGAATCGTCAAGAAGTGTGACGCGACCGGGAGCTGCCAGCGAAAGCGCTTGCACGTGCCCTGGATGCAAATAGGCGAAGCGATGCGCGAATTGCGCTCCGCCGGAAAACCCACCCAGCATGAAGCGATCATCCGCCACGTCATATCGCTCGCGAATCTCTTCCAGCATATCCAGCAGAATCAGGTCAAAGCGAATGCCTCGGAAGAGCAATTGCTTGTAGTTGTCGACGTCGTCGGGATCAATGAGGCCGGCCGGGAAGAGCGGGCAGATCAGAAGGACTCGATTCCTAATCGCGAAATCGCTGAGATGATCGCGATAAAAGGCGGCGTCTCGATAAGTCCCATGCACATAGACGCAGATCTGCCGGATTGCATCGGGCACGTACAAGCAGTACGAAAACCGCGGATCGGCGCGATGCGCGAAAAATGCTGTCCGTCTGAAAAGGAAGGCGGATCCGCTGCCAGTTCCTCGAGTTTTCGGCATTTCGTTGCTCATGCTATCGGCTACGCTTACAGGGCTGCGCTTGTGACTAGGGCCGTGGAAAGCTAATGCTCAACATGCCTTCGATATCCAGCGGATCGACGCCGTATAGTTTTGTCTGTTCGGCGCGCAGCAGTGCCTCGGATTCAAGTTCGTCTTGCAAGGGTAGAGCCAGCCGCTTTCCTTCCTGAAGGGCCGATTCCCGCGTGGCGACCTCCATCATCATCGCCATCAGCGCGTCTTCGTCGCTGTATTCGGATTCGCGGATGCCACGCACCGTCTCGGCGAAATCGACAATATGACTGATAACCGCGGCGCTGTAATAGTTGCGTCGATGATAGGCGCTCTCGCCCAAGCGGAAAGGATTACTGAATTCAATGCGACCTGTCGGCAGATCGACGTGCGAGGACAGCCAATCGCGCCCGTCGCCGAGATGCACGATGGGGTAGGCCAGGTCGTGACGACCGCCTTTACCCAGCGCATCGTCGGTGCAATAGCGTACTTCGCCGATGCCGTGCCAGCCTTCGCCGGCTTCTTGCACGATTGCGCCGCGTGATCCCGCCAGTTCCGTGTATCCCGGCCGCGGATAGCGCCCCAGCATGCTCTTGATATTGCCAGCATGGTCAATGACCAGCGCCTCATCGGGGAACCAGTAAAAATGCGCGCGGTACTTTTCCGATTCGTGATAGCGATGCGCCAACTGATAGTGCCCTTCGGTCGGCATGACATGGGATATCGCTTGCGCCTCGGTAGGATGCGCGCCGAAAAAGCGAATCCAGCGCGAGTTGTTGTGGTAGCCGGTGTGGTCGTGCCAGCAGGTCAGGCGCTTGACCGGTCCAATGAAACCGTCTTCGGCGATCAACTTCATCAGGCGGTCGAAGGGAAAGCGAAAGAAATTCTCGGCGATGCGCAAGATGGTATTGTGATCGCGCGCCGCCTTTACCATCTCCTGCCCTTGAATCAACAGGTTGCACATGCTGGTTTCAACGTTGACGTGGATGCCATGCGAGAGCAAGTAGCAGCAAATTGAATGGTGTGATGGTATGGGGCTGACTACAAAGGCCGCTTCCATGGGACGCGCCTTGACCAGCTCTTTGAGATCGTAAAATGCCGGTACGCCAAGCGATTCGGCGAATTCATCGGCAGATTCCACAACCGGGTCGCAGACCGCCACTATCTCGATCCAGGGCTTCAGAAAGTCAAATAGCGGTCGGTAAGTCGTCTTGGAGCGATTTCCCGTTCCGACCAGCGCAACGCGCAGTCTTTCATTCAGTGCCATTTTGCAGCCTTTCTTTGATAGAGTCGGGTATCTCCGCTTCATAAACTTGCGCGTATCCCGTTTTGTCGCTGGTATAAACGACGGCGCGATTGTCCGGCGAGAACGAGGGATGCGGGTGGGTATGCTGCGGCGCGTAGACCTTGATCGGACCCTCTTCATAGGGGAAGGGTCCGTTCCAATGCGCGCCCTCGCTGCTGGCGCCGGGATAACAGAGCGTTATCGGCTCGCCCGCGCCGTCCAGCGGATTGAATAGTTGAATGCCGATATCGGGAAAGTTGGTATCGGCGACCATCATCGTGCCCTCACGATTGCAGACGGCATGCCAGGCATTGAAGGACGCCACGCGGCGCTCGACGCCGGTATCAACATGGATAGCGCGAATGCCCTTGTTCCAATCGACGAATGCCAGTTCGCGCCTGCCGGGAATCCAGCTTTCGTGCGTGATCCATTCGCCCGGGGCGCGCTGGTAGAGTGGCCGGTTTGCAGACCCATCCCGCTTGACTACCCAGACGCGATCCTTGAGCGGACCGGCGTAATAGAGCAGGTCGGGATCATCGGGGCAGAACATGAGGTGGGCGATGGTATCGCGCTTGAGGATAATCCCGTGCTCGCCGCTGTTGGTATCGATGACCGTGAGGCGGGCTTTGCCCTTGACGCTGAAGCGGATTGCCCAGAAACGATCATCGAAACTGAGCGCCGTGGTGCCCATGGCGTCAGCAACCATGCCCGCTTCTCGCAAGTTGATCTCGCCGAAGTCGACCAGTTGCTCGTCCTTCAAAGTCTCGGTGTCTACGCGGTAAGCGCCCGTGCCGGCCGTGAAATAGACGTAGCGGCCATCGTGCGAGGGATAAACTGAATACTCGCCGATGCTCTCACGTTCTGTGATTTGGACCAGCATTCCGGTTTCCCGGTCCTCGGCGAAGATCTCCGGACGACCTGTGCGATGCGAGACGAAGATCAATCGCCGCATGGCGTCGTCGTACGCCGGAATGATGAAAAAAGGATGGTGATGGATCGAGGAATGATCGGTGATCTGCCTGACATTGACGCCGGTCCTCTCGTCCTGAAAGCAGATCGATTCCGACGGATAGATTTGTCCGCGCGCCATCTACGAGACCTTGTGTTCCAGTACAGCGAAACCGGCTTTTGTCAGCTCGCTTGCGATGCGGTCGATCTCGCGCTGCGGCAAGGGCCTAATTGGCCGGCGCATGCGCATGGACGGGAATTTGCCAATCAGCGTCATGGCGCACTTCATGCGCTGATGCGCGTCGCTCGAGGGCTCGCCGAAGCGATAGACGATCTGCGAAAGCGGACGCACCTTGTCTTGCAGCATATTGGCTTGTTCCAGGTCGCCGCTCAGAGCCGCCTTGACCAGCGCCGTGATGAGCTCCGGCACAAAACCGGCGAAGCCAACCAGCGCGCCATCCGCGCCATCAAGCAAGGTAACCAGCAAGTATTCGTCCTGGCAGCTGATGATGCTAACATCGGGCGCGGACAGCTTCAAGTTGCGGTAATCATATGCCCAGCGCGACATTTCGCGCGTGCCCATTTTGATGCTGACCACGCGCTCCAACTGCGCCATCGCCTGCATTTCCGCCAGTGAATAACCGGCTTTGGTCCAAGCCGGGTATTGGTGCACGATGATGTCGATATCGGCGCCTTCCGCCACATCTTTGAAGAAACCGACCGCGGTCTCGCTCGTCCTGCCGAAGCGCAACCAGTGATGCGGCGGCATCAGCAGGATGGCGTCTGCGCCAACATCCTTCGCGGCGATGGCCTGCGCGATGGCTTCGTCGCTGCCCTCGGCACAGACGCCGGAAACCACCTTGACCTTGTGCCCAACTTCGTCGGCGATGATCTCGGTGACACGCGCCCGTTCGTGATTGCGCAGGGACATGACCTCACCGGTATGCCCGTTGCAGACCAGGCCGGTGATGCCATCCACCGAGGCCAAGTACTGAACGTATTCGCGCAGTCCACGCTCGTCTATCGAATCGTCATCATTAAAGGGACACAGCGTCGCAGGTAGTACGCCGGTCCATGGTTTTTGGAACATTAAGTCACCCTTTCCAAACGTTTTTTGCTTAAGAAACGCGGTGCCGCTCCAGAAAGTCGTAATTTGGCGCGACACCCAAGCCCGGTGTATCGGGTATGGTCAAATAACCGTCCTCATCCAAGGACATCTTCTCTTCAAAAATGTTGCCGCGGTTGACATCCACGGTCTCGCGATAGAACTCCACGATCAATCCGTTGCTGATAGCGCCAACCAGGTGCAGATGAATCTCTTGATCGCCGTGCGGCGCGATATGCAGGTCATGCGCGGCGATCAGCGCGGCCACGTTCATGAACTCGGTTATGCCGCCCAGGATCTGCGCATCGGCGTTGTAGATGGCGGCGGCGTCATGGGCGATCAAATCGCGAAAGCCGTAACGCGTGTATTCGTTCTCGCCCGTGGCGATGGGAATTGATGTCGACCGCGCCAATATGCCATGACCACGGTAGTCATCCGGCGCGATTGGCTCTTCAAACCAGAACACGTCATATGGCTCCATCTTTCGGGCGATGTCGATTGCCTCGCGCACGCTGTAGGCGCAATTGGCGTCAACCATCAATTTGACAGCTTCGCCGATGGTTTCGCGGACGACACAGACGCGCTCGATATCTTCTTTGATGGATGCGCCGCCAATCTTCATCTTGATCGCCTTTGCGCCCAGATCGAGGTTTTCTTCCATCTCCGCAGCCAAGCCGTCAAGCCCTTTGTCTTCTTGATAGTAGCCGCCGGCGATGTACGCCGGCACGCGATCGTGGAAGCCGCCCAGCAGCTTATGCACCGACTTGCCGGTCGCCTTGCCCATCAGGTCCCAGAGCGCGATATCAATGCCGCTGATGAAGCGCGTGGTGATGCCTCGCCTGCCCACCAACTTGGGTTCCCAGAGGGCGTCCCAAATGCGCCGATAATTGAAGGGATCCTCGCCAATCAATAGCGGCTTGAAATGCTCCAGCAAGCCATGCGAAACCTTGGCCATGCCGGAGGTTGCCGGCTTGCCCGCCCAGCCGATGCCGGTTAATCCATCGTCAGTGTGGACATGCAGCAAGCTAAGCCCACTGTCGGTGTACACGTGCTTGCCGTTGCGGATCGGCTTGCCGCGCTCCCAACGATAAACTCGAAGTTCGATATCCTTAATTTTCATGCTAAACCTCTCAAGGTGTGAAGACGGTTGCGGCGATATGGCGCACGCCGCCGTTGCATTGGATCTCATCATCGGCATTGTTGATGTAATAAGCGGTCATCACCTTGCCGGTGCCCAGCTTGACCGTGCGCGAATAACCTAGGTCCCAGGAACCGGCGTCGTCGACCTCCGCCACACACCTGCCCGGAACATAAGTGTCGGTCGCCCTGATCCACAATCCCGCCATCGACAGCAAATGGATGAAATTGGGATCTTGTACAATATCCATGCCGGGTCCCCTACAATAAGAAGTCCTTGACAATCACGAAGATGATAACATAAATGGTGCCCACAATTGCGAAAACCAGTGTGGCAACAGGCTCCGCAAGTATTAAAAAGCAATCGCCCGTATCGGTTCCGGCCACGACTGCACAGTGGAATGTAAATCGGACAAAATCGGTTCTATCCCTCGCAGTAGCCTAAGAATCACCCGGCAAGTGAGAGCCCCAACAATGAATAATACCGAACAGCCAAACCAAACCATTCATGCCTCCATTTTGTGTTTTCCAGCTAAATGTAACCCAGCGGCACACGTCTGAACCCCCAATTGATCGGGGCTAATAGGTATTCGCGTACGAAAGTGATGGCATCAATACTCCCTCGCGCAAGCGGGCTCAACTGCTCCGGCGCGGATCCAGCGCATCGTTCAAGCCATCGCCGAGGAAAACGAAGGCGACTTGCACCAAGCCAATCGTGATCGCCGGGATAAGCATCAAATGTGGGAAAATCTGCCAATAGCGCCGGCCCTCTTCCAGCATGGAACCCCAACTGGCATTGGGTGGCTGGATGCCGATACCGAGAAAGCTCAGGCTGGCTTCCAGCAATACGGCGCCGCCCATCCCGGCGGTAACCGCGACGACTAGTGGCCCCATGGCATTGGGAATGACATGGCGCAGCATGATATGCCTTTCAGAGGCCCCAAGCGCGCGAGCGGCAAGCACATAGGCTTCTTCGTTGATGCTCAATACTTGCCCGCGCACCAAACGCGCCAGCCCGGGCCAGCCAATCAGAGCCAGGGCGCTGAAGACCAGCACATAGTCCAGCCAGAGCGTATTCAGATAAAAGGGATTTTTTGTCAGTTCATAAAGGCTGTCGAACCAATTGACAATTGGACGGCGCAAGGTTGTGTTAATCAAGATCACCAGCAACAAGCCGGGCATCGCCTGGATCAAATCGCTTATCCACATCAGGAATTCGTCGGTTCGTCCGCCGCGAATGCCGGACCAGCCGCCAACCAGCACTCCAATGGTCAGGCTGATAATCGTGGTAAAAAAGGCAACTAATGCCGCGGTGCGCGCGCCGTGTAACATGCGGCTGAAGACATCGCGTCCCAGGTCATCTGTGCCCAGGATGTGCTCTGACGATGCGCCCTGAAAAGCCTTCACGATGTTCTGTTCGAGGAAGTCGTAGGGCGCGACATGAGGACCAACCAGCGCTAACAAGAGGAATATCAGGATCACGGCAAAACCCGCAACCGCCAGCCAATTCTTGCGGAAGCGTCGCGCCGCGTCTTGCCACAGATTGCGCTGTTCGCCGACGAAGATGCTGCCATCGTCGACGACTCGCGATACTTTCGCTCCCGAACTCGATGGTCTCATTGCACTCTCACACGTGGGTCGAGGATCGGATAGATCATGTCAACCACGAAGTTGCTGATAAAAATAATTAAGGTGCCGACGACCGCCACTGACATGATAATCGGATAATCAACCGTGCGTATGCCTTCAATGGTCAGCAGCCCAAAGCCGGGGATATTGTAAATAAGTTCAACAAATAAGGAGCCATTGATGAGGGCGATCATGATCAGGCCCAGGGTCGTCACCACCGGGGTCATCACCGGGCGCAGCATGTGGCGCAAGATGATTCGCGATTCCGGCACGCCTTTGGCGCGGGCGGTCGTCACGTATTGCTGACCCTTCACCTCAAGCATGGCGGAACGCGTCTGCCGCACGATGCCGGGCAGCGGTCCAATGGCGATAACGGCGACCGGCAAGGCGGCGTCGATGTGGAAGAGTCCGTTCCAGCCATAAGGCACATCGATCCATTTCAAAATGAGTACCAACAGTAATAGAAGCATGGGAGCGATAACGAAGATGGGTATTGAAGTAACGAAGAGCACGGTGCTGACAATAAGACGGTCCAGCCAGCGGTTGTGATATAGCGCGGCAAGAACACCCAAGCCAACGCCGACCACGGCGGCAATGACCGTGGCGGCAAAGCCTAACTGCATGGAAATGGGCAATCGAAACTGGACAATTTCTAAAACGGGGCGGTCGACTTGCAGTCGAATCGAGCGTCCCCAATCGCCGCGGACCAGGTTGTTGAGATAGTTGCCGAATTGTACGATGAAAGGTTCGTCCAAGCCGTACTTAGCCCGCAGCGCCCTCATCACCGCTTCGTCTTCGGTATCGAAGTCTTCGCCCTGGATAAACATCATGCGGATGGGGTCGCCGGCGCCGTAATACATCATGGCGTAAGTGACGAAGAGGATGAGCAGCAGCCCAACCGACCAGCGCAATAGACGTATCAGCAAGAATGATGCCACGGTGGCTCCTTTTGCCCCGCCCACCCACGGTCTCGCGTGCGCCGGTAGGGGCGATCCGGTGGATCGCCCTTTGTGAAAAACCGAAGGTAGAGCGGGCGACTCACCGAGTCGCCCCTACAATATTGCGGGTGAATGGGATTTCGTCCCCTTACATCGCCGCGATGCTGATCTTCCACGGTTCGATGACGCTCACGTCAGGACCACTGTAGTAGTTCTCGACGTGCGCGCGGGCGTTCGCTGTGCGTACTGGTTTGCCGAAGTGCAAGATGACGAAATCGCCCTCATATTGCGCCTGAGCCTCCAGCGCCAATTCGCAGCGCCGCGGATCATCTGGCGGCAAGGTCAGCGCTTCGTCGATTGCCGTTTCAAGCGCCTCGTTGTAATAGCCAGCCAGCATCGAACTGCCGGGAACTGGACCCGCCGAGTGGCCTGCGGCCCACATATAGGTGGCGGCATCGGGGAAGCGGATGACAACATCGTCGCGGCTCAAGTTGATCTTGTCGAGGTCGTCGCCGAAGCTGTTGGGATCCTGCTGGAATTCGACATTCTCGATGCCCAGATTCTGGCGCCAGAATTCGATGACCGCTTGCAGCGCGCGGTTATTGAACTCGTTGCTGCCGCGCGGGGTTACGCGCAGTTTCGGCATGTTCTCGGCGCTGCCATAGCTGGACGCGGCCAAGGCTGCTTGCGCGCCTTCGATATCGTAAGGATAGCCGGTCGCGTCAGGATTTTGGCAGGTCACGATATCGTCCAGGGTCTGCGTGGTCTGCACACCGCTGCCTTCGATCGGGAAGGCGGCCTGGAATACAGCGCTCCAGTTGACCGACTTGGTCAACGCTTCGCGGACTTTCGGATCACTGGTCGGCTCGCGGGTCGGCTGCATCCAGAAGGTGTTGAAGCCGATTGCCTGGAAGGGACGGAAGTAATCCGGCATTTGCGCGCGCAAGACCGAGGGCGCTGCCGCCAAACTGGCGTCAATCTGGTTGTTCATCGCCATCGCGCCGACGATCTGCTGATCGGTAACGAACATGAAGACGACCTTTTCCAGAATCGGACCCTCTTTCCACCATTCCGGATTCGGTGTCATCTCGGCCGTCTGCAAGTCGGCGTCAAAGCTGGTGAGAATGAAAGGACCGTTGACGATCGGATTGTTTTCCGGCTTCCAGAATTCGTTGAAGCCGTGCTCCAGGACGTCCTCGGCGCGGGCGATTGCCATATGCGCCGTGGCGATGCGCCAGAAGAAGATCGGATCCGGCAGTACCAGCTCAACCTGCACGGTCGAGTCATCAAGCGCCGACAGACCAGGGACATCGACCGTCATGACGTCTACAGCGGCCATCTCGCGCGCATCGGCGAATCCGGCTACGTTGCCCAGATAGGTGCGGATACGACCAACGCTGTTGAGCGGAGCGGCTTGAACCTGCCAGGAATCAACGACCTGCTGCGCAGAGATTCCAGTGCCATCGGACCAGCGAGCATCCGGATCGACGGTGAAGGTCCAAACGGTGCTGTCTTCGTTTTGAGCCCAAGAGTTGAAGTAGCCCGTATGCAAGTTCGAATCGACATCGAAATAGAGCGGCGGAACTGACTGGAAGGTGATCCAGTTCTGCTGATCGCCGCCGGCGGACAATATCTGGAAGCTGAAGTTCGCCACGCCGGACGAACCGGTGGCGATCCTCAGCACTTGATCCTGTGCCATCGCGCCGGTCGCGCCAAGCAGCATGACCAACGCAATCAGCGATAGGGTGAATAACTTCCTCGACATAATCTCCTCCTAAATTGAACGTTACGTAACTTTGCTAATGGACGGACACACAGTTTGCATGTCCACAGCTTTGAACGAGCTGTCATACCGAATTGTGATTCTCCCGTTTCATTGCTCCTTTCAATAAATGATCCCAAAACAGGTGACCAAAAAACCACTCGACATCCACTTGCGAATCACGCATTAAAAAGATAATTCGATGACTCGCGGATCACGAGTTGCGTCGGTAATTTGATGACGCGATCG
The DNA here is from genome assembly GCA_965262165.1 of Phototrophicaceae bacterium. Classification (GTDB taxonomy): domain Bacteria; phylum Chloroflexota; class Anaerolineae; order Aggregatilineales; family Phototrophicaceae; genus UBA6055. The sequence goes on along the minus strand of OZ253499.1, from coordinate 4,236,620 downwards.
GTCCTGTTTCCCTTATTCTGAATGCCCTGCAACAATAAGTGGGCAGCGGTTTTCCCCAACAAGTTAAGGTCGCGGCGGATCGCCGTGACAGGCGGACGATAGAGCTGCGTCAGATGGATGTCATCACAGGCGACCAGCGCTATATCACGCCCGACCGCAATTTGACGATCTTGCAGAGCTTGCAGCGCGCCGATCAAAATAATGTTGCCTGCCACGATCAATGCTGTTGGCAGCGGTCGACTCCGCAGCAGCAAGAGCGCCTCGGCAAAGGCGTCCCTTTCAGTGAATGATGTAAAGCGTACCAATTCGCCCCGCAGCGGAATTCGGGCTTCGGCGAGCGCCTCGTGGTAGGCTCGAAAGCGCTGCTGTGTCGGATAGAAACCTTGCGGTCCGCCGATGAATCCGATATCACGATGGCCGTTTTCTATGAGATGAAAGGTCGCTTCCCGTACGCTGCTTTCATGGTCGGACTGCACAGCGAAAACGCGCTCGCCTTCAACGGGCTCGCGATCCAGCATCACTGTCGGTATGTTCATTTCCTGGATGAAGCGGCGCGACGGTTCGGGCGATTCCGAGGCGGACGAGACGATCAGTCCGCTCACCTGTCGGCTGGCCAGCAGGCGCAAACAGGCGATATCCAGATCGGCTTGATTGCGCGAAGAAACCAAGGACATAGCATAGCCGTCGGTCGCTAGCGCCTCCGCAGCCGCCTCGAATATGGTCGAGATGACCGGATTGGCGATGGTGCCGACCAGGAAGCCAATGGAGTTGGTCTCTCCACGGCGCAAGCTATGCGCCAAGAATGCCGGCTGGTAATCCAGCTCCTCCGCGGCTTCTACCACGCGCGTCTTCAATGCCTCGGAGACATGCGGATAGTTGTTCAATGCACGCGAAACGGAACTGACAGAGACCCGAGCATGTTGCGCCACATCGTGGATAGTCACCTTCTGTGACAAGACCAGTCCTTGTGCGTCAGAAAACGATTTCCGACACTTTATCGCATGGAATGACGTTTGTCAATCGATTAATTTTCGCCAGGGCAATCGTATCAAAATCACTGTCTACCAATATGCGAATTATTGAAAAGATAAATCGACCACAGAGGCACAGAGGCACAGAGAAAAGCATCTACGTGATAAAGAACCAGTCGTATGACTTCTATAAATGGGAGATCAGCGCAGGTTCCTTTCGCCGTTGGTAGATGAATTTGAGATTGTTCATCTTGTAATGGTCTTAGACTCGGTGCCGCCGGTCCGTGTCTACGCCACCCTCGGTGTTCTCGGTGGTGAAATTTTGCGCTGAATTCAGGCCCGCACTTATGATGCGTTTGCCCGGTCATTTTCGCATGGTCTTGGTTCGTGTTTCATCTTGTTTACCCGTAAGTCTGACGTGTTACGGCCGTTCTTGCCCAGATTTTGACTTTGCGCCTCCTTTCGCTATACTCGTATGCTGAAAACGATTTCCGCAATTTCAACGGAGAAGAGCCATGCCCGATTATCAGGCGCCAGACGGCGCTTATCCCATACTGCTGACCGCCTTTGACGAGAAGAATGAACTCGATTTGCCAGCGATTGGCAGCTTGCTCGACTTTTATCGACGCGTTGAAGTCCCCGGCGTGCTGGCATTAGGCCAAGCCAGCGAAGTGCTGCTTCTCGATGACGACGAACGCATGCGCGTGGCCGAGTACGTAGCGAATTATCCCGCGGGCGATCTGACTATCGCCACCGTCGGCAACTTTGGCGCAACCCTGGCCGATCAAGCGGCCAGCCTGCAGACGATCTACGATATGGGCAGCGATGTCGCGGTCGTGGCGCTATCGCTGCTGCCCAGCCCCGACAACCTGGGCGACCAGTTGCTGGATATTATCTCGATGGTAGGCGACCAGGCACGGCTCGGCATCTATGAATTACCGCAGCCGGAGCATCGCTTGCTGACACCGGAAGAAGTCGGGCGAGTCGCGGCTAGCGGACGTTACTATTTCATGAAGGACACTTGTCGCGAAATCCTGCCTTTCAGCGCAAAGGTGAAAGCTGCTGCCGGCAGCAAGCTCAAGCTCTTCCAGGCCAGTCTCAAGGTGCTGCCCCAGTCCATGGACGCCGGCGGTCACGGATTCTGTGGTTGGCTGCCCATTGTTTCTCCTGAACTTTGCAAACAGGTCTGTGACATGTCGCTGCCAGCCGAGATCCGAAAAGAAGCTCACGACCGGTTGATGGCATTTAACGACGTCATGGTGGCGCACGGCTTTCCCGCTTCGGCCAAGCATATTCTGGCGGGCCGAGGCGTCGCGATTCAACCCTACAGCCGGGCTGAACCAGCCCATCAATTCTTCGAGATTGGACCGGTGGCTTTGGACCAATACATCGCCGAACATGATCCCTTTTCGGCGGTCGCGATGGCGGAGACTCGATGAAGCCCAACATCATCGTTTTCTTCAGCGACGACCATGCCGGTTGGGCGCTGCCCAGCTATGGAAACAGCGAGATCATCGCGCCGCATATGACCGGCCTGGCCGAAACTGGCGCCGTGATGCGTAAGGCCTTCACCCCTTGTCCGGTTTGTTCACCGGCGCGCGCCTCGTTTTGGACGGGGCTGTATCCCTCACAGCATGGCATTCACGATCATCTGGCCGAGGACGATCCGGAGGTGGGGACGACTGCCTGGCTGGACGGCCTACCCACGCTTGCCGATTATCTTCACGGTGCTGGATACAGTGCAGCGATGTGCGGCAAATGGCATTGCGGCGCCGGAGAGAAACCGAAGTCTGGCTTTGATTATTGGTACAGCTCCTGGCGCAAAACGCCCAAGTACAGCACGATGACACACAAATACAGCGATCAGGGCCGGGTGGTCGAAAGGCAAGGCTACGATACGCAAATCATCACTGACGCCGCGATTGACTTCCTGCGCAATCGTGACCCTCGGAAGCCATTCTTCCTCTTTGTTGGATACGCGACCACGCACAATCCCTGGATCAATCGCGAAGACAGGTTGGTCTCGCATTATCGCGACGCGACATTTCGCGATATCCCTGACGATATGCCCTATGCCTATGGCGAAGCGGGCACACATCCCATCGCGCCGGACGAACCAAGAGAAGCGCTGGCGCAGTATTACGCCTCAGTGACGATGATCGACGACGCGGTCGGGCGGGTACTGGACGAGTTGGATGCGCAAGGGGAGCGCGATGAATCCCTGGTTGTGTATACAGCCGACCACGGCTTGAACATGGGGCATCACGGCATCTGGGGCAAGGGCAATGGCAGCGAACCGTTGAATATGCTGGAGGAGTCCATCCGCGTACCGCTGATTCTCAATCATCCGGGACTGATCGCAGGCGGACAAATCCGTGCGGAGCTGGTTAATCACTGCGACTTGTTCATGAGCCTGCTGGACTTCGCCGATGCCACGCCAAAAGCGTTGGAGCAGATTGCGGGAAAGAGCTACCGCCACTTGCTGGATGGCGGGGACGATCTGGAATGGGACAACACGACGATCGTCGAGTACGGCAATGTACGCGCCATCCGCGACGCGCGTTACAAACTGGTGCAGCGGTATGACGGCTACGAAAACCTCTTGCATGACCTGCAGCAAGATCCGCGGGAGACGGTAAATCTTTTCCGAGATCCACAGCACCAAAACACTGTAAAGCGCTTGACGGACGCGCTGGGCAGGTTCTTCGCGATATACGAAGTGGCCGAGCACAGCGGCACCCGCGGGGACGATCTGCCAATCCATAACCGAAATGAAGCATGGAGAAGCAAAAGCATTTTAGGCGAAAAGCGCTTATGAAAATCACGGCTATTCACGACCGCGCCGTACCGATCCGGTCAGATATCCGCAACGCTTTCATCGACTTCTCACAGATGACTGCGTCCATCGTCGGCATCCAAAGCGATGTCAACCGCGATGGCAAGCCCCTGATCGGCTATGGATTCAACTCCAACGGCCGCTATTCGCAGAGCGGCATTCTGCGTGATCGCATCATTCCCCGCTTGCTGGCGGCCCAACCCGAGGCGCTGCTAAACGACGATAGCAGCAACTTCAATCCGACCAAGGTTTGGGACATCATGATGAGCAACGAAAAACCGGGCGGCCATGGCGAGCGCTCGGTGGCGGTTGGCGTAGTGGATATGGCGCTCTGGGATTTGGTCGCCAAGATCGAAGGCATGCCGCTTTATCGTCTGCTTGGCGAGCGCTACCGTGGCGGCGAGGTCGACGAGGACGTCTTCGTTTATGCCGCCGGCGGCTATTATTATCCGGGCAAGGACCTCAGCGCCCTTCAAGACGAGATCAAGGGCTATCTCGACCTCGGTTACAGCACGGTCAAAATCAAGATCGGCGGCGTTGCGCTGTCGGACGACCTCAAGCGTATCGAGGCTGTTATCGATGTCGTCGGCAGCGGAAACCGCCTGGCCGTCGATGTCAACGGGCGCTTCGATCTAAAACAGGCGCTAACATACGCCGAAGCCCTGGAGCCATACGATCTGTTTTGGTACGAAGAGCCGGGGGATCCACTTGACTATCTGCTTAATGCCGCGCTGGCGGGTTCGACCAGCTTGCCTTTGGCGACGGGCGAGAACCTCTTCTCGACCATCGATTCCACCAACCTGATCCGTTACGGCGGCATGCGGCCGGAAAAGGACTTCCTGCAAATGGATCCTGCCCTCAGTTACGGCCTGGTTGAATACCTGCGCACGCTGGACATGCTCACCGATTATGGCTGGTCCTGGCGGCGCTGTATTCCGCACGGCGGTCATCAATTCGCCTTGCATATCGCCGCGGGTCTGGGGCTTTTTGGCAACGAATCTTATCCGCATGTTTTCCAGCCCTTTGGCGGCTTCGGCGATGATATCGCCGTGGAAAACGGGCGCATCCAGCCTCCGCAGGCGCCGGGCATCGGCTTCGAACTGAAAGCTGATCTGATGAAAGAATTCGACACGCTTTTCTAAAGGAACGGGGGCGGGGCGTTCACATGATCACATTTGTCACTTTTTACATTGATGTCACGGCACAGACGATGGATAACATTCATCGGACGACCTCGACCATCACCGTGACCGAGCCGCAGGAATACATCCAGACCATGTTCGCTTCGGCAAGGCATTTTCACCCGGGCTGCCGGCAGGTCATACTGAGCGACAGGCATACGGCCTTTCCGCCGCGCCCGGATATCGAAATCATCCGTTGCGATCTCGATGCGGAGAACCCGATGATGTCACGTTCAATTGCCTGGCTTGACTACATAAGAAAGGTCGAGGGACACACGATATTCCTGGATTCGGATATCCTGATAAACGGCGATCTATCTCAGGTCTTTGACAACGACTTTGCCATCGCGCTGACCTACCGCGATGAAGACAAATGGCCCATCAACGCCGGCATCAATTTCGCGCATGGAGAGCATCTCGATGTCGCCGCGCGCTTCTATGCTCGCTGGCTGGAGAGCTTCCGCACTCATCATCATGGCAGCAGCGTTTGGGGTGGCGATCAAGACGTGCTGCGCGAGATGTTCGCCGCTGTGGATTTCGCCCGCGGAGACACCTTTTGCCATGAGCTCGACGGCATCAAGGTCATGTTCCTTCCCTGTTCGATCTACAATTTCTCGACCTCATACCAATGTGAAATGGACGGGCGCTACCCGCAAACGAAAGTCTTGCATTTCAAAGGCCGGCGCAAGCCTCATTTGTTTCGCTATTGGCGCCGCTACATCAAGTGTGGCGCGACCGAAAAAGGATAGGCGATGGAACTCATACCACATATTGACATCATCGAACCGGAGCGAATCGAGGCGCTGCTGTCGGACCCGGGTAATTATTTCTGGCGCGCGGTGGATAGCGAAACGCTGGATAGCTGGACGCCCGATCTCGGCTTGACGGCGTATCCCAAGCCGAGCGTCTACCGACCTGGCGCAGTGGCGAACTCGGAGGCGTCTTCTACCCTGCGCCATCGCTTCTGGCAGACCATCGAGGGACAGGCCGATCACAGGGGGCGCCGTTATGTCGGCATCCTGATCTATTGCAATGCGGGCGAAACCTGCCCGATGGAATTGCGTCTGGCAAGTCACGAGATCGGACGCGTGGAGCCGAGCCGATACGACAATCGCCTCCACCTGATTGTTGCGGACAAGCCGGTCGAGTTCATCGGCGCGATGGAAGTTTTTCGTTTGACCGCGCCCGGACCCGGCAGCTATCGCATCGAAGGTTTTGTCCTGCTGCATGAACGTCCCGAGCCCAGCCGCTTCGCGCCAGAGATCAGAAATTTGACCATTCGCGCGAGCGGCGATGACGATCTTGTCTGGTCAGCGCGCTTACAATTCACCACCTCACGAGCCGCGCGCGTTGAAGCCACCGTCTCCGAAATTGACTCGGCGTTTCATGCGCGACAGACGACCGAGCCGACACGATTGCATCATCTCGTTTTCTCCGATTTGCCGGCTGCGCGCAGTTACGAAGCGGTCATCTCGGCGACAGATCCGTCCGGTGAAACGGTTACGGAAAGGCTGACGTTTTCCACCGCAAAGGTGGAGGGACCACCTGCGGGGAAAGTCGTCGTCCCGATTGAGTTGATTAATCCACAAGATTCCGATCTTGCCGGACTGCCTTTGGCATTTGGAGTTCCCTTCGCGCGCGGCGAGGTTCCGCAGATTGCGTCCTGCTCTTTGCACGCTGGAGCGGATAACTTGCCGGCGCAGGCGCAAGTACAAAGCCGCTGGGATGATGGTTCGGTACACTGGGCGCTCATCGAAAGCCGCGTTCCCCTTGCCATGGCGAGTGAACCGTCTCTGCCAGCCGAGCTCCATGTGAACGCGGAAGACCAGCATGGCGAAGAGTCCGCCGACACAGATTCAGACCGGAACGAGGTCGCGCTGCGCTTGAACGCCACTGATGAAAACATTTTGATCGAGAGACCTGTGAAGGACAAATGGCAGAAAGCCCCGTCGCTGTCGAACCTGTGCTTCGAGGCGATTTTAGGCAATGGTACGGCGCTTCATTCTGGCGCAGTTCGCCGCCTGCGCTGCGACTCGGGCATAGCCCACTTCGAGGTCGACCACCTGGATGAGCGCGGTGTCGCTCACCTTAGAAGCACGATGCGATTGCGCGCCTATGCGGACCAGAGTTTCGTCAGAATAGTTCATCGGCTGGAGGTCATCAGCCCGGCGTTGGCTCCGGCGGCGGATGGCGGCGACCTGCCCGAAGATTGCGCCGATGACATGTTCGCCAATATTGTCGGCGATAGTGGCGAAGAAAGCACTTTGCTCAAGCTGCGTTCCTTTTCGATTCGCATGCCGTTTGCGGGGACAAAATTGGTTCACCATGCGGGCCAAAGCTGGAATCTCGACGATAGCGACTGGCGCCTGCGACACGATCACGACCTGGCATACCAAGTGGGCGGCGAGACGCGCGAGGGACGCGCCGCCGGTCACATCCGTGTCGACGGCGAAACAGGATCACTGGGCATCGGCTTGCGGCGGTTTTGGCAGAACTATCCCAAGGCGCTATCGGTGGAAAGCGCGGGAATTGATATCGCGCTATTTCCCGAGCGGGCCGGACGTGAGTTGCCCGGCGACGAAGACGCTTGGCACCGGCTATACTTCTGGCTCGATGACGACGGTTACATGCTTAAATCGGGCATGGCGCTGAGCAACGAAATCCTGCTTGATTTCAGTGACAATCAGTCGGCTGGTTTTGACTGGCTGGAGGGGGGCGTTGTGGCGCGACCGGATATTGACTATCTCAATAGCACGGGCGCGCTTTATCCACTGGGCGCGCGGAAAGACTCGATCTTGCCCGACTATGAAGCGCTCGCGGACAGCGCTCTGGAATCCTTCCATGACGATCGCGAGCACTTCCGCGCCTATGGGCAGGTCAATTTCGGCGACTGGTATGGCGAGAGCGGCTGGTCCTGGGGCAATAACGAATATGACCCGGCCTACTGTGGCTACGCGGAGTTCCTGCGCGGCGGCGATCCAGGCTGGGCAGCTTGGGCAGCCGAATCGGCGCGGCACCTGGCCGATGTCGATACCATCAACTATTCGAGCGATCCGGCGGAAATCGGCGGTCAATCCATGCACATGCCCGGGCACCTGGGCGGATATTTGCCGCCCTTGTTCCGCAGCAAGATGGCGGGCACAAAATCCATCCCCTCGCATACCTGGGTTGAGGGGCAACTGCTTCATCATTTGCTGACGGGCGACGACATTGTTTACGAATCGCTGCGGAAGACCCGAAGCTGGTTGTTGCAGAAACGCTTCTTCGACACTTACGACTTCACAAATGCGCGCGAGGCCGGCTGGCATCTGATCCATCTCTGCATGTTGGCGTCCTCGCAGGACGACCCCGACTGCTTCAATGCTGCCAGCATCATCGTTGAGCGCGTCCTGGAACGGGCGGAACCGGATGGCGGTTGGGTGCGCAACTTGACCGAAAGCCATTGTGGCTGCGGCTATCCGCGCTGTCGTGGCGAAGCCGGTTTTATGGTCGGCGTTTTGCTCTCCGGCTTGAAGCGCTATTATCATCTGACACAAGACCCGAAGGTCAGCGAGGCGATCATCGGCGGCGCGCGCTGGCTGATCCGGGAAACTTTCGATCACGAGAACGGGCACTTCCGATATACATCTTGCCCGAACCGAACGCTTGGCGGCAATTTCCGCTGCACGCAATGGGTGCTGGAAGGCCTGACGGCCGCCTGGGAACTCTCGGGCGATGCCCAATTCGCCCGTTATGTAAAGAAGGGCCTGCCCACCATTGGCATGTTTCCCGAGTGGATATCTCATTTGGGCATGGGCAAGGCGATGGCGCAGCAGATGCGCTATGTACCGACGATTCTGGCAACGCTGCAAGCGCGACCTCTGGAAGGAGAAAATGATGACTGATTGGAAAAAGCGCCTGGCGATCATCAGCGACGAGGCTGAAGATTCGTTTCGTGACGCGGTTGAATTCTGTTTGCCGCTGGGCATCCGCAATTACGAAATTCGCAAGTTGGGCGGTGGTCGCTTCCCTAATGTGAGCGACGACGCCCTTCAAGAAGTCATCGATACCGTCGCCGAATTCGACCTGAACCTGATCGGCGTCAGTCCCGGTTTCTTCAAGCACGAGCTTGCTGAACCGACAACGGAACAGACGTTTCAAGATGGATTGCCACGCGCCATAAGCTTGATGCACAAGCTGGGCATGAAGCGCATGACGCTCTTCACTTTTAAGCGCGGCAGCGATCCCAACGCGCCCATACCCGCGCAAATCTACGAATATCTGGGGCGCGCGATCGAGATCTGCGTGGGCGAAGGCATCGAAGTTGTGCTGGAAAACGCAGCCAGCATCTGGAGCAATACCGGCGCCAATCTAGCAATGATCGCTCGTACATTGGGTGTGCGCGTGGTGTGGGATCCGGCAAATGCTGCCGCCTCCGGGGAGCTCGCCTATCCCGATGGCTACGCTGAAGTGCGCGATCTGGTCGTGCACGTCCACTTCAAGAACTGGACAAAAGCGAGTGGTTTCGTGGCGATCGGGGACGGTGTGGCCGACTTAAAGGGACAGGTAGCGGCGCTTAAAGCCGACGGCTACGATGGCCTATATTGCCTTGAGCCGCATCAATGGCAGGATCGTCACAACGCTGTGCAGGCCAACAGCGCGCAACTTCTACAACTCTTGCAAGGGGAATGAGGCAAAGCATGCATTTCGACAAGATTCGCACGATGATCGTTGGCATGGGCGGCATCAGCCGAACCATGCTTCGCTCGCTAGAAAACAAAAGCTGGCATGAGCTCGTCGCCGTCGTCGATGTTAATGAAGAAGCATTAAAAAGGGCGGCGGCCGATTATTCGCTGCCGGCAGCGGCGCTCTTCACCGACTTGCAAAGCGCCTGCGAAAGCTCGTCGGCAAACGTCGTCATGATCAACACGCCGTCGGAATTGCACTATGCACAGACCAAAACGGCGCTGGAAGCTGGCTTGACGCCGCTCGTCGCCAAGCCTTTCACCAATGATTTCAATCAGTCGGCGGAGTTGGCGACGTTCGCCGCCGAAAAAGACATCAAGCTCTGCATCGGGCAGCAATTGCGCTATCGCCGCCATTATCTCAGTGTGGCCGAATTCGTGGCGAGCGGCGCGCTGGGCACGGTCGAGCAGATCTATTTTCTCAGCGCCAAACCGCGTCATCAGGCGCGCAACTTGAAGGGATTTATTCAACCGGTGCTCTACGAGATGACCTGCCATCACCTCGATACACTCTTCGCCATCTTTCCCGACCTGGCACCCGCATCCGTCATTTGCGATGGCTATTTGCCTTCGTGGTCGGTCTACGACAGCGAGTGCATGATCAACGGGCTGTTTCGCTTCCATGGCGGCGTGCACATGCTCTATCACGCCGGCTATTCAACCCAATCGAGCTGCTACGAGCTTCGCTTGGAAGGCACGAAGGGCGTCCTGCGCTGCCGCGGCATCCACATGTCGAACGATACGATGGATTACGAATTTGCCGAGCGCGGCGCGGCCTTCAGCTCGATTGATCTCGACCAGGGAAGGGCATTGACCGAGCCATGGAGTCTCTTCTTTGATGACTGGTACGCATATCTCAATGGCGAGGAAGAACCTTCCTTCAGCGGTGTAAACAATCTGAAGATCTTGTCAGTCATCGACGCCGCGATAAAGTCGCTTGAGCGTGGCGCATTTGTCGAGATTGCGCGCAGCCCAGATTATCAATCGCGCCTTGAGTCCCGGTCATGATCATAGATTGTCAGAGCCACGTTTTCCCCAGAGCCTATGCCGAATTGCTCACGCGCAATACCAATACCTTGCGCACAACGCGAGTCGACGATGGTATCTACCTTATCAATTACGGCAATGCGCAGCGCTTTCGCCTCGATCTCGATAGCTACAGCGCCGAAGGCAAATTGCGCGATATGGATGCGTCCGGCGTCGATATGAGCGTGATCAGCGTCAATATCCCAACGCCGGATATGCTCGATCCCGATCTGGCGGGAGAAGGCGCGCGTATCTGCAATGAAGCTGTGGCCGAGCTTTGCGCCCAGCATCCCGAGCGATTTGTCGGTATCGCCAGCTTGCCTCTTAACGATGTGTCGGCGGCGATTGCCGAATTGGACCGCGCCACCGACGAACTGGATCTGCGCGGCGTTTTCTTGCCCTCTCATGTCAACGGCGCGCCTCTCGACGCGCCGCAATTTGAAGACTTCTACGCTCATGTGGCTACCCGCGGCGTCCCGCTGATCCTGCACCCGACCGTGCCGGTTTGGGGCGACGCCATCACCGATCACAGCATGATCCCCATGATGGGTTTCATGGTCGATACGTCCTTCGCCATGCTGCGGCTGATCCTTGGCGGCGTCATGGAACGGCACCCGACTTTGCAAGTCGTGCACCCTCATGTCGGTGGGATATTGCCCTATCTGATGGGCCGCGTTGTCGAGCAGACCGAGGTCAAGCGGCGTGGACGCGATCACATCACGCAATCGCCGCGCGAAACCTACAAACGCGTTTACCTCGATCTGGTTTCGCCTGATCCGCTGGCGATCCAGTACGCGTACGACTTTGCCGGCGCCGATCGGCTGCTCTTCGGCAGCGATCATCCCTGGGTCAGCATCGATGCTATCCTCGATATCGTTAAGGCGCTAAAGATTCCGGCGAGCGACATGAACAAGCTTCTCTGGCAAAACGCGAGTGCACTCTTCGACATTGGCTAGCGCAAGTATGGCCATAGATGCCTGGCAAGATTTTTGACGCTTCGCTATTGAAATGTTATCGTCACCGAAATTTACTTCCGCATCAGGAATTCATTTCGATGAAGACCCGTAGCAGCGTATCCGGTCGCAGCCTCGACGAGATCGTGCTGTTTTCCTTTGATGATTTTGCCATTCCCTTGCAACGCGGCGTCGAACTCCAGCTCAATAGTCATCGCGCCACCTGCGGCAAAACCCGTATTGTCCTGCCCACCGGACCGGAGGGCGCACCTGACAGCGAACACGTTGCCTATTATGGCACGGTCATCCGCATAGGCGATGAACTGTGGATGTGGTACCTGGGGCAGGGACGCGACGAGACCGCTGGCGCGGGCGATCAACAAATCATCTCTGCGCCGATTGACCTCGAAGGCAAGGTCGCGCGACTGTATTTGAATTTCGACCGCCTGAACGAGTATAGTTGCGTCAGTGTCGAAATCCTCGACGAACGCTTGAAACCGTTGCCGGGTTATACTCACGCTGATTGCAATCCGCCGACCGAGAGTGGCTTGAAGCAAGCGGTAACCTGGGGTGACAAAGACACGCTATCATCGTCGACAGGTAAGACCCGCCCGCGCGTCGATTTCACCGGTGTTCGTCCCGAAGATGTCCGACTATATGTCATTTATTTGAATGAAGTGAAATAGGAGAGAGCCGTGAAGCTGTTTGATTATGTCGACGGCCTGGAAGATTGGGAGCGGACGATCAACCGCTACGCCAGGCAGAAGGTCGAATTCGGCGCGCCGGGCGTGGCGGAAAAGGTCGCCGAAATCGAAGCCCTGCTTAAGCAGAAAGTGGCCGAACTGGATGCGCTGCCCAACGACCCAGAGCTGGAAAAGGCGGAACCCGACGATCTGACGTCCATCCTCGCCTTGCGCCCGCCAGGCAGTCGCCGCATGTGGTCGTCGCTACCCGACGACTTCCGCGATCGCTTGGAAGGGGCTTGGCTGGCTCGCTGCGCCGGTTGCACGCTCGGCTCCATCGTCGAAGGCTGGAAAGTGGAGCGGATGGAGCGCTGGGCGGCCTACCTCGGCGACCAATATCCGCTGGTTGATTACTGGAGCCAAGCGGAACAGCCCCATGAGCCCAGACTGAAGGTCAGCGTCCGCCACGATTACACGCCCTCGAAGATGGATGGCGTGCCCTCTGATGACGATCTCAATTACACTATGCTCGGCTTGTTAATCCTTGAGGAATACGGACCCGATTTCACCGTCGAAGACGTGGGCGCGGCTTGGGTCAAGTACCTGCCCTTCGCCTTCACTGCCGAGGGCATCGCGCTGGATAATCTGCGCGCGGGCGTGCCGGCGATGCAAGCGGGCGCCCTCGCCAATCCCTGCCTGAATTGGATCGGCGCCGATATCCGCTCGGACCCGTGGGGCTACGCTGCGCCCGGCTACCCGGAAAAGGCAGCCGAAATGGCATATCATGACGCCTTCATCAGCCACCGCCGCAACGGCGTCTACGCCGCCATGTATTTCTCGGCGGCGATCGCGGCCGCTTTCGCTGTGGATGACCCGATGGAGGCGCTGCGGATTGGGCTGGAGGAGATACCCGCCGACAGCATTACCGCGCGCGAAATCCGCTGGGCGCTGGAGCTAGCGCCATCCGTCTCGAATTACAAGGACGCCGCCGCGCTGGTTGCCGAGCGCTACCCCGGTTTGTGGAAGTCGCATTCCTTCCAAAATAACGCCCTGACGATTTGGGGCTTGGCTGTCGGCGGCGACGACTGCACCAAGGTCATCGGCGAGACGGTCGCCATGGGCCAAGACAACGACTGCACCGCCGCCACCGCCGGCAGTATCTTCGGCGCAGTCTATGGCGCGAGCGCGATACCCGGCCATTGGACCAAGAACTTCAACAACAAGGTGCATTCGTACTTGAATAGCCAGTCGCCCTTTGTCATTGACGACACCATCGACCGCTTTGCCGCGCAGGCGGAAAGAGTCCTGGCAGGTGCTTAGCCAACGCGTTGCGGCGGTCGATTGGCGCTTTTGATATATTGACAGATTGAAGATGCAGATACTGTTAATGAACCATCAATCTAGTGACAGGAGAAGATCATGCAGCTATTTGAATATCCGGAATCCGTGGGGAATTGGGAACGAAAGATCAACGCCTACGCGCAGCAAAAGGTCGAGTTTGGTTCAACCGGAGTCGCGGAGAAAGTGGCTGAGATCGAGGCGTTGATCAAGCAGAAAGTGGCAGAATTGGACGCCTTGCCCATCGACGCCGAATTGGCCAAGGCGGAACCGGATGACCTGCCGTCGATCCTCAAATTGCGGCCATCCGGCAGTCGCCGGGTCTGGTCGAGTTTGCCGGCCGATTTCCGTGATCGCCTGGAAGGATCCTGGTTGGGGCGCTGCGCCGGCTGTACGCTCGGTTCGATTGTCGAAGGCTGGGACGTGCAGCGGATGGAGCGCTGGGCGGAATATCTCGGCGACGAATATCCGCTGGTGGATTACTGGAGTCAGGCCGAGCAGCCTCACCAAACCAAATATGAAACGAGCCTGCGCGAAGATTTCACACCGTCCAAGATGGACGGCGTGCCCACCGATGACGACCTCAACTACACGCTGCTCGGTCTCATGATCCTGGAAGAATACGGACCCGATTTCAGCAGCGCCGACTTGGGCGATGCTTGGGTGAAATACTTGCCCTTTGCCTTTACTGCCGAAGGCATCGCGCTGGACAATTTGCGGGTGGGCGTGCCCGCGGACCTTTCGGCCGAAGTCGACAATCCCTTCCTCAATTGGATCGGCGCCGATATCCGCTCCGATCCCTGGGCTTATGCCGCGCCGGGCTATCCGGAGAAAGCTGCGGAATTCGCCTATCGTGATGCCTACGTGACCCATCGACGCAACGGTATCTACGCCGCCATGTATTTCTCGGCGGCGATTTCGGCCGCTTTCACGGTCTCGGATCCGGTCGACGCGCTGCGGATTGGGCTGGAAGAGATACCGGCAGACTGTCTGCTGGCGCGCGAAATCCGCTGGGCGTTGGACAAGGCGCCATCGGTCGCGAATTATCGAGATGCGGCTGCGCTGGTCGAGGAGCGTTACCCGCGCATGGGCGGGGCGCATGCGATCAACAATACCGTATTGACCGTCTGGGGCTTGACCGTCGGCGGCGACGATTACAGCAAAGTCATCGGCGAGACGGTCGCGATGGGGAAGGATAACGACTGCACGGCCGCCACCGCCGGCAGCATTTTCGGCGCCGTCTATGGCAAAAGCGCCATTCCCAAGCATTGGTACAAGAATTTCAACAACAAGGTGCATACCTTTTTGTATCACCAGTCGACCTTTGCCATTGACGATGTCTTGGATCGCTTTGTTGCGCAGGCGGAAAAAGTCCTGGGCGAGGACTAAAGACGAAGTTGATATCGAATATCGCCGCTTCCTGGTGCTGCTGACACATTGGCGGAATCAGGATGCGGATTGTTGTCAACCGGCAGTCAGGCTCGAGACAGGAGTAGCGCATGTCGAAATATGATTACCCCGAGTTGGTGGAAGGCCTGGACAGGACGATCAACCTGTGGGCACAGCTCAAGACCGAAACCGGCGCCGACGGCGTGGCGGAGAAAGTGGCCGAAATAAAATCCATGATCGTGGAGAAGCTGGCGGAGTTGCGTGCCTTGCCGGACGACCCCGCTTTGCGGGACGCAGAACCGAATGACCTGGGCGGGATCCGCGCGCTGCGTCCGGATGGCGCGCGCCGCTATTGGACGGAGCTGCCGGCGGAGACCTTCCGCGATCAACTGGACGGGGCGATTCTGGGTAGATTCGCCGGTTGTGTGCTGGGTTCGATCGTCGAGTGCTGGGAAGTCGAAAAGATGGAGCGCTGGGCGGCCTATCTAGGCGACGCATTCCCGCCCGATGATTATTGGAGCGCGGCGGAGCGCCCACATGATCTTAAGTATCTGACAAGCCCGCGCGAGCACTTCACACAGACAAAAATGAACGGCGTACCCACCGATGACGACATCATCTACACGCAGCTGGGTCTGCTCATCCTGGAAGATTATGGGCCCGACTTCAGCGTGGCCGATGTGGGTGAAGCCTGGGTGAAGTACTTGCCGCACGCCGCGACTGCGGAAGGGGTTGCGCTCAGGAATTTGCAAGCGGGCGAGTCTCCTATGGACGCGGGCGAAGTGGACAATCCCTTTGTGCATTGGATTGGCGCCGATATTCGCTCCGATCCCTGGGGTTATGCAGCCCCCGGTTATCCCGAAAAGGCGGCGGAATTTGCCTGGCGTGATGCCACCATCAGCCATCGGCGCAATGGCATCTATGGCGCCATGTACTTTTCCGCTGTTATCTCGGCCGCCTTCGCCCTGGGCGATCCGGTGCAAGCGCTGGAAGCCGGCTTGGGGGAGATACCGGCTAACTGCATGCTGGCGCGCGAAGTTCGCTGGGCGCTGGACAAAGCTGACGACATCAAAGATTTCCGCGGGGCGCGCGCGGCTGTCGACGACCGTTACGCCGGCATGCACAGAATACACACCATCAACAACGCTGTGCTGACCATTTGGGGGCTGATGCTCGGCGGCGATGACTACACAAAAGTGATCGGCGAGACGGTGGCGATGGGCCTTGACAATGACTGTACCGCCGCGACCGCCGGCAGCATCTTCGGCGCTGCATATGGCAAAGGCGCCATTCCCAAGCATTGGTACAAGAATTTCAATAACAAAGTCCGTAGCTACATAAACGGCGTGGACAGTTTCGCCCTGGACGATATGGTTGATCGATTTGCGGCGCTGGCAGAAAAGGTCGTTAGGCTTTGATCCGTCGGCTGGGCAACCTGCCCAGCCCGATGTCCAGGGAGTGGAATTACGCTGGCATGGAAAGCTGGACCATAGTGGATATGTTGTCTTTGTCCAAAGTTTGTCCGTGGTGCCGGCAAACGCCACTTGCATCAAAATAACAGAGGTGTAGGGCTTGTCCGATATTGTGGCGCAACCGCAGATATTCTACCCCATCCCCCGGCCCCTTCCCCGAAGCATCAGGGAAGGGGAGTGTCGCTCCTTCCGATTTGGTGGTTTTGCAGTCATACTAACTTCTATTGCTGAGTTTTCGAGTTCGCGAAATCCGCAAGCAGGTGTGAAGCCGCTAATTATCGGACAAGCCTTGTAGGGGCGACCCGGTGGGTCGCCCAAGCTCCGCAATTTAGCGATCGCACGGCGGACCCAGATTGGCCCATGTTCGAAGAACAGCACCTCTTAACAGCAGGTAACGGTGGCTACTTCCGCAACCGCCTCATATTCGCCAACCCTTGTAGCAGCGTACGCGACAGCCTGATGATTCGCCTGAGTTACAGCGAATGCCGCAGATGGCTCGATTCGCGAGTTCCGCACACGTGAAGCCTATGAAACATTGACGCTGGCCCGCTTTGATCTGGCTTGGCTTAAAGCAGCGAAGGAAAAGAACAGAATGCCCGCTTCGAATTCACCATTTCTGGCATTGGATTCGCGCAATTTCTCGTCTGTCGAGAATGCCGAACTGCGATTGGGCACAGTCGTGAAGAGCGACCGCAATCCGCTCTTTGTTGAGGAATTCTTCGCAGATCCGCCTAAGCGCTGGGAAGCGCGTTTCGACAATGTTTATCCCAGTGTCATCTATGAAGAGCATGAAGGCGTTTTCAAGTGTTGGTACAAATCTTTCATTCTCGATGAAGCATCGGTCAAGACGCCCTTGGCGCTGCGTCCCCAAACGCGCTACATCGGTGGCGAACGTGAAGAAGGTCTACTCTACGCCACTTCAAGCGACGGCATCCATTGGGAAAAACCGGCGCTGGGTTTGATCGAATTTGGTGGATCGCGCGCCAACAATATCGTGATGCGCCGAGCCACACACGGCATCCACGCTGGTGGCGTGTACAAAGACGCTCACGAATCCGATCCCGCCCGTCGATACAAGTTCTTGCATCGCAATCCACGGGCGCGGCGCATGGCGACCTGCTTTTCCGCCGATGGTCTGCGCTGGTCGCAGCCCGTGCTCTGGCCTGAATACGATGCTGTCGGCGATACCCACAACAACGCCATTTGGTCGCCGGAATTGGAAAAGTACGTCGGTATTACACGGGGCTGGTCGGACGGACCCTACCATGGCGTCCGCACCGTGCTACGCAGCGAGAGCGATGACTTCCTGCATTGGTCCGATCCAGTCGAGGTCATGCGCGGCGCCGACGCGCACGATCAAATCTATTCCATGCCGATAGTCGAATATGGGGGCGGCTATATCGGTCTGCCGGCGACATTCCACAAGGGTGACGAAGAAGCAAACAATTGGGATACCGTTGATACCGAGCTGGCCTGGAGCGCCGATTCGGTCACTTGGCAGCGGATTTGTCCCGGTCAGTCGCTGATTCCGCGCGGAGATGGCAGCTATCCCGACGGTGAAACCGATTGCGGCTGCATATACGCCGCCGCTCCCATTGTGCAGGGCGAAAAAGTATTGATCTATTACGGCGGCAGCAACGGACAACACAACAACTGGCGCGAAAGTTCGCTCAACCTGGCAACACTGGACATCGACCGCTTTGCCGGCTTTGTCCCGCGCGACAAGCGGAAAAAGGCGCTCTTGACCACGGCGCCACTGCGGCTGGACGACGACATGATCACAATCAACGTGGAAATCGCAACCGGCGGCAGCGTCCGCGCCGCATTGCTCGACGGCGCCGGCTGCAGCCTGACCGGCTACGCGCTCGAAGAATCCCTGCCACTGGAGAGCGGCGGATTGTCGTGCGAGGTGCGCTGGAAGGGCTTTCGACCGACTGGCCGGACTGGCGAGTCCCTGCGCTTGGTTTTCGCTTTGGATAATGCCTCGCTTTACGCCATCAAGGGCGCGACCCGGCTTTCGGATTCGGCGATGTCGCCCGGCCAGCATGCATTTGCGGGCGATCCACCGGATCGCCCCTACCAACTCCA
This sequence comes from Phototrophicaceae bacterium, assembly GCA_965262165.1. Lineage (GTDB taxonomy): Bacteria > Chloroflexota > Anaerolineae > Aggregatilineales > Phototrophicaceae > UBA6055. The sequence goes on along the minus strand of OZ253499.1, from coordinate 4,217,959 downwards.
AAATAGACGAATAGGGGCGCGACCCAACCGGACGCCCCTTCCAACTCCAAAATAGACGAACAAGGGCGATCCACCCGGTCGCCCCTGCCAACTCCAAAATAGACGAACAAGGGCGATCCACCGGATCGCCCCTACCGTCACAAAAGAAACGAATATGGGCGGCCCACCCGGACGCCCCTTACCAACACCAGAATAGACGAATAGGGGCGCGACCCAACCGGACGCCCCTACCGTCACAAAAGAAACGAATTTGGGTTATTCACCGCATCAGACCAGAACCATTGCGAAAGGTCTTCCCTTATGACAAAGTATTCTTGTAAATCACGCCGTCCTTCATGATGATGCGCAGGTTCGTCTCCGGCTCGGTCATCACGCTGAGGTCCGCCAGCGGATCGCCGTCCATCACCAGCAAATCGGCATGCGCGCCGGCGATGACTTCGCCCAATTCACCCGTACGGCAGAGCAGATCCGCGCCATTGCAGGTTGCCGCTCGCAGCACATCAATCGCCGGGATTATCTCGCCGCGGATAGCGAATTCATCCAATTGACGGCGGTGCATCTGTCCCAGCAAGTCGGTGCCATAAGCCATCTTCACGCCGCCGCTATAGGCCATATCGAGCGCGCGTTTGCCCGCGTCCAGCACATCAAAGACCTTTATGTAGAGTTCTTCTGGCAAGCCGGCTTCAATGCCTTCGTCCGCCAGCCCCTGATAGATCGAGAGGGTCGGTACCAGAAAAGCATCGTTTTCCAGGAAGAGATCAACACTGTCTTCGTCGAGAAGGTTGCCGTGTTCCACCGTGCGCGCGCCACAGCGCAAGGCGCGATTGATGGCGCGGGCGGTATAGGCGTGAACCATGACGTAGAGCTTGGCCGCTTCCGCTTCCTCCACCGCCGCGCGAATTTCCTCTTCAGAGAATTGCGTGCTGTCGATGCGGTCGGTAGGGGAGGCGACGCCGCCCGAAACCATCAGTTTGATGTGGTGAGCGCCGCGGCGGACTTCTTCGCGGCAGGCGCGGCGCAATTCGCTGACGCCGTCGCAGACCCAACCCAAGCCCGGGGTCAACCAGCCGTAACCGATACCGTCGTCGCCGGAGCTGCGCATATCGCCGTGGCCACCGGTCTGTGACAAGGCGTGACCGCAGAAGAAAATCCGTGGTCCCGATATCAAGCCCTCGTCGACCGCCTTGGCCAGTCCCCAATCGGCGCCACCGCCGTCGCGAACAGTCGTGAAGCCTCGCATCAGCATCCCTTCCAGGATTTTCGCGGCATGAGCCGTGACATAAGTGGGCGACCAATGCCTCATCGCGGAGAGGTTCGCGGTGGCAGCGGTCACATGCACGTGCGAGTCGCACAAGCCGGGCATCACCACCCGCCCGCCGACGTCAATCGTCTCGGCCTCCGTCACAGGCGCGGTATCCGAGACCGAGACGATCCTGCCGTCATCGATCAACACGTGCCGACTGACTAACAGTTTTCCGCCACGAACATCCAATACACCCGCATTGCTCAACAACAGATTGCCCATCAGAAGCCTCCCAAAAACACCTGTAGTTTCTCGCGAACGATCTCCAGTTTAACAAACGCGAGATATGAAATGCGAATACTTGCGGGCGCAGTTTTAGCGAACCGCCACGCTTGCGTCATCGGAAATTGCAATCAATCGGAGCGTCAATCGCGGGGCGGCGTTAATCATCGTCCGCCCACCACCAGTACTCCGGTTTGTGGAGATTGGCGATCAGGTCGCGATACCAGGCGGCATTCCCGTAACGATCTTCCGGATCAAGAACTAGAACTCCCTCAAGGTCCTTTTCTACACATGCCCGTTCTTCTTTCCAGGCGACTTCACGGAGTCCAGCCTCCCACCGATGAACATGGCATGCTTCGTGAAGGATCGAGCCGGCCAAAAAGATTATGGACCCTTCGTCGATCTTCACAAGATCAATGGCGTATTCAAATGTCCGCGATTCAACATATACACCTATGACGCTCCCCGCCGGAACTTCTCTGATTTTGCTCAATCCGCTGATCCCGTAGGCATATAGGCGCGGCACTTTTTCCTTCAACAGGTTAAAGGCATCAATGACCTCGCGAACAAATTTGGGCGATCCCTCTATTGCAATCGGGATATCGGTACTGCATTGATAATATTTGTAGGCTGCATGGCCACGCTGCCAATCCAAATCCGTATTGCATAGCCGGTTCACCCAACAGCAGTTGTCAATCTGAGATTCATCCATACCAGCGGGAAGCGATGACTTTTGAGGAGGGGCTGCGCATTGATTGTTCTGAAAGGCATAATAACCATCTGTCCATTCGGCGTCGCTATTGCACTGCCGGTTGACGAAGCAGCAATTGTTGATTTGAGATGAAACGGTAGTCGCGGGCTGCGGCGAAGTTTGGCCTTGAGATGGTGGCGGCGCATTGCATTGGTTATTCTGGTAGGCATAATACCCGTCGGTCCATTCCGCGTCGCTTGTGCATTGACGATCAACGAAACAGCAGTTGTCAACTTCAGATTGCGTAACCTGCGATGGCGCCGGATCGCTGCTTTCAACGCGGCTGTAGCTGACCCAATCGGCCATCCACACTTCGTTGCCGTTCCGGGCGATCCTTAGCCATCGGCCCAAGCTGCCGACAACCTGTAGGGTTGTGCCTGCTGACACGGTGACAACGATCCCGCCCGTCAGACTATTTGTATCCCTCAAATTGGTATTGTAGGTCACGCGAATGACGTAGCTCTGTGCGGATGCGACGCTGCACAGAACGAAAATGGCTATCGCGGTTGCAATCACTCTGGTTTTCACTGACGGGCTCCATTTCAGTGTGGCCACTAATAAACACTGAATTGATTAGCTTCAAAGAGAATATATATGCTATGCGGTTAATTGACAAATATTCATGGATGGGTCGTGCAGTGCGCAGACGATCTGCGAAATCTGCAAACCAGGCTTGTCTCTACGTCCTCTTCTCCTGTTGCCTTCGCCGCTCTCTAGAGCAAGAGGCATTTTGTTTTGCGTGGACGCAGATGAGCATTCTTCGACCGCCGAGCGGCAGCTATAGAACAATCTGGCGCTAGGCGCGGACGCATCATCCGGAACTATTTCAATTTCGTATATTGTTTACATTTGACAAGCAAATCCCGACTCGTTATACTCCGCTCAACGTTTCGAAATGATCTGTCGCCTTTGTTAGTGACCGTTTATAAGATTCTGCAATGACTTCTCACCTGATCCCGTGAAAGTGTGCTTTTGGCAGCTTTCGCGGCTTTGCGACAAGCCCTTTCTATCGGTCACCTCAACACCGGCGCCAAATCGAGTATGATGCGTTTGTTGAATTGTTAGATCCTTCAAGATAAGGAAGCGAGGAAAAGCATGTCTTTACGGATCCGTAGTGTACTTGTCGTTCTTTTGTTGTTGTTCTCCCTTACCGGGGGAATGCTCGTGGGGGCGCAGGATATGCCGGTCGCCAAAATCGGTATTATGGTGCCCTTGACCGGCGCATATGGCGCTGATGCGCAGGATGTTGTTCAGGCGGCGCAGATCGCCGTTGACGACCTCAACGAAGCGGGCGGTGTCGCCGGTTATACGCTCGAGCTAGTCATCGCCGATACGGTTGGTCAACGTGCCGACGCCGTGACCACTGCCTTCAACCAGTTGAGCAATACCGAAGACTTGAACTTCATCATGACGTCTTACGCCAGCCAATCGAACTTCGAGATCGATCTGATGGCGGAGATCGATATGCCTTATCTGATCTCGGGAGGTGCCGCGCAAACCCGCGATATCATCTCCCCTGATCCAGAACGCTACGGAACGGTCTGGTCCCGTGTGCCATCTTATGATGCCTATGAGACTGCGCTGCCGGAATTGCTGGAAGCTTATGACGAGGCCGGCTTGCTGACTCTGCGCGATCGCGAAGTCTTCATCATCTCTTCGGATGATCCCTACGGCAGCACTATCGCGACAGGCATGCGCGCTCGTTTCGAGAGTCTGGGTTGGACGATCATTGGATACGAAACCGTGCCCGTCGCCACGGTCACGGATTGGCGTGGTCTGCTGGCGAAGATCCGCGAAAATGAGCCGGATATCGTTGTCGTCACCGATTCCGCAGCGCCCAACAACGCGGCCTTTATGAACCAGTTCATCGAGAATCCGCCCAATTCGCTACTCTTCTTGCAATATGGACCCTCCGTGCAAGAATTCCTGGATCTAACCGGCGACAATTCCACCGGTTTGATCTACAACAACCTGGGCGCCGCCATTGATTCCAAGCCGGAAGTGAACGAGATTCGTGACCGCTACGAAGAAATCCATGGGCATCGCGGCGGTTACTACGCCGTCATCGCTTACGATGAGGTCATGATTTATGCGACTTGCCTGGAAGAAGTCGGCGATCCAGCCGATCGTATCGCTATCGGCCAGTGCATCGGCGGGCTGGAAATGGAAACGCTAGCCGGCTTCCTGACCTTCGACCAGGAGACGCATCTGGCCATTCAAGGTCCGGAATTTTATCCGGTCCAGTTCTACCAGCTTTGGGAAGGCGAGCGCATCCAGATTGAGCCGAACCGTTTCGCCACTGGCGAATTCCAGATCCCGCCCTGGATGGACATGGGGTAGCCAAGACACGACGCGACCTGCAACTGCTCCTTGACAGTTGCATTGTCTAGTTGAAACTCATCCAACAAGGTCTGCCCATAGCAGCCCTTGTTGGATGATATTTGCCGTTGCGGTATCATCTGCGCGAGGGAGATTCGGGAGTTCTCATGGCGACGCTCCTGTCCGTGAGTAAAGCAACAAAAAAGTTCGGCGAACTGGTCGCCGTTGACAATGTCAGTTTCGAGGTCGAGGCTGGCGAGATTTACGGTATCGCCGGACCTAATGGCGCCGGTAAAACGACACTTTTCAATCTGATCACCGGCATTCCCTATACCGCCGATGCTGGCGCCGTTTACTTTCGTGGCGAAGACATATCCGACCTTTCGCCGCATAAGATTTATGAACGCGGCATCGCCCGTACCTTCCAAAAGGAGACCGCCTTCGACACGCTCACCGTGCAGGAAAATGTGCGCATCGGCGCCGTCTTCGGCACGGAACTTCGGCCGGAAGACTATGAAGCCGCGGTCCAATCATCCCTGGAAGCGCTCGACTTGAGCGCGGATCGCGACCGATTGGCCGGCGAGCTGTCGCTTTACGCCAAGAAGCGGCTGATGATCGCTTCGGCTATCGTCAGCAAACCGAGCTTGCTCATGCTCGATGAACCAGCCGGGGGCTTGAATGTGGCGGAATTGAGCGAACTGGAAAAACTGATCAGGCGCCTCAGCCACGGTGAAATGACTATCATCATCATCGAGCACGTTTTGCCGCTGCTCTTCGGTGTTTCCAACCGCGTGATGGTGATGGATTTTGGAGAGCGGCTGGCGGAAGGATCGCCGGAAGAACTGGCGCGCAATGATGTCGTCATTGAAGCCTACCTTGGCGAGCGCGGAAAGGACGCTTTCCATGCTATTTCAGGTTGAGAATCTGGTTTCCGGCTACGGCAAAATCGAAGTCGTGCGTTTACTATCGCTACATGTCGATGAGGGCGAGCATGTTGGCTTGTTTGGTCCCAACGGGCACGGCAAAACGACATTGCTGCGCACCATTTCCGGCTTGATACCGGCGCAATCCGGCAAGGTAACCTTTCGTGGCGAAGACATCACCAACCTCGATGCGCGCAAAATCGTAGAGCGCGGCTTGATCCACGTGCCGCAAGGCAATCAGCTTTTTCCGCGCATGACCGTGCAAGAAATCCTGACGCTGGGCGCCTATGTTGCTCGCACGGATAAGGGCAAGGCGAGCAATTTCGAGAAAGTCTTTACGCTCTTCCCGCGCCTTAAAGAACGGCTCGGTCAACGCGCGCAGACCCTGAGTGGCGGCGAACGCCAGATGCTTTCCATCGGCGTTGGCTTAATGGGCATGCCCGAGCTGCTGCTTCTCGACGAACCGAGTGTGGGCTTGGCGCCCTTGATCAAAGAAGAACTCTCGCGCGCCATCAAAGAGATTGCCAACAGTGGCGTCACCATGATCATCGTCGACCAGGATGTCGAACTTTTGCTCGGCATTTGCGATCGCTTGTACCTCATCGAAAAGGGTAGCGTTTCGCTGGAGACGGCGGATGTCTCGCAGGTCGATCAAGCCGAAATCCTCGAGATGTATTTCGGAAAGGTTAGCTGATGTCATTGGAAGCGATCGTTGCGATTATCGCGAGCGGCTTGGTATCCGGCTCGCTCTACGCCTTGATGGCCAGCGGATTGTCGTTGGTCTGGGGCACAGTGCGCATGTTCAACTTTGCCCATGGCGCCCTGGTGATGGTCGGCGCTTACGGCGCCTGGTACTTCTCCAACCGCGGCGGGCTGGCAAAAGTCTTGCAGCCGCTGGGCAAATCCATCGTGGAACAAAGTGAAAGCTCGGGCGCGCTAGGCGGGTTGCTGCTGCCGCTGGGCGAGTGGATCTTGTCCATTAAAGGCGGATTCGGCTTGGTGCTTGGTCTGCCGGTCGCCATCCTCTTATGCGGTCTGACGGGATATATCATTTATGTGCTGCTGGTTAAACCATTCGTCGGCAAGCCGGGCGCGGATCTGGTCGTCATCATCACCACCATCGCCGGCGCCAGCTTCCTGCAAAATGGCGTACAGGTCATCTTTGGTCCGCGTTACAAACAACTGGAGCGCATCTGGAAAGGACCGCCGCTGATAATCCTCGATACCGCCATCGGCTTACAAGAAGTCTTGATCATCATATTGACACCGGCAGCGCTGCTGCTGCTCAATATGTTCCTCAAACGGTCGAAGCTGGGGTTGGCAATCCGCGCCGTTGCCCAAAACGATGACTTCGCGCGCCTGGTGGGTATCAATGTCAATATAATTTATCCGCTGACCTTTGTTGTCAGTTCCATGCTGGCGGGCTTGGCTGGCGTCATGTTGGGCGGCCTATTCTTCATCTTGCCCACCATGGGCTCGGAACCATTGCTGCGCGCCTTTGTGGTGGTGGTCTTTGGCGGATTGGGCAGCCTGCCCGGCACCGTCATTGGCTCTTATATCATCGGCTTGATCGAACAGACGAGCGCTTGGTACTTCTCACTCTATTGGGCGCCGGTTGTGCTGTTCGCCACGCTTATTCTCGTTCTCATATTCCGTCCGCGCGGCCTAATGGGCGGTGAAGAATCATGAGCCTGACCGATCGGATTCAGAAAAACCGGGCACTGCTCTCTATTGTTGGCGTCCTCATCTTCCTGGCGGTTCCACTGGTCGTCGAAAACAAGCTGCTGATCCACTTGGCGATCCTTGGCATGTTATACGCCATCGTCGCCTCCAACTGGGATTTGACCCTCGGTTACGCCGGCGTCTTCAATTTCGCTCATTTGGCTTTCTTCGGCATTGGCGGCTATACAAGCGGCATTCTCGCTGTCAAGCTGGGCATTTCGCCCTGGCTGGGCATCCCTGCCGGCGCCATCAGCGCAGCTCTCCTCAGTGTGCTGGTCTCCATCCCGGCGATACGCTTGCGCGGCATCTATGTGGCGCTCTTGACCTTCGCTTGCAGTCAGCTGGTGCTGCTGCTCTTGCTCAGTCAGCCGCTCATCACGGGCGGACAGAGTGGGCTTGTCGGTGTGCCGCAACTGAGCATCGGCGATTTTAACTTCCGTGAGAGCAAATTCGCCCACTTTTATCTGGTCGGACTGTTGCTGCTCTGCTCGACCATTTTCCTGCGCCGGCTGGTCACCTCCGATTTCGGCTTGAGTTTGATCGCACTGCGCGACTTCGAAGAATACGCCGTGGCTCGTGGCATTCCGCTGGCGCGACAGCGTCTGCTGGCTTTCTTGGCCAGCTCGATTTTTCCTGGCTTGGCCGGTGGTTTCTACGCTCATTTTCTGATTGTCGCCTCGCCGGATATATTTGGTTTTTCGCTGGCGACCTTGCTCTTGAGCATGGTGCTGGTGGGTGGCGTGGCGAGCATTTACGGTTCGGTGCTGATGGGCGTGGTCATGACCTTCGTCTCCGAGTTGATGGCATCAAGCGCCTGGATGTCGGATGTCTTTGGCATTTCGCGCGGTCCGGTGCGATTCATGTTTGTGGCTGTAATCATCGTGCTGACCATGCGTTTTCTCCCGCAAGGCGTCTGGGGGCTGATCAATCAATTCAGCGCCCGTAGCCGTAAGCAGAAACAAGCCGCGGCCGAGCAGCAGTCCCAAATGTCTTAATCGAGCGAGGGATTCGGCCTATGTCCGCGGACGGAGCGAAATCAAAACGAGCCTTCATCACTGGCGCCGCCCGTGGATTGGGCGAGGGCATTGTCCGTCGTTTGGCAAAAGACGGCTGGTCGGTGCTGATGACCGATGTCAGCCCATCAATTCAAGAGACCGCTGAAACGATTATCAATGAACTTGGTATTGCCAGCGGACGCCTTGTCGCTGTCGAGCACGATGTCAGCAGCGCCGAAGTTACCGAAGCGGTCGTCGATCTGGCTGTGCAGCGCTTCGGCGGTATTGACCTGGCTGTTGCTAATGCGGGCACCGGCGGTGTCGAAGTCGATCTGGTTGATCTGGACATCGCGGATTTCGAGAAGGTAGTCAACGTCAATTACCGCGGCGTTTTCTTAACCTGCAAATACGCCGGCCGCGTCATGCGCGAACAAGGCAGCGGCAACATCGTCACCGTTAGTTCCATTTTTGGTCAGGAACCCTATCCGCGTGTCGCAGCCTACTCCGGCAGCAAAGCCGGAGTCATCGCCTTGACTTTGGCATTCGCGCTGGAAATGGCGCCGCATAACGTGCGCGTAAATACGATTGCGCCCGGTTATATGGCGACCGAGATGCAATGGGAGGGTCTGCGGCAGCGCGCGGCCCATGCCGGCATCAGCTTTGAAGAAGAACGTCAGCGCGTTTGGGATCTGGTGCCCCTGGGGCGCCACGGCACTCCCGAAGAAATGGGCGCCTTGGTCGCCTTCCTGGCATCCGACGAAGCGTCTTACATGATCGGTGTGACATTGGGTTTGGCCGGCGGCGTGGTTCGCCGGTAAGGAAGGGCGCGCCATGCATAGCGAACTGGAACGGGGCCTGCAGCGCCTGATGCTTGGCGTCCGCGCCGATTGGGCGCTTTACGTGAAATATACCGGCTCCGGTGAAACAATCGCTGTGAATGCCGATGACATGATGGACACAATGAGCGTCATCAAGATTCCACTCTTGGTGACGCTTTTTCGTCTCTATGATACAGATCGCTTGAATCTGGATCATAAGCTGATTTTGGAGACGCGCTACAAGCGCTTCGGCAGCGGCGTCTTGCATGCGATGGACGACGGCATGGTCTTCAGCCTGCGCGACGCCGCCACACTCATGATTATCGAAAGCGATAATACCGCTACAGACTACTGCTTCGACGCGGTCGGCGGTCCCGATGCCGTCAACCAGACCATGCGCGAATTGGGTCTCGACGACATTGATGTCATGGGCAACGGCTTTGATTGGTTTTCGGCATTGGCGGGATCAATTGATCCGCGATTGGGCGAGTTGAGCCCGGAGGACTTGTTCCACGCCGGATATCCGGAGTTGTCCCCGGAGTGGGAGCAGGCGCGCGAACGCTTCCATTTTGAGACAGGTCGTCCCTTTGGCCGCGCTACGGCACGGTCCATTGGTCGATTGCTGGATATGATCTGGACGGACCAATGCGCGAGCGCCGAATCTTGCGCCACAATGCGCAAGATACTGCACATGCAAGTGTCTCGCTCGCGCCTGCCGAAGTACCTGCCGGAAGCGAGAGTGGCGCACAAGACGGGCGACTTTAATCCTTTCATCGCCAACGATGTCGGCGTCTTAGAGTCCCATGATGCCCCGCCCATCATCATGTGCGTGTTGGTGGCGGGGCATCGAGGTATCTGGGAAAACCTGGAAGACACCATCGCCCGCATGGCCGAGAAAATCTGGGAGTATGGCATTTACGCCGGTTGATCACCCAAGCTGGCAGTCCGGCACAATAAAGTGAAGAGGAGGTCCTGATGAGTTATGGAAGAAGCAAATCCGACCTGAAAATCGAGGCGAATCAAGTCGCCACGCTGGCCAAGTTGTTCGACGTGGACGTGACGGCGGAAGATCTTGATGCGCTGGCGGCGGCGCTCTCGAATCAACTGCCATCGATCGCTGTCATGGAAAAATTCGATCTGAAAGACTTTCCGCCGATCTTGAGAATGGATGCGGGCTGGTATGACTGAACCAAAGGACCTGATTGATATGTCCATTAGCGAAGCGGCAGAGGCGCTGCAAACGGGCGCCACGTCGTCAGTCGCCTTGACCCAGGCCACGCTCGAGCGTATCAAGCTCACCGAGCCGACCGTGCGCGCTTACGCGGCGGTGCCGGAAGAAGCGGCTCTGGCGCAAGCCGAGGCGGCCGATCAAGAGATCGCGGAGGGCAAGACGCGCGGTCCCTTGCACGGCATCCCGATCGGCGTTAAGGACATCATCTACACCAAGGGCATCGCGACCGAGTGCGGCTCCAAAGTGTTGGAAGGCTTCGTGCCCGATTTTGACGCGACGGTGGTGCAGAAGCTGGACGAAGCCGGCGCCGTCATGATTGGCAAGACGATGCCGCACGAATTCGCCTACGGCGTCAACGAACCGCCGACCCGTTCGCCCTGGGAATTGAACAGCTACCCCGGTGGCTCCAGCACGGGATCGGGCGTGGCGGTCACCGTTCGTTCGGCATTTGGAGCCCTCGGCACCGACACCGGCGGCTCGATCCGCATCCCGGCTTCGATCAACAATATCGTCGGCTTGAAGCCGACCTACGGCCGTATCAGCGCCTATGGCGTGATTCCGCTGTCCTGGACGCTGGATCATGTGGGACCGATGACGCGTACGGTCCTGGATAACGCCTTGATGTTGAACGCGACTGCCGGGCACGATCCCATCGATCTGACGTCTGCGCGGCAAAAAGTGCCGGATTACAGCGCTGCCATCGACGAGGGCGTTCATGGCATGCGCATCGGCATTGACCGTGGATTCGCGCTTTACCCCGGCGTGATCGATGACGTGCGCGCGGCAACCGAAGCGGTGATTAGCGAGTTGGCGGAAATGGGCGCGGAGATTATCGAGACCAGTTTGCCCGAGTTTGAGCTGACGCCGGAAACGCTCTTCACCGTAATGATGGCGGAAGCGAGTACCTATCATCGCCAGCAACTGCGGGAGAAGGGTGACCTCTACGATCCCGCCACTCGCGCCACCTTGAAGATGGGCGAGTTGATTCCCGCCACGCACTACGTCACCGGTTTGCGCGCCCGCGAACGCTATCGCAGCGCCATGAAGGATCTTTTCCGCAGCGAAAACCTCGACGCCTTGATTTCGCCGACGCTACCGCTGCCGACCGCGCTCCTGACCGAATTGCATCAGCCGCGGAAAGACATGGATATTGGCGAGACGCCGATGGTTTCCTACATCCATCACACCTTCGCGGCAAATTTGGGCGGGCAGCCGTCGCTCAGCGCTCCCTGTGGCTTCACGCGGGACGGCTTGCCCATCGGCTATCAATTGATGGGACGTCCCTTCGACGAGGCGACCCTGTTCCGTATTGCTTACGCCTACGAGCAGGCGCACGACTGGCATACGCGGCAAGCGCCGCACGACTTTGGCGCCGCGTAAGCGCGGCACCCTTAATAGCTGTAAATGAGGAGTAGCTAACGATGAAGTTTGGCTTATTGCTTCCCAACTTTGGCGCGATCGCGGGCGGGCAGACCATCGCGGCGAGCGCTCGACTGGCGGAAGCGCTCGGCTTCGACTCGGTCTGGACCACAGATCACGTGCTGATGCCCGCCAGCATGCCCGATCCCTACGGCAATTTGATCGAGTCACTGGTCGCATTGACCATCGCCGCAACCGCCACCCAACGCGTACAACTTGGCACGTCGATCATCGTCATGCCGCAGCGCGAACCGGTTCTGCTGGCCAAGCAACTGGCGGGGATTGATGTCATCTCCGGCGGTCGCTTGATACTGGGCGCGGGAGTCGGCTGGCTCGAGCAGGAGTTCAATTATCTGGGCGCCGATTATGAAAACCGCGGCGCGCGCTTTGATGAATGGCTGGCGCTGATGCGCGCTTTGTGGAGCGGAGATGGCGCCTTTCAGGGCGATTGCAAAGCGATTGACGACGCGCTTTTTGCGCCACAGCCGCCGCGGGGCCGGGACACGCCGGTCTGGATCGGTGGCAATAGCTCACTGGCGATCGACCGTGCCGCGACCAACGCGCAGGGTTGGCATCCCGTCGGGTTGACGCCGGCGGAACTGAGCGACGGCTTGGCTGAACTGCGTGCGCTGACTAATGGACGCGCCGTTACGGCTAGTGTACGTACCAATATTGAGTTGCTGGCGAAGGGCGAGCCTGCTCAAGGCTACAGCGCGCCCGGCCACATCCCGCGCGGAACTGCTAGCGAGGTTACTGCCGAACTCAAGGCATATCAGGATGCTGGTTTGGAATACGCCGTCATCTGGCTCTTCCATCAGAGTTGGGACGAGCTCGAAATGAAGATCAATTTGTTTGCAAAAGACGTGCTGCCGAACTTTCAATAGATCGGCGCAAGGAGAAACCGATGGGCGATTTCAAGTGGAAAAATGACCGTATTTGCGCCGCCGCCTTGACATTCGACCTGGACGGCGAGACCATTCCCTACATGCTCGATCCGCCCAATGCCACCAAGCGCATGGCGCTGATGTCCGAGTTCAGCTATGGACCCAACGTAGGCATGCCCAATATCCTCGATCTGCTCGATCTTTACGAGATCAAGGCCAGTTTCTTTTCGCCCGCGCGCACGCTGGAACTGCACGCGGATCTGGCGCGCGAGATCGTAGCGCGCGGGCACGACCTGGGTCATCACGGCTTCATGCACGAACGTCCCGATGGCTTAAGCGACGAACGGGAAGAAAAGGTGCTGAGTGCCGGGATTGATGTCATCGAGAAGATAACCGGCAGCAAACCCACCGGCTATCGCTCACCCGCCTGGGAGCTGAAACCGTCATCACCCGCCTTGCTCAAGCGCTACGGCTTCAAGTTCGACAGCAGCTTGATGGGCTACGACATTCCCTACTGGGTGGAAACATCCCAAGGCGATCTGCTGGAACTGCCGGTTAGCTGGCGCAATGACGACTGGGTACAATTTGGCTTTGTATCGGTGCCGGCCGTTGGCAACGGCATCAATCCACCGTCCATCGGTCTGGAAGTCTTCACTGCCGAGTTCGATGGTCTTTTTGCGCGTGGCGGGCTCTTCAATATGACCATGCATCCCTTCCTGGCGGGACGTCCCTCTGGCTTGATCGTGCTCGAACGCTTGATCCGTTACGTTCGTGGCTTCCCGCGCGTTTGGTGGGCGAAGCTGAGCGAGATCGCCGACTATTGTCATCAAGAGGATGTCGCGCCGACGCTGCCGCGCGCCACTACCGAAATGCCAGCTGCGAAGTGGATCGAATGACGCTGCCGGCGCGATTTCAAAGTCAAACGGTATTGGTCAGCGGCGCCGGGCACGGCATCGGCCGGCAGATCGCGCTTGATTTCGCCGCCGAGGGCGCCAATGTCGGCGTCAACGATGTCGATGGCGAACGCGCGTCGGCGGTCGCGGCGGAGATCACAGCAGCCGGCGGTCGGACACTGGCCTTGGTCGCCGATGTGCGTTGCGCCGAGCAGGTTGACCGAATGATGGACGGGCTGTGCGCCGAATTCAGCGCGCCCGATGTGCTGGTCAATAACGCCGGCATCTATCCCAACAGCCTCATCGTCGACATGAGCGAGGAGGAATGGGACCGCGTTTGGGATATCAACATGAAGGGCATGTTCTTGCTCAGTCGCGCTGCGTTGCGGCGCATGATCGGCGTCAAGGCCGGCGGCAAAATCATCAACATGAGCTCGACCGCATCGATCCGCGCGCGGGTCGGCGCTTCGCACTATTGCTCGTCCAAGGCTGCCATCTCGATGTTCACGCAAGTGCTGGCGCTGGAAGCGGCAGAGCATAACATTCAAGTCAACGCGGTGGCGCCCGGTCTTGTCGAAGTGCCGGACTGGGGCTTGGATCAAGCATATATCGATGCGCTGGTCGGCATGACGCCGCGCGGCCGCATCGGGTATCCAGCTGATATTTCGGCGATGGTCCGCTATCTGGCATCCGATGAAGCCGATTTCATCACTGGCTCGATCATGAACGTTGACGGCGGCAGCGCCGCCGGGCAGAATCTGCCGCTCAGCGGATGACTGTAATCGAATGTATGCAGGGTTGCCGGACAAAGAAACCTAATGTATAGACCTCTGAAACTGCAGTTAACACGACAATCTCAGCCTGCCAGCGACCCCTCCCTGATGCCTCGGGCAGGGGCCCAGGGTGGGGTAGAAAAGACGCCGCCGGGCAGAATCTGCCACTGAGCGGATAGGAAGCCAAGTTATGGACGCAATTGAAGCGCAAGTTTGCCGTCGCCTGGACGTGATGCGCGACGACATCATCAAACTGGTTCAAGACATGGTCGCATTCAAAAGCGTTAATCCTCGTTTTATGGCGGACCCGGAAAACAGCCAGGAGAGCGAAGTACAAGACCTTGTCGAAAGCAGGCTGAAGGCGCTGGGGCTGGATGTCACGCGCTGGGAAGCGGAGGCGCGCCGACCGAATCTGGTAGCGCGGCGCAATGGCGCCGGCGGCGGACCAAGCCTGGCCTTCAATGGGCATATTGATGTCGTGCCAATTGGCGACCTGGACGGCTGGAAATATGACCCCTGGGGCAGCGATATCGCCGACGGCAAGCTCTATGGCCGTGGCACTGTCGACATGAAAGCCGGTGTGGCGGCATTCATCTCCGCGACACAGGCGATTATTGAAGCCGGTATCGAGCTCAATGGCGACTTGCAGCTGCACATTGTAGTCGACGAAGAAGCGGGCGGCTTCGCGGGTACGCGCGATGTGATCAAGCGCGGCTATGGCGCCGACGGCGTGATCGTGGCCGAGCCGACTTCGGGCTTGATCGACGCTGCGGAAGGCGGGCTCAGTTGGCTGCGCGTGACCATCCGCGGGCGGGCGGCGCACGCCGGTTGGCGCTTTGCCCAAATCTACCCGCAACAAGGTCCGGAAGCCGAGAATGCCGACGGCGTCAACGCTATCGAGAAAGGCGTCAAGTTCGTGCAGGCGGTGCGCGAATTCGAGCGCGAGTGGGCTCGTGACCGCCATCATCCGCTGATGCCGCCCGGCATCACCACCATCAACCCTGGCGTGATGATCGGCGGGGTGGGGCTGGGCCAAGACGGCCTGCCGCAAATCACCTCCAACCCGGCCATGATCCCCGATGTCTGCGTGGTCGACTTCGATTTCAAGTACCTGCCGACCGAAACATTCGACGAGGTGCGCCAGGAATTCGAAGCCTTTGTTGCGGCGTTCGCGCGCACCGATCCCTGGCTGCGCGATCATCCGCCGACGCTGCAATGGCATCTGTCGAATATCGATTTCCCGCCCTTTTCCACACCGCCCGATCATGCGCTGATCCAGGCAGTGCGGGATACACATCAGCAAATGGGCATCGAAACGGTCCTGACCGGCAAGCGCGCCGTGACCGATGCCGCCTTTTATGCCGGCGCCGGCATGGCGCCGATCATTCTGGGTCCCGCGGGAGCAGGCTTACACGGCGACAACGAATATGTTGAACTGGATTCCTTGATCGAAACGGCCAAGGTATTCGCCGGCGTCATCCTGCGCTGGTGCGGCGTGGCAGAATAGATGGCGCTGCTCGATTATCTGAACTCTCAACTTGATCATTACCTGGCAGACCTCGAGCTTCTGGTATCGATCGATTCCGGCACCTACGACAAAGACGGCTGCAACCGTGTCAATGACTGGCTGGAGCGACGGCTTTCGAACCTCGGCTTCTCCATCGAGCGCATTCCGCAACAAGAGACCGGCGATCACCTGCTGGCGCGCTTGCCGGGACAAGGCAGCGCGAAAATACTGCTGCTGGGGCACAGTGATACGGTGTATCCAGGTGGCACGGCGGCGCAGCGACCGCTGACACAAGCGGGCGACCGGCTGCGGGGTCCCGGCACTTGCGATATGAAAGCCGGCTTGCTGGCCGGGATTTACGCGGTGGAAGCGCTGGATGCGATCGGCTTCAAGGACTTCGCGACTTTGACGCTGCTCTGCGTTGCCGACGAAGAAGTGGATGAACGCACGTCGATCAAACTTATCTGCGAAACGATAGCTGGCTGCGATGCCGTGCTAACGCTGGAAGCGGCGCGCGAAAACGGCGATATCGTCACCGCGCGCAAAGGCAATGTGGTGATGCGCGTCGAGGCGCAGGGGCACAGCGCGCATGCCGGCGTTGAGCCGGAAAAAGGACGCAACGCCATCAGCGGCTTGCTGCGCCGACTGTTGCAAGTGGAGGCGCTGGCGCATCCCGCGGGCGGCATCACCATTAATATCGGCATGATCAGCGGCGGTACCATGCCCAATGTGGTGCCGGACCATGCCGGCGCGAGCATCGATATCCGCGCTTATGAACAGAGCGAGCTGGATCGCACAGTCGCCGAAATCGAGGCAGTAATTGCGCGCCCGGCGGTCGACGACATACGATTCAGCTTGAATCATCGGCTGGCCTCGCCGCCCATGCCCCGAACCGAAGCGGTCGCGCGTCTGGAGGGGCTGGCGATCCGCGCGGCCGCCGATCTCGGCTTTGAGCTGCGCGGTGTCAGCACAGGCGGCGCGGCTGATAGCGCTTTCGCCGCCCAAGCTGGTGTACCCGTGTTGGACGGGTTGGGACCTATCGGCGGTCTGGATCACGGACCGGACGAGTATATTCTGAAAAGCAGCATTGTCCCGCGCACGGCCCTGCTGGCGGAATTGATCAGGTTGATTTGTGGAGCGAAATATGGATAAACAAGATCTGTTGCATCGCCTTGAAGACGACAAGATCGAAAACCTTTGGGTAACCTACCACGATTACAACGGGCGCGCTTGTGCCAAGACGATTCCAAAAAGCGGATTCGCAAGCGTCGTTGAAGGCGGCGTCGTTTTTGCGCGCGCCAACCTGGAATTCGGCGTGGACGATCACATGGCGGCTGATGGCATCTGGCAGGCGCAGACCGGCGACTTCTTGGCGCTGCCGGATCCGGATGCCTACTGGAAACTACCTTATCTCGAAAACACAGCTATCGTGCTTTGCAATATGATGACCGAGGACGATCAGCCCTTTGATGGCTGCCCACGGCAGACTCTGCAACGGACTCTGTCACTATTCGCCGGGCAGGGCATCGATATCACGGCCGCGCTGGAAGCGGAATTCAGCCTTTTCAAAAAGACTGAAGAAGGCGATGTAGCGCCGAGCCGGGCTGGCGGCATGTTCACCGTGGCTGGCTTGAATCAGTTTGCCGATTTGCTGCACGAAATCGTCGCTACTTTGGAAGCGATGGGCATCCAGGTCGAGCAGATGGGAAAGGAATATGGCGCCTCACAGTTCGAATTTTCGGTGCGCTACGGCGCGCCGCTGGCGGCTGCCGATCGCTATCTCATCAGCAAAGAAGTCGCGCGAGCGCTCGCTCTAAGGCGCGGATTGATCGCCTCCTACATGCCAAAACCTTTCACTGATTTAGCCGGAAACGGTTTACACGCCAACCTGGCGCTTTGGGATGAAAACTCCGGCAGCAATCTGCTGGCGGGCGACGGGCTGGAAAATCCCTTGAGCGAAACCGGCCGGCGTTTCATCGGCGGTATGATGGCGCACGCGCCCGGCATTTGTGGAATAGGCGCGCCCACCGTCAACTCTTACAAGCGCTTGCAGCCGGCATCCTGGGCGCCGGCGCATATCGCCTGGGGCGTGGGCAATCGCGGCGTCTTGCTGCGTGTGCCCGATGTCAACAAACGCTGTCGCGTCGAATACCGCGCCGGCGACAATACCTGCAATCCCTATTTCTTCTTGACAGCTCTGCTCGCCGCCGGCTGGGATGGCATGCAGACGAAAGCCGATCCCGGAGCGCCTTTCAACGATGACGATGTCGGGCATTTCGGCGAAGCGCAGAGCGCGGCGCAAGGCATCCAATTCCTGCCGCGCAGCTTGCCGGTCGCCCTGGACGCGCTGGAAAACGACGACGTGCTGATGTCGGCCCTGGCGCCGGTCGCCGGGCAAGAATTCCTCAAGGTCAAACGCATGGAGTTGCAGACCTACGATCTGACAGTGCATCCCTGGGAGCGGCGGATGTACCTGGAGGCGCCCTGATGCTCGATTTCAGTGATCTGCCCGTGGTCGATGTGCATTGCCATCCGTATACGCGCAAGGACGCGCTCAGCGCGGACGAATGGGTGGATGCCCTGGCCTTTGGCGGTGGCTCGGCCGTCTACCTGCGAGAAGGTGGTATTGAAGTTGACGATGCCGCGCTGTCGATGTTGCAGAGGCTCAAGCGCGATACCCTCTATTTCCGATTCATGCTGCGTCGCCTGGCCGTATATTTTTCCGTGGAGGCAAGGGTCGACGCCGTGGTCACTGCCCGCAACCGAGCCATAAAAACGGATGGCTATGCGGCTTATGCGCAAATGCTGCACCAGGCGGGCAAGATCAAAACGCTGATCGTTGATGACGGCTATCCGCTGCCGCAGATTGATCTGGATAAATTCCGCGCCGAGGTCGGCGTCGAGGTTGCGCCGCTCTTTCGCATAGAGGTCTTGATTCAAGACTTGCTGGAGGACGGCTGTGGCTGGTCGGAATTTCAGCGACGATACGATGACACAATCGCCGAAGCCCTGGGCAACGGGGGCTATATGGGGCTGAAGTCGATCATCGCCTACCGCACCGGCCTCGATATTGACCCGGGCAGCCGCTCGCCTGATCATGGCCGGGTCGCGCTGGAAAGGATTCGGCGCTTGCGCGGCCGCGGTGAGGATCCTATTAAAGACCTGCGCGATCATCTCTTCTGCCGCGCCATCGAGCGCTGCATCGACTTTGATGTGCCTTTCCAGGTGCATACCGGCATGGGCGATTGGGAGGTGCATCTGACAGCCTGTCGCCCGGCCTTGTTGCTGGAGCTATTGCGCTACCCGGTTAATCGCGCTTGTAGATTTCTGCTGGTTCATACCGGTTATCCCTATCACGCGGAAGCCGGCTACCTGGCCAATGTCCTGCCCAATATCTGGTGCGACATTTCCGAGGGTTTGCCTTTCGCCGGCAATGCGGGCAAGCGAATCATCGCCGAGGTGCTGGAAATGGCGCCGATCTCCCGCGTCTGTTACGGGTCGGATGTGTACGGATCGCCCGAACCCTTTTACACCAGCGCGCTGCTGGGTAAGCAGGCTTTGCGTCAAGCCCTGGGAGAGCTGATTGACGATGGATTCCTGTCGGCTGGCGAGGCGCACGAGGCAGCGCGCATGATCCTGGCTGACAACGCGCGCGAACTGTATAAGATTTAAATTGCGACGTCCGTACAGCTACTTCATTTGGCAAGCAAATCGGAGCATTGATTCCGGCATGTTCAGGGAAAGTCTCCCTCTAATGCATTGGGGGGAGATTTAGAGGGGGGTTTTGTAGTGGACCTGAAATGCTGGACACCGCGCTCAGCACAAGGTATCAAGCACGTACTGCTCAAATGGCTCCAGCGCGTGGGGCAGGGCGCGCCGCCCCAAACCGATGCGGAAATAATTGCCCTCGAATTTCATGACCTTTGCCGGCAGCACCATCACCCCGGCCTCGCGCACGGCGCCATCGGCAAATTCAGAGACATCCATATCGGCGGTTAATTCGACCAAGCCGACCGTTCCCGCTTGCGGATAGTGGATGCTGAAGACGTCGTCGTGGCGATCGAAAAATGAACGCGCGACGGCGGTATTTTCTCTGACGATGGTCACGCAACGTTTGGTCAAAGTCTCGCTATTCTCCAGCGCGATCAGAGCCAGAATTTCACTGGGCGCGCTGCCGCAAATTGTCGTATAGGACTTCATTTCTCGCAGGTCGTGCATTAATCCGGCGTCGCGCGTGATCAGCCAACCGACGCGCAAGCCGGGCAATCCAAAGCACTTCGATAGCCCGCCCAGAACGACCGCCTTGTCATACAGTTCGCAGGCGGAGGGCAAGCGAGCCGCGGGATCGTGCTCGGCGAAGCGATAGATCTCATCGGAATAGAGGATCAGATCGTGTCTCCGCGCCAGGTCGACAATGCGCTCAAGCTGCGCGCGCTCGAGCAGAGCGCCGGTGGGGTTGTGCGGGAAGTTGATGATCAGCATGGACGTGTTCGGCTGGATGAGGCTTTCCAACTCGTCGACATCAAATGTCCAGCCCGTTTCGCCGCAGCGCGCGCGCCAGAACGAGACCTCACAGCCGATGCCGCGCCCGATATCGTAGAGCGACTGAAAGCTGGGAAATATCGCGATTACATGGTCGCCTTCGTTCAGCAGGGCATTCATAGGCACGTAAATGCCTTCTTCCGGCACGACTTCCATCACGTGGTCGGCGCTGATCGATTCCTCATGCAGGTCGGCGATGGCGCCGCGCAATTCGGGATGTCCTTGTGATTCGGTGTAGCCAAGCCACAGATTCTCGAATTGGGCGCGTCTGGCCGGGCTGGCAAGCTCGAGAACTTCCGGCATTGTCAATGGCTCGCAGTCGGAGGAGCTGATGCCGTGGGGCGCGCTGAATTCGTGCTGGCGGAAGAAGTTTTCGATTTCAAAGGGTGGGAATTTCATGGAATAGCTGCCTCGCTGACTAGGTGGATAAATATGTCAAATCGGATGAAGTCAACTTGTCATGATCTTGATTTTCTACAAGCCGGCTTTGTCGAGTTCATCTTGAAGAGCGGGGAGCTGTTTGAACTTAATCCGCAAGTCGGCAATGAATTGATTCCAGCATTCTCCATCATTGATTTGTTGGTACATCCTGCGGACTTCTTGTAATAATTGTGCTGCGATGGCATAGTGATTTCGGTTTCTGGCTGTGATCTCGGCATGGGCGTATTGGATATAAATCGGGATGGCGAGCGCTGGGCGAACATGGCGCGATTTTTCTGCCACAGTGAAGTCAAGGCGGTAGATGACAGCGGAGGGATGGTGATATCGTGGCTCAGAAACTTTGCCTAATGTTTCCCATGCCAAATCCCAGTTTTCATCATGCAAGTAGACCAGGGTAAGCAACTGGCACTCCTGTTTTTGCTTGAGTTCGGCGATGATCTGTGGACGGACATTTTGCCAGTTTCTGACGGACTCGGATACTGTGCGTAAATCGACATAGTGGTTGATGCGCGGGTCTGTTTTCATCCGCTTCAATTGCCAGCGGAACTCCGTTTCCTGATCTCCCTGCTGCTGATATAGGCCGATGAGCCATTCTGTAATGCCTTTGTCATAGTCCCTGCCGAGCGTATCTTCAGCAAGCTGAATCGCTCTTTGCGCTTGTTTGTGGCTGAGGAGCAAATCAAGCCCGCGTCTTAATTTCTGAGGCTCTTTCAGTTTCCTGCTTATGATGCTGGCAGCCTGCTCATAGCGTTTCAAATCAAGCAGTTTGCTGGCGCAGAGATAATGTAACTCTTTTGATTGAAGGCGCTTGAGTGTCTCTTCAGGATCAATCGAATCAATCCTGTCCAATTCCATCAAAAACCTTTCATAAGCCTCGGCGCTCCAATTACAGAAACGCTCTTCCGTTCTTTCGCGATCGGCGAACATGTTGACGTATTCACGAATGCGGGATATATCTGCCGGGCGCGCTATTTCCAGAATAATGTCTTCGGCTTCACAACCATAGCTAATCCCGCCAAACTCTACATCCCATATCAATGTGCCCACCAACATATCAAGTACACGCTGGCGCAACTGTTCATGTTGAGCAAAATCGAGATGCAAGAGGGCTTCTTTTAGGAGGGCGACCGTATGATTGATCGCATCAACATATTGACCTTCATCATCCGTGGGATAGTCACTGGCGTTGCATTCTTCGAGTATTGTGCAGTAGATAGCAATTGCGTTGGCATAATCGCCGCACCGCGCATATTGATCGCCCAGGCTGGCGAGTTCGTAAACCTTGCTTTCGGCAGCGCGATCCATCCACTCGCCGGTGAATCCTAAAGCCCTTTGTAACTCATGGCGAAGGGCTTGCAAGTCATTGATGACCTCTATTAATGCCGGGCGTTCAATAATGTCTTCAAGATCGGGATAGCGTACAATCATCTGTTCAATAAGGTCAACCAAATCCGCTTTCTTGCGTGACATGAGTTTGCCGTGCAATGTATTGCGCTCCTCAAAACGTCCTGGCTCATGAAGATAGCTTAACAACATTGCAACAATATGTTTACAATCCCCATCCCAATTATATTCGCAGCTACAACTTGTGGCGGCGATTTCTGAACCCATCAATTTTGCCCATACGCGGTAAGGTTGGGAATATGAGCCCCGGCATCGCGCGTTGATCGCATCGCCTCGGCGGACGGTTTGCGAGATAGCGCCATTGCGATGTAAGGCTTCCCCACGCGAGAAGCTACTAGCAATCGCCCGAGATTGAATTTGTCCCCGGCTAAGTTCGTGTCTGTCAGACATGGTCAAATAGTACTTGACTCAATACATTGAAAAGATAACCGACAGGTTGCCCAAGTCAGCATGATTCGACTTCGAGACAGACGCCGTTATGGTCACTCAATTCCGAGCCGTCGGCGGCTATGCGGCTGAAGAACTGCAAGGACGTTACCCGGATATCAGGAGTAAGCGCGATGTGGTCGATGAATGGTTTATCGAGCGCCGGATCGTCCCGTTCGCCTGCGGTGGGAATCGACCAGCCGTAAAAGGTCGCGTCCCGCTTTTTGTTGACAGCTCTAGTCTGTGAGGACTTCTTTCCAGATGGTATCCGAAGATTGTAATCGCCAACCAGTATCGTTCGTGATTGATAGGCTGGCTGCGGAAAAATTGGTCTCGTAGGGCATCCATATACTCGCAGGCGCCCTGCCAATTGCGTTTTCTGTAGCCGCGATAAGGAATGCACATGCCGATAAAGTTGATTAATGAGCCGTCGCATTCCGTTGTTGCGCAGACGAAACGACCCTCCGGCAGCTTGTCCGTTCCAATCGTGTCGATGTTTTTCCAGCCGAAGCGGCTCCACAAGACGACCTTGCGCGCGCCGCGATTTTCCTTGGTTCCGGCGCCGGACAGTTCGCTCATTATCGTATGTCCGACATCCGGCATGGACTCGGGGAAGGCTTCCGTCAAACAGATGACATCAGCGTCGTGACTGACGATTAGCTCCCGCGCCATCGCGAATTTCGTCGTTCCTGGCTGTACCTTGTCTCCTTGAGTATTCCAGTTCAAAATTCTCATGACGCCGGCTATTCCTTCGTAGGCTGAGTTAGGCGGACTACAGCTCTTCCCGCAGCATGGCCGCCATGATGGCCGCGCGCTCCGGCATGGAGTCGATCTCGCCGTATTCGGTGATGGCATGGCCGCCGTCGCCCACGATGCCCATCCCGTCGAGCGTCGGCACGCCCAGCGCGGCTGTCTTATTGCCATCGGAGCCGCCGCCCGTGCTGCCCTCGCCGATCTCAATGCCCATGTCGGCGGCCAGCCCTTGCGCCCGTTTGAAGAGCGCCGCGATCTCCGGCGTTCTTTCCATTGGCGGCACGCCGATGCCGCCCTCGATGACTAATTTTGCTTCCGGGTGAATCGCTCTTAATCTCATGATTTGTTCGTGAATGGCGTTGGCATTGGCGCGGCTGCGGGCGCGCACATTGATCTCGATGCTCGCTTCCGCCGGCACCACATTGCCGCGCGTCCCGCCTTTGATGACACCGACATTGGCTGTTGTGCCTATTTCGTAGTCGGTCATCGCTTGCACGGCGAGAATCTGATGCGCCATCTCTTCAATCGCGTTGATGCCACGCGCGTGATCGGCGCCGGCGTGCGCGGCACGACCCTTGGCCGTGATGTCGTAGTGGCTAACACCTTTGCGCTCGGTTTTGTATTTGCCATCTTGCGGCGGCTCGGTGACAAAAACGACCTTATGTGAGAGCGCTTCCGATTCGATCTCGGCGCTCGAGTGCTTGCTGCCGGTCTCCTCGTCCGTGTTGAGCATGTAGCTGATCGGCTGCGTCGGGAAGAGGTTCAATTCACGCAGCGCGCGCAACGCCCACAACGCGATGACGATGCCGCCTTTCATATCCATGGCGCCGACGCCGCAGATGTGGTTGCCCTCAACGCGCGTCGGCCGACCCGCCACCGTGCCCACTGCCCAAACCGTGTCCATGTGGCTTAGGATCACGACGCCGCCGGGACCGGGATTCCAACGGGCTCGCACGATATCGCCAACCTCGTTCTTGGGAATGACTTCGACCGCAGCGCCCAAGCTACGCAATTCATCGGCTAAAACCGCGCCCAGCGCGTCGACCGACGGTTTGTGCAGGGTGGGGGATTCCAGGTCGATCAGCTTGATCAGGTCAGCCAGCATATCGTCTGCGTGTTCGCGCAAGTAAGCCAGAATTTGTCGATTGGCGTCCGCCGTCATGGGCTATGTCCTTCTGTTCAATTTGAATCGCTAAAGTATAACACTTTGCAGCGCGATCTCTATGACGCAACCATGCGCGGCGTCCCCGGCCAAGTCCCTTGTCTCGTCACAATGAGATGGGCGACTCGAAGACGCTTCGAGACCATGCCAATCCGAAGCGTTTGTTCGCGGATCGCTTACTGGTGTTTGCGTGTGCTAGAATGAAGCGTGGACGCGGACATCAAAACTAGAATGGCATGCGATTTCGCCACTTTTAGACTTGAAAGTGTTGTTACACATACCTATTCTCAGTAAGTCTGCTGGATTTGGAGATCGACAGTGAGTAGCTTGCCGCGCATCAAGACCGATCTGATAGCCAATCTGGATCAAGGACGCGCGTCGGCCAGTGCAATGGTCGAGGATCTGCCGCCGGATCTGCCTGTCCACGCGACATCCGATTGGACGGTACGGGACTTGATCATCCATTTGACGGCGCTTGAAGCCGACATGGTTGTGGCCTTACAGAAAGTGATGGACGAGAAACCCTTCAAGGTCGATCTGCGCGGGCGCGCGACGGTCAATGAGCTTTACGAATCGCGGCGTGACGAGCGAGCGGGGGAAAGCTGGCAGCAGCTTTTGACGGAATGGGAGCGCGTGAGAGATCAACTGCGCGGTCTCGTTATCGCTTTTCCCTTAGACAAAATCGAGAGCATGTTTGGCAACCCCTTCTTCGTGGACTACAACCTGGTGCAAGCCATTCATGCCTGCGGCGCCCATGAACGGCTGCACCTTGCCGAGATGCGCGCGGCCACCGACGATCAGCCTACCGCCTAGATCCGCGAATCTATTCTCTTCTTGTTTCCCCAAGCAAGTCGATCCTGTCACAGAGTCACGATTGCTTTTATCATGATGCGGCGATCTTCTCGTCCGCCACGTTCAGAGTGCCTATATCGCGCATGCTAGCCGCCCGCCTATTACTCGCTTGCCTGATCATTACGCTCAGCTTGATTCCGTCAACAGCTCAAGATAGCGCTGATATAGTATTCCAGCCGGCGCCTCGCCCGATGCCCTCGGCGGTGCTGGTCAGGTCTGGAACGCGTTTGGAACTCTACTTCGCATCTATCAAGCAAGGCGGCGTCGGATTGTTACGTCTTGCGGGTGACGGGATCGAGGGCGCGCGCCTGGAATTCCGTGCCAGGGAGCGGCAATTCTTTCAGGTCGAGGACGATGCCTGGTATGCGCTATTGATCGTCGATATGGACGCTTCACCACGCCTGCACGAGTTGAATATATCGGTTGATCAAGGCGCGGACGAGATCAGTTACACGCTTGGGGTACAGGTTGACTCTGCGCGCTATATCTTGCAGGAATTCGAAATCCCCGACGATCGCGCTTATCTGGTTGATCCAGAAACGGAAGACGCTGAATTCGCCCGCTTGCGTCAAATCACCGAGCATCGGAGTTCCGAGCCGCTGTGGGGCGCCGCCGGCTTCGGCCTGCCGCTGGAAAGCGAAACCACCTCTCCCTTCGGCGCTTTTCGAGTTTTGAACGATGGCATTGAAACCCGCCACACCGGTTGGGATCAGCGGGCGCCGGACGGTACCCCGGTACACGCGATGGCATCCGGCAGGGTTGCATTTACAGGCCAGCTCGAGATCCGCGGCAACGCCGTTGTGATCGATCATGGACTTGGCGTTTACACACTTTATGCGCATTTGTCGCAAACAGACGTGACCGAGGGAGCAAGGGTCGACGCCGGGCAGATAATCGGCGCCAGCGGGAATAGCGGGCGTAGCAGTGGACCGCATCTGCACTGGGAAGCGATCGTGCAAGAACAATGGGTTGACGGTTTGGCGCTCGTCGCCAATTGGTTGCCATCGTAAGGGACGCTAGCGCGTCTTTGGCACCAAATCCAGGCGCCAATTTCTACCAAATGAACAAAACAAGGTATAATGCAGGGACATGCGTGCCAGAGCACGACAATGTCTTCCCGTTTCGACAAGCGCTGCCGAAGAATCGCGCTACAAATGCTTGCGACAATCCGATGAAGCGCGCAGGAGGATATGATGCAGCAGCCCGACAGCTTCCGTTTGGTGGTTAGGCGGGGCCCGCAGCCCAATCAAACTTACGCAATCTCCAAGGACTTGACCACCTTAGGGCGCGATATCACCAATGATATCGTCATCAATGACCGCGAAACCAGCCGTCATCACCTGCGTTTGCAGCGCGCGGCCGACACCGTAACAGTGGAAGATCTGGGCTCGACCAATGGCACCTTTATCAACGGCAAGCGCGTTTCTGGCGCGGCGACCTTGCAAAACGGAGATATGGTCGGCCTGGGCGAAACGGTCACGCTCGCTTTCGAGATTCAGCGCGCCCAGCAGATGCCCGCCGCGGCTCCCGCAGCCGGCGGCGGCTTGTCGACACCAGCGCCGCTGACAAACCCTCCAGTGGAAGCGCCACCGGCGGAAGCCTCGTATGGTCCCCCGCCCGCTGCATTTGCCGGCCAGCAGCCGCTGGCCGATCCCTATCCGCCGCCCGTTGGCGAATCCACGCCGGCTCCGCCGATTGCCTATCCCGAGCAGCCACCGCAGATGCAACAGCCGGCCTATTACGGCCAGCCCCCTGCCGGCTACCAGATTCCTGCCCCACCGCAACAGGTCCCGGGATATGACTACGATCCCTATAAGGCGCGGGAAGATGAGGGCGGGTCCTCGCAATGGCTGGTTTTGGGTTGTTTTGTCTTCTTCGTGCTGGCTTTTGTCTGTTTCGGCTTCATCGGCTTGCTCTTGATCGACACGCTAAACCTGTGGTGCGATACGCCGGTGATCACGCAGATTGTGGCTGCCTTCGGCTACTGCTAAATCGCCTTGATCGCGCGCCATCTGCCATAGCGGTTCCCTTCCCTCAGAACGAATATCCAAGACACGGCACCATATAGTCGCCCCTTGCTGCGCGCCTCGTGTTAGCTTGCGTCAAAAGGCATTGAAGGAGCGAATCGTGTTCGATTGGTTGAGTGATCTTTTCAGCGCGCGCCGCAAGCGCCTGCGTCCACAAGCGCCGCATATCGAAAGCGTGGCAAGGCATAACAGCTTCAGTTCCAGTCCACCAGCGGATGTGCATTCGGCGCGTGTCTACGAGCAATCGCCCTGGGTCTACATCGCCATCAATCGGATCGCGGAAGCCGGCGCGTTGGTGCCGCTCAAGGTCTATCGGCTGGCGGGCGAACAGCGCGTCGGCATCGAGAATCATGCGCTGGAGCAACTGCTGGGCAATCCCAATCCCATGACGAGCCGCTTCGAGCTATTCGAGCAGACGCTCGGCTCGCTGGAATTGCACGGCAACGCCTTTTGGTTCCTGGCCGGCGACGCGCGGGGTAATCCACGCGAAATCTGGATGCTGCGGCCGGATCGCGTGACCGTCGTGCCGGACAGCCGCAACGTGGTGCGAGGCTATCTCTACGTGATCGACGGCCAGATCATTCCCTTGGACGCCGTGGAGGTGATCCATTTCCGCCGCTGGCACCCGGGCAATGACTACTACGGCTTGTCGCCGATCTCGTCGGCGCGCGCCGCCGTGCTCAGCGACAAGCACATGGCGGATTGGAATCGCAACACCTTCGGCAAGGACAATGGCGTGCCGGCTGGCATCGTCAACATTCAGGAATTCATTTCCGATCCCGATTTCGAGCGCATCAAGCGCGAGTGGCGCAACAACTATGGCGGCACCGGGCGCAAGACCGCCTTCCTGCGCGGCGGGTCCATCGAGTGGCAAAACATCGGCTTGAGCCACACGGATCTCGATTTTCTGGGTGGGCGGCGCGCGCAGCGCGACGAGATCCTCAATATCTTCGGCATACCGGTGGCCCTGGTCAGCGAGAACGCCACAGAAGCCAATGCCAAAGTGGCGGAACGCCTCTTCATCGAGCGTACGCTCTATCCCAAGCTGGTGCGCATCGCGCAGAAGATCAGCCAGGAGCTGCTGCCCTTTTACGGCGAGAACCTGGTCGCCGAGTACGATGACATCCGTCCCACCGATACGCAAGCGCGCCTGGCGGAGATCCGCACGGCTTACCCCCTGCTGAGCATCAATGAACTACGCGCGCAGTACTTTCAACTGCCGCCGGTGGCCTGGGGTGAGGTCGCTGTCGGCATGGAAAACAACCCCCCTCTAGAGCTCCCGCCATCGCGATGGGGGGAGACTTCGGCCGGCAAGTCGGAAATTGAAACGGAGCTGGCGCAGTGGGAGCGCTTCGCGCTGAATCGGCTTAATCGGGAAGGAAAGACGGAGAAGCGTCCTTTCGAGGTGACGGTCGTGCCGGACGAGCTGGCTTTCGAGGTGTCGGCGGGCTTGATGTTCGCCGGGGATCGCGAGGCGGTGAAGTCGGTGTTTGCTGGGGCGCGAGAGGGGGTCGGGTGAGGGCTGGTAGACATGGAGAAAGCAACCAGACAGTACAATCGCACCTCGCTTGACAGAAATACCAGACTGCACGAAGTACTTGACTACGGCTCGGATTCGCGCTAATATCGCTAGCGATATTAGCGTGAACATTGTATCGTTCTGTCTCTGTCAGATCAGAACGCAGGAGTTAGACCGAGGAACGTTTATAGTGTCGAATGCTGTCGATGATAACGACTGCATTGCCGAGAGATAAGCCGTACAATGATGCAGTAGATAGAGTGTTCTTGCAGGAGATGGCAGCATGAATAGAACTGACATATTGTTGGCGATTATAGCCTCCGCCGAAGGCAATCCGCTCCAGCCAGTGCACTTGCAAAAGGTTGCTTTCTTGGTGGCGCAAGAATTCGAGAGCGAGTTGCCCGAAGATTATTATGAGTTTGACAAGTATCGCTACGGTCCCTTTTCAGCCATCATTTATGCGGACGCCGAGTTGCTTGAGTATTGGGGATTGATTGAAATCCGCTGGCAACAACATAACAGCAGAAGAGAGTATTCAATTTCTGATCGCCACGTCATTGAAGACCTGGGCATCCCGGAGCACATATTGACCTACATTAGGGAGACAGTGACTTGGGCGCGCAAACAGTCTTTCCAAGAGCTTGTTAGGTCGATTTATTCCATGTTCCCTGAATATCAAGAGAACAGCGTCTTTCATTACTCGGCGGACGAAGCCTGGTTAGAGAGCTTTAGCCGAGCCATCAAAGACTACAAAGAGGGACGGGTCTACCCTGCCAGAGAATGGCTTGAAGAATTGCGCCGCACTCAGGAATCAAACATAAATGCAGATACTACGGTCGGATGAGTTTGCTCGCAACACAAAAAAGCTGTTGCGTAAACACCGGCGCATCCTTGATGACATCCTGGAATTTGTAGAGAAACTTGAATCTGGCGAGCGGCCCGGTTACCAGCTTAAGGGCGTCGAAGGCCGACCCGTCCGTTGGGCGCGGCTGCGCAACCGGTCGGCGAAGACTGGCGCGAGCGGCGGATTCCGCGTCACCTACTATTTCGATGACGCGCTTATTCTCTTGCTTACCATCGATTCGAGAGCGTCAATAGACTATGTCGCGCCGGAGCGGATCCTGCAGGTTTTGAATGACGCCGGTTTGAGCTAAACGGTTTGCTTATTCTCGTGAGCATCGACGCAAGTCGGTTAGCTCTCAAATCAAATCTCGCTGACTCTCCCCATCCGCGCTAACACCCCCCTCTTCCAGCGCGCCGCCTGCTGCAGTGTCCAGTGCTGCGGCGGCATGTCGATTTGCGCGGGATCGGGAAAGTGTGAAGTCGGTGTTTGCGGGCGCGCGGGAGGGGTTGGGTTAGCCACAGAGACACAGAGGGGGTGGGTAAGGGGACTAAACCGCCCTCTTACCTAAACTAATCAGAGTCAATTGCGGCAAACGCTAGAATTTGTTCATTATTCACCAGAATTTATCTTACGACTGTATTCTTCGTCGAGGCGTTTAACAACCGTTTGCCACAGTCCTTGGATATAAAACGTGTCACTTCTCTCTTCTTCTCCACTTATCGCATCGCCAATGATAAGGGTCGAGTGCCAACCAAATTCGCTTCCATCGATCTTGATGCCCTCATTCTCTATTCCAACATGCTTTAACGCGTTGAACATAGATTCCCTCATACGATCAATTTCACGTTTGATTCTTTCATTAATCACGTGCCAATTGTCATTTCTTTGCTTTACTTCGTCTGTAGAATAATATGGCAATGCCCACCTGATAGCGTCTTCAATACATCGATCATTTTCCGGAATCTCATGTATCGCTCGATACGCGTGTTCAATTGCGCAAAAGATCAAGATCATTGCCGGACGGTAACTTGTTTCGCCATTTTCAATTAGTAACTGAATGGACGGCTTGTATTCTTCTTCCCAGATGCGTTTCGCTGACTCTAAACTCATACTATCTCTGTGTCCTCTGCGCCTCTGTGGTGAATCCCTAAATCAAGTCCCGCTGACTCTCCCCATCCACGCTGACGCCTGTCGGCTTGTAGCGCTCCGCCTGCTGATGACTGCCATACTGCGGCGGCATATCCACCCCCGCGCCGCTAAAAAGATCCCCAATCGTCAAAATCTGCACACGCCGAAACGCCCTGCCCCAGCGCGGCGACTCATAAGTCCCAGCCGACAGCGCCTCTTTTATCATCGCTTGCGTGGGCTTCTCCAGCGTAATGAAAACGCCGAGTGCCGCCCCCTCCCGCTCAATCGTTCCTTTCAAGTCGCGGATATCACCGGATTTCACCTTGCCCGACTTGACCTGGACAACCACCGTCTGCGGTTTCTTCTTGCCTTTTTCGTCTTCATCGAAGAAGTTGATGATACCGTCTATGCCTTGATCCGCGCCTTTCTTGCCGCGCCGCGATCCAGCCGACCCGCCCACGGGCTTGGCGCGCACCAACGACAGCGCCCACCACTCAAACTGAAAACGTCCCTCGTTGTCCGAATCCCGCGCCAATTCCCGCGCAGCGTCGGCAGTCGCCGGCTCGCCGATGACCTCGTAGTCCGTACCAGAGACCAGCTCGAACATATCTTGCAAGCGGTATTTCTGCAGGGCGATGCTGAGGTGGGTGATGTCGATGCCAATCCAGCGGCGATTCAGTTTGTGAGCAGCGGCGATGGCGGTGCCACAGCCGCAGAAGGGATCGAGAACGATATCGCCTTCATTCGATGAGGCGCGGATGATGCGTTCGAGCAGGGCGACTGGCTTTTGTGTTGGGTAGCCGAGGCGCTCTTTGGCAGTGCCTGTAAGATTAGCAATATCAATCCATACGTCGTCAAGCATTCGACCCCGCTGCTCATCAAGATAACGCTTAAATCTTGGCAAACCTCCTTCTCTGGCTTGATAAAGAAGTCCTGCCTTGTCAAGCCTTTCAAATCCCTCCTGAATTGTTTCTCCACATATGCGCCCCCCGGGTATTCTCCAGTGACTATTAGCAGACGGCTGGATTGTCTGCCCTCTAAATTGTATCGGACGACCAGAATCACCCGTGCGTGGACCTGGAGCAACCGTTTCAGTGTACCTGTATCTTCGCCCGTCGCTGTCAGTCCGCGAGTACTGCCTCAAAGTTTTGGAGTCCAGGTTGTCCATATCGTATGGGACAGTGATTTCGGATGTATTCCATGTAAAGATCTCACCTTTTGTAAATCTGAAAATCACATCGTGATTTCGCGGCAGAACCTTGGTTGGGTAGCCTTTGGCAGTTACTACTCTTTTCCACACGATCTCGTTACGAAAACTCTGAACACCAAAAATAGTGTCCAAAACAATCTTCAAATAATGACTTGCCGTCGGGTCACAATGCAGATATAAACTTCCAGTTCGCTTTAAGACGCGATGCAATTCGACCAGTCGCGCGGTCATCATGACCAGGTAAGCCAGCATCTGGTTGCGCTCGATTAAATCCATCAGCGCTTTGATTGCGGTTGAAACTTTGTACGGCGCGTTGACGACCAGGTCATCGTATGTCGCTTCCGCCGTCTCGCCCCAATGCCAGGTGTCCTCGAAGGCGGTGATCTGTGCTTCGCTGTCGGCGCCGCTTTCGGACTTGAAAAGCACGTTGTAATTGCGATTGCTATTGAAGGGCGGGTCGAGGTAAATCAGGTCGACGCATTCATCCGGGAAATACTCGCGGTTGCGCAGGATTTCCAGGTTGTCGCCGTAGTAGAGTCGGTTGTTCATTGGCCTGCCTCGTGGCTGTATTCGCGCGGCAAGTATAGCACAGCGTGGATTTGGAGTTATTGACAGATGGGGGCGCTGACTATATGCTATTGGATAGATAGGAAATATGCTAAAGGCTAGCAGTTAATCGCGTTGACTATATGCTAGTGGAGGGCAGGCTGGGGAGAAGTCAAGGCGATTGTGCGTAAAGCGCTGACGATACGCTAAGGGAGAATGATATGGCAGCTGCAAGAAGGAACGGTTTCCTGCGCGGTCTAGGTGGAATGTTCAGCTTTGTCGACGTGCTGAACCGGCGCCTTTTAGCAGGCTCTGCCGCGGAAGCCGATGCCGAGGCTATACACGGCTATTGGGAAGCGGTGGGTGGCTACCTGTCGGGGGCGATGAACGAGTATGCTTGGGAGATTGGCACACGTGCAAATGACGACGGAGACAAGGAATGCCAGCAGACACAGAACCAAAAGACTCCGTCACCCGAGTAGAAGCTCGCTTCGAGCAGTTTTCCGGTCCTATCCCGCCGCCAAGTGCAATGCGCGGATACGAAGATGTACTGGCGGGAAGCGCTGATCGCATATTGTCGATGGCCGAACGCGAACAAAAACTTCAGATGGCCTACGCAATCCTTGGGTTACTCTTCGGCTTTGCGGCAGCGCTGGCACTGATTGCATTGAGTGCCTATATTGTTTCCTTGGGTTTTGCCTGGCAAAGTGTCGGTGTTGTCATAGGCAGTATCGCGGGTACAGCCGGCACCTTCATATATAGCAGCCATGCTCGCCGCCAGTTACTTAGAGAAAGGCGCGAAGCAATGCGATACCCGGAATCGTCCCCCGAACTGCCAGAGGGAAATATCGACACAAGCTAGCGATCCCTAAATCAACCGATTCACCCCATCAAACGCAGCCGTCGATTACCGCCAGCCAGCCAGCGCACCACAGCCGAAGCCCGCATGGACGTGCTAATCCCTACGCTTTTCTCTGTGATCTCTGTGCCTCTGTGGTGAATCCCTAAATCAACCGGTTCACCCCATCAAACGCGGCCGTCTTGTAACACTCCGCCAGCGTGGGATAGTTGAAGACCGTGTTGATGAAATAGTCAACCGTGCTGCCAAATGCCATCACCGTCTGGCCGATGTGGATCAATTCGCTGGCGCCTTCGCCGATGATGTGCACTCCCAGCAGCTTGTGGTTCTCGCGATGAAAGATCAGCTTGAGCATGCCGATGGTATCGCCCAGGATCTGTCCGCGCGCGATCTCCTTGTAATAAGCTTTGCCGATCTCGTAGGGGATGCCCGCCGCCGTCAATTCTTCTTCGTTGGCGCCGCAAGTCGAAATCTCGGGAATGGCGTATATGCCATAAGGGAATAGCTCGGGGATGCTTTGATGCTCGATGCCAAAAGCGTGGCTGGCCGCCATGCGCCCCTGTTCCATTGAGGTGGATGCCAGGCTGGGGAAGCCGATCACATCGCCGACTGCGTAGATATTTGGGATATCGGTCTGGAAATGCTCGTTGACCTGGATGCGGCCGCGTTTGTCCGGCACGATGCCGATATTCTCCAAACCTAATGTCGATGTCGCGCCTTGCCGGCCGATCGCGTAGAGCGCCTTCTCGGTGACAATCTCCTTGCCGCTTTCCAGGCAGGTCTTGACGCCGGTGCCATAACGCGTATCGCAATGTTCAATGCTGCGCACGTTCTCACCCAGCCGCAACGTGACGCGCTGCTGCCGCATGTGATAAACCAGGGCGTCGACGATCTCGTGATCGACGAACGACAGCAGCCGATCACTAACCTCCACCAAAGTCACACGGCAGCCGAGCGTGGCGAACATGCAAGCGTATTCGCAGCCGATCACGCCGCCGCCGACAACCGTCAAGGTCCGCGGCAGATGATCCAATTTCAGCAAGCCATCGCTGGTGAAAATCGTTTCGCCATCAAAAGGGATGTCGTCCGGTTTGACCACGGTTGAACCAACGGCGATCATGATATGGCGCGTGGTCAGTTCGTCTTCGCCTTTTTTGCCGATGAAGCCGAGGTGCACCGTGTGGTCGTTGACAAGGGTGGCGATGCCGGCGAAGAGTTGCACGCCGTTGCGCTGCAGTTGATGTCTGCTAATCTCGATCTCGTGCCGAATGACATGATCGGCCCGCAGCAGCAGGTCGGCCATGGTGATGTTCTCTTTGACAGCGTAGGAGGCGCCATAAATCGAGCGCTGGCGGAAACCGGAGAGATGCAGCACCGCTTCACGCAACGTCTTCGATGGTATCGTGCCGGTATTCACCGAGACGCCGCCGATCAGCGTCTTCTTCTCGATCACGGCAACGCGCTTGCCCAGCTTGGCTGATTGGATGGCGGCACGGTGCCCGGCCGGTCCCGAGCCGATGATCACGATGTCGTAATCGTAACGTCTCGGTTTTGGCGCTGCTCTGGGTTTCGGTTTGCCGTTTGTTGCCAGCTTCGCCGGAGCCACCATCTCGGCCATGACTGCGTCTCTTCCACTCGCATACCCGTTACAAAGAGCATAACGCAGAAATGGGCGTGGCGGCAAGCAGCGCAAGCGCAGACGTAGCCTGCTGATAGATCTATCGCAGGGCGAGCGTCAAGTTTCGCAGCAGAATTTGCAATATCTCGCGGGAATGAAGGTCCAAGATCAACCGGCGTCCGCTACGCCTTTTTGATTGTGAACCCAGAAGTCTCCCCGTCTACGATTGATTCGAAAGCCGTAGGGGCGACCTTTTATACGCCCGATTACGGAACGATGAATTCGTGGGTGACTCACAGGGTCGCCCCTACATTAACTCTGATACGAGGTGCGAGCTTGGGTTGTGCTCATTATTTTTCGTGAGTCAAGTCGTGACTTGCGGGGGGACCATGGCAAAATAACCTATGTGTCTTCAGTGTCTTTGTGTTGATGCACCCGGGTCAGCGCGGACGCAAGCAACGCCGTGGGAACGGCCACAATCCCCATTCCGGTTAGAACCATCGCCAGCGTCAGAAAGCGTCCGGGCGTGGTTAAGGGGTAGACATCGCCGTAGCCTACCGAGGTCAACGAGATGACCGCCCACCAAATGGAATCGAAGATATTGCTGAATTTATCGGGCTGCGCTTCGTGCTCGAACTCGTAAATCAGGAAGGCAAAACCAATGATGAAGACAAATGCCACGCCGGCGAATAGCGTCGCCTCTGCAGCAATCTGCTTCAGCGCCAGCCTGTAGCGATCCAGCGCGATACTGTAGCGCTTTGTCTTGAGCAGACGTAATATGCGCAAAACACGCAGCAGTCGTACGACACGTACGCTGGCAGCTGCGTGGACCAAGATTGGGAAGATGGCGACCAGATCGATGATGCCGTAAAAGCTGGTCACATAGGCGCGCTTATTTTCCGCCGTGACAATACGATAGACGTATTCCGCAACAAACATCAGCGATAGCGTGACGTCCGCGACAAATAGCGCTTCTTTCAGGTCGGCTGGCAGGGAAAAATTTTTCCAGCGCCATGATCGCAATCGACGCAAAAACCGCTATGCTGATTGCTATTTCAAAGCGGGTGTTATTCTCTAAGTTCATGCTTGATTGACCTCCGTCGCAAGCGGAGATAATATCGCAAAATCAGACGCGCCGGCAAGCGTTGCCAAGGCTGATCTAGCCCGTGGCGAGACTATCAGCGGTCGATCGACTGCTAACGCAAGATGATTTGCAGGATCTCGCCTGTGCCTACATTGGCTGTGAACGTGCGCCCGTCCGGCGCGCGCACGATGCTATTGTTGGCTTGCAAGGGACTCTGATACGCCGGCAAAGCTTGCGACAGGTGGGTCACGGAATCGTATGTGCCATCCTGGTCTTGATCTTGCAGTTGGCTCAGTTGCCCGCTATTAAGTAGAATCAGAGCCTCGCCCAGCGCGACCAATCCGGAAACTTGTCCTAGCTTGTCGCTGTCATCACGGAAGATCAGCCGCGTTTCCTCGGCGATCCCGTCGCCCTCCGTGTCCAGCAAGCGATAGATTTCGCCCGCTCTTGTGCTTACCAACAAGCGGCCATCGCTGTCAATTGCCAACGCGGCGACCACATTGAGGCGGTCGCTGTCGACCGGGACTTTCCCGTATAGAATTGTATCGGCGCCGCTGAAGCTAAAGTCTGGCGGTGTCGCCGTTGTGCGCGAGATTTCGGTTTTTGAGAATTCCAGCGCCGTCAAGGTCTCGGCGGCCTGCGTAGCGGCGCTTGAAAGCGCTTGCACGGTCCCGTAGACCCGGGTGATTTCGGCGATCGCGCTTGGGCTTGGCTCTGTCGGCGAGACCGCGATGTCGGCGCCGGCTCCGTCGGTAGCTCGCACATTCTGCTGGTGCAGTTCAATCGCGCTGCAGCTAGCCAGCCAGGGAATCAGTAGCAGAAGTGTGCAGCGCCAGAACATATCATCGAACCTTTAGTATCGGTCAAATAGTGCAGGTTTGATGATACCGTGTATGCTGATTATAGGACAGCCACTGGGCGGCAGCGAAACGCATCACCGAGTTCTCACAGAACATCGCGCTAACCTCTCGAATGAGCGGCGCTCAATAAATAGGGAGTACGACCGGTGACTGCGCGTGCGCTGTCCTATGTGACCTTTCTGCAAACCATCAGTCCGGCACGACAAACCCCGGAGCCTGCCAATGGACAAACTAATCACCATTGAACGCCACATTCAAGATACGCAGAGGCAATATCCGCACGCGACTGGCACTTTCACGAAGATGCTGCAAGATATCGCCCTCGCCGCGAAGCTGATCTCGCACGAGACCAACCGCGCCGGTCTGATCGACATCCTGGGTATGACCATGACGCACAACTCGTCGGGCGAGCGCCAACAGAAGCTTGACATGTTCGCCGACAATGTCATCTTCCGCATGAACGACCATACCGGCCGCGTCGCCGCCATGGTGTCGGAGGAGCACGAAGACCTCATCGAGATTCCGGTTGAATACGATACCGGGAACTATGTGCTGCTTTATGATCCGCTAGACGGGTCATCGAATATTGATGTTAACGTATCGATTGGCACCATTTTTGCCATCCATCGCAAATTCACCAAAGGCGAAAAGGGCACGATCGAGGATGTGCTGCAAGAGGGCAAACGGCTGGTCGCCTCCGGCTATGTGATCTATGGCAGCAGCACGATGATGGTCTACACAACCGGGCGGGGCGTCCATGGCTTCACCCTGGATCAGGGACTGGGCGAGTTTGTGCTCAGCCATTCGGATATCCGCATCCCGGACGAGGCGCCGTATTACAGCGTCAACCATGGCGGCGAAAAATACTGGACCGAGGGCGTCCGAAAGTTTACCCGCCATCTGCAAGGCTTGGGGGACGAAGCGCGCGCTCCGCTCAAACATCGATATATTGGATCGCTAGTGGCCGATGTCCACCGCAACCTGCTCAAGGGCGGGATATTCTATTATCCTGGCACCTTGCAAGATAGCGACAAACCATATGGCAAGATTCGCTTGATGTACGAAGCGCAGGCGATGGCCTATATCATTAGTCAGGCGGGCGGCTATTCGTCAGATGGCATCGGCGATATCCTCAACATTCGTCCGCATGCATTGCACCAGCGCAGCCCCGTCTTTATGGGCAGTCGCGATCTGGTCAAAAAAGCGGAAGCGTTCATCCAAGAATATGATGCGGAATGGATCTCGCTCTACCGAGGCTACCGCAATCGAGAATATGTCACCTAGCGGCGTCGTAATCGCCATCATCTCGCTCTGGCTCACACGGGCGGCGCCGCAGTCACCATAAAGACGACAATAAACAGAAGGAATCCGCCGATGACTCCGAAGAACAATTTGGGGTTTATGACCCGGCTTTCCACCTCATCCTCGGCACTTTGCTGCCGTCCCTTGAGCATCCAGTCCGCGACCTGATGACTTAGCCAGCTCATGCCGATGCCGGTAACTATTATGGCAAGCGCGTAGGGCACGAAATCAATCGTTTCCAACTTGTAGAGGTGGCTGATGACGATCGAATTGATCGCCATAGCTGCGATGATGGCAATGGCGGTACCACGCCATTCGGGTTCTTGCTGACGAATGAAACTGGAATAATAGCTCCAGAGGTCGATTGCAAGTAGTGGCAAGAGAGCAGCCACCCAGGCGACAAAATGCAGGATATCGGCGCCCAGAATCTGAATCATGCCGAACCGGATCACCAGCGCGAGCAGTCCCGCAGCCGTCGCCGCGCCGGCACATCGCAGCACACGTGTGGCGACAACGCCCATTGTCGTCACTCCAGCCAGCAGGTTCGCTGCCAGCAGCCAATCGGGGCGGTAAAGCCCCAGCCACTCCATTGAGACGCCGGACAAGGTACTGTCCCATTCCGTCAGCATCAGTTGCAGCCAGACCAGTGAGATCCCGGCAAGCACGAAGAGCGGCAGCACGTCGCCAAAATGCAGCTGCAAGATGGTGCGCCAATTGCCCATACGAATTGTGGACAACTGCAAGAGGATGGCGACCAAAAGGGTAAATACGAAGCTCAACAGCAGAATCAGATGGGGCACGCTCCATGCAGAAAGATCCTGGCCATATGTCCAGTGCCAGACGGGATCGGCAGGCAAAGCATATAGCATAAAGGCTGCGTTCAATATAAGTAATCCGATCATCACGTTGGAACGAAAGCGCTGCTGGAAGTTCCCTTTCAGATGGCGATTGAGGTAGTGCAGCGCCCAGAAGCCGGAGACAATCGCCGTGGCGAAGCCGAAATACATTAGCAAGTGCGGCCGCCAAAAAAAGTCTTCGCCAAATGGTATGCCAAATTGTCGGTGCCACAGTTCGTCCCAGATGCCGCCGGCAAAAAGTGCCATACCGCCGCCAGCAAGAACAACGGCGATTCGCTGCCGTAATTTGACAGGCAAAGGGTCGCTAGTCGGTTGCTTGAGTTTGGGCGCCAATGGCCGCGCAAACAAGTGCCACGCCACAAGAACAAACGCGCAGAGAATCAGAAGGAGTACGATCAGCTGCGCCCAGAAAACGCCGGCGCGCGAATCTGTTGGAACGCCCGCCCAGAACGTGAAGGCGAAGAAGAGGGCGATGGCGGCGCCCGCGGCGAGGATCCAACTCAAGCGCTGCGGTCCTTCGTTCGGCGAAATCATCTGAGACGCTCCTGGAAATACTGATGATGACTAACAGTAGATTACCACGAAAATCGTCGCGGAAAACAGTCGGTAACTGGAAAATTGTAAGAGTTGCACAAAGTGTGGGTTTAGTAGGGCTAGTCCGCGAGGAGTTGTGTGAGGAAGGCTTTGGCTTCGTCGAAGGTCGGGTGTTCCCAGAATTCCGGTTTCCACCAACTCATTTTGTAGGTGTCGGAAAGGTAAAGTTTCCCCGAATCATCGCCTGTGGCGCCGTCGCTGGCGTTCTTGCCCGAGACGAAAGTGCGAAGACGAGCCTTCGAAAGTTTGTGGTCCAAGATAGCCGCGCCGAATTCACGAAGGCACTCGAAATATTTATCCACGCAGGCCGTGACTGAGTCGTCACGCAGCACTTCCATAATCAGGTCTTCTAACATGCCTTCTCTACCTGCCGCTGGTAGCAGGAGTACAGAGATCATAGAATTTTCGGCAGATGACTCAAACACAGAATGCGGAATTGGCAGAGGACTATGGCGATTATTTTTGTTGTGTGTCCGGATCGCGTCTTGAACACTCTGGAAGGCGTCCGTCTCATAATCCGTGTCGCGAACGATGCCTAGGCTGGATACAGTTCCAAATGACTGAAGCTGCGTGAGTTGGAATAACCGCTGGGCTAGCCTATCTTTCCCACCGTATTCGATGATATGAATTGGAGTTGCGTCATCAAAACCAAGATGCCTTCCTAGCTGGATGAAGAACTCTTTGTCGTCTCGTCCCTCTACTAACAGTAACCGGGTCTTGCCGGCCGGGATCAATTGTATCATCCGCGTACCTCATGGTCAAAGTCAAAATCTGCCAGCGCCTTCATACCGTAGTCGTTGTAGGTCACTGCTTCGACATTCCCGGTTTCGATGTCTCTATCAAGGCGATGGAAGCGGAACTCATACGGATCGTCGTCTTTGAAAGCTTGGTGAGCGGCTTGTAACATCTCTTTACTATGCGTCGTGGCGAAAACCTGGATATTGGATTCTCGCGATACTTGCCCGATGATTCTCCATACTTCTCGTTGAATAGAATAGTGGTAACCGTTCTCGATTTCGTCTACAAATAGTACACCGTTTGACACTTCGCTCATGGCAAGGATCAGCCCAGCAATTCGGTTCATACCGTCACCCAGACTTGTAATTGGTAATAGCTTACCGATGCCAATATCGACATAAATGAGAGG
This sequence comes from Phototrophicaceae bacterium, assembly GCA_965262165.1. Taxonomy (GTDB): domain Bacteria; phylum Chloroflexota; class Anaerolineae; order Aggregatilineales; family Phototrophicaceae; genus UBA6055. Next base: position 4,177,024 of record OZ253499.1, on the reverse strand, counting down.
CCTGTTTCCACTATAAAGTAGATCGAGATCCTGTAACTTCGGTTCTACGATACGGAGTGCCTCAATGAAACTATCAATATTTCCTGACTTCTTCATCAGACTATAAAGTTGGGCTATTGTTCCTGTATTCATTTGCGCACGTGTATTGATGAAGTCTGAGGCGATCAAGATGTTGCTCTTGAAACCAGCTCCTTTGACTATGTCATTGGCAAGCAGTACATAGAGAGGTTTACTACTGAAGTTTGATTTAAACTCGAGAATCTCAACATTCTCGTAACGGTCGTCATCCTCTACTTCGTAGTCTTTGAGAGTTGTTATGAACTCTTCACTGTCCTGTGACAATGAGCTTATTTCAATCTCGAAATTCGACTTATCGCCTTGCACATGTCCAGGCACCCTTGTCAAAGCAGCTGCCATCGAGATTTTTTTCTCTGTCTTGGAGTTGTTGAAAATATCGTCCCAGCTAATAATGTTTGGGGGCTCGGTATAGGGCGCTCGCAATCTGCTTCGCCAAGGAAAGTCGTCGTCAAGCATTAAGTTACTTCGCAAGAGAGTATTGGGGTTCCGATTTCCTGAATGTATATGCATCGCTTCTAGCAATGAGGTTTTCCCGGCATTGTTCTTGCCAGCAAACAGATTTATTCGCCCAATGTCGTTCAATTGCAGATCCCGAAAACCACGGAAGTTCTTGACGTGAAATGTCTTGTACATATTGCACCATCGGAATACGGTTGCATTTCGGCCTATTTTATAACGGTAACAGGCAAAAATAGAGAGACAATTTCAATCACATCCGCGCTTCTCACATTCAGTGCTACAATTGCGCCGCATGCACGACCACGCGAAAGCGCAATCATGACAATCATCCTCGGCATCGAGACATCCTGCGACGACACGGCGGCCGCCGTCGTCCGCGACGGCCGTGTCATCCAATCCAATGTCGTCTCGTCGCAGCTGGACCTGCACGCGCAATTCGGCGGGGTCTTTCCCGAAGTGGCATCGCGCGCCCATGCTGAATCCATTAGCGCGGTTGTCAAGCAGGTGATGTGCGACGCCGGCACAAGCTACGATCAACTTGGTGCCATTGCGGTCACGCAAGGACCGGGCTTGATCGGCTCGCTGCTGGTCGGCATCAACTTCGCCAAGGGGCTGGCGCTGGCGACGGGCAAGCCGCTTTTGGGCATCAACCACCTGGAAGGGCATGTCTACTCGCTTATGCTGGAGCCCAACGACGCCGATATCGACTTCCCGGTTGTCGTCCTGATCGTCTCTGGCGGACATTCCGAGCTCGTGCTGATGACCGCTCACGGCGAATATCGCCGCCTGGGTGGAACCATTGACGATGCGGCAGGCGAGGCCTTCGACAAAGTGGGGCGCCTGCTCGGCTTGCCCTTTCCCGGTGGACCGGCCATCGAACGCGCGGCCAAAAACGGTGACGCCGCTGCCTACACTTTTCCCATCGCCCGCACCGACAGCCCCTATGATTTCAGCTTTAGCGGGCTCAAGACGGCGGTGCTGCGTGAGGTCACTGTTCAGCCGTCGGGACAGGGTCGACGAAAGCGACTCCGTGGCGCAGAAAAGCGAGCGCAACTGCGCGATGACATCGACATTGCGAACGTAGCCGCCGCCTTCCAGGATGCGCTGATCGACGCCTTGGCGCGCGCCACAATCATGGCGGCGCGCCAATATCACTGCAGCGAGATATTCCTGTCCGGCGGCGTTAGCGCCAATCAGATGTTGCGGCATAAGATGCAGAAAAAGAGCAAGCTGCCAGTGCGCTATCCGCCCTTATCTCTCTGTACAGACAACGCCGCGATGATCGCTGCCGCCGCGCACTATCGTTATGGCGAGGGTTATCGCAGCGGCCTCGACTTCGAGGCGCGGTCGTCCTGGCGCTTGTCGGAGGATGTTTACGCAGAATAATCTGGTCGCCTATTTGAAAAACGCTTTCATCATGGCTATCCCTCAATGCGCCCAATAGATCAATTCTGTGTACAATCTCATATTATGACCTCCCGATTCGCCACAGGTTCGGCATGACCCAACTCCACATCGGCATCATCGGCGCCGGCGCAACCGGACTGGCAGCCGCCTGGGATCTCGTCCGCGCCGGCCATCAAGTAACCATCTTTGAAGCCGCCGATCGTGTCGGGGGCTTGGCTGCCGGGTTCAAAGACGACAACTGGGACTGGACACTGGAGAAGTTCTACCATCATTGGTTCGCCAACGACCACGATATCCTCAATTTGGCGGAAGAGATGGGCGTGCGCGACAAGGTGATTTTCCCGCGCCCCAAAACCAGCTACTGGGTAGATGGAAACATAGTGCGCAGCGAAATCTCGCCCTCGGCGCTGTTGTTGCCGCTGTCGCCGATCGCGACATTGCGCATGGTTTTAGCGGGAATGTTCGTCAAGCTCTCACCGCGCTGGCAGCCCTTCGAGAAGGTGACGGCGGATGCCTGGATGCGGCGCTGGATGGGGGACGAAGCTTATGAGAAATTCTTCAGACCGCTGTTGATCGGCAAATTCGCTGAGCAGTACGACACGGTACCGATGTCCTTCATGTGGGCGCGTATCGTCAAGCGCACGCTCAAGCTGGGTACCTATATCGGTGGATTCCAGGCGTTTCTCGATGAGTTGGCACAGCAATTGCGAGACAGAGGTGTTGAGATTCGGCTTGGCAGTCGCGCCGAGCGCATTTTCCAGCGCGATGGAAAACCGGCACTACTTGTTGAAGGCGAAGAGCTCGCTTTCGACCGCGTCCTCAGCACCACGTCACCCAGCCTGATGTTGCGATTGACTGATGGTTTGGCAGATACGCCATACGGCAAACAGCTTGCCAATCTCAAGAGCATTGGTGGTTTGTGCGTGGTATTCGCGCTGAAACGGCCGCTCATGCCCGATGATACATATTGGCTGAATCTACCGGCGACCACCGCCGACAAGTCACAGTCAGCCTTCCCCTTTTTGGCGCTGGTCGAGCATACCAATTACATCTCTCGGGAGCATTATGGCGGCGATCACATCGTGTATTGTGGCGACTATGTGCCGCCCGATCACGAGTATTTCCAGCTGAGCGAAGCCGCCTTAGCTGAGCGCTTTCTGCCCGCGCTGCAGAAGATCAATCCGGGCTTCAACAAGGATTGGATTCGCAATAGCTGGGTATGGCGCGCGCCTTACGCCCAGCCCGTTCCAGAACTCAATCACAGCCGAAATATTCCCGACCTGAAGACGCCAATTCCGGGACTTTATTGGGCGAGCATGTCGCAAGTATACCCCTGGGATCGCGGTACCAATTATGCCGTCGAAATCGGACGGCGCGCCGCGTCGCTTATCTCGGGCGATTCCACAAATGATCGCTCCTGAGGGGATATTGTCGTTGCTAATCCCGGCGTCCGCCTAAGAGGCGCTACAATTGCATGAGGCTCGTTTAACAAGTATACTCTCATTTAATCGGGTCAGTTTCATTGATCGGCCCGATCGTACGAATTGCCTGCGAGAACGGCAAATGCGCTATTTGTGGCGGAACTTAAATCTAGCTGACGGTCTACATATGTCTAATGGAATCGACGAGGCTTGGCCAATGATGAACCTTGCCGTTGACATTGAATTGTAAACCGCGAAGTCCCCTGCACAAGGAAACGTTGGCGCTTGGGCCATGGTCGCCTGTGCTAGCGGAAATGTAGAGCGAGCATATCGAATGTCGGAAGCTGAATCGACATCCGTCAATCCCGTAGCGGAATTGCGGCAATTGGAAGAGTTGATTGAGCAGATCAACAAGACCCTCGTAGCGCAACGAGAGATACTGCGACGCCATCGACTGGCGATGCCCCCGGTCATCCTGGACACTTTGCAGACAATCAAACAAGATTTCAAGCAACTGGAAAGCAAGGTTTTGTCGGAACAGACCGAGTTGCAGCAGTTGCGGGCTCTTTCGGAAATGTCGACGCGCATCACCACTTCACTTGATGTTGACGTTGTCCTGCAAGAGACCATGGAGTTGGTCATCATGTTGACCAACGCCGAACGCGGATACGTCATACTGAAACATCCTGAGACCGGCGAGATGGAATTCCGCGTGAGCAACGAGAGTGGCGTGTTTGGCACCGGCGTTACCGGTGGCGATCGGCCGCAGATAAGCATGACCGTGGTCAACGAGGTCGTGAATTCGGGCGACGCGCTGCTTGCGGATAATGCCTTCAAGGACGAACGCCTGGCAAATCAGCAGAGTATAATCAACTTCACATTGCGGTCTGTTCTTTGTGTACCTTTGCAGTACAAAGACGAAACCATCGGCGTGGTATATGTCGACAACCGCCTGGTTTCAGGTATCTTTTCCGTACGCGAAAAGAATCTGATGGTTGCCTTTGCCAATACTGTCGCGGTTGCGATTGCCAATGCTCGTATGTATACGCACGCCGAACAGATCCTGGCGGAGATCACTCGGGTCAAAGAGTTGATGGACAACATTTTCTCCTCGGTTGGCAGCGGCATTATTGCCATAGATTCAAATGACCTGGTACATACCTTTAATCGCGCTGCCTCCGAGATTCTCAATGTCATGCCAGATGTCGCGGTAGGATTCGATCTGGATCACGTGCTACGTAACGCCGCGCTGCAGCTTACGGACCAATTGGAATTGGTCAAAGCTAAGGATGCCGATCACACATTGGAGTTAAGCGCAGAGTTGCCCGGTAGGGGCCAGGTAGCGCTGGCGCTTTCTCTGTCGCCGCTTAAGGACAACAACGATATTACCCAAGGCGTGACCATGGTTATGGACGATGTCACGCACTTGCATGAGCACGAGACCACCATTAACGCCATGAAACGGATCTTGCCAGAGGGCATGGTCGATCAAATCAACGAGATCGCCAATATCGAAATGGGTGGCATGCGGCGGGAGGTAACGTGTATCTTCGCCGATGTGCGTCCCTGGCATACGATGCCTGATGTTTCGGCCAGCGAAAAACTCAAAATCATCAATCAGTACCAGGCCGTAGCAACCGCCTGCATCCACGAATGCGGCGGCATCATCGACAAATATATGGGCAACGAAGTCATGGCGCTCTTCAATACGCAGCTCAATCCCGAAGTCAACCACGCGCAACAGGCGCTCGAGTGCAGCCTGCTGATGCGTGAACACTTTGAGATACTCTATCAGGAACAGGGCATACAGCCCGAGCCGCACTATTACATCATCGGGATGTACACGGGCGAGGCAACGCTAGGCAATGTCGGCAGCTTCAAACGCCGCGAGTTTACCGCGCTTGGGCATTCTATCAATACATCCAAGCGTGTGCAGGAAAATGCCGCAAGGGGCACAATCACCATCGTTCAGCAAACATTGGACCACATTGGCCATTTCAATAACGGCCGTCTTTCGTATCAGTATCTTCCCCGTGATCCTATCTACGGAAAAGGACTTTCCAAAGGATTGCCAGCATTCGAGGTGTATCGAAACACATGAGCTCAGTCGCAGCATCAAGTGGATTCTCCGCCATCCAGACGCAACTGAAGGGATTGAAGCAGCGGACGGATGAAGCCAAAAGTTTGCTGGAAAAACAGCAAGTCTTATTGCAGCAGCGCGGCATCAAAATGCCCATTAACGCGATAGACAGGCTGTGGACGCTGCGTTCCAGCATCGACAAGCTTTCAGTAGGGCTCGTCGATTCCCATATGAAATTGCAGCAGTTGCGACGCTTGGCAGATACAACCGCTTTGGTCAACTCGGCGCAAGAGACCGATGAAGTTCTCAACCAGGTCATGGAAACCGTCATCCAACTGACGCAAGCCGAGCGCGGCTATATTGTCTTAAAGAATCGGCATACCGGCGAACTGGAGTTCACGGTCGCCCGTGGTCTAAGCGCCGAAGAGACCGCTATCGGCGGGCGCATCGTCAGTTGGACCATCATCAACCAAGTGGTCGAAGGTGGGGAGCCGCTGCTCACGGTAGATGCCGGCGCCGACGACAGCCTGGCGCATAGCGAAAGTATCGCCGGCTTTTCCTTGCTTAGCATCTTGGCGGTACCGCTCAAGGTACGCGACGAGGTCATTGGTGTCGCTTATTGCGACAACCGCGTCATGGCGGGATTGTTCAAGGAAAACGAACTTGATCTATTGACCAGTTTCGGGCAACAAGCGGCCGTGGCCATAGAAAACGCGCGCTTATTTGAGGATATCCGCGCACAGATGGCGCTGGTCGAAGAGATGCAGATCCGGCTGTCTAACATATTCGCGTCAATCGGGTCCGGAGTGATCACTATCAATGGCGATAACTGTGTCATTGTCTGTAACGAGGCCGCGGAAGGCATTACCGGCATCGACAATGATGCTTGCAATGGTTTGCCCTTGCGCGAAGTTTTGCACGGCGTCACAGAGATTTTCTACGAAAATATTGAAATGGTGCGGCACGATCATATGCAGCATCTATGGGCTGAGCGCTTTGAACGGCATGGGCAGCAGAAATACTGGCAAGTGGTAGCCAGCCCACTGCGCGACGAAAACCACATCAACCGCGGTGTTGCCCTGGTGATCGACGACTTGACCGAGCGCAAAGAGCAGGAAGAACAGCGACGCTTGTTGGGTACTTTTGTTTCCGAGGCGCTGCTGGAAAATATCGGCTCGATAAGCGAATTGGATACCAGCCCGACCGAGCGGACGATTTCGGCTATGTTTGCCGATTTGCGCGATTTCACCGCCTTCAGTGAGTACTTGCAACCGGAAGATCTCATGCGCATCATCAATCGCTACCTGGGCGCGGCCAGCGACGCTGTCACGACTCACGACGGTATTGTTGACAAGTATTTGGGGGACGCCATCACCGCCCTGTGGAACACGCAGTTGAATCATCAGGCGGACCACGCGATACGCGCGTTGTGGGCGGCGCAGGCGATAATGGAAGAGGTGCGTGCGCTGCACGCGGTAGTCGATCCGGATCACCGGTTACATTTTGGCATCGGCATCCACACCGGACATTCGGTTCTGGGCATGGTTGGCGGCGCCAACCGAATTGAGTTCGCCGCTTTGGGCGAAGCGACGGATGACAGCAAATTCTTGCAAGAAAACGCGGAAGCGGGCGAGATCATTATCAGCGCCGACACCTTTGAACTGGTCAAGAACCACTGTGAAGCCGAAGCGATCCCGCCAACGAAGATGAAAACGGGCTTTGAACACCACGAAGTCGTGTACCGGGTCGGTGCCGGCAGGCTCAACAGAAACGGCATGTCTGGCGCATTCAACGGTAATTCGTAGTGCCGGAAATGATGAGGCAGACGCTGGAAATACGAGCTTTTCGCGCGCGACGAGATGTGATCAGAACAGCGCCCATGGCAGCAGTTTCGTAAGGATATGGAGCTTACGGCATGCAACCCAATCTCCTTTTTGTTGCGGGCATCATAATTGGTTTGGCGATGGGTGTTGTATTTGGCATTAGCATCGGCAATGTCGCCCTGGGTATGCCTACCGGCGTTATGCTGGGCTTGCTCATTGGACTGTTGTTGTCCAAATCGGGCAATGATCAAACGTGAGCCCATTTGGGCGCTGACAGCCCGCGACTATTCCGTTTATTATGTCCACACCGATATTTGCATAACTGTTTGACCATGAGCGCAGTCAAGGAAGCGACATTCGGATTTCGGGCTGGAGGACGACATCGGATTCTCGTCAAAGGGCTGCGCGTCGCAGCCCTGGTTGGCGTTTTCCTGGTGGCAGCGCTTTACCATGCGCTAAGGACGGGCGCAGGTGTTCCGGCTACTTTCAGCGAGATTTGGTCGCACTTCCTCAAGGTAGTTTTGGATGCGGCGCCCTTCTTCTTTCTGGGCGCACTCGTTTCTGGTCTGCTCGAGACGATGGTCCCTGCGGACAGTCTGCGGCGACTCTCGCCAAACAATCGTCTTGGAGCGGTTCTTAGTGGCGCCTTGCTTGGGTTATTGCTGCCAGTCGGCGAAGTTGGCGCGGTGCTGATCGCGCGGCGCCTCTTTAGAAAAGGACTGCCACTATATACGGGCATCGCGTTCCTGCTCGCGGCGCCCGTCGTCAATCCGATCGCGATCGCCAGCACCTATGTCTCGCTCGGTCCGGGTCTTGTATTGATCGCACGTGTCATCGTTGCGATGCTGGTTGCGATAACGGTAGGCGCCCTGTTTGGCGGTTTCGCCAAACCACAAGAAGTGATGAAGTCTGAGCTGTCGAAGGATATTCCCAATGGTCAAGAGGATGAAGGGAATGCAGCACACTCCCTTCGGCCCGGCCTGCTCCCGGCGCTGCGAGTTGCACGTGAAGATTGCTTTGCGTTGGGCGGCTTGCTCATACTGGGTGCGGCTCTCGCGGCGCTGCTGCAAACCGTGATCCCGCAAGAAAACATGCTGGATCCCGGGGCGGGACCATTGATTTCAGTGTTGGAAATGCAAGCGCTGGCTTTTGTTCAGGCTGCATCTTCGACGGCAGACGGATTCCAGGCGCTGACACTTATCGATACGGTCAGAGTTGGCGCTATCGTGAGCTTTCTCAGTTTTGGAGCCATGGTCGATATCAAGAGGGCTACCATGTTTACCGGCGTATTTCGCCCCAAGATCGTTGTCTACCTGGTAATCTTGCCCTTTGTGTTGAACGTGCTGGCAGGGGTTGTAATCAGTGCCGCGCTTGGTCAATAAGAAGGTGGGCGAGCATATGACGTTGGCGAAGAACAGTCCTGAGTTCACATGGAATTGTGACCCGTCGGCGACGGCAGCGCAAATACGGGTGTGCGTTCAGGAATTGGCATGAGACCGTCGAAGCTGGACGTCGCAGTAGGCCTGGTGGCGCTGATTTGTTTGGCAGGCGCAGGCATTGTCGCCGAAATCAGCGATCCCGCCGGGCAGCCGCTGCGTGTGGCCTACCTTTTTCCTGCGAATGGCGGCGTCCCAAATGTTTGGACGGCGGAGATCGGTGACCCAGCGTCTAAAGAGCAGTTGACGTTCAGCGAATTTGGCGTTTACGATTTTGATTTAAGCCCCGATGGCAATTGGCTGGCATTTAGCGAGCGAACGCGAGAGGGCGTCGGCATTCTACGTCTGCTGGAATTGCCAGAGCGGCGCGCGTTCGAAGCGTTCAACTGCATCGAAGCGGCGGCGAATTGCGGCGGTCCAGTCTTCAGCCCCGATGGCAGCCGGCTGGCATACGAGCGATCCGAATCGCTTGGAAACGCCTATGGCCTGCCACGAATCTGGCTGATAGATATGCATAGCCAAGATTTCGACACGGTCCCGCTAATCGCCGACGCGGATATCAGCGGTCGCGCTCCGGTCTGGGCGGCGGAAGGAAACACCCTTGCCTTTTACAGTGCCGATTCACATGAGCCAGGCATCTTGATTCATGAGTTTGTTCCACACGAAGGTGATGAGGCACATTTGCATTTCATCCCGTCTTCACACGGCACGGTTGGCACGATTTCACCGGATGGACTGCAGATCATCTTCCCGGAAATCGTGCGCCGAGGCGAGCTACACTTCGCGTATCTGCGCAAGTTAGACTTGCAGAACAAGGAATACATGTTGTTCACGGACCCGGAGGGTCCGACAGATGACGTGACCGTACGCTGGAGTCCAGATGGCGCTACAGTGGCCCTGGCACGAAAATATACCGACAACCGTTGGACAGCAGGGCACCAGCTTTACCTCCGGTCCTCAAGTGACGAGGACGACACGCTTACGCCCGTTGTCTTCAACGAGCGATATAGCACCTCGTATTTCCGCTGGAACCAAAATGGGGATCGCCTGGTGATGCAACGATTTCCCCTGGTCGGCAGCGCCGGCGCCGACGCCCGGTCGCCGAGTCCCGAGGTCTGGATCTACGATCTAAAGAAGGGCGAATCCAGCAAGATCGCCGAAAATGCCTACGTGCCGCGATGGCTAGGTCAATAGTGCCGCGCTGGCATACGTAGAATGACGACAGAGTGGCCGCCCGCTGACCGCTTTTGCGCCTAGCGCCGGGCGTTCCAATCCCCGGCTGTGTTGCCATTTTCAAGGCGTACTGCTCTGTCGCAAGCACATCGGACCCGCTACAATAAGAGTTAATACCCGCAGCAATCTTGTGAATGAATGCAGATCAATCACCTCTCACTGACCAATTTCCGCAACTACGCCCGCTTGGAATTCGAATTGCCAGCCGGAAAGCCGCTGGTGCTTTGTGGCGATAACGCCCAAGGCAAAACCAGCGCCTTGGAAGCGATTTATTATCTGGCGACTTCCAGTTCGCCATATACCGCCAGTGACCGCCAATTGATCCACTGGCGCGCGGAAAATGATCCCATTCCCTTCGCGCGTCTCTCCGCAGAGTTGGGCAATAGAGACAGCAGCTATCAGAGATTGGATATCACGCTCATGCTCGATATGAGCAGCGGTGCGCCACGATTCAAGAAGTCAATCCAACTCAATCACGTCGAAAAGCGCGTGACCGATGTGATCGGCTTGCTGAGCGTGGTACTTTTTCTGCCGCAGGACCTGTCGCTGGTGGAAGGTTCGCCCTCCGACCGCCGCCGCTTTTTGAACACGACGCTGACTCAAGTCAATCTTGACTATTTGCTGGCTTTGAACGAATACGAAAAACTGCTGCCACAACGCAACGCCTTGCTCAAGCGCATCGCGCAGAAGCGCGCGCATGCGGTCGAACTGGAGTATTGGGATGAGCAATTGGCGCAACATGGATCTGTGATCATCGCCAGTCGACAGCGTTTCCTGCGCGAACTCGAGATTAGGGCGGGCGATACCCATCAAGCGTTGACCGGCGGACGCGAGGCGCTCAGTCTCAAATACTTGCCAAGCATCGCGCCGACCGCAGGCGGCGACGGCAAGCAGTTGTCGTTTGACGTGCTGGGACTGGACTTGAACCGCCAACTGAACCCGAAAGAGATCCAGCCGCAATTTGTCGAGCAGCTGCTGGCGCAGCGCCACGAATCCGTAAAGCGCGGCGTTACGTTGTCTGGACCGCACCGCGATGAACTTCGTCTGATGATCAACGAGCGTGATTGTGGTCTATACGGCAGCCGGGGTCAGGCGCGCACCGCTGTGATGGCGCTGCGTTTCGCCGAGCTGGAGTGGATGCGCGACCAAATTGGTGAATACCCGCTATTCCTGCTGGACGAGGTAGTCGCCGAGCTCGATGGCAAAAGGCGCGCTTTCTTGCTAGATCGCCTGGATGGGCAGGCGCAGACCTTGCTGACAACGACCGAACTCGATGTTTTTGATCCGGCGTTTTTGCAGAGGGCGCGTGTGTTTCAGGTGGTCAACGGCCAAATCGCCGCGAGCGAAACATGAGATTGGCCACAATGGTGATGTCAAAATGGGGATAATCTGCGATGAAGACAGAATTCGACAAGTCATGCCAACGCGAGATCCACATGACGCGCAGCTTTGACGCTTCACGCGAATGGGTCTGGGCAATGTGGACTCAAGCGGAACATCTGCAGCAATGGTGGGGACCCGCAGGCTGGACCTTGCCAGTATGTGAACTGGACTTTCGCGTTGGCGGGGTTTGGTTTTATTGCATGGCGGGACCTGACGATATGACATCCTGCGGCAGGACGACTTACTTGGAAATCGACGCGCCCCGGCGCTTGGTACATACCGATGAATTTGTCGATGCGCATGGCAACGTGTTGGACACTTTTCCTGCGGCGTATATCATCGTCGAATTTATCGAAGACAAAGGCCGGACAACTGTGCGCAGCATAGTCCGCTATGACACACAAGAGCAGCGTGACGCGATTGTCGAGATGGGCGCTGAAGCGGGCATGAATCAAACCCTCGATCGGCTGGAATCGTACTTGGCAACGACCGCCTGAATCATTCTCCGCCTCGCCTGATGTTCCCCAGATTGAAAATTAGGGCGAGCTTCCAGCGGTTATAGACTAGATATTTCCTTCTCTCTCGGAATCCGGCCGACAAATACCTTAGCAAGCGTCGCGATACAACAAGAAGCCGTTCAAATCGGATTACGCGCTTCGCGAACATTAAGTCGCCCGTGCCCAGAACAAATGAGCTAGTCTTTGGCAACTGTATCTCTAGAAGAGAGGGATGGCCGTGGCATGGACAACGCCCAAGACTTGGACGAGTGAACCGCTGACATCAATTGACTTGAATACCTTCGTCCGGGACAACCAGAATCATCTTAAAGACCGCATTGACAGCAGCGCCAATCGTGTTGTGAGTGGCATCCGGAATTACAGTACCACAGCGACCGAATGGGTTGATGTGGATGCTCAAGAGCTTTCGTTGACCTTGCAGGCGCATGGCGGCGACGTGCTGGTGGGCTTCACGGGGACTGTATTCCATAACGTGAACAGCAGAGCAACGTTTTTCAACGTCGCCATCGATGAAAACAATCACTTTTCAGATGACGGCATCACTCAATTTCACAATGCCAACCACCAGGACGTCTTCCGGTTCAAACCCCTGACTTTTGTCGTCTTGATCCCCGGTTTGGCGACGGGAAGCCATGTCTTTAAGCTGCGCTGGAAAACTCAGCAGGACAACACAGCTACCATGGACATCATGTCGACGCACCCGCAGTTTTGGGCAAAGGAGATTTGAACTATGGACATCAATAGCGAAGGGAGATTTGATGCTGTCTTGCTTGACCATATCGCACGGCATGTTTTGGGAAGGTCGACCAGTGGCATATCTGTCGGTGGCAACTTTTCTCGTATTCACCTTCTGAATGACAGCGCTGCCAACCAGCGGCGCGCCAGCGATATCTTGAACCATTTTGACACGCTGCAGTTGCTTGCCGACCGAACTGCCATGCGGGAAGGGGAGGCGGATCCGGTCATACGATGCCGCGACCGTACCATCGCCAATGACAGCGACGTCGGATATCTGGTCTTGCTTGATGGAGAGGTCTATGGCCGGGGCAATGACAGCGTCGTTGATGGCGAGATGTCATTGACTTTGGCCAGCCCGGTGGCCGGCGCGTATAGCGTCTTTGTGTATCGACTACGCGGCAATTATGCCAGTGCATCCGTTCAGATAGTCATTCAAGAGGCGTGACAATGGCAACCATCACCGCCAATTCGCGGGGCAAGATCCAACAAGCGCAGAAGCGATTGAAGAAAAACGTCGAGCGACTGAAAGACGCGGGCAAGCTAAGCGCGACACAGCGCGAAACGTTGCTGACACACGTTTTGATCGATCTATATCATATCGAATTGTGGCGGCTCGGCCGCCTGAGCGAGGTGGAGTGAAAGCGATGGACTACGAACAGATTTTCCAGCTATTGATCCTGGCAGTGGTAGTGCTCGTCTACTGGTGGTCGCACCGCAGTTTTCCGCCACAGCAAACCGCCGACCTGATTCAGCGGCTCAGCGAAGCCAGCCAGCGCACCGAAACCAAGGTTGATGACCTACTGGTAGAAATCGCGCGGCTTCTCAACGAACTACGTCGAGCCCAAGCCGAACAGAACGACGCTTAAGCGCGCAGCAGGTCTAATTTGTGGTTCCGGATTCCCGCACGCCTCATCCGGGCGCTGGGAATCCCGGGACCACTGCTTGCGGATGAGGGAATATTTTTCTTGTTTCACTCCGTTTGCTCGCCTGTGTATGGATCGTGTCCAAGAGTCGTGTTCTTGCGGATGGCTTGTTGCCAGGGCTTTCGCGCTTCGCCCTGATAGCCTATTTCCCTCATCCGTTGCGTTTCCAGGCGCTCCAATTCCTCCGACACGTCTTCGAAGTCAGCCGCGGGAATCGAAAGGTCATTGCCAGACGCATCGCGATAGACATAACCCACGCCGCGGCACCAATCGCAGTCCTCGACTTCGCCGCTGAAATCATCCTCGAACCAGCCAAAGCCCTCACACGATACGCAGCGTACGATATCCATTCTGCGTGAATCTCCCTTTGCAAATGCACGGTGAGAATACGTGCCGTGCCACCCTTCGACCAGTTGATGCCTAATAACAGTTTTGCTAGAAAAGAATGCTATAATTCAAACCTGAAATGACCATCACAGTTCTTAATCCCCGCTCCCGTTTTTTGACGCTGTTGTTGCCGGCAGCGACCGTACTTTTTGTCATCGTCGTTCAGGCGCATCACTTTCACGACCGGCCCTATCGCCAGGACGAAGCCTGGGTCGTGCATTACGCGCTGGAAAATATCGAGCGTGTAGGGCTGCTGAATCACGTCCTGCAAATCTTCTATCTGGTGCCACCGGAAAATGTCCTACAGGATATTTGGGTGCATCTCTTCGGTCATATAGAAAACATTGTACGCTACTTTTCCACCCTGGTCACAGCAATCACCTTGGCGCTCTATTTTCGGCTGGCGGCGGATCTGTATGACCGGCGCACTGCATGGGTATCGTTGGCCGTTTTGGGCAGCTATAGCGTGTTTACATATTATTGCCATGAAGCGCGCCCGTATGCGGCGCTGGTACTGGGCGCTGTCGGTTTCCAGTGGGCGCTGCTGCGCTTCATTCGTCGTTCCAAACGTAGCAACGCTTGTTTGGTTCTAGTTTTGGGCGTTGCACCCTTCTACATACATCCCTTTATCATTTATGTTTTCGCCGCGCAACTGATATGCATTCTGGTTTTCGTCCATTGGAACCGCGACTTGTATCGACGTGGCGCCTATCTGTTCGTGGCGCTGGCGCTCCTTATCGGCATGCGCGCCTGGATCAACTTTAGCGACCGATCGGGTGTCATCAAATACAACATCGAATCGTCCCTGCAAGGCCTGATTGAGGTGGTTGATCATTTTCGATTCAACCCCGAAACGCTCGGTTTTTTCCTGCTGGCGGTTGGCGTAGTTGGCATCCTGAGCAAACTGGCGCATACGCGGACCATAACAGATGATTCGACCATGCGCTTCGCCTGGGCCTGGCGGGAAGGCTGGCTGCTGCTCTCGCTGTTGTCGATGGTTGTCATGACATTTACCGTCAATGCATTTGTGCCCAGCTTGACGCCGAGGAATCTGTTGATCGCCTCCCCATACCTGGCTCTGATAGTGGCAATTGCCCTGCGACGGTTTCCCTTGCACGCGCAACTAATCGCATTAATATTCTTGATCGTGCCTTTTGTCACCCAATTCCGTTCACATAATGGCAACGCCGGCTATTGGGAACTTGCCGACTATGTCGGGCGACATTATGAGCGCGATCGCGACCGGCTGATGATAATCACCGAACAAGCATGGGAGTGGATCGCCATAAATTATTTCCTGAAGGAGCGCACCGGAATTCCATTCACAGATGACGACATCTTTTATATGGGTTGGGAAGGCGGTGACAAAGACCGATTTGTTCCCGTCGCTATCGAAGAGGGAAATTTTGTAACCGGTCTGGCAAAAGGCGACTGGCGGCGCCTGCAGCCCTGGCTGGGCGACTACGAGAAGCTTTGGATCATCAGGACCCGTGATTTTATCGGGGGTCGAAACATGATCGACGCCATCGAAAGTGAATATACCCTTTATGGGACCATCGATTTCCCGGGCGAGACATACTATACGGCTATTGAAGTACTGCAATATCGGAGACATCCTGCCGACTTGCAAACGCTTTGGCGCTATGGCGAGGACTTCAACCTGCTCAGTTGGCGGCTTAATGACGATTATCAAGTGCAAGCTTGCCAGACCATATCGGTCGATAGCTGGTGGTCGATATCCAACGAGACTGACACGCTGTATAGTTCCACCCTTGTCATCGTTGACGGAGATGGACAAGGCGCTGCCAACAGCGACAACGTACCGGGCGGCGTATATTTGACATCAATTTGGCAGCCGGGACGTCCCTATTTTGATGAGCGCCAACTGACTATACCGTGCAACCTTGCCGCGGGAGAATATCCGCTCTTGCTGGGTTTGTACGAACTCACGCCGGACGAAAACTCGGCCGTGCAAAACCTGGAAGTAGTCACCGCCGAAGGCGAAGCCACCGGGCGTCACCTGGAGTATCTGACGACGATCACAGTCAATGGCTAGCTAGTCAATGGGCGCGGCATCAGCTTGCGGACGGCATACCAGGCGACCAGACCCGTGCCGATTGTTATGCACATGATCGACCACCAGATGCTCTCCAGCCCCGCGCCGAGGAACTCAATCACGGCATAAAGTACAACAGCCGGCAGGAAAACCATCCGCGTCATGCTGATTGCCATTGGCAGCAGCGGTCGCTTGATACCGCGCAGGGCTGCGAAACCGATGAATCCCAAGGGTTTCGACCAGGCGGAAATCACGCTAATGCGCAAGTAAACCGTGCCGATCGCGATGATTGCCGAGTCATCGGTGAAGATGTCAATGAGTTCATATGCAAATATGAAAATGATAAAGCCACCGACGATCATCAGCGCCATGCCGTAGCGCAGAGCGGTATTAAAAACCTGCCACATACGGTCGTACCGGCGGGCGCCATTGTTCTGCGCGATGAGCACGAGAGTCGCGACATCAAGGCCCACCAAAGGAAGCCAAAACAGATTGTCAAGCCGACTGGCAATGCCAAATGCTGCGACCGCTTCTGTTCCAAATCGGCTGACAAAGTAGGTCACGACGAAGGTGCCAATCGATACCGTACTCAGGTCAAGCGCCGGTGGAAATCCTTGTTTGATGATAGGTAGAATTTGCGCCAACTTGGGCAGAAGCATGCTTGTACGAAAATGACGTAACAGGTCCGATCGCCAAGCGGTATAACCCAGGTAAATGGCGCCGATGCCCTGGATCAGCGCGGTCGCCACACCGACGCCGGCGATGCCCAGGGCCGGTATACCAAAGCCGCCATAGATAAACCAGGGATCCAGCACGATATTCAGCAAGAATCCCAATACCAAAAAGTTGCGAAAGGGGCGTGTATCACCCTGCGCAGCGAGCGCTGCGTGGAACATGAAGACGAGATTGAAAAACGTAGCGCACAGAAAGATCGGCGTAATGTAGCTCATGTTAAAGGCGACGCCGTCACCGGAGGCGCCCAATATCTGAAAGAGCCGAGGCGAGATCGCAAGCCCGGCTCCTGCTGTAAAAAAGCTGAGTACGACTGTCAGCGTCAGACCTTGTCCGACGATATGGGCAGCGTCTTCTTGCTTGCCGGAGCCAAGCGCATTGCCAATCAAGGCCGAGGTCCCGGTGCCCAACCCGCTGGCCAGCCCGATGATGATGAAGTAAATGGGAAAGGACAGCGCCAGAGCCGCCAAAGCCTCCTTGGATATCGCGCCGGCATAAAAGGTATCCACGACCTGAAATAGACTATTAAAAAGGACGCCAATACCGACAGGGATGCCTATCTTGCGAATCAGCTTGGGGATGTTTTCACTGATGAGCGGATTGCTGTCTGTCACAGCGAAGCGCGATCTGAATTGGCAGCATTGTCAGAGATCAAATCAAACAAGCGCCGGTACCCATCAAGATATTTTTCCGGCGAAAAGAATTCCAAAGCAAAGGCGCGCGCCTGCCGACCCAATTGCTCGACGTCAGCGGTGTAGATCCGCCCCAATGCTGCGGTCAGGGCATCAACGTCCCCGCTCTCGACCAGGTAGCCGTTTTCATTGTCGCGGACTAGATCGGGGATACCGCCGACGCGGCTGCCGATCACCGGCGTTCCGGTGAGCATCGCCTCCACAACCACTCGCCCTAATCCTTCCGAGAGAGAGGGCAATACCATGGCGCGCGCGCTACCGAAATAGGTGACCAGTTCGTGTTGCGAGACTGCTCCCCGAAAATCAACGCGACCAGCGATCCCCAGGTCCTGCGCTTGCTTTTTCAATTGGTCGGCATAATCGTCGTTTTCAGGATGTCCCAACAGATGGAGTTGTGCCCGTGGATGGTCAAGCCGCGCAAATGCGTCCAGGAGCAGATGCACACCCTTGCGGCGAATCAATACACCTGCGTAAACCAGGTCGGTCGCCTCGGCCAGCGGAATTCTGCGCCTGGCGGAGCGGAAGATATCGGTATCGCTCCAAGTCATGAAACGAACCTGCGGCAACCCGGGCGCGTAGTGGCTGGCGCGTTCGCTCGTCGATGTCGAGATCACGCGCAGAACGTCGCCGTGGCGGAAGGCGAATCGCGCTACCCGCAGCATGAGCGCGCGGTAAACACTCATGAAGGGAATCTTCCGCTGTAGAAACAGATCCTCTTCAAAGTTATTGTGATTCTCGATGATGAGCTTCGGTCGCTTGCCAAACAAACGACTGACACTTTTCACCAGGGCGGCGATCGCCCCTTCAAAAGGGCTTTGCGCCACCAGAATACGACAGTCGTAGCGAATGACAAGCGCAAGCAAAAGCAGCGGCGCCAATGTGAAGATCGTCAGATATCGTAATATCGATGAGGGTGGTAGTGGGACGAGATAGAATTTTACTTGCTCGCGAAACACCCGCGGACGGAGCGATGTTGAGAAACCGATAACGCGAATATCGTGTCTGTCCAGTTGCGTCATCAACTCCCATTTTCGGGCATTAATGGGATCGAGCGGACGGCTGTACCTCGCGCTGCTGATCCAGCAAACGGTGGTTCGTTTCGGCACGAAAGGGTTCTCTCTCCTGAACGCATGACGATACCACGCCCATCAGGCGCTACAACTGAGTAGCTCGAGCCCTAACATGTCGTGGACGGGATCGCCGGAGGATTGGATCATTTCCGTTTGCCGGCATCCGTGAAAATAACGTCATCGCTGTTCTTTTCGGCATCATCGTCCTTCAAATGAAGTACGGATTCGAGAAGCATCGAAACGATAGCCATAACCATTCCGCCGAAAATGGCTGTCCAGATGCCACCTTCAATGATCAGCCGATCACCCGCCAGCGAATCTGTGATCAGAAGCATTATGCCGTTGATGACCAGGATGAACAGCCCAAGCGAAAGGAGCACAGCGGGGCAGGTCAACACGAGCAGGATCGGTTTCAGCATGGAATTTACCACGCCAAAGATAAGGCCGATAAGCAACAAAGTGGTGATGTCGTTGTTGGCGACTTGAATATTGGGAATCAACATGGCTGTCACCGCGATAGCCACAGCATTGATCAGCACTCGAATGACAAAGTGTCTCATGGCTAGTCTCCGTCAACAGAAAAGGGCAGAGGGATATGACTGTCTCTACCCTTAATACGCATCAAAGGCTTTCGCAGTCTCGAATTAGCTTCGGTTGCGCCGCGAAAGCAAGAATAGCAGCAGTAGCAACAGTAGCCCCGCAGCGACCGCCAGGATTGCGATCACTGTGTCACGCGTATCCGGCTCGTCAGCGCTGGGCGCTTCGATTTCAGTGATCGTTACCGGCGTCAATGTCGGTTGCGCGGTGGGTTCGACGACCACTTCCTGGGTAGGCGCATCGGTAACCGTCGGTCGAACCGCTGCCGCTTCCTCGGTGGGCTCTTCGGTCTCTTCGGCTTCTTCAGTCGCGCGCTCGTCCGCTTCCTCGGTGGCCTGTCTATTAAGCGTTCCTTGAATTTCGGCGGTCAGGCTTGCTTCGGCCTCAACTGTTCCTGTGACGTCAATAGTCGGAGTCGGAGTAGCCGTAGGTGTCGGTGTGTCAGTTTCCGTGGGCGTCGGTGTGTCTGTGTCAGTGGGTGCGGGCGTGTCCGTATCAGTCGGCTCCGGTGTGTCCGTATCAGTCGGTGCCGGTGTATCGGTATCAGTCGGCTCCGGTGTATCGGTATCAGTCGGCTCCGGTGTGTCCGTATCAGTCGGCTCCGGTGTATCGGTGTCAGTCGGCTCCGGTGTGTCCGTATCAGTCGGTACCGGTGTATCGGTGTCGGTCGGGATCGGTGTGTCGGTGTCAGTTGGAACCGGCGTGTCGGTGTCGGTTGGAACCGGCGTGTCGGTGTCGGTTGGAGTCGGCGTGTCGGTGTCTGTTGGAACCGGCGTGTCGGTGTCCGTCGGGACAGGCGTGTCGGTGTCCGTTGGAACCGGCGTGTCGGTGTCCGTCGGGACAGGTGTATCGGTGTCAGTCGGGACAGGTGTGTCGGTGTCTGTCGGGACAGGCGTGTCGGTGTCTGTCGGGACCGGGGTGTCGGTGTCGGTAGGAATCGGCGTATCGGTGTCCGTCGGGATAGGTGTATCTGTGTCCGTTGGGACAGGTGTGTCGGTGTCGGTTGGGACCGGCGTATCGGTATCGGTTGGGACCGGCGTATCGGTGTCGGTTGGGATCGGCGTATCAGTGTCGGTTGGAACCGGCGTATCGGTGTCCGTCGGGACAGGTGTGTCAGTGTCGGTTGGAACCGGCGTATTGGTGTCTGTTGGAATCGGCGTATCGGTGTCGGTTGGGACCGGCGTATCGGTGTCCGTCGGGACAGGTGTGTCAGTGTCGGTTGGGACCGGCGTATCGGTGTCGGTTGGAATCGGCGTATCGGTGTCGGTTGGAATCGGCGTATCGGTGTCTGTTGGAACCGGCGTATCGGTGTCTGTTGGAATCGGCGTATCGGTGTCGGTTGGAACAGGCGTATCGGTGTCGGTCGGAATCGGCGTATCGGTGTCAGTCGGGACCGGCGTCTCGGTGTCGGTTGGAACCGGCGTGTCGGTGTCGGTTGGAATCGGCGTGTCGGTGTCGGTTGGCGCCGGCGTCTCGGTGTTTGTTGGGACAGGCGTGTAGGTATCCGTTGGGACTGATGTTTCGGTGTCCGTAGGCACCGGCGTATCCGTGTCTGTCGGTACCGGTGTATCGGTGTCGGGCGGTACAGGCGTGTAGGTATCGGTCGGGACAGGTGTTTCGGTGTCCGTAGGCACGGGCGTATCCGTATCTGTCGGTACCGGTGTATCAGTGTCC
Organism: Phototrophicaceae bacterium; assembly: GCA_965262165.1. Classification (GTDB taxonomy): domain Bacteria; phylum Chloroflexota; class Anaerolineae; order Aggregatilineales; family Phototrophicaceae; genus UBA6055. The sequence goes on along the minus strand of OZ253499.1, from coordinate 4,156,317 downwards.
GGAGGTACAGGCGTGTAGGTATCGGTCGGGACAGGTGTTTCGGTGTCCGTAGGCACGGGCGTATCCGTATCTGTCGGTACCGGTGTATCAGTGTCCGGCGGCACAGGTGTATCGGTATCGGGCGGTACAGGCGTTTGCGTATCCGTCGGTACCGGTGTATCAGTGTCCGGCGGTACAGGCGTTTGCGTATCCGTCGGCACCGGTGTATCGGTATCGGGCGGTACAGGCGTTTGCGTATCCGTCGGTACCGGTGTATCAGTGTCCGGCGGCACCGGTGTATCGGTATCGGGCGGTACCGGTGTATCGGTATCGGGCGGTACCGGTGTATCGGTATCGGGCGGTACCGGTGTATCAGTGTCCGGCGGCACAGGTGTATCGGTATCGGGCGGTACAGCTGTATCGGTGTCCGGCGGCACAGGTGTATCAGTGTCCGGCGGCACAGGTGTATTGGTGTCCAAAGGCACTGGCGTATCGGTGTCAGTTTGGATAGGCGTGTTGGTATCCGTCGGCACCGGCGAATCAGTGTCTGTAGGTTGCGGCACATCGCTTGCCGTGGGTTCATCGGTGGCGGTGGGTTGTGCCGGTTGCGCCGCTATGTCGGTGCTAGCCGGACGATCCGTAGCGGTCGGCGGGTCGGTCACCGGTGGTAGTGGTGTCGCGCTTGGCACGTTGGTGCGTGTGGGCAGCGGCGTGTGTGTACGTGTCGGCGTCGCCGTTGGCATATCCGTCGGCAAGTGTGTTTGCGTTGCACTCGGCGTGAAGGTCGGTGTTGGCGGCAGCGCTATCGTGAATGGAAGCGAGACGGTCTTACTCTCTCCACCGGCATTGCGCACGGTCACCTCTACTTCGTGCTCGCCATCCCCCAGTTGTTCCACCGGGATCGTGAAGACCTCGTTGCGGACGGTTTCACTTGGTCCGTCGTCATACTTGACTTCGATTTGCGTGATATCCGTTTGGCCCCCGGCGCGCACTTCGACATCCTGTGCCGCCTGCAAAACCGCGTCGATCGCCACACCGCTGAGTTCTACCGACGGTGGCAGCGCGGCTACTTCAAACTGAAGCGTCTTGACGATTTCCGCGCCGGCCGCATCCACTGCGCGTACAGCGATCGTATTCCTCCCGGGCGGCAGGTCGGCTGCATTCAATGTGAAGTCAAGCCGGTTGCCTTCAACGACAACGGCTACACCGGGGTTGGTACTTATGGATGTGATTGGCGACTGCCCGGTTGCCAAGACACTACCAACGATGGAGTCGCTAATGACTGTGTCTTCCGCCACCCCTTCGATTTCCAGGCGAGGCGCAATCACATCCACATCGAATTTCGTGTCTACAATCGTACTCTGACCGCTGGCATTGGTTGCGCGGATGCTCAGCGTATGCTCCCCTGGGCTTAGTTCAAAGGGATCCAAATTGAACTCGTAGGGTGCCTCATCGTCAACCTTAAAGAGCTCGCCATCGACGAAAAACTCCACTCTGATAATCTCAGTCTGGCCACCGGCATCAACCGTAATCACTTCCACATCGCGGACTTCGGCTTGGGGCGCCGGCTCGAAGTCGTCGGCAACGATGGGCGGCAGGGCCGCAATCTCGAATTCTGTCGTCAAGCGGCCGACATCGCCTTCGACATCGCTGACGGTGATATCGAGCCGATGTTCGCCGGGCTCTGTATTGGCGGGTTCAATAGTATATGTCTCTTCAGTAGAAACGACTTCGCCGTCAAGCGCGATTTCGATGCTTTCGATCTCCTGGTCGGCAAGGATCTCGACCTTGATCTGTGTATTCTCGCTGAGTGCCTTGGCAAATATATCATCGGGCAAAAAGAGAAGTGGTATGGGGATGGGCGCGCGCAAGATCGCCATACCGGATGTGTGGCGGCCGTCCGGGGCGATGACTTCCAGCGAAAAGTCATAACGAGTTCCGTCGGCCGGAACATCGGCATTCATGGTGATGATGTATTGCGTACGGAATAGATATGCCAGGTTCTGAAATATGGTGAGCAATTGCTCCGGCTTCGGCGAGTCGTAAAATTCGGCGTTCGTTTCCGCCGAAACCACTTCCAGGAAGCGGCGGTCAATCGACCATCCCAAGCCAACCGTATACACGGGTACGCCGTTGACGGTGGCGGCTTTTATACTTTCATCGCGGTTGCGTTCGCTGACATTGCCGTATTCGCCGCCGTCGCTCAAAATCACGACTGCGCGGCGCGGCAAGGGCGCGCGGTTGGCGATCTCGATGCCGAGAAAGGTGGCATCGTAAAGCGCGGTTTGCCCACCGTATGCCAGGCTGTCTATCGCCCGAAGCAGTAGATCACGGTCCGTTGTGTAATCCGCCACCAACGAAACCTGTGAACTGAAAGTGACGATGGCGACCGGATCATTCGGTCGCAGCGCGTTGACATACTGTGCTGCCGCCCGTTTGGCTTGTCCTAAGGGGCGGTCGGCCATGCTGCTGCTGGTATCAATCAGTAACACGCTGGCAAATGCCAGGTCGTCGTCAGTGACGTTTTCCACCTGCGTTACGCTGGCCAGGCCTGACAGTTCCCCGCCGACCGAAAAGTTGTTGACATCCAGGCCGGAGACAAGTTGACCGCTGACGTCCAGAATGCTGGCATTGATGGAAACTTGTGCCAAGTCGGTTGAGTCGATGCCGATGACATTCAGCGAGATACCGGCTCTGTCCTGCGTGTAGACCAAGCCTAAAGGCAACAGCACGATCATTACGGCAATTGCAATCCAGCTTATTCGCTTCACGTCATGTTCTCCGAGGCGTTGGCGACGCCACCACAAGGCTAAGATTTAACCCATTCGCGTGACTTTGACATCGGCCAACGCAAAACAGGCAGATTATAGATACATTCTTCTGTGATTAACAGTTGGAAGTATGTGAAAGATCGGTTACTTGTTGGGCATATAGCCGCAAGCTTTACGCGACATAAGTGAGGAGGTTGCCAACGGATCTCCACTCAGACGGCGTCAAAGCGTTCTTGCACGCGCACCAGCCAATGAATGATCGGCGACATGCGCTGAAAGTGATTGAAGCAGATCTCGATGAATGCCGATGAACACACCGCGTCCCAAGCAATCGAGTCTGCAAAAGCGTGTAAGGAATTGTACTTCAGCCAGTCTCCGCGGACATGGTCTCTGTCATATCCTCTCGGCGTCGTTTTGTAATGCCGACCCGAGATTTTGTAGCCCGCGGACACGACCGAGTTGGTGGCGTCAAGCAGAGCCGGTCCCAACTCTGAATCAATGACCGCTTGACGATAGGCATCCAGCATCGGCTTAGGGAAGTGGAACATACCCGTCATCAAGCCCGCATCGTCCGGCGTAAGTTGCATGCCAAAGGCCGGGTGCTGCATCTTTTTGCCGCTGCCATGCCACCACATCATCGCGATATTCGTCTTGTAGGGTGATTTATCTTTGCTGAAGCGCGTGTCCCGCGCCGCCCGCATCAACGAGCCGCTGCCGTTGGCGCGCAGGTCGACGACCAAGTCCGCGTCCAGCGTTTGCAAGCGCGCGCCCAGCGCGGCAACCCAAGCTACCGCAGGCGCCTTGACCACCTCTTCGTATCGTGACTTGTTGGCGGCGAACCATTCGCGCGTATTGTTCTCGCGCAGGTCCAGCAGGAATGCGCGCGTTTCGGCGGGAAAACCGGGGAAATCGCTCATTGTCATCCTCGCAATTTCGGAAGGGTTTACGTGATTCTAGCCGACGGCACAGCGCTGTCAATGACAGGTGACAAGGGAATATCCTGCCTTTTCAAACGCAGCGCGCTGGGGCACAATGCCCCCACTTGGAATTGACCCCCAAAAACGCACAGAGGACGATTCAATGAAAAGCATTCCCGTACTGCTCGCGCTTCTGATTGGATTCGGATTGGTTTCGATCGTGACGGCGCAAGTCGGCCAAAGCCCACAGGGGCTGTGCGCTGGAGCAGAACCAGGCGAATTGACCACGATGCAGTTCGCCGAGGCGGAGAACGTGATCGACCAGACCCTGGACTACCGCGCCATTCTTTGTACCAGCGCCGGCGCTGTCTACGTCGACTTATACGAAAAGCTGACGCCGACAACGGTCAACAACTTCGTCTTCCTTGCGCAACTGGGCTATTACGATAACACCAGCTTCCATCGCGTCATTCCCGAATTCATGGTGCAAGGCGGGGACCCAACCGCGACCGGTCGCGGTGGTCCCGGTTACCAGTTCCAGGACGAACCGGTTGGCTTCCTCACATTTGATCGGCCGGGCTTGTTGGCGATGGCAAATGCCGGACCCGGTACCAACGGTAGCCAGTTTTTCGTCACGACCGTTCCGACACCGCATTTGAATTACAAGCATACGATTTTTGGCGACGTGCTGCTCGGGCAAGACAATGTCCTTTCGATCCGCGAACGCGACCCACAGACGGCCAGCGGACCCGGGGAAACGCTGCAAACTGTGCTGATCATCACCGACCCGACGAGCATCGACAATAGCGCTGTGGTCGATGTGCCGGACGCTACGCAAGACGAGGTCGTTGCCGCGTTCGAGGCCTTTGTCAGCGGTTTGCCGCCGACCTTGCCAGTTGATGACACGCGTTCTGGCTTGTTCTCGATTGATGACATTTCGGCAAGCGTTCCTGAAAACTTACAAGGGTCCTTTGCCGAGTACGCAAATGAATTCGGTCTCCAATATCGCTATGGCATGACTGTCACCAATGGCGAATGCAGCCCATCGATCTTTTTCTCGGCGCTCGCTTATGCGGTAGACGTTTTACAGGATGCTGACGCAGCCGAAGCCGCAATGAAACATGAAATCACTCGCGATCTGGTTGAGGCGCAGGGTTTTGAGCTGGATTCAGACTCCGCCGCGACATACATGCGTAACGAGCCGACCTGCGCCGAAGAACCCGGCGTGCAATTGCTGTCCCTGTATACCTTGGGCCGTTATCTGGTGACCATTGAAGTATTGGTAGATGTGTCGGTTCTGGATCAGGCGCCGGCAGCACAATTGCTGGATAACCTCGGGCTACAAATCGAAGGAGCGCTGGCGGGGATTTTCCGAGGCGAAATACGGTAAGGCGGGAGATGCGCGCCTACTTATTTTGCCGTTGACGCAAACGCGTCAGGGTCGCGTCGCGCTCCGGGTGCTGGCTTATCTCCAGCGCTTCGATGAATAGCGGCACATCGTCCAGCTTGGCAAGACGCGACATCCGCGACAGGCGCTCGCCGAGTGCGTCGTCCCGCGCCGCCGCCATCATCACCAAGCCATAACGTCGCAGATCGACATCCTTGCTCGTCATGATCACTGGTTCCAAACGATCGTAAAGCTCTTTTGCGCGCCTTTCTATCACCCAATTGATGATGCCCATGCTCGCCGTCGGTTGATCAAGCTCTTGATATTGGTCGATCAACTGCGCATACAGGCGCAACGGAAAATCCTCGCCCAGCGATTCCAGCGCCTTGCCGGTCAGTTCGCCGCGTCCCGTCCGAGCCATGCCCGCGCCGCTGTGCAGGAGGAATTGGTAAATCGGCAAGCGCTGATGCGAGGCGACAAGCACGTCAAGGGCGGTCATGGCGGGCTCGGAATTGAAAACCGAAGTGAAGGGCTCACCCAGGAAGCGCGCGGCGTAGATGCAAGCCAGGTCGTAATCGATTGGCGCCATGCCAGCCAGCGCGACAGCTCGTAGATTCTGCGCCACATCATCAACCGGCTGCAAGTAATAAGTATCGACGCCGAGCTGATAGATATCGAGGTCGTCGGGGTGCTCGATATGCACCAGCAGCCGCGTGATGCTCTCGCGCAGGATGCCGGCTTTGTCACGCTTGCTATCTTCGTAGTAGCTGGTGCATTTCTCGCGCAGAATTGGACGATGGCTCTCGTCGAGCGTGGCGATGACCGCGGGCGATGTCAAAACGCGCAGGCACTCGTCGAGGATCTGGCGGCTATTGGTCTGTGCCAGCAATTGCAGCGCGATGTCGCGCCGCTCATCGGCAGACAAAGCCGATTTTAAGTTTTCGCAAAGCTCCGCTTGCGTTGGCACGATTTCCGTCCGCCGAACAGATTGTCTTTGTTGGGACTAGCCCGTCCCTCAATTGCAGGGTCACGACGACGCTGGTCGTAGGGAAGACTTAGGCGGAAGGCGCCAGCCCGAAGCGCTCAACGCAGGCCATGATCTCGCGCCAGGTCGGTTCCGGCAGGTCGATGCCATTCGCCAGGCGTTCCGCGCGGTGACGCGTTTCGATCTCGCCCGGGTAGAGCACCTCGCCACCCAGTGGATCGGTCTTGACATAATCTATCGCCACATCCACCTGCTTCTTGAACAGATCGGTGGGTCCAAAGCGCGAAATATCGACCATCAAGATCACCGTGCCCCAGCGATCCTCATGCGGCATTTCCGCGCCGGATGGCATTGAAGCCATCATGGTGAACAGACCGGTCATCATTGCCAACGCGTAACCCTTATGCCCGACATCGGGCAATCCCATCGGCCGTAGAGCGCCGCCTTTGTTCAGCTGGGTCGGGTCGTCGGTCGGGCGTCCCTCGGCGTCTACGATCCATTCGCCCGGCAAGGGCACACCCTTCGCTTCGGCCACAGAGACCTTGCCGGCTGCGGACATTGATGTAGCAAAGTCCAGCACAACCGCGTTGTGCTTTTCGCTTGGGAAACCCATGGCGATGGGATTGGCGCCGATCTTGCGTCCGCTGCCGTTAAGCGGGATGACGATTGAGCGATTCCCGCCGATGACGCCATCCCAGAGCACAGTAGCCATACCGGCTTCTGCCGCCATCTCCGCATAGGTGCCGAGGCGACCGGTGTGACCGATGCGGTACATTGTCACCAATGCCACGCCCTGCTCGCGCGCCTTCGAAATGGCGAGTTCGGTGGCCATTTTGGCGGTCACTTGACCAAAAGTGTTGCCGCCGTCGATCTGCGCGATGGTCGCTGTCTCGTCAGTTACGGCCGGTATGGCTGTCGGATCAAGCCTGTTCGTATCGATGTAATTGACATAATTTGGCGCGCGCAAGACGCCGTGCGAATCGTGCCCCGAGAGATTGGCGCTGACCAGATGCGCGGCGACAATCTCGGCGTATTCTCTTAGTCCCCCGGCCGCTTCCAGGATGTCCGCGATGATGGGTTGCAGGTCTTTCGCATGAACAGTTGGCATGTGTATCCCTTTCTTCAAATCAGGCGTCTAATTGATCCGTGCACTATATTCGTTGCGCTCCCACAATCTGACGACATCGCCCTTGGCGTCCAGCTCGAAGCGCAGCGTCTCGTTCGATTGCCCCGCTTGCCGCAAGACGAAGACGGTCTCATCATCGCTGCTTTCGAGCAGAGTGGGCTTGCCATTCAGGTCATCGAGATAGAGCAATTGCAACTGTCCATCGCGAATGACGACCTTCTGCGTTGCCCACTCGCTGACGTAATCGCCGACGTATTTCTCCCAGACCGGATTCGCTTCCGCTTTTGGCTCGGTGCTGGCTTTGATAATCTCCGGCAGAACGAGCTTATAGGCTTGCTCGGCTACCTGATGTGGATTGCTGCCCAAGGAATTGGTCAGCGCGATCACACCGGCTTTGTGCTCGCGGCAGATGGTGAATGCGGTCAAGTAACCGGGATAACCGCCGCCATGCCCGCTGATGACCCAATCCTTGATCTTTTGCAAGCCCATGCCCAAGCCATAGCCGCCGTTCCAGCCATCTTCCAGCCAGTGCACGCGGTGCATGTCGAACAGGGAATAGGGCGAAAGCACGGTAGTGCCTGTGAGTCCCAGGTGATAGGCGGCGTACTTGACCAGGTCGTTGACCGACGAGGCGAAATTCGCCGATGCTTCAAATGCGTTCATCTTCCAGAAGGGGAAGGCTTCGCGCTCGTGATCGTTCTTTTCGCGAGTGTAGCCGGTCGCCAACTGCGCGTCTTCGGCGTCCGGGACGGGATAAGTCTCAATCATGCCCAAGGGCTCCAGAACATGCTGCTGCAGGTAATCCGCCCAGGATTGTCCGCTGACGACGGCGATGATCCCGCCCAGCAGCGAGAACCCCAAATTGCTGTAGGCATAGTCTTCGTAGGGCGCGCGGGTGGGCTGTCGCGAGCGGGTCTGGGCGACGAAATCGTCCCAGTCCGGCGCTTCACAGTCCGTCCACATGGCGTTGACCGAATCGCGCGGCAAGCCCGAGGTATGGGTCAGCAAGTTGCGGATGGTGATTTCCGGCGCGTCGCGGTAACGCAGGTCGAACCAATCCAGGACCTGTGATACTGGATCATCCAGGCGCAGCTTTCCGGCGTCGCGCAACTGCAGGATGCCCGTAGCCGTGAAAGTTTTGCTGATGCTGGCGATGCGGAAGCGTGTGTCGAGTGTGACCGGCTTGCCGGTTTCGATGTTGGCAACGCCATAGCCCTTGCCCCAAAGCAAATCGCCCTGGTAGACCAGTCCCAGCGCAAGACCGGGCAGATGCTTCTGCTGCATGCTGTGGATGGTCCACTTGTCCAGGATTTCGACCGCGGTGGCCAGGTCGGCGTCTTCTTGAAGCAACTTATGTGTCATTGATATGCTTCCCTCGTGCTGGATTCGTCATTGATGTGTCGTTCTCAACCGCTGTCGATACAAAGACGCTGTGTGCGCGCGTTAATCAGTCAAAAGGCATTACTTTGGACACGCGCTCGCTACAGCCCGGTCACATCAATGAACCAGCGCTCCAGAGCAGCTTCCATCGACGCGACTTTGACCGGGAATTGCGCCGCCAAATCGACCTGCTCGCCCGGGTCATCAGCGAGATTGAAGAGCAGCGCCGGCGGCGGGGGCGGCACCGTCCTCTCCGGCTCGGGATCGTCAATAATCTCTTGGAAATGCTCGGGGAAGTACTTAATGGCATGGTCCAACGCGGTATCAACAGGGCTGACCTGCATGGCTTCGCGGATTTGCGGCCGCAGTAGCTTCCAGTCGCCATCACGCACGGCGGCGTTGCATGTGCTAAGGGGCGTGTAGCGGTTCCATTGCCAGAAGCGCAGTGGATTGATTTTGCCACGTTCGCCGCGTAATACGGGCAGCGCGTTGACGCCGTCCAGTTGCAAATTAGTTGGCACGTCCATACCAACCATGGACAGCAGGGTCGGGAACCAATCCGTGAAGTGCGCCAACTCGTCACTGCGTACGCCGGCATCAAGGCCGTCCGCCCAGCGGATAACTAGCGGTACGCGGATGCCGCCCTCGTAGGTATTGCCTTTCTGTCCATTCCAGCCAAAGTTGAACCTGTGCTGAGAAAAGCCGTTCCAGGCGCCAAAAGCCGGTCCGTTGTCGCTGGTGAAAATGACAATCGTATTGTCGGCGATACCGCGTTGTTTCAGTCGCTCGCTTATCCTTCCGATGCCAACATCCATCACTTCGATCATGGCATAAATCAGGCTGGCGCCCAAACTGAAGCCCATATCGCAGTATTTTTTGGCAAGCGCGTCGGGCGCTTCCAGCGGGAAGTGCGGCGCGTTATAGGCTAGCTGCAAGAAGAAGGAGTCGTTGTGATGCCGGTCGATGAAGGCAAGCGCTTCATCGGTGAAGACGTCGGTTAAGTATTGTTCCTTGTCGCCATATTCAAGTGTGCCGTTGCGATCGAGACGATAACGATAATAGGGGTTCCAGCCGCCCTGGAAGCCGACGAATTCGTTGTAGCCCCTCGCCGTCGGATGGTAGCGCGGGTCCAGCGCGCCGTTATGCCATTTGCCGATCAACCCCGTCGCGTATCCAGCGCTTGAAAGCACATCCGCCAGTGTCGTCTCGTCCAGCCGCAGCCGGTCCAATCCGCGCGCTTCCAGAGTGTCGATGCTGCCGGTTCGATGCGGGTAGCGCCCGGTCATCATAGCGGCGCGAGCCGGCGCGCAGACAGGCGATGCCGAATAGTGCTGTGTCAGGCATATGCCTTCGTCCACCAAGGCGTCAAGGTACGGCGTACACGAGATCTGATCGTTGAAAATGCCAAAATCGCCATAACCCATATCGTCGGCGATGATCAGGATGATATTTGGCCGAGTCATTCCTGCCCCTTTTCGCTGGAATCTCTACGCCGTTTCGCCGCCGGGTATCCCATGCGGAACACAGTCATGGTTGCGCCGAACATGACGCGGTCGCCGTCCCTTAGCTCGTGTGCCCGGCCGCCGGCAACCGGACGCCGATTGACCGAGGTCCCGTTGATGCTGCCCAGATCAAATAGCTTCCAGCAGTGTTTTTCTTTGACCAGGAAGGCGTGTGGACGTGAGACCGTCGGATCCTGCAGGGCGATCTCCCAATTGGCGTTAGGCGTGGAGCGTCCGATATAGATTTCTTCTTTTAGCAGCGCGAATACCTGTCCCCGCTGCGGTCCCTTGACAATGCGTAAAGTCGCTCTGTCACTGGCGACCATCGAGACCAGATCAAGCGCTTCTTCGGCAGGCGTCGCTTGCGGGTCAAGCAACTTGAGCATGGATACGAAGAGGTGAATATCATCGCCGATCACGACCGTTTTTGATCCTTCAATGCGCGCGCCATTTACATAAGTCCCGTTGCCGCTATCCAGATCATCAATAATGAATTCGCCGTCGCGACAGGTCACCACAGCATGCAAACGGGAAATATGGCTTTCCCCGATATGAATATCATTGGAGGCGGAACGCCCAATGGTCGCGCTCATGCCATCAAGCAGGAGGAACTCACGCGTTGCGCCGGAGTAGGGATCCAGCCAGACTAGTTTGGCTTTTGCTGCGCCCGGATGTTCAGCCATCGAGGGATTCCTGATCTGTGAATTAGTGCCGGGGATTGTAACACAACGGGCATGTGTGGGGGTAATATGAAGCGGACTAGGCGCGACTCATTATTGCCTCTATGTATGCAGGGCAGAGCTCGTGGATGGTGAGTCCATTGTCCGCTAGCAGTTGCTTACCTTGTGCCCAATCGGTGTCAGTAGCGTTTAGGATTGGCGCATCCGGAACGCATGCTATGGCTACAGCGACAAACTTTCTGTCTTTGCCATGTATCGCCCTCAATTGTTGAGGAAGCTCGGCAAAGCCGTTTTCGTCAAATCGAATGACAATTTGAACGAGCCGATCAAACAGTACGTTAACCAGATGATTAAAGAGGTTTTCTGCTACTCCGCCACGTTTAACGTTTCTTCGGTATTCGCTGATTATCGCGTATGTATTGAAAGAATCGACGACCAAGCGATCGTCGCCAAAGATGAATCTCTCGAGCCATAATTGACAGGATCTGACACAATCTTGATCTTCGCTTTCATCTAATTCCGTTACGATTTTGTCAACCATCACCCAAACGTTGGTATCAACCACGATGTCCGACACGCTCTAACTCCTGATCACGACGTTCGAGTGCAACTCTGAGCATTTCGTGCAAATCCCCGCTGATATCGCCAAGAAATTTTTCCGGCCAGTTGGCAATCTGACCAAATCGGTCGATTTCTACTTCGCTAATCGACGAGCCCTCTTGTCCCGTCTCGCAGAAGTACATTTTGATGTTCGCTGGTTTCGCGAATTCGGGCTGTACTTCGGCGACGCGCCGCTGTAGCCTGCGCAATATGTGTTCGCTATGACTCTCGACGATCAACTGAAGATTGCTCTGCTCGGCGGCAAAGAGCAGCAGATCGGCCAGCGCGCTCTGCGCGCCAGGGTGCAAATGCAGTTCCGGCTGTTCCAGCAGTACGATGGATCCTTCTGGCGCTGATAGCAGCATCGTGATCACGGGTAGGACTTGTGAGACGCCGAATCCGACGTCTGCAATCGCTGACTCCACGCCGTTGACCGTGACAACCGCTTCATAGACACGATTGTTCGGGTCAACCGGTCGAACTGCCAAAGAGTCCGCAAGTCTCAGCATGGTCAAACAATCCGCAACTTGATCGTGTAGTGAACCGTCATCGCGTACAGAGGAGACGAGCGCGCCGATAGTATCGGCGCCATCAGGTTCAACGACATGATTCTTTTTTTCGCCGGTCCACCTGTGCGTTCGTTTAGGGACTTGTCGGAGGGGTCCCAGATAGAAGACTTTATTCAGGAGCTTGCCAAGCTGCATGCCAATGAAATCGGAACCGGTGGTCACCTGGCCGTTTGCGATACTAAAGATGAGACCTCTCTCGATAAAATGGCAATCCTGTGGGGGGCCGACCTCGACTGTTTCTGCTGCAACAATATTTGCGCTCCCTTGCATTGATTCACTGTGTTCTCCCGCAACATCATGAATGTACCGAGTCAGGTTATATCGATCTTCGTGATTGTAGGTGAGTTCAATTCTATTTTCTTGTCGACCATCCTCAAACAAGTCGTAACCCAGTCTTTTGACGAAGACATTGCTATCCAGCCCCCAGGAGACGTCGTACTGCATGAACATTGATGGATAGAGACCTCGCTCGTCACTTTTGTCTTCCACCCATCTGGTAATTGCCAAGTCCTCAATATCTTCATGCGAAAGATCCCAAGAGATCTTTAGACAAACATTTCTCTGTTCGTCATGACCATTTGCAAGGTCAAAATAACTGCCTAAATCGACATAATCTCGGTCGCTTCCGCCAAAGTTGATATGCTGCTTTGGATCAAATCCACGCGCCGTTTGCTTGAGCATGAGCAAGGACTGCAAAATCGCCGTCTTTCCCGAACTATTCGTCCCGAAAAAAAGCGTGATTGGCGCCAGATCAATGTCTAGCGTTTGCCAGCATTTGAAGTTTTTCAAGCCAATATTGCGGAGCATGACAGTCTCTCCCGGCTGCGCGTCAACTAGAGTATAGCAGAGTCTGCAGTGAGAAAAGATGAGTGCGCACTAACCCTCAATGATCGTTACAGCGTCTTCGCCCAGCGCCACCATCACGCCCTCGGCGATCAGACCGTCGCCGGCGCGCACGATCCGCTCGTCCGGGAGGCCCAATAGCTGTGCGATGTAACGCGCAGTCCAGATATGCCGGCCGCCGTAGTTGCGTATCTCTGTCAGCTCGCGATCGCTGGTCGTATCGTTGCCGACTCCGGTCACGAGAACGCCCTGCGCGATCAGCCATTCGCGTGTCGCGCCCGCCAAGCCGAAGACCTGTGTGCCATTATAAACGTAGATCGGCGCCGCCTCGGCATCTGCGCGCGCTCTGATTTCCGCCGGCGACAACTGAATGTGCGGATAAAACGTGCGCTGAATCAGTTCGCTTATCGCGGCGTAGTCGGGAAATAAAACGGATTCGCCATTCGGGCTCAGACCATTGTTGACATATAAATTGTTCACGACCTCGAAACGAATATCTTCGCGCTCAATTTGTCCCATTAATCGTCCCAGCGCGAGTATGTCATTCAGCTCCAGATTGGTACGATAGCTATTCGATAGTTCGGTCCAGAGTACCGGCGAATGAGCAAGCAAATTGACGATACCGCCGGCGCTTAACACCTCTGCTCGCACGGCATCCAGAACCTCTTGCTGTCGTCTGGCTCGATCAAAGTCCCCGCCTTTTGTTGCACGTGTGCGGGCATACTGAAGCAGTGTCTCGGCATCCATGCGCTGTTCCCCGGGTTGAAATTCCACGTGGATCGTGCCGTATCCGGCATCCGGATAATGCGGATCGTTGATAGTTTCCCTCACCGTCAAGGGAACGCCATTTGGCGCCAACACATCGACGATGGTGGTGAATACATCGAAGTTGATCAAGATGTATTTGTCGACGCTCACTCCGAAATTTGTCGCTACCGTTTCCATCGCCAGCGCGGGGCCGCCACCGCCGGGATAAGCATCGCGATCACCGATAAAATTGGCGGTATTCAGTCTGTTGGATTCGTATCCCGGGATCGTCACCCACAGGTCGCGCAACAAGGAAAGGACGCCAACCGTTTTTCGCACCGGATCAATGCTCATCAATATCATGGTGTCTGTGCGGAAGGGACCGGTCTCGCCGGTGGCGCTTCGTTGGTCAATGCCAAGGAGAAGGATGCGAATCTGACGCGGGTCGGTGATGGTCGGCAATTCGGATTCTGCTGCCAATGGCGCGGCAGTCGGCGGAATGGCTGTCGCGGCTGCGGCAAGGCTGAACGAAGACGTGACGACGGGCGGAGAATCATGCTCTTGGGCTTCGGTCACCGGAACGGCTGTGACAAAGGGCGTTAGTATCAGGAGCGGAGCGCTGCCCTTCGGCGACGGATTCGCTGAGTCATTGTCGGTACAGGGCCACTGGTCCGTGATAAGGCAACGCAGCGTCTGGGACGGATCACCGGTCTCTTGCAAGTCTATCGCCGTCTGCCTTGTCAGGCTAAACGCGGTAAGCGAACAGACGCTTGTCCCGGCGACCAGGACCAGCAAGCCCAGGATTCCCAATAGCCAACCGGGTATACGCATCTATCGAGACCTTTGCCGGCGATCACCGGGTCGCTGGTGAGCCGGAATTCCACAACCAAACAAACGCGAATTATATCACAGCGAAACGGAGTTACAGGTTGGGACTCAACCTACGGCTTGTCTACGCGAGGTTCGGCGTAGGTTGCTGATGTATTGTTGGGTATCGGGAATGTGCACTGGCAGATGGCGATACATGGGACGCGGCGGCGTCACCATGATGCTCTCGATCATGCCACCCAAGTCCTCGCCAGCGCGCGTCGGATAAGGCGCTTTTTTGCGCCACTGGTCGTTCCGCATGTCGGCAAGCGCCTTTTCAAGCTCTGCGCTCTTTTGCCGGTATTCGTCGATCTGCTCATCCAGGCGGAGGCGCGCGCGGTCGGCGATGCCGCCATAGTGAATGTTGCGGCTGGCGCCGGCATCGTCGACGGCGTCGATCACCCAGTGCTTTTCTCCAGTTCGCCACGACGCGATCGCTTCCAATGTTAGCGCCTCGTAGCAGACGAGATGCGCAAGCAGGTCCTTAAACGAACACTCCTGGTCAGCGTACAAGCCGTATCGGATAGTGTTGAGGCGCGTCATCTCGGCGTCAGTCAAATCATCAATCAACCGATAAACAGCCGTATGTTCGAGCTTTAACAATCGCAACGCTTCTTCCAGACTAACCGAAGCCAACATCTCTCGACTCCTTGGATTTGTAAGAACAGTCTTGAGTGTACACAATATCGTAATCACATTCGAGTTTTCCGTTATTCTGATGCTACAATCTGCGGTAATCGAGAGTTACACTAGCCGCAATATCCCGCTATGCACAGAAGGGACTTGCATTGCCAGAGTTGATACTTTCAACGGATGATGTGCGTGCTATTGCCGATTTGGCGCGTCTCGAACTGAGCGACGAAGATGTGGAGCGCAACCAACAGCAATTGTCCGCGATATTGGGTTATTTCCAGAAGCTCGAAGAATTGGATACATCGCATATCGATCCGACCTCGTCGGTTCTGCCATTGACTAATGTCATGCGTCCCGACCGGATGGGCGAACCGCTGCCGCTCGAGGATGTGGTTGCAAATGCGCCCGATAGCGATGGCCAGCAGTTTCGCGTTCGCGCAGTACTCGAAGGCGAATAAGTCGGGCACTTTCGCTACCCAAAGCTCCGACGCGTCTTGCAAACGAATGCCGTTTTCATTGGGGAAAAGACGTCGGCTCGCTCGACCTGGAATGTTTCGCAGGAAAGGCAGCACCGTGCCGAATACCGTAAAAGTCGCCATCATCCAGGCTCGCGCGCCTTATTATGATCTGCCTGCATGCGTTGCCAAAGCCTGCTCCCTCATTGGAGAAGCGGCTCGTAACGGCGCGCAGTTGATTACACTTGGCGAGACTTGGTTCCCCGGCTACCCGGCTTGGCTCGATTATGCGCCCGCTGCCGCGCTATGGGATCACGCGCCAACCAAACGCGTTTACGCCAGGCTCTGCGAAAACAGTATGACGATCGACGGCCCCGAACTGGGGCAGATCCGTTCGCTTGCCGAAGAACTTGGCATCGTCCTTGTGCTGGGCATCAACGAGCGAGTCCTCAAGGGGCGTGGCAACCGCAGCCTGTTTAACAGCCTGCTCATAATCGATGCAGACGGGTCATTGGTGAATCACCATCGTAAGCTGCGGCCGACCTATAGTGAGCAAATGGTCTGGGCGCAAGGCGATGGCGCTGGCTTGAAGGCCGCTGACACGGCGGTCGGTCGAGTTGGCGGTTTGATCTGCTGGGAACATTGGATGCCGCACGCGCGGCAAGCGCTTCATCTCAGCAATGAGACCATACACGTGGCGCTCTGGCCAGCGGTTAAAGAGAGCCATCTAATCGCCAGTCGTCACTACGCCTTTGAAGGCCGCGCCTTTGTCCTGGCCGCCGGCAGCATCCTTCCCGTCGCCGATATACCGAAGGAGTTCGCGCTGACCGACGAATTACACGCTCAACCGGAGACGTTGCTCTTGCACGGGGGCAGTACCGTCATTGGACCCGATGGAGCGTACCTGGCCGAGCCGGTCATAGGCGAGGAAACCATCATCTATGCCGAACTTGACCTGCGGCGAATACTGGAAGAACAGATGGCCCTCGATGTCACCGGGCACTACGCCCGAGACGACGTTTTCAGTTTTTCCGTCAATCGAGAGCGCGCAACTTAACGGCCCCAGAGTTGCCACCCCGCGACCCCGGACCTGGGCGGTCGACGCTGCCGTCCATTTGCAACCCGCATTGCCCTGGATACGTAAACTGAGATATAATGCAAGCTACCGATGTGCCTTGTTGTTCAGCGGACGAAGGGAAAGCTCATGAAATCCACCCTGCGCTACACCGTTTTGTTGCTCAGCCTGCTCGTTCTCATTATCGCCGGGTATCCGGCATCCGCCAGCGAACTTCCTCGCGGATTGGTGCTGGAGGGTTTCCACGCGGAAACTCAGCAACCGGATAGCACTCGAGTGATGCCGGTTTATAATGCCAAACCGACGGGAAACTGGGTTATCCACTATGACCCTAACACGCCGGAAAGCGAGAAAGTGGAATATGTCGACCGCATCGGCGCGACCATCATCGAGCGAATTGATAAGCTGGAGATCTGGGTTGTGGATCCCCCCGATGGTTTTGGTATGAACTTCAGTTTCGACAGCGATGTCGAACTGGTCGAGCAAGACTTCTTCGTGAGCGTTCATTTCGATATTCCGCCCAGCGATCCCGATTACGATCGTCAGTGGGCATTGCCACATATCCAGGCGGAAACCGCCTGGAAGGAAATGGATGATCTGAAGCCGGTCACGGTGGCAGTCATCGATACCGGGGTCTGCATGAGCCATGAGGACCTGCAGGACCGCGTGCTGGACAACGGATACGACTTCGTCGATGACGATGATGTTCCCGAAGACGTATTCGGGCACGGTTGCTCGGTTGCCGGCATTATCGCCGCCAATATCGACAATGGCATCGGCATCGCCGGTTTCGCGCCTAATGCCGCAATCTTGCCGGTGCGGGTCCTGGGACCAAGCGGCAGCGGTTCAATGGCGGATGTCGCGGCGGGTATTGTCTATGCCGCTGACGAAGGCGCGGATATCATAAACCTTTCGCTGGGCAGTATGGTCGGCTCGCAGGTGACCAAGGACGCAGTGGATTACGCAGTCAACAGTGGGGTCACCATCATTGCTTCGGCCGGCAACAGCGGCGGCAGCGCGCCAGGTTTCCCTGCGCGCTACGAGAACGTCGCTGCAGTCGGCGCTGTTGATCCCAACGGCGCGCGCAGCAGCTTTAGCAACAAGGGCGGCGATATTTGGGCGCCCGGTCGTGATGTCCATACCACCTACCTTGAGAACGGATACAAGGCGCTGAACGGGACAAGTTTCTCCGCGCCCTATGTTTCGGCGATGGCTGCCGTCCTTGAAGGCATGGGCGCGCAACTGCATCTGGATGGTGGCGATATGACCTGGACTTGTATGAAGCAGGGCGCTTGCGAGGTGGTGCCGGGCAGCTAAACACCGCGGCTACGAAATCAATGGGGGCAGGAATCAATTCTGCCCCTTTTTTGTTGTTAGTTAATTCTCTCTGTCAGTGCCGGTTGTTATCGCGGCGCCGCCGCTGAAGAATGTAAACGTAAGCCGGTTGATATTGATCGCTGGCCGTGGACTCGCCGGATATCGCGCGATCCAGTGTCTCGTTAAAGCCGCTGATCAAGCCGCGCAGGTTTTGGCGAGCGTATTGGAGGCGCTTCTTGACAGTTGCCAGGGGGATGTTTAAGCGTTCGGAGATTTCGCGTTGCGTCTCGCCTGCGAAGTAGTATTCGCGTGTAACATCGCGTTCTTTTTCGGGCAAGGCGGCTACTGCGCCTCGTACTCTTTCGCGTAGTTCGCTTGCTTCCAGCAGGGCTTCCGGCGATGGCGCGTCGGAGGCTATTTCTTCCGATTCCTCAACAGTTTCAAATGTCATGTGCTTGCGTCGCGCGATTCGGTCGGTTTGCGTCATGACAATGCGCCGTAGCCAGATGGGAAAAGCGGCAGCATCCTTTAATTGGTTGATCTGTTTGTATGCCGCCAGCAGCGATTCCTGCGCGACATCTTCGGCTAGCTGCGAATCACTAAGCCTGCCGAAGGCAAGGCTGTAGATCATTCCGTGAAAATCACGCACCAAATGGTCAAACGCGGCATTGCGCTCGGCTTTGTTGCCGGTTTTTGCCCGCAGAACCCAATCTCGATAATCAGTCATTGACCGTTCAAATGTCCTTGTTCAGGCCGCTCGTCAACAGGATTATGGTACGAGTTGCAACTTCTGTCAATTTGGCCTTGATGGTTTGTGCCCATACCTACCTTACGCCTGTGATACACGGAAGCAGGCGCAGAGGCTCACTTCCAATCGGTATTCTACGCTCAACATCTTCGCAGGGTGTTGGTCACAACATAAGACTTACTGCCAATCTTTTAAAGTTGGCGAAACGTCAAAACAAAGGTCGGTTGCTGACAAACTGAATTATTAAGAATTTCTGAAGACTACTTTAGAATGATTTGCCATACTTTTGGATCAGCTTATTAAGCATATAGCATATCTAACGTTAATAGAACCTATGGCAGTTTTGCTTACGTGATTTTGCCTCACCCATGGTGTTGCTTACATTGGTAGCCATCTGCCGATCAATGCCAAGGCGGGCAGACACGGCTGTATGGCGCTGATACCTGTCGTGAATGCCTTTGTGTTATTGAAGATAGTCGGTCGTTTGTCCCGGTTGATGTTGCTATCCTAAGTCCCCGCGCCGAACGCAGTGTTTTCGGTGACGCTTTGGCTGCGCGTGGACAAGGCATTTGCACGGTGCAACCCAATCTGGTATCGGCCTGTTGCTATTGCATGCTCCATTTGAAATTGTCTTTGCCTTTGGTTTCGCCGAATGACATAGGGAAAACTCGCGTGTTCGGCTGGTTCGATCGAGGTTGGCTCGCGGTTAAAACGTACATGACGACCGAAGCTTGACCGGCGACCGCAACAGAACGCGAGCTCGAGCAATTGTTGCCCGCCATCCCGGTCTCTTGACGCCGGTTGACCGGCGCGCCGTATTTGATGCATAGAAGGTGCTGGCTGGATATTAATCGTTCTCGTCTACTGGCATTCAGAAAACACAACTCTGCGCCGCTTGGCCGGAGCAGTTGTTGAAACGGATGATGGTGTTTGCCGCCAATTGACCGAACCGATTTGATAACCCTGCGGGGACGATTCTAAATGAAATATTGATATTAGATTAGAATCAGTTTATTGTTGTGTCATTAACTGCTAAAACTATTAGGAGAAAACATGTTGTAATATTGCATTCGGAGCAACGACGCAAGCAACACTGCGC
Source organism: Phototrophicaceae bacterium (assembly GCA_965262165.1). Taxonomy (GTDB): domain Bacteria; phylum Chloroflexota; class Anaerolineae; order Aggregatilineales; family Phototrophicaceae; genus UBA6055. Next base: position 4,136,637 of record OZ253499.1, on the reverse strand, counting down.
AATGCATCGGTGCAAAGCCGCACGTCCGGGCCCTATCGTCCCTGCGTGCTCACGCAAATAACGAAGGCTCATTCACTGCTATGGCCGGAGTCGTTCGAGGTAACTTTGGTTCCATGAAAAAGCTCGACCGTCGTGTTTTGCGCACCCGGCAGTCCCTCAGCGACGCGACGATTTCCCTTGCTCTTGAGATCGGTTATGAAGCAATCACGATCAAGACTCTCACAAAGCATGCGCAGATTGGCTATGCTACGTTTTTCCGACATTTCAAAAGCAAGGACGAGCTACTTTTGCACGTGTTGCAGTCCGGGCTGGAAGAGATGTTGGAATTGCTCAATCCCGAAATGACCTCGTTTGATGAAGCCTTGACCGCGTACCGGCATATCAAAAAGAATCCGGGCATATTTTCGCTCTTCGCAAATCTGCCCCGTGACCATAAGGTGATAGCGATAGTTTTTGAAGCTATCTCCGGATCGGTTAAGACGCGGTACGTCTCCCGTGACGAAAGTTTCATCCCGCAAGAAGTCGCTATCAATCATTTGGTCACTTCTATCATTGAGCTTATCCGCTGGTGGGTAGAGCACGATATGAAGTATTCCGTCGAACAGATGGCTACGATTCAGAGCGAGCTCATTGTCAAGGCCACTGAAATCGTCGCCGTCGATCGACGCGTTCAACGGATCAGTGACAGCGCAGCCGACTAAGGCGACCGCCTTAGCAATGCCAGTAACGCCCCGGCAACAATACCCATTTGAGCAACGATTGCCGCTGCCAGGATGAGCGGAACTCTCAGATCTAAGTTGGAGCGAGATGCGGCTACATTTGGCGGCGGCGAGCCTTGTCCAACCTGGGGAATGCCGATGCGGAGTACAGGCGAGGCCAGGGGTGTTTGTGTAGCTTGCCGGTTTGGCGTGGCCGTCCTCGTTGTGGTTGGGGAGGGAGTCCCGGTCGCCGGGGAGCGCTGCGTAGCGGACGGTGTGATCGGAACCGGCGTAAAGGTACCGTCTTTTGGGGGCACCAGAAATATGCTGCCCGGCTGCAGAAGACGCTGATCATCGGACGACATGCCGTTGATTTCGAGCATATAAGGGATGTCTGCCCAGGTATAGCCGTAGATCAGCGCGATGTCGCCCATGGTATCCCCGGCTTGTACTTCGTGTTTGATATTGCCAACATCATCGATTCCCAGGACATAAGAAGGCGCGACGGGCGCCTTGACGCCGGAAGGTTGCTGTGCAGCGTTTGCGCCGGATGTGGGCAGGCGACCAAGTGAATTGCCAAATACGAGTACGTATGCCGTGCCGAATTCTCCGCTCGCGCTGCCGATTCCAACGTTGTCATAGTTGGGACTGGTTATGCCGGCATAATGAATGGGGGAACCCAGCCACCAATTCCACGCATCAAGAGCGCTTGCCCGGGAACCGCGATAAATGTTCTCGCTGACCCAATTTGAAGAATAGCCTGCGTTCTGCGCGCGGGTCCGCGGACCTGTACCGTCTTCTTGCAAGTGACTGATCTGTCCCGTGCGCGCCAGCCAACGCGCATGATTGTTGGCGGCTGAATTCAAGGAGCCGTTGATGGAATAGGCCGGCAAACCTTGGGATTGGCGCAAGTTATTGATTCGTGAAAGCAGGTCGCTTTGACGGTCTTGCGCCGCGGTAGATACAGCCCCGACGGTCAGTAGCGCAAGCAATAGAAGCAATCGTCGCATAGTGGTCGTCATTTTAACACTGCTTCCACGGCTTGCCATCTGACGGTTGTTCTACGCTGGTTCGGCTTAAGCGAGCATTACATAAAGGACGTTCCAAAGAAAGCTGTTTCAGGCGTCCGGCATAATGGTGCGATCAATCCTTGTGAATCGCAGATGTCCGAATGAAAATAGGTTCGCTAACGTAACTGTGAGGTATCGGCAAAAGTATGCAAAGCACTTACATTGAGCGACTCAGACAAACCGGAAACCGACTGACACAAGCCCGGCTTACGGTATTACGCGTATTGATTGAAGAGCGGGCACATATCACATCTGGGGAAGTCTTGCAGAAAGTTAGCCAGCTTAATCCCGCGATTGGTCGCGCCAGCGTCTTTCGTACGCTTGATCTGTTCACCCGCTTGGGAATCGTACGCCCCATCTTTCTTAAATCCAGCCTGACACCCTACTACGTGATGCTGCACGGCGGTCATCATCATCATGTTATCTGCACGAATTGCAATCGTTACTTCGACTTCCAAGACTGCGGATTGGAAAACATGACCGAAGAGTTGCAAAAATCGCTCAACTTCAGAATCAAGGGTCACTTGCTGGAGTTCTACGGTATTTGCGCTGCCTGCAACTCGTAAGAGATGGTGGTTTAGGGCATACTTGGTGCGGAAACTGGAGATGCCCGCATGAGCGATGTCGTCATTGTTAGCGCTGTACGAACGCCAATTGGCAGGATTCGCGGCGCCCTATCGGCGGTACGCCCGGATGATCTGGCGGCGCTTGTCGTACGGGCGGCTGTTGAGCGCGCGGGCATCGATGCGGAAATAATCGAAGAAGTCTATCTTGGCTGCGCCAACCAGGCCGGCGAGGACAATCGTAATGTCGCGCGTATGGCGGTATTGCTGGCAGGCTTGCCGGAACAAGTCGCAGGTGTCACGATCAATCGCCTTTGCGCGAGCGGACTGAACGCCGTCAATCAAGCCGCGCGCGCCATCAAAGCAGGCGAGGGTGATGTTTACGTCGCCGGCGGCGTCGAGAGTATGACGCGCGCGCCATATTCTGTACCGAAGAATCCCAGCGCGTATGGTCCGTCCGGCAATATCACGGGTTGGGATACGACGCTCGGCTGGCGTTACCCCAATCCAAATCTGGAAGCGCGCTACCCGCTGGAAGCCATGGGCGAAACGGCTGAAAACATCTACAGCCGTAGTTGCAATGGCGATATCCAAGGCGGTGAAATCAGCCGCGAAGAGCAGGACCGCTTTGCCTTGCAGAGCCAGCAGCGCGCGATTGACGCTATCAACCGTGGCTATTTCAAGCGCGAAATTGTTCCGGTTACGATCCCGCAGAGGCGCGGCGAACCGCTCTTCGTGGATACCGATGAGCATCCTTTTTGTCACAAAACTGACAACGAATACGAGATCGCGACCAGCCTCGAAAAGCTGGCTAAATTGCGGCCGGCGTTCCGTCCGAATGGCAGCGTAACCGCGGGTAATTCCAGCGGCTTGAACGATGGCGCTTGCGCCCTGGTCTTGATGTCGGGTGAAACGGCGCGCCAATTGGGTATCAAGCCGCTGGCACGCTGGCTTGGCAGCGCAGCGGCCGGCGTCGATCCCAGAGTGATGGGTTTGGGTCCCGTGCCTGCCACGCGCAAACTGTTGCGGCGGCTCGGTCTTTCCATCGAGGATATTGATCTGGCTGAGCTGAACGAGGCTTTTGCGGTTCAAGCGCTTGCAGTCCTGCGAGAACTGAAGCTTGGCGAAGCGATTACCAACGTTAACGGTGGCGCCATTGCGCTCGGTCATCCTCTGGGATGTTCCGGCGCCCGCATCTTAACCACGCTGATACACGAGATGGAGCGCCGCGCCGGGCTAGGCGAAAAAATGCGTTACGGCTTGGCGACACTTTGCGTCGGCGTGGGTCAAGGGGAAGCCACGCTGATCGAATATCTGGGACCGGCAACATGAAAACCGTCCCGCAAATGAGCGCAAAAGAGGCGGCAGCGTTAGTTAAATCGGGTGCTGTAATGATGGTCGGCGGCTTCGGCATGACCGGGGCGCCGGTGCATCTCTTGCACGCCCTGTCGCAGACGGATGTCCGGGACTTGATTTACATCGCCAATAACATCGGCGAGCCGGGTCTGGGCGGAGGGCGGCTCTTGCGCAATGGCCAGATCAAGAAAGCGATTGGTTCTTATTTCACCAGTAACAGGGAAGTCGTTGAAGCAGCGCAGAGCGGCGCGATTGCCTTCAAATTGATGCCGCAAGGTTCTATGGCGGAAGCGATTCGAGCCGGCGGCGCTGGAATCGGCGGCTTCTACACGCCGACGGCGGCAGGCACCGTCATCGCTGCCGACGCAGAAACGAAGCTGATAGAAGGCCTTACGCAGGTCTTCGTGCCTGCCTTGCGCGCCGACGTGGCCTTGATCCGCGCCTGGCAGGCGGATAGCGCCGGCAACCTGGTCTATCGCAGAACAGAGCAGAATTTCAACAAGGCGATGGCGACCGCAGCTGATCTGGTTATCGCCGAAGCCGAAGAGATACTGCCCGTTGGCAGCATCGACCCGGATCATATTCATACCCCCGGCAGCTTCATCGATGTGCTCGTGCAAGCGTCAACGACATTGGCGGACCTGGGTTCTTCAGCTGATATTCGCGCCTCTGGCAAGCAAGTCGACGCGGCGCGCATGCGCATTGCGCGCCGCGCCTTCGCGGAACTGCGGACGGGCGATGTGGTCAACCTCGGCATCGGTATTCCCACGCTGATCGCCGATCTGATCACGCCCGAGCACGGCATTATTTTGCATACGGAAAACGGGATGCTGGGTGTGGGTCCAGCGCCGGAAAGTGGCGGCGCCATGGACTTTCCGGTCAACGCCGGCAAGATACCGGTGACCGCGCTGCCCGGCAGCAGCTACTTCGACAGTGCCGATTCCTTCGCCATGATCCGCGGCGGACATATTGACGTGGCTGTCATGGGCGGCTTGCAGGTAGATGAATGCGGCAACCTGGCGAATTGGGCCATTCCGGGTAAACCTTTGCTCGGCGTCGGCGGCGCCATGGATCTCGCCAGCGGCGCACGCCGTCTGATTATTACCATGATCCATTGCAACCGCGATGGAAGCCCAAAAGTCGTCCCGAAGTGTAACTTGCCTCTGACTGCCGTAGCGGCCGTGGACTTGCTGATTACCGAGCTTGCTGTGTTTTCACTTGAATCAGGCGCGATGCGTCTGCGGGAATTGATGCCGGGTGTCACGCTGGACCAGGTGAAAAGCAAGACCTCGGCCACATTTGAAAGTTAGGCTCAGTCTAGACTAGAGATAACCGGCCATAAGCGCATATCGCGCGGTCATCTCGCGCCAGGCGCGCATAAGTCGTCCTGTGTTTTCGCCAGGTGTGCCATCCCCGATTACAACATCGTCGACTTTGACCACCGGTATCACTTCTTTGGTGCTAGAGGTGATGATCACCTCGTCGGCGTCGCGGTATTCCGCTTCGGTGATCTCGCGCAGCTCCAGCGGTCCATCGGCTTTGATCAGCTTGATGACCTCTGCGCGGGTGACGCCCAGCAGTACTTCGCTTGCCGGCGTGATCCAACACCCGTCCTTGAATATAAAGGTGTTGCTGCGTGTACCTTCTACAACGTTGCCATCTACAGAATAGATCGCTTCAATGGCATTGGGATTGACTCTTATCGCTTGTTTCTGCGCGGTGATGCCAGGGATGTAATTGATCGTTTTGGCTTCGGGCATGTTGCGCCGCATCTGGACGGAAACCACATCGGCGCCTTCTTTATAATAATGCGCCGCCATCTCGTTCACCGGCGTCACCATCACCAATAGGCGCGATTCTCCCGCGGGCATGAATCCGTTGGGGCTGTCGCCGCCGGTCACTACCAGGCGGATGTTCGACTCTGCGCAATCATTGCGTCCCAGTGTCTCCATGACGATCTCGTCCAGTTCTTCGATATCCCAGGGGCAATGCAGATCCAACAGGGCTGCTGAACGGATCAGACGACGCAGGTGCGCGCCAAGGTGGAAAGGCTTGCCACCATAGGTGCGCAGAAAATCGAAGATGCCGTAACCGCGCAGCACTGCCAGATCACTTGCCGGGATCACCGCCGCGGCAGCATCGACAAAATCGCCGTTGATGTAATAGATGCTCATGAACAATTCATTCCGTACTTTGTCGGGTCAATAAAGATTATATCGAGGATAACAGACCTTGCCATAAGCTAATTCGTCATTGCCGAATGCGCGGCGGGCAATGGCACACCTGCGCAACGTGACGAATTTGCGTTATGATTTGCCCATGAAAACTCGGTTATAAGGATGCCAAGTGCCAGACGTTGTGGTTGTTGGTGGCGGGCTTAGTGGTCTCTCGGCCTGCTACGAACTTGATAAGCATCAGATTCGCTATACCGTGATTGAAGTCAAAAAACGCTTCGGCGGGAGTATCGTCTCTACCGCGGCGGAGTGCTTCATCGCCGACGCCTATGCCTTCGCATTCCAGGACCTTGAGGACGCATCGCTGCTCTTTGAGCTTGGTCTGGATGAAGATCTTATCGAATTCGGCCCAGGGCAGTTCGGCTTTTGCGGCGGAACACAGTCGCTTGTCGACGCGCTGGCGCTTCGACTTAAGGGCGCGCGACTGATGCGCATGGCGGTCAGCTCGATTGGAATGGTTGACAGTCGATTTACACTGTGCCTGGAAAACGGGCTGATGCTCGATGCCGGCGCAGTAATCGTGGCGGCGCCTGCCCGCTACGCCGAGCGGATGCTGTTTAATCTGGCGCCGGACGCGTCGGATTGGCTGCGCTGTTATGACTACGATTCGATTTATCGCGTTTCACTGGGTTATCAAAAGCGTGACCTGCCCCGCCGGCGCTTTCGTCCTTATAGCGTGATCTATCCCTTTCTCTTCGCTACGGACGCGCCTGGCCGTGTACCGGACGAAGAGCATCTTCTGCTGCAAGTGGGCGTTCGCAGCATTGCGGAGCTTTCACCCGGTAAACTGATCCAGCAGATTGGCGCTCACTATGGTTGGAGCGGGACCCCGCTCTTTTCACAGGTCGACTGCTGGAAAGAGGCCGATCCCTTGAGTTGTTACGAGGACGATCATGCCGCGCATGTTATGGCGCTCCGCGATCAGCTTCCGAACGGCATCAGCTTGATCGGCAGCGACTATGGCCTGGAGCCGCCGCAGCAGGGCGGTGTCGCGCGCCTCAATGAGCGCTTGCGCCAGGGCAGGGAGGCGGCACATGCCGCGATCGACTTCTTAAGGGCGCAAAAGCGGTCATGATTCGAACGGTACGCGCTTTTTTCCGAGCGTTGCAAATGTCCCTTCGTGGCGAGAGCCTGGCGCCGGTTCATTATCGCCCGCTGGAAGCCTGGATGGATGCCGTCGGATCGCAATTGGCGCTGGTCATCGAGTCGGCCGACGCGCAAGGATTCGATCGTGGTCAGCGTCAAAAGCTGCGGCTCAAGCTGGATGGACGATTGACAAGTTTCGAGCAAACGATACAAATGCTGCGGCACAACCTGAAAAATGAGTACCCGCGCCTGATTCGCCTCGATGATCGCTATACATTGATGGTTGTTCAGTCGATCAACCTTAATGACCAATACCGTGTAAGCCGTTTTCTGGCGGACGGTGTGATCGAGTCAAGTTCTCTGCGGCAGGCTCTTGAGGGACTGAACGAGCGCCTGCTGAACCTGCCACAGCTTGAATACCCGGAAAATGAGGAATAGCCCCAGTGAACACGTGACGCGACGGAATCAGCCCGACGAACCACTGACCTTCGCACATATTCTGCTTCAAGATTGAGCATGATATACTAGCGTAGCTACCGGCCGTTTCCGTATCTACACCGAGGACGCCATGCCATTTCTTGCGCCCATCGCTTTTGCTGGGCTGGCCATTGCCGTGCCGATCCTGTTGCTTTACATGCTGCGTTTGCGCCGTCGGGAACTGTTGATATCGAGCACTTTTCTTTGGCAGCAGGTGGTAAAAGATACCGAAGCCAATACACCGTGGCAGCGTTTGCGGCGAAATCTGCTGCTCTTCCTGCAATTGCTGATCCTGCTGGCGATGGTATTGGCTTTGGCGCGCCCATTCATTACGGTGCCCACGGTCAGTGCGGGAAAGATTGCCTTGCTTCTGGATGCCTCCGCCAGCATGACGGCAAGCGATCTTGATGGGAAGTCGCGCTTTGAAGCGGCGATCGAGCGCGCGCTGGGTATCGTCAACAACATGAATCCGCAAGACGTCATTTCTTTGATCCAAGTGGCCGATGTCGCCGAGCCGCTGAGTTCATACACAGATGACAAGTTGGAATTGCGCCGGGTTCTTAAAAGCATGAAGGCAAGCCAGGGTAGCGCGGATTGGGATACGGCATTGACGCTGGCTGCGGCGGGTGCCGCGGGCGCTGACAACTTCAGCATAGTAATGATCTCCGATGGCGGCATCGGCGAAATCGGCAGCTTGCCCGCCAATATCCCACAGCCTATTTACCTGCCCGTTGGCGAGTCGGCTTCAAACGTCGCCATTACGGCCTTAGCTACCCGCGCATTGGCAGGTCAACCGCCACAGCTTTTCGCTCAGGTGACCAATTATGGCGATAGGCCCGCCGATATCTCACTGGTGATTCGCCTCGACGGTGTCCTGCGGCTTTCCCGCAGTGGAAGCATCCCGGCGCGCAGTCAATTGCCGATCCCCTTCGACGAAGCGATCGACCAGGAGTTCGAGACGCTTTCCGCCATCTTGACCTTTGACAACGAAGTTGAGGACTATCTGGCCTTGGATAACCACGCCTGGACCGTACATAGTGAACTCAATACGCGGCGTATCTATTATGTCTCTGGCGGCGGCAATCTGTTCCTGGAGCAAGCCCTGCGCAGTCTACCGGGTGTGCAGACCTTCCGTGGCAATCCAGAAAACAGTGGTTTGCCCGGCGAGCCCTTTGATCTTTATGTTTTTGATAGCTGGCTGCCAAATGATCTGCCCAATGCCGATATGCTGCTCGTCAATCCGCCCAATTCGACCGCGCTCTTTTCGGTCGGTTCGAGCTTGGATGCCACAGCGGATATCGAGGTATTGGCAATCGAATCCCCGATCACCGCCTTCGTCGACCTGGACGAAATGAGCTTGTTGGCTTTTCATGATGTGCGTGCCGATTGGGCGGAGCCTCTTATTCAAGCGGACGGTCGAGATTTGCTGCTGGTTGGCGAGGCCAACGCGCGGCAGATCGCCATCTTTTCCTTCGACCTGCGCGATTCGAATCTGCCTCTGCTGATCGCCTGGCCCGTTTTGATGGCGAATCTGCTCGATTGGTTCTCCCCGACGGAGATTGTCTCGTTGCCCGACGGATTGAGTGTCGGCGATGCGCTGGTAATTCAGCCGCCGCTCTTCGCCGAAAGCGTCCGTGTGAGCGCGCCCGACGGTAACGTACAGGTATTGCCGGTACGGGGCGATGCGCTGGTATTCAGCGATACCAACCAGCTCGGAATTTACCTGCTGGAGATCGTGCAAGCGGGCGAGGCGAAGCAGCGACAGCATTTTGCCGTCAATTTGTTCGGCACCGGCGAAAGCGATATCGCGCCAGTAGCCGAGGCCGACCTGGTACTGGGTGGTGGCGCGGTTCAGGTTGAGGTGGAAGAGCAACTGGGCTTGCAGGAGTTATGGACTGTCGCCGCTGCGCTGGCGCTGCTGTTACTGCTCATCGAATGGGTCGTTTATCATCGACGCTTGACGGTGCCAACCCTGCTACAACCGAGAGCGCGTCCGCGCTTTCAACTGCCGTTTATGCGAAGTTCTTGAGCTTGATGACGGATTCGAAGGACTTGCTTCCGTCGTTGAGACGGATATTCTGTAGATAAACGGTCCGTAGCCGGGTCACGGCCCCAAAATGCGACTCGTGCGCGGTCTCGACGAATGTGCCAACAACGATGGCTGGCTTGACAACTGTTTGGTTGATGCCGGGGAAAGACGCCAGGCGCCGCGTGATACTGTAACCTGGATCCAGATAGAGCGCGTTTTGCAAGCCTTCTGCCGCTTCCGGCGCGCTGTTGCTTTGTGGATAGGCGATATCTTCGAGCCATTCCGCTTCAATAAATTCCGGAGGCTTGGCAGCCGAGGCCGTGATGTATGGAATCTTGCCCGGCGACAGATACTGAGCCGCGGGCGCAGTTCTGAGGGTCACCGTGCCGTAAACATGGCAAAGTCGATTCAGGTATTTGGCTTTGTCCTTGCGGGTGTCCGCTACCGAGACGACGGTGGCCTTTTCGCTTAGGGCTTGCTCCAGCCGAACGCCGCTTTCACCGATGAAGAGTGTGAAGTCCTCGCGATAAACAGCAGCTGTGATAATCTCCAGACGGGGCGCTTCTTCGGCAGCGACAACTTTCACCCAGGCACGTACCGGGTCGTGAACCCGGTAATTCTGATAGCCCGACCGGTGCGGCGCGCTCATGCGCGACAAGCCGTGCCAGAGCGTGGAATCGCTGCGCATGGGCTGCCCCTGAATGGCCTGAGGATCGGGCTTGTTGGCTTGAGCGATCCACACTTGCTCGAATTGGTTGGCTGCGCGGTTGAAGGCCGCGACCAGCAGAATCCCGTCGATATTGACCACTTGGTCGACATACCTTTCGGGGCGTCGCAAAATATCTTCAATGCTGGCTTGCATGACTCATCTCGGCTTGATCGCGCACCGGCTTCGCCCTGTGCCGTCGCTGTCAGACGCAGAACACAAAGGACAGAGTGAAGGGCATTATAACAGGTAGAGGTGGCTCAGGCGAAATAGCGCCGAAGACGACCGGCAAGCCGCTTGTACTGGCATTCGACCAGTTCGAAGCTCTCGCAGCCATGAAAGGCCATGAACTCCTCGATGGCCTTGATCAAGCCCTGGCTGAGCGCCGCCGACTGTCTGGCGCCCTTTTCCAAATAGAGCGCGTTGAAGATCAGGCGTTTGCGCTTGCGATCAACCTTGGGATCGATACGCCCGACCAGTTCGCAGCCATGCAAAATCGGCATCACATAATAGCCATAGATGCGCTTGGACTTGGGCGTATAGACCTCGATGCGATAGTGGAAATCCCAGAGCATCAGGTCGCGATCGCGATCCCAGAACAGGTTGTCAAAGGGCGATAGGAAAAGCGTCATTTTCGGCTCGTGCAGGCCGCTCTGAACGTCTTGCATAATCTCCAGGTTATCGCGGTGGATATAGGCGCGGTCCTTCCAGCCCTCGACCTCGACAGGCAATACCTCGCCTGTGCCCATCATATCCTTCAAAATGTCCGCTGAAACGCGCTTGTAGAGACGGTAATAATCAGCGACATGATTACTGGTCGCGATGCCCAGATGGCGCAAGCCGCGCTCGACCGCCCAGCGCTGGTAGTCGGCGAATGTCTTGTTGAGTGTCAAGTTCCGGCCAGCCAGTACGCGCTCCGTCAGGTCATAATAGCGCTGGAATTTGACGCGGTGACTGACCATCAGTTCGCCCAGATCGAAGAGGTATTCCAAGGCCACTTTGGTCGGCTTCCAATTCCACCAGCCGCCGGGACCGCGGCGCGCGCTCTCGATATCTTTGGACGAGAGCGGTCCGCGCTGCCGAACGAGTTCCCGGACTTGGTCAACGATCTCTTCCATGTCGTCGCCGAGACTGTCCAGTTGCCAGCGTGTTACATTGGCCTGCCGCTGCTGGATCCAGGCGTGGAGCCAGGGATAGTGCGTCATGGGGATCTGGCAGATGGCATGCGCCCAGCTTTCGAATAGGAAGCCCTCATCGAGCAGGGCGTCGAGATCGGCAGGGTCATAGAGACCGGCGCGCGCTAGCATGACGAGGTAGTGGCTGCGCGCGACCACGCTGATCGAATCGAGTTGCAGCAAGCCGATGCGCTCGATGATGCGCTTGAGCGCGGCTTGGTCGCTGGATGCGCGGCGCTGGTGCAAGCCTTGCTTGACAACGGCGAAGCGTTTGACGGTGTCTCGGGTGACTGGGATGGGTGTGGGCATGGCGGGGATTTTAGCATGGGGCGGGTGGGTTGGCTACAGGGGGCGGAGGGTGCAGCCGGGACGTATTGTTTTGACCACCGAGGACACCGAGAGCACCGAGAAACCACGTTTGTTGCCATTTTGCCGCCGGGGAAAAACATTTTTCGGCAGTCTGGCAATTTGGCTCGGCTATGGGTGAAGCATGGTGTAATGGGAACTCTTACGGGGATGCAAAGAGTTTTTTTCGCCGAAAGAATGGGATTTTCGGAAAGTGGTATGCGGTTGTTAAGGCGCGGGTTGAGAGTAGGGTAGCATGGTTTGGGGTGTGGGGTGGCGACTGTTTAGTCGCGGGTTAAACGTTCTTGATACAGGCTTTGCGGCGATTGACAATCGGCTGATGTGAAAGCATTCTAGATAGCGTACAGGCTGTGGTAAGATTCAATCAGAAATGGCGATAGATCACGGCGCTTGTCATCACTTGTTGGAGTGAAAGCTGTTCAGTCAATGTTTAAGCAAATAAGTATGACCAATTTCAAGTCCTGGCGCGAGACAGGACCCGTTCGCCTGGCGCCGTTGACAGGTTTCTTTGGCGCGAACAGCTCGGGCAAGAGCAGCTTGTTGCAGATGTTGCTTCTACTTAAGAAGACAACTGAGTCTAATGATCGAAACCTTCCGCTGGAAACTGGCGCTATGCAAGATGACTATGTCAACATGGGGACGCCGCAAGATATTACCTATGGCAATGAAACCGAGATGTCACTCGGTGTTGTTTGGCAATTCCCTCCTTTGAATTCCAAGCCTACCAAGATTTCGATTCCAATTCCTGAAGAGGATGATTTTGTTTCAATAGGCGAGATGAGTTTCGAGACCGTTGTGCACTCGGAGTTACAAAGACTATTTGTCAAGTCTCTAAAGTATTGGAATGACAACTATTTTTCGGTGCGATTGATTCGTTCCGCAAACAACAGGTATAGTGTAGCTGTTGATGTAATGGGAAAGGCGCCTGTCCGCGCACCCGGTCGACCTCGAGTATATATGAAACCAGAGAAGTGCTACAGCTTTTCTGACGAAGCCCTTCGTTACTACCAAGCTACCAACTATCTGAGCGATGTTGTGCTGCAGTTGGAGCGACAATTCCAACATTTACATTATCTTGGGCCATTACGTGTATATCCGCAGCGCGATTATACCTGGGCTGGAGGGAGCCCACCGGATGTCGGATTCAAAGGCGAATTGGCTGTTCACGCGCTCTTGGCTGGCAGAGGACGAAAGGTATACGGGGACGGTAGAAAGAAATACAGCAGATTACAGGATAGGGTCGCGCAGTGGCTAGTAGAATTAGGCTTGGCAACCTCGTTTAGAGTTGAACCGCTTTACAAGGGCAGTAGCCAATATGCTGTTTGGTTAAAGCGCCATCAAAAGAGCCACGAAGTGCTAATTACAGACCTCGGTATTGGTGTTTCGCAAATACTCCCTGTACTGGTGTTGTGCTACTATGTCCCTGAAGGCTCAACAATAATTCTCGAACAACCGGAATTGCACTTGCATCCGTCAGTACAAGCGAAGCTGGCGGATGTGTTTATTGATGTCATTAAGAACCGGAACATACAGATCGTCTTCGAGAGCCACAGTGAGCATCTGCTAAGACGTCTGCAACGAGGTCTAGCCGAGGAAAAGATCGTCCCCAAAGACACAGCGCTATATTTCTGTGACATGTTTGACGGTGAATCAGTATTGACATCGCTCGAAGTAGACATGTTTGGAAATATTCGCAATTGGCCTGACGATTTTTTCGGCGATCTGGCTGGCGATCTAGTAGCTACATTTGACGCCGGACTTCAACGCCAACTAGATTGAGCCAATGCCTCCCAAGATAATCGATACAAACGTACCGCTTACCGCAGCAGGGATGAACGACCAAGGGTCGAAAGTGTGTCAACTTTCCTGCATAACAGTCATTCGACGCGTACTTTCTGGAGAAATCGCGGTCGTCATAGATGTCAAGAATGAGGTCTTGGGAGAGTATCGCAGGAACATCTATCCGAATTTCAAAGGAAGTCTCGCAGAGCAATTCATGATTCACGTCCTTACTAATCAGTTTGTCGCCGGCCGCGTACAACGTGTCAGACTAGAGAAAACAGCATATGGACAGTTTGAAGACTATCCAGATAACGAAGACAAATGGACGACGAACGATATCCGCTGCAAGCGATTTGACCCAAATGATAGGAAGTGGGTGGCGCTAGCCCTTCGCTTTGGGCTAGACGCTCAAGCAAGTGCGCCAATAGTGAATGCGGCTGACAGGTGTTGGATCGCCTTTGAAACACAGCTAAGATCAGTTGGCGTCGAATTGGAGATTCTTTGCCGCGACGAGCGTTAGAATAGTGCCCACTACTCCAAAACCAACTGATGCACCGGCGTGAAATACTGCCGGTAGGTCAGCCAGGCCGCGATCAGCGCCTTGTCCAACCCCCCCTCTAAATCTCCCCCGGAGGTCAGTGTCCACGCGACCCATTGCAATGGGGGGAGACTTGCGTCGCCTGTCGCGGAATATTGACTTGTGAAGCGAAAAGCCCCCTTCCCAATGCTTTTGGGAGGGGTTGAATTAGTTTCGTAATTCTGCGACTATTCGTGCCACTACTGTATTTGTATTCGACACTACCTGGTCGTTCGTTTAGCGCAGCACGCATAGTCCCGAGTCCTCAAGAAATGCCTCTCGCTGGATATCATATTCATCTTGCCCAGGCTGGTTGTGGATCGAGCCATCGACTTCGATTACTAACCGTGCCTTGGCGCAGTAGAAATCAACGATGAAGCGACCGATGGGATGCTGTCGGCGAAAATGAAATCCACTAATTTGTTTGCGTCGCAGCCGCGCCCGCAACGCATATTCCGCTGGTATAGGATGTTGGCGCATATAGTGCGCGCGTTGCTTGATTTCCTGAAAGACAGCGCTATAAGTATGGGTTTTAACCCAGCCATCAGATTCATTGTCTTTTGGGGTTCTGCCGGGCGGTAAGTCAGACATCCCACTACTCAAACACCAACTGATGCACGGGGGTGAAAAACTGCCGGTAGGTCAGCCAGGCCGCGACCAGCCCGGTAAACGTCGCCGCGCCCACCAGCATATACATCACGATGATCTGCAACTGAACCGCCTCCAGCGGCGACGCGCCGGCCAGGATCATGCCGGTCATGGCGCCGGGCAACTTGATCAGCCCGACCGTCTTGGTCGTATCGATGGTGGGCGCCAGCGCGCTCTTGATGGTGCGCTGGAACTGCGTCAGCGAGGCTTGCCGGCTGGTCGCGCCCAGGGCAAGCTTGCTTTCGATCAAGCCGCGCTGATCGTGGAAGTCGCTGCTGAGCCGCGTGATGACCAGGGTGGCCGTGGTCATGGACGTGCCCAGGACCATGCCACCGATAGGGATGATGTCTTTGGGCACAAAGTCAAAGACGCCCAGCGCCACCAGCAGCGCCAGCGTCATGGCCGTGCCAAATCCGATCGAGAGCAACGAAATCATCTGTGCGTGCGGCGTTTTACGGGCGCGTTTGGCGGTGGTGCGCCCGGCGATCACGGTCATGGCCAGCAGGATAACGACCGTGAAGATCGGATCATGCAACTCGAAGACCAATTCCAGCACATAGCCGATGGCGATCAACTGGACAAAGCTGCGGAAAGTGGCGATGAAAAGATCTTTTTCCAGGTCGGATTCTTGCCAGCGCGAGACGGCTGCCGCGATCAAAATAAAGGCGATCGACATCAGAACTCGCTCGATGCCTTGCATGCCGGCGAATATGTCGGGCATGGGAGCCTCCTTCAGCTTAACCAACTCAATTCGGGATTCTTGAAGGGCACCAGCGCCATGATTAGCGCGTGCACGTAATAGGCTTCGCGGTCGACCAGGTCATCGGTCAGCAAACCGATGGCGCCGTTGGCTTGCTTGGAATTGTCGCGCTTGAAGACCGCATCATCAGCGTGGCCCAATTCCATGCCGCCGCGCACCAACTCCGCGACTTCGTCGGGCAAAAAGAACAGCGCCGTCTGTCCCTGCCCGACGCGCCCGTCGCGGTCGAGAACGACCACCCAGGCGAAACAGGTCATACCAAGGGGCGTGTCTTCAATGCCGCCTTCGATGCCCAGCCAGAAGTCGCTTTCCCAGCTGGCTGCGCGCGCGTTCTCGGCGCGGGTGAGGGCGCCGGTCATGGTCTCGGCGCGCGACATAGGCTGGTCGGCCACGATCTGGTCGAGCAATATGCGGAAATCTTCGACGCGCTGCCGCCGATTGAGATCAATCAGGACAAGGAAATCATAGATGGCTGGCATCGCTATCTGGCTGCCCGACGCGTCGACGTCGCGGAGATAACCTGCGTCGTCATCCAGACCACAGGCGACGACGATCTGGCTGACCGCATGTGGGAAGCCAACCGCAAGCACGGCGTCCAGTACAGCCGCGGCCAGCGCAAAGCCTATGGCGTGAAGCTGCACGGGCGTGGCTTGTCTGCGAAGGAGATCGCGGAGCGCGCCGGTGTTGGCGTTAATACTGTTTACCGGTGGACCAAAGAACTACGCGAGAAAGCCAGACGGGAACGAGACAAAGCGGTTCTCTCATTGGCTGGAGAAGGTAAGACGCAACAACAGGTTGCGGACGAATTGGGTGTACCACAGCGCACTATTTCGGACATTCTTAGCGAGAATCTCCAAATGGTGGAAACCGCTAAAGCCGCTGAACCTCTTGAAAACACTGAGCCTCAGGCAGAATCAGAGCCAGAACCACTTGAGGATGCCGAGCCAGACATCCCGGATAATGAATCAGAGGAAAAGCCAGAAGCGACACTGGAAGAGTTGTCTGGAGAGCCGCAACCAGAACCAGAGACGAATGACGTACCGACTGAAGAGTCATCCGAGCGGGAAGCTGAAACGCAGTCCGAAGTGCATGTCTCAGAAGCGGAAGAGGTGAAGGAAGGGCCGGGCGACGAGCAAGCTGACGAGCCGGAGCCCGAAGAAGAACCATCCCCGCCACAACCGATTTCGCCGGACATCCTCAAAACCGCCCGCGCGGTCCTAGGCGCATTTAGCGGGACACGGCCGGATGGCTATGTCGCCAGGCTTGAGGCATCTGAGGGTGAATGGATGACGATAACGGACGACTCGTTATCCAACAAGCTAGAGCGCGGGCTGCTGTCTTCTGCAGCGGCGATGTGCTTATGGAATGAGCAGATGATTTGGTACCAGGGCGAAAATGCCAGCAGCTTTACTGACCCCTTCGGGATGATCGGGCCGGTATTTGTACGTAGGCGAGCTGGTCAGTGGAGTATTGTGTCACAGCTCAGATCGATAATCCGGCGTCTGTGGACATAATAACGCGCTCATAGGCTTGACCAGGGCGCTGAGGGCATGGCGAACGAAGCAATAGCAAATCAGGGTGGTCAAGGAGCGTTATTACGTTCTTTCATCTCCTGAAGGGCAGATTGCGCGGAGCGGGCGCCCAGCTGCTCGTCGAGTTCACGCGCTTGGCGGATCGCCTTATTGATAGCGACTTCGTTGTCGTAATAGAAAGCCATTGTGCCATACACATTCGCCAGATCAATGCCGTAGTGGTCGGCGGCGGCCTGCGCCCCGTCTTGCAGCGCCAGGTTCGCGACCAGATAGGCTTTGTGACGGGTGCCGGCGACTGTTACTTGCAGCGGGTCATTTCCTCGATAATGAAGATGTTCTCGGATTTCTGGAACCATCATGTTTCCTCTAATGTAAATGACCTGATTGTGGACATCATCACGCACAGTCCCGGGGTCCGCTGAAATCAGTTCATGGTATTCCAGGACAAATGTCACTATTGCGCCGATTCCACGCCTTCCTTGCAGATGATGACCGGCGATAAGGACGCCAGGACTTGCGCCCAGTCGTTGGCGTCTCCCACGCGCGGCTGGCGGCGTAAGCGCCCTGCAAGTTGTCGTAGAGTTGCCCATAGGGGATCTCTACGATCACGATGCTGACATGGGGAGCGCTCTCCTTAGATTTCCTTTCATGCGCTTGATGTGAAATTGAATTGTCAAGAATGGGCTGATATCCAAAATGGTAAGTATCCAATGACCATTTGGAGCACCAGCCCTACCTTACACTATCTACTTGTCTGCCGGATAAAAGGGTCGAATCAATTGGCGTGATTCAGTATCAACAAGTCCTCTATCGGTAAATTTCGCGTAGGGGCTGACGCTCAAACTCATGATTGAAAATGTCAAGAAGGGGCGTGTTTGATGCGCTCCGATATGGCGCATCGCGTCTTCCACAGCCACCAGCCCTTGCGCGATTGCAGCGACCGGCTCATCACTCAGCAAGCCGAAGTAAGGCAGTCGCAAGGAGGCTTTAACGCCTCCGTGCGTAGCAACGGCGACACCGCCACCCATCGCATGTACCGCATTGGCGGCCTTTGCCATCGCTTCTGGGCTGCGGCCAATCACAAGCAAATTATGGCAATCATGCGCAACACTGCTGGCCCATGCGCCTTGTCTCAGTCCGGTATCGGCGATGAGACCCACCGTCCGCGATGACTCATCCCGCGCAATAACGGATGCCAGTGCCAATCCATCATTGTCCTGAAATAGCACATGCCCATCCTGCAAACGCACAGCCATCTGTTCCAATTTAGTCAGGGTCGAATGCTTATTCTGCAGAGCAACGACCTGCGCCTGCACGCTACCGCTGGCGCCATTGCTATCCAGCTTGAAATCACCAGCAGCGAACGAACCAGGAATGTCCGGATAGTCCGGTTGCACTGGATTTTCGCGAGTGATAGCCGCGGCCATTGCGCCCGCTTGCGCCACACGTTGACCGCCAACAAAGACATGCGCCGGCGGGAAAGCGGTGATGTCGTCCATTACAAGGAAATCAGCCAGAAAACCGGGGGCAATCGCGCCGTGATCTCGTAAACCAAGATACCGTGCCGGACGAATGGTCGCGGCTGCAATCGCTTCCAGCGGCGGCATTCCACATTCGATTGCTAGTGCCACAATGCGCGACAAATGCCCATCTGTAAGCAGTGAGGGTTCGATGTCATCGGTGATGAGGATGATCTGCGAACGATTCGGCAATTGCGCAACTACCGCCACATTCTCTGGAGTCACCGACTTGGTTTGGAGCATGACAGCCAGACCTTTTGAGATTTGCTCCTGAATTTTGGCCGCGAAGGTCAGCGTGTGGTCGGATGTAATCCCATGAGCGAGGTATTGCGAGAGTTCAATTCCTGACAGCGTGGGGATATGCCCTTCGATCAGCAGATTGTTTTCTCTGGCTGCCTGCACAATCGCCTGCAAGCGTTCATTCGGCCCCAGCAAACCGCGATAATCCATAACCTCGCCCAATGCGATGACCGAAGGTTGCGTTGCCAAGCGCCGAATAGTAGCGGCATCAAAGACCTCATGTGTCCATTCAATTTCCGGTGAGGTGGCGGGAACACAACTCGGTATCGAATGATAAATCCTGAGCGGCAAATCCTGAGATGCAGTAATCATCCATTTCACACCGTCCTCGCCAGCAACATTGCCGACTTCATGCGGGTCACTGAGGATAGTCGTCGTGCCGAAGGGCAACACGGCTTCGGCAAAGCGGCGCGGAGTCAGTAAGCTGGACTCAATGTGCATATGCGAATCTATCAAGCCGGGCATGACGATACGCCCAGCAAGGTCGTGGGTTTCTGTAGCGCGGATACCTTGCGGCACACTGCCCGCTTCAACCGTGATAAAGCGCCCATCACGGATACCAATCCAGCCCTCGAACAGCCGGTAACGGAAGACATCGGCAATCCGAGCATGAACCAGCAGCAAGTCGAATTCCATCAGGATGTTACTTCCAGCAATTGCACTGCTCGCAGCGCGGTACGGATGGTCATCTGTTCGCCCTGCATGTAAAGCGCCTCTTTTTCTGCAAGCGTGGGTTGCTTTTCCAGGTAAATGTTGGAATCGGTGGCGACCACGCAGCCGACTTTTGCCTGCCGGTGCGTGCCGACAATAAACAGCGTTGATGCCTCCATTTCTGCCGCGACTACACCGACCTGCCGCAAATGTTCGTTGAGTTCTGGATGGCGCACATAATAGGCGCTGCGCGTTGTCCCAATACCCGTGTAGGCGCTAAACCTTAATTCCTTTGCCGCTTGGATCAAGGCATTATTCACATCAAGGTCAGCTACTGCCGGAAAGCCCAGCGGCAAATACTCGTCCGATACGCCGTCACCGCGATAAGCAGCCGTCAGCACCACTAGGGAGCCAATCGGTATTTCTTTACGCCGTCCACCAGCAGAACCGACACGAATAAACACCTCCGCGCCGACATTGCGTAATTCTTCCAGGGCGATGGCTGCCGATGAACCGCCTATCCCTGTCGAACACACGCTGACAGCGACCCCGTTCGTTTTCCCGGTGAACACCACATATTCCCGGTTTTCGGCAATCAAGCGGGCTTCCTCAAGTTGTTCGCCAATGCGCCGGGCGCGCGCCGGGTCGCCCGGCAAAAGTACGCTACGGGCGACATCTCCCGGCACACAACGAATATGCTTTTGGACTTCAACTTCTTGTGAGTCAGTCATGCGTATTGCTCCGTTTCTTCAAAGATGGCGATCCACTTTTGCGTGTGCGGTTGCACTGTCACCGCTGCACCGGGTTCGAAGCGTTCGCTAGCGCTGTCTTGCATGATGCTGAATTCGCCGACTTCAGTTTCTACAAGGTATCGTACCTCATTGCCATGAAACGTATGCAGGATGACTTGCCCAGCAAGACCTCTCGCTTCCGGTCCCGCTAACAAACTGGCATTGTCAGCGCGAAAAAAGATCTCAGCCCTGGCACCGGGTTGGGGTGATCCGAACTTAGAGTGCCAACGCAGTTCGATGGGAGTGCCGCCCCAATTCACCGTTAACTTGCCATCCTGCACCGATACGACTGCCGCGTTGAAGTGATTGTCGAAACCCATGAAATCAGCTACAAATACAGTTTCGGGAGCCGCGAAGATGCTCTCCGGTGTACCGATCTGCTCAATTTCGCCTTGATTCATGACCACCACACGGTCAGAGATACTCATCGCCTCCACCTGATCGTGGGTCACATAGAGGGTTGTGATACCGAGTTGCTGCTGTAAGCGCCGAATCTCCTGCCGCATATCCACGCGCAGCCGTGCATCCAGATTGCTCAATGGTTCGTCCAACAGAAGAACCTGAGGTTCAATAACGGTAGCGCGGGCGAGAGCGACGCGCTGTTGTTGGCCACCCGAAAGCTGTGCCGGACGGCGGTCTGCAAAGGCTTCCAATCCCACCATTTTCAGGGCATTGATGACGCGTGTATAGACCTCTTTCTTTGGAATACGCCGCATCCGCAGGCCAAAGGCGACATTGTAGAAGACCGTCAGGTGCGGAAACAGAGCATAGCTCTGGAAAACCAGACCAATATCGCGCTGATTCGGGGGCAGGTAGGTATAATCCCGGTCATTGATGACAATCTGACCGGAATCCGGTTGAATAAAGCCCGCTACGCTGCGCAGGGTCGTAGTCTTGCCACAGCCACTTGGCCCCAGCAACGATAGCAATTCCCCTTGTTCAACGTCCAAGCTGAATTGCTCCAGAGTTGGCTTGTTCTTTTCGTAAGAAACGGTCAGATCATGGATTTCTAAATGAGGCATAAGCTACACAAACTGTGATAGACCAAGTAAACGTTCTGCCGTCTGTACGAGCACGACGGTAAACATGACGAGCAGCGTCGAGAGGGCGGCAATGGTCGGGTCAAAGTAGTATTCGAGGTAACTGAGCATGGAAACAGGCAGCGTGGTCACACCGGGGCCGCTCAAGAAAAGCGAAACCGGGACATTGTTAAATGATGTGATGAAGCCCAACACAAAGGCAGCTGCAATCCCGGCCTGCATATTGGGCAGCACGACCAGCAGAAATCCGCGCAGGCGGTTCGCACCCAGACTGACAGCGGCATCTTCTACATAGGGGTCAAGGTTACGCAGGCTGGCAGAAATGACGCGCACGCTGTACGGAAACAGTATCGCGGTATGGCCGATGAACAAGCCCGTCATGACGTGCATATCACCCAGGAGAACGAAGAAGTTAAGCATAGCAAAACCGATAACCAGACCCGGAACGAGTATCGGTGCTGAAAAGATGGTTTCTACCATGCCAGACCCAGCAAAGTGAAAACGCATCAGCGCATAGGCGACAGGCATCCCCATGACCAGCGAGACGATGGTGGATAACAGAGCGAGTTGCAGGCTGATCCAGAAGCTATCAATAAATTGGGAAGTCTCGAATACATTCGCAAACCAATCCAGCGTGAAACCCTGTGGCGGAAACGCCAACGTTGAATTTGCGCCGAAGCTCGCCATGAAAATGATGATAAACGGGCCGAGTAAGAAGCAATAGAGAATGACCAGACTGCTATACATCCAGCGTGAAACCATCCGACTCGCTCCTAGCTCTGTTGCACGCGCACGACTCGCAGCAGCAGATTAACCGCCAGAGTCGTTAAAATCATCACAACCGCGACCACGGCAGCCGCATGTTGGTCAAAGAGAATCACCGCCTTTTGCCGTAACAGTGTAGACATCAGCAATAAACGCGAACCGCCGAGAATAGCCGGGGTCACAAAGGCAGTTACCGAGCCGGTAAATACGAGCGTCGCGCCCAGAACGAGGCCATCCGATGACAACGGCACGACGATTCGCACGAATGTTGTGAGTCGGTTTGCACCGAGACTGAGCGCCGCTTCCAGCACATCATCCGGGATATTTTCCATCGCGCTCACCAGCGGCAATACCATCAGTGGCAGAAACAATTGTGTCAGACCCAGCACAATCGCAGTTTCGGTGAAAATGAAGCGCACCGGATTCTCGATCAATTCCAACGACAAGAGAGTCTGGTTAATCACGCCGCGCCGCCCCAGTATAATCAGCCACGCGAAAGTGCGTGCTACAGCGTTGGTCATCAAGGGGAGAATCACCAGCGACATCAAGAATGAACGACGGCGGGCAGGCATCCGCGCCAGCACAAACGAGGCCGGGTACGCCATCACCACGCAAATACTCGTGACGATGAGACCGAGCTTGAGTGTGCGCAGATAGACAATCCGTGACACACGACTCTGGAAAAAGTCGAGATAGCCTGTCAGCGTAAAGCCGCCATCTTCCGGTAGGACGCTTTGTGAGAGCAGAAAAATCAGAGGCAAGACGAAGAACACGAGTACAAAAATAAATGCTGGAGAGACCAGCAAAATGATAGTACGCGTCTGATTGGGTCGTCGTATCATGATACAGTATAGGGGGCACGAACGCCCCCTAGCACAATATCGTCAAAACGCTGACCTGTGGTGTCAGCGCACCATGACTTCATTCCAACGCTCTAACCAATCTTCTAGGCGATCCGACACTTCGACCTGATCCAGCACAATCAAGGTATCAAGCATCTCGCCGCAGGTAAGCAGAGCGCAAATGTCTTCCGGTAACTCGACTGTGGCGTTGACGGGCGAATCAATCAGGTCAAGTGCTTCGGCTTCCTGGATATCGTGCGAAATGAACCAGTCGATATACGCATGCGCCAGTTCCACCTGTTCTGTAGCTGCCGTAATGCTAATCATGTTCGTCTGGCCAACAATGCCTTCTACAGGAACGACAGTGGTTAGGTCATGACCCGTATTTATCAGTCCGCCAATAGCAAAACTGGCATAAGGCGCAACCCACACTTCTTCTTCCTGTACTAGAGTCGTCAGTTCTGAACTGCGAATGTAGGATGTCACGAGATTATCGGCCAGTTGGGGCAAGGCTTCCCAGGCCAAATCCGCATCGTAGTTGATTTCTCCCAGCTCCTCACCCTCGTCCAGTTCTTGCATCGCAAGCGCGCGGTCAACCATGATAAGCGCCGCTGGACCAAACGTGGTGGACATCTCTGGAATACTGACAAAGCCGGCCACATCGTCACGCAGCAGGTCGGCCCAGGATGTAATTTCTGCTTCAATCAGGTCGGAGCGATAAATCAGACTGAGGCTATTCACTGTGTAGCCGACCCCGGCCCGATTGCCCAGCGGGTCCTGTGCCCAATCGTACACTTCGTCCAGGTTTTCGAGCATGTCGGGGTTGTAGGGCTGGAGCAAGTCTTCTTGACTGGCTATATGTGTGAACTGTGTGGCAAAATGCACCACATCTATATCGGTGTTTTCGCCCAAGGCTTGCAGTCGTGCCAACCGATCCGAATTGTTACCGGTATCCAGCACGATGTCAACGTTGTGCATTTCCTCAAACGGCGCAAAGACATTCTCTTCGATAACATCCAGGTTAAAGCCCCAGATAGAGATAGTCAGGGTTTTCGTATCCTGGGCGACAGCCATTGGCCCAACCAATCCCAGTACCAAAACCGCAAGCAAAAGCACAATAAATGGTTGGCTTCTCATGTGTTTATCTCCAATTCCAAATAGTTGAACGAAGCAACCAAGATTATAACACACGCTTGATGTGAAAGTACATTTTCAAGAATGGACTGATCTCAAATACCATCGGGTATCTCGCGCTTCATCGGCAGTCTCGGTTGCCGGACGGAATGACATATTCTAGGTTTCGCTATTCCGTTGTGACAAGGCGGAATACTGAGTTTTCCCTCTTACAGGGACGGGCCGAGCGCTGGCGGCTGATAATCCGCGGGGATACGCCAGAAGGCGCGGTCGTCATCATCGTCGTCGGCATAGCGATCGAGCATGTCGTGCTCGCGCAGCCAGCGGCGGATATCGTATTTCTTGGTGTTCGGCTGGCTGGGGAGGCAGTTGCGCCGGCGCAAAGTGCTCAAGGCATCCTGACATTAAGGTCCATCTGCAAAGGTGTATCTCGATAACCACATCGACTCTTGGAATGTTCAAGTAGTTGGAGATGAGATGTAGCAGTATGAAAAGTGTGCCATTTTTACTTACTATATCTGTTGACCGGTTTATCCGGGCAAGTTTGTAATGAATATAACGAGAGTCTGCTATCAGCTCAGGACGTGTAAGTGATATCCAATTCAGTCAGCAGACCCGTCACCGCTTCGTTGAGGGCCGGCATTGTTTCTATGGCGAAATCCCAGATCGAGGCGCACGGTATGTTAACGCCGTAGTGCACTCAGCTGCTCGCCGAGTACACGCGCTTGACGGAACGCCCCTTGGATCGCGGCTTGGTTATCGAAATAGAAAGCCATGGCACCGTGTGTTCACGAATTTTCAGAACCATCATGTTGCCTCAAAAATATTTAATCTGATTGTGGACATCATCGCGTACCGTCGCGGCGCCCACTGAAATCAGTTCATGGTATTCCTGGACAAATGGCACAATGGTGCCGATTCCACAGCAACAACAGCAGCAAATCCTTGATCCACCAAGTATCGTCGTCCGGCGCATACTGTACGTTGTACACGTTGACAATCGCTGGCTTATCGTCCTTGAAAGGAAAACACGCTTTCGGAACCAATGCCCAGCACAACGCTCCCAAAGGTGCGCCTACAATCGTTATCATACAAACGAGGCCCATAAGCCCAAGCGCAATAGCGCACACCCAACCGAATGTGCAGAACCATACAATGTTCAAGATCGTTTTCATACTTCGCCATTCCTATCCTCGTTGTTTTCTTGCAAGTAATCCCACTCGAAGTCGTCGTCGTTGGGATTGACGGCGAACAGCGCGCTGGCGACGCTCTAAGGCGCGTCGTCGATGGGATCGGGGAAGTCGAGCTCTTGATGCTCGTCGCAGCGCTTATCGTCCGGCTTATTCGGATTATTCGTCACCGATCTTCCCCCAGATTGCAGCGAGTTCTTCCGCCGTAGCTTCACCATTGGTATGCGCTACAATCATCATGCTCGCCAGGTTGTTAAACTTGTTGTCAAACTTTGTTTCCACGGAATCTATTCTTGCAGTTAGCCTTGTTTCTACTCCGCCAAGTTGGAACCCTGCAATCACTGCGGTTAGTCCAACGATAGTTACGATGAATATCACGATTGCAAGAATATTTTTCATATTTGCCTCGCTATTCACTTCAACGCCATCTTCCTTCATTTCCACTCTTTCGTCATCGTCTGCTTCCCAGGCGAGACGATCATCCCGGCCCGAGGGTTCGTAAATGCGAGGACGTGGTAAGGCCCCGACACCGAGGGACTTTGTACTGCGACTCTCTTCGCGCCCTGTTTCCCGTCTGGAGCCGGGTTTGTGTGTCTTCATCGCCTGATAGCGTCAATCTTATCGGAGATGCTCTCCAGCCACATATTGAGCAATTCGACACGACCGCCATCCTTAGTCAGCGATTCAATATTAGCGCCACTGTCAAGAATGAGCATTTTTAGTATGTTAATTTGCGAAACCAGACCATCAACTTTTTCGTCAATGGCGTCAATCCGGGCGTACATGGAGCTTAACTTCTCTATATCTTGGGCCTGTTCCAGAAATTCAGCCCCAGGACCCTCATGGGTAGATCATTCGGTCCATACAGACTCATCCCAGGCTTCGATGTATTCCTCCGTCATCGCCGCTGTCATCTCGTCAAGCTGAACTTGATTTAAGCCATCTGCCAGCGCGTCCAGCGCAGCATTTAATCGCTGAGTCCTTTCTTCGGGAGTCAACGGAGATGCCTTTTCAGGAACTTGGTCAATAGCCCGCAAAGCGACTCATTCTATGGAATGCATGCATTGAAGCCGATGTAGAATTTATGTCACTCACATCACTACATCGCTGAACTGATTCGAGTTGGAGCACGGCAGAGACGAAAGCTGGATCACTAACTACAGCTCAAGCTCATCAATGACCAAGATAGCAAGCTCTTGGACACGCGTGATGCCGCTGTCATTGGTGAGCATTGCATCGCAGCCGGTCTGAATGGCTGCGGCGACATGTAATGCATCCGGCGTACGCAGGTTGTAGCGAGCACGAAGGTCAGCCGCTGAGTCAGCAATCGTTGCCGTGATAGAAACCAGCGTATAGGCACCGCTGTTGACAAGGATGTCGCGGTATTCCCTTACGAGCTGCTCATCGTCTGTCTTCAGCGGCTGAACCAAGACCTCGGTTAGTGTCAGTACAGCACTGAAAGCCTCCAGAGAGGATGCTTCGATGAGATTGATAATCCGATCCATTTTAAGCGATACAAGTCGGATGTTCTTCTACATAATAGATCAGAGGGGCCGCATCAATATAAAGTCGTTGGACAGCTTGTAATGCAGTGTCAATTTTCACCGAGGCTGATCCCACTCATCGCGCATCTGATCAATATATGCCTGGGCATCAACGCCTTGCCAGATTTCTTTTCCCAAACCGCGTAATTCGGACAGGCGCCGTTGCTGCGGTGGTGTGTCTGGACCTAGCAGATCAATGAGCAATTTAGCCAGTTCTTTGCGCTCCAGTGGGCTGAGCGCTTTGGCTTGTTCCAGTACCTGCGCGACCGTCATGATCCGAATCTCCATAGTATCTTGACATGATTATAGCACCCTGTTTCATGCCCAAAAACCTGTTTGTATAACAGTAGTTGATCGAGGCGCAGCGCTTTGTCCCACAGTACGTATCGGTCGCCCGCAGTGCTCACGATCTACGCCAAAATCGAACATTCGGACTCATCCCAGGCTTCAATGTATTCCTCCGTCATCGCCGCTGTCATCTCGTCAAGCTGAACTTGATTTAAGCCATCTGCCATCGTATCCAGCGTAGCATTTAATCGCTGGGTCCTTTCTTTAGGGATTAATTGAGATGCCTTTTCGGAAGCTGGTCCATATTTCGATTCAAGCCTTTGCATAACCACACCACATCATTTACGCTAGGATAGCATCCTCGCGATAGGCAAGAATAATCTGAGATTCCGGCACGCCGTGTGCCTTCAGCGCATCCACCAGCAACTTGTCATGTCGATCCAGTTCGATAACAACCTGGTCATTGGCCAGGCGCGCAACCAGCACCGTGCCAACCAGACACTTGTCTCGTACCGTCGCAAAGTCAACGATGGTGTAAATCTGTTCTCCCTCGTTGATGGTCAAAGAGGCAAAGTCGTTCAAACCCTTACCTGTATAGCCTTCCAATTCTTCTAGAAGGATCTGTTTTAGAGTGGCGGTATCCATTTCACAATCTCCTCTTCAATTGGGTCAAAAACGACAAACGGAATCGGCTCTCTGGGTCTGTCACGAATGACTCCTTGGCCCAGTGGTTGCTCAATCATTATCTCATAGTCCGCTTCAGTTATCGCAACATACAGTGGTGTCGTGTCACCGATGAAATCCAGTGCTGTCCGATAGACCACATATTGCCCCACCAGCGTCATAAACTAACTCACTGGTGAAGGCTCCAGCGACTTGATCTCGATCAGCACGATCTGTGCACCCTGTGACCCCGCAGCGATATCAAGGAATAGCCTTCGAAAATCATCCTCGCTATCGGCCACGACAACGGCATATTGTTCTCTGATTATCGACCAGCCCGCCTTAGTCAGGCAGCAGACGACGGTATCGTGGTATCGATCACGGGCGGGTGCCCCGTTCCAATCTAGTAGGTTGAGTTTCACCTTCAATATATATGAAGATACTATTCGAATTCATGCCCCTTGGTTCATACCAGGATCGCCCCTGCCCTGAAAGATGCAGTGACGGCGCTGCTAACGGATTCGGAGGATGCCCGCGCGCGAAATACCGAGCATTTGTTCAAATTCTTTGCTGATGACAGAGGTAGGCGGCGAGGTATTTGAAGAGCTACTTTCAATATTGTTTTTCCTACCTAGCAATAAAATCTACCAGGCCAGTGCGCGCCGCGGGTTCTCTATCGTAATTGTATCCAGTGTTTCATCATCGATACCCATAGCCCTTAACAGGTCAAAAAAGCCCGTAAACACGTAGTCGTAACCCACTCCTCCAAACGCACAGAGGTCACTTCGATGACAGCGGTCGCTAGAGAGGAGCAATTTATCCCTCCAGCCAAGGCGCACGAGCTCGACAAAGGCACGAGCTCGACGCGAATCGGGATTCATGTGATTTCGGCCAACCGTGTCAAACTGTACATAAGCACCCGCTTCGAGGATTGCCAGATGGTAGGATTGGTCGAGATAGGTGTCACAGTGACCGATGATTACCCGGCTTAAATCCGCGCCCTCGTCCTTTAAGACCTCAAGCTGCAATAAACCGACAGGATACATAGAGGCATGTGTTGTTAATGGCGCGCCAGTCGCCTTTTGAGCTCGCGCGGCCGCTCGTAGAACTCTTTCTTCTTGCGCTGTTGCATAGTCCGAATGGACTCCAATCTCACCAATTATGCCAGCAGGGATTCCTGTTCCCTCGACACCATCCGTGAGTTCCGCGATTATCATATCCGCCAGCTCGTTGGTTGACAGTCTGTCGATCTCAGGCGGATAGAAAGGCTGACGATACCAGCCGGTTCCCATAATGATGTGAAGTTCCGTTTTCTCAGCTACGCGGCACAGTGCTTCGGGATCACGTCCCAAATCAGGCGTTGTCACCTCGACGAGAGCGGTCCCGCCAGCTTTCCGAAGAGCCGCCAGCTCATTTACAGACAGTGCCTCATCATTGAGCAACTCATTCAACCGTCCAGTTACGCGGTACATGTCACAGAAAATATGCTCGTGCATTAGCGTTCTACCGAGAACTGAAGGCTCAATCTCGCCCAAAACAGTATGAATACGCATATTGTCAGACATTAGCGCGGCTCGGGTTAGTTATCGGCCGGGCTAAAGGAGATTACTTCCGCACCTTCCATCAGTACGCGCCGGCAGCAATTTGCCAGCAAGTCAAGATCATCCTCTACCTGAGCGAAAACGTTTACGGGTTGCTTCATATCCACTGTCAAACCACGTGAGATGAAAATACCGTAAGAAATATAGATCTCATCGGGTACCAAAACTGGCTCATCTTTGACCAGAAAGGACAAGGTACCAGCGGGTATGCCAGCCACACGCTGGTTCTCGCGCTCGACAGTTAGGTCAGGGGGAAGGGCGACAAGCGCCTGTCCAGAGACAATACTATGATAAAACTGATATTCAAAGGGAAGCCGTGATTTTATCGTAGCGCAGGTTTTGGGCGCTTCGTCTTCTAGCAAGCGCGCGTAAAAGACTCCACCACCTGAAAACTCAATCTTCATGACTGACATTTTGCATGTACTCCTTCAGAACGATTTACTGTACCAGAACCTTCACCTGAGGCATCTATGAGCGTGGGAAGAAAACACCATGACACGAAAGCGAATTGTCGCAGGTGTTTAGAATACCCGATGCTTCATCCAAGTGGCGCTGTTATAGAAACTCGCAACCGCGCTGCCCGGCGGAACCAATCTATCACAGGCCTCTGCCAGTTCATCACTGAGCGTCATATCCAGTACAGGCAGCAAATGCTCAAGTTGTTCAAGAGTGCGAGGTCCAATTAGGGGCGCGGTGATGCCCGGCTGATCTTTCACCCAGAGTATTGCCAACTGGGCTGGGGATAAACCATGATCCGTGGCAAGCGCGATCATCTTGTTGCCTATCTCAATGCCCAGCGGAGTGATTCGTTCTGAATAGATACCTCCGCGGAGCGCACCTCGAGAATCAGCCGGAAAATCAGTCGCGCTGGCATATCGTCCGGCCAGCACACCCTGCGCCAACGGTGACCAGGTGATCAACCCCAGCCCGTGCGCCTGGCAGAGTGGGACAATTTCGTTTTCGATACGCCGGTCTAGCAAATTATAAGGCGGCTGTTCGCAGACCAACCGCGCATAGCCTTTCAACTCGCTAACCATGATGGCTTCCATAATCTTCCAGGAAGGATGCACCGAACTGCCAATATAACGCACCTTGCCCTGCTGCACTAAATCTGTCAGCGCAGCTAAGGTTTCGTCAAAAGGAATAGACGGCGATGGTCGATGCAATTGATAGAGGTCGATATAGTCCGTCTGTAGTCTGCGTAAGGAATCTTCACAGGCACGAATCAGATGCAAGCGTGACAAGCCCTCATCATTGGGTCCAGTACCAACTTTATAGAATACTTTGGTCGCGAGAATGACCTCATGACGACGACCCCCTTCGGCCAAAGCGCGTCCTATGAACCGTTCGCTTTCTCCATTTGAATACGAATTGCCGGTATCAATCAGATTGATTCCTGCATCGATGGCTCGATTGATGATGCGGCCAGCCTCATCTTCTGGGGTGGGATCGGCGAAATTGCCAGTTCCCAACCCCAGCGGCGCCACTTTGACACCGCTACGACCTAAAACACGATACTCCATACTCGCCCCCCTCGGCGCTTCTCATGTGTCGCGAATATCCAACGTTACTGGCATCAGCTAACAGTCGGGCAACTTACAGGCAAGAAAGTGCCTCCACAAAACGCAGCCTGAGCCAGCTTGTGGAGACACACAGACAGCATGTTGCATTTGCAGCTACAAGACGAGCGTTACAGCTGGTTGAACCCAAAGCCATCTTCCAACCTGTTGGAGGTGCTCATGAGCTTGCCATCAAGATAAATGTCCGGATTAGCCATCATAATATCCGCGTGGTAGGGACTATATCCAACGGTGCCGCCAAACTTGGGATCTTGATAACCGAATCCGAAATCAACCGACGCCAGCACCCGCTCATCTTCCATCAAATGTCCGGAGATGCCCGCTTTAGGGTTCAGCCCGATGCTGAAATGGCAGATCTTGTAAATGACGTCGTCGTTGCGCGTCTCCAGCCAGCTTCGCATCGCATCCCCTTCACCGCTGCCGACAACCTCGGTAATCACGCCGTCGACGACGATGAGTGAATAATTGTTGTGCACCAGGCCACTGACGTTGTCGCTGGCGTCGACCACGATTGTGCCGTTGATGGACTCTTCAAGTGGCGCGATCGAAACCTGGGCGCCGGGGTAAAAGTCGACTTCGCCGTCATACGTCAGCGCGCCGTCGCTCACCAAGCTCGGTCTTCCTCCCATCTTGAAGGTAATGTCGGCTCCATATGGCGATGTCACGCGACATTCATCGGTCTCATTCCACAAGCGGGCGATGATGTCGGCGTTCTCAAACATCGCATCCAGATCAACATTGAGCAGCGCTGCTATGCAATAGTTTTCTATGCCCTCAACGACCGTGGATAGATGGCGCGTGCCTTTGTTGCGCGCTTCTTGCATAGCCGGAGCCCGCACAATGCCACCGCAGAGCGAGAGCACATACTTGCTGCTCAATATGGCGTTGGACACCACAGGACCCGGGTCGCTAACAGTCCCTTCTTCGTACCAGTCTTTGACGATCAACGTAGTGTTTGCGCCGGAACGCTGGCCAGCCGTGAGCAGCGCTTCAGCCAGATTCAGATCGTTTTTGGGATCGGCGATGATCAGGAAGGGCTCACCTTTTCCCGGATTGACAAGACGATTAACGGAAATATCTGCGAATTGGTCCCAAAACAAGTGTGAACGCATTACAAACCTCCTTTAATTGACAAATCGAATTCAGAACAGCATTTTCAAGCTAAATCGACTTACTGAAATGTTGTGGATGATATGGATATAGGTGTTTCCTCCTAACTCATCTTCGCCCAACGTTACTGGGGTCGAGCCAATCTCTCACTAGCTCACCCAGCAAGTTAAACCCGACCACGAACATAAACAATGCCAGACCGGGGAAGGTTGAAGCCCACCATTGATCCAACAAGTAATCGCGTCCCTCAGCCACCATACGCCCCCATTCCGGAGTGGGGGGTTCGATTCCCAGTCCCAGAAAACTTAGCCCAGCAGTTGCAAGGGCAACAAAGCCAACATCTATCGTGATGTTCACAAGAACGGGGTCGAAACCATTTCGGAATACATGCCGCACTAGAACCCGAAAATGACCTGCTCCTAGGGCCTGGGCCGCCAGGATATATTCCTCATTCTTAACACTCAAAACCTGCGCGCGAACCAGCCGGGCATAGGACGGCCACCAAGAAAAGCCAACTGCTATCATCGTTTGAAATAAACCACGTCCCAAGGCAGCGTTCAGGGCGATGGCGAGCACCAGCGAAGGAAAGGCCAGCCAGACATCGGTCATTCGCATAAGGATGGAATCAATCCGGCCGCCTACATAGCCCGCTAGCGAACCCACAATAAAACCCAAACCGGTGGCGATGCTCAAAACGACAAAGACCACCCAGATGGTTGTGCGCGCGGCGTAAACGACCCGCGCGAAAATATCAATCCCCACGTGATTTGTCCCAAAGGGGTGTTCGGCTGATGGGCTTAAAAATTTAGTTCTCAGACTAAGCTGCGTGGCACTATAGGACGTAAACAGTTCTGGCGCCAGCACCATGAAAAACAACAGTGCCAGGATTAACAAACCCAGAATCGAGAGGGGATTATGTCGAACTGCAAAGGCAAATCGACTTTTTTTGAATTTTTGCCATGCCCCGATGTCTGCATCCAGTTCGGGAACAGACCAACTGGCAGGCGGTTCAGCTTCTCTACTCATAAGGTCGCCAATTTTCGATCATCCGAATTGGATTCGCGGATCAAGAAACGGATACGTCAGGTCAATCACGAGATTAACAAACATAAACGTCAGGCTTGCCGCGAGCGTCACTCCCATAATGACAGTAATATCATTACGGAAGATGCCAATCCACGCGTATGTGCCTAGCCCCCCCCAAGAAAAGATGATCTCAATCAGCAATGCCCCATTCAACATAAACCCGACATAGAGACCTAAAACGGTGACGACCGGCAATAGCGCATTTCGCAACACGTGCGACCACAAGACCTTTCTTTCCGACAGCCCTTTGGCGCGCGCGGTACGCACATAATCGCGGTGAAACACACTCGCTATCGCAGAGTTTGTCGTTCGTGCCATGGCGCCAATCTGTCCCAGACTAAGAGTGAAGGCCGGCAAAACGAGATGCGCGAGCGCATCTCTAAAGGTGCTCCACTGTCCGGCTAAGACGGAGTCAATGAGATACATATTAGTCACACTTGGCGGCGGCGGGACGGTCAACGTCAATCGTCCGGATAAGGGCAATAGGTCTAGTCGTCCGGCAAAGACTAACTGGAAGACAAGTCCCGCCCAGAATACCGGGATCCCCACTCCAACAAGGGAGCCCATGATGATTGAGGATTTGACCCAACGTGATTTGGTCGAACCGGCAAGGACGCCCAGCGGGACACCTATCGTGAGTGTAAAACAGAAGGCGGCAATCGTTAGCTCGAGTGTTGCCGGGAAAAAGTCCCGTAGTTCCTTCAAGACCGGTTGCCGCGATGAGATGGACAAGCCCAGATCGCCGGATAGCAGTCGTTGCATATATCTCAGATATTGAATTGGAATAGGTTGGTCGAGGCCGAGCCGCTTGCGCGTCTTTTCGACCTGTTCTTTTGTCGCATACTGACCGGCTAATGACAGCGCTGGGTCACCTGGCAAGAGGTTCGAGATAAAGAAGGTGATTACCGTCACAGCGAGCAGAACCAGCAACGCCTGGTAAAGCCGGCGGACCACATATACAGCCAAGGGTAGCTACCTCACAGCTGGGGCGAGTTAAGATGAAAACCCCACTCGCCCCATATTGAACTGTCTCTTGATTAGGATTCGTCAATCCACATCTCATAAACGTTCTGGGTGTAGCTGTGCGGAGGTGACCATTGGAAGCCCATGACATTTGCCGCTGAAGCTGACAGTGCCATACCCACAGCCACATTGACATAGGGCGAGTCTGCTTGCCACAAATCCTGAATCTGCTGGTAAATCTCGCAACGCGCTTCCGGGTCAAGTTCGATTTTGCCCGCTGCAATTAGCGCATCCATGTCTGGATTGCTATACCAGGAGAAGTTGTACCCTCCGCCGCCAGCCTGGCTGGAATGCCCCAGAATACCCACAAACTGATCGGGATCGGGCAGCGATGGGTACATCCACACCGTACCCACATCAGGCGCCGTTTCTTGCGCAGAGAAAGCCTGGACTTTAGCGGGCCACTCGATAGACATGGGCCGGATTGTGATACCGAGCTTCGCCGCGCCGTCCTGCATGATTTGCATCGCCGCGGTTTCCTCGGCAGATGTACCCTGATATGCCATCGTCAATTCAAAGCCACCATCAGCATAGCCAGCCTCCGCCATCAATTGCTTTGCCTGTTCGACGTCCATCGCAGACTCTGGCGATGAGGGATCAAAGCAGACAATGCCCGGCGGTATGACTCCGCGTGCGATCGCCGCATAACCATTACGCGCCAGTTCGACATGCCCTTCGTAGTCATACACCAATGACAGTGCCTTGCGCACACGCGCATCCTGAAGAATCTCATGCTGGTTATTCAGCGCAAAGTAAAGCTGGTTGAGTGTTGCATCAGTGTTGACGGTGAATGCGGAATTTTCCCTGAGCGCATCGAGTGTTTCCGGGCTACCCACATGGATCCAGTTCGCGTCGCCATTTTCAAGTGCCAGGCGGCGCGTACTTTCTTCCTTCATTACAGCGAATACGGCACGGTCAACGTGATTGCCTTCCCAGCCTTTGAAGTAATCGTCGAACCTCTCGATGGTGAATTCTTGTTCGGGTGTAAACGAGGTCAACACATAGGGACCGCTGCCGGCGTCGTGATTCTGCAGCCAGGTTTGACCCCAATCGTCATCAACCGTATTCGCTTGAACCAGTTCAGAATTCAGGATATATAGGCGCGAGATCGCCCCCAGGAAGCCGGGGAAGGGCGTGTCGAGATTGATTCTGACCGTGTATTCGTCAATGACATCGGCGCCGGTCACCATGCCCAGACTGCGGGCGACACCGATGTTGACTTCAACCAGACGATCAACGGTGTATTTGACGTCTTCGGCCGTTAGCGCTGTTCCGTCGTGGAATAACACATCAGGCACCAGCGTGAATGTATAACTCAATCCGTCTTCGGCTTGTTCAATACTTTCAGCGAGTTCCAATTCCCATTCAGTTACGCCAGGCAGATACTGTAATAGCGCGTTGTAGAGATTCATAGAAGGCGTATCTACCCGACTGTCAGCGGCTGCCAACGGGTCAAACGTAGGGAGTGAGCCCCCAAGCGCAAATACGATAGTACTCATGTCTTGAGCAACGAGTACGAACCCGCTGCCAACGACAGAAGCAATGAATAGAACTGCAATACTCACGAACAATAGATACTTCCGTTTGTTAAACAACATGGCGCTTTCGTCCTTTCATGGATGTGTTGCTTGCAAACACAGTTAAATGCATTAGCTCTTAACTGCGGGATTTATTTCACTACATAGACCCCCTCTCATTCAAGAAATCAACAGAAAACTAGTGGCCCACTTCGGATAACTGGCCACACCAATCGACGATAATGTTCGCTACAACCTCAACCATATTGATAAAATCGTCGATACTGACCCATTCATCAGTACCGCCACTCTGTACATTATCTCCCGCCAGGGGACCAAAACCAACTGTTGGTATTCCCTTGAAGAGATTCGGCGCGCGAATCTCACTGCCGGCGTGCAAGGACTGCACACTCGGAGTTGTCCCGGTGACGCCTTTAATTGCAGCGGCTACGGTTTGATAGATGGCACTTTCTTGCGAGACTTCTACAGCGCTCGTTCCTTGCAACCAGTCCAATTGCAGCGGATACTGCAGAATCCAGGGATCACTGTCGCTAACTTGATGCAAAACTGCTTCGACTTCGCGCTGGACATCAGACAACACTTCATTTGGCGGGAAAGTTACTACCCCAGTCATAATCGCAGCAGACGGGACTCGACCCGGACGAGTCGCGTTTCCGGCTTGAATATGGGAAATATGCAGATTGGTGGAGCGCCCGATCTCGTCATAGGCCGGATGGTGAACTCGTCCAGCTCGTTGCTCGGCAAGCTCAGTCAAGGCGTGGTATACCTGCCACGCTTTATCGATTGGATTGATGGCAAGATGGTAGAAGGGTGTGTGGGTCGGTTCAGATGTTTCCGGAGGTTGACCGCGAACCGTGATACGAAAGTACATCAAGCCAGATGCTCGCGCCTTTATGTCGCCAAGTCCGGCGCCTGATTCTGCCGGATGCAGATATATGCCTGCATCGGCATGGTATCCTCGCTCCAAGACAGCATAAATACCTTGCGCACGGCGTTTGCTTACAGCGCTGGCGCAGATGACCTGACCGGACAATTTCAGCCCGGCAGATTGAATCGCTTCAAGCGCGCAAATCATCGCGACAACCCCACTCAGATCATCGGCGATTCCCCAACCATACATGCGACCATTTTCAATCTCTCCTGCAAATGGATCGTGTTGCCATTGACTCGTGTCAGTCACTGGCTCAGCATCCGGATGGGCAAAAGCAAGCAGACTACGCCCTTCGCCTGTGCCCGGTTGTACAGCGACAACGCTCACCCGATCAGGCTCTGGCGCATCTTCGGCCGATGCGAAATCCGCATCCAAAACAAAACGATTTGGTTTGCTTGAAATACTTTCAACCTGGCAGCCCAAGCGTATGAAGTTTTGCGCTATTTCATGTTGGAGAGCTTCCTCACTCTCAGCTGACTTGGCCAGGAGCTCTCTCAACAAATCGGTATATTGTTCGCGTTTCGTCTGGATGAGCGTTTCTAAGTCATTATTATAAGAGGTCGCATCTATTGTCATTGAACGTTCCCGTCTCCCGAAACTCGTTAGAAAACCTCTATCATCTCAATAACGCGCTGTATGCATTGTTAAGAGTGGCGGATATGCGTTTCCATGAAAATGCTTGGTTTGTCGCTAAATATACTATGGGTAGTCGATTTTTCTACGAAATATTACAAAAATACGCAGCGGATCAACTAGTGAAAACAGTATATCTCTAAATGGTTCAACATGTCAATATCTCAGGGAGTGGTGGATGTACTGTGTACCTTCTAGCTTATTCTCGAACTGCGAGTTTCATAAGTGCGGCAACAAGAAAAGTGTTAGCTCGCAAACACGCCTTCTGAAGACACTCTAAGACATGTGGGTTCCCTAATGAACCGGCCTTTATTTGGTAGCGATCGTTTTCATCGATTCCACGCAGGAAATCACGGAGAGGTGTTGACGCATCTGGCTACCGTTCCTGAAGCAAACAGACAGGGATAACGACCGCGAAATCATCCATTTCACTACTATTATGCCCTGTTTGCTTCACAGAAATGGGCTTACATGAAGCAAATTGGCATGCGTGTTCACTGATTTAATGCGATGTGATTATCCGCGCAGACGCACAACAGGTAGTCCGTGCTATGAAGCTGCTCTCGCCGCTGGCCGGCACATGGGACGAGAGCCGCGGCACTTGCCGCAGGGCGTACGTTCAAGTGTAGAAACACATACCACTTTAGCGGGAGAGGCGGTGTTCACTGCGTCTGACGAGGTTACAGTGGAAAGGTTCCAAGACGATCTTAAGTAGCGTAACCGTTCTGTTTAAAGCCCGTGTCCTGGCCAGTTTCTTTGCCCAGGTCTCGCAGTAACTCACTGGTATATTGGGCTAATTTGGTCATATTCTGTGTGGCCCGCAATTGCCCCACCAAACCAGCCGCGTGCCATGTTGTGCCGCTGGTTAAAACTTTTCTTTCCAGCAAAACAACATCGTTCATGCCCAATTTAGCCAGGTGATAGGCCACACTACAGCCTACAACGCCACCCCCAATAATCACCACCTGGGCCTGGCTTGGAGTCGTTTTATTCATTTTGGATGACTCCTTGTTCGGCTCGAACTGAAACCCGAAACCATGCTTGCGATTGAGCCATTTCAAATGAATACTCGATCAATGATCCCGTTCCATAATCCGCTCTAACTCGTCGAGTGAGAGCTCGTGGGCAGTCCGCCCCCTAAAACCCGTCATTGTCTCCGCTGCAGTCAGGGCGTTCAAAATCGCTTCTTCGACCGCTTCCGCAACGCCCAGGAAGAAACCGTTGAGCTGGTCGTTTGGCAGCATTTGAAGCGCATAAGGCTTTTGCGTTTCATTCGCCAGATGGTTGCCAGTGGCGAAGGCCAGGAAGATATCACCGCTGCCGTTGTACCCCATCCCGCCTACCCTCGCCAATCCAATGGTAGCGCGTTGTGCCAGGCGTTTGCACTGAGAATGTACGAGTGGTGCATCGGTAGCGATGATGACGATGATTGAGCTCCCTTGCGTGGGTTCCGCCCGACCTGAGGGGATTTTTTCGATGGTGATCTCCTGCCCGACTGGGACGCCGTTCACCCGCAGGTCTTCCCGCGCCCCGTAATTGGCCTGCACCAACGCGCCGACGGTGTATGTCCCGCTTGGACAGGTGACCATCCGCGAAGCCGTTCCAATCCCACCTTTGAACTCGTGACAGATCATCCCGGTTCCGCCACCGACGTTGCCTTCCGCCACCGGGCCACTTTGAGCAGATTCAATGGCCTGATACACGTGGTCTTTGTTGACGTGAAATGCAGCCATATCATTCAGCCAGCCGTCCCAGGTTTCGGCGACGACGGGAAGTTCCCAATCGTCCATCCAGCCAAATTCGTACCCGTAGTTGTTCAATGCCTCATGCACCGTGCCCACCTGCGCGGTGTTGGTAATAGCGATGGGCGAAGTGAGCATCCCAGACTCCGCGATCCAATGGACGCCGGTCATCTCGCCATTACCGTTGAGGGAGTGGGTTGCGGCAAAGGCATGGTTTTTCCAAATCGCTCTTTCACGCGGTAGTATGACAGTCACGCCCGTGCGGGCTACTCGCGGCTCATCGAATATCAAGGTGGTGTGGCCAACGAACACACCAGGCACATCTGTGATGGCGTTGTGTTTTCCAGGGTGCAAACGTCCGATGGTGATCCCCAATTCTCGCAATCGCTTTCGCATGGTTTTACCTCTAAATGGAAAATTCCTTTATCATAAGTCAACGCTTGCAAGTCCCCAACTTCTCGTTATCAGTATCCAAGGCCGCTCGGCGGCAGCGAAAAAGTCTGCCGCGCTTACACAAAATAACAAACCTTCTGCTTGCACGAGCAAGGGGGTTTGCTTAGAAAGAGAACGAAATCATAGGCATCTGCAGGTAAACTATCTAAAAGTCGCTTGCGGATGGTAGTCCCACCAGGTTCAACGAGAAAAGTACCGGTCGAGGGACGCTCGGATCCGATCACGATGTCCGTTATCCAGCATATTGTTCACACTTCAGAATTTTCCGTCCTTGCATCCGTCACCATCTTGTGAAATTTCAGCCCGCTCTCCATCGCTTGTGAGAGGAACCGGGCTTCATCTCCTGAATAGTTAATCCCGGGTTCCATCGTCATAACGATTTCCATCGTCATATATTCCTTGTCGTAAGCAGATGCAGCAATAATTTGGGCCAATCTATCCCAGTCAACCACCCCGGAGAAAATGAGATTGTGCTGATCCGAGGTGGTGTCGTTGTCGTTCAGATGAAAAGCGATTAACCGATCTTTCACGGCTTCAGCGAAATCTAACCCGCCACCGTCGATATTGCCATGACCGGGATCGTAGCAGATGCCCACCTCTGAAGGGTTGTAAGCGGCTAATATCTTTTCGAGTGTCGTGTAGTTGCTCGTCGAGTTTTCAAATGCTATGCGCACGCTCCTTTCCCTGGCATACGGGATCAGGATATCCATTGAGCGCTGGACTGCCTCCCAACAAGCGAAGCTTTTATTACCTTCTTCAGGCTGTCTCGGAAGATGCAACACGATCACATCTGTGCCAAGTCGGTACGCCAT
Organism: Phototrophicaceae bacterium; assembly: GCA_965262165.1. Taxonomy (GTDB): domain Bacteria; phylum Chloroflexota; class Anaerolineae; order Aggregatilineales; family Phototrophicaceae; genus UBA6055. The sequence continues at coordinate 4,096,341 of OZ253499.1, read as the reverse complement.
ATGAATGCGATTTTTGACCAGTTCCACCCCTGCCAACCGGATATCTTCGTTTTCGGAGTAGTAATGATTTTTCTCACCAGACGAGGCATGTAGATCGTTGACAGTAAGCTCGTAAGATCGCAGCCAACGAGCGATCTGGTCGATCTCATCCTCAGTATAAAGATAGTCGGATCCGAATTGATGGCACCAATGAACTTGTGAAAACCCGGATTCAGCAATGTGCTTCAGGTGGGGTTCGGGGTGGTCAATAGAAGATTTATAGTCGGTGTTAATGGCGAGCATTTTTTCCTTTCGTGATGCGGCAACGGTGGGCCAGGTTACTGAGCATCTACCTCAACCCCATGCGTTGCGATGTTGGATGTGCTAATGAGATCCACTTGTGACTCCCTCAATTCCTCAAGCGGGATGTGGCAGCGAATGACGTGCCCCTCGGCCGCAAACTGGCTGGGGGGCGTCTCGTCGTCGCAGATAGACCCTATGCGGCGGGGACAGCGTCGCTGGAAACAGCAACCTCGTGCCGGCGGTTCCGCCTCCTGCACGTCCTTGGCGAGCAGTTGCGCCCGCGCGCCCGGAACGGGCTCCGGCACCGCCGCCAGCAAGGTCTCGGTGTAGGGATGGTAGGGTGGCGCGTAGATGTCCGCCACTGGCCCCACCTCGCACATCCTGCCCTGATAGAGCACAGCCACCCGGTCGGCGATTGCGCGGACGACGGCCAGGTCGTGCGAGATAAAGAGATAGGCTACGCCCCGATCGGCCTGGAGTCCAGCCAACAGCTCCAGGACAGCAGCCTGAACCGAAACATCGAGCGCGGAAGTCACTTCGTCACACAACACCAAGTCCGGCTCAGCGGCAAAGGCACGCGCGACGGCAACCCGCTGTTTTTCGCCGCCGGACATTTGGCCGGGATGCCGTTCCAGATATCGTGAGGTGAGCCGCACCTCTTCGAGCAGCGAGCCAGACCGCTCCAGACGCCCTTCTCGGTCCATCTCGAAATAAAGCCGCAGCGGGGCATCGAGAAGCTGCTTGACGGTATGGCGCGGGTTGAGGGACGCGTCAGGGTCTTGGAAGATGATCTGGATTTTGCGGTGCATCTCAGCCGGACGGCTTTCGACTTCCGAGGCGAGATCCTGCTGCCCGAAGCTAATCCGACCGTCGCGGGGTGGCAACAATCCGGCGATGGTGCGGGCTATGGTTGATTTGCCGGAGCCGCTCTCACCAACGAGCGCCAGTGTTTCGCCCCGGTGGATCGTGAGGGTAAAGCCACTCACCGTCGTGGGGGGTTCGGGCTCGCCGCGCCAGCGCCCCAGCAACGCGGCCAGACCACGCTTGGCGTAGGTAATGTCCACCTCGGCCAGTTCGAGGAGCGGTTCTGGTTCAGCGGCCTGGTTGATACGAGCCTTCAGGCCTTGCATCTGGCCGGAGGCCCCGCTTGCCACGACACGCTGCCAATGATGGCATTGCACCAGGTGGGGTAACGACCCAGCGCGATCCGTTGGCTCGAGTGCCGGGTCAATGGTCTTACAAGTCTCATCGGCGAAGGCACAGCGCGGAACGAAGGCACAGCCAACCGCGTCTTCGCCGGGGGCAGGCGGCCGACCGTCCATCGCTCGGGGTAGGCCAGCGTACGAAAGACGAGGAACTGAACCCAACAGGCCTCGTGTATAGGGGTGCACCGGATCGTCAAATACCTCGTCAATTGCCCCATCCTCAACGATTTCGCCCGCGTACATCACTGCCAGACGGTCGCAGACGCGGGCAATCGCGCCCATGTCGTGGCTGATGTACAGCATCGCCGAACCGGTGGACTCCTGGATTTCCCGCAGCAAGTCGAGGATATGGGCCTGAGTGGTCACGTCGAGGCCGGTCGTCGGCTCGTCAAGCACGAGCAATTCGGGCTTGCCGGCCAGACCCATGGCGATGGCAACCCTTTGCAGTTGACCGCCAGAGAGTTCGTGGGGGAACCGACGGGCGAGCTCGTCCACTTGAGGCAAGTGCACCTGGGTCAGCAACTCCAGCACGCGTTCTTGCAACTCAGAGCCAGCAAGACCGAGATGGAGAGTCAAGACCTCGGCAATCTGATCACCCACCCGCATGGTGGGTGTCAGCGCTGAACTGGCGCTCTGAGGGATAACGGCCACCCGCTGCCCGCGTATGTTTGCCAGTTCGTCTGGCGCCAGGCTAAACAGATCCATCCCCTCGAAGCGCACCGAGCCAGCCATCACCTGGCCGCCCGGTCGCAAATGTCCCAGCAGGGTCATGCCAAAGGTGGTCTTGCCACAGCCGGACTCACCCACCAAGCCAAGTGTCTCACCCCGTTGCATCTCGAGCGACACATTGCGGAGCACCTGCACGGTCTGGCCCGCTCTGGCGCGGAAACCGGTCGTCAAGCCCTCAACCTTCAGCAGTTTTTGGCTCATGTCGGCGCTTCCTGGCTGCGGTCCAGCCCGATCGCTTTGGACAGGGCGTCACCAGCTAAATTTATGCCAATGATCAGGCTGCTGAGGGCGAATATTGGGAATAAAGTTCCCCAAGGGGAGATTGCCAGCAAGACCTGGTTCTCGAAAACCATACGCCCCCAGTCCGGCGTTGGCGGGGCGATCCCGAAGCCGAGGTAGGAAAGCGAACTGATGGCCGTCAGCGACCAGGACGCCCGCATGACGTACTCGACCAGAAGCACATCCAAAAGGTTAGGTATCAATTCCCGCAGGACGATGTTGGTTTTGCGTTCACCACGCGCCCGCGCCGCCGTGATGAAATCACTCGCTACATATCCTAGTGCAGCGCCTCGGGCAATTCGAACAGTCGATACACCGTATGCGTAGCCCAGGGTTAGAATAAGCACGCCGAATCCCGTGCCGAGAGCCACGACAATGAGCAGTACGACAAGCAAGCCAGGTATGGCCAGCAAGGCATCAACCAGGCGCATCACCACTTCGTCAACCCGCCCGCCGACAAACGCGAGCAGAATGCCGAGCAGCCCGCCCCATAAAACGGCGATCGCGGCGGCCAACAAGGCCACGCCAATCGCCGCGCGACCCCCGAGCAGGGTTCGGCTCAAGAGGTCGCGACCGAAGGAATCGGTGCCAAATGGATGTTCGAGGGAAGGCGCCGCCAGCCTGTTCTTGCCGTCAATGTCGTTGGGAGAATAGGGGACGATGAGCGGTGAGGTCACGGCTATGAGCATATGAACGATGACGATCATCAGCCCGACTGTACCCTGCCGCGATCGGCGCAGGCCGCGCCCGATCTGACCAAACCAGCGCAACGATTGAGCTAACCGTATTGGGACGGCCGTCAGTGATTTCATTCCTTCAGCTTCCTAACCCCGCAGCCCAGCCAAACGTTTGGCCTCTGCAAACATACGAGCTGGCCCGCCGTCATGCAGATCATAGCGCAGAGCCTCTAACATAAATACAGGCTTTTGGGGGAAGTCGATGGCGCTAAACACCTCATCAAATGGAATAGCGCCTTCGCCCGGCCCCATGTGCAGATCCCCTCTGCCCAGGGCGAAACTTTTGCCGCCAGAATAGGCCGAGATGCCCATATTGTCTTGAACGTGAAAATGCGTGGTCAGCGGCGCCAGGCGCGCAATTCCCTCCAAGTAGTCGAAACCGTTCCACTGTGATGACAGAAATGAATGCCCAAAGTCGATACAAACGCCAATTCCTGCATGGTTAATCGATTCCACGAACCGCGCGTGCATCTCAGGGAATGCGGTGTAACTGGCATTTTCGATAAAGCCGTGTGTTTCAATGCTGATATTCCCGCCCCAGCTGGCAACTTCGTCGGCATAACTTAACAAGATGTCGCGTTCGCGCGCCATCAGCTCTTGCATTGGCTTCGAAGTTCCTGCCGGCAGGGTGAGGCGATAGCCGGCGTGATAAGCCATTGCCGTCGCGCCGATGGCTTTGCCCACCTCAAGGCCCGCCTCCAACAGCGCTTGATGATAGTCAAGATCGGCGACGTCAAACATGTTTGTCTCGCCGGGGAGATGAAAGGTGTAGCCTAATCGATCACGGAACTTGTCCAGCACCGCGACCAATTGCTTCAAGCGTCGCTGATCAACGCGGCCGCCAACCCACATACGCCAGGAAGCAGGCGACACTTCAACATAGTCATAACCGCAATCAATTAGCGTTTCTAAGTTCTCCGTCAATTCTTGCGGGGATGATCCCAACGGTGCGGCGTAACCTATGCCCTTGAATTTCACGTTTCTCTCCCTTTGCTGCTCCTAATTGGTCCGTCTTGCGATACGCCCCGAAAGCGACTAGCCCCGCAGCCCAGCCAATCGTTTGGCCTCTTCAAACATGCGAGCTGGCCCGCCATCGCGCTGATCAAAGACCAGGGTCTCCAGCATAAACACAGGCTTTTGGGGGAAGTCGATCGCGCTGAACACCGCATCAAATGGAATAGCGCCCTCGCCCGGCGCCAAGTGCAAATCCCCTCGACCCAAGGCGAAACTTGTGCCGCCCGAATAAGCCGGGATGCCCATATTGTCTTGCACATGAAAATGTGTGGTCAACGGCGCCATGCGCGCGATACCTTCTAGGTAGTCAAAACCATGCCATTGCGATGACAGAAACGAATGCCCAAAATCGATACACAGCCCTATCCCCGGATGGTTAATCTCTTCAACGAACTTCGCGAGCATCTCAGGGAACGACGTGTAACTGGTATATTGATACCAGCCATGTGATTCAATGCTGATGTTCCCGCCCCAGCCGGCGACCTCATCCGCATAACTTAACAGGATGTCGCGTTCGCGCGCCATCAGCTCCTGCATCGGCTTTGAAGTTCCCGCCGGCAGGGCGAGGCGGAAGCCGGCGTGATAAGCCATTGCTGTTGCGCCGATGGCTTTGCCCACCTCAAGGCCGGCCCGCAACAGCGCTTGATGATAGTCAAGATCGGCGACGTCAAACATGTTTGTCTCGCCGGGGAGATGAAAGGTGTAGCCTAATCGATCACGGAACTTGTCCAGCACCGCGACCAATTGCTTCAAGCGTCGCTGATCAACGCGGCCGCCAACCCACATACGCCAGGAAGCAGGCGACACTTCAACATAGTCATAACCGCAATCAATTAGCGTTTCTAAGTTCTCCGTCAATTCTTGCGGGGATGATCCCAACGGTGCGCGGTAACCTATGCCCTTGAATTTCACGTTTCTCTCCCTTTGCTGATTGTAATTAGTCCGTCATTCGATTTGACCAGATGTTGACTATCCGCGCAGACTGCGCAAACGAGGATCCAGAAATGTCGTCACTAGGTCCGCGCCCAGGTTGAAGAAGACATACATGACCGCCCAGAGCAAGGCGATGGCTTGAACCATCGGCACGTCGCGGAAACTGACCGCGTCGACCAGCGCCCGTCCCAAGCCTGGATAGTTAAAGACGACCTCGACAACAAAAGTTCCACCAAGCAGGCCGCTGAGCATCAAAGCCATAATGTTGATCGTCGGCAATAGAATATTGGGCAGCGCGTGACGGAATACAACTCGTGAACGCGGGAGGCCCTTCAAAGTGGCCATTTCGACATAGTCACTGGTCAGCACGTTGATCGTGGTCGTCCGCATCATGCGCAGGAGATAAGCTGACGAGGCAATCGTCAGGGTAACGGTTGGCATAACGACGTTGGGCAGCAAATCCGCGATCGGCGCGTCCGGGTTTAGCAACGTCATCGACGGGAAGAGTCCCAAGCCAACGCTAAGGATCCAGATTAGCAGGGTGCCGATAACAAATTCTGGCGTGCTCATCCCCACGATCGAACCCGTCGAGATGATGACATCCGACGTTCGGTCGCGCCTTAAGCCAGCGATGATGCCCAACAGGGTCGCCAAGGGTATCGTGAACAGTGCAGCCAGCCCACCCAAGAGTAGGGAATTGCGCAGCCGAAAGCTGATTAACTCCACAACTGGCTCATTAAGAGCCAGGGAGGCGCCAAAATCACCCCGCAGGGCATTACTGATCCATTCGGCAAAGCGCTCCGTTGCCGGACGATCAAGGCCGTGCTCTTCTCGCAAGGCGGCCAAACCTGCTTCCGTCGCGTACTTGCCAAAGTAGGCTGTTGCCCAGTCACCCGGCAAAAGGTCGGTCATCGCAAAGACGACAATGGCGACGATTGTCAGCGTTATGACCGAGAATAATAACCGCTGCACAATGATCTTTAGCATCGCGTCAATACCATAGTATTCGGACTATTCGGAAACCTCCGCTTGCCAGCCATCTGGTGATAAACCCACAGCCGGCAAAGGGGAAGCTGAGAGGCCCCTCCCCCATATGCCTGGTGGGAGAGGGGCATGCGGAATGGGGACTAGCCCAGCAAGCGCTGGTTCTAGTCCTCCTCAATATAGAAGAGATGGACGTACTCGGTGAAGTTTCTTGTGACGCCCTTGACGCGGGAATTGAACACGTCAATGGCGGTAAAGAAGACAGGGTTCAACCAGCCAGCCTCTTGACTTGCCAATATCTGAGCCTGCGCGTAAAGCTCAACCCGCGTGTCAAAGTCGAGCTCGGCACTCGCGTCCGCCAGCAGCTGGTCAAATTCCTCGTTGCACCATCTTGGGAAGTTTTGACCCGATTCGCAGCTAAAGAGCTCTAGCAACCCTGGGCCGGCGCGGCGCTGGCCCCACCAATCAAGGTAGAAAGGTACCTGCCCTGGAACATCGGAGTAGTATGTGTCGGGAGGCACCTGGTCGATCTCAACCCGGATCCCGGCATCGGCGGCCTGTTCCTTGAACGCGACAGCCAGCGAGACAAACGGTGGATAGACATCCGCGATAGTTAGTACGACATCCAAGCCGTCCGGGTAGCCTGCTTCAGCCAGCAGTTCCCTGGCCCGCTCGACGTCCCGTGGGCAATCCAGCTCATGATAAAACGGGTCGTTTTTCCAGACGGAGGTATCGCAGGCAATGTCTCCTTGTCCGGCATAAACCACTTCAAGAGTTTCCTGGCGATCTTGGACCAGTTTAAAGGCCTGGCGCACGCGAAGGTCATCAAAGGGAGCCACTGTGGTGTCCATGACCAGGGCCGACCAACCGCCAGACGGTTGAACTAGGAAGGTGAAATCATCGTTCCCCTCGAACAGGGCGAAATTCTCAGCTGAGATACTACCGATTCCCACGTAATCGAGCTGGTCCGTGAGCAGCGCCTGCGCAACGGCAGCTGAGCTAGAGATGTGGTAGAGTTCGATGCCGGCCAAACCTGGCGGTCCCTCCCAGTAATCGTCGAAGGCCTCCAACACGGTTACCCCTACCGGATTCGAGGTCACGACCCGGAACGGGCCAATGCCTATGCCGGTCTGCGCAATGGTGTCTCCACTGCCTTCGGGTATCATAACCATACGATGGTGCGCAAGTAGGTCGGGGAAATTAACGGTAACCGCTTTCAGCGGTATCACTATGGTGTAGTCGTCTGGCGCCGTCATATTAGGCTCGTCGATGGCCGCGAGTCTGTCTGCGATACCTGAGGCTGTGGCTGGATCCAAGACACGCCGAATGCTGTAAAGCGCGTCCGCCGAAGTGAAATCCGACCCGTCATGAAAGGTTAGCCCCTGGCGGAGGTGGAAAGTCCATACCTGGCCCGTTTCGTCCGATTCCCATGACTCGGCCAAAGCGGGAACCACAAAGGTCGCGCCCATATCGCTGCGAGTCAGCTGACCGTTGACAAACTGCTTGGTGGGTCCTTCCATATTCGTCATAGGATCGAGGTTAGACGCGGCAGAAGAGCTACCCTTGAGCGCGCGCAATATGCCCCGAGTGTCCTCCTGGGCTCCGACGATCGCCGTCAGCGCCATCACAAGCGCTACAACAAATATCACTCCGATTAGAGAGCGGATCCTGGATTGTGCGTACATGAGTCTTTTTCCTCTCAATACTATTCTTTTGGAAATATCTCCGACTGTGAGTATACCACGCGGGGGGGGGGGATTGCAAAACTCGCTGTTGAAACTGGATTGCAGCGGTCTTGCGCCACACAGCGCTTGCATGCCATTTGACGATAGACAGTTAGCCGAACAATAGGGCATAACCGGCCCTTCCCCCCACTTACTCGTTTGGGGAGAAGGGCATGCGTTGTGAGGACCAGCCCAGAAAGCGCTGGTTCTAGTCCTCCTCGATATAGAAGAGATGGATGTACTCGGTGAAGTTTCTGGTCACGCCCTTGACGCGGGAATTGAACAAGTCAACAGCGGTAAAGAAGACCGGGTTCAACCAGCCGCCGCCTTCACTCGCCAATATCTGAGCTTGCGCGTAGATTTCCTTCCGCTTGTCAAAGTCGAGCTCGGCGCTCGCGTCCGCCAGCAGCTGGTCAAATTCCTCATTGCACCAGCCGGGGTAGTTGTTGCGCGAACCGCAGCTGAAGAGCTCTTTCATGCCGGGTCCGGCCTGGCGCTGGCCCCACCACGTCAGGTAGAAAGGCACTTTCTTCCAATAGTCGGAGTAGTATGTGTCGGAAGGCACCTGGTTGATCTCGACCCGGATGCCGGCCTCGGCCGCCTGTTCCTTGAAGGCGACAGCCAGCGGAACGTACGAAGGATAGACATCCGCCACAAAGAGCTCGACATCCAAGCCGTCCGGGTAACCCGCTTCAGCCAGCAGTTCCACCGCCCGCTCGACGTCCCGCGGGCAATCCTGCTCGTGATAATAGGGGTCGTTTTTCCAGACGGAATTATCGCAGGCGATGTCGCCTTGTCCGGCATAAACCACTTCAAGAATCTCTTGGCGATCGAGAACCAGCTTAAAAGCCTGGCGCACGCGAATGTCATCATAGGGCGCCACCGTGGCGTCCATCACCAGGTTTGTCTGACCGCCAGACGCTTGAACCAGGAAGGTGAAATCATCGTTCCCCTCAAACAGGGGGAAATTCTCAGCGCGGATCGAGCCGATTCCCACGTAATCGAGCTGGTCCGTGAGCAGCGCCTGCGCAACGCCAGCTGCGTCAGCGACGTGGTAGAGTTTGATCCTGGCCAAACCTGGCGGTCCATCCCAGTAATCGTCGAAAGCCTCCAACACGGTTATCCCTACCGGATTCTGCTCGACGAGGCGGAAGGCGTCAGTGCCGATGCCGGTTTCGGCAATGGTGTCGCCACTGCCTTCGGGTATCATCGCCAAACGCCTGTCCGCTGCTATGGTGGGGAATTCAACGTTTACCGAATGCAGCGGTATCACGATAGTGTAGTCGTCCGGCGCCGCCAGATTAGCCTCGTCGATGATCGCGTACTTGTCCCTGATAGGCGAGCCCGTGTCCGGGTCCAAGATACGCCGTATGCTGTAAAGGGCGTCGGCCGAAGTGAAATCCGACCCGTCATGAAACGTTACCCCCTGGCGGAGATGGAAAGTCCATACCTGGCCCGTGTCGTCCGATTCCCATGACTCGGCCAAATCAGGAGTCACATAGGTCGCGCCCACATCTAGGCGAGTCAACTGACTGTAGACATACTGCATCGTAAGTCCTTCGGGATTGGGCCCATGAGGATCGACGTCATTGGCGGCCGAAGCGCCGGCCTTCGAATGCCGCAATACGCCGCGGGTGTCCTGCGCCCCGACGGTCGACGTCAGCGCCATCACAAGCGCTAGAATAAAAATCACTCCAAGTATGGAGCGGATCCTGGATTGTGCGTACATAACTTTTTTCTCCATATAACGATTCTCTTGCAAATTTGATACCATGTGAGTGTATCGTACTGTGTGTTAAGGTACAAATTCTTGTGGCTTTCCGGTTTCAGGATGGATGCTGGGTGGTGTGACCACTTGACGACCGTTGCCACAGCCGCTCGGCGGCAGTGATAAGGCCTACCGCGCTCACGCAAAAAATCATACGCCCTCGGCTGCCGCAAATGGCAGTTTGATAAAAAAGTTCGAGATGACCGATGGGTCTGCCCGTTGCCTTGGCGGATGGTAGCATGGTGTCAACCTTCAAATAGACATGTCTGTCCAGTGCGCGTCTCTCAAGCGCAGGTTGACTTGTGTCGTGGCGCTGTGGTCTTCAAGCGGACTACCATCGTCGGTTGTATCTTCGCTTCCAACTCTGATCGTGATGGAGAACGATTAAGTCACTATATCGGCCGCCGGTCCGGCGCCAAACGTTGGCAAGCTGTCTGTTTGGCTTAGTGCCGCTGAAAGCGAGTCAAGGCGAGGTGGCGATCACTACCCAAGAGCGCGTATACACTCGTGGTTGGACCTTACTGCAGGTCAGCCGCTTCGCTTTCAACCAGTGATAACCACAGGTAGATTTGCTTCACGGAAGCCCACTTCTGTGACGCAAGCGATGCCAGAATCGTGCGATATTGGGCGTTTCTGCTATCATTATCCTTGTCTAGGCGCTTCAGGAAAGGCATCCAGCCACTGAATCATACAAGAGCCGGAGACCAGGAGCCGCATCATATAGCCGGCATTTTGAGTTGGCTATCAAGCGGCCCTCAAGAGCTGTCGCCGGCGCCTTGAGAACCTACTGCTAGAACCCCCGAAGCGGAGCGCTTATTGAGGCGAGCCCTTCAACATGACGTCTGGCGACGCCGGATGCAGCCAGAAACCCCGTGTCAGATATAGAGGACTACATACTCTTCCTCGATCTGAACCGGGTACGTCTCTACACAAGGGTCGTCCTCCACCACCTGTTCCACGGCGATATCATAGATCTTCACTCGCATGCGATGCGGATTGTAGACCGAGCGACCGGTGGTGATATCGAATTCCCAGCCATGCCAGGGGCAACGTACGATTTCGCCATCACGTATTATATGCATTTGCAGTGGTTCCTTGCTGACCATCAAGCCGGTGATAATGCCGCGACAGAGCGGCGCGCCTTTATGTGGACAGGTGTTGCGCAGCGCGTAGAAATCGCCGCGGATATTGAAGATACCGATGCTGCGCTTTTCCGCTTCGACGATCTTGACTTCGCCCGGCTGCAATTCACCCGCGCGACAGATAACGTGGCGTCCCATGCGCTCAATCCACCGGCTGCAGTTTTGGGAAAGTCTCCATAGCGCTTTCACCGAAAACGCGTCGGCGCAGCTTGTCAGGCAAGCGCGTCAATGTCTTTCGCGGATCATCAAAGTCGAAATGGGGAAAATCACTGCCGAAGAGCAGTATCTTGTCGCCATGCATCCACTCGATAATCTGCTCCAGATCGCGCTCATTCTCCGGCTCGTCGATCGGCTGTGTGTTGACGCGGACGTGCTCCTTGACGTATTCGCTCGGCGGCTTCTTGACCCAGGGCACCTGGTAGCGCAGCGCCTTCCAGTCGGAATCCATGCGCCAGAGATACCAGGGCATCCAGGCAAAACCCGCTTCGACATTGACGATGCGCAAGCCCGGAAATTTTTCAAAAGCGCCTTCGAAGATGAAACTGGCCATGTGCGCCATATAAACCGGCGCGCGCATCATCCGCCCTTCGACGTAGTGAGTGGGCCAGCCTGCCGCCGTCGGCGGACCGTTGATGCCGACGCCCTCTCCACTGAAGTGGATCATCACCGCCAGCCGATTGCGCTCGCAGGCTTCGTAGATTGGGTCGTAAACGCGATTGCCGTATGGTTTTGTAGCGCCGCCCGGCATGATGATCGCGATCACCGCCGGGTGGCTGCCGATGCGGTCGATCTCCTTCGCCATGCCAAGCGGATCTTGTGTGTTGATCGCCATCGCCACGCGAAAGCGCTCGTCGCTGGCGACCCAGTGCTCCAGCGTGTAATCGTTGAACGCGCTGCAGATTGCCGAGCCAAAATCAGCATCCGGTATGCCACAGGCGCCGAAGGCGGAAGATCCCGTCAAAACAGCAATGTCAATTTCACAGTCATCCAACAGCTGGCGGCGCGTGCTTTCCAAGAGGTCGTCCGTATCGAGGAAGTCAGCGCGTCTTCCGCGCATGCCGCCATTATGCCAATACTGGCTGGTAGGCCCAGTGCCTCCATGCTCGCGCAAACGCTCGGCATAGACCTGAGGCAGATACGGATAGAGATCAGACCAGCTTTTGAATCCGTGATGCACATCGGTATCAACGATAAACAGCTTCTCGTGATCGCGCTTTCGCTTGGCGGGCGCTTTGGTTACTTCCATATTGGTTGTCTCCAACTACGCTAACCTTCCTGATCGGACTGAACGCGAGGAAGGACACAATTATCAATATAACATATCCCTCTCCATCATTGGAGAGGGGGATTGATATGGGGCGATGACGGTCTTAAGCGTCGTTCACCCATGAAGCGGATGTCGCCAAGACCACCCGGCAGAATCGCTTGTCGCACATGCGCAAGCTGCTGGAGTTGCTGGCTATCGCCGATGATGGCTACCGGCAACACTACGACGCTGTGAAGTCGTTCCTGAAGGTCCATGCCACTGACGACGATAAGATTCGGCCGGAACGAGTGAAGCGCACGCTCAGCCCACACGAAGCAACCGCTTTACTCGGAGTCTGGCGCAACGATAACGGAGATATCGGCATTCGCAACGATGTCATGATTCGCTTGCTGATTTACACCGGCTTGCGACGTTCAGAGCTGGTCGCTCTGCGCTGGAGCGATATCAACATGGAGGATCTGACGATCACCGTGCGCCACGGTAAAGGCGACAAAGAGCGTGTTGCGGCGGATCTGCTCGTCAGCGGGTGGCGCTACGCCTTCCCTCCATTAATGGATCGGTTTATTGCCGCCGTCTGACACGATCCCGCACAAGACGGGGAAGAGCCCGTATTGGTGTTTCAGGCTTGGGATGGCTTCGATAAGTGAATATTCATCACGGGCGTTCGTCAGGCATTGTGATGCCGTTTAGCCGCTGCCACGAGCTGTTTGAGTTCAGCCGAGCTGATGTCCTTTTGCTGGCTTTTGCTGTACATCGTGAGCAGGTATATCTGGTCCCGCATTATGACGTAGTTTATGATGCGGTAGCCCATGGGCGCTCCCCCGCGTACGGCCGGATTTCGCAGCTGCGCTTTGTAGACAGCAGCGCAGACGCCCGGCACGACATCTCCGGGACGCTCATCTTTTTCCAGGCGTTTGCTGAACTTCTCCGCTTGCTTGATGCCGTTGTGGTACCTTTTTTCGAGAGCTTCGAGTCGATCTTCAAATTCGGCAGTGTTTTAACGAGTGTGGGCATCGCTTGCGATTTTCAGGCGGAGTTCTCGGAAAGCTTCACGCGCAGGGCGGCCTTCACTCTAGTGGTCCTATATAACTGGACACGAAAATGCTGAATTTGAGGGAGGGTCTTGGTAGCACCCAGCCATCAGATTCATTGCCTTTTGGGACTTTGCCGGGCGGTGAGTCAGACATCCCACTACTCACACACCAACTGATGCACCCGCGTGAAAACCTGCCACTTCGCCCGCCCTCCGCAAGCTATACTTCGTGCGCGTGAACCGCTATAATATCAACACCGCTACAGCAAAAGGCAAAGCGCGATGGAAACTATAGAAAGCATCAACCTCATCACCCGCAAAACCGATGTCCGCGGCGGCCGGCCTTGCATCATCGGCACCGGACTTAAGGTGACTGATATCGTAATGGCCAAAGTGTTCCACGATCAAAACCCCGACCAGATCGCTGTGGCTTACGGTATAACCTTGGCGCAAGTTTACGCGGCGCTTTCATACTACTACTTGAACAAAGAGCAGATTGACGCCGATATACGCGATCAAATCAAAACGGCGCGTGAACTGAGGGAGCGTCACGTTGCCAGCGGACAACCTTCGCTTTTATCTCGATGAAAACATGCCGGTTGCTATTGCCGAACAACTTCGGAAACGCGGAATTGACGCAGTAACGGTGCGTGAATTGGAATGCTTCGGCGATAGCGACCTACGGCATCTGCGGCGCGCAAGAGAGCAGGGCCGCGTTATATGCACGAACGATAGCGATTTTCTGGAGCTAGCGAAGAGCGGTATCGAACATACTGGAATCGTTTTCGGGCAGCAGGACGTCGCCTTCATAGGCGCGTGGGTAGTGTTTCTGGAATTAATGCACGGCGTTTATCAGTCGGAAGAGTTGGAAAATCGCGTGGAGTTTCTGCCAACGTCCTAATGCTTGCGCCATCTGTCTAAGCGCCGATTACTTATAGCCTTTCCTCACTACTCAAACACCAACTGATGCACGGGGGTGAAAAACTGCCTATAGGTCAACCAGGCCGCGACCAGGCCGGTAAACGTCGCCGCGCCCACCAGCATATACATCACGATGATCTGCAACTGAACCGCCTCCAGCGGGGACGCGCCGGCCAGGATCATGCCGGTCATGGCGCCGGGCAACTTGATCAGTCCCACCGTCTTGGTCGTATCGATGATGGGCGTCAGCGCGCTCTTGATGGTGCGCTGGAACTGCGTCAGCGAGGCTTGCCGGCTGGTCGCGCCCAGGGCAAGCTTGCTTTCGATCAAGCCGCGCTGGTCATGGAAGTCGCTGCTGAGCCGCGTGATGACCAGGGTGGCCGTGGTCATGGACGTGCCCAGGATCATGCCACCGATGGGGATGATGTCCTTGGGCACGAAGTCAAAGACGCCCAGCGCCACCAACAGCGCCAGCGTCATAGCCGTGCCGAATCCGATCGAGAGCAGCGAGATAGCCTGTGCATGCGGCGTTTTACGGGCGCGTTTGGCGGTGGTGCGCCCGGCGATCACGGTCATGGCCAGCAGGATAACGACCGTGAAGATCGGATCATGCAACTCGAAGACCAATTCCAGCACATAGCCGATGGCGATCAACTGGACAAAGCTGCGGAAAGTGGCGATGAAAAGATCTTTTTCCAGGTCGGATTCTTGCCAGCGCGAGACGGCGGCGGCGATCAAAATAAAGGCGATCGACATCAGAACTCGCTCGATGCCTTGCATGCCGGCGAATATGTCGGGCATGGGAACCTCCCCTAGCTTAACCAACTCAATTCGGGATTCTTGAATGGCACCAGCGCCATGATCAGCGCGTGTACATAATAGGCTTCACGGTCGATCAGGTCATCGGTCAGCAAACCGATGGCGCCGTTGGCTTGCTTGGAATTGTCGCGCTTGAAGACCGCATCATCAGCATTGCCCAATTCCAT
The DNA here is from genome assembly GCA_965262165.1 of Phototrophicaceae bacterium. GTDB lineage: Bacteria > Chloroflexota > Anaerolineae > Aggregatilineales > Phototrophicaceae > UBA6055. The sequence continues at coordinate 4,081,337 of OZ253499.1, read as the reverse complement.
GCCGCCGCGCACCAACTCGGCGACTTCGACGGGCAAAAAGAACAGCGCCGTCTGTCCCTGCCCGACGCGCCCGTCGCGGTCGAGCACGACCACCCAGGCGAAGCAGCTCATGCCCAGCGGCGTATCTTCTATGCCGCCTTCGATGCCCAGCCAGAAGTCGCTTTCCCGGCGGGCTGCGCGCGCGTTCTCGGCGCGAGTGAGGGCGCCGGCCATGGTCTCGGCGCGCGACATGGGCTGGTCGGCCACGCCGGAGGGAACAGCGACGCCAGCGACGTCAAAGTCATCTCGCGCGAACATGCGCGCGAAGGCGATACGCGCTGCCTGCAGCTTGACTGGATTCTTCGAGGCAACAGTGACTCTTGGCATTGGTTGTCTCAGTTGATTCGCATAGGAACAGGTTACGTACAACTCTAACAAGAATCGGCGCGTATCCAAAGACCTTTGCCAAGCGCGGCGATGCTGATACACTAGATGGATAGTCGCGTAAGCGAGAATTTCCATGATAGACGATGCCAAAACCGACATTCGCGTTCGCAAGGCCGCGACGGACGATCTGGTCGAATTGTCAGACTTCATAGTGCCCTTTGTGCAGAGCGGCGACCTGTTGCCTCGCACATTTGACGAACTGGAAGATCTGCTGGAAACATCGTTCATCGCTCGACTCGACGGAAGGATTGTCGGCTGCGCGGCGCTGGAGATTTATAACAAGAAGCTTTGCGAGATTCGCGGTCTGGCGGTTGATCCGGCGGCACAAGGGCTGGGCGTCGGCAAAAAGCTGGTCGAGGCTTGTGTGGCGCTGGCGGGGCAAGAGGGCATATACGAGATCATGGCGATCAGCGTCGCCGAGGACTTCTTCCGTTCTTGCGGTTTCGACTTCACCCTGCCCAACCTCAAGAAGGCATTCTTCCTGCAAACACGCGATTCGATGTAGCGCTAACCGCAGCTAGTTTCAGCATGAAAATCGATGTCCTGACCTTATTCCCCAGCATGTTCGAACCGGTCATGTCCGAGAGCATGATGTGGAAGGCGCGTGATCGCGGCTCGTTGGATTTCCAAGCCTACGATATCCGCGACTACGCCGAAGACAAGCATCGCAAGGTCGATGACAGTCCCTACGGTGGTGGCGGTGGCATGATCCTCAAGCCGGATGTATTGGTTCGGGCGATTGAAGCGGTCAAGCCGGATGAACATACGCCAGTGATCTTGATGTCGCCACAGGGTCGTCTGTTAACGCACCATGTCGCGCTTGAGCTATCTCAGCGCGATCATCTGATCCTGGTCTGCGGGCACTATGAAGGCGTCGATGAGCGCGTGCGTGAACTGGCGATCAACGATGAGATCAGCATTGGCGATTATGTGTTGACCGGCGGCGAACTGGCGGCGATGGTGCTGATTGACGCGGTCGTGCGACAGATACCCGGCGTATTGGGCGCGGAAGGCGCGCAAGACCGTGACAGCCACGCCGATGGCTTGCTGGAAGGGCCGCATTATACGCGCCCGGCCGAATTTCGCGGCTTGGGTATCCCGGCGGTGCTGACAAGCGGGCACCATGCCGAGGTGGATCGCTGGCGGCGGCAGCAGGCGCTCAGACGCACCTGGCAGATGCGCCCGGATCTGCTGGCGCGGGTCGAGCTCAGCGACGAAGACAGATCATTCCTTGCGCAATTGATTGAAGACGCCGGCGACTGATTATCCTGTTTCTTGCAATCCGGCTTCGTCTCCTTCGGCGAAGGCGAGGGCGCGCTTGTCACCACTTTCAGGATCCAGCATGGCAGCTACCGTATCCTCGCGGATGATACGCCCCTCATCCAGGAGCAGCACTCGGCTGCCGATCCGCCGCGCCTGCTCGATAGAGTGCGAGACCCAAATCATGGAGAGCCCCATCTCGCGGCGCAAGCGCAGCAGCGATTCTTCCACGCGGCCGGTGGCGATGGGGTCGAGCGACGAGGTCGGCTCGTCCAGCAGCAGCAGGGAGGGATCAAGCGCCAAGGCGCGCGCGATCGCCAGCCGCTGCTCCTGCCCGCCTGAAAGCGCGTCTGCCGTCTGGTCGATCAAGTCAACATCCAGCGACGCTTGCCGTATCAGGCCGAGGACTTTCTCACGTGAGAGCGTCTTGCCATGCAAGGCTGCGCCAAAGGCGATATTGTCGGCGAGGCTGCCCTCAAAAGCGGCCGTCTTCTGGAAGATCATGCCAACTTTGCAGCGCAATTCCGTAACCGGCATTTCGTAGATCGACGTGCCGTCAAGCAGGATGGTTCCCGCGGCGATATCGTTGAGCCGATTAATGCAGCGCAACAGCGAGCTTTTGCCGCCGCCGCTGAGTCCGATGACCACGAGCAACTCGCCGGCGGCGACCTCAAGATCGATATCGCGCAGGACCGTCTTTCCGCCGCGCTTGAGCTGAAGATTCTGGATGGACAGCTTAGACATGACCGACGCTTTTGCGATGAGAAATACAGTGGGTCCATTGTAACGCGGCTTGGCGATCCCGCTATGTTTGGTTTGGCAGGCTAGAGACCGGCGCTGACAACGAGCTCGCTGCAAGGGTCATTCGGTCTAGCCGAAATTCAGGGCAATCGCATAAAAATCAGCGTCCACCCATATGCGATTTGTTGAAAAGATAAATCGACCACAGAGGCACAGAGACACAGAGAAAAGCATCTATGTGATAAAGATACAGTCGTATTTCTACTATAAATGAGAGATCAGCGCAGGTTCCTTTCACCATTGGTAGCAGATTTGCAGATGGTTCATCTTGTAATGGTCTTAAACTCGGTGCCGCCGGTCAGTGTCTACGCGACCCTCGGTGTACTCGGTGGTGAAATTTTGCACTGAATACAGACCTGCACTTTTGATGCGATTGCCCGGAGCAGGAATTGATGTCCTTTGTGTCTTTGAGGTCGGGATGGTAGACTTGAGCGACATCAGACGGCAGCAGGAGGAGGGTTATCTATGGAAATGACCATGGCCTGCGCGGAGGAATCCCGCGCGGTAAACGAGACATTGGCTGGCACCTTTAAGCCGGCCGACACCTTCTTCCTTATCCAGACCAGTTTGGCGGAATATGGCGGATGGCAGGGCGAGATCGTCAAGAAAGCCGGCGCATCCGGTGGATTCGCGCCCCAATTGCAGCATTTGATGCAGTCGCCGCGAGCGAAGATTCTTTTCATTCGCCGTCCGGCGTCCGATGGCAAGAACTTTTACATCGCTGTCACCAATCAAGGGCAGCCCAGGATCTATCACACGATTCTGAAGGACTATGATGAGCTTTTGACACTGGAAACTGATAGCATCGGCGAGGACTGCTGCCCGCGCATCAACGGTTATGATATGCACGATGAAGGCGAACTCTATACCGTTTGCACCAACGGCCGGCACGATCCTTGTTGCGCCGCGCACGGAACACCCTTTTATCAGGCCTTGATCGAATATGCCGGCGAAGGCAAGGTCTGGCAAACGTCGCACATCGGCGGCCATCGCATGGCGGCGACCATGATTGCCTTTCCGCAAGGCATCGTCTATGGGCATCTTGATCCGTCCGATGCCGAAGCAATCGTGACCAATCATCGCGCCGGGTACCTGATGACGCATAAGTATCGCGGGCGCGGCGCCTACCCGGGACACCGCCTGGACGGCGACACGCATCAAGCGATTGGCGCGGCCGAGGGGCGCATTCGAGAGCGGGCGCGGCTCTATGCCGTTGCCGATCTGCGGCTGTCGGACGTGATCGCGACCGGCGATCAGCGCTGGAGGATAAGCTTCGTTGACGGCAGCGGAAAGCGGCATGACGCCGATGTCAACATGAGCATGTCGGCGCCGCGGCAGACCTCTTGCGGCGACGCGCCCAAGCCGATGCCGCAGCACGAGATCACGATTTTGACCTAGTTCCGACGCTGGTTGTCAACTATTGGCTGTAAATGGAAATCCCTGCGAAGGTTCTCTCCAAGAACTGTCTCTGGAAGCGCGCAAATCCTTCGCCTCCCGCTAGAGTGCAGCCAATGGCGGGTTTGGCTTCCACTAAACTGCACGAGTGAAGAAATCCATGTCTCTTGCACGCCCTTCATATCAGCTGCGGCCGAAGTCCTCGCTGATAGTTTGGCTGCTTAGGTTTGTTGTGCTGAGCGTGATCGGCGCGACCATGTTGGCGTTGCTGCTTGTGATGCTGCTTATCGCCTGGCAGGTTGTTTTGCAGGACAGGGTCGTACCTGGAGTGACCGTCGGCGGCGTCGACTTGAGCGGGATGACGGAAGTGGAGGCAGCCTCCGCGCTTAACGAAGAATTTGCCCCTTTGGCCGATATTGTTCACATCTTGCGCGATGGCGAGCGTACCTGGCAGGCGAGGGCGTCCGAGCTGGGATTGCGGATCGCGACTGAGGACATGCTGGGTCAAGCTTTTGCGGTCGGTCATGAGGGAGATGCGCTTGACGATATCCTCGCGCAGAGTGAGGCCTGGTTCAGTGGCGAACAACAGCCTCTGCAGTTGCTCTTCGACGAGAATATCGCGTTCGATTATCTACGCGCCTTGGCAAGCCAAATTGACCGCGATCGACAAGACGCCAGCTTGAGCATTGCCGGAGGCGAAGTACAGGTTAGCGCGGGTGTGACCGGGCGCAAGCTCAACATACCGGCGACGCTGCTGCGCTTGACCGCGACTTTGCGGTTCCCCTTGGATGCCGGAGAAACTGAACTTGTGGTCGAAGAGAGTATGCCGCGCCTTTGGAATGTGGAGGAGGCGGCGCTGCAATTGGGGGCAGCGCTCTCCGGCCCGGTGCAACTCTTCGCCAGCGATCGTGATGGCAGACCGCTGGGACCCTGGACCGTCAGGCGCGAACAGATACGCGGCTTGCTGCGGGTCACCCTGCGCGACGACGATCCGGGCAAGCGCTACGATGTCTCGATAATCGTCGAGGCTTTTGCTGAGTTTCTACGGTCGCTTGCGCCCGGCCTGATTATCATTCCGGTCGATGGTCGTTTCGATTTCAATCCGCAGACGGGCGAGCTAATCCCCTTAAGTCCGTCGCGGGGCGGGCGCGAACTGAATATCGAAAAGACAATCGAGCAGCTGGAAAAAGCCATATTCAATCGTGAATCAAGGCTGGCGCCGATGATCTTCGACTATAGCCTGCCGCGATATCACGAGGGCGTTTCGGCGGCGGCGCTGGTTATCAAGGACCTGGTGGCGGAAGCGACGACCTACTATTGGGGTTCTTGGCAGAATCGACGCACCAATATTGCTGTCGGCGCAGGAAAGTTAAATGGCATCATCATCGCGCCCGGGGAAGAGTTTGCACTTAATCATTACCTGGGCGATATCACACCGGAAGCGGGCTTCGTCGACGGCGCGGTGATCTTCGGTGGCCGCACGGTCACCGGTATCGGCGGCGGCATCTGCCAAGTGAGCACGACGGTTTTTCGCGCGGCATTCAGCGGTGGCTTCGCGATCACCGAGCGCAACAGCCATGGCTATCGCGTTGGTTATTACGAATATGCCGGTGCGGGACCGGGTCTGGATGCGGCGATCTGGCAACCAACCAGCGATTTTCGTTTTCTCAACAACACACCGTATCATCTCTTGATCGAGAGTGAGTTTATGGGGGCGAAAGACGCGCTGCAATTTCGCTTCTACAGCACGCGACATTGGCGCACCGTGATCGAGCCGCCCATCATACGGGATATCGTAGAAGCGCCGCCGCAGACTTATGTTGAGAATCGCAATCTGGCGGCGGGTCAGGTGCGGCAGGTGGATTACGCCGCGGACGGAGCGGATGTCTGGGTCTATCGCAATGTCTATGATATGGCGGGGAGCCTGGTTAAGCGCGATCAAGCCTACACGCATTATTCGCCCTGGCAGGCCGTCTTTGAGGTTGCGCCGGGTGATCCACGATTGGAAACGGAAGAAGACGAAGAATAGAGTCGCGCCTCTGCGGACAGACCTCTCAACGACATATCAGATTGTCAATGCTTTGTGGTTGGGGTATTAGATGAGCGGGGCCACAGTTAGCGCCCCGCTCCCGACTGGAATCGCTAGACAAGCGTTTGGGCGCGCACCGGTTCCACGAATCCCTTAAGGATCTTTTCAAGCGCCATGGTATGGCTGCAGACACCGCGTTGCGCGAAAAACGAGGCGGTACTGGTCCATTTGCCTTCGTCATAGGTGATATGATGGTTTCTGTTGTAGCCCTCAAAGGTACAATCGAAAGAGACGATACGGATGCGGTCGCGCTGATCTGAGTATCGTTTGGCTTTCTTGACATCGCTGACAATATTTTGGCCAGGCGAATAGGGAACCGGACGGCGCTTAAGTAAAGGTTTGAACAAGTTCTCCAGCGCCATGACGTGTGGGCAAATTGCGTAGGTCCGGAAGCCCGGGCAGGCGCACGACCAGGCATCGTTGTCAAGGCCGACGGCGTAGGCATTATTCTCGCCATGGAAGGCCACCCTCAAGCTGTTAAAAGTGGCGCGTTCGGGCTGGCTCGCGTATTCACTGGCTTTCTGAATCTTGTTGATCATGCTAGCGTCCATTGTTTTCCCTTCTACCTAGAGATGGACTGTCGGAAAAATAAAAAAACGCGGCGCAACCCATTCGCTGCACACCGCGTTCGTTTTGTATGTTTAGCAATGATGAATTATCAATCAAAATGACAATCATTACCCAAATCCGTTATGGACACCCCGCGCGCCTCTGTGATTGCCAGACATTCACACATAGTTGTGAAAGAAAGGATTCCTCCCTTTTATGCCGATCATTTCTATACTAGCAAGTTTAAGTCAAGGTTAACTGAATGTCAAACCACCAGCAGCCATTTCGCGCTTTTTTGTAGCCAAAGTTTGGGCATTCTAATCTGCTATTGCGCCGAGGTTTCCGTAGTGGGCTGGAATGCCAAATTCAAGCGCCCTAATCGTCAATAATTTCGATTTCCAGGCGTTCAGGAGCGCCGTCCGGGAGTAATCCCAAAGTCAAGGATTCCACATAGATGCACTGTTGCCACGGGATGGAAATATCGGCCGCGGAAAACCGGTCGTGGGTCAATTCGATGTCCGCGCCGCGCAAAACGGCGAAGGGTGTGGCTTGATCGCGCTCGCCCATGACAACCTGGGCGCAAGCCGCCAGCGAATCGGCGACGCCAACCTGCGTAACCGCCATCGGGTTGCCAAAGAGATCGTCCTTGCCCCGTTCGTCTTTGATTGGCTTAAAGCCGGCGGTGCCAAGCGCGATGCCGCCGGTGCCGTAACGACCGGGGAGCAGCCAACTGTCGGTCAAAATGACGCCGACGTGATGACCGAGATGTTGATGCAGCGCCTCGTAGATCGCTTCGGCGCTTTCAAAGGGATTCTTGGGCAGCAGGACAACTTGCCCGCTGGGGATATTGGAACGATCCAGGCCGGCATTTGGCGAAATGATGCCACCTCTGGCGGTTAAGAGGAATCCTTGTTCGATGCCACCAAAGACGTGGTCTGCTTCGTCTAGCACCAATTGGGCGATTGCCGCGGACATATTGTATCGTTTCGCCAGTTGCCGCGCGCGGGGCGTCGTCTCGACATCGTCCAGGTTGTAGATCCGTCCGGCAGCGATGGCCGCGTATTTGCTGGAAACAGCCAGAACGTCGCCGTCTTGCAACTGAAGTTCGGCTCGCGCGAGGCCATCAAGAATCGCCTCGATCAGATCAAAGCTTTGATCGCGAACCGGCGCCTGAACCGGGTAGACGCTAAGCGTCTCTGGCATCAAAAGTACTTTCTGCTCGCTGGTCGAAATCGAGCGCAATCTTATCACAATACAAGACTTCTGTCAGCAAAATCAGATCAAGCACGCGTAGCTAATTGGCTGCAACTGCCAGAATCAGAACGCGATCTTGCGCACGTTGCGCAAGGGCGATCGCGCGCCCGTCGGGACTGAATGCCAGGTCATCAACAGTGACTGGCAAATGGAGGGCAGGCGAATCGCTGTTCAGGGCGTTTACCAGGTGCAGCACTTCAAGGCCATTGGCGTCTTGGCTGCCAATGGCCAGCAGGACTTCGGCGCCGTTGACGACGCGCCGGCGAACCGTGAGTTCTGGCAAATATGCACCGGCACGGTGATAAAAGCGCAAGTCTTGCCCACTGTCCAAATCGACTAGATAGAGGCTGTCGCCGTTGCTATAGACAAAATCGCCCGGGGCCGTTGCGGGAGATGCCCGAACCAATCCCTTCCCAGTCATGCCAATCAGCGCTTTGGAGAAGACCAGGCGACCGTCTGTGGCATCATAAATCCAAAGCGCGGCGCGCCCGTTTGTGAGGCTTTCGCCAGAGGCCGCCAACCAGCGGTCGTCCGCGCTGAAGGCGATGTCCGTCAGGGGATAGGGATAAGCAAAGTGGTGCAATGAGTCCGCCCCTAGGTCATCCGCAAGGTCATCAACCCCCCAAACGATGAGTTCGCCGACGCGACCCGCCAGTTTGTTAGTCCGTCCGCCGCTTGCCGCTGCCAGGCGACTGCCGTCGCTGGACCACGCGAGCGCTTGCACCGGTCCCAACAGTGTGGGCGATAAATTCATCATATTGGAGACTGATGCGCCTCCGTCGAGTTTGACAAGCACGACGCGGCCGTCATTACTCCCGATGGCCAGGTTGTCGTCCATGTTGAAGGCTATTGCATTTGCCTGGAAGTCGTTGGCTAAGCCCAGGCGTACCGGGAGCGGTTTGAAGTCTGGATAGCTGTAGGACTGCAGGTCGCCACCAGCGCCAATTACCGCGAGCGATTGATTGCCAGGTGACCAGGCCAATTGGCCTGGCTCGTTTGCTGGAAGCACATGGATCGTATCGAGCTGGTTCAGATTGGCGCTGCTGATGATGGCGAGCGAGGTTGTGTTCACGCTTTCCGAGGACTGGCCGGTCGTCATGTGAAGCCCGTCTCGCACAGTTCCGCTTTGTTGATTGACAGGAGTCGGAGCGGGCTCCAGGTAATAGACATTGGCGTTGCGGTCGCTCTCGACTGTCCAGCCGATCAGCCCGTCAACCTCAACATGCCACCAAACAAAAGCGCCGTCGCATGCCGGTCCGTCGAGGACCGCGTCCACGATTTGGCGCGGCGGGATCTCTCCGATCTGTTCGGCGCCGAGTTCGGGTCCGGCGCGCAGGCGGTTGGCGATCGTCCGCGAGGCGACCTGCGCGCTCGCCTTGCCAACATCAATTCGCGGCGACAGGAAGCCTTGATAAAGCGGCGGGCAGAAGTGAACCGTGCCGCTGCTGACTATCGCCGGATCGAGGATGGGAAGACGAGCGCAATCGCCGGACAGCTCCAACGCCGAGCGGCGGACCCAACCCTGCCGGAAGAAAAGCCAATCGCCGGGGAGGTTCTGGCCCAAAACGGCGTAGCTGTTTTCCGACGAGATTTGCGATACTTGTTTGTCACGCGGAGCGCGCCGGACATTCACGGTGGTTTTTAACGGCCGCAGATAGCAGCCGGTGCCAGCGCCCGCCGTCACATTGACCAGCGGAATGTTGAAACAAGCGCCGCGCAGCTCGACAGCGGATCCAGGGACCCAGCCGCGTTGAACCTGAAACCATAAGCCCGTAGCGTCACGCCCGATAACTTCGGCGCCAATAGCGCCAACCGCTCCTATGAGAGATGATGCCAGGCTCGGACCGTCGTAAAGAGGAACGCCGGAATCCCGGAAGGCGCATGATTCGTCGGATACACGCCGCCTGCTCGAGCTGCCGCTGCCGTCGGCCGGACAGCCCAGGGCGAAGTCGGCGAGAATAACGCCGAAATCGCGCGGACAGATATCTTCGCTATCGGGCACACCGTCACTGTCTTCATCCACAAATAGCGAACAGCCATCGGCCGCCACTGAACCGGCTTGCCGCGGACAAGCATCGACACTATTTGCTGTGCCATCGCCGTCGCGGTCGCCTCTGCTGGCATGAGGACATCCCGGGCGCGGAGCGCCGGGGAGCCCGGCAATGCCGGGACAGTTGTCCACGGTATCGGCCAGGGAATCGCCATCGCGGTCCCTTTCGCTCGAGATGGACGTGCCGATCAGACCCGTGTCCGAGTCCGTTCCGCCATTGGCGCATTGTTGTGTCATCGAGCCATCAGCGGAGACGTGCAGCACGACCTGCTGGTCCTTGTCGGTAACTTGTACGCGGTAGACCTCAATGGCCTGCGGGAGCTCCAGCCCTCTCATGGGGCGGCAGCCGAGGGCAGTGGTTCTAACATCTGTCAGGCGTGTATGCGACCAATCTTGAGCATCGGCAAGTTGTGGAAAAGCGCGCTGCACCGCTGCAATGATATGCGTGGGTGTTTCTTCTTCGCTTTGCGCCCCCGTCATTGAGCAAATGAACAATGGCAGCAGCGTGATCAGAAAGGCACGACGGTTCAACGGGTGTCCTTAGAAATTCTTTGCCTATGCCATTTTAGCAAAAGCTCCGCCGCTTGTTAGCCCTGCGCCTGACCTACGCTCGGGACAGCTGTCCGCGAGTGGCGAATTCGACTGCCACACCTGCCTGCGGGCAAGGGATACATCATAGACATTCGGCATTGAAACTACCCTGTATCAATGCTGCAATGGCTGGTACATTGGCAGCTTATGCCTCAAGCTTCGACGAGCCGGAACGCAAGATGCCGCATCTCCAGGACATCTATCGAATAGACAACTACATCGACACATTTGCGCTAGGGCATTATGCGCGAGTTCTGGACGCTCTCGACCGGCGCAACGGGCAGATTATCGCATTCAAAGTGCTGCGCCCCGAACATCTCGATAGCGATGGCGATACACGCTGGGAATACCGCGCTTTTGGCAACGAAGCGCAGATCCTGGCGCGCTTGTGGCATAGTCCGCATGTGGTCAAGCTCTACGACTGCGGATTTATCTCCGATCGCGCCGAAGCCCCGCGCGCGGGTGAGATCATATCCTATCAGAACAACATTCGTGGTTTCGTGCAAGATCTGGCGCAGTACGCGGTGGCGGGTTGGCGACCCTATCTATCGCTGGAGAATCTGCCGCGCAATCACTGCTTGTTCTACTTGATGAAACCGAACCGTCCGGGTAACCGCTGGCGCCTGCCGACCGAAGAGGGTTTGTCCCTGGCGGTACAATTCAGCGAACTGCTGGCTCTGGCGCATTCACAGCAGATAGCCTACCTCGATCACAAACTGGAACATGTCTATTGGGACGGCGTCCACCTCAAGGTGATCGACTTCAACAGTTCCCGACAGTTGGGCGGCGAGAAATCGGACGAGCGCGGGCAATACCGGAAGGATGTGCACAATATGTGCGTGGGCGTCTTGTATACGCTCTTCACCGGCATGTCGCCACAGTTGACCTCCTTGCGCCCACAGCCGAGCAGTCGCGAAGCGGTGGAAGCGCGCTATAGCGATATCGAAAAGCTCGATTTCAGCATGGAGCCGAGCTTAAGCGAGGGAATCACAGATCTGTTGCAGCGTGGCGCCACGCAAGAATTGGAGTCCGTTCGGGAATTTATCAACGGTTTGCAGCGCGTGGCGGCGCAACACGGCTGGGACTTCCCCGATTATTATGCCAGCGACGCCAGCCGTCAGGCGCGCGAACAGATGCGCGAGGGTTTGCAGCGGCTGCGCGAAGGTCAGGAACAGGTGCGCGAGGCGCGTGATCTCTTTCGCGAGGCGTTGATTCAGGACGGGATCAGCCCTGATTTGGAAGATGAACTGCGGCGCTTGGTGCTGGTGATCAACGAGATGCTGAATCAGCGCGCGGTGCCGTAATTTCACCACAGAGGCACAGAGAGCACAGAGAAACTGCATAGATACGTCCGTGCAGGCGCGTATCAGATGAAGACCGCATCGGCCGCATTGAGCAGCGGCTGTTTCGCCAGCAGCTTCCGCACCGTCGCCCGCTGGTCCGCGGGCCAGGACCGTGGAGCCGCAGCGACCGATGTTATGCAGGCAAAGCAGCTTGCCCTCGTCCAGCGGGATTTGTCCGGCAAGTTGCAGGAAGTCGGTGTAGGGCAGGGCCACCAGGAAGTCGGCGTGGTCGAACTGCGCCTGGTACATAAAGGGTAGCTGCGACAAATCTATTTCATTGGGCAGCGCAGTGAAAATCGCGCGCTCATTGGCGTGGTCCAGGCAATAGAGCGTGACGCTGGGATTGCTCAGCACTGACGCCGCCTCGACGGCGTCAACTTCGCTGCATTCAAAGTCGTCAAGTGAGGCGATGACGCCCATATGTTCGCGCTGTCGGCTGTGAATACGCAGTTTGATGGCGCTCAAGAGTTGCAATCCGTGGCAAAGATTGGTTAGGGCGCCGATTTCGATTGATTCTTGTTGAAAAGGCGCGCTTCGCTTTCGACGAATTCGATAGCGCCGGCGATGCTGGAATTGGGCGGCGTATCAGATGGCAGGTCGTGAATCGCGTGGTCTGTGAGGCGTGGGCTGCCACCCAGATCAATGCTCACTGTCCCAACCTGGCCGGCATGCACATCTTGCAAAAAGAGGACCTTGCCGTCGATTCGTGTGCGCTCGGCCGGCGCCAAACAGACTTGCAAGCGCGCCGGCACCGCATTTGGTCTCACGGTCAGACGGACGCTGGTATCGTCAATCGGCGGTATGCGATAGTGCCAATCGTTGGCGCTATCAACCAGGGCCATCGTCACCTGCTCGTCGACTCGCGTGCGATTATGGGCATCGAGAGCGCCATCGATATTGGCCGCGTGGTAACCCATGCCATCCAGCAAGATCAACATCGAGCGCCCGGCCGTCTGTTGACAGTGCCAGGCAGCATCGTCACAGGCATTGCCCAGGTCGAGGATCAAGCTGCTCGGCCCTTCGTCGGGTTTCAGGCGCTGCAGGAAGGTAAAAAGCTGCGGCAGCAGGGCGATGTCTCCGCGTAGATTGGCGGTGTAAAGCAGGGACAGGCTCAGCGGTTTTTCCATTCCGCCTTCCGTTTGTCGATGAAGGCGCGCATGCCTTCGGCTTTGTCGTCCGATCCGAAGGCGACCAGGAAGCTGCGTCGTTCAAAATCCAGGCCCTCTTGCAGCGTCATTTCGTATGCCTTGTTAATCGCCTCTTTGGTCAGTCGTATGGCGACTTGCGAGCGCCCGGCGACTTTCTGCGCGACCTCTATTGCGACGTCCATATATTGATCGAGCGGCGCCACGCGGTTGACCAAGCCGCTTTGCAGGGCTTCTTGCGCGCCGAGCTTACGGTCGGTCAGCATGATTTCCATCGCCAGCGCCTTGCCGACCGCGCGTGTCAATCGTTGAGTGCCGCCGGCGCCGGGCAATATGCCCAGATTGATTTCCGGCTGCCCAAATACAGCCGTTTCCGAGGCGACGATCATGTCGCAACTCATGGCAACTTCACAGCCGCCGCCGAGCGCATAACCCGATACCGCGGCGATAATCGGCTTACTGATCAGGCTTAGGTCGAAGCGGTCGGCGAGGGACTTTTGCATCAACATATCAATCGATGTTTTGCCGTCCATCTCTTTGATATCGGCGCCGGCGGCGAAGGCTTTCTCGTTGCCAGTAATGATCATCGCGCCGACGCTCGGTTCACCGTCGAAGTTGAGCAAAGCGTCCATCATTTCGTCCAGGAGAGGCGAATTGAGCGCGTTCCGCGCCTTGGGACGGTTCAATTGCACACGTCCCACGCCCTCGGCGGGACGGTCAACCAGGATGTACGCATAACTCATGATTCGGGTCCTTTGCCTGCCAGGTTCTTCATCAATGCGGCATAGTCTAACATAAGCATTCCCAAGCCGTCATACTCAGTTGACTGCGGTAGTGTTTCCATTTCGGTTGAAATAGAAAAACCTTAGCGCCGAGGAGGGGACAGCCTGGTTTTTCTCAGTAATTGCAACTAAGTTAGGAGGATTCACCACAGAGGCACAGAGGACACAGAGATAAAAGTGTAGTGGACCCATAAAAGTGGACACGAAAATGCAGAATCTTAGGGAGGCATTTGTTCCATCTCGCCTCGAATTCTGCCGGCGTGAGGTAGTCTAAGGCACTGTGAATCCGTTGCTGCGGATAGACTAAATCAATGAAGTGTCCGATTTCTGAGGGAAGGTATCAGGCGCATAGTCCTTTAGTCCATTCCCTCTGCGCTCTCTGTGCCTCTGTGGTGAATCTCCCCCCCATTGCTTTGGGACATAGTGGGCAGATTTACACGACTAAGTTTGAACTACTTCTGTGTACTCGGTGCGTAAGATTGAATTTCAACCGACTTCGATACACTACCGTTGACTGCTAAAAGTTCTAAGCACTGGCCACAGCAGAGGACACCGCGACACCCGGCTAGTGCTTCGCTCGAGATTCGATTTCTTGAAGGTATGCCAGGATTTGCGCGGACCCGTTCTCGACGCTGAAGCCGTCACGCGCCCAGTCCCAATTCGAGCCTGACGTCGAGCTGACGCCTCCGGTTGTCAATGCCGTCGGCTTCCACAGAACCAAGCGGTTTTCTGTATAGGGCGCATATCGCTGTGGATCGGAGGGTCCCATCATCATCACCGTGGCCGCGCCGGCTGCAGCGGCCAGGTGCGTCATGCCGGTGTCGTTGCCGATATAACAGAGCGATAGCGCTGCCAGTGCTGCGATGTCTGCGAAACTCAATTGATTGACCCATGCGATCGCCGGAAAGGACAATCGTTCGAGAACGGCGGCGACCAACTCTTCATCGCCGGGTCCGCCAATCAAGATTGGCGTCGCGTTTTTCTCTCGCGCCACGCGATCAAGCAGATCGGCAAGTTGTTCGGGTGGATAACGTTTGTGGTCCATCGTCATGCCCGGGTTATTGCCGCCGCCCGGGTGCGCGACGATGATGCGCCCGGTGATGGATTCCGACTTCAGGCGGCGCTCGATATCACGTTCCGCCACAGCGTCGATGGGCAGGTTGGCGTAGGCCTGGCATGTTCGTCCGGCGATCGCGCTGACGACTCGCAAATAGATCGCGCTCTCGTGCTCGCGCGCCGCGGGATCGACTGGTACACGCAAGTTGTATCCAAAGCCGCGCCCGGCGCTGTCCAAGCCCGCACGCAGCGGAATGCCGGACAAAAGTACTGCCAGGCTCATCAAAGGCGAACGCACGAGCGATACCGCCAGATCGAATCTTCCCGTCCGTAACTTCCTGACGAATCTCAGCAAATCCGTCGTAGAACGGGAGGGCAGGGCTGCGTCGCCGCTATCCATGATCGCGTCAAGCGCGGGATGGTTGGCGATTGCCGCGGCTGACCATGATCCAACTGCGAAAGTGATATGCGCCTGCGGGTAGGTCTCTCGCAACGCGCTTAGGGCAGCAGTCGCCATAACGACATCGCCAATGCAGCAAGGCCGAATGATAACGATTCGCCCCGGTTTTGACACGACTTCGCGCTGCGGTATCAGCCGTCCCAAGATTGAAAAGATCATCAGTCACGTAATCTTGAACTTATTGAATTGGGCGAAATGTAATCGATTGTCGCTTTCAAGCATAGTGGTACTTGCTTGCCTGAACATGGCGCGTCACCGGAAGTCGGGAGAGCGCTTTCGTCCGGCAACAGGAAGGCGACTATACGTCCCATAGCGACGTTTGAGATTTACAAACACGATTCATACCACACCACTATTTATATTCGATTAAACCATGTTAAGGTCATGTTAATCCCATGTGAAGTTCTTGGGCTGGGAGGGATTGTCATGGATCTTGTACGCGCATTTGCTTATGTTCGCTACGATCGTCACTGTCTCAAGAAGATGGGCGAAATGGCTTTGCTGGTTATTTTGTGTTTCACGCCGGTCATCGGCTTGATCCCGTTTTGCGCCTTGCTTGGCTATCTGACGGAGATCATTCACAATGTCTTGAACGACTATCCTCGGCCATTGCCGGAATGGGACCACATCGGCGAAGACGTCGGCAAGGGCATTCATGTTCTGGTTGCGTTGTTTGTCTACCATCTGCCGTTGATCTTAGCTCTGGTCTTTCTCTATGCGTTTCGCGCGTCAATAGGCGTTAGCCTTTTTGGCAGCATCACCTATGTCGGTATCGTCAGCGCGCTGCTTCCTCTGTTTTTCTTATACCTGCTCTTTGCCTGGTCCCTTTTCGCCATTGGCTTCATTCGCTACGCCGACAGTTGGGATTCGGGTGAGTTCTACCGCTTTGGCATGATCTTGTCCACCCTGCAGAATAACGCCGCATTGACTTTGCAATGGTTGGTCACGGCGCTTGCGGCGAGCATCGCGCTCATGCTCTTGTTGCCGGTCGCATTGCTGGGCGCAGTCCTGTTTGTTCCGGTTCAGGGCTATCTGGCGGGCACCTACGGACGCAGGTTGCGCGCGGCAAGGATGAGCTACCGCCAAGTAGTCTATTGAGTCGCTCTTTTCCCAGACCTCAAACTGCCTGACAAATACGCGCACAATCTGTTGTAACAGTTTTTGCATTCTCGTATAATAGATGCAGGTTTCCCTGCTTCATCCTTTATTGCTTTCCTTGTTATTATTCAACGCCGCCACCGCAATTGCAGGTAGGTTAATCCAAATATATACCGTCTTATTGATGCTGTTTGCCCTCATCTGCGCTCACTGGGCTTTAGCCATAAGCTGTGTTACAGACGAGGTTAAGCGCAGGAGATATTTTCACAATGAGAGCACTTCTTTTGGTCCGCTGTGTCGGGCTGGTAGTCTTTTCAATCATCGGCATTCGCATCGGCGCTGAGCTCGCTGAACTCATGAACTTGGCAAGGAACGAAGCGTCTTTGATCTTTCTGGCGCTTGGCGCGCTAGTTGGACTGATAGGCACTCCCTGGATTACAGTTTACCCGTGGCGGCTCTGGCGAAAGACGATTGCAGAAATGTCGCTGTCCAAGCTTGTGCTGGCGATCACAGGTGGACTGGCAGGATTATTGATGGCGCTGATGCTCGCCTTCCCGCTCTCGCTATTGGGCGATCCCTTTGGTACCGTGCTGCCAGCACTCGTATCCATCGTTTGTGGTCTGCTGGGTATGAGTATGTTCAGTATCCGCTCGGGCGCGCTGCTTGATATTATCAGCGAGCGCATCTTTGGCCGGCAGCGGCGCTTTCATCCCATTTCCTCTCGCCAATTGCTGCTGGATACCAGCGTCCTGATCGACGGACGCATTGTAGAGATTGCTGAAACGGGTTTTGTCGGTGGCACCTTGATCATTCCGCGTTTCGTTCTGAGTGAATTGCACCGTGTCGCCGATTCCGCTGATTCTTTGCGGCGGAACCGGGGACGGCGCGGCCTAGCGAAGTTAAACGAATTGCAGCGTAACAACAAATTGCCGGTCAAGATCATCGATGATGATCCGGAGGACTTCGGCGAAGTCGACGCCAAACTGGTGGCGCTTTCGATCCAGATCAACGCCGCGCTGGTAACAAACGACTTCAATTTGAACCAGGTCGCCGACGCCCAAGGCGTCGATGTACTCAATATCAACGCGCTGGCGAATGCGGTGCGTTCGGTCTATATCCCGGGCGAGACCTTCGCCATTCGCATCATTCAGGAAGGCCGCGATCCCAATCAAGGCATCGGTTATCTGGATGACGGGACCATGGTGGTGGTGGAATCGGGCCAGAAGTATATGGACCGCAATGTCGGCGTCGAGGTTACCAAATTGATCAACCGTCCCACTGGGCGCATGATCTTCGCTGTGCCAGAGCGGGAAGGCCAACGCTAGCAGGTCCTCTAGCGGCTTGAACATTGCTTCGGGGCGGTGGGGTAAACCGCCCCGATTCCATTTGCAATTGCCACATCTCTACAGGCGAATTGGTGTGTCAACATAAGACGGCATCTGTTACGATAGCCGCGTTTTTATTGTGTTTGATCAACGACGAGAGAGATTAAGATGACCAATGTAGTAGCCGAACGCCCCACAGGCGCCGAAGACGTCATTTGGGATTTGTCCGTCTTTTACACGAGTGTGGATGACCCGAAGGTTGAAGCCGATATCGCGCATGTCAATGCGTTGGCGGAAGCGTTTCAGGAACGCTTTCGCGGCAAACTCGGCACGATGAGCGCAGAGGATTTTGTCCAGGCTTACGAAGCCATGGAAGCCATTTTTGACCTAAGCGGACGGCTGGAATCATACGCCTTTTTGAACTTTTCGACCGATACCGGCAACGCGGCCTATCAGGCATTCGTGGCGAAGATGCAAGACCTGCACTCCGCCCTAAGCCAAAAGATGGTCTTTTTTGAGCTGGAATGGAACGCGCTAGACGACAGCGAGGCGAAGGCGATTCTGGATGATACGCGAGTGGCGAAGTATCGCTATTTCCTGGAAGCGGAACGGCGCTACAAACCCTACCGGTTGACCGAGCCGGAAGAGCAGATCATCATCGAAACGCAGCTGACAGGCAGCAGCGCCTGGGCGCGCTTTTTCACACAATTGACCAGCGGATTCAGCTTTGACTGGATGGGCGACGAGGTCAATATGTCCTTCGTCCTGAACAAACTGTATGACACAGACCGCGACGTGCGCGAGATGGCCTGGCGCAAGGTGACCGACAAGCTCGACGAGCGCTCGATGGAGCTGACCTTCATCTTCAATACGCTGGCGTTGGACAAGGCAAACAGTGACAAGCGTCGCGGCTATTCGAGTTGGGTTTCGTCTCGTAACTTGAGCAACAAAGCGGATGACGCCGTGGTCGACGCCCTGATCCAAAGCGTGACCGGCAACTACGCGCTGGTGGCGAGACACTACGAGCTCAAGCGGGCTTTGCTCGGCTTTGATGAACTTTATGATTATGACCGCTATGCGCCGCTCAATCTGAAGGAAAGCGAAGCCTTTTACCCATGGAATGAGGCGCAAGCGATTGTCTTGCAAGCGTTTGACAAGTTCAATTGCCAGATGAAAGCAGTGGCACAAGAGTTCTTCGACGAGAGCCGAATCCATGCGCCCGTTAGCCCGGGCAAACGGGGCGGCGCCTTTGCCGCGCCGACGGTAGCGAGCGCCAATCCCTATATATTTCTCAACTACCTGGGCAGCGCGCGCGATGTGACGACTTTGGCGCATGAATTGGGTCACGGCATCCACATGTATTTGTCGGGCAAGGAGAGTGGGCTGTTCGCGCTCTACACGCCGCTGACCACCGCCGAGATGGCGTCCACTTTCGCCGAGATGCTGGTATTCCAGGATCTCATGGCGGCCGAGACGGATCAAGAGGTGCAGCTATCGATTCTGGTGGGCAAGATTGAAGATACCTTCGCCACCGTCTTTCGGCAGGTCTCGATGAATCGTTTTGAGGACAAGATGCACACGGCCCGGCGCGGCGAAGGCGAACTCACCGCCGAGCGCTTCAATGAGCTCTGGCTGGAGACCCAGCGCGATATGTTCGGCAACAGCGTCACCATCACCGAGGAATACGGGCTATGGTGGAGCTACGTGCCGCATTTCCTGCATACGCCTGGCTATGTCTACGCTTACTCCTTCGGTGAGCTGCTGGTGCTGGCGCTGTATCGCATGTACCAGGACGAGGGCGAGTCTTTTGTGCCGAAGTACCTTGACCTCTTGGCCGCGGGCGATTCCGATTACCCGGACAGACTGTTAGCCAAAATCGGTGTCGATATCAATGATCCGGGCTTTTGGCAGAAGGGCATTGATGTAATTGAAGACTGGATCGGTCGCGCGGAAAGACTGGCGCGTGAATTGTATCCCGACAAATTCGCTTGACGGCGCCAACAGCGGAATCCATGAACTTGTGGAATGTCGAGAAATGACAGCAGGTTATTCTGGCACACCCCTGCCAAAGAAGCTGGGTATCAAAAGCGGCGCTCAAATAGCGCTGCTGAAGGCGCCCGCGCATTATCGCGAATTGCTCGGTGAATTGCCCGATGACGTCGAGATCGACAACGTAATAGAACGTTCTGACTACGATTTCGTTCATGCTTTTTACCTGCGGCGTGTCGACTACGAAACCGACTTTCCCGCGCTCAAATCGGCGATTCATAAGAACGGCATGATCTGGATTTCCTGGTACAAAAAAGCTGCCAAGATGCCAACTGATATCACTGAAGACGTCGTGCGCGAGATCGCGCTAGCGGGTGGCCTGGTCGATGTCAAGGTCGCGGCGATCGATGCGCAATGGTCGGGACTGAAACTCGTCTACCGTCGCCAAGACCGTTGAAGCTGGTAGCCCACGAGGAGAAGACTCCATACATGATCAGCTCTACGCCGACTAGTTATGAAGATATCAAAGACTGGAACTGGGACGCGTTTTTGCCACTGGCTGAAGAGTTGCTGGCGACCGATGTCAATGCCGATAGTATCGAGAGCTGGCTGGATAGCTGGACGCAATTGATTCGGCTGTATTACGAATTGGGAAATCGAGCCTTTGTCGATACAACTGTGGATACCGCTGACGAATTAGCCCAGGAACGCTTCCAGCGATTCAACGACGACATTCAGCCCCAATTCAAGCGCATTGAGCATCAACTCAACCAGAAGCTGGTCGCCAGCGGTCTGACGCCGCCGGGTATGGAGATCGCTGTCCGACGGATCAAGAACGGCATCGAGTTGTTTCGTGAAGACAACTTGCCTCTGCTGAGCGCCGAGCAAAACCTGACCATCAAATACAATCGCGTTATCGGCGGGCAGACTGTCGAATGGGAAGGCGAGCAAGTGACGCTGCGCCAGTTGCAGCCGGTTTTATCCGAGCCGGATCGCGGTCGCCGGGAAAGCGCCTGGCGACGCTCGTTCGAAAGGAGCCTGCAAGACCGCGACCCACTCAACGACATTTGGCGGCGCTTCATTGACCAGCGAATGGAGATCAGCGCCAACGCCGATATGCCCGACTATCGCGCTTACAAGTGGAAAGAACTCAATCGATTCGATTATTCGCCGCCCGATGCCTTGTCGTTCTTCGACGCCATCGAAAACGTGGTAGTACCGGCTTATGAACGTGTCCTTGTGCGGCGCAAAGACAGACTGGGATTGGACACGCTTCGTCCCTGGGATACACAGAACGATATCTATGGTCGGCCGCCCTTACGGCCCTTCTCCGATGTAGATACCCTGAAAGACAAAACGATCGACATTTTCGGCTCGGTTGACCGAGAGCTTGCCGGTTATGTGCGAATCATGCGCGATGAGGGTTACCTGGATTTGGACAACCGCAAGAACAAGGCGCCGGGCGGTTACTGTTCGTATTTCCCGCTCTCGCGGCGGCCCTTCATATTCATGAACGCGGTCGGCGTGCATGGCGATGTGCAGACGATGCTACACGAGGCCGGTCACGCCTTCCATACCTTTGCCGATGACCATTTACCCTGGGCACAGCAGCGAGATGTCGCGATCGAATTTGCCGAGGTGGCCTCAATGGCGATGGAGTTGCTGGCCGCGCCCTATCTGGCGGCGGACAAGGGCGGTTTCTATTCGCCGGCGGAATCGGCTCGCGCTCGTATCGAGCATCTGGAGGACCTGTTGCGGCTGTGGGCATATATCGCGGTTGTCGCGAGCTTTCAGCATTGGGTATACACCCATATTGATGAGGCGCGTGATCCCGACAGATGCGATGACTATTGGGAAAGCCTTTGGGATCGTTTCACGCCGGTCATCGACTATAACGGACTGGAACAGTTCAAACGATTCCGCTGGCGCATGCAGATCCATATCTATTGTCTGCCTTTTTATTACATCGAATATGGACTGGCGCAACTAGGCGCGGTACAGATCTGGGCGAATTCGCTCAGAGATCATGGCGCGGCTTTGGCGAAGTATCGTCATGCCCTGACCCTGGGCACCACTGTATCTTTGTCGGAGATTTATCAAGCTGCGGGCGCCAAATTCGCCTTTGACGCCGGGACATTGCAGAAAGCCGTTGACTTGATTGAAGGGACGATTGGCGAACTGGAGGCGGTTCCATAGCGAAGCGCTCAGGCTGGAATCATGGGACAGACGCTCAAGCTTGAAAAGGCTCAACAATGGCGCGATGCGCTGCGCAATGCGGGCAAATCGCTCGTCTTCACCAACGGGCACTTTGACCTATTTCACGTTGGCCACCTGGACTATCTGGAGAAGGCGCGCGCCCTGGGCGACGCGCTCTTTGTCGGGCTCAATGGGGATGTGTCCTCGGCGCGCTTGAAAGGAAGAGGTCGGCCGCTTGTGCCGGCGCAGGAGCGCGCCCGCTTGCTGGCGGCGCTGGAACCAGTCGACGCGGTGATCATCTTTGATGATGACACGGCGGATAGCTTGCTAAGCGCGTTACAGCCGGAGATTTACGCCAAGGGCGGCGACTATGCGCACAAGGTTTTGCCCGAGCGACCGACGGTCGCCGCCTACGGCGGCCGGGTTGAGCTAATTGATTTCCTGCCCGGCCATAGCACCAGCGAACTGATTCAGAAAATCCGCAACCTGCCCTAAATCAAAAACGGGACGCTTGATAGCATCCCGTGTATTGTCTTGTTGCAGTTAAAAGCCCGTCTAGGTCAGGCGGTTGTAGAACTCGACCACCTGCTGGATATCAATTGGGGTCTGTACTTCGCCTTCTTCCGGCACCCGGTCCAGCGTGACGCGATAGTTGTCTTTGTCCACGACCAGGTAGGGTGGGAAGTAGGCGGATTGCTGCACCCATTCCTGAATGTGTACGTTTTTCTTCATCTTGTCGCTGACTTCCACGACATCCCCGGCCTTGACTTGATACGAAGGCAGGTTCAAGCGCTGGTCGTTAACCATGATATGACCATGGCCCACGATCTGCCGCGCCGCCCAAATAGTTGCGCCCAGTCCCGACTTATAGACAACGTTGTCCAGGCGTCTTTCCAGCAAGCTCAAGAGGTTGACGCCGGTCGGTCCCGACATCAATGCGGCTTTTTTGTAATAGTTACGCATCTGGCGTTCGCGCACGTTGTAGATGAAAGCGAGCTTCTGCTTTTCATCCAATTGCATGGCGTAGTTGCTGCGCCGCCCGGAGCGGAAGGATTTCTCGCGTCCGTGCTCGCCAGGCGGGTAGGCGCGCTCTTCCAGGATTTTCGAATATTTCGGGCGGGGTACCAGCAATTCGCCGAAGCGGCGCTGTGGTTTCGCTTTGGGTCCGTGATATGAAGCCATATACTGACGTATCCTTCTTAATTCAGGGCGCATGCCCCGGCTTGCCGCTACTTATCAGACGTGTAGAATCTGAG
This sequence comes from Phototrophicaceae bacterium, assembly GCA_965262165.1. Taxonomy (GTDB): domain Bacteria; phylum Chloroflexota; class Anaerolineae; order Aggregatilineales; family Phototrophicaceae; genus UBA6055. The sequence continues at coordinate 4,058,272 of OZ253499.1, read as the reverse complement.
AAATCGACTAGATAGCTTAGTTAATTTTGGCTGGATTGCTAGGGTGAGTTTGTGGCGGGCTTACTCTGCTATCCGAGACAACCGCAAATCAGTACGCCGTCTTCCATAATAAGTTGCTTAATTTGCGGGATTCCTACAGATTCGGGTTGCTCTCCGATAACCTCAGCTTAGTTCTCTGTGCTCTCTGTGCCTCTGCGGTGAATTATTGCTACGCCAGCACATTTTCCTGCAACTCCAACTTACCACTGCTTGTCCCTCCGTGATTGATTCAATGCAATAAGCGATTGCCAAGTTGTCACCATTTTAACCCAAGCGTTAAATCGCACGTAGAAGTAAGTGGATATACTTCGCCCCAGCACTTTAGCCATTCAATCTCAGGGTTGCCAGGGTCGATATTTCTCAAAGCTCTTGCTTCTAACGTATAGCATTCCTGCTCGGCCGCCCAATCCAAAAAGTATCGGCCGCCTCTGTCCCATTGATGCACATGACAGGCTTCATGGATAAAAGTGGCCGCTAGGGCTGCAACATGGTCTTGTGAATTCCTCATGTTGCGTATAAAGCTTCCCATAGTAATCGTTCTGTATCGCGGAATTACACGAGCTTGTGCTTCTAAAGCGGAGTCATATCCCACAATGGCGCGTATCTTGGGAACAGTGTAGTTAAACCAACGTGGGGATTTGTCACTCAAGAACTCAAAGGCTTTGAGTATTTTGCCGGTAAGCCAAGTATGACCTTCTATCTCTATCGAAGGTAGCACTGAAGATATATCTCCGCTAACGTAATCTGTGTATGCCATCCAGCCTTTGCTTCCATATAGTTCCAACCAGCACCAAGTGTCACCCTGGTACGATCGACTCACGCGATATAATGTGCGGGGTTCTGCTTGATCAATTGTCTTACTCCTAGTAGTAGCTTCTTCCCGAATGTTCATCTTTCCCGTGACGTATGCCTCAGAACTATTAAAGCAGTTGTCAGAGGAAATGTTGCCAGTTGCAGGCCCTTCCACGACCTCTTGGATATATTTTTCCGGGGTATATACCCATTCTACGCCTATTCTTACCCAGCATCCTTCAGCCTTTCGCAGTGAATCGGAGATGTTATAGGCAACGTTTCCAGGCAAGCTACCTCTTAATTCGCTGGTAAAATCGGGTTCTTCGCGAATCTTTACAGAGGTTGAGAAAGTTACGATACTATGGGCGAAGGGACATTGGTTCCCTTGCCCGCTTGCCTCTCCCGCAAATATCGTGCTGCAAATGCCCAGCAATATGAGAAGCAATATGGATTGGTCACGCATCATTGGCTCTCATCTTGAAATTTCTTTAAATTGTGGTTTTTTGTATAGTCTCATATAGACTATCGTCATATTCCTTACGAAGTCTGTAAGTCTGCCATTCTGTGATAAAATATCAAGCCGGCAAGTTCTCCAGGCGCGTCAGCCAGTAATGCACATCAAAGCTTTCGTCCCCGGTCAAGAAGCGCCAGAGCTTGATGCGATTGACGATTTCCAGCCGGCCGGAGGCTTCTTCAAACCAGGGTTCGCGCTGGCTAAGGATATCCTGGACGTTGCCGCGTCCGCGCCGACCAATGAATATCTCCTGATGATCGCGGTAGCCCTCGTCCAGGTCGTCGGTGTTCCACAAGCGTAGTTGCCGCACGGCCGGGTTCAAACGCAGCTTGAACATATAGCGACGACGGTCGGTCTGGTTCTGGCGCCCACAATGCCAGATGCCATGATGAAGCGCCAGAATGGAACCGGCACTGCATTCCATCGGAATCTGCCCGCGCATATTCTGATACGCGGCGATGTCCGCCTCGTTTACTTTGCGGAAATGACTGCCGGGCAATAAGAGCGTACCGCCCATTTTCAGCGGTACGTCGTGCGGGAAGTACATGATCTGAATGTCAAAATGCCTACGCAGGTCGATGATTGAATCGGCATGCAGGCCTTGCGCCTTGCCCTCGTTCGGCTCGCGCACGTGAATGGCGTCGTGGTCGAATAGCGGATCTTCGCCTACCAGGCTCTGAATAAGGCCCTGGATTTGCGGCAGGTCCAGCATCTCTCGGATGGACGTGCCTTGATAGCATTGCGAGAGCGGCGTTCCGGCAGGTGAGCCGATGATGGCGTCATTGTCGATGTCGCGCATAACTCTAGAGTTGATCTCGGTTGGAACCAATTCGTCGAAGCGCAGGAAACCACGCGCCACAAAATCCGCCATCTGTTTCGAATTTAGCAAATGCGCCTTGTCGATCATGCTCCCGAATCCTCCAGTTTTTCAAATACAAAGCCATATTTCATGAATGAAGTGCTGTATTCCTCGCCGGGATATGGCGGGACAAGAACAGGATGCTGGATCAGCCGCCAGCCATCAAGCAGCGCCTCCAAGCCGGTTTCATACGGCGCCTCGTTATTGTCGCCAGTGGTAAAGCGGTTTTTACCGGTGCCATCGTAGATCGCCCAGCCGACAACCCGGCTGTCCAGGGCAGAGGTGGACAGATACAGGGTAAGCACCTGCTGTCGCATCGAGTTGTGCATGCTTGCCTCTTCAATTTGCGCAAATAAGTCGTTGCGAATCTTACCCCATGTGCCATGTCCAGGCAAACGGTTTCGCGTTTGGTTTTTGTTACATGTACAAGCGTATCAACAAGGACGGCGTCTGCGGAACGCAGGCCCAGGAAAACTCTCCTTTAGTCATCGTCAAATTCGACCTCAATGACGACTTTGGTATCGGGCAATTCTGACCGTTCGCGAAAATATCGTATTACTTCGTCGCCGATAACTTTGGCTTTGGCAGCCATCGCCGCGCTCTTGACCGCCCAGCCCACCAGCGGGATGATACCAACAAATTCTGTGATGACGCCGCCGGCGATCGCGCTGGCGACCGCGCCACCCAGCACAGACAACAGATTGTTCATGTCGAAGGCGCTCACCTCATAGGCACTGGAGACCTGATGAATCATGGCGGTGTCGGCCGCTGTGAGGAAAAACGCGCTGCCGGGTATCCATCCAGTAAGCGCCGCGCCCGTTGTCCAATTGGTGACCAGCTTGCGCGATTCGCGGTCGGCGTCCTGTAATGTTTTCGACATGAAATGTCTCCTTGGCTCGTGATATGCTCATTATACACTTTTACGCAGGGCAGACGGATTCGTTGCCTGCGCCGGCCAAGCGCGCGCTTGTCGCGCTAGTGCTGACCTTCGTGTATGCTATAGGGTTGGGTTAGCGCGTGACTCCGCTCGGCAACGGGTATAGAAAGGGTAGAGACGGTGAACGGCAAAACGTATCAAATCATGGTTGTTGCCGCGAATCGAAACGACAGAACCCGAATGCGGCAGCTGCTGAGTGGAGAGTTCGCCATTTCGTTCTCTGCCAATGCAGTGTCGGCGCTGGATATGGTGCAGCGATCGCCGGATATCGACCTCTTGGTGATTGTAAGTCCCATAAACGATATGGCGGAATCGGAGTTTCTTCAGGCAATTCAACACTCGCCAACCGTTTCTTCCTTGCCAGTCGTTTTTTTGGCAGGCGCCGCTTCACCCGAGGCAGTGGCGTCTGCGCTGCAGCTGGGCGCGGCCGAATATATCGTGGGACCCCATAGCGACGAAGTGCTGCTCGCGCGGATTCGCTCACGTCTGTCTACGAAGGCGCTGATAGACTCGCTGGAAACCTCTATTGCAGAATGGACCGAGACGGAAGAGCTTCGCAGGCGCTTGTTCCGGATGGCGTCGCACGATTTGAAGTCCCCGCTCAACAACATTCGTATCGCGGAAAGTATCCTGCGTCTGGCCGTCGCCGATAGCAGCGAGGTCGCGCACTCTTTGGATATGATTCGTCTGATGGTCGACAATATGAGTGACATTATCAGCAACTTTCTCGATATGATGGAAGTGCAGACGGGGAAACTGGAGTTGACTATCAAGCCGGTCAACTTACGAGATGTGCTGACGAACGTTGCTAACCAATACCGCTTTGCGGCAATGAAAAAGAACATTCGCCTGGAACTTGGCACGATGGATGGTTGGGTGCTCGCCGATCCGCAGCGCTTGGTACAGGCTTTGGGAAACCTGGTCAGCAACGCCATCAAATTCAGCTTATATGATAGCCATGTGACGGTAAGTGCCGCGAAACGAAACGCATTTGGCGTCATCATCGTAACGGATGAAGGTCCGGGCATCCCGTCATTCGAGCGTGACAATCTTTTTAAGGAATACGGCAGGTTAAGTACGCGGCCGACTGGGGGCGAGTCGAGCAGTGGTTTGGGTTTGTGGATTGTCAAGCAATTGATGTATGCCCAGAACGGTTCTGTCGGCGCGGAATTCCCCGAAGGTGGCGGATCACGATTTTTGATCTCCCTGCCGGCATGTTCACCGGATCCAAATCACGTGGGCGACAGTGTCAGGGAAGAGGCGAGTCATCTATTCCCTGTCAAGAACGAAGAACCGGTTTCCGCGCGGGATCCACGGTCTAACGAGGATAGCGAAAGCGGCGGATGAGACTTGCGCTGCTCAGTGATCAGATTCCTCCGGAAGGCGCAGGCGGGGCCGAGGCCGTCGTCTGGCGTCTGGCGCAGGGTTTGGCGAATGACGGGCACGACGTACATGTCATCAGCACTACAAGGGTTGCAGCCTTTGAAGAATCGCGCGATGACATCCCGACATACCATATCCAGACGAAATATCCCGAACGCTTCCGCGCCTGGCTGTCTTTATGGAATCCCGGGTCGATCGGCGCCTTGCGGGAGCTGCTGAAGCGTTTGCAGCCCGACATCGTCAACGCGCATAATATTCACTTCTTTCTTAGCTACCACGCGTTAAAAGTTGCACGGGACGCCGGTGCTGCTACCGTCTTCAGCGCCCACGATGTGATGCCCTTCGCCTATTCCAAGCTCCGGCACTTTGTACGAGAAGATTCGCGTCAGAACCAGTTGCCCGACGCCTATCGTCTGCCGCCTTTGTACAATCTGAGAAAAAACCGCTTTCGCTACAATCCTTGGCGCAACCGTGTAATCCGACATTATCTCAGCCACTATGCCGATCAGCGCACGGTACCGAGTCAGGCGTTGGCGGACGCCTTCGCGGTCAACGGGCTGCCGTCCGCTGCAGTTGTGTACAATGGGATCAATTTGCGGGAATGGTCAGAAGCGGATCACGCCATGGTTCTTGAACTGCGGCGCCGCTTCAATCTGGAAGGCAAACAGGTAGTTTTGATCGCAGGCCGATTGACCCCTGACAAAGGCACCGTGCCGCTACTGAAGGCCATGGACATGCTCAAGGAAAAGCTGCCAGATATGCGCTTGCTGGCTTTGACGACTCGCGACATCAGTGAGCAGATCCCAAGTGTTTTTTCGCATCTGCGCCCGTTGATTCGCGCGGGCGGCTGGCTCAGTGGCGCGGAATTGCGCGCGGCCTATGACTTGGCTGAGGTGGTCGTCGTGCCATCGGTCATATTCGATACCTTTCCCACTGTGAATCTGGAAGCGATGGCGGCTGGAAAACCGGTCATCGCAACCTGCTTCGGCGGCTCTCCCGAGATCGTCATCGACGGCGAAACCGGCTTCATCGTCAATCCGCTTGATACGCCGACCCTGGCCGAGCGATTAGAGCGCCTGCTAGGTGACAACAACTTGAGCCGTGAGATGGGACGTCGGGGACAAGCGCGCATCGCTGAACAGTTCACGTTGGACAAGCAGGTGGGGATGATGGTGGACATTTACGAGCGAGCGCGCGCCAAACGATGCTCTCGAGGAGGCAACTCGCATGCGCGTCGATGACTTGCAGGCGTATTCTTATCATAATGCGAGCGACCTGAAACGCGGGCAAGCGGCGCTAATGAGTTGGGTAAACCGTGCCGGCCATTGCAATTATTTGCATAAAGGCGATATCGGGCATCGCCTGTTCAACGGCTGCTATGGATACGACAAAGCAGATGTCTTCCGCTATTGGGTGGATGAGGCGGGCGAGGTACGCGCTTTTGCCAACCTCTACCCGCATTGGAAAGGCTTTTTTGATCTTCAAGTTGCGCCGAGTCTGTTTGGCAGCGACGCACATGCCGAACTTCTCAGGTATTGCGAAGGCGAAACGCTCAGCCTCGGCAAAAAGTACCGCAAAGAGATCAATGAGTTGGTGATTGAAGTTTGTGACGACGACTCGTCTTACAAGGCTTTTGTGCAAAACTGCGGTTACTCGCAAAGCAAACACTCAATCACGTTGACGCGGCATGACCTCGGTCAATTGCCGGCTGCGGAGTTGCCTGCGGGATTCCGCTTTCACGACGCGTCCGCCGATGATGCGGGAGAACTGGCGGATGTGCACAATCACAGCTTCACCAACAAATGGAATACGGAATCGTACGGTGAGGTATTTCGGTCGCCGCATCTAGAGTACGAGATAGTCGTTGTGGCGCCGGACGGACGCTTCGCCGCTTTCACCAATGTTTGGATCGATGACTTGAATCGGTCGTTGCTCTTCGAGCCTGTCGGCACCCACTCGGATTTCCGCCGTCGCGGTATTGCCAAGGCGCTGATGGTAACCGTGTTAAAGCGCATGCAGGCGCAGCATAATTTGCAATGTGCCTATGTCTGTCACGAACCGGCGGATAAGAACCCGGCATCTGGCGCATTGTATGCATCAGTGGGCTTCCGAAAACTGCACGAGTTCCACGAATACGTCAAGCCTATGGCGTAAACCGCTGGTTGGCAGGCCTGCTGCTGCTACGAGGATTTCGATTCCACAGTGCGAGTACATTCGTTCACATCGCGCGACAATCTGTTACAATACGACTCACGGAGTTTGGCCCAAATAAAGAGGGACAGCGGAGACTATGCCATTGCAGATATTCAACGTGCTTGGGCGCGAAAAACAGCCATTTGATCCAATCCAGGATGGGCGCATCGGCATGTACGTCTGTGGTCCGACAGTCTATGAGCATTCGCATTTGGGGCATGCCAAAACCTACGTGTCCTTTGATGTGGTAGCGCGTTACCTGCGTTATCGAGGTTTCGACTTGTTGAATGTTCAGAACATCACCGATGTCGGACACTTACGAGCCAACGAAGAGGACAGGATTCTGGTACGGGCGGCACAGCTCAATGCCAAGCCCATGCAAATCGTCGAGACGTATACGCGCAGCTATTTTGAAGATATGGACGCGCTGGGCGTACAGCGTCCGGATATTTCACCGCGCGCCAGCGGCCACGTGCCTGAACAGATCGAAATGATCGAGACCTTGATCGCCAATGGCAATGCCTATGCCGCTGACGGCAACGTCTATTTCGAGGTTCTCAGTGATGGCGACTACGGCAAGCTTTCGAACCGGCGTGTGGAAGAGCAGCAAGACGAATCGCGGGAACTGGTCGGCGGCGACAAACGACATCCGGCCGATTTCGCGCTTTGGAAAAAAGCCGAACCGGAACACATCCTGCGCTGGAACAGTCCTTGGGGTGTCGGCTTCCCCGGCTGGCATATCGAGTGTTCCGCCATGGCGCAGAAGTATTTGGGGGCCAACTTCGATATCCACGGTGGCGGGATCGACAATATCTACCCGCACAATGAAAACGAAATCGCCCAAAGCGAATGCGCCAACGGCGAGGCATTTGCCAATTACTGGATGCTGACCGGCAGCTTGAACGTGCTTGATCCCGACGAAGGCATTCCGGTCAAGATGAGCAAATCGCTGGGCAACTATGTGACGATCAAAGATGCGCTGGACACGTACCGGCCCCAAGAACTGCGCTATTTTATTCTGACGTCGCATTACAGCAATCCAGTGGTTTACAGCGAAGAGGCGCTGGTCTCGGCCAAATCCGGTTGGGAGCGGCTGATGAATGCAGTGCGGCTGGTGCGGCAACAGATGAATAGCGCAAGCGAAAGCGACGCCGGCAATGCCTTCTGCGAGCGGATCGATCGCGCCAGGGAGGAATTCTCCAAGGTCATGGACGATGACTTCAACTCGCCGCGCGGCATTGCCGTCCTGCAGGACTTGACGCGCGACGTGAACACCTTGTTGAACAGCGACATTGAAGTGGGTTTGTCAACGTTGGCGGCAATCGATAAAGCGTATAGCGCGCTTGGCGGCGGAGTGCTCGGTTTGGTGCCCGCGACTGAGGCGAGCGCGAGTGGCGATGGACAGCGAGAGGCGGCCTTGATTCAGATCTTGATCGATATGCGGGCGCAGGCGCGCGCCGGGCGCGACTTTGCGCGCAGCGATCAGATTCGTGATCAGTTGGCTGGATTGGGCATCGTGCTGGAAGATCGCGCGGATGGAACGAATTGGAAACTGAACTGAGCGCACACGTTCAGACTGATTGAGGCGGTCGAGATGCCGGAATTCCTCTATGGACACTGGGCGGTTATCGAAGCGATGCGCGCCGGTCGGCGCAAGTTAAACGCGTTGATGATTCATGAACGCGCCGAAAAACGCGGCGCTGTCGGCGACGCCATGAGCATGGCCGAAGAATTAAGCGTGCCGGTGCAACGTGTGCAGCGGCGTATTCTCGACGATTTGGCAACAAATGGCAATCATCAGGGCTTGGTCTTGCGCGTGGGACCTTATCCCTATTGTGATGTGGAAGAGATCATGCAGACGGCTGCCCGCCGCAACGAACCGCCTTTTGTCCTTCTGCTCGACTTGCTCAAAGATCCACAGAATGTCGGCTCCCTAATCCGTGTCAGTGATGCCGTGGGAGTGCATGGCATCGTGATCCAGGAACGCCGCAGCGTGGCGGTGACGCCCGCCGTGGTGAACGCTTCATCAGGCGCCGTGGAGCATATCAACGTGGCACAGGTTACCAACCTGGTCTCGGCCATGAAGGAATTAAAGGATCAAGACGTCTGGATGGTCGGCCTGGATGTGGGGCCTAATATCCCGCCGCTGGACAAGACCGATCTACACATGGCTCTGGGACTGGTGATGGGCAGTGAGGGTGAAGGTCTGCGCCGCCTGGTGCGCGACACCTGCGATTTGCTCTTAACGCTGCCGATGCGTGGCCAGGTCGGCAGCCTGAACGTTGCTACGGCCGGAGCAGTCGCGCTCTATTCCGCTTGGAGCGCCCGCGACTGGAGAGGCTGGGTTCACGCCTGAGCGTCCTTTTCGGCGCTATCAATAAATGCATTGTCAATTTGTCCCCTGACATGCTCGACAAAAGCCGTAGGGTGAATCAGAAGAATGTCGTTTACCAATGTATATGGCTTGGAAAATCGCTGATCATGTTTGACTTCGACGTTTCCCATTACGTTTATCGTTTGTACAGAATCTAACATTGCACACTTTTTTCCTGCGTATCCAATATGCTTCAGGTCAATCACGAATCCAGTCAAACGACCCAATTCATAACCTTCAATCTGTGGGAAAAAGTGAGCTACAACCTACCTGGTCTTGCCCTTGCTGGATTCGCCCAATTCGAGTGTATAAAGCCGATCCATCCACGGAATCAGTAGAGTCAATGCCGCTACGTGATTGTCCGGTGATCCGGCCATCAATTGCTGAATCTGTGGTCGCGCGCTGATAGCCCACGCGTCCTTGTAGGTGGCGTTCTCGATATCACCTATTATCAGGGTTTCCTCAAACTCCATCATATCTCCGCTTTCCCAGACAGAATGCAGGTAAAGCATATCACATGTCGCATCCAATTAGCGATCTACTGATGGTTTGGGTTGTTTACAGATTTGTATAATACCTTGTTGACAACAGAACGGGCGAATCACAGAGTCGCCCCTGCATTTCGTTGGCTGTATGGCAAGTCACCTACGGAGTGAACTCCATTGTGGAAGCAACAAGCTGGAAACGCATAACACCGCCATTAACGCGCCACCTATTGCGAACGGCGCGCTCGATCCCAATTGCTGAAACACGATTCCGGCCAGGAGCGGCGCAGCCGCGTTGGCCGCGCTGACCAGTGCCGAGCTGACGCCGAGCGCGCTTCCATATTCAGTTTCGCCGACCGATCGAGTGATCAAGCTGTTCAGCGCCGGGCGAATGAGGGCTGCGCCGACAGAGATCGGGACCAGCGCCAGCACCAGCCAGAGAACGCCCGATAGGCCATTGTCTCCGTTGGCTGGCAAGCTTACGCTCAGATCGGCGATCAAGGTTTGAGCGCGCGTCGGCGCCTGTGCCAAGAGATCGCGCTCGACAAATTCTCGTACGTAGAAGGGATGTGGCTGCGCTGGCGTTGTGCCGGCAAGCAGCAATCCAACCGCCAGCAAAAACAGAGCGGCAATCACCAGCCGCCTTTCACCGAACTTTTGGCTCCAGGGTCCGATAGCGCGCATTTGCACGATCACCAGGATGATGCCGACCAAAAGAAAGAGGGCGGCATTGCCCTGCCCAAGGAAGCCCAACCTCGTCAAGGTGAAAAGGCCGAGCAAGCTTTCAAATCCAAAGAATATCAGCTGCTGCGCGAACATCAGCAAGAGCAGCAAACCGACGAAGGGTCTCGATAGATAGCGAAAGATTACCATGGGACTGACGCTGCTCTTGGCTGCTCCTGCTCGCCGTTCCCGTGGATGGGTTTCCTTGAACATGAGGGCTGTGATCAAGATAGACAGGAACGAATAGAGCGCAGCTGTGAAAGCGGGCGCCGCGAGAGAATCGGTCAGCTCAAAGGTGAGAATCGCGATCGCAGGTCCAAATATAAAGCCCAGGCCAAATGCGGCGCCGATAATGCCTAATCCGCGCGTGCGGTTGGAATCGTCGGTGATATCGGAAAGGGCGGCTTGCGCCGTGGCGATGTTGGCGCCGAACAAGCCGTCAAAGAGACGCGAAAGGATGATCAACGCTAACGAGTTGGCCAAGCCTAGCATGATGAAACTGATGCAGGTTGTTACCTGGCTGATCAGAAGCAAAGGGCGTCTGCCGTAGCGATCGGAAAGGGCGCCCATCATGGGAACGCCCAAGAGTTGGGCCAGGGGGAAGGCCGCCACCACAATCCCTACCTCTAGTGGTCCCGCGCCATAGGCTGTTGCATAGAGGTGCAGTAGCGGCAGGATGACGGTCAAGCCGAGTATGTCGACGAAAACCAGCAGAAAAATGGGAATGACCCGCCGCATATCGAGCGGGGTTGTCTCGCGGTTCACTGAATTAGCCACAGGCTAGCGATAGACTAAAGCCGACAGAATCAAGCATACTCTAGCAGACCTGCGTAATTGAGCTAGCCTGACTCGGAGAGATGGCCACGTGAATCAGGCGAAACTGAAACTCCTTAACAATCGCTTAACATTACTCGCATTACAAGTGAGTTGCCCGTGGTTTTTGTATATGTTAGGTTTAAGATGATTGCGAATTCGGACGGACGGATCCCTTAATGCCAACTTCACGCGAGTATACGCGGTTGCGGTCCCGCATGGTGGACGAGCAACTTGTGAAGCGAGGTATTAATGACCGTCGTGTGCTGGATGCCATGCGCGCCATGCCGCGCCACCAGTTCGTCAACGAGGAATTCAAACCTAATGCGTATGAGGACCGACCCCTGCCTATTGGGGAAGGGCAAACGATCTCCCAGCCATACATCGTTGCCTTTATGTCAGAGCGGCTGCGCCTGAAGCCCGAACACACTGTGCTGGAAATCGGCACTGGCTCCGGTTATCAAACAGCCATCTTGTGCCACCTTACAAAATATGTCTTCAGTATTGAGCGCCACAGTCGCTTGGCGGGTCTGGCGGGCCAACGCATTGGGGAGCTGGGATACAACAACATTGATATACACGTTGGCGACGGCAGCCAGGGATTGCCCGACCAGGCATCCTTCGACCGCATCATCGTCACTGCTGCCGTTCCAAAGTTGCCTACCGTGCTCTGTACGCAGCTTGCCTACCACGACGGGCGCATGATCCTGCCTGTGGGCGATCAGCAGTTGCAGGAACTCAAGTTGATCACTCGCCAGGGTGAGAGCTTCACAACGCGCGCGCTGTTGCGCTGTCGCTTCGTGCCGTTGATCGGTCGTTATGGCTTCAGCGACAGCCTCAATGAGGATGTCGACCTTCTTTAGTCCGCGACTGCAACCAGTCGGTAGATTGCGCCACCTTCGTCATCAATGGTGCCAAAATATAGCGCGCCGTCGGGACTGACGGTGATGTCGATACGGCAGTTGACCGCGCCCAACTCCAAGGGCTGATCAAATAATACGCGGTTGCGCCCATCGCTCAAGCGCAAATGATGCAACTGGCCATCGTTCCAACTGCAGAAAAACAGGTCGTTGCGCCATGTTGGAAAAGCGTCTCCCTGATAGAAGGTGATGCCTACCGGCGCAATGGTCGGCGTATAGCTCACGAGCGGCGGCAAATACTTGCCCAAGCCCACGATGTACTGCCTACCTGCACATTCATAGTCCTCGCGGTAGCCATAGTTGAAGCCCGGCAAGATCATGTTGATTTCATCGTCGCAATTGTCGCCGTTTTCGGTGGCGAATAGGCGCCCGCTAACCGGATCAAAGGCGTAGTCGAAGGGGTTGCGCAATCCATAGGCGAATATACTGCTGTCAGCGAAAGGGTTGTCGTCCGGCACAATCAAGCGATCGCCGCTTACGGCGAAGCGATGGATTTTGCCGTGAGGCATGCCAAGGTCCTGTGGACGGCTGGCATCTCCATAGTCGCCAATGCCGATGTACAGGTAGCCGTCCTCATCGAATTGTAGACCCCCGCCATTATGCACCAGGAAACCGCTGTCAATTGGCACGGCAATCATTTCAATCTGATCGTAGGACCGGCCATCTACCAGACGGAATCGCATCACCTTGTTGGCCGGGTAGGCTTTCGCGGTGCCTGCGGCCGTGAAAAAGACCCAAACACGTTCATTGTTTTCGAAATCGGGATCAAGCGCGATATTCTGCATGCCCCGTTCTTGCAGGGCATTTACCTCAACATTTAATACGGGCGCTCGTTGACGCCTGCCGTCGGCATCCACCAGGCGCACATTGCCGGTCGCTTTTTCTGTATAAAGCAATTCTCCGGCAGGAGTGAAAGTCATTCCGACCGGGAATTCCGCCCTCAGGAATCGCTCGACCCGATAGCGAACGCCTTCGGAACTGACAAAGGTATCGTCTGCAAAAATCGGGCAATTGGCAAACGATAGCACGAGCAGCAGGAGCGCGCTGATCAGGTGTCGCCGTTGGTTAATGGGCATGACAACGTATTTCCGACAGTCCACAAACGGCATCAGCATACCAAGAATCGTTAGCGGTACATAGTCTGTAGATAGCGGCGTTTGCGCGCCGTCGGAGCCGGATGCTCATCGTTTGCGGCACGGAAAACTGGCTCAACCACGACGGCTGACGGTTGCAAGAAGTTATGCGTCGCGCGTCAGATAAAGGGCAATCGCATCAAAATCACTGTCCGCCAACATGCGAATAATTGAAAAGATAAATCGACCACAGAGGCGCAGAGACACAGAGAAAGCATCTGTGTGAAAAAGATACAGTCGTATTTCTGCGATAAATGAGAGATCGGCGCGGATTCCTTTCGCCCTGGTAGCAGAATTGGAGATGGTTCACCTTGTAATGGTCTTAAACTCGGTGCCGCTGGTCAGTGTCTACGCGACCCTCGGTATACTCGGTGGTGGAATTTTGCGCTGAATACAAGCCTGCACGTTTGATGCGATTGCCCTGGCGGCAGTTCGCGGTTCGTGGAAATAGGCGCGCCATTCTGTTAGGCTAGAATCCAGGGCAGGGTATGGGCAAACGCGATGACAGATAGAAAGAAGCCGCAAAGAATGGATCTTGACCTGATCGACATGGTGCAGCGCGCCCGCATGATGCATGACGAAGCGGCGCGCCCATCCGATTATGCCGCGGTTTACTGGATCGAGGCAAAACGGGAGCCGGGCGATTATCCGGCGCCGACGGCCAATGCCGGCGAATGGCGCGTCCGGCTGACTGTCGAGACGGTCGATGCCGTGTGGGAAATGGTCAAACGGGCGACGGTCGAGGGCAAATTGGGTTACAAGTCCAAAGTTTCGACGCGCCCGGCAGCGGGGCAGGCGGATCCCGATGAGCGATTGCTGTGTGTGCGCACGTATGATGTGGACGACCTAGCGGATATGCGGCGGGTGCGGGCTGCGCTGCTCAAGTTGGGGCTAAGCGGTCTGCAATATGTGCCGGACAAGCCAGAATTTGGGCTGGTTTAGCTTAGGAAAAGGGCGACTCAACGAGCCGCCCAAGAAATTGCGATTTGCACGGACGATTCAACGAGTTGCCTTCAGTTGTCAAAAAACTATACTTGAATTTTGCCCTTGAGTCGGGTGAGTTCTTGTATGCGATTGCACCGTCTCACCTTTCAGCAGGTTTACGCTGCAGTATTTCCTTTTGTCAGTTGGAAACGATCGGCAAGTCGGAAAATGGCTGGCTAGATGAAACCAACTGGGCAAATACCCAGCCTTTGACTGTTTCAACCCACGTACTATCGGCGTTGCGACCTATGGCGGCGACCTGCTCACCGCTTGATAGCCCATTTTTTACGCCGTAACTAGTCCCTGGTCCGGAGCGCACGTTTACGTTGCGATTGGCCGTGACATATATGGCATTCTCGAGCGAAGGCTCGGCTCCATAAACCAAATAGTCGTCGTCGCCAAAACCATACTCATATATAAGTAATAGGTATCGGTCATTGTCTGCTACCTGGTACAGGAGTGTTCCAAAGCCATCACTGCCTTTGCGCAGCTCAAGACTATTTAGCTCATCCTGATCTTGATACACTTGTCCTAGTCGATCGTACTTTTCTCCATTGTCGCCGATGAGTTTAATTCTGTATCCGCTAACTTCTGGGCAGAAAGCGCCTTCGGCCCAGTCGCAGGAAATGTCCAGACGAACCTTAACGTAGTCATAACCCCTGTCCGCCCCACGGTACCTATGAGGACTTACATTTCCTCGCGTAAAGTCTGAAACTTTGAGCGAAAGCCCAGTCCCAACTTCTCCGTATTCGCCATAGACATACGGTGCATCGAACGTGCCAGATCCGATTCCGTCAGGGCTACTTTGCTGATTGCAAGAACGTATAATTCCCTGTATTTCGTCCACGTAAACTTGAGCTTGTGCAATGGTTGCTGGCTTATCAATTAAATGATAGGCATTAAAAAAGCACGCATCCTTGTCTTGTGCCCCTACCGTCCCGACCAACAGCATTACAACCACCCCGAAGATTTCAAGTGGTAACCTTGGCCTATTCATTGATTCCTCCCTTGGCTTACGAAAATGAGTCCTCCCGCAGGAGGACTTTCGGTACAGATTATACCCCAAGAGCTGTGGGTATCGTTAACGCCTTCGATATATTTCGGTCTAATATGCTGCCGCCAGAGCTTGCTCGAGATCTTCAATGATATCGTCGATATGCTCGATGCCGACACAAAGGCGGATCGATTCGGGCGTGACGAAAGCTGCTTCCTGCTCTTCCGGCGTGAGCTGGCGGTGAGTCGTCGATGCCGGATGCGCCGCCAGCGACTTGGCATCGCCGATGTTGACCAGGCGCGTGAAGACTTGCAGCGCGTCGTAGAATTTAACGCCGGCATCGAAACCGCCTTTGATGCCAAACGTCAGCAGGCCCGAGGGGCGACCGCCCGTGTATTTCTGTGCAAGGTCATAATAGGGCGAGCTTTCCAGGCCGGCGTAGGTGACCCACTCCACCTGGCTATGGTTTTCCAGGTGTTTCGCCACTGCCATGGCATTGTCGACGTGGCGTTCCATCCGTAGCGACAAGGTCTGCAAGCCCTGCAAGATCAAGAAGGCGTTGAACGGGCTTAGCGCGGAACCGGTGTTGCGCAGGGCGACAACACGGGCTCGGGCGATACAAGCGGCCGGTCCCATGGCATCGGTGAAGACGACGCCGTGATAGCTCGGCTCCGGCGTGCTGAACATGTAGAAGCGTTCAGCATGTTTCGTCCAATCGAAGATGCCACCGTCGACCAGAATGCCGGCGATGCTGTTGCCGTGCCCGCCCATATACTTCGTCATGGAGTGCAGCACGATATCGCAGCCGTGTTCAAACGGACGGCAAAGCGCCGGCGTGGGCACGGTGTTGTCCACGATTACCGGTATGCCGTGAGCATGTGGCGAAAGAGCGTCCAGGCGCCTCCATAGAGCTGCGGCACGGTGACAATATTGTTGCCGGCTTCCGCCAAATTGACGATGGAGTAGTGGATCGCTGCCTGGCCCGATGCAAGCGCCAAAGCGGCGACGCCGCCTTCCATCGCCGAGACGCGCTGTTCCAGCACGTCGTTGGTCGGGTTCATGATGCGGGTGTAGATATTGCCCGGCACCGCCAGATTGAAGAGGTCGGCGCCATGTTGCGCATTGTCGAATTCGTAGGCGACGGTCTGATAGATCGGCACCGCGACGGCGTGCGTGGTCGGTTCCGGTTCATATCCGGCGTGGATGGCTTGGGTTTCAAGCTTCATTCATTTTTTCCATAGTTGTTTGAGACGCGCGTTTATTCGCGAGATACTTTAGCGCAATTTGAGTGCAGTTAAAGAGGCAATATATGGTAATTAATCAGGCTTGGACTTTGCGTTTCCAATGCGCCTGCGTTTGTTCAATGGTTGCGACAACCACGCCATAAACAACCAGCGCGCTGCCGAAAATTTGGGCAAGGGAGGGGATCTCTCCAAACATGAATAGGGCAGTTACCGCGCTGACGACCACGGCAACCTGCAAGACAATTGCCATTGCGGTTGCCGTATAGGATTGCAGCGCCAGATTCATGACAATATGCCCAAAGACCTGCGCCATGACCGTTACCACGATCGCCCAGAGATAGCTGCTCACGGGGTAGCCGGTGACGGGTGTTCTGGTGGCGCCAACGAAAACGGAGGTGACGATCGCGGCGCTGAAGAAGACCAAAAAACTGTAGAGCAGCGGCGGCATGGCGTTGTTCAATTGCCTACCGATCAACAGATAAATGCCGAAGCAGACCGAGCCAAAAAGCGCCATGCCCGCGCCGAGCAGCGGATCGCTGCCCGCCTCGATAGCGCTTAAGCCGCCCAAGCCGACCATTGCAACGCCAACGATTGTCGCAACCAGGCTGAACCAGAAACGCCGCGAGAATATAACGCCAAAGATCACGATCTCCGGCAGCACGATCCACATCGGCGTTGTGCGGCGCAGAACGCTGGTCATCAAGACGCTGGTGTATTCGAGAGATAAGAAGAGCAGCAGCAGATTCACGGAGAGCCAGAACCCGGCGATGACGGTAAGCAGCCATTGCCGCCGTGTCACTCGCAGCAAGTCGTCGCGGTAGCGTGTCCAAATCAGTGGCGCAAGCGCGATCGAAATCAGCCAGAGGCGGATCAAGACGATTACCGGCGACGGCATGCCTTCGCTCTGCGTGATGCGAATGGCGATTGGCGTGACACCGGCCGATAAGATGATCGACAGCAGGATCAACAGTCCGCGTCTGGTTGGCATATGCGAATGCGACTCGCGAATCAAATAATCGCGCCATGCTAGCACAGGCGCCTACCGCTGTAAAGTTCACGGCTCGGTTGACGAGCGAAACGGCGCAGTACACGCTTAGGAGAAGGTCGGCGATGGCCTTGTGCGCCCGCGAGGGACATCTGTCATTTTATGTCTTTGTGGAGAAGATCGAGGCTCAAGCGATGGGCAAAGCGGCGTCCAAGCTCAAGTTGGCCCGCGCTGTCATAGTGCAGGTCGTCTTCATGTTTGGTCAAGCCATCGGTGTCGAACAGCGAAACATTCGGCAGGCTTTTAGCGATTTGTCTCTGCGCCGATCGCACGACAGACAGGTAGGTGAATCTGGCTGGAGTTGGGTTGGACAAGCCAATAACGAATTGCATCTCAGGTTGATCAAGGTCCGTGCGCATTCGCGTGATGAGGCGGGTCAAGCTTGTCTGGTATTGCGCTGCCGCCGCTTCGTATCTGCTGTCGCTCTCGCCTTGCTTCCAGAGACAGGCGAGGACTTTGACATCGTGTCCACTGGTCACTTGCTTGAAATGACTGATCAAACGCGGGTAGAGCGCGCCTTTGTCAGCGTCGCCCGTGATAGCTGCGCGTTCCGCAGACCATTCTGGTTCCCATGCCAGCAGGGAACTGCCGCCCACCGCATACTTGACAAGCCACAATTCGTCACCGGGCACAACGTCAAGGAAATGCCTTGCAAAGCCGACTTCGGGACCGAAACAGCCGTCGCGCGGATTGAGGTCGAAGCATTTGACCTCGGGAGGAAATAACGGACTCTCAAGGTCGGATAATTCGCCATGCCCCAACATATTCGATTGTCCTGCCAGTATCACAATGGGAATCATGTGCCTGCCTCTGTTCTATACTAGACGATCACTGCTGGCAATCGTGACGCAGCGTTCTTGATGCTTCTGGTTTGTTTGGTTCCCAAGGTGTGTTAGTCTTGTTCGAGAATTCAAAGCAAGCCTCCGCCGCACAGTCGTTATGAAGTCATGTCGACGCTAAACTTGTCACGCCAATAATCGCACAATTACTCAGCCCTTGCCACATTGCCCAGAAAGAATCACAGTATGTCCGAAAAAGGCTCGCCCAACATCTTGCTCATCATGACCGACCAGCAGCGCTGGGATTATCTGGGATGTTACGGTGCCGACTTTGTGGATACTCCAAACATCGACCGATTGGCGACTTCCGGTGTTCGCTTCACAAATGCCTTCACCAACGCGCCTGTTTGCGCCCCGGCACGGATCGGTCTGGCGACCGGCATGCACCCGGCGCGTATTGGCACGCTCAGCAACCAAAGTTACCTTCCCGCGCATCTCCCCACCTATTATCAGCGCCTGCGCGATGGGGGCTACCGCGTGGGTTGCGTCGGCAAGCTCGATCTGGCAAAGCCGGACAAATACAATGGGCGTTATGGCGATCGTCCAGCGGTCTATCGCTGGGGCTTCACCCATCCCGAAGAAGTAGAAGGCAAGATGCACGCGGCGCAGGGCGAGCCGACAGCTCCACACGGTCCTTACACCCACTACTTGCGCGAGAAGGGGCTGCTTGAGACATTCTGGAATGACTACCGCGGGCGTGCCAAAGGCGGATGGATTGTCGGCGAGTCACACGATTCGGTGCTGCCGACTGAAGACTTTCAAGACTCTTATATCGGAAGGCAGGCAGCGCAATGGATATCGACGATTGCTGATGATTTCCCTTGGCATTTATTCGTGAGCTTTGTAGGACCGCACGATCCCTTTGATCCGCCAAGCGAATACGCCGAGCAGTTTCGTAACGCGGCTATGCCGGATGCCATCCCCAAGAGCCTCGACGGAAAACCGCAGTGGATATTGAATCGCCAGAAAGATTGCAGCGCCCGGGAGTTGGCGCATATTCGCCGCCAATATTGCGCGCTGATAAAGTTAATAGACGATCAGGTTGGCATGCTGCTTGATGCGCTTGAAATGCGCGATATGCTGGACAACACCATTATCATATTCACCAGCGATCATGGCGAAATGTTGGGCGATCACGGCTTGTTCCAAAAGCAGGTGCCATACGAGCCGTCGATCCATATTCCGCTGATTGTTGCCGGACCCGACATTGCGCGAGGCGTAGTATCGGACGCGCTTGTAGAAATGCAAGATCTCAACCCGACGATCTGCGCGCTGGCAAATGTGGCGCCTGCGCCGGACATGGATGCTCGCTCCTTCGACGGCGTCCTGTCTGGCGAGCGGACGGAGCATCGGCAAGACATCCTTATCGCCTTGTCCAATTTTCGCGGGATTCGCGATCGAAGGCATAAGTTTGTTGAGAACAGCGATGACATGCCAGAGCTATATGATCTGATAAATGATCCGGAAGAAATGCTTAACATCGCCGATGAATTCCCTGATCAAGTTGCTGCCATGCGTGATCGGCTCAAGCAATTCTTTTTTGTGTGAGGGGCAGTTTTCGCCTATAATCCGCAAATAATAACTGAGACATGCGGTTAAGAACAACTCACGAGCGCTTGTTGCATCTGGCGGAAGGGTGGCCTTTTTGCAAAATAGCTTTGCTACAGTTCACGGTGCGATACCCCAAATTCGTCCAAAGGAGAGATCAGATGTTTAATCGAAACATATCAAGAATAAGAATACTGGCACTGCTGGCTTTGGTGCTGATGCTTGTGGGCTCGGTCAGCGCGCAGGACGCGATGAACGAATTTGTCATCGGCGTTAGCGAAACAGTCGTAACACTTGATATGAGCATGCGCAGCCCATCACTGGCGCATAAGCAGGTCAGCTATGCGATCTACGATCCCTTATTGCGCCTCGAAACAGATGGCTCAATCAGTCCCTCGCTCGCCACTGACTGGACCATTTCGGATGACAAGCTTACGATCACGCTCAATTTGCGCGAAGGCGTCGCCTTCCATGATGGCTCGACATTAGACGCCGATACTGTCGTTTGGAATATCAACGGCGCCCGCGATCCGGAGTTCGGCGATGGCGCAGTGGTAGACTATCGCCGGATAGAATCGGTGGAAGCGCTCGATGATCTCACAGTCCAGGTCAATATGTCGGAGCCCGATGCTAACTTAATGGTTGCGCTTGCGGCCAGCACCGACGCGCGAGCGCTGATCATGTCCCGGGCGGCCCGTGAGGCTTTGGGAGCGGACGAGTATGCCTTCAATCCGTCGGGCACCGGACCGTTCAAATTGGCCAGTTGGGAACCGGGGGTCGAGTTGGTCCTGGAACGAAACGAAGATTATTGGGGCGAAAGCAGCGGTAACGCGGATCGGGTCACCTTTAGAGTCATCCTTGATGCATCGGCCACCACGCTGAATTATCAAAGTGGCGATATACACGCCATATTCTCCTTACGGGCGTCGGAACTTCCGCTGTTGGAAGCAGTTGACGGAACCGTCTCCGGCGCAATTCCCCGTGGCGTCAATGTCCTGGCGCTGAACCAGTACCGTCCTCCCTTCGACAATATCCACAATCGGCGCGCCGTGATGTATGCCCTTGATGTAGAACCGGTCATCAACCTGGTCTACGGCGGATTGGCACAGCCGGCACGAGGCATTACACCGCCGAATTCCTGGGCGTTCAGCGAGGAATCTCCGCCCCGTATCACGCGCGATCTTGATGCTGCTCGCGCGGAGTTGGCGGCGGCAGGAAACCCGGAAGGTTTTGAATTCAACGTATCGGTTGTTGCCCAACCATTTCGTATCCAGGTACTGGAGATCATGCAGGCAAGTCTTGCAGAAGTTGGGATGCGCCTGATCATTCAGGCGAATGAGCGCGCGCGCCATATTGCCGCGTTGCGGGAGGATAACGATATTGCCGAAGCCGGCTTCGTACAAATCCTCGCGCATAGGGGCACGCCTGAGGGCTATCTGAACCCATTTGCCGGCTGCAGCGCCGCGATAAAGATGGTCCGCTATTGTACGGACGAATACGAAGCGCTGCGGGCGGAACTGCCTGGAATCTTTGATAGCGCCGAACGGGCTGCGCATGTCCGTCGCATGAACGACGTCACCTGGCGTGACATGATCGTCGTGCCTTATCTCTATCCGCGGATTCCCTACGTCTATCGTGGCGACATCATCGAGGATTTCGCGCTTAACGGCTATGGCTTGCTCGACTGGACGAACTTCACCGTTGTCGGCGGTTAAACACAACTGAAAACACGGGGTTGCGGAATAGTGCGCAACCCCGCTATCCCTTCCGTTTGCCCGGAGCGAAGACATGTTTCGCTACCTGCTCAGACGCATCCTCTTGATGGCGCCAACGCTAGTTATTGTCACCTTCCTCGTTTTTCTGCTGCTGTTTCTCAGCCCGGGCGATCCAATTCTGCTGCTCGTTCCCATTGACGAAGTCGGTCAGATGACCGATGAAGAAATGGATCAGCTTCGACACAAACTGGGCTTGGACCGCCCGATTCCGGTGCAATACGCAGACTGGCTCGTTCACGTCCTGCAGGGCGATCTGGGTCGTTCGATCCATCAGCGGCGTGCAGTTAGCGACCTGCTGCAAGCGCGTTTTCCGGTCACGCTGGAACTTGCCTTGCTGAGTGTGTTGACAGCAACAATCGTGGCTGTGCCGATTGGTATCTACACGGCTGTGCGGCCCGGCAGCATCGGCGACTTTGTCGGCAATATCGTTGCGCTCATGGGTGTTTCCGCGCCGAATTTCTGGGTTGCCTTATTGCTCATCATCCTGTTTGCGGTGCAATTGCGCTGGTTGCCGGCCGGTGGCTTTGTGCGGATCTCTCATAATCCTGTCGAACATATCGAGCGCATGATATTGCCGGTCATCACCTTGAGTACCGCGCTAATGGCGGTCACCATGCGCTTGACCCGCTCCAGCATGCTCGAAGTATTGAACGAAGATTATGTGCGCACGGCAAGAAGCAAGGGCTTGGCGCAGCGTCGCATAGTGTTTGTACATGCCTTGAAAAACGCCCTGATACCGGTTGTCACCACCGTGGGCATACAAATTGGACGCATTCTGGGCGGTACTATCGTAATTGAAATAATTTTCTCATTTCCGGGTATGGGCAAGCTATTATTGGATGCCATTTTCGGGCGTGATTTCCCGGTCGTTCAGGGTTCAGTATTGTTGATTACGCTTACGTTTATGGGAATCAATCTATTTGTAGATCTAACCTACGCAGTAATCGATCCACGTATTCGATATGCTCAGTGATGGAGCCTGTGGTTCAACCATTCGATAGCACCGGTCACATGAGATCGAATGAAGAATTCGCATCTTTGTCGAAGGACCGGAATTCGACGCGACATGCGTTCGTGTCGTTTTCCCGCCGTTTGTTTGATCGTCCCCTGCCGCGTATTGCTTTCGTCCTGCTCATACTTGTCATTCTTGGCGCGTTATTCGCGCCAGTTATCAGCCCCTATGACCCCATCAAGCCTGATTTTTCCGCAGCGCGCCAGGCGCCAAGCGCCGATCACGTTTTGGGTACGGATGACATCGGGCGCGATATGTTGTCTCGCATTCTGGTTGGGGCACGCGTCTCGCTGATGGCTGCGCTGATTCCGCTATCCATTTCGATCAGCATCGGCGTTCCGCTTGGCTTGTTGTCAGGTTTGCTGAAGGGCTGGACTGACGATATCATCATGCGTTTTTTGGATGCGCTGATGGCATTTCCCCGAATCGTTCTCATCATCGCCATTGCCGGACTTCTGGGTCCAAGCCTGACAAATGCGCTGATTGCCATTGGATTTGTGGGTATCGCGCCGCTAGCCCGCTTGACTCGTGGTCTAACCCTGTCTACCAGCGAGGAAGATTATGTATTGGCGGCTCGCGCCCTCGGAGCATCGAATTGGCGCATCATGTTTTCTCATATTCTGCCGAATATTGCGGCAGCGATCATCGTGACTGTTTCGCTCGATGTCGGCGGCATCATCCTTGCCGAAGCCACACTGAGCTTTCTTGGGCTCGGCATCCAGCCCCCCAATCCCAGCTGGGGCAGCATGGTCGCCGTCGGCAACCGCTACCTTCAACTCGCGCCCTGGATATCTTTGGTGCCGGGCACGGCGATTTTCCTTACTGTTATGAGTATCAATTTGCTAGGCGATGGCTTGCGTGACGCGCTTGATCCCTATTTGAGGAATCGATAGCTTCATCGGATACAGGCTGGAGTTTACTTTTGCAGGTGAATCACGTAGCGATAGCTATCACCGCGATAAATACCATCCGAGTACTCGATGGCGCGATCGTCTTCGGTCTGTGCAATCCAAATAACACGCAAAATGACAGCGCCGATGCCGATCTTCAACAAATTTGCGATCTCCGGCTCCGCCAAGCCCGCTTCGATGGTCGCCTGGCCCTGGACGATGTGCAGACCGTATTTGAGATTGAAGAGCTCATAGACCGAGTCTGAAAAGTCGTCATCGATTGAAACAAATGACGGCAGAAACGACTCGGACACCAGAATCGGTTCATTATCGACGAAACGCAGCCGCTTTAGCCGGAGCAGTGGAGATCCTGCTTCGACATCGAGCGCCTCGGCAACTTCTGCCGGCGCGCTGACAATCGCCTTGTCCAAAACATGGGTCTTGACCGCGTGACCCTGCGAGCGCATCTCCATTCTGAAACTGTTTAAGCCAGGCAGTTTCGCCGTTAGCTGACGCGGTTTGACGAAACTGCCCAGGCCATGGCGTTTTTCGATCAGGCCAAGGTCAACCAGCGCCCGCAGGGCTTCGCGCACTGTTGCCCGGCTGACGTTGTATTGCCGGGCTAGCTCGGCCTCGGTGGGCAGGGCAGCATGCACCTCAAGCTCGCCACGAT
Organism: Phototrophicaceae bacterium; assembly: GCA_965262165.1. Lineage (GTDB taxonomy): Bacteria > Chloroflexota > Anaerolineae > Aggregatilineales > Phototrophicaceae > UBA6055. Next base: position 4,034,103 of record OZ253499.1, on the reverse strand, counting down.
GGATCTTGTTTTGCAGCAGATCTTGCAGTTGAAAGTAAAGGGGAATCGGACTGTTCTGTTTTAGCAATCTCGCCTCCAAAGCCGGCTAGGGTTGTCAGGTTGACAGGACAACCTGACAACAGTAGAATACCATTTACCAAGTCACATGCCAAGCCAGTATGCCGCAATTGCACAGCATTTAGGGAGCCAGCATGGCACAATCCGCTTCGCGAACCCAAGACCTCGTCGCGCTCAAAGAAGAACTGATTGCCGGCGCAGCCCTGGTCGCAAGCATCGGTCTGGTGCCGCTGACCCAGGGCAACCTCAGCCTGCGCGATCCGCAGAGTGGTCTCATTCTTATGACACCGCATGATTTTCCCTACGATCAACTCAAGATTGACGACGTGGTCGTGTTGGATCTCGATGGCAATGTGATGGAAGGAGACCGCGAGCCCTCGCACGAGTCGCAGGTCCATCTGGCGGTGTACGAGAAGCGCGCCGATGCCCAGGCCATCGTGCATGCCGAGCCGATCTACACCAACTTATTCGGCGTGCTGCACAAGCCAATTGCGCCATTGCACGTTGGTACATTGATCGATGTCGGCGGCGAAGTTCCGGTCATGCCCTTCGCGCCCAGCGGCTCGCGCCAATTTGGTTATGACATGCTGGACGTCATGGGTGACAAACGGGCGGTCGTCTGGGCCAACCACGGTATGCTGGCGATCGGCAAGAGCCTCGACCGGGCGATTCATTGCACGGTTATGGTCGAGATCGCGGCGCAGCTCTATCACATGGCGCTGCAGCATGGTCAACCACATCTGATCCCGCCGGAGTTCAGCGAGAGATTGGTTGGCTAGCCTCCGTGAATTTGATTATCAGATCAGAAAGGAGGGCGCTCGACGGACAACTGAAGACAGTCATCTAAATTCCCTGTAATTCACTTGATAAGGAGAGAGACAATGTCCAAGAAGTTTATGCTTGCCCTGCTCGTCGTACTTGTCGTTGCGGTGGGTTTGCCCGCGGCCGCGCAAGACGATGTCACGGTGGTGCACTTCCGTTCCTGGAGCCCGGTGATCGCGACTACCGAGGCGATGATTGAAGCCTTTAGCGCCAACAATCCGGATATTCACATCGAACCGAATATCACCAACTACACGACCTACATTGTCGATTTGCAGACCGTTGCAGCAGGCGGATCGCTGCCGGATTTGATCGGTCTGGAACCGGGCGCCTTGACGCAGCAATATCGTGATCATTTGCTGCCGCTGCAAGATTGCGCCGTCTCAACTTGGGGCGAGGATTGGGAGGATCAATTCTATCCCGTCGGCATCGAGCAGGCGCGGCTGGGCAACCCCGAAGGGGACGACAATATCTACGGTCTGCCGGTCTTGGTGCAAACCATCAATATGTGGTACACCGTGCCCATCTTCGAGGAAGCTGGCGTAGAAGCGCCGACCACCTATGACGAATTGAAGGCCTTGGCGGATATGTTTAACGCGCAAGGTATCGCACCGGTCATGATCGGCGCGGGCGACGGCTGGATCCGGCGCGATGTGTTCATGCAGTTGATCCACAACGTTGCGCCGGGCTTGATCTATGAAGCCGAGGACGGCAACGCCAGCTTCACCGACGACGCCTTTGTCGAAGCCATGACCTGGTGGAAGCGCCTCTTTGATGATGGCATCTTCCAGATGGGCGCCTTGGGCATGTCGCACTATCCTGCCGCGGTCGAGCAGATTCAAGGCGGTCGCGCTGCCATGTTCCCGATGGGCGCCTGGTGGCAGCAACAAGCCGCCAACCCGAATCCGCCGCCGTTGGACCAGAACCTGGCCGGTTACGCGCCCTTCAAGTTCCCGGATGTCACGGGCATGGGCGCTCCCGAGGATCTGCTGGGCGGTATCGACGTCATGCTGGGCGTAACGCGCGATTCGGAGAATCCCGAGGCCGCTTGCCGCGTGATCACTGATTTTATCAGTGGCGCCGGCGCGCAAGCTTTGATCAACACCTATAACGATCTTCCGGCCTATATCGGCTTGAGGCCGGAATCTTTCGGGTCGGAGAATCAGGAAGCCGTTTGGGATCTCTTCACAGAAGACTGGCTGGCATCCGTGCAATACGCCCGTCAACTGAAGAGCCCCGATGTCAAGCAAGCGCTGGAAGATGCGCTGGCTGGCGTGGCCGCGGGCGAAATGACGCCTGCGGAAGGCATGCAGTTGGTCGAAGACGCCAATATGTAGTCTGCGCAGAACGCATTTTGTCGCACTGCAACGAAAACCGGTAGGGGCGGTCCGGTGGATCGCCCTTCATCGCAAGTACCAAGAAACAACGGGCGACCCGCCGGGTCGCCCCTACCCACCACTCTATTGAGATACGGTCCATGCTCCAAATGGCGTTGCCATGTCACGCAGATGGCTGATCGACAATCAAGGTGTGTTTTTCATGGCGCCCGCCATGATCTTGTTCGTCGTCTTTGTCCTTTACCCCATTTTTTATATCTTTGGCGCCAGCCTGTACGATTGGGATGGCATCAATGACGCAGCTTACGTTGGCCTGCAAAACTTCGTTGAGATGTTCACTGATGACCGTTCTTTCGCCCTGGCAATACGCAATTCCGTTTACTGGACGTTCTTGACTATTTTCCCGCAGATGGCCCTGGGCTTTTTGCTCGCCAGCATCTTGACCTCGGGAATCCCGTTTCAAAACGTTTTCCGCATCATATTCTTCATGCCGGCGATCATTTCGCCGGTGGTGCTGGGTATCATCTGGCAACGCATATACGCGCCCTATGGCGGCTTGCTGGCGGACCTGGGGCGAGCCATCGGCGTCCCGTTTTTCATTCAACCGTTTATTGCTGATCCCAAAATCGCCATCTTTTCCACCATTTTTGTCAACGTCTGGCAATGGACCGGCTTCTCGATGCTGATGTACGTGGCGGGTTTGCAGGGCTTGCCCGAGGAAGTGCTTAGCGCCGCCGAAGTCGATGGCGCCAACATCAGGCAGCGCATTCAATACGTCATCTGGCCCATGCTGCGTCACGTACACCTGACCTTGATCCTGCTCGGTGTCATCGGCACCTTGCAGACCTTTGCCCTGGTATTCATGCTGACAAACGGTGGACCCAATCACGCTACCGAAATGTTGCCCACATATATTTTCCAGAAAGCCTTCACGCTGCAGAGCATGGGTTATGCCTCGGCAGTGGCGGTGGTGCTACTGGTGATCGCCTTAAGCGCCAGCATTTTTCAGGTGCGTGTCCTGGGTTCGCGCTTCACCATCGGGAATTAGAGTGGGTCTAGCAGTCTTATGAACGCGAAGAGAAGCACAAAAGCGCGAGCGCCGCGCCGTCTAGGCAAGACCTTGGCGTTTGTTTTTGTTACGGTCTTGGCGCTGGTTTGGCTGGTACCGATTATCATGATGCTGGTGGTTTCCTTCATGCCGCCCGATCAACGAGCGCCTCGTTTTGGCGGCATGCTTATCAGCGGCGTCAGCCTGGACAATTACGTGACAGTGTTCGAAGACGCGGAAATTGTGCAACATTTCATCAACAGCATGGCGGTGACGATTCCCTCGGTTGTCCTGGTGGTGGTGATTAGTTCGCTGGCAGCCTTTGCCCTGGCGCGCTTGAAATTCTTCGCCCGTGACATATTGTTTTATTTGCTCATCATGACCTTGATGCTGCCGATCCCCACCCTGGTAGTACCGATCTTCCAGATCAACAAAGCGCTGGGACTGAACAATACATACATGGGGCTGATCATGCCCTACACAGCTTTGGGCGTTCCCTTCGCCATCGTGATCTTGCGCAGCTTTTTTGCCGGCTTCCTGAAAGAGATCGAAGAAGCGGCTGTTCTCGATGGCTGCACACCATTTGGCATCTACTGGCGCATCATGATGCCGGTAAGCTGGCCCGCTATCGCCGTGGTTATCATTTGGCAGTTCATGACCTCTTGGAACGAGTTCATCTTGGCGCTGGTGACCATGAATACCAATCAGGTCAAACCGCTAACCTTGGTGCCGCTGGTTGATAGCGGACAGTTTATGATGCGGCCGGGTCCCATGTTTGCCATCCTCACGCTGATTACGCTGCCGGTCATCGTGGTGTACTATCTGATGCAGCGCTTTATGGTGTCTGGCCTGACGGCGGGCGCCGTCCGGGGGTAGGCCCTCATCCTCACTCCCCTTCCCCACAAGTAGAGAAAAGGAGTGAGGGTCTTTGCAGCACCGCTTGTTTTGGCTATCATTGACGTAAGCACTCAAACAAAAGGAAAGATATGCGCTATTCAGATCGACTCGAACTGTACCGACAAATAGAGCAGGAACGAGAGTCCGCAGTTCTGACGTATATAACAAGCGACCGGCTAGGAATGGAAACCGCAATCTCTTCAGATGTCATTGATCCGTTCGTCGATCTTCTTGACGTGATTGGGCCAGTGAACCGAATTTCTCTTATCCTTCATACTAGCGGAGGTCAAACCCTTGCGGCTTGGCGTCTTATAAATCTTATACGTATGTTTTGTGACGAATTGGAAGTTTTGGTCCCTTCGAAAGCACTGAGCGCCGGCACATTGATGTCCATCGGCGCGGACAAAATCGTTATGACGAAACAGGCTGTGCTGGGCCCAATTGATCCCAGTGTCAACAGTCCACTAAATCCTCAAGTTAGCGTCGGAGGTCAAGCAAGGCAAGTGCCAGTCAGTGTTGAAAGTGTTCGCGGTTATCTGAATCTCACTCGTGAAGAATTGGGAATTGCGGACACACAGCATCTCACCAGAGTTCTCCTGGATTTATCTAGCCATATCCATCCTGTCGTTCTTGGCGACATATTTTAGAAGCACAGAACAGATTCGATTCTTGGCAAGAAAGCTTTTACCTCGCCAAGTGAAAGACGAAGCGAATATCGAATCTATCGTTGATTTCCTATGTGCGGATTCCGGCAGCCATGACTATACAATTGACAGACGAGAGGCTTCTGACTTAGGATTGAAGGTAGAAAAACCTTCCGTTGAATTATACCGTCTATTGAGAGAGGTTCATGCGAGTTACGCTGAGGAGCTACAACTACTAAATCCGTACAGACCTACGGAGTTCTTTGGTGAAGATCAAGCTGGAAGCCGCTCATACTTTGTCCCACGCGGTTTAATTGAAGGAACCGCGGGTGGGTGCTATGCTTATGTTTCTGAAGGAATTATGACACTTATGCAAATGCAGGAAAACGGAAGTCCTATCCAACAACAAGTAATGAATGATAACAGGACATTTGAAGGATGGAGGAAAATCTCTTGAAACGATATAGACCGTCGACCGGTGACAGAAGCTCGTATTATCACGAAACTACAGCCGTCAATGATCTTGCCGCGTTCAACTCAAGCGCCGCATTGGGAAATCTGGCTGATGTAATGAAAAACGGCCCCGTGACATTCCCCAACATACTTGCTCCCGACTCTCCTAGGCATATCCCGCTTGGAAGAATGGAAATCGCCGAACTGTATAAGATAGATAGGCGGTGATAATTCTCTGCTACGATAGTTGTCTTACTGCATTGCTCCTTGCCAGCCAGCTTGCATATGCAAGATCTTCCTCAACCTGCATACAAATACAGCCGCCACTGTCAAGGCAGCCGTCACCCGTACCCGCAAGGCATAGTCAAATGGCTCGGTATTTAGGCCTATAGTTCGCCTAGTGTTGGCGCGGGATTTTCGGCGCGAGATGCACCTGAGTATATGCACAGTTCTTAGAGTAGGATGCGCGAATATGAGCTTAATGGGCATCGATGTCGGCACGACCGGATGCAAAGTCGTCGCTTTCGACGAGAAAGGCGCGGTTTTGGCGCAAGCTGGGCGGGAGTACCCGCTGCTGAATCCGCACCCGGGCTGGTTCGAGTTGGAACCGGATCTGGTCTGGTCACACATTTGCGACTGCCTGCGCAAAGTCAACGAGCAACTGGCGAACGACCCGGTAAGCGCGCTGTGTATTTCGTCACAGGGGGAGGCTGTCATTCCGGTTTCGCGGGACGGCCGGGCGCTAGCCAACAGCCCGGTCAGCTCCGACAGCCGCAACCGGTACCAGGCGTCCCAGGTAGAAGATGCGCTGGGACTGGAGCGGATCTATGAAATTACCGGACAGCCGCTGAGCGCCATATATACCTTGCCCAAGGCTATGTGGTGGCGGGACAACATGCCGGCGGTCTTTGAGGGCGCTTGGAAATTCTTGTGTTATACCGATTTTGTCGCCATGAGGCTGGGCATGGACCCGGTCATCGACTATGGCATGGCTGCGCGGACCTTGATGTTCGATGTCCGCTCGCTCGATTGGTCGGATGAGTTGATGGCGGTCGGCGATATCAGGCGGGACCAATTGGCGACACCCGTGCCCAGCGGCGCCATCATCGGCGAGCTGCGGGGTGAATTGGCGCAGGATTTGGGATTCCGTGGCGCGGTGATGGTGGTTACTGGCGGGCACGATCAACCCTGTGGCGCGCTGGGCGCTGGAGTGTTGGAGACGGGAACGGCCATGTACGCCATTGGCACGACCGAGGCGCTGGTGGCGGTGATAGCCGAACCGCATAATGATCTGCTGCAGTCTCATGTGTCGTGTTATCCGCACGTCGCGCCGGATACATTCATCACGCTGGCGGGCAACCAGACCGGTGGACGCCTTCTGCGCTGGTATCGCGATGAATTGGGCGCGGCGGAGCGGAGCATTGCCGAACGCGATGGGCGCGATGTCTATGACGTGATCGTCGAGCAAATCGACGATGAGCCGGGCGATATGCTGCTGCTGCCGTATTTTGTGGGAAGCGGCAGCGTTTATGAAGATCCCACGGCGACTGGCGCGATCGTCGGGCTCAGCTTCAACAGTCAGCGCAAGGACATTGTTCGCGCGATCCTGGAAGGCTTGACCTACGAACAGGCGCTCGTTCTACGCAACCTGGACGCCCTGAACATAGAGATCAATCAATTGACGGCAATCGGCGGCGGCGCGCGTTCGGATCGTTGGATCCAGATCAAGTCGGACATTACCAATTTGCCCATTCGGGTTATCCACACCTCGGAAGCGGTCAGCCTGGGCGCGGCGATGCTGGCGGGATGGGCGACCGGTGTATACGGCGATCTGGCCGAGGCAGCGAGAGAGGTGATCAGGGAACGCAAGACTTTCACACCACGCGCCAACCGCGTCCCGCGCTACCAGAGGCAGATTACGCGCTTCGCTGAGTTGTATCACGCTCTGAAGCCGATCTACGGGGCAATGGCAGAAGACGAATAAGCATTCAACTTCGGGGTTGGCTATCCGCCGCCATGCAAACGACGCCGGCGCTCTTCGATTTGCGCCATGACATTGTTGTTGACCTGCGGGGTTTCTTTTTCCTTCTCTTCCAGCCGAGAGATATCGGGCTGGACGACATCGTCTTTATTGATCACGACATCGCCGTCTTTGAATTCTATCGCGCCTTGAGGATCGCTCTGTAGCGCTGCTTTCATCTTGTCAACATTTGCGGCTTGTTGCGATTCGTCGGTATCGCCTTGAGCGGTCGCTTCGTCCGCCGGCTCATTGGCCGCCTCGTCCATCGCCGCTTGCGCTTTCGTCGCCTCGCCGGCGACGACGGCGTCTGCGGTTTTGCGGACTATATCGGCTTTTTCGCCCATCTCTTGCAGTGCCGCGCCGACTTTCACGGTTTTCTCCACGGCCTCTTTGCTCTTCCGGAAGCGGTCAAACCAGCCGCGCGCCTGTTCTTGTACTTCATCGGCAGTCGGCGCTTCCGCATCGCTCAATGCCCAGCGATAGCCAATGTAGATACCGGCGCCTACGATCAAGAAGGGCAGCACGGTCTGGATCAACTGCACCATGGTGCTCATGACCGCCAGCGCGGCCAGAGTGCCCAATATGACAATGACCAGTTTGAAGGCTTTATTGCGGTCGATTTCCAACGATCACGCTCCTGAATTCGCAAGGTCAACTGCACGAGGCTGATCTTTGCAGCTTCCGGCTATTATTATACGTCTTTTGCGTTGAATCCAGTGCATCTCTCGCGCAAGGCACCGGCGGCTGCGACCATATGGTCGCTCCATGGATACGATATTGTGCTATAAAGGTCTACAGTCACGACATCAGTCAGCCCAAAAGGCCGAGCCAAGGAAAGGCCATGCCAGCTGCGGAAGTCATTTCCCACGCCCTCGTTTTGCCCGACCAAAACTTTTATGAATGGCTTGAGATCGCGCGCCCGTATCAAGAGCATTTTGAAGATGTGGTCATTGTGCGTTCACCGGCGGGCAACGACTTAAATCGCTTCCGTAATGTGAGCGCAGTGGAGGCGCCGCTGACCTGGATGAGCGATTCGGCGCTGACCCATTTCCGCCGCGTGTACTCTCGGGTAGTCATGGTTGATGTGATCAGCGCGGCAACACCAGATCAGTTGCGTACGATCGTTCACGGCCGTGTCGAGCGGAACGATCGCTACGGCGAACTGGAGCTGGAAGTACAGCATATTTTCACGCGCTTTGTGCTGGAGTGGCCGACCAGCGCCCGTCCCATGGCGATCATTGGCAGCTTCAACAGCAAAGCGAGCCAGGGTGACCTGCGCGAGGGTATTGATATCCGAAGTAAAGCAAATGCGGATGTGATATGTGCGGCGCCCGGTGAAGTGACCAGCGTTGCCAGCGATGGCAATGACTACGGATACCGCAGCTATTTGCAGATCGAGTCGCTCGTGGATGAACAGCGCACTGTCACGACTTACGAAGGTATCAAGCTGCAGCGGGTGAAGCTGGGGGACAAAGTCAGCCTGGGGCAGATACTGGCAAAGTCACAGGACGATCGTTTGCGCATCATCCTGCAAAACCCGCCAGACCGGGGTGTCAGCTTTTCTCAAATCGATAATGTTGTAAATCCGCGTGATCACATTTACATTCCTGAATTCAAAGTGCGTCCTACCACGGACAACTTACGTGTCCGCAATGTGCCCAGCCGGCGCGGCAAGATCCTGGGCAAGGTCTACAGTTGGGATTTGCTAGAGCCTTTGGAGCATCACGGCCGCGCTATCGAGAAGATCGGCGTCGCCGACAAATGGATCAAAGTACGCTCTATAAGCGGTGTTCAAGGATATACCGCGGCTTGGTACCTGCAAGCGACGACCAAAAGCGAAGGCGCCGAGGCATTCCCGGGTGTCAATCCGGTTGGCGTGAACCTCGACGTCTATCATGATATCGGCAAGCCGGAAGCGTCGCTTCTGGGTGGCGTGGGCTGGGTGCGCTTCGGTTACAACGTTTCCAATTTCAGAGGCTCCGAAGACATTAATGCTGCCATGGAGCGCTACCTTCCGCTGGTCGAATCATATCGCGAAGCGGGCTACCGCGTCGTCTTCACCACCAGTCACCAAACCTACGGAGAAGCGCAGAGCCAGTTCTGGCCCTGGTCACAGATGACCGACGCCAAATGGGACCGCTTAATCGAGCGCTTCGCGGAGATGATGGGTGATATTGCCGAGCAATGGGCAGCGCGTGATCTGGTTAACGCCTGGCAGATCTGGAACGAACAGGACGCGCCGACTGGCGCCGTGGCCTCGGTGCCGCTGTCGTCCGATAATTACACCAAAATGTTCACGCAGGTCTATCGCGCCATTCGCAGTGCCGACAGCGATGTAAATATCGTCACCGGCGGTTTCACCGGTGGTCCGCGGCGTGGTGGCGCTTATGCCCGGCGTCTGGTGCGGGAATTGCCCGACGATGTCGTGCCGGACGGCATCGCTTTCCATCCCTACGGCCGCGGTTTGAACGACCAGCCCAACTACGCCATCTGGGGCCATATTGACGAGTCCGTCTGGGCATATAGCTCTGTCTTGCCTCGCAAACCCCTGTGGATAACCGAATGGGGCGTGCTGGATCGTCCGCATGATGACATCAACCACATCACCAAATACGCGACCGATATGGTGCGACATCTGAAAGTAAATTACCCGGGCAAATTCGCGGCGATCATTTGGTATGCCTGGGCAGAAGGCATGCACAATGGCTACGGCATAGTGAACAGGCAGGGCAATCCGCGTCCGCCCTTGACGGAGCGCTTCTTGTTGTCGTGAATTGAAATAATCTTCCAGGGCAATCGCTTCAAATCCTTCTTTACCAGCGAGTACACCGAGGACACAGAGAAAAGCGTCCTATCAATGAAGAAGCATACGTATGTCTGCTATACGACTAGCCGAAATGACAAAGCAGGGCTTGTTCCCTATACAGATTTAGAGCGGAAAGTGTCATGTTACGAACAGAAGCTCAGTAATTCCAAGAAAGTAATGGCAATCGCTTCAAATCTTTCTTTATCAGCGAGTACACCAGGGACACAGAAGTAGTTCCAAGTTAGTCATGCGAAAACGCGATCTGTGCGATTCTAACTGTAATGGACCCCAAAAGCTGGACACCAAGCTAAGAGAGTATACTGGTGTTCAAGTTAGGGGATCAAGCTATGTCGATGCGACGGAAGCATCCGCCAGAATTTAAGGCCAAAGTGGTGATGGAAATCCTTGCGGGAGAGATGACCACTATGGAGGCCAGCCGGAAGTATCGGATCAAGAATAGCCTTCTATACCGTTGGAAGTCGGAGTTCTGGGAGCGGTTGCCACAGATTTACGGAGAAAAGCAGGACGTAGAAGACAGGCGAAAAGACGAAAAGATTGCCGAACTGGAGCGCAAGGTCGGGCAGTTGACGATGGATAATGAGATTCTAAAAAAAGCATCTCACTCGTTGAAGTCTCGTCCAGTCGGAAGCGCGGTCTAGTGGGCAGGTTACGCACCGAATTTGCGGTGAAAGATGTCTGTCGTGTGCTGGGTGTGCCACGTAGTAGCTATTATCGCAAGCCGGCTGAACGCGAGGCTGCCTGTCGGGCTGAAAAGGCAATTGTGCAAGTGACAGGCAAGCACCCAATGTATGGCACTCGTCGTGTCAGTGCACAATTGCGCCGTCCTCCGCACGAGCTCGTGGTGAATCGTAAGCAAGCGCAACGGGTGATGCGTGAACGGAACTTGCTTGCCAAAGCAAGGCAAGACAAGACAAAGACAACGGACAGCAAGCATGGTTACCGACGTTTTCCCAATCTGGTCAAGAGCTTGCCAATAACCCAACCGAATCAAGTCTGGGTGGCAGACATAACCTATGTCCGGTTGCCGGGAAGGTACGCATACCTGGCGATTCTAATGGATGTGTACACGCGCAATATTCGGGGCTGGCAACTGAAATGGTCAAGCGGCCAAGAGTTGACGCTGGAAGCGCTGAACCAGGCTCTGCAAAGCCATCCGGCACCGGAGATCCACCACTCCGATCAGGGTTCTCAGTATGCCGGACAACGATACATCGCTCAGCTGCTAAGGCATGACGCGCAAATCAGCATGGCGGCGGCCGGCGAGCCGAGCGAGAACGGATACGCAGAACGGGTGATTCGCACCATCAAAGATGAGGAAGTGTACCGGGCCGACTACGAAACCGTCTCGCAGGCGCGGAATGAAATCGGACACTTCATCAACGTAGTCTATCCGCACCAACGGATTCACAGTGCACTAGGCTACCAGACGCCGGTAGAATTTGAGGCGGCATGGAACAAATGTCCTCTCTAAGATTCTGCATTTCCGTGTCCACTTTTATGGGTCCACTACAACCCCATCCCCCGGCCCCTTCCCCGAGGCATCAGGGAAGGGGGGCGCTTTCCCCGGAATACAGATTAAACCCAGAACTCTCGCTACAAGTGAAGTTTCTTCTCATTACTCATTTGGAACTGCTCTGTGCCTCTGTGGTGAAAACAATATGTTGTATACAGCCCGGCCTGTTTGAAGCGATTGCCCTGAGTAATCTTCGGCAAAATTTGCGTCGATCGCTGTCAATCGTATAAGATAGATTAACCGCTGGCTAATCAAGGACGACTTATTATGTGCAAGCGCATTCAACTTTTTTGCGTGGTTGTTTTCTTGATCCTCGTCGTTTGTCCGCTTGCGCAGGCAAGCTCCGACTGCGACTTTAGCTATTCCAACTATGCCCGCGCCGTTCAATTGCATGATATGGGGGATTACGATGCGGCATTGCGCTATTATCAATGCGCGCTGGAAAAAGACCCCGATGACGCGATAATTCCGATTTTGATTGCCAACCTATACGAGGATATCGATAATTCCGGCAAGGCTTGGGCGCTCGATACCGCCCCGACCACCGTGGAAATCCTGGAGTTGCCGCCAGTCTCGACCTGGGACGAGCGCGCGCGGCCTGGCTTTGAACAGGACTTCGAAGACCTGATCGTTGTGGAATCGGTCGACACCGAGCCGTCGGTGGAGTTGACGGAGATTTTGGAGCAAGCGGTAAACGACTGGGAAAGCCGCAACAACTATGCGCTGGCTTTTGAGCAATACCGGGCTTCGTTCTCCGTCGATTTGCAGAGCGCGCAACGTCATTTGACATTCAAGGAGTCCGGGCCCTACGACCTGCCGCAAACGCAGCAGTCGCTTAGCGTGCACAACTATCGTCACTACGCGACTTATCGGCTGTCTATCGGCTACAGCAGGCTGGAGCACGGAAGCGTGGCAATCGCGCTGCCCGATGAAGTTTACCGGGACGGTAACGGCGTTTACGGTTTGCCATTGGTAGCAGGCCAGGCATATCGCAGTTCCGGTTACGATATGGTCGTCGTGCTGCACGTTTACCAATGGGCCAATCAGGTCGAATTGCTCTCCGGTGGCGGCGACATGGCAAACGGTGAAAGCATTTTGGCGCTTGACTTCGGTTCCGGCTACGAATTGTCGTTCGCCGAAGCTACCTGGTCCACAGACGCATTCAAGGTCGAATCTCGCATGCTAGGTCTGCCAAGGTTTGATCCGCAGATCATTGAGTTGGGTCCGGCCGAAATCCCCGCCGAAGCTGACGCAGAGACGGCGGGTCTGCCTGACGCCCTGCTGTCAATCACGGCTGGGCGGAGCAGGCATACGCTGCGGTTGGCCTATGCCGCGGGCCAAAGCAGAGTTGGCCTGGTGGTAAAACGTGGCGCATCCATCAACGAAAGCGCACCTGTTGATGTTTACGACGAGGTCAGTCCTGCCGACAAATTGATCAAGCAGGCACGCATCTTCGTGCGCAATCTGGATTGGACGCGGGCTCGCGTGAGATTCGAGCAAGCCCTGGAGCTGGATCCCAATCGGTCGGACATTCGCTGCGAATTGGGCATGGTGAACCAGGAGTTGGGTGATGAGCGCGCCGCGCTGCAGCAGTTTGATGTCGTTCTGGCGCAGGACCCGGTTGATGCCTGTGCCTGGTCCAACCGCGACGCTTTGCTGCAACGCATGCGCGATGGTTAGAAATTGACAAGCGATCTCGTTACCGAATCGCAAGATATCTGTCACAGTTCGGCTATATGTTAGTTCTAGCCTGAGTATGACGACTTGAAGAGGAGCATCGAGAGTTGCTCCTTTTGCTCATATGTAGGGGAGCGAAGACAATGAAAAGGCTAACATTTCTATTCGTGCTATTGATGCTGGCTAGCAGCGTAATGGCGCAAGAACAGCGTGAACCGAAAGACATATTTGAAGGTGATCTTGTCGCGCCGGAGTTTCCCGCCGGTCTTGATTGGATCAATGTGGACAATCCGCTGACGATGCAGGGCTTGCTGGGCAAGATTGTCATCTTCGATTTTTGGACATACGGCTGCATCAACTGCCTGCATGTGATCCCGGTTTTGGAGCAGGTGGAGAAGAAATTCGCGGATGAGGTAGTGGTCATCGGCGTGCATTCTGCCAAATTTGAAAACGAAGGTCAAACGGAAAACCTGCGCCAGATCGTCCAGCGCTACGGGATTCACCACCCGGTCATCAACGACAAGGACTTCGAGGTTTGGGGTGATTATGACGCGCGCGCCTGGCCCACAATCGCGATCGTGAATCCGCGCGGCAACTGGCTGATCCGGCAATCAGGCGAAATCCCCTTCGAAACCTTCGATACCTATCTCTCCGGCATGATCAATTACTTCGACAGCTTGGACGAGGACGTTATCGATCGTACGCCACTGGAATTGGCCTTGGAGGGCGCGGGCGATCCAGGAACGGCGCTGCTCTATCCGGGCAAGGTCTTGGCAGACGAGGCTAGCAATCGCCTCTTCATCGCCGATAGCAGCCACAATCGCATTATCGTTGCCACCCTTGATGGCCGTGAAGTGCTGGATATCATCGGCACGTCCGGTCGCGGCTTGAATGATGGCGACTTTGATAGCGCCACTTTCGACAAGCCGCAAGGCATGGCGCTGGATGGGGATCTGCTCTACATCGCCGATGTCAACAACCACGCTATCCGCGTGGCCGATTTGGCCGCGAGGACCGTTTCTACGATTGCGGGCAATGGCATCATGGGCCGGCAGCGTATTCAATTTGGCGTTCCGATTGCTGATCCGCTGAGTGTATCGCTGCGCAGTCCCTGGGATCTTGAATTCGATGACGACGGTACGCTTCACGTCGCCATGGCGGGCACGCACCAGCTTTATATCTATCAACCCGACAGCGGCCAGCTTTATCCCTCGGTGGGCAACGGGCGTGAAGCCAATCTCAATGACGTCAGCTTGGCGAATAGCGAATTGGCCCAGCCTAGCGGCTTGTATTACGCTGGCGACGGCAAGCTCTACTTCGCCGATAGTGAATCGAGCACGATTCGGCTGGCGGATTTCGCCAACGACATGGTCACCGTCGTATCGGGAACGGACGCCAACCATCTATTCCAGTTCGGCGACGTCGATGGCGCATTGGGCATCAACCGCTTGCAGCACGCGCTTGACGTGCAAGGGGCGCCTAGTGGCGACTTGTATATCGCCGATACCTATAACAGTCGTATCAAGGTGATCCGCGCCGGTGATACGGCAACGAACACGGTTTATGGTCTCGGCGGATTAGGCGGCTACGCCGATGGCGACGCCGCAGTCGCTGAATTCGACGAACCGGGCGGCTTGAGTTACGCCAACGGCGCCCTCTATGTAGCGGATACCAACAATCATGTCATCCGCACCATCGATCTTGACGCGGGTCTGGTGGATACACTTGAATTCAGCAATCCCGAGACGCTGGTCATTGATCCGGAGTCGGTGACAATCCTCGGTGGCAACACGGCGGACAGTAAGGTCGTGCAGCTTGATACCCAGGATGTCGCGACCGGGGAGGGCACGATCAGTTTGAGCTTGAGCCTGCCCGAAGACTTCAAGATCAATCCGCTCATAAACAGCAAGATGAATTTCGTAACCAATCCAGAGGTTGTGTCGGTCGCGGGCAGCGTGTCCATCCTAGAAAAGCGGGTGCATATTCCGGTGACCTTCGCGGCGGGCGAGGATGAATTCAATGCGGAACTGACCCTGTATTACTGCCGAGATGGCGCGGAAGGCCTCTGCTACATCGAGACCGTCATTTATCTGGTTCCGCTTGTCGCAGCGGACGATCACTCGCTAACGGAAATCGCGCTGGAGCGCACGGTCGTCGCGCCGGAAGTTTAGAGTTGCGAACGCTTACACAAGCATGAAGGGCGACCCGGCGGGTCGCCCCTACATTTTCTCCTGTGGGAAACAACCTACTTCGCTCCAACAACGACGCCGCGTTCTTGCTGCTCGCCGCCGCGAACGTAGCCTAGCTTGACTTCAACGCCGACTTCGAGCTTGGTCAGCAGCAACTGCAATTCGTCAACATGCTCGATCGCTGTATGGTCCAGCGCGGTTAGAATATCGCCGACCATCAATTCGGCCTTAGCTGCCGGACTATCCGCATCGACTGACACGATTAGCAAGCCAGTGCCTTGCTCCAGCGCCCCGGCGACCTTGTCCGGAAGCCGCGCTTCTTGTACCCCGATACCGAGGTATCCGCGCTGAATCTTTCCGTCCGCCAGCAGGGCGCCAACGGAACGCCGGATCGTCGCTACAGGAATCGCAATGCTGACGCCCTGCGAGAAACCCGATGTATTCATGCCGTGGACTTCTCCCGTAGCGCCCAGCAAGGGACCGCCAGAGAATCCGGGATACATGGTGATATCGGTCTGTATGAAGCCGTCGGTGAGGCCACGCAGCCAGCCGCCGCGCTCAAAGACATCGCCCAGTCCTTCCATTCGGATACGGACCTTGCGCTTGCGTCCACGCGGATGCCCGCCCCGCATTGTTTTGAAGGTCTCGCGTCGCCGCTTGATATCCGCTGGACTGACCAGACCACTGGCGACGCCTAGCGTCGCTTTGACCTTTTGTCCGGGACGTCCCAGCGCCAATACCAGACTGCCGACGCGAAGCGAGTCATTGGCTGCCCAATTCGCCGGCGTCAGCGCGCCATCAACACGCAGCAGAGCGAGGTCGTTATGCGGGTCGCGACCAAGCAGCCTGGCGCCGATACGGCTGCCGTCCGGCAGGCCGATGCTGATGTCGTCTTCGCTTTCGACGACGTGATGCGCAGTCACGACCAAATCTTCCGACCAGGCGATGCCGGTCGCCGGCAGGCGACGCCGGGCGTCGACGCTCAGCACGCTCGGTGCGGTGAGCTCAATCAAGTTTGCCATGTCGTCGGACAATTGTTGCAATGGTTTTGTCACGTTCTTCTCCTTTTTATGCGTTTGCGATGGACCCATTATGCGCCGGGATTGTCTGGTCTGGCATTCAACCTATGGCGAGGTTGCACCTATGCTTTTGGACAGGATGCGAATTCGGATATCCGCCGTGAGCGCAAGATTCGGATATACCGCGAGGCACATTCTGCTAGAATGACCGCAGTCTAGCGAGGAAGTCGAAAGAGGCAGCGTTGTCTATCATACAGCTTGGCGCTCTGTTCCTGCTGGGAGCGATTTGGGGCGCGTCATACATCTTCATTCGCGTCGCTGTCGAACCCTTCGGTCCCGTCTTTCTAATGTTTGCGCGTGTGGCGCTAACTGTGCCGATCCTCGTTGGATACGCCCGTCTTCGCGCGATCAATTTGAACATCCGTGGCCATTGGCGCCAATTTCTCGTTCTGGGTTTTTTGGGCTCCGCGCTGCCGTTCACGCTGATCGGCTGGGCCGAGCTGACCGTGTCTGGATCAATGGCGGCGATACTAACCTCGGCTACGCCACTATTTGCGACGCTGGTGGCAGTTCCCGGCTTGGGCGAAAGGCTGACCGCGTACAAGCTCATTGGCGCGGTCATGGGCATCATAGGCGTGACGATTGTTGTCGGTGGAAGTCCTATGACACTGGATTTGCAGTTCCTGCTGGCGACACTGGCTCTATTGGGGGCGGCGCTTAGCTATGCCGTAGGCGGCGTCTATGCCAAGCGAACATTTCACGGCATAGACAATCTATCGCTTTCGAGCGGGCAACTGATCGCTGCCGCTTTCATTCTGGCGCCGGTATCGCTGATCGACCTTCCGCACGAGATTCCGCCCTCTGGCGCAATCGTGAGCTTGCTGATTTTGGTTGTGGTCTGCACGGCATTTGCCTACCAACTCTACTACTATCTAATCATCAGCGCTGGACCGATCCAGGCACTAACGGTGACCTTGCTAGTGCCAATTTTCGGTGTGATTTGGGGCGCCCTCTGGCTGCAAGAGAGCATCAGCCCGGGCATGATCGTCGGTCTGCTGCTTGTGCTCTTCAGCGTTGGTTTGGTGACCGGCATGGTTGCGCCAAAGCGGCGTAGTCTGGAAGGGCAGTGATTTTTCACGCCAGTTGGCTACGCAATCAGATTCTTGTATTGTGACGGGGCACTGAATCGCGGCCCGGGTTATGCCGCGGTGAATAACGGAGCAGGGTCCTCGAAGCGCGAGAGCGTGCAAGACAAGTCTCGGACGCAGGTTGCGATCCGGTCGCTGACGATACGTCCAATCAGCTCGGTAATCTCCGGCCCGTAATGAAAGTGGGTCCCCCAATAAGCGACATCGACATCTGATGGCTCGAAATACTCCTCCATAGCGATGTAGTGATAACTTTCTTTTGCATAGTCCAGCAGGAATTTATAAGGCGGGTCTCTGCCTTCGTAGCGGCGTATGAGGTGGCTCCGCAGTGGCAGATGCAGCACAAGAAACACGGTGTCCTGCGCCATGACATCCTCGCCAAAGGCAGTGACAATCGCTTTGCCGAGCATCCCTGCTTCGCTATCTGGGAGATAGACTTCTGGATTGTCGTCATCGGTATTCAGCGCTTCATACAAGAAACCCGCGAGCCGACTCGAGGACCACCACTTCGATGCCACGTTGCGGCTTTGATAGTGGAATTCCCAAGGTGCCAGTGGATGGTTCGAAAAATCGTCAAAGACGGCTATAAGTTGGTCTGGCGGCAGCGCGGGCGAGTTCATCAAAGTCAGTTCCTGGTCGATCAGGGCAAAACGTGGTTTGGAAAAAGGCATGCCGGCCGAATGCAACATCTGTCTGAAAACATTGACATTTCGCTTGAGATTTTCCGGCTGCAAGCCAAAGATGACGATATCCGGCTGAAACTGTTTGCCCATGTGTTGCCAGCGCAAGAATGCCTGTCCCATCCCGTATGCGCCGACGCCGAAGTTCAAAACTTCCGCCCGGATCCCGGCTCTGTTCAGCCCAAGTTCCAGATGCTCTGACCAGGTCTCTTGGTCTTCTACCTCATCCCCTGCGGTGAAGGAGTCGCCAAACACTGCGATGCGCAGGGTATCGGGCAGGGGCTCCGGACTATATTCGCGCCGCGCCCGCAATCCAGCGCCGTTCACCGTGAAAGTGCCTTCATTCCAAACCCAATTGGGCTGAAATGTCCATCCGAGCCACTCGTCAAAAATAATGGTCGCGTATTCCTGATTCTCGATATAATCGTCAATTCTCACGCGCAACTGATCGACAGGCACGACATAGGGTTGCAAGTCATAGCCCATGAACGTGAATTGTCCGTCGGCGTCTGTTTCGCCAGCCGTGCGCACGAATGCTTCCAGCAGAAACAGCGCGATGGCAAATGAACTGATAACAATCAGAGCAAGGGCGGCGTACTTCTTAATCATTTTGTCGTTTCGCCGCGCCACTGCCGGCTACTGCTCATAGCGCAGACGATAGCCCGAGCCAGCGCCAGGAAGGTCGCGGTAATTCTTTCGGAGAGTCCGGTCGGCAGATCAACAACATCTGTCGGACGATTCCACAGCGCTTACATGTTCAGGGCATCGTAGCCCGGTCCGCTGGTGAAGAAATCGTAATTCGGCTGAATGTCGGCGGTGAGATCGACGACGTCGCCTTCTTCGTGTTCGATAATTACTTTGGTATCAAAGGGCACACGTTCTTGACCTTCCATCAATTCGTATTCGGAAGACACTTCCTCTTCGACGAAGATGGCTTCGAAGGGGCATTCGGGAATGCAAGCGCCGCAGTCGATGCAGGTATCCGGGTCAATGAAGTACCAGGGCCATTCGTTTTCAGGTTTGCCGGCGATAATACACTCAACCGGGCAGACTTCCACACAAGCGCCATCCCGCAAGCACAGGCTGGTGATGATATGGGTCATTTGGACTCTCCTTGAAGGTGTCTCGATCCTGAGCTTATCGGCTTCGCAGCCGAGAATTGGCAGAACGTTTGTGAACTTCGGTTATGGTATCGTACTTTGCGTCTATCTGCTAGCGCTACTATAAAGCTTTTGCAGCGATTATCAAAGCTTTTCAGGCAGGATACTTGAATGGTTTCGCCGCTTTCGAAGTAGTTCGCCGGACCGCTGGATTCAAGGGCGCTCAAGGGGCGCTTGTCTTGAGGCGCAGCGCATCTCTGCTATAATTCCAGCATTGCTCCAGTAGCTCAGTGGATAGAGCACTGGTTTCCTAAACCAGGTGTCGCAGGTTCGAGTCCTGCCTGGAGCGCAAGGTTGGTGGATCAGGCGTTTGGCCTGATCCATTTGTTTTCTCAGTAAATCCGCGCTCTAGAGTTGAAGCGCCTGCGCGTAGCTGTCTATACGTTCGCGAGCCGCTGAGGCAAATTCCGCCAAGGGCATCGCCCCCAGGTCTTCATCCGTCCGCAAACGCACGCTGACAGTACGATTCTCAATATCACGGTCGCCGACGATCAGCAGCCAAGGGATGTTCATCCGCCGGTGCTGCTTGATCTTGGAGCGCATATTGCGATCTTGCAGATCCGCTTTGACGCGCATGCCCCGCGTCTTGAGCAAGTTTTCAATCTCGACCGCGAAGTCGTTATGGTTCTCGCGGATCGGGATGATGACCGCTTGAATCGGCGCCAGCCAGGGCGGGAATGCCCCGGCGAAGTGCTCAATCAAGATGCCGATGAAGCGCTCCAGGCTGCCGAAGGGCGCGCGGTGGATCAGGACCGGGCGCACCCGTTCATTGTCGCTGTCGACATATTCCAGGTCGAAGCGCTGCGGCAGATTGTAATCGACCTGCACCGTGCCCAACTGCCATTCGCGCTTCAAGACATCGCGCACGATGAAATCGAGTTTCGGTCCGTAGAAGGCGGCTTCTCCCTCTTCAACGTGGTAATCGAGTCCCAAGGTCTCGCAGGCGGTGATGATCGCCGCGGTCGCTTGTTCCCAGAGTAGCTGGTAGCCAACGTATTTGTCGCCGTCAGCATCGCGCGTACCAATGCGCGCGCGAAAATCGGTCATGCCCAGGGAACCGAAGACCTGCTGGATCAGCTTGACTACGGCCATGAATTCGTCGAGCAATTGATCGGGTCGCACAAAGAGATGAGCGTCGTCCACCGTGAATCCGCGAACGCGCGTCAAGCCGCGTAACTCGCCAGATTGCTCGTAACGATAAACCGTGCCGAACTCGGCATAGCGCAGCGGCAGATCACGATAGGAGCGTGGCTGGCTGCTGTAAATGCGGCAGTGATGCGGGCAGTTCATGGGTCTCAGCATGAACTCTTCGCCATCGACATCAATGGGTGTGTACTGGCTGTCGGCGTAATAGGGGTAGTGCCCCGAGGTCTTGTATAGCTCGATATTGCCCAGGTGCGGCGTGACCACTGGCAGATAGCCGCGCTCGATCTGAATATCGCGCAGCCAGCGCTCCAACGTATCGCGCAGGATGGCGCCATTGGGCAGCCAGAGCGGCAAACCCTTGCCCACCATCGGGTCAATCACGAAGAGATCCAGCTTTTCGCCCAAAACGCGGTGATCGCGCTTGATCGCTTCTTCCAACCGCGCGCGATAATCGCGCAGTTCGTCCGGCGTCTGCCAGGCGGTGCCGTAGATCCGTGTCAATTGCTGCCGCTTTTCATCGCCGCGCCAATAGGCGCCGGCGGGTGGCCGCAGCGATATGCTGATGGCTTTGGGATTGATCTCTCGGGTCGTTTCGACATGGGGTCCACGGCAGAGGTCTGTGAAGTTGCTCTGCGTATAGATGGTCAGGCTTTCGACGGCAGCGGCGATCGGGTTGCCGTTGTCGTCCTGCCTGCCATTCACCAAATCATCAATCAATTCCAGCTTGTAGGGCTGATCATGGAAGATCTGGCGCGCTTCCTCCGGCGTGACCTCGCGCAAGGTGAATTCGTGACGCTGCGAGAGGATTTTTTTTGTGCGTTTTTCGACCCATTTGATGTCTTCATCGTTGATGGCAGTCGGCAGATCGAAATCGTAATAGAAGCCATCTTCGATAGGCGGACCGATGGCGATCTTGGCTTCGGGAAAACGCTCCAGCATTGCCTCTGCCATGACATGGGCGGTCGAATGGCGAATCTTGTATAGTTGGCTGTCTTCATAACGTTCGTCGGACATGGATGTTCCTCGGTCTTTTGCAACTGGTTGCGGCTTGGATATGGATGCGCTCCTTTTGCCAAACGACCTGGCAACAAGAGCCTGTCAGCGCGCGTTTGACGGTAAGTCGCGGCAGATTATAGCGGAGAAAGTGGAAAACCCAAACGGGCAGGCCGGTCCCAGACGAAGGGGTAGCGGACTAACAGCGAGCGACTGTCTAGTCGCCGATGACCACTAATACCTCTTCGATGACGGCGGCCGCTATTTCTTGCGTTGCGCGCTCACCGTCGCTGCTAGTTCGCTGGTTGTCGGCATCGTCATCTCTGGTGACGCGTGTGAAAAGACTCTCGAAGACGTCTTGCGCCACCAAGTTATCGATTGTGTCCTCAATAATGGAGCGTTCCAATTCGTCGACAATGATATGCGGCGTATCAACCACGGCGTAGCGGACGGGTGGCGTTTCCGGAATGGACTCGGTTACATGCAAGGTCAAATCCATTTGGCGGTGGACATACGATATGGTGGCGAACAGCGCCGTATACATGGCGCCATCTTCCATTTGCACGATCACGTCGCAGGCGTCGCCCTCTTCGTGCATCTCGCAGTAAGTCCGGTCCGGGACGATCATCATGTCCGCAATTCTGTTCTCGATCATTTGCCTGCATATCCTGTTTCTATTGAAGCGCCTACATCATTATATGGTCAAAGGGGTGAATATAGAATAAGCTTATCACAAAATGTTGCAGTTTTTTCATGTTTATCACAATGTTATGCCAATAGCGGAGCGCATGGTCGAACGTATAGGCTGGAATTCCAATATACAATTGACGCTTTTGGCATATCATAGGGTCGTTCAACGGACAGTGAGATCATATTATGACCGCACCTTCAGATAACGAGCATCCACTTTACGAAAAGCCCAAAGGGCAAGAGCGCCTGCAGATTTCCGCGGCACAGGCTGGAGCAAAGCGCTCCCGCCGCCCGCCGGAAGATCAGCCGAAGCTGACGCTGTTATTGGTTGCGATCAATGTTGTGATCTTCGCGGCCATGATGATATCCAGCGAAATCGAACGCGAATTCTTTGTACATGGCGCCTTGTATTCGCCGCTCGTCGTGCACGAAGGGCAGGTTTACCGCCTGTTCACTGCCATGTTCTTGCACGGCGGTCTCGCCCACGTGCTCTTTAACATGTACGCCTTATTCATCGTTGGCAACACTGTTGAACCGGTATTTGGCCGGCTGCGCTTTCTGTTGATCTATTTCCTGGGTGGTTTGACGGGATCCGTGCTGAGCCTGGCTCTAGGCAATGCGATGTCGCCATCTGTCGGGGCATCGGGCGCGGTCTTCGCGATATTCGCGGCAGAGGCGGTTCATCTGTATCAGCACCGTGGAATTTATGCCGATGTCAGAGGGCGCTTGAGACACATGCTCTTTTTGATTGGCATGAACCTCATTATCGGCTTTTTCCCCGGGGCGCGTATTGACAATTGGGGACATATCGGCGGCGTCATCGGTGGATTCTTGCTCGCCTGGCGGATCGCGCCACGCTTGAGCCGTCCAATGGTACCGCCGCGCAGCCTGACGGAAGTCGCGCGTTCGGATTCAAATCCCTTGCGCTTGCACTTGCCGGAACTGGTCATCTATGTTTTCGTCTTAGTCGGCCTCGTCGTTGTCGCCATCAACATGCTCCCGGCGTATATGCTCGACTTCGTATCGCAATAGCGCAAGCTGTTGCGCGATTTCTTTATTCTCCTGCGTCAGCTTGGTGATGACGGTCGAGAAGTAAAGTTGGATGAAAAGCAGAAACAATGCCGCCAGCAGGAAGAGCAGGTTTGGCGGGTACTCGATATTGACCAGGTCCGCCAGGCTGTGCAAGAGATCGCGCCAGACGCCGACAACCAGCATGACGATGGCTGTTGCCAGCCACAAGAGCGAATATTCCTCGCGCAGGTGCCGCCGCCTCACCAATTCCAGCACCACGACGAGCGCGACAAGCGAGGCGCCGACCGCAAACAATATGGAGCGATCAATCATGTTTGGTCTCCCCTTCAGCCCAATTGAGCAAGTCAAAATGTAGCGTACAAATTGACGCTTACAAAGGTCTAAATCGTGCCACAGACTCTGCTCGAACTGGGCGGACCCGCGGACGCACCGCTTATACACATCGCGCCCGCCAATAGCTTTCCACCGCAGACCTACCTGCCCATGCTGCGTTCTTTGATCGATGGTTATCGCGCGGTATGTTTCCCGCCGCGCGCTCTCTGGGGAGATCAAACACCGCCACAGGAATTGCGCGAATGGCATGATCTGGCGGACGACCTGCTCCGCGCTTTTGACAAATGGGGTATGGGCGAGATCGTCTTGATCGGACATTCGTTTGGTGGCATCGCATCGCTGCTGGCAGCCATCAAAGAGCCGGATCGCTTCAATGCGCTAGTCTTGCTTGATCCAACGATTCTGCCGCAGGATCGGCTGGATTGGCTGAAAAAGGCGACCGAAAAGGACGCGCTTGATCAGACGCCGCTGGTTAAGGGTGCGTTGCGCCGTCGGCGTGTCTTCGAGAGCAGGGACCTGGCCTTCGCGCGGTTTCGTAACCGGCCCCATTTCGCCGATTGGCCGGACGAAGCGTTACGCCTTTATGTCGACCATGGCTTTCGGGATCGCTCGAATAACGCGGGCTACGAGCTGGCCTGGTCCGTTGAATGGGAAGTCTATTATTATTCTACGGTTTATCAACGAGTCTGGGAGGATTTGCCCAAGCTGGAGGGTACGCTTCCAGTTTTGATGATCCGCGGCGAGACGAGTGATACCTTCGAGCAATCGGATCAAGAGGCTGTACAGCATCTTGTGCCTTCGGCGACTATATGTGTGATCGCAGGGC
This sequence comes from Phototrophicaceae bacterium, assembly GCA_965262165.1. Taxonomy (GTDB): domain Bacteria; phylum Chloroflexota; class Anaerolineae; order Aggregatilineales; family Phototrophicaceae; genus UBA6055. Next base: position 4,009,592 of record OZ253499.1, on the reverse strand, counting down.
AGGGCCACCTCTTCCCCCAGTCCGCGCCAGACGAGGCCGGCGCGTTGATCCGGTCCTGGCTGCGGACAGCCCACATCGGAAAGCGGTAGATGTATCCTCGCTTCAATCCTCGATCGTCACTTTGTCCTTGACATCGATTGCCCAGACCACTACACTCTGGCTTCTCATTTCACGATGAGATGCCGAGATAGCTCAGTTGGTAGAGCGTCGCACTGAAAATGCGGGTGTCCCCAGTTCAAGTCTGGGTCTCGGCACCTTCAAACTCATCCTCGCGATGAGTTTTTTCTTTGCCCACGAATGGCGCAGGCTTACATTGGACGGGCCCGATTGGTAGGATAAGGGTTCCATGCACGGTTCGACATCTGGCTTATGAAGACGATTCTGTTTATTTCGCGCTGCCCGCCATATCCGCTGCATTTTGGCGACCGCCTGATCATCTGGCATTTGGCGCGGGAGCTAGCCGGGCGCGGCCATACCATCGACCTGTTAGCGCTATACGACCGCGAAGATGATCCCCAAGAGATCGAAGAATATCGCGATTTCTTCCGGCACATCGAGTTGATACGGGAAACTCGTCGGAGCGCCGAAGCCTACCTGCGGCGCTTGCTAAATCCATCAGTGCGCTTTGCCAAGAACGCTGACATGAGCTTCAGTCCCGAACTTTGGCGCCAGATCGAGCGACATTTGCAGCGTTACGATTACGATGTGGCGCATTGTTTTGGCTCGGTCAGCGTCTACGAATTCCATCCACTTTTCGCTGATATGCCCAACCTGATTACACCGTATGAATCGCACGCGCTCTATTTGGAGAGTGCCGCGCGGCAAGGCCAGGTCAGCGCAAGGCTGCGCTTGCCGGTCGTTCGCCGCTTGGAACGATTCATGTTTACTCCCTACGGCCGGACGGTGGTGATCGCCGAAAAAGACCGGGAGACGCTGCGGTCGCTGCAACCCGAGCTCGCGGTAGACCTTATTCCCAACGGCATCGAACTTGGCCGTTTTCCGCTGCGGGGCGCGGGTCGCGATAGCGAAACCTTGCTTTTCGTTGGCAACTTCGAATATCGACCCAATCAGGACGCGGCGCGACTGCTGATAGGGAAAATCATGCCAGCGATCTGGCAGCAAATGCCGCAAACGCAACTGCAACTGGTTGGTAACAATCCGCCCGATTGGATGCTTAACCTGGCTGATAGCCGGATCAATGTAACGGGACGCGTTCCCGATGTGCAACCTTATCTGGCGCGAGCGACGGCTTTCATCTGCCCCTTGCGCATGGGCGCCGGACTGAAGAACAAAGTGTTGGAAGCGCTGGCGATGGGCATTCCTGTGGTGGCGACGCCGCTGAGCGTTGACGGCATCAAGGTTGAACATGGTCGGTCCGCAATCATCGCCGAAGCGAAGGACATAGCCGTGGCTGCGCTTGAGGTATTGCGCGATGAGGGTCTGCGTCAACGCCTGTCAGTTCGCGGACGGGAACTGGTCGAATCCGAATACACCTGGGAACAGACGGCTGCAAGTTATGAGCGACTCTACGACGAATTGGCTCAAACTCGCTGAGGATTAGATCACCATCAGCTTGTCGCGCTCGGGCAAGGGCGGGAAGGGCACATGCGGCAAGGTCTGGTACCAATAAGCGACCGAGGCGATGTCGTCTTGTAGCGGCAGGTAACGCTTGTTGTAACCCCATCCCAGCGCTTGCATGGTGATGCGCAAGTCTTTCTCGAAACGGATCGGATCCATGATATGCCAACGATACATGCCCATTCTTAGTTGCGACTTGTAATCGGCGTTTGGTCGGATCACCTGATGGAATCCGGCGTAGGGCGTTGTGTAGGCGACGTACCCCTGGTCGTGGCGCGGGCTGGGATCGAAGTTATAGGAGCCGCAAAAGTAGTCTTCAGTGCCGGTGCCACAAATCGTAGGATATTCGTCGCCGTCGAGGTAAAACTTCACTTCGCCCTCGCCCCACCACCCGTTGTTGTTGGAGCCCCAGGCCACATAAGTGCCAACGAAATGCCCGCGCCCGCGGACGCTATCGACGATGGTATACACGTCTTTGCAGGGCACGGGATTGGTGCGGCGGAACTGCGCGTGAAAATAGGCCGCGTCATCGGGCACATCAGTCAAGGTGTAGTTGACCTGATAATAGAGCGTCATGTCCTCTTCGGCGATATTGCTCATGGTAATGAGGCAATGCTTGCGAAAGGGCATCTCCCAATAAGAATTGAAGGCGCTGCCGGGATTGACACAAATCGGCAGCGAAGTCACCTGTGCGTACTCACCCCAGCCAAGCGCGAAAAAGTCGCCGACCGGGCATTCAACCGAGGGAGATTCATTCCCGTCCCAATAGATTCGCATGATCGAATAGCGCCAGTTGCCGGTGGGCGTCATCCAGATCTGCTGGATCGCGCCCGGACCGTCGATGTCGGCGACGGTGAAAGTTTCGCCGGCTTTGATGCGCACCGATGGCGAGACTTTCCAACCGTGACCGAGGTCGCGGGAAGCCATGCTGCCGGTGCCTTCGGTGGCCATGCCGCCTTTGCCTTTGGCGCCGTCGAAGTTCTCAGCGCTGATTGAGCGCGACTTTGCTGATGACAAACGCGACAGATTGCCAAGATGTAGTCCCAAGCCGTTAAATTCACCCATCATTGCCCCCGGTCAGTAACGCTACAAGTTCGTATTCACGTTCATGAAATTATGTTCAGTTCTATGACAAGCGGAGCCCAGCCCGACTGTTATTGATTCTAGCTTTCCGGCTCATCGGTTTCGTTGCTCGGCTGATTCGCCAGGTTGTCGAAGTGCAATTGGTACAAGGCGCAAACATCGGGATGCGAACCGGCATAGATATAGCTGACGATATCGCCTTCGTAGGTGATCGTTCCGGCGCTGGCGCAGGGCTCAATGTTCAGGTTTTGCGCTGATGCGGTGTCTTCCTGCCCGCCCAGCGCGCAGTTAATCATCTCTTGATTGATGCGTGACTGGTTGATGACCAGAACGGCGCCCACTTGCGGTATCGTGGTACCGGGACTGGTCTGAGAGTAGAACTTGGCGGCGATAGCGCCGCGATCCTGGAAGCATTGCAAGATTTGTTCCGCCTTGGCGACAAAGGCAGTGATGCCGAACTGCCCGCCCACCAAAGCGGCGCCACCCACCGCGGCGAAGGCGCCGTCGATAGTGGTATCGACATCGGTAGCGGCATAGTCGACCAGGTTGGGCAAGAGGCGCTGCGCGGACAAGGCGTCTGTGGATGAATTGCCTGTATCGCTGCAAGCCGAGACGACGCTCAAGACCAGCACCAGCGTACAGGCGAGTCTGATCGCAGTCAAAATTGCCCCCCAAAATCGCGTACAAGTATCGTACGCCGTTATTCTATCAGATTATACGCGTCTGGGGACGCTTGCGGCTGCGAAATCAGCCTTAGCTAGTCGAATGGCACTGGCTTTGTTAGACTTGCCGGAATTCATACGGATGGTAATAGGAGAGCCAATGAAACTGCTAAGCTACAGCGCGAACGGTGAGGACCGGGTCGGCATCCTTGAGGGAGAACGCATACGGCGCGTCGATGTGCCGAATATGCTGTCTTTGATTGAGAGTGGCAGCCGCGCGACCTCAGCCGGCGACTATGATGCCTTGTCCCAGGTAAAGATCTTGCCACCGCTGCGACCGGGCAAGATCCTGGCGATCGGGCGCAATTATGTGGAGCACGCGCGCGAAATGAATAACGAAGTTCCCTCCGAGCCGCTGGTCTTCGCGGTCATGCCGAGCGCTGTCATCGGCGATGGCGACGTGATTGAATGGGAGAGCGAACTGACTTCGCAAGTAGATTGGGAAGGCGAGCTGGCGGTGATCATCGGCAAGACTGCGCGCCGTGTTTCACGCGAGGATGCGCTTGACTGTGTGTTTGGTTACACCGTTGCCAACGATGTCTCGGCGCGTGATCTGCAAACCCGCGATAAGCAGTGGGCGCGCGCCAAAGGCCTGGACACCTTTTGCCCGATCGGCCCATGTATCGTCACAGCGGATGAGATCACCGATCCGCAAGACCTGGCCATCGTGACAAAGGTGGACGGTATCGAGAAGCAGAATGGCTCGACGGCGAACATGATCTTCAACGTGCGCGTTTTGATCGAGTTCCTGTCGCGCGCTTTTACGCTGAATCCGGGCGACATGATCCTGACCGGTACGCCTGCCGGCGTCGGCAAAGCCATGAAGCCGCCGCAGTTTCTTGGCGAGGGCAACATAGTCAGCGTCGAAATCGACGGCATTGGCAAGCTAACTAATACATGCCGCGTATTGTAAGGGTTGTCGGTCGGGACATGTAAAGCGAAGTGTCTGGAGCGAACGATGCCAAAACCTGTAACGATTGCAGATGTCAAAGTCATCTTGACCCAACCGGGCAAATCGCGGCTGGCGATTGTCAAGGTCACGACTTCCGAGCCCGGGCTATATGGTCTCGGTTGCGCCACCTTCACGCAGCGCATCTTCGCCGTGGCGGCGGCTATTGAACGCCATCTGAAACCCTTCTTGCTCGGTCGTGATGTCGATCGCATCGAAGAAATCTGGAACATGTCGATGGTGCACGGCTATTGGCGTAACGGACCGGTGCTGAACAATGCGATATCCGGCGTCGACCAGGCGCTTTGGGATATCAAGGGCAAGCGTGCCGGCATGCCGGTCTACGACCTGCTGGGTGGCAAATCGCGCGAGGCGGCTCATGTTTATGTGCATGCCGATGGCAGCTCAAAAGAAGAAGTCGCTGAGAATGCACGCGCTTACATGGAGCAGGGCTTTCGATACATTCGCGTACAGATGGGCGGCTATGGCGGCACGGTCAGCTCCATGATCAAGCCGAAAGGCGCGCCGCCCGGCGCCTACTTTGATCCGCGCGACTATGCCCGTCGGACGCTCGATATGATCGAATATGTGCGCGCGCAGGTCGGCAACGAAGTTGAGCTGCTGCATGATATTCATGAGCGCTTGACGCCGATACAGGCCGTGCAATTCGCCAAAGATGTCGAGCCGTTCAAGCTATTCTTCCTGGAAGACGCCCTGGCGCCGGAAGACATCCACTGGTTCCGGATGATACGCGCGCAATGCGCCACGCCGCTGGCTATGGGAGAATTATTCAACAATCCGCATGAATGGCAGTTGCTGATTCAAGAGCGCTTGATCGACTTCATTCGCATGCATATCAGCCAGATGGGTGGCATCACGCCAGCGCGCAATGTGGCGATCTTCGCTGATATGTATGGCGTCCGGACCGCTTGGCATGGACCGAGCGATACCTCGCCCGTTGGTCACGCGGCCAACTTGCAGCTCGATCTGTGGCATCCCAATTTCGGCATTCAGGAATGGTACCGTCCCACGGACTTGGAGTACGAGATTTTCCCGGGATTGCCCGTGGTCGAAGACGGATACTTATATGCGAATGACAAGCCCGGGCTCGGAATCGACATCGACGAAGAACTTGCGGCCGAGTATCCCTGCGCGGACATCATCGAGGACTGGACGCAAACGCGCCTGCCAGACGGGAGTCCCGCGCGGCCTTAAAACAGTAACACCATCATAACTTGGAAGGGACGATCCACCGGATCACTCGCTGGTTGGCGAAACGCTAGCTTTGACTCAGAACACCCGGATTGCAGACATTTGCTGTTTTGCCATCGAGCAGAAAATCCAGTATCAACTGGGCTGCTTCGATGGCGACGGTCACCTGCGCGTCGGAGGTGCTGGCTGCCAAATGCGGCGTGTGGATCACCTTTGGCATGCCGATCAAGGGATGACCGACCGGCGGCGGCTCAACTTCAAAAACATCGAGCGCGGCTCCGGCGACCTTGCCGCTCGCTAGCGCCGCGGCCAGATCTGCGGAGTTGATCAGCGCGCCACGCGCCGCGTTGATGATGCGAACGCCGTCTTTCATTGTGGCGATTGAATCGGCATTGATCATGCCGCGTGACTCGTCGGTCACGAGCGCGTGCAGTGTCAGGAAGTCCGACGTCGCGAAGACCTCAGCAAGATCAAGCAGCGGCACCTTGATGTCCGCGGCGACCTGTGGCGGCAGATAAGGATCGTGCGCGATGACATTCATCTCGAAAGCCTGCGCGCGGGTGGCGATTGCCTGCCCGATTCGTCCCAGCCCGATGATGCCCAGGATCTTGCCCTTGAGCTCGACACCGGTGTAAGACTTGCGATCCCAGCGCCCTTCCAGCAGCGACTGATGGCCCTGCGCTATGTGCCGTGACAAGGCGATCATCAAGCCAAAGGTGTGCTCGGCCGTCGAGATGGTATTGCCGCCGGGCGTATTCATGACTACGATCCCCTTCGAGGTGGCCGCCGCGAGATCGACATTGTCGACGCCGACGCCGGCGCGCGCAATCGCTTTAAGTTGCGATGCGTTTTCCAGTAGCTCGGCGTCGGCCGTTACGCCGCTGCGGATGATGATGGCGTGCGCATCGTTTATCGCTTCGAGCAGGGCGGGGCGTTCCAGCTTGCCCGGCGCAGAGACGCGAACCCGGTCACAATTGCGCAGGATATCGATTGCCTCTTGATCGACGTGATCGGGTACCAATACGTGGAAGTTCATGCTTGCGGCGCTCCGCTTAATCAAGTGCCATGAAAGCGTCGATGCCGTCCAGGACTTCTCGTAGCATGTCCATCGTCACGTCGCCCATATGAGGCAGACGAAAGGTTGACCCCTTGATTTTGCCATAACCCTGGTCCATGGCAAAGCCAACTTCGTTCTGCATGAAAAGATCCATGGCGTCGACGTCGATACCCAATAAGTTTTCTACGGTGGTAACGGTATTGCTGCGATAGCCGTCCTGGGCGAACAGACCAAAACCACGCTCGAGCGCCCAACGATGGGTGGCATCGCGCAACTCTTGATGGCGTTGCCAGCGCGCCTCGACACCTTCCGCTAGAATCTGATCCATTTGCGTGTCCGCGGCGAACATCAGCGCGACCGGCGGTGTCGAAGGAGTATTGTTCTTCAGCAAGGACGTTTCCAGTGTCAGGAAATCGAAATAGTAGCCGCGATGTGGAACGCTCTTGGCGCGCTCCAGCAAGCGATCACTGACCGCCGCAAAGGCGATCCCCGGCGGCAGAGCGAAGGCTTTCTGGCTCGAGGTCAGCGCGATATCGATGCCCCAATCGTCCACGCGCAGTTCCATTCCCAGGAAGCCGCTAACGGTATCGACGAAATACAAGGTATCGGGATGCTGTTTGATGACTTCCCCGATTGCTTGAATGGGATTTGTGACGCCGGTGCTGGTTTCGTTGTGCACGACGCACACGGCATCGTAGCTCTCTTTGGCAAGCGCTTCGGCGACCATCTCTGGCGTATGCGCTTGACCCCATGGCAGGTCGATGCAATCAACAGTCTTTCCGTTGGCTTCGCTGATCCGCGCCCAGCGTTCGCTGAAGGCGCCACCGGTCAAGTGCAGAACTTTCCGGTCATCGCGGATTCCATTGCGACAAGCGCCTTCCCACAAGCCGCTGCCCGATGATCCGCTAATATAGACGCGGCTTTTGGTGAAAAACGCCTGACGCAGCTTTCTTTGCAGGCGAGCAAACAAGTCCGCGAACTCGGGTGTTCGATGCCCGATCATCCACTGTGTTTGGGCATGCAGAATTTCCTCGCGCACCTCGACGGGACCGGGTAGAAACAAGCGCTTGTGATCAAATTGGCTCATGTCGTTGGTCGCCTTCCTGAATCCGACTCCCGGGACGTGGTCGCATTGTGAATTAATGCACAGACGGAGTATTGTAGCCCAAAAGCTGTTATACTCAAGCGCTGATTGGCGTCTCGCTCTTGACCAAGTCGCGGCGCCGGCGTGTGTATTATTTACGATAGCAAACGGCTGGAAGATTGAAAAAAGTTTTCGAGGCAATTTTTTGGAGGAAAAGATGTTAGCGGTGGCAAACGCGCCCTGTTCCTGGGGTGTAATCGAAAACATTGAAGGCGAGAGATACGACTTTGTACGCGTGCTCAATGAAATCGAAGCCAGCGGCTACGCTGGCACCGAACTTGGCGACTGGGGCTTTATGCCCACTGACCCGGCGCAGTTAAGGGACGAGTTGCAGCGTCGCAGCTTGGCGCTGCTTGCGTCATGGGTGAGCGTTTACTTGCACGATGGCGATCGTCATCAAGAGAGCGCCGAGGACTGCGTACGCACGGCCAAGCTGCTGGCGGCGGTTGGCGGAAGTGACTGCAAAATTGTCCTCGGGAACGACCCCTATGCCGATCCCGTCCGGTCCCTGAATGCCGGTCGCATCACAGCGGAAATGGGCCTGGACGAGGCGGGCTGGCAAGTATTCGCCCGGGGCGCCGATACCGTGGCGCAGCGCGTGATGGACGAAACAGGATTGCGTACTGTATTTCATCATCATATTGGCACCTGGGTGGAAACGCCGGCAGAAACCGCGCGCCTGATGGAAATGACCAATAGCGAGACGCTTGGTCTGGTCTTCGATACCGGGCACTGGGCTTTTGGCGGCGGCGATCCTCTGGCCGACATTGAAGCATTCGCCGATCGGATCTGGCTGGTGCATTTCAAGGATCATGATCCGGGGGTTGCCGCGAAGTCGCGTCAATTCGGCTGGGACGGTCCGGCTTCGGTTGGGCAAGGTATTTTCCCCGAACTAGGCAAAGGCGATGTCGACTTTCCGGGTGTCTTGCACAAGCTGGACGAGATCAGTTACCAGGGCTGGATCGTGGTTGAGCAAGACGTATTGCCCGGCTTGGGCACACCGCTGGAATCGGCGACGCGCAACCGCAATTACCTGCGCCAAATCGGCTTGTGAGCCATGGCTGAACCGGTCACGCTTGGAGATATCATCCGCGCCGGGCAGCGCCTGCGCGAGCATCTGCAGCCGACGCCGCTGGAAGCCGCGCCGAAGCTGGGCGAAGACACCTGGCTCAAGCTGGAAAATGCCAACAAAACGCATTCCTTCAAGATTCGTGGCGCGCTAAACGCCATCCTGTCCCTGGACGAAGCCGCGCGCAGAAAGGGCATCATCGCGGCATCGTCGGGCAATCATGCCGGGGCGGTCGCATTTGCCGCCAATCTGACTGGCGCCTCGGCACAGATCTTGATGCCGTTGAATACACCCAATAAAAAAGTGGACAACGTACGTCGCTATGGCGCCAAGGCGATACTCTTCGGCGACACCTACGACGAAGCGGAAGCCGAAGCATTGCGCCGCGTTTCCGTGGGTGGTACCTGGGTTTCGCCTTATAACGACCGCCGGGTGGTCGCTGGCGCCGGAACAATCGGCGTCGAGATTTTGGAACAGATACCGGATGTCGAGCGGGTGATCGTACCGGTGAGCGGTGGTGGATTGATCGCGGGCGTCGCCACAGCGGTCAAGGGATTGAAGCCGGATATTGAGGTTATCGGTGTAAACGCGGAATCGGCGCCGGCAATGTATAACGTCTTTTATGGGAGTGGCAAGCCGCAAGTTTGGGAGACGCTCGCCGAGGCGCTCTCCGGCGAGATCGAGGCTGGTTCAATCACGCTGCCTATCTCGAAGCGACATGTCGATGATATGGTGTTGGTTTCCGAGCAGCAAATTGCCGATGCCATGCGCTATATGATCGAGACACAAGGCTGGGTGGTTGAAGGGGGTGGGGCCGTCGGCGTGGCGGCTTTGCTGCACGATTTCGTACCGCGCGACGGGCGTGTGACAGCGGTTGTGGTCAGCGGCGGCAACGTCGATGGCGATGTGCTGCGGCGAGTGTTGTGTTTGGTTTAGGCCTTTACTAGAATAGGATTATGGGAGGACAAGCGCGTGAATGAGGTAATGTCAATCGGCCTGCCACTTGAAGATATCCGTGATTATTGTTCGCAGCAACCGATATTACGGCTTTCGCTGTTTGGCTCCGCGATGCGCGGCGATAGCACAGCAGAGAGCGATATTGATCTATTGGTAGAATATGTACCCGGCGCTCGAATTGGCTTACTTGCGATGTCTGGCCAGCAGATTGAACTAAGCCAAATAATTGGACGCCACGTTGATTTGCGTACTCCTCAAGATCTTAGCCGCTATTTTCGCCAGGAAGTTGTCAACAACGCTTGGCTGATCTATGAAAAAGAGTAGCGCCAATGATCGCGTTCGTTTGTTGCATATGCTGGATGCGGCGCAAAAAGCTTTTGAATTTTCAGCGGGCTTAACACGCACAGTATTTGAACGAGACCATTTGCGGCAATTTGCTTTGGCACGGGCGGTGGAGATCATTGGTGAAGCCGCCAATAACATCACAGACGATTTTCAGGCGAAGCATCCTCAAATCGCTTGGGCGGAAATCAAGAGCATGCGACATCGACTCGCGCATGCCTACTTTGATATTAATCTGGACATACTGTGGGTAGCGATACAGGATGAGTTACCCCCTCTCGTTGAAGAGTTGCAGAAGATCGTCCCTGTGGATGACGAATTGTGAGACGCATCGGCTAGATCGCAAAAGTCAAGAGATGTACTTACAGAAATTCCTATGCCAAGAACATTAGCGGAAAATCCCGATTTGGTTTACGAAGAAGTGCAAGCAGCCGCACTTCTTGAATCTTTCCAGTCCGCGCAACCTATAGCCATTGACCGTGTTCGTCAACATCTGCCGCAAGTCCAACACCTCAAACACGACGAACTACCCGCGTTCTCGCTCTCGCTCAGCGACGCGCAGACCGTCATCGCGCGCGAATATGGCATGAAGAGCTGGGGCGAACTGCGGCTGGCGATCAAGCTGAAGAAGGCCGACTACGGAGATGCCCTGGAACGATTCAAGCAGTTGGTTTACTCGCGCGACGCCGCCGGGCTCGATACCTTGCTGCAGGCTCATCCCGAACTGCGCGAGACGCTTGACGATCCACATTTCGATTTCGGATCGACCGCTGTGATCATCGCCAAAAGTGACCTCGCTGTGGTCGACGTGCTGCTCAAACACGGCGCTGATATCAACGCTAGATCGCAATGGTGGGCAGGTGATTTCCATGTGCTGGAAGTGGCGCCGGCGGATCTTGCTCGAGCGCTGATCGAACGTGGCGCGGTCGTGACCGTCCATGCGGCGGCCGAGCAGGGTTGGCTCGATTGGCTAGAGGCGGCGTTTCAAAAAGATCCGTCGATCGTTAACAAGCGTGGCGGTGATGGCAAGACGCCCCTGCATTATGCCAATGATCCGGCGGTCATGGATTGGCTATTGGAGTGTGGCGCCGATCTGGAATCACGCGATCTCGATCATCAGAGCACGCCCTTGCAGTGGAAAATCGGCGAATACAAACCCGATGCCGCCCGAGAATTGATCAAACGCGGCGCGGTCGTTGATATTTTCGCTGCCGTTGTGCTTGGCGAACTTGACCTGGTTGGAGCCGCGCTGGAGCGGCATCCCCATGCGATTCGCGCGCGAGTTAACCACGAGGGCTACGAATTGACGCCGACGGCCGATGGCTCACACCAATATGTTTACGCTTTCTCCGGCGCTGGAATGTCTCCGCATCAAGTTGCGCTGGAGTACACGTACGACCAGATCTTTGACTACTTAATGGAGCGGAGCCCGCTGGACGTGCAATTGCTGGCGCATTGCGCGCATGGCAACGCCGACGCTGCGCGGCGCGTTGTTCGGGAAAATCCCGAGATCTTGCCGCAGTTGCAGGAATTCGATCAGCGGCAGTTGCTGCACGCTGCCGGGACGGGCAATGCTAAAGTCGTCAATTTGATGGCATCGCTGGGATTCGATCTTCATATCCGCGACGACGACGCGATGACGCCTTTGCACTGGGCGGCATTCCACGGTTTCCACGAGGTGATTGCCCTCCTGCTCGAAGCCGACAGCGATCCGCCACTGGAATGGCTCAACGGCTACGGTGGCACACCGCTCACGACCTGTATGTACGGCAAACAGCATACCTGGCGCGCTGGCGGAGATCATGTCGCCTGCGTGACGTTGCTAGTGGATGCGGGGTCGCCGTTCAAAGACGAGTGGCTGCCCACCGGCGACGATGAAATCGATGTCGTCCTTCTAGCAGAAATGAACAAAGCGGAAGATGCCGAGTCGTGACGAAACAACCGATCCCCATGCGAATAATCTGCGTGGACCCTATAAGAGTTTGCCTCGATTTCGATTTGCTCGAGTTCGGTTTGCAGGACAAGAATCAGGAACTGCAATTGGGACGTCCTCTTTCTGAAGATGAACTCGTGTTTGACTTTGAGCTTGTGGTACAACGGCACAGCGATGGCACCTGCAATTTAACTGGTGCATTTGCACACGGCACACGTGTCAAGCGTTTCGCCTATCTTACCTACAAAGGACGAGACGGGGAGTCCTGGAAGATATTTCGCCGCCTAAAAGTACCCTTTTGGACAATAACCTGGGCGGATGTCGAAGCTGCTCTAGCAATTGGATGCAGACTACAGGCAAGGGTTTCGGGTTTGGTCTCCGGCACCGTCCCGCTGCTCGATAACGGATGGCTGATCGTGGAATGACAGCACGGTGATTCCGGGGTCAAACGGCTCTTAATCCAGGGTGACCGTTTCGCCGGTGAATTGAGTGCTGCCTTCGGTGTATTGCATGAGTTCAATGCGCACGCCGCTGGGATCGGTAATCCAGGCCTGCCAGGCATTGTCGGCGCCGTACTTTTTTGTGGACACGTCGACGCCCTGCGCGGTCAACTGGCCAACAACAGCGTCGATGTCTTCAACCTCCAAGCAAATATGTTTCAATAGGGGACGACCTGCGCTCGGGCTTTCGTTGTCGGCGAAAACTTCCAGAAATATCGCCTCGCCAGCGCGCAGATAGAACCCGATGCGCTCACCGCCGCGCAGGAATTCAAATACTATTTCCATGCCGAGCAGATCGACATAGAACTGCTCGGTTCGCTCCAGGTCGGCCGCGCCGATACAGACGTGAGCCAGTCGCTTGATCATGAGCTACCTCTCGTTTTGTATTTCAGGATTTGTCGCTTGGTCGGCAAGTCAATCAACAGTGTCCGTCTCAGCCAGCTTGGATCGTTGCGTGCAAGTTGCCAATCGTCCTGCGCACCAATCGGAATGCTGGCGTGCCGGTTGCGACGATTTCGAAGTGTCCGACCCGCGGCACTTCGATCAATTGCGCTTTATCGCCGGCTGATTCCGCTGCCGCCAGGTAGCGCTTGACGTTATCCATGATTTGGGCATCTTCTGTCCCGACAATATGCGCCTGCGGTACTTCTAAAGGCAGCAACTCGCTCGGCGAACCCGCTTGGTAGTTCGACAAGGCATCAGTCGGAGCGCCTCCCATGACGATGGGCAAGGCGTCGCTGCAGAGCGCTTGCTCGATCGCGTAGTGCAGATCGGACACCGCTGCCAAAGCGACTACGCCTGCGATGGGCAGGCTATTGGCAATGAAAAGCGGGGTAGCAGATGACAGCTTGTGACGGCCTGCCAGCCATAAGGCCAGATGACCGCCGGCCGAATGTCCAACGCTAATGACCGAATCAAGATTTAGTCCGTGTGCTTCAGCAAGCTGTCTCAAGTGGTCGGCAGCTTTGCCCACATCCAGAAACATCTGCGGAAAATCGCCGCCATTGCCAGCCCGGCGATACTCGATATTCCATACGGCAAAGCCATCCTCCGCCAAGGCTCGCGCCACCGGACCCATCGGCTTCAGGTCATACATTTCCCGATAGCCGCCACCATGGACCAGAACGATGACCGAATGCGGCGACGTTGAGGAGGGCAGGTACAGATCACCGAATTGCTGCCCATGCGATCCATAGCGATAACGATGATCCGGCGCTGCGCTGGGAAACTTGATGTAGTCTTCGGGGCTTAGCAATGGCATGTCAGTTCCGTTCACAAGATACCCAGAGGATTGTCGGGATCGACGCTTTCGTCAAAGGGAATGTGGCGCGTAACGTTGGTTACTTGGTAAACCGAGCCCAACCAGTTGTTGAAGATCGCGCGGGCGGTATCGCCCCAGGTATTGTCGAGATAGGGCAAAATGTCGTCCTCGGGGAACTCCGGCAGTTCAGCGCCCCGTTCCATTGCCAGATGCGCTTGTCGCAGGTAGCGTTCGGCGATGTCGCGCGCTTCCAGCGGGAAAAAATTATCGGGGTAGGGCGGTTGGTCATTCTTGCCGGCGAAGTAACGCAAAAGGTCGCGTTTATACTCTTTCAGCAGGCTGTTGATGTCATACTCGGGATGCCCCTGAAAATAGACGATCCGCAGTTGGTCGGGGCTGACCGCCATATGGAATTCGCCATCAAAGCTCTGGATAAGCAGGGTCAGGCCGGCGCCTTCGATCTGCTCACGGGTGATGGAATTCCAGCGCGAATGCGGCACGTCGAAGCGGGTATTGATCTCGCGCAGCAGCGGATGCGCCGGCTGTGTGACGCGATGCTCGTAAACACCCCATTTCTTGTTATCTCGTTTGACGCGCTTGATCTGATAGAAATACTTCATCAGGGCGTGGGTGGATAAGCAAGAACACATGGTTGAGGTGACGTTAACGAGCGCCCATTCGATGACTTCGGTCAAGGGTTGCCAAAAGTTTTCTTGATCTAGGCTGGGATTGGCAACATTGGCTCCGGTGATAATCAGCGCGTCCAGACCATCCTTTTTGACTTGCTCGAAGGTCGTATAATACTGTTCAATGTAGGCTTCGGTCTCCGGGCTGCGATCCAAACCAGGCACGGAAAAGACGTGCACATAAAACTGAGCGATCTGGTTGCTGTTTCCGACCAGGCGCATGAACTGCCGCTCGGTAATTTCCAGCGCGGCGTCCGGCATCATGTTGAGCAAGCCGACGTGTAATTCTCGGATATCCTGCGTCAAGGCGCGGTCCAGCGTCAACACTTCTTGTCCGCGCTGCTTTAGACGATCAAAACTGGGCAACGATGAATGTGCAACTAAGGGCATACGCGATCATCTCCAATTCGTGCAAGATTGCGGTATTAATTCGAGCCATCAGTATAGCATAGCTAAAGGTCGCGCTCCTATCGGATTCGCCCGCAATCGGCCTACGGAACACAGCACAGATGTATAATGTTAGTAGGGTAAAAACTCCCTTCGCGGTTCGCGCGTTCTGGGTTAGGAGGGCCACCCATGTTGGCAATACTTCGCGATTTTGTATGGCGCTATGTCCTGATCTTCCTCGGCATCGTTGCCGCCGCGCTATCCCTGATCGTTTTCCTGCAACCGCTGGATATCGCGCCGGCAGGCATCGCGGGCGCGTCAACACTACTCAACGAGTTGTTCGATACGCCTATTGGCCTGACGATCTTTGTCTTGAACATTCCGATACAGATCCTCGGCTACAAGATGTTGCCAAACGGATCACGCATCGTCTTACGCTCCGTCGTGATCATCGCGATACTGTCGCTGATGATTGACTTTTTTGGCCCGTTGGTGCCGCGTGAAGGCATCAGTGGAGACCGCATGCTTAACGCCTTGTTCGGTGGCTTGCTTGGCGGCGTGGGAGTCGGTCTAGTCTTCCGCGCCGGCGCAACGCTCGGCGGCACGTCGACCCTGGCGCTTATCTTGCAACGGCGATTTGGCTTCCCGATGAGTACCACGTTCTTGTGTACCGATGCCGTTGTCATCATCGGGGCGGGGCTTGTTTATGGCTGGGAAGGCGCTTTATACGCAGCGATCGCGCTCTTCATTGCCGGCATGGCGACCGATTATGTATTGGAAGGACCGAGCGTGATCCGCACTGCCATGATCATCACCGACAAGCCCGACGAGATTGCCGCGCTGGTCTTTGCCAATTTGCAGCGCGGCGTCACCAGTTGGACTATCCGGGGCGGGTTCACGGGCGCGGAACGCACGATGCTCTATGTCACCATTGGTCGCTCACAAGTGCGGGAATTGAAGGAAGAAGTCAGCAGCGCCGATCCCAACGCCTTCGTGGTGATAGGCATGGGTCATGCCGCATATGGCTCCGGATTTCGTCGCGTGCGGTCCGGCGCGCTTTAGATCAGGTCAGGTGCTCGCCGCCAGTGAGATGGAGCAGGGCGCCACTGGAATGATCTTCCTGGCACAGGTAGACGACGGCCCGTGCCACATCGCCGGCCGTGCCCGTACGCTTCAGCGGGATTCGTTGAGCGACCTTCGCCCAAACATCGTCCGTTAGATCCGGCCTGTCCGTCTTCAGCACCGGTCCGGGCACGACCGCGTTGACACGAACGGAGGGGGCAAGCGAGAGCGCGCTGACCTGGGTTAGCATCCACAGGGCGGACTTGCTGATGCCATGGTGCGGGTACTTGGTCCAGGGTCCGTCAACGCCGGCATCGCAGATATTGATGATCGTCCCGCCCGGTACGGGATTCTCTTGCATGATGCGGGCTGCTCGCTGGGTAATCAGAAAAGGCGCCCTCAAGTTGAGCGCCATGGTCAGATCCCAATCTTCCAGGGATACGTCAAGAAACTGTCGTTGTTGAAAAACCGCTGCATTGTTCACCACGATGTCGAGGCGATCATATCGCTCCTGAAACTCGCTGAAGAGCCGCTCGACGCCCCGCGCTTGACTGAGGTCCGCGCCGACCGCGAAGGCATCCACGCCGAGCGATTTGATCTCTTGCAAGGTATCCCGCACTTGAGCAGGATCGCTGCGGTGATAATGAACCATTATGTTGACGCCCTGCTCTGCCAATTCCAGCGCGATGGCGCGCCCGATTCGGCGCGCCGATCCCGTTACGAGCGCTACTTTGTCGCTTAGTTCAACGCGCATTTGTTGCTCCCATCGATGGCTTTCACCCAGCGTCTCGATCGGGGAGGAACAGGGTGGTTTTCAGACGCACGCCAATCGATCACGATTCATCCTCTAGCTGCTGTAGGTAGAGTCCCATTTCTTCGTATTTCATCTCGCCCAGCTTGGTGTGCCGGACCATGCCGCTGCCGTCGATCACCAAGGTCGTCGGCAGATTCTGTACGCCGTAGTCGCGCTTGACCACCTGGTTGATGTCCATCGCTACCGGTATATTTCGCACGCCGATCTCCGCCAAGAAGCCGGTGATTTCGGCGGCGGTTTCACCCAGGTTGATCGTGAGCAAAGCCGGACCCTTGTCTTCAGCCGCGTGTGTGGCGACGAACTCCTCCAGCGCCGGCAGCTCCCGGACACAGGGCGCGCACCAGGTCGCCCAAAAGTTTAGGAATAGCGGCCGCCCGGCGTAATCCGATGGTGATACCAGCGTCACGCCGTCCAGCAGTGGCAATTCAAAATCGGGCGCGCGGAAATTGGTGACCGTGCGCGGCGGCGCTGCTTCGAATGTGGGACTGGATACGGGAGGGTTGCGCTCGGCCAGGAAGACGATCAGCAGGGCGACGAATATGCCGAAAAGAGCTAGCGTTAGGAAGAGAAGCAGCGTGGGGGAGGATGCTATTTCTGACAGGGCTTGAATATTTGACTGTTCGTCAGGTAGATTGACAGCTTGCGGCGTGTCGCATTCGTCTGCTGGCGCGTCGTGAAATACCCATTTCTCATTAATCATAAACTCTTCGAGTGAAATGCAGTCGACATCGAACCGTTTGCAAATGTCGGGGATTTTCACTCCGCTTCCAGTGAATTTTTCCAAAGTGACTACGGTCGCGCCCAATGCCTTTGCCCGCGCAAAAACGAAGCTGTCTGCGTTTGGCCTTACAGAGAACAGTTTCTTGCGTTCAATATTTGCTTGAAAGTGCCGGATGGAGAAGATCTGCCGTACTATCTCTGCTTCATCTGCTGTGGGTGCAGGAAACGCATAATCCCGTTTCTTTGCCCAGTGTCTTAATTCGCGGTGGCGACAGTTTTCCAGTTCACGCAAGACCTCGCGCGTTGATGTGATTCGTCCCTCAAGTATTGATTCTTCCAGTACCTGTCGTAGCGCGGAAAAGCTTGACGGATAGTAACTGCCGAAGATCTGCGAAAATACATTCGTGTCGAACACATACCGCATCTGAACTACCTGGCCAGCAAATCGCGTAGATCGTCGAAATATTGAGGGGCAAGTTCGAGGTGGTCCGCCAACGAGTCTTCATCCAATCGGCCGCTGTCGAAGCAGTCAAATGCCAGTCTTACAAACGATTCCCCGAGCTCAATCAGGGACATGTTCGGCGGGAGCGGTACACCACCTCCTCCCATTCCAGGCCGACGCTCCCAGCTCATTAGTGTTTCTTCATGCTCACTTTCCGTAACTATGTTCAGCTCCAAGAGTCTGTTGTTCATCCATTCTTCAGTGACACCGAATAGGTACGCAATTTGGGAAGTAATGTCCGCTAATTCACTTGATCCTAATCGGCTGACCAGTTTTCTCTCTAGTTCGATTCTTGGCGCGACGATTTCGGCGGATAAGTGATTGCAGAGGACTTCTATCTGCCTGCTTTCGGCGTCCAGTCCCTCCAGAAAGGCATCGTCGCGACTGTCCAATCCACCGGTATGAAACAGCAGGTGAATCAACGAATGACAGGTCGTAACCACTCCGCCAGACCAAAAGTCTTCTGAACGGCAAACACAAATCAATGGGAATCGCGGATCGTATAGCGCAAAGCTCCGGTATTCGTCATGGCGAAAATCGAGAACTGTTACCATGACTCCTACATCTGCCAGAGCGCCTCGCCACTCCTCGGCCGATCTGCCACGACTGCTCCACTCGAACTGCTTTTCAACGGAAATGTCCAGATAGTCTCGAAGTTGCCGAGCCAGCGCTTCAGGGCTGTCGTCGACCGAAGCTTTGAGGTCATGGACGATTAACCGCTTCGGCGCGTGGCCGAATGAATACAGAGACTGGAGCTTGCGACTGCGATAAACAGTCTTTTCCATCAGAAAGCGCATTCTGGGCGAGAGGGTTTGGAATACACCCGGTCCCAGTGTGTGGAATTCAGGATTGAGCTCTGACGATTCGGGCGGCTCTGGAAAGAAGAATACGGCGATGGGCACTTCAAAGCGGTCAGCCAAAGCCTCCAACTCCAGATAGGTTGGCGCGCTGTGACCGCTTTCCCAATGCGCATAGCCTTCTTGCATTTCGTCGACTTCATAACCCGCCCGCTCACGCGCCCAGGTCAAGACCTCAGGCGTTATCGGCATACGCTCAATCGCCATTGACTAATACCTCGAAATCTACTCAAACACCCAACTATCGGTATCCCGCGACCAGCCGCTGCAGAGCTCGTCATCGCTGAAAAAGTTCGCTACCTCGATCATGCCGTTCTCGACGCTGTCCGAGCCATGCACCAGGTTGCGACCAATCTCCAAAGCGTAGTCGCCACGGATCGTGCCCGCCGCTGCTTCTGCCGGCTTGGTCGCGCCGATGGTCGTGCGCGCGGCGCCGATGGCGTCGCTGCCTTCCAGCGCCAGCACCAACACGGGCGCCGAGCTAATATAATCGACCAAGCTGCCGAAAAACGGGCGTTCACGGTGGACATCGTAGTGCTTTTCTGCCAGATCTCTGCTGAGCTGCAGCATTTTCATGCCGATGATCTTCATGCCGCGCTGCTCGAAGCGTTTGACGATTTCGCCGGCCAAGCCGCGCTGCATCGCATCCGGTTTAACGATAATCAATGTGCGTTCCAAAGGATTGCCTTTCTTGAGAATTCTAGCAGTGAGTCATGCTCGTCATCTTACAATTGCTCGGCTCAAAAGTGTATGCAGAACAAGACAGGAAGGATAAAGCGACGGTGAATCGTCTGAGCATACGGCCATCAAAAGGTGTATTCAGGTGATATACTGGCGTAGTCTCCCGGGCTCTATTATCCAATTCTTTGAGAGGTCGAGGCATGAGCAAGGCGTTTTGGCGTGAACAAATCGTGATTGTGACGGGCGGCGCCGGCTTCCTTGGTCGGCAAGTGGTCGACCAACTTCGAGCGAACAAGGTTGGCGACGTCTTTGTGCCACGCAGCGCCCAATATGACCTGCGCCAGGCGGGTGGCGTCGAAGGCCTGTATGCCGATCATCCAGCGGCGACCATGGTCATTCATTTGGCGGCGACCGCCGGCGGAATCGGCATCAATCGAGCGCACCCCGGACTCTTCTTTTATGACAACATCATGATGGGTACGCTGTTGCTGGAGGGCGCGCGACGCGCGCGTGTGGGCAAGTTCGTCGGTATTGGGACAGTTTGCAGTTATCCCAAATTCGCGCCGATCCCCTTCAAAGAAGACGATCTTTGGGCGGGCTACCCGGAAGAAACCAACGCGCCCTATGGCTTGGCGAAGAAAATGCTGTTGGTGCAAAGCCAGGCTTATCGACAGGAATACGGCTACAACGCCATACATCTGTTACCGGTTAATCTATACGGTCCGCACGACAAGTTCGATCCCAAGTCGGCGCACGTTATCCCCGACGTGATCAGAAAAATGTTCGACGCCCTGGAGCTTGGCGAGAACGCGGTCACGCTCTTCGGCGATGGTTCCCCGACTCGCGAGTTTCTCTTCGTCAGGGACGCGGCGCGCGGCATCGTTTTGGCCGCCGAACGATACGATGGCCCGGAGCCGGTCAACCTGGGCAGCGCTCACGAGATAAGCATCCGAGATTTGGTACAGGTCATCGCAGACGAAGTGGGTTTCACCGGCGAGTTACGCTGGGATACCAGCAAACCAAATGGTCAACCCCGTCGCAAACTCGATGTTTCCCGCGCCGAGAACGAGTTCGGTTTTGTCGCGACGACCGACTTCCGCATTGGCTTGCGCGAAACCATCAGATGGTACCGATCGCAACGCTGAGTTTTGTCCGCCGGCACAGATTTTCAATTTGTTGGTAAAAGAGAAACATCTTTGGTATGATTGTACCCATCGTTTCAAGGTCCTTCTTGTAGCGAAATGGCTTGTGTTCGACAAACTCTCTTGACCTGAATTATTGCATAGAGAATTTGTTGTGGGAGGAGGGTTAGACATTGGGCGTCATACTTGAAGTCAAGGACCTCGTTGTCCGGTTTTATACACAGGAAGGTACTGTCTACGCGGTAAATGGCGTGTCCTACGACCTGGAAGAAGGCGAAACGCTCGGCATTGTGGGCGAAAGCGGTAGCGGCAAGAGTGTCAGTTCCCTTGCTTTAATGGGTCTGATACCCAGCCCGCCCGGAAAAGTTGAATCGGGCACGGTCAACTTTGAGGGCCGAGATCTGCTGCAACTCAAGCCCGATCAAATGCGGCTGATCCGTGGCAAGGAAATTGCCATGATCTTCCAGGATCCGATGACGTCGCTGAACCCGGTGCTGACCATCGGTACCCAGATTACAGAATCGTTGAAATTGCACGAAGGCATGAATAATTCACAGTCGCGCAAGCGCGCGGCTGACTTGCTCGATATGGTTGGCATTCCCGATGCTTATCGCCGGCTCGACGACTATCCGCACCAGTTCTCCGGCGGGATGCGCCAGCGCGTGATGATCGCCATGGGACTGTCTTGCAATCCCAAGCTGTTGATCGCCGACGAGCCAACCACTGCGTTGGATGTAACCATTCAGGCGCAGATTATCGAGTTGGTCAAGCAACTAAAAGATGAATTCAATATGGCGATGATCTGGATTACGCATGATCTAGGCGTGGTCGCCGGCATTGCCGATCGAATCCTGGTGATGTACGGCGGGCGCATAATGGAATCCGGCTCCTCGCACGAAGTATTCGGCGATTCACGTCATCCGTATACGGTCGGTCTTTTGGGCTCGTTGCCGCGTTTGGATTCCAGCGGGGAAGAAAAGTTGGTTCAGATTGAAGGCTCGCCGCCGGATATGCGCAATGAACCGACCGGTTGTCCTTTCGCTGCGCGTTGCGACGTACGTGAGCGGTTCGAGTTGGAAAGATGTTGGGACGAGCGGCCACCGCTTGAGACGGTGCCCTATTCTAGTGGCGATGGCACACATATTGTGTCTTGTTGGGCCGACATCCGCGAGGGGGTAGCGCAAAATGTCTAGTGAAGCAATGTCAATGACAATGGACAAGGACAAACGCAGCGAGGACTACATCCTCGAAGTCAACAACCTAAAGAAGTATTTTCCCATTTCTGCCGGCATCGTTTTTCAGCGACAGGTTGGGGCGGTGCGCGCGGTTGATGGCATCAGCTTTAATGTCGTTCGCGGGGAAACGCTGGGACTTGTGGGCGAATCCGGCTGCGGCAAAAGCACCACCGGACGTACCATCCTGCAGTTGTATCGTCCCACGGAAGGCAGCGTCAAATTTGAGGGGCAAGAACTGTCCACCATGGCCGGCAATGAATTGCGGCAGATGCGCCGCAAGATGCAGATCATCTTTCAAGATCCCTTTGCCTCCTTGAATCCGCGCATGACTGTCGGCAGCATCGTCAGTGAACCGCTGCAGATCCACAAGATTTTCAGCAACAAGAAGGAACGCCAGCAGTTTGTTGAAGCGTTGATGGAAAAAGTAGGTCTGAACCCATACTTCATCAACCGATATCCGCACGAATTTTCTGGCGGGCAGCGGCAGCGTATCGGTATTGCCCGCGCGCTGGCCTTGGAGCCGAGCTTTATCGTGGCTGACGAGCCGATCTCGGCGCTGGATGTGTCGATCCAGGCGCAGGTGGTCAACTTGATGGAAGAGCTGCAAAACGAGCTAAACTTGACCTACCTATTCATCGCGCACGACCTGAGCATGGTGCGGCATATCTGTGATCGCGTCGCGGTAATGTACCTTGGCAAGATCGTCGAGTTGGGTCCCGTCAATGAGGTTTACAATAATCCGCAGCATCCCTATACGCAGGCGCTGCTTTCGGCGGTGCCGGTGCCGGATCCGTTAGTGGAGGAAAGCCGCCAGCGCATCATCATTGCCGGCGACCTGCCCAACCCGGCTAATCCGCCAACCGGTTGCAACTTCAATACGCGTTGTCCGGTGGCCTTTGACCTCTGCTACCAGGAGCCGGATCCGCCCCTGATTGAGGTGCGGCCGAATCACTTTGTGAGTTGCCACCGCGTGACTTAGACGGCTAAATTGATCTAATAGAGCCTCTGCGCAAGAAACTGCGCGGAGGCTTTATTGTTTGGAGTCATTTTAGGGTAGGGGCGACCCGTTGGGTCGCCCTCTGTTTTGCTCCTCTGACCAACAAGTTTCACCGCAAAAATGTACGTGGAGAACACTTAAGTGAAACTGCCATCCACCGAACCCAATGACGACTCTGCCGGCCTATGGGCATTGCAATTGGAACTCATAGCCATGGCTGAGGCTCTGTTCTGCCCACGAGACCCTTCGTATCAACTGTATCAGCCGCAATTCTACGAAGATGGCCCTAACCTTAGGTTTAGCATTGACCAACAAGGTGTATGGGCTGAATTGAGCTACAATGGACGATTTTATTGGCCGACTGTAGTGTGCGAAATGGCGCATGAAACCGTTCATTTACTTGACACTGTTGTTCGGGGCGAAGCCAATAACCTCGAAGAGGGCGTGGCCGTCGTTTTTTCGCTAATTGCTCAACGTCGGTACGGCGTCGGTCTTCAGATGCCCTCGAAATCTTCGTATGTATGAGCATTACATTTGGTCAACGCATTGCCGGGAGGTGCCTTTCCATCTGCACGCCGAATCCGCAAGGAGATGGGGCGGTTCAGCGGCGTCAAGAAAGCTGACTTGGTTGCGTTGTTTCCTGCAATAGATGCCAAATTCGCAAACGATCTAACCCGCAAGTTCAACCGGGGCGCTGATCCATTAAACATCGGCACCAGTTGACAGAGGCGTAAACTCGTGCTTGCGCGAGACGCATTTACCGAAAATTTGGTTTTGACTGCACCCAGATGTCAATACCATCAATCTAGCCAGCCCGGCCAATCCGCCCGCCGGTTGCAACTTCAATACGCGCTGTCCGGTGGCCTTTGACCTCTGCTACCAGGAACCGGATCCGCCCCTGATTGAGGTGCGGCCGAATCACTTTGTGAGTTGCCATCGGGTGACGTAGCAGAGATGATGAGAGTCTGGGCGCACAAATGAATGATATTGCGTTGCCTAGCGTACAGGACTTGTATGTACCAGTACCGTTAACAGTTCGTCGACACGGCGGCGAGAATAGCAACGACGCAATCGCCGACGAAGTCATTAAGATGCAATATTACTGATGAGCAATTGGCGGTAACATATAGGTCGTCGAGAGACAGACAGTCGAAAGTGTTATCTCGTTTGATTTGGGCTCGGTCTCATCTGAAGATCGCGGGGTATCTGGCTAGTCCGCGCCGAACCGTTTGGAAGATGACCGAAAAAGCTCATCGAGTCCTCCACTTTAATCGCTATGAGCTTATTAAAGACGTCGTAGAAGCAAGAGCCCAACGCGGTTATTGATGACGGAAAGTCAACTGGCGCGAATCTTGCGTAAGCGCGGTTACCAGTTTGTCTTCTCAGCCCGACAAAGCTTCACCGGAAAGAACGCGAATCGACGAACTCACCTCTCCAGCATGACATCCCAAATCTACAGCAACATACCAGTGCCCGGCGCGCGGAATCTCAAACCGAACGGGCGAATTCTTGGAGTGACCGCCGGTATACTTATGTCGCTGCCCGCTCCGATATTTGAGGAAGTTGTCGCTATCAAGAAGGCGAACATTGGCCGCGTCGGTAATGGAAACCTCGGCAACTTCACCACCTTCAAATTGCCCCAAGTCGTGTTTGATAAACTGCATTGGAACGAGACCTCTCTACTCACCCAATTCGATTGTAACACGGAACTCCCATCACAAGATAAGGCGAGGTGGGACAAGACACCAAGCATGGTTGGGCGCAATCGTGTCGAGCGAACGCGTCACGTTTCATCCGTCTCCTCCGCTTGTTGCTGCGCGTAATAGGCCCGAATCACTCCATGAATCTCATTGGCGATTTCCTCGATCGTGTGGATAGCAATGTTTCGCGCAACGATGTTTGTTAAGGAGGCCCGGTAAGTCCTGAGTTCTACCACAGTGATATTATGCCAAATTGGGAAGAGCACTCGGTTCTCTGTAACGGCCAGTTTTTCCCAAAGAAATCTTTGGATAATATTAGAATTCCAAAGCGACTCCCATTGATTCCCGCGTTCAATTTCGCAACCAGATTGTCACCGATTCGAAGTTCGAACTCGTCAAACCAGACTCGCAACCCTAGCTCTTGAAGACGTAGCGCCAGCGGTCTCGCTACGTCGTCTTTGTCTTTTGACGCATGAGAGAGAAATACATCGTAGATGTAATCCTCTTTCTTGATGAAGTCCTGCGTCAAAGGCTGCTCCCGTCCACCGGATAATGTCGGTTAAGACTTACAGACTGAATGTAAGGTCGGGTGCAAGTCTATCAATCTGGCTATTCATTCGGAAGTGTTAGTCACAGAAAAAGGGCGAGCCACCGGCTCGCCCCTACAATTGTGTTGTATGGTAAGGATTAAGTCGCCGGCGCAGCCGCCGGACCGTCGACAATCTCGACGAACTCATTCGCGTTGAGTGTCTCGCGCTCGATCAGGATCTCGACCAGTTCTTCCATCTTCTCGCGCTGATCGAGCAGGATATCTTTCGCCCGTTGATACGCCGTCTGCAATATGCGCTTCACCTCGTCATCGATCTGCTGCGCATAGTGCTCGCTGTAATCGCGTTGCTCGGTGATTTCCCGTCCCAGGAAAACAGCGCCGCTTCCGCTGCCATAGGAGCGCGGCCCTAGCAGATCGCTCATGCCGAACTCCGTCACCATAGCACGCGCCATGCGCGTGGCTTGCTGCAGGTCGTTGCTGGCGCCGGTGGTGAACTGGTTGAAAATGATCTCTTCCGCGGCACGCCCGCCCATGGCCGCCACGATATCGTCCTCGAATTTATCGCGCGTGACCAGCATATCGTCGCCAGAGGGCAGGGGCATCACATAGCCACCGGCGCGTCCGCGCGATATGATCGTAATCTTGTGCACCGGGCTGGTATTCTCCAACAGATGGAAGAGCAGGGCGTGGCCCGCTTCGTGATACGCGACTTTCTCTTTCTCTTCCGGCGTGATTACACGGCTACGGCGTTCGGGTCCCATGACCACGCGTTCCATTGATTCCTGCATCTCGCTCATGCCGATTGATTTTTTGTCGCGCCGGGCGGCCAGGATCGCCGCCTCGTTCACCAGATTCTCCAGGTCCGCGCCGGAGAATCCGGCCGTGATCTTGGCCATCGCCTCCACATCGACGTCCGCTCCCAGCGGCTTGCCGCGCGAATGCACTTTCAATATGTCCTGACGACCCTTGACATCGGGATTGTCCATGACCACCTTGCGGTCGAAACGGCCGGGGCGTAGCAGCGCCGGATCCAGGATATCGGGACGGTTGGTAGCGGCGATGATGATGATATTGGTGTCGTTGTCGAAGCCGTCCATTTCCACAAGAATCTGGTTTAAGGTTTGTTCGCGTTCGTCGTGTCCGCCGCCCAGGCCAGCGCCACGGTGCCGGCCCACGGCGTCAATCTCGTCGACAAAGACGATTGCGGGCGCTTCGGCTTTGGCGCGCTCGAAGAGATCGCGGACGCGGCTGGCGCCGACGCCAACAAACATCTCGACGAATTCCGAGCCGGATATGCTAAAAAAGGGTACGCCCGCTTCCCCTGCCACGGCACGCGCCATCAGGGTCTTGCCGGTACCGGGCGGGCCGACCATCAGCACGCCCTTGGGCACACGCGCGCCCAGGCGAACAAACTTCTCGGGTTCCTTCAAGAACTCGACGATCTCCTGCAGGTCTTCCTTGGCTTCTTCTGCGCCCGCCACATCAGTGAAGGTCACTTGTGGACGTTCCATGTCACGCGAGACCCGCGGCTTGCTGCGTCCAAAACTCATCGCCTGGTCTTGACCGGCGCGCATCGAGCGCATCATCCGCCACAAGAACCAGACGATAATCAGAATTGGAACCACGCCAAGCAGAATCTGGAAGATGATCTGCTGCGAGTTGTCGCCCGGTTGAGCGACAAAGGTCAAGTTTTCCAGGGCAGGGCCCGGCACATCCAGGGCGCCCATCAACTCATAGAAGCTGGACGATGAATCTTTGTACGCGGTCTGCGTCGTGCCATCGGTATAGGTGATAAAAAGGTCATGTCCGCCGCGCTCAACAACGCGCTCAACGCGACCCTGTCGTATATGCGACGCCAGTTCGTTTATGGGCAAGCTGCTGGTGAAACTGGGCCCGCCACGTCCGTTGAAGACAAGCAAGAATATCACCAGCACAATAATGCCAAGGATGATCCACATCCGCTGCGCATTGGGATTGCCAAAGGGCGATTTGTTGCCGTCCTGGTTCTTCTTGTTATCCCTGCCGCCTTCGGTCACATGACGTGGCGGATCGGGTCGATTGCTCATAGTCGAGACTCCGTTTTCGATAGCTTATCTCGTGTTTGTGCCTTTTCACTACTACTATAGACCCTCTCGGTCGGCAAAAGGTGATAAATTGCTTCGATTTACCGATTGACTTCTTGGACCTGGTGGCTGTCCACGCTTCTTGATCACGTTATTTTCGCCGGTCCGCCAGTGAATAATGAACGATAATCCGCTATCATGATCGCGACAATGGCGACATCCAGCGAACGGTATTATATGACGGGTCGCACAAACGAGCAATGGATCGCGGCGCTGCACGGAGAGGGTGATGCCGCGCAGACAGAAGCTTTGGAAGACCTGCGCAAACGCTTGCAGCGCAGCATCTACTTTTACCTCAGCCAAGACCGCAGTGATCTGCGCGGACTTGCGGCGCAAGAATTGGCGCAGATGGCCGAGGACCTGGCGCAAGACGCGACCCTGCGTGTGATGGACAACCTCGATAATTTCCGCGGCGAAAGCCGCTTCACGACCTGGGCCAACAAGATAGCGGTGCGCCTGGCGATCAGCGATTTGCGCCGCGCGCGCTACAAGGACTTCAGCCTGGACGAATTGACGGCCGATGGCGAACTCCTGCCGTCATCGAGTCGCTTGGTTTCGCCGCCGTCGCCCACACCGGAGAAAGTTGCCGAGCGTGACGATGTGCTCGAAAAAATCGAACAGGCGCTGAAAGAGTCCTTGACCGAACGGCAATATCAGGCTCTGGTCGCTGTCGCGTTGAAGGGCATTCCCATGGACGTGCTAGCCGAGCGCATGGGCACCAACCGCAATGCGCTCTACAAGCTGATCCATGACGCGCGGCGAAAGCTCAAGACGCACCTGGAAAGCCAGGGCATTTCAACTGACTATATGATGAATCTCTTCCAGAACTAGCCTGCCTGGAATTACGGCTGCTTGACCATCACCGTGCTGAAGCACATCTCGTCCGCAGTGCCGTCGCCCCAAACCACATAACGCGGATCATCGGACAGCGTGTTGTCCCAGGCGCAGGTCATCCTCAACAAATTGCCAAAGTTGACCTTCACCGGCTGGTCGAACTGATAGCGATCCTGCCAGTGGAAATCCCAACGCGGAATATCCAGCAACGTGATGGGATCGTCGCTGTCGGGGTTGAGCTCCATGCGGAAGCTGCGACCCAGTTCGTGCATGTGGCCTAAGACACCGTAGAGGGTCAAGGTGAAGGGGAAGGGCGACGGAAATTCGCAATATGTAACCGCGTGATCGCCCGTGTTTTCGGCATATTCCTCCAGGGTCTGTCGGCAATCCTTCAATCGTTTGTCCGGCAGTCTCGCTTGTTTTTCTCCATAGAGCTCGGCGATGCGCTTGATGGCGTTTTCACGCCGGCACTGTGGACCCTCGACATCGCTGGGGCAGGGGATTTCGACCGGTGCGCTTAGGGGCAGGGTCATCAACTCATCGAGTCCACTATTGTCAAGTTCCATTTCCAGGTTCACCCGTGTCCGATCAGGGACGCGTGTCGTCCAAAGGTTGTAATGCATCTGAACGACGATGTTTTCGCCGGGTTTGACCCGGTATCCCGTGCCCTCGGGGTAGCGAATGCCAAATGTCCCGGGCGTCCAGGTTGCAATGATGTCTCCGCCTTTGGACAAGCCGGCGCTGCCGAAACAAGACCAGCCCGGACGTCCATCTTCGTAATCCCGCGCCGCGATTTCCGGCGCCAATGCTTCGTCGAACAAGTAGACGATGCCATGGTGCGCCATTTGCGCCACGTCAGGGATGAATTCGTAGGCCGTGATAATTGTCGGCGAGTCGATCTCCAGCGGGAATGCGAAACAACGGTAGTCATCTTGCGCATCCTCGTCCGGCTCATAGGGCTCGGCTAGTTGCAGTGTCATATCGGCACGAACCTCGGCGAAGGCAAGAGTCGCCGTCGGCGGCAGGTAGTTCTCTTCTTCACCCATTTGGGCGCCTTGTTCGGCCCAGGCGATGATGGTAGCGATCTCTTCGTCGGAAAGGCTGCGGTCGTTCTTCAAGGGAATGTTAAAAGAGGAAGGCATCCAGGGAGGCATGATACGGGCTGACACTTGGAAGGCGATATCGTCGGCGAAGAACATCACGTCTTCCACGTTGGTGAAGGGCGCGTAACCGGCGATCTGTCCGTCCGAATGGCAGGCCAGGCAATTGGCTTCGAGTATGGGACGAACATGTTGCTGATAGGTAGGGTTCTCTGGCAGGTCGATTGCGCTGAGATCAGTCGTCTCGGCTTTAGCTCCGTCGTGCGGCTTGTTGTCGTGCGCAAGAGCTGGGATAGCGCTAATCAACATTATCATTACAACGACTATATGTATCATGGCTTTGCCTCTGAAAATCGGTCGCTGGAAAACCTACCTTGTCATATATTACACTGATTCTATGTAAGTTGCGACGACAAGCAACATATCAGAAGCATGGGGGAGCGGCATAAATGAGGACGCGCCGAATCGGCGAGGTCTTGTGGAAAAACTTCCATGTCCTCTTGTCCTCTTTGACCTCGGTGGCCAGGAAACCAGGTCAGTGCATGACGTAAACATATATCCACGATATTCACCACTCCCCAGAATTGTTGATAGAATATCACCGTCAATGAATGGCAGGATGCATTCGACGTATGATGTCAAATAGGCGATGGATAATCGTTACGCTCATTTTGCTTTTGGGCGCTTTGGGTCGAACCCGGAATATCGCCGAGCAAAGCTTTTGGGTGGACGAAGGTTATGCCTTTTATCACGCTCATTTCCCCGATCTTGTGACATCGCTGGCGCGCGATACACATCCGCCGCTCTATTTCGCGACGCTGCGTTTGTGGAGCGAAATCGCCGGTCATAGCGAGTTGGCGCTGCGCTGGTTCTCCCTGCTACCCTCCATGCTCAGTTTGGCGCTGGTATACCAGTTGGCGCGAGAGGTGATTAAGCATCGAGCGGCAGCCGCCCGCAACCAGAATGTAAGCGCGCCCACTCTCGCCATGCTGATGCTGGCGCTGGCCGATGCTGAAAACTTCCTGGCGCAAGAGGCGCGGCACTACACTTGGCTGGTCTTTTTCGTGATCTGCAGCATGTTGTTCTTTCTGCGCTGGATACGCCGGTCTCGAAGATCCGACAGTCTGTTGTGGGTTTTCGCCACCGTACTCATGGTGCACACCCATTACATCACCGCGTTTGCGGGTGTCGCCCAGGGGCTCTACGCCCTGGTCTGGCTCCGCGGCAAACGACGAGCGCGAGCCTTGGTCGGCCTGGTTGTTGCAGCGCTGGCGCTGTCACCCTGGCTGTTGCTGGTCGGTCCACGGCAGATCGGCAACAGTGGCGCCAATTGGTCGGTTAGTTTATCCTCCGCTGTCTTTCGTGATATTCAGGTCAAGTACTTTACCGAGCAGTGGGCGCTTGTCATTGCGCTGCTGCTGCTGGGTTGTTTCACCGTGGTCTACGGTCGCGACCACTTGTATCGCTTGCGTTGGCATCGCGTCAGTTGGCTGCTATTGCTTTGGCTGATCGTTCCCTTGCTTCTGACCCTCATCAGCAACGAATTCCTGCCTTTTTTACAGCCGCGCCGCCTGACTTTATGGACCCCGGCAATCGCCTTGCTGCTGGCATTGGGGCTGGCCAATGTCGGTAAACCGATTCGCGGACTCTTGATCATCGTGCTGCTGATCTACGGCGTGACTCAGGTTGATTTCTATCGCGTCAAGCCCAAGTGGCGCGAGGTTGCCGATATGACATCGCGCTACGCGGTTGAGGGCGATCTGGTACTGACGGATGTGGCCGGCGGAGACTACCAGCTTGGCTATTATCTCAACCGAGAGATGCCGGACGGGAAGATGCTCCCCGCCGGCGCTCGCTATGAGTCACTGAAGATCCAGCGCGATTTCTACCCTGAGACCTACGAAAACTGGTTGCCGCAATTGCTGGATAGCGTTGATACGGTCTGGTTGATGCATTGGTCGAACGACCTGAGCGCGTTGAACTGGTTGCGCGAAATGGGTTTTGAACGCTCGGCGGACTTCGTTCATCAACACGACGGAGGTCTGTCTGGAATCATCGACATGCACGTCTATCGTTATGATCGCCTGGGCGATGATCCTCCTCTGGCGCAATTCGCCAATGGCATGGTGTTAGACGCCGCGACAGTCGTGCAAAAGCCGTTAAGGGTTGATCTAATTTGGAAAACAGCGAAGCCACTAGATCGGGATTACACAGTGTCGGTCAAGCTGGTGGATAAAAATGAGCGGGTGGTCGCGCAGCACGATAGCCTGCCACAATTGAACAGAAGGCCGACCAGCAGCTGGACTATCGACGAAATAGTATTTTCGCCTCACGTACTGGAATCGACGCAGCGCTGGACAAGCGGCGACTACCAAATTGTCGTTCAGGTTTACCTTTTCGAATCGGGTAAGCCGGTGAATATCCTTACTGAGTCCGGCGCAGATGCCTTCACATTGGCATCGACAGTCCTGGAAGGTGTAAGCGATTCGAGTTGATCAACCCAGCGGACGTCCACCATCGACGGGAATGATGTCGCCGGTACTAAAGCGCAGATGGGCAATAGCAGCGTAAACCGCGTCTGCCACATCGTCCGCCTCGGCGATCCTGGCTAAGGGGGTCTTGGATTCTTGCTCAGCGAGCAGCGCGCGCGGCATCCGTTGCGCATATTTGCCATTGACCCAGCCCGGAGATATCGACAGCACCCGTATCTGTGGCGCCAGCGCGCGGGCCAGCGACCGGGTCATGCTATCCATGGCGGCTTTGCTGGCGCAGTAGGCCACGTTACTGCCGACGCCGGTGCGACCGGCGATAGACGAGATGTTGATCACGACCCCGCCATCGCCCGACATCAGTAATGTTTTCAGCGCGCGGATGGAAGCGAAAGCGCCGCGCCAATTCACCCGGAAGATGAGGTCGATCAGTTCGTCACTAAGGCCATCGAGATCGTCATGCGGGACAGATTCCGTGACGCCGGCGTTATTCACCAGGATATCGAGCTGTCCATAACGCTCATGGACAGTTTGCGCCAGCCGGCGCAAGGCCTCGCCGTCGTCCACAGGCGCGCGCAGAACCAAATGATCGTCGCCCGACAGGCTTTCCGCAACTGCAAGCGCCTTGCCCTCGTCGCTCCGGTAAGTGATGACTAGCTTGGCGCCTTCCGCGGCCAGGCGACGGCAGATCGCGCTGCCGATCCCGCCTCCGCCACCGGTGACAAGCGCGACTTGCCCTTCAAGCATGGACGTTTTCATTTTCGACGACCTCCCTGTCCCGACCAATTAGAATGCGCGCAAGTCCGTCGGCAAGTGGTCTACTCGGTTCATATAATGCAGCATTGGGCGCGAGCCCTGATAGTCGATCCGCGTGATCGCTGTGTTGTTATGGTAGTAGCGCATGGTGTGAGGACGGGACGGCAACTGCTCGAATATCGCCTTGAGCACAATGTCCAGGAAACCGGCGTGGGAGACCAGCGCGATCACCTCATCGCTTTCGCTCCAGTCCAGCAGCTTTTTCGCCACTTTGATCGCGCGGAAGAGGCTGTGCGTCTCCGGTTCCAAGCCCATTTCGGCATCATACCATCCGCTTTCGGTTATCGAATCCGGAAGGGAGTAATCGGGAAACTCGCTTAATATCGCCGAGCGCGTCATGCCGCCGCAACCGATATCGTGTCCGTTTTGCCGCAGGTACATGCCGTTATTTTCGTGCAAATCCGGCCAGACTCGCGGCGCCAGATCAAGGGCTTCGGCGACCGGCTTTGAGGTCAAGAGGGAGCGATACATTGCGCTGGTGTAGAGGCGCGTGATGGCGAATCCCTGATCGCCCGTATCCGTCGCCGTCGCCAGGAATTGCGCCAGCCGATCGCGCTGCTGATAACCCAGGGCGGTCAAGTCGGGATCGGCCTCGCGGCGGTGCATATTTTCTTTGGTGAGAATATTGTTTTCTGATTGCGCGTGACGGATAAGATAGACGTGCATTGAGAGGACCTTTTTGTCTTGCATCGACGGGCAGATGCTCGAATTATATGCCAAATCCGCATGAATTAAACCCGAGGCGCGCCTGTACGCAGGGCATCGCATCAAAATCACTGTGCAGCAATATGCGAATTATTGAAAAGATAAATCGACCACAGAGGCACAGAGACACAGAGAAAAGCATCTATGTGATAAAGATACAGTCGTATTTCTGCTATATATGAGAGAACAGGGCAGATTCCTGTCGACGTTGGCAGCAGATTTGGAGATGGTTCACCTTGCAATGGTCTTAAACTCGGTGCCGCCGGTCAGTGTCTACGCGACCCTCGGTGTACTCGATGGTGAAATTTTGCACTGAATACAGACCTGCGCATTTGATGCGATTGCCCTGCACCTGTATGCCTCGGGCAGAGACAGTCGGTGCTTCGGGTATCAATTCTCAACCCGCTCTTGCGCAGCAGCTAGGATTGTGCCGCTGCACTCGGCGCGCCGATTCAAGTCTGGCTTATGAAGTGGTCAGTCGTTAAACTTGCTCGCAATGGAAACCTGAAAGCCCCTGCACCAATGGACAAGATCGTAACCCTTACCATGAACCCGGCGCTGGATGTTGGCACGCGTATCGCCTCAGTCGCGCCGGAAATCAAATTGCGCTGCGCCGCGCCGAGATTTCATCCGGGCGGCGGCGGAATCAACGTCTCGCGCGCGATTCACTTTCTTGAAGGAGATTCCACCGCGGTTTTTGCCGCCGGCGGACATACCGGCACGATGCTTGCGCAGTTGCTGGAAGACGAAGGCATCAGGAGTTGTGCCGTGCCCATTGCCGGCATCACGCGCGAAAGCTTCGTGGTCTATGAAGAGAGCTCGACCCTGCAATATCGTTTCACCATGCCCGGTCCCGAATTGGACGCGAGCGAATGGATCGCTTGCCTGGAAGCGGTTTTCAATCTGGAACCGGACATTATCGTCGCCAGCGGCAGTCTGCCAGCCGGAGTACCGACCGAATTCTATGGCGAGATCACGCGCTATGCCGCCAATTACGGAATCCGCGTGGTTATTGACACCGCAGGCGAGGCGCTGCATCGCACCTTTGGCAAAGGCCTGTACCTGATGAAACCGAATCTTCGCGAACTCGAAATATTTGCCGGCGAGAAACTTCAAGATGAATCGCAGATCAAGACAGTCGCCCGGCGCCTGATTGCCGAAGGTCTATCGGAAGTCATCGTGGTTTCGATGGGCGCGGCCGGCGCGGCGCTGATCACCGCCGAAGAATATCAGCATCTGCGCGCGCCGATCGTCAAAGTGCAAAGCAAAGTCGGGGCGGGCGATAGTATGGTGGCGGGTCTGGTCATGGG
This sequence comes from Phototrophicaceae bacterium, assembly GCA_965262165.1. Taxonomy (GTDB): domain Bacteria; phylum Chloroflexota; class Anaerolineae; order Aggregatilineales; family Phototrophicaceae; genus UBA6055. The sequence continues at coordinate 3,975,075 of OZ253499.1, read as the reverse complement.
CTTGGCCCAGGGCTTGGACCTGCTGGAAACCTTGCGCCTGGGCATCGCCGCGGGCAGCGCCGCCGTCACGACCGCGGGCACTCAATTGTGTGGTAGAGACGACACCTTCAAGCTGTACGAGCGGATTTCGGCCACGGCAAAAGGCGCGCTCGCCGCAGGAAGCGGATCTTGAAGTCCTTGACGCTGACATAAGGTTGGAGAATACAAGATGGCAAGCATTGAAGCGCGTAACGTCAATCATCCAAAGCACCGCGAGAAGCTCAAGGGGGAGAAATACCAGGTCATCCGCGAGGCGATGCTCTTGACACTGCCTCTCGACGAGTGGATGCCCTTTTCCGCGTTGGAGGATGGCGTGCGGGTCTATCTCGACGAAAAGGACGTGCCAAAGGCGCTTTTTCCGAAATCGGGTTCCGTGCGTTGGTATTGCAAGGCGGTGCAGCTGGATTTGGAAGCGCGCGGCGAAATCGAGCGTCAGCCCAGGACATCGCCACTGCATTTGCGGCGATGTCGAGACGATAAGGCCTAAGCGCAGTTGACTTCGCCCGGAGAAATTTCCTGGGCGCTGTCCCAGATACGACGCCATTCTTCCAGGTAAAGACCCGCTATGACCGCATCGCGGATGATTACGATGTTTTCGTCATTATCTTTCGCGGCGCTATTGGAAAAGTTGAATGAACCCGTGATCACGGTGTCGTCGTCGATGATGATGACTTTGTGATGCAAGATGTAACGATTGCCATCCTGGCGTATCTGGGCGCCAGCACAATGTAGAGTAGGCAATTGGCTCCAGCTCGCGGTGCTGTTGCGCTCTTCAAAAACGCCGCGCAGGACAAATTTCGGGTTTTCCATTTTTTCTATCATCGCATCCGCCAGTTCGTCAAGCGAGAAGACGAAGCTCATGAAGCGTATCGACGACTGCGCTGCCTGTATCTCCGCCCGTAGAGCAGCAAGTTCATCCGCTTCCGAAGCAAAAATGATGCTGATCTCGCCTGGTCCATCCTGCACGGTAGAGACGCCGTCATCGGTTGAGCGCGTTCCGAACTCGCTTCGTTCAAACATCTCGTCGAATTCGGCTTTATATGCCGCAGCAACAGCATCACTTTCCAATACCAGGACATTATTGTTGTTGCGATACGTGCCGTTCAGTGTGAAATTCCACGAGCCGGTCCATACGGCACGCTCGTCGACGATTACGAATTTGTTGTGCATCAGACCGGAGCGATTGTCAGACACGATTGGAATCCCGGCCGTTTCCAGATCCCGTAGTTCAGAATTCGACTTGTCTTCAAGCCCGTGTTCGTCGTCAGTCACGATACGCACCGCCACGCCTCGCTGGTGAGCGTCGAAGATGGCTTGGTAGATGGGCTTGCTATTCAGTTGGAAGGCTGCGATGTCCAATGTGCGCTGGCTGGCATCTATCGCGCTGGCCAGCGGCGTATCAATGCCGTCAGCATAATCCGAACGGTCCGCGCCGGCGTCCGGCTCGTTGAAATAGACCTGCCAATTCTCGCCGATATAACCGCGACCGAAGCCGTACTTCACGGCTACAAAAGGCGCTGGTGTCGCTGTGACGTTCTCGCTGTCGACAAAAGGACCGGACGCCGCCGGCGACTCTAACTGCCATGCCAGCAATGCGGCCAGTGCCATGACGCAGCAAATGAGCAGGGTTATCAGGGTTTTGCGATGTCGCTTCGTGATGTGTGACCGCGATTCGTCCATGGTGCTTCGTTGATGTTGCGCTATGGTGTAGACGAATATATCCTATTTTGCTTTGCCTATCGAGCGTAAAGGCATATAGAAACAGGGCAATCGCTTCAAACAGGCAGGGCTGTATACAACATATTATTTTTCACCGTAGAGGCGCAAAAGCAGTTCCAAGTTAGTCATGCGAAACCAGAAATCAAGTCGCCTTGTAGGGGCGACACTTGTGTCGCCCGAAACCTGAGCCCAAGATGTTCACGAAATTCCCATTACTTTCTTGGAACTACTTAGCTTCAGGGCGAAACATGGCACTTTCCGCTTCAAATCTGTGACCAAAGTGTAGGGAACAAGCCCTGATCTGTCACTACGGCTAGTCGTATAGCAAATATACGTATATATCTTCGTTCATAAGACGCTTTTCTCTGTGTCCTCTGTGTACTCGGTGGTAAACAAAGATTTGAAGCGATTGCCCTGCATACGGAAATGACGAGCCTGGCGAAAAGCCGCTCGTGGTATGACAAGCTCTCACAACGCACAAGAAGCGACCGTTAAACCGCCGCGGCGGACGTGATATAATTCGTGGCGTTTTGTCCACTTGGCTTTGGGAAAGCATCATGTCCCTGCTCGTCGCAAGTGATCTGAGCAGATTTTACGGCGCGGACGAAGTCTTCAGCGATATCAGCCTGGAGATCTCTGCTGGCGCTCGTATTGGCATGGTTGGTCCCAATGGCGCGGGCAAGACATCGCTGATCGACATTTTGGCTGGTCTGGATCTGCCGACGTCGGGCAATGTGACCATCGCCAAAAGCGTGCGGCTGGCTTATCTGCCGCAGCGTCCGGAACTGGTGGGCGCACATAGCCTCTGGGATGAACAAATGAAGGCTTTTGTCGATCTGCGCGATATGGAAAGCCAATTGGCGGCGCTGGAAGATCAACTGGCTGACGCGGAGTCATACGATGAAGCGCTGGAACGCTACGGCAGCTTGCAGGCGGAATTCGAGCGGCGCGGCGGTTATCAATACGAGACGCGCATCAAGATGGTCCTCAGCGGGCTTGGATTCACCAGCGACGAATACGATATGCCATTGCCGCAGCTATCAGGCGGGCAAAAGACCAGAGCCCTGCTTTGCCGCCTGTTGCTGGAAGAACCGGACTTGCTTGTGCTGGACGAGCCGACCAACCATTTGGACATCCAAGCCGTGGAATGGCTGGAGAATTACCTGAAATCGTTCGCGGGCGCGGTCTTGGCGGTTAGCCATGATCGCTATTTTCTGGACAGCTACGCGGCGACGATTTGGGAAATGGAGTATACGCGCCTGCGAACTTACCGCGGCAATTACAGCGCTTACATTGAACAGCGGGACATGCAGCGAGAAAGCCTGCGCCATGAGTATTATTGGCAACAGCAATTCATCGAAAAAGAGATGGAGTTTGTGCGCCGGCATATGGGCAGCCGCCGGACTGCGCAAGCCAAAGGACGCCTGAAGAAACTCGAAACCATGCGAAAGCGCGGGAAGATCCTGGAAAGCGGTCCACAGCATCGCCGCAAGATGTTCATGGAAATGGGCGGTCACATGCGCAGCGGCGATCAAGTGCTGATCACCGAGGATCTACGGATCGGATATGAAGCCGGCTGTCCCTTGATGACAGTGCCCGACGCCTTGGTGCTGCGCGGGGAAACAGTCGCGCTCATCGGACCCAACGGTGTCGGCAAATCTACCTTTCTCAAAACGCTCGCCGGCGATTTGTCGCCTCTTGGCGGGCAAATAAAGCTGGGCGCCAAGGTGAAAGTGGGTTATTTCGCACAGGCGCATGAAAAGCTTAACAGCGAAAATTCGATCCTCGACGAAATCAGAGCAACCAAGAAAATGCCGATATCCGCAGCTCGCGATTTTCTGGGTCGTTTCATGTTCAGCAACGAAGACGTCTTTCGACCGATCGCGAGCCTGTCCGGCGGTGAACGCGGCCGCGTGGCTCTGGCCAAGCTGACCTTGCTCGGCGCTAATCTGTTGCTGCTGGACGAACCGACTAATCACCTCGATATCGACAGCCAGGAAGTATTACAGGCAGTGCTTGAGGATTTTGGCGGCACCAGCCTGCTGGTCAGTCACGATCGCTACCTGGTAGACGCGCTGGCGACCCAGGTCTGGGAGATGACGCCCGGCAAGCTAAATATGTTTGATGGCGGCTACCAGCAGTTCGTCCGCTTTCGTAACCAGGCTTCACGGGAGGCGCAAGCGGAGCCCAGCGTAAAGCGTGGCGCGTCGCGCAACGGTGGACAGAGTAGAGGCGGGAACATTAGTGTTAAAATACGTGGATTGAACCCCTTCGAGGCTACCAAGCGCGCGATCGAGCTCGAAGCCAGGATCGACGAATTGGAGAAGGATCTAAGCGAGATTGGTCGGCAGCTGCATACTGCAAGTATGGCAGGGGACACGGAAAGCGTGCGGGCGCTGGGCAAGGCATATACAAAGACCGAAGCGGAGCTGGAAGTCGCATTGGACGAGTGGGGCGAATTCGCGGATTAATCTGCGCGGGGCTTCCGCTGCTGCGGACTATCCCAAACATCAGTCTGGCGTTACAATTAGAACATGCTTGCTAAGCTGGCGACAAAGGAGTGTCATCTTGGATATCACTTGGTTTGGTCGAAACTGCTTTCGCATTTCCGAGCGGAGTCATACCTCAGTGGTGACCGATCCTCACAAGCCGGCAACGGGCGCGCCCGGGTTGAAACTGCGGGCGGATCTCGTCACCGTTAGCCACGAATTTTCGCAGCACGATGTCGATCAAGTCAAGAATCACGATTATGTGATTTCGGGCGCGGGCGAATATGAAGTGGGTGACCTGTTTGTGACCGGCATACCGCTTCATATTCACGATCCAGAAAAGGATCGTGTGCTGGACAACATCGCTTACCTCTTTGAGTTCGCCAACAATCTCAGCGTATTGCATCTAGGGAACTTGCGGCAGGTACCCGACCAATCCATGATCGAGCAGCTTGATGAGGTAAACGTGCTAATGATGCCAGTGAATGGAGGCGCCGGCCTGCCCAACGAGCAACTGGCAGAATTGATCAGTCTGATCGAACCGAATCTCGTCGTACCCATGTACAGTGCCAAGAATGGAAACGCCGGCGAAGAAACGATCGTTGAGGGTTTCCTAAAGGCCATGGGTGTCGGACAAACGGAACCGGTGGATAACCTACGAGTGACGACGAGTGCTCTACCCGAACAGACGCAGGTAGCGCTTTTACGAGCATCCTCGGTTTTGATTTGACTTTTCGCTTGGACGCCCGTAGCGATTATGCGTTATAGTGGTGGTCAAGATGCGCCAAAAGCGAGCAAATGCCCATGCCAAATGGAAACGTCAAGCTGCTGATGAACTGGGACATCAAACCCGGGCTTGATCAAGAATATTTTGAATTTGTGATGCGCGAATGGGTTCCCAATACCACCAAACTCGGCCTGACGCCGATTGAAGCTTGGTACAGCGTCTATACCGATTCCGACATCCCTAAAATCATGGCGGGCGCTATCGCCGAAAATGACGAATCCATGCGCCGGATCATAACCAGCGCCGACTGGGCGGATTTGCAGGCCAAGCTGATGGAATACGTCGAGAACTACAGCCACAAGATCGTGCGCGTCACCGGGGATTATCAACTCTGAGGCTGTCTTATAACGACAAGTTGACAAGCGCGTTGATTCAGCAATCGCGCAGCATGGACTGTAAGCAAAAAGGGTGAGGCCAGTTGGCCTCACCCTTTTCTTTTGATTGACCAGTCGTCGACGTTCTACCCGCCCATAGCGGCCCGCAGGGAGTCGCAAGCGGGGCACCTGCCATCCCGACGAACGATGGCGTAACCAGCTTGTGGATCGGAGCTCCAATGGTCTGAGTCCACGTTCCATACGATGTACAAACGGACAAAGCCGGAACCGCGTAGGCGATGGACCGCGCCTGCCAGCCAGGAAGCCTGCTCGCCCAGCGTATTGCCCGATGCCCAGGCGAAGCCGCCCGGCAACGCGCCGATGCCCTCGCCAGTCAGATAACCCAACTCAGTAAAGCAGAGTGGCTTGGACGGGAAGAAGCTGCGGTACAGGTTCATCATGCGTGGCAGGTACCAGGAATAGTGGCCGGAACTGCCGACAGGCGCGCCGCTTGATGCATCTGGCGGCACGATGCCAGCGTTGTAGTGAATGCCCACGCAATCGAGCACGTTTGCGGCGCCTGATGCCGCCATTTGGCGCATATAACAATCGTCGTCGCCACCGTTTGTGGAACAGCCCTGGAAGAAGCCGGTCGGCGCCGGCGCGCCGCTGATAACCATGGTACCTGGATTGGCGGATTTGATCGCGTGGTACGCGACGCTTAGCATCTGGGTGTAGTTGGCGCCGCTGATCAAGCCAGAGGGCCATTCACGGTCGATATTCATCTCGTTCCAGACTTCAATAGCGTCCGCGCCACCCCGCGCCAGTCCAGCCACGAAGTTGGCAAATTCTTGGTAATAGCCGCCCGGATTGGAGGCGATTCTGCCTGGTTCGCCGATGACGCTCAGCAGCACTCTAAACCCGTTGGCGTGGCCGCCATCGATCATGTGCTGGAAGTTGGCCGCCGGTTCGCCATGCCATTTGACCTGGCGCTTGACCCAGGTCATGCGCGCATTGTGCATGTGACCCGGATGCGCGAAGCTCAATGCCTGGCCGCCCAGTTCGAAGCCGCTGGTATTCGCGGTGCTCACTGGCGCCGGTTCGGATGTGACGGGCGGACCAATGCTCTCGCTGGGCGCCGGTTCCGCCGGCGGAGGCGGCGCGCCGGGTACCCGCAATACCATGCCTACCGACAGGGCATCCGGATTGACAATCCCGTTCATGCTCGCCAACTCAAAGTAGTTGATGTTGTATCTCGCCGCTATCGTGCTCAGCGAGTCGCCCCTCTGTACGGTATAGGTGCCGGTTGTTGGCGCTGGCTGGGACGTGGTAGGCGGCGGGTTGACGGGTTCAGTGCTGGTCGGCGGCGGAGCAGGAACCTGCAAAATTTGACCCGCAAAGAGTATGTCTGGATTGGCAATCGCATTCATGCTTGCCAATTCCACATAATTCATGCCGTATCTGGCTGCGATAATCCCCAGACTGTCACCAGGCACTACGGTGTAGGTGGTGAGCGTCGTGGGCGCCTGTACGCTTTCCGACGGTGTCGCGGGCGCGGGCGCGTTCGGGTCTGGAATGGTTATCTGGTTGCCTTCGTGGATCAAGTATGGCTCGCTTAGGCCATTTGCCTGTGCCACTTCGGCTACCGTACGGCCATAATTCAAGGCGATCCGAAACAGGGTCTCTCCACGTTGAACGGTGTGGACCCGTTGTGCCAGGACCGCAGATGTTCCGACCGCCGTTAAGACGATCGTCGTACCCAATAGTAAAATTAGACGGCGCATATCTGCTCCTTGCCTTTTCATTCGCAACACTGCTTTCACAAACGCTAGGTAATTCTAGCATGGGACAAAAAAAGCTGCTTAAGGCAGCACAGGCAAGATTAGCAGACGGAGCCGGGGGCGGCGAGCTAGCTACTCTGTATGTGGGGGCGCTCTGTTAATGTCCGATTTCCATGCCGATGTCGACCACCGGCAGGCGGGGATCTATGACTGGCAAGGTATCGGCCACCCAAGCGTAGTCCGGGTCGGTCGAGGCGGCAAAGGACCTGCTGGAGCCGGCGAGGAAGTTTAGTGTATAGGTTGTCGTAGCCGGCGCGCTGACCAGCGTGTAGAAACCGGACGGCACGGTGACGATATCATGCTGCCGCGCCATCATCAGGACATTCGAGCTTTGGTCCGCGCTGTAGACACGCTGATATGCGTAACCTGTGGGTCGATCGAACTTGAAGAAGCTAAAGCGATTCAACTGCGCTTCAAGTACATTGCCTTTATCGTCAGTCTTGTGTGTATCGTGCTTGTGCGGCGGATAGCTCGACCAGTTTCCACCAGGGGTATACAGTTCATAAACGAGTATGCGGTCGGCCGGGAATCCCGAGCTAATCACGCGGCATATTTGACGTGACGCATTTCTGCCACCTAGCAGTTGCACTTCCACGTCGCGCGGGGTGATCAAGCGCGCCTGATTGTCTTTTTCTGTTGGCGCCCAACACGAGGCAAACTCGAAGTCGTCGCTGATGGCTTCAATCTCGAATTCGGTATGCGGGGGAAGGTAGAGCGCGTAGGGCATACCCGCAAAGACACTCTCGCGCCGACCGACCTGGTTAAAGTCACCCTTGTTGGTGCGGATATTGCATCTTCCGCTGAGAATCACTGCCACATACTCGAAGGCGTCGATGGCGATCTCGAAAGTTCTGCCAGCGCTCAGGCGCACCGCCGCAAAGTTCATCGTTTCCCAGCCGGCCCGTTTGGCGTCGAGCGCGGCAAAGGCGCCAGCTCTGCCGCTATCATTCGCTTGTATATGTAGCGTTTCCGCTGTGAAAGCCGCCATGGCAAATCTCCAGTCTTAGAAATGCACTTAGGTCACCAGGCCACGCGTGACGTGCATGAACATGTGCTCGAGATCTTTTTCTTCCTCATTAAATCCCAGCATGGCGATCTCACCCTCAAACAGGTCGCGGCTTAGCCTCGACAAGTCCTCGTCGTTCCCGGAGAAATCGAGGCGCACGCGAGCGCGACCATTCCTGGGCATGGTTTCTTCCGCGGCCATAACATTGCGCATTCCGCCGACCAGCTTTAATACAGCCTGGGCGTTCTCGTGATCCATCACTGTGATGATGATCTCTCGGTGCGCCATCAGCTGCAGCTTAAGCTCATCAATGCTGCCTTGCATGATTAGCTCGCCGGCTTCGACGATGCCAATATGCGAGCAGATATCTTCAACATCCGCCAGAATATGGGACGAGAAGAAGATCGTTTTGCCCATGCTGGCTAGCTCGCCCAGCAATTCGCGGATCTCGACGCGGGCGCGCGGGTCCAGCCCCGAGGCTGGCTCGTCGAGGATCAAAACTTGTGGATCATGCGCCAGCGTTCGCGCCAGGGACAGGCGCTGTTTCATGCCGCGGCTGAGCTTGTCCACCATATCTTCGCGGCGATGCTGCAAATCGACCAATTCCAGCAAATCCGCCACCAGCACCTTGCGTTCGTTCTCGGAAATGTCGTAGCAGGCAGCGAAAAAGTCGAGATACTCCCAAACGCGCAAGTCTTCATAGACGCCGAATTCATCGGGCATGTAGCCGATGGCGCGCCGCACGGCACGGCGATCTTCCAACACCGAATGCCCCGCCACCCATGCTTGTCCGTCGTTGGGGCGGGTGAGCGTGGTCAAAATGCGCATGGTGGTGGTCTTGCCAGCGCCATTGGGTCCAACAAATCCATAGATGGAACCGGCAGGCACCTCCAGAGAGATGCCGCGCAAGGCTTCAAATTCGCCGAAAGACTTCCTTAGGGCTTGCGTTATGATGATCGCTTCTTCCATCGCTGGGCTCGCTCTCTCAGTTGTATGTGCCGGTTTGCTCGATGCGAATTTTCCGAACGCGCGCTGTGCCAACGCCGTCGTCGAATTTCAAACGAACTTGCACTTCGTTGTTCGCGCCGAGGTAGGGCTGTGGATTGGCCAGGTCCAGCTCGTCGCCTTCGCGATAACCAAAGGCATCGTATTCGTCAGTATCTGTGTTGAGCAATTCAATATCCAGCGATTGCGCAAAACCGCCGCCGCGATCGATCTCGACGTACATCCGCTCCACCTTGTCCATCGCCAGTCCCGGCTGCGGACTGAGCAGAAACTCCAGCGACTGTCCTTCATACAGGCTGAAATTCTCGGTGCCATTGCCGGTGATGCCATCGCGGCTCAAGGTGATCCAGCTGAAGTATTCGGAAGGCAGTGTGGCGCGTTCCCTGGGCAAGTTGATGTCTACATCAAGTTCGATCAAATACAGTGTGGAGTCGATCGAGCTCCATGCAGCGCCGTCAATTTCCAGATCGCGTGGCCAGCTATCGTCCCAGCCGGCAAGATAAAGGCGCGTCCCCCGCGCGGTGGAGCTGAATTGATCGAGCGCGAAACTCGCCAGAAAGGATTGTTCCCGCGCCGCCTGTTTTTCCGCGACTGATTGTACATTGAGAAATGCCCGCGTTCGCAGGTACCGGTCGCCCTGGATTTGCTTCAACGAGATATTGTGCCGGCTGCCGGAAAAAGGCGACGTGTTAAAGGCGAGCGCCGAGACGCTGGATTCCAGTGGGTTGGGCTGTGCCGGGTAATCGGCGATATCGGCATGTAAGGTCTGCCCGTCCAGCGCCAGAATATCACCCGGCGCGAAGTCGCCGACCAACGGATAATCCAGCCCTTGCCCCAGGATAACCGCATCGCGCAAGGTCATGTCGCTGTCATTGCGGATGATACCTTGATAGGCGCCCGCCATCCGGCCGCTTTCGAGGATTTCGAAGTCAAGCACAAAACTGCCGCCGATCGCCGGTCGCGGGATGTGGCCCGCGATGGCGAAATTGGCAAAGATGCCGCCGTCGATGGTGAAATCATGCGCGCCGAAACGCGATCCCTGTCTAATTTCGGTTGAGGTCTGGATGGTATTGCTAGCGAACAGCGCGCTAGGCGTCGTCGCGCCGGCCACTGCCAGGAAGTGATCGTCCGGCACGTCCAGCGAGTAGGTGGCGCGCCGGGGCGAAAGCAAGCCGACGAACTGTTCCAGCCGCGCCTCGTCGCTATCAGGGAAGGATTGCACCACGCTGAGCCGGCTGACGATAATTTCGGCGCCGCGCAGGCTGAAGCCGACTGTCCAGGCGACACCCGTAAAGACGATGATTACCAGCGGAATGGTGATCCAGCCCCAGCCACTGCGCTTGATCCGCGATAATATGTAATAGTTAACCGGTCCGATCATTACGATGTAAAGCGAAAGGAAGAGGCAAAGCGTCTGCAAGGGCGGCAGAAGGTCCACGCCGGGCAGATTGGCGACCGCTTCCGCTCCCGATTCTTGACGCGTGAAGCCGGTAACCCAAGCCGGATGCGGCGCTCGAGACGCCAGCATCTGCATCCACAGCCGGCTGATCTGCCCCCAGCTTGCCAGCGGTTCCAGCGTCGGATCTATCGCCAGAAAATCCACCAGTCCGGCGCCCTGTTCACGGCGCGCCAGGAGCGGCAGGCCGTCTTGCTCGACGAGTAAGCGCGCGTCCTCATGCAAGGAACCGACAGAGACGATGGTGCGCTCTGTGAGTTGGCTCGTGTTGTCACCGCTGAAGCGGGCAAGCGCGCTGACGTCATCGAGCGAGCGGCTGTCTTCCGGCAGCAAGGGCATCATATCGCCCAGCGCTTGCGCGCTCGCTTGCGCCGAGGGACCGCCGATCATGATGAGGTGCCCTCCACCCTGCACCCAGCGTCGAATCGCCTGTCTTTGCGCGCTGGAAAGATTTTCACTATTGATGTTGATCATCAGCATCGCGTCCAGCGATTGTAGAGCCATCCCATGATCCGGGATTTCGTGGATCTGCCAAAGCGCCTGCTCCGCCCTGGCGCCTCCAACGTGGACGCCGGACAGATTTGGCACCGTTACATTGGGACCGCTAACCACGGCATAAAGTTGATCGCCCGGTTGCAAGTCATAGAGTCTGGCTTCCCGGGTGGCATGAATGAGGCCGTCTTCATCCATCAGTTCGACGCGAATGGTCTCGGGGAAAGAACGCGCTTGTATATAGAGCGTGGCGGTTTTTTGAGCGCCGTTTGGTAGATCAATGACTGTGCTGAAGGCATTGCCTACCACGGTACCGGAGGTCTCCGGCCGTATCACCAGACGACCCTTGATCGACTCGCCATTATTGCTTAATTCTACGTGCACTGGTGTCCACTGGCGGGTACGGAAGAACGAATCGAAACCGACCTCGACCTGCATTTCGATAACGTCCTGGAAGTTCTGCTGGGCATGAACGGGCAGTAGAAGGAACAACAATAGCAGGGGCAACAGTCGATACAAAGGCGGCAAGCGTAGAGACATTGCGGTCCCAAGGTGTCTGGCAGAAAGTGCAGCCTATTGTATCATGCCGCCGCGCCATGTCATGGCTGCAATCTTTGTCGATGGCGGTCGAATCGCGTCAGCGTTGCATTTGAGGATGCGACACGGATTTAATGATGCGACTATGTTATATTTGTGCCAATATCGCTTATCGAACATGCCTTTGAGGAGAGGAACTATGGTTTATCACGCCGCGGATACGCGAAACGACACGATGAAATATCGTCGAACCGGGCGCAGTGGCTTGCTGCTGCCGGCGATTTCGATCGGCATTTGGTGGAATTTCGGCGGTGTCGACCCGATCGAAAACTCACGCGACATGCTGCGCAAGGCTTTCGATTTGGGCATCACGCATATTGATATTGCCAATAACTACGGTCCGCCGCCCGGCTCTGCTGAAGAGACCTTCGCGCAAATCTTCCGTCAGGATCTGGCGCCCTATCGCGACGAATTGATCGTTTCTAACAAGGCGGGCTATCGCATGTGGGAGGGACCCTACGGCGAATGGGGCTCGCGCAAGAGTCTCATCGCCAGTTGCGACCAAAGCCTAAAGCGCACCGGGCTGGACTATTTTGATATCTTTTACAGCCATCGTCCCGATCCCGATACGCCGCTCGAAGAGACCATGGCGGCGTTAGACCACATTGTGCGCAGCGGTCGCGCGCTTTATGTGGGCATCTCGAGCTATCGCCCGCCAATGGCGCGCGAAGCCGCAAGAATTCTGCGCGAAATGGGCACACCCTGTCTGATCCATCAACCACGCTACAATATGTTTGACCGCTGGATTGAAGACGGCTTGACTGATGTTCTGGGCGACGAAGGAATCGGCTGTATCGGTTTTTCGGCGCTCGATCAAGGTATTCTGACCAACAAATATATTGGCGCCACCCCCGAAGATTCACGCGCCATCAAGCTGCAATGGGGCGACCGACTTTCGCAAGAGAAAATCAACAAAGTTGTCAAGCTCAATGCCATCGCGCGCGAGCGTGGCCAAAACATGGCGCAACTGGCGATTGCCTGGACGCTGCGCCTTCCGGAGATGACCTCGGCCTTGATCGGCGCCAGCAAGCCATCTCAGATTGAAGACGCCGTCGTCGCATTGGACAAGCTCGAATTCAGCGAAGATGAACTGGCCCGGATTGAGGCGATCTTGAGCGAATAGGGCAAGCATGACCCTCCTCGTCATTGACTTGGGAAGCTCGTCCGTCCGTACGCTGCTTTTTGATGACGGCGCGCGCTTGATCAAGGGAGCGATTTGCAGCCGCAAGCACGACTTCGACACGGACCATGATGGCAAAGCGGTAGCCGATGCCGATTGTTTGCGAGCGCTGACCGAAGCCTGCCTAGACGAAATCCTGGAGCATTCGGCTGCGGACTCTATCCGTGCGCTGGGCATGGCAAGCTTTGCCGGCAACTGGCTGGGTGTCGATGCGGAAGGGCGGGCATGTACGCCGGTCATGACCTATGCGGATACACGCGGCCGCAGCGCGATAGCGGGTTTGACTCAAAGGCTCGCTGGCACGCTGGACGCCTATCACCAAGCCACTGGCTGCTTCATCCATCCCGCTTATTTGCCCGCGCAATACACCTTCATGAAAACGCTCCAACCGCTGTCGCTACGGCAGGCCCGGCGGATCAGCGATATAGGCGGCTATTTCTATCGTCAATGGTTTGGGCGCGAAACGCCAATCAGTTACTCCCTGGCGAGTTGGTCCGGCTTGCTGCAGACGGACCGCTTGTGCTGGCATGTCGAAACCATCCGAAGGTTGGTCGGTGACGATCTCCTGGAACAGTTGCCCGAATTGGGGGACTTTGACGAGTGCCAGATTGGATTGACAGAGGCGTACGCCGGGCGCTGGCCGCAATTGCGTGACGTGCCATTTTTTCTGGCGATGGGCGACGGCGCTGTCGCCAACGTGGGATCGGGCGCGGTCGATGCGCGCCATATCGCACTGACTATCGGCACCACGTCGGCGCTGCGGGTTGTCAAGCACAGTGAAACCTTACCCGCCGGGCTTTGGCGATACATCGTCCGCCAGGGCATGCCTTTGGTTGGCGGCGCCACCAGCGAGGGCGGCAACGTGTATCAGTGGGCGGTGGAAGAGCTGGGCGTTGAAGGGGCTTCGCTCAACAAGCGACTTAGCGAACGTTTGCCCGATCAACACCGATTGACGGTCTTGCCCTTGATCGCGGGCGAACGCAGCCCGGGCTGGCAGTCGGACGCATCGGGCACCATACACGGAATTCGTCGCAACAGCAGCAAGCTCGATATCTTGCAGGCGCAACTGGAAGCCGTTGCGATGCGCTTGTCTTTGATCTTCGACCAGCTCAAATCAACGGAAAGCTCGGTTATCGCCGGGGGTGGCGCCCTGCAGTCATCACCTGCCTGGGCGCAGATGATTGCCGATGCTTTTGATGCGCCCATTCAATTTCTGAGCGAGTCCGAGATTACCGCGCGTGGCGTGGCACTGCTAATGCGCAATCGGCTCGACGGCGCGCCTTTAGACGCGGACCCGCCGCAAGTCAGCCGCGTCCTGCGCCCCAATCCCGAACACGTCCCGATCTATGAAGCAGCGCGCGAACGGCAAGTTGACTTGTATCAGCGACTTTATGGTTGAGGCTTAGAGCATTTGGGCAAATGCGGCGACATCCGCGACCGAATCATTGCCACCGCAGATCAGCAATACCAGATGATCCTCATCAGACAGTCGGTCCTTGATCTTTTCCGCGGCGGCAAGCGTACTGGCGGCAGCGAGCTCGGCGAAGACTTTCTCGCCTTCCAGCATGACTTGCTGCGCGGCGATCATCTCAAGATCGCTGACGATGATTACATCTTCCAGATTTGTTTGACACAATTCCAAACCGGTCTGCCCCACGAAGGGACCGCCCAGCGTCTTGGAAAGTGAGGTCGGCGTGATGTTGACGATTTTGCCGGCGGCCAGCGCGCGTTCCATGGTTGGCGCTTTTTCCGGTTCTACGCCCCAGATCCGCACCGCAGGTTTGACCGCCTTGATGGCGCAAATGATGCCGGCGATCAAGCCGCCGCCACCGATGCTGACGATAATATCGGTCATCTGAGGGCAATCTTCCAGGATTTCCAGCCCGACTATGCCGTTGCCCGCCATCTGCGCGGGATTGTCAAAGGGATGCAGGGAGGTCCGTCCCTGTGTGACCCATTCATCGGCGCGGGCGAATGCCGCTACGGCATCCGGCAGCAATTCGACCTCGGCGCCGTAGTCGCGGGTGGCGTCAATCGAACCTTGCGGCGCGTTTTCCGGCATGCAGACGATGGCATCCACGCCGAGCACGCCGCTGCAATAGCCGACAGCGCGGGCGAAGTTGCCGCCGCTGACCGCCACCACGCCTTTATCCAGTGCTTCCTGGCTCAGCGCCAGCATCTGATGAAAGCAGCCGCGCGTCTTGAAAGAGCCGCTGTGCTGGAATAATTCCAGCTTCAGGTGGACATTGGTTCCAAGCTGCTGGCTAAGCGTGGTCGACGCCCATTGCGGCGTGCGGCGGTAAAGTTCCCGCACACTCTCTGATGCTTTTTGTACATCGGCGAGTGAGATCATGATCTGCTTTCGACTTTGAACCGTCTATCGCCCACGACTTTAGCATGGATGACTCTGGAAACAAGCGTAAGGCTCACTCAAACTCGATCACTTTCGTTTCCGCGATGCAACTGCTGTCGGGCTCCGTGGCCGGATCGGCGATAAAGGCCAGCGCGATCTCCAAGGCGCAGTGATCCGAGCGCAAGACACCGTGCCCGACCTGTGGAAGCATAAAGTTGTAGGAGGCGCTCAAAGTCTCGTAGGCCATATCGGCGTAGGAAGGCGGCGTGATAGGATCGAAATTGCCCGATAGCAGCAGGGCAGGGATATCGCTTTCAACCGGACTGTTGGCAGTGTCCGGCCGTGCTTTCGCTTGCCACATGTCACACAGGTGCGAAAGTGTGGCGCTTCCCTCCACCGGATAATCGAGATAACCGCTGAGATGGGGGTGCGCGGCGATCAATCCCGCATAGTCGCGGAAGCTGGAGGAAATGTGCTCCTCCTGGCATTGCACCGTATAATGCATACCAAGCGAGGTATTCCTCATCAGCGCTTCGTGCGCGACGCCGAACGTGATGACATCCTGAAGGCGGCCTTCGCGCAGGTCGTATATCAGACTGGGGATACGCTGGATGAAATGCACATCGTAGAGCCAACTGAAAACCCAGTCGTAGAGCCGATAGCCGCTGATCTCGATTTCCAGCGCCTTGAAGCGCGGTGGAGAATAAGTCGCGATCATCGGTTCCCGGTTCAGTTGATGGTAAAGGTTGTAAAACACCGATTCCAGATCCGGGTAGCTTACGCTGCAGCTCGTTGACGCTGCGCAAGCCGCAAAGACCTCTTGCAACGCCCGTTCGCCGCTGTAAAAGGAATCGAGATAAATATCAGCCTGCGGCGGATATACCGAGTCAAGTATTACGCTGCGCAGATGCTGCGGATGATCGCGCATCATGGCCAATGCCAAGCGCGATCCATAGCTCACGCCGACCAGGTTCCACTGATCGTAACCCAGCGATAGCAGGACGTTAACGATATCGCGCGCGTTGTTTTCACTGTGAAAGGTCTCGAAACGGATATTCATGCTGGAAAGGCGCCGATGACACTCCCGCAATATATCCAGCAGCAATTCGGCATGTTCGGCGTGATTGCTTTGCAAGATTTCGTCTATACGGTAAAGGACTTCCCGACAATAGAGCGGCGGATTGGAGAGCCCGGTGCCACGCTGGTCGATGACAATGATGTCGCGATCACGAGCAAAGGCGCGCAAGTAGAGACGGAATGAGGTCTGCAATAGCTGCGATCCGCTGCTGCCGGGTCCGCCAACCAGATAAACGAGCGGATCCGGTGTCGCTTGCGTGCTCTTGCTTCTGATCAACGTGTAGTAGATTTCGACCTTGCCGGCGGCCGGATTCTGGTAATCCTGTGGCAAGGTGACATAGCCGCAGCGCGCGACAAAACCAAAGGGCTCTTCCACGCATTCGGCAGATTCGAGTATACCCTGAGCGTTTGCGCCCAAGGCGAATAGAAAGATCAGCAGTGGCAACGCAATAGGAAATCGAATCATCGTCGGGCAACCGTCGGATTGATGGTTCAAGTTAACCACATATCGGCGGGCAAATCAAAGAGCGTAGGGCGCTACGCAGGGCAATCGCATCAAGAGTGCAGGCCTATATTCAGTGCTAAATCCCACCACCGAGTACACCGAGCTTCGCGTAGACACTGACCGGCGGCACCGAGCTTAAGACCATTAGAAGGTGAACCATCTCCAAATCTGCTACCAACGTCGAAAAGAATCTGCGCTGAGCTTTCATTTATAGCAGAAATACGACTGTATCTTTATTGCACAGATTCTTTTCTCTGTGTCTCTGTGCCTCTGTGGTCGAATTATCTTTTCAATAATTCGCATGTTGCTGGACAGTGATTTCGCTGCGATTTCCCTGGGGCGCTACGGCCAATGACTTCCGGCGATTCTAATCTGGTTGGCATCGAGATCGTGATGCCCTGGCTGCCCATGTCATGTACAAAGGGATGACGTTTGCACACTCTGTACGCTATCCCATAGGACTTGCCTGACATTATAATGCGCCATATGACCGAAGCTCCGAACTGGAACCGCAGACTCCGGCGCCGCAATCTGATGGTGGCGATCGTGGCATTGCTGATCCTGATCGGCATGCTCGGACTGGATTTGAATTACCGGGGACTGTTTTGGCAATTGATGTGGTCGCAGACGGGTGAAGAGTCGCTCCTTGGCCAGGTCCGCGGCATGGTCGAAGTGGCGGGCAATCTGGTCCGGCAACCGTTGATAACCGAGCCGCTAGCGCCGGTCAATCACAAAAGCGATATCCCGTACGGCATCAATACGTTTTTGCAGCAAGAGGTTGAGCGTCCCAAGATTGAAGCAATGCTGGCCATGATCCGTGACGCCGGTTTTGTCTGGCTGCGGCAAGAATTCCCCTGGGAAGACCTGGAGGTAGACGGCCGCGGTCAATTCAAGGACTCTCGGCAAGATCGCGACGGCGACGGTGTTTTCGATACGGTTGATGGTTGGGCGAAATACGATCAAATCGTCGACTTGGCCGAAGCTTATGGATTGCGCTTGCTGGTGCGCTTGAGCAATCCGCCCGGCTGGTCCCGCGCGGATCCCGAAGCTGGCCCCTTTGCACCGCCCGATGATCTGCAGGACTTCGTCAACTATGCCGTTGCGATCGCCGAACGCTATCGCGGACGCATCAGCCATTATCAGGTTTGGAACGAACCCAACATCTACCCGGAATGGGGCAATGCTTTCGTCGATCCGCCGCGCTACGTGGAACTGCTTTGCCGTACGTATGAGGCGCTAAAACAGGTTGATCCGAAGATTGTCGTCGTTAGCGCCGCAATCGCTCCGACAGTCTCGCTGGATGGCTATTTCGGTTTCAGCGATTTGATCTTCTTGCAAGAGATCTACGATCTCGGCGGCGGGGATTGCTTTGATGTATTTTCGGCACAGGGTTACGGGCTCTTCAGCGGACCGACCGATCGCCGCTTACGCGCGACCTCTGTTAACGTGGCGCGGCATACGCAATATCGCGATATTATGGTGCGCAATGGCGATGCCCACAAGCCAATCTGGTTGAGCGAAGCGGCTTGGAACGCCACTCTTAATGCCGAGCTTCCCCGTGAGCAGATTGATGCTTTCAGCCGCTATGGCAACGTCACGCAGGAGCAAGCGGCGCGTTATATGCCACTGCTCTACGACCGGGCACAGCAAGAATGGCCCTGGATCGGCAATGTGATGTACTGGTTCTTCACCCGCAAAGATCCCTTCGAAGCGAATCAGTCCAATTACTATTTCCGCATGGTCGAACCGGACTATGAACCAGAGAAACCGACCTTTACGCCTCTGCCGGTTTATGAAAGCGTGCGTGATTACATCATCAATCAGGAGCCGATCCTGTATCGAGGCGCGCACCAGGCAGAAACCTGGCAAGTGCCAAGCGCCGGCAAGGTCGTTGTTGATGAAAGCGCGCGATTTGGGCAAGCGAAGCATTTCGACAACGGAATCGCCTTTCGCGCGCACGGCACGGCCGTCGAGATGCGCTGGCGCCCGGCCGAGAGCGGCGATGGCACTTGGCGCGTCAGCCGGTTCAATCTGTCAACGATGAGGGCGCGTACCGAGTGGATTGATGTAGGTTCTGCCCCCGTGATTGTTGACGAGATCGCTGTATACGACCGCAGCTTGAATCATCTGTTTCCCTTAGTTTCAGCAGGTATGGCGCTATTGACCGTGTTGGCGGGCACGATTGCGATGGCCCTGCGAAAGCGCCTGATATGAACCTTGGCGCATTCTACCGGCCGCGACACGTGTTGCCTTTGCTCTTGATGCTGGCGCTGCTCGTCTTGGCAAGCGCCACCCGTTTTCATCGTTTGGGTGAGCAATCTCTGTGGTACGACGAAGGGGTGGCCTACAACCATGCGCTGCGGTCATTGCCCGAATTGATTCCGCTATTGCAACGCAACGTACACGTGCCGGCTTACTTCACGCTGCTCGGGCTCTGGGAAGATGTCGCCGGGGCGTCCGAATTCGCGTTGCGGTCGCTTTCGGTTTTTTTCAGCGTCCTGAGCGTCGCTCTGACTTACGCTTTGGGCTCGCGTCTCTTCCATCGGGTGGCCGGTTTGGGCGCGGCTGCCTTCGTGGCGCTCAACACATTCAGCATCTACTACGCGGCCGAGGCGCGCATGTACGCCATGTTGACGGCGATCGCCGCCGGTAGCATGTTGCTGTTCGTCGGCTTCCTGCACGATCTTTGTCGACCGGCTCCTGCGCGTTCCCGAAATCGAACTATTGTCGCGCTGGGATTGCTTAACGCCTTGGGCCTTTATACTCATGTGGTATACGCATTAGTCGTGTTGACGCAGATTGCCCTGGCGCTGATCTGGTTCGGCGCGTCGTGGCTGGCCGAGCGGCAGGCGACCGGTTCCGCCTCTAGCACCATGCGAACACTTTTCGCCTACATTTTCGCGAATGTGCTAACCCTTTTGCTCTTTTCCCCCTGGATCTCAACCGCCGTCACGCAGGTCTTCGCCCAGCCTAATATTTCAACGCCTGTTGCCTTTGAGCACTTGCTGCGCCAGATTCAAGGCGCCTTTGCCTTCGGCAGCACCTTCGAATTTAGCATGGGCAACATGGGTTTTGTGGTCTATTTCTTTTTGCTTTTCGGCTTGATCCCGCCCACTGCGCAAGGCCGCGACCTTTGGAAGATGCTGCTGCCCGTGGCCTGGGTCGTGATCTCTGTCGCGCTCTACTTGTTTATGGACTTGGGCACGCGCTACCTGCGCTTCCTGCTGCCAACGCAACTGGCTTTCGCGCTTTGGATGGGGCGCGGCGTTTGGATTTTATGGACGCGCCGGACCCGGGAACAACATGCGGCGTTACGCCATATTCCCAAGCTGGCGGCAGTAATCGCTTCGCTCGGCTTGCTGCTTTCGCAGTTCAACGGGCTGCCGATCCTTTACCACCATGCCGATTTTCAACGTGATGACATACGTGGCTTGACCCGGCGCATCGAAGGCGAACTGCGCGAGGGCGATGCGCTTATCGTCAGCGCAGCCGGCTTAGCGGAGGTCCTGCGTTACTACTATCGCGCCGCCGCGCCGGTTTATGGCTTGCCTGTAACGGCGGATTTTGAAGCGACACGCGCGCAAGTGAGAGAAATCATCGAGTCACACGATCGATTGCACGTCATTTTTTATGGCGCGACGGAACAAGATCCCGAGGGCGCTGTCGAAGCCACGCTTAACCAAAATGCCTACGAGATAAGCGACGAGTGGGTAGGTGACCTGCGATACGTGCAATACGTCAGCCCGGCAGATTTCGGCCAGGCGCAATCGCTTGACGCGCGCTTCGGCGAGCGCATCCTGCTGCAAACGGTCGCCTTAAGCGCGGATGTAGCGCAACCCGGCGATATCTTGCAAGTTCAATTCAGCTGGATCGCCGACGCGCTGATCGAAACTCGTTACAAGGTGTTTTTGCAACTGCTTGATGCGGAAGGATTGCTTGTGGCGCAGCGCGACAGCGAACCGGGTGCAGGTTTGGCAAAAACTGTCGACTGGCAGCCTGGCACGCCACTGTTGGACAATCACGCGCTCTTGCTGCCGAAAGAATTGCCCCCGGGCGCATACGGGCTGATCGCCGGGCTATACGATATCAATGATGCGACCACTCGTCTTCAAGTCGGGGATGGCGATTATCTGGTGCTGGCGACGATCGACTTCGACTAGGCAGAATCTCGCAGGTATACCGCTTCGCCAGCGACATAAGTCGCCTCAATGGCGCGGTCATCGGCGCAGATCATCAGCGCGAATAGCAACTCTTCAAAGCTCTCCGCCACCTCGCTGCGCAGCTCCAGCAAGGGCGTCGCGCGCGGATCAAGTACGATGATATCGGCGTCATGCCCGACCTGTAGCGTGCCGACACGATCAGCCATGCCAAGCGCTTCGGCACTGCCCAATGTCGCCAGATAAAAGCTTTGAATCGCAGTAACCGAGATCTTGCCTAGCTGCGCCATTTTGTAGGCTTCGTTCATGGTTTGAAGCATGGAGAAACTGGTACCGCCACCGACATCCGTTCCTAATCCCACAGTAACCGGACGACGTTTGGCTTTGGTACTGGCGATATCAAAGAGACCGCTACCAATGAAAAAATTCGAGGTGGGGCAGTGGGCGATCTTGGCGCCGGTCTCGTAGAATCGGCGCAATTCGTCTTCCGACAGGTGAACGCCATGACCGTATATCGCCCGTTCGTCCAAAAGACCGTAGAACTCATAAATGTCGGTATAGTGCTTGCGCTGCGGATATAATTCCTTAGCCCGTGCGATTTCTGCCAGATTCTCGGAAATATGCGATTGCAATCGTAGGTCGGCAAATTCTCGCATTAAGGCGCCCGCCAGCTCCAATTGCTGCGGACTGCTGGTGAGCGCGAAGCGCGGCGATACTGTGTAGGCACAGCGACCCTGTCTGTGCCAGCGCTCGATCAAGGCTTTGGAATCGTCATAACTCGTTTGCGCTGTATCCAGGATGTCGGGCAGGGCATGGCTGTCCATCATCATCTTGCCGGCCAGGATCAGCATGTCGTGTTGCTGTGCCGCCTCGAATATGGCGTCAACGGAACCCGGCGCCGAGGTGCAGAAGACCGACGCAGAAGTCGTGCCATTGCGGAACAGCTCGGCTACAAAAAACTTGGCGATTCGCTGGGCGTGCAAGTCATCATTGAATTTGGCTTCGGTCGGGAAGGTATATTTTTTCAGCCATTCAAGCAGTTGCGTGCCGTAGGAGCCAATGATCTCGACTTGCGGATAATGAATGTGCGCGTCGACGAAGCCCGGCATCAGGATCGAGCGCGAATAGCGCCGCACTTCGATGTCGTCCGCCATGGTGGGCAGAATCTTGTGGGCGGTTCCGATTGCGGAGATTCTGCCGTCCTCGATGACGATGATCCCATCCGACTCATAAACCGCGCAGTTTTCCGGCGGATTCAGGAATGGATCGTTCGTCAAATAGAATAGAGAGCCACGCAGCGCGACCTTGCTCATAGTGTTGACCTTGATCTCCAGTTTCGTTTCCTATTCGGCATGATCATTAGCGCGCGTCTGTCACGCAAGGCGCATGGAGCTAACGTCTTCCCAGGCGCCGCTCTCCCAGGAGCGGATCATCGCCGCGTGTACCTCGGCGACGGTCAGCGCTTCCGCAAAGCCGGGCGAGGCTTGCACTCCGTCAGCGACCGACTGCAAGAAATGATAGGCTTCGATAACCTTCATGTCTTCGTAACCGATGCCGCTGCCTTCGCCCGGGTTAAAGTTGCCGTGATAAGGATACTTGTCGCCGCCGACCAGGCGCACGAACCCGTCACGAAGCCCATCGTCGCCGGGCAGATAGAGTTGCAATTCGTTCATCCGCTCGAAGTCCCAATTCATCGCGCCCTCAGTGCCGTTGACTTCGAAGCCGAACTGATTCTTCGGGCCGAAGATCGTTCGCGAAACTTCGAATGTGCCGCGGACGCCGTTGGCGAATTCTACCAGGGCGCCAACATAATCTTCGTTGCTAACCGGTCCGGTAGGATCGCCCGGCGCGCCCATGGAATAGTGAGTGCCCTTGCCCGGGATCGGTTTGGGTCGCTCGGCGATGAAGGTGTGCGAATTGCTTGCCAAGCGCGTGATCGGCCCCGCCATAAAGAGCGCCATGTCAGTGACATGCGCCATGATGTCGCCCAGCACGCCGAAACCGGCTATCTCGTGGTCGAAACGCCAGGAGAGCAATCCAAAGGGATTACTGCCATACATGCTGAAGAATCGACCGCGGTACTGCGTCAATTCTCCAAGTTTACCTTCATAGATTAAGTTTCTGGCATGAATCACCAAGGGCGCCCAACGGTAGTTAAAGCCGACAAAAGTTAACACGCCGGCTTGACGCGCGATGGATTCGATCTGCGCGGTTTCCTCTGGTGTACGCCCGACCGGCTTTTCGCAGAAGATGTGTTTGCCGGCCGCCGCAGCCGCCTCTACAATTTCGACGTGCAGATTATTGGGTGTTGCGATGTTGACGATCTGCACCTCGGGATGCTCGATCACCGTTCGCCAATCTGCCGTCGCCTCCTCGAAGCCAAGCAGTTTCTGCGCTTGAGTCGCACGTTCTGGAACATTGTCGGAGCAGATGACAAGCTTTGCTCCCAGACCGCTATCGGGAAACCTTTGCGTCACCAGACTGTAGGAGCGGCTGTGTACCTTTCCCATCCAGCCCATGCCGATTACGCCGATGCCAAGCGTCGTCATACTCATTCATCCTGTCACGTTTCAAATTGCATGTTTTGGAAGTGCCGGCATTTTACTGACGGCGGATAGATAAGGCAACAATCAGCTGTCGATCACTTCGATGTGGCTGCGAAATTCCGACTTGGGATTCTCGATATAGACCCAGGCGCGTGTCTTGCTGACCAGCCGCGCGCTGACCCGCACATAGGCTTCCCCTTCGTAGGCGTCCAGCTTTTCGAGTTCTTCGCCGCTGACCTCAACGAGCAAGCCCTCCACCCTTGAACCGCTGTGGGGTTGTAGAATGCTATAGACAAAATGGATGCCGTTTAGCCGAGCCAGGCGATAGCCAAGCAAGGTATCTGGTACGCCGCCACCCAGCGTGCGACCGAGCACTTGTTTCTGCGTGTCCGGATCCTGCAAGGTGCCATAAGTGAAGAGTTTTTCCATACGCATCCGTCTTCCTGATCATTCCGCAATCCGGGCCGGGCATCTGGCCTGGATTGCGTTTCATTCGTCGCCTTGGTTATGCGCGCCGTCCAGATATCCCGCGACCCATTTCATCATGTCGATAGACCCTTGAGGGTTTGCTTCCCCGAGGTTCAACTGACGATCAATACTGTCGTCACTGCGAATGAGGGAGGGTTTGCTGCGGTTTTCCGCCATTTGCGCGATTAATTGTGCCAAATTTCGCAGGTTGGTCGCCAAAATATGCCTCTCGTCCGCCGAAAGATCGTCGCGAACAATGGCCAGTTCGCGGCGCACGGTGTCAGGATCTATGTCTGTCAAATGCGCCTGATCAAAGGCGTCGGTGATATGTTCGACCAAGGTACATGCCGCGTTGATCGCCACCGCGAAACTGGCCGGATCTCTCTCCGGCATCCAGCGGCGCATGGCCAGCGCCGTGCGCAGGATTTGCTTGAGCGGTTCCAGGTGACGATGCGCCTCCATTTCGCGCTCCAGCCGTTGCAGATGTTTCATCGTAAAGCGATGGGTGTGATCCCGCCACCAGGCATACAGTGTGTTTTGCAGCGCCCGGCTCCAACTGCCTTGTTTGCTAATACGCGCAATGCCGTTAACAACCAGCGGAATATCTTCTTCATCTTCAAATTGCTGGATAAGATGCCCAATAGTGGTGCGGGTGGCGTTTTCCAGCTGGAGTCCGTTGCAGCTTTCGAATAGTTTCCAAAGATGTCTATATGAGACATGCAGTGCCTGGTTCTTGCCCATCAAGCGCGCTAGCGCTTCCATCATTGGTTGGGTAGCGGGTTCCCATTCGTAATAATCAAGCAGTCCAAAATACACGTCAATCGCATCGCGTGCAGCGACATTGTCAATGCCTGACACGGCGTTCAATATCGACAGGACCTGGTCCAGCGTGAAATCATCGCCCTCGAGCACGGCGCTTAACCTCGGGAAAAGCACATCGCGATTAGCCAGGTGACTTGCCGCTTCGAACAGCAATTCGCGGTCTTCGCTGAGCATGACATGCCGCAAATGCAGGTCGAGCGCGTCGTCGGTCAGTTGATGGCTTGATCGCGTGGCCAACAGACGAATCATCGCCGGTGGCCGATAAATCGCCGGTAGATCGACGCGCTGCTCGGAAGCGAATAGCGTCCAAAGGTACTGTACCGATGCGATCGTAACCATTTGCTCGTCGGACGTCTCGATGCCGTGGAAGAGCGCGAGCAGAAAGTATTCGGCTGTCTCTTCTATAAGTGGTTCCAAAGCTGCTGGCGAGTTTTCGCGCAATGCGCGGCTCATTTTGGTCGGTAGCGCGGCAATCAGGGTTTGGTCATCGTAAAGGCTATCGGCGATATTGGGCAATCGGCGCGCGGCGATCAGAATGAGATGGATCCCTAGTTCGCCGTCGTCGTGCGCGCGCTCAACGGACGACAAGACCCCGTCGCGCAGAATGTCTTGCAATTGATAGCGGAGCGGCTCATGGGCGATCAACTCCAGCCAGCTAATCAGTGTAGGCACATCGCCCTCTTCGATGGCAACTTCCAGCGAATCGTGGGCGGCAGCCTGCAGGCGCGGAATCCACTTGTCGTCTAAGCCCAAATGATTCAGTCGATTGCGGGCGAAAACGTAAACAGTATCCGGCTGCGACTCCAGCATTTCGTCAAAGAGGCCGGCCAGTTCCGCTTCCAGTCGCAGGTCATTTTTCAGCTCTTCGGCAACGCGCTTTCCCGCCACAACATCGCGTTCTTGCAAGGCGTTTTCTAGCAGCTTCCTCATGTAACGGACTCGCAACTCGCCTATGGGGGGCGCCGCGCTCGACAAGACGCCGATAATCGCGCTTGTTTCGATGGCGTCCTCGGAATCGACGCTTTGGTCCAGCAAATAGCGTTCGGCGACGGCCGTCAGCTCTGCGGATAGATCGCCACGTCCTAGCGCTGCGCCAGTCAGGCGGTCGAGGCTGTCGATTTGATCCGCGAATTTGTCCTTACTGTCTTGCCACCACCCGCCGAGCAGCTGGACGTAACGATGTTCTTTGACAGCAACATTCTTCTCGGGTTCGTTCCAATCAAATACCCAGCGCGGCGTTTCACGGTCGCCTCCGGAAAAAACTATATCGGGTGGCGCCAGGTCTGTTTCCAGGTCGTTTGTGGAAAACGTAAGTTTTGCCGCAGAAACGTCGGGCAGCAGACCTCGCAGACCGGAGATCAGTTCGAGACGCTGCTCGTAATCCGCGGGGAAACCCCGAACGACCAGTTTTCTTTCGTCGAGCATCGCTCCCAACAGTGTCATCGCCAGGTCGAAATCGCTATCCAGCAGGTCGCTGACGACCGTGCCAAAGCGACCAATGCGCGTTTTAGCCGCATCGTCCGCACTGTCGGGCAATACTAATGCGGGATCACTTTCTTCATCCGGAGTCACTTCGTTCGGCAGACTCTCGAGAATCCGCTCCAGCCCGGCGCGTTTTGGCCTTAACAGGTCGTAAGGAATCAAGACGTACTGGTACCGGGAACTGCTGTCTTTTTCGTCTGGTGACCAGGCGTACGCCAAGATCGCGCGCTCTTCGTCGAACTTCGACAAAGCCACAGCGCACGAATCGCCGTTGTTGCCAAGCGTCATCGGCTCGATGGCGAGATGTTGACGACATTGAGCGGCGTCGCCAACGGGGAAGTTTTCGCTGCGCGCTAACGCGACAAGCGCCTCGTCTTCCCCGTAACCCGCCATCAAATAGTCCAGTGTGTCGGGCACGCTGGTGACCTTCAATCCTTGTTCCGGAAGAAATGCCCACCCATTGTGTCAAATACATCCCTTTCGCGCAAGCTATAGCCTGCGATTCCAGAAGGATGACAATATCGTGTCTCGTTATCCGGCCTAATTGCTCCCTTACGGCTGTATCAACTTCTGTACTTGGTCGCCTGGCCCGAGCTCGATTAGCAAAGTCTGTCAAAACGATGCGAGTTCAGTTGGATAGAGGGTAGAATGAAGGCACTCTGAAGATAAGCTGGGAAATGTCGATGAACGCCTCGAGAGTTTCAATCATCTTGTTTCTTGCAATTGCTTTGTTCACAGTCGGCATATCCGCCCAGGGACCGCCGGCGCAGATAGAAGCCGCGCTCGACGACTTGAGTAGCCGACTGGGCCGGACAATTGCGCTAAGTCATTTGTCGAATTGGCGCTGGGAGGAAAAAAACTTCGTCGATTCCTCGCTCAGCTGTGATACGGACAAGAGCGCCGGAGGCGGAACCGTCGGCTACAGATTCCGCTTGACTTATCTTTCAGTCATATACGACTATCGCGTATCGCATGACAGCCAGGCTGTGCTTTTCTGCGGCCAATTGAATGCGAGCGAGGCCACACCGACTCCGTCAGCCACAGAACGCCTGATAAATCGCCTCTGTCCGGATACAGCCGAGCCCGCGCCATATATGCGCTCGCGGATAGTCCCGGGCATGGACGTTGAGGCGTCTCTGGGCACGCGAGACTTGCGCGCGCAGCCCACGAGCGCCGCAGACGTCTTGTTGCAGATCCCGGCTGGTCTGATCTTCCGCGTCGCCGCCGGTCCAGAATGCAGCGAAGGCATTGTCTGGTGGTACGCGCTGGTCAATGGGCAAACCGGCTATGTCGCAGAAGGCCGGGATGGTACTTACTTGGTAGGGCCCAGTCGTCCAAATGCACTGTCCAGCCGCGTTGTGTTGGACAGCAGCAATATCCGTCAGATGAAAGAATTCGCGCGTGTTACCGGCAACTTCCACGCCGCGCATACCTGGTCGTCGGATGGGAAACACATCGCGTTGCCCGGGGCGCGTGGCTCTGACAGCATCTGGATCTACGACCTTAGTGACGAAGTGCTCACGCCAACGACTTTTGATGTCGACAGAGGAATGACGACGCTTGAGTTTCGTCCAAATAGCAGTCAACTGCTCTATGGCGGCGAGGAAGGCACGCTGCATCTGTGGGAATTCAGTAACTTGCCGCAGAAGGCTCCTGTCGAGCGTCTATTCATCGACGCGCACGACGGCCCGATTTCGGCGATCGCCTTCAGCCCGGACGGGGAATATTTTGCCAGCGCTGCTCGCCTGGCTTATACGCAGCGAGTGGCCGACCGCCAATGGTTGGCGCTCTTGTATCGCGCTTCAACTTCGCAGCAGTGGAACGCGCTAGCCGGGCATCAAGGCTTGATACGCACAATCGCGTTCAGTCCCGATGGCAACATCATCGCCAGTGGCGCGGAAGATGGGTCACTTCGCTTTTGGGCCGACCGGAATCAGCCAGCGCTCGCTGCGATAGATTTGGGCAGCACGGTCAATACAGTCGCTTTCAGTCCTGACGGTCGTTTGCTTGTGGTTGGCCTTGGGAGAGCGCATGACAACCTGTTGATATTTGACGCTGAAACTCGTAGGCAGATTGCTGCCACTGCTATGCCGACAAGCGCAATCACAGCTCTGGCATTCAGTCCCGACAGCGGCTTGCTGGCGGTGGGCGCCGCGGACAATTTTTTCATGGTCTGGGATGCGCTGGCGCTTCAGCCGCTCTTGACCGTCGCTGTGGAAGGCGCAGTCGGCGAAATCAGTTTCAGCCCTGACGGCACGCTAATCGCGGTGTCGACAGACAAGCCACTGCTCGCCTTTCATGCCGTTCGCCTCGCTTCGGGCTGATAGCTGATCAAACTCCGTCTCGAAGCCCACGCCATATTGAGGAAGCGCTAGAAGGCTGCTCGCCAGAATCGCGCGCGTTTTGATGCGCGGCATTTGCAAGCTGCGGCAAGATCAGAATTGGTATCCATTGGTCATTTACAAGACCCCAAGATCGCCCCACAAATGCCTGCGACTTACCTAACTAATGTGAGGCTTTGAGACGTCTCTATGGATCACTTGAACGAAGCGCCGACCCATATCCGTCGCAGCGACGGAGAGGTTGTCGACGAAACTTGGATGAAGCGTTTTCTCAAGACCGCTGCGGTCGGGACGGTGGCAACGGTGCGCGCGGCAGCCTTTTGCCAATACAAACTTGTTTGTCTTTGACGAATCCGCGCACTGCATTTACGTGCATACCGCTCGAGTCGGCCGTACTCGCGCCAATGTAGAGGCAGATGACCACGTTTGCTTTAGTATCATGGAAATGGGACGTCTTTTGCCAGCGGCCGAAGCCCTCGAATTCAGCGTCGAATACGCCGGCCTAGTGGTTTTTGGAAAGATTGCGGTCGTTGATGACGAGATCGAAGCCAAGGTCGCGCTTCAATCGCTGCTTGACAAGTATGCGCCTCATCTGGAAGCCGGGCGCGACTATCGACCGCCTGTCAAGGAAGAACTCTTGCGGACATCAGTTTTCCGCATCTCGATTGACGATTGGTCGGCGAAGAAAAAAGAAGTAGAACCGGATTTTGAAGGAGCCTTTTTCTTTCGAGAATCTCCCATACTTAACGGCAACCGGACATAATAGTTCGTCTACCTGAGATTTCCCAATTTGGGATAAGTTGGGATAAACAGGCAAGCCACATTTTCAGTCGGAACACCGCGGTAGATCGCAGGACAATTACGGATTCTTGCTTGTCTTTATGTGCAAGATGAGCTCGTATGCTATACTGTCCCAAAGAATTCACAATACGTGTTTGCTGCTTTAAGAAGGGAACCTTATGGAAATCCTGGAACTAACCGGCAAGGCCGTAAAGTCCTACGAAATAGAGGATCTCCTGGGCCAGGGCGGCTATGGCGTTGTCTATCGTGCCAAGCAGAGCGCGGTCTTGCGTGAAGTGGCAATCAAGGTCATTTTGCCCAAATATGCGAACTCGCCGGAGTTCATCCGCCGCTTTGAGAGCGAAGCGCAAGTCGTCGCCCGCTTGGAGCATCCGCATATCGTTCCCCTTTACGATTATTGGCGCGAGCCTGATAGCGCCTATCTAGTCATGCGCTATTTGCGCGGCGGCAGCCTGCGCGACAAGATCGACGGACAAGGACAGATGGACGTGGATGACGCGGGCAGGGTGCTGGAGCAGGTGGGTTCCGCCTTGACCTTTGCCCATCGCAACGGGGTCGTCCATCGCGATGTCAAAGCCGATAACATCTTGATGGATGAAGACGGCAACGCTTACCTGGGCGACTTCGGAATCGCCAAGGAAGTCGGCACAGACGGCGGTGGAGGACAAGGGGACATCGTGGGTACGCCGGCGTATCTGGCGCCAGAGCAAATTCGCGGTGGTGATGTCGGGCCGCATAGCGATGTCTACGCCTTTGGGATCATGCTCTACGAAATGCTATCCGGGCGTCGTCCCTTCGCCGAGTTGACACTGGCAACGCTGGTTTACAGACATCTCAACGAACCGCTGCCGATGATCGACCATGACAAGCTCAATCTGCCGCCCGCCTTCAACTCGATCATTCAGAAGGCTACAGCCAAAGATCCGGAAGACCGTTATCCCGACGCCTGGTCGCTGGTGAAAGAGTACCAGCAAACCGTACGCCACGGCGCGGCAACAGTGGAGTTGTCTTTGGAGGAATTGGATCTTTCGGACTTCGAGCTGCTGGAAACAAAGAATCCTTACAAGGGTCTGCGTGCTTTCCAGCAAGCTGATGCCGCGGATTTCTTTGGGCGCACAGCCATGATCCAGCAGGTGCTTGACCGATTGCAGGAACCGGTGGTCGAAAACAATTTCCTCGCGGTCATCGGTCCCAGCGGCAGCGGAAAATCCAGCTTAGTGAAAGCAGGCGCCTTGCCGGCGCTGCGGCAGGGCAGGATACCGGGTTCGGAGCATTGGTTCTACGCCGAGATGGTACCCGGCGAGGTGCCACTAGAAGAATTGGCGGCGGCATTGCTCAGCGTGTCCACTTCGCCATTGCCGGGCATAGTCGATCTCTTGCGCGACAACCAACAGGGCCTTGCGGATGGTGTCAAATGGGCGCTGCCTTCCGCAGACAGCCGTCTTCTACTGATGATTGATCAATTTGAAGAATTATTCACGCGAGTGGAGCAAGAAAGCGACCGCCAGCAATTCCTCGATCTTATTCTCAATGCGGTTGACGCAGAAGACAGCCCGGTCACTATTATCGCGACCTTGCGCGCCGATTTCTACGACCGTCCTTTGCTTTATCAGGGCTTCGGTGAACTGATTAGGAAACGGACCGAGTTGGTTTTGCCTTTGAATGACGAAGAGTTGGAAGAGACCATAACGGGACCTGCCTATCGAGTTGGCGCCGTATTAGAAGAAGGATTGGTCGAAACCATTATTGCGGACGTTCGAGAGCAGCCGGGCGCCTTGCCACTCTTGCAATACGCCTTGACCGAACTATTCGAGCGGCGGGACGGCGCCCTGTTAACGAATGCCGCTTACGCCGACATCGGAGGCACGTTAGGCGCCTTGGCCAAGCGAGCCGAAGAAGTTTACTTGCGCTTCCAAGACGAGGGCAAGGAAATGGCGCGTCAGATGTTTCTGCGTTTGGTCACGCTGGGTGAAGGCCAGGAAGATACCCGGCGCCGCATCCTGCAAGCAGAATTGTTGACGCTGGGCGATCGCAATGTCGTGCAAGACGTGCTTGATCAATTTGGTCGATATCGTTTGCTGACATTTGACCGCGACGAAGCCACTCGCGGCTCCACCGTAGAGGTGGCGCACGAAGCGCTGATCCGACAGTGGGAGCGGTTGCGCGAGTGGCTGATTGAGAGCCGTGAAGATGTGCGGCTCGAGCGGCAACTCTTGCATTCGGCGGAAGAATGGGATTCCGCCGGAAGAGAAAAGAGTTACGTGATGCAAGGCACGCGCCTGCGTCAATTTGAAGAATGGGCTCAAACGACCTCGTTGCAGCTAAACCAATTGGAAGAAGAATACCTGGAGTCCAGCCTGGAAGTTCGTCGCGAACAAGAGGCGATCGAACGAGCGCGCCAGGAACGCGAAAGGGAACTGGAGCGACATAAAGCGCGTAATATGCGCATCGCCGCAGTCGTCTTCGGCGTTGCGGCAGTGGTGGCTATCATTTTGAGTTTGGTCGCATTTGACCAATCCAACAAAGCAAACGAACAGCGAGCCATCGCGGACGATCAACGCGTAATTGCTGTAAGCGAACGGGAACGCGCAGAGGACGCCTTGCACATTGCGGAAATCAACGAACGCAAGAATCTTAGCTTGGCTCTCTCCGCCAACGCCCGCGGCTCATTGAGTGAACATGACCCGGCTTTGGCGCTGCCTCTGGCGATTGAGGCGCGCCTCGCATTTGACCCGCCTGAAGCGGAAGTGCTGCGTATCCTGGGCAAAGCAACGTTTTCACCGGGTCCCAAATTCCGCTTTGCCGACTCACCCTTGTCAGTCCTGGAAGCGGAACTCACGTCTGATGGCGCGATGGGCGCTTATGGCGGAACAGAAGGGATCATCTATCTGGTAGACAATGTTACTGGAGAGACGACTAACTCTATCGTGACGGGTAGCCCGATAGCCGGCCTCGACATAAGTCCTGACGACAAACTGATCGTGGCCGGACTGTCTGACAGCAGCATCGGTGTGTGGATGTTGGAAAACGGCGAAGAGTTGTTCAGATTGCAGGGGCACGAGATGATCGTGACGGATGTCGAGTTTAGCCCCGATGGCCAGACGATCGTTTCCTCGAGCGCCGATACGACGGTTCGAGTTTGGGATGTTTCTACGGTCTCTCTGATCCATGTGTTGGAGGGGCACGAAGATTATATTATGAAGATCAGTGTCAGTGCTGATGGCACACTTGTCGCCAGCTCTTCGGCCCATGTTAGTGTCGAAGGACGTGATAACTCCTTCCACGACAAGACGGTGAGAATCTGGGACCTGGCAACCGGCGAGCATATCCGCACGATTACTCCTGGCTCGGGATATATTCGAGATGTCGAATTCAGCCCGGATGGATCGAGCGTCGCCATCGCCACCTGGGACTTCGCCAATGGAGGAACTGCGAGAGTCTACGTTGTCTCAACCGGGGAAGAAACGCACCGGATCTATGCCCACCGCAATACAATTTCGGACATTGAATTCTCGCCGGACAATCGTTTCCTTGCGACCGCATCGGCGGACGAGTCAGTCAAAATCTGGGACATTGAACGCGGCGTGCTTGTAACAAGCTTTGTTGATTTTGGCGAGCGCGTCCACGACATCAGTTATTCGGCCGACGGCGAATACATGATGATTGCGCTAGGCAATATCGGCGACAATAACTTCCCCGACGGGAGCGACAATCCCGGCGACAGCTCGGCATATCTTTGGGACTTGCAAAATCGCGCTGAAGCGCTTGTTTTTGAGGGACATACAAATTGGACCTGGACCACGGACATCAGTCCTGACGGAACGACCATGGCTTCGGGGGCTGGTCCGCTCGATTACCCGAGCCCGGAAAACGTGCCTTCCCTGGATACCTCGGTTCATCTTTGGGACGCGGAAACGGGAGAAGAAAAGGCGACTCTGGCTGGGCACCTCGATACAATCGATTCTGTTCACTTTATAGCGGATGGTTCGCAGATTCTCTCGGCGGCCTGGGACGGTAGCATCCGGCGCTGGGATACGGCAACAGGCGAGGAGTTGCAGATGTACGTCCATGTTCCCGAAGACTGGGAGGAAATCGCCAGCGCAGCCGAGCAAATTGACCAGTCAACTGTCGTTGCACAGGCGGCTAAGACCGCTAACCGGGAAGACCGCAAAGTCCGGGAAGTATTTATGATAGACGCGTTGCCCGGCGGCGAGCAGTTTGTCTCTGCGTCTGCGCATGGCACGGTCAAGCTCTGGGATATGGAAAGCGGTGAAGTCATTCGCACGTTCATCGGTCACGATTCCGGGGTCAACGGCGTCAACATTAGCCCCGACGGTAAACTGATGCTATCCGCCTCCAGCGACAAGACCATCCGGCTGTGGGATATTGAAACTGGCGAAGAGTTGAAACAGTTCGCGGGACACACCTCATCGGTAAACTATGCCAGATTTGCGCCAAACATGGAGTTCTTGATCAGCACGTCGTGGGACGATACCGTGCGAATGTGGGATATAGAGACTGGCGCAGAAATCCGCCAATTCATCGGTCATGCGGGTAACACCTTTGGCATCGACATCACCGATGATAGTAATACGCTTTTGACAACATCATCGGATACAAGCGTGCGTATGTGGGATACCGCGACAGGCGAGGAGATCAATCGCTTTGATCAACATGTCGACTGGATCCAGGAAGTTGTCTTTAGTCCCGACGAAACCTTTGCCATTTCGGCGGGCCAAGACAATACCTTGCGCCGTTGGCGGATCAGACGCACGGCAGATGACCTGGTTGCCTGGGCACAAGACAATCGCTATATCCGTGAGCTGAGTTGCGCCGAGCGCGAGTCGTTTCGTCTCACTTGCGAGTAGCAGAAGACTAATGCTCACGTAGACAGCTGGGGGAGCTGCGAGCTAGCCGGTTCCTGTTATTCAGAATCGAAACAATTGGCTTTGGTAGCCTGGCGCGAGCTCCTGGGGGGGTGGCAAGCATGTCGGACGATATCAACGGTAATCCGCCGCCGGAAAACGGCAAGGCTGAAGATTCTGCTTCAGCGATTTTCGCCGCGATTATGCGCGAAGCGGCGGAGAGGGCGAAACCAAAAGGCAGCAAATCCGCCGTCGAACACGCGACTCCTTCGGCGCGCGTGTCAACAAAACCAACAGAGGCTCCTGCAGAGCAGACCCGCGAGCCCACGACGCTTGCCCAAGACGATGAACCCGCGTTTGTGGCGGAGAAACAGCAACGTATCCGACGCATTGCCACTGGGCAGCCATATCAACGCCGCAACGCCGCTGGACTCTTCAGTGGCTTCCTTCGCACGATCTTTGTCGTTTGCATCAGCACCGGTTTGGTCGCGACAGTTTTGACCTGGTTCACCGATCCACAATTCATCAATCCGGCTGTCGTCAAAGGCCTGCAGCTCAATGATCCTATGCTGCTGGCAAACGTCGCCGCGGCCGGTGGGACGCCGACTCCTGTAGCGACCCCCAATTGGCATTACCGAATCGGCATTCTTTCCGGGCATCGTGGCAAGGACTCCGGGGCTGTATGTG
Source organism: Phototrophicaceae bacterium (assembly GCA_965262165.1). Lineage (GTDB taxonomy): Bacteria > Chloroflexota > Anaerolineae > Aggregatilineales > Phototrophicaceae > UBA6055. The sequence continues at coordinate 3,940,045 of OZ253499.1, read as the reverse complement.
AAGACGAGTACGGATATCCTGAGATACAAGAAGTTGATATTAATTTCGCCATTGCCCAGCGAGTTGTGGCGAAACTGAAAGCGGATAACTTCGCAGTCGACTTGCTGGACGAAAACGATCCACGCCTGGATAACTACCAGGGTACCGCTTTGGTTTCGATCCATGCCAATACCTGTTACGATTTCGGTGAACTCGTCACCGGCTATATTGTTGCCAAAGCCGAGGCAAGGCCGGATGTCGGCAGCGACACCTTGTTGCGCGAATGCGTCGCCATTAACTTCGGTACGCTGGTACCGCTGGAACGCAGCTTTGTGCTGACGGTCGATATGACCAATTACCATGTCTTCCGGACAATTCATCCCTTGACGCCCGCGGTGATTCTCGAGATGGGATATATGTTGGCGGATCGTGAGGTGCTGGAGAACGAACCAGACTTGCTTGCGCAAGCCATCACCAATGGCATTTATTGTTACTTGGGGGTCTCTGGCAATGTCTCCAATCTGTCGCCGGCTCGGGTAGACAACCGATACCTCGTGCCTCTCCTGGAAACACCAACGCCCGAAGGCAGGCGCTAATCCATCGCATCGCACCTGGTAAAGATCCGGCCGCGCGGCGAGCCTGTCTTCATTGGTTCTTGGAGAACAAGACCGCCGGCGCTATAATTGAGTTGGATGTGGCGTTACCTGCGCCGCCTTGAATGGAGAAGTCGCATAGAGGCCTAGTGCGTCCGCTTGGAAAGCGGATACGGGAAACCGTACGTGGGTTCGAATCCCACCTTCTCCGCAATAGACTAAAGAACACAAAGTGTTCTTTTTCTTTTTTCACGCTGGCCGCTCTTCTTGGCTCCGGGAGTTTCCGATGCACTCAAGAGAACGCATCGCGCTGACCGTCAACGGAACTGCGCGCGAGCTGGTGTTGGATCCGCGGACGCCCTTGCTCTATGTTTTACGCAACGATCTGGGCTTGAAAGGAGCGAAATACGGCTGCGGCCTGGAACAGTGCGGCGCTTGCAAAGTCCTGGTGGATGGCGCTGATGTGCCTTCCTGCCAACTGCCCGTCAGCGGCGTTGCCGGCTTGAATATCACCACTGTAGAGGGAATGGGCAGCGCCGAGCAACTCCATCCATTACAGGAGACTTTCCTGGAAGAGCAGGCGGCGCAGTGCGGCTTTTGTACCGCCGGAATGATCATCGCCGCTCAGGGTTTGCTCAACCGCGTCCGATACCCTGGTGACGCGGAGATCCGCGCCGCTCTGGCAGACAACCTTTGTCGCTGCGGCACATATGATCGAGTACGCCGCGCGATCAAACTGCGCATCGGACGTCCTGAGCCACATTCGATCTATGACACGGTGATGGCGGCTCCATTGCAGGAAACGGCGAGTGACATAGAAGTCTCCCCTTCATTGCGGGCGCAGCCCGAAATCGACGCCTGGCTGCGCATCAACCTTGACGAGACCGTCACGGTTTTCAGCGGCAAAGTTGAATTGGGGCAGGGCATCAAGACAGCTCTGGCGCAGATTGCGGCTGATGAACTGGACCTTGCTTTCGACAGGATACGTGTCGTGACTGCCGATACCGCGCTCACGCCGGACGAAGGCGGGACTACCGGCAGCCGCTCCCTCGAAACCAGCGGCAAGGCAATCCGGCTTGCCGCGACGGAAGCGCGGTCTCACATGCTTTCTCTCGCATTTGAAGAACTGGATTCGCTAACGCCGGCGGTCGACCTGCAGGTGACCGATGGCATCATCACCGATCCTCGCAGCGGACGATTGACCAGCTTTTGGGAACTGATGGCGGGCAAGCGCTTTGCCCGGCAGATTAGTGGCCAAGTTACCAGCAAAACGCATACCCGACACAGGCAAGTGGGTAAATCCGCGAAACGCGTTGACCTCTTATCAAAGGTGACTGGCGGCGCCTCGTATGTGCACGATATGGAGTTGCCGGGCATGCTGCATGCGCGCGTCGTTCGACCACCAAGATACCACGCGCAACTTGTCGAAATTGATATCGCGGAAATCCAAACGATGCCAGGTATTGTGACGGTTGTGCAAGACGGTCGATTCCTTGCTGTTGTCGCCAAACGCGAGGAGCAGGCGAATTGGGCACGCGACAGAGCGCTCGAAATCGCGACTTGGCAGGTTGGACGGTCGCTCCCGGATTCAAAACACATATTTGACGATTTGCTCGCGAAACCGGCGCGGACAAATGAAATCCTGGATGGCGTCGCTCAAGATGGCGTGACTATCGAGTGTGATATGGTGGCAGAACCAGCGCCTGCGCATCGGGCGACCTTCTTTCGGCCATTTCAAATGCATGCCTCGCTAGGGCCCTCGGCCGCGCTAGCGCATTGGCAGGATGATGGGCTTACCGTCTGGTCGCATTCGCAAGCGCCCTTTGTATTGCGCGACGCTCTGGCGCAAGTGCTGGATGTAAACATTAAGGCGATACGCGTCATTCATGCGGAAGGCGCAGGATGCTACGGACATAATGGCGCGGACGACGTTGCCCTGGATGCGGCTTTGGCCGCACGGGCGGTTCCGGGCCGGCCGGTCTTGATGAAGTGGAAGCGTGCCGATGAACATGCCTGGGAACCCTATGGTTCGGCAATGGCGATGAAACTGGGGGCGGACTTGACGCCACATGGAGAGATAGCAAGATGGCGCCAGGACATCTGGAGTTATGCGCATTCGACGCGTCCCACCGCTGGATTGGACACCTCCGGTTTGTTGGCGGCTTGGCAATTGGCGGAGCCCTTCGCGCCACAACAACCTCGAGCCATGGGCGGCTACCACTCCGGTGCGCATCGCAATGCCGATCCGATTTACAGCCTGCCCGACAAACGAATCCTGCGCCACTCCGCGGGCAATAGCCCTTTGCGGGTGTCTGCCTTGCGCAGCTTGGGCGCATACGCCAATGTTTTCGCCATCGAATCATTCATGGACGAGCTGGCTGTCGCCGCCGGCGCCGACCCGCTGGAGTTTCGCCTGCGCCACTTAAACGAAGCGCGCTCTCGCGCCGTATTGCTGGCCGCGGCGGAGAAGGCGAATTGGCGGTCAAGAAACGATGATCGCAAAAAAGGACAGGGTTGGGGTTTGGCGTTAGCGCAATACAAGAATCTGCAATGCTACTGCGCCATCGTCGTAAATTTGGAGGTGGATCGCGGCAGTGGCGATGTTCGCATTCGGCGCGTCATCATCACCGCGGATGCCGGTCAAGTGGTGAATCCCGATGGCTTGAGCAATCAACTGGAAGGCGGTTTTGTGCAAGCGGCTAGCTGGACCCTGTTCGAGTCGGTTCAATTTGACGTGGACGGAATCACCAGCCTCGATTGGGAGAGCTATCCCATCATGACCTTTGAGTCCGCGCCGGTCATCGAAACCGTTATCTTGAATCGGCCGGAATTGCCCATGCTCGGCGCTGGCGAGGCCGCACAGAATCCGACGCCGGCCGCGATCGCCAATGCGATCTACGATGCGGCAGGAATCCGGCTGCGCGAGATTCCATTCACGCCCGAAAAGATTCGGGCGCAGCTCGCCCAATGATCAAATCGAAAAGGGCGACCAGACCGGTCGCCTTTTTGTCACCTTCTCTTTGGGTAAGGCTATCGCGTTGGATTGTGCGCCTATTTTGTTAGTCGGATGACCGAGACATGTTCATTTGGCGCTTCACGGGGACCTTGCAAGATAAGCTGTCCGCCTTTGCGCGTCAAGCTTATCGGCGCTTTCAGGGATTCATCCACCCAACTGACCGTGCCGGCGCCCAAATCGGGCAGCACGAACCGTCCCGAGCGGCTCCAATCGAATACGTGCAGGTAGACAGCGCCGGGTTCTTGGGTGGTGCGGCACCAGACCAAGCCCTGCAAGGGACCCGGATTAGTGCCGTAGATGGATTCACCGTTCGCGTCCATCCACTTGCCCAACTCTTGCAAGCGCTCGACGCTTGGTTTGGGTATAGCGCCCTCAGCATCGGGTCCTATATTCAGCAGATAGTTCCCGCCTTTGCTGACGATATCAACCAGGTTATGTATCAGTTGCGTTGTCGATTTCCAATTGTGGTCATGCGTCTTGAAACCCCAGGTATCGTTGATAGTGGCGGGCGTCTCCCAATCGACTTCCGCCCGCAATTCGGGCGGAATGGCATTGTCCTGCGCGGTGGCGTAGTCGCCCAATTGGTTACCCAGCCGACCACAGACCAGGCACTCGGGCTGTAATTCGCGTACCAGGTCGAGCAATGCCTGGCTCTGCCGCGCCGAAATAATCTTTGGCGTATCGAACCATACGATTGCGATTGGTCCGTAGTTGGTCAGGATTTCCACCACTTGTGGCTTGACGAAGGTCTCTATGTAATCGTTGAAATCTTGTTCCGATTCGTCGTAATCCCAAGTATTGCCATAGCCGTTGGGGTGGTGCCAGTCCTGCGTCTGCGAGTAATAAAGGCCGAGCTTGATGCCTTCCCGTTCGCAGGCTTCCGAGAGCGCCTTCAAGGTGTCATTGCCGTAAGGGGTGGCATTGACGATATTGTAGGGCGTCTGCCCTGTTCCATACATGCAGAAGCCGTCGTGATGCTTGGAGGTGAAGACGATATACTTTTGTCCGGCCGCCTTGGCCAACTGCACGATCTGTTCAGCATCGAATTTGACCGGATTGAATTCCAGCGCCAGTTGCTCGTATTCCTTGATAGGGATCTCGGCATGCAGCATGATCCATTCGCCGATGCCCGGGATATTTTCGTCGTTCCAGACGCCGGCGGGCATACTATAAACACCCCAATGAATGAACATGCCCAACTTGGCCTGGCGCCACCAGTCCAGCCGCGGGTCTTGATTAGCGCCCGGCCGCTGGCCGCGTTCGGGTTTGAAATAGGGTTCTTCCGGCATAATCTCTCGCTTTCTTTTGCTTATGAATCGACTTGCTCGTACGAGCAGAAGATCTGACATCCTTATGAGCGCGGCAGGCTATTTCGCTGCCGCCGAGCGGCTTAGCGTTTCAAATCAATGGCGTAGGTGACCACATGGTCACAGGGTTTAGAGGCAGGCACGGACAAGCGTAAACCGGAGCCGTCTTGCGACCAACTGATCGCTTCGTCCGAACCGAGCATACGCACGCCGGCAATTTGGGACGCGCCGCTGCCCAGTGACGAGATCAGGGCTTCGCCAGATGGGTATGCCAGCACGAAGGCATATAGGGTGTCGCCCTTCTGTGTGAAGCGGATATCAGCCGATGTGAAGGGGTTGCGCTTGGTATCGGTGAAAGCGCCTTCAGGTATTTCGGTTGGCCCTTCCCCATAGGCATCCCAAACACGCGTGCCATAGATGCCCTCGCCATTGACCGCCAGCCAGCGGCCAATCTCGCGCAGCATCTCTTGCTCTGTTTCGGGAATCGTGCCATCGGCGCGCGGACCCACGTTGAGCAGCAGCGCGCCATTCTTGCTCACGACATCGACCAGATCGGCGATGATATCACCGGCGGTCTTGTAGTCATGGTTGTCGATATATCCCCAGGAATTCTTGGAAACCGAGGTGTCGTTCTGCCAGAAAAAGTCGCGGATATGGTTCAGTTGGCCCCGTTCGATGTCAAAGACGGCTACGCCTTCGGGATAGGAATCGTACTTGTGGTTGATGGCGACGCCCAGCCCCCATTCCTCACCGCGGTTGTAATAATGGGCGGCAAAGCGCTGCAGATACGGCGCGAAGACAATCTGCTCGATCCACCAATCAAACCAGACAACTTGCGGCCGATACTTGTCTACTAACTCGCAGCAGCGCGCCAGCCAGTCTTCCAGGAACTTGGCATCGGGCGCCGGCTGCCAGTGTTTCTCTTTCCACTCGTCGCGATTGGTCTTGTCTTTGGACGCTTCCACGGCCGGGCCATACAAGCCATCATTGGCTGGGTCTTGCACATCGGACGGGAAGCCGCGCCCGCCGTCGAAGAACCACCAGTGCTCGGCGCGATGGCTCGATACCGCGAAGACCATATCCCGCGCCCGCACTGCCTCGGCCAATTCGCCGACGACATCGCGTTTCGGTCCCATTTTGGCGGCGTTCCAGTCGGTCAGAGCGCTGTCGTACATAGGGAACCCGTCGTGATGCTCGGCAACCGGCATGACAAACTTCGCGCCGGCGTCCTTGAACAATTGCGCCCACTCGTCGGCGTCATAGTTCTCCGCCGTGAGCATGGGGATAAAGTCCTTGTAACCGAACTCCTTGTGGTCGCCCCAGGTCTTGCGGTGATGTTCAAACGCCGGGTCATCCTGCAGGTACATGCGCCGCGGGTACCACTCGTTGCCAAAAGCCGGCACGCAGTACGGTCCCCAATGGATGAAGATGCCGAACTTGGCGTCGACATACCACTCGGGAATCTCGTACTGCTTCAAGGATTCCCAAGTCGGTTCGTATTTTTCATGTGCAGTCGCCATTCAACAACTCCAATCTGAATGATTCTCACTTTTATTGTGTTCTAGCCGCCAAGTCGCCGGACGACTATTCAATAACCGGCTTGGTTTGGGCAAGCCAGCAAACCGGTGCGCTTACCGAGCGCTCCCCTGACATTACCTGATCTTGACGTAAACTCTAGCCTGGAACAGATCTATTGCAGAATCGAGTCGGCGTTGGCGCATTTGATTTTTTGCGACCGACCCCACTATGCAATATACTATGCCGCGTGGTACACGTACCATAGCGAAGCTTGAGTGTAATTGACCAGCATATACCTGTCAAGCAAGTCGAGAGTTTGGCACGGAGGAATGTTCATGTCCGGTTTTCCTATGCGAATGAGACAGATCCACCTCGATTTCCATACCTCGGAAGCGATCGAGGGCATCGGCTCCAATTTCGATCCTGACGAATTTGGCGATACATTGCTCAAGGCGCATGTCAATTCCATCACCTGTTTCGCGCGCTGCCATCATGGCTGGATCTATTACGATTCCAAAACCCATAGCGAGCAGATTCACCCGCATCTGAATCGTAACCTGCTCAAGGAACAAGTGGAAGCCTGCCATGCTCGCGGGATCCGCGCGCCGATCTATACCACAATTCAATGGGATCATTTATCGGCGACACAACATCCGGAATGGTTGGCGCTGAACGAAGACGGCAGCTACCAGGGCAATGGCATGTACGAAGCCGGTTTCTATCGCCGGCTCGCTGTCAACTCGCCTTATATGGATTATCTCAAGGCGCATGTCAAAGACATTTTCGATTCCGTGCCTGTTGATGGCTTCTTTTTTGATATCGTGCACGCTCTGGATGACAGTTCGGTCTGGACGACGCAGGCCATGCTGGAAGCGGGTCTCGACCCCAGCGATGCCGAAGCGCGACTGGCCTACGGCCAGGTCGTGATCGACAACTTCCGCAGCGAAATGACGGCATGGGTGCGGCAATTCAGCGCGGACGCCACGATCTTCTATAACCGCGGCCATGTCGGACCACATAGCCGCGGCAATGCCTCCGCCTTCACGCATTGGGAGCTGGAATCTTTGCCCAGTGGGCATTGGGGCTATATCCACTTCCCGCTGACCGTGCGCTATGCCCGCACCTTGGGCCTGCCATGCCTGAGCCATACCGGCAAGTTCCATACAGCCTGGGGCGATTTCCATTCATTCAAGAATCAAGAAGCGCTGGAATATGAGTGTTTCCGCATGATGGCGCACGGCGCTGGTCCATTTGTGGGCGATCAGTTGCCGCCGGATGGCAGGATAGAAGAGCATGTCTACAATCTCATCGGCAAGGTCTACACACAGGTTGAGGCGAAAGAAGACTGGTGCGTCGACGCCGAAGCGATCAGCGATATCGCGGTCATGACGCCGGAGGAATTCGCGCCCCTCGATAGCCGGGGAATGCAGCCTTCAATTTGCGGCATCCACAGCATGTTGCAGGAAGCCGGGCATCAATTCGATATTGTCGATTCGCAAGCCGACTTTTCTGGTTACAAAGTGCTGATCCTGCCCGACGACATCCCGGTCGACGTGGCGCTAAAGCGCAAGATCGACGAATACCTGGCCAGGGGCGGCGGACTGATCGCCTCATTTGAATCCGGCATGAATGCCGAAAAGACCGAATTCGCGCTGGAGGCGCTGGGCGTAACCCTGACCGACGAGGGTCCCCGTGATCGCAGTGGCGAACTGGCGCGCGGTCGCGAATACGAACGCGGCGACTACTGCGAGTACATTATTCCGACGGGCGACATAGGCAAGGGATTGCCGGAGACCGAGCATGTGATCTACATCCGGGGCACGGTGGTCGCGGCGGACGCGGACGCCACTGTGCTTGCCGAAATCACGCCCTCGCTCTTTGACCGGACCTATGAGCACTTCTGCTCGCATCGGCAGACGCCGTCTTCGGGCACAAGCGCCGGCGCGGCTATCGTGCGGGTGGGCAATGCCATCTATTTCTCCAGTCCTATCTTCACGCAATACTATCATCTGGCGCCGAAGTGGTGCCGCACGCTCTTCCTAAACGCGCTGGAGATGCTGCTGCCGGAGCCGGTAGTCCGGCATGCTGGTCCCAGTACGCTGGAATTGGCGTATAACGAACAGACAGCGCGATATCGCGCCGTGCTGCACCTGCTGCATTACATTCCCATCCGCCGCAGCAAGATTGACATCATCGAAGATATCATTCCTATCTACAATGTGCCGATCTCGGTGCGCGCGGACAAGACCATCCAAAGTGTCAAGCTGGCGCCCTCTGGCCATGCGATTGATTTCGATATATCCGACGGCCGAATCAACTTCACTGTGACCGAAGTCAAGGGACATCAGATGATCGAGTTAAACTACCAGGAGTGAGATTATGCAACATGTTCCATTTGGCAGAACCGGATTAACGACACCACCGGTGGTCTTCGGCTCGACGGCCTTGGGCAATCTCTTTCGCGAGTTTTCGTACGAATCGAAACTGGAGACGATGCGCGCCATCTTTGAGCACTTGCCTAAACCGGTGGTGATCGATTCCGCCGGCAAGTACGGCGCGGGACTGGCGCTGGAAGTGATGGGCCAATGCATGCGTGATCTTGGCATCCCGCCCGACGATGTGATCATCAGCAATAAGTTGGCTTGGCTGCGCGCGCCGCTGACAACACCGGAGCCCACCTTCGAGCCCGGCGCCTGGTTCGGCCTCGAGCACGACGCCGTACAGGATCTCAGTTACGACGGCATCCTCAAGTGCTTCGAGCAGGGTCTTGAGCTTTTGGGCGGCGACTATCAGACGCAACTGGTTTCGGTGCACGATCCGGACGAATACCTGGATTCCGCGACTTCGCCCGATGATCGGGTGCGCCGATTCGACGACATTCTGGGCGCTTATGCCGCCTTGCGAGAACTAAAATCGCAAGGCAAGGCAAGCGGTATCGGCGTCGGCGCCAAGAACTGGAAATCCATCGCCGAGATCGACGCGCAGGTCGAACTTGATTGGGTGATGTTCGCCAATAGCTACACGCTTTATTCGCATCCCGCCGATCTGCTGGCATTCATGGATTCGCTGCACAAGAAAGGCGTCGCAATCATCAATTCCGCGGTTTTTAACGCCGGATTCCTGACCGGCGGCGAGTTCTTTAACTACGTCAAGCTCGATCCTGCCAAACCGGCTGATCAAGAGAAATTCGCCTGGCGCGAGAAGTTCTTCGCCCTGTGCAAGCGGCATGGCCAGGTACCGTCCGAGGTCTGCATTCAATTTGGCAAATCTCACCCGGGCATCGTCGCGCTGGCGCTCAGCACCAGCCGTCCGCAGCGTGTCAAGATGAACGTCGACGCCATGTCCGTTGAAGTGCCGAGCGCCTTCTGGGATGTGCTGAAGGAAAACGGATTGCTGGCTGCCGACCATCCCTATCTCACGCAAGCGTAGGAGATCAATAAAGGTCGACGGCGAAGCAATGTTAGTATTGGTCGCATAATCGGAGAGAAGAGTCCTATGCCAGACGAACGCCCCAATATCTTGTATATCATGTCGGACGACCATGCCTCGCATGCCATGACTTGTTACGGCAGCCGCATCAACCTGACGCCCAACCTCGATCGCATCGCCAACGAAGGCATGCGCTTCGACAACTGCTTCTGCACCAATTCCATCTGTACGCCCAGCCGCGCCGCCATCCTGACCGGCACTTATAACCATGTCAACGAGGTGACCACGCTGGACACGCACATGGACAATACGCTGCCGACCTTCGTCAAAGACCTGCGAGCCAGCGGATACCAAACCGGCATATTCGGCAAATGGCACTTGGGGCAGGGTCCCGCGCACGAGCCGACCGGCTTTGATGATTGGGCGGTACTGCCCGGTCAGGGGCTTTATCACAATCCGACATTTATCTTCAAAACAGAAGAGGGCACGGCACGGCGACCGGTGCACGGATACGTAACCGATCTCATCACCGATATGACACTCGACTTCTTGGGTGAACGCGATCGTGAGCGCCCCTTCTTCGTGATGTGCCATCACAAGGCGCCGCACCGGCACTGGGAACCGGACGAGAAACATGCGCAAATGTTCCTCAACGAAGACGTGCCGGAACCGGATACGCTTTATGATGATTACAGCAATCGCGCCTCGGCCGCGGAAGCCGCCGAGATGCGCATGGGTGTGCATATGACCCCGCTCGATACCAAAACCGAGATCCCGCATGACTTGCCGGAAATGGAATTGCGCAAGTGGGCTTATCAGCACTATATCAAGGATTATCTGAGAGTGGTCGCCAGCATTGACGACAATGTCGGTCGCTTGCTGGATTACCTGGACGACGAGGGGCTGACGGAAAACACGGTCGTCGTCTACACTTCGGATCAAGGATTTTTCCTGGGCGACCACGGCTGGTATGACAAACGCTTCATGTACGAGGAATCGTTGAGAATGCCCTATATCATGCGCTATCCGCGCCTGATCGAAGCGGGCAGCTCGAACGGAGATATGATCCTCAACGTTGATTTCGCGCCGACCTATCTCGAAATAGCGGGATTGCCCGTGCCCGAACAGTATCAGGGGCGCAGCTTCGCGCCGATGTTAAGTGGCGAGACGCCAAGCGATTGGCGCGAAGCGATGTACTATCGCTATTGGATGCACAAGACGCATCACAATGTTTATGCGCATTACGGCATCCGTACCGATCGTTACAAGCTGATTTATTATTATGCCGATGCGCTTGGTCAAACGGGCGCTATCGACGAGAGCTACGAGCCGGAATGGGAACTCTTCGACCTGCAGACGGACCCCTGCGAATTAAACAATGTGGTTGACGATCCGGCTTACGCAGAACTGGTTGTCGGACTCAAGGACGAAATGCACCGCTTGCAGGCGAATGTGGGAGACGAGCGTTATTATCTCGATGTCGATTAGCCGCACTGCAATAGCTTGCGCTTGGCATCGACGATGAACTTGCGGAAGCGCTCTTCCATATATGGCCGCGTGAACCAACCAGGGGGATCGGTCATGGGACGAACGCTGGCAGCCAGTTCGCTGATTGGCAGATTTGCGAGCTGCCAGCCGGTCTCCGCCAGATAGACCCGCAAAAAAGTCTCCGCCGCCTCTGGCAGACCCTCAAGAAAGTATTCCATTCGGGTGTAAGCGACATCACCGGCCGGGTCGCCGTATCCGGCTTCCTCCCAATCCACCACGGCCGAGATCTTGTCTCCGAGCCACAGGATGTTGCCCGACCAATAATCCGTGTGCTGGAAACGAGGCCTGGCTGACGGGCGTTGGTGCCAATGATCGTTGATCAAATGCCAGATCATTTCTCCGTCCGGATCCCCTCGCATGTAGCCTGGAATCTCGCCTTTCTTGATGAACCAGGCGACTTCCACATCATCGTTCATCATGAATGGCTTGTCGGCTTCGCTTAAAGGCGTCTGATGAATCTTTGCCAGCATGCGCGCATTGGTCGCGGCCATATCGGCCCAGCGCGGCGCTTCGGTCGGCGGCTCGATCTGGCTGCCGGGCACAAACTCGGTCACTATGCCGGGTAAACCCAGCAGGCTGCCATCGGCATCCAGCAGCAGGGGCCGCGGCACGGGAATAAGCTCACGGCGCAGAAGCTTCAAGGCATGGAATTCGCAGGTCGGCTTGTCGTGTCCCTCTTCATAGTTTTCGGGGTTATAGCGGCGCACGACGATCATTCGCGGCGCGGCGCCTTCTTGCTCAATACGAAGCAAGTGCGTGAAATTGGAATAGCTGCCAGGCAGCGACTCCACGCTATGCGACGCGCCATTGTGGCCTAGCGCATCCAAAAGGGCGTTGATCGTCTCTTTTGAAAGGCTCGACGTCGAGTTCGTCATCGAAGCTTCACATTCCATGCCGCAGCCAGATCTGTCATGAATTCGCTACTCGCGGTGTCAATCGTCAGTCCCTCCGCCGATTGCGTCCATGTTATGGGTTGGTCGGACTCCAGCAACGACACGGAATCGATCGCTACGTTGTCGTTCAGCGCCTCAAATGTCACCGAGCTCGGCGGGATGCCTAAAGTCATCGCGTATACGGTCTTGCCGTCTTTGGATTGCGTATATCGCCGGTCGTCGGCGTTGCATTTGTCATAGATCCAGAATCTGTGATTGTTGCGGTATTCAAATAGTTTATCAGTGTCGCCTTCGGCATGTGTGGTCCAGGGCACAGTTTCATAGATCGCCTCGCCATTCAGTTGCAGCCAGGTGCCAATCTCGAGCAGCGGCTGGCGCTGGCCCTTGGGAATTTTACCGTCCGCTTTTGGCGACAGCGACAGCATCATCGTGCCGCCACGCGCCGTGCAATCGATCAGCTTGCTCAGCAGTGTATGCCCGTCAGCGTAGACTTGATTTTCCACCCAGCCCCAGGACTGGTCGCCAATACGCATATCGTCGTTCCAAGGGCGCTCATAAACCGCCGGACGATCCCGCCCTTTTTCGAAATTTATCACACCGAAATCGGGATGAAAATTGGTTTGCATGCTGACCGGTAGCTTGTTGAGAACCAGCACTTCTTTGTTCCAGCGCAGGCTTTGATTGAGATAGTGAGCCAGGATTTCCAGCGCGGTTGATTCGATGCCATCCTCGCGGAATTTCCCGCCGTCGAACCACATCAAGTCCGGCTGGTATTTGTCGATGACCTCACGCACCTTAAGTTGCCAGTCATTGAAAAAGTCGGCGAAGTCGCTGGTTTGCTGCACCCAGTAGAAATCGGCGTATTCCGGATCGAAGAGGTCCCAGCCTTCCGCCATGCCGCGCTCGATTGCCGCCTCGTCAAAGGTCTGGTCCCACTGGTTCCAGCCTGCCAGGAACCAGTTAAAGCCGCGCACAATATGGAAGGGCGCCACCAGGCGCAAGCCGCGCTCCCGCAGCGCCGTCGCCAGCTCGCCGTAGAGATCGCGCTTGGGTCCCATCTTGCCAACATTCCAGCGATAGACATCGCTGTCCCATAACCCGATCCGTCATGATGCGCCAGGGAGAAACCAGCGTATCCGGCGCCGCTGGCCGCGAAGAGTTCCGCCCATTCGTCGGGATCAAAATGTTCGGCAGTGAAATCCTGGATGAAATCCTTGTAGCCGAATTGCGCCGGCGTACCAAATCGTTCGACGTGTTGCCGGTGGATCTCGTGCGAGGGATCGTACATCCACTTGCCGTACCACTCGTTGCCGAAGCCCGGCACGGCGTAAACGCCCCAATGCGCGTACAAGCCAAACTTGCCGTCGCTGAACCAACCCGGCACTTTGTGCTGCGTCAACGAATCCCAACTCGCTTGATACGTCTTGCTCATGCTGTCCCCCGTCCTTTGACTTTCGAAGCTTGTGCTGTTCTTGGCTCTTTTACCCACCATCTGAGCAGGGCTGCGCCGACAATACCGCAGATCATCGATATGGCAAATAGTGCCTGGATATTATAGGTCGCGGCAATCCAGCCACCGAGAACCGGACCCACAAATGTGACGGGCGCGATCAGGGTGTTGGTCAGCCCGATGAAGGTCGGTTGATCGGCGGGCGAAGCGAATTCCAGCACGATATTGAAATGAGAAACGCCATCAGCAGCGATGGCGCATGCCAGGCAAACGAAGGCCGGCAAAAGCCCAATGACGTTTTCCGAGATCAAGGCGAAGAACGCAGCGAGCACCATCCCGGCGGCTGAAAACGCCAAATTACGTTTGTGCCCCCAGCGATCGCCCAGCCAGCCAAAGGCCAGCCGCATCACTGCTTGTGTGCCGATAAAGACCGCATTCAACAATCCGACGTCGGCGCCGCTCAGATCATAGGCTGAATCGGCAAAGACGATGTAAAAACTCACGGCCATCATGCTCATGTGGACAAGCGCATAGGCGATGAGGAAGCGCCGATAATTGTCATGGCGCCGCAGCACTGTCGGCAATTGCTTAAGATAGTGTTTCAAGGGAATCGCCGGCTTGACGTCGTCGCTTTCTGGCTCCCGGGTCAGCGCCAGCCAAACCCAGGAAATCGCCAGCACTACGCCCGCAATCATAAACAGAAGCGAGAAATTGCCCGGATATGCGACTTGATCCAAAATCACGCCGACGAAATAAGCGCCGATGATGCCCATGAACATGCCGCCGCCATCGGCCAGGCCGAAGAAAATGCCACGCCGCCGCAAGGGCACGACCTTGCCGATCATGGTGAACCAGGCCGGCGTGACCACGCCCCCACCGAATGCTGCTGTTGCAATCCCGATGAAGAACAATACCAGAGCCAGCCCGGGCGCGTCGACCGCAAAGAGCAGCAATGCCAGTCCGATCAAGGGATAGGGCAGGCGCTGCAGCGTGCCACTTAAGAGAATGACAAAGGGCAATTTTCGCTTCAGACGCTCGGCGTGGTTAGCCACGAAAAGCTGTGGCAGCAGAAAGGACAAGCTGAAGATCGCGGGGATCAGACCGACGGCCACCGGCGAATCGGTGAGGCGGCTGACCAAAAGCGGCATGATGGTTTCCCGGGAAACCAGGCTGATGGCCAGTGCAAAAAACATATTGTCCAGCACATTGACCGTGAAATTCCAGTTGAGGTTTCTCTCGACGGGGGTATCCGAGTTTCCAGCCAAGACGTCGTCCGATCTGTTACCTGCGGCTCACTCGGTGACTGTGCCGCTAACCGGCATTGGCGGGATGTGGCGTGGTTCCTTCACCCAAAGCGCCAGCAGCGCTCCGCCGACGACACCGCAGAGCAGAGTCAAAGTGAACAGGCTGCTGTAGTCGAAGGTCGTCGCCACCCAGCCGCCAAAGATGGGCGCAAAAAAGGTGACCGGCGCCAGCAGCGTATTGGTCAAGCCGATAAAGGTCGGTTGATCTTCTGGCACGGCAAACTCCAGCACGATGTTCAAGTGAGAAATCCGGTCGCTTGCCAGTGCCGTGCCAAGCAAGACAAAAGCGGGAATCAGGTTGAAGAGATCGGAAGCCGTGATCGCCAACAGCGCCGCCAGCCCGATGGCGAAGCCGGAAATCGTCAAATTGAGTTTGTGTCCGCGACGATCGCCCAGCCAACCCAATGCCAGTTGCATGACTGCCTCGCTGCCGATCAAGACGGCTGTTAATAAAGCCACATCGGCGCCGCTCAGGCTAAAGTTGTCATTGCCGTAAACGATGAAAAAACTAGTGCCCATCAAGCTCAAACGGTTGATGCAATAGCTGAGCAGAAAGCGGCGATAGTTGTGGTTCTCGCGCAGGATGCCGGGCAACTGCTTGAAATAGCGCCGCTGGGAAATCTGCTTCTTGACCACCGGGCTTTCCGGCTCGCGATTCAGCGCCAGGCCGATCCAGGAGATGCCCATAAATACGGCGGCGATCAAGAACAGGGTGGCAAAGTTCTGGGGATATCCGAAGTCGTCGAGTATGATGCCGACAAAATAAGCGCCGATGATGCCCATTAAGGTGCCAAGGCCCGAGCTGAGGCCGAAGAAGATGCCACGCCGAGTGACCGGCAAGACCTTGCCTATCATGGTGAACCAGGCTGGCGTGGCCACACCGGCGCCAAACGCGCCCAAGCCTATCACCAGATACAAGCAGAACAGGGCAAGTAGCGGTGTGCTCTTTGCAAAGAGGAGAATCGCAAGGCCCACAAAGAGATATGGCACTCGCTCGAGGACGCCGCCTACAAACATAACAAAGGGCAGCTTGCGCTTCAGGCGTTCGGCATGGTTGGCCGCGAACAGTTGCGGCAAATAGAATGAGATGCTGAAGATGGCCGGCACCAAGCCAATTGCGATTTTGGAATCGGTCAAATTACTGACCAAGAGGGGTGTGATCGTTTCGCGCGAGATCACGCTGAAGGCAAGGGTGATAAAGCTGATGTCAAGCAGATTGACCGAGAAATTCCAGCGGAAATTCCTGGCGACAAAGGCGTCGATGTTTCTGGCCACGTTAAGCGCCTTTACGGGAGAGCTTCAGCGAATGGGCATGTGCCAGCGGCAGGTTCTGTGGCAGTTGAATCGCCAGATCGGCTCCCCTTTGGCTCCAGGTCAAATCTGCGTCATTGCTCAGCAGTTGAATCGTCGTGCCAGCGGACGCTTCGAGCCCCTCAACGGTGATTTCGCTTTCGCTAGGCGTACCAAGCAACGTCACATAAATCGCCTCGTCGGTCGCTGTAAAACGAAGGTCCAAGCCTTGAGTTGTCTTGCCACTGGCGCGGCGCCAGGGCCGCGTATCAAAAATGGCTTCGCCGTTGCGGTCCAGCCAGCTTCCCAGAGTGAGCAGGCGTTGCGCTTGAATCTCCGGGATGGATCCGTCGGCTCTTGGTCCGACATTGAGCAGAAGATTGCCGTTCTTGCTGACGATATCGACAAACATGTGAATGAGTTCGTCTTCGGCCAGCAGGCGCTCATCACCTTCGTCGCGGTTGTAACCGAAAGAATGCCCAATCCCCCGGCAACACTCCCACTTCAGTTCCTGGATATCATCAAAGGTGGCGTATTCCGGCGTTATGAAATCGTAGTGGGGTCCGCGTGGCGTTGACAGCGGCTCGCCAGTCTTCGGCAGCGGATCGCGCGCCTGCGTGAAGCGATCGTTGATCACGCCTTCGGGAACGCTGTTGTAGTAATAGGCGAAAAGCTCTCCGATATCGGCGGCTTTCGGATAGCCGATGTCGTTCCACATGATCGACGGCTGATAGCGGTCAATCAATTCTTTCCAGTGCGCGATGGAGTAATCAACAAAGGCAGGTTCTTGCACAATCGTTTGCCACACATCACGTACATCGCTGATGCGCTTTTCGTTCCATGACCAATCGAGCCCGCCGGAATAATACAGCGCCATGCGCATGCCTTGATCGCGCACCGCTGTCGTCAGGTCGCCCACCAGGTCCCGCTTGGAGAGATAGTCGGGTTTATGCGGGCAGGGTATGTCGCTATTCCAGAGCAAGAAACCATCGTGATGTTTGGTCGTCAGCACCACATATCGCGCATTTGCCCCCTTGAATAGCCCCGCCATTTCGCTTGCATCCCAGTTCGCTACCGCGGCGTTGAATTCTGCCGCGAAGTCATCGTAGGCGAAGTTGGCGCCATAGTTGCTGTTGTGGAATTCGCGTGTGGGGCTGTCGCCGAATTTGAACGTGTTCAGGTACCATTCCGCATAAGAGTTGTTGCGGAACCAGCCGCTCATGTCGCCGCTTTGGAAGACCTCGCCGATGTCTCCGCCCTGCGGCGCCCAAGCCGGCACCGAATATAATCCCCAATGAACAAAGATGCCCAGCTTGGCATTCATATACCAATCCGGGACATCATGCGTGCGGACCGACTCGATTGTGGGTTCAAATGCCATTTTGTTTTTCCTCAGATGAAATTAAGAATCATTGCTGTTTTCATGTTGCGACGGAGTGTTGGGACCCGATATTCCTATATCGCCAACCGCCTCACGCCGCCATCCGCCATGCCCAATAGCAAGGCCTTGCCGTCCTCGCTTATTGCAAGCGCATGAACGTCCGCCGCTGCGATCTGTCGCCAGCTTCCGTCGGCGGATTCATAGGTCAAAACCGAGTCGTCCACCTGGATCGCCAGTCCCGCTGCCGATGGCAGGCAGACAATTGAATTGACCGCGCCCTCGTATTGGCAAAAGGATTCCCAACTTGCGCCATCATCTTGAGAGCGCAGTAAGCCCTGCGACTCTGTACCGGCCAGAATCGTTCGATCGTCGGGAAACTCCTGCGAAAACGCCAGGCTTAACACCGCTTCATCTCCACAGGGCATAGTCAGATCCTGCCAGAGCCGTCCCCCGTTGTCACTGCGGTAGATGCCGCTGCTCGTTCCGACCATGACCACGCCATCGCTTGGGTACTCAAGCGATAGCGCCAGACAAAAGATGTTGCGATCAAACAAGCCAAAGTTGAAAGCCGCCCAGCTCTGCCCACCATCGTCGGAGCGGAACATGCCGTCCTCGTAGGTGCCGGACAGCGCGTGTCCGTCAGAGGCAAATGCCGGCGAAAGCGCCAGACACGTGACCAAGGGCGCGGGCATTCGCATCGCCTGCGCTGCCCAGGTTGCGCCTCCATCTGCGCTGCGGGCAATACCGCCATTGATGCCTGTCAAGATCAAGCCGTCTTTGGAGAACTGCGGTGACAGCGCGATATCAAGCGTTGCTACTTTTTCCTCGGGCTGCCAGCTCTGATAGGCATTTTGGGCTGCGCCACTCGAGGAAGCGAGGCGAACTAGTCCGCTCTGTCGCGCAAGAAAATAAGCGCCATCGACTTCGGCGATAGCGTAGGTCCGATCTACGATCGTGGGCTCGCGCTCTTCGCTCATGCTAGGGCTCCGTCATCGTTTCCGGATTACGATGTAAAACCAGCACATCAATCGTCAAGGCCAAAGCGGCACTCGATACGGCGCGTCGGAGGGCTTCGGCCTGCACCTGCGCTACATCAAGAACGCCGGCATCCGCCATATCGGCGATTTTGCCTTTCATGATATCAAAGCCGAATCCACTTTCGTACGACTCCAGTTGCGCAAGGATCTCACTTGCTTCGTAGCCACCGTTGTCGAGCAAGGCACGTATCGGCGCCGCAAGCGCCGTTGCCAAGATCTGTCGCGCAGCGCGCGCCTCCAGCGTCTCATCATCGCTCGTCACATCCATCATGGAACGCGCGCAATTCAACAGCGCTACTCCGCCGCCGGGGATGACTCCTTGCGCGAGCGCGCGTCGCAAGGCGCGGATGGTTCGTTCTGCCAATTCCTTGCGTTGTTTGATTTCGTCATCGGCGATGCCACCGACTTGCACTGTGGCCACGCCTCCGTTGAGTTTTCCCAAGCGCTTGAGCAGGCGCTCGCGGTCATCATCGTCCTCCGCTTGCGCGTGTGCGTGCCGCAGTATTCGAACCTGGCGCCGTATCTGGATCGGATCGCCCTCACCGCTGGCGAAACCGAAATTCTTGTCGTCCGCCCAAACCCAGCGCGCATGACCAAAGTCTTCGTCGGTTGCGTCTTCAAGGGATTGGCCTGCGGCGCTCAGAACCGGGCTTCCGCCGGTTAACAGGGCGATATCGTGGCAGGCCAGGATCAAATCATCTTGAAGGAAGGTATCTAGTTTGACCACGACCGTCTGGATCTTGCTGCGCAAACGATCGTCGAGTACCACCGATATGCCCTTATCCGATATCGATTTGACGATGACCAGGAGCTTGGTGACTTTGCTACGCAGCGCCATCTGCATCAGCGGCACCAGTTCTCGCGGTTCTTCGATGTCCATGTCCGTGATCAGAATCGCGGCGTCTTCCATTTCAGCGACCAGCCGCGCGCTGCCACGCAGCAGCTCTTTGGATTGGACCCCGCCTTTCCAATAGACGCCATCGACATAATTGTGTTCCATGCCGCGTCCGTGACCGGCGCGGATATCGACTTGTCCGTATTGGCCGACCGTGTCGATCACCTCGCCCAGGGCAGCCGCCATCTCTTCGTCATAACAGACGGAAAAGGCGATCCCCTCGAGTTCGTTGGCTTGGGTCAAAATCCGCGCCTGAGAGTGCAGGGATTCGGTCACCTGTGGCAGGAGTTGTTGTAGGCTTGCTCGCAGCCGCATTGGGTCGGCGCCCGCGGCCATGTAACGCAGACCTTCGTTGTAGATGCTCTCATAGAGAACGGCGGTTGTGGCTGCGCCATCGCCGACTTGTTGATGCACTTGCCACAATACCTGCCGCAACAACATGGCTCCTACGTCATCTTCTCTGTCTTGCAGCGCGATAATACGTCGGGCGATGATGCCCCCGTCGTCGAGCAACTCAAACTTCGCCTGGTTTTGCGCGACCAGGCGACGGGGCAGCGGACCGAGCGTGGGGCGAATTGCTTTGCCCAAAGTAGCTAGGCCGCGGCGAATCGCTTCTTGTGTCCGAGGCTCGTGGATGACTTTGGGTACGGGCATGTGTTCCGCGCGAATTCCGGTTGGTTCGGTAGGGTCGCCTATTCGACACGCGCAGCCCATTTTGCAGCCATGAAGCACGCGCCGGAAAGCGAACGTTGGTAAGCATACCACATTTGATTTTGCCTGCCAAAGCGCTGCCTGGAAAAGACTCTGGGACTAGCTAAAACAGCGCGATTGCCTTGGTTGGCAACTGTCAGAAACGGGATTTTGACAAAACCCTCGAATTCATCTAAGATATGATACACGTACCATATCAATGTTGGTTGCAATGTTTTCGTTTCTCATTAGATGTAGAGTAGCGTGCGGGGAGGTGCAGTTAGCAGAATTGTCATAACCTTATCCAGTTCTGAGTAGAGTCTTTTTCAGAGAAAGGAATTGTCATGAGTTCCAAACAGTTTTCGCGGCGCAATTTCCTCAAGTTGGCAGCCGCTTCGAGTACCGGCGCTGTAGTCGGTTATCTGGGTCCATTGAGCAACATCGCCAGCGCGCAGGACACCGTTGAACTGACGTTCGGGCGCCACTGGGAAGCTGCTTTCCGTCCGCGCCAGGCCGAATACGATGAAGGCTTCATGGAACGGCATCCCGATATCAGCATCAACATCAGTTACAATACCTGGGCAGATCATAACAATGTTGTCCCCGCCTGGGCCGCCGCAGGCATCTTGCCTGACATCATCTACGTGCACGGCAGCCGCGCCACGCCTTGGGCGAGTGAAGGCATCATCATCGACATTCATGACATTGTCGTGTCCGACGCAGAGTTCAATGTCGACGGCATGTGGGAAGAATCGGTGCGCCTCTACCGCCGTAACGGTCGCATCCATGCGCTGCCCTATGACCACGGTCCGATCATCCTCGGCTACAACAAGGACATGTTTGATGCCGCCGGCATGGACTATCCCAGCGAGGACTGGACGATGGAAGACTTCGCCGCCGCCGCTATCGAATTGACGGATGAAGATGCCGGTGTCTGGGGCTGGGATGGCCGATTGGATCTGGGCAACGGTGGCGGGTACTTCTTCCTCGGTGCTTGGGGTGGAGGCACCTTGAATGAAGACGAAACCGAGATGACCTTCGATACGCCGGGCACGCGCGAGGCGCTCAACTTCTGGTACAAGATGATTCACGAAGATGGAGCCGCTCCCAGCGGCGCGGAAGCGGAATCCTTCCCTGGCACGCAGCCCTTCCGGGCCGGTGTCGCCGCCATGGGGCATATCGCGACCTGGAGCACTCCCAGCATGCGCGCCCAGGCCTCTTTCGAATGGGATGTCGCGCCGACGCCGATGGGCGCCGACGGCAGCCGCAAGACCGGCGCTTTCGGCAGCGGTTACGGCATCACACCGACCAGTGATAAGCCGGATACCGCCTGGCGTTACTTGCGTGAATACCTCTCCCTCGAAGGCATGATCTTCATGTGGAGTCTCTCGGGCCGCGGTTCACCGGCGCGTCCGGAAGGGTTGGAAGTCTGGCTGAATTCCGACCCGGCGCCGCCCAGCGGTCGCTACTTCCTGGAAGCCATGTTTGATTACGCGGTGACAGGTCCTCCCTTCGCGTCGCTGGCTTCGGCGCAGGTTCTTGACATCATAAACCGCGAAGGTGATCTGCTGAAGCTCGGGGAAACATCGGTCGACGATGCAATCGCCGCCATCACGAAAGAGGGGAACGCTGCACTCGACGCGGCTGCCGAAGACATGTAGTACAATGTCGTAAACTGCATACGACTGAGGGAGATCGCTCAGCGATCTCCCTCGATTTTGATGGCTCAAAAAAGAGTGTATAACTGATGCTGCGACGGTTCCTTCGTCCCATATCATCCAGCGCCCGGCGCGAAGAGCGAATCTTTTATCTGTTCATCATGCCCTGGCTGATAGGCTTGCTCGTTTTCAACGCCGGTCCCATCCTAGGCACGCTGGGACTGAGTTTCACCGATTGGCGGATCTCGCTCGATGATCTCCAGTTCATCGGCTTGGAAAACTACGCCACTCTGGCGGCCGACCCGATATTCTGGACTTCGGTAGGAAACACGCTTTATATCGTCGTCGGCCGGGTGGTGTTCGGCACCGCATTTGCGCTGCTGCTGGCGATCTTGCTCAATCAAAAGGTTCCAGGCATACCATTCTTTCGCGCTGTTTATTATTTGCCAACCGTGACTGCGGGCGTGGCAGTGGCGCTGGTGTGGATCTGGATTTTCAATCCACGTCTTGGCATTCTCAATTACAGTCTAAAGCTGATCGGAATCAATGGGCCGCCCTGGATATTCAGTTCGCATTGGGTCAAACCATCGCTGATACTCATGAGCATGTTCTCGGTCGGTCCAAATATGATTATCTTGCTGGCGGGCTTGCAGGGCATCCCCAGGGAGTTGTACGAAGCGGCCGAGATCGATGGCGCCGGCCTTTGGGGTAAGTTCAGCAATGTCACCTTGCCAATGCTCTCTCCTGTTCTCTTTTTCATCATCGTTATCTCAGTCGTCGGGTCCTTTCAGACCTTCACCGAAATCCGCGTGATGACGGAAGGTGGTCCTGGCAATTCGTCCAATGTCCTGATCTGGTACCTATGGGAGAACGCCTTTATATTTCTGAAATTGGGCGTCGCCGCCGCCGTCGCCTGGATCATGTTTCTCATTCTCATGGCGCTAACCGGCTTGCAGTTCCGCGTGGGCAGACGGTGGGTCTACTACGAGGCTGAAGCGCAATGACGACGCGCAAACGCAAGGAAACTGTTTCCTGGCGCAAGTCGATCAAAGGACGCCGCGCCATCGGCATTATCATCACCTTCGCTCTTTTGATCCCGCTGGGTATCGCCTTCATGATGCCCTTCATCGTCATGGTCTCTACCGCGCTGAAGCCACTGAATGAAGTATTCAAGTTTCCGCCGCGGCTGATTCCCGAAACGGTCGTCTGGCAGAACTTTCCCGATGGCTGGTATGGTTACGGCGAGATCAATTTCACCACTTGCACCTGGAATTCGTTGAAGATCACTGTCAACAACATCATCGGCAATCTCGTCTCCTGCACCTTGGCCGCTTATGCCTTTGCCCGTTTGAAGGCGCGCGGCAAAAATTTCTTCTTCGCTCTCGTCTTGGCGACCATGCTCCTGCCCAACGAAGCGCTGGTGATCCCGCAGTTTGTCCTTTTCAATAAGTTGGGCTGGCTCAATACCCACTTGCCCTTGATGGTGCCGCCTTGGTTCGGCTGGCCCTTCTTCATCTTTTTGCTGAGGCAGTTTTTCCTGACGATTCCGGAAGAGCTGGTTGATGCCGCCAAGATCGATGGCGCCGGCCACGCGCGCATCTTGCTGCAAATCTTTATCCCGCTCTCCAAGCCGGCGCTGGCGACGCTCGCCATATTCGCCTTCATCGGCAACTGGAATAATTTCTTCGGTCCGCTGCTCTACTTGCAAAAACCTGCCATACAAACCCTGCCGGTTTGCCTGGTCCAGTATCACGGCGCATACGGCAATACCGACTGGCACCTGATGATGGCGGTGGCAACGATCGCGGTGATTCCCGTCTTGCTGATCTTCATCTTCGGCCAGCGTTTCTTCGTGGAAGGCATCGCAACCTCGGGCGTGAAGGGCTAAGTCTCCTACTTCGCAGCGAAAGTTGGAATTTGGGAAATGCGTAACGCCGGCAGCTGCGTTCTCCTGATTTTCTGCGTTCCGTTCCTTATCGCTATCGGCAAGCTGGACCCCTTCGTCGACGTCAGCGAAAGCGCCGGCATCACCGCAACACACCGTGGCGACTGGGAGCTTTTTGACGACGATTTTGCTACAGGCTATCTAGGGATCGGGCAAGCCTGGGGCGATTACGACAACGACGGCTGGTCTGATCTATATGTCACCGGCAATCGAGATCCCAACGTGCTCTACCGTAACAATGGTGATGGCACTTTCTCTCAATCTCAATTGAGCGCACAGGTACAACTCGCAGAAGCGCACAGCGGCGGCGCTGTCTGGGTCGACTATGATAACGACGGTTGGCAAGACCTCTATGTATTGAATCATGGGACCAACACACTCTTTCACAATGACAGCGGCGCGGGATTCACTGATGTGACCGAGCGAGCCGCTGTCGGGGACGCGGGCAAAGGCACCACCGCCACCTGGGGCGACTATGACGGCGACAGCTTCCTCGATCTTTACGTCGTCAACTGGTCCTGCTTCCCTGAATGCGGCGACCCCAATATCAGCTTGAATCACGACGCCGCGCGAGACACGCTCTATCACAACCAGGGCGATGGCACTTTCGTCGATGTGAGTCACTTGCTGGAATTCAAGTTGCTACTCGGCTCGGGTTTCACCGCCAGTTTCACCGACTATGACAACGACGGCGACGCCGATATATACGTGGTCAACGACCAATTCAAGAACATGCTGGGAAATATCCTTTGGCGCAACGACGGCGCGGGCTGCGGTGGCTGGTGCTGGACCGAGGCTTCGATCGAAGCCGGCGCGCGTACCTTTATTCACGGCATGGGCTTGGCGGTCGGCGATTACGACAACGACCTCGATCTTGACTTTTACTTTTCGGACATGGTTAACGGGATGGTCTTGCTGCAAAACCAGGGCGACGGCACCTTCGACGATGTTGCTGACGATGCCGGTGTGGTCATCGGCCCGAGCAGCGCAGTCGGTTGGGGCACCATCTTCTTCGACTATGACAACGACAGTTGGCTCGACCTCTACCTGACGGCTACCGAATTCGTTCAGTTTGATATCTTTTCCGGTCCCGAAGGCATGATGTTCGAGTATCGTGAATTCTTGTTCCACAATCGGGGCGATGGCACTTTCGCCGACGCCACGCCTCCAAAATGGATCAACAATGCCGTTCCCAGCATGGGCCTGGCCTATGCGGATTATGACAAGGACGGCTGGCTGGATTTCGTGCTGGGCAATTGGAATCAGGGTTATGTCTTGTACAAGAACACCGGTAGCGCCACGCACGACCACAATTGGATTAGTGTGCGCTTGCGAGGCGGCGACGATATCAACCGTGACGCGATTGGATCCCGCGTGTACCTCACCACCGCTAGCGGACGAACATTGATGCAGGAGGTCAAATGCGGCTCCAGCCTGGGCGCCGGAAACGATACCGCCCTTCATTTTGGCTTGGGCGAAGAAACCGTCCGCGAACTACGTGTACGTTGGCCCAACGGTGAAAACAAGCTGCTGAAAGATGTCGAAGTCAATCAGTTCCTGGTAGTGGATTATGCCGGCTGACAGCGAGAAGGAAGCGTCGGATGCCGAATATTCGTGATGTGGCACAGCGCGCGGGTGTCGCGCCGATTACAGTTTCGCGCGTCATCAATGGCACGGGTTACGTCAGCGATGAATTGCGCCAGCGCGTCGAACAGGCGATTAGTGATCTCAACTACGTGCCAAATCGCCTCGGTCCCAGCATGCGCTCCAAGCGATCCAATACCGTGGGCTTGGTGGTGACCGATATCACCAATCCGTTTTGGACAACTGTCGTGCGTGGTGTGGAAGACGCCGCCTACAAAGCCGGCTACCATCTCTTTCTATGCAACAGCGACGAATCCGTTTACAAAGAACGCGAGTACGTGGAGTTGCTCTTGTCGCGGCAGGTCGACGGCTTCTTGATCGTACCGGCCGAGATGCAGTTCGATGTGCTGGAATTGATACAGAATCAGGACAAGGCGATCGTCCTGCTGGATCGTTCGATAGAAACAGCAGCAGTTGATATTGTGCGCGGCGATTCGGAAGGCGGCGCATATCAACTGACGCGGCACCTGCTCGATCTCAAGCACCGAGATATCGCGCTCCTGAACGGCTCGCGCTCGGTTTCCACCGCTGTCGTACGCGCCCACGGATTCCGCCGCGCCATGACGGAGGCAGGTTACGAGGGAAAGGAAGCACGCGAACTTTGGGGCGAATTTACGCAGGATTCCGGTTATTACCAGACCCTGGAAGCGCTGCAATGGCGTCCACGTCCTACAGCTTTTATTGCAGCCAATAATTTCATTGCGCTCGGCGCAGTGCGTGTGCTGGACAACTTCGGCATGAAGATCCCGCAGGACATTTCACTGGTCGTATTTGATGACTTGCCGGTGGCGGTCAATCTACGACCCTTCTTCACCTCTGCGGACCAACCCGCCTACGAAATGGGCTTTTTGGCGGCGAATACGCTCTTCGATCGATTGCGCGGTAATCGGGACGGCGATTTCAAAGACATCGTGCTGCCATTTGAGCTCACCGTCCGCTCCTCGAGCGGTCCACCACCCGAGCGATAGACTGCAGTGGGACCCGCCAAACTTACGACTTCAGAACCAGTTTGATCACAGGCACTTGGGATTTTGGCTGTACCACCGGCAGTTCCAGCTGCGCCGTGTTGTCCTCACCGATAGAGAACGCTATTTCGCTGCCATCGTGCAAGAATTCGGCATAGGCGAGGCGATCGCCGATCCCATCGACGTATAAATGGCGGAAGGGATAGGCGAAGACGAGCACGTAAAGCAGGTCGCCATTCTGTGTCAAACGGCAGTCCTGTGGCGCGACCAAGACGCTGGCGGTACAGCCGTAAATGGCTTCGCTGTGTTGCGCCATCCAATCTCGATAAATGTGCAAGGCGTCTACGGCGCGGTGATCCAGCTCGCCAGTGGCGGTCGGCCCGACATTCATCAGCAAGTTGCCGCCGGTCGCTACGGTATTGACCAGCATGCGAATCAACTGGCCCGGGCTCTTCCAGGTGGCCTCGTCTCGGTGATAACCCCATGATCCGCTGAAGGTTTGGCAGGTCTCCCATACGACCGGCTCGCCGTCCACTTCCACCCATTCGCGCGGCTGGAACTGCTCCGGCGTATGAAAATCAACCGACGATGGCAGATCAAGCCGGTTGTTGATGACGATCTCCGGCTGCAAGGAACGCGTTAGGGATTCCAGACCCTCGCTATCCCAGTCATCGCGGCCCTTGCCGTCGTCGCCCGGGTACGAAAAATCGTACCAGATGACGTCGATTTTGCCGTAATTCGTCAGAAGCTCACGCACCTGATTCTTCATGTAGTCTCGGTATTTGCTCAGGTCGCGGCCGTGGTTCAACCCGGCGCGATCGGGATGATTGCGCTGTGAATGGACGCGGTCCACCGTGAAGTCAGGATGATGCCAGTCGATCAATGAGTAGTAGAACCCGACCTTCAGACCACGACTGCGGAAGGCGTCGACCACCTCCGCCAGCAGATCCTTGCCCCAAGGCGTATTGGTCGCTTTGTAATCCGTGAATTGAGAATCCCAAAGGCAGAAACCTTCGTGGTGTTTGGAAGTAATCACCATATATTTCATGCCGGCATCGCGCGCCAGATCCGCCCATTTGCCGGGATCGAAACGGACGGGATTGAAGTATTCGAAATAGGGCGCGTACTGCTCGTCGGTCAGCTCCTCGCGTTGTTTGACCCATTCATGGCGGGCCAGCAGGGCGTATAAGCCCCAGTGGATGAACATGCCAAAGCGGTCATTCTGGAACCATTCGGTATTGCCCTTGGTCGGTTTTGGTTGATGCATTTGGATTTCCTTTCCATCAGTATCGGTCTTTGAGATCTCGGAACCGCTCATCGCTTGCTAACCGTTGACGGCGAACTCAACGCCCATCTCCTCTGCCAATCCTCGCAGATCATCCCAAACTACGTCCGGCAGAGGAATACCATGCCGGGTCCGTTCCTGATAGGACCTCGTTTCCGGTTCGCCGGGCAACAGCACCTCGTCAAATCCTTCCGCTGGTGGCGCCTCTTTGACACGCTGCATCAATTCGCTGACGTGCCGAGGAAAATCAGTGTCTTCGTCGAACGCTCGCGAATCCAGCGCGATCATCAAGGTTGGATTGCCGAAGTGAAACTCGGAAGATGTAATCGGTCGGTGCCCGGCCAGCAACGTCGGGATGATCTCCATCATCATCGCCAAGCCTGAGCCCTTGTGCAAGCCCATCGGCAACAAGACCGCGCCTTCGTCCAAAATGGAGGCATCGGTCGTCGGCCGCCCATGCTTGTCCAGCATCATGCCGGTGGGCATTGGCACACTTTTCGCGCGCGCCAGCACGACCGTGCCATGTGCCACGCCAGCCGTGGCAAAATCGAGCAAGAGCGTTCCGGCGTCCTGGCATGGGACAGCGAAGGACATCGGATTGGTGCCGAAGACACGTTCGCGACCGCCGTAAGGCGTTACCCATCCGCGGAACATCGTGCCACTGGTGAAGCAGATGCCGATCAATCCACCTGCGGCGATCATTTGCGTATATTCACCCAGGCGCCCGATGTGCGTGGTTTGACCCAGCGAGACGGCGCTGATGCCGTGCTGTTGACCCAATTCGATGGCGAGTTGCGCCGCGAAACGCGCGCCGATCTGCCCGAAGCCATAACCGCCGGTTATCATGGCTGTCGCGCCGAAGCGTCGCTTGATGGACGGGCACCTGCTGGGCTTGATCATGTCGTCGCCGATCATGTTGACGTATTGCTTGACGCGCAGTACACCGTGCGAATCGTGGCCGAATAGGTTGGTCAAAACGAGCGACTCCGCTACTTGTGACGCGATATCCCTGGGTGTGCCGGCGGTCACGAAAATATCGCGGCAAAGGCGCTCTGAGGACTGCGCTCGAATCGTATAAGTCAAGTGATTGCCTTTGTGTGAAGATCGACAGTCAGGGGGAGTGTAGCGTCTGCATTTGAGCCGCGCAAGGCGCCCTGGCTGGTTGGGCGCAACAGGGTCAGATCGTCGGCTTCAAGCGGAGTATCCTGGTTGCCCGGCCGCAGTCTGGTGCGTTACCATAACGTTACGGAATTGTGACCATCCGAGTGTAAGGCAACCCGATGAGACCCGCGAATTTGCTCTTTATCGTGTCCGACCAGCATCAAGCTGCGGCTATGGGCTGCGCCGGGCATGCGCTGGTACAAACCCCAAACCTGGATCGTCTTGCCGAATCCGGAACGCGCTTCAGCAACGCATATACACCTTGCGCCATCTGTGTGCCTGCCCGCGCAACCTTGGCGACGGGTCAATATGTGCATCAGATCGGCAATTGGGACAACGGTTTCCCCTACGATGGGGGCGTGAAGAGCTGGATGCACCTGCTAAAAGAATCCGGTTATCTGATTGACTCTATCGGCAAGCTGCACTTCCGCAGCGCGGAAGACGATAACGGCTTCACCCGGGAAATCGAACCGCTGCACGTGGTCGAAGGCGTCGGCGATCCCTTCAGCGGCATCCGCGACGGCTCGCTGACTCGTGATTCGCGCGGGGGCATTGAGGAAGCGGGACCCGGCCCCAGCACCTATCAAGCTTACGACATCCGCAATCGAGACAATGCCATCCGCTGGCTGCAGGAACACGCTAATGATGCCAAGCCCTGGGTCCTCTTCCTGAGCTTTGTCACGCCGCATCCACCCTTTCTCTCGCCGCCCGACACATACGAGTGTTACCCGCATGACCAGATCGAGTTGCCGCCACAGTGGCGTGAGTCGGACTGGGTCAAGCATCCGGACTATGAGCATATGCGCCGATACTTCGGCTACGACAGGCCCTTCGACGAAGCGACCATCCGGCGGCTGCACGCAGCGTACTACGGTATCTGCACGTTCCTGGACAATCAGATCGGGCAGGTGATGGATACAGTGGATGCCTTGGGCCTGCGAGAAAAGACACGGGTGATCTACACCTCGGATCATGGCGAACAGCTTGGCGCGCGCGGCGTTTTTGGCAAGTTCACCATGTACGAGGAAGCCTCTGCCATTCCTTTCATTTTGTCCGGTCCCGATGTGCCACGTGGCAAGGTCGTGGATACGCCCGTCTCGCTAATCGATTGTTATCCAACCGTTATGGAAGCAGTGGGTAGTCCTGTGACGGAAGACGAGCGGGAACTACCGGGCGAGTCGTTGTGGAAAATTGCGAATGAAGCAGATCGCGACCGCACGATTTTCGCTGAATATCACGCCATTGGTTCGCGAAATGCCTACTACATGCTGCGTGACCGGCGCTATAAATTTGTCTACCACGTCGGCGCTCCACCCCAACTCTTTGACCTACGTGAGGATCCCCTCGAGGTCAACGATCTGGCGATCGACGCAGATGACTATGCTCGTGAATTGCTGACCAGATATGAGATTCAATTGCGGGATATCCTCGATCCCGAAGCGGTTGATACGCAGGCGAAAGTCGACCAAAAGCGACTCATCGACGACTTGGGCGGTCGCGACGCCGTGGTCGCGCGTGGTTCCTTCATCAATTCGCCAGTGCCTGGAGAAAAGCCGCGTTTCCAAAAGTTGGATTCGGCCTCGTCTCAAGCGCGCCGGAGAAATGTAGGTAAGAGGTCGCTCACGGCTCGCGCGGCTGATTCTTCATCGTTTCGTGACCGGAAGACTCGCTTCCCGACTTCTTGACGTTGCCGAACTTGAAAGCGTGCTGAAATGCAAAGTGAGCGTCCCAATCTAATCTATGTCTTCGCCGATCAGTTGCGCTATCAGTCTCTGGGATACGCTAGCGATGACCGGGCGCGCACGCCTAACATCGACCGGCTCGCAAGCCAATCAATGGACTTCTCTAATTGCGTCTCCGGCAGCCCCATGTGCGCGCCGTACCGCGCGTCGCTTTTCACCGGCAAGTATTCCAGCAGTACCGGCATGGTCATCAACGAGTTGCGCATCAACCCGGATCAGCGCTGTTTCGGACACGTGCTTCACGATGCCGGCTACGAGACCTATTACATCGGCAAATGGCACCTCTGGGCGAATCAGCTGGGCAATCATGACGATCCGGCAAACTCTTATACGCCGCCAGGATCTTATCGTCTGGGTTTTGACGGTTATTGGGCCTCTTACGGCTTTCACCATACATACTGGGACCAGTACTACCACGAAAACAGTCCAGAGCGCATCGTAATCGAAGGCTATGAGCCGGATGGACAGACGGATCTGGCGATCGACAAACTTCGTTCGGCCGCCGCCGTTGACAAGCCATTCGCGCTCTTCCTGTCCCTGGGCACGCCACACGATCCCTGGGATCGTGACAACGTGCCCGGAGACTTCTTGCAACTCTTCGAGCATGTCGAATTTGAACTGCCGCCAAACTATCAACCACAAAACGATCCACATGCCGACGCCTGGGCGCGCTTGAGCGCGGATCAACGCGGTCAACTGACGGATTGGATGCGTGTCTATTATGCCATGACAGCCAATCTCGACTGGAATATCGGTCGCGTGCTTGAGGCCGTGGAGCAGCTAGGACTTTACAAGAACACCATATTTGTTTTTACTTCCGATCATGGCGAAATGTTCGGGGCGCAGGGTAGGCGCGCCAAGAACATATTCTATGACGAAGCGGTGCGTGTGCCCTTTCTCATCCGCTGGGATGGACAGTTTGGCGGGGAGCAGCAAACCGACGCTTGCTTGAATACGCCGGATATCATGCCGACGTTGTTGGGCGCGATGAATTTAGACATTCCCGACGAAGCGCAGGGATTTGACTTTAGTCCTGTTTTACGCGGAGCCGCGATCGACCAGCCGGATGCGGCCTTTATGCAAGGCATGGGCGCAACGGCGATCTTCGAGGACGGGCATGAGTGGCGCGCGCTGCGCGGTAAGCGTTACACCTATGCCGTCTACCTGGCGGACCAAAGCGAGTTGCTCTTTGACAATGTGGTTGATCCCTGCCAGATGACCAATCTCGCCGGAAGCGCCGACAACGCCGATCTGGTAGCCGAGTTTCGTGATCAGCTTGCGCAGCGCATGTCGGACCTTAACGATTCCTTCGAGTGTTGCGCCTGGTACGAGCAGAACTGGACAGAAGACCGCAAAATTCTGCGCAGCGCGACATTTGGCTGAAATGCGCACGCTGTCGAAAAAACAAAAAACCAGCATGATCGCTGGTCGTAAACAATTCTTGCCTCTGTGCGTGCCTGAAGAGATTCGAACTCCCGACACCTGGTTCCGTAGACCAGTGCTCTATCCGCTGAGCTACAGGCACAATAAGTCCCAACAGACTAGGCGTTTCGCGGCTGAAAGTCAAGTGCCAATCGGCAGGTCTATTGTGTCTCCGCGCTCATGGATTCCACGAACGACGATGAATTTCGCGCTAAGGTCATTTCCGGCCGGGTCTTTAACGTTCGCCAAGCCCACGGCGGCCATTACGGTGGCAATAAACGGCAACCGCTCAGTCTGATTGCCCTCAATACTGATAGGCATAATTCATGAGATGAATCATAATTAGAGTCGTACGTGTCATCGTTCAGGAGAGCCTTGCTTTTGCGCGGATGGCGGCTTATAGCTTTGGTATCGTTCGGGAGAAGCGCAGTTTCACATCAGCGAATATTGCCTGCAGTTCTGCTGTTGACCGGTGTCCTGTCTGGATGCAGCATAGGCAACTTCGGTCAAGCCGCTGCGACTGCCACGGTCCCCCCCTTGCCCTCCGCGACGGCAATTCCTAGCGCGACCGCTACAGACCAGCCCAGAGGGACGGATGTGCCTACCGCGACCCCATTGCCAAGCGCAACTTCCATTGAGACAGCTTTGCCCACGTCCACGCATACCGCAACACCCACAGCCACGAGCACACCTACAGTATTCGCCGTGGTTCGTTCGCAGCTGCGCGTGAATGTACGTGGTGGTCCCGGCACAGATCACGATATTGTTGAGATCCTGGCGCCCGGTAGCGGTGTGCAGATCATGTCCGAGACTGAAGAGGGTAACTGGTATCAGGTTAAGCTGGACAATGGCGACTTGGGCTGGATCAGCGCCCGACTGCTACAACTTGTGAATCCACCGCCGACAGTTGCGCCCATCACAGCTGCTGATCCGGTCTCGGCTGCCTCAACGGTGGAAACTGCCGCGACGGATGTTGAAGATGAGCCGATCGGCGCTGTGCCCGCGGCCGACGAAGCGCTAGCCATTTCCGAGGCATCTGGATCGCAAAACCAGTTGGTCGTAAGTGTGCCGATCGTTGACCTCGAGTCTCTCAACCTGACTGCGACAGTATTGGTCGCGAATGCTGCCTCGCCCGTTCCGGGCGTTGCTGACGCGGATGCTGGAGCGACCGACGAACCTGCCGAGCCGACGCGTCCCGCTGCAACAAGCGTTGAGGTGCCGACGCGCGTTCCGGCTGCGCCAAGAAGCGGTGTAGACGTCTTTGCCTTCTGCAACAATCCGGCATACGGTATAGACGCGCCGTCCAACTTGACAGATGGTTCCACCATTGAGATTTTCTGGGCCTGGTTCGCCAGCACCGATGCCTACCTGCGCCAGCATATCGCCAACGCCACGCACGAGCTGCGCATCGACGGAACGCAGATCGCCAATGTCGATCAGTTCCGCAGCGCATCCAGGCAACGTGGCAGCGACCAGGTGGTCTACTGGTATGTGCCTTACGGTCCCTTGGAGGCCGGCAACTATCGCATCACTTACCGCGTCACCTGGCGAGCCGCCATCAGCGATGGCTATCAATCTTATGGACCAGGCACGGATACTGAATTTGAAGAGGAAAGCTGCAACTTTGTTGTGAGGTAAGTGCTTTTGCGTCAATCCAGCCAGTGGCTCACTTCAGAAGCGGGCGCCGGTGAAGTTTTGCTAGGGGACGGCGAGGTCCGATTGTCGATCCCGATGGCAGCCTCGGATCGCTACCATGACGCGCAGATCAGCGACTACCATGCCACAGAACCTCGCTTCGGCAATCGTCCGCCGCTGCGCCTCAGCCTGCGCGCCCGCGGGGAGGGCAAATTACAGGGAACTGCCGGTTTTGGCTTTTGGAATCAGGTATTTGTGCCCGGCCGTCGCCGCTTTCGCCTGCCTCAAGCGATCTGGTTTTTCTTCGCTAGTCCGCCAAATGACATCGCCCTGGCAAAGGACGTCCCGGGCAACGGCTGGAAAGCGGCAACGATCAACGCGCGAGGATGGCGATTTGTTGGTCTCCTGCCACTTGCGCCGCTTGGCTTCCTGGCGATGCGCAGTAGAACCATTTACCGGAACCTCTGGCCTGTTGGGCAAAGGGCGATCGGCGTCCGGGAGAAGCTGCTCGATCCGACGCTGTTATGCGACTTTCATAGTTATGCAATAGATTGGCATACGAACCGCGCAATATTCTCAATTGACGACAAGGTTGTGCTTTGCAGCGAGCTTGTGTCGACGTCAGCGCTCGGTTTCATCGCCTGGGTAGACAATCAGTACGCGATCGTGACGCCCCAGGGCAGATTCGGCTGGGGCTTGCTTGATTGTCCGCAACCGCAGAAACTCGTCTTGCGCGACATCGAGATAACAAGTCTGGCTTGATTTCCAGCGTACCCCTTGGGTCATTGCCCAGCCTGATGTTAATATGGATGCGAAGTCTCCGAGCTAGGAAAGGGGCGGTGCCGCAGTTGTCCAAAATCTCCGCACAGCGACCGGACCAAGACCCGTTCGCGCACCTGATTGATGCCGTGGCCACGCGCAAGCATTTGCTGCTGGACTATTTGCTGCAGGATCGCTTCGTGAAGCGCTTCCAGCCGGCACACATCCGCGACGCCGTCTTTAGCTACGTCAAAAGCGGTGGCAAGTCCTTGCGTCCGGCCGTGGCAATGCTCGCTTGCGGCGCCCTTGGGGGCGACGAGTCGGCTGTGTTGCCGGTGGCAGCCGCAATCGAGATATATCACACCTGGACACTGGTTCATGATGATGTGATCGACAAAGACGCTACCAGACGAGGCGGACCGACGGTGCACACAGAATATGCTGATCGCGCGCGTCGCGATTTCGGTTGGACGGGCGCCGATGCCGAGCACTATGGCCGGACCATTGCCTTGTTAACCGGTGATGTGCAGCAAGCCTGGTCTTGGTCGCTGCTCTTTGAAGCGCATCTTGAAAGAGACGTCTCGGCAGATGTCGTCCTGGCTTTGGCGCAAGAATTGGCGAGCCGTGTGACGCCGCTGCTGGTCGAAGGCGAAACGCTCGATGTACAGTTTGCCGGCAAGCGCAATCAGATCGGCGAAGCGGATGTCGTTGATATGCTGTGGAAGAAAACCGGAGTGCTTTACGAGTTCGCCGGGCGCGCCGGCGCTGCGATAGCGCTTAACACCGCGGATAGCGGAGTGCCAGCAGTGCGGTCGCTAGCCCAGTTTTGCAGCCTCTGCGGAACCGCATTTCAGATTCAAGACGATATTCTGGGCGTGGTCGGCGATACACGGCAATTGGGCAAACCGGTCGGTTCCGATATCCGCGAGGGCAAGTCTACGCTCTTGACCCTGAAGGCGCTGCAATTGGCCGACGAAGGCCAGCGCGCCCGGATACAATCGACCCTAGGCAATGCGGAAGCCAATGATGCTGCGATCAGCGATGTTGCCCAACTTCTACGCGACCTGGGCGTGATCAAATACGCGCAGGATATCTCGCACAAGTATGTTGACAAAGCCCTGGAGCATTTGCAGCCGCTGCCAGACAGCGAATACAAAGTCTTGTTACAAAGTTGGGCGAACTATCTCATACAGCGCGATTTATAACAATTGGATTGCGGCGCTTTGCGTTCACATCCGTCTATTGCGTTGATATGGCTAGTTTCGGTGTTAGATAAGGAACTAGGTGATGGGTTCAAGCTCGTCGTCACCGACGACCGCTGTACGGCGTCTTTCGCGAATGTAGTAGATCGCTTTGTGTTGCGATTCGTGGTAGGTGCGCATGATCATGTCGGCGACGATGCCGGTGCTGACGAACTGCACGCCTAGCACCATCAACAGGACGGAGAGCTGCAAGAGCGGACGATCGCCAATTTTGTTTTCAGTCAACAGCTTGAACACGGTCAGATAAAGTCCGAGCAAGCTGCCAACCGCGCCGACCAGGATCCCGGCCGCGCCGAAGACGTACAGGGGCCGATTGAAATAACTCAGCAGGAAGATCACAGCGATCAAGTCAAGTATCACTTTGAATGTGCGGTTGAAGCCGTATTTGCTGCTGCCCCACTTGCGGGTCCGATCCTTGACCGGGATTTCCGCCACGCTCACTCCCATTTGGCTGGCAAGCGCCGGAATGAATCGATGAAGTTCGCCGTATAGCTGGACGCCCTTGGCGACATCAAAATGATAGGCCTTTAAGGTACAGCCGTAGTCGTGCAAGCGTATGCCGGTCGTGCGCGAGATAAGCCGATTGGCGAACATGGACGGGATGCGGCGTAAGAACAGCGGTTCCTTGCGATCTTGCCGCCAGCCGCTGACGATATCGTAGCCCTCATCGAATTTGTCCAGGATGCTCTGGATATCGCGCGGATCGTTTTGTAGATCGGCGTCGATGGTGATGACGATCTCGCCGCGCGCCGCGTCAAACCCGGCTGCTATGGCTGCTGTCTGCCCAAAGTTGCGGCGAAAATGGATGATTTGCCAGCGCGCGTCCTTCGCCTGCACGTCATTTAACATGTCGTAAGTACGGTCGCTGCTGCCATCGTTGATCGCGACCACCTCGTAATCCCGCCCGATATTTTCCAGGGCGACAGTCAATTCTTGATACAGCCGATCGATATTTCCTTCTTCGTTATATACAGGTATGACCACCGAGATGCCAAGCTCGGGACGGGTGATTTCATCGGGCAGAATCGTCATAGGATCTCTCCAGCAGAGTTAGCGGTTATTCTAGCATTCCGCTGGCGGGTATACCAGACGGGGCGGCGTATCGTTGTCGGGCGCGGAATCTCGCCATGAACCGTCTGTACAAATCGTAGGTTGACCGTTGTTCTGGAGTAGCGCACAGACGAGCAAAACTGTCGCTTATGCTCTATTCTGATAGAATGAACGAACACTCAAGCTTGGGTTATGAAATGACCGACGACAAAACAGAAGAACCCGAAAATGACGAAGACGGCGCGACGACCGTTGCTGGGACGGCTCATCGACCTAAAAAAGAAGAGACCTTGACGTCCAATTTAGAAGCGGTGAACGACCAGGCGGACGTGCCATTCTCGTTGCCACATGTCTCCGAACTCGAAGCGACGCCACGAGATGCGCGCCAGGAAGCCGGCAAGCTAATCACCATGCCCGCCTTTGGCGGTATTAAGCCGGATCAACAGGCCGCGCCCACAATCATTTCTGCATCGAGCCAACCACCCCTTGACACAGTCCCGGTACCGCGACCTGGGCCGCCCGTTTCAGCGCGTCCATCCGGCGAGCAAAAAAATGCTACGTCCAATGTCCCGAAACCCTACGCTATGACCCAGCCGGCTAGCCCAACTGGCAGCCTGCCACGCAAGCGTGCCCGCCGAAAGCGTGTTCTCGGCCTGCCACTGGGTTGCCTGTGGGTGCTCGCGGGGTTGTGCGTCACTTTTTGTGGCGGTTTGACCCTGCTGACGACCGTAGGCGCGATGATCGTTTTCCCGCAGGTCGAAGCCGAGTGGACAGCTCGTATTGCCGAGGTCGACAGTTATCGTGGCTTTGAAAGCACCTTCATCTACGATCGCTACGGCAACGACTTGTATGAAGCCTTCGGCGAGGGTAGGCGGGTTCGCGTCAGTTACGACCTCATCCCGACGTCGCTAATTCTGGCGACCATCGCCATTGAAGACGACACGTTTTTTGAAAACATCGGCATCGATGTTGGCGCGACGGCAGTAGCCGCGTTGTCGTATCTGGGCGCTTCCCCTGGCGAGCTTACGGCGGGTGGCAGCACCATCACACAGCAGTTGGTGCGTAATGTGCTTTTCGATTACGAAAAGCGCGCTACGCGCAGCGTCGCCCGTAAGGCGGAAGAGATCGTGCTGGCGATGGTCCTGACGCAAGCCAAGAGCAAAGAAGACATCCTCGAGATGTATTTCAACGAGATCTATTACGGCAATCTGGCATACGGAGTGCAAACTGCGGCTCAGGTCTTTTTTGGCAAAGACGTTCAGGACTTGACGCTGGGCGAAGCCGCGATGCTGGCGGGCCTGCCACAAGCGCCGGCAAGCCTTGACCCGCTCAATCCCGATCCGGCGGTGCAAGCCGCCGTTGA
Source organism: Phototrophicaceae bacterium (assembly GCA_965262165.1). GTDB lineage: Bacteria > Chloroflexota > Anaerolineae > Aggregatilineales > Phototrophicaceae > UBA6055. The sequence continues at coordinate 3,901,824 of OZ253499.1, read as the reverse complement.
TACACGTCGGCGCCAGGTTCTGGGCGAAATGGTCGAAGAGGGATTTATCTCTCAGCAGCAAGTGAAAGAAGCTTTAAGCGAAGGTCTGTCCTTCGTGCCAGCCAATGTTTCCTTGAACGCGCCGCACTTCACTGTCTATGCGCAGGGTGAACTGGAACGCCTGATGACCGGCCTGGGCTATAGCCCGGAAGAAATCACGCGCGGGGGCTTGCGTGTATATACGACACTTGACCAAAACGTCAATCAACTGGCCCAGCGCGCCGCTGCCAACCAGATTACGCAGCTTTGGAACAAGAACGTCAGCAACGGCGCAGTGGTCGTCACCAAGCCACAGACCGGCGAAATCATCGCCATGGTTGGCAGCATCGACTACCACAACGAAGCGATAGACGGCAGCGTCAATGTAACAACCGCGTTCCGGCAGCCGGGCAGCACCATCAAGCCTTTTACTTATTCGGCGGCGATCGAGCGTGGCATGTCTAGCGGCGACGTGTTATGGGATACGCGAACGGAGATCTCTGTACCCGGTTTGCCACTGTATACCCCGCGCAACTTCGATAACGCCTTCCACGGTCCCATGACCATGCGTACAGCGCTGGCAAACAGTTACAACATCCCGGCAGTGCAGACTCTGCGCTCAGTCGGCGTGGACTACCTGCTGGACTTATTGCGTCGCTTTGGCATCACCACCTTGAGTGACGACGCGTCACAATACGGCCTGTCACTGACCCTTGGCGGCGGGGAGATTACGCTTATTGAGCTCACGAATGCCTTTGCTGTTTTCGCCAATCAAGGAATCTATGTGCCCGTGACTTCGATCTTGTGCGTCATCAATAGCGACGATGAAATCCTCTATCAATATGAAGATAGTTGCCCGGCGGGTCGAGCCACGGAAACCACAGTCATGCGAAACTCTCAAGGCGCCCTGGTTCTTGACCCCCGTATCGCATACCTGATAACGGACATGCTGGGCGACAATCAAGCCCGCAGCGCGGCCATGGGCGCGTTTAGCCCCCTGCGCACTGATGGAATATTCTCCTCGGTCAAGACGGGCACCACCGACGATGTCAAGGACAACTGGACAGTCGGTTACACGCGCAACGTCTCTGTGGGTGTTTGGGTGGGCAACAACGACGGCAGGCCGATGGTCAATTCATCGGGGTTGACGGGCGCCGCGCCCATCTGGAATGCGGTGCTTACGGGAATCTACAGCAACCAGAAGCTGCTGGGCGCCTTCGCGACTGATGGCCAGTTGTTGAACGACCAACCGATTCCGCCAGCCGGTATCAGCCGGCGTCAACTCTGCGATGTCAGGCGCTTGACCGATCCGTCGACGCGTTGCCCGGCGAGCGTCAGCGAATGGTTTTTCGATGGACCAGCGGGTATCCCCGACGAAGATGGCGTGCTGCATTATCCACAGCTGGCTTCACGGCGGACACCCGTGCCGGTGCAAGGTTCCGTTCTTCACCAGGTTTCGCCGGGCATCTACCAGACTTTGGCGTTCCCCTTACCGCCGGAAGTCGCGGGCACGATTCGCTTCCAGGTGGGTCCAGGCGAGAAGCAACCGCTACCCCCGAGCTATTGCCGCGTGCCGGTGCAAGATGCTCAAGAAGCGATCGCGGCCGGCGCTCAGAATCTTTGGTTCATCGACGCTCCGTCGACCTCCCCGGGTGATGTTGTCGAAGCGGAACGCTATGCCCGCGAATCCAACCTGGCATTCCTTCCAACCATCGAATGCCTACCCAGTTTTTACAGGTTGCAAGCGATTGGAAACGTCGGGGCGGTTTTGCAGATTCAACAGCCCGCCAATGGCCAAAGCGTCAACCAGATCCTGCCAATTATCGGCACCGCGCAATTCAATGGCGGCCAAGCCGAGCATTATCATTTGTATATTCGTGGTGGGCAGTTCGCCGATTGGACGCCCTTGGGCCAGCGACATCATCAGCCCGTGAGCAATGGGCAGCTGGAAATTCTGCATGCCGATGCGCTGCAACGCGGTTCGTATATCTTGCGGCTCGCTTTGGTCCGCGGGGGCAATATTGTTCAGGTCGATGAAGTCATCTTTACGGTGCAATAGCCGATGATCGCGCAATTCGAATCGACGTGGTGTACAAGCGCCTGCGAGGCATGCGATGGATGAAACCAGCCAAAACGTGGATGGTCCGGCGTCGCTGCTGTCGCTGGAGTCCCTGCGGCAGGCGCGCGCTATGCCCTGGAAAGCGAGCAACGAGATTCGTCGCTGGCTGATCTTGCCATTGGCTTGGTGGAGACTGCGTGGCCTGGATGCGGGCGCGGGCTGGCGCTGCTATGGATTGCCTATCATACAGCGGCACCGCCAAAGCGAGATTCGCATTGGTCACCGCATGGAACTGCGTTCGAGCCCGACAAGCAATCCACTGGGACCCAATCATCCTGTAATCATCAGCGCCAGAAGGCCCGGCGCCACCTTATCAATTGGCGACGACTTCGGCATGACCGGCGGTTCGCTGGTCTGCGATCAACGGATTAGCATCGGCGATCGGGTTTGGGTCGGCGCTAACGCGATCATCACCGATACCGATTTCCATCCGCTCGATCCTGAGAAGCGCCAGAGCCAGCCCATGGCGGCAGACACGGCGCCCGTCACAATTGAAGACGACGTCTTTATCGGAATGAACGCGCTTGTTTTGAAAGGTGTGACTATCGGCGAAGGGTCGGTGGTTGCCGCCGGGTGCGTCGTTGCCCGCGATGTGCCGCCTCGCAGCGTGGTCGTTGGCAACCCGGCGCGGGTCGTCCGCGAAGTGTAATTCTCCCCGCTTTATCGTTCATAGACCATTTCGTAAGACAGGACAACGGAATCGCCCAGCACAATCATATCGCCATCGTTAAGCGGAGATGGACCGTTGAATCGCTTGCCGCCGATGCGAACGCCATTGGTGCTGTCCAGGTCCTCGATCTGATAATCAGCCTCCCGCCGCAATAGCCGAAGATGATAGCGGCTGACCTGCGGATCCCCAATCACGATGTCATTGGCGCTGTCACGGCCCAAGGTGACAATCTCCTTTTCCAGTCGAAACATGGCGTTTGCAATAGGTCCGCTCCTGACCACGATCCAAAAGCCGGGCTCCTCGGGCATGACGCTTCTGTCGATTTCGGGCACGGGTTGCGGCGACGGTAGGCCGACACTTGGTCTCGGGCGGGCAGAGTCGACAGTCCTGCGAAACTCCGAAACAAAGTGATCCCAAAAATTATTTTCGTCGGGAAAACTTCGCATGTCGTAGCGGCGAACGCTCAGTAGACTCGGATGCAAGAGCGCCTCGTCGTAGATGATGGCGAAGACCGGTACCTTGCTGCCCAGGGCATAGGCGCATTCGTAGGTGACGAATACCGAGTCGCTCGCTTCGTCGGTCAGCAGGACAATTAACGCATCAGCTTGTCGAATCGCGCCGTCGACTTCAAAGTGCCAGGCTTGTCCCTCGACCGGACTGTGGTCAATCCAAGGACGATAACCTTGCGCGCGCAAGATCCGGCGCAAGTCCACAGCGCGGGCCTCTGCCGATGGGTCGTATGACAGATAGACGTTCTTCATTGAGCTTCCTCGGCGGCCTGTACGCAGCGATGCGGTCCCTCAGCGGATCTCGCCGGACTAAATCTTGAGAACATCCGTTATCACTTCGAGGACGCCAGGACCGTCTGTCGCGCGTAATTCCATGAGTCCCGCGCTAACCCCGTCGTTGCAGGCGACGCGCTTACCCCAGGCGCCGCAGTTACGGGCGAACTCGGAAAAGTTCGGATTAGCAAGCTTGGTCGCCCAGACCGGCACCTTCACGCCTCGCTGTTCTTTGCTGATCTTGCCAATCTCGCTGTTGTTGAGCAGCACCAGCTTGATCGGCAGGCCATACTGGACCGCGGTCGTCAATTCCATGGCATATTGCCCGAAACCACCGTCACCGGCGACGGCCCAGATTGGGCGATCGGCCGCGGCGACCGCCGCACCTATGGCGGCGGGAAATGCAAAGCCGATACTGCCCAGGTAGCCGGACATCAGGCACTCTTGGCCAGGTTTGGTTTCATAATAGCGTCCGAAGCTGTAAGTATTGTTGCCGACATCGACAGCGATCACAGCGTCTTCCGGCACGATCTCGCTCATCTGTTGGAATAGCAGCGCCGAATTGACCCCATCGGAGTCGCTCTGCGCGGCACGCTGCGCTTTTTCCGCCCGCCACAATTGCCAGCGCCCGGCGATTTCGCGGCGAACATAGTTGCGATCAATGGCGCAATTGGCGTCGTCGAGCACGCTGCCAATGGCCGCGCATGTGATACCGATATCTCCCCAAAGTGGAATATCGACTGGATGAAACTTGCCCAACGCCATCCGGTCGAAATCGACCTGAATGATCTTCTTGGTTTTGGAGATGCCGGTATGGTTGCTGAATGACGCGCCGAAGACGAGTAGCACATCGGCGCGTCCCATCATCGTGCTACCGACGATGGTGCCGGACCTGCCCAGAACGCCACATGCCAGTGGGTGACTGTCCGGGATAAATCCCTTCGCCTTGAATGTAGTGATGACCGGCGCCTCTATTTTCTCTGCCAGCGCGATGATCTCGTTACGGAAGGACTTGGCGCCGTGCCCCATGATAATCGTGACCAGGCGCGCGTCCTTGATCGTATCTACGGCCTCGTCAAGTTCGGCTTGCGGCGGGGCAATTGCGTTAGCGCCGATTCGTCCTTTGCGCGGCGTAACCGGGCGGGGATCCAGCGCCGGCGCAAAAGCAACCTCGTCGGGAAAGATCAGGTGCGCGACATCGCGAGTGACCACGGCATGTTTGATCGCCAGCGCCATCAGCTCGGAGGCGTTCGCCTTGGACAAGACAGTCTGGCTCCATTCGGCGACGCTGTTGAAAGCCGCGGCAAGATCAATCTCCTGGAACGCGCCGGGTCCCAGCACCTGCGTCTGGACTTGACCGCTCAGAGCGATCACCGGCGCGCGATCAACTTTGGCGTCCCAGAGTCCGGTCAGCAGATTCGTCGAACCGGGTCCGGCAATGCCCAGGCACATCGCGGGCTTGCCGGTCAGCTTGGCATAGCCGCTCGCGGCAAAGGATGCGGCGCCTTCATGGCGTACGCCGATGAAACGCAGCTTGCCTTTTTCTTCCTCACTTCGTATAGCGTCGGCCACTGCCAGGTTGGAATGCCCAACCATGCCGAAACAAGCCTCTATTCCCCAATCTGTGGCGACCTCCATCATTTGATTGGATATCGTATCGGCGGCCGCTTGCTCATCCACAGCGACATAAATGCCGTCGCTTCGGACTTCCAACGGATAGGTCTCGACGCGATCATCATATCCGCCGGGCGGGGAGCCATCTTGGGGCGCGTATTCGTAGGCGTGCCAAGGACACCGTACATAGCCGTTCTCAATCAAGCCCTCGCCGAGCGGTCCGCCCTGATGCGGGCAGTGGTTGTCCAGGGCGTAATACTCACCCTCGAATTTCGCCAGGCAGACTGCCTTCACGCCTGCGGTTACGCTTGTGACGCTGTTGTCATCCAGAGGATCGTTCGTCGCAACGCGATACCACTTTTGCTCTTGCGCCATGATGCTCTCCATTGGGCTGTGATTCGTTGATGTCGTTTTCTGGTCGCTCTACTTGATTATCATGTTCAGCCAGATTTATGGCAAGTTTGGGACAGGCGAAGGAAGGTCGGTCTGACCAGCCGACGACTTCTGTTTGCAGCCTTTGTGTCATACAATAGAAATTAGATGAGTAATGTTGCGAATTACGGGGGACAAATGGCGAATTGGGTGGAAGTCTTAAAGGCCGATCAACTGGAAGAAAGCAAAGGTACCACGGTATTTGTAAACGAGCGCGATATCGCGCTGTACAAGTACCAGGGCGCTTTCTATGCTTTGGACAATCGCTGCCTCCATCGCGACGGTCAACTGGGCGACGGCTACATGGAAGGACCCAACGTATTCTGCCCCTTGCACAAGTGGGACTATGATGTGCGGACCGGTGTCAGCCGCTATACCGAGGACGAAACGGTGCCCGTGTATCCCGCGCGCCAGGTCAATGGGCGGGTCGAAGTCGACGCCGATGCTGTGCCACCCAAACCGCGCTACGAAAGCGAGTATTTGGGTTTATGGGCGAGGCGAAACGATCTGCTCGAGACGGAGATGCACGATATCCACAGCTACTCACGCGGTCGGCGCGCATTTGTCGAGGGCATGGGTAGCGAAAAACGTGATTACGCCGGCTTTGGCGATCTGTATTTTCTGCCCGGCCAATTGGCTGTTCTTCCCTTGCTCGACGATGTGCCAATCAGCACGGAAACGGTCATCGCCCCAAAAAGGAAGCAGCCTTTGAAGTTGCACGCGCCGTTCTTCGTCAGTCATATGAGTTACGGCGCATTGAGCAAGGAAGCGAAACTCGCGCTGGCACAAGGCGCCGCCGAATTTGGCACCTTAATGTGTTCGGGCGAAGGCGGCATGTTGCCGGAGGCGCGCGCGGCCGCCGGCCAATACATTTTCGAGATGGCTTCCGGCTATTTCGGTTGGAACGAGCAGAATATCGCCAAGGCGGATGGCATCGAGATTAAGATGGGCCAGAGCGCCAAAGCCGGCCTCGGCGGATTGCTACCCGGCCACAAGGTGACAGCAGAAATCGCAGCGGTGCGCGGCTTGCAAGAGGGACAAGAAGCGCGCAGTCCATCGCGTTTCGCCGATATCCATAGCGTGTCCGATATGCAAGAGCGCATTGGCTGGATACGCTCAATCAAACCCGATATTCCAATTGGCATCAAGCTTGCTGCCAGCCGAATCGAGGCAGATTTGGCAGAAGCGGTGAAACTGGATATTGATTGGATCACGCTGGATGGCCGCGCTGGCGGCACGGGCGCGGCGGCAAAACACATTATGGACAATATTTGTGTTCCGACAGTGTTCGCGATCCCACGCGCTCGCCGCTGGCTGGATGACAACGGACACAGGGAGATCAGCCTGATTGTAACCGGTGGTTTACGCAGCAGCGCAGACGTTGCCAAGGCGCTCGCCTTAGGCGCGGATGCCGTCGCTTTGGCTACTGCGGCGATGATTGCCATCGGTTGCAAGCAGTATCGCGCTTGCAGCAGCAACAGTTGCCCGGTGGGCATCGCCACACAAAAGATGAATTTGAGGGCGCGTTTCGATGTTGAAACGTCTAAACAACGTCTCGTGAATTTCTTTGAGACGATGACCGAGCAGATGAGCGAATTCGCGCGCATGTGTGGCAAGCGTAGCGTCCATGACCTCGGTTACGAGGATCTGGCGACGACCAATTACGAGATCAGCCATCATACGCCTGTCGCGCACGTGTAAGAACTTGCGACGATTCCAGGCACATGCCTGAGAAAGCGTTTAATGCCCAAACTTTTCGTATACGGCAACTGTCCCCGACACCATGCGACCAACGCTGAAGTGTTCTTCCAAGCGAGCAGCGCCTAGCAATCCCATGTGCTGGCGCAAGGCACGGTCTTCCAAAAGGCGCGATGTCCCCGCCGGAACGGCGGTCGCGGGAAATTCGGCCAGCGTGATTCGCGAGTTTTGATGGGCGTTGCGCTTGATCCAAGATGCCGGCATCCGCTAGCGCTTTCGCCCCTGCATCATCAGTTTCGCTGAATCTGATCACGAACAAGACTGCGCCCATTCTCGGTCAGGGCAATCCAGGCGCGCTGCTACTGGAGTAAACGTCGCTGTCAAGTCGAGCGCTTTGCGTTTGAATTTTGTTATGGTATGCTGGCTGGCATCGTCATCTATTCTGTTAAGGAAATTCGCATTAAAGCCAATAGCGCGGATCTTTTTCCTGGTCTTATCAGGCGAGTTCTTTTGATAATCGCCTCTTTGAGCCTTGCTGCCGGCGGCGTGACGAGCCATGCCCAATTCGACGATAACATAAACCGTCACGATCGAATTGATGATGTTTCTTCTGTGCTGCGCGAAGAGGCGGATATCTATTACTCCCCTGAATTTGATGGCTCCATGTCGCGTGTTTATGGCGGCGGGATCGGAAACGATGCGGTTCCCTATGTCGGATTTATTGACGCGATTGATGTCGCCAGCCGGCAAGACTTTTGGCTATGTTTTCCGGTTGAGGCTAAGACGATATTTCTCGATGCCGAAACATGGCCGCGCGAAATCAGTGATTTGCCCTCCGCGGTCTTTTACAAGGTCGGTGGCATTGCCACTACTTGCGCCTGGGTGACAGGAAATGGCACGGTCGCATTGGTCACCCCTGGCTCCCACCGTCGGTTAACATCGGAATCTTGGCTCTCCGACAATGTAGGAAAGTGGACCGGAAAAGCCGGCGGCGCGCTTGCCGGTGGCTTTATTGTCGCATTAAAAGGTGGCGCGACTTGCGCAGCCCTTGGGTCGGTGATCCCACTATTTGGTAGCGCTGCCGGGGCGGTTGTTTGCGGGATTGGCGGCTTTGTTGTGGGGGCTATCATTGGCGATGCGTCAAGTGAATACATTGGAAGGCCAGTTGGAGAAGCTATCGTTTCTGGTGGCTTTTGGGTGTATGACGTGGCTGGAAACGTTATCGATGGCGATTACCCTTGTCTCATCACCCCGAGTTATAATTTATATGTTCGCGAGGAACCATGGGGAGATATAGTTGGTGTCCTGGACTCAGAGACAACCGTACACCCTGTGGCGATAGCCGTTGACGAAGGCGGCGGATTCTGGTATGGGGTTTTCGGTGCTGATAACGGAGCTGCGCAGGATGTGGGTCTCCACTACATTTACGCGCGCTGGGTCGAGAAAAAGGGGCGTTGCACCTAGAAACGCCGCGTGAATTCTCATGTGGCCTGGTGAGCGTGTATGTTTAGCGCAAGCATTTCCGGTAGACGGCGAGGGTGCCGTTTACCATGCGCTCGACGCTGAAGCGTTCTTCCAGACGCGCCGCGCCGAGCAAACCCATGTGCTGGCGCAAGGCACGGTCTTCCAGCAGGCGGGTCATTGCTCTTGCCAGCTCATCAACTTCACGCGCTTCAACTAGAATCCCGGTCTCGCCGTGAACCACGACCTCGGGTATGGCGCTGACGCGGCTCGCGATCACCGGTACACGTCTTGACATCGCTTCCAACAGAACCAATCCAAACCCTTCCCACAGGCTTGGTAGCAGCAGCACATCAAATGCGGCAATCAAGTCTGCGGCATCGCCGCGCCATCCCAGCCAGTGAACCTTGGCGTCGATGCCCAGTTCCTGCGCGAGCGCCTCGAGCTGAGGGCGCAAGTCTCCATCGCCGGCTATGACAAGGTTCGCGGCCGAGAAACAGTCGCTGACTCGTTGAAAAGCCTGCAGCGCGTAGGGGATGCCTTTCTGTTCTACGATTCGGCAAACCATTCCCAACAGCAAGGCGTCGGATTCCAGGTTCAACTCAACACACAAGCTGTCACGGGCGGCGCGGAGATCCTCATCGGGAATCCACTCGTGCTCCAAGCCATAATTGACAATACTGATCTTATGGCGTGGCGCGTCTTCAACCTCAAGCATGAAGTGTTTGATCGCTGCGGAGATGGCGATGCCGCCGTCGGTCATGCGCCAGATCATCGGGCTAATGCGCCGCCACATGGGGTGGAAGCGAAATTGATCATCGTTGTGACGGCTGCTGATGACGGAGCGGATGCCCGCTAGCTTAGCCGCGAGCAAGCCATATAGGTCGGCATGGATCAGATGCGTGTGCACAATGTCCGGCTTGATCTCGCGCAAGGCGCGGCGAATATTGAATAGCAGGGACAAATCGTAGTCGCGATGGATCGTCAATCGACGAATGGGGATGCCACGATCTTGCGCTTCGCTGACCATGTCGTCCATGGGTTTGTCGTTTTCGACGAGGATGAGCAAATGAGCATCGACATCCCGTCTGCGCAACGCGCTCAGAAGAACCAGCAGGTGGCGTTCAGCGCCGCTGATTCGCGTAACTTTTATGATGTGCGCGACGCGCATGAGTCGCTCCGATGGTGGGCGCTGGCACGGCAACTGTAGCAGACTGCGTCGTCAGCGACTAGCTTGGAACCGCAACTCAAGATAAGGCGATTTCCTGTGATAGAGGGCCTGTCAGCCCTTGCGCGTCTTTGGCCGCGATGGCGATACCGCTGAAATCGGTAAAGCCGTCCCATACCAGGCTGGTTTCGCTATGCACGATCTGCCGCTCGTAGAATAGTCCGCCCGGTCGTCGTAAAGCGATAATGTATCCAGTGGCTTCGGCAACCGGTTCCCAGACCAATTCCGGCTCGCCATCGCCCGTCCGCAAAACGATGTTCGTTGGCGGTCGTGGACCGTCGGCAAGGGAAGTCAAAACCGCCAGGATCGCCTTGGTGGCATCACCCAGGTAACCAGCTTCAATGTATTCTATCGTGTCTGTCGGGTCACCGTTGAGTTTCTCTTCGTGCGCGTTGATAAGGCGAATGGCGGGGTAATCCAGCTCGCTAAAAGAAAAGTGATCGCCATAGCGGTTTTCGCGATCAATGGCGTCTTGCACAATCAAATCCAGATTGACACCGTAGTTGAAGCCGATGAAATTGGCCGTGCGCGCCAGGCGACGCGAAGCAGAGCTTTCGTTGGGTCCGGCAGAAAACACGCGCAATTCATGATCGTTGACCAGCCCATTGCGATCGTGCACATTGCCAATGGTATCGACATTGATCATGCCAATCAGATCTGTTTGGTCTTCGCGTATCCAGGAAGCGAAGGCCTTGCTGCCTTGCCTGCCAACCTCCTCGGCGGAAAAGAGCACAAACATGATGGTCGCTTTGTAGCGCGTCTGGCTCATGATACGCGCCAATTCCAACACAGCCGCGACGCCTGATCCGTTGTCATTTGCGCCGGGCGCGTACACATCAATCGAATCGAGCGGACGACCGATACTATCGTAATGGGCGCCGACCAAGATAGTGCCAGCGCCAACTTTAGTTCCTTGAATGACCGCGACAATATTGAATTGCGAGCGCCTCTCACCGTCCGGTGTGACCGATTCGAATGGCAGATCAAAGGTGTAAAGGTGACCGCCGGATGCCTGGCGGTAGGTTTCGAATTGGCCGGTGATATAGGCTCGTGCCGCGCCGATACCCTGGCTGTTTGAGATCTGTGTGGAGTTAACGTGCCTGGTGGAGAAATCTTGCAAGGTACGGATATGCGTCATCAAGCGGTCAGACTCTACCTGATCCAGGATGCGATAGATTTCTACATCGGTGGGTGCGGGCGGTGTGGCGCCAATACCACGCACTCGTGCCGGTCCGGCAGCGACATATCCCAGCGTCGGTAGCGGTGTACGCGTCGATAGGGGCGCCAGCGTCGGTGGCGCATTCTCGCTGGTGCCGAGGTTGCAGGCGACCAGCAACATCAAGAAGCCGCCTAATATCGCGATAGTATTACGATGCGAGTCCATGAGGGTGATTTTAGCATAATTCGCCACATGCGAAGTCGTCGTAGACGAAGCGTCCGAGAACAGTATGATTGCCAGAACCTTGGACTAGATCAGCTCACAAGATGGGTTGCTCTGTACAATGTCGATGCAGAAATTGATCGTGTATAGCGGTGATTGATAACTCTCGCAGAGCCAACAGGAAAGCAAATCGCATGGATATTTTAATCATTGGCGGTACAGTATTTTTGGGACGTGCCCTGGTGACGGCGGCGGTCACTCGAGGCCACAACGTTACCATGTTCAACCGTGGACAAACGAACCCTTCCGCCTTCCCGGAAATTGCAACCATCCTCGGCGATCGCGAAGTGGATCTCGACCGACTAAAGGGCCGGCGCTGGGATGCCGTTATTGATACCTGCGGATATGTGCCGCGCGTGGTAGACCTGTCAGCACAGGCGCTGAAGAGCGCCGTCGAACACTATACCTTTGTCTCTACGCTTTCGGTTTATCCCCTTCAAGGCTCGTCAAACCGCGACGAAGGGTCCGAAGCGCTTCCCTATGACGGTGAAATGGCCGAAGAGGTAACCAATGTCAGCTACGGTCCATTGAAGGTAGGCTGCGAGCAGGTGGTGCAACGCGCGTATCCAGAAAGCGCGTTGATCATACGGGCGGGCCTTATCGTTGGACCTCATGACCCGACAAACCGCTTTACCTATTGGGTCACTCGGACGGCCAAAGGAGGCGACGCCATCGCGCCGTCGGCTGACCAACCATTGCAGTTTGTCGACGTACGGGATATCGCAGATTTCACCGTGCGACAATCCGAATTGATGGCAAACGAGATCTATAACGTGACTGGTCCCGCGCGACAGTTAACATTTAGCGAATTGCTCGCCCGCGCTAAAGACGCTGTTGGCAGCGACGTCAGATTTTGTCATGTGAGCGAAGCGTTCCTGCAGGAGCAGCAGGTAGGGGAGTTCATGGAGTTACCGCTTTGGGTCAATCAACAACTCGCCGAAAGCTTCATGAGTTTTGACTGCGCAAAAGCGCTGCGGGCGGGCTTGCGCTTCCGCCGCCTCGATACGACCATTCTCGATACACTTAAATGGGCGAAGTCCGTACCGGACGATACGGAAAAGCCGGCTGATCTGCCTCCCGACAAAGAGCAAGCTTTGCTTGACGCAATCGCGGATTAGCCGATCCCGGCGTCTTCAATCACCTGGCTAATTGAAAATCCGGGCAACTTCATCTCGATCATCGATGGCATTTGGGGCTTTCGCCAAAGGTCATAACTGTCAATCGCGTTGTATTGCGCGGCAAACAATACGGCCACTGTCCCATGTGTAACAACCACGACGTTTTCCGCGGAGTCTACAGCGTCAAGTAGCGACGTGATACCTTTTTGGAAGCGCAATCTGGCTTGATTCGCGGTTTCATCGCCGAAGGCAAGTTCGTTTGGCGCTTGGAAGAACCGCTTCATGCGAGTATCGAATGCCTCAACAGAACCGTATGGAGCGTTTGATCGGCGGCTGTGCTCGGCAAGCAATGGGCTTTCGATTATGGGTATATCATCAAGTTCCCCCGCGACGCATGTGGCAGTTTGCACCGCTTTGGGCATGGAACTGCAAAATAATCTTCGCGGGCGATAAGCAGCAAGATATTTCGCCAGAGGCTTGCAGCGCTCATAGCCTTCTGGTGTTAGCTCCCAGTCCTCTGCTGACTGAGTCGGATTGTGATTGCTGTTGCTGTGTTTGACCAAGACCAGTTTAGCCATGTTCGACGTCTTATCGTATTGTCAAGGGGAACTGCGCCGTGACTTATTCCAGCCGGGAACATGGTCAGTCCGGTCACGTAGCAAGGGAAATCGAGCAGCAGGGCTCGTGGCATGTACTTGGCTAATCGAGATAGTCACGCAATTTGCGGCTGCGGCGCGGGTGACGCAGGCGGCGTAATGCCCGCCCTTCAATCTGGCGGATGCGCTCGCGCGTCAGGCCAAATTTCTGGCCGACCTCTTCCAGCGTATAGCTGTGACCGTTCTGCAAGCCAAAGCGCAGGCGCAGGATACGCGCCTCGCGCGGCGACAATGTATTAAGCAACTCGTCGATTTTCTCTTTGAGCAGCTTATGGTAGGCGCTATCGGACGGAGTTGGCTCGCGGTCGTTTTCAATGAAATTGCCAAGTTCGCTGTCGTCGTCTTTGCCTACCGGATGCTCCAGACTGAGCGGCTGCCATGACACCTTGAGCATCCATTGCACCTTGCGCGGTTCGCAGTCCATGATTTCAGCGATTTCTTCGACCGTGGGCTTGCACCCACGCTGTTGCTCCAGGTCGCGCGCGACGCGATAGAGTTGGCGAATGCGATCGGTCATGTGGACGGGGACGCGGATAGTACGGCCTTGGTCGGCGATGGCGCGGGTAATCGTCTGACGAATCCACCAGGTAGCATAGGTGCTGAATCGATAGCCACGGTGATAATCGAACTTTTCCACGGCCTTCATCAGACCCAGGTTGCCTTCTTGAATCAGATCCAAGAAGGGAACACCACGCGACATATACTTCTTGGCGATCGAAACTACCAGGCGTGTATTGGCTTTGATCAAATGCTCGCGCGCATTCAAGCCATCCTGGACCAGGAATTTCCATTCGGCACGTCGGTTGTGCCCAGGACTCTGCGCAAGCTGGCCTTCGGCGCCGCGGCCGGCCTCCAAACGCATGGCTAGTTGAACTTCTTCTTCGGTGGTAAGAAGTGGCACACGTGCCATCTCTTTGAGGTACAAGCCGACTGTGTCGTTAGAGGCTATCTCACCCAGGTCGTAGTCGTCTTCTTCTTCTTCTTCCAGATCGACGTCGTCTTCGAAACCTTCGGGAAACAATTCAATGTCGTCGTCAAAGAAAAGTTCAAAGTCGTTCTTTTGACCCTTATCCTCATCAAGATAAGTAATCAGGTCAACATCAGGTTCAAACCTGTTTTCAAAGTCACTCACGATCTACCCCCCAAATATATTGGTGAGAGCGTTTAGGTACTCGCCCTCGCGCTTACTACGGTACTTCCCTTACTTGTCCAGCAACTGCTTCAAAATCGACAGCCGCGGATCGTACTCCGCGTAACTCCCCAAGTCTTGACTGTCGACTATCGCAGTATCGGACGCATCATTCAGATTTACACCACTTTCGGCATTCAATCCGCGACAATGGTCGCGGCAAACGGCACGATTGCTCTCTTCAATGATAACTTCTTCTCGTAACAAATGTCCAAGATCAATTTCACCGTTGCTATCTACACTAAAGGCGCACTTGTCCGGATCCCCCGGCGCTGCAAATAATTCGGCTACTTGAATCTCAAAGTCGTGATCGAATTCTTCCAGGCATCGGTCACATTCCCGCAGGTGACATACTCGCAATGTACCCTGGACCAGGATACCCTCTTTGGTACGTGTAAGGGTCAGGCTACCAGCTAGAGATTCCAGGAACAGGTCTTGATCGACATTCAGCCGCTGCGGGATGCGGATCGGGATCTCTTTTGAGTTGCCAGGTCCTTCCGATAGCAAAAACCCTACTTGTAGCTTGAGAAGACGCTTATTAAGATAACTGCTGCGATCCGTACTCACCTGCGATGATCCTCGTAGCAACGTCGCTTTGAAAGTTGTATTATGAACGCCTAATTCAAGCTTCAAGCATTATAGGCAGCAATTGTATACAATGTCAAGCAAATTAGACTGAATATAACGAAAAACAAACTTAACCCTCAATTCTGCGCGGACTATTTGAGACACTAAGGCAATGACATTCTTGGTCATGGTATAGTTTCAATCCAGAGCCACAGAACGAACGCTAATGAGGTCTAAACCATAGCGATGTCGAGCACCCTTGTATTTGTATCCGAACGGAGATCATTTTCGTCGATAGTCTTGATACTTTCATCTTACCAAATTGTCGAGATTTCTTCCAATCGTGGTTTCATGAACACCTTGATTGAAACCCGTGCCGCAATGATTGTGATTGACGGCCAGCATCGCCATTGGCGCGACTTTGTCACTGCGTCAAATTCCAGCGCAGCCACCCGACGCATCCCGATAATATTAGTGAGCGACAGTGAAAAGACGCGCGCCGAGGCGACGCGCGCTGGCGCCGACATCACCAAAAGCTTTAGCGAGTTTGAGCGAAACTGCTCGAGACTGGTGACTGACTTCGCTCGCATTCCCGAAGCAAAGATGCTTCATCAATTGGACTGCGAATGCCAGGAGAAATTGCCCCCGCTAGCGGTAAAGGGCCTGCAAGAATTCAACATGAGAAATTATTACCGACAGCACGACCTGTTTGAGGAGCAGTGGGTGAATACAAGTGGGCCTGTTCGCGATCTCTATCGTGCAGTACTGCAAGTCGGTGTCGCTTACTATCAGATCGAAAATGGCAACTATCTTGGCGCAGTAAAAATGCTGCAGCGTAGTGTTCAATGGTTACATATCATGCCTAATAGTTGCCAGGGAATTGACGTGGAACAACTGCGCCGCGATTCCTACGCGGTACGCGCCGAACTGGAACGCTTGGGTCCCGAGCGGCTGCGCGAATTTGACAAGAGCCTGCTCAAACCCGTCCGCTGGAAAGCGCATTAGGGCATCCTAGTCGATAATTCAATTTGCCGCGTTAGAGCAGTTCTAGCGTTCTTCCGCCAAGACATAACGCGCAAACCAATCCAGCATGGCATCATTATGCGCTCTGCGCAGGTTGACCGCTCCATAAATCGACGCGCCATGTGAGCCACCCGGTTGCCGCAACATTTCGACGATGCAACCGTTGGCCTTGAGCACGGTGTAAAACTGCTCGGACTGTTCTGCGGGACAGCGCCAATCCAACTCGCTTTGAACCAACAAGGTCGGCGTCTTGCAGTTGTGCGCATAGCTTATGGGCGAGCATTTGTCATACACTTCCGGAATCTCGTGAGGATGCCCACCCATCTGCTCAACGCCAAAGAAGATGCCAATGTCACTGGTGCCGTAGAAGCTGCGCCAGTTCGTCACCGGGTTCTGCGGAATCGCGGCTTTGAAGCGGTCGGTCTGCCCGATGATCCAGCAGGACAGGTTGCCGCCGCCGGATGTCCCGCAGACACCAAGCCGGTCGGCATCTGCGAGCCCTAACGAAATGGCGTGATCAATACCGCTCATCAGATCCTGATAATCGAGGTTGCCCCAATCGCCTTTGATGGCGGTCGAAAAGCTATCCCCATAACCGGTTGATGCGCGGTGATTTAGGAAGAGCACACCATAGCCCGCGCCTGACAGCATTTGAAAATCGAAGTGGAAGCCATATCCATAGGCGGCATGTGGACCACCGTGAATATAGAGAATCGTCGGATAGGGCGCTTCTCCTCGCGCCGGTTTCATATACCATCCTTCAACCTCGACTCCGTCGATACTTTCCCATAGCAGATGCTCGGCGCCGGGCAGGTCTATGTTTGCCAGATGACCACCGTTCAAGTGGCTGAGTTGTCGGCAACTGCCGGCGGTCATGTTGGCAAAGTGCAAATCGGGTGGCGCGTTTAGCTGTGTACTCGCATAGAGCAGCCGATCGCCCCGCAGATCCAGCGGAAACACGGCGCACTCGCCCTTTGTCACGGCTTGGTATGATTCGGCGCCGCTCAAGGCGATCCGGTAGATATGGATAGTGCCACCCTCTTGCACCGTCGTAAGCGCCGTTTGGCCATCGTCCTTGATCGCAACATTCCATTCGCTCAATCCAGCGACGGGCATGTCCAGCGACAGGTGGCCGCCAATGCCGAATTGCCAACCTGCCGTTCGGTTTTCTATTTCGCCGGTCTCGATATCAAGCAGGTAAAGATCCGATTTGGTTCCGATCGGCTTGCCATCATCGGGTCGACCAACAAAGACGATCTGCTTCCCGTCGGGTGTGAAGTTGGCGCCCTCAATGGACGCCCATCCCTGGAGAATTGGCTTGCGATTTCCGTCAAGGTCCACGGTCATTAGATCGGGAATCATAGCAAGGGCAGCATCGGCTCGCATCGTTGCGTCGTACAAGATCTCGCTGCCATCAGGCGACCAACGCAGGTTGACGTTGTTGGTTCGATCGTCGGTCAATTGATGCGTTTCGCCGGTTGCGAGGTCGAGCGCAAAAACGTCCTGAATCGTCTGATCGAGATAGCCGATGGCGTCGAAGCGGTACACCGTGCGGTCGACGCGGTAAGGTTCCTTGCCCAGGTCGATCGGCTCGACGGTGGGCACGGCGCTAAAGGCAATCTTGCGGCCATCGGGCGACCAAGCGAATCCGCCGCCGATTCCCCGCTTTGCTTCGGTCAATTGACGCGCTTCACCACCATCAACCGGTAGCAAATAGAGCTGCTGCTTGCCGTCGCGGTCGGAGACGAATGCAATTGACTTGCCATCAGGCGACCATCGAGGGTTGCTGTCTTTGGACTTGCCGTTTGTCAGTTGTTTCGTCGATTCGAATTCAAGGCTGAGCAAGAAGATTGTCGAATACTCTTTGTCTTCCTCGGCGTTGATTTGCGAAACAGAGTAGACGACTTGCGATGCATCTGGAGACAGCTTGCCTCCGGTGAGAAAACGCAGATTGAAGAGGTCTTCGGGTTGCATGGCGCGTTTGTCTGGCATATTCACCTCGGGAATCGGTTCTGCTGGACGGAATAATCTGCGCCTATTGTAACAACTTTGTGACGGGCTTGGCGGGTTTCGTTGCGTATGCGGAATCAGGCCCGACCATCTGAATCCATACGGCATACGCAATAGTTTTCAGCTGCCTTCTGCAAAGACAATCCAGTGTAGGCCGTTGCGCTGACGATTAACAGAATGTGCTGTATGATAGCCTGGCGGACGCAGCAGCAAAGGAATCAATAATGACACAGACACCCGACTCGAAGACCTTGTCGCAACAGCGCTACACCGAATTTGCCGAAAGCTACATCACCAGTGAGACCCACGCCAAGGGCTCCGACCTGGATCGCCTGCTGGCAATCGCGCAGCCGCAATCCCATTGGCGCGCGCTAGATGTCGCCACCGGTGGCGGGCATACGGCGCTCAAGTTTGCGCCGCATGTCCAGCATGTGACCGCCAGTGACTTGACCCCACGTATGTTGCAAAAGGCGGAACAGTTTATCGTGGAAGGGCGGGGCATAAGCAATGTTTCGTTTAGACAGGCCGATGCCGAAAATCTGCCTTTTGAAGACGCGAAGTTTGACCTGGTGACATGCCGGATCGCCCCTCATCATTTCCCTAATGCGCAAGCCTTTGTCGGCGAGTGCGCCCGTGTCTTGAAACGCGGCAGCGTGCTGCTGCTTCAGGATCAGCTATTGCCCGACGATCAAGAGGCCGCCCAATTTGTTGATGAATTCGAGCGCCTGCGTGATCCCAGCCACCATCGCGCCTTCAACACAGCCGAGTGGCATGCGATGTTTGCCGCAGCTGGATTCGCTGTTGAGCGCAGCGAACAGTTTATCAAGCGTCATGACTTTCTCGCCTGGGCGAAGCGGCAAGGCAATGACGAGCAGACCATCACGGAGTTGATTCGAATGCTGCGGGAGGCATCGTCAATCGCGCGAGACTGGATGGATCCGCTCGATTGGGGAACGGAGACAGCGACCTTCGTCAATCGTCATATTCTGATGCGCGGCCGCGTGGATTGACCGGAGCGTCCAGTGCCGAATCTGTTGGTGGCAACGGGGATCTTCCATCCCGAGCCGGGCGGACCGTCGACGTATCTGCGGCAGATATTGCCGGCGCTGCAAGAGCTGGGCTGGGATATCCGAGTTGTCAGTTACGGTGATAGCAGCGCGGCTGAATATCCCTATCCCGTCAGGCGCATCGCGCGAGAGGTGTATCCGCTGCGTCTGGTCAAATACGGCTCCGAGATACGACAACACGCGAATTGGGCAGACCTGACTTATGCGCATACCATTGATCTGCGGCTCTGGGGCAGGCGCACACCTCGTATCCTCAAGGTAGTAGGCGATCAGGCCTGGGAACGCTGCGTGCGCAAGCGATGGATCCCGCCCGACCTGAACATTGACCAATTCCAGAGTCTCCATGGCGGGTGGCGCGCCCGCTGGCAGCGGGCCTCGCGATCGCGTCAGGTTTCGGACATGGACGCGGTGATCGTGCCAAGTCAATATCTTCAACGCATGGTACAGAATTGGGGCGTCGCGGAAGATAAGCTTCACGTCATTTATAATGCGTCGCTTCCGCCGCCAAGGTCAAATGCCGACCGCGCCGCTCTTCGTGCCGAACTAGGCTGGGAGCGTCACCCGACCCTGCTATGCGTGGCGCGCTTGCATCCCTGGAAGGGCATCGATCATTTGATTACCGTCTTATCCGATTTGCCTGATCTGCATTTGGTCGTGGTTGGTGAAGGTCCCGACCTGCCGAGGCTTCAGGCTTTGGCAGCGCCGTTCGGCGCCCGCGTGCGTTTTGCTGGCTTTCTGCCGCAGGTGGAGGTGCACAAAAGGATGATGGCAGCTGACGGCCTTGCTCTATATAGCGGTTATGAAGGGCTGTCCCATACTTTGTTGGAGTGTTTGCAATTGGGCACGCCCGTCTTGGCGAGCGACAAAGGCGGTAATCCGGAGCTAGTGAGGGATGGCGTTAATGGCGTGCTCGTGCCTCATGTTGACCTTGAGGCACTGTGGCAAGGTATCCAGGGTCTGTTACAGCGACGTGATCAATTGGCTGCCAACACGTTGATCGGTATGGAACGCTTCAGTTTTGAGGAGATGGTGGAGCAAACAGATACGTTGCTCAGATCGCAATTGCGATGAAGTCGCTCAGCGCTTGATGAAGCGATAGCCAACACCGCGAGAGGTGAGGATATATTCGGGCTGCTGCGGGTTTGTCTCCAGCTTCTGTCGCAGGTAGTGAATATAGAGCTTGAGGCTATCTATAGCGTCGCCGTATTCTTTGCCCCAGGCTTCGGTGACCAGCTCATTGCGCGTAACCACGCGTCCCGCGTTACGAACCAGCACTGCCAGCAAGTTGAATTCCTTAGGAGTGAGATGCTTATGCGTGTTCTTCACCCAGACTTCGCGATTCATGAAGTTGATGCGAAACTCTCCCCGGTTGAACACGAGTTCCTCGCTCATGTTAGGCCTGGGCGAGCGGCGCAAGCGCGCGCGGATTCGCGCAATGAGTTCGTCATCGTCAAAGGGTTTGACAATATAGTCGTCAGCCCCGATATCCAGTCCTTTTACAACGTCCTTGGCGTGTCCCCGCGCTGTTAAGAATATAATTGGGACGTCCGACATTTCGCGTAGGCGCTTGCAAACTTCCCAACCATCAACATTTGGCATCAAAACATCGAGCAAAACCAAATCCGGCTGGTGATGATACGCCATTCTCAAGCCACCCTGAGCGCAGTACGCTTTAAACACTTCGAATCCTCGTCGCGCTAAGAGCATAGATACAATTTGAACTGTAGGCTTTTCATCATCAATAACCAATATCTTTTCAGCCATTTGCTTTAGCTCCTGAGCCTGTCCAACATTTCACTATATCACACATTTTGTGCAACTTCATGCATTCGAGATGTATTGCAAGTAAAACGATTTCCCTATTGCGATCATACCTCGTTAGCTTTATAACAAGAATTACTTAATATGACTAGACCGCTTCTCTTTTTAGCACATATTGAGATTTACCGTTTCAGAACGTTGCGAATTCACTTCGCGGATACCTTGATTTTGATATGGATGTGAAAATGGTACCTTTCCTCTACCAGGAAATTGAATACGTTCTGATATATTGTGTCGACAACGGGTCTTGTTCTTTGTAGTTCGTGAAACAAGTGGCTTCGCGAGCTTTAAGCAGGCTTACATCCGTATCGAACTGATGAGCTGCTCAGCACTTTCGAAGAAGCTTGCAATTGCGGCATCGGTCGCGTTGGTTTCCACTACTAGCTTTACCCCATTATCTAATCGTACCGTAATTTCGTCTGCATTCTCAACCTGGGTCAGCGTGACAGTGCTTTGATCCGGCGCGACGAACGCGACCTTGAGGTAGCCGACATCGGCCGAACTCAGCTTAACAACGCGCCAGGTTGAAGGGTAATCGAGCTCAAAAATACCGGCGTCGAAGCGCGATTCGCTAAGGGTGACAAACGCTCCTGGCGTATGCTGGAGTTGAGGCGGTTGGGTGGCAGGGACCAATGACGAACACGCGCTCGCGAAAACTAGCAGAATGGAAAGCACGCGATGATTCATCAGACGGTTCAAACGGAAGAAAACATCTGATCGGTTACATTTCTGCGATAGAACGCGTATCTGTCTTGCCGACGCCATTGACGTTGCGAATGGCACGAATGGTATTCATCAACTGCGTGATATCGTCGGCTTCGACATAAGCAATGCAGTCGTCAGGTCCGACGACCAGATCGGCGCGCTTGACCCCGGTTGTCGCCCGGATGTCGCGGAGCGAATCGGCGAAATCGGTAGACATGTTCAAGTGAATCAGCACATAGGCGGCGGGCATGGCTTATCCTCTCGGGATCCGACGATTATTTTACTTATACCTGCTTTTATCATTCGGGACAAGCAGGGGAGCATCTACTCCCACTCGATCGTGCCGGGCGGTTTGCTGGTTACGTCATACGTAACGCGGTTGATCCCGGCAACCTCGTTCACGATGCGCGCGCTGACACGCGCCAGCAGATCGTAAGGCAAGCGCGCCCAATCCGCGGTCATGAAATCGTCGGTTGTTACGGCGCGCAGAACTAATACTTCTTCATAGCTGCGATTGTCGCCCATCACCCCAACGCTCTTGACCGGCAACAGCACGGCAAAACTCTGTGCGGTTCCCCTGCGCAGCAAGCCGGCGTCCGCCAGCTCGCCGGTGAATATCGCGTCGGCGGCGCGCAACTTTTCCAGTCTCTCCCAGCTAAGTTCGCCCAGGCAGCGAATGGCCAAACCGGGACCAGGGAAAGGTTGACGCCAGACGATCGCTTCCGGCAAACCGAGTTCCTCACCGACAATGCGAACCTCGTCCTTGAAGAGGTCGCGCAGAGGCTCTACCAGAACAAAGTTCAGGTCGGCCGGCAATCCACCCACATTATGGTGTGACTTGATTGTCTTTGCTGTCTTGCTATCGGCGGCGCTTTCGATGACGTCAGGATAGATCGTGCCCTGGGCGAGAAATCGAATGCCTTGCAACTTGCGGGCTTCCGCGCTGAATACATTGATGAAGAGCCTGCCGATGGTCTTCCGCTTGGCTTCGGGCTCTGTCACTCCTGAAAGCGCATCAAGAAACAACTCTACCGAGTTGACCGCGATCAGTCTCATGCCCTGTTCTTCGCGAAAAACCCGCACGACTTGCTCGGCTTCGCCCTGGCGCAACATGCCGTGATCAACAAAAACAGAAACGAGTTGATCGCCGATGGCACGGTGGATCAGCGCGCCAGCCACAGCGGAATCCACGCCGCCGCTTAGCGCTAGCAAAACACTCTCGTCGCCCACTTTTTCGCAGATTTTAGCAATCGAATCGTCGATGAACGCCGCCGGCGTCCAGCGCTCGACGCAACCACAAACCTTGAAGAGAAAGTTGGCGAGGATGTCCTTGCCCCGTGGGCTGTGATTGACTTCCGGGTGGAACTGGACACCGAAATAACGACGGCGCAAATCGCCAATCGCGGCAAAAGGAGCATTGCCGGACTCCGCCAAGGCGACAAACCCTGCGGGAGGCTCTTCGATCCGATCGCCGTGGGACATCCACACTTCCAGTTCGCTCGGAAGACTGTCGAAAAGAGGGCTTCGTTCCGCGTGGGTGATTGTCGCCGGCCCATATTCTTTCTGCTTTGTGCTGGCGACCTTGCCGCCGAAGGCGTGCGTCAGCAACTGCATCCCGTAACAGATGCCCAGGATCGGCTTGCCGCTATCTAATACGAATGGCTGCAGATGAGGTGATCCCGATGCGTAGACGCTGTCCGGGCCACCAGAAAGAATGTAGCCGGCTGGATCATGTTGGCTGATATGTGCGGCCCTGCCGTCGTGGGTATAGACCTCGGAGTAAACGCCTAGCTCGCGAATGCGCCGGGCGATCAACTGCGTATATTGCGAGCCGTAGTCGATGACGGCTATTCCGCCTTGCTTCAGCTTGTCCATGTCTCGCGTCTCACGTGTTCCCGCGCTGCACGCCCGTACAAATGGTTTAGCGTCACAAGTTCCGACAGCCCGTTTTGTAACGACTCCCTAGAACAGGAGCTTTGCCAGCTTGAGCACGCCTTGGCTCCAGGGCGCCCGATGCGAAATGCCCGACTGGCTTTCGATGGCACCTATATTGTCGAGGTACCACTGATAATTACGTATTAATGCATCTTTGTTGGAATACTTCGGCGCAAAGCCCAGCTTCTCTTCCGCTCTTTGAATGGAAACGTAGGAGTCTTTCGCCGCTGTCTCATAGACCCACTTATAGAGCGGCGAAAGTTGCATGGATTCCAATATTCGCAGCAACCAAATGGCTGGCTCGGCGGGCAGGCCTGTGATCTTCTTGCCGAATCCGGCGTAATCGAGTACCGCCTGGTAATCCTCGCTCATTGTGGTGAAATCTTTGGCGCCGATGTTAAAGGTGTCGTTGACCTCTGGCTCGGGCAGGGTCATGCAAAGGTGAATGGCTTCGCAAAGATCCTCGACGTCGAGAAGCTGATAGCGGTTGCTGCCGTCGCCAAGCATGGGAAAACCGCGGCCGTCCTTCGCCCAATCATAAAGGAGCGCGAATACACCAAGGCGCTCGGGTCCCACAAAGGACTTGGGGCGAATTACCGGTACGATCATGCCTTCGTCTCGATAGGCAAAACAGACGTCTTCAGCTTCCACCTTGGCTTCGCCATAAGGGCCGACACCGACTCGTTCATCGTCTTCATACAAGGGATGATGATCCGGAATACCGTATACGGCAGTTGAGGAAATGTGGATGAAACGCTTGACGCCGTTCTGTCTGGCAGACTCCACAACATTACGCGTGCCGTCAACATCGGTTGTAATTATCTCTTCCGGCGAGTATAAAGGCAGCGCCGCCGCGCAATGTACAACGAAGTTTGCGCCTTCCATCGCCCGATCGACCAGCGCACGGTCGCGAATGTCGCCGGCGATCTCGCTAATTTGGTCGCGCTCGGGATACGCGAAGTCTTCAATATCAAGCGAGACTATATCGTAGCCTTTGGCTAACAAGTAACGAGCTAGATTGATCCCCAGGAATCCGGCGCCGCCTGTCAGCAAAACTCGTGCCATTTGTCTCGTGTCTCCAGTATCCCAAGTTTGCGCTACCCGCGCCCATTGGACATTTAGATCAGAAGGGTTAATCGAGGAAATTGGCTCGCTGCGCCCACTTGCCGTTGAAGATCATGGCGCCCAGGGTGTGCCGCTGCCTCTGCGAGGCATCGCGTTCGCGGTGAGCATCGCTGAGGTGGCTCGAATCCGTCGCGCGATAGCCCAAGGCGATGGCGGTCTTGGGTACATAGTTGTCGGGAATCTGGTACAGCTCGCGCGCCTTGTCCGGGAAAAACCCGCCCATTTGATGGGCATAGATATCATGATCAAGCGCCTGCAATACCATTTGCCCGATTGCCAAACCCAAATCATGGTATGCGTGGCTGTTCGCCTCGCCTGTTTCGCGATGCGTCTGCGAGACAGCGATCATCAGTGCGCCCGCATGCTGTGCCCAAGACTGGTTGCCTTCTTTCAATACGGAAAGAATCTTTTCAAACTCTTGCTCGTCGTCTCGGTCCGCAACAATAAAGCGCCAGGGCTGTATATTGAAAGAGGAAGCAGCCCAACGGGCTGCTTCCAGAATAGTGATGAGTTTGGACTTCTCGATCGGTCGCCACGGATCAAAAGACACCGGGCTCCAGCGCCTTTTGATCAACGCTTGCAGGGCTGAATGAGATTCAGCCAGCTTGTCAGGCAAAACACCGGCTGAATTTTCGTTGCCTGTTACGACGCGCGCACTTTGCCGGCTCAAGGCATCAAATACCTTGGGCGCAATCAGCCAGATCAATTCTCCATGACCCGCGTCGAGGTCAAAAACGTCGACGCGCGCCAATCCTCCTTTTTTCATGGCGACATCGCTGCCCGTCATCTCGTTTACCAGCACGCTCATATCGGGGTTATGGCCGACAAACATGACTTCGTCGTCAAAATGCATGCCGCGGGTCAAATGCTGTACATCGGATAGGTCGAAACCGAAGCTGACAGCCTCGCTGACGGTCACCTCGCGTTCGAGCTCCTTAGCGATGAGTTCCGCAGTTTGCAAGGAGCGCAGCCGCGGACTAGTGAAGATTACCGAAGGCCTGATGCCCAGCCGCTTGATGACCTTGGCAGCCTTGGCGACACGCTTGCGTCCGCGCCGTGTCAGCTCGCGCGCGAAGTCGCTGCTAGACAAGTCTTCCGCCATGCCATGTCGCACAAAGTAAATACGCATTTTGTCTCCGCTACCGATGGGCTCAGGTTACATGATGGCGTGAACGAGCTTAGCTGCTCGCCGCGGCGGGTGTCTTCGCTTCCGGTTTCTTTTCAGCTTTAGTCTCGGACTTTGTTTCAGTTTTCTTGGTGGACTGCTCCTTGTCGCCGGCGCTCTTGTCATCTCCATTGGCTGCCGAAGGGTTAGCCGGATTGTTCGCCTTATTGTTGTCGTTGACGTAGAAGCCGCTGCCTTTGAATATGATACCGGCCGGCTGGATCACGCGGCTGACCGCCTGACCAGTCGTCGGGCAACTATCCAGAGGGTCGTCCCGGAACTTCTGACGAATATCGAAGGTGCTGCCGTCGTCACGGCGATAGGTATAGACTGGCATTCGCTTTCACCACAGCTTATCGTACTTATGCGATAACCCTGCTATCATAATAAAGAATTTCGCGAATTTGCAGGCGGGATTCTATAAGGAAAGGAATCACGGTGCCCGACTTTCTGTTACCGGTAGTGGCGGCAGGTCTGGTCATTATTGCCGCATTCGACGTTTACAGGAAACGTGACCACGAAAAGCCCAAGCGCAAGCGAAAGCACGACGCCAGGAACGAAACCCCCGGTTCAAAATCCTCTGAGCCTATGTCTTGACCGCCTCGAGTACCATCGTCTCGTAGCGCATCGCTTGCTCGCTGCCAACATATTTGCCGTGCTGCTCAATGCCGCGCAGCCGTTCGTCGCTGCTTTCGCCGGGCTTGACAGCTTCGACATCGACAAATCCCGCGTCTTTCAGCGCCTTGGCCAGCGTCTCTTGGTCATAGATAAACTTGTGCCGCCAACCATGAAACGACTGATTAATGACCTGCGCTGGGCTGTATTCGCCGATCTGTGGTCGGAAGTTGTCCATGATCCATCGGATGTATTCCTGTCGCGCTTCTGACTTTGGCTGCGTGTACAAGGCGATGATCTGTTCCAGATTGGGAGTCGCGATTCGAATCCGACCGCCTTCGCGCAAAACTCGATGGCTTTCGCGCAGCATTTGCGCCGCTTCCTCGAACTCCAGGTGCTCAATCACATGCTCGCTGAAGACGTAGTCGAAGCTATCGTCAGGTACTGGAAAGGGCGCGCAGGCGTTTAAGTAGACGGTGCCGGGCGCAAAAGGGTAGAGCGTGGTATTCAGCCAACCAGGCAGCAGATTCGAGCCCGATCCGATCTGCAACTTGCGGACTTGATTGCCGATCATGTATTTGCGGATTCTGTCCGGCGCGATCCACTTCCAATAGACTTGCCGGCAGCGAAAGCGCAGACTAGCCATAAATGCTCCTGTCTTTACGCATGACTGCAACAAAAGCGATCACGGCGTCGGCGTTCTTTCCTTCGCATTATTGTTCAACTGCGCTGCGCTGTCTCGCGTTCAAAGATCTTTATTTGGAAGGATGACGCTGAAACCGGCAAATGCGCGGGCTCAAGCCAGCATTGATCTGGACGCTTACGCGCTACTGGGTCTTGAGCAGTTCAACGGAAGCGAAGATACTGTTAAGGATTCCGATATGTTTTTTGAGTTCATCCTTGGGCGCCACCACGACTGCCAGTACAAAGTTACCCTTAAGATCCAGGGCGAGCAATAGACTGTCGCTGCCGCCAGTATTGACAAAGGCTTGCGCGCCGTCACGTCCCTCGATCGTGATCGCGTTGGTATCGCGATACTTTGGCGCCAAGGCGTCAATGTTTGAAGACCCGACAAAGGCGTCAATCAATCCCGCTGCATTGCGAGCGCCAATCGACCGTACCTGTTCTTCGGTGAGGAGTGAAATATTCATGGCCAGTGCGCCGCTCGGCACCTCTGGATTATCAGCCGGGGCGGATAGGAGGTCCGGGTCGTTGCTGAGCATGATACCGGCTTCCGAAACCTGGTAGCGCCATGACGTCGGAAAATGCACCGCGAATCCCGGGTTGAGTCTCGTGCTCACATAGGACGCCCGTTGCAATTGTACGGGCGTCGCCTGAGGTGTACTGCTTTCGCCGCCGCAAGCCGACAGCAATAATGCGAATATTATTACGAATAGGCCGAATACAGTGCGAAATGTCATAAGCCAATCTCAAACCCTGATGTATCCAATAATGTCATTTTACTGAAAACGTTTATTTGCGCTAGCGAGATTCACAGAGTCGACACCGTTTACCTGTTGTACAATGATCGTCTGACCTGGGTCTCAAGGATTGTGCGATGATACGCTGCGGTGTTGATGTGATCGAATGCAAGCGCATTGCCGACGGCATTGAACGACTGGGCGACCGTTTTCTGCAGAGATTTTTCACGGAGGGTGAACGCGAAGATTGCGCTGACAAGCCCTACCGCCTGGCCGCGCGCTTCGCGGCAAAAGAGGCGGTAGGCAAGGCGCTTGGCACGGGTATTGGCGACATTCGCTGGGTTGATATCGAAGTCAGAGTCGATGATGAGCGACGGCGACCACGCCTGATACTTTACGGAAAAGCAAAGTCGCTGGCCGCCAAGGTGGGACTGGACGAATGGGACGTCAGCCTTTCGCACACGGACGAAATAGCCATCGCAATTGTGGTCGCCAAATCGGCGGATGAATGACACGAAGTCGTGACCGGCTGTTCGAAACCAGCGAAGCAGTCAATCATGGCAACGGACGCCCGCCGGGAAGGTCATCAAACAGCCGCATGAGTTTGAGCGCGATCTGCAAATTGATGCGCACGGCGGACGAAGAGAGATCGACATCGCAGATCTCCCGGATTCGCGCCAGGCGATAATTCAGCGTGCTACGATGGATATGAAGAGACTCGGCCGTCTGTACACTATTTCCTCCGGCGTCAAGATAGGTCTCCAATGTGTGGAAAAGGTCCGTCTGTTTCTCTGCAAGTAGCAGTCTCAATATGGGCACGTGCGTGTTGAGATCCAGGCTTGACTGCCCCGCGTGAAACAACGTATGAATGTAACCCAGCTCGACAAAACGGTGTATTTGATTCTGGCTTCGCAAGCGCAGCGCGATTTCCAAGATCTCGTTGCATTGTTGATGTGCCGCGCCGACCTTGTCGGCGCCACTGAAAACAGCGCTGATGCCGATACGAAAATTGCCCTTGCGACGCGAGAGCCGCTGCGCAATGGTCGCTGCCAAAGAATCAACTTCCTGGTTCGCTTGAATCAGAACAACCACCTGACCGGCGAATTGAGTTGCGACCGCTTCCTGGTCCATCTGGGCTAGAACCTGGTTGACGCTGCGGTAAACGCTGGTCACCAACGGCGGCTGCGCCTGGCGAAGACCAATCATCATCAACTGAAACGGCTGACGCAGGTCTACGCCATACCGCAGCGACTGATCACTAAGAATGGTTTGGCGGTTGCCATCGCCTTCAATCAATTGCGCGATCAGATTGCCTTTTAGCGATGCCTCGGCTGCTTGCAAAGATTCCTGATAAAGCATCAGCAGAGCAGCCACGGTCGCGCCGATTTCGATCGCCATCATATCGATCGGCGAAAGCGCATGAACATCGGCGATGATCCACATGTAGCCATAGATGTCGCCGTGCACGACGATGGGAGCCAGCAGGCGCTCCATTTCCAAGCCCACATTTGGCATCACCGGCAAGTAGACCGGGCGCAAGGTTTCGCGGATCTTGGGCAAATATTCGCCCTCCAGCGCATCAATCAGTTGCGGATTGGTGCGGCCATGTAAAATGGTATAGCTCCGTGCCGAATCGACCTCGGCAATGTTCTTGTTAGCGATGGCCTCAAAGCGCTCGTTTTCGATACTGATCGAATGCCCGACCAGATCGGCTAGCATTTCCGCTAATTCCCAGAATCCACCGCCTTCCAGCACCAGCCTCGTCAGCCGTTGCTGGATGTTGAGCGCGCGGCTGAATTTGTCTAGATTTTCTTCCGATATACGTTCGTTGATTGCTTTCGCGATATCGACGAAGCGCGTCTCGAAGGGGAGTTCAATCAGCGGCAGGTCCAGTTCGTCGCCCACACGGCGCAGATAATCGGGAATCTGATCCAGCATATTGCCGATGGTGAGGACCACGGCAACGATGCCCTTGTCCGCCAATTGCCGCAGGAACTCGCATTGGGCATCCGGCGCGTCCGGCAAATTGAACATGGTTGTCAGCACCAATTCGCCGCCGTGTAGCCAATCGGCTACATCAGGCACACTTACGGCGTGTACCCAGCGAATATCACGCGAAAGGCCGGTAGCGCCCGCTACTACCAACGCGTCTTCCAGTATGGGCATTTTCAACGCCTCGCGCAGCGTCAGCATGTGTTGTTGAGCCTTCTTCCGGCGTGAACAGTCATGAAAAGTATAGAATCCGAGGCAAAAAAGTGCAAAGGTCGGGGCTCAGTTTGACGGGAGCAGCAGAGGAAAAACGAAAAAGGAGCGCCGTACCGGCGCCCCTCGATTGCTTTCGCGTGCGGCGATTTAGCCGCAGTCGCCCTGTCCTTGGACCAGGTGGGCAGTAATCCAGCCTGCAGCGCCGCCTTGTTCCACATTGAACCAGTTTGGCGTACGGGCTGTCGCCGTTTTGGTAGCGCCACCGGCAACGATTCCGATGATTTCACCAGCGGGTTCGGCACGGTGGTTGAGGTTGTACGAAGCGGTAACCTCGCAGCCTTCCAACTCAACCATGGAATCCATGCTGTCGGCGATGAGCATGTCCATGTCGTCGTCCATGTCCATGTCGTCGTCCATCATCATGTCGTCATCCATCATCATGTCGTCGTCCATAGCCATGTCATCGTCCATCATCATGTCGTCGTCCATGGCCATGTCGTCGTCCATCATCATGTCATCGTCCATCATCATGTCGTCGTCCATAGCCATGTCGTCGTCCATAGCCATGTCGTCGTCCATCATCATGTCATCGTCCATCATCATGTCGTCAGCCGGCGCATGACCCAATACTACCGTGCCTGCACCGCTAATATGGACACAATTCAGGTTGTCACGTGAATATGCTTCTGGTGACATCTCCATACGCGGCGACATTGACGCATCGAGGAAAGTTATTGGGCCTGCTATGGAGAAGCAGACTTCGGCGTCGACACCCACGGGACTCCAAATATCAATAGCCGAGGTGACACCAGCATCTACGATGGACTGTACGCCTATACCAGCCGTTCCAACGTCGCTACAGCTTATGCCAAAGGAATCGCTATAGATTGCGACATGGCTAGGCAAGTCGGTACAGATCCTTGGCGCCGGCATCATCATGTCTTCAATCATCATGTCTTCCATCATCATGTCGTCCGACATCATGTCGTCCGACATTTCGTCGTCCATGCTTTCCATTGACTGCGCGCTAACCGCCCCCAGCGAAAGTAAGAGCAAGGCAATCAACATCAGGCAACAGACCGCGGATACAGGAAATCGTGTTCTGTTCATTACTCTGTTTCTCCTCTAACGAAACTTCCAATTTGGATACAACTGCTACGTAAGCAAGGGAATTGATAAATCAATTTCTGACTATTGCTTTACTCCTTTCAAACAATTTGGCGACTGGAGACATAATATCATAGGTTTTGGCGCGTGTAAAGATCATGCAGTGGATTTGCAGGCACGTAATAAAGATGCCTTAGTCGCTATTGCGTGAACGCGTTATGTTAGAGTTTCGCACTATAACGCTGCGGACAAGGATTTACGCTCCTTGCTTTTTTTGGACAGCGTGTGTGACTTGTGCTGATGACTGACGGCGTATCGGACTTGTCGCTCGGTCCATCCGCCAGTTAATTGCAGGTTTTCCAATTCGGTTGGTCCAACTTAAATGCGAACAAGACGCACGCCGCAGGTAAACGGCTTCGGTCACCTGCAAGATGTCAAATGGGAAGGACGCCCAATCGAACTCTGTCAAGAAAGCGGAAGATCAGGCGATGGGCATGTGATGTCGGGCGGCATAGCGGCCCGTGATGTGGTGGGAAAGCTGTCTTTCGATGTCGGTCAAAAGGCCGGAAGCGCCCAAGCGGAAAAGGCGCCTGTGCAGCCAGTCGTCACCCAACTCCTCTTTTATCAGAATCATCCAATTCAGGGCGTCTTTGGCGGTTCTGATCCCGCCGGCCGGCTTGAAACCGACTTTGAATCCGGTCATCTCCTGATAGGCGCGGATCTCGCGCGCCATAGTCAAGCCCACCTCAAGAGTCGCGTTTACCGCTTCCTTGCCCGTGCTGGTCTTGATGAAGTCGGCGCCCCCCATCATGCAAACCTTGCTGGCTTTCGCCACCTGCCATAATGGACCCAACTCGCCGGTAGCCAGGATCGTCTTCATATGGGCTCCGCCACAGGCGCGGCGCATTTGTCGGACTTCGTCATAGAGCGCTTGCCAATCGCCGCGCAAGACGTACTCGCGCGAAATAACGATGTCGATTTCTTCCGCTCCAGCTTCAACCGACTGGTGGATTTCTGCAATTCGCTGTTCAAATGGGCTGAGCCCGGCGGGGAAGCCGGTTGATACAGCCGCAACGGGAATTCCACTTCCTCTCAGCGCTTTCAAAGCGTCGCGGACGCGCTGATGATATACGCAGACGGCAGCAACCTTGGGCTGCAACGATTCGACGTCCAGCGCCGTGATGATATCCTGGCGCAGCGGCTGCTTGGCTTTGGCGCATAAGCGCGTCACCTTTCCCGTTGTATCGTCGCCGGCGAGCGTGGTCAAGTCGATCATGGTGATGGCGCGCAACAGCCAGGCCGCCTGCCATTCTTTCTTGATACTGCGGCGAGCGCCAAGTGTATTGGCGCGGTTTTGCGTCGCGCTCAAGTTGACACTTGTATCCCGCACCCAGCCCATATCCAGGGGAATGCCGGTGTTTCGTCCGATCTCGGTTTCGCTCATCGTAGTCATAACATGTATGCCAGCGCATCCATTATATCGCTTCCGCGCTCACTACCACATTCCTGGCCCGGTCTAGGCACCGGACCGATTCATGAAAGCCAGCGTTTCTGCGGCGATTTCTTCGCCTTTTTCTTCCTGCAAAAAGTGCCCGGCGTCACGTATGACGATTTCTGGTTGATCCGCCGCCGCGGGAATCAGTCGCCGGAAGAAACCCGCTGCCCCGCCCAATATGGGATCACCATCGCTGAACATAACTTGCGTGGGTTTCTGCCATCTTGATAGGGTCTCACGCGCAGCCTTCATTTCAGCTGCGCCCGGCATATCGGGTGATATCGGCACTAGCGACGGGAATATGGCAGCGCCGGCCTTGTAGCTATCATCGGGGAAGGGCGCGTCGTATGCGGCGACAATCTCCTCTTCAAGCTCATAATTGCTGATGGTCTGGGAGATCAAACGTCCGACCTGCATGCGCTTGCCGACTTTCTGGCTGAAAGCGCGCCATTGCATGAAGGCAGGGCTTGGTTTGTCCGCGCCCGTGGGCAAGAATGTATTTAAGATGACCAGCCTGGCGAAGCGATCCGCGTGATTGGCGGCAAGTGTCAGACCCAGCAGGCCGCCCCAATCCTGGCAGATCAGAGTGATATTGCGAAGATCAAGTTGCACGATAAGTGAGAGCAGCTTGTCATAGTGCATGTGGAAACTGTAGGCGGCTGATTCCGCATATTTGTCGGATCTGCCGAAACCGATCATATCTGGCGCCACCACCCGATAACGAGCGGCGAGCGACGGAATCATCTTGCGGTAGAGATAGCACCATGTCGGCTCGCCGTGCAGACAAAGAATGGCATCGTCGCTTTGCCCTTCATCGACATAGTGCATCCGCGTGTCGCCCACTTGCAGGTAATGCGCGTCAAAATCATATCCGGGAAGGTTTTGGAATCTTTCCTCGGGTGTGCGCAAAACGCCCATTTTCAAACCCTTCGTCAAATTGTTCCAGTTGGACCTGGCGTAGTTGTCTCTTTGCAGGCAAGAATCCGACTGTATAATATACTGCATGACCGCGCGAACGTATTTTCTTGCCCCAAGTCGCCTCGACGAATATTAACAAGCCTGTCTCCATTTTCACAGGTCATCTGTCCATTGTCGTTCAACGCGGAATTGCGCCGACATATAACCCGTACAGCCATATGACATGAATTGAGTCGATCTTATGTTGGGAAAACTTGCCGAAGTTGAAAACCGCTTTCAGGAAATAGAAAGCTTGATGGGCGATCTTGCCATCGCCACCGACTACGTAAAAGTGGCGGAGTTGGCGAAGGAGCGTTCCGGTTTGCAAAACGTCGTAAATGCCTTCCGCGCATATCAGAAGCAGGCGCAAGAATTGGACGAAGCGAAAGACCTGCTGAGCAGCGCCGATGAGGCGGAATTGCGGGAACTGGCACAGCTGGAGATTGCGGAATTGGAACAGAGCAGCGCCGATCTGCTGGAACAATTGCGATTGATGCTACTGCCTAAGGATCCGCGCGACAGCAAAAACGTAATCGTCGAGATACGGGCCGGAGCCGGCGGAGACGAAGCCGGCATTTTCGCTGGTGATTTGATGCGCCTATATACGCGCTACGCGGAATCCAACAAGTGGAAAGTTGAACTGCTTGATGTCAACGAGCAGGGCAACGGGGTATTCAAGAACATCACCTTTGAAATAAAGGGCGAGGGCGCTTTCAGCCGCCTGAAGTATGAAAGTGGCGTACATCGTGTCCAGCGCGTTCCGACCACCGAAAGCCAGGGCCGCATCCACACCAGCACGGCAACTGTTGCAGTGCTGGCTGAAATGGAAGATGTCGATGTGCAACTTGATATGAGTGAAGTGGAAACGCAGGTCTTCCGCGCCCGTGGCGCTGGCGGACAATCGGTAAACACGACCGACTCCGCCGTACGACTAATACACAGGCCGACCGGGCTCGTAGTCGAGATGCAAGACGAACGCAGCCAACTTCAAAACAAGATCCGCGCCAAGCAAGTGCTGATTGCCCGGCTCTATGAGGCTGAAGTGGAACGGCAACGGTCAGAACGGGAAGCAGAGCGCCGCGGTCAAGTAGGCAGTGGCGACCGTAGCGAAAAGATCCGCACCTACAATTACCCGCAGGGTCGTGTCACCGACCATCGCATCGGCTACAGCAACTTCAACTTGCCGGCGGTCATGGACGGTGACCTGGATATCTTTATCGATCAGCTGGCGACTCAGCAGCAGGCCGAGCAGTTAGCCGCGGGCAGTGTCGGGTAGTCTGGGCGCTTGCAAAGCCAAACATGGATGCTTCAAAATTGAGCACGATCAGAGCGGCATTACGAGCAGCTTACGGTGAGCTGTCGCCATGCGAAACCGCTGATCTCGACGCGCAGGTCTTGCTCGCACATGTGCTGGATGCGGAACGCATATACTTGCTTGCGCACGGGGAAGCAGAGCTAAGCGTCGCGCAGCTGCAGCGCTATACGGAATTGATGAACCGTCGCGCCGCAGGGGAACCGATCGCTTATATGATCGGCAGCAAGTCCTTTTACGATCTTGACTTGACCGTATCACCCGACGTTTTGATCCCGCGTCCGGAAACCGAAATTTTGCTGGAAGAAGCGCTGCGTTTGACCGCACAGATGCCCGCATGCCAGGTGGCCGATATCGGGACCGGCAGTGGCGCGCTGGCAGTGACCTTTGCCAAGCACATGCCGGGCAGCCGCGTTTATGCTACGGACATCAGCCGGAAGGCGCTGACCTTAGCCGGCGAGAATGCGCTGCGTCACGGAGTCAAGGTTGAGTGCCTGCTAGGCGATTTAGCGCAGCCGCTTATCCAGCGGGGTGTCCGCGTGGATCTGTTGATGGCGAATCTTCCCTATATTGCGACGGACGAATTGGTCGCGTTGGCCGTCAGCAAATATGAACCTGTGATAGCGTTGGACGGTGGCGTCGACGGATTGCGTTACATCCGCCGCTTGCTCGAGCATTTGCCGAAGGTCTGCAGAGAAGACGCCTGGGTATTGCTGGAAATCGGCGCGGACCAGGGCGAGAGAGTCTGTCACATGGTGGAAGAGACGTTCGGCGCGCCCTGCGATGTCTTGCAAGACTACGCTGGTTTGGACCGAATCGTTCGCTTTCAGATTGGCGCCAGGGATTGAATTGCCTCTCGCTTCCTTAATGCAAATACATCGTCCCGGCCAGGATACATGGGTTATAATCCGGCGGACCATTCACCATAGCCGGGGATCTCAATCCCATGTCGCTTCGCGACGATTTCCTGATTCGTGACAACATCATTTTCTTAAATCACGGTTCCTTTGGCGCCTGCCCCAAACCCGTTTTTGCGCAATATCAGGCGTGGCAGCTGGCGTTGGAGCGGCAGCCAGTGGAGTTCTTGTTGCGCCGCCGCAACGAATTGATATTTAAGGCGCGTCAAGCGACCGCCAGGTATCTCAACGTGCCCGGCGACGAAGTCGTTTTTGTGACCAACGCCACCTATGGGCTTAGCGCGGCTTTGCGGTCCATGCCGCTGGCAGCCGGGGAGCAAATTCTGACGACGAATCACGAATACGGCGCGGTTGATCGTTTGATGGAATACGCCGCCAGAAGAACCGGCGCAGATATCGTAAGGCATCAGGTTCGCCTGCCATACCAGGGCGACGACGCCTTTGTCGAGGACTTTTTCGCTTCTGCGACTGCGAACACTAAAGTGATCGTGATGAGCCATATAACATCGCCAACCGCGCTGATCTTTCCGGTTGAGAAGATTTGCCATAGGGCGCGCGAATTGGACATCCTGACAGTTATCGATGGCGCGCATGCGCCCGGCCAGATCCCCTTGGATTTGGCGGCAGTCGGCGCTGATGTCTACAGCGGTAATTTTCACAAATGGCTCTGTTCGCCAAAGGGTTCGGCCTTCTTGCACGTGCGACCCGAGCTGCACGAGTTAATTGACCCCCTGGTGATTTCACATGGCTGTCGCGAAGGCGCGGACTTCATCGAGCGTCACGAGTGGCTCGGTACGAAGGATATTGCTGCTTACCTAAGTGTGCCGTCCGCCATCGTCTATCAGCAGCAGAACAATTGGAACAGCGTTCGCGGTGAATGTCATCTGCTCGCTGCTGACTTGCAGGCGCAATTATGTGATCGCTATGCTTTGGAGCCTTTGTCGGTCAATCAGTTCGCGCAGATGGTGACCATCCCGCTGCCTGAATGCGATGTCAACGCGGCCAAAGACCGACTATATGAGGAGTTTCGCATTGAGGCGCCCGTCGGCAGGTTTGAAGAGCGTTGCGGCATCCGCGTCTCGGTCCAGGCGTACAACACGAACGACGAATTGCAGACCTTGGCCGAGGCGCTGAAAGCAATCCTGGGCTAACGCTGAAATGCAGCTATCGCGGTGATGTAGTAGGTGTGCGGCGCCATGTCCACCCCTTGCAGGGATTGCAACTGAAAACCGGCGTTGATCAAGCTCCGACTATCACGCGCCAGCGAGGAGGGGTTTCCGCTAACATAGACGAGACGATTAAGGCCCAGCCTGAGAAAACAATCCACGATCGCGCCGTTGATGCCGCTGCCCGGTGGATCAACCAGGGCTACATCGTAGCGGGCGTCGTTCGCAACCATATCTCCCAGCACGGCTTCAACTTGGCCTTCAACAATGTCTATGTGGTCGAATTCGCTGAGATTGAATTCGGCGTCGTTTGCGGCCGGTGGATAACTCTCAACCAGCGAAATCAGCTTGGCGCGCTCGGCCATGACAGCGCTGAAGAGGCCGGCGCCTGCGTAGAGATCAAGCGCCTGTTCGCTACCAGTAAGCTGAAGTGCCTTTAGAACTTCGTCTGCAAGTACACCGACCTGGCTAAGATTGGGCCGCATATAGCTACCCGCGGTCACGCGGATAATTCGATCGGCGATGCGGAAAGTGCTGTGGACGTCACCGATCAGGTTGATCGGCGAGTTGTCCGGCAATAGCAAATTGACGCTCAGCGGCAGATCGGTTTCTAGCTCGGGCGCATCTTCTGCATCAACGTGGAAGACGATCATGATGCGGCTGTCGGAACCGCGTTGAAGGGTCAGCCGGCGCGCATGTTCGTAGTCGAAGTCGAGCTCCGCCAGCGTATCCATCAACTCCGGGTGGGCTGTCTGACACTCTGTCAGCGCTTCAATGCCGCCCTTGCCCCGTCGCTTGAGACCCCAAGCGCCTGTCGGATCGCGCGACATGGTCAGCCGATGATTGTATCCCCACAGTTCGGTCGCCGGCAGGACCGGGCGCATGACGCTATCGATTAGACTGTCAGGCAGCTTGCCGACGCGCGATAATTGATCAGCGAGTACATCCTGCTTGAGCAATAGCTGAGCTCGATAGTCAATATGCTGGAATTGACAGCCCCAACAGCGCCCAGGCCCGAAATGGGCGCAACGAGGCGTTACGCGATCAGCAGACGCGGCGTGCAGGCTTTTGCCACTTGCGAAGATCACAGAGCCACGGTCTTCGCTGACTTCTGCGCTGATTGACTCGCCGGGCAGCGCATAGGGCACAAAGACCGGTTTCCCACGATGGCTTGCCATCGCGAACCCGCCCTGTGCCATATCGGTGATTTCCAGATTGATGGTCTTGCCTACCAGATTGGACTTGACACCCCGCCTTTTCGGTTTGGATTTTCGCTTGGTTTTTCTCGCCATGTTGAGTTCACTTATGGTCCGGCAGGCACATGCAATCACCTGGTATGGGCCGAGGTCCGATCCCTACCAAGTGCTAATGTGGCCTTGCGTTGACGGCGGATTCCCGGCAGCGGGTGGGACTTTGCCCGGCTAATTCACTTTGCTCGCCTGAATTGAATACACCCGGCGCATTCCGTATCCGCCGTCCAAAATAGAGAGAAACGTGATGGCTTTGTTACGACCGAGTCTAACCGCCGCTGGCGCTCGCATTCTCATAGTCGATTCCGGCTTTTTCGAGTTCAAGCCGTATCATTCTTTCGAAGATCACGTAGGGCTGCGCCCCGCTCAAGATCTGTCCGTTGATGAAGAATCCCGGTGTGCCGCGAACACCTGCCACTTGCCCGTCGAATCCGTCCAATTCAACTTCACCCACATAGCGTCCTTCGTCAAGGCAAGCCGTGAATTCGACGACATCAAGTCCATGAGCTTCTGCTGTTTGGATGTAAAAGTCTCGATTGAGCGAGCTTTGATTATCGAAGAAGTCGTCGCGGAACTCCCAGAATCTGTCTTGTGCGAACGCGCACTGCGCGGCGGCTGCAGCCGGTGTCGATTCCTGGGTTAGACGCGCAAAATCGCGATAGACGTAACGAATATGCTGACCGTAATTTTCCAGCAATGGCATGAAAGTCTGGTCGAAGTGACGCTTGCAGTAGCCACAGAAGAAGTCGCTGAATTCCACAATGACCACCGGCGCGTCTGCTTCGCCGAGGAAGGGATCGTCGTCAACTAAGGCAAAACGGTCGGGTTGCTCGTCTTCTACCACAAGTGCCATATCGCTGGCTCGCGCGATATCGCTCTCTTCCAGCACGCTGAGCATGACGCTGCGCAGTTGCGCCTCGTTAACAAGGACGCTCTTGTCTGTGTCGGAGTTCCACAAATAGTTGCCGATCATGATACCGATCAACATGAACGCTGCGGCGATAGCCACGTAGTTGAAAGTGGTGCGAGAAGCGCCATCGTTGGACTTGCTGTTTCCAGCCTTTACTTCATTGCTTTCTTCCGACACGTTGCGTCCTTCCGCTTTATAGCCAATTATCTTCAACCAAGTTTACAGGAATATGTCGTTGCTGACTATGTATCTGTCTTTTGCGGAAGTCTCGGCGCTTTGCAAATGTCCCCAAATTTCAAGATGCATGTGTTGGATTGACTGATCGCGTCTATAATTGGCTTATACATTGATAGCCGAGGGCGATGACGGGAGCAAGGTGCTTGGACGCTGCGCATAAGGGACTGATCGTAAAGGAACAGAGCGGTTTCTATTGGGTCGAGGCATCCGATGGCAATACCTACATGTGCGAATTGCGGGGAAAGCTGAAGGAAGCGGCGCAATCCAGCGATATCGCAGCCATTGGGGACCGCGTAACGATTTCGCTGCGCCGTGAGGAAGGCACCGAAGTTATGATGGGAGTGGTGGAAACCTTGGCGCCGCGAAAGAGCGTGCTATCGCGCGCTGTCCGCACTACCGGCAAGCGCGGCGCGGGCCAAGCCGAACGCGAACAGGTGATCATAGCCAATGCCGATCGCGCCTTGTTTGTCATCGCCGCCAGTCAACCTGCGCCAGATATGAACTTGCTGGACCGTCTGCTTGTCGCTGGAGAAAAGTCTCAGATCAGCGATCTGTACATTGTGCTCAACAAGATTGATCTGCTTGACCCCGTCACATTAGCGGGGCCGTTTGCTTCGTACGAAAGAATGGGCTATCGCGTCTTGCTAACCAGCGCCTTGCAAAGCGACGGCATCGACGCGCTTCGGTTGATTCTGGAAAAGGGCATTTCGGTCTTTACCGGACCGTCCGGTGTTGGAAAGACCAGCCTGCTTAATCGCATACAGCCGGGCTTGGGACGCCAGGTGAAGTCGGTTGGCCGCGTCTCGGAAGAGGGCGTCCACACCACGCGCGACAGCGCCCTGATACGGCTGGAGAGCGGCGGCTATCTGGCGGATACACCCGGCATCCGATCAATCAGCGTCTGGGATATCGAACCGGATGAGCTGGATGCCTACTTCATCGACATTCAACCCTTCGTGCTGGAATGCAAGTTCGGCAACTGTACCCATACTGCCGAGCCGGGCTGTGCTGTGCTTGCGGCGGTGAGCGCAGGAAAAATCGACCGCCGGCGCTATCGACATTACCTCGAACTATGCGATGAACTTCGCGAAACTTACATTATCTACAATCGATAGCTGACGCTTTTATTCCTCAAAGAGATTCTCGCCACGGGACAAGCGCCGGGCAATCGAATAGGTCTGCATTTGAGAGCGCATAGTCGGCGAATGCGCCGCCAGGTAGCGCGCAGCGGCGATCAAGACATGTGGCGCCAATTCCGGCGCTGTTTCCCGCAAGATTGTGTATTGGTTGAAGCACGCTTCTATGCACTGAATCGTGTGAAAGTTGCGGTCCTCTCGCAAGAGCAAATGCCCCATTCTTGCCATCAGCCGCTCGGGTGATCCTCCACTGGCAAGATACCGCGCCGCCAGTGTTCCTGCCTGGTTGACTTGCTGCTGTAAGTTCAGCATGGATTCCAAGTCATCCAGCAGGGCGTCGGGATCCGCGGTGGTCTCTGGTTGCGGCAGCCGAACCGACGGCACGTTCAGGAATCTATCTAGGTAAATGCTTATGGCGGCGTCAAAGATGCCTCGGGTTAGCTCCGCGGATTCGACACGCGTCAGCCCTTGGAAGACGGCATTGGCAAAGGTAAAGGTATGCAGGGCGGTATCCCAATCGCCAAATTCGTTGCTGGTATGGAAATGCGCGATGCGGCGAGCTGCGGCATAGGCGACCGTGCCGGCAAGATCAACAGGCGACGTGCCCGCACGCAGGCATTCGAGCAGCGTATCCACGATCTTTAGGGGATCATCGCTAAGCAAGATCGTCGTAACGGACGCTATATCGTGCGCAGTTGTCCTGTTCAGACCAGCAGCAATGGCTTCCGGCAATTCAACGAAGGCGTTTTCCAAGATCTCGACCAGGTCAATTGGCTTGCGCCAGGCGTTTGATTCTTCCATGCGGCGCGCGTCGGTCAAGTTAGGCACGACACTGGTGAACGCCAGTTCGGCATAATCCCAACCGGCCAGGTCGACCGATTCCAGGGCCTTGTTGATGAAGTCCAGTGTGTGACCGGCATCAAGATAACGATGATCGGTGGCGGCGGCAAAGAGCATATCGGCGATCTGCACGTCATCGGCGCCGGCTCTTAATGCGGAAACGATGGCTCGTTCCCCGGCTTGCGCATCGCGCACCTCGACGAATTGTCGGAACCACTGCTTTAGCGTGGGGATATCAGTATCATCATTGGGCAGCGGACGCGGATTAAATCGTGGTGACATACCGGCGGTGTCGCTGGCGACATCCGCCAAACCATGGAACAGCGCAAGCGGATGATCCGCCTCGTCGAGGTAGGGAATCAGATTCATCGTGCAACCATGCGTCGTCAAACCACGTCCCCAATCCATACCGCGGAACTGAGTGCCAAACGCCAACCCAATGCCGAAGGGCTCGTTGGGGGGCACGCCTTGCCACAACTGATTGATGACCGCTTTTGCCACTACCAGGCTCAGATCTTGCTGTAAACCGTCGCGCAGGCGGTTGCGCTGATGGTCGATGGTGTTGCCGTTAGCATGTACATCGACGTAGATTTCGCCATCACGCATCTCAACCGGGAAGGCGTCGATATCGTCCGCCCACAGGTCAAAGGCGCCGCCGCTGGCGAGATCAAAACGCGCGTGATGCCAGTGGCAAGTCAGAATGCCATTCTCCACCGAGCCCTTGTCTAGCGGGAAACCCATATGCGGGCATCGGTTGTCTACCGCGTACACCCTGTCCCCATAAAGGAAGAGTACGATTGCCTTGCCGTAAGGATGCACCGTGATGCTGCCTTTGCCGCGCAGATCTTCATAGCGGGCGACAGAGACGAAGGTGTCTTTTGCCAATTCCATGTCTTGCTCCTGCTTCTTTATTCTTTGACGAATGTCTCGTGTGGCAGGCGATGGCCGTCCCAATCATGTTTTGCGGACAGTTCGCCCACTCGATATTGTAACCGATGCTGGCTCTAAAGTGACAGGTTTGCTGTCTTCAGCATGGCAATCGCATCAAGAGCGCAGGTCTGTATCCAGTGCAGAATTTCACCACCGAGTACACCGAGGGCACCGAGTACACCGAGGGCACCGAGTACACCGAGGGCACCGAGTTTAAGTAC
Organism: Phototrophicaceae bacterium; assembly: GCA_965262165.1. Taxonomy (GTDB): domain Bacteria; phylum Chloroflexota; class Anaerolineae; order Aggregatilineales; family Phototrophicaceae; genus UBA6055. The sequence continues at coordinate 3,859,261 of OZ253499.1, read as the reverse complement.
ACTACAAGGTGAACCATCTGAAAATATGCTACCAAGGGCGAAAGGAATCTGCCCTGATCTCTCATTTATAGCAGAAATACGGCTGTATCTTTAATTGTACAGATGCTTTTCTCTGTGTCTCTGTGGCCGCTTTATCTTTTCAATAATTCGCATATTGGCGGAAAGTGGCATTGATGCGATTGCCCTGCCATCTTCAGGAGTGGTGAAACTGATGATACGCTGGCTTGGCAGCGATCTGTAAAATAATCTCCGTGCCCTCGGTGTCCTCGGTGGTGAAAAAACCTGAACTGCGCTCGGCAATAAGTGATGTCCTTGATATTCACCACTCCCCAGTCTTTTGGATAGTGAAATCTTTTTCTCAACTCGTTTTCCTGTCCGATAGGGTAGTTGATTCGACGGTTGTCATATGGGAACGATAGGTGCTAGACTCACAGTTGATTTCGGAGGTCATTCCTTGCCCGAACAAGCCTTGTATCTCAAGTGGCGGCCGCAGACTTTTGCCGATGTTGTCGGGCAGGAGCACATCACCCGCACACTTCGAAATTCCTTGATCCGCGGGCGCGTTCGCCACGCCTATCTCTTCAGCGGACCCCGTGGCACCGGCAAGACGACAAATGCGCGCTTGCTCGCCAAAGCTGTCAATTGCACACACGAAGACGCGGCACAGCGACCCTGCAACAGTTGTCCCAATTGTGTGGCGATCAATGAAGGTCGGTTTCTCGATTTGATTGAGATTGACGCGGCTTCGCATACCGGCGTTGACGACGTGCGTGAATTGCGCGACAAGATCGCCTTTGCGCCGGGCGAAGGCAAATACAAAGTTTATATCATTGATGAGGTCCATCGCTTCAGCGGCAACGCCTTCGACGCGTTGCTCAAGACCCTGGAAGAACCGCCGGATCATGCCATATTTGTACTGGCGACAACGGAAATAGACAAAGTTCCGGCAACCATCAAGAGCCGATGCCTCCACTTCGAATTTCGGCGTGTCTCGCAGAAGGAAGTGAGCGCCTTGCTGGCGCATATCGCTGACAGCGAGTCCTTTGCCATCGACAATGAAGCGCTAGATTTGATCGCGCGACAAGGTACCGGCAGCGTACGTGACAGTATCAGCCTTCTTGACCAAATCGTCACCGAACCGGAAGTGGCGGTCAACCTGGAATCGGCGCAGCAGTTGCTGGGCACCGCATCGAGCATTCATGTGCGTGATTTGGTCCAGGCGCTGGCGGAGGAAGACGTGCCTCTGGGCATCCATATCATCAACAAAGCGATTGATTCCGGCAGCGATCCTCGGCAATTCGGTCAGCAGGTCGTCGATTATTTGCGCGATGTCATGTTAACTCAGACCGCGAGTGCCGATCTGATTGAGGCTTCCCAAGAAGATCGCGCGCTCTGTGAAGAGCTGGCAGAGGCCATTAGTCGATCCCGATTGCTCAAAACGATTCGCACATTCAACGAAGCGGTCAACAATTATACCGGCGGCTGGCAGCCGCAGTTGGCATTGGAATTGGCCCTGGTTGAGAGCTTGAATGTTGAAGTGGACCAGTCAAATGCTTATCAGCCCCCATCGAAATCGCGGTCGTCGCCACCTGCGGCAAAGACCTCCGAAAATGTGCAAGACGCTGCGTCGGAGGCTGAATACGAACGAGCGCAAGGCAGCGCACCGGGCGAACCACCGGCTTATCCCGTGGGCAAGCTCCAACAGGGATGGATGGATGTTCTCACGCAAGTGCATCGCTACAGCCGCAATCTTCCGCCGTTGCTGGAACACGCGCATGTGCGCGCCATAGAAGGCAATCGGCTGATCCTGGGCGTACAGACCCACTTCTTTCAGGAAAAGATAGCCGCGCCAGAGCGCGCCAAGATCATTGAGCAGGCGATTTTCGATTTACACGAAGTCAAATTGCGACTGGAAGTGCGCGTGGCCGAAGGCGCTGCACCGCCACCGCAACCGACAGAGCAAAAAACCCCAGAGCCGGAAGATCCATTGATTGCGGCGGGCAAAGCGCTGGGCGGTGTCGTGGATGACGCTGAATAGCCTCGGTCTAGGGTGGCGGCTAATTGCTTCCCTCATCGTTGATATTCTCAATCCGCTGTTTCTGACATCTCTCGCGCTATTTTCGGGTGTCGGGTACATCCTGACGCTGCTCATGCCGGTGGCAATTGGCCATTGGCAAACGCTGTTCTGGCTTACGTTGCTGGCGCCCTTTGTGTTCTTGGCTCGTAACGCCCGTGTCAATTGGAAACGAAACGAATATCGTGACCCTACTTGGCGTGTGCTTCTGCCGATTGTACCCTTATTGGTCGTGACTCCGGCGGTCTGGGCGGAATTCACCAGCCCGACCTTGCAAGTTATGCACCATGGCGATATTCACATTGGCTATATACACCAACTTCTGTACGAAACAACGCCAATAGACAATGTATTCATGGTCGGTTTTCCGGCAAATTACTACTGGCTCTACCACGCCTATCTTGCGACGATCGTTAAGATCACGAACTTCAGTCCGGCTTCGGCCTCGTCAATCGTAAACGTCACCGCGATATTCAGCAGCCTCATTTGGTTAGGTCAAACACTCAAACTCCTAAGACTGGGCAAATCTCGGACCGTGATGCTGGGATTGATGATTCTGCTGGTCTACTTCTCGGTTAATTTGACCAGCACGCCGACCTTGCTGGCGCATTATTTCAAGGGCACGTATTCGCCTTATGCTTTTGATATCATGAGGCTACCCGGCGCTGACGAACGATTGCACAGCGTCATGGGCAAGGTCATGAACTTCACCAGCGTGACGCTAGGGATCATGACCTTCACCGCCGCGCTGTACGCCAGTGTCCAGCTAGTGAAAGACAAAATCACAGTCCTCGCGCTCGTTACCGTCTCTGCCGGTGGCATCGCGGCTTTAGCAGTCAGGGAGATAGCGGCGCTTTACATTGTCATCGTCTTACTGGGCGGGTTAACAGTGTTCGCAGTGAATGACTGGATCCGCGATCCGGACAAGAACATGTGGATCAGTCGGAAATGGCGCGCGCTTACGGAAGACATTTCGCCTCGCCTGCTCCTGATCTGGTTGGCTGTCAGCCTCGTACTTTCGCTGCCGCTGATCAAGTACAATCTTGATATTGTCGGCAGCTTCAGCGCGGGCCGGCCTTTTGGACTAAGCAGCACAAATATACGAACGATCGTCGCCGCGCTACTCCTGCTTCTGCCGCTTTTTCTCTTACAGCTCATATTTTTGTGGCGCGCAAGAGACCGCGGTCAGTCCTTCGTTGCGCTCTGCGGCTTCATCGCGTTGCTGCCGACAACCTTCATGACCTTGCCAGATCATAACCAGTACAAAGGGGTCTATTTTCTGGGTATGCTAATGGCATTGTCTGCGCTCTTCGCCCTGCGAACGATGCAACAGCACAAGAGCGTTCGCTGGCGAGGGTTCGGCAAGACCATTGCAATCTTGTTGTACATCCTGGTGCTTTCTCAGATCATTTACGTGTCATCAAGCTATGTCAACCGGGCTGGCAACTATGCAGCGAAGGGGTACACCTTCAACGGAGCGCACCTCGAGCATACCAGCGATGTAGACGGACGCCTCGCTGCGTACCTGTGGATACGTGAGCATACGCCGGTCAACGGACGCCTCGCTGCGTACCTGTGGATACGTGAGCATACGCCGGTAAATGCTCTCGTCGTGCTTCCCATAATCCCATCCAAGTACTCGAACCTGTTTCACGAACGCATGTTGTACGTGCGCCTGTTGCAGTTGCATTTTAAGTCAAGCATTCTCGCTTACAACGAGCGTGTTCGTGATCTGGAATTGATCTATAGTGAGGACACAAGTAGGAACGACTTCAGAATATTGATAGAAGACATGGAACGAGAATTGCCCGGTCGTCCCTTTTATGCCGTGGTCAAGGACACGGAGGTCCGACCGGCTGTTATGGCAGAACGTGGAGCGGAACTGGTCTTCGAACATGAGGCGGATGGAGCCGATGTGTATAAGCTAAACCCTGTCACCGGCGCCTGACTCAAAATCATGATAAGAATGGAGCACACTACTTGAAGCGTGCCGCAGTTCTGATTCTCGAAGTATTCAATCCGCTATTCGCGATGTCTTTTGCTCTTTTTGTCAGCGTGGGATACATACTTTCCCTGTTGACGCCAATGACTATCGACCTGTGGCAAGCATTGCTCATACCCTGTGCTTTGATACCGTTTGCCTGGCTATTGTCTGGCGCGGTCAAGCGGTCAAAGCAAAGCCAGTCCGATGCATATCAATTTACGTGGCGAGTTTTCTTGCCCTTAGTCATTCCGGCCATGGTACTGGCGCCCGGACTATATGCAATTGCATCCAGCCCTACAGTGCAAATACTTTCACATCCCGATCTTCATTTCGGGTACATCAATCAGTTGCTTTACGGCTCCACACCACTTGAAAACGTGTTTGTCGCGGGCTATCCCGCCAACTATTATTGGCTTTTCCATGCGTTTTTGGCGGCTCTGGTGAAGACCACAGCTTTGCGGGCGCCGGTCGTAGCGTCCATTGTGAATGTCCTTTCGGTTGTCAGTAGCTTTCTGTGGATCGGACAGATTTTAGTCTTGCTCAAGCTGGGCAAGCTGCGCACACTGTCCCTGGGTCTTCTGGTCGTATTTGTGTTTTGTTCGGTCAATATTACCGGCATCCTTAGCTTATTCACGCATGTGATCAATGGCACGTACGAACCAAACAATCTACGTCTACTTGTGCTTGAAGGCGGCCATAAACATCTTCATAGCTCCTTGAATAAATTGGCGAACGTAAACTCCATGGACCTGGGTGTGTCGCTCTTTGCAGCCACTCTCTACAGTTGCATCAGGATTCTAAAGGGCAAGATCGACCTCCGCTCGCTGGTCTTGATATCCGCATGCGGTATTCTCGGACTTGCTGCTATTCAACTTGCTACGTTCTATGAAGTGGTGTCACTGCTGGGCGGCATGTTGATCACGGCAGCTTTTTACCTGCTTCGCAAAACCGAAAAACGGAAAACCGCGCGCTTTTTTTGGCATCAACTAACGTGTAAGATTCGGCCGGTGACCTTACTGGTGTTCCTGGGATTGAGTCTGTTGCTATCGATCCCGTTGCTCAAATACAACTATGACATTGCTTACAATACTCGCGCGCATAATTCCCTAGAACTGTTAAGTCAAAGCAATGTAGCGATGTTGTGGAGTGCGTTTGCGCTGCTTTTGCCCTTGTTTGCGTTGCAGTGGGCATTTGTTGTGCGAAGGCGCGATCGGGCGGCTTTGTTCATCCAGATAAGCGTGGTAATGGGTTTGCTTTTGGGATCCGCACTAACGGTTACCGATGCGAACCAATATAAGGGCTTTTACTTTCTATCTATTGTGCTGAGCATTTCGGCTTTGTTCGCACTGCAGACTTTGAACAACAGTGAACGGACGTTGTGGAGATACACTGGACGAGTGATCATGATTCTTTTGTTTGTCTTGGTCTTCTCGCGAATAATCTTCATTGAGCAATCCCTTCTCAACAAGGTGCACAGCAATCCGTTTCTGGGTTTTGCGTACGAGGACAACCACATAGTGCACAATGTAGACAAGCGCGGACGATTCCCCGCGTACTACTGGATTCGTGATAATACGCCGACTGATTCACTCGTCATCACTCCTTTAGACAGTTTCATATTCGCAAATATTCTTCCTGAGAGACAGTTTTATGTGAAACAGGCACAATACGTATATACAGTGAATATCGAAGACTATGACAAACGCGTCCTCCAACTAGACAAGTTCTATCGCAACGACACCGGACCACAAGACTATCATTACATTAGCAGAAACATCGCGCGACACTTTCCAGACCGCCCGATTTATGCGGTCGTCAAAGACTCGGAAGTCAGCCCGGAAGTAATGGCAGGCCGGGCATCGGAACTTGTCTACGAGCACGAGGGTGATGGAGCGAACGTGTATCGACTGTATCCATCAACTGATCCACCTCAGCAAGGCTAACGTGGCCGGCATATGGTGTAATATCCCATACAAGATATAGGAGCACAGACATGACCAAGCGACGCAGTGGTAAACGAAGTTCTTCGGCAGGTTTGCCCGGCGGCGCCAATCCCATGGCAATGCTGCAAAAGATGCAGCAGGATATGGCGGAGGCGCAAGAGAGCCTGGAACAAGAGACAGTTGACGTGACTGTCGGCGGTGGCGCCATAAAAATCGTGATTACCGGGCACCAGCGTGTGCAGGCCGTCGAAATCAACCCCGATATTATCGATATGGATGATGATGAATGGCTCGGTGACCTGCAGGACCTGCTGGTAGCAGCCGTCAACCAGGCCATTGAGCAGAGTCAGGCAATGGCTGCAGAACGTATGGAGCAAATTACCGGCGGCCTGGGGAATATACCGGGCCTCGGTGGTCTTCTCGGTTAGACGCTTCAGCGGCGCTTATTCTGTTTTCGGAGTCTTGTCCTTGTCACTTGATTACCTGGTATACGTATGAGCAGCGCGATTCCTGAGCCGGTTACCAAGTTGGTTGAGGCCTTCTCTCGCTTACCAGGGGTGGGTCCCAAGACGGCGTCCCGGTTGACCTATTACCTATTGCGCGCCCCCGACGACGTTTCGCTCGCATTGGCGCAGGCGTTGACGAACCTCAAGGAACAGACGCGGTTCTGCGGCACATGCTTCAACATAACCGTGGAAGACCCTTGTCCCATTTGTGCTTCGTCAGAGCGAGATGTCTCACTGATCGCGGTGGTTGAAGAACCGCTGGACCTCATGGCATTGGAACGTACGGGCATCTACAAGGGGCGTTATCACGTTTTGCACGGTGCGATTTCACCGGTCAGCGGCATCGGACCTGATGACCTCAAGATTCGCGAACTGGTAGAACGGGTAGAAACGGGAGACGTCCGAGAAGTGATCATCGCTACTAATCCGGGCATGGAAGGCGATGCGACAGCCATGTATCTGCAGCGGGAATTGGCCGCATCCGGCGTTATGACAACACGGTTGGCGCGCGGCTTGCCGACGGGCGGGGATCTGGAATATGTGGACTCCGTGACCTTGATGCGGGCGCTGGAAGGGCGCAGCGAGCTACGTTGACCGTAACACCGAAACTGAGTTGGGACAGGAGTGACCAACCGATGGATGGCTCCAAGTCAAAGAAGGTCGCAAAGCGGGCTTCGGCCACGCGCGGTGTTGCGAAGGCCGCCGCTCAGTCTTTAGATCCCAAGGAAGTTTCCCGGCGGATTGACGAGGCAATCGCGAGCTTGGGTGACTGGCGAGGAGAAAAGATGGCCGAGATTCGCAAGCTCATCCACGAGGTCGACCCCCGAAGTGATCGAAGACTGGAAGTGGATGGGAACCCCCGTGTGGTCGCACAAGGGGATGTACGCCCTTGCCAACGCCCATAAAAACAAGGTGAAGCTCACGTTTCACCACGGAGCCCAGCTCCCTGACCCGATAAAGCTCTTCAATGTGGGCTTGAGCGGGAAGAAGTGGCGGGCGATAGATTTTCACAAGGGAGATGCGATAGACAGGACCGCGCTTAAGGCGTTGTTGCGTGAGGCGATAGAGTACAACACCGAGCACTCTGTTGCAAAGAGCAAAGGGTCGCGCAACATATAGAGCAATTTGGCCCTCTGCGCGTACTAGCTTTACGGGGCGCTCAGTCGCACTTGGTTAGAGCTGTCCAATCTTTTTTAGCAGCCTTGGCATGATTGTATGCATGGCTGGATTCTCTACCGGTCTCAACGAAATTTTACAATTCATCTATTGCATCCTTGACAGTTGGTAATGTGGTTGATAAGCTAGATTTGAAAGGTGAGAGGAGATCTCTCGCCGTTTTTGTCCCTAAGTGGGCGAGTGCAGATTAACAGTAGAATAGTGGGTTAAGACGGAAAATGATGAACCCTGATCGAATACGGAGAGTTTGATCCTGGCTCAGGATGAACGTTGGCGGCGTGCCTAACACATGCAAGTCGAACGGTAAGCATCTTTCGGGATGTGTAGAGTGGCGAACGGGTGAGTAACACGTAACTGATCTGCCCTGTAGAGCGGGATAACAATTGGAAACAGTTGCTAATACCGGATGAAATGGCGGTAGTTAGAGAGCCGTGATGAAAGGCTTATGTGCTACAGGATGAGGTTGCGGACCATCAGCTAGTTGGTGAGGTAAAGGCTCACCAAGGCGATGACGGGTAGGGGACCTGAGAGGGTGGCCCCCCACACTGGGACTGAGACACGGCCCAGACTCCTACGGGAGGCAGCAGTGAGGGATATTGCACAATGGACGGAAGTCTGATGCAGCGACGCCGCGTGGATGAAGAAGGTTTTCGGATCGTAAAGTCCTTTTCTATGTGACGAGGTAGGACGGTAGCATAGGAATAAGTGTCGGCTAACTACGTGCCAGCAGCCGCGGTAAAACGTAGGACGCGAACGTTATCCGGAGTTACTGGGCGTAAAGCGCGCGCAGGCGGTTGAATAAGTCTTCTATGAAAGTTACCGGCTAAACTGGTAGAGTGTAGGAGAAACTGTTTAACTAGAGAGAAATAGAGGGAAGTAGAATTCCGGGTGTAGTGGTGAAATGCGTAGATATCCGGAGGAATACCAGTGGCGAAGGCGGCTTCCTGGATTTCCACTGACGCTGAGGCGCGAAAGCGTGGGTAGCGAACGGGATTAGAAACCCCGGTAGTCCACGCTGTAAACGATGTACATTAGGCGTTCGGTTGCCGTTAGGTGATTGAGTGTCGTAGCAAACGCGATAAATGTACCGCCTGGGGAGTACGGTCGCAAGGCTAAAACTCAAAGGAATTGACGGGGGCCCGCACAAGCAGCGGAGCGTGTGGTTTAATTCGAGGCTACGCGAAGAACCTTACCTGGGTTTGACATGATGGTAGTACGGAAGCGAAAGCGGAAGGGCCCTTCGGGGAGCCATCACAGGTGCTGCATGGTTGTCGTCAGCTCGTGCCGTGAGGTGTTCGGTTAAGTCCGCAAACGAGCGCAACCCTCGGAGCTAGTTACAAGTGTCTAGCTTGACTGCCCGTGACAAACGGGAGGAAGGTGGGGATGACGTCAAATCAGCATGGCCTTTATATCCAGGGCGACACACACGCTACAATGGTAGATACAATGGGTAGCGAAGGAGCGATTCGGAGCCAATCCTAAAAAGTCTATCTCAGTTCGGATTGCAGGCTGCAACTCGCCTGCATGAAGTCGGAGTTGCTAGTAACCGCAAATCAGCACGTTGCGGTGAATACGTTCCCGGGCCTTGTACACACCGCCCGTCACGTCATGGGAGTTGGTCGAGCCTGAAGTCGGGAAGCTAACCGCAAGGGGGCTACTGCCTAGGGCAGGATCGATGACTGGGACGAAGTCGTAACAAGGTAGCTGTAGCGGAAGCTGCGGCTGGATCACCTCCTTTCTAAGGAAAAGGTTGTCACGGAAGTGTCAGCCGAAGAGAGTATGTTACAGAGTGTGAAAGAAGGGTGACGGAATTGGAAGTCTAACCCGCTATTGTGCTGTTAATCGTGACAGAGAATGAGAGCGATTGGATTTGGGGCTGTAGCTCAGTTGGTTAGAGCGCACGCCTGATAAGCGTGAGGTCGCAAGTTCAAGTCTTGCCAGCCCCACCTTGGGGACATAGCTCAGTTGGGAGAGCGCCTCGCTTGCACCGAGGAGGTCAGGGGTTCAAGTTCCCTTGTCTCTACAGACAAGTGAGGATGCAAAACGGGGATATAGCTCAGTTTGGGAGAGCGCCTCAATCGCACTGAGGAGGTCAGGGGTTCGAGTCCCCTTATCTCCACTCCAATAGCACCCTAATTCCTTCAAAATTATCAAAACGAAATAGCGACGTAAGCTCTAGGCGCCTTACTTGGGCGCGAGTTGTGCCAGGCGCAAATGGAGTATTAGCCCCTATTTCTTGACGTCGTAGCCGCTACCCGCTATCCTACTCGGAAGTAACACTACGTGTGGTGCCTGATAGGCCGCTATTTTTGATTCTAGCGGTACCGCCACGCAACACTTCGTGAACTGCGCTGCCTACTTCGAAACCCTTTGGCACCAACCAATACTTGTTGCGAAGCCGGCGTGTTTTATTCGCGAGGTGCCTCATGCAGAAAAGACTCCTTTCTTTCTCAATAGCTTAACTTTTCAACCTGATCTCCCTTTCACTAATCTTCTCCGTCGTACTCTATAGAACTGATTTGGTCTCCGCCCAGGGCAGCAGTGCCACCGAGGACGATCCCGTTTTGCTTCCACGCAGTCCACAAGTTGGGGACGATGACGACGATGATGACGGACCAGATCCGTTCACGGATAATGACGGCACAGACAGCGACGGCTACGACACGCCAGTACCGCCGACGGACAATGACAGTTTTGATACGCCGCCACCGCCGACGGATAACGACGGAACAGACAGTGACGGTTTCAATACGCCGCCGCCGACACACAATGATGGCGAAGACACGCCAATACCGTTAGATGAGCGCAGTATAAGCGGTCCGCAGACACGGTCATGGACCGTCAGATCGGGCGACACACTGTCGCAAATCGCTGAATACTTGGGAGTTCCGCTTGACGTATTAACCGCGCAAACCAAAGATCGCGGCATGATATACCCAGGTCAGAAATTCTATTATGTCAGCGAGCGTCAGATGGATACGCCGCCACCAACAACGGACTACTACGACACTCCGCCGCCGACGACGGACAACTACGATACGCCGCCGCCAACGACGGACAACTACGATACGCCGCCGCCAACAACGGACAACTACGATACGCCGCCGCCAACAACGGACAACTACGATACGCCGCCGCCAACAACGGACAACTACGATACGCCGCCGCCAACAACGGATAACGACAGCGACGACGATGACAGCGACTGAAGGCTATGATTTCGTCGCCGAGTGTCCCGCTTTTGGAGCCGCAGCTTGAAGTCCCGGAAGACCCAAACTTGCCGGAGTTGGCACAGCTCTTTGATCGAGATTGGGTCTGGGGGGTCTTTCGTCAGCAACTAAACGGCAAGCTGGTTGAGCCGCCACATCGGTTCCGCGTCCGCCAATTCGTGCACAGCCCGGGCAGGACCGCCTTCACCAGATACGAGGTTGAGTGGCCGCCTGACGCCTTTCTGGCGTCTCAACATCTTGTAATTCGACTCGACTGTGATCAACCGACGGAATGCTACTTGTATCCCGATGATCGGCGACTACCCGGATTGAGGGAAGCTGCCGACGTCGGGATTGCGCTTCGCCTTGTCAACAAGCATGTCTTGTCAATGCCAGCGCGTCGAGCCAGTGTCGACCTGGTTCGCTATCGTCCGGGCTACCGCGCGGTCTTGCGCCATAACGTGGGAAGAGTAAAGCTGTACGCGCGCGTTGCGCGACCTGAAGATTTTCCTCGTGTGCTTGCAGCGTACGAAATCACAAAACTGTCGGGATTTATCATTCCGAATCTTGCTGGATACTGGGAGGAAGGCGGCGTCATTTGGCTATCCGAAGTATCTGGCAGAAATCTGCGCCAGAGAATTCGCAAGGGGAAGTTACCAGATCCCGATCTTTTGCTGGACGGTCTCGACAAATTATGGCAGCGAGCTAGCGATATGCCTGGCGGTCGTCCATTTAGGCTTGCTAGCGCGTATCGCAACGCCAAGCGCAGCTTTAGGCACAACTTGAGGGACTCTGGCGCCGGTGTGCAAAGTCTCAACGAAGCGGTCAGATCGCTTGACCCTTTTGTTCAATCTTGGAGTCCTTCGTGCATTACTCACAACGACTTCTATGACGACCAAATGCTTGTGATGGAAGATGGGAAAATTGCGCTCGTGGATTTCGAGGAAGCCGGTCCTGGCGATCCGATGCTTGATATCGGCAGTTTCCTCGCGCATCTTCTCTGGTCGTCACAGTTTGGAAGCGCGAAAAGTGCGGTCGCTTGCCAGCGCTATTACGAGATCCTAAGGTCGAGTGCGTTAGAGCGCTTCAATTGGGATGAACGCAGTTTGACGTATCGTGAAGCAGTCTGCCTATTCAGAGTCTGCACAAACGTAAGCCGCCATCCCCAAGAGAACGGACTAGCCAAATTGGAAACCGGTCTAGGTCTCGTGAACGACGTGCTAGGATAACCGACGTATTTGGGAAAAGATTGACGAATTACTGTCAAACATGGTGTCTCATCTCGGCTCGCATCCGGCTTGATTTTTTAGATTTTGTGTACATCGTGTGTATTAATGTTGATAGACTGCCTCAAAGAAGCGATTCATTTCTTCTTGTGCCCTTGGAATCCACGCGTCAAAAGGACCGGTTTTTCAAATTTGCGTGGGCACCAGCATGCTGTTTTGGCCAGGTTGCCAGGCACTGCGTTTCGATACAGTTCTTGTTACGTCGTATTGGTGAGGAGGAGAAAGCCCAGTCAGCTTGGGGGCTGGAAGCGCACCGACGAGAGCAAGTCACAGAGACTGCTTATGTCCCTGGTCGCCTCAAACATTTCTTCCCGCGGTCGCTATTCCGACCAGCAAAGCAGGTCCATAAGTTGGATCAATCAGAATGTTTTCGACGTAGAAGATAGAGTCTTCGGTCTGACGAATGGATGCTCTTGGACCGCACGATGTCATAGAGCTCTCTAAATGCATTTTCAAAATCGGGCTGTGTGTAGTCTGCAAAAATGTCTTTGCGGGATGCTAAAAGTAGCTTCACTTTGGTGTCGCTCTTCGGCACAAACTCGATGATCAGCCATTCACCGAGGGATGCAAGGTACTGGGCGATATTCCTCAAGGGTACGTTGTTGCCTATGGCCAGATGATGGATGAGCGCCAGCGCCAAGACACAATCTGCTTTGCTACGCTTTGAAAGTGAATCACGCTCGGCGTTGGCCCAGCCCAGCGCCGCGGAAGGATTTGTCAAATCGATAAGCAGTGGATGAAGGTTCGTTTCCTTTAGGCGCTTGGATTGCAAGTAATTCACTTCAACAGCTCCGGGGTCACTATCTATCGAGACAGTAAAGGCGCCCTGATCGCTGGCGATGCGACCAAATACGCCGGTATTTGCGCCCAGGTCCCATACACATTCAGGTTTGACGATCATGAGATATTCAGCCACTGTTTGATGCTTGTCGTCAAATCCTTCCTCTAGGTAGCTATCTCCTTCATAATAACGTGCCCAAGACGTCCTATCGTGGCCCCATGCGAGTCCTCTAACGGTTGATCGAAGACTGTCACAGATATTCAATAAGGCCTTTTTCCCCAGTCGTCCTCGTTGGCTCGGCTCGGCCGGCGGAGGCTTATGCGCATATCGCTGTTGGGCACGGGCATGAAGATGTAGATGCATGACGACGCCAAGATTGAACCATGTCCGGCTCGGCAGCAAGGACTTTGCCAAATCAAGGGGAATGCCGTCTATGTAGACGCGCAGTAGCTGGCCGAGGCGAATGTCCTTCCGGCTCATCAAAAGAAGGGGTACCAGGAAATGCTGACAAAACTGCCTATACGCGGTCCACGCTTGGCCATCTTGATAAGTCTCAAACGACAGGGTGTCGATAAGCAGTGGCTTGCCGCGAGAAAACTGAATGTTGTATGCGCTGGCATCCTTTAGGATCATGCCGTGTTGCAGCGATCGTCTCTGAACTTCAAGTGTCGCAAGCGCCGCATCTTTGAGTTGGCTAAAGCTCCATTCGTAGGGATATGAAATAAATGGGATTTGTTCAGGCTTTAGAATCTTGTACTTTTGGGCGTCTTCCTGCGACAAAAGACATGCCTCTGAATGTGGAATCAGTAATTCGCGATCCACAAGATCTTCATACAGACCGCTACCCATCAGCTGGTCAAAGTTGGTGCGATAGCTCTCATTGACCTGACGATAGACTATTCCGTCCGAGACAAATGCGAAGCCGCTGGGATCGCGAAACGATCCACCAATTCGTTTGGATTCCGGCATTTCAAAAGTCAGTTTTCAATTGGCATGTCTTCGTCGTCTTCCTCGTTTGAATCCTCGCGGATGCCAAATATTGAAAGAAGGCGAAATTTCCAGAACCGAAAGGTGGCGAGGATTCCAACTACCAATGCAATTAGCAGTTGAATGATGAGGCTGCCGGAACCGGGATCCAGGTACGAAATTAGTGCTCTGATACTGAGGAAAAACAGTGCAATCGCGGGAATCGCTGCTAAGTGTCTCATTTCAGCCTATGCACCTTCTGATGAACAAGAGTTCCTTACGATTGTATTTCATTGTATCAGCTAAAGGAATTACATGATTGGCTCGACAAATCACTTGTTTGCGAAAATTCCAGTCACATCTTGTTGCTCAAAGGGAGCATCATATCCAACAAGCAATTCTATCAGCCGGTTTTCCTGCAACTCATAAGCCGTCCCAAAAATCGCATTGAAAACTAGTGGGAACGTGTTTATCAACGTATACGGCATAGGAAGACGGATCGAATACGCGTCCGGCAGGTATAATGCGGAATACGTGTCAAAGTGAATTAGCCTTCTGTCCGCGGTCCAAACGGCGCCATAAGTTGTGCCGTGATCAGCTTGAAATATGATGACCGGCGGGTACTGCGACGTTTCCAAAATTGTATCGATCATCTGCAAGAATTTGCTGTTGGTGAACTCGAATTCGGCAAAGTATTGCTGATGGCTCGGCTCCTTTATTTCATCTATCGGCTCCCCGTGCTCATCAAACACGGTAGGCCTATGCGGCTTCATCAAGTGGACAATGGTAAAGGTCGCCTCTGGCATCGCAGCAATGTTTGCTATCTCATCAATTGTGGCTAGGAATCGCAAGGGTGAAAAGAGATCAAATGGCTTAGACGCATTCGAATAGAAAAGTTCTTTTAGCTTGCTACTAGAGACCCTCAACAAGGTTGAATCTATGTATAGCTTCACGAACGATTGCTTATAAAAGTGTCCGATATCGCGACTTTTTCTCTGGTTGCCTCGCGAATTGTCTAGGATTGCTGTAGACAAATTGCTTGTATCAATTTCGATTTCGATTGGACCGCTAGGGGCGAAATCACGATTGATGTCAGCAATTGGACTCGGTATCAAGTACCCCGATAATAGCAGTACATTCGTATAACCGAGCTTCTGGAGTTGACGCGAAACAATGTTATCCGCAATTGAAAAGCGCAGATACTCGAGGTCAAAAAGTTGCGATTGATTGCGATCAAAATATTGCATGTTCAATATGGATGCCAACGAATGAAGTGTGGCGGAATAGTTGCTTTGTGCATGACTAGCGATTGCAAACCCACGATTCTTCAATGCTTCTGTAAACCGTGAATTATCGTAAGCCATGGCTGTTTGGAGCCACATGTCACTTGGGTAGCCGTCTGGGATTACGTAATAGATATCAGGATGCGTTATAGAGTCGTTGACTTTTTGAACTGCCTGTGAATTGGTTGTGCGGGTGTCACGCTCCACAGTAAGTGGAACATGCCATGACTCGGAAATATAGCCGGAAATAATAGTGAGACAAGGGATAACGAGCAACGCTGTGACAATCAGATTGGCTATTGCAGTTACCCGAACATAGAACGCGTTCGATTCTTGACGATAAGAGAAGCCAATCGTGACAGCTAACGCGACTAGCAGATTCAATGTCCAATCGTCGAGCGATGGTGGATTCTCAATGAGGCCATAAATGTGCCCGCTGAAGGAGAAAAACACGCTGCAAATGCCAAGCATGAAAGCGGTCTTGAGTCTATTCCGCAGGAGAAAATTGGTAAGGAGGAAGGCCAAAGTCGTTGCACCCATCATCGCCGCCAACGAAGCCAAAACTTCGCGGTCTATGACCAGGCCAAGATTCTTTGAATACAAGTGTAGAATGGGATAGACTCCCACAAGCCAGAAATAGAAAGGCTGATTGAGTACCCGCGATATCTTGGCTAACATATCGGCCTGATTTGTCCGGTAATAATGAAGTTATGTCAAAGAATAATATACCGTCTCTTAGTTGCTTTGCAATTGGAATCGGTCATGACTCTGAGATTGAGAGACAAGATTATTTCAATTCATTCGTGAGCTTGCGGGTATCGAGTCAGAATATGTGATTGATCTGGTTTTTTGGGTCTTGCTTCTGTAGTTTTGATGGGATAAGCTGTTGTGTCGCAGGCGTGAGAGTTTGCGAGCGCCCGGCATGGTGAAATATGTCGGGTGTTTTTGCGGCGGTCATGTCGCGAGTGCGTCTTAACAGTTGAATAAACAACGCGAAGGTAATACCTAGATGCGCATGCCAAGAGGTCCGGAGACTCCGTATGATGGATACGGAAAGCGAATAAGGGTACACAGAGGATGCCTAGGTATCTCGTGCCGAAGAAGGACGTGTTATACTGCGAAAAGCTTCGATGAGGTGTATAAGACCGTAAGAGTCGGAGATATCCGAATGGGGAAACCCTGCGTGGTTCAAGCCGCGCAATGCTTTGCTGAAGAGCAAGGTAGGGGAACCGCTCGAACTGAAACATCTAAGTAGAGCGAGGAAAAGAGAAGATTCTGCGAGTAGTGGCGAGCGAAAGCGGATTAGCCCAAACCATAGGTTACGGCTTATGGTGTTGTAGGACTCATATAAGGTATGGAAGCCGAAGTTGAATGATCTGGGAAGGTCAGCCGAAGAGGGTGAGAGACCCGTAGACGCAGGCGGAAGTATTGATGAGAATCCTGAGTAGCACGATACACGCTAACATTGTGTGAAACAGGGGGGTCCACCCTCCAAGGCTAAATACACGAGATGACCGATAGCGCAATAGTACCGTGAGGGAAAGGTGAAAAGAACCCCGGCGAGGGGAGTGAAAGAGAATCTGAAACTGTGTACTTACAACCGGTCGGAGGTATGAGAGATCATACTGACGGCGTGCCTTTAGGAGAATGAGCCAGCGAGTTAATGTGTGTGGCGAGCTTAAGACAGAGACAGTCGAAGGCGAAGGGAAACCGAGTCTGAAAAGGGCGCCTGAGTGGCACATATTAGACACGAAACCATGCGAGCTAACCATGGCCAGGACGAAAGTACGGTAACACGTAGTGGAGGTCCGGACCCACCGATGTTACAAAATCGGGGGATGAGTTGTGGTTAGAGGTGAAATGCCAAACGAGCTTGGAGATAGCTTGTTCTCCCCGAAATAGCTTTAGGGCTAGCGTTGTGTGTTGGGTGCCGGAGGTAGAGCACTGTATGGGCTAGGGGGCGTCGAGCTTACTGAACCCAAACAAACTCCGAATGCCGGTATGCCGAGCACAGCAGTTGGACTACTTGAGATGAGTTAAGTAGTCGAGAGGGAAAGAACCCAGACCCTCGTCTAAGGTCCCGAAGTGTATGCTAAGTGTAAAACGAGGTGATTGTGTTGAGACAGCTAGTAGGTTGGCTTAGAAGCAGCCATCCTTTAAAGAGTGCGTAACAGCTCCCTAGTCAAACGCAGTTGCGCGGATAATGTAACGGGTCTCAAGCATACGACCGAAGGCAGGGATAACGAGAGTTATGGTAGGGGAGCGTTCTACGCGCGGCGAAGGTGAACTGCGAGGTTAATTGGAGTGCGTAGGAGTGCGAATGCTGGCATGAGTAGCGAGAAATAAGTGAGAACCTTATTCGCCGAAAGTCTAAGGTTTCCGACGGAAGGTCAGTCCGCGTCGGGTTAGTCGGTCCTAAGCCGAGGCTGGGAAGCGTAGGCGATGGACAACGGGTTAATATTCCCGTACCGGTATGTGGAGTGATAGCAGTAGCTTGTGGGAGAGTCAGCCTCTGAGTGGATTGAGGTGGCAAGCGGGGAGAACCCGCGAAGCCGTGCCGCAAGGCAGGAAGTGACGTGTACCATGGGACGAGAAAAGCTGCGATTGCGCAGAAGCATGCCGTCCGTACCGCAAACCGACACAGGTAGACGAGTAGAGAATACGAAGGCGAACGGGAGAACCTCTGCTAAGGAATTAGGCAAAATTGATCCGTAACTTCGGGAGAAGGATCGCCTGGTGTAAGAATCAGGTTGCAGTGAAAAGGCTCTGCCGACTGTTTACCAAAAACACAGGTCTCTGCGAAAGCGTAAGCTGAAGTATAGGGGCTGACGCCTGCCCAGTGCCGGAAGGTTAAGTGGAAGAGTGAGAGCTTGGAAATGAAGCCCCGGTGAACGGCGGCCGTAACTATAACGGTCCTAAGGTAGCGAAATTCCTTGTCGGGTAAGTTCCGACCCGCACGAAAGGCGTAACGAGTGGAGCACTGTCTCAGCAGGGGACCCGGCGAAATTGAAGTATGCGTAAAAATGCGTATTACCCGCAGCAGGACAAAAAGACCCCGTGGAGCTTTACTGTAGCTTGCCATTGCGTTAGGGTGTTATTTGTGCAGGATAGCTGGGAGGCTGAGAAGTGTGCACGTCAGTGTGTGTGGAGCCGCTGTTGAGATACCAGCCTGATGGCGCTTTGGCCCTAACCTAGATATGACAGTATCAGGGACAGTGGCAGGTGGGCAGTTTGACTGGGGCGGTCGCCTCCGAAAGAGTAACGGAGGCGCCCAAAGGTTGGCTCAGATGGAATGGAAACCCATCGCAGAGTGTAAAGGCAGAAGCCAGCTTGACTGCGAGACAGACAAGTCGAGCAGAGACGAAAGTCGGGCTTAGTGATCCTACGGTACAGAGTGGAATGGCCGTAGCTTACCGGATAAAAGCTACCCCGGGGATAACAGGCTAGTCTTGCCCAAGAGTTCAAATCGACGGCAAGGCTCGGCACCTCGATGTCGGCTCATCGCATCCTGGGGCTGAATAAGGTCCCAAGGGTTGGGCTGTTCGCCCATTAAAGCGGTACGTGAGCTGGGTTCAGACCGTCGTGAGACAGGTCGGTCTCTATCCGCTGTGGGCGTTGGGAATTTGCGAGGAGTTGCCCCTAGTACGAGAGGACCGGGGTGGACGAAGCGCTCGTGCATCAGTTGTCGCGCCGGCGGCATAGCTGAGTAGCGACCTTCGGGAGGGATAACCGCTGAAAGCATCTAAGTGGGAAGCCATCCTCAAGACGAGATTCCCCATTGGTAAAACCAAGTAAGACCGCTGGGAGACTACCAGTTAGATAGGCGGGGGGTGTAAGCACAGCAATGTGTGTAGCCGACCCGTACTAATGGTCGAGGGCTTTCCGTACTATGATACGGGGTGTTTGGCGCTTTTGGAGCGCGCGCGGTATTACGGACGCGTTGTTTATTCGAAACTGTCCCAAGACCTGCACGAGGAGCAGTTGGGTGCAGTGTTGGTGGCTAGAGCCGCGGGGGTCCACCCGGTCTCATCCCGAACCCGGAAGTTAAGCCCGCGAGCGCAGATGGTACTGCATTGGAGACGATGTGGGAGAGTATGCCGCCGCCAACACTCCACCTAGCTGCTCTTTGTATTTTAAGTACAATCGCGCCATGCGATTCCACAGTGATTCCCCTTTCCATCCTCTCAACGGATCCTTGCTTCACCTTATAGCTGCGGTAGCTTGCTTGTTGTTTGTGTTTATCACGGGTGCGACTAGTCTGCAAAGCGATCCAATCTTCAATGCCGAGTACAATTCTTTGAACAGAGTACTCGGACCACCCTTTAAAGAGACTCGCAATCTGCCTAAGACAATTGAATTGATTACCCAATTGAGTCCGGAGCACGCCCCGTCGTATTTCGTCTTACTTCATTTATGGACAAAGATTACTGGTAGTGACTTGATGACCATTCGCCTACTGTCGCTTTATTTTGGCTTGCTGGCGTTGGCCTTTGGGTATCGATTGGCGCTCGTGACCCAAGATCACAATACTGCATTATTGGCCATGTTCTTGGCAACATTTATGGCATTCTTCATATTTTATACGCGCTTGGCACGCATGTATTCCTTGCTTCCAATGGTTTCAGCTTGGCTAGCTTGGTCGTATTGGCGCGTTCGCTCTCCGGCTAATCACGTGCGTCGCCGGAACTGGCTGTCCCTTTTTGCCAGCGCGGCGACAATCCTGTACGTACACTATTTCGGTATCATGACGCTCATGGCAATTGGCGCCTATCATCTGCTAATTGCGCGCAAGGATAGGCGCTGGTTTCAAATAAGCGTGGTAGTTCTGGCCGCGGGTTTGCTGTTTTTGCCGTGGTTGCCCGTCGTTGCAACCGATGACTTAGCTAAGATGGCGACTGATCGCCTTTCTATGGTCGATTCCGCGCGTGTCATTGTTTCAATCTATTCAAATGGTGGTTTTGCCCTGTTGCTGCTTGCTGCGGTTGCTTCACTGCGCGTTTTCAAGCGTTTGAATTCAGCGCAGAAGTATTTGCTAATTGTTGCCCTCCTGCATGTCGTGTGGTTCCTGATAGTCAATGAATTCGCGGCAATCATTGTTGCACGACGGATGAGATACACGCTAGTGTTTTCTGTGATCTGGTGTTGCGCATTTGCGGTGGCGCTGGGCGTGATTCCGTTTTGGAAGTATCTGCGAATTCCCATAGCAATTCTCTGGGTGTTTTCATTCTACTCATATTCTGGGTCTCACGATTTCTTTGTCTTTAGAAATTTGCAAGCTTTACGAACTCACAAAGTGCCCGACTTTCAACGTTTCCAATATGATCCGACTATCGCTCCCATATACAAAGACTCGATTCTGGCTCTCCATCCTGACGAAACGATGCCGCGCGCTCCGATAAAATATTACCTCAATTTTCTGTCAGATTGGCAGAATTTCCTCTTCATGAAGTATGACGAAAATGGTGATATAGATATCGATACCTTGGATTTACGATTAACTAAATTGACGGCGATTGTCGAAAGGAATCAAGGATTATGGGTGATCTACAATCCCCAATTCACCAAGCCAGAGACGATGAGCATTTACAAGAACTGGTTAGCCCGTGAATTCCAACCTTGTATGCGGTTTTTCGAGAACCACCGTACTGTCATCCAGTACTTTGTCAAGAGACCAATGCCATGCGACCTGTTTGTTGGAAACAGCCGGCTTCAAGTGCAATATGACAACGGTTCCCACCTCGAGAATGCGGTGACGCAACTGGAGAATGACAATGTGACATCCTTCCTTTGGTGGTCCGAAATGATTGATGGCGCCTATGCTGTTTCCATACAGATATTCGACAATCTGGGCAACAAAAGACAGCAGTTTGACGGGGTAATCGGGTCTGATCCGATCGACGCCTTCCCGCTAGATGTTGACAGATTGGAACCGGGGAGATACTCGGTCAAGATGATCCTTTACGATGTTGCTACGACAATAAGCCAGCCGGGCACCATTGTTGCCACGAATGGCCGCTTTGATCGCTCAATTGAGATTGCCACAATTTTCATTGGCTTATGAATCTTGGTCACGAACAAGACGACAAAAATCCTGCAAGCGAATATATGGCCACGAAGTCGTCTTCGTACGCTGGTTCCTTGCCGGTGAAACTGCCCTCAATCGTGTCCGGTTTCAACAGCGAATAGTGCAAAACAACATGTGAAAATCCATCGTCCCTCAGTTGCCAAACAGCGGCGAGGTACTCTTCGCGGTTCTCCGCCGTGCAAATCAGGCTTTTGCGGCTATGCCATGCGCTCAAGACGAGATTTGCTCTGATATAGTCATAGGCGCTCGGAGGTGTTCTGGTTGCCAGACCCTCCACCTGTGGGAAACCGCCAATCGTTTGGTGAAAGATATATGTCTTTGAGCTTCCTCTATTCATGGGAAGATTAATAAGGCGAACAGGCTCGTCGTTGACTTGAGACAACCAATCCAAATAGGCGAGCTCTTCCTCTGGCACTATGTGTCCACCAGGAGGGCTACGATAGTATTCTGCCGCCAACAAAACGATAAGCAAGAGCACGATCCCGCCTTGTCGTCGCTTTGGAATGCTCTCCAGCATTCCGAGCAATCCGAAACAGGACATTGTGGCCAGCGGCAACAGGACGCCGATTTGAAAATGATCCGTGGAATAAAAGGCCTCAAACACTATTGGTACAATCCGATCCAGGGCGTTCTTAGGCAAAACGACTGTGATTATCTCTTGCCCGTTAATGGTTAGCACGGACCCCAGTCTCAATAGTAAAAATGGCGCCATCAGCAGCAACCACGGCGCCATGCGCCTTCTGTAGCGCTTGCGGGTTAGGCCCAAGCCAATCAGGAAAAGTGGGACGTAACCAAGGTAAGATGTATTCCAGCGTCCGGGATCAGGTAGCAGGACGATAGACGACGTGACACGATTGGTTATGAGCCTGTTAAAGATGGGATTCTCGTAGTTGATAAAGAACTGCAGCAGGTCGTTTTCGGTTTCCCGTCCACTTGTCTTGTCCAGAATCCCATCTAGATCAGTTTTTTCACTCAACATGGGATAAGTGCGAACCAAACCCGAGAAGCCGACAATAGCAATCATTGCTGCCACCATCAGCCAGAAACGCCGATCATTCCATCGGGAGACCGCAAAGTAGACGAAATACGCGCCTACCGTCAAAAGCAGGCAAACAAAGATGTACAGACCGATGAATGCCGTTGCTCCGGCCAAAACCCCCGAAATCGCAATGAATCGCCAACGCATTTCGGCGAATCCGCGATGAAGAAAATATAAAGACAATGGTACGGTCGCCAAAAACGCCACGCCTGGATGCATTGGACGCCCCACGACGTATCCGCTGAATCCCACAACAATAGCTCCAAAGAGAGCGATCCTTTTGTCGTTGAATATGTAATGCAGGTAAATGTAAGCTGACAACGTTGTTGAGATGATAATTAGCAAGTATGTTAGATTGTACGCATTTGAAGCGGGCAAAATCGTCTGCAATGCGCCAAAGACGAGAATATGACTGATGTTGAAATAATGGTAAGTCAGAGATAGACCTTGTGGATAGAAGGATAGTTTGGTGAAAAGGGGGTCTGCTTCACCGGCGAGCACTAATCTACCGTACCAGGCATTCCAGAACTCAATCCAGATGTCGCCGCTGTCGATCGGCAGCCAGAAAACGTCAGTGTTGAAAACATATACAATCGTCGGATAGGTCATCACGACGAGCAATATGCCAACCACCACTATGAAATGCAGATGGTCGTGAATCGTGCGACGAAACCTGTACATTGGAGCCTTTGAGATAGCGTTCCGAAGAGACACTTAATGATAGGTTCGAATGGTATCGGTCGTCAAATGCAGGAAGCAGGAATCCCACGCTCAAGCGCGCGTTTCGCGGAACACTTTGGGAGTTTCGTACGCCAATCTTAACGTCTAATCTCGAACTTGGCATAGAATAAACTTATAACCTATCAAGCATTTGGAGTCTACTTCATGCGGACGAATCGCCTGCCAGTGCTTATTCTTGCCTGCGCGCTGCTTCTCGTCGGGCTATTGCCATCACTGGCTATCGGAGAAAAGGAAGTCGACGATGTGCCCGCAACAATCGCAGAACCGGCGCCGATCGCACAGATCATCAATGACGAGGGTGGTCCCGTTATCCTCACGGGCGAACTCGCCTACACCAATGCCTTTTTCACCAGCGGCGTTGACGAACCCTTGATTATCCTGGAAGACCAAACCGGATTTGTCGATCGCAACGAATATTATATCTTGCCACTGGAGTCGCAGGTGCTGGGACAGATCACGTCGGATTTCTACACCTCGCCATTTAGCTACAGCTTGTCCTTGCCACAGGTACCCAGCGGCGGTTTGCGCGATGTTGACAATAACGGAAAGGATGACCCCGGGGTCATGGTCTTCGCCGTCGCCCACTGGACCAATAAATTCGGCGACCGATTCCTGGAAGAACGCGATCTTTATGGCGGCGGCTGGTCGACCGGCTACGCATCCACCCGCGCCAGTAGCGAAGTCGAAACCAGGCTGGAGATCATCGGGGGCAGGTTCATCATTTACGCGCCCGACGAGAATCAAGGATTCCCAGCTGGCTTTGGCGCAGACGGTTTGCTTTTCACCGAAGACGATCCGATTATTGTTGTCCCTCAAGGGTATACCGTCGTCGATATGGACAATGAACCCTTCGTCTTTGATCGCGCTGCCCGGCAAATCATTGATCTATATGAGCCTGAGGAAGCGGCCATCAACGACTTTTCCGATCTTGGCTATGCCGACGCATTTGAGGCGATGGTTGATCTTTTCCGCAAAGAATACGCCTATACAGAACTATACGAGTTGGATTGGGACGAACTCTTCGAGACATACAGCCCACGCTTTGCCGAAGCCGAAGAAGCGGAGGACGGCGATGCTTACGCGCTTGCGATGCGCGATTTTATCTGGGAGATACCTGACGGACATGTCAGCATGCCTCTCGACGCGGTAAGCGATCTCTTCCGCGAAGAGACCGACGGCGGCTTAGGCATCGCGCTATCAGAGTTAGACGACGGGCGGATCGTGGTCAGTTACATTCTCGATGGCGGTCCTGCTGCCAACGCAAGCATGGAATTGGGTGCGGAGATCCTCGAATGGGATGGCGGCACTGTCGAAGAAGCGCTGGAACGCGAATTTGTCTGGGCGCACCAGGCCCTAAGCACCGAACATACCCTTCGCTTGCAGCAATTACGCTATATCACACGCTTCCCCGTGGGCAGCGAAGTTGAAGTAACCTTCCGCAATCCCGAGAGCGAAGAGGAACAGACGGTCATAATGGGGGTCATTTCCGAACGCGCCAGTTTTTCGCATTCTTCTTTTTTCTCCGGGATTGACGGCTGGGAATTGCCAGTCGAATTCGAGATACTGCCCAGCGGATACGGTTACGTCGCCATCTACTCCTTCAGCGACAACGAAAGGCTCACCGTACAGCTCTGGGAGCGCATGATCGAGACCTTTATCGAAACCGATGTTCCCGGCATCATCATCGACATGCGCAAGAATGGCGGCGGCAGTGGTTTCCTGGCGGATCAACTCGGAGCCTATTTCTACCAGGAGGAACAGATCCTGGGATATTCCAGCGCTTACAACAGGTCGACCGACGACTTCTACCTCGATCCGCGTTCGGAAGATCGATTTATCTTGCCTCCTGAGGAGCTGCGGTACGATGGCGAGGTCGCTGTGATCATCGCGCCAGGCTGCTTCAGCGCCTGTGAGTTCTTTTCCTACAATCTCACGATCGACGATCGAGCCGCCATCGTCGGCAACTACGGTACCGGTGGATTAGGCGGTGCGGTCGACGATTTCCTGATGCCGGAAGATATGACTATCCGGTTCACGGTGACACGCGCTGTCAATGCCGACAAAGAGATCCATATTGAAGCTCAGGGTGTCTTGCCGACGGTGCCCGTACCGGTGACTTTCGAGAGCTTGTTTGAAGAAGGTGATCTGTTGCTGATAGCCGCGGAAGAATACCTGACCAACGAGATCCTCGGCGAGTTGGTCGATGGTGGCGAATTGTCGCTCGGCGCCGGCAGTACCGAGGTACAAGCCAACGGCATCGTTAGCCCGGATCAGCGAGTGCACTATCGCACAACCCTGCCCGCCAATCGCATCGTCAGCATCTATCTGAGCGGTATTGACGACATGGTGGATACGGTACTTGGGATCTACAACGAATCGGGTTCAAACCAGCTTGCGGAAAACGATGACGCCGACGATGATACGCGCGGCTCGGCTTTGGCCGATCTCGAAGTCGGCGAACAAGCGGCCACATTTATGCTGGAAGTGCGCGTCAAGAACACCAACGAAACCCAGCAGTTCACACTAAAGATTGTGGAGGTCCCGCCGGAAGCGGAAGACGAAGAGGGCGCGGAGGAGAGCGATGACTCTGACGAATCCAACGATGAGTAAGTCCGGCATTCTCAAGGTGGCGGTTTGCCGCCGGTGACAAATCAGATGATTCAAATAACTGTGGGCTAAACGTTCGCGTGACGCAATCCAAAGCCTGAATCCAGAGCCTAGCGGAGCAACTCAATCCCACACGCGCTCGTCGACAATCTTTCGCGCATTGCCATCGATTGATCCTGCCGCCACGAAGTTGACGGAATCGATACGCAATCGCACTGCTTGTTGCGCCAGCGTTTGTAGTTTCTCTGCGATACCTGCCGTTTCAGCGCCCTCGTTGGGCTCGATATTGACCGTGACGACATCGCGATTGTCCAGCCGTGTGATCACAACTTGCAGATCCCTGATTTCGGGGAACTGCATCACCACGTATTGCAGCTGGCTCGGGTGGAGGAACATGCCACGAACTTTGATCGCGTCTCCGCTGCGCCCGAACAGGCCCAGCAACTGTTGCCCGTCGCATGCCGACCCCGGCGATAGAGCGCCCAAATCGCCCGTACCGAACCGAATCAAGGGATACGCCTTGTTGAACGTCGTCGCGACGATTTCGCCCGTTTCGCCCCCGGGGAGCAAGGCGCCCGTTTCCGGATCGCAGATCTGCAAGTAAATGTCCGGCATGATGCAGAATCCCGGCACGCCTTCGCGTGTATAGCCGATGAATCCCAAGTCGGCTGTGCCATAAGCCGAGGTAGTCTTCATGCCATATTCGTTTTCGAAGCGCTCGCGCTGGCTTGGCGTGTAGGGTTCTGCTGAAAAAAGCGCCTTCTTAATCGGCATGGCGTCGGCGCCGATGCTCATTTCTGCCGCTTTGTCCAGAATCGTCATGAGATAGCTCGGCTGGCCAACAAATCCCGTCGCCTTCAGGGTCATCATCATCATGATCTGTAATTCGGTATTGCCCGGTCCTGTGGGGATCACCGTGGCGCCGCAGGCTCGAATCGCCTCGTCCAACAATATCCCTGCCGGCGTCAAGTGATACATGAAGGTGTTAAGCACGCGATCGCCGCGGCCGATGCCTATGGTCTTGAAGGGCGCCAACTGAGATTCCGGATCTTCGGGTCGCGGCTGCGGGTCGTAAATCGGACCGGGAGAAATGTAGATACGGGGCAGGTCATATGGGTCGATGGTGAGGAAGCCGCCAAATGGCGGATTCGCTTGATGAATCTCCACTAACGAGTCTTTGCTGAGTACCGGGATCATCGCTAAATCATCCGCGCCACGAATATCCGAGGGCGAGACACCGGCGTCGTCCATCAATTGGCGGATCGCCGGCGATTGTTCATAGCCATGCCGGACGAGATCTTGAATCTGTTGGTTGAGGTCTCTCAAAGTCTGTCTCCGGTATCAGGTATTGAAAGGGTCACGGTTGGCGATCGGATTGCCAGAGCCGACAAGCGAAGACTATCCTAGCCAGCGCTTGCGGCGCTTGTAATGCTTGACGTCGCGGTAGTTTTTGCGCCCACCCGACTGGTTCAAGCCCAGGTAAAATTCTTTGATATCTTCGTTTTCGCGCAGTTGCTCGGCCGGACCATCCAACACGATACGGCCATTCTCCATAACATACGCGTAATCCGCCAATTCAAGGGCGGCGCGCGCGTTCTGCTCAACGATCAAGACCGACATACCCTCTTGCCGGTTGATCTCGTGGATGATTTCAAAGATCTCGTGTACCAGCAACGGCGCCAAACCCAGTGACGGTTCATCCAGCATCAAGATCTGCGGGTGCGCCATCATCGCTCTGCCGATCACCAGCATTTGACCTTCGCCACCGGACAGATATCCGCTGACCCGCTTTGACAGATCGCGCAAGCGTGGAAAATAATGGTAAACCCGCTCCAGATCATCGCGGATAACGCGTCCGCCTTGATAGACCATGCCGCCAACGCGCAAATTCTCTTCCACTGTCAGGTGACGGAAGAGCAGGCGACCCTCGATCACTTGCACCAGCCCCATGCGCACGACGTCTTCCGCAGAAAGAACATCCAGGCGTTCATCACCCCAGAGGATTTGACCTCGTGTGACCTCGCCAAGTTCCGCCTTCAGCAGACCGCTAACGGCTTTAAGCGTTGTGGATTTTCCCGCGCCGTTTGGTCCCAATAGTGATACAACCGCCCCCGGCGCGACTTCCAGCGTGATGCCACGCAGCACCAGGATCACGCTGTTATAAACTACCTCGACGTTGGTGACCGACAAGGTACGCGTCGTGGTTAGTTCTCTGCTTTTTTCAGCAACAGCCATCGGCATCCTCGACCAAGACATTCCAATTTTGGACCACCCCAAGGTGTGCGTCACAAATCGAGTGAGGGCCGGAAGCCGGCCCTCACTCGTGAGCGTCTATGCTTGAATCTCTACTGTCCGCGCAATTGCGGCACTGGCATGAAGTCGGTCAAAGGAATCACAATCGGTATGAAAAGCTGTCCACCGGCGCCGTCCGGAACCAGTAAGGCATCGTCTGGACCGCTCGCTGGACCGGTCATGCTTGCATTGGCATATGCCAGGCGAGCAATGCGGTTTAGCGTTGCGTCACGCATGCCTTCTGCGAAACTGTGATTCATCAGTCCGCCCAGAATCGAGTATTCCATGCTGTCGACAGTAGCGCGTATATCGGTCCCCGTGACCGCCTCCAGACTGCCGACGGCGTTTACCGTCCGGATGGTGGTTTCGATGATCGTATCAACGGCGCCCCAGGAGACCAGATAAGCGATGTTCTGCTCGGCCGGGCCGCGTTCGTTAGCTGCGAACTGCTTCGTGACAAACTGAATGCCGGGATTGCTGACTTCCGTCCACCACAGGAAGGGCATCGAACCGTACATGCCTTCCACAGAAGGCAATCCATTGGGCTTCAAGACTCGTTGTCCGAGGATGCCAACACTGGTATCCATCACCCAATTCACGCCTGCCAGTGCAACATCGTTTTCCAGGCCCAGGTCGACCAGCGTGCCCGCGATCAAGGCGGGACCCGTCGCCAGCGAATTGGTGTAGAGGATCGTCGCGCCCCCGTCCACGGCGTTCTGCACCTGTGTCAGAATGTCCGAATCTGTGGGCAAGAAAATCTGTGGCTCGTCGAGGACTTCCACGCCTATGTTGCCGCAATGTTCGTCGGCTGCCGGTTCTGTGCCTGCCAAGCCAAATGCGCCCGGCCAGGTAACAAAGCCAATTACGGGATCGGGGAAAGAATCCGGGTTGGCGGCCACGAATTCGCAGAAGAAGCCGAACTGGTTGATATAGAGCGGGTTGCTGGCGTAAAGCCAGCCTGGCGTCATGCCGTCTTCGCCATACAAGCTCTCGATTGAGCCGGCAGAAATAATGGAGACGATTTCGTCTTCCGCCAATTGCTCCCGCAGTAGCTCGCCATCAGAAGAACTGTAGAGCAAGAGCAAGTCCAGCTCGTCGGCAAATTCGCTTGTGAAGCGATCGTAGGCGCTTTGTGTCGCTTCCAAGTTGCCGCCTGTATCGTCATATACTTGCTGCAGCATCGCTCCGCAAACGCCGCCACGGCCGTTCCAATGATTGACCGCATCCGTGACCGCAGAAACAATAAGTTGGGTTATGAATGCGAAAGCTCCGCTCAGGTCACCGAAATGAAAGATCGTCAGCGTTTCGCCGGTCAGATCGACCTCGCATTCGCTGAGCTCGCTCGGGTAATCCATCATGTCTTGCGCCATGATCGGGGCAGCGGTGATCGACACCATGACCAACAGAACCAACAAAATACAGATTCTCTTCATGAGTTTTCAACTGCTTTCCTGTGGGATTTATAAGCTAATCCGCGGAATAAATTCAATTCTCACGTAACTATTAGCTTATGCCAAATCAAACTCTGGCGAAAATGAGCTACCAGACTGTTAGGGGCGCTGACGTTCGCAACGCCAAAGTCACCGTACAACTGACGGCGACACGCGATTAAATTGGGCTAATAGGCATAAGGCCTAATCTTCCAGGCAACCTTCAACACCTCCCAGCGGTGAGCGATGCCGCGCGGTTCCAACACAAGGAACACGATCAACGCACCTCCAAAGAGCACCGGGTTGATGGCGCTGGTGATGTTAACAACCTCGATAAAGGGGAACAAATCTGGCAGGATATCCAGCAGCCACGGCCGCAGCGAGGGAATGGCAGCTTCCTGAAAGACGCGGATGAAGGTAACACCGAACAATGCGCCGAGTGGATAGCCCGCGCCGCCGATAATCAACATCGCCAGCATTTCGATCGAGACATCCAGCCGGAACATATCCAAGGCCAAGCTATTGCGCTCGTAGGCCAGCAGACAGCCGGCGATGCCCACGTAGACGGCGCTCAAGAAAAAAGCGCGCAATTTGTAGCCAAAGACATTGATGCCCAGCAATTCCGCAGCCAGGTCGTTGTCCCCTATAGAGATGAAAGCGCGCCCGGTACGCGTTCGCGCGATGTTACGCGCCAACAACATCAACAATACCGAAAGCGGCACGATGATATAATACATAGCCGTATTGGTGGCGAAGTTGAGTGCCTTGCCACGCCTCACCGCCGCGGCAAAGGCCGTTCCACCCTCTGCCGTCACGGTGATGCCGTACTGGCCCGCCTTGGTCGCAACATACGAGAATCCTGTCATCTTGCCTTCGGCGTCCCTGAACACGGTCATATTAAAATCGCCGGCCGGCACAATGTCTCCGATGGGATTGCGCAGTTCGATGACAGGGTGGGCGCCATCGACCAGGGTGAGCTCAAGGGAGATTATGTCCACGATATAAGGATCTCCCGCTTGAAATACCAAGGGAGTCTTATCGTCAATCAGGTCGTCGGCATAATTATTGAAGGGTCCGATCAAGGGCGCCGGTACACTCAATGGGCGCGTGCCACCGGTGATGCCCGCCAAGGGATAACGCAGCACCCAGGGGATGATAAACTGGGCTGCCAGGGTCGCCATCGCCAGATAAAAGCCCTTGACGCGCAATGAGGGCAATCCGAAAAGCAGACCGATCACACCGGTCAACAAAGCGCTGACTGGCAGGGCAGTCCAAAATGTGAAGCCAAGCTCTCGCGCCATTATCGCCGAGCCGTAGGCGCCGATCGCCATAAACGCGGCATGACCGAGCGACATTTGCCCAGTGTAACCGACCAGGATATTCAAGCCTTGAACGGCGATGACAAAGATAGCGATACGCGCGATCAGACCGACGTACTGATCGCTGATCAGCCCCAGTTCCAGTGGACCGGATACCGATAACATAGGCGCCAGCAGCAAGGCGACAAACGCCAGATTTTTCCACAGTTTGTCGCGCGCTGTACGGTCGACCGACATATCTTCTTCATATGTCGTATCAAAGACACCTGCCCGGTTAATGTTCGCCATTGCCGCTCCTGCCGCAACTTGAGCGTATTCTAAATGCGCTCTATGCGTTTTTCTCCGAAGAGTCCGTCCGGCCGGATAACCAGCACCAGCATCAGCACCACATAAGGCGCCAGGTCCGTGCCGACCTGTTGCGACGAATTCAGGAAAGTGCCAAACTGCTCTACGATGCCGATAATTATCCCACCGAGAAAAGCGCCGCCAATCGATTCCAGGCCACCTAGAAGTACCGCCGGAAAAACACGCAGCGCGACAAAGCTGATATTCAGTGACAAACCAACGGCGCCGCCTTGCAATACACCAGCAATGCTCGCCAGAAAAGCCGCTACCGCCCAGGTGATCGCCAGTATCACGCGCACACGCAAACCGACCGATTGCGCCAACTGCTGATTTTCCGATGTGGCGCGCATCGCCAACCCAACACTTGTATAGCGGAAGAAAAGGATGAACCCGGCAAAGGCGACGATCGCCAAGACGAAAGCGATAACCAGCTCGACCCTAATGATCGCCACACCTCCAAGCATGTCCTTTAGGCTATCCAGGCGAATGACGCTGAATCGCCGATTGGTCTCCGGATTAACAAACACCGGCAGGTTCAGTTCGACCGTGCCCCAGCCGATCTGCGTTACGCCGTGCAGGACTTCCGCAATAGCCAAAGTCATCAACACGGCGGTAAAAAGCGGCTGCCCGATCAAGGGTCAAATGGTGAAGCGCTCAACTGAAAGGCCGGTCAAGACGGCGCCGGCGAAGGCGCCCACAATCGCATGCAGCCATTTCATCTCGATGCCGCCGATAGTCATCAATAGCGTAAAGGCCAGGATGCCGCCTGCCGCGAGCAGCAGATTGCGCGGCTCGAGCAAGCTTCGTACGCTGACAGTTGTCATGATCATGACCATCGTCGCTGTAGCCAGCAGCGCCGCGCCCGCCAGCGAAATCTCGGCCACGGTGAAAAAGCTCCAAAAAATCATGCCGCCTATGACCATCATCCAGCCGTGCGCGAAATTAAAGACGCCGGACGCTTTGTTGATAACAACGATTCCCAGCGCTACCAATCCGTAGATTCCCCCGACAAGGATCCCGGAAATCAGGGTCTGTACGATACGAGAAGCTTTTTTGTCCGCGAGCTGTTCGCGCAAAAATAACAGAACAATCACGGTCGCCATTACATAGAATAGCCAGGTCAGTTCTTTCTTGTAGCGATTGAAAAATTCTTCCAACCGGGTTTGCCTTTTCGTAAAGTCGGTTTCTGATGATCTGGCCAACTTAAACATCAGCAACGTGTAATTCTGTCTCGACGATGCCCGTGCGCCCGTCGCGATATTTTACTTCCGCGCGCACGCGCACCTGACGCCTGTCGCCATAAATGGCTTCAAGCAAATCATGGTACTTTTCTTGCAGGGCGCCCCGCCGCAGCTTGCGCGTTCGTGTTAACTCGGCTTCGTCGGCGTCGAACTCCTTGTGCAGGATCACAAAGCGCCTCACTTGTGAATATGAGGGCAGCGACTCATTGACCTGCCGCAGCTCGCCTCGGATGATCTCGTGGACTTCCGGCCGCTGAGACAGATCGACGTATGTCGTGAAGGCGATGCCACGTTTTTCAGCCCAGCGCGACACATTCTGAAAATCGATCACGATGATCGCAGAGACGAAATCCATTTCCGCCCCGCCGATGGTCATCATATCTTGCACATAGGGACTGAATTTGACACGACCCTCGATATATTGCGGGCTGAACCTTTCGCCGGTCGACAATTCAATCAAATCATTCACGCGTTCAAGATAGATGAGATGACCGGTCTTCTCGTCCATGTGTCCGGCGTCCCCGGTGTGATACCAACCTTCTTTATCCAGTGCCTCGCCAGTCTTTTCCGGCTGCTTGTAATAGCCCTTGAAGCGGGCCTTGGTACGTATCAGGATTTCCTGGTTCTCCGCGATTTTAATCTCAACACCGGTCACGATGACACCAACGGTCTCGAAGCGCACATCACCGCGCAAGTGAACGGTGCCGAAGGTTTCGGTCGAGCCGTAAAACTGACGGAGTTCGATGCCGATGGCGCGGAAGAAACGGATGATGTCGCTGGTGAGCATGGCGCCGGCCGTCAGCACATTGCGGGCGCGCGTCAAACCGAGTTTGTCGCGCAATGGCTCAAAGATGGCGTATTCGCCCAACCAACGCAGAAGGCGCAAATGCGGCGGGATCGAAAGCTTGGCATCTTCGTGATCAATAGCGCGATAGGCGATCGGCATAAATGCCCGATACATCAAGCGGTTTAGCAGCGTGCTGTCGTGGATGCGGAATTGCAAAACGCGCGCCAGGTTTTCCCAGACGCGACTGGGGAAAAGCAATCCCGCCGGCGCGATCTCGCGTATGTCGGTGGGTACCGTTTCCGGCCCTTCGGGAAAGTTGACCTGGACGCCGGCGATCAGATGCGACGTGAAACCGAAGGCTTGCTCGGCGAGCCAGGCCATGGGGCTAAAGGACAGCCAATTATCCGATTGCCTGCTGTCGACGTAGTCATAATTCAGGGCATGCCCATAAACAAGCTGATAGTGCGTCACCTCGGCGAATTTGGGCAGGCTGGTCGTGCCGGAGGTCATGCTCAACATGATGGTGTCCATTGTGCACGTAGAGCGCGCCAGAGTGTCAAACATGCCCGGCTCTTGCTGTCGGAAGTCAGCGCCAATCGCCTGAATGCTCGGGTAACTGGCAAGCCACTCATCCGTATAGGCCCACATGCCGCGGTCTTCCCAATATACGACCTTGAGAATCTGCGGAATCGTTTCTCGTATTTCCAGTAGTTTGTCGACCTATTCCTGATCGCGCGCGCAGACAAAAGTGGCGTCCGTGGAATTGATAACGTAGAGGATATCTTGCGGGCTGGCATCGCTGAACACGCAGCATGTCTTGCAGTGCAAGGCATGAGCGGCAATTTGTGACCAATACATCTGCGGATCGTTCTCGCCAATGATGACCAGCGTGTCGCCACGTTGCAATCCAAGTTTGATCAAGCCCATGCCGAAGTTGACAACATGGCTGTAGATTTCATTCCAGGTGTACTCTTGCCAAATGCCAAAGCGCTTCTTGCGCTGCGCGACCTTGTCCCCAAGTTCGTTCACACGCAGCAGGAAGTTCTTGGAAAGTGTATCTGCCTCGGGCAAGATAGGCCGAATCTCGCTTTTCAGTCGCGAGGAATAGATCTTGCCCGGTCCTGCGTCGCGAAAGGGTATGCTTCCTCCGGCGTTGGCGACCGCCATAGCTAATGCTCCCCTTCGCCCAGGTAAGCCGCAATTACCGCTTCATTCTGGCTGATTTCGGTTGGCGTGCCTTCACCGATTTTGACACCAAAATCGATCACGGCGATGTGCTGCGAGATATCCATCACCAGACCGATATCATGTTCGATCAACATGATCGTTGTGCCCTGCAATTCATGGATATCGAGGATATAGCGCGCCACATCTTCCTTTTACTCAATATTCATACCCGCCATCGGTTCATCCAGCAACAGGAGCGACGGCTCCAGCGCCAGCGCGCGACCCAGCTCATCCCGTTTGCGCAGGCCGTAACTCAGGGTACCAACGATCGACTTTCGGATATTTTCCAGTTCCAGAAAATCGATGATCTCCTCAACCCGCCTTCGATGAATGATTTCTTCTCGCTGCGCCGGCCCCCAAAACAAGGCTCCCGTCAGCATATTGGATTTCATATGGTTATGACGCGCCGCCATCAAGTTATCCAACACCGTGGCATTGGTATATAAGGCAATGTTTTGAAATGTGCGGGAAATGCCCAGCGCAGCGCGCTTGTAGGGCGGCATATGCGTTATGTCCCGGCCTTCAAACAGGATCGTGCCATTCTGCGGTGCATAGAAGCCGTTGATGCTGTTGATTAGGCTCGTTTTGCCCGCGCCGTTGGGACCGATGACGGCGAAAATCTCCCCGGCCTCGACTTTGAAATCGACATCTTGCAACGCCGTGATACCACCGAAACTTAGCGATACTTCATTCACATGCAGCTTGACCGGCATGGACATCCTCTAGGCTTGCGCATAATCGGCGCCAGATTGTTGGGGGCTACGGCGGGCAACACAGTTCTAGTGGCACCCCATCACATTACAAAGATGCCAAAACGACCTATTGCGCGCAAACGAAAGCCCTGGCCCGGTCGAGTATCCAGTGAGTCAGCGCACAGATGACCTCATCACGACAGGTTTCGTTGACCAATTCATGTCGCATGCCCTCATATATCTTGACGGTGACATCGGCCGAGGACGACTGCTTCTCCAGATAAAATGCGCCGGATGCTGGCACAAGGTGGTCATCGGAACCATGCAAGGCGAGGATAGGCAAAGTCAGTTGATGCGCCTGTTGGCGGATCCGACGCGATGCCAACAGCAGCGCCGCGGAGGTCCCAACGCGCCACATGCCTTTGTCGATCAGGGGGTCCTCCCACCATTCTCTTAGGATCTCGTCGTCGTGGGTGAGGACGCGCGGCGATCCCGGCGGGGAAAGTCGAATTTTCGGTATATAAGGGGCGGCCAATAGGCAGAGCTTCATCAGCCAGGCTGGCCGCATTTCTTCAGCATTGATGGCGGTACCGCTGAGAGCGATTCCACTCAAACGACCGGTATAGAGCAGGGCAAATTCCAGTCCGGTCAGCGAGCCCATACTGTGCCCAAAAAGAAAAACCGGCAGTTGCGGGTGCAGATGGGCAACAATGTCAAAGAGGTGGCGCAAATCGTCCACTGCCAGTCGCAAATCGGGGATGAAAACGCGGGTGCCGCCGCTCTTGCCATGCCCAAGCTGATCAATGCCGAAACAGACGAATCCGACCTCGGTCAAGGCTTCGGCGACATGACGATAGCGACCGCTGTGCTCCCCCAGTCCGTGTACGATCAGCACGATGCCTAGAGCGCGTCCCGCGTTCGGCAACCATTCACGATAAAATATCGTGATGCCGTTGACATTCTGGAAGGACTGTTCGCGTTCGATCATCGCGCTCCGCAGCGCCAAATCACGCGTTTAGCCGTATTCATGCTCGTGACTCGTCTAGGTGTCTACGCACCCCTTCAACAAAAGTATTCAATTCGCTCTCGCTGCGCTGCTCGTCCAAGGGTACACCAAGATGACGCAGAACCTTATAGCTGATGTCTTCCGGCGCTTGGCCGGGCAGGCGCGGCACAACATGAAAATGCACGTGCGGGTGACTCGCCGACTCGGCGAATTGCATGACATAAGTCTTGCTGCAACCGGTCTGTTTCTTTAGCGCTTTTGATACCTGCTGAAGCAGGACACCCAGCTCTTCCGCTTCGCCCGGCGTCAAGTCGGCAATGGCTTCGGTATGGCGACGCAAAACAAGGACGAGCCAGCCCAGCCACGACGTATTATAGGCATGAACCAGATCCCAATAGTCACTGCGATAGATGCTATCCCAGGGCGGCGCTTCACCTCTGTCGCGCACGATGATTCGTTCACAGCTGTGGCAAACGGTCATTAGACTCTCTCCCAAATGGTCCTGTTCACTTTTACACGTTGACCGCGGTCGATTCTTCATTCTCGGCTGTCAAGGGAACTGGTTTCATTAAATGTTTCTATAGTACATTTATGCCTTGTCTCAAGCTACAATCTGCTCGTAAAAGTTAGTCGACGGCATCGTTAGGAGTCACGTGAATTCTGAAGGCATTCGGCGCGGCGCTTTGGCGCTGGTAGGCATGCCCGGCGCAGGCAAAACCCTATGCGCTCAACACTTGAATGACAGTGGATTCTACACCTTGCGCTTTGGCGCTGTCGTCGTCGATGAGGTGCGGCGCCGGGGTTGGGAGATCAATGCCGCCAACGAACGCATCGTCCGCGAGGAATTGCGCGCGCGACACGGCATGTCTGCCATGGCGAATCTGTCCCTGCCCCAGCTGAAAGCGGCGCTGGCAGATCATCATCATGTCGTTATTGATGGCCTTTACAGCTTCAGCGAGTACACCTTTCTGCGCCAACATCTGGGCGCGCCGATTATTCTTCTGGCGATCGTTGCGCCGCGTCGCTTGCGTTACCAGCGGCTGGCAACGCGTCCTATCCGTCCATTGACGCCCGCTGAGGCCAGCGAACGCGACCTGCGGGAGATCGAAACGCTGGAAAAAGGCGGTCCCATCGCCATCGCCGATTTTACGCTACTCAACGACGCGTCGGAGGCCAATCTGCTGGGGCAGTTGGATCGTCTATTGCAGAAGCTCGGCTTTGAGCCGTAATCCACTTTGTCGGGTATCACTTGGAATCCTGGCGACGAATGCAGTTGACAGGCCAGAGTTCTGTATTACAATCTTACTTAACGTCGGCTAAACAATGATTTAACGCTCGCGAAATTTTGAGTTTCCCGTTTATAGTTGAGGCGAGAAATCGTCTCGTTGCGGCCGTAGATAGAGGCA
This sequence comes from Phototrophicaceae bacterium, assembly GCA_965262165.1. Taxonomy (GTDB): domain Bacteria; phylum Chloroflexota; class Anaerolineae; order Aggregatilineales; family Phototrophicaceae; genus UBA6055. Next base: position 3,821,836 of record OZ253499.1, on the reverse strand, counting down.
AGAATGACCGCGACCGAATCCATGCAGGAATACCTGGCCGAAGCGTATCGCATCGCATGCTATCAGCCGGAAAGCCCCTTTGTATCTACCTCTGCGTTAGCTGACGAACTGAACGTCTCTGCTCCCGCCGTCACAAGAATGGTTCAGCGCCTCAAACACGCGGGTTTCCTGAATCACGAACCATATCGCGGCATTCGGCTCACAGAAGCGGGTGAGCGGGAAGCGCTCGCTAACATTCGGCGTCACCGTCTGGTGGAACGCTTCCTGGTGGATGTCATGGGTTTTGGCTGGCACGAGGTGCATGACGATGCCGACGATCTGGGCCTGGTTGTCAGCGACATCCTGGTCGACAAGATGGACGAAATGAGTGGCTACCCCAAGCGCTGTCCGCATGGTGAACCTATCCCCAGCGCAGATGGCGCCATGCCCATCGTCATCGACTATCCGCTCTCGCAGGTCGAGGTTAGTCGCGATTACGTGGTCAGCAGAGTCCACACGCACGACGCGCACAAACTCAGGTACTTCAGCGAATTGCAGATCGAGCCGGGCAAGAGATTTCGTCTGGTGATGCGCGCCCCCTTCAAAGGACCGCTACAATTGCTGGTCGACGGACAAACCCATTTTCTCGGCCACGAACTGGCGGGCACCTTGCGCGTCTGCAGCCAAGAAGAGTACCTGTTGGTTTAGCCTCCTCAGATTCACGAAATCCCTATCACAGATTCCGGCGCAAGGCGCGAGTTCGCTTATGTCCTTTTGTGTTGGTTCGGAAGACAGAGGTCAACATGCCAACTGACTGGCAGATCAAACGCGACAGCTTCGATCATCGTATCGTCCCTGGTCTGGTGCGTGAGCTCTGGAGCGGCGATCCCGCATCTTTGCGCTGGATCAGCCAGGACTACAATATCGTCTTCCGCTTCAAATCCGCTGGACAGGGCGTCTACCTTCGCATCTGCCACACGGTCTTGCATACACTTCCCGAAGCCCAGCAGGTGATGCACTTCCTGCGTCACCTCGCCCGGGAGCGCGCGCCTGTCGCTGAACCCGTTCCGTCCGTGACTGGCGAGTATATCGAGCTTCTTGCGGACGGCTTCTACGCGGCTGCGCAGAAAGAAGCGCCGGGCGACGAGATGCAAAAGCACATGCTCGATCTTTCCGTCTTTGAAGCCTGGGGGCGTTCGCTGGGCAAGCTGCACGCCGCCTCCCGCCGTTATCAGCCGGACCCGGCAATCGACTACCAGTTTCCCAGCGTGCAGCGATTTTGGCGCAATATCGAGCCAACCGCCCGCGAAGCATCCGCCCAAATGCAGCGCATTTACGCCGAATTAACAGATTTCATGAACAGCCTGCCAAGCCAGGACTACGGCCTTATCCACGGCGACTATCGGCCGGGCAACGTCATCTGGGACGGGACAACCGCGCGCGCCATCGACTTCGACGAACCGAATTATCACTGGTACATCGCCGATATTTCGCGGGCATTGATGGAACTTTCGGATCAGCCGCATGAGCGACGCCGCAAGTTCCGCGACGCCTTCATGTCTGGCTACGTGAGCGAGCATCATATTGACGACTTCTGGGTGACGCAGTTACCAACTTTCGGTCAGCACCGCGCCATGTTGATGCACATGTGGGATGTGCAGGAGGGCGGCGGCTGGAGTGAGATTGTCAAGTGGGTTTTGAACAGGGTGGAGTGGTAGATTCCAGTTTTAAAAGAGGTAGCATCTACATGTGGCGTACATGACTGGTATAATACTTACACGCGCAGGACTCGTATCGAGGTTTAATAGACGATGATTACAGACAAAGCATTGAGCTACGTAGATGAAGACAGAATTGATGTCGTTATTGAAGATGACGTTGATGATCAGACTCTAGCAATACCACGATATTCTATAACTAGCTACGGCATAGATTATGATGTGGCGGGCCTTGTAAGACGGCTGAACGATGAAGAGATTCTAATTCCTGGATTCCAACGAGGTTTTGTTTGGAGCGCCGCGCTAATGTCTCGTTTCATAGAGTCGCTTCTATTAGGCTTGCCTGTTCCGGGTATTTTCCTTTACCGGATGGATGATGATCGTTACCAGGTGATAGATGGACAGCAACGAGTAAGAACGCTTCAAGCCTATTACGCCGGTAGCGTAAACGAAAAACCGTTTCGTCTCGTACGCTTAGATTCGACATCAGAATTTGAAGGTCTCACTTATTGCGAACTCAGGGGATCAGACAGAAGACGACTTGACAACACGATTATTCACGCAACTGTAATAAGACAAGACAAGCCAGACGATAAAGGATCAAGCAAATACTCGATTTTCGAGAGATTAAACACAAATGTAAAACCACTGTCCTCGCAGGAGATTAGAGTTGCGATATATCAAGGATATTTCAATGATCTTCTATTGAAACTAAACAACAGCAGCGCTTGGCGAGAGCTGTTCGGCAAGAAGCACTCTCGCAAGCGAGATGAAGAATTGATTCTTCGGTTCCTTGCGCTTTATTTCCAAGGCAGTGACTACAAGTCACCAATGAAACGGTTCCTCAACGATTTTATGAGGGAGAATCTGAATTTGGAGAAATATGCTTCTGAACGGATTCAGCCACTGTTTGAAGCAACCGTTGAGACAATCTTGGCGAAGATAGGTTCTAAGGCGTTCTATCCTACACGTGCCATAAATGCTGCGCTCTGTGACTCACTCATGATTGGAATTGCACGGCGTCTCGAACAGGGTCCAATAGACTCTGAATTATCGAGGAGCTATGAGGAATTGCGCAACAATGCAGAGTTTGGGGATTTGATAGCCGACACAACTTCAGCACCTGAAAGGGTTCGCCGCCGCATTAAGATGGCCACTGAGGCATTCGCCGACGCGGAGTGAGAGAATGATGCATCTGGAGATCAGCCGCAAGGAAGAAAGACTTGGGCATCTTTTTCAACAGGCTAGTGATTTACAGAAAAACGATGAAATTGATGATGAACTGAAAGCACAGTTTGTATGGTATCTCTGTATCCGTACTTCGGGCTATCTAGAGTCTTCGGTAAAGAGCATACTGCTGGAATATGTGGAGTCCCAAACAGAAAGTAGACAGATTATTGACTTCGCTGAAAACAGACTGCGTCGTGCTCGGGCTTTGGATCGTGGCGAGATTCTTGGTCTTGTAAAACAATTTAGCACAGCTTGGAGAAGCCGTTTGAGAGAGTTAATTGGTCCCGATCTTAAAGTTTCGTTGGACAATTTGTTGACGAATCGGAATGAAATTACCCACGGTGGCGATGCTCCTAATCTTTCCCTAATTGATCTTGAAGACTACTACAAGGATGCAAAAAAAGTCGTCAAATTCGTTTACGACGAGTGCTATCCTCAAGAAAACAGTAAAGATTAGTCAGAGGCCATTGTCAAACTATTCTGGTCACCCCTGCCCATAAAGCCGCCCCCCAAACTCCTCCACCAGCGCATCATCCAACTCGTCCGCGACCCGCGCCAGCCGCCGAATGATCACATCCGTCTCACTCGCATCCAGTCCCTCCAGCAGCCGCTCGTGATACAAATAGACCAGGTCCTCGTGCACGCCCAGCGCGGCATTGGTCAGCTCCAGATTGAGTTCCAACAGCCGCCGGTACAGCGGCAGCAGATTGCTCGGCGGCAGGTGCATGATCGGCGCTAATACTTGCAGATAGCCGCGCTCCTCCGGCGTCAGATAAATCTCGATCAAAGCCGAACCGCGCAGGAAGTTCCAGCCATAGCCGCTGTCGACATCGATGCGCGCCGCTGCCGCATCAACGCCGATATGCGCCAAAATGTTTTCCACCGCGCGCGCCGAGAAATCGAGCGGATCGTCCGTCTCGTCGTTGTCTTGCGCGCCGCGGCCAAATAGACGTCCCATTTTTCTACTTCTGCCTCATGGGGTGACCGGTCCGCTCGCCAGTTCATGGGAGCAGCGCAAGCACAGGCCCGCGTAATAGCCGGCGTGGGCTGCACAATGCGGGCAGGGCCGGCTCTGGTTTTCACCGTAGATCTGCGCCAGGCGCTCGAAATCCGGTGGATCCATCATGGGGACACCCGTGGGCGACAGTCGCGCGCCGCAGGTTTCGCAATAGCGGCCACCGTAATGCTGCGCGTGGGTGAGGCATCCGCAAGAGCCACAGGTTGCGGAATTTGGCAACAAGCGGCATTCCTGCAAATTTTGCTCCGCCAGGGTCAGAATATGCGACAGGCTGATCGCCCAGGCCATACCAGTGGCGTGATCGGTGTTTCGTGTCAATAAGCCAAGGACATGTCCACGGCTGTCGTAAAGCGGGTTTCCGCCGGCGTCCGGCGTCATGGCATCCAAGATGTCTGTTCGCAGCCATCCTTGACGCGCGCCAGCTGCCACATCTTGTACCGTTCCGCGTATCTTGGTTCCACTATGAGCCACGGCGGTGACCGCTTCGCTTGCGATGACGGCTGGCAACCTTTCCAGCGCCTCCAGACTTTCCAGCGAGACGGGTGATTGAATCAGGGCCAGGTCGCTCTCTGGATAACGGCGGATCACCTGACCCGCAATTGCCTGCGAGTCGCCGCATCCGATAGAAACTGCCAGTGTACTCCCCACGACGGTGGCGGTCGTGGCGACCAATCCCTCGCGATTGACAAAGATGCCGCTGCCCCTTCCGTTGGCGCCGCCGTCAATGCCCAAAACCAGGGGCGCTTTTGCCAAGCGAACACTGGGCGGGGCGGATGTTGGCTCCTGTGTCCCTGTGTGTCGCTGCATGCGCATGGCATGCAATTGATCGAGTTTTTGCTGAATCTGCGGATTCCCGGGCTCGTGTCGTAGCGCTTGCCTCAGACAGCCAATCTTGAACGCGACATCATCTTGTGTTTCCGCAAGCCAAATACAAGCGACTGCGCACCCGTGTTCGTCGAGATCGGTGTCATCAACCGCCTGCTGAAGCAGCGCGACTGCCGGTTGCAGGTCGCCGGTCTTCATGAGTTCGATAGCGCGTAGCAGGTCGTTTTCGCCGCCCATGGCTAAGGTTATTTGGCTCGACTAATTGGCTTGATGGTCATTGTAGCCGATAACCTGGGCCCCTGCCTGATGGATGCCGGGCGACGCCGTGCTCGCGGACCTGTCAATTGGTCTCACCGTGCGCTGGCTTGCGCGATGTGTTAACTTGGTTACGTGTAAAGGAGGGGAGTACGACATATGCAGATTGAAAAGCAACTCGAGAAGTTGGGTTTGCAATTGCCACCGCCGATCAAGGTGCCGCCGAGTGTCAAGTTGCCATTTTCCTTTGTCCGGGTCCGCGATGGAAACGCTTACATCTCCGGTCACGGACCCCAGAACGAGGATGGCTCAATAGCCGGTCCCTTTGGCAAGCTCGGCGTCGAATTGTCCGTTGAACAGGGATATGCGGCAGCTAGCCTGGTGGCCTTATCCATGCTCGGCAGTCTCAAGCGCGAACTGGGCGACCTGGATCGTATCAGCGCTTGGTTACGCGTACACGGCATGGTCAATTGCGCGCCGGACTTCGCACAACAGCCCGCCGTGATCAACGGCTTTTCCGATATGATCTTGGCGCTTTATGGCGCCGAGCGCGGCGCCCATACTCGCTCAGCAGTCGGCATGGCAGCGCTGCCCTTTAACATGTCGGTCGAAATCGAGGCGCAGGTCGCGATCGATTAGCGTTTCAGCCGCGCTGCATTACGATGTTCATGTAACCATCGACCGCCGCTTGCCAGCTCGACGGCACATACGTAGTGCTGTCCATTTGAAAGATCAAGGCCTCGCCTGTAAATGTGTCGCCGGCATTCAGTGCTACGCGGTGAAATAGCTTGATCATGGCTCCCAAAGGCGACTCTTTTTGCGCGAAAGGCAGCGCGACATTGGCTCGCAATTCCTGGTATTCGATCTCCGGTTTTTCGACGATGCCAGTCCCTTGCACGCGTAAATTTACGATTTCGACCTTGCGCGTGCGCAGGGCATGACCATACGTTGCTTCGTGCAAATCGTGGAAGTCTTCAACCAGCGACGCCGAGAATGGCAAGTTCAACTCGTAGGCTTGCCCCAGATAGCGCATATCAATGGAGACGGCAAAGCGCATGTCTTGCTCGTTGATTTCTTCGCGCTGCAATTCTGTCCGCGCCTGCTTGAGCAGTGCCAGTTGTATCGCTTCCAGACCGGCCACGCTTTCGGGTGTCGCCAACATCATCACGGATTGGCTGTAATCGACCGCGACATCGGCGATCAGCAGACCCAACGCGCACATAACACCGGGCGTACGCGGTATTAATACACGCGGAATATCGAGGCGTTCAGCCGCTTCACAGGCATGCAGCGGTCCCGCGCCGCCGAATGCCACCAGAGTAAAATCACGCGGGTCGTGCCCGCGCGCGATTGAAACGCGGCGGATCGCACGATCGATGTTAACGTTGGCGATATCCACCACACCTTTGGCTGTGGCAATGGTACTGAAGCCGACTTGACGCGCCAGCGCGCCCATCGCTTCAATGCCAGCGCCGAGATCAAGCGGCATTTTGCCGCCGAGAAAATGATCAGCATCAAGCCTGCCGAGGATGGCATTGGCATCACTGAGAGTCACATTTTCGCCGCCGGCGCCATAAATAACGGGACCGGGCTTGGCGCCGGCCGATTCCGGACCGACGCGCAACGCGCCGCCGGCGTCCACCCGCGCGATCGAACCGCCGCCCGCGCCAATCGTCTCTATATCCAGCATACGCACGCGCAAGGGGAGATCGTCGATGGACGATTCCGGTCGTGGCTGCGGCTGACCGTCGATCAAAGCGACATCGGTGGAGGTGCCGCCCATATCCAGGGTGATAATCTTGTCGAAACCGGCTGTCTTCGCTACATAAAAGGCGCCCATGACACCGGCGGCCGGTCCGCTTAAGGCCGTATGGATGGCTTGCTGGCGCACACGGCTCGCGCGCATCACGCCGCCGTCCGACTTCATGATCCGCAAAGAGGTGCGTCGTGGCAAATCCGCTTCGAGCTGGCCGATATAACCGGACATGACCGGGCGCACGTAGGCCTCGAGCGCGATTGTGCTCGCGCGTTCATATTCACGGAATTCCGGCAGCACTTGCGACGAGAGAACGATCTGCCACTCGTCTTTGACGATTCCCCGCTCCAGAATCCGCTGCTTGATCAACTGCTCGTGTCGGTCATTGACGTAACTGAATAGCAAGCAAACGGCAATCGAATCGACGCCGTCACGCTCAATCTGTTCCAGCGCTTTATCCAGGGCGTCCATATCCAGCGGTTGCAGCAAGTCGCCACGAAAATCGAGCCGTTCCGGCACTTCATAGCAACGCTCGCGTGGAATCAATGGCGGCGGGATTGTCGGGTGCAGATCGTAGAGCACGGGGCGTTCCTGGCGCCCGATGAACAAGACATCGCGGAATCCCGCAGTAATGATCAAGGCGGAACGCGCGCCTTTGCGTTCCAGAATGGCATTCGTCGCGACGGTAGAGCCATGCGCGACCTGGGTCAGGGCGGCCGTCCCCCCGGGTGTTATTGCCTCCAGGCCCTCGAGCATGGATCGGGCGGGGTTATGTGGCGTGCTGAGTAGTTTATGGATGCGCAGGCGACCCCGGTCGCTCAAGACCAGGTCCGTAAAAGTGCCGCCGATATCAACGCCCGCCTGCATCAACTCCTCCAGTTCTCGTAAGCGCAAATCATGGTTGCAATCATAACATTGACGCGTCAAAAGCGAAACGTGGCAGCGCGAATCTGCCTCCAGGATCGGCGCTAACGTTTTTTTTACGATCCTCTATTGCGTTTCCGATACCGTGTTTTTAATTTTCCTATATTCATAGCTTACGATGTAGTTGTCAGTAAGCACAACTCAGATTTCAACAGAAGGAGAAATCAAGATGCTAATCAGAACCCGTAACCCCTATTTTCGTCTGATCGACGACATCTTTGGCGACCATCGCCCGCTGCTTGGCACGGCAAACGAATTCGGCAACCGCAGCTTCGGCCTCGCTGTCGATATCGAGGAAAACGAAGAGCACTACGTCATCCGCGCCGATCTGCCAGGTGTCAGCCTTGATGATATCAGCGTCAACATTCACGATGATCTGCTGACAATCAGCGCCGAGACCGCAAGCGAAAGCAATGACGAAAACCAGCGCGTATTGGTCCGCGAGCGGCGTGTCGGCAAGTTCAGCCGCAGCCTGCGTTTCCCGGTGCCAGTTAACGGTGATGCGGTGGAAGCCGGCTTCGACAACGGTGTCCTTAATGTCACCGTGGCCAAGGCCGAGCATGTCAAGCCGCGTCAGATTCCAGTCACGGTGAGTAGCGTCAGCAACTAGACGAAATCGGTGAACTGCCAAGTCCCGTCCTCAATAGAAGACGGGACTTTTCGTTTTCGGGCGGTCGCTACAAGTCGGCGACTCCCCAGCCACCTCCGCCGGGCGTCGCGATGATGACCCGGTCGCCAGCGTCCAACTGCGTGGTATATTTGCCGCCGACAGTCTCCGGCTTGCCCGCGCGCACAATAGTATTGACACCGCATTGTCCCGGCGCGCCACCCATGCTGCCGTACGGCGGTCGCAGTCGCCGTTCGGAACTGATGGTGATCCGCGCCGGCGCCAGGAACTCGTACTCGCGTTCGATGCCGTCCCCGCCACGATGTTGACCCATCCCACCGCTGCCTTCGCGAAATTCACAACGGCGAATGCGCATCGGCAAGCTGTACTCAAGCGCCTCGACGGGCGTATTCAGCGTGTTGGTCATGTGACACTGCCGCCCGGATAGGCCGGCGCCTGCGCTTGATCCACCGTGACCGCCGCCAATTGTCTCGTAATAGACAAATTGGGCGCCGTCGTTGAAACCGCCGACGGCGAAATTGTTCATGGTACCTTGTGACGCCGCCGGAATGACATCTGGCAAAGCCTGCGCCAAGGCGCCCAGCACGGTATCGACCACACGCTGGCTTGTTTCCGTATTGCCCACCACGACCGCGGCAGGGAAACGCGGATTCAAGACGCTGCCCGGCGGCGTAATGACTTTGACCGGCTGGAAGCAGCCGTGGTTGACCGGCACATCTTCATTGGCCAAAAGGCGGACGCAGTACCAGGTCGCAGACTCTACGATAGCGGTTACGGCGTTGACATTGCCGGCAACCTGTGGCGCGCTGCCTGCGAAGTCAACCGTCATCTCTCGGCCTTGAACCGTCAGCGCTACGTTGATTGGTATTTCGTACTCGTTCTGCCCATCGCCTTCCATCGCGTCACGGAAGCGATATGTGCCGTCAGGTATCTCGTTAATCACCGCTTCGGTCATTTTTCGCGAATAGTCGAGCAGGGCGTTTGCATGCTCGATGGTGGTTTCCACGTCATGATCGATCATCAACTCACTAAGTCGGCTTTCTCCCATTCGGTGCGAGGCAAGCTGCGCTTCGATGTCGCCCAACCGCTCTTGAGGGTCGCGGCTATTGGCCACGATCAAGGCCATGGCGCCCTCGTTTGTCCAGCCGCTCAAGCGCAGTTTCAGCGGAGGGATAATGATGCCCTCTTGATAAAGCTCGCTGCTCAAAGGCAACGATCCCGGCGACATGCCACCGACATCGGCGTGGTGCGCCCGGCTGGCGACGAAATAACAGAGATCGCCGCCCGCGAAGACAGGCGAGATCATGGTGATATCCGGTAAATGCGTGCCGCCGTGGTAGGGATCGTTCAATACGATGACATCGCCCGGGTAAAACTCTTCAAATTCCTCGACGGCGGCGGCCACCGACGCCGGCATGCTGCCCAGGTGTACCGGGATGTGCGCCGCCTGCGCGATCATGCGCGCCTGCGCGTCAAAGACGGCGCAGCTATAGTCAAGGCGCTCGCGGATATTGGGACTAAAGCTGGCGCGCTGCAAGGTCACGCCCATCTCTTCAGCGACCGCGGCGAACAGATTCTTGAAAACTTCCAAACTGATGGCATCAACCGTCATCGTGTCGCACCCCTCGCGCTAAGCTGGTCATCCACAAACCGGCGCAGAAAACTGCAGAGACAAAGTTGTCGCGCTGCGCCAAATTCGCGCGACCTTTGACGCTATTGTCGTAAATGGTAACATAGTCGTTCGAAATTGGGGCAGGTTCATTCAGCAAAGAGGGTCATAGGTTGCGGATTCTTCTTTTTGCCAATGGTGTGGTTACAGACGGAACTATGGTGAGACGGGCGCTCGAAGGGGCGGGTTCGGCTCATATACTTTGTGCGGACGGCGGCGCGCTGAATGCGCAACAGTTTGGTCTGACGCCGAAAACAATTATCGGCGACCTGGATTCGCTCAACGCGGAGCAGGTAGAGGAGTTTGCCCGCGCCGGCGTCGAGATTCTGCGCTTCCCGGTAGATAAAGACGAAACTGATCTGGAACTGGCGCTAAACTGGTGCGTCGACAAGGGCGCAAGCTCGATTATTATCTTTGGCGCCCTGGGCGGCCGCTTCGATCAAACCTTGGCAAATGTCTACTTGCTGGCGCTGCAAGGTCTTGAAGGCATTCAAATTGAACTAGTTGATGGCGAACAAAATATCCGGCTCTTGCGACCGGGTACTCACAAGATCGAGGGAAGCGCAGGCGACACTATCTCGCTGATCCCACTTGGCGGGCTTGCCAGCGGTATCACTACCAAAGACCTCAAATACCCATTGCGCGAAGAATCGCTCCAGTTTGGACCGGCGCGCGGTATCAGCAACATGATGCTCTGTGATAGCGCCAGCCTCGCATTCCGCAGTGGCTTGTTGCTCCTCGTACATACTTGCGGCCGCGCCTGATGACCGCATACACGATCATCAAGCGTGATGCGCAGGGCGACAACGAATTGTCGTATCACGGCGTTTTGTTCGAATGCTGCGACGAGCATGTTTGTATCGATGCCGTGTTTGGCTTTGCCGATCGTGACCTGGGCTATATGCGTCTGCGGCGTGGCGATCTCTTTCGCGAGTGGTTTTTCCGCGATCGCTGGTTCAATATTTTTCGTGTGCAAGACGGCCGCGACGGTCAACTCAAAGGGTGGTATTGCAATATCACTCGTCCGCCGCAGTTCGGCGTGGATTGGATAGCGGCAGAGGACCTCTGCCTAGATGTCTTTGTCTATCCCGATGGCAAAACGCTATTGCTTGACGAAGAGGAATTCAATTTACTTTGTCTGCCGCAGGTAGAGCAAGACGCGGCGCAAGAGGCGGTCCTGGCGATACGAGAAATGGTTCGCTCGCGTACGTCTCCGTTTGACGAAATCAATCCTGCGACGGAAAAACCGAACTGAATCAACGGCTACGTTCTACGCCGCTCTTCAGTTCGGTCGTCATGTCATGCAGAGCTTGCAAAATTTGTCGGTTTGCGATTACTCCAGGTCGGGTCGGATCACCAGCACAGGCACATTGACGTCGTGCATGACTTTGTTGGCGACGCTGCCGAAGACCATCCGCACCAATCCGGAATGTCCGTGTGTAGTCATTACCACCATATCAACGCCTTCTTCATCTACGTAATCGCAGACATGTTGGGCGATACCGACGGCGTCTATAATATGCAGCCTGCAGTTCACGTTTTGTTCACGTATCTCGTTGCGCAAGCCTAGCAGGTGTTGCTTGATCTCCTCGCGGATGCGATTGGCAAGTTCATATTCGCCCGCAATCGCCAGCGAATCAACGAATTCGTGCATCGGTGGCGTGAACACGTGCAACAATATGACTTCGCCGCCGCCGATCCGCGCGAAATCAACCGCGTAGGGGATCGCGCGCTCGCTCCAGGCGGAACCATCGGTAGGTACTACTATCTTCTTTAACGGACGGTGTTGGAACATCTGATCCTCGCTTTACTGAAACCGATTTATGCTACCGCAGTATAGCATAATCTAGTGAAATATAGCGATATTTCCCGTTGACGAACTCCACTTTGAATCTATAATATTTGTTGTGAAAATCTGTTAAATTCTACCAAAAGCTGCAAATGTCTGAACGAAAACAGGCTGACCTGACAATCGGTCGCAATCTTAAGATCGGCATCTTTCACCTTGGCTCGGGCATGGTGGACGTCTTGGCGACGGGCGTGTGGAACCGCATCATGGTTGCGGACCTCGGCTACAGCGCGACAGTGGTCGGGCTCTTGACGGGACTGCGCTACTTTTTGGCGCCTCTGGGTGTCTGGGCCGGGCGCTATTCAGATACACATGTCATAGGCGGTTATCGCCGTCTGATTTGGATTTGGCTCGGTCGGGCCATGATGGTATTCAGCACGGTCTCGCTGGGCTTCTCCACAGCCGAACTGGTGCGGTCGGCGCAAATCGAACCAGCGCAGCCGCCGTCCCCGGCCATTTGGCTGGTTATTGCGCTTTCCTTCTTGTTGTTTAGCCTGGGTGTCGCGCTTTCTGGCAGCACTTTTCTGGCGCTGATTCATGATCGTGCTGGCCAAGAGCAAAGAGGACGTGCGGTTGGACTTGTCTGGACGCTGCTCTTGCTCGGCTTCACAATAGGAGGCGTCTTATTTAGTATCATGTTGCCGCACGAAGAAGACGCGGGCGAAATAGCGTTTTCGGCGTCATCTCTGCAAAACCTGTTTATGATTACAGCTGTGCTCTTGGCAGCCATCTGGTTCTTCTCGTTATTGGGCGAAGAGAAGCGAACGGGCAAACCCAGTAAAAAAAGAAGCGTTGAGTCCTCAAAACTTTTGCAAGATCTGGCCTTGGTCTGGCGCAGTCGCCCCATGCGCTTGTTCCTGGTCTATTTGATCCTCTCGATGATGTTCGCCTTTCTGCAAGATACCGTCTTGGAACCCTTCGCCGGGCAGGTATTCGGTATGGAAGCGCAGGTCACGAATCGCTTCTCCGCTTATTGGGGCAGCATGGCGATTCTGGGTTCCTTTGGTTTTTTGTACTTGTCCCGCCGCCATCGCAAGCTTACGAACGGTTTCATGTCCTTAGGCGGCGTCATGCTATTGATGGCTACGTATCTGCTTTTCGCACTGTCTTCACTGGGTGGAATCCGTGGTCTGGTAACACCGGGCTTGATCCTTCTGGGACTGGGTCTGGGCATTTGGAATATCGGTACGCTGGGCTTGATGATGGACTTAAGTCCCGACGGACGCGCAGGCACCTTCCTGGGTTTTTGGACCCTGACCGTTACTTTCGCACGGGGCTTTGGCGTGGCAGGCGGCGGCATATTGCGCGATCTGGCGCTGCATATTTCCGGCGATCATTCCGTCGCCTACGGCACGGTGTTTATCGCAGGATGCCTTGGCATGACCTTTGCCATGCTTGTTTTGCAGCGTGCCAATTTGCGCGACTTCGCTTTGCGCCGACCGGCAGCGGAATCCGCGCTCGCCGCCGCTTTGGATTGACGTGGCCTCATCTCTGGTCTGATATACTAACGTTGCTCAAGTGAGCAATTCGATTGTCTTTTTGTGTGCCTGCGGCGGATATGTTCGCTGCCGGCGAGCGGCTAGTATTTGTCGTGGCGCTGATATACCCAGTGGCGCAGTTGTTCCTCGCTGAACCGGTCGCTCTCGTCGATGAACTGGCGCAGGTTGAACTTGCCATCGGCAACCACAGCGGCATTGATCGACTCGAACTGGAAAATCGTCCGCAGGATCTGCGCTTCCAGGATCGCGTCTCCGCAGTGACCGATGCCCCACAATCCTTCATGCAGCTTGACCTGCGCCGCGCCCACCCGGATGCTGATACTCTCGATGGATAGCTCCAGTTGCTTAAACCTATCGTAGCCCTCGGCCTCCGGATGATTCTGTTCGGGATCGAATAGCGCTTCCAGCGCGACGCGCAGGTCGCTTTCGATGTCGCCACTTGGCATCACACCGGTGTCGACCGGCAGCAAATAATCCCCGCAACCGGCGGGGATGCCCTGTGATTCGTGATCAGTGTAGCTGCCCACCCAGAATATGATTGTCTCCGCGCCTTGTCCGCTCCTTTCCGCGGCGGGGATTAATTGTTGCCGCAGCCCAAAGAGCAGGTTACATGCGCCGCAGAAAAGCGCGACTAAGGTGTATCTCAGTATCCGCGTCTTCATAGTTCCAAGTCCTCTGCTCACTCCACTTGCTGCACGAGCGCCTCAACATCGGTGTAACCCATGATGTTATGGCCGGCATCGACGTAGACCACCTCGCCGGTGATACGGCGCGACAGGTCCGACGCCAGGAAAAGCGCGAGGTCACCAACATCGTCTTGGCTTACAAGCTCTTTCATGGGCGAGGTGACCTCGGCGTATTTGAGCAGGTCGCGGAAACCGGCAATGCCACCCGCTGACAGCGTCTTGATGGCGCCCGCGCTAATCGCGTTGACGCGAATCTTGCTGCGTCCCAGGTCTGCTGCCAGATACATAGAAATCGCCTCCAACGCGGCTTTGGCGATCGCCATGGCATTGTAATTGGGGACTACCTGGCGCGAAGCGTTGAAGGTCAGGCTCATGATGCTACCACCCTCTCTCATCAAGGGTTCAGCGCGGCGCGACAGTTCGATCAGGCTGACGGCGCTGACATCAATCGCTTGCAAAAGTCCTTCACGCGAAAGCTCGACAAAGCGCCCACTCAGCGATTCGCGATCGGCAAAGGCGATGGAATGGACCAGCACATCAAGTTTCCCGTATTTTTCTTCGACTGCCGAAAACACGGCATCCAACTCATTGGCGCTGGTTACATCCGCCTGCAGAATCAACTCGCATCCTATAGACTCGCCCAGCGGACGCACTCGCTTTGCCAGCCTGTCTATGGCATAACTCAAGACAATCGTGGCGCCCTCCCGTTGCAGCGCTTTTGCGATTCCCCAGCCGATCGAGTGCTTGTTGGCAACACCAAAAACGAGCGCGACCTTTCCATCCAGCAAGCCCATGCCATCCTCCCTTTCTTTGCCTCTAGCTACCAGTCTGTTGTCATGCTGTGTTTATGTGATTAGAATCGTATTATAAGGCACATTGGCTAACACGCTATGCCGTTATTAGCTACGGCGTTCCCCAGTCGCCCAAGATAAGAGTGCTAAAGGACCCGCGCGATCATGGCAGAAACCGAGCGAATCAATGTCACTGTTGCCATCGACTTCAGCGACGAAATTCTCTCTGATTTGCGAGAGATTTCTCCGCGCCTGCAGATAGAACGGCATTTTCCAGATGTGCCAATTGACGTTATGGCCCGGACGGAAGTCTTGTACACGACAGGATATTTTCCCGAGCCGGAACAAGCGCCAAAGCTGCGCTGGATACAAGCGAATTCCTCGGGTTTGAATCAGGCGCTGCACCATCGCATCGTGCAGGCTGAAGACATCACCGTAACCACAGCTAGCGGCATCCACGCCACCAACATGGCGCATTACTGTCTGATGATGATGCTCATGTTCAATTACAAAATGCGCCACGCCTTGAGCCTGCAGGGTAGAGCGGAGTGGCCGGAAAATGCCTCCGAGACATTTATGCCGATTGATATGGATCGTCAAACGGTTGGCATCGTTGGATATGGCAGCATTGGGCGCGAACTAGCGCGGCTTTGCTCCGGAATGGGCATGACAGTGCTGGCCTCCAAGCAGGACTTGGGCAATACCTCCGAGGTCAACGCCTTCGTTCTGCCCGGAATCGGCGATCCCAACGGAGATATTCCCGATCGAATCTATCCGGCGTCAACCATCGCGTCCATGGCGAATGACTGCGATTATCTGGTGGTCCTGGTTCCATTGACACAAACGACAGGTCAGTTAATCAACGATGAAATCTTTGAAGCCATGAAAGACACCGCAGTGCTGATTAACGTCTCGCGCGGGCCCGTCATTGATGAAAAGGCGCTGATCACGGCGCTATCTTCTGGCAAGATCGCGGGCGCCGCCTTAGACGTCTTTGAAGAAGAGCCGCTGCCATCAACCAGCCCCTTGTGGAACCTTGACAACGTCATCATCACACCGCACGTGTCCGGGTTCACGCGCGACTATCACGATAAAGCCGCTCTTGTTTTCAAAGAGAATCTGCGACGTTACCTCGACAATCGTCCCCTGCTCAATCAACTTGATCGCGACAAGGGCTATTAGCTGCTGCCGATCACCGAAGAAGCGCTCACGAGCGCAGTTCTGCGTTCAAACGATGCCGCGCAGCGCCGATGATCTTCTTGCGCACTTTTGCGGCGTTTTTGTCTGTCAAGGTCCGCTCCGGATCTTGATAAGTTAGCGCATACGCCAGGCTCTTTTTTCCTGGTGGGATAGGTTCGCCAGTGTAGACGTCAAAGAGTCGGACGTCTTTCAGCAAGCGGCCGCCTGCTTGGCGGATCACCCGTTCGACTTCATTGGCCGCGATTGCCGCATCGACAATCAGCGCGATGTCTTCCAGAATGGCCGGGGTCGTCGGCAGCGGCTCGATCTTATGCAGACGCTGCTGGTATTGCAATAGGGGCGCCACCTCCAGCTCGGCATAGAAGACCTTGCTGTCGGTCAATCGAAAACGCTGTCCGACCTGGGGATGGATCTCGCCAATGGTCCCAACATGTTTGCGGCGCACCAGCAGATTCGCCGATCGTCCGGGATGAAAACTGCTATGCGACGCGCGTTCGTAACCGAAGTCATCAATGTGCAAAGCCCCTAACAAACTTTCCAGCACGCCCTTCAGGTCATAAAAGTCGAGCGTGTCCCCGGCAGCGCCACCCCGCCAGCTGGGCTGATCAAGCGCGCCGGACAGCAAGATACCCAAGCGCATGGGTTCGTCCGGCAAAACGCTGTCTCGTTGTAAGTAGACTTTGCCAATCTCGAAGATCTGTTGCGACCTCTGAAATCTGGCGTTATTGGCTGCTGTTTCCAGCATATTGACCATCAAGGTGTGGCGCAGCGCGTTGCGTTCGCTGGCGGAGGGATTGACGATTTCCACATAATCCGCAGCTGGTAGCGAAGATGCCATCCCATCGGGCACGAGCATCGCTTCTGTTTCCCGATTGGTAAAGCGATAGTTGATGACCTCGTACAAGCCCAAGCCAACCAGAATGTCGCGTAATCGTTCCTCAATGAAGACGCTCGAATTCTCGCGTTGCGGTGGCATCTCGTCCGCCATGATCGTTTCGGGAATCTGGTCGTAACCCAGCACCCGCGCGATCTCTTCCAAAAGATCCGCCTGGCCAACTATGGGATCCGCGCTGATATCAAGCCGGTGATCCGGCGCTGTGGCATGAATGACGTCCTCGTCGATGCGCACCTCAAACTCGAGTCGGCGCAAGGCGTCGGCAGCTTGGTCAATGGTGATGTCCATGCCAAGTAGCGCGTTGACTCGCTCAATCGAGACCGCGACACTCACTGTTTCCGGCGGCGAAGGATAGGCGTCGACAACCCCCGTCGCGACTGTTCCGCCGCCCAACTGCCGCATCAGTTCGATCCCGCGACTTGAACCCAGTATCGACTGGGACGGGTGTACACCTCTGCTGAAGCGGGTAGATGCTTCGGTATGGATTCGCTGCTTATTGATGGTCTTGCGAACGTTGATATTGTTCCAGGCCGCCGCTTCCAGCAGGACATTACGTGTGCTTTCGCTGATTTCGGTCTCGCCACCGCCCATCACGCCACCGATTGCCAAGGCGCCCGCCGTGTCGGCCACCAGGATGGTTTCCTTACCCAGTTCGCGCACGACGTCATCCAGCGTCTCCAATTGCTCGCCTGCTTCCGGCAGGCGCGTGATAATCGTCGGCACTCCGCCAGCGCGTTCAACCAATTTGTCGTAGTCGAACGCATGCAGCGGCTGCCCCAGTTCAAAGGTGATGTAGTTAGTCACATCGACGATGTTGTTGCGGGGGCGCTGCCCAATCAAACGCAGCCGATGTCTCATCCAGAAAGGGGAGCGCTTGACCTCGGTATCGCGCAAGAGCGTCAGAGTAAATCGTGGATTTAGCTCGGGCTCGCGAATATCGATCTTGACTTGCTCTGCGATTGGATCACTTTCCGCAACAAAGTCAAAAGACGGGTACCTCATCGCCTTGCCCAGAATGGCTGCGACCTCTCGCGCTACACCGATCATGCTGAAGCAGCGCGCCAGGTTAGGCGTGAACTCAATATCGAATATGACATCGCCCAGGATGTCGGCGAGAGGCGCGCCGGCGACAAAGTCTTGGTTGTGATCCAGGATGATCACACCCTCATGTTCGTCGGCAATGCCCAATTCCTTCTCGGAACAGACCATGCTCTTGTTATAAATGCCGCGCAACTCCTTGCCCTTTAGCGTCATAATGCGTGGTTTTTCGCTTTGGCCGTCCCATACACGCGCGCCTTCCCGGGCAAACGCGCCCCAAATCGGCGGATTGATCTCGCCTGTATCTTTGTAGACAAAGAGATTGCTTGCACCGGTAACGCATTGCTCCAGTTCGTCCCCGCCATAGTCGACCATCGCCAGTACCAGCTTGTCGGCGTTGGGGTGGGGTTTGACTTCGACAATGCGCGCCAGCAGGATATTCTCACGATCCCATACCAGGTGATCGGAGCGCGGCATACGGACGCCGGGCACTTCAACTTGTGGAAGGCCGATGTACTTCAGGTGAGCGACCTCCAGTCCGGCAACGGTCAGCCTTTCCGCCAGCAGTTCAACCGGTATATCGATTTCGACATAGTCCTTGATCCAGGAAATCGGTACGAGCATGAGTAATGGGTTCCTTTCCAAATCTTGAAACAGTTAAAGCGCACAGGCTTATGAAATGGTAATCTCGTCTAGCGATAGCATGGTTTTCGGATAACCGCTGTTGTTGATCCAATCCAGTCGTTCGCCCGTCTCCTTGCTGTAAACGATTGCCATCAGACGATAGCTGCCCGCCGGAACATGACTGAGATCAATGGAGAAGCGGCGATACTTGCCCTCATGGACAAAGGGCAGGTCTACTTGCGCCTTATTCTCCCAGGCATCATTAACTAACTGATAAGACAAACTGAAATCGTTCAGGTTGCTTTGCTCGCTGAGCGATGACCACACGTCAATGAAATATAGCGCTTTGCCATCGGTATCCAACGTGGACCTTAAGAACTCAATGCTCATGAAATCGTTTCGATCGCTGACGGTTGGGTCCGGGAGCATACAGTCGAGCGACTCCCACATATAGGCCGAGACTGTGGTGTTGTGACCGACGGGTTCGCTAACGCAATGCGAGTATCGCAAGTCCGACAGAACGCTTCGAGCATCTGCCAGTCGAGGCGCCCACTTGTCCAGGTCAGGATAGACGTACCAAAGCAATGGCGAGTCTATATTGCTGTCGGCCACGAAATCCCGAAAGACTTCCAGCTCGTCAGTGGCATTCATGATAATTCCGTGCTGTCCAAAATAGAATTCACGCTGCGACAGCTTGATATTGCCCGGATATTCGAGGGCGAAAGGCGCATACAATTCGTTATACGGATAGCCGAAAACGGCAGGTTTTTGCTCTGCGCTTGCTGCCAGGCGCGACAAGATATGAGTGGGCGGCTGTGTGAAGACTTGCGAGCGCAACACGATGTAATCCCACCAGCGGGCATTCGCCTGCATTTCTAGACCGGAAATTGCCCAAAATATGATCAGCAATCCCAGCCATCTTCGAAAGCGATAAAGTCCGTATATCCCGGCGGACATGAAGAGCATCAGAGGCAGCCATCCAGCCAGGTGATAGCGCATGCCGTCCCTTACGATCAATGCGGAAAACTCGGCAACCAATCCCAGTATCAGCAAGTACAAAACGATCAGGAAGAGAAAGGGTCGTAGACGAATCGTTCGCTGCCAGTAACCGAGAAGCAAACCGATAACCGGAATCAGCAGCAGCAGGGGTCGTTCATTTGTGCTAAGCCCAAGCCAAATAGGGACTGCATCAAGCCCGCCAACGACGACATGTTTCTTGCTTTCAATCACCGAGCCAACACTGTTCGCCATCATCAGCAGGTAGGGTGAGAACAACAGCACCGCCGTCACCACCGCAACTGATATCCACAGCCATCGCCGATCTTTTGGCGGGATTAGCAGATGAAAAACGCCCAACATGGCCATGAAAAGTGTGCCGAAAGCGTGCGTGCTGATCAAACAGAATGTCGAAACAGCCAGCGCCAGGTAGTCAGACGCTTTCGCCACCTTCAATTGATAAACCAGGCGCAAATAAATCCAGAGCAGCGCTCCGGCGCTCGCCATCAGCAGGGGATACATACGCGTGTTGGCGACATAAAAGTTGTAGAATGCGTTACTTGTCACGATAACCAGTGCCAGCAATCCTGCGACCGGCGCGACGTAGTCTTTCGCCAGCCGATAAACTATCGCCATCGTCAGAAGACTGATGAATACGGAGAGAAGCCGTCCCGCCGCCAGACTCGTCCCAGCGGCGTGGCCCCAGAGACTAAGCAAAATAAAATACAGTGGCGTGTGATCCGGACTGTGCTTCTGCAGTGAGCTCACGACTTGCATTGGCGAATAGGGACCGTGTCCCAGCCAGCCGGCGTTGAACATCGAAAAGAACTCATCCGTGGTTGGCGGATAAACGTCAATTTGTCTCATCGCCAATAGGGCGAAGATAAGTAGAATCGGAATCGCGACGGACCAGTGGCTTATCAACCATGGCGATGCGTTCGGCTCAATCTTTACCTGTGTTGCTTGCATTTCACGGACCAACTAAAACCTATTGTTGCTCACCCTCTAAAATTGCTTCAAGAAACGCAAGTCGTTGCCCCAGAAATAACGGATATCCTGGATCCCGTGTTTCAGCATCGTAATGCGTTCCGGTCCCATGCCAAAGGCGAATCCGCTCCAAACACTCGGATCGTATCCGCCATTCCGCAGCACGGTGGGGTGCACCATGCCACTGCCGGCGATCTCCAGCCAGCCGGTGTACTTGCAGACTCGGCAGCCCTCGCCATCGCAGAGGAAGCATTCCACATCAACTTCCATACTCGGTTCTGTAAATGGAAAGTAAGAAGCGCGATAGCGCACTTTGGCGTTTGGATTGAACATGCGTTTGGCGAATTCGCTGATCGTCCCTTTCAGGTCGCTCATGCGGATATTGCGTCCGATTGCCAGCCCTTCTACTTGAGTAAACTGAATCTCGCTGCGTGCCGTGACCTGCTCTTGACGGTAGCACATGCCCGGCAGAATGACGCGAATCGGCTTGCTGCCGCCTTCGCCCAATTCTCGCATGGCGTGGATCTGCCCGGGCGATGTGTGCGTCCGCAGCAAGACCCTGGGGTTGGTCGTGTAGAAGGTATCCTGCATATCCCGCGCTGGGTGATGTGGCGGCAAATTGAGCAGCGTGAAGTTGAAATCATCTTCTTCAACATCGTGGCTCTGATAGACCTGGAAGCCCATTTCCGCCCAAATCGTTTGAAACTCGCGATGCGTTCGGGTCGCCGGATGCAGACCACCCATCTGACGCGGATACGCCGGAAGCGAGATATCGATTTCGCCTTCTTCGAGATCGAGCGCTAGAGCCTGCTCACGGATCAGATGCTCCCGCCCCTCGAAGGCATCCAGGAGTTCGGACTGCAAGGCGTTGACTTGCTGACCGAATGCCGCGCGTTCTTCCGCAGGCAGCTTACCAATCGTTGCAAAGAGCGCGCCAACTGCGCCCTTTCGCCCCAGGTTATGGCTTCTCCATTTGCTTAAGTCGTCGCCGGTCGTGGTTTTGTGCAGCGTGTCAAGCGCCTGCTTCCGCAATGCCTCAACAGTTTGTGACATGGCTAATCCTTTGCTCCAGCTTGATTTCACAGCAATCGCCGGATGCTTTCAACAAAAAACGCCCTCGATCCAACTAGGGACGAGAGCGTAAACATTCCCGCGGTACCACCCCGATTCAGCATCCAGACGGACACTGCGCTCGATTTGTCCTGTGACGCCGGACTAGCGGATCAGACTACTTGGCCGGTCAGCTATTGGTCTCTGACCGCCGTTCACCCGTCGGCTCGGAAGGGAATTCCACAACTGCTTCTGCGGGCGCTCGCAGTTTAGGACACCCGCTCCCTGGATCCGCAGACACTTGAGAGTGCGCTTGTGGACTGTCTTCGTCAATGACTTTGTTAGCGTATGCAATTGCGCCCATTATGCAGCGAGCACTCTGTTCATGTCAAGCGGACATTCGAGGTCTTGGCGCGTACAAAACATGTACCAGTTGCGGACGGATTGCCAATGTCTATTCCAGCAATATTTCGGCTAGGAGCAACAGTTCCGGTGGATTAGCGACGTTGTCAGTCCATGTGACTTGCCTTCCACTGAGCTTGTCGTACAAGACAGCCATTAGCTGATAGCTCCCTTGAGGGACGCCGCTGACATCAATGCTGAACTGCCTGATTTGTCCTTCGTGCACCAGGGGCAAATCCAACTGCGCCAGATTATCCCAGTCAGGCGAAATAAGCTGATAAGACATGTTGAATTCGTCAAATGAGTCTTCGGTTCGAGCAGACCATTCGTCCACAAAGAAGACCCGGGCTGCCGAAGAGTCAACTTGCGCCGCATAGAATTTGTAGTCAATCAACTCATTCTTGTTGCTTACCGCTTCGGGGCGTGGCTCACAGCCGAGGGTCTGCCAGCGATATCGTTCCAAAACTGTATTGACACCGGCCTCAATGGTCTCGCACGCTGCGTATCGCCATGCACTCGCAATTGCCAGAATCTCCGAGGCTCTGTCTTCTTCTATATCGCCAGTTTGGTAAATGACCCAATACTCTGGAACCGTGATTGCGATTCCTTGGATGAACGAATCGAGCGCTATCGATTCGTTGATAACGTGTAAGTCAATTCCGTTCTGATCAAAGAAGTACTCACGCTGAGAGTAGCCGACGTGCCTTGGATGGCTAATCCGATATGTTGGCACACCATATCCAATAACCGGGTTGCCATCGTCCCGCTCCGACAGGGTACGCGATATCACATGCCACACTGGCTCGGAAAATGCATGGGCTCGGCCAGCAATAAACTGGTTCCAATCTGCAGTCATTTGAAAGAACAAACCTGCAACGACCCACACGAGCAAGAGAATCGCTAACCATCGTCTGCTTAGATAAAACGCGTATAACCCTGCAGCGTTTACCAGGACAAGCGCAAGCCAACCCGGCAATTGATGGCGCATACCGCTGACGGCTATGAAAGGGGTGATTTGAGCGAAGATACCCAACACGAGTATGTAGACTATTGCCAGCAAGAGATATGGCTGGATAGCCAGCCGTTTCTGCCAGACGCCTAGCGCCAGCCCTGCCATAGATAGCAGCAGGAGCAGAAGTTGATTGTTCGAAGACACTGTCAGCCAACTGCCGACGGCTTGCCACCCGCCGGCTGATTGATCCAGCCAATCGATGATTGATCTGTCAATTCCGCCGGAAATCAAGACCATGATGTATGGCGAAAACAGAAATGCAGCGACAATGACTGAGGCCGATACTTTCCACCAAGAGCTGTTCTTGGGCACGACGATCAGATGATAGACGCCTAGCGAGATTAGAAAGGTCGCGCTCAAAGCGTGCGTGTTTACCAGCAAATAAACCGCCACACACAAAGCGACGTAGTCGGCTAGTTTGGGACTCTGCAGCCTATAGAATATGCGAAGATAAAGCCAAAGAACGACTCCAGCCAAGAAAAGAAGAAGCGGGTACATTCTGCTATGCGGGATGTAGAAGTTGTAAAATGCATTGCTAGCGACGATGATGACTGCAAATAATCCCGCCACCGGAGCCACAAAGTCCCTCACCAGGCGATAAGCGATAGAAAGCGCGAGCAAGGCACAGAAAATAGTTAGAACCCGTGCAATCGCAACGTCGAATGTCGTTAGGTTGCCCCAGGCGCTGAGCAATAGGAAATAGCCCGGCGTATGATTGGGACTATTGTCCTGAAGTGACTGTATGACCTCGGTTGGTGAATACGGGTGGTTGATTACCCAGCCCGAGTTAAACATCGAGAAAAATTCGTCAGTGGTCGGAGGATATAGGTCGATCTGGCGCATGCTCAAGGCGGCTACCGCCAACAAAACTGGGAGTACCCAAACCCAACAAGCGAGTATATCGCCCCGGTTTCGTCTCGCTGGATTCTTAGCCCTGACCTGCAAAGATACCCGTCCCTAACCGGCAAATGGAGGATAGTTGTTACCGATTGCTTGGAATTTCAATTTCGCCGAGCGACAACATTGCCGAATTAGTGCCGTCATTGCCTTCCCATTCCAGCCGTTCGTTCGTCTGTACATTGTACAAGATGGTCATCAACCGATACGAACCGGCGGGTACCTCGCTGATATCGATAGAAAAGCGACGCGCCTCATCTTCATGTACAAGTGGCAAATCCAGTTGGGCGACGTTGTCCCAATCCGACGAGGTCAACTGGTATGACATTTTGTAGCTGTCAAGCGGCAACTCGGCAAGCGAATCCCACGCGTCTATGAATTGGATGACCTTGTTCGCATGATCAACTTGTAAATCATAAAACCGATAATCGATAAGATCTGTCTTATCGCTGAACTGGAGATCCAGCGGCTGGCAATTTAACAAACGCCACGAGTAATACAGGATTGTGTTATCAACTCCGACTTCAGTACTTTGGCAGCGATCATATCCCAGGTTCATCAAACGGGTTTCGATATCCGCACTCTCGTTGGCACTTGGGTACTGCTTCTGATACACCACCCAAACGCGGGGCGAGTTAATGACCTTGTGACTTACGAATACGCCGAACTCATGAGGGTCGCCAACCAATTGGAGGTCGAGTCCCAGACGATAGAAATAATGCTCACTCTGTGAATAGTTCAAGTAACTTGGCCATTCCACGAACGAGTTGGCGATTCGATAGCCAATGACGAGCGGCTTGGGATCGCTTCGGGCAGCCTGCCTCGATATCACCTGCCAAGGCGGAGCGTCGAGCGAGTACTGAAGCCCGCCAATGAATGGCTTCCAGTCCGTATTCACATGGTACCTGGCGCCGGCAATGACCCAAAGCACCACCAGCACCCCCAGCCACTTTCGGTAGCTATAAAGGGCGAACAGTCCCGCGACCATTGCCAAGAGCAGCAAAGGCCAACCCGCGAGTTGATAGCGCATGCCGCTCGTTTGTACGAAAGAGGTCGCATCGGTGAGAAGACCTAGAATCAACAGAAAGGGCACTGCTAGCAGCAAGTACATTTGCGGCGAGCGACTAAGCTTCTTGATTGACAGAAGCAGACCCGCGATTGACAGCGCTAGCAGCAGCGGTTGGCCGTTGGTCGTGACGTTTAACCAGGCCGCGATTGTATCCCAGCTACCGGCCTCCGCCTCACTCCAGGCGCCAGCGGCTCTTTCCATTCCGCGCGTGGCCAATACCAGATACCAGGGCGCTGCGAGTAGCATTGCGGCGCAGACGACCACCACGACATGTTTCCATCTCTGCGTTTTCTGCACGAGAAAAACATGATAGACCGCAATTGTGGCGAAGAAAGTGACGCTATACGCATGAACATTCAATAGTGCAAAAACGGCTGCGCCAAGAGCGGTGTAGTCCATTCGGTGAACTGTTTGAAGGCGATGCATGATTCGCAGATGAAGCCAAAGAACGACCGCAGCTAGGCATACGAGTAGCGTATACATTCGCAGATTAGGTGTGTAGAAACTATAAAAGGCATTGCTAGCCACGATGATGATCGCGAAGAGTCCGGCTACAGGCGCAACGAAGTCTCTAGCCAGTCGATAGATGACCGCGACAGAAAGAAGCGCGCCCATGATAGTCAGAATTCGGCCGATTGCGAGTTCGTAGGACGTCAGTCTGCCCCACAGGTTCAACAGCAAAAAGTAGCCTGGCGTGTGATTGGGGCTGTTCTCGAACAGCGATTCGATCACATCAAATGGCGTATATGGGCCATTGACCAGAAAGCCGGCGTTGTACATGGAATAAAACTCGTCCGTCGTTGGCGGATACAGGTCTATCTGCCTTACGCCGAGCGCCGCCACAATTAGCAGGATCGGGATTGCCCATGCCCAATGCGCAATAATATCGCGATCCGAGTTAGCCGCTTGATCTCTACACAATCCTTTGGAGATATTCATAGGACCGCACTCAAATGGGAATGCCAGCAAAATCTAGTGCGCCGCAGTTGTTGGAATGGCTATTCGCGTGACGTATAGTCGCCCTTCGCAATCCACTTGTAAGTCGTCAATTCCTCCAACGCCATGGGACCACGAGCGTGCAGCTTTTGCGTGCTTATCGCCACTTCAGCGCCCATACCCATGGCGCTGCCGTCGGTGAAGCGCGTGCTGGCATTCCAATAAACCGCTGCCGAATCGACTTCGTTCAAAAACTTCTCGGCGTTGGCGGGTTCTTCTGTCAAAATGCTATCCGAGTGCTGTGTGCCATGCCGCCCAATGTGTGCAATCGCCTCATCGACGTCATCGACCACTTTGAGGTTCAAGGTCAAATTGTACCATTCCGTATCAAAGTCGTCGTCGGCAGCCGGCACCACTTGCGCATGTCCGCCAACGATCTCGTGAGCGCAAGGCTCGGCGTGAAATGTGACCCCTTCGCTGCCCAGGGCATCGACCACCGCCGGAAGAATCTCGTCCGCAACCGCGCGATGCACCAGCAAGGTCTCCATTGAGTTGCAGACCGCCGGGCGCTGCGTCTTGGCGTTGTTCAACACGGGGATCGCCCGGTTCAAGTCCGCGCTCTTATCTACAAATATATGACATACGCCCATGCCCCCGGTGATCACCGGGATACTGCTGTTCTCGCGGCAAAAGACATGCAAGCCGTTGCCTCCGCGAGGAATAATCAGGTCAATGTATTCGTACAGGCGCAGCATATCGCCCACGTATTTGCGATCCGAGCTGCCGATGGTTTGAATGGCGTCGCCCGGAAAGTCATGTGCTTCCAGAACCTCTTGCAATACGCGGGTTAACTCCATATTGCTCTTGAGCACATCCGAACCGCCGCGCAAGATCACCGCATTGCTCGTCTTTAGCGCGAGCGTCGAGATGTCCACCGTCACATTGGGACGTGACTCATAGATCGCGCCCAGCACGCCGAGCGGTGTACGCCGTTTGATGAGTTGCAAGCCATTGTCCAGGGTCGATTCCAGCAATACGTCGCCAACAGGATCGGGCAGTTCAGCAACTTTGCGAACATCGGCTACGATACCAGCCATGCGCGGTTCCAGCGCGATACGATCGCGGATCCAAATTGGATCGACGCCGTTCCGCTTGGCAAGTTCAATGTCGACTTCGTTTTCCCGCAAGATGGACGCAATGTTCAATTCCAACGCGTCGGCCATCGCGTTCAGTACGCGGTTCTTCTCGGCAGTCGACTTTTGCGCAAGCGTCCTGGCAGCGGCTTTTGCGCGTCTGCCCATTTGTTGCAGATCCACAGCTTCGAGGCTAACTTCCATCATCGCAGGTTCTCACAAGTTAAAGTCCGTTCACGAACACATAATATCCCATAGTCTGGGACGATTTGCAACGTGTGCAATCTCGACAGGAATGGGAACTAGCGCGATATTTTGGCTACAGGACAAATACGCGAAGCCATTCACTGCACTGTGTTATTGTAGGAGAGGGGGACATTGAACGGTTTAGGAGTTGAATAGCCAGTGTCTAGGGTCAGTCGTCAGGCCATTCTACAAGAGATACAGTACGCGGGCCCTATTGCAATCGTATATAGAATCGATGTAGCTCAATACTCTTCTTTCATTCCTTGCGACCGGTATCATTTAAGAACGACCATATTGTTTCGATGCAGCACAGCGTCACCGTAACTGTAACCCAGGGTCTCGGCGATTTCATTAGATTTCTTGCCACAGAGTTTAAGGAGATCTTCGCTGCTATAGTTACTCAAACCATGAGCGATTTCACGTCCGTCAGGGCTAACCACGGCCAAGGTCGCGCCTCGTTCGAATTCGCCTTCGATCAGGTGGATACCCACCGGCAACAGGCTTGCGCCACCCTGCATTAGCACTTTGGCAGCGCCCTCGTCCACGCGCAAAACACCTTGCGTGCGGTCCGTCAACAACCAGCGCTTGCGGCTGTCCGAACGAAGCGCGCTCGCTTCAATATGCGTACCGATCCCTTCGCCATCAACCAAACGGATGAGCGCTTCGTCTTCGCTGCCGCTGGCGATAATCGTCTTGATACCGCTGCGGCTGGCGATCCGCGCCGCCTGCAATTTGGTAATCATACCGCCCGTGCCCATGTCGCTGCCCGCGCCTCCGGCCAACTCAAATAGATCGTCCGATACTTCGCTGATGTTCTGTATGAGCGCCGCTTGCGGATTCTTGCGCGGATCGTCGGTGAAGATCCCGGGTTGGTCAGTCAACATGACCAGTAAATCCGCATCGACCACGCTCGCGACAAACGCCGAAAGATTATCATTATCGCCGACGCGTATCTCGTCGGTAGCGATTGTGTCGTTTTCGTTGACAATCGGGATGATTCTGTGTTCGATCAAGGTACGCAGGGTATCGCGCGCGTTCAGATAGCGTGTTCGATGACTGAGGTCATCACGCGTCAAGAGGATTTGCGCCACCACGATGTCGAAGATATCGAAAAGATCCTTATAAAGACGCATCAGGTGGCTCTGGCCAACAGCACTTAGCATTTGCTTGGCAGGCACAGACTTGCCCAGATCGGGAAAATCGAGTTGTTCTCGTCCGGCTGTCTGCGCGCCCGAAGATACCACAACCAGCTCGTAACCGCGCTGTTGCAAGACGGCGATCTGCTGCACCAGCTCCAGCATACGCTGACGGTTGAGACGCGCAGTGCCCTTGGTCAAAACGCTGGAACCCAGTTTGACGACAATCCGCTGCATTTTCTTTCCTTTCTGCAGGGATTGTAGGGCAGGCTGCGGGTACTTTGTAGGTTGAAAGCCTTGGGTCCGCTCAACGTGAATTCGACGCTGATATGTACAAGTTGTCCGATGCAAGGCAAAACTTCTGAACGACTTCTACAGTTGCAAGATATACCCCAATCGCAATGCCGCCCTGCGCAAGAGGTCTTCGGCATTCTCTAGCGCATCCTCCAGGGCCATCGGTTTGTCGACGATGGGTAAGGCCGCTTGAATCCCGGCCTCATGCAAACGGCTGTCACTAATGTTCAAACCGCCAACCAGCGCAATCGTAGGCACACCGTGTTTGCGCGCCAGTTGCGCGACGCCGACGGGACCTTTGCCATCAATTGTCTGGCTGTCCATCTGCCCTTCGCCCGTGATCACCAGCGTACAGTCCTTAAGCTGATCAACGAATTGATTGTGTTCCAGGATCAGCTCAATACCGGAAACGATCTTGCAAGACAGAAACGCCATCAGTCCGGCGGCGAAGGCTCCCGCCGCCCCGCCACCGCGAACGTTTCGCAGATCGATTCCCAGTTGGTCATTGATTACGGTGAAACAGTGGCGCAAGTTCCGTTCCAGAAACTCGACCATTGCCGCGTCCGCCCCTTTTTGGGGACCGAATATTCGAGCCGCGCCTTTTTCGCCCAGGGTCGGGTTCTCCACATCCGAGGCGATGACGATGTCCATCTCGCGCCAGTGCGGATCCATTCCCGTCGGGTCAATCTGGCTAAGTTCTGCCAGACCCCCGCCTCCGTGCTGGATCTCGCGACCGTCGGCGTCCAGCAAGCGGACACCCAGAGCTCGCATACATCCCATGCCGCCGTCTACGGTCGCGCTGCCCCCCAACCCGATGATGATCTGTCCAACCCCACGCTCGAGCGCATCCGCCATTAATTGACCCGTGCCAAACGTAGTTGCAACCATGGGATTTAACTCGTGTGGCTGCAGCAACTCCAGGCCGGATGCTCGTGCCATTTCGATGACCGCTGTCTTTCCGCGATTGACCAATCCGTATTCTGCTCGAATGGTTCGCATGAGTGGGTCCTTTACATCCAGCGCAACGCGTTCACCGTCCACGCTCAAGAACGCATCCAGCGTGCCGTTGCCCCCGTCGGCGATAGGCAGCGTTTCCAAACAACTATCCAGACCGGATTGCTGCAAGCCCCAATGGATGGCCGCGCAAGCTTCGACAGCGCTAAGGCTCTGCTTGAACGTGCCAGATGCGATCAAGATTTTCATGTCGTACCCTCGTCAAATCGAATCACGAATTGAGCGCCTGCTGGATCTTCAGAGTAACTGAAGCCTCAATATGATCCTGTCGCAGGCCCATCCAGCGGTACCCCGAAGATTTCTTTTGTTGGCAAGATCGAACAAGGCCACTATTATAGAGATTATGACGTTTCGAATTCAACTAATGTAAGACACATATGAATTTTGCACGGGAAAGTGAGCGATCCAGTGAATACGGAATACTATTGATAATGAAAACGAATGCTGCACGGACAGTTGCAATAATAATGTTGATGGTAACAGGTACTATTGCCCTTGCACAATCCGACGTCGATGCTTGCCCGTCCTTCGTGCGACAATCTTACGAATTCACCCAGAGCTATTGTGGCATTGTGCAAGATGGTCAAGCCTGTATTGGTAGCGGTCAAGTGTCTTCAACGCCAGTTGCCGGCACTGACTTTCGATTTGAAATACCTGGCGACCGCGCAAACCTGGCGGATATCCAGCGTTTCCAAACCAGGACAATGACCGCCGACTCGCGCAGTTGGACTACGGTTACTGCTCGCTTGGAGACCTCTACAGAGGATGGATCTCTCGCAATGATCGACCTGTTGGCCGTCGGCGATGTTGTCATGTGGCAAGCAGGCGAGAGCGCATCGGTTGATAGCGGGCAATCACAGATCCAGCAGGCGACCATATTGGCCGAGACCGGAGTCATGGTAAGATAAGAAGCCAGGGGAGATTCCGCACTAGTATGGCAATTACGTGATGGGTCTCGCATACAAGCGTTTGGGCGCACGGCTGACGGTCAATGGATCCGCATCCTCTTGCCTTCGCCCAACGGCGGCGCCGGCTGGGTATTCGGTCGCTTCGTTGCTGTTGATGGTGGCAGCGAGCTATTGCCGATACACACGAACGATACGCCATTTGCATCGTCGCATGCGACCGTGTCCGTTCCCGCCTACCGCATGGAAAGCCTGCCTGCTAGCGAAAATTGCCCGGAGTCGCCTGATAGCGGCATTCTGCTGCAGTCGTCGTTGGATCGTAAAGCGCTCGTCGAAGTAAACGGTGTAGAGTTGGAAATCTCCGGAACGGTCTTTCTTACTGCACAAGTTGGCGGTTCTATGAGCGTCCACAGTCTTGAGGGCGAAACCGGCATGCTGGTTAACGGCGTAAGCTCCAATCTCCGGAAAGACACGGTAAGCGCAATTCCCATGGACAATAGCTTGCAGCCGGCGACAGCTCCCGGGCAACCGCAGCCCTTTGCGCCCAGTTTTTCGTCCCGAGTGCGATACCTGCCGATTCAGCTCTTGGCACGTGACATTGGCGCTCCGGCTGACCCGGCTGCTGCGGAAGCTACAAGCCCCGCGGCTGCAATTTGCCCGAGTTCTATCCACGAAACTTATGACAAGACGTCCATATATTGCGCTGATTTGGGCGCGGATCAAGTATGCCTGGGCAACGCGGGCGCGAGCATGATAGACCTTGTGCCGCGTTTGCAAGCGGCCAACTTAGGCTTCGCATTGCCGGGTGATGTAATCAGTATCCACTATATCGACCGTCTCTCGATGAATGTAGCTGGCGATCCGCAGCGAACCTGGCCTGTCGTTACCGCGCGTGTTGAAGCGAATATCAGCGAAGGCGAGCGCGAAACCGCCACCTTGATCATGTTTGGCGACCTTGAATTGGTGAATCGAAACGATGATATGCTGCCACTGGTCCAAGATCAGTTGCCTGGTGGGAACGGTTTAAGTCTTGGCCGATCCGCGCAAATTCAAGTGTCTGGCAGGGTCAGTGTTCTGGCGCAACCCTGCATAGATACCGACACGATCGCTCTGGCCGATGACAGTAGCGAACTCATGGCTTTGGGTTCGTCTGTGGATAGACAGTGGATTCGGGTGCAGACGCAAGATGGCCTACAAGGTTGGGTCGTTGAGCGATTTCTCACGGTCGAAGGCGGAACGGAGGCGCTTCCTGTTATCGGGGCCAACGCTGGTGACACAGGTGAATCATCCGAGACGGACGCTATCACCGAAATCGTTCTTAGCGCAGACAATAATAAGCAAGTATTCAACTTCGTGACCCTTGACGAGTTTCCTTCTTGCAGCCAAGTACCACCCAGCGGAATACTCATTCAGTCACCTGCTGAAACTGGAAGCGCGGTGTTGCTGATTGCAAATGGAGCCGACCTCACTATCGTTGGCACTGCGTTCCTTACGGCTAGCCATGAGATACTCACCATTTACGGTTTGGAGGGTGCGACGTTACTTGAGATTGATGGAGCCAGACACTCAGTCTACGCTGGCGAGCAAGTAAGAATACCGTTGATAATGGGTCAGGTTGCCGATGCGTCCCATATTATCGCCAAGTCAAATGTTCGGGAAGATGTCTTGCGCCTAAGTGCGTTGCCGATACAATTGCTGCCCAGGCACATTGAGGACTTTTTACCGCTGCCGGAAGATGTCCCGATCGGCTTTGGCGAGCTGACAACGGTCGCTGAACCCGAAATAGTTGTGATGACGACCGATGGGGAGCAATCGACATCGCCCAAGACACAGCTTGCGGAATCTGAGACTATGTCGGCGCTCGACGAATGTGTCATCAGCGCGGGTGGATTCGCGCGTAACATTCGACAGGGACCGGGCACCGATTATCAGATTGTCGACGTCTTGCGCGCGGGCCAGGCGATGATTGGCAAGACACAAAAAAGAGGAACCTATGGTTTGTACTGGTATAATACGGATCGCGGCTGGATTCGCTTTGATGCGGGCGAAATGACCGGCGCGTGCGAGCGTTTGCCCCTGCATGTGGCGGCGCTTGCCAGCGCAGATGTCGCGCCGCCGCTGAACAACGAAATCCTTGGCGATGTCTGCGCAGCCGGCGGAGCCTATCTGTCCGCTACCGTTCGCGGGTCGGGCACACGATTTCACGAGTTTGCGGGTCTTTGGACCGGTCAGGCAGGAACCTCCGTCACCTTTACTGCCGAGATACCTTATTTTCACGGGAGTTTTGGCAATGTGATCACGTTTACCGATGACGATGGCAGCTTGTGGCTGGGTTCATCGACGAACACTGACTTTACGGTTTACTTTGCCGAAACACAAGATTTCCGCGTGCGCGTCAGCGGGTTGTTGGGCGATCACGTGACTTTGCGAGTGAGTTGCTAATGGATAGTCAGCGAGCATTGGAAACGATTAAGGCGGGCGGTATTGTCGCCGGTATGCGTGGCGCTTTCCCGCCCGATGTCGCGTTGCAAGTTAGCGACACATTGATGAGCGAGGGCATCAACGCATTTGAGTTGATGATGAATTCGCAGGAGCCGATTGCTGCCATGCAGGCGCTCAAAGCCGAATACGGCGAAGACGCTTGCGTCGGCATGGGCACCGTACTGGACGTCGATACGGCTCATGAGGTGATAGACGCCGGCGCGGATTTTGTTGTATCACCGGCATTTCAACCCGATGTCGTAAGGGCGGTGTTATCGCGTGACGTCCTGACAGGTCCCGGCGTCGCCACGCCCAGCGAAGCTGTAGCAGCCTGGGATATGGGCGTCAAATTGCTGAAGCTCTTTCCAATCGGCGCGCTTGGCATCGAATATTACCGCGCGATGTTTGGTCCGCTGAAGCACATGACCTTTATGTGCAACGGCGCCATAGACGATCAAAACGCGCGCGAATTCATAGCAGCCGGCGCAGTGGCTTGCGGCATGGGCGCCTGGCTGGTCGGCGACGGCGCCTGGTCCAAGTCGCAATTGCGCAGCCGGGCGCGCATCTTGCTGAATGCGGTGGCGTCGGCGCGATATGGATTGGCGGTTGGGCCCGTATGACTGTAATTTTGTCTATCTTAGCAGCTATACACATGTCCGCCTCAGCAGCGCCTCGCGCGTAACCAGGTCATTTGAGGGCGAGTAGTCCCATCTCCAGGAAATACAGGACAATAGAAACAGGTTATGACCGCAACCGACGCCAACCCGCCACCGCTACGCGCCACACAATACAAGCGCGGCAGCGGCTGTTGGCTGGTGGCATTGGCATCAGTCGTTATGGCTGCGGTGTTGTTGGTCGTTGGCCTGCTGCTGCCTCCCTTTGAATTGATTGATCGACTCGCCGCGCTGCGATACACCCTGCTCAATGCCGACAATCCGGCGCTGGCGCTGGGATCTGAGTTCTCTGTCAGCTTGCCAGACGATTCAAATACTGACGAATTCGCTCTAAGGGTTTCCACATTACCCTGGACTGTAGAAGGGTTGGACGACGAGGAAAAAATTCCCGCGTCGATCAAGCGGGCGCGGGACAATCTGCCAAGATATCTTGCGCCGCAGAGCCTATTCTACGTTTTTGACACACGAGGCGACTCGCGGGAACAACTGCGGTTTTCATTTGCCCAGCCTGCCAATGTCTCTAACGCGAACGTACTTTCGCTCTATGGTTGGGACGGCCATAACTGGCGCTTTGTTCCCTCGCAGAAGACGAGAAACAGGCTTCTGGGCGAGGCAAACTTCGCTCCGCAGGGAATCGCGGTTTTCCAAACGATCGTAGTGCCACCGATAATGATGATATCACAAGAGTTGACTCAAGAGCTTGATCCGGACATAGCCGCCTTAGCAACGATCATTAGCCCGGCGGGATTGCGCCCGACAAGCGGAGGCGGCCTGTACGGCAGGCTGGCTCCCGGTGGCGACGCTGACTCAGATTATCTTTATATACCAGTGATCCGAAACTTTGAAGACCCCCGTGTTGCCGATCCCGACTTGATCGGTCGCTTGATCGGCGACGAAATCTCTCTGGATGCGCATGTCTCGCAAGTTTCGAACATGGCTGACTTCAATAGTTTCCACGGTGTTTTCATTGACTATCGCGATTTGCCTGCACACGCGCGTAAAAACTTTAGCCGATTCATCGAGCGCTTGAGTTCAAAAATGCGTGAGCAAGGCTTGCTGTTGGGCGTTGTTGTGCCCGCTGGCAGCGCGAGCGCGGGCGAAGCCGACGCCTATGACTGGCGGGCGCTGGGCGCCGCCGTCGACTTTTTCAAGTTTGAGGTCAGTATTGCACCGGTGGATCACGGCGCTGGCGGCGAACAGCTGGTCACGAGATTGCTCCGCCGAGCGGTAGACCAGGTCGATCGCTACAAGATCCTGCTGGTGCTTAGCGCGCAGAACCTGCGCGAGAGCGCAGGAGCATTTGCGCCCATCGGATTCGCTGAAGCGCTGGCCGGGCTTGGCGATGTGGAAATCGACGCCGAAACAATTAGCGATACCGGCTCCGTCGAGCCTGGCACGCTGATACGCGCCGCTCTCAATGGGCTCAGCGCGGCGCCAGGCCGTGACAATACACAGGGGACAGTTTTTCTGGACTATCTGGCTGCGGCTGGTGGATCCGCGGCGCGAATCTGGATAACCGACGGCGCGGTCTTACGCAGACGAATGGATCAGACATTGCCATTCGGGCTGGCCGGTGTTGCCTTCGACGATCTGTTGTCGGACGACTTATACCCCGGCTTGATACAAATCGTTCGCGATTATTTGGCTCAGATGCCGCCGCCGGATTCCCTGGGGGAGTGGTCCTTGCGTTGGTCGATCGCCCGCCACGACAGATTGATTGACGAAGCTATCACTGGCTTGAATGACGATTTTGACCTGACTTTGGTCGCGCCGGAAGGTAACTACGCGATTAACGCGGCAGTGATCAATAGCGAGGGCGAAAGCATGAGTCAGCGCGCCGGTGCCGCGCTGCCGCTTTTTGCGGCGACTGCTACTCCGACGCCGACGCCGACACCGACACCCGTGCCCACCCCAACCCCGCCGCCGGCGCCCGTCTTTGTGGCGCTGGTTGCGGACGAGAGCGCCGTCAGCGTGCCTGGCGGCAACTTCGCGGCGGTGGTGCCGCCGGCCGGGAGCATCAACATAGAGATCGGCGGACATGTCACGGGGGCGGGCAGTCAGCGCGCGATTGGGGCGATGCGAGCCGCCGGCATGACCTGGATGAAGATTCAAGCTCGTTTCGATTGGCGTAGTCCGCCGGATATGGGACACGAAATACGTATCGCGCATGACAACGGTTTTAAGATTCTGGTCGGCACTGTTGGCAGACCGAATGAATTGGAAGAGGGTGGACAGAGTTTCGTCGAATCCTACACGGATTGGTTGGCTCGCATCGCCGGGCAAGGCGCAGACGCCATCGAAGTGTGGAATGAACCCAATCTTGATCGCGAATGGCCTCGCGGTCAAATAAGTGGCGCGGCTTATGCCCGGATGCTTGCGCAGGCTTGGCAGAAGATCAAGGCCGTGAACACCGGAACACTGGTAATTAGCGCGGCGCCCGCGCCAACCGGCATCTCAGATCGACCCGATCAAGTGATGCCGGACAATAGCTGGCTGCGGGAAATGGTTGATGGCGGCGGCTTGAATCACCTCGATTGCGTCGGCGCGCATTACAACGAAGGCATCGTTCCGCCGAGCCAGACCCGTGGCGATCCCCGTGGCGACAACTATTACACGCGCTATTTCTACGGCATGTTGAATGGCTATATCAGCATTACCCGCCGACCCATTTGCTTTACCGAGATCGGCTATTTGACAGCCGAAGGCTTTCCAGCACTTTCGGATTATTTTGGTTGGGCGGATAATGTAACTGTACGACAGCAGGCAGCGTGGCTGGCGGAAGCCGCAGCGCTCGCATCACAAAGCGGGCAGGTGCCCCTGTTTATCGTCTGGAATGTAGATTTCACCCAATACGGCGCCGATCCACAGGCGGGATACGCGATTGTCAGGCCTGACGGATCTTGCCCAGCTTGTGACGCCTTGGCGAGGGCGCGCTGATTGGCTGGCACATCGCGTGTTGTGGTCGCGGATCAAGCCGCTTGCGCCGATGAGCAATCGACTGACAAACGGTCGCCTTGGACTCTTGTGACAAGGAGCCTGACATGGTTACCAAAACGGTATACAAGCAGATTCGTGGCTTTGTTTTCATCTGGCTCTCCATTACCTTTGTCGTGGGTTTGTCCACCTTCCTGGCAATTTACTTCACCTACAATCCATCCGCCGCGGACCCCGGTTCGAGCAATCCCCTGCCCCTGGAATCTCCTGAGCCGGAATCGCCCGAAGAAGAACCGGCGCCGGCAATCGTATTACCCAGCGTTACGCCCGAACCAACGTCAACTCCTACACCAGTCACGCCAGAACCTACCGTTCCGGTCATGGCCCACGAAGCTACCGACGTTCCCAGGTCCACCAGTACGCCGATACCAAGTCAAACGCCAACCCTATTGCCAGTTGTCGATATGCGTTATCAAGTTGGCATTCAGGTCCAGCAATCGCCCGACTTTAATCCCGATAGTCAGGATGCCTGGTATAATTCTGTTGCCATCGATCTGGGTTTGAACTGGGTCAAGCAGCAAGTACGCTGGGAACTGATGGAGCCTGAAAAAGGACAGATCGACTGGAGCGTACTTGATTTCGTCATGCCCAGCGCAGAAAAATTTGGCATCAAGCTGCTGCTTTCCGTTGTGACCGCTCCCGAATGGGCGCGCGATCCGGAGGTATTCCTCGGGCGTCGTGGCCCGCCTGCCGATCCCAAAGTCTACGCCGATTTTGTCGCCAAGATCGTCGAGCGCTATCCAGGCCGGATTCACGCCATCGAAATCTGGAACGAACAAAACATCGATCGTGAATGGACATCGGTTAACGGATTAAACGCCACAAACTATGTTATGCTCTTGCAAACATCCTATCAGACAATCAAAGCAATCGACCCCGGTATCATTGTCGTCAGCGGCGCGCTGTCTCCGACCGGTATCAACGATGGCGTATCAGCCTACAACGACTTTAACTTTATGGATCAGCTAATCGAAGCCGGCATGCTCGAATGGGCGGACTGTGTCGGCGCTCATCACAACGGGTACAACATTGGGCCTGATTTTCGCTATAACGAGATACCGGACGATCCCAACGCGATCTTCCGCGGTCCATTCGACAACCCGCACCATAGTTGGAGCTTCCGCAGCACTCTGGAAGGTTACGCCAATCGCATCCGGTCAGTTGGCAAAGATACCAAACTTTGCGTCACCAAATTTGGTTGGCCCTCTGCCGAAGATCTGGAGGGCGTACGCGAGGGCTTAGACTTCGCGCGCGACAATACCCTGGAAGAGCAGGCGGCCTGGATCTCACAGGCCTTGTCCAATATGGAAGAATGGGACTTCGTCTGGCTGGCCTTCATTTGGAACTTCAACTTCGGTCCACAAGCCGGCTGGGACGTCGACGACGACAACATTCCCTATTCGCTGATTGGACCCGGTTTCAAATTCAGACCTGCCTACGATGCCATCCGCGCCTGGCAAACGGTTTACCAAATGCGTTCGGGATCATAATATGCCTGGATTCATTACGCGGAAGGTCCGCGCCCTTCTGCTCGCACTGGCGCTTGTCGTTGTTCTCGGCGCCGGTGTCTGGATCAATAACCGTCCGGAGCAAGACCCGTTCAAGGCTAGCGCGATAGTGGATCCGCCATTTCCATCTCTGACCTACGGCATACAGACCTTTCTCTGGTGGAACGATGCGCAGCGTGGCTTGCATCTCCATTTGGTCAGACTTATGTCATTCAGTCATGCCAAGCAGATCTTCGCCTGGAGCGACTTGGAACCGCGTAAGGGCGAATGGGTCTGGGGACCGACGGATCGAATCGTGGAGTCAATTGAAGATGGCGGACTGCGTCTGATCGCCCGCCTGGGAAAAATTCCGGACTGGGCACGCTCAGATTTCGCCGATCCCACTGCGCACGACGCTCCGCCTGCAGATGTCACAACCTGGGCCAATTATTGTTCCGCCATTGCCCAACGCTATCGTGGGCGAATATCGGCATACCAGATCTGGAATGAACCAAATCTCGGTCGGGAATGGGGCAATACTCGGCCCGATGCGGCAGCCTATGTCAAGCTGCTGGCAGCTTGCAGCCGCGCGATCCGACTAGCGGATCCGGGCGCGATTCTAATCTCCGCGGGTTTGTCGC
The DNA here is from genome assembly GCA_965262165.1 of Phototrophicaceae bacterium. GTDB lineage: Bacteria > Chloroflexota > Anaerolineae > Aggregatilineales > Phototrophicaceae > UBA6055. Next base: position 3,782,898 of record OZ253499.1, on the reverse strand, counting down.
CGACCGGCACCAACGACGAGCGAGCGACGCCGGACGACGTATTTCTCGATCACATGTACCGCAACGAATTCCAGCAATACGTTGATGTCGTTGGCGTGCATGCCCCGGGATTCGCCCCGCCCGAGATCGGTCCTGATGACGAAGAGGCGAAAGCTCGCTGGTTTACCTTTCGACGGGTAGAAGATTTGCGCAAAATCATGTTGCGGTACAATGATGATGCGCGTCAAATGGCAATCATGGAATTTGGATACACTATCGATAGGCGTAACCCGGACTACGCTTGGTTTGGTGTAACGAAAAAAGAGCAAGCAGACTATTTGGTGCGAGCATACGATTATGCCATTGCCAATTGGCGCCCCTGGATCGGCTTGATGACGCTGATTTATATGCCGGACCTGACTTGGCTGCCCGAAGACGAAGAATATTGGTGGTCGATCCTTGATCCAGCAAGTGGCATACCACGCGAGGCTTATATCAAGCTGGCGAACATGCGCAAGGTCTGCGGAGAACATATAATTCCGGAACGCCCGGCCGACGGACCGGTGGCCCTTGGCAAAGTAACTGCTCCAATCTGTCCGTGACGAACAGCTTTCGTTCAAGCCCAAGTAGCACATGAAGCTGCAACTTTAGGGAATTCTCATGGCAACGGACTCTACTCTGATCAACATGGTAAAAGGTCACGCGGTCATGACCAGCCGGATGAGCTACTTCTTTGCCATCATTTTCCTGCTACTTGCCGCTCTCCTTCGCATGGCCGATCTGGCTAACGTCCCGGCAGGATTCAGCGAAGACGAGATCATTAATATTCGGCTCGTCGACAACGTTCGACAGGGCGATATCTTCGTTTTTTATCCCGGCGAGGACGGAGGTCGGGAGGGCATTTACCACGTGTTCGTCGCCTTTGTGACGCTCTTTGTGGGCGAGGGCACCATTGGATTCCGGATTCTTTCTGTATGGTTGAGCTTGGTTTCTATCGCCATCATCTACACGCTTGGCAGGCACCTGTTCAATCCCATAGTCGGTGTCATGTCGTCGGGTTTGGTGGCTGTCAACCTGAGCAATATTATTCTTGCGCGCAGTGTCACCAGTGACGCCGTAGTCGTGTTTTTGGTCTCGGCTACCCTGCTGGCGCTGGCGCGGTCATTGCCCGTATACCGGCGTACACGTGTTGTAACCTCCAATGTCATTTCCTTCGCGGCGCTGGGCGCACTCCTCGGTATTGGCTTCTATCTGCATCCATCAAGTCTGTTCATCGTCTTGGGTTGCATGCTGTACATCGGGCATTTGCTTTACATCCGCAATGCCATGGTCCGTCAACGGCGCAGTTACACCGGATTTGCGATCCTCGTCATGATCATTATCGCCATGCCTTATCTGATATCGTCGATCAACGTGCCGCAATATGCCGCCGGCCAGCGGATCTTATCGCAATATACCGATGGATTACTGCGCTCGGTCGTTGAGGGCTTGCTGGCTGTCGTGCGCATAGGCGATTCCAATCCCTTGAACAATCTGCCCGGCCGCCCGCTCGTCGATGCTTTCAGCGGCTTGTTTGCGCTGGTCGGCATCATAATTTGCATAGTTCGCCGCCACAGACCGCGCTTCATGTTGTTGTTGATCATGGGTTTTGTGACGTTGCCGGCGGCGTTGATCGTCAAAGACAGTCCCAATTTTGCGCGCATGGCGGTCATATTGCCGCAGCTCGCTCTCTTTTTTGGCATCGGCTTTTATTCCTTGATCCGAGCATCGATTTTCGCGGACCCGGTCTTTCGCCGAATGGCTGTGGCCGGGGTCCTGGCCCTGTTCGGGCTCAACTTTCTGTTGACCTGGCAAGACTTATTTGTCGGCTGGCGCAACGACGAGCGGGTTGTCGCTTTGGTCAACGGCGGGCTGGGACAAATCGCACACTATCTTGATGCCAGAGGCAATGAATTACCGATCGTCTTGTGCGAATCTTATTGGGAGAATACCGAGCCCAAGGAGCTGTTAACCGACAGCGAAAAGACTCTTTTGCTGATGAACCGCAGCGACCTTGTCTACCGTGAAGCCGATTGTTCAAGGAGTCTTTTACTGGCAGCTGGCGGGGCCCGGCAACGCGTCGTGCTTTTTACCGAGGAAAACCGGAATAACATGCACCCGTACTTGCGGGAATGGTTGTCGCACGGTCAACCGGCGGTGGGCAAGCTGCCGCGCGATACAGTCTTGGAACTTGAGCTTACAGCCTTGCTAGCGGATCGCGCCGGCGAGTTCACTACCATGGCGCCTGTGTGGTATGACCCCGATTTTGCGGGGGAAGCAGTGCCCATACCCCCACCTATTCGCTTTGGTGAAAACCTGACTTTTCTCGGCTACGAGCCTAATGTGGCGCGCACGTTCATGGCGGGCGAGACGGTGGATGTGATTACATATTGGCGAGCGGAAGGCATGGTTCCTGCGGATCTGACTCTTTTCACGCATATTCTGTCCGATCCGGTCACCTTGATAAATGGACGCGATGTCATTGGCGTAAATCCAGCGCGCTTGCGTGATCGGGACGTCTTCATTCAGGTAACTTCTATACCCTTGCCAAAGACCACATTGGCTGGCGAATACTTCGTTTCCGTAGGCGCCTATCGTCAAACGGTAACAGAACGCCTTTCGGCTTATAAGGACGACCAACCCTACGGTGACCGCATCTTCCTATATTCTATCGAGGTGCAAGAAGCCCCCAACACCGAAGAAAGAAGCAACTGAATGTTCGAACTCGTGTTTTTGGGTACTTCCGCATCTGCGCCATCGATTCATCGCGGCTTGCCAGCGATGGCGATTCTTGCCGAAGAACAGCGCTTCCTGGTCGACTGTGGCGAAGGCACCCAGCGGCAGATTCTGCGCAGCGGTATCGGGTTCAAGCGTCTAAATCATATTTTCTTGACCCATGCCCACCTGGATCATCTACTGGGTCTGGGCGGCTTGCTTTCCACATTTGGACGCTGGGAGGCCCTGGAAGAAATCCATATCTGGGGAGGCCTGCCGGCCATTGAACGCGTGCAATCGCTGGTCTACGAAGTGGTATTCCGCAAAGAGACGCCACCGTTGCCGATTCATTTCTACCGCACCATGCCCGACAAGCTGCTCTTCAAAGGACGCAAGTTTTCCGTGCGCGCATTTCCGGTACATCACCGCGGCCGCGAGTGCTACGGCTATATATTCGAAGAAGATTCGCGCCGTCCTTTTTTGGCCGATCAGGCCGAGGCGCTCGGTGTGCCGATTGGACCCGAAAGAAGCCAACTGGTGGCGGGACATGAGCTGACGCTGGCCGATGGCCGGACAATCCATCCGGATCAGGTGCTGGGAGATGTGATCAAAGGCGCAAAGGTGGTTGTGACCGGCGATGTCGCCCATACGAGTAACCTGCATCAGGCGGTGCAGGATGCCGACGCGCTAGTGATTGAATCGACCTACCTTGATGAACATGCCGAGATTGCCGCGCAGGTTGGGCACATCACCGCGCGGCAGGCGGCTGACCTGGCGCGAGACTGCAACGTCAAATACCTCTTCCTCACACACATTTCGCGGCGCTACCGTGAATTCGAGGTCATAAGGGAAGCGCGCCAGCATTTTCCGAACTCTTATGTCGTGCGCGATCTGGATCACTTTGCCGTCTATCGCGACCGTCTGCCACAGAAGATCAAGCGGCGCGAAGCTGGCGGCGCCAACGACGACCTTACCGAGACTGGAGAGCAGGCGTGAACGAAGCCATGAAGCAGCGATTGCATGAATACGTAAATGCCAAGTTTGTTCGTGAAGACGAGGTACTGGCGTTTGTCCGGCAACAGACCGCCGAACACGGTCTGCCTCAGATCAATTTACAGCCGCACGAAGGCTTGATGGTTCAGCTTTTTGTGCGAATGTGCGCGGCGCGCAAGGTCGTCGAAGTCGGTACGCTGGCTGGATACAGCGCCATATGGATCGCGCGCGCTTTGCCCGACGACGGCCGGTTGATCACGATAGACAAAAGCAGCGAGCATTGCCGTTTGGCGCGAGCACACATCGAACGGGCAGGTCTGGCTGACAAAGTATCTGTGTTGCAGGGCGACGGTAGACAGATCTTGCGCAAACTGGCAGCCGAGGCGCCCTTTGACGCGCTTTTCGTCGACGCCGACAAAGTCAGCTACCCGCATTACTTGAGTTGGGCTGCCGACAATCTCCGTTGCGGAGGCATTATCATGGCGCATAACGCGTTCTGGGGCGGCAAAATCTTATCGCCGGAAAGCGAAGACGACTTCGGTCTGGTAATCTTCAACCAGGGGCTGGCTGAACATCCTGCTTTCGAGAGCACAATCATCGAAGTGGGAGACGGTCTGGCGCTGGGTGTCAAGGCTGGTTGATTCGCATAAGCGCTAGATGGACTTGAGTTCAATCATCCCTTCGCCGTAGACTCTGCCCGCTTCTACGATCGCTGGCGAGCCCAGGTCCACCGTCGCCAACAGATCATAGGTCGTTGCGCCTGTGATACGCACCGGCACGATTTCCCCAACCGGTAATTCGCCTTCCACCAGCACATAACCATCAATCTCCGGCGCATCGCGATAACTGCGCCCCAAGCTGACGACTGTACCGGTATCGTCGCCGTTTTCGTCTTCTCCCACGCCATGGCCTTCCACCAGGATATCAAGCGTCTTGCCGACCAGCGCCTGATTCTTCTTCAAGCTGATACCCTGCTGCAATTCCATCAAGCGCTCGTAACGGTCTTGCTTGATCGCATCGTCGACATGATCCGGTAACGCGGCGCTCGGGGTGCCCAGTTCATAGCTGTATTGAAAAGCGCCGACGCGGTCAAACTCCAGATCGCGTACCATTGTTAAGAGCGCCTGGAACTCTTCCTCCGTTTCGCCGGGATAGCCCACAATGAAAGTCGTGCGCACTGCCAGTTCTGGCATCAATTCGCGCAATTTGCCAATGGTCTCATAGACCCATTCGACCTTGGCCGGGCGCCTCATACGCTTCAGCGTTTCGCGGTGGCCATGCTGCAAGGGAATATCGAGGTAGTTCAGGACCTGTTTGTGTCGCGCCATTGTCTCCATCAAACGAGGCGTGACATAACCAGGGAAAGCGTACATGATTCGCAGCCAGGGAATTCCGGGCGCAGCCTCGACAATCGCGTCCAAAAGCTGCGCTAACCCGTTTTTCAGGCCCAGGTCATGGCCATAGTCGGTGCTGTCTTGCGCGATCAGCATCAACTCTTTCACGCCCATCTCTTGCAGTCTCACGGCCTCCGCGACGATAGACTCCATCGGCCTGCTGACCGCTGTGCCCTTGATCCGTGGAATGGCGCAGAAAGCGCAGGGGCGGCGGCAGCCATCCGCGATCTTCAAATAGGCGTAAGCGCCTTGTACGCTGGCGCGCAGAACGCCTTTTATGTCCAGGCCGACCACCTCGGCTTCAGTGGGCAAGTGATAAAGTGGTTCGGGGTGCTTACGCAAGCGAAGCCGCGTAATGAGATCAAAAATGTCCATCCAGCGCCGCGTTCCAATCACGCCATCCAGCCCGGGCACTTCTTGCACCAAGGTATCGCCGTAGCGCTGCGACAGGCAACCCGCCGCGATCACCATCTGGTCTGCGCGTTTTATTTCCACCAATTCGCGCAAGGCGTCGATCGATTCCTCTTTGGCTGAGTTGATGAAGCCGCAGGTATTGACGATCATCACTTCTGCCGATTCTGGATCGCCCACGCCGCTCATGCCACGCTGATGCAGTACCTGCGCAATGCTCTCGCTGTCCACCGTGTTCTTGGAGCATCCCAGGCTGAGCAAGAAGTATTTGTCGAGTTGTGCTTGATCTACTGGAAGCTGCACTTTACTTGTCCTCTTCTTCGGAAGCCGTCATGATAGCCCAGGTGTGTCAGAAACGGAACACACTTCAAGCGCCTTCCTTCTTTGGTTTCAGTCCTTCCTGTGTTACCCGCGGCGGCAGAATCGCTGTCTCTGTTGGCGTCAGCGTGATTGTCGGCGCATCGGTCACAGTTGGCGTTTCGCTTGCTGTTGGCGTGATGCTGGGCGCAATTGTCGGTGACGGCGTGAAGGTTAAGGTGACAGTTGGAACCAGAGTCCAGGTCGGCGTCGGGCTGGGACCCGGCGTATCGCTCGGCGTCAATGCAGCGATGGTCATCAGGGCGACGCCAGTGGCAAGCGTCGTCGGGCTAACGAGAGTGGGAGCCGCGCCAGGACCCACGCTGAACGCTATATTCGTCGCCGTAAATCGAATATCGACGCGCTGCCCGCGCCCGCCGAAGCTCGGCTGTTGCTGACTATTCCACTCTATATCAAGCCCCTTCGCGTTGCTGGCGCTAAGGATGATTTCTGACAAGGCATCAAACTCATGCACGGTATCCGGAACGGCAATGCCGGCAAAGCGCTCAACGCCATCGCTGATGATACGCATCCAATTGCGCTGCGTTACCAGAATGTTGACGAGGACGCCGCCGCCGCTGTACCGGGATCGGATTACCGGGGTTGGCGTCGCGACCGTCGGCACAATCGTGGGTGCCGGTTCCGCGGTTTGAAAGGGTGGAGTGACAATCTGCGCAATTGCTTCCGCCGTGCCGCCCGCGCTTCCCGCAGCGCTTCGAGGCCCGACCAGTTCCATCGTGACAAATGCGATGGTCACAATGGCGGTGATTGACATCACAAGTAGCGCGAAAACGCCCCACAGTCGCCGCCGGTGAAAACTTCGGCTTTGCTCGACGTCGATTTCTTGCATGGGGAGTGGCGCATCGTTTCGGCGGCTGCTGCCTCTGGCGGATTTGCTGTCCCTGTGCCATGGCCAGCGACCTCGCCTTCCTTTGCCGAAGCGCGCGTCGTCGTAAAGCCGCAAGACATCGTCTTCGTCCAACTCCAGGAAGCGCGCATAGTTGCGCAGCATGCCACGCACCTGAATATCGGACATATCGGTGGCGGCAAAATCGCCGGCTTCGAATGCCTCAAGTATTGGCTGCCGAATCCGCAACTTGGCGACAACTTCAGACAGCTCGATCTCTTTCGATTCACGCGAACTGCGCAGAAATTGTCCCAAAGAGTAGGCATCCATGCGACGTGATGACCCTTAATCAAATAGCCCCGTTCGTTCTCTTCTCGCTGGAACAAACGGGGCTAGGGATGCAATTGACTGTATTGTGCCAGGAAGGCGGTCCTTTCGATCAAGTTTCGGCTTCGACACCTTCCATAATAGGCTCGCCCTCGGCCTGCGGCTGGCTGGCTTCCGTCTCGTCAGACACGGCAGCGCTCACAACTTCTTCGTCCGCTGCCGATGTCGCGTAGCTGAACCCTTCCGTCATGATATCTTCGGCGGCGACTTTTTCGCCGCGTTCGCGCGCAGCGAGAAATTCGCGTAGTTCGTCTTCGGGGATGATAGTGATTTTCAGCAACGGAGAAACTTCGGTTCCGAGGCGCACCGCCACTTCATGCGTGCCGATCTCTCGCAGCGATTGCTGGCTGATACGCCGCCGGTTGATGTCAACGCCGGTGACGCGGTCAAGCTCGTCAGCGATTTCCTGTGTCGTCACTGAACCGAACAGCTTGCCCGTGGTTGCCGCGCGGCGGCCGAAGATCAACTCCGCGCCATCAATCTGACGTCCCAGATCATTTAGCATATTGCTATATTGCGCCTTGCGCGCATCCACGTTCTTGCGGACATTCTCCGTTCGACGCAGGGCGGAATCGCTGGCTTGAATGGCCATCTTGCGGGGAATCAAGAAGTTGCGCGCGAAACCATCCGCGACCTTAACCACTTCGCCCGCCACGCCGTGTTTATACAAGTCCTGGAGCAGAATAACTTTCATCGTTGATTCCTCATCTTGCCAATGCCCGACGCGCGCCCAAACGGCAGCCTAGCGTCAGGAGACTTTTCTATTGACTAAAGGCAAATATTATAGCAAGGTCGACCGCGATGCCAAGTGGCAATCCGCACCGCATCCTTCGATTGTCAATGGTCCGGATGGAGCGATGAAAGCGAGCAACGCGCTAAGCAATCGGCAACTTGGTGAAAAAGCGCTGATCATGCTATTCGGCTTTCTGGCGAGCGGTCTACTGGGTTTGCTGCGCATCGCAGTGCTGGCTTCACAATTTGGCACGGGCGCGGCGCATGACAGCTTTAACTCGGCGCAACAGATTCCCGAACTGGTTTTCGTTCTGGTGGCGGGCGGCGCCCTAGGTTCATCCTTCATCCCCATCTATGCCAGGCTACGCGAAAGCGACCCACGGCAGGCTTGGCGTCTGGCCAGCGCTGTCATGACTCTGGCCGCGGCTTCCGCGGCAATGCTCGGGCTGGTAGTAACCGTCTTCGCGCCGCAGATAGTCAGTGGCATTCTCTCAGCAGGCCGCCCGCCCGAAGAGCAGCAGTTAACGGTCGATATGATCCGGCTGATGATGCTGACCCCATTCATTTTCAGCATCAGCGGCTTGGTGATGGGCATTTTGCAGTCCCATGCCGTCTTCTGGCTGCCGGCGATCGCCATCAGCATGAACAACATCGGGATCATCATTGGCGCGCTCTTCATCGCTCCGGCTTTGCCCGCGCACCCAGATGTGGGGCAGGTCGGGGATCTTAATGTGATGGGGCTGGCTTACGGCGCTGTGCTGAGCGCCGCCTTGCACCTGTTGGTTCAATTGCCCGGGCTGATGAAACTGCGAGCGCCTCTGCGTCCACTGTTTTCCTGGCGCGCCCCCGGCGTCATTGACGTGCTGCGTCTGATGGGTCCGCGCGTACTTGGACTGGCGGTCGTGCAGATCAACTTCGTGGTCAACATCTACCTGGCGAATCATATGGTCAATGGCAGCGTGACTGCCTTGCGCTTCGCCTTCATGATGATGTTCTTTGCTCTGGGTGTGATCGGACAAAGCGTTGGTTCGGCTGTATTTCCCAGTCTGGCCGCATTATGGGCGGAGGGCAATCTCGAAGACTTCAAGGACCGCCTGGCACACGCCATGCGCAATGTGCTTTACCTGTCCTTCCCTGCAACCGTCATCTTCATCCTGCTGGGAAAGCCGATCTTCAGCATTCTGGAACGCGGCGAATGGAGTGCCGAAAGTACCCAGGCCGCGGCCTGGGCGCTGGGATTCTATGCCTTGGGCATCGCCGGATTCACACTGTTGGAGGTACTGTCGCGCGCCTTTTACGCGCTGGAGGACACACTGACGCCGGTTGTGGTCGGGGGCGGCGCGATGGTGACGAACATCGTCCTAAACCTCGTCTTCATTCAGTTCATTGGTGATCCGACCAGTCTTGCGCGCGGCGCCTTCGCCGGTTTGGCATTGGCAAATGCGCTGACGACGCTGGTCGAATCAGTTCTGCTCTGGTGGTTGATGCGCCGCCGACTCTCTGGACACGGCGCTGCTGGAGGGCTCAATGATGGCGCTGTTCTGCGTAGCGCCGGTGGCAGTCTACTAGCCTCACTGATCATGGGGCTCTGCATCTGGGTCGTGAGTAGCGCCATGCCCGATGCTGGCTGGACCTTGGCAGTTGTCGGCGGCATGATCGCTGTGATTGTCTTTTTCGGCGTCAGCTATATATTCAACTTGAGCGAGACGCGGGCGCTGGCGGCGCCGATTGTTCGACGACTGACCTAATAGCAAAACTCATGGCGGGATAAGCACATATGGCTGATCAATTTGTAGACAAGGTGGTGGTTGTCACAGGCGCCGGACGTGGAATCGGACGCGCGTTGGCGTTCGGATTCGCCGAGCAAGGCGCCAAGGTTGTCTGCGCGGCGCGCACCCAGTCAGAAATTGACGACACCGCCGCTGCCATCGGACGCGCCGGCGGCAATGCCATTTCGCAGCGTTGCGATGTCTCGTCCCCCGAAGATCTAAGACAACTCTTTGACACTGCGCGAGAAAAGTACGGCCGCCTCGACGTTGTCATCGCCAATGCCGGCGGCAACTTCGCTCGGCAGCCGCTCGAAGATAGCGACATCGAGGCTTGGGAACAAACGGTTCGTATCAATTTGCTTGGCGTCTATTACAGCGCCAGGTTCGCGATTCCAGATCTTAAGGTCCGCGGCGGCCACATCATCGTGGTCGGTTCCGGGCTGGGTCATCGCGTGGGAGACAATACCCATTCTGCCTACAGCGCATCCAAAGCCGGCGCTTGGATGCTGGTCCGCTCCCTGGCGAAAGAACTGAGTCCCTACAAAATCTGTGTCAATGAGCTGATTCCGGGCGCGGTGCAGACCGAGCTATTCTCAAGCGCGCCGCGCCCGGCCGATTCGCCGCTGCGCGCCGAATGGATCAAGTCCCCCGAAGATGTCGTGCCCTTGGCGCTCTTCATCGCCTCGCAACCGTTAGCCGGTCCCACCGGGCAGAGCTTCAGCCTGATGCGCCGCGATTCGCAGTAGCAGATCAAAGCAATCTTTTCTCAAATTATGTTGAATTGAGAATGCGGTCTATATGGCAGATTGACTTACGAAAATCCGAAAGTTCATTGGCTTTCATCTTTACGCTGAATTCATACAGATCGTTCAGCACCGTAAATATGTAATCTTCAACGATTTCATCTCGATTGAGAGTACGAAGTGCGAATATGGCATGTCTTAGGCTTACCGCGTCAAAAGTTATCTCTTTCATTTCTAAGAATTCAGTTCTGTACTTGGCGCGTTTGATGTAGGCATCGCTTCCGGTGTCGGGTAGTTCCTGTGACAGGTTTTCGTCAGTATCAATGCGCTTCAAGATTTCTTTTACAGTCTTAGCGCGTGTACCGGTAAAGTCACGTATAGACTGAGACAACTCTACTCTGTCTAGTTGAGTCATCTTTGCGAAGTAATAGATTGGCGAATACCATGACTGCTGGCAGCAACAAGCTAATAGGTATTCTAAAGGCCTATCAACGATACGTCGAGCAATAAAGGCGCGGTAAACCTCGTCATGAGTAATATGACGTGAAGCTTCGCGTACGGTAGCATCTGTACGGGTCTCTAGCATCCCAACAAGCCTAAGTGCAGGTGCTCCCATCTTTTCTGTGAACTCACCCTCTTTGACAAACTTCAAATCATCGAACAATTCTTTGTCAATGACAAATTTCCTGATGGTTGGACCAGATACATCTCCGCTCTCCGTATTCATTATTGCGGCGTTCTCGATACCGATTTGGGCAATCATGTCAATTTGTCTGAAGAATTTTGACAGCCGTTTATCTACGTTTTCCTCAAAAATGGCATGTAGTTCCGCGTATTTTATGCGCTCTCTTCTTGCTCCATAGCTGAAAAAGATGTCGCCGTCTTTGATTGAGCCTGTACCATTTGTCGCGATGACGGGTCTAGTCTCGCACTGGTACACATATATGACTCCGAATTGCATGTTATCCGTATTATGGGTAGCCTTACTGATTCTGATACTAGGGCTAAACAGCGCGTTAAATTTGGAAGTAGCTTTTGCAATGTCGTAGTTGTCAAAATCTCTTAACTTCCTGCTACTGAGTCCCACCAACCTTCTGGTTCCATCTTCAATGCCAAATACAATGTAGCCTCCACGATTATTCGCGAAGGCGGCACAAGTTTTCATGAGTTTGTCATCAAACGAGAAAGACTTTTTGTACTCGTGCAATTCATCCTCGGAGATCTTAAGACAGTCTGGAGCGGTAGTAGAGCACGCAAAAGTGTCATTTAGATGTGTTCTTGTCAGTCTGTCAACCATCGCGTTCATTCCGAATAATCCGAACGTTCTCAAGCAATATTACGACATTATAACACACGCCGTGACATCTTATTGCGGTCCATTGAGATCCAGGGCTATTCAGAATTCGAAGACGTTTCTGAATCAATACCTCTGACCAGAGTCAGAACAAACTCGGTGTTCTCGGTGTTCTCGGTGGTGAAAAAACTTGTGCGGTGCTCGGTCTGAGCGAAAGTGATCTTACGACTTGAGAACGGCGAACACCGCCTTCAAATACTCCGCCTCTGGGAAGCCAATCGGGTGATCCAGAGCGTGAGAGGTCGTCTCGGTGATCTCCAATTCATAGCCGGCCACCTCGGCCGTGCGCGTCACCAGGTTATAGAACATCTCCATCGTGATCCGGCTTGAGCATGACGCCATCAGCAGCACGCCATCTTCCGCCAGCAACGCCAGCCCCAACTCCACCAACCGGCGATATGCGAACACCGCCTTTTGAACATTGGCGCGACTGTTGGCGAGCGCCGGCGGATCAATGATCACGAGGTTAAATTTTCGCCGCGTATCGACCAATTCCTGCAGGCCGGCGAAGGCGTCCGCTACCATGGTGCCAACGCGCTTCTCATCCAGCCCGTTTAGCGCGACATTGGCTTTCAGGGCTTCCAAAGCCGGTTCGCTGTTGTCAATCGCCAATACCGATTTTGCGCCGCCTGCCAGACCATATACGCTGAAGCCGCCGCTATAAGCGAAGACGTCCAGGATACGCCGTCCATTTGACAGTTCTCGTACCTTTTGTCGGTTGTCACGCTGGTCGAAAAAGAATCCGGTCTTGTGGCCCTTTTGCACGTCTGCCTCGAACCTCAAGCCGTTCTCTACGAATGGCGCCCGGGTCACGTCTCCCGTCCCGAGCAGGACCTGGCCATCCGCCAGGCCATGCAACCGAACGATATTGTGACGCTGCGATTGAATGGCGCGGCTGAGTCGCAGGACCAGGTTCTTGAAGGCGATCGTCTTTCTCAACGCGGGGATCAAGGTCTTCAATTGTGGTACCCAGGCAACCGTGTACAGCTTCATCACTAGGGTGTCGCCATAGCGGTCGATGACCAGCGCTGGCAATCCGTCGCTCTCGCCGTAGACCAGCCGATAGCCGGTAATTCCCATATCGACCAAGGGCTGCCGCCGCGCCTGCGCTGCTTCTAGTGTCTTGACGAACCAGGCATAGTTGATGCGTTGCGGCTTCTCGCTCTGCAGAATCTTGATGCGAATCGGCGAGAAGGGATCGTAGAGGCCCGCCGCCAGGAAGCGATTCTTGTCCCGGTCGTAGATGACGGCCAAATCACCGGCATTGCCCAGATGGCTCTGCTTGACGATAGATTCCTCGAAAACCCAGGGGTGACCCTGGCGGATGGCGCGCTCAGCGGCCGGTTTGACGCGGACGGCGATATTCTTGTCCGATGGCTCCGGCAATTTGCTGAGGTCAATCATTTCCAGTCCTTTCGGCGGATAAGCAACTGATTAGGCATCATCATCTTCTTCGACCTGCCTGATCTTTAGCTCGGCTTTTTCCAGCAGATTCTGGCAACGCGCCGACAATCGTTGGCCCAACTCGTATAACGCGACCGATCGTTCCAGCGATAACTCGCCACCTTCCAGTTGCGCGACCACATCTTCGAGTTGCTGGAATGCCTCTTCGTAGCTCAGTTCTTCAAATTCGCCCATTATTGCTCCACCCTGACGCTGATCTGATCCTTGTGAAAGCGCACCTTCAATCGCTGATCGCCGTGGACTTGAGCTGCCGAGCGCACAATGTCTCCCGTCTCGTCGCTGACCAGCGCATAACCCCGCGCCAGTATTTGGTCCGGATTGGCCGCTTCAAGCGCCATTAATCGTGCGGCAAAGCGTTCTTGCAGCCGCTCGAGGCTCGACGAGGCGGCGCGTTCTGTCCGGTCACCGAGACTTACAAGCCTCTCCTGCGCCGAATGGATGGATCGCAGGGGCGTGTTAAAACGCAGCGCGCGCAATGTCCCTTGCAACGCCCGTTTTGTGTACAGCAAGACCGCGCTTAATTGTGTGTTCATCGCCGCTCGTGCGCGATCCAGATCCAAAAGCAGATCGTCTTGATTCGGCGTCGCCAATTCGGCCGCGGCGGAGGGCGTCGGCGCCCGCAGGTCGGCGACGAAATCTGCGATTGTGAAGTCGATCTCGTGGCCTATCCCGCTGATGATAGGCAAGTGGCTCGCCGCGATCGTCCGCGCCACGGATTCATCATTGAAGCACCATAGATCTTCGAGTGAGCCACCGCCACGCGCGACGATGATCACGTCGATATTGTTTCTCGCGTAGAGCCGCGCAAGCGCCGCGACGATCTCCCGAGGGGCGTCCGCGCCTTGTACAACAGTGGGGCTGAGAATGACCTCGGCCAATGGAAAGCGCCGGCTGAGGACATTCAGAATATCCTGGTAAGCGGCTGCAGCAGGGGAGGTCACGATGCCAATTCGGCGCGGGAAGGGCGGCAGCGAAAGCTTATTTGCCGGGTCAAACAATCCTTCAGCATCCAGCTTTGCTTTCAGCGCTTCGAACTGTTGGTGCAAATCGCCGACGCCGCTAACGGCTTCAATCGCACTTGCATAAAGCTGATACTCGCCACGGGCGTCATAGACGCTGACCCGTCCCGGAACGACGATTTCGTCGCCGACCTTCACATCCAGCCGCACAAATTGCGCTGCGCAGCGGAACATGACGCAACGCAACTGGGACTTGGCATCTTTGAGCGTGAAGTACCAGTGCCCGGAGGAAGCCTTAGTCAGGTTGGAGACTTCGCCCCGCACACGAACATCAGCCAGGATGTCGTCGGCATCAAATAACTCGTGGATATACCGCGTGATCTCTTGTACCGAAAATGTCTGCATACTAAGGTCGAACAAAACCCGTTGTTTCGTGTCGTTTTGGGATATACAATTATGTCAGATTTCACGCATTTATACTATTGAGGATAGACGATGGCATATCTTAACGCCACCGAACGAGAGCAATTGTTGGACGATCTGAAGCATTTGAAATTCGGTCGCGCCAAATTCAAACTGTCGCGCATGGATCCTGACGGGCGGCTCGCCTATTACCGAAATGTGCAGCAATCCGGCGAATGGCACACCCGCTACATTCTTGATGGGTTGGGAACCATTGTCACGCTCGTGGAAGTCAATCACGCCAAGAACGACCAGGCGCGCAACAAACAGCGCTTCGAATTCGTCAATATCATCGTCGAGCCGACACCCGCCAACAATACCTGAGCGAGGCCCGGTTAAGAAATCGCCCAAGGGCAGACCAAGGTCCACTCGGCTTCAATTGCAGACAAGGTTATCAGTGCTCGTGATGCTCATCATGCGCATGCAAGGGCGTGTGCTTGTGGTAAGTCCCCTGACGATGCATGAGTTGATGCAGCTTGTTGTGCGCGGCTTCCAGTGATGCGCGGATCTGCTTGTACTGCTGTGCTTCCGGCCGCGGCGCCAGCGTGTCCACAAAAGCCATCGCCCCTTCGATCTGTTCCAGCACGGCGATGGCATCCGCCTTTTGGAAGGGCCGCTTGCCCGCAACGCGTACCTGAACACAACTGCTATGAGCCGCAATATCTGTTTTTCTGCCGCCGTGGCTTCCACGCACTCTTAACGCGATCCAGGTTGACTGGCTGATGTGAATATCGCAACTGCCAGTCGCCTGCAACGCCCCGTCCAGCGTTTGTTCTTCCACGGCGAATCCGCCGCAGACGACTTCGACCCGCTCCAGTGGCATCGCCGCGGATTCGACGCGCCAGCTCACGCTGACTGTGCCGCCACCGCCGGGCATTTCCAGCCCGGACCCGGGCGACAGACCTTCCACTCGCAGCTCCAGCAAGGGACCGACTGTGACAAAGGTATTGCCCGCCTTGACGCTCGCCATCCAGTGTTCATACGTGAACTCGCGATCCCCCAAATGCGCATAGGTGCGCATGCCGCCAAGTAACGATTTGGCGTCCATCTTGTCCGATCCGCCCACGACCGGCACCTGATAGCCGAGATTGAGATAACGGTACCAGTCCAGCAATCCGTAGGGCGTGATCTGCTGATCAAAGGGGTTAAAGCTCATCATCTCTATGGCATGAACCAAATCGAGCACGATATCGGCGGCGCGCTCGGCTTGAGGGTTGGGGGCATGAGGCAAGACGACAAGGCCGTTTTGCTCGATGCAGCGCCGCGCCCAATCCGCCATGCTCACATCCAGCGCATCGCCAATCGCCGACTCTGATGGTCCCCCGCTACAGAGCGGATGAATCATCTCGCCGGAGTAACCCAGCAAGGAGATATGACCCATAACCTGCATGCGGTTTTCCGTGCCCACCCGTACCAGGAATTCGCCATCCCCGCCGAAGTCCGTCGCGCCCAGGGTGCTGCGCCCGTCAAAATCGCTGACATTGCTGAACATCTCGCCCCATTGGCTAGCCAGCAGATTAACGACATTGACACCTTCGGCCGCGCCCTCCAGCAGCGCCGTTTGCGGACTCAGGAAATGCACATGTGTATCGGCCGTGACCCAGCCGCGTTCCCGCCAATCGAGCACTTTTTCCAGTTCGAAGACAAATTCGTCGCTGTCGGCGCTCACCTGAATGCTGCCGCGGTAGGGCTTGATTTCGTAGCCGCGCGTGATCTCGACGAATACCTCTCCCATAGGCGCCTCGACCTCACAGTGACCATGGATATAGGCATACTGATTTAATTGATTGGCGAATTCGCCATAATTGTCTTCGAACCAGTTGCTGTTTACGCGGCGATGATTCCCGCGCGGCGGCAGATACTCTCCGGCGCCGCCGTGAAAATGAATGCGCACGGCAACCGGCTTACCCGCGGCGTCGACCACTTTGACCTTGATCAAGCGCCGCGCTTCTGCCACTTCGACCAGCGCGCCCTGCTGGAACCGGCTCAGGTCATAACTGAACACGTCTCCGTCCGCGCCATTCAGGTACAGCTTCGCTTCCGGATGCGCGGCATACTCTAGTATTGCGGCGCGCTTCGAGCGCGCCGGCTGAACGTTGGTCGCATCGCTGAACCAGGCGCCATGGTCATATTCCAATTTCGCGCGCGTCGAAATCACGTAACCGAGGTCGATATCGACATTGTCAAGTTCGCCGATGCCGTTGAATTCGACGCCCGCCGGCAGCGTCAGCTCCAGTTTGCGCCGAACCTGCGATCGCAGCGGATGTTCCACGACCTTCGTCGCACTGATGCCGAAAATCAGCGCCCGTTCATTTTTTGGGATGCAGTGTATCGCCGAGATCATCTTGTCCGGATGCGGGTTAGGCAGGGCGTACAACCAAATATATTCCGCATTGGCGTCTCGCCCGCTTTGATGCCTGGTCTCGCCGCGTCCGTAGTCCGCCTCGGGCATTTGCCCCAGTTGGAGTTGTTCAGATACGGACGATTCAATCGTGTGCTGCTGATGCTCGACCGCCGCGAAGGCGCTCGCTCCCCAGCCTATACGCGCCTGTTGAATGGCGAATCGGCGTCGGATTGGCACGGTTTCGCGGCTGCCATCGACATATTCCAGTTGATATTCCGCCACCAAATCGCCCAGATCGTTGCCCGGCAGATCGCCAGGGAAGTGCTGGGCGCCCTCAAAATCGGCCAGATCGGGGGTCAACTCCAATGGTCTGTCTTCGACTGTATGCGCGAAGACCAGGTAGGTGGCTTGTAAATCTCCCGTAGAGACGCAAACCGCTTTGTCATCAAGCAGGATGACATTCGGCTGATCCGCTGCGCCAAACTCAAACGGGATGCCGCGGCAAGTTTGACGACCAAATCCGTCATCAAGCTGTACGCGCAGCAACTCGTCCAGCGCTGCTCGGTCTCGATTAAATGTGCCTGCCAGGGGAAGGGGCGTGAACAGATCCGAAGCGGGGATTTGCATGGGGACATTCTCCTGCCGGTTTATCTTTCAGGAGTTTATCGTCAGTCCCCATCCATCACAAGTTCAAAGTCGGCGCCACCGACGATGCGTCCGTTGGCTTGAATCTCCAGCCGATGACGCCCGGCATAATATCGTCGTGTGGATATCGGGCGGATGGAATGCGACTTGCTGACAAACAATGAGTCGCCCGCCTTTAGTGTCGCTTTCTTGAGTTTGAAGACCTTTGGCGCTGTTTTGCCATTCGCCTTGACGAAGTGCATGACAAAATCGATCATCAATTGTTGCGTTTCATCGCCGACACTTTGCAACCGGAAAGAAAAGCTCAAGTTCCCGCCGTAGATTAGCCGCTCTGGCGACAGCTTCAGTTCACCCAATTCCACCTGCGGCTCGCCGTAGCCCAGAATTGCCAGCGCCTGCGAATCTCCCTTTCTGATCAAGGTGCGCAGCGCGTGGTTAATGAGCCACAGCCGCTCCTCACTCGCGCCAACCTTCCAGGCATTCAGCCTATCTAAAACGACTTGCGGATGATCTTTGCTGATATCGTTGAGATGGTTGGCTACCGACCGCCGCACATAGAGCGAGCTATCGTCCTTTAAGCGCTCCAGCAATGCCAATGCGGGCGTCGGATCGGCGATGAATGCCGTCAATTGCGGCGCCCAGGGCAAGCGCGGGCGGCTGCCCTCGCTGACCAAGCGGCGCACATGTTCGTCCCTGTCTTTCGCCCAAATATGCAGTCTTGCCATTGTTTGAGTAGGATAGCGCGTGATAAAGGGCCGAATGGCAGATTCGCACGAGCTATGGCGCGTGATGATAGCCATCGCGTCCAGCGACTCGCGCGGATGTTCCAAGCCATATCTCTCGACGAAGTTCGGGATCGGCAAAAGTCGAAAACCGGCATCTTCAATCGGCTCGAAACCATGCCGTTCTTCGTCCAGAATTGCCACCAAAATGTTTAACGCGACCGGGTATTCCGCGGGCAAGAATTCGCGCAGCTTTCTGGCGATCAAGCCAAGCCGCTGCTTGAGATCCAGCTCATGCAATTCCGCGTCAACTGCCGAGACAAAATCCGCTCCGGCGAAAACCGGATGAACGACCCCGATTCGGCCGGCAATTTGCTTGGCTAATGTCCTGTCAAAGAAGTTCTTGAGTAAGGGAAACTCCGACTTCTCTGCCATATGAATTCCTCATGAAAACTGTGAGATGGCTAGTGGTAACGGCAAGCCGGCGAACAGTGACTTCGCCCGGCAACGATGTGGAGAGATCGGGGTGGGGTCGAATGACCCCACGACCCCGCAACAGTTATGGTCGAAGCGAGTGCCTGCCAAAACTGCACGCTACGTGCAGCACGCGCGACTAGCCTTGCTCGCCTTCGGGATCGGCGCTCTGCCAGAAGGCCACGCGGTTCCCCGTCGGATCCATAAATATGCCCAGCGCGCCGAAACCCGGGATCTCCTGCCGCGGCAACAATACTTGACCGCCCAGTTCGCTAACCCGCGCCATATCCGCTTCCAGATCATCGCTATGAAAATACAAGATCACATCGCCAGGTCCTATGTTGTCCTCTTCGCTGACCGGCGACAGCGCCGCACCCATATTGTTTCCCAGGTTGAACATGACGTAGGTAAAATCGGGACCCATGGGAACTTCCTGCGCTTCCCAGCCCAGAAGGTCGCCATAAAACGCTTTGGCAGCGTCATTATCGCTTGACGGAATCTCGACATGTACGATGGAACGCATGAGTTGTTCTCCTTTGGAAAATAGAATGTTTGTTCGTTGCGAGTGAGTTTAGATTGTTTGTTCTAGCCTTGTCAAGCCCCCATATTCTATACTAATTGAGGATTCATAATTCCTGGCCTTGGCTCAGGGCGCATAAACCGCCTTCTATGCAAATCTAACGCACCGTTTTGGGCCTCAACACGTATACTAGTATGGGCTGTCCCAATACAGGCGCCAACTGACTATTGACGGTCGACACACAAAAAGAGGTGAAATTGATGCGCGTAATTGTGCATACCGGCAAGGGCGGGGTAGGCAAGACCAGTATCTCGGCGGCGACAGCATTGCGCTGTGCGGAAATGGGCATGAAAACGATAGTTGTCAGCACTGATACAGCGCACAGCCTCGGCGACGCGCTCGACCGGCAGGTCGGTCCCGAACCCACCGAAATCGCGCCGAATCTATGGGCGCAGGAACTTGATACTCGTTATTCGATGCAGAAGTACTGGGGCAAAATCCAGGAATATCTGGGCGCCTTTTTCAATCGCGAGGGCATCGCCAAGGTGAATGCTTCCGAGGTGACAATCATCCCCGGCCTGGAAGAAGGCGCGCAATTGCTCTGGATCAGCGAATACTTTCAGGCGGGTGACTACGATGTTTTGATAGTCGATGCCGCGCCAACCGCGGAAACGATCCGCCTGCTCAGTTTGCCCGATGTGACGCGCTGGTGGGTTGAACGCTTGATGCGTATTGCCCGCGGCCTTGACAGCGTCATTCGACCGGTACAAAAGCTGCTGACACGCGGCAGGAAAAACGAATCCGGCGTTGATATCGCCGAGAACGCCTGGGATCAGGTGCAACTGCTCTTTGATACTCTGGACGGCGTTCGCGAGTTGCTGACCAACCCCGAACATTCCAGCATTCGGCTGGTCGTCAACCCCGAACGCATGGTCATCCGAGAGACGCAGCGTACCTACACTTATCTCAATCTCTACGACTACGCGACTGATGCCATCCTGGTCAACCGCGTATTCCCTGACGAGATTGAAGATCCCTTCTTTGACGTTTGGAAGCAGCGCCAAGCCAAGAATATCGAATTTATTGGCGAAGCCTTTGGCAGCCTGCCCATGTTAAAAGCGCCGCTTTTCGGCGAAGAGATGGGCGGCTTGGATATGCTGCGCCGCCTGGCAGAAGAGTTGTACGGTGATCGCAATCCGGCAGAACGAATGTTTGACGGCGTTGTGCACAAGCTGGTGCAGCTTGACCATGACTCTAGCTGGATGCTGCGCGTACCGGTGGGCTTTGCCAGCAAGGAACAGCTTGAACTCTATCGGGCGCGGGACGAGCTTACCCTGAGCGTCGGTCCATACCGGCGCAACATTGTACTGCCTAATGAGTTGCAGGATCTGGAAATAACCAGCGCCAAGTTCGAAGACCGCTACCTCAATATCCGCTTTGAAAATCAAGCATCCTAAGGCAGGCGGTTCAGCGCTACTGGTGAATCTTGACTCTAGTGCCGCAATCCGCCGTCACCAATAGCATGGAAATCGTAGCAAATAAAAGGCCTTGCTAACTCAGGCAAGGCTGTTCATGGATTGATTTGAAAACGGCAGCGCGAATCGTCCGTATTGAAGGCCGTCGGCGGACGATCAGTCGTCCAGCTCGACCCTTATCTTGCCGCCTGTGCTGCTTGTGGAATTCTCTTCGTCATCATCCTCGGAAGATAAATTGGCCGTCGCAGTCCGCTCCTGATCTTCTTCCCCGAGTGCTTCGGGATCTTCCAATTCGCTGGCTTTCTTGATCTCGTCAATTGCCGCGTCTATCAGTACGCGGAAGCCGTTGGCGAATTCGTTACCGGCGGCTTGCGTATGCTCTCGGAAACCAGGTGGCAGCAGCGATTCCATCGCCTTGCCAAATTCTTCCAGGCCGCGCCGCTGATGAAATATGAATTGTTCGAGCGGCGTCTTGTCTCCTTCGCCTTCTTCCGGGTCTTCCGGCGCGGGATACATATCTTCATTCATCACGTCGCTCCTCAACAGGGAATCAATCATTACTATACCGTACGCAAGTCCCCTGCGGTAGTTGCGCGCATGACACTCATTATGAATTCTGATATTGTGATCACTAGCTGGATTGGCTTCAGTCGCCCGATTGATCCAGGCTCTCGATCAACTCCAGGTCCTTCCGGATATCACGCGAGCGCCAGAAGAAACTGAGGATCAACAGCGCCAGAACGGCGAATACCGCTGTCAATGCCAGGGCCATATAACCGGAATTGTCCGGCGTGACAAAGAAGCCCAAGACCGTCCTGTTGTACGCGTCAGCGAGCATCGGCAGGTTCTCGGTTTTGCCCTCGCCAATCGCCAGATAACTATCATTGCCAAATGCCATTCCCATTGCGACGGTACCATTGCCAGCCACCCGCATCCACTCGCCACTTGGCAGCGAAAGGGCGGTCGTCACGCCCGAGTCGTTTGCGTCTGCTAACAAAAGCAGGCGCATTGCCATGTCAATTTCGCTAGCGGCATCTTCTCGTTTGTCGCCACTCTGCGCGATCGTTAACATCAGAATCCGCGCATCAGGATCGCTTTCGACGAAACTGATGACGACAGTCTTCGAATCCTCACGCCGTGCCATAGCAGAGGCGCTGGTAACCGCATCAGGCTCGTAAAGCAAGACCGTCCAGGTGCCATCCGCCAGGTTCACCTTGTCCTGATAAACCGGTTCCCCAAGTTGCATGCCAAATGTCCGGCCTAGGTCAGACTGCGCCGCCGCGACTGGGTCACCGTTAGATACGAGGGCGGTACGAATGGTCGCATGGGCTTCCGCAAAGTGGAATTGCGCAAACTCGTCGCCGCTCTGGTTCTCCCAGCCCTCCAGCATCGGCACATTGAAAGCCGACAAGTGTATATAGGGAACGGTTCCTTCGCCATCCTCGGCACGGACGAGGCCGACTATAAGGAGCGCAAGAAACAGAGCAAGAACCGTCAGGATTAATCGCATAATGTTCTACTCATTCATCGTTTGCATCTTGAGGTGATTGACCGCTTCCAAGCGACTCTCTATGCGGGCGCGGTGCCAGATCAAGGTAATAGGCATCAAGGTCAGCCATAGCAGCAAACTTGGAATTAGCGCCATCATTACGCCACTGGTAGCCTCGAAGCTGCCCTGGGCGTTCTGCGGGCTGGCGCCGACGATGACCGGATGAATCGTTTCCGGCACCACACGGATGATGAATAATGTGATTAATACGCTTGTGAAGGCGAATATACCGTATACCGACATGAATGCCCGCTTGCGGTTTTCGTCTTCGATGCCCGCGCGCAGCATCAAATAAGCCGCGTAAGTCAGCACCATGATTGCAGCCGAAGTCAGGCGTGGATCCCAGGTCCACCAGGTATTCCAGATGGGGCGCGCCCAGATAGAGCCTGTCACCAGGTTGATCAGCGCAAAGGCCAAACCCACTTCTGCGCCCGCCAAGGCGATCCTGTCCCATTGAGCGCTCTTGCGCCACAGGTAAATAATGCCGCCCAGCACGGTCATGCCAAAAGCGGTAAACGCGCCGAAGAATGACGGCATGTGTATGTAGAAGATGCGCTGTATTTCGCCCTGTTGGATATCTGTACCGGCAACAAAAAGACCCAGAACCAACGTGATGCAGAATCCCGCAATGGTCACAACTGTGAGCAGTTGCAGCGGACGCGGCATGGGCGTCGCGTCGACAGTTTGGCGCAGGGACAGAATCTTCTGTTTCGTTGTCATTCCAGAGATCTCCAATGGATCAGACCCGACTCATTTTAGCATGCGACGACAGGCGACAATAGCGTTATGCGCGCGTCCACACGCAGCTCACTCTTCCAGCACGAATCCCGACAGCAGCCAGCACAGCGCCAGATAGATGATGGTGATCGCGCCTAGCAGTTGCAGCCACACCAGCCAGTCTCGGGCGGGCGCTTCATTAAGTATGTTCGTGGTAGCGCGCACAGACGTCAGTAGCAGTGGCAGCGCCACCGGCAACATCGCTATCGGTAGCAAAGCTTCGCGCGAGCGCGTATGCAGCGTCAGCATCGCCAGCAAGGTGCCAATGGTGCAAAATCCAAATACGCCAACAACAGTTGTGACGATCAGCCAGCCATTCAATAAATTATTGTTGTAGATCACCGTCATCAGCGGCAATATCACCAGCGCGACGATCAAGGTGAAAAGGTAGTTGCCAAGCAGCTTGCCAAAGAAGATCGCCGAGCGCGATACTGGCGCCAGCAGCATGGCATCCAGGTTGCCCTGGTCGCCCTCTTGTGCCAGGCTGCGATTGAAACCCAGCAAACTGGCGAAAATGAGCGTGACCCAGAGCACACCACTAATCGCTTCTTCTCGCGCCACTCGGTCCAGTTCCAGCGCAAAGCTAAAGACCAGAATACACAGAAACGCGAAAATGGCCATCACGCTCAGCAACTCGCGCGAACGCATTTCCGCGTGCAAGTCCTTACTAACAATGGCCAGCGCAACCGTCCAAAAACTTGTCTTCATGCGAATGCCATGCCACTGCAAATGCCGGCATATAACTCGCCCAGACTGGCGGGGCTCATTTTCGCGATGTTGCCGTCGAAGGCGATTTGTCCCCGAGACAAGATCAACGCGCGGCTGGCCAGGTTCGGCGCGCGCCCCAGTTGATGCGTCGTCATGATCAGCGTGCGCTCTTCCCGCTGCGCCGATAAGATCAGTTCTTCCAGCACCTCCGCGGCCGCTTGGTCAAGACCGGTAAAGGGCTCATCCAGCAACAGGATATCAGGCTGATGCAACAAGGCGCGGGCAATGCTCAAGCGCTGCTGCATACCGCGCGAAAAACTACGCGCCAGGCTGTCGCCACGTTTCATCAAGCCGACTTGGTCCAACACAGCGCTGATTCGCTCGCCGCGTTCGTCATGCGACAACCCGTATAGTTTGCCGAAGAAGTCGAGATTCTCCCTGGCGCTCAGGTTGCTGTAGAGCAGGGGCTGATGACTGACCAGCCCAATCTGCCGGCGTACTTCCATCGCCTCCTTTGGCATCTGCCAACCGCCGATGCGTATGACTCCAGCGCTGGGCTTGCTCAAGCCGGCCAGCAGGCGCAGCAGCGTCGATTTTCCGCTGCCGTTTTGCCCCAGCAGCGCGACAGTCTCGCCGCGAGCCAGGTCGAAACTCAGCGACCGCAGGACCGAAAACATTCCGTAAGTCTTGCTGAGATTCTCAACCTCGATGATCGAATGGTTTTCGCCCATCACGTGTCCCGTTGCTGGCTCATCAGTTCAGCCAGACTGGTTTTGAGTTCGCGTCGGCGATGATGGTAAAGGTCGTGATTGATCTGTCCCCGGTCGTGTTGATCGTCCAGTTGCGCGATTTGCTTCGCCAAGCTGTCAATCAACTGGGCCGGCTCTGGCGCTCGCCGCCGCCACAGGGTGAATCCCCCCAGGAGGGCAGCCGCGAATGCGCCAAGCGCTAAGAGCGTCGCCAACAGGGCCTCGCTTGTGATCACTGAATTGTCGTCGCTGCTCGTCCCAAAGAGATTGCCGGCGATCTCAAAGCGCAGCCGCGGATCGCGCTCCGGCGTCAGCCTGCTCGAATAAACCCTAAAATTGTCCGAATCGCCGTCTTCACGGGCCTCATCAAATTCGGCGCTTATTATGGCCAGCGTCGTTGGCAGCGTGACGGTGATGTCGGCGTCCACCCGAGTATTAAAGGCTTGCTCGAATTTCAGGCTATCGATAGTTGGCAAGAAATACTCGACGATGATCTCGTGCTCTTCCCCTGGCGCCACCGGCAGCGTATCGATCAGCGAATCGGGCACACGTTCCAAATCCTCGATCAGCACATAACGACCGCTCGCGTCGTCGCTCATGATCTCCGCGCCGATCGGAAACTGAACCAGCAGACTCGCTTCCCGTCCATCGTCAAAGCCGCGGCCGCTGGTGAATATGCGGTCCGATTCGTTGCGGTAGCGGATTATCTGTGTGATGTGTAAGCCAGTCCCGTGAGGCTCCAGTTGAATCGGATTCAAGAAAAGATTAATTGCGGCGACGCTGATGACGGCGGGATCGTTGGTCAGGTCATAGATTGTGATCGTCGGCGCGTAGTCGCCTGCTGGCAGCAGACGACTGAAAACACGCCCGTTGTAAATCACGCCCACGACATACGAGATGTCGGTCGTCAACGGAATGTCGTCGAAGACAAAGCTGCCTTCGGCGTCGATAGCTGTCTCCGCGATGCTGAAGCCGATCTCAGAGCTGCCGAATTGCAATTGCACTACCGTCTCGGGAGGTATAACCGCGCCTCGACTGCCATGCTGAACACGCCCGCTGATTTCGCCGACAGGAATCCCGCGTTCGATGTTCTGGGCAGGCGCTCCCGCGCTGCGCAAGGACTGCATCCGCGCAAATGCGACGACGGCGGCGATTTCTTCCAACTCAAGCGCATCGGCGAATCGTTCGCGGTTCAGCGCGTCGCCATATTCACCGTCGCTGTAGACGGGCGGAATCACAGTAGGCAATTCGCAATCGCCGCATTGATCCATCCACAACTGCTCTCCCAATGCCAGCAACTCCACATCATAGGCGAGGGAATATGAATACATCGCTACGTCCCAGCGTTCCTGGTCGCTCAAGGCGTTTTGCCAGGGCGGCATCAGGTTTTCGATCTTGCCTTCGCTGACAATTGTGAACCATTCCAGCGGCGACTTTGCCCTGGTCACGGCCAGGTCTGTCATATCAACCGGCGCGCTTACGCTGCCGGCCAATACCAGTTCGCCTTGTCCATCTCCATTGAAGCCATGACAGTCCCTGCAGTTTTCGGCGAAGACTTGCTGCCCGCTGGCGATATCAGGCTGCCAGTCGCCATCAGTGGTTGATTTGCCCATCGCTCGTGGCGGAGCAAAGGTCGCGACAATGTCCGGCTCGCCGCCCAGGCCGCTGCAAGCGCAGAGGACTACCAACAAGATATGACAGACCGGCGCCAGGCGTGACATTTCTAGTTTGACTCGCGCGGAGACGGATCATGAGCCGCAGGCTGCGCGCTGTCGCGATATGCCATAATCGCCGCTTCGATCGCACCGTCAATGTCGCCCCCAGTTGAGTCCGTGGAAACGAGGCTTTGCTGGGCGTCCAGGTCGTCACGCACGCGCAGCAGGCGAATGCCGCGATGCAGCCAAACCTCCCGCTCGTCGCGGTAGTCGACTTCGTTGATCTTGCCAGTGGCGTTGTCCTCGTCGAGATCGCGAACATTGGTCAAAACACGTTCATAATAATCCTGTACACGGTCCCGCTGTCGCTGCAAATGTGCATCGGCTTGCCCGGATCCTTGCGACGGTCGCAAAAGCGGATGCGCCACCAATACAAGCGCGATCACGAACAAGCCCAGTGATATGATCACTCCAAGGATGCTCATCGTCAGCTCGCCAATAGTTCGCGTACGCTGCGACTCATGTCGTCATAGCTCAGCGCGCCCAACACAAAACGATGAATCTTGCCCGCTTTATCAATGAGGAAGCTCTCCGGCGGCGCTTCGACTCGATACAAGTTGGCGATAAACTGCCCCCTGTCCTCTCCATTCGGGTAACTGATGCCGTATTCATCAATGAAATCCAGCGCCTTTTCCCGAGAACTTTCCAGAATGTTGATCCCGATAATCGTCAAGCCCGCTTCGCTGAAGTCGCTGTGCAGCGCTTGCAAGTCGGGCGCCTCGTCTCGGCAGGGCGGGCACCAACTCGCCCAAAAGTTGAGCAAGACTACCTGACCGCGCAACTCTGACAGCCTCAGTTCCTCTCCCTCAAACAACTGTAAATGGAATTTCGGCGCCGATCCGCCGGTCGGCTGAGTGGCGTTTTGCCGCGCCAACTGCAGACCCACCGTAACCGCCAAAGTCAGGAACCCCGCCAGCAACACCACCGTGCCCCAGCTAAGCCTGCGCTTACCGGAACGGGTCGCTGTGTGATCCAGGAATTCCAGATGTTCAACTTCGCCCATCGTGCCATCCAGCCGCTTTATCGCCGCGCTGTCAGATCTTTTTCCAGGCGCTGTCGATAACCGTCATCGGAGACATTCTCGCTCGAATTGACCTCGTCGCTGATGCTCAAACGCCGATGCGCGCCAAAGCGCGAAAACGTGTATACCCCAAGCGCGATCGCCAGCAAAGCCGCCAGAATAGGCGTCACGACAGTCAGCCCCCGCAATAGCGGATCTTGTGGAATGCCGACCACCTGGTCGCCAAAGCGACTTACAAAGCTGTCGATCACCGCTTTTTCATCTTTGCCTTCCGCCAATTGCAGTCGAATTTCTTCTTTCCACTCGATACAGGCCAGGGTCTGACACTCGTCAAGCGGTATGTTCTCACAGACCGGACAATACATCTTTTCCGCGACCGCGTTCACCGCGTTGTCTGATACAACCCCGTCCTGCGCCTGCGACAATGGTATCGCGACGAGCAACACTATTACGACACCGAGTAGGCGGCCTGCGAACTGAGCCACAAGCTCACCCAAGATGACTCGGTTTGATCGAAGGTCGGGACCATTTCCGCGGCAAAGGGAGTGTTTACAGGATGTCCCTGAGCAGGTCTCAATATTATGGGTACGCAAAACGGGATAATCGGAAACGTGCTTCACATTGCATTCTGCGGACTTTCCAGTGAGTGTCCCCCCATGGCATTGAGGAAAGACTTTGTCCGCAAGCAGCGATTGCGACTCCTGTTTAAGCGAGCTGCTTTCCCACGAATCTCGTCGGCAGGCGCCAGCTGCATCGGGTGCACTCCCCTCCCTAATGCTTTGGCTGAGGACACGACAGGTTTCGTCATTGCGTTCGCGTCCAGTACAACTCCATCCCCGGCTAATGCCCCCCCTCAATCCCCCCGCTTCAACGGGGGGCAGAAACCCCAATGCTTTGGGGAAGGGTGACTCGTTGACCTGAAGGGTAGATAATGATTGAGAGTATCGAGTTCTGGTGATTAAGCCTCCACATCCGGCAGATGCACTCCCCTCCCTGAAGCCTCGGGGAGGGGGCTGGGGGTGGGGTTGAAAAACCTGTCGTGTCCTCCTAATGCTTTGGGGAGGGGCTGGGGGTGGGGTAGACAATCCGTGCCGAACGGTTCTGCGTTCTGTACAAGAAATTGCCGAATCAATCACAGGACTCTCTTTCGTGCGTGTTGCCAATCCATTTGTCTATCTGAGCATGTCCTGCCCTCATCTCACGCTTTCCGGCTCGCGCTTGCGAGCGCCCCGCGCCGGAACGACTTTCGGGTAGGCGGCAATCACCGTGCCAATAATCAGCAAGATGCCTCCCCACCAAACGAGATTAACCAGTGGGTTAATGTAAATTCGAAAAGTCGCACGGTCGCGATTCCCGCCGATCAACAGTACGTAGAAGTCATTTTCCAGCGTGCTGTGCGTGCCTGCGATTGTCATCGGCATGTCCGGGTAATCGTCCACGCGCGGCCGAATCCGCGCCACTTGAACGCCGTTTCGCAGCACCGTAACCTCGGCGATATTCATCAAACGACCGTCGACCGCCTGCGCCCGAGTATAGTCGTCATAACGCAGACCATAGTCCTTGATGGCAATCGTCTCGCCGCGCGCCAGGGTATGCTGCACCTCGGTTTGGAATATCGTGCTGCCGATCACGCCGATGCCGATCACCGTCACGCCCAGATGAACAATATAGCCGCCGTAGCGGCGCTGGTTGCGACGGAAGAGCGCCGAAACTGCCCGAATCCAGTTCTCGTGCAAGCTGTGATGTCGCGCCCGCGCGCCACGAACAATTTCCAAAAGCGCCACGTATCCGGCGAAGAAGACCACGCCGTATCCGAAGATGGACACCAAGGCGTCGGTTCCCGTTAAGATCAGCAAGAACGCGCTGAGCAGCGTCAACAAGAATGGAAAGGCTACCGCCTTGCCCAGTCGCCGAGCCGACGTGGAACCCCAAGCCGCGAGCGGTGCGATGCCCATCAAGATGTACATGGCGATAAAAAGCGGCACCACGAAGAACTCGAAGGTCGCCGCCCCGATTGTAACTTCCTTGCCCATGAACAATTCGGAAATGATCGGCAAGCCAAAGCTGCCCCAAAATATCGCCACAAAGAGCGCGATGAATATGACATTGTTGAGTACAAACATCGTTTCGCGGCTGAGGATGTTGGCGAATTGATGATCTCCTTGCAGTTCGCCGCGCTGCCAGCGCCATAACAAGCAAGACAGCGCGATCAGCGTCATCAGCGCCCAGAACGCCAGCATCGGGAAGCCAACCTCGCTGCGCGCGAAGCTGTGAACGCTCTCGATCACGCCACTGCGCGTCGCGAATGTGCCAAACATGACCGCGGAAAAGGTCGCGATCACCAGCACCATATTCCAGGTTTTGAGCATGCCACGCTTTTCCTGGATCATGACACTGTGGATGAAAGCCGTGCCGACCAGCCAAGGCAAAAACGCCGCGTTTTCGACCGGGTCCCATCCCCAATAGCCGCCCCAGCCCAAGACGTCATATGCCCAGCGCCCGCCCAATATCAGCCCTAAACTCAGGAAAATCCAGGCAATTAGCGTCCAGCGTCGGGTCGCTTTGATCCAGCCGGTCGACAAATCGCCGGAGGCCAGTGCCGCCAGCGCAAAGGCGAACGGGATGGTGAAACCGACGAATCCAAGGTAGAGCATCGGCGGATGAATGATCATGCCAAAATGACGTAGAAGGGGGTTCAAGCCGGTCGCGCTATTCGCTAAATTCTCCCTTGTCGGCGCAATTGCGCCGGGTGGAATCAGCGCGGTCTCCACCACCTGCTGCGATTCTGGCAAATCTGGCAGGATCCACCATCGATCAAATGGATTTTCCAGCAATAGCGATAGCCCGAGGAAAAACGCCAATGTCGCCATCATGGTCGCGATCGCATAGGGCATCAAACGACGTTCGGTCCGCCAATTGAGCGAAATCGCGCCGAATATGAACAGGCTCAGCAGCAGCGACCAAAACAGCAGTGAGCCCCGCTGTGAACCCCACAAGGCGGTGAAGCGGTATATCGCCGGCGTCTG
Organism: Phototrophicaceae bacterium; assembly: GCA_965262165.1. Lineage (GTDB taxonomy): Bacteria > Chloroflexota > Anaerolineae > Aggregatilineales > Phototrophicaceae > UBA6055. Next base: position 3,752,568 of record OZ253499.1, on the reverse strand, counting down.
AGGATCCGTCACCGACCACACATAGCTTATCTGGTATTGCTCGGTCAGCAGTGCTATCACTAGCGTCGCCGTCGCCAGCAGTATCGCCGGAAACGTTAGAAGAGCCGCGTTGCGACCGCTGCGCTGCAGCGTTTCCCTCCCCGAACGAATACCCAGCAAGCAGGCGGCGATGGCGTATAGCGCCAGCAGCAGCGCCAGTGCAAGTGAAGCGAGCCCGATTTCTGCCAGCATTAGTTGTGTTCCGGAATAGCGCTCAAGCCTTCTGGGGAGGTTTCTTCAAAGCGACTAGGGCATTTCAGCAGCAGTTCGCTCGCGTGAAATACGCCGTCTCGTTCCAGCGCGCCGGTCAGGATCGCCTGCGCCTCGTGCTGCAACAGATCCGGAATGGCCTCGTCCTCTACCACGATCGACAAGCGGGATGCTGCCGGGTTCGCCAGGGCGGCGTGCAGCGCGCTGGCCAGATCATCGAATTCGCTCGGTATATTGACGATCTCGAAGCGGATGATCGCGTTTTCACTGTCATATTCGATAGTTTCGCCATCTACCGCGCCGGATAGTCGCACGGTCTTTCCTAGGTAGGCGCTGTCATTGAGCATATCATCTACAGTGATGAAATAACGCGCTCCCTGCAAAGTGCCAGAGACCAGCAAATACATGATGGACGCCAAAACCATGACGCCGCCAATCAGGAACTTGAGGCGTTCCGACCGTTTCGGTTTTCTCAGGTGCTTGGGCTTTGCCCAGCTGATCTCCGCCATTTTCGCTCTTGGTTCCCGTCACGCGAGAACGTTTAGCCATCCTGTCCACATTATACGATATTTGTGATATTTGTCACTATCGTCTGCCTGCGCGCAGTGCGCACTCACCTATTTCCAATACGCAATTCTTCGCCGGGCGCCAGTAGCGCGAGCAGTCCCATCAATCCGACATTGCAGAAGAGCAGGGGCGCGAGCAAAGGCGAACCCCGCAAGAATCGCTCGATAACGATCACACCTGCTGATGTCAAACTCGATTCCGAATGTCAGACAAAGCCGATCACGCCCACCGCTATCAATAGCAGCATTGCGCTGCTATGCGCCATGACATCGCCGGCAGATGGCCGCGAGGCAATGCCCAAATAAAGAGCCGTGCCGAAGCCGAACAAGGCCGCTGTTACCGGCAGCCAGACCCAGGCATTGTCGAATCCAAATCGCGCATGATCGAGCACACTGCTGATGAGCGTCGCCAGGATGAATATGGAGACGATCAGCATATAGGCGCGGGTCTTGCTGTAGGGCATTTGCACCGTCCTGCCCCGTAGCAACCGCAGCCTGCCGCTGTCAGCCGGCGCTTCGATCCATGCGGCGCTGATGCCCAGTACGCTGATGAGAATGAAAAACAACGGACCGATCACCGGCGGCGCCCAGATTAGCGTGGCGACCGTCTGCAAACTCACCAGTCCCTCGTTGAGCAAGACCGTACGGTTCAAATGAAAGTAGGCGCCCAGCAGTCCGATGCCGATGCTGACCGCAAAAACCAGAATCGCAAGCACGCTGGCACGGTCACGATTTCTTATGGCGATGAGGCCAGCAAAGATTAGCAAGACCCCGCTGAAAAAGCCTGCTATTATCGGAATCCACTCCGCCGGTTTGATGCCGCCGCTTATGCTATGCGCCAGGTAAATGTCGATGGCAATGAAAAACTGATTGAAGGCCGCCAGCAGCAGGAAAGCCTGATCGCGGCTGATTGGCAATCGCAGATGACGGAATCGAGGTACTACAAGCGCCAGGTACGCCATCGTCAGCTCCCGCCAGATTCGTTAATAGCAGCGAGGCCGGATTTCTCCAACAACACGCGCACCATCTCTTCAAGTTCTGCTTGCTCGCGCAAGATCTCGTAAGCGCCGTGCCACTGGACATAATCCGGGCCACCCATCCAGGCGCCAAACTTCGCCGTGCGCCCCCAATGGTGCCACAGGTCAAAATGAACAAAGTCGATCGGCTGATCGAAAGGTTCGTCAGTCAACAGTCCTGCCTGTCGCGCCGGCGCGATCGTCTCGTTGCTTATCTGTACGCGCCGATTGATCTCGTCGGTCAGGGCATCGGCGTCAACATAAAACTCGTCGATGAAGGCGGCGCTGTGACACTCGCTGCACACAGCCTGCATCCGCACTTGATTGTCCTGCCAGGCCGGCCGCCGCTGGCTCTGCGGCGCGAACAGATACCAGGTCAGACGATCGCCAACGTCATGTGTGGTGCTCGCGCCACCGAAGCCGCTGATATGGCAAGTCGCGCAGGTTGGCGCCGGAAAGTCTTCCACGGTCAAGGTACCGGGCTCCGCGTCCCAGTTCCAGTTGTCACCGCCTGTCAGATAGGCGATGCCATGGAAAGACTCGATGTAGATCTCGTACTGCGGATGATCTGGACCGATGTGGCAGTGGTTGCAGGTTTCCGGTTTGCGCGCCTGTTCCAAACTGAATTCGTGCCGTAGATGGCATTCCTGGCATTGTCCGATCGAGCCATCGGCTGCCGGCGCGCCGATATCGTGGCAGCCGCTACAGGCGAACTTTGTGATCGCCCGTCCCTCTTTTTCAAACAGCGCATTACGCATGCGGTCCGGATTAAACGTGCCTTCCGGTATTGACTGGTATATCGCGAGATTCTCGTCGCTCAAGCCGTCCGCGCCCCACATTGCAACGTAGGCCGGCAGGCCGTGGCGACTGGCGTTGAACTGCGCGACTTCGTTTTGATGGCAGGTGGCGCATTTTGCGGTGGTGGGAACGTTTAAGACATACGTGCCATGATGGGCGACGCCGCCGGGATAACCCGCTTCTACCTCGTGACAGTTTTGGCAAGTCACATTGGCAGCCGCCATGCTGCTGCGGCTGTATTGCTCGATGATCCCGGGCGTCGTTTTTCGATGACAGGCTACACAGGCGTTGCTGTTGTCGAGCGTGACCGGCACCGCATTGCTGGGTTCGGCGACGATGCTTCGTCCGATGGCGGCGATGACAAAGGCCAGTGCCGGAACGATAATCACCACCAATATGCCGATGATCACTAGTCGCGACGAAGCCAATAGTCCCTGCGGCTGATGGTCTTCTGCCATGGAGCAGGTCCTCCAGCACTCTTTAAAAGGCGCTTTCCAGACACGCTAGACGGTAATTGATGCGCTTTTCACTTGGCGAAATTTTCGTGACGTTTCACAGATCGGGCCAGGTCTTGCGTCAATCGCGGGCGTACCTGTCGCATTAAACAGAGAATGAAAAAGCGTCCGCCGGTTAGCTCCGCACGGACGCCACAGAGCTGCAAGCACGCATCCCAAACTTATTCTTCGTCGTCCGGCGTCGATTGGCTCCAGCGGATGACAAACACGCCAACGATGCCGGCAATCCCCAGAAATAACACCAGCATTGCCAGTCCCGCCGGGGAAGAACTACCCTCGCTATTCTGTGCCAGCGCCGTCATACAGCTTGCCAAAAACATCCATAGTGCCAGTGCGGCAGCGCCCGATCGGCGCAGTGGCAATTTGCTCATGGTCAGGTCTCCAAGTCAATTCCGCTATGCGCGCTATTTTAACGGTTGTTGCCCGGCAATTGAAGCGCAACTCAAGCCATTTGTAGCTTGGAAATGTCATAAACGGTGAAGGCAATTAACAGCGTCAGCGCCGCGATCGCCACCATGAGATAATGCCAGCGATGCTTGTAGCCGATTGTCCAGAAACGGCGCAAACTCAGGAATATTGAAACCATCGCGATCAGATTGATCAAGAGCAGAATCGGAACCGTAGCATCCGCCGCGACGCCGAAAATCGGCAAGAAAAATGGCAATACGACATATTGCAAGATGCAGCGAACGCCGGAAAACAGCAAAGAAATCGTCAGCGCGTTTTCGGCGCGCCGCGTCTGTGCCATCTCATCGGCTGCAGCGGCATGGAGACTCCGCTGATCGATAAACAGCAAGCGACTCATGAAATTGTCAGCGCGGCTCATGTCGGTAATTGTCGCCATGCGTCAACTTTCCTGAGAGCGTTTCGGCAATGGCGCCAGTTTATCATTGCGCTGCCGCGGATTCCACATTTATTCATCGTCTAGCAATTGATCCTGACTATCGAGAAAGGCGACCAAATCCGCCAACTGCTGGGTGCTGAGCTGACTACCGTAGAAATCCGGCATCAATGGCGAATAATCCGGCGTGATATAAGTCATCGGCTGCACGATGCTTTCTAACAGAAACTGTCGGTGACTGTATTCTCTGAAATCCGGTTGCAGCAAACGGATATCGTTGATGCGGGTCCAGGTACCCGCCGTCAGTGGCGCGACGGCTTCGTTTTCGTGGCAGCCCGCGCAACCCAGCATGACGCCACCCAGGGCCGGCTCCAAACCGTTGTAGAGCAACTGACCAGCCAGCGGATCGCCGTATGCCTCTTCCAGTTCGAGCAAGATCGCGTCGACATCGCTGCCCACCGATTGCGCCGCGATCAAATCTTCCAGAGTTACAAATGTCAGCACATGCTCAAGCATCAGGTTGACCTCCGGCTCGGCCGGCAGGTAACCGCAGCGCAGCGCCATGGACTGGTACAAGGCGCCTAATCGAAAGAGATTGGCGATCGCCAGATCATAATCCCGGTCGAAATCCGGCGTCAGATAGCCTGCAAGCGTACTTTGCTGTGCCGCAAGTCCCTCTGGAGCGCAGCCGTCCGTATTTTCGCCCTGGCCAGTGGAAGGGACCAGAAGCAACAGAGACAGCAGCAATGACCATGTTATTCGCTTCGCCTCCATCGTTCGCTCCCTATTCCAATCAAAAAGCCCCCGAATCCGAGGGCTTATACTTGTCTTTTCAACGCGCGCTATTCCTGCGTCTTCAAGAAGGCGACGACATCGGCCAGTTGCTGATCGGTCATTTGACGCGTGCCGAAATCCGCAGGCATCACGCCCGAACTATAGGTGTCCACCACATAAATCGCAGGTTGAACGATGCTCTCGATCAGGTAGCGCTCGCCGCTGTAGCCGGCGAACTGCGGTCCTGCCAGGCGTTCGTTCAGAATGCGCGTCCAGGTGCCAATGGTATCGGGCGCCGAAGCCCCATCGCGATGGCAACTGGTACAGCCAAACTTGGTATCATACAAGATGGCGCCGCTGCCGGCGCTGCCCTCGAGTTCCTCTTCCGCCCAGCGGGCCAGAATCTTTTCCGGATTATCTCCCGCTGGATCCGGCTGCGGTATACCGGGTACCGAACCATCCGCCAGTGGCTTGCCATACTGCTCTACGGCGAGATAGTCTTCCGTATTCCAGGCGCCGCCCTTGTCCCAATTCAAGACATAGGTAGCGAGGTCTTCAATCTGATCCTGCCGCAATGGACCGCCCGCCGTCTGCGACCAAGCCTGCATGCCTTCGCTATTTGGCCAAACATTGACGCTGCCCGGACGACCATGGATCAGCGTCGTCACGACATAGCCGTGCAAATCACCGCCCCAGCCGACCTGCGTTAACCTTGTGCCGTGGGTATTAAAGAAAACCTCAACCTCGTTTAGCGATGTCGAATCTATGTCCTCTATAGAATCCCACAGTGGGAACAGACCCTTGGTAACCGCCGCGTTCAAATCGACCAGGGTCGCCTCTCTGGCCGCAATCGCCTCGGCAATGACGCTTTGCTGTTCTTCAATCTGTAGCTGGATCTCTTCCATTTTGGCCAGGATTTCGTCTTGGCGCTCGCCGCTCGGCGGATTCTCGGCATCGGTGAGCTCAACCAGCAATTCGTCACTGTTGTCACTCAAACGCACCAGCGTTCGGTTGGAATTGGTGATGGCCACGGTTTGCTCACCGACCGGATCATAAGCAAAGAAATGAGGATTATTCAGGCCGGGCGCCCGTCCCAGCGCGCCATAGCCTTCCTCGCCATGGCATTCCGCGCACAGCGAGGCAAACAATTCAGCGCCGCGTTCAATCGACCGACCGGTATGCTGCCGCACAAAGGCTTGCATGCGCGCTTCTTCGTTGATGGCGACCCATCCGACCAGAATCATTGTGGCGACGAACATGACAATGCCCGTCAATATGCGACTCTCGGCTGATTTAATGAACATGTATCGTTCCTACGTCTCGGTTATTAAATCGCTTGTCACAGGTCAGAATGCTTTCGCGCCGCATGAATCGTAAGGTCAGCCTAATCGAAGTAGGCCGAAGCTTCGTGAATGAACAGGTGATCACTGAAGATGCGCCGTTCCGGCACCGGATTACCGTCGTTGTCCAGCAGCAACGCACCGTCCTTGGTGGCATAGACAAAGAGCGGATTGCCGTCCTCGTCCAGTTGCACGTCACCACCTTCGATGACCACGTTGTCCCAACTGACGATCCAATCCAGACGCTTCAACCCACGCTGATTATCGGTGATCACCAGCGCGCCCCAAACGTTGGGCAACTCGTTTGGCGCTTCTTCCAGGTGATGGTTGAATTCTTCCATCACGCGCATCAGCACGGGCGCATCCATTTTCGTTACGGTGCGGAAACGCAAGGGCGCTTGATTGGCGCTCAGTTTCTGGAATTTCAATTCGTCGATCATCTGCTTGAACTGGCCGTTTCCCGCCGTCGACCCGTTGACTTCAGTGATGATATCGGCCGCTGACAGCCCTTCGTGCCCATGGAATTGCGCTGTGGTGTACGCCCCAGCAATCATTTGATCGAAGGGGATCGTCCGGCCAATGCCCACCTTGCTATGCGCCGGCTCAAAGGTCAATTCGTGTACAATCTCGGTTTCTGCCGAGGTCCTGACCGCGAATTTCGCCAATCCCATATAGCTCAAAATCGTCGTCAAGGATATCAGCAGCATCGCGAGTGTCAGCATGAAACGGCGATGGGCGAAACGCCGGCTCGGCGTGACATCCAGGTACGGCAACATCGCCAGCCCGCCCAAGGCGACGCTGGGGAAAGCCACACCCCAGATGAATTTATCACCCAGCTTGAGCGCCCCCTGGATCCAAAGGAAGTACCAGGGCGCTGTCGTGCCCAAGGGCGTCACCTGCGGATCGGCGTGGTTCTCCAAAGGCGCATGGTAGAACCAGATGCAGAGCACGGTAATGATGAAGGTAGTCGCGCCCAGCCACAGCAACTCGTTGGTCAAAACGTCAGGAATGAAATAGACGCGCTTGTCCAGCGGTACACGCTTCGCCGTGTCTTCGCCAATATTCTCCTTCTGCGGCGGCAAGCTATAATTGTGGATGATGACTTTGTAATAATGAACTCCGAAGAAAACGAAGAGCAGGGCAGGCAGCGCCAAAACGTGCAGCAGATAAAAGCGCAGCAAACCATTCGCGCCTAGCTCCGGCGCGCCACGCAGCAGCAAATTCACCTGGTCGCCAACAACCGGCGTCGCTTCCGCCATTGAGGCGCCGATCGTCACCGCCCAAAGCGACAACTGATCCCATGGCAGCAGATAACCCGAGAAGCTGAGGAAACCGGTGATCACCAAAAGCAATAGCCCGGTGAACCAGGTAAATTGTCGCGGTTTCTTGTAACTGCCCGTGATCCAGGTGCGCATCATGTGCATCGCCACCACAGCGACCATGAACTCCGCGCCCAGACGATGCGTATCCCGCATCAACTGTCCCAGCGGCACGTTACTGAGTATCGTCAACATATCGCCATAGGCGATTTCGGGCGAGGGCGTATACCAGAGCATCAACAAGATGCCGGTGATCGTCTCGAAGAAAACAAAATATGAAGACAGCCAGCCCAAACGGAAGGAGGGGTACATGCCCGTCACATCGCGATTGAAATAAGACGGGCGCATGTGCAGCCAGAAGCCATCGGCATGCGGCGTCAAACGCGGATTGGGACGGCGACTCGCTGTATCGCCACGCAATGCCTCGCGCACGTCCTGCACGTTCATGCCGGAGGTCAGACGCTCCACCGAATCGTCTATGCCTTCAAAGATCGCCTTTTTGAACCCTTTTTCCTTGACGTCATCAAGGAATGACGGGAAGGGCAGAATGGACATAGATGCTCCTCGTCTTAAAGCAGCTTAACCAGTTGCCGGATCAATGAAATTCTCCAACAATGCGCGCGCCGGTATCAATCTGAATGTTCGTGATCTGACGCGTGAGATCCAGCGGAATCGCGCCACCGTCCGCCGGCGTGACCAGGGTCGTGCCATCGGCATAAGTCACCGTGGCGATGAATCGATCCAGATTTCGCGGCGCCGGACCTTCGATCCATTGCCCGTTTAATTGAAACTTCGAGCCATGGCAAGGGCATTCGAAGCGGAAATTGGTCGGCACCCATTTCGGCAAACAACCCAAATGCGTACACACCTGGTACAAGGCGCGCAGTCCATCTGGAGTATGCGAGATATGGAAGCGCCCGGACGAGACCGTCACCGGCGCCGCGCCCGCGCCCGGCAGTTCCTCCGGATCAAAGGCGAAAGTACCGCCGAATTCGCCCTCTTTGAAGCGCGGGAAAGCGAACCAAATCAGCCCGGCCGAGGTCTCGCCCAAGAGCAACGCCATGGACGCGATCCAGATATAATTGAGAAATTCTCGTCTGCTCGGCGCTGTCACCTGAACGCCCGGCGCGGCTACTGGCCTGGCGACCGCGGCGCTCATGGATGTCGGTTGTGCGGATTGTGCAGTAGCCATATATTGTCGTCGTCCTTCCCACCCAACAGGACTGATAACGCCGTTTTGCGCATTATTACGATTTACATTACGATACCGATTTCACCTTTTGTTAAATATATCACAATCTCAAATGTGTGTCAAAGTATAAACCTTCGAGAACTGGGTGGGAAATTTGGTCGAGGATGATACGAAAGAATACGGTAAAATGCCGATATACCGAACCATTATGAAGTAGGCGAAATGGCGCGAATAACCATCCAGCTCAACGACAGGCAGCTCGCCAAATACTACGACACCATCAAGGAACTGCGGGGGCAACAGTCCAAGCCGACCGAAGGTAACACACGCCGCGCCTTCGGTACGCTCTTGACCGGGCTGGCCAAGCGCCGCCACCTTACCCTCATTGAAGAACGCCAAATGCGCTCCAAAACCACTGACGGCAGCATCCGCGCCGACGGCTCGCTAGTCGACACCTTCAATCGCCCCTACGCCCATTGGGAAGCCAAAGACACCAGCGACAACCTCTATGCCGAAATCGAAAACAAGAAAGCCGCCGGCTATCCCCTCGACAACATCATCTTTGAAGATACCGTCACCGCTGTCCTCTATCAAGACGGCCACGAAGCCCGCCGCACTCACATTCGCGAAAAGAACAATTTCGCCCAGCTATTGACGCAATACCTCAACTACAAAGCCGATTCCTTTGACAACTTCAACGAAGCCGTTCAAAGCTACGGCGAGCAAATCCGCGAAATCGCCACCCAGCTCAAAAGCAAGATCGACGCCGCTCACGCCGACAATCCCGAATTCCAGTCCCAATTCGACGAGTTTATGCAACTCTGCCGAACGTCCCTTAACCCCAACATCAGTAACGAAGCTGTCGACGAAATGCTTATTCAGCACCTGATGACCGAGCGTATCATCCGCCGCGTCTTTGATGTCGCGCACTTCACCCAGACCAACGTCATCGCCGCCAAAATCGAGCAAGTCATTCGCGCCCTCACCAGCGCATATTTCAACCGCAGCGAATTCTATGGCGGTCCGCTCGACAGATTTCACAAAGCCATCGAGGACGCCGCCGAAGACCTCGATTTCGGCGACAAGCAAACCTTCATCAACACCGTCTACGAGCGCTTCTTCCAGGGCTACAGCGTCAAAGTCGCCGACACTCACGGCATCGTCTACACCCCGCAAGAGATTGTCGATTTCATGTGCGCCGCCGTCGAAGAAGTGCTGGAAAACGAATTTGGCAAAAAACTCGGCGATGAAGGCGTCGTCATCATTGATCCCGCCACCGGCACGGGCAACTTCGTCGTCAATCTGCTGCGCCGCGCCCACCAACGCAACCTGCGCAATTTCGAGGAATTCTACAAAAATCGTCTCTTCGCCAACGAAGTCATGCTCATGCCTTATTACATCGCCTCGCTCAATATCGAGCACGAATATTACCGGCTCACCGGCCGCGCCCAACCCTTCGAGGGACTCTGCTTCGTCGATACCCTCGATCTCGCCCGCGAGCGCCAAATGACCTTCTTCAACGAGGAGAACTCCGAGCGCGTGGAACGCCAGAAAAACGCCGACATCAACGTCATCATCGGCAACCCGCCTTACAATGTCGGCCAGGTCAACGAGAATGACAACAACAAGAATCGGGCATACGATGTCATCGAAAAGCGCATCCGCGAGACCTATTCCAAAGACTCGAAGGCGACAAACAAGAATGCCCTGAGTGATGTTTACGTCAAGTTTTTCCGTTGGGCGGTCGACAGGCTAGAAGATAGGCCTGGAATTGTCTGTTTTGTCAGCAACAACAGCTTTGTCGATCAATACGCCTTTGACGGCATGAGAAAGCATCTGCTGAAAGATTTCGACCATATCTACCATTTGGACTTGCATGGCAATGTGCGCCAGAATCCCAAGATAAGCGGCACAACGCATAACGTTTTCGGCATTCAAGTCGGCGTTGGCGTCACTCTGGCGGTACGGGCGCGGAAAGATACTTAGGGATTGTTCTGTTTTGCTGGAGATTTTCGCTCAAGGAATATGGTTACATCACTATCATCGTCCTGACAAAATGAATATTTCGTTCCGTTTCCAAAGATAATGTGTCTTATCTTAAAGTCATCAACGGTACACTCAAAATAATGATCAAATCCGGCATCGGATTGCAAAAACATTGTTGCGGGGACTGGCCAGGGTTCTGCCGGCATAACAAACAGACTAATACATCTAGAGTCACCGATCTTGCTCAACAGAGCTTCCAGTCTCGGAACGTACCTTCCATGATTGATCGCCAAAGTCTTTATTCCATTCGAATAATACCTCGTCTTTTCTGAGGTTGTCTGGAACGCCGCTTCCTCGGTTGTGAATATACCCATATATATATTTTGCGCCAGTTCTGGCGTCATTTGTCTAGTCATTCATCCTGCTCCGTCTTAAACCCCATAGGAGGTTTGGGAGGAATGTCAAAATGATCGAGAATAGCGTCTAAAGCCGCTCGATTGGCGTTGATCGATTCTTCCAAGCGCACAATTGCTTCTTCCATTCGAAGAAGCGTTAGCGCGGTCACATTCATCCCCTCCAATATGCTATCTTGCGCTGTACGCAAACTTTGATACTCCGCTTTCAGCCGCTCAATTTCGATGTCTCTCGTGAACATTGCCTCGGCTTTTCCTACCTTTCGAATTGGTTTATAGTCTAAGTGTAGAAGGTCCGTACCGAATAATCAATTGTCGTTCACTAGCGGAATACTTACATACAAGACTGATCGCGCATAGCATGAGATCAAAAACTATGGCTCGCCTCTTTTACTTTCGCCTGCCAGAATTTTGGCGCAAAGAAGAAAAACTCGATTTCCTCAGTGACAACACGCTCAGCACCGTCGATTGGCGCAGTCTCGCCCCCAACCACAAACACACCTGGCTGCGCACCGACACCGAAGACGAATTCGATGCTTTCATACCCATCGGCAGCAAAGAAGCCAAACGCGCCAAACCCGACCAACCTTTGTCCATATTTAGTGTGCACTCCATGGGCATACAAACCGCAAGGGATGCATATGTTTTGGATTTTCAAGAGAAGTCACTGCTAAGACGGATAGAACAGTTAGTTTTTGACTACAATTCCCAAGTTGACAGCTACAAGCGACAGCGTCCTACCCCTAACGTCGATGACTTTGTTGATTATGAACGGATTCCCTGGAGTTCGACGTTAAAGGTGAAGTTGCGAGGCGGGAATTACGCTGACTACGCAAAAGGCTACTTAAGAACATGCCTTTATAGACCGTTTACGAAAAAGACTCTGTATTATTCGGACATTCTTATTCATCGGCCTGCAAAGTTTCAAACAGTATTCCCGGACGAGTATTCAGAGGCGGAAAATAGAGTAATCTGTATAAGTGGAGTAGGACACGAAGTATTTCGTGCTCTCAGCGCAAATAGGATTTGTGAAGTAAAGTTTTCAAATCCGTCGAATGGCGGTACGCAATGCTTCCCATTCTACACCTACGACGAAGACGGCAGCAACCGCCGCGAGAACATCACCGATTTGGCGCTTGACCAATTCCGCGACCACTACAAGGACCCCGCCATCAGTAAATGGGATATCTTCTATTACGTCTACGGCTTGCTGCACCATCCCGGCTACCGCGAGCGCTACGCCCTCGATCTCAAACGCAACCTGCCGCGCATTCCTTTTGCGCCAACCCCCGGCCCCTTCCCCGAGGCTTCAGGGAAGGGGGGTACAGTCGCGTCGGCAAAGTCCCTCCCCGAAGCTTCGGGGAGGGACTTTGGGTGGGGTTGGCAAAAGGGTGGCTTCCGGCCCTTCTCCCGCGCCGGACAACAACTCGCCGACCTCCACCTCAATTACGAATCGGTCGACCGCTATGAGCTTGATTGGCATGCCGAGCGCACGCCTCCCAGTTACCGCGTCGAGAAAATGCTGCCCAAAGGCAAAACCGACTCCGAGCAGGGCAACTACAAGGTCTACAGCACGCTCTAATACAACGACAGCTTGTCCCTGCACGGCATCCCCGAACGCGCCTTTGCCTACCGCCTCGGCAACCGCTCCGCCCTAGATTGGATCGTCGACCAATACCGCGTCAAAACCGACAAGCGCAGCGGCATCACCCACGATCCCAACGGCACTAGCGACGACCCGCAATACATCCTCAAACTCATCGAGCGCGTCATCACCGTCAGCCTGCGCACGGTCGACATCGTCGAAGACCTCGCCAAGCTCCCATTCCGCGACGACTCCGCCAGCTAACCTTTCGGCACCCTCTTTATCACCTCACCTAAGCCTCTATTAGCGCACGCAAAAGTTTGCATATCGCTCATTTTCTGTTATAATCTCACCATCCTCAAACATCGGAGATCATAGGGGAAGTGAACCTGCCACAACAAGCCATCCATCAATCAAACAGCGAGCGCATCACGGCAATTGAAGCGACCTTGCCTCACCTTGCTACAAGGGCGGATGTGGAACGTCATACCAGGCTGCTTATCATGTGGTTCGTCGGCACCCAGATCGCGCTGTTTGCGGCACTATTGCATTTCTTAGGATAAGCTTATCTGGCCATCAACAAGTCGTCACCGGCAACAGCATTCAGACCGGATGCTACGTTGCGAGGGTGCCACGCATTTTCCAGCATTCGCTGTAAAAGCGGAGCTTTTCTTTGCCGTGTCGGGGACAACCGCTCCGCCCTCGATTGGATCGTCGACCAATACCGAGTCAAAACCGACAAGCGCAGCGGCATAACGCACGATCCCAACGGCACCAGCGACGACCCGCCATACATCCTCAAGCTCATTGAAAGCGTCATCACCGTCAGCCTCCGCACAGTCGACATTGTCGAAAACCTCGCCCAGCTTCCCTTCCGCGACGACTCCGCCAGCGAGTAAATCCTTTCCTTTGTGCCCTTTGTGCCTTTGTGGTGTAAAGACCCTCTGTGTCCTCGGTGCCCTCTGTGGTTAAATTATCCCCATGACCACGCGAATCATCAGCCATGGCAACCTCACCTGGCTCGACCTGGCGCATCCCAGCGAAGCCGATGTCGCAAGCCTACGCGAGCGCTTCCCCTACTTCCACCCGCTCAACCTCGAGGACATCCGCAGCCCTATCGAACGGCCCAAGCTCGACCAGGACGATGTCTACTTATTTATGGTCATGCACTTTCCGTTATGGGACTCCCGCCACGAGCTCTCCCGCGCCGCCGAAGTCGATTTCTTCGTCGGCCACGACTTCCTGGTCACCGTGCATAACGGCACGCTCAAACCGCTGGTGGACCTGGTCGAACGCTGCCAATCCGACGGCGCCGAGCGTGAGCGCCTGCTTGGTCGCGGCGCTAACCACGCTTTTCACACGCTGATTGACCAGTTGGTGGATTACGTCTTTCCCATACTGGGCAAGGTAGACAGGCGCATCCACGACATTGAAGACGCGCTCTTCGAATCCAACGCCAAGCGTGTCATCCAGGAGATCGCTCTGCTGCGCCGCGATATCATCTCGCTGCGCCGCATCATCCGCCAACAGATCCCCATCGTGCAGCAGTTGGAAACGGTCCAGCACCCGATCCTGCACGATGAGATGGAAGAATACTTCGGCGATATCGCCGATCACCTCTTCAAACTGCGCGATATCGTCGATGAAAATTATGAGATCATCAACAGCTTCGCCGAAACCGCCGATACCCTCGCCAGCTATCGCATAAACGAGGTCATGCGTATCCTCACCGTCATCTCCGTTATCATGCTACCCTTGACGCTCATTTCCAGCATCTATGGCATGAACATCGAGCTTCCCTTTGCCGAAGATCACAACGCCTTTATAATCACCGCTGGCGCCATGTTAATAATCGCCATCCTGATGTTGATCTATTTCCGGGTGCGCAATTGGTTATGACCCTGTCCTCGCTAGCCGCAGCAACCTACATCGACTCGACGCGCGATCTAAACCAACTGGTCGATTCCCTGCGGTCCGAGCCACGCGTCGCTTGCGATACCGAGTCAAACAGTCTGCATGCCTACCGCGGCAAGACCTGCCTGATCCAGCTTTCGACGCCGGATCGCGATGTCTTGATCGACCCACTGCAAATCGTTGATATCAGCGCCCTGGGCGCTGTTTTTGCGGATCGGAACATCGAGATAATTTTCCACGCTGCGGAATTCGATCTGATCTGTCTCAAGCGCGATTTTGATTTCGATATCCATTCCGTCTTCGATACCATGGCTGCCGCCCGCGTCTGCGGATATTCGCGCTTCGGCTTGGGCAATATGCTGGAAGACCTGCTGGGCGTCCGTCACTCCAAAAAGCATCAGACCGACGATTGGGCGCAGCGTCCGCTGCCTGCAAGCCATCGCCGCTACGCGCAGATGGATACGCACTATTTGCTGCCCTTGCGCGACGTCCTGTATGGCGAATTAAAGCGCGCCGGCCGTCTGGAAGAAGCCTTCGAATACTTCGCGGATGTCACGGCTTTTGAGGTGAAATCGCAGGAATTCGACCCGGACGGCTTCTGGGATTTGTGCCGCCCGAACGACCTGACGCCGCGCCAGGCCGCCGTCTTGCGCGAGCTGTACATCTTGCGCGATGAGTTGGCGCAAATGGTCGACCATCCCCCGCCCAGGTTGATCGCAAACAAGGCCTTGCTCAAGCTCGCCAGCATGTCACCGCGTGGGCGCAAACAATTGTTTGGGGTATCGGGTCTGCCGGCTTGGCTCGTTCGCCAAAACGGCGATGAAATCGTTCAAGCGATTGCGCACGGTAACGGGAGTCTTCTGCCGCCGGAACCTCCACATCGGAAGGCGATCCCGCAGACGATCGTGGATCGCTACACAGCGCTGCATAGTTGGCGTAAGCGAGTCGCGATTTCGCGCGGCGTCGAGTCCGATGTGATCCTAAGCAAGACCAGCATGTGGACGATCGCGCGCCGCAAACCAGCCTCCATCGACGAACTGGATAACATACCGGGCTTCGGACCCTGGCGGCGCGCAACTTACGGCGAGGATCTTGTCTCCGTCGTCAACGGACCGGGCCGCTAGCCACCATACGATGCCACGTCACGTCAGCCTGCCATTCTGGAATGATCAATCTATTGAGCAGAAGCTGGACACGTTGCGAAGCCAAATGCTTGATCTCTACCGCTTTCAGCTTTCAGAGGCCTACGCGACCATCCTGCGGATGCTGGACGCGCATCAGCCGGCGGATGACAAAGAAGCATCTGATATTGAATTGATCAAGGGCTTGATCGCCGAGCATCCCGACATCCTCAGCAGGAGCTGCGAGGTCGGGCATATCACCGCCTCGGCCCTGATCGTCGACCGCGCGTCCGGCCGGACTTTGCTCCACTTTCACAAGCGGTTGCGTCGCTGGCTGCAGGTGGGTGGGCACGCCGAATTCGAAACTGATATCGCCTCCGTCGCCTTGCGCGAAGCGCGCGAGGAAACGGGTTTGACCGACCTTGAATTTGTCCAAGCGACAGACGCTATCGCGCCCATCGACTATGACGTGCATACCATCCCGCGACGTCACAGCGCGCCGGAGCACCTGCATCTCGATTTTCGCTATCTGCTGCTAACTCGACAACCCGATGCACTGGCGCCGGCCGCGGGCGAATCCACTAATTTCAGGTGGTTGAGCTTCGACGAGGCGCTCACGCTCGACAGCGAAATCGATGAGTCACTGAAAAGACTGCTACGCAAAGGACAAGCCCTGCTGCGCAATTTGCCCACCGACGACGCTTAAAGCCTCACATGAGAAATCCGTCGGTTTCTCTTGCCAAATTGTGCCTATTTTCTATTGACAAATCCCACAATATCGCTAGAGTATAGCGAAGAAGTAACCGCTATAATTTGAAATTACCTGCGCCAGAACGGAACGTCGCGCCTTGAATTTCCCAAGGCGACCTCGAGCTATTTCCCGTTTGAAACACATTCTCAGGCATATCCCGACCTCTGCGAACCGTTCGTCTTTTGCCTATCTGGCATGGCGTCGTTATGCTCTATGAGTGATAACGGTTTCGCCAGAAAGGCAGCAACGAAATGTCCACAAATCGCACCGATCTTCTGCGTGCAATCCGGGATGAGATCGTAGATTTCAGAGAGTCCCCGCTATACCAATATCGAGTCGATAACGGTTATTATCCCGTCATTGGACAGGGCAGCCACTACTCGGACATCATGTTCATTGGCGAAGCGCCGGGCAAGAACGAAGCCGAAATCGGCCGGCCCTTTTGTGGCGCCTCGGGTCGTGTCCTTGACGAGTTGCTCGACTCCATCCAAGTGCGGCGTGAGGATGTCTACGTGACAAACATCGTAAAAGATCGACCGCCTAATAACCGCGACCCGCAACGGGCCGAAATCGAACTCTACGCGCCTTTCCTCGAGCGGCAGATTGATATCATCCAGCCCAAGGTCATCGCTACTCTTGGCAGGTTCTCCATGGAATTCATCCTGCGCCAGTTCGACTCGATGAAGGCAGGCCTGCGAATCAGCCAGGTTCACGGGACGGTCGTCAAGGTCCGCACAGGTTACGGCGACGCCTCGGTTGTCCCGCTCTTTCATCCGGCCGCGGCGCTCTACAACGCTAATCAGCGTTCGACTCTGGAAAATGACTTTCAAGTTCTGAAACAGTTTATTTCTTCACACTGATTGTGTATAATTAGCCCAACTCCGTACGTACGGAAGAGTGTGAGCATTCCATGGTCATAGAAAAGCAATTCATCAACGCAGAGAGATTTCTCGAACTGGTTGAACAGCCACAGTATGAAGACCGCATCGTTGAACTTGTGGAAGGGGAACTCGTCGAGATGTCTAGGCCCAACGGACAACACGGAGAAATCACAATGCAGCTAGGCGTCAAGATCGCCAACCACGTCTACAAGCATGATCTTGGGCGTGTCACCGCGGCAGAAACTGGATTCATTCTTGCGCGCGATCCTGATGGCAAAGACACAGTCCGAGGCTTGGACATCGCATTCATTTCGGCGAATAGGACTCCGTATCCGTTACCCAGTAAAGTTGTCGATGTAACTCCCGATCTCGCAGTCGAAGTAGTCTCGCCGAGCAATCATGCTGCCGACATCCATCTTAAAGTCATGCAACTCCTGAATGCCGGTACGTCCCTGGTTTGGATTGTCTATCCCGATTCCAAGACGGTGACGGTTCATACGACATCAGGATCAACCACATGTCACGAGAACGATATACTTGCCGGCGGTGAAGTCTTGCCGGGATTTCAGATCCGAGTTGGCGACCTTTTCCCCACCTGATTTTTGGCAAGTCTGTCCCGCAGTCAAAGCGGCACGATACGCTTCTAATTGAAAAACCCTTCCCTAGACTTTACTTCGGAACGTGAGTAATGGATCGTAACCGAGATTCGTTGGTGCAAGTCATCTGGGATTACATGCTCGTCGGGCAGCGTGTGCGTGCCGCGGATTGCATCTTCATGCTTGGCAGTTATGACATCCGCGTGGCGGAATACGCGATTGATCTGTTTCACGACGGTTATGCGCCCTATCTGCTATTTTCGGGAGGTGTTGTTCAGCAGAACGAGGCTCTTGCTGTCCATTGGGACCTGCCCGAAGCCGATTACTTCGCTCGCCATGCGGTTGCTCGTGGAGTACCGGCGGAATGCATTGCTGTGGAAAACCGAGCCACTAATACCGGTGAAAACATTCTGTTTGCCGGAGAGCTATTGCATCACAAACAGTTGCGCTTTGAGTCGTTCATTCTGGTGCAGAAGCCATTCATGGAGCGACGTGTGCTGGCGACCGCTCAAATGCTCTGGAACGATCTTGACTTTGTTGTGACATCGCCGCCGCTATCGTGCGCTGAGTACCTGGGCGGCGAACTGCCACGCGACGCCTTGATTCAGTACATCGTTGGCGATTTTCAGCGTGTCAAGGTCTATGGCGACAACGGTTTTCAAATGCCTCAGCATATCCCTGACGACGTATGGGACGCGTTTGAGCAGCTGGTCGAGCTAGGTTACGACCAGCGACTCGTGAAACCGTGAATGCTATCTGAGTGGATGCTCGTGTTGTGGACCGTGTACGTCGTCCGGTATCGGACATTTGTATGGTGTCTCCTGAATGGAAGCGTTGAATTGCGCTTGCGCAGCTGCCAGCGTTTCCGGCGAAAGGACCAAATCCGCGGCCGAGAGCGCCATCACCTTGGCGGCGTACATCATGCCTTTGTGCCCGATAGATGTCCTACCCGTAGCAACCACCCCCCAGGAATGCGCGGCCGTGCGGCTTGCCCAGGTCGCGGTCTGTAGCATGCTGCAGGGGGCGTACCAACTCATATCGCCAATGTCCGACGATCCCGGCCAAACATCACCCTTGTCGCGGCTTGGCAGCACGTCGCCGATCAGCGGCAGCGTGGCCGTCTGCGGATCGACGCCGTAGCGTTCGACCAATGTTTTGACATTGGCGTCACCGAACTGCGCATTGATTCTAGCGGCATATTCTTGCTCCTCTTCGGTAAAGTCGATGCCGCCTAATTCCCGCATCACATCGACTTGCAGGTCTGCTAAAACGTCGTTGGAAAGGACCCGCGTTGAGCCGGACTTGTAAACAATCTCGACTTCGGTATCGGTCATCATGGCCGCGCCTTTTGCAACGCGAATCACGCGCTGACTGACGTCGTCAAGGTTTTGCGGATCGTAGGCGCGCACGTAGTAGTAGCTCTCGGCGTAGTCCGGCACAACGTTTGGCGCCAGCCCGCCGCTGAGAATGGCATAATGCAGACGCACGTCATCAGTGACGTGCTCGCGCAGATAGTTGACGCCGACATTCATCAGTTCCAGCGCGTCCAGGGCAGAACGTCCAGAATAAGGATCGGCGGCGGCATGTGCCGACTTGCCTCTGAAGCGAAAATAATAGCGGTTCACGCTAAGCATGCTGCCTTTCATCGCGGAGTTGATATACCAGGGGTGCCAGTTGAAGGTGGCGTCAAGATCATCGAATGCGCCCGCGCGTCCCATAAAGACTTTGCCGCTGCCGCCCTCTTCGGCGGGGCAACCATAATAGCGTACGGTGCCGGCGTGGCCTGTGCTTTCCAGCCATTCCTTAAATGCGACGGCTGCGGCCAGGCAGCCCGTGCCCAGCAGATTATGCCCACATCCATGGCCCGGGTCTGCAGCGATGATCGGGTCAGGGCTGTTTTGATCCTTCTGCGACAAGCCCGGCAAAGCATCGTATTCACCGGCAAAGGCGATGACAGGTTTGCCTTCACCCCATTCCGCGGCGAAGGCCGTGCTTAGTCCGCCGATATCCCAACTGATGCGGAAGCCTTCCGCTTCCAGGAAGTCCGCTTGCAATTTCGAAGCTTTGAACTCCAAGAACTGCAATTCGGGATTATCCCAGATTTGGTCCGCCATGGCGGTAAAGCGGATCTGATGTTCGTCGAGCCAGTCGGCAATATCTTGTCTTGATTGCATGGATGTCTCCCTCGTGTGCACGCGTCAGTCGCTGTCGGGATAATAGCGCGAAGCGATACGTATCGCCACGATTAGCATGCTTTCGACAGGGCAATCGCATCAAAATCGCTGTGCGCCAATTTGCGAATTATTGAAGGGATAAATCGACCACAGATGCACAGAGAAAAGCATCTATGTGACAAATATACAGTCGTATTTCTGCTATAAATTAGAGATCAGGGCAGATTCCTTTCGACGTTGGTTGCAGAGTTGGAGATGGTTCGCCTTGTAATGTACTCAAACTAGGTGCCCTCGGCGGTGAAATTTTGCACAGAATGCAGACCTGCAGTTTTGATGCGATTGCCCTGATGCATTCTAAGACCTGTCTGCATTGAGAAGAATAAGAGCCAGGGTTGTATTGGAGCGCCTTTCTGGTCGACCGCATCAGACCTTAACGGTTGCGATCACCTGTTGATTGGGGTCAGCCGTTGTCTCTGAAGGCAAAAGTTCAATGACAGATTCCGGTAGAGCTAGAGTAAGTGCCCGGAAACCATGGCGGTGCCCCATGTCGCGGATGGCGACAAGCAGCTGCGTGCTCAAGTTTCGCGGCGACCAACAATACACCTCGGCCTGGCGCATATTGTAAAGCTGTTGATGAAAACAGACGAGCGCCTCGTGGCCGGATGCATTAACATATTGGCGGTATTTGCTGCGTTCGACAATCTGAGGAATGCCTTGCCAGTGTTCGTGCCATTCTGTTTCCCATTGGGCGCGCGGACTGGTTAGGCGGCCCACGGCCATCGCCCAGCCGTCGATCATGCTCGCGCTGGTATTGTCATAGTCCTGGCTCTTGTAGAAACTTTGACCGATTTGCGCCGAGAGTGTGTAACGGGCCAGGCGAAACGCCTCGTTGGCGCCAAAGTAGGTGCGATAGTATGTCGCCAGCGATTTGTCGTACTCGGGAAAGGCCACCGAGAGGCGGCCTGGTGCGCGCGCATCGGTCAAGATCGCATCTGCAAGTGTCTGATGAACCTCGTCCGAGCAGCTTTCTTCGACGATCATCTGCGCGAGATGCAAGTGGCTGTTCATGGGCGTCAATTCTCGATTGAAAAACGCTTCCGCATAGGCCAGAATCCGCCCGTCGTTCTCCACGACATAGGCATAACCGTTGCCGCTGACGAGATGGCTCAGCCAAATTGCGCCAGTTTCCAGCGACATCCATGCCCCGCCGTGCAGCCATCGCTCGTAGATTGTCAAGGCATCGTAGGGCATATCTTCCACATTGCCCCGCGCATCCAGACGCTGCCACAGGGAAACGCCACCGACAAAAAGGCTTACGATTTGGCGCGCGTCATCGAGCGTGGCTTGACGAACTTGCATAATTGGTCAACTACAACCGATAATGTCTATAGGTTTTCTGGATTCTCTTTTAGTATATCGCAAAGGAGCCGACCGGACGATAAGGTTGGCGGCTCGGGAGAGTTTCAAATATATGCTGTTGGCATTTGATATTGGCAATACAAATATTCACATGGGCCTGTGGGACGGCGAGCGTTGGCGGCTGTCATGGCGCGCTCGAACGGTAACGGAAAAGACGCCGGACGAGTACGCGGTCTTGGTGCGCAATTTCCTGTCGACGGCCGATGTCCCTCATTCGAGCATAGACGGCGCGGTAATGAGCAGCGTTGTCCCTTCGTTGACGTCGACCTTCCAGGAACTGATAGGGCGCTATCTGGCGATCGAACCGCTAACAGTCAACAGCGGTACGCCCTTAGGAATCGGCATCGCTATTGATATGCCCGAACAAGCCGGCGCAGATCGATTGTGCAACGCGGTGGCCCTGTCACAGCTTTTCGGCGCGCCGGCAGTCAGTGTTGATTTCGGCACCTCAACAAACTTTGATGTGCTTTCTTCGGAAAACGAATACATAGGTGGCGCTATAACGCCGGGAATCGGGCTCGCGCATGATGCGCTGGTAAGCCGCGCAGCTCAATTGCACAAGGTGGAGTTGGCGCCGCCGCCAAATCCCATCGGCCGTAATACCATGCATGCCATGCAATCCGGCATATTCTGGGGTTACGTCGGTATGATCGACAGTTTACTGGAACGTATCCTTGAAGAACTCGACTGCGAGGAAACCCAAGTCGTCGCGACAGGCGGATTGGCGCCGCTGTTCGAGGAGCATATCATGCGGATAAACCATGTCGCGCCCGAATTGACGCTGGACGGCTTGCGTCTGATCCACAATATCAATTGCGGCAATTAAAAATGCCCCATATTTGGGGCATTGATTTTTCTCCGTAGCTTGGACTTGAACCAAGAACCGATCGGTTAACAGCCGATTGCTCTGCCAATTGAGCTACTACGGAATATTGATGCAGTATAATATCAAACTCGAAATTGACTGTCAAGATATTTTCCCATAAGTGCAACCTGTTGATCAAAGCAGTTCGGAAGGCGGAATTCCCCTTTGATCGAGATTCGACCAATAGGAAACAGGCAAGAATTCAACGATTTCTTTCGCTTTCCCTGGCGACACTATGCAGAGGATCCAAACTGGGTTCCGCCGCTGCTTTCAATGAGACGGCAACTGCTTGACAAAGCTAAACACCCTGCTTGGCAATACATGGATGGCGAATACTTTGCGGCATGGCGGGGCGATCAAATGCTCGGCACAGTTGTCGCTTTCATCAACCACGAGCACAATCGTTACCAAGACGAGAATATCGGTTTCTTTGGCATGTTCGAAACGGTCAATGAGCCGGCAGTCGCCCATGGACTCCTCAATGTCGCGTGTGAGTGGGTGAGGGACAAAGGCGCTTCCGCCATCCGCGGACCCGCCACTTTTACGACCAACGAAGAGTGCGGGCTTCTGGTCGAAAACTTCTCCCAACCCGTGATCATGATGCCCTACAATCCACCTTATTATCAGAATTTGGTCGAGTCAGCGGGTTTCGACAAGATGATGGATGCCCACTGCTTGTATATGGATCGGGAATTGATCGAAGCCAACGATACCTTGACGCGCCTCGAGCGGCTGGTTGGACGGGCGGCCAAGCGCAGCAATATTTCCGTGCGTAAATTTGATGCGCGTGACAAGAAAGGCGAGTTCAAGCGCTTTCAAGATATATATAATGCCGCTTGGGAACAGAATTGGGGTTTTATCCCAATGAATGAAGCTGAATTGCAAGCCTTGGTGAATGACTTGGGGATGTTGGTGGAGCCGGACCTGGCTTTTTTCGCCGAAATCGTTGGCGAGACAGTCGGCTTCGCCCTCTCGATTCCCAATTTCAACGAGCCGCTGCATAGTGCATATCCTCGCCCGGGCATGCCAGAGCTGCTAACGATGGCGCAAGTGGCATGGCACTGGAAGATCCGAAAGTCGATCCGCGGCGCGCGTATGCCTCTGATGGGCGTCAGAAAAGAGTACCGAAATAAAGGGGTTGAATTGGCGATGTTCCTGGCACTGATGAAGGCTCTATTGCCCTCGCAGTACGAGTATTTGGATTCCGGCTGGATATTGGAGACAAATCCGCTGATCAGCATCAGCGTGAATTTGGGCAGCAAAATCTACAAAACCCACCGCTTTTATCAAAAAGGGCTTATCCCCTAACGACCGCCGAATTGATCGATTACTTGTCGAGTTGCCGATGCGGCACTTGCTTCGCTCTGCAAGACTCGAGCCAAGGCTTCTTGCATGATCCGTGGGGCGGAGCCGCCCTCGCTTTCTGGCAGTGGCAGAATGCCCTCATACAAGAGGTCTTCAAAGAACTGATGATCGACATTCTCCGGCAAGCTATCCCGCAAGATGCCGGGTTGTGCAGGCAATTGATACAGCGCCTTTGCGAATTCGGCATGGAACATAGGCTCGGTCATCCATTCGAGGTACCGAGCCGAATGCGTCTGGCGCGTTTGATCAGGCGTAATGATAACCCACAGCCAGCCGTCGCGCGTGGCCAGGCTTTCTCCATTGGCAGTCGGAATGTTGGCTGGGAAAAGAGTTGTGTCTTGCTGGTCTAGCATTGACAAGAATTCACTGGAGCTAAAAACGGCGATTTTCGCCTGCCCAGTACGACTAATGAATTCGGACCGGTATTCGGCCGGCGTTTGATAAGTCAGTACATCGACCGATACAAGGTCGCGCTCCACAAGCCGCTCATAGAATTCCAGAACGGCGAATAGCGCGCCTTCATCAATTGCCATGACATGGTTGCGTGACGTGATGCCACCTGCGGCCAGGTATTGCAGGTAAAAGGTCTGGTTCAAGCCACTGCTGCGCGCCGCTGGGAATAGCAGCGTAGCCCCGTGCGAAAGCACATCTTCAAAACGGACGCCAAGCGCTGCCTCGGCCAGCGGCTGTGTAGAGACCGCGTGCAAAACCTCGAAGAAATACGGCAAGCCGTACAGCGCCATGCCGCCGTCCTGCGGAATCTGGCCGAATTCCAGTGCGAGTCCCAGGTCGCTGATCAACGCCGATGAAAACAGGGTCTCCATGGAGTACCAATACTGTCGCGCTTGTGTCGGCGTGAATTCACGGCGTCGGATGAGAGCGATATCTGGAAGCGCGCCGGGCGCAACCTCGCTTCCGGATCGAATGGACGACATCATGCCGCCAGTGACACCAACTTCCTTTATGCGGTACTCAACGGCTATGTTGTTGTTGGACGAAAAGGCGCTGGTATGTTCGCTCAGCAGTGTGAATGCAAGGTCAGATTCGTCGGATACCAGCGGAACCGGCAACCACACCTTGAGCGGACGTTCCTGCGCGTTCACATCCGAGGGAGGATTCTCTTGCGCGCGTAAATGAGTCGCCGACAAGAACATTATGCAACAGAGAAGCACGGGCAAATGCGGCAGCGCACGTGATGTTTTCGCAGTGATTCTCGTGCGGAATACCAGGTTCATCATTATTGTCAACGTCACTCTTGCCAACTCGCTGATGGGATTTTCTCCCCAGCTGTGATGGCGACACGCAGTCGGTTTTCCGCTGGCGTCATTGGACATGACCAGCCGTCGCGATAGGCGCAAAAAGGATTGTACGCCAAATTGAAATCGACTTGAAAGGTATGATCGTGAACAAGTTCAGGTTCAAGGTAGCGACCCGCCGGATACGTTTCTGTGCCGGCGCCCGCGTCGACGAAAGGCACAAAATAAGTGTC
Organism: Phototrophicaceae bacterium; assembly: GCA_965262165.1. Lineage (GTDB taxonomy): Bacteria > Chloroflexota > Anaerolineae > Aggregatilineales > Phototrophicaceae > UBA6055. The sequence goes on along the minus strand of OZ253499.1, from coordinate 3,727,399 downwards.
GGCGGTTCGGAAGATTGTTAGCCGCGCTTCTTGGTCAGCGACTTTAAAGGTGAATTCCCCATATCGGCGGTACCAGCGTATCTCGCCTGTGTTGGTCTGCAACTGAATATCTTCTTGTTGCGAAAACAGCCTTGCCTCTATCCGCAAGTCGAGGTCGGATTTGTAGGGGTAGTATGCCAATCCAGTAAACCGTTCGCGCTGCCCGGGATCAAGCGGCGAATGTGGACCGTTCTTGAAACGCGCGTCCTTCTCCTTTCGCATTTGTAGCAACGTGGCTGCGCTCATCTCGATATCTGATCGCGTCGCCATCTGTACGCTACCGCTGACCATTGAGATGGTTCAAAACCTCGTTGGTTGAATGCGCGATTGTAATCATGCCCTGGTAACCGTGGCCGAGGTAGGGGCTTGCCTGTAGCGCCCCAATGATGCCTCGCCAGAGGTTGCCAAAGCATATGAAGGGCCGGACGGGGATAGCGCCGATTCGCATCAATTCCCAGGTCTCGGCGATCTCGTGCAAGGTGCCGGTTCCGCCGGGCATTGCCAGATAGGCATCAGCATTTTCGACCATGTACGAAAGACGATCGCGCAGATCCGCAAAGTGAACGATTTCGCAGTTGAAGGCGTTTGGCTGCAGATCGTAACGCTTGCCGATCTGGTCGGCGGTCACGCCGATCACATGCCCGTCGGCTTGGCGCGCGCCTTTGCTGATCGCTTCCATCATGCCGTAGTATCCGCCGGTCATGACCTGGAAACCCGCCTGCGCGAGCCCGGCGCCGATATCAACTGCGGTATCGTAAAGGGGGTCATTTGGGCGGACTTGTGAGCTGCCAAAAACGGTGATCGTCTTCATTCGTCCTCAGTAGATAGTTAATGATAAGAATAGATATCGAGTATAACAGACATCGGTGCGGGCGCTAATGTGGACTTGTATGAGTGCTCTTCTAATACAACATTGATCGCCCGAAGGTCGTAGTAGGGGATAACCCCATTTTTGGGGGGAAACATGCCAATGTTGTGATGTATAGTAAAGCTGTGGACCGACGGGTCAATAAAGGAGAGACAATGTTCACGAGATGGATACACATAATTCTGCTGGTCTTGATTCTTTTGCCCGGGGCAACGTTGGGCGCGCAAGCGGACAATGACCACGAGGTCATTTGTGGCGACCTTGCGGAGGCGGACTGTCAGATTCTCAAAGATAATTTGACGGCCATGGAATCTGTTGGCGCCTTTATGTTTAGCGCGGCGATGACGATGGATGCGGAGCATAGCAGTCTGGCGGATGGCGCATCTGCAATTAACATGTCGCTGAATGCGCAGGGCAGCTTGTCCATTGATCCGACGATCTTGGCCGGGATTGTGGAACTGGAAAAAGAGCTTGAGGCGTCGCCAAGTCTCTTGACGTCGGAAGGCACGATAACGTTGCTGGATTCCTTCATTGGCGCTCTCAGGGGAGAAGTCACGCTGGATCTGCAAATTGTAGCAGATGGAGAAACAACAGACGTCGCCATGCATTTGCTGATGGAGGACGGAGTAATTGTTACCAATGCCGGCGCAGTGGAAGATCTGATGGGACAGCCCATGCAGGGCGTGGATTGGATTGGATTAGATGCCAACGGCATAATGACGCTTTTGGCATCGGACCCGAGCATGACCGAAGCGCTTGGTTCTTTTGAAGACATGCCGGCTGATATAAGCGACTTGAAAGCTGCTGAAGAGGCTGCGACAACGGTCACTCGTTTGGCCGACAGCGAAATCATGGGCGTCGCAGTCGCCGTGTTTGAGAGCTCGGTGGAGTTAGGATTGCTTGCCGATCTGGTTATGGGGCTTACCGATCCTCAAGGTTCGATGGACCCGTCGCAAGTTGGGCTGCTACAGGAGCAGTTGGCCGAAACGGACCTGACGATGTGGCAGTACATTGGATTGAGTGACCACTATACCTACCGCACAGCGGTCTCAATGGAAATGGGCAGCAGCGATGTCGAAGACGATAGTCATGGCATGGGCAACAGAGCCCTGTCATTGTCAATGACCATGGTCCAAAGCAACTTCAACGAGCCGGTGGACGTGGAAATTCCGGAAGACGCATTCATCATCCCGCTTGCCATGATGATGCAAATGGGCAATTAGCCATAGAAATGGACGGGGCGAGTAACCTTACTCGCCCCGTTTATCAATTGACACCCGCCTAGCACGATCGGAGAGGGTGGGATTCGAACCCACGGTACCCCGGAGGGTACAACTGTTTTCGAGACAGTCCCGATCGTCCACTCTGGCACCTCTCCCTAGCAGCGCTCAAGTATACACTCCCCACATGAATAGAGAACACTATCTTTGCCGATGCGCCTAGCGGGTTACGTTTATCCCCGGGCGCGCAGCTTGCGGAAAAACTCGCGTATTTGTGCAGCAGCCTCTGCAGCGAGAACGCCGTGTTCGACTTGCAGGTGGTGGTTGAGTCGGTGGTGTCTGGTGACATCCATGACACTGCCGGCAGCGCCGGCTTTGGGATCAATGGCGGCATATACCAGACGCGGAACGCGAGCCAAAACCATGGCGCCGGCGCACATTGCGCAGGGTTCCAGCGTACAGTAGAGCGTCACGTCCTCCAGCCGCCATTGACCCAGAACATCGGCGGCTTGCCTCAAGGCGATCATCTCGGCGTGGGCGGTTGGGTCTTGGTCGGCTTCGCGCCGGTTATATCCGCGCCCGATGATCTGGTCCTGATGCACCGCGATTGCGCCGATCGGAACGTCATCAGCTTGAAGCGCGTTTGCGGCTTCACGCAGGGCGATGCCCATCCAATTGCGGTCGTCATCGGTGATCGGCATGGCTAAAACAGGCTCATTTGCTGTGGCTTGTCGACATCCTCGTCGTCTTCGCAGGTATCAATGCTGTCTTCATCAGCGCCGGCTTCTATATCCTGAGCAGCAAGGCCGTCTTCAAAGGTCAGCGGAGCAGGTTCGTCCGTAGTCTCTGTGTCTGCAATTGTCTCGGCCAAGAATACATTGCCGGTTTCGGCCGTCTCTTGTTCGGGGTCTATCGCCAAGGGCTGAACGGCGTCGTCAAAGCGACCCACGTCAATTGGCGAACATACCGGGCAAAGACATTCTGCCGCGTGCGGTAGTGAATGCCTTAAAATCTCCATATCCGCCGCGTGATCCGCGCCAATTTCATCGACGTGCATGGTCGCTTCGACCCGGAGTTGCGCCAGCTCGTCTTCACTGAATCCGACATCAAGCATGACCGCCGTTAAAGAAGGCAGGGTCACGCGGTCATCTTGACGAACGACGTGCTTGTACTGCTCACGCAGGCTGCGGATCCATTCTTCAAAGAAAACGCTTTGTTGATCCATTGAGGACAATCCCGCCGGTATCCTTCGATTCCGGCTCAAATTCTACATTTGCTGCTGATCGCGATTGCGCTGATAGAGCCAGGTGAAATGGCGCAAAGCGTCCTTGCCGGGATGCTCAAAAGACTGCTCGGTAACGCGCCAGGTCCAATTGCCCGCTGCTGTTCCGGGCGTATTCATACGCGATTCCGATGCGAGACCAAGCACGTCTTGCATCGGCATGACAAATGCCTGGGCTGGTGAACGCATCCCCATCCGCGCCAGTGTCCAGACGATATCATGAAAATCGTGCCCAAGGTAATCTTTCACGAAGGCGCGGGTTTGGTCGTCAACTTCGGTGTCCCACCAGCCGCGCGTTGTGTTGTTGTCGTGGGTGCCCGTATAAACGATGCAGTTTCGCGTGTGATTATGCGGCAGGAATGGATTGGCCGGGTCACTGAAGGCGAAATGCAAAACCTTCATCCCAGGCAAGCCGAAGTCGTCGCGCAGCTTCTCGACACCGGGCGTGATCACGCCCAAATCTTCGGCGATGATCGGCAAGTCGCCAAGCGCCGATTCCAAGGCGTGGAAAAAGGACGCGCCCGGTCCTGCTACCCATTCGCCCTTGATTGCAGTTGGTTCACTGGCGGGTATTTCCCAGTATGCCTCGAAGCCGCGGAAATGATCGATGCGAATAAAGTCCACCAGCTTCAATAAGGTTTGCACACGATGAATCCACCATTGATAGCCCTCGCCCGCCAAGATATCCCAGCGATAGAGCGGATTGCCCCAGCGCTGTCCGGTGGGGCTGAAGTAATCGGGAGGCACGCCGGCGACGACCGTTGGATCCCCACGCGCGTCCAGTAAATACTCGTGCTGATTCGCCCAAACATCGGCGCTATCGTGAGCGACGAAGATGGGCAGGTCACCAATCAGGCTCATGCCTTTGCTGTTAGCGTATGCCTTGAGAGCAGCCCACTGACGATAGAACAGCCACTGACGGAAGCGTTCCAATTTGATCGCTTCGTTGCAACTCTTTCGCGCTTCCTCAAGCGCCATTTGATCCCGGCGAAGGAGTGGGGTTTCCCATTCGGTCCAGGGACGCAGTTTGTGCCGCCGCTTCAAGGCGACGAACAGGGCGAAATCATCAAGCCAAGCGCTGTTTTCGCTGACGAACTCTTCGTATTCATGCTTCAGAAGCGGATTCGCGCCTGCAACGAATTTATGCTGTGCCAGCGCAAGTTTCTGGTTGTGATAGGGAATGATCCAACCATAATCGACACGGTTGCGCGGAAAAGGTGGAACATTGTTCAGATCGCCTGCGCATAGCAGACCGTCCTCAACAAGCTTGTCGAGACTAATCAGATTGGCATTGCCGGCGAAAGCGGACAGCGTTTGGTAGGGCGAGTCACCGTAACTGGTGGGCCCGAGCGGGAGCACTTGCCAGATTGACTGACCCTGCGCTTCCAGCCAATCTACAAAGCGAAAGGCCGAGTCTCCGAGATCTCCGATGCCGTAGTCGCCAGGCAGGGAGGTGGGGTGGAGCAGGATGCCGCTCGAACGCGGAAGCGAGATCATGAAGGGCTTTCCGGGATGAATTTGGCGCTTCAGCTAGCAACGGCATGGTAATTGAGAAACGAGGCGTGCGCAATGTCAATCGTCAACCCTGTAAGCTCGCCATTCCGCATGTTCAGGTGACAATTGGAACCTCGTCCATTTTGCCAACTTGGACGAATTCAATGCGAGAGGTTTCGTCTGTCATCGGCCACGGTCCTTGCCTTCGCGCGATTTCTGGTAGGCAAGCAGGACATCATCTGGCATTTGACTACCGGCGTATGAGCCGCCGTCAACCAGGATCGACGCGCCTGTCATATAAGCCGACGCCTCGCTGCACAGGAATAGCACTGCGCCTACCATGTCGCTGCCGCTCGCTAGGCGGTTGATTGGCAAGCCGGGATTCTCTCGCTGGGTCGCCGTCATATCCGCCAGATAATCGTCTTTGACGATCATCGTATCAACGGCGCCCGGTTCGACCGCGTTCACGCGAATGCTGTATCGCGCAAGTTCCAGCGCCAGACCCTTGGTGAGGCTGCCAACCGCGGCCTTGCTGGCACAGTAATGTACTTTGTGCTCGCCTGATTCGTGGACACTCACCGACGTAATGTTGACGATGTTGCCGCCCTGCTCCAGTTTGATCATTTGGCGCGCCACTGCCTGAGCGAACAAAAAATAGCCTTTGACGTTGGTGTCAAAGGTATTGTCCCATGTGTCTTCTTGCAGATCAACGATGGGGCAAAAGGGGGCGATTCCGGCATTGTTGACCAAGACATTGACGCGGCCAAATTGCGACATTACTTCCTGTACGAATCCGGATACCTGTTGTTTGTCGCGCACATCCACGTTCTTGACAAAGGCATTTGGCAGTTCTCGCCGGACGTTGGCAAGCTGCTTGTCATCGATGTCACAACCAGCGACGCTTGCGCCAGATTGCGCGAATCCCCGAAGGATAGCGCGCCCGATACCGCTGGGACTGGCGACGCCGGTGACGATCACGGAGCGTCCGGTGAAGTCAAAGGTCACATCGGCATACATGTTCGTGCCCTAGCTTAGCTTTCGAATCTGACGCGCCGATCAAGATTTTGCTCCACAACCTCCCAGTTCAAAGTGAGTCCGAATCCAGGCGCAGTTCCCGGATACAGGCGACCCTCGCGCAGAATCATGTCGCTCTCGAAGAGCGACTTGCCGCCTGGAAACTCTATGTCCAGGTTGTACCATTCGATCATCGGGCTTGCCTTACATGCCAGGATGAAATGTGCCGCCCAGGGGATATAGCCATAATGCGGGATGATCGCGATTTCTGCATCAAGGGCCAGAGACGCAATCTTCTGCATTTCTGTGATCCCGCCGGCCCAGGTGACGTCGGCTTGCCAGACATCCACCAGGCGCTCTTTGGCAAATGGCGCGAAGCCGCGAATCAGCGTCTCGTGCTCTCCGCAGGCGATCCAGGTGCCGCTATTCAGTTGACGCCGCAATTGGCGGTAACCGTCAATGTCGCCGGCGACAAGGGGCTCTTCAATCCATTTGATGTTGAAATCTCGCAGAACGCGGTCGAGTTCCAGCGTATAACGCACGCTCAGTCCCATCCAGCAGTCGAGCATGATATCGGGTTCCGGCCCAAGCCGTTCGCGGAGTTGAGCAATGTCCTTGACGTTCTCCTCAAGACCCCATTTGCCGCTGGCCGGTCCATATTTCAGGGGCCACTTGATGCCGCTAAAGGGTTCTCGCTTGACACGTTCATCATCATAACCCGTCATGTAACAGGGGATGCTGTCCTGCACGGGACCGCCAAGCAATTGACATACGCTTTGATCCGCGAGCTTGCCTCGGAGATCCCAAAGTGCCAGGTCCAACGCGCTGATGGCGTGAAAGAGATAGCCGTCGCGTCCCTGATGGTATGTGGAGCGTACAAGAATATCGTTCAAGCGCTCAACACGTCTTGGGTCTTCTCCAATGAGCAGACGCTTCAAATGCAGTTCGATGCTGAGCGCGCACATCACGCCTCCCATCGACGTGTAGCCGATTCCCTCAATCCCTTCGTCGGTATCGATCTTGACGATCAGCGGACCAAAGTCATCGCGCCAGAGCAACCGACTCGCTCGATATTCGGGATAAACCGACATCGGACAGGCAACCGGAAACTCGTTGGTGCTGTCGCCTGAAAACTGCAAGGGATAGGCATGAACGTCGGTAATCTTGATTGAACTTGCCATCAGATGCGCGCTTTCTATGTGGAGCAGGCTAAGGGCACATTGGTGCTCCTTGGCCCGCTCCTTGTTGCTCAGACGTTATTCTTCTTCGGGATAGTAGGTGTCGATGTTGTCGATACTGATCACCTCGTGCGGCACCCGGTTGATGCTGGGCACCGCGTTGCCGGCGAGAATGTCCAGGGCAAGCGGAATCATGAAGTTACCGTAACGTTCCGGGAAGAACGACACGGTTCCAACCAATGGCGAGTTACCATCCCGAATCGCCTCGAGGGCGATCAAGTCGGCGTTCTTGCCGATGACGACGCCGTCTACAGTTGAATCGCCGCGATCCGCTTGAGCCATTGCGCTGGCGATGCCAAAGGCACGGTCATCATTGATGCTGGTTGCGACGATGTACTTGGCGTCGGGATTGGCTGTCAGCCAGTCCGTCGTGGCCGCGAGCGCGCCCGCGTTTGGTCCTAGCTCAGCTGTGCGCAAATCGACATCGAAGTAGTTTTCTTCCGGAATTGCCGGCATGTTTTTTTTGAAGTAATCGGTGAAGGCGGTATTGCGGCAGGCCGGCGCGCCACCAACTGCCGGGTCAAGTCCGGTCAAGACGACCATTTCTTCTTCCGGCCACATGTGCTCCGCTGCCCAGTTTGCGGCGAACTCCGCAGCGAGTCGTCCGGTCATACAGTTGTCGGCGCCCCAGAATACCGAACCCGGATGCGTCACATCGACCGCGACAACGGGAATATTCTCCGCGTTGTATTTCGACATGATCGCTTCGGTGAGCTCGGCAAATACGTTAAAGGACACAACAAGATCAGGCTCGCGCGTGACACATGCATCCGCGTTCTCCAGCGGTTGCATCGTGCTGGGGTAGGCGTTGTTGAAGACGAGCAATTCGACCCCGGCCGCTTCCGCAGCATTGCGCATGCTGGGGTTCACTTTCAGGTCGAAGTCAAACTCTTCACTTTCCGGCGTGAAGCAGATCGTGACATCGCCGTCCGCTCCGGCAGCCATCGAGGCGTCCCAATCGGTCAAGGGATCACCCTCGGCATCGTCCGCCACCTCGTAGGCTCCTGTCTCGAAGTTGTAGCGCACCCAATAGACTTCTTGATCAGGGTCACCGGGATCTTGATCCATGGTCGGGTTATCGGACATGTCTTGACTGAAAACGAGAGTCGCTGACAGCGACATCAGTAAAACGATACAGAACAACAGTGCAAACCTGCCAAAAAACTTCTTCATGATGCTATCTCCTGAACGATACTTAGCTTGCATTTTCGATTGCTGCTATTAGGTTTCTGATCGCGTTGTCACCTCCTGATTCACTCTAGATCCGTTGTTTCAGCTGGTCTAACGATACCGCGATCATCAAGACCGAGCCTTCGACAACCATCTGCCAGTTGGCATTGATGTTCAGCAGGGTCATGCCGTTTTTCAGGACGCCTACCAGCAGCACGCCTAGCAAGGTACCTTGAATCAGACCGACACCACCGGACAAGCTCACGCCCCCCAGAATGACGGCGGAAATGACGCTCAATTCGTTGCCTGCCGCATAGGGAATACCGGCCCCGGTCAGCCCGGTTAGAACCAGCCCGGCGAAACCGGCGCCCAGCCCACTGATGGTGTAAAGCGTGATGCGCATACGCGAGACGTTGATACCGGCCCGGCGACAGGCCGATGCGTTATCGCCTATGGCGTAAATGTATTTGCCGAACTGCGTAAATTGCAGCACCAGAAAGCAGAGCAACATCGTCGCGAGCATAAGAATGACGGGAACCGGAATCTCCAGAGAGCCGATTTCCAGCTCGCCTTGTCCGATCTCGAGAAAGGTCGCGTCTCGTACAAGTGCCGAACCGGAGCGTGTCGCAAGCGTCATCCCTCGGACGATAAACTGCATGCCAATCGTAGCAATGATGGGATTGACGCCAATCTTTGTGACGATGATTCCGTTGCTAAACCCGATAAAGGTGCTGATACCCAAGGCAACCGCAAATGCGATCAAGATGCCATGGTCTGTCTCTGCCATGATCACGGCAGCGCTCAACCCGGAGGCATTCATAATCGCGCCGATTGACAGGTCCAGGCCGCCGGAGATCATAAGCAAGGTCGCAAATGCCGCCGCGATACCGGTGATAGAAACGGCCCGGCCAATGTTGAAGGCATTGCGATCATCAAAGAAATAAGGAGATCTGATTGAAAAATAGACAATAGCGGCGCTGAGAACGAAGAATAAAAAAACTACGTTTGAGTCGCGTCTTCGCAGAAGCTTTACCAATGGAGCAGGCAAGCGACGCGCGAGAGCAGTCAAATCGGGTGAAGCCTGCTTTGTCACTTCAAAGGTCTCCTAATCCCGACCGCGGATGATGTAGCGGACAATCTCATCCGGATCAGTTTCTGATGTGCGCTTGTTTACCACCAATTCGCCCCGCTTTAGTACGATGATGCGGTCCGTCACGCCAAAGACGTCGCGCATTTCGTGGCTGATCATAATGATGGTCTTGCCTTGCTCTTTGAAGCGCATGACCAGGTCAAGCAAGTTGCGCGTCTCGTTAACGCCCAGGGCGGCGGTAGGCTCATCCAAAATGATGATCTTGGCGCCCGCTTTCGCCACTCGTGCCAGGGCAGTAGCCTGTCGCTGCCCGCCAGAAAGATTCATCACGAGTTCGCGGGTCGAAGGAATGTTAATGCCAAGTTCGTCCAAGAGCTGACTGGTTTCGCTGTACATGCGCCGTCGATCAAGGACGCGCAAAAACGGGTTGCGAAACGATTCATGTCCCAGAAATACGTTTTCCATGATGTTCAGGTTTTCGCAGAGAGCCAGGTCCTGATAGATCGTTTCGATCTGTCTCTCTTTGGCATCGCGGGGATGTCGGAAATGTACATGTTCGCCGTCGATCCATATTTGACCAGCCGAAGGTACCAAATCACCCGAAAGAATCTTGACGAAGGTCGACTTGCCGGCGCCATTGTCGCCCACAAGGCCAACCACCTCGCTGGCCGGAATCGAGACGCTGACACCATTTAGAGCGACAACTCCTTTGAAGTGCTTGCTCAGGCTTTTGGTCTCGATAACTGCTGGCGTTTCCATAGTTTTATACTGTGCCTAAGGAGAAATATTTCCCGGCCAATAGCAGATTCCGGTCATTGTCTTTGTCAATACGAATAGCTCAATTCCTATTGCGCCCCCGTGCCATAGTACAGACCATGCGCTTTTGCCTGGCCGTTGCTCGCTGGCTAGTTTAATGAATCGCTGCAGGTTTGCAGAACAACTCTCCATTTGGTCCGGTTGATGTTCCGTCGATACGAGGCGCTGCTATTGAGGATATTCAGCATCTATGACTGCAAAGAGCAGTCTATTGAACAGCCAAAAAGAATGAACTCGAAAAAACCTCAGTGCCCGCCCGACAGAGCGAAATATTTACTCTTCCATATCTTGAAAATTACGAGAGATTCACAGTTTTTCGCACGAATCTACCCGTCGGACAGAAACATACACGTTGTTCAATGTCAAATTCTGGGAACAGCAGGGCAATCGCATCAAAAATGCAGGTCTCTACTCAGTGCAGAATTTCACCACCGAGTACACCGAGGGCACCGAGTTTAAGTACATTACAGGGTGAACCATCTCCAAGTCTGTTACCAAGGCGAAAGGAATCTGCGCTGAATTCTCATTTATAGCAGAAATACGACTTTATCTATATCACATAGATATTTTTCTCTGTGTCTCTGTGCCTCTGTGGTCGATTTATCTTTTCAAAAATTCGCATATGGGTGGACAGTGATTTAGATGCGATTGCCCTGCTGGAAACAGCGTTCAATATCGCCATTATTGACTCATATAGGCACATGCGGCTCGAAATTGACTCCAGGCAGTCAGGAGAGGCAGCAGTATGCCGGGTCGCCAGGGTCCGCTAGCAGCACAGTTGCTGGACCAGAACTCTATTTGCAGCGATATGCCGCACAAATGTGGAAGTGTAACAACGCTTTGCTATCTATGAGGAAGTCAGCTACTAAAACCAAATTGACGAAATATTAGCGTAAATCGTGTGCAATTGCGACGACTTGCAGACCTTTTGCGTCTGGGAGTGTCCGAACCAATTATTTCCACATCTGGCCGTCCCTTGGATGATCGATATCCAGCAGACGTGTGCCCGATACCATGTCTATAAAGACGTTCCAGGCAACAGTCAACCACCATATGTAGCGTGTCGTAGATGTCAAGCGTGGGTGATACGGCGATTCTGTATCCGCAACCTTCCGAATCGCGTGCCCTCTAACCCAGTCAATCTCCTGTATGAAACGGTTCGGCAACGGATGAAAATCGGGCCATGCCGCGCGAATGGTCTCAAGCGTTATCTCTGTGGACACTGTATCCAAATCGATGATATCAATCTCGATGGCTGTGTGGTTGAAGTGGTTATCCGCCCATGAACAGGCAGCACGATGTTTTACTTGTACGGTGATTGAAAACGATGTCACAGTACAATCTCCGGCTTGACAGCGCTCAGTAAAGTCCAGCCACGAAATGCTGCTCGTTCCATGATGAGCCAATTGACGTGAAGTTTCGTCGAATACCAGCCAGGAAAGCTTAGCTGCCGAATGTTTGTTCTGCCTAATCGACATGGCAAACTCGTCATGAACCCAAATCTCGTTGGGAAGTGTACATATCTCTTGCCATGTCAAAAAAGCGGAGTAAGTTACAGCAATTGTCGCGACAATTATGGCAAGTCGGCGCAAGCCAAGCTTTCTGTTTCTTATGACGCGCATTAGAACTTGTGCAATATCTCTTCGCATTTTGCTGATTCTCAATGCGTGCGCAGCATGTCTCTAACCGCGCCTACAACGCCTGATAGCGAGAGTGTTCGCTCTTCGCCGTCCGATAGTCGACGCAGCTTGACCGCCCCGGCGTCAATTTCGTCGGGACCCGCTATCGCGACGATGGGAATGCCCTTCTTGTCGGCATAACTGATCTGACGGCCCAGCTTACGCGGCTCAAAGTAGAGCTCGGTATTGATTCCGGCGTCGCGAAGTTGGTTGGCAATTTTTGTGGAAATCTTTCTTGTTTCTCGATCAAAGACGGTCACCAGCACCTGTACGAGTGTGCCACCCAGACTCGCCGGATACAGATCAAGTTCGTTCATCAGGTCGATGATGCGCTCAATGCCAAAAGAGGTTCCGGTTGTGGGCAGGCTCTGTTTACGGAACATGCCGACCAATTCATCGTAACGACCGCCACCGGTTACGCTGCCCAAGTTTGGTTGAGAAATCACCGTCTCGAAAATGGGACCGGTATAATAGCCGAGGCCGCGTACCATGGTGAAATCAAAGTCGTAGTTTACTGCCGGAATGTCGGAAGCGGACAATAGATCCCCCAGATCGCGAAGATCGTCGAGCCCGTTATCACCAGCGCCGATGGCATCTTCGATCAGGTTCAAGTTGCCGCTGCCCGGCTCGTATGCCTGTAACAGGTCCATCATTCGGCTTACGGCATCGGGCTGGATCTCGCGCTCAATCAATTCCTGACGCACACCATCGACGCCTATTTTGTCAAATTTGTCCACGCTGCGATACAAATCGGGCAATTGCGCATCTGGAACGCCTGAGAACTCTCCAATCGCTGCCAACAGTTTGCGGTGATTGATTTTGATTGTGAATTGTGGAAAACCCAGCCGATCGAGGATACGGTGCATCATTGTCACGACTTCGGCGTCGGCCGCGACACCGGCGACACCGACAATGTCCGCATCACACTGATAGAATTCGCGATAGCGTCCTCGTTGTGGACGTTCTCCGCGGAAGACCGGCGCAATATGATAACGCTTGAACGGAAAGGTCAGCTCGCTTTCGTATTGAGCCACAACTCGCGCCAGGGGGACGGTCAAATCGTAACGCATCGCTAGCGGGTCCTTGCTGCTGCGTCCATGCTGCGCGCTAAAGATCAGTTGTTCGGCATCTTCACCGTACTTGCCAAAGAGGGTTTCACGCAATTCAAGAATGGGCGTATCGAGCGGTTCAAAGCCGAATCGCTGAAAGACATCGGTGATAGCGTCTATGACATAATTGCGACGCAACATCGCCTGCGGCAAAAAGTCGCGGAATCCCTTTGGCGTTCGCGGAACGATCGGTTTGTTCATAGACGCCTCTCTCGGTGTGGCTCAAATCAGTGGTAATCCTAGCTTGACCCCCACCCCAAACCCCTCCCCCATAAAGAGGGAGGGGCTTAAAGAGCTCAATACGGGTCACATGACTCCCCTTCCCTCATTTTGGGGGAAGGGGCCGGGGGATGGGGGCAGATTTTCAACAGACTCAATTGTCCGCCCCTTTGGCGCCTGTCGCGATAACGCTGCAACGTTTCGCTTTTATGCTTTGGACCTTGCGGCCAGCGCCTGTCGCTTGACTTCCTCGATCTGATCATAGTGACCGACCTCGTGCGAAAGGCCAAAAAGGAAGGCCGCCGGCGCGTTCATGTTGCCAAAGCGCCCGGCAAATCGCTCTGAAACAACGCGATGCACATCAAGAAAAGGCGAATCGGGCCAGGTCTCGAGGTAGGCGTTGCGCATGCGCCGGCTTTCCTCCAGCCGCTGACGGGCCAGCTCAACGGTCGTGATATCGCGCCAGGGTGTTTCGTAACGCGGCCGTTCGGACGCGGCTACGCCACGAGCAAGCAGGGAACTAAACGCCGCTGCTTCTTCTGTGCTGGCGGTAACGTGCGCGATCAGATGACCGAACGTCCAGCCGATTTTCTCTTCGCCCTCTACCGCGTACGGATCGTCGGCTTCCGGATCCGCCGGCGTGTTTGCGATATCGATATCGGCCAGTCCATCCAGTAGCCCGAGCAAGTGTTTGATGCTTTCGTCGCTGAACTTGCGCAGCGCTTCGCTGCCGATTCCTTCACGCTCGGCGTATTCGAGGAAAGTAAGGTCACCATCACGCATCGGTGCAAAATCGATCATTATACATTCTCCCAAGATACTTGTGCTGTAGGCTAATCAAATATCGGATGATTTAGACAGCGTCAACCTTACATGCCATGCAGGACAATCGCATCAATATCACTGTGCGCCTATATGCGAAATATTGAAAGATAAATCGACCACAGAGGCACAGAGAAAAGCATCTATGTGATAAAGATACAGTCGTATTTCTGCTATATATGGGAGATCAGGGCAGATTCCTTTCGACGTTGGTAGCAGATTTTGAGATAGTTCACCTTGTAAATCAATTAAGCTCGGTGCCGCCGGTCAGTGTCTACGCGACCCTCGGTGTACTCGGTGGTGAAATCTTGCACTGAATACAGACCTGCACTTTTGATGCGAATGCACTTACATGCCTTGCAATCTGGTTGGTGAAAGATGTTGGCAATGGTAAACTGAAAACTGTTGCTGCTGGGACGCAGGCTCATGACATCAAGGAAAGGGAAACCGGCGCATGTTGACGGACGTTGAGAAACTGTTGTTTATGCTTTTGGCGCTACTCGCCCTTGGCGCGAGTTATAGCGGATTCACCGAAATGTTCAGCATCATACAGCGCGGTCGGGGACAGTTGCACCTTGACGGACTGTGGAAGCGCGCATTGCGGGCGCTTGCGATATATTTTTTTCAGCAGACGACCTTAAAGACAAGACGGCTTACTGGCTTCTTCCATTGGGGCGTCGTTGTGGGATTCACCTACTACTTTCTGGTCAACATGGTGGATTTGGCGATCGGGTTCTCGCCGAACTTCGAGTTGGCTTTGTCAGGCTGGGGAGTCTGGTACGACCTGTTCCGATTGCTCGGGGACGTTTTGAGCATTGTGGTGCTATTGGGAATCTGCTATTTCATCGCGCGTCGGTTCTTTCTTCCCGGCAGACGTTCGCTGCACTTTAACGACAATGTGTTGCTTCATTCCAGCGTACGAGATGGCGCCATCACGCGCGACTCACTCGTAGTTGCGTTTTTCATTTTACTGCACGTCGGCGCGCGCTTTCTTGGCGAATCCGTAGCGGTCGCGCAGCACGGTCATGATCCCTTCATGCCATTTGCTACGGCGGTCGCGCCGCTTTGGCAAAATCTCAATGTCGATGCGCTGGCGGTCTTGCGACACCTCTGGTGGTGGATCGCCTTGGGTGGCATTCTCGTTTTCTTGCCCTATTTCCCGTCCACAAAGCATGCGCATCTCTTCATGGCGCCGCTAAATTATTTGACTCGACCCGAGCGCAATTCACTGGGCGAACTGGAACCATTGGACTTTGAAGACGACGAAATTGAACAGTTTGGCGCCAATCGGCTGGAAGACCTGCACCAGACTCATATCCTCGATGCGTTCGCGTGTATCATGTGCAACCGCTGCCAAGATGTTTGCCCGGCATATGTGACTGGCAAGGAATTGTCGCCATCGGCGCTGGAAGTCAATAAGCGTTTCTATATCAAGGACCGTTGGGAGTCGCTTGCCAACGGCGATGAATCCGAATGGGCATTGAATGGCTCTGTCTTGAGTGAGTCGGCACTATGGGCATGTACGGCTTGTGGCGCTTGCATCGATATCTGCCCGGTCGGGAACGAGCCAATGTTTGACATACTGGATATCCGACGTGACGCCGTCCTCATGCGGAGCGAGTTTCCCAACGAATTGCAGGGCGCCTTCAATGGTATGGAAAGACAAGGGAACCCCTGGCAAATAGCCGAGTCTCGTGTTGGCTGGGCGCAGGGACTGGACATCCCGGTGCCGACGGTTAATGAAAACCCTGACTTTGAAGTCTTGTATTGGACGGGTTGCGCCGTCAGCTATGAACCGCGGGCGCAGCAAACTGCTCGGGCCTTGGTGAAAATCTTGCACGCCGCCGGTGTCAATTTTGCCATCCTGGGCGAACAGGAGCGATGCACCGGAGACGTCGCACGTCGTGCCGGCAACGAATACTTGTATAATGAATTGGCGAACGCAAACGTCGAAACACTTAGCTCCGTTTCTCCAAAGCGCATAGTGGTCACGTGCCCACATTGCCTTCACAATATCGGCAAGGAATATCATCAGTTTGGTGGATCATTCGAAGTTGTTCATCACAGTGAGCTCATCGAAGAGTTGATAAGTTCGGGCAAACTTCCGGTTGCCGCCAATCCGTCGCGCTGGAGCAATGTCACCTTCCATGATCCCTGTTACCTGGGCCGGCACAACGATGTAGTTGGCGCGCCGCGTGATGTGCTGGGAGCGATGGGTGTGGGTAATACAGAAATGCCGCGCAATCGCAAGAATTCATTTTGTTGCGGTGCGGGCGGCGCTCAATTCTGGAAGGAAGAAGAACCCGGCGACAACAAAGTTAGCATCGAACGCATTCAGGAAGCGAAAGCGACAGGCGCGGACACGATCGCAGTTGCCTGTCCTTTCTGTATGCGCATGTTTGAGGATGCCGGCGCCGAGGTTGGTGACAAACCCGCTGTGGTGGATATCGCGGAGATCGTTGCCGACAGGTTATGACATTCGCGAACATTGTCGGACGAGAGTGCCGAAGCAACAACATGGCCAAGCAGCTTTAAGCTGGTGGAGAGTCCTATATTGCCATTCGACTTTGAACAAGTGCCGGTATTGGAAACTGAGCGCCTTCGCTTGCGGCGCATTGTTGCCAGCGACCTGGCTGCCTGGGCGGAGATTTGGCAAAGCGCCAGGGTGCGGCGTTACCTGCTCGAATTCGAATCAGCCCCCGACGATTCTGAAGTTTGGTCTATCATAGAGTGGGCAGACCGCGTCTTCAAACAGCGGACAGGTATTCGCTGGGCGATCACGCTGAAACCGAACGATCGAATGATCGGCTCTTGCGGATTCCATTTGTACAAAGTGCAAAACCGCCGTCTGGAAATCGGTTATGAGTTGCATCATTGTTGTTGGCGCCAGGGAATCATGACCGAGGCTCTTGGAGAGGTTTTGCGCTTCTGTTTTGATTGCTTGATGATTCACCGTGTTGAAGCTGATGTAACCGTAGGCAATGCGGCATCTGCTGCTCTTCTGCGAAAACTGGGTTTCGTGTTGGAAGGAGAGTGGCGCGAACGGGTCTATTCGCGTGGCGCCTTTCACGGGATGTGGCAATTTGGACTCTTGGAGCCGGAATATCGGCAACATGTGGGCGCCAAATGCGGAGGACTCTAGCATTGCCGATTTGCATCGTCGGTTGACGGCGGTTGTTGCTCAGTTGATTTGCCCATAGTTTTGTTAACACAGCATCGGATGAGTTCAATGCGGGTCTGTGATATCAAACATCTCTTCGCCATGACGCTGATATTACTCTTGGCATCTGCTATTGGCGGTGCGGGTCTGAATGCCGACGTCATCTGGGCAGACGAGTTGTACTCGGTGACCTTTATGGGTGCCTTTGATCCTCCGTATTCTCTTTCACAGGTCATGGAATCGCTTACAGCGTTATCGCCCGATCATGTGCCGCTTTATTATCTTCTGGGCGCTGCCTGGTCACGTTTGGTTGGCTGGTCGCAGTTGGCCATGCGCTATTTTTCGCTGTTGGCCGGCGTCATGATGATTGCATGGCTATATCGGTTTGTGCGCGACAACATCGGCCGGCGTACTGCAATCGTTGCTGCGTTCGTCATGGCGACCAACACCTTTGTCATGATCTATTTTCATGAGCTCCGGGGTTACACGCTTCTATTACTTTTCATAATCATACACTCGTGGCTGTATTGGCGTCTCATTCGCCACGAGAAACCGTCATTGCAGATGTGGGGCCTTTTCGTTGCATTGGCTACCGTTATATTGTATACCCACGCACTTGGGCTTGTCATGCTAATTGCTTTGGGAGCCGCGCATTTGCTCGTCGAAGGTTGGTCAAGCCGTTCAAAGATTGTACTCGCCGGATGGGCTGCTGCTTTGGGACTGCTATTTCCATATCTGCCTACCATAGTGTCGGGTGGATATAAGTGGGGAGAAACTGAAAGTGCGCTCTTGGCAACCGAGCTGGCCGAACCCGTGATCGCTCTGCTCACGAATGGTCTAGGCGTTCTAGCGCTTCCTTTGGCGTTGATCCTCGCCTACCAAATGTGGCGCAAAAGAAATTCTACAATTTCGAGTCTCGTTTTGCTGGCTGCCATTTACAGCGCCCTTATTTTAGTTGCGAGCTGGTTGTTTGACCTGATCACGTTGAGCCGAATACGCTATTTCCTAGTATTGTGGTTCCCGTGCATGATTCTTATAGCGTATAGCGTTTCGGCTTTTTCCCGTTCGTTGAAGATCGTCATAGTTATCTTAGCTGTATGGGCATTGGCAGGACTCCATTTTGGACGATCTGGCCAGATTCGCGAATACGCAACATTTGGTAAACGAACCTGGCAGTATCCTCCTTTGCATGAATATACGTCAAGGCTTCAAGGAAAGGTACGCCCAGGAGATTATTTGGTCGGATTCTCTGCCTCGCTTTCGGTGAACGAAAACGGCATCGGCTTAGATGTAGGCATTGCAGACTATTACCTTGACGCTCAGCTCGGCATCGACGGCGTATTCCTGCACACAAACCTCAGACGTTATCGCTTGGAGGAAGACCTCCGATCCATACTAGAAGCGCATCCCCTTATCTTGCTCGCGCACGATCCGAGCAATGTGCCCTTGAATTACGCCAGAACGTTAGCAACTGTCCAGGATGTTTTCGCGTCCTGCAACCTCTTGGTGGACGAGCAAACGCTTTCGATTCGCAGATACGCGCATCCAGTTATGGGATGTGATCACGAAGCCGCGCCGATCAAGTACGACAACGACATCAAGGTTGTTGACCGCGCCGTACGATTTGACCCTGATGTCGAAAGTATCGAGTCGCTTATCTGGTGGGATGTGCCGGACGAGGCCATGCTGGAGGAATACAATATATCGCTACAGATTATTACATCGGACGGCCGGAATGTACGTCAGACCGACCGTCACCTTAATGACAAAATAGTGCCATGGAGCGTAATCAATATGTCCACTGACGATCTGCCAAGCGATAGCTATCAGCTTGTTTTGATCCTGTATCACCGAGAGCATCTCGCAAAGGTCGCCGGAATTGATTTGAGAAGCGCGACGGCTTCCAAGATCCTGCACATGGCATACATTGGCTTGAAATGACAATTGGTGTATCGCCGGTCAGCGTCTATCGTTTGTTGTGATTGCGTGAATGGATGAGACTGAACTTGAATAAACGGATAACGGTGTCAAATCCTCGATCACTTGACCGCAAGGAGCCACGCAATCTAATTTCGCTCTTGTCTGTGATCGTCATACTATTGTTTGCGTTTGTCGTGGGCCTGCGAGGTTTAAACGCGGATATCATCTGGTCTGACGAACTGCATGCTTTGACTTACATGGGCGCATTTGACCACTTTTTCGGTTCAGAACAAATTGTTGCAGCGATACATCGTCTTCCATCGGACCAAGTGCCGCTCTTTTACGTTATCGGCGCGATATGGGCGCATTTTGCAGGTTGGTCACAATTCTCAATGCGTTACCTCTCTTTGATGGCCGGAGTTGCCATGATCACGTGCCTATATGGATTTGCTGCTGATACCGTGAACAGAGGCACTGGACTGGTTGCTGCGTTTCTCATGGCGACAAATGCGTATGTCATGATCTATTTTCATGAACTTCGAGTTTACACCCTGTTATTGCTTTTGGTAATCATACACTCGTGGCTCTATTGGCGTCTCATTAGCCGAGATCGACAATCGGGTTCTGTGTGGATGCTCTTTGTTCTATCTGCGTCCGCCTTGTTGTATACACATGTCATTAGTCTGGTTATGTTGGTGGCGCTGGGAGTCATTCATATACTTTTCGAACGCCGGTCGAGCAGAACAAGATCCGTGCTCCTGGGGTGGACGGTCGGACTGGCCCTATTTTCGCCATATCTACGGATAGTGCTGTCTGGCTCATTCGCGATGGGTGAAACTGAAACCGCTGTGTTGGCAACGCAACTCGCGGGACCCTTACTTGCGTTGCTCACAAACGGTTTAAGCGTCACTATGCTTCCTTTATCAATTTGCCTTGCTGTTTCGCTGCGGCGTAGAAGAAATGGTGCCATCTTTAGACTCTTGCTTCTGGCGACCACGATATTCGTGATTCTGACGATCTTAAGCGGGATGTATGGTCTATTTGCCGTTGGTCGGATGCGCTATTTTCTTCTGTTGTGGTTCCCGTGCATAATATTGATGGGCTACAGCCTAACGGCCTTCAATTGGCCACTGAAGGTTGTCTTGGTCTTTCTAGCAATATGGGTTGTCGCCGGAGTCAGCTTTGTGCAATCGGGACAACTTCGGGAATACACGACGTACGTTGGTCGAACATCGAAATACCCACCCTTGCACATATATAGAGCAAACCTCCGAGGTAAGGTAAACTCAAGAGACTACTTAGTTGGTTTTTCAGAGTCGCTTGAGGTGAACAAAATACGAGATCGTCACATCTGGAGTGTTTCTGACTACTACCTTGACGCCCAGCTTGGCATCGACGGTGTCTTTCTGCACACGAACCTCAAACGCTATCGACTGGAGGAAGACGTCCAAGCCATTCTCAGGGCGCATCCTCAAATCTTACTTGCCCATGATCCGAGCAAAGTGCCGCTAAACTACGCCAATGCCTTGGCAACTGTCCAGGAACAATTGTTGTCCTGCGATGTATTGGTCGATGAGCCGACACTCGTGATCCGCAGATACGTACATCCGGTCATAGGATGCAATCACGAAGCCGTGTCGATTAAGTATGACAATGGCATCAAGGTTGTTGACCGAGCCGTTCAATTTGATGCTGATGCCGAGCTTATCAATGTGCTCACCTGGTGGGATGTACCGAATGAGGCAAGCTTGGACGAATACAACATATCCTTACAGATAATCACGTCAAAAGGGCAGAACATCTGGCAAATTGATCGTCACCTGTATGACAATATCGTGCCCTGGAATGTGGTCGAATTGTCCACGGCAGATCTGCCCGCCGATGACTATGCGCTTGTGTTGATCCTATACAGGCGTGACTCGGGATCGAAAGTGATCGGAATGGATCAGTCGACAGACGTGACGGGAGGTATACTTCCATTATTCAGATTCAACAGGCAATCGGATATAACGAACTGACTCACACCGTTTGTTCGTATGCTCTCCCAAACGCAGTCCATTGCCTCTAAAGCCGTTGACAGATGACACAAGAAGGCAATACCGAAGTCACAACCCAAGGGAAGCGCCTCGCAGCATTTTTCGCCATAACGATAGTATTGTTGTTGGCATTTGCGCAGGGCGCACACGGGCTGAATCTGGACCCGATTTGGGCCGACGAGTTGGCATCGATAACATTTATGGGCGCTTTTGATCCGCCATTTTCGCCGACGCAGGTCCTAACGTCCGTTCAGAAATATAGCCCGGACCAAGCCCCCCTGTATTTTGTCTTGGGCGCTTATTGGGCTCAGATGGTAGGCTGGTCCCAGTTTGCCATTCGCAGCCTGTCGTTGCTTTGGGGCATCTTAATGGTCGCCGGGCTGTATCGTTTTGCGCATGACGTTTTCAACATGCGTGTTGCTTTGGTTGCTGCGCTGCTCATGAGTACTAACAGCTTTGTGATTCTGTACTTTCACGACATTCGCATGTACACCATGCTGATGGCGATTGGCATAGTGCACACCTGGCTTTACTTGAAATTGGTGCACTGTCATCGTGTCACGTTGTCAGCGTGGCTTCTCTTTGTAGCGTCAACTGCTTTGCTTTTCTACACACACAACTTTTCAACTATCCTCTTTGCAGGGCTCGCTTCCTATCATGTGCTTTTCGTCGGCAAATCTCGACGTTGGTTACAGATCACTTTCGGTTGGTGTTCGGGGGCCATGATCTTTGTGCCATATGCGCCCCATGTCATCACCGGCTTTGTATTTAATCAAGGAGTTACGGTCAATTCGCTGGAAACGTACGAAACTATTGAGCTTTTCGCCAATCTACTGTTGAACGGTATGAGTATTCTCTGGTTTCCGATTCTTTCACTATTGACTATCTCGCTGTGGCAAAAACGCGATCCGTCGGTCCTTCGTCTTCTATTCATTTCACTGGTAATGGTCGGGCTGATCCTGGCTGTAAACTGGCGCTTCGGGGTCATAACTGTGACGCGGTTGCGCTACTTCCTGGTTGTCTGGTTTCTGATTGCAATTCTCATTGCCTACTGTCTCACGTCCATTCGTTACTGGCGAACTGTTACAGTTGCGTTCATGTTGATTTGGACCGCGGGAGGCTATCAGTTTCTTCGGTCGGACGAGGTCATCAATTATGCGGGATTGATGGCGCGTGACAGGCAATACCCACCGCTTCATGATTATGTTCATGCGCTGAATGGTAAGACTCATCAGCTGGACTACCTTATCGGTTTTTCTGAGCAGGATCGTGTCAGTCGCGTATCCTACAACAGTTCTCACAGCACGTCCGACTATTATCTCGGAACACTTTTGGGCATAGACGGCAAGTTTCTTCACGCTAGCCAGAAAAGATATCGACTCGATCGCGACGTGCGAGATATCCTGCGGGCGCACCCTCACGTTCTCCTAGCACACGACCCTTCGGACGTACCGCTAAACTATGCAAGAACACTTGCGGTCATAGAAGAAGCTTACGTACCATGTACGTTTTTGGTTGAAGTGCCAATGTTGTCTGTTCACAAATACACGCATCCCGTCATGGATTGTGATCACCGACCGGCTCCTGTGGACTACGAAAATGGCATAAGACTTATCGACCGCGCAGCGCTTCATAATGCCGACGCAGAAACGGTTCAAGTGCTGACCTGGTGGGATGTACCCGACGAAAAGGCATTGGAAGAATACAACATCTCCATCCAGATCGTTGATTCCGACTGGCAGAACGTAAGGCAGATCGATCGTCATCTTTACGACAATTTGGTTCCATGGAACGTGCAGGAGATTTCGACCGCCGGGTTGTCTAACGGCAACTACAGGCTCGTGTTGGTTGTGTACAGTCGTCACACAGGTACCAAGCTCGAAGGAGTGGACAAGACAAGTGGAGAGACGGGCGTCTTCCAAACATTGCTTTTACTCGACCCTTAGTTCTAGCTATATGCGTAGTCTCCAGATCTACAGGGGGCATCGCGATTTGGAGTTATCCGCGGTAGGGCATCGGTCCATGCTATGTCACTTGTAAAGGGGCTTCCACCAGACAAGGTACTTGGCCGCGCGCGGGCGTCGGCGCTGCTACCGATGCTTTTGGTTTTGTTGCTGGCATTTGCTCTCGGCTTAACTGGCTTAAACGCTGACGTCATCTGGGCGGACGAATTATCCTCATTAGCGCACATGGGCGCGTTTGATCCTCCACATACGCCGATGCAAGTTTTGGAATCCATTTCATCGCGCGCTCGAGATCACGTGCCGCTGTATTTCGTCTTGGGTGCGGGATGGTCCCACTTGGTAGGGTGGTCCCAGTTTGCGATGCGTTACCCTTCGCTGTTGGCTGGCGTAGCGATGATCGCGGCTCTTTTCAGGTACGCTCGCGACACCATTGACCATCGCACTGCGCTGATTTCCGCGTTTCTCATGGCAAACAACGCATTTGTCCTGATTTACTTTCATGAGATTCGGGGATATTCACTGCTTTTGCTGCTTGCAATCTTACATACTTGGCTCTATCGGCGGCTGAATCGTAGTGGGCGTCATTCAGGGATATTGTTCTTGCTCTTTGTTGTTTCGGCTTCAGCTATGATGTATACACATGTGCTTGGCCTTGTCATGCTGGGCGCGCTGGGTGCGTCTCACATTATTTTGGATCGCCGGTCGGGTCGAACGAAGATTGTGCTGTTAGGATGGACCGTCAGTTTAGTTCTGTTTTTGCCGTATCTGTGGACGATGCTATCGAGTGCACTGACTTGGGGTGAGACCGAACGTGCCGTGTTGGCAACACAGTTGGCCGAGCCCTTAGTAGCTCTGCTTTCTAATGGTCTGGGCGTTCTATTTGTCCCCCTGGCACTGAATCTCGCCTACCAATTCCGCGACAATAGGCATCCTGCGATTACAAGACTCTTGCTGCTAACAACTATTCTGATCGGCATATTAATGCTTATGAGTTGGAAGTTTGACCTTATTACGAATAGCCGAATGCGCTATTTTCTCTTGCTGTGGTTCCCGTGCGTGATTCTCATTGCATACAGTATGACCTTGCTGTCTCATTCAAACGAGATCGCCGTCATTTTCGTTGTCTTATGGGCTATAGCAGGAATCAGTTTTGGTCGATCCGGACAGATTCTCCAGTATGCAGGATTCTCTACCCTGTCCGGCGAATACCCATCATTGCAGTTCTATACATCCTTACTTAAAGGAATGGTAAGTCCAGGAGATTTTCTGGTTGGTTTCTCGGAGTCGCTTTCTGTCAACGAAAAGAGAGAAGGTTATGATTGGAGCGTCTCCGACTATTACCTTGATGCTCAACTCGGCATCGATGGCGTATTCCTTCATTCCAATCTAAAGCGCTACCGGCTGACTGAAGACACACGCAACGTTCTCGAGGCGCATCCACATATCTTGTTGGCTCACGATCCGATTGATGTCCCGCTCAACTACGCTAGGACCCTAGCGGTCGTTCAGGAAGTTCTTGCGCCATGTGACCTGTTGGTAGACGAACCTACCTTGTCGATTCGCAAATACGCGCATCCTGTCATGGGATGCAATCACGAAGCCGCGCCGATTGAGTATGACAACGGTGTGCGTTTGATCGACCGGGCAACAAAACTCGAGCCACAAGCTCAGCGAATACAGGTTTTGACCTGGTGGGAAGTACCAGACGAAGAAATGCTTGACCAATACAATATTTCGCTGCAAATCATCACGTCGGATGGCCAGAATGTTCGACAGATCGATCGTCATCTTTATAACAATATTGTGCCATGGAACGTTATCGAATTGTCCACGGCCGACCTTTCCGCTGGCGACTACCGACTTATGTTGATCGTGTATCATCGAGATACCGGTGGAAAAGTTAACGGCGTCGATGAAATCTATGGCGAATCGGCCGGCATACTTCCAATATTGTCGTTTTCTATCGACACGTAGATACAACTGTGGTAAACGAGACAGACAAGCGGCCGATGAGCCGTCCCACGTGTATGGAGCGAAAAAATCGCATCTCGTTTGATGAACGCTACACAGAACTCCCATAGCAGGCCCGGCGGCCTTGCAATCGTGGTTGCCGTACTTCTGCTGGTATTTGCAGTTAGCGTCACTGGCGCGAATGCGTTTATCTTTCGTACGGACGAATTGTTCTCTGTTTCCAATATGGGCGGGTTTGATCCGCCTTACAGCCCTGTAGAGATCATTAACTCAATTTCACAATACAGCCCGGATCATGCCCCGCTGTTTTTCTTGCTTGGCGCGGGCTGGGCAAGTGTCGTAGGCTGGACGCAGTTCGCGCTGCGAATTTTTGCGGTATTGACAGCGGTCATGATGATCGCCTGTTTGTATCGATACGCGACCGATGTTTTCGATCATCGAACAGGCGTCCTCACAGCATTTATGATGGGCACGTCCGCGTATTTAAACCTGCACTTTCACGACTTCCGCATGTATCCGCTGCTACTGTTGCTGGCGATCGCGCACAGTTGGCTCTATTGGCGGCTGGAAAGCGGACGGGCAAGAGATCGCTGGACCTGGATACTGTTTGTACTTTCAGCGATTGCGTTGATTTACACGCACTCGTTTTCGGTGATACTTTTCGCCGGCTTTGCGGTTTTTCATCTGATTTTTGCACGCGATTCGACGCAGTTTGTCAAGCTTTGGGCAGGCTGGGTGATCGCCGCGGTTGCTTATTTGCCTTATCTTTCAACGACGGTAGCTGCGCTACAACAAGCGGCGCAAATAGAAACCGTTACATCTGACGCCGCGAGTATGGGAGAACTGACTGCAACGTTTGCTCATTTGCTGTCGAACGGCGCGGATTGGCTTCTAGCGCTGATTGTCATGCCACTGGCATATGGTATCGTTCGCCTGCGCGACCGCGCGTCCTTGAGGATCTTAGTTCTGGCGCTGGCGATGCTCATCGTCCCACTGGCGCTCAATGAACTCGTAGGATTGATCCCGCTTTCGAGGATGCGCTATTTCCTGATTCTTTGGTTTCCCTTCCTGATGCTTTTCGCTCGTGGCATTAGCCTGATGCCACGCTGGACATGGCTCGCGTCGATTCTTGTCATTGCGTGGTCAGTTGCCGGCTATCAGTATTATCACTCTGAGGATGTACTACTTTTCATTGGAGGTATGTCCAAGACTCGCAACTATCCAGCTCTGGATGACTATGTAAGACAGTTGGATGGCAAAGTTCGGTCGGAAGACTTTCTGCTAGGTTTCGCCCGCAACTACTACCTCAATCACGACCACAAACACGGCAGAAGCGTATCCGACTATTACACGCAATTGCAACTTGGTATCGACGGTGCTTTCGTGCGCAGCCGGGCCATCGGTCCCTGGCTTGTTGAAGAGATGCATCAGCTGATTGACGGGCACCCTTATCTGTTATTCGCGTATGAACCTCGAAACCCGCCTGCTGGGCTTGAAAGCGCGATTAACGTCATGCAGAGCACATACAAAGCGTGCGCAGTATTAATTGATTCCAACACTCTCCATGTGCAAAGATTCGTTGATCCCGCGCTCGATTGCGATCGACTGGTCCAGCGAATCGAATACGACAATGGCATCGCAATTGCAGATAGCAACGTTAAATATCAGCCGAATGACGATCTCTTGACGGTACTGATCGGCTGGGATGTACCCAATGAGCATTTGCTAAACGATTTCAGTTTCTCGTTCCAGGTCCATACGCCGGAATGGGAAAAGGCGGGAGCGGGCCATAGCGATTATTATCTCCACCAGTTTTCGCAGAAATGGAATACCATTGATTTGCCTGTCGCAGGCATTGCTCCAGGTGAGTATCGTCTGGTGATCATCTTGTATAATACCGAGAGCGGAAAGAAAGTCAGCGGCGTTGATTTGTCGACTGGTGGAGCCGGCACGATTCTTCCAATTCTGTCATTTACTGTAGAATAGGGTTGGCGATTCAGTCTGGTTGAATCAGCCACTTGTTTAGGATTTCCCCGACTTGGGAGATGTGGAATTGCAACCTAGCAGTATCTTCGCTGGCGACCATGAAACCATCGGCAAGGGCGCGGCATTCTTGCTGATGCTGTTAGTCCTTCTCTGTGTATTTGCGTTTGGGGCCAACGGCCTCAGCACCGATTCCATTTGGACCGATGAGCTATACGCCATTACCAACATGGGCGGCTTCGACGGACCCTATTCGCCGGCGGAAGTCATAAGCTCTGTGGCCGACAACTTCCCGGATCACGTGCCGCTCTTCTTCTTGCTGGGCGCGGGCTGGGCAAACTTCGTGGGATGGACGCAATTCGCGCTGCGCCTAATGCCGGTATTGGCCGGCGTGCTAATGATTGCCTGGATGTACCGCCTGGCAAGCGATATGTTTGACCGTTTCGCCGGTCTGGCTGCCGCTTGCCTGCTAGGAACATCAGCCTACATCATCCTGTATATCCATGACTTCCGCATGTATTCGTTGTTCCTAATGCTCGCCACGATGCATTTGTGGCTGTACTGGAAACTCACTGAGCGCAAATTGATGGAAGGTCGCTTGACGTTTGTCGCATTCGTGTTATCGACAGTGGCGCTGTTTTATACGCACTTTTTTGCAATTATTCTGTTCGCGGGATTGGGTATTTTTCATTTGCTCTTCGGCGTCCGAACCCGTCGCTGGTGGCAACTACTATTGGGATGGGCGATCGGGGCGCTGCTATTCGCTCCTTACCTGCCTGTCTTGATTGATGGAGTACAGCGTGCATCAGAAAAAGCGGACGTCACGAGTCGCGCAGCTTCCGCCCCGGAATTGCTGCGGACCTTGCTGTTTCTGCTAAGCAATGGCAGCTGGCTGATGGGCGCAATGCTCGCAGGACTTATTGCCTATGTAGTTGTGCGCCGACGTCATATGCGCTTGATCAAGACGATGACCATTCCCTTGGTGATGGTGACATTCATCATCGTAGCCAATGAAGTAGTCGGTATCATTCCCTTAACTAGAATGCGCTATTTCATAGTGATTTGGATCCCAGCGATCATGCTTGTGGGCGCGTGCTTGACGATGGCGCCTCGGCGGAAGTTGGCAAGTGCGATGATACTGCTTGTCTGGTTTACGTCGGGCTTTGAGTTTTACCGATCAGAAGAGATTATGAACTACGTAGGCAGTATGGTGTTTACCAGGCTCTATCCACCGCTGCCCGATTATGTCTGGCATTTGAAGGGCAAAGTGCGCTCGGAGGACTATCTGCTGGGGTTCTCCAAAAGCAGCCATGTGAACAAGGTCCTGACATTGGGCAAAAGCGTGGCGGATTATTACACGCAGGAGCAACTGGGTATTGAAGGCGGCTTTATCCGTCGGGGCGCCTACGGAGAATGGCTGGAAGGTGAGATCAGGCAATGGATGGGCAACCGTCCTTATTTGCTGTTTGCGTTTAATCCACAAAACTTGCCAAACAGTTATCAGCGCGTATTCGAGGTCATAAAAAGCAACCATTTGGCGTGCGATATCCTGGTGGACGAACCGCAGTTATTTGTTCAGCGCTACGTCAATTCACGCTTGGAATGTGACCGCGAAATCCGCCCCGTAGCGTATGAAAGCGGCGTGACGCTGGTGGATCGATTCGCTCAATATATTCCGGAAGAGCAAAAGGTCCACATGCTTACCGGCTGGGAAGTGGAGAACGACGAAGCGCTATATGAGTATAATGTGTCGTTGCAGTTCATCACGCCGGACTGGCAACGAATGGGAGCGCAAATCGACCGCCATCTTTATGATGACATTTTGAAGTGGTTTTCGACGGAATTGTCCACCGAGAATCTGCCGCCCGGCGAATATCGCGTGATGCTCATCCTCTACGATCGCGAATCAGGGGAGAAGGTGAGGGGAGTCGACCTGGAGAGTGGCCGGGAAGATAATATTTTTCCGATAGTCTCGTTTACCGTAGAAGCGTGAAAGCCCATCTAATCAGCCTCAGCTGCCATAAAACTCACAGGCACGGAAAAGACTATGGACGTTGCGCAAACCAGTAGCCCGCAACCGCACACAGAGCAAAGCACAAACGGTTGGTCAATCAAGCGCGGCGGAGCGCTGGCGTGGATGACCGTTGTAATGCTTATGGCCTTTGCTTTCGGCGCCAACGGATTGAATTCGGAAGCTATTTGGGCAGATGAATTATATTCTCTGACCAACATGGGTGTTTTCGATCCGCCCTATAGCCCAGAGCAGATTGTCACGTCGATCACTACCTATAGCTCGGATCACGTGCCGCTATATTACCTGCTGGGATCGGTCTGGGCACAGCTTGTCGGCTGGACGCAAGTTGCCATGCGCATGTTTTCGGTATTGGCCGGGGTGCTAATGATCGCCTGGCTGTACCGCCTGGCAACGGAAATATATTGCCGGCGAACAGGTCTGGTAGCGGCTCTTCTCATGGCTACATCGGCGTATGTGATTGTCTTCTTCCACGACATTCGCATGTATACGATGCTGCTGATGCTTTTTGCCATGCACGCTTGGTTATATTGGCGAATTGCTCACCAACAGAAAGTATCCCGCTTACATTGGATGGCTTTTTTCTTGAGCGCGTTGGCTCTACTGTACACGCACGTATTCTCGCTGCTGGTTTTCTCGCTGCTTGGCATATACCATCTACTGTTTGCGCCTCGGTCCGAGTCTTGGCTACGAACGCTAATCGGCTGGGGCATCGCGGCGTTGCTCTTCCTGCCATATTTGTCAACGCTGTTTTCCGCCATTGCTTTGGCCGCGGAAAACGCAAAAGTAACGTCGGCCGCGGCATCTATCCCGGAACTGATATATAACTTTGCTTTCTTGCTCTTCAATGGTCAGAATTTGTTGATTCCGTTGTTTGCAGGAATCGTGATTTATTCGCTGTGGCTCACGCGCTCCAGCGTCGCCTGGAGAGTCGCGCTGGTGTCGCTGATGGTTCTGCTGTTGATCACACTGCTAAACGAAGCAGTGGGCATCATCCCGGTAAAGCGCATGCGATACTTCCTCATTCTGTGGATCCCGTTTGTCATGATCTGCGCCTTTGGTCTTACATCAATGCCCCGTTGGCATCGCGCCACTTTTCTGTTTGTCTTGATTTGGATGCTCGCGGGTTACCAGTTCTATCGCTCGCAGCAGTTGCTGGATTACATCGGCGGTATGCAAAAAGCGCGCCTTCACCCGCCCATGCACGAGTATACCGACGCGCTTCTTGGCAAGGTACGTGCGGAAGATTACCTGCTGGGCTTTTCCTTTGTGGATTATGTGAATAATGTTTATAAGTTTGGCGATAACGTGATCGACTATTACACAGACGCGCAGTTGGGCATTGACGGCGCTTTCATCCCGTGGCGCTGGCAGGAGGAACGCTTGATGACCGATCTCGTTCGCAAGATCGATCGTCATCCTTATCTCTTGCTCACCTACCATCCAAATAATCTCAAAAAGAATCACGAAGACGTTTACGAATATATCGAGACCCGCTACGATTTATGCGAGGTGGTCATCGATAGCGAAAGCCTGTTTGTCCAACGTTTCGTGAATCCCCTGGCGGGTTGCCAGCACGAATACCAGCCTATTCATTACGAAAACGGAATCGCAATTGTCGACAGGTTTGGCGAGTACGACGCGGCAAATGACCTTGTCCGGATCGTAACGGGTTGGGAGGTCGCGTCGGATCAGCAGCTCGACCAATACAATATCTCGATACAACTGCTAGATTCTCAATCGGAAAAATACTGGCAAGAAGATTGGCACCTCTACAATCGCATCTTGAAATGGCAAGAACTGGAATTCCAACCGGCACGTGAACTTATCCCGGGCTTCTATCGCCTTGTGGTTATTCTTTACGGTCGTGAAACCGGAGAGAAAGTCGCAGGTAGGGACATGAATAGTGGTGAAACCGGCAACATTCTGCCCCTATTGACGTTTTCTGTCGAATCCTAGATGCTCATGCTAAATCCAGTGCCAAGCAAGAGTCATTCATCCAGGGCTTGTCCGCGCTGGTGCTGGATGCTGCCGGTGTTGCTGCTGGTGACGCTGCTTGCGGCGCAAGGAATAAACGCAGACGTCATCTGGTACGATGAATTAACCTCGATCGGGCATGCCGGCGGCTTGACTGGGCCATTTTCGCCGCTGGACGTGCTTCACTCGATTAACACACACAGCCCCAAACATGGTCCCTTGTTTTTTGAATTGCTGGCGGGCTGGGGCGCGCTTGTTGGCTGGCACCACGCTGTTTTGCGCTGCTTACCGCTATTTTTTGGCGTACTGACGGTTGCCTGGGTGTTCCGCATTGGCAAGGATTCTCTAGGCTGGCGCGCGGGGCTGTGGGCCAGCGCGTTCCTGGGCTTAAACGTATTCTGGCTGGAATATTTCCACGAAATCCGAATGTACACTGTGCAGTCGGCCATGCTTGTAGCGATGCTCTGGCATTACCTGCACATCGTACAATCAAAGTCTTCGATACGCAGGATTCATTGGCTCGGGCTGATCCTCACGGCATCTTTGTCGCTTTACGCCCAGCCTTTTTCATTCTTCGTTTTCCTGGCTATCGGCTTCTATCACCTGGTTTTTGTTCCCAAGACAAAGCGCTGGATACAGACAGCTGTGGCGTTCTTGACCGTCGGCATATTGTATCTGCCATGGTTGCCAGTGACTTACCTAGGCTTGACAACAAAGTTTGATGCCTGGGGAGAAATGCCATTTGAGCAGGCGGTGGAAGTCTTTCTGCGACTGCTGTCAAACGGCAATTGGCTGGTTATTCTGATCGCGCTTGTGGCTGCGGCGCTGCACCTGCGAATGCGCGAGAACCGGAGAGCTTCTTTACCATTCTGGGTGCTTGCAATTGTGATCCTGGCGCTTATGCTTTCGGTAAATGAAGCCGTTAGATTAATTCCATTGCGCCGCTCGCGCTACTTCTTCATCGTCTTTTACCCAACGGCATTGATTGTTGGAAGTGGTCTGGCCTGGATAAAGCCACGCATACTGCCACTGATCATAATGGCAGTTTATCTCGCGTCTGGTTTTGTCTTGCGCGGCGGGGATGACTACGTAAGCTTCCAGGGTACGATCCGTTCCATCCAGAGTTATCCACCGATTCACGACTATGTTTTGTCATTGCGGGATGTCGTCTCGGATGAGGACTTCGTTGTCGGTTTCTCTGACATCAATTTCATCATACGCCGAGGCAAAGTTGGCAAGAGCACAGCGGACTACTATTTTGAGACGCTTATGGATATCGATGGCACTTTTGTGCGAACGAACCTCGACGACTCTCAACTTGAAGTAGATATACCCGACAAGTTAGAAAACCATCCCTATCTTCTTTTTACCTACGATCCACAGAACAAGCCGGACATCTTCGACCGAACCAGGTCAATTATCGAAAGGGACTATGTTCCATGCGATCTTGTATTGGACGAACCAAATCTTCTGGTGCAGCGCTATGTCTATCATACGTTGGCCTGTGATCGTCAATATCAGCCGATTCACTACGAGAACGGAATCACCATCGTGGACAAATTCGCTGACTTCATACCGGATCGGGACGTGGTGCGCGTCGTGACCGGTTGGGAAGTGGCCGACAAAGCGCTTCTGTACCAGTACAATGTTTCGATTCAGATTCATACGATGGACGGGCAAAAGGTCGCGCAAATCAATCCGGATCGTCACCTTTACCACGATGTCCTGAAGTGGTTTGTTGTGGAATTGCCAACGTCGGATCTTGCGCCCGGCGACTATCGCGTAGTGGTTATGGTCTATGATCGCGACCCTCCGCACGCGAAGGTCTACGGCACTGACAGCGATACCGGTGAATATGGGACGATTCTACCAATACAAGTGTTCAGCATTCCAGGGTAGCCGATAAAAATGAATTCCGTCAAAAGTCTGCTGCGGCCGCTTTACGCGCCATTTGTCCGCAGCTACCGAAATCACGCGAAATTGAAAAAGCAGCAACAGGACATCCGCGCCAGTGTTCGTGATTGCGCGGCATCCAGTCGGCCAATTAATATTATCATAGGCGCCGGGGAGACTCGTTATGATGGCTGGCTGGCAACAGATATTCCAGCTTTCCATATTCTTAAGCACGAGCACTGGGCGTTGCTGTTCCAACCTGGGTCAATAAACAGAATGCTGGCTGAGCATGTCTTTGAGCACTTGACAATCGACGAGTTGGGCCAGTTTCTGCGTTTGGCGCGTATCTACTTGTCGGTGGGCGGGCGCATTCGCCTGGCTGTGCCTGACGGCAACTATCCGGACGCAAACTACATCAAACACGTGCGTCCCGGGGGCATTGGAGAGGGCGCCGACGATCACAAAGTGCTCTACACAAGCGATAAGATCGTCAAGGTCTTACAAAAGTCCGACTACGACTTCCAACTCTTGGAATTCTTTGATGCGTCTGGTGCGTTCCACCGCGAGCAATGGCATGCCGAGGACGGTTTTGTCGGCCGGTCGGCTTCATATGATGAGCGTAATGTCGACGGCAAACTGGCTTATACCAGCCTGATCGTCGATTGTTGGCCACGGCAATACATGGACTAAGAACCTACCCCAAACATCAAATGTTGAGGAAGTGACCCTCGAGACCGTGCGCCACTTCTTTTATCGCTTCGCCCAGAGTGGGGTGGGCGTGCACGTTGCGGGCAATCTCGGCCGCGGTGAGCTCGGCAGAACGGGCCAAGGTTAATTCGGGCAGTAGCTCCGTAACATCAGGGCCGATCATATGGGCGCCGAGGATTTCGCCATAATTCTTGTCGCTGATCACCTTGACGAAGCCGCTGGCATCACCCATGCCACGCGCCTTGGCGTTGGCTTGGAAGGGGAACTTGGCGACTTCAATGTCGTAACCGCGTTCTTTCGCCTGATCTTCGGTATAGCCAAAGCTGGCGACCTGCGGCTGGCAATAGGTGGCGCGCGGCATCATATCGAAATCCAGTGTGACTGTCGCTGCGCCGGCAATATTTTCCGCGGCAACCACTCCCATCGCCTCGGCTACGTGGGCAAGCATCAGCTTGGCGGTGACGTCGCCGATGGCGTAAATGTGCGGGATACTGGTCCGCATCTTGTCGTCAATCTCGATGGCGCCCGCAGCGTCGAGCAAAACGCCGGTGCTTTCCAGCCCGTATCCGGTCGTGCGCGGCTGAAACCCAATCGCCTGAAGAACGCGTTCGGCACGAAGTTGTTCTTGCTCGCCGCCGTCCGTTGATACAGTAACAGTGACGCCGTCGCCGTCTACATCAATCGCCTCGACCTGTGTACCAGTCATGACTTTGATGCCCATCTTCGCGTAGATCTTGCCGAGCTCCTTGCTAACATCGGGATCTTCCAGTGGTAGGATGCGGTCCAGGAATTCGACCATGGTGACGTCCACGCCATAGTTGTGCATGATATAGGCGAATTCGACGCCGATAGCGCCGGCGCCGGCGATGATCACGCTGGACGGTAGATTGTCCTCCATGATCTGCTCTTCGTAGGAGACCACTCGCTCACTGAGGGCTGTGCCCGGGATCAGCCGGGTAGTCGCGCCCGTGGCGATGATAAGGTTCTTGAAGTGGAGCGCTTCTTCCGAACCATCATTTAGCGCTACTGTCATATTGTTGGCGTCTGTGAGCGTCGCCCAGCCTTCGAAAGTGTTTATCTTGTTCTTGCGCATCAGGAATTGCACGCCTTTGGTCAAGCCATTGGAGACACGGCGACTGCGCTTGAACGCTTTTGCATAGTCCAGGCTGAATTCGCCCTTGATGCCAAAGGTATCGGCTTCGTTGTTCAGGATATAGGCCAGCTCGGCGTTATGCAGCAGTGCCTTGGAAGGAATACAGCCGACGTTCAGGCATATGCCACCCCAGTATTTCTTTTCGACGATCGCGGTATTCAGCCCAAGTTGGCTGGCACGGATGGCGGCGACATATCCGCCGGGTCCGGCGCCGAGCACAACCAGATCAAATTCCTTAGCCATGTTGTTCTTGCTCCAGTTCGCTGATGTATGCGCAACTCGCCTAGTCTACCGCAGGCGCAAGGCAATTTGAAGTGGGTCTAAACCATACCTGCCGAGTTATTGTGACAGGCTGCGGCGTAAATAGCGGGCTTGGCAAGCGCGTTTCAGGTATTGATAATCCTTTGACGTTTTGCCTCAAAGAGGATGACGGTCGTGGCGGAAGCAACGTTTAGCGATTCGGATTCGCGCGACATCGGGATAGATAGGCTCGACTGGGAAATGCGCTGCGCATCCGGACTGATGCCGTGCGCTTCGTTGCCTACAACAAGCGCCCACGGTTCTCCCCAATCCACATCGGTGTAATGTGTTTCTCCGCCAGCGTCCGCGCTGTACAGTTTCAAGCCGGTGCAATATGCGCGGATTTCGTTCCATTTTGCCTCGACAACGGGCAGGCGGAAATGAACGCCCATACCGGCTCGCAAGACCTTGGCGCCGTAAGGATCAGCGCAGCCCGGCGCCAGGATGGCGATGTCTACACCTGCAGCGGCTGCGCTCCGCAAGATCGTTCCCATGTTGCCCGGCTCGCGGACCGCATCCAGGATCAAGACGCGATCAGGTTGTTTCGGCATGCGCGGCTTGGGGATATGAAATACGACCAGGATTCCTGGCGTCTGCTTGGTTTCGCTGATGTGCGACAGGACGCCGTCGCTGACGGGGAGGAGCTCACAGTCGCGGTTTTGCAAAGAAGCGAAGAGTTCATAATCAGCGGACACGAGCGCATAAAGTACGAGATCCGGCTGGCCGCCGCCGAGCAGCGCATCCTTAATCAATCGGTCTCCTTCGAGGACCAGTTTTTTTTCGCTGCGCCGCAAGCGCCCCTTAGTCTGCAAGGACTTGACGTATTTGACACGCTTGTTCTGCAGGCTGGTGATGGTGTCCATCATTTCACTTCACCAATCAAAAAAGGGTCGCTTTAGTGACCCTTTTCGAATTTATGGTTGATTGAACGTGCTTCTATTGACTTTGCATTGCCACAGACACGACCTTGCTGAAGGTCTCCGCATCGTGAACCGCTAAATGCGCCAGGCTCTTGCGGTCAATCTCAACGCCCGCCAGTTTCAAGCCGTGGATCAAATGGCTGTATTTCGTGCCGTTTACCCGGGCAGCTGCGTTAATGCGTTGTATCCAAAGGCGGCGCAATTGTCGCCGGCGCTGACGTCGATCACGATAGGCGTACCAAAGGCTGCGCATCATGGCCTCGTTGGCGCGCTTCCATAGCTTGCTGCGTGTGCCCCATTGCCCCTTGGTAAGCTTGAGGATTTTTTTGTGTCGTCTACGTCGGACGAATCCTGTTTTTGTTCTTGCCATGATTTCTCTCCGTACTTGAAACGCCCGGCCAATCAAGGCGCCGGGACGATTGATTGACGACTCCCAACGGTCCTAAGCCGGCGGATTCGCCTTGTATTTTCCGAGATAGGGCGCCAGGCGGCGGATCCGCCGTTTAATCGCTGGTTCGCCGACTTCCATCCGTTTGTCCCACTGCCGCTTTACGCGCTTTGCCGAACGCCGACGCAGATGACTCTTGCCGCCCTTGGTGCGGACAATCTTACCGGTCCCGGTCATGCGGAATCGCTTGGCGGTTGCCTTGTGCGTTTTGAGTTTGTACTTTGTCGTCTTCTTTTTGCGTGGCACTAGTGCTTCTCCGATATCATTTGTTTTCCTTGTTTGGCGCCAAGATCATCAGCATGTCCCGACCTTCCATATTTGGGCGCTGCTCTACGACACCAACTTCATTCAAGGCTTCTTCTATTCTTGCCAGGCGGTTTCGACCGATATGCTGATGTGTGATCTCTCTACCGCGGAACCGTACCCGAAACTTGACCTTCTTACCTTCTTGCAGCCATCTTGCTGCGCGTTTGATGTCGAATTGCAGGTGGTATTCGTCGGTCTTTGGCCGCAGTTGAATCTCTTTGATCGTGACCTTCACCTGGTTCTTTTTAGACTTCCGTTCCTTACGGCGTTGTTCGTACTGAAACTTGCCGTAGTCCATGATACGGCAAACCGGCGGCTGGGCATTTGGCGCTACCTCGACCAAGTCAAGCCCAACATCGTCTGCGCGCTCTTGGGCGTACCGAAAACTGACTACACCAATATTTGTGTTGGTATCGTCAATAAGTCTAACCTCGCGTACGCCGCGAATATCTCGATTGATTCGATGAGGTGAACTCGCTATCTCAGTTATTCCCTTCAGCTAAGTCAGGCAAACTAAAACACGCGTAGCTGGTTGATCTACGGGCGCGTAGTTTAACACGGGCAGGAATTGCTTGTCAATTATGAGTACCCGACGAAGATTGGCGGTCGCTTGCTACTCGTCATGACTGACCGCCAAGGCTTGAAATTCAGAAAACGATGATTCGTACATTTCGATGAGTTCTTCATCGCTGCCTTTGAATCGTCGCAAGGTCTGTTGCGCGCAGGCTGTGCAACCTCTCATCGCCCGGTAACTGTCCGTTTCACAAGCCAGGCAGCCATTGAGTTGGATCATGACAGACATCAGGGCGATGACCTCAATACTGGTTTCCTTTTTGCGGGACAGCATATCAATGAGTTTCATCCATTTGTGCCCACGCGTGTGGCGGAGCGCTGGAATGGCGTAGTGAGGGAATAGTATTTCGTTGTCGGCGTACATGTTTTTTATCGTGCCCCTGATAGGCAAACCGGTGACTCTGTACCAAACTACATAATAGGCGCTTTTGCGCTTGATGGCAAACCCAACATTGATGTTTCTCTGGCAAAATTAAGATACCGCAAGGAATTGCTCATGTCAGGCGGCGATAATGACGCATCAATTCCAGAAGTTGGTTATGCGGCAAGGCGAACAAAACGTTTCCGTCTCTGCCGGTGGTGGTTTCTGCGGCGATCAGCGCATTGTACACTGACTCTTCGACACACTCGACCACAGCGAGAAAGAATTGATCGATGAGAGTTCCCCCTGGGAAAGGCGACTCTTCATTAATCGTTTGCGCTTGTCTGACCTGCTCTGTGGCGTCATGGACGCGGCGGTTGCAGGTCGAAAAGGCGATTACGAAGTCGCCGCTACCACTTTGGCAGATGGTTCCAGTGCGTCCCAGACCTAATGCGGCTCGCTTCGCAAGGCGTTCTAGTTGTCGCGTATCGAGCGGCGCATCCGTGGCGATGACGATCATCACCGATCCCGGCGGCGTATAAGCGTTATCGTCCGCGAAATGCTGCCCGACAGGCACGCCCAGTATATTTAGTTCAGGTCGCTGCCCGAAGTTGGTTTGCAGCACCGCCGCGACAGTATAAGCGCCGTCGATCACAAGGCGCGAGGCCGTACCGATCCCACCTTTGAAACCGTAGCAGAGCGTGCCCGTACCGGCGCCGACGCAGCCTTCACGCACTTCGCCGGTGCTGGCCTGGTCGATGGCGCGCAGCACATCAGCCTCGCCGATATGACGCCCTTGTCCATCACTGAGGAAGTTGTCATTGCATTCCCCGATCACCGGACTGACATTGCTGGTGGTGATTGCGATATCGGGATTTCCCCTAATCGAATAACTGACAACAGCATCCCAGACCTTTCCTACATTGAGCGTATTCGTCAGACAAATAGGCGTCTCAATGACGCCGAGGTCGCGGATTTGTTCGAATCCGGTTGCCTTGCCATAGCCATTGATGGTGTAAACCGCGGCCGGCGCTTTCTCGCGAAAGGCGTTGCCACCGTGGGGCAGAATTGCAGTGACCCCGGTGCGGACAGGCCCCTTGCCCGGTACCAGCTTTCCCTCGCCTTCGTTTCGAGTGACGTGCCCAACGCGAACACCGGCTACGTCAGTAATCGCGTTGAGCGGGCCCGTAGGCAGATGGTGCGCAATTGGGACAAGGTCGCGGAATCGAGTCATAAGCGGCGGTCACCGCAAGGCTCGAATGAGGGCGAGCGTGGCTGCAAGGGCGCGATCGCTGCCTGAGAGCGTTCCGTTCCAAAGGCTGAAAAGTATGCCCACCATGTTGCTCTTCGAGACAACATGCTGCAGCGATTCGATGCTCTCTTGCAGCGAGGGACCGTCCGGTTCAGGGTAGCTCATAGCGGGCATGTCTTCACAGTCAACAACATCGGTATCGAAGTGAATGTAAAGTGGCTTATCCGGCAGGGCGGCTTTATTGAGCGCGTGCAAGGTCTCGTAAATCGTTACTTGGCTTTCGCGCAGCATGATCCCTTCTTCCGGATCGAGATTGCGACAGTCACTGACGATCACATCGGATTCCGCGATCGGCTCCAGGTCGATGCCCCGCATCAGGTGCTGATTGCCGCGCCCAACCAGCGCTGCCAGAGGCATGCCGCCGAGGAACCCGCTGGGCGTCGTTTCCGGCGTATTGAAATCCCCATGCGAATCATACCAAAGCACGGCCGGCGCGCGCTTTTCCAGTCCCTTGACCATGCCCAGGCAGCTCGTGCAGTCGTTTGCGAAAACCACCGGAACTTTATCCGGATAGGCCTGAACGGTATCCGCAAGCGCGCGATTGACCGCAACTACCGGGTCGTCAGACGCTTGAAAATCGGGCTCAATCTCCACCCATTCCGCGTTCAATTCTTCTGCGATGCCAGCAGCGCGCAGTGTTTGGACTTCAGTGCGATCGCTTTTCTTCTCACCTAAATAGTAGGGCACGCCGATACAGATGGTTTTGGACATCGCTCTTCTCCTATCGAATAATCAACACTTGTCCAACATAAATGAGATTGGGATTCAGCAGGCCGTTGGCAGCGGCGATATCCCACATGTTGCGCCCGTACAGGTTTGCGATACTCGCCAGGGACTCACCGTGGCGCACGACGTGGCTCAGCGCGTCTGCTGGCGCATCGGTTGACTGCTGTCCGCTTAAGCCGGTTGCCAACGGGAGCACGACAATCTCGCCGGCGTACAAGCGACTTTCGCCGCGCAGACTGTTCAGGTCCATCAGGTCTTGTAAAGGCACGGCATAGCGCTGTGCCAAGCCTTCTATTGTGTCACCCGGCTGGACGATCCGTATGCGATAAAGGATCGTGATAGCCGTCTGTACTGGCGTTGGAACGACCGTCGGAACAGTTGTGGACTCCGGCGTCGATGCCGTAAATTCGGGAGTTGCCGGATCAACCGCTTGTGCCTCGAGTGCAGGAACGGCCAGAACCTGACCGGCGTAAATCAAGTTTGGATTGGCGAGGTTGTTGACTGTGGCAAGGGTTTGCCAGTCTAGTCCGTAGCGCCCGGCGATCTGATTTAAAGCCTCGCCCGCTTGAACGACATGACTGCCGTCGAAACTGTCCAGGGCGCCCGCCGGCAGATAAATCGTCTGCCCAGGAATTAGGTGGCTCTCTTGCTGGATGTTGTTTACCGCCATCAAGTCTGCCACGGTCACGCCATAGCGAGCCGCAATCGACCGCAACCTGTCATCCGGACCTACCTGGTGGCGGAGCAGCAAGACCTCAGGGATGGGAATCCGCAGAATCTGCCCGCGGGAAAGGCGCTCGTTTTCGCTCAGGTTGTTACGTCCCAGCAGCGCCTGTATCGACATTTGAAAATGCGCGGCGATTGATTCGATGCTGTCGCCGTCTTGCACTGTGTACCACTCGTCATCAGCCGACGCGCTGAAAACGCTGCACAGAATGACCGTCACTGTCACAGCGATACAAAGTAGTTTCCGCGGCAAACAAATCATGCCGTATTCCTTTTCAACCGCGCCTTACACGCGATCTGAAATTTGACTGCGCCAGCTTTTGTGCGGTCGTCGGCAGCTACAAGATACCTGAAATTATAAACCCATGTGGCGATTGTTGTGGGAAATATCCCTGTGCAGGGCGGCGTTCGCATTTGCGCGGCCAAGCTAGAGTCCGCTCAGATGCGTGACAGGTATGTTAAGCGCTTCCTTCAGGACGTGCCAGTGGAATGCCAGAAACTCGCGCAGCAACGAATAGGGATAGTTGAGTGGATAGCGATTGCGGTTTGCGGGCACGGGGCTGGCGAAAGGTTCGACGCCATGCAATCGAAACAGCCAGTTGGCGCGCAGCATGTGGTAACTGTCGCTGACGAGGACCGCTGTCGTCCAACCGCTTTCCGTCATTATCTGGCTGCTGAATAAAGCATTCTCCTCGGTGCTACGGCTTTTCTCTTCCAGAAGGATGGCGGATTGCGGCAAACCTCGACGGTGCAAAATCTCGCGGCAGGCGTCCGCTTCGCTGCGAGGGAAAGACTCGGCTTGGCCGCCGGTGCACAGGACGATTGGCGCGATGCCCCGCTGCCACAAATCGGCGGCACGCATGCTGCGGCGGGTGAGTGCCGGGCCCGGCCGGCCGTCGTGACGCAGTCCGGCGCCAAGCACGATGATGACATCGGCGGGACGCGTGCCGTCTTGTGTGCCGGTGAAGTGAATGGCGGTCAGAAAAACGGCGAAGTAAAAAATCGCGGCAAGCAAACAGACCAGCAGGATGCGCTTAAAGGTCTTTCGGCGTTTTGCTTTTTGATGAGGCAGGTTAGTCATTCGCGGGTTTTTCTTGATTCACCACAGAGGCACAGAGGGCACAGAGAGTTTAGTCGATAGGCAGATTCTGCTGCTATTTGCCTTTGCCGCTCACTTGCGCCGGTTTGTAGCGCTCTGCTTGCCGTTCATTGAATGCATTTGAACACCTTACAAGCAGATCGCTCCTCTACACGTCGAGGAGCGGCAAAATGATGGCTCGATATGCGCTGTTTGTGCCAGGCTGTTACGTCAACACTCGCTGAAGCCGCAAGTGAGGCACTTGCGGCAACTCTCCGCCCGGATTAGCGTGGTCGTCCCGCACTCGGGGCATATATCGGCGCCGGAGATGGCAGCGTTGGCGACCAGATCGCCGGTGTCATCGTCGTCCATGGGCAAGCCCAGTTGCATTGGCTGATCTTCCGGGAAGAATTCCATCTGCAGAACCCGCGCCACCGCATCGGGCAGCGAAAGCACACGTTTGGGACCAAAGCCGATGGGACGCGCCCCGCCAATATCTTGCAACTGCTCAATGATCAACCTTAGCATCTCGCGCCGGTTATGTGGGGCGGTGGTACGCAACTGAAGTGAGATCATCCTGCCCAAACTCTCGGCATCGGCTTGTATGTCCGTACCGGCCTTGCCGATAGCGACAAATACTTCGAAAGGATTGCCGTTGTCGTCGCGGTTGATGGTGATGTAGGCTTTGCCAAACGGCGTTTGCGTCTTGACCGTCAAACCCTGCAAGCTATCGGGACGCGGATAAACCCGATGCGGAGTGGATGCCGGCTCGGCTTCGCCGTCGGATTCCGCCTTGACCGATGTCTTGAGGTCTTCCATTTCGCTTTCGGCGCGTTCATCGCCCTTGAGCATTAGCACTTGTTCGTCTCGGCTGCCATCGCGATAGATCGTGCCGCCTTTGCAGCCGAGTTCATACATTTTGCGATACAGATCGCTGACCTGCTCGACGGTGTACTCGTTGGGTACGTTGCAAGTCTTGCTGATGGCGCTGTCGATCCAGCGCTGGAAAGCGCCCTGCACCTTGACGTGTTCTTCCGGCGTCAGATCCATGGCGGTGACAAAGTAATCGGGCAACTCCTCGGCATCGGGATGCGCTTCGTACCAGTCCTTGACGATGGACACTTGTTCCTCGTGCAAGCCCAGCCGGCTCTTGCGATAATATATCCAGGAGAAAAATGGCTCCACACCCGTTGAGGTATTGACCATGGTGCCTGTTGTACCGGTAGGCGCTTGCGTGAGCAGAGTGACATTGCGGATGCCGTCACGACGGACTTTCTGACGCAGATTCTCCGGCATCGCCTGCATATAGCCGCTCTCGATGAACTTCTCGGCATCGAATTGGGCAAATGCGCCTTTTTCTAGCGCCAACTCGCTTGATGTTTCATAGGCGGCAATGGCAATTGTCTTGTAGATCTGGTCGATCAACTCTACGGACTCGTGACTGCCATAACGCACGCCGAGCTTCAGCATTAGTTCAGCGATGCCCATTGTACCCAAGCCGACGCGCCGCTCCGCCATTTGTACACGTTTGTTTTCTTCAAAGAAATAGGG
This sequence comes from Phototrophicaceae bacterium, assembly GCA_965262165.1. Classification (GTDB taxonomy): domain Bacteria; phylum Chloroflexota; class Anaerolineae; order Aggregatilineales; family Phototrophicaceae; genus UBA6055. The sequence goes on along the minus strand of OZ253499.1, from coordinate 3,684,241 downwards.
TGTCGTGTCGATGACGTTATCAAGGAAGCGTGTGGAATACGCGACGGTCTTCCGCAAATCGTCCCAGGCGACATCGCGATTGTGTTCGTCGTAGAAGCGCGACAGATTGATCGCGCCCAGATTACAAACCGAGAAGGCGCCAAGTGGCTGTTCGCCACAGGGATTGGTCGAAATCAAGGGATTGAAATACCAACTGTTCGCCATTTTGTTGCTGCGCTCGTTAAACCAGACGCCCGGTTCGGCACTGGTCCAAGCGCTCTCTACGATCGCATGCCAAAGGTCGCGCGCCTTTACCGTCTTGTATTGGATGACTTTGCGGCCTGACGCGACCCAGGTGTTCAGATCACCGTCCCAAAACTCGTCATAATCGGGATCGCGCGTATCCGGGAACATCAATGGCCAGTCTTCGTCCGCAGCGACGGCTTCCATCAAGCGGTCGGAGACACCGACGCTGATATTGGCGTTGGTGATCTGGCCGGCCTGGCGTTTGCTGTTGATAAAATTGAAAATATCGGGATGCCAATCGTTTAGGATGAGCATCAGCGCGCCCCGGCGGCTACCGCCTTGCTCAATGAGCCCAGTCACAAAGCTATACAAGGCGCCCCAGGACACCGCGCCACTGGAACGGCCGTTTACGCCTTTGACGTACGAATGGCGCGGACGCAATGTTGACAAATTGATGCCGACGCCACCGCCACGCGACATGATCTCGGTCATCTGGGTGAGGGTGGTCATGATCCCTTCGCGCGAATCGTGCGGCGACGGGATGACATAGCAATTGTAATAAGTCAAATCCTGATCGGTACCGGCTGCCGTGAGGATGCGGCCACCGGGTACGAACTTCCAGTCGTCCAGCAACCAGCGGAATTTCTCCGCCCATTCGTCTTGCTTGGCCGGGTTCGCTTCGGTCGTGGCGACGCCACGCGCCACCCGGTCCATCATCTGCGCCGGCTCGGTCTCGATCGGTTTGTCGACATGTTCAAGGTCGCGCGCCACCACCTCGCCATCGAGCAAGGTCACGGTCACTTGTGGCAGGCTTATCTCGGTCACCGTACCTATCTCGCGTTGACCGGTTTTGGCACTGATAACCACAATCACCTTGTCGCCAACCGTCAAGGTGCTGCGGGTCATATCTTTCTGCGCGTAACGATCCAGGAATATTTTGTATCCAAGTTCGTGCAAGGCGCTTCTTGTCGCGTGAGACTGAACCATGAGAAGCCTATCCTAATCAGAATCGTACATACCAAGGCATTTGGGACTTCATGACTGTCGCGCCTCGTATCACAGTCAATCGCTGGCGCAATGGTGACGTCAGAGACGCTTCTAGAACGGACAACTTGTCGTGAAATGGATTTCTCTTTTATAGCATGGAAGGCATCAATTGTCGAACAAAAATGGCTAAAAAATGAATCGGATTCCTTCCACTTCAACCTGCGAATCGAGAAAACCTTGTTATATCAAACGACGCGGCTTTTGTTCGAAAAACACAACCGTTTAGATGGAAGCCTATCGGGCTAGATCGCGCCGAAAGCAACTTGTAATCTATGACACGTTATTACGAAATTTTCCTGTGTCGCGATGACATCAGAGTCACAAATGGGCTTGCATGCAAGTTAGCGTGATTTCCGGTTTTCAAGTTGGGTACTCTCTTCAACTCGATATGAGTGAGAGACGCTATCAACTGCTCCCTGAGCTTATGGGAGTATCGGTGAAATTGCCTACATTTTCATTGACAGCTCATAACCCATATCAAGGGGATCAAAAAGTGGGCATTGTCAGCCCACTCTTTTCTCTTGGTGCTGTGGTGAATCTTATTGTCCGCGATTCCTTTTGCGCAAGAACGCGGGCAAATCAGTGTTCTTGGGATCGATATTCTCGTACGTGCGTGGGTCTTCTTGCGGCGAGGACCCAGGCCCCATCTGCTGTCGTTGGAAGGACGAACCGCTGCCACTGGACATCGAGTCCCCCGGTGAGGGAACCTCGACTTCAACATCCTCATATATGGGACGCTGAACCGGTGTCGGATGTGGCACAGGCGAAGGTTGGCGGATTGGCAAAGTGCCGGCTTCTTTCATGCTGGCCTCGAGGCGGCTTCGTTCAAAACCCGTCGCGATCACGGTGATGTGGACCTCGTCTCCCATGCTCTCGTCGATGTGAGCGCCGAATATCAGGTTACATTCCGGATGCGCGCTGTCTTTGATGATGGCTGCTGCCTCGTTCACTTCGAATAGTGTCAAGTCGCTGCCACCAGTGATTGAGAAGAGGATGCCCCGCGCGCCGTCGATCGTGACATCCAGCAGGCCGCTGGTGATAGCTTGATCGGCTGCGGCACGGGCCCGTTCGTCGCCGGCCGCGCGTCCTACCGCCATCAGAGCGGCGCCACCTTCGGACATGATCGTGCGAACATCGGCAAAGTCGAGATTGATCAGACCGGGTACGGTGATCAATTCGGAAATGCCCTGGATGCCTTGACGTAATACGTCATCGGCGAGCGAAAAAGCCTGCTGCAGCGTGGAGCGCTTGTCCGCCATTTGCAGGAGACGGTCATTCGGAATGACGATCAGGGTATCTACCTGGCTCTTCAACCCTTCGATTCCGGTTTTTGCCAGTTGGGCGCGGCGCGTTCCTTCAAACGAGAAGGGACGGGTCACGACGCCAATGGTCAAAGCGCCAAGCTCTTTGGCGATCTGCGCGATCACCGGCGATGCGCCGGTTCCCGTGCCGCCACCCATGCCACAGGCAACAAAGATCATATCGGAACCGCGCAAGACCTCAAGCAGATCTTCCGAGCTTTCTTCAGCCGCTTTACGGCCGATTTCTGGATTGCCGCCGGCACCCAATCCGCGTGTCAACTTGTCTCCAATTCGTACACGCGTTTTGGCTTTGGAAAGCATCAAGGCCTGGTTGTCCGTGTTGACCGCGATAAAATCGACGCCCCCAAGACCCTCGTTGATCATGCGATTAACCGCGTTTCCGCCGCCACCGCCCACACCAACGACTTTAATCTGCGCGAAATTTTCACCTGTTATAAGATCGTTGACCATTGTGACTTTCCTTTGGAATCAACACGTTTAAGCAACGCAAATGCCAGATTATTGTCCTCTATTGTACGCCCATTTAGAACGAATGCAAATCAAATTCGCAGCAAAAACTGAAACGAATTGTAACGGTTTTTCCTAGTCATCTTGTGGCAAGAAACGACGCAAAAAGTCGTTCATCACGCGTCCCCAACGCGACACCGGTAAGCCAACGTTGTTGTTGGTTTCCGGCTCCGTCATGCTGTCCATTTCCAGGCCCAGGCGCAGCAAACCAACGCTGGTACTGTAAGACGGATTCTTGATTGTGTCGGCAATGCCCGTGATCTTCTCCGGTTGCGCCAAACGAACCGGTACATTGAGTATCCGCGACGCGAGCTCGCGATAACCCGGCAGTTGCGAACTGCCACCGGTGATCACAGCGCCTGCTCGTAATAGACCTGCATAACCGGACCGTTTGATTTCCTTTTCGGTCAGATCAAAAATTTCTTCAAATCGCGCTTCGATCACCATTGCCAGGTCGCGCCGCTTCACTTGCAATATGTCGCCGCCAAAGGGCTCCACCGGGAAGACTTCATTCTCGCCGACGGCATCCATGTCCGCGTGGCCCCGCTGTATTTTGACTTGTTCCGCCAGGTCGAAGGGCACGCGCATCCAGTAAGTGATATCTTGCGTTACGTGATTACCGCCAACCGGAATGATAGCGGTATGCCAAACCGTGCCATCAATGAAAATCGCGAGATCGGTTGTCCCGCCCCCGATGTCGATCACTACGGCGCCCATATCGCGCTCGTGGCCAGTCAGCACGGCGTCGCCCGCGGCCAGCGGATTCAGAATGAATCGATCGACCAACACGCCGGCTGTTTCCACCGCGTCTTCCAGATTGGCGAGGCTCGTCGTGGATGCGGTGATGATATGCGCATCTACCTCGAGGCGGAAGCAATGCATGCCTATCGGGCTGCGAATACCTTCCTGACCATCCAGGGTGTAACTGCGTGGCACCACATGCAACACCTCGCGATTGTGCGGGATGGCGATTCCCCGAGCAACCGCCATGGCCTTCTCGAGATCTTCTGCTTGCACACTGCGTGGACCGACAATGGTAGTGATGCCGCGGCTGGTCAACGAAGAAATATGACTGCCTGCTACGCTGACGAATGCGCGATTGATGTCGTATCCGCTAGACTTTTCCGCCTTGCGAATGGACTTGCCAATCGCCGCGGACAAGGCGCTGACATCGTTGACCACGCCCTTTTTCATGCCGGCGCTCGGTTCGATACCCAATCCAACGACGTAAATATCCTCAGGGCGAACTTCGCCGACCAACGTACAGATCTTGTGTGTACCTACATCGATACCTACTACTAAGTCACCCATAAGGATCTAACGCCCCCATAAAACCTTATAAAAAGGCGCATTTGGATTCGCGATGTTCAACTCGGTAATCTCAATGCCTCTGCTGTTCAGATTGTTAACATACGCCTGATATTCGTTGATTTTCCTGTTCATACCCGCACTTGAATCGATACCCATCCAAATTTGCCAACCTTGATCGTTAGTCCAACCCAGACCATTGATTGGGTCGTAGTCAAGATCAGTGCCCGGCCGTAAAAACTCCTGCAGGCGCAACGCGCCGCGCACGACATCCTTGTCCAGTTTCTTAAGATCCGTCAGTGTATCGGATGGACCCTCAAACGCGTCGACGACCACATTCACTCGTATCACATCCGGCATAGCTGCTCGCGCTGGCATAATTCGTCCTTGGATGTCAATCCAGGTTTCGTTTCCCGCTTCCGACCAAATAATGGCTGGTTGGCGCTCTTGCACCAGCATGGTAATCAAGTTTGGAGGCCAACCAAGATCAACAGTCGCATCAGCGATTGACGAAGAGCGCAGCACGTTGCTGCGGATCTCTTCGGGATCCAGCCAAAACATGTGATGGTCGGCGATGCTGGAAAATGCGAAAACCTCCTCGCGCGCCAAGTAATCATTGCCTCGAACCTGTACCGAACGCACATAGAACAAGTCGCCGGAAAAGAACAGTACCAAGATGACGCTGAACATGATGAAAAGAAAGGCGCTAGTGACTCGCCAGCGCAAAAAAGTCTGCACTCGCTCGTTCCGTACGGCGGTCTGTCGCTCCGGCTTGATGCCCGGAGATGCACGATGAAGTACACCTGGCGTTCGGTCGGGCTGCCGTTTCCGAATCTGAACGTGACTGACCACCGACGATCTTCCGGGAAAGGTTGACTATCATCGCGACTTGGCTCGCATTTAGTTTACTATTGCTCAAATTACGGCGCAATCAAAGAGGCGGGCAATATTAGGCCCATTCGCCGAGGGTCTGGATTTCTAATTCCAATTCCGTTCCAAAGCTGTCTTTGACGCGTTGACGCACCGCTTCGATAAGCCGGTAGTAATCGCCGGCGCTCGCATTGTCGCCGATGTTAACAAAGAAGTTGGCGTGGATCGGGGACACTTGCACATCGCCGATACGGAAACCTTTCATGTTTGCCGCCTCGATCAATCTGCCGGCGTAATCTCCGGGCGGGTTTTTGAAGATGCTGCCGAGGCTAGCGCCCGGGGGTTGCGTTCTCTTGCGGTACTCGCTGTACTCGTTCATCCGCTGCGATATGGCTGCCGGCACCGCCTGTTTCAGGTTGAAAACCGCTGTCATGACAAAGAATTGCATGTCGGCACGGGACTTGAGTATCGAGTGCCGGTATTGGTAACCGAGGTCTCCCGTGTCATACCAAGTTTCGCCCCGTATGGCTTCAAAGATCTGCGTTTTCCGCAAGGTACCTGCAATATCGCCACCGTGGGCGCCGGCATTGTTGACCACTGCGCCACCCACGGTCCCGGGGACGGCAATCGCCCATTCCATACCCGCCAAGCCGTGCTCTTGGCAGTATCGCACCAGACGGATTAGATTGATGCCGCTGCTTGCCCGTAGCCGTATTTCGCCGTCGAGTATTTTATGTGTGATCTGTGTGGCGCGGTTGATGATCGTCAATCCGCGGATACCATTGTCGGCAACAAGCACGTTGGCGCCGCCACCGATGATAGTGACCGGCATGTCGCGCGCCCACGCCATTCGCAAGATGGCGAGGGTCTCCTGATAATCTGGATCTTTGGCGACGTACAGATAATCGGCGGGTCCGCCCAGACGCGCGGCAGTATATCTTGCCAGCGGCTGTTGCCGCTGAACTTGCTCTGGAAAGGGTGGTTCGGGCGCGGTCATTTTTATCGTTCGTCGGGATCAAGATAAAGATCTGCAATACGGTTGGCGTCTCCGGCGCTGCAAATGAGCACCAGCGCCGGACCATTGATATCCCGGCGCATGTACTCGACGGCCTCCGCAAAGCTGGGCGCAAAGCGCGCGCTGGAATGATCTGACATGGAATCGACCAGCATTGGACTGGAGATTCCCGGGATCGGGTCCTCGCGAGCGGCATAGATTGGTGTGATCAAAACGTGATCGGCAGCATCAAAGGCCGACAGGAAACCAGGCAAGAATTCTCGCACCCGGCTGTAGGTATGCGGCTGCCAGACCGCCCAGATCTGATGCCGCGGATACCGTGAGCGCGCGGCACGGATATTGACCCTAATTTCAGTAGGATGATGCGCATAATCGTCGACAATGATCACATCGTCGCGAATCCCGCGTATCTCAAACCGGCGTGCCGTATTCTTGAAGCTTGCCAAGGCGGAAGCGCTCTGTTCAAAGCAGACCCCCTGCGCGTCTGCGACGATCGTGGCGGCCAATGCATTGCCGACGTTATGCGCGCCCGGAATGCTCAAGACCAATCTGCCTAGCATCTTTCCATGCCTGAAGACGCAGGCGCTAGTCTCATTTTCCGAAAAATCGAGGTCAGTCGCGCGCCAGTCGGCGGTCGCATCGTTGATGGCATAGCTGATGGCTGCAAGATTGCGACCCTGCCGATCGTGCAGCAAACTGGCGGCGCCGCTATCATCTTTGCATGCCACCAGCGTGCCGGACGCTGGCAATAGCTGGGCGAACTCGTTAAACGCGTCCAACTGTTGCTGGGCTGTTTTGAAGAAATCGGGATGGTCATGCTCGACATTGGTAACAACCGCGATCTGTGGCCGCAGACCATGGAACATGTTGTCATACTCGTCGGCTTCAATAACAAATGTTTGCTCTCTGCCGACGGCGGCATTTTTACCGGTATTGCCCATGGTGCCGCCAACGATATAGCTGGGATCTTTTCCGGCCTGTTGCAAGATATGTACGATCATCGACGTGGTGGTGGTTTTCCCATGAGTGCCGGCCACAGCGATCGTCCGGTGCCCTCTCAGCAGCGGCGCCATGAACAGGTCTCTCTTGACAATCGGTATGCCCATTGACTGCGCGGCGACCACCTCGACGTGCTCCGCCGCAACTGCCGACGACACCAGCAGCAGATCAGCGCCCTCGACAAAGTCCGCGCGGTGACCGCGATAGACGCGGGCGCCTTCGCTTTCCAACGCAATCGTTATTGAGCTTTTGCGAAGATCGGATCCACTGACCGTGAAACCGCGCTGCAGAAGAATGCGCGCAATGGCGGACAGTCCCGCACCGCCAATGCCAACAAGATGTATGTGCTGACCGGGTGTCAAATTGAGCATGGGTTAACTCGGCCTGAAATAATGAAGATCATGGTAAGCGCTTCCGCATATGCTGCGAAGTGCGCGTCTAGTCAAGGCTTGATGCGCTATGGGCTGACGGAACAAAGATCATACGATTAAAATAACTAGCGCAAGCAGAACCAAAATTGTTAGAGCCAGCAGATCTCCATTGCCGGCCAATCCGCCGCCCAAGAGCACCACAGGCATGGATCCCACACCTAGGTAGCTGACGCTGCCTTCCGCGGGAGCTGACAATAGTTGCGAGAAAGGATAACGGTTGATATCGAGAAAGTACCAAACAGAGCCGGCAACGAAGTAACCGTTGATCAAACCGGCCACCACGCCCAATAGACCGTTTCGTATCCGGCTGATTCTGCTTGCGGGACTAAAGACTATTTCGTTGCGGTAAGCGAACACGACAATCGCCGTAAAGACGCAAAGCTGCAGGAAGAAGATCTGCCCATTTGTCAGCAACAAATAGAGGCTGCCGCGCAGCAAGCTGTCGAATTGGAAGATGGCAAAAAACCCGAGCACGATGCCTGTCGTGCCGATTAGTTGGCGTTGCCAACCTTGCAGCGCGCCGATCACTGCGAAAAAGATCGCCGTCGCCCACATCAATGATATGAAACTAATCACGTCGCTTTATCCCATCCAAGTTACTTGACTTACGATCTGCCGTATCCTGTGCAATGGTCCATCATTAGATCAAAACCAGCACCACTACAAACAATACAATGACCATCAGAGAAAGAAGGTCGCCCGAGGAACCGGGTCCCTGCGCCAGGACATAGAGCGGCAGATTCGCGATCGAGTGGAAACTTAGCGAACCATTTATCGGCGCTTCCACGTACGGCGACAATGGGTAATCGTTGATATGCATGAAATACCAGATTGAGCCGCTTACAAGATAGCCGTTGGCAGCGCCAACGATGCCACCTAACACTTTGGATTGCGTCGCGTCCCGACCTTCACCGTTGAGCGCTTCGCGGGCGTCGCTGCCGATCAAAGCGCGCGTTTGATACGCAAAGAATGCTATCAGCAAAAAGATGGCAGCCTGGAAGAGAAATTTCTGACCGGCTGCAAACGGAGCCAGCAGTTGCTGTCGCAAGGCGGCGTCGAATTGGTGTAGGGCAAAGAGACCCAAGGTGATACCAGCCATGGCGATTATCTCTTTGGTCCAGCCACGTTGCAGGCCGACCAAAGCGAAGCAGGCAACGAAAACCCACATCAACGTGACCAGTTCCAACATCTCAGGCTCCACCCGCTTCGAGTAGCAAATCCGCAAGGCGGCGCGCGCCCTCAGCGTTTGCCAGGGCATGAGAGCTGGCCCGCATCTCGGCCAAGCGCGTTTCGTCGCCGACCAGCGACATGATCGTATCGCAAAGTGATGATGCCATGTCCTCGTCGTTCAGCCTCAGCGCGGCGCCGCGGTCGCTCAAGTAATCGGCGTTGACGCTTTGGTAGCGCCAGGCATAGGGATATGGGATGAGGATGGCGGGCAGACCGAACAATGGCAATTCCGCCAGCGTACTCGCCCCCGATCGACAGACAGCCAAATCCGCGGCGGCAAAAGCCAATCCCATATCGTCATGAAGATAGGGGAAGGGGCGATACTGCGGATGCTGCCTATACGGTTCCACTTGGCACATGCTTCGTTGCCAGTCGAAGTCGCCCGTGACGTGAATGATCTGCAATCCCTCATCCAGCAGTTGCGGCAGGCAGTCGCCGAGAGCGATATTGATGTTGCGAGCGCCGCGGCTGCCCCCAAACGCCAGGATGGTCTTGCGCGATGGGTCCAGCCCAAATCGCATGAACGCCTGTTCGCGCGTCGCCTGCAAGCGATTTTCTTGCAGTGGATAACCCGTGGCCACAGACCTGTCGGCAGGAAAGTATTTGGCGGATTCGCCAACCGTAGTCGCGATCCGCGACGCGAAACGCTGCAAAGCCCTGATTGTCAATCCAGGTTCGATATCTGGCAAATAGATTACGATCGGTATTCCAAGCAGACGCGCCCCAAGCGCCAGTGGCAGGTTCGCCCAACCGCCCGTCAAGAGCGCGACATGTGGGCGCAAATTGCGTAACCTTTTGACTGCTTGCAAGGTGCCCAGGCCTAGTTTCGCAGTGCTGGAAATAATTCTGAGGGGATCGACGCCATGAAGCGGACCCGCATAAACCTCGTAGAATGCGGCAAATGGAATCCCCGACTCCTGCACCAGCTTTCGTTCCATTCCGCCCACCGCACCGACAAAAAAGAGTTGATGATTGCTACTGCCGTGGTCCAGCAGTGTCTGGGCGGTTGCCAGCGCGGGATAAACGTGACCGCCGGTGCCCCCAGCTCCGATCAATATTCGCAAAGTCGTTTCTCCGTTCGGAAGCTCGCTTCCGCCGCAATGCAACTCGCTGCACGCTCAGCATCAATCCGATTCCGATCATGACCACCGTCAACGCCGATCCACCGAAGCTGATGAAGGGCAATGGCACTCCCGTTGACGGAATGGCGTTGGTCATAACAGCAATATTCAGCAATGCCTGGACAATAACCCACGATGTGACACCGACGCAAAGCAAAGATCCAAATGAATCGCGCGCGTGACGGGCCATCTGGAATCCTCGTATCGCCAGCGCGACGTAGAGCACGACAACGACTGCAGCGCCCAAAACACCAAACTCCTCGCCAATGACCGCAAAAATGCTATCTGTATGCGGCGCTGGCAAAGCGCCGAATTTTTGCGCCGATTGCCCCAATCCTACACCGGTCCAGCCGCCCTTCATGAACGCGGCAATCGCCTGTTGCGTATGGTAGTTGGTCAGCGTCAGATCGTTGAGGCCCGCCAGAAAGTCGGCGATACGGTTTTGCGCGTAGCCCAGCCCTGCGATCAATACATATGCGACACCGCCCAATAGCCCGCCCATCGCGACCAACTGGAACAAGTTTGCGCCTGCGACAAAAAACATGATACCGGCCGTCAGGGCGACGATTGCAGCTGAACTCAGGTCCGGCTGGCGCGTGATCAAAAAGGATATGACGCCTACCACCAATACAAACGGAAGAAAGCCAAAGAAAAAGCTGCCCACTCTGGCGTTTCTTGAGCCGAGCCAAGCCGCCAGATAGACTACGATGGTGAATTCCGCCAGTTCGCCGGGCTGGAAGCGACCGCCAACCAGCGAACGACGGGCGCCGAACTTGTCATCGCCTACCAGCAGCACAGCAATCAGCGCGCCGATCGTGAAAAGCAGCAACCAAACAGAGAAGCGTTTCCAAAAACGATAGTCAACCGCGGCGAAGAACAAAAGCGCCATGCTGGAAAACACAACGTTGCGCAGGTGCTCTTCCACGAAGAATCCCGTAGCTGTCCCATACGTGTCATTGCTCCAGTCAAAGGTGGAACTGTAGACCATAAGTGAGCCAACTATCAGCAGCAGGACTACGATGCCGAGAAGCGGCTTGTCCAGCGTAGCGAAAAAGCTTCGATTAACCGGTGCAAGAGGGCGAGCGCTGTCGTCGCTCACTATCGTCAAGCCGGATCCACGGCGCAGCCGCCGCCGAAACCGGCGACGCCTGGAATCATTGAGGATGGCTTGTTCCGTCATACCACTCGCTTTTTGCCCGTCCGCAGATGTAAACCCATTATAGTGCAGTTACCAATTGGCGAAAGTGATCTCCGCGCTCGGCAAAGTCCGTATAAGCATCGTAGCTCGTACCGCCTGGAGACAAGAGCACAACATCACCGTCTCGCGCAATTTCGGACGCCAGCTGCACGGCTTCCTGCAGCGTCTGTGCGCGCGACACCTGATCGTCACGAACGCGCATCACTGAAACCAGCTTCATAACCTTCGTGGCGACCTGTTTGTCGCCATCATTGCCGAAGACGACGATATGTCGCGCTTTTGTCAGCGCTAAATGAAGAGCGCCTTCCCAAGGCAAGTCCTTGTCCGCTCCTCCGATAAGCAAAATCAATGGTTCGTCGTAGCTGTGCAGCGCGGCAATCAGACGCTCCGGCGCTGTGGCGATACTGTCGTTCACATAGGTGACGCCTGAAATTTTGCGCACTGTTTCCAGGCGATGCTCCACCGCGCGAAACTCGCGAATGGCCGCGCGCATCGTCTCCGGCATAACGCCTGGTCGATCGACAGCCAATCCCACCGAGCCGCTTATCGCGCAGGCGGCCAGGACATTTGCAACGTTGTGATCGCCTCGCAGAGGAATCTCGTCCCGCGTGCAAACAACGTGCGGCGTCGAATCGTAGCTGGCGGATCCCGCGACGAAAACCCGATTGCCCAACAGAAACGCGCCATCGGGCACCATGTCGAACGCGCTGAACGCCGATACTTCTCCGCGAACGACTTGCTCCATCGCGCGGCTGCCGGGGTCGTCCCAGCCGAGTACTGCCACGTCTGATGGCTTCTGGTGTCGAATGATGTTAGCTTTTGCCGCGGCATAACGCTCCAAAGTACCGTGCCGATCAAGATGATTGGGCGTCAGGTTGAGCACAGCAGCCACTTGAGGACTGTCGCTCATTAATTCGAGCTGAAAGCTAGAAAGCTCCATAATAACCAGGTCGTCTTTTCTGATTTTCGCTAGGTCTTCGATGAGCGGGTTCCCAATATTTCCCCCGAGCCAGACCTTGTAGCCGGCTGCCCCGAGTATTTTCGCTACGAGCGCTGTAGTCGTTGTCTTGCCCGCGCTGCCTGTGATGCCGATGACGGGAGCGGGGCATCGTTCGATAAACAATTGCGCGTCGTTGGTAAACGGGATGCGCCGCTTACGCGCCAACTCCAGTATCGGCAGGTCCAGCGGTACACCCCCAGAGACGCAGATGGCTCTTGCGCCAACCAATACTTCGTCAGGATGCCCTCGCAGAAAGAAGCGCACGCCAGGATACTTTGAGCGGCGGATGCCCAACTCTTTGGCGCTGCGGCTATCCGTGACCATAACTTCGGCGCCAAGGCTAGGCAACCAGCGTGCCAAGGCCTTTCCCTGCCGTCCGAAGCCGAATATAACGATCCGTTTGCCGAACAGGTCGTCTTGAGCAGGCATTATGCGGGAAATTCCTGAGAGAACGACCGGACAATGCGCATCAAAGCGGCCCAAGCGCGCGCTGCCGGAGCAATGCCATTGCCACGCCAATGAACGCGCAAAGAATGCTGATCAGCCAAAATCGCTGCACAATCTGCGTTTCGCTCCAGCCGCCCAATTCAAAGTGATGATGTATGGGCGTGAGGCGGAATGGTCGGATATCCACACCATAAAAACGTCGGCTTAACTTGGCGGACGCGACTTGCAAGATCACGCTCAAGATCTCCATGACCGGTATAATCGCGATAATCGGCAGCAGCAGCCACTGGCCGGTCATTACCGCGACAGTACCAAGCGTCGCGCCCAAGGCCAGAGAACCCGTATCTCCCATAAATAACTGCGCCGGATGCGCGTTGTACCAAAGAAAGGCGAAACAGGCGCCCACCACAATGAAACAGAGGTCAATCAAGAAAATCTGATTCTGCAAATAGGCGATAACGCCGTAGGCGCCAAATGCGCTCGCGGTAACGATACCGGCGAGGCCGTCCAATCCATCGGTGAAATTAGTGGCGTTGGAGCTGCCGATGATGATAAAGGTGCTGATTGCGATAAAGATCAGCGGGTGCAAAGGAATTTCTACAGGAATCAAGGGCAAAGGCATGGAATTGGCATAGGAAAAGCCTACCTGCGACATGATGATGGATGCGGACAGCGCCAGGACGATCTGACCGAGGAATTTCATTTTGCCCGACAAGCCTTCGCCCACGCTGCCACGCGACGTTTGAATCCCTTCCCAGTCATCAATCAACCCCAGCAAGGCAAATCCAATCAAGACGGAGAGCGGCAGCAAGACGCTTCGGCCATAGCCTTCCTGCAAAATATTCGAGATATTGAGCGCGAGCGTGATGGCGATAGTTGGCAGGATAATCATGATCCCGCCCATCGTCGGTGTGCCGACTTTTTTCACATGTGCGCTGTCCATCAACTCGTCGCGGATCTGCTTGCCCAGATTGAAGCGCTTCAGAATCTCTACAAAGGGACCACCCCAGATAACGCCCAGCAAGAAAGTCGCCCCACCTACGCTTAATGCCAGTGGTAGTTTGGCTTCCATTAGCAGCTCACCCTCAGCCACCGACCGAATTTACGCTACGTGTGGAGCTAGCCAAACTTTGCCGAACATCGTCAACCGGTATCTCCAGCAGGATTACCAGTCGGTTGGCCAGGCGCCGGAAGATGGGCGCGGCAACCTCGAATCCGTAATATTCGTCAGGCCGATCCAACTTGACCATGACGACGACTTGCGGATCGTCCGCCGGCAGAAAACCAATAAACGTCACAATGGACGAATTGCGGCCAACTTCATAATCCAACGCGGTCGCGATTCGCGCGGTTCCCGCTTTCCCGGCGATGGTATAACCGGGAAGTTGCGCCTCTGGAGCGCCGTCAACGACCGACCGCACCAGTAAATCGGTGACTATATTAGCGGTTGCTTCGGAAACGACCCGGCGTATGGTGATCGGCTGTGCGTCTTGCACACCATCATCGGTGATCGCCTGACGGACAATGCGAGGCTGACGCATAATGCCGTTGTTGGCAAGTGCCGCAAAGGCGGTGATCATCTGCAGGGGAGTCGCCTTCATACGCTGTCCGTAGCTGTTCAGTCCCAAATAACTTTCCGACCAATTGCTGTCACCGGGAACCTTGAGCTCGCCGCTTTCTTCCGCGAACAGATCAACCCCGGTAAGCTGTCCAAATCCAAAAGCCCGCATCATGCTGTAGAAATTGTCTGTGCCCATTTCCAGAGCGATAGTCGCGGCGCCGACATTGACGGAACGGACCAGGATCTGCGCTACATCTATAGTGCCGTGTGTTTGGAAGTGTCGATTCCATACTTTGTAACCGCCCACTTCGAGGTTGCCGCCGTCATTGTACGTCCAATAGGGTGTGATCGCGCCAGTTTCCAAGCCAGCGGCAACCGTCAACACCTGCACGATTGATCCGGGCTCGAAGTCTTCGTTGATGGTTGGATTCAACAAGAGATTGGGGTCTTCAATATTCAGGAAATTGTTGGGATCCATAGACGGGTCGTTTGCCATAGCGAGAATATCGCCATTTCGTGGATCCATAACGATTGCCGAGCCGCGGAAAGCTCCCGATTCCAGGACCGCTCGCTCCAATTCGGACTCGACCCAGAACTGCACGTCGCGGTCCAGCGTAAGCACGATGTCTTGGCCGCGCTGGTCGGTCGGCACGTCCTCGGGCAGATCAAGCGGAATATTGCTTATGGAAAGGTCCAAAACTCGGCCGGCCAATGTGTCATTGTAGGCGCCTTCGACGCCCAACGCCCCCTTTAACTCCTCGTCAACCACGAATCCGATCACATGGCCCGCCAAGGGACCTTGCGGATAGAATCGTTTCGGTATCCGTTCCAAATCGAGAGAGATTTCGTCGAGCGCGGCAATTGCCTGTCCCTGTTCCGCGGAAACCTGCCCGGCGATAAACTCCCAAATATTGTCACTCGAGGCACGACGGAATAACTCGAACTCGTCGATGTCCAAGATAAGCGCTAGCTCCTTGCTGAGACTTAATGCATTAACAACCAGGCTTGGGCTGACACCGACACGATATTGCAGCGCATTAAAGGCGAGGGGCTCTCCGTCTCGGTCATAAATCAAGCCACGCTCCGCGGGTATCCTGCGCGTGGAGCTGGTAATGGCGCTCCCGCGCCTTTCCATCTCTTGACGTACCGAGCGCGGGAAGAACTGAAAATTGGCCAGATTTATCACCAAGTATCCGGCCATTAGTATAAGGAAGATGATCACGAAGGGCAATCGTGAATGGATCGTGGTCTGCTGGGAAGAAAGTCCTTGCATCGCGACGCTTTCTCGTACTAGCTGCCAAAGGCTTCGATTTGTTCGCGCAACGTGGCCAGTTGCTGTTTCAGCCAGCCACTGAAAGTCTCGTCGTAGACTGGCAGCTCTTCCAGGTTTGCGCTCGCGCTCGCTGCTTCGGCGAAGGAATTCTTGCGCGTCGGGCTGTAGCCTTCGATAACCACGTAATCGATTTCATCGTTAGTCGCTGGACGAAAACCGATATCCTGGGCGCGAAGGGTTAAGCGCGGGACCGTACGAAACCGGGCAATTTCGGCGATAATTTGTTCATTCGTATATTTGAGTTCGTCACGCCGGACAATCAAATCTTCAATGGTCCTGTTTGTGATGGCGAAGGATGCAACTTGCGAGAGATACACGCTCCCCAGAACTAGCAGAATAGCGATTCCGAGGATCGCAAGCGTAGCCGCTTGATTACGAGCCTGAAAGCGCTTACGGCTTAACGTGTGTTGAAACCAGATGTGTGCCATGTTTTACCGTTGATTGGCTGATCGCGTCTGTCACCTAGCCGGCTAGAACTCCGTGTACCTGCCAAAGCCAGCGCCAGCATAGTTACAAATTTAACAAAAACGCGATATTTCGCAACTAATGTTCAATCGAATTTCAACTTTTCTACAACCCGCAGCTTTGCGCTACGGCTCCGCGGATTGTCGCCTACCTCGCTGTCGCATGGCGCAGTCGGCTTTCGATTGACTGGCTTGACCAGTGCTCGCTTCGCTCCAATTGAAGCCATGCCCGGCGGGGCGACGACCTCCAGCGCCATATCCCGGAAGGTTCGCTTGACGATGCGATCTTCCAGACTGTGAAAGGTGACGACCGCCAGTCTGCCACCTGGACGCAGCAGGCCAACGGCGATCGGCAATACCTTTTCTACTGATTGCAACTCCTTGTTCACTGCGATTCGAATAGCCTGAAAAACCTTGGTTGCCGGGTGAATCTTTCCGAGTCGCCGTTGTTTGCCGGCCGCGGCCGCGGCGACGTCAGCCAGCTCACCGGTGCTTCTTATCGGCCGCTGGGCGACGATCGCGCCGGCGATCTTGCGCGCGGCCTTCTCTTCTCCGTATCGAAACAGGAGCTCGGCAAGATTTTTTTCCGGCAGTGTATTGACCAGTTCTTCCGCTGTGGCGTTTTCGCCTGAAGGGTCGAAGCGCATATCGAGCGGGCCGTCGTGCCGAAACGCGAAACCACGAGCGGGATCGTCCAGTTGCATGGACGAAAGCCCCAGGTCCAGGACGATCCCGTCGACACTGTGCCAACCATGCTGGCGTGCCACGGACCGCATGTGGATGTAGCTGGTCTTAACAAAGGTCACGCGCTCAAGATACGAAGCCAGATTGTGGCGGGCGATTGCTATCGCTGAATCGTCAAGGTCAATTGCCAACACTGCTTCAGCGCCCGCTTTGAGCAAAGCAACTGAATGCCCGCCGGCTCCAAGTGTTCCGTCTACAACTCGGCAAAGTCTCCCGTCGGAGGGCATGATCAATCGTAGCAGTGGCCTCACAAGCACCGGTTTATGTGTGTTCACTGGCTGGTTTCCGTTTGCAGTCGGTATATTCAATTGTAGCTCGTTTTGCAATGCGAGCTTGCTCATGTTGCCGCCCACACCGTTCACCGCCATAGCGTATCATGATAAAATGAATCGTAGTTCAATGGCTGTTCAAGATCACCCCAAGCGCTGATGGAATACCAGAAACCACCACACATCGAGACCATACTCAAGAATCTGCCTGCAAAGCCCGGCGTATATCTATTGAAGAACGCAAAGGGCAGGATTGTCTATGTAGGCAAGGCCAAGCGTCTGCGCAATCGCGTCCGCAGTTATTTCACGACCGCCGCCGATGGCAATAGCAAAACACTGCGCATGCGCGCCGAAGTTGATGACATCGAATTCATCATTACTGAAAGTGAAGTCAAGGCGCTGATCCTTGAAGAGACCCTGATCAAAAAACATAGACCACGTTTCAACATCGAGCTGAAGGATGACAAACGTTATCCCTATATCCGTGTCAGCTGGGGTGAAGCCTTTCCAAAAGTGGAAACCACCAGGCGTATTCTTAGCGATGGCTCGCGCTACTTCGGACCGTATACGGCCATGTGGGTGGTACAGAAAACACTCAGCGACTTGCGCAAAGCCTTTCCCTATTTGACCTGTGACCGAGACATCAACGGGCAAGACGAGCGCGCCTGCCTATTCCATGATATCAAGCTTTGCAACGCGCCTTGTATCGGCGCCGTCAGCCGGGACGAATACCGCGAAATGATTCAGGAACTAATGGATGTACTAAGCGGTAAGGCGGAAGGCGTCCAGAAGCGCTTGATGAACGAAATGCTGCGCGCGTCCGGTCAACTCAACTTCGAAAAAGCGGCCGGCATCCGCGACCAAATTCAGGCGGTAGACTATATCACCAACAAACACAGAGCCGTTGGCAAGAACATGACCGATCACGATGTCATCGCATTGGCCCGTGACGAGCGTGACGCCACCGTACAGATTATGTTTATCCGCAACGGAAAGCTGATCGGCAGCGATTCGCGCACGGTAGACAATACAGAAGGCGAATCGGACGCAGTCGTGTTGGAACAGTTCATCAGTCAGTTTTACGCCACCAGCAGCCACATCCCGCGTGAACTGATCTTGCCCAAGCAAGTCGAGGAAGCGCGAATTCTGGAACGCTGGCTTAGCGACAAACGCGTCAGTTCCAAAGTGACTATTCATGTGCCACAGCGCGGTGACAAGCGCAAATTGATCGCTTTGGCGCAGGAAAACGCGCTGGAAAGCCTGCAAATGATGCGGGCTCAATACGAGGCCGATACAACCAAACACGAGCAAGCGCTCGCGCAATTACATGATGCTTTGGGACTTCCGCGCATCCCGAACCGGATCGAATGTTATGACATCAGCACGACGCAGGGCACCGCGATCGTCGCCAGCAGGGTGGTATTTGCTCGCGGCGTGGCGCGCAAAAGCGAGTATCGCCGTTTCAATATTCGTTCAATTTCCCACGGTGGATCGGACGATTATCAATCCATGCGCGAGGCGCTGACACGACGCTTCCTGCGCTGGCAAAACGCCGTTGATTCCGAGTTATCGTTGACGCCGGACGGCAAGGACAAGGACGAAACCTGGCGACTTCTACCTGACTTGCTATTGATCGACGGTGGCAAGGGGCAACTTAATGTCGCGAGCGGTGTACTAAGCGAGTTTGGATTGTCAGACCGGGTGCCAGTGGCGGCGTTGGCGAAACGCATTGAAGAGATTTTCTTGCCAGATCAACCGCAGTCGGCGCTATTGCCCCGCCGCAGCGAGGCCCTGTATCTGGTTCAGCGCGTTCGCGACGAAGCGCATCGCTTCGCCATCACCAGCCATCGCAAGCGCCGGCGCAAGATGAGCCTCGCCAGCCGTCTGGAAACCATTCCTGGTGTGGGACCCAAACGCCGCAAGGTCTTGCTCAAACACTTTGAAAACTCGATCGATGCCATCAGAGACGCCAGCGTCACCGAACTCGCGGAGGTAAATGGCATTAACAAGGAAGTCGCTCTTGCAATAAAGAGTCACTTGGATTAGTTTCTCATCGCACTGCACTGGACGGCAGATGCCCGCTTTGTCGAGCGTGTGTCTGGCGCTACCGCCCTGGAAACGGCCGATACAATTACAACTACTGAAACTCGGTTTTATCTCTTTCAAACATGCTGGCTAGTGCGTCTGCATGTTCCATATCCAAGTTGGGAAATATCTGTAGCAAGTGTTTAGTCGTTACGGCAGACAACGATGTGCCGGGCGGCATCTCTCGTCGAATTCGCTTTGCCGCCGCAATGTTTCCTTTAGGCAGCCGTTTAACCAGCCTGTGCGCATATACGTATGCTGGAAGATCATCTCTTACGAAATCAATTCCCGTGATACCACACATGCGTTGAACGTAAGAAGAGAATGCACAGGCTACGCCTTCTTCGAGATAGCTAGTGACAGGGCACTCACCTGGGTCAGGTCTATTTGGGTTAAGCAAATGTATAACCTCATGGGCAAGTTGAAACAACACTTTGGTCCATTTCTCACGCGCCCCTCGACCTAACTTAATCATCACAAGTTTTAGTGAAGCGGGATCTGGATAGAAAATGTGCGGATTCCTATTTCCAAACATAGGTTGCGGTACTAAGTTCCAAGAAGTGTCTCGTTCGCCGAAAAGCTCTTCAGCCCAAATTAAGAGATCGTGTTGTAGCTTCGGCAGATTCTGACTGTCGTCTTCGGGCCTAGTTTCTGGTAGAACAATTCTACAACCCACTGATTTCCCTCCATATGCTCACGTAGCTCACCGACATCTCTGATATCCTGCTATATATGCAACTGATGAACATGGCGTATGAAGTCCTGCTGGCGTAGAATCTCCATCAAGGACTCGGGAAGCGCTTCATCAAAATTGAGTATGGTCAGCGTATTGCCGCCCGGTTCAGCGCGCCCGGTATGCCAACTGGCGATATTAATTCCGTTTTCAGCCATCAGGGTACCGACTTGGCCGATCACGCCGGGCTTGTCGTAACTGCCCATGATGAGCAGATTTCCGCGCGGCTCGAAGTGGATACGATAGTTGTTGATTTGCAAGATATAGGGTTTCTGCCGATCTAGCAGGGTCCCGGCGATGCTGACTTCTTCGTCGTCTTCCAGGGTGATCTGGCAAGTGATGACATTGCTGTATTCGCTGATCTTGATGCCCTTGGCTTGTGTGATCTGCCAGCCGTGCTCGGTAGCCAAGATCGGCGCATTGACAAAGCTCACTTTTTCGCCATGTATCGGCGTCAGCAGACCCTTCAAGATGCCGACCGTCATCGGCTTGATCAGCCCGTTCATATCCTCGCCGATGATCTCGATGGCGATGCGCCGAATCGGACTGCGAGCCAATATGTGCTGCAAGCTGCCGATGCTCTCCGACAATTGCATGTAGGGACGGGCGTCACTGAAACTCAGACCCGGCATCAAAGGCATGTTTACTACGTTGCGGTAATCGCGGTCGTCCAGCGCGTCAATCACTTGCTTGACAATCTGAATCGACAGGTCTTGCCGCGCTTCGGTCGTATTGTCGCCGATGTGCGGCGTATGAATCACCTTATCCAAACCGATCAATGGGCTGTTAAACGGAGGTTCTTCGTTCCAAACATCCAGCGCGACGCCGCCCAGGCGCCCGTCCTTTAGCGCGTCCGCCAGCAGCGCTTCCTTAATGACTCCCCCGTGCGCCGTATTAATGAAGTAGGCACCGCGTTTCATCTGGTTCAGCATATCCGCCGTGAAGAAGTCGATGGTCTCGTCGGTGGCGGGCACATGGAGGCTGACATAATCAGCCGCGCCCAGCAGTTCGCGCATGCCTACCAATTGAATGCGCTTGTCGTTGACCTGCTCTTCGCGGACATAAGGATCATTCGCCAAAACGCGCATGCCAAAGGCCAAACAGAGACGTGCCACACGTTGCCCGACCCGACCCAAACCAATGACGCCGACCGTCTTGCCATGCAATTGTTTTCCGACTTGAGGTTGCCGGTCAAAGAGCCACCAGCCTTCGCGCAGGCTGTCATGGATTTCGGGAAGATTGCGGTTGAGCGCCAACATCAAGGTTAGGGTGTGTTCGGCGGCGGCAATGGCGCTGACACCGGGGATATTCATCACCAGGATGCCGCGTTCCGTGGCATAGTCAACGTCAATCCCGGTCAAGCCGGCAGACATACGCGCGATCAGTTTTAGCTGCGGCGCGTGTTCCAGCAGTGGCGCGTCCAACTTGAAATCGGAGCGCGTGATAATGGCGCTAGCGTCGCCGAGGGCGGCTCTCACATTGGAGGTCTTTGGCGGGACGATAAGCACATCGACATCGTCCGCTGCCTCCAGCAGAGCAACACTCTCGCTAGTGAGATCAGTGGCGACCAGAATCCGTCGTGGGCTCAAGTGAATAGACCTTTCGCTTCGAACTCCGCCAATATATCGTGCAGGCTTTTGTAAATGTGCTCATTGATGCCGGCGAAGTCCTCCAGACTGGAATGGGACAGATCGGGTACGGTATAGCAGGTCATGCCGGCTGCCAAAGCAGACTGAGTCCCGGCCCGGCTATCTTCCAGCGCCAGGCAACGCTCCGGCGCAATGCCGAGCTGTTCGGCGGCGTGCAAATAGATATCGGGCGCGGGTTTGCCACGCGCCATATGCTGCGCAGAATAGCGCAATGGGATCAAACTGTCCCAGCTCATCAGATCTATAAAGCGGTCAATGACACATTCCCAGGAACTTGACGCGATTGCCCGGGGAATATTTCGCTCGGCAGCAAATCGAATGATCTCTTCCGCGCCTGGACGGGGCCGAATCTTCTCCAATGGCATCTCCAAGATGCGCGCGGTAATGTCCTCGACGAGCGCATCGGGAGACTCGCCCACCCTGGGATAATGGTGGTGGATGATGCGCGCGAATTCGTCTACACGGACGCCTATGGTTTGCTCCCGTACATCTTCGGTATAAACATAACCAGCGCCTTCAATCATCTCAATCTCCGCCTCGTGCCAAAGCGGTTCCGAATCGACCAATAGACCGTCCATATCAAATATTAACGCGTCAAATCTCATATCGAGTGCTTGCCTTCAAATTCGTCAATTAACTCGGCAAGTCGCTTTTCCTGTCGGAAACCGACTGCCATAGGATCTCGGACTAGATTGATGCCCTTGAGATAAAGCGCTTCGTATACGCTTCCCGCGACAGCTTGCCAGCCGGCGCGGCCACCGGCAATTGGCAGAATAGCCGCCAAAGAATTGGCGCTCACAAAAATCTCGGACTCCGTCTTTACTTTGTCGCGCGTCAACACGCCACCATAGCCGATGAAGAGATCAACCACCTCTTTGGTCGCCAGATCGCTTGTGCCGTCGCCGATCATGATGCGCCGCCCGGGCAAGTCACCCGCCAACTCCTGGATAATCTGGGATTTGCCTTTCGACACCGTCAACGGCCCTTCATCGAAATCCAGATAGGTCTGCGAATGTTGCGCTTGAGGCTCGTGATAGCGCCACCATTGGCCGGAAAGTTCGTTGAATTCCAATTCAACAGCGCGGATGCGCGAGACATCCACCCCCAGCCGCCGACCAAATCCCTTTACGGCATCAATCAATCCGCCACTGATGATGAAAACCTGCTTGCCCAGGAAATGTAGCGCCGCGATAACTTCGGCCGCATCCTCGACCATGGTTTCCCAGTAGCGTTCTTCAATCGCCTTGAGCTGCGCGCGCGTTGGGCGGATCGCGCGCAAGCGTTTGCCGTACACTTCGGCAAGATCAAGGTCGCCGTCCATCGCTAAGTTGGTCAACAAGCCGACGCGGCCCTCTTTGCCTTTGAACCGAGCCAGCTCGTCAATGCCCTCGATACTGGACAAGGTACTGTCGCAGTCGAAGAATATCAGGTCGTAGCTTTGCCAAGCGTTGTCGGGCATTTCAATCCTCAGCACGGTCCAAATCGCCACCATTATAGCCGCGAGATCAAAATAATGAACAGCGGTATGACGCGTATCACGCTTCGGACAAACAGACCGCAACGCTTGCAGATCTTTCGAGACTCTTGGCGCAGTAACCCCGCTTGAATCCCGCCCAGGCCTGCCCTATAATCGAGCGCTAGCTTTAGGCAACCCGGCAACTATTCGCTAAAAGAAGGAGCCAGCGTTTGGCGCGGAAACCTGCCGACCAATCTGTGGATCGTGAGGATATTCTTTGGGCAGCGGCAGAAGTGCTGCGGCGCAAGGGTTACGACGCCACGACCATGAAGGACATCGCCGCGCAAGTCAATCTGACCGCCGCCAGTTTATATCATCATTTCAAAAATAAGGACTTCTTGCTCCTGAGCGTGCTGGAGGTCGGTCTGGACCTGGCAACGGAAAGGCTGGAACGCATCGTCGACTCGGATATGTCCAGCGCCGACAAGTTCGCTGCCATGATCCGCTCTCACATCGTGAGCGTCACCGAGAACGTAGCAATTGGCGCGGCGATGGTTTTCGAGATTCGCGCGATTCTGAATGTCAATAAAGGCAATCGGAACGTTGAAGGCAAGACTCAGATTGAGTATGCCGAGCGTCGCAACCAGTTTTTTGAGCGCCGCGACTATTTTGAGAGTTTATTCCACGATGTGCTGGCCGCCGGTATCGAAGCGGGAGAGTTTCGTCCGGTTGATGCCGCCATCGTGACCAAAACTATTCTTGGCGCGCACAATTGGGTCGGCGTCTGGTTTCGCGAGGGCGGGCGGCTGTCCGGCGACGAAGTGGCGGATGTCATGGCGGACTTTTTTTTGTCGGCCTTAATCAAGCAGCCGTAAGTCACTCCGAATATAATTTTGTGTCGTAGAGTCAGACTAACAAATGGGTGAACAATGAACGAGCGAAAATCGCTAACTGGCTTTCTGCCTCTGTTTTTTCACGGTCGGAAATATCTGCAAATAGTCCCCGGTGAGAGCTTGTCGCATCTCCGAGACATGTGCCGCACAATAGACGCGCACCGTGGCACACCGCAAAGTACGGCAAACTGGTCTGACCCGGAAGATTGGATACTCGAACGTCTATGCGGCGACAGCAGAAGGATTGCGTGGCGTCTTTGGCGTGAGTCCGGAGGTCTGATAAATCCGGCCAATCTTAAAGGTCTAAAATCGCTTTGTCAGACCCACTCGCTACTATCGTACTGGGAAGATGAGATAGTACTAAACCGAGCAGGAAAACGCTTCCTTGATAACGACAAAGACTTCATCTTTGATACGGACGAATATGAAGGGATCATGATTATCCTGAGAGAAGTAGCAGTAAATGGTCCTGGAGAAAGCAGGGAGTTTCTGAGTAGTTTCCGTAACTATTGCCGGAAATATACGACCTGGCAGTCTCACACTTCGATTTCTACAAGTCTCACTGCGCGGCTCATGAATTTGTGCCAACGAAGCTTAGTGCACAGGGATCATCGTGAGTACAGCATTACAGACAAAGGTATCAAGTACATTGAACGTACAAGGCTAACGAACTAGGCGAATTCAAGCTAGGAATCGAGGCTCAGCATGAAACGTATTCTCATCACAGGCTCAAATCGAGGCATCGGACTCGAACTGGTTCGGCACTTCCTCCGGGACGACGACACTCGGATCTTCGCAACTTGCCGAAACCCCGATCGCGCCGAGCAATTGCAGGACTTGTCCAAACAGAGTGGCGCTCGACTGCGAGTACTGCAACTGGACATCAACGACGCCTCGTCTATCGATGCCGCGGCTAAGGTCGTCGCCGCGCAAATTGACGGACTTGACGTGCTGATCAACAATGCGGGCATCTATCCCAAGGGTTCGCATCAATCCTGGTCCATCGGCAAGCTCTCCGCTGCCGACTTGGGCGAGCTGCTGCTGACCAATTCGGTAGGTCCCCTAATGGTCACGCAAGCCTTTCAAGGTCTACTGTTAAACGGGGAAAACCCGCGCGTGCTTATGATTTCGTCCGGCATGGGGTCCATCAGCGGCGCCAGCGTCGGATCGTACGGCTATCGTATGAGCAAAGCCGCCTTGAACATGGCTGCGCGAGTTCTGGCGATGGACGGCGACATGCGCGGTATCACGACTATCACGACGCATCCCGGCTGGGTGCAAACCGATATGGGCGGTCCCGCAGCGCAGCTAACACCGGCTGAGTCAGCAGCGGCATTGAAAACGCTCATTGGTCGCATCACTCCCGCTGACAGTGGCAGGTTCTTGCGCTGGGATGGTATCGAGCTGGACTGGTAACGAGCAAGCCTGACAGAAAAGCGCGGGCGCTTTTCACATAAGAACGAGAGGCGAATATTTCGATGGGTTACCAGATCAAAAAGGCAGCGGTAATCGGCTCCGGAACCATGGGAGGTGGCATCGCTTCCTTGCTGGCGGGCGTCGGTATTGAATCGCTGCTGCTGGATATTCCTCCAAAAGACAGCTCGCCGGAGGACAGCGCGAAAGTTCGCAACGCCATTGTCAACGGCAACTTGAAAGCGCTGCAGAAGATGCGCCCGGCGCAGCTCTACAGCCCCGACGATCTTGCGAACATCCGCGTCGGCAATATCGACGACGATCTGGCAAAAGTTGCCGACGCCGATTGGGTGATTGAAGTGATCGTCGAACGCCTCGACGTCAAGCGCGCGCTTATGGCGCGTCTCGTCGAACTTGTCAAGAAAGATGCCATCGTCAGCAGTAATACATCCGGCATTCCCATTCATCAGATCGCCGCGGGTCTGCCGGAAGGCTTCAAGCGGCGTTTCCTGGGCACGCATTTCTTCAATCCGCCGCGTTACCTCCGGCTGCTGGAAATCATCCCGCATGCCGGGACCGATCCTGCAATCGCCGACTTCATGATGCGCTTTGGCGCCGACGTGTTGGGTAAGGGCACGGTCCGCTGCAAGGACACGCCCAACTTCATCGGCAATCGCTTCATGTCACTATCGGGTATGCAAGCGACCAATTATGCGCTGGACCACGGCTATACCGTGGAAGAAGTTGATGCCTTGACCGGTCCGCTAATCGGCCGCCCCAAAACCGCTACCTTCAACCTGAACGATCTGGTGGGTTTTGATATAGCAGTTGGCGTGGCGCGCAATCTTTATGAAGCAATACCTAATGATCCGGCGCGTGAGATATTGATGCACCAGAAGAATGCCGAGCTTTCGGACAAGCTGCTGGAACGCGGCTGGCTGGGACGCAAGACCGGCAGGGGCTTTTATCACATGCGGCGCGACGGTGGGGTGAAAGAACTGTGGGCGCTCAACATGGATACGCTGGAATACGAGCCGCCCAGCAAACCCCGATTTGAAAGCGTGGGGCAGTACCGAAAAGTTGAGCCGCTGGGCGAACGCATACGGCGCCTGATCAACGCCGATGACCGCGCAGGACAGTACCTCTATCATTTGCATGCCTTCTTGCTGGCTTACGCCTCGCAGCGTGTGCCGGAAATCACCGACACCATTGTCAACATCGACAACGCGCAGAAATGGGGTTTCGCGCATCAAATGGGTCCCTTCGAGATTTGGGATGCCATCGGCGTGGGGGCAACCGTCGATCGCTTTGAATCCGCCGGTTATCCGGTAGCGGATTGGGTCAGGGATATGCTCGCCGCCGGCTATGCTACATTTTATCAGCGCGACGACGGTGGAAAAGTTGTTGGTTATTACAGTCCCCAAGATCGATCGTACCGGCCGCTGGTCAAAGATCCCAGAGAGATCACCGTAATTGATTTGCGTGCGTCGGGCGCCGAAGTCTACAGCAACGGCGATGGCAAGCTCTACGATATGGGCGACGGCGCCTTGCTCTGGGCGTTCAACAGCAAGCAGAACAGCATCACCTCGGGCCTGATTGAATCGGGTTGGAAGGCGCTGAAGCTGTTGGAATCGCCCGAATACAAAGCCCTAATCGTAGGCAACGATGGCGAGCGCTTTTCGATCGGCGCTAACCTCGATCCCTCGGCGCTAATGGCTGGCCTCGAAGGCATCGAAAGGGTGCTGGTTTCGTTGCAAGACCTGACGGTTGCCCTGCATTATGCGCCCAAGCCGGTCGTTGTGGCTGCGCATAACATGGCGCTGGGTGGCGGCGCGGAATTGGTGATGTCGGGTAATGCGGTCGTGGCGCACGCCGAGCTCTACATGGGGCTGGTCGAGGCCGGTGTTGGCCTGGTGCCGGCGGGCGGCGGTTGCAAGGAGTTGGTCAGGCGCTTGGTGAATCCGCTGGCGACTGCCGGCTCCGACGACAAATTGGCGGGCTTGCAAAAAGCTTTCGAGACCATAGCCACTGCGAAGGTCAGCGGCAGCGCCAAAGAAGCGAAGTCGCTCGGCTTCCTGGCGGCATCCGATAAAATCGTTATGAATCGATCCCACTTGCTAGGTGAAGCGAAGGCTCTGGCGCTGGCATTGAGCGAGACTTATCAGCAGCGCAAGCCGGAAGCGGTGTACGCCGCTGGACGTGATGCCTATGCGGCGCTTTTGCTCGGTGTTACAAGGTTCCAGGAATCCGGGTATGCCAGCGAACACGATGCCTTGATCGCGCAAAAGCTGGCGTATATTCTCACTGGCGGGGCATTGGCGGAGCCGCAGTGGGTCGATCAACAATACATGCTCAATCTCGAGCGAGCGGCCTTTTTGAGTCTGATCATGGAGACCAAGACGCAAGAGCGAATCATGCACATGCTGCAGACCAACAAACCCCTGCGGAACTGATTCTCATGCAGGCGTGCCTGCTTATTTATTTGTCAGTGCCAATATCGATGCAAACCGCGAAAATGAGTCTAGCCTTTTCAATCTTTTGAGATCATCGTCTTCGACCGGGATTTTCCTGGCAATTTTTATCGCATCATCAACATCGTTGTATTGGAGGCCGGACCGGCTTTTCTCTCTAAACAGTTTTTTCATTAAGTCCTTTGGGTGTTGGTTTTGTCGCAGATTGGGAACCGGTTTCACAGGCTCACGAAGCCCTCCTCTGGACAACAGGAAGTCTCGCAACCCTCTGTGATCCATTAAGAGCCACGTTTCGAGCATAGCGTCAATGCATACCAAATGGACTTTCGATAAGTCTGCACCAGCCGTTTGTAGCGAATCCGTGACTTTTTCACAGTCAACCTTGCAGTTAAGTCGCCTAGATTTTCGTTGTTTCTTGTCACGCTTCCTCTGTTTCGTTCGCCGCCATGAGTAAGGATGCAGATCCCAAGCGATGATTACACGAGTGCAGCCCGTTTCCAGAAATATCTTGGCAGCGGTGCCACAGCCTTCAATAAGATCTGGCTTGGAACCAAGGGCACGTGGCTTGATCGCTATTCCCGGTGCGATTCGCTCTGCAAAGTATTGAAGAACATCAATATCGGGCAACCCTTCGACTAGTAGGCCGACTGCCATCAGACGGCTCCCAGTCGAAGTCCCTGCATTGTGTATAGTTTTCCTGGACTGAAGTTTTCAGACCATCGTTCGAGTTCAGGTTTGTCGCTAGGACGGAAAAACACTGGCCCTTGATCTTCCGTTCTTTCTACCACCACAATTTCCGACAAGTCCACTAGGTCAAGCAGGTATGGAGAATGAGTGGTGACAATTACTTGCGACAACCCACTTTCGACAAAGTTGTATATTTCCTCGACGATAAGATGGATCGTACGTGGATCCAGTCCGTTCTCGATTTCCTCAATAATTATAAGCGGCGGCGGCTCAGGATGACGAAACAAGGCCAGCAAAGCTAAAACGCGCAGCGTACCCGTGGACAGCAGCCAGCCCATCACTTTGAAATCCGCCTCTGTCATTTCCAAGTGCGTCTGGCGACCAAGGACGTCAGTTAGAACTGGTTTCAAGTCGTGCATGTAGGGCAGGACATAACGCAGGGTTTCAAGTACTTCGTCGAAAGTGTCGGGATAACGCTGAAGGATTTCGTTCAAGTATTCTGCGATATTGGATCCGTCCTGCTTCAAGCGTAAGTTTCGACGACTGCGACCTTGAGAATGCGGAAATCTCATGGAATACGGACTAAGCTCCAGAAACTGCCAACCCGCAACCCAATCATTGGCTTGATGATTAAGAGCAAGGTCTCGGATGAACGACTCTCCACGAGGAGTTCGTTTGGGATCAACTATGCCCGGCAAGGAAAGCTGAAAAGAGAAACTTCCCACAATACGGTTGCCGTGGTTATCCAAAACCTCGCCCGAGCGATTTCTTGTTGCAGTATTCTTTCTGCCCAACTTCAACAACTCTTCCAGAATGAATACTTCGTTTCCATCGGTAGAGGAAGCAACGGATAGCACGTGCGATAAGGAGCGGAAGGTCTGTTCGATGCGAGAAGATTTCGATGTACTGATGTGGTGGTTCACGTGAAAGTCTATCGGAAGGGCTTGGTACTCCTTTCGATCTTCAGCCCTATTTTCTGAGGAAGACACAGCTCCGTGCCGAATATTCTCATAGCCGCGCCATTCATTCATTGCCTCATCCAGTCCATCTGTGACAATTTTCTGGTAAGTCTGTAACCCTTCGACGAGGCTGCTCTTACCCGAGCCATTGTCTCCGATGAGCACCGTAAGCGGCGTAAATTTCACGACGCCACTGTCCCGTACCGCCTTGAAGTTTTTCAACCGAAACGACTTCAGCGCCAGCTTATTCGCCATCTCAATACTCCATTCCCTAGCACCGCCAATACTACCATAACCCGCGCACCGCATTGACCCCACGCTGATATTTGCTAAGATACAGCTACGAAAGATCCGAAAGGACAAGCTCCATGCGCCAGGCGGTCATAGTAGCAGTATCGCGCACCGCGGTTGGCAAAGCCCTGCGCGGCAGTACCAAAAACGCCCGCTCGGACGATATGGCGGCGACGGTCATTACCGATCTGCTCGCCAAGACCGAGGGCAAGCTCGATCCAGCCGAGATTGATGACGTGATCATGGGTTGCGCCATGCCAGAGGGATCGCAGGGCATGAACTTTGCGCGCGTTATCGCCTTGCGCGCCGGATTGCCAGTTGATACGCCCGGGCAAACGGTCAATCGCTTCTGCTCCAGTGGCTTGCAGACTATCGCATTGGCTGCCAATAGCATCATCGCCGACCAAGCGGATGTCGTGATCGCGGGCGGCGCCGAATCCATGTCATCCGTACCCATGACCGGGCATCACTTGAGCCCGAATCCATTTATGGCAGAGAATGATCCCAATGTCTATATGAGCATGGGTCTCACCGCCGAGCGGGTTGTGAACGAATTCGGCATCAATCGCGAAGACATGGACCGGTTCGCTTACGACAGTCATCGCAAGGCAGCCGCCGCCACCGACGCCGGAGTTTTTGCCGAAGAAATCGTGCCATTCGAGTGGGAAGAAATTGTCGTCGGCGACGATGGCATGCCCGCCGCGAAATCGAAAATCCTCGACTATGACGAACACTTGCGGCGCGAAACCACTTTGGAAGCGTTGGCCGGACTAAAGCCGGTTTTCAAACCAAAGGGATCGGTGACCGCAGGCAATTCCAGCCCCTTGAGCGACGGCGCCGCCGCCGTGGTCGTCATGGATAGGGAAAGAGCCGAGAGGCTGGGTTTGACACCCTTAGCTCGTTTCGTCGGTTTCTCTGCCGCTGGAGTTCGGCCGGAGATCATGGGGGTCGGTCCTATCAGAGCCATACCGAAGGTGCTGGAACGCTGTGGCATGACGCTGGACGATATTGATGTCATCGAGTTGAACGAAGCATTTGCTTCGCAGTCACTGGCGGTCATGCGCGAATTGGAACTGAATCCAGAAATCGTCAACGTCAATGGCGGCGCGATTGCTTTGGGGCATCCGCTGGGATGTACCGGCGCCAAACTCACGGTGCAACTCATCAATGAAATGAAGCGGCGCGGCAGCAATTATGGCATGGTCACGATGTGTATTGGCGGTGGCATGGGTGCGGCAGGCATATTTCAGAATCTCAACTAAGCGGCTGCTCGTCGACAGTCATTAGCCAAGGGTGCACCATTCGAGGGAGTAGCCGTGTCCGCCTTTTATTCGACCGTGGCGCGTTTCTATGACGCCGAAAACCGCGACAAGACCGACGATTTGCACTTGTTCAGCCGGCTTGCCGATGAGCGATCAGGTCCCATTCTTGATGTCGGATGCGGTACGGGCCGGGTGTTGACTCACCTGGCGCGGCAAGGGCATCAAGTCCACGGTATCGATAACGATCGCGCCATGCTGGACCGGCTCGAACTCAATCTGGAACAGACGCCGCAGCTCGACGAGAACTTAAGTGTCACCCATGCTGATGTCCTGGAATATGAATATGAGCTGAAATTTGGCTTGATTCTGTTGACCTATAATGTCCTGATGCACTTTCACGAGCAAGACCGGCAGATCGCGCTCCTGGGCAAGTTGCGTCACTGGTTGGCGGACGATGGCCTGCTAGTCATTGACCTACCCAATGCGGGTCCCGCATTCGCATCGCAAGATACGGACGCGCTGACGCTGGAGCGAACCTTTCTGGATCCCGAAACCGGGCACCTGATTATGCTTCAGTCTGTCAATTTTCTGGACCGCGCGGAGCAGTTGCTGCATGTCGATTGGATCTACGATGCCATCGATGGAGACGGCACTGTCAAGAGGCTGCTGGCGCCACATAAACTGCGCTACTATTTCTTACCGGAGCTCACTTTGCTTCTGGAACGCTGCGGTCTTCGGCTCGCTTCAGTCTACGGCGACACCGAGCGCTCGGATTTCACCTCGGATAGCGAACGCATGATCGTCTTGGCAAATGCGATCTGAGTGCTGTACCCAACTGAAGATGTCGCCATTGGGTCGACAGGGATCATGCATTTTCCACTCTTGCGTGTGCTTGTGCATCTCGGCGCTTTTGGTCGGTTGCACACTTGCTCAAGCCAATCCATCGCCATTGGCGCCGACGGCTACACGATTGCCGCCGCGGCTGGCTGCCGAACCCACACTCGAGATATTGTCTTCCGACGAGTTATATAAAGATGATGAAAGCGTTCTGGGTCGCACGGACTCAAGTTTCGCTTCCTTGCCTGTTGATGCGGTCCTGCCGCCGCTGCCGCTGGGAGACTCGACTCGTCGCGTAAAGGTCGTCCTGGAAGACGGATCCGTGCTTGAGGGCGAGCGCTATGGCTTCAGTGTTTTGCGCCAGCCGGGGATACTGATATTGGGCCAGGATGTATCAGATTGGAGTCTACTTGCCAAGCGCCTGGCGGAAGAAGGTTTTGTCGTTTTGGCGCTGGAAGCCGGCGGCTGGTTAGAAGCCCAACACCTGACGACGGTGTTGCGCTCCATGACCGCCATCAGCAAGGTAGACGCAGGCTGGATTGGCATCATAGGCGCGGAGCACTCCGCCGATCTGGCCCTGCTTGGGTGTGCGGTTAACGAGCTGTGTGATACCGCCGCTCTTCTTAGTCCCTTGTCGCGGGATACCCTGCTGAATATGTTGTTGAGTTACGGCGCGCGTCCGCTCTGGCTGGCTGCTGCAAGAGATGATGCTGAAGCCCATGCCGCGGCCCTGGCATTGGCGCAGTCCGCAACTGGCGAGGCGCAGTTCCTTGAATACGATCAAGGCAGAGGTGTAGAATTGCTGGTCAATCAGCCAGACATGGTGGAACAATTGGTGCAGTGGCTGTCGCTGAATCTTGGAGGCTGATATCGATTCACTGGCCGCCCGTGTCGCTGATATTGAAAGGGAAAAGATGTCGGATTTGCTCAGTTATTTCACAGATCGCACGGAATCCATGCTGGAAACATTGACGGAGATGGTTGAGCGCGAGTCCTTCACGCGCGAAAAGGCGCAGGTCGACTTGCTTGTCGATTGGATGCAAGAGCGCTTCCAGGCGATGAGCGCCGATTCGGTGTTCCGTTATCCACAGGAAGAATGCGGTGATTTCCTGCTGGCAAAGTGGAACGAAGACGCACCTGGCAAGCCGTTCTTGTTCATGGTCCATGTTGATACCGTGCATGCGATCGGCTCCTTGCAAACCATGCCGATCAAGATCGAGGACGGGCGCTATTATGGTCCCGGCTCCTTTGATATGAAGGGCGGCACGGTCATCGCCCTGGAGGCAATCAGCGGCTTGATAGCGCGTGGCCAGTTGCCGGCTCGCCCCATTCACTTTTTGGTGACCACAGAAGAAGAAATCGGCAGTCCTGTTTCCGAGCCGCTGATCAAGCAACTGGCCACGGATTGCGAACTCGTGCTGGTGACAGAACCGGCGACCAAAGAAGGCACGATCAAGACCTGGCGCAAGGGAGGCGGGAAATACGAGTTGATCGTGGAAGGCCGAGCGTCTCATGCCGGCATCGCGCCACAGGAAGGTATCAACGCCATCATTGAGTTTGCGCAGCAGGCACTGGAAATCAATCGGCTGAACGATCTCAAGTACGGTACGTCAGTCTCGATTACGGTGGTGGAGGGCGGTTCCGCCGGCAATGTGATTCCGGCAAGGGTCGAGGCTCATATCGATACACGTGTCATGACGATAGACGCTATGAACAGGCTGCACGATTCGCTCACGAGTCTCTATCCCAAAATGCCGGGCGCAAAGGTGACTTGCACTCGGCACGGGCATCGCCCGCCCATGGAGCGTCGACCGGACTTATTCGAGAAGGCCGCCGCCATTGGCGAAAAGCACGGCATTACAATCTATGAAGGCGGCACAGGTGGCGGCTCGGACGGCAATTTCACTGCGGCGATGGGCATTCCCACGCTTGACGGCTTGGGCGCGCACGGCGATGGCGCTCACGCCTTACATGAACACGTCGTTATCAGCAGCTTGCCGCGACAGGCTGCATTGATCGCCGCGCTGCTGATGGACTGGAATGCCGAAGACTAATCGCGATTGACACCATATTGCGGCCTCCGACTGCGTCCGATGTGAAAGCGCTTTTGTCGCATTCGCACTGGAGACGTGGACAACGCTTGGCGCATCTTTCCCTGTTTCGCGGGCGCGGCGACGCTAGAATGGTTGCGTTAATCTAGACAGATCCTGTTTGACCGATGGAAGTCCTGTTCTTTTCCGCATTCGCACTTTCGCTTGCAGTGGCCGCCCAGCCCGGCGTCATTGGCTTTGAAGCGCTACGGCGGGGCATAACGAACGGTTGGAGCGCTGCCCTGCAAGTCGAACTGGGATCTTTGGTCGGCGATGGCGTCTGGGCCGCTCTGGCGCTGCTTGGCGCATCAATTCTCTTCCAGAATCGTTTGGTGACGCTGCTGCTCGGTTTCTTCGGTTGTGGCTTGCTGCTGCGTTTCGCCTGGAATGCCTGGCGCGCATCGCGTAGTGAAGTTGATTTCGTAAACGCTGGAGGCAATCGCGGCAGTCACTTCGTAGCGGGCGCGCTGCTGACCCTGTCGAATCCGCAAAATATCACCGCATGGCTGGGCATGAGCGGCACCTTGATCGGCTTTGGATTCCTCAACCCGCAGCCTATTCATCTCTTGGTTTTCTTCTCCGGATTCATGATCGCGCAAGTTTGCTGGTGCTTCTTTTTTGCCACTGTGGTTGAATTCGGGCGACGACTGCTAAACCAGCGTGTGTATCGTTGGATAAACCTTGTCTGCGCGGTCTTCCTGGCTTATCTGTGCTGTGTACTGCTTGCGCAAACGCTGCAGATAGCGCTGTTATAGATGAAGACAGTTGCCTAGGTCCATTGTGGGAAAGATGTTCAATAGGAGAAAAGTTGTAGCTAAATCTCGACGTAGCGCTTCCACACTTCGGGGCCAGAGCCCAGCGCGATCACGAGATAGCTGGTACGCGGGGTTTTCGGTTCCCAGCGCAAACGCATGCCCGCCACATTGTGCAGGCGGTTACCCTTGCGATGGTTGCATTTGGAGCAGGCACAGGCGGTATTGGACCAGGTATCCTTGCCGCCTTTGGACCGCGGAGTGATGTGATCGATAGTGAAATCTCGCTTGCTGAGCACTTTACTTTTTACCAGCGTTCCCATCTTGATACCGCAATAGATGCAAGTGTAGTTGTCGCGTACCAGTACACCCTTGCGGCTCCAGTGAGATCTGCGACGCGGGACGTTGACGTAGGACCTAAGCGCGATAACGGACGGAACCTCGAACTTGGTGCGGACCGTTTTCAAATACTGTCCGGTTTGCTCTACCGCGTACGCCTTACCCGCAAACAAGAGGTTGATCGCGCGCTGGACTGTTATTACGGACAGAGGTTCCCACGTGCTCCCGTTGAGCAGCAGGACTCGATTCTGAAAAACGATGGACCTGGACACTATTCCTTGAGCCTCTCAACTTGGCCGACAGATCTCAAGTATTAACTGCAACCTATTATATACATGAAATCTGCGCTTTGACGATTATGTTTTCCGATTTTGATAGATGCCAATGTGCCAAAGACCTTATAGTGGGCTTACAGAAGGACAGCGCTGCTCCAGATCGACATGGGCGCCGTTACAAGATTCGCGTTACTCCGCCCGTTCCTCGGCCACTGGCACAATCGGTTTGTCCAGGATTCGCAGTTCGGGCGTCGCTTGTTCCCGATTGGCTTCAAGCTCGCTGATGCTCTCTTGAGCGATGTAGCTCACTTCTTTCAACCAACTGATGAGCTGACCGCTGCTCTCGAAATCGGCGAATTGCTGCCAGCGACCTGCACAAATCGCCGAATGCAATTCGTCGAGCAGTTCGTATACCAGGTCCAGACGCCTGGCGCCTTCAAGATCTTGTACCTGTCCAGGATTGTTGCTATCTATGCTCGTCATGATGTGATTGACTGCTCGTTCTCTATCCATAATAAAAAAGGGCGTGTGACTTTTGCCGTCTCACGCCCTTTGCTTGGCTTTTTCTGCAGGTGACAGTTTCACACCTTAATGGTGAAAACTGTCATCGTGAGATCGACACCTCAACTGTGTCGTATGGTTGGCCGGATTCGTATTGCCTGCGGCGCTATCAGCCGGGTGGGGCATTCTTTGCGGCACATTTGCAACAAAGTCGGCTGACGGTATGCCGCTCCCTATGGCGACGGGCACCAGTCGGTTCTTTGACGACGCCGTCCGATGCATTGCCACAACACGCGAGAGGAAACCGGAGCGCCGGCGCATTGACTCATCCAGGCTTGGGTTCTGTTGGCTGAATCTGGTCATGTGTTCTTTTCAGCGCGCTTATTCAATTGCGCTCGTCCTCCTTTCTTCGTGTCTTGGCAAATCGAGTTGGTATCAAACGGCGTTTGCCGTTGGTTCCTTCAAACCCTCAACAGTATGCCATCGCGGTTCAAACAAGTCAATTACGGCGATTGTTACAGTGCTTGGCTAGGCTTGCTTCTCGATCACAGTCGAGTCCAACATGGCTCGAATACTCTTGCCGGTGATAAACACACGGCGCATCCCGGACGGTTTGCTCACCTGCAAATGACCGTTCTTGATCAGTCGCTTGAGCGTACTGAGGCTGACGCCGAGCAGCTCAGCAGCTTCTTGCCGGTTGTATACCGCGTCGGGCTTGATATCAAGTTTCTGGATTCCCGCCATCGGCCCTTCCTTTCTTGCCATATCTTAAGCATCGGCAAATGGTTTTCAAGAGATATCTTTTATTATATAGAGTTTTTTATGATCCACAATGGTTCACATTGTAAATACCTTACGACGCCGAGTGAAGTTTGGAGATTCAGATTCGGCCGCGCGCAATGTAACATGGAAACGGCGTCATTTCACGGAGACTATTCATGCGCGACAGACCAAATGTCCGCGATGAGCGGCTCATTTCCGCGCTGGGAAACGCCTACGCGATTTCGGTAGCGGCCTTGAAATTCTTGCCCATTGGCAATGATGCGGCCGCCGCGGTCTTTCGGGTTCAGTGCGAGCAGCGCGCTTATTTTTTGAAGTTGCGCAAGGGCTTACCCAATCTGGCCTCATTGACCGTTCCTCAATATTTGCGCGAGAAGGGTATCGACAGTGTGGTCGCGCCAGTGGTGACATCGTCGGGCGAGCTTTTCGCTGAACTCGGCGAATACAGCCTCATCCTCTATCCCTGGATTGATGGCGAGTCCAAGTGGGGCAAGACGCTCAGCCTGCGGCAATGGCGCGCGTGGGGGGCGATCATGCGCGCCATTCACCGCACAAGCTTTGGCGAGGATCTCAAAACGCTTTTGCCTCGAGAACAGTTCGGCAGGCGCTGGATGAGCAGACTGGAAAAAGTAGATCGTGCGATATCTCGAACGGACCAGCCCCATGTGATTGCAGCGAAAATGGCGAAGCTCTGGCGCCGCAAAATTTCGGAGATTGACCAGGCGAGTGAACGCTACTTGTCCCTGGGGTCGCACCTGGAAGCGCAAGGTCACAAACGGGTAATCTGCCACGCCGACATACATCCGGCGAACATCATGGTGGACGATGCGGGTGCCATTCACATTGTCGATTGGGACGAGGTTGTACTCGCGCCCAAGGAACGCGACCTGATGTTCTTTCTTATCGACGGCCATCCGAATGATGCTGTGTCCGCATTTATGGAAGGCTACGGCGATCGTGAGGTAGACAAGTTCGGACTGGCATATTACCGCTACGACTGGGTGCTGCAAGAATTCTGTGACTACGGCGAACGTGTCTTCCTTTCAAATGAGTTGAGCGATCACGAACTGCGGTTTTCCTTTGACGAATTTCGTAAGTTGTTTTCCGCAGGAGACGTGGTTGAGCTTGCCAAGGCGGCCTTCCTCAGTGCCACTACCCCCTGACTCAGCGTAGGTTTTGCGTAGGTCATCCGTCAAGGAAGCGTATAATTCAAGCGAACGGCTCTCCTTGATAATGTGAGCAAGTCTCAGGCTTATACAAATTTATCAATAGGAGAGGTTCTTCATGAAGCGTCGTTCGTTTGCAGTCTTATTTTTGATCTCAACTTTGTTGTTGCTGGCGATTCCTCAGCTTTCCGCACAAAATGCGCCGGCTGCCGTCATTGGAATTCGTGACGCCGGCTGCGAATCTCAATCGCCGCAGGTCTTAGGAGCGCTGAATGCCGCGCTGGGGCTGGAGAAAATCGCCGATCAGAGCAATGCCGAGGATCAATCCAATACGGCGGAGATCGCGTCCATAACGGGATTGAACGTGCCTGGCTTTATGGGCTTTTACAATGCCTGTGCTCCCACCACGACTGTTTATGCCTATCATGGCGAAAACGCTCAAGAAGAGCTTTCTCTGTATCACGTTCCGATAGACGACTTCGCTGCCAACCTGTTTGCTAATTGGTCTTGGGATCCAGTCAACACCTTTGCGCCAAAGGCGGATCAATTCCTTAAGCGAATGCATATTGATGGAAGCGCCACCGAGGATACCGTTCCTTATATATTCGGTTCTGGGTCTGGCGCTCGCGACGCAGATGGCATTTTAAAGCAAACCGCGATTGATGTTACTGACGCCTCTGGGGAGAAGCTGCGGCCCGGCGTCTATTTCCTGCAGTTTTCCACACCCGATTTTGAGCACAGTTTTGCTAGTTCTCAATCCACCTACCGGACGAAGTATTTCTTGAATGTCGCGACCGCCACGCTCACCCTTAAGCGGGGCGGCGGGCAAATGCTGGTCTGGGCAATTGGTGTCAACTCCGGCCAAGCAATCGCCGGGGAGAGGATCGAGATCT
The DNA here is from genome assembly GCA_965262165.1 of Phototrophicaceae bacterium. GTDB lineage: Bacteria > Chloroflexota > Anaerolineae > Aggregatilineales > Phototrophicaceae > UBA6055. Next base: position 3,645,618 of record OZ253499.1, on the reverse strand, counting down.
ACGGCGAGGACGCGGCTCTGCAGGCCAACGGCGTGACCGACGAAAACGGCGTCCTTAAGCTCGAAGTCGCTGCAACAAGTAGAGAATTTCTCGCCATTCTCAAAACTGAAAAGCACTTTGCCTTGGGCTACACAAATTGGGACACAAACATACGACCAGAAGGCCAGCCCTATATCGAGGACTCGCCACTTTTTCAGGTTCATGTCTATACCGATCGTCAGGTCTACTTAGCCGGGCAGAGGGTATATTTCCATGGCACCGTGCGCAGCAAAGATGATATGAGCTACACCTTGCCCGATTTCAAGACGGTTACAGTTGGCCTTCGCGACGCGAGCTACAGAATTGTTAAGGAGCAAGAACTCGAATTAAACGAATTTGGCAGCTTTCACGGGGTATTCGATTTTGGTGGCTACCGGGATTTTGGTACCTACGCTATTCGAGTCTATCGTCCTGCCGACGATAAATCAGGCGATCCCCGCTATATCGGCGGCGCTGACCCAAGCTTTACCATCGCCAAGTATCAGAAGCTCTCGTCTCGGGGCAATAGCTCCGAGCTTGAAATGGAAACGCGCGCTTCCAGCTCGAGCCACGACTCTGGCCCATCAGTTGACGACCAGGGCTTCGAAGAAATAGACACTATCCGCCTGATTGGAGAAAAGACCCGATTCAAAGTGGGCGAGCGCGCCAATCTTCAGATCAACTCGCCCTTTGCTGGCGAAGCGCAAGCATTGGTCACAATCGAACGTGGAAACGTCGTCAGCCAAGATTTGATCACACTACCAAACAACTCGCTGACCTATGAATTCGAGATTTTGCCGGAGCATGTCCCTAATATCTACATAAGCGCCTTCATCGTCAACGCTACATCGGCGGACGGGCATCATCCCCTGGCCGCTTATCAGATGGGTATTACCGAGTTACGTGTTGAACCGGAGAGGAAGTCGCTCAACATCGACATTGGCAAGGTGGGACAATCACTCTCGCCACCAGGGAAAGCGACATATGAATTGCGCGTGACCGACTACAAGGGCGATCCCGTCGCGGCGGAAGTGAGCGTCGCATTGGTCGACCTGGCCGCGTTGTCCCAACAGTTGAAGATCAGCACGTCGCTGATGGACGCCTTCTATGGTCGGCAGCAGCTGTCTGTTACGACCTCGTCCTCCCTGGTAAACAGCGGGGAGGGCGAACCGGGCGCCTTGCGCTTCCGGGCTTGCTGTGGTCCCTGCGGCGGCGCGCCTCCTGATATGGATGTCCTTGAAGTGCACGATACTATTGTCGAGACAAGCTACTGGAATCCGTCGCTGCGCACAAACGCGGACGGTGTGACGACCTTCGAGTTAAGTGTGCCTGAAAGTCTGCCTGGCTGGAGCCTGGATGTACGAGCCATCAGCGCCAGCGCCGATGGCAGTTTTCTGGTGGGCGAAAAGACCTTTGACCTGCCAATTGACCTTATGGATTGACTCGACAGGAACTCAAATCAAGTCGAGATCAATTCAATCGACCCTGTGGCGTCATCAACAAAGATGCCGCAGGGACCGCCTTGCTCGCTCATGTTCATCTCGACGACTTGCCCGTCGAAATTCAAGAGGGGATGATAAAACTCCGACACCTTTTCCGCTTCGCCAACGACATAATGCGCGATCAAAGCGCGGCGGAAACGGTTCGCGGTCCTGTTTGGATAGCTGCCGTGAATGACTTGGCCATTGAAAAACAGGACATCGCCCGCGCCCATAATGACGGGTACCGGCTGGCTGCCGGGTGGAATCGGCACCTGCCTGGAGCTGAAACTCTGTGACAAATCGGCATCGATCATGCATAACTGTGGCAAGTCTTGCGTACCCCGCACGATCTGCATGCAGCCGTTTTCTTCTACGCAGTCATCGACGGCCATCCAGGCCGCCAGACAGGTGCCGGGGCGTACGCGCAGCGCATGCTGATCCTGGTGCAAAGCCTGACCGCGCGCCCCGGGCGGTTTGAAATAAAACATGGTTTGCGCGGCAAACGGCTCTCGGCCCAGCAGGGCAGTTGTCCAGCGGCGCAAGCGGTCATCAAGCAGCCAATCGAGCGATAATTTGTCGAAGCGATGCATATGTATCATTCGCGGAAACGCTTTCAGCGGATCGGCGTCGCCAAGCAGCGTCGCGTTGTCGCCATCGAAGCCGTGTCCTTGACCATCCAGCGCCATGAAATGCGCTTTGATAGTTTCGACTTCGTCACGGCCAAAAAGCGCCGGCGCCACAACATAGCCCTCTGTCTCGAATTGCCCCACGAATGTCCGCTCGTCCACAATAATTCTCCTAAGTTCTCAAGAAACGCAGCAGGCGCGGCGCCAGCTTGGTGTAGGCCCCATATAACCAAGGTCGCGGCGCATAATCCCAGGCGCCGATATGACGAACAACCCTGCCCCGGAAGCCACGCTTAAACTGGTAAACACCCCACATGCCGTCGCTTTCGTCGAACACATCTGGCGCGCCCCACAGATCGTAAACCGCGTAGCCCTGTGCCTTGGCCCATTTTATCGATTCCCATTGTAACATATAGTTCGGCATCCGCTGCCGTTCTTGGTTGCCGGATGCGCCGTAGAAATACCAGCAAGTCTTGCCGAAGTGAAAAAGGATGACGTGGGCGATCGGCACGCTTTCATATTCGGCGATCAGCGCATGAGCCAACCCGGCTTGCATAAAGGCCTGCCAGGCGCGCCTGTAATAGTCAAAGCTTCGGATCAAGAATCCGTCGCGTGCGGCGGTCGTGCGATAAAGGTCGTACAAAATCGGAAGATCATCATCGCATGCGTTACGAACCAGCACGCCTTTTTTCTCGGCTATGCGGATCTTGCGACGCGTATTGCCGCTCATCGCCATCAAGATTTCGTTTTCGGTCCGTCCGAGATCGACAGCAATTGTATTGCGGAATTGCACCTGCGAGTTCGAGAAGCGCCATCCGCGGTTTTTCAGTTGCGCACTGATGCGGTGCCCGGACTCGACGGCCCTGTCGTCTTCTTCGTCGGGTATACCGGTCGCCAATACGACATCCGGATCGATCTTAAGCCAGATTGCTCCCATAGCCCTCGCGCGGGACTCAAGCAATTCAAGCACTTCAAGAAATAAGAGATCGTCGCAGGTGTCGAGCACCGGTCCTTTGCTGACATACAGGACCTTGAAGGGACCCACACGGCGCATGCCTACGCTCGCCATTGCAACCAGAACGCCATCGCGCTCGAATGCCAAGCGCGACGGTTGCCAGCCAACGGTCTCCCGCTTGAATTCGCCCCAATCCCAACTCTGCAGAATATGCGCCGCCGGCAGCTGCATCAAGCGACTATTCCATTGGTCGCGATCGACGATTTCTGAAACCGCGAGAATAGCGGAATCCTTTCCGGCCACGCCAGGGGCTAGCCGCTAAGCTTGAGGGCCGTTTGGTAAGCGCGGTATACAAGCGGATTGTAGGCCAAATCCCAAGTTCCGGACGAACGACTGATTTGCCCGCCCCAACCGCGCTTGAAACCGTACACGCCCCACAGTCCATCTGAACGATCTTTGAACTGAGCTTCCAGCGTCTCATGATCGTGGTCGGGTATGCCCCACAGATCGTAACAGACGCAGCCGCGCGCTTTTGCCCACTGTATCGCCTGCCACTGCAAGCCATAGCTGGCGTATAGCTTGCTGTTCTCGCGCGACGACGCGCCGTAGAAATACCAGGAGGTTGATCCGACAGCGAAGATCATAATAGCGCCGAGTGGCTTGTCGTCGTGCCTGGCTATCAGCAGCGCGCCATTCTCCGGAACGAACAGGTCAAAGACTCGCTCATAATACTCGGCGCTATGTACACCGAAGTCATTGCGTTCGCCCGTCATCTGCATCAATCGGTTAAAGTCATCGAGATCGGTCCGCGAACCCTCAATGTAGTTTATGCTTGCTTTAAGGCTTTTGCGGATCTTGCGCCGAGTCCCTTGATTCATCCGTTTTAGAATGAATTCGTTATCGTCACTGATGTCGACCTGGATAGTGTTATCAGGCTGGATCGACTGTGGGCTGGGCACGAAACCCATGGCGAAAAAATCTGGCGTGGGTCGCTCTCGAAAATGTCCGGCTTCCACCTTGAGGAACGCCGCGCCCGTCTGCGAACGGATCGCCTCCCAGAGCAATGGATAGTGCTCTTCGTCTGTCACGTATGGACCGCGGGGCAGGTATGCCATTTTGCCTGAACCGAGTGGCAAGCGCTTGAGCAGGACCGACGCTCCCGCCACGATCCCGTTTTCATCTGAAAGCGCGACTATTTGCGCGTCCCAGCCGAAATCTGACTTTAGCGTACCCCAGGCTGCTAACTGCAAGAGATGTGCCCGCGCCTGGCTGCGCACAAACTGGTCCCATTCACGGGAATCGGGGCGCACGACGGTAAGCGCGACAGGGTCTTCGCTCATGTCGTTATTTTGGGTTAGCTCATGTGCAAATCATAGACCGAATTTGCCGCAAGAGGACGCCAAGGGCAAAACCGAAGGAGAGCGCCATAGCCGCGCTCGACGGTCGCCAGCGGTGGCGCTGGTATTCATAAAACGTCGTGATAAAATCCCCAAGTTTGGTCTCCAACATTCCGTTGCACTTGCAAACTGCTGATGATATACTAGCTGAGTTTGTGATAAATGGCGCAATCGCATTCCGAGTTGCGTTGGCTTGTGCCGCATTGGATTGGCGCTTCGGCGTCTGACTTAGCCAGTTCGAGGGTGTTGCTCCGATGAATGTACTGAACGAATGGGCTTTTGTCGGTTTGTTCGCGGTGATAGCGCCGGTGTTCCCGGCTTTGCCGATCGTGATCGCATGGCTACTCCGCCCACGTAAGCCCAACGTGCTGAAGAGTTCCACTTATGAATGCGGAGTGGAAACCATCGGCGATACCTGGGTGCAGTTTCGCGTCCAGTATTACATTTACGGCCTGATTTTTCTGGTTTTTGATGTGGAAATGGTTTTCTTGTTCCCTTGGGCAGTCGCCTATAACAAGATGAGCCTGTTTGGATTTGTGGCGGGCTTCTTGTTCATCTTCCTGCTGACGGACGCACTTTTCTACGCTTGGAAGAAAAACGCCCTGGACTGGAAGTAAGCTCGGGCGGACGCTTGCCGGAGACGACTATGGACGAAATATGCACCGGTTTGTGCAAATTGATGGTGGGATCGGGCGCCGATGCCGGATTGGCGCAGTTCGTCTCCCTTCTGGTCGGCGTTCTGCTGGTGAGCGGCGTACCACTCTTAACCGTCATCATATTGATCTGGGTGGAACGCAAGGTTGCCGCCAGGATCCAAGATCGAATTGGCCCCAACCGAGTTGGGCCCATCGGTTTGATGCAGACCTTTGCCGATTTGCTCAAGCTGCTCGGCAAGGAAGACATCACACCGACGTCCGCCGATCGTGTCCTGTTTAATGCCGCGCCTTTGGTTTCATTCGCATCCGTCGTTCTTATCTGGGTCATCGTGCCCTTCACGCCTTTTCATTTCGGCGTCGATTTAGAGATCGGCGCTTTGTATTTCGTGGCGGTGGCTTCGCTCGGCACGCTTGCGATCATGACGGCCGGCTGGGCCAGCAATAACAAGTACGCCTTATTGGGCGCCTTTCGCGTGGTCGCGCTTCTGGTGAGCTATGAAGTGCCGCTGGTATTTGCCTTGCTGGTGCCGGTGATGCTGGCGGGCAGCATGAGCATGGTCGATATCGTCAACGCGCAAACGGGCATGTGGTTCGTCGTGCTTTCGCCTTTGGCCTTTGCTATTTTCTACGTTTCGTCTCAAGCGGAAACCGGTCGCGCGCCCTTCGACCTGATCGAAGCCGAATCGGAATTGGTGGCGGGCTTCAATATCGAATACTCGGGTATGAAATTCGGCATGTTCTTCGCTGCCGAATTCTTGCATGTCTTCACCAACGGCATCTTAATGGCGTTGCTCTTCTTCGGTGGCTGGATGGGACCGCTCTATTACGAATCGCCGCTGATCGCCTTCGCCTGGCTGGGTCTCAAAGGCACGATCATCTATCTGACCACGCTCTGGCTGCGCAACACGGTCCCGCGTCTGCGAATCGATCAAATCATGGCATTCAACTGGAAATTCCTGGTGCCGCTTTCCATTGCGAATTTAATTTTTCTTTCTGCAGCGCTGAAGATCCTGCAAGAGTTGGGCTTCGCCCCGCGCGATATGCTGTCCGCAAGTTTTGTGGACCTCTTGCCCACGACGATAGTCATGTTGTTGATCAACCTGGCGATGGCTGTATATTTGCTTGGCATCTTGCGCAAGCGCGGGCAAGAAGCGCGCCGCGAATCTCAGGCGGACCAGCAGGCGCTGGCGCGGGCGGCGAGTGGGGCCGGGGACTAGGGAGACGCAGAAGATGGAATTGAACGCGGTTACCATCGGCTTTTTCGTTTTCACAATTTTGACATTGGGCGGCGGCATTGGCGTGGTCACGACCCGCAACCTGTTTCAAGGCACGATCTGGTTGATGGTCAGCTTGTTTGGGGTGGCAGGTTATTTCGTATTGCTGAGCGCGCCCTTTCTGGCGGCGGTGCAGGTGCTGGTGTACATCGGCGCCATCGCCATCCTGATCACCTTCGCCGTCATGTTGACGCGCAGCGTCACCCGTATCAACGAACGCTATATTCGCACAGTGCCAAGCTTCGTTGCCTCGCTGGTGCTTTTCCTGGTGCTGCTCTTCGGCATTACCGTGCCGATCTTCGGCGACTATTCGTCGGAGATGGCGCCGACCGTAGTGATGACCACGCGGGATTTGGGCGTCGCGCTGGTCGAAGGCAATGGCTACGTGGTGCCATTCTTGCTGGCATCAGTTTTGTTGACGGCAGCTATGATCGGCGCGATCTTCATCGCCCGCGATGAAGAAAGCTAGGGGGTAGGGACGCATGGTACCTCTTTGGATGTATCTGGCGGTTGCCGCGGCGCTATTTTGCATCGGCGTTTTTGGCGTACTGTCTCGGCGCAATGCCGTGGCGATCCTGATGGGCATCGAACTGATGCTGAACGCCGTCAATATCAATTTGGTCGCGTTTTGGCGCTATAGCGAAACGGGTACACACCTCCTGCTTAGTGGTTACGCTTTTACTGCTTTTGTTCTTATCATCGCTGCTGCGGAAGCGGCTGTCGGTTTGGCGATTATTATCACCGTTTATCGCAATCGGCGGTCGGTCATACCGGAAGAAGCGGACACGCTGAAAGGATAAGGACCGCGATGGATTTCCTCAACGACGCGAATCTCTTGCCCTGGCTGATCCCGGCGGGTCCCTTGTTGGCGTTCCTGATCATCACGCTTTTGACCAACCGCTCCAAGTTGGTGTCGGCCACGGACCACCACGAATATGGCGGTCATCATCCCGATTATGATGGGATGCAGGTGCCGGTCGTGCACAAGTACAGCCGTGTCATCAGTGTCGCCATCGGTATGGCAGGCGTCGTCTTCGCGCTGCTGATCAGTTGGCGAGTGCTTTTGGACGCGTCTCAGTTGCATCACATTGGTCAGGAAGTCCTAGGCAGCAGCATCGCCTGGATGGACACCGGCGAAACCTCATTCTTTATGGGTGTGCTCATCGACCCGGCGACTGTCATCATGCTGGTCATGGTCCCAATCGCTGTATTGATGATTTTCATTTATTCCATTGGCTACATGGCGCACGATCCGCGACAAGCGCGTTTCTTCGCCTTGATCTCGCTCTTTGCCGGCGCCATGCTGACGCTGGTTGTGGCGGACAACGTTCTGCTGCTCTTTGTCGGCTGGGAGATCATGGGCGTCTGCTCCTATCTGCTGATCGGCTTCTGGTTCGAGAAAGAAAGCGCCTACAAAGCAGCTATCAAAGCCTTTACAACGACACGTATCGCCGATGTCATCATGCTGCTCGGCATCGCCTATCTCTATAGTGTCGCCGGCACCTTGAGCTTCCGCGATATCATGTACAACCCGGACATGCTCGATTTACTGGCGACGACCACTCCGATTATCTTTGGCGGATGGACCGTCAGCGCGGCGAGCATCATCGGCATCTTCCTCATCATTGGCACTGTCGGCAAATCCGCGCAGTTCCCTCTGCACGTTTGGCTGCCCGATGCCATGGAAGGACCCACGCCGGTAAGCGCCATGATTCACGCGGCGGCCATGGTTTCCGCCGGCATCTTTTCCCTGATTCGTCTCTATCCACTTTTTGCCGCCGGTGGCGATCCACATCACGGCATCTTGACCGAGCCGCTGGCATTTATGGCGGTGGTCGGCGCCTTCACCGCGCTCCTGGCAGCGACCATGGCTGTCGCGCAGAGCGATGTCAAAGCCGTGTTGGCATACTCGACGATATCACAACTCGGATTCATGATGGCCGCGCTAGGCATCGGCGCTTATGTCGCGGCCGCCTTCCATTTGATCACACACGGCTTCTTCAAAGCGCTGCTATTCATGGCGGCAGGTTCGGTCATCCACGGCATGGAGCACGGCGAACACCACGTGCATGAGCAAGGTCACGACGATCACGGGCACGATCATCATTTCGATCCGCAAGACATGTTTAACATGGGTGGCCTGCGCAAGACCATGCCTGTGACTTTCTGGACATTCTTGATAGGCGGCTTGTCGCTTTCGGGTTTGCCGATTATTACCGCCGGCTTCTGGTCGAAAGATGAAATCCTGGCGGATGCCTGGCTTGGCGTTGAACAATACGGCAGCGGAGCGCATGGACTGGTCTTTGTCTTGCTTGCGGTCGCCGCCTTCATGACTGCCTTTTATACCATGCGGCAGATTTCTTTGACTTTTGGTGGCGAGGCGCGTACTGAAGTGGCGAAACACGCCAACCTTGGGCAGGGGATCGTCAGCTTTACAATGACGCTTCCTTTGCTGATCCTGGCCGTTTTCGCTGTCGCCGCTGGCTTTGTCGGCGTACCGACCGATTTCCCGGTACTAGGACCGATATTCTCGCCCGAGACCAGTGCGTTCCATCATTTGATTATTGAGGCGTTGCCGCTGCCGGAAGCGACCGCTGCCTACGCCAGCTTGCCGGACTACCACCCGCAGGCGCCGCCTTTCAACGTCATTCCAGTCGCGACATCTTTTGTTGTCGCGCTTCTGGGTTTGTGGTTGGGCTGGTTGATGTACTGGCGCAAACCTCTCACAGCGGGGCAGGCGGATCCCATGGAGTCGTTACTTGGTACCATGCATCCTGTCTTGAAGAATCGCTATTATCTCGACGACCTGTACGAAAAGGTATTCGTTAAGCCCTCGCAGTGGCTGGGTGTACAGGTCATCGCTTTCCTGGACAAAGGCATCATCGATACCTTTTTGCACATATTCGGGCGCATTTTCACCTGGCTGGGCGATCTGGTCAAAGTCTTGAACCTGTGGCTGATCGACGGCGTAGGCGATGGCATCCCGATCGCGATCTTTAACTTTGGCGGCTGGTTGCGGCGTATGCAAACCGGCCGTGTCCAGCAGTATATGCTGCTGGTGCTGGTAGCGGCGGTTCTAATCGGAATCGTCCTGGTACTCTCGTCGGGCGCGATCATCGTGGCGCAATAGGGAGTTGCATCTATGATACAGATTTTTGGGATTGACGCGCTCTCTGTGCTGATCTTCGGTCCGGCGTTGGCAGCCTTCGTCGTCGCGGCGATGGCCCAACTGGGACCAAGCAAGTCAGTCGGTCGCTGGACCGCGTTGATATTCTCGATATTGCTGGCAATCCTCTCGATCACGGTCTTTTTTGATTATCAAGCGGCGGCGCCAGCAATCGGCCAAGATCAATACATCGTCGCGCAAGATGTTGAGTGGTTTACCGCGCTTGGCGCGCGCTGGACGCTGGGCATTGACGGCATCAGCGTTGTGATGGTTTTGCTGACTGGTATCTTGACGCCGCTGGCGATTCTGGCAAGCTGGAACGTGGAAGACCGCAGTAACATGCACATGGCGCTGTTGCTTCTCTTCGAAACCGGCAGTATGGGCGTCTTCGCGGCGATGGACCTGATGGTCTTCTTCCTCTTTTATGAACTGACTCTGGTCCCGATGTACTTCCTGATCAATCAATGGGGCAGCCTGCCAAAATCGGGCATCAAGTACAGCGGCCGCTTTTACGCCTCTACCAAGTTCATGATCTACTCATTTGGCGGCACCTTGGGGATGCTTCTGGCTACGCAACTCATCGGCTGGTCGGCTGGCACCTACAGCATGGCCGAGTTGATCGAGACTTGGCCGCTATTTCGCCAGGGAGAAGCGCTATTTGGCATCGACGTCAGTACGGTAAAGGCGCTGGCATTCGCCGGTTTCTTCGTAGCGTTCAGCATCAAAATACCGATCTGGCCCTTCCATACCTGGCTCCCTGACGCCCACGGCGAAGCGCCGACCGCCGGCTCAATGCTGCTGGCGGGCATCATGCTGAAGCTGGGAGCCTACGGATTCATCCGGTTGGTGATTCCCTTGTTCCCCGATGTCTGGTTGACTGAGGTTGTTCTGATCGGCGTCAACGTAGCAACGCTGTTCGCGATATTGTCGGTGGTCGGCATTGTATTAGGCGCCATTGCCGCCTTTGGGCAGAATGACATCAAGCGGCTCGTGGCTTACAGTTCTGTCAACCACATGGGTTTTGTCGGTATCGGCATCGCGGTTATGGCGCAGATTTACGCCCAGATATGGAGCGGTGCGCAATCAAGCGCGGACGTGCAGACCGCCATCATCGCCACCAACGGGACCGTCCTTCAGATGTTCAATCACGGCTTGAGCTCGGCTGGCATGTTCTTGCTCGCGGGCGCGCTTTACCACAAGACGCATACACGCGACCTATCCGATTACGGCGGCCTTTGGGTGAAGGCGCCGGTAATGGGCGCGATATTGCTCTTCACAAGTTTTGCCAGCCTCGGTTTACCTGGTCTAAATGGTTTCGTTAGCGAATTCCTGATCGTGCGCGGGTCCTGGCCCGTCTTCACCGGACTGACGGCCATCGCTATGCTCGGCTTGCTTTTCACCGGCGGCTACATTCTCAAGGGAATCCGCGCAGTTCTGCACGGGCCCTTCAACTTGCGCTGGCGGGATTACAACCTGGAACTGACCCCGGCTGAATTGCTGGCCATGGTACCGCTGATGTTCTTGATGTTGCTAACCGGTGTTTATCCCAACTGGATCTTGCCGACGATTAACGCGACTGTCACGACCTTGTTCGCCGGAATAACTGGCTAGGAATGACATAATGGATGTAACGGGCTTTTCGGTACTCACGGCGATCATCTTCATTCCCATCATCGCCGGCGTTGTCATTCTATTTCTTGACAGGAACAATCGCGATCTGGTCCGTGGCGTGGCGATTACGGCCGCTTCGGCAGTGCTGGCCTTATCCCTCGCGGTATTCTTCGGTTACGACAACTATGTCAAGCAAGCTGGCGGCTTGATCGACCAGCAAATGACGCTGCTGGCGGCGGGTGGCGATCTCAGCGGCGCGAAAATGTTCGCTGAATCGCTGGCCTTTCAGCAGCGCATCGTTTGGGTGGAGTCACTGGGCATCGCCTATCACGTGGGTGTTGACGGCGTTTCGGCGCCGATGGTATTGCTCACCGGCATGGTCGCGGTGGCTGGCGTCTTGATCTCCTGGAATATCGAAGACCGCCTGCGCGAATTCATGGCCTTCTTTATGTTCCTGGTCGCCGGCGTCTATGGTGTCTTCATCGCCGTAGATCTCTTTATGCTCTTCTTCTTTTACGAACTGTCGATCTTTCCAATGTTTTTGCTAATTGCGGGCTGGGGTTGGGTCAAGCTGCGCGAATACGCCGCGATGAAATTGACCCTGTATATCCTGGTTGGTTCGGTATTTGCGCTGGTTGGCGCGGTCGCGATGTATTTCGCTGCTGGCGCGTTTTTCTCCGGCAGTGGCGCGGAAGTGTTTCAAGCGGCCGTGGCCAGCGGCATTTTACCCGCCGACAGCGCGCCCTACAGCTGGAGCATTGTGCAGTTGACCCTTGCGGCCGAAAACGGCGCTTATGCAATAGACGTTCTGGGCATAGAAGGCTTGACTTTCGCGCGCTTCTGGTTCCCCTTCATGTTCATTGGTTTTGGCGTTTTGGCAGGTGTCTTCCCCTTCCACAATTGGTCGCCCGATGGTCACGTCGCGGCACCCACAGCGGTCTCGATGATTCATGCAGGTGTCCTAATGAAAGTAGGCGCGTTCGCCGCCTTGCGCGCAGGCGTGCAGTTGCTGCCAGACGGCGCGCAGACGCACTTGCCCTGGATCGTTTTCCTGACGCTGATCAACGTCGTTTATGGCGCGCTGATCGCCTTTCGGCAACGCGATTTCAAGTATGTCATCGGCTTTTCATCGGTCAGTCACATGGGCTTGGTGAGCATGGGCTGGGCGACAATGAACCTGACCGGCATGACCGGGGCTGGTATCCAGATGTTCAGCCATGGCGCGATGACAGCGCTTTTCTTCGGTGTAGTAGGCATGGTTTATGATCGCGCGCATACCCGCGATATTCCCAGCCTGGGCGGCTTTATGAGAGTGATGCCCTGGGTGGGTGTTGCCTTTGTTATCGGCGGTTTGGCTAGCATGGGTATGCCCGGTCTTAGTGGCTTTATTGCCGAATTCCCCATTTTCCAGGGGATGTGGGCGGCGTCCGAGCAAATCACCTTACAGCTTGGCAGTTTTCAACTTAGCAATTATTACAGTGTCATTGTGATCTTGGCCGCGTTGGGCATTGTGATCACCGCAGCCTACGTTCTACGAGTGGCCGGGCAAGTCTTCTTCGGCGAGTTTGACGCCGAGCGTTTCCACGATGTCGGCGATATCGCGGCGACCGATCGTATCGTACTCATCATTCTGGGCGCGCCTCTCATTATTCTGGGATTATACCCGCCGATCATGGCTCCGATGATTGAATCCGGCATTCGACCGCTTATCGCCCTCTTGGGAGGTGGCTAGATGGAAGCATTTGATCTCTGGGCACAGTTGCCGTCGGTCTTGCCGGAAGTTGGCTTGACCACGCTTGCGGTGGTCGTGCTCTTCGCCGATATCTACGGTTCTCTAGCTACCCGTCGCAATGTGGTATTTGTCTCGGCTGTTGGCATGGCGCTATTGGCGTTGGTGCCCTTGATCTGGGTTCCCGACCCCGCGCAATTTGAAAACGGCGTCCTGCTTTGGGGCGGGATGGTCAATTACGATCCGCTTTCGCAGATATTCAAAGTGATGCTTTTGCTATCGGGCGCGGTCACCTGCTTGATGGCGATGGGCGACAAAGGCGTCGGCGACAAAGGCGAATTCTATTTGATTGTCATCGTCGCCACGCTTGGCGGCGTGATGATGTCCAGCGCGAGTGACCTGATCCTGGTCTTTGTTGCGCTGGAGACCCTGTCAATCCCGCTTTATATGCTGGCGAGCTTCCGCCGAGGCGATCTGCGCTCTGCCGAAGGTGGCATGAAGTATTTCCTATATGGATCTTTTGCCTCCGCGATCATGCTATTCGGTTTCAGCTTGCTTTATGGCTTCGCTGGCACGACCAATCTGAACGGCATCGCGGTCGCTATGAGTAGCGGATTCGACCACGGTTTGGTCGCGGTCATGGCGGCTTTGGTCATGGTGGTGGTTGGTTTTGGCTTCAAGCTCAGCGCCGTTCCCTTCCACTTTTGGACGCCCGATGTTTACGAAGGCGCTCCCACACCGGTCACCGCCTTTGTCAGTGTCTCGAGCAAGGCGGCCAGCTTTGCGTTGCTGGTCCGTTTTATGACGGCAGTTTTTCCGCCCGAATTGGCGATAGCCGGCATTGTCATTCAAGATTTTTGGGTCAACCTGCTGGTCGTGATCGCGATCGTGAGCATGACACTAGGCAACGTAGTCGCCCTGCGTCAGAGCAATATCAAGCGCCTGCTGGCATATTCGTCCATTGCCCAGGCCGGCTATACCTTGATAGGCGTAGCGGCTTTGCAAGGCATGGATGACAGCCTGGCAGTTGCCTCAGTCTCCTTCTATATGTTCATGTATATCTTTACCAATTTACTGGTGTTTGGCGGCGTTATTCTTTTCATAGCGGCGACGGGCAAAGAAGACATCAAAGATCTGGCTGGTTTGAACCGGCGCAGTCCCTGGCTGGCGCTCTTCATCACGATCGGATTGCTGTCGCTGGGCGGCATTCCACCGGCTGCCGGCTTTTTTGGCAAGTTCTTCTTGTTCCAGGCGGCGGTAAGCGCCAATCTGGTCGGGTTGGCCCTGATCGCGGTGGTTAATGCCATCATCGCGCTTTATTACTACCTGGTTGTTATCAAAGTGATGTACGTCGATGTAGGACCTGATGACGAGGTACCCGTTGGCATCCCGCGCTCTTACGGTTGGGCTTTGGGTATCACCGCGAGCATTGTCATCTTGTTGGGCACGATTGCGGTCACGCCGATTTATAACTGGGCGGCGCTGGGCGCGAGCGGCTTATAATCGTTATGGCAATGGAAAATCGTTTGTGATAAAATTCTCGAACTAAGCTGGGCAATAGATTTCGGCGCTTGGTTCGCGCTTTTTGATGAATTCGTCAATGCTTGGGAGAGCGGGAGACTCATTATGTTGTGTGGGCGCGGCAGTTTTTTTCACTGCCGGCGTGCGGCCGATGACAAGACCCGTGAACCGTGAAAAGTAATAACAATCCTTTGTCCACCTATGGCTTGGTGGCGGGGGTAGTGGGGCAGGTAGGATGCTTAATCCTGCTGGTCATTCTGGGAACGATGTTGCTTGGCTGGGGCTTGGACGAGTTTCTCGGGACGCGTCCCGCCATGATGCTTATCATGTTGCTGGTGAGCGTTCCCATCAGTATCGCAGCGATCTTTTTCTATACACGGTACAAAGCGAAACAGCTACATGGAAGCTCAGTACAGAAGGAGGAAGATATAAGTGAATAGTTTTTGGAACGGGAAACGCCGGTTCATCGCCTTGCTCATGTTCCTGGCTGGTGTTTTTGTCGCGCTCCGAGTTCCACCTGTCATTCCGGTCATTCAACTACCGGGAGAGATGTATCCCGCTGGCTACGATCTACCCTTTTTGGATATTCGCCTGACGAATACCTTCATGGGTTCGATACTGGTGTGGATCATCCTCATCCTGTTCGCGGCTTACATCACTCGGCGTCGGCCCAAGAGCGGCACCGAAGTACCGCCCGGCGGCTTCTACAATATGTTTGAAGCCTTGTTCGAGGGCTTGATGGGTTTTGTCGGCGGCATAGCCGGTGGCAGACACTTCCGCGTGATCTTCAATATGTTCATGACGATTTTCTTAATCGTCTTGATCTCCAACTGGCTGGAACTGGTGCCCGGGGTCGACAGCGTCGGCTTCATCGAACCACACCTTGAAGAAGAATATGACGCCGAAGCGAATGAATTCGAGATTGTCACGACTGACGGCTTCGAGATTTATCCCAGCGTTGTCGGATACGCGCTTAACGGTCAATGCAATTGGATCGGCGCTGAAGACGAAGCTGCAGCGGATGCCGCAGTCATGGCAGAAGCCGAAACCGCTGCGCTCGCGGTCGAGCAAGATCTGGTGGTGCAAGCCGCTTTGGAACGCTTTGAAGCAGCGCACGGTGGCGGACATGGAGACGAAGAAGGCGGCGATCTTACCGAAGAGGCCGATGATCACGGTGAAAGCGCGCAAGGTGACGATGGTCACGGGGATTCGGTCCTGGCGGCCAAGAACGAGGTACTGGATGCTCGGTTAGCTGCCAAACAAGCGCGCGCTGATCGTGGCTGCTACAGCGGTGTAGGTCCGGTACCCTGGGCGGCTGACGAGCAAAGCGATGACCACGGTGACGACGAGGAACACGCTGACGGTGAAGATCATGGCGTTCCACTGCATCCGGCGCCCAATAGCGAAGAAGCCAAGCTCGTGCCTTGGGTTGTATTGCCCTTCATACGAGTTCCTTCAACCGACCTGAACATGACCTTGTCGATCGCTTTGATCGCCTTTGCCATGATCCAGGTTATCGGTTTCAAGGCACTGGGTATCGGCTATCTCGGCAAATTCTTCGCCTTTGGCACACTCTTCAAATCGCCCTTGGGCGGTATTGACGTGGCAGTCGGCTTGCTGGAACTGATCGGTGACTTCGCCAAGGTTCTCTCATTTAGCTTCCGTCTGCTCGGTAATATCTTTGCCGGGTCGATTCTGCTATTCGTGATGAGCTTCCTGGTGCCGATCTTGCCCTGGCCGTTCTTCATCCTGGAATTCTTCGTGGGCATCATACAGGCTTTGGTATTCGCCTTGTTGACCGCGATATTCATGAACCTGGCGACGGTCAGCCATCACCACGATGACGACCACGCCGACGAACACTAGTCAACTTTCTCGGGGACATCTGAGCAAATCTGGAGGAACAGTAAATGGACGCACAAGCAACGATTCTATTGGGTAAAGCGATCGGCGCAGGTCTGGCAATGATCGGCGCGGCCGGCGGTGGTATCGGCATTGGTCTTGCGGTAGGTGGCGCAGTACAGGCGATGGGGCGCAACCCCGATCACACGCCGACCATTCAGACGAACATGATCCTCGGCGTGGCCTTTGCGGAAGCCGTGGCGATCTACGCCCTGGTTGTTTCGCTGATTATCCTTTTCGTACTCAATTAGCCGGTGCGGGAGACGAATGGGAGAAGATTATGAATCCACTTGAGAATTTGGGGATCAACCCCGGGTTTCTGTTAATTCAGATCATCGCGTTCATCGTACTTTACACGCTGTTGACGCGCTTCATCTTCACGCCGCTGGTGAATGTGCTTAGCGAAAGGCGCAATCGCATCGCAAAAGGTTTGGAAGATGCGGCCGCCGCAGCGCGGGCACGGGAAAACGCCGAGACAGAGGCCGACAAGATCCTGGCGCAGGCGCGCGCCGAAGCGCAGAAGGTGATCGACGAGGCGCGCGGCCGTGGCGAAGATGTCGCGCAAACCGTCGAGCAGGATGCGCGTCAGATCGCAGCAAAGATACAGTACGACGCGCAGACTGAGGCGGTCGCCACGCGCAACGCGGAGTTGGGCAACTTGCGCGAGCAGGTGTTGAATATCTCCGTTGCTGTTGCCAGTCGTATCCTGGGCGAAAATATCACCAAGACCAAGCAGAAGGCGCTGGTTAACAGCTTCATCGCGGACCTGCCAGAGGGCGTGAAAGGCGTCGGCGGTAACGTGGAAGTTGTCAGCGCCATGCCTTTGACCGCGACCGAGCAGAAGAAGATCCAGGGCGAAATCGGCGCGGACGAGGTGGACTACTCGGTCAATCCAGAGATCCTGGGTGGCTTGGTCGTGCGCTGGGCCGGCGGTATTGTCGATGGCAGTGTACGCTCGCAGCTAAGCGGTCTGTTGCGCAGCTTGAACTAAGCCGGCCAAAACTCAAAGCAAGTGACAAGCGCGTTGGATGCTCTCCAGCGCGTTTGCTTTTTTCACAAGAAACAGATTCCGAAATTCCAGCATAAAATAGGACATGGCCTGATTACGAATTAACAGCGGGATGCGGGAACGTCTATGCTGAAAACTTTGCGGGATCTGCTGGTGACCATATCGGAGCAGCAACTGATCTCCACACGCGGAGACGTGTCCATCGGGGTTTCCGCCGCAGTCACAGAATCCAGCGCCGATGTTCAGCCCGGGGGAATCTTCGTCGCGCGAGCGGGTCAGTCCACCGATGGCCACCGCTACATTCCGCACGCCATCGCTGCCGGCGCAGCCGCCATCGTCGGCGAAGCCGATCTGTCGAACTTGCCCGTCCCATACGTTCAAGTCCGCGACGCGCAAGGGGTGATCGGTCCCCTGGCCGCCGCCTATCATGATTATCCCTCGCGCAAGCTGGTCGTCATCGGCGTCACTGGCACCGACGGCAAAACCACCACCTGTCATCTCCTGCACAGCATTTTCAAGCGCGTAAGCAAGATTAGAGCCGGTTACATCAGCACCATATCCGCCGACTTTGGCGAGGAAACGGCATCAACCGGATTGCACGTCACAACGCCGGGCGCGACGCGTATCCAAGCCTACCTGGCGCGCATGGTCGAAGCAGGCGTGACCCATTGCATCCTTGAGATGACCAGCCACGGCTTGGCGCAAGGAAGGCTTAATGGCGTCGACATTGATGTGGCGGTGTTGACCAACGTCAAGCACGAGCACCTGGATTACCATGGCAGTTGGGAACACTATCGCGATGCTAAAGCCCTCATGTTTCGCATGCTGGACGAATCCAGGCGCAAGCCTGGTATCGCCAAGCTCTCGGTGATCAACGCCGATGACGATTCTG
The DNA here is from genome assembly GCA_965262165.1 of Phototrophicaceae bacterium. Classification (GTDB taxonomy): domain Bacteria; phylum Chloroflexota; class Anaerolineae; order Aggregatilineales; family Phototrophicaceae; genus UBA6055. The sequence continues at coordinate 3,627,381 of OZ253499.1, read as the reverse complement.
CGGCCTATTTCGGCTCGATCAAGGCCGACTTCGTGCGGAGTTACGGTATTCATTCCGCGGCGGAATATCGCGCGGCTGACCTGAGCTTCCAACCTGATTCCACAGCATTTCGCGTCCGCGATCAGCCTATTGAGATGCGATTGCCGGGCGAATTCAACGTGTCAAACGCCTTGGCTGCTATTGTCGTAGCGAGAGAACTTGGCGTATCCTGGTCCGACATTCACCTTGGGATCGCAGACGTCGATTTGGTTTCCGGGCGCATGGAGCGAATAGATGAAAGACAGGACTTCATCGCCATGGTCGATTTCGCGCATACGCCCAACGCGCTGCGCCGGGCTTTGCAAGCGAGCAGAGCAATGCTGCCGCCCGACAAGCGCTTAATCGCGGTCTTTGGCAGCGCCGGATTGCGCGATGTGAAAAAGCGGCGGCTCATGGCGGAAACTGCGGCGGAGCTTGCCGACATGACGATTCTAACAGCCGAGGACCCGCGCACGGAATCACTCGACGATATCCTGGAGATGATGGCGGAAGGCTGCCGGGCAAAAGGCAGTATAGAAGGCCAGAGCTTCATCCGCGTACCCGACCGCGGCCAAGCGATCTACCGGGCTTGTCAGATGGCGCGCTCCGGCGACCTGGTGATGGCATGTGGCAAAGGCCACGAGCAGAGCATGTGCTTTGGTACGACCGAGCATCCCTGGGATGATCGCGAAGCTATGCGCTCGGCATTGCGCGGGATACCGCTCGCGACATTACCGACCGCCGAGTCAGGACGATGATGCGCACAACTATTCAATCGTCTGATTTCAATCGGAACGGAGCGCGCAAAACGACCGGAAGAGTCGCGGACTCTTTTGCGCTGAATTTCTATCAGATTAAGCTGGAGCCGCTAAATGTTACGGATTGACTGGGCGGCGGTGACGCTTTTGCTGCTCTTTGCGGCGGGATTGCGCTTCGTCGGCATCGGATACGGCTGGCTGGAGCCTGAATATTTCCCATCCTACGCCCCGTATGGCATGGTGCACGAGCAACTGCCTGTAAATCCGGATTCCTTCCACAATGTCGCGATTCCGGTAGAGATGTCATTGAAGCGGCGCTTGAATCCAGAGTTTTTTAACTATCCATCGCTCGTCATCAACACGAATTTTGTGCTTTACCAATTGACAGGCGCTACGCAAGGCCTTTCGCTGGACGACCGCGACGGGCATACCCTACGCAATTACGCCGCTTTTCCGCTTTACGTCTTCTCTAGAATTTACAGCGCGCTGGGTGGCCTGGTGATGGTCGCCTGCGCATACGCAACTGCGCGAATCGTGGCGGGAAAGTACGCGGCTCTGTGCGCGGGGCTGCTGGTCGCAAGCTCCTATTCGCTGGTGGTGCATGCGCACTACGTCAAACCGAGCACGCCCGCTACCGCCTTGATGTTGCTGGCGATGTGGGCTTGCACAGCGTCGTTATACAGCCGCGGAATCCACTGGCGCGAACGGATGTACCTTCTCGCGGGCATTGCTACCGGCTTGGCAGCGTCAACCTTTTACAATGGCGCGGCCGTCGCAATGATCGTGGGTCCCGCGGGGCTGGTTCTGCTGTATCGATTCCGTAGCCGGCGCATGCTGTCGGTTGTCCTTGCCGGCTGGCTGGCGATGCCGCTGTTCTTTGTCCTGGCATCGCCATACATCCTGCGCGATTTTGCTCATTTCTGGCACGATGTATCTCGGATCGTCGAGCAATACAAGACGCCTGGACAAGTCCACAATTACTTTATCGTTGATCAGTGGACCGGATTGAAATACCTGCTAACTTATACGGCATTATATGCGCTAGGCATACCAGCTATATCGTTTTTTGCGCTTTCAGCTTATGCGGCCTGGAAACAGAGGCCGAAAACGCGCCTTGTCGAACAGAACTCACTGTTACTTTTCGTCGCGCTTATCGTCGTCATGTTGCTGGCGTATGCTCTCCTGGTGTTGCGAACGGTACGGCCCGGGCATAGCGAACATCAGTTGATACAGATCTTGCCCTTTATGGCGCTTCTTTCGGCAATTGGCGCAGCATGTCTGGTCGAGCGTATTCCGCTGTCGTCACGGGTACTCATGCCGGGATTGCTGCTTCTCTTGATCTTGCAGCCCCTGACGCTTTCGGTACAAGCGACAAAGATGTTCTCCCAGCCGGATACCCGACAAGTCATGTTGCGCTGGATCCACAACAATATCCCGGCGGGCGCCCGATTCTTCGTCAACGGCTCTTACAATGTGCCGCTGGATTCGGCGATATACCCTAACTATCAGCACTTTGTCGGATACACCGAAGAACTGCCGTCAGGCGAAGATTTCGATTATTTGATTTTTTCCGATGCGCGCGCATTCGACATATTTAGGTCGGAATGGATTGTCCCGCGCCCAATCATAGAAGAGCAGCGAGCATATCTCGAATTGCTCGATGCCCGGTATTCGCGCTTTGCCGAGATCAAGCGTCCAACGTGGACCGGGTCCGAAGCGATGCTGAATATGGCCGCTTATTATCACAATCCGGGCCTTATCCTGTACTGTCTCAATCCACAAAGTTGTGAGGCAGGGCAGTAGAAGAAGTGTACCGTCTCATAAGCCGTGATAGACTTTCCTTAGTGTAAACGTAGCGAATGTGGCTTTAGATGTGACTGCGCAGGACATCGGCATCGTCATTGTCAACTGGAATACCCGCGATCATTTGCGGCGCTGCCTCGAGACTGTATATGCCAGCGAAGGCGATTTTAGTTACAGTGTAGTCGTCGTCGACAACGCGTCAACCGATGGCAGCGCGGCCATGGTCGGCAATAAATTCCCGGATGTAAAGCTTATCGCCAACGTGGAAAACGTCGGCTATCCGCGCGCCAACAATATCGGATTGCGACATTTCGGCTTCCACGCCGAGGGCGATGTAAGAGCAAGTGCCCCGCGTTATGCCTTGCTGTTGAATCCGGACACAGAATTGCCCGTCGACGCCCTGCTGCGCATGATGCATTTCATGGATTCGAGGCCTGACATTGGCGCAGCGGGACCGAAGTTGATCCTGTTGGACGGTAGCCTGGACAAAGCCTGTCGTCGCGGCTTTCCAACACCCATGGTGAGCTTCTATCATTATTCCGGTTTGGCAAAACTCTTTCCGCACAATCGGCGTTTTGGTCGCTATAACATGACTTTTGCCGACGAAAACCAGGAGCTGGAAGTCGATTCCGTGGTCGGCGCCTATATGCAGGTGCGCAATGAGGCAATAGCCAAAGCGGGTCTGCTGGATGAAAGTTTCTTCATGTATGGCGAAGATTTGGATTGGGCCTACCGCATGAAGCAGGCCGGCTACAAAATCTGGTATTATCCTGTTGTAACCGTAACCCACGTGAAACGGGCTGCGAGCCGCCGATCAAAAAAGGCGCAGTTCGAGTTTTGGCGTGCCATGTTGATCTTCTATCGCAAGCACTTTCGGCAGACGACCAACCGGCCATTGCACTTGATGATTCTGGCGGCCTTGTTGCTGAAAGGGGGACCCGATTTATGGAACGAGATCCGCAATCCGACTCTGTCCGGCTAGCGCCTAGATCTTATCGCTGGGACAACGAACATCTAAAGGCGCTTTCCACCGTGTCTCTGGTCCTCGCCGATGTAGCCATGCTTGTGATCGCTTTTGTAATTGGGTACGAAGCCCGCGAAAGTCTACCGTTTTTTGCTCGTCCACAGGACCAGCCTCCTATTGCCAACTATGTTCCCACGATCGTCTTGCACGCTGCGACAATCATTTTAATGTTCTACTTCTCACAGCTGTATCATCTCAAGCGCGCTTCTAGTCGTATCGATCAGTTCCGCAATGTCCTTGGCGTGGTGACCCTGGGGACGCTTCTGGCAAGCGGCATCCAGGAATTCCTACTTCAGAACACCGCCTTCGAAGCGATCTATCCACGCAGCCTGCTGTTTTATGTCTGGTTTTTCAGCATGTTGCTCACTGGCATGGGCCGCGAGATTCACAGACGAGTATGGGTCTTTTTGCGTCGGCATGGTGTCCTTCGTGACAATTTGCTGATTGTTGGCGAGGGACGCATCGCCCACGACATCACCGAAAAAATTCGCAATAGCCCCTCACTTGGATATGACATTGTCGGCATCGTGAGCGCGAGCAGTAGTCAAGGCGAGATCCTGGGATACCCTATCATTGGCAATTACGCGGATATTCCGCGCTTGATCGACGAACACATGGTGGAGCAGGTAATCGTCGCTTTGTCCGATCCACGTCGCGGCGAGCTGGTTGAGCTAATCAATCTCTGTCAGCGTGGACGCGTTGACATTAAGGTATTCCCCGACCTCTTCTCTTATATGGCCGGTGATCTCAATGTCGATGATCTTGGCGGCACACCGCTGCTGACCGTGCGCGACATCGCCTTGCGCGGTTGGAAGCTGAGTCTGAAACGCGCGCTGGATCTTTTTGGCGCAACGCTGGGTTTGATCATTCTTTCGCCGCTCATGTTGTTGACAGCGCTCCTGATCCGCCTGGAGTCCCGCGGATCGGTATTTTATTGGCAATGGCGCATGGGGCAAGACGAACGCCCGTTTCCCATGATCAAGTTTCGCTCGATGCGCTCCGATGCGGAGTCACACGGACAAACGTGGACGGTGGAAAACGACCCGCGTGTCACCCGTATCGGTCGCTTTATGCGTCACAATAACTGGGACGAGATCCCGCAGTTGATAAACGTAATCTTGGGTCACATGAGCCTAGTCGGTCCACGACCGGAGCGACCGATGTATGTACAGCGATTCCGCAGTCAGATCCCAAATTATATGACCCGCTTGCGCGAAAAATCCGGTATGACCGGCCTGGCGCAGGTCGAAGGCCTCCGCGGAGATACCTCGATTGCTGATCGGACGCGCTTTGATCTGCTCTACGTGGAAAGCTGGTCACTCTGGCTCGATATTAAAATCATCATTCGTACCGTCTGGCAGTCTTTCACTCGCTCGAGCCCCAACGCCTATTAGGAACTGGAGACAGCCTCTAAAACATGGAACTGGAAACCCTGACGGAGGCCATGTACGACTTCGTCCAAAGCAAAGGCTGGAATGACGAAGGCTCCGCGAAACCGCAGAGTCAACGAAACCTGGCCATCTCGCTGGTGCTGGAAGCGAGCGAAGTGCTGGAGCACTTCCAATGGAGCGAGGCCGGCGTCGACCGTGACGCTTTGGCTGATGAATTGGCGGATGTGATGCTTTATCTTTTGCAATTGGCTGGCATCAGTGGCATTGATCTTGGCGACGCAGTTATGAAAAAACTGGCCAAGAACCGCACCCGTGACTGGACTATGCCAGCCACGAATGACGCTTCCCAAAACACCAAGCAAGAGTAGATGGCGGGGCAATTGCCGTCGATTCAACCATGTCCCAACTCGCTGAAGCCTATCATTCCTGGCGCCGGGCACTATAATACCTGGCACCGTGCCGGGCCCAAATGGGTGGCGCATGGCGAGGCTAGATCAAGGTCTCGTATACGCCATTCGCTTATTCATGTAAGAGGAACGTAGTCAAATGTCGGAACAGGCTGTTACCGCCCAAAGCGAAGATTTTTCGCGCTGGTATAACGAAATCGTATACCGTGCCGACCTGGCTGCACCGTCGCCGGTTCGCGGTTGTGTGATTATCAAACCGTATGGCTATGAAATCTGGGAAGGCATCAAAGGCGGCTTGGACCGACGCTTCAAGGCGACCGGCCATCAAAATGCCTATTTTCCGCTCTTGATACCGGAAAGCTATATCAAGCGAGAAGCGCAGCATGTCGAGGGATTCAGCCCGGAACTGGCAGTGGTCACCCACGCCGGCGGCAAGAAACTGGAAGAACCCCTGGTCGTGAGACCTACGTCGGAAACGGTGATCGGGGAGGCCTTCAGCGACTGGATTCAGTCCTATCGAGACTTGCCGCTGCTGATCAATCAGTGGGCGAACGTGGTACGTTGGGAGCTGCGTACGCGTCCCTTCTTGCGCACGTCCGAGTTTCTGTGGCAAGAAGGGCATACCGCGCACGCTACTCACGACGAAGCCGAAGAAGAGACGCTGCAGATGCTGGACATATATGCCGATTTCGCCATTAATGATGCCGCCATCCCGGTTATCAAGGGCGAAAAGAGCCGCATGGAACGTTTCGCGGGCGCCTTGCGAACCTATACCATCGAAGCGATGATGCGAGACAAAAGAGCGTTGCAATCGGGCACGAGCCACGATCTGGGCCAGAACTTCGCCAAAGCCTTTGACATTCGTTTTCTGGCAGAAAACAATACGCAGGCAACCTGCTGGACGACTTCCTGGGGATTGAGCACACGCATGGTGGGGGCGGTGGTTATGACCCACGGCGACGACAAGGGTCTGCGCCTGCCGCCAAAGCTGGCGCCCTATCAAGTCGTGATCGTTCCCATTTACCGCAAGGACGATCAGAAGCCGCTCGTGATGGAGACGGTCAATAGACTCGATGGTCAACTTCGTGCGGCGGGCATTCGTGTGCATGTCGATCGACGGGAGGGTCAATCGCCCGGATTCAAGTTTAACGACTGGGAGATGCGCGGCGTCCCGGTTCGCGTCGAAATCGGCCCCAAAGACGTACAAAACAATAACGCTGTGCTAGCGCGACGTGATGTCAGCGGGCGAGAAGGCAAGCAATTTGTATCGCAGGACGGCATCGTGGAAGCGCTGGAGTTGCTGCTGGGCGCGATACAGATCAATCTGCTGGAAGACGCGCGCGCCTTCCGCGACCAACACATTAGCGACGTTGGCACGTATGACGAGATGAGGCAGGTCATTGATAGCGGGAATTGGGCGCGTGCCTGGTGGGACGGAACGGACGAGGACGAACAAGCCGTCAAAGACGAAACCGGCGCCACGATCCGCTGCTTCCCTTTTGACCAGCCGGGTGGAACCGGCGCCTGTGTCAAGACTGGGCAACCTGCCCAAAAAGTCGCCCTGTTTGCAAGAGCCTATTAGGCGAACTCCGTATATTAAAGTAGATGAAACGTGCGTTTGCGGCCCTGTCGGCGCGCTTTTGGGTTCCTAATTGCGCGCTCGCGCCGCAGGTAGAGCCTCTCAAAGTGACCGCGGTATTGTGAAAATTGACACAATTCAAAAAGTCCTGTACAATGGCGACCTTTGAGCTTTGATCGGGAAGGTACACTGAAAAACGGTACAATTGCGGATCGGATAGTTTGCTGCTGCTGATATTTGTGGAGATTGGCTTACAGTGCTAGACTGAACCGTGCCTGTACTTATTTTTCTTGGAATGATGGGATGATTGTTACAATCCGAACATACGAATTTTACTTGCCCGTGCCTCGGCACGGGGAGCAACTGCATGCCACCTGCCTGCGTCGCGTCAGGCTGGTGGCTTCATTTATTAGGACAAAATAATGGCTGCCTACTTGATTGTTGACGCGGATGACATCCTGCGATTCGCATCGCAGGAGGGAATAGACCTTCAGGAGCTAGCGGTTGCCTTGCGCGGCAATGCCGCGCTGGTAGCGGGCCTGTACGACTCGACCATGCTGCATGCGGTCGCTGTAGCCGATTGGGATTCCGAATTTGGCGATTGGCCTGTCGACCCCCAAACGATATTTCGCAGCGTCGGATACGAGATTTTTGACGTGGCGGCACGCCAAGACCTGGTAAGCAAGCTGATTGAGCAATATTTTTCTGTAGATCCCAAGATGATCGACGAGTTGATAATCGCTACTCGGTCGGGAGATCTGCTCCCGCTCATAAACCGGGTGGAGACGTCGGCAAACGCCCGTATCCGCCTTTGGAACGAAAAAGACGCAGTTCCAGGAATTGAATTTAGCAAGAACGTGTTGGTCCAGCCCCTGGAAAACCTGTACGGCTTGCGGCCCAAGAACGTATGGGTATACATCGATTTCGAGAACATCTCAATCAGCTTGAACGAGCAAGGATTCGTCGTCAATCTCGATCACTTGATCGAACGTTTTGTGTCCCAGGCGCAGGCTCACGGCCGACTGGTGAAAATGTCTGCCTATGCCCCTTGGGGCCAGCGCGGCGCCCTTCCGCCATTGGTCGATTCTTCCGGAAGGGAAGTGGCAGACGACGCGCCTTCGCGACTGATGATGGCAAATATTGACCCGGTCTTTAACCTGCCGGGCAAGAACAGCGCGGATATGCGCATGGCGCGCGACGTCTTGACCGATGCCGGCCATCCTGAAGCCGGCGATGTCATCATCCTGGCGAGCAGTGACCGCGACTTCAACGACGTAATCAATCCGCTGCTCCAACGGAACAAGACCGTCGTTCTATGGGGCGTGCGCGGCAGCACCGGTCGCCTGCTGCAAAGCCACCCTTCATTACATCTGGAATTCATCGACGATTTCACCGATATGCAAACGCATGAGTCGCTTAGCCATGTCGAGGTCGCCGACGAGACCGAGAGCTTCATCCCCTCGCAGTGGTCGAGCGTCATCATCCAGTATTATCGGCTTCATAACCCCGACTCATCAAGCGAGATCACCTTGCAAGCCCTGATTCAACAGCTGATTGACGTTGGCGATGTGATTTCCGTCGAGCGCGGCCAGGATTTAGTATCGCAGGCGATTTCGCTAGGCATCCTGAAGCAACTTTCTGCGGCCGGCGCTGTCGAGCTGAGTTATCAGAATCCGGTGGTCGAAAAGACCTTGTTGATTGTGGAGCGCATGTTGCGTCGTGTCGCCAACACCTTGAATGCGCGCAACTGGGAATACGTCAACTATGGATTCCTGCTCAAGGGCTTGGCAATGGAGCGCGATCTCGACCGTCCCGGCATGAATGAAAGCGATCAGTGGCGCTCTCATTGGATTGATTGTCTTGTACGCGAGTGTGTATTGCAGCGAGATCTGGTGCCACATCGGCACAATCCGGATGATCTGGTGCCGGTGATCAGAATTCCGGTCGCCAGCCCAAGTCCGGGGCCAATCAAGCTGGAAGAGGATGTCGAAGATGCGGAGTTGGCCAGCCGGAAATGGCTCGGTATTCCGCCGCATAAACTGTATGAGTCGGACCCCGATGTCTCGCGCATGGTCACTCGCATTGTGGTGAGTGTCCAACAGTTCACCAGTTTTCGGAATTTCGCTTGGTGCCCGCTGGGTAGCTTGCATCGACGGCTGCGGGAGTTCGATAGCGGCGTGACCTTCCAATATGCTGTGGAGTACCTGCTCGTCAACGAGATGGTCGCTGTGCAAGAATACCCAAACCCGCGCAGTGACTACAACACCAAGGGAATTGAGCTCAATCCGGACTGCGCCTTTGTAGCTGTCTTGTTGGCCGAGCGCGATGAGTTCGTTCGCGTCTTGCTGGAAATGTACAACGAGAATCAAACGATCAGTGCGACCAATGTCGGTACACGGCTAGCGGACTCCTGGGATGTCGATCTGTGGCTCTCTATCATGAGAATCGAAAACGTATTGAACTTGCTTCCCGGTCGTACAGGTCAGTACAGCTTGTTCCGGACCCACCATACAGTGAAATTGGTCGCGAATGACGATGTCAACGAACTGCAAAAGGCGGACGAATAGCTCGGCATTGTTGCCGCATCCGTGAACTGATATAATCGGCGCATTCTTAAGACCGACAGGCAAGCTGTCCTGCTTGTCCGGTGACGATGGAAGGGACGGAAAGTATGCCGTTGGACAAAGCAAGCAAGACCCAGATTATCAACGATTTTGCCCGCGAACAAGGTGACACCGGGTCGCCGGAAGTGCAGATAGCATTGCTCACCGCACGGATTACGCAACTCACCGAGCACCTCAAAGTACACAGTCATGACGAGCACTCGAGACGGGGACTTCTGAAGTTAGTGGGCCAACGCCGCCGCCAACTGAGGTACATAGCGCGTAAGAAACCAGATGTGTATCGTGAGATGCTGCAGCGCCTCGGGTTGCGCCGCTGAATGTCCCTTGCGCGACAACAGCCGGTGTTCCGATTGGCGACGAGGCTTTGCGGTTTCGCTTGGCACAACCCAATATGCCGATCGGCATGAATTTGATGATTCTTGATGCGCCAAAATGATGGGCAGTTCCTGAAGTACCGGCATTTGCACCGCTGGTAGCAGATTAGGGCTGCGCTTCGACTTGGCGCATTTTATCTGTATGGAGAACTCTATGACTTTAGAGATACGCGAATATCGAAGCATGGTGGCGGACAAGGAAGTCATCATCGAGACCGGCCGCTTTGCACAGCAAGCGGGTGGCGCAGTAACAGTACGCATGGGTGATTCCATGTTGTTCTGCTCAGTAACCATGGGGTCGCCGCGCCCGGGATTGAACTTCTTTCCCTTGAGCGTCGACTTCGAAGAAAAGATGTATGCCGCCGGCCGGGTGCCAGGTGGATTCTTCAGGCGAGAAGGACGTCCGTCGGAAGGCGCCATTCTTACCTCCCGCGTCATCGATCGGACCCTTCGTCCGCTCTTCCCTAAGAATATGCGCAACGAAGTGCAAGTGATTTTGATCTCCCTTTCGCATGATAAGGAGCATCATGTTGATATGCTGGGCATCATCGCTGCCAGTACCGCTCTGGTGATTTCCGACATCCCCTGGAATGGACCCGTGGCTGGGGCGCGAGTTGGTCTCGTGGACGGTGAGCTAGCTGTTAACCCCACCTACACCGAGATGCAGGCCAGTCCCTTGGACTTGCGCGTGTCCGGAACAGGCGAGGCCATCAACATGGTGGAATGCAATGCCGACCAGGTCGACGAGGATACGATGCTGGAGGCGCTTTTCATGGCGCACGACTCGATGCAAGACATCATCGCGCTGCAGAACAGCATTCGAGACGAAATCGGCAAGGAGAAACAGGAACCGTCGGTAGACGACATCGACAAGGACTTGCAGGCGGAAGTCGAGGCAAACGTGGCTGAGCGGATTGGCGAAGTCATGGCTGCGCATACTGATCGCAACGAGCGCCGCGAACCCTTGCAAGCAATCCGCGACGCCTTGATCGAAGACTACACCCAGAAGAATGAAACGATCGAAAACGAGGACGAGCGACACAACATCAAACACGTGGAACGAGCTTATGACCAGGCGATGACAAACGTCGTGCGTGGTCGTATTATCAATGAAGGTGTCCGTTCCGACGGCCGCGACTACGCAACGATGCGTCCGCTCTTTGCGGATGTGAAATTGATACCGCGGGTACACGGTTCCGGCATGTTCATGCGCGGCGAAACTCAAGTGCTTACCATTGCGACCTTGGGCACGCCGCGCGACGCGCAGTTCATGGATAGCATCAGCCCGGAAGACGACAAGCGCTATATTCATCACTATAACTTCCCGCCATACAGCACGGGCGAGACTTATCCCATGCGTGGTCCGCGGCGGCGAGAGATCGGGCACGGCGTATTGGCGGAAAAGGCGCTACTGTCAATGATCCCGTCCGAAGAAGACTTTCCCTATGTCTTGCGCTTGGTAAGCGAGGTCATGAGTTCAAACGGCAGCACCTCCATGGCGAGCGTGTGCGCCAGCACACTGGCCTTGATGGACGCCGGCGTTCCGATCCGGAATCCTGTCGGTGGCATCGCGATGGGTCTCATTAAAGAAGGTGACAAAGTTGCCGTGCTAACCGACATCCAGGGATCGGAAGATCACCTGGGCGACATGGACTTCAAAGTGGCTGGTACGGTCGACGGGATCAATGCCCTGCAGATGGATATCAAGATTGCGGGCGTAACGCGCGAGACGATGCGGCAAGCGCTGCTGCAAGCAAGAGATGCGCGGTTGCAGATTCTGGAGGTCATTCAGGACACTATTGCGACGCCGCGTGACACGCTTAGCGAACATGCGCCGCGGATGGAATCGTTCAAGATCGCCGTGGACAAGATCGGCGCGGTTATCGGGCCAGGTGGAAAAAACGTTCGCGCGCTGCAAGAGAACCACAATGTCCGGATCGAGATCAAGGATGACGGGTTGATTTATGTCTCCGGCGAAACGGGTCCCGAGGTTATGGAGACGATCGACAAGATCCGTGGCATGATCGAAGACCCCGAAGTCGGGAAAATATACACCGGCCGCGTAACCCGAGTGGAAAACTACGGCGCATTTGTGGAATTCTTGCCCGGCACCGAAGGTATGGTGCACGTCTCGCAATTGGCGGATTACCGTGTCAAGAGCGTGGAAGAAGAAGTGAGCATCGGCGACGAGATCATGGTCATGGTCATCAACGTGGATCCCACCGGTCGTGTTCGACTCAGCAGACAAGCTGTGCTGGAAGGCTGGGATGTTGAAGAAGCAATAAAGCGCGATGCCGCAAACAGCCGCGGCAATCGGCGCGGCGGGGGCGATCGCCGTGGCGGGGACCGTCGCGGTGGCGGCGGCCGCAGTGGTGACCGGCAAGGCGGTGGCGGCCGACCAAGTCCCGATCGAAATCGCCGCGACTGAGTCGCCGGACAGAATGACAACCGACGTGCTACCGCGCCAACAGCCGCGAGTAGCACGTTTTTGATTAATTATGATGTGAGATATAGGGGGGCGAAAACGTGGCAGAAGCGAGCGACGGTCCTGGCAGAGGCATTGCCGAGACCGAGAATTACATGATTTGGGAAGTGCAAGAACTGGATGGCGAGACAACTTACCATTTAGAATTGGGCATCGCCACGCTGCACTTTTTTCGCGAAGAGTGGACGGAATTCTTGCAGCTAATGAAAGACGCGGCCAGCAACAGCTGATGATCTTTCAGCCCGCGCAACAGCGCTTTGTTGAAGCATTGGCAAAACATCTGCCGCCAAGCGCGTCCCGGTTACGTCTTCTGGACATAGACGGACGTTGCGGCGATATCTTGGCCGCGCGGCGCGCCGATCTGGATGTTTGTTGCGTGGCTATGAAACACATCCAAAGCGCGAGGCTCGGCCTTACAGAAACAGACGCCGTTGTGGCATTGGACTGTGAGTTCGACGATCGGTTGCTGAAGGGTGTTGCCGCCATCATGAGACCCGGTGGTCGATTTATCGCGGTTCTCTCTCAAGGCCACGTTGACGAGTCCTGGGTGCGCCTGTTGGAGTGCCACGGACTGGTACGGATCCTGGTAGAAACGGCCGTTGATGGTGCCGGCGTACTGATTCGTGGCGAAAAACCCCATGCCGCCGCCGGTACGTTAGAGCGTATTCAAAGCGTGGCGTGTGCCGATGCCGACCACACGGACCTGGATGACTACCGTGGCCGCTACCTGCATCTGTTGATTCGGCAGTCGCCTAACAAGCCGGTCTGGAAGCTGGAGCCCGGAGAATCCATCGCATGGCGAGCCCTGGCGCTACAACGTGATTGGAATGCAGTTCTGCTCGTATTCAGCAGTTTGCCCAAGGCGGTCGCATTCCTGCAGCCCGCCGTCCTGATCGACCGGGTGCGAGATGTCAACAAAGTTGGAAAGTTCGACAAAGCTGTCGCCGCAGCCTGGCAAACGCCGGCCATTCTTAATCCGACGCTAGAATCCGTTCTTGATCGGCAGCTTGTTTGGCAGGACATTGATCCTGATTCCGCTGCCACCCCCGATGAATGAGTGCCTGCAACTGATGAGCACATTTGACCGCGACACAATCCGCCTGTGATAGGATTTGTTCCACGGTCGGTCGCATTAATTTGCGCGCAAACTAATGACACTTTCGCTGAATGACATCGCCTTCTTAAGCAGCGACCGCGGACGAAGCGTCCTGGAGTCGCATGCCTATTGCGACGTCTCCGAGGCAAACACCCTGTCCCTGCTGACTCAACTGAGAAAGGCGCTGTCCTCGGAACAAGCCGCCGCGGTTCTGACGACACTTAGGTTGCGACAGAAAGCCGATGTGAAATTCCCGCATCTTGCTCAGCAGATGTTGTTCACCGAAGAGAGCTTGCAGCAGGCGAGCCACCCGCGAATCAGAAAATATCGGGCGACGCTTGTGCGCTCCAATAGCCTGGTGGATGTGTGTTGCGGCATAGGCAGCGACTCGGTCGCGCTTGCTGAATCCGGACGGCAAGTCATTGGCCTGGATATTGACCCTGTGCGAATCGCCATTGCCCGGCACAATGCCGCGGCTCTTGGTGTCATTGTGGAATTTGTATCGGCGGATGTGCGTGCGGGCATGCCATCCGGATATGACGCCATCTTTTACGATCCGGCGCGGCGCGATACGCAGGGCAGGCGCGTTCGCGATGTCGAACGTTACCTGCCGCCGCTGTCATTGATTTGGCAGTGGCACGCGAAAGAGCTTGTTGTCAAGCTGTCGCCCGCAGTCGCCTTGACGCAAGTCCAACGCTATGGTGGACAGATCGAATTCATCTCGGTCGGCGGCGACCTCAGCGAAGCGGTTTTGTGGCGGCATAGGCAGCCCGCGCCTCCGCTGGCAACACGGTTGGACGCTTCCGGGATTCATAACTTGTCGGCAGATGGCGACAAGCGTGTTGATGTTGCGGAACCCTTAGCTTGGCTATTCGAACCCGACCCTGCCGTCCTGCGCGCCGGGCTGGTGCGTCAGTTGGCGGCCATGCTTGATGCTACGATGCTCGATCCTACGATCGCCTATTTGACCATGGACAAAAAGGTCGAGACGCCTTGGGGCAATTACTGGCAAATCCTGGACTGGATGCCCTTCAATCTAAAGAAACTGCGCCGCTATCTAGTGGATCGAGGCGTGTGCCATGTGACGGTGAAGAAGCGCGGCTTTGCGATGGCGCCCGAAGAGTTGATCGCCAAACTGCGCCTGAAACGAGGGCAAAAATCACGTGTGCTTGTTTTGACACGCTGTCGCGCCCGGCCCATCGTTCTCGTCTGCGCCAAAGTCTGATTTGGGCAACTTGAACGAATCCATTATAATTGTGTTTCGCTTGGTGATCGGTAGAGACTCATGATGCAACCGCAAGAACCGCGCAAGCACCGATTGGTCAGCTGGGAAGAGGTTGACCAGCTCATCGACGGTTTAGTCCCGCGCATACAAGATCTGGGACCATTCGGCGCGATGGTCATGATCACGCGCGGTGGTGTCATACCCGGCGGTTTGTTGGCGGAGGCATTAAGCATTCGACATCTTTTGACGGCCTCAGTGGACTTCCTGTCGACCGAGCAGTCCGGCATCATGGCTTGGCCCACTTTCCTGCAGTTTCCCGATCCGGAACTGCTGAGAGGGCGACGGACCTTGATCGTTGATGATGTCTGGGGAAGTGGGCGGACCAGCATCGCCGTGCGGGAACGTGTGAACGCGGCAGGCGCGCAGGCGATCAATTGCGTAGTGCATTTCAACCCTTATCGCTCACTTTTTTCCAATATCAAGCCAGAACTGTATGGCGATGTTACCGACGCTTATGTGGTTTATCCCTGGGAGATTGATCGCGGTCTGCTGGGGCGAGACTTTGGTGAAGCACAGCCGGAGATATGATCGGATCGCATTGGCAGTGATGGCGACATTGTGTCATTCGACAAAGTTTGCGCTATAATGCATGAACGCTTTTGCCAATCGTCCGCATCGGCAGGTTGATAGTTCGCGACCGCAAGTTGGTCGTCAGCGTCGAATAGGCCTTCCGTGAGTGATGCATAGGCGTTCGGCGCTTTAGGAATGCGCGATATTGTATACTGAGTTTAGGTCTAGAATTTGTGATTCTTAACACCAGTCCTCATTGTTGACCAAAGTGCCTGGTTCCTTTAGCGGTTCCGGCACGATTATTACCTGCTGACGCAGGAGGCAAACCAAACCCTATGAGCGAAAAGCATGACAGCAACACCGTGCCCGATGAGAATTTCGAGGAGCTGCTCGCCTCATCGTTCGACTTTTCGTTTTCTCCGCCTCGTCGCGGCGAAATACGCGAAGCAACCATTCTGCAGATAGATGAGCGCGAGATTATCGTTGATCTCGGCGCAAAGCAGGATGGCATCGTTCCTTCACAAGATCTCGATCGGATGGAAGAAAGCTTCCGCGAAAGCCTGGAGGCAGGCGCCAGCATTCCGGTTTATGTGGTCAATCCACGCGACCAAAATGACAACTTGATCGTGTCCATCAACATGGGTTTGCAGCGTTATGATTGGGAAAAAGCGCGCGAGTTATTGACCTCCCAAGATCCGGTCGATGTCAAAGTGAGTGGTTACAACAAAGGCGGCGCTCTAGTGCGCTGGAACCGGCTGGAAGGCTTTATCCCCAGTTCGCATCTGGTCTCCGCCAATATGGCGGCGGACCGCCGCGATGCCATGGCCGAACTGATCGGCTCTTCACTTGGGGTCAAGGTTATCGAGGTCGATCAAGATCGCCGCAGGCTCATCTTCAGCGAGCGCGAAGCTCAAAAAGAGTGGCGTGCCAAGCGCAAGCAAAAACTATTAGCGGAGCTTAACGTAGGCGATGTCGTAAATGGTGTTGTCACAGGCCTGCGCGACTTTGGCGCCTTTGTCAATATTGGTGGCGCCGACGGATTGATACACGTCAGCGAGCTGGCATGGCACCGCGTCGATCACCCGCGTGACATATTGAGCATCGGCGAAGAGATTGAAGTTTATGTCCTCAACCTCGACCGCGAAACCAATCGTATCGCGCTTAGCAGAAAACGTCTCTTGAGCGACCCTTGGGACGAAGCGCAGTATCGTTATCACGAAGGACAGTTGGTCGAGGGTCAGGTGACCAATGTGGTTGACTTTGGGGCATTTGTTGCGCTGGACGATGGTCTGGAAGGCTTGCTGCACCTCAGCGAAATGGGCGACGGCGCCCTTAAGGAACCGTATTCATACGTGCAAAAGGGAGATCAGCTTTCGCTGCGTATCAGCCATCTCGAACCGGAAAAGCGCCGGGTCGGCTTCACCCAGCGTTGGGGCACCGAAGAAACCGGTGAAGAGGCAGAAGAACCCGACGAAGACATGGATGCGGAAGACGTCGTCGACGACAGCGACGAGGATGTCGACACCGTAGATGAGATCGATGTCCAGGCGTCTGGCGATATCCCAGAAGACGAGGCCGACGGTGCGGCAGACGATGAACAGGTTGAAAATGCCGAAGCCTCAGATGCGGATCTGGAAGCGAAAGCGGAAGATTCATCATCGGACGAAGACGACTAAGAGCAGCACGCTTCTCACTGCAAAATTGATTGCCAATCACGGACAATTCCGCTGATCAATTTGCCACGCGCAGTTGACAAGGCGGTTACCGCTTTGTATAATGTGCGGCGATTCTTGGTGAGGGCAGGTCGTTCGTGTAATCTCGCAATTGCAGACGAACAGGGACATTCCGAGCCTGGTTTTTCGGCTGAAGCCGAAAGTTACCGGGTTTTATTTTGCCCCTTATCAAGCATCGGTTTCGTATTGTTCGAGGAGAGTCTTTAGTTATGCACACAGAAACTGCGCTGGAGCAGTCCGTCGACGAGATGGACTTTGCGTCACTTTTGGAAGAATCCCTTGCCGGTAGCCAGATCGAACGGGGAGATATCGTTAGCGGTACCGTATTGTCCATCGACAGCCACGGCTTGATCGTCGATATAGGCTGGAAGCAAGACGGCATTGTCACACGCAATGATATTGAACGCATGGGAAAGAGTACCAAGGATTTCCAGGTGGACGGGGAAATCGACGTGGCGGTCGTGCGCCTGAACGACGCCGACGGCAATCTGATATTATCGGCTGCCCAAGCGCGTCAGAATGAAGACTGGAAACGCGCCGAAGCCATGATGAATAGCAAAGAACTTTATGACGGCGTGCTCGCTGACGCAAACCGTGGTGGCGTGATCATGCCCTTTGGACACCTGCGTGGGTTCATTCCGGCCAGTCACGTGCTGGATCTGCCACGTGGATTGAAAGAGGAAGAACGCCTGATCCAACTTCAAGAATTGATCGGCAAAGAAATCAGCGTTCGCGTGATAGAAGTGAATCGCAAACGGCGGCGGCTGGTTTTCAGTCAGTTGGAAGCGGAACAGGAAAACCGCGCGGCCCGCAAACAGGCCTTGTTGCAAGAACTCGAGGAAGGCGGTACCCGCGAGGGTGTTATCAGCGGCTTGTGCGATTTTGGCGCCTTCGTCGATCTCGGTGGCGCAGATGGACTAATTCACATTTCGGAACTGGCTTGGTTCCGCGTACGCCATCCCAGCCAGGTTGTGGCTGTTGGCGATCGGGTCGAGGTCTTTGTCTTGCACCTGGATGAGGAAGGCAAGCGCATCGGTTTGAGCTTGAAGCGCTTGCAACCCAACCCCTGGTCACTGGTTGACGATATGTATCACATTGGGCAATTGGTCGAAGGTGTCATTAGTCGTGTAGAGTCTTTTGGCGCGTTTGTGAGCCTGGACCCAGGCATTGAAGCGCTGCTTCATGTCAGCCAGATGTCTCATAACCCGGAAGAAAATCCATTGCGCCATCTCTACGAGGGCCAGAAGCTGCTCATGCGTATAATCAGCATCGAGTCGGAAAAGCAGCGCCTTGGGCTGAGCCTGACCGAGGTCACGGCTACGGAACTGGAACAGTGGGAAGAGCGACAAATAGAATTGGTCGCGCAAGCGCGCGCAGCCGCCGAAGCGGAGGCGGAAGCAGCGGCCGAAGCAGAGGCAGAAGCTGCACGTCGTGCTCAGGACATGGATGACACCGAAGCGGATCTGGAAGAGGAACAAGAGGCCGAATCCGAACTGGTACTCGAACCGGCGGTTGAGGCGGAACAAGAAGCCTGAGCAGAGTCGCGGGGCGGTCGGAACTAAAAGCGATATGGCAATACGTCAATATGTCGTGTACACTCCGTCTGATATTCGGCTATGAACTTAGCATTTTCGTAGGACTAACACTCCAAAGGCGGTGATTCGAGCATGGCTTCTGTAAGGCTAAAGCCAGGCGAAAGTCAAGAAGGACTCTTGCGGCGTTTTCGCAAACGGGTGACCAATGCCGGCATACTGAGCACTGTGCGCCGGAAACGTTGGCACATATCCAAGAGCGAACTTCGTCGTATCGAAAAGAAGAAGGCGATCCGTCGCTCGCGTCGGCGTCAACGCAAAGTGTAATTCATCGGCTTGATGAGTTGCTTCCTTAGCGCTTACGAGGAATACGACCGTGGCGCTGCGCCGAACTGTCGATGTGCGCCGCGGATTCAAAACCCAAAGCCCGTTGCGCTTTCTTCGTCCGCTGCGGGTTCGTACAAGGTGATTCGATAGTCTGTTTAATTCACTAAGGAGGAACATGGCCAAGAAAGAAGAAAAGATCGAAGTCGAAGGAACGGTAATCGAAGCATTACCCAATACGCAGTTCAAGGTTGAACTTGATAACGGGCATCGAGTCTTGGCATATTTGTCAGGCAAGATGCGCAAGTACTATATTCGTATTCTTTTAGGAGATCGAGTCAAAGTCGAGATGAGTGCCTACGATATGAATCGCGGGCGCATCATCTACAGGCACAAGAACAACGTACGCGCATAATATCTGAATGCCCCTACTTGAGGGCTAAGATGAGATAATCGTCGCTCCGCGCGATGATGCCTCGGGGAGCAATCCCATACGTCAGTTTTATACCTAGGGGACGAGTCAACGGCGGTTGGCTCGTTTTTATTGTGGCGCTTTATTGCCCCAATGCGCAGCCATCGTTCCGAACATAAAGGTCCGGAATTTCACATCGGAGAAACCTGCGCTTTCGACCAGTTGCGCCAATTCTTCCGGCGTTTTGAAGGCGCGTGTGGATTCCGGCAAATATCGATAGGCGTCGCTCGCGGATTTGCCGGCAATCAAGCGACCAAGCAGCGGGATTCCGATTTTCAGATGGGCGAGAATCAAGGGTTGCAGCAAATTACGTGGTGGCGGCGTCGTATCCAGAATGACGATACGCCCGCCCGGCTTTAGCACCCGCCGTTGTTCGGCGAGCGAACGCGGGATATCCGCGACATTGCGCATCAAATATCCCGAAACCACCGCGTCGAAACTGTTTTCAGCATAGGGCAGTTGGTGTGCATCGGCGCCTGTCCAATTCACCAGACTGCCAAAGCGACCTTGTCGCCGACCTACTCGCATCATTTGCAGGGCAAAATCAGCGCCAACTACCCTGGCCTCCGGGAATCGCTTCAGTGTTTCAAAGGCGATATCGCCCGTGCCGGTCGCAATGTCCAAAAGCGCGCCATATCTTGGCAAGTTTGCCGTTTCCACGACAAATCGACGCCACTTTAGGTCTTGCCCGCCGGAGATTATGCGGTTCATCAAGTTATAGCGCAAGGCGATACGGTCGAACATGGTCCGCACGTATTCAGAACGCTCTTTCCCGTTGAGGTGTGTCATGGCCTTGACTGACTATCCACCTGTCGCCTGGTCTAGCGGTCGTCTCGTCTCTACCAGCATCCAGTCGCCCATCCCGCGTCTAGCGAAGGGCGTCAATCCCGTCCGGCGCAAACCTGCTTCCACCTCGTCCACTTGCGTGTCAATGATGCCGCTGAATATAGCGATCCCGCCCGGCCGCACGATTTGACCCAATTGACGCTCGGTCATCTCGATGATGATCCGCGCCAGAATATTCACAATGACTATATCGAAGCGCCGCGCGGAAGACATAACAGTTTCGAGGCTGCCTTGCTCGGCTACGATTTGATGCGCGACACCGTTAGAAACGGCATTCTCTCCTGTGGCTTGAACAGCGATCGGGTCGATATCCAGCGCCAGGACTTTCCCGGCGCCCAGCTTCGCCGCCGCGATCGACAGAATGCCACTGCCAGATCCCAGATCGAGCACGTCCTGCGCCGGCTCAATCAGCGACTCCAAGGCCTCCAGACAGAGCTGCGTTGTCGGATGCGTGCCCGTGCCGAATGCCATGCCCGGGTCCAGCGTGATTTCTATGTCCTCTTGGGCTAAATCAACGTCGACCCACATTGGACGTACCAGCAGGCGTTTGCCCACGCGCAAGGGCTGATAATGCGCTTTCCAGGCTTCCGCCCAATCATCTTCCTGTACAGTGCTATAGCTGGGTATTGGCATGGGATACATCAGCTGCATGTGGCCAAGCGCGGTCTCGAATTCTGTTCTCTTGCCCGGGAAATCGTGGTCATCGAGAAAATACGCGCGCAAGATCAAGTTTTCCGGGGGCGGTACTTCATCTTCGTCCCAGGTATCGGGCGGGATACCATCTTGCTCCAGCGACACGCCCTGGTGACCAAATCGCTGCAAGACGTCGGCGACAGCTTCTGCGCTTTCGCCGTCTACCCGCATCGATACTTCAATCCAGTTGGTCATTTGCGTGGGCTAATTGTCTTCGCCACCGAGGAAATCCATCACCTTGTCAAAAAATCCGCGTCCGGCCACCTGCGGCGTGATCTCGCGGCCGAAGGTCTCCGCTAACTGTTCGAACAGTTCGCGCTGATTCTCGGTCAATTGGGTCGGCGTCTCCACCTGGACGTAAACCATCTGATCGCCGCGCCCGGAGTTGGTCCCGTCGCTGCGCAGGCGGGGAATGCCCTTGCCGCGCAAACGGAAAACCTTACCCGTTTGTGTGCCCGGCGGTACGCTCAAATCGACCGGACCATCCACCGTGTCGACAGTGATCCTGTCGCCCAGCGTTGCCTGCGCCACGTTAATGCTGATATCCAGGATGATGTCGTTTTCTCTGCGTTTGAAGAACTCGTGATCTTTGACGTGCACCACGACAAACAGGTTGCCCGCTGGCGCGCCATGTTCACCGGCGTCGCCATCGCCGCGCACTTGAATCTGAATGCCCTCGCTGACGCCGGCCGGAATCTTGACGTTTAAGGCGGCTTTCTTGCGCCTGCGTCCAGAACCATCGCAATTGCGGCAGGGGTTGGAAATAACCGAGCCCTTTCCGCCACAATTGGGGCAAGTATGCACTCGAACCATGGAACCGAGAAAGGTCTGCTGAACTTGACGCTCCTCGCCGCTGCCTTTACATCTGGGACAAGTGGTAGGCTTGGATCCCTCCGAAGCGCCGCCGCCATCACAGACATCGCAGCGTTCCAGGCGCTGGAACTCGATCTCTTTTTCGACGCCGAATACGGCTTCGACGAAGTCGATCGTCACATCGACGCGCCGGTCGCGCCCGCCATTCGGCGCTCGGCGTCGCCCAGTAGGCGTATCGCCAAATGCGCTGTTGAAAATATCGAATATGTCTTCAAAGCCAAATCCGCCCATGCCGGGTCCATAGCTGCCACCGCCTCCGTTGACGCCGGCGTGCCCAAAACGATCGTAGCGGGCGCGCTTCTCGTCATCGGCCAGGACCTCGTATGCCTGGTTGATCTCTTTGAACTTTTCCTCGGCGCCTGATTCCTGGCTGACATCGGGATGGTATTGACGTGCCAAACGACGGAACGCGGTCTTGATCTCTGTCGTATCCGCACTCTGCGATACGCCGAGCACTTCATAATAATCTCTGGGCATGGGGGGTCCTGTACGCGCCCTCTAGACTTGCCGGCCGCTCATGTTACCGGGATGCGAAACGGGGCATAAAACATTATACCCCGTTCAATGACCATTGGAATGTTGATTCCTCTTTAGGTCTCGGTGAACTCGGCGTCGATGACATCCTCGTCATCCTCAGTCGCGGGCTGTTCCTCCGGCGGAGCAGCCTGCTCCTCGTACATTTGCGCGCCGAGCGTCTGCAATTGAGCCATCAGCGCCTCGGTTGCCGCTTTAGTCTCAGAGACGTTTTGGCTATCCTGCGCCTGCTTCACCGCTGCGATTTTTTCCTCGGTCTGCTGTACCGCTTCTTCCGGCAGCTTGTCCTTGTTTTCACGAATCAGCTTCTCGGCCTGGAAGATGGCGCTTTCAGCCTGGTTGTTGACCTCGGCCTCTTCCTTGCGTTCGGCGTCCTGGCTGGCGAATTTCTCCGCTTCTGCCACCATATTGTCAACTTCGTTATCTGACAAGCCACTGCTAGCGGTGATTGTGATCGCTTGTTCGCGGCCGGTCGCCTTGTCTTTGGCGCTGACGTTGAGGATGCCGTTGGCATCGATATCGAAAGTCACTTCAATCTGCGGCAGTCCGCGGTGTGCCGGAGGGATACCATCAAGCATGAACTTGCCCAGCGACTTGTTGTCGCCCGCCATCGGCCGCTCACCCTGCACGATATGGATTTCGACAGTGGTCTGATTGTCAGCCGCGGTCGAATACACTTGAGATTTCTTACTCGGAATGGTTGTGTTGCGGTCGATCATGGCGGTCGCCACGCCACCCAGCGTTTCTACGCTCAGGGTCAGCGGCGTCACATCCAACAGCAGGATGTCCTTGACATCGCCGCCCAGCACGCCCGCCTGAATGGCTGCGCCCAAAGCAACCACCTCATCCGGATTGACACCCTTGGTCGGCTCTTTGCTGAAGAAGCCCTTGACGGCTTCCTGGATCGCTGGCATGCGCGTCATACCGCCAACCAGCAGCACCGCGTCGACATCACTTGTGGACAAACCCGCGTCCTTCAACGCCAACCGACAGGGCTCAATGGTGTTCCGCACCAGTTGATCAACCAGGCTTTCCAGCTTGGCGCGCGACATGCTCATGTTCAGGTGTTTTGGTCCGCTCGCGTCGGCGGTGATGAAGGGCAAGTTGATCTCGGCGCTCAAAGTGGTCGAAAGCTCGATCTTTGCTTTCTCGGCCGCTTCTTTCAAGCGCTGAAGCGCTTGCCGATCCTTCCGCAGGTCGATGCCGTTTTCCTGCTTGTACTCCTCGGCTATCCAGTTGATGATGCGGTCGTCAAAGTTGTCTCCACCCAGGTAGGTATCACCATTGGTCGACTTGACTTCGAAGACGCCATCCGCGACTTCCAGAATCGAGATATCAAAGGTGCCGCCACCCAAATCGTAGACAGCGATGATGCCTTCATTGCGTTCGCCCAGTCCGTAGGACAAGCTCGATGCCGTCGGCTCGTTGATGATGCGCAGTACCTCGAGCCCGGCGATCTTGCCCGCGTCTTTGGTCCCGTTGCGCTGCGTGTCATTGAAATAGGCCGGCACGGTGATCACTGCTTGATCTACCGCTTCCCCCAAATAGGCCTCGGCGTCCGCTTTGATCTTCTGCAAGACCATCGCCGATATCTCTGGCGCGCTATAGTCGCGGTCGTTCAAGCGTACGCGCACATCGCCATTCGAGGCCGCCGATACCTCGTAAGGCATCAGCTTGGCCGCGTCCTGCACTTCTTTGTCACTGAACTTGCGGCCGATAAAGCGCTTAACCGAAAAGATGGTATTCTCCGGGTTCACGACCGCCTGATTGCGGGCGACGCGCCCAACCAGACGCTCGCCTGTCTTGGTATTGATGGCGACCACGGATGGAATCAGATTACCGCCTTCAGAAGAGGGAATGACGGTCGGTTCGCCGCCTTCCATCACAGCGACAACCGAGTTGGTGGTACCCAGGTCGATTCCAATGATTCTGCCCATTCCAATTACTCCTGATTCTCTCTGGTGTCCTGACCAGCTTGTTTTTTATGATTCTGCGCCATTAGCTCGCCACTTTGACCAAGGCCAAGCGCAAGATGTTGTCACCTGCGCGGTAGCCTTTTTGCAGCGTCTGTGTGACGTGACCGCTTTCGACCTCTTCGCTATCTTCGGCGCCGATGGCTTGGTGCAGATTGGGATCAAACAGCTCACCGGTCGGGTCGATTGCCTCGATTTCGTACGTTTCCAGCAGCGTGACAAACTTGCGTTGGATCATGGAAACGCCGCCGATCCAGGGGTTTTCGCTAATATCTTCGGGCACGCTCTCGAAGGCGCGGTCGAAATCATCAACGATCGGCAACAGATCTTTAAGGGTGTCATTTGATGCGCGCTGAAACAGCTCGACCCGCTCGCGCTCGATGCGCTTTTTATAGTTCGCAAATTCGGCGCGGGCGCGCTGCCAGCCGTCTTTATTGGATTGCGCTTCCTTTTGCGCTTCAATGAACGCCTGCATCAGGTTAATACCTTCCGGCAAACCCGGCGCCTCTTCACCATCGTCGTCGCCTCCCTCGATCGGCAGTTCTTCACCCGATTCGGGAGTGGCGCCTAATTCGTCTTCGTTTTCTTTATCGAGTTCTTCAGTTGGGTTTTTTACATCGCTCATGTGTTAGTCCTGCAGCGCAAATTTCATCCGTTTTGTCCCCTTCGCGGGATAGCCAAAACATCGTCCCTAGCATAGCGCAGGATTAAAAGATTTGTATAAGCGTTTGCGTTTCTTATGAAGTTTATATGTTGCGGCCAGCGTTGCTATCAATATTGTCCTGGTACAGCGTTGACAGCACATTGGTCATCAAGTTGGAAACATAGCGCACGGTGCTGATTGCGCGCCCGTAATTGATATGCGTGGGACCCAAAACGCCGATGGCGCCACTCATCTTTTCCGGATCGCCGTAGCGGCTGAGCACCATGCTCAAGTGGCTGAGATCCTCGTAGCGGTCGTCGCCGGCGATCACGACCTGAACGGTAGACTCGTCGCTTTCGCCAGGTGGCAGTCGGTCGAGCAATTCGTTGACCAGGGCATTAAGGACCGTATGCTCTTCAAGGATGCGGATGGCCTGGTGCGCGCCTTCATCGTCGCCGAAACGCTCCATCATCCTGCTCAAGCCATCTCGATAAACGAAGCGCACTTGATTATTATCGGCAAGTTCGATTAATTCGGCGGTTAGTTCCGCCACTTCACGTTCCAGGATCGGCAGGTTAATGCTCTTGAGTCGCACCTGCTGCGCGCTAAAACTGGCGCACATTTCGTTGACGCGCTTGGCAGCTTCCGCTAGCTTAAGTTGCGGCACCGGTTCTGCCAGTGTCAACATGCGCTGATGTACGCTGCCGCTGTTTAATACCAGCACCATAAGTGCCAGACGCCCTTGTATCGAAATTAACTCCAAATGCTTGAAGGAATTGGTCTGGGAAATCGGCGGCGTTACGATGGACGCGGATTGTACCGAACGCGCAAGCAAGGTGGCCGTGCGGCGCATCCATTGTTCCATGCCAACATGCAATGTGCCAACCCGCTCGGAGATATGACTTTGCTCGTTGCGTGTCAAATTGCGCGTTTGCAGCAAGCGGCGCACAAAATAGCGGAAGCCGGCCGCTGTTGGCACGCGCCCCGCCGAAGTATGTGGCGCGGCAATATAACCCATCTCTTCCAGCCGGGACATCTCCTTTCTCACGGTCGCCGAACTGATATTGAGCTGGTAGTTTTCGACTAGATGACGGGACCCGACCGGCTCCGGATTCTCCGAATATGCCTGCACGATGCAGGTAAGGATGTCTTCTTGACGGCTGGTCAGATTGGGTAAATGTAACTCTTCGTTCATCAAGGAGGCCGCTGGCAAGTTTCGCGCGAATAGCCTGAATGCTAACACGCGCTATTCAGTGCGTCAAACGAAAAACTGATGTAAGATGTATTTCACGCTGGACGTCCATAAACTACATGACAGAACTACAGGAACGAGGCGATTTTGCCTCGCCCCTAGACCCGAGATTCCCGAGGAGAAACACAATGGGCTTGAAAACTTTTGATGTCAACCAAGACGAATTCCAGACCGAAGTACTTGACAGCGAAACGCCGGTCTTGGTCGACTTTTGGGCGGAATGGTGCGGCCCCTGCAAGATGATCGCGCCGATCGTTGACGAGATTGCCGATGAATACGACGGCAAGTTGCGCGTCGCCAAAGTTGATGCCGATGCCAACCAGGATATCCTGATCAATTACGGCATCATGGGTATTCCCACCTTGATCTTGTTCAAAGATGGCGAAGCGGTGGAACGCATCACCGGCTTCAAACCCAAAGGCAAGATCGTCAGCCAGATTGCCGCGCATATCTAGCGTTCGCCATTTGAGAAAAAGAAGGCGCTCACCATGCAGAGGTGAGCGCTTTTGCTTTTAAGAGTGAATTAGCCAGCGGGCCTGAACTATAATTCTAGCTGTACAATCCGCGGACAATAAAACGATGAGGCAGCACCCGATTCGCATTCTGATCGCCAAACCCGGCCTGGACGGTCACGATCGTGGCGCCAAGCTCATCGCGCGCGGACTGCGCGACGCGGGCATGGAAGTCATATACACCGGCTTGCGTCAATCACCGGAGATGATTGCCGAAGCGGCGCTACATGAAGATGTCGATATTGTCGGCGTGAGCATCCTCAGTGGTTCCCACATGACGCTGCTTCCGGCGATTCGCAAAGGAATGGATGCCTCGGGTCTTTCCGATGTGCCGCTTGTAGTTGGCGGCATCCTACCCGACGAAGATCAACACATGCTGCTGGACATTGGAGTAAACGCGATATTTGGTCCTGGCGCCGGCTTCGGCGATATCGTCAGCAAGATTGAGCAGCTATGTGCCCCGCAAGCAGATCAGTCGACTTAAAATTACAGGACCTGAGCTCGGGCGATCGTCGAGCCTTGTCACGATTCCTTACCCTGGTCGAAAACAATCGCGACGCGGTGGCGGACGAATTGGCTGAGCTATTTTCAACCTCCGACGACCATCATATCATCGGCGTTACAGGACCACCCGGCAGCGGCAAAAGCACTCTCATTGCCGCGCTGACCAAGCATTATCGCCGGCGTGACCGGTCCGTGGCGATTGTCGCTGTGGATCCCAGCAGTCCATTTACCGGCGGCGCATTGCTTGGAGATCGCATACGGTTAAAGGCGCTGGCCGGTGACAAAGGTGTATTCATTCGCAGTATGGCGAGCCGAGGCAACCTGGGTGGCTTGGCATGGCGGACGCAGGATGTCGTTCGCGTGATGGCCGCTGCCGGCTTTGATTACGTCATCGTGGAAACCGTGGGCGCTGGACAGACAGAAGTTGATATCGCCAGTCTTGCGCCAACTACCGTTGTAGTCCAGGCGCCAGGCGCCGGGGATGAGGTGCAAGCGACCAAAGCCGGCATTCTGGAGATCGCCGATGTTTTAATAGTCAACAAAGGCGACCTACCCGGCGCCGAGCGCACTAAAAGCGCCTTGCAATCGATGCTCGATCTTGGTCATCCGACCAAGTCAACGCAGCCGGATAAGCCGATCTGGATTCCACCGATTGTCTGTACCTCCGCGACCAAGGGGACGGGCGTGATCGAACTCGCGGATAGCATCGCGACCCATATCAACTTTCTCGAGGCGCATGGATTGCTAGTCGCATTCCAGGAAGCGAAATTGCGAGCCGAATTCATGGACAGGCTACGTGAAACCTTGCAACAACGACTGTTTGACACTTTCACAGAGGACGACCTTGCTGGTATCATCACGCTCATGGTTCAGCAGCGTATAGATCCCCAGCGAGCAGTGGACCAACTCCTTCAAAATGTTGAGTTTCGACGGCAAACAGATAGCACTTGAAAGGCGGATAAGGGCAAAAGCGATGGCTAAAGTTCCCGGCGCAAAATATAACCCCGTTCATGCCAATAACGTCCATCAGGAAGAGCAGCAAATGTCATCGACCATGCGTTTTGGCTCGATGAAGATTTTCTCCGGAAGCGCCTCACAGGCGCTTGGCACAGAGATCGCCGATTACATTTGTAGTGTGTCGGAATACAACCTCAAACCGGGCGCCTATACGCGCAAAGTCTTTTCCAACGAAAATATCTTTATCAAACTTGAAGAGAGCGTTCGCGGCAAAGATGTCTACCTGGTACAAACGATGGCCTCTCCCGTGCACGAAAACTTCATGGAAATGCTCATCATGATTGACGCGCTCAAGCGGGATTCGGCCTGGCGGATCAATCTCGTCGTGCCCTACATGAGCTATACGCGCTCCGACAAGAAAGACCAGCCACGCGTGCCAATTACCGCCCGCCTGGTGGCAAACATGATGGAAACGGCCGGTGTCGATCGCTATATGACAATCGACCTGCACTCTGGCCAGATCCAGGGTTTCTTCAATATCCCGGGCGATGCGCTGACGGCCTTCCACCTGCTTGTCGATTATGTCAAAGCCAAGTTAAACTCCGGCGAATTGGACGACTTGGTTGTTGTTGCGACGGACCTCGGTTTCGCCAAGCAAGGGCGCAACTGGGCGGAAGCCTTGGGCGTGCCCCTGGCTTTTGTCGAAAAGCGCCGCGTCAGCAATGCCGAAAATCCGCAGGCGCTTTCGCTGATCGGTAGCGTCGAAGGGAAAAACGTGCTCCTGGTCGATGACGAGGTTAATACCGCCAGCAGCATCGTCAACGCGGTCAACGTGGTCCGTGATTACGGCGCCAAAGACGTGCTCTTCGCTTTCACGCATCCTTTCTTCTCGGATCAAGCCTACGAGCGCTTCGCGAGCCTGGACCTGCACGAAATCGTCTTCACCAATACCTTGCCGATCGCGGAAAAATTTCACCTGCCCAATATGACTGTACTGTCCATTGCGCCACTTCTGGGCGAGGTGATACTGCGCGCGCACGAAGGCAGAAGCGTAGGCGCGCTTTTCAATGAATGAACCGGTTCAGCCGGACGCCGAGTCAGGCAGCGCGCCGAAAGACATTCCGCAACAAGACATTTCCTCACGAAGTCTGATGATCGGCGGGGCGCTATTCCTCGCGCTGCTTACCTTTCTGTATCTCGCTGTACAGTCCATTGGCATTGACGAATTGCAGACAACGATTGCCGGCGCAGGTATTGTGGGCCCATTAATTTTCGTCGGCATCAAGGCGCTAACCTTTACTTTCGCTCCCTTGTCCGCAGGTCCGATACAATTCGCGTCCGGCATTCTGTTTGGTGTCATTCCGGGTACGCTCTATTCACTGTTGGGGGA
Organism: Phototrophicaceae bacterium; assembly: GCA_965262165.1. GTDB lineage: Bacteria > Chloroflexota > Anaerolineae > Aggregatilineales > Phototrophicaceae > UBA6055. The sequence continues at coordinate 3,597,789 of OZ253499.1, read as the reverse complement.
GTTGCTGGGTGGCACAGTTAATGTGGTCATCGCCCGCGTCTTCGGCCGACGTATCGTTAGCCGTTTTGTCGGGGCAGCGGCGATGAAGCGCGTCGACGGCTTCTACGAGCGCCATCTCAACGACTGGAAATCGCTCTTGGTGGCGCGCGTTTTGCTGTTTTCGGTTTACGACTTCATCAGCTATGCCGTTGGATTCAGCCAGATACGCCTCTCGGTATATATCGTCATATCCTTCGTCGGCGGTCTCTTCCCGACGTTGCTCTTTGTCTTGATCGGCTCCGAAGCATCGCAGAACCAGAACGTCTTGCTTCTTTTCTATCTGTTGGCCGCGATTGTCTTTTTTGTTTTCGTCCTTTTCCGCGGACAGATTACGCGAGTGATCAACCAGGTCAAAGATCAAATCCAAGAGCGGTGATGGACCTGCGATGACTGGATTTTGCACCAGGAAACAGATCTCCGGAACCATTGGTCCGCTCAATCCGTATAGACGACAGCGGCATGATCAGCTTGGCATGGAATGCTTTCGTACGGGCTCTCTCCGGCTGATCTCGCAGGCAGACGGTCTTCAGGATCATGTCTCAACCGGTATGATATAATCGTCTACGAGCAGGTCGTCAACGACGATGAGAGGTGCCATGTTCCGCAACATAGTCAAGTCTATTTTCGGCGATCCGATGCAAAGGGCGCTTACTGACTATCAGCAAACTGTCGACCAGATCAATGCGCTCGAATCGAACATTCAGACGCTCAGCGACGATCAGTTAAAGGCGAAAACCGCCGAATTCAAAGCCGCATTGGCAGGTGGTTCCAGCTTTGAAGATATCATGGTAGAGACTTTCGCCGTCGTGCGCGAGGCGTCCGTGCGCACCACTGGCTTGCGCCATTATGACGTGCAAATGGTCGGCGGCATTGTCCTGCACGAGGGGCGCATCGCCGAAATGAAGACGGGCGAGGGCAAGACCCTGGTGGCGACTTTGCCACTTTACCTCAACGCGCTGGAGAGTAATGGCGCCCATCTGGTGACGCCCAACGACTATCTGAGCAAACACGGCCTGCAAACCATGGGACCGATCTACCATTTGCTGGGTCTTTCAGCGGCTGTCATTCAAAACACCGGTGGTCAACCGGATAGCGGCTCATTCCTCTTCGATCCCGAATTTATCTCGGACGATGCGCGCTATCAGAATCTGCGCCCGATCAGCCGCCGGGATGCCTATCGGGCGGATGTTCTTTACGGAACCAATAATGAGTTCGGCTTCGACTATTTGCGCGACAATATGGTCTTGTCTTACGAGCGGCTGGTTCAACGCGAATTACCCTACGCCATCGTCGACGAAGTTGACAACATCCTGATCGACGAAGCGCGTACGCCGCTGATCATCTCCGGACCATCGGACGAACCGTCTGATTATTACCGCCGCTTCGCGACTATCGTCAAGCGGCTCCGACCAAGCAGCGAAGATAGCGTCGAGGCGGAAGAACCCGATGGCGATTTCGTGCTCGACATTAAAGATCGTATTGTCTATCTGACAGAGCAGGGCGTCGAAAAAGTGGAAAACGCGCTCGGTCTCAACCAGCTTTATCATCCAGACAACGCAGAAATGCTGCCTTATCTCGATAATTGCCTGCGCGCGCAAACGCTCTATCAGAACGACAAGGAGTACATCGTACAGAACGGGGAAGTTGTCATCGTCGACGATTTCACCGGCCGTCTGATGCCCGGTCGTCGCTTCAGCGAAGGCTTGCACCAAGCCATCGAAGCCAAGGAAGGGGTGCAGATCCGCCGGGAAAACATCACCATGGCGACTATCACTTTCCAGAATTTCTTCCGAATGTACGACAAACTCGCCGGCATGACCGGCACCGCTTTGACCGAAGCCGAAGAATTCGAAAAGACCTACGAACTGGATGTTATTCCCATTCCCACGCACCGACCAGTGATTCGCGATGACGAAAACGACCTGATCTATGTCAACGAAACGGCGAAATGGAACGCCATTGTCCAGGCCATTCGCGAGCGAAATGCCCAGAACCAGCCGATCCTCGTCGGCACGGTCGCGGTCGAAACGTCCGAACGCTTGAGCAGCTACCTTCAAAAAGCCGATATCAAGCACGAAATTCTCAACGCCAAGCAGCACGAAAAAGAAGCCGAGATCATCACGCAGGCGGGTCGGCCGGGCGCTGTCACAATCGCTACCAATATGGCGGGCCGCGGTGTCGACATCCTGCTTGGCGGCAATCCCGAGGGCTTGGCCCGGCAGGCATTGCGCCGGCAAGGCATTGACCTCACCGCCGCCAGCGGGGCGCAATGGAACCAAGCGCTTGCCGAAGCGACCAAGATGGTGGATCGAGACCGACAAGTGGTACTCGATGCCGACGGACTCTTTGTGTTGGGTACCGAGCGTCACGAAGCGCGCCGCATCGATAACCAGTTGCGTGGTCGCTCCGGCCGGCAAGGCGACCCAGGCCAGTCGCGCTTTTACCTCAGCCTTGATGACGAACTGATGCGGCGCTTCGCCAACGACAACGTGAAAAAGCTAATGAAGACAGCCGGCTTCCCCGAAGACGAAGCGATCCAGCATGGCATGATCAGCAAGTCCATTGAACAGGCGCAGATCCGCGTTGAGGGGCACAACTTCGACATCCGCAAACGTGTGGTCGAATACGACGATGTTGTCAATCGCCAGCGCGAAATCATTTACAAGCAACGCCTCGATTGGCTCGATAGAGACGCCGAACAACTGCACGCGGATTACCTGGCGATGATCAAAGATCAAGTGGCCGCATCGGTGGACGAGGTCTATTCCGCCGATAACAGCGGCGATTACCAGGAAGTTGATGCCATGTATCAGCAGTTGGCGCTCAAGGGACTGCCTCTGCCACCGGATATCACGGCGGAAACGCTGGATGAACTGGAACAAGAAGACCTGACCAAAGAAATCTGCGCTTATGTGGGCAGCTTGCTGGCGGAGAAGCAAAGCCAGCTGGAAGAGGCGCGGGAAGGTCTGACGGAAATCGCCGAACGGCAAACTGTGATCCGCGCTCTTGATCACTTCTGGCAGCGTCATCTGACCGACCTCGATATTCTGCGTGAGGGGATCGGCTTGCAGGCGATCGCGCAAAAGGACCCGCTGGTCGAGTATCAGAGGCAGGGTTTCCAGATGTTTCGTATCGTCGAAGATACCTACCGACAGATCGCCTCGCGCAATATCTTCCTGGTACAGCCCGCTGTCGTACAGACGCCGCAGCAGCGTCGTCAAACTCGCGAATATCGACCGGATTTGTTCATGGGCAACAGTGAGCGTCCCGTCCAGCAGACCGTCCGCAAGAGCAAGATACGCCCCAGCCGCAACCAGCCTTGCTGGTGTGGCAGCGGCAAGAAATACAAACACTGCCATCTGCGCGAAGATCAGACATCGGGCAAATGGCAGACCGCATAGCCCCACGTTAGCGAATCATGATTTCCGTCGGCGACATCGAGATCTATCTCTTCAACGACGCGACCGCCTGGGTGGATCCGGGCGGCATTTTCGGTTTGGTGCCGCGTGTACTCTGGTCGCGTTACCTGGATGCCGACGATCGCCATTTGGTTCCGCTCGCGCATCACAACCTTTTGGTCCGCGCGGCAGGCAAGAACATCATCGTTGATACCGGCTTCGGCAACTGTTTTAACGAAGCTCAACAGAAACGATATGCTGTGACGCATACCGACGGCGCTCAAGCGGGTCTTTCCGCTATCGGCATTTCAGCATCCGACATCGACATCGTCTTTAATACGCACTTGCACGATGACCATTGCAGCGGCAACTTTCGCATAAGCCCCGCAGGCGTACGCGAGCCGGCCTTTCCCAATGCCGAGTATCTCGTGCAGCGTCGAGAATATGAAGACGCTTGTCGCCCTAACGAGCGCACGCGCGCAACATACAGTCTCGACAACTACCTGCCCCTCTATCAGACGGGCCAGCTGCGCCTTTTGGACGGCGACAGCGCGATCGCGCCTGGCGCCGAGGCAGTGATAACGCCCGGACATACGCCCGGCCACATGAGCCTGCGTCTGGAAAGCCGGGGAGAACATGCCGCATTTGTCTGCGATCTGGCGTCATTGGCGGTGCACCTGGAACGACTGGCCTGGATGACTGCTTACGATGTCGAACCGCTGGTGACTTTGGAGACAAAACGTCTGTGGCAAACCTGGGCGCTGGAGACGAATGCCTTGCTGATATTTCCGCATGACTTGACAAGACCAGCTGGCCGCTTGACCCATGATGAAAAAGGCCGCGCACTTGTCGATGTGCTGGAGATGTCGTACGACAATCCCTAGGGGATCCGCTCGGGTTGGCAATTGGGGCAGAAATGCGTGCCACGTTGAGCGACGCGAATCTTGTTGATCATTGCGCCACAATTGCGACACGCTAGATTCATACGCCCATAGACATAGAAGTGATTTTGCGATTCGCCTTTGCCGCCGTCGGGCTTGCGATACCAATTGATACTGGCGCCTTCGTGTTTGATGCCGACCAGCAACGCGTCACGAATCGTTTGATGCAGGAGATCGGCATCCTCATCCGTAAGCTGTTCGGCCATGCAGTTGGGATGAATGCCAGCGCGAAACAGCGCCTCATCCGCGTAAATGTTGCCAATACCCGCCACGATCTCCTGATCCAGCAAGTGTGCCTTGATCGATCGCCTTCGTCCCTTAAGCCCATTACGAAAACCTGCCAGAGTGAACGCCCGATCAAATGGCTCCGGACCCAGGTGGCGGAGCAAGCTGGACACGTCGTCGGTCAGGTAGACCTTGCCGAACTTGCGCACATCGGAAAAGCGCAACTGCTTGCCGCCGTCGAGATCAAAGCGCACATGCACCCATCTGTCAGCATCGTGTATCTCCTCCGCGAGCGCCACGTACAAACGACCGGACATCTTCAAGTGGATCACCAGCACATCATGCTCAAGTTCGATCAAGATGTATTTGGCGCGCCGCCCGATTCCGCGCACCGACTGGCCGGCCACCCGCGCCGCGAACTCTTGGGGAGAGGGAGAATGGATGGTCCTCTCCCAATCGTGCCACATGCTTATGATCCTGCGTCCAACCAGCGGCTCGCGCAAGCCACGAACAACTGTTTCGACTTCGGGTAACTCAGGCATCAGATTCCGCTTTTTTCGGGCGTCTCATAGTTTTTGCCAAATGTACTCGTTCGACATGATGTCTAGGGTGTTATAATACGGCTGTTCGCTCGTCTAATAAACCGCTGTGCTCAAAAGAGCGAAAGGTTTATTATTTTGTGAGAGCGCGGCAGACCGTTTCGCTGCCGCCGAGCGGCTTTTCAAAACCCATTCTCATTGGCAGATAGATGACAAGCGACTTCGTTCATCTTCACGTTCATACCGAGTTCTCCTTGCTTGATGGTCAGAGCAGGATCAAGGACTTGGTCGCGCGAGCGCAGGAGTTGGAAATGCCCGCGCTTGGCATCACCGATCACGGCGTGATGTTTGGCGTGATGGACTTCTACACAGCTTGTGTTGACGCTGGAATCAAGCCGGTGGTCGGCATGGAAGCCTATCTGGCGACGCGCTCCATGCGCGATCGGGATCCCCGCCTCGATCGCAGCCCCTACCACATGCTGCTGCTGGCGAAAGATATGACCGGTTATCAGAACCTGCTCAAGATGGCGTCCGCCGCCCAACTGGAGGGTCACTATTACCGGCCGCGCATTGATAAGGAATTCATGTCGGCACATGCCGAAGGCGTCATCGCCACGAGCGGTTGCCTGGCAGCCGAGATTCCGCGCATGGTCGCCAATGGGGATGATCAGGGCGCCCGTGACTTGATCGGCTGGTATCAAGAGGTATTTGGCGCCGAGAACTTCTTCCTGGAATTGCAGGCGCACGACTTGCCATTGCTTCAAAGCCTGAATCGCTGGCTCTTCGACTATCGGATGAGCGGACACAGCAAGGTACAATTGCTTGCCAGCAACGATGTCCACTACGTGCGCGAAAGGGACTCCGATGCCCATGACACGCTGCTCTGCATTCAAACGACGGCTCTCAAGTCCGACACTGATCGGATGCGCATGGAGCCGTTCAACAGCTACTACCTCAAATCCGCGGCCGAAATGCGCTCCGCCTTCAACGGCGCTGCCTCGGAGCTGATCGACGAGGCCTTCGCTAACTCCCTCAAGATCGCCGAAATGACCCACATCGATCTTGCGCCCAAGGGTTATCATCTGCCGGTCTTCGCCGTGCCCGACGGATTCGATGAATACAGCTACCTGCGTTACCTGATCGAAATGGGCATGGAATGGCGATTTGGCGGCAATTGGCGCGCGGACGATGTATTCACAGAACGTATCAAACGAGAACTCCAAATCATCCACAGCATGGCTTTCGATTCGTATTTCCTGATTGTCTGGGATCTGTGCCAATTCGCGCGCCATGTCGATATCTGGTGGAATGTGCGCGGCTCGGGCGCGGCAAGTCTGGTCGCTTATTGCTTGGGCATCACCAATATCAACCCGATAAAAAACAGCCTCCTATTTGAGCGCTTTCTGAACCCGGGCCGGGTCAGCATGCCCGATATCGACCTGGATTATCCGGACGATCGCCGCGGCGAAATGATCGCCTACGCCGCCAAAAAGTACGGCGAAGACAAAGTTGCCGCCATCATCACCTTTGGCACGATGGGCGCCAAGGCCGCTGTGCGCGATGTCGGCCGCGCCCTGGATGTCGATCTGGGCAAGATCAATCGAGCCGCTGCCATGATCCCGCAAGAGGCGCGCCAAAAGAAGATCCGCGACTACGTCGATGCCAATCCCGAGCTGCGAACACTCTACGAAGAGGACGCCGAGCTGACGCGCGTCATTGACACCGCGATTGAATTGCAAGGCATGACCAGGCACGCGTCTACCCATGCGGCCGGTGTCATCGTGGCCGACCGTCCCCTGGTTGATTACTTGCCGCTGCACCGCATCACCGGCAAAGATCCCTCGGGCGGCGCTCTAAAGGCGGTCACTCAATTCCCAATGGAAACAGCCGAGCTAATTGGTTTGCTCAAGATCGATTTCCTTGGGTTGTCGACGCTTACTATCATGCGCAAAGCCTGCGAACTGATCTCGCGTCATCGTGGCATCAACTACAACATGGACAATATCCCATATCGCCATGACTCGCCGATCAGCGACGACCAACGTGTGATGCTCGATGACGCCTTTGGCATGATGGGACGGGGAGAGACGATCGGCGTCTTTCAGGTGGAGTCCGGCGGCATGCAACAGATGTTGCGCGGCATGCGGCCGCGCGTCTTCGAGAATATCGTGGCTGCCATCTCGCTCTATCGTCCGGGTCCCATGGAATTCATCCCGGCATATAATCGCCGCATGCACGGCGAAGAAGAGATCGAACTCCTGCACCCGCGCCTGGAACCGATCCTCGACGAAACCTACGGCATTTGCGTGTATCAAGAACAGATCATGCAAATTGCCGGTGAGTTATTCGGTTACGAGTTGGGCGAGGCGGATCTGATGCGCCGCGCTGTATCGAAGAAAAAGCCGGACGAACTCAACAAACACAAAGCCATCTTCATCGAACGCGGTCCGCAGAACGGCATTCCGGCGGATACATCGGGGAAAATTTTTGACCTGATCGAGTCCTTCGCCAACTACGGCTTCCCAAAGCCTCACGCCGCGGATTATGCCGTGATCACCGTGCAGACCGCGTTTTTGAAGTGCCACTATCCTCAAGAATATATGACCGCCTTGCTCAGCGTTCAACGCGACGACCTGAGCAAGATTTCGACTTTTCTGGAAGAATGTCGCCGCTTGAATATTCAGATCCTTCCGCCGGACGTCAACGCCAGCCAATTGGATTTTGATATCGAAACGTTGGTGGACGGTCGCCGCGCCATCCGCTTTGGACTGGCAGCGGTCAAGAATGCCGGCGCCCGTGCCTTGGAAGAATTGGTCGCTGTGCGCGGAGACAAACCCTTTGCCGACCTAATGGAGTTTTGCCAGCGTGTTGACATGCGCCAACTCGGAAAGCGCTCGCTCGAAAGCCTGGTCAAGGTAGGCGCCTTGGACGGTTTTGGCACGCGTTCCAGCTTGTTGGCCGCGCTTGACCGCATTGCCAGCACCAGCAGCAACTACCACAAAGCCTTGGAAGTCGGCCAACTGGATATGTTTGGCGACAAAGCAGACCTCGCTGTCGATTTGCTCGACGACCTTCGCGACATTGAAGAGTTCAGTCCACGCGAGTTGCTGAAGTGGGAAAAAGAATTGTTGGGGCTCTATGTCACCGGCCGTCCAGTCGACCGTCATCGTGAAATTCTTGCCCGGCAAAACCTGCATAAGATCTCCGACCTCAAGCGGCCCGGCATGCCGAAACCGGAGTCCGTGCGCATAGCCGGTGAACTGACAGAGGTGCGCAAGATCACCACGCGCAAAAGCGATCTGATGGCGATTCTGAGCATGGAAGATTGGCACGATAGCGCCGAAACCATCGAAATCGTATTATTCCCGCGCACTTACGCCGAAGTCATGAGCTATTTTGCTGACCTGAACAGCGCCGAACCTGACGGTGAACCCGAGAAGGGCTTGTTCGAAGGCGAGATCGTCGCAGTGTCGGGGCGTTTTGATGACAGCCGTGGCGATCCACAAGTGATTGCCGAAAACGTCACAGTCGATTTCACTTCAGTTTCCGGCGACGGTGATCTGCCCGATGTCATCGAAGAGTCAATGCCGGTTTGGGCGCTGGCGGAGGAAGCGCCGGCGCAGGACGCGCCGCCGCCATCTGAAGCGGAAACGGGCGAGAGCGCGCCTGTTTTGGACCAAAAACCAATTACAGACGAGACTGATAATACGCCAGCGAACGGGGAAACCCAGCCATCCGACGAGCAGGACAGGGCCAAACCAGATGACGAGGCCGAACCGGAATGGACGAACGGCGACGACCATCTGAATATGCCCGGTGAAGAACAGGATGATGAACGTCCGCCGCTCACGATTTCTGTGCTTCTGCATGCCAGCGCCGACGAAGACAAAGATCGGCGGAAGCTCTCGCGAATCCATAACGCATTCATAAAATATCCAGGCAACGACCGCTTTGTGATCGTGATACAGCGAGGCGAAACGTCTTTCCCGCTAAACTTTCCCCATCTGACCACGCAGGTCTGTAACGAGCTGCAACAAGACCTGCAAGCGATAGTCGGTAGTCAGGAATTCATCACGATTGACGGTGACCTATAACCGGTGATTAAACTACGAATTGTCCGGCGATGTTGCCTGCCGCTATGGGTTCCCATTTGCCAGGCGTCTGAAATGTGTTTAGAATACGAGATCGCTTTAGCGCTTTGCCGAAAGGGAAGTCCGCAAACTGCCGACTGATCAGCGGCGAGGAATGTCAAATGAAACGGAGTCGCAAGCTATGAAACGAGTCGCCGTGATGACAAGCGGTGGCGATGCGCCCGGTATGAACGCAGCCGTGCGGGCGGTTGTTCGCGCTGGTCTGGAGAAAAATGTAGAAGTCTATGGCGTCCGCCAGGCTTATCAGGGATTGTTGGCCGGCGATATGGCTTTGCTCACCAGCCGCGAGGTAAGCGGCATCTTGCAGCGTGGCGGGACGGTCCTGCAGACAGCGCGTAACGAAGAATTCAAGACGCCGCAGGGCCAACGAAAAGGGCAGCGCCGACTGAACGAATATGGTATTGAAGGCGTGATCGTCATCGGCGGCGACGGCAGCTTGCGTGGCGCGCAGAAGTTGCACGAGCTTGGCGTACCCGTCGTCGGCATACCGGCAAGCATCGACAACGATATATGGGGCACCGATACCAGCGTCGGCGTCGATACCGCCTTGAATACGATCCTCGATGCGCTCGACCGCCTTCGCGATACCGCCACCTCGCATAGCCGCGCCTTTGTGGTCGAAGTCATGGGACGCGACTGTGGCTATCTGGCAGTGATGGCGGGCATACTGGGTGGCGCCGAAATTGTCGTCACGCCCGAAAATGGCGTCACCATGAACGAGATCGCGTCTTCGCTTGAAGACGCCTATATTCGCGGCAAGACACATGCTATCGCGGTCCTGGCGGAGGGCGCGCCTTACCAAGGACCGGAACTGGCCAAGTTCCTCGAGCAGAAACATATCGGCTTCGAGATCCGCCTGACCATTTTGGGCCATACACAGCGCGGCGGCAGCCCGACCGCCTTTGATCGCCTGCTGGCGACGCGCATGGGCGTCTACGCCGTCGATCTGCTCTTAAGCGGCGAATCGGGCGTGATGGTCGCGCGCGTTGGCCGCGAACAAGTGCCAATGCCGCTCAAGGACTGTACCTCCAGGACGCGCCAAATAACGCCGGAATACTTCGATCTCGCCCGCATCCTTTCTCGTTAGCAAAACGGATAGCCGTATCAGTCCGCGCTTTCTAGCGCGTATCGTTCGCGTCCGCGACATCAATGATCTGGCATGACACCAGGTCAATGAACGCATCAGTCGCCAGGCGTACCTGCGACCCACGTTGCCCGGCGCTGATCACTAGATGAGGCTGTTGCAGCGCTTGCGTGTCCAAATAGACTTGCCAGTGCTTCTGCAGCAAGGCCAGAGCGCTGATGCCACCGACTTGCAGTCCGGTCAGTTTTTCTGCATCGGCATGTGATGCCAGAGCGACTTTCTTCGCGCCCACGGCTTTCGCCAGCCGCTTTAAGTTCAAAGTTCTGTTACAGGGCAACAACACCAAAATAGGTTTCTTCTGGGACGGGACTTCTGCCACCAGGGTCTTGAAAACCGTGTCCGGTGGCATACCGACCGCGGCCGCCACCTCTTGAGCGTCGCGTATCCGCATGTCGTAAGCGTAAATCTCGTGGCTAATCTTCCGCGCCTCGAGCAAACGAATGGAGTTGAGTTTCTGCTTTTTGGCCATGCCTGTCTTCTTGTGCTGTTATGCAGCGGCTAATACGTCACTTTTTTGAACGGAATTGCCAAGGTCCGTCTACAATTGTGCCGAAATCCGTAGGGGCGACCCTTGGGTCGCCCGCTTTTCGGACCTGCTCAATCGCCTCAATCTTGCGGCTGATATTGTCGCTTCGCCAGCCGCGCCATGATGCCCGGCGCCAGCATCCCACCCAGCAGAATCAAATGGTCGAAAAAGCGAAATACCACGCGTCGGGGTCGCCTGCGCGCCGCCCTTACGATGGCTTCCGCCACTTGATCAGCGCGCATCGTCGGCAATCCGCTCATGCCGCGCTTAATCGGTCCCAGCCGGTTGGCGCTGAAGTCCGTAACCGTGCGACCCACCAGCAGATCAGTCACCTGGATATTGTCGCCCTCCAGTTCCAGCCGCAACGAACCCGCCAGGCTGGAGACAAAGGCCTTGCTGGCAGCATAAGTCGCGGTGTACGGCGTATGCACGCCCGCCACAACCGACGAGACAATCAAGATATGCCCCCCTCCGGCAATCTCCCGCATCGCCGGCACGCACGCGCGAATGCCATGCAATACGCCATCGATATTGGTCCCGATCACGGTCTGCAAATCGTCCCAGTCGGCCTCGACCACCGTGCCGCTATGGCCGATACCGGCATTCGCGACCAGCACGTCAAGTCGACCAAACGCATCAATGGTCTGCCGCACTGCGTCATCAACTGCGTCTGAGTCACGGACATCGCCGGCAACTGCGAGAAAATCGCCACGCGGCTGCGGCAGACTCTGTATTGCCGCGCCCAATTCTGCCAGACGCTCCTGACGCCGCGCCATGCCACAAACTTGATATCCGGCGCGCGCGAAGGCCAGGGCAGTCTCCCAGCCGATCCCGCTCGACGCGCCTGTGATGAAGACGATGGGAGTGGTCATGAAACTGTTGAGTCCTTGTCGAACTTGTGTCAGATACCGTGGAAGACCGAGTATAGCACGGTTTCCGCTCTGGTCGCGTTTCCTGCATTTGGATCTTGGGGTTTTCGGTTAGTCAGTCAGTCTTGCGGGTGGAGGCGGATAGGAAGCACGCTAGATTAATAATTAATCTTTCAGATATATTCCCCTTCTCCGAATTCCCAATTCTACTTGTTTCCATACCGTTGTTAGGACTTGCCAAATTAGCCAGGGATGATATCCCGATCTTCAAGTACACGGCGGATTTCTTCGGATTTTGCCGTCAAGTCGTCTTTGGGAAAGCGTATTTGACCCAAGCCCTCAATATTTGAAAACTCGTCACAACCATTTTCGAGCAGAATTATCGCCTTTTTGAAACCCAGACGGCCTTGGAATAACCCAGTTTCGTGGATGACGTTCATGCGGGCTTGCATTTTGCCATCGACTTGCTCGTCTTCTGCCGTCAAAACAAGAAAGGCGAACACCGCGTTATCAAGCATTTCGGATATACGCTCAGTATTACTAATACCTCCTGTTGGCACTCTATTGAATTCGTCCACTGTCTGTTTCAATCTTTCCTTCAGAAATTTTTCCAATTGCAGCCACACATTTGATCGTCCATGACCAATGAAAATACTCTTGCCGTTTCTCAAAATGCTAGTCCCTCCATTTATCGCGCGTCTCAAGTGCTTGACCGCTTTATCTACGTTTTCTTCCAAAATGCTTAGGGTATCAATTCCTTGGCGAATGGAAGCGACTCGCGCAAACAAACTGATGTGTGGTGGTGTCCTGGATCCTTTTGATAGAGCTATTATGTCACGAGTCATGACGCTGTTTGGCGCTAAGTTCTTTATAATCTGATTTGCAGAAGGGATCTTGAAGTTTTTTATAGCCACTCGGATGCCATTGATGTATGAGTGTTCCTGATGGTCGGCAAGCTCCAATATGGAGATCACATCATCCTTTTTTTCTTCAAAAGTGGCTGCACATTTGTTCGCAATCTTGGTTGCACATTCGATATCACTCACGTCCAACCCTTCATATATTCTCGACAACACCTCCTCATCTGAGTATTGGACCCACGATGTTTGATCGCGTAATAGCTTCCCGGACAGTTGATCAAACTCCTTATCCGGCGGCGGTGTCTCGAAGTCTCTATAGTAGAGATAGGCTTGGTCGCCAATCCACGACTGGCTCCAAGCGCGACCAATCTTTGAGGCACTCTCCTCAAGTGAGACAAGAATGGCCCTTGCAGAAGCGGATTCAGCGATTTGTAGCTCGTGCTCCACTTCCATACGGATATCTATTAACTCTTGAATCAGTGCATGCAAATCCATAGACAGTCAGGTTCCTTTAGCATTTTGCATCTGCCCAGTCACACAATCAGCGGTTCCTCGTACACCCCAAACACCTCGCGCATCGCATCCACGGTCTCGCCCAAGGTAGCATCCGCTTTGGCGCATTCGATCAAATAGGGCATGACATTGTCGTCAGCGCGACAGGCGTCTTTCAAGTCGCTCAAGCTCCGCGCGGTCTTCTCGTTGTCGCGCTCCCGCCGCAGACGCTCCAGACGCGCCACCTGCCGCTCGTAGCCCTGCGGGTCCATCTTCAATATCGGAATCTTCGGATCCGCTTCATGGTCAGCGAACTTGTTGACGCCGACGATGACGCGCTCGCCCGCCTCTAGCTCCCGCATATGGCGATAACTGGCGTCGGCGATCTCTCGCATGAAGAAGCCCGCATCCAGCGCGGCCAGCACCCCGCCCAGTTCGTCGACACGCCGAAAATAGTCGTTGGCCTCAGCCTCGATTTCGTCCGTCAAGGTCTCGATGAAGTAGCTGCCACCGAGCGGATCAACCGTATTGACCACGCCGCTTTCCTCGAGGATGACTTGCTGTGTTCGCATCGCCAGCGTCACGGCATGTTCGGATGGCAGCGCCAGCGCCTCGTCCATGCTATTGGTGTGCAGCGACTGCGTGCCCCCAAGCACGCCCGCCAGCGCTTGAATCGCCACGCGGATGAGATTGACCTCCGGCTGCTGCGCGGTCAAGCTGACACCGGCCGTCTGCGTGTGAAAGCGCATCAGCCAACTGCGCGGATCCTTGGCGCCAAATGTTTCGCGCATCTGCCTGGCCCAGATCCGCCGCGCCGCGCGATACTTGGCGATTTCTTCAAAGAAGTCGTTATGCGCGTTAAAAAAGAAACTGATGCGGGGCGCGAAATCGTCGACGTCCAAACCGCGCTCGATAGCCCAACGCACATATTCCGTCCCATCCAAAAGTGTAAATGCCAATTCTTGCGCGGCTGTGCTTCCCGCTTCGCGAATATGGTAACCGCTGACGCTAATACTATTCCATTTCGGTAAATATAGGCTGGCGTGCTCGATAGTGTCCGTTACCAGACGCATGGCCGGCTCGGGCGGGAAAATATACTCCTTTTGCGCGATGTATTCTTTGAGAATGTCATTCTGCAGCGTGCCACGCAGGTGATCAAGCGGGATACCCCGCTTCTGCGCCACGGCGATATAATAAGCCCAGATGATCGCCGCCGGACTATTGATGGTCATACTGGTCGAAATCTGATCCAGCGGAATCCCGTCAAACAGAATCTCCATGTCTCGCAAGCAGCTTACGGCAACACCACACTTGCCGAATTCACCCAGCGCCTCCGGCGCATCGCTGTCGTATCCCATCAACGTAGGCAGGTCAAAAGCAACCGACAATCCCATATTGCCTTGCTCGATCAAATACTTGTAGCGTGCATTGGTCTCTTCGGCGCTGCCGAATCCGGCAAAGATGCGCAGCGTCCAGGGTTTGCTACGATAGCCGGTGGCATGTATGCCCCGCGTAAAAGGATAATCTCCCGGATTCCCCAGATCCCTTAGGTAGTCAGATCCTGCGTTGTCCAATGGCGTATAGACGCCTTTTACAGCCTTGCCCGAAATCGTGGTGAACGTTTCTTTTTGTTCCGGTCGATTGGCGAGGTTGGCCTGCAAAGTCTCGCGTTCCCAGCGCTCCTGATATTCTCGCAGGCTGTCAATGTCTTGCTGCTCCGGCATAGAATTCTCTCCATCTCGCCTTCGACCCGATTATAACACCAGCGCCAGTCGCTCTTGGGCGTATCGCTTGCGCAAAAAATTCGACCAGCAACGTAAGGTAGCGCGCGGAATCGAAGCCGAGAATCCCGTAACATAGATTTAAACTCCTTAAACTTCGCTTAACAAAATAATGAATTCGCGCTATAATTGGAGTATAGAAAATAGATGTCTTCCTCGGCTCATTGACGCTTGGGTTAACAGCCATCGAAAGACCCAAATCTCGATGGACCGGGCTTGACGATGAGTGAGAAAGTCGGTTCAGCGTATGAGCGATTCAGGCAAGGCCAAAACTACGCGCGACATATTGCTGCGTGATCCAATGGCGGAAGCCGGTCGCAAGCTTCTAGCCGTTCAGCTTGACCGAATGCAACGTCACGAAGCGGGCAGTCGCACAGGCGAGGACATCGAATCTGTGCATCAGATGCGGGTCGCCAGCCGGCGCATGCGCAGCCTCTTCATGCTCATTGGCGCGACCTACAAGCCCAAGACCGTCGACAAGTATAGCCGTGGTCTGCGGCTTATCGCTCGCGCCCTCGGCAACATTCGCGATCTTGATGTCTTGATTCATGATCTGGAGGCATTCCGCAAGTCCTTGCCAGAGGGTGAACAGGCCGCGCTCGACCAGGTTATCAACAGAATTGACGGCCGTCGCAGCGGGCGCCGCGAACAACTCAATGCGCTCTTTGATTCAAAGTCTTATGCGCGTTTCCTGCGGCAATTCGCGCGGCTTTGCAAACGGCCGGGCAGGGGAGCCGCGCCCGTTCCAAATCTCGAAGAACCGCATCACGTGCGTCATGTGCTGCCAATACTCTTGCACGAGCGTTTGGCGCGTGTCCGAGCGTATGATACGGTGTTGCCCGCCGCGGACGACACGATCCTTCATGCCCTGCGCGTGGAATTCAAACAGTTGCGTTACGCCCTGGAATTCTTCCAGCCGCTACTGGGCACAAACACGGGCGGCTTCTTGCGTGAAGTTAAGGAGATGCAGGAGGTCCTCGGTCGCATCAACGATATCGCGGTCTTCAGCGACTACATGAGCGGAATCAATAAGCTGGCGCCGGAGCAATCCGAGGTCGTCCAAACTTACCTGATTGGTCGCCAAAGAGAGTTGGTCGCTCTGCGCTTTCGATTTGACGAGCAGTGGGCTTCATTTAACACGCGCGCGCGAATGCGTCAGTTTTCGGACGCGCTTCTGGTCCTGCGGTAGATCAACTGCGGAACTTATATACGCCGTCCAATTGCCAGGCATCGCCCGCGTCCTCGCCATCAATGGTCAGCGGAAGAAACTGTCCCGACTCCGGATCAAGGACGCGCAGCCGCATCACATAGTCGTCTTCTGGCGGCAGCGACTCGCCACTCGGCATGTACAGCACCGCTGAGACGTTGACCAATTCGCCGGCATCCCATAGCACCGTCGAATAGTAGCCGTGCCGATGTTCGGCGGGAACAAAGCGCCACTGATACTCGACGACCCCTGTCTGCGGATGGGTCAGTTCCAGCACCATGTGATAGTCCTGCCCCAGCGCTTCTTCAGCACGCCAAATGGTAAGCAGAGTGACGGGCGTTCCCTTGTATGCCTTGCGCGGAAAGGCATCCGCCGCAAACAGGCGCAGGTGATCGCCAAACAGCAACTCTTGCTCATATATGTTGGAGACAAAGCGGCTCGATGGCTCACCATTTCGCAAGGACAAGTCATCGCTCTCGTAGAGTTCGTAGCTGAAAGTGGCGTCATAATGCCATTTCTTAAGCTGGAAAAGGTCGTCTCGACCCAGCGCTGCGATCAACTGTGTTCGCTCTGGATCCACGTCCGCGTTCAGATAGGCCTGTCGCGCCTTGGCCCCATAAATGAAATGCGTGGCGCCCTGCGCTTCGAACTCGTCAAGCGACCTCAGTAGCGTATCCTCTATGCGCATCTTCGGGAAGAAAAACGGCAGTCGTTCTTCACCCGGCGCGAGCACAACTGGCTCACGTTCGCTCTCTTGCAGGTATTCGTCGATCCCGAATACCATTTCCATCAATGAGGGATTGTAGACCTGGTATTTGCTGGCATCGCTATCGAGCCTCTCATCGACCAGCCATACCCTCGACCAGGTGATATCGATAGCTACTGAAACGATACCCGGCGCGCCCAGAAGCAGCAGGGTGAGGTAGTAGCTCCATCGAAAAACTGGTCGCCACCCGCCAATGCGGTCAGTCGACAATACGCTGGCCAGCGCGACCGCAGTGGGCATTGCCAGCAGAGGAACAATCGCGAAACCAAGCCGGTAATGATAGCTATAGGATAAGAAAAAAGTGAGAAAGTAGGGAAGCGCCAACAACAGCGACCATCCGACAGTAGCAAATTCCGGTCTTGCCCGTGCATCGATGAGCGCATGACGATATTCGTAAAGGCTCGCGCCGATTAGCAACAATCCAACTGCCATAGTTGCTGCTTCACCCAGCTGTATATGGCTTGCCGGCGGATCGAATCGTTCCGGGAATAGGATCGGATTCGACGCCAAAACACCGGCTAACAGCAGGATTGTGCCGGCTGCGCCAATGATGACCTTCCGCGCCGGTAGTCGGCATTTTATCGCTGCCGCGAAGAAGCCAACCATGATTGCCAGTACAACCCAGCTGAGGTAATCTCCACTGCGCCGCGCTTGTGTCAGCCAGAAGTCCGCGGGCCAGGTGATCGCTTCGTGCCCGAGCATGGCATTGCGCAGATACCAAATGCCGCCCATGGGCAAGCAGGCCAGTCCCGTCCACAATGCGACCGAAATACGCGGCTTCAATCGCTGCAACTGGAACCTTGTACGCGCCGCTTCAACAACCAGCAGCAGCAGAACACCCCAAATGAACGCGCCCGCGGTCGGTTTGGTGAACAGGCCGATGCTTAGGATCAGACCAGCCAACAAGGCATCTCGTCGACGGGCGTTCTTGTCTTCTTTCTCTAACCAGGCGCGCAGGAAAAAGACTGCGGCAAGGGTAAAATTGAAGGCGAGAGTTATCTCCAGGTCGCCGATATACGACTGGTGACCAACGAAGGGATGCAGGCTCCAAAAAGCGGCGACGAACAAGCCAACCCGCCGGTTGACCAGCTTGTCGCCCAGTAAATACGCTGCCAAGATGCCGCCGGTGTGCAGCAATGGCAGCACCATGCGCGCCGCATGATCGTTGATACCGCCGACCAAAACTTGAACATAGGCGTACTGGAGCTGCAAAAACGGGGGATAATAATTAATCGTCTGCGGGATCAATCCTTCCAGAAAATACAGGCGACCCTGATACCCATAGACCCAGAGCGCATCGTAGGCGGTGAAGGGCCAGTAGGCGGTATGGATCCAACGTAGGACGACCGCCACAACGATCATCGCGATGATCAGTTTTTCGTCAAAGGCGTAGGGACCCTTTGCTGTCGAAATCGGCACGAATGTTCCGCGCTTGCGCCAGGCGATCCAGCTTCCAAGCGCGGCAATCAAGATGCTGCCGCCGACGATCCATTCCCCGACCAATAAGCCTTGCCCGGTCTCGGCGCCGAGCACGCCCAGGACCAGCATCCACCCTGTCATGCACGCCGGCCCCACCGCCAGCGCCACCGCCGCTACTAGCGTCCGAGAATGCCATTGTTTCGTCGACAGCAGGGCCAGAGACCAAGGCAATCCCACACCGACGCTCATCCAAATCGTCGGCAATATGCCCGAAAGTGCTTCGCTAATCCAGGTCACGTTTTTGTCGGCGTCGTGTTTCGACGCGCTGCCATATCCATTTCATCATGGTTGTCAGGCTGCAAGCAGCCATAATCATTGCAAACGGTAATACCGGGAGATAGTAGCGTGCCCAAGGCAAGGGTGTCAGCGCAAAGATAATAGCCGCAATGCCGCAGCCCCAAACCAG
Organism: Phototrophicaceae bacterium; assembly: GCA_965262165.1. Taxonomy (GTDB): domain Bacteria; phylum Chloroflexota; class Anaerolineae; order Aggregatilineales; family Phototrophicaceae; genus UBA6055. Next base: position 3,578,966 of record OZ253499.1, on the reverse strand, counting down.
CAACAGGCCGCGATTCTGCGCAGTGATAGCACGATCGCGAACGACCAGAATCGCGCCGGCGCATACAAGCGCCAGCATGACAAGTGCCGCGATCACATTGCCGCCGATGGTTGCGCCCGCCCATCCCGACCTTTCATAGATCTGGATTTGCTCGCTGATCTCGGTATATTCCGCCCATTGTTTGTCTTCAAAGTACTGCCGTTCACCGAAGAAGACAAAACGGAAAAATCCTTTCACTCGCTGGCCTGCGGTCTGATAACCGCCATAAACGCCGACTTGCCGCTGCAATAATTCGGCGCGCTCGGACATGACATCGGTGGCGGTAGCGATCGGCGCGCTCCACCAGCCCGGGTTTAGCAGATAAAAGACGAGCAACATCACCAGCCCGGAAGCGACCAGACCTGCTAACCAACGCGTGACCCGCCGATCGCGCGTTTCGCTCGGTCTCATGCTTTCGTAGAGGGACAGACCGGCTATCGCCAGAAACACAATTGCCACGACGAAAAAGCTGGAATGTTTCGCGGCGATGGCCAGGCCGGCGCAGGCTCCCAAGAGCGCATATTGCCACCACCGCCGCTGACAGATGAGCCAGGCCGCTACCAGCAAGACCAGCATCATGCCGAGCATGTGGCTGCCTTCCTGCATCGCGCGCCTGCCATTCAAAAGCACGATCGGGTGCACGGCGAAGAGCAGGCTGGCAATAAATGATGTTGGGCGATTTACAGTGATCCGGGCAAATGCAAACAGCAGCGCCGTAGCGGCGGCTAACTGTGCGGCCGATGCCAGCCGAGCGGACCGAAGCAGGCGTGTATCTGGCACGCGGTTGCTCTCCAAATTGAATGCGTAGTCCTGTCCCCAATGCCAATCGTCGTTAAGGTCCTCTATGGCATAACCACTGCTGGCAGCTAGCCACCCGTAAATCATGTTGGAGATCGAGCCGCTAGCCAGATTCGCGCGATATTCGCCCGAAGCGCTGGACCGTTTCGCCTGGTGTGCGATTTTTCCTAGATCGCCTTCCAGGAACAGGTAGTAATAATCGCGCCCAACGTAGATCTTTGAGGACTCGTCGCCATGAAAGGGCACGAGCGCTGCGCCCGCCACAATGTAAAGCGACAACAACGCCAGCCAAACGACATCCATGCCAAGTCGGACGCCCTTACCTTGGTTCATTGCCGATCCTCAGGGCGATTCAGCGAATCCTCTACCTCGGCCAAAAGCAACAAGAATGTCACGTCAACCCGTCAAAGAGAAGCTATGGATTCGAGAGGCCACGCGATTCCACACCGGTGTAATCAAGTGAACCAGCGCGCAAGCCGCCGCGATCTGCACGAATGGCAGCACCGGCAAATAATAGCGCTGCCAAGGCAATGGAGTGACCAAGAGCGTGATAATCGCGATGCCGCCTCCCCAAGCCAACAGTAACCAGCGAACCTTTCTGTCGATATGCCGCGCGCGAACAAGCTGTACGATTCCCCATATAGTCAGCCCCAACATGACAAGACCGCCAAGCTTGCCACCGCCAATCGCGAGGCCGGCTAATCGAGATGACTCGTATGCGCTGATCTGCGCGCGTATTTCTTCATATCCCGCCCATTGCACCACTTCATAATACTGGCTATGTTGCGCGAATGCGTAATCAAAAAGGCCCTCGACGCGTTCCACAGGCGATTCAAAGCCACCATAGAGTTCGATTTGCTCTTTCAGGAGTTCGACGCGCAAGCGGAGAACTTCAGCGGCGCTTTCGAAGGGCGCTTCCCACCATGCCGGGTTCATCAAGTAGAAGACAATCAATGCCAGCGCGCCCGCCGATAGCAAGCCGACCAGCGCTTGCATCAGCCTTTGCCTTGTTTGGCCCTGCGCGCTGAACTCCACGCGCAGCCACAGAGCGCCACAGGCAAAAAAGACAATCGCGACGACAAAGCCGTTGGGATGTTTCGCCGCAACGGAGACGCCCGATATGACACCCAGCAAGACGAGTTTCCACCAGCGACGCTCCTGCAGCAGCCAGGCCGCCATCAGTAGAACCAGGATCATGCCGAGTAAATGAGCCCCCTCCATCATCGCGCGCCTGCCGTTGATTAGTATGGCCGGATGTAAGGCATACAGGGCGCTCGCGACAATCGCCACAGGTTTGCCGATTGTCATGCGGACGAGAACGTAAAACAGCGCCGCTGACAGCGCCAGTTGCCCCGCCGACGCCAGGCGCGCGCGATGCAGCAATTGTGTATCGGGAATGTGATCCGACTCGAGATTTCCGGCATAATCCAGTTTCCAATCCCACTGCCCGTTGATTTCGTCCCGTTTCATGCCGGCGCTTGCCGCCAGCCAGCCATGAATCGTCTTGGACACCGTGCCATTGATCAGGCGCAAATGTTGCTCGTCCGGCCGATGCGTCCAGGTCCGGTCGTAGAGGACCTTGGACAGGTCGCCGTCTCGGAAAAGATAGAAGTAGTCGCGACCCATAAAAATCTGCGTCGATTCGTCGCCGTGAAAGGGTACCAACGCCGCACCCGCCACAACATACGCCGCCAGCGCGGACAGCCAGAAGACCTCTAACCATCTATGGAACTTGGGTGATACAGGCTGATTCATCATCAAACGGAGTCGGGGAATGCCTGCGCTTGTCTAAGCAATCCGGCACAGCAAATCGGAAAACGATCTCATGTTGGCAATTAATGACGATCCGCTCATCAATCTAATCTTCATCCGTCACTGGATCTATTTCGACCAAGATGTCGCCCTTGTCAACGGCTTGACCGGCCTCCGCTTGAATCGAACGCACTACGCCCGCAATCGGCGATTTCAATTCGTTTTGCATCTTCATCGATTCCAAGATGGCGACGGTATCGCCTTGCGTCACCTTCTGCCCCAATTCCACCGTGATCATGACAATCAGACCGGGCATGGGCGCGTTCACGTCGCCGGAGGTGACATTTATCCCGCCGCGCCGCTGCACCAGCAGCATGGCGCGCTCGTCCAGCACCTGAGTCTCGAAGAGTTGACCGCGCATCATGACAGCGATCTTGCCCTCGCCATCATCTATGACTGCTTCCAAGGACTTGTTCTCGGTGATGATCGAATACAGGGAACCGCCCAAGTTGAGAAAGTCCACATCGCGCAGCTCGCCATTGACCAGGATCGTGCCATCATTGTCGATTTCGATATCGAAGCTCTGGTCATTGACGACCGTGACGTACTTCATCGGTGCATCCTCTCGAAGCGACCCATCCATTTCCAGTTGCTGGTATCCCGTTTTGCCGGCGCAACCACTTGCGATGCCAGCCGCCGCTTGCGATGGGCGTACAAAGTGGCAGCAATCGCCACCGTCTCCAATTGGGTCACCGTCGGCGCTTTTTCATAGGTGTTCATATTGAAGCGCTGCTCGACGAAATTGGTATCGATCTGTCCGGCAATGAAACTGATGCTATTCAACAAATTGATGTGAAAGGGAATATTGTGCTTCAAGCCCATAATGCGATATTCCGACAAGGCGCGCCGCATCCGCAGCATCGCTTCCGAGCGAGTCTCGCCCCAGGTAATCAGCTTGGAGATCATGCTATCGTAATAGGGTGTAATCTCTGACCCGCGATAGACGCCGCTGTCCACGCGTACGCCCGGACCCGTCGGCAAGATCATCGTGGTAATCTGGCCGGTGGAAGGCATGAAATCGGCATAAGGATCTTCGGCATTGATGCGGCATTCGATTGCCCAGCCCTTGGGATGCAGCAAGTTTTCCGTGGGACCCATGCGCCGCCCGCGCGCGATTCGAATCTGCTCTTTGGCGAGGTCGACGCCGGTCACCAGTTCGGTCACCGGATGTTCGACTTGCAGACGTGTGTTCATCTCCAGAAAGTAGTAATTCTTGTCGCGATCGACCAGGCACTCTATCGTGCCGGCATTGACATATCCGACCGATTCGGCCGCGGCGATCGCCATGTTGCCCATTTTCTCCCGCAGCTCGGCATCGACGAAGACGCTGGGCGCCTCTTCCACGAGCTTCTGATGGCGCCTTTGAATGGAACACTCGCGCTCGCCCAGATGCACAGTGTTGCCATGTGTGTCCGCCAAGATCTGAAACTCAATGTGACGCGCGCCCTGCAGCAGCTTTTCCAGATACACATCGCCATTGCCGAAGGCGCTTTCCGCTTCTCTGCGCGCGGTGCGCAGCGCCATTTCAAAGTCCTCGGCGCGATGTACCGGGCGCATGCCTTTGCCACCACCGCCGGCCACTGCCTTGATCAGCACCGGGTAGCCGATTGACTTGGCGGCCACAGCCAATTCGTCATTCGACAATCCGGCTTCCACACCGGGGATCAGCGGCACGTTGTTGCGCGTCACCGCCAGTCGCGCCGCATGTTTATCGCCCATCGTGGCGATGGCAGAAGGCGGCGGTCCGATCCACACCAGTCCTTCGTCGATGACCTGCTGGGCGAAATCGGCGTTTTCCGCCAGGAAACCATAACCCGGGTGAATGGCGTCCGCGCCTGTCCTGCGCGTGACCTCGATCAATGTGTCTTTTTTGAGATAGCTTTCCGCCGGGCGCGGGCCGCCAATGTGAACCGCTTCGTCGGCGTAGCGCACGTGCAAAGCGGCGCGATCAACATCCGAGTAAACGGCCACTGTCGGTATCCCAAGGTCACGGGCGGCGCGAATGATACGCACGGCGATTTCGCCGCGGTTGGCGATCAAGATTTTGTTAATGCGAGTGAGTTGTTCGGCCATCAACGCCTCCTAGAGCGGAATGTTTCCGTGCTTCTTGGGCGGATTCTCGTCGCGCTTGTTTTGGAATACCTGTAAGGCATTGATCAAACGCGCACGTGTATTATGCGGTTCAATGATGTCGTCGATATAGCCACGGCTGGCGGCGATATAGGGATTGGCAAAGGTCTCGCGGTACGCTTCCGCCAACTCCTTCTTCCGTGCGGCGGGATCGTCCGCTTCCTTCAATTCGCGGCGATAGATGATCTCGACGGCGCCCTCCGGACCCATCACGGCGATTTCGGCCGTGGGCCAGGCGACGTTGAGATCGGCGCGGATATGCTTGCTGTTCATCACGCAATAAGCCCCCCCGTATGACTTGCGCGTCGTGACCGTCAACTTGGGCACGGTCGCCTCGCAAAAGGCGTAAAGCAACTTGGCGCCGCTCATGATGATGCCGTTGTGTTCCTGGTCAGTGCCCGGCAGATAACCCGGCACATCCACAAATGTGATCAGGGGCACGTTGAAGGCGTCGCAGGTGCGCACGAAGCGCGCCGCTTTGACGCTGGCATTGATATCCAACACGCCCGCCAGCACCATGGGCTGATTGGCGACAATGCCAACCGCCGAACCACCCAGCCGCGCATAACCAACAACGATATTGCCGGCGTATTCCTCGTGCACTTCGAAGAAATGGCCGTCGTCGACGATGAGCTCGATCACTTTTTTCATGTCGTAAGGCTGATTGGGATTCTCCGGCACAATCGTATCAAGCGCGCTTTCGGTACGCAGCGGATCATCGGTCGTCGCCACCACCGGCGGATCTTCCATATTGTTCTGCGGCAGATAACTGAGCAATTCGCGCACCATTGTCAGCGATTGCGCTTCGTCATCCGCCACAAAATGACAGACGCCGCTCTTGCTGGCATGCACCGATGCCCCGCCCAAATCCTCAAATGTGACATCTTCGTTGAGCACTTGCTTGACCACATCCGGTCCGGTGATGAACATATAACTGCTGTCTTTGACCATGATGATGTAGTCCGTCAGCGCCGGACTATAAACCGCGCCGCCGGCGCAGGGTCCCATAATCACGCTGATCTGGGGAATGACGCCGCTGGCCAGGGTATTCTGCAAGAAGATATCGGCATAGCCGCCCAGGCTTTCCACGCCCTCCTGGATCCTGGCGCCGCCGCTATCATTCAAACCGATGACCGGCGCGCCCACCTTGATGGCCATATCCATGATCTTGAGGATCTTGTTGGCATGCGCCTCGCTCAAACTGCCGCCCATGACGGTGAAATCTTGCGAATAGACATACACCAGCCGGCCGTCGACCGTGCCCCAGCCGGTGACGACGCTGTCGCTCAGCGGTCTGTTGTTTTCCAGCCCGAACTTGTTGTTGTGATGGTGTACAAATGCGTCAACCTCGCGGAAGGTGCCGGGATCGAGCAACATTTCCAGCCGTTCGCGCGCTGTCTTCTTGCCTTGATCGTGCTGCCGCTTGATCCGCGCCTCGCCGCCGCCCAATTGGCTCTGGGCGCGCTTGGCGCGCAGCTGCTCGATCTTGGGGCTGATGGTCATATAAAAGGTCTCCGTCTGTTGTGATTGTGTCGTCGGCGTTTCTGTTTACTCCGCTCATTGTAACACCGTCTGCGGGCGCAGGAATTGTCACTAGGCGGCAAAACAGCCATCCAGTATAGGGGCTAGGGCGGTCGAATTACAGGGAGAGTCCGTGGACGGAAATGCTAGTGAGTCAACCCCACCCTAAGTCCTACTACACGGTGAGCGCCTGCAAGACGCGAAGCCTCGGCCGAGGAGTGGAATTGTTGGATACCACTGTTCACGAAACCCAGGGGCTGACCACTACAACTGCCACAAAAATCCCTATCGGTAGGGGCGACCCGGTGGGTCGCCCGAAAAACGCCGCCAGAGACGCGCAATGAGTGTTATTATGGCGTAATCCCGAAGCGATTCAACAATTCAACGATGGCCGTATTGTATCCGCTCGCGCTTTCGTCTGTGACGCGAATGGCGTTTGTCGCCTGAATCGCGTCCTTGACGTCGGCAGGCGCCTCCGCCCATTTGTCGCAGTTGATATCAAATCCGCTATGCCAGATCGGAATGATAGTTCGTTCTGCATCTAGCGCCCAGCTTATCTCTTGCAGAGTCATCGGCGACGCAAGCGTGTCTTCTCCGATCAAGACGATGAAATAATCGCATCCCTTTATTCGCTCTTCCAGGTCCGCATGCCAGTTTCCGCCCGCTTCAAGCGCCATGTCCACGAACGGAACTACGCTGGAATCTTTAAGCCTGTGATTGACCAAGAGAGCCAATGCACTGCTTTCGCTGCGTTTGTAGGAGATGAAAACGTTGTAGGGTTCAGTTTCATCAAGCAGGGCGAACGCAGCATGAGTTAGCTTAAAGTCATGCCGCACGCGTTCTACATACTCATGACTTTGAAGTGGCTCCAATACTTGCTTGAAATCATCGTATTGCCATCTTCTCGTTATGTACGTTTGCAGACTAACGTCAGCGGATCCACCATTACTGCGAATTTCAAGATCCCTGTTCCACAGGTTCTTGTGTACTCCTAACCCCAGTTCCTTCGCCAGCAGCCTGACCCTAGGCACCTCACCGGCCGGTATCGGAAAGTTCTTTTCACGCTCTTCCAGAAACTTTTCTAACTCATCCACATCGAATCCTCTCGCTGCCCTCGGTGGTCAAATCCAGCGGGCGAGCCACCGGCTCGCCCCTACCATACGCTAAAGATGAAACACTTTGTGCCCTTCGTGTCTTTGTGGTGAATCAATCTCTGTGCCCTCAGTGCCTCTGCGGTTAATCCAGATCCCCCGCATCCACGCCCAACCCGGCAAAGCTCTCGAAACTCAAATCCCGCATCTCCAGCCCCAACTTCCGCTTCAACTCTGAAAATATCCCCGTATAACTCCCGCTCATCCACTTAAACCCACCCAAACCCAACAAACCAACAACCCGCTTAATCGTCGCCTCATCCGCCTCGATCTCAGTGAAATTCCCGTAGGGCAGCTCATCCAGAACGATCTCGGCATCTTCGAGCACCCAGGTTGTCCGATACTTCTCATAGACCAGCGCCAGCTGATACCCCAGACGCCGCAGAATCACATCCATCGTCTCAAAATCGCTGACCACGACTTCTGCCTCAAAGCGCCTGAAAATGCCGTCTTCGCTGCTTTCGCCCGATTTGAACGTCAGCTTCGCCTGGTCATCCTGCCGCAAGCGCAAGACAACACCCTGTGACGTCAGCGTGCCAGCCGCATTCTCGTAGCGCAGATTCCGCTCGAAAACCCGCGGCTTTGTCATCACCGCGCCGGCCGATTCCAGCGCCTGCTGCACGATTGCCAGGTCCGGTGTAGACAGCTTGACTTCAACCTCGCGCATGTCCTTACCCGTCATGATTTGTCCTTATCAATTTCTCAGTGGCACTTCGCGGATGGCTTGCGGCAAGTAGTCGTCGATGGCGTTGACGATCGAAGACCAGGGCAATTGCGGCTTGTCCGGCGCGACGACAACGCCGTGGCTGTAGGTGCCGGCCGCGCGCTGAATCAGCCAGAGGCTGCGATCTGTGAACGTTAATCCGTCTTGATCCTGAAGCGTGTCGAATTTCGCTTGACGCAGCGCCCGAACCAGTTTTTCCAGGCGCGCTTTTGGCACGGTCAGTTGCAGCGGCTTGTGCCGATTGAAGCCCTCGTATACCAGTTGCAATTGGACCTCGCCCAATTGGTATTCGATCACCTGCGCGACCGAATGACGGACGCGCCGACCGGAATAATAGGCTGTGACTTGCAAGATACTCATCACGCCAGCCCGCCGCGCGACCCGGGACAGATTTTCAAAACCCAGATCGTCCGCTACCTGGTAGATGATCAGACCGTCAAATGCCATCGTCCCGCCATTTTCCGCTCTATACGGCATCAGCCAATACGAATTGCAATGGCTCGAACGAGCAACAGCCCGCCAAAGCCTTGCTCAGCGTGGGAGAGTCGTGTTGCCTGCGGGCGGTCGCGGCTATTGCTGCCCTCAGTTTTGTGTCACGAAAACAGGGACGAAGCGCCAATGTCGCAACTAGATTTCCAGCACGACTTTGCCAAAGACCGCATTCTTCTCCAGTAACTCTTGTGCCCGACCAGCCTCGCTCAAGGGCAGTCGCGCGCCGATCACCGCCTGTAGCCCGCCCGCAAAGACTTGATCCATGACAGCCATATAATCGCGATGGGGACCCATGGTGCTGCCGATCAGCGCGATTTGCCGCGCGAATAGCTGCGCGATATTCAACTCCATTTGATAGCCACTTGTGCCGCCGACGATCAAGATGCGTCCGCCAATGCGACAAGCGCGCAGGCTCTGCCCCATTGTGGCTTGCCCGACATTATCGACCACCACATCGACGCCGCGCCGATTTGTCAGCTTGTAAATCGCCCGCGACCACTGTACTTCTTCTTCGCGATTGATCGTCACGTCAGCGCCCAACGATTCGGCTTGACGGCACTTTTCCGCATTGCTGCCAACGACATATACCTTCGCGCCCGCCAGCTTGGCAATCTGAATGCTGATGCTGTTGACGCCGCCGCCCGCTCCCACGATGAGCACGGACTCGCCGACTTGCAGCCCGCCCCGCGTGATCAAGGAATGCCAGGCGGTCACGCCGACCAGACCCGCGGCTGCCGCCTCGCCAAAATCGAAGTTTTCCGGCATGACCATCAAGTTGCGCTGTGGCAATACCACGAATTCCGCTGCCGTGCCGCTGTGATGCTCGCCCAATATGGCTATGCGCGACTGGTTTTCCAGTCCGCTATGCAACGCTGGATCCCCCGGTTGAACGATCGTGGGATCAATGCAGACGCGGTCGCCGACGGCGAATTGATTGACACCGTCACCTACAGCGTCGACCACCCCCGCGCCATCCGAGCAAATCACATGCGGAAAGTCCAGTTCCAGTCCCTTCCAGCCGGCGCGTACCCACAGGTCCAATCGATTGAGCGCCGCTGCCTTGATATTGACGCGGACTTCACTATATCCTGGCTCGGGCATCGGCAGATCTTCACGGAACTCGACAACCTCCGCGCCCCCGTGCGCTTTTAATGTCGCTGCTCTCATCATCTCAACCCCAATTCGTTTCGTGCGATTACCATACGTTGGATCTCGCTTGTGCCCTCGTAAATCCGCGTGATGCGCGCGTCGCGATAATACCGCTCGACCGGCATCTCCTTGCTGTAGCCCATGCCACCGTGGATCTGTAACGCTTCGTCGGTAACATAAGCCGCGCTTTCGCTGCAGAATAGCTTCGCCATGCTCGCTTCGCTGGTATAGCGCGCGCCGATAGCCAGTGCGCGCTGCTTGGCGATGATCGCCTGGTAGAGCAGGGCGCGGCTCGATTCGATTCGTGTTTTCATATCTGCGATCTTCTGCTGGATCATTTGGTAGCTGCCGATCGGCGCGCCAAAGGCCTCGCGCTGCCTGGCATATTCCAGCGCTGCTTCATACGCCGCTTCGGCGATGCCCAGCGCTTGCGCCGCGATACCGATCCGGCCCGCGTCCAAAACGGTCATCGCGATCTTGAAGCCTTGTCCCACGTCGCCCAGCGCATTCTCGACCGGACACAGGTAATTCTCGAAGATGATCTCGCTGGTGGCGCTGGCGCGGATCCCCAGCTTCGGTTCGACCTTGCCCCGGCTAAAACCCGGCTGGCTGGTATCGATGAGAAAGGCCGTGATGCCGCGATGTTTGGCTTCGGCAGCTGTCATGGTGAACAAGATCAAGCGGTCGGCCACCGGTCCGCTGGTGACCCAGCTCTTCCGCCCATTGACGACATACTGTGTGCCGGCATTATTAAGGCTGGCTCGGCTGGTCATATTGCCGGCATCGCTGCCCGACATGGGCTCGGTCAAGCTGTAGGCTCCGATCTGCTCTCCGCTGGCGACCGGCGTGATCCACTCCCGCTTTTGCTGCTCCGTCCCAAACACCAGGATGGGATAACAGTAGAGCGAATTGTGCACGCTCATGATCGTGCTATGGCTGGCATCCGCTTTGGCGATTTCGATCATCGTCAGGGCATGCGCCAGCGTATCCATTCCGGCGCCACCATATTCCTCCGGCACTTCAATGCCCATCAAACCCATTTCGCCCATCTTGCGCACCGTTTCCAGTGGAAACTCGCCCGATTCGTCGAATTCGGCCGCGATCGGTACGATCTCGCGCTGGGCAAAGTCTCTCACCGCCGCAAGCAGCATCTCATGTTCTTCGCTCATCGCCAGGCTCAAAGGACGCGCCTGTTCGGCTAGAACCATCTGCATCATCCTCCATATTCGTCATGTCTTTGTTTTGCAATTTGCGCCTGTTATTATAACATTCAATCATTGGCCCTTATGCCGTCAAGTGCCCATCACACAGAAGAGCGCAAAGCATGACCGATATCACATTGAATCACCTCGCTGTGGTTGTTGAAAACCTCGACAACGCGCTGAGATTCTGGCGCGATGTTCTCGGGCTGGCGCACGACGAGGCGAAACAATCCATTATCGGTGAAGCAGTTGATGTGGCTTTTCTCAACCTGGGTGATTCCTGTCTCGAATTGATACAGCCAACCGCCAACGATAGTGGCGTCGCGAAATACCTTGCCAAGCGCGGACCGGGCATGCACCATCTTTGCCTGGAAGTGCCGGATCTCGATGGCAAGCTGCAAGCCTTGCGTGATAGCGGCATTGAATTGATCAACGAGGTGGCCCGCGAACGCGACGGCAGGCGCTATGCCTTCATACATCCGTCGAGCGCTTGCGGTGTGCTGCTGGAGCTTTATGAGCGAACATGACTTCATATCATTCCAAATAGCGCCGGAGAAGCGGCAGGGCATTTCCGCGCTTGCGCCGACGCCCGGCGCCAATACGGCGCGTCAAGTGTCTGGTGCGTTGTGGTTTCTTGACAGCGTCGAGGAGTTGCTCCGATGAGACGCCTTATCAGTTGCCTGATTCTTCTTCTGCCGGCCGTGATCGCCATCGCTCAGGATAGCGCCTGCCCGGCCTTGCACGACCAGGCGATCGCAAGCGTCTCCAGCGCATGCGCCGAACAAGACATTAACTCAATCTGTTTTGGTCATCCCACCGTGTCGTTGGCAAAGCTGGCAGATACCGCGGCTGTTGGATTCTCGCAACCCGGCGACCTCGCCCCGTCGAATAGCGTCAATTGGTTTAGCACCAGCAGCGAGGCGAAATCCTGGGGCACGGCGCGCATACTGTTCGCGGCTTATCCACCCGACAGCTTGGAAGCCCAGACCGCCACCATTCTCCCTTTTGGGGATGTCGCGCTCTTCCTGCCGCCAACAGCGTCAATACCCGTACCCTTGCTGGATATCGCTGTGGCGGCCACCCAGGGCGCCAACTTGCGTGCCGAACCCAATACCGACGCGCGTGTCATCAGAGCGGTCGCCCTTCGAACGCGCCTCAAAGCGATCAGGTTTAACGAAGATGGCAGTTGGATTCAAGCCTACGCCGATCCGGAAGAAATCGGTTGGATCAGCGAAGCATTGGTGGTGGGCGATACCAGTCTCTTGCATAGCGCGCCACGGGACAACGTCGGCGCTCCGCTCTGGTTCCCCTGGCAAGTCTTCGACTTCCGCACTGGCATAGATGATGCGCCCTGTGTAGGAGCCGCAAGCAGCGGTGTTCTCCTGCAATCGAATCGATTCCAGCCGCCGCGTCAGTTTTGGCTCAACGGCGTGGATTTCCGGCTCAATGGCACCGTGTTCCTGCAAGCGCAGATCGACGCCGGCATGTCGATTTACGTATTGGACGGCGAAGCAAACATCAGCGTCCCGGATGCCAATGTCGTGGTGAAAAGCGGCTTCTATACACGGATCCCGCTGAGTATGGCCGAAGACGGGTCACCCACTTCCGCGGACGTGCCCGCGGCGCCCGGCGCTTACGACTACCAAAGCATGCTCAGCTTGCCGATCGAGGCGCTCCACTATCCCACGCGCGTCGGCCTGGATCCTTACACGATCATAGAAAAACGTCCCAGCGACGGCGAAAGTCCGCTGGAAGGCATGCCGCTGGAAGCGCCCTGTAAGATCACGGCCGGCACCTTTGGCGCCAACATCCGCTCCCATCCCAGTCCAGACTCGCCGGTCATCGCCGTCATGGGGCATCGTGAAAGCGCCGATCCCATGGCGCGCGCCATCGGCAGCGACGACTTGCTCTGGTGGAAACTCGCGGATCATGTCTGGATCCGCATTGACGCCACCGTCAATGGCGGCAATTGCAGCGCCGTTCCCCTCATTGCTTACGATAGCTGAACCGCATCAAAGACAGTCTTGCGATGCGATGACTGTCGTGATAATATATACCTATAGGGGTATAGGTATAAGGATCTAACGATGGTGGAAACAATCACGCAAGTGGAAATGACGCGCCACGCGCATAATAGCAAGACGATCAATCGCATCAAACGCATTCGAGGACAGCTCAGCGCGCTTGAAGACTTGATCACGGCCGACACAGGCACTTGTGAAGAGCGGGTCGTTCGCGCCCGCACAATCGAAAAAGGCATGAGCAGCTTGATCAATCATCTCTTCGACTGCTATATCGAAAACAGCCTGCGGCACGATATGCGCTCCGATCCCAAGACCGCCGTCGATGACTTGCAGCGCATTCTGAAGTTGATCAATAGCTGAACAGCCGCTCGGCGGCCGCGAATAGTCCTGCCGAGCAAACACAAAACAATGGGCCTTCTGCTCTAGCGAGCAAGTCGGAAAACTGAACAAGAGAGAGCAAACACATGAACCTCAAGGAAATCTCACTCCCCGTCACCGGCATGACCTGCGCCATGTGCGTCAACAACGTCGAACGCAGCTTGCGCAAGGCCGATGGCGTCGACGAAGTACAAGTCAACCTGGCGACGGAAAAAGCAGCGGTTCAGTACGATGCCAGCAAACTGCAAATGCGCGACCTGGTTTTGCAGATCGAAAAGTCCGGCTACGGTGTGGCAACGGCAAGCATCGACCTGCCGATCACCGGCATGACCTGCGCCATGTGCCAGAAGAACGTCGCGCGCGCGCTCAACAAAGTCGAAGGCGTGATCGATGTCGCGGTCAACCTCATAAATGAACGCGCCACCGTCGGCTACATGCCCGGCGCGCTTCGCCGGGGCGATCTTGTCAAAGCGGTGGAAAACGCGGGCTGCGGCGTCATTGAGCTCGGCAACGAGGAAAATGCCGAAGATGCCGAAGCGGCCGCGCGTCAAGCCGAAATCGATCGGCAGACGCGCTTGGTGATGATCGGCGCCGTGTTCACCGTGCCCTTGACCGTGCTCAGCATGTCGCGGCACTTCATGCATCAAGTGCCTTTTATCATGGATCGCTTCCCCTGGCTGAAACACGATCTTTGGCTCTTTGTCTTTGGCGCGCTGGCAACGCCGGTCGTATTGATCCTGGGACGGCAATACCTGCGCGGCGCTATCAAGTCGCTGCGCAACGGCAGCGCCAATATGGATGTGCTTGTAGCGATGGGCTCGCTGGCGGCTTATGTATACGGTCTGATTGTCCTGCTGGGTCTGTTATTCGACTTTTCCGATCAGGTCGGCAAGTCCGACTATTTCGAATCCGCCGCGGTGATATTGACCTTGATCACGCTGGGTAAGCTGCTGGAAGCGCGCGCCAAAGGACGCACCAGCGCCGCCATCAAGAAACTGATTGGGCTAGCGCCAAAAACCGCCACGCTGCTGAAGGACGGCGTCGAGCGCGCCATCGCCATCGACGATGTCGTTGCCGGAGATCTGATCGTGGTCAAGCCGGGAGAACGCATCCCGGTCGACGCCATCGTCAACCAGGGCCGCTCATCAGTCGACGAGTCCATGCTCAGCGGCGAGAGCATGCCCGTGAAAAAGAGAACCGGCGACGAGGTCATCGCCGGCAGCGTCAATCAACAGGGACGCTTGATCGCGGAAGCGCAGCGCATCGGCAAAGACACCGTCCTGGGCCAGATCATCCGACTGGTGGAGGCCGCGCAAGCCAGCAAAGCGCCCATCCAAGCCGTGGCTGATCGGGTCGCCTCGTTTTTCGTGCCCGCGGTGATCGCCCTCGCTCTGCTGACCTTCGCCGGTTGGATCACCATCGGCGGGGCGGACCTGCCACAAGCCATCCTCAACGTGATCGCGGTCCTGGTGATCGCTTGTCCCTGCGCGCTGGGCTTGGCCACGCCTACCGCCATCATGGTGGGCACGGGCCGCGGCGCCGAATCGGGCATCCTCTTTCGCAATAGCGAGTCGCTGGAAAGAACTAAAGCCCTGACCACCATTCTGCTGGATAAAACCGGCACCATCACACTCGGTCAGCCGACCGTCACAGAGGTCATAGCCCGGCCGGACACCGACACAAATGCCGTCTTGCGATTCGCCGCCTCGGCCGAAGCCGGCAGCGAACATCCTCTGGCCGGCGCCGTGCTCAACAAAGCCAAGGCGCAAACGCTTGACCTGCTGCCGCTTGATAGCTTCGAAGCGCTGCCCGGTCGCGGCGTCGGGGCATCAATCGACGGACGCGCGGTGCTCGTGGGCAACGCGGTGCTGATGAGAGAAAACGGGGTCGACACATCGGCGCTGGATCAAGACGTCAGCCGCGTTCAGCGTGAAGCGCGCACCGCCGTGCTGGTCGCGGTCGACGGCCATCTGCTGGGCGCGCTGGCCATCGGCGACCAGCTCAAGCCGAGCTCGCGCCAGGCCATTGCGGCATTAAAGGCGCGCGGCATGGAGGTGGCGATGATCACCGGCGACAACCGGGGCACGGCCGCTGCCATTGCCAGCGAAGTTGGCATCACGCGCGTTTATGCCGATGTGCTGCCGGCGGATAAAGCGGCTGTCGTCAAGGAATTGCAGGATGACCAGCAAAGCGTGGCGATGGTCGGCGATGGCATCAACGACGCGCCCGCGCTGGCGCAGGCCGATGTCGGCTTCGCAATCGGCACCGGCACCGACATCGCCATTGAAGCCAGCGATGTCACGCTCGTCAGCGGCGATCTGAACGCGGTGGTATCCGCGCTGGACCTCAGCCGCCGCACCATGCGCACGATTTATCAGAACCTCTTCTGGGCTTTCATCTACAATATCGTGCTGATTCCAGTGGCAATGCTGGGCGGGTTGTTGCCCATGTTCGCGGCCGCGGCGATGGCGTTTTCGAGCGTGTTTGTAGTGACGAATTCGCTGCGGTTGCGGGGGGCGCGAATCATTTCCTAACCACGCCGACAACCATCTTGTCGGCATAGTCGCGACTTCCAAATCGAGTTGCACCGTAAGGGCGACCTATCAGGTCACCCGCAGATCATACAATGTTACTGCGCCTGATGTGGATTTGGGCGGCCTGCTGCCCATGTTCGCCGCCGCGGCGATGGCGTTTTTGAGTGTGTTTGTGGTGACGAATTCGCTGCGTTTGCGGAAAACGAACGTCAAGCTTGATTGAATTCCCCTAATCTGACATTCTTAAACGACATGTTCATAAATCACTTGACATGTTGAGATTCTCGAGTAGAATTGACTCTATCGTCAATGACAAAGGAGTTGGAAATATGACGGAATACGAACAAGTGTATTACAGCGTATACGGAAAGTATATTCGTGCATACATGATGCTGTGTGAATGGATATTCGGCGAACAGCCTATTGCGGAAGAGATTGAAGAAAAGACTGTCGAGCTTCTTCGCGACATTGGTGACGCACCATTGCGCATGATACTTGTAAGGTTCAAGGCTTTATCACGACGGGTGTCAGCTGGCGAAACGATAAATCCACGTGAAGAGTTAACTGCAATAGACCGAATGGCCATCGAACATGAAGGTCCACAACGCTATAAGTCAATTGCAGCCGAAGCATATAAGGCGTACGTTATTCGCGCCGCAAACGGCTGTTACCAGACCTTGCAATCAGATGCATTGGTTCGCTCATTCGTAACTGGAATCCTGACGGCTGAATTCTTTGAGCGCCATCCGTTAGGAGCTCATTACAACGGCACATCTCCCGCTGAGTACGAGGCGCGTCTCCGCAAGGTTCGTTTGTTCTTTGAACCATACGTTGAAAACATGGTTGTACAGATCGTGAAATTAGAGAGCATGCAATCACTACGCAAGATGCCGAAAAATCGTGCCAATGCTCACGATTTTGTTCATCTAGACATTTCAATGGTCATAGAATCACAGGATGATGAATAAGTCTTGAGCGAAACTGGGATCACGTTTGCGTTTGACGGAATAACTCACTGTCTGAACCGATGTAAAGTATCTATCTATGACCATCTAAGTGGAGAGAAGTTCCAGACTTTTGTCTCGCTAGACGATTCGGAGCTTTCCGATAATAGAGGTCTACGACTGGATAGTGTTGCAGCCGACCTGATGGATCTTGCGGTTGCAATAGACCATGCGGATCGCTGGATGTCCCGCTCCGAGAGCAGCGATTGCACACGCAAGATCCATGTGCGTCTGCCCGTCATAAATATAGATTTGTTCGAATCTCCCGAATTCCTTGTGCTTCTGAAAGACGCTCTTGGGTGGTTCACGGCTGATAACTGGACGTTTCACTTCGTTCACAATAAGCAACGGATTCGATTTTCGAATCGAAAACTCCCATTGTGGACAGAAAGTAACCGAGACACTCCTACGGAAGTTGCCCTCTGGAGTGGAGGACTAGATGCGTTTGCCGGCCTATGCAACCGCATAAGACAGGAGAGTGCAGAGCGTTATTTGATGTTAAGTGCCGGTGCAAACATGCCCATACGCGGTGTGCAAAAGACTGTATTTCGTTGCCTAAGGAAACGTATGGGAACAGACTTACAGTTGACACAGTTGCATATCTTTCAGAAAGACACGCGGCAGCACGGATTAAGACGAAATGACAAACTTCGAGCTCGCGCGGCAGTATACTTGTTGCTAGGCTCAGCATATGCTTACTTGGAGGGTCAGGACAAGCTCTTCCTTTTTGAGAATGGACCTGGCGCGCTGAACCTACCGTATCGCTTATCTGAAGTCGGGGTAGATCACGCGCGGTCGGTTCATCCTATTTCGTTATCCTATATCAGTGACATAGTTTCAAAAGTATTGCGCAGACCTTTTAAGATACACAATCCATTCATTGGATGGACAAAAGCCGAAATGTGTGAAGTTTTGAAGGAGTTGGGCATATCCGACGTTGCTTGGAGAACTTGGTCTTGTGATCGTGCGAGAGGCACGAATTTCGTACAGTGTGGCCGTTGTTCTTCATGTATTTTGAGACGCCAAGGGTTTCTGGTTGCTAGGATAGGAGACTGTACGCTCTATCGGCTGGACCGTGTAAGCAATTCGGAGCGAGAAAAACTGCTTAGCGAAAGCCATCTTCTACACATGCTTTGCCAGGCCAAAAGCTTGCGTAACATCCTACAGACGGAAAACGCATGGGACGTTCTTGCTTTGAAGCACCCGACGCTATTGGGACAAATCACACACTTCCTTCCCGAAGACAAAAACAGATGTGGACCCTCTTTGCGGGAAGCAATAGTTTCAATGCTATCGCGCTATGCCGACGAATGGCACGATCCGAGAACGATTAAATATTTTGGAGAGGAAATCAAGGAGACACGAATTGCCCAAGGATTTCGGTAGTGTTGGAAGTCTGTGATAGTTAAGGAGCAATGCGATGAATGAAGCAGAGAAGATTATTGGCCTGCTTGACCCAAGAGAGCTTGGGCGAAAGCTACGTCTAGCGCGCAAGAAACGAGGCATGTCTCAAGATGTAGCCGCAAAGATTATCAACGTGGGGCGCACGACGATGATAGCCATTGAAAAAGGAGACCGGCGACTTCGTCCAATTGAACTGGTACAGCTTGCGATTGAGTATGGGCAAGATGTGAGTAAGTTTATTGAAGAAATCCGCTTTGAGTCGCTGTATACGGATCCACAGTTTCGTGGGCCAGAACGATACGAGCATGATAGCGATGCGGAAATTGAGCAATGGATTGAAGAACTCAAAGACCTAGCATTTAACTACTTTGAAGTTGAGCAGTTGCTAGACGCGCCGTTAGTTAAGAAATACCCTTCCGAGTACAAAATGGGGAGGCTCAAGGCACCAGAACTTGGAGAGAGTATTGCCCTCGAGGAACGTCAGCGTCTAGGTCTGAGTGATAGGCCGATTCCAGTGCTGCGTAAGCTTCTTGAGCAAGAAGTGGGGCTACGCATTTACTACCTGCCACTAAAGCCGTCCAAGTATTCTGCAATATATGTGTACAGCGATAAAGTTGGTGGGTGTATTGCTGTCAACAGCCAGCATCCCGGTGATCGTGCCAGAATGTCACTTGCTCATGACTATGGCCACTTCCTTACGTCCCGGTACAAGCCTTCGTTCTACATCGAAGGCTACTATTCTCGCCGTTCTGAGTCAGAGAAAATTGCAGATCAATTCGCCGTTCATTTTCTGATGCCAACTACCGGCATTACTCGGCGGTTCACGGACATTCGCAAAGTGAAGGGCAAAGTGACGCCTTATGATCTTGTAGAGATGGCACATTATTTTGGTGTTTCCTTTGAAGCACTATCGTATCGGTTGGAAGGCCTTAAACTCGTTCCTTCCGGAATGTGGGAGCATCTAAAGAACCATGGCTTCAAAGTGCGGAAGGTGCAACAACTACTTGGACTCGAACAATCGCCAGCGTCAAGTCAGCGTCTGCCGTTGCGTCATCAGTTACTTGCTGTGGATGCACTAGAGCAAGGACTAATCAGCGAGCGTCAATTTGCGGACTTGCTTGAGGTTGACCTCTTGAAAGCAAGAGAAGTCTTTGCCACGCTTCGCGCTCAAGCACTCTCTTCTGATAAATTGTTGAATTGCAGTAAGGAGAGTGTCATTTGAACGATGCACCTTCCTTTCGGCATGACTGCGTCATCCTGGATGCCAGTACTGTCATCAATTTGTACGCAACGGGGCGCATGACAGAAATTATCCGCAGTCTTCCAGCTCGATGTGCAGTAAGTAGCTTTGTCAAAGAGAAGGAAGCTCTCTTCGTGCAAGAACCCAGCGATGAAATCGAAGACCGCCAGCGAACTCCCATTGAGCTTGGCAGCTTGATAGCCGCAGGGCTTCTGGAGGTTTGCTCGCACAATTCGCCATCAATTGCGAATAACATCATCGTGCTGGCAGATGCTGGCATTCGCGGCATGGGCGAGACAATTTCTGCCGCTATCGCTTTGGATGAAGGATGGGGGATCGTGCTGGACGATAGAAGCGCAACCAAGAAGTTACTAGCACGGTTTCCTCGCATTCAAACGCTGACGACATTTCATCTGATCAAGTACTGGGCTGACCAGGAGAGCATCAACAAGGTTGTTATCAGTGAGGTGTTGAAAAATATCCGCGTAAGAGCCAACTATGATATTGCCAGAGATCATCCACTTTATGCTTGGGTATCATGTCAGGACAATTAGGGACAGAAGCTGCGAACCGCGACCATCCAGTCACCCTGCCACAGCCCACCTATGCTACCCTGATCCCAATCCCGCGCCTTTCCAACCGCATTGGCCGCGCCATCGGCAATCGGCCAAATGGCCGAAAAAGTATTTCTTCCGGCGGCAAACCGGCCACAAAACCAAACCATCTCCTCTGTGCTCTCTGTGCCTCTGTGGTGAAAAAGACCTGTGTTACACTCGCGCTATAAACGAACCCCAAGGACCCGCCATGACCGAACCCGACAGCACCATCACCACCGCGGACATCGCCGCCGCCGAAAAACTGCTCAAGCTCAATTTCAGCGACGCCCAACGCCAGCAGATGCTCGCCACATTGAGTGACCGCGTTAGCCGGTACGCCGGCATCCGCCTGCCGCTCGGCAACGGCCTGCCTATGGCGCTCAACTTCAACGTTAACGCCGCCGATGACGCGCCCGCCGCCGTCCCGCGGAGCTACGCTATGAGCCCACAGCCCGCCGTCACGCGGCCCGACAATCTCGAAGACATCGCTTTTTTGCCCGTCACGCAACTGGCGGAACTGCTGCGGACGCGCCAGATCAGCTCGCGCGAGCTGACCGATATGTACCTCGAGCGGCTCAAGCGCTACGATCCCATTCTCCAGTGCGTCGCCTGCCTGACCGAGGACCTGGCGTACGAACAAGCGCGCCGCGCCGATGACGAAATCAGCCGCGGCATCTATCGCGGTCCGCTGCATGGTGTGCCCTGGGGCGCCAAGGACCTGCTGGCCACGCGTGGCGCTCCCACCGGCTGGGGCGCAATGCCCTACAAGGACCAGGTCATCAATCTTGATGCGACGGTCGTGGGGCGGCTGGAGGAAGCCGGCGCCGTGCTCATCGCCAAGCTGACCCTGGGCGCGCTGGCCAATGGCGATGTCTGGCACGGCGGCACCACCAAGAATCCCTGGGATACGGGCGAGGGCAGCAGCGGTTCATCGGCTGGACCGGGCGCAGCGACCGCCGCCGGCTTGGTCGGCTTCTCCATCGGCACCGAGACCATGGGGTCCATCGTCTCGCCCTCCACCCGCAACGGCGTTTCCGGCTTGCGCCCGACTTTCGGGCGCGTCAGCCGCTACGGCGCTATGGCGCTCAGTTGGAGCATGGACAAAATCGGTCCCATGTGCCGCAGCGTGGAAGATTGCGCGCTTGTCTTCAGCGCCATCTACGGCCCGGACGGGCGCGACATGAGCGTGACGCCGCAGCCATTCCAGTGGGATCCGGCGCTTGATCCGCGTGGATTGCGCGTCGCTTATGTGGAGAAAGGCTTCGATTCGGACGAGTCTGTCTTGGCGGACAAAGACGCCGATCAAGTGTCATATTTCCGCGCGACCTTGCGCAACAGCCTGCAAGCCCTGGATGTGATGCGCGACTCAGGCTTCGACATGTTGCCGATCGAGTTGACCCAGATGGACACGGACGCGCTCTTTCCCATCCTGGTCGCGGAAGCCGCCGCCGCCTTCGACGAGATCACGCGCGATGATCGCGTATCGACCATGAAGCGCCAGGACGACGATGCCTGGCCCAATACCTTCCGCGCCGCCCGTTTCATCCCCGCGGTGGAGTACATCAACGCCAATCGCATCCGCACCCGGTTGATGCACGAAATGGCGGCAGTGATGAGTGATATCGACGTCTTCATCGTGCCCAGTCACGGCGCAAACGCCATGCAAATCACCAATTTCACCGGGCACCCGACAGTGGTTGTCCCTAACGGCTTCAGCGACAAACACAGTCCGACCAGCATCTCCTTCATCGGCGGCCTTTATCAAGAGGCGGAAACGCTCGCCGTCGCCAAAGCCTATCAAGACGCCACGGACTGGCACCAGCAATATCCAGCCCTGAGTCACGGCGGACGGCACTAGGGTCGGGGCGACCCGCTGGGTCGCCCACAGAATGATCGAGGCGCCACACGATGCTATTTCAACAGCGCCTCAATTTCAGCGCGCACCCGACCTGAGTCACGGCTGACGGTGCTAGGGTAGGGGCGACCCGCTGGGTCGCCCACAGAATGATCGAGATGCCACACCATGCTATTGCAACAGCGCCTCAATTTCAGCGCGCACCCGCTCATCGTCCTCGCGCCGATAGAGGTCGGTCAGCAGCTTGCTGCTATCGAGCTCCATGGTCCGCCACAGCGCCCAGGCCGCGTGACCACGCACCAGCGGGCTATCGTCGTAGAGCAGTTGAATCAGATGGGGAATGGCGCGCTCGTTCATCCAGTTGCCGGCGGCGATGCAGGCATTGCGCACCAGCCGCTCGCGCTTGATCCGCTCAACCGGCGTCCGCCGAAACATCGCCAAAAAGGATGCGTCGTTTGACATCAGAATATCGGTCAATTTCGGCGCGACGCGATCCATGTCAAAGGGCAGGAAGGCAACCTCGTCGGTTTCTTCCGCGAAGCGCTGGAAAGGGCACACGTCCTGGCAAATGTCACAGCCGAAGATCCAGTTGCCGAATTGCGGACGCAGATCGCGGTCGATCCAGCCCTTGTTCTCGATGGTGTGATAGCTGATGCACAAGCGCGAATCCAGCACGAAGGGCGCGGGAAAGGCATCGGTCGGGCAGGCGCGCATGCAGCGCGTACAGGTGCCGCACATGCTCTCGCGATGCGGCTCGTCGTAATTGTCAAACTCGAGCGAACTGAGTATCTCGCCGATGAAGAAATAGCTGCCGCGCCGTGGATGAATCAGCATCGTATTCTTGCCGATGAAACCCATGCCCGCTTGTTGGGCGTGGCTGCGCTCCAGGATGGCGCCGGTATCGACAAAGACCTTCTGCGCGACCTTGTGCCCGGCTTCTGCCCCCAGCCACTCGGCGAATTGCTGCAGCCGCAGCTCCAGCACCTTGTGGTAATCCAGGCCCCAGGCGTAAGCGGCAATGCGCCCGCGGGAGGGATCGTTGAGGACCTCGTCCTCCGCGTAGCGCGCGTAATAGTCCATGCCGACCAGGATCAGCGACTTGGCCTTCGGCAAGATCTCGCGCAAGTCCTGCCGCCGCCTCACGCGGTCCGCGCGCGCCATATAACGCATCTCGCCTTGCATGCCCTGTTGGATCCAACGCAGGTACGCGGCAAGGGTCGGCGACGGTTCTGCCGGGGTCACGCCGCAAAGGTTGAATCCAAGCTCTTGAGCTTTGCGGCGTATGGTTGTCAGGGTTATGGGCATGGCAAGGTCTATTGCAACAAGGTTGTCAACAAGGTGTCACTAGCCCGATTCTACTTTATCAAGCCGCTCGTTGTCACCTGCGCCGCCCATCGTCGGGCGCCAACTGAGCGCTCGAATCGCGTCAATCTCGCGCGGCAGTCTTCCCGAGGACGACGAAGACCCGGTGCGGCACTTCCAGCGGATCCGCCGGGAAGGCATCAAGCAGAAGTTGCTTCAGGTCGTTATCGAAGGCAAGCACTTGAGCATCATCCAGCGAGGCGGCGACACCGGCGCTGGCGCGAATGCGACCGCGCCAGGCGTCGTGCTTATATGTCACATCCAGATCGAAAGAGAAGGTCTCCAAATCAACAAAAACGGCGTCCTTCAAATGGCGCAGCCATTGCGGATAGAAGCCATTGCCGCCGCCCAATGACCAGGAAGGATTGTGTTGCATGATAAGCGCTTCGGTTGCCGCAACCACATTGCCCGCCAGGTCCAGCACACGCGTGCCGGCACAGATGATGCCCTTGGCTTCTATTCGCTTAAAGAATGCTTCAGGGAAGCCAGCTCGATGACAACTATAGTCGGCTGCGGTCCGTCCGAAATCGATGGTCATGTGGCGCGTTGCGCTTATTTGTCACCGGCTACCCGGGCCACGACCAGCTTTTGTAGACGGTCTACGCGGATGCCGGCGGATAATCGATTTCCTTGAGCGTCGCTACGATGCTATTCTGAGTGGCTGGCGCCTCGAACTCGATCTGAACAGTGCGCATTTGCACGTCGCCGTTGACACTGCCAACGCCGTCCAGTTCGGTCAGTTCATTCTTGATCGCCTGCACGCAACCGGCGCATCCGATGTTTGGAATCTCGAAGTTTAAGGTGGACATTTATTTAACTCCTGTTCACGTCATTCAATTGACAGTGCTAGCGGCGCAACCCTTACATGAATGCCTGTATACCCGTTTGCGCCCGGCCGAGGATCAAGGCGTGAATATCACTTGTGCCCTCGTAAGTGTTGACCGCTTCCAGATTCAGCACGTGGCGGATGACATGGAACTCGTCAGAGATGCCGTTGCCACCATGCATATCGCGCGACGTGCGGGCAATGTCGAGTGCCTTGGTACAGGAATTGCGTTTGACCAGCGAGATCATCTCGGGCCTCGCTTTGCCCTCGTCAAGCAGGCGTCCGACGCGCAGCGCGCCTTGCAGACCCAGCGCGATGTTTGTCATCATTTCGGCCAGCTTGAATTGAATCAGTTGATTCGCCGCTAGCGGCCGGCCAAACTGCGTCCGATCCAGGGTGTATTGGCGAGCAGCATGCCAGCAATATTCCGCCGCGCCCAGCGCGCCCCAGGCGATGCCGTAGCGCGCGAGATTCAAACAGCCGAAGGGACCTGCCAAGCCGCTGGCATTGGGCAGAAGATTCTCGTCCGGAACAAAGACCTCGTCCATCACGATTTCGCCCGTGCTGCTGGCGCGCAAACTGAATTTGCCTTCGATTTTCGGCGTGGCCAGGCCTTTCATGCCTCGCTCCAGGATGAAACCACGTATTGCGCCGTCGTCGCCGCTTTTGTCTCCGAACGTTTTTGCCCAGACGATGAATACATCCGCAATAGGTGAGTTGGTGATCCACATCTTGTTGCCATGTAGAATCCACCCGCCGTCCACTCTTGTCGCTCGCGTTTCCATAGCGCCGGGATCGCTACCGTGATTCGGTTCGGTCAATCCAAAGCAGCCGACCCAATCGCCGCTGATAATTTTGGGCAAAAACTTCTCTCGCTGGGCATCGGTTCCGTAAGCATATATGGGATACATGACCAGCGAGCTCTGTACGCTCATGGCGCTGCGATAACCGCTGTCGACTCGTTCGACTTCGCGGGCTATGAGTCCGTAGCAGACGTAGTTCAAGCCGGCGCCCCCATGTTCCTCGGGTAGTGTCGCGCCTAACATGCCCAGTTCCGCCATCTCGTGATAGATCGCGCGGTCAAATGTCTCGTTGCGGTTCGCCAGCAGAATTCGCGGCATGAGCTTTTCCTGGCAGTAATCGCGGGCCAGGTCGCGCACCATGCGTTCTTCGTCGCTGAGTTGATCTTCCAACAGAAAGGGATCGTCCCATCGAAACTTGTCAGGCATCGCTACCTCTAAAGTCTGTCTGCTCGTTTGATCTAATATCATACCGAGATCTGTGGACAAAGTGAACGCGGAATAGACATCGACGGATAGCAAACATCGCGCAGGCTTGGCTGATTTGTCGGTTCACTGCCAATGCATTTGGCGTTAGAATACGAGTCCTGTCGTAGACCTGTCCATACATGCTATACGATGTAAGGCTTGGCGACCAGATGCCCGAAATCGGGGCAGCTTGGCAGGTCTTGACCTGGTATCGGAAAACAGGAATGATACAAGACAAAATCGTCGTCCGCGGCGCTCGCGAGCATAACCTCAAGAATATCGATGTTGAGATCCCTCGCAATCGGCTGGTGGTCATTACGGGTCTGTCCGGATCGGGCAAGTCTTCGCTGGCGTTTGACACCATTTTTGCCGAGGGTCAGCGCCGCTATGTAGAGAGCTTGAGCAGCTATGCCCGTCAGTTTTTGGGGCTGATGGAAAAACCCGATGTAGACCAAATCGAAGGTCTTAGTCCTGCCGTATCCATTGACCAGAAGAGCGTCAGTCATAATCCTCGTTCGACCGTCGGCACCGTGACCGAGATCTACGACTACTTGCGCTTGCTCTTTGCGCGCGTGGGGATTCCGCATTGCCCAACTTGTGGCGTGGAAGTTTCTGCGCAGAGTGCACAGCAAATCGTTGACCAGGTCCAGAACATGCCGCGCGACACGCGGATTCAGGTGCTCGCGCCGGTGATCCATCGTAAGAAGGGCAATCATGTTAAGGCCTTGCTAGACATCGCCAAACAAGGATTCGCGCGCGTACGCGTTGACGGTGAAGTCAGAGACCTGGACGAGAAAATCGAACTCGACCGCTACGTGATTCACGATATTGAGATTGTCGTCGACCGGCTGATCATTCGTCACTTCGACGATGACGTAACTGACGAAGCAACGGCGTTTGAAACGCGCTTGACGGATGCCATCGAAACAGCGCTCGAACTTGGCGACGGTAGAATCATCATCCAGGACGTGACCGATCGCGATAACTCGATCGATCATCTTTACAGCGAGGACCTGGCTTGCCCCAACGGTCACGGCAGTGTCCCGGAGCCGGAACCACGCCTGTTCAGCTTCAATACAC
The DNA here is from genome assembly GCA_965262165.1 of Phototrophicaceae bacterium. Lineage (GTDB taxonomy): Bacteria > Chloroflexota > Anaerolineae > Aggregatilineales > Phototrophicaceae > UBA6055. The sequence goes on along the minus strand of OZ253499.1, from coordinate 3,552,377 downwards.
CAAGCGGCGCCTGCCCAAGCTGCCAGGGAATGGGTTTCAGCTTGGAGATTGACCCGGACATGGTCGTCCCGGACAAGGACATTAGCATTGCCGAGGGCGCGATCAACGCCAACGGTTGGAGACTTGATGACAAATCGGGCTGGACCTGGAACGTATTTCAAAGTTTCTCGGAAGTCTACGATTTTCGACTGAATATGCCTTGGAGACGACTAAGCAAACGTCACCAGGATCTGGTGCTCTACGGCAACGGCGGCGAAAAGTTCGAGGTCAAATACTTACATACAAGTGGCTACGAACGCACATATCCGACCAGCTTCGAAGGAGTGATACCGAACTTGCAGCGCCGCTATCAGCAGACAGCCTCTGACTACATACGCCACAAGATCAACGAATATATGCGCGAGATACCCTGCCGCGACTGCAGTGGTCAGCGTCTTCGACCGGAAGCGATTGCAGTAACCATCAACAGCGAAACGATTCACGACATTACTCATATGGCAATCGATGAGCTTAAGGATTGGGTTGATTCACTGCGCGGGAACAAGGCAATCCTGACCAAGCGTGAACAACAGATAGCGCACCAGGTGCTGAGGGAACTGGAATCGCGCGTTGGATTCCTTAGCAATGTCGGACTCAACTATTTGTCATTGTCGCGTAGCGCAGCCACGTTGAGTGGCGGCGAATCGCAGCGCATTCGTCTGGCGACCCAGGTGGGCAGTCAGTTGACAGGCGTGCTTTATGTGCTGGACGAGCCCTCAATCGGTTTACATCAACGTGACAACAAACGGCTAATCCGGACATTGACCGGCTTGCGCGACTTGGGCAATACTGTGCTGGTTGTTGAGCACGACGAAGACACGATGAGATCGTCGGATTGGCTAATCGATTTGGGTCCGGGCGCCGGTGAGCATGGCGGCGAGGTGATAGCCGCCGGCACGCCTGAGCAGGTCGAATACGCTGAAGGCAGTTTGACCGGGGACTTCCTGGCCGGCCGTTTTCAGATTCCCTTGCCAGTAAGCAGACGACCCGGTTCGGGTGAGCATTTGACCATAAAAGGTGCTCGTGCCAACAACCTCAAGAACATCGACGTTCAATTTCCACTTTGCAAGCTGATTTGCGTTACCGGTGTTAGCGGAAGCGGAAAGTCCTCGCTGATTGTGGAAACACTGTATCGTCGCATGGCCCAGTTGATCTACAAGAGCCGAGGACGCGCGGGTCCTCACGATGCTATATATGGAGCAGAGGAGATCGACAAGATCATCAATATCGATCAAAGCCCAATCGGTCGTACACCGCGCAGCAATCCCGGCACCTATACCAAGATGTTTGATGATATACGCAGCCTGTTCGCGGAATTGCCGGAAAGCAAGATCCGAGGTTACAAAGCCGGTCGTTTCAGCTTCAATGTCAAGGGCGGCCGCTGCGAAAACTGCGAGGGACAAGGACTGATCAAGATCGAGATGCAATTCCTGCCGGATGTCTATGTCCAGTGCGAGGTTTGCCGCGGGTCGCGCTACAACCGCGAGACCTCGCAGGTCCATTTCAAGGGCAAGTCCATCGCTGACATTCTCAACCTCACAGTCAGCGAGGGATTGGAATTCTTTGAGAATATGCCTCGAATCCGGCGCAAGCTGGATACGCTCGACGCGGTTGGTCTTGGATACATACGAATCGGGCAACCGGCAACAACCTTGAGCGGGGGCGAGGCGCAGCGCATCAAGCTAAGCCGGGAGCTTTCCAAACGAGCGACAGGCCGCACCTTGTACATACTTGACGAGCCATCGACCGGCTTGCACGCGGTCGATGTGGCCAAGTTGATCAATGTACTGCAGGAGCTAGCTGACGCCGGCAACACAATTGTGGTTATCGAGCACAATCTGGACATCATCAAAATCGCCGACCATATTATTGACCTCGGCCCAGAAGGAGGCGGCGGAGGCGGCGAGATCATCGCGCAAGGCACGCCCGAAGAGGTAGCAGAGGTCGAACAGAGTTACACAGGTCACTATCTCAAGCCCTACTTGCGGATACCCCTGCCGGTTTAGCACAGTCGATTTCTACACTAATCATGGCATCGTTTTGGTTCATCTCCGCGCCCTTGTACAGCCACACGGATTGGGGCGGCTTTCTCAAGACGGCGCAAACGCTGCAGGCGGATGGGCATGATGTTCTTTGGCTGAGCGAAGTGCCATTACGGGCTGCACTTGAAGCTGCAGGCATTGCCTTTCGCGCTGTCGAGAAAACGGGCTGGCTGTGGCCCCCACCGCCACCACCTGATTTGACGGCGATCCCTCCGCAAGAGGCGGTCAATCTACGTTACCGACGGGCACTCGACACCTGGCTCAGCGAAGACCTCGTCGCCCAGGCGGTTGAAGAGATCGTGCTGCTCGCGGACGAAATCGGCAAACCGGATGTCATCGTATCCGATCCCTTCCTGAGCGCTTCCGCCATTGCTGCGGACGCGCTGGACTTGCCGCTGGTCATCTGCGGTTGGCCCGCCCAGGCGACGCTGGATGAGAACAGTTTGTTTCCCGTGCAACGCAATCTGAGCAGCGACAGCCAGCAGCGCATTCAACGACTTTGCGATAGATTCGGCGTAAACGGGCGCAACTTCTCCAAGGGCACGGCGCCATCGATCCGCAGTGATCGGTTGCACGTCACCTATTTCACGCCAGAATGGTATCAATCGGAACTGGAGACGATTCTTCCTCAGACGAAGTTCGTTGGCGGTCGCGTTGAACGCATTAGCGATGCGCCTCCAACGTGGCTAGCAGATATTCCCGAGGACACGCCGCTCGGTTTGGTGACCCTGGGCACTATCTTTACCGGCGATTTGGGCTTTTACAGTTGGTCGGCACAGGCACTCGCCCGCGAAGGGATTATCCCAATCGTAACCGTCGGCTGGAATCCGATTTCACCGGACCAGAAAGCCGAACTCAAGCGTGCGCTGCCTGCGGGCACGCGGCTCTTGACCTGGGCGCCCTACAACCAGCTGTTACCACGTTGCAAGATTGTCATCCATCACGGTGGCATGGGCACGACGCATCGCGCTTTGGTACATGGCGTGCCGCAGATCGTGGTGCCACACGCCGCGGATCAGCGTATTCAGGCGCGGCGGGTGGCCGAGGCCAAGGTGGGCTTGCATCTGACAGCGCATGATGTGCGTCAGGGGCAGTTGCGCGAGGGCGTTCATGCGATTCTGGAGGCGGAATGGGTGCAGGAGAATGCGCGGCGGTTCGCGGTGGCGATGGCTGCGCTGGGTGGGGTCGAGCGTGCTGCGGAGTTAGTTGCCGGGGTTGTTGGGTGATGAGTCGATGATGGATTGGGCGAGCTTGTAGACGCGTGAGCCGGTTGTACTGAACATAGCTTCATGCTTTTCCGTGTCGTCTTTTTCAGCGTTACAAATTGCGTTATCAAGGCGGTCGACATATTTTGATACATCGTATTTGCTCTTGTGGTATGTAGGGTCAAAACGTTTCCTGAGGAAACCTATCACTCTATCGCAGCCACCTACTTCCGCGTCGCCTGCGAATCCACTGAGGTTCCTTAGAGAGTTGAAGTGCTGAACCAGCCAAACTTCAAAGCACGGTATGCTGTCGGCTACGAAGTAATTCTTCAGCTTGGCTTCTTCGGCAACTCGACTCAACAATTCTGTAGGTCGTCTATCTGTGTCAAATACCGCCCAGAATTCCTCCTCCAGTTCTACAGCGTGGACTTGCTTCCTCGTTCCTTTTTGTATATCAAGTCGCTTTATCACATCAGAAGGTGACGAACGCGTATTCTTTTTTGTCAGTAATCGAATGTTCCTCATATTATGCTGCTTTATCACGCCGTCAAAATACTTCCGCTCTGTTTTGCTTCCTTCAAACGCAATATAGATGACTTTACGTCGTTGACTAGGCTGGACTTTTCGCGATTTCCGTGCCATTTCTACTTCGCCCATTCCAGCTCTTTGAAGCTTGGCACAATTGGAATAGCACCATAACGTCCCGTCCGATACCCACGCTTGATGTCAACATCAAATCGCGGTGCGAACTCTTCAAGGGAAAATACTGCTGAAGCCGCATACGGATCCTTATCAACAAACCACATTTCATCTCTACGTAGGAAATCAAGATCTAGGAGTTCATACTCATGGGTTGTGACAATTAACTGGCTTGGTTTGCCGACACTGTTCGATAGAAAAATGTCGAGAAAGTTATTGCTCATTTCAGCATGCAGACTGCGGTCTAGTTCATCAACCACAAACACTACGTCTTCATCGCTACTAAGTAATCGAATCAACGCCGGCGTAAGTTCAAACAAGCGTATCGTGCCGTCGGACTCCATCGACAATTCAAAGTGCACGCGTCGATCTTCGTGCTTTACATTATGAATAGTAACAAAATGATAGCCTTCGTATTGTGCGTACTTGTCCACCACTACAAAGACCTTGAGCGGCGGATCGTATAGGATAGCCGTGGCTTCGGGATGATCTGGCAATTTACTAATGAGGCTACTGATATTTGACTTGTCCTGATCAGTCAACAACTGGGCGGCGTCTCGGTCAAGACGATTGAGTTCAATGTCATCAATGTCTAGATCATATAGCTGAATGAGGTCACGATATTTCGTCTGAAAATTATCTACATCGTTGAGGTAAATTGCCCCAATTTCAGCACCGGGAACGGTGAATGTAAAAATAAGTACCAAACTCGTGTGAAACCAATCATAAACGTCCTCAAAATATGTAACGTTGCGTTCGACACTCTCGGTCAAGAAAAGCTGATTAGTGCGAGTTCCAGCGGCTGTGAAGTGTAGATACATCTCGTTTTGCTCGGCGGACAGTTGAAACTTGCCAAACTCAATCTTCGTGCGCCCAGTGTCATCGGTGAAACGTTGATACAGAAGTTTTTCGCTCGACGGTCGGATTTCATGTAATGATTCAGAGTGTACTTGTCTAGAGTCAACTTCGAATCTGTACGCGTAAGCCTTCGTACGTATCTTGACCTCGAACAGAAATTTCGACGGCTGTGCCTCGGTACTTCGGTCCAGAAGGAAGGGGATTGCAGGTATAGCTTGATTCGCTCTTGTTCCGCCTACTATGAGTTTTTGGGCGAAATCCATTGCTTTGATAAGATTAGTTTTGCCCGAAGCGTTCGGACCATAGATAACTCCGGTCTTCAACAGCCGAAGATCCTTGCGCTGATCGTCAACATAGATATGATCCTTGTGTTTGCGAGCTTTTCCCGGCACCATCGAGAACTCAACTTCGTCCTTGAACGACAAGAAATTCTCGACTGTGAAGCGAATTAACATGATTTTAAGCCTATCTCTTGCGGTGCATGTGAAAAAGTCACATTATCTGCATTGTACCCAATCTTTGTAATTCTTCAATACATAGGATGCTTATTGGTTTGTGAGTCTACTTTCGCGCTACAATACAGTCCAACCCATCCGACAGCGAAAGCACAAACCACATGAACCTTCCTCTCGACAACATCGGACGCTGGCGCTGCATTGGACCCTTCCGCGGCGGCCGCGTGGTCACTGTGGCCGGTGACGTTAACGAATTGGGCACCTTTTATTTCGGCGCTTGCGCCGGCGGCGTCTGGAAGACCGATGACGCCGGACAATACTGGCAGTGTATCTCCGATGGCTTCTTCAATACATCTTCGGTGGGAGCGCTTGCTGTCTCCGAAGTTGACCCCAACGTCATCTACGTCGGGACGGGCGAAGCGACTATCCGCATTGATGTGTCGCACGGGGACGGCGTCTACAAGTCGACTGACGCGGGACGCAGCTGGCAGCATATTGGATTGGAGGATACCCGCCACATCGGCAAGATCCGCATCCACCCGCAGAATCCGGACATCGTATTCGTCGCGGCGCTGGGCCACGCGTTTGGGCGCAATCAACAGCGCGGCGTATTCAAGTCCACGGACGGCGGCGCCACGTGGGAGCATGTGCTCTTCGTCAGTGACAAGGCTGGCGCGGTAGACCTGAGCATCGACGTGAACAATCCGCGCATCATTTACGCTTCAATATGGGAGGTCTATCGCAATTTCCATATGATCAGCAGTGGTGGCGAAGATAGCGGCATCTGGCGTTCGACTGACGGTGGCGACACCTGGCACAGCATCACGTCGAACAAGGGCTTACCGCAGGGAGTTCTGGGGAAGATCGGAATCGCCGCCTCGCCTGCCAAACCCGGCCGTGTCTATGCTTTGATTGAGCATCAAGACGGCGGCATGTACCGCTCCGAAGACTACGGCGATACCTGGCAATACGTTGCGCGTAACAACGATATTATCTCGCGCGCCTGGTACTACATGCACCTCACGCCCGATCCGCAAGATCCGGATACGGTTTATGTCAACAATCTGCGCTTCTGGAAATCCGTTGACGGCGGCCGCACCTATGCGATGATCGGCACGCCTCATGGAGATAATCACGACCTGTGGATAGATCCCAACAATCCGGGGCGAATGGTGCAGGGCAATGATGGCGGCGCCTGCGTATCCTTGAATGGAGGGGCGTCCTGGTCGACGATTTTCAATCAGCCGACGGCGCAGTTCTATCACGTCGCGGCGGATAACCGAGATCCGTATTTTGTTTATGGCACACAGCAAGACAATAGCAGTGTCGCTGTGCCGAGCCGCAATAACAAGTCTTCGCTGATGTGGATGGATGGCTTTATCGCGGGCTCCGGCGAGAGCGGCTACATTGCTGTTAAGCCAGACAATGACGATATTGTCTTTGTTGGCGCCATCGGCAGCTCGCCGGGCGGGGGCAACTGCTTGCAGCGATATGATCATCGCACGCAGCAATTGCGCTTGGTGACAACCTGGCCCGAGATGACTGCGGGCGAAGCAGCAGCCGATCTGGAGTACCGTTTCGCCTGGACCTATCCCATCGTCTTTTCTCCCCACGATCCGAACACCTTATACGTTGGCGGGAATCTGGTCTTCAAATCAACGGACGAGGGTCAAAGTTGGCAGCCGATCAGCCCGGACTTGACGCGCGCCGATCCCGAGACGCTCAAGGTCACGGGTGGACCCATCAATCGCGATGCAGTCGGTGCCGAGACCTATGCGACGGTCTTTGCTTTCGCAGAATCGCCGCACGAGCCTGGTGTCTTCTGGGCGGGCTCTGACGATGGACTAGTGCACATATCCCAGGACAATGGCGCAAACTGGCGGAACATCACGCCCGTAGAACTACCCGAATGGTCAATGATAAGCATGCTGGAATCGTCGGCGCATGACCCCGCAACCTGCTACATGGCAGCGACCCGCTACAAGCTGGATGACTATTCGCCATATCTTTACAAAACGACAAACTATGGGCGGTCTTGGACGCGCATCAACGAGGGAATACCGTCTGACGACTTCACACGGGTCATCCGATGTGATCCCGCGCGCGCCGGCTTACTTTATGTAGGTACCGAAACCGGTGTCTACTGTTCGTTCAATGACGGCGCCAATTGGCAGCGGCTTCAGTTGAACTTGCCGATCTCGCCGATTCACGATTTGCTGGTCAAGCGGGATGATCTTATCGCCGCGACACACGGTCGCTCGTTCTGGATTCTCGACGATCTGACACGCCTGCATCAATTGGTGGACGAGGAGTCGCTGTCGAGTTTGAAGCTGCTCCATCCGCGTGATACTCAGCGCGTCCTGGAGAGCATTGATGGTCGGCGTTTGATCGACCAGCCGGGCAAGACCTATATTAGTTCCACGGGCGTAGCGGCTGCTTACACGCATACGCGTACCGAGGAGAATGTGGTAGAACGCCGCTTCCTCGATTCAGGTGAGAATCTCCCGCGCGGGGTCATGATTGCCTATTACCTTGACGAAAGTCCTGACGGCAAGATCAAGTTGAGCTTCTCGGATAAGGACGGGAATCTCTTGCGCGATTTCTACAGTATGGACGATACAGATCGTCAATCGCAGAAAGAAAAGAAAAACAAGACAGCAGTTTTCATATCGGCAAATGTCGGTTGGAATCGCTTCGTTTGGGATATGCGTTTGCCAGATTCGCCAAAGCTGAAGGGTGATGATGTGCAATTTGAGAGAATGCCCGGACCGACAGTAGTGCCTGGCACGTATCAAGTCGCTCTCCAGGATGGTGATGAAGTTCAGTCGCAAACTTTCAACCTGGTCAAGGACGCGACTTCCGACGCTTCGCAGGGCGAGCTTGAGAGCCAATTTGGCTTGCTGAGGGAGATCTACGATACCTATGCAGGAGCAACCCTGGCCATCAATGCCATGCGCAGCCACCGAAATCAGTTGAAGAACCTGTCCGAGCGTTTGGCTCAAGATGACGATAGCAAAGACTTGTCCGAGCGCGCCGATGCGCTGAAGGAAGCCATCCTCGAGATTGAGAAGGGGATTCTGATACCTGAATTGCGCGAAGGTTGGCCAGGCCGGGTCAACAGCGGCACTGATACCTTGCGGCGGCTCAGCGCCTTGCCCTCTGTGGTTGGCCTTGGGGAATACCCGCCGACAGAGCAATCGGTTCACGTTTTTGAAAAGCTCTCGGGACTCATTGGAGATCAGCTCACGCTCTTTGACGAATTGAGAACAGGCGATATTGTGGCGTTTAACAAGCAGCTTGCTTCGCGAGGCGTATCGCTCGTCGGCTAGTGAACGTTTCTGCAAGAATGTAGCTCGTATGCGCGGGGCGCTTTTCGCTTCGCGCCGATTTATGAGGCGCTAGAGAAGCACGGCTGCGGGCGCATGCGTTTTGCTCTTGCGTTGGCTAAAGCGAAATAGCACCACAAATCCCAAGGCGCCAAACAACGCCATGCTGCTGGCCCCAAGCCACATTGCCAGCGGGGAGATGTTGTCGTTCAACACGCCACCGATAACGGGACCTACGCCCGCTGCTAAAGGCCAGCTCAAGCTCAAGATACCCATATATCTGGCTCGCATTTCAGTAGGCGCGATTTTGGCCGTAAAGGTCAGCGCTGTAGGCATCAGCATCAGTTCGCCCAAAGTGATGATGACCATACTGAGCGTAAACGTGGCAAGATTGTAGCCGGCCGCCACGGTTGCCAGCCCGACGGCGTAAAAGATCGCCGCTACAGCCATGACTGGCAAGGGGCGAAAGCGATCGGTTATTCGCGTAACCGCATACTGGAAAAGAACCACCATCGTGGCGTTGATGGTCAGCAGAAGGCTGTATTGACTTTCGACCAAGCCATGTACTTCCTTGGCGTAAACCGGCAACAGGACGAAAATCTGCGTGTTGCCAAACATGACAAGCATGTACATGAGGAACATTCCTACGAACAAGTTGTCGCGCAGGATATATCCGTAGCCTCCGCTCTTCGCTGGTAAGGAAGAAGCCTGGCGGGGGATGCTTTCACGGATCGTCAGCAACACAAAAACGGTCAACAGCGCGTGTGTTACAGCGATGGCGTAGTAGACCGCTTCGAATGACATGAGGGTGACGACGGCGCCGCCGATTACCGGACCCACGGCAATACCGGCGTTACCAATCATACGGATCAGCGCATAGGCGGAGGATCGCCGCTCGACGGTGACAATGTCTGCGATCATCGTATTGACACCGATATTGAATACCGGCTGGAAGACACCAGAAAGCGCCATCAAGACCAACCATTGCTCCAAAGTAGCTGCCGTAGCCATCGCAAAAAGCGTCGCTGCAGCCCCCAACAGTCCGATCAAAACTGGTACTTTGCGGCCAAATCTGTCCATGATGCTGCTAACAAACAAGGTCGCAAGCAGGCCAGTTACAGACTGCACCGTGAGCAGCAGCGCTGCGGCGGTCAGTGAAATCTCGAGCCGTTCGCGAATGACCACAGTTACGAAGGGCCAGATCATGCTGATGCTGATGCGCGTGAAAAACGTTCCGACGAAAAGTAGCCAGAATTGAGGTGGATACCTTAATGTTCGTATTGAAGGTAGCATTTTTCGGTCCGTTCTTCGGCAGACGTTAGCGTTCGGACCGTGACAGTGACAGGCGGAATCTCTTGATTGGTTGCCGCACGGGGTTCGAAATTGATTGGCTCTGGCATTGAAGACGCAATCGCGACATTGTATCAGAGATTCTAGGAGTTCGCGGTCTGGGATTGGATCTTCCCGACGGAGGAAAACTTCTCTCGATTCACAATGAGAGAAGCGCTTCGGCCAACACTTGTCCGATTGCGACAAGCGCTTCGATATCGTCTGTGTCTTCCAGCACAACGACAAATGCAGCTGCGGGTTCCCCGTCCGGCGCCACGAAACCGTTTAGCCATATCTGTGTTCCTTCACCTGACCGCGACATTGCGATGTTGGCGCCAACATCGACATCGGACGGGGTGGAAACGTCTTGTAAGCGAAGCCACGCCTCCTGGAACACCGCGCGCAGTCTGGCGGCCGTGTCGGACGGCAGCAAGTTGCGAGCGCTTTGTTCTGGCCTCGCCGCTCCCCAATCTTCCGCGCCGGGTCGGCGGATTCTGGATAGGACATACGCTGCCGGCGCGTCGCCATCGCCCGCGATTGCGGACATGATGGAAGCCATTTGCAGCGGAGTTATGGTTAAGTTGCCTTGTCCCAACACATCGCGTAAGTGCAAAACACTTGTTTCTTCAGAGTCTACGGGATCTGTTCTCGGTATGGTTCGTGTGTCAGGGACGGGGAAACCAGCCAAAGTAATCGCTTCCTCTAGCCCAAAATTCTGTACGATTTGCGAATAACTGTCTTTGGGAAGTGTCGCCTGGTAGTTGACAAAGGGAGTGGGGCAGCCGGCAGAAAACGCTTCTTTCAGGGTGAGGCTATCGCTCGAAGGTGGTAACAGGCAACTGACACTTAAGTCTTGCCCAAGATCAAGTGGCGCGTTTGGCTCCGAGAATGTAGTTGACAGGTCATCGTCGGACTGAAATGCTTGCGCCAGCCACAAAATGGTCATGGCGGCGCCAGGCTGATACAAGCCTTGTAGCGCACGGTTGAAAAACGGTTTTCCTGCGTCAGCTACCAGGTTTTCCCAATCCGAATCGAGCGTGTTAGGGTCGTAACTGGGTAAGCTCGCCAAGGCCAGAATCTCACCGCTCATCGCGTCCATGACCACGGCGGCGCCTCGATGATTTTGCATGGCGAGAATGAGCGCATCCTGGACATCGGCCGAGATTGTAAGTTTTATATCCTCGCCTTTCGGCGGCACGTTTAGAATGTCGCGAACAAAGTAGTCGTTAAAGTCGTCGGGTGAATCTGTCCCATTCAATGCCTGGTTGAAGGCGGCTTCGGCGCCAGAGGAACCATAACGTAGACTGTAATAGCCGACGAGGCTGAATGTGGAAGGCCGGAGGTACGATCGTCGCATGCCGCCGGTGGTTTCCACACTCTTGACTAAGAGCTGTTCCTTACGATCGTAAATGCCGCCACGGCGGATTTGCGCGATCGCCTCGATCAAGCGGGGATTGTCTTCCCGCTGCAATATGCCATAAGGCCCCGCGACCGCCCAGTAGGTTGCTGCCAGGGCTATCGCTGCGAACAGCAGCAGTGTACCTAGCATCAGACGTTTGATCGCGGGAACAGCAACCATCAGCGTGCCTCTGACGACAGACGTATCAGAAAACCGATCATTATGAAACTAACCAACAAGGAGCTTCCGCCATAACTGAAAAACGGCAAGGTTACTCCAGTCAACGGGATAAGCTTGAGCACACCTGCCATGATCATGATCGCTTGAACGGCCAACATCGTGGTCAAGCCTATTGCAAGCAGTCTGCGGTAGGCGCTTGTCGTGTGACGTAACCCAATGCTAAAGCCGCGCATCGTCAGTACCGCGAAACAGCTCAATATGCCAATGACGCCGAGTAATCCCCACTCTTCGGCAACAGCCGCAAAAATAAAATCCGAGTGAACTACCGGTACATAAAGCGGAGAGCCTTGGCCCACGCCCGTTCCAAATATGCCGCCGGCGCCAAAGGCAATCAGGCTTTGTACGATCTGATAGGCGCGGCTATCCGCCTCGGGCCATGGGTTTATCCAAATATCGACACGCAGGCGGACGACATCAAACAAGTGGTAAGCGACGAATCCCGCAACGAGCACTATCGCTGTGCCAACCACGATGACCCGCCAGTTCCCACTTGTCAAATACAGCAATAGAACGAAAACGGCGAAAAATAGCATGGCTGCGCCCAGGTCACGCTGCCAGATCAGCATGACTATTGAAAGGGTTGAGATCAATAAAGTTGGACCGAGCAGCCGCGGCAAATGGTCTCTTGGGCCGCTGTCCTGTTCGGCGATTCTGAATGCGGTAGCACTTTCGCCAAAGTAGCTTGCCAGGAAGGCGACCAGCACCACTTTCATCATTTCTGATGGCTGAAAGTAAATCGCGCCAAAGCGCAGCCACAAGCGCGGTGCGTAGGCGAAGCCCGACGGATTGCTGCCAAAGACAATGGTAGCGAGCATAAGCCCCAATGCCACTGCCAGAATGACATATCTATAAGATCGAAGCCAGCGCAAAGCCTGCGGAAAAACGGCGACCAGCAACATCGCCACAGTCGCAATGAGCATCCAGATTTCTTGTCGATTCGCGAAGGATGGCGCCAGCCGCGTAATCGTCAGCAAGCCCCAGCCACTCAGCAACATGACGACCGGAAACAGAATGGGATCGCGATCCGGAAGATAGCGATCCAGAATAATCCCACCAGCCAGCGCGCAGACGATCCAGACTATCAGACCTGTCCAATCGCTTTGCTCGGTTCCGCCATTCAGCGAAAGCGCCAGGGCATTTGTTGCAATAAAGGCGCCTGCAAGCACGAGCAAGAGCCATTGCTGTCGGCAACGCGCGCGAGCGTCGCTTCCTTTTTTAGTGGCCTGCGGTTTCATCAAGATTCAAGACGCGAGCCAAGATCGGACGCAGCTTCTCGATCATCGCCGTATCCATTGCGGAGCGCGGTGTTGCCAGTGCCGTATCCAGCGCCGTATGCGCCGGGACGCGCGTTTTCACGTCGATGTTGGCGATAGCCAGGGCCAGCGCCTTCTTCACAGTCTCGATGTTCTTCGTCAAAGTCCGAATTACCATGTCCGAGGTGACCGCTTCTTCCTCTTCGCGCCAGCAGTCGTAGTCGGTCACATGAGCGAGTGAAGCATAGTCAATTTCGGCTTCACGAGCCAGAAACGCTTCCGGCGCGCTGGTCATGCCGATAAGGTCGCAACCCCAGGCACGGAAGAGATGGCTTTCGGCGCGGGTCGCGAATCGCGGGCCGTCCTCTACCAGAAATATGCCGTGTCTATGCGCTTTGCCGCCGACCGCTTCTACGGCGTCGGCAATAAGTTCTCGCAGATAGGCGCTCATCGGGTCTGCAACAGAGGTGTGCGCTACCACGCCGTTTTCGAAGAAAGTACGCGCCCTTGTGTGAATCGCATAATCAATTATCTGGTCAGGTGTGACGATATGTCCGGGTTCAAAGTCTTCGCGCAGCGAGCCCACAGCATTGACCGCAATAATAAAGCGTACGCCGAGTTTTTTGAGAGCAAAAATGTTGGCGCGATAGGGCAGGGTCGCTGGAGAGAGCACATGCCCCTCGCCGTGACGTGGGACAAAAGCGACACGTTTTCCGCTCAAACTGCCGATCTTGATGGCGCCGCTTGGATTGCCAAAAGGCGTATCGACCGTGACGCTAGCCACATCCGTGATGTTTGGCATATTGTAAAGTCCGGACCCACCAATGACCGCGATCTTCACTTGTTCCATATCTGAACTCCTTTTCGCTAGATCTTTCCCCCAAGGTACTCGTTCGCGATGTATTCGCGATAACAACAGAATAGTGCCTTACCTGGTCATTTCCAACTTGTATGCGCATCGACCGATTCTGACTTCATCACCATTGGCCAGGGCTGTACGCTGCAGAATCCGCTGATTGTTGAGTTGAGTGCCGTTGCGGCTTCCGCCATCTTCTATCCACCATTGGCCCGCTTCCAACACAATCGAGGCGTGGAGGGCGCTGGCATAGTCATCATCGACGACGATAGCGTTGCTCGGTGATCTTCCCAAAGTTGTAATCGGCAGCAGGGCAAAAGTCTTGCCAGGACGTTGTTCGCCATTCTGATCGCCAATGGCGACTAGTTTGCCGTAAGGTAATTGATTGGCTTCGAGAGCGTTTGTCACCTGCTTGAAGCTGCGCCAGACAATATATAAAAGCGCCAAGAGAAAGGCCGCAAGGACAAAGCCACTAAGCAAACGCAAGAGGAATACAGCGACTTCAACACTCACGATCAAGTCTCATTCCGCGGCCATAGTTCGGGTCGTTCCATCCTTGTCGTCGCGAGTGCCGTGCTGGTTATACACCAGCTCGGTGTGGCCAATTCGAATGACATCCCCATCGTGCAGTAGCTGCTCTTGTACCGCGATGTTGTTAACATGGGTACCGCCTCGGCTGTCGATGTCGACCAGGATCTGGGCGCCATATCGATATCGCAGTTGCAGATGATGCCTAGATACGTAGGCGTCGTCGATGACTATGTCATTGTCGTCGTCTCGGCCGATGTTCAATATGGGCTTGTCCAGTTTGATCTCGTCGGTTTCTCCAACGATTAGTATCGATCGGCGTTCGCTTGATGTAGAGTGAGATTCACCGACGGCATACATGTTTTTTGTTTCAGAGCGCGTTAGTTCGCTATGATGCGCGCTGACATTGAACTGATGGATGGCAAGATCCTTGTCACCCTCGATAAATACTTGTGGCTCACAGTTCAGGAGAAATCCGGACTTCTGTGTTAGCCCGACCACGAGCCTGGCCAGACGTTGGGCGAGATCCGGGCATTCGCATAGAAAGCGTTTTCGGGTCTCCGGATGCAGGGTAATGTAGTAGCTGTCGGGCGCAACGGGTTGCCCGTCGACGTCCCGTTTTGCCCGGGCCTTTTCCTCCATAGCGCGCATTATCAAGATAGACAGATCGCGTGCGCTGAATTGCTTGTGGAAAATGCGCGCAAAAGCGCCTTCGATCAATGATTCGAGATGCGATTCCAGGATGGCGAGCGGCTTGTTTCCCATGCTCGAATTATAGTCGAGTCATCGACTTAGCAATAGCTCGTCGCGCATGCCTAAGTAACGCAAAAGCAGAGGACCGCCTCCTCTGCCATTACAGGTTTGAATTGAAATCGAGTAGTGAGGTGGATAATCCCTAGCCGCGTGGAATATAATTCAGCCAGGTGTCAAATATCTCAAACTGGTCGGCTTTTAGCTCGCGCATGGTCTCGACGAAGAGCTCTAGTTCGCGTTGCTTCGCCCGTTCCAGTTGGCCAGTGAATTCTTCGCCACTGCGTTCTTCTTTGCTGCGAACTTGAAGGATGTGGTAGCCGAATTCGCTTTGTACCGGTCCCACGAGTTCTCCGATTTCGGCGCTTTCAATGGCTTGGCGAAACTCCGGCACATAGTTGCCGACGAAGGTCTCGCCTAATTCACCGCCGCGCGCGCCGCTGCCCGGATCAGTAGATATCGCACGTGCCAAATCAGCAAAGGACTCTCCAGTGCGCAACGCTCCCAAAGCCGATTCAGCGTCTTCTTCCGTTTCCACAAGGATATGCCGCACATCAGCATAGAGCAGCCGACCTTCTTCGCCAACCAGGTCATCCGCCAATAGCGCTTCCAAGGCCATTCGCTCGAAGAACGAATCTATGGAATTTTCCGCGATACCGTTGATCGACAGGAAGCTGCGGTAGCTGTCTTGGTTTTCCTCGAAGTTCTCGCGTACTTCCTCCGCGCTCAACGTCGGTTCGACAACAGTGGGCTGCGGCGTCACCGTAGGCTCGGCGTCTTCCTGCGATTCGTCGGATTCCCCTTGCGTCGGTATAGGAGTAACAGTCGGTATCACTGTCGGAGTAGGCGATACGAAGGGCGTTGGCGTGATTGTGGGTTCGGGCGTTTCAGTCGGATCGGCCCCGATCATTGCCACTGCGGTCGGGTCAAATCCGAAGTAGGCTTCGATTTCCTTTTGTATAGCCGCGTCGTTGACCGAAATATTGCGAACTGAGGCCTCCTGCGCGACCAGGCGGTCGTCCACCATGTCGTTTATAACGCGCAGTCCGAGTTGATCGGGCACATTGAATTCGCTGATCCAGGTTTTGTACGGCTCTTGCTGTGATAGTTGCTGCAGATCGAATCCGGAATTCTGCACCTGGTTGAGTTGCAGGCGCAAGCGCGTACGTTCCAGGTTGTATTCTTCGCGAAACTGCCGCACGGTGATGTTTTCGCCGTTGACGACGGCGAGCACCTGATTGGGGATAAAGAGTTGCTCGACTGCAAAGGCGACCGCAACTACGACGATGAGAACCGCGACGGTACCGACGACGGCTCGGATGACGAATTTTTGCAGCCGCTCTTCTCGTTCAGCACGGCTCTTATAGTCGGAATCGGCCTGGCTTTGCGCGATATCACTGTCGACGGCGTCTGTGGGCGCCGCCCGACGACGCCTGCGCTTGGGTATGCCAGTCGTCTGTGTCTTCTTCGACATTAGAGTGCTAACTCCTCAACCTGGTGTGTGTTTGGCACTTGACCTCTTCGTGTTACTCCCTATGAGCCCGGATCTGTGTCGTGTACAACTGGCTAGTCGGCCACGACATAGGGCAGCAGGGCCAAGTGACGCGCGCGTTTGATCTCGCGCGCAAGTTCACGTTGGCAGCGCGAACAATTGCCAGTTTGGCGCCGCGGTTTTATCTTGCCACTCTCGCTAACGTAGCGAGAAATGGTGTCCAGATCTTTGTAGTCGAAGCATTTCCCTTTCGGACAATACGTGGTCTTTCCCCGACGCCGTCTGCCCCCGGGTCGACCACGAAAAGGACCGCTCCGTCGCGGGCCGCCCCGACGTGACTGGCTTTGACCTGAAGCGCGTTGATTCCTGCCTGATGATGGTTGCTCGCTCACTATGGTAAGTCTCTTTCACTTGAATTCGATTCAATCGGTAACTCGAATGCTTGCCGCGGCTATGGTAAGCCAGACCGCTTGGCATTCCAGGTTATTTTGTCTTCACTTTCGCTTTTTTGCTCTCATCACGGACCAGCAAGTAACGCAGCACCGGATCAAAGAGCTTGAGTTCGGTTTCCAGTTCGTTGATATGTTCGGCCATGATAGCGGCTTTTACAACGACGTAATGTCCCTCTCGCTGTCCGTCAATTTGGTACTTGAGCCGACGACGGCCAAAGAGTTTGCGATCAACGCTGTTAACGGTACCGTTGTTGCCCTGTTCGATATAACTTATGACTTGGTCGATGGCCTGGTTAACTTCTTCGTCAGTGGCGAGGGTACGTACGATGAACGTGAGTTCATAATCTCTCATGTAGGTTCCTTTCCTCGGATTATAGCCCCGCGCCAAAATTTGGCCCGAAGCGGAAAGCTATCATTCAATTGTCGGCGCGCCATGCTAGCGCAGATAGCAACTTAATGCAATGGTTGTTTGCTGGAATAGTCTCGATGCCGCCGATTTTTTTCCAGTACCAAGCGAGAACTAGCCAGGCACAGGGCAACCACTAACCAGAACCAGGTGATCGACGACTGGAAGTCAAGCCGGAAGAAATACAGGTCGGCGACCGCATTGACCAGTGCTGTGAACAGGGCAGCGTGATAGCCGAGGTGTATCGCGGCAAATTCAGGTTCGTTCCTGGAGATCCTCCAGGCGAAATACCCGTATGCGAAGACGGCAGCCATGGTGACCAAAAAGATTGCGACGCCCGTCAGCCCAATTTGGTTTGCCATGATCAAGTACATACTGGCGACGTCAGTGTAGATATCAATTTCAGGCGTGCCGGTGAAGCCGACGCCAACTAAAGGGTAACGCTCGATTAGCGTGATCGAGTCGGTCCATTCTCCGATCCGCATTTTTGTAGCCAGATCGGCGCCCTGAAAGGCCTGCAGCAGGCGATCCAGATAGCCCTGCGTCTGTGGCAGCAAGACAAAGGCGACGGCTCCCAAGATCAGCACAGGGATCATACGGCGATAGCGGATCAGAGCGATAAATAGCAAGCCGCTGGCCAAGGCCAGCAACGATGCGCGCGATGCGGTCAAGTACAATGCGAGCGCCACAGCCCCAAAGATAGCGAAGGTCAGCCAGCGCTTTGAAATGATGGGTTTCTTCGAGACGATCTGCGGGGCAATCACGAGAGACGCGGCCGCCAAGATGCCTCCGAGCGCGTTGGGGTCGGCCCAAGTGCCTATGGCCCTTTCGCCGAAGGCTGGATTGTCCTCGATGTAACGGATGACGCCGCCATCCGGATAGCCGATTCGCGATAGCTGAACCAACAAGGCTTCTGCGACAGTATCGGGCGCGACCAAAAGAGCAATGGCGATCAAGGCCTGCAGACCTATTGCCAGAACAATTACCAGAACCAGCCGTCTAAGGGTCTTAGGTTCGCGCAGCAAATCCGACAAAATAAAAACCATGCCGATGCTGAGCAGGGTCTCTGCAAATTGTCGGATATTGGCCGATGTTGGCATGGCATGTCGCAAGCCCAATGCAAAGGCGAAAACCAGCCACATTATGTAGACGGCAACAAACGCATGCACGGGCGTCAGACGCAGACCTCCGCGTCGGCCGGTCATCCACTGGAACAAATAAACCAGCAAGAACCCGCCCATTGCCAAATCCAGTAGGGTGGGCGTAATCGCAATCTTGACCGGGAATACACCAAATGGCAACAGCAGCAACGTGATAATGATGGCGTATAGCGCGACGCTGATATCGGTGATGACGAACAGACCTGCCAAAACCCCTAGAATGGCCGCCAGTGCCAGACCGGGGCCCAGACCGGCGATCAAAAGACCTATGAGCGTCGCAAGAACGCCTAAGGCGAATCCAACTGCGATCCAGTAGTTGCGTCGGCTGACTCGGACGATCCAAATCTGTAGTGAGTTGACGCGTACCAATGCTTACCTCCGGACCAATTTGACGATGGCGAGTAGAGCAAGAGCGAGCCAGGCAGCAGCGCTTAAGCCTGAGCCAATTGCATAACTCTGTGGATTGTAGCGCAAACGCAGCCGATGGTGTCCTGCCGGGATTTCCACGGCGCTCAAACCGCCATAGGCGCGCAGGAACTCTACGGGTTGGTTGTCCAACTGCGCCTCCCAGCCAACGTAATGGGGCTGGGAGATGGAAAGTATCGCGTTTTCAGAGGTGTCTACTTCAATGACGATTTCTTCTGCTTCATAAGACTCTACGATGGCAGAACCTGCACCTTTATTGGTGGGCAGTTCCAGGTTAGGCACCTTGTGCAGAACAACTTTGCTACGCACATCATAGCGCGGATCGTCCATTAGCGCACGAGCGAAGGCGTCGCTGTCCACGACGTCGGCATGGTATATAAGATGAACAAAAGGTCGAGGGTCACCAAGTTCATGCAATTGAATTTTGCCTTCAGGATCATCCCCAGTGGCGATCACCTTTGAAGGGACTGACAGGGTCTCCGATTCGCTGTAGACGTATTTGACGGCGAACAACTCCCACGCCAAAGGATTGTTGACATAATTTCGGTGGATGATCTGGTATGGCCCCTCAAGGAAGAGTGGACTGATCCCGCGCATATCCATTAGGCCGTAGAGGCTGCCGAAGTTACCTTGCAGTCCGCGGAATCCGTCGACACGGAGGGGCTGGCCGCCGTTTTGGTCGAGCATTACCGTTTGTACAAGCGGGGGAGGCGCCATATCCAATTGCCCGGTATACGGAATCGGATCGTAAGTGCCCGGATGGTCCAGGCTAACAGAAAACAGGTCGAAGGTGATAAGCGCTATCAATGCGAATTGAGCAATTGCTTGATGTGGCTTTCGAACGAAGGCATAAAACAGCAGCGCGCTGAGAACCGTGATCGCCGCGCTTCGAGAGGCGATATCAAAGAACGCGCCCCAGCGAAGCGAGTCGCCCATCCACACGACGAATGCGCCGAACGCGACCACCAGAACAAGGGCGGCAAATCTGCGCCACCAGAGTAGCGCTCGCTCTCGGTTAAAATGGTTGTGCCAATTGCCAGCGGCGACCACGCCGAAGCCGACAACAATTGCCAGACTATTCGCGATCACGAAGGCGGCTCGTTCTTGTCCTCTGAAAAAGCGCAGCCCTGGAATGAGACTGTAAGCCAGATGATAAAATGGAGCGTTTGCTCCGAAACTCAGGATCAAACCTACCGATGCGATAGCGAACCAAAAGCGACTCTCCCCGACATTGCGGACGAGGGCAACCGAGACGAAGAATATAGATGGCAAACCGATGTAGAGGGGAGACCACAAACTGACTGAGCCGGGAAATACAAATTGCGCGAGGTCTTTGAAAGGGAATCCGTTACCTTTTTGCTCGAAACCCAATCCCACGCGCGACGTATGCAATAGATACTCAATGCCGGGAAGCAGTGTAACTGCGGTCACACCAACTGTAACCATTCCAATGCCCAAGCCGCCCAATAAGAATTCTCGCCAGCCGATTCTCTGTCGGTAAGTTCGGAAAGCAAAGTATGCGCATAAGACATAAGTCATGAACCAGCTTGTTTGAGGGTGACCTGCCAACCACGACAATCCCAAGGCGACGCCGGCAAGTGCCAGGTACGGATATGAGAGCTTGCCTGCGCGCGTGGCTTCCAAAATCCCGAGGCATGCCAAGGGAAACCAGATCGCCGCCTCCAGGACAGCAAGCTGCAATGGCGGATAGCTGCCGGAGTAACCGCCGTATGCGATGACAATCGCTGCAACGAGCGCCGCCAGTGGGCTCAGTTTTTTGCCTAGAGTTAAGCGTCTCATAAAAAGGTACATCAGCAGGCTGTACATCAGCACATGCGCGGTCATTTCCATCTGAAGCGCGTTATAGCTCCAGCCGCCCGCCAAGGAGCTGAGCCCGATCGTAATCCAGCGTGGCGGATAAAAGACTGCGGCTTGCGTATCACCGATGAAAGGAAGGCCGCCGTTGTTGTAGGGGTTCCAAAGAGGAACTTCCCCTTGCGACAGCCGCTGATACTGGTAACCAGCGAAGGCGACAAATTGAGCGGAGTAGTCGCCTTTCGCAAGCGAAGCCTGGTCGGCGGCTATCGGCGTAAACAGACGCCAAAAGAAGAGCAACCATAGCAGCGCCAAGCAAACGACCGCAAGCGTATCTAGATCGCGTGAGTATCGCCGCAGTCTGCGCACCGAGTCAATCTTCCTCCCGCGCCTGTTGCTGTCCTGTGGCGCGGAGCACGTCTTCAAAGAAGGCAATGGTATCGCGCGCTATGACGTCCCAATCGAATCGAACCCGAAGGTCTTGCGCCCCTTTGCGCAGGTCATTCAGTTTCTGCGGATTCTGCAATAGATGAATGAGCGCATCGCTAATCGCGGAAGCGGATTGGCGGTTGATCAACCACATATTTTCGCTATGTATGAATGTCTCGTACTCGACGGTCGGCTGAGTTGTCACAATCGCGCAGCCACAATTGATCGCCGCCATCAGGCTACTGCGCCGGTAGGAGGCTCCGTCGCGAAAAGGCAAAGTCACCAGATCGACTGCCTTGAAACAGGCGGCCACCTCAGCCTCGGGCAAGTAGCCGGTCCAGTATACGTCGTCGTTCAGGCCATGTTCACGGATTCGGGTCTCGAGTTGCTCGTGATAGTTATCGCCCAAGCCGTCATCTACCGTATTGCTTTGCCCACCGATGAACAGCAGCCGAAAATCAAAGCCCTTTTTGCGCAGATCTGCCAGCGCATCAATCAGGTAGTCTATTCCCTTGATCTCCTTGATGAATCCAAAGTGACCGACCAAGATGGTTGAATCACCGGCACCCAAGTTCTCGCGCCAATGGGCTGTAGAACTGCCGTTCGAAACTTCACACGGAATGCTGCTGCCGATGGGAATGACCGAGAGCATGGGCACGCGCGCTAGTTTCTGGGCGTCTTCGGGATTCGTGGCTATCACGCCATCGGCGCTCTGTGCCAAATGCATCACGGTCCAATCGCGCAGGCGGCCTGCCTTGGGAAAGAGATAAGGATGACGCAGGTCGTGGAAGGTCGTAACGATGGGCTGATCGAGCATTGATGGCAGAAAGTGAATCCAAGGCGACATATCATAAGCCGCGGTTTGAAACTGCACATTGATGACATCTAGCTCGTTGTCGTTAGCCCAAGTCTTGATCTTCGAGACAGTGTTCAGCCCCCAGCCGGAAACGGTAGTGATTTCCAATTGATCCGAGCTGGATCCGGCTCTGCTGAATACCTGCACCGCACGTCCTTGCGCCTGAAGTTGTTCTACAAGAATCCGCGAAAAGTGCCCGACGCCGCCTGGCATCGGCGGGAATTCGCCGCTGATCAGTCCGATTCTCATATTTCCGCTTTCAAGCCATTGCGCAGAACTTGCCAGTAAGTTTTGATGCGCTGGAGTCGAAGCGCTCGTTTGTGGCCGATTGAGGCCTTACTGGTTTCCAAAACCAATTGCCAGCAAAATTGCGCCAGGATTACCCACCGCAACAACACGTAAAACAGATAACCGTGATGCTTGCGAAAGTAACGCAATTTGCTGGTGTGAAACTGAATCTGCTTGAATGCCGCAACTTGCTCGCTGCTCTTACCGCCGTGATGTTTGATCTTGGCGCCGCCGTGATACATCACTGCCCAGCCAGCGTCTTTGGCTCGTTTACAATAATCCAGCTCTTCCGAGTACATGACATATCCTTCGTCGAGACCGCCGATGTCTTGGAATACCTCTCGCCGCAACATCATCGCCGATCCTTGTACCCAGTCCACCTCGAGCAGGGCGTCGTTATCGGTGTCGCGCATGACATAGCGATCGAATACCACTGCCGGCGCCACAGCGGATAGCCAGGTGCTCTCGAATATGCCAGTCAGCAACGTAGGAAATCGCCTGCGTGTGGACTGATGACTGCCGTCCGTGTTAAGCGTATGTGGTCCGAGTATGCCGACGCCGGGGCGCTGCCGCATATATCCTAGCATTGTGGTCAAGGCGCCTTTGTAGACTTCTGTATCGGGATTTAGTAACAGAAACGTTTGCGCCGCCGCAACTTCCATACCCAAATTGTTTGCTCGCGTAAATCCGATGTTCTCGGATTGCGGCAGAAGCTTAGCAGTCGGGTAGCGCTCGCGTACCAAGTCGACGCTGGCGTCATGGCTGTTGCAATCTACAACAATGACTTCGAGTATCGGTCCCTGCCCGTCGCCTGTTTCGGCTGTAGATTGCGCTTCGAACAAGCTGTCCAGACATTTGTCTAACAGATCGCGTACATTCCAATTGACGATGATCACCGAGATGTCCGCCAAGTCAGGCTCCGTCAATTACTTGTATGATCAAAGTGTACCAATCTTTTTCGGAATTCGAGATCAATTGACGGGCGTCTTGTCGCACAGTGTTGGCAGGGCAAATAACCGTTGGGCATTTATTGAGGTTTGCCTCGCCATCTGGTGTGGGGCGATGCCATGCAACTCTGCCAATTTATTGTTAATGTACTGCAGGTACGCGGGTTCGTTTCGTTTTCCGCGAAAAGGGAGAGGCGTCAAGAAGGGGCCATCAGTCTCGATCAAAAAGCGATCAAGTGGCACGGACTTCGCGATGGCGCGCAATTCGTCCGCTTTCTTAAACGTGATCGGACCCGTGAATCCCAGATAGAACCCAAGCGCCAGGGCGCGCTCGGCATGCGCTGCATTGCCTGAGAATGAATGCAGGACGCCCGGGCGACTTCGAAGTTCGTCTGGTAGTGAGGGCGCCCAAGTCTCTAGTATTGCCAGTACATCATCACTTGCTTCACGATTATGTATGATTACGGGCAATCTCTGTTCTGCTGCCAAGGCAAGCTGCATTTCGAACCACTCGATTTGAATATGCCTTGGGCTTTTGTCCCAATGGTAGTCGAGGCCAATTTCGCCAATCGCGATCACTTTGTCTCGGCGTAACCAATCACGAATCAGCTTGATACAAGACGGATCAGCGTCCGCTGTGCTATTGGGATGAATCCCAAGCGCGCAGGATATGCCGGGATACGCCTCGGACAGCGCAAGCGCTTCGTAGCAACTCTCGAGGTCAATTGCGGGAACGATCACATGTCTAACGCCGGCCTCGGAAGCGCGTTGGATGACCGAGCCTAAGTCATCCGCATACCCGCGAAAATTGAGATGGCAATGCGTGTCGACGAGACAGAGCGAGGGCATTAGATGATAGATGCTGGATTTTCACGCAGCTTTTTGAGATCGGCATCAACCATCACACCGATCAATTCTTCAAAAGTGACTTTCGGCTGCCAACCAAGCTCTTGATTGGCTTTGGTAGCGTCGCCCACCAGCAGATCGACCTCCGCTGGCCGCATGAACTGCGGATCTTGCACGGTATAGTCGCGCCAGTTAAGCCCGACATGACCAAAGGCAACTTCCAGAAGGCGTTCGACCGAATGTGTTTTGCCAGTGGCAATCACATAGTCATCTGGCTCATTCTGCTGCAGCATCAGCCACATGGCGCGTACGTAATCACCGGCGTAACCCCAGTCCCGTTGCGATTCCAGATTGCCGATACGAATCTCATTCGCCAATTCAAGCTTGATCATGGCGACATGATGAGTCACCTTGCGCGTGACAAACTCCAGGCCGCGACGCGGGGATTCGTGATTGAAAAGAATGCCGCTACAAGTGAACAGGCCGTAACTCTCGCGGTAATTCACAGTGATCCAATGACCATAGACTTTTGCGACACCGTAGGGACTGCGCGGATAGAAGGGCGTCGATTCATTTTGAGGCACTTCGCGCACCTTGCCAAACATCTCACTGGAGGAGGCTTGATAATACTTGATCTGTGGATTGACCGAACGAATGGCGTCGAGAATACGTGTCACGCCAAGGCCGGTGATGTCACCGGTGAAAACAGGCTGATTCCAAGAAGTGGGCACAAAGCTCTGTGCCGCCAGGTTGTATATCTCGTCCGGTTGAATTGTGCTAATCGCGGTGATCAAGCTGGCATGATCGCCCATATCGCCCTGCACAATATTGATTTGGTTTTGGATGTGCTGAATCCGCTCATATCGAACGGTGCTGGTGCGGCGAACCATACCGTAGACTTCGTAATCCTTGCTCAACAGAAACTCGGCAAGGTAAGATCCATCCTGGCCAGTTACACCGGTGATTAGCGCTCGTTTTCCCATGTTAGGGAGCTCCTTCTTCGATTTTGACACGCTGGCGGCAATCCACCAAAACGTCGTTCAAGGTCTCTTCCAGTGTGAATGTCGGTCCCCATCCAGTGTCACGGCGCAGCTTGCCGGCATCACCGCGAATCTCCGCTATATCAACGGGACGTAGACGCGCCGGATCGACTCGAACTTCAATGTCGACGTCAGTCATTTCGAGCAAGCTATCCAGGATTTGCCGTACGCTCGTTGCGGCGCCCGAAGCGACGTTGTACGGTGCTCCGGGATTGCCTTTTTCGGCGATCAAGGTATATGCGCGAACAATATCGCGCACGTCGGTAAAGTCCCGTTTTGCTTCAAGGTTTCCAACGTATATAAACGGCTCCTGCCGATTCGCCTCAATCCTGGCAATCTGAATGGCGAATGCCGGCGCCACAAATCGAATATTCTGGCCGGGTCCAATATGATTAAATGGCCGGGCGCGCATTATCGGCAATCCGTGACTGAGGTGATATTGCAGCGCGAGCATGTCTTGCGCCACTTTGCTGACGCTGTAGGGATTGGTAGGACGAATCTCTGCCCGCTCGTCCAAGGGCAAATTAGCGGTTGCAACCGCGCCATAAATCTCGGCAGAACTTACGATCACCGTGCGTGGACTGATATCGAGCTGAAGGCAGGCATGGATGATGTTGAGCTGGGAACGGATGTTGTTTTCCAAGGTCTCCCAAGGATCTTCAAAAGATCGAGGAACAAATGCTTGCGCGGCCAAATGAAATATCACTTCCGGCGCGAAATCTTGTAGCAAGTTGCGTACTTGCCGGGGCTCCTTGAGATCGATCTGCCGGGTATGCTCGATTGCCGGGCTGACGGTTTCGTCTGGAAATAGCGTTGTTCCACAGAGGGCCGCGGCTGGATGCGAATTGCCCAAATAGTTTGCCAAGTGGTGGCCGACGAATCCGCCGGCTCCGGTAATGAGGATGCGCAATGGCTGTTCCTGAATGTGCTAGTTTCTTGAAACCAGCGGCATTATAGCCGTTCGAACTTTATCTACCAGACTAAAGGTGAGCAGCGACCTACGCAAGCACGATCTGGTTTGCAAGGCTTTCCTGCCACAAACTAGAAGACCCGCTCTTTCGAACGGGACCTCTGAACGATCTTGCATATTCTGCTTGGAGAATGTTACGCCGGCTACTGGTCCGACGTGTCTTCCGACATTTCGTCAGCCATTTCGTCTGTTTGTTCTTCCGGTATCTCGTTGCCAAGGTCATCGAAAGACTTGAGACGTCCAAGCATTTCCTCCGAGGGCATGTACCGATCATTGAATGACAGAACGGTAAAGGCGGCAGATATCCATCCCGCGACGCCATCATGACTGACCGTGTACCATTCTCCGCTTTCGGTAACGCCGTCGACGATCAATCGCGTGCCAGAAGGAATGAGATCCAGCGATTCGGTCGATGCATTTGGTCGGATCCGCAGATGTAAATTGGCGTCAGGATTTAAGTTGACCGTACCGACCACAGCGCCAAGGAAGGGATCTTTGGTCGGCACAGGTGGGGCTTCGGCATCACCCGACAAATTGATTCCTCCGCGAGTTGAATCGCCCACCGGTGAGATCATTGAAGCGTCGATCTCGCGTAGAGCCTCCAGGGTTATCGGTCTGCCATCCAGGAGTATCTGTACGTATTCTGCACTGACCCAACCGCTGATGATCACGTCATCCATCGCGTTATACTCAATGAACGCCCATTCGTCGGCTTCGTCCAGACCGATCAGCCGCAGTGCATCCCCATTTGCGGCTTGGCCCAGGTTTTCGGAGCTGGCATTATTCGCCATGCGGATATTGAGATTGACACCCAAGTTCAGGTTGAATACATAGGCGCCGATACGCTCGCGAGGCTGAGGCGGTCCGATGGACGTGCCCCGGGAAGATCCCGCCTGGTTCTGCCGAACCATTTCCAGATCGGCCAGCCGCTGTAGTTCCCCGTCTTCGTCGACAGCTACCAAGTATAGAGCGTTTACCCAGGCGTCAATCGTGCCGCCATCGGGTGTCATGTATGTGATATAGAGCCAGGTATCAGCGGGATCCAAGTCTTGCCATCGTTCCAATCCTTCCGCAGGATCGGATTCAAAGTCGCTCAAATCAACCGGTTCATCGGCGGGTTCCTCACCGTAATATTCTGTAAGACCGCGTCTCCCTAGAACAATCAATATAGTCTCATCTGGAGCCAGCCCTAGTGACAGCGATGCACTTTGAGGATATTGCCGCAATTGCAAATTGGCGCCGCGATTAAGATTAACGCGAGCGGTTGGACCGTCAATGTCGGCGGCCACGATGGCGACCGCTTGCTCCACTTCTGCCGATTCCTCTACTTGTTGCTCTGAGGAAGCATCCGTCGTCTCTTGTTCACTCATCATTACGTCAACGTCGAGGCCACGCAGGAGACTCGTCTCGGCAATAAGCAATTGTGGGCTGGAGAAAGCGCTGCCAGGCAGGGCGATAAGGTTGTAATAGGAACCGCCGCTGAACTGGCTGTCCGGCAGATTGACGGTGCCGCTATCGTCACCGACTGTCAAGTCCAGCGCGAGCCCCTGGCTGCCGGTGACGATCTTCGCGGCGCCACTTGCATTTCCGTAGGCCACGTCTGTTGCCGCTGTTGCGCCGCTCGACAGGGTGAGGCGTTCGACGGTGCTGCCTGGAATGGCGTTAATCAAAGTCACCAGAGCCGACGAATCATCAAGGCCGCTGAGGTCGTCGCTATAGGATGACAGGCTCAAGTTCGCCGGCGATCCCATAACAACCACGGTCTGAGCCTGGCCCGATGCGACGTTTAAGATCATTGATGTAATTCCTGCGCCACCGATACTAAGCGCAACCTGATGCGAACCGCTTGGCAAGGCAATATGCTCGGATGGCATTGCATATGCGAGAGACGGGACAATCAGCGAACCATTGACAGTTAGGTCAAAGGGAGTCGCGCCTTGCACGGCGTGAACGAATCGCACAAGGCCGCTGTCATTTGTGCCAGCCGTCGGAGCGACGGTTGTCAATACTTTTGGATCGTTCGTATTGCCATATATGATAGCGAGATGGCTGGTCCCGGCCGATACCGGCACACGCAGATCGACGATCGACGTGCCGCGCGCGTCCCCCGTCGCGACCAGATCCAAGCTATAGACTTCGGCTCCCAGTTCATAAGGTCCGACGACGGCGCCAGGTCTAATGTCTTCACCCAAGACTTCGCCGTTTTCCCGGAAGATAATATCGACAGGCGGCCCGTCGGCTATTGCATAGACGATAGAAAGCCGCGCTGTGCCAAAGTCGAGCGTCTCCAGATTCTCTGGTATGGACTGAAATTGTTGCGAAAGCGCCGAAGACACGACGAAGGACACGGCTGAGCCTGCGGCAATTTCTGCGCCATGCCCGACCTGAACTGTGGACGATCCGGAGACTACGCCGAGCAGAGCCAGATTTCCTGAAGGAACGTTGACGTAAACGGTCGACTCGCCAAAGGTCAGTCCCGTTTCGACCAACTCGCCATTCACAAAAATATCAATTGCGGGCGTACCGGGCGCTACATTGACGAAGCGCGCTCTGGAGCCACCCTGTGCCAACGACGGTGCAGCAACAATTAGGAGGGCAAGACATAGCGTCAATACGTATTTACGAATTAAACTATTTTTCATGATTTCCCGCTCCTCTACTTTGCACTGCGGATAAATCTTGATCACTTAAACTATACAACGAATCGGCAAGTTGGTCGAACTTTGGTGTTCCAGGGCATGTGCATCAGGTTCCCTCTTCCCATTGATTGAGATACGCTTCCTGTTGGTCGGTCAGTATGTCGATATCAACGCCCATGGCACCCAACTTGAGTCGCGCAATCTCCATGTCTACGTCCGCCGGTATCGTATGGACTTGATTGTCCAGATTCTTGACGTTGTTGATCATGTATTCGGCCGCCAGAGCCTGGTTGGCAAAACTCATGTCCATCACAGACGCGGGATGCCCCTCAGCCGCGGCGAGATTAATCAAGCGCCCTTCGCCTAGCACATAGATCGAGCGATCACCCAGCTTGTACTCTTCAACAAAAGGGCGGACCAGTTTTGGCGCGCCACAAGCCATTTCCGAAAGTCCCGTTAGATTGATCTCGACATTGAAATGGCCGGAGTTGCAGACAATCGCGTTGTTCTTCATTACCTTGAAGTGCCGGGTGTCGATCACATTGATGTCACCAGTTGCAGTGATAAAGACTTCGCCGACCTTTGCCGCCTCTGCCATAGGCATGACGCGATACCCGTCCATGACCGCTTCGAGCCCACGCAGCGGATTGACTTCCGTGACGATGACATTAGCGCCCAGTCCTGCCGCGCGCATGGCAATCCCGCGGCTGCACCATCCGTATCCGGCGACAACCACGACGCGCCCGGCAAGCAAGATATTCGTCGCGCGAATGATGCCATCCAGTGTGCTCTGGCCGGTACCATAACGATTGTCAAAGAGGTGTTTGGTCGCGCTATCGTTGACGGCGATAACCGGAAACTCAAGGGCGCCATCATTGGCCATGGCGCGCAATCTTATGACACCTGTCGTCGTCTCTTCGGTGCCGCCTATGATCTCATCTAGCGCTTCGCGACGATCCTTGTGAATCGTGCCCACGAGGTCGGCGCCGTCGTCCATCGTGATATGCGGCTCGTGATCAAGCGCCGCGTGAATATGGCGATAATAGGTTTCGTTGTCTTCGCCCTTAATGGCATAAACGGGGATTTCGTTGTTAGCGACAAGCGAGGCGGCGACATCGTCTTGTGTGGACAAGGGGTTGGAGGCGGTAAGAACCACGTCGGCGCCGCCAGCCTGCAGCGCCTGCATCAAGTTTGCCGTTTCGGTGGTGACATGCAGGCAAGCTGAAAGTCGAATGCCTGCCAGCGGCTTTTCTTTGGCAAATCGCTCGCGGATCTGGTTGAGGACGGGCATTTCCTTGCCTGCCCACTCGATGCGGTAACGGCCGCCCGTAGCCATCTCCACGTCTTTGATGTCGTGCGCAATGGTCATGTCTTCTCCCAGATTGTCCACTCAGAGTAAGCTATCGCTAAAACGCATAGATTGTATCATATCCGCTGGAGTCTGTCGTCAACCTTCGAGAATAGGGCGCCCTTGTCACGCACCCAACAGACGATCCAGATGGCCGTCGTCATCAGATAGACTGCGGAAACGCTCGACAAAACCCGCCGCGGTAAAATTGTGATTCTGCGTACCAAGGTGCTCCAGCGCGTAGGTTGCGGACAGCGCGCCAACTTTTGCGGACAACTCCAGCGGGATTCCGTGCGTGATACCTACCATCAGCCCCGCTCGATAGGCATCGCCGGCGCCGGTGGGGTCTTTGATTTGAACTGGCGCAAATGCTGGAATCTCTAACTCCTCGTCATCGGCATAAATTGTGGAGCCCTTTTCGCTTGCGGTGATAATCAGAATCTCAATTTCATCGCGGATTTCTTCGAGTGTCAAACCGGTTTTGCCACAGATGACATTTGCTTCGTAAGTATTGACCACCATCAAGCGCGCACCTTGCATACCACGTTTAAGCTCTTCTCCGCTTAGGCGTGGAACCTGTTGGCTGGGGTCGTAAATGAAAGGAATCCCTTGAGCGCGGCATTCATCGGTCAAGTTGACCATGGCCATGGGATCATTGGGAGACACGACTACCATATCGGGCCGCTCGCTTGTGACATCGGCGAGCGAATAGTTTCTGGCGAGATTCATGGCGCCGCCATAGAAGAACGCCAACTGATTGTTGTCGTTGTCCGTATTGCAGAAGAACGAGGCGGTGAACACTTCATCGATCTGGACCACGGTGCTGCAATCAACGCCGTTGCCTTCCAGCCAGCGCCGGTAGTCGCCAAAATCGCGGCCTACTGTGCCCATCAACTTGGGCCTTATATCGAACTTCGCCATGGTGAAGGCGATATTGGCAGCGACGCCTCCCCAATGTTTGGTCATATCGTCGACCAGAAAACTGAGACTGATGTGATCGAGCGCGTCGGCGATAAAGTGTTCTTTGAAGTGGCCGGGAAAGCGCATTAGATAGTCGTAAGCGATTGATCCGGTAATGACTATTTGCATGGCTCTGTTCCGTTTGTGTGGCGTAAGAAAAAACGCAGGCACGGATTATAACGCAGTTTCGAGTCTCATGTACAGAAGCGGCGAGTTCGCGCGCGACTGTAGATTGGGCAAGCTGATATACTTGGATCGAAATCTCACACAATTGTCAGGCGTCATACTATTCGGGAGAATAGCGTCGGATGTCAATATTCGACAAGGAACGATTAAGGACTGAAAAATTCGGCATCAACGTGGATGCGCTGCGCCGCGGCTATTATGCCGACAAGTACTTTAGCAACAGCGCGCGTATCCTCAGCGAGCTGCAGGCCGAGGGTTACAAGTATGGAGGGAACAACCCGCGCGGCGCTTGCGGCGCGGACGAACTATTGGTCGGAGACGTCGAGGTGGAAGCGCAAGTATTCAATCGGCGCTCGCCAAGAGCGTTGATCGCTGGCGTCGACCATGCGCTGGCGCAATTGCGTTACGCCACGGGCTTTTTCGACAAGGCGGGCACATGGGTCGAGACCTGGCAAGATCTGGAAATAGATGCAGTGCAGGACGGCGTGGTTACATATTACGACGGTGATCCGGAGAACGTATTAGCCGTGTTGGAGGTTCGTGGACGTTATCGCGACTTCGCCCTGCTGGAAACGTCAATTCTGGGCGTATTGTCGCGCGCGAGTCGCGTCGCTACCAATGTCCATGAAGTGCTGGAAGCCGCCCGCGGAAAGCCGATACTATTCTTTCCGGCGCGCTTTGACGTACCCGAGGTACAAGCGATCGACGGCTACGCCTATTGGCTGGCTTTGCACCGGTATCACTTGGATACAGGCATTGAAGCGCCTCCGTTAGTCAGCACCGACGCGCAGGCGTCGCTTTGGAGCGGCCGGGGTATTGGCACTGCGCCGCATGCAATGATCGCATGTTTTCTGGCGGATAGCGTCGAGGCGATGGTCCAGTTCGCGCGCCATATCCCGGTTGAAAGCCCTCGCATTCTACTGGCAGACTTCGACAATGATACGGTCACGGCCGCACGTGCGACCCTGGCTGCCTACTGGCAACACTACCTCGCGGCGTATAGGGAGGGCAGCTGCTCCGAAATGCAGCGTTGGACCTTACACGGGGTCCGGTTGGATACCAGCGCAAAGCTGCGGGACCGGTCCCTGCCCGAAACTGCGGAACCGGGCGTCAGCCCACTATTGGTGCGTACCGTGCGCGAAGCCATTAACAGCGCTTGGGAGAGTTGGAATGTGCCAAACAATCTTGAGCACGTGGCTCGCGAATTCTGTAGGCAAACGCAGATCGTCGTCTCTGGTGGATTCAATCGAGAAAAGATTTCCCGCTTTGAACGTGAGGATGTTCCTGTCGACAGCTATGGAGTTGGATCTAGCTTGCTTAGCAATGACAAGCGAACCAACTCGGATTTCACGATGGATATCGTTCGCGTGAAATTGGCAGGTGGCTGGGTAGACATGGCAAAAGTGGGACGGTGTCCTTGCGCGAATCCCGATTTGGAACGGGTCAATCTGAGTGATATCGTTTAGGGCTAGCTACAGTTGCTTTCCGGCGACGGCTCGCGCCAGGCTATCACTATAGGGCGGCCGCGCGATGCCGTTTTCCGTCACGATACCAGTCAAGTAGCGATGGGGCGTGACATCAAAGGCAGGATTGCGCGCGCTGAAGGTCTCCGGCACGAGCGGGTTGCCGTAAGGCGTTGTCACTTCGGCGGAATCGCGTTCTTCGATTGGAATATTGCCGCCACTGCTCAAACTCAAATCAATGGTCGAGGTCGGGGCAACCGTGTAGAAGGGGATCCCGTGCTCCTTTGCCATAATCGCCAGTTGATAGGTGCCGATCTTGTTCGCGAAATCGCCGTTGGCCGCGATGCGATCGGCGCCAACCAGGACAATATCAACCTCGTCTTTGCCCATATAGTAGCCGGCGGCGGTATCGGGAATAATGTCATAGCTGATACCAAGCTGTTCCATTTCCCAGGCGCTAAGCCGCGAACCTTGCAAACGGGGACGGGTCTCGTCCAGCAAGACGTGAATCCGCTTGCCCTGCTCAAATGCCGCGCGTATCACGCCTAAAGCTGTCCCATAGTCGACTGTCGCCAAGGCGCCGGTATTGCAGTGATGCAGGATCGTCGCGCCATCTTTGACTAGCGTTGCGCCTTGCGCTCCCATTCGGCTATTAACTGCGACATCTTCGTCGGCGATCCGCTGCGCGGCCTGGAGCAAAACTTCGCGAATATCATCTGCGCTGTTGAACTCGCCACTGGTGGCGATCGTCATCAGATTGTTGACTGCCCAGGCAAGGTTAACCGCGGTGGGACGCGACGACTTCAAGAGATCTGCATGAAGTTGAAGGTCCCGTATAAGGGCGTCAACAGCCGTTGCTGCGCTCTGCCGCGCTGCCAATGCCATGCCGAATCCTGCCGCAGCGCCGATGGCTGGCGCGCCGCGCACGGTCATATTGCTGATGCTCTCGGCCACCGCTTCTACCGTTTCCAGCCGGACGAACGCCAGATCCCAAGGCAGCGCCCGCTGATCAATCATCTTGATAGCGCCGTCGTCCCATTCGACTGTTCGCATACGTTTAACCGAATCGTTCTTCAGTTTTTACCAGTATCAAGCCCGCGGCCTTGTGTCGTTCAAAAGCCTCGTTCGTCATTTTCGGCGGCTGCCAGTCGAAGATCGACACCGGCGTCTACGGCGCCATTGATATTAGGCTGATATACGGCACCGACCTTGCTCGGGTCATAAGAGTCGCGGTAAGTCATGCTAATGACGGACCCGGCGCTAGCTTGCACTGTCCACAAACGCTGCCAACTGCTCGAAATTGGGTTGCTTGCCCAGAGGAAAGGGCTGTGGGAATCCATCGCCAAATCGTACAAATACCGTGGGTGTACCGGTCACGCCCAGCTGGTTCGCCAATTGAGAATCCTTGTCCACCTGATTGGCGTCGCGCGTACATTCCAGCAACTCGGCGTAGGACATTTCCATCTTTTCAGCGAAGATGCGCGACGAGCTGTCGCTGAATTGGCGTGCGCTGGCGATTTCAAACAGAGCGTCATGCGCGTTCCAGAACGAACCGGGCCGCAGGATTTCCGAGCACTCAGCGAGTTTAGCGGTAAGCGGAGAATAGCTGGGACTGACGACAGGCGTGAATCGATATTCAAAGCGCGCCAATCCTTTTACCACATATTTTTTGATCAGCTTGTCAATATGAACTTTGTAACGCTGGCAGTGTCCACAGAGAAAGTCTTCAAATGCCACAATGGTCAACGGCGCATCGGGATGGCCCAGCACAAAGCCACCGTCTGACTGCCGTTCCTGCGGGATCTCGGAGTAGTCAAAGGCATCGGTGGTGACAGCGCTCTGGTTGGAAATCAAGACAAATGCGGCCGCAACAACTGCCGCGATAAGGACGACAGCGCCGATGATAAGCCGTGTCCGTTTGACGGAGTTCTTACTTTTCGATTCAGTTGTCACGTTTGCTCCCTCGCCTGATGCACAAGTGCATTCTTCTAGGCTAGTCAAAAGCCATTGATCGCTCAAGACCGCGATTAGGATTCCGATGTCAATTCGACCAAATCGTACATTCGAAAGGCGCTGACGTCAATTGCCTGCATCGCGACGCGGCTCAGGCGGATACCGAATCACGCAGTGCCACAGTATAATTGGTTTACTTCATTCGTGTAACGGTGCAGGAGCTACGTTAACATGCGCATGATCGATATTATCGGCAAAAAACGTGATGGCGAGTCCTTGAACGGGGACGATATTCAATATTTTGTTCAAGAGTACACGGCGGGATTGATCCCGGATTATCAGGTGTCGGCGCTGCTGATGGCGATCATCTTTCGAGGAATGGATCGCAACGAAATTGTCGCGTTGACCATCGCCATGGCCGAATCCGGCGACATGCTGGATCTGTCCGATATTGCCAACTATGCAGTTGACAAACATTCGTCTGGTGGCGTCGGCGACAAGACGAGCCTGGTGGTCTTGCCCTTGGTTGCGTCTTTTGGAGTGCCTATTGCCAAGATGAGCGGACGTGGACTTGGTTTCACCGGTGGAACATTGGACAAGCTGGAGTCGATTGACGGCTTCAATGTCAATTTGTCCGAGGAACGCTTTCGGCAAAACGCGCGTGAAACCGGGCTGGTGCTTGCCGGTCAAAGCAAATCGCTGGCGCCGGCTGACGGGAAACTATATGCGCTGCGGGATGTCACGGGCACAGTTGCCAGCTTGCCCCTGATGGCGAGCAGCATTATGAGCAAGAAACTGGCGGCGGGCGCAAATGGCGTTGTCCTCGATGTCAAGGTCGGACAGGGCGCCTTCATGAAGACGCTGGATGAAGCGAAGCAGTTGGCGACAATCATGGTACAGATTGGCGTCGACGCCGGCCGCGATATGGTAGCGCTCTTGTCCGATATGAATCAGCCGCTGGGTGTCGCAGTTGGCAACGCCTTGGAAGTCGCGGAGTCTGTGAAGACCCTGAAAGGCCAAGGACCGGCTGACTTTGAAGGACATTGTGTCGAGGTAGCTACGCATATGCTCCGTTTGGCGGGACAGGGAGAAGACTGGATTGACCCGGATGAAACACGCGACGACGTACGGCGCAAGCTGCGCAGCGGCGCGGCTCTCGGGAATTTTCGGAGAATGGTCGAGGTTCAGGGTGGGGATGTCGCTCAGGTAGACGATGTCGGTAAACTGAAACAGGCGCACATGAGACAGGAAATGCTGTCGACAAATGATGGCTACATCCGCAGCATTTACGCGGATCGGGTCGGCTTGGCTACGCTGTCGCTAGGGGCGGGCAGGGCTACCAAAGCCGATGCAATTGATCACGCAGTCGGCATCGAAGTTCACGCAAGCGTCGGCGATTCCGTCGCGCGCAATGATGTGCTCATGACGATACATGCCAATAAGCAAGGCGCGCTAGAGCAGGCGCTTTCGCTGCTCGATAGCGCAGTTGCCTACAGTGATAGGCCGGTCGATCGGCTACCGCTATTCTATGGCGTTATCGACGGGAAGGATGTCTAGCCAGAGGACAGCGCAAGAACGCTGACCTCGAACTGATATTGATGAATCGGCGCCTCATTCCAGTAGCCGTCGTCGAAACTGATCTCTCCGTTGAGACCGTCAACAGAAACGCGGCTCAGGGCGCGTCCATCCCTAATCGAGATAAGAACCATCTGGGTTAAATCATAGGTTAACGTGGCCAGCCAATTGGGTTTCGACGCGTGCTGCCCGCTTTTTGTATAACGCGCTGCAAACTCGTCGTCCGCCAATAATCCGTTGCTTGTGAAGTGTGTAGTGGGCGTCACATGGTAGCCATGGATCATTTGCAGGGCGATTAGCAGGTCGCCCTGCGCGCCAAGCATTGCTCTTTCTCGGCTTGTCGCATAGAGGCTGTCATCGTCCGCTCGATCATGGCCCCAATTGCCGATGAGAATCATGGGTTTGTCGTTGGATCGCTGCGCTGACGCATGCGTGGCCGCTTCGCCGAGCGCGATGATCGCAATAACAGCGCTGTCGAGATTGAGAGCGCGGATTCGTGCGGCCGCCGACATGATGTTCCCACCATCATCTATAGGCAACAATTGAACGTTTTCGAGATTTTCATCAGACATGGCCAAACGTGCGGCATAGAGCGCGTTATAGCCGAATTCGCGGAATTGGCCTTCAAAGGGCGCTAGCAGGGCTACCTTGCGAATTTCTAAGGGTTGCAGAGTGCCACAGGCGGCCAAATGGATCGTGAGCAGAATCCAGGCTGCCATGCGGGTGGCCAGGGAATGGCGCTTGGAACATTTTCCCTCAGCAGCCATTTGCGAGATGCTCATCAAATGTGACGGCAAAATTATGAAAGTGAGAGTTGTCACAAGCGGCCCGGAAATAGTAATAGTTGGATTCGGCCGGATAGATGGCGGCCTGGATGGCGGAAAGAGCCGGACTGGCGATCGGACCCGGCGGCAGACCGCCAAAGAGATAGGTGTTGTAAGGCGAAATGACCTGCTGGTAGTCGGCGCGTGTGATATTGGGCCACCAGCCATCGCGCGTTCCATTTAGCCCATATTGAACCGTGGGGTCGGCTTCCAGCTTCATGTTTATCGCTAATCGATTGCGATAGACAGCGGCGATATCATCGTGTTCTTCGCGCCATACCGCTTCGCGCTCAACTATTGACGCCAGCGTCGCCACCTGATGCAGGGTGAAGCCTTGAGCCAGGGCATCCGCCCGAAGTTGATCCCCCACCCGAACGCGAAAGGTGTCTGTTAGAATATCGCGCAAGTTTTCGGGACTGATGTCGGGCGGCAGTTGATAGGTATCGGGAAATAGAAACCCTTCTAGCGACGCGCCCGCGGGAATGCCCGCCCAATCAGCAAAGTCTGTTGGCAAGTCCGTGCCGGCCTGGACTGTTTGCAAGAATTCGTCGCCGGTGAATCCGAACATGCGGTTACTGTTGATCAAGCCAGCGATCTCTTCAATCCGAGCGCCTTCCACGGTGCGAAAGGGGATGTGGCTCGAGCTTGAATCGGTGAGTATGGGCGCAATTTCGGCTATTGACAGTGTCTCGTTCAGAAAATACACGCCTGCTTCAAACCTGCGATCCAGACCCTCGACGCGCGCAAAGTCCAGGAAGAGCTGCTTGTCACTGATCAGGTTAGCGTCGAAAAGAGCGGAGGCAATTGTGGCGGCGCTGGCGCCAGGTCGAATCGTAAAGCGAACCGTGTCCACGTTGTTGCCAGAGGGGGCGACCAATTCACGTTGATGATCTCTCAGTTGCAGACGGAGCAATGCCACTTGCCCTATCTCGACGATTTGTCCGTCTGTAATGACGTATGCCGCGGCGAAGGCAGCGACAGCGCCAATCACCAGAACGACTGCACCTAAAAGAAATCCCTGTATCACGCGCCGCAAGGGTTATACCCCGGTACTAGTCTTGCCAGATTAGCGTCAACTTAATTTGCCAACGCTTGCCGCAACATCAATCTACTATGGCAATGGCGTGAGAGTCGGAATCGGTTGGTGTTCCGCGTTGACGATTGTAGAGCCCAGCGACCGTGTGACGCTCATCCAGGTACGGCCGGGCCGCAACGGTATCGTTTGGTTGTTGCCGAGCGTCAATAGCAATGCTTCTCCGGGCCTTTTGCCTAATCGTCGCCAGAATCCGACATAGATGACGCCGTCCCGTAAGACGTATGCGCGACCGCTGTCCCACAAGGCAACTTCGAGCGATTCGTTGGTGGCGCCTGTTGCGAAGAGATCGGGCCGACGTCGATGAGGAACCTCGAGAATGACCAGGTTGTCCGCCCAAAGCTGCTGGCCATCGTTGGCGTCGAAATGAGGCTCGTGGTCCGTAAAGCGCAGGTAGCGACGGCTTTCCTCGTCGTATTGCCAGCGAGCATTGGTCCTCGCAGACCAGTTGATGTAGACGTCGCGCGCGGCGATGCCTCCGATTTCGGTGTCCTCGCTAAAAGCGAAACCTACTGCGCGGAAACCGGTGTTGACGTTGCGGCGCGTGGCAACCTCCCACATACGGCGGGTATTGCCAAAAAGCGTATGCTCGTAGCCGCGCTCATTTAATGAGGTGTCGCGGCAAAATCCGGCGTTGTCGCAATTGTCGCCTATTGAGGGCGAGATCAGTCGATAGCGATAATTGGAACTCAAATAGATTTTGCGAATCGGTTCACTGGTGCCAGAATATGCCAAGAGCGCCGAATACATGGTGAGCAATTCGATATCGAGCAGGCGTCCGCTGCGTAAGGAGCCGACGCGTTCCGGGGCATTGGTGCGGTAAACCGCGGCAAAGCGCGTGACGTTGCCTTCAGCCTCGTACTCGAAGACCAGGTCAGCCGCATTGACACCGTGTTGAGGCCGCACGATCGGCGGATGATTGGAAATCTTGACGATCAGATTGCGTCGGGCGCGCACTTCTTCATTTGGATACGGCAAACCGGTCATGGGATTATAGCCGTCAGGATAGTTGTAGGGACCAATGACCACCGCTGGACCCGGAGTTGAGGTAGCGGTTGCGCCTGCGAATTGCGATTGTACCCGTGAAGCGGGGGTCGAAGTCGAAAAGACCTGACCCGTCTGGGTCGCCGCGTCGCTCTGGGCCTTGGTCCCGATTCCCGCTAGCGCAATGGTAGCGGCGATTATCGCAATAAGTACAAAGCTTCGTTGACCGGTCAAGCCCATGCAGTCCTCTCAATTTGCTGGTTTCAGAACAGCAGACAGTATAGGGAAGTGATACTCACTTAGGCAAGGGACAGTCAGTATAATAGGCGAACCGTAGCTTTGTGAACGATTCACGCGGAGATGACATGGAAAAGCGCCGCCTGCTGATAAGCTTCGCCCATCCCGATGACGAGAGTTTCGGCTTGGGCGCGGCCATCCCAAAATGGATTGATGACGGTGTCGATGTTTATCTCATTTGTGCCACCAACGGTGACGTAGGAACAGTGCCACAGCATTTGCAAGCGAAACACAAGACAATCGCAGACCTGCGCTTGAGCGAATTGGAATGCGCTCGTCAGTATCTCGATTTCAAAGATGTCTTTTTGTTGGACTATCGAGACAGCGGTATGACCGGCAGCGAAACGTCACGGCATCCCGACTCTCTGTGCTATCAGTGGGAGCATCATCCTGAGCGCGTGACGGAGACCGTAGCAACTGTCATGCGGCAGATCCGCCCACAGGTGGTTGTCACTTTCAATCGTTACGGCGGTTATGGGCATCCCGATCATATAGCTATTCAACGGGCTACCGAATGCGCCTTTCATTGCTTGCGAAAGGACAGTGCGCCAGAAACTCTCAAGCCCCAAAAGCTCTATTACGCCGCTTTTCCGACGGTTGCGCTTTGGGCGCGGATCGTGACAGCCAGGTTGAAAGGGCAAGATCCGCGACGGATGGGCATTAACCAGGATATTGACGTAGTTAAGATCCTCGACCACGTCGAGCCAACCCATGCGCGCATCCCGATCGCCCAATACCATGATAATTGGGAAAACGCGAGTCGTTGTCATGCCAGCCAGGGAGGCGGACGCATCACACGGACGGCACGCTGGCTGCGGCGAATCTTGTATAGCAAGCAGGGCTTCACGCGGGCTTTTCCGACGCCGAATCACAGTCGCGTCGACGAAGACGATCTCTTTGACGGGGTGTTCCTTTAGGTGCGGAAGTTGTATCTACAGGTTAATCAGCCTGGGCTGGCTGCAAGTACTCGGAAAGAAATTCTGATGCGTAGTTTTCAAGTCGACCGTCAATGATTGCCTGGCGTATTTTTGCGACGTGACTCACGAGAAAATCGATATTGTGCAGGCTTATTAGATAGTGCGCCAGCAATTCTTTGGCGACGACCAGATGCCGAAGGTAGGCGCGTGAAAACCCGCTGGCATAATTGTCCAGCTTTGGATCAATAGGTGATTCATCCATCTTGTAGCGCGCATTGCGCAGGTTGATTCGACCACTATGTGTGAAGGCGGCCGCATGTCTCGCCAGCCGAGTCGGTATCACGCAGTCGAAAATGTCAACGCCGCGCATGATGCCTTCGACCAAGTCATCCGGTTCGCCAACGCCCATTAAGTAGCGGGGCCGGTCTTTGGGCAGGCAGGGAATTGTATGATCCAAAGTCCGGTGCATTTCTGGTTTGGTTTCGCCGACTGCCAATCCGCCGATAGCGTAACCCTTCAGATCAAGCTCCGTCACGAACTCCGCTGATTGTTCGCGCAGGTCGGGAAAGATCCCGCCTTGAACGATGCCAAAGAGCGCCTGTCTGTCATCATCGGGATGTGCCTTTCGGCATTCGACCAGCCAGCGATGCGTGCGTTTGATCGCCTGCTCCACTTCCGCCCGGTCATTGGGTACAGGGCATTGGTCAAAGGCCATGATGATATCGGCTCCCAGGTTTTCCTGGATATGCATGGATCTTCGCGGATCCAGACGCTTGCGGCTGCCGTCGAGGTGGCTGCGGAAGGTGACGCCTGCATCATCAATGGCGTTGATTTCCGCCAGGCTAAAGATCTGGAAACCACCGGAATCGGTCAAGATCGGCCCGTGCCAGCGCATGAACTCGTGCAAGCCTCCCATGTCGCGGATGAGTTCGTCGCCCGGCCTCAAATAGAGGTGGTATGTATTGGAAAGTATCAAGCTCACATCGAGTGCTTCAAGGTCTTTTGGTGGAACAGCCTTTACCGTGGCAGCCGTGCCCACTGGCGCAAATACCGGCGTTGGGATATCGCCGTGCGGCGTATGAAGGATGCCGGCACGCGCCTTTCCGTCGGTGGCGATGACTTCGAATTCAAACGACATGGTTTCTCCCGAAAATCGCCAGAATTATAGCACAGACGGCCTATCGACATGCATCTGAACATTTAGCATGCGGAACTGAGGGCGGGCTCCAAGCGCCACTGCTATACTGCTTGTCACGGGGCCATTTGAATAGCCGTCTGCCAGCAGACGCCCACGGGTATCCGTGATCTCTTCAGTCAGCAAGGCATCGCAAGGTTGCTTGAATCTATGAAAGGCTTTGATGCAAAGGACTAGGGATCTAGCAAAGCCGATTCAGTATGAATTGGCGAATAATAAATCTGACATTCAGGCGTTGCGACCGAGCCATGTTGATATTGATGTCGAGGCGCTGGCAGCCAATGTGCGTTTGATCAAGTCCAGCGTTGGCGCGGACGACGGAATCATGGCGGTGGTCAAAGCTAATGCTTACGGCCACGGCGCAGCGACCATTGCCAGAACCGTCCTGCAGAACGGAGCCAGTTGCCTGGCAGTTGCCAACCTGGCCGAGGCGATTCAATTGCGCCGCGCAGGCATTGACGCGCCGATTCTTGTCTTGAGTTATGTCGCGGTCGACTCGATCCCCTATGCCGTCGAATATGGCATTACGGTATCGTTGTTTGACTTGCAGCAGGCGATTCGATTTCAAGTCGTAGCGCTGGGATCTGGCGCAATACTAAAGACGCATATCAAGGTCGATACGGGTATGGGACGTCTTGGCATATTGCCTGAGAATGCCGAGGAATTGGTGACTACTTTGCGCTCCTGTGACGCTATCGACGTTGAGGGCATTTATACGCACTTTTCCGTTGCCGACGAAGATCCGCTTTATACTGCTCAGCAACGCGCGACCTTCGAGAAAGTGATAAGAAAAATGCGCGAGGCGGGATGCCCGTTCAAATATGTCCACGCCGCTAACTCGGCCGCGATCGTCAATCTGTCCGGCAGCGGTTTCAACCTGGTGCGTCCCGGGTTGTTACTCTATGGATTGACGCCTTGCGATTCGATGATTTCGATCAATGGACTCCAGCCGGTGATGTCTTGGAAGACGGTGGTTGCGCAAGTCAAAACCTTGCCGCCGAACTCGCCCGTTGGCTACGGCAACAGCTACCGGACCCGTGGCGAAGAAAAGATTGCGATTCTGCCTGTGGGATACGCCGACGGTTTGCGTCGGTCGCCGCGGTCCTGGCAAGAGGTACTGGTACATGGCGAACGAGCGCCGCTGGTGGGCCGAGTGAGCATGGAGAAAACAACCATCAATGTCAGCCACATTCCCGACGTCGTTGCCGGAGATGAAGTCGTGTTACTGGGCAAACAGGGCGACGACGAGATCACTGCGGACGAAGTAGCGGCTTGGGTCGGTACGATCAACTATGAAGTTCTCACCGCAATCATGCCCGGTATTCCTCGAATCTGAAGCTTCGTAATCAAGATGAAAGAAGCGCCTTTAGGTCTCCGACGATAGCGCTTGGCGGGACGCCAAACTGGTAGCGCCTGATCCAACGTCCATTTTGATCCAGTAGGAAAGAACCGGCGGTATGGTTCACCAGGTACCCGCCACGTTGGTCCGGTTCCGTCATTTCAAAGGACAGGCCGTAGTCAACGCCTAGCGCCTGGATTGCCCCTTCCTCGCCCGTTAATCCGATGATGCCATCC
Source organism: Phototrophicaceae bacterium (assembly GCA_965262165.1). GTDB lineage: Bacteria > Chloroflexota > Anaerolineae > Aggregatilineales > Phototrophicaceae > UBA6055. The sequence goes on along the minus strand of OZ253499.1, from coordinate 3,509,262 downwards.
AATTCGCGGAGCGCGAAGTAGTTGCGCAAAGCCGCGGGCGTATCGCGCTCACCGTCTACACTGATAAACACAAAGGCGACAGCTTCGCGGGACGATCCCAAAGAGTCGCGCACTTTGCGGAATTCGTTGAGCGTCAGAGGGCATACATCGGGACAATTTGTAAAGCCAAAGGTCATCAAAACGTATTGACCTCTCAGGTCACTGAGACTAGTTGCCTGGCTAGATTGGTTGAGCAGTGTGAAGTCGGGCATCTGCAGTGGCGGTTCTATCTTGATGGAGCCGTCAAACGCTTGCGCGTCGTTGCTGCCAGGATAGCTAACCTGTTGATTGGCGCCAGGGCCCGTCCGCTGGTAGACAATGGCCATTGCCAGCGCGGCTATGCCGACGAGCAACAGAGAAATAACGCCTAGCTGAACGCGCCTAACGAGGAGGCTCCTAATGGTTGCCTTTGCCTTTTGAGGTTCAGTCACCGGTTCAACCCAATCATGTTATTCGATAGCTCAGGCTAGAGCAGCCCCAAGTTTGTGAGATCGAATCGATTATATCAATTGCTGACCGGACGAAGTAGATGTTTAGTGTCAGGCAAGGTATGGTCGGTTCATTGCGGCACAGACTGAATCACGCTACAATGACGGTACCTAAAGAAGAGAGATTTCGTCGAAAGACGAAACGCCGAAGGGGCAAGCGACAGGATTGCCAGCCTGCGTGAAACTCTCAGGCAAAAGGATTCTTGGGTGCTCAATCTCTGAAGGTAATATGACACCGACAGGGCGCAGTCTCGGCAAGAGGTGCGCCTTTTTTGTTTATGTCTAGCGGAAGGAGTCAGCAATGGGTGATTGGAAAGTACCTGCGGAATTAAAGTACGCCAAAACCGATGAGTGGTTTTCCGTTGACGGAAATGTCGTGACCATCGGCATTACGGACTACGCTCAGGATCAGTTGAACGATATCGTGTACGTCGAGTTCAAGGATCCGGGCGATAGCATTGCTGCTGGCGATTCTTTTGGTGAAGTGGAGTCCGTCAAGGCGGCGTCCGAAATGTACAGCGCCGTTGGCGGCGAGATCATCGAGGTGAATGCAGCTCTGGAGGACTCGCCGGAGGTCGTTAATGCCGATCCCTTTGGCGCCGGCTGGATGGTCAAAATCAGAGCGGACGATCTGTCGGCGTTGGATGCCATGATGGACGCGGCGTCGTACGACGCCTATTGTGATAGCCGCTAACGCTGGATCGACGCCGTCGCGACAAGGGCGCGGCGCGTCAGAACAAGAGAGAGGCAAGATATAACGTGAGCTATATACCCCATACCGCAGTCGAGACGGAGCAAATGCTGGAGGAGATCGGCGTCGGAACCATTGAGGAACTGTTCGACGCCGTGCCGGAAGCTTATCGGTTTCCACAACTGGAATTGCCGCCGCCGATGAGCGAAATGGAAGTCGCCGCCGAGATGTTGGCGATCAGCGAGGCGAACGACCATGCGCAGGACTACGCGATATTTCGCGGCGCGGGCGCCTACCATCACTTCATTCCTTCAGCGGTCAATCATATGTTGCTGCGCGGCGAGTTTTATACCGCGTACACGCCTTATCAGCCGGAAATCTCGCAAGGGACCTTGCAAGCGACCTATGAGTACCAGAGTATGATGTGCGCGCTGACCGGCATGGATGCGGCCAATGCCAGCCACTATGACGGCGCGACTAGCCTGGCTGAGGCCGTGACAGTCGCGCTGGAGGTCACCCGTCACAAGCGTAGAAAGATCATCCTCAGCCACGCGATCCATCCCCAATACCGTGAAGTCGTGCGCACGTATCATCAGGGACGCGATATTAGAATTATCGGCGATCGCGGACGCGGAGATGTTATTGAATTGGTCGAAATGCTGGACGAAAACACGGCGATGCTAGCCATTCAGTATCCCAACTTTTTCGGTCAAATTGACAACATCGCGGTGCTCGCCGATGCCGTGCACGAGGTGGGCGCCTTGCTTGTGATCGTGGCCAATCCCATGGCGCTGTCGATATTTCGTAGTCCGGGCGAACTAGGCGCGGATATCGTGGTAGGAGAGGCACAACCCATGGGCGTTCCGCTAAGTTATGGCGGCCCCTACCTGGGCTATTTTGCCATACGGCAAAAATATGTGCGCAAGATCGCCGGGCGCATCATCGGCGAGACGCTTGATGCCGATGGCAAGCGAGCGTTCGTGATGACCTTGCGCCCACGCGAGCAAGATATTAAACGCGAACGCGCCACGAGCAATATTTGTACAAATCAGGGCTTGATGGCGCTGGCGGCCTCAGTCTACATGGCGTTGATGGGCAAGAATGGCTTGCGACGGGTTGGCGAACTCAATTATCACAAAGCGCATTATGCTGCCGATAAGATCAATCAATTGGACGGATTTGCGGTCAATACCAGCAAGACCTTCTTCAACGAATTTGTCGTATCTTGTCCGCGCTCTGTTGCCGAAATCAACCAGGCGCTACTGGACGAGGGCATCATCGGGGGTTACGACTTGGGGCAGCACTACTTCCATCTGGAGAATCACATGCTGGTTTGCGTGACGGAAACCAATAGCAAAGATGAGATCGATCGGCTTGTCGAAGTGCTGGGAGGGTTGAGCTAATGTTGCAGCCACTGATCTATGATATCAGCGCGCCCGGCCGAGTTGGTGTCAACCTGCCGAAATGTGATGTACCGGAAGCTGATTTGCCGGCCGAGCTGTTGCGCGACGACCTGCCGCTGCCGGAAGTCGGCGAGTTGCAGGCGGTGAGGCATTTTGTCAAGTTGAGCCAGCTCAACTATTCAATTGATAAAGGTTTCTATCCGCTCGGCTCTTGTACGATGAAGTACAACCCGAAGATCAATGAAGATGCGGCGCGTCTGCCGGGCTTCGCGCAATTGCACCCGCTGATCGAAGCGACGGGTGCGCAAGGCGCCCTGTATCTGATGTACGAACTGCAGCAGTGGCTCGGGGAAATCAGCGGTTTCGAAGCAGTAAGCTTGACGCCGGCCGCCGGCGCGCAGGGCGAATTCGCCGGCATTCTGATGATACGCAATTATCACCTCGACCAGGGCGATGGTCAACGAGACATTATTTTGGTACCCAACAGCGCCCACGGTACCAATCCAGCGACCGTGACCATGGCGGGCATGCGCGTGCGCGAATTGCCGGCTAACGACCTTGGCAATGTTGATATGGACGCCTTGCGAGAGGCGTGCCAGGGAGATATGCGCGATCAAATCGCTGGTATGATGATCACGATGCCGAGTACGCTTGGGCTCTTCGAATCGACGATTCACGATGTAATCGACATCGTGCACGATGCTGGCGGTCTGATGTATATGGACGGCGCCAATATGAATGCGCTGATGGCGGTGGTCAAACCGGGCGAGCTCGACTTTGACGTCATGCATTACAACCTGCACAAGACTTTTTCCACCCCCCACGGCGGTGGTGGACCCGGGAGTGGAGCGGTCGGGGCCAACGAAAAGTTAAAGGATTATCTGCCGGGGCCGGTTGTCGATATCGTCGAAGAGGAAGATGAGCACGGCGCGTCGCTCTACGGATACGTCATGCCGGATAAGAGCATCGGCCGAATGAAAGCCTTCCAGGGCAATTTTGGCATGCACTTGCGCGCCTATGCATACATTCGCGTCTACGGCGATTCCGGCATCCGCGATGTGACGCGCTACGCCGTGCTCAATGCCAATTATCTGCGCGCGAAACTCATGAAGACTTACAAGCTGCCGTATCCGCGCTACTGCGGGCACGAATTTGTGCTGGAAGGGCATTTTGACGAGGTCGAAGACGTTCACGCGCTGGATATTTCCAAACGCTTGATGGATTACGGTTTTCATCCGCCGACGAACTATTTCCCTTTGATCGTTCCGGAAGCCCTCCTGATTGAGCCGACCGAGACCGAGGTCAAAGAAGACCTTGATGCTTTTGTGGAGGCGATGGAGAGTATCGCCGAAGAAGCCCGCTCGCAGCCGGAGCTGCTGCTCAACGCGCCACATACCGCGCCCGTTCGACGCCTCGACGAAGTACGCGCGGTCAAGGAGTTGATCTTGTGCTGCGCGCCTGCGCGGCCCGCGGCGGGCGATTGAGGCCAGAGCGCCTTACTTGCCAAATGGCGTAACGACACAGTTGACGCAAAGGAGTGGCTTCGCGAGCCGCCCCTTATTTTTGATTGCGGCGAACGGACGGTGGAGAATGCGTCGTCTAGGGACTTGAGCCAGGCAGCCAGCGAATATATCCTGTCTGCCGAGTTGATTAAGGATTCTTCGAAAGCCTCCAGGTGCAAGAACTGATTAGCATCTTCATCGACAATATGATCCCGGTGCTCGCGATCGCGGCTGTCGGGTTCTTCATGCGGCGACGCTTCGCGGTCGACCCGCGCATGATATCACGTATGATGTTCAACGTCTTTTCGCCGGCCTTGATATTCAACGCCCTTTTCATACGCGACATCAGCGGTGTCGACTTCCTTCGTGTGTATGGCGGAACACTGCTACTGTCATGGACCATCGCCGCTATCTCCGTGCTTGCTCTGCGCTGGCGCAAGATCGAACCGTCAGAAAAGGCCGCGACCCTAGTATCAACTTTCGCGTTCAATGGTGGCAATTTCGGCCTTTCGATTGTCAGTTTCGCCTTTGGCCCCGAGGCATTGAGTTACGCCGTTCTGATTTTTGTCGCGGGCACGACAACGGCCTATACACTCGGTGTATACATTTCTTCCAATGGCAGGGCGTCGGTCGTGCAATCGCTTTCCAATGTGCTGCGGACGCCGTCGGTTTATGCGCTGATTTTGGTCTTTGCGCTGAAGGGCATCGGCATCACGCAGTTGCCGCCAGCTATCGCGCGGACCTCGCAATTGCTGGCGGACGCAGCTATCCCGATGATGTTGGTACTGCTTGGCTTGCAACTGGGTGGTTTCGGGAAACTGAAGCGCTTGCCACTGGTCGCATTTAGCACGGCGGTGCGCTTGCTCCTAGCGCCAGTGATCGCGATCGCGTTCGCGTCGCTGCTTGACTTGAGTGGCGCCGCGCGCTTTGCGTTCATCTTGCAAGCGGGCATGCCGACCGCTGTGATGACGATCGTGCTGGCAACAGAATTTGACACTGACCGTGATCTTGCGCTGAGTGTCATCTTAACGAGCTCGTTCATTTGTCCGTTTACTTTGTCGTTGTTGATCTACTTGCTGCAAAACGCCGCAATCTGACCGGGATGCCTAACTCGAAGCACACGCGAAAACTGGGGAATGAAAACTGACACAATGACGAAACAAAGTATATTGCTTGATAGGTGCTCGTCTACTCCGAAAAAGCGCTGACAAAGCAGATACAGCACCATACAATATGCAAGTGCGCATCGTCCTGCGCGTTCGCGCATTCGACCGTGTCGATGACGATGATCCAACTGCGCAAGACGCTGATCTAAGGTTTGGAGCTATTTCCGCTTCGGGAAGCGCGAAAGAATCGTCACCGGTTCGGGCATGGTCACACGTTTGCCGATTGATAGGTCGCCGAGGCTCGCGACCTTGGCTCTGGCGGAGCCCGCGAAGACGGACAGCTTGGCGCCACGCTTGCGGAAATCCTTTTGCATCAGGGCCTGTCCCAATTGATAACCCTCGGAATCGATATTGCAGCTGGTCACAATTCCGACTACGCGGCCCCGAGCACTGACAATGGGATCGCCGTTGTGCGCTGGGCGGGCGCCTTTGTTGTCCATACGAAAGCGGCTGACCTGGACGTTACGCTGTGATTCGGACTCGATGAAGGCGCGTTTGCCAACGAAGAATGGCTTGTACAGTTTGACGTAAGCCCCAAATCCGGCATCGGCCGGGTTCATTTTTAGATCGCCGGATAATTCAAAGCCATATAGCGGTAAGCCGGCTTCAGTGCGCAGGCTATCGCGGGCCGCCAACCCACAGGGCGTTGCGCCCAGGTCGACCAATTTACGGAAAAGTTCCGCGGCATGATCGGGATGCACAAAAAGCTCGTAGGCAACGCGCTCGCCCGTGTAACCGGTACGCGATACGATCAGGTCCATGCCGCCGAGCGTGACCTGTGCCACGCTGGCCCACTTCAAGCCCCTGACCAGAGCTTTGTCGGTTTCGCTGCAGCCAAGTTGCAGCAGGTAGTCTCGACTCTTGGGACCCTGAAGCGCGATATCGACGCGGCGCTCGTCGCCCCATTGACGCGTTCGCAGATCGCGCAACTCAAAGCGGTCGGTACCTTCAATTCGTCGTGATGGATCGCGCGGATCGATCATCACCTCGCCGGCGATCACGGCGTTCAGCCACTGCCAGTTTTTGTCGTTGTTGGAGGCGTTCACTACCACCAGGAAATGATCGTTCGCCAGACGATAGATCATGAGGTCGTCCAAAGGAATGCCGTCGACATCAAGAAAATAGGTATAGTGCGAATCGCCCACATTCAGTCGCTTAACGTCGTTTGTTGTCACCGTATCGAGAAACAGCTCGGCTCCGCGACCCTTGACATCAAAGACGCCCATGTGCGCCACGTCGAAAATGCCGGCGTTTTTGCGAACGGCTGCATGCTCGTCGCTGACGGACTTGTACCAAAGCGGCATATCGTAGCCGGCAAAAGGCGCCATCTTTGCGCCCAGCGCCCGATGCAAGCCATGCAGCGGCGTTTCCTGCAACATATCGACAGTGGCAAGGTCCGGCGTGAATTTAGGAAGGGAATCAGACGCAGGTGAAAAGAAATTTTCGCCGTTGCAACCGACTGAATACGCTTTGCGCGCGTAGCCGGCTGTGCCAGCCAACATGGACGGCTCGCCCTCGCCGATGACGTCGACGGTCACCGGTCCCGGCAGTTTGGCGTGTATGTCACTCTCATCAAAGAGCACATAGCCGTCGCTCAAACTGCGTAGCCACGCCACCGCTCGCCGCGCGCGCCCGGCAATCGTGAGACGGAATTCAGTTGCCGATAACCTTGTTACGCTGCCGCTCGCCAATGCCGATCCATCCTTCTCCAGAATGATAGTCGCCTGACTCTCGTCGTCTCTCAGCGCTTCTACATCGCTAGTCAAAGCGATATGCAGGAAGTCTTTCGCTACCTCGCCCCCCACACCTATTTCAAGGCAACTATCCTCGTCGTCGGCGGCGAGATAATAGAAATGCGGGTAATCGTCGGCGTCGGCCATGTTGTCGATGCCAATGCTGGCGGCTAGATCGCGCACTTTGGCTTTTGCGGATTGCAAGACGTCGAAATCGACTTTGGCGCGTGGCAGTGGGCGGACACGTCCGGTAAGACTAAAGGGGACGCAAGATTGTAAAAGATCGGCGATGATATCGCCTAGGGTGTCGATCTCTGCCGCTTTGAATCCACGTTGAGATACCCAAGGCGTTCCGAGGCGAATTCCCGTAGGACGCAAGGCGGAAGTGTCGCCGGGTATGGTCTGGCGGTTGGTGACGATACCCGCGAGGTCAAGGACACGCGCGGCCATATCGCCGCTCAACCGGGCGCCGTCTGGACCGACGACAGAGTCGCAATCCAACACCATTAAGTGGGTATCGGTGCCGCCATGCGGCAGCCGAAAGCCACGCGATGTAAGCTTGTCCGCCAGGCCTTTGGCATTAACGACGGTTTGTCGCTGTAGCCGCCGAAATTGTTCGGTCTGCGCCAGGCGCAGCGCGACCGCGAGCGCGGCCATGGTATTGATATGCGGTCCACCCTGTTCGCCAGGAAATACCGCTCGATCAATCAGGTCGGACAAACGCTTTTGATGCGTGATCAGTACGGCGCCACGCGGACCGTTCAAAGTCTTGTGCGTCGTGAAACTGACCACATCGGCGATGCCCACCGGATTAGGATAGACGCCCGCGGCAATCAAGCCGGCGACATGCGCCACATCCGCCAGCAGGTATGCGTCGACATCGTCAGCGATTTCGCGATACGCCTGCCAGTCCGGCGCGAATGGATAACTGCTGAATCCTCCAATAATCAGGCGTGGTCTGTGTTCCCGCGCCAAGGCCATCATTTGATCGTAATCGAGTTGTTCTGACTCAGGGTTGATGCCGTAGCTAACGATGTTGTAGTACTTGCCGCTGCGGTTGACCGGGCTTCCATGCGTCAGGTGCCCGCCCATAATCAGGTCCATGCCCATAACGGTGTCGCCAACGTCAAGCAGCGCTGTGTATACCGCGTTGTTGGCGGGCGCGCCGGAAAGCGGCTGTACATTGACGTAGAGGTCCTCGGGGTTCAAGCCGTTGGCGGCGAACAGTTCCGCAGCCCGCCGGCGCGCCAGCGATTCCAGGATGTTGGCGTATTCCGTACCCTTGTAATAGCGCTGGTCCGCGTTTCGGCGAAATTCCGGCAACCGTTCGCCGAAGTCGAGAATCTCTTTTTGGTTCATCTTACGCGTATTGTCGAGGGGATACCCCTCGGCGTAAATATTGTGGAAGGATGAACTGAGCGCATGTCGAACCGCGTATGGCACCGAACTTTCCGACGGGATCAAGATCAGATATTGCTGTTGGCGCGCTGTCTCGTGGCGGATCAATTCTGCTACGTCCGGATCTAATTCCTCGATATCTCCGCGAAACAAGAAATCGTGATTTGGCATGGGGAATGCGGACCCTCACTCGTCGTATAGTGGCTGCGATTCTATCATGCGCGTCGGGGCGAGGCTATGCGGAATCGGGATCAAGCGTATGCCGCTTATCCGGGCTTCACGCTCTAATTGTCAGTGGCGAATTGCGCGGGATCATCAAACCGCTGCAAGCTGCAGCTTCGCTCGTCAATGCAAGTTGTTATGGCTTCGGCGACGGTTTGTCCCAGCAGGGCTTCTAACTTGGCCCCATAGTGCCCGGTCGGTCCCCAATACTTCGCGTCCATGTACTCCCGTCCCAGCGACTCGTCAAAGGGGACATAGCGATAGGTCTCGCGAAGATAGTCCAGCAAGAAACGGTATGGAGACTGTCCGCCTTTGTAGATATGGTCTAGATGTTGTGGCAAGGGGAGATGGACGACGAAGTATTCCCTGGAGTGCCTAGAAACATCGGCCGCGAAGGCATCAACAATCGCTTTGCCAAGATCACCCCGTTCGGAAGTTGGTCCATAATCCGTTTCAGCCGCGCTCTCCTGAGCTTGCGATAGTTCGTGCATGAAGGCGGCTAGCCGACTGCCTCGCCACCATTTGGAGACGATGTCTCGGCTCTGATAATAGGCTTCATAAGCCGCCAACGGATGCGTAGCGAAGGCTTCGAATGTCGCGACCATCCGCTCTGGTGGCAGAACTGGCACGTTCAAGACTTCCAGTTTGTCGTTGTTCACTATAAAACGTGGCTTGGAAAATGGGATGCTGGGCCCGTGGATGTACAAAATTCGAAACACATTGACATTGCGATCAAGGTTTTCTGGCTGAAAACCAAAGATGACGATATCCGGCTGAAACTGCTGACCTATTGCTTGCCAGCGCAGGAAAGCTTGCCCCATGTCATAGCCGCCAACGCCGAAATTCATCACTTCCGCGCGTATACCCATCTGCTGTAGGGCGAGCCTGAGCTGATTGGTCCAGACCTCGTCATCGTTGACATCGTCCCCTGCGGTGAAAGAATCCCCGAAGGCGGCAATGCGCAAGGTATCGGGAAGCGGTGCTCTGCTGTACTCGCGTTGCGATCTGATGCCGGAGCTGTTGACCGTGAATGTGCCTTGATGGCGAAGCGAATTCGGGCGATAAGCCCACCCGATTTCCTTGTCGAAGAGAATGGTCGCGCTATCCACGTTGTTGAGATAGGCATGGATGCCCTCTCGCAGGCGATTTATCGGCAATACGTACGGCTCCAGATGGTAGCCCGCGAAGGAGAATTGGCCATCGGCGTCGACTGTACCCGCGACGCGAATGATGACCTCGAGCAGCATCAGCGCCAGAGCCAAACTGATGCAGACTATTAGAATGTTTGGGACAATTCGTCTGACCAAGCTAGACCTATCCTTACGTGCTTAATGTGTCAGTTGGATTCTACAGCAGATTAGAACAGGCGGTGCTCTCAATCCTAACGTGCGCGTTTTTCGCGTTCTATAGTCGGATGCCGGAATGTCGTACCCTGAATACTTTCGCAAGTCTTGAAGCGTACGCAATCCCGTGCGAAGGAGATGCGCAATATGCGTCTTTGACAATCCCGCAACACACCATTAAAATCCCTAACAGCCGCGGCTCGATTTCGAGCCGCCTTCTGTCAGCGCATGGAATGCGAAGGCACTCATTTGGAGGCGATCCCGCTATGAATGAATATCAGTCGGAGAATATTAGAAATGTCGCTTTAGTTGGGCATCAAAGTTGTGGCAAAACCTCGCTGGTCGAGGCGCTTCTATTTAGTTGTGGCGCCACGACGCGTCTTGGCAACATTTCCGAGGGTAATATGGTTTCGGATTGGGACGACGAGGAAAAAGAGCGCGGACTGTCGCTGTCCACATCTTTGGTGCCCGTCGAGTTTAACGAGACAAAGATAAATGTGCTTGATACGCCCGGTTTCACCGATTTTCAGGGCGAACTGAAAAACGCGATCCGCGTAGCAGATGCGGTGATTGTGGTCGTGGATGCCGTCTCTGGTGTCGAAGTGGGCACGGAATTGGCATGGGAATATGCCCGAGCCTATGAACAGCCCATCATGGTCGTGATCAACAAAATGGATCGCGACAACGCCAACTTCAATGAAGTGTTGGATCAGTTGCGCAATCAATTTGATGACTACAAGTTTGTACCGATTATGTTGCCCATTTTGCAGCAGGCGGACTTCAAGGGTGTGGCGAATGTGCTTACGCAAAAGGCGTATTACGAGGCGGGAGCCGAACGCTCCGAACTGCCGGACGAATATGCTGATGTCGTTGAAGAAGCGCATATGGCGTTGATGGAAGCGGCCGCAGAAGCCGATGACGCGCTCCTGGAGAAGTACTTTGAAGAAGAGGCATTGTCCTTTGACGAGATCCGCGAGGGCATGCGTAAGGCCTCGCGTTCGCCAGAACTCAAGACAGTGCCAGTCTTCGCAACGTCTTCAACAGAAAACATCGGCACTATCCCCCTTTTGGAAGCGCTAGTCGCCTATACGACGGCGCCGACAGAACGATCGGTCAGAATCCTCCGCGGGGAAGAGCAGGATGTGCTGGAAGGTCCACATACTGATAGTGGTCCGCTTGCTGCATACGTCTTCAAAACACTTAACGATCGCTTCGTGGGAACGCTCAATTATTTCCGAATATTCTCGGGAACAATGTCGAACGATGCGCGTTATCACAATGCCAACAGCGGAGAGAATGAGCGCTTCAATTCGCTGGTTGTCATGCGCGGCAAAGAACAGACGCCCGCACAGACGCTTCATGCCGGTGATATTGGCGTGGTCGCCAAGTTAACGAATACCAAGACCGGCGACACCTTTGCCGATGCCGGAAGCGACATAAAGATCGCTGCGCCCGAGTTTCCCGCGCCCTTGTACATGGTGGCGGTCACGCCCCGGGAACAAGCAGACAGTGCAAAAATGGGACCGACGCTCAGCAATCTCTGCGATGCCGATCCCACCTTGCGCTGGAGGCAGGATCGAGATACGCGCCAGACCGTACTCGAGGGCATGGGCCAGATCCACCTCGATGTCACATTGAAGCGCGCCGAATCTCTCGGCGTTAACATCGATACGGATATACCTAGAGTTCCGTATCGCGAAACGATCACCGCCAATGCGGAATCCAGTTATACACACAAAAAACAGACTGGTGGCGCAGGTCAATATGGTCGTGTCGATCTCAAAATAGAGCCATCGGGGGAGACCTTCGAATTCGAATCGTCTGTCTTCGGTGGCGCGATATCGCAGCAGTTTGTGTCTTCGACGGAAAAAGGCATTCGGGCCGTGCTGTCTGACGGTGTCATCGCCGGATATCCAGTTGAACGCGTAAAGGTAATCGTGGTTGATGGCAAAGAGCATCCGGTGGATTCTAAAGATATCGCCTTCCAGATTGCTGGACGCGAAGCGTTTCGAGCGGCATTCCGCAAAGCCAAGCCAGTTTTGCTGGAGCCGATCATGGACGTTCGGATCACCGTTCCCGAAACGATGATGGGCGACATCATGAGCGATCTAAATACGCGCCGGGGTCGTGTTCAAGGTATGGATACGGTCGGGTTCAAGAGCGTGGTCACGGCCGAAGTGCCGCTGGCGGAGATGCTGCGTTACGGGAACGACTTGCGTTCAATGACCGGCGGACGCGGCATCTACGCAATGGATTTCAATCGCAATGACCGCATGCCCAGTTATGTCCAGGAAGAGATTGTCGCTGAAGTTGAGGCGGCAGCCGAACAGTAGGTCGTCAACATGGGGGCGAGATCAAGGGGTCTCGCTCACTTTCTCATTGCTCGACTTCTAAGTCTTCCTCTGTGTTGGATCCGTTTTGCTCGGCGTTCTGCGGTTCCCTCAAATGTTGGGCGACCGTATCCGGCAAAACATCTGCCGCGTCGTCCTCCATGTCGAGGATGCTCAATATCTCTGCGCGTTCGACTGTTTCTTTCTCGAGCAATACCTGCGCCAGCGCGTCCAGCTGATCACGATGATCTTCCAGATGTCCGCGGGTCTCTTGATAGGCGACGTCGATTAAGCGTTTGATCTCCGCATCGAGCTTCGCGGCGGTATCGTCGCTGTAATCACGTCCGTTGGCGATCGAATAGCCCAGGAAGGGTTGCTCGGGGTCATCGCCATAATTGACCATGCCCACCGAATCGCTCATGCCAAACATCTTTACCATATTGCGCGCGATCTGGGTCACTTGCTGAATATCGTTGGCCGCGCCTGTGGTAACGTCGTCAAAGACAATTTCTTCCGCAATTCGTCCCGCCAAACCGACGCGGATGAAAGCTTCCAACTGCTTGCGTGATTGATGGAGTGAATCGTCCTTGGGCATATAGAATGCGACGCCGAGGGCGCGCCCACGAGGGATGATGGTGGTCTTTAACAAGGCCATCGCGTCCGGAATCAAGAATGAGACAAGAGCATGCCCAGCCTCGTGATAGGCGGTGATTTTGCGATCTTTCTCGTTGGACAGAGGCGGCCGCTTGGTTCCCAGGCGGATACGCTCGTATGCGGTTGTGAAATCTGACATGGTGATCAAACGGCGATCGTAGCGCGCCGCATTCATGGCGGCTTCGTTGGCGAGGTTGGCGATGTCCGCTCCCGAGAATCCAATCGTCGCGCGCGCCATCGATTCCAACTCGACGTTATTCCCGAGCGGCTTGTTCTTGGTATGAATCTTGAGGATGTCGTGACGGCCCTTCACATCGGGCAGATCGACGGTAATTTGCCGATCAAAGCGCCCAGGACGGAGTAGCGCGGGATCTAGCACATCAGGGCGGTTGGTGGCCGCGATCATGACAATGTTGGTATCATTGTCAAAGCCGTCCATCTCCGAAAGCAACTGATTCAATGTCTGTTCACGTTCGTCGTGTCCACCGCCCAAGCCTGTGCCGCGCCGCCGACCCACGGCGTCGATCTCATCTACAAAGATGATAGCCGGGGCGTTTTCCTTGGCGCGTTTAAAAAGATCACGAACGCGCGAAGCGCCGACACCAACGAACATTTCTACAAATTCCGATGCCGCAATGCTGAAGAACGCCACATTGGCCTCACCAGCCACGGCGCGCGCCATCAAGGTCTTGCCCGTGCCAGGAGGTCCAATCAGCAAGACGCCGCGTGGCACTTTGGCGCCGACCTTGACGTACTTCTCCGGTTGTTTGAGGAAATCGACTACTTCTTCCAGCTCCATCTTGGCGGCGTCTTGTCCAGCTACATCTTCAAAGCGGATGGCCGGCATCTCTGGCGTTTTTTCGCGCGCTTGCGATTGACCAAAGGAAAAGATGCCGTTCATCTGGCCCTGTGCTCGTCTGCCCATCCAGACAAAGAAGCCGATGATCAGCACAAGCGGCAAAAAGTTGATGATCAACGAAAGCAAGATAGAAGGTTCATTTGGCGTGGCGTGAACATTGACACGGTGCTCATTTGCCAATTCACGTAATTCGTCAGCGCCGCCAGGAGGCAAGTTCGCATTAAACCTGCTAATGTTCTGTGAGCGACCCGATGGATTGGTAACGATCACGCTTCGCGTGAATTGCCCGTCGACGCCTGTTTCGCCTTTGAAGTCGAGCAAGGCCACGTTCTGTTGCCGCAACTGCTCGTAGACGACCGAGTAGGAAACTTCCGGCGTGGAAGTAAGTCCGCCGAACAAGCCCGGCGAACTGAGCAGCGCGAGCAGCATGACCAGGACCAATAAACCGGGTGAAACCCACTTTCGCCAACTGGGCGGACGTTGCGGGGGACGACCGGGCCCGTCACTGTTACTACTCTCGTCGTTATCGTTGTTTTCCCAAAACTGCATCTAGCAATCTGACTTTCGATAAAATGTCTTATGCCTGAATTATAGCGCATAGCAAGCGAGAATTGTGCAATATATTTCTTAGAAACAACCGCGCCGAGGCGCGTATCCTCGCACGCCGAGCCATAATAGCATGATATTTGTCGAATTGCCTGTGGCGATTTCGCCAGTCTATCCCACTTTTTGAACTTGAAAGCGTCTTCAGATATGTGACCAAAAGCAACTTCTCATCGAGCGAATGTCCGCTATCCTTAAAGCTGGCGACCTATGAATCTCGCTGGCGGAATACAAGGACTATTGATGAATCGTCTACAGTACGAAGACAGCCCATATTTGCTGCAACATGCCGACAATCCGGTGGACTGGTTCCCCTGGAGCGAGGAAGCCTTTCACAGCGCTCGTGAACGCGACGTGCCCGTTCTGCTAAGCGTGGGTTATAGCGCGTGCCACTGGTGTCATGTAATGGCCCATGAAAGCTTTGAAGACGAAGCGACCGCCCGGATTATGAACGAGCTTTTTGTCAATGTGAAAGTGGACCGGGAGGAACGTCCGGACGTCGACGACATATATATGCAGGCCGTGCAAGCCATCACTGGACAGGGCGGGTGGCCAATGACCGTCTTCTTGCTGCCGGATGGACGACCATTCTACGGTGGCACGTATTATCCAACAATTCCGCGAGGGGGTCTGCCTTCTTTTGTACAGTTGATGCAGACGATCATTGATGCTTACCGCAACAAAAAAGAGCTACTTGAAAAGCAAGCGGATAATTTGCACCAGGCATTGCGGCGCGATGTCATCGGCATCGGCCGCGATGACGACAGCGGCTTGACGGCCGAGCTACTTGCTGAAGCTGCCCGCAAAATGCTAAGCGGCATGGATAGAGAAAACGGCGGCTTCGGTACGGCGCCCAAGTTTCCAAATCCGATTAGTCTGGAGTTTCTGCTTCGACATACCGCGCGAACCAAAGACAAAGAGGCACTGGACCTGGTGAGCGTCACTTTGCGCAACATGGCGCGGGGCGGCATCTATGACCAAATAGGTGGCGGTTTCGCCCGCTACAGTGTCGACGCGCATTGGCTGGTCCCGCACTTCGAGAAGATGCTCTACGACAATGCGCAGCTCAGCCGAGTTTACTTGCACGCGTGGCAAATTACAGACGAGGGCTTTTTCAGATCAATTGCCGAAGACATTTACGACTACGTTTTACGGGAAATGACTGCGCCAGAGGGTGGCTATTTTAGTGCGACCGATGCTGACAGTGAGGGCGAAGAGGGCAAATTCTTTGTCTGGACCATCGATGAAGTCCGCGAGGCGCTGGCGCCGCTTGACGAGCAACTGCCGCGCGCGCTTGAAATCGCCATCGCATATTTCGGCTTAACGGAACAGGGAAACTTCGAAGGCTCGAATATTCTTTATTTGCCGGAAGAACCGCTTGATGTCGCGGACGCACTCGGGTTGACAGCGAGGGAGTTGCAAGATTCGATAGCCCTAATCAGAGAACATCTATACCTTGTGCGTTGCGATCGCATTCCACCCGCACTGGACGACAAGATCCTTACCACCTGGAATGGCTTAATGCTCGCCAGTTTGGCTGAGGCCGCGCGCGTGCTTGAACGAAATGATTATTTGCATGCCGCGAAACTTGCTGGAACTTTCTTGCTGGAGAATATGGTCGACGGGCGGGGCCGTCTGTATCGCACGCACAAGGCGGGTCGAAGCAAGCTGAACGCTTATCTCGAAGACTACGCAAATATGATTGATGGCCTGTTGGAGTTATACCAAGCGACGTTTGAGGAGCATTGGTTCATTGAGGCGCGGCGGCTGGCGGATCTTGTCCTTGATCATTTTGACGCCAACGACGGCGGCTTTTACGACACTAGCGACGATCACGAGGATCTGATTGTGCGCCCACGCAACTTGCAAGACAACGTAACGCCCTCAGGGAACGCCATGATGGCGAAGCAACTCTTGCGGCTGGCTGCCTATACCGGAGACGCGCGCTATGATAACGCCGCTCGCGCGGTGCTCAAGATATTGACAGATGCTATGCGACAATATCCGCAGGCATTCGCCGAATCCCTCAATGCCACGGATGCCCTAGTGAATGGCATCGTCGAGGTCGCAGTCGTTGGGGATCTGGACACAGAAGAAGCGCGCGACATTTTCGCGCTGCTCAATCGACCCTTTCGTCCGAATCTGGTCACGGCATTGGCGCGGAAGGATGTAGCCGAACACAAAAGCATTCCTCTGCTCAGCCACCGCAAGATGCTTGAGGATCGGACAACGGTCTACGTCTGTCGGCAGTTCGCTTGTCGTCTGCCGGTGACCTCAGCGGCAGAAGTCGACGCCTTGCTCCTTGACCAAGCGAGCGGATGACGGGCGTCAATGGCGATACGCAGCGACCGTATTTTAGTAGTCGACATTGAGGCCACATGTTGGGACGTGAAGCCGCCCCCGGTTGGCCAGCAAAGCGAAATCATCGAAATCGGCCTTTGCTTCTACGACTTAAACGAGGATTGTGTCTACGGCAAGCGCAGCATAATGGTCAAACCGATTGTCTCAGAGATCAGCCCGTTTTGTACACGCCTAACCAGCATCACAACACAACAGGTAGAGCAAGACGGCATCGTATTTGCGGACGCCTGTGGCATATTGGTTGATGAATACTTGGCACGCAAGACACTTTGGGTTAGCTGGGGCAGTTTTGATCGCAAGCTCTTTCGCAAGCAATGCCGGCGATTGGGTGTCTGCTATCCGTTTGGAGACAAACATATGAATCTTAGAAAGGTGTTCGCAAATTTCAATGGACATCGACGCGTGGGAATGACAAAGGCGCTAGGCATATTGGAGCTAGAATTTCGCGGTACGCACCATCGTGGCCATGACGACGCCTGGAATATCGCGATACTCGTGCAGCATCTGGTTCACAAACATGGCTTGGACTTCATTAAAAGGCTTATGTGATCGTGCAAGAAAGACAAGCGCCGCAAGATTATTTTCTTACATTGTTGCAAACGGTGATAGGACAGGCCTTGGATGCCGCCGGATACTACTTGGAGCAGACGCCATTGCAGTGGGCAGGTGGCAAATATCGCTTTGCCAAAGCGTTTGAAGATGACTGTTGCGGGCTGATAGACTTTCAAGTGCTGGTCCATAGCGATAACGCCTGGTCTTCGTGCCAGCCATCGCGCTTTTGCGTTAATCTTGGCCGGTCCGGCAACGGCGCCGCTAGCGCCAGCGACGAGAGATGCTTGTCTACCCGCAGTATCGGCCAGCTTGTCGTCCGAGATTTTGGCGTCAAGATCTTGCCTGCGGAAGATCACTGGTGGAGTTATCATGATACGGATTCATTGGCGCAGGCACTGGCCGAGGCGGGGCATTTGATCGTGGGTTACGGCATACCCTGGCTTGCCGGTGAGCTATTGCCGCCTTCAGGGTGAGAAGGTTGCGGATCTGCTTGACAACATTGGGGTGGCTACGTACCATGGGCGTTGTCCTACGTCTTGATTGGCTTACGAAAATGCAGACAACCCTTGCGCTGCTGCTCTGTCTAACATGCTTGATCACTGCTTGCAGCTTTGGCAGAGACTCGGCTCCCGAAGCGACACCAAATAGAGACAACATCATTTATGTGACCGCGACACCCCAGGACGTACAGGCGCAAGCAGCGCCGACAACACTCCCGACAGATGTTCCGCCGTCGCCTCAACCAACTGCCATGATCGAACCATCCTTGCTCTTGCAGTTGGGCGATCAATTCATGCGCGACGGCTATCTGGAGGACGCGGCAGGCGTTTATCGTACCTTGCTCAACTACGGCGAGTCAATTGATGCAGGCTTTCGCGCGCAGGCTGCTTTTCGGTTGGGCACGGTAGCCTTGCGCGACGGTTATTTTCAGCAAGCGGTGGATGCCTTCAATCTGTTAATCTCGCAACTTCCTGCCAGCGCTCAGACGCCACAAGCCTATCTGATGCGCGGCGACGCCCACTTGGGTCGCTCAAATTGGGCTTTGGCAATCTCAGACTTTGAGCAGTACTTGGCGGCGCGCCCCGGTTTGATCGACAGCTACGTATATGAGCGAATCGCTGACGCGCAGATAGCCTTGGGACAGACCGATCTCGCCCTGCAGAACTATGAAAACGCGATTGCTGCCAAACGATCGAAGGTGCCGCTGTTGATTTTGCGTGAGAAGTTGGCGGGGATCTATATCAGCTTGTCGCGGGCGACGGACGCCGTCGCTCAATATGATGCGATTCTGTCGGTGGCGCGCAACGTACCGTATCGGGCAAATATCTCGTTCAGCGCGGCGCAAGCTTTGCTGGACGCGAACCTCACTGAGCCCGGTTTGGAGCGCATGCGCCAGGTTTTCGAAAGCTATGCCGGAACTGCCACGGCATATGAAGCACTCAAGGTCCTTGAGGCGTCTGGCGTCGAGACCGACGGATTGACTCGAGGTAAGAGCGCCTTTATTGCCGGCGATTATCAAACCGCAATTGATGCCTTCAATGCATTCACCACTTCGAACCAGTTGGCAGCGATCCCTGCCGAACTGCACCTTCTGCTTGGACGCGCCTACCGACAGATCGGCAATGCGGATGCCGCCATGATTGCTTTTCAGACCATCGTTGATCAATATCCTCAGGATCCGCTATTCGGTGAGGCGCTACTGGAGCGTGGACGAACACGCTTTCTGGCTGGCGATATACCGGCCGCGATCAGCATCTATCTATCTATAGCCGATAACTACGATTACTTGGCTGATGCCGCTGGCGAGGCGCTTTGGCGGGCGGGTTATCTGTATGGCACCAGTGGAGAGACTGGTCGTTCGCGCCAGGTGTTTACGCGGCTTGCGGACGCCTATCCCGGTCATGAATTGACGACAAATGGGTTATTTATCGCAGCTTCGGCAGCGGTTCAAGACGAAGCGTGGTCGATCGCCGACAATCTATATTCGCGCATCGCTTCACTAACCGGCGGCGAGGATCAAGCGGCCGCTTATTTGTGGGTCGGTCGTCTCGCGGCCATGCAGGGTAGACTGGAAGTGGCGAACGATGCCTTTGATCTGGCAGTGTCGGCTGCGCCAGACAGCTACTTTGCCGCGCGCGCTGGCGATTTCCGTATAGGCCGACAACCCTTTGCCCCGCCGTCAGATTATCAGTTCGCTTTCGACAACAATGCCGAGGTGCAGTTCGCGGAAAGTTGGCTTCGACAAGTGTTTACGCTGGAGGAAACTGGCGATTTATGGCGGATGTCGGAGGAGCTGAATAGCGACGCTCATCTGGTACGCGGACGAGAGCTTTATGCCGTCGGCGCATTCGACGAATCATCGGTAGAATTCGAGGATCTGGCTGAGGTCCTGCGCGATAGCGGAGACGCGCTTGGCAGTTACCGTCTGGCGATTCACTTGCGCGGGCTGGGCGCCTATCGCGAGTCCATCATCGCCGCCGCCGATGTTATCATCGCGTCCAAGACCGGTACTTTGCAGGTGCCGCGTTTCATCGCTCGCCTTCGCTTTCCCGATTACTATATCAATTTGATCCGACGCGAAGGGGAAGCACGGGGTATTGATCCGCTGCTCATGCTGTCCTTGATTCGTCAGGAAAGCCTCTTTGACACACATGCCACGGCAGCAGCCGGCGAAAAGGGGATGATGCAGGTTATCCCCAGTACCGCCAAATATATCGCGGAACGTCTGGATTGGCGCGACTATCAGCATAGCGACTTATTCCGCCCCTACGCGGGTATCGCCTTTGGCGCCTACTATATTGATGAGCAACTGGACTTGTTCGATCAGAATGCCGTGGTTGCGCTAGCAGCCTATAATGCAGGACCTGGACGCGCCTACCAATGGAATGAACTTTCCGGAGGCGATCCCGATCTGTTTATGACAACCATCACCATCGATTCGACCCGGAAATACGTGCAGTATATCTACCGCAACTACAACGTCTATCGCGCCCTGTATGGCGTCAATTAGCCACACCATCTGAACCATTTGTCATCGCTTCACGTATAACACGTCGTAGCGCATTTTAATATCCAGGCGCGAGGCGGATCTTGGTCCGCTGTCGCAAGTTATCATGATAAGATTGCGTATCGTCTCCATTTGTACGAAAATGACAGAAAACCGGTCCATTTGCATGGCATAGCGAAAGGCCAGCAATGCAGGCGCAGCGGTTACTCGACAATTTACATGCCCAGCAGAATAAGGCGCTCGACGAGTTCTTCGGGAATCCCTCGTTGCTCGACGACCAATACTCGTTGCCACCTTACGCGAACGTGAACAGGGTCGCCGTCTTGACGGAGTCGTTCCTGCCCAAAGTTGACGGTGTCGTCAAAACGACTTATTTGACCATTCGCTATCTTCAAGAGACGGGACGTGAGGTCCTGATCTTTGCGCCGGACATCGCTGTCGATCATGTTGGCTCGTCCCGCGTCATACCGCTGCCTTCAATCAGCTTGCCACAGGCGCCGGAAACTCGCATGGCTCTGCCCAACCCGGTGGTCGCGCGTCATCTGGAGGAATTCGAGCCAGACCTGATCCACCTTTTTAGCCCGGCGGCAATGGCGGTCAACGGAATGGCTGTTGGACGTCACCTAAACCTGCCTGTAATCGCCAATTATCAGACGGACCTGCCAGGATACACAGAACACTATGGTTTCCCAATGTTATCCGGTCCGGTCAATCGCTGGTTGCGCTATATTCACAACGGCTGCCACCTTACGTTGGCGCCGACACAGACCATAGTCAGGCGTTTGCAGGACGAAGGTTATCGCCGCGTGCGGCATTGGGGGCGCGGTGTCAATACAGAGCGCTTCCACCCCGACCATGCTCGGCAGGCGATGCGCCGCCGCCTGCTGAATGGCCGTGAAAACGATTCGCTGCTTTGCATCTTTGTTGGACGACTGGCGCACGAAAAGCGCATCGACCTACTTGTCGATGTCGCAAGACTGAAAGGCGTTGCCTTAACGATCATCGGTGACGGGGCCTTGCGCGACGAGTTGGAAGCCAGGTTTTACGGAACCAATGTTCACTTCACCGGATATCTGATCGGCGACGAGCTGGCTCAGGCTTTCGCCAGCGCCGATGCCTTTGCCTTCACCGGTGAGAACGAGACATTTGGTCAGGTGATTCAGGAAGCGATGGCGTCCGGCTTGCCGTCAGTGGTGGTTAACTCTGGGGGAGCCCCGGATGTGATCGAGGACGGTGTCACCGGTATTTCGGTAAATCCATCTGCGGAAGATTTCGCAAACGTCATTCAACACTTGCGTGATCATCCCGAGATTCGCCTGGAAATGAGTCGTGAGGCGCGCGCTGCGGCCGAGCGTCGTCCCTGGTCGGCGCTGATGGGACAGCTCGAGGGCTACTACGAAGGGGCCCATAGCATGAACCGGCGGTTCGTCAGCCTATTTGGATCCACGCGCTATCATTTGCCCTTGTCGATACCGGCGCAGTTGGTACGACGCCCGCGCAGCGTGTCGTAAATGCCGACCAAACCGGCCAATCTTGCTTCAATCGACAGGCGAGACACTTGATGACCAAAGAGATTTCCAGACGGACGCTCGCGCTTATCGCGCACGACGGCAAGAAAGCCGATATGGTCGCCTTTGTAATGGAATACCGAGAGCGCTTGGCCGAGTTTGATCTGGTGGCTACCGCTACAACTGGCACGCTAATCGAGGAAAAAACTGGATTGACAGTGAAGCAAATGCTCTCAGGTCCACTTGGGGGTGACGCACAGATCGCGGCAGAGGTGGCAACAGGACGAGTGCAGGCAATTTTCTTCTTTCTTGATCCTTTGGGCAAACATCCGCATGACCCCGACATACAAGGCTTGCTGCGCATTTGCAATGTACACAACGTGCCTTTGGCGACCAACATTGCCACGGCCATCCTTCTGATCAAGGCATGACGGGACCGATCAAGTCGAGGTCTTGCTCGCACCCCTGGCTGGGTAGCTCGAGGTCGAGTGATCGATAAGCAACGAAAACGCCGAGCAGACGTATTCATGATATAAGCAGTAACGCTTCCAAAATGTTAAGTTGCTGCAGCCAAAAGAAACTTAGGGGATAAGGTGGCGAAACCTGATCCGAAGATTCTTGAGTGGGTAGAGGCAGCGCTCGCCAACGACCAGGATGCCTTCTCGGAATTGGTCTACCTGTTTCAAGACCCGGTCTACAATCTGTGCTACCGCATGCTGGGCGACGCGGGCGAAGCCGAAGACGCGACTCAAGAAGCGTTCCTGCGCGCATTCATGAATCTTCGTCGTTACGATACCAAGCGATCGTTCAAAACCTGGCTGATGTCGATTGCGTCCAATCATTGCATAGATCGCTGGCGCAAGCGGCGGATGCATTTCGTTTCGCTCGATGACGAGCCCACCGCGGCGGCGCTCGCTTTGAGCAGCAACGACCCGCTGCCTGAACAGGCGGCGTTGAGCAGTGAGAAGAGTGAGCTCCTGCAAGGCCTCTTGTTAAAGCTGGATGAGAGTTACCGACTACCATTAGTCCTGCGCTATTGGTACGACTATTCGTATGCGGAAATCGCTCAGATGATGGACACAACCGAAAGCGCGATCAAGAGTCGACTATTCCGCGCCAGGCGAACTTTGGCGGATTTGCTTGGAGAACAAGAGGCGCTAGGCAACGACGGAGTAGACGACGACGACAGATTAGACAGGCTGGCTACCCCGAGTCCGAAAGGAAACTAGGATGTCCGAAGAGTTCAACCCGCAACCAATGGACATGATGCAAGAGGCGCTTGACGGTCAGCTTCCGGATGAAACGGCGCGGAAACTGCTTGATATCCTGGGAAGAGATCAGGCCGCTGCCAAAGAATACGAGCGTTTGCAGCGCGTCGACGCCTTGTTAAAGCGCGCTCCTCATCAGCGCGCGCCGGCGCGACTGGCGGCGACGATCATGGCGCGTCTGGCTCAACGTGTGCATGCAGAAACCGCCTTGTCCGATCTGTCCCCGGAAACGCAGCGGTTGATGATGTGGAGTTTGTCGGCTTCCATGATGGCGATGATGCCAATGATGGAAGCGGCTTCCTGGTTGGTGCTCCACGCGCAACGAGACCCGGAATTGTTGAGCGAAGTCATGCTGCAAACTATTAGCTGGATGTCCCTGGTTACCGAAGCATTGATTCTTTTGCTGGAAGGCGCTGAAGATCTAGCGAGGACGCAACCCGAGCTAGCTGCGGCGACGCTGGCGCTCACACCTTATATGTTGTCCAGTATTCTGGACCACCTGGGCGACGTATACCGACCCGGGTAGGCGAGAGCATCATAGGACTACGCTAGAGGCAGGGGATTCGGTTGCGGGGGCTACTGAGCGAACAAAAAAGGGGCGTCGCGAACAGCGACGCCCCTTTTTTCTCACTAAACTAAATGGCGATCATGCGCCCTCGTCCGGGATCATCTCGATTTTGCGGACTTTGTAAGTAACCAGCCCGTCCGGAACTTCAACTTTGACGCGATCGCCAACTTGCTTGCCCAACAGTGCCTGCCCCACAGGTGAATCCAATGATACGCCCCGGCGCCCGTGAGTGATTTCCTCGGTATCGAGCAAATCCATCGAGAACTCTTCTTTTTCCGATGTGTCGTAAACTGTTACGCGATTGCCAGGCGTGATCGTATCCGGGTCTTCGTCGGCATCTATGACCTCGGCACGCGCCAACACGTTTTGCAAGTGCGATACACGTTCGTCCAGCCGCTCTTTGGAAACCATAGCGTCAAAGAATACCGCCTCTTCACCCTGGTCGTCCTCCCGCGCTTCGGCGAGCATTTCCGCAACCTTGGAGTTTTCCTCGCTGGTTAGGACGTTGAGTTCGCGCTGAAGCTGCTGGTATCCTTTTCGTGTCAGTTTGATGCTTCGTTCTGCCATGACCTGTTCCTTTCCGGGTGCAGTCGCCACACACTATACGGCGACATTCGCAAAAAGTATTACCTACGTCCGCCATTTCAGATGCTGCGGATAGTAGACGAAACGCCCTGCCCAATGGACAGGACGCGCAATGACTATCTTATGGTTGCCTTTGAAAGAATTATGCTAGAGTGTGGATCTGGCTCCGATTTACTTGATTATTCTTGACGATTCTGGTTCTCTCAAGTCTCGCTCCAAGTAATCGTATCAGCGTTGGAGCTTCGCCTAGAGCCTATTTTGGTACAGTTTGGTTCAATTGTCAAATGTCTTCGCGAGAAAACTCTCCGGATCAATGTCATCCAGAGATCGGCAGGCTGAATCGCGCTTGCTGTCAATACTTATACTCGTCGTCGCAATTGCTTGACAACCTGAATGAAAACAACATCAGTCGAAGGTAGAAGACAGACGAGAACTTTCATTCACGCGTAAACTTCCGGATTGACGCAAGTAGGCAAATGACGGCCTGTGATGCCAGCGATAAGGTTGTCCGCTGCCATGTCGGCCATCTTGGCGCGCGTAGCGACGCTGGCGCTGGCGATGTGCGGCACAACCAGGCAGTTGTCCAGCGTAAGAAGCGGATCATCGAGCGGAATCGGTTCGGGGTCGGTCACGTCGAGGCCGGCTGCAAGAATCTCACCCCGATCCAAGGACTTGTACAGCGCTTCGCCGTCGACGATTCCGCCGCGGGCGGTATTGATCAGAATCGCAGTCGATTTCATTTGCTCTAATTCCCGCTCTCCGATCATGTGCTGCGTGGTCTCGTTTAGCGGTACGTGCAGACTGACAAAGTCACTTTCGCTCAGGATTCTTTCTAGTGATGCTTTTTCCGCCCCGATTTCTTGGATTTCTTTGTCGTGGCCCCCGGTGTTAACCAGAATCCTCATATTAAATCCCTTGGCGCGCCTGGCGACCGCCTGGCCGATACGACCAAAGCCGACGATGCCCAGCGTCGCGCCAAAGATGTCTTGGCCGGAAAGCACCGTTGGGTGCCAGGTTTGCCAATTGCCATCCTGGATGTACTTTTGGGCTTCCGGAATCCGGCGCGCCACCGACATCATGAGCGCGAAGGCAAAGTCCGCGGTGGTTTCCGTGAGTACGCCAGGTGTATTGCCAACCGGTATCCGGCGTTCCGTCGCCGCTACGACATCAACATTGTCATATCCAACCGCCATGTTGCTAACGACTTGCAGATTCGAAGCGGCATCCATCAGTTGCGCATCTACACGATCGGTGAGCAAGCATAATATGCCGCTGAGATTGCCCATTTTCTCTGTGACCGTTTCATAATTGGGCGGCAGAAAACCTTCCCATACGTCAAGCTCGCAATGCGCGGCCAGCCGATCGAGCGTGGCGTCCGGAAGGCGGCGCGTGACAAATACTTTTGCTTTACCCATGTGTTCGCTCCGATGCTTTGACTACGCGCGCGATTATAGCGCAGTTCCGTAGCCAACAAAAACGACGCTGTATGTGTTTGAGAGATTGGGAAAAATCGGCGACTCTAGTGTGCCAGGGCAAGTGATATCGTGACGGTCGTGCCATAGCCCGGCTCGCTGACAATGGCTATCTTTCCGCCGCTCAATTCAATAAGGGCTCTGGCTAGGTACAAGCCCAAACCAAGCCCATGATTGTGCTCGTTTGCCTGCCAATAAGGGAGGAATGGGTCTTCTGCATCGCAAACTAAAAAGCCCTGACCAGAGTCGAAAATGGTTATCTCCAGGCGATTGCCATTACGCTGTACATCGAGGCCGACATTGTCCGCATTGCCATGCAGGCGGATATTGGCGGCAATCTCGCCAAAGGCATAGCTGAGCCAAATCTCGTCGCCTGTTACTTGCGCCGTAACGCCCGGCAGCGGTAGGGCGCGCTCGCCGAGACCAGAATGAATCTTCTGCATTAACAATGCGCTGTCTACCAGGGAGATGGAACACTCGAGCCAATCGTGCTTGATAAGCGAATAAAGCCAGACCTTGTTCATCATGCGCTCGATAGACGCGATCGTTTCCGTGACAAACGCGATGACTTGATATTGTTCGTCAGTCAAATCGCCGTCAAAGCCGGCGTCCAGGTTGTCGAGATTGGTTTTGATCGGATGCAAGAGGCTGTTAAATCGTTCCAGCACTGCCGGTCGGGTTGCCGCATTCTCCATCCCGATCGCGGTGATGACATCCATCACCAGGGTATGCAGTCCCCAGGCATAGGCATGAATACGCTTGTAGCATTCCCGTTGATCGCCGGAGGTTTTTCCAAATGCGCCCACGAGCACGGAATCCATGCAGGATATCACATCGCTGACCGGTTCCAGAATTTTGCTATAGGAGATGCTTGCCACTTATTGAGGCCGGATATCTTTGTTGTCGCCACATTTATAATGCCATAAGATCGGAAAGCTTGCCAACCGGGGCTAGACGCGGGGCAATCGCATCAAAAGTGCAAGCCTGTGTTCAGTGCAGAATTTCACCACCGAGTACACCGAGGGTCGCGTAGACACTGACCGGCGGCACCGAGTTTAAGACCGTTACAAGGTGAACCATCTCCAAATCTGCTACCAACGTCGAAAGGAATCCGCGCTGATCTTTCATTTATAGCAGAAATACGGCTGTATATTTATCGCATAGATGAATTTCTCTGTGTCTCAGTAGTTCCAGGTTAGTCATGCGAAAACGCGATCTGTGCGATTCTACCCCATCCCCCGGCCCCTTCCCTTCCCCGAGGCATCAGGGAAGGGGAGCGCTTTCCCCGGAATACAGATTAAACCCAGAACTCTCGCTACAAATGAAGTATCTTCTCACTACTTACTTGGAACTCCTTCTGTGCCTCTGCGGTCGATTTATCTTTTCAATAATTCGCATATTGGCAGACAGTGATTTTGATGCGATTGTCCTGGGCGGGACGCATAGTGGTTGTTCGCTAAATGTCGCAGTGCAAAAGAGAATGAGAAACAGCCGGCGTATCACCGGCTGTCAACATTTTGCCTGTCTTGTCCGAGGCCCTCTTTTGGAGGACTGGGGCGCGGCAACCTGAAAAGCCGCTGCGCTGAAATTTGACTCGAACTGCCAATAGCCGCAAGTTGAACCGCTACTTGAGTTCTGCGACAGCGCCCGCTTCCTCAAGCTTGGCTTTGCCCTCTTCAGCCATGTCTTTGCTGACTTCTTCAAGAACGGTCGCAGGCGCGGACTCTACCAATTCCTTGGCCTCTTTAAGTCCAAGAGGTGTGATTCCGCGAATGGCCTTGATGACATTGATCTTTTTGGGTCCGATTTCCTTGAGGACCACATTGAATTCGGTCTTTTCCTCTTCGGGTTCGGCATCGGCGACCGCGCCGCCGGCGCCTGGCGCCATCATCATCATGCCGCCGCCTACGGCCGCTTCAACGCCCCAGGCTTCTTCCAGCCGCGTCTTGAGATCTGCGGCTTCCAAGATCGTCAACCCGCTCAGGTCTTCCACGATTTTGTCGAGATCTGCCATTGTTCATCCCTTTCTTTTGTATGTCCAAGCGGACACTTTGCTTGTTGGTAGATACTGTACAATCTGTCGCTCGGGACTATCCACCCGAGAGAATTATGCGTCGCCACTTTCTTCTTGTTTGTCTACGTAAGCTTGAAGAACGTTGACGACCCCACCGGTCGCTTGATGCAATACGTTGACTATGCCTTGCGTCGGGGACATCATCAGACCCGCGATTTGGGCGCGAAGCTCTTCAAGTGTTGGCAGTTTGGAAACGGCCTCTACTTGCTGGGCGTCGAGCACATCGCCGCTCATGATCCCACCGGTCACTCGCATCTTCTCGACGAAATCCTCGTCTTCAATGTGCTTGAAGACAGCCTTGGCCACACCGGGCATATTGTCGCGCCCAAAGATGATCGCGACGGGACCCTCCAACAGATCCTCCGGAACAACCCATTTGGCTTGCTCCAGCGCGTTGCGGATCAGGCGATTTTTGGCAACGATATACTGTCCATTTTGCTCGCGCACGACAGCCCGCATTCCCTCGATCTGGGGAACACTGAGCCCTTGCGTATGCACGAAGACCAGCCCATCGCATCCGTTGAGAATCTCTACATATTGCGCGACAAGCTCTTCTTTGCGCGCTCTTGAAACTGGCAAGTGTCGCTCCTTTCCATATCAGCTGGCGCTGCGTGAGTACGCGGCGACCAAACTGACCCGACCGAACAAAAAAGCGACCCGCAGTTGGAGGTCGCAAAAAGCTCAATCAAATGGACTGATTTCAATCTTTTGCGTTCCCCTAGGCAGGAAATTAAGGGCAAATGCCCACCGGCTGTCTACGGCAAACGTCGCTATGAGGTTGTGAACCAATACGGCATTATATTGATTCTTGATGCGAGGTCAAGGCTGAAAGAAGTGATTGACGATTTGTTGCCGCTGCGCTACAAATTGTTCGGAGACAAGACAGTTGGAGAAAACACGATAATGGAACTAGATCGAAATGCGCTGCAAAAGCAGGTTCACGAATTGTATGCCAGAGAACATGAGGAATTGGGGGAGTCCGGCACGGTAGAGCACTTGGAACGTGGCCGGCAGTGGCAGTTGTCTGGCACCTTGAGCGAGGGCGGAGTCTTGGTATTCCCTCACGCGGGGGTGCATGACTGCGGTTATCAGATCGCGGCATGTGTACATGCGGCCCTGGATAGTGGCGCGGAAAAGGTGGTGCTGCTCAGTGTGCTGCATGCCTTCAGTCAAGCGATGGAAAACGCTCGCGTCGCGGTGGCCAATGGCGTGAATCCCTCACATTCAGAATATTGGGGCATTCAGGGCCCCGGCATTGACGGGCGACTCGAATGGACCGGCGATCACGCCTTGATCAGTTGGCGGCACTTCTGGCAGGCGGAGCTTAAACGCAGGGGCATATCGGAGGCAAACGCGCCAAAAGTCTACGAACGATATCCATACCTTTCCGGCGGACGACCACAGGATTTGCCCGGCATCGACGCATTGGCGAGGCTGATTGAAGACGCGGTGGTCGTTTCTACAGCGGATCCCTTTCACCATGGGATCGGCTATGGCGATGCCCCGCAGAATACGTACGATCATGACTCGGAGGGATTGGCGCACGCCAAGTCAGTAATCGAATCTGGCATTCGTATCCTGGAAACCGGCGACTACCGGTCATATGAGCGGCACTGTATAGAAGCCAAAAGCGACGCTCGCGATACCGGGCAGGTCTACCGATACTTGCGCGGGCCGATGCGGGGTGAGGTTTTGGATCTCAGTTTCACCGATACAACGGAGCTATATGGAGCGCCCAAGCCGACTTGGGTGGCGGGCGCCTTAACTGAGTGGAAGCTCTCTATTTGACGTGTATGCGCCGGTCTCCTGACCTTTATCAGTCGCTGGCGTCGCCGTTTGTTTCATCTCTTACCTTGTCTTCAAGTTCCTTCAAGGCGTTTTGCAGCTTTTGCTGGCGCAAACTCTGTGTAAGATCCCCGCGCGTGCGCTCCAGGACACCACGAACTACGTCGGTCTGGCGACGCAGACCGTGAGTGAGGGCATCGGGAAAATCGAAGGTAACCAACTGATCGTAGATATCGTCCATCGCCCCGAGCAGAGCCTCCGCCTGGGCGCTATGGGCATCTTCGCGACGCATGATATCCAGGATGAATCGGCGCAATTCTGTGGCGGCCTCGCCCAGCCCTTTGAGATACGTTGAGCACTCGATCTCCAATTCGACAACCGAAGGAAGAACGTGACCGCGGATGATGGCGCTGGTGATGAAAGCCTCGGCGACTTCTTTTAGCGCGTCCTGCGTATAACCCGTGTGGTAGAGATCGGGGAAGTTTGCTACGACGGCCTTCAACTCCAGTGCGCCAGCGCGTACCTTGTCCAGTTTGCTATCGACAAGCGCCCAGTTTTGACGATGAATGGCGCGAATCGATTCGGAACAGTGCCGGATCAATTGGCGCGAGAGGATGATGGCTTGATCTCGAGCGGCGTTGCGCCCTTCCAGGTCTTCGCGAATGTATTCGCATACTGCGTTCAGATTATCCATCATCGTCGTCTTCCTGCTCCGGTTTTACCGCTCCAAATAATTTGTCGGCAAGCGACTGCCGTTGTGGCGCGTCAATCTCACCATGTTTCGATTCGAATTTCTGCATGTTTTCCTGTAGCGCCTGCAGCAATAGCTTGGCATGGGTTGGGGTCATCAGGATGCGCTTTTGCACGCGGGCGCGATTATCGTTTGGCATGACCTGGATGAAGTCAAAAATGACTTCGTTTGCCGTATGGGTAATCATGACCGTGTTGGCATAGATCGCGCTAGGATCTTTAGGCAATTCCAAGCGTATCTGTTTCTTCTTGTTAGGGTTTTCCTTCATGACTTTCTCGATAACTGCATGACAGCAGTATTATAGCTGATTTCGCCGCGTCTTCCGTCGCCTGCGTCATTCGGGTAAGCTCCCTAGCGTCTACAGACGCCGAGCATGGGAGGAGAAACCGATGCCGACATATCTCTACCGGATACAGCCGGTACGACCGGCGATGCTTACTGAAGGTCCTACCGAAGATGAAACGCAAATCACGAGTGAGCACTTTGAGTACTTACAGAATCAGATGGAGCGAGGCACGCTGATACTGGCCGGTCGCACGCTCAACGACGACTATTCTTCATTCGGCATTGCCATATTCAATGCGCGCGATGACGCGCATATGCGAGAGCTTACTGCGGAGGATCCAGGCGTCTCGAAAGGACTTTTCCGCGCCGAATGGTATCCTTTCCGCATTGCCTTGCACGAATCGGAAAACGAGAGAGATCAATGAACGCGAAAGTCGACGCGCCACGACATATTGTCGCCGCGAGCGCCGTAATACGAAACGAAGAAGGCCAGATCTTGCTAGTGCGATCGCATAACCGCGGCTGGGAAATACCCGGCGGTCAGATCGAAATAGGCGAGACACTGATCGACGGGCTTAAGCGTGAAGTGATGGAAGAAAGTGGCGTTCATGTTGAAATCGGCCGACTTGCGGCCGTACGAACCAATCTGACGAGTTCAATTGTGATCTTTTGCTTTGAGGCGCGCTACCTCGACGGCGAGTTGCGCCCGAGCGATGAAACGCCTGAGGTACGATGGGTATCATCCGAGCGATCGATGCAGATGATCTCCCATCCAGCAATCTTGCATAGCGTAAAGGACGTGATGGCAAGCGCGCCGAACGTAATCTACCGCGGCTATCGTACGAATCCGTATCAACTCGCCGAAAGTCACATGGCTCATTGAATCGGTTCGCGCTTTGGCGTGCCCGGCTGGCGGGGGTAGCCCCGGGGCGTCTTCTTGATCTTGTCAATGACAATCAGATAGCGCGGATTGTCCAGCGTAGGCAGCATTATCTCTTCAATGGCGAAAAGTTCCCCGCCAAGGACGTCGATCGCTCTGGCGGCGCTATTGGCATCGTCGTAAGCCGTCATGCCCTGCATCGCAATTACTTGGCCCTCCGGCTTGGCCAGCGGCAGCAAATACTCCACAAGCGCCGGTAGCCTTGCGACAGCGCGCGCTACCACGATGTCGTAGGAGGCGCGGTGTTGTGTGTCCTGGCCGGCATCTTCGGCGCGGGCGTGCAGCGTTTGTACGTTCTCGAGCTGCAATTCGGTGACGACAAAGTCAATGAAGCGCAGTTTTTTGGCAGTGGAATCGAGTAGCGTGACGTCCAGTGCGGGGAAGACGATCGCCAGCGCCAAGCCCGGAAAGCCGGCCCCTGTCCCCACGTCGATCAGGCGCAGCCCGTCAAAATGTAATACGACGCGCGTCAAGGTCAGCGAATCGAGAAAGTGCTTGACCACAATGTCGGAAGGGTCTGTGATAGACGTCAGATTCATGCGTTGATTCCAGTCCAACAGTAATTGTTCAAGTTGCTGGAATTGCGCGATCTGACGCGCTGACAAAGTCAGACTGAGAAAGGAATGAGCGTATGTGGCAAGAGTCGACACTAAATGATTGCCTTGCGGCGTCTGACGTTCAAAACGAATCTATCTATGCCGCTGCTGAAACCGCTAAGTAGCTAGTCGTTGTAGGTGCGCAAGGGCAAGGAAGGTTGCTCGTGGATTACCGGGATATCCCAAGGATTTCTCTCGATAACGAAGAGGCAACCGCTATCCAGTAATTCAATCGCGGTGCCCGGTCCAAATTCTTCGTAGCCATCGCTTATGGGATTCGCCCATCTCAAGTTAAAGTCGATGCCGTATCTACCGGGCTTCCATTTGTCACCCAAGTTGACGGTATAAAATACCCACCAATTGAGACTGCCCGGGATTTGCTTGATTTCGCTCACTTGGATGTCCGGAATATCTTGACCGCCCAATCTTACGATATAGAGCGCGTTGGTAATGTGATCTTGAATTTGGGCTTCTGTCTTGGCGAACCATGACCAGAATACCCTGATCGGGTCATTATCGTACAAGACACCGGGATCCGCGCCATCCACATCGGCGCATTCGGCGAAAATCAAGCCGGGGTCGGCTGTGCGCCCGGGCGTCACGTTTTCACTGGGGCGCGCGCCAATTTGTACCAATGGTTCCGGGGCTACGTAGAAGATCGGGTTGAGCAAACCACCGTCCGGCGTGAAGACGCCTGAGGATCCGATGATGTCGCCCGTGCCCAGGGTTTGGTCTTCTTCCAGAGTGCTACCGGGTTCTTCACAGTCGCCCAGATAGTCGTCGGAAGCTTCCTGAAAAATCGTATCGTCTGGATCGTTTTCACGGCCGATACGAAATACAACACTGATTGGTGTGCCGAGCGCGCGTGTCGATCTGCCCAGCCAGTTGACAACTTGGGCGGTGGAGTAGTCGCCGTTGACGCTGACACGCCGCAATGCCGTTATCGCTGTGCCATTGCCACCGAAGAGGTCAAAAGCCTGGTAATAAATGTCATATCCGGCTTGTATCGTGCCGTGCAAGTCTACAACCATGCGGTCTTCACAAGCGCTGTAAAACCAATCTATCGTTGATGAATAGTTGTTATCGTCCTGCGCTTGCGATGTCAATGCCAAGGCAAACAACAGCAAAACACTCGTGATAATGCCGTATTTACGCATGAGATGTTTTCCCTGTCTGAATCCTACAGAACAGTCATTTCCCACCATTCTACCGCAAAATCAGGATTTACTCAGCCCTTTTTTGAGCGCGCCGCGGCTGACGTCGACAATAGTTGGATCCATCGTCGACATTGGGCTCGTGCGAGAACGGCTTGTCCTTGGAGGGATTGACACTTGACCAGCCTTGGCTAACGAATCGATCCGCGATATTCACGCTGACGTTCCTAGCATACAATAAACGTGTAGCGCTCACTTTCAGAATTCGAGGACAACACGTGTGGAGAAACATCGTATCTGTGTGCTCCAGGGTGATGAGACCGGCCAGGAACTGCTAGATGAGGCGATTCGGGTCCTGGACCCGGATGTCATTGGCCTGTCGAATCTGGCATTCGAGATCTTTGACCTGTCACTGGAAAACCGGCGGCGCAGCGACAACGACGTGGTTCGCGAGGCGGCGGCGCGAATACTGGAAACTGGATTGGGCATTAAGGCGGCGACCATAACACCCGGCGACCCCGAAGATGTCGGCAGCCCGAACGCGCTCCTGCGCGATTTGATTCACGGCAGTGTAATCTTGAGAACAGGCCGGCGCATCCCGTCTGTGCGGCCTTTGGCCGGCGTTCACGCGCCGATCGCGGTGGCGCGTATGGCTGTAGAAGGCGCCTATGCCGCCAAGGAATGGCGCGAAGGCGAGGGGCTTGACGAGATAGCCTACAATAAGCGATACATTACTCGACGCACCTGCCGGGCGGTGGCAGAATTCTCCTTTCAATACGCTCAACGCATGGGCGCAACCGTATTTGGCGGTCCCAAATACACGGTCAGCCCGATTTACGAGGGACTCTTCAAAGAAGAGTTGGATCGGGCCGCGCGAATCTACAGTGGCGTTCGATATCAACCACATCTGATTGACGCTACTTACGCTTTGCTGTTGGAAACAAGTGGTGAGGCACTGGTCATTCCGGCATTGAATCGCGACGGCGATGCCTTGAGCGACCTGGTGATGAAGATGTTTGGCACAATTGCCGGCGCAGAATCTATCGTCTTCGCCGTTGACGAAGACTTCAACGTCAAGGTAGTCGTCACCGAAGCGCCACATGGCACAGCGCCAGGCCTAATGGGCAAGAATATCGCCAACCCGATGGCTATGATTCTGGCATGTGGCGCTCTTTTGCGCTACGTCGACGGCAAGAAAGCTGCTGACGCCAGCCGCGCCATTTATGAAAGCACTCTGGAAGCGGTCTACAACGGGATCAGAACACCGGACTTGGGAGGGCGCGCAAGCACCTCGGAATTTGTAGACGAGGTAATCCGAGAGATTCGCGGCAAGCTGGATGTTTGGGATGCCCTGGGCACTGAACGCGCGATTTAGAAGGGACGGGTGGTGTGGATGACAATCTCGATCTAGACGTAGCCGAGCTTTGGTCGCTTCTGTTCGATATCGTAAGTGATGGTGAGAAACGCCTTGCTAGCCACTTTGATGCCCATCGGCTTACGCCACCCCAGTTCTACGTGCTAAAGACGCTGTCGGAAAACCAGGGCGAATGCCGCATCGGCGATATTGCCCGTGACCATCATCTGACCAACGCGACCATGACCGGACTGGTCAAACGGCTGGAAGCCATGGATCCGCCCTTGGTCCGGCGGCGGCGCAGCGCGACCGACGGACGTTCGGTTGATGTCCTACTCACGGATGAGGGCTCACGCCGGTTTGTTGAGGTGCAGCGCGGCCTGATGGATCAACTGCGTTCTGTCTTAGGTTTTCTGCCAGACAAAGAAAGGCGGGATATCATCGCCAAGCTGAGTCTCTATTTCGCGATCTTCTCTCAGCAGTTCCCAACGCAAGCGGCTTCGCCACGCGCGTAAATCAAGCGTTCGCATACTCGTCGAACCAGTTGATCATCTCGGTCAAACGGCTGATCCGGTGATCTGGCTCGCCACTGCGAGAAAGCTCATGCCCTTCGCGAGGATAGCGCAGCATCTTGATCGGCGTGTCCGTCGCGCGCCGGACCCAGGCGAAGAGTTGTTCCCCTTGTTCTATCGGAACACCGAAGTCATTCTCTGAGTGGACAAGTAGTAGTGGCGTTCTGATGTTGGCAGCGTATTTCAGTGGCGAATTGTCCCAGAAGGCCGAATGATTCTCCCAGGGTTCGGCATCAAATTCGTTTGACATGAGCAGGGGCAGGTACGATGTGCCGTAGAAGCTGGTGATGTTGTAGACGCCCCGCTGCGACACTGCCGCTATGAAGCGGTCGGTGTGCGTGATTATCCAGGCAGTCATGTAGCCGCCGTAGGATCCGCCGGTGATAGCCATTCTGCTGGCATCGGCGATGCCGAGCTCGAGAAACGAATCTACGCCAGCCATAATATCGTCCATCGCGACGGGACCCCAGGCTGCGTGCAACTTGCGCATGAAGTCTTCTCCATAACCACCGCTACCATGAGGATTGCAATAAAAAACGGCGTAACCGCGCGCAGCGTGGAATTGCCATTCATGCCACATCGTTTTGGTGGCATATCCCCAGGTGGCATGGGGTCCGCCGTGGATATTCAGCGCCAGCGGATAAACCTGATCGGACTGGTAGTCTACGGGAAGCAAGTACCATCCTTGCACTTCGCCGTGGGGCGACTGAAAGCGCAACTCGTGAACATCTTGAACAATGACCTCGCTCAGCCACTCGTGATTATGTCCCGTGGCTTCGACGAATTCTCCATCCCGAAAAATGTATAGTTCCTGCGGATTCTTTGGTGTGGAGACGGTCATAGCCATTAGACCACGCGAACCGATGTCAAGTTGCTCAATGTCGTAAATGCCGTCGTGAATTTGACGTGAAGTGTCGCTGGCAGGGTCATAGAGCCAGGGCAAGGTCGTGCCTTCGCTTTCCGCTGAGAATGCCAACTGGTTATCCGGTGACCAAGCCCATTCGACAGCCTCGCGATCTGTTTTTTCGTTGACAATACGAATGTCGGAGCCGTCGATTGCCATAACGAGCAGCCGCATGGGGATATCGGTGATCTCAATCGGCCGGCGCCCACAAGCCAGCCATTTGCCGTCTGGCGAGGGCGTGGGCGCGAACGTGCTGGATGTGCCGTCAGTTAGCGCGGTCTCTTGACCAGTAGTCGCATCAATGCGATACAAGTTCTCCGATCGCCAAGGCTCATCGCCTTCAGGGTCGGTCGTACGAGCGGTAAAGATCGACGTGCCATCGGCGGACCAGCGCGGTCGAGAATGATCGGCATTGATTTCCGTGAGGCGATGCGGTTTGCTTTCGCTGGTTTCTTCGATACTAATCACGTTGATCTGGTCGTATCGCTCGTCTACATAAGTGGTCCCGCGACGATAGGGAATGCGCCACATCTCACGCGGATCCCAGCGGTGTTGCTCGTTTTCGGCTTTTCGTTCTTTTCTGTGTCTCTTTTCCAGCTTGTCAGTTGGCGGAGGCGCAGCGCTGTCTCCTGCATCTACGCTGCTGCGCTCGTCTGCGCTTTCCGGAGCCAGGAATGCGATCTGCTTCCCGTCCGGCGACCAGGCCGGGCTATGCGCGCCGTTTGCCATTGTGGTCAAGGCACGCGCCTCGCCACCTGCTCCATTGGTTGGCAGTAAATAGACCTGCGGTTTCTCGCCACGCGCCGATACAAAAGCGAGGTAATTCCCGTCCGGCGACCAGGAGGGCTGGCTGTCTTTATCGCCGCGCGTCAGCTGAAACGCGACGCCGCCAAGCGGATAAAGCCAGACATTTCGCATGTAACCGCGTTCCAGCGGATCCGGCGTCACCTTGACAAAGGCGACGAATTGACCGTTGGGACTGATTTGTGGTTCCTGTACGTAGTGGATTCTGTTGAGGTCTTCTGCGGCGATGGGGCGTTTACTTTGTGGCATGCTGGCACCCTCGCTTTTGAATAATCGGTAGAGCTAGCTCTTGATTCTTGGCAGCCCAGTTTGCAGGAGCTGATCAAAACTGTCAAGGTCGGTGAAGGGCCGCGGAGGCTGTGGACGCTCTGAAAATGGGTTCAAGTCAAGTTGCCACCAGCCTGTATCGCGCCAGACGCCGGCTTTGAAGCCGGCACTCTTGAAGACACCGATCTCTCGAAATCCCAGTGACTCATGAGCCCTGATACTGGCAGCGTTTGGCAAGGCAATGACGCCAACCGCAGTACGGTAACCTTGTTGGCGTAGAATCGCCAATAGCGTGGAATACAACGCGCGAGAGACTCCGCGACGCCGAAATTCCTCGTGCACATAGACTGTGGTCTCCGTCGTCCATTGATAAGCCTTTCGACCGCGAAAAGCGCTGGCATAGGCATAGCCGACGATACATGAGTCAATCTCGCAAACGAGCCAGGGATATTGCTTTAGCGTCGCCGCGATACGTGCAGCGATGTCACGGATGTCTGGCACTTCATGTTCGAATGAAATGTGCGTGCTGTTAACGATGGGACTGTAAATCTCTAAAATCTGCGGGGCGTCGTTCTTTGAAGCGAGGCGAATCTTGACGCTCATGGGCGCTTAGGCTTCTTTTTCTGCTACACAGTCTTCTTCTTCTGGTCGCCAAACATTGGTGGCCATATCGATAAAGAGTTTGCCATCCAGGTGATCAATTTCGTGCTGGAAAACACGCGCCAACCAATCGCTGGCTTGTAGACACATGGGGATTCCGTTCCGGTCCTGCCCGGTCACTTCAACGTTTTGATAGCGCTCAACGTCGCCAAGCAACCCCGGCAAGGACAGACAGCCCTCTACACCGGATATCGTATCGGAACTGCGCTTGCTGATCTTAGGATTCGCCACGACGTAAAGTTTGCCTGCATCCTCGCCGTAGGTTTCCTGACTATTCTCGTCGTCAGGCAGCCTTACCACGACCAGGCGCAAGCTTTGAGCGACTTGTGGACCCGCCAAACCGACACCTTCCGCGGAAGTCATGGTTTCGTACATATCGTTGATCAGGTCTTGCAGTGTTTCGCCAAAATCGTTTATGCGCACCGCTTGCCGGCGCAGAATGGGATTATCAGGTTGGATGATTTCCAGCAAACTCATGGCCGCGGTCTCGTATAAGTTTCAGACAAGGCGCATATTGTAGCGTAAAAAACCGGTGTAGCCTATAGGTTGATCGCTGCCGGATTCCGCTGGCAAATTTGAAGACCGTTGCTCTCGCTGATGTCGTAATTTGTAGGAATAGCGGACGGGAAGTTTACACGACGTTTACAGAAACGTTACGGTCTTATCACCATTTTTTGGCATAATGTAGGCACAGTTAGTGTGCGCCAGCAAATTCTAGAAGCTGTTCTTTGCATTGAGCAGCGGAATTCTGTCTGCTATTCGGGGTTGCTTATGAGCGAAACGATCTTAGTGGTTGATGATGAGCAAAAGATAATCGATCTTGCGCGAATGTATCTGGAACAAGATGGATACCGGGTCACCTGTGCCACGGACGGTGAAAGCGCTCGTCGGCAGATCATGGAAGATACGCCTAACCTGGTAGTTCTGGATCTGATGTTGCCCGGCATGGATGGCCTGGAAGTATGTCGTAAGGTGCGGGCCGAGTCCGATGTACCGATTATCATGCTGACCGCGCGCGCAGACGATATCGACAAGATTGTCGGCCTGGAGTTGGGCGCCGACGATTATCTCACCAAGCCTTTCAATCCGCGGGAGCTGGTTGCCCGCATCAGAGCGATCCTCCGCCGAACCGATCGCACAGGGGGTTCTTCTGATGCGCCCTCGCCGATTGTGGTAAGAAACTTGAGGATAGATGCGCAGCGCCGTACTGTTGAGGTGGCGGGCAAGGCGGTAGACCTTCGCATGAAAGAGTTTGATTTGTTGCAAGCCCTCGCCGAGAATGTGGGTGTCGTATTCAGCCGCGAGCGACTCTTGGATGTCGTTTGGGGGTACGACTTTGCAGGAGAGACCCGAACCGTCGATGTGCATATCGCGCACTTGCGGCACAAACTGCAGGGTATGGAAGCTAGCATCGAGACCGTTTGGGGCGTAGGTTACAAACTCGATGATCATTAGTCGGTTTCGCGTTCCCTTCGGATTACGGCTACGACTGCTGACATCGTACCTGATATTGCTGATGGTAGCGCTTGGAGTGATTGCCGCGGCGCTCTTTGTGTTGATCGGAAACCGACCGGCTCCTCCGGAACCGACATACGAACGTCTTGCGGCTCTGACGCAAGGACTCAACTTGCTGGATTTCATCGCCGATTTACCCAGAGATGCCAGTCTTGGGTTCATTCAAGAGCAGATTCCCGAGTTGCTGGATGCCTTTGCAGAATCGCGCAACGTGCGCACGATGCAGATCTGGCTGACTCAAGAAGGACCGCTGGTACTCTACGACAGCGCCAACAGATATGCGCCCGGTCAAGCGATCCACTTACGTGTCGACAGCTACAAGAGCGATCCCCTGGCGAAGGTCCTGGCACGCGGCGGTGAACAGTTCTTCGGCGCGTTCACTGATCCAGGTAGCAGCGAGTGGTTGTATGGCGGCGTCATGTTTCAACAGCAACGGCGATTGCTCGGCCGCTTGGCCGGCGACAATTTATGGATTCTGGCGGAGCCACGGCCTACCGTGCGTCTGCACCAGACATTGGCAGTATTCAGCAACTCCCTGGCGCCGCCTCTCTTGCAAGCGGGGCTTGCCGGCATTGTCGTTTCAATCATCTTGGCTGCCTTGATAAGCCGCACAATCGCCAAGCCGCTGCAGCGGGTCGCCGTAGCTGCGACCGATGTTGCTCGCGGTGATTATGCGGTTCATGTTCCGGCCAGTGGACCGCCGGAGTTGCGGTCGCTGGCGGAGTCCTTCAATCAAATGACGGCCGAAGTCCTTGCGGCGAACAATGCGCAGCGAGATTTTCTAGGCAACGTCTCTCATGACTTAAAGACGCCGCTGACTTCGATTCAGGGATATTCCCAGGCGATCCTCGATGGCGCCGCAGAAAATCCCAAAGAGGCAGCGCAGATCATTTATGAAGAAGCGAGCCGCTTGGACCGCATGGTGGTTGAGTTGACCGACCTGGTGCAATTGGAAGCGGGTCGTCTGTCCTTGAAACAAGAGACCATTGATATTTCGCAGCTAGCCGAAGGCGTGGTACAGAGCTTGCAGGTCCTCGCCGGAAACCAGGGTATAAGGCTGGAATCAAGCAGTGAGGCTGTACCAGTTATCAGTGGAGACGGTGATCGCCTGGCACAAGTGCTGATGAACCTGATCGGCAATGCCTTGAAGTTTACCGAAACCGGTGGAGTCGTACGCGTGGTAACGAAGTCACAAGGGCAGGGCGTGACTGTAGCGATTCACGATACCGGCATTGGGATCTCCGCGGAAGAGCTGCCGCGCGTATTCGAACGCTTCTACCAAGTGGATAAGGCGCGCGGTCCGCGCAGGGGCACGGGGCTGGGTCTGGCGATTGCCCAAGAAATTGTGGAGGCGCACGGCGGCAAGATTACTGTGAGCAGTCGCGGCCGGGATCGGGGTACGGTGTTCAGGGTGTGGTTGCCATCTGCATGAGTGTCTCGGCGGGACAAGCTCTCTGACACACTAAGCATCCCGGGTGATCAGGCTGTTAAAGCCCGCTATCTCCGTTCGGATCAAACGCGAGCGCCGGCAATGCCAGCGACACCCAGGTCTTGTCTCCTCGCCGGAAAAAGCGATCCACTCCGGTTCGCGCGACAAGCTCGGTGCCGTCTTCCAGCGCCAGGCCCAGCCTTTGATAATGACCGTAAAACTCGCGCCATAGCACTGATGCTGCCAAGCCTTCTTCCGCGAAGTTGACATATAGCGCTTCCGGGCGGATCATCAATTGCACAGGTCCGGTTTTGGGATGGAAGAGCTTTACCGTGCCTAGAGGACTGACGGCGGTCAGTCCCTGCGCTTCACCCGGCAGGAAGTTCGCCTCGCCAATGAAGTGGGCAACTTGACTGTTGATCGGACGATTGTAGATGATGTGCGGTGTCGCTACCTGCAAGAGCTTGCCTTCATAAATCACCGCAATCTCGTCAGAGAGACTTAGCGCTTCGTTCTGATCGTGCGTAACGAAGACTGCGGAAGTTTCTGTTTCCAGAAGAATGTCGCGTACATCGCTGCGCACCTGGGCTCGCAAGCCGGTATCGAGGTTGGAAAACGGCTCGTCCAGCAGCAGGATATCGGGATTGGGCGCTAAAGCTCGAGCAAGCGCCACTCGCTGTTGCTGTCCACCGGACAACTCATGCGGCATACGATCCGCGAAATGTGTCAAGCCAACCAACGACAACATGCGCTGCACCTGCATTCTGGC
This sequence comes from Phototrophicaceae bacterium, assembly GCA_965262165.1. GTDB lineage: Bacteria > Chloroflexota > Anaerolineae > Aggregatilineales > Phototrophicaceae > UBA6055. The sequence continues at coordinate 3,467,651 of OZ253499.1, read as the reverse complement.
GCCTTTGCCGTTATTGCGCAGTCCAAAGGCGATGTTTTGGGCCACGGTCAAATGGGGAAAGAGCGCATAGTCCTGAAACACCATGCCGACCTTGCGCTTTTCAGGCGGCGTAAAATGTGTGTCGTCGGCGACAATGCTGGCGCCAATTTGAATTAGACCGCTGGTAGGGCGCTCGAAGCCGGCCAGCAAGCGCAGAGTTGTGGTCTTCCCGCCCCCGCTTGGACCCAGGATAGTCAGGAATTCGCCAGCTCGCAATTGGAGCGAGACATCTTCAACGGCAGGGGTTTCGCCGTTGAATAGCTTGGTGAGGTGCTCGGTATATAGCGATAGTTCCATGGCAATCTGGGCGAGATGTTGAATGGACGCGCCCTAGCATAGAGCAAAATTCGTCTGCATAAAGGGAGAAACAAAGTAGGTGAGTACGGAACAGAGTCGCAACCCGCAGAGATTCACTGCGCTAGTGCGCCGTTTCCTCTCGCCGCAATATGATCGCCAATGCGAATGCTGAGACGACGATCAATACGAATCCCGGGAGCGCGATGGACGACAGAAACGCCTCATCGTAGGCGCTCCAAATGCGTGTGGCAAAGGTGCGAAATCCGATTGGCCGCAGGATCAAGGTAGTGGGCAGCTCTTTCATCACATTCAGAAACACAAGTGCCGAACCGGCGAGTATGCCACCACGTGCCAAGGGCACAGTGATTCGTAGCAGCGCTTCACGCGCGGACAGTCCCAGGCTGCGGGCTGCTTCTTCGTATCGCGGATTGATCTGCTCAAACGCGCTCTGCGTTGCGCTGATGCTCAAAGGAAGATAGCGGATGCCGTATCCAACTATCAAAAGTGGCAATGTCTGATACAGGCTCAGCAAATTCTGCGACGCGAAGAATACCAGCGCCAACGCAATGACGATGCCCGGCAAGACATTGCCTGTATACGCCAAGTTGACTAGCCAGCGATTTACGCTCGAGTCTTTTCGTATGGCGAGAAGTGCCAGAGGCATCGCCGCCATGGTCACGACAAGCGCAGCTACGGCGCTTACGCCGACCGTGTTCTGCAGCACCTCCGTGATCGGCACATTCACAGGATTGGTAATTGTGCGTCCGATCAGCCAGCTCAACAACACCAGGAGTGGAATGATTACGCTGACAAACACGACGCAGAAACAGAATAACAGCGCCGGTATTCGCCATATTCCCAGTTTCACCGTTTGGAGTTGGCGCGAAGAGCCGGTACCGATGCGATAGTGACGTCCTTTGTACTGCAGATGCGAATGGATCAGCAGTAGGATGAGCGTCAATCCGATGAGTACTAACGCCAACACTGAGGCTTTGTCCATGCGGAATGACTCCGTCTGGATGAAAATGGCGCGAGTAAAAGCGTTAAAGCGCATGACAGCGACTGCGCCGAAATCGCTGAGACAGTATAGTGCCGTCATCAACATACCGCCCGTTAGCGCGGGACGAAGCTGCGGCAGCGTCACCCGGTGGAAGACTTGCCAGCGGTCAAGCCCCAGGCTCTGCCCAGCTTCTTCCAGACTGCGGTCGCTATGCAGTAGCGCCGCGCGCACTGGCAGCAAAACATATGGAAACGTGACTACAGTCAGCGTCAGCGTCGCGCCGAAGAACCCCTTGATATTCGGTAAGCGGTCAACCCCCAGCGGTTCCAGTAATTCCTGCAGCAACCCTTTTGGTCCAAAGGCTTCCGTGAAGGTCACCGCGGTCAAATAGGACGGGATGACCATCGCCAGCAGCCCGAGCACGAGCCAGGCACGACGCCAGGGCAAATCGCTGCGACTCGTCAACCAGGCGTAAGGTATGCCGATTGCCGACGCGAAGATCGTGGAGGCCAGCATCAAGGCCAGACTGTTCCCCACAATTCTCAGATTTCGCGCCTTCATCAGATAGTCGATTCCCTCTTGACCGGCGCCGAGCGCGCGAATGATGACAAAGGCAACTGGAATCATAACGATTGTGACTACGACCAGGCTGACGACTTGCGCAAGTTGTCGATTGCCGATTTGCATGCGCGAAATTGCGTTGTACCGCGATCGATGCGGCCGAATTTGTGGCGGGATTAGGTGTGAAAGATGCATAGTCGTTTCGTAGTCCAGGGCGAGGATTAATCCCCGCCCACAAGTCGTCAGAGAAAGCTCCTAGTCTAACGCGCCGCTGTCTTCGATCATTTCCAGCGTTCCCTGCAAATCATCTAGATCTGACAGATCGATTTCCGGCGATTCGATCTCATCCAGGGACGGCAGGTCCACAGTTGGCTCAACCGAAGCGACCAACGGGTACTCGTAAGTCTGCGATGCGAAATACCTTTGCGCGCTATCGCTCAACATGTACTCGACAAGCTTCAAAGCAAGCTCTGGCTGATCACTGGATTGGAGGATTGCCGCGCCGGCGATGTTAATCAGTGAACCAGGATCACCATCAGGGAAGAAATGTAGTGTGGCGGTGATTTCGGGATCTTCCGCCAGGAATCGGAACAGGTAATAGTGGTTGACCAGGCCTGCGACGATTTCGCCATTGATCACGGCCTGCACGATAGGCGTATTCTTGGGATAGGACTGCACATCGTTGGCGATCATGGCTTCTAGCCAATCGGCTGTATCGCAATCGCCAAGCAGGATGCGCATGGCGGTCACGTTGGACACAAACGAGGCGTTAGTTGGCGCCCAGCCGACGACTCCCCGCCATTCTTCTCCGGTGAGATCGAGAATGGAATCGGGCAGTTCCAGGCCGGCTTCTTCAAGACCCTGCGGGCTGTAAACCAGGACGCGAGCACGACCGCTCAGCCCCACCCAAACGCCGTCGGGTGATACAAAGGCCGGATCGACGACGCGATTCAAGAGGTCCTTCGGGAGTTCGCTTAGTCGGTCTGCAGCAGCCAGAGCGCCCAGGGCGCCACCGTCTTGTGCGATGAAAACATCCGCCGGGCTGTTTTCGCCCTCGGTGAGAATCTGATTCGCGACCGCACTGGTGCCGCCGTAAAGGACTTCTACTTCAATGCCGGTGTCTTCTTGGAACTGGTCTAACAATGGACCTATCAAGCTTTCATTTCGGCCCGAATAAATGGTGAGAACATCACTGTCGTTTGCCGCTGCCGGAACGGTCAAGCCGCTGGTCAAGAGGCATATCAAGGAAGATAGAAGCGCAAAACGTTTGACTGACATACAGTGTACTCCTTGCATATATGCTAAATCCCATATAGGATTTAACTAGATAAACGGTGGTCAAATTGGCCAGAGAACAAGCTCTCAAACTTTTCCTGCCAGTTTGACCCCTTCTTTTTACCAGAGTATGCGCCGCCAATTCCACGCCTGTGGTAAATTTCACGTTTTCAAAAACATCAGTCAGAAATTACTTTGTTGAAGGTCACCGATTTAATCAGCGCTGGATGGGAAGTTGCAGTTGGTTAAACTTGCAGAGACCGCATGAATACTCACTCAAAATTGTTGCGAATTCAGGTAGCTGCAAGCCTCTTGACTTATACTAGACAATAGCGGCGTTTGCCAATAGAGTTGAGACGTTTCGACTTGGACACACGCGTTACGGAGTTGACTACATGTCCAACTGGTGGGGGTCTCGCAAGAATGTCTCGTCGCGCCTGATTTGGGAAGTGGAGGCGATGAAGGCTACCTTTGGCGATACCTTCAAATTGGTCGTTCCGCCATTTGGGGGCTTGCTCTATTGGCAAGGTTCGGCCGAGATCAACATGAGCATTCTGGATACGCCCTTTCACAGCCTCAAAATCGTCTACCCAAAAGAATATCCAAATCGTCCGGCCGAGGCATATTGCATCAAACCGCGCATTTACAGCGAAAAGCATCAATATGAAGATGGGCAGCTTTGCCTCTTCAACCCGAAAGATGGGGAACAATATGGATGGAATCCCTCGAAATCGACCGCGGTGACCGTAGGCGGTTGGGCGATCCAATGGCTATATGCCTACTACACCTGGCGTTCTACCGGCAAATGGCCCGGCATAGAAGAACGTATCAAAGCGAGTACGCCCTTGCCGCGCCGACGGAGGCGATAGCCATGCAGGGCAAGGATGAGCCGGAAGTTCTCAAGCTCATGCAACTGGAAATCGAGTTCTTGCGTAAGCGCTTGCGAGGAATGGCGATGATATCTCGCGGTATCGTACCAAATTTGGTGTTGTCAAAGCGCGCGGTGAACAAGATGCTTTCCGCTGCGAGCCAGTATTTGGCTGATGAAACCGGAGAGGCCATGTTGGGATTTATCGTGGAAAACGATACGCCTGAAGGGCTTCCCACCATCTATGTGCTGGATACCATTTCGCCCGACGAAACAGCCATTCGCCGGTCGCACACCTTTCAGCAAGGGGATGCCTTGCAAGACGAGATCATCTGGTGGCTACAGGAAAACTGGTATTTCCATCGCGAACGGTATCGCGGATCTGACATATTGCATGATCGTTTTGATGTGCCCCTGCGTTACCTCGGTGATTGGCACAAACAGCCGGGTTCCATGATTCAGCCGAGCCACGGCGATTTGATGACGGCATTGTCCTGGCTGGATGACGATGAACTGGGCATGGATTATTTGTTAGTGCCCATAGTCACAGCGGGTCATGCGCAGATTATTGGTGAATCGGATTTGGCCGTCAATTACATTACCGTGCCGATGGACAATGGAACCGATATGCGCGTCGACTGGTGGTATATTCATCGTGATGTGCGCGTGTTCCAGCCAGTGCATCCGCAGATCGTAGAAGAAGATGCGCTGCCTCAGATGATGAAGTATGCCTGGCACGTTGTCCTGCCCGATCGCTTGACAAGTGAGACACTGGCGATGGCGGACGACGGCTTGCTGGTGCGTACCTTGTTTTACGAATGCGATGGCGAAGTGCCACTTGAATTCTGCTTTTTTGCTATCCGGCAGGGTGCGAGATCATTTATGCTGTTCGTAACGGAGCACGACTACCCACATTCGCGGCCGCGGGCGTATAGCGCGCCGTTTACAAGCGATCTCGATTTGATGGATCCGGTCGCAACGTTTCAGAAGCTGTGGGCAATCGCCGAACCTATCGAAGATCCTCCGGATTGGGAATGGAGCAGCGACAAGTATTTGATCGACTATGTGATTGCGATCGAGGTCGCGATCGGCGTGCGCCAGCCGGCCAAACTGGATATCCCGGTCTTGCTCGACGAGATTGACCCGAAAGCGGACCTGTCCGATCGAGTATTGGACACGCATCGTCTTGAACTGCCGAATGACGACGAAACGGATGATAATGACCCACCGCGAATATAGCGTCCAGCGGCTGCACGACGGCGGTCTATGGAATAGAAATCGACCGCAGACCGTAAGGTTTGTGGCGGTTTATTGGGATAGCAGAAAGTAGCGCGATGATATGAGCAATATATGGACGCGTGTTGAGAGGCTCATCGGCAGCGAAAACTTGAGTCGACTTAATGAAAAGAAAGTCGGCGTCATTGGTGTCGGCTCAGGCGGGGGCTTTGTGGCTCTGAGCCTGGCAATGAGCGGCGTAGGCAATTTCGTGCTGGTGGACAACGATGTGATTGAACCAGGCAACGTGACACGTCATGTGGCGGATTTACGCCATGTCGGGCAGAACAAAGCAGCAGCCGTAGCGGACCTGATCCAAAACCGAAATCGCGACGCGATTTTAGAAGTGCGCGAGGGCTCCATCCAAAATCATTGGGAGTGTCTCGATGATGTCGATGTTCTGGTGGTCGGCGTCGACAACGAGCAGGTCAAATATGCCATCAACGAAAAGTGCCTGGAAAAACGCCTTAGCGCGTCTTATGCCGGCGTCTATGAACGGGGCGAAGGTGGAGATCACGTCATTATCAAACCCTTTGATGGCCCATGCTACGCTTGCTGGTCGGAAGCAACGCGCGAGGGCGTCAAGATAACAATGGATCCCGTGGGCGATTTGGACTACGGGATGATCGGCGAGGCCGGTACCCTGGAGGCTGAACCGGGACTTTGGGTGAATGTGACGAAGGTTGCGGGGATACAGACGGATCTGATTCTTAACGAGTTACTGCGCGGCAGTAACGTTTACGAAGAGATGCCTGCGAATACAATCATTGTGACCAATTGCGCCTTGGATATCATTGAAGGTCAAGAGAGCGATCCACATTCTAGCATTTGGGTGGACATTCAGCGTGACCCGGATTGTCTGGTGTGCGGGGAACGTCTTAAACAAGGTGTCAGCATGCTAGTTCAGGAAGACTCGGGCAGTATATCGCTCGACGACCTCGCTGCTTCCGACCTGATGACCGACATCGTATTCGAAGAGGATGAACTGGAAGACTAGGCGATACCGGCTTTTTGTCTCCATTCAACCAGGATTTCAAAGAGCGCCTGCCGATGTGAAAGGCGCTCTTTTGCGTCAAATAGCGATTGATACCAGAGATGATCCCCGTCTCTGGGCGGATGACCATCATCTTCATAATACAGTTGGAATCCGTTTTCGATTGCGACGCGATATACCCCGGCATCAAAGATGGGCGCCCGATAAGGCAATTTTCGTTTGCCAACACTCAGAAGGAGTTCGTTTGCGTCATGGTGCGCCCAGGCGCCTAACAGGCTAAGTTCTTGGTAACCGTGATATCCCTTTGGGTGATACCAAACGACAACAGCCGACCAGGTTGCACCGTTCAGCGCTTTGGGACCGTGGCATAGGATGTCCGGGTAAGTCTCCTGCGTCAGTCTGCCGAAGCTATCAAAGGCGTTGACCATATCGAGTATGCGGTCATGCAACGTCACCGGTTTTTCGTCACGCGCTTTGCCGCCGAAGGGCCTGCGACCGGCGACCTTCCGCATGATGTCCTCGTAACGCTGCTGGCTCTCGTCGCTCGGCATGTTAAATGCGACCCTCAGTCACTGGCGTTTAGTCGGCCGAAAGAAAGTCCTCGACGATGGAGCAAAATTGCTCGGGATGCTCCATATTAGGCAAGTGAGCGGCGTCTGGCATCAGCGCTCTAGTCGCGTCTGGAATGTGCGCGGTCAGGTAATCGGCAGCCAGTCTCAAGAAGGGCAGGTCATTCTCGCCGATGATCACCAGGCTGGGCGCTTTGAGTTCCGCGAGCCGCTCAACAGCGGGCTTGTCAAAGGACTTGCGAACGTGCGTCCCGATGTTTTTGATCTCCTGTTTGGCGACCCGGCGAGCCATCGCGAAGGCGCGCTTCCTGGCTTCTATGTTCAAGCCTGTGGTGGAACGCCCAAAGCCGTCAAACCAGATTTCCATATCGAGTTCGGCAATGCGATCGATGTCACCGTCCTGATACGCCTTTTCGGATTGGGCGAAGAGTTCGTCCGGCCATTCAACCTCGGCTTCGAAACCAGCCGGTTCGCCACCAACAAGAATCAGCGACCCTACCTCGTTCCGATGTGTCAACGCGTAGTCGATAGCTAGCCCGGCGCCGATTGAACAGCCCATCAGGATCACGGGCGGGCCGATATCCAGGAAAGCGAGCAGCGCCCGCAGGTCATCTTGAATGTTGAACTCGCCTGCGACGGGCAGGCTCTTGCCGTAGCCGCGCATGTCAAAACGCAAGACTTGGTGACTCTGGGCGAAATGTGCGAATTCACTGTCCCACATGCGGCAATCGGCAATGCCAGCGTGAATAATGACGAAGGGCGCGCCCGATCCTGCAAGCTCGTAGTAGAGTCGGGCGTTGTTGATGTCGGCATAGCCAGTTTTGATGTGGGTCATTTGGGCTCCAATCGCCTTCTAATAGTGTTGCGCCATATAGGATCGGTTGCACGAATTCTTTCGCGATCGACGCGCATGCTTATTCCGCTATGGTGCTGGGCCGCTAGAGTTCACTGAGATTCTTTCTCGGAAACCAACACCATTTTCTGAGGTAAAGTTCGTGGTTTATTCATGAACCTATCGCTAATTGATGATGGTTGCCAATACGCTTGCCGGCCGTTATTCCATCGAAACCTTCGCCAACTCGACTCCCTCGCGCAGCACCTTCTCGAACGACATAAGCCTTTGATGAACGTGCATGCCGACCTTCTCGTAGAGCGCGACGGCGTTGGTCAAGCTCTGGCCGTCCACTTCCAGACCGACCGTCGACATATCACGGTCCCAGTATTCGGCGAAGCTGTGGATCAACATCGCCTGTGCCAGCCCGCGTCGCCGGTAAGCGCGGCGGACTCCCACGGTATCAATATAGCCGGTGCCGGGATAACGGTGGTTTTCTTTCATCGCCAATAGACATCCCGCCGCAATTCCTGTGCGCTCATTGACCGCCAAAGTGACAAGTTCCGGATCGAAGTTCTTGTCATTGTTGAACCAGTGACGGAACTCCGCAAGTTCTTTTTCGAATGGCTGTTCGACATTTCCGTAGTGATCGGAGAACGTGTCCCGGACTATGTCCACGAACAAGGGCAAATCGTCTTCATGTCGGTAGGATCTGGCGACGATGCCCGATGGGAATCTCGGGACTTTCGGCCTACCGGTCATGGCAATTCGCATTTCGTAGAATACGCGATTCGGAACAAATCCCGCGTGCGCCAGCACCGTTTCCGCGAAAGTATCGCCGACCGGTGTTCCCGTTTGCAGGCGGAAGCGTGCTTCGGGCGGGCAACGCTTGATGATCTCGCCAGCTTGCGCTTCTGCCCAGTCAAAAAGCCGTTCGCTCAGGTTACACGTCTGAAAGTCGGGGTGCACACCCCAGTTGACCCAGGGACGTACGGGCGTTTCAGATATTGCCCATAGAATGACATACGCGGCCAATTTCCCGGAATCGGCAAATATGCCCAGGGACGAACTTTCCAGGTCGAAGTGCGGCTCTCGCCACATCATCAACGTTTCATCTACAGAATAGAGCTCGTCGGTGCCGGCGCGTTTGGCGATTGCTGTCGCGGCGCGGGCATATGCTCCGGCATCATCAAAAGTAAGCGGCCGAGTCGTCAAAGTGTTTTCAATCATCGCGTCTCCATCTTCGTTGGTTCAACACGCTATTGATGTTTAATTGGTTCAAGAAGGTGCAATATGGGTTATTGTAGTCAAAAAGGGTGCTAGGTCAAGCTGGAGCCGTGGCCGCAACTGCAACATTATATGAGCAAAAAGTCTTGCTTAACAGTGCTCTGGTTCTGGGGTATGATTAGCGCGTTTTGACTGGATTGCCCGGAGCGCATCACGGATGAACAATACGACAAAACGATTGACCCTTGTCATCGGCGTCATCATGACAGTAGCGATGGTTGGCAGCTTAATACTACCGCTCTTGTCTGGGCAGGTTGCTCAGAGCGATTTCGGCGCAGAAACCACGCAGCCAACTCGCATGCCGGAGCCAACGTTTCCGCCACCTCCCGATATCTCGGCGATAGACTTTGACACGACTTACCTGCATCCGTCTGGTCTGTTTACCGTTGCCGCGCCGACTGGATGGCGGTCCGCGTCAAGCAGCAACACGGCTGACGAACTGCGCGCCGGATTGAGCAATGCCGATGCGCAAAGCGTTGTTGAAGCGCGTATCATCAAGAATCATGGTGGCATAAGCGCGGCGGACGAACTAAGCGCATATTTTGACCGTACCTGGTTGCAGCATACCTGGAGTGAGTATTGGGGCTGGGACGAAACCAGCCGCAAGATTACCGATGATGGTCGCGTCGTGATCGACTTCAACCTGACTCGGTCGCGTACCTACTTCATTGCTCGACAAGTGTCCTGGCTTCAGGACGGCGACATTTACAGTGTGCGCGTGGTGACCGCAGAAAACGCGCCGCGCGAACTCAAGTTCTTGCTTGAAGGTGTGGCCAAGAGTGTCCGCAGGCTTGAAGCTTATGCCGATGCGCCCTTCGATTGGAATGTGTATTTCGACAATCTGGACAAGCACATCATTCGTTTTCCGGCGGAATGGCAGTTGACTGATTCTGCACAAGGATTGCCCGCTACGGTCGTTAGCCGTGAGGTCACTATGGTGGTGGACACACGGGATGTCGCACTGGCAAACGAGGGCGATGCCATCGATTGGATTGAAAAATGGCGCGACGGATTGGAAGCGCTCACGGTCGCACCTGTTGAGGTGGGCGGCGCTTCTGGTTTTCGGGTTTCTTACCAAGTTCCGACCCTAGATGGCGCGACGGATAGTGGTTTGGCGATCATGTTAAATGGTTCCGATAATCAACTGCATGTTGCCAATGCGCGCATCAGCGACGTCGAACTGGACTTGCTTCAGGCTGACGTCGCGGAATACCCCCTGATTGCGGTATTGGATAGCTTCCGCCTCGTGCCAGATTTGGAAGTTTCAGCTGAGTAGACGCAATCATTGGATCGTGGCGCTTCTTCAGGTTTCGTAGTTCACAAAACTGGAATAGCGTAAATGCGTCAAATTCTCGAATTACAGCCCAACTTGCATGTCCTGGAAGTCGCGCTGCTCGGCTTTGTTGTGCGGTCGGCAATTATTGTCGGCGAGCGAACTGCAGTAGTTTGGGATACGCTGACTGGCCCAAAAGACATGGCGGCTCTCGAGCCCGTGATTGGTTCGATGCCGTTTCACGTTGTCTATAGCCATGCGGATTGGGATCATATTTGGGGCACGAACGGATTTCCGCGCGCGCCCTTGGATATCATTGGGCACGTCGAGTGTTTGCGGCGATTCAACAATGACGTGCCGATGACTCTCAACGACATGCAGCTTGCTGAGCCGGGCAAGTGGGATGGCATAGAGTTGACCCCGCCAAATCTGGTATTTCGTTCGCGCATGAGCCTGGATCTCGGAGGAATCACCTTGGATTTGCATCATCTTCCGGGTCATAGCGCGGACTGCATTGTTGGGTGGATACCGGAATGGGGAGTTCTTCTCGGCGGTGACGCCATTGAGACCCCATTGCCAGTTGTGAATGATCCCAATTTGGTGGGCGCTTGGCTGAATGCCCTGGAAAACTGGGCCAATAACAGTGATGTGAAGAGGTCGCTATCGGCGCATGGAAGTGTCGAAGGGCGGGAGAGCCTGGACAGCACTGTGGACTATTTGCGCCGATTATCTAGCGGCGATGACATCGAGATAGCGACGGATCTGGACGCCTTCTACCAGCAGACCCATCAAAAGAACCTGGAATTGGTAAGAGGCGACGATCAAGCGGATGACTGAGATTCTGCCCGATGTATTGGACTTCGGGCTAGTTCTGGTCTTCTGTGGCACGGCTGCCAGCAGAGTTTCGGCAAGGTCTCGAGCATATTATGCCAACCCAGGCAACAGCTTCTGGCGAACCCTCTTCCAGGTTGGAATCACCCCGGTTCCCTTAGCACCTGCTGATTTCCGTAAGCTCCTCGAGTTGCGAGTCGGCTTGACCGATGTGGCGAAGGGCAAGGCGGGCAACGACAGTGATCTGGCACAGTCTGATTACAATCCCAGGGCATTGACCGCGAAAATCTTGAGATTTCAACCACAGTTACTGGCATTCACCAGCAAAGCCGCATGGCGCGCCTGGCAGAACGTGTCGTCGAGCGAGGCGGTATCGTATGGCTTGCAGAACGAAGGCCTCGGCACGACGCGTGTTTATGTGCTGCCTTCTCCCTCTGGCGCGGCGCGGCGCTATTGGGACTTGGAGCCGTGGCTGGCGCTTTCCAGGGACTATCGATTGGCAACGAAGGGGATATAAAGGTCGACAATGCGCGTTTTTTTGAGCGACAAACGACGTGCCCTGGCATGTGAGTTTTCAAAGCCGCGCGCCGGTGACGCCGGATACGATCTTAATGCGATTGCCAATCGCATAGTTGCGCCCTTGCAACGTGTAGCGGTGGAAACCGGGCTTCATCTTGAGATTCCGGCGGGCTATGTTGGTCTGGTGAAAGATCGTTCGAGTGTCGCTGCGGCCGGAATGCATTGTCTGGCCGGCGTCATCGATAGCTCTTATCGTGGCGAATTGAAGGTCTTGATGGTGAATCTCGACAGCGAGCCATATCGGATCAAGGCCGGCCAAAAAATTGCGCAGCTTATAATTGTCCCTGTATTGACAGAAGGTATCGAAGAAGTGGCTCGATTGCACGACCTTTCGTCCAGCGAACGAGGCGAGAGCGGCTTCGGTTCGACCGGCGAGTAATCGACCAATAATGCTGGATGCGTGCTAGCACTCAGCGAATCAAATACGACTATCCGTACCACCACCGTCAACAACAATGACCTGCCCGGTCATGAAATCGGCGGCATCGGAGCAGAGGAAAAGAGCGACGCCGGCGACGTCTTGAGGAATGCCGCTACGCTGCAAGAGTACGTTTTCGGCCTTGACCGGTGGCATGTCGTCCTCGGCGATGTTGCCGGCGGCAATCGCATTGACGCGGATATTATGAGGCGCGAGTTCGCGGGCCGCTTGCCGCGTTATCCCAACAATGCTGGATTTGCCGGCGACATAAGCAATGCCGGACGCCATACTCCCGCCGATGCCAGCGGAGGATGCCAGATTGATGATACGACCGCCGCCTTCATCCGCCATCACGCGCCCGACCAACTGGGTGCAGAAGAATGTGCCGCTGATATTGACTTCGATTTGGCGCCGCCAATCCCATTCATCGATCGCCAACATGGGTTCCGCTTTGAAGATGCCTGCGGCATTGATCAGAATGTGAATCTTGCCAAACGCATCGCGAGTCTGCTCAATCATGTTGGCCGTCTGGAAGCGATTGGATACATCGCCATGCAGAGGAAAGCTGCGGGCGCCTTGTTTTTCAACTTCTGCCGCCACAGCCTCTGCGCGCTCGATATTGAGATCGTTGACCGCGACTGCCGAGCCGCTTTCCGCCAGCGCGATGGCAATCGCCCGACCAACGCCGGCACCGGCCCCGGTTACTAGTGCGTTCTGGCCTGCTAAATCGACCGCAAACTTTGGCACGTGCAGACGTTCCGGCTAGAAGGGAATGTCGTCAACCGTGCTGGGTGGGTCGGCACAGTTGGACGCGCGGTCATCAGGACGTTGTCCTTCGCGACTCCCACCGCCCTGGCTGCTGCCGCCTTGCCAACCGCCACCTTGTCCGTCGCCGCGATTGCCACCGCCAAGAAACTGAACGCTGCGCGCGGTCAAGTCGAGAGAAGCTGCAGCTTCGCCGTTGTTGTTCATGTAGCCCCGCGCCGCCACGTTGCCGATCACTAGCACTTGCCTGCCTTTGGCCAGGTAGGTGTTGCAGTTTTCGGCTTGTTGCCCCCAAACAGCGACACGATACCAAGTTGTGCGCTCTTGCTGTTCATTAGTTTGGCGGTCTCTCCAACGTTCCGAGACAGCCACGCTGAAATTGCAGACTGCGCGACCGTTCTGCATGTAGCGGAGTTCCGGGTCGCCGCCCAGGTTACCTACGATGATTGTCTGATGCCAACTCATTTTCTCCGACTCCTAAATCACTTTCCTTATCAGATAATACGGCCTGTGGTTACCGTCTATTCATTTCGAAAGGTCCCACATTACGGATACGATACGACACCGCGTCGGCGTTATCTCATGCTCTCGAGTTTCGACTGCAAGATCTTGCGGGCGACACCGGGATCCGCTTTGCCTCGCAGCTCACCCATAACTCTACCAAAGAGTGCGTTTATGACTTTGTCGTTACCGTCGAGCACCCTTTTCACCATATCTTCGTTAGTTGCCATCACCTTGTCGACGGCGGTGTCAATGATATCGGGGTCCGAGATTTGAGCCAAACCCTTTTCATCGACGATCTCTTTTGCGGATCTGCCGGTGTTCCACATATCCGGCAGCACCTTTTTTCTGGCGGTACTTTGGTTGATCGTGCCTTCTTGAACCAGCGCCAGAAGCGCAGCAAAATCACTGGCTGTAAAAGGAACCGCGTCGATAGATTCGCGTTCAATCTCATTGGCATTCATCATCCGGAATAGATCGGTCGTGATCCAATTGCTGGCCAGCTTGGCGTCAATGCCATGGTCGATCATTTTCTGGAAATAGGCCGCGACCGATCGTTCGGCCGTCAGAACAGCCGCGTCATAAGCGCTCAATTCCAATTCATCTACAAAGCGCCGTTGCAGCTCGTCGGGCAAGGCCGGCAACGTCGCATTCAACTGCTCCACCCATTGGCGGCTGACCTCGACAATGGGAAGATCCGGTTCTGGAAAGTAACGGTACTCGTCCGCCCTTTCCTTGTAACGCTGCACCGTGATTTTCTGTGCTGATTCATCCCAGCCGAGCGTTGCCGGCTTGACCGTCGCGCCGCTGCGGTAAAGCTGGATTTGGCGCTGCACTTCGTAATTGATCGCCTTGACCATGTTGCGTATGCTATTGAGGTTTTTGATTTCAGTGCGCTCTCGCAGCTCGGTATCGGTGGCATGCATGACGCTAACATTGGCTTCAAAACGCAAGATACCCTTGGACATATCGCCACTGTTGACGCCAAGGTAGCGCAAGATCGAGCGCAGCTTGCGCGCATATGCTTCGGCTTCCTCCGCGCTGGCGATATCGGGCTCGGATACGATCTCTAATAGAGGTACACCGGCGCGATTGTAGTCAACCAGGCTACCGCCCATGACGTGGCTGAGTTTGCCAGTATCCTCTTCCATGTGGGCGCGGCGGACCCGGATCCGTTTCTTAGTGCCGTCTTCGAGTTCGATGTTGATGCATCCGTTAATGGCCAAGGGTCGGTCATATTGGCTGATTTGATAGCCTTTGGGCAAATCGGGATAGAAATAGTTCTTGCGAGCAAACTGATTGACTGGCGGGATCTCACAATTGAGAGCCAAGCCGACCATGATCCCATATTCCATCGCCTGCATATTGATGACGGGCAAGGTTCCAGGCATGCCAAGTGACAATGGATCTACCGCGGAATTGGGCTCGGCCTCGACACTGTCGACAACCGGACATCGGCTGAACATCTTGCTTTCGGTTTCCATCTCGGCATGGACTTCCAGGCCGATGACCGTTTTCCATTCGCTCATGAATTGCAACCATTATCAGAATGAAGCGCCAACGACAATTTAGCACAAAAGTTCGCACATTGCAAAGGTTTGAATTGACGAGTGGTCCCTAGTGTTGGATGACTAGGGAATCTAGCGCGCTAGCGCTAAACCGACGCGACTCACGTCTCGTCTGACTAGAAAATACGACCAGCTATTAAAACGATCAATGTTGAACGACAGTGTCGCCGAACGACGCTCGATTGCGTCAACTAATTTAAGGTGGAAACACGGGAGGAAAAATAGACCTTAGGCCATTGCCATTGGTTCCGCTGCTCGGTTCCTAAGTCTCCGCTTGATCAAATAGCGTTCAAGACGCTTAAGAGCCTCGCTGATCATTTCTTCGCTGGTGGCATAACTGGCGCGGACGAAACCGCTCCCGCTCCGGCCAAACGCACTGCCCGGGACAAGAGCCACGCGCTCTTCCACCAGCAACTCCTCGCAAAACGCTTCGTCGTCCAGACCTGTAACCTCGATGCTTGGGAAGGCGTAGAAGGCGCCGCGCGGCTCAAAGCAAGTTAGACCGAGTCGATTGAAACCGTCGACGATCAACCGGCGCCGCCGGTCGTAATGCTGTCGCATGTATTCGACGTCGCGCTCGCCATGCTCAACGGCTTCCAGGGCAGCGACCTGGCCCATAGTCGGGGCGGACATGATCAAGTATTGGTGGAGCTTATACATTGCCTCGGTGAATACCTTAGGAGCGGTTACGTAGCCGATTCTCCAGCCGGTCATAGCATAAGACTTGCTCATGCCACTGAGCACAATTGTGCGGTCGAACATCTTGGGGAGCGTGGCGAAATTGAAGTGCTCGGCGCCGTAAACGAGCCGCTCGTAAATCTCGTCGGAGACAACGATGAGGTCATGTTTTTCGGCAACCGCGGCCGCTTGCAGCATGTGCTCACGCGTCAAGACTGCGCCGGTCGGGTTGTTTGGATAGCTGAGCAAAATCGCTTTGGTTCGCGGCGTAACGGATGCTTCCAGCTCGTCGCCCGTCACTTGGAAGTCGTTTTCGACCGTGGTCGGTACCATGACGGGTGTGCCGCCAGCCATTTCCACAATTGCGGCATTGGCCACAAAGCAGGGCTCCACGACGAGGACCTCATCACCGGGATCAAGTAACACTTTCAACGCAAGATACAGCGCTTCGCTGACGCCGACGGTGATCAGCACTTCGTCATCGGGCGAATAACGCAACTGATAACGTTTTTCGATATGAGAGGATATTGCCTCGCGCAATTCGTAAATCCCGGCATTGGATGTATATCCGGTTTTGCCATCATGAATGCTTTGGACACCCGCTTCGACAATATGAGACGGGGTCACAAAATCGGGTTCACCGATCCCCAAAGTGACAACATCGTCCATCGTGGCCGCGATGTCAAAGTAACGGCGGATGCCAGAAGGACGAAGATTGCTCATGCTGCGCGAAAGATAACGACTCATCAATTGGACTCCTCTTTGTCGAAGGCAGAACATTTATATCATGGTTTGGGAGCGATCACATCCCACATCAACTTCCAATTATACGATATTTTTTCCTACACAGTGTATGAGTGCCTTGAAAGAAAGCCGGAAAATGAGCTATTGCTTAGATCAATCTGTAGGAATCGTCCTACGTTCATCTTGTTGTTTGTCTACGGTTACATTCTGAAATCTTAACCGCCGCTCTGTGCCCTTTAATGCAAACGGGTTATGATTTGCCTGAAGTGCGGTTGATGTTGGCAAGTCTCTCGACAGCGCATCCGACAGACGACATGCCGAGCAATTGAGATTATCCGACCCTGAAGGAGTACTATGTGGCGAGGTTACCTGCTCTGGATAACTGGGATTCGACAAGAGATGCCTTGCATCAAATTGCACTGGTGATCAGCGCGATACGAGTTGCTTGCGCGGAGAAACAGCCAAACGACTTGCAATACAGTCTGGATGTAACTGCCTCCGGCTTGACCACATCGCGCCTTAATATCGGCGGCGAACTGCAGTTTGATATTACGAATCTGCAGCTAATTTACGCGCGGGATGGCAGAAAGGCTTTTATATTGGATGTTGCAGGCACCAGTCAGAAATCGCTGATGAGTGCCGTTGTGAGTGGTTTCGCGGCGCTGGGAATCGATATCAGCCCCGCGCAGACACATATCACGCACGATAAGCGCTTTGAAATCGAGCGCGGTTTGGCGGCCAACTATGTGACTTTACTGGATGCGGTATATACGGCTCTGTCACGGTTCCGCGCGCGACTTTCCGGGTGTATGAGCCCTCTGGTTCTTTGGGCGCATCACTTTGATCTGGCATTTATTTGGTTCGCTGGCACAAGTACGGACGAACACAACGATCCGCAGTTGGCATTCGGCTTTGCCCCATGCAGCCCCGGTTTGGATCGACCCTACTTTTACGCCTATGGCTGGTCTCCGACAGCCGGTTACCTGGAGATTCCAGTTTCGCCGCCGGCACGGGCGATAGCCGAAGGATATACAGGTCTCTATGCCGGCTACGATGAACTACGTATAGAGGATCGTTTTGAAAGCGAAGTTGAGAGGGTCTTGCTGGACTACCATCAGCTTGCCAATGCGAAATTGTAAACACAACGCAGGTCTTTCTATCGGATTTCCCGATCTGGAGAGACTTTCCGGAGTGAGATGCGTACAGTACGTTAGACCTTTACCATGCCGATTTGCGGCGACCTACCGTAATGCGTTATCGTATAGGAAGACGGTTCTTAACATCTCACCCCACTTATCGTATAATCGGTTCATGAGTCTCGCGGACGATGTGAAAGGAGCAAGCGGCGGTCATAGTTTTGCGGATCGCTGCACGGGCAAAGTATGAGCGACGAAAACAGAACTCCGAACGACGACCTGGATGACGGCGCTGCGCAGGACTTGCCGCCTGCTTCGGCATCGGAAGACATGGGAGATCGCCTTGAGCGACTGGGTGGGGAGCCTGCGCCGGCCATTACCCCAGAGGAATTTGAGCGCCTGCAAAAGGCGGGACAGGTTCACATAGATTCGCGCGGGCGCGTCCGGACCGCTCGTCGAAGCGGTGCAGAAGCGGGTGTCTCGCTGCGCAAACGTCGCGCATGGTATGGCTGAACCCGAACATTTGCACTTGCACAGCACGCTCTTGACGCAGCTTCGCAGCAAGAATTTGCTTGCTGGCCACGATATTGACGCCGCGTTTACCGAGATTCCGCGCCATCTTTTCCTACCACAGGTCGATCCCACAACGGTATTTCAGGATAAGGCTATCGCCCTGAAAGTAAGTCCCTCGGGCGAGACCCTAAGTTCGTCTAGCCAGCCAACCATGATGGCAATCATGTTGCAGCAATTGCGGATTGCCTCGAACATGAATGTATTGGAAATCGGTACCGCTTCCGGTTACAACGCGGCCATATTGAGCCATATCGTTGGCGCTCGCGGTTATACAACAACACTGGAAATCGACCGCGAACTGGCGGAAGACGCGCGCAACAACTTGTTGAGAGCGGGTTTTGGCGATGTGCTGGTGGTGAATTGTGATGCGGTGGGCGGCTACGAGCCGCGAGCGAAATATGACCGCATATTGTCAACGGCTGGCGTATGGGACGTGCCTACTAAATGGCTGCGGCAATTGCGAGAGGACGGGCGTCTGGTTGTCCCGATATGGCTGGACGGCGTGCAAGTCAGCGCGGCCTTTGTACCACAGCCGGACGGCACTTTTCTCAGTGTCAATAATCGTCCTTGTGCTTTTGTCTATCTGCAGGGCTTGGCATCGGGTCCTGGTATTCGCAAGCAAGTGGGCAGCGCCTATTTGGAGGTCATAGCTGATGATGTCGACAAGATTGATTCTGCGGCGTTGCATCTATTACTTTCGGAAGACCTTGAAATACATCGTTTGGGCAAACACATCGAGCCAGAAGAGTTTTGGTATGGATTTCAGCTTTATCTGATGATGCACGAGCCGCCACGCTACGTTTTTGCGGTTTATGCGATTCCGGAGGGCGAGAGGGCGTACGGCATGGAGGGCAATGGAATACTGTTATTCCGTCCGAACAGCGCCGTTTTCGCGGCGTATGATGGTGGTGGAGTTGTGCGAAGTTTTGGTGGAGCAGCTGCATTCTTGAAGATGCAATCGCTTTTTGCTAAATGGCTGGCGCTCGAAGGTACGCTGATAAATCGTCTCTCTTTGCGATTAATCCCCATTGACATGGGCGAGCCTGTAACCAGGACAGGCAAACTTTTTCGAAGGAAAGACCACTACTTGCACATATGGCTGGATTGATCAAACTTGCTCATGTCAGGCAGGCACTCGATCTTCAGCGCTTCGATTCCGCACGCGCTAGAAAACGAATGTCGCCGGTGCCACGTGGATGGCAGAAGCGCGATAGCGCGCCCAAACGAGCTGCGGTCATGCTATTGCTTTTTCACGACAACGAACAGCGTCTGCATGTCGTGCTTACCTTGAGACATGCCGGATTGCGAGGCCACAGCGGCCAGGTCAGTTTCCCCGGTGGCCGCCTAGATGAGCAGGACAAGAGTTTGACCGACACCGCGCTTCGCGAGACAGGCGAAGAAATTGGCATCATCGGAGATAAGATCCGTCTGCTGGGTGAAATGCCACGGTTTTACATCCCTACCTCACATCACGACGTTTATCCGACGGTTGGCTATTTTGAGACGCTTCCGAGCTTCCGTCCGAATCCCGAAGAGGTTGTTGAAGTTTTCAGCTTGGCGCTGGAGGATCTGCTCCATCCCCGATACAAGCGCGAGGAACGTCGGAAGATACAAGGCACCGATGTTTGGGTGCCATATTACGATGTAGGCGGGCACAAGGTCTGGGGCGCGACAGCCGTCATGCTGAGTGAACTGGAGGAGCGACTGCGCCAAATATTGCCGAAAGTTGTTCTGTTGGAACTACGTTAAACACAGCGGCGTTTTTCATGCTCTCATAACCGTGGCCTCGCAGGCGCCGCTGCCGCTGAACCACGCTTTGCAGTTAGCTGTCTGTCAGAGACGCTTGCCCGCGCTTGGGTAGACTTGTGCGGAATACCATAGCTTGCTATGCTAGAATTAGCGCGGACTAGCCGCGCTGGTCCTCGGCTCTATCGAGAAAGAACCAAAACACCGAAATGGACACGATACCTCCTATATTGGCAGCCGGGACCGGCGGGGCAGGTGGCGCCGGCGAATGGAGCGCCCTGCTTTTTTATGTCGTGATCGCGCTGGGCGTTTCCTTCCTGTGTTCGATCTGGGAAGCGGCAATGCTGTCGACGCCGGTTTCACATATCGAATTGTTGGTGCAGGACGGCAATAAAGCCGGCAAAATCATGCAGAGCCTGCGCCAGAACGTAGAGCATCCCATCTCCGCCATATTGACCTTGAACACAATCGCGCATACGGTTGGCGCGGCCGGCGCCGGCGCCGAGGCGACCGCGATTTTCGGCAGTGAATTTTTCGGCATCATCTCCGCTGTTTTGACGCTGCTGATATTGATATTTTCCGAGATTATTCCCAAGACCTTAGGGGCCGTTTACGCCAAGCAGTTGACTCCCTTCACCGCGTACTCGCTTCGGGCATTGCTTTTCTTTTTTGCGCCGGCGGTTCACGCTTTTGATTTCGTGACACGAGCCATGCGGCCAAGCGAAGACGCGCCAACTGTCACGCGTTCGGAACTTCAAGTCATGGCGCGTATCAGCGCGGAAGAGGGCGGTATAAAAGAACGCGAAAACCGCATCGTCAGCAACCTTCTGCAGTTGGCGGATGTGCAGGTAGAATCGATCATGACGCCTCGTACGGTGGTCCTGATGTTCCAGCAGGGATCGACAGTCGGGGAGGTCATGAAAAGGCACAAGTTTTTGCCCTATTCACGTATTCCGCTTTATGGCGAATCGGCAGATGATATCAAGGGCTATATCTTGCGCCACGAAATCTACAAGCGTGCCGCGGCGGACGAACACGAATTGCAATTGCACGAGATCGCGCTCGAACTGGAAGTTGTGCCGGAGACAAACTCAGTTGCGCAGGTTTTGGACGAATTCATCGCGAAGCATGAGCACATATTCTTGGTAATCGATGAATATGGTGGCACGGCGGGCTTGATCACCCTGGAAGATACTGTCGAGACCCTGCTTGGCATCGAGATCATGGACGAATCCGATCGCGTTGTGGACTTGCGACAGTTGGCGCGCCGTCGCTACCAGAGCCAGCGCGACGGGCTGCGGAAGACCAACGAAACCGTCGCCACGGCGAAGGACGCTGAAGAGCGCCATAGCAACGCGAGTCGCGAAACCTGATGTAGCAAAATGGCCGAGTATTTTCTGGAACTGCCGAGCCACCCCTATCGTTTTGAGCTTCTATTGGACTTTGTTAGACGAAACGCCTTCCCGGCGAGAATGGTCGTCGAAGGCGACACGTTGTGGCGTTTCATCGGCGGGCACTTGCTATCCTTCCGTCAGGATGGAGATGCCATCGTCTCAAAGGGACCGGAACTGGACAAGAGCGATTATATGCGGATTCGCAACCTGTCGCGACAGATTCTGGGACTGGATAGCGATCATAATGACTTCTATACGGCTGCCCGGCGCGACGAGCGCTTGTGGCGACATATCGAGCCTTTGCTTGGCTTGCCCCTCTTTTGCACGGAAACCGTCTTTGAAGCCTTAGTCACCCTGATTATCGAGCAGCACATTAGTTGGAAGAACGCCTTGCGGTCGCAGCAAACGCTGATGCAGATTCTGGATTGCGGCGTCATGGCAGCTAAACTGACGATCTATGACTTTCCTACGCCGCAACAATTGGCCGCGCTCGAGCCGGAGCGCCTGAAACCATTGAAGATAACCAACGGTCGAATTGATCTGATCTTGAGAATCGCTCGCGACGTGCTAGCTGGTGACCTTGACTTGGAGAGTTTGCGAGAATTGGATACTTCCGACACCTATGCCAAACTGATGTCTATCAAGGGTATCGGCCATTGGACAGCCGCAAACGTACTTGGTCGCGCTTTTGGCAAATACCCCTATGTGAGCCACAACGACGTGGCATTGCAGTCCGCGGTCAATTACTATTTCTATCAAGATACCGGCGATAAGAGCGCCCAGAAAGTAATAGACACGCTGGAGAGATTTGGGGATTATGCCGGCTTGGTCGGACACTTTGTTCGATTGCGCTGGGTGCTTGACCGATATCCAGTGTCGCACTGAGCGCAACTGTTCGATACGATCCGCATTGCCTAGACGGATAGTTCGTCGTAGAGCAACTCCTGGCTAAGCGTTGGCAGCACGGTCTCCTCGCTGGCGAGCGTGAGGGAAGCTGCGGTCACGCCCAGTCGCATCGCTTCGTCGATAGGCACGTCGTTGAGGATGCCAAAAATGGCCGCGCCTGAAAAAGCATCGCCGGCGCCGGAAGTGTCGATTACCTCGGTATGAATGGCGCGGATGTACCCGCCACCGCTGCTATCGGCGTACGCAAGTCCCTGTTCGCCCAAGGTAACAACAGCGATATTGGCCCCTAGACTAACGAGATCTTGGGCGGTGCTGATGGCTTGATCACGTTCCGTCGCCGGTTCTTGCAGGTCGCAGAGAGAGGCGGTCTCGCTCGCATTGGGCACGATCAGATACAAGTTGGGTATGTACCTGCAGAGGCGGTCAGCCATCAGTGGGGAGGTGGGGTCGGCACAGACGCGCACGCCGTGCCGGACCGCCAATTCAAATAGCGTGTCGAGCGTTTCAACTTGCAGGGTCGCGTCAATAACAACTAGCGCAGCGTTCTCAAAGAGCCATTCATGTTCCATCAAATAATCCGAATCAATGAATTCCACGATCGCGAAATCGTCGAGCCGAGTGGTCCTGTTTTCCGAATGTGCCAGAATCAACGAAGTCGCGGTCCGGGCGCCGCTCACCTGCAAGAGATGATTGCAATGGATGCCCGCGTCGGTTGACTGATCAATCAAGTGTTGGCCAAAATCATCTTCGGCTACTGCGGAAAGCAGAAAGGTATCGATTTCCAGACGCGCCAGATTCTCCGCTATATTTCGGGCGACGCCACTCACCGAATAGTGAACTTTGCCAAATTGACGCCTGCCGGTACGGATTCGATCCTCCGACTTACCGCTGATTTCCAACACCGCCGAGCCAATTACCAAGACATATTCGCGATCCATTTTTGCGCCTCGTATCGTCTCGTCTAATTGTCAGTGTGACCGATTTTGCCTGTCACTGCAAGGTATTGGCCTTAGAAGCGCAAAGGCCGTTCGTAGCTCAAAATGCACTCAACCAGCCGAGTTTGACGCGGTCGTGTCGGCAGATTGATTAGCTTCTGGCGGTGGTGGTTGGGTCGGCTGCGCATTGGCAACATCTGTTTCTAGCGGAGGCGCAGCCGGTACGTTCACTCCCAGTGTCGCGGGATTCAAGTCGGATGTACCTACAGGCGCGTCGTTGGGTATATCTGCTGCGCAGCGGAAGCCGACCCACCGTTGGCCTTCGCTGGGATCCCAGGATTGGCGATGGACCGCTCGGCTGAAGAATGGCACGCTATTCCAGGATCCCCCGCGCAGCACCTTCTCCAATCCAGTCACTGGACCAACGGGATTGACCACGGTTCCCTGCCCGGCCAAGGCCTCGTAATAGCGCTCACTGTACCAGTCGCTGACCCACTCCGCCATATTGCCAGCCAAATCGTAAACGCCATAGATACTGGCTCCCAAGGGATAGCTGGCGACGGACAAAGGACCCGGCGCTGTATCGAGAGGTCGGTTGGTCTTGGCTAAGGCGTTGTCCCAGGCGTTGCCCCAGGGATAAATTCTACCGTCATCGCCGCGCGCCGCCCGCTCCCATTCTGCTTCGGTGGGCAAGCGGCGACCGATGCCCTCGCAGTATTCGCGCGCGCCATACCAGGTCATGCCGTATGCGGGATATTGCGGCAAGATTCCAGGAATGCTGTAATTGACGCTGTCAAAAACGATCGGGGCATCAGCGCTTTCGTTGCGCGTCTGAATACAGGGGAAGCCCGCGCAACCATTGAGATGACTGCCGGGCCCGAGAACATTAAGAAAGGCGACGTACTGTTCCAAGGTAACCTCGGAAGTCTCCATCAGAAAGGCGTCGACGGTAACTGGATGTGCCGGATAGGAATCTTCGGCATAGGTGGCAAGGCATGATCCCTCATCGCGCACCGTGCATTCCTCGACCGCTACAATGACTTCGGCAGGAAGCGTACCCATGCTGAAAGCGCCGCCCGGAATGGACACGGCTAGCGATCGCAGTACCTGCAAGATTTCCGGCACCTGGACGGCCGGTTGTCCTGCGGGCGCCGGCAGATTGGCCGGAATCGCGGTGGGCAACGGCGTTGACTGTTCCGATACTGCCTCAGCTACCGAAGATACCGGTACCGCGGTTTGCTGCGCCACGGATACTGAATTCAATCCTCCGGCAGACAAGGCGGGGTCGAGCGTAGCTGTTACCACGACGAATTCGGTCATGGGCGTTGCGGAAGGAATGCTGGGATCCTCTGTTGCTGTCATTACGACATGCACTACAGTGGTCTCTACGCGTGGAACAGCTGTAGGCAAGACGAAGTCCAAGAGTGTTCCTTCAAAAATGATTCCGACCATGATGCTGAGCCCGCAAAACAGCCCGGGGATGAAGCCAATGATCGCCCATTGCCATGCAGCGCTACGATTGCGCCGTCCACCGATGGGTCTATATGACATCCAGATTCTCCTTGTCATACGAAGCCGCTGTTGCGCTTCGCACGGTCTCTCGCCGAGACAGATTATGCAAGCGAATTGTCAGGGACGAAACGTTTCGTCTGTTGTCGCTCTTCGGTATTGTTCTATACGAAAACGGCTGAAACAACAAGATGAGGTTAGGGGGAGCGGCTGGCCGTCAAGGTATCATAGGTTAGGGAGGGCGGCTGTGGTGCCCCGGGCGGCTCCGCCCAAGGCCAGGATAGGGTTTCCGCGCCGCTTGACAAGCCTTTGCAGTAAGTTTAGGCTTATTTCAGGCTGGCTGTAGTGGGAAGGTTGCATTGACCGGACTAAGTGTGACACCAAAGGCCGCGCCGGCGATCGTACCGGACGGATTGCGACCGGTGAACATGCGCACTGACTTGCGTCCTTTAGCCGACTTGATCGAACTGGTATTTGCCGATTCAATGGATAGCAATGGCCGTTCGGCCATCCGCGAAATGCGCTATCTTAGCCATATGGGCTACGGCTTGAATCTGATATCTCGGCTTAACGATCTTGCCTTGGGCATCAGCCTGGGATTTGTCTACCTGATGGATGGCCAATTGGTAGGCAATGTATCCGTTTACCCGGCAGGCTATCCCAAGGGTATGTCAGAGGCCTGGATCCTGGCAAACGTGGGCGTACACCCAGCCTATCAGCGGCGCGGAATCGCAGGTGAACTCGTGGACGCCAGTTTGGAAATGATTCGAATGAGACGGGGTAAACAGGTCATCTTGCAGGTTAACTATGACAATACGGCGGCGCTAGACCTTTATGAACGGCGTGGCTTCCTGTACGAACGCGCCTGGCGACATTGGAGGCGCAGTGGATTTGTCAGTTCTCCCCACTGTGATAAACAGGAGTTCCATATCACGCGCCTGGGGCATAGCGAATGGAAGCATGAACAGACGCTAGCGCAGGCGGCGCGCCCCAATGCTCTCGGCGGGCTCGGCTGGTTGAAGCCGCTGCACGAGTCAAGTTTCCGCGTTGCGCCGTTGAAGCGATTGATGAACCTGTTTTCCTTGAATAGCACCGAGAAGTTGATTATCCGCGACGAATCGACTCTGGCAATTCTTGCCTCATGTTGGCTGGAAAGTCTAATCAGCGTCAGCAGCATACAGCTGCGCTTCTTTGCTTCGCCATCACTTGACTACCGTCCACATGCCGAGGCGCTTCTTTGCAACGTCTTGGCGCGTTATCCGCGTTCAACGATCACCATTGAGCATCCGCGCGATGACGAAATCATCAACGACCTACTCAATCGCTTTCAGTTCACGGTCAAGCGAGAATTGTGGCACATGCGCCTGGATCTTTAGGTCCAGCGTTATGCCGAAGCTGCCTCAGTCAATGTCTTGACTAGTACGAAATCGCGAAGGCCTTTTGCGTTCAGAATTTTCAACCTGGTAATCTCCAGGCTCCACGCCTTGAGCCAAATAGTTCTGGCGCTTTTTTGGCAATCTCGGCGGACGATTGCGGTCAAGATTGTTTGCAGCTCTTACGGCAGGCGCCGCGCTGTCGCGCTGCTGCGGCAAAGTGTTGCCGTTTGCCGGCGATCGTGGTGTCGGCAAGGCCTGCGATAAAGAAGGCTGTGCCGCGTTCTGCTGGAAGGTTTGTGCTCCGGCCACGCCCAGGTACTCACCCAAGATTTGCCGCTGCTGCATAGCGTCATACCTGGCGCGTCGCTCTTCTTTCATGTGCTGACGACGGGAAATTTCTTGTTGGATCAGCTGCGGATTCGACACCTTGTGAAAGAGTTTATGTTCATCAGCGCCGATCAAGGACATACGCACATCGCCATATTTCATGACCGCGGCAAGGAAACCCGTAGTCACCGATTCCACGTTATCAATGCGCTCTACAAGCACCTGGTCGCGCAAGTTTTGCAGGAAAAACGGTCGCTTGTGGACCAGCGTGATCGTATCGTCAGAAATAATGTAAATATCATTGCGCCAATCCCAGTCCAGCCAGTAGTAGATGACGCTGCCGACGAGGAATGCGACCATGGAGATGGGAAAGGTCGCAATACGCAAATCCGGGCTTACCACCGTGAAGGTCAATAGCAGTCCCGTCACAGCCACTAGCGCTATGACGATCGGGACCAAGGTATGCTGCGCCCATACACTAATGTGCTTGCGATATACGATGTCGCCATTGCTCATTTGGATACATGTACTCAAATACCCGTTGGTGCCCTCGACGGGTTTCGGCGGCGCGCTTGCTTCGGCGGATGAGCCCGTGTACTGCTCGTCCAACTCCGGATTATCACCCGCCACCCATCGTTGCAACTCATCTCGCACCATTGCATGGTGACGCTGTGCCTTTCGGTTTTCGAAATACTGTCGATCTTCGATGATGAGCTTTTGAAACTGTTCCGGCCGTGGGATGAGGTCAAGTTCCAGATTGCCCTGCGATCCCGCTGTTTTGATGATGACGCTGCCATAGCGAAGCAAACGAGCGAAGGGATCGTAAGGTGGGATTTCAAAGTTAATTTCTTGCACGCTTTCCAAGCCAACTTGCGTGATCTGCCGGTGCATAGCGAGAATGGTACGCTCGACTCGTATAATACGCTGATCCGTAACGATCACCGAGTCGTTGCGCCATTCCGCAAAGAAGTAAACCAGCGCCACGCCTGGCAATACCAACGACAATGCGATCAAAATCAGCGTTAGCGCCTGTGCCTGCAGGACAAAGGCGGCTACCCACATGGCTGGCATTATCAATAGAGGCAGCCAAGCCGTTCGTAGAAAGGCCCACCAATGCCGACGGGTCTCGATCAATACTTCTTCGTTATCGCGTTGCTCGGCAAATCGTGGATTGACGGCCGACCCGGCGCCGGCTTTGCTCAGTCCGATTGCTGCGCTCAGTTCCGAATGTTGCTCCATCAGTTCGGTGAAGGCGTTTCTGCCCAGCTTGGCTACGGTGACATTTTGGGACGCGCGCAAGGTAGCGGACTGGACCAACTCGCTAACCAACGCTTCTTGATTCAAATGTTGATTGGGCTGGACCGTCGCCAATGGCGCCTGGCTGCCGTCAGCATGCAATTGAAAAAGTATCGCGGCGCCCGATAGAACGATTACCAAGCCGTCGGCCGGCTGACCTTGCACGAATATATCTTCGCCTGGGCGGTACGTTTCGTTTCTTAACGCTTCAGCGATTAAGCGCAAATGCTGGCTGCCTAGACGCGCAAACAGGGGAATATTTTGTAGCAATGATTCGCCGGAAATACCTTGCATGGAAAGAGGTCTCGGTTCGTGCCCGTCTGTGCTGATTATAACATAGTTGCCTTGGGAGCACGCCGCGCCCCAATGGGTCTTCCGGGCATAAGCTTCACTTGTGTATCATCTGCGCCAAAAGAGAAAACGTGTCGCAATCTGCGCGAAGCATGTTATACTTGTCGTGAGATCGAAATCGTGGAATAGGACAAAACCATGCCAAATTTGGGTCCAACCGAGCTTTTCATCGTTCTGATTATTGTTGTGCTTCTTTTCGGTGTCGGCCGCGTTTCTCGTATCGGCGGCGAACTTGGCTCGGCAGTGGCGAACTTCCGCAAAGGGTTGCAGGAAGGCGCCAAGGCGCAACCAGACGATAACAATCCGATAGAAGAAAACGCTTAAATCATTGCGTTAGATTCGCCGAATTGCGCCAGCAAGGCGCGTTCGATTATATCCTCGCCATCTAACAGGGGCTTGTGCGGTACGCCGCGCGGCACCTTTAAGTTTTGGTTCAGAACATCGCGGTTGTAGCGTTCTATCTGTTCCAAAAACTTGTCCCTAGAGCTCTTCCAATCCTCTTCAAGCAGTGATTCCAACTTGGCTTGCTCCGACGGATGGATGGTTCTTTTGCCAGCTATGTAGCGCGCCGCTCTTCCCAGGATCTGCTTCTGTAGGTTGCGCTCAGCTTGGTCAAGTAGCTTGCGACTGCTGATCCATTCTGGCATCACATTATGGTCACCCAAGATTTTGTGCGCTGCGCGCAATTCGGCGGGCGTAAGACTATCATCGTCCAAGTGGAGAGGCTTGCCCGCGCCGGGCAAATGCGAGACATCACCATTGCCGATGACCTCTTGAACCAATTGATCGACTACCATTTCCCATCTTTTCATGAGCGTTGAATGGATGACCTCGACCTGATGTGGCGTGGAAAAGTCAATCGCGGGTTAATTGGATGCGTCGTCTGGTATTTGCAGCGTCTTGCGAACTTGGCCATAGCGGTCGGAAAGTGTGAATTGTTCTCCCGCTTGCCATACCGCTTCGTCACCGCCCCAAAACAGCGCGCCTTCAGTACTGGTACCGCTACGGGTATAGATGGCGATCACAGCATCGGTGAATAGCAGCAGACCAGGGAATGTGTACTCATTGCCATCGGCATCACTCAGGGTCCAGCCGCTAATATTAATCTCGCTGCCGGTATTGCGCAGGCGGATACCCTCTGCGGTAATATCGCCCAGCGCTTCCACCGACGCGATTTCGATCGGTACTTGGGTCGGCGTGTTCGTCGCATTTGCTGCCGCTTCGCTATTGGCGGTTGATGTCGTTCCGCCAGTCGCGATAATTTGGCCTTCGACGCTGCAGCCGGGTAACGGGACAATGAGCCTGTCACCAATCTGCAAATTGGTGGCGGTATCGAGAGTAAGGTTATTGACGTCAAGCAGCAGATAGGGGTTGGCGCCCCAACGCTCGGCAATCCCGAAGGGCGTATCTCCGCTCTGCACAGTGTGGAATTTGCAATTGTCCGACAAGAGATCGCCGCCGGCTTCGACCGTTGGTGTGCTGATGGCGGCGTCCACTGCGCCAAGCCGCGCAGCGTCAACCGTGGCTACCGATTCGGCGTCGGTATTGGCAACACCAGCGGGCAATTCCACTTGATCAGAACGGCTCGAAGCCGGCTGCAAAGTTGCGACTTGGGCCGGCGCGGGAGTTGCAGTGATGATAATTTCAATGGTGATGATTTCGGGAACGGTTTCGGTTTCCGCACTGTTGCCAAACAACCTCAGCGCGATGTAGGTCCCACTGACCACGGTAGCGAAAGTTAAGACCAGGAATACGACCTGCAGCAGAAAGGTGAACCATCGTTTGAAACCTTGCTTTTGGATCATGAGCGATTCCTGCTTGATAGATCCGAGTAGCGGGTTGTCGGGCGCAGGGCATGTTTGCCAGCAGAGAAGGACGGCATATGACGTGCTTGCGTCTACGGTGTCGTGAGCGGTGATATTCTCCTACGATACTAGCACAGGGCGATGAGGCTGGCAACGAGTCGACGCAATTTATTGTACTCATGTTGCGAATGTTCAGTTACAATCGCCGCTGCAAGATTTATAGCGGAAGCAGCAACAGCAGATGAGAGTTTTGCTTGCAAGCGCGGAGGCAGTCCCATTTGCCAAGGTTGGAGGACTGGCCGATGTCGTTGGCTCACTGCCGATCGCACTGCGCAAACTTGGTATAGACGCGCGCGTTGTTATCCCGGGCTATGGCTTCATCAATCATCTCGAATTCGCGGTAGAGCCGCTGATCTCCTTCGAGTTTGCTCATCGTCTGGGAACGAACGAGGTTAAGGTGTTCAAGTGTATTCACCAGGGCATTCCCTATTATCTTGTGCAGTCGCCACCGTATTTTGGGCACGAAGGCGAAGTCTATTCCCAGTGGAACTGGGATATGGAGCGCTTTATCTACCTAAACCAGGCATTGATGGCTACAATTTGGCGGCTGAACGCTGAAACTGGCTGGCTTCCTGACGTCCTGCATACGAATGATTGGCACACGAGCCTGCTGCCTTTCCTAGTCCATTCGAATAGCGACTTGCCGGAGTGGTCATCTCTGGCAGTCGTGCTCTCCATTCACAATATCGCGTACCAGGGCAATCATGCCGGTGGCTTCTTGTTTCAGGCAGGCATCGACGGTCGGGATCAGTCCGACCTGGTCTACCTTGATTTAACTGACAATTTGTTGGGAATCGGAATCGCCTACAGTGAAATGATCTCGACCGTCAGCCCAGGCTACGCCGAGGAGATCAAATACCCTTATGCGGGCTATGAACTGGCGCCGTTGATTAGCAAGCGCAGTCCCGATTTGCGCGGGATCCTGAATGGTTTGGATACGGACGCTTGGGATCCTGCGAGCGACCAATGCTTGTTCCAGAACTTCAGTGCCAGCGACTTTGAACGCAAGCGCCCGCTGAACAAAGGGCATTTGCAATCGTTCGCCCGGTTGCCGGTAAGGCCCGAAGTGCCGCTCATTGGAGTCGTTAGCCGGCTGGCGGCGCAAAAAGGTTTTGATTTGGCTTTGCCGGCGCTGCGTCAGCTACTGGGACAACGCGATGTCC
This sequence comes from Phototrophicaceae bacterium, assembly GCA_965262165.1. GTDB lineage: Bacteria > Chloroflexota > Anaerolineae > Aggregatilineales > Phototrophicaceae > UBA6055. Next base: position 3,436,720 of record OZ253499.1, on the reverse strand, counting down.
AGTTGGTTGTGCTAGGCACGGGCGAAAGCGAACTGGAAATTGCGTTTTGGCAATTGGATCAAGACTTCCCGGATCAAGCCACAGCGTACTTGCAATTCGATGGCGCGTTGGCACAGCAGATCTATGCCGGCTGCGACATATTCTTGATGCCCAGCCACTTTGAACCATGTGGCATGGGGCAGATGATGGCGATGCGATATGGCGCGCTGCCGCTCGTGCGCGAAACCGGCGGATTGGCCGATACGGTCGTGAACTACGACAATGCGGATGCCGAAACGGGTACTGGCTTCGTCTTTCAATGGCAAGAGGTGTCGGCGCTGCAGGGCATGCTGGACTGGGCGCTCGATGTCTATCAGCAGAATCCGGCAGCTTGGAGTCGTATGCAGAAGCGTGGCATGTGCATGGATTTCAGCTGGGCAAAAAGCGCGAGCGAATATATCGAGCTTTATAGGCAGGCGCGAAGCAAAGTTCAGGCGCGGAGGAGCAGATCGTGAAGATAAAAGCAGTCATATTGGCAGGTGGCAAAGGCACGAGGTTGGGCGTATTGACCATCAAGCGGGCCAAACCAGCGGTCCCTTTTGGTGGCAAGTATCGCATTATCGACTTCGCGCTGAGCAACTGCGTCAATTCAAACGTGTTTGATGTGATGGTTCTGACCCAGTATCGTCCGCACAGCCTCAACGATCATATCGGCAAAGGACGCCCGTGGGACCTCGATCGGTCTTTCACCGGGGGAGTGCGTATGCTGCAGCCGTATCAAGGCAGCTACGACACGGATTGGTACGCTGGTACGGCAGACGCGGTAGCGCAGAACCTCAACTTTGTGCGACAAGGACGTCCCGAATTTCTGCTGATCCTGTCCGGCGATCACATCTACGAAATGGATTATGACATGCTGGTGCAATATCATCGCGACAAGGGCGCTGATGCCACGGTTTGCACCATACGTGTACCGCTGGACGAAGCGAGCCGTTTTGGCATTGTTGATACAGACGGCGATTACCGTATCACTGAATTTATCGAGAAACCAAATCAGCCGCCTGGCAACTTGGCAAATATGGGCGTTTATGTATTCGATTACGGCGTATTGGAGCGCGCGCTACACGAGGACCAGGAAGATCCCGCTTCGTCACATGATTTTGGTCACGACATATTGCCCAAGATGATCGCAGAGAAAATGAAAGTCTTCGCCTATCCCTATGGCGGTTATTGGATTGATGTCGGGACGATCGACGCCTATTGGGAGGCGCATATGGATCTGCTATCGAGCCCGCCTTCCCTGAATTTGAATGATCGTACATGGGTGATCCATACCCGCAGTGAGGAACGCCCGCCAGTGCGAATCGGTGCGGACACAAAGATCGTGGACAGCATGATCACGGACGGCTCGGTGATCGGCGCTGGCGCGGTAATCGAACGTTCGATCCTGTCACCGGGCGTGTTTATCGGTCCTGGGGCCGTCGTGCGAGAGTCAGTCATTTTGAACGATGCCTATGTCGAGACCGGGGCCGTTATCGAACGCGCGCTGATTGACAAAATCGCTGTCATTGGCAAGGAGGCCAGGGTCGGCTCGTGGCAAGATATTGGCGATTTGAAGATAACCAGTGTCGGCAAGAATGCTCGGATACCGCCGCAGTTTACCATTGGCGCGGGTTCAGTAATTGGCGCCGACTGCACGCACGCCAGCTTCTCGCGTTTCAGTGACAGGACAGTACCGGCCGGCAGCGAGGTGGATTTCCTTATTCGTTCGCGTCGAAGTTAGCAGAATGAAGCGTCTTGCTGATATAAATGCTATATGGGCTTGGGTATAATCCAAGACCGATGCTTGCCCGAAACGAGTGAAAGGCAAAACAAATGAGCATGGTAAAGGTTGGCGTACAGTTGCATCCCCAACGTGTCAGCTATGACGCGTATGCGCAAGCTGTCCAAGAGATCGAGGCGCGGGGAGTCGACTCGATCTGGAACTGGGATCACTTCTTCCCGTTGTACGGCGAAGGCGACGAGAATCACTACGAAGCGTGGACGCTGCTGACGGCTATCGCCATGATGACGCGGCGCGTTGAAATTGGAACGCTGGTAAATTGCAATAGCTATAGGAATCCGACTTTGCTAACGCATATGGCCAACACGCTTGATCATATCAGCAAGGGGCGGCTGATTCTCGGTATCGGCGCAGGCTGGTTTGAGAAGGACTATGACGAATTCGGTTATGAATTTGGGACCGCGGGCAGTCGGCTCCGCGCCCTGGAAGAGGCGCTTCCTGTCATCAAGACGCGAATGCGTAAAGAGGTCCCGGCGCCGGTCCGAAATCCTATTCCCATCATGATTGGCGGAGGAGGTGAGAAAGTGACTCTCAGAATCACCGCGCAGTTCGCCGATCTATGGAATGGCTTTGGCCCGCCCGCAACCTGGGCACATAAAAGCCGCGTTCTGGACGATTGGTGTGAAGCTGTGGGTCGGGACCCAGCCGAAATCGAACGCACGGTTTCCATCAGCCGGGAGCATGACGTGCCCGACAACCTAGATGCCTACCTTGCGGCCGGCGCCACGCACTTCATATTGCCGATGGGCGTTCCGGCGGACTACCATCAGATCGAATCGCTGGTTGCTTGGCGTGACCAGGTGAATGGATAAGGAAGATCAACAGGTTTCCCACAAGGAAACCTGTTGTTATCGAATCAAGTGCAAACGACGCAATTGTCGCTGCCATGGGGATTGGGTGCGTATTGGTCGGCCTCCCAGTCGTTGTGCCACTCGCTACTGTCGACTAGATACCGAAACTGAAACGCGCTTTCCGGCTCGAGCTCCAAGACGATTTTGAAGCGCCCGTCCTTGAGCGCCTTCATCGGAGTCGCCGATTCGTCCCAATCGTTGAAATCGCCGACCAAACATACTTCGCTTGCATCGAGCGCTGCCGCGGTATAAAACGTCACCTGGACCAGATTCTTGCTCTTGAGGAATCGTTTCTTGAGCATCAGTCCTATACCTCGACTACTGAATTGTCTCCGCTAAAAGGATTCGGAACATACTGGTCGGCTTCCCAGTCGTTGTGCCATTCGCATTCGTTGACTAGATAACGGAATTGATAACGTTTGTTTCGCGGCAAATCGACGGTCACCTTGAAGCGCCCATCTTTGAGGGCCGTCATCGGCGTCGCAAATTCGCTCCATTGATTGAATTCACCAACCAGTGCAACTGATTCGGCAGCGAGGTCCGGCACCGTATAGAAGGTCACTTTGCAGATTTCCTTGCTTTTCAGGAACTGTTTTTTCAGCATATATCCTCTCCAATCGATGATCAATCGTCACAATTTGAAATGGTGACATTTCCATCATATCATAGTGGAACTTCTCATCAAAGAAATATCGCGCGCCGCGACAGAAAAATTGCGATCTCATTGTGCAAAATTGCTAAGACCCTATGCCTGTCCTGTGCCGACAAGTTGGTCCGCACCTGCGCTTCGACATCAGATACAAATCTTCGCTGGATAGAGCTGTCAATTTCGTTTCGGAGGTGTAATCGAAATGGATAGACGGTAAAATGAGCGATTCCAACGTTTGACTCAATCGTCGACTCTATTGGAGCAAAGCAATGGTACAGCCTGTAGCGCGAGTCAAAGTCGCACCCAAGTTACCTCGGCAGTTGGGACGTCTGCACGAACTAACCTACAACTTGCGCTGGGCATGGGATCATGAAGCGATTTCGTTGTTTCGCCGGCTCGATCCCGACCTGTGGGAAGATACGCAACACAACCCGGAATGGATGTTGGGGCGCATGAGCCAGGAAAGGCTCAACGCGCTGGTTGACGATACGTCGTTCATGGCGCATTATGCCCGCGTCTGCCGCTCTTACGACGAATACATGCGATCGCAGGATACCTGGTTCGCCAACCAGTACAGCAATTTGCCACGCCAGCCGGTCATCGCGTATTTCTCTATGGAATTCGGATTGACTGAGTGCCTGCAGAACTACTCCGGCGGTTTGGGCGTATTGAGCGGCGATCATCTTAAAAGCGCAAGCGACTTGGATGTTCCGCTAGTCGGCGTGGGAATTCTGTACCAGGAAGGGTATTTCCAGCAGTATCTCAACGCCGACGGTTGGCAGCAGGAATCGTATCCGATCAACGACTACGTCAACTTGCCAGTCACGTTGCAGACAGGACCTGACGGCAAGACGATTAAGATCTCTGTACCCTTGCCGGGTAGAGAATTGTGGGCGCAAATCTGGAAGGTACAAGTGGGGCGTGTGTCGCTATTCCTGCTTGATACCAATATCGACAAGAATGCCCTTGAAGAAGACCGGTACCTGACCGACCGCTTGTACGGTGGCGATAGCCGCACGCGGATCCGACAAGAGATTCTGATGGGTATTGGCGGCGTTCGCGCCTTGCGGGCGCTAGGCATCGAGGCCGATATCTATCACATGAACGAAGGGCATTCGGCATTCCTGCTGCTCGAACGCATCCGCACGTACATGCACGACCATCAGTTGACATTCGAACAGGCAAAGGCGCTAACGACGGCAAGCAGCGTCGTCACCATCCACACGCCCGTTCCCGCTGGCTTGGAGCGCTTCGAATTCGATCTGATAGATGAACATTTCACGGATATGATGCATCAGTTGGGGCGTTCGCGCGATCAGTTCTTCGATCTGGGCCGGGAAAACATGGGCGACTACGAAGTGTTCTCCATGTCGGTCATGGCGCTTAACTTGTCATCGGGATCAAATGGCGTTGCGCAGTTGCATGGCGCTGTCTCACGTGACATGTGGAAATGGGTCTATCCCAGTGTGCCCGTACACGAGATACCAATTCTTGCCATCACAAACGGCGTGCACGTTCAGACATGGGTTAGCCAAGAGATGGCGCAATTGTTCGATCGTTATTTGGACCCCGCCTGGCGCGCCGAAGAATCGCGGCCGGAAATATGGGAAGGTGTATCGAGCATACCGGACGCAGAACTCTGGCGTACGCATGTGCGTCGCCGAGAAAGACTGGTGACATTCGCGCGCGACCGACTGCGAGAGCAGTTGAAGCGCCGCGGTGTCTCGCAAACTGCGATTGAAGAAGCGGATGAGGTGCTGAATCCCGACGCATTGACGTTCGGTTTCGCGCGCCGCTTCGCCACGTACAAGCGCGCAACATTGATCTTCCGCGACTTGGGACGGCTGCGCAAAATGGTCACCGATCCAGAGCGACCCGTGCAATTCATCTTCGCCGGCAAGGCGCATCCACATGACAACGAAGGCAAAGAGCTTATTCGAACCATTGTCCATGTCGCGCGCGATCCCGATTTCCGGGATTCGATTGTCTTCCTGGAGAACTATGATTTGAATGTCGCGCGCTACATGGTGCAGGGAGTCGACATTTGGTTGAACAATCCCCGCCGCCCCAAAGAAGCAAGTGGTACCAGTGGCATGAAAGTGATCTACAACGGAGGCCTGAATTGCAGCATACTTGATGGCTGGTGGGACGAGGCCTACCGGCACGATATTGGCTGGTCAATCGGACATGGCGAGGAATACGCCGAGCATGATTGGGCGGATCAAGATTATATCGAGAGCCAGGCGCTTTACAATCTGTTAGAGCAAGATATCGTTCCGCTGTTTTATCGACAAGCGCGAGACGGACTGCCCCGTGACTGGATTCGTCGTGTGAAGCGCAGTATGAGTCGGTTGGCGCCGGTCTTCAATACGCATCGAATGGTGCAGCAATATACCGAAGAATTCTATATTCCTCGTTATCTTGTCAGCCAAGATATGAGCGCGTCCGGCTTCGCAGGCACAACTCAATTCGCGGACTGGAACGCAAAGCTCGACCAGGTCTGGTCAGATGTCACGGTACTGGAAGTAGATATCGATAGCGGCGATGTCGAAATCGGCAGCATTGCCGAAGTACGTGCGACAGTATGCCTTGGCGACTTGAAACCATGCGACGTCCGGGTGCAACTCTATTACGGAATGCTGGATACGATGGGCAATATCCGAGAAGGACAATCGGTCGATATGGCAATCGTTTCCGAAAACGGTGACGACAACTACACTTTTGTCACCGATCACACCTATGATACGACGGGTAACGTTGGCTTTTCCGTGCGAATACTTCCATACCACGACTATTTGCATACGTCGTTCATGCCACAGAAAATCGTTTGGGCATAAAGAACGAACACAACCACCGCTGGTATTTCGCAGGACGAGAGCGTTCTCGCGCTTGCGATAGCGGTGATCGCCCGTTCCGTCGCCTGGAAAGCTGAAATAGGGCTGGCCACGTGGCCATAATTAATGTCTACCAGGCAACATTGACCCATCTCTGTGACTCGGCTAGAATAGCCCAATCCGAAAACGATCAAATCAGACCTTGAACATGAGATATCACATTTGGACTCTTGGCTGTCAGATGAACGTTGCAGACTCGCAACTGCTCGCGTCAGAGTTGGAGAAGCTGGGGCATCGTTCGACAGAAAATGGCGAAGACGCCGATATCATGGTGGTCAATACTTGTGTCGTGCGGCAGAGCGCCGAGGACAAGGGCCTGGGACGCTTGCAACTTTTGAGCAAGGTTAAGGAGTCCCATCCTGAAAAGGTGATTGGTGTCATGGGCTGCATGGTTGGCGTGCGCGATCCACTTTGGATGCGACAGCGGCTGCCTTATGTTGATGTTTTCATGCCGCCATCCGACCCTGCTCCGATGGTCAGTTTTCTTGAAGACCGCATGGATGAAGCTGAGGCTCTGGGGTTGGAGGCGCTGGCGCGCCAAGACCGAGACGCATTGCAGGACGGTGAACTCGTGTTGCCGCAGCATGAGCGCGGTCAATTGGTGACGGCTCACGTGCCAATCGTTTACGGATGTTCCCATGCTTGTACCTTCTGCATCATACCGTTTCGCCGCGGTATCGAACGCAGTCGCAGTGTCGGCGAAATCGTTGGGCACGTTCGCAGTTTGGCGGCGCAAGGCGTCAAAGAGGTCACTCTTTTGGGCCAGATCGTGGATCGCTATGGCAAGGACATTCCGGATGGACCGGATCTGGCGGATCTACTGCGGATCACCCATGAAGTAGCTGAAGAGGTTGGTATCAAAAGGATTCGCTTCCTGACGAGCCATCCCAATTGGATGAACGACAAGTTACTCCAGACCGTGGCCGACCTACCCCGGATAATGCCACATATTGAAGTGCCCGTTCAAGCCGGTGATGACGAGGTGCTGGCGCGGATGCGACGTGGATATATGGCCGACCAGTATCGCAAGCTGGTGAACAAGATTCGCAATATCGTTCCGCAGGTCGCCATCCACACCGATATCATCGTCGGTTTTCCGGGCGAAACGCGCGCGCAGTTCATGCAGACCTACAATCTGCTGGAAGAATTGAAACTGGATAAGGCACATTTGGCGCGCTACAGTCCGCGACCGCAAACGGTTAGCGATCGCCGCATGGAAGACGATGTGCCGGACGAAGAAAAGCGCCGGCGTCACAAAATGCTGGAGGATCTTCAGGCGAAGGTAGTCGCGGAAATCAATTCGCAATACTTGGGTCAAACGGTAGAAGTCCTGGTAGAGGACAATTACAAAGGCAGATGGCGCGCCCGGTCACCGCAAAACAAACTGGTATTTTTTGAAGCGGAAGGCAACTGGAAAGGTAAACTGGCACAGGTTGAAATCACCTGGACCGGTCCCTGGAGCATGCAAGCGCGTCTTCCACGGGAAAGTCAAGCGCCGCAGCCAGCGCATGATCCGCTAGTTGTGGTTGCCGGTTGAAGTTTGTTCGTGTGCTGCGGGACATAATGGCCACCGTCCGCTTTGTCGTCTTAGTCTGCACCCTCATAGTTCTAACCGCATGTAACCTGCGCAGTAGATCACCTCAATCGGAAGGCAGCTCCCCGACCAAAACGCCGGATGGACCGCCCGTAATCATCATCAGATCGCCGAGCGACGGCGACGAATTTGTGGTTGGCGAGGAAATCCTGGTATCGGTAGACGCTTCTGACAGCATTGGCGTCAATCGCGTTCAGCTTTTTGTGGATAATCAAATCGTCCGGACGGTTTCATCGGAGTCGCTACAAGGCGATTTATCGATGCAGGCTATTCTGAATTACGTCCCACAGGCGGCCGATCTGGGTACCATTGATTTGCGGGTGCTGGCTTATCGAGGAACCGTGGTTGGCGCTGCAGCCGAGATTTCGGTGGTCGTTCGTCAGACTCCAGCCGATATCGTCGCGACGCCGGCGAACCCTTCCAATCTTCCCTTCATTCCCAATGACGGCGTTTGTCGCGCGCTGGTTAATGTGGGCTTGAATTTCCGCACAGGACCAAGTACGGGCTATGCGATTATCACGGTCTTAGACAGCGGAACGCTGGCGCCAATAACCGGTCAGAATAGCGCCAACTCCTGGTGGCAATTGAATGTTAACGGACGAACCGGCTGGGTCAGCGCCGACTTTACAACCGAGTACGGCGGCTGTACCGCGATCCCGCTTGTCGCCGAAACTTAGGCTGACGCATTGGTCAGCTATCGCGGCTGTGATAAAATCGATACTATTGTTGCGAATGCGTCAACAGTTAAGCAAGTGTAGGTTTTCCTTGACGCAGTCCGACAGTTATTCTCTGTCTTGCCGCTTCCTCATCCGTGCGATAGAACTCCGAGGAGAGTCATGACCATCGCGGTCAAGCGCATTTTACTTGTTACCCGTGATGTGCAGTTTGCCATCGACGTCAAACGCGCATTGGAGTCCTTGGGCGAGTATGCCGTGACGCCGGTTACAGAAGCGCGCAACGCTATTGAGCAATTGCGTCGCAAGTCGCATCACTTGGTGATGTTGGATATTGAGGATCTTGCAATTGCGCCGGCGGTGATGATTGATTTGATCCGAGCGCGGCAAGGCGACATCGCCATCGTATTGGCGCCTGACAACCCGACGGCGCACGGACTGGCACAGGAATACGGCGTACAAGGCGTAGTTGATATCCCGGTTGCCTCAAGATCCTTGATTCCTGTTCTGGAAGGATCACTGAGAGATATATACGAGGCATTGCCTCAGACCGTGAGATTGCCCGCGGTTGACATTCAAGAGGACACAGCCAATATCGAGGCCCTGGTCGACGATTTGCTCGTCGACCAGGCGATGCCTTCGTATACGCTGCAAAAGCTGCAAGCATCATATCGATTGCTGCACCCGACGGAAGAAGGCGGGAAGGCAGATTCGGCTCCTGACGGCGTTGAACTTGTGATTGAGTCGAGCGACGATGGTGATACGATTCGTTATCGGCACTTGAAGCGTGATGAACAAGAGCGCGCGACGGCCAGCAAACAAGACGAGGACACGCCCCTTTCCGCCACAGGCGAGCATACCACAGTGCGCGATCTGGGCCGGGCGCTGTCGAACCCGGCACTTGAATCGTCGGAATACTTAACGACCGTGCCAGATGCACAACACGCCGGCGCTGACAACTTGGGACGGGTATTGCGAGAGGTTGAAGATGATAATACGACCATTGAAAGCCTATCTGGTTTAGGGCTGTACGAAACCGTCGGCGGAAATTCATCTGGCGACATCAGTCGCGATTCGCAGTTACAAAACAGAAGCGGTTTTGTTCGCCAAACCGGCCTTCTGCAGGAGAATCTGCCTCTCGTTGATCCGCTTCCAAAACTTGACCAGACCACCTTGCCGGCCGGCTACCACAATGCCGATGAGATGGCCGCGACAGATGCCGCGCGTTCTCTAACCGCAACCAGCGACACTGTGGCAGATGGCTCTATGCCTGTGCCATTGGTCGGCAAAGTTGACGATCCCTTCGTGCGGCAAGTTGCGGTCGTCATGACGCAGACGATGACCGAACTGACCGCGGAAGCAACCTTACTGACACGTGAGAATGCGATGTTGGCATATTCCGGCGCGTTGCCACTAGATGATTTGAAAGCCTTGCGGGACATCATCAGCGACGATTGGGCGGCGGAGCAGGGCAAGGCGCGTTTGAGATTCCTCACTTTGCCCAAAGATGGCGGGCAATTCATGCTCTATTCCAAGGGCACGATTGATGGGTTGACCCTGTCCTTGATTTTCGCTGGGAACAAGTCCTTGAGCGCGATCAATAGTCAAGGCGATCGCATGTTGCAGGCTCTGGCAGAGGCACCGACCGTTGACGTTAATTCTGATGATGACGATTTGGATACCAGGCCGGTACACGCTATCGCCACGGCAACGGATGCGTCGGCGGGGACAACTCAAGCGTTTACCTTTGTCTGGCTCGTCGCCGATCGCGCGACCCAGCTCAGCCAGAACGTGGCCAAACAGTTGGTCTTTTGGCTGGAGGTGCAACTCAATAGTCTAGGTTGGACGGTGCGCCGAATCGATGTACATCAAGATTTCGTTTACCTGGTAGCGGACGTTCCGGAAGGCGCCGCGCCGGAGCAACTGGTACAGGATTTGCTGGCGCGTTCGAATCGTATTGCCCGATCCGAAGATCAAACTTTGCCACTGGAACTGTGGTCGGACGCCTACTTGGTTTTGCAGCCCGGACGGGACCTTGACATGCGAGAGTTGCAGGGTTTTCTTAGGTTCGTTCGCGCTGACCGCTGACTGTCGCAATCAACGCGGATTGGTTATACTCGCCCCAATCGCCCTCTATCAATTGACTGAAGGATCGTTATGGAAGCGCGCCCGGTTCTTTATCTTATTGACGGCCATGCGCTGGCGTATCGCAGCTACTTTGCGCTCCAGCGCGGTGGATTCGCTACATCAAAAGGAGAAAACACCAGCGCAATATTCGGCTTTACCCGCACCTTGCTTGATGTATACGAGCATCACCAGCCCACGTACATCGCGGTCACTTTTGACCGGGGACTGAGTGGACGTGAAGAGATTTACAGCGAATACAAAGCCACGCGCGAAAAAATGCCCGAGGACCTCTCGAGCCAGTTTGACCGTATTTATGAGATTGTTGGCGCATTCAACATTCCGCGGCTGACGATGGAGAATATGGAAGCCGACGACATCCTTGGTACGATCAGCAAACAGGCAGTGGAGCAAGGCCTCGACGTACATATCGCCACTGGCGATCGCGACATTCTGCAACTCTTGTCTCCCCATGTGCGTGTTCAACTGCCACAGCGCGGCGGAGATGACGAGGTTTTGGACGAAGCAGCCTTTCGTGAACGCTTCGGTCTGGAAGCGAGTCAACTAATCGATCTCAAAGCCCTGGAAGGCGACTCATCGGACAATATCCCGGGTGTAGCAGGTGTCGGGAAAAAAACAGCGACCGACCTGTTGCAGCAATATGGCGATTTGGAAACGATCTATGAACATCTGGATGAACTCAAGACCCGTGTGCGCAATCGCCTGACCGAGGGGCGCGATATGGCGTTCCTGAGTCGGCAATTGGCGACGATAATGCGCGATCTGCCCATCAAGCTGGATTTGGAAGCCTGCATCGGGCAGGGTTTTGCGCTGAAACCCGTTGACGATATCTTTGCCGCGCTTGAATTCAGAACACTTAGAGACCGCCTGCGTCGAGTCTATACGGATTTGCACGGCGACGAGGTAGAGACTGGCATCGTCAACGCGCATGAAGTAGTCGAAACGGTCGTGGTCCGGGACGAGCGCGCCCTGGCTGAGATTGTTACTCAACTTTATGCCGCGGATGTTATCGCTTTCGATACCGAGACGACTGGTATTGATCAGATGTCGGCGGAGCTCGTGGGAATATCGCTGGCGGTCGATGGCGAAAGAGGATATTACATTCCGGTTGGCCATACCCATTCAAATGGCCAGGGACAGATCAATATGTTTGCCGAGCCCGTCGGCGATCAATTGCCCCTTGACCTGGTAGTCGATGCGATTCGCGATCCGCTGGAAGATCCGACGATCGCCAAAAGCGCGCACAATGCCGTCTACGACATCATGATCATGCAACGTTACGGGATTAACGTACGGCCGATCAGCTTTGATACCATGTTAGCGGAATGGGTCTGCAACCCGATCAGCAAGTTTCTCGGCCTTAAGGCGCTCGTCTCGCAAAGGCTGGACATTCAAATGACGGGAATCGCCGAATTGCTGGGTACGGGCAAAACACAAAAAACGATGAGTGCGGTCGAAATCGACGCGGCGGCTCCTTATGCGGCCGCCGACGCCGCCATGACCTGGCGCCTGATCGAACCCTTGGAAGGCGAATTGAAGCAGGCGGGCCTGGATCCGCTTTATACCTCACTCGAGTTGCCGTTGATTCCGATCATCGGCAGCATGCAAGCCAAGGGCGTCACGCTGGATGTAGACTTCCTGCGCGACATGAGCGTGAATCTGCAGGAGCGCATCTCCCGGCTGGAAGCGGAAATCTTTGAACTTGGCGGAATCGGTAAATTCAATATCAACAGTCCCAAGCAACTGAATACAGTCCTTTTTGAGGTGCTTGGATTGCCTGTCGAAGGCCTGAAGAAAACGAAACTCGGTTATTCGACTGATGCCACGACCTTGGATGCCCTGCGCGACGCACATCCGATTGTTAATATGATCGTTAACTTTCGCGAGCTGTCGAAACTGAAGAGCACCTATGTGGATGCCTTGCCGGAGCTAGTAAATGAGCGTACCGGGCGCTTGCATACCAGCTATAATCAGACCGGTTCGGCGACCGGGCGTTTCAGCAGCAGCAATCCCAATTTGCAAAATATTCCGATACGCACGGAGGTCGGGCGCGAGGTGAGGCGAGCCTTCGTTGCGCCGCCCGGATACGTTCTGCTGGCAGTCGATTACAGCCAGATCGAGTTGCGCGTCATGGCGCATATCAGCGAAGATGAAACGCTGATTGATGCCTTTGATCGTGGATTGGACATCCATCAAGCGACAGCTGCAACGGTCAATGGCATTGATCCTGCCGACGTTACCTACGAGCAGCGCAATTTTGCCAAGCGCGTTAATTTCGGCTTGATGTATGGCATGGGCGCGTTTCGCCTGGCACGAGATAGCGACCTGAACCTGGCGGAAGCGGAAAATTTCATCACGACATACTTCGAGCGTATGCCCGGTGTCGAGAATTACATCAAGGAAACCAAAGCCTTTGTTTGGGAAAACGGCTTTACTGAAACGCTCTACGGCAGGCGGCGAATCTATCCGGCGATCAAATCAAACGGCAACCGGCGCAGCACCGCGGCGGAAGAGCGCGCTGCAATTAACATGCCCATTCAGGGCACTGCGGCGGATATCCTCAAACAGTCAATGATCAACTTGCAGGGGCGGTTGGCAAAGGCGCGCTACGAGGCGGCGATGATCCTGCAAGTCCACGACGAATTGGTCCTGGAAGTTAGGGAAGATGACTTGGCGGGGGTCAGTTCGCTGGTTGTAGAGACGATGGAATCGGCGTTTCCTGATGGCAAGCCTCTTCGTGTTCCCCTGCAAGCCAACGCCAGCTACGGGCGCAACTGGCGCGACATGGAAGAAATGAATTAGGTCCGCAGTTGGCAGATTCCAGCGATTAGTGAAGCGGCACAGCCAGCGCCCTCAATTGTCCAAGTTGCGACTTTCGCTTTGACGGCCACAGTTTTCCCGGGCTTGCGAAGTAGGACGTTGCTGGTCGCGGGTCATATGATATACTGCGCCTTCACCGTTTGACGCCGAAAGTAGACTTGGGTGATGAAACACTTCCTCGATTTGGCCAGTTGCTCGACCGAAGAACTTCATGATCTGCTCAAGACGGCCTTGCGGCTCAAGAGCGAATGGCGAAACGGCGGCAATCAGCCGATCTTGCAGAACAAAACGCTGGGTATGATCTTTCAGAAGCCGTCGTTGCGCACGCGTGTTTCGTTTGAAATGGCAATGAAACACCTGGGTGGAAGCGCGATCATGCTCGGCCCGCAAGAGATAGGACTGGGCAAGCGAGAAAGCGTGCCAGATGTCGCGCGTGTTCTGTCGAGCTATGTTGATGGCATCATGGCGCGCGTGTTCGATCATTCGCATGTGCTGGAACTGTCCCAATTTTCACGTGTACCGGTCATTAACGGACTGAGCGACAGCTATCATCCTTGCCAGGCTCTGGCGGATATCATGACCGTTTGCGAACACTTTGGTCCACTTGCTGGTTTGCGTCTTGCGTTTGTTGGGGACGGGAACAATGTCGCGGCGTCGGTTGCGCTGGTTTGCGCGCATTTCGGGGTGACGTTTAGTATCGCGACTCCCGAAGGTTACGAGATAAAATCGTCCATTCGCGACCAAGCCTGCGAAATCGCCGAGCGCAACGGAAACACCTTGGAAATGCATACGCGGCCACAGCAAGCCGTGGCCGGCGCTGATGTCATATATACCGATACCTGGGTTAGCATGGGGCAGGAAGCCGAAGCCCGGCAGCGCAAAGGCGAATTTGACGGATTCCAGGTCAACCAGGACTTGCTGCGTTTTGCCAAGGACAACACGGTTGTGATGCATTGTTTGCCAGCGCATCGCGGAGAGGAAATCACCGACGACGTGATAGACGGTCCGCGATCGAAAGTCTTTGAACAAGCCGAAAATCGAATGCACGCGCAAAAGGCCATCCTGGCGCATTTGCTTGCATAACCCTGCGGAATCCCACCGATAGCCGTCGATAGCCGCGATCGGGTGCCTCTGACCTGTACAATTCACATTGGGAAACGCGATTTACTGGCGTGCATCTGCCTCCGGGGATTCACCGGCGGTTTCCTCAGCGCGACAGTGTAACCGGTGCTAAGATTCCATAACGGAAACCCGTCTCGAGTGTTTGTAAATGTAAGCGATACAGGCGCATTGCGACCGATGCGTCCGAGTTAAGTGGAAGCGGTATTGCAGCTTGGAACAGATAGCAGTTGTATTGCAAAACCTGGCGCCATCGGACATCGCGGATATCGCCATCGTGACACTGCTGTTTTACAGCATTAGTTTTCTGTTTCGAGGGACGCAGGCGGTCACGCTATTTCGCGGTATCGCGCTCATCGTCATAGGGCTAATCGCGATCGCTTCTGCATTTAGGTTGCAGGCGCTGAGTTGGCTGCTCGTCAACAGCCTGACGGCGCTGGTGATCGCGATTCCTGTTATCTTTCAACCGGAAATCCGTCGTGTCCTGGAGCGCTTGGGACGCGGTTCTATCTTTGGCCGTCGTCAAGCGCCTGAGGAGATCCGGGTCTCAGTGATCAGTGAGATTTGCGCCGCAGCCGAGAAGTTGTCGGAGCGCAGGCACGGCGCGCTCGTCGTCTTGCAGCGCAACAGTAGTCTCGCCGAGTATATTCGGACAGGCGTACAGTTGGATAGCACAGTTACGGCCGATTTGCTGGTGACCGTATTCTGGCCGCGAACCGAATTGCACGATGGCGCGGTGATTATTGACAGCTCGGGAAGAATCGCGTCAGCGTCCAGTGTCTTGCCAATCACAGCAAGTCGCAATTTGCCCAACCCGAATTTGGGGACACGTCACCGCGCGGCCGTCGGTATCAGCGAGGTAGGAGACGCTTTGTGCATGATCGTCTCGGAAGAGACGGGCAAGATCGGCGTGACAAATGGTGGTCGGCTCATCCTTGACCTGGATATACAGCGTTTGCATTTGGTGCTTAATGCCTATTACGGCCCGGCAGACGAGACATCGCTTTCGATACTAGGTCGGATACGAGAAAGCCTGCACGATTTGTCGCTGCGCATGCAAATCAGGCGAAGACAACAGGCAAACCCATGATTCAACGCCTGCGAGAGTCTGATCTGGCTGGCAATGCGCTGTGGCTGGTCATTTCGGTGATCCTGGCGACAGGCGTCTGGTACATTGCCGTCACTTCTTCCGATCCTATCGATACCCGCCGCTTTACCGGCATACCTATACAGTTCATTCCCAGCGATACAACTGTCATGACCAATAGTCCATCGCGCTTTGTCACCGTGGAAATCCAGGGCTCGCAATCCGCCGTCACATCGCGGCGGTCTGAGGACATTGTTGTACGTGCCGACCTCACCAGCCTAGGCGCCGGTACGCATACCGTGCCTTTGGATGTCAAGGTCGCTTGGCCCGAATCCATTAGCATCCGCCGGCAAGAAGAAACACGGCCATCGCAGATAACGGTTGAACTAGAACCGATCGAAACGATTTCGAAACCGCTCAACATCGTTGTCGTTGAGCTGCCTCCGCTAGGATTCCGCAACGACGATCCGGAAACAGAGATCCAGGAGATACAGTTCAGCGGGGCGGCCAGTGTTGTTTCGGAGATCGTTGAAATACGCGGAGACTTGGACTTGTCGCCGCATCGCAGCCCAATTGAGTTGGATGTACGGCCCTATGCGGTGAATGCCGAGGGCGATCGCGTCATCGGAATAGAACTGGAATCGCCAACGGTGACGATTGCCGTCAACATTACCCGACGCGACGATGTTCGACAGATAGCCGTGCGCCCAAATGTTCGCGTCGATACGCTGCCGGCAGGTTTTACGCTTGCGAGCGTCAGCCCGGACCCCAGATCGCTGTTTGTGGGTGGACCGCCAGTGCAACTGTCAAACATTGCCGACACCTTGTTCACTGTTCCTATCAGTCTTGAAGATCGTCAGACAGATTTCGAATTGTCGGTACCGGTGCAATTGCCGAGCGATGATCTCTTCGTCATGGGCGGGGAAAACAGCATCACCGTAACCATCGAGCTTCTCCCGATTGTCACTACTCGTCAGATCGATAATATCGCGGTAAACGTCATTGGTCTCGACGAGAACTTTGAGGTCGCAATAGTTCCGCAAAATGTTTCCGCCTATGTCAATGGGCCGGTATCCCAGGTTGATGTGCTGACGTCTGACGACATTCAGGTAGTCGTCGACTTGAATGGCTTGGAACCTGGTGTTTATGACCTGCCGCCTATTGTTGGCATCAGCCAAAGCGAACTGACTGAGGAAAACGTTTCGCTGTTGCCGGCGGAGCTGAATGTGGAAATCATCTCAACGGAGACTGCCGAGGAATCGTCCGACAAAGACGTCGCGACGGCGACCCCAACCAGCGGCGGTTGATCTTCCTTCAGGATATCCCTACCGATCTTTGCCCGCAGCCACTACAATCCGTTTGTCCTGACATTTGAGGCATCATGACGCTATGGCAAGCAAACCGATAGTTGCTCTTGTTGGCCGGCCCAACGTCGGTAAGAGCACCTTGTTCAACCGCCTGGTGGGCGAACGAATGGCGGTCACTCACGAGATTCCCGGCACCACGCGCGATCGCCTGCATGGCGAATCGTTTTGGAATGGCGTCACGTTTCAAGTGATCGATACGGGTGGAATCGAAGTGTACCAGCCATCCGGTTCGCGCGATGAATCGCCTCTCGCCGAAGGCAGCGCTGCTTTCGTCGAGGAGATCATCGAACAAGCGATGATCGCCATCGACGGAGCTGATCTCATCATCCTGGTCGTAGACGCGCAATCCGGGGCGACGGCCGCTGACGAAGCCATAGCGGAGATCTTGCGACGGACGGACAAGCCGGTACTTGTTGCCGCAAACAAGATCGACGACCAAAAGCATGCGCATGGCGCTTATGATTTTTATATTCTGGGTTTGTCCGTTGTGGTGGGCATCAGCGCGATACACGGCTACGGCGTGGGTGACTTGCTCGATGAAGTTGTGCTCGAACTTCATGCGCGTTCACTCAGTTCGGATGAAGAAGAATCAGAGGATGAGCATCTCAAGATCGCCATTGTAGGTCGTCCAAACGCGGGCAAAAGTACGCTGGTGAACAAGCTGATAGGCGACGACCGCGTTATTGTAAGCGAGGTTGCGGGCACGACACGCGACGCCATCGACACGGATATTACCTGGTATGGCGAAACAATCACCCTGATTGATACAGCCGGCATTCGCCGCCGAGGACGCATTCAAGCAGGAGTAGAAAAGTTCAGCGTCATCCGAGCGATGAAGGCGATTGGCCGTGCGGACTTGGCGCTATTGGTCATTGACGCGAATCTTGGGGTGACAGAACAGGACGAACATATAGCCGGTTATATCATCGAGGAATATAAGAGCCTGGTCATCGTTGTCAACAAATGGGACGCCGTCGATAGAGACGCATTCACCATGAACACCTTCATCGACAGTATCCGCGATCGACTTCATTTTGTACGCTATGCGCCGATTGTCTTTATTAGCGCGCTGGAAGGTCAACGCGTGCATCAAGTGCTGGAGGTTGCCAATGGCGTTTGGGAAGCACGCTTCCTCAGAATCCCTACTTCCGATGTCAACCGCTTGCTGCGCGACGCGATTGAAAAGCACCCTCCGCACGGCAAAGGGACCAAGCGGCTCAAGTTCTTCTACGCATCTCAGGTACGAACCGATCCGCCGCTGTTTCTCTTTCACGTCAATGACCCATCGCAGGTGCATTTTACCTACAAGCGATACCTGGACAATCAATTCCGTCAAGCCTACCAATTTGAAGGCACGCCGCTTCGTATGAGCTTTCGCGCTCGTGACGAACGTAGAGCCTTCACTTCGGCGAGAACCCGAAAGGACGATGCGCTGGACGCGATTGATTAGCTAAACTTAAGTCTGCGAAGAACGATATGGCACTTTGTATTGCGGTGGCTCAACGAGGCACATATAATCGGATGAAGAACGCAGAACTCACGATGTTTGGGACAGCAATGATGACAACATTGGCTATAGCGAAAAGACGATGCTAAGAAGTCATACAGGACAGTTGGCGCGTCCACCGCTCCTGTTGCCCGGCTTGCTTCGGGAGATCGTCGGTACCGTGGTTTTTGTCATCGCTGTTACTGTACTCTTTGACTTGGCGATTCCCCGATCGCTTGTGGATGGACACAGCATGGAGCCCACGTTTTACGGGGATGATCGCTTGGTTGTCAGCCGGATACATTATCTGGTTGGTTCGCCAGAGCGGGGCGATATTCTGGTATTCAACTCCTTGGTTCCCAGCGAAGCGGAACGTGGAATCATGCTCATCAAGCGTGTGGTTGGGTTGCCGGGCGAAACGGTGGAATTGCGCGACCAGCAGATATATGTTGATGGAGAGGCCTTGACAGAGGCCTATATTAAGGAAACTTGCGGGACTATGCGTTGCGCTGACCAACGCTGGGTTCTTGGACAAGACGAGTACTTCATGATGGGCGACAACCGCAACAATAGCAGGGACTCCCGCCGTTTCGGCGCAGTGCCAATTAACAAGATTGTCGGTCAAGTTGTTTTTCGCTACTGGCCTCTGGCAACTATCGGAATCATACCGAATTAGAGATACGAAATGATGGATTCAAAGACGCAGGGTTATGCTTGTCCACGATGCACAGTCGGGCGTTGTTTACCGCGCGAGACGATATTTACCGAAATACACCAGGGGCAACTCTTGGCGGTACCCAACATGCTCGCGTATATATGCGATGTCTGCAATTTCGTGGAATTCTCGCACGAGACACTGGAAGCCCTCTGGGTGGAACTGTATGGCGATCAATCTGGCGATCCAACAGTTGAAGATTTGCCGGCGGTTTCGCAGCAGAAGCGCACGTCTTCTTACGGCGAATAGGCAAAGTCGGCATATCTGCTGATCTTTAGAATATCCAATCAACTCAGGAAAGTATCGATGAATAGTAGCGAAAGAAAGATGCGCGATTCGCTTTGCCGCGTCGGTCGACTGATGGTCCAAAACGGCTTGGTTGACGGTGCCGGTGGAAACATAAGCGCCCGGCTTGATCAAGATCGCGTTTTGCTCAGCCCCAGTGGTTTGTCGCTCGGTTTTCTGGAACCGGAACAACTGTTGATCGTCAATTTGGATGGCGACAGAAGAGACGAGCGGATCGACGGCAATGCGCAGTTGCGGCCTACCTCGGAAAGCCCCATGCATCTCGAATGCTATCTTCAGCGCGACGATGTGCGAGGCGTCGTGCACGCGCATCCACCTACAGCGATTGCGCTGACCCTGGTCGGTTACGATTTCCAGCAGTGTGTCATTCCCGAAGCGGTCGTTTTGCTCGGCTTAGTCCCGACGGCGCCTTATTCAACGCCGTCAAGCCAAGAGAATCGCGATGCCATCAGCGGATTAATCTGCGAAAATGACGCGATTATGCTCTCCAATCATGGTTCGCTGACGGTCGCAAAGTCGCTCTGGGACGCATACCTGATGCTTGAATGCCTTGAACATTGCGCAAGAATCTTACACATGGCGCTGCAAGTGGGGGATTCGCTCAAAGCTATCCCGCCTGACCAGATCGCCAAGCTAGTTGGCTATCGCGAGAACCTCGGGCTTATGCGGCCGGGTGACCAGCAGCGTTTCAGCAAGTTCATCAGGCCTTTGTCCGGCTGCGTGTCAGAACTAGAGTCGAACGGACCTTGACTTTGGCGCTTATGGCTTGTACTTTATTGTGTTGGTAAGGGCCCCTTCGTCTAGAGGCCCAGGATGCCACCCTTTCAAGGTGGAGACACGGGTTCGAGTCCCGTAGGGGCTACCATAGTCGGAAAGACCTCGTCAGCAATGACGAGGTCTTTTGCGTTTAGCCCTTGTATGTATCGCGACGGCAAACGCGCTTGCGCAGGCGACCTGCCTTTTGTTGACAGTGCTGATGCGCTATCTGAAGGACTCGCGGATCTTAGTTGCCTGTTCGATGTTTCCGAGGGAGCGCTGACGGGTCTGTTCCATCTTTTTCTCCGCCTCGACTGCGCGCTCCTCATAGTGCAGGAGCACTTCCGAAAATGGTGCCTGATTGGCTGTCACCTTGAAGATCCCACTCACGTTACCAAGTCGCTGCGCTTATCAATCGAATATGGCCACGCAAATAACCTTAGCAACGAGAATTCCAGCGTGGCGTATTGGTATCAATTGGAGCCGCATAAAGCACTGCCACCACTACCGCCGGTGGAAATGCGTATACCGAGCCGCTGGCCAGAGCATGGGCTAGGGAATCGGTAAAGCCAGAGCATATTCGTCGATTGGAAAAGGTTGAGACAAAGCGAAACGTCAACCCTTCTCGCTTTATTGTGCAGCTTTGTTACCGGCAACTGGATTCAAGCAGATCATGGCAAACGCGATTTGCCTGTTCATACGTAGAGCCTTGGCGAGCAGGCATTGCGCGCTGCTGGCGAAATCAAGAATGCTTCCGTATGAAGTCCCTTATGGAGGACAGAAACTTATCCTGTTCCTCGACAAAGAGCTGGTGACCGCTTTCTTCAAAAATCACGAGTTCCGATCCGCGTATGCCATCTTTGATAATCTCGGCATGTTTAATTGTGGTTCGCCAGTCAAATCTCCCCGCCATAATCAAGGTAGGAGCCGATATTTCGTGCAGCCTGGGACGCACATCGTATTTGTGCACCTCGTGTTCAAGCCAATAACGCAGTTTCTCAGTCGAGAATATGGTGCGCTCCGCTACATCATGGATGATCTGTGGATCAAACTTGTGAAAATACAAGCGAAAGGTCTGATGGAAACGCGCTCTGTGTTCCTCTTCGGTTTTCGGTTTCTTAAAACTTTTCTCCGTGAGTTCATCTAGAAGCGGGGCAAGTTCCGGTCTTTCGGCAGCCAATGCCTGTTGATTGGCCTCACTCAGCGCCTCATGCTCAGGACCGGTGAATGGTGTTGTAGCCACCAGCAGCAGGTGAGAGACACTTTCGGGGTATTTCAGGGCGTACGGCATTGCCAAGATACCGCCGTGCGAGTGGCCTAAAACAGCAATGCGTTCAAGACCGAGGTGCAGTCGCAGCGCTTCAAGATCATCAATTGTATTTTCCAGGGTGTAGCTCTCTGGTGGCATACGCTGCGAACGACCGGTCCCTCGATAATCTACGTATACCAGTTGCATGACCTCTGCCAGATCATCCATCCAGGGTCTCAGGTAGCCCAGGTCGATCAAAGGCCCCCCGTGCAATACGAAGCAGACGGGCCTCTCAACCATCTTGGCACCGACTGGAGTAAGCTGAGACCCCACCGTATCAAAGAAAAGTTCGGTTCCGTTTACTTTGGCTCTCATTTTGCCTCCAATACTCGACTATTGTGTTTAAGCTTCAGGTGATCGCTGCTTGCAACTGTCGCGAATAGGGATGCTTGGGGCGACTATAAAAGAGTTCCGATGGGGCAATTTCCAGAATGTCGCCGTTCAACATCACGGCCACGCGGTGAGAAACATAACGCACCGCCGCCAAATCGTGGGAAATGAACAAGGCTGCAAAACCTTGCTTGAGCTGGATATTCTTGATCAGATTGAGAATCTGCGCCTGAACTGACACATCAAGCGCGCTTACGACCTCATCGAAGACGATAAAGCTCGGATCTGTTATGAGCGAGCGGGCGATAGCCACGCGCTGACGCTGCCCCCCGGAAAGCTGATGAGGATAGCGGCGAGAAAGCGACGACTCCAATCCCACGAGTTCAAGCATCTCGCCAACCCGAGCCCGGCGCTCCGCACGCGTTCCTATACCCATGATTGCCATAGGCTCCGCTACGGATGTGGCGACGCGCAGACGGGGGTTGAGAGCCCACTCCGGATGCTGCCCAACGATTTGCAGACGTCCACGCAGCCGTCCTCGGTGACCATCAAAGGGGGAACCATCAATAAGGACTTTGCCGCGCGTGGGACTTTCCATGCCCAAACTTAAACGCCCCAAGGTCGTCTTGCCAGAGCCTGACTCTCCCACCAGTCCGACGGTCTCCCGCTGGTGGATATCCAGATCAACAGTACGCACCGCGTGCACATGTTCGCGAGCCCAGGGCGGTCCCGATGAGAAGGTTTTTCCAATTGTCCGTAAGCTGATGGCGACCTCAGACATCGTAAATATCTCCATTGCCGGGCGCGGCAGCGGCTCGTGTGAGTATCTCCTCTGCGCGGTGACAAGACACATGACGGCCATC
This sequence comes from Phototrophicaceae bacterium, assembly GCA_965262165.1. Lineage (GTDB taxonomy): Bacteria > Chloroflexota > Anaerolineae > Aggregatilineales > Phototrophicaceae > UBA6055. The sequence goes on along the minus strand of OZ253499.1, from coordinate 3,413,933 downwards.
AAGAATTTGTGGCTGTGGTCGCTGGTCCCTGCAGACATCAACAGCCCAGCGACAACGCGGCGCAAATGGGCACTGCTCACTGCGTTCTCGCAGAATGGGCGGCCGCCCTGGAATGGCTTCTATCTGCCCTCCGATTTGCTCGGTTCCGGGCGCAGCTTTGACAAGCGCGTCGGTATAGGGATGAAGGGGATGGGAAAAGATCCTGCCTCCCAGGCCGTCCTCGACCACGGTACCACCATACATTACTGCCACTCGATCACAATACTTGGCAACAGAACGCAGGTCGTGCGTGAATAAGAGTAGCGAAGCGCCGGTTTTGGCGGGCAGCGAAAATAATAGTTCCAGAATCTGGTCGCGTATGGTGCTATCGAGCGACGATGTGGGCTCATCGGCAATCAGAATTCGCGGTCCACGAGCGATAGCCATGGCAATGACGACCCGTTGCGCCATCCCTCCCGACAATTCATGCGGGAATCGTTTGGCGACGCGCTCTACATCTTTGAGGCCGACCCGATCCAGGTGTGACCCGATCTCCGCATCCGAGGATTTTGTGTCGAGAACATGGGCTAACTGGTGTTTCACGCGCATTGTCGGATCAAGAGCTGTCATGGGGTTTTGAAAAATAAAACCCAATTCGTTCCGGCGAAAAGTGCGCAATTCGCTATCACTGTAAGCGAAAACGGATTGTCCTTCGAACAGGATGTCACCTGCAGCGCGACTGGAGTATGATGGCAATATGCGGCCGATGGCCAATGCCAGCGTGCTCTTGCCAGAGCCGCTCTCCCCGACAATACCAACAGTTTGACCAGTTGCGATCGTCAGTGCAGCGCCATCCAGCGCCCGTAACGGTCCTTGCTCGGTTTCATATTCGACGGCTAGTCGGTCAACTTCTAATAGGGTTTTCATTTAAGTAGACGCGCCTCCAAGGGATCTAGCTGATCCCGTAGGCCGTCACCCAGCAAGTTGACGGAAAAGATGGCAATAGCCAAGAAGAACCCCGGCGCAAGTGCCAACCAGGGCGCTTGTACCAAATATATGCTGCCATTGCGTACCAGTGATCCCAGAGAAGCAGCAGGAGGTTGCACGCCGATACCAAGGAAACTTAAGCCGCTCTCGATGAGCATCGACACCGAAATGGTAAATGTCGCCTGGACGACCACAGCGCCGGCGATGTTGGGCAACAGATGCACCAATAGCAGACGGGCAAGCGACGCGCCACTTACGCGGGAAGCGGCAACATAGTCGAGACTGGCAACTGTGAGCGTCGTCGCTCGCACGACACGTGCCATGAGCGGCAAGGTAATCAGGATGATGGCAGCCGTAATGCCCCGCACTCCCGGGCCCATAATGGCCACCAATATCAGCCCCAGCAGAAGCGACGGGAAGGAAAACAGTACATCAGCCCCGCGAGCAACGAGTTCGTCGAACCAGCCGCCAAGATATCCGGCCAGCATCCCGATCACTATGGCGAGGGCTGACGTGATGAGCACTGGAGTTGTCGCCAAAACGAAGGTAAATCGGATACCCTGCAAAACACGCGGGAGCATCGTGCGTCCGAGGTTGTCAGTTCCCATCAGCCAACCGGTCCCAGGCGGCGCCAGCCGGGGTCCGAATGCGATCGTGGTTGGGTCGCCGACGGGTAGCCTGGGCCCGACGAAGCCCAGCAGCAGCAGAGTCAACAACAGGACGACCGCCAGCCGAGAAAGAAAATCACCACTGAAAGGGATTCTCATCACCTGCTTACCCTCTCCCACGCCGAATGGTGCGCGGGTCAATGATGGCGTAAGCAAAATCGGCCAGTAGATTGACCCCGACGAAGGCTACCGCTGCCAACAGGACCCCGGCCTGTACCACCGCGTAATCGCGTTTTTGGATCGCAGCTAGGACATACCAGCCGAATCCGGGTATCGAGAACAGCAGCTCGGCAATCGCCGCGCCGCCTAGCAAATAGCCCATATTTACAGCGCTGACGGTGACGACAGGAATGGCGGCATTGCGCAACACGTGACGCCGCACGATCTGCCCTGGCGTCTCGCCCCGGGCGACGGCAGCCATGATAAACGGTTCGGCCAGCACAGTAAGCACCGCATCCCGCGTCGTGCGGGCGAACAAGGCCGTTCCGAAAACGCTCAATGTAATCGCCGGCAGAACCATCGCACGCAAATTCGTCGCTGGATCTTCAGATAGTGGCACATAGCCGCCTACCGTGAGTCCCAGGTCATAGACCGAGAACAGATAGACAAACAAAGTCCCCAGCACAAAACTCGGAATCCCCATCCCAAACGCGCTGATGGCCCGGCTCGATGCACGCACCAAGCGAGAACGAGCGCTGAGCCCGGCGAGGATGCCCAGCGGAATGCCAACTACGTTTGCGACTCCGGCTGCCATAAACGCCAACTGAATCGTCGCTGGTGCCCGGCGGGCAAACTCGGCGATGATCGCCGTTTGATCGGCGTTCTCACAGGCCTGCTGCCCAATGCTCTGCTGACTGCGACAGAGAGCGATACCCATATCGCCGCCGAGCAGCGCCAGCAGCCAGCGCATATATTGCTGCGGCAATGGATCATCAAGCCCGTATTTCTCTCGTAGCCTTTCGCGAGCTGCTTCCGGCGCTTGTGGTCCGAGCATTACCGCTTCATAACTTCCCGGAATCAGATGGATCGCGGTAAAGACGAGTATGGATACCCCGAGGAGTGTCACTATCGCGCTAGCGAGACGCTCCAAAGCAAAACGTAGTAAGCGCAAATAACCCATTAGAGCCAACTCAATTTTAGTGGTGCGCAGAGCATTACCTTGAAGTAGAGACGACCGTAGTGCCTAGGCCGCCCCTACCTATGGTGGTCAAATCTTTCTAACTCCACCAATGCTCATTGATGCCGATTTTACTCGGAATTACTCCGGATTGTGCACGGTAAACTCGCTTGCGAAGCGGAGGAAGTCACCGCCACCGGCCTCCACTGGTTGGATTCTGACACTAACCAGGTCTGTTCGATGGGCGATGATATGTCCCTTGGTGACGATGGGCAAGTGGCTCGCATTTTCATAAATCATCTCGCACATGCTTTGGAATATTGCCGAACGCTCGGGACCCGAATTCATGGTGTTGGCTTGTGCAACCAAGTCGCGATAGTCTTGATCCGCCGCCAAAGTTGATACGCCGGTCATCCAGTTGGCAGCCCAGTTCTGGTAGCCAAAGATCGGTGCGGATTTGCTCGAATTAAAGCCGAAGCTAGCTACGGGCTCACCCGGCTTGTCTGCCGAAAAGCCGCCGTAGATCCGTTGAATTCCTTCGGCGAAGTCCCAGACTTCAATCTGTGGATTCAACCCAACTGCCGCCAGTTGCGCTTGAACCACCTCTGCAACTGGAGTGCTCGGACCGCGACCAACCAAGGTAAACGTGAGCCCCTCAGCACCGGCCTCCTGGATCAACTCACGCGCCAGATCGGGATCGTGTTGAGCCAGCGGGTTCTGCGAGATATCGCAGGGCTCGGCAGTGCTGACCGCCGGCATCGCAATCCGCTCATGCCCAGCAAAGACAAGGTCAGAGACCTGTTGCCTGTCGATGGCGAGATTGATCGCCTGCCGAATCCGTGGGTCCGCAAAGGGTGAATCAGGATAAACCGAATTCAAATGCAGCGTCCAATAATGTGTGATCGCTTGCACCTCTGCATGGACATCCGGGATATCCGCCAACACATCCAGTGCATCGTAGCTCTCGATTCGCGCGATATTTATCCGGCCATCACGCAGGGCAGCCAACATGGTGGCATCCTCAGGAATGATCAGGACGACGACGCGATCCGCCTTCGGTAGACCTTCGCGCCAGTGATGCGGATTACGAACAAAAGTCCATGATTCGTCCGGCAGGTGCTCTTCCAGCACGAACGGACCGGTGCCGAGCATTTCGACGGTCGGGTCGAACGTGCCTTCCAGATATTCCTGCCCAGCGATGATCGAAGCGGCTTCTGTAGTTATGGCACTTAAGAATGCGCCAAAGGGCGAGGCGATCCCGATCTCAACCGTATAGTCGTCCACTTTGGTCACACTCTGTAGCGGAACAGTATTTAGAATGTAGGAACCAAGTTCCGGATCGATGATGCGCTCAAACGAGGTGACGACATCGTCGGCTGTCATCTCGCGCCCATTGGAAAAGTGTACCCCCTGCCGCAGATGGAAGCGGTAGGTCGTATCGTCGACTTGTTCCCAGGATTCTGCCAACCCCGGTACCACATTGAGATCTTCATCCAAATCGACCAGTTGCTCATAGACAAAATTAAAGAGCTGTCTTGATGGAGAATTACCATTGGTCTGGACGTCTATGCCCGTCGCCTCGGTCTTTACACCCCAGATTATTGTGCCGCCGCCAGAATCTTGCGCAACAACCGGTACAAGGGTGATACCCAGCAAGGCCACAACAAGAAAGGCAAGGAACGTAAACTTAAAAGTGTGTTTCATTTTCTTCTCCCTAAAAGAAATATGTTGAACCATTTGAGGAATTACAAATGGTTTGTGTTCTTCATTGGCACTCCAGTCGCTTCATGGACAAATCATTCAACGGGCTTCCTTGTATCAGCGCACTTGATAACTAAATCATATTGCAATTGCTTGCGAATCGCAAATCCGCTGAATTGGGAACTGCATATATCAACTGTGCAGGAACTCCACTCTCGAGGACGTCGGCATTAAAGCGCCATCGCTCGAATGGGAAATCAGATGGATCTGGGATGAACTTGCACAAGTCGCGTTCCAGCTCACTATGGGCGACGACCCGGAAACACAACAGCGGGGCTTTTGTTGGCAGTTCGAGCCCGGCTGGCTATTCCCGCGCGGTGGCCGAGAGCTGCGCCGACGAATTCATCACACCACTTTCTGCCGAAAAACCGCCGTAGATTCGTTGGATCCCTTCGGCGAAGTCCCAGACTTCAATCTGTGGATTCAGCCCAACCGCCGCCAGTTGCGCTTGAACGACCTCGGCAATTGGGGTACTCGGACCGCGACCAACCAAGGTAAATGTGAGCCCTTCAGCACCTGCCTCCTGGATCAACGCCCGCGCCAGATCGGGATCGTGTTGAGCCAGCGGGTTCTGCGAGATATCGCAGGGCTCGGCAGTGCTGACCGCCGGCATCGCAATCCGCTCATGTCCAGCAAAGACAAGGTCAGAGACCTGTTGCCTGTCGATGGCGAGATTGATCGCTTGCCGAACCCGTGGGTCCATAAAAGGGGACTCCGGATAGACCGAATTCAAATGCAGGGTCCAATAATGTGTGATCGCTTGCACATTAGATTCGACATTTGGGGTATCCGCCAACACATCCAGTGCATCGTAGCTCTCGATTCGCGCGATATTTATCCGGCCATCACGCAGGGCAGCCAACATGGTGGCATCCTCAGGAATGATCAGGACGACGCCGCGATCCGCCTTCGGTAGACCTTCGCGCCAGTGATGCGGATTACGAACAAAAGTCCATGATTCGTCCGGCAGGTGCTCTTCCAGCACGAACGGACCGGTGCCGAGCATTTCGACGGTCGGGTCGAACGTGCCTTCCAGATATTCCTGCCCAGCGATGATCGAAGCGGCTTCTGTAGTTATGGCACTTAAGAATGCGCCAAAGGGCGAGGCGATCCCGATCTCAACCGTATAGTCGTCCACTTTGGTCACACTCTGTAGCGGAACAGTATTTAGAATGTAGGAACCAAGTTCCGGATCGATGATGCGCTCAAACGAGGTGACGACATCGTCGGCTGTCATCTCGCGCCCATTGGAGAAACGTACCCCTTGCCGCAGATTGAAGCGGTAGGTTGTATCATCGATTTGTTCCCATGATGTAGCCAATCCCGGCACAACATTGAGATCTTCATCCAAATCGACCAGTTGCTCATAGACAAAATTAAAGAGCTGTCTTGATGGAGAATTACCATTGGTCTGGACGTCTATGCCCGTCGCCTCGGTTTTTACGCCCCAGGTAATCGTGCCGCCGCCATAGTCCTGCGCGATACCAGGTGCAACAGCGATACCCAGCATAGCCACGGTAAGAAAGACAAAGAGCGATAGCTTAATAGTGTGTTTCATTTTCTTCTCCCTAAAAGAAATAAAAGTTTATATTACGTTCCAATACAATAACCATTGTACAATAAACTTAATAATTGTATAAGTATGCGCGGGTCTAAAATCTTGTTGATTCTGCTTAAGGAGTTACGAATGATCGTTCGATGCAATTGGTTAAACTTTGGTCGCGTACGTCTTGTCTTTTCCGCCCTCTGTTTGCTGCTGTTTCTTGGCGTGACAAACCCCTTGCTTGCCCAAACTTGCGACACCGCCAGCACGCCGGAGAATCTCAGGGTGCACAGGATCACTGATTCATATCTAAGGATTCGGTGGGACAACGCAAGTGGAAGCAGTCCAGATTCCTACACCGTTCTGCGTCAGCGGGTGGGGCTGGATTCATTGACTGAAGTCGCCACCGGCCTAACAAACAAGAACTGGTCCGACACATCCGTCGACACCATTGGACAAGGGTATCGCTACAAGGTGGTGGCGGTGACCGGCGCTACCACCTCATGCGAGTCGGCGGAGTTGAATTTCGTGCCGACTTATGAGGACTTGTGGAACAATACTGATTATGGCAGATGGTGGCCCACGAGCGATCAAGGTGAATTCTACGCTCTCGGCGAATCATTCGACGTGCAGATTCACAAGCGGCCAAAGACGGTATCAATGCAGTCGATTAAGCCCGATATGGATGGTTTGCTCTTTTATCTGGGTTACAGCGAGGCTACCAGCATTAATAAGAGCTATACGGTCACCTTTACCGATCTAGCGGTGCGGAAGGTGGTGGCCACAATAAGCACCTACTATGATGACCTGTACAAATTCGACTGGGCGGAAAAGAATGACGTGCCCATGGAACAGATCCCATCGGATAACAATTCAAGCACACCGGTGGGAACGACAATTGCCAGCTTCACAAGCAGGCGCAACCAGAACTCCTTTACCTTCCAGCCGCCGAATGTAGGCGCCTACGTGCTCACCTTGTCTGCGAAAAAGAAAGACGACCATGGCAACATTGAAGGGAACATAACGCAGAATCCCTAAGTCGCTGTTCATAGTAATGAATTGGAGCCAGCCCAAGGCTGCCATCGGGTTGGCTCCGTTTCCAGCTCGCTCCTAGTCCGCTCATCATTGCGTGGAATAAGCCACTTGTCCTCGCTGAACGAATCGGACTATACTGGTTGACGAAGCAGCCAGTTAGGAATCTCGAGATATGGAAAACATTCCTGCAGTTAAGTGAGTAGTGCAGCACCCCCGCATCAGCGCCTGGGTCGTGCTTGGCGGCGGCATGGTCGCCTTGCTCGTACATGACAGCGCGCAATGTCGGGCTTCTTCCCTCGCAATGGGTCGCGCTGATTGTCGCCACGGTACTGGTAGCCGGCGCCTGCATCTGGATCATCAGTTGGGAAGACAAAGATAACCCCGAAGACGAGGCGGAAGTCTGCGCCGCCGATGCTGCGGCACTCGAATCTAACAGCGCTCCCTGAACCGCCAAGCCCTTACAGCATTCAACTGAGCTAAGCGTCAAGCTACGGTCCATTTCGACGGCCAGCGTCCGCCTTGATCGAACAAGCACAGTAGTATCCGCAAATTACCCCGGATCGGTGTGTAATCCGGTCCGGGATACCGGCCGTTTTAATTCGAAAAGGAATTGGAAATAGAGATGGAACGCGTCCGCGATACAGCATTATTCAAGAAAGTTTATGGGTGCTTGATCGGCGGTGCCATCGGTGATGCGCTGGGTGGTCCTGTCGAGGGCAGGGAATGGACGCCGGAGAAATTGCGCGGAACTTATCGCAATGAATGGATGGGGGCTTGACAACAAAGTACAAGCCGTACCATAATTAGGGTACAAGAAAGGAGCAATTATGCAACTAGTTAATGTAATGACCCTATTCCCGACACGTGAGACTTGCCTTGCACATCTCGAAGCTCTGCGCTTCATTGATGGCGCGTTTTGCCCGAAGTGCGGCAGCGAGGATGTTGCCAAGAAACGGGACGGCAAGCGTGTCGGTCGCTGGAACTGCCATAACTGCCGCGTCAGCTTCAACGTTCTAGCAGGGACGATGTTTCAAGGCACGAAGATACCCTTGCAAAAGTGGTTCCTGGCGATCGCTATCATGGTGAATGCCAAGAAATCGGTATCGAGTTACCAACTGGCGCGGGACTTGCGGATGAACCAAAGCTCCGCATGGTACATGCAGCAACGTATCCGGGCGGAGATGGGGCGCCGTCAACAGACGATCACCCTGCAGGGCATTGTCGAAGCGGACGAAACGTACATTGGCGGCAAGAAGCGCAAGCCTAACAAGCGGGAAGACGATCCGCCGGGCGGCCAAGGCGTACATGACAAGACGCCTGTGCTGGCTGCTGTAGAGCGTGGCGGCGATGTCTTAGCCGAGGTGACGCCGGAAGTGACTGGCAATGCAGTTATCAAGTTCCTGCGCAGGCGCATCAATGTCGAGAACACGTTCCTTATCTCGGATGAAGCGCAGGTCTATAAAGCGGCGCGCGGTCTCGTGCCAGGTGTGGCAATCAACCACAGCGTGCAGTTCGTCGCCGGTCCGGTACATACCAATACTGTCGAGGGATTCTTCGGTTTGCTCAAGCGCGCGTGGTACGGGACACACCACCACTACACCGAACGCTGGATGCCGCTCTTCGTGGCCGAGGCTTCATGGAAGTACAACCATCGGAAGAGCGGCAACGCTTTCGATGAGCTTATTCAGGGCGCGGTGACGGCTTAGGGTTAGCGTAATGCCCCGCGATCGCGGGGCATTTGGGTTACTTACTCGGAGTTGGTGACGGGAGACACTGGTCAAGCAACTTGACCGCTCCTGGCGAGTTGAGTTGGCCATGTTGAACAGCGTTCGTCCACACGCGCTTCGCGATCGCCATGTCGCACCCGAACAGGTGCGCATACTCCCACGTTTCGATTCGCCCGTAGTACAGTGCTCTCAGTTCGGGCTCGCGGATATTTGACGACTTGCTTAGGGCATAATCTGCGCGGGACAGCGCATCGGCAATAGCCAATTTGCTCAGAGCTTGCGATTGCATCGTATCTTCCGTTTCGTTGCGCTCAACATCATTATCTGACATTATAGCATCCTTTCGACGAGCTTATTAACCAACTACGTGCTTCTAGGAATCCGTCCCGAAAGCCGCTGGATGAAGTCATCCAAGGCGTTGTTGTACCTTTGGTAGGTCTGATCGATCTCAACGCGGATCCCATACAGCCCGATCTCCATGCGGGTCATCCAGTCGTGCCAGGTTATGTACAATTCAACCCATTCTCGGCATGGCGGCACTCTCCGAAGCATGTAGTGGTAGGAGAGGTATAAAGCATCATGGAATTCCCGCCGCTTTTGAGGGAACTCCACCCTTTCCCTATCCATCTGGTAAAGCGCTCGGACAGCGTCGCCGCTGTCCATTATCATATCAAAAGGATCGGGAGAGGGCGACGCATCAAAATGTATCAGCTCGGGACCGGTGCATTCCCGCAAATACCTGTACTCATCCGCCTCCCTTCCCTCCTGCGCCCGGAGTGGCGCGGTGTAGCACAGTAATAGAACAACAAACAACAGCGTGCGAAACATCTCGATGTGCCTTTCAATCTATATTTATGAGAACAGAACCCCCATTACTTGGATCGGCAAAGCGATGTACGCTACAATAAACATGGGAAACGTTGCGTTTTCCCATGTTGGGCAATTCCCCGTGACACATTAGGCTCAGAACCGAATGTCACGGGGAATCCCGAATTACTGCCCGCAAAGGGCAGACTATATGTTACCGGACAACGACAAGAAACGCAATCAACTGGTTTTGATTGCGTTTCTTGATTCTTAGAGTCTGTGCGGATAGCAGGATTAAGTATAAGCCAATGTCAGCCTATTCCACAGAAATTATTACTAAGCCCCCATCCATTCATTGCGGAACTTATGGTGAGATCAACCGCTTGATGCCTTACGAGCGCGATATTGGATATCATGCCCATTTTCACAAGGCTGCCGGCGCCTACACCGATGATACACGCGTTAAACACGTGCTGTGTCAGGCGATCATCGAGGCGGATGGCATGCCGCGCGGGCGAATTAGGTCATGTGCTGGCTCGCGCTTATCATCACGCGCCGGACGAAATGCACGAAGGACTGATCGAAGAGTATTATCTAAAAGCGATTTGGGGCCGCGACAAAGTCATTTATAGTGGTGAACCGACCAACGGTGCGATCATGAGCAATTCGCCGATCGGTTTAATCGCTGCTTGCCGTCCACATGCTGCCTACCAAGCCGGTTTTGACCTGGCGTTTCTGACCGATGGTTATGCCAAGACTGCATCCGCCATGATGGTCGCGGCCGTTGCCGAGGCCATGAATCCGGCGGCAACGATCGACAGTATCGTAGCTGCCACGCGAGAAACGCATGTCGCCTTCGCCCGCCGCCGCGAAGGACCGCGCTGGGGCGATCTGGAATGGAAATACGACCCCAATCTGGACTTCCTAGACAAGAGTATCGAAATTGCGAAGTCGTCGAGCAATTATGTCGAAGTGCAGCAGCGACTATATGAGACGCTCGAATGGGGCCATCTCTTTTCTGAAGCGACGCACACCCTTGTTGTTCCATTGGCGATGTTTGTCCATTGCCAGGCGGATTTCAAACAGTCGCTCATCGCTTGTACGATGTATGCCCGTGACAACGACAGCTACGCGAGCGTGGCCGGCGCCTTGATCGGAGCTTATCGCGGCGTCGATGTTATACCCGCGGATTGGATCGCTACCGTGATTGAGGCCAATCCCGAGACTGACATGGTTGATCTTGCCGCGAAGATTACGCAAATCATCATCGACGAGCACGCTAGGACCATGCAGAGCACGAAGGCAATCGGCGCTTTGATTTAGCGATATACGTGGCGGAGCGCTTGGAGCGAATTCTGCTTGCAATTGTGCGCCCCAGTCAAAACCAGGTGATTTGCTCCGCGCCGGTATCGGTGGCCAACGCAAGCCCATCAAAGCTGCGCTGCATCAAATCGAGTTTGGTCCCAGTCAATGCCGGGTCATCCCATAAATTGTCGAATTCATCCGGATCTGCTTCCAAGTCGAAGAGTTCGCCCAGCCCGTGCCCGTGATAGACAACCAGCTTGTAGCGCTCGTCGCGGATCATCGTCGCGAAAGTTCCGTTATAGGTTTCGGCAAAGTTTGGGTTGATCGCGCTGTAGTATTCGCAGCGCACTGAGTCTCGATGATGATCTTCTGCCTCATTGTCGGCGAGCAGCTTGCGCAGGGACTTGCCTTGCATTCGCTTTGGAATCGACACGCCCGCCAGCTCAAGCAAGGTCGGCGCGATATCCAGCAATTCGACCAGGGCCCCGCGTCGCGCGCCTTCCAGAAATTGACCGGGCCAGGAAATAATCAGCGGTACCCGGACCAAACCCTCGTAGAAGCGACAGCCTTTCAGTAGTAAACCATGGTCGCCGAGCGTTTCACCATGATCGCTCATGAAAATGACAATTGTATTGTCACGCTGTCCACTGCGTTCCAGAGATTCCAGCATCCGTCCCACGTTGTCGTCGATTAGCTCAATCATGGCGTAATAAGCCGCCTGAATCCACTTGGCATTGAATTCCTCCGGTCTGCGGCAAGGGTGCTGAAAGTCGATCTCGCTAAGTTTCGCTTGCGATTCCAGGTCGCTTTCACGGAACTTGGGACCGGAAAGCGATTCAACATCAAAGCGGTCCAGATATTGCTGCGGCGGATCAAAGGGCTCGTGGGGATCAAAGATATTGACGCTCATCAGCCAGGGTTTCCCACCGTGATCAGCTTCGATGAAGTCAATCGCGCGATCGCTACACCAAGTCGTCTGATGCAGCTCCGGCGGGATATCGTGTGGGTTTTCGCGCATCTCACCGAGGTTATGACCTAAGGAGTCGAGCCAATCGGCGTAGGCGTGTGCTTCTTCCCACTGATCTTCCGGGTCGTGGCTCCAGTGAAATAACCGATAGCCATCATCTTTCGGGCGCGGTTCAGTGCGACCGTAGGCGCCCGCCAAGTGAAGTTTGCCGGATAGCGCACAGTCGTAACCAGCGTCAGACAGCAGCGCCGTGACCAATGGGGCGGCTTCCGCCCAATATTCGTTGCCATTGCCGCAGGCGTGAACACTGCTGGGATACATGCCGGTCAAGAAGCTGGCGCGGCTCGGTGTGCAGATGGGGCTTTGGCAGAAGGCGCGCTCGAATGCGACACCTGTCGCGACAAGCGTATCGATATTAGGCGTATTCAGTTGCGAATTGTTGAGAGCGCTGATGGTATCAAAGCGCTGCTGGTCGGTGCAGATCCAAAGTATGTTTGGTCTTTTTCCATCCATGGCATTCCCTTTTCCTCGCTTGGCAATCTATTGAGCAATTGGCCGACCCGGTCAGCCTTTGACTGCGCCCGCTGTCAGTCCCGTAATCATATAGCGCTGAATAAGAAATCCGAAAACGATGACGGGCAGCATAATGACGATGGCGGCGGCCGATATCTTGCCCCACTCATAGCCTTCGTACCCCATATATCGCGTGATCACGACGGGCAGCGTCACAGTTTTGCGCCGCGTGATGACCAGCGCAAACAAGAATTCGTTCCAGGCAAAAATGAACGCGACAATCCCGGAGGCGATAATGCCGATACGAACCAGCGGCAGTTCTATCTTAATGAGAATTTGCCACAGATTGGCGCCATCTATCATGCCGGATTCGCGCAACTCTTGGGGAACAGCTCCCCACACGGGAATAAGTGTCCATATGATCAAGGGCACGCAAAAAATGAGATAGATGAGGATTAAGCCGATATGTGTATCCAGTAACTCGAGCCGAGAATAGAGCACAAAGTAGGGTAGCAAATAAATCATGCCCGGCACCATGCGGATGAGCAGGATGGTCAATAGGGAATTGCGCCGCGCGCGTCCTTTCATGATGGTTATCGCAAAGGTCGCGGGTATCGCAAATATCATCGCAAGGGAGACAGACCCGGTTGAGATAATGACACTGTTGGCAAAAGCGAGACGAAATTCCGTATCCTGGAAGATCGCAATGAAATGCTCAAGCGTGGGCTCAAAGATTATCAGCGGCGGATAGGCAAAGGCATCCAGGGCGTTTTTGAGCGCGAGCAGCAATATCCATGCGATTGGGCCAAGGATCGCCAGCCCAAAGATGGTACCAATGACGTAGAGGCTTAGAGTTGTAATGTTCGATCGTCGCTTCATGAGCTATGAATCTACTTGAAAGTTTCGCAGCAGGAAACGCATCGTAGGACCAATAATCAGCAACAGCATAAAAAAATAAACTACGATTATTGCCGAGGCGTAACCGACTTTCAGATAACTGAATCCGCTTACGAATGCGTAGAAATTAACGGTTTCGGTCGCCGCAGCCGGTCCGCCGGCGGTGACAATATATATGATCGGGAAAATACCAAGGGCTTCCATGGTGCGCAGGATGCCGATAAAGGTGACAGTCGGTTTCAGCAAAGGCACGGTAACGTGCCTGACAGATTGGATCCAGGTCGCGCCATCGATAACGGCGGCTTCGTATAATTCATCAGGAAAGGACTGTATGGCTGCCAGAAACATAAGCGCGACGAATGGCGTCCAACCCCAAACAGCGACGATGACGATGGCAACGAGCGCCCAATTGGCATCTGTTAACCAACTGGGACCGTCCAAGCCTATGAAACTCAAGAAATAATTGACGCTACCCAACTTTGGCGTGAACAGGACGCGCCAAGTCAAGCCGGTCACGATAGGCGGAATTACCATCGGCGCTACAAATACGTATCGCAGCCACTTCATGCCGGGAAGCCGTTCATTCATAATGACGGCAGCAAAGAAACCGAGAATCATTTGCAAGGCCACAGGCGCGACGATGAAGAGCAAGCTAACCGGAATGCTCTGCAGAAATCGAGCATCATCCAGCAGCCGACTATAGTTCCGCAGGCCGATGAACCGTTCCGGTCTTGGACTGGCAAAAGAGAGCGAAGAGGTACTCATATAGAGCGTGAAGAGCACAGGAAGCACGGTAAGCAGCAACAGCACTAGTATCGTTGGTGAGAGATACTTCAAATATGTCCGTTGCGGAATCGGCTCATACGACGCCATGCCGCGCCTCTCGACCAAGGTCTCAATAGTCGTGTTACATTCTATTCTGGATCTTGAAGAATTCTGGCTGCTACGGAAAATTCACGCAAAAAAGTGGCCCTCGGAGTACCTGTTTCAGTCCGAGAGCCATTCCACTATCTACTGGATTTAGGGCAGATATCCCTCGTCTTCGAGCATCTGAGTGATCAGCTCATTGGCATTGTTGAGCGCGTCTTCCGGCGTTCGCGCTCCGATTTCGGCTTCTTGCACCGCTTGTCCCAAGATATCACCCATCAAGGGCCATCCGGCGAAGGCCGGGTAATAATCAGCTGGCGCGGCAGCGAGGCTATCTTGAAAGGCTTTCAGGAAGGAGCCGCCGCCGAAATTATAGTCGTACTTCGCAATGAAGTCGGGATCTTCCCAAAGGCTGTCTCGAGTCACCGCAATCTGTGGCAGAGCCAAGGAAATCTTCTTCATCGTGTCGAAGCTCAACGCCCATTCGAGGAAGGTGTAAGCCGCTTCCTGATGCTCTGAATCGGCCGTGACGCAAATCCCATGCGCCGCGAATGACGGTTTGGGACCAGCGGCGCCGCCTGGCACGACCGCGAAGCCGAGATTTCCGGACACTTTCGACTCTTCGGGATCAAGGATACGTCCCGCTAATGGCGCCCCCTCCATGACCATCACAACCGTACCTTGTTGCATCGCCCGCGTGACATCGGGGTATTGATATGCGGCAACGCCCTCCGGTCCGTAGTTGTTCTTCAAGGTTACAAAGTTGGTAAGCGCTCTTATGGCTTCCGGCGAATTAACGGTAGGTGTCAGATCGTTCGGGAAGTCGACAAAGAACTTCGCGCCTTCACCATGGAAGAAGGAATTGTAGTGCCAGATGTTGCCATGCGCAGCAGGTGGATTCCCTCGTAGAGCGATCAGAGGAATTTCATCGGTATGAAGCAAGGGGGCGATTTCCAGCAGTTCGTCATAGGTTGTCGGCGGACTCTCGATGCCGGCCGCTTCAAAAATGTCAATCTGATAGTACATAATGATCGTCGCTGCAAAGAAGGGCAGGCACTGTTGAACGCCATCGTAGGCCATCGCAGCCATTGTAGAACCAATTAGGTCATCCACGTTCAAGGTCTCTGCGTCCGAAACTTCTGTGCCCCAGAAGCTTTCAACTGGTGTTACCCAACTATTTTCTGCGTAAAGCGGAATATTTCCGCTCTGTATGCCGACGACATCGTAGTTGCCGGCCCCACTCGCCAATTCCAGTTGGGTCTTCCGCACGGAACCTTCTTCGTCCAGCAATTCAAATTCAACGCTGATTCCCGTCAACGCTTCGAATTCAGGTTCCAGTTCCTGAAGCCCGTTAGTAA
Source organism: Phototrophicaceae bacterium (assembly GCA_965262165.1). Classification (GTDB taxonomy): domain Bacteria; phylum Chloroflexota; class Anaerolineae; order Aggregatilineales; family Phototrophicaceae; genus UBA6055. The sequence goes on along the minus strand of OZ253499.1, from coordinate 3,398,402 downwards.
AGGCGGTAGCGAGGTAAAGGAAGTTAAGGGTTGTGCCTTCATAGGGTTTCTCATCGCTTTGACCCATAACGCTCGTAACGAGCACTACACTAAGCATTACCGCAAGAATTTTGCGAATCATTTTCTTTTCCCTTTCTTAATATGGCTCACCGTATTGTGAGCACGATAGAGCAGCTACTTGCTTGTGTTGATATATTTAGGTCTTATAGCTATGCCTCTCTTTCTCACAATCGAACGATGTGCCAAATGATGCTGTCTTAGGCTTGTCAGTTGCTTTCCGCACAAAAGTACCTTTGGTTTCGCGATCGGCCCGCGACAATTTCGAGTATAGACGCCCCACTTTGACTTGTCAAAAACAGAATTCGCCTGCTGGAGCAATAGCTTCGCATCGTGATTATTGTGGTCGTATTCGGAATTGCAGTTGGACCCACACCGTTTGCGCGGAGGTCGTACCCGTCAACGAAGCCTTGCAGACGCAAACGGCTCTAGGCGATATCGTCTGGTACGATATTGACCCCGACCAGATGAGCCGTGTCGGCGACATCGCCGGCATTGGTGTAATCTACCAGGTAGATGCTGCCGTCTTGGCGTTGAATCCAGGACGAATAGCCGTGGTCTGGCCAGGGCTTTTGGTCGGGATGATTGCCATGGATCTGGATTATGCGCTCGCGCTGATATTGGTCGGGGTAGCTGCCGGAATCGGCCGTCCAGCTCCAGGCAAAGTCCTCGAGCTTGGGATTGCCAAGCCGATAGCTGATGTGTCGCCAATAGCTGCGTCCGGAATCGCCCCATTGCCCAAATTGCGTGCGCCGCATGGGATCGCCGCCATGGAAATCGGACGCGGGCGTCTCTTCGCGAAAGACGCAAGTATGTAGAACCGTTTCGCCATCCAGCGGTTGTGTCGTTTTCCCTCTGCGCCGGCGATGACCTGCAGCCATCCCCGGCGATGACGCAACGCGACCTTGCGAAATCGTGTCATATCAGCTGAATGCTTGACTTCGTGCCGTCCGCGCGTGATTGATACGTGGTCTGGTCCGATCTTCAGAAGCTGCCCCAAGCGCGAGATCGACATGAATGCGACGGCGGCATGCCCATCCGAGGCTTCGACTCGCAGTTCGGCTTCAAAGTCGATCTCGCTAAATGGCGATTCTGGAGGGAGCAGCGTATAGCGGCACTCATGTTCGGGAAGGTTTTCAATAACCAGGGCATGCCTTTGCAGCGACGCCGCATATTTGCGCCGCGGACCACCAATCGCGTAGCTGCCAGCTTCGGTTTCCAAATCGCCTACCCAGGCGTATGTGCCCAGTCCGCCGTTGACCTGGCGGCCTGTGACCATGACCCGCCCGTCGGCGAGCTGTTTCGCATAGGGACGGTGCAGCGCAAAGCGCAGCATCTGCGGTTCCGTCCAGTTGTGACCGTTGTCGTCAGAGAAGGCGACAAAAGAAGGAATCCCGCCGGAGTGATTTTCACGCATGACACAGGCCAGCCTTCTGCCACTGTCAAGTACGACGATGGCGCCCTCGCAGAAGCGATGGTAGCCGTTATGCGCTATAGTGCTGCGCTCGGTCCAGCTCCGTCCACCGTCGTCCGAGGTCCATAATACCTGCGCGAACTCCTGCGTCTCGCCACGCATCAGATGTGAGGTCACGCCGAGCGATCGATCGGGCAGGTCCATCACGCGGTCGGGCTCAAAGCCTCCGATACCGTTTTCCCTCTGCGCCGGCGACCAGGTATCGCCACCATCGTCACTCCAATAGAGCCAGTTGCCGGGTGTCTGTTCCTCGTGGAAGTGTCCATCGTCATCGTGGTCAACGATCACCACCATCCGCCGAACTATACAGATTTTGTCGCGGATTTTCTGCCGAAGTACGGTGTCACCATGCGTTTCCCGCCGGGTTACCTTGAAGCGTCTAATGACTATCTCAACCCTGCATTTGAGGCGATTGGCAACGGTGAAATGGCCGCTGATGTCATGCCGGATGCGGTGCGCGGGGCGAACGAAATCTTGACGCTCGCTAAAGAAGATATGTAACTTGCGGCTCGTGGCGCCATAAACAGGCGGCGTCACGGCCACAATATAGCTTAAAGTGTATGAGAGCGGTGGGGTAGAGAGCCCCTGCCGCTCTATGTGTTGCCATGATTTTGTGTCGGTGAAGCAACGATGACGGCGTTTCCCGCGGAACAAAAAATCGGACAGGGTTTCTGGCTGACGCGTCAATATAATCGCCTGAGCTTGAAACAGCGCCGCACCCTTATGGGCTACGTCTTCATCATGCCCTTCATCTTGGGCTTTTTGTTCTGGTGGCTGGGACCAGCTCTAGTAGCTGGCCACCTGACGCTGCACAAGTGGAACTTCTTGTCGGCGCCAAAATTTGTGGGCATGTTCAACTTCAACAAGATGCTCGGCGACCCCATATTGGCGCAGAGCTTGAAGGTCACGATCGTCTTCTCGGCGATATCGGTGCCGCTCGGCTTGGTATTCGCGTTCTTCCTGGCCAACTTGATCAATGCGAAGTTTCGCTTTATCGCCATTTTCCGCACCATTTATTTTCTGCCTAGTATCGTACCGGCTGTGGCGAACGCTATATTGTGGGCGTGGCTGTTCAACACCGAATTTGGCTTGATCAATTTCGTCATTCGCGCCTTTGGCGGGCCTAAAATCGGCTGGCTGCAAGATCCCAATTGGGTGATGTTGGCCTTTGTCATATTGACTGTCTGGGGCGTTGGCGGGTCGATGATCATCTTCCTGGCCGGCTTGCAGGGCATCCCGCAGATCTTCTACGAGGCGGCCGAGATCGATGGGGCCGGCCGCTTGCAGCGCATGCGGCATGTCACCTTGCCGATGATGTCGCCGATTATCTTTTTCAATCTCGTAATCGGATTCATAAGTTCTTTCCAAGTATTTGTGAGCGCGCTTCTTATCACAGACGGCGGGCCGCAGCGGGCGACCCTTTTCCTCGTGCTGCACATTTGGCGCACGGCCTTCGGCAGCCAAAAAATGGGTTACGCTTCCGTATTGTCCTGGCTGCTCTTTGTGATCCTGATGGCGCTGTCATTTGTTGTCTTCCGCTATATCGGTTCACGCGTGTACTACGAGAACCCGGGCGAATAGGAGAGCGTTTCGTGGGATTTAGTGAGAAACCGGCCGATTTCGTCGAATCAAGACGGGTTGCCAAGTCCCGCGTTGATATCTTTTTTCACTGGCTGACGGTATTCCTGTTGGGCTTTTTCGCCGTAGTTATGATCACACCCTTTATCTGGCTGCTCTCCAGCTCGCTGAAGACCCAGATCAACATCTTCCAGTATCCGCCGCAGCTGATTCCCGATCCGATGGTACCGGAGAATTACATTTTTGCGATGACGTACAAACCCTTCGGCACCTACTTTCGTAACACGATTCTTGTAGCCGGCTTAAACGTTTTGGCGGTCGTAACCACGTCGTCATTCTGCGCCTATGGATTCGCGCGAATGCGTTTCCCCGGGCGCGACTTCTGGTTCGGCATCGTGATGGCGACGCTCTTCCTGCCCTACGCCGTTCTGCTGGTTCCGAGCTTCATTGTGTTTTCGCGGTTAGGCTGGGTGGATACGTTTTTGCCGCTGGTCGTGCCGCCGTTTTTTGGTGGTGGCGCCTTCAATATCTTCCTCATGCGGCAATTCTTCCGCACGATACCGGAGGAGATCGCCGATGCCGCGCGGATCGACGGCTGCAGCGAATTCGGCGTTTACTGGCGGATCATGCTGCCCTTGTCAAAGCCGGCGCTTATCACGATTGGCATCTTCACCTTCCTCTTTTCCTGGAACGATCTCATCGGGCCAATTACGTATCTGAGATCACCGGACAACTTCACGATTGCTGTTGGACTGGCTTCTTTCCGCAGCCAGTTTGACGTCAACTGGGACTTGCAGCTGGCGGCGTCCGCGGCGGTGACCTTGCCCGTGATCATCCTATTCTTTTTTGCACAGCGGTATTTCATTCAAGGGGTGGTCATGACAGGGCTGAAAGGCTAACTTTTTTCTTTATGCCCAGAAAGCTTTTTCGAGGTCGTCGAAATCGGAGGCGGGTCCTTCAAACTTGTTACGACCCAGCTCCAGTACGTAGACATAGTCGGCAATCTTGAGCGCCTCGCGGATTTCCTGATCGACCAGCAGAATAGTCAAGCCTTCCAGGTCTCGCAAGTCGACCAACATACGATAGACTTCCTCGCTTAGCAGCTTCGCCAAGCCTGCAGTCGGCTCGTCCACCAAGATGACCTCGGGGTCGGTCATTAAGGTACGTCCGATTTCGACCATACGCTGCTGACCACCAGACAAGTTGCCGGCCTGCTCGTGCTGTTTTTCGCGCAAGATGGGGAAGCGCTCGTAGTTCTCCTCGATCTTGCTTTCCATCCGCGCTTTGTCGCGCTGAAAAGTCCATGCGCCCATCATCAGATTCTCGCGAACGCTCATGTGCTTGAATACACCCGGCTGCTGAGGAATATAGCTGATGCCAAGGTCAATCAGCTTGTGAGTTGGTGTGCCAGTGACATCGCGACCGTTGAGCAAGACCTGCCCACTGTGAGGTGTCAGGAAGCCGTAAACTGCCTTTAGCAAGGTAGATTTGCCGACGCCGTTTGCGCCCAGGATCGTGGTGAGCTTGCCGTTTTGCGCCTTGAGGTCAAGTCCGCGCAAGATATGCAGATCTTCATAGTAACCGACGTATAGATCTTTGATCTCGAGCATGACTTATTCTTCCTCGTCGTGGCCAAGATAGGCATCTATTACGGCCGGATCGTTCTTAACCGCTTGAGGCTCTCCATCCGCAATCAAGGCGCCGAAATTCAATACGATCAAGCGCTGGCTCAATTCAAAAACGGCGCCCATATTGTGGCTGATCAAGATAATGGCTTTGCCGTCTTCATGAACGCTATGGATATAGTTGTAGATGGTTTCCTGCAGCCGAGGATGGACACCGGCAAATGGCTCGTCCAATATAATGACCGCTGGATCCAGCATCAGAAGCCGACCCAACTCGAGCAGTTTCCGCTGTCCGCCGCTGAGCGCGCGGCTGTATTCATTAGTCAAATGATCGATTGTCAACAGCCCAAGAATCTCGTTGGCTCGCTGCTCCAAGTCGGATCTGCGCGCGCCGGGTTGATGAGCCAACCCGGGCACCAGCATGTTTTCCATCACTGTCATGCGGTTTAGAGCGCGGGTGATCTGGAAGGTGCGCCCCAGGCCTGCCCTGGTAACATCGTAGGGCGCGCGTCCATCAATCCGCCGACCATTCAGGTAAATGGTGCCGCTGCTGGGTTTTAACATGCCGCTCATCAGATTGGTGACGGTCGTCTTGCCTGCGCCGTTGGGACCGATCATGCCGATCAACTCGGGCTCGGTGACGCTGAAAGAGACATGATCCACCGCCTGGTTGCCGCCGAAGCGCTTGGAGATTTTGTTCAATTCCAGGTTGATTTCACTCATCCCGGTCCTCCAGCATCGCCACTTGGTCCTCGTCCGGCTTGCGCTTGGCGACCGTTGCTTTCATGATCAGGTCGCGGCCACTGAACCAGTTGAATATCGGATAGAGTAAACCATTTCGCATGTAGCGCAGAGTCAAAACCATCACCAGGCCGAACAGCGCAAAGCGCCAGGCGCCTGTCTCCCAAACGAAGGCATCGGAACCATCAGCCGTCGTCAAGCCGAAGGGCAGGGTGATCACCACTTGGCGCATGGCTTCCAGCATATAGCGCGAAATGAACGCGCCAGCGGCCGCGCCAAGGAGGCTTTCCATGCCTCCGATCACCGCGTAGGCGATGATCAGGGACATCTGCAGGACTTCCAATTGTTCGGGGATGATGCGCTCCGAACCGACGTCACTGTAAAATACCGCGCCTGCCAATCCAACGATCATACTGGTGAATACAAAGACCAGAATCTTGTATCGTACGACATTCACGCCCAAGGCCGATGCCGCGTCTTCATCCTCGCGCATGGCCCGAAGGAACATGCCGATGGGCGATTGCGCGACCCGATACATGAGCAATAGGCAGACGATAAGCAAGCCGAACATCAGATAGTATTCAATTTGGCGCGCGGTATCGACATCCGCTACCTGAAGCAGTGGTCGAAGCGACAAGCCATTGGATCCGCCGGTATAGTCATATTCCGTCAACATGGCGATGCGGAATAGCTCGGAAAACGCGATAGTGAACAGCGCTAGATATGCCGAACGCAGCCGCAATAGCAACCAGCCGATCACCAAACCGACCAAACCGGCAACCAACGTGCCGATCAAGATGGCGCCTACGGACGAAATCGACTGAGGAGAGATAGCGATACCCAAAGTAGCGAACATCAAGCCGTCGCGGGCGATTAAACCGGCGACATAGGCGCCGATCCCCATAAAAGCCATGTGGCCAAAAGAAAACTGACCCGCGATTCCGGCGAGCAGCGCCCAGCTCGATGACAAAATGGCGTAAAAGAAGCCACTGATGAAAACCGTCTTGGCATAGTTCGACTGCGAGGTGTCGTTGGGGAACCACAGGAAAAACAAGATCACCAGACCCAGAAGCACATATCCCAATTTGCGGCGGCCGATGCCGTTGTCAATTGCTTGTTCAACGCGCGTGAAAAGGCCCATGTTTAGTGCTGCTCCCTTCCGAACAATCCGGTCGGCTTCAAGAGCAAGACTAACGCAAAGATTAGCAAGGCAAATGCTTCTTTGTATGCAGCTCCTCTACTGGGATCGGGATGGCAGCCTGCGCCAAGCGCCTCGACGATGCCAACGATAATGCCACCAAAGAGCGCCCCCGGCACCGAACCCAAACCGCCAAGGACGACAATTACGTATGATCGGCCGACCATCTCTGCGCCCACCCAGGGCACCCAGGCGAAGATCGGGATCAACGCGGCGCCCGACATGGCCGCCAGCATCGAACCCATGGCAAATGCCAGCGTGTTCATGTTGGTGGGGTTGATGCCCGTCACAGCGGCGGCTTGCTTGTCCTGGCTTGTGGCGCGCAGTGCGCGGCCGGTCCAGGATCGTTGCAAAAAGTACAAAAGGCCAAAAATAAGCACGATGCCGATAACCATGGCAAAGGCGCGGTCGCCGATAATGTTTAGCGGTCCGAAGGCGAAGTCTTCCGTGATCTGTGTTCGGGGAAAGGTGAAACGCCGGATCTCGATAAAGCGATTCGCGCGCTGTGGGAAGGGACCGGCAATCGCCAAGGTCGTATATTCGATCACGAAGCCGAAACCGAACGTGATCAATATCGCGTACTCAGACGCGCGCTCGATCAAGCCGTCGTGCATTGGTTTCAAAAAGCCGCGCTCGAATGCGGCACCCATCAAGAAGACAATGACTCCTGCCACCGGGATGCCCAAGATCGGATTGATAGATATCTCGGCGCCAGTTATTTCGCTGAGAATGTTGCCAGCGTGGAGCAAGAAATAATACGAAAAATAACCGCCAACCATGTAAAGCTGGCCGTGCGCGAAACTGACAATGCCCTGAACCGAGTAGATCAGCGTCAAACCTACCGCCATCAGCGAATAGATGCAGCCGATCACCACGCCGTTCGCGGTCTGTTGCGCGAGATAGGTAACTTGAAAAGGCGCTTGCACACAGAGGTTGCTCGGGTTCTGAATGGCGAAGATCGTATAAATCTGCCAAGCGCCCAGCGAGCCCAAGACGATCATCCAGTCGCGGCTGATTTTCGGTGTATTCTTCCACATTAATGCAAATATAAGGGGACCTATTGCGAAACCGCCCAGGGCAGCAGCGGTCAAGGCGTTTTGATCATCGGCGTCAACATGATGATAATGCCGGGGGATAAAATAACTGGCGAGCGCGGCCCACAAAGGTCCTGCAAGAAGCAGCCACATGACGGAGGGCAGATTCGGATCGCTAACACGCACCAGGACTTGCGACGAGACGAAGACGGCGATCAGGATGCCCAATACCAGTGTTGCCCGCCGAATCAGTTGCGGTTGCAGGTAAAACAGCCCAACACCAATCGGACCCAGAGCGAAGCCGCTGATGACGCCCGCTATCTGCAGGCTGGACACGCTAAGCTCCTGGTCGCGTTTGCGCTTGCCCAGGCTTCTTGGCAGTGCGACCAATCCGATGGCTGCCCACAGTGGGCCAGCCAGCAGGAGCCACGTTGAAAAAGTCGAGTCCATAGTCAAATATCCTGCAATACGACAACTAGCAAGCGGTACAAGGGAGGGTGGGCAAAGCGCCAACCCCTCGTCACAATTGGCCGTTCAAACCGCCCATCGAGATGAGCGGTTATCAGGTTGATGCACTACCTTACGGTGAAGTACCGGGCACGACATACGATGTACCGTGCGTCTGATAGACTTCCGGATAAATAACCGCGGATTCCAACGAGCTTTGACCTTGCTCGAAATATTGCATCATGGTCACGATAGGATCGGGCCACTGATGCCACATAAAGGCCGGCGTACCCTCTGGCAACTCTGCATTGTGAGCGCCGTATTCGAAGTAGTAGCGACCCTGTGTCAAGTCAATTTCCACAGTTTCGATCGCAGCGACAATGGCAGCGGCATCGCTATAGCTTCCAGCGCGTTCCATCGCATCCTTCAAAATGAAGACTGCGTCGTACGATGCCATGGCATAGCTGGGAACGATATCGCCGAATACTTCGTCGTACTTGGCATTCAACTCGATTGCCGTGTCGCTGAAGAGGCTGGGGATGATGCCAACCCGGTTGAACGCGCAGTAATTGCCATCTGGGACGGTCGACCAATATTGTTCGGACTGGAACGCAACCTGGTTGGTGACACAAATCGTGTCTTCAGTCGGCGCGATTCCCAATTCCGCCATCTGCTGCGTGACGTTGAAGGAAGTCTCGCCCGTCACGAGGATTCGAATGGCGTCAGGCGGCTCGGCGCTGGCCTGAATGCGGCTGAGAATTGGGACAAAGTCTTCCGTTCCCAATTCAATATCAATCTTCGAAACGGTGACGCCCGCCGCTTCCAAACGCGCCTTCTCATCCGCTGCCGCCGGCTGACCGTAGTCGGTATTTTCCACGATCAGGACGACATTCTCGACGCCAAGAGAGAGCAGCCAATTGATGACGACGCCGCCAACCATTGAACTGGCGGGTGAAATTCGGAAAATATGATCAATACCGTCCTCAAATCGCGGAGGGGCGCCGTCAAATTCCCGGATGCCGTTGGCGCTGACATTATCATTCCAAGGCTCGGAGAATACGGTGGGAATCTGGTTCTCTTCCATGATGCCCATCGTCGCCAAACCAACCGCACTATGATAAACACCGACCATCGCGTCCACTTCGTTTTCCAGGATCAGTCGTTCCGCCACGGCTTGCCCGCGTTCGGCGCTGCCTTCGGAATCGCCTGTGACAACATCAACTTGGTAGTTCACACCATCAATAGTGATGCCGCAGTCGGCATTGATATCCGCCGCAGCCTGGTTAAATGCCCAATCCATGGCGACGCCACCGCCAACTGCTCCCGGCGCGGACATTGGCGCCAAGCCACCGATGGTAATGGTGTAATCGGCGAATTCGCAGTGGCCATCGGCGTGGATCACGCTCATCGGCATTAGAGCGATCAGCGCCAGCAACAACACGAGGCTTGCGAGCAATGACTTATCTTTCATGACAAACTCCTTCAGAAAATATATGGACAATTCGTACACTTGACGTAGAACCGCAACCCGGCAGTGGGCATCCTCAAAATTAGGTTAGGTGACGATACGTCGTTCCGGTGACGGTACTGACCATCGACCGCGATCAATCGTTCAACGTGACTCTCATTTGTAGAGCATATGGAATTGCTACTGAAGAGCTTTCCTCGAGACACGTCGCGCCGACACCTGCCGGTCGCACTCTTGAAGGTTAACTCGCCCAGCAAGTTATGTCAAGCCAGCGCAAAGGGCGCAAGCGACTGTAACTACATGATCTAAAGAGATCAAATCACCGCAGGATCCCCCAATTTAACAAGCCTTTGCGAAGATAGTATATTCCCTGCTCACGGTGCTGACGACATCAGGGGCGACCTACAAGTTGCATCAGCGGAAGCGCCATAATTTAGATAGTTGGAGGCAAATGTTGAAGGAGGCGATTTGAGATTTCCCAGTATTTCCAAGGTTCTAGGATACTTTTGAATAGCTGTCGAAGAAAGAGGCCGAATAATGAAGAAAGTCGTTCTAATCGTACCTATCCTGCTTCTGGTCCTTGTGGTCGTAGGGGCAGGCATGTCGACAATGGCGCAAATGTCGGAAAACGTATTGCGCTCGGCGCACGACGCCGAATGGACAGGGCTGGATCCGCATGTCGCCAGTACCGTTTCCAGTTTTCATGTCATCGCGAATGTCATTGAATCCTTGACGACCAATGACGACAGTATGGATCTCACCCCTCTGCTGGCCACCGACTGGTCACAATCCGAAGACGAGTTGACCTGGACCTTTACCTTGCGCGAAGGGGTACATTTCACCAATGGTGAGGAAATGACCTCCGAGCATGTCGTCTTTTCGATGAATCGTATCTTGGATCCGATTACCGGATCCGGTCGCGGTCCGTCTGTGGGCGGACCCGGCGCAGACTGGCAAGCCCTTGACACCTACACCGTGAGCGTGACGACACCCAATCCCAACGCGATCTTACCCACTTTGCTTGCAAGTCGGGGGACAGCGATAGTGCATCCGGACAGCGTCGATGAAAACGGCGTCATTGTTGTACCTATCGGCACGGGTCCATTCACCATTGAAGATCTGGATGGCACGATCAGCATGAGCTTGGCCAAGAACGAGAATTACTGGCAAGAAGGATTGCCATTGCTGGATGGTGTGGAAATAACCGCAATGAATGGATGGGGGCTTGACAACAAAGTACAAGCCGTACCATAATTAGGGTACAAGAAAGGAGCAATTATGCAACTAGTTAATGTAATGACCCTATTCCCGACACGTGAGACTTGCCTTGCACATCTCGAAGCTCTGCGCTTCATTGATGGCGCGTTTTGCCCGAAGTGCGGCAGCGAGGATGTTGCCAAGAAACGGGACGGCAAGCGTGTCGGTCGCTGGAACTGCCATAACTGCCGCGTCAGCTTCAACGTTCTAGCAGGGACGATGTTTCAAGGCACGAAGATACCCTTGCAAAAGTGGTTCCTGGCGATCGCTATCATGGTGAATGCCAAGAAATCGGTATCGAGTTACCAACTGGCGCGGGACTTGCGGATGAACCAAAGCTCCGCATGGTACATGCAGCAACGTATCCGGGCGGAGATGGGGCGCCGTCAACAGACGATCACCCTGCAGGGCATTGTCGAAGCGGACGAAACGTACATTGGCGGCAAGAAGCGCAAGCCTAACAAGCGGGAAGACGATCCGCCGGGCGGCCAAGGCGTACATGACAAGACGCCTGTGCTGGCTGCTGTAGAGCGTGGCGGCGATGTCTTAGCCGAGGTGACGCCGGAAGTGACTGGCAATGCAGTTATCAAGTTCCTGCGCAGGCGCATCAATGTCGAGAACACGTTCCTTATCTCGGATGAAGCGCAGGTCTATAAAGCGGCGCGCGGTCTCGTGCCAGGTGTGGCAATCAACCACAGCGTGCAGTTCGTCGCCGGTCCGGTACATACCAATACTGTCGAGGGATTCTTCGGTTTGCTCAAGCGCGCGTGGTACGGGACACACCACCACTACACCGAACGCTGGATGCCGCTCTTCGTGGCCGAGGCTTCATGGAAGTACAACCATCGGAAGAGCGGCAACGCTTTCGATGAGCTTATTCAGGGCGCGGTGACGGCTTAGGGTTAGCGTAATGCCCCGCGATCGCGGGGCATTTGGGTTACTTACTCGGAGTTGGTGACGGGAGACACTGGTCAAGCAACTTGACCGCTCCTGGCGAGTTGAGTTGGCCATGTTGAACAGCGTTCGTCCACACGCGCTTCGCGATCGCCATGTCGCACCCGAACAGGTGCGCATACTCCCACGTTTCGATTCGCCCGTAGTACAGTGCTCTCAGTTCGGGCTCGCGGATATTTGACGACTTGCTTAGGGCATAATCTGCGCGGGACAGCGCATCGGCAATAGCCAATTTGCTCAGAGCTTGCGATTGCATCGTATCTTCCGTTTCGTTGCGCTCAACATCATTATCTGACATTATAGCATCCTTTCGACGAGCTTATTAACCAACTACGTGCTTCTAGGAATCCGTCCCGAAAGCCGCTGGATGAAGTCATCCAAGGCGTTGTTGTACCTTTGGTAGGTCTGATCGATCTCAACGCGGATCCCATACAGCCCGATCTCCATGCGGGTCATCCAGTCGTGCCAGGTTATGTACAATTCAACCCATTCTCGGCATGGCGGCACTCTCCGAAGCATGTAGTGGTAGGAGAGGTATAAAGCATCATGGAATTCCCGCCGCTTTTGAGGGAACTCCACCCTTTCCCTATCCATCTGGTAAAGCGCTCGGACAGCGTCGCCGCTGTCCATTATCATATCAAAAGGATCGGGAGAGGGCGACGCATCAAAATGTATCAGCTCGGGACCGGTGCATTCCCGCAAATACCTGTACTCATCCGCCTCCCTTCCCTCCTGCGCCCGGAGTGGCGCGGTGTAGCACAGTAATAGAACAACAAACAACAGCGTGCGAAACATCTCGATGTGCCTTTCAATCTATATTTATGAGAACAGAACCCCCATTACTTGGATCGGCAAAGCGATGTACGCTACAATAAACATGGGAAACGTTGCGTTTTCCCATGTTGGGCAATTCCCCGTGACACATTAGGCTCAGAACCGAATGTCACGGGGAATCCCGAATTACTGCCCGCAAAGGGCAGACTATATGTTACCGGACAACGACAAGAAACGCAATCAACTGGTTTTGATTGCGTTTCTTGATTCTTAGAGTCTGTGCGGATAGCAGGATTAAGTATAAGCCAATGTCAGCCTATTCCACAGAAATTATTACTAAGCCCCCATCCATTCATTGCGGAAATAACCGTTGTTCAAGAGGGTGCGGCGCGCGAAGCCGCGCTTTTGGGCGGTGAGGTCGATTTCATTACCAGCGTGCAACGGCAGTCGGTCCAGGCGTTGCAGGACGACCCGAACATAGTTGTGCAGGTGTCGCCCGCGCTGGCTTACAAATATATCGGCTTGAACGTGACTCGCGAGCCGCTAAACGATGTGCGAGTGCGTCAGGCGATAGCCTACGCCATCAATCGCGACGACCTGTGCACGGCTGGTGACTTTGGCTTGTGTAGTCCGCTCCACGGTGGTCCCATCGACACGGCGAGTCCCTGGCATTTCGACTATGCGCCGTATACACAAGACGTGGACAAGGCACGTGCCTTGTTGGCGGAAGCGGGATATGCGGACGGATTCGAAATGGAATTGATGCCCACATCGACCTATCAGGACACGGTGCGGCAGGCGCAGGTCTTGCAAGCGCAATTGGCGGCTATAGGCATAACGACTACGATCAACGCGCCGGAATGGGCGGAATGGCTGGAACTGGAAGGCAATTTCCGTTACGACGGTTACATCTGCAGTTGGAACGGTTTGATCGATGTAGAGCAATATTTCTATCTGCAGCATCGAACCGACGAAGTCTTCAACTTCACTGGTTACAGCGATCCGAATTTCGACGCTTTGGTTGATCAGGGACGGCAAATTGCTGACTTCGACGAGCGCTATGCCATCTATGAAGAAGCAAACCGTATTCTGGTCGATGCTGTGCCATATGTCTACTTCTACAATCCGGCATTCACACGCGCTATGAGCCCGCGCGTGCAAGGTTATGTCTTGCGGTCGGACAATAACAATCTCTACATTAATACCTGGCTCGAAGGCTAATCACCAAGTGGGCGCAAGCTGTGCAAACAGGCTTGCGCCCACACTACTCCCCCCACCGATCCGAATCTAGCGCTCGGGGAAACATCGTCTTGAATTATCAATACGTTCTGCAACGTCTGCTCTTGGCATTGATCGTCGTGCTTGGCGTGACCTTTGTCGTATTCATGATTATGCAGATTGTGCCGGGCGATCCGGCTCGCGTCGTGCTTGGACCTTATGCCAACGACGAATCTGTAGCAGGCCTGCGTGAACGTCTGGGACTCAACCGACCATTTTTGGTACAATATGTTGCCTGGCTCGGCGGCGCGGTGAAGGGCGATTTCGGTCAGAGTTTGCTAAACGGGCAAGAGGTTGCGCCGCAACTGTGGGGGCGAATCGGTCCTTCCTTCGAACTGGCAATGGTGTCTTTGGCAATTGGCCTGGCGATTGCCTTCCCCATCGGCATGATCTCGGCACTGAAACCGGGCAGTATGATTGACGTCGTGGCAACTTTGTTCAGCCAAATTGGTGTATCTGTTCCGACCTTTTGGATGGGCATTCTTCTGGTCATCGTTGTCTCGTTGAACATGGGAATCCTTCCGCCAAGCGGTTACACGCCTATTGCCGAAGATCCTGGGGACTGGCTAGCGCATATCATTTTGCCTGCCTTTACCGCGGGATTCGTCAGCGCGTCGATACAGACGCGCTTTATCCGCAGCGCCATGCTGGACGTTCTCAACGCGAATTATATTCAGACGGCGCGAGCAAAGGGCTTGGCAGAACGGGCAGTCGTTCTAAACCATGCGCTTCGTAACGCGCTCATCAATATTGTGACCATCATCGGCTTGCAAATCACTGCGCTCTTCAGTGGCATTGTCATTGTCGAAGTCGTCTTCTCCTGGCCCGGCTTGGGTCGGCTGGCGCTTAATGCCGTGGAAGAGCGGGACTACCCATTGCTGCAAGGGGCAGTCTTTGTCGTGGCTGTGATGGTAACAATCGTAAACTTATTGGTTGATCTGCTCTACTTCTTGCTCGATCCGCGAATCGAATATGTTTAGGCGCAAGATATAATGGCCGGACATCCAGAAAGAGTAGGCAACAACAGAAGACCGGCGGACGAACCCTTGGGTCCCGCAAATACGCTCTGGCGCGACGCCTTCAGGCGCTTGTTTCGGCATCGCCTGGCGATGTTTGGCGCCTTGATACTTTTGTTCGTTGCTGTGATGGGCATATTTGGTCCTGCGATCACGCCATATGATCCCAACGGCATGGATTTCGGTAATCGCTTTGCCATCCCCTCCATTCAGCATTGGATGGGCACGGATGATTTTGGGCGCGACATCTTTTCGCGCATCATCATCGGCGCGCGAGTATCGTTGCAGGTGGGATTCGTCGCGGTGAGTGTTGCAACCATTATTGGCACCAGTCTCGGATTGGTCGCCGGCAACAGCACGCGCATCACCGACGAAATCATCATGCGTGCGATGGACGTGCTTTATGCCTTTCCCGCGATTCTACTGGCGATCGCGATTATGGCGGCATTGGGCAAAGGCATCGGCAATGCCATGATCGCCATCGGCATCGTTTATATCCCGATCTTCGCGCGCATTGCGCGCGCCGCTGTCTTGGGTATCCGAAACGAAGAATTCATCATTGCAGCAAAGGCGATGGGCGCCGGCGATATACGAATTCTGCTGATGCACGTGCTGCCCAACGTCCTTTCGCCGATCATCGTGGAAATCACGCTTAGTTTGGCATTCGCTATTCTTGCCGAGGCGGCGCTTAGTTTCTTCGGCCTTGGTACGCAGCCACCGGATCCAAGCTGGGGCAGGATGCTGTCAGAAGGGCGTGACTTTTTTCGTCAGTCGGGCTGGATGGGTGTTTTCCCGGGCTTGGCCATCTTCTTCACAGTGATGGGCTTTAATTTCCTCGGCGATGGATTGAGAGACGCGCTCGATCCCAAACTGCGGCACTAGGCTTCGCCGATGTCCCCCCTAAAATCACAGCGCCTCATCGGGACGGCAGTTCTCTCGGCGAGCGCTCTACTGCTGGAAATAGTCTTAACCCGCTTATTCTCCGTACTCTTTTTCCCGCCATATGTCTTTCTCGTAATTTCAATTGCGATCTTTGGGATAGGCATTGGCGCAGCTCTGCCAGCGCTGCGTCCCATCTTGGCGCATTCCAATCGGCTTGCGCTTTACTGTTGTGGCGCGACGCTGGCTACCCTGCTTCTGCTGCTTTTTGCGGTACTGGGTGCTTCTTTGGACTTGCAGATTCTGCTCCTGCCCTTGCTTGCGCTGCCCTATCTATTTTTCGGTTTGGCGATGTCGTCGCTGTTT
Organism: Phototrophicaceae bacterium; assembly: GCA_965262165.1. Classification (GTDB taxonomy): domain Bacteria; phylum Chloroflexota; class Anaerolineae; order Aggregatilineales; family Phototrophicaceae; genus UBA6055. The sequence goes on along the minus strand of OZ253499.1, from coordinate 3,382,256 downwards.
AGCCAGGATCCCGCGGCAAGCCGATTGCTCTATATGAGTGATTTGCTAGGCGCCGGTGTTGCAGCGTTGATCGCCATTCCGCTGCTGGACAGTTTCGGCGCGATCAACAGTGCGCTAATCGCCGCCCTGGGTTTTGCCCTTGCCGGACTTTATTTTGTAACTCAACGCCATCGCTGGATCGTGTTGTTCAGCATAGGCTTGCCCGTGGTTCTCTTTGGAACGAATGTCGCAGCGAATCTTTTAGACATTGACATGTCTTCGCTGGCGACCAGGAAACCGATCACAGGTCCTTTGAACTCGGGAGGAAAGATATTGCGTACGCGCTGGGACGCCTTTGCGCGCACGGATCTGCTTGAGCCTGGCGACGGTGGTCCCTTACGCATTTACGTGGATGGTGGCGCTGCCTCTATCATGCCCTCGGCAGCGGCAGGGCAAGATCTCATCCGAGACATCGGCTTTTTCCCCTTTGCAACAGAGCAACCGGAGCGAGTCTTCATCATTGGACCGGGCGCTGGGCTGGACGTATTTTTCGCTTTGCAGGGGAAGGCCAAGGCGGTTACAGCTGTCGAAGTCAATCCGGCCAGCGTGGCGCTCGTCGACGAATGGCGCGGCATCAATGGCAATCTTTACGATCAGCCGGAAGTCCAGGTTATTGTCGACGATGGAAGAAGCGTGTTGCGCCGGGCGACCGAGGGTTTTGATTTGATCTATTTGTCTCAAGTTGTCACGTTGGCGGCGGAGCGGGGCGGCTATGCGCTTTCCGAGAACACAATTTACACCGAGCAGGCGTTTGCCGATTACTTGGCGCACCTTGACGAGGGCGGGCAGATTGCGCTCAAGCTATACGACGAGATCACCTTGACGCGAGCTGTATCGACGGCGCTTTCCGCGCTGCGAAACCTCGGATTAACTGACCAGAAGGCAATGAAACATCTTCTCGTGATCGTCGATGAAAAAAGCGATCCACCGGTTCCTCTCTTGATGATCGGCGCAGACCCCTTTGCAAAAGACGATGCATTGGTGTTGGGCGCGATCGCTCGTGAGGTCGGTTTCACGCCTTTGCTACTGCCACATGTTATGGCGGGTCCGCCACTGGATACAATAGATAGTGGCGAGGTTTCGTTCGACGCGCTTGTCGCAGCGAGCGCCGAGGACATTTCCCCGCCGACGGATGACCGGCCCTATTTCTTTCAGTTTGAGCGCGGGGTCCCAACAAGCTTGATACCCTTGACAATAGTTGTCGCGCTAGTGTCGCTACCATTGCTGATGCTTTTCCTTCGTCAGTGGCATCGGACGGATCGCCCCGCCCCGCGCTATATGCCCGCTTTTTTTGCTATGTTGGGGCTGGGGTTCATCGCCCTGGAAATCTATGCCATCCAGCAGACGCGACTCTTCCTCGGTCATCCGACTTTCGCGGTGACGGTCGTTCTGGCAACTTTTCTCTTGGGCGGCGGGCTGGGCAGCGGCATCAGTCAACGCTTCTTTCGCGATCGTCTGGACGCGCGTCCCCAATTGGCTACCGCGCTAATCGTAATCCTTGCGATCATATGGAGCCTGGTTTGGCCGCTAGTCAATCAAGATCTGCATTCTGCGAGCTTGATCATTCGCGGCCTGGTGGTCATCTTGTTCACACTGCCGTTGGCGATGAGTTTGGGCATTCCCTTTCCGCAGGCGCTGGATTTCATCGGCCGCGGGGACCGGCGTCAGGTCGCTGTGGCATGGTCCGTGAACGGACTGATGACGGTCGTTGGCTCCGTCGTCGCTGTGCTGCTTTCGATCACGACTGGATTTACTTCGGTATTGTGGCTTGGCTGTGTTGCCTACCTGGGGGCGACGGTGGTTCAAATGCTCATGCAGAGACAGGGGGCAACATGAAGGTCGACGACAGACATTGGGTTGATGAATCCGTAAGATTGATGGCGAAGGTGGGCAGATGTTGGTCGCCTACATTCTCGCCAGATGGCCAGGAATTGGCCTTTGTCAGTGACTTGACAGGCAGTCCTCAGGTTTGGCGCATTGCGCTGTCCGGCGGGTTTCCAGAAGCCGTGACCGCGTTTGACGAGCAAGTCAACAAAGTTCTCTGGTCGCCGGATGGGAACTGGATGGCGGTGGAATCAGCGCCTGGCGGCGGCTTGAATGCGCAGATCGACCTTGTGCGCCCGGACGGCAGTGACCGTCGCCGGCTAACAGAAGGCCAGTCGACGAACAACTGGCTCAACGCCTGGACGAAAGACAGTCGGTATGTTCTCTTTTCGTCGAACATGGGTCAAGCGGACTCGATGGATAGTTTCCGCGTCTGCATTGACAGCGGCGCGAGCGAGAAACTGGCGAGCAATGGCGGAACAGGTGTTATCGAAGACGTGACCGCCGACGGTGAGCGAGCGCTTGTCACGCGCATCGCCTATCGCGCGGACAATAATGTTTACCTGGTGGATTTTGCAGCGGCTCGTGAACACAGCCTGACGCCCCATGATCCGCCCGCAAGTTTCGACAATGCGCGCTTCTCCGCCAATGAGCGCCACGTATTTCTTGTCTCAAACCGGGATCAGGATATGGCTTGCCTTTGTCGTCTGCCCAGCGATGACGGTGAAAATTGGCGTACTTTGCGAGCGCGCGACGACGCTGAATTGGTCGAATTCGCGATCAGCCCCAAGGACGAATCGGCGGCTATCGTTTGGAATATCGCCGGGCGGAATGAATTGGAACTGGTCAATTTGCCGAATGGTGACAAAAAATGCGAGATTGAATTGCCTGGCGAGATCGTCGAGGACTTGCGTTTCTCTCCTGACGGCTCCAGCCTGGCAATGTGCGTCACTGGTTCGCGGCTGCCTATGGATATTTGGGTGCTGGACATCGGGACATTGTCGCTGCGGCAACTGACACGCAGTCCCCGAATCGGTGTTCAACTCGAAGGCCTGGGCAGCGCGCGGTTGCTGCGATATACGGCGCATGACGGGCTCCCATTGACAGGCTGGTTATACGTCCCGCATGACATTGACGCGCCCTTTCCCACTGTCTTCAGTTTTCATGGCGGGCCAGAAGGTCAGGAACAGCCGCGCTTCCGCTATGATTATCAGGCCTTGCTGTCCAGGGGTATCGCTGTATTCGCGCCGAACGTACGTGGCTCGTCGGGATTTGGCAAACGATTTGTCAATTTGGATAACGGCGCCTTGCGCTTCGACGCGATTCGAGATATCTCGTCAACAGTGCAGCATTTGATCGACAGCGGCATGGCAGAAGCGGGAAAGCTTGGCATCATGGGCGGCTCCTATGGCGGTTACATGACCATGGCTGGCTTGACAGAGTTTCCCGAATTGTTCGCTGCCGGCGTGAACCTATACGGCGTTGTCAATTTCAAGACATTTTTCGAACGGACAGAACCCTGGATGGCCAGCATCTCCAAAGTTGAATATGGTGACCCGGATACGGAAGGTGATCTACTTGATGCGCTGTCCCCAATTCACAAGCTGGAGCGCGTGGTCGCTCCAACGCTCGTTTTGCACGGCGCCAACGATACTAATGTGCCGGTCTATGAAGCGGAACAAGTGGTAGAAGAATTGCGAAAGCGTCATGTACCGGTCGAGTACATTTTGTTCCCGGACGAGGGACATGGCTTCCGCAACGAACAGAATCGAATCACTTCTGTCAGCGCGATAGTCGACTGGTTCGTGAAGTACTTGTTGAATTGAGTTTAGGCTGTGTTGCGACAGCGCGTCTATGTCAGACTGCGGCAACTTTGCTATTATAAGATTTAGGTATCCTCTCATAACGTAAAGGTGTGAAGCATGAGCGGCTTTTCAATCGGATGTGCCTTATGGACCCTGGGCGCCACGCCTGACGTACAGTCGCTGGCGCAGCAAATGGAGATCGCTGCCGAAACTGGATGTACATCAGTACAGCCATGGATCGTCAACGTGGAGTTCAGCCCTTGCATTTTGGACCCCGAAGTGGGCAGCGCAGCGGACCGCCGCGAGATCGTCAAGATTGCTGAGTCGCTTGGAGTATCTTTCAGCGCAACCTGCGCGCAATTGCAAGGCGCAACGACCTATGGCGGCCTGGAAGAAGAAGAAGGTTTGCGTTGGCGGATCGACAAAACCAAAGAAGCCCTGAATACGACCGCCGAGCTAGGGTGCGACATCGTCACGACGCACGCGGGTCTGCTGCCCGAAGACCGTGCCGATCCAACTTATCAGACGCTGCTGCGTTCTGTCGGCGAGATCGCGGAACATGGCGCCAAAGTCGGCGTGTATTTTGCGCTCGAGACCGGTCAAGAGTCTCCGCAAGCGCTCAGAGACTTCATTGACGAGATCGGCAATCCCTGGCTGCGCGTGAATTATGATCCCTGCAACCTGTTGCGATTTGGTTCAGAGGCAGGAACCATTCAAGGCGTACATGAACTGGGTGACAAGATCATCCACACGCATGCCAAAGACTGGAATCCAGAGACAATGCAAGCGACTTGTGGCGAGGGTCTGGTGCCCTGGGACGGTTATATTCAGGCGCTCAGGGATGTCGGCTACAGCGGCGTCCTGGCGATTGAAGACGAGACTGGCAACGAAGACATGGTCGGGTCCATCGGGCGCAGCTTCAAATTCTTGACAGGTTTGCTCGATGATTAAGGTCGGGATCTTGGGCGCGGGGGGTATCGCCGCGCTCAGCCATTTGCCCGAGATCGCGGCGATTGATGGCATGCAAGTGACGCATATCTGTGGTCGCAGCGAACGGCGTTTGCGGCTGCTCTGTGATCGCTTTGCGGTTCCCCGGTACTCGACCAATTGGAATGATTTGCTCAATGACAGAGATTTGGACGCGGTCATCGTGGCATTGCCGCATCCTCTGCATGCCGAGGCCGGCTTGGCAGTGTTGGCGCGCGGCTTGCACCTTTTCATGCAGAAGCCGCTCTGCACGACGATGGAAGAAGCAAATCAGTTGGTCGCCGCCAGCGAAGCTCGATCCAGGCAGATAGTCTATTGCCGACCGTCCTTTGGCGAGGTTGTTTATGAAATGCGACGGCTGATCTCCGCCGGAAAGATAGGCGTTGTGTCAGGCGCTCTGGCACGTCATAGCCACGGCGGACCAGAGGTCTATTACGCTGAGGTGACCGATACCTTTGAAGAACCGCGGACCGAAAACGACTTCTGGTTTTTTGAGGCGGATACGGCGGGCGGCGGCGCCCTAATTGACATGGGCGTTTACGCGATCGCAACATTGGTCGCATTGCTGGGCAAGGTCACAGCCGTCACGGCGCGCATGACGACGGTCAACAAGCCAACCGCCTTGGAGGACACCGCTACGCTGATTATGGAATTCGAGGGCGGCGCCCTGGGCACGGCAGAGACCGGCTGGTGCGATCCGGCAAGATCGTCATTCCTGCGCGTTCATGGCACTACTGGGAAACTGATACAAGACGGTGAATCAATCCAATATATTCGTCCTGGCTCCGCCGACCGTGAATGGGCTGCGCCAATCATTGAAACGATGCCGGCACCAGGGGTGCCCAACCAGCATGTAGAATGGCTGCAGAGCATCGAATCGGGAACTCAGCCCGAGTTATCAAATCTCTGGGCGGCCCGGCATGTGACGGAGATCATGTCGGCGGCGGTCGCATCTAATGACCAGGGGCGACGGATCGCCCTGCAGTCGCAGCCCTATTCCCTATAGCTGTACTTCCAATGCGGTGAACGATAGCGGCGGCACGCGCATTTGCGCTGTCCCATCTATGACTTTTGGCGCGTGAATCGCGCTGATGGTCACATTGTTGGGGTTGTCCCAACTATTGTGGGCTTTCGGGTTAGTACCGGATATCTGCTGTGCAGTCGTGACGCGACTTGGAGCGGAGTCCTGCCAATCGATAGTCAGGGGCACCGTTTCACTTTGACTGCGATTGACAATAAAGATTGAGTTTGTACCGTTCTCGCTATCGTGAGCAGCCGAAACATCGAGCAAAGGCATATCTCCAAATTTTGTGGTCTCAACCACTGGCGCTTGAACCAGGGTATCGAGCGAGTTGCCCTTTGCCATCCGGCTAAAAAGCAGGAGCGGATAATAGATCGTCTGCTTGAGCATGGCATCATGCGTGGTCAAGATCGGCGCGATGACGTTGACAATTTGGGCGAGGCAGGCGATCTTCAAGACATCCGCTTTGCGCAAGAATACGTTCATCCATTGGGCGACAACCAGCGCGTCTTCGAGATTGTAAATCTCTTCAATGAGATGGGGAGCTTCTTCCCAGCCGCCGCGCAAAGCTGCTAGGTCCATCGTCTTGTACCAGACGTTCCATTCGTCCCAGGAAAGGTAGACTTCGCGTTTGGAGCGTTGCTTGGCTTTGACGTAACGCAAGACACCAGCCAGCGTATCGACATAGGCCTCAAATTCCGCACTGAGCGCGAGATAGCTCGCCGTGTCGTCGTCGTGGTTGCCTGCATAGTAGTGCATCGAATGATAATTCACGTGGTCCCAGCATAATTCCAGCGCGATCCGATCCCATTCCGGGTACGTGGGCATCTGAGAACTTGATGAGCCACACAGTACCAACTCGATATTCGGGTCGTGCAAGGACATGAGTTTTGCCGCTTCCCGAGTTTTCGTCCCGTAAGCCGCCGCATCAAGATGACCGATCTGCCACTGGCCGTCCATTTCGTTGCCCAAGCACCAATATTTGACTCCATACGGATCGGCATTTCCATTGGCAGCGCGCATATCGGCGTATTGGGTGCCCGTTGGCGCGTTGCAGTATTCCAACAGATTGGCGGCGTCCTGAATGCTGCCGGTGCCCATATTCACGCCCAACATGGGTTCAGTGCCGATTTCATTGCAAAAGCGCAAGAATTCATCGGTCCCAAATTGATTGGTCTCTGTGGACTGCCAAGCCAGTTCGCGGCGCCGTGGACGCATTTCTTTCGGACCAACGCCGTCTTCCCAGCGATATCCGCTGAGGAAATTGCCGCCCGGGTAACGCATGGAACGAAAATTCAACTCGCGCAGCGCCGCCAGCACATCGCGTCTCAATCCGTTTTCATCGGCATGCGGCGAAGCCGGATCATATATGCCTTCGTATATGCAGCGCCCCATATGCTCGGCGAAGCCGCTGAACAAGAGTGGCAAAATAGGGCTGATCACACGCTTGGTATCGATGTCGATTCTCGCGGTCGCAGTTTGGTTCATTCTGAGGTTTTCGTTCTTGCTACCTGGCCGATGGGTTGCGTCGCAACAGGTCGATGGAGCGAACGCCTATTGTAACGTATTCGTGCTTCACCGAAAATGGAAGTCATCACCGATTTACTGCAAGGTCCGCGCCATGGCCGCAGGACTAGTCTTCGCCCAAATCAAGGACGGATGCGCGCCAGATGTCGCGATTGTATTCGGCAATGGTGCGGTCCGATGAAAAGAAACCGGAACGCGCCGTGTTCAAAATCGACATTGTCGTCCATCTTTCGCGGTCGGAAAAGGCGCCCTGTACCGCCTCTTGACATTCCAGGTATCCGGCAAAATCGGCGCACAACATGTATTCATCGTGATGAAGTAGCGAATCGACAATGGGTCGGAAGATCTGGGTATCGCCTCCGGAAAACTGACCGTTTGCGATCCAGTCAATCGCCATGCGCAAGTTGTCATTCCCTTCGTAGTAATGCCAGGGATGATAACCGCCTTCGCTGGCCGCAAAGACCTCTTCCGCCGTCAGCCCGAAGAGGAAGAAGTTTTCCGCGCCCACGCGATCCCTGATCTCGATATTCGCGCCGTCCAACGTGCCAACTGTCAACGCGCCGTTCAGCGCGAACTTCATATTTCCCGTGCCGGAGGCTTCTTTGCCGGCCAGCGAGATTTGTTCAGAGATGTCGGCCGCCGGGTATATGAGCTGACCCGATGTGACATTAAAGTTGGGGATAAAAACAATCCGTAAAACGTCCGCAGATACTGGATCCCGGTTGACAACTTCCGCCACCGAATTGATCAGCTTGATGATCAACTTTGCCATTTGGTAACCCGGCGCCGCCTTCGCGCCAAAGACGAAGGTGACCGGATCCAGTTCCATAGAGCTATCGGTCTTCAACCTTTGATACAGATGCACGATATGCAAGGTTTTCAGCAACTGTCTCTTGTATTCGTGCAAGCGCTTAACCATGATGTCGAACATGGACTCCGTGTTGACACTCAGGCCGAGAACGCTTTCGATGTAATCTGCGAGCTGCACCTTGTTCGCCGTTTTCATCGCGCGCCAGGCTTGCCGAAACGGTGGATCGTCGACGAACGCTTCCAATCCACGCAATTCCTCCAGGTCGCTCAACCAGCCTCGACCGATCTTTTCGGTAATGAGATCAGCCAAAATGGGGTTCGCCAATTGGATAAATCGACGAGGCGTGACGCCGTTGGTCTTGTTACCGAATTTTTCCGGCGTCATATCCGCGAAGTCGGGGAAGACATTCGTCCGCAATAATTCAGACTGCAGTTCCGCAACGCCGTTGACAGAGAAACTGCCGATGCAAGCCAGGTTGGCCATGCGAATCTGCTTTTCGTGACCCTCTTCGATTATCGACAGATTCGCGACCCGACCCGGGTCGTTGGGGTAGGCCATGCGTACCTCGTCGAGGAAGCGATGGTTGATCTCGTAGATGATCTCCAGGTGGCGCGGCAGCACACGCTCCATCAACCAGACGGGCCATTTCTCGAGCGCTTCAGGCAGGATCGTATGCTGCGTGGTCGCAAAGGTTCGGGTCGATATGTCCCAGGCGCGTTCCCAGGGTACTTGATAGAGGTCAACCAACAGTCGCATCAGTTCGGCGACGGCGATCACCGGATGCGAATCGTTGAGATGGATCACCGCTACTTCGGGCAGTTCGTCCCACTCCACGTTTTTGATCATGAATCGCTTGATGATGTTGTTCAGTGAACAGGCCACGAAGAAATACTGTTGTTTGAGTCGCAGTTCCTTGCCTTGTGGCGTATTGTCATTTGGGTAAAGAACTTTTGTCACGTTTTCAGAACTGGTCTTTTGTTCCACCGCGCGCGTATAGTCGCCGACGTCGAATAGCTGGAGATCGAACTCGCGCGTGGCGCGGGCGCCCCAAAGCCGCAACATATTGACGGTCTTGGTCCTGTAACCAGGGACCAGGGTGTGGAATGGCTGCCCCATGATTGTTTGTGCCGGGATCCAGCGCACACGGTAGTTCCCTTCGCTGTCATGGTAACTTTCTGTACAGCCGCCAAAGCCAACTTCCACCATGTCGTCCGGGTGCGGGAATTCCCAGGGGTTACCGTAGTGGAGCCACTCGTCCGGGCTCTCAATCTGCCAGCCGTCGCGGAAGTCTTGGCGGAAGATGCCGTATTCGTAGCGGATTCCGTAGCCGACGGCTGGAATATTGAGCGTCGCCAGCGAATCCATAAAACAAGCCGCCAGCCGCCCCAGGCCACCATTGCCCAAGCCCGGCTCAATATCCAGCCTGCTCAAGTCCGCCAGATCAATGTCATGCTGGCGCATAGTCTCGCGAGCAAATTCGTAGGTGCCCGTATAAAGGAGATTCTTATCCAATTGCTGGCCGACAAGATATTCTGCCGAGAGATAATAGACAAATTTGGGATTCTGGCGGAAGTAGGCGTCGACATTCTTCTGCCAATTGAACATCATGTAGTCGCGTACGGTATGCGACAGAGCCATATACAGATCATGATGTGTGGCGGTATAGATGGCTTGCCCACGCGTGTAATAGAGGTTGTCCGAAAAGGCCTGCGCGAAGGCGTCCTGCGTACGTTCAACCGGTGTAATATTATCGAAATTCGCTATCACCATGACTTGTCCTGCCTTCTAATCCACCAGAATCGCCTGCCGCAATTGGCCGGGCCACTGAAATCCCGTAACCTTTTGTTTCACGTCGCTACAGTTTTTTGCATATCATAATTGTAATAGATGCTTTTTGGGAAAAGGGAAGCGACTTTGGCTTTCCCATAATATACGCGATAAAATCGCTTAGGCACTATCACGCGAGAGTCTGGCTCATGCGACGACCCAATATCCTAATCTTGTATACGGATCAGCAACGCTGGGATACGCTGGGCGCCAACGGCAACCGGGAGATCCTGACACCGAATCTCGACGCGCTTGCCAAGTCCGGCGTGAACTTCAGCCATCATTTCGTGCAGAACCCGGTCTGCATGCCCAGCCGCATAAGTATGTTGTCCGGCCGCTATCCGTCGAGCCTCGGCATCACCCACATGGGTGTTCCGGTGCCGCAAGAAACGATGACCCTGCCTCGCCTCTTGAAACGTTACGGTTATCGCAGTGCCAATATCGGCAAGTTGCACTTTTTGCCACACGCCAACCGCGATCATCGTTTGCCGCATCCGGACTATGGCTTTGACCATTTGGAAATTGCGGACGAGCCCGGTGTTTACGAAGATGCCTATCGCGCCTGGGCGCGGCAACGCGCGCCGGAACAAATGGACAGCATCAGCGCCGGAATCCCACCGGCGACCCGGACCTGGTATCGGACGATGGGCATTGATGACGCGGTCGCGCATCGCGGCGATCCCGAGGGACGTTTTGACTTTGATGGTGGTATTCCGTTCGCCGCTGATGACGGCCTGACGCACAGCGCCTTTGTCGCCGAGCAGACCATTGAGTACATTCGGCAGCAGGGTAGTCAACCGTTCCTGTGCATCGCAGGTTTCTATTCCCCGCATGCGCCTTGGATGGCGCCACAGAAATACCTCGATCTTTACGATCCCGAGGACCTGTCTGTGCCGGAGTTCCCGGTAGAAATCGAACGGCAGCGGCCACGCAAGTCTGGTCAGCGATTCTCGGACGCGCATCTGCGTCGTGCCAAACAGGGCTATTACGCCATGATCAGTGAAGTTGACGATTACGTTGGGAGAATCCTGGGCGCGCTGGACGCAGAGGGTCTGCGTGACAACACCATTGTCGTTTTCACATCGGATCATGGCGAGTGGTTGGGCACACATCTCAAATTTGGCAAGGGTTACCCGGCCGACGACGCGGTCAGCCGCGTGCCTTTCATTGTGTCCGCGCCAAATGGCGAGAGCGGTCGACACGTCGATGACATCGTCGAAGCAGTGGATATCGTACCCACGTTGTTGAGCTTGGCCGGCATACAGGCGCCGCCGACGTTGCAGGGTGTCAGTCTGGCTGATGTTGTCATGCGGGGCGCGGAAGTCCCAAAGCAAGCGGCATTAACCGAGGGCGACGGCTGGAAGTGTTTGCGAAATCGAGACTATCGTTACTTGATTCACAGCGACGGACGTGAGTGCCTTTGGCATATCAGAACCGATCCCGGCGAATACGCTGATGTGGTCAACGATCCGGCGCATCAGCCGGCGCTTGCCCGTTGCCGCCGCCAGCTGCTGGAACGCCTGCTGCAAATGGAGCGCCCACTGTCGCGTACCTGGACATACTAAGGCGCAAAACTCAAACCAGGCCGTCGTATAGCCGCGATGTCATACCACCGTCGATCGTCAGCACAGTACCCGTAATGTAAGATGCATGATCGCTGACGAGAAAAGCCACACCGCTGCCGATATCTTCCGGCGCGCCCATCCGTTCGAGCGGGATGTACGTGAGCCGATGCGCCAGAACTTCATCGAGATTCTCGCGGTCTCCCCATGCTTCTGTCAGTATAGCGCCGGGAGCGATTGCATTGACGCGGATACCCGGCGCTAGTTCCGCCGCGAGGCTCTTGGTGAATCCGACTATGCCCGCTTTTGAGGCCGCGTAGCCGCTCAAACCGCCGAGTGTCACAGAAGCGTTGACAGACGACATGTTCACGATGGCGGCGCCCTCACTTTGACGAAGATGAGGAAGGCAAGCTTTTGTCATCAGATACATACTGCGCAGGTTCACGTTTTGCAACTGATCCCATTCGTCTGTCGTCATCTCGTCAAGTTTGACGACTTGAGTCCTTCCGGCATTGTTAACCAAGATGTCGATCTTCTCGTACTGCTTGATTGCGGCGTCAATCATGGAGTTGATGCTTTTTTCTTCACTTACGTCGCATGCGACGTGTGCGGAATGGTACCCCGCAGATCTGATTTCATCGGCGACGCGTGTGCCGCTTTTATGATCGATCTCGGCGATGACGACGCGCGCGCCCTGTGCCGCCAGTACCCTCGCCGTGCCGGCGCCGATGCCGCTCCCTGCGCCGCTGACGATAGCAACTTTGTTATGTAAGCGATAGTCGATGTCCATGATTAAACAAAGGGGTAGTCGCTCGAGGCGAATTCGGCAATGCGCTGCCAGAGGCCTTCTACAGCCCGGATGTCATCGGCGTTGAGGCTGATCTTCTGTGGATCGCGCGCGTATGGTGAGCGCAAGACTCCCCGCCGCCACAAGACATATTTGTGGAACGAGACGCCGTAAACGGCCGCGTAATTCAATAGCGGCAGCAGCTGGAAATTTATCTGTTCCGCTTCCTCTTGCTTGCCGGCTTGATACAAATCGTAGACCTTTACCTGTACATCCATCACGCCTCCGGCGGGCATATTGCCGCAAGCGCCACGCGTCAATTCGTCAATCAGGTATATGCCATTGGCGCCGCCGAAGACGCCCGCGCAATGCCCCGTGTCTAAGTCCAGAATCTGATTGATATGCTGTAAGATCGGGATGGTTTCCTCTTTGATGTATCTGATATTCGGCTCGGATGCTAATAGCTCGACCAGTTCACGGGGCGACAAGGGCGTGCCAATCGGCGCCGGAGCGTTCTGAATGATGAGGGGTCGGTCGAAATGGGCCAGCGCGCGATAATAGTCGTTCACGTAGGCTTTGGAGGCTTTTCGCAGGTAGGGTGGCATCGCCATCAGTGCCGTGGCGCCAATCTGGCAGGCGTGTCTGGCGAATTCCAGCGCCACCGGCAACGTTACACCCTGCACGCAGGCGACAAGCGGCACTCTTCCGTCAATCGACTTTGCGGCAAACTCGACCACACTGAAGCGCTCGGCATCGCTCAGCGTAAAGAATTCGCTTGCCAAGGCCGGCACAACCAAACCGTGGGCACCGGCAGCCATACAGTAGTCGATCTGCGTCTGATAGCTCTTCCAGTCGATTTTGCCATCGTCACTGAAGGGCGTATGTAATATCTGAAAGATGCCTGCCAGCAAGGTTCACCTCGTTTCAGTTTGCCGATTCATTGCCAAGTTGCTTCCATTCTCATAAACTATACCCTTAGTTTGAAAACACTCCCAATTGATTCACATGGTCGAGGAAAACGATATGAGAATTTCAAAGGTTGAAGTCATGCCGGTCCGCATCAAGCGAGAAGAGGCCTACCTCGGCAGCCTGCCGGACTCCGCCGATCCGCAAGCATATTTCTTGCGTCCGCCTTATCGCGCGCTTTATTCCGCTTATTTCGAGACGGCCTTCGTCAAGTTGACGACCGACGAAGGTTTGATCGGCTGGGGAGAAGCCCTGGCGCCGGTCGCGCCGGAAACCGTGCAGGTGATCGTCGAGCAGTTGCTGGCGCCCGCGCTTATCGGTCGCGATCCACTGGATGGCAATGTGTTGTGGAATGTCATGTACGACTTGATGCGCGAGCGCGGTTACTACGGCGGATTCATGCTTGATGCCATCAGCGCTTGCGATACGGCGCTCTGGGACCTGCGCGGGAAGATTTTGTCGCAGCCCGTGTATCAGTTGCTCGGCGGGGCGTATCGCAACTCGGTTCCTTGTTATGTTTCGGGATTGCCTAAACCAACCGCGGAAGAGCGCGTCGAACTTGCCTTATCCTTTGTCGATCAGGGATTCCATGCTTTCAAACTGGCGGCTGGACATGGCGTACTGGCGGATGCGCATAGCATCAAGGCTCTGCGCGATGCTTTGGGCGATGAAGCGACGCTGCTGCTGGATGCGCACTGGGTCTATGACCTCGATGACGCGGTTCGCTTGGGCAAGCAGCTCGAAGAGCTGGCGGTCGGATTCTTTGAAGCGCCGATCGACCCGGAAGATATCGAGTCTCACGCGCAGTTGGCGAGAGCTATCGCCATTCCCGTTGCCATCGGAGAGACCGAGCGCACCCGTTATCAATTTCGTCCCTGGCTGATGCAAAAGGCTGCCGACATTCTTCAGCCCGATGTCGGCAGAGCCGGCATCTCTGAGGTCGTCAAAATCGCGAGCATGGCAGAAGCATTTAACGTGCGTATGGCGCCGCATTTGAGCGTCGGCTTGGGAATATGCATTGCCGCAACCCTGCATGTCGCCGCGGCGATACCGAATCTATACCTTCTGGAATATCAAGCGCCGGTATTCGATGTCGCCAACATCCTCTTGCGTGAACCACTTGTCTGCGAGGGTGGGCGCTATGAATTGCCGCTCGGCGCGGGTCTCGGCGTCGAATTGGACGAAAAGCGCCTGCGAGAGATGCAGGCGTGACCATGATTAGTTGGGGACAAGTGGCGCATTAGGACGCACGATCTGCAAGCGTTCCGGCGTCAAGCGATCGAGCAGTCCTTGCGACACTTGATATGCGTGCCGGAAGTTGCCCCACGAAGGCCCATAGCGGAAGACGATGATTCGGCGGTCGCCCGGATTGCGCCGCTCTGCGGATCCATGACAAAGCGCGTCCACAAATAGTATGACGTCACCGGCGTCCATATGGATTTCGATAGCGCCTTCCACGTGATCAACCGACGCGACTTGGCCGCGCATCTTATGTGCTTCGCTATCGGGATGGGGGAAGTGGGATTTGTGGCTGCTGGGTACAACCATGGTTGCGCCGTCGCCCGGGCCGATATCCGTCAGAGCCATCAAAATATTGATCTGCCCACAGTGGAACTTGCCGTTGTAATAGCGAAACTGAGTGCGTTTCGTGCCTTCGTGACCGCCGCTATGTAAACCGATAGCTTCGCCCGGGCCGCGGATATTGACGAAGCTCTCATCGATGAACAGGGGTCCGTGGTTGTAATCAAAAGTACTGGCGCCGCCAACAAAATGCTTGACCTTTTCGATCCACGATGGGTGGTCAATCAGCTTTTCAAAGGCTTCGCCACCTTCGTAGATCTGCTGCAGATTCAATCCGTCGTTGTCGCCGAAGTTATGGCCATGTACATAGCCCTTCCACTCGCCGGGCTGAATAGGAAGCAGGGCGTCGATTCCGGTGTTTATGTCCGCGACCTCCTGCTTGGACAAAGCGCCCCTAAACACGAGGAATCCGTTTAAGTCGAAAAAATAGATCTCCCTATCGCTAACCATTGCTTATCCCCATATCGCGTTCACAAGACTATTCATAACAGAGTACCGAAAAGATTGCGGCGGGCACATCAGCGTGGCTGGCAAGGACTTCTACGCGCAGCCGATCGGTTTCAACCGGCTCGTCGAACCGTATTCTGTTGATTGTCTGATGGTTATCCACCACCTCAGCAAAGACACGGCCATTGCCATCCGTCAAACGGTAGTCCTTTACCGCAAATGGCACTACGTATTCGGGATGGCCCCATAGGCTCGTTTCCATGGGGTGATCCCAGTCCGTGTCAAACATCAAGACGACATCGCTGATGCTTTGCGGCGTCGGCCAGCCGATTGCCAACGCCGGCTGCGGATCATTGGGATCGCAGACCCAGGCATTCGCTTGCGCGGTTGGGCGGGAAAGGCCGTTGCATATGTTGTGCGGATCGAAACCGTTTACCGGTGGCGTGAAAGTCATCGCTACATTGTGGCCTTCCGGCCGGCGCAGCGGCGTCCAAAACTCGAAGCTTTCGACGCCGATATCGTGCACGGGTTGCTGTGTCCGGCGATGGCTCAGCGCGAGCAAACCGGTAACTCGCTGGCTGCTGAGATGCAGATGAACAAGCGGGTTCTCCAGCACATGTACGAAGACGTAACAGTCCTGATTCAGCAATTGGTCAAAGTCCAGATCAATGCTCTGATCTGCACCTGATTCAAGATCGAATGTAATTGTTTTCAAGACGACATCGGGCGAATGGTTGTCGGGCTTGGAACTAACGCGCAATTGCGCGTCTAGCTGAGTAGGAGCTTCCGCATCGACGGTGATGGACATGCGCGAGACGCGACCGCGTTGCATGGGAACCATCTGCGCATAAGGATGTTCCAGCTTCCAGCGCGGGCCGTTGTCCGGCATTTCGTCCAGGCACAGTTTGCTGGATGCCGTCACTCTTGAATGCCTGACCAGGTTTTCGTCGTCTTCGAGCCCAAACTGTGGAATGTACTGGCCCGCGCGTTGCAGATCGCGCTGCAGCAGCTTGATATTGTCGACATCGGCAATGTCTCGCGGCAAAAGCTGATTTTTGACACAAAGCGCCGCTGCCATGCCAGCCGTCTGCCCTGCCGAAGCCAAAGTGAGCATCACGCGGGTCGATCCAAAGGCGACGTGCGAGGCGCTCATGATGCGGCCCGTGATGAAGAGATTGCGAATGTTCTTGCTATACTGTGTGCGATAAGGCACTTGATATACGCCTTTGGCGTGCCATTGATCGCATCCGGGTCGTTCGCTGAAAACGCCGTCGGCGGGATGAAGGTCGATGGACCAGCCGCCGAAAGATACGGCGTCGTAGTGCTGCCGCTGTTCGATGATGTCTTGCTGGATCATCATGTAATCGCCTTCAAAGCGACGACTCTCGCGCTTACCCGGGATTTGCCCGATCCATTCCAAAGTCAAATTTTCGGCATCAGGGAATTCTCCCGAATTCTTGATATAGTTCCAAACGCCGTAGACGACCTTCCACAGTTGCCATTTAATGGTTTCGGTTTCGTGCACCGTATCGAGGCGACCGCCATATTCGATCCACCACAGGCGGCAGCCATCGATGGCGGTGTTAAAGCTGCGATAGCGCGGGATCTTTGAAATATCATCCAGAGCGTAACTCGGCGGTACAAACCGCACAGGCTGTCCGACGTCCTTGCTGTAAAAGTATATCGAGTGTCCCAGCAGATAACCGTATTCATCGCTTGGCGCGAATTTCTCGCCAAATTCGTCGCTGGCTTCCGCGCCCATACGAAAGGCGGCGCCGGCCTGAAACGCAACAATGCCATCGCCAGAGGCGTCACAGAAGAGCGGCGCGTAGAGTTCATACTGCGTCGAATTCTGGCTGCAAAACGCCCTGACCGATTGGATGGTATCGGCATCGGACTTGTCGACACCGAAGGCCGCCGTATTTAGCAGCAAGGTGATATTGGGTTCGTTGGTCACTTTCTCGAGCAACACGGTGTCGAAGATTAACGCATTGCCTTCCTTGTTGCGGTACATGTTTTCGACCAGGATTTCATCGATCACGCCGCCTTCGCGCGCCCAGCGGTTGTTATTGCCCATGTGCGAGGTCGCGCCTAGGGCCCAGAGCCGGACTTCGCTGCTGGCGTTGCCGCCCAGCACAGGACGATCTTGCACCAGAACAACTTTGATTCCGGCGCGCGCCGCAGTGATGGCGGCGCAAGTACCGGCCAAACCACCGCCGACAATCACCAGATCGCTATCGATGCGCTTCGTCTTCGGCGCTCGGACTTCTGGCGAGAAAGGCTCACTTAGCATTCTCGGTATTTTGTTGTCTTGCTTCATCCGGTTTCCTCTTGACCACTATTCACTTGCCAATTTGTCAACTGCAATTGTAGTTCGTTCTTAATACTATCGTATTGTGGATTGTGCCACAGATTCACCAATTCGTGTGGGTCGTTCTGCAAATCGTAGAGTTCGTCTTTGCCATTTTCTTCGGTGATGAGCTTCCAGGAGTGGCTGCGTATCATGCGGATGCGTCCCGCTAGCGAGACAGGATTCCCTTCCCAGGAAAGACGTTGATTTGCTGGGTTCGTGAAGACCGCTTCTTTCAATCCCTGTTTCTTCAAACGATCTTCATCGTAAGGGATTCCCGGTACGCCGTATTCGCTGAAGGCGAAAGGTCGAATTGAACCACCTTGTCCATCGTCGCGCAGGAAAGGCAGCAGATCGATACCTTGCGCTTGCTCCGGACTGGGAATTCCTGAGCAGGCTGCGAATGTTGGTAGCAAGTCAATATGTGAGGCGAAGCGATCGTCTCGGCGGTTGCTGTCGATACTTCCTGTCCAGCGCACGATGAGTGGCACTCGAACCAGTGCATCATAGAGCGACGGACTCTTCGCGATCAATCGGTGATCCCCCTGATAATCGCCATGATCGCTTGTGAATACCAAGAGTGTGTCATTAGCTAAACCGCGTTCATCCAGGAAGTCGAGGATCTTGCCAATTTCGCCGTCTATCATCGTCACCATGCCGTAGTAGACGCGTCGTAGCAGCTCTACTTGTGCATCCGTGAATGGGATAATTGCGTCATTGTTGCGCTGATGGAATATCTGCCGGAAAGTTTTGCCCGCAGCCGCTAGTCCTTCCGCCTCGATGTTGGGCGGCGGCAGATCGTCATAGAGCGAGAAGAAAGGTTCAGGCACTTCGTAGGGCGTATGCGGATAGAGATAGGAGAGCCAGAGGAAGAACGGTTGTCCGCTTCCGGCATATTTATCCATAAAGTTCATGGCAGACTCCGTTTTGGCGTGTTCCGCTGTAATGGATGTCCAGACCGGCTCTTCCGCCAGACGCGGATAATTCTCCTCCCGATAGCTTACCCACGCCAAGTAACTTTCCCACTCCGGATGGTCCGGAATCGTAGGATTTTCGTCCCAATCATCCATGTCTGCTGGCGTCAAGAATGAGTGATTCTTGCCGCTCAGACCGGTAACATAACCCGCTGCGCGCAACATATTCGGAATGTCGGTCGGCGGTCGAATGCCCGGATGGTGATTGGAATAACTGTGGTGTGTGCTTGTCCACTGACCGCTGTGCAGGCTCCAGCGATTCGCCAGGCATACCGGCGAGGGTGTTGTCGCGTGAGTGAAGGCGACGCCTTCTCGGACCAGACGGTCAAGATTCGGTGTATGGATCAGCCGGTTTCCAAGCGAATGAATCGTATCGAAACGCTGCTGATCGGTGTAAATCAAGAGGATGTTGGGCTTCACACTTTACATGCCAAGACGATCTTGCTCCACACCATACGCGGCGCACCATTCGTTCAAGGGATTCAGGCCGCCGCTCGGCTGAAACTCAAGCGTGTCATCGATTTCATCGCCGACCAAATACTTTTCGATATCGGTGAGTTTCTCAACTAACTCGGGCTGCTGCTTGATATAGTCCATTGGCTTCAGCCAGCGATAACCATAGCCGATCATGACCGCTTTGCGCGTGATATCGGTGAAGTTGGGCGCGCCGGCGTGCCAAGTGCGGTATTCGAAGATGACACAATCACCCGGATTCAGCAGCGGTTCGATCGCATTAGCGGGATCCGCCTTGCCTTCGGGAATCTCGATGCGTTCCGTGAGCTGATTGCTGCCCGGCGAGAGCATGGTCACGCCTGAATTCGGCTCGCTCAAGTCAGTCAGATAGAAGGCGCACTTCAAGCCGATACGAGGATAATTGCCGGCGCCCAGATCGCTCGAGGTCCTGCCGTTGTCGCGGTGCCAGCCGGGACGCCTTACCGTAACCGGTGTACCCGACGGATCGGGATGCCGGTGTATGAGGTGGCTGGTCGAGAGTTGCAAGTTAGAGCCAAGCAACTGAATCACCAGTGGCAGGGTTACCTCGTTGGTGAGCAGGGGGATAAAGGCATCGTCCATCGTGATGCAGTTGCGGTAGCCATCGTAAAACTCGCTTGTCTGAAAGCGATTGTAGCGCTCACCGGCGGCGAGCAATCGGTCACCCGCGTCGATAAGGCGGCTGATCAAGTCATCGTCAATAACGTTCCGCACAATCAGATAACCTTGATCACGGAATTGCTGCCGCTGATCATCCGTCAGTTTCGTAAATCCTTGCATGTTAACTCTCCAAATATCGTTGACTTATCGACTATTATTGGTTAAGTATAGGTGAAATACGCGGTTGCGACACAATCGTTTTGACTGCGGATGCGCACCCAATGCGCGCTGTATCCCTCTGGAAATACATGATGAAGGTAGCCTTTCGCCTCGACTGTAAAGCTGTCATATTTCTTCCATTTTCCATTGCCCAAAAAATCGACCTCGACGACGAAGGCGACGGCGCTGTCGCACTCGTTGCTGAGGTGCAGGACCTTCTTGTCGAAGCCGGTCATCAAATACGGATCAGAGGTCTCACCGGCGGCAAGCTCATCCTCCCACCAAACGCCGCCCCAGCCCGCCGATTTGCCAAGATTCCAGAGATCGTCTGTCTTGCCAAACCATAAGCCCGATTGTGGCTCGCCGGCCAAATGATTGGCGCCACCGTGCGGGCTGGCGTTGTCGGAACCGAGCACGAGCATGCCGCGATAGCTACAGAAGTCGCCATGTACCCAGAGATGCGTCGATATCGGGCGAATGCCCCAGATGTGATTCTCATAAGCCCAGGGCGACAGCTCATAAAACATGCCGTGACAATCCATCAGAAAGCGTTCATGTTCAACTTCGCGGATGCGTGGCCATTCGGTCTGCCACATGTGGTCAAAGCAGTGGCTGGCTTTGGGCAGGCGATAACGTTTCCATTGGCGGTTGGCCTCGGTATAAACCTGTAATATCGCCGAGCGCTTGTCCCAGCCCATTGCGAAGATGGTGCCCGCGAAGTTTCCCCGTCCATTGACCTCGATAAAGGGATTGCGCTCGATGATCGTCCAGCGCTCGCCATCCCATTCCGCCAATCGACCGGCCGCTTCGGCGCCGGTGAAATCACGTTCATCGTAGCTGTTGTTGGCAACCACCACACGTCCGAAGTTGCTGTAAGCTGCTTTGAAGTGAGCGTATTTGTGGTTCGGCACACCGAGTTCGACGGTCAGGTCGGCGATGAAGGTCGTCTCCAGCGTGCGCACATCCATCTCATAGAATTCGCCTTCCATGCCGAGCATATACACTTTGTTGGCAGGATCGTGAAGATGACGCATAGTAGAGCAGATCCGCACTTCGAGCAGCGCTTCTATCGTTCGAACCTTGCCCTCGGCGTCGATAACATAGGGTCCGATCATGAGCTGGTTGGATTGCCAATGGACCATGCGGTTGGTATAGGTACCGACAGTGCTGGCGGGATGCTTCTCTATCTCAAGCTTGTCATTGATAACGTAGAGCCCCGTGCCGACGCCGCTGGCGGACTTATGCGAAACGTAGGTCACGATCCAAAGCGAGCCCGCCCAGGCCATCATGGCGCCCACGCCGCATTCGGTGCGCGGCGGGCCCAGTTCCGCGCTCAGCGAAAGATGCGGGTAAATGCCGCTCGCGTTTAGATATGGCGTCGCTGTCATGTTGCCTCTCAGTTTCTGTTTTCTGCCTGCGCTGATTTATGAATAGCTGGACGACCGTTACTAACGATCACTCGGTCGTGCCAGTGGGCAAGCGCTTGAGATAACTCGTTCTGTTCAGCCGCGCTTTCAGGATCGTCGAGGCGATTCTGCATTTCAAATCGATCATCGACGATGTCGTACAAAGCATGGGGCTTAAGAGATCTCCCGTCGCTGATCAACTTCCAGCGCGAGTTTGTGACACAGAAATCATGGTGTTCGCTAAACACATTGCGCTCTTGGCACGACCCCGCTCCCTCAATCCAGGGACGCAGAGAGATACCTTCACGCTGCTCGTCAAATAGACAGCCGGCATAGTCCAATATAGTCGGCATAAGGTCGACGGTCGCTGCCGGCGTCGCTGTCGAGTGAGACGATGTTTGACCAGGCGCCCGCATGATCAAGGGCACATGAAGCGCCTCTTCGTACATAAGGCCCTTGCCAAAGAGACCCCGTGCTCCCGCCATTTCACCATGGTCGGACGTGAACACGACCAGCGTATTTTCTTTCAAGTCCCGCTCGTCCAATGCCGTCAACAGCCGGCCAAAGGCGGTATCAAGTTGGCTGATCTCACCGAAATACAGTTCGCGAAACGTTTCAACATCGTAGTCCGCGTTCCAGTGCGGTCGATGGTACCAGGCTGATGAATCAGCATTCGGTTCACTGAGTAATTCAGGCGATTCGTACAGGGCGCGATATTGCACGGGAGGAGAACAGGGTGGGTGCGGCGCTTGATAGGCAACCATCATAAAGAAGGGCTTATCGCCCTGCGCTGCCTTGGACAACTGCTGGATAGCGATATCGGTCAAAGCGTCGGTTTCGTGACCAGGCATCTCAATCGGCTTGTCCGGATCATCACGCCAGATCAGCCCGGCATTGTGATCGACATGATGACTCTCCCAACCGACAAAATGCTGAAAGCCCGCGCGCTTTTCCGGCGGCACCCAGCGGTTTTCTTGGGGTGCGCCGCTCAAGTGCCATTTACCAACGTAGTGGGTCGCATAGCCTGCATCATTGAGATGGTGCGCGAGGCTTTGTACTTCAGCGGGATACGCCTGTCCATTTTGCAAGACGCCAGTTTGCGATGGATAGCGCCCACTGAGCAGACAGCCGCGATACGGCGTGCAAACCGGGGATGTAGTAATGGCGCGCTGGAAGACGGTATTTTCGGCGGCAAAACTATCGAGCTCTGGAGTCTGAACCGTATGATGGCCATAAGTCGGCAGCCATCTCGCGCCCAGTTGATCGACCAGCACAAAGAGGATGTTCGGTTGTGAATCCATCGCCGCGAGGTTCAGCCTTTTACGCCGGAGAGATTGGCGCCTTGGATGAACTGCTTCTGAAACAGGAAGAAGACAATCAGCACTGGCATAACCATCATGACGGATGCCGCCATCTGCAAATGATACTGCCCACCTTGCCCGGGCAAGCTCTGGAATTTGTACAAGCCGACGGCGAGCGTATGCAGCTTCGCGTCTTGCAAATAAATTAGCGGACCCAGAAAGTCGTTCCAGCTATTCTGGAAGCTCAGAATCGCAATTACTACAATGGCTGGTTTGGCAAGCGGAACCATGACTTGGGTGAAGATGCGGAGCTCGCTGGCGCCGTCGATCTTGGCGGCATCAAGCAAGTCTTGTGGAATACCAAGGAAGAATTGCCGGCAGATGAAGATGAAAAACGCGCTGCCGAAATAGTTAGGCGCGATGAGCGGCCAGAAGGTATTCACCCAGCCAATTTCGTTGTAGGCGAGGTACACGGGAATCAGCCGAACGGCGAAGGGCAGCATCAACGTCGCCAGCAGAATCAGGAAAAGCGCATCGCGAAACGGGAAGCGAAAACGCGCGAAACCATAAGCCACGATTGTGGATGAAGCGAGATCGCCTACTAGTGAGAATATCGTGATGATCAATGTATTCTTGAGGCTGTTGCCGAAATCCCAGAATTCCAATGCGTCCGTATAGTTGTGGAATTGCCACCGACGTGGGATCCACTCGGGCGGGAAAATGCCGACCTGTTCCAGGGGCATGAAGGAGCTCATGAACATCCAGAACAGTGGCGCTATATACCAAAGGGACACGCCAATGAGCAGCCCATAGAGCAGCACTCGACCGCCGATCTGCCATAGCCGGCGTTGACGCTCGCGCTGTCGCGCTTGCTCCGATGTTGAGCGGTTCGGCTTGGTGTTTGAGGTGGTCATTGTCAATCGCCCTGATAAAAGACCCAGCGCCGCGACGAGGCAACGATGACGGCGGTGAATACGAAAATAATCATGAATAGAATCCAGGCCAGGGCGGAAGAATAACCCATCTCCGGCGGCAAGTACTGAAATGCGTGGTCAAAGAGGTGCAATACATACGTCCGAGTGGCATCGCGCGGCGCACCCCCCGTCATGATGAAGATCTGCGTGAAGACCTGGAACGCGCCGATAATGTTGATAAGTACGTTGAGGTAGATTGTCGGCGTCATCAGGGGAACCGTCACGCGACGCAAGCGCTGGCCCCAGTTGGCGCCATCGATCTTGGCCGCGTCATAATATTCTTCGGGGATGCCTTGCAAGCCGGCAAGAAAGATCACCATCGTTACGCCGACCCATGTCGTGCTCATGATCAGAAAGGCGAGCATGGCATAATCCGGATCAGCAAACCAGCGCACTCGCGAGAAGCCAAATAGCGTCAAGAACCAGTTGAGCAAGCCGGCACGCGCGTTCAGCACATAAAGCCAGACGATAGAAAGCGCTACAATCGGAACCACTGAAGGCACATAGAACAGGGTGCGCCAGAGCCCCAGGAAGCGCACTTTGGAATTGAGAAGTAAGGCGAGAGCGAAACCAAGCACGATGCGGATCGCCACCGAGCCGGCTACATAGACTGCTGTATTGCCTAGTGACTTCCAAAAAAGAGGATCATCTGTCAGAATTTTTGTATAGTTTTCCAGGCCACGCCATTGCGGTGGCTGGACCACGTTATATCTTGTAAAGCTGAGGACGAAGGACGCCACAAAGGGAAACAACGAAAAGAGCAATACGCCGATAATCCAGGGAGATATGAAGAGCAGTCCCATTTTGGCTTCGCGCTTCCTAATCGGCGAAAGGTCGCGCCAGCGTTCTCGCCGGGACTTGCGCAGATTGGCAAATTGTGAACCGAATGCGGAAGCCATTTCGCGTGTCCTACAAAATCCTTGTCAGGTAAAAAGGGAAATGGGGCGGCCGGAGCCACCCCACAACGTCGTATAGCGGTTTAGCCGTATTCTTCCCAGAAAGCGTCCAGCAGTTCCTGCACTTCCGCTTCAGCATCAGCCAGCGCCTGCTCGATGGACTTGTCGCCGAAGAGCACATCGTCCCTCATCCGACTGATGATTTGGTTGGCTTCCGGCTGTACCGGCGAGATCGCCGCCACTCTATCCAGCGCTGCTACGCCAAGGATCGCCTCAGCCCGATGGTGCGATACGCCGTCCTTTTCGTAGCCATCACAAGCCGCAATCGGCGACGGGCGCTGTTGCTGCTGCAAGAACCAGCAGCCGCCAACACCCTCAACCTCGGTTGTCAGCAATATCCACATTACAAGGCTTATCCCATGAACTTCGTATAACGTTGATATTTACCACTCCCAACCACAGGGCAATCGCTTCAAATCCAATTTTTGGTCTATAAGAGTTCAAGAAGCATCATAAGTGACCATCTGCCTTGGTGAAGATGTCTTTTATAATCCTTTAAGAACCATTTTGATATGAATTTTCATTTTGAAGCGATTGCCCTGCTCCCAACCGCTACTTCCTTGACAGATGCTCTATTATAATTATATAATATGTGTCATCGGTGGCTGGTATTTGTTGCAAGGGAGTAGAATATGAACAAGAATCGTATAGGAAGTGATAATTTTGGTTTCATTGATGTGCATAGTGCTATTGAACCAGCTTTAGGGATCCACGAGCTTTTTCAACACAAAATGTAAGAAGGCTTGCGCTATTCTTCGGAATAGTATTGCTCGCGGGACTAATTGTTGCAATTGTCCACGCTGGTTCATGTAGTGGAGGAAATACCGGAAGCGGTAGTGATCACGGTGGTACTCCACATAGGCATCTTGTCAGTTGGTCGGTCCGAGCTAGTACCTGTTCTCACTCGATAAACACAGGCTCGTACGTTAATGTTATAGGTGGTTCTAAGTCTTGGCGGTGTACGCCGTACTCTGACTGCCATCCAACCATCACTGGCGGTGAGATCTGTGTCACTGCATTCAGAGCGTCCTTGTCTTTTGATGTCAGAATCATGGACTACGAACAGGCGTGGCACGGATCGTGGGTGTCCTGGTTTTATAACAAATCCTATAGTAGTGGCACATGTGATAGTGGAGGAAACCCACCTGAAATTCCTAATTCGGGCCAGAATTAGATATGGGGATATCCCTTAATCATCTTGCCTTAATCAAGCTGTTAAACTCAGTATTTTAATGTGCGAGGACAAGACGACACAGCAAGAGTGCGATCGTTACTGTAGTCGAATCTGCCCTAGAACAGCACGGTCTATAGACGTTGTTAACCTTGTATTGCGAGTCGCTAGGCTATGGACCGGAAATGTATTTCTATACACGTGAGACAACCAAGTACATGAGATATCTTCGCGCTCATAGCAGCATAGCTGAAGTCTTCGTCTACATTGCAAAGATGCAGAACGCTTGCTGCAACAATTGAAGGAATCGTCAGTTATCTACAAACTACGACCAACCCGCGAGTTATCCTAGTATATTATAGCATTTTCATCGAACAATTGATACGCGGTGCATGGCGCGCATCAGCACATCGCGGCTGTCCCTCAGCGCCTTGGCTGGTTTTGCAAGCGCCGGGCTCAACTCAAGACTTATGGCGCCTTGGTATCCAACCGAATCCAGCGCGCGCAGCGTCTTGACGAGCGATTCATCCGTCATCACGCCGTCGAGCAATGCCCAGTGTAGGTCCGCTTCGCCATCGTTGTCATCAAAATGAACGTATGCCAGGCGGTCCCCGGCTGCAGCGATCACGCTGGCCGGATCTTCGTCTGTCATTTGGATATGACCGCTGTCGTAAAGCAAGAACAAGTTTGGGTGATCAAGGTCCTTGATGTATCTTAGAGTTGTGTCTGCGCTGGGCAAGGCGGTGCCGGGGAAATGCTCTACCGCAAACTTAATACGAATGGCGCTGGCGATTTCAGCGAGTTCAACCAAACTATCACTAAAGTGACCAAGGTCCGCGGGGCTGTCTTTCATACCCGGTACCACATAGACGGTATCGGCTCCCAATTCGGCCGCGTGCTGGATCGCATTTGAAACATGCTCGAGCGCCTGTGTTCGCAACCGGATGTCTGCGTGATCCAACGACGCGCCCGCTGGCATATTAAATGAAGCGCCCAAGCAGGAAACCTTCAGCCCCAATTGCCTCGCCAACTGACGATCCCTTGCGGCCCTCAGGTCGTCCGGTTGCACATCAACCCATTCGAATCCCAGATCTTGAATCTGTCGCAACACCTCAGTTTTTGGTCCGGTTAATGCCCAGGCACAACAGGCTAGTTTCATCAATAGGACGCCCTTTAAGCCAACATTCAGCACGATACTAGCGTATCAGTCTGGAATTGTCATAAATTGACAAGCCAATCTGAGCCACGTACACTTGGCGGAGTTCACAGCTAGAAAGGGAGTGGCAATGAAAAATGGACCCCGTATAGCGCTGATCACGGGCGCCGGATCCGGTGTTGGCAGGGCAACGGCCAAATCCATGTGGAAAGCGGGCTATTCCCTGATACTTGCGGGACGCCGCGAGGACAAACTGCGCGAGACGGCTAGCGAAGCAGGTGTCGGCGACGATCGTGCCATGATCGTTCCGTCCGATGTCGCCGATAGGCAGGCTGTCAGCCGCCTGTTTGCAGCCGTGGCCGAAAGATTTGGTAGGCTGGATGTTTTGTTCAACAATGCAGGCGTCAACGCTGAGCGCATTGCAATTGAAGACTATGATGAAGACGAGTGGCAGAGGGTAATCCAAATCAATCTTAGCGGTACGTTCTGGTGCATCCAGGAAGCTCTCAAGCTGATGAAGTCACAGGATCCGCAAGGCGGGCGCATCATCAACAACGGTTCCTTGTCGGCACAGATGCCGCGACCCCATTCCGCGCCCTATGTCGCCGCCAAACATGCGGTTGCCGGTTTGACCAAATGTACCGCGCTGGAAGGCCGGGCATTTAATATCGCGTGCGGGCAGATCGACATCGGCAATGCCACCACCGAAATGACCACTCATATACAATCGGGTACCATGCAAGCTGACGGCAGCATCAGCAATGAACCGACGATAAACGTTCAGCATGTGGCGGACGCCGTGGTTTATATGGCGAACATGCCACTGAATGCCAACGTGCTCTCGCTGACCGTGATGGCGACGCAAATGCCCTTTGTTGGGCGTGGATAATTTGGAGTATTCGGCCATGAGCGAACTGGTGTGGATGACGGCGGTTGAATTGGCGGACCAGATGCGGCGCGGCGAGGTTTCGGCTGTCGAGGTATTGACAGCGCATTTGGAACAGATAGAGGCGGTCAACCCGGCGCTGAACGCGATCGTCACTTACTTGCCCGAAATGGCGCTGGATTTGGCGCGAAAAGCCGATGAGCGCAAAGGCCGCGGTGAAAAATTGGGACTATTGCATGGCCTTCCAATTGCGCATAAAGACCTCTTCGAGACCAAGGGCATCCGCACGACTTCCGGATCGACGGTGTTTGCGGACCATGTGCCGGAAATCGATGACTTGATTATCGCGCGCCTGAAAGATGCCGGCTGTATCACACTTGGAAAAACAAATGTGCCGGAATTCGGCGCCGGCTCGCACAGCTTCAATCCGGTGTTTGGCGCTACACACAATCCCTACGATCATTCGAAGACCTGTGGCGGCAGCAGTGGCGGCGCAGCAGTGGCATTGGCCGCTGGCATGATACCCATTGCTGATGGCAGCGACATGGGTGGCTCATTGCGCAATCCGGCTAGTTTCTGCAATGTTGTCGGCTTTCGGCCCTCGCCCGGGCGTGTGCCGCGCTACCCCAAGGCCAACGCCTGGTCCACCCTGGCAGTTGATGGTCCGATGGGGCGTACCGTGCAGGACGTGGCGCTGATGCTGAGCGCGATAGCTGGCTACGATGCGCGTTCGCCGATTGCCATTCAAGAGCCGGGCTCGCTGTTTGAGAGGGCGCTGGAACGGGACTTCAAGGGCGTGAGGATAGCCTGGAGCCCTGATTTAGGCGAATTGCCAGTTGACCCAAAGGTAGTGCGGACGATAGAAGAACAACTGACTACCTTCAATGAATTTGGCTGCGCTGTCGAAGTCGCCGCGCCCGACTTCGGCGACGCTTACGACATTTTCCAGACCCTGCGCGCCTGGAACTTCGAGCTGTCGTTTGCCGCTCTTTTTGCCGAATTCGGCGAAGCGCGTTTCAAGGAGACGATTCGCTGGAATGTGGCGCAAGGCAAGCGACTGAGCGCGATCGATATCAGCCGCGTGGAAGTGAAGCGTACGGAACTTTTTCATCGGGTGCGCGAGTTCATGGATACCTACGAGTTCTTGCTGTTGCCAACCGCGCAAGTACCGCCGTTTCCCATTGAATGGGAATACCCAGAAGAAGTCAACGGCAAAGCAATGAATACCTATATCGACTGGATGATGAGTTGCGCCTATATCACCGTCACCGGTTTGCCCGCTGTATCCGTGCCTTGTGGTTTCACTGACGATGGGCTGCCGGTGGGACTACAGATCGTCGGTCGTCCGCGCGCCGATTTCGAAGTGCTGCAATTGGCATTCGCGTTTCAAGAGGCGACAGGCTTCTACCGCCGCCGACCGGACCTTGCAGTCGCTTCCTCCGGCTGAGAATGTCAGTGGCAAACGGGAATTGCTGACGTGGAATTGACGCTGATCAATTGGCTTTTGGCGCTGCTGCCGGTCCTGGCCGTGCTTGTGCTGATGGTTGGCATGGGATGGGGAGGCAGTCGCGCGGGATCGGCCGGATTCGTATTGGCACTGGTTCTGTCGCTGTTGGCATTTGGTGGCGATTTGCAGCTGGTCATCGTCGCGATCGGCAAGTCCGTTCTGTTGGCGGTTGATGTCATTTATATCGTCTGGATGGCGTTGTTCTTCTACAACGTCACCAACGAAGCCGGCACGGTCGCTTTGATCGGACGAAGCCTGCCGCGGCTAACCTCGGACCGCGCCGCGCAGAGTCTGCTCATCAGTTGGATATTTGTTTCGCTGTTGCAGGGCGTCGGCGGATTCGGCGTACCCATAGCCGTGGTCGCTCCCTTGCTCGTTGGATTGGGCTACACTGCGACGCAATCGGTCATTATGGCATCGCTGGGGCATGGCTGGGCGGTCACCTTTGGTTCGCTAGGCACATCCTTTGTCGCCTTGACAGCGGTTACCGGATTGCCCGGCGAGGTGCTGGCACACGATGCTGCGCTTGTTCTGGGTATGGCGAGCCTGTTCAGCGGCGCGCTCGTGGCCTACGTGAGCGCCGGCTGGAGCGGATTCCTTCGTTCCATCCCCATGCTTGTGATCGTTGGCACGGCAATGGGCGTCACGCAATGGTGGATCGCCACCAACGGCATGTGGACCCTGGGTTCGACGTCCGGCGCGCTGGCCGGCGCGCTTGTTGGTGTCCTATATGTATTGTCCCCACTTCATCGCGGCAAAGCGGGCAATGCGCCCGCCGCAAGCGACGACCGATCGCGGAGCATTGCGCTGGCGCTTTCGGCCTACGGGATACTGCTGGTTCTGGCGTTCTCCACCAACTTGGTTGAGCCGCTCGAATCGCTAGTGGATTCTTTGTCGATTCGGATCGAGTTTCCCGCAGTGTCGACCTCATTCGGCTGGCACGTGCCGCAAGAATTGGGACGCGCGATAAGTGTTTTCGGCCACGCCGGCGCCATTCTGTTTTATGCCGGATGTATCTCGTTTTTGCTGTATCGTCAAGCGGGCTATTATGAAAGCGACGGCGTTTGGGGCAAGATCTGGTTGAGCGTACGCAAATCGGCAGTTAAGTCGACGGTATCGATTCTCGCCTTGGTTGCCATGGCTTCACTGATGACGCACACCGGCATGACGCAATTGATAGCCCGCGGAATTAGCGAGACTTTCAGCGCGTCAATCTATCCTCTGTTTGCGCCATTTATAGGTACGCTGGGCGCATTCATGACCGGCAGCAATACCAACTCCAACGTCGTATTTGGCGCGTTGCAACAAGAAACTGCGGCGCTGCTGGCATTAAGCGTACCCATCGTGCTCGCCGGTCAAACGGCCGGCGCATCGCTCGGCAGTGTGCTGGCGCCAGCAAAGATTATCGTCGGCTGCAGCACCGTTGGTCTGGCAGGGCAGGAAGGCCCCGTCATTCGGCGCATGCTACTATTGGGGCTGATTCCGGTGGTCTTTGTATCGCTCGTAACATTAATAAGACTGGCCGGCCCATGATCAAGTTGGCGATCGCGGGGACCGGTAGGATTGCGCATACGCACGCGCAGGCTGCGTTCTCGCTGGGCAAATGCCAACTTGTCGGCGTCGTCAATCATCGTGCCGAGTCGATGGCGCAGTTCGCCAAAAAGTACGGGATTGAAAGGCAGTATCTCTCGCTAAATGCGATGATTGACGAGGGCGGAGTGGATGCACTGTTGATCTGTACACCCAATGCCCTGCATGCGGAACAGACCATCGCTGCACTGAGGGCTGGCATTCACGTGCTCGTGGAAAAACCCATGGCAATGAGCGCTCGGGAAGCGACCAAGGTACTTGCTGTGAATCGCGAGGACAGCGCTCTTCTGCAAGTCGCGCATTGCCTGCGTTTCTTGCCCGACGCGATTGATCTGCGAGACAATATTGCGTCCGGCGTCATTGGGAAGGTGATCCGCACTCGCAGCCTTGCCGCGCACGCGAATTGGGGCCCATCTGGTTGGTTTACGGATCCGCTGCTCGCTGGTGGCGGCGCCTTGATCGATATGGGCATTCACGCGATTGACACAGTCCGTTTTACATTGGGGGATCCGCAGCCAATCTCGGTGTTCGCTCGCATCGGTACGGATTTTGGTGACTTCCCGGTCGACGACAACGGCATCCTTGTCATAAACTGGTCAAACGGCGTGACGTCGACCGTCGAGTTCGGCTGGTGGCATCCGTCCGACGCCGGTGTTGTTGCGAATACCGAATATGTGGCAAGCGAAGGCTATGCGCGCTTGTTGCCGACGGCGATATGCCGTTTGGATCCAGCAACACGACAAAGCGAACACGTCGCGACAGTGAATTCCGACATTGACGATTTGGATCGCTTGTTCGAGCGTATGTATCGCGATCAGCTTGCGGCCTTCCTGGGCTCAATTGAAGACGATTCAGTTCCCGCACCGGGCGCATGCGAAGGGCTCGTCAACATGCAGATCGTAGATGCGGCTTATCGGAGCAGCCGCAGTGGTGAGGTCACGCACATTTGGGAGGAACTATGACAACTCTCGCGATTCTCGGCGGAGAACCGATTCGCAAAAACGCCTATCCGTCCTGGCCCGTCCACGACGAGGCTGATATCCAAGCGATTACGTCTGTCGTGCGCAGCGGCAATTGGGGCGGCTATCCCTATCCCGGTCCGGAAACCAAGCGCTTCCTCGATGCCTTTGTCGCTATGAACAATGGCAGACACGGCGTCGCGATGATGAACGGCACCATTTCGATGGAGGTCGCGTTACGCGCGGCTGGTATCGGCTGGGGAGATGAAGTGATAGTGCCGGCCTACACGTTCCAGGCGACGGCCGCTGCGCCAATGATGGCGGGCGCGATCCCGGTATTCGCCGATATCGATCCAAACACGTTCTGCATATCGCCGCGTGCTATTGGACAGGCGATCACAGAGCGAACACGCGCCATCATACCAGTGCATATCGCATCTCAAATGGCTGACATGGACTCCATCATGGCGATCGCAGATGCCCATGATTTGATCGTGATTGAAGACGCGGCGCATGCGCATGGCGCTGTATGGGATGGCATGGGCGCAGGAACGATCGGGCATTTTGGCTCCTACAGCATGCAGTCGACCAAGAGCATGACTGCCGGGGAGGGTGGCGTTCTCCTGTGCCGGTCGCAAGAGCACGCTTGGCTTGCGGAGAGCATCATCGATTGCGGACGTCCGCATGACCCGGAAGAGACAATGGTCACAATGGGTTTCAACTATCGCATGACAGAGCTACAAGCG
Organism: Phototrophicaceae bacterium; assembly: GCA_965262165.1. Classification (GTDB taxonomy): domain Bacteria; phylum Chloroflexota; class Anaerolineae; order Aggregatilineales; family Phototrophicaceae; genus UBA6055. The sequence continues at coordinate 3,349,785 of OZ253499.1, read as the reverse complement.
GCGCTGCTCAATGTCGCGATTCAACGTTTTCCAGCGCAATTCGACCAGCGCGAGAAGACGGCGAATTATGTCGACGAGGCGCTGAGCGAAATCGAAGGCGTCCGTGTGCTGCTGCGCGACTCCCGGCATCATAGGCGCTCAGTCTATTCTTATACCTTTGCTATTGACCCTCAGACTTTTGGCGCGACGAACGCGGTAGTCGCGCGAGCGCTTTTTGCCGAAGGCATACCATGTTCGTCCGGTTACGACCCCATGTATCGTTACGATCTATTCCAACCCAGGATTTCACGACTTCCCGTGCCGTCGGCCTTTCCCGAGTATTTCGATTTCGAGCGCATGTACCTGCCGGTTGCTGAACGTATCAGCAGCCGCGAAGGCTTGTGGCTAGAAGAGAGTGTTTTCCGTTCCGGCGAAGCGGGCGCCAATGACGTGATCGCGGCATTGAAGAAGCTACAAGTGGCATTGGCGCGGGATCCGTCCCTTGCAGATTCGATTTAGGCGCCATACCGAACAGCAAAGGCAATCTGATCGTTAGCGCGGCGTAGTCGGGTATCCGATGGGGTCGATCATCACATCAACCAGCAAAGGTTTGCCGGTTGACATGCCGTGTCTGATCGCATCAGCGCATTCGTCTCGAGATTCAGCGCGACGGTATTCGATATCAAATCCTTGGGCGATCATTCCAAGATCGGGATTGCGGAATTCGGTGCCAAAGACCTGGCGCTCGCGGCGCACTTGAGCTGAGCGAATGAGGTCAAGCGCCGAGTCATTCATTACGGCTACGATCACCGGCAAATCTAACTCCACGAGAAGTCCCAATTCTCCCATCACCATTGCCAGTCCCGCGTCACCCGTGATGCAGACAACTTGCCGCTGGCTGACTCTTGCCGCGGCAATGGCGCTGCTCAAGCCAAATCCCATCGCCGACAAGCCGTTGGAAACCAGATAATTGTTGGGCGATCGCGCCTGCCAGCAGAGCGCGGCAAGAATCTTGTGTGAGCCGACGTCCGTTGTGATGATTACGTCGTCCGGCGTGTCATTGCGCAAGGCCGTTAGAAATTCTTGCGGCAAAACACGTTTGCTCCGCGGCGACGGAATGACGGCAGCGGAATGTTCGCTGCGAAAGGCTTTTACGCGCCCCGCGCTCCAGTTCTTGTCCGCACGAAGATCGACACCGATCAGCGCTTCTAAAACGTCTGTGACAGGTCCTAATGTTTCGATTTCGCAGGCGATGCGCGGATCATTGTTTTCCCAATTGGCAATCCAGACTAGGGGCTGCGGCTGATCCCAGGGTTTGACTAATTCGACGACATCGAATCCCACGGCGATGATGCAGTCCGCCTCGTTCAGTATCTGGTAGGCAGGATCGTCGCTTGTCAGACCCAGCGTACCGACAAAGAGCGGATGATCCGCTGGCAAGGCGCCCTTGCCCTTGGGTGTGTCAATCAGCGGCGCGCCCATCGACTCCGCCAAATGGCGCAACTGGGCATAAGGTCTTTCCGGCTCCAGGCCCAAACCGGCGACGATAACGGGCTTCGTTTTGTCGGCGAAAAATGCCGAAAAGCGCTTGAACTCGTAGTTGGCTGGGCTGGTGGCGGGTAACTCGATGCAAGGTGCCTTAATGTCGCCAACGGGTTCCAGCGCTACGCGATTATGAATGCTCAGATGGGCGGGTCCTGGCCGACCTGACCTGACCATATCCAGTGCAAATCGTATCGTTTCGGCGGCATTGCCCTCTGTGATTTCCGCCGTGAACTTGCTGATCGGACCGAAAATCGCGCTGAGGTCAAGCACTTGATGTGTATGCCGTCCGGTGAGGCTTGGGTCGCTTGCGGCGGTGATTAAGAGTATAGGCGCGCGGTCCAGATACGCGTGGGCGAAACCGGCGCAGGCATTGGTCGCGCCCGGTCCCAGAGTGGTGATTGCCACGCCCGGAATGCCCGTCAACCTGGCAGCGGCAGCAGCCATGAAACAGGCTGAACTCTCGTTCTTGACCAACACGAAGTCGATGCCCTGCTTCCGAATGGCTTCCAGAATCTCGACATTTTCACCACCAGGCAAGCCATAGACCGTGCTGATCCCGGCGTTTGCCAGTTGCATCGCGAGGAAATCGGCGATAGTCGTCACAAGGCGCGTCCTTTTCGGACTTGGGTCATTTGCAAATGATTATGACAAGCGCTGACAATCTGTCAAATAGCAACGTTGTGCCGGGGGATTGCGCGGGGCATGACGTAATATGGCGGGCATTCCTGTTTGATCGATCAGGCATAGCAAGGTCTTAACTGACTCTCCGCAGCGCGGCTAAATCGGGAACAGTGTCCATCAACGAAATAATAGGGAATAAAACAGATACTAAACTGGCTGCTTAACTGAAGAGCAGCAGGTAAAGGCTGAGGATCAGCAAGGGCACCATCATGATCCATTCAAATGTCCGTTGATTGATTCGGTCGATCAGCGCGCGAGCGACGGCAATCGCAATTGGAATCAAGATAAATACCCAGGCAACGGCAAGCAATCTCGATAAATCGAGAATGCCTATAGAGATGTAGCTGGGCAGTTTGGTCAAATTGATCAGGGCGAAAAACAGGGTGGTTGTCCCAACAAAGACACGCGGCGTCATCTTGGGTTGAAGCAAGAGATAAGCTGTGAAAGGTGGCGCGCCGACATTGGCCATGGTCGAGCCGAATCCGGACGCCCAGCCAGCGATCCAGCCATGCCAGGCCTGCGGATGATATGCCAGTTGACGCAGCCGTTCGCTTCCAATCTTGAAGCTGAGCGCCACCAGGGTTAAACCGCCGATAATGCGTTTTAGCGAAACTGCGTCAATGTCCTTGAGGACGAAAGTTCCCAGAGCGACGCCAATCAGGGCCGGGACCAGCATCAGCGCCATTAGCTTGTTGTCCCATTGCTTCCAGTAAAAATACAGGGCAAAGACATCGGCGAAGATGAGCAATGGTAGAATCAGGCCTACGGCTTCCTGTGGATCAATGATCAGCGAGAGAATCGGCACGGTCAGCGCGACCGGCACCGGCCCTCCCAAGCCGCCTTTGGAGAATCCTATCAAGATGGCTACCAGCGCAAACAAAAGCGTCTCTTCCACGATGGTTCGCTCGGTCCAATATTTTCTAGAAAGTTGCAACTCATTCGATGCCGAAATGGCGTCCTTAGATTATAGGTCAGGTCTATCCTTCAAGCGAGATTTGATCGTTCTACGAAGTCAGTGGCAATTGCAGGACAGGCTTGGTATGGCTGTCCCCGCGCGAATCGAAGGATGGCGTGATGCTTCACGAGCCTGATTTGTGTCTTCGTGGAATCAGAAGCTGATACGATAGCATGTTGCTAGCCGGAGGTGCGAGTTTGGATACCAAGAAGTTGAACGAAGAGGGTCGTGAACTTTGGAATAGCAAGGCGCGATTTTGGGACGAGCTCCACGGCGACGAGGGCAATCTGTTCCATCGTCGCTTGATTGAACCGTCGGTCTTGCAACTTCTGGCGTTGAAAGTTGGCGAAAGGGTATTGGACGTGGGCTGTGGAAACGGCGCGTTGACACGGCGCTTGGCGAAGAACGGCGCAAATGTCACCGCGGTTGACTTTAGCGAAGAGATGATTCGATTGGCCAAAGCGCGTTCCCAGGGTTCTTCGTATTCCATTAACTATCAACTCGCCGACGTGACAATCAAAGATGCGCTTATGACATTAGGCGTTGAGCGTTTCGACGCAATTGTCTGCTCGATGACCTTGATGGATATCCCGGCTATTGCGCCACTTTTTGACGCTGCAAGTCACTTGCTGCGCGCCGATGGAAGGTTCGTATTTTCCACCATGCATCCTGCATTTAACTCTAACAACCCCATTTTCGTCCAGGAGAAAGAGGATCGTGACGGAGTCGTGACTACGGCTACCGGTGTAAAGATTCGCGCCTATCTAGATCTGCCTCCGGTGAAAGGGTCGGGCGCGCCCAACGAGCCGACGCCTCACTACTACTACCACCGCCCGCTTTCTGAGTTGCTAAGTGCTGCCTTCGACGCCGGCTTTGTGCTGGATGGGCTGATGGAGCCGGCCTTCCGCCCCGAAGATGCCGATCTAGAGCCAGGATTAAGTTGGATCCAGCTTTGGCAGATACCGCCAGTTTTAACTGCACGGCTGCGCTTGGCTTAAATGGCCGGATTCTCCGCATTCAGGACAGCCGCATTGAAATCGCCGCCGGCGAACTCGCTGAGCAAATCGCGCAAGTCGCTCAAGGCATTCTTTATATCGGCTTTGCCGTCCTCATGATGCGCCTCAACCGTTATGACGGCGCGACTAGTAGATTCATTGGCTGCGCTGGTTGCGCTTTGGCGCCAACACCAGCGACGCGCGACCACCATCTTTTTTTCGTCGGAAAAGATGACTTCCCCAACTTCAGGATGAATGATCTCGTCGTTGCCCAGTTCCATATATTTCTCGCTGCCATCGGAGTAGTGAACGGTAATTGCTCCTTGGATCTCGCGTGTATCAAAGATGGCGACGGGCAAGCCGTAGCGAATGCTAACCAGGTTGCCGATATCGACTAGCGTGTTAATGCTCGGGATATCACCCTTCTTGGTCAGACGGCGCAGCAGCGCTTCGGCGGCGCTGCGGTACTTGGTCGGGGACACTCCAAAGGCGCTGATGGCCCGGCGCCAGGCGCTCAGCGATGACAGTTCGCTCAATGGAGTTGAGCCGATCTTTGTTTTCACTGCCTCTTGCTCTCTTAGATATGCTTCGAGCAGATCGGATGCGGTCGACGGATTGCTCATGCCGCTCGCGACAATGACACCGGCGACCAGGTTGGGATAGTTTTGGATGATCTTCTCATGGTATCGAAAACTGGACATTTTAGTCTCCCGCGGCGAACTCTGGCGCAGTTATCATCTCACGCGCCTCAATGGCTTCAAGTTTCAATATGATCCAGATCCAGGCCAAGAGCGGCACCAGGGCGACAAGCGCGGAAACGTAAACAATCACATGAACCCTGCCAACACCTACCGCATCTATCAACACACCTAACACGACGATTCCGATGCTTTGAACCAGCTCGAATCCAGCGAAATCCAGAGAGAACATTCGTCCCAGATATTCGTCCGGCACGATCTTTTGAATGATTACCGAACTGTAGGTCCAATTCACCGAACCGCCCATGGAGCGCACAACTATAGCTAGCGCCAGTAATTCCAGCGAGGGTGACATCCCCCACAGCAAGCAACCCAGGGCATTCATGGCAAAGCCGACGGTGGTCAAGCGGCGGAGGACTCTTACGGAATCATCGCTGAATCGATTGGTGATCAGTGGTCCAATGATAGCGCCGGTTCCGAAAGCTGCCCAAAGGATCGCCATCGACGTGATGCCTTGGTCGCCAAGTACAAAAACCTGCGTTCCATAGATGATCAGCAGGGCTTGGGAATTGGTCACGCTTTGCGCACTCTTGATAAAGAGCGCGGCGGCCGTGCCCGGATGCTTGCGCAAGTGGCGGATACCATCGGCAAAGGTGCGCTTGGACTTGTCTTGTTTTGTCCGCTGTTCCTGGCCGATTTCTGATCGGGGTACAACAGGTATGACAACGGTCATAACGAGCAGCGCGGAAACCATAAATGTTAGCGAGTCAATGAATAGCGCGGCGCGTATCCCGAATATTTCGGCAACGATGCCACCGCAAATGGCGCCGATAGCCAACATGGCGGACCAGGTGATGCTGCTCAGTGTATTGCCGATAACCAGTTGGTGACGGAAGAGCACACTTGGCATGACTGCGTTTCGAGCTGGTTCAAAGATGGACGATACGAGGAATTGAATGATTGTGAAAACATAGATCAGCGGCAGATATTCCGGACCTTGCGTCGTTATCAACAGTCCGAGTACGGCCAGGGCGCGCAGTACGTCACTGATAATCAGAAGGCGCTTGCGGTCGAAGCGATCGGCCAAAACGCCGGCCAGGGGACGCATCAGTAGTGGCGGAATCATGCGCGCGATCAAGAATGCGCTGACAGCGATACCTTGGTAGCCGGTCCCTTCCGTATATTTGACAATCATCGCCGAAATCACAATCGTGTTGAACCAGTCGCCAAGCAAGCTGACTACCTGCGCCATCCACAGTTTGGCGAAATCGCGATTGCTTCGTATGAGATTGATGTATTGCATGAGCAACCCGTGATAGCCGGCAGGCCAGAACTAGAAACTGCTTACAGTTGTTGTTCGACAGAACAACGACAAGTGTACTGCAGGTCATGGCAGGTTGCACGATACAATTGACTGTCGACACCAGCATTTTGATGGTCGGCATGAAACTCTCGTCCTGTTACATTGACAGCCCCATGCCTCTGTCATAGGATGAACGCGTGCAGACAAGGATATTGCGATGGACACTCTGATATTCGTTGGCATAGGGGGTTTCCTTGGCGCCAACGCCCGCTATCTCTTGACACTTTGGGCGGATGGTCTGTTCCAAGAACGTTGGGGCTTATTCCCATTCGGTACATTGGCGGTGAATCTGCTTGGATCGTTTGGCTTGGCGCTGTTTGGCGTGTGGTTTGCAGCACGCGTTGGGCTGTCGCCGCAATTGCGCCTCCTGGTCGGAGCGGGATTCTTCGGCGCCTTTACTACATTTTCGACATTTGCAAACGATAGTGTAAACCTTTGGAATGATCAGGGTCTTGCGGCCTTTTTGCTGAATATCGCGCTCAACAATGGCTTGTGCCTTGCGGCGGTCGCTTTGGGAATCCTGTTCGGTCAGCGTTGGTTCGCGGGCGCATGATCGCAAAGAACCGAGCTCTGCGCATCTAGGTCCGGATAGAGGAAATATGGCAGACATTATCAAGGTCGTCGCCCTGTCGCTGATAGAGGGCATAACTGAATTCTTGCCCGTTTCATCCACGGGCCATCTTGTGGTCGGCGCTGCGGTCCTCCAGTTTGATGTCATGGACGCGGTATTTGAGGTATTTATTCAGTTTGGCGCTGCGGTAGCGGTTATAGTCTATTACCGCCGGACCTTGATTTCGCATGCGGTTAAACTACGATCGGAAATGGAGATCAGACGATTCTGGCTACTGGTGTTTCTCGCGCTGATTCCCGCCGCCGCGGTCGGATTCCTGTTCGACGAACAAATCGTGACTTTGCTTTTCTCTCCTGTAGTGGTCGCAGTCTCTCTGATTATTGGCGGCGTGGCATTCTTGATGGTGGAACGCTTGCCTCGGTTCAGCCAAACAGATGTTGAATCCGGCGCCCAATTGACACAGGTCACGCCTAGACAAGCAATCATCGTGGGCATCGTACAAGTGCTGGCTTTGGTGCCGGGCATGTCTCGATCCGGCGCGACTATCGTCGGTGGGATGTTGGCGGGCATGAGTCGTCGCATCGCCACCGAGTTTTCGTTTTTCTTGGCGATTCCGGTGCTAGGCGGTGCGACCACTTACAAATTAGCGACCTCACTGGAAAGCCTACCGCGAGACAGCCTTGCGCTATTGCTGCTCGGTGCGGTCCTTTCTGGATTAGTCGCCTGGTTCGCGATAGATTGGCTGCTCAAATTCGTTTCCAAGAGCAGTTTTGTCATCTTTGGTTACTATCGCATTGTAGCCGGCCTGGTGATTCTGGCGAGTGTTGCGATCGGAGCAATTTACTAGGCGGTTGGCGCAGGCGTTCATCAAACGATTGACGACATTTAGATTCCAAACCTGCCCACAGATTTGATTGTCCGATTTTCGGCCCTTCACTATAATGAATGCGAACCATCATTGGGTCATGAATGGGACGATCTGTCTATGACCGTTCGACAGGATTATCATGCAGTACGCAGGCGAATAGCGCTTTGTCTGATGTTCGCTATGCTGGGCCTGTTAGCGTCAGCGTGTTTCCGCGACGCTAGCGAAGCAATAGACGAGCAGCCGGTAGCCCACGAGGTTGCTTCGCCTACGGCTGTGGACACCGCGGTACCGGCACCCACTAATACCGCTGAAGCGCTTGAAGAACTCTTCACGGTGGAACCTCCGGATACATTTGCCTTGACAGCGACCGCGCTGATTGCGCGGTTAACAGAAATCGCAGAGCCGGAAGCGACTGCGCCCTCGGGAGCCGCAGCGGGTGATTCGACAGAGCCCGGCGCCGTTGGAGATGTTCCCGAAGTTCAATCATCACCCGTCCCGCTGGTTCGGGTAACTGTTCCGCCAGGCGAAGACTGCGTACACGAGATACGTGCCGGCGAGACCTTGTTCATGTTGTCGCTGGCATACGGCTCCACTGTGGGCGAGATTGCTGCCGCAAGCGAAATCGCTGATCCCGATCGGATATCGGTTGGGCAACGTATTATCGTACCCGGTTGTGGTACCGCCGGTTTCGCACCGCCACCAACGTCGGCGCCACCGCCAACAAAGGATCCCGACGCCATCGAACCGACGGCTGTTTCGGAGGAAGTCGAAATAGCGGAAGCCGAAGACGCAGAAGACTTTAGCGCATTGGTGCAGCAGGCTCAGGACGCAATACTGAACAACGCGCAAGCTGGCTCGGCCGCTGAGTTCAGCGCACAGGCTGTGATTGTGACGCCAAGCCGCAGCTACACAGTGCAGCAGGATGATACTTTGCTCGCCATCGCCTTGCAGTTCGGCACGTCTCTTGAGGCGTTGGCCTCGCTGAACAACATCAATGACGTAGACGATGTACAGGCGGGAGACGAGTTGCTGATTCCTTAGCGTCTGTCCGGATTGACGTCCCTGCAGGCCAGTCTACGTTCCCAAAAAGAGTGACCGCGCCAGCGATTCCACAGACTGATGAAATCATTGAAATGCCCGGCGCGTCTGACCCTTGCTGCGTGGCTTTAATCTATGATATAATTTCCAGCATTCTGTAAGTCTTTGGTGCGCCTGCGGGCGTATTTTTATGGAAGGAAGCTAGCCATGAGCCAAGAACTCATGCAGACCTTGGTCGCTGAGAACCACAAACACCCTGAGATCGAATCAGGTGATACGGTGAAGGTTCATGTGCGCATCATTGAAGGCAGTCGCGAGCGTGTCCAGGTATTTCAAGGCGTTGTGATCCGCGCCCGCAAAGGCGGTAACGAGGCTAATTTCACTGTCCGCCGGATTGCCAGCCACGGTGTTGGTGTCGAGAGGACATTCTTGCTACGTAGCCCGCGCGTAGAGAAGGTAGAGATCTTGCGCCGCGCCAGAGTGCGGCGGGCGCAACTCTATTACCTGCGTGAACGTCGTGGCAAGTCGGCACGTCTCAAGGAACGCCGTTAGTCCATCTACATATCAATTGAGGCTCAAGAGAATAGCGGGCTCTGTAATCAGGGACCCGTTTTTTTGCGTCGAGTCAGTGCTTTTCTCTAAGCACATAATAGGTGCCTTTTTTGGCGCCAATTTTGGTCAGGATTCCCTTTTCCACCATATCAACCAGATCGAGACGTAAGGTCTCGGCCGAAACTGTATTGATCAAGCCGCGGTATTCTCGATTGGTTATGGAACCATTCTCGCGAATATATTGCAGAGCGCGCGCTTGCCGGTGGTTGGTGTTACGAGACCATTCTGGTGGTTTGGGTTTCTTGCGTTCGTTATGCAGCGCCAAAGCGAAACTATAGGGACGCGCATCGAATTTGGGCGGCGAATGCCCGGCTTGCTCCATCACTTCGATCATCCGGTCAATGCCCAAGCCCAGTTCTTCAATGTATCCCCACTGAAACAGGCCTCCCACCAGCCTGGGATTACGCGAGAAATGCTCGTCCTTGATGTTCTCAACCGTGATAAAGCCCGGTAGGCCACCTGGAGAGATCACCTCAAGGCGGTCTGAAAACATGCGCACCTCGATGCGCCGTCCACGCAAACGGTAGTCACGATGACAAATGGCGTTGACGAGCGCTTCACGTACCGCGAATTGCGGGTACTCCAAAGTTTCCTCGCGCTCCAGACCCTTTACGACTGCGCTGACCGCCATCTCGCTCCAGACCAGGTTCCAGGTTGCTTCGATCAAGCGCGGGACCGGACCGATCAGCTCTTCTCGTCGTGTATAACCGGCCAGGCCGCTGTCGCCACGAGGCGTCGTTCCAACAAACTTGGCGAAGACGACGCCGCTATGTGGTAACCACTTTTGAGGATAGTCGCTAAAGAGCAGCAAACCGCAAACGGTCGGCTTGCCGTCTGGTGTGACCGCGCCGATCTCCTCAAACAGATTGGTGATTTCGCCGTCGTATGGGCGCTTCGTGCGTTCGGCTCGCTTTTCCAGGTATTCGTCGATCATGTTGCGGCTGAAATCGTCGACCGTAGCACCTGGCACCGCTTCCGACTCGAAGTCACCGGTATTCTTGGCGCTCGCCAGGCGCAGGATTTCTTGCCCGCCCAGTGGGCGGTTGACTTTTCCGCTGCGGATCAGAACCCGACCGTCGGCCAGCGCGTGCAACTCGGTGCTTCTGGGAATACGAATGGCGTAGGCGGGGACATCGCTGGGAGCGTTGCTCGGCAGATCACGCTCAACTGCTTCGTTATTTGCCGGCAGATCAGGCGCGTTTTCGAGAGTCTGGATGTGAATCTGTTCCAACTTCTCGGTGACGACAGGAGGATTGTAAAGGTCATCAGCCAGCTTGAGCACGTGGTCAATCTCCGCGACATTCGGCGGCGTGCTCGCGGGATTGCCGTCGGATTGTACGCCAACAACAATTACGCCACCCTCGGTATTGGCAAAGGCGACCATGTTCTCCGCGATTTGATCGGCGTTGGCGGCATGCACGAAGGCCAGGCGTGGGCCTTCTCCGCCACTCATAAACTCGGCATTATTCATGACTGTCGAAGGTAAAATGTCAATCTACTGGGTAGTTTAGCATAGCCGTTCACGGGCGGCGAATCAATTTGACGTGTACAACAGATGTGACGCGTAAGTTTGCCAGTCATCTACCTGATCATCGCCTTATCGTTATTGTCTCATTATAATTCTCTCGTGGCACGACATGCGCAACGACTCATGACTAACATAGGGGACGAAAGCAATTGCTTGGACTGATCTATCCGATGGGGATGGTCCTGCTCAGTTGGCTTCTGCTGTTTTTATTGTTCAGCGGTCTTGGCTTGATTGTAGTGCGTCTGCTCGGTCAATCGCCTGCAGATGGATTTGCGCTCTTTGACAGCTTTTGGCTGGGTTGGGCGATGGTTCTGGCGGCGCTGCAGCTTTGGCACTTGCTTTTTGCCGTGGACGACAACGCCTTGCTTCTCTTGGCAATCTTAGCTGCCGCAAGCTTGGTCCAACAGCGTCATCGGATAATATCTCAGCTCATGCAATTAGAGCGAAATCGCGTTTTTCTGCTGATACTTCTGGTTCTCCTGCTGTGGATGTCGAACCGCGCCATCGAAATGCCCGACGAATCCGATACTGGTTTTCGTGATATTCAGGCGGTCATGTGGATGGATAGCTTCCCAATCGTTCCCGGTCTGAACAACCTGTTCTCATCGCTGGCGTACAATCACTCCGTCTATTTGTACCACGCCTTGCTGGATACCTCGATTTGGTCGGGGCGTTCGTATCATATTGCAACAGGCCTGCTGCTGACAGTCATGCTGGCATATGTGCTTCGCGCAGCCTTAAGACTATATCGATGTCATTCGGAGGATCAGGTCCGTTGGTCGTGGATCTTCGCAACGCTCATAATGCCTTACCTCTTGTTGTCTACGGTCGGCGGCGGAAGCATTTCGCATTTTCTGACCGACACCACCGTGGACTTGATTGGCATACTAGCCTTGATTTTCTTGCTGGACTTCTTGCAAGACGTCGGCGGCGATGCCAAGGCGGATGTCTATCTGGTGCTTCGCTTGTCTGTTGTCATACTTGCCGGCTTTACCATTAAACAGACCTTCTGGGTATTCGGTGCCGGAGTTGCCGGGCTAATCGCGGTTGTCTGGATCGTCAGGGCAGGCGGATTGTCAAGTCTTGGCCAACTGGCGAATGTGGCGCTCCCGGTAGCTCTGATTTCAGTCTTGATGCTGGCGCCCTGGATGTTGCGCGGGGTTGTGACGAGCGGATATCTCGCCTATCCGCATGCCATCGGCAGAGTTGAGGTTGATTGGGCGGAGCCGCCCGATCTAATTGCGCATCGGCAACGGCAATTGGCGACCAATACCCGTCGTCGCTATGGCGATCCCGAGGTAGTGCTGGCCTCTTGGGATTGGGTCGGACCATGGTTCGACAAGTTTCGAACCAACGTGGCGGATTTCGCGCTTCCGGCCGTGCTGACCATGGCGGGACTGCTCCTTTATGCGAGCGGTCATGTGCTGACGCGCGCGAATATGGGCCGGCCGAGATTGGGTTTGTGGGTCTTTGTTCCGCTCCTGATCATGCTGTGCTTCTGGTTCTTAAGTTTGCCGAATATCAAATACGTTCGCTACATCTTTTGGGGCGCCGCTGCACTTTCATGGTTGCTTGCCATGCTGACATGGACTACGATTTCATGGCGCCTGCGAGTCTCGATAATGTACGGGGTGTTGGGAATCTGCCTGGCATACTTTATGTTCTTAATTGTGGCACAGCGAGATTTCCCGGTATCGGCAGGCCCAGAGGATGGCTTCTACAGACATGCCTTGCCACCTGTCAAAGTTTATGAAACCGCCAGCGGATTGCAACTTAACGTGCCAAGCAGCCATATACATCAGTGTTGGCAGATTCCTTTGCCATGTACGCCTTTTCCGCGCAGGGGTATATTCGCCCGGGTGCCTGGACAGATTCAGCATGGTTTCGGCTTCAACCGTGCCGAAGATGGTCAGATTTCAGATGAATGAAGGAGTTTCGCGGGTCTTGCAGTCTATGGACTCGGGAATCAGGTCTTTTGCATGTCAACAATTATTACGCTCCTGATAATTATTGTGTCCATCATGTTCCTGCGGGCATGTTTGGTTGCCTTGGGATACTACAAGGAGCCTATATTGGCGGCCTTTCAGCAGTACGGTGACGAAGTGGGCTTTAGTCCGATTTTTGAGTCCATCATGTGGGCGACTTCGCTGGCGTATCTCATCTTCATACTGTTGGTGCCATCCTCCTTTTTGATCCTGCTGGGGGTCATCGCCTTCGTGTCGTACGTCATGCTCTATTGGAAAGTCAAAGACAACGTCATGAATTATCCGGAAGTGTTTCTGCGCTTTCCGCGCTGGTATCGTGATATTGTCGATCATACCTCACGCGAAGAGCGCCGAAAACTATCTTATATGTGGCTAGGGCTGCCCCTGCGCACTAGATTGCTCTACAACGCGCAGCACGACGAATTTCGCAAATGGGTGGAATTGGTCGTGCTGTCAGTCGCGTGAGAGGGTGGGGGGCGACCGAAACAACTATGTCCTTTGTCCCCAAAGAATAAGCCAGGGCAATCGCATCAAAATCACTGTGCGCCAATATGCGAATTATTGAAAAGATAAATCGACCACAGAGTCACAGAGTAAAGCATCTATGTGATAAAGATACCGTCGTATTTCTGCTATTTCTCGAGAGATCAGGGGAGATTCCCGCTTTGGTAGCAGATTTGGAGATGGTTCACCTTGTAATGCACTGAAACGCGGTGGTAAATTTTGCACTGAATACAGACCCGCGCTTTTGATGCGATTGCCCTGAAGAATAAGCGACCAATCATCTGATTGGTCGCTTATAATTTCTGGGAGACCTGGACTCGAACCAGGAACGGCGGATCCAGAGTCCGCTGTTTTGCCAATTAAACTATCTCCCACTGTGACGACAAAAGCCTATCATAAGGGGAGTCGCAATACAAGTCCATCGCGCCTGACAGCTGGCCGGTAAAAGAACTGCAGGCTACGCTTCTTTTGCAAGTGAGTCGCTGGCCAGCTTGATTCTGCGAATCGACTCCGCCTTGCCCAGAATCTCCATCGTTTCGAACGTGGGAGGTGAAACGCGTTGTCCGGTCACCGCAGCGCGCAGCGTTCCGAATACCTGGCCATTCTTGTAACCGATTTCTTTGGCCAGATCCCTCATTGCAATGTGTTGACTCTCGTGACCGAAGTCTGCCAGACTTTCGAGTACAGGAATTGATGCTTCCAGCACATGTCTGGTCGCAGGGCTGTCCATCTTCTTTTGCACAAGAATCTCGGTGGCGGGCGGGACGAAGCGGTCCCAGTCGTCGAAGAAGAATCCGGCCATGGCAACCACATCGTTCAGTGTCTTCAGCCGAACCTGCAAGATCGGGACAACTTTGCGCAAGCGCGCGCCATCCACCTTGTATCCGGCGCCCTGCAGCACCGGTTCGAGCAAGCTAGCAAGATAACCGACATCCGCGGACTGTATGTATTTGCCGTTTAGCCAGTTCAGCTTCTCAATCGGGTAGGCGCTGTTAGCGGGATTGACATCCTTCAAGTCAAAGTGTTCGATAGCTTCCGAAACGGGAAAGACCTCTCTGTCGTAACCGAAGTTCCAACCGATGTTGGTTAAGAAATTGAGGACGGCGGCAGGAAGATAACCGGCCTCGACAAACTCGTGAACGAGCACTGGTACGCTCGTTCCATCGGCAGCGGCGAATCTTTCCTTTCGTTTGCTCAGCTTCCCTTTGCCGTTTGGATTGAGCAGCACCGGCAGGTGGGCAAATCGAGGCTTTTCCCAGCCCAGGGCGTCCCAGATCTTCAGGTGCAGCGGGAACGAAGGAAGCCATTCCACCGCGCGAGTGATGTGAGAGATCTGCATGAAATGATCATCAACTATGTGGGCGAGATGGTAGGTCGGGAAGCCATCTGACTTTAGCAGCACGGCGTCCTGCAATTGCTCGTTATCAAATTCGACCTTGCCGCGAATCATGTCGTAACCGCTTGTCTTTCCCGTCAGCGGCATCTTGACCCGAATGACGTAGGCTTGGCGTTGAGATTCCAAACGCTTCACTGCATCAGGAGGCAAATCCCGATAGCGGCGGTCATAACCGCTGCCCGCCGCCCGCATTTCCGCCAGATCTGCTGCCGTGGCGAAGCATTTGTAGGCCTGTCCCTTGTCGACGAGCCAATGCGCCCAGTGTTGGTAAAGCTCCAGCCGCTGCGACTGAACGTAAGGGCAGTATGGGCCGCCGTGACGCGGTCCCTCGTCGATATCCAGGCCAAACCAATCGAAGGCGTCAAGAATCATTTCGATAGAGCCGGGCACAGTGCGCTTTTGGTCCGTATCCTCGATTCGCAAAACGAATTGGCCACCATGACCCCGGGCGAATAGCCAGCCGAAGAGGGCTGTACGGATGCCGCCGATATGTTGAGGACCTGTCGGACTGGGCGCATAGCGTGTGCGCACCGGTCTGCAATTATCTGTAGTCAAAACCGTCTCCTCTAGGTTCTTGGCGCAGTAGCAGTCAGGTATTGTGCGCGGGCACCCGCTAGACGTTGATCCGTCTTCGCCGCGCGATGACACTTTGGACCAAGCCGATACCCACCATGGTGAACAGAAGCGAAGTGCCTCCCGAGCTGACAAAAGGCAAGGTCAAGCCTGTGACCGGCAGCAAAGCAAGGTTCATGCCGATTGATACGACGGACTGGAAGAATATCATGGCCGCAACGCCGTAGCAGATCATGCTACCCAGGGGGTCACTCGCTTCGCGCGCGCCTTTCAAAATGCGCGACAAGACCAGGCTGAGCAGTCCGATGACCACCACTCCTCCGACCATGCCGAATTCGTGAGCGATGACGCTGAAGATAAAATCTGTATGTCGTACACGCAGGAAGCGCCCGGTATTTTGCGGACCGACCGCATATCCCTTGCCCAGGACACCGCCCGACCCGATGCTGATCAAAGCTTGATCGATATTATATGCAGCGTCGGGATCGCTATCCGGGTTGATGAAGAGTTCGATTCGCGATCGCTGATAAGGCGCCAGTTGGGTGAACAGAATCGGCAGCAATACCAACCCTACTGTGACGAACATCGTGATATGTCTCAGGCGAAATCCCGCCGACCAAATAATCACAGCCCAAATAAAGAGAAACACAATCGTCGTACCCAGGTCTGGCTGGTCAAAGATCAAGGCGGCGGGAATAGCAACGTGGACCAGGGAGCGGAAGACCGTAGTCAGTTTACCCAGGTTCTGATAACGATCGGCCAGGTGCTGAGAAAGCGTAATAATCAGAATGATCTTACCGATTTCTGAAGGTTGAATACGGATGCCGATGTTCAACCATCTCTGCGCGCCGCCGGCGCCTTCGACACCGAATTCACGGACCATAAGCAGAAGAATGATCATGGCGGCGTAGAGCCAAACGCTGATCCCGCCCAGGAGTTTATAATCGATGGTTGCCATGACCAATATGGCGATGAATCCAATGATGGCATAGATGATCTGATCGCGAACACGGCGGATGATATCGTCGTCGATCGCGTCTTGCGTGGCGCTCGCGATCATCAATATGCCAAAGACAACCAGAACCACAGTGGTGGCCAGCAGCACAAGGTCAAATCGTCTCAGAATTCCTTTGGCTTCCACGGATGGTTTGCCTAGATCTAACTGCTCAAGCAACTATTATAACTGAGGCTGTTCATACAGGCAGGGTATACCCAAGGCGCTGCACTAGAATAAACGCGATTCTTGCTGGCGCTTACTTATGGAGAGTTTCGTATAATTCCCGCGAAAATCGAATACGTCAGTGCACACGTGCTATCACTTCTTGTCGTCATCTTTCTCGTCGCCGGTATCGTCACTGTCTTCCGGCTCTACATCCGCGCTGTCGGTGTCGCTTTGCGTTTTGTCGTCATCAACCTTTGTGTTTTCTGTTTCGTCAACAGGCGTCTCAGAATTGCCTTCATTTGAATCCAAATAGTTTTCGGGACTTGGGAGAACGGTTTGCTTGACAACCGGTATTTCGGCGACCAATTTGCTTTGGTTGCGGTCGCGCTGCTGCAGCGCGATTTCAACTCGATCTTTGTCAATGACAACGTACTTGACGATGACGGCCAGGATATCCCGCTTCATTTCTTCCAGGCGCTCCGGCGGCAAGTTGATCCGATCGTGCTGAAGTACGAAACGCAATCTGTCCTTTGCCGTCTTGCCAGATCCTTTTCTGGGGCGTCCAAACAAGCGATTTAGTAGACTCGTCATGAGAAGATCCTTTTCTGGAAACTGATGTCGAAGCGGCCGTCATGTAGCAATGCTAGCGACCATCGAGAAACCGTATTAGCCGCTTGAAGAAACCGGGGTTTTCGTCAAGATTCATGAAGGGTACATCTTCGCCTGTGATTCTGCGGGCGACATTGGTAAACGCCATACCGGCACGCGAACCTTCGATTAGAGTGACGGGAACACCGCTGTTGGATGCGGAAAGCACAAATTCGTCCTCGGGGATGATGCCGATAATCTCCAGCGATAAGATATCAAACACGTCTTCTGCGGAAAGCATTTCGCCTTTGTTGACCATTTCGGTCTTCAGGCGGTTGAGGATAAGGCGACCCGGTCCCTTCTCGGCGGCTTCAATCAGACCAATGATGCGGTCGGCATCTCGGACCGCGGAGACTTCCGGGTTGGTGACGATGAGGACTTCGTCGGCGGGCTCCAGCGCGTTGCGAAATCCACGCTCTATGCCGGCAGGCGAGTCGATGATGACATAGTCGTGATCTTCGCGCAGTTTATCGGTGAGTTCGACCATATCTTTGGGACTGACCGCCATTTTGTCGCGGGTTTGCGCGGCCGGGATGAGAAATAACTCCTCAAACTTCTTGTGCTTGATCATGCCTTGCCGCAGTTTGGCGCGGCCTTCCACAATGTCAACAAGATCGTAGACAATGCGGTTTTCCAAACCCATGATGACATCCAGGTTGCGCAAGCCAATGTCCGCATCAATGACGACAACTTTCTTGCCCAGGTTTGCCAGCGATATCCCGAGATTGGCTGTGGCGGTGGTCTTGCCAACCCCGCCTTTGCCGGATGTTATGGTTACTACCTTGCCTCCCATGCCTATTCCTCTCCCGGATTATCTTCTGGCTTCGACAACTATTTGATTGTTTCGGATCAGCGCCATCTCCGGCACAACATTTCTGCGCTTACCCGGCGGCGAAGTCACGATATAGCTGGCAATGCGCAATTGGCTGGGATTCATGTCGAGCGCGCATACCACGGCGGATTCGTTACCATCGGCGCCGGCATGCGCCGTGCCGCGCAATTTGCCCCAGACAATAATGTCCCCGGCAGCAATGACCTTTGCGCCGGGATTGACATCACCTACGATTACGACATGCCCTTCGCTGTGGACTATGCGCCCGGAGCGCAAGGTCCGACGTACCAAAACACCCCATGTTCCTGTTTCTTCGGGATCTACCGGCAATGTTTCCTGCTTTTCTTTCGTAGCAGAGCGATTGTTGGAGTCGGTCTTCAGGTCCAGCGCCAGCGCAGATTCTCTTGTCGTGTCGCTTTCGCTCAATACGAGTGAAAGGGATAGCCCCCGGCGTTCGAGCAGCGCTTTCAGCGAGCTAAGTTCATACTTGGGCACGGGACGCGTGCCGAGCTCCACGGTGATAGCGGCGCCGGCAAAAAAATCCGCACGATCGTCGATGCGGGAGGCCAGGTGATCGGTGACAGATTGCCAATTCTCTGTAGGACTGAGGCTGATCACCAAACCGTCCTTGACGCCTTTGATCGCAATCAGTTCGTCTTGCATTCTATTTCACATCCAGCTTGGCGATGGGAAGCGCTGCTACCTATCGATAACTATACTCATTATTGCGTTCTGCGCGAACGTCAAGAAGAGCGCTAAGATTGTATGATGTTCAAGAGCAAAATGACAGGAACAACAAGGTAAGTCGTCGAAATAATGTGTGTCCAGCGCGCTGTTTCGCTTCCCACGGTTTTGTTGACCCACTGTCCGCAGGTATTGACCGCGTAGGTCATCCACAGGATCTGTATCATCACCAGTGGCAAGAGCAAGATTTCGCGGTTTTCGCCCAGATAAACCAAGCCAAAGAATGTGTAGGCGGCGAAGGCAATCATTGTGACAGTGCCCAGCGGCGGGAACCAACGCGACAAGCGCGCGAGTCCCAGAGCCGCGATCACGATTCCCACGATGCTGAACTGTTCTGTCAGCAATTGACCGAGAGCGATCCAGCTCGACGCCTCGCGCCAAATCAACAGACCAAGCAGAGGTGGTTCTTGCAAGAGGTAGTTCCTTACCAGCAGCCCGGAACCGATACATATCACGGTGACAGCGCTTAGCCAGTACCATAGCGGTAACTTGGCGTAGGAAAGGAAAAGGCCGAGCAATATCGCGGGAGCAAATAGCGCGACTAGCGGATCATTGATGGTACCAATAGCAAATAGGAAGAGCAGTCCGTAGGTATGATACGGTTTCGGTGGTGAAGGCGGCTTTGTGCCGGGCCTCGGGTTGGTGAGCAAGACCATATCCACCAAAAGATACATAAACCACGCCGTCACCAAGCCCGTGAGACGAAGGCTCTGTGCGATTCCAATTTGACTCCAGAATATCAGCACAAATAGGGCGATTCCCAAGCCAATTCCAAGATAGCTGCGCTTGATGATTATGCTGGCCAGAATCGTCGCGGCG
The DNA here is from genome assembly GCA_965262165.1 of Phototrophicaceae bacterium. Classification (GTDB taxonomy): domain Bacteria; phylum Chloroflexota; class Anaerolineae; order Aggregatilineales; family Phototrophicaceae; genus UBA6055. Next base: position 3,330,289 of record OZ253499.1, on the reverse strand, counting down.
ATGGCAATGCCAAGCGCAAGCACGATTGTTGCGGGTTTCGAAACGCCTCCACCAGTCTGAGACCAGAAAATAGGACAGAGAGTCATGGTCAAGCCACCTGCAATCGACGCAATGAAACCCATCCTGCGCATGCTAGCGGTGACGCCCAGGACGGCTAGCGCCAATCCGGAAGCCCGGAAAAGCGGCGTATCGCCGACGATAAGCAGCAGTGGCCAAGCTACAGAAGCGGTGATGACTGCAGGAGCCCAATACCGAATGATGCGGGCCTGCTCTTCGCTGAGAGCGAACAAATTATCCTTCATTTGCGATCGAGTCGGAGCTGCCGAAACTCCTCAAAGTGATGCCACTACGCTGACTCTGTAATCGAAAATACTCTTCCATCGTCTTACGGACGACGGGCAAGGCGACTTGAGAACCCTCGCCTCCATTATAGACGAAGGCGATGATTATGATTTCAGGATTGTCGTACGGCGCGTAGCCGGCGTACCAAGCATGGGCGGGCCATTGGCCCGGCACACAGAGGTTTAGCGAGTTTGCGATGTTGTCGCAATACTCGGCGGTACCTGTCTTGCCAGCAACTTCTACATAGGGCAGCACTGCGTCTTGTGCGGTGCCCCCTTCGACAGTGACCGACTGACGCATTCCCTCCCGTATAAGCGCCAGGGTGCCATCCGAAAGAAAGGCTGGCGTGTAGGGTCGGGTCGCCGGCGGGAAACGAATGGGCTGGCAGACCGACGCATTAAAGCTGTAATTGAATGGTATATGAATGCGATACATTCGCATGTCCTCGATTGCCAGATCCGGATCAAGGTCGGCAGTATTGCGGTAGCCTTCAGGGTCACAGCGGTTGGGATTGTACCATTGAGAGTCTGGCTCGCAGGTACATGCCAGGCTCGATGGCCCTTTCATTAGCATGTCTTCCAGCAAGAGCAAGGTTAGCTCTTCGCCAGGTTCGAGCATTGCTCGATTGATGGTTCGCAATATGTGTGGATCGTTCGCTTCGATAACGCGACGTTCTTCGTCCAGGAATTCCTGAATGATAGTGGGCTGGTACAAGACGCCGCCGTTGATTGTCGCTGCCACGGCAGATATCAGCTGCAATGGAGTTACGTTGACGTAGCCTTGACCGAACGCCGCGTTGTAGGTATCTCCAGTGGACCAGCTTTCGCCCTCGTTTCGCCTTTTCCAATCTCGGTCGGGCATGCGCACGGGGTTTTCGAAGGGCAACTCTATCCCAAGTTCGCTGCCGATACCAAATGCCGTACCATACCGGAAGAGGTCTTCAATGCCCAGTCCGCCAGGACGAATGGTCTGCGCCGACAGATTTGGGTTTCCCCCGCCGATCTGGTAAAAGTAAACATCACAGCTCCAGGCGATGCCTTGTATCAGATTCACACGACCGTGGCCAGTACGCAGCCAGCAGACAAATCGCTGAGACTGCGCTGGATCGTTGGGCGCATAGCGATTCTCAAGGAAGAGTTGACCTTCGTCCAGCAAGAGCGTATTCGGGTCGATGACGTTTTCCTCAACTACCGCGGCTGCCGTGATAATCTTCCATACCGAACCCGGCGGATAAATGCCTTTGATCGTATTGTTGACCAGCGGACGCAAGGGATCGCTGATGATATCCAGATAATATTCTCCGTCGATCGCACGCGCGAAGCGTGAGTTGTCGTAGCTCGGATAGCTCACAAGCGCCAATACTTCACCATTGCGGGGATCCAAGGCGATAACGACGCCTTGCCGCGAGACAACCTGACCAGCTTCGGAATTCAAAATGCTTAGCTGGTCGATCAGCGCCTGCTGAGCAAATGACTGCAAGTCGACGTCAATCGTGAGTCGAACGTTCTGTCCCGCAACAGGATCGACTTGATCAATGATGTTAATTACTTCTCCTGCGACGTCAACTTCGCGCAGAATGCTGCCACGCGTACCAGCCAGCCGCGCTTCAAGGTACCGTTCGACACCTTCGTAGCCAATACGATCAAAGGCGGGGTTGTAACCTTGGGCCTGCAATTCCAATGCCTCTTCAGCCGGGATTGGACCCATATAGCCAATGACGTGCGTCGTGAGCGCGCCGGTTGGATATTCCCGCACGGCGACCGTATCCACGTCTACACCCGGCATATAGATCCGCTCTTCGAGAATCTGCATGGCAACTTGTTGAGGAACATCCAGGGCGACGATCACCGGGCGAAATGGGGCGATACCTTCGCCCTCGGCAACCAATTCTTCGATGCTTCTTACGAACTGGCCTGCTTGCTCCGCGAGTTCGCGCGTGGGCGGCACACCCACCAATGCCGAGAGACGATTGAATACCTCAAGTTCAGCGTTTTCGTCGCTTGGCAGTTCAGCCGGGGTGATCGTGACATTAAACGCAGGTACGTTAAACGCCAGCCGCTTGTCGTTTCGGTCGAAAACAGCTCCACGCCTTGATGCTATCGGCAACTCGCTGAAGCGGTTTTCGTCGGCGAAGCCCTCGAACTCGCCATGCCTGAGGACTTGCAATTCGTACATGCGAATGCCAAAAATCAGGAATACCGCGAGAATGACGGCTTGGAAGAAAGTCAGACGCCAGCTTTGGAAGGGAATCAAGCGATTGGTCTTCATCAGGATGTTCCAGCATCTGCCTCGAGTGACAAACTCGTTAACGATCTCGTGTCATGAGCGCGAAGGCGCCGCTGTATCAGCCGGACGAAGGCGTATATGGGCAGCGCTCCGAAGAGGTTGTAGATGATCGAAGGCAAGAAAACAAGCCTAATCGCCGTCAGTAGGTCGTATGACAGTCCCAACAAAAGAAGCGCGCAATAGGTATACGCCTGAAAGAATAACGTAGCCAACAAAGTCATCACCAGTAGCGTAACTATGCGCATGCGATATAGCTGCTGCGCTGCGCCATTGGCCACATAGACGACTATCATTAGCGCTGCCGACGACGTTCCTATCGGAAGTGTCGAATACAAATCGAGGAGCACGCCCCCCACCAGCGCCCAGATGAAACCGCTGGCGAGATCCGTCCGAATGGACCATGCCAGAACCAGCAGCATTACCAGGCTTAAATGGCCACGGGTATTGTTCAAAACATGTGTAAAATTGCCCAACAAACCGACGCCGAAATCGACAAGCTGTGGCAATACGCTTGCGGAAAGCGCCGTCGCGAGTATCAGTATCGGTAGACTGAGATAACGTCCCACGTCAACTCTCTCCAGGCTGGTCAAAGACGTTAAGATCGATCGGCTCAAAACTGGTTATCACCAGTACCAACTCCAGTGTTTGAAAGTCGATCAGACTACGTACCTGCGCTTCCTGGAACAATTCAAACTCAAATTGGCGAACGCTTGTGACCTGGCCGACAACGATATCGGGTGGGAAGTTTCCTCCCAGGCCGGATGTGATCACCAGTTCGCCTTGTCGAATCTCTTCGTCGAGGTCCACAAAAGTGAGGCGCAACACGCCTGACGCCTGACCGATAATGCTGCCGTCGGCGCGTGTCTCTTGCAAACGGGAACTGACAGCGCTGTTTTCGTCCGTTATCAGTTGAACCTGCGACGCGTTGGCGCTGACGTCGCTAATTCGACCCACCAAACCCAGGTCGGTGGCTACTGGCATTCCGATGGCAACGCCGTCACGCGTACCACGATTGATAATGATGTTTCGCACGATGCCGGTCTGGCCGACGCCGATAACATCGGCGGTGAGGAATTCCTGATTATCGAGTGTGGTCGTGTAGGACAGCAAACTGACAAGACGGTCGTAGTCGCTGGCGGCCTCTCGCAATTGCAGGAGTTCGATTTGGCCGCGGGCGAGCTGCTCTTCGAGTTCGGCGATACGGTCGCGCAGTTGACCCAAATTGTTCAATTCTTCAACTGCCTGGTTGAAGGACACGGACAGACGGTTGAAGACGCCGGACAAGCCATTAAGTGGGGCTGCCACCACACCCTCGACTGGGCTTAATACGCCGGCAATCGACAGTACTATTAGCAGTCCACATAGGCCAAGCATCACCATGAGCAAGACGAAACGGTTTGGACGCCCATTCAATCGCAAGCCAGAGTCCTCATAGAGAGCAAGCAGATATTATATTATCACAGATTCACGAGGGACTATGGGATTGTGGATTAGTGTCGCGTACTGCCACGTTCCGGTCCGGTCAGCAGCCGGCGTAGGTTGTTGTAGTCTTCAAGAATGCGCCCGGCGCCGCGCGCGACGCAGGTCATTGGGTCATTGGCCAGCCAGGCCCTTATGTTAACTTCTTCGCGAAGTCGATCGCCCAATCCGCGCAATTGACCACCGCCGCCGGCAATGGTTATGCCACTCTCCATCAAATCCGCAACCAGTTCGGGCGGCGTATCGTCGAGCGCATCCTTGACCGTGTCGATGATAATATTGACCGATCCGCCAATTGCTTCGCGGATTTCAATCGAACTGACTTCAACCGCGTCGGGAAGCCCAGTGGTGAGATTCCTCCCCTTGACGACATAGGTGCGTTCTTGCGGCAGTGGATAAGCGCTGCCAATATCAATCTTCGCCTTTTCAGCCGTGGGCTCACCTATGAGCAAATTGTGTTTGTTGCGCAAATGACGCACAATGTCTTCGTCCATTTCGTCTCCCGCGACGCGAATCGAACGACTGATAACGATCCCACCTAGCGAAAACAAAGCGACTTCAGTGGTACCACCCCCGATATCAACCACCATGCTCCCGCGGGTTTCCAAAACCGGAAGGTTGGCGCCGATGGCCGCAGCGACAGGTTCTTCTATCAAATGCGCCTCACGCGCGCCGGCGTCAAGTGTCGCCTCAATGACAGCTCTCTTTTCCACTTCTGTGACGCCGCTCGGTATGCCAACAACGACGCGCGGCCGCGGAACCGGCACCCAACTTTGTTCGTGCGCCTTTCGGATCAGATAATCGAGCATCCTGGCGGTGATTTCGTATTCGCTTATCACACCGTCACGCAAAGGACGGACGATCAGAATATCTTTGGGATTCTTGCTCCACATTTCCTTGGCGCGGGCGCCTACTTCAATGGGAACGCGCGTTTTTCGGTCGATAGCGACAAACGACGGCTCGTTGATAACGATGCCTTTACCGCGCACATATACCAAAGTGTATGCGGTTCCTAGGTCGATGCCAATATCTAGCGAAAAAAGCCCGAACAGGAAATCCAGAGGACTTAACACAAAAGACTCCCCAAAGGAAAACAGACGCGCCGAATTATATCACAGATTAACATTAAGGAATACCAATCGGTACAAACTAAATTCTTACTTAAAAGATGTCTTTAAGCATATGTCACAATATATCACTGAATTGGCTATCTTCCCCAAGATGAACGCTATCAGTTATGATAATCATGCAAGTGTTACGAGTGTCTTGCTGGAATGGTTCCAAGGATCATGCTTTCTACTGTCTCCGGAAACATAAAACGGCATAACTTGATCTCTCCGGGGCAGACCTTGATAGTCGCCGTCTCTGGCGGCGCAGATTCCGTTGCCCTGCTACATGTCTTGTACCGATTGCGCCACCGATTGCGCTTCTATATTCACGTCGCGTCATTAAACCATGGCATACGAGGAGACGCCGCAGCTCAAGATGTTCAGCATGTCCGAGAACTCGCGGGTCAATGGCAATTGCCGTTTACGGCAGGCAGCGCCAACGCGCCGGATGTTGCAAAAAGGGCGGGCATCGGCCTGGAAGACGCGGCCAGACGAGCGCGCTACGATTTCTTGGCCAAGGTTGCAATGCAGCACAACACCACTTGTGTCGCCGTGGGGCATCACGCGGTCGATCAGATTGAGACGATTCTGTTGCACATCATTCGCGGCTCTGGTATGCGCGGATTACGCGGCATGCGTATGTCTTCGCCAATGCCGTACGATGCGAACATGACACTTGTCCGGCCTCTGTTAAATGTCACGCGGAACGAGATCGAAGCTTATTGCGTTGACAATCGGTTGACATTCCGTCACGACGGCAGCAATGACGACACGAGTCATTTGCGCAACTTTCTTCGCCATCGGATCGCTATGCCGCTGCTTGAGCGAAACCCCCATCTCGTGAAATCTATTGAACGGCTTGCCGCTGTCGCCGAGGCGGACAACGACTATTTGGAGTCTCGCTTCAAGGGCGATGTGCTGCCCCTGGTCGAACAGCGAGAGGGCTCCTGGCGCATTTCCAAATCAAACTTCCAGCCTTGTCACGACGCCATGAAACGCCGCTTCTTGCGCGAAGCTTTTCGCAGCGTTCAAGATGGCAACGGTGAATTGAGCTTTGATTCCACGCAAGAGATCATTGACTGGGTCAAGGGCGCCGCTGTTGGCAAGCGTCGTGATTTGGGCACTGGCATCCAGTTGCGTGTCGGCTATGACAGCCTCACCATGGAGCGCAAGGATGGAAATCAGACCTTTGAAGGATATCGATTGGTAGCGTCTGACACCCATTTCCCGTTGACGACAAAGGATGATATTGCTGTGGGAACTCTTAGGGTAGCACTTTTAGAAAGCGAGCTGTCAGAGGGCTGCTCCATATCCATTCGAGTTCCAGTAGGCGCGGAAGTACAGCTGCGTACACGGCGCAAAGGCGAACGGTTTCGGCCAAGAGGTATGTCCGGCAGGTCGCGCAAAATCAAGGATTGGATGATCGACCGCAAAATCCCTCGGCAGATCCGCGATCAAATTCCCTTGGTCAGTGTCGATGATGATGTGATTGCCGTCTGTGTTGGAGACACCTGGCACTTGGCTGAAACGGCCTGGTCGGAGCTTGGCTCGGGCCAGTTCAATACCTTGATTCTCGAATAGACGGGCATCCACAGCGATCGCGATCCGCCTGAATACCGAAAAACCAGTCGTTACGGTATAATTGAAACATGGATACAAAGTCCGAGCGTATTGCTGAAGAGGCCGTGAGCCGACTAGTGCAAGTGTTGCTTGTCGATCACGACGGAGTCAATCGTTATACCGTGAGCAAGTCATTGCAAAGGGTTGGCTACATTATCGTCGAAGCGTCCTTTGGTGACGAGGCATTGGATCTCTTCAATAGGCAACATTTTGACCTGGTCTTGAGCGAGATCGATTTGCCGGGTATTGATGGGATCGAACTTCTGCAGCGCATAAAGGCACAATCTCCGGACGCGATGATGGTCTTGATTACTGAAAATGCAAGTGTCGAAACAGCCGTGAAAGCCTTGCGCTACGGTGCGCACGATTATCTGATCAAACCCTGTTCCAGCCAGGAAATTCGTGCGAGCGTGGACCGCGGTATCGAACGGGCAAGAAACTTGATGCGTCGCCGCCGGATGCTTGACGCGATTGAGCGCAACGTGGGAGAATTGGCGCGGGAAGAAGCAGCTGCAGCAGCACCCTATGACGATAGCAACCTGCAACCACTTGCGCAGGCATCGCGTGACCGAGTGACTCCCGCGGGTTCTGCGATGGCATTGGCGGGGCTTTCGGTTGTCCCGGGACGATATCAGATCGCAGTTGAGGAGCAGTCCACCAATTTAACACCAACCGAGTTTGATCTGTTGCTTTATTTGGCGGCGCATCGCAGCCGTGCTGTGCCTTGCCAGGAACTTGTGCGAGAAGTCCGCGGCTATACCACCGATGAGACCGAAGCCCGCGAGGTCATTCGGCCTCATGTCAGCAATTTGCGGCGCAAGTTAAAAGTGCTCGGCGACTTCGGGCAGCTTGTTGTTAACGTGCGTGGCATTGGCTATCGATTGGGCGATCTTTCCGATCCCGAGTAGTGTCCGCCAGTGTTTCATTTGACTTCATGAGAAGGCCAATTTCATCTTCCCTCTCCGCAGTGTCATCTCGGGCAGCAATGGTGCTGGCGCTAGTCGGGATTGCGGGCTGGCTATCAGCTGCGGCGGTTCAGTCCGCAGGCTGCAGCGCAGACGGAAGCGTCACACGTGACACCTATTTTGGCGATGACTCCGCCCGCCCCCGATACTTCACGCTCTATCTCCCGCCTTGTTATGCAAGTTCGAACCAGTTGTATCCTCTTCTTATCCTGCTGCACGGTTCCAATGCGGACGACAGCCAGTGGGTTCGCCTGGGTTTCATTGACGAAGTGGAAGCCGCCATCCAGACGGGCGCTTCACCACCGATGATCGTGGCGCTTCCCTTTGGCGATTCCATTTCCAACGAGAATCACTTTGGCGGCCAGGGCTACGATTCGATTCTGCTCGGTTATCTGGATCACTTGCAGCAGCGTTACCGCAGCGACGGCAGAACCGCCATCGGCGGCATCTCGCGCGGTGGATTCTGGGCATACCATTTGGGACTTCGTTTCCCGGATCGCTTTCTGGCGATCGGCGGGCATAGTCCGTTTTTCGATCCCCTTCACGTCGAGCCAGCTTACAATCCGCTGGACTTGGCACGATCAATAGAGCTTGAGTCCGATACGCGGCTGTGGCTGGATCGCGGTACCAGAGATTTCGCGGCGGACGGCGTTGATCAGATGCACGTGATCTTGCAAGATCGCGATATAGATCATCATTATGTTGTGTACAGCGGCGCCGAGCACAACCAGGCATCGTGGAAGCGAAATATCTCCGATTATCTGGGCTTCTACAGCGCGGCATTTGCGAATTCCCCACCGGCGAATACGCCTGCCAAGCGGACATCTGAATCAGGAAGAGAATTATGGGTTCCCGCTGCTGCTTTTGCTGCGTTACAAACGTCGATCGGGCGGGATCAATTGGATGCGATTCTCAAAGGCGGTTTCGATCAGCGTTTGATTATGAGCGAATCTGCGCTGAATCGTCTGCGGGAACATGGCTTTGAACTGCATTCTGATACAAGAATCGTGAAAGACGAGAATTTGGAAGGTCGACTTTGGCGCGACAAACTCTACTTCACCTTGCTTCCATTTGATGAACTGCAGCCGCGACTTCGTCCATTGTGGCTGGACGGACAACCCGTGGTCGATCAAACCGGCGATTATCCTCTGATATTCGACTATGGCGCGCTGAACTTCTATGCGGACAGTCTGACACGCATTACACTGTCCGGTACCACCGCCATCGCTCGGCAGACAAGAACGGCAATGGATGCGATTGGCATCGAGGCGGCCGCAAGCGGTATCCAAGACTATGCGTCTGCAGCGGACTTTTTTCACGTGACAAACGAGGCGCCTTTTTCGGACTCCTGTCCACAACATAATGATTCCGTGTTAGGTGGCGCAAACAGTCTGTGCATGAAGCGTGAACATGCGGGTCTGTTCGATGTTTTGAATGCCGACGTGGTTGATCTGACGGGCAATCATATCAATGACTTTGGATACGATGCCTTTGAAGATACGCTGCATCATTTTGAGGTGACTGGTATAAAGGTTGTTGGGGGAGGCCGCAACTTGGACGATGCTCGGAAACCCTTGATTCTTTCACACAACGGCAACAGGGTCGCCTGGCTCGCCTGCAACGCGATTGGCCCGTATTATGCGCTAGCAAACGAAGATCCGGGCGCTCTCGGCGGCGTCCGACCGGGCGCCGCGTTTTGTGACCGTGTCTGGTTGGGTGATACCCTGCCCGTGCTGGCGGCAAAAAACGATCTGCTGCTATTGACCGTCCAGTATCAGGAATTCGAGTCTTATACGCCGACTAAGCAGCAGCAAGCCGATTTCCGCACATTCGCCGAGTGGGGCGCTGATGTGGTCATCGGCACCGCGGAACATAAACCTATGACCTTTGAATTCTACGATACGCGCCGCGGCGAAACGTCCTTTATCCACTATGGATTGGGCAATTTGTATTTTGATCAGACATTTTGGGGGAATATGCGCTTCTTCTTGGACACGCTTTACGTTTATGACAGTAAACTACTAGCGGTGGAACTGTTTCCGGGCATTATCGACGGTCAAGCGCGCCCTCGCTTGCTTGAAGGCGACGATCAGTTCAACTTCTTGCACTTTGTGATGATACAGCAGAACGGATTCTAGCCATCAGAAAGCCGAACTATAGTCTGATCAGTTTGATTGTCTGCCTGTCGCTTCTGCTGCCTGTCACTTTGATTACGGCGCAAGTGACGGAGAACGCGGATGCATTTCATACGATGACGCTAGAGCAAAAAGTTGCGCAGATGTTCATGGTGAGCTTTTTTGGCACGCAACTGACAGAAGCGGAATCGGACTTTTTGCGCCAGGTGCAACCAGGCGCGGCTGTGCTTTTTGGCCGCAACGTTGATTCGCCTGAGCAAGTAACGAGGCTGACAAACTCGTATCAGCAACACGTCATGAGCCGGGGCGGCCTGCCGATGTTGATCGCGGTTGATCAAGAGGGCGGATCGATTCAGCACCTGCAAGATGGCTTCACTCGTTTCCCGGCGCCTATGTTGCTAACTGCCACGCAAGACGATGAGCTGGCATATGATGTCGGCGCGGCGATGGCCGCTGAGATGCGCGCAGTTGGCGTCAACATGAATCTGGCGCCGGTCGGCGATTTGCTGACCAACGCTTACAATCCCATCATTGATCGCCGCGCATTTGGAAGCGAACCGGAAACGGTTGCTCCCATTCTGATGAATTTCATACGAGGATTGCAAGACAATGGAATCGTGGCGACCGTCAAGCACTTTCCCGGTCACGGCGATACCAGCGTCGATTCTCACCTTGAGTTACCACGGATCGATCACGACTGGCGGCGCTTGGAATCGGTGGAGTTGCGCCCCTTTGTCGCTGCCCTTGACGCCGATGTCAGCGCGGTGATGGTGGCGCATATCTGGTACAGCGCCTTTGATGCCGAACCGACACCTGCGTCCCTTTCCACTAACCTGGTGGATGGATTGCTGCGCGAAGAGTTGGGATACGATGGATTAGTCATGACCGATGCGCTGGATATGGATGCCGTCGACACCGTCTACGACGCCAGTGAAGCTTCGATCCGAGCGATCGCAGCGGGCAATGATTTGATTGCAATTGGCGCGCATGTGGGCACGCATCGGATTCGCGAGGCGATTGCCAATGTGGTCGCGGCGGTGCGCGACGGGCGTATCTCACTTGAGCGAATCGACGCATCTGTAGGCCGTATATTGCGCGTGAAACAGAAGTACGGTGTACTGGATTGGAGTTCACTAGATCCGGATGGGGCGAGCGAACGGTTGGACTTGTTGGCACACGATAGACTTGTGACACGCATTTTTGAGCGAGGCGTGACCGCAATTGATTCGCGCGGCATGATACCGGTTCAGGGTAGGGTGCTGTTTATCTACCCGGGTACACGTCCGCGCATACGGCGGGAGTGTGATCGCCGGGTGGTGGAGCACCATTTCGTTTCTGTCTCCGGGTCGCCAAAGGACCATGAACTTGCGTGGGCGCGCGAAGCATCAAAAGAAGCGGATACGGTGGTTGTTTTCACCTTGAACAATATTGACGATCCCAGGCAAATTCAACTGGTGGAGGCGATGCCGACACACAAGACGATTCTTGTGACGCTTTGGAATCCGGTGGAAATGCTCATCTATCCCGAGCACGCGGCCTACGTGCTGGGATTCAGCCCCATGTCCCGCGCGACGCGGGTAATCTGTGAAGTGCTGCTTGGCGAACGACAGGCTGTCGGTAGCATGCCGCTAAGCTATGCGAGCTAGGCGATGACGATGGACATGAGCTATAATCACGCGGCGTGAATCCACTCGCTTCTTGATACGAATCAAACGGTGAAATACGCAGGATAGAGATAGTCAATGTCTACACTTAACCCTGATCTGATCTCCAAGGACATGGACGCGGCCTTGAATGACGCCGTACCGATGATGAGCGAATATCGCAAATCGTCGATTATGCCGGAAATGGTGTTGCTGGCCTTGCTCTGCCGGGAGAATACGGCAGCCTGGCGCATGCTCAAAATGTTTGAATCTACGCGCGGCGTTGACCTGGAACGTTTGGAGCGCCAGGTCAAAGCCGCGATTCAGTCCCGCCGCGATCCCGACGGCAGCCTGGACTTTGTCGCCATTGGCAACCGGAAGGTTTCGCTGAGCCGTCAGTCGATTGTGCTCCTGGACGATGGATTGACAGTCGCCAATTCGATGAATGAGCAGAAGATCGATACCGATCACGCTTTGGCAGTTTTGGCGGAGACATCAGTCAGTACGGGCGGGATACTTCGCCAATTCGGCATTACGCCCAAGTCGATTCAGGACGCGTATAGCGACGCCAGCAAGATCATCCCAAGCCGTGACGACAGTACCACGGTGGATTATGTCAAACGGGCCAAGCGTGGTTTGCTGCGCGCAGTGCATTTCCGTGAAGACCTGCTGCGCAACATGATCAACGTGCTTACGCAATCGGTCAATCGACACATCATATTGATCGGTCCAGAGGGCGTTGGCAAACGTACGCTGGCATACAGCCTTGCGCTGCTTATGGCGGAGGACAAAGGACCCAACGGATTATCCAACCTGGTGCAAATCAGTGAGACGGCGCTTCTGGATGGCGATCAGGAAGCCTTCCGCGCCGGCATGAGCGCCGCGCGCCGCGGAATCCTGTTTTTGCCCCTGATTCATCGCTTTTTCGGCGGACCGATCAAAGCCGATTTCAACAAAGCGACATCGCTGGTGCAAAAAGCCTTTTTGAGCGACGATCCCGTCGTCATTTGCACGACCAATCTGCAGGAATTCGAAGCGCGCATACAGAGCGTCAGCGCGATCATGGAAAACAGTCAAGTCATCCGCGTTGATGAACCGCCGCTTGACGAAACCGTACAGATCCTCGAGACGATTTCGCCACACCTGGAATCGGATTATGAAATAACTGTTGAGCACGATGCGCTGAAAATGGCGGCGCGTATGGCGCAGCGCTACTTAACCATTAATCCCTTGCCGCAAAGCGCCGAGCAACTATTGCACCGAACCGCCGCCATGGTCAATATGGGCAAGCAAGCTCATCTGGCATTTCGACCGGACAGCAATGATGCCAGGCTCGATGTGGAAGATGTGACACTTGTCACGAGCCAGATGACCGGCATTCCGGTCACGAAATTGGGGGCCGACGAACGACTTCGATATGCCAATATGGTAGAGCACCTGCGCAAACGTCTTATCGGGCAAGAAGAAGCGGTGCAGTTGGTCAGCCGCGCCATCAAGACGGCGCGCGTCGGGCTGAAAGACCCACGCAGACCGATTGGGACATTTCTGTTCCTGGGTCCGACTGGTATTGGCAAGACCGAAATGGCGCGCGTACTCGCCGATTTCATGTTTGGCAGCGAGGAGAACCTCTTCCCGCTGGACATGAGCGAATACAAAGACGAGAGCAGCATTAATCGTCTTATCGGCTCGGCAGTCGGTTACGTCGGCAGCGACGAGGGCGGACAGCTGACGGAGCGCATTCGGCAGCAACCCTATACCATCGTACTTCTCGACGAAATCGAAAAGGCGCATCCGCGCATCATGGACGTATTGTTGCAGGTGATGGAAGAGGGGCGTCTGACCGACGGCCGCGGCAATATTGCGCGCTTCAGCGAAGCGGTTGTCATTATGACCAGCAATATCGGCTCCGAGCATTTGATGGTGCGGCAAATCACAGACGAATTGCGCGAGCAGATTATGGATCAAGTGCTCGAGTTTCTGCGGCCGGAATTTATCAACAGGCTGGACGAGGTCATTCTTTTCAACGCGCTGAGCGACGAGGACTTTGTCTTGATTCTCGACCTGCTGATCGAAAAAGAGAACAAGCTGGCGCGCGAACGCGGCTTGACATTGAAGTTCACAGACGGCGCCAAGAAATGGCTCTTGGACCAAAATGACGAGCCTGAATACGGCGCGCGTCCACTGCGGCGAGTCTTGCGGCGCAATTTGCGGGAACCCCTGGCCGACTTTCTGTTGCGTTCCAACCCGCCGGAAGGGACGGAAGTTCGCATCAGTTCCAGCCGAAAGCGAGGCGGCGGATTGAAGTTCTCCGCTTACGTTGATGGTAAGGAATTCCTTGTTGAGGCTTAACGATTCGCGATTGCCGGGCGCCCTTTGCAAGAAGGATAGTCAGAGGTGTGTATGAGAGAGATTGATCGTTCGATCTTCAGAAAATACGATATTCGTGGCACCGCAGATGGCGCATCCCCACAATTGACGCCTGGCGTAGCCTATCTGGTCGGCAAGGCTTTGGGAACATACTTGCCAAGAGAATTCGGCACGCGGCAGTTCTTCGTCGGCTCCGACAATCGTCATTCGTCGGGACCGCTTAAGGCTGCGATGATCGAAGGACTCGCCTCGACAGGATTGGCAGTTACCGATATCGGCGAGGTGCTCACGCCCACCGTATACTTCGCCTCGGCTACTTATGGCGAGGCTGGCGCAGGTGTGATGATCACCGGTAGCCACTTGGATACGCGTTACAACGGCATCAAGATGGCTTATGGAAAACTGGCGTTGGCTGGTGAACAGATTCAGAACTTGTTAGGCCTCATCGATGATGGCGTGTTTGCGGTTGGCGACGGTGAAGTCGATGAAGATCCAACCATGATCAATCAACACATGACCGAAATTCAGCGTAAGGTCCATATGGAAAAACCGCTAAGTGTGGTACTTGACGCCGGCAACGGCTTGTCGGGTACTTATCTGCCGCCGGTGCTACGCGCGTTGGGTCTGAACGTTGATTGTCTTTTCTGCGAACCGGACGGCAGCTTCCCTAATCACTTGCCGAATCCGGAAGATCCCGAAATGACGCGCGATCTGGAGGCGAGAGTCATCGAGCTTGGCGCGGATCTGGGCTTGGCCTTTGACGGCGATAGCGATCGCTGTGGCTTCATCGATAACCGAGGACATCATATCGCTGCGGATCGACTCTTGGCGTTGCTGGCGCGCGACTTGCTGCGGCGTCACCCCAATACGCCGATCGTTTTTGATGTCAAATCGTCGCAGGCTTTACCGGACGAAATCAAGAAATATGGTGGCATTCCGGTCATGTGGAAATCGGGACACAGCCTGATGAAGCAGAAGATGAACGAGATCGGATCTTTGCTGGGTGGTGAAGTGAGCGGACATCTCTTCATCGGGGAAAACTATTTCGGCTTTGACGACGCGCCACTGGTAGCCCTGAAGACGCTCGAGATCATCAGCAGGACCGCCAAGACAGTCGCAGAAATCTTTGACGAGATCCCACAGCTGGTGGCCACGCCAGAGATCGTCCTGGGCGCGCCGGACGACTTGAAGTTCAAGATGATCGACGAAATGACGGCTAGCCTACAAAATGATTACGAGGTGGTCACTGTGGATGGCGCGCGCGTGATTTTCGAACGGGGCTGGGGCTTGGTGCGCGCGAGCAATACTCAGCCCGCGGTCACCCTTCGCTTTGAGGCTTATACACCTGAACAGATCGCGAGCTATATGCAGGTTTTCAAGGCCTTGCTGGACAACTATCCACAGATCGACCAAACGCGCTTTGATACGCAAATCAAAGCGTTTAGCGCCTAGCGCATGACTTTTCGCCGCGGTTAAAGCTGTACCGCAGCTCTATCGTGTTCCCTGATGTCCGACCATTTTCAAAAAATCTATCGCAACCGCGCGGGCGCCTATGACCGACTGGTTGCGCGCGAAGACCAGCACGGTAACCTGTTCCGGGCGCTTAACGACATCAGGCGCCTCGATGGACTAGGTGTTGTTGAATTCGGCGCCGGCACCGGCAGATTAACTCGTATGCTGGCGCCTCAGGCACGTTTTGTCCATGCCTTCGACATTGAGCTCGCGATGCTTCGTATAGCAACTTCAAACATGCGGGAAACCGGCATGACCAACTGGTCGCTGGCGCTTGGGGATAACCAGCGCATGCCGGTCGCTGAGAATAGCGCGGACCTTGCTGTGGAAGGCTGGAGTTTCGCGCATGTCAGGAGATGGCGCCCTGATCAGTGGCAAGAAGGCGTGGACGCGATGCTGTCCGAAATGCAGAGAATTGTGAAGCCAGGAGGCACACTCATTCTGATCGAGACCATGGGCACGGGTACGCGGCGACCGGAAGCGCCGACCAGCGAACTCGCGCAACTCTATGAGTATTGGCAATCCGCGCATGATCTGTCTTATCGCTGGATACGAACGGATTATCAGTTCGCCTCGCTGAACGAAGCGGACACATTATTGCGAGAGTTTTTTGGTGACGAGTTGACAGATCAGGCGCTGGCGCGCGGCAAGACTATCGTTCCTGAATGTACCGGAGTCTGGTGGAAACACATTGATTGATCAGAGATTATGGTCAGAATGGAGCAGGCGGGGATATGCCCTGCGCGAGCAAGTTGAATACGCTCAATAACGTGAATAGCGCGAATCCAAATGCCATCAATAGGATTCCGTAGAGTATCTGGCGCCGGTCCCAGTTGCGGGTTCTTTGCATTGGCGCAGCGGTTCTGCTTTTTCGAAGCTTCTTCTGCCAGGTACGATCGCGGTCGAAGACCAGAATCAATCCCCAAGCGATAAAGGGACAACCGAATATGGCGCCAAAACAGAGCGCTGCAATCACGCGTCGTCTCCATAGACCCCGAAATATTTGTTGCGCAAGGGACTTCCGCCTGGTACTTGCTTGACGAATAGCCTGACTCTACCATACTCGTTTATGCGCATCTGAAAAGCCCGACGCAAACTCTTGACGTTGAGGAACTATTGCAAGGATGCCCATATCGGTTATCATGATTGACTGTGGCAGGAAACGGCGTGGACACGCGCTAATACGGCAAACGCAATAAATCGCGAAACAATCAGCAGATGGTGGAACGCATGATGCAGAAGTTGAACGCCCCGGATATGGCGCCTACCGTCGAGTTTGCAGTAGACAGCGAACACTCCGGTGTTCGTATGATAGGGTGCTTCACCTTCTTGTTCGGGGCCATATTCAGCTTCCTGATTCTGAACACAATCATCCCGAACGGTGGCTTGATTATCATCGGCGCTGCAATAGCAATTGCAGTCGGCTTGACCTATGCCGCCGATTTCTTATCCAAGAAATATTGGCCAAGCAATCGATGTATTCAATTTCTTGGCGATTTGGTCCAGTTGACAAAATCGGGCACAGTTCAAAGTGAAATAGATGCCGGACACAATGTCAACGTTCTGACGTGGCACTTTGAAGCGCGACGCCATCCGCGCGTTCCAAAAGGGTGGTATGTGGTCGCCAATGCCCTGGAACAGGATGGCGAATACATTTCGGCCTATAGTATCGTCTCGCCGGCGGACTTCGAAACCTTGCCTTTGTCGCGCCTGTCGACGCGATTTCAGCGCAAGAAGGGCAAGAAAGACGAAGTACGCGACTTGCGGAAGGCCGGCAATATCCGGCGCATTGAACAGGCAGAATACTTCCGCGGCGAATTTGGAGCCGAGATGTCGCCGGAAGATTACCGAGCCTATCTCGAATACCTCGCCGATACCTATACGTCCTGGATGCCTAAAGACAAATGAACAAATACGGCCGATTGCTCGGTCTGCTGCTCTTCATCTTATTTCACGCTTCGCCCGCGTTTGCGCAGGATACGACTCTTGTTCTGGGCAGCCAGGTCGAGAACACACTTTCTCCTAACGAAACGCATCGCTATAGCTTAACCATCCTTGAATTGACACTCGTGTCATTTCGCGTGCAGGCGCTGTCTGAATCGCTGGATCCTCAACTGGCTATCTACGATGGCTCGGGCGAGCTAGTTATATCCAACGACGACTATGATTTCCCGAATTCGCTTGATGCGCTAATTCAAGCCTTTGTCTTCCCCAAGTCTGATCGGTATACCGTGGCAGTGAGCGGATTCGAGGGTACGAGCGGACCCTACCGATTGCAACTGTTGCCCGGATATGACGTTCCTGTTAATGCCGATTCGAAGCTGTTGCTGGACGACTGGAAAGTGGTCAACCGCCGGGCCGAAGTTAGACAGGCTGGCAGCGATCGGCTTGCCGTAGAGGTCGACGGATTGGCCACCACGGCTGTAATGCTTGGCGCGCGCTTTCGGCAAGAACTAGACACCTATTTTGAAGTTCAGTTTGACAACGTTTCGTCAGCCGACGACTGGCAGGTGGGTTTGGCTTTTCGCTATGCGCGGCCCGATCTGCACTCGCGCGTTCTCCTTAACAAGCGAGGCTTCTGGCGCATGGAAAGGGTAGATGAGGGTGACATCGTCGTTGTACGCAACTGGGGAACACATCCGGCCATCGTTCCGGGCGAAAGCAAGTTTCGGTTGGGAATTATGGCGAGCGGACAGCACTTCGACATCGTCTACAACGGTCAAATCGTTGGTACGATCAGCGACAAGCAAAGCGCGGCGACGGGCAACGTGGGCATTGCTATGCGCACGGCCGACGTCGTTGGCAGCCGCCTGTCATTTGCGGTTACTGACGCGACGATGACGATTCCGACACGAGTCGATGGCAGGGTAATTGTTCCGGATCAACTCCTGGCGAGGAGCTACCATGTCATGGACAATGTTCTGGCGCGCCAGCAATTGATCCCGGTCGATGGTGAATTCAAATTGCTTTTGCCGCAAAGCAGCGTTCGGCGCCGCTTGGCAGGTGTAACATCATATCTGGTGGGTTCTGGTTTACGTTTCGCGGAATTCGCAATCGGCGCGATAGTCTCATACGAAATGGGCAAGGAAGCTAACGGCGGCTGCGGCATTTTTTTCCACTATCAAGACGAAGAGCGTTATCAGCTTGCTTATGTGACTGCTGAAGGCGATTACGGCGTATCTCTGCGCGATGGCGACGTCTTTGCGCCTGGAGTCTATGTTAATCGGCCGGCACCCAAGCAACACGAACATGACATGCTCTTAGTCGTCTATGAAGGCACGATCCACTACTATGTCGACAATCAGCATATTGGCCAGTTGGCGACCGAAACATCGCCAGGAAATGTCGGAATCGCAGTTGTCAACTTTGCGACAGTCAACACCAGTTGCGTTTTTGAGGACTTTTGGGTGTTGAGTCTGGACGGATGAGCAAATAGCCCGGTTTACTGCGACAAGATAGAAAAGGGCCTCACTAAATGGTGAGGCCAGTCGAGAATGCTGAATGATTCAGCTAAGATTTAGGCGCTCTCGCTCATAGCCGCGCCGAGCGTGGCGCAGCCCGGGCAACTGCCATCCGGGCGCAAGAGCGCATAGCCACCCATGGGGTCCGTATCCCAGCGTGTGAAGTTGACGTTCCAAACGATCATAAGCGAAACGCGACCGGATTCGCGAGAGAGGCGCGCGGCGTCGGCAATCCACTCCGCCTGCTGCGCCACCGTCACATTGTTCGCCCAAGCGAAGCTGGCCGGGATCGGCGCTCCCATGCCTTCTCCACTCAGATAGCCCAGTTCCGTCCAACAGATCTTCGAGTTCGGGAAGA
Organism: Phototrophicaceae bacterium; assembly: GCA_965262165.1. Classification (GTDB taxonomy): domain Bacteria; phylum Chloroflexota; class Anaerolineae; order Aggregatilineales; family Phototrophicaceae; genus UBA6055. The sequence goes on along the minus strand of OZ253499.1, from coordinate 3,311,012 downwards.
ACTGCGCGCCACGGTTGAGCATAGAGCCGAAGTACCTTGTCGGATAGGGGTTGCGCGGATCCCCGCTGCTGCTCCGCGGGCTGACGACGCCTTCGTTGTAGTGCAAGCCCAGACAATCCATATATTGCGCGGCGCCGGCCTGTGCCATCTGCCGCATGAAATTGTCGTCGTTGACAACGGCGCCGGGGAAGAGGCCTTCTGCCCCGGTTGGCGCCGGCGCTGCGCTGATCACGAGCGTGGCTCCGTTAGCGGCTTTGATCGCGCTGTATGCCGCCTTTAGCATTTTCACGTAGTTTGCGCCGTGGATCTGGCCATGCGGCCATTCACGATCCAGGTTGGGCTCGTTCCATACTTCAATGGCATCAGCGCCATTCCTCGCTAATTCCGCCACGAATGCAGCCAGTTGCGCCACATAACCGTCGAAGTCATTTGCCAGCGCTTCTTTGTTGCCAACGACGCCGAGCAATAACTTGAAGTTGTTCGCCTTGGCGCCCTGGATGAATTCAATACCCTTGGCAACGCCGGCCTCGACCGGGAGTTGCGTCTTAACCCAGGTCATGCCCGCCAAGCGCATCAATTCCGCCGCGCGGCCATCCAATCCAGCGACATGCCCGCCCAGGACGAATCCCTCGGGACCCTCAGTCGAAACGCTGGCCACTTGCTGCTCGGGCTCGCTGGATACTTCAGGCGCTGTGCTGGCATAAGCAGGCGGTACACGCACGTCATCGCAAAGAATGGAGTCGTTGAAATCGTAACTTACGCGCGCCTGGTACTCCTTGCCGGAAATGTCCATTAGAGAGAATGTCCAGCCGAACCTTATTTCCCCACGTTTCTGCGCAATGGGAACGTTTACCGTGCAATTGTCGATGCCGAATGATCCGTAAAGCTGAAAACTGCCAGGTGAGCTCCAGTTGTCTTCGTAGTATCGCCATCTGACCATGGTGAGCCGCGATCCACGCTCCTCTTCAATCAGTTCGCGCGCGATCTGCAGAGAAGTTTGAACGTAATCACCGGCTACCGCGTTGTCGTCGTCTTGTGCGAACGCTGTTATGGTGAATGCCGTCAGAAGCGCAAATACCGGCCATAATCTAGCCACGTTCCGGAGTAATGCTGCGAGTCGTTTCAGTCGCATCAGAGCCTCTTCTTGCCTGATTCTCTTGTTCAAGATTGTACAAGCTTAACGAAATGTGTCGAATTTGCTATGGTTCATTTGCCATCGTTGCGGAAACGGAGGCTGCAGCGTCAGACAGGGTCGTAGGCGGGATACTGCCGATGCCTTGATGGCTGCCTGGAACTTTAACCAGCGTGGCCGCTGTCCGGATCGATTGGTTCTGATACTTACTCGCGTGGAATAGTGAAGTAGAAAGTGGAACCGCTCCCTACCTGGCTCTTTACGGAGATTTCGCCGCCATGTGCTTCGACAATGGCTTTGACCAGGTATAAGCCTAATCCCGTGCCATGCGCGCGACGGGTCAGTCTGTCGTCGATGCGGTAGAAACGGTCAAACACTTTTTCAATTTGATCTTGCGGGATTCCAGCGCCTTCGTCACGTACGAATAAGGTCACGCTTCGAGCAGAAAAACGACCGCCTACGGTTATGGTTGTGTCAGGCGGCGAATATTTGATCGCGTTGGTCAGCAGATTGTCAAAAACCTGTCGAAGTCGGGCCTCATCGCCGTGAATGACCGGGAAGTTTGGAGGAAAGCTAAAGACGAAGTGTTGCTTGCCCTGGCCCTCGAGCCGCTCGACAGATCTGAACGCTAACTGCGGAAGGTCGGTGTCGGTAATGTTGAGACGCAAGTCCCGCGAGGCTTGGATTTTGCTGGCGGTTAACAGATCTTCGACGAGATCGGTCAAGCGATCAGCTTCGTCTTCAATGATCGCCAGGTTGTCACGAATGACACTGCTGTCCCACTCGACATCTTCGCGTCCCAGTGTACTGGCATAACCCTTGATTATCGCGATTGGCGTGCGCAATTCATGTTGGACTGTCGAAATGAATACCGACTGCATTTCTTGGGCTTTGCGGAAATTAGTGATATCGCGAACATTGGCGATGATGCTTTCCAAGCGTCCATCCTCTTTCAAGAGTGGCGCGTAGGTAATGCCCAAGCTTGTTGTCATGCCGTCACGCCGGACCAATTCTCCTTCCACGTACAAGGTCCCCGCGCGGCTGTCGTCCTCGCTTTGCTTGGGCCAACCGGAATCGAGAGCGCTCTCCAAATCGGGATAATCCAGACTGTCCCAAACGATCACTTCATTTTTTGCTAATCCGATGACGTCATCGGTCGTCCAGCCGGTCATCCGCTCGAACGCGATGTTGGCACGTTGAAACATTAGATCAGGATTAAGTATGAATACCCCATCGCCGCTATTGTTGACAATCGCTTCCAGCCGTTGCCGCTCCTGATTGATATGACCATAAAGCTGCGCGTTGTTGACGGCAATGGCGGCCTGGTCAGCAAAACTTTGCAAGGTAATCAGATCCTCCGGGGTTATGGCGGTCTGGTACGATCGAAACACGATTAGCAGACCCAGGGGATTTTGAGCGAACACCAGTGGCATGGCAATGGATTGCCCAAGTTGGCTATCGATCGCGTTTGCCATTTCGCGCAGCTTTTCATTGAGGAATTCTCGGCTGAATCCTTCCTCGCCAGCAGGGTTCATCAGTTCTTGCAGCTTGCGGTTGAGATCCGGCACAAGGTCGGCGCCGATCCCGGAATAGGCGCGCACCAGGTACTTGCCGTCCTGCTCGTCCCCAAGGGCAACAATTCCCACCCGTCCCGCCAGCATAGCGACAGAAGCGCGCAGTACGCGGCGGAGCACCTCGGTGAGATCAAGTTGCGCAGTGATGGCGCGAGAGATTTCCAGCAAGAAGTCTCGTTGCCGAGTTCGCAGATCAGGTCGCATTAACATGATTCGATTTTAGCATGCCCCGGCAATGACGACACCATCCCACGTCCGCAGCTGGACCGCGGCCTCGTTAGAATAGCCTGTCAAGCTCGCTGATATCCAGATGTCCGCCGTCAGTTGCGACAAGCGCTGCCGCGCCCATCAGGGCAACGTCATCGCCAAGCGCCGCGGTCGCAATCTTAAGATCATCGAGGTAGGAGTCGTCGAGTACATGTTGACGAATGACATCATGCATGGGGCCAAGAAGCAAGTCACCTGCTTTGGTTACGCCACCCCCGAGTACAACCACCTCGGGATTAAACAGGTGCAATATGCTGACGATACCCAGTCCGATTATGCGTCCGGCATAGGCAAAGACTTCCATGGCGAGTTGGTCACCTGCGACCGCAGCCGCTGCGACTGCATTGGCGTCAAGTGGACCTCTGCCTTTTGCGACGGTTTCGCTCATTGACGATGGTCTACCGGCGCGTAGGGCAGCCAGGGCCCGTCGCGCGATGGCGGGTCCAGCGGCCTCAAGCTCGATTGATGATACTCTGTCGTCCTCAACGATGATCGGGATGTGTCCAAATTCTGCTGCCAGGCCCTCACGCCCCAGCAAAAGTCGTCCGTCGCAAATCATACCAGCGCCTATGCCCGTGCTGACGGTGATATAAACCACGTGACGATGACCTTGGGCAGCGCCCTTGGACGCCTCGGCCAAGGCTGCGACATTGGCGTCGTTGCCGATGAATACCGGTACGCCAAATTCCGATCTGATGATGTCCCCCAATGGGACGTCGTGCCAGCCGGGCAAGTTCGGCGGCGCAACAATGACACCGGTCATGGGATTCAATGGACCCGGCGAGGAAAAACCGATGCCGGCGATCTCGTTTCTTGGTCGAGGAAGCACCTTCGAGATGTATTCTTTGAGGCGATCAATGGTCGGTCCCGGGCCTTCTGCGGCCAATGTCAGCGTATTCTCGCGCTGTAGCAAATTCAAATTGTGGTCAAAGCGTGCAGTGCGGATCTGTGTACCGCCCAAATCCACGGCAATAATCTGTCTACCCATCAAGAAGCATCCTTACTGATTCAGAAGTTGACCGCCGCATAAAGCACGTCGTTCCACAACAAAGCCCCTGCGGCTAGCAATGCCTTGTTAATGGCAGCACTTCCAGCATTATGTCCAGCCCGCTACTTGACTTGTAGGCCTTTGTCGACCTTGTTAGAATAACATGGTTTTCCGCCAGAATTAAGTTCGACAGCCCTACCGATAGGCGAGTACTCATGGCCCGTATCACCCCAATGCGCCGACAATATCTGGAAATCAAGAGCCAGTATCCGGACTGTATCTTGATGTTTCGTATGGGCGACTTTTACGAGATGTTCGACGAAGACGCGGAGGTAGCTGCTCGTGAGCTCGAGATCACTCTGACAGCGCGCGCCCACAGCAAGGGTGGCGCCAAGATACCAATGGCGGGCGTGCCTTATCACTCCGTTGATGGCTATATCGCCAGGCTGATCGAAAAGGGTTACCACGTCGCCGTCTGCGATCAGATTACCGAACCCAGTGGACGCGGAATTGTCGAGCGCGAGGTGACGCGCGTCATGACCCCGGGCACGGTGGTAGAGCCGGCGCTCTTGGACGATTCCAAAGCCAATTACCTGATGGCAATATTGCCAATTGGCGATGCGGAAACCGGGCAATGGAGCAAGGCTGGTATCGCCTTTGCAGATGTTTCCACCGGTGAATTCTGCGCCACTCAGTTGGAAGGGGAGACCGTAGGCCTTGCGGTTTTCGAAGAGTTGGCGCGAATTGAACCACGAGAGGTCATCATCCCGGAAAGTTGGCAGCGGCGCGGAGTGACCTTACCGGAAGGCATACACCTCAGTACAGCACAAGACTGGACGTTTGAATACGACGGGGCGCAACAGTTGTTATGCGAGCACTTTCATGTGCGCACATTGGACGGTTTTGGGCTAAAGGGACAGAATATCGCGGTTTCGGCTGCCGGCGGCGTCTTGCAGTACCTACGAACTACTCAGAAGAACTCGGTCGAACAACTCTCATCTATTCGCGCCTATTCGACGTCGTCGTTCATGGTTTTGGATCAGTTTACCCGTCACAACCTGGAACTGACGCAGTCGATACGCCAGCGAAAAACGAAAGGCAGCCTACTCGACATTTTGGATCGTACCGTGACTGCGATGGGCGCTCGTCTGTTGCGCTCCTGGATAAATCAACCCCTGCTTGAGATCAATCGCCTGAATGCGCGCCTGGATGCTGTCGAGGCATTGTTCAGCAGCGACCTACTCCGCGATGAGCTTGTTGGCGAGTTGAAGCAGGTCGCCGATATTGAACGGCTGACAAATCGGATTGTTATTGGCAAAGCCGGGCCACGTGATTTGCTCGCGCTTCAGGCAGCGCTGAGTGCGGTTCCGCAACTTGCCGAACTCATACAGGAGACGGGCGCCCTTGCCGCGATCGCTGATCGACTGGATCCTTGTGAAGCCGTTCACGACTTAATCTCAACCGCAATTGCTGAGGACCCGTCGGCGACTATCAACGCCATTGGCATTATACGAGCGGGTTATTCGGAGCAGTTGGACCAGATTCTCGCTTCGACCCTACACGCGCGAGAATGGATCGCCAATCTGGAATCTCACGAGCGGCGCAGAACAGGCATTGCAAGCATCAAAGTGGGATTCAACAAGGTCTTCGGTTATTACATCGAAGTCACCAAAGCCCACAGTGAAAAGGTGCCGGATGACTATGTCCGAAAACAGACCTTGGTCAATGCCGAACGTTATATCACGCCTGAATTAAAGGAATACGAAACAAAGGTACTCAACGCCGAAGAGGAAATCCTGGCTATTGAACGCGAGTTGTTCGCGGACCTGTGCGTAAAAGTCGGCTCTCAGCGTGAGAGCTTGCAAAAGACTGCGCGCGCCATCGCGCACTTGGATGCCTTCTTGTCCCTGGCGGAAGTCGCCGTTCGGGAAGGTTACGTCCGGCCGGAATTGACCGAAGACAACATCTTGCAAATTGAAGCGGGGAGGCACCCGGTCGTCGAGAAGTTGCTGGAAACATCCAGCCGCTATGTGCCGAATGACAGTAGATTCGATCTGGCTTCGCGCTTACATATCATTACCGGACCCAATATGTCTGGCAAATCGACCTATATTCGACAAGTGGCGATCATTACCCTGATGGCTCAAGTTGGGAGTTTTGTCCCCGCCGATTCAGCGCTAATCGGATTGGTAGACCGGATTTTCGCGCGGATCGGCGCACAAGACGAGATTCACGCTGGCCAAAGTACCTTTATGGTGGAGATGGTAGAAACGGCGCGCCTGCTATCCGGTAGCAGCAAACGCAGCCTGCTCATTCTTGATGAGATCGGACGCGGCACTTCCACTTACGACGGATTGGCAATTGCGCGCTCGGTGATCGAGTATATCCATAACAACCCTCGTTTGAACTGTCGCACGCTCTTCGCAACGCATTATCACGAGTTGACCGAACTGCCTAATATCTTGCCGCGCACGGCCAACTTCAACGTAGCGGTGGCGGAACAGGGAGAAGACATCGTATTTTTGCACAAAGTTCTGCCCGGAGGCGCGGATCAAAGCTATGGCGTTCACGTGGCGCAGTTGGCTGGCATTCCACGTTCCGTGGTGGATCGCGCGCGCCAGCTTCTGAAGGAATTGGAAGAGGACAGTGGAGACTTTGCCTTCAATCGGCCAAGAGATTCGCATCAGCAATTGAGCTTTTTTGACGCGCCCGAGAACCCGGCACTTAGCGCCTTGCGCTCACTGGAGATCGACAGTCTTAGTCCCTTGGAGGCGCTAACCAAATTGTATGAACTGCAGAGTATGGTTGCCGAGGATTAAATGATCGACTCCAAAACAATTGTTATCGCAACTCATCGGCGATCGGGAACACATTGGACGATCGACGCCTTACGAAATAACAGCTCCGATGTCAGCGATACCTTCATGACCCTCGAACGGGTTTCGTCGGACCATGAAACGCCAACTCCGCTGCCCGAATTCCGAAGACAACTGGAAATCCTGGATGGCCGTGTGCTTGTCAAAGTGCACGACTTGCCCGTGGCGACCTTCTGGAAACTTGAAGAAGAAAGGACGTTCGCGCGGTCTGTTCTGCGCGAATCGCCAGCGATCTATGTACATCGGGACGGTCGCGATGTGATGGCCTCGCTTTATTACTACATGCAGTCATTTGACAAAGACGTTAAGAAACAGTCGTTTTCGGAATTCCTTCGTTCGGAGTCAACGCTGGACGGAGTTGATACCGGCATGAGCCGACCCGCGTACTGGGCGCATCATGCGCGTACCTGGTTACAGCAACCGAATCTGCTTCCCGTATCCTACGCGGCACTGGAAAACGACTATGTGAACAGCGTACGGCAAATGGCGGGATTTTTAGGGATCAGAGTGCAACGCTCAGTTCGGGCGATCGATTTGCCTGGTAAGTCGGGGAAGCCGTCCCTGGTCGGCCGGGCGCTTTGGAAGCTGGGAATACGGCAGAAGCGGCTTTCGTCTGCTGTGCAACCGCGTCGTGGTCGCAGCGGCGACTGGCGCAATCAATTTGGCGATGATGATCTCGATTTCTTCATGGCCGAGGCTGGCGAACAGATGCGACGATTGGGATATTTATAGCGACGGTGAAGCTAAAGCGCTGTTTTGAGAAGATCAGCCTTCCGCCGTCTTTGTCACCTGCCGCCGATCAGGTTGGCGACACGAAAAGTCGCGATGTCATAAATCTCATAGACAAGAGGGATGTACATTGTCGAGATTGCCATAGAAATAAATAGAAGTGCTAGTCAGCCTGAAACCATGGAGACTTTACAGCGAAAGCGTGGAACGCAAAAGTAAGGATGGCATACGTGGCAAACAGCTTGGAGAAGCGCACGTAGAATACCGTGCCAATAACAGATAGGCCAGCAATGGATAGGGTGACGTTTATCGGCTTGCCTTGCTGGAAAAAGTCTTCGTCTTCTATATCGGAAGATTAGAAAAGTGCTTGAAAGTCGGGAAGAAAGGCATGCGATTTCTATTGCCGGTAAAGTGAAAACGCGAATCATGTGCCTTCTTGGCAAAGTTGATATACGCGCCTTGATCGTAACCCTTACGAAAGACGTTATCTTCGCTCTATATGCTCGCGATGGTCACGTAAATGTAAACAAGAGTAAACAAAACAAGGATTGCAATTGCAGCTTTCGCCACACGTCCAACCGATCCCATTATTTCCCACCATACATCGCTGCTGCTCGCCATGTAACAACTTGATAGATCTCGTAAACTAGCGTAAGACTAATTAGCGAATAAACAATGGCAACGACTTTGACCGGTTTACCCAAAATCGTAATATTCAGTGACCGGATGCATTCAGAATGCACGACCAACCCTGTAGTCCATAAGAACGGCACGAGCAAGACCAGCACCACTCTGGGTCCTTCGTTTCCGCTAATGGGCATATACCAAGCTGCTGACAATGCGTAAAGTATCAGCAAACTAACCGCATACCAGATGACATGGATTCGCTCGTGGTCCTTACGCCATCGGAATCTGCGGAGCAGCAGCGGTAATGCGATTGCAAGTACAATTAGTCCCAAAGCAACTTGTGAACAGTAGCCATAAATGTGTACGCTGTCACGGCGATAGCAGCCGTAGGCGACGAGCCGCGTGACACCCTCACGAAAGCGGCCGATAATCTGCTCTGCAGAGTGTTCAGCCAGATACTTTCGCAGGCTGGGAATTTCATCCTCGGGTAGATCGGGATAACCGGCTCGGTCGCCCGCCGCCCTTGTGCCGGCTTTTGCCTCTTCCCAGGTATCGTACCAGACATAAAACATGGTGTTTACATTGTAAAAATACCTGCCATATATTTCTTTGCTTTCCTGCAAGTACGGAAAGAGAAGCAATATGAAAACCAAAGCGGGCGTAAGGGCACGCAAGACGATGTCCCGCGCCAGATGCCATTCCAGGTCGCGGCGAATGAAGTTGGCAATCAATAGAACTCCATAGCAACTAGCTAATAGTATTAGGGCTGGCGTGGCACTCGCTTTACAGAGATGCGCTAAGGCTAAAAGGGCGCCGACCCCGATAGATTTGTGCCACTTTGGTGCAAATAGCGCGTCAATCGAGAGAATGAAAGCAAAGCCAAATAAGGTGTAATAGAGGATTTCCGCCTGGAAGAAAGGCGCCTTAAATGCAAAAGCCAGAAAGGCGATGACCAAGACCGCGTAAATGGCGTACATTCGAGAAAACCTAGCAGAGAATGCGATAGCAAAACTTGCAATCGCCGCCACTGACAGCCAGATATTGATTTGTTTTCCCCGCAAGAAAAAGGCTTCGTTGGTCAACTCTGGCGAATAGAACAGCGCCTGAAAAAAGGGGAAAAGCGGCATCCGATTCCGTCCACCGGTATGATGCCAATTTGATTGGCGCGCCTTTTGTGCGAAACGCATATACCCTCGCTGGTCGCTCATCTTCAGGTCATCGTTTTTGTCGCAATGAATGGATGGGGGCTTAGTAATAATTTCTGTGGAATAGGCTGACATTGGCTTATACTTAATCCTGCTATCCGCACAGACTCTAAGAATCAAGAAACGCAATCAAAACCAGTTGATTGCGTTTCTTGTCGTTGTCCGGTAACATATAGTCTGCCCTTTGCGGGCAGTAATTCGGGATTCCCCGTGACATTCGGTTCTGAGCCTAATGTGTCACGGGGAATTGCCCAACATGGGAAAACGCAACGTTTCCCATGTTTATTGTAGCGTACATCGCTTTGCCGATCCAAGTAATGGGGGTTCTGTTCTCATAAATATAGATTGAAAGGCACATCGAGATGTTTCGCACGCTGTTGTTTGTTGTTCTATTACTGTGCTACACCGCGCCACTCCGGGCGCAGGAGGGAAGGGAGGCGGATGAGTACAGGTATTTGCGGGAATGCACCGGTCCCGAGCTGATACATTTTGATGCGTCGCCCTCTCCCGATCCTTTTGATATGATAATGGACAGCGGCGACGCTGTCCGAGCGCTTTACCAGATGGATAGGGAAAGGGTGGAGTTCCCTCAAAAGCGGCGGGAATTCCATGATGCTTTATACCTCTCCTACCACTACATGCTTCGGAGAGTGCCGCCATGCCGAGAATGGGTTGAATTGTACATAACCTGGCACGACTGGATGACCCGCATGGAGATCGGGCTGTATGGGATCCGCGTTGAGATCGATCAGACCTACCAAAGGTACAACAACGCCTTGGATGACTTCATCCAGCGGCTTTCGGGACGGATTCCTAGAAGCACGTAGTTGGTTAATAAGCTCGTCGAAAGGATGCTATAATGTCAGATAATGATGTTGAGCGCAACGAAACGGAAGATACGATGCAATCGCAAGCTCTGAGCAAATTGGCTATTGCCGATGCGCTGTCCCGCGCAGATTATGCCCTAAGCAAGTCGTCAAATATCCGCGAGCCCGAACTGAGAGCACTGTACTACGGGCGAATCGAAACGTGGGAGTATGCGCACCTGTTCGGGTGCGACATGGCGATCGCGAAGCGCGTGTGGACGAACGCTGTTCAACATGGCCAACTCAACTCGCCAGGAGCGGTCAAGTTGCTTGACCAGTGTCTCCCGTCACCAACTCCGAGTAAGTAACCCAAATGCCCCGCGATCGCGGGGCATTACGCTAACCCTAAGCCGTCACCGCGCCCTGAATAAGCTCATCGAAAGCGTTGCCGCTCTTCCGATGGTTGTACTTCCATGAAGCCTCGGCCACGAAGAGCGGCATCCAGCGTTCGGTGTAGTGGTGGTGTGTCCCGTACCACGCGCGCTTGAGCAAACCGAAGAATCCCTCGACAGTATTGGTATGTACCGGACCGGCGACGAACTGCACGCTGTGGTTGATTGCCACACCTGGCACGAGACCGCGCGCCGCTTTATAGACCTGCGCTTCATCCGAGATAAGGAACGTGTTCTCGACATTGATGCGCCTGCGCAGGAACTTGATAACTGCATTGCCAGTCACTTCCGGCGTCACCTCGGCTAAGACATCGCCGCCACGCTCTACAGCAGCCAGCACAGGCGTCTTGTCATGTACGCCTTGGCCGCCCGGCGGATCGTCTTCCCGCTTGTTAGGCTTGCGCTTCTTGCCGCCAATGTACGTTTCGTCCGCTTCGACAATGCCCTGCAGGGTGATCGTCTGTTGACGGCGCCCCATCTCCGCCCGGATACGTTGCTGCATGTACCATGCGGAGCTTTGGTTCATCCGCAAGTCCCGCGCCAGTTGGTAACTCGATACCGATTTCTTGGCATTCACCATGATAGCGATCGCCAGGAACCACTTTTGCAAGGGTATCTTCGTGCCTTGAAACATCGTCCCTGCTAGAACGTTGAAGCTGACGCGGCAGTTATGGCAGTTCCAGCGACCGACACGCTTGCCGTCCCGTTTCTTGGCAACATCCTCGCTGCCGCACTTCGGGCAAAACGCGCCATCAATGAAGCGCAGAGCTTCGAGATGTGCAAGGCAAGTCTCACGTGTCGGGAATAGGGTCATTACATTAACTAGTTGCATAATTGCTCCTTTCTTGTACCCTAATTATGGTACGGCTTGTACTTTGTTGTCAAGCCCCCATCTTCGAGATGTGCAAGGCAAGTCTCACGTGTCGGGAATAGGGTCATTACATTAACTAGTTGCATAATTGCTCCTTTCTTGTACCCTAATTATGGTACGGCTTGTACTTTGTTGTCAAGCCCCCATCCATTCATTGCGGTTTTTGTCATTTTGGATGCCCGTGACATGGAGATACAAGGTGAGGAAGCTCATTGCTATCGCGATCATGAGCAAAGCTTTTGCGATACGCTTACCCCGCGACATCTCAGCCTCCACCGGGCGCGTGCGCCGTCTCCGGACGAGCAGGGGGGATTGCCGCTTCTTCTTCCGTGATCAAACCCTCGGAGAGCAAGACACGTTTAAACGAAACGATCGCGACCTCGATCATATCAAGACCCGGTTCATTGGTTGTCAAGTGTTGCAGCGCCAGATTGGGCCGTATCATGACGCGAATCCAGGCTTTATCGAGGTTGGAGGCTGTATACTTCAAAAACTCGTAGGCGACCCCCGCAACGATGGGAATAAAAATAACGCGCGACAGAATGAGCAGAGCAAATGGTGGGCGCCCAATCAGCGAAAACAAAAACACGCTGACGAACACGACCGTCAACAAAAATGCCGTGCCGCAGCGCGGGTGCTCGATCGCGTGGCGACGGACGACTTCCGGCAGCAATTCGTCGCCGGCTTCGTAGGCGTTGATGGTTTTGTGTTCGGCGCCATGATATGAGAATATGCGTTTGCCGTCGTTGGTGCGTCCGACGAACCAAATGTAAACGACAAGAATCGCCAATTGCACCACGCCTTCGATCAGGTTGATGGCGAAGGCGTCAAAGCCAATGGGCAGCGCCTCGTAGGCCAGGAAATTCCCGCTACCATCCGAGACGACAACTTCGTTTCCCTCTTCATCTACAACGATCTCTTTGGCGGTTGTACTGAGACCCAATAGATTGCCAATGCCGGTCGCGGCGGTCGTTGGCAAAAGGAAAAAGATACCGACTCCGATAAGCAATGACACTGCGATTGTCAGCCAACCAATGGGTCCGTTAAAGCTAATGGATTCCTCTTCGCCAAGCGCAACATCTGCCGACCACATGAGCGCGCGAATGCCGAGGCCGAGCGCGTCCCACAAACCGATCAAGCCACGCAGGAAAGGCGTTCGAGCGATTCTCCCTCGATACAGGGTGGCACTCAGCGGCTGCTCATGTATGACGATCTGGCCCTCGGGATCGCGGGCGGCAACCGCCATCGAGTTGGCGCCTCGCATCATGACGCCTTCTATGACAGCTTGGCCGCCATACGAGAACTTCAACTCGCCCGCTGCTCGTTTCATTGGCTCTTTCAACATCGTCCTCCGTTAGACCCCTGCCAGTTCTAAACGTATTGGTTCGGCTTGAATGAAGCGATTATCGCTGCCGGTTTGAATCAGTGTCTGCACCGCCACCGCAAGGGAGCAAACGCACATGACGTTGCAACTTGGCACCGACAGCGACATTCTGTATCGGTCTTTTGTCGTTCGCATGTCGTTCATTTCGGGTGATGGGCTGGCCAAGAAAGATTATTCTTCACTATCAATTGCCAAAAGTATTTCTAGGGGCCCAAGTTGCGGCCGGTCAAAATTCATCAGGTGTCCTGCGCCCAAACTGTACTTCTACGAACCGACTGAAATGTCTCGCAGGCTTTCAGTACTGAAAATAGGCGTACGACTGCTTTGAGCACACCGAAAACCATCCGCGGACTATTGGACTTTCATTTTGCTAGGCGGTACGGCACGGCGCCTAGCGCGAGCGCCTGGTCCAACAGCAAGTAGACCGCGTTTTCTTTTGCTCCGCCTACCAATTCAGTGGCAGGGCACCTGCACAATATACGCCGCTTGCTGGTCAAGGTCAAGTTGAAATCGCTGATGTCGCACGCGCCGGTCCGGATCGTCGTTTGAAAGGGCATCAGTCTCGACACACCAGATCGCTCTCATTCCAGCGATTGCGGCGGACGAATGTCGACCAACTTCAATTGCAAGGAGCGTCTACCGTTCCACTCGTTCATCTCCAGATGATAAACAGCGTCGATCGCGCCAGGCAGTTGCTTTAATCGTTCTCCCAAGCCGAATCCGATGGCATCAATCGGCGTGTTGTCCTTGCGCGCGATCTTCAACTTCAAGTGTCGCCCTTCGTCGCCGACCCGTCGGCAAGAGAGGACACTCAAGTTCCTGCTCATGAAAGTTGCCGGCGGATTTGCGTGCCCTGTTGGCTCGAGTCGGGTCAGTTCATCGGCCAGGTCAACGCTCAGGTCACGGAGGTCAGCTTCCATATCTACCTGCACTCGACGCTGCAGCGCCAGACCTTCCAGCGACTGCGTCGCTTTTTGTTCGAGCGCATGGCGTAAAGCGTCGAGATTGCTGTTGTGTACGGTAAAACCTGCTGCCATGGCGTGCCCTCCATGCCGGATCAGAAGATCCGCGCACTCGTCCAAGGCATGAGTGATGTTAAACTCCGGGATGCTACGGCATGACGCGCGGCTCACTTCTGCGCCGATCTCCAGGATGACCGCCGGACGGTAGAATTCTTCCGTTAGCCGTCCTGCCACCAAACCTACAATGCCAGGCGAAAACTCTTGGTCGCCAGCGAAAATCAAGTTGACGTCGCCCATCTCGCTGATCTGATCACTAATGGCTGCCTGCGCCTGCCGAGTCAAGAGCTGGCGCTGAGCGTTCAGTGCTTGCAATTCCAGCGCGTACGCTTCCGCCTGTTCTTGAGACGAAGTCGATAATAGATGGTAGGAGGTCATCGCTGAGCCCAGGCGTCCAGCAGCGTTGATCCGCGGCCCGAGCATGAAACCGATGTCAGCTGCGGAGATCTTTCCAGGATGGAGTCGTGCTACCTTGGACAGCGCAGCGAGGCCGGGTCGTCGCAGCTCGTTGATGGTGTTCAGCCCATGACGGATTAGCCGTCGATTCATGCCATCGTTCAACGGTACCATGTCGGCAACTGTGCCGATCGCGACCAAATCCAGCAAATCGGACTGGCGCAAGTCATGGGGATAATTGTCGCGATCGTTTTGCCAACGATCGATTAGGAGCGCTTTTGCCAACATGAAGGCGACACCGACTCCTGCCAGGCATGTATTTCCATGGCAACTTTCTTGCTGTGGATTGACTATCGCAAGAGCGGGTGGGACATCGGGACCGATGGAGTGGTGATCAGAGATGATGATATCCAATCCGACACGCAGACCAGCTTCTACTTCGCCGAGAGATCGTATGCCACAGTCAACCGTGACCACTAGACCTATTCCTGCAGCGGCAAGACCTTCCAAGGCCGGGGAATTGAGTCCATAACCTTCTTCAACCCTGTCGGGAATATAGGGTCGGACATTTGCGCCCAATGCTGACAGCGCCTGTACCAGCAAGGCCGTGGCTGTCACGCCGTCGGCATCGAAATCCCCGTAAACAGCGATTGACTCTTGATTCGCGATGGCGGCGGCGATTCGTTTCACAGCCTTGCGCATGTCCTTCATTTTGAAGGGATCTTCCGCGACATCGGATGCGGAAAGAAAGTGGCTGGCGTGGTCGGGATCCTCGAAGCCACGATTAAGGAGAACTTGTGCCAGGACAGGGCTGATATTTCTATAGCGACGCAGGTGCTCGTCCGACGCTGGACGAGCGACAATCCATTCCTTATGAATCATAGACTGCATTTGAATAATCTCATAAAATGATTGATCGATACTACCATTCGCGTATGCAGGGTACAAGGCATCCTATGGCACGCATCGTCTTTATGGGAACGCCCGACTTCGCGCTGCCCAGTTTGACGTCACTTGTGGCTTCACACGAGGTCGTCGCTGTCGTAACACAGCCGGATCGGCCATCGGGCAGGCATCGCCGGCTTCGACCGTCGCCGGTCAAACAGGCGGCGCTCGCGGCAAACATCCCGCTGTTGCAGCCGGAGCGCATTCGCAACGACGTGTCCATCTCGGCCTTACGGGGAATGGATGCGGACTTGTTTGTAGTGGTCGCCTTCGGGCAGATTCTTCCCCAGATCTTACTCGATGTGCCACGGATGGCGTCAATCAACGTACACGCGTCGTTGTTGCCTCGATGGCGCGGCGCGGCTCCTATTCAGGCGGCGATACGCGCGGGCGATCACGAGACGGGTGTCACGATTATGAAGATGGATGCCGGCCTGGATACCGGTCCCATGATCGAGCAGCGTCCAATCCCGATCTCGAGTGACGAAACTGGTCAGAGCCTGCACGACAAGCTTGCGCAGCTGGGTGCCGATCTCCTGAGCGAAACGCTGCCCGGTTTCCTGGGTGGAAAGATTGTGCCGACGCTGCAAGATGACTGCGTCGCCACTTATGCGCCGACAATCAAAAAAGAAGACGGACGGTTGGATTGGGCAAGAGCGGCCGTTGAGCTCGAAAGAACGGTGCGCGCCTTTACGCCATGGCCCGGCACTTACACACACTGGAAGGGCGCTCAGTTAAAAATCCACGCCGGCTATGGAGATGTGGGAAAGGCGAGTCCCGGTCTGGTTGTCGACCATGTCAACGGGATCGCAATTGGCACAGGCGCAGGTCTATTCTTCCCGACCGAACTCCAACTGGCAGGGAAAAAACGCCTGTCGCTCAAAGAATTCGTCAACGGTCACGAGGATTTCCTGGGCGCAAGCCTGGGTAGACGGATAGACGGCACAATGAGCGCGGCTTTTGGCGTAGGTTTCTGAAACGCGGCCCGTTGTGCCCAGTGGACTCTTTACTCGACGCTTTCAAGACTCGGCCTCTTCAAGCTAAAAGAAAGTCCAACTCTAACTAATGCTTCAATCAACATCCATGTCGCGGAACAGCCGCTTCTTGACACAGCCGAATCGCACGATCCTCTATCTTTCGCTGCCCATTTTGCTGTCCTTAATTGCCGAACCGGTTACCGGTCTTGTGGACACCGGATTTGTGGCGCAGCTCGGCACAGCGCCCTTGGCGTCTCTGACAGTGGGTACGGGCGCGCTCACATCGTTGTTCTGGGTTTTCGGATTCCTTGGCATCGCCACGCAAACCGAAGTCGCGCAGGCTTTTGGCAAGCGTGACATCAAGGGAGCGGTCAAGTCCGTCAGCCTTACCCTAACCATTGGCGCGTTCGTCAGCGTTTTGCTCTGTATGCTCTTGGTTCCGACCGCGGACATCGCTGCGAGTTTGTTGGGCGCCGAAGGCGAAGTTCTCAAGCTCGCAAGCGAATACATACGGCTGCGGCTGTTAGGCGCGCCGGCGGTGGTCATTGCAATCGTCGGATTTGGCGCATTGCGCGGCATCCAGGATATGAAGACGCCTTTGCGGATCGCATTGGGGATCAACTTTACAAATATCGCGCTCGACTATTTGCTTATA
Organism: Phototrophicaceae bacterium; assembly: GCA_965262165.1. GTDB lineage: Bacteria > Chloroflexota > Anaerolineae > Aggregatilineales > Phototrophicaceae > UBA6055. The sequence continues at coordinate 3,294,109 of OZ253499.1, read as the reverse complement.
TTTGGCTGGTCATTTGTGCCAGCGCTCGGCGTCGGCGGCGCTGCGTTGGCTAGTTCGCTCAGTCAATGGCTGGGCGCTGGCTGGATGATGTTGGAAATCCGACGCAAAATCGGTCTTACTCGAGATGTCAGGTTGCGGGACGGCATCAGGTTGATGCGCGTGAGCGGCGATCTGTTTATTCGTACCGGATCGTTGACCTTGTTTACGCTTGCTGCCACGCGCGTCGCTACGCTGATGGGCGCGGAGGCTGGCGCTGCCCACCAGGTCATTCGTCAATTCTGGTTCTTCACGGCTTTGGTATTGGAAGCTTTCGCCACTACCGCGCAAAGTCTGATCGGCTATTTCTACGGTTCCGGTCATATGCGCGATGCCAAACGCGTGGCCCGCTCTACAATGGCATGGAGTTTGGGCACGGGTCTTGTGTTGATGGCCTTGATGCTGCTAATCACGCCGCTGGTTTCAGAAAGCATGGTTCCGCAGGATACGGTCGCTGTTTTTGCAGCTGCCTGGATGGTAGCGGCGCTTTCACAGCCGCTAAACGCGCTCGCGTTCATAACTGACGGCATACATTGGGGGACGAGCGACTATAGTTTTCTGCGCAACGCTATGCTGATGGCCACGGTTTGTGGCTTGATCGGTTTGCAAGCGGTCGCTACTGGAGATTCGGCCGATTTCACCGGCGTTTGGCTGGCGACGGTCTTGTGGATCGGTATACGCGCCTTTTGGGGTGTCTTGCGTGTCTTGCCTGGTATTGGGGACAGTCCCTTTCGCTTGCGAGTTCTTTCGGATTAGCGACCGAACGACTGCAACCACATCGAAGCTTATACGTATATTTGGATAACAGCTTCAGCACAGATTCGGTCTATTGCGCATGGCAATCCGCGCGCTAGATTGGCCAAAGGCAGTTGGGAAAACGTCTGATATGAATATCAATATGAAAAAGCGCCTCTATCGTTCACGAAGCGATCGCCGCGTTGCCGGCGTCTGCGGCGGCATCGCCGATTACCTCGCGGTTGATCCGACGATCGTCCGAATCATTTGGGTTATATTTGCCATCGCTGGCGGACCAGGCGTGGTGCTTTATATCATTCTGGCGGCGATAGTCCCCGAAGAGCCCGAATTCGTACAGACTTCGGCTGAAAAAGTCAAGAATGATGACATCAGCTAGTTCTTCGTAACCAATTCGGGCGCAGCCGAGAATAAAGTGGCAGTGAATGGATCATCCTAGAGCAGGTCGCTGATCGCCTCGCGCTCGCTCATTAGCTCGTCTTCAGTCCCTCTGATTTTCCCCAGGGCGTACTTACTCAGGTCCAATCCGGTTACGGTCTTGACCCTGCCGTTGCCATCGCTTCTTAACGGGAACGAGTAGATCAATCCGTCCGCGACACCATAAGGATTGCCTTCGCTGGGAATCGCCGCGCTGAACCAGTCCCCGTCCGCAGTCGGTGTGATCAAACTTCGGATTGTATCGAGTGCGGCATTGGCGGCGCTGGCCGCGGAACTTTTGCCGCGCGCGCTGATCACCGCGGCGCCGCGCTTTTGTACGGTACTCATGAAGTCGTTTTCCAGCCATCCGCGGTCGCCAATAACCGATTCGACAGGCCGGCCATTGATCAGGGCATGTTCAAAGCTGGGGAATTGCGTACTGCTGTGGTTACCCCAAATCGCCAGTCTCTTGACGTCCGACACCTGAACGCCGGCCTTCTGCGCTAACTGCGACTTGGCGCGATTTTCATCAAGGCGGGTCATGGCGAACCATCGATCAGCCGGGATATCGGGCGCGTTGGCTTTGGCCACCAGACAATTGGAGTTGCAGGGATTGGCGACGACAAGCACCCGAATATCGGCGGCGGCGTGATCATTGATGGCTTTGCCTTGTGCAACAAAGATCGGCCCATTTGCGGCGATGAGGTCGCCGCGCTCCATGCCAGGTCCACGTGGTCTGCCACCTACCAGGATCGCCCAGTTGGCATCTTTGAATGCGACCTTGGGGTCGTCGAAGATCACAATATCTTGCAGCAAGGTTTGCGCGCTGTCTTCCAGCTCCATTACTACGCCTTGCAGCGCGTCCATCGCCGGTGGAATCTCAAGGATTTGCAAGATTACTGGCTGGTCCGCGCCGAACACTTCGCCGTTACCAATCCGAAAGAGCAGACTGTACGCGATTTGACCGGCCCCGCCAGTCACCGCTACACGTATGGGTGTCGTCATTCCGTCGAATCCTCCAAGTATGTAGGTCAAAATCAAACGCGGCAATTGTACCGGAAATGCTGCCCTATTTCATCTGCGAGCCGGTTTAACTCCCCATATGCGGCGTTTGCGCGTAGCCTGCGATCTCCCAGATCGGTTCGCGGTATTCCAGGGTAGTTATGGACGTATTTTTGATGGACGAATCTGGCAGCAAGGCATACAACGAACCCAGGAAGATGGCAATCGCCGAACCATGTGACACCAAAGCAACCGTTTTGTGGTCCGAATGTGCCGTAAGGTCCTCCCAGGCAGCGCGCACTCGCCCCTGAACCACTCTTCTGGATTCGCCCTGCGGCACATTGTACGCCAGGTAGCCCGTGGTCCAATTGCGGTGTGCCGTGGGGAAGCGCTGTTTAATCTCCGGGAAGGTGAGCCCTTCGAATACGCCAAATTCAATTTCACGCAGGCGTTCGTCGTCGCTGGGCGGCATACCGATCACGTTGCCGATTATCTCTGCAGTCTCTCGCGCTCGCAGGATGGGGCTTGTGTAGAGCGCGTCAATGGGAATATCTTTCAGATAGTTCGCGACGGCGGCAGCCTGCTCGCGTCCGCGTTCGTTCAGCGGAATCTCCATAACGCCCTGCAGCCGGCGTTCGCGATTGAAATCCGTTTCGCCATGACGAATCAGCAGGACTTTTTCGACGCTCATTGCGACCTCCCAGACTTGACGGATGGTGGGGCAAAAGGCAAAATGCAGTGCGAGTTCCAAGTCTAGCATACAGAAGGCGATATTCGAGTGAATGAAGAAAAGAGAAGCATGATGACGCGGCAGCCCAGCAAATTCACGCTCTACTGTTTGGCGATGGTCGGCGGGCTGGGCATAACGTTGATGATAGTTGCGACGATGGTCGGTGTCATCTTTGGGCTTGATCTCGACGCCGACTCCACGCATACGCTGGGTTTGATGCTGGTCAGCGGCTTGATACTGCTGGTGATCGCCATCGGATTCTGGCTAGGCTGGGTTCGTCCGTTTGAGCGCTTCGACGATATCAACGTTCCCGCTGAACCCGAGCATCACTAGTAATTTAGATGCCCGCTAATCCGATTCCGCAGCGCGAACCCATCAATGAATTAGTGTCCGGATCTGTCTCGCTTCTCGGCGGGTCGTTCCTTTTGTCGTCGAGTGTTCTGCCGCAAGCCGAAGTCATTTTGCATGGCGAGATCGCGCTACGATACGGCATTCCCTATTTGTTCAAGCCGCAATGGTCCATTGTGCCGGATCTGGTTGTACTGGATTATGGCGAAACCATGTCGGGCGAGTTGGCTTGGGACTTCTTGATGAAGAACAGCCACTTGTATCCGCGTTCGGACGTCTTGGGCTATCGCAACGACGGCGTTGACGAGATGGTAACGCTTAAGCAGTTGGATTTTGACAGTCCTTATGATGTCTTTGTCTTCCTTGCGCCAGGGGATCAACAGCCGGTCGCGCGACTCTCGGCGCTGATCGGAAGCGCAAACAACGGTTTCCCGGAAAGGCTTCTGCGGCAATTGCCCTGCTATGCCAGCTTGGATGATTGGCAGAGTCGTGGATAAGCTGGACTCGATCTTCAGCGACGATTGGGGCGATGATCATCGTTCCGGTATGGTGGCGGTTATCGGACGCCCCAACGTAGGCAAATCCACGCTCATCAATGCCATTCTTGGGCAAAAAATCGCTATTGTTACCGCCAAACCACAGACCACCCGACAGCGACAACTTGGCATACATACGCGAGACGACGCGCAGATTCTGTTCGTCGATACGCCGGGCATCCATGATCCGCGTACGCGTTTGGGTGACTACATGATAAAAGTCGCCCACGATGCGCTGGGCGACGCCGACGTCATCTTATGGATCGTTGATGTTTCACGGGCGCCACGAGAGGAAGATCTGTACATTGCCGACGTGCTAAAGCGCGCAGCGGCAAAGACGCCCAAATTGCTTGTCCTCAACAAGATTGACTTGGTTGGTGACGAGTGCAATCGCCGCGATCACCTTGCTTTAATTGAACATGATCTTGTGTTCGAGACCAGCGCCACGAACGCGATTGGTATCCGTCCGCTGATTGACGGCTTGATACCTTTGCTGCCTTTGGGACCGCGCTATTTTCCCGCTGATCAAGTCAGCGAAGCAAACTTGCGTTTTCTGGCCGCCGAAATCATCCGCGAAAAGATCATCGAACTCACCAGTGACGAAATCCCGTACACGGTCGCCGTCGAGATCAGCCGCTTTGCCGAGAAAAACGACATCACCATCATCGAGGCGGTAATCTATGTCGAACGGGAGTCGCAGAAGGGCATTGTGATCGGCAAGCGCGGCACGATGATCAAGCGCATTGGCGTAGACGCGCGCGCTGACCTTGAGCGACTTTTGGAAGGGCGTGTTCATCTTGAGACGCGTGTGAAAGTGCTGAAGAACTGGCGCAGCAACGAGCAGTTTATGAAGCGCGTTGGTTACATATTGTCCAAAGGGAAGCAGCGTCAACCTGGCTGAACACGTTCGAGCAGAACCCTGGCCTGTTCTATATCCAGTTTTATTTGCGTCAACAAATCGTCCAGCCCGTCGAACTTTATCTCCGGGCGCAAGCGTGCCTCAAAGGTCAATGCCATGGTCTCGCCGTAAATGTCCTGATCGAAGTCCAACAAGTGCGCCTCGATCGAGAGATAATCTTCGCCAAAGGTCGGACGCATCCCGATATTGGTAGCCGCCAGAAACGTTTCCTCGTCTATCCTTGCCAGCCCGGCATAGACGCCGTTGGGCGGGATGATTTGCTTCGCCCAGATTTCCAGGTTGGCGGTTGGAATGCCAATCGTTCGGCCGCGCTGCTGCCCTTGCACTACTTTGCCTTCGACTGAATAGGCGCGACCGAGCATGCTTTTCGCTTGGCGCATCTCTCCCCGCCGCACCAAATCACGCACCTGCGAACTATGGATGGATTCGCCGCCGGCTTCGCTCATAATCAGCTCAATTGCGGTCACGCCGAAACCATGATGGCTACCTAGGTCTCGTAGGAATTCGACGGTTCCTTCTCGTTCATATCCGAGAGCGAAATCCGAGCCGACCCACAATTCTTTCAAGTGCAGATGCTTTATCAGTTGCTCGACGAATTGGCCGGCCCGTATATGTCGTATGTCATCGTCGAAAGGGTGGGTAATAACAACATCAACGCCAAGAGAAGATAGCAACTGCGCGCGTTGCTCTGGTGTGGTCAAATAGTATCGTGGTTCGACGTCTTGCAAAACCGTGTCTGGATGTGGGTGAAAGGTTAAGACTACCGCGAGTCGATTGCTAGCGCGCGCCTCCTCGACCAGACGCCTTATCATGGTCCGGTGTCCGATATGCACGCCATCAAAGACACCGATGGTCACGACGGATTCTTCTTCGAGTTGAGCTTCGCCGAGATGGCGCAAATGGATCATCCGCGATCCTGTTATTCTTCCGCGTCAAGCGTTGAAGTGCCGAAAGCCGGCGCATCGCGATACTTAAGTCAGGAACGTCTGGCGCTTCGCAATCGGCGCCTCTGTACGACTGGCCGTTTGCGCGAAAAAGGCGTAATCTTTCGCGAATCAAGACCGTTCAATCATGGTCAATTGTATCAACTTTGGCACGGAAATACTTTATGCGGTTTCCAGAGGCCGTCTCTGGGGACCAGAACGGCGGCAAGCCGCTTGTCCTTGGAGAAAGCGAAAACGGTCTCGGCATTCAAATTGTTGCGACGAGCGATCGTTCGTCCATTTTGGATGCTCAATAGTTCGTCTTCCGAGAGCGCCACGCAAGATTGATCAGCCAACACTTCGTGCGGTGGGATGATATGCCGCCACCATTCTTCTTCATTCAATATTCTTTCAAGGGCGACACTGTCGCTAAGTATGAATTTTCCGCTGACACGACGTTGCAAGCCCGAGAGGAATGCGCCGACTCCAAGAGCCTGGCCCAGGTCGTGTGCCAAGCTGCGAATATATGTACCGGCACCGCAATTCACGTCAAGTTCAACTAGCGGGTTGTCCCATTTCAGAATGTCGATGCTGTCTATGCGCACGGGCCTAGGTTGGAGTTCGATCGATTGTCCCTGGCGCGCCAGTTCGTAGAGTTTGCGTCCTTTTACCTTGATCGCGCTGTACATGGGCGGCACCTGAAGGATTTCGCCGATGAACGGAGTTAGGGCGTTTTCGATATCGGCAAGTGAGATGCCACTGGTCTCGACCTGGCTTTCCTGGATTTCGCCTCCACCGTCGTAAGTAGAGCTTGTTCGCCCGAGCGTAATGCAGGCGCGGTAGGACTTGCGCCCTGGCATGATGTATTCGCTTAGACGCGTAGCCTTGCCCAGACAGACGATCAGCACGCCGCTCGCCAGGGGATCCAACGTACCGGCGTGACCTACTTTTTTCGATCCGCTCAATTCTCGGTATCGTCGGCGCACAAGCGCAACGACGTCGTGGCTGGTGTAGTGAAGCGGTTTGTCTATATTGAGAAAACCTGAATGATCGGTTTCATTCAAGTCCGGAGTCCCCGGCGCTGATGACCTGATTAGCCAAGGGCAAGACACGGCTGCATACCTGTGCCACGGTGCCGTCCATCGTGCAGCCGGAAGCCTGAGTATGCCCGCCGCCGCCAAGCTGGAGCGCCAGGCTCGCGACATCATAGCCGGGCTTGGATCTGAAACCGACTTCCACCTGGTTGTCACGCAATTCCTTGAAAACGATGGATACCTTCGCCTGGTCGACATTTACTAGATGGCTCACCAGGCCACCGTCCGTCATCGATTCCAAGCCGGCTTGAACGATATTGTCCTCAGTAATCGTGGCATGGACGACGCCATCGCTCATGACAACAGACGGAAAAACCAATTTCCACAAGACAACCTCTTGGTAAGGCCGCCGATTGAGTGTTTGAGCCATGATCTGTGAAAGCGGCGCCCCTTCCAGCATCAGCGCCTGCGCGATTTCCAAGGTGCGGCTATTGGTGGCGCTAATGCGAAAGCCCTGTGTGTCAGTGACCAATCCGGTCAACAGGGCATAGGCGGCCGTTTCGGAAAACCGGCAGCCGAGGTAGTTAACCAGATCAAAGACCACCTCTGCAGCAGCTACCGCATGTGGCACGACTAGATTGATATGGCCGTAGCGTGTATTGGTAGGGTGGTGATCCAGGTTAATAACGTTTTTGCTATGTGACATTCCGTAGGCGCCGGCGACGCCAATTCTTTCAAGATCGCTCGAGTCTACCGCAATCATCAGGTCGAATTCCCCGGCGTCGATATGCGATAGCACCGTCGCGCTTTGCGGCACGAACAAGAGATCCGCGGGCACACCGTCGTCAATGACGGCCGTGACGTCTTTGCCCAGGGCGCGCATCGTTGCGCAGATGCCTAACAGCGAGCCTACGGCATCGCCATCTGGAGCGATATGCGAAATCGCCAATACCGTCCTGGCCGCCTCAATGGCGTCCGCGGCGGCCTGCCACGGCGATTCAACTGTCGGCATTTAGACCGCTCTCGGACTCGGGCGGGATCTCAAGACTTGAGATAATCTGATTGATTCGTTCTGCGTGCTCCAACGTATGATCCCAGTGGAAGTGTAATTCTGGCGTGTTGCGCAAGCGGATACGCTTGCCCACCTCGCGCCGCAGGAAACCTTTGGCGCGACGCAATCCCGACATAACCGTATCCTGTCGGCTCTCGTCACCCATGGCACTGACATAGACCTTGGCAACCATGAGTTCCGGGTCAAGCTTAACTTCGGTTATCGTGATGTCTTGCAGGCGCGGGTCGGCGATTTCACGCAGCAACAACTGGCTCAGAATTTGCTGTATCCGATCGTTCATGCGGCCCTGTTTGATTGACATTTGTTTCTTTCAGATCAGTTGACACGGACGCGAACGAAGAATTCTATGATATCTCCCTCTGCGAAATCGCTGACACCAGACAGGCCAATCCCGCATTCAAAGCCGGATCGAACCTCACGCACATCATCCTGAAAGCGCTTTAGCGAACTGACGTTTACGCCGTCGACGATGATCTCGTTGCCTCGCTTTAGCCGCGCCTTGGCATTGCGCCTGGCTTCGCCTTCCTTAATCATGCTGCCGGCAATGACCCCACCGCGCGGGATTCTGAATGTTTGACGTACTTCGGCAACGCCAACGACTTGGTCACCGAACTTTGGCTCGAGCATACCATGCAGCGCCAGCTCAATGTCCTCGAATAGCTTGTATATGACAGTGTATTGGCGGATCTCCACCCTTTGCACTTCAGAAGAAGACTGCGCCGCATTGTCGACGCCGACGTTGAAGCCAACAATGATCGCGTTGGATGCGCTGGCCAGCATCACGTCGGATTCGGTGATACGACCGACTTCCTGGCGCAATACACGAACTTCGATGCCTTCTTCGTTGCGTTGCGATATGTTCTTCAATTCGTCGGTGATCGGCTGGATTGATCCCTGGACATCGGTCTTCAAGACCATCGCCAATTCTTTGGCATCGCCGGATTGATAATGGTTGAACAGATCTTCTAGCGTCATTACGGCTTGCAGGGGGCCGCTTGACTGACGCAACCATTCCTGTTGGCGCCGATCTTCCGCTATATTGCGCGCGACCTTGTCGTTGTCCACGATTTCGAAAAATACCCCGGGCGCCGGCGGCACATCCAAGCCCAATACGGAAACAGGCATCGATGGTATTGCACGCTCTACCGGGTTTCCTGCCGAATCGAACATGGCTTTGACCCTGCCATAGGACGTTCCGGCGACGATGGTGTCGCCACGTTTCATCGTGCCGTTCATAACCAGCAAAGTCGCCATTGTCCCGCGACTTCGATCTACCTCCGCTTCAACAACTGTGCCGCGCAAGATGCCCTCCGGATTGCCGACGATAGAATTATCGTCTGCCACCAAGATGACAGCCTCCAGCAGATCATCGATTCCCACTCCATCAAGCGAATCCACTGGGACCATCATGGTAGAGCCATCCCAATCATCGGGAATCAGGTCTAGTTCTGCCAGTTGCTGCTTGACCAAGTCAGGATTTGCGTTGTTTCTGTCAATCTTGGTAATAGCGACCACCAGCGGCACATTAGCTGCACGAGCGTGGTCAAGCGCTTCACGGGTGGTGGGCATGACGCCATCGTCTGCGGCCACCACCAGGATTGCTATATCGGCGCCTTTGGCGCCGCGCGCGCGCATGGCGGTAAACGCTTCGTGGCCGGGTGTGTCCAGGAACGTCAGTACGCGACCATCGTGTTGCGCCTGGTACGCGCCAATGTGCTGCGTGATGCCCCCAGCTTCGCCTTCCGCCACTGCGGTTTTGCGGATCGTATCCAGGAGTGTGGTCTTCCCATGATCGACGTGGCCCAGGATTGTTATGATCGGCGGACGCGCGATCAATGTATCAGGCATTTCGCCTTGATACATGACGCTCCATTTTTCTTCACGTTCTTCGGCGCGTTTTTCTTCTTCTACAACAGCGGCTACCTCGCTAGCGGATTGGGCTGTGAAGCCCATCTCCTCGATAACGATAGCAGCGGTGTCGAAATCGATCTGCTGGTTTATGGACGCCATAATGCCGTTGGTAATCAACCGCTTCATCACGTCGATTGGACTGGAATCGATCAGAACGGCAAGTTCACGAACGGTCAAATAATCGGGGACAAGAATTACATTGGAAGTTTCTACCATACCTACCTCCTTCAGTTTAGGACACTGTCCGGGGCAGGATATGAAGTCCTGCCGGTTCTATCGGTTAGTCGTCATGATGGTTTCATATGCCGCAAATAGCTACGGTCGTCATCATGTAGATCCCGGCGCAGTGCTACATCCAATACGGTGCGCGTCGCTGCTGCTTCCCAACAACTTGTGTTGCTGCATAAATATGCTCCGCGCCCGTTCATTTTGCCACTTTCATCAATCCGCAGGTTTTCCTCGGCAAACACGAGTCGTGTCAAATTCCTCTTGTCCATCTTGTCACGACAAACCACACAACTTCGCTGCGGACGATGTTTCCCGGTCAACTCGTGCTCCATCTTGGAAAACGACTCAGGCACTAATTGTCGTAGTCTTCCCAGGTTTCTTCGTCCCAGCTGCCGCGACGCCCTTTGCGCCGCCGTTTGGCGATTACTTCGCCGCTCTTTTCGTCCAAAACCAGTTGACGCCGCTTTTGACGATCTTCGCGCCGCTGTTTCTTGTTCTTGCTGAGATCAAGCTCGAACCCGGCTTCGTCTTCCTCTTCAGTCACAAATGGCGCACCTTCTGCTCCATCCGGACGAGCACCATCTTGGCCAGGAACTGCGGCGGGCGCTTGTTCGACAGCGCCCGGCTCGGCGACTACCGCACCGGCAACTGCGGGTTCCATTGTTTCTTGCGCGATTGGCTGGCCGAAAGCGTCCAGCAAGACGTCTTTCTCTTCAGTTTTTTCTTCAGATTCCTCGCCGTCGCTTGCAACCGGCTGCGCTTCCAGGGCATCGCCTGCGGCCGCTGCCTCGTCGACCTCGACAACCTCTTCGTCATCTTCAATTGAATTCGCTTCCAGGAGCAGCGCTTCAATGTCAGCGGCCATGACGGAATCAAGAGCCGCCTGGACCTCGGTCATTGGTTCGCCCTCTATCACGCTGAGCTTGCGGTTGACGATCTCTTCATCAACCAGGCAAGACAGCATCACCTCGCCTACATTTTCATAGGGCTCGAGGATATCGAGAATTTCCTGTGACACCGCAAGCACATCCAAAGGCAAATCGAACAACTGTGAAGACAGCGTGGATTTGACTGCTTCGCGTTCGCGCAGGTAAATCTCTCTCGCTTCGTTGCGCTGTCCTTGCAGGAGCTGCTCGACGACTTCCGCCATGCGACCAAGCGTCTTGTACTCCTCCGGCATGACGGTCAGTTCCATGCGCTTCTTTTCCATGATGCGAAGCGACTCGGCGACAATATCGGAATGCTCTTCCGTCAATACGTCGATGGGCGGTACGTCGAGGTTCTCCAGGGCGCCTTGTACCGTTTCAGTGACGCTCTTTATGTCAATTCGCCATCCGGTGAGCTTGGCAGCAAGGCGCGCGTTCTGGCCTTCGCGACCAATCGCCAGTGACAATTGGTCGTCAGGGACAATGACGACGGCCGTTCTGCCCTCGAGTGGATCGTCATCCAGGAAGACGCCAGTCACACGCGCCGGGCTCAAGGCTTTGGAAATAAACGCGACGACGTCAGTATTCCATTCAATGACATCAATCTTTTCGTTGTGGAGTTCCTTTACAATATTCTGAATGCGGATTCCGCGCATGCCGACGCAGGCGCCGACCGGATCTATGCCATCTTGCAATGCCGAAACCGCTACTTTTGATCGATGTCCTGCCTCGCGGGCAATGTTTTTGATCTCGACTTGTCCGTTGTAAATCTCCGGCACTTCATATTCCAACAGTCGACGCAACATATTTCGATGAGCACGGCTCACCAAAATCTGCGGTCCGCGATTACTTTTCTTAACTTCCATAATATAAACGCGGATCTTTTCGTGCGTGCGATAGCGTTCTCCGGGTATTTGCTGCTGACGGATCAGGTCGGCCTCCGCACGGCCGAGGCTAAGTGTAACTTGCTTTGAATTTGCGCTTTGCACGGTGCCGGTGACCAGATCACCCTCACGATTGATGAACTCATCATACAGAGCGTTCCGTTCCGCTTCGCGGATCTTCTGCAAGATGACCTGTTTAGCGGTTTGCGCGGCGATGCGCCCAAAGCTCTTGGTCGTGTGCTCGACTTGAACCATTACAACGTCGTGAATCTCTGCTTCGGGATTGTAGAACCGGGCCGCCTCCAAAGTCACTTCGGTGGAGTCGGTCCATACATCATCAACCACTTCTTTTTCCACAAAGACCTTGGCACGACCGGTTTCGGGATCGATTTCAGCATCAATCTCTTGTGCCGAGCTCGCGCCCGAGTCTTTGCGATATGCGGAGACCAGCGCGCTTTCAAGAGCTTCCAGGACAACTGCTTCTGGAAGATCCCGCAACTGTGAGATCTCGTTGAAGGCGATTTGTAATTCATTAGACATTGTGTTTCACTCCGAAAGCCAAGATATTGCTTTCTAATGCTCTTTCTCGTGCAGCGTGGAATGGCAAGCAACCGCAAATTGCGGTCTTCCTTGCTGGTTTCGGTGGCGAGAGCAAGCATCAACGCAATATAAAACGAAAAGTGGGGGTTGCCCACTTTTTTGCGAAATCTTGCTTACGATTGCATTCTAGCACGACAGCAAAAAGTCGTCAAGACGGGGCTGCATGCGCTCCTGTTCGAGAAATCGGGTCCTGTCTCTTGATTCAGACGACGATTCAGCCAGAAGCCATCTCTACATCTAAAAACGGCGGAAACTTAAGCAGCTTGCCCGCCGTCGAGTCGCTTACGTAAACGTAACCTTCTTGATCGACGGCAATACCGCCTATAGCCTGGAATTGTCCATTGGCGGTAACAGAACCGTTCTGCCCGAAGCTGCCGATACACTCGCCGGACGCATCATATACCAGTATACGAGAGCCATCAGGATCGCTAACATAAAGCAGGTTGCGACTTTCGTCCAAGCCCAGATAGGGCCGGTTGAAGGTATTGTTGTACCAGCCGCGCACGCGGAAATTGTTAATGTGATTGCCCGCCGGATCAAATACAGCGATCCTTCGGTTCCAGGTATCGGCAACAAAAAGCCGACCATCCGAGTGCACAGCGAGCCCGCTCGGTTCGTCCAATTCTCCGGCTCCGCTGCCTCCGCTGCCTACGTCGCGCAGATGGATGATCTCTATTCCGTCCGTTTCATAAACCCGTATGCGCTTGTTGCCGGTGTCTGCAACATAGACACGGCCTTCGCTATCCACGGCTACATCTCGTGGTCCCCAAAAGCCGTCGTCCGGATCGGTCGGCGCGTCGAATCCGAATTCGCCGGGCTGCCCCCATTGATTTTGGGACTCGCCACTGGCGTCGAATAGTTGGACTTGGTAATTCCAAGTATCGGCCACCAAGACGTTCCCGTTTGGCATTGCGGCAATGCCATTTGGCCGATTGAACGACAGCAAGCCATCATTGCCGTAGGTCTGAACAAGAAGACCGTCGCTTCTAAAACTGAATACTTGATTCTGGTTTTCATCGACGACATAGATCAACCCGTTTTCGGCAGCGATGCCTAAGGGCTGGATAAGGGGACGCTGACTGGTATCGAATTCGATCAAGGGACCGAGCTGTTGCCAGTTGGCGGTGCACTGATTGACTTCGCTTGGCAGATCGCTCTTAACCTCGCCTTCACCAACGCCATATTCCCAGATCTGTGAAGCGAAGTCCTTCCGAACATAAACGTGCATGCGGTCGGAAACCGGCCAATTGGCAAGCGAAAAGTCCTTTCCGGTCGCTTGGCCGTAGCGGTCGTAGTCTCTATTCCACCAGATATCAAAAATGCCGCGGCGGATGTTGGCTGCCTGTTGGTTTTCCGGCGAGAAATCCAGCGCGTTCAGTATCCTCTGTGGATTCAAGTTGAAGTACTCTTGCATGGGCCACCACATGCGCATGTGATCGTAGCGTACGAATCGATCTTCCAGGATTGGTTCTACATCTCCACGATGAGCAGAGCCAACCACCACATAGACGCGGTCTTCCAGGTTTTGAACCGTGGGATTGCCACCAACAAATGTAGCGGAGGTAAAGTCGCGGAAATACCAACTATAGGGCCATGATACTTCATCGTCGTAAGCGAACTTAAGATCCCTGCTATCGGTTATCCGCAGGCTCATCTCTTCAATATCCTGGAGTACCCATTTGACTGCCGGGGCGGCATGGGCATAGACCAGGAACTCGGTTGCCAAGTCGTAATTGACAAACGATGCCATCCAGGCGGTACGGAATGTCAAAAGACTGAGCAAACTGAACACGGTCACGGCGGCAAGGCGACGGATGTGAATCCAGCTTGTCAAACGCGCCATACGTATGAGCATAAATCCAAGACCGACGACAAGGAGGAGCGAAAGCAGCCACTCGTATGTCCGCTCCAGTTGAGTTTGCGCCAGACCGGCAAACGGCGGAATGCCCGCTACAAAAGCGCCGATCACTTGTGCAAGGCAAATCAGAAAAACTGGCATGATCAACAGTGCCATCCAACCGCGTGACAAGAACAACGATTTGTCGATACGCGCGAAAATGCCTCCGAAGTACCAGGCGGTCAATAGGATCATAGGCGTGGTCAAATGGGTGCCGAGCCAAGGCATTTTTTCACCGGCCAGGGAGTATCCGACAAGATTCAGGATCGCCCACCATGCGAGCAGCAATAAGAATGGCAATCTTCGCAGGTACAACCGGCCCTCGTCGCCTTCGTTCGCGTCGATCGCCAGGGTCTTGTCTCTGGGCGCGACTTGCTCCTCGGTCGAGTACATAATTGCAGACGCCGGCTCCAGTGTTTCGACCGAGCCACTCTGTTCCTTGTCCGTTTCCAATGGCGGGAGTCCCTCGGGCGCATTTCCGGAAGGGGACTCGGAGAAAAACTCTTGCAGCGATTCTCCAATTTCTTGCTTACGCGCGTTTTCTTCTGCGATTATGCGTTTGCGCCGTTGATTCCAGAATCCGGTCGCTCCCGCGAACATGGCGGTCACGCTTCCGACAATGGGCAGGTACTCGTAAACCGGCAAAATAATCAGCAAGTAGTAGTATTGTGGCTGGCTTCCTCGGCGAACGCCTTGCTGTTCCAACCAATAGCCCAAGCTATAAACCATTCCGGTAGCCAAGCCAGATATGTTGGTAAAGACAGTCGTAAAGAAAAAGGCGAAAAGGATATGGAAAATGATAGCGGATACCAGCCATCGTCTCCAATTCCAGGTCAACCCGATTACCACCATCAGAATGAACAGCGGCACGAAGGCATAGGCGCCTAGCATGAATCTGCCGACAGATTCGTAAGACCCCAGACCTGGCAAGTTGACAAAGATATTGTAGACGCCCGCGGGCAGCGATTGAGCGAGCAAGGCATGCGCGTCGCTGCTTCCTCCCATCAAGCGTGGGAATAGAGCAGTTGTCCACGGCAGGATCAGAGTCGCGATCAAGACGATCAAATCTACTTCGGGAAATTGGTAGAGGTAGCCCCAAATTCCGGGCCGATCCTTGCTTTCGGGAGACACGGCCCTGATACGTGAGGCGCGCCTGGCATCGCGAACCAGGTAAGGAACCGCTATCACAAGAATCAGCCAAAGAGGGAACAGGGGCGCCCAATTAACTGCTTCGCCCGGCAACGCAGATTCTTCTACGGCTTCCACAGAATCGGGAACAACGGGCTCAGCGGTTTCTGTTTGGCTGGGGAAATGCGACAATTCTTCAATGAACAGCAGGCCAAAAGCTGTTACCAGCGCGATGACCGAAATCAAGACCAGTTCGCGCCTGGGGATTCGCTTCCAGTGATCTCGGAAAGCATATAGTGCAGTGCTAATTGGAATCAACAGCGCCGCCAACAACGTGAGCAACATCCACGTCGTCCAACTTGAGCGCTGCAAACCTGTCAGTTCGACCAAGGGCGTGCCGCGCCCCGGGATGATTTCGGCAGGCACGATATCAACGATGATATACATGCCCAGTGTCAATACACCGCCGACCAGGATCCCTAATACAATCATGTAGAACAGCGGCTTGCCTTCCAGGTCGTAGCGATGCTGTGCCAGGCGCACCAGGAAGTAAATGCAGAGGAAACTGCCAAAAATCGCGATGTAGATGAATGCCGTCTCTTTTGAACCGAGATTGAGAATCATCGCGGCGGCAAAGATGTAAAGCCAATAAGCCCGCCTGCGGAATCGCGGCGACCCGTTAAGATACTGCAAAATGCAGTACGCCATGATTAAGCCGAAAAAGATCGAAGGTGTATCATGGCGAATATAACGGTTGTAATAGAGTAGGAGCGGCGAGATCAGGACCATTAACGAGGCTAGGACTGCTCCCCATTTCCCTAACCATCGCCGCAACAGCACGGGAAACATCACCATCAATACGCCCAGGAAGGCAGTGTAGATGCGCCCGGAAAAATCGCTGTCACCAAACAGGAAATACGACAAAGCTGTCGCATGAAAGAGAACTGGACCGTGCATCAACGGCGTATGCGTGAAGTTTCCTTCGTTGTAAAGATTGTAGGCGAAACGCGTATGCAGGCTTTCATCGTGGCTCATCACGCGATGGTCCAGAATGAAGAAGCGCGTAAATAGCGCCAGAACCAATATGAACAGATAAGCAGCCACTTCCCAATTGACCGCGACGCGCAATGAAAGGAACTGGAATAAGACGTTTTCATTTTGTCGGTTGGGCGTGGTCAACATGTCTAGGGGGGCCTCACGATTCTCAATCGAATATCGAAAACGCTATTGAAGGAATCTGGCTTCAGGCGTGTTCTGTAACAGGGGAGCTTGATTCGATAAACGGGACCGAGTCGATACGAGTACAACTTGCCCAGTAATCAGACGGGTTGTCGGGGTTCTAAAAATGTCAATCAATTGGGGGCGCGGTGGCAAATCAATAGTGGTAATCGACGAGTGGAAGCCAATCGCCAATGGCAGCAATAGGACCGCGGCCATCAATACCATGAACAGGCTATGTCCAACTGCCGTACTGCCGAGAAATTGATAATCCTTTGGAACGGGCAACCCTGCGGTCGCTGGGGCAAGTTCGCTTTGCAGTGACACCCAGATATTGTCCAGCCGCTGCGAATCCGGACGGCCGAACGTTGGCAAGTTGCGCCGCAACTGATCGGCTATTTCTCGCTGACGCAAGTATTCGTCATAGCAGTCCGGGGATTCGTCGATAAAACGCGCAATACGCCGTCGTGTAACGTCCGAGAGGTCGCCACTCAGGTATTTCGCCATATGAACTTTGCAGTAGCGGTATTTGAATTTGATCATTTGCTCCGCCACACCTTCGCTGTTGCAAACTTCAGTGAACTCTTAGCAATTCTTCCAGCAGCCCACGCCCCTCGGGTTGCAAGGTTTGCCTCAGCCTTTGATGCCCGAGGCGCACGCGGCTTTCCGCCGTCTTTTGTGGACAACCCATTACTTCGGAGATTTCGCGGTAGGTCATCCCTTGCCCGTAGCGCAATACGATCGCTTCTCGCAAACGCGGCGACAAGCCCGCAAGCGCCTTCTCAATGGTTTCCGTGGCATCGCGCCGGATGACGGCCGCTTCCGGCGCGTCTGCCGAAGGCGCTTTTAGTTCGAAGCCAAACCACTGTGAAATATCGACGGTCAAGAAGCGCTTGCGTCGATAGGTATTGCGGCAGCGGCTGACCGCGATCGTATAAAGCCAGGTCTTGAGTGATGCCTTGTTGGAATCGAAACGGTGCAAGTTTTTGAAAGCGTAGAGAAATGATTCCTGCAAAATATCTTCGGCATCCTGCTCGTTCATAAGCAAGCTGTAGCAAAGTCGATACAAGCTGGCGGCAAATCTGTCATACAACTCGGCATAACCGACTTGATCGCCCTTCAGGGCTCGTTCGACAATCAAGTCGATTTCGGCGCGGCCCTGCGGTCGCTTATCTGTCATGTTGCTGTCCTTGTGGTAAGTATACAAGCACAACTCACATTACACATTTTACCACCATCATCCTCACAACGGATTGCCTCAATTCGCGTTGACACCGTCATATACGTCTTGCCGCAACCACAATATGACTGCTCCCTCCGCTCCTGTAGCGTCCCTGCGCAGTCGACGTAGCGACCACCAGGCGGGCAATTGCCAGGGATCCAACTGGGCAAAAGGAGTTCGACGCCGCAACAAGAAACTCTGTCCAACGTAGTCCCCCTGTAGGTCCACGAAGGCCTCCTCACCTTGGGCCATGATAATGATCGGCTTGCCGGCGGCAATCGCGGCTGTGCCCACGAAGCGCGCATTCGGGAAGTCGCGCAGCAGCCAGGCTAACAAGCCGCTGTCGTCGACGATGCCGTCAACGTCTGACACGATGTATAGTTCCAGGAGCGGAAAGCCCATGGTATCTCTCTCGGCCAATTCAAAGAGCGTTTGGCGCAATAGCTGCGTATCCCGGCTGATTGCCCCGGGATTCCAGTATTCCGCCGGATTGTTGGTTTCGGCGACGGCGACATGCCACGCGCCTCCGAGGCCAGACAAAATCATGAACCAGAAAAAACCTATTCCAATACCTTGCAGGCAAGTGCCGCTACCCCAAGTATTTGCCATTAGCAAATATAGAACCACGGCAACGGCTATGGTCATCACTAGCAGACCCAGACCCTGCGCCAACCGAGTGTAGGACGATACCGAAAGCCTCTCTAACAGTTGACTCATGCTGAAATCGGCCGGGACATCGAGAAGGGAGCGCGCCACCTGCAAAAACTGCACGGATGCAGTTAGCAGCAAGAGCATAACGCCAAACGAAATCACCCACTTTACCCACCAATAGTGTGTGCTATAGAGTTCGTGGCCTTCGCCATCGTCATCGGTCTGGTCCACCCATAACACGACCATGCGTCGATTGATCATTAGCTGCGTAATGCCGTAACTTGCCAGCAAACTCGAGGGCACAACCGCCCACATGGCGTCGGCGGGTCTGGCGCCGGGATATAGCAATAGCCCCACTGACGCGACCGCTACCCAGGCTGCGGCGAATCTGTCGATATAGCTCACCGCGCCGTGCTTCCATATCAGCCAGGCGCCGCCGAACGCAAAAACAATGAGTAGAGGCTCATATGCAAGAAGGGTGATAATCCCCAGGCGCATGCCGTCCATGTCGGATGGTTGACTGAAACCGGTCATGGACACGTTGATCGACTCCGCGACCGTTTGCAGTCCAGCGGGATTGAGCATGAACAAGGTTGCGATAACGAAAACAATCGCCAGCGGCACGAATGCGACCTGCGCGTATGGGAAGTCTTGCAGTCGCTTGAGAGACAATTGCAAAATGTCATCGCCTGGAAGGTCCATTCGCTGCGGCGCGCTTAGCGCGGTTCGCCATACAGCCAACCAACCGGAAACAAGCAAGATCACAAAAAGCGGTATGCCAGAGGGACTGGAAAGCGCCAGCATCAACGTGACAAAGGCAACAGCCATTATAGCGTGTCGGCGTTCCTGCGAATACCAAAATCGCCGGATCATCCAGATTGCCAGAACAGTGAACAACATCATGAAGGTAGTGCCATCTGCTGTGCGCGCTGCGGCGACCGGAACCGTCAAGATTGTCAACAGAATCGACCAGATGAAAACGCGCGTCGTGCCCAGGTTTTCGCGAAACAGTAATGGGCAAAGCGACAGCGCGACCCCGCCCAGCGCTACTGCAATTCGCGCGGAAAAGGCCGAGGCGCCAAGCGTCGAGAATGTCAAGAGCTGAAAAGAGTAGGTCAAGGGATTTTGGCTGGTGACAAAACTGCCCGGCGCGTCGTCCTCGACCGTATGCCAGGCGTGGAGCGACTGTCGCGCTTCGTAGTCATTTAAGGGAACGCTGCCCAACGCGGCTACGCGTATGACCAGCGAGATCAGCGCCAGCGCCACGTACGCCAGCCACTCCACACGAAACGAGATCGGCGCAAAATGTCGAGCCGCTTGATCACGAGTTGAGACGTTTTCGTAAGCGTTATTCATGCATGCAGTTGCTGCTTCCACCGCCATTGTTCACGTTTATTTGGCGCAGCTATGCGCCGAAGGTTTCGGCTTGCAAGTCGCCGGCACGTGGTACCAAGTAGATGCGCGAATGGTTTGATTCGCATGCGACTGGAAAATGGTCACGGAACTTTTCCTCCCCTGCGCCACCATATTGCGACCATTCGGTAGATCCGTATAAAACATAGCCAATATTGTAACGCTCTAATATATGCGTGACCTGAGCCATATCTTCGGCCGCATAAAGCGTTTCCAGATCCTGGCGGCGACTGCCGACGATTTCATTGTATGTTGATCCCCGCCATTGGCGTTCGTGGTTCTCCCAGCCCAGTACAATAGGTATACCGGTCAAGGCGCCAACTCTGCCGTAGCGTTCGCTGTATGCCCTAAGCACCGCTTCCGCAACAACCGCGTCACTTTTTCCGACGAGCGCGCTCAAACACTTAATGACATTTAAATCGTCGCGATCAGCGAAAGTTTGGCGGCCGTCCAGCGACAAGGGCTCGACAATCCGAATTGACATTCCATCAACCAATACGATTCCCTCGTGCTGTGAACGCATGATAGTTGACTCGCTAGCATCGTACAAGCTGCCGTCCGTGAACAGAACGGTCCCGGGATAGGCAGTCTCGCCCTGCGCCATTTGCAAGACGGGCCTGGACCAGACTTCAGGCGGCGTGTATAGGTGTTGACTGCTGCTGCGCCCAGACTCGATCCAGGAGCGATGCATGACACCCAGCACGCTATAGGCAAGACCTGCGACAAGTACGACAGTGACGAGCAACAGGTACGTCAAACGAAGCAACCTGGCTGGCCGCGGCAAAGGTCTATCATCCAGGACGCTGTAGACCCCATAGGCGGCCGCGACGCTCCAGACGGTCCATGCTTGATAATAGAATTTGAAAATAGTATTAATGCGACTGCCAAAGTTGTCCTTGAGAAACACAAACTCGGGAAGCAGCGTCAAAAACAAACCCAGTCCGGCCAATAGCAAGGCGCAAGCGGTCGCGCGTGAATAAGTGATTCTGGAAACCTCGGACTCTTGATCGCGCTGTCGTCGCTGTCCTCTGGGAAACAAACGCGCAATTATCAGCACTATCCCGACCAGCAACACCAGAGTCGTCAGACTGTATTCGATTCGACGTTGGATCAATAGAGGAATTACCTCGCCCCAACCTCCCGACTGCAGGACGAATTGACCGACAGCGGGCAACACAGACGAAGTCATTGCGCCAATAACGCTGGACATTAGCAGTAGCAGTAGAAGCCCAACCAATATTGCGGCGCCAATTGCCCGGCCAAATGGCCAATTTAGACGGCGAAAATGGTGGCCTCGCCAAGCTTCCACAAGTAGAAAACCGGGCAAAACGAGCAAGAAAGGACCGAACATGATGAAGAACCGTCTGAACGAAGTCGGATTCACCAGGTTTGGCACCAGGCCACCGGCCTGAGATCGAAAACCTACGAAAAACGGGAAATAGGCGAGCAGGGCGATTCCCGCCAACAACAGTCCAAAGAGCAGCAATATTGCGAGATCGGCGACGCTCAGTTTGCCACGATCATTCAACACCAGACGCCGCAGGGCTTCTGCAGCGACCAAACCGAGTAGGTAGATTGGTCCGTCCCAGGTGTTGAGGAATGCCAATCCGCCAACCGCGATTCCATACAGAATTATCTCTGAGACCCGTGGTTGTCTTTTCAGCATGACGATATTGATCATCAGGCCGATCGTCATCAATGCAAAGGGCAGCGCCAAGACATGGGGATGATTATCCGCGAGCAAGAAGCTAAAAGCTGGAAATTCGTCGATCGGCTGGATCGGCCCGGGCGAGTTATCCAAGTTGTAGTCGGTCAGTACGCGGCTGGCGCGGAACCACCACCAGTAGCTCCAACTGGCTGAATCGGAAAAGACAGTTGCTTGCGGATCGTGTAGGTAGCTGCCCTCGGAAAAGTTTGCGCGATCTTGCGTACCCCAGAACTCCAGGTAGGACTGCGTGGCGTTCCTGGACTGAAAGGGGAACTCGATGAGTAGGGCCTGGAAATTGCCGACGAGCGTCATGAAGAGCATCGCCAACAATCCAACTGCGATGGCCTTCGTGCGTGAGGTCTTTAAGTTGCGGATTCGTGTGGGAAGCTCGAAAGCCCGGGAACGCGCCAAATTGTAGGCGACGCCAAAGGCGCAAATCCCGCTAAGGGCAAACTGAGATGCAGCCGTCAGGTTGAAGCCAATCGTACTGCCGATGTTGCTGAAAATCGCAAGCATGGCGGACATCAAATAGCCCATGTAGTAATAACTGATCGCGTAGCCTGACATCCAGGGATCGTCCGGCGGGAAGGTCGAACTACGTTGCACGGCGCTGAGAAACGCCAGTTCCATGGGTTTCTCTGTGTACAGAATCGCATTCTGATGCGCTCGATATGCGGCCCAGACCAAAAATAGAAGCAGAAAAAGTAGTTCGGTCACCAGCACAAGCAGGCGATTCTCTTGCCACCAGGCGCGGATGTCTCGCCAGTCGCCCTTTTGCGCGTAAACAAATAGTGAAAGCAACAAGACCAGAACCCAGCTGAGCACAACGCTGCCGGCGGAGTTTTCAAGCAGCCCAAAGCTGTTGAGCAACCAGTAGACAAAAGTCAAGATCAGCATGCCGATGGCGCGTGACAACGTGTATCCCTTGTCGGGCAGGCCGCCCAATAGCCGGAAGCACAAAGGCAGCGCCGCGAAGCCGGCCAAAGCGATAGCCAACCACCAGCTAAAAAGCAGATGTCCTTCGCGAGTCAGCCACTCCTGGATCAGCGTCAACGGAATCGCTCCTCAAGGTGTTGAAGCAGGGCATTTTCGTCAACTTGATAGATCTTGCCGCCCTCAATGGCATACGCGATCGACAGCAAACCTTCGCTCACCATGCGTTCGAATTTAGCCAGCCCCTCACTGTTGGAATGAAGCTCTTCCAAACCACTGCGGACGATATATTTCACGTCAAAGTGATAAAGGATATCCACAGCAAGGTCAATATCATCGGTCTTGTAAAAGGCGCGAACGTTCCTTTCGCGCTGTTCCACCCAGGTCGGCAGGGGATGAAATGACCGTTGCTGCCTCTGGTGCCAGCTCCAGCCAACAACCGATGGCAGGCCGGTGGCTATCGATATGCGTCCGTTCCACTGATATTCACTTGGGAAGCGACGGCCTTCCATTATCACTGGCGAACCCGAAATGTTTTCCTGCATCCAGCGAATCAGGGCGTGGTCGACACCAAGGTCCAGCCAAGCGCTCTCGTTCTTGTACAGGGCTGTTTCCCGATGCGATGCTAGCTTCATGTAGTCAAGCCCGTCGAGCGTCAAAGGTAAGTGGGGCGCCATTCGGTCGAACGATCTGGCGCGCGTGGCAAGAAATGGAAATGCGCCCGCAATCGCAAACAGCCCGATACAGGGTACGAACCACAACACGCGCAAGCGTCTGCGCCACTGCCCGGCTGCACCCAGCAGGCAACTCATGGCTACGCCGCCCGCCACGCTCAGCAGCAGCCAAACCTGGATGTAAAACTTGAATACGGTATTCTGACGTCCGATATCTCCGCCAATGACGACGATCTCTACGCCAAGCGTCAAAGAAAGCGCCAATCCGATCAATACTAGTACAAATTGCAGCGCGCGCGTCTGACCCGGGCGAAAGAAAAGAAAGGCGATCCAGACGAGCAAAGGAAGTACAATCAGGGCGACTTGATAGTGCGCTGCAAACATGACCAAGGAAATCAACAATACTAGAATAGCGCTAATACTGGCGGTCCTTAGAAGATTGCCGTGTCCCCGCAACGATGCGACGCGAGTATTTCTCATCCATTGACCGGTCTCCCAGATCAAGAGAGACATGACAAGGAACAGAAATAATCCGTGTATATCGAAATAGGCCCAAAGTGGCGTTTTCCCGCCTTGCCACAAAGCTACACTCGTGTAGTTGGAGGCGTACCAGGTCGTGTACGGCAATGCGAATGCGAAGTTAAGCGCCAGGAATCCGCCAATACGCCCAACCAGATCGATGGCCGAAGCCCTGACCAAGAAATGACGTATCGCAATCCAGATCGCAATCAACACGATACAAGCGATCAGTACGCGGCGAATGATGGCCAGCACCTCCGGCAGGGTAGTCGACGGATCGCCAAAACCTGAGAGGACCTGCGAATGCAGTACCGACACTACGCCAACTGCGATCAGCAGCGCGCCGAAAAGTGCCACATAAAAGCGGACATCGATGCCTCCCCGAACTGTATCTCGCCACCGGAGCCACCAGCCATAACCCAGACCGACCGTCGCCAGCAAGGTCATTGAAGGCCAGTCCCAGGTATTGGTCGCCTGCATCACGCCGACCACAAGAGCACCCAGTGCCAGCGCTAGAAACCGTTCCCATGCGCTGCGCTGATCTCTGCCGACTTGAATCAGCTCGCTAAATACAAAAATCACGGTCATCAGAATTAACGGCATATTGATCATGTGGGCGTGCAAGTCGCCATACAAAAAGGTAAAAAATGGCATCTCGGTAATTGCGTTGCCGCGCACGCCGGGCGTTTCCGCCAGTACGCGAGAGGGACCCCAATACCAACGGTCATGGCGCATATGAAGGCTTTCTCCGCCTATCGCCAAGCCGACGCCCCGTGCTAGCCCGCCGATTAGAGACAACGAACTATTGACCTCGTATCGAACATTGTCGATCAGGTTGGACTGAGACGCCTGCTCCGTCAATTGCGCGCGCATGTTTTCGTCAGGCGCTTTGCCGTGGGCCTCGCGGTATTCGTCTAGCAAGAATAGTTCGAGACTTTCCGGCTTATGGTAGCCGCCTAACTCCGCGATGCCGTTGCCCGCGACGCGGACCGTATCGAGGTTGCCCAGAACGATACACATCAGCATCGCCAATATGCCCGCCGTCCAAGGACTTCCCAGTCGTCTTCGTGGGCCGCCGGTGGTTTTTTGGCGGTCATTTAGACTCGTTTTCCAGCGTGAAACGATGTTGAATGCGGCGGAAAAGGCGCCGGCGCCGGTCAGCGAGAATATCGTGGGGATCATCAAATTGTAGGCGAACGATGGCACGATTCCCAACAGCAGGGAAGGTACGCCAACCAGGACATATCCAAAATAGTAATAATTGATGAATCCGCCGGCGAACCAAGGGTCAATCGGCGGGAAGGTCGTACTGCGCAATACGCCGTTCAGATAGGCGAAATCCATAGGCTTTTCGCCGCCTTTGTAAGGGTGCCAGAGATCCGGATTCGTAAGCCGAACGGCAATCATGACTGCAAAGGCCAGGATGGCTAGCAACTCCATGCAGGCCAAACGCCGCCAATTTTCGCGAAGAAACAGAATCAAGCTCACGCGCTTGCGATACGCCATGCTCAGACTAAACAAAGAAAGAAGCGCCAGCAGTATTAGAAGGCCAGCTTGCGACCAGAGTGAAAACTTTAGCGTCGAAGCTGCCCATGCGAACCAGGCGATCAGCAAAACACCGGTTAGCTTACTGATGCCGTAGCCGCCGTCCGCCAGGCTGGGAAATAGAGCATACACGATGGGGAAGACAGCAGTGCCGATCACAAGCAGTGCGAAATACCAGAATAGCGTTCCCAGCACTTGATTGCTGTTCGCGATGCTGTCGCTGAAAAAGCGTTCCGACCATGTGCCGCCCGCCGTTTGAGTTTCATAGTCGGCTCGCGGAAACGTCAAGGCGGTCGGTACCGGATCCGTCTCCTTGGACGTCCAGTAAATCACGCCAAGCGTCTCCGCGCTGGCGTCGTCTCTTGATAGTTCGTGGCTCTGCCGCAGCGATACAGAAGACAGTACCGCTTTTACTTTCGCGCTCGAATAGTCCTGCGACTTGCGAAAAACAAAGACGGCGGGGTGATCATAAACGTGAAACGCCTCATCGCCTTCGATTTCGTTCAGCCAGGCTGGAGAATTGTAAATGGGCAAATGCTGATCGGAGACGCGCCAAGGTCCCCACTGATACGGTTCGTCGAATAGGGCAACCAGCTCGTAACCCAATTCGCCTGCAAATAGTTCTTCGTAGTAGCGCGTCGTCAAGGGCCAGCGCATTCGATTGCGCGATTCCGTATCGTAGAAGCGGTTGCTGGCAATCGTAAGATAGTCGCCGACTTCCAGCGTGTGCAAAATACTGTCGTACTTGGTCTGGTTGTCCACCGGGAAGGACATGATCTGATCGACCGAATTGACCAGCGCGCCGAAGGCGAATTTGCCGTGACAGTCCTCGCTGCGAACAAGTCCCGAGGCGGGACGGTCGACCAAGGTCAGGTCGTCTGGTAATTGACACGTTAGCGTACCGGTTGCGATGTTGTCCCAAGAGCCTTCCGTCAGAACGACAGAACCCGACCCGATGACATCGCCGCTGTCGCTCCCGGAAAGTATTTCGAATCTATAGCGTTTGCCCGCCTCGACCTGCAGAGGCTCGGCGAAGGGGATTTCATAGCTATCTCCCAGGGGATGATCGTCACGTGTCAAGTCGGCTTCCAGGACCGCCTCCGCGAGCGGTCGATCCTCGCCCTCGGAATACACACGTATTTCCAGTCTTTCCGGAGCCGGATCATCGAGCGGATCTCCCAAATGCGGCGCAAACACGGACGATATAAAACCACTGACAGGCGAGGTGAAGATGGTGTTTCGAACATTGCCTTCACTGTAGTGCGTGACGTTATTGAACAGTTTGTCGGTCAAATCGGCTGATGTATAACCGCTATTGCCCACCGCCACGTTGACCAGCGGCAGCGATTCATCGGCCCCTTCGATTCGCATGGCGAAATCGCCGGGAACGTGCTTGAACAGGTACCGTGAAGCCTGCACCAGCGTCGTCTGGTGCCGGTAGACGTTCCCAAACATCACGCCCCAAATTGCCGTAAAGCCGATGGCGAATACGGCGAGGATGATGGCGCGGTTTGGTCGACGCAACGGCAGGGCCGCCGTTATCAGTAATATTGCGCCTATGACCGCTGCCGTGATCGCGGTCGCATCCTGCGTGCCGTTGAGAATTTGATATGCGCCGACTGCAGCGAAAAATGTGGCTAGAATCGAAATTAGAATTCGCGTTGCGAGCAAATCACGCCCGGCGCGCCGCGAGTGATTTATCAATTGCACGATGGCCCAACCAGCCAGAACTGCCAATGCGCTGTAGAGCGGCAAATAATATCGCATCGTCATTGGCCAAAGCTGGTTTATCCAGACGAAGTATCCGCCGATCCAAACGACAAGCAGCAGGTTGTTCAGAGCCGCCTTCCGCATACGCGCGATACGATAGGCTGCCCAGCCCCAGCCGAACCAGGCCAATAGAGCCATTGCCGGTCCCATGGCCCAAAGCGCCATATCTTTGAGCGGATAAAAGTATGATGCGCGTGACAACCATTGCCAGTTAGGCGGCGAGTCCTGGAAACCAGAAACGCCGTAACTTCCGGCGCTCAGATTCCCTAGCCAGCGGTCATTGGGGACGATACCCAGGAATCCCGGTCCCATAAACGCATAGGGATTAAGCAGGCGAAATGTCATGAAGGTGGCGAAGCCCGCCAATATCAGCCCAAAGAAGTGATAGGCGAGTATCTGCATCCGCTCCTGACGGTTCAAACTTGGGTCGAACACCGGAGCTGCCTTGATGATTGCGGCCAAAACGACGATACCGGCCAGGGGCGCCAGGTTCATTCGACTGGAGACTGCGGCGCCGCAGGCAAGACCAAACAGAAAATAAGAGGAAAGCCTTCCGCGTTGCTGTACGGCTACCGCACAGTAAAGAGCAAGCGTAACCAAAGAGGCAGCAATGGCATTCGTCGTTGCGTAGTGCGATTTCTGAATGGCTAGTGGCGCCGCCGCGTATAACGCGGCAGCGATGAGGCCGACCCATCTGCCGTGTATGCGGCTGCCTAACGCGAAGATCAAGACTATTGTTAGCAGGTCGAATATAGCCGACAGTCCGCGCCACACCAAATGGCCGCCTTGCCAGTCAAATAGGGGTAGGCCGGCTTCTGTCGCGTCGCGGACAATCTCACCGGCAAAGTGCGCGAGCAATAAAGGAAAGGTGCCATAAACATAAAAACCATGGCCAGACTGATGTGGATTAAGGGGTGAGCATCGCGCGTCAAAGTAGCTGCCTGCGCCGTCACTATCGGGATAAAGATACCGACATCGCAACGACTGTAACTGCAGCGAATCAAGCGTACCGGCGACAGCGATCCTGGCGATATCAGGCACCGACTGGCGCTCCACAAGAACGGCATCGAGTCGGCCCGATCGAAGTGCTTCTATAGCCGGCACCAAGCCGTCGTAAGTAGTGACTTGGTTTTCGCGCGCCAGCCATTGTGAAACCTGGGCTGAAAATGTATTAAGTTCGGCGCCAATACGGATACCGCTGATCCTGGTTGGGTCTGCAAAATATTGAGTATCAGGGTCTTCGTTCCATACGAAGAAACTTTGGCTGGGGAAGTTGGTATCGTCGTGCGTATATTCGTTCCTGCCCCCCACGTTTGGCAGCAACAAAATGGATAGGAATCGCTCGTCGGGATGAGAATACGAGAAGTCGTCCCAGTTGTGTCCAGTGATGCGCAGAATCCCGGCGAATGCCAGAATGATTGCCAGTAACAGTGCTGCCAGCGCGTTGTTCCTCATCGACTAGCGCCTCAATTTGTCGCTCGCGGCCATGTGGGGGCCGCTGTTTAGTGAGCTTACGGACAACTTGTGATGTTTAACCGAATTCGTCATTTCTCATGCATGATTTCGCAGAAACTCGTCGATACCCGCTTCGCCAAGAGCAGGTACTCGGAACAGAGCATAAGACTTCCCATCGTACGCTTGCCTGAGCAGCTCGCGTCCTGTGGGAAACCACGTTGCCAGTTGCGCCGACAAAGTCTCATTGTCCGCTTTGTAAATGAAAAGCAGATCGTGATCCGCTTTTAACTGGTACGGACCGTCTTTGTCTTTAGCTGCACGAATGTAACTGGGTATTTCGCCCTCGCGAATGGTTCGGTGAGCTATACGTGGATCTGCGCCGGTCTCAAGTGCTATCGCCCTGTGGTAGTTCCAGTGCCGTTCTATGACGAACGCATTTGCATATACACCGTCGCTATCAGCAAATCCCTTTATGACTGCTCCCAACTCGGAATATGGTTGAGAAAAGTCGACGTATCCGTGGGCGAAATCTTCGAAGTATACATCCCGGTTGCGGGCTGCTGCGAGCGACAAAACAACGCCGCAGAATATTGCTGCTGCTATTCTGCCGAAACGGCCGGGAAAATACTTCAAAAAGCGAAAGGCAATATGCGCAATCGGCAGCGCGGCGACAAAGTATATCACGGGTATGGCCCCGCTCATTCGTGTATTGTCCGGTAGAGCCCAGGCAATATGAAGACTCAACATGCCGGGCAGCAACGTGAAAAACAGAATTAATGGTATTATTCGAAGCGCCATATCGCCTGACGCAACCATTCTAAAAACCAGAGCCGCCAATCCGAGTACGAGAAAAGTGCCGGTGTAAAGATCAGTGGCAGGCTGTCGATTCACAGCATGGATCCAGTCTCCATCGCCAGACCAATTGAACGATAGAAATACCGTTTTGACGTTGTTCAAAAATACCGCGACATTGTCATGATTGAAGATCTCAAGCGAGTGTTCGCCCACTGTGTCGTGGCCTGAAAGGTGCATTGAAACCTGCTGCCAATACGTTTGCGGTTGGTCGAGCATATAATGGAGCATTGGAAGCAGCACCATTGCGGAAACAAAAAACAAGACCGCCAAATGAATGGCATACTTAAGCCTCTCTCGCCAGGAATGCCGACAAATGACTATTGAAATCGCAACGGCGGCAAAAACAGCCAGCGGCAGAAACCGGCTAGCGGTATAGGCATAGAAGCTAAACCCGAGCACGAGTCCGCACGAAACGAAGTCCGAGCGCCGATTATGACGGATAGCGCGTACCAGATAGATGATTACCATTGCAGCAAAGGGAGTTGTCAGATGTGTCCGCAAGGCATATCTACTGATGACAACGTGCCAATAACTGACCGCGACCAAGCCAGCCATAATCAATCCAACCACCAGCCCAAATTTTCGCCGCTTTTCACTCATGAGTTCAACACCCAGCCAAACCAAGAGCGGCAGAGTCATCAGGCTTTCCAGCGCTGCAAGCATTTTGAGAGAAAAGTGATTGAATCCCAGACCGGGCAGCTTTGCAAACAGCGCGAACAGATAATAGTGCAGAGGCTCTCGCCCATCTTCCCGAGGCGAAAACATGATCTCGTAGTTGCCCTCTGATATGCGATATGCGTCGTAAATGGCGTCCGCGTGATCTGGGTACATTTCTCTAGGCAACTCATTGAGATGCGCGAAGCGGAAGTGCAGGCCTAAAATCATGATTACGACGAAGGCCAGGACGAACCAGGAATGTGCTCGCCAGCGAACGCTGCGGAAGGCAACTTTACGCTCGCTTAGCCACTTTGCTGGACTGTCCAGCGGCGTTCTAAAGGCTATGGACCAGAGCAAAGCGCTACCAAGCCACAAGAGAATTATTGGCGGTTCTATACGATTGTTGCTGGTATTTGTCCAGACCATGAAACTCGATATTGAAGCTGCGACAACGATCGCCAAGCTGGCCTCGTTAACGTGTATCCGAAACGATCTCCGCTTGGGTGAAGGCTCAATGATTTTTTGTTGTGTTACGTCTTGCCGCGTATTCCGCTTGGAAATCCACTCTTGCAGGTCGATTCGGTTGCGGAGCAACCAGGTGGCGACGTCTATGGCTAGCCACAGTAGGCCGGCGAACACAAGCCTGCCAAAGGTCTCACCTATCAAGCCCATGACGGTGTCACCGTCAGCCGACATTGATTGCACAAGAAACGAAATGCCGGTAGCTCCGACGTAGATTGGTATGCTTCGTACCAACCAGCGGGCTCTACCCAACCGGTCTTGCCTCCGCCCCCAAGAAACGATTTCTTGTCGGTTTTCGTAGCTCTCGGCGAAAAGCCAACTTGAGAAAGCAATGCAAAGCCAAGGTACGCCGCCATCAAAGTTTCGGTCAACTTGCCAAATCCAATTGCCAGCAAAGCCGCAAACGATTGCCAGAGTATATGGAAGCAAGTTGAACAGATCGCTCCAATATACGCCTGTGGGTTTAGAGAAGGTAACGCGAAGTGTAACTACGTTCGACTCGGACCGGTGTACCGAGAGAGTGGCCTTTGGAGACTTGCTAACCACCATGGTTTGTTCCTAGAATGTTACTACCCATTCGCATGCCTAACTGTGTTGCGACAGAAATTCGTCCAAGTCTTCTTCACCCAATGCTTGTGCGCGATAGAGCATATAGCTGTGCTGCCGATGTGTAGGCGAAACGTATGTTATCAGCTCCAATTCGCGCCCTCGCGGAAACCACTCCGGCAGTCGTCGGGCGGTTTCCGCGTCTTCTGGAGCATAAATGAATAACAAATCTCGATTCGGGTTCAGTCGATAGTCGTCAGTCCGCCGTCGGGCGTCGTCGATAAACGCCGGCACATCAGATAGCCAGGCAGCGTTGCGCAGGGCAGGTTGTCCTGCTTCAATGGAAATGTTTCGTTCGTCCCAATATGCAGGGTACGGAATTATGATGGCGTTTCCCCAGGCCCCGTCGCTCTCGGCAAAACCTCTCATGACCGATCCAATATGGCTGTAGGGAGCCGGTTCATATACTTTTGGGAATCTGCCAAAGAAAAGGCTGGTGTTGCGATGGTTGGCAAGCAATAGCACCGCCGCACAGAATATCAAACCCAAGCTCCGCCCAAACTTGCCAGGAAACAGGCGAGCCAAGCGCAGGGAAACGCATGCGATCGGCACAGCGGCTATGAGATAGATCCCCGGTATTGCGCCACTTGCGCGCGTATTATTCGGATTGTTAAATGGATACGCTATGTTCAGCAGCAACGGGAGCAACATTGCGAAGATCACCACCGGCACCATCCATTCTACAGGATCTCGCCGAAACTTGATGAGTCGAACTAACCAGGACGCGGCGCCGAGTACGAGAAAACTACCCGTGAATATGTCTAAAGCGGGTGCAAAGCTAACACTCCATCGCCAGTTTGTATCACCCATCCAATTGAACATGCCTAATGCGCTACCGATATTGCTCAAAAACGTTTGTGCAATAATAGCCATATCTATCTGCACCGGCTGCCCGGGCTCAACACCAAACAAATGCTCCGTGAAGTTTACTGAGAATGCGAAAGGGTTTTCGAGCGAGAAGTGATACATGGGCAGACAGATCATGAAGGCGACAAGTCCTGTCACCGCCAAATGAATAAAACCATTTAGTCGTTTCTGCCAGCTCATTTGGCGAAGGAATAGACTTAGCACAAGAGCTGCCACGACAGCCAGAGGAATAGCACGTGTCGACGGCGCGGCGTACATGCCGAATCCTATCAAAAGTCCAAGTATCACAAAGTCTGACCGCCGATTGTGCCTCAAGGCTCTTGCCAGATAAATCATCACCAGGGCGGTGAAAACCGTCGTAAGTTGACTGCGCGTGGCAGATCGCGCGATCACGACATGCCAGTAGCTTACCGCGACCAATCCTGCGAGCATCAATCCGACAACGATACCGAGTTTTCGGCTTTTACTGCCCATCAACTCTATCCCCATCCAGAATAGGACAGGTAAGGCAAGCAAGCCTTCAATCGCCGATACCAGCTTTAATGTAAGAAAGTTAAAACCGAGACCGGGCAACTGCGCCAAGAGCGCCATCGAATACATGTGCATCGGCTCGCGCGCCTGGCCGTGAATCATCATGATGTGGTAGCGGCCTTGCATAATGCCATAAGCGTCGAGGATATCGTCCGCGTGATCGGCCGGAATCATATCACGCGGCACCGTGTTCAGATCGACCAGACGAAATCCCATACCAAAGACCATAATCATCATAAAAGCAATAATGACCCAGCGGTGCTGTCGCCACTGAATGCTTCTAAACGCAAATCTTCGCTCTCTTAACCAGATTAAGAAACTCCACTTTGATGGCGCGAAGACGAGTGCCCAAAGCGCCGCGTTGCCAATCCAAAGGAGAATAGTCGGCAATTCGACTAGGTTACCGGTTGTGTTCGTCCAAATCACTGTGCTGGAAAATATCGCCATAGCGAGGAGCATAATCCGCGCTTTTTCGACGTGTCTCCAGAAAAACGGATCGAAAGTCGGACCCGGGTGGATCGATTGTGACGAATCATCTGGTGCCGTGATTAATCCTGAAATGCGGGGACTTGGGCCGACCCGCCGGCGGGTCAATATGTTGGCGATGTCAATCGCAATCCAGATTATGAAGGCCAAAGCAATCCTGGCGGCAGCAAGTCTCGCGATTCCCAAGAAAGTCTCGCTTCCTGCCGAAACAGACTCGATCAACAGAATTGCGCCTGACAAAGTTAGGCCCACCGGTATGATTCGTGCCAGCAAGCGCGACTTCCCAACGCGATCTTGACGTCGCCACCACAGGTTGATTTGATCCCAATTGTCGTGCGCTTCAGCAAAGAGCCAGATGAAAAATGCCGACCATACCCAAGGAACACCGGACGCATAATTGCGTTCGATTTGCAAAACTGAATTGCCGATGACACCGCACACAAGGGCCGACAACAATAGCAAGAGCTTTACTTGCTTTTTCCATAAGCCTCCAGTAGGCAATTGAAGCCGAATAGTAATGGTCGTCTCTTGTACATTGGACTGCGTTATTGCCAGCCTGTTGGTAGAATCTTTGTCGTTAGTTGCCAAGCATAACTTCCTAGTTTTTCTTGCTAATGTTAAAAAGTTCCCAAAAAGTAAGCGATCTACTGCCTATTCCCCTCTGTGCCATTGGTTGTCTTAAGGTCTTTGCGCACAGACGTACGGCAGGCGCCGGACAAGGCCGGGGTCTGCCTCAATCAGAATCTCCTTAATGATGTCTTATCCAATTTCCCACATATTCGTAAATGACGGAAAACACGTTGAGCAGCAACTCTGTCTGAAATGGCCGGCCCTAAACACTCAGCAACTTGCGCTTGAATATCTGAATCTACCTTCATGCCCACTCTTTCGGGATAGGCTACCCGTATCATGTTAGATCGGTCATGTTCGTTTCTCATGTAGCTTCCCCAACGGCATATCGTCTTTACCCGCTCGTCAGGTCGTTACGAGCGAGAAACGCGTCCAAACTTGCTTCGCCCAGTGCAGGCACACGGTACAGCACAAACCTGTCCTCGGGTTGATACGACTGGACAGTCGTGGCACGACCATAAGGGAACCACTCGCTGAGCCGCTGCCAAGCTTGCTCATCAGCGGGATTGAATAAGAACAGTAGGTCCCTGTTAGGATCCAGACGCAGAGTTCCCGATCGCTGCAGGGCATCGCGAAGTTTCCGCGGCAAGTCCTCCAGCGGGTGCATATCGTTTGGCCACAATGGATAACCGGCTTCAATACCAAGCGCGCGGTAATCCCACCAATAGGGGAAACCCACGGACCAAGCGCTGCCTATCGCACCGTCGCTCGTCGCGAAACCGCGAACGATCCTACCGGCCTCGCTGTGCGGGAAGGACGGTCCTGTATAGGCGCTCGCATAACGATCAAAATATGTCTCACTGTTCTGATGATTGGCCATTAGGACAATCCCCACGCCTAAGGCAATTGCAGCAATCATTCCCCTGCGTCCTCCAATTACACGGTTCAGGTGAGCGGCTAGCGTGGCCACCGGCAATGCGGCAAGCAAATAGACGATTGGCACAGTACCTAATGCCCGCGAATTGCTGGGATTCGCTTCTGGATGGGCGAGTGACAGCGCGGATGGCATTAACATGACGAGGATCACGACGGGCATAAACCAAACTACCGGATCGCGGGATTTGACCATTTTTGTCAACCAAGCAGCAGCACCCAATATGAGGAATGCCCCTGTCAATGTGTCTAAAACCGGGTGTTCTGGAGCCCCGTTGAACCAGCCTATGTCGCCCTTCCAGTTGTACATGAGCAAGGCGTTGCGGATATTGTGCATAAGTACGGGCACATTGGCGCGTAATGCCGTCAAGACATCTCCTACTGTTCCGTAAGCAAGATGATCTCCCAAAATGCGGGTGGAGGTACGCATCCAAAAGGAATTCGGAAACTCCAGCCAAAAATGCAGCATAGGTAGAAAAACCATCAACGATACAAAAGCTAATATCGCGAGATTAACCAAGTAGAGAAGCGCCTGTCGCCGGATGACGCCACGCATCCAGATTGCAGACAATACACCGATAACAACCAATACAGGCAACATTCTTACCGCTTGGTACATGTATAGCCCGAATCCAAGCGCCAGCGCAGCTTTGATATAGTCGCTTCGTCGATTAAATCTCATTGCTCGGGCAAGATAAATGAGTACCAGCGCAGTCACTGCAGGAGTTAGAGGAATACGCAATCCTTGGCGGCTGATAATGACGTGCCAGTAACTTGATGCGACTAGCGCCATCAACAGAAGGGCAACCGCTTTGTTGAATCGAGGTCGATTGTCGCCCAGAAGCTCAATGCCCATCCAAAACAGAATTGGCAAGGTAAGTATGCTTTCCAAGACGGCAAGGAACTTGAGCGTAAAGAAGTTGAATCCGAGACCGGGCAAGGTGGACAAGATCGACAGCAGGTACATTTGAACGGGTTCTCGTCCCCCGTTATTCGAAAAGAATATTTTGTAGTCACCGTTAAAGACACGATACGCATCTTGAATTTTTTCCACATGATCGCTGGTCATTTCCCGTGGAATGGAATCAAGATCGGTTAGGCGAAAGCTCATGCCCAAGATCATGATCAAGATGAAGGCGATGACGACCCAATGGTTCCCACGCCAATCGACGCGCCGCAAGCGGTCTATCCTTTTTGTACACCAATCAAAGGCGTTCCAGTTGGCAGGCGCGAAGACCATCGCCCAGGCAAATGAAGTAACGATCCACAGCACGATGAATGGAGGTTCGATTCGATTGCCACTGGTGTTGAGCCAGAGCAGGGCGCTGGCAAGCGCTGAAACAACAGCGAGGGCAATGCGACCGGTACGGAAGCGATTCCATAAAGGAACAGACCTTGCCGACAGTTGAGGAACGCCGATTGACAGAGCCACACCCGATTTGTCGTTGCTCGTTACTTGAGGCGAGGGCAACCGGGCTCTTATTCGCCAGATGACAAAATCCAGTACATACCATGCTATTAGACCGGCGATCAATCGGCCTGCGGCGATCTGAAGGTGTTCAAAAGATTGTTCTTTTGGGGCTGTCATGGAGGCCGCAATGGCCTGCAATGCCGTCAGCCATGTCGCCAGCGGCGCAATTCGAGCCAACCAGCGAATTCGGTCATACCGACCCAGTTGCTGCCACCAAATTCTTAGATCTTCGTAGTGTCCAATTGCTTCGCCAATCAACCAGATGAAGAACGCAAGCAAAAGGAATGGAGCGCCAACCTCCAGCGTGTTTGGGGCGGTACGACTGACGCCCTTGGAGCCAAGGAGCGTGTGTGTACCAGCAACTGCGCAAACGACGGCAATGCCAAAGAAAATGAACTGCAGATTCTGGGCAGTCATGACTGTTTGCGTTGCATGCTTACGCCGGGCGTATCGGGCGTCATCTTGTTGGGAATCAACCACGACCCGGTCGCCAAACGGAATCGCTGGCGCGAGCACAGTCTCAACTCCTGCGAGAGACGTTCTCGTTCGCCGCCAGGTAATCAGGGGCGATCGCAGAAATCGCTCGAAAAGCTCGGCCAGCGTCAAGTCGTCAAGTTGTCGCTCGCTACGCTCTTCAATGTGTTCAGGTGAGTCTTGTCGGGCTTTCTCTGTCGCGGACTGCTGTAGCACAGGATCACAGTCGGATTCAACCGTTGCGCACGTATTCCCGCGCGTGTGGCTACTATCGTCTGGCACTATGCATCCGCCCTAAATTGTCTTTCACTTCTGTTAGCATAATACCAAGTGAATGCTGCTGCAAACAGAAATCAAGGCATTACTTGCGAGCGTGTTTGCACAATACGGACTCAAATCGATCAAATGTTTTTTCCAGTGAAAAGCACCTTGCGACGAAGTCTTTAGGCTTGATGTATTTGTCGCGGTTTTCCAATACCTCAAGCGTGGCCATGCCGATTGCTTTCCAATCACCGGATTTGGCAAGTATTCCCATTCCTGTCACTTGGACCGGTACACGTCCACCATAGATGTCCGTCATAACGACCGGGGTTCCACAAAGCATGGATTCCCCTAAAACCGCCGGAAAACAGTCATTGTTGCTCGGCAAAACCAATACGTCGCAAGCGGCGTAGAAGTCGGCCATCTTCTGTTTGTCGCGGATCAGTCCCAAGAAAATTAGTTGTGACTTGTATTTGTCGACGATGGCTTTGTGACGCTGCCAGGTATTTTCGTAGTTAATGTTGTACTCGCCGGCGAATACTATGCGCGTCTTGGGATGTTTTCGGTTGATTATATCTAACGCCCTTATGAGTAGATCGGGTCTCTTTTCGTGGGCAAATCGCCCTGCGAACCCAATCACAGGACCGTTGTCAAACTGCCATTCTTTTCGTAGCTTTACGGCGCTTGCCAGATTTGGTTCGGGAATGGAAATAGGGGGGAACACGACTTCCAGCTTGTCGCGGAATGGTCGGAGATAGTACGAGTTTTCAGCATAGTCATCGCTGTAACCAACAATGCAAGGGGCGCGCCGGGCCATGTAGGCGTACAGGGTATACATTGCCCTCACTATCGCCTTGTTCAAGAGTCCGTCCGGCAAAAACAAGTCTCCATGGTGTGTAGGTACAACCTTTAAGCCCACGAATCCTGCCAACGCGCTTACCAATGCCGTTTCGAGCATGGGCGTATGTATACTCACGATGTCGTGCTGGCGTATTAGCCGAAACAAATGCCAAGGATACGTTGGCATTATCATTCCTCGGCTAAGCCGGATTGGCGCCCAAAGCCTGACGATGCGAACACCATTATGCGTCTCCGGCTCCAGCGGTAATGCCTTGTCGTGTCTCGACGCGAGCACTGTCACCTGGTGACCGCGGCGAACCAGATCCTCCGCGAACATCTGAACGTAGTAGGTAAGCCCGGTCGGATGCGGATAGTAGTACAGGAGTGTGATCAGGATCTTTAGTTTGCGGGAATTTTTGGCGTGTCCAGAATTCATTAATCAAGCTTATGTCGATGGTTGATCCAAACTCTGGACATGAGAACGCAACTGCGTCAGCGAAATACCTTCGAATACCAGACCTATACCGCCGGTTACGACGTTGACCAGAATATTCTGGGCGTGTACGGCAAGGGCGAACGCAGTAATCTTGTCCATTTGGTTGTGCCCTAGCAATGTAAATGCTACGACTATGGAGATTTCGTACGTACCTAGGTTACCTGGAACTAATGGAATCGCAATAGCAAAAGATGCCGAAGCAATAGACAAGATGATTGCGACCCAATCGCCCTGATCAAAAAAAGCGAGCATCAGCACATAGTTCGTAAATACAGAAAGAAGCCAACTGATCGCCGTCCAGACCAGCGCGCGTGTGAATGGAGCGAATTCAAGTATGGGCTGCAGACCGTCCAGAAAATCGCGAGCAAGTTTGTCCAGCTTTTGTCCGCCGGGGAGAGGCAATATATTAACGATGCGTCCTATGATTTCTTCCGCAGATTCGCGCCAACGTGCCGCTCCGACAAGTACAGCGAAACCGCTTACCGAAAAGATCGCTCCAAGAATCCCGGTTCGCTGCAGCTCGGCGCTAACAGGCGCGACAGCCATAGCGATCATCGCTAACAGCGCCACGCCCAATACGTCCAGCAATCGCTCGACCAGAATCGTGCCGCCTGTCTGCATGAAAGGAATCTGCTTGTTGGCGCGCGATGTCAAGAACAAGCGCGCGACTTCACCCATGCGCAGAGGCAGGACGCCGTTAGCCAAATATGCGATATTCATGATATTGAAGGCGCGACGCAACGGCAATTGACCACGAAGCAAAGCTTGCCATCGCAATGCGCGTGTGACCAAGCCCAACATAAAAAAAAGGAGGCTGGGCAGCAGGTACCTATAGTCTGCGCTTCGCAGGGTCGACAAGAGAGCTTCCAGATCGACGCGACTAATCAACAGCAGAGCAATTGTGGAACCAGCCACAATGCCGGCAACAGTCCTTATTCCAGGCTGCAGGTTTTTCAACGAAATATTGTCTCCACCGCGGACCGAATGTTCAGCATCGCAGCCGTTTCGGTCGGGCGCCAAACGACTGCTTGACTATACCGACGACGCTATGCCAACCATCTCTCTATTGTCGTTCAATCAATTTATTGTGCATACGGACGTGGCGCATGTTTTTGATCCAATGCGCTTCACTCGTCCGTGGGCAAATGATGGTATCGAATACCCAACTTCGATACGCTTATTGCGTATGCGCCTCGCTCCACTCTGTCGCAATACTATATCATGGCGACTTGACGCCTGGAGCCTCGTTTTTTATAATGTCAGCAATGCGCGGGTATAGCTCAGTTGGTAGAGCGCCTGCTTCCCAAGCAGTAGGTCACGGGTTCGAGTCCCGTTACCCGCTTGTTACGACGGCGCCCACCGGACGGTGGGCGTTTTGTAGATTGAAGGGCATTGACCCATTGAAGCGGAGCGTATAGAATGGGCGGGCTTTTGTCCCCATAGCAATCGACAGATCGACCGAGGATCAAGCCTCGGAAATTCAGGAACTGAAGGAGAAGTTAATTATGGCAGAATTTGAGTTGGCTGCCGAAGTCCGAAAAATTCAAGGCAAAAAGAACCGCGGCTTGCGCAAACAAGGCTTCGTTCCAGGTATTGTGTACGGTCCCAGCAATGACCCGATATCCGTGCAATTCCCATATCGCGCAATAGAGGTTACTTTGATGAATGCGGGAGGAACCAATCTGATTGATATCGTCGTTGACGGCAAGGCCTATCCTTCGCTTGCGCGCGAAGTACAAAGGGATGTGGTTCGTGGCGACATATTGCATGTTGACTTCCTGGCAGTAGATGCCACCCAACGTATCCGTGTGGAAGTGCCGATTATTATGGAGGGGCGTAGCCCAGTCGTAGTTGCGCGAGAGGGGATTCTGATCACTGGCAGAAGCTCGCTGACCCTGGAAGTTTATCCAGACGACATCCGCGACCGTATTGTCATCGACCTTTCGCTATTGACCGAGCTTGGCTCGGAGGTGCTGGTTGGGGATCTGGTTTTCGGTGTAAATGTCACCGTTCACAGCGATCCCAATGAAATGCTCGCAAAAATCGTACAGCCTCCGGCTGCCCGTGCCGAAGCGGACCTGGAAGAACTTGAGGGTGAAGAAGGCGAAGAAACGGACGACGAATCCGAAGAAGAAGAGGGCGAAGAAGAGTAAACCGCATCAAATCCGCCAACCGGAAAATGAAGGGGTGGCGCCAATGGGCGCCGCCCCTTTTTGATTTGGGCCTTTTGAGTCGGACCACAATGTGGTGTGCGCGTGCACGGACGAACTGCGCTTAGAACAGTTGCTCCGGCCGACAAACGTACCTAGTGGTTTCCGTCTTCGTTGCCGTTCCGCCGGGAGCCGCTGTCTTCATTGCCGGACAACAGCGAATCTTGCTCGTCTTCATCATCGTCTCGCATGATGGCGATGCCGGCAACCGCGTCGTCTTGCTCAATGTTCATCAAGGTTACGCCCTGTGTATTGCGTCCGGTTTCGCGAATCTCGGACAAGCGGGTTTGTAGCACGATTCCCTTTTTGGAGATCAGGACAATTTCGTCCTCTTCGCGTATGCAGCGCATGTCCACAACCGGCCCGGTGCGCTCGTTTCGCTTCAATGTTCGCACCCCGAGTCCATAACGCCTTTGCGCCTTGTAGTGAACTCTGTCTTCTACACTGTCGCTATTGTCATCTGTAGAAATCAACGTCCGTTTGCCATACCCATTGCGGGTGACGACGAGCAAATGACTGTGTTCACCCGTCAAGATATCCATACCGGCGATCTCGTCATCCTCTCTTAAGCGCATCCCGATCACGCCATACGCTTGACGGCCCATCACACGCACTTCTTCCGCTTTGAAGCGAATGCACTGGCCGTTTACCGAAGCCATGACAATATCCTGATCGCCATTGGTCCACTTCACGGAGCGCAAGCTATCTCCCTCATTAAACTGAATCGCCATTAATCCACTGGGGCGCACGTAACTGAATTCGCTGAATGCGACTCTTTTCACACGCCCCTTGCTAGTCGCCAGTACAAAGTAGCCTTCCTCGAGCTCTAAAACATCGTCGGGAACAGCGAGAACCACGGAGATCTTTTCGTCTCCTTCAAGTGGCAAGAAGCTCTGAATTAACAGACCACGCCTTTCTCTTAGAGTTTCCGGTATATCATAAGCTCTTCGCGAGTACACCTTGCCCTTGTTGCTGAAGAACAGGATCATATCGTGGCTATGCGCAAAGAAGACGTTTTTCAAGGTATCATTGTCTTTGATCGCCATGCCGCGCATGCCTTTGCCGCCACGCCGTTGCGACCGATAATGGCGAGCCGCGACCCGTTTGATATAACCCTGCTCAGTCAGCGAGATCACCACGTTTTCCCGACGATATAGATCACCCTCCTCAAGATCGACAACGCCATACATGACCGCGGATTTACGCTCGTCGCCGTATTTTTCGGCGATTTCGGCAACGTCTTCGCGGATCAGCGCCAGGATCTTACGAGGCGATCCAAGCAGATCTACAAGGTATTCAACACGTGCCTGTACTGTGTCATATTCATCTTGCAGCTTTTGCCTTTCCAAGGCGGCCAGGCGCCGCAACTGCATGTCGAGGATAGCGTTGGCCTGGATCTCATCCAGTTCGAAGTTCGCCATTAATTGTTGTCGCGCGTTTTCTACATCGGAAGAACTGCGGATCGTTTGAATGACCTGGTCAATGTTTGCTACTGCCTTCAATAGACCGGTTAAAACATGGGCGCGGGCGCGCTGCCGCTGCAAATCGTATTCGGATCTCCGGAC
This sequence comes from Phototrophicaceae bacterium, assembly GCA_965262165.1. Classification (GTDB taxonomy): domain Bacteria; phylum Chloroflexota; class Anaerolineae; order Aggregatilineales; family Phototrophicaceae; genus UBA6055. The sequence goes on along the minus strand of OZ253499.1, from coordinate 3,252,313 downwards.
AATGACGTCATAACGATGATCGACATAAATCTTCAGCGAACGCTTCAAGCTCAGGGTTCGCGGTTCACCGTTAACCAGCGCCAGCATCTGAATGCTGTATACACTTTGCAATTGCGTATATTTGTATAGCTGATTAATGACACGCTGAGGTTGCGCGTGGCTCTTCAACTCAACGACCAGGCGCAAACCTTGACGATCAGATTCGTCGCGCAAGTCGCGAATAGCTTCAATGCGTCCTTCGCGTACCAAGGCCACAATCCGCTCTATGATGGCGGACTTGCTTACCTGGTAGGGAATCGAAGTGAATACGAGATGCTTGCTTTCCCCGGCTCCCTCTTCGATATCGACGGTTGATCGGACGGCGACGCGTCCTTTGCCGGTGGCATAAGCATCTGTCAGATCTTCACCAACAACTATCGTGGCGCCGGTGGGGAAGTCCGGACCCTTGATAAACTTCATAAGGTCATCAACAGTCACGTCGGCAACGTTGTCGAAGTTGTCGATCAGGAAAGTGATGGCTCCAGTTAATTCTCTAAGGTTATGTGGCGGAATGTTGGTCGCCATTCCCACCGCGATTCCACTGGTGCCATTCAGCAGCAAGTTGGGCAATCGAGCGGGAAGAACCGTTGGTTCCTCTTGGGTTCCGTCATAATTTTCCGCGAATGCCACGGTATTCATGTTGATGTCCGTCAACATCTCGCCGGCGATATTGGCCATGCGCGCCTCGGTATAGCGCATTGCGGCAGGCTTGTCTCCGTCCTGACTGCCAAAGTTGCCTTGGCCATCTACCAGTGGATAGCGCAATGAAAAGTCCTGCGCCATTCGCGCCATGGCATCGTAAACCGCTTGATCCCCGTGCGGGTGATATTTGCCCAATACCTCGCCAACAAGGCGGGCGCTCTTTTTGTATGCTGTACCGGGACGCAGCCCCATATCGTACATGGCGTAAAGAATGCGCCGGTGAACGGGCTTCAGACCGTCACGCGCGTCGGGGAGCGCGCGCGCTACGATCACGCTCATGGCATAGTTGAGATAACTGCCACGCATCTCTTCGTTGATCGTGATCGTGCGAATGTTTCCCGCGCTATCTTCTGGCAAATCTGAGTCGATTATGTCCATAGAATGTGGCTAAACCAGAATACTGATTTGCACATGACTCCTTTAGCAACTCACAAAGTCTTTCAGGCATCTTCCGCGCGACTACGCACGAACTTTGGATTGACCGCAAATGTAGGACAAGATAGCGCTTATGGTTCATTTGAATCGCTTTCGACGGTCGATTCACGTGGTCCGTAAGCCGCGGTCGCGACATTGTTGCGCCAACGCCATTATTGACATGTATTATAGCATGTTTGCGTGTGCCATACTACTTCCACGCAGGGACAAAGTCATGTTGCGCGATCGCTGTTGCGTCGATATGGTCAGGCGCCTCGAGAATTGAATCGAACTTCAGAACAGCGCTCGCAAGTTTTTGGCTTTTTGTGAGCTTGTTTGCAGCAGCTAGCAGCGTAGCGCGCGCTTGAGAAAACGTGAACTCAGTTTATTGGTAGCAATACACAAATTCACCTTAATTCTTGAGAGGCGCCAAGCAATCGTTTCGAAAAACGAAACAATTTGCGCCGAACTGCGCTTGCATTGGCAACCTGAAAGGGATAAAATGTTGTACAAAAGCAACAAAGAATCGCTGTATTTGTTGCTCTGTCTGCAATGCGTGCTGCTTGCAGATCAAACCAATAAGCACTTAGGTATTACGAGGAGGAAAAACATGGACAGCGACAAAATGAAAAGGGGGATCATACCGGGAATAATCGCCGGGTACGTTTTCCTAGGGTATGTCGGGGCAGGAGTGGTGCCAAGTGCCGATCCGGAAGGCGGCATGATGATGGGCAACGGCATGTTAGATATGGTAGGCGGCATGATTGGCTCGGGCGCATTTATCGGGTTCATTCTGCATATCATAATCAGTGCGGTTATTGGCGCCGTTTATACGGGATTTGTCATAGACAGGGTGGATTTGGGCAATCCGCTAATGAACATTGCCGTGGGCGGCTTGATCTACGGTTTGATCTGGTGGATCGTTGGCGGGAACATCGTCATGCCGATTATCGCCCAGGCTGATCCTTTGCAATTGTCCATCGGACCCAACTTCTACGGACACATCATATTTGGCCATGTACTGGCGTTCCTCGTGGTCTTGCGGGACAACGCCATGGGTATGAATGACGACGAATAGGTGATTGACACGGCGTCAATTTGCCGCGGCAAGTCTAATAGGCAACTATATTTAGACGAGGGCTGCGATTTCTGATCGCAGCCTCTTCAATTGGCTCGCTTCCAAACGCCATCCACCAAAGTGAAGTGCACAACCTGTTCTTCTACAGTTTCGCCGGCAACCGCAATTACTGTCACCCGCAGTTGTGGTGAGCCATCGGGCGAGTGCCAAATCTCTTGATCGAGAACGTCGCGAACGCGAGCCTGTGTCTTGGTCTGATAGCGTTGATATGCCATCTGCCAAACGTCTTCATCCGCGGTATCGTATAAGCTTAACCAATCGCTTTCGGCGCCGTTCTCTATCAAATCCGTTTCGATGTTTAGTCGCCATTTGACAAAGTCGCGCCAATCCAGATTCGCTTCCGTCAAGGGCTGGCCGATGATTTGCTGCAGCACGGCCATGCTGGCGGCTGGGACAAGATGGTCGACCAACTCCGCCACTTTTGCCTCTCCGTACATTAATGCCAACGACTCTACAAGCGATTCGCCACCGTCCACATCCAGGAATACGTTGATCAGATATGCAGCCAAGGATAGACGCAAATATACCGCGTCATGCGGATAAACGATCTGTAGTCCATTTGTACGGTGATTGATCAAATGATCCGCCAGCAACTCAGCGACAAGAAGTTGCAAGTTCTGGTCAAAGGGAGAATCAACGGATATACGTCCGCCGGATGGAGACAATATTTGTAGGGTTGTCGTGCCGTCACTTGCCCAGGATACCGGCTGTGCCGAGTCGTTGACGACCGCGATCGATAAACTTGGCGTTGCAACACAGCCAAGTATCTCGCATCCGCGGCGTATCCAGCCGCTGACAGCTTCGCTAACCGCTTGGGCAAAGCGCTCGTCCAGGTCGAAATAGCGGATCCTCACTACACCGGTTTCGAGCGTGCGTTCCTCGCCCCAGAACGAGAAATCGGGCGCAACATGGTGCCAACCATTCCCCGTGTTGCGATAGAACCAGACTTGCGCGAACCTTACGCCGTTGATGATTTCCTCAACAACAACACGACCGCGCTGTCCGTCTATTTCCAAGTCGAGAATCGTACCGGTCAGGTCGACGTCTTGCCGTGCTTTGATATCGCCGTATTCACGAAAGTTAGACTGTTGCTGCTGCCGCCAAGCTTGACTCGTACTGTCCTGTAGAGCGAGAAAAGTGTGGATGTCCCCGATCCGTATCGCTGCCGTCTCGGCCCGAACCGTTTCTTGAAGCAATTGCTCAAGCTGCCCCTGTACATCAAGGAGTCGTTGCCTTACGACCAGGACGCCCGAAGTCAGCAGCGCGAGGACTATGCCGATTAACATGATGAGGCGCAGCGCACGACGGCGACGCGCCCGTTTCGCAATTGGATCTTCGCTGTCGGACTTGTCGATCTTATGTGATTCGACGTTCCATTCCAGGCGAATGCGGCTCATGCGCCTTCTCCTGGAATATCAACGACAAAAACGTCTCCCGCCTGGATATTTTGTAGCACACCGAAATCATCGCGTATAAGCAGGCTGCCATCCGGCTTTACATCAGTCGCGACACCAAACACGTCTTCAACGCTTATGCGCTTGCCAAGCGTGCCAAGGCGTCGTTTCCAACTTGCGAACAGAATGTCATCGTCAATATGTGAATACCAGTAGTCGATAAATCGCAATAACGATTGCAGCAAGTCGGCGCGATCTAGTTGACTGTGGGCGACACTCTGCAGGCTGGTTGCAGAGTCCGAGAGTTCTGTGCCATTGAAGTCGATTCGCACGTTGAGTCCGATGCCCAAAACGACGCCCAGCGCCTCTGGTCCGTGCCATACGACTTCGGGCAAGATGCCCGCAAATTTCTTTCCGTATGCCTGAATATCGTTAGGCCATTTAATCCCAACTTCCGTACAGCCAAGCTCCGCCGCCAAGTCATAGACGGCGAGGGCGCCCAACAGATTGACCTGCCAAACGAGACGCGCCGGAGGCCGGAGAATGACCGACACAGCCAGGGCGACATCAGGCGGTGTTTGCCAGGCGCGTCCCTTGCGGCCGCGTCCGTGTGTCTGTTGGTTGGCGACGACCACCGCACCGTCGGGAGCGCCTGTTTCCAGCCAAGACTTGGCAACATCGTTTGTGCTGCCGATCGATTCGAAATATTTGAATGGCCGATTCAGACGGCTCGTCAAGATCGCTTCAGATAACGTCATGAAGTCCTTTGCTTGCGCTTGTATTCTGCGCATTGTATCAGAATAAGATACGCCGTTAGAATAGATTCATCACAATGATGCGAAACCATAGTGGTATCTAATAGTTGCCCGGTTTACGGGCCACACGCAATTTTGTTGGGCAGGGTGGACGAGAATTGAACAACCTTTGGACGCCGTGGCGCATGGATTACATCAAACGCGATCGCGATCTCGATGAGGGCTGCATATTCTGCACGATGGCGGCATGTTCCGAAGGAAACGGAGATGATCTTGTCCTTTCCCGTTCCAGCCATACCTATGTGGCCTTAAACAAATATCCTTACAACTACGGGCACGTCATGATTGTCCCGTATATGCACGTCCCTTCCCAGGAAGACATGGACATGGAGTCCTTGAGCGACCTGGTCGTCATGACGAATCGATCCATGAAGGTAATTAGGGAGCTCGCCAATCCATCCGGCTTTAACATTGGCGCCAATATCGGCGCGGCAGCGGGGGCGGGTATCGCCGCGCACTATCACTTCCATGTTGTGCCGCGCTGGGAAGGCGATGCCAATTTCATGAGCAGCGTAGCTAATACACGGTTGATTCCCGACACGCTCGGCAATCTGTGTCGGGCCATGAAGCAGATTTGGGATACCTCATGCTGAGACGAATAAGCGTAAAACAGATGAAATCGTGCCCTTGGCAGCCCTTCGTCGCGGCGAACGGAACCATCCCTATCGCCCTGTTCATCCAGTTTTCGCATAATTGCCTTGGTCAGCAGAGGCGAGTCCAACAGCTCTAGCGCGCCCTCTAATACGGATTGTCTGTTGCGCTGGCAGGGCGAACTCATACGAGCAGATTTCTGCCATTGCCGGCGCGAACTTCTCGCCGAAAGTCATACGCGCTTGCAGGAGTGAGGATTAGGGCGAAAATCTGAGGCGAGGTCAAGCGCCAAGTTGAGCGTCATCTTTGCCGCATTTTCCAGCGCAGATCGGACGGCATGCACGCTGCGTACCAGTTCGACCTTTTGCCAGCGGTTTCGCGCCTGGGCTTGACCAGTCCGTCACACACCGAACAAACGGCATGTTTGATCTATGAATTGGCGAGTGCGCTGTGAATGCATGAAATGGCATAGACTGGCAAAAGAATGGGTCCGGCCACGGGAGTACGCCGCTTGCGAGTCATGAGTCTGTTTAATCGCCGTGAGGCACTGCAAGTCCTGTTGATATTGTTGCTTGCCGCCGTTATGCGATTCGGACGCAGCGACCTCGTCGAGTACTATCATGATGACGCCATGCTGGCGACTCTGGCGATGCAAACCGCCGACGGGATGCGCTTGCCGCTGACCGGGATACTTTCATCGACCGGCATCCCTAACTCGCCGGCAAGCGTATACTTGCTGGCAATACCCTTTGCCATCAAGGCTGATCCCGTTTTCGCCATTCAATTTGTGATGTTGCTAAACGTAATTGGCGTCGGATTGCTGTGGCTGTTGGCGTATATGTTTACGAACGCCCGAGTCGCGTTTGTCGCTGGGTTAATCTATGCCATAAACCCTTGGGCGGTACTCTACAGCCGGAAACTGTGGGCGCAAGAACTGCACACACCCTTTATCTTGTTGGGATTAATCTTGTTGGGATTAATCTTGCTGGGTTATGGTTTTTGGCAGAGACGGGCGCCAGGACCTTCTCGTCGCGAAGAGTTTCTGGCGCAGGCCATGGGTGTACCCCTGTTGCTTATTGCGTTCCAGATTCACTTCGCCGCCTGGTCACTTCTGCCTTTGGTTATCCTGGTACTGTGGGTGGGACGTCGGCGGATAATCGCCCGTGCTGCGGCGACGGCCATGTTTCTGTCGGTTCTGGTCCTTTTGCCTTATGCTATTGGTTTGGCTGACACGCTCAATCGCGATCCCTACCGCGTATCTGATGCCATTGGTCGTTCAGCCCCTGCAGGCATAGAAATCGATGCGGCTCCGATCGCCGATGCGATCAGACTGGCTTCGGGCACCGGGCTCGAAGATTGGCTGGTGCCATCTCAAACAGAGCAACTTGTCAGTCACTACCCAAGGTTCTGGCAGGCAAACTTTGTTCTGGTTTTCTTGGCCGGATTGGGCCTGATTGCCTGCTACCGGCACTCACGCAAAGTGAGCGTCCTTATTGCGCTATGGGCATTCTTGCCAGTGCTGCTGCTTGTCCCCGGCTGGACCCCTACCTATGTTCACTATCTGATCCCGTCGATCCCGGCGCTTGCGCTGATGACAGGGTTCGGACTCGACACGATTCTTCAACGCTTGAACGCTAAGAGGATCGGCAAGCGACTGATCTGGGCAGCTTTGGCGCTCCTTTTGGGGCAGCAGTTTTTGCAATGGCATGTCGCATTGGACTATGTTGAGCGAGAGCAAGTCGATTATCCCGGATTTACAGTGCCTTTGAGCAAGCTGCTGCCATTGCGAGATCGCCTGCGGCAAGCCGACGATGTCCTGATCATTAGCCAAGGCATGTCCTGGAATCTTCACCACGAAGTGGCTGTCTGGGACACCCTGTTGTGGGATGACGTTGGCTGCGTACGTACGCTGATCCCGCAGGGTTTTGCTGTTTTCCCCGATCATGCTTTCACAGTCGTGGTCGCGCCCGATGCCCCGATAGAGCCCAGGAATAGTCTCTACGCGAACGCTGATCCGGAAGTCTTTTCCACGCGCGAGGGCGATCGCGGCTATACTGTTTTTGATTGGTACGAGGCTCCCGACTGGCAAGGACCAAGCGTACAGAACGTCAATCCCGTGTCGTTTTCAAATGGGGTACAGCTAACCGGATTCAGCCTGCGCGAGGGCGAGGTCATGCTGGAATGGCGCTTGCCCGGTCGCCGTGTCGGCATGGATTACCAATATGGCGCGCAACTATACGATGCCGAGGGAAAACGGTTGGCGCAGTGGGACGGTCGTTTCTGGCACGGGCGACATTGGTGCGCGGGTGACCGTTTGCTGACTTGGGGACCTCTCGACATTGATGCTTCCGCAACGACCCTCAAGGTGGCGATGTACACCCTGGGAAGTGGAAGAAGCGAAGGGCAGTTTTTCAACGCAGACGTATTGGACGAATTGGGCAATCCCGCCGGACAGTCGGCCGATATTGCCCTTGTCCAGAGCAGCTAGTAGCTGTCATCGCTGGCGTCAATTGCGACGGGAGTCGCTGGCTCGACCGTCGATTCCTCAGCCGCAGCATCGTCAGCGTCGCCTGCTTGAGCAGTCGCTTTGGCTTCTTCGGTCAAGCGGATGCTCTCGATCAGGATGTCCCAGGGAACGACAAAGGAATCCAGAAATACTTCTTCAGTTGGATCTTCTTCGGTTTCGCCTTCAACCTCATGGCGAAACTGTGTTTTCGGGTAGCTCAAGCCGTCGTTGATATACCAGCCGACGCTGATCGTATGTTCGAGCAACGGCAGTTCTTCCGGCAGCCGATGGTAGGTCAAATATGTCTCTCCCCAGCGCCAGTATTTTGTTGGCAATCGAGGAGACGCGTCCGCCTGTGCAATGATGTTGCCCTTTTCATCCAACGTGTGGACAAAGACTGTATAGCTCTCGGCCGGGGCTGCTTCGGCTTTCCAATGCAGAACGAGTTCGTTTAGGTCGGTATCAACCAGATAGCGCTGTAGACGTATAGACTCGTCGAAGTTTGGCTGGTCATCCGCAGGTATCTCGATGTATCCGCCGACTGTTTCCTGCAGTCTTGCGCTTACAACTGCGCCAATGTCTAATAAGACCGGAAAAATATCTTCGCCCTCGGCGCTGGTGGCGGTGATTGAATTGTCACTCTCGAGGTGTTCCCATTCGACGTGAAGGTCGAAGGGATACCTGCCAGTAGCCGCGCTGTGGATTGAAATCAAATATTCATCGGCGTAGATTGCGCCTTGATTCCAGCGTGAGGTACGTAAGGCTCCCGCACCGGGATAACTGGCGTAGTGGCCGATTTCCTGCTTGTTGTCGTCAACAAAGGTTAGGAAGACGCTATTGTCTTTTTCAGACTGATTAAGAACCTTCCAGTACAGTTTTATTCCGACCTTGTCTCCCGGGCTGTAGCGCCTGTCCAGACGTTCGTAAGCGATCAATGCGACGTCGCCAAACTCGGCGTAAACCGGGCGTGCGTTGTCGGGAATATCAGTCATGGGCTCCGGCAAGGCGTATTGCCCGGCGATAACGGTAACGGGCGCCAACATGGCGGCTAGCCCCAGAATTCGCAATTGCCAGACCATGGTCTCGTGCAACAGTTCTTTGGGAACGGCATCGCCCGCCCGCACAAATTCCAGATTGGGTGGGCGTAAAGAAAAGACGATCCACCAGATCATCTCGACAAAGCCCACTGCGAGAACGGGGCTTATGGCTGCGATTAAAGGGAAAAGTATACGGCCGTCAGACGTACGGGTCAAAGTGCTCCAATAGAGTACGCCAATCCAGAGCAGGATGACCACAATCAAGAGGATCATCAAATGTGTCAGTTCATAGCGAGCGTAAGCGAAGTCGCTGATGGCGAGGAGTTGCAGAATCAAGAACATACAGCCGACGAAGCTTAAGAATGTCATCAAATCCAGCAGCAAGTAAAATATGGCGGTGAGTTGAATATTGAGCGCGCCAAACAGACCCCAATAGGACATGCGGAACTGCTGGAATTCAGAGAACAGATTGACCAGACCGAATGTAATGCCACGCGGACCCGCGATGTTCGCCATGGTCATCATGCCGAAGGGTTCGCTGTATAGCTGCAAATTGCGCAAATACCACCAGGCGGCAATCAGAAGCCAGAAAACTAGGAGGCTAAGAAAATAGGTCACGACGCCTCGTCGATCGCGTGTCCGAAACAGCGCCAACCCGCCAGCGAGGAGAAGCACTGGCAATAGAACCAACGACGTCACTTTGGTAATACTTGTCAGGGCAAAAAGCAGGGCTATAAGCAGGCTTTGTTTTAAGCGAAAGCCGTCTCGCAGGCACCGTAACATTAGCAGTATCAGCCCGCCGTTAAGGATCATCGCCAACGAGTCATTGCTTACCGACGCGCTGACAAAAATGAACATTGGGTTGAGGCCTGTCAGCGCAGCTGCAACAAACGCCACCGTCGGGCGTTGTGGGGCGATGAATTCGCTGATCTTGTATACCAGGACGACGGTTCCCGCTCCAAGCGCGAGCCCAAATAGCCGAACCAGAAGCACAACCAGCCCAGTACCTTGAAAAAATGACAAAGAGTCTTCGTGCACAATCAGGTTCTTGTTGCCGAAGGCATTCGGCTGGCCAGTCCTTACATGAGGATTGAGACGGCGATACTCATCGATGTCATCGATGTCGAAAGGTGAGGTAAGCAACGCCATCGCAGCGTAATAGAGCGGCGGCTGACTGCCATGATGGGCATAAACAGTCTCGTTTCCGTCGAAAACCTGTATCGGCAGGTTGCCAGTCTCGCGCAGATACTGCACGAAGCCGAAGTGCCACAATTCATCATTTGCTTCAAATGCGGGGGTTGCCGCCGTATATCCTAAGCCGAAAATGACGTATAGGAGCAGAATCCACTGCAAAGGATTAAGCGGAATGTCCAGGCTATTCAACCACTTCCACGCCTGCGCGACCAGCTTGATAACCCGGCTCGCGTAATCCTGGAGTCGGTCAATCAAGGGCAAGACCGGGCGCGTAAAAGCCTGCAATTGTGCTCGCATGGACTCATTATACTCCGGTCAGCGATATGGATAGATTCTTGCTTGAACGGATCATTGCGAACGATGGAGTGAGTGCCGTGTGACATTGGTACAAGAGAATACTAGTCGTTCGTCCTTGATCGCGCATAGGCGTTTGATAAGCGTCTGGTATCAGACATGAATCGTGTTCTCAGCCTCCCGCTTTGGCGAACATTTCTCTGGCATTCTCGACATAATCCAGCGATTGATGCCGAAAATAGGTGTTGTACAGATCCGCATAGTGGCCATTCAGTTCTATTAGATCTTCATGATCGCCCGTTTCAATGATTTCCCCGTCGCGCAGGACTATGATCCGGTCGGCGCTACGGACCGTACTCAGTCGATGGGCGATCAGAATCGAAGTGGAACGCGAAAGAATGAGGTCAATCGCATCCTGAATTTGCGACTCCGTGAACGGGTCAATGCTTGCTGTTGCCTCATCCAGAATGAATATGGCGGGTTTCTGTACAAGCACACGCAATAGGCTGACCAACTGACGTTGCCCCATACTTAAACGAGCGCCGCGTTCACCGACATCGGTTTCCAAACCGTCTGGCATGCTATCAAGCCATTCGCCTTTGCCAATGCTAAGGGCGATAGCATTGATATCGTCTAACGTCGCCTCTCGATAGCCGTAACGAATGTTATCCAGGATGGTTCCGCTGAAGAGGAAGGGCTGCTGCGGAACGATCCCTAGCTTGGATCGGTAGGATTTCAGATCGAGCGAGCGTATGTCCTTGCCATCAATCCTGATTGTGCCGTTCTGGAATTCATAATATCGGGTTATGAGCTTGGCAATGGAGCTTTTGCCCGCGCCGGTATGGCCCACAAATGCGACGTTTTCGCCCGGCTTGATTTCCAGGTCAAAATCTCTCAGAATCGATTCTCCGCGATTATAAGAAAAGGTGACCTTAGCGAATTCGATATACCCTGCAAGCTCATCGACTTCGACGCTGTCGGTTTGTACGACCGTGTTTTCCGCGTCGATCAATGCAAAGATGCGTTCGGCAGCGCTGAGACCTTGCTGAAACTGGCTCCAAAAGGACGCCAGGTTCATAAACGGATACCAAAATCGATCGACACCTTGAATGAAAAGGAACCAGGCGCCCGCGCTAATGGCTCCGCCGATGACGGAATCCGCGCCGAACCAGACGATGATCGACAGAGCGATCGCGGAGAGCACGCCCAGTGTTGGGAAAACCAACGACATCACGAAGCCCTTACGCAGATTGATGCCGTAACTCAGGTTGTTCACCAAAGTAAACTCGCTATAGATCATTTGCTCCTGACGAAAGTTCTTGGCAACGCTGATACCGCTGACGCTTTCTTGAATATTGTCGTTTACGACGGCCATGGCGCGCGCGCCTTGGCGTGTGACAATGCGCGCCAGGTAACGGAAAAGCAGAGAAGCGACGACCACCATGGGCATGGTCAGCAGTAAAACGATGGTCAATTCGACGGAGTATGTGAGCAGCGCAAGAAACAGAATAACGACCGAAATAAATTGCGAAATGACTTCGCTTCCCAGCAGCATGACGTCGCCGAATTCTTGTGTATCGCTAGTGATGCGGCTGACGACAGTGCCGGTTTTGTGCCGGTCATAAAAGGCGAGATCGCGATCGATTGCGGCCGCAAAGGCGTCTTTGCGCATCTCTGACACGATCTTTCCGATCACGTCGACTGTGAATCTCCGCCTGCCATAATTGCAGACATACTCGCCAATAGCGATCACAGCCAGCACAACGAATAGAAACCCCATGACATCGCTGCTGCTGACCAGTCCATCAACAGCGACGCTGATGATGACTGGACGAACCGCGCGCGACCCACCGACAAGGAGAAATCCCAGCAGAGCCAACAGAATCAGCCGTTTGTGCTGCTTCAGATAATCGCCAATGCGCTTGAACAGGTAGACATCGGAATACTGCCTGTCGAAAGAATCGCCTTGAAGACCACCAAAAACTGCTGCCATGTCAATCCCCTGCCCGGCCCAGGCGCGCTGGATCTTCGTGATAGCGATCAAAAATATGACGATAAGACTGCGACGTCTTCATTAGATGCTCGTGACTGCCTTGCGCGACAATCTGCCCTTTGCGCAGAACGACAATATGATCGGCCCAACGAATCTGCGACAGGCGATGCGTGATGAGAAGCGTCGTGCGACCGCTTGCCGCCGACCAAATCGCTCGCTGAATCTTGTCTTCAGTGGCGCTGTCAATTGCGCTTGTGCTGTCGTCCAGGATGAGAATCGGCGGATCCGTCTGAAAGGCGCGCGCCAGCGCCAATCGCTGACGTTGTCCACCGCTTAGCGTCATCCCGCGCTGCCCGATCACGGTATCGTATCCCGCTGGGAAGGAAGTAATGAACTCGTGGGCTTGCGCCGCTTTTGCTGAATCGACGATGCGAGTCATATCGACATCGTCCATGCCAAATGCGATATTTTCAGCAACCGTGCGGCTGAATAGAAAAATGTCCTGCTCGATAATACTGATCTGAGAGCGCAGTTCTTGCAGGTTCCAATCTCGCAGATCAACGCCATCGACCAGGATGCGACCACCGCTGACGTCATAGATTCGGTTAATCAATTTGCTGAGCGTGCTCTTGCCGGAACCGGTTTGGCCTACGATAGCAACTGTTTGTCCCGGCTTAATCGAGAACGAAATATTCCGCAGGATGTCTTCTCCGCCGTAAGTGAAGTCGACATCCTCGAAGCGAATAGCGCCGCTAACGTTTCCACTGAATCCAAGGGGGTTTCGATCCAGCTTGGTTCTATACTTGAGAATCTCCAAGATGCGCTCGGCGCTGGCATAGCCGGACGCGATGCGCGACGTCGAAAAAAGAGAAATGAAAACCGGAAAAATGAATAAGTTGATTAACCCGAGAAAAGCGACCACACCGCCTTCAGCAATTTCGCCGGCACGATATAGCGACGTAGCGTGCATCAAAGCAGCCACGAATGTCAATCCGAAGAGCAAAACCGACAAATAGCGAGCTTCGAATTCACCCTGGTCTATGAACCGGTCTCGGACTCGATCCGCAAGACTTTCAAATGTCTTGACCTCGCTTGCTTCCTGTGCGGCGCCTTTGACGATTTCTAGACCTTCTAGCGCCTCGGCTAGTCGAGCGTTCATCCGGCCAAAGCTGCCTCGAACGTCTTGCGCAATTGGGTGCAAGCGCCTGACAAAGTAAATCTGTACCAAGATGTGCGACACGATAAAGAGCATTGGGGTTAGGATCAGTTCTGGATGGATGCCCGGCGAATAGATGGCTGGCGTGATCAGGAACATGTTGGCGCCAATCGTCAAATTGATGCCGGGATTCATCATCAGATTCATTTCGCGAACGTCATTTGTCACGCGCGCCATGGTCTCGCCGACCGGCTGCATATCATGATAACTCATGCTTTTGCCTAATAGGCTCGCATAAAGCTCGTCACGAATGTCACGCTCGAAGCGTTGGGCAAATACCTCGGCGGAGAAATTGCGCACGAATTGCAGCAGCGAACGCAGAGACTGTGAAGCGATGATAAGCAAAACGCTGTTGAGTACCAGCTTTGAAGTTTCCTCGTTCATCAGCAGGATGGCATCAAAGGCCTTGCCTACCAAACCTGGCACTACTCCAGCGAGAAAGGCATTACTGAAGGCGCCGATCACAAGCAGAATGGCTGCAATCGGATGCCGTAGAATATGCGATACTATGAATCGAAATGCGCTAGCGTGATTGGTCTTGATCGGAGTTTCAACGACGAACTCGGCAGACATGCAATCCCCTCTGTTGCCGGCGACAAAGTCTGACTGCTAGTCTATACGAATCCACAGAATTGCAGAATAGGGGATCGCTTCGTTGGAACGAACGCTTCCAAAGGAAATATGTATCGTCACTCGATAAGAATGCTTACGGGCAACCTGCCTACAGTACTGGCGTTGTCTGCAGGATTGCCAATTACAGGTAGCCTAATGATATTGCCGCTTTCAGGATCGTGCCGATAGACGACGATCCAGATTTCGTAACTGCCGGGTGGCATATCCAGCGGCAGGCGCAGAGCGCGATTATCCCAAATAGGTACGCTGGGTTGCCATGTTGATGTCGGCGCGAATCCGGCTTGATGCCGGGTATCCTGTCCTTGGACCACAACCTGGCTAGTATCCGGGTCGGCGACGAACCAGGCTACGGCATAGTCATGATCGACAGGCTGATTGCTTTGCCATAAAAGAGATACTTCCAATGGTTCGCCCGCGCGATGGACATTGCCGCCAGGCATGACGAATCCTCGAAGCTGGATGCTATCGCCGAATACTAGATTTGTCGTGTCTTCCGCGAAGTAGATAGACATTGGGTTTGGCGCTGCGAATCGTGTGCTGTATTCCAGCAAGCGAACTGTGTCGTAGGGGTTAGCCAATTCGATCTCCCTCAAGGGATAGTAGTGCAAGGCCAGGTATCGCTCGAAAGGTCGAAAGCTCCAGGGCATGTATGCGTTGGTATTGGCAAGCAGGAAGAGGCGGTCGTGCTTTGCGGCGAGATGATGCAAGGCGCGAATCGTGAAAACGTCAAACCAGTCGTTAGGATTGTCCGAAACAACTTCGGCGGCTTGTTTGTCGCTGGCCGCCTGAGCCAAGGCTTCCGGCAGAACAATAGGTCGTGGCACAGCGGAATCCAGGTGATTCAAGATGAAGGATCCATAAAGGTTGTTTTGCAAAAGCAAAATGTCGCCGGCCCGGGCATCTTGGGCCAGAACGTCGATGACGTCATGCAACGCGGGACGCTGAGAACGCGTCAATGGATCTCGATCGTATATCGACTGTAGATTCAAAATGGTTAGAGGCAGGGAAAGCAAAACCAGGAGCGGCGCCAGGCGCCTGTGGCGTCCGCCAGGGCGACGAACGACTGTCCTCATGACAGATAGCAGAAGCAGGCTATATAAGACGTAGCAGATTCCCCACCAATACGCGCCAGCTCGAATCCAGATAAAATCAATACCTAGATCCGCCCAGCGCTGCGGCAAAAGAACCCAGCGAAAAAACTGCGGCTGTGTCAATCCCGGTTCCCATTCCGATACGCCCTCGGCTTCCGGAGGTAAGGTTTCTGTATAATGTGCAAGGCTAAGCGAAACGCCACTGAATTGAATCCAGACTCCGTAGCAAATCACTGCAACGACAACTATCGTGAGCAACTTGCTGCGTTGTCTTTCCGCAATTTGCACGATCGGCGCCGCCGCAAGCATGAGAACTGGCAGGATTGGCACTAGAAAACGGGGCGGCCAACTCAACCCGCCAAACCAATGCGCGCCAGTGGGCAGGGCATGTCCTATCGAGTAGCCGATCGTAAGCAGCCATATCGTCCATACAAGTCGATGTTTGCCTTCGCGCAATAAGACAATGGCGCCGGCAATCGATAACAGGACAAGCGGCGAGGTGCCCCAGACGCTGCCGCCTGGGCTCAATAAGAATATGCGCAAGGCGTAAGAGAAGTAGCTGTCGGAAGGGTCCTGGTCTGGATAAAAGTTGTGTATCGCGAGGGTCGCGGGTTCTTTGAACATCAGCGCGAAAAGTGTTATGACGAGGACCCCAAGAAAAAAGAGCGAAAGCCGGCGCATCACAACAGATTCCAGACGGCTGTGAGACGGCAGCGCCAATACGGCAAGCGCTGGCAAAGCGGCCAGCGCCGATGATTTGGTCGCCGTTGCCAGGTAAAGCGCGACCAATCCAGCGCCTAAACCTAGAATTCGCAATAGAACCGATCGGTCCATCGATATGCGAATCAGATACACTGCAAGCAGCAGAAAGAAAGCCACCAGCGGTTCGCGGAACAGCGTTTGACTGTATGCCCAAAGATTGCTTGAGACGCCGGCGCCCACTGCGACAATAAGCGACACAGTGTCGTTATATGAAAAGGCGCGCAGACATAGATAGATCACGCCCACAGTCAGCGAAGCGACGATAATGTTGAGCAGCCAAACGGTGTGAATATTTCCCAGGCGTGGCAGCCATTCAGCGAGCTTAAGCAAGGGAATGGCTAGCTGAATGTTCAGTCTTTCTTCTACGTCATAGCTGCCTAGCGGAAGGTCGAACCATCTGCGAATCCGCAGCGGTGGGTTGAACCACGCGGATTCGTCCATCAGCCAGTCGCCATATCGCGACTGACTAGTCACCGCGTCGAGCGCGCGCAGGGTATCGCCGGATTCGATCCGAGCGCGAAATGTCAAAAGATAGATGCTCGATATAAAAGCGACAATTAGCAGGAAAAGCCGCAACTGATGAAACCTGGCAACAGTCGTGCTGGGTAGGGGCATCTTACGACCGGGCGGTCACAACTTGCGGCCGATTCATTGTGATGTCTGCCATGCTCTGTGGTTCAGGCACCGTTGTAGCCGGATTTCGCTCTGGAAAGCGCGATCAAGGCATCGGCGATCCTGTGCAGTTCTTCACTTGGGATTTGGCTGAAAGCGACCGCTAGCTTGATGAGGCCTTGCGTCTTCTGGTCGTCGGCAAATCTACGTTGTTCGTCGGTGTTGGCCATCGCCGCGGAGGATGCGTTTTCCGGTTCAATTCCCGCGTCCAAGTTATGTTCGTTCTCCAGAAAGTACTCGAGATCTCGGTCGAGGGAGTTTGCCAGGACAAGCAAATGGTTCATCGGAATCACCTGCTCTCCATACTCATATTCACGTAGAAGGCTTTTGTCGATCGCAGTCAATTCACTCAACTGCTCAATAGTGATCCCCATTGGATCTCGAGCAGCGCGCAAAAGGCCACCGAGCAATCGCTGACGCAAGGCCACAAATTGGTCGTTCTCGGCGACTTCTTCCTGAAACTCCCTTGGCTCATTTTCTTGCCAAAACATACTAACAGGCACATTCAAATAGCTGGCCAAAAGTTCCAATTGAGGCAGGCTTGGCACGTTATCTCCGTATTCCCAATCAGTAACCAATTCCGGCAATACTTGCAAACGACGGGCGCAATCTTCAACTGATCGCGATGCCGCCTTGCGGCTTTGTTGTATTAAGACACCGACGATCTTGGCGCGCAAGCGCATGGCCTCCGCCTCGCGGATGTCCAGCGGCGTAAGGTTTTGGCTAAGTTGCGGGGCGCGGGTTGCCAATGGCGACAGATTTTCCATTACTAACGACTGCCTCAAGTTCTCCTAAATTCAATTATAGACACCAGGACAGCGGCAAGCAAGGATGCTGTATTCTTCGGTCACTCTGCTGAAGGCGGTTCGTCTTCCTCCTGTACTTCTTGTTCTTTGATCTCTTCATCCGGTCCATGCGTATGAATCCTTACTTCTCGCAGGTCGTTGCGGGAATTTACCGAAACGACCGTGGTGATATTGATCTCGTCGGGAATCAAACCCATTTCCTGCAGGGTCCATATTGTTGTCAAGCGGCCACTCAGGTTTGGCCACTGGTCCTTCGCCCAGGAATAGCGCTGGCGGCAAAACTGCCAGATCGCTTCCGGCTGTTTCTCCCAGACATAGTCTTGATATTGATCCCATACGGCCTCATCGTCGGTCATAGGGAATAGCAGGCTGATCATTGACCGCTGCACCTCGGCAGCGTCTCGGCCATGCTCTTCGCTCACCCAATTTGCATAGTACTTGTCGATGAACGTGAAAATTCCGTAATGCGAGTAGGACTCTATTCTGTTCAGGATTTCGTCGCGCGCGTTGAAGTACTTGTCGTATGTAGCTTCCAGGTCCTGGCTTGGTTCGTGCGCAATATCATCATCGTATTGCGCTTCTTCAACTTGCTGGAGAAATGCATCAGGCGCCAGGTTATATGCATGCGTGATGAGTCGTTTAATCCGATGATGATCGACGTTGAACTTGACCAGAACCCCTTCCTCCATCAAGGCGTTAACCCCGTCGATGATTCCGCGTACCCGCGCCTTATCGTGCGCTCGTTGAATGCCACTCTCATAATCTGGTTTCGAATCGGGGGCAGGTGTATATTCTTGCAGTTTCGCGGGATCTTTTCTTGTGCCGCCAAAGGCGCAATACAACTGGAAGAGCGTGAGCAAAACTGAGACGACGACAATCACGCCAAGCGCGTCGGTTTTTTGTGTAATGAGCACGGCGCCCATGATGTAACTGGCGATCATGCCTCTTAGCCCGGCAAAGCGCAGCGAGCGCGCCTCCGGTGAACCTGGCTCTATCCCGCGGTCCAGCAAGGCATCATCACGCACGAAGAAGACAGTTGTGCTGGTGAGGATGAACGCGCTGACGAAACCGAAAGCGTAATAGGCCTCGACAACGACAACTTCTCGAATCAGAGGGATACCTGCGGCTGAAAATCCCCAAATTACGGCAATGCCGATGCGATCGTTGGCGAAGAAACCGGGCAGCCGCCCCAATCGAGCCGCATTGGCAGCGACGGCCGCGCCACCGACATAACCGCCTCCCTGTGCCAGCAACAGTATGATCGCCAGCAGCAGCGCGGCGATCGACAAGATTCCTTGTCCATCCGTACCTGCTAGAGCTCGCTCCAGGGCTCGTGCAGTAGCAATGTCAGACGCTATCGCCTGGATTTCGCCCGCCCGATTGATCGGTGCCATGACATCGCGTCTTGCGCTTTCCCCGCCAAGCAGGGCTTCCTCTTCCGCTTCAACCAAGCGTTGTTCATAAATCTGCTCAGCCTCACCAAGATCACTTAAGCGAATGCTCGCGTCTTCGACGTCCACACCTCGTCCAAAGGTCTGGGCGGCGACAATTTCGTATTCAATTAGCAGCGTACTATACCCTTCAGTCGAAGGAATTTCCCAGGATTTTGCCGCTGCGAGTTGCAGGACGCCTGTCGCTATCAGAAAGATGGCAGCAAGCGTCAGTGCGGTGTTGATGACCTTCCACTTGGGGCGCGCGGCGTGTTTGCCGCTGGCAGGGATCACTTCGTAGCCGGAAAATCCCAGCATCGCGCTGCTCATGGAACGGAAGAAAAACTGGAAGAATAGTACGGAACCGACGGCGGGCACATCGCCGACAGCACGCACAACGTGCTCAACAACGTTCGCTTCTTCCAGACGATGAATGATGCCGCTCGTCAGGAAAGACCATTCCGGATTGGCAAGCGCGCTGTAGCCGACCAGTGTCAGGGCGAACATCGTGAATATGGTGAAGGCGCCGCCGCCCAGCAAGAACAATGGCACGGCGCGTTTGGGTCCCACCGAAACCAGTACAGCAATGATGAAGAAGGCAAACATCTCGGCGATCAGTATGCGATAGGGCGCAAACTCGGGAAACAGCAGCATCAGCACGTCGGCTGCGGAGATCGAAGATATGATGATGGTCAGAACAGCGTCAAGGAAAAACAGGCTGGTACCCAGCCAGGATAACCAGCGAAGCCGCTGGAGTCCGATTGCTTCCACAAGAGGACCGCTGCCACCGGCAGTTGGCCGAATGTAGGCGCCGGCCTAGTAGGCGGGGACGATCCCGAAGAACAGCATGACGGAAAGGACGATAAAGGCGAGAATGGCGATATCGTGGTAGCCGTTGGCGCCGTGAATCGCCAACAGCGTTTGATAAGCGGCCACACTGAACGCGTCGGCAGCGATCTCGAAAATCAGGGCAAACACACCCAGGCCGGTGCCGCCCAGCAGCAAGCCTTCCACCATGAGCCTTGGCAGCTTGCGCGTTGCCACGCGGTTTTCTTCGGGATCAATATAGCTGCGCAGTATGGTGCTCATTTTCCTTCGTCTCGCGCAATTGCTATTGCAATCTTGTCTTGCGAGCAACATTATCATATCACTATTGCAGATGACAGAGATATCCGATCCGCGTGGCTGACTCGCACCAGATTAAGCCGCTTGCAAGCGTCAGACGGCAAGACTAAGATCGATTCATATACAGGGCATTAAACGACCTCGGGGGAAAACCTTCATGCCGAATAAGCTCCATCACGAAATCAACCGCCTATCCTGGAACGAAGCTACCAAGGCGCACAATAGTCACAAAGGCAATCAGGCTGCCTTTTTCCGGTCCGGGGGCAATACGCTGTTTGAGGAAGAAAAACGCCTGCTGGGTGATATCGCCGGCAAGACACTGCTTCACCTGCTGTGCAATTGTGGCCAGGACACTTTGAGCATCGCCAATCATCTGGGCGTGAATGTCACCGGCGTCGACATCAGCGACGAAGCGATAGCTTTCGCGCGACAGCTTTCGCGTGAAAGTGGCATCGCCGCGGAGTACATCCGCGCAGACATCTACGACTTCTTTGCGGAAAACCAGAACCAATATGACCTGGTTTTCTCATCTTATGGCGCCTTGGTTTGGTTGTCGGATCTGGACGCTTGGGGAAAGGGCATCAGTCAATGTTTGAAAGCCGGCGGTCGTTTTGTCTTCATTGACTTCCATCCCGCGTTTGGCATGTTCGACGCAGAATGGGAATTGCGATATGACTATATGGGCGGTTCCTTTGTCGAATTCGAGTCGGGCATTGGCGATTATGTCGCCTTGACTGGCGAGACAGGCGAGACGGACGAGTTGCAAGATGGCGTCACGGACTTTGTCAATCCGCATCCCGGAGTGGAATACTTGTGGGGCATGGCGGACATAATAATGGCGCTGATCTCGGCAGGTCTTGAGCTGTCCGATTTTCGGGAATACTCGCATTGCAACGGCTTCAAGCCAATGGACGGCATGAGCGAACTGGGCGGCAGGCGCTTTGGCATGGCAGATCATCTGCCTAGAAACTTTCCACTGATGTTCAGCCTGGTCGCTCGGAAGCCTTGATCACCTAACCTTGTGGTTCGGTTCTACTCGTCGTCTTGGTACAGGCGCTATTCGAGGTAAACTGTGTCTTCGTCGATTTGACGCATGAGCGCGATCGCGTCGACTTTCATCTCGTCATTCAGCCGGAAGTCCTTGCTGAAGTAGACCGATTCGGGAAATCGGAAGTTCCAGGCGCGATAAAAACCCGCTCGGTCGCTATCAAGGCTCAAATTGCAGTCGAAACGGACCAGATAGCTATTGGCCATGCGACCATCATTTTGATGATGGATATGCGATAGTCCCCATGTCACGCCGCGTCCGTCTCCGCTGTCCGCGAAAGCATCGGGTACATAGGGACCGGCGGCGATCGGTGGCACCGAGACTTTGCCTACAACCTCGAAGTTCAAGCCATCCGGCGCGAACTGCACCGTGTTCTTTTCCGGTCCTTCGAGACTGGTAATGGCGACGATACCTTCGCGTAAGGGGTAAAGAAATGTCTCATGACCGCTATTTGTGACTGGATTCAGTGGGGACTTTACAAAAGGACCGTGGGGATCGTCCGCGGTGGCGACTCCCCACGCGATACCCAGATCGTGTCGGTATGCTTTCCCAAATTGAACGCCCTTGTAATACAGCCAGATTTTCCCCCGGTAGTTCAGTACGAAGGGATCATGTAGCTTGTGAGAATCCCAGTCGCCGTAGCTCTTAACGGCGTCGGAATCGTCCGCATTGCCGATCAATTCTCCACGCCGCCCGGGCATCAAGACCGGTTGATCGCATTTGGTCCAGGGTCCCACGGGTGAAACGGACCAGGCCATGCCTATTTGGTGAACGGATCGATGCTTCCATACGCCTTGTATGACCTGGTAATAGAGAAAATATTTGCCGTCATGGACAAGGATATCCGGTGTGAAAACGGCACGATCGTCGTAGCTGCCTGTTTCGCCGCGTCGCACGGCCGGTCCTTGCTCCTCCCAATCGAATCCATCGGGTGACTTGGCAAACCATATGTCCGCCATATCCCAATCCCAGGCCGGTCTGGTCGTGGTGGCGGCTTCAATACCCATCCAGTCTTCAGCGGTTTGCCGGCGCGAATACCACACGTAGTATTGATCAGCGACCTTGATCACCTTTGATGGATCGCGCCTGGTGACGCCGCGTTCCTTGCCGATGCCCGTGATTCGCGAGTATTTGAATGCTGAATAGAACTCGCTCCGCTGGTCATTGTAAATGCCGTAGGTGTTGAAAACCCGTTGTGTCGCCTTGCTTAACGGTCTCGATGGTCGAGCTTCATCGGGGCGTTCCGGTTCGTTGATGTAGGTGCGAGCACGCTTGTTCATCTCGTTTAGCGCGATATCAGGTGAAAAGAATACGTCCTCGGGATAACGTATGTTCGTCCTGCGGAAGCCTGAACGCTCCAGATCCAGGCGCAGGTTGCAATCAAAACGAACAAGGTAGGAATTGCCTGCCTTTAGTTCTTCGGTTGCTATGTGCGATAAACCCCAAGTGATACCTTTGCCATCTTTGGTATCGCCATACGAGTCCGGCGCGAAGGGACCTGCCGCCAAAGGCGGAAGATTCACATGCGCGACCACGTCGAAGTTGAGCCCATCCGGGGCGTATTGAATGGTGTCCTTTTCCGGCCCGTCGTGCCCGCAAATGGCCAAGACGCCTTCGCCGTAAGGGAAGAGACAGGTTTCGTGCCCGCTATTGGTCACGGGGTTCAAAGCGGACTTGACAAATGGCCCTTCGGGCGCATCCGAAATGGCCACGCCCCAAGCGATCCCCTGGGCATATTTTGTCGTCCAGCCCATCGGCTGGCCCTTATAGTAGAGCCAATACTTTCCGTCGCGCACCAACATGAAGGGATCATGAACTTTGTGGCAATCCCAGTCGCCGTATCGAATCACATCATCAGAATCGTCGTCGCCAAGCCAATTGCCCATTTTGCCCGGCGTGAGCACCGGCGCCTCGGCGCGCTGCCAGGGACCGTCTGGCGAATCCGCCCATGACATGCCGATTGTGTTGCGCGTCCGGTGCGTATAGGGGTAAGCAACCGCCTGATAATAGAGATAGAATTTGTCTTTAGTCATCAGCACATCGGGCGTAAACACCGAACGACCGTCGTAGGCTTCTCGCGGTCCGCGGCGGACGGCGACACCTTGTTCCGTCCAGGTAAAGCCATCGCGCGAAGTCGCGTACCAGATTTCAGCCAAATCCCAATCATAGACAGGTGTATCCCAAGTCTGTTCACGGAAGGGAGGCATGTTTTGATGGTCACGGTCCTTGTCGGTCTTGCGCCGCGTGTACCAGACGTAATAAGTGCCGTCGATACGCAGTGTGGTGGTAGGATCGCGCCGGGTAACGCCATGCGCCTTACCAATGCCCGAAATGCGGCTGTACTTGAATGTCGTATAGAATTCATTAGTCGAGTCTTGAAAGCGACCCCACTTGTCGTACAGACGATGCGTCGCCCGGCTCAGCGGGCGACCGGTTGGCTTAACCGTGGTTGGCTCGCCAGGCAGCAGAGGTTTATCGCTTTTGATCGGTTTCATTTGATTATCCGTCGCTGAGAATCAGATCGGCTGCTTTCTCGCCGATCATCATGCAGGGCGCATTGGTATTGGCGTTGATAAGGATTGGCATGACTGACGCATCGGCTACCCGCAAGTTTTGAATACCATGCACTTGCAAGCGATCGTTGACCACGGACATTGCGTCGGTGCCCATGCGACAACTACAGGCGGGATGATAAATGGTGGTCGCGAAATCGCGAATGTATTGTATCAGCTCCTCGTCGGTGACCACATCAGCGCCTGGGAGAAATTCCTCGCCTCGGTAAGGGTCAAAAGCAAATGTGGCAGCAAGCCGGCGTCCCAACTTGACACCTTCAAGCAAAACGCCAACATCTTCATCGTGACTCAAGCAGGCAAAGTCTATCAATGGTGGCGCAAAGGGATCAGCAGATCGCAGCTTGAGTTCGCCGCTGCTCTTGGTGGCGACCAAGCCGGCAAGGATCGTGAAACCGTGTCCTTTGGGGCTTTCGAATCCGTGTCGGATGAACCAATCGGGTCCAAAGTGATATTGAAGTTCCGGCGAGCGCGTGTCCGGATCCAGCCGCACGAATCCCCCGGACTCGCCCAGGTTGGACGTGAGCAGGCCCATTTTTCGTTCTTGATAGAGGCTAACTTGAGCCGGATCGTCCTTGGCGACCAGGCTGATCGGCTGCTTGCAATGATAGGCTACGGGAACCTGCATATGATCCATCAAATTTTGACCGACGCCGGGCAGATCCATGACCAGTGGGATGCCCATTTCCGACAGCTGTGCGGCCGCGCCAATACCGGAAAGCAGCAAAAGCTGCGGAGAATTTAGTGCGCCTCCGCATAAGATTACCTCTTTAATTGCGACAGCAGTTTTGACTTCACCCAGGTGAATGTACTCCACACCGACGCAGCGCTTGCCATCAAACAGCAACTTGCTTACATGCGCGAAGGGCAGGGCAGCGAAGTTTTCCCATTGCAACGCTGGATACAGATAGCCGACCGCGGCGCTGTGCCGTTTGCCCTGCTTTTGCGTAATCTGATATACCCCGAAGCCTTCTTGCTCTCCGTCGTTAAAATCCTCGTTATGTGCGAAGCCAAGTTCTAGCGCCGCCTTGACGAATGACAAGCTCAAGGGATTAGGATCCTGTGGATCCGCGACATTGATGGGACCATTAACGCCGTGATGTTCTGATTTTCCACGCTCTTGATGCTGCATCCTGCGGAAATAGGGCAGGACTTCCGCATAACTCCAACCTTCGTTGCCCAGTGCGGCCCAAGCATCGAAATCGGCTGGATGGCCGCGCTGGAACACCATGGCATTCATCGAACTGGTCCCGCCATAGACCTTGCCACGAGGCACATATTCGCGGCGGTTGTTGAGCCCGGGCTGAGGAATCGTCTGGTAATCCCAATCCAGATTCGTGTGAAAGAGATTGGAAAAGCGTGCTGGAACATGGATATCAGGCTCGCGGTCGGGTCCACCGGCTTCCAGCAGCAACACCGAATGCCTGCCATCCTCGCTCAAACGATAGGCAAGCGCACAACCTGCGGATCCTGCGCCCACTACGATAAAGTCCGCGCTATTCATCGTCTTACACTCACAAGGCTGGCTAACGTTGACACCGGTTTGTCTATTGTCTACAATTGACAAATTATAGCGAAGGCGCCAGTGGCCTGCAATTAAGTGCACCGTTTCCGGGAGTCAATATGAAAAGTGTATCCGAACCTCAATCGGCGTTTCCGGGACGATTGCCGAGTAATATGCCGAATGACCGCCCGCTGAGCGCGGCTACTAAGCGGCTATACGAGATGTGGACGCCTGATCAGGATATTGGCAATCCTTTTTATACCACCTTCAAGTATTCCCGTATTGGCGGCATTGGCAAAGACGAATCCGAATTGTCGGTTTCGCGCCGAGACCCGTCTAAAGTCTTGAAGATCGGCGATACCTATTATGTCTGGTACACGCGCCGTCGCACGAAAACCAATCCTTTGGGGCGCAATCAGATTGAAGGGGCGAACGACGAGACCCCGGTCGTGGATTGGGATCTGGCGGATATCTGTTACTCCACCTCGAAGAACGGATTTGATTGGGAAGAGCAGGGCGTGGCTGTCCCGCGCGCGCCAAAAGGAACCTATGGCGATCGATCGCTGTCAACGCCGGATATATTGGTGTTCGGCGGAAGGTACTACCTCTATTATCAAACGTTTACAAGCATGTGGCGACCCAACGACTGTGTAAACGTCAGCATGGCCCGGGCGGATTCGCCCGACGGACCGTGGACGCGTCTTGACCGCCCCGTCATTGGACAAGGTGGCCCCGGCGATTGGGACAGTTGTGCCATTCATGATCCCTACCCGCTTGTTTATCAGGGGGAAATATGGGTCTATTACAAAGGATCGCCGGCCGACAAATCGCGCGGCAACCTGTTGCGCGCGCAGGGCGTCGCGATTGCCGAGCACCCCGAGGGTCCCTATATCAAGTCCGAGTTGAACCCGATCTCTAATTCCGGGCACGAAACCATGTTATGGCCATGGGAGGGTGGTATCGCCTCTTTGCTGATTCTGGATGGTCCGGAAAAGAATACCGTTCAGTACGCGCCCGATGGCTTGAATTTTGAGCCCAAAGCGCTGGTCACGATGCCACCGGTTGCGCCGGGTCCCTTCTGCCCGGACGCGTTTGCCGACAATGGCGACGGGCGCGGAGTCGCATGGGGACTCTGTCATATTAATCCGCTTGGTGGCGGTCCCGACCGGGGCTGCTACATCATCCGCTTCGACTGTGATCTAAGCCGGGACAGCAACCATCGCGAATTCAAAGGCAGCAATGTGCGCTATGGCGAAGATACCTGGTTCCAGCGCGCGACAGAATTGCCTGCCGAGTGGAAAGAACGGATTCTGCGTGAGCAACGCGACGCCGACGCGCCGACAATCGGGACCTAATTCTGTTTTTATGTGGCTCTTGAACAGTGAAAAACTCGTCAGCGCCCCATCCATCCGCCGTCGACAACCAAGATTTCGCCGTTGACAAAGTCGGAAGCCGAGGATGCGAGGAAAACCACAGGCCCTTTGAAGTCGTCGATGTTGCCCCAGCGCCCGGCCGGAATGCGCTCCAAGATCGCCTCGTAACGTGCCTGATCGTTTTGCAGCGCTTCGGTATTGTCCGTCCGCACATAACCCGGCGCGATGGCATTGACCTGCACGCCTTGGCCTGCCCATTCATTGGCCAGCGCCTTGGTCAACTGGCCCAATCCACCTTTGCTGGCGGCGTATCCGGGTACGGTGATCCCACCCTGGAACGTCAACAGTGACGCGATGAAGATAATCTTTCCACTGCCGCGCTCCAGCATCTGTTTGCCAAATTCTCGGCTGAGCACGAACTGCGAACTCAGATTAACTTCAATCGTGGTATCCCAATAGTCATCGCTGTGCTGGGCTGCCGGTTCGCGCAGGATGGTGCCGGCGTTGTTGACAAGGATGTCAACGGCATGTTGGTCGGCCTGGACTTTTTCGATTAGCTGATACACGGCTGTGCGGTCGGCCAGGTCGCATTTATATGCCGTAAATCCCCGACCCAGCGCCTTCACTTCCTGCTCCACCGCGCTTCCGCTTGCTTCCATGTTGGCGCTAACGGCGATGATATTTGCGCCCGCTTCCGCAAGCGCAAGCGCCATCGCCATGCCGATACCCCGGCGAGCGCCGGTGACGAGCGCTGTTTTCCCATCCAGACGAAACAGATCGAATACGTTCATTTACAGCTCCAAGAGTATCTTCATGACTTGTCCCCCGCCTTCCATGTCTTCAAAGCCCGACTTCAAGGCACTGAGCGGACGAATATCGGTGATCAACTGGTCAATCGGCAGGTCGCCTGTGGCTGCCAAGGCAATCGCATCAGCAAAATCTTGCGATGCGTATACCCGTACGCCCTTTAAGCGCAGCTCCCGCCAGAAAAACCGGAACAGGTCTATTTCCGGCTTCTGGGCGAAGATCGCAACCACCACCGCCAGACCGCGCGTACGCAACAATTCGGTCATGACCGTCGCACCCGCCTGCGATCCCGAAACCTCAAA
Source organism: Phototrophicaceae bacterium (assembly GCA_965262165.1). Classification (GTDB taxonomy): domain Bacteria; phylum Chloroflexota; class Anaerolineae; order Aggregatilineales; family Phototrophicaceae; genus UBA6055. Next base: position 3,224,857 of record OZ253499.1, on the reverse strand, counting down.
CACGATATCGGCTCCGGCGCCTTTAGTTTCCTCCATGACCAGCTTGACCAAGTCAACCTCTTGCGGATTGACGGTCGTCAAGCCCAAGTCCCGTGCTAAAGATACGCGATATGGATTGATTTCAGAGACAATGACTTCACCGCCGTATTGCTTCGCCACCAACGCAACCAGCATGCCTATCGGTCCGCCGCCCAATACGACCACGTGATCGCCCGGCTGGACGTTCGCCAGGCGTACGTCGTGACAGGCGACAGCCAGCGGCTCGATCAAGGCGCCGTGCTTGAGTGACAGATTCGCCGGCAAACGGTGTAAGGTAGCGGCCGGCACGGTCCAGAACGATTGAAATGCGCCCGGCGTGTCGATACCTAAAAAGTTGAGATTGTGGCAGATGTGGCTATGTCCCGCGGCGCAGGCCGGGCAATCATCGCAAGGTCCCAAGGGCATAACCACGACGCGGTCACCTATGGCAAAGCCGTCGACATCGTGCCCGACTCTTTGTATCGAACCGGACATTTCGTGGCCCAGCACCGCGGGCATCGTCAAGCGGCCATCCATTGCACCGTGGAAAATATGCAAGTCGGTACCACAGATGCCGCAATGAGACACTCGTAGTTGGACCTCGCCCGGTCCTGGTTCGATCGGCTCGTTCTCACCCACGCGAATCGTCCGATTTCCTTCGTAAAATGTCGCCTGTGCCATATTTGATTCTCCTCGAAAACGCTACGGCTACGGTTGATGGAGGCCGATGCCATACCGTGCTAACGCGTATTGGCAGCGCTCGTCACGAAACCTGAAACACACGCTTCTGTGGTAAACAGCCTACAGAATATTGTCTACCAGAGCTTTGATCGCGCCTCGTTTATTGCCCGCGCGAATCGCGTCCAGAATGCGCTCATGCTCGCGGTAGCTTTCCATGATGTCATCGAGGCGATTGTAGTGCATCATCATGCGCATTGCGATTGGCTGCCAGAGCGCGAACAGGTCTTTGTCATCGTGGCTCTGGATGATCGCCCGATGAAAGCGCAGATCGTGCTCGGTCAAAGCATCGACATCAGAGGCCTCACAGGCCATCTTGATATCCACCAGAATACCGTTCCAGTCCTCGAGATCTTCCTCCGTAATACGTTCAAAAATGCTATCAAGTACAAATGACTCTATTTTGCGGCGCAACTCGACGACCAGCGGTCGGACTTCCACGCTCGGGTTTTGCGCCACGCGAACACCTTTATTCGGTTCCAATACCAGCAGACCCTGCTGCGACAGTTGACGGAAGGCCTCGCGAACAGGACCGCGACTGACGCCAAAGCGCTCCGAAAGGTCAATCTCGCGCAAGGGATCGCCCGGCTTGAGCTTGCTGGATAGTACCTCCTGGGTCAGGCGAGCTGCGATCTGTTCTGGCAAGGTACGATAGATTTCAACCGACGGCATAGGGTCTTACCCCGTGTTTGGACTCAAGAACGAGCTATTGCTTATATGGATCAGCGGCATCACGCAGTCCGTCGCCGAGGAAGTTAAAGCTCAATACGGTAGCGATCACGAAGAGGCCTGGAATCAGCAGCCAGGGACTCTGGCTCAGACTGCGGATGTTCTGAGCGTCTTGCAGCAAAACCCCCCAACTGACGGCAGGCGGACGTATCCCAATCTCGAGAAAGCTCAACGCAGTCTCGGCGAGGATCATGCCCGGCACAGACAAGCTAAGGACGACGATCAGAAAACTGGCAAATGATGGCAGCAAATGTTTGACTATGATCTCGAAGTCACCCATGTTGGAGATACGCGCCGCCATGACAAAATCCGCTTCTCGCACCTCCAGCAACTTGCCACGCACCGCCCTCGCCAACGGCGGCCAGCTCAGCACGGCAAGCACAGTGCTGATGGCAAGGTAATCTTGAATCGAGGACCATTGCGGGGGTAAGGCGGCTGAAAGCGCCATCCATAGCGGAAGCTGAGGAATGGAGACAATGAACTCAATCACGCGCTGTGCAACTACATCGGTCGTTCCACCGAAATAGCCGGAAACGCCGCCTATCAGACAGCCAAAGAAGAAGCTGATAACGACGCTGATAAAGCCGATCGAAAGCGATATTCTGGCTCCTACAATGGTGCGAGAATATAGATCCCGTCCCAATTCATCCGTGCCAAAGGGAAAATAAACGGCGGGTTCATCAACGCCAATCAAATGGATATTCGTATCAAAGATGCCCAGCAGCTTGTAAGGCATTCCTTCGACAAAGAATCTCAAATGATGGCGCGATGATGTGTCTTCAGTGTAATTCCGCCGTAGGGTGTCCATATCCAGTTCCTGTGTCAACTGGTATATGAAAGGAACTAGGTGGAACCTGCCCGTCTCATCAATAAAGTGCAAGGCTTGCGGAGGCGCTTTGGCATATTTGACATGGCGCTTCTGGTAGTCGTTGATGGTGTAAAACTCGGCGAATATGGCCAGCGAATACAAGAAGATGATCACCACTAGCGAAGACATCGCCAGGCGATGGCGGCGGAACTTGCGCCAAACCAGTTGTCGTTGCGAAGCCAAATAATAGGCTTCATTGAATTCGACGGTTTCCGACTTACCCTTTGGCCGCCTTATGCCAATCAAGCGTAACAATTTGTCGTCCTCTCAGCTCGCGGCACGTTCCATGCGTATACGCGGGTCTACGATCACCAGAAGAATATCGGAGACGGTTGTGCCGATTACGGTCAAGAGCGTGACAAACATCAATAAGGTCGCGGTCAAAAACGTATCTTGCGTGATTAGCGCGCGATAGAGCATAGGCCCCGCAGTCGGCAAGCCCAGCACAATAGCAGTAATAGTTCCGCCAGAAATCAGCGAGGGGAACAGCCAGGCCAGGCTGCTAACGATGGGGTTTAAGGCAACACGAACCGGGTATTTGAACAGTAGCGTTACTTCTCCCACGCCCTTGCTCCTGGCCGTGATGACATACTGTTTGTTCAATTCGTCCAGCAATGTGCCTCGCAAGACGCGAATCATCCCGGCGGTCCCGGCTGTGCCAACAACGATGATTGGGACGGGCAGATGCAGAGCAAGATCGCCAATCTTTGCCAGATTCCAGGGAGCGTCTAAATACTCTGGCGAAAACAACCCGGTTAAATTGAGCCCGAAGGACTTGAACCCGATATATAGGAGGATAAGAGCCAGCATGAAATTGGGTATCGCCAAGCCGATGAAACCGACGATTGATACCACATAATCACCGACTGAATATTGATGAGTCGCCGAGTAGATCCCGATGGGGATGGCGACTGCATAGGTAAAGATCGCGCTAAGAATAGCGATGGTGAATGTCAATATTAGCCGTTCGCCAATCAGATTGCGTACCGGCTGCTGATAGTCGTACGAAAAGCCGAATTCGCCCTGGAGCACCTGACCAAACCATTTGAAGTATCGCGAGTGCAGCGGCAGATCCAGTCCGTATTGCTTGCGCAATCCCTCGACTAGCGCTTCATCGAGCTGTTCGCCCGTGTTCTGTTCGAGGCGAGCGATATAGGTGGACAGATAGTCGCCGGGCGGCAACTGGATCACGATGAAGATCACGACCGATACCATCCACAGCAAGAAAGCCATGTAAATGAATCGTTGAAACACGTAAGTTTTCATCAAGTGGGCACCCAGGAAAACACGACGAAAGTGTAGCAGCGCCCCTGAAAATTGTCAACAATGTACACTTGACAATCGCGCCTGAATTGAATAGGTTTTATGCCAGTCCGCGACCGTTGCTTCAATGGTTATTGACGACATCTGGTTCGGTCCCGGCGGTCACGTTTTGGACTGCGAATTATTGCGTGAAGACTATGAAGACAACCATTCGATGCGTTAATACACGCCACTATAGTTTGCCCTTGACCCACCCTATGACGGACGCGTCACACGGCGTGATGACCCACTTTGAAGTTGTCTTGGTAAGCCTGGAAACCGAATCCGGGCTGCAAGGCTGCGGCTACACGTATACCATCGGCGTTGGCGGCGCAGCAATTCACGCCCTTATCGAACGCGATCTCAAGCCGATGGTCCTAGGTAAGGATTCGGACCGCATCGAGCATATTTGGGACTCGATGTGGCGGCATACGCACTACGTCGGCCGAGGCGGGTTGGTCTCCTTTGCGATGGCGGCGGTGGATATCGCGCTCTGGGACCTCAAGGGCAAGAAGGAAAACGCACCGCTTTGGAAATTGCTCGGGGGGTCCTCTGGCCAGGCGCGCGCCTATGCCGGCGGCATTGACCTGCAATTGGATCCTGAAGAATTGGTAGAGCAGACGCGCTGTAATATCGACAAGGGCTTCCGCGCGATCAAGATCAAGGTCGGGCGGGATAAGCTTTCCGAAGACGTCGAGCGCGTCCGCGCTGTGCGTGACTTTATTGGTCCCGATATGCCGCTGATGGTGGACGCCAACATGCGCTGGACAGTGGAAACGGCGATAAAAGCAGCCCGCAAATTTCGTGAATACGATGTCTTTTGGTTCGAAGAACCGACCATTCCCGACGACTACAAAGGGTTGGCGCAAATAGCTAGCGACGGTGGTCTGCCGGTCGCGGCAGGCGAAAACTTGCATACTGTGTACGAGTTTCGGCATACTATTGCGGACGGGAAGGTCGCCTTCCCAGAGCCGGATGTCTCCAATATCGGCGGCATCACCAACTGGATGCGGGTAGCCGGGCTGGCGTACGCGCATAACCTTAAGGTGACATCGCACGGTGTGCACGAGATTCATTTGCATTTGCTGGCGGCAATTCCGAATGCGTCGTACCTGGAGGTGCATAGCTTTGGGTTGGAACGCTTTATGGAAAACCCGCCCGAGCTTAATGACGGCGTCATGCAGGCATCGAATAGTCCCGGGCACGGCGTCACTTTTGATTGGGATGTGCTGCGCCGGTTTGAAGTGACATAAGACATTTTTGATCGGGGGAAAATGGTGTGGGCCGGGTTTATTGTCAACAATGGACAATTTACATTATTAGGTTAACGTATACGGGCTAATTGCCTGGAGAATGTAGGTAAGCGCGCGACGCGAGGAGGTGAGGACCAAGCAGAGTTTTTTCAACGGTATTCGCAATTGACAGTTAAGTTCTTGAAAGGACAAGTTCCATGAAACGAATCATTTTTGTTCTGCTACTGGTCGCAACAATAGTGCTGGTATCAAGTGGCGCGCTCGCCCAGGACATGGGCGAACGGGTATATCCCTTCCAGTATGGGGACCTCGACGCCTATTCGGCGGCCACCGGCAACACAATTGACAGTTATGGCGAAGCGCCAATGCTGGCGGAGCGTGTCGCAGCTGGCGAATTGCCACCGGTCGATGAGCGGCTCCCCGCGCAGCCCTTGGTGGTGCAACCTTTGGAATCCGTCGGCGAATACGGCGGTGAATTGGCGGGACCCTCAACCAATCCGACTTGCTGTGGTTGGGACGCTCTCGAAATGCGCTTGCAGAAGTTGCTCACCATCGATACCGACTTGACCACCATCATCCCCAATATCGCGCAAGCCTTTGAGATCTCGGATGACCAGACCACGTACACCATCCATCTTCGCGAAGGTCACAAGTGGTCCGATGGCGAACCCTTTACCACGGAAGACTTCCGCTTTTACTTTGAAGATGTGCTTGGCAATGTCGATTTGACGCCTACGCCCGGTGGTCCCTGGGCTGTTGGTGGCGAATTGCCGGAGTTCGAAGTTATTGACGAGACGACGGTTCGCTATACCTATGCCGAGCCTTATCCCAGTCTAGTCGTGGCCTTGGGTAGTGAAGTCGGTAACCGCGGTTTCCGCCCGGCGCACTACTTCAAGCAAATGCACATTGACTACAATCCCGATGCCAATGCATTGGCGGACGAATCGGGCTTTGACGACTGGATCCAGATGTTTAATGCCAAAGGCAATCCCTACACCTTCACCTGGAATCTCGGTTCAGAGACGGACCCCTTCGCGCCGACATTGAATACCTTCGTTTTCGCAAGCGACGATTCCTTCGGCAACAAGATCTACGAACGCAATCCCTACTTCTTCAAGGTGGACATCGAGGGCAATCAATTGCCTTACACGGATAGTTTGCGACGTATCTTGGTAGAAGATCTGCAAGTGCAAGATCTGAAGGGTATCGCGGGCGAGTATAGCCACTATGGCTGGGGAACACTATTGAGCTTCCCGACCTATAGAGAAAACGAAGAAGCCGGTAACTACCGCACAGCGCTCGCGGAATACAGCCGCGGCAACGAATATGCGATCATGTTCAACTTCACTACCGAAGATGAAGGCTTGCGCGAGATCTATTGGGATATCCGTTTCCGCCAGGCGATGTCGGTCGCCATCAATCGCGAAGAGATCAACGAATTGGTCTACTTCGGTTTGGCGAATCCATCTCAGGCGTCTCCGGTGCCGGCGTCGGCTTTCTATGAACCCTGGATGACCACCAACTACGCGCAATTCGATCCGGATTTGGCGAACCAACTGCTGGACGAAATGGGTCTCGACCAGCGCGATTCGAATGGATTCCGCTTGCGCCCGGATGGCGAAACGCTCTTCCTCAACTTCCAGGTCTCCGTTCCTGAAGACGCCTGGCGCAAGATCGGCGAACTGGTGACGGATTACTGGAGTTCTGTCGGCGTCAAGACCAACTACAAGCTGATCGAAATTGGTTTGTATCGTGAGCTACGCAATGGCAATCAGGTTGATTTGGCGGCGTGGGGCTTGGATATCGTTGACATCGGCGAAGTGGCCACCCGTTTGACGAATCTGCGTCCGCATTGGGGCGCTCGCGCTTCCGGTCATCTTTGGCGCGAATGGTTGCAAAGCGACGGCGAAAACGGCATCGAGCCGCCGCAAGAGATCCAGGATATGTGGAACATTGGCGACGCATTCCTTGACGCGCCCTATGGTTCAGACGAATGGCTGGAACTGGGCAAAGAATTCTACAAGAAGTCCATGGAAGGGCTGTATCAGATTGGCACGATCCAGCGTCCGCCGCAACCGCTGCTCTTCAAGAAGAATCTCAAGAACACGCCTCCTAACGATACAACCGGCCAATGGAGCTGGAGCTATCGTCAGTGGGTCTTGTTCCTGCCGGAACAATGGTACTTCGAGGGCGGTAGCTAGAGCGTTAAGCATGTGCTACATCACAGGGATTGACGTAACCCGTCAATCCCTTTTCGGATTTGTATAGAAGGAGAAAATACGATGATAAGAGCAAGACAGTTGCTAATTGTGTTGGTTCTTTTGGCAATTGGTGGTTTTGCCTTGGGGCAGACCATCAACGAAAAGACATACCCGCAGCAATTTGGCTCACCTAGTGATTACGAAGCGGTGTCCGGCCAAATGATTGCGTCTTACAGCGAGTCGCCACTTTTGGCCGACCGCGTAGCGGCTGGCGAGTTGCCTCCGGTCGAAGAACGCCTGCCAAATGAGCCAGTTGTCGTTGAGCCGCTCGAATCAATCGGCGTTTACGGCGGCGAATTGGCTGCCCCGGCGACGAGCCCGACCTGCTGTGGATGGGATGTCTCGGAAATGGTGATGCAAAAGCTCTTCACCATCGATACCGATTTGCAAACGATCATTCCCAACATCGCGTATGGATATACTGTATCGGATGATCTAACACAGTTGACCGTTTTCCTGCGCGACGGGCATAAATGGTCGGATGGTCATCCCTTTACTTCCGAAGATTTTCGCTTCTGGTTCGAAGATATTCTGTGGGATGAGGAGGTCACAGGTGGTATTGCTGGAGAATGGCGCCCGGGCGGGGAAAAGCCCCTGCTGGAGGTTGTTGATGAAACCACGGTCCGCTATACCTTTGCCATTCCACACCCTTCGATGATTGTGCGTATGGCCAGCAATCCGCGCCATCGCGCTTTCCGCGCAGCGCACTACTTCAAGCAACTCCACATCAAATACAATCCCGATGCTGACAAGGTAGCGGCGGACGAAGGCTTTGATAGCTGGTCGCAGTTGTTGAATGCGCGCCTGCGGGCAAATACGCATACAGGCACCACGGCTGCCGACACAGTAGTGGGCATCCCGACGCTCAATACCTATATGTACGTAGGCGAAGATTCATTCGGCAACAAGAACTTCGAGCGCAATCCATACTTCTTCAAGGTGGATATCGCCGGCAATCAGTTGCCCTATACCGATCGGCTGCGCCGCGTCCTGGTGGAAGACCTTCAAGTGCAGGACCTGCGCGCTATCGCTGGCGAATATAGTCACTTCGGCTGGGGTAAGTTGCTGAGCGTCCCGACTTACCGCGAAAACGAAGAAGCTGGCGGCTATCGCGTTGCCTTGGTCACGTATAACCGCGGTAACGAATACAGCATGATGTTCAACCTGACACATCCCGATCCCGTCATGCGCGAGATCTTTAACGATGTTCGCTTCCGCCAGGCGATGTCGGTGGCCATCGACCGCAACGAGATCAACGAATTGATCTACTTTGGATTGGCAACGCCATCACAGTCGGCGCCTACGCCCGACTCCAGTTTCTACGAGCCCTGGATGACCGACTACTTCGCCGAATACGATCCGGACCGCGCCAACGCGCTGCTCAATGAGGCCGGCCTGGATCAGCGCGATAGCGATGGCTTCCGCCTGCGTCCCGATGGCGAGACCCTGTTTATCAACATGCAGGTGGCTGTTCCGGAAGAGGCTTGGGGCAAGATCGCCGAAGTGGTCGTATCGTACTGGAACGCGGTCGGCGTTAAGTCCCAATTGAAGTTGATTGAACGCGGCTTGTATACCGAATTGCGCGGCACGGGCACGCACGATATCGCAGGTTGGGGCTTGGATATTGTCGATATCGGCGAGTTCTCCGGCGCGATCGCTAACATTCGTCCCAATTGGGGCGCGCGCGCCGGCTCAAAGGAGTGGTTCGACTGGCTGAACACCGGTGGAGAAAAGGGGACGCAGCCGCCTGAGGACATCCAGGAATTGTGGGATGTCAGCCAGCAATGGCTGCAGCAGCCTTATGGTTCGGATTCATATCTGGAGATCGGCAAACAGTTCCACGACATGACCTTCCGCGGACTATACCAGATCGGAACGGTTCAGCGTCCGCCGCAACCATTGCTCTTCAGGAAGACGCTCAAGAATACGCCGCCGAACGATACCGAGGGTCTTTGGAGCTTCAGCTACCGCCAGTGGGTCATGTTCATGCCCGAACAGTGGTACTACGAAGAAGGTAGCTAGAATCTCGGAGCATCCAGCACAAGAGAAATGTGGCATGGCGAAATCGTCATGCCACATTTTCTGTAAGCGAAGACGATGACAACATCGACAAGCGCTGCAATGAAACGCTTTGCCCATCCGGACAAGAATAATCCCTGGTTCACAAAATTCCGCTATCAGTTGGCGCCCGGCTTGGGATATCAAAAAGGGATCGTTCGCCGCGACCCAAGTTGCATAGTCCAAGTCGACGGCCTATATTACGTATGGTATACACGGGCCGCGCATCCTTGTGTACCGGTCGGTCATGAACGCGCAACCGGCAGCTTGCCTGCGATGCCCTGGGATCTTTCTGATGTTTGGTATGCCACGTCTTTGGATGGTTTCACCTGGGTAGAACAGGGGCCAGCCGTCGCGAGAGGCGTCGCCGGCAGTTACGACGAGCGCAGCGTTTTCACGCCCGATGTCCTGGCCCATGACGGCCGATACTACTTGGTATACCAGGTGACACGTTCGCCCACCTATCGCTGCACGCCGGAATCGATCGCCATCGCTTGGGCGGATCATCCGGCGGGACCCTGGACCAAGAGCCCGGCGCCGGTCGTCGAGCCCGATCCTTCAGGCGAAGTTGACCTACGCGCTTATCCGGAACAAGCGACAGTCAAAGGGACTTTTGACAGTTTGCGCGTACACGATCCAGCATTGCTTTTCCGCGAGGACCGATTTTGGCTCTATTACAAAGGCGAGGGTATCGGCCACAGCAATATGGAATCCAAATGGGGCGTCGCGACTGCCGACCATCCACAAGGACCCTACACCAAGTCGCGACTCAACCCAATTACTAACAGCGGTCACGAAGTCATGGTCTGGAATTACGCCGGCGGCGTTGGCGCTTTGCTCACTCGCTGTGGACCCGAGAAAAACTCGATCCAATTTGCCCAGGATGGCATTAACTTTGAGGTCAAATCCACCATCATCGAACCGCCTCAAGCTGGCGGGGCGCACCGTGTCGCGAACAAAAACGAGCACCCGCTAGCCGGATTAAGCTGGGGCCTGAGCCACGTAACAACCTACAGCTCACATGCGGCATGGCAAGCGCGCGACCCCTTGGGTTTGAGCGGCATTGTTGAACCTTGGGATTTCATCGTTCGTTGGGAGAGCGACAATCTTCCGCGCGGATTTGTCTAGCCGCAGTCTGACAAGGGAGCGGGCAAATGCCTGTCAGGCCAAACGTTATATTCGTCATCACCGATGATCAAGGCTACGGCGATATCGCTTGCCATGGCAATCTGATTCTAAGAACTCCCAATCTGGACCAAATGGCGCGCGAAAGTGCGCAGTTGGATGATCATCATCACGATCCACTTTGTTCTCCTTCTCGCGCAGCGATTCTGACAGGTCAATATGCCTCCCGAAACGGTGTCTGGCACGTGATTCAAGGCCGCCATCTTCTTGATCCTGATGCAATGACCATGGCGGAAGTATTTTCTGCGAACGGCTATCGCACCGGCATGTTTGGCAAATGGCACCTGGGTGACAATTATCCTTTTGCGCCTCAATTTCGGGGTTTTGACGAAGTCGTTTGCCATCGTGGCGGTGGCGTGGGGGAGTTGCCAGATTACTGGGGCAACAACTACCAAGACGATTGTTATTTTCGCGACGGCGAGCCCGTTCGCTATCAAGGTTATTGCACCGACGTTTTCTTTGAGGAAGCGCTTCGATTCCTGGAAGCCGATCCAGATCAGCCCTTCTTCATTTATCTCGCTACAAACGCCATGCACGCGCCACATATCGTCCCTGAACAATTTGCGGCGCCCTACAAGGACGTAGCTATCCCCGAAGACCGCGCCAACTTCTACGGCATGATCGCCAACTTTGACGAAAACATGGGCAAGTTGTTTCAACGTCTGCAGGAGTTCCAACTTGACGAAAACACGATCGTGATCTTCACTGCCGATCACGGTACGGCCACTGGTGTTGATCCCTCAACCGGAGACGGTTTTAACGCGGGCATGCGCGGCAAGAAGGGCTCCATATACGATGGCGGTCACCGCGTAAATTGTTTTTTCCGCTGGCAAGGCGAACTTCCAGCGGGCAGGATCGTTGATGCACTAACAGCGCATATTGACATGCTGCCAACCCTGATCGACCTCTGTGACTTGGAAATGAACAGGGAAGTCGCGTTTGACGGAATTAGTCTGGCGCCACAACTGCGTGGCGAATCTAACGGCATGGCAGAGCGTACCCTCTTTGTGCATTTGCAACCCGATCAGCCGGAAAAATGGCAAGACTGTGTCGTGATGCGCGACGGCTGGCGACTGCTCAATGGGCGTGATCTGTATGATGTGGGCAGTGACAAAGGACAGCAGCACGATGTCTCGGCCGACTATCCGCATGTCGCGGCGGATTTACGCGCGGACTACGAGAGCTGGTGGGATAGCCTTCAAAAGCCTTTGTCAGAATTTGTCCATATTCCGATTGGTACTGCTTTTGATGATCCGGTTCTCCTTTCGGCGCGCGATTGGCATCCAACAGCGGGCAGAGTGCCGTGGCGACAAGACTGGATCGCTGACCCGGCTTACGATGCCAACGGTTTCTGGATGACCGACGTCCGGGAAGCCGGGACCTACGCGATAGAATTGCGCGCTTACCCGCGAGAAGCCGGTTTGCCATCGGGCGCCACGAGCGCGCGGCTTCAGGTCGGTGGCGTAGAATACGTTGCTTTCACAGACGAACAAGCCCTGTGCGCGGTCTTCAGCCTGGATCTGGCTGCAGGAAAGACCAAGCTGCAAACTTGGCTGAGCAATCACCATCAGCGACGTGTGCGCGGCGCTTATTATGTATACGTAACTCGCACTCCAGATTAGACAAGGGCTGGCCCAATGGCGCTTAAACGCTCCGATGTATTGATCACTCGACCTTGCAGCATGGACGTTTATCGACGCTATCGTGCGACCGGGCTGGGCTGGGGCTTCTTGCCGGAGCCGGACCGGCGAGGTCTGCCGCCAGACGAAGAGATGATGCGGGATGTCGACGAAGCGCATCGCTGCGGCGTCAAATTCCAGGGTCGCGTGGAACTGGATGCCGACTGGATGGGCATGATTGATTTCGATTCCAACTTCATGGAATCGACCGTGCGTGACCTGAACGATCGACCGGCTGTCACTTGGTGGGAGCATACCTACAAGGGACATCCTTCTTACCACTACTGTACAAACGCGCCCGGCTATCGACAATATTTGATGTATCAGTTGCGCCGGGTCATGCAAGCCGGCACGGACTGGCTGATGATCGACTCCGCCATACCTACCATTGGCGCGCTGAACGCCCGTTACGGCGGCTGCTTCTGCCGGCACTGTATGGCAAGTTTCCGTGACTACCTGGATGCCAACTTGAGCGAAGAGCAGATCAAGCCGCTGGGCATTGAGGATCTTGGGACCTTCGAATACAGTGACTTCTTGCGGGCGAGCGGCATCACGGACGAATCGTATCGGGCGCAGATCTTGGCATTCCCGCCCGTGACACCTCTTGCAAAAGAATACTTTGATTTCCAATGGCAGGAGATAAATTCGCTGTTTCTGGAATTTAAGCGCACTGCGCAGGAGTTTGGCGACAATGTGCCCATGAGCTCGAACTCGTCATATTATTGGTCGGAGTTCATGTATGCCGTCGACGCGCACGACTTTTATACCAACGAAATGGAGTATCAAGCGCCAGAAATCGAGGTATTGCCCACGGAGCCGATTTACACCTTCAAGCTGGCGGACGCCCTAAACCGCCTTGTGGCCATCACTGGTATTCCGCGTGCCTTTGAACCCGGCAGGATTAATGATCGCCCTGGACACATTCGGCTGTGGATCGCACAGGCTTATGCCTACGGACACGTATTCATGGTGCCAGACAAAATGTGGACCCTGCGATTTCGTGGCGAACCCGATCGCTGGTACCATAGCAAGCCGGGCGACTATGAAGCACTCTATCATTTTGTTCGTGATTACCCTGATCTTTTCGACGATTACGAATCGGTAGCAACCGTCGCGTTCGTTTTCAGCAACCAAGCGGTGCGGCAATACCTCGCTGATCAGCTCAGCAGCGGCCATCTAGGCGGTCAAAACCGCACGGCGCCAAAGACGGATCTCGTGAATGCCTGTATTGGGCTTAGTCAAGCCAACCTGCCGTATCGCATCATTGTCGCGGGTGACGAATGGATCGCCGACGATCTGCTGGAAGCGGATTTGTCGTCCTATCGCGCGGTCGTCCGCTTTGAACCTTCATATTTGACTACCGAGCAGGAAGCCAAATTGCAAAGCGTGGGCGATCGACTGGTGACTTGGAGTGGCGTATCTGACTTTTTGGATAGGGTAGGTCAAGATATCGTCATCAGCGGCGCGGAAAACATCACTGTCTTGCCCAGGCATCAGCCGAGTGCGCAAGATTCGCCCCTGATCGTGCATCTGCTCAACAGCAACTATGACCCCGAAAGCGATCGCTACCAGACCGTAAGCGATCTTCGGCTGACTATCGCGGGGTCAATGTTAGGGCGAACGTTTTCGACAGCTGTCCTTTATGCGCCGGGCCGAGAGCCGGTCGTCGTCGACTGCCAAGGCACCGATGACGAAACCTCAATTGTGGTTCCCGAATTGGGCATGTGGGGCATTCTCAAGCTGGAATAGTGTTTAAATCTGCAGCTTGCTTTGCCAGTTTTCCCGCTCTTTTCGGAGTTTCAGGAGCAACTGTTCACGCGCGAACTCGTCTTCAAAAAAGCTGCATTTCTCGAAAAAGACGATAAGCTCGTCGAGCCGTTCCATAATGTCGGCTTTGCTGATGGACCGAATAGAGCGAGCCCTCAGCCAACGGCCGGGCGCCCGTAATACCCAATCCGGTGGCGGACGATGGTGTTCGAGGATAAACTCACTGGCTTTGAAGTAGCGGGTGATGGCGCTATGCGACGCTCGATCGGTGGACCACACGATCACACCTGCTACCAAGGCGGCGCCGGCAACCGCAGCCAGGACGAAGACAATTAGTAGATCCATCGGATACGCTAGTCCACGCCTTTTAACTCCAACTCGTCCGCAAAGTGACAGGCAGCGAAATGATCCCTCGCCACCTCGGTCCAAACTGGTTTCTTTTCTCTACAGATGTCTTGGGCATAACGGCATCGAGGATGGAAATAACAGCCGGACGGGGGATCAGCCGGATTCGCCACTTCGCCGGGCAATATGATCCGGTCCATCTTGATCTCGGGATCGGTCGTCGGCACTGCAGACAAGAGGGCTTCGGTATATGGATGTTTGGGAGAAGTAAAGAGCGCCTCGGTATCCGCCATTTCCACCAATTGTCCGACATACATAACGCCGACGCGGTCCGAAATATGTTCTACAACGGAAAGATCGTGCGCGATGAATAAGAATGTCAGGTCAAAATCTTCCTGAAGATCCTCGAGCAAGTTTAAGATCTGCGCCTGTATCGAGACGTCAAGCGCGGAGACCGCTTCGTCGCAGACAATCAGCCTGGGGCTCGGAGCGAGCGAGCGCGCGATGCCGATACGTTGGCGCTGCCCGCCAGAAAAGGCATGGGGATAGCGATTAAGATGGCGGATATCCAGCCCAACTCGATCCATCAACTCTCGCACACGATCTTGTATCTCGCGCTTGTTCGCCAGCTGCTTGTTATTGCGGATCGGCTCGGCGATGATGTCCAATACGGTCATGCGTGGATCCAGCGAGGAATAGGGATCTTGAAAAATCATGTGAAAATGCTTGCGGACTTCGCGCAGCTCACTCTTTCCCATGCTGGCGATGTCGACTTCATTGCCATCCGGAAGGCGGAAAAGTATTTCTCCTTCAGTGAGATTGATCGCGCGAACAATGCAGCGACCGAGTGTTGTCTTGCCGCTGCCGGATTCGCCAACAAGCCCAAATGTCTCGCCCTCGCGGATTTGAAAGCTGACACCGTCCACGGCCTTGACTTGCCCATGAACGGAGCGTAGGAATCCCTTTTCGATAGGAAAGTACTTTTTCAGGTTACGCACATCAAGCAGGACTTCACCGATTTGCTTCCGCGCATGCTCCTTCGCATCAAGCATAGACCGGCTCACTTTCTTCGTTGTGAAGGTAGCAGCGCACGAAGTGTTGCTGGCCCATGTCAATCAAGGCCGGTACAGCGGCATCACAGGTTCCGGCAATCAGGTCGTCGCAACGGGATGCGAAACCACACTGCGCCGGCGGATTCAAGGGTACGGGCACGTTCCCGCGAATGGCATCGAGACGGCCGCGCCCACGGTTTCCCAAACGGGGAATCGACTTCAGCAAGCGTCGCGTATATGGGTGCAGGGGATTCTTGAACAGTTCAACCGTCGATGCGCGTTCGACAACACGCCCCAGGTACATCACATTCACTTCGTCAGCAATTTCGGCGATCACGCCCAAGTCGTGGGTGATATACATGATCGCCATGCCAAACTGTTCTTGAAGTTCCTTCATCAATTCCAGGATTTGCGCCTGGACAGTGACATCCAAGGCCGTAGTCGGTTCGTCCGCGATCAGCAACGAAGGACTGCACGATAACGCCATCGCGATCATCACGCGTTGACGCATACCGCCCGACAACTGGTGCGGGTATTCGTCAAATCGTTGGCTGGGATTGGATATGCCGACGCGGTTGATCATGTCCAGCGTCAGTTCTTTGGCTTCGCGTTTATTATTGGTGATGTGCAACAATATCGCCTCGACGATCTGCGCGCCAATGGTGTGGACTGGTGACAAGCTGGTCATCGGCTCCTGAAACACCATCGAGATCTCTTTTCCCCGAATCGCGCGTATCGCCCTGCTTCGAGGGTCAAGTTGAAGCAGGTCCACGACTTTGCCGTCGCTTGGGCGCAAGAGTATTTCGCCGGATTCCACTGTGCCCGGCGGCGGCACGATTTGAAGGATGGATTGTGCGGTAACACTCTTGCCGGAGCCCGATTCGCCAATGATGCCCACCGTTTGGTGAGCGGCAATGTTGAAATCAACGCCGTCCACTGCCTTCAGCGTACCTTCTGTCAAGTTAAAGTAGGTGCGCAGGTTGCGCACTTCCAAGGTGCTACTGTTCGATTTCATCGCCATCAAAGGATTGCCAATTCAGTTTGTCGTATTGTAGACAATCAACAAACGATTGACAAGAAGCGGGGACTCGCCCTTCCGGCCGGGTTATGCCCCAGCACGTGCTTTCGTTCAGGCTTAGACACAAAAAACAGGCTCGACAAGCGAACCTGCATGCCCATTCCCAAGTGGGCGATATAAGACTCGAACTTATAACCTTCCGGGTGTAAACCGGACGCTCTATCCAATTGAGCTAATCGCCCGAACAGCCCTAATTCTATCCGATCTCGACAGAAATCGTCAAGGTTGAGTTCGTCTACATACGCGGAGGCGTGACCCCGGTCTGCCCCTGGTACTTGCCTTTTTTGTCGGCATAAGATTGCTCGCAGGCATCGTCAGCCTCGAAGAACAGCACTTGGGCAAGACCCTCGTTGGCGTAGACTTTCGCCGGCAAGGGGGTGGTATTGCTGATTTCCAGCGTGACGAATCCTTCCCACTCCGGCTCAAAGGGTGTGACGTTGACGATCAAGCCGCAGCGAGCGTAGGTCGATTTCCCCAGGCAGATTGTCAAGACATTGCGCGGAATGCGGAAATATTCCACCGAACGCGACAAAACAAAGGAATTGGGGGGGATGATGCAAACATCGCCGCGGAAGTCTACAAAGGAAGCGCTGTCGAAATGTTTGGGATCAACAACTGCAGAATACACATTAGTGAAGATTTTGAATTCGTCCGAGACCCGCAGGTCGTAGCCGTATGAAGAAACGCCGTAGCTGATGGAGCCTTCTCGAACTTGCTGATCAATGAAGGGTTCGATCATGCGATGTTCGCGTACCATTTTCTTGATCCAGTGGTCCGGTTTGAGTCCCATTATCTGTCCCTCTGCCGAGGACTACATACGTTCTGGGGCAGACATGCCCATCAGATGCAACAGATAACGAAAGATTTCCTTGGCGGCCCGGTAGAATCGCAGCCTAGCCTTGGCTTCTTCTTCTGGCACGTCAGTGTGTAGCACACGAACTCGGTCATAGATAGGATGAAAGATGTCAGCAAGGTCCTCGGCGCAGAAAGCGATTCCCTGCGGTTGGTAAGTGGAGACTGATTCCTCTATTGCGTTGAGGATGTCATGTATAGCTATGTCTATGAAATACTTTTCATCATTTCCTAGCAGGCTCAAATCGGCATTATGGTCATCGAGTCCGCGCTCTTCTGCATTTCGGAGTATGCCGGCGCATCTTACATGAGCATTCTGGATATAATATACGGGATTATCGATAGACTGCTTGACCACTTGTTCGACATCAAAGTCCAGTTGTGAATTGGGGTTGCGCGCGAGCATATGATAGCGCACGGCATCGGCGCTGGTCATCTCTACCAGTTCGTCCAGCGTATCGAAGTTGCCCGCACGCTTGGATTGCTTGACTGCCTCATACTCGCCTGAATCTCTTTTTCTGCGTACCGCCCGCACCATCTGTATAAAAATGACGTGAATTGGATCCGGGTCCATTTTCAGCGCTTTTAGTCCGTGCTTGACGACTTGCGCCTGGGAAAAATGATCGGCGCCCAGCACGTTGACCGCGATGTCGAATCCCCGTTCCAGCTTGTCACAGTGATAGGCGATGTCCGGCAGCGTATATGTCGGTGCGCCATCGCTCTTGACCATGACACGGTCCTTTTCGTCGCCGAACGTCGTGCTGCGGAACCAGGTCGCCGGCGCGTATCCCTTGGATGTGACATCGGCGATCTCTTCATCGTCCGCGCCTTCCCAATGCGTTGCCTGGTAGATATGGCCGCTGTTGCGCATCTCTTCCAGCACTTGCCAGATCCGCTCCGACTCGAAGAGCGATGTCTCGTTGTAGAAGCGATCGTGTTTGATATCAATCGACGCCAGGGAACGATTGATCCACTGAAACATGCGCGCTTCGGCGATCTGCTTGAATTTCTCCCAGCCGGCCTCCTTGAGGGTATCGCCATGTTCCCTGACTAGCTCGGCAGCGATTTCGCTCAAGTATTCGCCCTGATAGTAATCGGCCCGGAAGTCAATGTCTTCGCCTAGTTGCTGCAAGTAACGCAACATCAGGCTTTTGCCCAGTATGATCATTTGGTTGCCGGCGTTGTTGTAATAATATTCGCGCTGCACCTCGTATCCGGCCGCCTCCAGCAGACGCGCCATCGTATCGCCAACGACCGCGCCGCGTGCATGACCAATGGTGATTGGTCCGCTGGGATTGGCGCTGACAAATTCGACCTGTGCTTTCTTTCCTTTGCCGACGTCCAATTGGAACGCGTCAAAGCTAGGGTGAATGATCTTTTCAATACAGCGATTTCGATTTAGATCGAATACATCTTTCAAGTGGTCTTTATTCAGAAAGAAGTTATTAAATCCAGGTGGAACGGTCACTGTCTCTTTGATTAGTGGGGTCTCGAATTCCATGTTCTTAATTTTCTCTGAAATCGTGTTGGCAATGTCCAGTGGTTCCCGCTCTGCAAGTTTTGTTAGTCTCATCGCAGGGAAGGACAAGTCGCCATGGATCTCGAGTCTTGGTACGACCATCGGAATATCTGGAATATCAAACTCGGGTAGTTCGCCCGCAACTTGGGCTTGCTTTATTGCCGCCCTAACGTGACTTTCAAGTATGTACTTCGGTAAGAGACCGTCGAAATCAGGCAATTGAGCTTCAAGCATCTCATTAATTTGTCTATGCAGTCTTTCTGAATATTCATTCCCTAGGTCAAGATTATCAATATCCCGAAGTGAATTCTTTATCATTATTGAAATGCGTTCATTTAGTTCATCCATCATCTGGTTAATGCGTTTGCGCTCTTCGTCCATAAGTTATGCTTCTTTCAACATAGGATTCACAATCTTGGATTCTAGCAAATGTGCTAGAGATTATAAGGGAGATGTATCAGTGATTCTCCGCTGTCTTTTCTCTTACGCGCCCAGACCTTAGTGTAATCTTCCTGCCACGCTTCAAATTCGATTGATTGCATTTCACAGGCATGCAAGACATGCGTCATTTGCACCGGGCTGGTGGTTCGTCCCGGCATCCAACGCGTGTCAATGCGCACGGTGGTCAAGAGAAACCCACCAGGGCGCAGCACACGGGACAGTTCCGCTAACGCGGCTACGGGATCGGGAAAGAATTCCAAAGCCTCCAGACAAGTGACTACGTCAAAAGCGCCGTCATGGAAGGGCAGGTCCATGGCGTCGCCTCGAGCAAGAGAAACAAACTCGTCGAAGCGCTGCCCCGCAACCTTTGATCTGGCGACTTCAAGCATTTTGCGGCTGCGGTCCAGTCCGATCACATGGCCCTCGAAGCGCGCGTTGTGCGCCATCAGCATGGGCAGCCGCCCGGTGCCCGTAGCCACATCCAGAATCAATGGATCAACTTGCGGATAGATGCGGTCCAGGAGTGGCTCGCCTAGCAAGAGTTGATCCGAATAGGCATCGAATTGCTTGACCCGGTCGTAGCGACGGGCATAGAGATCGTATAGCCAGATGACGATGCGCTTGCCAAGGTAAACACCCTCTGTTTCTATAAATAGCCACCAAACCAGAAAACATGTGATTGCGATAACAAGCAGGAGAAACAGAACGCTCATAAAGCGGTAACCCGATCGTGCGAATGTCTGCGTTGCCTAGCCTATCGATAACAGGTCCGCTTCACGAAACTGCATCTCGTACAGCTTGGCGTACAGACCTTGTTGCGCTATCAATTGCTCGTGTGTTCCCAACTCGGTCAGGCGTCCGGCATCGATAACGGCGATGCGATGAGCGATGCGCACGGTGCTCAGTCGATGGGCGATGATCAAGGTAGTCCGGTTTTGCATCAGCTTGCCCAAGGCATCCTGGACCAACTGTTCGCTTTCGTTGTCCAGGCTCGATGTGGCCTCGTCCAAGAGCAATACAGCCGGGTTTTTCAACAAGGCTCGGGCAATCGCGACGCGCTGTCGCTGCCCGCCACTTAGCTTAACACCTCGTTCACCGACAATCGTATCGTACGCTTTGGGCAGCGCCGTGATGAAGTCGTGCGCATTAGCGGATCGCGCGGCGGCGATCAGTTCCTCTTCGTCCGCATCAAGCTTTCCGTAGAGAATATTCTCGCGGATGCTGCCACCGAAGAGCAAAGTCTCCTGCGGCACGACTCCAACGTGCTGTCGCAGGCTGCTTTGCGTCAAGTCACGGATATCATGTCCGTCGATTCTGATAACGCCAGTATCCGGGTCGTAAAAGCGCGGGATCAGGTTGAAGAGGGTGCTCTTGCCGGCGCCACTGGGTCCGACTAGAGCGATGATTTCGCCGGCAGCTATATCGAGATTGATGCAAGACAGCACTTCATTTCCATCGTCATAAGAAAATCGCACATCGCTCATCGAGATGCTGCCATCAACAGCGACGAGCTCGCGCGCAGTAGCTGAATCTTGAATGTCGGGTGCCGTATCGAGGATTTGAAAGACGCGTTTGGTTGCGCCCAACGCTTCCTGGAATTGCGAATATAAGTTGATCAACCCGGCGAAGCTGCCGGCTACGGTCATGCCATAGATCAGGAAGGCGATCAGTTCGCCCGCGCTCAGCCTGCCGTCCAGCACTTCTCGGCCGCCGAACCATAAGATCAGCGCCAGGCCGGCAAAGGCGAAAAAACCGATGATAGGGCCGAAAATCGAACGCACGGTGAGTAACTTCACCGCGGCATGAAATGCGACCCCGATCGCGCTATTGTATCGCTGAATCTCGTAGTTCTCTCGCACGAAGCTCTTGACTTCGCGAATGTTTTGAAAGACTTCTTCAGCGACAACGGTGGCGCCGGCGATTTCGTCTTGAACCCGGGTGCTCATCCTTCGTATGGCCGATCCCAAAACGAAGCCCACACCAACAATGATCGGCATCAAGACGACGATAAACAGGGTCAGCCGCCAATTAAGCCAGAACATGATGCCTATCGAACCAAGCAGTGTCAGGGATTGTTGCAAGAGCGTACTAATATTGCCGGTCAAGACCGTGCGTACGACCGTGACGTCGGACGAAATCCGGCTTACCAATTCGCCGACTCGGCGATCGGTATAAAACTTGATGGACAAGAATTGCAAATGGGCGTAAAGCTCCTGTCGGATATCGACGACAATCCTTTCGCCCACATAATTCAAGTTGTAGTTCTGCACAAAGGCCGCGACAGAACGGACCAGGAACACCACTAAGAGAATCAGAGTAATGCTGTCGAGCAGGGCAAGATCGGCGTCCTCAAATACCGAGTCGACCACGCTTTGGATAACGGCCGGGAAGACCAAGCTCAATCCAGCGCTGAGCGTCACTCCGACGATAGCCAAGAACAGCCGCAGTTTGTAGGGAGACAGGTATGCCAGCACCCGGCGCCATTGCACCTGGATATCCGGGGCTTCTCGATAGTTGGCTTCAGGCTCGTTCCGGCGGATCTGAATCACGTTTTGGTCTCGATAGGATTTTGTCGGAACCCGATAGCAGGTAGGTCCAGGCTCGTTACGGCAACTTGCAAGCGAACTAACACGCAATGCGCATTGCTTGCCATAGTGTAGATAGACATAACAAGAGTGTGCCTTCGCTTAATGGCTGACCGGCGATTCCGGGTCTTCGATGTCGGTGTCAGTCGCGTCGGCTTCCTCGTCTCGGGGTTTGTCCGTCGCCATCGGCGCTTGACCGTCGGCTTCGCCTTCGATGCCTATCATAATCCGCTCTTCCTTTTCATCGTCGGAAAAGTGGTCAAGTTCTGGAGGGGCCGGCAACTTAGCGGCCTCGTTAACTGCTGCGATCGCCGTCGGATCTTCCACGACCTGCCAATCGGCGTCAGTCTCCAATGAGACGCTGTGACCGGAATGGAAGTCGATCTGAATCCCGTCTAAGTTCCTGACCACGGCGACGCCGTGCTGTTCAACTTTGATCTCTTGCTCCCAGGTGAAGGGCCCGCCCACCCAGACTTTGACCGGCGACAAGATCCGTACACCGATCACATCGGCAAGTAGCTTGAGCGGTACGATGCCGCCGATATGGTGATCTTCGCCAAAACCCTTGATCTCTTCCGCGTGATAAAACTGAGACAAGTGCCCATCACGTTCCAGCGCCTTGCACAGGCTGGTCAAGGCGCGTTTGACCAATTCTGTCGCTTCCCGATGAAAGCCGGACTTGACCATGCCTTCGCCAACTAACGACAAGAAATACATCCATATGCCGCCGCCGCCACGCGCATTGGAGGGATCGAAATCCGGGTCGGTCTTGCTGACCATGGTGATCCCGTTGGGGCAGAAGAACTGCGATTCATCCATCGCCAGTTCGACCAGAGTTGAAGCGCGCTTCTTGGACAAAAGCCCCGTCCAGAGCGGCAACAGGTGATTGATGTCCAGGCGACTGCTGTCTATGGTCTTCGCATAAACTTTGTAGACACGGCTAAGCCCCTCGATTTCAATCGTACCCACAAACGCGAGGGCTTGGCGGGTTATAAAGATGCCCTGGCGATTCTGCCAGTCGAAGGCGTCGACATCCGCGTCGATCACACAGTCCTTGCCCTCACTGTCCTTTCCGGTGAGCCGAAGACGTATACGCGGCACTTGGCTAACGCCGCCGACAACCCGGACCATGACACGGTCGGGCGCCAGGAGCGGTCGCTCGATAATATGGATCTCGTCGCCTGCGCCGCTTCTCAGCAACTCAACTGAGTCACTGGTCAGGTGGGAATCGCGATCACGATAGGTATATCGGCTGCCGTCCCAGAATTCTTCCAGACGATTCTGAAGATCGCTCAGTCTCTGACGAAGTTTGTCTCCGGCGTCTGCATCTCCGAGTTCGTTCGCCATTGCACACAAGGCGTCCGCTTCCGAAATCAAATACGCCAGCAGATCGGGTGTCTCCATCTGCTGTACATTGGCGCCTTGCGCCCAGCCCTGGCCCTTTCCAAAGGTAGGAAATGCCACGTAGCCCATTTGCCGTTCCGATTGCCATTCCGGTACCCCGTCGGCGTCCTTGTCCTCAAGGAGCCAGCGTTCAAAGAATGCGGTCAAGCCTTGCCAAACTTCGTCAAGGAATCCGCGATCTTCGGTTTGCTGATAGACTATCCAGGCCATACGCGCAAGCAGTGGCATCATCATGATGCCTTGACGTTGCCCGGCCAGCCCCGGCTGCCGATCCACAAAGCCAGAGTCGTCCTGTGTGGAAAGGAAGTTGTGAATGATGCCCTTAGCCCAATCAGGTTGGATATTAGCGACGATCGTCGCTGCGAGGTAGGCCAGCGTCGGATCTTGGCCCGCCCAGGCGCGCATATGATCTCTGCCATCGCCGCGCCGGCTCCAACCACGATTGGTCGCGCGGTTGGCGACCAGCGACGGGTTTGCCAGATGATCGGTCGGCCCCATACAAGACTGCAGCAGCAAGTGGTAGGACAGATCCAGCAGTGTATCCCAACTCTTTTCACCTGTCTCAATTCTAGGGACGGCGGCGGCATATTTGTCGATCTTCTCGAAATATGTGTCCCAGGGCCTGGCCAGCCAATTCATCGCGACGCTGTGCGAGTCTCGCATGTCTGGCAAACCGGCTACCACAAATGGCACACGAGTGGTTTCGCCCGCGGACAAGACCAGCTTTCGGCCGAGTTTGGGGCTCGAGATTCTGCCGCCATAGATGTCCACGCTGGCGCCTTCCAGCGTGAGCACCGGGTTTATATTGCCTATCTGCCCCAAATGCAGCGCGAGGCTGTAGTCTCCCATCGTCAATACATTGAGCTTACGATTGCGTCCGTTGATAACGACGTGCCCGAATAGCTCAAGCTGCAGGTCAAGGTCTTCGTTCTTGTGATTCTTGATAGAGAATTCGCCGCCCACGGCGTTGGATTCCATCACCCAATATCGAGCCTTCAATTCTATCCATGCCGCAATCTCCGCACGGATTTCCAGGTAGTTAGGCGCGAAATGCGTGACCACGGGCGGGTGCCGGTAACTTTGGAACTGATATATGTGCTGGCCGCCGGTCAACCACATCGGCACGATGCTCACCAAGCCGGCGCGTCCGCCGAACTGAGTCTGGAACGCTAGCGCCGCGCGGTCCTTCCCGCCAAGATCAAGCTTCCAAGCTTGATCGTCGGCGTAATTGCTGCGGCTCATACGGGCGTCGGCGGCCAAATGGAAGTCGAACATGGAGGCAGCGTCAATCTCGTAGCTACGCATGTTCCGCATAGAGACCTTTCCTCTGGGGGCTAGAATCGCGCAAAACTGACAATCAGATTACGGAAAATCAGCCGCAAAAGTTTTCTGCCAGTCGCGCTCCAGCATACCGTGATCATTCAGCAATCTGCCAGGTGGAGTCACCCTCGTTGAATCTGAAAGTGTCGCCGTACAGGCTTTCGACTAGGTGATAACCAGGTCCGGAGATGTATTGGTTGTTCGCGCCTAGCGCGCCACCGTGGTGATACTCGTATCTCGTGGTGTGACCCAGTTCGTCTTCCAACGCATAGCCGATCGCCGTACGGACTTCCAGATTCTCGCGCCAGAGTTTGCCAAAACCGCGCACAGGCTGCTGCATGCCTTCCGGGACAGGAATCTCGGGATCGGACTCGATATCGCCGTCAACAAAGTTATCATCGTAAACCGACCAAAGATGTTCATCGCGGTCATTCACAGAAAGCAACCAGATCTGTTGATTCGGTTGCAGCCAGAACATCCATCCGCGTTCAAATCGCTGCTGGGCGACATAGATTGCGCCAATGACCGGCGTCGGGAAGGGATCCGGTGTTGGCGTCAGAGTGGGTGTCGCTGTAGGTACGGCTTCGGTGGCGGCCCTGGCAGCTTCAAATGTTGCTGTGGCGCCGCCATCTGGGGTTGCCGTTACGATAATCACACGCTCTGTGACGACTGGCCCCTGACACGCCGCCAGGGTGGCAAGCAAAGCAAACAGGCAGAACAAGCGTGACTGAATTGACATGCATGGGGCTCCAATGCTTGAACGGCGAGACTGATAATGCTATTGTATCAAAGGTAAGCTTTACCGTAAACAGACTTGAAACCTGCTGCCTGCTTAACACAAAACTCTCGCAGCCCTTGTATACTGTATCCGTTCAAGCATTTACGATGCCAGAGACGCACAGATCTCACATTATAGCTTAATCTGATGACCACTTTTAGTGCTGAAAGAACAGCGAATGCCTTATCGACCGACTGACATCACCCTGAACAAACCAGAAGAAACACTTGAAATAGTTTGGGACGATGGCTTGAAAAGCCGATATCCTTTGTCACAGTTGCGAGAGGCTTGTCCCTGCGTCGAATGTCGCGGTGGTCATGCCAATATGGGGATGGCGCACGCGCCCGACGACATTCTCAAGCTGGCGCCAAGCCGGTCATACATGATTACTGGCTTGAGCCCGGTAGGCAATTACGCGCTGCAACCGAGCTGGGACGACGGCCATGAAACAGGCATTTACACTTGGGAGTATCTTCGCGTGCTTTCGCCGCAAAAATAGTGCGGATCGGCCTGTGCCTTCATACGATTCTCGCAGGTCTGGCGCCTTCCTGTTGACATGGGTCCGTGGGAAGATCGCATCAAAATCACTGTGCACCAATATGCCAATTATTGAAAATATAAATCGACCACAGAGGCACAGAGACACAGAGAAAAGCATCTATGTAATAAAGATACAGTCGTATTTCTGCTATATTATGAGAGATCAGGGCAGATACCTTCCGCTGCGGTAACAGATTTGCAGATGGTTCACCTTGTAATGGTCTTAAACTCGCTGCCGCCGGTCAGTGTCTACGCGAAGCTCGGTGTACTCGGCGGTGAAATTTTGCCCTGAATACAAACCTGCACTTTTGATGCGACTGCCCTGGAGAGGGTGCGGGCGGGACATGCGCGCCCTCTATCGTTGGGGTTATAATTGCTCGCTATACCGACAACATGATTTCAATTGAGGGCGAGGACGGTGAGCCTTGACGGCACCATTGCTGGACATCGTCAATCGAGCGATCGGCCTGGAGCTGGAGCCGCTCACCTATAGCTATACCGAGCGAGACGCTGCGCTTTACGCGTTGGGCATTGGCTTGCCCGCGGATCCCTTGGATCAAGACGAATTGAAGTTCGTATATGAACTCAGCGGCCAGGGATTTGCCGTGTTCCCAACCTTTGCCGTAATCTATAGTAATGATTTGATTCACCGCTTTATGTCTGGCAAGCTCGCCGGTATCGTCTTCAATCCCATGATGTTGGTCCAGGGCGAACAATTCCTGGAGTTGCTCCGTCCGCTTCCCGTTTGCGCTACCATTTCGACCTCCCTAAAGATCACGCAGATCTATGATAAAGGCAGCGGCATGCTCCTCACAATCGAGGGTGATAGCGCTGACAAATCGGGCAAGGCATTGGCGTTCTCACGCTCGTCGGTCTTTTTTCGTGGTTTGGGTGGTTTCGGAGGAGATCGCGGTCCGAGCAGCACGGCGGACTTTCCGCAATCCGCACCCGATATCGTGCACGAAAACAAGACAATGGATACACAAGCTCTCCTGTATCGACTGGCGGGCGACATCAATCCGTTGCATGCCGACCCGCAAATGGCGGCGGTTGGCAATTATGAGAAACCGATATTGCACGGCCTCTGTACGTATGGCTTTGCAGCGCGCGCCATCTTAAAGCGTTTGTGTGATAACCAGCCCGACCGACTGCGCTCGATTGGGGCGCGTTTTTCCCGTCATGTCTTTCCAGGTGAAACGCTGCAAACCGAGATTTGGTCTGTCAATGAGCGCGAAGCGCGTTTTCAGACCCGGGCGCTGGAACGAAACGTGCTGGTCCTGAGCAACGGCCGAGCGCGGCTTCGGGAGTAGGGCATGGCCTTTGACGCAACCGAGCATCCACATCGTCGCTATAATCCTCTGACGGACGAGTGGATCCTCGTTTCACCGCAGCGCACCAAGCGTCCTTGGCAAGGCAGCCAGGAAAAACCGCCGCCGGACGATCGACCAGTATACGATCCCGACTGTTATTTGTGCCCAGGCAACCGTCGCGCAAATGGCGATCGCAACCCGGCTTACGACAGCACCTTTGTATTCGCGAACGACTTCGCCGCCGTGCTGCCCGACGTGCCCGACAATCATCGCAAAAGTGAACCCTTGTTACAAATACGACCGGTTCGTGGAGAAGCGCGTGTTATCTGTTTTTCGCCAAGGCATGATTTGACGCTGGCACAGATGTCGACCTTCGAGATAGAAATTGTGGTTGACCTATGGGCGGAACAAACGGCAGATCTAGGCCGGCGCTACAAATGGGTGCAAGTCTTTGAAAACCGTGGCGCGCTGATGGGCGCCTCCAATCCGCATCCACATGGGCAAGTTTGGGCGACGACGGAACTCGGGGACATTCCGAGCGCGGAAGACCGGCAGCAACAAGCATATCTTGAGCAAAACGGCAGCGTGCTGCTGCTGGATTATGCCGGGCTGGAACTTGAAAAACGCGAACGTCTAGTCCTGCAAAACGAGAGTTGGCTGGCGGTGGTCCCATATTGGGCGGTTTGGCCTTTTGAAACCCTGCTCCTGCCACGGAAACATTGTTTGCGCTTGCCTGATTTGGATCGGCGGCAGCGTCGTGATTTGGCGGAAATCGTCAAGCATTTGCTTGTCCGCTACGACAATCTCTTTAAGGTGTCCTTCCCTTATTCGATGGGTTGGCATGGCGCGCCGTATGACGGTGGCGACAAGTCCCATTGGCAGTTGCACGCTCATTTCTATCCGCCGCTTTTGCGCTCGGCATCTGTGAAGAAGTTTATGGTGGGCTACGAAATGTTGGCCGAAGCGCAGCGCGACGTCACGGCAGAACAGTCTGCGGAACGGTTGCGGGTTCTTCCGCAAGTCCATTAATAGTCGCGATAGCGATATGGCTAGGTCACGAAACTAATCTGGCCAAATTGGCTGCATGATATCAACCACGAGGGGATCACCGTAGTAATTGCAGCTTCCGGCTTCTGGAATAAAGCCGTCGCGGATTTCGGCTTGCGGCCCCTCAGGGTTGAAGTAGTTGTAGACGCGGCGAGAGACTTCGGCGATCAGCGGCAGCGATTCCTGGAAGTTCAGCCACTGCGGTTGGTAGAGCATCATGGCAATGACATAATCGCCGCCCGGTGTGAAGAAAAGCGCGGCGTTGCCGTGAGTGTCGGGAATCCAGCCATGTTTATGCGCGACGCGGGTATGCGCGGGCACACCGGCTTTTAACAGGGCGTCCACCGTGTTGCTGCTCATAACATGTAAAATCTGACGACATTCTCTCGGCTCGATTTCATCGCCAAAGGTCTCGATGAGTTGTCCCTCTTCGTGATAGGCGCAACGATATATGCTCGAAAGCAAAACACCCGACTCTGCTACCGTCAATTGATTTGACAGATCCGGATTGGCTTTGACTTGGTCGGCGCTGGTTTTCGGCAATCTGATCGGTCCGGGCGGCGGTTCCGGTGTGCCAATTGTGGTAAATGGCGCTGTGATAAACGAACGCGACCAGCCCAGCCGTTCATAAAAGTTGCTGACCGCTTCGGCGCCATAATAGGTGTTTCCGCCCCCAAGGATGCTCAAAAGCCGGTTTGTGGCGACATTTTCGCTGCAGATCATTGTATTAGCAATGTCGGTCGCAACCGAGATCGACGGTGGGCCGTCCAGTTGGGTATACAATGCTGTCAGGATGGCGACCTTGTTAATGCTCGTTCCACTGAAAGCGATATTATCGCCGAAGCCGAAGGCTTCTCCACTATCCAAATCCATCACAAATAGCGCTCCAAAACGGCTGGTTTGCGGATCAAACCCGCGTTCCAGCACGAGGTTCCACAAGTGATTGGCGAGAATCTGAAAGCCAGTGCTTAGGGGAACTTGTTCGCCAAGGCCGCCGCTAATTGCGAGCGGGGTGGCGGTCAGCGGCGGAAGGTTGAATCGAGTCTGGGAGATTGCCGCTGTACTGAAGAGATCGCCGCTGATGCGCAACAAGTCGCGCGCGATCCATGCCTGCTCGTTCGGCACACTGTCAAAAAAAACGCGAACCCAGGGAAACTGCGTATGGTAGCCCGTGATATCGAAGCGTTGCGCTGCCTGCGCTACGCCCACACGCGGATAGTCGATACCCGGACCGTAGCGAATGTTCACTTCGCCAATGACTTCTCCCGTAACGCCGAAGCGGGCCGCCGTTACAGTAGCAGTTGGTTGCAGACTCGGTTCCACGACCGTTGGCGACGGTGGCGACACTGACAACGCGTTTGCGACATTGCTGGCTGTGGCCGTCGCTGGCGAAGCATCCACTTGAAAATCGGAAAACGGCACCTGTTCGAGATGACCGCTGACTGCAACCAAGGTCTCGTATACCCAGCCGATAGGACTGGTTGTCCCGGGCGACCCCAGCAAAAGCCAGGGATAAGACCGACTGCGTCCGAGCACGGGATACGCGGCGCCTGCGGTGATCTCGCCGACCTGCGCGGAATTAATACTGTCATCAGCGCGCAAGTTTGCTTGCCCCAGCGCTTGTGCCGTGACCGCGGATTGCTGCTGCGCCAGCGCCAGACTGGCTAACATCAACAAAAATGGAAGTGACCAGACAACCCTTGCGCGCACTGGAAGACCTTGGGATGGCAGACGAGAATCCGCGCAAATTATAGCAAAGGCGCGCTGTGGTAAACAGCCATGGTCAACCGATCGTCATATTGACATAGGACGTGTAGCAAGTATACTTTGCGACGCTCTCCAGCCGAAGTGGCGGAATTGGCAGACGCGCTACGTTCAGGGCGTAGTTCTCTTCGGGGAGTGTGGGTTCGACTCCCACCTTCGGCATAGAAAAAACTCGATCACTGGATCGAGTTTTTTTGTGCTTGCCGCCAGGTTGTACGCCAAAGTGGTGGAAGATCGAAAGCAAATAATTGAATCTATACTATTATGGTGGATGATCGCCTAGAAAGGACTTAAGCGCGCGATGGCAGAAGCGACGCCCGACAACGTGTCACAGCAGGAAAGCAACGATCGACGGATCTTGGGTCGGCGCTTTTCCAGCGTACAAATACTTGTTACAGTCATTTTAACCTTGGGACTGTTGCTGACGCTCAACTTCAGCAGCCGCATTCAATTGGATCGCGAATTGCAGGAAATCCATGTTCAGGTCTTGGCCGAAATTGAAGATCTGCAAATTGAACAGCAGTCTCTGGCCGCCGAATTGGAATATGTCAAAAGTGATGCTTACGTGGAATACTGGGCGCGTGACGACGGCAAGATGATCCGCGAGGGCGAAATACTGATCGTTCCGCAAGGTTTCCAGTCTAGTGAAACAGCACCCTCAGCAGCGGTGCAACTTGTGGAATTCGTGACGACCGAACCGGAGCCAGAAAACTGGGAACTCTGGTGGGCTTTGTTCTTTGACGGTAATCCTCCTCGACTCAATTAAAATCTCATATGGCTCCCCGGGCTTGATACTTGATTCAGAACCCGATTGCAATCTCGAAACAAAACTTCAATTTATTATGAAGTCCGGTTGAACGCCTGCGTAGTCGATTACACGGGCCACACTGCGTTCATCGCCGACTTCAAGGGACGTTCCGGGTTGCGCGCTTCTTGTCTTGACCACGGCCAGGGCGAAGATCTCGCCACGGGGGCTAGTGGCGCTGCTTGTCAACTTGCCACATGCCTTCCCGTCAGAAAGAACTGTTGCAGGGGCCGCCACCATATGCGCCAACTCCAGCTTGACCATCACCTTGGCAAGACGCTGTCTGCTCTCCATGCGCGCGATGATTTCCTGGCCCGTATAACAGCCTTTCGCAAAGCTGACCTCGTCCCATAACCCAAGCTCAAGGGGAATAAAGTCGGTCGATAATTCCGCAGCGGCCGGCCGGCCGCTGCGTATACGCAGAACATTGAAGGTGAGCGAGCCGGCAGGCTGCAGCCCGATAGACTCGCCAACTTCCAGCAAGTGACGATGTATGGATACCGCGCCCGGCGCGGGACAGACGACAATCCAGTGCGGACCGGCGATCGATTCGCGCCGCGCCACAGTTGCGGACGTGCCGCCAAGCTCGACTTCAATTGCAATGAAGTCCGTCGGCGCTGGCAGGTCGACATCGAGACGCTGCATTATCTGGTCCGTGTTTGGGCCATGGATCGCGAATTGGGCTGTCGCCGGTGTTTGATCTCGTAGCGCGACCTTGTCGCCAAAAAATATATTGCGCCGCAAGAGATCGCATAGCGCCTGCCCCTGTCCGGGCTCGCTGATCATGAGCAAGCCAGCGCCTAAGTTGAAACACATGACTCGAAACAAGATACGCGCGTTGGTATTGATAAACACCGTGGGGCGTCCCTCGAATGTTGTCATGTCCAACATATTGTTGGTCGACATCCGATTGACCAAATCGAAACGACTTTCTCCTTCCAGAAGGATGCGGCCCTCGTGCGAACGATCCAACAAGATCGCGCTCTTCAATGCGGCGAGATATTCAGTTTTGAGATTGCCATAATGCAAGGGAATACCATCCGGCGCCAGCAGCGCGCCCGTGTTCTGATGATATGTTGATAATTCTGTCATGGCGTCACTCCAACCAGACCGCGCTGCGCGAGCTCCACGTCGACGATAACCCGAGTCGAAGCGATCGCTTGCCCAAGGGTGTCATTGACCACTACATGATGGCACCGGCTCTGATAGGGCAATTCCAGCGTCCTGGCCCGTTCCAGACGATGTTCGATATCGGTTACGCCGTCATCGCGTTGCCTCATGCGCTGTTCAAGGACTTTAGTCTGCGTATCAATTGATTCGCCAGGCACCGTGACAAAGACCTGTACGACATTTTCTGGATAGGCTCGCGCCAGTTTTTCAGCGCCCAACACTTCAATATCCGCGATTCGCACGCTTGCGCTTTTCAGGCAGTCTGCGACAGTTTGTCGAGGGATGCCATAGAATTTCCCCGGGGTTACCTCTTGAAATTCCAACAATTCATCGTTAGCGATCATCGCTTGAAACTGTTTGAGGCTGACGAAAAGATGCTCGCGTCCTTGTTTCTCGTCCGGTCGAATGTCGCGCGTGGTCGCTGTTGCCAATTGTTGAACGCTGACATAATTTTCGATAATGGCTTTCATGATGGCGTTTTTACCGGCGCCGCCGGGTCCGATCATCACCAAGATTAGACCCTGCAGATTCTCGGATGAGTTCACTCTATGCTATCCTTATGTCACTTGGCGCTGTGTCCAAGTTTAGCAGGGCGAGGGCGCAATCTCCACATCCAGTAGAGCGCGTCCAGGGCAATCGCATCAAAAACGCTGTCCACCAATATGCGAGCTATTGATTAGATAAATCGACCACAGAGGCACAGAGACGCAGAGAAAAGCATCTATGTGATAAAGATACAGTCGTATTTCTGTTATAAATGAGAGATCAAGGCGGATTCCTTTCGACGTTGGTAGCAAATTTGGAGATGGTTGACCTTGTAATGGTCTTAAACTCGGTGCCGCCGGTCAGTGTCTACGCGACCCTCGGTGTAATCGGTGGTGAAATTCTGCACTGAATACAGACCTGTACCATGGATGTGATTGCCCTGAGAGCGCGTCAGGCGATACGAATGAGTGCGCGATTCGGCGAGTTACAAGGGAAATGTCTGATTGATAGAAAATTCGGCGATGGAAGGTTGGGACTATGACGGCACAGATCATCGACGGCCGGGCGATTGCCCAACGGATCCAGGGCGAGATCAAGGAATCAACGAGCAAGTATCGAGAGCAAACTGGGGCCTCGCCCGGTCTTGGCGTGGTGCTGGTTGGTGATGATGCGGCATCGGCGATGTATGTACGTATGAAGCGACGGGCTTGCGAGAGAGTCGGCATCGTGTCCGAGGCGCAGATTCTACCCAGTTCCGTTACACAAGGGGCCGTGGAGGACACGGTGCGGGGATTCAATGAAGATCCCAAGATTCACGGCATTCTAGTCCAATTGCCCTTGCCCGAACACATAGATGACGAGGCAGTACTCAACGAAATCAGCCTGGAGAAAGACGTTGACGGCATTCATCCCATGAACTTGGGCAGGTTGGGCATGCGCGGTCGTGAACCTACCTTTACACCGGCGACCCCAACCGGGGCGATGATCTTGATAAAGGAAACGGGTCAGCCCATTGAGGGCGGGCGCGCGGTGGTCGTGGGGCGCAGCAATATTGTCGGTTTGCCGGTGGCCCTAATGCTCGCCAATGCCAACGCCACCGTGACCATCTGCCATAGCCGAACCCGCGACCTTGCCGGGCACGTGGGCAGCGCCGACATTGTCGTCGCGGCTGTCGGGCGGCCAGAATACGTCAAGGGTACCTGGTTGAAGCCGGGCGCTATCGTGATCGATGTCGGTTCTAATTCGGTTGACGACCCAACTAGCGAAAAGGGCTATCGCTATGTGGGCGACGTAGAATACGCAACTGCGCAAGAAAGAGCCGGTTTTATTACCAAGGTGCCGGGAGGTGTCGGTCCGATGACAATAACCATGCTCTTGCAAAACACGCTCAAGGCAGCCTGGCGGAGTCCATAGGCTTGACCAACTGCTGCTCTGTTCGGATCAGTTCCTTGCCACTTGATAGACGCGCGGACGGCGCAAGGGCATCGCGACCTGCTTGAAATCAAGATTACAAAAAGCGATCAATTGCGGAACCCGTGAACCCGGAGGGGTAATGACGACCTTGTTACTCACTAACATCAGCCGCCTTGCTACGATGGACGCCGCGCGGCGGGAACTATCAGACGCAGCGATCTTTATCCGTGATAAGGTTGTAGAGTTTGTAGGCTTGCGAGAAGAGATGCCGGCTGACAGCGCCGATCGCGTGATTGATCTTTCGCATCATGTTGTGCTACCGGGCTTGGTCAATACGCACCATCATATGTTCCAGAGTTTGACACGAGCGATGGCGCAGGACAATGAGCTTTTCGACTGGCTCACCGCCTCGTATCCCATCTGGAAAAACGTGCGCAGCGAACATATATATGTCTCGGCAAAACTGGCAATGGCGGAATTGATGTTGTCTGGCTGTACCACCAGCAGCGATCATTTGTATATCTTTCCCAATGATGTGAAACTGGAAGATGAAATTCGCGCCGCCCAGGAAATGGGCATCCGCTTTCACGCGGCCCGCGGTTCCATGAGTTTAGGGGAGAGTAAAGGCGGACTACCGCCCGACGAAGTCGTCGAGAGCGAAGAGGAAATAATCAGCGAATCCAGGCGCCTGATCGAAACCTGGCATGACCCCGAACCGCAATCCATGTTGCAGATCGTGGTGGCGCCCTGTTCGCCCTTTAGTGTTACGGTGGACCTGATGCGCGAGGCGGCCGAATTGGCCCGGGCCTACGATGTCAAGCTCCATACACACCTAGCAGAAAACGATAAAGATGTCTCGTTTAGTTTGGAGACATTTGGCCAGCGCCCCGGCGCTTATGCTGAAAGTGTTGGCTGGGTCGGCGACGATGTCTGGCACGCGCATTGCGTCAAACTAAACCCGGCTGAAATCAGCTTGTTCGGGAGGACAGGTACGGGTGTATGTCATTGCCCGTCATCGAATATGCGCCTGGCGTCGGGAGTTGCGCCCGTTCGTCAAATGCTCGACGAGGGCGTCAAGGTGGGTTTGGGCGTGGATGGTTCGTCCTCGAACGATAGTGGTCACTTGCTGGGGGAAGCCAGGCAAGCGATGCTGCTGCAACGGGTGAGCGGTGATCCCGCGGGACTCACGGCGCGCGAGGCGCTGGAAGTGGCTACTTTGGGAGGGGCGAGCGTTTTGGGTCGGCAAGACATTGGTAGGATTGAAGCCGGGATGTCGGCGGATATCGTTGCTTTCCGGCTGGATACGCTGGGCATGGCTGGCGCCTTGAATGATCCCCTTGCGGCGCTGGTCTTTTGTCAACCCGCAAAAGTTGATCTGTCAATTATCAACGGTCGTATCGTTGTGGAAGACGGGGAGCTTAACACGGTTGATTTGCCAACTCTGATTGAAACGCACAATTGCCTGTCTATGCAGCTCATTAACGGAGAGGCCTAAATCCCCGATATGACGGAGCGGAGGTGTCAACATGTCCATCGTTGATCGTTTGGCGGCTGCGCGTGGCGAGCTGCCGGCCGACCTGGTATTGCGCAATGCGTCCCTAGTCAACGTCATCAGTGGCGAGGTCTATGAAAGCGACATCGTGGTGCACGACCGTCACGTAGTCGCGCTCGGCGGACAATACGCCGGTAAGCAGGAGCTTGATCTGTCCGGTAAATATGTGGCGCCCGGCTTGATCGACGCCCACGTGCATATTGAAAGCAGTCTGGTTACGCCGCCGGAATTCGCGCGTGCTGTACTGCCTCACGGCGTGACCACCGTCATCACCGATCCGCACGAGATCGCCAATGTACTTGGGCTGGAAGGCATGCGCTACATGCTCGAGCGTGCCAAGTTCGGCCTGCTCAATATGTACGTGATGGCCTCAAGTTGTGTGCCGGCCACTGACATGGAAACCTCAGGCGCGCGCCTGGAGGCCGATGATCTGGGCCAACTGCTCGGTCATCCCTGGGTCTTGGGCTTGGCGGAACTGATGAACTATCCCGGAGTCGCGCTCGGTGACGAAGGAATGCTGGACAAGATCGAGTTGTTTCGGCATCTGGTGCTAGACGGCCATGCGCCGGACATGAGCGGTCGGGTGCTGAATGCCTATGTGGCTGCCGGTGTTCAAAGCGAACACGAATGTACTACGGTCGATGAAGCGCGAGAAAAACTGCGCCTCGGCTTAACGATCTTCATTCGCGAGGGCACAACGACGCGCAACCTGCTGCCGCTGCTGCCGCTGATTACAAAAGAGAACCACGGTTCCATCTGCTTCTGCACCGACGATCGCATTCCTGCCGATCTGCTTGAAGACGGTTCCATTGACCATATGATTCGGCTGGCGATCCAGAATGGTATTGATCCCGTCATGGCGATCAGGCTGGGCTCTTATAATACCGCCAGGCACTTCGGCTTAAAGAAATATGGCGCGATCGCGCCGGGCAAATATGCTGACCTGGTTGTCGTCTCCGATTTGCAGCACTTCTTGCCGGAGATGGTATACCGAGGTGGCCGATTGGTGGCCGAAAACGGGGCGATGACCTTGCCCCGGCAGGAGTCCCGCCCAATCAATCTGCGTGGATCGATAAATATTGCGCCTGGTGACATCGATTTTTCGATCAGGGCCAAAAGTGGACAATTTAATGTGATTGGTACCGTAAAAGATCAAGTCGTGACAGACCGCCGGCTGGAACGAGCTAAGATCGTTGATGGCAAAGCTGTCAGTGACGTCGAACGTGACATCTTGAAATTCGCGATGGTGGAACGGCACCGGGCCAGCGGCAAAATCGGCAAGGCGTTCATTCAGGGTTTTGGATTAACCAGGGGTGCGATTGCGGGCACAGTCGCCCACGATCATCATAACCTGGCAGTGATCGGCGTGGACGATGACAGCATGAGAGCCGCGGTGAACGCCATTGTCGATATGGGCGGTGGCTTGGTCGCGGTTGACGGCGAGCAAGTGTTGGCACGCCTGCCGCTGCCGGTTGCGGGATTGCTCAGCGAGTCACCAATCGAGATGGTTCGACAGCAATACGACAGCTTGATCACCTCGGCGCGGGGTCTGGGTAGTCAGCTATCCGATCCCTTCATAGTTATGAGTTTTATGGGCCTGGAGGTGATCCCGAAGCTCAAGCTGACTGATCACGGTCTGGTCGATGTTGAACAATTCGCACTAATCGATCTTTTTGCCCAGGATTGACCGTGTTTTTTGGCGATTTATTGCTAAAATGCGGGCTATTTGTTGAGCAAAGCGCACAATAACAGGAACGATCATGGTAAATCAAGCATTTCTAGATAGCCTGCGGACACGCGTCGAACAAGATCGTGACAGCATTATCGATTTTCTACGTGAAATCTGTGCCATACCCAGCACCGAGAACCAGATCCAGGCATGTGGTGAGCGTATCGCCGAAGAAATGAAGAAGCTCGGCTATGACGAGATTTTCTGGGACAAAATGGGCAACATCGTCGGCAAGATCGGTGATGGCGACAAGATTCTGCTTTATGACAGTCATATCGATACCGTCGGTGTGGGCGACCCCGATGAATGGCAATGGGATCCGTTCGAGGGCAAGGTCGAAGATGGCGTGCTCTACGCGCGCGGCGCTTGCGACGAGAAAGGCAGCACGCCAGGCATGGTTTATGGATTGGCGATCGCCCGCGAGATGGGCTTGCTGGACGGATTCACCGCTTATTACTTCGGCAATATGGAAGAATGGAACGATGGCCAGGCGCCAAATGCCTTCGTGCAAACTGAAGGCATCAAGCCGGATTTCGTGGTGATCGGCGAACCGACCAAGATGCAGATCTACCGAGGCCATAAGGGCCGGGTCGAATTCAAGATCGTCGCCAAGGGGCGTAGCGCCCACGCTGCCAGCAATTATCTTGGAGACAATGCCATCTACAAGTTGCTGCCAATCATCGAGCGCATCAGCCACATAGAGCCGCAATTGGGCGATCACGACTTCTTGGGACAGGGACGAATCACCGTCACCGACATGGATGTCAAAACGCCCAGTATCAATGCCGTACCGGACGAGGCAGTCATTTATATCGACCGGCGGATCACCTTCGGTGAGGAGCCACAGGCGGAATTGGAGCGATTAAAAGACATCATCGGCGAGCGCGACGACATTCATGCCGAAATCCTGGTTTATGACGAGCCAAGCTATACCGGATTCGTTTTTCCGCTGGACAAAATCTATCCGGCTTGGGCTTATGAAGAAGACGAGCCGATCGTGGCCGCCGGTTTGCGGGCGGCCGAAACCCTGTTTGGCGAAACGGACAGCGGGAAATGGGACTTTTCCACCAATGGCATCTATTGGGCCGGAAAGGCGGGCATTCCCAGTATTGGCTTCGCGCCCGGCAATGAAATTCATGCGCATACAGTCTTGGACCAGGTGCCACTTGAAGACGTGGTGCGTTCAACCGAATGGTATGCGCTTTTCCCGTTGATTCTATTGGCCACGCTTAACGGGTCGGGTTGAAAGAGGCGCACGAAAAAACAGGCGCCGTCGCTGCGCAGGTGCTGCGAATACTCGCGCAGCGCTTGAGGCGCCGGTAGGTAATGGGACATGAGTTTCTGGGGCGCGGCAGGCCGCCGTCCCTAAGACGATGGTACAAGGGTGCCGGCTTTTGATAGTTAGTTTAGTTGTTGGAACGGGGAGTTGGAAATGCAAACGGACCTCAGAGGTCGTGACCTCATTAGCACGCAGGATTGGACGAGGGAGGAAATTGACACCCTGCTTGATGTCGCTTGGGATTTGAAGCGCAAACGGGCCCTTGGTGAATCGCATGCGCTCCTTCGCGACAAAGTATTAGCTATGCTGTTTTTCTTTACCAGTACGCGGACGCGGATTAGCTTTGAAGCCGGCATGGCGCAATTGGGAGGTCACGCCCAGTTCATCGATAGCACGACGACGCAAATCAGCCACGGAGATACCGCCAAAGAAATTGGCGAGATTGTTGGACGCTACACGGATGGCATCGCGATTCGCCAATGCGACTGGGAAATCGGCAACGCTTATATCAATGCCGTGGCCGAGGCCAGCCGCGTACCCGTTCTGAACATGCAATGCGAGGTATATCATCCCTTCCAGATTCTGGCGGATTTGATGACCATCCAGGAGAAATTCGGACGTGATTTGCGAGGCAAAACGATCAATGTCAGTTGGGCTTATGCCTCCAGTTATCAGAAGCCGATTTCCGTGCCGCAAAGCCTTGTGCTGTTGATGACTCGGTTTGGCATGAACGTGCGTTTGACGCGCCCGCCCGAGTATCAATTGATGCCCGATATCGTCGAGCAAGCCCGGGAAAACACACGCCGCAATGGCGGCTCTTTCGAGATTCTCGACGACTTTGACGCTGGATTCGCCGGCGCAGACATCCTCTATCCAAAGAGTTGGGGCAGTTGGCTGACCACTGAGGACCAAGATGAATCCGCCGAGATCGGAGCCAAGTATACCGATTGGATCACCGATGACCGCCGGATGGCGCTGGCCAACGATCACGCCGTTTACATGCATTGTTTGCCTGCTGACCGCAACATCGAGGTGACCGACAGCGTGATCGATGGTCCGCAAAGCGTCGTCTACGATGAAGCTGAAAACCGATTGCACGTTCAAAAAGCGGCTATGGCCCTTACAATGCGCTGATGGTCGTCTTGAGCGCCTAATCCCGATAGTGGGAAGCGAATCCGGCAAGAGAAACGATAATGTCGCACATTCAACGCTTCATGCTTATCTAGTGGACCCTAGCCGAAGAGCTTTATACGAAAGAGACCGACGATGATCGACAAATTGGTGGTGGTGGCAATTGGCGGCAACTCGCTGATCACCGATCCAAATGATCCGGAGATTGATCGGCAGTGGGAGGCGGTGCGCGAAACCTGTCGTCATATCGCCGATATGATCGCCGACGGCTGGCAGGTGGTGATCACTCACGGTAACGGACCGCAAGTCGGCTATATTTTGAATCGGGCTGAAATCGCCAAGCGCGAAGCCAATATCCACGATGTGCCCTTGGACCTCGCGGTTGCGGATACCCAGGGCAGTATCGGCTATATGCTTCAGCAAGCTTTGGACAACTCACTGCGGCGGGTAGGTATGAATCATACCGTCGCCACCATCATCACGCAGATTCGCGTTGATCCCAACGATCCCGCCTTTGACAATCCCGACAAGCCTATCGGCCGCTTTATGACGCGAGAAGAAGCCCTGGAAGCCCAGGAAGCAGGCATGCAAGTCGTTGAAGATGCGGGGCGGGGCTGGCGCCGGGTAGTGGCGTCTCCTAAGCCGCTTAATGTCAACGAGATCAATGCCGTACAAGCGCTGGTGCTGGCCGGATATATCGTAATCGTCTGCGGTGGCGGCGGTGTGCCGGTTGTGCGCAACGAAGTGGGCAGCTTGCGCGGCATAGACGCCGTCATCGACAAAGACCGCGCCAGCAGTTTGTTGGCGCAGACTTTACGCGCCGATCTGCTTCTGATATCCACTGGCGTGGAAAAGGTATGCTTGGGTTTCAATACGCCGGACGAATATGCGCTGGATGTGATGACCTTGCAAGAGGCGCATCGCTATTTGGACGAGGGCCAATTTGCGCGGGGCAGCATGTTTCCCAAAATTGAAGCGGCGGTTGATTTTGTTCACAACGGCGGACCCCGCGCCATCATCACTAATCCGGCCAATCTTACGCGCGCGCTGCATCACGAGACTGGCACGAGAATCGTTCCTGGTGGATGAGCTAAGGTCCGCATAAGTGGTGAACAAGGTTGTGGACGAGCCAAAGTCGGCTTAGTGGATAGATCGCTCGAGTCTTAATGAAGAGAAAATGGCAGAGATAAAAGAGTTTGGCTGTGTCATTGGGGGCTGTCGCTACGCTGTCGACGAGGTGACCTATACCTGCCCGCAGCATGGCGAACTGGGAACGCTAGATATCCTATTTGACTATTCGGCCTTGGGCGCTTCTTTGGATCGGGATGCGCTTTTGGACGATCATCAAGCCAATTGTTGGCGCTACAAGGCGCTTCTGCCCATCGCGCCCGATAGCCCAGTGCCAGCTCTTGATGTAGGATGGACACCGTTGTATGCGGCGCCACGAGTCGCCCAGGCGCTGGGGGTAAAACGCGCCTGGATAAAAGATGACGGCGCCAATCCCACCGGTTCGCTAAAGGACCGAGCCAGTTCACTGGTCTTGGCACGGGCGTTGGAGCTTGGCATCACTACGGTCAGCACGGCAAGCACAGGTAACGCGGCCGCTGCGCTGGCCGGGTTGGGCGCCGCCGTTCCGGAGATCGATATTGTCATTTTCGTACCAAATACTGCGCCGGAAGCAAAAGTGGCTCAATTACTGGTTTATGGCGCTCGTGTGCTGCTGGTGGATGGAAGTTATGACGATGCCTTCGACCTCTGCATGTCATATTGTGCCGCAGAAGGCTGGTATTCGCGCAATACCGGTGTCAATCCCTTTACCACCGAGGGCAAGAAAACGGCCGCGCTGGAAATCGCTGAACAGTTGCGTTGGCAGGTTCCGGATGTTGTAGCTGTCAGCGTCGGCGACGGCAGCATCATCAGCGGCTTGCACAAAGGATTTTTGGATTTGCTCCGTCTCGGCTGGATCGATAAGGTACCGCGCTTGATCGGTGTACAGGCAGCCGGGAGCGCCGTCCTGGCTCGCGCCTGGCAACAGGGGCTGGACGCGAAAGACATCCGCCGTGCGCCGGTGACAACCGTCGCTGATAGCATCGCGTCGGAATTGCCGCGTGATCGCGCCAAGGCGCTGAGGGCCGTACGCGATACGGACGGCGTTTACGTTACCGTGTCCGATGCCGATATCGTTGCGGCAATTCCACAGTTGGCGCAATTGACCGGGGTCTTCGCCGAGCCTGCTGCTGCGGCAACTTTTGCTGGAGCCGGCCATGCGGTCGCTTCGGGAATGGTCGACCGCGAAGAGAGCTTGTGCCTCTTGATCACCGGCAACGGTCTCAAGGATGTCGCGAGAGCGCGCCAAGCCGTGACCCAGGGGATACGCGTCGCGCCAACGGTCGACGCGGTGCGTTCGGCGTTGAATCGAGCTGGCGCCCATGGATGAGAATCCAGTATATTCGATTGTGGCGCCGGTTTATAACGAAGCCGGCAACCTAAGTAGATTCTGTGATGATGTTCGGGCAGCGCTGGATTCCACTGGCGAGACTTGGGAGTTGCTTCTCATCAACGACGGCAGCGCCGACGGCTCACTGGAAATTATGGAGCAACTGGCAGAGTCCGACCGTCGTTTCAAGGTCATCAACTTCGCTCGCAATTTTGGGCACCAGATAGCTGTCACCGCCGGCGTTGATTATGCGTCTGGTTCGGCAGTCGTGCTCATCGATGCCGACTTGCAGGATCCGCCATCGGTGATCCCGGAGTTGATTGCCAAATGGAAGGAAGGATACGATGTGGTTTACGCGGTTCGTACCGAGCGTAAAGGCGAGAGCTTCCTCAAAAAGACAAGCGCTAAATTGTTTTATCGGCTGATCCATCGCATCACTGACATTAGTATTCCGGTTGATACCGGAGATTTCCGGTTGATGGATGCCAAGGTAGCGGCGGTGCTGCGGCAAATGCGCGAACACCATCGCTTCATCCGGGGCATGACGAGTTGGGTTGGCTACCGACAAACAGGTGTACCCTACGTGCGCGAAAAACGAGTCTGGGGCGAAACCAAGTATCCCTGGCGCAAGATGATTGCTTTCGCGCTTGATGCCGTCACCAGTTTTTCGTTTTTCCCTTTACAGATCATGCTGTATATTAGTTTGGTACTGGGGATATTATCGCTGCTTGTAGGAATCGTGATTTCGATTTTGCGCATCGCAATGGGCGAAGAATTTTTCGGTGGACAAGCGACCACGATCGTGCTGCTATTGCTATTAAGTTCATTTCAATTATTCTTTCTTTTTATCCTCGGCCAATACGTCGCCCGCACCTACGACGAAACGCGCGACAGGCCCCTTTACATAGTGGCTTCCACGGCGGGTATCGGCCAGCCACAGGTCCGGAACCAGCGGGCCAATCGCGAGAAACGCCGTGGGGCGAACCACGGTGATATGCTAGACGAGCCGGCACAGGGAACATGATGAGCCAAGGGCAAGAATCGGACCAGTTGAAGTTGGTGCAGCGCTATCGCGAGCTTGTCGGGGATTACGAGTCTTTGGACAAGCGAATCGATGAACTAATCATGCGGCATGGCGGCGGCACAGAGTCGATGTCGACGGCCGATTTGGAAACTTATCGAGAATTGGCGCGGCGCCGGACCGAGGTGCAAAACGAAATGCGCATTCTTGAACAACAATTGGAAATCGACGTGGATCTCGACGACAACTAGCGTAACATGAACCGAGGAGACAAATATGGTTACTGGCCCTACATTTGAAGAGATGTTGCAT
Organism: Phototrophicaceae bacterium; assembly: GCA_965262165.1. Classification (GTDB taxonomy): domain Bacteria; phylum Chloroflexota; class Anaerolineae; order Aggregatilineales; family Phototrophicaceae; genus UBA6055. The sequence goes on along the minus strand of OZ253499.1, from coordinate 3,181,629 downwards.
CCGCAAAAGATTGATCCAGCGCTGCGAGCGGATGCGGTGGCCGCCTTGACCGCGGATCCATTAAATCCGCTCAACCTCTACAACATTACCTGGCGAGATCCTAATAACGAGGTCTATCACCTGGTTCTGCCCAAGGCATTAACCGGCGTGGATGCCGAGATTGTCCTGATCTACGGCGGGCGCTTTCCCTCCGGCAGCCACAAGGTAGGGGCGGCTTATTCTGTGCTATTGGAGATGCAGTTGATGGGCGAGGTGGACCCGGCGCTGCATACCCTGGTTTGGCCCTCTACCGGCAATTACGGTATCGGCGGCGCTTTCATCGGCTGCCGAATGGAATACGACAGCATCGTGGTCTTGCCCGAGGAGATGAGCCAGGAGCGATTTGAGCGCATCACCCGCTACGGCTCGCGCATCATTCGTACGGCAGGCAGCGAAAGCAACGTTAAAGAAATTTATGATGAGGTCAAACGCCTGCGCTCGAGCGATCCCAATATTCGTATTCTTAATCAGTTCGAGGTGATGGGCAATTACCGTTTTCACTATCACGTGACAGGCAATACCATCGTCGAGTTGGCCGACGATTTGCAGCGCAGGGGCATCGGCAAGGGCAAGATATCGGCATACGTTTCGGCCATGGGCAGCGCCGGTACGATTGCGGCAGGCGACCGGCTCAAGCAGGTCTGGCCCGATCACAAAATTGTTGGCCTGGAACCGACTCAATGTCCTACCCTGTATAACAATGGTTATGGCGCCCACGAGATCCAGGGCATCGGTGACAAACATGTCACCTGGATCCACAATGTGCATAATATGGATGCGCTGATGGCGATCGACGATATGGATTGCCTCAAGGGTCTGCGTTTGTTGGCGGAGGAAACGGGCCGCCAAACCTTGACGCGCCGTTTTGGAATAGACGAAAGTCAGGTCCAATGCCTGGCCGAGACCTTGGGGATCAGCGGCATCTGCAATATTATTGGAGCGATCAAGACAGCCAAGTTTTATGAGTTGTCCTCGGACGACGTCGTGGTGACGGTGGCCACGGACGCCATGGAACGCTACGGATCAGTGATGTCGAACCTGCGGGATGTCCATGGCCCGCTAGACGAGGCTGATGCAACGGCAATTGTTGACGGTAGCTTTCACCGCGCCGGGATCGACTGGGTGCAAGAGGGCAGCCGAGAGGCGCGCGAACGCTGGCACAATCTCAAGTACTATACCTGGGTCGAACAGCAAGGCAAGTCAGTAGCGCAACTCGACGCGCAACGAGACCCCGCTTGGTGGATCGATCATCAGGAGCGTGTTGCCGAGATTGACAAACGATTGCTGGAGCAACGCGAGCAAGGTCGAGCGCTTCACTAGATCCAAGGAACGCGACATGTATGCAGACGACCGTGTACTGGTCGGTGTGGTTAAACGCAAAAAAGACTTCGAAATAGCTCGCCAACGGCATTGGTATCGTATCCCGCAGCGGCAAATGCCGCAGGGGATCGACGCTGAATATATCGCGCTTTTTCTCAGCGCCAAGTCCTTCGGTGACCAGGGAGGCGCCATTGCCGCCTTTGCGCGCATCACCGGGGTTGAGCTCGCGCGGCGCAAGGATTTGCTTCCGGACGAAGGGACGCGTGCTCAAGAACTGTATTACAAGGTGCAGTTTCGACATCTGATCGAAAAGGACCCGCCGATCGCAAACGAAAGCAAACGTTCCGTTAGTTTCATTAGGACCACCTGGGATCGATTCGTTAGCGCCGATTCGATTCCCGATCTTTACAGCGAAGCAAGTTTCTACGTCGATCGCTTATATTATGCGCTAGGCAACTGAGCGCGGCTCGCTCTGGCTAGCGCCAGTTTGAATTGGAGGGACGGAATATGCTTATCACAAATGCACAAGTAGTTACGCTTGGACAAAACACGAGCATATTAGCGGACCACGCCATTCTGATCGAAGGCGATAAGATTGCAGCGGTTGGAACCAGCCGTGATCTGCAGAGCGATTATCCAGATGTTGAGCGTTTGGACGCGCGAAACCAAATTGTCATGCCGGGCAATATTTGCGCGCATACGCATTTCTACGGCGCTTACGCGCGGGGCCTGGCTATACCCGGCGCGCCGCCGCGCGATTTTCCCCAGATCCTTGAACGCCTTTGGTGGCCGCTGGACAAGGCGCTGGACCGCGAGAGTGTGCGTAGCAGCGCCCTGGTTTGCCTGGTGGATGCCATCAAGCACGGGACGACCAGCCTCGTCGATCACCACGCCAGTCCCAATTATATCGCAGGTAGTCTCGATACCATTGCCGAGGCCGTTGATCAAGCGGGATTGCGAGCCATCCTATGTTACGAGGTCACCGACCGAGACGGCATGGACAAAATGGAAGCCGGCATCAACGAGAACTTGCGCTTCATGACGGCTTCCGCTGATCATCCTCGTCTGCGTGGTACCTTTGGCCTACATGCCAGCCTGACGCTCAACGATGCCAGCCTGCGCGCCTGTGCGGATGTTGCGCCCAGCGATAGCGGCTACCATATTCACGTTGCCGAGCACGAAGCCGATGAGGAGAATAGCCTGAATCGCAGCGGCAAGCGTGTTGTCGAGCGCCTGGATGAGTACGATATCTGGCGCGAGAATACAATTGCCGCCCACTGTGTGCATATCGACCCGCTCGAACGAGAGATTTTGCGCGAGCGGGGCGTTTGGATCAGCCATCAGCCGCGTTCCAATATGAATAACGGGGTGGGCGCTGCCGATATTGACGGCTTGCTCGCGGACGGCCTCAAACTCTGTTTAGGCAATGATGGCTTTAGCAATAACATGTGGGCGGAATGGAAAACGGCCTACCTCTTGCACAAGGTGGTTCAACTGGATCCACGTGCCGCGAATGGGGTCCATATCGCCAAAATGGCTTGGGAAAATAACGCCCGCCTGGTCGAGCAATTCTTTACGGGTAGCACGATTGGGCAAATTGCGCCGGGCGCCAAAGCTGATTTGATTTTCGTCGATTATCAGCCATTCACACCACTGAACGCCGGCAACTTGCCCTGGCACCTGATCTTCGGTTTCGAGTCATCGATGGTGACGACGACGATTTGCGACGGCAAGGCGCTAATGCGTGATCGGGAAATTCTGGTCTTGCCCGAAGCCGAGATCGCCGCTGAAGCGCTGGAACTGGCGCCCAAGGTTTGGGAGCAGTATACGCGAAACGCCGAACTTGCTTTACAATCCTAGTGCAATCGCGATTTGAAGCAGAGAAAGACAAGTCATGTCAGATACGATCGAAGGCCAAACGACACTGGCGATACTTGGAGGAACCGGCAAGGAAGGCGCGGGACTAGCGATGCGTTGGGCGCTAAGTGGCTACCGCGTGATCATCGGGTCGCGCTCGCCCGATAAAGCAATCGGACGTTCGGCAGAAATGAATGCCGAAATGGGCCAGGTTTTGCTATGCGGGATGTCAAATGCCGATGCAGCCGCTGCGTCTGACCTGGTGGTTTTGAGCGTGCCATATTCTGCCCACAAAAGCACCTTGCAAGGTGTTCGCGACCAATGCCGCGGCAAGATAGTCGTTGATCTCACGGTGCCCTTGCGGCCGCCGGAAGTCATGGCAGTTAATTTGCCTGCCGGTGGCGCGGCGGCCTTGGAAGCGCAAGCCATCCTTGGCCACGATTCCACAGTGGTAGCTGCTTTTCAAAATGTCAGCGCGGTCAAATTGAAGCAGTTGGACCAGACAGTCGATTGTGACGTGCTGGTCTGTGCCGACGATGACGCTGCCATGGCGGCTGTCATAGAGTTGGCAGAAGCAGCTGGCATGCGTGGCGTTGACGCGGGAGCGTTAAAGAACGCGGTGGCGGTAGAGTCGCTGACGCCGGTTTTGCTACATATCAACAAAAGTTATAAAGTCAAAGGCGCGGGGATCCGTATCACCGGCCTGGATACCTAGCTATGTGCCCGGTCCCGTCTTTCTGCGCTTTCGCGATACCCGATATTCCTCTGATCCAGCCAGGTGACGATATTCTGTCGATCATTTCTGATAAGATTCGATCTGCGGGGTTAAGCTTGTCGGACGGTGACGCGCTGGTCATCTCGTCCAAGATTGTTTCCAAGGCGGAAGGGCGTCAGTTGTCATTGGCGGAGGTGTCCGTTTCGCCGCAAGCAGACGCGCTGGCGGCGGAAACGGACAAAGATCCACGACTGGTCGAACTGATCCTACGAGAGGCGGCGATGGTTTCACGTAAGCGCCGCGGCGTTTTGGTGACGCAACACCGCTTGGGCTTCGTTTCTGCCAATTCCGGACTGGATCAATCCAATATTGAAAGTGGCGACAATACGACACTTTTGCTTCCGCGGGATCCCGATGCAACTGCCGCGGCAATGCGAGCAGGCTTCCGGGCCAAACTCGGAATCGATGTCGCGGTTATCATCAGCGATACTCACGGCCGTCCCTTCCGTGTTGGCAACGTCGGGGTGGCCATTGGCGTCTCTGGAGTAGCGGCGGTGAAGGACCTGCGGGGCAGGACGGACCTATATGGTCGCAAGCTGGAAGTGACGCAGCAAGCCTACGCTGATCTGGTTGCATCCGCGGCGCATTTGCTCTGTGGCGAGGCGGACGAGGGATATCCCGCTATTGTGATTCGCGGGATTGATGTTGCCCCGCCGCACGGGGTGGCGGCTGAATTGAATCGCCTGCCGGAAAATGACTTGTATCGATAGTTCAGAAGAGATCTGTGCGAATTCATCCGCAAGACCTATTGGAATTCTTTCGAGCGCGCCGTTCCCTGCGGCGCTATCATCAGTGTGCGATTCCCGAAGATATGCTTGGACAGCTTCTGGAAGCGGCAACCTGGGCGCCGTCGGCGCATAACCGGCAGCCCTGGCGCTTCGTCATCTTGAGCGATCAAGCTAAGAAAGTGTCGCTTGCGCGCGCTATGGGGGCGCGGCTGCGCGCTGATTTAGAAGCGGACGGCGCGCCTGGACCGGTCATCGAGCAAGACGTCAGCCGTTCGTATGAGCGGATCAGCGCGGCGCCCACATTGATATTGCTTTGCATGACCTTGGCAGATATGGATGCCTATCCCGATGAAAGGCGCAGCAGTTTCGAACGCGCCATGGCAATTCAGAGCACAGCTATGGCCGGGCAGAATATTCTGCTCATGGCGAGCAGCCTGGGTTTGGGCGCTTGCTGGATGTGCGCCCCGCTGTTCTGTCCCGATCTGGTGGGAGATGTGCTCGACCTGCCAGCTGATTGGCAGGCGCAAGGTATGATCACTGTCGGTTATCCAGCGCAAAGCAAAACTCGAAGCCGGGAAGACTGGGAATCGAGGGTTCTGTGGCGCTAGACAAGGATATCGTCGTCTTAATTGGCGGTGTTGGCGGGGCAAAACTGGCTACCGGGCTGGCTCAAATTGTACCGGCGCGCCGACTGACCTTTGTCGTGAATACCGGTGACGACTTCTGGCACCTGGGTCTAAGGATTTGCCCCGATCTTGATACCTTGATGTATACGCTGGCTGGTCTGGTCAACCCGTGCTTGGGATGGGGCCTTAAAGGCGACAGTGCCATTACGCTGGAAACATTGAAGAACTTTTATGGTGTGGATTCCTGGTTTCGACTGGGGGACATGGATCTGGCAACGCATCTTCGGCGCAGCCAGCTCTTGCGGGACGGAAATACATTGACCGAGGCAACCAGATGTCTGTCGCAGTCCTTGGGCGTGGGACCGTCCTTGCTGCCCATGAGCGATGACGAAATCCCGACGATGGTCGAAACCGTCGAATGTGGCGAATTGGGATTCCAGGAGTATTTTGTAAAATTTCAGTGGCAGCCAGCAGTCAAGTCGATTCGACATGCTGGCTGTGAAAGATCAAGTCTCGCGGCCGACGTGAGTTCGGCTTTAAGCGCGGCGGATATCGTATTGATCGCACCGTCAAATCCTTGGTTGTCGCTGGCGCCGATCTTGTCAGTTAATGGCATGCGAGACTTACTGACACTTCTCGATGTACCTGTTGTCGCGGTCACGCCCATCATTGGCGGTTCAGCAGTGAAGGGTCCCACAGCCAAGATCATGACTGAACTGGGACAAGAAGTGACTGCGGCAAATATTGTCAACTTTTATACTGGAATCATCAACGGATTTGTGAATGACATCCAAAACGAGCCGCTCGGGCCTAGCGACCTGCAATCTATTCAGGTAAACACCTTGATGAAAACTCAGCATGACAAGAAAGCGCTGGCGCAAGTGACTCTCGATTGGATAGAAAGTTGGGACGCATGAGTCTCTGGGCAATCATTCCCGTCAAGCCTTTGAAGTATGCCAAGAGCCGCCTTTCCGCGGTTTTGTCTCCGGAACAGCGTTACGAACTGGCTCAGGCGATGTTTTGGCACGTGCTCTCGGTGGCCACCACCGTGCCAAGTGTATCCGGCGTTTTGGTTATCTCGCGTGATACCAAGGCCTTGGCAATCGCCAGAGAAATGGGCGCAAAGACCATTCAGGAAAGTGCGATCTCCGATCTTAATCCGGCGCTGATGCGCGCCACGATGATCGTCAAGAGCTGGCGGGCCGATGCTTTGCTGGTCTTGCCGGCCGATCTTCCCTTCGTACATGCCGATGATATTCAGGCGCTGATCCAGTTGGGCACGCAGCGATCAATCGTCATTGCAACGGACCATAACGGCGATGGCACGAACGCGCTGTTGGTGCGTCCACCGGGCTTAATTCAATTTGATTACGGTCCGGGCAGCTACCAGCGCCATATCGCCAGCGCCAAACGGGCGGGCATCGAGATCATATCGTATCATTCTGACAGACTGGCGACGGACATCGACGTGCCACAAGACCTGCAACTCTACCAGCGGATCGTGTCGGAAGGCAGTTACAAGCGCCTGCCCACCTTTCCTTTATTGTGTTTTGGCGAAATGGAAGCCCAAGAATAGAGGTGCAATTGCTATGCGCGCAATAGACCGGCGGTTGCTGCGTGACAAGGACCGGTCTGCGTAAGACGCTTGATTTGCATGTATGCTTCATTTATGTTGATAATACAGTGAATGGCGATCATCATTAGGGTTTGGAGTTGAAAAATGGCTGACCGAGTAGCACTTTATTTGCAGGACGCGCATTCGTTGCAGGATGCGATGGAATACGTCAAATATGCGGAAGTTGCCGGCTTTGAGGCGGTATGGCAGGCGGAAAGTCGTCTGGTGCGTGATGCCATCGTGCCGATGGCCGCCTTTGCCGCCGTGACCTCGCGCATCAAGATCGGCTCCGGCGTCATCAACAACTGGACGCGCAACGCGGCGGTTATTGCCGCCACATTCCTGACCCTGGATGATCTGGCGCAAGATCGCATCTATTGCGGCATCGGCGCCTGGTGGGATCCACTTGCCGCAAAAGTTGGTATCGAACGTCGCAAGAATCTATTGGCCATGCGTGAGGTTGTAACCGTCGTACGGCGTTTGCTGAACCGCGAACGCGTGAGTTTTGCCGGCGAATTTGTGCAATTGGATGATGTCGAGCTTGATGTCGTTCACGGGCGCAAAGAAGCGCGCAACGTGCCCATATACGTTGGCGCAACCGGACCCAAGATGATGGCGCTCACCGGCGAGATCGCCGACGGCGTCGTATTGAACTATCTCGTTTCGCCCAAGTACAACGAGTCCGCCTTGGCTCAACTGGAAATCGGCGCGCGCAGATCAGGCAAAACCGTAAACGACATCGATCGCCCGCAGTTGGTTGTCTGCTCGGTGGATAACGATCGTCAGAAAGCGCTCGACGCCTCGCGCAAGCTGGTAACGCAATACCTGGGCCAACAGCCGCATATCATGAAAGCCAGCGGCGTCAGTCAGGATTTGCTAGATGAAATCGGTCAAGTGCTGACCTGGCCAGCCACCGAGGATCAGATCCTCGAGGCCATGAAACTGGTACCGGATGACGTCGTTCAAATGATCACTGCGTCCGGTACACCCGCTGAGGTAAAGGCCAAGGTGCGAGAGTACATTTCCTCTGGCGCTACCTGTCCCATTCTTTATCCCCTGGGCGAAGACGTGCGACTCATGATCGACACCTTCGCCAGCGGCTACTCCGGCTAGACGACAAGCGTGCGAGACAAAAGGACGGGTTAGCAGTCATTCGAGAACCGGCCGTGAAGATTTTGTGCGTTAGCGACACCGAGGCGCCACAGCTGCATAGTGCGGTCAACCTGCGCCGTCAGTATAGCGATATTGACTTGATTATCAGTTGCGGCGATATGCCACCGGGTTATCTCGACTTTATCAGCACTATCATCAGCGTACCGATGTTTTATGTGCGCGGCAACCACGACGAAACGTATGACGATGACCCGCCGGGTGGCATTGATTTGCATGGTAAGGTTGTGGAATACAAAGGCTTGACCTTGGCTGGATTGGAGGGGTCGATTCGCTATAACGCGGGCGATATCCAGTACACGCAAATGCAAATGCGCTGGATGGTCATGCGCCTGGGTCCCAGAATGCTCTGGAATCGCGTGACTGAAAGTCACGGCGTTGACTTGTTTGTATCCCACTCGCCCGCGCGAAATATCCACGATGGCAGAGATGTCGCGCACCGTGGATTCGACAGTTTCATCAATTTCTTGAAATGGTATCGGCCGCGCTATATGTTGCATGGTCATGTTCATACCTGGGATCGACGCAAAGTCGTGCGAACGCAGTTCGAATCCACTTGTATCATGAATATCAATCCCGTTACGGTATTGGAGTTGGAACCGCTATCGGCATCATAAGCCGACATTTGGAGGAGGAAGCGCCCACATGTGGAAGGCATATCATTGCGTCAGCAGCATTGAAGAGGCGCTCATTCTGTTAAATCAACACCGGCAGGAGGCGCGGATTGTCGCGGGTGGCACTGACCTGATCATTGAGATGGAGCGCGGACAGCATCCCCAACTCAAGGTCCTGATCGATATTACACGGGTCAAGGGACTGGATGAAATCTGCTTGCGCGATAATTCGGTGTGCATGGGTCCATTGGTAACGCATAATCATGTCGTCGGCAGCGTTTTGGTGCGCGAGCGTGGTCTGCCACTGGCACAAGCATCCTGGGAAGTCGGCGCGCCACAGATTCGCAACCGCGCCACGGTCGCCGGCAATCTTATTACCGCTTCGCCGGCCAACGATACCATCACACCCTTGATCGCTATGGGCGCGCATGTGATCCTTTCATCGTTGGATGGAGAACGATCGCTTGATCTGGAAGACTTTTATAGCGGCTTTCGCCAAACGAAATTGCAGCCAAACGAACTGCTGCGCTCCATTTCTTTTCCGGCGCTGGACGACAATCAGCGCGGCGTTTTCCTGAAGCTGGGTTTGCGTCGCGCGCAGGCGATTTCAGTGGTTGATACAGCGGTCGTTTTGTCGTGTGACGATGATGGCGCGATCTGCGCTGCCCGCATTGCGCTTGGTAGTGTGGCTGCCACCATCATTCGTGTGCCGGCGGCGGAAGAATTCCTGCTTGGGAAGCGCTTGACGCCGGAGAACATTGCCCAAGCCGGGCGCCTGGCAGATCAAAGCGCCGCGCCCATTAACGACATTCGCGGCAGCGCCGAATATCGCAGCGAGATGGTCAAGGTCCTGGTAGTGCGCGCCCTGCGATTACTAGCGAAGAACTCCATTGAACCAGGTTTGCCGACCGATCCGCCAATGCTTTGGGGCAAAGATAGGGCTCTGGTGAAAACCGGTTTGCCCGCGCAAATTGTACACCTGCCTGGCACGCCCATAGATAGCACTGTCAACGGAGTACCTGTGACTGTCTGTACCGGACAGCAGAAGTCCCTTCTTCACTGGCTGCGCGACGACCTTAAGCTGCCGGGCACCAAAGAAGGTTGTGCCGAAGGCGAATGTGGCGCCTGCACCGTATTTCTTGACGATGTTGCAGTCATGTCCTGTATGGTCCATGCGCCGAGGGCGCACGGCGCCGAGATCGTGACAGTGGAAGGATTGGCAGAGTCGGAAGCGCTGCACCCGATCCAAAGCGCCTTCATTGACGAAGCGGCGGTCCAATGTGGCTACTGTACGCCGGGGTTCTTGATGGCCGGCGCAAAACTGCTTGAGGAGATTGACGAACCCAGTCGTGACCAGATCAATTGCAGCATAAGTGGCAACCTGTGCCGTTGCACCGGATACTATAAGATCGTCACAGCATTTGAAAAAGCCAGCAAAGCGAAGATGAGACAAGCCGAAGGTTAGCTCATGGACAGACGGGTCCCAAAGACCGGCAGCGAAGAAATTGAACTTTACATGCGCACATACTACTCGTTGCTGCGCTCGAGCGACGCAATCAGAATCGAGACTTTGGTCGAGAGTCACATCGCCATGCGATCGTCCTTGCACGAGTACGCCAGCGAACCCGAACCGGATGTCTCCGCCTTGATGTATAGCGCTTTACGGCTGCCACCCTGTATCACGCAGGTCGAGGAAGTATTGATCGGGCAGATGGATCGCGCCTTTGAGGCGGCTGGTTACAAGAATATCACCCGCTGGCAACAAGTCAATGCGCCGGGGCGCCGCCGTCGGACGCACTTTGATGGCGCGCATACCATGGCGGTTTACATTATCAGCCGCTCTGATATTGATGACCTCGTGCCGATCTTGACCGCCTTTCAAATCGAATGGAACAAGCTTCACAACTTGCTGCAGAAGCAAGATTTACAAGATCTGTTGCTGGCACATGCCAACGACAATATTTTGGCTCCCGCCGACTTTGCGCATTTGGCCCAGGGCTTGTACATGGCGGTCAGTGATTTGCGTCGTCTGCACTTGCTGTGGAAGGACGATTTTGTAAACAATCTGCTGTACATGAGCCAAGAGCGTAAGAGCATGAGTTTGCGATTAATATCAGGGTCGCTGGCCGATTATCGGCGTGCCACTGCCTCGTGGTGGAATCATTTGAGCGGGGAGTTGTCGCTGGCGGGCATTGAAGTGGACGAAAGGCCAGTTTATTTCGTGTCCAGCAATACCCATTCTTTGATCAACCTGCTTGCTGGTTTCGCAAGGCGCTACGAAGAAAGCCTGATCGGATACATCGAAAAGTTTCAAGAAAAATCCTTGCTGACGGAGTACGAAGATATCAAGCAGAGCTATCACAAAAGCATGGATAACTTTCTATATTTTGTGCTTCGACAATATCTGTCAGAACGAGGCAGCGAGGCCAAACGCATCTTGCAAGAAGAGGAGAATCGACTGGGCATTCACCGTGTACCTAGTCGGCAGGGTTTCGAGATTGAAACCCAGGTGATCGAATTGGGCAAGCTAGAGGCGCGCTGGTTCGATCCGCGTCTGGGGCGCGCCGATGACCTCGAGCCGCTGCGTCACAGCAACGCCATCATCATCAATATCGATTATCCCCTGGGAATGGCATCTTACGAATTGCTAAGCCGCATTTCCGAGGGCGTTGGGCGTCTGGACGGCGTCTACGCCATGGGCAAGTCCGCGACGCTCAACGGGCGCATTGGCGATATGATGATCCCCAACGTGATCCACGATGAACATTCGCAGAATACTTATCTTTTCCGCAACTGCTTTACTGCTCGTCACGTCCGTTCCTATATGCATCATGGCAACATCCTCGACAATCAGAAAGCCGTGACGGTTTTAGGCACATTTTTGCAGAATCCCCATTATATGAGTGTCTTTTACAAAGAGGGTTATACTGATATTGAGATGGAAGGCGGTCCATACCTTTCCGCAGCGTTTGAAGCATTCCGCCCCCAACGTCATCCCATGAATGAGATTGTCAATCTTCATTCGGTCAAGTTTGATCTTGGCTTTTTGCATTACGCGTCGGATAAACCGACGAAAGACGGGCAGAATCTTGGCGCGGGAAGCCTGCGCTTTGGCGGCGTTGAACCCACTTACGCCGCAGCCATCGCGATATTACGGCGAATTTTCTATAACGAGACAGAGAAACTGATCGAAACCACTTTCGAGGCATTGCCGTCCTTCTAGTTGCGCTTTATTCGTTACAGAATTTTGGATAGGGGATATACAGGTGCCCGCAGAAAGAACCGCCGTTATCAACCAGTCGGTCAAGCGCGTCGATGCCCGAGGCAAGGTCACTGGCGAGACCCATTATCCCGGTGATATCGATATCGAAGGGCAGTTGTGGATGCGCATCAAATTTAGTGAGCGCGCCCATGCCCGTGTTCTGCGCGTGGATGCCAGCCAAGCGGAAGCGCTTGCTGGTGTTGCAGGTGTATTTACCAGCCAGGATGTACCGGTTAACGAATATGGATTGGTTATCAAGGATCAACCCGTGCTCTGTGGACCGGGCGGTGACAAACCGGGCACCGATATCGTGCGCTGCTATATGGACATGGTGGCAACGGTTGTCGCGGAGACCGACGCGATCGCCCGCGAGGCTCTTGAACTGATCAATGTCACATACGAAGACTTGCCCGCCGTCTTTGATCCCGAAGCGGCTATGGAATCTGGCGCGCCGCAACTGCACCACGACTGTCCTGACAATCTGGTAACGCAATACCGCATTCGTAGAGGGGACATTTCATCTGGCTGGGCTCGCGCGGATGTCGTGGTCGAGGGTGAATACGAGACCACCTGGCAAGAACATGCTTTCTTGCAGCCGGAAGCTGGGCTATCGTATATCGACGAAAACGACCGGGTTACCGTGGTTGTTGCCGGGCAATGGACCCATGAGGATCAGGAACAAATCTATCATGCCTTGGGCCTGCCACAGGAACAAGTTCGCGTGATTTACCCCGCCATTGGCGGCGCCTTTGGCGGGCGAGAGGACATGACCGTCCAGATCATTTTGGCGCTGGCGGTTTGGAAACTGCGCCAGCCTGTCAAGATCCAGTGGAATCGCGAAGAGTCAATTCTCTATCATCACAAACGTCATCCGATTACAGTGAGGGCAAAATGGGGCGCCACCAGGGACGGGCTGTTGACCGCGGCCGCGGCCACCGTTATTGGAGATGCCGGCGCCTACAACTATACGTCGAATAAGGTGCTCGGAAACGCTCAGTTAACGGTTACGGGACCCTACGAGATACCCAACGTCTATGTCGACACCTACACCGTATACACCAATAACATCCCCTCAGGCGCTTTTCGCGGGTTTGGCGCGCCGCAGGCTCTGCTGGCGGCAGAAGGTCAGATGAACCGGCTGGCCGCCGCGCTGGACATGGATCCGCTGGAAATCCGCATGAAAAACAGCATCAGAGAAGGCAGCATTGGCTCTGTGGGAACGCCGTTTCCCGCTGGAGTGACAATGCCGCAAGTCTTTGAGGCATGTGGAAAAGAGTCATGGTGGCAGCGACGAGAACAAGGCTGGCAACTGCAAAGAGCAAGTCAACCCACCGACGCCAGCAAGCGACGAGGCCGAGGTCTGGCCGGTGGATTCAAAAACGTTGGATTCAGCTTCGGTTTCCCCGAGCACTGCTGGGCCGGCATCGAGATTCATGGCCTAGGCGAAATCGAGTCGGTGACGCTCTTTCACGCGGGCGCCGATGTTGGGCAGGGCGCTCATACGGCGCTCAGTCAGATGGCGGCGGACGCAGTCGGTGTCCCCTTTGACAGGGTGCGCATCGTCGCTTCGGACACGGCTACATCGGGTTCGTCCGGTAGCGCATCGGCATCGCGACTATCGTTTATGTCCGGCAATGCCATTCGCGGCGCGGCGGAAATCGCCTTGCGCAAGTGGACCGACGAAGAGCGCCCGGCGAAAGGCGAATTCATGTACCATCCACCGCCAACCACGGCCTTTGATCCGGAGACTGGAGAATGCGAGCCCAATTTTGCTTATGGTTATGTCGCCGAAGCGGTCGAAGTTGAGGTAGATATCGAAACCGGCCAAGTGCATTTGCTTGAAGTGGTTTGCGCCAACGATGTGGGCAAGGTCATCAACCCCCAGCAGTTGGAGGGACAGATCGAAGGCGCCATTGTTCAAGCGCAGGGTTATGCTCTGATGGAATACCTGGTCTCGCGCGAAGGCAAGATCTTGAATCCTTATTTGTCCACCTATCTCATTCCAACTGCCCTTGATGTGCCACCCGTCGTGAAGTCGGTCGTTCTAGAGCATCCCGATCCGATCGGCCCTTGGGGAGCGCGCGGGATGGCGGAAATGCCCTTTTTGCCGCTTGCGCCAGCCATCGCCGCTGCGATTTATGACGCGACTGGCGTTTGGGTGGATTCTCAGCCCTTTACTGGGCAAAAGGTGGTCAAGGCCCTGCGTCAGCATGGGATCGGTGAAGTCTAGGAAATTAGCCGGCTGGCAGACCGAAGACCGATGGTACTTCCGGATTTCAGCGTACAAGCTTGATACCGATTTGCGAGCGAAGCAATGTAGTTTCGTGTTATGATACTCACGAATCGCGTTCCATTGCGCGCATTGCTTTTCACTTAAGAGCTTTGCTCTTGGCGCGGAGCGTGATCAGGAGAATACATGAGACTGCGGCAAGCATTTGATATTTCGCGGGGCGACGTCGCGGCGTTTATCGGCGCCGGCGGCAAGACCTCCTTAATGGTCGGCCTTGGTTACGAATTGGCGGAATCCGGCTGGCGGGTTCTTGCCACTTCTACAACGGAGATTCCCTCTGAACAACTTGGTCTCTATCCACACGCTATGCGCTACGATAGCGGGGCGGAGGCGATATCCCAGGCACTTAACGATCACCAATTTGTATTTCTGTATGACAACGCGACTTGGCACAAAGGAATGGTGAGCGGACCGCGCGAAGATTGGACACGGGAGTTGCTGGACTCGGTCGATTCTGACGTTTTGCTGGTTGAAGCGGATAGGTCAGACGGCTTGCCATTTAAAGCTCCTTACGAGAATGAACCGTGGATCCCGCCCGAGACGTCGCTGGTCGTGCCGGTCGCATCGCTGGCGGCATTGGGCAAGCCGCTTGACGATGAGCACATTTACAATCCGGGCGCGATGGTCGATCAGTACGGATTCGTAGAGAATAGTCCGGTAAAGTCGCCTTGGCTGGCGCAAGTCTTGCGGGATGATGATGTGGGACTGAAAGATGTGCCGGATCAGGCGCGTGTGGTGGTTTTCTTGAACAGAACGCCGGAGCGTGGATACTTGCGCGGGCGTGCGCGCATGATCGCGCGCTTGAGCTTGCAGAGTCCTCGGATTCAAGCCGTGGCCCTGGGCTCTGTGCGTGGCGCAGAGCCAGTGCACGAGGTTCAGCGCGCAGTTGGCGCGATCGTGCTCGCTGCCGGTGAGTCTTGCGGTAATGAGCTTCCGAGTATGTTCTCGCCAGCGGGAAGTGGTAAGTCCGTTCTGGCGCACGTCACCGAACAATTGATCCGTTCGAGGATCGCTCCAATCTGTGTAGCGGCGGGTCGCTGGGCGCGTGAAGTCAGAGCGGCCGTCAAACCGTTTGGCGTGAAAGTGGTGACGAGTCGAGCTGGTAGAAGCGCCTCAACTGGAACAAATGGTGGCGCCGGCGCAATTGACGTTGAGGTTGATCGCCACGGGCTGCCTGATTTGCTGCATTTACATGGGGAGGCGCTTTCCACGCTCAAAGCGGGTCTGCGAGCGATGCCGGCTCATATTGCTGCCGTTCTTGTCGTACAGGCCGATCAGCCGCGTTTGCAGCCCAAGGTGATATATCAGATCATGACCTCCTATGCGCGTGGCACGGAGGACCTTCTGATTCCCAGTTTTCAAGCAGCGCTGGGGCAGCCGGTCCTGATAGGCCGCCGATATTGGTCCGACATTTTATCGTTACCTCGCAAGGGAAATCTTCACGACGTGTTTGAAGGGTGCCTGAACAATATCGCTTGCGTAGAAGTCGGCAGTGATACGATTCTGTGCGATACGCAGCTTAACCAGTCGAAACGCCTGGTGCGGCTGCAAACGCAACAGAGGGACCCGTCGGGTTAGCTTTCGTCGTGCTGTTTGATCAATTCACGAATCATATCGCGCGACCACGCCCCACTGGCCTGGACGTCTGATTGGACTCTTAAGGTCGCGGGCCGTTTATCCTTGTGACCGGCGGCTTCTGCACGCATCTCGTCGAAATACTTCATTGGCGTGACTACTATCAGAACTTCATGCGGCCGCACTACATGTGTCATTGGCGGGGCATATAAAAAAGCCGTTCTGTCCGCCTGTCGAATGCCGATAACGCCAGCTTGATAGCGAAGCGCGAGTCCCAGCGAACCAATGGTTTTCCCTATCCAGGGCGAGTCATCTTCCATGTAGAATTCGGCGGTTTCCAATCCGGTAATCTCGTTATAAAGCACATGCTGCAAGAATTCCGCTATTTCCGGACGGGTAGTGGAAAGCAATACGAATTGCGCCGCGACGTGGAAGGGGCTGACAACCCGGTCTGCCCCCGATCGTTGTAGTTTTTCGATCATGTCATCGGTGGTAGCGGTTACAGAGATAAGCAAGGACTTGCTGATGCTGCGCGCTGACAATACAGTCAGTACCGCCATCGCTTTGTCTTCGATCGATATCATAAACGCTTGCGCGCGCTCGATGCCGGCTTTCTTCAAGACCTGCTCTTTGGCGGGGTTGCCTTGAACGACGCGAAAACCGCGTCCCAGCCATTCCTGCGTTAGCTTGTGGTCATCGCTCAGCAACACAAACGGCCGTGATGGATCCAGAAAACGCGCGGCGGTTTCGATAATGTGATCATTGCCGCAGATGATAAAATGTTTCGACATCGACTCTATCGCCGCTGCGCCTTCGTCCAGGCTTAAGGTCTCGTCCAACCGCTTTACCCCGCGAAACGTTACCAGCCTTTGGAAGGTCGCGAATCGCATAGTGTCGCGTCCGGACGGGCGGCATTCACGTTGCAATCTCGGTATCATCAGACCAGGCGCAACGCCGAGAAGGATGTCGCCTTCATTCAGCTTGCGGCCGCTTCCGGGCGTGTGAACAAAGTCAGCATCGTCGGTCCGTATGCCGATGATGCCGGCGTCATAGCGCTCGCGCAATTCTAAATCGCTAACGCGCTTCCCAATCCAGGGCGAATTGTCGCCAAGCTCCAGTTGCGTCACTTGATGATTCGTCTCTTGGTCGAATAGAATACTGTTGAAAAAGTCGTTCACTGCCGGCCGCAGTGTGGCACTATTCAGGAATTGTGAAGCTACCTCATAGGGCGCGATTACGATGTTGGCGCCGGCTCTTATCATCTTGAGCTTGAGTTCGACGTCGATTGCAGCGGCGGTTACATAGAGCGTGGGATTAAGGTTACGCGCGGTTAGCACCGTCAGCAAACTCTCGGCATCCTGGTTGAGCATAACCATAATCGCTCGCGCCCGCGCAATGCCCGCTTCGAGAAGAGAGTCGTCATCGGTCGGATCGCCTTCGACCACCAGGATTCCTGCGCTGCGCAGATGTTCGGCATACTCAGCATTCTCCGTCACAATCACCAGAAGGTCGAGCAGAGTCCTATGTTCTACGAAGTGGTTGACGTAGAATAGGAATACGCGATGGACAAAACGACGCAGGCCTAGAAACCTGCCACGCTCGACAGTGCCAAAAAGGCGATCGAAGAATCGCTCTATCGGCCGATAGAGCGTATCCTGATGTTGTTTGCGACGGATCTGCGCGCTATGCAAGACGTATCCAATGGTCTTGTCCACCATTTCGCCGCTGCCACATATGATGTATTGATTGTCGAGTTCGGCGATCTTCTTCGCCGTTGCCGTTCTTCGCCGACGCGCCACGGCTTCCGCGCTGAACAAGAGCGCAAATGACGAGGACAAAAAAAACGTCAGTGAGCCAAGCCCTACCAGAACCAGACAAATGATGAATACTTTGCCAAGTTCGGTTTGGACGACGATGTCGCCGTATCCAATTGTTGTGAGCGTGATTATTAGAAGCCAGGCAGCGTCAACCAGGGACAACTCTTCAATGATCATGATGCCGGCGATCCCAACCGGCAGTATTATCAAGAGCAAGTTTCGTGCTGCACGAAACTGCCTGCGAATATCGTTCAAATGCGCAACCTCATTCCGTCACAACACGCAATTGTCCTCAATTATATCGGAGATAGGCAAGTTGTGATAATATGTTTTGAATCGAAAGCTCCTGCGCGCTAGAGTGTCGACTTCAAGGTTTGATGGGATGTCGGAGATCATCGCCTACGCGGTAACAAGCTTTGTCCAGCAGCGGTCTGAGGCGATTCGCGAGGGCGTGTAAAAGCGGGGATTTCGGTAAACTGGAAAGTTGAGACTCTCAGAACTACTTGGAGCATGCCCATGTACAGTCGCGAAGATTATGCCGCCGCCGCTGAGGTCATCCGCAAGCGTACTTCCCAGAATCCGACTGTCGGACTGGTATTGGGCTCGGGATTGGGATCGCTGGCGGATACTTTGGGCGAGCGCGTCGTTGTCCCCTATGAATCAATCCCCGGCTGGCCGACCTCTACTGTATCTGGGCATCAGGGCAACCTGGTTATTGGTCAGCTTGCCGGGCAAACTGTTGCGGCTCAGCAAGGTCGTGCCCACTTCTATGAAGGCTACACCATGCAGGAGATTACGTTTCCGATCCGCGTGATGAGTGAGTTAGGCATTGGAACTGTCATCCTCACCAATGCTGCAGGCGGCATCAACCCCGCGTATGAAGTTGGCGACGTCATGTTGATCGAAGACCACATTAATTTCCCTGGTATGGTTGGCGCCAATCCCCTAATGGGTCCTAATGATGAGACGCTGGGCGAACGCTTTGTCGGCCTGGCTCAAGCTTATGATCGCCGGTTGCGACAACGTGCGACAGAGGTAGCAAAGGAACATGGCATCCCCTTGCATACGGGTGTTTATTGCGCGCTTTCTGGTCCGTCCTTCGAGACTCCCGCAGAGATTCGCATGCTTAGGATGCTAGGCGCCGATACCGTTGGCATGTCAACTGCGCACGAAGTCCTGGTCGCTCGCCACGCCGGCATGCGGGTCATGGCGTGTTCCGGCGTAACCAACGTCGCAATTGACGCGGTTGACAGCGACTTCGAAACCAACCACCTGGAAGTCCTTGAGGCCGGCAAGGTGATTGTCCCTCGCTTGACCACGATCTTGAAGGGTGTTCTCAAGCGTTTTCCGACATGACAATAGTTGTTGCCTTTATTGATCAGGTGGCGGTGGGCATATACTTTCTGATTGCCGCTGGCGTTCTCTTTGCGCTGCGCCGTTATTTTATCTGGGGCGACGAATACCGTTCTTCTTATTTTGAGTTGGAGCGTGATCTTTCTCGTTATCGGCAATTAAATTCGATAACCGTGGTCATCTTGTTGCTGGAATTAGCGGTGATTGTCACCGGGATTAAGTTTATCGTCGTGCCGGAATTGTGGCGGGATCGTCAGATCCAGGATTTAGTGGCGGCTGCGCGCATCGACGATGGCGTCTTTGAGACACCGCTGCCGGCAACGCCCTCGGGCAATCTGGGCATAGATCCGGTAGCATTGCCGCGATCGGAAGACTTCACAGGCGGGATCCAACCGACGCCAGTGCCGACAGCGACGGCTGTGGGCACGCTGATTCCTGCTGATCCAGCGATCGGCTGCGACAGTCCAGAGGCGCGGCTGAACATCCCAGGGAACGGTATGCGCGTATTTCAGCCGATTCCGGTTGTAGGAACCGTATTCACCGATCAGTTCGCTTTTGGCTCGATCGAGATAATGGGACCCAGCACCTTTGGCAACTTCCAGGTCATTGAAGATCAGAATACGGAAGTACGCGAAGCGGCAGAGTTCAGTCAATTCGTTCCCGCGGCATACGAGCCCGGCGAATATCAGTTCCGGTTGATGGTATTTGATGTCACCAAGACTTTGCGCGCGAGTTGTTTAGTGCATATCTACATTTCGGAACCCTTGCCAACAGTTACGCCGCCGAGATAGCCGACGACGGGGTTCCGGTCATCCTAACCAAACCTACCCAGCCGGCAGCCAATCTCGTTGTCTGCCTAGCAGGCAATCCGCTTTCTCAGTGCTACGATTGTTTCTGTGAGAACAGGAGTAGAGCGCGGATGTTCACTCTCGCAGCTCTTTGATTCCGCGCTTGATACGGCGCCGCATTCGGCGTGAGCGGGAACGCCATTTCGCCATACGGTACTGTACCTTGCGGCGCTGGCGGTTAAACGCCGATCCTTGCTGTTCGCTCGGCTTGGGTATGCCCCACTGTATGATCATGGACGCCCAGGTCAAGCCGCCACCGAACCCAACGAGCGCGATGTGATCTTTATCATGAATTCGCTCTTGTTCGATGGCTTCACATAAGGCGATCGGAATGGACGCAGCCGATGTGTTTCCGTAGTATTCGACGTTGCTCATGAACTTGTTGATGTCGATTCCGAGCTTACGCGCAGCGGCTTGCAGAATACGAAGATTCGCCTGATGAGGGATCACGAGATCGATATCTTCGACACCGATGCCCGCCAAATTGCTGGCTTGCTCAATGCTTTCGTTGACGACCCGCGTGGCGAAGCGAAAGACTTCACCACCCGCCATGGTCATCTTGTATAGCTTGTTGCCGTTGGCGCCCGCCCGCGATTCAGCGGCATCTATGCTGCCTACACTGGGAATCGCCAGCAGGTCACAACCGGCGCCATCGGATCTTAAGACACTCGATTTGACGCCGCCTTCGATCTCGCTGGCTGCTAATACTACAGCGCCGGCGCCATCGCCAAAAAGAATACAGGTACTGCGGTCCTGCCAATCCAGGATTCGGCTCATAGTTTCCGCGCCTATAACCAGCGCGGTCTGGATGCTGCCCGCGCGGATCGAATCGGCGGCCATGTTCATCGCATAAACAAAGCCCGAACAAGCGGCGCTCAGGTCGAAGGCGCCGGCATGATGGGCATTCAACCAGTCTTGAACCAGGCTCGCCGAGCTTGGGAAAATATTCTCCGGCGTCGAGGTTGCGACCACGATGAGATCCAAGTCAATCGGCAAGATATCGGCCACTTCGAGCGCTTGTTGCGCTGCCTTGTAGGCAAGCGTGGCCGTGGATTCGCCTTCGCTGGCGATGCGGCGCTCCTTGATGCCGGTTCGCGCGAAAATCCACTCATCGCTGGTTTCAAGAAAAGCGGAGATATCTTCGTTGGTCATGATCTTTTCGGGAACAGCCATGCCCCAACCAACAACATGCGCGAAGGTCGGACCTCTAGGCGCATCGTCACCGGAGTTTCTAGTCGCGCTATGCGTTTCCATTTTCTCGATATTCGCCAATAATCAGCACGGCATTGTGCCCGCCAAAGCCGAAGGCGTTTGACATGACATGACTTACCTCGTGAGCGCAGCCCACGTTTGGTACGTAATTGAGATCGCAACCAGGGTCTGGCTCGTGTAGATGGATGGTGGGCGGCAAGTAGTTGTCGCGTATGGCCATGATGCTGAAAACCGCTTCAATGGCGGCGCCACCACCCAGAAGATGTCCGGTCATCGACTTGGTTGAACTGACAGGGATTCCATAAGCCGCCTCCCCCAATGCCAGCTTGATGGCGTTGGTTTCGGCGGTGTCGTTTAAAGGTGTGCTGGTGCCGTGGGCGTTGATGTAATCAATGTCGTCAGCGCACAGCTTGGCACGTCTCAGCGCAATCTCGATGGCCCGTGCAGCGCCTTCGCCCGTTTCCATCGGAGCAGTGATGTGATAGGCATCCGAGGTATGACCGTAGCCCAGCAGTTCCGCGTGGATCGCTGCGCCTCGTTCCCTGGCGGAATTCAACTCCTCAAGGACCAACATGCCGGCGCCTTCACCTGGCACAAAACCGTCGCGATTGCGGTCAAAAGGACGCGACGCGGTCTCGGGGTCATCATTTCTGCTAAGAGCGGTCATATTATTGAAACCAGCCACACAAAGTGGAACAATAGCCGCTTCCGATGCCCCGGCCAACATAGCCTTGGCATCACCACGGCGGATAATGTGCATTGCTTCGCCGATGGCATTGTTACCCGAGGCACAGGCGGTAACGATACAGTGGTTGGGTCCACGAAGATTGTAGGTCATCGATACGGCGCCGGAACAAGAGTCGCTCAAAATCTTGGGAATCGCCATCGGCTTGATGCCGCGGTGCCCTTTTGAGTCGATCGCTTGTTGTGCCTCGACAAACGAATTGATGCCGCCAACACCAGAGCCCACAATACAGCCGACATCGTACATATTCTCCTTGTCGACAGTTAGGCCGCTGTCTTCCATCGCCTGACGACTTGCCTCCAATGCGAACTGCGCGACGCGGTCAATGCGTCTTGCTTCCTTCCGCCCAAATATGATATTCGGATCGAAATCCTTAACTTCCCCGGCAAGCTGATTCTGAGTCAGATGACGGTCATATCGCGTGATGCAGTCTATTCCGTTGACCCCGTTGGCAATGTTCTGCCACGCCTCGCTGACATTGTTGCCGGTGGGGCAGACAATTCCCATACCGGTGATGACGATGCGAGTGCTATCCAAGGAACCCTCCGTCTGTTGGTCTCATGACCATAATTCTTTCGGCTGTCGCACACGAATCGATCGCAGTTTGTCCTCGTCCGACTTCACCGGCAATTGCAACTGAAATCATTGCGGACGCGGAAGGATCATTCTATGCCTCCAACCTCTACGCCTATAATAACACGGCGCGGTGTTTCGCGTCGCTTTACAGCATTTTGTTTGGCTTCTATAATACGTCTTTCCTGCGCACTGTTGTTGGACGCCTGTTAGCAGGCAGATCGTACTTTCAAGTTCTCGCGAGTAGTAATGATTTTAATCACTGGCGCAACTGGTCTGATAGGCCGGTATCTGGTTCGGAGGCTGATGCATGAAGCTCTGCCGATCCGCTGCCTGTTGCCAGAACGACAGTTGCGCCAATTGCCTTGGGACGAACGCCACCCTCATGCGCCAGAGTTGATCAGCGGTAACGTTTTGGAAGAAGAAGCCTTGTATCGCGCGGTGACAGGTTGTCATGTAGTGATCCATCTTGCCAACGCGCAGTGGTGGGGCCGCCGCAGAGATTTGGACCAAATAGAGATTAGAGGCACGAGAGTCTTGGTTGCGGTGGCGCGCGCGGCCCGCGTCGGGCGAATCATCACCTTGAGCCACATCGGAGCGGCAAAATCGTCGGCGTATGCCCTGCATCGTGCCAAAGGCGAGGTCGAAGATCTTCTACGTGAGAGCGGTGTCGCCTATACTATCGTCCGCAGCGGGCTCGTATTTGCGCCCGATGATGCATTCATTAATCACATTGCCAGTATGTTGCGCATCAATCCATTGTTTTTCTTGATGCCCGGTTATGGTGAGGTGGTGCTTCACCCGATCTATATTGACGATCTGGTGGAAGCCCTATATCGTAGCCTAGATTTGATAAGGCTCGTCGACACAACTGTGGATATCGGCGGCGCTGAGTATTTGAGTTTAAGGGATATGATCGCAACAGTCATGCGTGTTACCAGGATGCGACGGGCAATCGTTCCCGTGCCACCCTATATGCTGCGCTGGATAACCGCCGTCTACAGCCGTGTCCTGCCGCGGTCATTGATTACTAGCCAATGGCTGGATATGCTTGCTGCCAGCCGCACCGCGCCTCTTGGCAGTACTTATAATCACTTTGGTTTCCATCCTCGCCGATTCGAAGACACCTTGTTAAGCTATTTGCCACAACGTCGCCACTTCGTCGGCTTGCTTCGCGATACCTTCCGCCGGCGCCCGCGCCCCGTGTAGTTGATATAAGATACGAAAATGGCCAGTGTAAAGATCAAGCGCGTACTGACAGCGCAGGGATTCGATCAGGCGGTAGAGCTGCAGAAGGTCTATTGGGGAACCGATGCCAGCAATCTTGTACCACGTCACGTGCTGCACACGCTTTGCCACCATGGCGGGCACTTGCTTGGCGCTTATGACGGTGCGCAGTTGGTCGGTTTCGTGATGGGCTTTCTTGGTACAACAATTGATTCAGATGCGCCGCATGCGGATCGCACAGCGTCAAACCTGTTGCTTATGTCAAAGCGTATGCTGGTCCTGGCGCAATACCGTGGGCAGAACATTGGCCTGAAGCTGAAGATGGCGCAACGCGACATCGCCCTTAATCAGGGGATTCCCCTGGTGACCTGGACCGTTGATCCGCTATTGGCAGCTAACGCGCACTTGAATTTACGCAAGCTGGGCGCAATTGCTTGTCGATACGCTGTCAATTATTTTGGCGATTCCGATGCCCAGAACTTGACCTCGGATCGCCTGATTGTTCAGTGGTGGGTGAACGACAAACGGGCGCTCGCTTGCGCAGCCGGTTTTAATAGCAGACGGACGCTCCAACAATGCCTTGACGAGAACACAGCAGTCATTAGTCTAATGAACGAATTCGGTCAAGCAGTGGAGCCGCGCGCAAGGTCAAACGTAGCATGCTCTGACAATGCGCTCTTGGAGATCCCGTCAGACATGCGGCGGCTTGACGAACGAACGCCAGAAGTCGCGCGCCGCTTGCGTTTGCAAATACGCGACCAATTGGGAAGACTGATGCGATCCGGTTACGTCGCTTTTGACTTTGTAATTGATGGCGAAGGGCAGCAACGGCGCGCGTTCTATTATCTGCGCAAGCGGGCATAGCGGGTTTTACTACCAAATAAGGGTGAAGACATGGCATTCAACGGAGAGAAGATATCGTTTATAGGCGCTGGGGTGATGGGCGAGGCAATGATCAAGGGATTGTTGCATCAGCACTTGGTTTTGCCCGAAAACATCATCGCGGCCGACCCAAACCAGTCTCGATTGGACGAGATCCGCGACAATTACGGGATTCGCTGCACGACCGATAACCATGAGGCCGCCCGCGAGGCGAACGTCCTGGTCTTGTCTGTCAAACCTCAAGTGATGGGAAAAGTCTTGCCGGAATTACGTGGCCAGGTGGACAGCGTGTCACTCATTGTAAGCATCGTTGCCGGTGTTCCCTTGAAATCGATCGCGGATAGCTTACTCAATGTGCGTGTTGTACGGTCCATGCCCAATACGCCAGGCCAAATTGGCAAGGGCATCACAGTTTGGACGGCCATGCCCGAAGTGGGACCGGAGCAACGCCACCAGACTGAGCTGCTCTTGGGCGCCATGGGGGAGCAAATATTCGCGGAAGACGAACGCTTCCTTGACATGGCGACAGCGTTGAGCGGATCGGGCCCTGCGTATGTGTTCATGTTTATGGAATCCTTGGTTGATGCCGGGGTACATATGGGATTTTCGCGGCGGGACGCCGAGCAACTTGTGACACAAACGCTGATGGGATCTGTAGAATACGCGCGGCAATCCGGCCTGCATCCGGCCCAGTTGCGCAATCAAGTGACCAGTCCGGGCGGAACCACCGCCGCCGCTCTCTATGAGATGGATAAGGGCGGATTGCGTACAGTCCTATCCAAAGGCGTTTGGGCAGCCTACCGGCGCTCCCAGGCATTGGGCTCCAAAGATGACTGATGTTTGGCGCATGCTCGGGTGAGCGCCTTAGGTTGACTTTGAATGCGTGTGAATGGACAGTCTGAATCCGGCCGATCGGAGCGCTATGGCATCTTCCGTCGCTTGACCGGATAGCCGTCGAGATTCCATTTGTGAAAATATGGACAAATGCCAGGCCATGGGTTACAATATCGGCATGTTGGCTATTGTTTCCGCCCTATGCCGTAAAGATTGGAAGGTACAGAGTATGCGCGCTATTCGCGCCATGATTCTTGGAACCGTTACGGCCGTTGTGCGGAACGCATTAGCGTAGGACGTAAATCAAGGAGCCTCTGAATGGCAGACAACATTTATGATTCAATTCTCGAGCAGATCAAAGAATTTGAGCTGAGTGAGCTCGAGTCTGTTGAAGTTGGATATGTCGAGGAAGTCGGCGACGGTATCGCCCGTATTTCCGGCTTGGATAACGTACGTTATAACGAGCTTGTCCAATTTAGTAACGGCGTCGCGGGCATTGCATTCAACCTGGAAAGGGACAATGTCGGCGTCATCATCATGGGCGCGTACGATGATATTCAGGAAGGCGATACTGTAAGCGCCCTGGACCGTATTGCCTCCGTGCCAGTTGGAATGGGTTTGGTAGGGCGGGTGGTTAACGCTTTGGGGCAGCCCATCGACGGTCGCGGTCCCGTTCAATTCGACGAGTTTTACAACGTTGAACGTATCGCGCCCGGTGTGATGGAACGTCGCAGCGTCGATCGCCCGGTACAGACAGGTATCCTCGCGATTGACACGATGATTCCGATCGGACGCGGGCAACGCGAGCTGATCATCGGGGATCGCCAGACTGGCAAGACCGCTTTGGCGCTGGATACCATCGTCAACCAGAATGGTGAAGACATGTACTGCATTTACGTCGCGATCGGCAAGCGCCGGGGCGAAGTCGCGCGCATACGCGAGACGCTGGAGCACGAAGGCGCTATGGATTATACGACAATCGTTGTGGCTTCGGCTTCGGATGCGGCAGCGCTGCAATACCTGGCTCCATATGCGGGCTGCGCCATCGGCGAATGGTTCATGGAAAACGGGAAAGACGCACTGGTCATTTATGATGATCTGTCCAAACATGCCAACGCCTATCGTCAAGTTTCGCTCTTGATGCGCCGCCCACCGGGACGCGAGGCATTCCCCGGTGATGTCTTCTACTTGCATAGCCGTTTGCTGGAGCGTGCCGCTCAACTAAGCGACGAGCGTGGTGGGGGAAGTTTGACCGCCTTGCCCGTTATCGAAACCTTGCTGGGCGATGTATCCGCCTTTATTCCCACCAACGTCATTTCTATCACAGACGGCCAGATCTACCTTGAATCCGATCTATTTAATGCCGGTCTGCGACCGGCTCTTAACACGGGCATCAGTGTAAGCCGAGTCGGTAGCGCGGCTCAGACGCGGGCGATGAAGGATGTCGCCGGCGGTCTGAAATTACAGATGGCGCAATTCCGTGATTTGGCTGCATTTGCCCAATTTGGCTCCAACCTGGATAAGGCGACACAGCAGCAGCTTGATCGAGGAATGCGTTTGACGGAACTGTTTAAACAGGTTCAATACCAGACCCTTTCGCTGGACGACCAAGTGGCGTTGACCTATGCCGGAACCAGCGGTTTGACCGATGATGTGCCGGTGGAGAGCATGCTCGCATGGAAAGAAGAATTCTTGCGCTCATACCGCACTCAGTTTTCCGAAGTGGGCGTATTCATTCGGGAAAACAGTAACGAGAAGGTCAATGAACAGATCCAGGAGAAGCTGGGACAAGCGATTACCACTTTCAACGAGACCTGGGCCTAGTGTCACCGATTGACGCCGAGAGGAGACACTAGATGGCTACACTGAGGGAAGTCAAGAACCGCATACGCAGTGTCAAGAACATCGCGCAGATCACGCGGGCCTTGGAAGCGGTCTCGGCATCACGCGTGCGCAGGGCGCAAGCGAGAGTGCTCGCAAGCCGCGCCTATGCTGAAAAAGCCTGGGAGATCCTGATAAACATTCAGGCGGCCAGCAAGAGTTTACCTTTGCATCCGCTGCTGACTTCACGCGAGGAAGTCAACCGCGTCATGGTTGTGGTCATTACCTCGGACCGCGGATTGGCGGGCGCCTACAACACCAACATATTGCGTGTCGTCCAGCGCTTCGCCACTCGATTGGGCAAACCCGTAGACTATGTGACCGTGGGTCGCAAGGGTCGTGATTCTTTAGTGCGCGCAGGCGCCAACATTGTGGCTTCGTTCAACGACCTGCCGGCGGAGCCGAAGATATCAGACATCAGGCCGATTGCGCGGATCGCCATGGACGCTTATCTCGACGGAGACGCAGACGAAGTGCTGATCGCGTATACCGATTTCATCGGCATGCTTGTGCAGCGCCCGGCGGTCTTGGGATGGTTGCCCTTGACAACGGACACCATTGCCCAACAGGTGGCCGCGGAATATGTCAAAGATGTGGCGACCGTCAGCGGCGGCGTTCAGAATTACGACTATGAGCCGAGCGCGACAGCCGTCGTAGACGAAATAGTGCCGCGCTTTACCGAATTGCAGTTGTACCAAGCCTTGCTGGAAGCGCAAGCGAGTGAACATGCTGCGCGTATGGCCGCAATGCGGAACGCTACCGACAATGCCACTCAAGTGACAGCAGACCTGATTCTACAATTCAACAAGGCGCGTCAGACGGCGATTACGGCTGAGATACTTGATATTGTTGGCGGAGCAAACGCATTGCAACAGGCGATCGACAATACGACTGCGCAGATAACGGAAACCATTGACGGCAGTAAACAATTGCAGGATGTCTAGGTCCTTCTGACCAGCATCGCAAGAACGTAAGGAGCAATAGAATGTCAGATAGTCAAGGCACGGTAACTCAAATATTAGGTAACGTGGTCGATGTCGAGTTCCCGGAGGGCCAATTACCGGACATATTTGACGCGGTGGAGGTCCCTCGCGAAGGTGAAGACAACCTGGTGCTGGAAGTGGAATTGCATTTGGGCGACAGCTCCGTCCGCACCGTTGCGATGGACTCGACTGACGGCTTGGCGCGAGGCGCCGCTGCAATCTCTACCGGCCAACCAATCGCGGTGCCGGTTGGCGCGCCCACATTGGGACGAATCTTCAACGTCTTGGGTCGTCCGGTAGATATGGGTGATGAAGTGCCGGATGATGTCGAGCGGCGTCCGATCCACGCCGATGCGCCGTCATTTGAAGAGCAGTCTCCAACTATCGAGCTCTTTGAGACCGGCATGAAGGTCATTGATCTTGTCGCCCCTATGACCAAAGGCGGGAAGACAGGTATCTTCGGTGGCGCGGGCGTTGGCAAAACTGTCATCATTCAGGAGCTGATTAACTCAATCGCTACGCAGCACGACGGTTTGTCGGTGTTCGCCGGCGTGGGAGAGCGGACCCGTGAGGGTACGGACCTTTATCACGAGATGAAAGAAGCCAACGTGCTTGACAAACTGGCGATGGTATTTGGGCAAATGAACGAACCGCCCGGTGTTCGGCTACGCGTAGGACTTTCTGGCTTGACTATGGCAGAGTATTTCCGTGATCAGGGTCGTGATGTCTTAATCTTCATTGATAATATCTTCCGCTATTCACTTGCTGGCGCGGAAGTATCGGCTTTGCTGGGACGTATGCCCTCCGCAGTAGGCTATCAGCCCAATCTCGGCGAAGAGATGGGCATGCTTCAGGAACGGATCACTTCAACCAAGACCGGTTCGATCTCCTCGATGCAGGCCGTGTATGTCCCTGCCGACGACTACTCTGACCCGGCGCCGGTGGCGGTTTTCACGCATCTCGACAGCACCATTGCGCTGGAACGCTCCATTGCCGCTCGTGGCTTGTTCCCCGCTGTAGATCCTTTGTCGAGCACGAGCAATATCTTGGCGCCCGAAGTCGTAGGCGAAGACCACTACGCGACCGCGCGCGAGGCGCAGCAGGTGCTACAGCGCTACAAAGATCTGCAAGATATCATCGCTATCCTTGGCGTTGAAGAATTGTCCGACGATGACAAGGTATTGGTGGCGCGTGCCCGCAAGATGGAAAACTTCCTCAGTCAGCCCATGTTTGTGGCAGAGCAATTCACCGGGCAGGCTGGGCGTTATGTCCCAATCAAAGATACGGTACGTGGATTCCGCATGATACTGGACGGTGAAGTGGATCATATTCCAGAGCAAGACTTCTATATGGCCGGTCCGATCGAAGATGTACAGGAGCGGTACGCCAGCCGCGAGAACTAGCAGGGGGCGATGATGCCGATTCACATCGAACTGGTAACACAAGAAGCGAAGGTTTTCGAGGAGCAGAACGCCGATATCGTTATTGTTCCCGCGGTCGAAGGCGAGATGGGCGTGCTGCCCAATCACGCGCCCGTTTTGACTACGCTCTCGTTTGGCGAGCTGGTCGTTCGTAAAGGTGAGGCCGAAGAACGCTTCGCGATCTTTGGTGGGGTGGTGGATGTGCGTCCGGATAAAGTGGTGGTCCTGGCAGATCTGGCAGACTCTTCATACGCGCTAGATCTCGAGAAAGCGCAAGAGGCGCGCGAGAGTGCTCGCTTGATCCTGGAACAGGGCCCGCCCGGCGCCGACTATCGACATGCTGAGTTGGAGCTGCGACGAGCCAATCTGGCTGTCCGCATTAGTCAGAAGGTGCGCAGCCGCGGTTCAATGCTGCGCATCGTAGAAGAAGAAGCGCGCGAAATCTGAGCAATTGGGCACTGCAAGACAAGTTCGAAATTGGACGACACCCGATGCTGCGATATGCCATCGGGTGTTATTGTTTTTCATCCGCAAGGTTTGTTGACCCATCCGCAACGGTTTTCCCGGATGCAGTGCTCGTGTTTTGCGCAACATCGGTCTTCTGTGTAGAATGGAGACGTAGGCATCACGCGGAACACTGAGTGACCTGGAGTCGCATTGTTAGGTAAACGCTTGGGTGTTGATCTCGGAACGGTCAACGTCCTCATTTACGACGGCGGACGAATCGTATTACAAGAACCGTCGCTCGTCGCCTTGCTGGCGGAAGAAGAACGCATCGTCGATTTCGGCCAACCGGCACGCGAAATGCTGGGCAGGGTGGATGACGAAGACATTCAAGTGATGCGACCGCTGCAAAACGGCGTCATTGCCGACTACGAAGTCACCGAGGCCATGCTGGAGTATTTCTTCGGAAAGATTGCCGGACGCATGCGCCTCTTTCGACCGTCGGTGATGGTATCCGTTCCCTATGGCGCCACCAGCGTCGAAAAACGCGCGGTGCGGGAAGCCATCCTCACCGCCGGCGCGCGTGAAGTTCAACTGATGTGGGAACCTATGGCATCCGCGCTAGGCGCAGGCCTGCCGGTAGGCACGCCGGCTGGTGGTATGGTCGTCAACATTGGGGGCGGCATTACCGAAGCCGCAGTATTGACAATGAATAACATTGTTCGCGCGGAAAGCGGTCGCGTCGGCGGTCTGCGCCTGGATGACGGAATCATTAGTTACATTCGGCGCAAGTATAACTTGACAATTGGGCAACCTACGGCGGAATCGATCAAGATTCAGATTGGCGCAGCGGTCGACCAGCCTCAAGAGATGACTATGGAGATCCAGGGACGCGACAATGTGACCGGCTTGCCGCGTACGGTGCGTGTCACCACCGGCGAGGTGGTCGAAGCATTAGCGGAGCCTCTGGCGCAGATAGCGGCGGTAGTCAAAGCGGTCCTGGCAACGACTCCGCCCGAGCTTTCGTCTGATATCATCGATCGCGGCATAGTCCTGACGGGTGGCGGCGCTTTGTTGCGTGGCGTGGATACTTATTTGACTCACGAGACCGGAGTGCCAGTATATCGCGCGGACAACCCGCTGATTAATGTCGTCGTCGGCTGTGGGCGCGCGTTGGAAGACCCGGCTATCCTCAGACGCTTGGCGCAGACCAACTATTATTAACATGTTGTTTCGAAGGCCTATTGCTTCGCGAGTCTAACTTAATCGGTGGCGGTGGTTTCGTAACGTTGCCCGGAAAACGACTTCAACCAGTCTTCGTTGAGGTAATAGGTCATATGTTGTAGATGCGTAACCGGGTCAATGTATTGGATCTGCACATTTGCCGGGACGGTAATGTTGATCGGGGCATAATTCAGAATCGCCTGGACACCCGCGTCGACCAGTTGGTCCGCCACCGACTGCGCGTGTTCGGCAGGTACAGCAAGCATGGCGATTTTTATGCCCTCATCGTGTATGGTCTTTTTTAGATCCGCTATTGGTTTCACAATATATTCGTCAATTGCCATGCCGATCTTTTGCGGACTGACGTCAAAAAGGTAGGCAATGCGAAATCCTCTGTCCTGAAAACCTCGATAACGAGAGATCGCAATGCCGAGGTTGCCCGCGCCTACGACGACTACCATCCATTCTTGATTGACCTGCAATACGTCTTGTAACTTCTCGATCAGGTACTCGATACGGTAGCCCGTACCCTGCTTGCCGAATCCGCCAAAGTGGGACAAGTCCTTGCGTATCTGCGCCGAACTGATATCCAGGCGCTTGCCCAACTCATGAGAAGAGG
Organism: Phototrophicaceae bacterium; assembly: GCA_965262165.1. Taxonomy (GTDB): domain Bacteria; phylum Chloroflexota; class Anaerolineae; order Aggregatilineales; family Phototrophicaceae; genus UBA6055. The sequence continues at coordinate 3,149,695 of OZ253499.1, read as the reverse complement.
TGACGTCCTTTTCTTCATGCTGCAATCGCCGCAACGCTCGCAGATAAAGCGGCAAGCGACCAATCACTATGTCAGGAATATTTTCCGGTGGCTTGACCAACATATACGCGCATATCCCTGTCGACCAGTTTGTGAAACTTTCTACAAGTTAATGTTACCACTGCGCGTATTATCTCGCTAGGCGGGAGTCTTGATGTCGCATCGAAATCATTTGCTTCAGCGGCACATCGGTTGGCCCACAGCATCTTGCACCTCCTTTGGGCCCTGCTTGAAAGCTAAAGGTGGTGATGATAAAATCCCAACACAGTTTATCTTGCAGCTCAATGCAAGCACTGTTGACGCAATGAGTTCCTGATTGAATACGCGATGCCTGGGCTAGGCGAGTATCATATGGCGGTCGAAAACACGACTGATACTAGGAAAAGCAAGCAGTTGACGAGCGACCTGCAGATCGTGCATGACAGTATGCTCGATGGCTTGGGACAGTTGGCTGATTATTTCGGTTTCAGCAAAGTGATGGGTCAGTTGTTTGGCACCTTGCTTTTAAGCGCAGAACCCTTGTCTCTCGACGACATGACAGCCCGCCTGGGCATGTCCAAAGCCAGTGTGAGTACTAATATGCGCTCGCTGGAACATATGGGGATGGTACGGCAAGTTTGGGTACGAGGTGGCAGCGGGCGACGCAAATACTATCAATCAGAAACGGATTTCTGGCAGATTTTCTCTAACATTCTAAGCAGTCGTGAACTTCGCGATGTCGAGCGCGCCCTGGCGGTGATGGAAGAAAACAGACTGCGCATATCGTGCAATATTGATGAACTGCCCTATGACGAACAGTTGCTGGCTCGTCTATATTTGGATCGTATCGCGCAGATTCAGGCTCTCTTTCGATTCGCACAGTTGATCATCCACAGCGTCCTCAATCAAGTAAAAAGCATTGACGTTTCGGACGTTTCTGGCGTAGAGCTGCAGTAGCCATCTCCCCTTGTAGGCTCTCCCCGGCTTTATTATAATGTTTGCCGAGTCTCGGCATGAGCGGAAAACCGCAACCGAGCGGGGTTAGAGCGTCGATTGTTCGGCAATGTATTTCAGTCTGGGCCCGCGGCGTGATCTCCCAGGGGAAGTGGCGGAATTGGCAGACGCGCATGACTTAGGATCATGTCTCTTTTGAGGTGAGGGTTCGAGTCCCTCCTTCCTCAAATTGTAGGTAACAAACACGGGCGCGGTTCGCGCCTTTGCCTTTTCTGATAAAACCTTTACTTTGTGCATAGCATACAAATGCTAGAATCCAGAGATACGAACGAGGATGGCGATTTGAACTTGCAAACTGAAAGAATCGAAAAGCACCGAGCGCAACTGACTATCGAAATCGAGGAAGATCAGTTGGAAACGGCCAAGAAGAAGGCAGCTCGGCAGATTTCGCAACGGGTGCGTATCAAAGGCTTTCGCAAAGGCAAGGCGCCATACCGCCTGGTCGCGCAATATGTAGGCGAAGCAGCGATCCTGGAAGAAGCCGTTGAATCGCTCGGCGACGACCTGTACAAGCAGGCGCTTCAGGAGTCCGAAGTCACGCCGTACGGACCAGGCAGTTTTGAAGACTTCAAGATAGAGCCTGCGCCGACCTTTGTCTTTACGGTGCCTTTGCAGCCGGAAGTTGAACTGAAAAACTACCAGGATGTACGGGTCGACTATGACGAGCCTGAAGTCAACGATGAGGATGTGGAGCAGGCGCTGCAGCAATTGCGCATGCGTGAACTCGAAGTTCTTGACGCGGAGTGCAAGGTTGCCGAGCCCGGCAATCGAGTTCGCGTTTCGGTAGACAGCGAATTTGTCGATGGCGAAGAGCCGGAGGATGACGCGACTGATTCTGGCGGCGAAGACGAAGGTCAGCCAGACGACAGCGCCGAAACAGAAGCAGAACAAGATGCTATAGCAGCGAAAAAAGATGACGATACGCCTTATGTGCCGCGAAAGGGCGACACATTCGTCCACGACGAAAATGCCATAGTGATTCTGGATCCCAACGAGGATTCCTTCGTCGAAGGCTTCGTCGATGCCATAGTCGGCGCTGAACTGGGCTCGGACATTTTGTTTGAACTGACTATTCCTGATGATGACCCAGACAAAACAATTGCAAACCGCCGCGTGAGCTTCGTGGTGACGCTCAATCAAATTGAATCCATTCGGATTCCTGAACTTGACGACGTCTTTGCGGAAAGTATTTTCAAGAATCGCGGAGACGAAGTGACGGACATGGTGGGATTGCGGGGCTCCATGCGCGAGGATCTGGCAAGAGCGGCGCTCGAGCGAACCAAGTCTCAATACAGCGGGCAGGTGCTGGAGCAGATCGTTGAGGGTGCAGAAATCCACTATCCAGAGCTAATGCTAAGCGAGCGCGTTGACGAAATGATCAACGAATTCGCGGGCAATCTAAAGCGGCAAAACCTTAGCCTGGAGGACTACTTGCGCCATACCGGCAACTCGCTGGACGCCCTGAAGCTGCAATACCAAGAGCCAGCGACGCAATCTCTCGGGCAAAGTCTGGTGGTTAGGGAGTTGGTCAAAGAAGAAGAGGTTGAGGCGAGTGACGAGCAGATCGACCTGCGAATGGAGTTGGTTCTGTCGGGCTACGGGCAAAGCGCCGAGATCCGAAAACTGTTTGACTCGCCGCAGATGCGATCCAACATTCGCAACGAACTGATCATAAGCCAGGTAAACGAACGACTCTCTGCCATCGGCCGCGGCGAAGACCCAGACAAGGCAGTAGAATCGTTAAACGAGCGACTGAGCGACGACGTAAAGCTGGCGAAGGAACGCCACGAGAGATTGCAGAGTTATCTGCAAGACCAGGCGCCTCAAGAAATTGATCCGGACGCCGTGGTCGAGTCCAGCGACGACGACCTTGAGCCGGAGCGAGACGTTTTGCCAACAAGTGAAGCCGAGGTGATATCGGGCGGCGAAGACGACGCTCTGGACACGGAAACTGGCGATTCGGACAAAAGCTCAGACGACTAGTTATGACAGACCCCTGTAGAGATTGAAAGGCAGATGGCAGCCATGATGAACAGCATTCACAACGTAATTCCAATGGTGATCGAGCAAGGCAGCCGTGGCGAGCGCGCCTACGATATCTATTCTCTCTTGCTGAAAGAGCGGATTATTTTCGTCGGTAGCGGCATCAATGATCAGATCGCCAATCTGATCGTCGCACAGATGCTTTTCCTGGAACGCGAGGGTCCCGACCGTCGTATCCAAATGTACATCAATTCACCCGGCGGAATCGTCTACGCTGGTATGGCCATTTACGATACCATGCAGCAAGTTACGGCGCCGGTAAGTACCGTCGCCGTTGGCATAACCGCCAGTTTCGGCACGGTTTTGCTTACTTCCGGCGAAGCTGGAATGCGATTGGCCCTGCCCAACGCCACGATCCATATGCACCAGCCACTTGGTGGGGCACAAGGACAGGCATCCGATATCATAATCCAGGCGGAAGAAATTGTACGATTGAAGAAACGGTTGATCGAGATCTTTGTTCACCACACAGGCCGAACAGCTGAAGAGATTGAACGCGTTACCGATCGCGACGTTTACATGACCGCGCAAGAAGCGACCGACTTCGGCCTCATTGATTCCGTATTGATTTCCGAGGAGCGGGAAGCCGAGGGGGTATGACGTGACCTTTCCCACAGTTAGGCACCGCTGTACGTTCTGCGGCCGCTCACACGACGAAGTTGATCGATTGATTGCCGGGCCCGACAACGTCTTCATCTGCAATTTCTGCGTCGAACTCTGCTACAACTTGTTGTCTGACGAAGACGGTGAGGAACCAGAGATTGAGAGCAACCTCGAATTCGAATTGCTTTTGTCTCCCCGCCAGATATCCGAGCGTCTGGACGAATATGTTATCGGACAGCACGGCGCCAAACGCGTGTTGAGCGTCGCGGTCTACAATCATTACAAACGTATCCAATCGAACTTGGAGCCCGAACATCTTGAACTAGACAAGAGCAACATCTTGTTGTTAGGTCCGACGGGTTCGGGGAAGACGCTCCTGGCGCAAACCCTGGCGCGGATTCTCGATGTCCCGATTTGCATTACAGACGCGACCGCGCTGACGGAAGCCGGCTACGTCGGTGAAGATGTAGAGAATATCTTGCTGCGTCTGATTCAGGCGGCCGATGGCGATATCGCCCGCGCGGAACGGGGCATCATTTATATTGACGAGATTGACAAGATCTCGCGCAAGTCCAATGCCAATCCGTCAATCACGCGCGACGTATCCGGCGAAGGCGTGCAGCAAGCGCTGCTCAAGATTATCGAAGGAACACTTGCAAACGTACCGCCGCAGGGTGGACGCAAGCATCCGCATCAGGAATTCCTGCAAATCGACACGCGCAATATCTTGTTTATTGTTGGCGGTACATTCTCCGGCATCGAAGACGTTGTACGCCGACGCGTCGGCATGAAAAGCAAAATTGGTTTCGGCGCACAGCTAGACGCAGGACGTGAGGCGAGCGACGACCTTTTGAAGGAACTCCTGCCCGAAGATCTGATCCAGCACGGTATGATCCCGGAAATTGTGGGGCGGCTGCCGGTGTTGGTTACGCTGGCGGCGCTCGAACTGGATGATCTGGTACGCATCATGGTCGAGCCCAGAAATGCGCTGGTCAAACAATACGAGCATCTGCTTTTGTTGGACAAAGTGGAGCTTGTCTTTGAGAAACCCGCTCTGCGCGCGGCCGCCGAACTGGCAATCAACCGCGAAACCGGGGCGCGCGGCTTGCGTTCGATAATCGAGTCTTGTCTATTGGACGTCATGTACGAGGTGCCCAGTCGCAATGACATCACCAAAGTAGTCATCAGCGAACGCGTTGTTCGCGGTGAGGAAAAGCCGCAAATCGTCGCCAGCGACGGCTCCGTAATCGCATTGTCAGAAAAGATTGATCCGGCCGCCTGAATCCCATCCGGTCGAACCTATCCATTTGAGGCGCCTTCCGGAATCCAATTTTATTGGCTGATAGGCAGCAGCAAGACCTCTGAAATCGGAGCCGCCCGCGCTTTGAAGCTCTGTGCGTCTAGCGAAGTTGCTTCTTCCCCGACCCGTCCCCAATTATAGGGTATCGTCCAGCGAGGCTTCAACATCGTAACCAATTGCAAAGCTTCGTCCACCGATAGCCTACCATAGCCATCAATTGGCAATAGCAGGATATCGGGGCGGAGCACGGACATTTCGGGCACGATATTTGAGTCGCCAACGTAGTAAATGTCGTAGAATTCCGCAGATATTACGAACCCCAAACCCTTGTCGCTACGAGGATGGCGAGGGTCACGGACGGAATAGGCCGGTATCGCTTTGATATTCGCCTTGCCCAGGCTCATACTCTGCCAATCTCGGATAACTTTTGTGCCGTTGACGACGTGCGCTACCGCTTCGTTTCCAATGATAACGGTGCTTTCGCCGCGAATCTTGTCAATATCAGCAGGCGAACAATGATCATAATGATCGTGTCCGATGAGGATGATATCCGGCGGCATGTCTTCCAGTACGACACGCCAAGGGGCGATCTGAATAAGCGGATCCCCGCCAATAAGAAAACTACTGTGACCTTGCCATTTGATTTTGTCGATCACGAGCAGGAACCCTCAGAGAATTTGGAACAGCTATACGATACTTCTGGACAAGTATCAATCTTTCACAATTATAGTTTGTTTGTTTGACGTTGGGAAACTTGCTTTCTGCCGTCGCCTGCGGCAGGCCAAGCAGGATACATCTACACGCCTGTTTAACTCTCGTGTATGCTGTTGGGCTTAGGAATTTGTTCAGGCGAGGCGGTTCGCGTTGCTATGTTAATTGACGAGGCCAAGATATTCGTCGCAAGCGGCAAAGGCGGCGACGGCATAGTATCGTTTCGGCGCGAAAAATATGTGCCTCGCGGGGGACCCTCTGGGGGTCGTGGTGGCAGCGGTGGCGATGTCGTCCTCCAGGCCGACAGCAATCTGAATACCTTGTTTTTCTTCCGAAAGCATGTTCACTTCATGGCAAAGGCCGGTGGCAAAGGCGGTTCCAGCAACAAGTCCGGCGCTGATGCGGATTCGCTCGTGGTTCATGTGCCCTTGGGCACAGTTGTCCGCGATGCCGAAACAGGCATTGTGCTCGCGGATCTGGTAACAGACGAGGCACAAGTGGTTGTTGCTAACGGGGGCCGAGGTGGAAAGGGCAACTCATACTTTAAGTCCTCGGCCAATCAGGCACCGCGATTGGCGGAAAAAGGCGAGCCCGGCGTGGAGCGCTGGGTGACGCTGGAACTCAAGATGATAGCGGATATCGCGCTGGTTGGTGTGCCGAATGCTGGCAAGTCAACCCTGCTATCGGTTGTCAGCAACGCAAAGCCGAAGATCGCCGATTATCCCTTTACCACTTTGCAGCCTAACTTGGGTACGGTGATATACGACAACAAAGACTTGGTATTCGCCGACATACCCGGGCTCATTGAAGGCGCGCATATGGGTATAGGCTTGGGGCATGCGTTTTTGCGGCACGTCCAGCGGACAAGCATGATCATTCACATTCTGGATGGATCATCGGACGACCCCGTCGCTGACTACAATCAAATCAAGGCCGAGTTGGCGCTCTTCGATGAACGGCTGGTTGATCGTCCGGAGATCGTAGTAATAAACAAAGTTGATTTGCCAGACGTGAGCGAGTATTTGCCGCTCCTGCAGGAGCAACTAGCGGAACGCGGTGTCGTTGATGCCCTCGCGATCTCTGCATTGACGCGCGAAAACATTACCAAGCTAATCCAACTTGTGTTCGAGATGGCGCCGGAGTCTCCCAACCTGTTTCAGCATCCGGTTCACGAATTGCCCGTTTACGAATTGAAAGACGGCGATGTCTCGTTCGAGATAAATCGCGAAGACGACGTCTTTTATGTTAGCGGCGCTGGCATCGAAAGGGCGGCAGCCATGACGTATTGGGATTACGAAGAAGCGGTTGCGCGCTTCCAAAAGACACTTGAGACGTTGGGGGTCGCCCAGGCATTGCAAAACGCGGGCATACAGGACGGTGATACGGTCTTTGTCGGCGAATACGAATTGGAGTGGTCGGAGTGAAACGCCAGCGTATCGGCATCTTGGGCGGCACCTTCGATCCGCCGCAAATGGGCCACCTGATCTTGGCGGAGTATAGCCGAGAAACCTTGCACATGGATCATATCCTGTTTGTGCCAGTAGCAGATCACCCGGTCAAGCGGGGCGAGATGCGGTTGCCGATTAAGCACCGTCTGGCCATGCTACGATTAGCCATCTGCGATAATCCGCACTTTAGCATTTCTCGCGTAGATATCGATCGCGAAGGTCCTCACTACTCTGCCGACACCGTTAACATCATTCGCGAACAATTTCCGGAAGCTGAGCTATATTTTGTCATGGGCGGGGACAATCTTCGAACCTTGCCAACCTGGAAGCGCGCACAAGATCTTTATCGCTGTTGTCGATTGGCTGTTATGAAAAGGGCCGACGAAGACATTGCGCCGTCTATGCACGACGATGTGCTGCCGGGGTTATCGCAAAAAGTCGATATCGTCGATGTGCCGCTGCTCAGTTTGTGGCTGTCGTCGACCTATGTGACAGAACGCTTGCGTGATGATCTCAGTGTTCGCTATCTTGTACCCGATGCGGTGCTGGATTATATTGCTGACTACGACCTCTATCGCTGAGCCACAATGAAAAGAATCTTGATCTCGGGGATGCTAGTCTGCGGTTTTTTTGCAGCCGCGCTTGGCGGCGTGGCTCAAGATCAGACTGCTGTCCCCACGCTTCGAGTACCCACTCTCGTACCAACTGTTGCGTCACAGACGCCTGTGGACGCGCTGATTTCGACATCTTCTGTCGGGCAGATCGCGGAAACGGGTGTGTTACGCGCTGGCTTACTATTCAACGATCCCCCCTATAGCGAATTGGGCTTGAGGGGCGAATTGCGCGGCTTTGACGTGGAAGTCGTGCGTCTGATGGCCGAGACCTGGGAAGTTGACCTGGAACTCTTACAGGTTACGCGTCAAAACGCAATTGACAAACTGAACAGCGGGGACCTACACCTTGTAGCTTCCGCGTTTGTCCATTATCGCGCGCTCGACGACCAGGTCGAGTTCACGCAAACTTACCTGGCGGGCAAGCAGGCTATGATGGTACCGGCGGACAGTGTCCACAAATCGCCGCCATCGCTCGTCAACAGCACAGTAGGCTACGTTCTCGGCACCCGCGCCGAGACGGCCCTAGATCTTTGGGAAGACCAGCTCGAAGTCGGGCTTGAAGCGACACATTATTTGACGCTCGACAAGGCAATGGCGGCGCTTTCTCGCGGTGAAGTTGCAGCCATCGTCGGTGAAGAGCAAGATCTGCGTCAGGTCTCAAGAGAAGCCTCTGAGGAGTTTAATATTCTTGAAGAGCCTTTGGTGGTCGAACCGCACGCCCTGGCTGTGAGACGGCAAGACGCCAACCTTCGGAACTTGCTAAATCGAACGATTCAATACTTGACCGACGGCGGTCAACTTGAAGTGCTGTACCGGGAATACTTCCCGGGTCAAGAATCTCAAGATGAGATCACCTACCTTTGGGATAACCTGGGCGATCGTCCGCATCCCGGGCAGTTCCCCACGGAGATTAACTATCCCGCGCAATACACTGTTCCAAGGGTCTTGCAGACGCGCGTCCTGAGAGTCGGCGGTCTGATAGATGACTCGCGATCGGCGACACCAGGTGAGCGAATTTTGGTGCGACTAAACCGCGATCTGGTTAACGAGATCGCGCGAAGATGGAGCGTGAGAGTAGAGTGGATTGATGGCGCAACCGAATCCGATCTTGTTCAACTGCAAGAGGACGAGGTTGATCTCATCGTTGGCGTCATGCCAGACTGGCGCTGGGCGGGAACAGTGGACTATGCGGCGCCATATCTGTTGCATGGCGACCGCCTCATGGTTCCGGCGAATTCCAGAATCTCCGGCTTCAACGACCTGCGGGGACGGTGGATCGGTACCATGATCGGTGACGAAGCGGCGCGCGCGCGCGCCCAAGCCTGGGCGGACAGTATCAACGCGAGCGTGCAGTTTTATCAGACGCGAGAGGGTGACGCAGCGCTGAACATTCTGGAGTTTGACAACGCGGACGCCATCTATGCCAATAGCCTCGCGCTGATCCCGCACCTTCAAGCCAGCCCTAACGCGCTAAAACTGACCGATCGCTGGTATAGCCGTTCGTATTATGCGTTTGCGGTTAAGCACAATGATATCGACTTTCGACTCCTGGTTGATTACACGGTGCAAGAACTCATCGCAGATGGAACTTTGCAGCGGTTCTCCGCGCCACTTCAGCTATCGGACGAACCGCTCGACCTTGTCATCATTCCGGGCCTGTCATCATTTGTCGACATCAACTTGTCCGGATCGTAGCGCGGTTCTGCGCCCGTAATACGATGCCAACGCCGACTATCAACACGATGCTGCCTACAACCTGAATCGTCGTCGGTGTTTCGCTCAAAATAAGAAGCGCCCACAGCACGCTCAGAACAGGCACCGTTTGCGCCGTTACCGTCAACGTGGTTGGTGACAGGTACTTGAGTACGAAGTTCAGGACGCCGTGGCCGATGATCTGCGCCAGAACCGCTAGAAGCAACACCCAGAAATAGCCTTGCCATTGGTAACCGAGTACCGGTGTACGGCTTGCAGCGATGATCAGCAGGGTTGTGATGGCCCCGCTCGTGTATACCAGCCAGATGTAGGGAATGAAGGAAACACTGCCTCGGACCTTGCGCCCGATGATGATGTAAAGGGAAGCCGAGCAGGCGCTGATCAGGGCGAACACGACGCCCAGACTTGGATTGCCCCCTTCCATGGGAGGCGCTTCGCCCGAGGTTGCCCAGGATATGAGGATGGCGCCCGCAAGCGCAACAAAAACCCCTAGCCAGATGGAACCTCTCAGTCTGACCTTTAGGATTGCCACTTCTAGGATGGCGACCCAAATGGGAATTGTGGCGATCAAAGCTTGACCAATGATGACGCTGATATGCTCCAGCGACGCCGCGTTGAGTGTGATGTTAAAGCCGAAAATGGCGCCCGCGAAAATGGCTAGCCAGCGGCTGCGAGCCGGCATGTCTTTGATGTCAGCGGCGTACTTGTGCCAGACATAAGGCGTGAAGAATAGCGCGCCCACGATCATACGCCCGCTCGCGATCAGAGCCGGCGGCACATCGTGCTGCAAGGCAAAGCGGACACATATCGGACCAAAAGACCAGGATACGGTGGATACAGCCACCAGAATCCAAAGCTGTGTCGCCGTTGGCGGAGCAAGTCTAAGACGCATTTTCTGTTCCCGCGGATGCCGATCTGGTCGCTTGACGGATCTCGCCGCGGCTTGCCAGCAGAACACCGACGATGATAGTCAGGCTGCCCAGAATCTGCTGATGCGGTGGTCGCTCTCGGAACAGAAGCAAAGCCAGAATCGCACTGCCGATCGGTTCCAATTGCGAAAACATGCTGACCAGCGCTGCGGGAAAGTACTCCAAGAGGTAATTCAGGGACGAGTGTCCTATCAACTGCGGAATCAATCCCATGGCCAGCAGTACGAGGTAACCTTCAATGCTGTATCCGAGCGCCGGTGTCGCCCTGGCCAGCATGACGGACAGGGTACAGATGGTCGCGATGCTGTAGACAAGCCAGACGTAGGGGATGACCGGCAGCCTGGCGCGTAGTTTGCGCCCGATCAACATATAGACCGACACGGTCAGCGCGCCCAGCCAGGCTAGCGCAGCGCCGATCAGAGTCGCGTTTTCCGTGCCCGGCGCCAGTATCGACGTGAGTTGGCCACCCTCTTGTGGCCAGCCGATCAAGGCGCCGCCGGCGAGCGCGACGATCAGTCCCAGAACGACCAGGCTCGATAGCCGGATGTGCAGGAATATGACCTCGAGAATTGCTACCCAAATCGGACCTGTCGAGACGATGACAACACTTACCAGGACGGTCGTATATTGCAGAGATGTCACCCAGGCGGTGAAATGGATCGCCAGACAAAGTCCCGATATGGTAATCAAAAGCGCTTCGCTGCGGGAAAGCTCGGCGAGGAATGACCGATGACGCCGAATCACGATCGGCGTCAGGGCGAGTGAGGCGATCAGCAGCCGTGCCGCAACGATCAGCAGCGGTGGCATGTCTTGGTCGAGGGCGAAGCGGATGAGGATCGCGGCGGAGGAGGTCGCGACGATCGCTATGACGACCACTACGTAGGCTTTGAACGGCGTAGACCGCGATTGCCCGGTTGACTCGTTGATTTTCAAGCCGCGCTCTCCTATTGACACAGGTGCTAATCATCTTTGGAATCCTTCGAATTGCAAGTCGGAATCGCTTTTGGTGTCCGCCCGACCGCCACGACTGCCATATTCCTTTGCATTTATTGCGCTCCCAGGAGGGATAGCGCTTTGCTGTGTACAAACAATAGTGAAAATGGGCTCACCTGTGCTAGAATAACGTCGCTAATCTCGTAAAAGAAAAGTTGTACAGGAGAAAGAAGAATCATGGCTTTTGAACTACCGTCTCTTCCCTATGCGCAAGATGCGTTGGAACCGCATATCGATGGACGCACGATGGGCATTCATCATGGCAAGCACCATGCCGGTTATACCGACAAGCTGAACGCGGCGATCGCCGGGACCGGCCTGGAAGGCAAGAGCATTGAAGCGATCCTGGGCGACCTGGGTGGCGTGCCCGAAGGCATTCGTGGCGCAGTCCGTAACAATGGTGGCGGATATGCCAATCACGGTCTTTTCTGGCAGATCATGAGCCCGGACGGCGGCGGCGAGCCCAGTGGCGCGCTGGCCGGTGCGATCAACAGCGCCTGTGGCAGCTTCGATGGCTTCAAGTCTCAGTTTTCGGCTGCGGCAGCCAACCAATTCGGTTCGGGCTGGGCCTGGCTGGTCGCGGATGGCGGCGCAGTCAGCGTCACGTCGACGCCAAATCAAGATACGCCGCTCATGGATGGCAAGACGCCGATCCTGGGCATTGATGTCTGGGAACACGCCTACTACTTGAATTATCAGAACCTTCGCCCGAATTACATCGCCGCATTCTTCAATGTGATCAACTGGGCGAAAGTGGCCGAACTTTACGCTGCCGCCGGATAGAGCCGTGTTTGCAACTAAAACAGATTGCAGCGCGTCGGATGGCGTGCTGCATTCGTAACGGTTGGCTGAACCATCGTGGAGGCACGGCAGATATGAAGGCTCGTAACGGGCTGAGTCGACGTGACATGCTCAGACTGGCGGCGGCGGGCGGCACAAGCGCTGTATTTGGACCGTTGCCGGCGAGCGAGTTGGCTCAAATTACCGTATCTGCAGCGCCTGCAGTGGCGAGTCGAAACGGCGGTTTGTTTATACTCCCTCCCTTGCCCTACGCTCTGGACGCTTTGGAACCGCATATTGATGCCCGCACCATGGAAATTCATCATGGCAAGCATCACGCCGGATACACCAGCAAGCTCAATGCGGCGATTGAAGGCACGAACTTGGTCGGAAAAAGCGTTGAGGCGATCCTTGGCGACCTCGGTTCCGTGCCGGATCATATCCGAGAGGCCGTGCGTAACAATGGTGGCGGCTTTGCCAATCACAGCCTTTTTTGGTCGATCATGAGCCCGGATGGCGGGGGCAAGCCCAGCGGCGCGCTGGCAGACGCGATCAACAGCGCCTGCGGCAGCTTCGATGGTTTCAAGTCTCAGTTTTCGGCCGCGGCAGCGAATCAATTCGGTTCGGGCTGGGCCTGGCTGGCAGTGGAAGGCGGCGCTCTGCGCGTCTGCTCAACGCCGAACCAGGATACGCCATTGATGGAAGGCAATACGCCGATCATGGGCATTGATGTCTGGGAACACGCCTACTACCTCAACTATCAGAACCGGCGCCCGGACTACATCGCCGCATTCTTCAACGTGATCAACTGGGCTCAAGTGGCTGAGAATTTCGCTGCGGCTTCATAGGTCCGCTTGTTGTTCTCAACAAAGTCAAAGGGCGCTACAATAGTAGCGCTCTTTTTGATTACAAATGATGCGCCGCGGACTGTGGCGATGACGAACGGGAGAAGGCGTGTATGGCTGATTTTCGCATTGAGACAGACTCGATCGGCGAGGTAAGGGTGCCAAGGGAGGCGCTCTATGCGGCGCAGACGCAGCGCGCGCTGGAGAACTTCCCGATCACGGGCATGAAGCCTTTGCCGGCTTTCATCTGGAGCATGGCGCTGATCAAGCGGGCGGCGGCCGAGGTCAACATGGAGCTGGGCTTGCTGGACACGGAGTTGGCGCGCGCCATCATCCAGGCGGGAGACGAAATCATCGACGGTCAGCACCATGAGCATTTCGTGGTCGATCCCTTCCAGGCCGGCGCGGGCACCAGCCACAACATGAATACCAACGAAGTGATGGCGAATCGCGCCAACCAGATCCTGGGCTACTCGGTGGATGCGAGCGATAAGCCGGTGCATCCCAATGACCACGTCAACATGGCGCAATCGACCAATGACACGATCCCCACGGCGATTCGGCTGGGCGCCTTGTGGCGGCTGGACGCGCTGCTGGGATGCCTGGAGCGCTTCGTCGAGGTGACGCGGGGCAAGGCGGCGGCATGGGACGATGTGGTCAAGACCGGGCGCACGCACTTGCAGGACGCGGTGCCAGTGCGGCTGGGGCAGGAAGTGGGCGCCTGGGCGACAGCGATCGAACGTCAGATCGACAAGGTCAAGTTCGCGGCGGAAGGGCTGCGGCGGCTGGGCATCGGCGGCACGGCGGCGGGCACCGGCTTGAACGCGCATCCGGAATACCACGCGCGCATGGTCGTCAAGCTGCGCGAATTGAGCGGCATCAAGCTGACCGAGAGCGACGACCTGTTCGAGTCGATGCAATCTATGCAGGACGCGGTCTTCTTCTCGGCGTCGCTGCGCAACCTGGCGATGGATTTCACGCGCATCGCTAATGACGTGCGCTTGCTGAGCGCGGGACCGACCACCGGCATCGCCGAGTTGACCTGTCCCACGGTGCAGCCCGGCTCGTCGATCATGCCCGGCAAGGTGAATCCAGTGCTGGCGGAGATGATGAATCAGGCGATGTACCACATCATCGGCAACGATACGACGGTCAACTTGTGCGGGGCGGCCGGCCAGTTCGAGCTGAATGTGATGATGCCGATGATCGCGCACAATCTGAACGAGATGCTGACGGTGATGATCGGGGCGGTCGGCGCCTTCACGAACAAGCTGATGGCGGGCTTGATCGTCAACCGCGAGCGCACCGAAAGTTGGCTGTCGCGGAATCCGATTCTGGTGACGGCGCTGAATCCGATCATTGGTTACAACAATGGCGCGCTGGTGGCGAAGAAGGCGCTGGCCGAGGGCAAAAGCGTGCGCGAGGTCGTGCTGGAGCTGGGCTTGATGGATGCGGCGGAGCTGGATGCGGCGCTGGATGCCTATGCGATGACCGAAGGCGGGATCCGGAGTTAGGGCCAACCTACCCCCCATCCCCCGGCCCCTTCCCCCACAAGGAGGGAAGGGGTGATCCGTCGCCGAAATATGGGATGGATTTCGACTTTTGACCTTTCATGTGGCATCGGAAATGTTTTTTGTCCCGAAAGGCGGTCGGGATTCCTGTATGGGCGTTGGTAAGCTGCACTTGGAGCTAGGGGTAGTGTAGCGTGGTTGGGGTCTGGGATGGTGAGTGTTTGGACGCGAGTCTCTATTTTTGAAGCGATCACAATCATCAGAGGCGCCGGCCATTTCTAAAGTTGGTTCTGCAATTGAAATGATGACCACGCCGGTTGCCACGTCCGTAGCGCCTGCTACAATACAAACAAGTGTTGTACGTAGAGCTATTTTGGAAAACAGAATCTATGTTAAGCAAGACTCAAGTGCATAAGTTTATAGAAAAAGACATAGATGAGCTCTACCGACATTTGCGGTCGTGTTCGTCTTCTCTTGAAGCAAGAGTGATTTTGGAAAACCTCGGAAGGTTACCCAAAGATTTCGACGGCGATGCTCTTTTACCGTTCTTGAATGATGATATCCGCGATACTAGATATTGGGCTGTCAAGAATCTAGGAAAGCTCGAGGATATTCGTTATCTGCAACAATTGAGTGAGGTTGCGTTAAACGATCAAAGCTCAACTGTACGACGTGAAGCTGTATCCGCGATAGGACGGATGCGAAACAAGCGCGCAATTCCCACGCTGGTCAGATATACGCATGACGATGATCCAAATGTAGTGCTTCAAGCGATCCGAGCACTCCTAGTATTTAAGGGACTCGACCGTGTGCGCGAATGCCTATTGGATTTGTCAGTCCATCCGAATGAGCAGATACAATATGTGCTTCAATCTGTATTCGAAACTAAGACCTCAATAACTGACTATGGCATGCACCATGAGTCGCCTGACTATCTAAAGAATGTTGTAGTCAAAGGTGATACACGGGAAATAATTCGGTTGCTTCCGAATGGATGTATTCACCTGACGTTTACTTCTCCACCGTATTACAATGCGCGCGACTATTCGATATACAAGAGCTATCAAGAGTATCTGGATTTCCTAGGCGAAGTCTTTGCCGCTGTTCACCGGATTACGAAAGAAGGTAGATTTCTCCTAGTTAACACGTCGCCAGTGATAGTGCCGCGATTCAGTCGCAAGCATGCGAGCAAAAGATATCCGATTCCGTTTGACTTGCATAACATAGTTTGTGAGTTAGGCTGGGAGTTTATAGACGATATCGTTTGGGCAAAACCGGAAGCGGCGGTCAAGAATCGTAACGGGGGATTCCAGCAGCATCGGAAACCGCTAGGTTACAAACCCAACATGACGACTGAATATGTGATGGTTTATCGCAAGGCAACATCGAGACTAATCGATTGGAATATGAAACAGTATCCTGAGCATCTTATTGAGGCAAGCAAAGTCGAAGGCGATTTTGCAACGACGAACTTGTGGCATATTGATCCTATGAGCGACGCTGTTCATACCGCAGTGTTTCCGCATGAATTGTGCGATCGGGTTGTGAAGTTCTATTCTTATGTCGATGATTTGGTTTTCGATCCTTTCGCTGGCAGCGGCACATTTGGGCAGGCTGCGGCCAGACTTGATCGTTATTTCTTCCTCACCGAGCAAGAACCAACATACGTCGAAAGAATGAAAGAAACGATGCCGCCGCTCTTGCAAACAGAGCGCTCTGTGAAATACGTGACACTCAACGAGTTAAAGGAACGTTTGCGGGGAAAAGAGTAATGGCCTTGTCTGGTAATGCTCTTCAAAACATACTTCGCATGATCTTGAAAGGTGAACATTATCGCAAGGCGGTTATTCATCAGATAAGTGATGATTTTCTGAAGTTTTCCGTGCAATTCTTCAAGGACATCGTTTACGCCAAACTCGATGGAATCGGAATTGATGAGGATTGGTACAAGCAGTATTTTCTTGAAGGACAGTTTCCGGCGAAGGATTCCGCCATATATGCAGGATTGAACAATAAATCGGTGTTCAACATTTATGGCACTTCCACCCGCGAAGTTATCATGAAAGTCGCTCCCGCTTACTACGAAGAAATGATGCAGCGAGTGAATGAGCTCATCAAAAGCGATTACGGCGATCTAGACCTGCAATTGACCATAAGTTATCAAGGTGTCAGTGTCAATTTGACTTTGCAGGAGACGATGATTGTCGTCAATACATTGGGCGCAAAGCATTCCGAAATACGGGGCGGTGCTTGGAGCGGCCTAGGCAAGAGACTAGAGATTCCGCTGATGCTAACATTGGCAAAGCTATATCAAGTTCCGAGGGCTAACTATTCAGGGAAAGGACTAACCGGAGAGTCTAGGGAAGTAGATTTTCATTTTTTGAGCAAGTCAGGTGATCAATATTTTTGTGAAGTGAAGCTAATGGGCAAGGGGAATCCCGAAAGCGCCGATAGCACAATTGCCCGTCGTTCAAATATCTTTATTGCGCAGACGTTATCCGAAACGAACAGAAGTCAACTGACAAATCGTGGCCACCACTGGGTAGAACTTGGTGCAGCCGACGGATACAAGAGGACATTCACCGTCTTTACCTATCTCGATATTCCTTGCCTGGAGTTTGCTGGCGACTTGGATCCAGCGTTGGATGAGATCATCCCGCAAGTGTTTCAGGAAATTGCTTAGCTTCTACAAAACTTACAGCATTTAAGCCCTGATATAAGATAAAGCTGACTGATGCACCACTCACATGCTTACGAATTCTTCTGCGAACACTTTAACTCCGATTCGCTACCCAAGCACACCGCCGCATAAATTCGCCAACTTGAAGCGAACTCGCTACAATTGCCAAGTCTGTTTCACATTGGATACAATGTATCCTCACTGATATATTGGCCGTGCCGCGGGAGGTGACGACTGAAAGCGTTTCGAAATCACGTAACATGCAAGCGTATTGTTCATTTGAGACTGAGAAAAGAGGAAACACTATGAAGAAGCTTCTGCTTCTCGTACTTATCATTGCAGTCCTGCTTCCCGCAGGCGCGCTGGCGCAGGATATGCCGCATGCCGGCGCTGAAGTCGTCACCACCTTCATGCAGTCGGGCACCTACGACATTGGCGCCGAGCAGCTTGAGCCCGGTTTTGAGGAACTGACCGGCATCGAGCTCGATATCGTGGCGTCGCCATTTGTTGTTTTGGTGCAAAACCACATTACCGATCTGAGCACGGGCACGGGCGAATTTGACGTAATATCGGGCGATTTCTGGATCGGCAGCGTCTGGAACCAGATGCACCCGCTGGATGAACTGATCGAGCGCGACATGTGGGGCGGCTCTTTCATCGAGGGCTTGATGCAGCCGGGTCCCTCCGGTTACTTTGATGGCAAGCGAATTGGCATCCCCTATAGCGCCGATGCTTATGGCTTGATCTATCGCACCGACATCTTTGAAGAGGCTGGCATTTCGGCTGATTGGGAGACCTGGGACGAATTCATCGCCGCGCTGGACGCGCTGGAAATGCATTTGGAAGGCAGCGACATCGCGCCGAACGTCTTCGCCTTTGGCGCCGCCGAACAGACGCCGGCCATTTTCCTGGGCATGTACGATGGCTATCTGGTGGATTCCGATGGCAATTATGGCCTGGACAACGATAAGGCTGTCGCCGCTTTGAATCAGATGAAGAGCTTGCTGGGTTACAATCCCGAGGGCGCAACTGGCTTGAGCATCGACGAAGCCAATTCGGTATTCCTCAACGGCAATGCCGCTACCATGATTTGCTGGGTCAGCTTTGTACGGGCGTCCGCGCAA
Organism: Phototrophicaceae bacterium; assembly: GCA_965262165.1. Lineage (GTDB taxonomy): Bacteria > Chloroflexota > Anaerolineae > Aggregatilineales > Phototrophicaceae > UBA6055. Next base: position 3,131,369 of record OZ253499.1, on the reverse strand, counting down.
GATCCGGATTCGTCGCTCGTCGTCGATAATTGGGCGACTGCGCCCTTCCCGGGACCGGGCTTCCCCTTCTTGTCGGCCTGGAATCTCTTCATTTCGGGCTTCAGCGAGAATCCCGAAGCGGCTTGGGAATGGATCAAGTACTACATTACCGAGGAAGAGGCCAAACGGCGCTTCGTGGAGCTTGGTGTAGGGTCACCGTTCTTGAGCACCTATGAAGATCCCGAGCTGATCGAAAAATACAGCCACGACTTCCCGTCGATGGTCGCAAACCTGAATCGCGCGGAATCTGTACCCTGGATTTTCGCGGCCTTTGAGATCTTCTTCCGCCACATGAGCGAGTTCGTCATCGGCGCGGTGGACGTCGATACGATGCTGGCCAATACGCTGGCTGACTGGTCGGAGTTGGAGGTGCCTGAAGGTCTGGTGCAATCCGCTGCGGCACAAGGTCAGATGCAAGAGGGTTAGAGCAATTTGGGCGGGAGTTTCGGCTCCCGCCTTTTTTTGGAGTTATGGCCATCCCAATCAACCCCTCCCCCGGCCTTTGCGCCCCCCTCGTTCCCCCCGCTTAACGGGGGAAGACTTCCAGAGTATTGGAGAGGGGGAGCGCGTGTGATGGCGGTTGTCAACAGTAAGCCGGGTTACCACACTTTGGTGGGAGTCGACACCAGACGTTCTTTTGGTTTTCACGGGTAAGTTGATGCGCGCTCCAACGAGCACTAAATCGAAAACGCTTACATCTTGGCATCGTCGTCACGATGTGCCCTGGCTGGTGATTTTTGTCATACCAGCCTTTGTCATCGTGGTGGCGGTGCAATTCTATCCGCTCTTGTATTCGGCGTTCCTATCTGTTCAAGATTGGGTGTTGACCGAATCGCAAGTGCCAAAAGGTTTCGTGGGACTGGAAAACTTTGCCAAGGAACTGTCGGATGATACATTCAGGCGTTCGGTACGCAACAGCATTTTGATCACCGGCGGCGCGCTGATTCTGGAAATGTTTCTAGGTGTTTGCCTCGCGTATCTCACGATGGGACATAGCTGGCGCATGCGGGCAATACGCACGCTGCTTATCATGCCGATGGTGATCGCGCCGGTGGCGGCAGGTACTTTGTGGCGCATCCTGCTCAATTCACGCGCCGGTTTGGTCAATCATCTGCTGAGTTTGATCGGTATCAAGGGACCGGAATGGCTGGCAACGCCGGATGGAGCGATCGTTTCGGTCATCCTATTGGATACCTGGCAATGGACGCCCTTTGTGCTGCTGGTTGTTGGCGCGGCGATCGCCAGCATTCCCGGCGATTTGTTGGAGGTGGCGGCGATTGACGGGGCGTCCCGCTGGAAGACATTTCTCTATATCGAGCTGCCGCTCTTGATGCCGCTACTGCTGCTGACCTTTGTTTTCCGCATGCTGGAATCACTGCTGTCGCTCGATTCGATTTATTCGCTCACATTTGGCGGACCCGGCTATAGTACCTACACATTGACCTATTACATTTACACGCTGGGTTTGCGCAGCTTTAACTTTGGCGCGGCGGCCGCCTCATCCTGGATATTCATGGTATTTGCCAGCTTCTCCATCGGGTTGGTTTTCTGGTTTCAGCGCAAGGACTGGTAGGAAATCGTCGCAGCGGCAGGTTAGAAGAAAAGTCAATGAAAGTTCATGGTCTTGGTATTGATATTCCGGATAAGTGTATTGACGGGCGCCGCCAGGTCCTGATTGACACGCTGACTCATGCCCAGACAGTTGGCTTCTCTGTGGCGGAATTGCCGATACCCGGTTTGAACGTCATTATGAATGGCGAGCTCATTCCGGAACGTGTGGAGGCAGTTCGTAAGACCATCTTGCCGTTTGACCTTCGTTATTTAGTTCATGCGCCGGGGCGGACCAACCTGGCATTTGGCAAGGATCTTGACATGGAATACCGCGTACTGGAATCGTGCCTGCGCTTTACTCAGGCCGTCGGCGCGCGGGTGTTGGTCTATCACAGTGGATTGCAGGCTTTGGACGCAGCTCGAACCGGGACGGCGTCCTTGCCCAGCGAGGATGAGTTGGCGCGCGGGGCGGAGCGAGAGGTGGCTGCGCTGCGAAGATTGGCGCCAATTGCAGGCGATTTAGGAGTAATGATCGGCATGGAAAACGGGGATCCTCATTTATGGGAATACGCGGTTTTGAAGAGGGATGGCAGGACGCCGGACGAGCTCGCGCAGTATCATGCGCGGATGCGAATGTCGGCGATTGTCGCGCAGGCCGAGGCTGTGAATCACTCCAATGTCGGGATTACGCTGGATTTGGCACATTTGCATCTGGCGACTCATGCGCTGGGAGAGGACTATCTGGAGGCTATCATGATGGCGGCTCCCTGGGTCTGTCATGTGCATATCAACGACAATTTCGGCAAACTTGATACCGGGTTTGATTCCGAAGGTGATCGATTGCTGTATGGAGAAGCCGACCTGCATCTACCGCCGGGCTGGGCGGCGATTCCTTTTGCGCAGGCTTTTGGCTGTCTGAATAATTATGAGGGCGACATCGTTCTGGAAATCAAATCGCGGTATCGTGACCACCTTGGCGAGGCACTCGAGAATACGAAGCGGATTCTAGTTGAAAACGGACATGAAATTTTTGACAACGCAAGAGACTGTATGAGATTCAGCGATGAACCGGCATAGATCTCCAAAACAGCGCATGCTCGCATTTGCGCATGGCTTCATACTCTTGATCGCATGTTTGGTTGTGATTGTGCCGCTGGCATATCTGGTTATAAACAGCATCAAGTTGCCGCGGGAATTCTTGACTGTTCCGCCGACGATCTTGCCCACAGAGGTTACTTTCCAGCATTATCAGGAACTAATTGAGGACAGCAAAACCTTTCGTTATTTCAGAAATAGCTTGACGGTCACCCTTTGGACGACCGGGATCACCATCATCAGCGGTACCCTGGCCGCTTATGGTCTGGCGCGTATGCGGCTTTCCGCAAAGATACTGGCTGCGGTGACCTTTATTTTTCTTTTCATTCGCTTTTATCCGCGTGTGACGACGGTCATACCGTTTTTCCTGGTGATGCGGGAACTTGACTTGCTGGATACCGTCTGGGCGATCATCATCGGTCAGCTAGGTATTACGATACCGTTCGTGACCTGGTTGATGCTGGTTGTATTTCAGGACTTGCCGGCGGAAATTGAAGAAGCCGCCATTGTCGATGGCGCTAGCGTTTGGCAGCGCTTCTGGCGCGTGGTGTTGCCGATCGTGATGCCGAGCGTATCCGCCGCGGCGATCTTGACGGCATTCTTGTCCTGGAATGAATTTTTGATCGCGTCGAGCGTCGCCCGGCGCAAAGCCAGTGTGCTGTCCATCGCCGTGGCAGGTTTCGTCAGCGACAAAGGCATTCAATGGGGACCGATGGCGGCAATGAGCGTAGTGATGATCGTACCGATGATCGTCTTTGCCCTGTTCGCGCAGAAATACCTGATTCGCGGGATTACCTTTGGCGCCGTCAAGGGATAGCGCGCCAGCGAGTGACCGGCCGGCTCGATCTCATGCCGAGCCTTTTCCCTCATTTGTTGCAAATCTGCGACTATGGTGGACGAATTGAAGCTGCATGAACGCTACCTGTGGGAATTCATGGAACCGATAGCCGCCCGGCCATGACACATCCTCTGCTCACGTCGCGCGGTTTACCAATTCATCGCCAAATGGAGGACGGCCGACACGGACATGGAGCGCGCGCTCAAACGCCGTGCGCCCGCTCGTAGGCCTGACGGGCATGGGCAGCGAGACGCGCGTCGATCTCAGGCGTGATCTTCAGCTCAATCATGTGTGTAATGTTTGGCATGGCGCCCAGGCCCACGCCCTTCCGGACATAATCGCCGAACGGTTCGTCGCCCAAATCTAGACCCACGCGGATATTGGTCTTGTTGATTTTCGCGCAGCCGAAGACGCGCTCGTCCTCGATTGAGACGTAGGTTTTGGTAGGTATGAACAGAATACTGGGCAATTCGGCCTTGAGGGTAGCGGCAATCGCGTCATATAGCGGTCGCTGCTGCTCTTTGCCAGCGAATAGTTTGCGAAAGAGTGTGGGATAATGAAAGACAGGTTCACCGCCATTGAGGAAGATGCCCGCCAGAATTGATGCTTGCATGTGGTTGAAAGCCCGCTCGCTCTTGAGCCATTTCACGATCTCGTTGTTTTTCTGCAGGCCGGCCGTCTCCAGCGTTCGCATCCATTCTGCGAGATTTGCGCCCGTGTCTTCGGCAAGGTTGGTGATGAAGGCTTGCTCAAGCTCGCGTGATTCCTTAGCCATGTTTCGCTCCATTACTAGACAAAGCACGGAGAATAGCACATGGTGGCGCGGTTTGTCAGATTGAATCGGCAGAGGCCCTCGGGCGGGGCGGTGTTTCAGCCTTCACTGGCGGCTGTCAGCCAACGCCTGTTTATGACGAAGCGTGGCGCGGTGAAGGGCTAGCTTGGGTTTGCGGCTGCTGCGGCCGCTGCCGGAATTGACGCGCTGGGCCGCGGGAGCAGTATCGAATTCTGCAATCAGGTATAATAATGCGCGCCAGTTCAAGAAGGTGGGCGCGCGGTTATTCTATCGCCACGGAGGTAAAGAACATTGGATAGAGAAACAGCTTGGGGCATCGTATGCGAGTTCGTGCAATCCGAAAGCCTGCGCAAGCACATGCTTGCGGTTAAATTCGCCATGCGCGCTTATGCCGAGTATTATGGCGAAGACCCTGACGCTTGGGGGCTTGTCGGCTTGCTGCATGACTTCGATTGGGAAGTGCACCCGTCGCTGGAGCAGCATCCGATGGATGGCGCGCCGATCCTGCGCGAGCGCGGGTTGGGCGAAGAGGATGTGCGTACCATTTTGAGCCACGGACCATTGGCGGCGGACGATCGGCGGACCCTGCGCGACAAGGCGCTCTTTGCGGTGGACGAACTGACTGGTCTGATCACCGCGGTGGCCTTGGTGCGGCCGAGCAAGGACATCCGCGATGTCAAGATCAAGAGTATTCGCAAGAAATGGAAGGACAAGGCCTTTGCGGCCGGCGTCAATCGCCAGGATGTGATCGACGGTTGTGAGGTGCTGGGCGTGGATGTTTGGGATTTCCATGTTCCGTTGGTATTAACGGCGATGCAAAAGCATGCCGCCGACCTGGGATTGGACGGCGGCAATTCAAGCGCGTGAGCGCATTTATGTGACGTTTCCTAGTAATACTGTACGTGGACCGGCGTACCGAGGCTGCCAAAGTCGTAGAACCATTTGGCATCGGCGTTGGTCATGTTGACGCAGCCGTGGCTCATTGGTTGGCCGAAGTTGTTGTGCCACCAGGTGCCGTGGAAGGAGTAACCCCTGAAGAAGTACATCACCCATTCCACGTTGTCCAAATCGTAGTCCGGACCTGTCATGCTCTGGCTGCGCCGCTTCCGGTAAATGGCGAAGTCGCCCTGGACCGTTGGCGTGGCGGGTAGGCCAGTGGATACCAGCGACGCCTTTTGCAATATGCCGTCCTCGTAGGCATAAGCCATTTGCGTGTTCAATACCACGACAAACTCGCGTCCAATGCCGACATGCGCGCCGGGGTGATTGTTCGTCAGGTTGTATCGGCTGTTGGAATAGCTGGAGCCGTACTTGAGCAGATCGTCGCTATTGGGTACCAGCAGGGTCATGCCTACGCGCAAACTATCGGGATTGACGATAGCGTTGATTTCGGCCATCGCCACCCAGTCCGTAGCCAGCTTGTTGCCGATCAAGGAGAGGTAGTCGCCGGGTTGGACGACGTAGACTTCGCGTTCGCCTTCCGCGACAGGCGCCGTTGTGACTTCCGTTGCTGGCTGCTGAACGGGCTCGGGCAGTTGGGGCGGCGGTGGCGGATCGCGTCTTTTCGCTGACCCCGGTATCCAGAGCGCTTGACCGCTTTCGACGTGGTTTGGATCAGTGATCCTGCTGGCGTCCATTAGTTGCTGAATGGTGATGCCGTAGTGGACAGCCAGGATGCCGAGCGTTTCCCCAAACTGGACCGTGTGCTCAAAATAGTCGCCGGGCGGGGGACCGGTAGGCACGGGCTCGCCAGAATCTTCCTGAATTTCTGTTGTCTCAGGGTCGCTGGCTTCCGTCGGTGAGTCGAAGACCGGCGCCGGTTCGACATTGGCAACGTTAAGCGCGGCCGAGCTTGTTGATGGTATCCAGAGATGCTGTCCGACATATATGTGGTGAGGGTAGACGATGTCGTTGGCTCTCATGATGGCTGTCAAGGTGATGCCAAAATGTTTGGCGAGGTCGCCAAGCGTGTCGCCGGCTCGCACAACGTAGGAGAGCTGGCTGCCCAATGTGACCGGTTGTGAAGTTTCCGCCACAGGTACGCTAGTCGCCGAAGGTACTATCGTCTGGCCGTCGGCATCCGGCAAGGTTAGCGCCTGGCCCGGATAGATGATGTGACCGAAGATACCGTTGATGACGATGAGTTCGTTGAGGTTGATGGCGTAGGCTGCGGCGATAGTCCCCAGGGTTTCTCCGTATTGAACGATGTGTTGCCTGCTTTGGGCGGTGGCCAGCGGTTCGTAGCGGACTGGCGCATCGGGGCTGGTCGACAGAGGCAGCTGCAGTTTGTGGCCGGGATATATCACTTTACCGTAGAGGTCATTCAGGGTCTTCAGTTCGGTCAAGTCGATGTCATGATGTTCGGCGATCATGCTGAGCGTTTCGCCATAACGCACGATATGCGTGCGGTCTTCGACGACGATGGGCGCTGCTTCATAGGAAAGAACGGGGATCGCCAATTCTTGCCAGCTATGAATCAAGTGGTAGTTGTAGATGCCGTTGAGAGCAGCGAGGTCGTTGAGATCGACATCATAGCGCGATGCGATGACCGCAAGAGTCTCGCCGGGCTGAACAATATGTGTAGATTCCCTAGCGCTCTGCGCGGAGACTGCGCCTGATACGCTTAGGATGATTGTTAGCATTAGCAGCACGATTCTGTGTTTCATAAGTCTTCTCCATCGCTTGCAAATAAGCCAAATGCATTGCAATTGCCTCTGATTATAGGGGCGTTTTTGGCGCATTCTAAAGCTGATTGAAGGTAGGGACGTTTGGCTGTAGAATGAAGCTTGAGCGCCGACCACGGCTGGAACCCGCGAAAACACTACTGATTCGCGAACTTGCGTGTGCAAGTTTACAGCGTGTGTCGTGGGTTCGGCGTCAGGGAAAAGTAGGCAGATTGTATGGCACGGACACTATAATTCGGCTAGACTTTTCACAGGTACCGGCCTAGCGGATACGAATGTTACATCGTGCGCGGACACCAGAAGATGACCCGTTTCCGATTTTCGGCGTATACGATGAGCGACCGGACCTGTCTCGCGTTCTAGGAGGAGGGGAATTCGTATGCCTGAATTGATGACGAAAACCAGAATATGGCGCAAGCTGCGGTTGATAGCGCTTGTCATGGCGTTAATATTGGTCGTCGTTCCCGTATCTTCGCAGGACGCAGCCCGAGTATTGGCGCCCGGTTCAACGTTGAGTGATGCCTTGGGTCCCGCGGCGACTGCGACTTCGTACGTGTTCGACGCTGCGGTTGGGTCGGTCGCGACGATTACAGTGGACAGCGGGAACGGGCAAGCATTGGCGCTCTTGTTGAGCGATGCCAATGGTAACGTCGTCGCGTTAGCTGTAGATGACACTAACAGCGGAATCGCAGCGATTGATGATGCTGCTCTGGCAACAGGTGGCCGCTATTTCGTCGTCGTCTATTTTGCGCCTGGGAGCGCGGCTTCCGAGACCAACTTTGATATCACTTTGATCATTAGCACTGCGGAAGAATCGGATGCGGCAGATGCGCAGACGGATGCTGCTGCCGCAAGCGCGCCGAACCAGGTATTGATTGCTGCGGGCATCGAGGTGCGGCTGGCGTGGACAGGCGCGGCAGATATGAATCTGCAAGTACGTGATCCCTCCGGGCAGACCCTGTATTGGGATTCGCGAGTTACGAACAATGGTGGCGTATTTGGCTTTGACGCCAATGGGTTGTGTCAGGTTCTCAGCCCGAGCCCGGAAGAAACCGCCACCTGGCAACCCGGCTTCTTGCCGACGGGCAGTTATGAAGTGCTGATATTCTATCGCGAAGCCTGCGATAGCAGCGTTGGGTCGATACCCTTTTCCGCTGACGTTACAGTTGATAACGTGCTGGTAGGCAACATCTCCGGTGTACTTTCGCCACCGCCTCAAGGGCAGGACAGTGTCTATGTGGCCCGCTTCGCGGTGGACAGCGGGCGCGGCGCAACGGTAAGCGCCGGCGCCGTTTATCCGGATTCGAGCTTGACGAGACTGCCGACTGGGTTCGATATTGCCACGAATATTCCCGTTGCGATAAACCGTGATTTGCCCGCGACGGGCACGATTACCAACGAAACGCCATTCCAGACCTTTTCCTTCGCCGGCACGGCAGGGGAAGTCATTTCAGTTGGCATGCAGGCGGTGGGACCGAACCTCGACACGCTACTACAAATTGTCGACGAGAACGGAGCGGTCGTCAACGTAAATGACGATACGGCGGGCACGACTGATTCATTGATCAGCAATGCGCGTCTATTAAACAGCGGTACGTTCACCATTATCGCGACGCGGTATGGTAAGGAGTTGGGCGGAACAGAGGGCCAATTCCAGTTGACGCTTGGCGGTCTCGCCGGCGACGTTTCCGCCGAATTAACGACGCTTGATTTGCCGCCTGGCGATATTGAAGTGACGTTGGTTTGGGGCACGAATGCCGATCTGCAGTTGCTCGTGCGCGACCCGATAGGCGGATCTGTCTTTGACGATATTCCATTTGGCAACAGTGGCGGTATCTTGCAGGAAGTGGGCAATGTAAATTGTATTCCGGCGGCTTCAGGCGCGCCTGTGTCTTACATTTACTGGCCACCGGGCAGAATGAGACCTGGAACATACGAGGTTGAAGTTTGGTATCAGAATGCCTGCTCAGAGCTACCTCCGCCGGTCGACTTTACATTGGCGATATCCGTCGGTGGAGAGACGATCGCGCTCGAACGGCAGTTTCCGCTGGTTGATCAACGCTTCGTGACCAATTTCACGGTGCTGCCCGATGGCAGGGCGACTGCCGGTGGTGGCGGATTCATTGATAGTGGCAGCGCGTTGGTCCCGTACCAGTCGGTGGCATTTGACGCGCCCGAGATATCTGCCGGCGGAACTATGAGCGGAACGATCTCGCCAAGCAACACATTTGATGTATTCAGCTTCCAGGGCGCTGCTGGAGAAAGTGTGACGATCCGGATGAGCGCAACCACCCAGGTACTAGATACCAGCCTGTTCTTGATTAGTCCGAGCGGTATTGAGATCGCAGCCAACGATGACGGCGACCCGGCGCTGCTGGGTACAAGTGGCTTCGCAACTGACTCGATCATTAGTGGTGTCGCGCTTACGGAGAACGGTCCGTATACGATCATAGCGACGCGATATGCCGCTCATTTTGGTGGCACGATTGGCAGCTATTCGCTGACGCTGAACAAGAATTAGCCTTCGCAGGCGGCTCCAAAGAGCCGCCTGCTTCACCTATCTTTGGATCAAGCAATCTTCGCGTTTCCAAACCTGTACAAAGCCGACCGCCTCTGATATGATCCGCGTCTATTATCGCTTATGACCGGTCGAAAGCGGATCTGAATGAAACGTTCCCTCTTTTTGCTGTTTGTCTTCCTCACAACAATCGCAGCTGTGGCATGCTCTCCAGAAGTTAGACTGCTTGACGAAAGCAAACTCAAAGACCTGAGTCTTTTGAGTGGAAGGCCATGCGAAGCGCCCTGCTGGAATGGAATCGTGCCGGGCGAAACATCGTATCGTGATGCCAAGCTGTTACTCGAGGAAGATGAGCGCTATAAGGACGTTCAAGAAGCAGAGCGCAAAGAAGACAGCGACGCGCGTATCTTTGGCTTCGCGCCGGAGGAAGGTCAAGTCTGTTGTCAGGTCTTCAGTCGAGACGGTGAAACGGTGACCTCGTTACTGCTGCAATTCTCGCCCGACATGACTTTTGGACCGGTGATGGATAGCCACGGCGAACCGATCTATGTTGGCGGTGAAGCGCCCGCCGCGGATCAAGCCTATATGGCGCTGGTATATTCCGATGTGCCAATGGTGGTGTACGCTTTTGTCGCCGGGGCCGAAAACGGAACGCTGTCAACCGGCAGCGAAATTCTTGGCGCCATGTACATGGCGCACAACGAGATGAACTTGCTTCTGGCTTGTTCGCGGCTGTACGCTTGGGAAGGCTTTAGAGGGTTCAAAGAAACTATCGATGAGAACTTTGATTTTGTCGGCCTAGATGTCGAAAACGAAGAGGTCTGTGGATCGGCATAAAAAGCGGCTCTTGAGATCAGGATTTGGAGGAGCAAGGTCAATATGGCTGAAGTAGCGCAGATACTCGATGTCGGCACCGAGGTTGCTGGCCGGGTTAGACATGTGGGAATCTATGGGGCGTTGGTGGATATTGGTACAGGACAGGATGCCTTGTTACATATCTCGCAGTTGTCAAATGGCGAAGAGCGCAGATTTGAAGAAGTGGTGCAGGCGGATTCCGAAATCACGGCGTACGTATATAAAACTCGACAAGACGGCTTTGTTGCGCTCACGATGGAGAAGCCCCCACTGGTCCCGTGGCAATCGATCAAGCAGGGCAATGTTTATACGGGCGAAGTGATCCGCGTTGAGAATTTCGGTGTCTTTATCGACTTCGGCGCAGAGCGGCCTGGGATGGTTCATGTGTCCGAAATGGCGGATGGCTATGTCAAGTCACCGAGCGATATCGCCTCTGTGGGGCAAGAAGTCGAGGTCCGCGTCATCAAGAAAAGTGGGCGTCCACGTCAAATCGACTTGTCTATGAAGATGGAAGCAGAGGAATCTGCCTTCGTTGAAGATGAGGACGAAGACGAAGTTGAAGTTTCGACTTCAATGGCGCAGGCATTTCGACGGGCGATGGGCAGTTCGGAAGAAAGCCTGGCTCGCAGCGGCGACAACAAGCATGCTGCACGCAACGACCATCGCAGCCGTCAGGAAGATATACTCGCTCGGACACTGCGAGGATCTTGAGCCAAAGAAAAGAGCAAACAGCAAGAACCGACGGAAGATCGCGCTAGATCTTCCGTTTTTGATTTAGGGTGTTGGTCTCCTCGACCGACAGTTCGCGGTATAGCCGCAGGCAGACAATCCCGAAAAGTATTGTGAAATTAATCTCGTGTGATAGGCACCAGGGGCAGAGCGCGGCCAGCAGCACGAACTGCACGTAAACCAGCCACATCGAGAAGAGCCAGGCGAACAAGCCAACCCCGAAAGCAGCGATCCGACCGTATTGCCGGAATAGCTCGTGGCGATCTTCCATGAGCAGGATGCAAGCGAGGATCAGATAAATGGCGAAACCGAGCCAGGCGATCGGGACGCCCCCCAATTCCGAGTACTTCGAATTCAGGACCAGTTCGCAATTGAAGGGTCCGCCTTTGAGGCAGACGGAAGGCGCGTCGACGATCTTCAAATAGCTTAGGTAGCCGCTGACAATCAATCCGAATATGAGGGAAAGTCCTTGGAGACGCCTTGCCGTGATCAATGCCATTTCCCTCCACTAGCTTGCTGCATTGAGACCGCGCTTAGCCATCAAGCTAACGCAAGAGAATTACGGTTAGCTCGGCGCCGGCGGGCACGGTGGTTCTCCCCTCGGGTATGATCGCCAAACCGTCTGCTTTGACCATCGACATCAGAGCGCCAGAACTCTGGGTACCGGTTGGCGTCGCGACGATACTACCTGATTCTTGCGACAGGATTACACGGTTGTAACTCCGCCTTCCGTCCGAATGCATATCTGCGGTGGCAATTGCCTTAACGGTTTTCTGCTTGAAGGGGCGACCGGCGATCTTTGCCAAAGCCGGCCTAACCAGGACTTCAAACGTTACCATAGCGGAGACGGGATTGCCGGGCAAACCAAAAAACGGAATGCCTTGCAGAGTGCCGTACGCGAGAGGTTTGCCTGGCCTCATATTGATGCGCCAAAAGTCGATATCGCCGAGCTCGTGCATGACGACCTTGACCAGATCGGCGGCGCCGACGGATACTCCGGCGGAGCTAATCAGCAGGTCGGGACTGATCTGCAGCGCGCGGCGATAGAGCGCGCGGATGGATTCAAGCGTGTCCCTGGCGATGGGCAGGCGGATGGGTATGCCGCCCGACTGTCTGATCAAAGCTGCGAGCGTATAGCCGTTGGTATCGCGGATTTTTCCCGGTGTGAGTTCGTCGTAAATGTCGACAAGTTCATCGCCGCTGCTGAGTATGACGACTTTGGGCTGACGGATGACTTCGACTCGTGGGCAGCCGATTCCCGCCAACATGCCGATTTCCGCCGGTCCGATGACCGTGCCGGCCGTCATTATCGTTTCGCCCTTTTTGATGTTCTCACCCGAGAGTCGGATGTTCTCGCCGCAGATAAGGCTTCGGTAGAGACGCACCGCGGCGGGTAGAGGGCTGTCGTGGCCTTTTTGCCAATCATCGTCAGTGTCTTCCACCGGGATGACCGCAGTGGCTCCGGGGGGGATCGGCGCGCCGGTCATAATGCGGGCGGCTTGTCCCGGCTCAAGTCGACCGTCCGGCGTATCTCCGGCCATAATATCCATCGTTACGGAAAGAGAAACCGGACTCGAAAGACGGGCTCTTGCGCTGTCTTCATAGCGGATTGCGTAACCGTCCATGGCCGAGTTATCGAAGGGCGGCAGATCAATGCGGGAGACGACGTCGTTGGCGAGAACACGATTGAGTGTGTCGGGCAGAGAGGCGGTCTCCGCCGGCAGCGTTTTCATGGCGGCGAGGATGTTGGCAAGGGCAGTATCGACGTTTAGCAGGGCTGTCACGGCGCTCCTTCCAGAATTGAGTTGGGCGCGCGCATTATAGCATAATCTGAACGGTTATCAGGGGCTCCACGTTAGGCAGTTCTTTTTGACAGACGAAAAGTAAGGCGATAGAACATCCATGTTGCAAGTTTTGTTCTTGCAAAATTGTTTTCAATAGGAGATCGACATGAGGAGGATTTTTACGATAGTCACGTTGTTGATGGCCTGCGCCATGCTTTGGGCGGTTGCGCTGCCGGCGGCGGCGCAGGACGCCGGTGAAGTGACGCTGACGATGTGGACAGACGATGGCCTGTACGTGCAGTTCTTCGGCGCACGCGCCGAAGAATGGAAAGAGCGCTATCCGGACATCGACTTCGCTTTCGAATTCGAGTTGGTGCCCGGGGTATTCGACAAGGTGCTGGGCAACTTGGCGGCCGGCGAACAGATTCCCGATTTGCTGGGCATCTCGGAGGGCCACTTCCCGCGCTTCATGCAAGGGCGAGTTTGTATTGCCGGAGGAGGAGAATCGCGGGATCGCAATTGAAGTGTTGAACTTGATGGGCGACGGTATTGACAATGGCGCGATTGTGTTCATCCCCGGAAGCGAAGCTTGAGGTCCCGCGCCGATCACAGCCTACCGCGAGGGTCGTTTGGTCGGCGGGATCATGCCCGACTGGTATTCGGACCACAACTTGAAGCCGCAGTCGCAGGATATGGCCGGGCAGTGGCGCATCGCGCCGATTCCGACCTGGGACGATGGCAACAGCCACAAGACTACTGTCTGGGGCGGCACGGGCTTCGCCGTCGCCAAGGAGAACGACAACGCGCAATATGCCTGGGAGCTGCTGCAATACACCTATGTGACGCTGGAAAATCAGATCAAGCGTTACGAGGAGATCGCCTATTTTCCGACGATGTCGGCCGCCTTCCACGAAGAGCGCGTCGTTGGATTGCAGGACCCCTTTTATGCAAATCAGAAGACGGGCGCGGTCTTCGCGGAGGTTGGTGACGATGTGCCGATCTGGTATCAGAGCTTGTTCCGCGCGACATTTGGCCAACAGGTGGCGGCCGAAATGGCCGTGTTCTTTGAACGCGCCATCACGGCTGAAGAAGCGATCGACAATGTGATTGCCTACATGGAAGAAGAGATCGCCTTCGCCGAATAAAGCGTATCTGGCGCTGGCAGGGCGGCTGTCTTGCCAGCGCTTTTCCCCTTCCCCGCATAGGAGTGGAGAATGGTTCAGGCGGCCATCACGCGCGGACATGAGGCGCGGGAGAGCGGCGGTTTCGCTCAGCACAAGCTTGCGCCCTACGCCTTCATCTCTCCGTTTTACATCTTGTTCGGTCTCTTCTTTTTGGCGCCCAGCCTGATAGCGCTGGTACTGAGCTTGTTCCGTTGGGATGGCATCAACGATCCGCGCTTTGTTCTGGCGCGCAACTACGGGCGCTTGTTGAGCGACAAGCTATTTGCACAGGCGGCGACAAATACAGCGGTATATGCCGTCGCGAGTCTGCTGATTGTCATCCCGCTTGCGTTGGTGCTTGCCGTGTTGCTGAATGCCAAATCCTTGCGCTTCAGCAGTCTATGGCGGGCGTTGTACTTCACGCCGGTGGTGACGTCGACTGTCGCCATCACCTTGGTCTTTCAGATTCTCTACAGTCGCGACACCGGTATTGTGAACGCGCCTCTGATTTATTTGGGTTTAGAGCCGATATATTGGTTGGGCGATAGATCGTGGGTCAAGGTGGCGATCATTATCTTTATCACCTGGCGCTCGACCGGATTGCTGACGATCTATTTTCTAGCGGGATTGCAAAGCATTCCCGAAGAGTTATACGAAGCGGCGTCTATCGATGGCGCGAGCATGCTGCAAAAATTCTTTAGAATCACAATCCCGATGCTGCGTCCGATCATCTTGTTCGTCAGTATTATCGTCTTGCTGAGCTCAATCCAGATATTTGACGAGCCGCAAATCCTAACCCGGGGTGGGCCGGCAAACGCCAGCATGAGCGTCGTGCAGTACCTTTATGAACGCGGGTTTACGCGTTTGCGTTTTGGGTTCGCATCGGCAGTGGGAACCGTGCTCTTCGCGACGGTGTTCATCTTGTCTCTGATCCAATTGCGCTGGTTCGGCGTCTTCCGGGCGGAGCAATAATGTCGGATCGATTCAAGCAACGGTCAAGTGTAGTCCTATTGCATGTGGTGGTGGTCACGGGCGCCCTGCTGACGATGCTGCCGATCGCCTGGATGGTTTACTCCTCGTTCAAGACGACGACTGAGATTTTCAAGTTCCCGCCCTGGCTGCCGCCCGCCGAGTGGTCATTCAAGAATTACGAAATCCTGCTGACCAAGTGGCCCTTTCCGTATTGGTATGTCAACAGCCTCATTTACGCCGGGGTGGTGACGGTATTCGTGCTTTTCTTTTGTTCGCTTGCCGGCTTTGCCTTCGCCAAGTATAACTTTCGCGCCAAGAATGTTTTGTTCATTATCTTAATTGGCTCGACGATGATTCCATTCCAGTTGATACTGATTCCGCTTTTCATATTGATAAGCCGGATCGACTGGGTCAATCATCCCGCTTCGATGATCGTCCCCTGGATGGCGCCGGCTTTTGGCATCTTCTTGATGCGGCAATATATACAGGCGGTGCCGACGGATTTGATGGAGTCGGCCCGGATTGATGGCGCCTCTGAATTTCGGATTTACGCTCAGGTCATTGTCCCCTTGGTGCGGCCGGGCTTGACGACGCTGGCGATTTTGACCTTCCTTTCTTCGTGGAACAGTTTCATCTGGCCGCTGATGGTGCTGACCCGCAGCAAGATCGTCACGCTGCCGGTCGGGATGGCGTCCATGCGCAACCAGGCGACGGGCGGCGCGACACCCTATGACGAAATGATGGCGGCGGCGACCATGGTGTCGGTGCCGGTCATTCTGCTGTTCATCGCGCTGCAGCGGTACTTCATATCCGGTTTGACGATCGGCGCGGTCAAGGGATAGGGCAGGCGAAAGGGACAATTTCGGTCAGGTGGATAAGCGGAGTCTTACGTGAACGGATATACACATTTGGACTTGACACACAGCGACGAGACGGGCTAAAATTTCTTGTGATGGAAAAACATTAATACATCAATGTCAGTTTAAGGCTCAGGAGTTGTGCCTCCCGCGGTCTTTTTGTCGTTGTACGGTGAGCGTGTTCAGATTTCATCAGGTCATCAATCTTCAATCCACAAGTACATAGCGCAGAGGAGGTCCCGTCTTGGAGGCAAAAGACTTTAGTGCCTTACGTATTAGTCTGGCTTCTCCGGAGCAGATTCGTTCCTGGTCGTTCGGGGAGGTGACGAAACCCGAGACGATCAACTATCGGCGGCTCCGTCCGGAGATGGACGGTTTATTTTGTGAGCGGATCTTCGGACCGACGCGCGATTGGCAATGCTACTGCGGGAAGTACAAGAACATCCGCTATCGCGGCATCATCTGCGACAAGTGTGGTGTCGAGGTGACACGGTCGTCGGTGCGGCGCGAGCGCATGGGCCATATCGAATTGGCTGCTCCGGTAGCGCATGTCTGGTATACGCGGCGCGTGCCGAGTTATTTGGGTTTGTTGCTCGACGTGAGCCGGCGCAACCTGGACCGCGTGCTCTACTTTGCGCAATATGTGGTGACGCAAGTCGACGAAGACGCCCGGAACAAGGCGATCACACGCATCGAGAAGGAGCTGGAACACAGAGAACAGGAGTTCGCGGGCGAGCTGGAAGAGCAATTCAGCGCGTTGCGTGACAATCGCGATCAACTGGCGGAGGAATTCGACAACAAGGTCAAAGCGATCCGCGATCATTTTGACGGCGAGATGGCTCGTCTCAGCGACGAGGTGATGAACGAAGCGCAAGCGGCGCAAACGCGCGTCGAAGGCATGTTGGGTCAAGCAGCGCCTGCCGAAATCAGCTTGCCGACGACGGAGACGGTGGTCGTTGGAAAAGGCGAAGAAATTACCAATGAGCACATTTCGCGGATTCAGACGCAAGTCAACGAATACCTGAGCAAACTGCAATCTGAAATTGAGGAATTGAGCAAAACCGAAATCGCCAAGATCAGCGGCGATATTGACGATGCAAACGTTGACGGCGATTCGTCTCTTGATGAACAGGTGGCCGAGCTTGAGGAACGCAAGGTTGCCTTGCGAAGCAGCGCCGAAAAGCAGATCAAAGAATTGGGAGAGCTGCATGTTTTGCAGTTTCTGTCGGAAAGCCGTTATCGTGAACTCAAGAGCCGCTTTGGCAATGTCTTCCAGGCAAATATGGGCGCGGAAGCCTTTTACGAGATCCTGGGTACGCTCAATCTGGCAAATTTGGCGGAAGAACTTTGGATAGAGGTCCGTACCAGCAAGTCGAAGCAGCGCAGCCGTAAGGCAACCAAGCGCTTGCGCGTGGTCGAAAGCTTGCGCAATAGCCGTTTGACAGTCATGGACAACGATGAAACAAACCAGGAAAACGAGCCGAACGGCAATCGTCCGGAATGGATGATCTTGACCGTTTTGCCGGTGATTCCTCCCGACCTGCGGCCGATGGTGCAGTTGGACGGTGGCCGTTTTGCGACGAGCGACCTGAACGATTTATATCGACGCGTTATCAACAGGAATAACCGTCTGAAGCATCTGCTGGATCTTGGCGCGCCGGATGTCATCGTGCGCAACGAGAAACGGATGTTGCAAGAAGCGGTTGACAGCTTGATCGACAATAGCCAGCGCGGCAAGGCGCTGAGCCGCCGTGGACGCCGCGAACTGAAGTCCTTGAGCGATATGCTCAAAGGCAAGAAGGGCCGTTTCCGCCGGAATCTGCTGGGTAAGCGCGTCGATTACTCGGGTCGCTCGGTGATCGTCATCGGTCCCAAGCTAAAGCTGCACCAATGTGGCTTGCCCAAGACGATGGCGCTTGAGTTGTACCGGCCATTCGTGATCAGCAGACTGGTGCAATACAACTACGCGAGCAATGTCAAGGGCGCCAAACGCATCATTGAACGAGAGAGACCGGAAGTTTGGGAAGTCCTCGAAGAAGTGATTCGTGAGCGCCCGGTCTTGTTGAACCGCGCGCCGACCTTGCATCGCTTGGGCATTCAGGCCTTTGAGCCGCTGCTGGTGGAAGGCAAAGCGATCCAGATTCATCCCCTGGTTTGCTCCGCCTTCAATGCGGATTTCGATGGCGACCAGATGGCGGTTCATGTGCCGCTGAGCGAGCAGGCTGTAAAGGAAGCGCGCGAGTTGATGCTGAGTACGCGCAACTTGTTGAAGCCGTCGGACGGTATGCCGATTGTCGGTCCCTCCAAGGACATGGTGCTGGGCAATTACTATTTGACGATGGATCCAACCGTTGAGATCGTAGCGCAAAAAGCGCGCGCGCATGAATTCCGTTCCGAGCAGGCATTGTACGGTGGAGAGCATAAGGTTGGCATCGCTGTCCGCTCCAATGGCTATTACTACTCACAATTCCGGCAAGTGTCCAATATCGAGCTCTTCTTGGATAGAACAGTGCCGGATGAAAACGGGCGCCCCAAGGTCGTAGAGACAGCCGTCGATCGGACGGTGCAAGCGCTCTTGGACGGAGATGTTGACTGTATTCTGGCCAACGCCTACGAAATGCGCAAATACATGCGGGCCAAGGGTCTGGACGATCAGCTCGAGATCACAAACATGCACGAGCGCCGCATCGTCGTTGATATGGATGAGGTCGAGTATCTCTATCGCATCGGCTTGGTGCATTTGCATACGCCGATTTTGCTTGGCAATGTGTATGACACGCGTGGTCCGCAGGATGAACCGGAAATCTGCACGGTGGGACGGGCCATTTTCAACCGCATCTTGCCGGACGAGATGCGCTTCATCCAGGAAACGATGGGCAAGAAGGGCTTGCAACAGCTAGTCGCCCACTGTTACCAGGTGATTGGCGCGGAGATCACCACCGAGGTGGTGGACGCGATCAAGAATTATGGTTTCCACTACGCGACAATTTCTGGCACGACAATTGCCGTCAGTGATCTGACGATTCCGGACGAACGAACGGGCATCCTGCAACAGGCGGATGAGGTTGTTACACGGGCCGAGCGCGACTTCCGCCGCGGTTTGATGACAGAAGAAGAGCGCTATCAGATTACGATTGACGAGTGGAACCGTGCCAAGGAGTTCTTGCAGGACCGGATTCGCGATACGCTTGATCCCTATGGTCCGATCGCGATTATGGCGATTTCGGGCTCAACCAAGGGTGGATTCGGGCCGATTACGCAGTTGTCAGGTATGCGTGGTTTGATGGCGGATCCATCGGGACGCATCATTGATTTGCCAATTCGTAGTCACTTCCGCGAGGGGTTGAATGCGCTGGAATATTTCATTTCCACGCATGGCGCGCGCAAGGGTCTAGCGGATACAGCGCTGCGTACCGCAGACGCGGGATACTTGACGCGGAGGCTGGTTGATGTTGCGCAGGATATGATCGTTAATCGCTGGGATTGCAATACGCAAAGAGGTTTGACCATTCGGCGGTCGGACGATGTTGCCGGGCAAACCATCGCAGAGCGTATTGTCGGCCGTTGCGCGTCTGAGGACCTATTTGACCTGGAAAGTGATGAATTGATAGTAGGCCGCAACGAAATCATCGACGACGAAATCGCGTCTGCAATCCAAAACTCGAGCGTTGAGGAGGTAGAAGTCCGCAGCCCATTGACCTGTGATTTGATATACGGTGTTTGCGCGCTGTGCTACGGGCGCGATTTGGGTAGCGGCGATATGGTCGGTATCGGTTCAGCGGTGGGGATTATTGCGGCACAGTCCATTGGCGAGCCCGGAACGCAGTTGACCTTGCGGACCTTCCATCGAGGTGGAACAGCGGAATCAGGCGGTGACATCACAAGCGGTTTGCCGCGTGTGGAGGAGTTGTTCGAGGCTCGGCGCAAGCCAAAGGGCGAGTCGGTAATGACCGAGATCGACGGTGTCTTGCGATTGCACGAGCGCGAAGATGGCGCGCGCATCGCAACCGTCATCAAGAGCGAAGTGGAGAACGAGACGCACGTCGTTCCTGAAGACTGGGAGATTTGCGTCGACGACGGAAAGGACGTCGAAGTCGGTGCTTTGGTCGCGCAGAACGGCGAAGAAGACTTGAAAGCGACCTTGGCAGGAACGGTTCACATTGAGGACCATACGGTCTACATTCGCAATGAAACCAGCGAAACGGAAGACTATGAGATCCCCGCCAATGCGCGCTTGCGCAAGTCCATCTTTGATGGCATGACGGTGAAGCCCGGCGAACAACTGACCGAAGGCTCCAAGAACCCGCATCGTATTCTTCATGTCTTGGGCGCGGGCGCGACGCATATGTACTTGTTGGGCGAGATACAAGAAGTGTATCGCAGTCAAGGCGTGAACATAGCGGACAAACACTTCGAAACGGTCATCCGCAAGATGATGTGCAAGGTTCAGATCACCAAGAGTGGCGACAGTGAATTGTTGCCCGGTGAATTGATCGACCGGCTGAAACTGCTGGAGATCAACGAGTCGCTCATTGCCGAGGACAGCGAACCTTGTGCCGGCTCGCCCATCTTGCTTGGCATTACCAAAGCAGCGTTGAGTACCGAGAGCTATCTGTCGGCGGCAAGTTTCCAGCATACGATCAAGGTGCTGGCAGGCGCCGCCATCGAAGGGCAGGTGGACCCCTTGCACGGGCTAAAGGAAAACGTGATCATCGGCAAATTGATCCCTGCCGGTACCGGGTTCCATGCTTACCAAGACCGCGAAGCTGTCGCGCCGTCGGTGACACTAGAGGCGCAGGGAGCGCTAGATCTCGACGATCTCAGTGATCAGGACGACTTCGAGAACATGCTTAGCGAACTCTAGTCAGCGGGACACAGCGATTGAAAAGCGCGAGATCTGGATCTCGCGCTTTTTTTGTTCCCTAGACTGGGATCAGGGACGGCCGGCCAGAGCCTGATAGAGCGGTCGCTGCTGTTGACCACTGCTGCCATTGAAGCTGGGATAGAGCAGACTGTAACCGGCGAGTTCGCTCCGCCGACTGACGGTTAACGCTTCGGCATAGCTCAGGTTCCACAGGATCATGACCTCGATATCGCTGCGAGACTGGCCAATTTGAAAGGCGCGCAGGGTATAGTCAAGTTGATCAAGCGCCGAGTTGTAACTCATCCAGGGATCGGGCGCTTCGGTTGGATATCCCTCCCAGGTGGCCCAGCCGAATTCTGTAGCCCACATCTTGGCATCGTCGCCGTTGGCACGCATGATGTCGCGGTAATCGCGGATATTCTGGGAAAAGAAAAACTGCGGCTGGTCGTCCCATCCCTGTCCGTCCACATTGTTGCAGCAGACGAAATCCGGCGGATTCCCCCAACTGTACGGATGAATGCCAATGACCACATCCGGGTAGCTCGCCAATCCAGCTTGATACATTTGGCGCAAAAAGCTGCGATCGTTTACCGAGACATTCTGCGAGTTGCCGGTGGGCGCCAGCCCGGCGGTTATCACCGTGATGTTGGGTGAGTATGCGCGCACGGCATTGTAACCAGCACGGAACAATTCCATATAACCGGCGCCGTTGAAAGCGTGCTGGCCGGTCCATTCTCGCTTGAGGTTTGGTTCGTTCCAGATTTCTATGGCATCGATATAAGGTCCGAGTTTTTCCAGTAGCAGGCCGATAAAGGTGGCGAGCTGGTTGACATCGTCGGGTGGGCCGTCTTCTTCACGGTTGACATTTCGTGCCCAATCCGGAGCTTTGGCAATGCTGAGCAAGACTCTGTTGCCGCGTTTGTCGGCTTCTTGCACGTGAAATTGGAATCGGCGGAAATCCTGCTCGAATTGGCCCGCGAAGTCGGGCTGCAGCCACTCCCAAGCCGCCTGCAGTTTGATCCAGCCCATGCGAAGCGCCGCGACTTGTTGCAAGGTTCGTTCCCAGCCGGCGACATCAAAATTGTAGTGCGCCTGGATTCCCATCCGGCTCCCGTCCAGGTGGATGCCATCAATGGGCAGCGGCGTGGTTACGGCGATCCGCGGTGCTGCAGGCTGCAGATCGGCTTGAGTGGGCGCTGCGATCTCGGTTGGTCCTGTGGTACTCGTGGGCGGCAGTTCATAGTCTTCGTCAATGATCGCGCCAATCAGTCGTCCGCTTGCCGCTCGCCGCTGGCTGGGGGTCGGTTCGGCTGTGACAGTCGCAAGGTCGGGCGCACTAGCATCCAGAGTTGGCAGTTGTCGTCCCACAACTGTTGGCAAGCCTGCGAGTTCTTGGACGATTGGCGTCTCGATTACCTGGGTGATGTCGGCTACGATCTTTACCTCCGGGGCAACCGCAATGGTCGGTTCGGGTTTTTGGCTTGCGCAACCGGCTAGCGCAAGGCATGAGATGACGGCGGCGGTGAGGAAATGGCATACGTAACTTCTATGAAACATAAAAAAAGTCTACCATAGCGGCATAGCGCTTTCTATTCTGGATTGCATTAACAAGTGTTGAGCATCGCTTAGGCACGGCGCGCAACTGGTATGCTCTTCAATTTGACACTTTGTCAGATTGCATTCTACAATGGATAGGTGTACCTCGGAGCATAAGCCAACAATTTTTTCCGAGAGATCGCTTGCCACAAGTATTGTATAGGCGCTTTGTGGCTCGGCAAAACGTAAGTACCCCTGCTGGAAACATCATCAAGCCATCGAGGACGGTTCATGACTGATCGATCCATTCATCAAGTTAATATTGAGCGCGAGATGCGCGACGCCTACCTGAGCTATGCAATGAGCGTCATCGTATCTCGCGCCTTGCCCGACGCTCGAGATGGCTTAAAACCTGTGCACCGTCGGATTCTGTATGCGATGCACGATATGGGGATGAACCCGAGGGGAGCGCACAAGAAAAGCGCGCGAATCGTCGGCGAGGTATTGGGAAAATATCATCCACACGGCGATGCGGCGGTCTACGAAACGATGGTCCGTATGGCCCAAAACTTCTCCATGCGCTATATGCTAATTGACGGCCAGGGGAATTTCGGCAGTATTGACGGCGACAGCGCCGCGGCCATGCGCTATACCGAGGCCAGAATGGCTAGCTTTGGCAGCCAATTGCTGGTTGATATCAACAAGGAAACGGTCGATTTTGTCGAAAATTTCGATGGCACGTTAAACGAGCCTGCGGTCTTGCCGTCGGTATTGCCAAATCTGCTGGTGAATGGCGCCTCGGGAATCGCGGTGGGTATGTCCACCAACATTCCGCCGCACAACCTGGAAGAGATTTGTGATGCGCTCGTGCATTTGCTGGACGAGTGGGAGCGCTTAGATGACATTGATGTCGACGAACTCATGCAATTCGTTCACGGACCGGATTTCCCCACTGGCGGCGTCATATACAAAATGCGCGGCGACGAAGATATGCTTCGAGCAGCCTTCGCGACCGGGCGCGGCAAGATCACATTGCGGGCCAAAGTGCATGTCGAAGATATGGGGCGTGGCAAATCGCGCATTATCGTCAGCGAATTGCCATACCAGACCAACAAAACCACGCTGATCGAAC
This sequence comes from Phototrophicaceae bacterium, assembly GCA_965262165.1. Classification (GTDB taxonomy): domain Bacteria; phylum Chloroflexota; class Anaerolineae; order Aggregatilineales; family Phototrophicaceae; genus UBA6055. The sequence continues at coordinate 3,107,959 of OZ253499.1, read as the reverse complement.
GAATCGCTGCGCTTGTTAACTCCGGAAAACTGGACGGCCTGGCAGATTTACGCGATGAATCTGACCGCCAGAATTCGGTACGCCTGGTGATAGAGCTGCAGCGCGGAGCCGATGTCAAAGATGTCTTGGCGGCACTCTTCAAATTGACGCCGCTACAATCAACATTTGGCATCATTATGCTGGCGCTGGTTGATGGCCAGCCTCGCTTGCTCAATCTGAAGCAAGCGCTGCGCGTCTATCTGGAACATCGCCTGGAGGTGGTGCAGCGCCGCAGCCGTTTTGATCTAGCGCGCTCGAAAGAGCGCGCGCATGTCCTTGAAGGGCTGATTATTGCGCTGGACAACCTGGACGCGGTAATCAAGACCATTCGCAAGTCGCGAAATGCTGAGACAGCTAGGAACAATCTGATCAACAACTTCAAGGTAACCGAGATTCAGGCACAGGCCATCCTGGATATGCCCTTGAGGCGCTTGGCATCGCTGGAGATTAGAAAGATCCGGGTAGAGTATCGGGAAACGCTAAAGCTAGTCGCGTCATTGGAAGCACTCTTGGCGAGCCCGGAAAAACAGCGGATCCTTATTACCGAGGAGCTGTTGGAGGCTAAAGAAGAGCATGGAGACCAGCGGCGCAGCATCATAGTCGACGGCGAGGCAACTGCCTTGACCCGGGAAGATTTTCTTGTGCCGGAGCTTAAGTCGGTGGTCATGTTAAGCGTGCAAGGGCACGTTGGAAGAACGTTTGGTGAAGAGCCGCCAAGGATTACCACGGCAACGAAGGCGCCGCCGAGATTTCTGCAACATACGACAACTTCGCAGATTGCCTATTTGTTCACCAGCCAGGGCAATTGCGCCTCGATTCCCGTTCAGCAACTGCCGCAATCAAATGAAGCAGGCGACGGCATGCACTTTAGAGATCTTTGTTCACTGGCGACTGATGAAGAGGTGGTCGCGCTGCAATGCCTGCCGATGAATCAGGATCATGGATACTTGTTATTCGCTACCAGGAAAGGGCAGGTCAAGCGAATTCAATTGGCGGATTTACCGGGCGTGATGTCCAACGAGTTTTGCGTGATAAATATCGCGAAGGGCGACAAATTGCTGGACGTATTGTATACGCGAGGGGCAGACGCGATTGTGCTAACGACGGCGCGCGCGCAAGCGATCCGGTTTAGCGAAGACGACGTGCGTTCGACAGGATTAAATGCCGGTGGCATGCGCGGGATCAAACTTGTCGACGATTTTGATCGTGTTGTAGCCGCGTTCATTGCCGACGACAATCACTACAGTTGGACCATTACAGAAGACGGCATCGCCAAGACTTCGCCAATGGAACAGTATCCGACACAGGGACGGGCCGGCAGTGGTGTATTCGGCATGCGCCTGGATCCGCCGAGCCAAGAGGTAGTGGCGGCGACCATCGGTCGGCTGGATGACAAGATCTTGGTGCTGACCAACAAGAACAAAGCGAAATACATGACCATTGGACTTGCGAAGACCATCAAACGCGGCAAATCCGGTGGCAACTCGGTGATCGCCCTGCGCGAGAATGAACGTGTGGTCGGCGTGGTTGAATATCGTCCACGCGTGGATCCGACAGCGGCCGCGGCTGTCATGCCAATAAATGAAGTTGAAGCGGAAAGCGATGAGATCGAGCAACTTGGTCTGGGCAAATTTGACGGATTCGAGGGGCGCGACGATCTGGATGCGGGCAAGGCTACGCTTGATCCACCTGAGAACGGCGACGTCTGAGCAAACGCTCAAACTCGACATCGTATCGTGGCGCCATTTGCCTCCAATCAAAGGAGGCAGTTTTTTTGCGTAGCTCTTCCAAGTTCACTTGCATGTCGCCGCGCAGATGGTGACGCAACTGCGCGGTGAGCCGATCCCGAGTGTAGAGACATTTTCCCCGCAGCTCGTCCGTCAGCAGGTCGGGATAGTTGAGGCGATCAGGCAGAATTGGGACGCAGTTGCAATAGATGGCCTCGCCGATCGAGACGCCGAAAAACTCTTGCCAAGCTGTACTGACCACATAGTTGGCGCGCCACAAGAGATTAGCGTATTCGGCAAACGAGTCCAGGTATCCTATCTGCTCGATCCGGTCGGGCAGATGCGCTTGCAAGCGCAGGAAGGATGCTGGCGTTTCGCCGACACTCTCGCCGGTGATGGCGACGCGAAAGTCAAAACCCTCGTTGGCTAGCTGGATCACGCTGTGGACAAGGGCGTCGGGATCTTTGTCCTCTTCCCAGCGGTGGTTCCAGACGATGAGCGGCGGGCTGTCTCGCTGAGGCTGTACCTTGAATTCATCGAAGCGGCGCAAATCAATGCCCAGCGGCAAGACTCTCGATTTAGCGCGAATTAGTTCGATCGTATCCATTTCGTTGTAGTCGGCGAAGTGTTTGAGCAGGCATGGCAGCTGTTCCATAAAGTCGCGCAGGTGAAAGGGGCTATTGAAATAGTTGGCGTCGGCGGTCAATGCGCTTACGTAGTTAATGAAACCATAGCGCCAGCCGTGCCCCTGTCGACGATTCTGCGGATAAGATAGCTGGTTTTCATGAAAGTAAAGGGCGATCGGCACATCGCCCAGATGGCGATAAGTGAGCGCGCGAAAAATGGAGAGATCGATCATGCTGGAAGCCAGAATGAGATCCGGTATTGTATCCAGAAGACGGGCGAAGGTAATGGCAGCGCCTTGCATACGCCATTTCCAGAATTGCGCCGGCAGTGTGATCAGGTCGATGTCGTGCGCGGAGAACGCCTTGTAGCCATCCGTCCAGGCTTTGTGGCTGCCTCCATAATACGATTCGAGCAGTGTAATGCGCATCGAAGTGGAAAGGCTTAGCCCGAGTTACGCCGGCGAGCCTCGACGACACTGGGCACCATCTCCAGTTTGGAGAGGATACGCGTCAGCTGCCGGTTGCTGGCGATTTCCAACCGCAAGTACAGTGTAGCGATATGCTGTCGCGTGGAGACTTCGACCGAGGTGATATTCACTTTTTGATCGGCGATGATGGTACTGATTTCGCGCAACAAGCCCTCACGGTCGTAGGCGACGACTTCCACGGGAACGAGGTAATGCTGTTCGTCGTCTTCGGACCCCCAGGAGACGTCGATTAAGCGCTCGACATCGCGCAGCGCCGCGATATTGGGACAATCGGTGCGGTGTACCGTCACGCCACGTCCGCGCGTAATGTAGCCCACGATTTCGTCACCCGCTATGGGCGCGCAGCAGCGTGCCAGATTCACTAGCAATCCGCCCGCGCCCATGATGCTAACACCCTTGGCGATATTGGCGCCGCTGGATTTGACACGAGGTTTAAGCAGATCTTCGTCGCTGATGTTCTGCGCCGACTTCCGTCGTTCATCTTCCAATACACGGTTGGTAATCTGCGAACCGGTGACATCGCCGGAGCCGATGCCGGCTAGAAAGTTGTCCAGTTTGTCAAAAGATAGCAGGCGCGCGACGGACTCAAAGGTGACCTTGTCCAGGACGCCTAGTCGTTTCAATTCGCGCTCCAGGACTTCGCGCCCCATGACAATGTGCTTTTCGCGATTCTGCTTGCGTAGCCAGTGACGAATTTTGCTGCGGGCGCGGCTTGTCACCGCGTAGTCAAGATCGGGATTGAGCCAATCCATGCTCGGTCCGCCGCGTTTGGCGGTTAGAATTTCGACCTGATCGCCCATTTTGAGTTTGTAATTGAGAGGCACGAGTCGACCGTTGATCTTGGCGCCGCGGCAGCGGTTGCCGATATCGGTGTGGATGTGATAGGCGAAGTCGATAGGCGTGGCGCCAACCGGCAAGTCGACGATATCGCCGTTCGGCGTCACGCTATAGACTCGATCCTGGAAGACCTCTGATTTGACGGTATCAACAAATTGCGATGCGTCGTTAACCTCGGGCCCAAATTCCATCAAACGCCGCAAGAAGGCGAGGCGCTGTTCAAAGGCATCGTCATGTCCTTGATGCCCCTCTTTGTAGCGCCAATGCGCGGCGATGCCGTACTCCGCGTCTTCGTGCATTTCCCAGGTGCGAATTTGCACCTCGACAGTTTTGCCGTGATCGTCGTGTACGGCCGTATGCAGGCTGCGATAAAAATTGTCTTTGGGGTTGGCAATATAGTCGTCAAACTCATTGGGAATCGGGCGCCACAGATTGTGAACGATACCTAGCGCCAGGTAGCACTCCGCCAGCGAGTCTACCAGGACTCGCATACCGCGGATGTCATAGATTTGTTCGAGCGGCAGTCCCTTCTTGGTCATTTTGTTGTAGATGCTGTAGATATGTTTGGGTCGCGCAGAGATTGTGACTTTGTTGATCTTGCTCGCACTGAGTTCGCGGACGAGCTTTTCGCGAATGCGGTCAACATAGAGTTCGCGCTCATCGCGCCGTTCATCCAGAGTTTTGGCAATCGAGCGATAGGCATCGGGGTTGAGATAGCGGAAGGCCAGATCTTCCAGCTCCCATTTCATTTGCCAGATGCCCAGCCGATTGGCCAGGGGCGCAAAAATATCCATGGTCTCTTGCGCGACCGCCATCTGCTTGTGCTGCGGCATATATCCCAGCGTGCGCATATTGTGCAAGCGATCCGCCAGCTTGACCAGAACAACACGCACGTCGTCGCCCATGGTCAGCAGCATCTTTCGGATGTATTCCATCTCGCGGTTGATCATGCTGCTGCGTCGTGAATCGCCGCGGGGAGAAACATTCTTGATCGGCAGATTCTTCAATTTGGTGACGCCATCGACAAGTTTGGCGATGGTCGAGCCGAATTCGGCGCGCACGCCGTCAATGGTTAGATCGCTATCTTCAACAACATCGTGGAGGAGTCCGGCGGCGATAGTCTCGGCATCCATTTGCATTTCGGACAGGATGCTGGCGACCGCGACGCAATGTGTGAAATAGGGCTCGCCTGACTTGCGCTTTTGCCCGGCATGGGCGGTTTCCGCGCGGAAATAGGCGGAGGCGATAAGGTCTTGTTCGTTCGGTTTGATGTCCGCCAGCGACTGCAGCAGCGATTCCAAATCTCGAGAATAGATGCTTGTCGAAGACAACATATGGCGTCCACCTTGGCAATAGGACTTGTGTCTAGCGTAACATATTCTGTCGCAAAAGTCGCGCAAGCGCGTGGCGAATCTCCAAGAAATGTATTAGGAAACTCGATGCGGCAAATGGCCGACGAGAGTCCTAGGCGCTAGCCGCTGATTTTGTGCCGGAGAAAAGCCTCGATAAACTCGCCTAGCCGGCCATCAAGGACGGCGGTTGTATTGCCGATTTCAACGCTGGTGCGGTGATCTTTAACCATTTGGTAAGGGTGTAAGACATAAGAGCGAATCTGATTGCCCCATCCGGCGTCTACGTTTTCACCTTTTAATTCCGCCATTTCCGCTTCCTGTTTGGCGCGCTCCATTTCGAAGAGTCGCGCGCGCAGGATTTGCATCGCGCGATCGCGATTCTGCGCCTGGCTGCGCTGGTTCTGACACTGAACGACAATGCCAGTCGGCAAGTGGGTGATACGCACGGCGGTATCGTTCTTCTGCACATGCTGGCCGCCGGCGCCGCTGGCGCGATAGGTATCAATTCGGATGTCCCGATCTTCTATCTCTATTTCAATATCAGAGTGGATGTCTGGCCAAAGTTCGACTTTGGCGAAGGAGGTGTGGCGTCGTCTGGCGCTATCGAATGGGCTGAGGCGCACCAGGCGATGGACGCCTTCCTCGCTCTGCAAATAGCCAAAGGCGTTATCGCCTTTGACGCTGACGGTGACGCTCTTAATGCCGGCTTCTTCGCCACCGCTGCGCTCCAGGATTTCGGCCTTGTAGCCATTTTGCTCCATCCAGCGCAGATACATGCGCTCCAACATTTCTGCCCAATCCTGGGCATCAACGCCACCGGCGCCGGCATGAATGGCGAAAATGGCGTCTTCAGCGTCGTACTCGCCGGCAAGCATCGCTTGCAGAGCCATGCTTTCGACCAACTCGGACAGCGCGGCCGTCTCTTGTTCCATGTCTGCGAGCATGTCGTCATCCGCGATTTCCGCGAGCTCAATGGCGTCACTGATGCTCTGAGAGACTGACTGCCACTTGTCCACCGTCGCCTTCAGCCTCGACAGTTGCCGCATGGTTTTCTGCGCGGCATCGGGATCATTCCAAAAATCGCCCTCGCTGGCGGTTGTTTCCAGTTCGTAGGCCAGCCGCGCTTTGCCGACGACATCGATTCGAGTCATTAGTTCTTCAATCTGAGCCTTGAGTTCACGCAACTTGCTAATCAGGTTTTCCATATTGCTCCCGTGCCAAGGCCGGGCATTGGCTTTGCCCGCCTGTCAGTGAGTTTGTCGCTGGCGCAAGATCTCGTACATGAATATGGCGCCGCTGACCGACAGGTTGAGTGAATCGGTGAGGGCTCCTGCCATGGGAATCCGAACCCGTTGATCACAGTTGTCCAGCCACTGGGCGCTGAGACCGGCATCTTCTGTTCCCAGGACGATTGCAGTTTTCTGCCGGAGATCCAGGTCAAAGATGTTGGTTTCGCCCCGGTCGTCTGCGGCGATCAGTTGAAAGCTTCGGTCTTTGAAGCAGCCAATCGCTTCTGCGCTGGATAGCTGATAGATGTTGTCAAGGAAACATGCCCCGGCGCTGTTTCGGATAATGTTGGGATTATATAGGTCGAGCGCGCAATCAACCAGTACCGTCGCGCCGATGACAGCTGCGTCGCCGGTGCGCAGCAGCGCGCCAATATTGCCTGGTTTTCGCGGGTCGACCAGTATGATGGCTGAGTCAAGACTCGCCAGCTCCAAGTCTCGCAATACCTTTGCAGGTTTGGCTTTTATGACAGCCAGAAAGCCACTCGGGTTCTCTCGGTACGAGAGGCGCTTGAGTATTTGCGGCGTGACCTTGATCGCATTGTCTGCCGAATTAATGTCGAGCGCGGGGCTTTCAAGAAGTTCGGGGCAGAACAAGAGGAAATCAAGCTCGTAGCCTTGGATGAGCGCGCGCTGAAAGTCGCGCTGGTACTCGACTACGAAGCGCCGCTCTTGTTCCCGTCCGCGTTTGTTTCGCAGTCGATGGACCAGCTTGACCTTGCTGTTTTGCAGACTAGTGATTGAGTCCAAAACTGTTTAACGCGCCTCGTCTTCGTCATTGTCAAAGAGACTATCGACGAAAAACTCCGGCGTGAAGAGCACCAGATCGTGGATGCCTTCGCCGAGCCCCAGGTAGTGGACTGGCAATTGCAGATCATTAAAGATAGAAAAGACCATGCCACCTTTGGCGGTGCTGTCCAGTTTGGTGACGATGACGCCGGTTACGCCAGACGCTTCCTGGAATCTCTTGGCCTGTTCGATGGCGTTTTGTCCGGTCGTGCCGTCGAGCACCAACAGCACTTCGTGGGGCGCGCCCGAAACCACATTTCCGGAAACTTCGCTGATCTTAGTCAATTCTCGCATCAAATTGTAGTTGTTTTGCAGGCGACCGGCGGTGTCGACCAGCAAGATCTCGAATCCACGCGCTTTTGCGGCGGCGGTTGCATCGTAGACCACTGCGCCGGGATCGGAGCCGGGGCGGTTGGCGATCACCGGCACGTCGACGCGTTGGCCCCAGGTTTGCAATTGCTCGATTGCGGCAGCGCGGAAGGTATCGCCGGCTGCGACCATCACTTTGCGCTTGGAGAGATTCTTGAGACGATGCGCCAGCTTGGCGATCGACGTGGTTTTTCCAGAGCCATTGACGCCGACCACAAGGATGATCGACAAATCACGTCCGGAGATATCCATGGCAGGTGGAAACTGCAGAAGATCTCCCAGCGTCTCTTTTAGCGCGTCTTGCAATTGCTCCGTGCGGGTGATGCCTTCCGCGCGTACTCGGTCTTGCAATCGTTCGATGACTTTCAAGGTTGTATCGAATCCGCAATCCGCCTGTATCATCAGCGTTTCGATCTCGTCCCAGGTATCGTCGTCGATTTCGGTGTTGCCAAGGATCTGGGAAACGCGTCCAAAAAACGATTGGCGCGTCTTTGACAGACCGCGGCGAAAAATGCCCAAAATCAATACTCCTGCGAAGTCGCTATAGACAGCGAAAGATTATACCTGTGGCATGATACTGGGGCAATGCATGGTCGTGGTGTAAAAGATAATACTGTATAATGACGGTACGCAGCGGGTTGTAAATCTGCAACTTTTTAGGTCGCGGAAAGGTAAGCGCAATCATGTCTCGGGACTCCGATGATTTCCCGGTCATTGTTTGGCTTGATGGTTCGCTCTCCAACCAGCACTGGGTGCTGAACCGTGAAGTAATGACCTTGGGACGTGAGGATGTCTGTGATATCGTCATTCCTGTGCGTCAGATCTCCCGTCAGCATTTGACTTTTCGATTGCGGGGCGGGTCATGTCTGGTAGAAGACAGCAATAGCAAAAACGGTACCTGGGTCAACGGCTACCGACTTCTTGGCGTGCGTGAGCTGGAAGACGGCGATGAGATCCGTATCGCCAAAGACATTCGGCTGCGCTTTGTCGGTTCGGGCGCAACTGCGCCAACCACTACACGCTCGTTGCCCGAGGTGATTCCGTCGGCGGCGATGACCGGTACTCGTATGCGGCTGGATCCCGAGTCACGTCAAGTATACATTGACGAACGCGCGCTGGATCCGCCTCTAAGCCTACCGCAATATCGTCTGCTGGAGATTCTGTTTGCCAGCCAGGGCGGGATATGTACCCGAAACGATGTAGTTGAAGCAGTTTGGCCCGATGCCATGGGCGCCGGAGTTAGCGAACAGGCGATCGACGCCTTGGTACGTAGATTGCGAGACCGCTTGGCCGAGATTGATGAAGAGCACCAATACGTTGTTACGGTACGAGGCCATGGTTTCCGCCTGGACAATCCACGAATTGAAGTCAGCGAATGAAGTACCAGGATAGATTAGATAGCGAGGCGCTGGCGCAATATGCGACGTGGTTGAATGCGCGCGCCAAAGCTGTCGGCGCGGTGGGAACGCTGGACGCCACGCTCATGCGGGATCGAATACTCGAGTCCGCAGGTCGCTGCGAATGGTGTGATGCTGATTTGGTGGGCGTCGGTTTCGAGTTGGATCACATCGTCAGCTTGAAGCGGGGCGGTAGTAATAAGCCCGGCAACCTGGGAGTTGCTTGTCCGTCTTGCAATCGACGCAAGGCGATGAAACACCCGATTCGGTTCGCGGCGGAAATTTATAGCGAGTCGGGACAAAGAACCAAGCTGATCGCCTTGCTATTGGAGACCTGCGACGTCGATGCTGGCAGACAGATGAAGATGTTTGCCGAAACGCCGCCCGTAATTGACAATTCTATTGACATTGAAGATGACTTGTCCCCAATTTTACCGTACAACTGGACAGACTAGATTGGGCTTCGCCTTAATTCACGCTCGGGAGAACCACATTGACAACTAGTGGGGAGCAAGTCCTGCAAGACCTGCAACAGGCGACGGCTAGCGATGACGAGGCTTGGCTAAGCGTTCTGGAATTGTGTGGGAACGCGTTTCGAGACGCGCATAAAGAGCAGGCTGACAGCGACGATAGCGCAGCGTCACAGGTTGCCGCGCACAGCTATACGGTTGACGAAGCGACACAATTAGTCGGTGTCAAATCGTCAACATTACGTCAGGCTGCCAAGGAACTGGCGCTGGATAGCTTTCTCGATCCCAACGGTACCTTGCGTTTTCCTGTTTTCACGTTTCGCCAGACCGCGAACGACCTCGACTTGTGTGAGATGATCGCGGGTTACGAACGCGTGCGTGCAGAGGATTTGAGATCTGCCCTGTCTATCGACGAAACAACCTTGAAAGCGTGGCTGCAACAAGCGGGCATTCCCGGCAAGCGCATCATATGGCGAGACGTCCGTGGCTTATGGACCTTGCCCGAGACTTTTGCCGATTTCCGCGCGATCGTGGTTGACCACGAAGAAGCGCCGGTTCGTGGGCGGCGCAAGCGGCGACGGAGCAATCGATCTCGAGCGCGCAGGCAGCGTGAAGCGCAGAGCAAACTGCGTAACCGGCTGATCGACGCCTTTCCCAAGTGGCGCTATCCCTATCGCGATCAACAACAAATCTACTTGCATATTGGCGCGCCTAACAGCGGAAAGACACATGATGCGCTGCAGGCTCTAAAAGCTGCGGGATCAGGCTGGTATCTAGCGCCTTTGCGCTTGCTGGCATACGAGATCTTTGATCGCCTCAACGGCGAAGGCGTCGCTTGCAGCTTGTTGACAGGTGAGGAATACATTCCGGTGGAGGGGGCCAGGATTACGGCTGCGACCATCGAAATGTTCAATCCCGTCAACAGTGGCGCCTGTGTCATTGTGGACGAAGCGCAAATGCTCGCCGACGCCGACCGGGGCTGGGCATGGACACGCGCGATGATGGAATCAGCCGCGCCGGAGATGCACATCATCGGGCCGCCGACTGCGCGAGGCTTGATAGAAGTGTTGGCTGCCGCGGCGGAAATCCCCTGCGAAATCGTCGAGCATCAACGGCTGGCGCCGATCGCTGTTTCCGAAAATCATCATACGCTGGAAACTTTGCCGCCCTATACGATTTTGGTTGCCTTCTCTCGTCACGCTGTCCTGGATTTGAAAATGAAGCTGGAGCGGCTGGGACGGGCGGTCTCGGTTGTTTATGGCAGCTTGCCGCCCGAGGTAAGACGCCGACAGGCAGACCGTTTCGCGCAAGGGGAAACCGAAATCTGCGTGGCGACCGACGCTGTCGGTATGGGTTTGAATCTGCCGGCGGATGTGGTCTGCTTTTACGACACGGAAAAGTTCGACGGCAAGAACGATCGCGTTCTGTATCCGAGCGAAGTGCAACAGATTGGCGGACGAGCCGGCCGCTTTGGTCTGTCGAAAACGGGTCTCATTAGCTCAACAAGCAAGCAGCGATTGCAGACGATTCGTGAACTTTACGAGCAGGAGCCACCGACCTTGACCTTTGCTCGCGTCGCGCCGACCGTGGACGATCTGCGTCTGATACCGGGAAACCTGGCGGAGCAATTGGCGCAGTGGGCGGCGCTGGAGTCGATCCCGCAGGAGTTGCGCGCGGTCATCACGACGGCGGACTTGGTTGAGCGAATTGAATTGGCAAAAATGCTGGCCGACGATGAAATCGAAAGATTGGGCTTGGCAAATGCCCTGCAGTTGGTCAACGCGCCGGCGCGCAAGACCACGAGAATCTATTGGCAGGATTGCGCCCATATGATTCTCGAGGGATATCAAATCCCGTTGCCACCGGAGCCGCCATCGCCGATCGTCAACTCAGCGGATCTTGAATCCACTGAGCTAGCTATCGCCTGCGCCGATATCTATTTGTGGTTGTCGCGACGAAAGGAATTTAGTCAGTATGGCGAGGCGCATTCGCAAGTGCGCGAAGACCGGCGCGAATGGTCGCTTTCGATTGATGAGGCATTGCTGCGGAATCTTGATATGGCGAGGCGCTGCAGATCTTGTGGAGCAACCTTGCCGTCAGGACACCGCTATCGTATCTGCGAGAAATGCTTTCGCCGTCGCCGGTACTAAGCTATTCCGATTTGTCCTCTGTTTCGTTTAACTCTGGCAAACCGACAGCTTCCAGTTGCTGCAGCGCGGCGCGCGCGGCATCTTGCGCGGCGGCGCGCTTGCTTGGGCCGATCCCGCTACCAATGATGCTTTCTCCGATAGTGACCTCAACGCGAAATTCCCTGGCGTGATCAGGACCCTCTGCACCGGCCAACCGATAGTTGGGCGTGACGCTTAGCCGGGCCTGTATCTGCTCCTGCAATTCGCTGCGGGCATCGATATGCAAGTTGTTTTCGATCACAAAATCGAGCAACTCCAGCAGACTGGGCATGACAAAGCCCTCAACGGTTTTCATGCCGCCATCAAGATACATGGCGCCTATGACCGCTTCGAAGGCGCGACATAGGATCGTGATCCGTTGGCGTCCACCCGTGATTTCCTCGCCGTGGCCGATACGCAAGAATTCCCCGATTTTGAACTGCGCGCCGATGTGTGCCAGCGATTCTGTCCTCACCAGAGCGGCGCGCAACTGGGTCAATTCGCCTTCGGAAACATGAGGATATTTCCGATACAACATATTGGCGACAAGGATGTCCAGCACGGCGTCGCCGAGGAATTCCAGCCGTTCGTTGTCGCGTACCGAGCTGTCTTCTGGGCCATATTCGTTGACGTAGGAGCGATGGGTCAAGGCTTGGGTCAGCAGATCGGGATCGTGGAAGCGAACACCAAGGACATCCTGATAGCTCTCTATGTTGTTGTCAGGGTTTAACATGCCTGTGCTTTGCTGCTGTAGATTTGCGGTTCAGTTGATAACTTTGTCGCGCCTTTGTAGCATAGCTTGGGTACGAAATCCAGTTTATGAATCTGCTTGATCTTCAACCTGGGGCCGGTAGCTGCCTTCAATCCAGGCCTGCCCGTCGGCGCCGATTTCCTTTTTCCACACCGGAACGATCTCTTTTAGCCGGTCAATACCATATCGCGCGGCTTCGAAACAACCGTCGTCCCGATGCGGCGCTGAACAGGCGATGAGAACGGTATTATCGCCAACCTCTAGTTTGCCGATCCGTTGCACAATGGCGATGCCTTCTACATCTTGCCATTTGCTGCGGATTTCCTGCGCGACCTGTTTCATTTTTGTCAGAGCCATCGGTCGGTACGCCTCGTATTCAAGCGACTCGGTCTGCGGCAAATGACCAACTCTTTCTGTTTGACCGCGGACCAAGCCAGTGAACAAACAGACCGCGCCCGTTCGCGGCGTGGAAATCGCCGCGATGATCTCGTCGTGGTTTATCGTTTCCTCTGGCAGTCGATAGATTTCCGGGCGATCCAGCGTCTCGCCGGATCCGCCGCTGACGGGCGGGAAAAAAGCGACTTCGTCGCCATCCTGGATGCTGTCTTTGTCGAAAGCGAATTCTTCGTTGATGGCGGCGAGCGCGATGCCGAGGTTCTCTTGAATGGCCGGGTAGCGCGCAACTAGCTCCTGCCGCAACTGCGCCACGGTGCTATTTGCCGCGGCAAGTTCAACCGTCAGTTGTCGCGTACCGACCAGATCGCGCAAGGTGGCGAAGAAGAGCACTCTTACTTGCATATCCGTCCCTCATTGAGCTGCTACAAAATCGCCTCGAGATCCGCCGCGTTTTTCCAGCAAGCGAATGTTGCTTAACCGCATATCGCGATCGACGGCTTTCGCCATATCGTACACCGTCAATGCGGCGACAGAAACAGCGGTCAGCGCTTCCATTTCCACCCCGGTTTTCCCGCTCGTTTTGACGGTCGCGACAATGTCAATCGCATGGTTGCTATCGTCAAATGCCAGGTCAAGCGAGATCTTGTCTAGCGCGATGGGGTGACAAAGCGGGATCAGATCAGCCGTGCGCTTGGCAGCCATGATGCCGGCAATCCGAGCGGCAGCAAGAACATCGCCTTTCTTCAGATTTCCCTCTCGAATCATTGCCAGGGTCTCAGCTTTCATCACCACGCTGCCGGAGGCAATGGCAATCCGTTCGCTTATGCGCTTGGCGCCGACATCAACCATTGATGCCTTGCCTTGAGCGTCCAAATGTGTCAGTTTGTTGTCGCTTGACATCGGAAATCCTGTCGATTGATTCTTCCTCGCTAACGCCCTGTCGAGTCTTGCTGACTGTTTCAGGTCTTTCATGTGCCGGGTTCGACTTCAACTGGTTCGGAGAAAACAACGGCCTCGCTCAATATGTCGAGTCCCTGATCGGCATAGATAGGACGGATTCCCGCGTTCAGCGTCTCATGATCGCCAGCAAGGGACATTCGATAGAAAGCGCGGATCGTTCCGCCATTGTCAATCATGTCCTGCGATGCCACCAGATCTAAGGCGTGCACGCAACGCTGGCGTGGTCCCAGCAGCCGAATATCTGACTCGTCGTAACCGTCCGGATCAGGTTCCTGCCGCTCAAGAATCCCTTCAGTCGGCTCCGGCTCAACTATGAAACCAAAGCCGTTACTCTCGTCATCGCTTGCAGCGACGACGATGTTGCCCTCTTGAAACACGATAGGCACGGTGCCCAATGAAAGATTGCTCACGGTCAGTCGGACGAGCAATGCGCCGCTTTCGTCTGGTGTTGTGGGCGCGACTGTGAGGTTGAGCGGGTCTTGCACAGAGCGCCCGATGACCGATTGGTGTGCAGCCAAGTCTCGAGCTGCAGGTAGCCTTCCACAGGGAATGCCCGCGAACAAATAGGGCGACAAATCCGAGATAAATCGTGGCAGTCGATCTGGCAAGACGAAGACTAACAGGACGATCAACAAGATGATGCCAATGAAGGGATTGGGATTGCTGCCGGCGTCGGCAGGAACGACGTCTGTCACGGATATTATCCTATCCATTCAGTCACGGTTTGAGCCAGGAAGGCGGCGTCAAATTCTTTAACATTATGCCATAGAATCCCGTTGTCGTGCCCGCGAAACCACACGTCCTGCCGACGGATGAAATCATGTGTGCTGAATTTTGTCCGTTGGATCGCCTCTTCCAGCGGCGCGCCATCCAGCAAATGCTCGGCGATTTCCAGGTAGCCCAGTCCGCTCATTGACGGCAAGCTGCGATCGAATCCTAAATCGAGCAGATTTTGCACTTCCCCGACAAAGCCGGCTTCGACCATTTTGTCAACGCGCGCATCGACGCGAGGATAAAGAATGGTTCGGTCTAGGCGTAATCCCAGCCTGAGTATCCGATATGGAGGTGGCTTCTTCTGCTGCAGCGCGCTAATGGCTTGACCGGTAAGCGCATGAACTTCCAGGGCGCGAATGACACGGCGATGGTTGTTGGGGTGGATGCGCTCTGCTGCACGAGGATCTACGCGCTTCAGTTTGTCGTGCAGGGCCTGCGCCGAATGCTCGGCTACAAATGCTTCCAGTTCGGCGCGCAGTTGATGATCGGGTGGTACACGCGGGATCGACCAGCCTTCCTCAACCGCGGTGATGTATTGTCCGGTGCCGCCGACGAGCAGTGGCAGCTTCTCTTTGGCGTGTAAATCGTTAATGCAGCGGTAGGCGAGGTCCTGGTATTCGGCGAGGCTCAGGTTGGAGTCCGGCGCGACAAAATCAAGCAAGTGATGCGGAATCTGCGCTCGTTGCTCAGATGTCGGTTTTGCCGTGCCGATATCCAGGTGACGGTAGATCTGACGGCTGTCCGCCCCGACGATTTCGCCCTTCAGGCGCTGCGCCAATTCAATGGCCAGTTCGGTTTTGCCGACGCCGGTGGGACCGAGAATGATAAGGAGTGGGGGCGTTTTACCAGTCAAAGACATCCTCAACGTGATCGATTCTCGGCGTCTCGTGGCGATCTAAGGCAATGGCAATAGCATCGAACCGCCATGTCACCTCGTCCAGGTCATGGTCGTGGAGGTATTGATAGGCTGCTTTGACGAGCCGTTCGTGCTTGGCCGGCGTTATTCCAGCAAGAGCCGACTCGGTATCCCTGCCGTGTCGAGTCTTCACTTCGACAAAGACGATGATGCCATTGTATCGCGCGATAATGTCGATCTCTCCGTGCGGCGTTGACCAGTTGCTGGTGACAATAGCATAGCCTTTTTTGACAAGGTATTGTCGGGCGAGGGACTCGCCCCGCGTGCCGAGTTTGCGAGCGGGATGCGTCATGTCATATCCATGATTGCGCCACTTCCCATCATAGCTTAGAACCAAAGCCATTCAAGCGCTTTTCGGGTGTTGAAAACGGCGCGAATTGCGATAAGATGCCCTGGTCATGAACTGACAGATTTGCGACGCAGGCTAAGACACAGCCTATACGAAGCAAAAGTAAGCGCATTGAGCAAATATGCCGTACCCTGCAGGTAGGAAACTTTCTCTAGAATAGACACCGATCCTACTAGAATCTGATTACCACCATACCGGCCTGAAAGTTGAAAACGCGGCACGTTCGCGGTTGGGGTGCGTCGGCGCGAATAGATGGCGCCCTTAGTTGGGCAATACACAGAGGAGTTTGATTACATGATCGACATGAATACAACCGTCTTGATTGCTGTCGCGGCTGGTGTGATTGGATTGGTATTCTCGCTATACCAGCGCAATTATGTCATGGCGCAAGACGAAGGGTCCGACCGCATGAAACAGATTGCGGCGGCGATTCAGAGCGGGGCACAGGCCTTTCTTAGCAGGGAATATCGCGCTGTGGCAATCCTGGTTGCAATCGTGACGGTTGCGCTTGTCTTTTTGAGCGCAGTGCCGGGGTCCGGGATGTCGGCGTTGACGGCCGTGGCCTTTGTGCTGGGCGCCCTGGCGTCAGGGTTTGCAGGCTATATCGGGATGTACATCGCCGTGCGCGCCAATGTGCGCACCGCGCAAGCCGCGTCTCTGAGCTTGAACAAAGGTCTTCGAGTTGCCTTTGCCAGCGGTACGGTCATGAGCACCATGGTGGTATCGCTTGCGCTACTTGGCATCAGCATCTTGTTCATTCTCTTTGTCAACGAATTGGGAGACGCCGCTCAAGCAGCATCGGCCTTGGCCGGATTTGGTTTTGGCGGCACATCAATCGCCATCTTTGCGCGCGTCGGAGGCGGCATCTTCACCAAGGCCGCTGATGTTGGCGCTGACCTGGTTGGCAAGACCGAAGTCGGAATCCCGGAAGACGATCCGCGTAATCCGGCGACGATCGCGGACAATGTTGGCGACAACGTCGGCGACGTGGCGGGCATGGGCTCGGACCTGTTCGAAAGCTTCGCCAGCTCAATCATTGCCGCGATTTCCTTGGCTACGGCCGCCGGCGCCTTTGTTGGCGACGGCTTGGTTGCCGCGCAAGTGTTTCCCCTGCTGGTGGCAACTGCTGGTCTGATCATCAGCATCATCGCGAGTTTCCTCGTGAAGACCGAAGAAGGCGCTGATCAAGAAAAGCTGCTTGGCAGCATCCGTACCGGTATCTATAGCGCTTCGGTGATGATCGGCATTGTCGTGATCATCCTCGGCTTCACGCTGCCCTTTGGGGACAAGAACGTGGGCATCATCATTGCCACGCTCAGTGGTTTGATCGGCGGTGTGCTGATCGGCTACTTCACCGAATACTTCACTGCCGATACCTACGGACCCACGAAGGCCCTTTCCGCTTCCGCAGAAGGCGGCGCGGGTATTGTTGTCATTCGCGGGCTGGCCTTGGGCATGATGAGTACACTAGCGCCAGTCGTCATTGTGGTGGTGGTCACGCTGTTGGCGACGTCGCAAGCAGGTCTTTATGGTGTCGCGGTCGCTGCCGTTGGCATGTTGTCGACCTTGGGCATTACGCTGGCGACTGACGCTTACGGACCAGTGGCGGATAACGCGGGTGGCATTGCCGAGATGTCCGATCTGCCGGCAGAGGTCAGGGATCGTACCGATGCGCTGGACAGCCTGGGCAATACCACCGCCGCTACTGGCAAAGGCTTCGCGATTGGCTCGGCGGCGATGACGGCTCTGGCGCTGACCGCCGCTTTCATCACTGCGCTGACGGCGGGAGGCAGTACCGCGCTTGGGTCTTCAGTCAATCCGGCGGAACTTCTTTTGAACCCTCGGTTTGTCACAGGGATGCTCATTGGTGGCTTGCTGCCGTATATTTTCAGCGCCTTGACGATGGTGGCGGTGGGTGACGCGGCGCAGCAGATCGTTGAAGAAGTGCGCCGTCAGTTCCGCGAAATCAAGGGCATCATGGAAGGCGAAGCCGAACCGGACTACCAGCGTTGCGTGGCGATTAGCACGGACAGCGCCATCAGGCAGATGATGCTGCCGGGGATTATAGCGGTGGGCGTGCCGGTTGGGGTCGCGCTGCTGGCCGTGTTGGGCAGGGAGAACATTTTGGGAGAATTTGTCGCGCCGATTACATTGGTTGGCGTATTGCTGGGTTCACTTGTTTCCGCGTTTATGCTTGCTGTAATGATGGCGAACGCCGGCGGCGCCTGGGACAACGCCAAGAAGAACATCGAGGCGGGCAATTATGGCGGCAAAGGATCCGATGCGCATAAGGCCGCGGTTGTTGGCGATACGGTGGGCGATCCCTTCAAGGATACTTCGGGCCCGTCATTGAATATCTTGCTGAAGCTGCTGGCGATCGTATCCCTGGTCATCGCGCCCTTAATCGGCAGCGCTTTCCCGGCGAACATCGACGCCGCGGGCGAAACGCCACCACCAATTGAGCAGACCATCGACGACGCTGGCGATCAGGCCGGCGATGCAAGTGACGATTCATCGGGCGGATAGAGCTTGATAAAGGTCCCGATAACAGGCAACAGCATCAGAAAACCTCTGATGCTGTTTTGATTACGCGACTTGGGCGCGCTGCGGGTACGATGTGAGCGGAACGGAGGCAAGCATGTTCAAAATGGAAGCGGATGGACCCCGTGGCTTATATTTCGAAGAATTCGAAATTGGCCAGACCATGCGAACCAGGGGCCGTACGATCACCGAAGCGGATCTGGTGCAATTCGCCGCCTTGACTGGCGACTACAACCCCATGCATACGGACGCCGAATACAGCAAGGGCTCTTTCATGGGCGCGCGCGTCGCGCATGGCATGTTGAGCTTGAGTTATGCGATTGGGCAGGCTTACCAGCTGGGCATCTTGGAGCGTACCGTGCTTGGCTTTCGAGGCTTGGAGATGAAGTTCAGCAATCCGGTCTACATCGGCGACACGATTCATGCCGAGCTCAAAGTGACCGAGTCCAAGCCGGCGCAGCGCCTGGGTGGGGGCGTGGTTAAGCTGGAATTAAGAATCGTCAAGCAGGACGGCAAGATCGCGCAGAAGGGCAGCATGACCTTGTTGATGATGTCGCGACCCTGACCACCTCCGTTCGCCACAGAATCGGGTGCACAGCGACAGTCGTTGACTTATCCCGGTTGCAATGCCATTCGCGTTCGCCGATGGCGATACGCGAATAGGATCCGCAGGGGCATGCCGTCAAAGAGCAGCCGCGTGATGAGTCCGACCAAACCGCGTCTATGCGCCATGACGATGCGATCTATCAGCTCGACGCCATCCGCTTTCTCGGTGAAAATGTGCTCATGACGCCAATACGCCATCGGACCTTTGACCTGCCGGTCGGCAAAGGAATGAGGAGTCGGTCCTGGTTCGTGGCGGGCAACCCAGGGAATCGGGAACGGGCCGAGCCACATAATGAATTCAATTTCGCCTTCTGTGCTGGAGCGTCGCGCATCGCGCCACAATTGCAAAATGACCGGCGGAGGCGTCAGTTTGGCAAGCGTCTTTGGATCTTGGTGGAAGCGCTGTACTCGATCCAATGTCGTGTTTATGAGACTGCCTTTGACAAAGGTGCGATATTCAGAAGTGGATGCAGCCATTTGAATCCTCGCTGAACGAAAGACGGACGTCTCCTTCCATTGTGTCGTGGCAACAGCAGGCTTGTGTCAAAGACAGATGAGTTGATGATGAGAATGTGAGTGATGAGGGTATTCAGGACCGGCATCGGTTGATCTCGTCGCGCAAGGATTCTGCAGCCTCTGCCGGATCGTCCGCGAATATGATACTGCGTGACGCATTGATGATGAGACCCTTGCCGCGGCGATTCAATCCGGCGCTCAGCACGGCATCAATATCCCCGCCTTGCGCGCCGATGCCCGGCACCAGCAAGGTCATGTCTCCAACGATTGACCGAATGGCGGCCATTTCTTCCGGATAAGTTGCCGCGGCGACCAGCATACAGTTTCCGTTCATGTTCCAATTGTCAACGACGGTTTGGGCGACCGCCTGCCAGAGCGGTCTGCCGGAGACAGTCAGGTTCTGCAGTTCACCCGACCCGGCATTTGAGGTGCGACAAAGAATGATGCAGGCCTTTTCTTTGTAGTCAAGGAAGGGCTGCAAGGCATCGCTGCCGAGGTAGGGGTTTAGCGTCACAGCGTCGAAGCCGAGTTCATCAAAGATGGCGCGCGCGTAGGCAGAGCTGCTGTTGCCGATGTCTCCGCGTTTGGCATCGCTGATGGTGAGAACCTCTGGATGATGTTGACGCAGGTATTCCAGCGAATCTCTCAATTGTAGCCAGCCGGCCGCGCCGGACGCCTCGTAGAAAGCCATATTGAATTTGAATGCGCTGGCGTAGCTGGCGGTCTGATCAATGATACCGCGATTAAATGCCAGTTGCGGGAACTTATCGGTGGTGAATTCGGATGGCAATCGGTTGACATCGCTGTCGAGACCCACGCATAGCAAGGAATCGATAGCGTCGACTCGGCGTTCGTATTTTGCCAGGGCACTCATTTTCTTGTCGTCCCCCAGTGATGTGGATCGGCGAACCAATTGCGAATTTCGGATTCATCGCGCTCGCCAAACATTCCGCGCTGCAAGGCCAGATCGAGCAGGGTATCGAAGTCTGTCAGTGTATGCAGCTTGACCTGGGCTTCGGCAAACGCGGCTTGCGCTTGGGCGAAACCGTAACTGACGATAACGACCATGTCTGTGACGAGCGCTCCCGCTTCGCGCAAAGCTGCCACCCCCGAAAGACTGCTTCCACCGGTGGTGACCAGATCTTCTACCAGGAGGACGGACTTGCCCTCGACCGGACCTCCTTCAATGCGTTGCGCCTTACCGTGGCCTTTGCTTTCCTTACGAATGAAAACGGAGGGTTTGTTCAGGACATAAGCGAGGGCGGAACTATGGGGAACGCCGCCGACGGCGACGCCGGCGATCAGGTCGAATTCGAGCGGTAGCTCTTTGACCAAGGACGCGAAACCGTCGATCACGCTATGCCAAGGCTCGGGATGAAAGATCAGGATGCGATTGTCGACATAGACGGGGGACAAAATGCCCGATTTGAAGGTGATCGGCGCGCGCGGCGAGAAACCGACCGCGCCGATATCAAGCAAGGCTTTCGCTATGGACCGCTTCGTATTCGTATTCATGTGCTGGCAATTCGCTTTCAATGAGAGCTGCGGCTAAGGGGCCGCGGAAGACCAGAGCCGACCAGTATTGCGCTGCTTTGACACCTAGATCGCGATAGGCCTGAAATGTCGCGCCGTCAAGGATACCGCCACATGCGACTATGTCGATCGGCGCATTGGCGCGGACAATTTCCTCTCGCAAATGTTTAACCGCATCTAGCGCTGATTCGAATAGATCTCCGCCACCTAGCCCGGCTATCTCTTGCGGATCCGAAGGACTGGGTTTGGGAAGTGTATTTGTCGCGACGACGGCTTTCACACCGACATCGCGGAAGATCCGCACCAGGGCATGATATTGCTCGGCGGCGAGACCGGGACTGATCTTGACCCAAAGGGGAATCTCCACAGAGCGCTGTGCCAAGCAGTTGATAAAAGCGCCGCACAAGCGTCTAGTTTCCGCTTCCAGTTGATAACCCAGCGGATCGTCTTCGGTATTCGGGCAACTTAAGTTGAGGGTAAACCAGGCAGGTATCACGGCTTCGTCGAGGAAAAACTCAAGCGACTCGATGACTTCCCGCTCTTGCTGATCAATGTCATGAACGCCCGGCGATAGCGCAATGTTTATGCCGTACTCGCTCGGAAGACTCTCCTTGTGCGTGCCGAGAAAGACGGCCGCCGCGCGCGCGCCCGGGTTCTTCAAGCCCACACGATTCTGCAAGGAGCGCGAACGCTCGTGACGCCATACCACCGTGCCGGCGTTGCCCATGCGCGGGAAACGGGTAAACGAACCAAATTCTACCGGTCCAGTTAGCGCCGGGACGAACCGCCAACCCGGCATTACGTTTCGCCGCGACTGGACGGCGCGAACTGCGTCGTCTTCGCTGGGAAAACCATCGCCTTTAACGAGTCCTGCCGCCAAGACAAGCGCTTGCGACAAACTAACGCCGCCCACTTCAGTACGCCGCACTGCTGACATCGACGCGCGCGAGGCGCCCGCCGGTCTGCAAGACAGCGGGACACGATCAAGGAGGCGCAGGGAAACAAGCATCGCGCCATGCGCGCTCTGAGCAGCCACCCTTGAGATGAGAAGGCTGTAAAGCGCCGTGTATAGATGACGGTACAGCCAAAGAGCTTGTCGCTTCCTTTGCCTGTTCATGCGACCAACCCAAAGAGATTTCTGCCAAAGCCGGCTGGGCTCAATACCTCGTCACCGTCGAAAACCAGATGGCCGCGTATCCAGACTTCGCGGATTTTCCCGTAGACCCGCAAGCCCTCAAAGGGCGACCAGCCACACTTCGTTCGCAGGTTTCCCCGCTCAATCACAAAGCTATGATTGGTATCGACGAGCGTATAAGTCTTTGGCAGTGGGCTGACCCGCCAGATCTGCTGAACATTACGTGAAAGCATATTGATCGCCTGGTCCAGAGGAAGTCGACCGTTTTTGACAGCGCGCAACATCAGCGGCAGCGTGGTATCCAGACCAGGCACGCCAAAGGGAGGGGAATCCGATTCTTTTTCGGCAAAGGTGTGCGGCGCGTGGTCGGACTCGATGATATCAACCACGCCCAAACTAATGGCTTTCCACAGCGCCCGTTGATCATCTTTCGATTTCAAGGGCGGTTTCATCAGCCCGTAGGGACCCAGCGTCGCCAGATCGTCTTCAGTGAGAAAAAGATGATGCGGACAAACGCCGATCGTCACGGGCAAACCGTCTTCTTTGGCTTGCGTCAGCAGGTCAATTTCGCGGGCGCTGCTGATATGAAGAAAGTGCGTGGGCTGTCGGTACTTCCGTACAAGAGCGAGAATGTCGCGAACGGTCTCTTCCTCGGCATGGACGGCGATCAGCTTGTTGGCGGACCAGGCGCGATAGTGACGCTCACGATCCGTCTGCCGGTGTATGAGCAGATCCCCGGTGGTGGAATTGTTGTAAATCTTCAGACCACAGACGCGCGAGGCGATTTTTTCGTAGGCGTCGCTGTTGTCGGCTTGCGACGCGCCGAAATATACGCCCCAATCGCAATGGGCGTCTCGGTCCAGGCGTTGCAGTTTGTCGTCGAGCCGCGCTTCGTCAGTTGTGGAGGGGGCGGTATTGGGCATATCAAAGACAGCCCAGTAGCCCGCCGCGATCGCCGCCTGCGTTTCTGACGCGAACGTTGCCTTGTCCGCCCAATCGAGATCACGCAGGTGCGTATGCGGATCGATCATGCCGTGGATTTGGATTAACGGCATCAGACATAGACCCCGCGCAAGACTTTAACAAGCAGCGCCATGCGCACGAACATACCGTTTTCCATCTGCTCGAAGTAGATCGAACGCCGATCGTCATCGAGAACATCGTGATCGTCACGCGTACCCATCTCGTGTTTACGCGGAAGGGGATGCATCAGGATGGCGTTCGAGCGCGCCTTGGCAAAAACGCGGGGCGTCATGATAAAACGGTCTTTGAACGTTTCATAAGCGTCCGCATCGGCGAATCTTTCTTCTTGAATGCGCGTCCAGTAAATGACATCTGTCTGGGCGATCACGTCCATCAGATCGTCAGTTTCAAATACAGTTATGCCGTGGCTCTTCACCAGGTCGGTTATCTCCGAAGGCATCGCCAGACTTTCCGGCGCGACCATACAGAGTTTGACGTTTTCCGCGTCGTAGTAGGCGATAAGCTTGGCCAGCGAGTGTACGGTTCGGCCGTGCTTGAGATCGCCAACCAGAGTAATTGTCAAGCCGTCAAGTGATTTTTTCCGGTCAAATATCGTGAAAATATCGAGCAAGGCTTGGGTGGGGTGTTCGCCGATGCCATCGCCGCCGCTGATGGCCACTGTTGGATTATCAATGCGGGTATTGAGAAGATCGAGATAATAACCGGCTTCGTAAGAAGAGCCGATTTCCGGATGACGTAAGACGATGACGTCGGCATAGCAGCCGGTCGCGCGGATGGTATCGGACAAGTTTTCACCTTTATACATGGAGGAGAAACGCACGCCGTTGCTTACGGCAATGACATCGCCGCCAAGCCGCCGCATCGCTGCTTGAAAGGACATATCCGTGCGCGTGCTCGCCTCAAAGAAAAGCGATGCCATGACTTTGCCCGCGCAAAGCTCGGTGAGCCCGCGGTCGTGGGTGCGGATGCGCTTGCGGATGGATGTAGCGGCGTCAAAAAGTATGTCGAGGTCTCGTCGCTCAAATTGGTCTACAGAGATGATGTGCTTGCCCAGGAAATCTCCATTGATCGGAACTGGTTGATAAGAAAAGGCATGCTGGCTTACCGTAGATTCGTCATTCGCTGCAGAAGACAATCGCACCTCCTTGTCCAGACGCATTATAACCAAACACCAGCGGATTCGCACTGATTGCGGCGCATCTATTTAGTTGTTGCCATGCCGCGACTGCGGCGGCTTATGGTCTGGCGCTAGAACAAGCCAACGACTTTGCCGTCGGCATCAATATCGATATTCATCGCCGCCGGCGTTCGACCCAAGCCGGGCATGGTGCGAACATCTCCACAGAGAGGATAGATGAAGCCAGCGCCGGCCGATGCGCGAATATCCGTGATGCTAATGCGGAAGCCATCGGGCGCGCCCTTGAGCTTGGGATTGTCGGTCAGGCTAAGGTGCGTCTTTGCCATACAAATCGGCAGATGGCGCAATCCCTGGTCTTCAAATTGCTTGATTTTGCGATTGGCGATCGGCGCATAATCGACGCCATCGGCTCGATAAATCTCGGAGGCGATGGTTTCGATCTTGTCCTTGATCGACATGTCGTCCGGGTAGAGCAGGCGGAAGTCGTTGGGCATTTCGCAAGCAGAGACAATCATTTCTGCCAGATCGGCAGCGCCGGCGCCGCCTTTTGCCCAATGCTGCGCAACGGATACGCCGGTCGCCCCGGCAGCCAGGGCGATCTCTCGCACGGCCGCGATTTCGTTTTCGGTATCGTCGGCAAAAACGTTGACGGCGACTACCGGGTTGACACCGAATTTCTGGAGATTCTCCAGATGGCGCACCATATTGGCGGCGCCTTTCTCAACGTCGGCGACATTTTCTTCTTTGAGCGCCGGGTCAATGAGTCGGCCGGGGATAATTGTGTATTTGCCAGTATGCGCCTTCAGCGCGCGAATGGTCGCCACGAGCACCACTGCGTTGGGCTTCAACCCGGAGATGCGCGATTTGATATTGAAGAACTTTTCGGCGCCGATATCCGCGCCGAAGCCGGATTCTGTAACAACATATTCTCCGGTTTTCATGGCGATCAAATCGGCGATGATGGACGAGTTACCATGCGCGATATTGGCAAAGGGACCGGCGTGAACCAGCGCCGGCGTGTTTTCCAGGGACTGCATCAGGTTCGGTTTGATGGCTTCTTTCATCAATACGGTAGCGGCGCCGGCAGCCTGAACATCTTCTGCTGTGACCGGGCTTTTGTCCTTGTCATAGGCGACGACCATTCTGCCAATACGGTTGCGCATGTCTTGCAAGGATGTAGTCAAGGCTAGAATTGCCATAATCTCGGAGGCGACGGTGATGTCATAGCCGGTCTCGCGCGGAACACCATCAAAGCGTTTGCCAAGGCCGATGACGATATTGCGCAGGGCGCGGTCGTTCAAATCGACCACGCGACGCCAGGGGATGTTGTGGATATCGATATCGCGTTTGTTGCCGTGAAAGATATGCGCGTCGAGCATGGCGGCGATCAGATTGTGCGCGGCGCTTATGGCGTGGATATCGCCGGTCAAATGTAGGTTGAAGTTCTCCATCGGCACAATCTGGCTGTAGCCGCCGCCAGCGGCGCCGCCCTTGATACCGAAGGTAGGACCTTGAGAGGGCTGGCGGACAGTGATGATGGCGTTCTTGCCGATATGTTTCATCGCCTGACCAATGCCGACGGTTGTGGTCGATTTTCCTTCGCCCAGCGGCGTCGGCGTGATGGCAGTGACGTCTACGTATTTGGCGTTCGGTCGATCTTTCAGTCGCTCTAAGGCTTCCAGATTGATCTTTGCGACGTATTTTCCATAGTGCTCGAGGTCGCGATCGGGGTCCAATCCCATTTGCTCGGCGATCTTATTGATATGAACAAGATTGGCGCTTTGCGCAATTTCCAAATCTGATGGGATGACCATTGTGGCAAACCCTTTTGTCATTGGCTGGCGATAGAAATGGAACTATAAGTTATCAGATTCAATTCTAGCACGAACTTAGTTGGCTGACTGTTAAATCTACAACTGCCTTATATAATGTTCGCGTTCTACTTAGTTTTTGGAATCAAGGAATAGAGGACGCAATGGCGGCAAAAGCGCCGGGATACAAGTCGCTTGTTGCGACCATGCCGATCTACTACGGCTGGGTTGTCTGGTTCGTGGCGATAGTGGGTACGGTCGCCAGCTCTCCGGGACAAAGCTACTCCGTTTCTTTGTTTATTGATTATTTCATCGCCGATTTTGGGCTGGATCGCACGACTGTTAGCAGCCTTTATGGCACAGGGACGTTTATCGCATCGTTGAGCCTGACCTGGCTGGGACGGCAACTGGATCTGACCGGCAACCGGCGAACCGGCGCGGCGATTGGGGTTCTGTTCGGTGTAGTCCTTTGCCTTTGCTCCCTGATTAGTGGTCCGATCATGCTGCTCTTCGCCTTCGCCGGTATTCGCGGATTGGGGCAAGGCGCGTTAGTCTTGGTCAGTTCGACGGCGGTCGCCAATTGGTTCCGGTCGCGCCGAGGTCGTATGATGGCCTATCTCGCGCTTGCCTATGCGCTGTTTCAAGGCTTGTACGTAAACGGGTTGCGAGTGCTGCTGGATACTTTGGATTGGCGCCAAGCCTTTGTGATATTGGGTGTGGGAGTTACTGCCCTGGTGGTACCGCTTTTTGGAATCTTGATGCGCAACACTCCAGAAGAATTTGGCATGTTGCCGGACAACGAAGACTTGAAGAGCAACTCTGTGGCGCAAGTCCAACCCGAGGCAAATGTCGAAGAGGATAGCTGGACACTGCGCGAGGCGATGCGCACGCCGGTGCTCTGGATCTATATGCTCGCGAGAATGCTGCCATCGGCTTGGGGGACCGGGCTGATCTTGCACCAGGTATCCATCTTCGCCCAATTGAATCACAGCGCGCAAGTGGCGACCGAGACCTTCGCCATGTTGTCAGTTTTTGCAGCCGCCTCGGCGCTGCTGGCAGGCTATCTGATAGACCATTTCAAGCCCTCAATTGTCGTCGTCCTGGCCATGCTGGGGCTTGCCTGCGCGTGCCTGTTGGCCATGATCATGCGGGATAGGACGCTACTTATACTTTATGCTATGGCAAGCGGCTTGGGGCTGGGGATTGGATACGTATTTGACGGCGCGGTCTGGACCAATATGTTCGGACGCAGATTTCAAGGCGAGATTCGCGGCTTCGTCTTTACCGCGGGCATCATCGGCAGCGCGATGGGACCGACGCTCTTTGGCCTAAGTTTCGACCGTACCGGGGGTTACCAGCCGGCACTTGTGGGTGGCGCGCTCTTGGCCATTGTGGTCCTTGTGCTGGCATTGCTGACGCCTCAGCCCAAGCGGCGATGAAAGTTGTTCTATGTCAACTGGCATGGGAGTCGGGTCCCGATTGGCCAAGTAGCGGAATCATTCCCCTGTTGCTTGGCCGGTCTTGGGCTTGAGGATGACGATCGCTAGCGGTGGCAAGCGCAGGCGAATGCTATGTGGCAGGCCGTGACTCGAGATTTCCTCACTTTCGACGCCGCCCAGATTGCCCACATTGCTCCCGCCGTACACCTCAGCATCGCTATTGAGTAACTCTTCATAGAATCCGGCTTGAGGGAGGCCAATGCGATAGTCGTCGCGGATGAGCGGCGTACAGTTCATGACCACGACCAAGAAGTTGGAATTGTCTGCGGCGAAACGAATATAACTATAGACGCTATGGTCGGAATCATTGGCTTCAATCCAGGAGAAGCCCGCGCCATCAAAATCGACTTGCCAGAGCGCCGGCTGATCTCGGTAGAAATGGTTTAAGTCTTTCACCCAGGTATGCAGCTGCGCGTGATTGTCGTACTCGAGCAGATGCCAATCGAGGCTGCGCTCTTCGCTCCATTCGGCGGATTGTGCGATTTCGTTGCCCATAAAGTTCAAAATTTTGCCGACTTGCGTGTACTGATAGCCGAAGAGTAGACGCAGTTGCGCGAACTTTTGCCAGTAGTCGCCGGGCAGCTTGCCGATGAGCGATCCCTTCATATGTACAACTTCGTCATGGGAAAGCGGCAGTACAAAGTTCTCGCTAAAAGCGTAGAGCAGGGCGAAAGTGATGCGGTGATGATGAAAGCGCCGGTGCACCGGATCGTGCTTCATATATGCCAGCGTGTCGTGCATCCAACCCATATTCCATTTGAACGTGAATCCCAGTCCGCCGACGTAAGTCGGGCGCGAGACCATCGGCCAGGCGGTCGATTCTTCGGCGATGGTGACCGCGCCAGGGGCTTCGGCATGGACGACTGTGTTGAATTCACGCAGGAATTCCAAGGCGCCCAGGTTTTCGTGACTACCGTATTTGTTGGCGACCCAATCCCCGCTTTCGCGCGAGAAATTGAGGTAAATCATCGACGATACGGCGTCGACCCGCAGACCGTCGATATGGTATTCCTTGAGCCAGAAAAGGGCGTTTGAAATCAAGAAGTTGCGCACTTCGTTGCGTTCGTAGTTGAAGATCATGGTGCCCCATTCGGGGTGTTCGCCCTGGCGCGGATCTTCGTGGCTATAGAGATGCGTTCCGTCAAAATAGTTGAGACCGTGGCCATCTTTGGGGAAGTGGGCCGGAACCCAGTCGAGAATGACAGCGATACCCTTCTGGTGACAGGTATCAACCAGATGCATGAAGTCAGCCGGCGACCCATAGCGACTGGTCGGCGCAAAATAACCAGTGACTTGATATCCCCAGGAGGCATCCAAGGGGTGTTCGGCAACGGGCAAGAGCTCCAGATGTGTATAACCCATGTCAACAAGATAGGGAACCAATTCATCAGCCAGTTGACGATAACTCAGAAAACTGTCTTGCTGGTCGCGCCGCCACGAACCCGGATGCGCTTCGTATATGTTCATCGGTTCCGCAAGTGGATCCCGCTGGGCGCGAGCCGACATCCAGGCGTCATCAGTCCACTGATATTTTGTGATGTCGTAGATGATTGAGGCGGTTGCCGGTCGTACTTCGGCATAAAAGGCGTAGGGATCCGCTTTTTCGGCGCGATAGCCGTCGTTGTGGGAGCGGATTTCGTATTTGTAGCTGACCCCCGGCTCCAGGTTGGGCACGAAAAGCTCCCAAATACCGGAATCGCCGTTGGCTTCCAGGCCGTGGACGCGCGCATCCCAACGGTTGAATTCCCCTATGACCGCAATCTTGTAGCAATTAGGCGCCCAAATGGCAAAGTTGATGCCGGTTACGCCGTCAACCTGGCGTGGATGAGCGCCCAGCTTCTTGTAAATATCGAGGTTTCGACCTTGAGCGAAAAGAAAGATGTCGTAGTCCGTCAGAAGCGGAGGATAGTTATAGGGATCACCGTAGGACTCGATGCTGTCGTCTACAGTGGTGGCTTCAAAATGATAGCTCGCCGAGCTCCAGGAGTCGTCGAGCTCAACCAGAAAGAATCCGTCATCATGCAGCTTGCGCAACGTAGCTCGGCTGCCGGACTGGTCGTCGACAACATCTATGCGCTCAGCCCAGGGCCTGAAGGTGCGGATTGATACACTGTCGCCATGCAGATGCCTGCCCAGAATCGAACCAGGAGCGCCAATCTCGCCGCTGGCCAAGGCGTGAATGGCTTCGGGATGAATGTCTAATGGCATTTCGTTTCCTGTCGAAACGGACGTTTTGCGCTGGCGGTATTATAGACGCTTTGTCCCGAATTCGAAGGTTCGTACTGATATCGGCGCTGAGCCGGAACCAGGGCATTCGCTTCAAATCTTTCTTTACCACCGAGTACACCGGGGACACAGAGAAAAGCTTCTTATGAACGAATATACATATGTATATCTGCTATACGTCTAGTAGCAATGACGGATCAGGGCTTGTTCCCCACACTTTGCTTACAGATTTAGAGCAGAAAGTGTCAAGTTTCGAACTGTAGCTCAGTAGTTACAAGAAAATAATGGGAATTTCGCGAACCTCCTGGGCTCTGGCTTCGGGCGACACAAGTGTCGCCCCTACAAATCGACTTGATTTCTGGTTTCGCATGACTCACTTGGAACTGCTTCTGTGCCTCTGTGGTGAAAATAATATGTTGTATACAGCCCTGCCTGTTTGAATCGATTTCCCTGGAGCCGGAATTGAGGTGATTGATTTGAACACAACGACGTGCTATTATAGAATATATATTCTATTTCATATCGCAGCAGTTCGACGAGTCTCGTCAAGACCTTCTTGGAATGGGTTGCGAGCTACGAAGATGCCAAAGACCCGTAAAATTCTTCATTTGGATTTGGACGCCTTTTTCTGTGCCGTAGAAGAACAGTTGAATCCCGAATTGCGGGGCAAGGCTATCGCTGTAGGCGGGCAGCCCGGCGAACGCGGAGTTGTCGCATCGGCATCGTATCCCGCTCGCAAATACGGCGTGCGTTCGGCGATGCCGATGTCGCAGGCCTTGCGCCTCTGTCCGGAGTTGATCATCGTTGCGCAGACGCGCGGCGTTTATTCGGAGCGTTCGCGGCAGGTGATGGCGATCTTGCGCGATACGGCGCCAGAGGTGGAACCGCTATCGATTGACGAAGCCTTTCTCGATGTGACGATTTTGCCCGATGCCATACACAAGTTAGCGCAGCGATTGCAGGCTCGCATAAACAGCGAGTTGGATCTGCCGTGTTCGCTAGGCGGCGCGACGAACAAACTGGTGGCAAAGACCGCGAATACTGTCGGCAAGGCGCGCCAAGCAAAGGACAGCCCACCGAATACGATCACAATCGTGCCGGCAGGTGAAGAAAGCCAGTTCATGGCGTCGCTTCCGATACGCGCGCTTTGGGGAGTCGGACCGAAAACGGCAGAGTCGCTTGCCGCGCTGGGAATGTCCAATGTCGGGGAATTGGCGAAATGGCCGGAAGAAGCGCTTAAGCGCCGGCTGGGAAGACTTGGCAGCGAACTATGGTATCGCGCTCGAGGCATTGATCATCGCCCGGTCATTTCCGCGGGTGAGGCGAAATCGATCAGCAAAGAAGTGACCTTTGCCCGTGACGTGAACGATAGATCAGAGTTGGAGTTGACCTTGCGGCGGTTGTCGGATGGCGTTGGCCGGCAAGCGCGTAAGGCGGGCTTGTCCGGGTCGACGGTCAAGCTTAAGCTGCGCTGGACGGATTTTACAACTCTGACGCGGCAGGTCACGCTGGACAATCCCACGGATCTCGACGGCGAGATTTGCTCAAACGCGACCGAGCTATTCGAAAAACATTGGCCCGAAGGCAGGGAAGTGCGGCTGATTGGCGTGGCTTTGAGCGGCTTTGCTGTGCCGAATCGTCAACTCGGACTGTGGGAGGACCGAGCCTTGGACCGTCAAGTTGACGATTTGCAGTCGGCTCTGGACAGCTTGAAGGATCGCTATGGTGAAAAGACAATTCGTCGAGCGAGCGATCTCGACTTTCAGTTTTCCGACGATAACAAGCGCTGATGCGCCGGACTTAGACCAGCGTAAAGAGCTGGTGATAGACGCCTTCCTGCGCCAGCAAATCTTGATGACTGCCTTGCTCGATGATCTCGCCATGGTCCATGACGACGATCACATCGGCTGACGTGATCGTGCTCAGGCGATGCGCGATCACAAAGCTGGTACGGCCTTCCAATAAGCGCTCCAACGCTTTTTGGATAATTCGCTCGGTCTGTGTATCGATATTGCTAGTGGCTTCGTCGAGAATTAAGACGCGCGGATCCGCCAACAAGGCTCGGGCAAATGCCAGCAGTTGGCGCTGCCCGGTCGATAAAACGGCGCCGCCTTCCATAATGTCGGTGAGATAGCCGTCGGGTAGCTCTGTGATAAAGTGATGCGCGCCGACGGTCTTGGCTGCCTCTACGACCTGGTCATCTGTGGCGTTCAAACGGCCGTAGCGTATGTTGTCCATGACAGTGCCGGAAAACAGGTGCGTATCTTGCGGCACCACGCTAATTTGCCGACGCAGGCTGTTTTGTGTCACATCTTTCAAGTCGAAACCGTCAACTGTGATCGCGCCGTCGGTGCTGTCGTAGAAGCGCATCAGTAGCTTAACCATGGTCGTCTTGCCGGCGCCAGTGTGACCGACGAAAGCCACAGTTGAACCCGGAGGCACGTCAAGGTTAACGTGTTTCAGCACCCATTCGCCATCGCGCGTATAACGGAAGGACACGTCGTGAAAGCGGATATGTCCTTGGATGTCGGGCAGATTGTCGGCGTTGACCTGGTCGCGGATGCTGGCCGGGTGATCCATCAGTTTGAAGATGCGATAGGCAGAAGCGATCACAGCCTGCAATAGGTTGTAGCGTTGCGCAAGGAGCCGAATAGGGAAAAAGAATTGCTGGATGTACAAGATAAAGGCAAGCAAGACGCCCACTGTGATCTTGTCTTCCAGCACCAGGCTGCCACCGACAAAGATCAGTGTCCCGGTCGCAACGCCTCCGATTAGTTCGACAGTGGGATAGAACACGCTCGAGATGAGCGTGGCGCGCACAGTGGCTTGACGGCTCGCCATATTGATCTCGTTTACAAAGCGGTCATAGTTGCGCGCTTGCCGCGAAAAGGCCTGCGTGACGCGCACGCCGTTAAAGGCTTCTGATAATTCCGCATTGACCTTGGCGTTGGCGTCCGACACGCGCAGATAGGCGCTGCGGGCATAGACGCGCCAGAAGTTGGCAAGTAGCGCGAGCACGACCAAAACCGTCAGCGCAACCAGCGTGAGTTGGACATTGATCAGGATCATCGAGATGATTATGCCGCCCAACATCAAGACTTCGCGAATACTGCCGACGGCCGCGAATGTCACCGCCTCGCGGATCACATTGACATCGCTAATCACTCGTGCGATCAGGCGTCCGACTTCATATTCCGCGAAGAAATCGATTGACAAGTATTGAACGTGGTCAAAGAGTTGATCGCGCAGGGTTTGTATGATGGTTTGTCCAATGACTGCCATGTTGCCAAGCTGTACGCGAAATCCGATAAACCCCATGACCTGAATGATGATAAAGGCGATCACACCCAAGACGATGACGGACATATCTCGCCTGCGGATGCCTTCGTCGATCGCCCAGCCAATCAGCGGCGGACTGACAACATTTGCGAACACGCTAAAGAGCATAGTTGTTATGGCGATGGTTAACTTGTAACGGTGCGGTCGCAGGTAGCCGAAGAGACGAGCCGTGACATCTCGGTCGAAGCCTGGTTTATGATCGTCCTCGATTTCCAGAGTGGACCGCTCGTGTCCGTTCTGTTTTTGCGTCGGCTGGCGTCGTTTCTGCCCTTTGCCTTGGGAGACGGTCATTCGTACCTGCCTCAGTTTTTGGTGATTCGCCCAACGAGGCGATCAATCAGGTTGCGGAATTGCTGTGTGGATCGCCGGTCTTCCAGCGGGATCTTGATGATGCCAGCGATAATGGCTTCCCGACGTACGCGCTCTTGCTCTTCCAACTGCAGCCTGTAAATCTCTTCGTAAAGTCCGCCGTCGGCGAGCAGCGCGTCGTGCGTGCCCTGTTGGATGATCTCTCCGTCGCGGAGAACGATGATTTGATCAGCCTTCAAGATGGTGCTCATACGCTGGGCGATGACAAAAGTGGTGCGTCCTTCCATAACGCGATCGAGCGCCTGCTGAATGAGATGCTCTGTTTGCGTATCCACACTGCTGGTCGCGTCGTCCAGTATCAGGATGCGCGGATCGATCAAGAGAGCGCGGGCGATGGCAATTCTTTGCTTCTGGCCGCCGGATAGCGTAACGCCGCGCTCGCCGACGTCTGTTTGGTAGCCTTCAGGTAAGTCCGTGATGAATTCGTGGGCGTTGGCGGCTATGGCGGCAGCTTGAATTTGATCACTGCTGGCCTCGGGGTTGCCATAGGCGATGTTCTCCTCGATGGTCGCTGAAAATAGCAAAGATTGCTGCATCACAATGCCGATTTGGCTCCTCAGGTGATCCAGTTCCAGGTCCCGTACGTCGTTTCCATCGAGCAGCACCCGCCCGTCGGTGACGTCGTAAAAGCGAGGAATCAGATTGGCGATTGTCGTTTTGCCGGCGCCTGTCAGTCCGATGATCGCGACGATCTCGCCGGGACTCGCTTCGAGATTGATGCCGTTCACAATTGTGTGATTGGAACTGCTGTACTGTGTGCTGACGTTTTCGAAGCGCACATGGCCTTTGATGTCGATCCGAGATGCATTGGGCTTATTGACAACCAATTCGTCGTGATCGAGTATCTCGAATACGCGTTCGCCGCTGGCGACAGCCTGCGTGGTAAGAAGGATGATAAAACCGACGAATCTCAAGGGTTGCGCCAGGAGCAAAACATAGGCGTTGAAGGTCACCACCAGACCGACGGTGATATTGGCCATACCGCGCGCTTCCAGAAAACCACCAAAGAGCAAGACCAGCGCGGTTGACATCGCGGCCAGGAAAGCGCTGGCGGGCAAAAACGTAATCCACTGTCGAATGAAATCGAGTTGTTCGTCGTAGAGGCGCTTGTTCTCGGCGTGGAATCTTTCAATTTCGTAGCTTTCGCGGGCGAATACGCGCACGACTTCGGCGCCAAGCGCGTTTTCCTGGATATGATTGCTCAGCACCTGCATCCGGTCCATCACTTTTTTCCAGCGGGGGTGCACATGCATCACAAAGCGATTGGAAAACAGGGCGAGCGGTACCAGTGGCATGAAGGATATCACTGCCAGTGCCGGGCTGGTTGCAAGCATGATCGTTACAACGCCGATCAAGAGCAGTAGCACATTTAACCCGTCCATCAGTCCGAAGTTGAAATAACGCTGTATTTCGTTGACGTCGCTGATGGCGCGGGTGATGATTGTGCCGACCTGCGCGCTATCGTGGTAGGTAAAGGACTGACGCTGTACCTTGTCGTAGATCTGATTGCGAATGTCGTAGGCGACATAGTGGGAAAGGCGCTCTCCAAAAAACCTGCCGAAGAAGGCGGAGAACCCACGCAGGACACCCAATCCAGCAACGAGCAAGCCGGCATTGAGCATAAAGTTGCTGTCTTGCTTTTCAATGCCGATATCCACAACATCGCGCAAGATATACGGCACGGCGACGGCGAGCAGGTTGCTGCCTATGATGCCGAAGAGCGCGGTCAGCACCCATAATCGATATTTCTTCAAGTAACCGAGCAATCGGGCCCATTTAGCCAACATGCCGGTGTTTTTTGATGTAGTTCTGCTTTTCAGCTGTGTCTCGCTAGACGCGGTTGCCATGAATTGCTGATCCCTTGTGACGAGGTTATTGGCCAGAATCTGCGGATGACGATGGCGCTGTCTTACTGATTAGCCCACCGAACCACTCTATCCAGCCTTGACCGTTCAGCCCAAACAATACAGTACCTGTAGGAGGAGGGGATCATAAGTAAGAAATAAGGGCTTGATTGACTCTGGTATTCTATTCCAGAAGCCTGAAAATAATTGTATATCAATCGAACTTGGTGAAAAGGGAGATTCCATGTCAAATGCAAAACCTGTGGCCCTGCAATTGTACTCGCTACGCGACGCGCTTGAGCACGACTTTGAGCTTGTCGTCCGACAGGTTGCCGCAATGGGGTATGTTGGGGTCGAACCCTATGGCGGGATGCCAAGCGGCTTGAGCAATGCAGCGGATCTATTTCAGGAGTTGGATCTTGAGGTTTGCAATAGCCATGTTGCGTTTCCCGATGACGCGAACCTCGAATCCGTGCTGGCGATAGTGGAGGCATTTGATCTGTCTCGCGTTGCTGTTGCCTACTTGCCTCAGACTGAGTTCGAGACGCTGGATTCGATCAAGCGCGTATGTGAGCGCCTGAATCACGCCAGCGACAGGGTGCGATCCAGCAAAGTGCAATTGGGATATCATAATCACTGGTGGGAGTTCAAAATATTGGATGGGCAAGCCACCTTGGACCTTATGCTTAGTGAGCTTGAAAATGACGTCTTTCTCGAAATCGATACCTACTGGGCGCAAGTCGGAGGCCTGGACGCGGTGGCCGTTGTCAAGCGGGCAGGTGAGCGCGCGCCACTGATACATTTAAAGGACGGCTCTCTCAGTTTAGATGATGCCATGACAGCGGTTGGCGCCGGGAAAATGGCTGTGCCGGAGATCATAGACGCCACAGCGGAAACGGCAGAATGGCATATTGTCGAACTGGACAGATGCGACAGTGACATGCTGCAGGCAGTGCAGGACAGCTATACGTATTTAACATCCAATGGCTTTGTCCGCGGCAAGGTCTAAGGGCGCGTTCGCTTATTAATAGGGTGGAGAGTGGTGTATGAAGGTTGGAATCGAGAATCTGCGCGAAGTCACTCGCCGTGCCATTGCCAAGCAAGGCTTTGATTCGGCGGATACCGAGATTGTGCTCGAGATCATAATGTACGCGCAACTGCGTGGCAACAATCAGAACGTGATCAAGTTGCTGGGTCCCGGCATGCCTGCCAATCCCAAGGCCGGGACGATCAGAATAGCCAAAGACACAAAATTGTCGGCTCTGGTCGACGGTGGCTGGAACCAGGGCATGGTTGTCATGAGCAGGTCATGTAAGCTGGCCATCGAAAAAGCTAACGAACACGGATTCGGAATCGTCGGTACGCGCAAGACGAATTCTCCCACCGGCGCCATCGGCTATTTCGCACGCTGGATCGCCGATGAGGGATTGCTGGGCTTCGTCTTTTCCGGTTCGCCCGAACTTATGGCGGCGTATGGCTCTTACGAGGCATTTCTGGGTACGAATCCGCTGGCGATCGGCATCCCAACGGCTGGGAAGCCGATCGTGCTCGACATGGCTACAGCTGCAATCGCGTGGTATGGCATCATCCTGGCAAACGCAGAAGGCAAGTCGATTCCGAAAGGTGTCGCCTACGATCAAGACGGACAGTTCACGACTGATCCTGCAAAGGCGCTGGCTGGCGCCATCAAAGCCTTTGGCGGTTTCAAAGGCGCTGCCTTGGCCTTGATTGTCGAGATCTTGACGCGACCACTGGTTGGCGCGACGCGGAACGAAGACGGCACAAAGTCGGATTGGGGCAATCTGATTTTCGCGATTGATCCAGAGCTGCTGGCGGACGACCTGGGTAGCTTTCGGTCGGGTGTCAGCGAGTTGATAGGACGTGTCAAAGCGCTAAAACGGCTGCCCGGCACAGACGAGATTCCAGTCCCGGGTGAGCGTGGCGACAAGACCTACGAGCGGGTCATGGCCGCTGGCGAGATCGAGTTGGATGATAAGGTTTGGCTGGAACTAAATGTTGTGGCCAACAGGTGACTTGGCAAGTCAGCTAATGGGAAATGGGGCAGCTTGATGAGTGGAGAATTGTTGAAGCAGTACAACTATGACGAGTTTGTGCCGGACAAATTCATGCCCTGGATGCGCTTTGACGAGAGTCCGGAATTGGGCGTTGCCGCGCCGGACTTCCCATTATGGCGGTTGCAGGACCAGACGCGGTCGTCGCTCAGCGAGTGGTGGTCGAACAACCTCTATCTGGTAGTGGAATTCGGCAGCTTCACCTGACCGTATTGTGGGATGGCGGGTCCATCCATGAATGCAATCGCCGAGAAATACGCCAATGACGGGGTGGCATCGGTGTTCCTTTACACTAACGAGGCGCACCCCGCCGAGTACTTTCCCCATCTGACTTCAATGGAGCAAAAGTTCCGTCACGCGGCGGCGCTGCGCGACGAGCTTGGCGTTAGTAGGCCGATTCTCGTCGACGCCTTGGATGGCGCATGTCACCGCGCCTATGGCAGCATGCCCAACATGACCTGGATATTCAATCGCGCCGGTCAGGCGATCTACAAGTCCGACTGGACAGACGCAAACAGTGTGGACAATGCGCTGCGATACTACTTGGATATAAGCCAGCGGCGCAAAGATTGAGAGTCGCTCGCTCCATTCACCGTGCAACGTTTGGATTATCGCGATGCCGATCGCTTGACCTTCTTCAACGGTCTCAAACGCAATGGACGGCAAGCCGTGGATGACTTCATCAATGCTTTTGGCCCGCCCCCGAGCGATTTTCGCTGGGACGACAATGACTCAGCCGACGATGCCGATTGAAGCAAGCATCCGTTCGTAGACGACATTCTTCTGCCCTCGACGGTCGGAGGGTCTGTTGACCAGTCCGCCTTGCACGAACAGGTGGGTGGAACCCTCACCGCTTACTTTTAAGGCATGGACGGCGCCGTTCGCCCCCAACCAGTCCGCAAGCTCGAAGAGCGTCGCTCCCGCGCTATCCTGGTCCGTTCTGGAGGCGGGATCACTGCCGTCGACAACGACAAGCAAGAGACTTCCGTCCTCTTTTATGCCTAGTGCCGTGCGAGCTTTCCTCTCGGTTCGGGAGCCGGGGTCCAACTTGACCGGCGTGATCCCGACAATATGCTCGCCGTCGATGCTGCTGCTCGCCCAGTATTCTTCATTTGCGCTAGCGAGATCCAGTACATTTCGTCCCTCGTGCACCAGGACGGGACCGGCCTGGATACCTGAAACCAGTCCCTTCGACAGATCGGCAAACTCGTATTCGATCCAGGCATCATTAGCAATGAGTGCGATAGTTGATTCCGGGAGCACGGCGGCTTGCAGCGACAAAACGAAGCCATTCTGCGGGATCTGAAGATTCCCACCCAGTTTCCAGCCGAGTACCTGACGATTGACGATGACAAATTCATGGCGGCTGTCTTCCGCGGGTGTCCTATTGAGCGGGCGTCCGTTTTCGCCTAAATGCGCGGCGCGCGTGTAGATGGCGATTGGCGACCCGATGGATGGATTCAGTTGGAATTGGTATTCACACTGATTGTCGGTGCGCAAGCAGATATCGCCCGGCAGAATCATAGCAACGTCTTCCAGGCTCATCGTTTGCACGGTCCACTTTGTGCCGTCGAAGAGCAAACATCCCCGGCGATAAAGCGGTGGGCGCAGAATCGTATTCTCCGACACCATCAAGCCAATGGCATCACCATATCCCGAGTGATGGCTGACAAGGTCGTCGTGCTCGTGCAGGAAATGCGAGGTGTTAAATGCCGCCGTTGGTTCGTGATTTTGAACGAAGTGACGGACGAAGTCGTAGCGGCCGATACGCACAAAGTTGCGCCAGGCATCGAATTCACGGAAAATGCGTGGCTGATAACTACCTTTCTCAATGTTGGGGTAGAGATCAAGTTGAATGGATTCTTCCAGCCAGCGCGTCATGGCCTCCGCACTCGCTCGTCAGCGACTGTTTTCGCCAGCTATCTCCGTATGCCATTCGTAAGTATCGCTGATGTATTCGTGCAGCTGCAGCCAGCCTTGGGAGAGCAGTTGGCGTAATACAAAGGTGATAAATGAATTGGCGCTGATGATATGCTCGCCGTCAAAGCTATAATCGAGCCCGGGAAACATTTGCTCCGCCCGGCGGTCAGTTTGCATGGCGGTCCAGGTCAGGATATGCGGGTTGTCGTGTCCGCGCGCTGTTGCGCGCGCGTAGTGCATGCGGGCGATGTCCTGTTGCCGAACATAGCTACTCATAGGGTGCAGGTCTTCGAATTTCAGTTCTTGCGGGGCGATCTCCAGCCTGTAAACCATGGACCATACGCCGGTCTCGAGTTGTACGCGCTGTTTTTCAAAGCGACCCATCGGCATAACCTCGTCCTCCGCATATTCGCCCTCCCGAACTATACCGCGTGATTGTCAGCAGAAAAAGTGAAGAGCGCCTTCAGCATGATTGAGCTTCACGGGCGTAGCTGAAATGAACAAGCCCCCACTCCATGAGTGAGGGCGCATGATGTAGACCTGCGCTTAGCGCCTGCCGAGAGTGAGCGGAAGCGCAAGTTCTTCCGCGCCGTTGCGCAAGACACTGAGGGTGATTTCTTGATTCGGATGTGTATGACGCGCCAGATAGCTAATCAAATCGTTCATGCCGTAGATCGGGTTGCCATCTATGGCCGTGACAATATCGACACTTATGTCAACGAGCTCGTCGTTCAGGGTACGCATTTCAGAGATCTCCTGCAGATCCGACGCGGCGGCCGGGCCGTCATCTACGATTTCTCGCACGACTACGCCGCGAAAACTGTTAGGCAGCCCTAAAAGCTCGCTCACAGTCAGCGATACGTCGAAACCAGAAATGCCAATCAGGCTGTAGCGCATCTCGCCGGTTTCTATCAGCGATCGGGCGACACGCTGCGTCAAGTTCGACGGGATGGCGAATCCAACACCTGCGCTGCTGCGCGATTCGCTAATGATCTGGGAATTAACGCCGATGACCTCGCCGCCAAGATTCATCAGCGGACCGCCGCTATTGCCCGGGTTGATAGAGGCGTCGGTCTGGATGACCCCGCCGATGGAGAACTCAGTCAGGCCGCGAATGGTGCGGTCCAGCGCGCTGATGATGCCGGAGGTCAATGTCCAGCCTTGTCCAAAGGGACTGCCAATCGCCAGCACGGTTTGCCCGATGACGAGGTCTTGCGAATCGGCAAAAGGAATCGGCATCAGTTGGTCGGCAGGCAAGTCGACCTTGATTACTGCTAGGTCCGATGCCATATCAACGCCGATAGTTGTGCCGCGAACTTTGGCGCCATCGATAAAGTCGTCGACGATTTCTTGCGCTTCGTCGACTACGTGCGCGTTGGTCACGATGTGACCCTCTTTGTCGATGACAAAGCCGGAGCCGTTGCCGCCGCCTGCTTCCGTTTCGACACTGATCGCCACCACCGATGGGCTGGCATTCCGGTAGACGTCTGTGAACACGTCGTTGGGATGGCTGACAAGATCTACGGCGTAGATGCCCGTGGCCGGCAGAGCGACCAATAGCAGCAATGTAATGATCATGCCAACTGTCGTCGGCATGATCATGTGATGACGAAGGACTTTCATGGGTTCGTTCCTTTCATTTTGGTTTTGACAATGGTTCTTGCATCACCAAAATGATAGGAAGCAGTTGTAAAGAGTCTTTTGCCGCTATGCAAAAAGCTTGTTAGCGAGATTAGAAATCGCTGAGTGCGACAACCAGCTAGCCGATCAAGTAGAAGGCGTCCTGCCTGCCATCCAGCCAGCGCATCGTGCCGTCCGTGAGGACCGCGTCTTCTTCCAACATGATGCGCACGTCTTGCCCGTCCCATTCAAGAATGTTTCGGACGACGTTCAACTCAATGGAATAAGCCGTGTCGTTATAGAGAGGGTAATCGCCCACGCCGGGAACACCTTCTTGGCGATCCCATAAGCCAATGGTCGGACCGGCGGCGTGTCCATGGAAACCGAGTGGGTGTGTGTAAACCTGGGGACAAATGCCTTCGGCTTTTGCCAGCTCAAGCGCTGTCCGAAGCACCTCGTTCCCGCTACGGCCGACTTGCATCAGCCCCATATGGATGTCTTGCAGTCGATTGCCGTCGGCTAGCGCAGCTTGCAATCCAGTTGGCGCCTCGGTTTCGCTCGGTCGTAGCACATAGGCATGCTGCTGCTGGTCGGTTGCCAGGCCCAGATAATGGAAGCCCATGTCGCAATGCAATAGGTCGCCGGGCATGATCGTCTTGCGTGGATCGTCGGTATCTTCGTAGGTTTGGCCGGGCGCTTGAATGTCGATGGTTGGCTGGAACCAGGACTGCAAGCCTGCGTCCTGCATGGTCTGGCGCATCCACCAAACGACGTCATCTGTCGTCGTTATGCCCGGATGGATAATCGTGGTCGAGAACGCCCTGGCGATGATTTGATGGCCGATGGCGACCAGACGCGGATAGGCGCGGATTTCTTCTGGCAGTCGGCGTTCCAGCCAGCCAACGCAAAGGCCTTCAGCGTTCACTATGCGCGATGTGTATGGGTCGCCGAGAGCCTCGCAGAGTAGCGAGTACTCTGTCAGCGATATGCCGTCGCCGAAGGCAAATGTTGCCGAGCTGTTGATGGCGATAGATGCGGGATCGTGTTCCGCAACGAGGCGAGCGAGGCAGTCGTGTTGGTCTTCTTCATCGGGATCCCAAACGGTTTCGTAGAGATCGTCATAGCCGTAGCGTGAAAGCGTCATCCTTCGAACTGATCCATTGCTTTCTCGACAGAAGACCAGCATGGTACGACGCCGTGCGGACATGGATGTGGCGGGAAGCATGGACATCAGCACCGGGTCTTCGTTGTATTCCCGGCAAGCGATGATCCACATATCGATGTTTTCACGGTCCAGGAGCTCGGGAATGAGCGTATCCAGTCTTGTTCTTAACCAGCCAGCGCGAATCGTAGCTTGGTCTCGAAGGGGCAAAATGTCGTACATGAATGTCATCTCCCAGCTTCCTATCGGGCTTTCGAAAATAGCAGAAGCAGATGCGAGCGCTTCGGTCTTGCAGGCCGCGAATCCGGGTCGAGCGCTGGTATCAGAATCAGTCGCCCCCGGCAGGCGCCATGTTGGATTGCCAGTGTAGTCTGAGCGCCGCGTCTTGTCTACGATACGCAAAGTAGAGGAAACCAAGCTCGATGACTTGCCCGATGGTCAGGCCCAAGCCCGCTGCCAGGACCCCGTGCATGCCCTGGCCTATTCCGCCCCATACTATGGCCGTTGTGGCGACAAATCCGAGGGTGATGGCTTGATAGATGATTGCGGTTTTTCGGCTCAGCATGAGCAGGGCGCGCAAGTAACTTTGCAGGGTCGTGAGCAGCGGTATCAGACAAGCTGATTGTGCGCCCAACAGTACCAGGTGGTGCAGGTTCTGTGGCACATCGAGGATCGTTGTACTGTAAAAGTCGATCAAGGGTGTGAACACAAATATCGCCATGATCAGACTCAAACTGGCACCGAGGCGCATGGTGAAGCCGCGCAGAATTTGGTGATTCTCTTCATTGTCATCAAGTGAGATAACGACCTCTTGATAGGCCATGCCTCCCGATCGCATGATTAACATGATCGAGAAAATGACCGGCCATGCCGCCAGACTCTGCGAGGCGTCGGGCATACTGGCCAGTCCGCGTTCAATGACCGGATGGATCAACAATGTGACAAAACTGGTGATCGCCAATGGCAAATGAAACTGCAGGGCGTCGCCATAGCTCAGACTTTGCAGTTTCTCTAATAGCGGCGTCTGCAGAACATTTCGGACATCCACGCGGGAAACGCGGTAGGTATAGACAGCTTCTACCGCGACTGCGGAAGCCAAAGCGAGCGCGCCGATTGCTGCCCCGGCTAGGTGTGTGATCGCGCCCAGGGCAAAGGCCATGCTGCCCGAGACAATGACCCGCAAAACTGTTCCATAGCCGACATAACGTGTTCTGCCAAAGCGGATCATGATGCCTTGGTGAAAGCGGCGATATCCAATAAAGCCCCCCCAAAGAATCATGATTCGCATGGCCGGACGCGTCGCCTCGATGATATGAGCGGGGACATTAAGCAAAGTGTCGAGATAGAAGTCAAGCAATGGCGTAAACGCCATTAAGACAGCGACCCCGATTACCGTAAGGTTGAACG
The DNA here is from genome assembly GCA_965262165.1 of Phototrophicaceae bacterium. GTDB lineage: Bacteria > Chloroflexota > Anaerolineae > Aggregatilineales > Phototrophicaceae > UBA6055. The sequence goes on along the minus strand of OZ253499.1, from coordinate 3,064,543 downwards.
CCATCATGAAGCGCCACAGGACGTGAAAAGCCTGTCGATTCCGCGCCAGGGCGCTGCCGGTCGCCAGGAGCATGATAACCGGCGTTTCAATGAGTATGGACAAGGAGAACATCAAGCCGAAGGCGGCCAGTTGCGTTTCCGAATCCGGTTTTCGGCTGATGACGCTTTGAATCAAGGGACCTTCGGCTGTCATCAAGAGCCATGCGAGAGACAGGGGCAGCCAGAAAACCAGCACCTTGCGATAGGTCACGGATTGGTCATTTCCCAAAGCCGGATAGCAAAGGCGTATTCTAGCTGATTCGCAAGAACAATGGAATGATACAGCCTGTTCGGATTCATCGGAGTACGGAGTCTCGTCCCAGGCGCTGTCGAATTGCCTCGCCGGATTGGCCGCTCTCACAAATCGTTGCGGGTGACGGAGTCTAACTCTATAATCGGAATGTGTACCCGTTGGCGCCAGGCAAGGTATACTCGCTATTGTACGACACGGTTTCGAGCTTCCAGTGAAAGCAGGAGCGATTCAATGGTTTTTTGGGAGCGTTGGCGCATCCCAATCATGTTGGCGCCAACCATGGCTGTCATCATCCTGCTGTTCATGGGCGGTTTGACTTATGGCACACTGGTTAGTCTCGGCTGGCAGCCGATTATCGGTCGGACTGAAATCTCCCTTCAAGCCTACCAGAGCATCTTGTTTTCTGAACAATACGCTAGTATTTTTTGGCAGGGTCTATTTCTGACAATCTGGGTCAGCTTCGCCAGTACCTTCTTGTCCGCTGTGCTGGCGCTGGCGACCGCGCTCTTGCTCCGTCGAAGTTTTACGGGCAAGCGCTTCGCCACTTTCCTGTACCAGCTGAATCTACCGGTTCCGCATGTGGTTGCGGCTATTGGCATTCTCTTCTTGTTTTCCCAAAGCGGGCTCATATCGCGCACCGGGGCACAGATCGGCGTATTTGGCGGTCCCAGCGATTTTCCGGTGGTAGTCAGAGACAAATTCGGCATTGGCATCATCTTGTCCTTCGTCTGGAAGGAAGTGCCATTTGTCGGGGTGATCGTATTGGCGGTACTGCAATCGCTGGGTGTTGACTATGAAGATCTGGCGCGCAGCCTGGGCGCCAATCGCTGGCAGCGCTTTCGCTATGTGATATTGCCACTGGTAATGCCCGGTCTGCTATCGGGTTCGATTCTGGTATTCGCGTTCACCTTTGGTTCCTTTGAGGTGCCGGCGATACTAGGCGTACGCTTTCCCCGCATGCTGACAGTGACGGCGGTGCGGTTTTTCCGCAATCCCGACCTGAATGCGCGTACGGAAGGCATGGCCATCAGTATCATCATATCGATAATCGTGTTTTTCCTCGTGCTCGGCTATATGTGGATCAGCCGTCGCACGATCCGCCAAGACTGAGAGCGACTGTGACAACTTTGGCATCCGACATGTTTCGCCCTCCTGACAGCAAGCGCCTAGCCAACGTATTGCACTATTCCGCTGTCGCGCTCTTGATTTTCCTGTTGTTGACACCGCTTATCGCGTTTCTCTTTAATGCTTTTTCCTTTCGATGGTTTTATCCACAGTTGTTTCCCAATGAAATCAGCCTGCGCGCCTGGCAATCGATCTTCGCCGCCAATTCAAAAGTTCCGGAAGCCCTGATGAACAGCACGATCCTGGCGGTAGGCGTCACGTTGAGTTCGGTCATCATCGGTTTGCCAGCGGCACGCGCGCTGGGGCTATATTCTTTTCGAGGCAAGCGGGTGATTGAGTTTCTGGTCATTTCGCCGACCATCGTGCCGGGCATTGCTGTCGCGATGGGACTAAACATCAACTTTATTCGCTGGGGATTGTCCGGCAATTTGCTTGGGGTGGGACTGGTTCATTTGGTGCCCGTTATGCCCTATGTGGTCCTTACCTTGTCTGGCGTTTTCTCCAATTTCAATCCAGAGTATGAACAGCAGGCGCGTTCACTAGGTGCTGGTATGCTGGCGACTTTCTGGCATGTGACCCTTCCCGCGATATTCCCTGGCATAGTAGTCGCGAGCCTCTTTGCCTATTTGATCTCCTGGAGCCAATATATCTTGACGTTTCTGATCGGCGCGGGTCAGGTGATCACGATGCCCGTGCTACTCTTTTCCACGGCGTCTGGCAGCAACAACGCGCTCACAGCCGCGATGTCGCTGGTATTCGTGGCGCCATCGATTCTGATATTGATTCTGACCGCTCGTTATCTTTCGGGCAAGTCCAGCGCTTTCGGTGGATTCGGGCAACTGTAGGTACTGATCAGATGACGACAGGTATTGCCGATATGCCTTGACAGGCAGATCAACTTGTACTTGACAGTGATTCCGGCAAATGATAACGTAAACAGGACATACGGGGGCGTGGTGTAGCGGTTTAACATGCCGGCCTGTCAAGCCGGAGATCGCGGGTTCAAATCCCGTCGCTCCCGCACGAAGGAGACATAGTAATCATGTCTCCTTTTTATTTTGCCCGTGTCGGCGAGGGTAGGTTTCTGAGGGGAAAAGACTGCAGGAGCTCATCGATCATATGGTATTCAACAATTCGATTCGAATAGTCGATGGCACGCTAATGATTGACGATTTCCCGGTGCTTATCATCGCCCGGGAAGTAGAGACACCGCTTTACGTTTACAGTCTCAAGCGAATTCAGGAGAATTACCAGCGGCTCAAGGCTTCTTTTGAGCCGGTCGGCGCACGCGTCCATTACAGCGCAAAAGCCAACAGCAACTCGGCAATCCTGCAAACCCTGATTGACGAAGGCGCCGGGATCGATGCGGTGAGCGGCGGTGAGATGGTCCGCGCGTTACATGCGGGGGCCGATGCGCAAGACATTGTATTCGCCGGGGTCGGCAAGACAGTCGCGGAGATCGGGTACGCGGTTGAGCAGGGCATCGGTTGGTTTAATGTCGAGAATGTGCTCGAGCTGGAACACATAAACCAAGCTGCGTCATCATTGGGAATGCACAAGGCGCAGGTGGCGCTGCGCTTCAATCCCGAGGTGACCGCCAACACCCATCCGCGCATATCCACCGGGCACGGCGGCGCAAAGTTCGGCTTGGCCGCACAGGCCATAAGCGGCCTGCTATCACAAGCCAAGCGCTATCCTAATCTGAATCTCTGTGGGATACACGTGCATATCGGCAGCCAACTTGGCGATTCGGTGGCGACCCTTGAAGCGTTGGCGAAGACAAAAGCGTTGATTGGACCTTATCCGGAAATCCACACGATAAACCTGGGCGGTGGCTTGCCGGTTGCCTACAAACATGATCAGTCGATCCCAGCTCTTGAGAATCTCGTCAGCGACATTGCACCGCATTTGCACGGATATCAGGTGTTGTTGGAACCGGGAAGGTCAATCGTAGCCGATGCCGGCTTTCTGGTGACGACAGTGCTTTATGTGAAGGAACAGGCCGGCAAGACTTTCTATATCGTCGATGCGAGCATGACTGAATTGATCCGTCCCGCATTATATGGAGCGCACCACGAAATCGTTCCTCTCGTCCAGTCGGACAATTGGCGGGTGATGGCACAGGTCGTTGGACCCGTCTGCGAGTCGACCGATGTGCTGGCAACAGATCGCGAAATGGCGCAGTTGAAAGTTGGGGATCAAGTCGCGATTATGACAGTGGGCGCTTACGGCTTGGCCATGGCGAGTAACTACAATAGCCGCTTGCGTCCGGCCGAGGTGGTCGTGGCGGTCAAAGGCGATAGCTGGTCAATCAGCCGGAGGCGGGAGACGATTGAGGATTTGATTCGCTGCGACTGCTAGTGCGTCAATACCTAATAATTGAGTATTAGTCTAAGGCTAGGAGATGATTTTCAAAGAAACTCTAATCTTTGTGGCAGAATTTATTCCATAGCGTCGCCGCTAGTTAACGCAGGTCTGAATCGGTCGCGGAACTCGCGCAATTGCTCTTCAGCAGCCTGAATTGTGATTAGCTGTTCTTCAAGATAATGGTCACTTAGCCGCTCTGCCTGCCAAGCACTGTCTATTATTTTCAATACAACAACGTTAGGTCTGCCACCGACTCCTAAACCCGCATTAACTCTGCTGACATGGTCTAGCGTCCAGAGTACGCAAAAGACACCGTCCGATGTCTTCTCCGGAGCGCTGTCGCTCCAAAAAATACGCTTGATAAATGCCAGAAACGGGTCGGCTTGAAAACTTCCACTGCCTATCGAGAAGAACGGCGATTCCAATGTTACCTCGATAGATTGTGCGCATTCGTCGAAAGCGAAAAGCGCGGGAACGTCCTTTATTGGAAATGCGATCAGTGAATTGCAGAGTACGTTGGAAAAAATACTATCATCCACTTCTAGTAACTGCTTCGCTTCGCTTGTGCGTTCCATGGCAGGTCTGACTTCTGACCACATCAACTCTGATATAGCATTTCGGGCGGCGCCCGCATCATTAAGTTTTGTTATCCTCTTCCAGTTTCTACACAGTTTGACTTTGATCAGTTGACTCATGCCAACTGCGCCAGCAGCGGCGATAACAGCATCGCATGCAATATATTGGATTTTGTCGTTAACCTCTTGTTCAATCTCCGATCCATATGTTGTTATGCTGTCTGCTCCAACGACGATACCGTCTCGGCATCTTACTCCGATAATAAGAGTCATTACGTAACTAGCCTTGAAACACGCTGTTTTCCCGGTATTCGGGAAACTGGATATAAACTTCTCTCACGAGTTGCTGAAAACTCAATCCCCGGGCCCAACTGACTTTATCCTCTATAAAGGACTTCATTTCCACCGGAATATCCTTTAAGTCGGTCCTACTCCCTCTCACTGTAGCCGCGTATTCTCTCCAGCCACCGCGCGGATGTATTGATATCGTAATCTTTCCTTCGCGATCAAGCTGTTCGGCATCCCGATAAACATCGGCAGAGAATGGACCGTAATCGTACTTCCGAAACTTGTAATAGTCCTTAGGTACTTCCTGCCGGAATTCCATACCAACCAAGAACGCCACTTTCTGCAGCTGGGCAGGCGTAACTTTTTCCCCGTCAGCAGCTGTGATAATCTTCAACAACACGTCAGTTCGATTCATGTTGTCTCCTCTCCAAAGAGATAGGCCACCGCAAAAAACCCGCTGTCAACTAAGTAAAGTTTAGCACATCTGTTTTATTGTGTCCAACGCCCGGCAGCAAACAAAAAAAGACCCCGACGTGGGATCTCGATCCAGGTGCTGATGGGAAGACTTGAACTTCCGACCTCACGATTATGAGTCGTGCGCTCTAACCAACTGAGCTACATCAGCAGATTAGCGGGGGCTGGATTCGAACCAACGACCTCCGGGTTATGAGCCCGATGAGCTACCACTGCTCCACCCCGCAACAATAGATGCAACAGTCTTCGTTGCAGGTACAGATACTATCACTGCGTCCACAGCTTGTCAATAGCAATGTCGGAACATCGTGATTGCAATCCCGAATTGCTGGCTGCTTCTTGCCTTGAAATCCAGCCCGGTATTGGACTATACTGTATGCGAGATCGAACGTCTGTTCTGAAAGTGCTTTTGGAGCAAACATGCCCGAGTTTCAGCTGGAATCACCTTTCGAGCCAACCGGCGATCAGCCGACCGCCATTGATGAGCTGCTTGGTGGTTTGCAGCAGGGTCACCGACATCAGACCTTGCTAGGCGCTACCGGCACGGGGAAGACCTTTACTGTAGCGAATATCGTCCAGGTGACACAGCGCCCGACTCTGGTTATGGCGCATAACAAAACATTGGCTGCGCAACTCTATGCCGAGTTCAATCGCCTGTTCCCCAACAACGCCATTGAATACTTCGTTAGTTATTATGACTACTACCAGCCGGAAGCCTATGTGCCGCGCCACGACCTTTACATTGAAAAGTCGACCGACGTCAATGAGCAGATTGAGCGCCTGCGATTGTCGGCGACGGCGTCGCTGTTTTCACGTCGCGATGTATTGATAGTGGCGTCAGTCTCGTGCATTTATGGTTTGGGCGATCCGGTCAACTGGCGCAAGATGTCGGTTGAATTGAAGGTCGGTGACGAGATTCGGCGCGAGCGGATCCTGCGCGATTTGGTGCGTATTCAGTACACGCGCAACGATCTGGAGTTGCGGCGCGGAACGTTTCGCGCGCGAGGCGATACCTTGGAAATCGTGCCGGGCTACTCCGAAATGGCATACCGCATTTATCTATGGGGCGATGAAATCGAGAAAATCATCGAGTTTCATCCGCTGACAATGGAAGTGAAACATGCGCATGAACTGGTCACCATTTTCCCGGCTCGCGAATACATCACCGACGACGAGCATATCCGCGAGGCCATCCACGATATTGAAGTCGAACTGGAAGAACAGATCAAGTATTTCAAAGGCGAAGACAAACTGATCGAGGCGCAAAGAATCGAGCAGCGTACGCGCTATGACGTCGAAATGCTGCGCGAAGTGGGTTTCACCACCGGCATCGAGAATTACTCGCGGCATTTTGATCGGCGCCCGGCCGGCAGCGCGCCCTTCACCCTGATTGACTACTTGCCTGATGATCATCTGGTGATTATCGACGAAAGCCACATGACCCTGCCGCAGGTCCGCGGTATGTACAACGGCGACCGCCAGCGCAAACAAGTTTTGATCGATTACGGCTTCCGCTTGCCGAGCGCTCTGGATAACCGTCCGTTGAAGTTTGATGAGTTCGAGCAACGGGTTGGGCAGGCGATTTACACGAGCGCAACTCCGGGTCCCTATGAGCATGAACACGCGCAGAAGGTCGCGGAGCAAATCATTCGGCCGACAGGCATTGTCGACCCGCAGATTGACGTGCGTCCTATTGACGGACAGATCGACGATTTGCTGCAAGAAATCGCCTTGCGCGTGAAGTTGGGACAGCGTGTTCTGGTCACCACGCTGACACAGCGCATGTCCGAAGAGTTGGCGGGGTACCTGAACGAGCTAGGCATCAAAGGACAGTATCTGCATGCGGAAGTGGATACGCTGGAGCGCGTCGAAATCCTGCGAGATTTGCGTATGGGTGTCTATGATGTTGTGGTTGGCATCAACCTTTTGCGGGAGGGTCTTGATTTACCGGAGGTATCGCTGGTGGCGATTCTGGATGCGGACAAAGCCGGCTTCCTGCGGTCGGGGCAGGCGCTGATACAAACGATCGGGCGGGCAGCGCGTCATGTCGAGGGCAAAGTGATCATGTACGCGGAACGTATGACGCCGGCGATGGAAGCAGCCATTGGCGAAACGGACCGACGCCGTGTCAAGCAAGAAACGTTTAACCAGAAAAACGGCATCGAACCGCAGCAAATCGTCAAAGATATTCAGGACATTACCGATCGCTTGCGTTCGACTGAGAGTGAAGTAAAAGAGGACTCCGCGGCGCTAAACGAGGGATTGCTGGGGCTGCCCGCCGACGAACTTGAAAAGATGATCGAAGAACTGGAAAGCGAAATGCAAAAGGCGGCTCAATCGCTGGAATTCGAGAAGGCGGCGGCATTGCGGGATCAGATCTTCGATTTGCGCGGCAGTCTGGTAGAGGCGCAAGGCGTCGAAGGCGACTTGCTGTTGACTTAGACCCGGTGAATCGCCCGGACACGATCCAGTAACGGCTGAATGTCACCAGCGGATGAATCTGCCGCTGCGGCGCCGTAGGGATCGCTAATATCGTCCAAACTTAGCAGAGCGCCCGCGATATTGCACCAACCATGAGACAGCGCTTTCAAGTCGTAGCCGCCTTCCATCACGAACACGGTTTTCCCGGCAGAGACGTGCTCCGCCAACTTGAGGCACTCCCGTGCCAGCCAGTCATAACCGCTCAGGCTCAAGCGCATGCCGGCAAGCGGGTCCACCCAATGGGCGTCGAAGCCGACCGAGATCAGCAGCAGGTCCGGCCTGAAGCGCTCGGTCGCCGGTATCACCACTTGTTCAAACATCAAGCGATAGGATTGGTCGCTGTGTCCAGCCGGGACAGGAATATTGAGTGTCGTACCGCGACCCTCGGCCGCGCCGACTTCGTCAAGGGACCCGGTGCCCGGGTAATAGGGGCTTTGGTGAATCGACAGAAACATGACCGCCGGATCGCTGTAGAAGATATCTTGCGTGCCGTTGCCATGATGCACGTCGTAGTCGAGAATCATTACCCGATTCATGCGATGCCTGTGCAGCGCGTGACGCGCGCCGATGGCGACGTTGTTTAACAGACAGAAGCCCATTTGCCGGTCGGGTGTCGCGTGGTGGCCTGGCGGTCGGATGATCGCCAGCGCGTTGTCTGCATCGCCAGCGCAAACGGCGTCGACCGCGCGAATCACCGCGCCGGCCGCCAGACGAGCCACGTCCAGCGAACAAGGGAGGGCGTAGGTATCCTGGTCAATCAGAACCATACGATCCATCTGACTGATATCGACCAGCCTTTGCAGATGCTCGCCAGTGTGTACAGCCAAAACCTGTTGGTCGGTAGCGGAAGAAGGAGACAGTGCAAGAAGTTGATCCGTCAATCCAGCCGCTTGCAGAGCCGACCAGACTGCTTGGATGCGCCCCGCATGTTCGGGATGCCTCGGGTAATCGTGTTCGGTGAAGCTGGGATGTGTCAGGTAGGCGGTGGTCATGGTTGTCCTCCTCGCGCTTCATCAGTTGGGTCGGAATTGGGGCGCAAGATCTGATAGTCGAATCTATTCATGTGAATGGTCTGCCAATGCTCGTAGGCGCGACCGATCGCTTCCAAGACCGGTGTCGGGTAGAACTGCGCGCGCAGAATCACCAGTCCGAATTGACGGGATTCAATCATTTTGATTAAACGATCTCCTTTGAAGGAGCCAGCAAGATACAGATTGCGCAATTGTGTAGGGTTGGACACAACGTCGCGACCTGCGGCGATAGCAAAGCCCGCATCTTCGCTCAAGACCGGTCGGTCGCTTTGGCTGATCAAATCCACTATCTGTTGGCCCGTTATGTTGTCCTCGGCAGAGGTGAAGTAGCCGATATTGGCATAACCCGGTACGCCAAATGAAGCGGAATCATAGAATGATTCGCGGACGTTCGGTTCGATACTCAGGATATTGGCGATCGGCGCGAAGCGTCCGTCGGTAGGCATCTTGAGCGTTGCCCGCGCGTATCCCAGATAGAGAAGCGGTACAAGCAGCAGTACTGGCCAGGTATCACCATTAACATGCCCCAATTGCCGGTGGAGCCAGCGTGGAAACCGCCACGCGGCTTTGACGCTGCGCGAAAGAAAGATGCCGCTGAGGATGCAGGAGGCCGCAATAGATGTGGTGAAATAACTGTCGCCCGCGCCCCAGGTACCGGAGGCGATGCCGCCCAAGAGCGCGGCGAACAGGAACCAGATCGCGTAGATCGACAGGCGATCAAAATATGTCTCATAGATCAGCAGCAATCCGGCGGGAATCAACAGAAATCCGTGCAGTTTGAACCACAATTCGAATAGACCAAAGGCCTGAACCGGATGGAATTCGTTGACATTGGCGACTATCGCTTGCGTCCACCAATGACCATCGGAAGCCAGATAAAGCCAGAGGAAGATCAGACCTCCAATCGCGCTGAATCCCGCCGTCCAGAGCAACGCGGTCCGGGGTTGTCGCAAGAACATCCAGGCGAACGCTGCGACTGCGGTGATCGCCGCGAGTTGTTTTGTATATCCGGCGCAGATCAATAAGAGCAGCCCTATTGCGATTCCTCGCTTGTCGCGCTGTGGGTAAGCGCGCGCCAGAACCACGATCGCAACCGTCTCGAGCGTGACCATCAGCGTATGCTGGCGAAAGATAGGACCGATGTGATAAACAAAGTTGGACGCGAGAAAAGCCAGGCCGGATAAGCAAGCGAGCCAAAGATGTCTGTGACCGTCGCGATAAACCGCATATCCGATTGTAATGGCGGAAACAAGCGACGCCAGGAAGCTCAGCAGCCTGCCGTACCAGTGTGCGGGTCCGAAGATCCAGACAAAGGGGGCAGCCAGCATATGAAAGAGCGGCGGGTAGTTGCTTGAATAAAACGGGTAGATCTCGGTGTCACGGTAGGGCAGTTGGCCCTGGCTGAACAATACCGTGTCGTGTAGTTCGAAGCCCTCTCCCTGGTCGTAGTCGAAGGAGAATGGGATCAAATTGATCGCGTAGAGCAGGTAAACAAGAAATGAAAAGAGCAGAGCCAACGATGCCGCCAACATCAAGCTGCCATGCAGGCGCCGTAGATATCTGCTCATGTTGGCCTACGCGGGCGCGTCACCAAGGGGAATGAGCGTCAAACCGATAATTAACAAAACGACCATGATAAAGAGGGCAAATGCCTGGGCAGGCCCTATGCCACCCTGTCGCCCCACTTGAAAAACGTCTATTGCCAGGACACCCAAGGTTCCAACGATGCCTGATGCCGCAAGTGCGATTCCGAGTTGGCGCTTCGTGGCTGTATAGTCGCGTGAAAACATAAGTACCAGTGTAGACAATATGGCGCGAACTGTAAAGCGATCCCAGCGCTCATTGTAATGGGCACAGGCTTTTGCACTCTAGAATACCTATATGTTTGCTTGATGCTCCGTGATATCCTTTGCGCTTGTCTCATAGCGGGAATCGCGCTTGTCTTGAGATCGATTCAAGTGCTGGAAGAATCCATATTGACCTCTTGTGAGCCACGAAGTTCTGATTAGGAGCGACAGTCATATGATGAAGACACACACCTGCGGCAAATTGAGAGAGAAGGACGCCGGGATACCGGTCTCATTGGCGGGTTGGGTCAATCGCCGGCGAGACCAAGGCGGTCTGATCTTCATTGATTTGCGCGATCGTTGGGGGATTACGCAGGTGGTGGTCGATCTGGAATTGGCTCCCGAGGCGCACGCCATTGCCGACAGCGTCCGCAACGAATACGTATTGCAGGTTGCTGGTACGGTGCGCATCAGGCCGGAAGGTACAGCCAATCCGGATTTGCCGACCGGCGATATCGACATCGTCGCCGACGAAATCGTAATCTTGAACAAATCGAAGACGCCGCCGTTTTATATCAACAAGGACGAAGGCAATGTGGATGAGGCGCTGCGCATGCGCCACCGCTATCTGGATTTACGCCGCGAGCAAATGCAGCAGAATATGATCCTGCGTCATAAAACGGTCAAGTTCATTCGCAATTTTCTCGATGCAGAAGACTTCGTCGAGGTCGAAACGCCTATCTTGTTTAAGACGACGCCGGAGGGAGCGCGCGATTTTCTTGTCCCGAGCCGCCTCCAACCCGGCATGTTCTATGCACTGCCGCAGTCGCCTCAGCAGCTCAAGCAGCTTCTGATGATTGGAGGAATCGAGCGCTATTTTCAGATCGCGCGTTGCTTCCGAGACGAAGATCTGCGCGGTGATCGACAGCCGGAGTTCACGCAGCTTGATCTTGAGATGAGCTTCGTCGAGCGCGAAGATGTGATGAAACTCATGGAAAGGCTGGCGATAGAGATTGTCAAAACCCTAACGCCTGGCAAGCGCCTGATTGCCGAACCGTTTCAGCGCATTTTGTACCGGGATGCCCTGGATCAGTATGGCACGGATAGACCGGATATCCGCTTTGACTTACGGGCCATCGATATCAGCGATATCGCGGGGCGATGCGCGTTCCCGGTCTTCGTGGAGAATGTGAAAGCGGGTAAGCCGGTCAAATGCATGCGTGTGCCGGGTAAAGCCGCTGCGCTGAGTGGCACTCAGCTGCGTAAGGAAGCGCGTGATCTGGAGAATATGGCTCGACAGGCAGGCGCGAAGGGCTTGGCTTATATCACCGTTCCGACCGAACCGGAAGGGGAGTTGAAGGGTCCCATTGGCAAATTCTTCAGCGTGGAACTCAAGCTGGAACTGCTGGATGGTGTAGGCGCTGGAGGCGGCGATTTGCTTCTTTTCATGTCGGATGAGCCGCAGGTTGTTCACGCGGTGACTGATGCCTTGCGCAATCACTTCAAGGCGGAGCTAGCACTCGACGATGACTTGCTGGCATTTTGCTGGGTGATCGACTTTCCGGAATTTATATGGGACGATGAACATCAACGTTGGGATCCCTCTCAACATATGTTTACCATGCCCTTGCCCGAGGATCTGCACTTGCTGGACAGCGATCCAGGCAAGGCCCGCGGTTCTCAATACGATTTGATATGTAACGGTTATGAAATAGGCGGCGGCAGCATACGAATCCATGATCGCGCGATTCAAGAAAAGATCTTCCCGCTGATTGGTCAAAAGATGGAACACGCGATGGCGGAATTTGGGCACATGCTGGAAGCATTCGAATACGGCGCGCCGCCGCACGGTGGCATGGCTTGGGGGATTGACCGCCTGATCATGATATTGGCGGGCTCACCGAATATCCGTGAGGTGATCGCATTCCCCAAGACCCAGGGCGGCGCCGATATCATGGCGCATGCCCCATCTTCCGCGGACGATGAACAACTCAAAGAGTTGCATATTCAACTGGATCTCCCCGAAGACGCGGCGGATTAGCGGGCGAAATCGAAAGCAGAATACGGGGCAGCGATCTGCCCCCGCTGTCAAATTGCGAGTCTATTCTTCAGACGTCAAGATGTTGCCGTGCACGAGCCCGGCAATGGCGCCGCCGGCGAATATGCCAATCAAATAGGGAATGAGATAAGAAGTATTACCGGCGACGAGGGACGGTCCCAGCGTCCTGGCCGGGTTTAATGATGCCCCGGTTGCCGGTCCACCGGCAAGGATGCTCGCCGCCAGCGTGAAACCGATGGCGACACCCGCAAGTTTGCCGGCGCGTCCATATGCAGCTGCTTGAAAAACCGCGCTAACCAGGAAGAATGTCAGTATGGCTTCGTAAATTGCCGCCGTCCAGACACTGTCCGCTGTCAGGAATCCGGTCGTTTGTCCGTAGTTGTAAGTGGCGTCGCCTAGGAAGCCAACGACAGCGGCATTGTCCTTCGGGAAGACGGCCGTTAGCACGATAGCGGCGATAATGGCGCCAATGAATTGCGCCAACATATAGACCAGGGACTTGTTCAAGTCTTGCTTGCCACCGACGAGCAAGCCAAGTGTAACCGCGGGATTGACCTGCGCGCCGGAGATATGCCCGTAGGTGTAGACTAGCGCTACCAAGATCAAGCCATGCGCCAAAGCCGGCACCAAGACGCCAAAAACATCAGCGACCAGGACAGCGGCGGATCCCACAAATACCAAGACAAAAGTACCGATTAGTTCGGCTAGACTTTCCCTATAAAGCTCATCACTCATTTAACACCCCCCGTCGAGTCGTCATATTTTGATTGCGTTTGTGACATGCGTATTATAGACGGTAGTTTATATATTGAATACTAAACTTCAAACGGACCTTTGCGTCATTGTCAGCTCTTACTTTACAGGGCAGAGCTAATTTGATATAAATGCCGAGACCTGCTGTATTCGTGATAGAACTATATGTGCCGAGCCAACATTCTCTATATGGGAGTCTATCTTTGGTAGCTAATGTAATAGGCCTGAGCCAAAACAGAGGTTATCGAGCGACTCCCAACCTGTAATTTTGCAGGTTCGTGACACTATGGCTACACGGTACAGTGGGCCCCGACATTATTGACAGCGTACGACATTCGTGCGCTGTCTTTATTCAGGCTATTGATTGTAATTGTCGCCAAAAACTTTTCGCATCAGGTAGCCAAGCTGGCCTTGACTGGGAATCAAGGCAAACAGTCCATCTTCTGTGGTGTAGTCTTCGACATAGTTGTAGTCCATGACGCCGGTGTTGATGTTGTCCAGATCGATATCTTTGACAAAAAGCGCCAGCTGAATAACTTGCCCTAGTTCCAAGCCGGTATACAAGTTGTCACTGAAGGTGGACCACAACTGAGGCGCTTGCAGAATGAGTCTCGGGATCATGTCGAAGCTGAGGATACGGTCGCGAATCGCGTATAGTACCAATTGTTGTCGTTCTGCGCGACGCATATCGTTGTTGCCGTGTCTCGTGCGGGCAAAACGCAAGGCGTCATAGCCATTTAACGTGTGGGTACCGGCAGGAATATAGACTGGGTCAAATCCGTAATTCATGTCTGGATACTTGGGGTCGTCAAGGGTGTAGTCGATGGTGATTTCGATGCCCTCAATGATGTCCACGATGTCGATTAGCGCCTGGAAATCCATCAGAACGTAGTTGTGTACGCGGATTCCGAAGTTGTATTGTATCGTCTGCTGCAGTAGCGACGGACCGAATCCAGTGCGCTGTCCTTCGCCATTGGGCAGCACAGTGTTGATCTTCTGCCGCTTGGCGTAGCCGGGCACGCCAACGAGCAAGTCGCGCGGTATGCTCAAAATGCCGATGCTACTTCTATTGGGGTCAATGCTAACGATCATAAGACTGTCGGTGCGATGACCCAGGCCAATTTCGTCGGGACGACGATCGAGCCCGCCGACAGCCATCGTGAAGCGCGATTGCCCGTCCCATGGACGCAAGTCAATCAAGCTGCCATCCTGCAAGGGCAAGACGTCCACACCGACGATCCTGCCGTCAGCAATATAATCCGTACGCGCATCCACGGGCGTAGGGAGCCGTGTGGATATGTCCATTGTAACCAGCACCTCTTGAGACGACTGTGGCAGACGAAGCAGGACCAGCATGCCCAGAATTACAATACCGAATACGCCAATCATGCCCCCGGCAAGGACCACCCATGCCCATTCGCTACCCCGTCGTTTGCCACTTGTCCGACGCCTGCGCCTCATCTGGTGAGCCAGCGGATCCGGCGGAGGCGGTGGTACTCGTATCGGCTCTTGAAGAAAACCGGGCGGTCGATAGGCTGGCGGTGCAGTCTTGGTACGGGCCGCCCGTTCGGCTACTTCGGTAGCAGCGGGCAGCGCATTCGAATTTGACAAAGCGCTGTCTTTATTGTCGAATGATTGAGACATCCGGCGACGATTCCATTCAGTCGGTGAATGTGGGACATTAGACAGTATAGGCAAGGCAGAAAAATGCCGCAACTCCGTTTGATACGAGACTCGAACTTTTGGAATGGTTCCAGAAACATGGCGACGGACTGCGCCATATTAGAGGGCGTTTCCGCGGGTCGACAGCCACCGACTTTGCGCCTGTACGGTTGGGATCCGATGTGTCTGTCTGTAGGTTACGGTCAGCGATTACGTGATGTCGATCGACAGCGTTTGCAGACGCGAGGCTTGCAGCTGGTTCGCCGGCCGACGGGCGGCAAGGCGATCTTGCACGGTGACGAATTGACTTACTGTTTGTGCCTTCCCATTGCTCATTCGCTGGCTAATGGTGATATTGTCGACAGCTATCAGCGTATCAGCGCCGGATTGGCAGCGGGTCTGGAGCGCCTTGGCTTGATGGTCAGTTCGGGGCCGAAAGGGGCTGGACTTAACAACAACAGCCCGGGTCCCGTTTGCTTTGAGATCGCGTCTCATTACGAAATCACGGTCTCTGGTCGTAAGCTCGTTGGCAGCGCCCAGATGCGCCGCAAGGCCGGGATTCTTCAGCATGGTACCATCCCGATCCGGGGAGATGTCGGACGCATTTGCGATGTCCTGAAATTTGAGAGAGAAGACGAGCGGGATTCGCAGCGCCAGAGCATGCGCAAGCGCGCTGTGACCCTTGAAGCGTTAATGGAATCGTCGCCAAGTTGGGACAAGGTCGCCGACGCCTTTGTAGCGGGATTCGAGCAGGCATTCGGCTTCGACATCCTGCGCCAAGAGCTGAGCTGCGATGAGCTTGATCGCGCGGGGACCCTGATGGAGGAGCAATTTGCCAACCCGGATTGGACCTCCAAACGATAGTGGTAACGATGCCCGCTAATTCGGCTTGCGCTGCCGCTACCGCAATTGCCAAACCGAAAATAGAGTCGTACGACTGATGCGCGCTGTCGAGATTGGGATGCGCTCGATCGTAGCGGCGATCACCTGCTGACGGCTTCCACATGGCGCTCTTGTCCACGTCAGAAGACCCGTAACAGCAGCCCTTTTAGGTAGTTTCCTTCGGGGAAAGTCAGCGCCACCGGATGATCGGGCGCTGCGGAAAGCTGTTCAACGATCTGCGCGTGTCGGCCAGAATCCGCGAGAGCCGCGAATACGATCTTTTGAAACAAGTCTCGGCTTATGGCGCCGGAACAGGAAAAGGTCATCAGGTAGCCGCCTTCTTTGATGATTCGAAAGGCGCTGAGGTTGAGATCTTTGTAGCCGCGCGCCGCGCGTTCAACTTGACGTTTGTGTTGCGCAAACTTCGGCGGGTCGAGCACGACATAATCAAAACGTTCCCCTTCGCTGACGCAATAGCGCAGGTAATCAAAGCCATCCGCTTGTATGTACTCCGTGGAAACATTTGGCGATCTCTTGTTATATCCGTTGAGCGCGAAGTTCTTTTCCGCTAGCTCGAGCGCCGCGCGCGACGAATCCACATTGACGGCGTGCAGACTGTTGTTTTTGAACGCCGCATTGGCGAAACCACCGCTATAACTGAACAGATTCAACAGCTTGGGCGGGCTGTTGCTGGTATCGGCGCTGCGCTGTACGAGACTACAAAATCTCTGTCGATTGCAGCGCTGATCAAGATAGAATCCAGTTTTGTGTCCGCGGACAATATCGACGTGAAATAGTGCGCCTTCATTTATCACAAGATTTTCAGGCGGCGGGTTGCCGCGTAGCGCTCCGACAGAAGGATTTAGCCCTTCTTGCCGACGCAAGTCAATATCGCTACGTTCAAAAACATGTTTTGCGTCGAATTGTGATTGTAATAATTCTGCGATTTTATTCTTGTGCCGGTCTATGAAAAGCGTTTGCGCTTGCAGGACGAACCAATCGCCATAGCGATCAACTACGAGGCCGGGGATAGTGTCATTTTCGGCATTGACGATGCGACATGCGTGTTGCTCTGGAAGTCCGGGCTCAGCGAAAGTTTGGAGGCGAGACTGCAATGCTCTGCCCAGCATACGCCGCCACCAAGTGTCGTTGATTGGTTCGTCTTCCCAAGAAAGAATGCGCACCTGGATCTGTGACTTGGAATTCCAGTAGCCGCGAGCCAGGAAACGGTCTTTTTGGTCGACGACGGTGACAAGCTCGCCATCGACCGCATTGGCAGCTGATGAAATGGCGCCGGAGAATATCCAAGGGTGACGATTGCGGATCGGCTTCTCGCGCCCTTTCTTGATCGTGACTTTGGAGAGAGTCATGAGCTATTGCGCGATCAATGCGCGCAGGTCGTCTTCGCTTATGACCGGCACATTGTTCTTTATTGCCTTGTCAACCTTACTGCCCGGCGAATCGCCGGCGACGACGTAGCCGGTATTTTTGCTCACGCTTCCGCTTACCTTTCCGCCATTGGCTTCCACCAGCGCTTTGATATCGTCACGTGGGACGCTCATCGTGCCCGTAAGTACAAAGGTCTTGCCTTCAAGAGCGGTACTTGCGACGGTCTTCTCCTCAGACCGCATATTGACACCGGCATCAAACATCTTGCTCAAGACGTTCTGATGATGCGGGTCAGCGAACCAATCGACGATGTTTTGCACCAGTATTGGGCCAAGACCCTCCAACGCGTGAAGAGAGCGAGCCGCTGCGATGAGATCGGCCAGGCAAACTTCGATTCGCATCAATTCGCCGGGTGACAGCGACAATGGCTTGAGCAGGCGTCCCAAACGGCTTGCCAGGTCGTCGGCATCCAAATAGCGGGGGACCAACTCGAGGTTGGGATGCTTAAGTCGATCGAAAATCCTTTTGGCCTCCTTGTCTTCGGTCGCCACTGTCGCTAGCAGCGGACGAACGAGATCCACAAATCTATCCTCCGCTTCGTTGATGTTTTGCGTAGTTTCCAGCAGATGCCGCATGGAATGAAAATTGTCAGCAATCAATGACGAGACAGTTGATCCGACACCATCAATGCCCAAGGAAGCCAGGACCTGAGAAAAGGGACGGATCTTGGCTGTTGTGATTGAAGCGATCAGGTTTTCCACTTTCTTGTCGGCGAAACCTTCCAGCGCGAGCAGCGGCTCGGCAGTTAGATAAAAGATGTCGGCTTCATCTCTTATCAATCGCTCTCTGATCAAGGCTTCAATGGTCTGTGGACCCATTCCTTCGATATCCATAGCGCCGCGCGAAACAAAGAACTCCAGCGTGCGCAAAACACGTTCAGGGCAGGCGGGATTGGGGCAGAACCAATCGACCGCGCCAACAGGCTGGATTAGCTTGGTAGCGCAAAATGGGCATTCTTCGGGAGGCAGAATGGGTGACTCGCTATTATCACGCGAGGACGTCACCGGACCAATGACATAAGGTATCACATCACCAGAGCGCTTGATAACAACATGATCACCGTTTCTGATGTCCAGAGCGGCGATCTGATCGTAGTTGTGCAGGCTGGCGTTGGAGACTGTCACGCCGCCGATGAAGACGGGGTCCAGCTGTGCGGTGGGCGTAACCTTGCCCGATCGACCGACATTGATGGTGACATCGAGCAGCTTGGTGACTGCTTCCTCGGCCGGGAATTTGTAGGCAACAGCGCCACGCGGATCTTTGCCGACGACTCCCAGTTCATGGGCTTGCGCCAGGTCATCGACCTTCAATACCATGCCATCAATTTCGAAAGGCAATTCGTTTCGTCTCTCCAGCCAGCCGGGCAAGGTCTCGATGACGCTATCCAGTTGATGAAAATGTCGGGCATCAACAATGATGTTGAATCCAAGCTCCTGTAGACGCTGCAGTGTCTCCCATTCGCTGGTTAGTTCGATGCCGCTGCTATCAACTACGCTGTAAATATAGGAAGTGAGATTCCTCTTGGCTGTCCCGCGACTGTCCTTTTGCTTGAGCGAGCCGGAAGCGGTGTTGCGGGCGTTCACGTAAAGCGGAAGTCCTTGAGCTGCCTGCTCTTTGTTCAGCTCTTCAAAGCTGTCCTTGTGAAATAGCACTTCGCCACGGACGACCAGTCGCTCCGGCGCGCTGCCAAGGCTGCGATTTATCGGGATGCGCAGGGGTACCGAGCGGATCGTTTTGACATTGGCAGTGACATCGTCGCCCAGATCTCCATTGCCGCGGGTCGCCGCCCGGGTTAGAAGGCCGTCTTCATAGGTGATGACAATTGACAAGCCGTCCAGTTTGGGCTGCAAGACATACTCCAGTCGAGCGCCAGCCGGCAAAAGCCGTAGATTCCGTTCTTCCCAGGCGCGCAAGTCAGCTTCGTCAAAGGCGTTTGCCAGGCTCAGAATCGGTGCAGGATGCGGCACTTTGGGGAAATCCGCCGATAGATCTGATCCAACGCGTTGGGTTGGCGAAACGGGCGTCGCGAAATCTGGGTATTGGGTCTCGAGATCCCGCAATTCGTGGAAAAGACCATCGTATTCGGCATCGGATATCGTCGGCGCGTTCAATACATAGTAGCGATATATGTGCTGATGGAGCTGTTCGCTCAGGTCGGCGATGCGCTGCTGTATTTCTCGGCTCAAGTTTGGATCCTGTCACTCATGACGTCACTTGCAGATAATTCGCCACTGCCCAGCCTTCCAACTGAAATTGCGCGTCTCTCACATGCCACCAACTGAAGCCGTCAGCCTCTTGTGGACCGCCAATGATATCAAACAGCGATCCCTCGGGCGAGCGGAAGAGAATCTTGCTACCGGTTAAGCCAGGCACATTACGGATATTCAGTTCCTGGTTTCCCACGCCCGCAACTTCGACATTGGCACCGACAGTAATGGAAACTGGCGTCGGGATAAACGCGACTGTTGGCAGTATCGGTCCCTCCATCGCAAGATCCGCGGGCGCTTGCTCAGCGACTACGACCTCGACACTGTTGATTGCCGCTTCATTATCGGCTGCATCGGCGTCGTCTTGGATCGCTTCGCTGATCCTGGCTGGATCGGCGGCCACGATCTGTATGACTGGCTCGGCTTGTGGCAGGAAACTGCCGCCTCTCATGGAAACCAGCACCAGCACCGCGCCTGCTGCCAAGACTAGCACGGACAACAGTGTAAATCCCAGCGACCACAATGGAAAGTAAAGCGGGTTGGCAGCCTGCGCCTGGAGCCGGGCCGGTCGCCCAGAAGGCTGCCGTGATTGAATCAATTGCGGTCCATCAACGAGTTGGCTCGCCCGGTTTGCATCGGTACGCGCGCTGCTAGACATGCTGGATTGCGGCGATTGATCAACCATGGTACCTGCAACGCCTACTGATTCTTGTCTTTCATCCAGACGCTGAATCGCTCGAAGGACCAGGTATTAACGACGTGGCGCGCTTCAACCCATCCGCGTCGCGCATTGGTAATCCCGTAGTCCATCAGGTCGAGGTGTGCCACGCGATGAGCATCGGTGTTGATGGCTAGCAAGACACCCATATCCTTGGCGAGGCGAGCCAATTCCGGCTTAAGATCGAGACGCAGCGGATTGGCGTTGATCTCCAAGATTGTTTTGTTCTCACTGGCTGCGCTCAGCACGACATCCCAGTCGGCGTCTACCGCTTCTCGGTTGGGGAACTGCCGCGCTGAGGGATGCCCGATCATATCCACATGGGGATTGTTGATGGCGCTCAGCAAGCGCGTCGTGACTTGCTCGCGCTTCTGTTGTAAGCCAACATGCAGGGACGCGATCACGAAATCCAATTGCGCCAAGATATCATCGGGAAAGTCGAGGCTGCCATCGGCGCGGATATCAACCTCACTACCAGCAAGGATTTGGATCTCGTCGCCTAGCGCATCGTTGACCTGGCGAACTTCGTCCACCTGTGCCAGCAGACGCTCAATTGTGAGACCGTTGGCGATACCCAGGCTGCGCGAGTGATCGGTGATCACTATGTATTTGTGGCCGCGCATGATACACGCTTCCGCCATTTCGCGGATCGAGTTCTTGCCGTCGCTAGCGGTGGTATGCATGTGCAAGTCGGCGACGATATCCGCTCTCGTGATCAGATTTGGCAGCTGGTGGTTTTGACCTGCTTCGATCTCTCCGGTATCCTCGCGCAATTCCGGCGGGACGTATTGCATACCCAAGGTCGTATAGACCTTCTCTTCGCTGTCGCAGAGAATCTTGGGCGCGGACTCGATTATTACGTTGTGGTCGTCCACCGGGCTCAGTGCGTGTTCGTTTAGGCTTAGTTCCTGGTCCAGCGCGATCTGTCGCATTTTGACGTTATGCGCCAGACTGCCCGTGAAATAGTTGAGTGCTGTTCCCCAACGCGCCTTCTCCAGGACTCGCACATCAACCTGCAAGCCTGAGAGCAATTCCACCGAGCTTTTAGTGGGTCCGTGCCCCAGGATTCTCGCGACGTTTTCCATGCCGACGAAGCAGTCCATGACGGGCGCGGCGTTGTCGCTGGCAATGAGGATGTCGACATCGCCGATCGTTTCACGTCCACGGCGGATACTGCCGGCGAGCGCTCCCGCTTGCGCATCCGGCAATGCCAGCAACAGGTCGAGAATCTGTTGCGCTGCCGGGAGGGCGTCGCCGATTGAAGCGCGTCCGGTTTGTCGCGACAAGGCCTCAATGCCATCAATAATCTTCTGCTGGCTCTTCTTGCCCATACCGGGCAGTCCGGCCAACTGATCGGCGGCCGCTGCTGCCCGCAACTGTTCAAGGTCTGTGATGTCCAACTGTTGCCAGAAAAGCTTCGCCTTCTTTGGTCCAACGCCGTTGATATGCATGATATCGACCAGGCCTTCCGGGACCTCCGACTTCAGGCGGTTGTAGAAATCCAGATCGCCGGTCTCGAGCATTTCGTCGATCTTGGCAGCGATCGTTTTGCCAATATTGCTGAGGTCAGTTAAGCCGCCTTCTGCGGAAATCACGCGCAAATCGCGCGGAACCATTCGAATAGTCTCGGCTGCGCGCCGGTACGACAAGACGCGATGAATATTGTCACCGCGGATCTGCAGCATGTCGGCGCAACGCTCAAAAATGTTGGCGATATCTCTATTGCTAAGGCTCAATTCTTGCTCCCGCGTTAGGTTAGTTTTTAGAACGCATATTCGGGCTAAGTATATCAAATCTTTGCGCATGGACAAAGGAGATTTGTTTCTTAGCAGACACAGGCGCTTGACACAACTTGCCCGACACGTTAGCATGATGGCAATTGAATATCAAACGAAAGACTGTGAACCAGAGTAGTACGTATCATCGTGGTGTAAAGAGAATCGCTAGTGGCTGTGAATGCGAGACAACCAATGATGCGGAATGGACTGGGGAGTTGCGCAGGTGAAAGGGAGGCCAAGTAGCTTGCGACGGTGAGCGCTCCGTTATCTAGGCGCAGGATATCGATCGAGAGATCTGTATCTGCAAAGCGATCTGCCGTGGGCAGATAATCAAGGTGGTACCGCGGGAACCCTTCTCGTCCTTGAATGGATGATTCGGGTTTTTTTGATTTTAGGGGGGAGCAGGTCGATGCTCAATGCGACAAACATAGCGCGAAAAGACATCAAGCCGACGCGCGAAGAAATCCACGCCCACTTTGAAAAGGGCGACCATGTGCCGGTCTACCGTACGCTTCTTGCCGACTTGGAGACGCCGGTCTCGGTATATATGAAGCTGAAAGAAGCGGACAAACCGGCATTCTTGCTGGAGAGCGTCGAAGGTGGCGAACAAGTTGGTCGTTATTCCTTTATCGGTGTTAATCCCAAAGGTGTTTTGGTCGTCAAGGACGATGTGGTCCACTTCGAGCGCGACGGCCGAAAGACGAGCTATCCCATGCCCGAGGACCAAGACCCGCTGCATGTCATCAAAGGTCATTTTGACCATGTGAGGCCGGTTGCGCTCGAAGGATTGCCACGCTTGGTTGGCGGCGCCGTTGGCTATATGTCCTATGACATCGTGCGCTACTTCGAGGATTTGCCGGCGACCGCGTCCGATGACCTGCGGGTACCGACAGTCGCATTCATGTTGCCGGATACGCTGGTCATCTTTGATCACGCCAAACATCAACTGATCGTGCTGGCAAATGCGCACAATACGGACCACGATCCCGACGCCGCCTATGAGAGGGCAATCGCCAGTATTGATGAAATCGTCGAGGCTTTGGCGAAGCCCATGCCACATCAGGCGTACGCGACGCCAGCGGACTACAACTACGTGGATCCGGTGTCAAACGTTGAACAACATGTGCACGAAGACCGAGTCCGCAAGGCAAAAGACTACATCCGTGACGGCGACGCCTTTCAAATTGTGCTGGCGCAGCGCTTCAGCAGGCAGACGATGGCGACTCCCTTGCAGATTTATCGCGCCTTGCGCGCTACCAATCCTTCGCCGTACATGTTTCTACTGGAATTTAGCGACGATTTGACCTTGGTCGGCGCGTCGCCGGAGATGCTGGTTCGCCTGGAAGATGGCATCGCGTACAATCGGCCGCTGGCGGGGACACGGCGGCGCGGTGTCAACGAGCAAGAAGACCAGGCATTAGGGGAAGAATTGTTGAACGATCCCAAAGAACGGGCCGAGCACGTGATGCTGGTTGACTTGGGACGCAATGACCTGGGGCGTGTTTGCGACTACGGCACCGTCAAAGTTACCAAGATGATGGATATCGAACGCTACTCGCATGTAATGCATATTGTGAGCCAGGTCGAGGGAATCATCCGAGAGAATATGGACGCCTTTGATTTGCTGCGCGCGACCTTTCCGGCCGGGACCCTCAGTGGGGCGCCCAAAGTGCGGGCGATGGAGATCATCG
Organism: Phototrophicaceae bacterium; assembly: GCA_965262165.1. Taxonomy (GTDB): domain Bacteria; phylum Chloroflexota; class Anaerolineae; order Aggregatilineales; family Phototrophicaceae; genus UBA6055. The sequence continues at coordinate 3,040,924 of OZ253499.1, read as the reverse complement.
AAGAGTTGGAAGAGACGCGGCGTGGACCCTACGGTGGGGCGGTCGGCTACTTCAGTTTCGACGGCTCGATGGATATGTGCATCACCATTCGCACGCTGCTAATGCAAAACGGAACCATCAGTGTGCAGGCGGGCGGCGGGATCGTTGCCGATAGCAATCCAACGGCCGAATTTTATGAGACCATCAACAAGGCCAAGGCGGTGTTTGAAGCGGTCAAATATGCCGAAGACGGGCTGATGTGACGCACGACATCCTTGACATGCCAGATACGGGGAATTTTGAATGGAAGCGAAGATGATCCTTGTGATCGACAATTATGACAGTTTCACTTATAACATCGTGCAGGAATTAGGCGAACTGGGCGCGGACTTGACTGTTTACCGCAACGACAAAATCACTGTGGACGAGATACGCGCGTTAGAGCCGGATCGCATTGTGATTTCTCCGGGTCCAGGCTACCCATGCGACGCGGGTGTCTCGCTGGAAGTGATACGGGAATTGGGTGCGCAATTCCCCTTGCTGGGCGTGTGCCTGGGGCATCAAGCCATCGGCGAAGCATACGGTGGCAAGGTTGTGCATGCGCCGGAGTTGATGCATGGCAAGACCAGCATGATCTATCATCGGGAAGACACAATCTTCGGCGAAATACCCGATCCCTTCGAGGCGACGCGCTATCACAGCTTGATCGTGGAAGAAGAGAGTTTGCCCGACTGCCTGATGATAACCGCGCGGACAGCCAGCGGTGAGATCATGGGACTCCGACACAAGCAGTATCCGGTTATCGGCGTGCAGTTTCATCCAGAAAGTATCTTGACGGGTTACGGTATGAAAATGCTGGGCAATTTTCTACAGTATCAGCCCTTAAAGACGCTCGAACAGTAAACAGCCAAGAGGAGCCGACAATGGCAATGAACGATATTCAAAGCGCAATTGATGGACTCAGCCGCTATGCGCATTTGCATACTGACGAGGCGGAAACGGTCATGCGGCAAATCATGAGCGGCGACGCCAGCGAGGCGCAAATCGGCGCGTATTTGATGGCCTTGCGTATGAAAGGCGAGACCATTGAGGAGATTACGGGCAGCGCGCGTGCCATGCGCTCTGCGGCCAGCACGGTCCCGACTAACGTAGACGGTGATCTTCTCGATACTTGCGGAACTGGCGGAGACAAGTCCGGTACCTTCAACATCAGTACTACGGTAGCGTTCGTGGCGGCTGCGGCCGGTATTCCTGTAGCCAAACACGGCAATCGCGCCGCCAGCAGCAAATGTGGGAGCGCGGATGTACTGGCGGAGTTGGGAGTTAATCTGGATCTCAGCCCCGAACAAGTCGGCAAATGCGTCGATAACATAGGTATCGGTTTCCTGTTTGCGGTAAAGCTGCACCCCGCCATGCGCCACGCGATTGGACCGCGGCGCGAATTGGGCATCCGTACCATCTTCAACATCCTCGGTCCACTGACCAATCCGGCCGGGGCGCAACGACAGTTGATGGGTGTCTTTGCGCCGGAATTGACCGATTTGCTGGCGCAAGTGTTGCGCGCTTTAGGGTCCAAGTCGGCGATGGTGGTGAACGGCTACGGTGGTTTGGACGAATTGACCACGACCGGACCCAATCGCATCAGTTATTTGCAAGAAGACGGCAAGATCGTGCACATTGACGTCGACCCAACTGAACTTGGATTCCATACTGCCCACATTACCGACCTCAAAGGCGATGACGCGCCCACCAACGCCGCCATCCTTCGTTCGGTGCTAGCGGGAGAAGACAGCGGCGCCAAACGCGACGTTGTGCTGCTTAATGCCGGCGCGGCGATCATGGCTGCCGGCCGGATGGATTCGATTGCGGACGGCCTAGAAGTTGCGCGAGAGGCCATCGACAGTGGCAAGGCTATCGAAAGACTTGATCAGCTAATTGAGTTAAGTCAAAGCCTGGCGTCATGAGTTCACCTTTTGTCACGACAGACACGGTCCTGGACCGAATCCTCGCGAGAAAAGTGGAGGAAGTTTCCCAGCGCAAGTCCGAGCAATCGCTTTTCGAAATGCGGGCCGAGTCAGAGTCTGTTCCTTTTTCGCCACGCGATATGATCAGGGCCTTGCGAAAGGACAAAGTCACCTTGATTGCCGAGGTCAAACGCGCCTCGCCGAGCAAAGGTCTGCTGACAGATGACTTCGCTCCGGTGATGATGGCGGCGACTTACGCGCACAATGGCGCGGCGGCGATATCCGTGCTGACCGACGAAGACTTTTTTATGGGCAGCTTGCGATACTTGCGCGCGGTGCGGGAAGCGGTGGATGTTCCAATGTTGCGCAAGGACTTCATCATTGATCCCTTTCAAGTCTACGAGGGACGGGCAGCCGGCGCCGATGCCATCTTGCTGATTGTCGCGGCCCATGCTGACTGGCAATTGCAAGAACTTCATGCGCTGACGATTGACTGCGGCATGTCTGCTCTGGTCGAGGTACATAACGAAGTCGAGATGGAACGCGCATTGAAGCTGGGCGCCAAACTCATCGGCATCAACAATCGTGATCTGAAGACCTTTGACGTCGATCTCGAGACGACCGCGCGACTCGCCGGGATGGTAGAAGACGACGTGGTTCTGGTTGCGGAGAGCGGTATCCGCGACGCAGCGGATGTACGAAAAATGGGGGCGTCCGGCGCGGATGCCATCTTGGTTGGCGAATCGCTGGTCAAAGCTCCCGACATGGTGAGCCTGCTGCGCGAGTTGAGTGGGCAGCGTCGAGGCTCCGATGACTAAGGTCAAAATCTGCGGTGTCAGGTCCTATGAAAACGCGCTGATGGTTGCCGAAGCTGGCGCCGACCTGATCGGCTTGAACTTTTATCAAAAGACGGCTCGATTCATTGACACGGAAACTGCAAGCGATCTTGTTAAGCGGCTGCGGGCAAGTTTGCGCGACCGGTGTCCGGTATTGGTTGGTGTCTTCGTCAACGAATCGGCAGACAGAATTCGCGACGTGGTTTCGTCGGTCGGTCTTGATTGCGCTCAGCTCAGCGGTGATGAAACCCCGGATACATTGGAGGAAATAAGGGATATCGCATTCAAAGGGATTCGTTCTCAGACTGCCGAGGATTCGCTGGCTGACGCCGCGCGCTTTGTTAATGCACTGCCTGAGGAGGGCATGGCGCCGTCCCTGCTGTTGGATGCTTTCAATCCCAAGCTGTATGGCGGCACTGGTGAGACAGCGGCCATTGAGGTGGCGCTGGCGGTACGGGATGCGGTGCCGCGGCTGATGTTGGCCGGAGGCCTGAACCCGCAGAATGTTGCCGAGCGTGTGCGGGCGATTCGGCCCTGGGGCGTGGATGTCGCCAGCGGAGTCGAAGCCGGAACACCGGGTTTCAAAGACGACGGCATGGTTCGCGCATTCATTGCGGAAGTGAGGAACGCTCGGTGACAGAAGTATTCGACATCTATGACGAATCCTTGCGCCATATTGGCGTAAAGTCGCGTGAGGCGGTACATCGTGATGGCGACTGGCATCAGGTCTTTCATTGCTGGGTGATCGGGCGTGAGCCTAGTCGGGACGCATTCGTGATCTTGCAAATGAGAGCTGATGACAAGGACATGTATCCCGGCAAACTTGATATTAGCGCAGCAGGACATTTGGAGGCCGGTGAAAGCGTAGCCGACGGCATTCGCGAAATTGAAGAAGAGTTGGGCTTGTGCGTCAAATTCGAAGATCTGGTTCCACTTGGACGCCGTCTTGGTATCTCGCGATACCGTGATATGGTGGACTGTCAAATCAGTCATGTTTTCTTATATGAATGCAATCAACCTCTGGCGGAATATGATTATAGAAAAGAAGAGGTCAAGGGATTAATAAGATTGCCGCTGGATACGGGCGTGAGCTTGCTTGCGGGTGAGGTCGAATGCGTCATGGTTGAAGCAGTCGGCTTGGAAGCGGATCGCGTAGCCATAAGCGCTGACGACTTCATTCCCAGCGTTGACCGGTATGCCTTGAAAGCGCTGATACTTGCGCGTAGGTATTTCGCCGGGGAAAAACATTTACACATATGAAACAGCCGAGGATGCGCGAACATGACTGAACCATATATACGCACGGACCTCACTGACCTGCCGGATGAGCGCGGATATTTTGGTGAGTTCGGCGGGCGCTTTGTGCCGGAGACGATCATTCCAGCTCTTGACGAGTTGGAGTCGGCTTACGCTGAAGCGATCGCAGATCCAGCGTTTCACCAAGAACTTGCCTATTTGCAGCGCACCTACACTGGACGGCCAACGCCGGTCAGCTATGCGCGGCGCTTGAGCGAAAGGCTCGGCGGCGCGCAAATCTATCTTAAGCGCGAGGACTTGGCGCATACGGGCGCGCACAAGATCAATAACGCCTTGGGTCAGGGTCTGCTTGCGAAACGCATGGACAAAAAGCGTATCATTGCCGAGACGGGCGCCGGACAACATGGCGTTGGCACAGCGACCGCCATGGCTTTGCTCGGTCTCGAATGTCATGTCTACATGGGCACGGTGGATATCAAACGGCAGCAACCCAACGTATTCCGCATGAAATTGCTGGGCGCGGAAGTGATACCGGTCGAAAGCGGCAGTCGTACGCTCAAGGATGCCATCAACGAAGCCATGCGCGACTGGGTAACCAATGTTGGCACGACATTCTATCTATTAGGTTCGGCGCTGGGACCGCATCCCTATCCGATGATGGTCCGCGACTTCCAAAGCGTCATCGGCATCGAGGCGCGCGAACAGATTCAAGAGATGGCGGGTCAAATGCCCGATGCTTGTATCGCCTGCGTCGGTGGCGGCAGCAATGCCATTGGCTTGTTTCACGCTTTCCGCGATGACGAAGGCACGGAACTGATCGGCGTGGAAGCGGGCGGGCACGGCATCGAAAGCCGCGAACATGCCGCGCGCTTTGCCGACCTGGATATCAGCCGTCCCGGGATCTTGCACGGGACCCGCTCCTACGTCATGCAGAACGACGACGGGCAGATCATGGAAACGCACAGTATCTCGGCAGGTCTGGATTATCCCTCGGTCGGTCCGGAGCACGCCCACTTACGGCAGATGGAACGGGCATTTTACACCATGGCGACAGATCAAGAAGCCTTGGAAGCGTTCCAGGTATTGAGCAAAACAGAAGGCATTATCCCGGCTTTGGAAAGTTCACATGCGGTTGCCGAAGCAATCAAGCGTGCGCCAACAATGCCTAGAGACAGTGTTTTGCTGGTCAATCTTTCCGGGCGCGGCGACAAAGATCTCGATACGGTCATTAGCGTCCTGGGCTACTAGTTAAGGCCGCAACGGGAGTAGAAACCTTAAATGACGAAAGTACGAAAGCTTCACGGGCTGGCCGCCCTGGATAAGATGTTTGCGTCCGCGCGTTCTCAAGGTCGCGCGGCGTTTTTGCCGTATTTCCCCATCGGCTATCCGACTTATCAAAAGTCGCTGGGCGCGATCGAAGCCATGGCTGACGAAGGCGTGGATGGCTTCGAGATCGGCATCCCCTTCAGTGATCCCATCGCGGATGGTCCCACGATTCAGGCGGCGACGCAGGTCGCGCTGGAGAACGGTACGACGGTGCGGGGGTGCCTCGAGGCAGTTCGGACTCTACGGGCAAAGGGCATTTCACAGCCGATGCTGATGATGGGATACGCCAATCCCCTGGTGGCTTATGGAACCGATCAGTTTGTGCGCGATGCGCGTGAAGCGGGCGCCGATGGCTTGATCGTGCCGGATTTGCCGCCGGAGGAAGCGGCGATGTTTGCGGAGACATGCGCGCGCGAGGGACTGGCGCTGGTTTTCTTCCTGGCGCCGACCAGCAATGACCGGCGAATTGACATGGCGACCAAGCACGCGACCGGCTTTATTTATGTCGTTTCGTTGACGGGGATAACCGGCGCGCGGGCGCAACTGCCGGCCAATTTGACCGACTTCATCGCGCGTTTGCGCTCACGGACGGACAAGCCGCTGGTTCTGGGTTTTGGCATCAGCACACCTGAACATGCGCGGCAGGTCAGCGCGTTGACGGATGGCTTTATCGTCGGTTCGGCACTGGTCCGGGCGGGTGGCGAGAGTGTTGATGCCGTGCGGGAGTTGTCGGGGTCGATGAGAGGGGCACTTTAGAACCAGGGCAATCGTATCAAAAGTGCAGGTCTGTATTCAGTGCAAAATTTCACCACCGAGTACACCGAGGGCACCGAGTTTAAGACCATTACAAGGTGAACCATCTCCAAATCTGCTACCAACGTCGAAAGGAATCTGCCCTGATCTCTCATTTATTGCAGAAATACGACTGAATCTTTATCACATAGATGCTGTTCTCTGTGCCTCTGTGCCTCTGTGTCTCTGTGGTCGATTTATCTTTTCAATAATTCGCATATTGATGCACAGTGATTTTGATGCGATTGCCCTGACTTTAAAACGCTCTTTTCTTGACGGCTTTGGCAATCTGTTTTAGACTTCCACCAGCTACCAATGACCACAGGCTATTAGGAAAGTCATAATATGCACAAGCCCATCATTGTTTTTGTTTTCGTTCTGCAAATGATGTTCAGTGTAATTACACTTGGACAGGATACTGGCACGTCAGAAATTACAATCCTTGCGAAACAGAACCTAGCGTTGCACAGCAAACCAGACTTCTATTCAAATGTTCTGGGCATCTTTAGGAGCGGTGAAGAACTGCAGACTTTTGGCAGGGACGCTGACGGCACTTGGTTACAGACATCAGACGGCTGGGTGAATGCGCGGAATGTCGCTGCCGACGGCGATATTTTGACACTACGTCAGACGGCAAGCGCAGTCACATTGCAGGCCATAGCCAATCTCGATCTGCGCGGTGGTCCAGATGGCAGTTTCGGCAGAACTGAGACCGTGACCAAGGGGAAGTTGACAATCGCGATTGGCAGGAATCATGACGGAACCTGGTTAGAGACGCCCAAAGGCTGGATTCTCGCGAATGAAGTCGATTTCGACGGTGATGCCATGGCGCTGCCGGTTAGTTTCTCGAGTATCACGGTCACGGCCGCTAAGAACGCGGCCATTCTCAGCGCGCCGACCTGGGAGGCCGAAGTACTGGAGATCTTCTCGCGCGGCGCCCAAGCCTTCGCCTATGAACGCACGGCAGATGCCGACTGGGTTAAGACGCCAGCGGGCTGGATCCATCTCGCGCGCGCAATGGATATCAGCGGCGACCTGATGACCTTGCCGGTAGCAACTATCGTTTCTGTGACAGCTTCATCCGAGTTGAGTGTATTTGCCGGAGCAGGGAAAAACTTTGACATTGTTGGAAGCCTTCAGAAAAGCGAAGAAACACTTGCCTTGCGCCGCACTGAAGATGGCTCGTGGCTGGAAATCCCCACCGGCTGGATTTCCGTCGATTCTGTTGTAACCAGCGGTGCCCTTATGCGATTGCCGATCCCTGCTGCTGGAATCAAAATCACGCCGAAACATCCTGCGAGTGCCACTGTTAGAAGTTTGCCGACCTACAGCAGGGGCAATTTCATTGCTCGGATTAATCGGGGCGAAGAAGCACTTGCAATTGGTCGCACTGAAAAGGGTGATTGGCTTCAAGTCGAGGCCGGCTGGGTAAACGGCAAACTAATTGAGGCTGACGGAGATGTAATGTCTTTGCCAGTAACAGAAGGCAGCAAAAGCGGTGGCTCCGTTTCCAGCACTTCGACCGTTCGAGCTACTCCGACCTCTGCGCCCAAACTTGGACTGGATGCCCGCACGATCCGTTCGCTTGTTTCTCGTCATACCGATGACATCCGTATTCTCGACATCAAAGTCAGCAACAGTGTCACAACAATCGAATATGACCTCAAACCATGGCCCTTCGTCCCTAACGAGTCAATCGCCAACGAGGTCGTATTCAAGGTCATCTGCGCGATTCGCAATGGACAGCAGATCCCAAATACGCTAAAGTTCGTTGGGCAGAGTCACTTCAAGAGTGATGTCGGGCGCAAGTTCACGGCTCCTAGCGTTGAGATTCATATCAGCGCGAGCAACGCCAACCGAATCGTCTGCCGTGGCAACAATGCGAGCGACATCAACTGGAGAAGCATATCAACGAGATACAAGTCGTATCCGATACCGCGAGGCGCGAGCGTCGACTATGATTAACGGTAGGCTGGCGACAACGACATTGTTCGACTATTATTACTTCCCAAACTGCATAGACCGGGTTGGGGTGTTTCGCGCTGGCAACTGAAGATCAAGTCGATTAGGACAATCATCGAGGCGCAGAGTGAAATACTCGGCGCCTTTTTTGTTTGATAGGGAGTATGCGATCAATGATTAGAGGAGTGCGTGGCGCTACAACGGTCGAGGAGAATACAGAGGCCGCCATCCTGGATGCCACAGTCGAATTGCTGCGATCGATGATCGAGCGCAACGGAATCAAAGAAGACGACGTGGCCAGTGTCCTATTCACGGCGACGCCGGATATTACGGCCGCCTATCCGGCCAAGGCGGCGCGCATGATCGGTTGGACACGCACAGCGCTGATGGGCTTTGTTGAAGCGGATGTTGACGGTGGATTGCCGCTCTGTGTGCGCGTGCTGATTCATTGGAACACCGACAAGTCGGTTGAGGATATTCGGCATGTGTTTTTGCACGATGCGGCGCAATTGCGCCCGGATTTGCATCTTTAGGGCGAGGCGGACAGGACATGATCGCATCTAGTTTTCGGGCGCGTCATCTTTCGATTGTCGGCATGGGGCTGATGGGCGGATCGCTGGCCCTAGCGCTGCGCGATCATGCCGATCACGTCACGGGTATAGACTCTTGCGAGGCCACCCGGTCGTACGCGCTTCAGCAAGGATTTGTCGACTCTGCGACCGACGATCTGTTTGAAGGCGTGAACCACGCGGATGTTGTGATTCTCGCCGCGCCGGTACGGGTCATCGTTGAGATGCTGCAGATGCGTATCGGTTCGTATTTGCGGTCGAACACGCTTGTTGTCGATCTTGGCAGCACCAAGCAGGATATCGTTGACGCCATGGCTGACTTGCCGATTGGCGTCAACGCGGTGGGCGGCCATCCCATGACCGGCAAGGAAAACGGGGGTATCGAAGAATCCGATCGCGCTCTATATCAGAATCATCCTTTTGTTTTATGTCCATCTCGTCGTACCACACCGGCGGCGCGGCTTCGGGCCATATCGTTGGTGGAGACGCTGGGCGCTTTGCCTATCGAGATGGAAGCGGAGAGGCACGATCAGATCGTGGCCGGCATCAGTCATTTGCCTTATCTGTTGAGTGCGACCTTGGTGGCGACGATCGCCAATCAGGCGGAGCAAGACAGCGCCTACTGGGAACTGGCGGCGGGCGGATTCCGCGATACCAGTCGTCTGGCGGCCAGCGATGTGACGATGATGGGCGACATTTTGAGTACCAATACAAAGGCTGTTGCCATATTGCTGGCGCAGTTTCGTATGCAGCTGGCGATGCTGGAGACGATGTTGATCGCGGGCGACGATCAGCGATTGAGCCAATCACTGCAGCCGATTCGACGTGCGCGTAAGGAATGGACAACGAATTATGAAAACAGACGGTAGACACAGCGAACTCATGATATCTCCTGGAGGAAAGCTGGTTGGCAGCACGTCGGTGCCGGGCGATAAGTCGCTTTCGCATCGCGCAGCCATGTTAGGGTCAATCGCTGCAGGCAGTTCGCATATTCGCAATTGGTTGGCGGCTGGCGACACAGAAGCGACACTAGGCGCGATGCAAGACTTGGGCGCCAAAATCGAGCGTCACGATGCCAATACCTTGACGATTCACGGCGGCGAATTGCGCCAGGCGGATCAAGCGCTTAATCTGATGAATGCCGGGACCGGCATTCGCTTGTTGGCCGGCATCATGGTCGGGCAGCCATTTCCCAGCATATTGGACGGCAGCGTACAACTGCGACGACGGCCAATGAAACGGATCACGGCGCCTTTAAGAGCCATGGGCGCTGACATCGACACGGCGGACGGATGCTGCCCTTTGACAATCCAGCGCTCCGAACTGCGCGGCATCACTTACGAAATGCCTGTGGCTAGCGCCCAAGTGAAAAGCGCGGTCTTGCTTGCGGCTCTCTTTGCGGAAGGCCCGACTACGGTGATTCAACCAGGCCCAACACGCGATCACACCGAACGAATGCTGAGGTCCATGGGTGTGTGGATTGACTTCGACGAGGAGAATCCGAACAAGATGACCTTGTATCCGCCGGATAAGCTCGAACCGCTCGATCTGACAATTTCCGGCGATTTTTCCTCGGCGGCTTTTTTGCTGGTGGCGGGATTGTTGACGCCGGACAGTGATTTGACGATCACGGGAGTCAATTTGAATCCGACGCGAACGGGACTGTTGGATGTCTTGGAAGAGATGGATGCCGACATTTGCACAACGTATCAGACCATCGAAGCGGGAGAAGCGATTGGCGATATCCAGGTCAAGACCAGCGCGCTGAAGGGCATCGAGATCGGCGGCGATATGGTCGCGCGCATGATAGACGAGTTCCCGATTCTGATGGTTGCCGCATTAAGTGCCGAAGGCGAGACGATTGTACGGGATGCGCGCGAGTTGCGCGTGAAAGAGACGGACCGCATCGCGGTGATGGCGGGAGAGCTGCGTAAAATGGGCGCCGAGATTGAGGAACGTGAAGACGGCTTCCGGATTGTTGGCGCGCAAAGCTTGACTGGCGCCGACGTGGTCGGACACGACGATCACCGAATCGCGATGAGCATGGCTATCGCCGGTATGGTCGCGTCGGGCGAAACCGTCGTTACAGATGCGGCTTGTGTTGGAGATTCTTTTCCAGGTTTCGCCGAGACACTTTTGGCCTGCGGCGCAAATCTCTCGAAGCAGTAAGACAAGCCGAAGACCGGAATTCTTCGGCTTGCAGGTGCAACCGTGGCAAAAAACAGGGTAGGCGTAATCGGCTTTCCTATAGAACACAGCTTGAGCCCGGTCATGCATAACGCGGCTTTTGAAGCCCTGGGCATGTCGGACTGGCTCTACGACGCCATGTCGATACCGCCCGATATCTTGCGCTACGGTGTCCAGGAGCCAAAGAACCATGGCTATATCGGCATCAACGTGACGGTGCCACACAAGGAAGCCATGATGGAACTGGTACGGCCCGATGAAATCGCGCGGGCCATAGGCGCGGTCAATACAGTTGACTTTAGGAAAAATAGCGGAACCAATACCGATGCTGATGGTCTTGTCAACGATTTACAGGCGAACGACGTCCCGATCGCGAACGAGCGGGTTTTGGTGTTGGGGGCTGGGGGCGCGGCGCGGGCGGTGATCTATGGCCTGGCGCGGGAAGGCGCCCAATTGGCGGTTGTCAATCGCACCAAGACGCGGGCCGAGCGCTTGGTTGCGGACCTGCAAAGCGCAGCTGCCATAGACGGTATCGCTGTCATGACCTTGGATGAAGCCGCGGACTGGGGCATGTCGCTGATCGTCAACTGCACGTCAGTGGGCTTGCATCCACATGTTAATCAGTCACCCTGGATTCACGGCGTACCGTTTCCTGATGGCGTGACGGTGTATGACACGGTTTACCGACCCGCGAATACTGCGCTTATGCAGCAGTGTATCGCACACGGCGGCAGGGCAATTGGTGGCTTGGGTATGTTGGTGCGGCAAGGCGCGCTATCTTTCGAAATGTGGACCGGTGTCGCGCCGCCGATTGATGTGATGTACCGCGCGGCGCAAGCGGCTCTGGAGCGAGCGGACGACGAGTAACCAGCGGGAATGGCTGCGAGGACGCTAGATGGCTGCTGCCGCTGGTGAAGTAATTGTTAAAGAGAGAAACACAATCGAGGTCAAGGACTAAACCGACATGCCTATTCGATTTTTCACCGCGGGCGAAAGCCATGGACCGGGCTTGACTGCAATTCTGGAAGGCATGCCCGCTGGCTTGCAGCTCTCGGTGGAAGATATCAACAGAGATTTGCGCCGGCGCCAGAAGGGCTACGGTTCCGGTGGACGCATGCAGATCGAAAAAGACAAGATCGTCATCACCTCGGGCGTCATGAACGGCATGACGACGGGCGCTCCTATCGCGCTGCATGTCCAGAATCGCGACTTCAAAAGCTGGAAGGAACGCGATATTACGCCGATCACGACGCCGCGACCGGGGCACGCGGATTTGACCGGCGCAATCAAATATGGCTATCGCGAACTGCGACTTTCGCTGGAACGCGCCAGCGCCCGCGAAACAACCATGCGTGTCGCCATCGGCGGGATATGCAAACGCTTCCTGGGCGAATTCGGAATCTCAATTGATGGATACGTTAGTCAATTGGGGGATGTCAAGGCGGATCTCGCCTCCATGCCTTTGGAAGAGCGAATTGCCCGCAACGAGGACAACGATGTTCGTTGCCCCGATCCGGCTGCTGCCGAGCGCATGCACGCGGCTATCCGGCAGGTCAAGATCGACAAAGATACGCTGGGTGGCGTCTTCGAAGTTGTCGCCCGTGGAGTTCCACCTGGTTTGGGATCGCATGTGCATTATGACCGTAAACTGGACGGCAAACTGGTTGCGGCGATGGTCAGCATACAAGCGATGAAGGGGGCCGAAATCGGCAGCGCTTTCGAGAATGCCGGTAAACGCGGTTCACAGGTGCACGACGAAATCACCGTTGATGGCGACGGCAATTTGTCGCGTCAGACGAATCGCGCGGGTGGCTTGGAAGGTGGAATTACTACCGGCCAGCCAATCATTGTGCGCGTGGCGATGAAGCCGATATCGACCATGCTGCGCGGCGCGGGTTCCGTCGATCTCGCGAGCGGCGCATCAAATATGACCGTTTACGAACGCAGCGACTTCTGTGCTTTGCCGCGGGCGGTGCCAGTGGGCGAAGCCATGATGGCGATCGTATTGACCGACGCGCTGCTTGAAAAGCTCGGTGGAGACAGTATCGAAGAAATGAGGCCCCGATTCGCGGCTTTACGCCGCAACAGAGTGAGCGATCTGCCGATGGACAATGTCGAATGGCGTTTCGGATACGACGTATGAGCGGCCAGGAAAACATCGTTTTGACGGGCTTCATGGGCACGGGCAAGTCGACGGTCGGTCAGCTAGTCGCGACTAAGCTCGGTCGACAGTTCATCGATATGGATGACGTCATTGAAGAACGATTTGGTTTGTCGATTCCAGAGATCTTCAGGCGCCACGGCGAAGCGATATTTCGCACGGTCGAACGTGGCTTGGCGCACGAGCTTTCCTTGCAATCAAGCCTGGTTATTGCGACCGGCGGCGGGACGCTTGTCTGTGTGGAGACGCGCGGTTTGTTGGGACAGACAGGAAAGTTGATTTGCTTGAACGCCAGCAAGGCCGAGATCAGCGCGCGACTGGCCGAAACTGAGAACCGGCCCCTGGCCGCCAACTGGCAAGCGCTATTGGAAAAGCGACGGTCGGCTTATGCCCAGATTAAAAATCAGATCGAGACATCGGGCAAAACAGTTGATGAGATCGTTTGCGAAATCGTCGAAATGTGTGCTGGACGGTTGCATGTAAGAACGCCGGGCGGTGGCTACGACATTTGGATCGACCGAGGCATTCTTGGCGACATAAATCGAAACATTGAACCGCTTCGTTTGCGCGGTCATGTGGTTGTCGTGACCAACGAGACGGTCGCTCCGCTTTATGCCGAGGCCTTGGCTAGTCGATTGCCCAATGCCGACATTATATCGGTAAGGGATGGCGAAGAATTCAAGAACCTGGAGACGGTTTCCAAAGTATACGATGAGATGCTCGCACTTGGCGCCGACCGCGACACGACCATGATTGCGCTTGGCGGCGGCGTTCTTGGCGATATGGCCGGTTTCGTCGCCGCGACCTATATGCGGGGGATCCGCTTAATTCAAGTGCCGACCACGCTACTTGCCATGGTGGATTCGAGCGTGGGTGGAAAGGGCGGATTTGACCTGCCGCAGGGCAAAAACTTGATTGGCGCCTTCAAACAGCCTGATGCGGTGCTGGTAGATCCTGACGTTTTGCAGACCTTGCCGCCGCTGCAGTGGCGATGCGGCATGGCGGAAGTGATCAAACACGGCTTGATTTCGCGACCGGCGCTGTTGGATCCCGAAATTTGGGAAAAAGAACACTTGCTAAGTCTGCTGCGACAAGCGATTCAGGTGAAGATTGAGGTGGTCGAAGAAGATCCCTACGAGCAGGGTATCCGCGCCCACCTCAACCTGGGACATACCTTCGCGCACGCGATCGAAAAAGTGACGCAATACAATGTCCCGCATGGCGAAGCGGTCGCCATCGGCATTTGCAAAGCGGTACAGTTGTCGTGCAAACGCGGGCTAATTGAACAGCCGTTGGTTCAGCAAGTCGTTTCTACATTTGAGAGAATTGGCTTACCGGTTGATATTGACCTGGATCCCGAGGAATGGTACGCGGCGATGTCGACTGACAAGAAGTGGAAGGCCGGCAAGTCGCGCTTTGTATTGCTAAAGGCATTTGGGGAAGCGACAGTTGTTGAGGGATTGCCCAAAGAAGAGATATTGGCGGTCTTGTGACGAAGGGCGTATAAGAATATGTCAAAGCGAATTTTGGTTTTACACGGTCCCAATTTGAACCTGCTGGGTACGCGGCAGCCGGAGATTTATGGCAATATGACGCTAGACGATATCAATGGCGCGATCGAGCGACATGTTGAGCTGCATGGAACGGAGTTGGTTGCCAAACAGTCGAATCACGAAGGGGAGTTGATCGACCGACTGCACGAAGCGCGCGGCTGGGCAGACGGCGTTGTCTTTAATCCGGGAGCCTACGCTCACACATCAATCGCGTTGTGTGACGCTATAACCGCTATCGAATTGCCAGTGATTGAGGTCCATATTTCAAACATACATGGGCGGGAGCAGTTTCGACACAAGTCGGTTTTGTCGGGGGTCTGCTTGGGCCAAGTTGCCGGATTCGGCTGGCATAGCTATATCTTGGCGGTGGATGCATTGCTTCGGCGATGGGGTATTTTGGATAGTTAACTGGTGAAAGAAAATGAATACTGGATGATATTTTTGGCTATCTCGTCAGTGTTCGAAGCGCTTCACCACCACTTATACTTGACATCGCAACCGAAGATCCGGATCAAGAGGATGGAAAATGGTCACGGCAACTGAAGTCTTGCAAACCGTTCAGGAAGAGCGGGTACAGTTCGTAACGTTATGGTTCACCGACATTACCGGTTTGGTGAAGAGCGTCATGATCCCGGCATTGGAATTAGAAAATGTGCTCGAAAACGGATCACATGTTGATGGTTCCGCAATTGAAGGTTTCGCTCGCGTCGCCGAAAGCGACATGATCTTGGTACCGGACTTGTCAAGCCTCATCGTTTTGCCCTGGACAGAAGGCGAGAACAAAACCGCGCGATTGATCTGTACAATTTGTACGCAGAACGGCGATCCCTTTATTGGTGATCCACGCAATCTGCTGGCTAAAGTGCTGGAACAAGCGCGGGAGATGGGTTTTCTTTTCAAGACCGGCATGGAATTGGAATATTTTCTATTTCCGCTTGACGAGCTTGGTAAACCGCAGATCGTCGCGAGTCACGACATCGCTGGCTATTTCGACTTAACCGACGACCCGATCCAGTCGATTGGGCGGTCGATGCTTGCGGCTTTGGACAAAATAGGTATCCGCGTGGATTCCACTCATTCGGAGACAGGCAACGGTCAACACGAAATCGATTTTCAATACGACAATGCATTGCGATCGGCTGACAACGTTTTGACCGCGCGGATTGCCATGAAGACAATCGCCAGAGATTACGATAATTATTGCACGTTTATGCCGCGTCCCCATGCCGATTTCCCGGGTTCAGGCATGCATACGCATCAAAGCCTTCACGACGTCGCAACCGGCATAAACGTCTTTGCCGACAAGGATGGCGAGTATGGCTTGTCGGAGGTAGCCAAATTCTTTTTGGCGGGGCAATTGGAACATGCGCGCGCCATGTGCGCTGTGTTGGCGCCGCTTGTCAATTCGTATAAGCGACTTGGCACCAGCTTTGAGGCGCCGGTAGATGTCACCTGGGCGCATGTGAATCGGAATGCACTGATCCGTGTACCAAGCACAGCGCCGGGCAAGGAATACCATACGCGTTTGGAATTGCGCTGTCCCGACCCGACCGCCAACCCTTACCTGGCGATGGCAGTCATGCTCCAGGCCGGGCTCGATGGCATCAGGCACAAAATGCCCCTGCCAGATCCGCTGGAAGAAACGCTCATGCGCCGCACCAGTGGTCGTATGCGTCATATCGAGGTGCTGCCCCAGTCACTTGACGAAGCGCTTGATGCGCTTAGCGAAGACGATGTGATTCTTTCGGCGCTTGGCCCTTATGTAAGTGACCGCTATATAGCTGCCAAACGGCACGAATGCGCGGAATATAGCAGGCAAGTGACGCATTGGGAAATTGGGCGTTATCTCAGCCGCTTTTGAGCGTCAATTCATGAATTCTTGCAACCGCCGCACGCGCATTCGGCTGTGATACCGCAGCCGTGACGCTGCAGTTTGAGGGACCTACCGCCAGACCCAACAAGGGAATACCATCCAGTTTTTCCAGGACGTTCCCTAACAGCTTGGGGGAGGCGCTTATGGCATTGCCAATGGCGGTGACCAGCGAGATCGTTTCAATCTTCCAGGGCATCTTTTCCGGGTACTCCGCCATCTTTTCACGCAGCGCCCGTTGAAGTCGATCCTCGCCATCAATGCCGATACTGGTTGGAATCACCAGGCCGAGAAAGCTGGAGCTGGAGGACTGCGAGGCGATCATCACTTCCGTGCGCATGCCAAGGGTTTTAAAGAGCGTATTGCCCACCAGTCGCGTAATGCCAGCCATCGAGCCGCTTGCGGGCCTTGTCAAGGCCAAGCCCTGGATGGACGTAACGGCTTTGATTACCCGTTGCTCGTCTTCGTCTTTATTAGAGATAGCCGTGCCCGTCTTCTGTGGATGGCAGATATTCTTAATGCGCAAAGGAATTTCACATTCTGCCAAGGGTGCGATCATTTTGGCATGGAGTATCTTTGCGCCAAAATAGGCAAGCTCCGCCGCTTCGTTGTAATCGAGCGCGGGAATCACATGAGCATCCGAGATTTCGCGCGGGTCGGCTGACATCATTCCGTCGACATCGGTCCAGATCCAAAGCGCGTCCGCTTTCAGCAGCGCGCTGAGCACAGACGCGGTGACGTCCGTTCCGCCGCGTCCGAGTGTTGTGGTTTCTCCCGCTACGGTCGCGCCGATATATCCGGTCACGACCGGCACAATCTCGCGTTCCAGCATGGGAACGAGCAAGTCGTTGACGTGCTCGGCCGTGCGCTCCAATATTGGATTCGCGTTGCCGTGTACGGCGTCAGTGACGAGCAGTTCAGTGCCATCAACGGTGACGCCGCGGATGTCATTTTGGCGCAACAAAGCTGCAATGATACGGGCTGAAAGACGTTCGCCTACCGCGACCACGGCATCGCTCATGCTCGGCAGCAGTTCGTCATTGAGATTTTTGGCAAGATTCTGACATTGATCAAGCATGTCGGACAACAAATGATCAATGTCCGCTTTGAGGGCATTGCGATCGGACGAATCGAAGGGCAGCTGGTCGATTAAGGCCATGTGCCTTGTACGCAAGGTAGCGGCGATACGGCGATAACCCCTTTGATCGGCAACTCTGGCAAGCAACGCAGCTTCGAGCAGCATGTCCGTGACACCTTCCAGCGCGGATGCCACGATCAGCATACGGTCCCAACGTTTCGACTCGTCGATGATGACGGCTAACACCTGGGTAAGCGAGGTTGCCGTCCCCAGCGAGCCACCACCGAATTTCATGGTCAATATTCCCATGCAATCCCCATACACCGCAAATGATTGCCTTGCATTCCGATCATTATCGCATAGTTGAAAGACGATTAACTCTGCTGATATTCTAGCAATTTTTGCGCTGCTGCGACAGTTGCTGCGGCCGAATCCGGGCTTGTGGATATTGCGCTTAGGTCTGTTTTCAAGTAAAGTGCAAAACGTTCGCGTACCTGGATCGTTTGGCGCGAAAGACGGACAGTTATGTTTGTTGTCGGGACGGTCCTGTGGTGTAAACGGAAGGCGAATCTGTATGGCTACAGTTCATGCTGAAGGGTCGAGACACGTAGCGGGTGTGCGGTTTCAGAAGATTGGCAAGCTTTATCATTTTGATTATTCGGCATATCCCGAACTAGAAGCGGGCGATTTTGTCATCGTCGATACCTTGCGCGGCCGGCAGATGGGCCAGATCATGGGCTTTACGGCGCCTGATTCTAACCGCCAAGTACGGCAGATTCTGCGACAGGCCACAGCCCGCGACCTGGTATTGCGGCAGCATTGGGAATCGAAAGAAGCGGAGGCCCTGAAAACGTGCAAGGAAACCGCTGCCAACTTGCGGCGTCTTGCCGAAGTCAAATTTGTCGCTGCCCAATACAACTATGATGGAAGCGTTATCACGTTTCTTTTTAGCGCCGAACAAAAGATTGATACGGCGGTTCTACAAAAGCGGCTACAACGCAAGTTTGATGCGCGAATCGAAATGCGACAAATAGGCCCGCGTGATGTTGCGAAGCTATTGGGCGGCTTTGGCGCCTGTGGCGAGACTCGCTGCTGCAGCACATTTTTGACCGATTTCAGTCCGATTTCGATCAAGATGGCCAAGGCGCAAGGTGTCTCGTTAAACCCGTCGGAAATTACGGGAATGTGCGGCCGGCTGCGCTGCTGCCTTGTTTACGAATACGAGCAATACGTGGAAGCGCGACGCAAGCTACCACGCCGCAACAAGCGCGTTGGCACGCCATTCGGCGAAGCTCGAGTGATCGATCAGTTGCCGCTGCGGGACGCGGTCATGGTGGATGTGGGCGAGAACGTGCGCAAGGTCGTGACACGAGAGGAAATCATTCCCTTGGAAGAATTCCGTAAACTGGCGGAAAAGGCGCATTCCCCTTGTGACAAGCACGGCGACGGCAGCTGCGAGTGTGGCATGCCGGCCGGGCAGCGTCAGGCGGATGTGATTGCGTCCGGTCAAGCGCCTGCCGATCGCGAAGCAGCGCCACCCAAAACGGAGAAAGAAAGCGAACGTGATGGTCGACCGAGGCGAAAACGGGGCAAGTCGGCGGAACAAGGCAAGAGTCCGAGGCGACGGCGCGGGCGGCGACGGACACGGCGTCGCGAAGACTCACGCGACGAGCAGCCTGGCGGCGACGATTAATGTTTACTGACGGAATAGCATTGTGACCGAGAACGTAAACGGAGGCGCGAAACGAATTCTAGGCGTGTTTGCGCATCCCGACGATCCGGAATTCTTCGCCGGGGCAACTTTTGCAAAATGGGCGGCCGACGGCGCCAAGATCACTTTTCTCATTGCCACGAGCGGTGACAAAGGCAGCGCCGATCCGAACATGACTCACGAGCGTCTTTCAGAAATCCGCGAGCAAGAAGAGCGTGAAGCTGCCGCCGTGCTCGGCGTCAAGGACGTGATTTTTCTGCGTTACCGGGACGGCGAGTTGTTCCCGACGTTGGAACTCAGGCGAGATATCACGCGGGTGATTCGCCTGACCAAGCCTGATGTCGTTGTCACGTGCGATCCAACGGTATTCTGGCGTGGGACGCGCGGCATCAATCATCCCGACCACCGTGCAATTGGCGCAGCGACTGTGGAGGCGGTTTTCCCAACCGCGCGCGACCGTCTGAATTTCCTCGAGCAAGAGCGCGACGAGGGCTTGGGCACACATAAAGTGCCGACGGTGTACATTGCCGGCGCCGCCCAACCAACCCTGACCGTCGATGTTTCCGATGCCGTAGAGACCAAAATCCGCTCGCTCTATTCCCATAAGAGTCAGATCTCGGACATGGAAAAAATGGCGGAGCGCATACGCGAGCATACGCTGGACCCTGACTCGCCGCCTGAATACCCGCGTCATATCGAGAGATTTCGTGTCATTAGCTTAGGATAGGCATAACATGGCAACTGATTACATGGCAGAGGCCGAAGCCCTGCGTGACGAATTGATAGACAGGCGCCGCGACTTCCACCGTCATCCGGAGTTGGCGTTTCAAGAACATCGTACTGCGGGAATTGTGGCCGACGAGCTGAATAGCCTGGGCTTGGAAGTGCAAACCGGTGTGGGCAAAACCGGAGTGATTGGCATCTTGGAAGGCGCAAACGATGGCCCCACAATCTTGTACCGCGCTGATATGGACGCTTTGCCAATCCAGGAAGAGAACGAGGCTGAATATGTATCACGGGCAGCGGGCAAAATGCACGCCTGCGGGCACGACGGTCATACTGCGATAGCGCTGGGTATTGCCAAGCTGTTAAACAAGCGCCGCGAGCAAATGGGAGGCAGAGTCAAGTTCGTCTTCCAGCCGGCGGAAGAAGTCGGAAGCGGCGCGAGTTCCATGATTGACGATGGCGCGCTGGAGTCGCCAGCGCCTGATCGCACTTTGGGAATCCACCTGTGGAACGATCTCGAGGTTGGCACAGTGAGCGTGGTTGACGGTCCCACGATGTCAGGGGCAGGGGTGTTTGAAATTACAGTCACGGGCAAAGGTGGGCATGGCGCCATGCCACATCAAACGGCTGATCCCATCGTATGCAGCGCCCAGATCATTGTCGCGTTGCAGTCGATTGTCAGCCGCAATATTGATCCGCTGGATACGGTGGTGCTGACCATAGGAGAGTTGCACGGTGGCAGCGCCCGCAACATTATCCCGCAAACGGTAAGTTTCAGTGGATCCTTTCGCCTCTTCCGCGAAGAGACACGAGATACGATCAAGTCTCGTATTCACGATATTGCCAAAGGTGTAGCGACAGGAATGGGTTGCCGGGCGGATATCAACTTCGGTTTTGGGATCGGCGCGGTTGTAAACGATATTGAGGTGGCCGACCACGCTCGCTCGGTGTTTTCTAACTTGGGCGATGCCGTTGACGTGGTGCAGCAACCGTGGATGGCTTCGGAAGATGTCGGCTTGTTTATGCAGCGCAATCCCGGCGCCTATCTGCTTGTGGGTTCCGCGAATCACGAACGGGAACTTGATTTCCCTCATCATCATCCGCGCTTTGATATAGACGAAGATGTGCTCCCGCTAGGGGTTGGTATGATGTCGGCCGTGATCGCCAACTATTTGGGACTGGACTCCTAAATGCTGGACGGCCTACCGATTCGCTGGCTGGAATCGTACGGCTGGCTGGTGCTCTCTGGCGGCGCCGATCCTCAAAGCGAGATCCGTGCCTTGGCTCTAAGCCGTTGTGATGCGGCAGGGGCCGTCGCTTATGTTTCGCTCGCCGAAGATAATGGCGACGCGCTCATGGACGATTTTTCCGAACTGGGCGCGCCCTCGGGTTATCTGGTTGATCTGGAAGATCAAGACAACAACGAAATACACGAACGACTGAGCGGGGCAGGCATGATCGTCGTAGAGGCGGGCGCCGACATCCACCGCCTGAAGCGACTCATGACCCAAACGGTCACGCATGCCATGAAAGGGGCGCTCCAAGATGGCGCGTTGGTCCTATTTGAGGGCTTAGCGGCGACGCTGGCTGGTTCGTATTGTTTGGACTCATCTGGCATGGTTGCAAGCGCTTTGAAGATCGTGGAAGACGTTTATATCGCGGTTGAAGTGGACAGCTTCCTAGAAACGGAGGCGGCTCAACTGATCTTTGAAAGAGAGCCGGATGCGGTTGGCATCGCTGTTGATCGTGGTTCTGCGCTGGTCTTGGGTCCAGAAGGGCACATCGAAACCTGGGGCGACAAACAGATTACAATTAGCTTGGGCGATCCGTCGCGCCAAGCCGACACTTAAACGGCAATAGGGAAAAAAGCGGGCGAAACATGCCAATAACGATATTGATTGGGGCGCAATGGGGCGACGAAGGCAAGGGTCGCGCGGTCGACTGGTTGGCTTCGTCAGCCGATATCGTAGCGCGCTATGCCGGCGGAGACAACGCTGGACATACAGTTGCGTTAGGTAGCGAAGTTTACAAATTGCATCTGGTACCTTCCGGCATATTCCATGACGACGTCGTTGCCATCATGGGCAACGGCATGGTGATCAATCCGGTCAATCTCGTGCGAGAAATCAAGTCTCTCAAGGCACAGGGACTGAACATTACGCCGGAGCGTCTGGTCATCAGTTCACGCGCGCACATCATCACGCCTGCTCATATCGAGCTCGACAAGGCGAGAGAGCTCGCGCTGGGCGACGAGAAGATCGGCACGACGCTGCGAGGTATCGGGCCGGCTTATCTGGACAAGACCAATCGCGCCGGCATCCGCACCGGTGATATGCTCTTGGATATCGAAGTCTTTGCTGAGCGTCTGAGTGTTGCCGTGGAGGCCACGAACGCCGAATTACAGCGGCAAGGGATGGAGCCTTTGGATCCGGTGAACGCTGCCGAGAGCTACCTTGAGGCGGCCGATTATTTGCGTCCCTACATCAAGGATGTATCGATCTACCTGCACAGTGCCTTGAAAGCAGGCAAGCGAGTAGTCTGTGAAGGGGCGCAGGGAACCATGCTTGATATCGATCACGGCAGCTATCCTTTTGTCACAAGTTCATCGCCCACGGCCGGTGGAGCCTTGACCGGTCTAGGCGTAGGTCCATTGTTTGTCGAGCGTGTGATCGGTGTTGCCAAAGCCTTCAGCACGCGGGTTGGCGGCGGACCCATGCCAACGGAACTGGACGGTGAAATCGCGGACCGTTTACGCGGCACGGGAGCGAACTTCTGGGATGAGTTTGGTACAACGACGGGTCGCCCGAGACGCTGCGGCTGGCTCGATGTCGTTATGCTGCGCTATGCAGTGAGTGTCAATGGCTTGAGCGACCTCATGCTTACAAAGATGGATATCCTGTCCGGCTTTGAACAGCTGAAATTGGCGGTGGCGTATCAAATCGACGGCAAGCGCCACGGATATCCGCCAGTGACCAATGAGCAATTGGAACGCGCTGTCCCAATTTATGAGACTCTACCCGGCTGGCAAGACGATATCACCGGCTGTCGAGCTGCTGATGAATTGCCAGCGGCCGCCAGAGACTATGTGCAGCGTGTCGCCGAGCTATGCGACGTTCCGATCAGCAGCGTCAGCGTAGGACCCGAACGCGAACAGCTGGTCACACTCGCTTAGACGTTCCAATGGATTCCGTCGTAGCTCGGAAACCCGTACCGGAGAACGAACGCTCAGGTATGTGGCGGCTTGCCTCGAATTGTGATAGATAGTACAATCGCCTGGGTACGAGATTGGAGCAGATGAATGAATCGATTGGGAGCCTTGGCTCTGATTTTCATCGTCTTATTGGGTGGAGGCGCTATCACGTCGAACTTGCTGTCGTCGGATCTGGCGATTCAGCAAACTATTGATCCAAGTGGAAACGCCTTGACCGCCACGCCTGATCAAGCGGTCGCCTTTATCCTGGTTGTCGGTTTCATCCTCGTCAATGTGATGGGCGCGGGACTTACGCTGGCGCTGGTAATCTGGGTTTTGAACCGTCAGGTGACCGTTGTCCGTCAAGAAGCGGAAGCCTGATTCTGAACGTCACCCTGTGCGGGCAAGATCCCCGCACACGCAAAGGCATCTCCCGATGAATACGCAGAACAGCATACTGATTCCAAAGACGCGGGATTCCGCCATCAATTAGGCAGTTTGGAGTTTCCGTCGTGCGAAAATGCAATTGAGCGATTAGGACAAAAGGGATCGAACCGCTCGTAAACCGCAAGCTTTCAACTTTCAGCCACGGCAAACAGGCTTCGTTGTCGTAAGGATCGAGGCGAATGACTGACGATTCCAAAGCGGTCCAACGACCACGGCCAAGACTCGCGCTCGCGGTTATTGCAATCGTGCTGATAGCATTCGTGTTGCTAGTCGCGTTTGTTGTAAGTGACAAATCGTCGGACGGCGGGACCATGTCCGTCACTGAAAACTCGTACGCTGCGGAAGTTGCCGCGGCGATGGATGGAGCTGACGTTGATATCGGCGCCGGCCTGATCAACGAATACGAATGTTATACTTGCCATGTCTTGGGTGACGGCAGCCAATCGCCACTTTTTGATGGCATAGGGAATTTCGCGGGAGAAAGCCGACCTCCGCTTTCCGCCGAACAATACCTCTATGAGGCAATCGTCTTTCCGGGTGTGTTTATCGTCGAAGACTATAGTGATTCTATGCCAAACGACTACGATGAACGACTCAGTGAGCAGCAGGTCGGCCATATCATCGCGTACTTGCTGACACTGACCGAGGAACCCCCGGAATACTAGATGCGCGGGTACGTTCCCGTGCCAGGTTGAGCTGTATCACCAGCTGACAAACGAATCACTCTCGCAGATGGACTAATCTAGGCAATACCATGAGCTTTGATGTCTTCACGATTTCGGCATTGGTAGATGAATTCCGGGATACGCTGGTCGGCGGTCGCGTGCAGGACGTGATTGACGTCGATGAGATGGGCCTCGGTCTGGAAATCTATGCCAATCGCAAGCGCCACTATCTGTATATGAGCGCCGATGCCAATCAGCCACGTATATTCCTTGCGCAGGGCAAGCTGCGCCGTGGACTGATGAAGCCCACGCAGCTGGGTCTGATCTGTCGGCGAACTGTCGAAGGTGGCATTGTCGCGCATGTCAGTCAACCGGACTGGGAGCGCTTGCTGCAGATCGATATTCAAGGACCGGAAGGCGACGTCTCGTTTATCGCCGAATTAATGCCACGCCGCGCCAATGTCTTGCTGGTGCGCGATGGCGTGATTCTTGACTGCCTAAAACGCGTAGGGCCCAATGAAAATCGCTATCGTTTGAGCTTGCCCAACCATGACTATGTGCCGCCTCCGCCGATCCGAGGTCAATTGGCGCCCAGCGATGTCACGGTGGGAAACTTGCAGCAAATGTTGGACGCGGTAGAGAAGCCGTCGATGCAGACCAGGCGGGTCTTGCCCGGGCGAATCCTTGGCATGGGTCCGCTGCTTGCCAAGGAAATCGTCTTTCGAGCAAGCGGGCGAGTCGACGCCAGAGCGCGAGATACAGACTGTCGCGCGCTGCTTGACGCCTATGAGGCTGTTGTCGCGCCGCAATTGCGACGTGAATGGCAGCCGGGTATCGGCTATGAAATGGGCGTCGCGGTCGATTTTGCCGCTTTTCCCTTGTCATTCCTACAGTGGCAGTCTAGTCCGTCAATGAGCGACGCGGTTAGCGGATTCTATGGATTGGTCTTAAGCTCGGACGCCTATGACGAAGCGAAGAAGCCTGTGCGACTGGCGCTTGATGAGGCGAGGGCAAAATTATCGGCGAAGCTCTCTTCGTTGAAGACCGGCCTAAAAGATGACCGCGAATTGCGGACAATGAAGCAAAACGGAGAACTGATCCTGGCGTATCAAACTACTTTGCTCGAGGGTCAAGCTATGTTGCGTGCGCAGTATGACCCGGAGGAGCCGGAACTGGTCATCAGGATTGATCCCAAGCTTAGCCCGATAGAGAATGCGCAAAACTATTTTCGCAAATATGAAAAGGCGAAACTGGCGAGGAAAGCGATTCCTGAGTTGATCACAGAGACGGCAACTGAATTGGTGTTCCTTTCGCAGTTGGAATCCGATCTGTCTTCAGCGAGCAATTGGCCCGAGATTGACGACGTCATTCAATTGTTGCAGGAACGCGGACACTGGCAGGGCAAGCAATTGAAACGTATCGGCGGTGGCGGCAGACAGGGTCCGCTTCGGATTGTCAGCCGTGACGGATACGTGCTTTGGATCGGTCGCAACAGCAGACAAAACGAAAAGCTGACGCACAAGACGGCCAATAGCCAAGATCTTTGGTTTCACGCGCGTGGCGTGCCCGGCGCTCATGTTGTCATCCGCAATGATGGCAGGCGTATCCGCGACCAGTTGATCAAAGAGGCAGCGGCTGTGGCTGCCCACTATAGCCAAAAACGAAACGACAAACGTGTCCCGGTGGATTATACGCGGGTCAAATACGTCAAGGCGATCAAGGGCGCGGGTCCGGGAATGGTGACTTATAGAAACGAACAGACGATATCCGTAGCGCCAAGAGACGAGACCGTGCTTACAGAACGAACCGAGACAAGAACCCATATGTCTTAGTCTTCAGCGTTGTTGGATTGCATTACCCGTTGAGTTTCTTCGAGAACTTGATTTACGCTGATATCCCGGACACAGGGATGGTTTTCGACCCGATCGTCCCCCCAATCGAGAATGCGGCATGGGCGGCAGGCGATGGACGAGGTTACCACGGCGTGTTGCCGCTCGTCTCCCCAGGGGGCAAATTCGGTTGGATCGGCAGGACCAAACAAGGTCACGGTCGGCGTATGCACGGCGGCGGCCACGTGCATAGCCCCGCTGTCCGGTCCCAAAACAAGACTTGAGCGGCGATAGAGTGCCGCCAGCTGGCCTACCGTGCTCGCGCCGGCGACGGAATGAGCCTTCGCCTTCATCCGCTCGACGATATCGTTGATCAGCGCCGTTTCCGCAGAACTACCTGTAAAGACGATCGCTGCCCCGTGGACTTGCGCGACTTGATCCGCAACTGCCGCCCATTTGTCGGATTGCCAGAGTTTGCTAGGCATCCCCGAGCCCGGGTGAATGCAGGCGATTGGCTGGTCAGGGGCGATTTGCCGAGTTGACAGCAGCTGGTCAATGGTGGCGATGTCGGCAGGGCTGACGGGCAAGGTCAGGTCGATATCTTTGCCTGGTGGAATACCTAACCAGAATTGTGCCAGCCGCATATTCTGCAGGATGGCGTGTTCGTGTTGATGCGGCAAGCGTCCGGTTAGGAAGGGCGCAATGTTTGCCTTGTCGTAACCAATGCGCTCCGGTATGCCCGCCAGAAATGCCAGCATAGCTCCCCACCAATGATCTGGGCGCATGACGAGCGCGCTGCCATATCCGATTTCGCGCAGCATGCGTGCTGAATCAAGCGCCATCAGATATGGATTGCGAGTTGCTGATACACGTTGACGCTGGAAGCCGGGGAAATCTAGTGTCAAAACGAGGTCGATTTCGTCGTATGGAGCGAGCAATTCGGCAGCCCACTTTCCACAGATGACGTGAAGCTCGATATCGGGTCGCTCGAGCTTGATCAACCGAATCGCCGGCATCATCAACAGGACATCGCCGAGGTGATCCGGGCGTATGACCAGCAGACGATCGGCGGTAGTACGCTGTGGCAGCACTGGCAGCTTGGCGAGAAAGGAAAGGAATGCGCCTCTGAACGTATGGAGCGTCGACGGCTGATGCAGCGCCTGCGCCTCGTTCATGTTTCGCCGTGCCAAGCTCTCTCTATCCAAGTCCAATATCCTCGTAGGCGCGCAAGAGGTGGTGCATGAGCGCTGACCAGTCGTAATGCGCCTGTACTTGCTCTCGCGCTCGTTCGCTCATTGCTCGACGACGATGCTCATCACCCAACAGGGACGATATAGATCGAGCGAAGCTGTCGGCGTCATTCGCGATTTCAATGGCCTCTCGAACCGAATCATGTAGACCGGATGCACCCAGCGATGTCGAAACGACAGTGCACCCGGAGGCCATAGCCTCGAGGATTTTGAGCCGTGTGCCGCTGCCCATTCGCATTGGCAAGACAAATAGAGTCGCCGCTTGCAAGTAGGGCTGTATCGCCTCAACCCAGCCGGTTACGCTCACGTGATTGTTTTCGGCCAATGCCTGTATTCTGGGATGTGGATTCCTCCCGACGATGAGCAGTTTGAGGGCGGGATGCCGCCGTAGCAGGCCGGGCAAGATCGATGCGCAGAACCATTCGATCGCGTCGATATTTGGGCGGTAATCCATTTTCCCGGTAAACACTAATTGGTATTCAGCGCGCTGTTCGCCGGAATGGAATTCGTAGTCGTCGACAAAGATGCCATTAGGCAAGACATGAATCGGTGAACCTTCATAAGGTGCTAGCAGGCTGCGGTCTTCGTCGCTGACTGCGATGACGGCGTCAACGGACTCGCACAGATTGCGCTCGAAGCGTTCGAGGCGGCGCGCCTGCATCGCCGAGTAGAAGGCGGTATGAAGGCGGGACGGTCGCTTCCTGTCAAGTCGGCATATCAAGCGCTGCAATTCAGCTTCCGCATTCAGGGCATCATAAACGACTTTCGCCCGTCCCTTTTTCAAGCAAATTAAAGGGAGATAGCTTCCCAATTCGATACCTGAGAATTGGATGACATCAAATATCCGTGTGTCCAATATCGTCGCGAGTCTTTGAGTAAAGGCTGCGCTGGCCAAGCGATCTTCCATGTCCGCCTTTTGACTGGTGATAAGCGAGACTACGCGCTCCAGCTTGCTGCGTCGTGGAATCGGACAGCTAAAGACGTCTCGGCAGAACTGATATAGCCAGTTCGTCGAGGGATCCAGGTCGGTGTTGCTCATGGTCAGGAGCGTCACCTTGTGCCCTGAGTCATGGAGGCCGCGAATGATGCCGTAGTTTCGTATCGCCGCGCCCGATTCGCTGGGAAAGGGGCTGTCGGGCGTCAGTAGCAGAATCTCCATCGTCAAACTAGTCGAGCACGGATTGATAGACGCAGCGCACGGTTTCGGCCGCCGCTTGCCAGCGGAATTGTTTGGCACGCTCTATGCCCGCCGAAGAATGCGCCGCGCGCCAATTGCTATCAAATAACACGCGCTGAATCGCCCTTGCGATCGTCGCGGTATCATGAGGATCAACCAAGATGCCAACATCTGCCACAATTTCCGGCAAGGAGGCCACATTGCTGACGATTGGCACTGTGCCGCAAGCCATCGCTTCCAGGGCGGGCAAACCGAATCCCTCGTAAAATGACGGTGTGATCAACGCCAGCGCGTGATTATATAACGCGGGAAGTTGTGCATCGGTAATGTCATGGCGAAAGATCAAGCTGTCGTTGATACCGACTTTAGCGATGTCATTCATTTGCTGCTCGTAGTGCCATCCGGGTCTACCCGCGATGACCAATTTCGGCAGATCCGGCAGCTCTACTTTCAAGTCACGATAAGCGCGCGCCAAGCCGACAAGATTTTTACGTGGTTCGATGGTTCCAACAAAAAGTAGGTATGATTCAGGTAGATCAAGCTTGCTGATCACCGGTTTGGTGACAGAGCAGGGCAAGGGACGGAAATCACTCTCCACACCCAGATGATGAACGGTTATCTTTTCCGGGGGGACGTCGAGGATGTCTACAAAGTCTTGTTTGGTGGCGAAGCTATTGGCAATGATATGATCCGATCGCATGATTGACGCTTCGATCTGGCCATTATAGTAACGCCGACTGGCAGCAGTTGTGTACTCGGGATAGTGGATGAAGCTCAAGTCGTGCACAGTGATGACGTGGCGACGCGCGCCGCGCAATGGCGCAATGAAATCGGGACTGTGAAGCAAATCCAAGCGATGCCTTAATAGCTCAACTGATAGCGCCGCGCGTTCCAAAGCGTGATGCGGGGGCGTCCAAAGCGAGGCGCTTCCGAAACGGCGGGAAAGCGTGGTCTGGGCTTTGCGACTCTGAAAAACGGTAAACGTGTGGTTTGGAGGATCGTCCTCCAAGGCAGAAATGATAGCCGTGATATATCTGCTGATTCCTCCGACGCGGTAATGAGTTAAGCGAGCGTCTATGCCGATATGTGCCATGAGATGAGTATAGCGGTATCATTATGCTCATGCCAGACGGATCGCAGTTGCGGTTGCGCGCTAGGCTGTTGATCGACTGAAAGGCAAGGCACGGCTACCTGGAATCGCCGCGCCCTGGAGAGGGAGGAACATGCCGACCTATGACGTGGTGACATTTGGCGAGACGATGATGCGCTTGACGCCGCCCGGCTTTTTGCGCATTGAGCAGACTCGCTCCTTTGACATTTGGGTAGGCGGGACAGAATCCAATACGGCGATTGGCTTGGCGCGCCTGGGCATGGACGTGGCCTGGTTCTCGCGTTTGCCCGCGTCGCCAATGGGTCGCTACATCAGCAATCGCGTTCAGCAATACGGTGTCGACGTCAGCCACGTTGTATGGGCGGAAAACGCCCGGCTCGGGATATTTTTCCACGAGAATGCTCAGGCGCCGCGCGCCAGCCGAATCATCTATGATCGCAAAGATTCGGCGGTAAGCCATGTACAGCCGGCGGATTTGCCCGATGAACTTTTTTCGGTCGATATGAGCCGAATGTTTCATGTTACCGGAATAACGCTGGCCATCAGCGAATCTGCCGGTGAAACCGCACTGGCAGCCATGCAGCGCGCGAAGGAGGCTGGCTGGCAGATCAGCTTCGATACCAATTATCGCAGCACCTTATGGTCGGGCGTGCAAGCCGCTGCTGGCTGTGACGCAGCGATGGCGCTGGCTGAAATCTTGTTTTGCCCGCTCGGGGACTACATTGCGCTTTATGGCGAAGCATCGCCTGATGACGCGCTTGCAGCCCTGGCCTCGAAATATCCAGACACGCTCGTCATTATGACCTTGGGCAAAGATGGCGCCCTGGCCAGAACACCGTCGGGTCAGGTCATCCGCCAGCCGGCCATCCTGGCGGGCGAAGTCGGGCGTATTGGCGGTGGGGACGCCTTTGCCGCCGGCTTTCTTTATGCCTGGTTGACCTATGCGGACGCAGCGCTGGCGCTAAAGTGGGGGGTTGCCATGTCATCCCACAAATATACGATCCCGGGCGATTTACCCCTGGTCGACTTCGATGAAGTGGCCGCACTGGTGGCTGGATCGAGCGGTGGCGGTCTCATCCGCTAACACTCTTTTGCAGAAAACGTTTGTCGTCAGGTGTTCCTGATAACTGTGTGTCATTGTCGCTAGCAGGAGGGCGGCGTCTTGCCTATAATTCGGTAGATTCTGTTCCAATGGATGGTCAATCCTGCGTATGAGCAAGCCGAAAGATAGAGGTCATCCCTTCGTCCGTTTGTTGAACTATGCTTCGGTTTACAAACGGCGTGTACTATTTGCCACGATTTACTCTGTGCTTGGCAAGATATTTGACATCATGCCACCGGTATTGATCGGGGTCGCGGTAGACATCGTCGTGCAGAGGCAGGATTCACTGTTGGGTAGGCTGGGTGTCGCTGATCTGACACAGCAATTGTTGATCCTCGGTTTCGTAACGTTAATCGTCTGGATTCTTGAATCTCTCTTTGAATATATTCAGCGGATTCACTGGCGCAATTTGGCGCAGTCCATGCAGCATGATTTGCGCGTGGACGCCTACGACCATGTTCAGCACCTGGAGCTGGCCTATTTTGAGGACCAAAGCACCGGCGGATTGATGGCGGTGCTTAATGATGACATCAATCAGTTGGAGCGCTTCCTGGATGTCGGCGCAAGCGATGTGGTACAAATTGTCACCACGATCGTCGTCATTGGCGGCATCTTCTTTTTGGTTGCGCCCGGCATCGCCTGGATGGCCGCGGTCCCCATTCCCGTTATCGTATGGGGTTCCTTGAGATTTCAACGCTTGCTAGCGCCGCGCTATAGCGAAGTCCGGGAACAGGTCAGCATGATCAACCACCACCTATCCAATAGCCTGAGTGGCATCGCAACCATCAAGAGCTTCACCGCAGAGGATTATGAAGCGGAACGGCTGCGCTTCGAAAGTAACGAGTACGTTGAACGTAACCTGCGCGCCATTCGCCTGAGTTCGGCATTTTCGCCTTTGATACGGATGGTTATCGTAACTGGCTTTATCGCCATCACCGTTGCCGGGGGACAGTTGGCTCTTGCCGGCCATTTGGATGTCGGCGCCTTTAGTGTGCTGGTATTCATGACGCAGCGCTTGCTTTGGCCACTAACCAAGCTGGGTGAGACCTTTGATCTTTACCAGCGTGCCATGGCTTCGACGAAACGCATCCTGGATTTGCTGGGAATCAAGCGCAAGATCAACGATGGCGACATTTCGTTGGCGGTAGAATCCATTCGCGGCCATATGCGCCTCGATGATGTTGCATTCGCTTACAATGATGGCCGCGAAATCATTAAGGGCTTGAACTTGGACTTCCCGGCGGGCGAAACCATTGCGATCGTCGGCGCGACCGGCGCGGGCAAGAGTACCGTCATCAAGCTGCTCCTGCGTTATTACGACGTGACATCGGGCCGCGTGTTGCTCGACGGCTATGATCTGCGAGAGCTGAAGCAGGCCGATATCCGCAATTCCATCGGCTTGGTCAGCCAGGATGTCTTTCTCTTTCATGGAACGGTGCGAGAGAATATCGCCTATGGATGCCAAGACGTGCCCGATCATCTCATTGTGGAGGCTGCCAAAATCGCTGAGGCGCATCAGTTTATATGCGAGCTGCCGCAGGGATACGATTCAATCGTCGGGGAGCGCGGTCAAAAGCTTTCCGGTGGACAGCGACAACGTTTGTCCATCGCTCGGGCGGTTCTGACTGATCCGCCTATTCTGGTTCTCGACGAAGCAACATCTTCAGTCGACAACGAAACTGAAGCCGCGATTCAGCGCTCGTTGGAGCGGATAGTTGTTGGCCGAACCACGATCGTTATCGCGCATCGCCTGTCTACCATTCGCAACGCCGATATGATCTATGTCTTGCAGAATGGCCAACTGAGAGAAAACGGCAGGCACGAAGACCTGGTGCATTACAATGGCCTCTATGCCACTTTGTGGCGGGTGCAAACGGGAGAGCGGATGCTGGCACAAGCCGGTGACTAGCGTACTTGCGACAGCAACCGGTCAACCACCTCCATGTTGCGAACGGCGTCATTCGGCGGGAAGCGCGGCGCCCGGCCCGTGAGAAAGGCGTCGGCAAAGTCTTCCACCATCAATTGATAGTGATCCACCGGCGCGATGACATGTTCCGTTAATTGATCGCCCTGCCAATGTTGTACGACCGTATCCTTGCGCTTGTCCGGCGTAAAGCTTGATGAGACGACGATCGAGCCGCTCGTGCCCTTTAGCCGGTAGCTTTGCTGTCGATCGGCGCGCAAGCCGCAATCGAAATGTCCAATCACGCCCGACGGGAACTTTAGTGTGCCGGCAAGAATCTCGTCGACACGTGTCGTCGTGCCGATATTGCCAACCGCGGTCACCGTTTCCGGTTCTTCGTCCGTCATAAAGCGCATCAGATTAACGCAGTAACAGCCCACATCCATCAAGCCGCCGCCGGCAAGCGCCTTGCTCAAACGTATGTTGGCTGCATCGCTGATGTAAAAGGTGAAGCTGCTGTTGATGATTTTCAGATCGCCGATACCGCCGTCGGCGACGATGGACTTGACCTTGGCGTGCTGGGGATGAAAGCGATACATGAAGGCTTCTGCCAGCAAAACTTTGTGCTTTTCAAATGCGTCGACAATGGTCTGCGCTTCCGCCGCGTCGCTCGCGAAGGGTTTTTCGCAGAGCGTGGCCTTGCCGGCTTGAGCGCATTTGATGCTCCACTCGGCGTGCATGCTGTTTGGCAGTGGGTTGTAAATGGCGTCTACGTCATCGCTCTCGATCAGTTCTTCATAGCTGCCATAGACGATTGGGATGTCTTGCTCGTCAGCGAATTCTCTGGCGCGTTCCGGTGACCGACTGGCGACTGCCGCAACGACGCCGTTGCTTGAGGAATGGATGGCCGGGATGACCTTTCGTCCAATGTTTGCAGTGCTCAAGATGCCCCAGCGGACTTGGTTAGTCATAGTACGCTCCCCGTTTTACGTTTCAAAGCCAACTTGCGACAATTGTATCGAGTTCTCCGTTTTCTTTCAAAGCCGCCAGCGCGCCGTCGAGAAGTACCCAGGCATCTCGGTTGTTGTGGCGTACTGCGATCGCATAATGATCGTGGGTGAGGTAGCTGCGCCCAGGGTTCCAGTCGGGATACTGTCTTTGGTATAGCCTCAACTCGGTTGCATCCACGATTGCCGCATCGGCGTGTTTTAGGCGCAGCGAGTCGAGAGCGTACGTCGGCAGTTCATAGGGTAGGCGTTGTACAATTCCGATTTTGCCTTCTAGTTTGCGCAATTCCGCGTCTGCCTGGCTGCCGAATTCGTAGGCGATGTTCCGCCCGCCAAGCTCGTTGAGAGTTAGATTGCCTTGTTTAATTGGAGTGACCAGCAACAGTCCGTTGTCAAAATAGTGCCGCGTATAGTGCACGTCGTCCATGCGCGCCGCTTCCACCCGCAATGCTGAAACAAGTATGTCCACCTTTCCGCTGATTAGGGCGTCGTACAAGCCGTAATAGCCTATATTGAGGAAACGAATCGGCAGATCAATGGTTTGGGCGAGGGCGTTAGCGAGATCGATATCCAATCCAGAGACTTCCTGACCGTCATCGCTGGCAAAGGGCGGAAAGCTGGCATCGACGCCAACAATGATGGCGCCGCTGGGAAACGCTCTGGCTTTATCCGCGGGCTGCTCCATTGTTGAAACAAAGAAAAACAGCAAGAAAGCCGAGATGGCCAGGAACATAAGTGACAGCGCAAGACGCTTCCGTTTGTTCACGATTCCTCCGGCGGCGGCAGCCATCGAGTCGCGTTGCCTTCCCAGCCGCGGGCATAGTCCTGTATCGCATAATAAATGGGCTTGAGGTCGAAGCCCGAAGTAATGAGCGTGAAGTTGTCCGGATAGCTGTTGCGCGGTGCGGGATAACGTAAAGCCCAAATACAGAACTGCTGCGCCCAGTCCCAATGCGCCGCCGCGTACTCAAAGGCTTGGACCGTATATTGTAGGCGTTGCGACGGCCGTACGCCACCGGTCCAGCGCGGATGATCGTTCCAGCCGCTTTCAGTTATGAAGACAGGCTTCGCTGTGTCTTCGGCGTCCACCATTATCTGTCGCAGGAATTCCAGGCGGCGGAAGTTGAGACGATCACTCCCTGGCTCGGCGTCGGGCGGTTCGGTTAGGCCGTAGCTATGAACCGCCAATGCATCAAAGTATTGCGCTGCGCCGTGGCTATACATCTCGCCCAGGAAGTCCAATTCGTTAAGTCCGGCCGGGCTCCCCTCGGCTTCGTTTGTCGGCGCCAGGGCGCCTGCCAGAATGACAGCTTGGGGATTCGCACCTTTGATGGCCTTATAACTCACTTGCAGCAATCGCACGTAGGCGGCTGGATCGACCGGTCGATAGCCCCACTCGAAGCTCAGATTGGGTTCGTTCCAGATGATAAAGTGTTGAATTTGTTTTGCGTAGCGAAGCGCCAACTGTGAGGCGTAATCAGCGAAATGGTCGAAGGACTCTTCAGGCAGATAGTTGAGCGTCGTGGTGGCGCCGTCGCTCGCTGGGCGAGCCCAGTCGGGTACTAGTCCTAACCTAGCGATGATACGAAGCCCCTGGTTGTTCGCATGTCGGACGATACGGTCGGCTTGGTTCCAGTTGAATCCGTTTTCGCTTGGTTCAAAGTAGGCCCAGGGGAAGAATTGCACGATCGTGGTCGCGCCCATTTCCCGTACCAGCTCCAGTGAACGCTTGATTTTCCACTCATGCACTTCGTTTTCCAGCAAGGTATGCACGCAGACTTGTGGCTTGGTGGTCTCGACGGTCTGCGGTTCTCCCAACTCGACATGATCCCGCGGGGACCAGGTAGTTGAAACAGCAACATAAGCAATTGCCAGGATCACTAACCAACCTAGTCGGGGACGCAACTTGGAGGAGCGACGGGGTCTTTGTCTGATTGAGTTGAGCATCCGCAATAAGATATGTGACATAAGTTTTGCGATAAGGTACAATTGCCTTTGTTCGATCCTGGCATTTGCATTAGCGAATTGCTCATTTGCGCAGCGGTCGAACAGACACATTGTAGTGGTCAATGTTTGTGTAGGGGATAGGTAGATTTGCCGCAACGTATTATCGCCATGTGGTCGGGACCGCGTAATATTTCTACGGCGTTGATGCGATCTTGGGCAAGCCGTAGCGACACTACTGTGATTGACGAGCCATTCTATGCGCATTATCTCAAGTTCACCGGATATGATCACCCCGGCTCTGATGAGATTATCGCGGCCTACGAGACGGACTGGCGTAAAGTCGTCGCAGGATTGGTAGGGGACGCGTCAAGTGAAGGACAGATCGTCTATCAAAAACATATGACGCAGCATATGCTTGAGCATATTGACCGCTCCTGGATTGCACAGGTTTCCAACTGTTTCCTGATAAGAGATCCACGGCGAATGCTATTGTCCTTTTCCAAAGTGATTCCTGACCCGCAACTTGATCAGTTGGGTCTGGTACAGCAAGTGGAGATTTTTCAGCACGTGCGCAAGGTCACAGGTCATGTTCCTCCGGTGATTTCGTCTCGCGGCGTTTTGTCCGATCCTGAGGGCTCGCTGCGAAGGCTGTGCGCGCTTCTCGATGTGCCATTTGACAGCGCGATGCTCAGCTGGAAGGCGGGCAGGCACGACAGTGATGGCGTCTGGGCAAAGCACTGGTATGCAAGTGTAGAGCAGTCAACTGGCTTTGCGCCGTACACGCGCGACGATACGCCTCTGCCGCAACATTTGCACGGCTTGCTCGGTGAATGCCAGCGTCTCTACGATCAGATGGCACGGCATTGCATTAACTAAGGGTACGCATGAAACAAGAATTCAATCCCAATAACAGAGACTTGTTAGTCAATATCAATGGCGAACTCTACCATCGTGATGTGGCGGGCATTAGTCCCTTTGACTCGGCGGTGCAAGGTGGCGATGCTGTATGGGAGGGCCTGCGGCTTTACGACGGCAGGATCTTCAAATTGATCCCTCACTTGGATAGGTTGCGTGCCTCGGCGCAGGCGATGGCATTTGCCGAGATTCCAAGCCACGAGACGATCATCAGCGAAATCAGCAAGACATTAAAAGCCAATGAAATGACGGACGGAGTGCATATTCGTTTGACCCTGACCCGTGGCGTAAAATATACTAGCGGGATGGACACGCGACTCAACAATCAGGGACCGACTTTGATCGTATTGGCAGAGCATAAACCGCCGGTATATGACAAGAGTGGCATACGCTTGATCACGTCCGGAATTCGGCGTATACCGCCCGATTGCGTCGATCAGAACATTCATTCCTGCAATCTGATCAATTCGATTCTCGCCAAGATACAAGCGAACGCCGCGGACGTCGACGATGCATTGATGTTGGACTGTCACGGATACGTTGCGGAAACAAACGCAACCCACGTGTTTGTTGTCGATGACGGTGTTGTCACGACGTCGGATACGGGTTCCTGCCCGGAAGGCATCACCCGGGCGACGGTGCTGGAAATCTGTGAAAGCAATGCCATTCCTTGTCTGGTCAAAGACATATCTCTGTCTGAAGTTTATCGTGCGGATGAAATGTTCTGCACGGGAACTATGGGGGAATTGGCGCCGGTGATAGAGCTGGATGGCAGGACCATTGGCGCGGGTCAGGCTGGCGAGATGACCATGCGTCTTAGTGCATTGTTCCGCGACCGGACAGAACGCGAAGGTTATCAAGTTTTGGAGACAGTGGCGAACTAAGCAAGATTTTCTCACTATCGAACGGTAAAGGAGCGTGAAACTGATGTCAGATTTTTCATATGTTGGAAAGCCTACTCCCATGATCGACGGCGGAGCCAAGGTCACGGGCAACTTGAAGTACACGGGCGATTTGAAGCTGTTGGGTATGTTGCATGCCAGATTTGTCTTGAGCAGCTACGCTCATGCCAATATCAAGGGCATCAATGTCGAAGCCGCCTTGGCGCTACCCGCTGTACAGCGTGTTTTGACAGCCGCCGATCTCCCGGATATGGCGCCGTCTTCCCGTGCGCGGCTGATGCTCGCGCGCGACCGGGTCATCTTCGTCGGTCAGCCGGTGGCGATTGTCCTTGCTGACGATCAGGCAGCTGCCGCCGACGGCGCCGAACTGGTGGACGTGGATTACGAACCGCTGGATGCGGACACCACTATGGATGGCGCAATGGCGGATGACGCGCCCCTGGTCTGGCCCAATGGTATTCCGACCGGAGCCGAAGACGAAGCAGCGCATGGCGCCGACGCGGGCGGCGACGCCGAGGACGAAGAGGAAGAAGCGTCCAACATCGCCGGCAGGACCAAGGTCGAACGGGGCGACGTTGCGGGAGCCTTTGCCGCGGCGGACCTGATTGTGGAACGTACATTCGAAACGCCAATGGTTCACCAGAGTTCGATTGAGACGCAAGGTTGGGTTGCCCAGCCAAACCCGATCAACGGTGGCTTAACCATGTGGGGCAGCGTTCAGTCGCCCTTTGGCGTACGTCTGGACGTGGCCGACGTGCTTGGCGTTCCGGAATCTGACGTGACTGTCTATGGCATGCCGGTTGGCGGCGCATTCGGCGCGAAGTTCGGCTTATACGAAGCAATGGTGGCGCTGATCGCGGTTACGGTGGGGCGCCCGGTGAGTTTGATTCTCACGCGCGGCGAGGAACTGCTGGCCACAAATCCGGCGCCCGCACTGCGGCTGTATGCCAAACTTGGCTTCAAAAGCGACGGCACCTTGCTCGCTATGCAGGCGCTGGCGATAGCCGATACCGGGATTTACCCAAGTGGTCTGGGTGGATTTGCCGCCTTCCAATTCGCCAACTTTTATCCTTGCGATAACGTTTTGCTGGAATCAATCAATGTTGTAACGTTTAAGCAATCCGTCGGCGCCTATCGCGCGCCAACGTCTCCGACCGCTTTCATGGCTGCGGAAACGCTCTTTGACGAAGCTGCCTCGCGACTAGGCATGGATCCGATCGAATTGCGGCTGATGAACGCGGCGAAAGCCGGCGACCTAATGCCGGATGAAAGCGAATTCGAGAATATCGGCATGATTGAGACTTTGGAAGCCGTGCGCGAACATCCCTTGTGGAAGAATCGCGACAATTCGCGCAAGAACGGTCGTGGCGTTGGCGTGGCTATCGGCGGATGGATGGGCGGTCTGGAACCGGGCGCGGCGGCTTGCAAGCTGAACCGAGACGGCGTCTTGCAGGTGCAGATCGGCACGGCTGATCTTTCGGGAACGCCGACAAGTTTTAACATGCTGGCCGCGGAAGCCTACGGCGTGGATCCGGACAAAGTGCGCTTTGTTTACAGTGATACCGACAGCGCGCCTTACGGCGGTGGCGTAGGCGGCAGCAAGACGATATATACCTTGGGCACTGCGGTTATCCGGGCTGCGGAAGACGCTCGGCGCCAAACCTTGGCAATCGCCGCCGAAGAATTTGAAGTATCCGCCGAAGATCTTGAGATCGTAGACGGACGTGTGCAAGTTAAGGGCTTTCCCGATCGATCAATTGGGCTTGGTGAGCTCGCCGGCCAGACGATGACTTTCGGTGGCAAGTATGAACCGGTTCATGGCAATGGCCGACAAGCCGTGACCGATCGCGCTCCATCTTTCTCGGCGCAGGTTGCCGAGGTTGAGGTGGACGAGGAAACGGGCGAAGTCAATTTGCTGAATCTCGCTGTCGTGCAAGATGTCGGTCGCGCGATCAATCCGCTGGCAGTTGAAGGTCAGATGCAAGGTGGCGCCGTGCAAGGTGTTGGTTGGGCGCTGTACGAAGAGATGCGCTACGATGACGAAGGGCAGCTTCTGTCTGGATCCTGGATGGACTATGCTTTGCCGGATGCCGTGCAAGCTGCGCCGATTCATACGCAGATCGTGGAAGTTCCATCGAAGAGCGGTCCTTTTGGCGCAAGGGGGGTCGGCGAACCACCGGTGATACCAACCGTCGCAGCGATCGCGAATGCTGTGGCTGACGCGACAGGTGTTCGCTTGACACAAACGCCAATGACCGCTCCGAGAGTGTTGGAAGCGTTGGAACAGCGCTAAACCAAGGCAAACGCCAATATAAAAGAGCCAACTGCAGAGTTGTCTCTTTTTATTCCAAAGTCACATTACGTCCAAGTAATCACTGGCAAGATGTATCCGGGCTTTTCATCCAGAATGGTGTGAATTATGGTGGCCAGAAAAGACACGTCGTCAGACTTTCCCTTCGAGTCGAAGTTCATCGAGATTCTCGGATCCAAGATGCACTACATTGCTGAAGGAGAAGGCGATCCCATCCTCTTCTTGCACGGAAACCCAACATCCAGCTATCTGTGGCGCAACATCATCCCTT
The DNA here is from genome assembly GCA_965262165.1 of Phototrophicaceae bacterium. Classification (GTDB taxonomy): domain Bacteria; phylum Chloroflexota; class Anaerolineae; order Aggregatilineales; family Phototrophicaceae; genus UBA6055. The sequence continues at coordinate 3,000,926 of OZ253499.1, read as the reverse complement.
ATCTGATCCCGCATGGTCGCTGCATCGCAGTTGATCTCATTGGCATGGGCAAATCCGACAAGCCTGATCTCAGGTATCGGTTTTCTGATCACGTCAGATTCGTTGAAGGATTCATTGGCGGGCTCGCACTCACAAACGTCACGCTGGTCTTGCATGACTGGGGTTCTGGACTTGGATTCCACTACGCGGCCAAATACGAACGCAATGTCAAGGCGCTGGCATTCATGGAAGCTATTTTGCGGCCAATGTCCTGGAAGTCTTTCCCGATTGGGCCGAGAATCGGATTCAAGCTCTTTCGCATGCCGGGAATTGGCTGGATCTTGCTCTCGGTGATGAACCTGTTCATACGGGGCATTTTGCCACAGATGACAGTTCGCGATTTATCCTCTGAAGAAATGAGACAGTATATGGCGCCGTTTCCCGACGTTGCCAGCCGCAAGCCAGTGCGTCAGTGGCCCTGTGAAATTCCGCTGGACGGTGAGCCGGCAGATATGGTCGAGTTGGTTTCCGCCTACAGCCAAAAACTGCAGGAATCGGAATTGCCAAAACTACTATTCTACGCTGATCCGGGAGCCGTGCTCACTGCCGACGCAATAGAATGGTGCAGGCGCAATCTCAAGAATCTGCAGTTAGTAGCGCTCGGCAAAGGTCTGCACTATCTACAAGAGGACCATCCGCACGAGATCGGCGCTGCGCTAGCGGACTGGTACCAGAATCTGTGATTTTCGGGTCTCGTTGCTGCCTTGGGATCAACGTCCGCCGTCAATCGATAGAACTTGCCCGGTGATCCAATTGGCGTAATCCGACGCAAAAAATAGCACACCGTGAGCGATGTCTTCCGCCTCGCCAAGCCGTTTTAGCGCGAACCGTTCAAGTATCGCCTTCTGTCCGTCGACGCCGTAAGAATCAAACTGTCTGATGGACGTGGGATTGGACAAGACAAAGCCGGGCGCGATATTGTTCACCGTGATTTTCCATTTGCCCAGTTCGTGAGCTAGCTGCCTGGTGAGGTTAATTTGGCCCGCTTTGGCTGCAGCGTAGGCTTGAATGCCGGTCAAGCTGATGCCAAGGCCCGCGCCGCTGGAAATGTTGACAATCCGGCCGTATTCCTGCGCTTTCATCGATGGCGCAACTGCTTGCGAAAAGAAAAACGCGGCCCGCGTATTGACCTCAATGATGCTATCCCATTCTTCTTCTGTAACCTCTTCCAGTGGCCTGCCCACCTGACCCTGAACGCCGCCGGCGTTGTTGACCAGGATATGCGCGGTGCCCTCAGCAGCAAGGATGCGATCCACAAAGGCAAACACGGCGGCGCGATCCCGCACATTGACAGCTGCGATTTCGCATTTGCCGCCGGCACCATGACAGAGTTGCCGCGTCTCGTTTAGCTCATCTTCCAGCACGTCGCAGGCCCAGACCGATGCGCCGCGTGTCGCGAACGCCAGGCTTATTGCGCGCCCGAAGCCATGAGCTGCGCCGGTGACTATGACGACTTTGTCGTCAAATTGTATGTTCATGTGAATTCCGCCTTCAACTCGTCGAGATTGGCAATCGCCTGCGGACGCCTGCCATCCTCGATCTCGTGAATCATCTCAATCCAGCGCCGCGTGAGGGGCAAATCCATACCGACCTTTTCACCTTCTGTCAGGATGGGCCGGTACATGATGACCTCAGTCTTGCGCTTGCGGACGGCTAAATCGCGCCAGATGCCGCTATGGGTCTTGGCGGATGTGCTGTTAAACGCGACAAGCTTATCGAGCGATTGCTTGATCCCATCCAAGTCGTTGGCGACGAATGCCGCGGGTTCGAAGCCGTTGAAGCCACGCGCTTCCACGCCGATTCGCGTTGCCAATTCCAGAATCTCTTGCGCCGCCCGAATGTACAAGGCACGGAACTTCGGGTCGGCGAGCGCGTCCGTGATCGACTCATTTGTCAAGGCGGAGACAAAAAGCATCGCTCCATAGGCTTCCTTGCCCCAGAGATATCCCCAAAGATTGTCGCTGATGATTGTGTCTTCGTCGAAATCACGAAAAGCGGCGCCGATCTGTTTCAAGCGTGGTGTGATCACGCCATCCAGCTCGCCGACGACTACCGCGCCGCGTCCGCCAAAGAGGATCTTGCCCGGCTCGTGATAGTCGGCGCTGAAATTGATGAATGCCCCCAAAGTCCGTTCGGCGCCGACAGTATCGCGAATGATCAACTCGTTCAAGCCGTTTTGCACCGACATGACGTAGCCGTCGTCGGCAAGATAATTGACAAGCGTCTTGGTGGCCGCTTTTGTGTGTTGGGCTTTTGTACAAAGCAGAATAATTGGGACCTTCTCTTGCAATTGATGTGGCAAGACTGCTTTGGCTTGTACCGTGAATTCGTCAACCGGACCGATGATTTGCAGCCCCGCCTGATTGATCTCTGCCACGTGTTCTTCGACGACATCGACAAACAGGATTTCGTGGCCTGCTCGGATCAGATATGCGCCGAGTGTGCCGCCGATGGCGCCCGCGCCCCAGATAACAAGTCGCATTAGTTCCAACCTTCCTCGAGTAGGGCAAGTGTCTCAGCAACAGCTACCTGCCAGATCGCCATCATTTCGTCGTCAGAGCGCTGATAGACGCCTCCCATATTGCCGTCCACCACGTGCTTGCGAATCGCCGCGGGATTCATTCGTTCCAAAAGGGAAACATCGATGAGCGGCCGTTGCTCGCTGGGCAGTTCAATGCCCTCAAGTCGTGTCCAGGGGTAGTTCTCCATCCAGGAGGCATGTGAGCCCACCGGATCTGTTTCAAGCACCTTTTCCCAGGTCTTGGGCGCGTTATACCAGTTATGCCATTTGACCTGGGTATCGCTGTTGTCCATCATCCACTCTTTGAGCATACCAATTGCTGGAGCGTTGCCTCCGTGGCCGTTGACCAGCAACACTCGGCGGAATCCGGCGCGGCGGATGCTATCGAGCACATCGCGGATAACCGCCAGGTAGGTATGGACTCGCAGGGTGACCGTACCCGGGAATGCGGTCCACTGCTGTGCCAGGCCATATGGGACAGTCGGGTAAACCGGGACCCCGGCCAAGTCGCCAACTTCTTGTGCCAATCGCGAAGCCAGGATCGTGTCCACGCTCAGACTCATATAAGCATGCTGCTCGGTACTTCCCGTCGGGAGAATGCAGCGATCGTCGCCCTTCAGGTATTGCTCGACCTGCATCCAGTTCATTTCAGAAATAAGCATTGATCACCGTTCTTTCTGCTGTTGGTTAACAAAATGTGAACGTTGTACTTCTGAAACACGTTTTCAATCATAGGCCCCATTCTTGGCGCGCAGTCTTCATATCTCGACGGATTGAACCGGTGTGCCCAATCCCACCTTTCTTCCAGCGTTCATCGACCGGTTCGCTGGCGGGCTGGAAACGCACGTCGCAACTCAGTCGGTATTTGTTCGTGAGATTGGTTGTCGAGGCGTGCATGGTGTGCATGCCGAAGATGATGACATCGCCGGCTTGATAGTCCGAGCCCAGCCATTGCCCGCCGAACTTTTCGACGATTTCCATTGGATCGCGCTCGAACCAGCCTTCGATTCCGTCACGATCGACATCCGAACGTCCGTAGGTGTCTCGAATTCGGGAGAAACTCTGCAGATTGTGCGAACCGCGGCAAATCGCCAGCGTACCTTGCTCGATGGGGATATCGCCGAAGGGGATCCAGACGGTATATAGATTGCGCGATCCACGCCCCATATAGACAAAATCGTAGTGAGCGCCAGTATATTGATCGTTGCCAACGGCGCGCAGCCACTTGTAATTGAAGGTCAGCGCCGTCTCGCTGAAGAGGGCCTCGAACAGGTCGAAAAGGGCGGCGTTTTCCAGTAAATCCAGTACTGCCGGATGATGGACAAGGTCCTCGCCTCGGAGCCGCACCGTGCGACCGCCACGCGGCATTACGCCGTCGAGAATCGGTGTATTGGGCACCAGGGCTTGCTGCGCCTGTAGGCGCTGCATGACGATCCTCCGGCCACCCAATACCGTATCTCTGTCTATGAGCCCGCGCAACAGAAGATAACCGTCCGATTGCATACGCTGCCAGAGCGCCGGCACATCGCCTAGCAGATCCTGGCTGTCGCGCAGTTGACCCAGTTGTACGCCGGGAAACTCGATGTCTCTATATCCGAATTTGATCTTCATGAAGAGATCTCCAAAGGTGCGGTCACTTGAATGATGTTATACGATATGCTGGAAATCGCCAAGTTTCGGCTGCTCATTGTCGTGCCGGTGTCTACCGATTGGCTTGGATTCTTTCAACCAATTCGATCGCCGCCTTTGCCGGGTTGACAGCATTCGATGAAAAGGACCCTGTAATGACCTCTGATCTGATGCGCTATTGTCAACTTTCAAGCAACGAGGTCAGTTTCTACGATACTTTTGGGTATTTGTGTCTGTCCGGACTGATCCGACCAGAGGCGGCCGAGGTTTTGGCCGCGGAAGTGCTCCGGGTGATGGAAGGCTTGGGCTTCGCGAGAGACGATCTACGAGCCGCCAGGACGAGCAAAGACAAATTGCGCCAGAGCAGACAATACTTGGCGGGATCAAATCTGGAGCAACTGATCCAGAGCGAGGCTTTGAATTCAATTGCCGCTCAATTGATGGGTGGTCCCTCAACGCTCTATCTGCCCTTTACGGCTGTAAAGAGCGGAGGCGGCGGCGGTCGATTTCACTTTCATCAGGACAATCAATATACACGTTTCGATGGGCCCGGCATCAATATTTGGTTCGCGCTAATGGAAATGACACCAGACAATGGCTGTCTGCAAGTTGCCGCGGGCACCCACCTGCAAGGTACGATCGACTCGGTTGAAAGTGAAGATAGGGATGGTCACCGGACGGTAGCTGTGGAACCGGAATCGTTTTTGCCGCTGCGGATGATGCCGGGCGACGCGGTGGCCTTTTCGCGCTTGACATTGCATGGGTCGGGAGCCAATATCACCGATCAACCGCGGCTGGCTTACGCTGTTCAGTTTCATCGTGACGTCGTGAGTGCTTCAAGAGATGGCGAACACCTTGGGCTTCTCAAGGCGAATCCGCGCTTTGATGTTCGACCCGTTAAGGCATTTTCGCCAGACGGCAATTGATAATAGATGTTTTACGCGGAAACTGTCGGCTTCATAAATGGACTGAAACGGAAGAAGGTGACCGAATTGGACATCAACCCAATTGAGATGATGAAACCTAAACGCAAGATCGAGGGCATCAGCGCGATTCTTTTGCCTTTTCATGACAATTGCGAGATTGACTGGGTTGGCTTGGCGAACCAAATTCGACGCACGGCCGAAGCTGGCTTGATACCCGCCGTCAATATGGATACTGGATACGCTAACTTGATCAGCGAATCCCAACGTCAGAAGGTGTTGGAGGTGACACGGGAGGTACTCGGAGGCGGAGCGTTCGTGGCTGGCGCCTTTGTCTCGGACAACAAAGGGGATGCCTTCGACGGCGACGCCTATCTGCGTCAGATCGACTCGATACAGAGTTACGGTGGCAGGCCGATCATCTTCCAGTCCTATGGTCTGACACAGCAAGCGGGGGAAGACATTGTCGCCGCTTACGAGAGATTGGGCGAGGCGACTGATGGATTCATCGCATTCGAGCTTGGCACGATGTTCGCGCCGTTTGGCGCCATCTATGACATATCGACCTATGAGGGCTTATTGGGCGTCAAGCGCTGTCTGGGCGCGAAGCACTCCTCGCTGAGCCGCCAGTTGGAGTGGGAACGATTGCTTCTGCGCGACCGGGTTCGGCCGGATTTCAAAGTTTACACTGGCAACGACCTGGCAATCGATATGGTGATGTATGGCAGCGACTATCTGTTGGGATTGAGCACCTTCGCGCCCGATCTGTTTGCCAGACGCGACGCCATGTGGCTGGCGGGGAATCCGGAATTCTATCAATTGAACGATCTCATCCAGTACCTGGGCTTCCTGGTATTCCGTCCGCCGGTACCCGCCTATAAACATTCGGCGGCACAGTTTTTGAAGCTGCGCGGCTGGATAGAGTCCGACCAGACACACCCTGACTCTCCGCGACGACCGGATAGCGACATTTCGATCCTGGAAGATATCGCGCGGCGTCTGCATGTCTTGAAGACGAGCTAGCGGATGGCCTTCAAGCGAGTCGCGCAATTGCGCAACTATCAACTGTTTACAAGTTACTGCGAATCCGTCGAGGCTGACTTGCCGGTTGATAAGAACGTGGTCTTCGGTGAAGAGTCGCCGCTTGCCCGACCCTATGCCTATCGCCAGCATCAGTTTTCTAACCGATTCGCCATATTACCCATGGAAGGCTGGGATGGCTCATCCGACGGGCGTCCGACTGACTTGACGATTCGGCGCTGGCAGCGCTTCGGCGAGAGCGGCGCAAAGCTAATATGGGGTGGAGAAGCGGTAGCGGTTCGACACGACGGACGGGCAAACGCGCGACAGTTAGTAATCAACGATCGTACGGTCAAGAGTATTGCAGGATTGCGTCAGTCTTTGCTGGACGCCCATTCAGCAAGCTTCGGATCGGCTGACGATATGTTGATCGGTTTGCAGCTGACGCACTCCGGGCGCTTCTGCCGACCCAACGGTCCAAATCTGGAACCGTTAGTGCTCTACCGGCATCCCTTGCTTGACAATAAATTCCAACTGGAAGGCGACAACTGCGTCATGAGTGATGATGAAATCGACGCGTTGATAGAGGATTTCGGTCGGGCGGCGGTGTTGGCACAAGAGGCGGGATACGACTTTGTCGACATCAAGCATTGCCATGGCTACCTCGGTCACGAATTCCTGAGCGCAATTGATCGGAAGGGAAAATATGGCGGCAGCTTCGAGAATCGGACGCGCTTCCTGCGTGACACGGTTGAATTGGTTCGTACTTTAGCGCCCGGTCTGGATATTGGCGTCCGTCTGAGCGCGATTGATTGGGCGCCCTTTCATGCAGGAAGTGAACGCCTCGGCGAGCCCATGCCTTATGCCGGCCAGCGCTATCCTTACGCGTTCGGCGGGGACGGCACGGGCATCGGCTACGATCTAAGCGAACCGAAGCGTTTTCTGTCGCTGTTGCGCGACTTGAATATCGGGTTGGTTTGCATCACCGCCGGCAGTCCCTATTACAACTTTCATATTCAACGCCCAGCCATCTTCCCGCCCTCAGATGGTTATTTGCTGCCGGAAGATCCTCTGGTTGGTGTCGCGCGGCAGATCCAGGTGACTGCGGAACTGAAAGCAGCGTTCCCGGATCTGACGGTCGTGGGTTCGGGGTATTCTTATCTGCAGGACTGGCTGCCCAACGTGGCGCAAGTGGTGATCAAGCGCGGCATGGCGGATTTCATTGGATTAGGACGCATGGCGTTAAGTTATCCGCACTTGCCGGCTGACCTGTTGGCTGGCGGTCCCTTGCAGCGCAAACGCATTTGCCGCACCTTCAGCGATTGCACCACCGCGCCACGTAATGGCATGGTTTCGGGTTGTTTCCCGCTGGACGACTTTTACAAGTCACGCGAGGAATACGACCGCCTGACCGCTCTAAAAAAAATACAAGCCGCAGAAAACAACTGATGCGCCTGTACCGGGCTAGTTCCAGCCGTATTCCGACGGTTTGAAATCGACCAGGCTGCCGTGATAGTAGGGCACAGTCGCCAATTCGGGTTCAGCGATCTGGTCCAGTTGGGCATGGTCGGAGTCGCTCAGCTCCACGTCGACGGCGCCGATATTGTCCATCAGGTGCTCCATCGTGCGCGGACCGATGATGGTACTGGTAACGCCAGGTTTGCTGACAACCCATGCCAGCGCGATCTGGCTGGCACTGCAGCCTTTTTCTTGAGCTAACTGTTTGACCACATCCAGCAGATCGTAGCCGCGATCGCTGAAGTGCTGCTGCGCGCGGCGCTCGAGCGCGGCGCTGCGTCCGGAGTCACTGCCGAAGCGGCTGTCGCCCGGGATTGGCTCCCCGCGTTTGTATTTGCCGCTGAGAAAACCGCGAGCAAGCGGCGACCAGGGCAAAATGGCCATGCCATAACTCTGCGCCATGGGTATCATCTCCCGTTCAATGCTGCGGTCTAGCAGATGATAAGGGGGCTGCTCGCTGACAAAGCGATTGAGTCCCAATTCTTTCGCCACCCAGAAAGACTCCAGAATGCGCCATGCCGGGAAAGTACTGGCGCCGATATAGCGAACTTTGCCCGTGCGAATCAGATCGTCGAGCGCACGCAATGTCTCGTCGATCGGGATATTGGAGTTGGGTCGGTGTAGCTGATAGAGGTCAATATAGTCCGTTTGCAAGCGCTTCAAGGATGCTTCGCATTGCTGTACGATGTGTCGCCGGTTGTTGCCAGCGGCCAGGATGTCATCGTCATCCATGCGTCCGTGCACTTTGGTGGCGAGCACGATGCTGTCTCGTTTGCCATTGCGTTTTAGGGCTTTGCCCACCGCAATTTCACTGCCTCCGCGCGAATAAACGTTCGCTGTATCGAAAAAATTGATGCCTTCCTCGATGGCGCGATCGATCACGTCCATACCGTCAGCGTCGCTCGTTACGCCGCCAAAGTTCATACAGCCCAGGCATAATTCGCTGACCATCACACCTGTGCGTCCCAGGGAACGATAATCCATTTTCTGCTCCTGTTTCCTACAGTTTGAGTAGGGCATTGTATCCGAAGATGGTTCGGTAGGGTTAGTGCCAAGCCGATAAGCGACTGCATATCAAACGCGTCCGTAGACACGGGCACGTGAAGGTCTTCATCTGGCCTTAGTCCAAAGGGCAAAGACGGCATCAGCCGCAAACTGGAAGATTTGCCTGTGAAATGCGGTATATTAGTCTGAGACTGATTTCAATGGGCAGGAAGGGGTTCAACATGGCGGAATACGGCATAACGACAGCCGGAGAACCGGTAGAGCGATACATGCTGCGGAACAATGCTGGGATGGAAGTGCAAGTTATCACTTACGGCGGCATCGTATCGTCAATCAATGTCCCCGACCGCCAAGGTAGGTTTGCCAATGTCGCGCTTGGCTTTGAGAGCCTGGAAAAGTACGAAGCCGAGCATCCCTACTTTGGCGCCATCACCGGGCGCTACGCCAATCGAATCGCCAAAGGTCGCTTTTCGCTGGACGGAACAGCGTATACGCTCTTCGTCAATGACGGACCAAACGCCTTACACGGTGGTGAAAAGGGCTTCGACAAGCGTATCTGGACCGCGCGTGAATTGACCGTTGGGTTGCAGCCAAGTCTTGAATTGACTTATCGCAGCGTGGACGGCGAAGAAGGCTACCCGGGAAACCTGGATGTTGCCGTGAGCTATACACTCACCGACGATAACGAGCTCCGAATCGAATACAGCGCCACAACGGATTCCCCTACCGTCGTCAATCTCACCAATCATAGCTATTTCAACTTGTTGGGAGAAGGGGAAGGAACGATTTACGATCACATCTTGACATTGAATGCCGACCGCTTCACTCCCATTGATAACAGTCTGATCCCGACCGGAGAATTGGCGGCGGTTGCGGGCACGCCCTTTGATTTTCGGAAGCCAAAAGCGATCGCGGCGGGCATTCGCTCAGCGCATCCGCAGATCTCGCTGGCACAAGGCTACGACCAGAATTTCGTGCTCAATCGGGGAGGCTTGTCTGAAGGGGAACTCGGCTTCGCGGCACGGGTCTATGAACCTCGCTATGGCAGGTGCATGGAAGTTTGGACAAGGGAGCCGGGCATACAATTCTATTCGGGCAACTTTCTCGACAGCACGCTGGTCGGGTCAAGCGGACGCATGTATCGACAAGGCGACGGGTTGGCATTGGAGACGCAGCACTTTCCAAATTCGCCGAATCAGCCGCAATTCCCGTCCACGGTCTTGCGTCCCGGCGAGCGTTACGAAACCAGCACCGTGTATCGATTCAGTACCGATTAGTTTGATGCCCTAGACTTCGTCCTGAGCGGTAGGATCGAAGGCGTCACGAATGCCGTCGCCGATGATGTACAGGCACAATACGACGACTGTAATGAGCGTTCCGGGGAAGATGACCAAATGAGGCTGTGCCAGGAATTCCCTTGATTTGCTGAGCATATTGCCCCAGGTGGCGGTTGGTGGCTGTATACCAAGGCCAAGGAAACTCAAAGCGGATTCGATCAAAATCATGGTGCCGATATTGATGGCCAATGTGACGATCGTCAGCGAGAAAACGTTGGGCAGGATGTGGACCAGCATGATACGCAAATTGGATGCGCCGATCGCCTGCGCGCTAACGATGTATTCTCGTGAGCGTATCGATAGCGTTTCGCCACGAACAAGCCGGGTTGTCGCCGTCCAGGTGAGGAATGCCAAAACCAGAATCAAGGTGATCGCATTGGGGGAAAACACCGCCGATATGACGATCAACAAGACGAGCCCGGGTATAGAGTTGAGTGTCGTGATGACCCAGACGACCAGGTCGTCGATGATACCCCCGTAAAAGCCGGTGATGATACCCAAGGTAACGCCGATCGCCAGTGACAGAACGCCGGAAAGGAAGCCAATTGCCAGTGAGACCTGCCCGGCATAAAGCAGGCGCGCGAAATGGTCGCGCCCGAGGTTGTCCGTTCCCAGAATATGGCCGGGACTTCCCACAGGTAAAAACTTGGACGCGGCTGCGTCAGTCGTATTCGGGTTTACGCCCAGAAGACCGGTGATTGTTGGCGCGGCAATGGAGCTAAAAGCGAGAACGGCGAGAACGGCGATTGCTATCATCGTCAGGCGATCTTGCCGCAGCCGTTGTATCGCTAGCTGCGTCAGCGATTTGCTGCGCAGAAGCGCCTGCTCGTCTATTTCGGCGATACGTTTCAGTTTGCCGCCGCTGGAATCCACTTCATTCTCCTAGGACAGGCGTATGCGCGGATCAATGATTACATAAAAGATATCCGATAGCAGCAATCCCATGATCGTTCCAATAGAGGCGAATATGACAATGCCCATGACCACAGGAAAGTCCTGCTGAATGGCAGAGGTAAAAGCAACACGTCCCACGCCGGGCCATCCAAATACGGTTTCGACAACGATGGCGCCACCCCAGAGATTAGTGATGGTGGGACCTAGCAAGGTGGCAATTGGGATCATGGCGTTGCGGATCGCGTGTCTGAAATAGACAACGCGGCTCGAAAGCCCTTTTGAACGCGCAGTTCGGATGTAGTCCTGGTTCATGACCTCGAGCGTTGAGGTGCGGGCGTAGCGTGAGAAGACGGCGATGTTGTTGCCCGCCAAGACGATAGTTGGCAATATCAGAAACTCGATACGCGCGAAAAGTGGCGGGCAAACGCCAAGCAGAGTTGGTAAACAGCGCTTTCCCAGCGGCAAGATATCCAAGAAAGAGCCAAAGAACAGTAGCAGAATCAATCCCAACCAGAAATTCGGTATGGCGTTGAGCAGCACTGCCACGACGCGCGCAATTATGTCGAAAATTCGTCCCCGTTGCGCCGCCGAAACGACGCCTACGGGAATGCCAATAACCAGCGCCGTTATCAGGGCTGCAACGCTCAGTTCGAGCGTCGCAGGCAGGTTGGTCAAGATGACCTTCATAACCTCGTCTTTGCGCACGAAGGATCGTCCAAAGTCGCCGCGCAAGATGCCAAAGTTATCGCCGGGCGGTTCCGGTTCGCCATCTCCGTTGGTATCAAGCTGCGTGATCAATTCAAAAGCGCTATCGGCGACGCCGTCGCCGTCGCTATCCCAACGAATCCAGTCATCGCCGATCAACCAGCGCAGATACTGAATATGAAAGGGATCGTCGATGCCAAGCTGCGCCTTGAGGCGCGCGCGCGTCTCGGCTGAGATATTAGGCGCCAGGTAGAGACGTTCTACAACACTGCCCGGCGCCAGCCAAAGCAGGAGGTAAGAAAGAATTGTGATGCCAAAAAAAGTGGGGACCGCTTGTATGAGGCGGCGGGCGATGTATTTGAACATAAATGAGTGCCTGATTTAAGAATCGAACGGTAAAACGAAACAGTTGAGAAAACGTGCCAGCCAGTTGGCCGGCACGTTCTTCATTTATTTCCTAGGTGATGCTTAGGGACTGATGGCAATATCTGCCATATTGGCGTAGCGGACTTCGGCGAAGGGCGCCCAGTTTTGCACGGAATTCCTTTCCGCATACATGCTGAATGGCGCGAATAGCCACCACCAAGGCAGGTCGTCGTGGAGAATCCGGCTGACCTCGTGATAGAGCGCTTTCCGTTCTTCGTGATCGCAACCCGGCAGAGCCAGTGCCTGATCATAAAGCTCGGTGACGCGGTCATTGCGGTAGGAGACAAAGTTAAATCCGCCACCAACCAAGTCTCCAACCGGCGTGAAGACGTTGCGCGCATCGGTGTCTTGGTCAAGATTGGTGAAGCCGATCATGATGGCGTCAAAGTCCTGGCCGAGCAGGAACTGTACCAAAGCGCCAAATTCCTGCGTCTGGAAGTCCACAGCGATCCCGATCTGGCCCAGTTGGTCCTGAATCACGGTGCCAGCCGCTTCACGAACCAGGTTGCCGGAATTCGTCAGCAACTCGAAGGCGAATGGTGTGCCGGCTTCGGCGTACAGCGCGTCGTCGGTGGCAACCAGCGGCGTGCTTGGGTCGTTATCGTCGTCTATGAAGCCGGCTTCGGCCAGCAAGGCTAACGCGGCTTCGGGATTGTATTCCCAAGACTCAATGCTGGTGTCGTATCCCCAAAGGGCGGGCGTGCCAAAGCTGTTGACCTGTACGGCTTCACCTTCGGCGGCGCCTTCGATGATGTCGGTATAGTTAACTGCCTGCGCCAAGGCCTGGCGCACGCGAACATCACCAAAGAACGGGTGCTTGCCTTGATCAATGGCGTTGCCGTCTTCGTCGTTACCGTTGAGCGGATTGTTGCGGTCGGCCATATTGAAGCCGACGAAGGTCAATCCGTCATCGACATATTCGAAGATCTGGAATTCACCGGCTTCGGCGCGATCGCGGAAATCTTGCATACGAATTGCAGGAACCGAGGCGGCGCCCGCCGTACCGATTGAATTGACTTCGCCAGCCAGGAATTGTTCAACGCCGACCACCTGATCAGGAACGTTGCGGATGATATAGCCCTCGGGCGATACAGGCATCCAGTTGTTTTCGTTACGGATCAAGCTGGTTTGTTCATCGGGAACCAGCGCGCCAAAGTTGAATACGCCAGCTGTGACGCTGGGATTCTTGTTGTATTCCAGATTGTCCATCTCGGCGTAATTGCCATCTAGCATCGGCTCAATGACATGTTTGGGCAAGATTCCAAAGTCATCGAGTTCTTCGATCACGCGGCACGATGCCAACTTAAGGGTGACGACCAGGGTCGTCGCATCAACCGCTTCGACGCTATCTACACTTTGCAGCACATCGGTGCGCGGGGATGAAGTCTCTCCGCTGGCCAAAGCATCAAAGGTAAACTTGTAGTCGAAGGCGGTCACGGGTGTGCCGTCATTCCAGGTCACGTCGTCTCGCAGTGTGAAGGTATAGACGAGTCCGTCGTCGGAAATCGACCAGTCCAGCGCCAACCCATTATCCTGGTCGTTGCGCCCGCCCTTCATCGGCGCCCGCGTTTCGGGATCGAAATTGTAAAGGCTCGGGAAGAGAAATTCGTTGAGCGCCAACTCAACCGTATTATTGGAAATCAGCGGATTCATATTGGTCGGGTCGCCACCGAAATTGGTCCCGATCAAGATTCCGCCATCCTGTGCACTTGCGCCAAAAACTGCCAAGGCGGCAAATGCAACGAGCGCGACAAACTTGATTGATTTTTGCATCACCTTCTCCTAAATCACATGAGATACGTCGGATTTTGATTTGCGCCGCAAGTATAGCAGAGGTATGCGCAGTTTAGCCATACGTCAATCGGAGAACGGATATTGCGGTCACAGGAGAAGTGACAAGTGGTCGATTGCCAGCGAAAAGACACAGATTATCAGAGGCTATGCATAAGTTCGTCTGGTTAACTGCCGACGGCCCTTATAGACTCTGATGGTACCAAACCAGCGCGGCCGCGCCCAAAGCGGCATCGGAATGTTGCGACAGGCTGATTGTTGCCTTTTCGAGGCTGCTTGGCAGGCAACGGGTTCGTAGCGCTTCTAGCATGTCAGCCTCCAGTAGATGAAACAGCGCGTGAATCAATCCTCCGCCCAAGATGATGCTTTCGGGATTGAACAAATTGACACACCAGGCACAGGCGATACCAAGCGCAGTTGCCGCTTGCTGGATGACGAGCGACGCAAGTGGGTCGCTGCGGTCAGCGCAATGGATGATGGCTTGCGTAGTTAGATTGTCCGTCTTGAGCCTGGACTGTGGAAAATCGAAAATTTGTTGCTTGGCAATTGCGACGAGCCCCTTACCTGATATGGACATCTCCAGGCAGCCGCGCAGACCGCAGGAGCATTGCCGTCCGTTAACTGGATCAATCGACACGTGTCCGATTTCCATTTCTGAATGTGTTGCCCCGCGCAAGAGCTCTCCCTTGCTCACGGCAGCGCCGCCCAGGCCAGTGCCAATTGCCAGGTAAACGAAGTCTTTCACGCCTGCTGCGGCTCCAAAGAGCATCTCGCCGATGGCGCCGACATTGACATCATTGTCGACATAAATTGGAAGCGACTGCGTGAGCCGCTTGGCAAGTTCAGCTCGCACATGCACGTCGTGCCAATTGAGATTGACGGCAGTAAGTGCGATGCCTTGTTCGCTGTCTACCGGACCCGGAGCACCGATTCCGATTGCAACGCTTCTCGGGTATCGGCGTAAGAAACGGTCGAGTTGGCCAGCGACCTGGTCGAAAGTATGGTCTACCGAATCCTTGCTAAGGGTTGGCATAATAAGATGGTCTAGAATGTGGCCTGACCGGTTGGCGACAACAAATGCCATCTTGGTTGCGCCGATATCGAGCCCGATGGACAATTCTTCAGACATGGAACAGACCTCGCGGATTCGGAAAGTCGCTCGCTGAGTTTAGCGTCTCGAATACGTGGCTGCCAGTCTGCACGGCGTAAGAATCCTTATTCCAATGGCTTTAGGTTGCGTTGGCGGACTTTGGGACAGACGATAGCTGACTTCTGTTTTGCGACGTCTGACCGTACGCGAAAAAGTGGCACACTTGAGCAGCTTGAGTCGGCTGGGATCGCGCCGGATTTTTAACGCGCGAATAATCTGAAGCCGCAAACAGGTTGAGTCATCATGGTGGATTTGATCGAGATAAGCCTAATGGATTCCGGCGCAATCAGATAGAATCTTGAGGCATAACCAAGTTAATCGGGGACTGGCAACATGACAGCGATAGATACCATTATTGTGGGAGCGGGTGGAAGAGGCAGCGCCTACAGCAAGTTTGCGCTGCAATTTCCACAAGAGTTGAGGGTCGTCGGTGTTGCAGAGCCGGATCCACAGAAGCGAGGCCGCCTGATACGTGACCACGATATTGCGCCGGATATGGTGTTTGAAGACTGGCAATCAATGTTAAGAACACCCGGTAGAAAAGCGGCGACGATGATCAACTGTACCATGGACCGAGCCCATTTCGAGTCGACTATGCAGATGCTGGACCAGGGATATGATGTGCTGTTGGAAAAACCCATGACCCCGGTCTTGCTAGAAAATCTGCAATTGGTGCAAAAGGCCGAAGCCACCGGGCGCTTGCTGCAAGTCTGCCACGTGCTGCGCTACACGCCTTTCTGGCAAGCGTTGCGTTCGGTGGCGCAATCAGGAAAACTGGGACGGATCATCAGCATTTCGCACAGAGAAAACCTGATCTACTATCATATGGCGCATAGTTTCGTGCGTGGGAATTGGCGGCAGCAATCGACTTCCGGTCCAATGATCCTGAGCAAGTGCTGTCACGACTTTGATATTCTGCTTTGGATCTTGCAAAAGAAGGTCAAGTACCTGAATTCGTTTGGTTCGCTTTCGTACTTTCGGCCGGAGAATGCGCCACCCGGCGCGACAGAACGATGCACGGATGGCTGCCCGGCCGCCGAAACCTGCAAGTATGAGGCAACCAGGCGCTATGCCCGTGACGGCGCCGGCTGGCCCGTTGACGCGGTTACCGTCGAGCCGACGGTTGAGGCTCGCCTGGAGAAGCTAAAGACCGACTGGTACGGGCGCTGCGTCTATTTGTGCGACAATGATGTGGTCGATCACCAAACGGTGAACATGGAGATGGAAGACGGCACAACAGTGGCCTTGGTCATGAACGGACAAGGCGACGAAGAATGTCGTACGATGCGCTGGGATGGCACCAAGGCGACACTTTACGGGAAATTCTCGTCTAAGGGTCACGAAATTCGTGTACACCACCATCTAAGCGGCGAGGTAGAAGAGGTGCCTGTGATCGCACGGGATGGCAGCGGCCACGGTGGCGGAGACTACGGCATCGTGCGAAGCTTTTTGAATACAATTAAGGGCGATCCTGATGATAGCGTAACGACGGCACGGGAGTCGCTGGAAAGTCACCTTCTGGCGTTCGCGGCAGAAGAGGCGCGAAAGAACAAAACAGTGATCGACATGGAAGAATTCCGCGCACGAACGCATGCTGTCTGAGTAGGCGGAGCTAACAGACGGGAACGGACCGCTGAGTGGCACTTCGCTAATAGCACCCCCGACAGGATTCGAACCTGTGCGCCTGGTTCCGGAAACCAGTGCTCTATCCCCTGAGCTACGGGGGCGTGCGACATTTATCGTATCAGATGGCATTTGAGCGGACAAGTGCCGCGTCCTGGTCGCGTGCTGAAGACGCAATAACTTCGCATAACGACGCTGGCTCGATGCGAACCTGTGGCCTGTCCTGATATAATGTTGACGATGGCGTCGTCGCCCATAGAGGGCGACCGCTAGAAGTGAAAAGTCCGTCGACTTTCGCTGGGTCGTTTAGCGTTCGCGGGAACTGTCTTGAGCGAAAACGCGCATCCAACGTTCAGAATGGCATTCGTTTGCAAAGCCTGCTTGTGCTGGCTGCTTTGGCTACTTCTATTAGCATCTATCGCGGGCTGTCAAGCGCTTGCTAGCGAAGATGCGGAGGTGACGATTGACGCGCATGCGACGGTTTATATCTTGGAGATGACCGCTCTGCAAGGAGCGGCCGCCACCGATCAGACGCAGGCAGTTACGACTTTGTCGGCCGGAGGGACTACAGTGGCCGAGTTGTCCCGTGTGAATGCAGCATTGGGCGCCATGCTACAAGCTGCATTGACTCCCACGACTGAGATTCGAGCGGTGGTTGTCAGCGCAGAAGACATGGGCAGTTCATTGGAGCTAGACATGATGGACGATATGCCGGATAGCGCAGACAACGGTACCGCCATGCGAATTGTCAATCTGTCGACGGCCAACGCTGTTAATGCCAGCAGCGGCTGCTCCACAGGCGAAGTGCGCCGCTTTAATTCAAATAATGAACGCATCTATGTAACGGCTCGAGTTGAAGGGCTGCGCGCGAACACCTACTTTGAAGTAGACTGGACGTCTGGTGAGCGAGTACTTTACCGGGTGTCATGGCGGGCGTCGTACGCGGCGGCAGCCGAGTGCGTCTGGTTTTATGCCACGCCTGTGGATTTCCCATTTTTGCCGGGCAACTACCGCGCCACGTTGTATGTCAATGGTGAGGCAAACGCATCTACCGATTTTAGCGTCTCGTCGTGAAGACAGGAGCGCATCCGAGCCACGTTAGACCTGTCTATTGGATTCGTAGACGAGATACAAGAAGTGCTGACATAATCCGGGACAAGGTGGCGATGTGGTTTGCTCGCAACGAAACGGGCGCTCGTGGTACACTCGAATTGATGTTCGTATCTGAGAAAACGCCCTGACTTGGGGATCTTCCGACGGATAGATGGTCGTTGAAAGGCGCGAGCAGATCATGAAGCGGACCCTTATTGGTTCTGCGTCAATTGCGGCTCTTGCCATTCTTTGGATGGCCGGGTTGCCTGTTTCGGACGCCCAAAGCGTGACGACAACGCCCTCAGTGGCAGATACCATGCAGCCAGATTTGGCGGCAACGGCCGAAGACCCGCAACCGGGGGCGAACGCAGGCGCGACGGCGACGGCACTTGAGTCTATTGAGCCAGCAGAACACCATCTGCTGCGACGGCCGATCCAGTTGGCTGAGGACTTAGTCCATTGGCCGGACCGCACATATCCTTACGGCAGTACCCAGTGGGGTACTCGTCCCGTCCACCTTGGCGTTGAGTTTGTTAATCCGCGCGATACGCCGGTCTACGCTTCCGGTGCGGGCAAGGTTGTTTTCGCCGGATCCGACAGCGACACGGTCGTGGGACCGCAGGCGGATTACTACGGCAAAGTCGTGATTATCGTGCATGACATGGTTTCGCTCGATGGTCTTCCCGTATTCACCTTGTACGGACATCTTAACCGAATTGATGTGAGCACGGGACAGGCGGTTGAAGATGGCGAGCTACTCGGCGCGGTCGGATCAACCGGCGTCGCCATCGGCGCGCACTTGCACTACGAAGTTCGCGTCGCGAGTCCGTTCGATTATCGAAAGACACGCAACCCCGAGATGTGGCTACAGTATTATGTTAACCACGGGATGATTGCAGGATTCATACACGATGAAGACGGAGAGGCAATCGCGGAAAAGCGCCTGGTCGTGCGGTCGGATGCGGTGAGCCGAGAAACCTACACTTATGGGAGCGAGCCTGTAAACAGCGATCCGGTTTGGGGAGAGAACTTTGCCGTAGGCGACTTGACGGCAGGCGCTTACGAAATAGTTGTATTAAAGGATAGCGGCGCAATTGCCTATCGAGGCGATGTCCTGGTAGAAGCCTACACGACGACTTTCATAGACATCGCGATCAGCGAGTGAAGGTCTGTGGCCGTCTCTTCGGCAGTCGACGAGCGATCTTTAACGATACATTCGATATTCCAGGATCAGCGTGCCATCGCCGCCCGTATCCAGGACTTGAAGCACACCTCTCCTGCCCTCGGTGGTATAGATTCCGATAAGCGCGTTGGACAAGAGGCTGGCGCTGAAAGCGCCAGTATTTGCACGGCTTGGTACAATCGCGTCGTGATGCACATCGTTTATTGCGGTGAAGCCGCTCATCGCATACATCGCGCCGTTAAGTGCGATCATATCACTACCGGACCACGACAAATCGTCGATTCCGTTTCTATCTAAATCGATAGATCCTGTCGTTCCCGCCCAGGTTCCACTGTTGATGATCTCGCGATCCGCTATGTAGTTATAGGCAAAACTGCGGTTGTTAGCCTCGCCAACATCGCCCTCAAGCACTTCTTCATTAAGATCGGCCACGATCACGACGGACTGTGGGCCAGATGTCCCGTTTATGCTCTGCTGAAACTGGACGGTCATCTGTTGTCCAGCCGCCAGTCCCGGCAGATTGACAGCGGCAAAACGGCCGCCCGGCTGGAAGGAGGTCGCAAGCGCGAAAGAGCCGGCAGGCGCCAAACCCTGATTTGCTACTGTGACATTGACGATCATCGGCTGATCAAGCGTGATGCGTCCTGGAAAGGCGTTGACGATAACCGGGTCGGCAAGGCTTCTGGTAGCGGCGGTAGCAGTCGGCGGCGGGGTCGGGGATGCAGGTGGCTGAATGATCGGCACGAGGTTGCGATTGCCAAATGTGTCCACCAAGTACGAGGCCAGCCAACCCCAGCGTCCACGGAAATCGATTATCAGCCAGGAGAAATCGATAGTGGCGCCAATGACCCGCTCTTTTGAACCGCGCGGAAGCTGCCCAATGACATCAAAGTTTAGACCGGGTCCGCCGCGGACGTTCTGGTAGGTGCTGCGAATCGTCAGGTGGTATCCCGAAGGTGTCGGCGATGGTTGGACGGTGGGTGTGGCCCTTGCGACGCTGGATTGATCAGCCGCGCTCAGCGTATTGTCTCGAAAGCGCGCCACGGTGTTTGGCGTACCAAACTCGTTTAGCTGCGTAATAGTGACGTTTGCGCTCGTCTCGCCTCGGGGCAAAGCAGAAGGTGATAGCGCGCCTTGCACACCGTCAAAACGTTGTAAAGCGGCTATGCTATCGGCGAGATCTCCCGGACGTCGAAACGCTTCTGCAATCATTCCGACGGCGTCGTAACTTGCCGCGCTCGCCGCGTCTGGTACCTTGCCAAAAGCGGAGACATAGTCCAAGACAAATTGCCGACTAATGGCATCGCTCGACGTAAACGACCAGGCTGCTGCCACCAATATCCCGGGTAGATCGTCGGTAGGCACGAAGCTGACAAAACTCGGGTCCGTTGCGCGGCTATAGCTTACAGGACCAGTAAATCCGGCAGATCGCAACTGATTGTACGATTTCGCTGCCAGCAACGGCGGTCCATATATCACAACAACCTCTGGTTGCTGCAGTGCGACTTGACTTGCGATGGCATCTATGTCATTTCGCGATTCGTCGTACAAAAGATTGGATACGCCCACACCGAATTCCGATAGGGCGGAAGCAAATCCAATCAGATTTGAGGTACTTGTGGCATCAAGTTGAATTGTCGTGATCGTGCGGGCGCCGAGAGAGTCGACCAAAAAGTTTGCCAGCGCACGACTTTTTACCAACTCTTGCGCGAGGCTGCGAAATATGCGACCGCTTGTATCTTGCAAGAGTACTGTGTCGCCGGTTGTCGTAGTGAAAACCGGAACACCCAAGTCTTGCAACTGCGACATGGCCACTAGCAGACGTTCAGGCGAGTCTGGACCCAGGACCGCGATGACATCCGCTTGCCGCATATTCGCGGTGGCGATATCCATATTGTCGGGTGATGTCACGACAACAGCGATGTCGAACCGAGATCCGTTAGCGCCTATTAATCCACCTGTTTCGTTGATTTGCTTCACCGCTAGCTGGGCTCCTCGCGCAATGGATCCTTCCAAGCGAGCGATCACGCCGATGCGCACGAGAGACTGGGCCTTTGCAGGTCCCATAGTCATAAGCACGAGTACAAGAGTTGGAAGCGCATAGCGGGCCGCAAAGCAGCGGTTTGATGACATCGTTTGTCGTTCTCGTTTGCTGGCAGACAATACGGTCAGTATACATGAAAGGGTAGTGCGGGCAAGCGGTGTAGCGAATCCTTGTCTTGATTTTGACCGAGCCGGTAACTATACTCCTGGTTAATTACCCTTGCTTGCATATTCTGATTGTTGTCTGCCCAAATGCAGCGTGAGCGAATCACCGATAATATCCTCGTTTTTCGAAGTGACCTGTATGCGCAGGTAACTGCCGGCGTCGTCTTAACATCGGCAGGCGCCGTGCTAATAGATACCTTGCTTTATCCTGAAGAGAGCCAGCGAATCCGTCGATTTGTCGAGACCGGCTTGGGATGCGAGATTGTTTATGTCATCAACACGCATTTTCACGCTGATCATACAACCGGAACCTGCTTTTTCCCGGGGGCGCAAGTAATTTCTCATCGGCTGTGCCGGGATCTTCTGGATACACGAGGGCGCGACGGCTTACATCACTTGAAATCTTCTTCGGAGGAGTTTGAGTCTGTGAGGCTCGTTCTGCCAAATATCGTCTTTGACGAAGAAATCACATTATGCCTTGGGGACGTCACGATTACGATGTGGTCCAGTCCCGGTCATAGCCCGGATTCGATCGTGTGTTTGGTGGAAGACGAAGACATCCTGTTTGCGGCGGACACCGTAATGCCCATTCCTTATTTCGTAGACGGAGACTTCCAGGATTTCCGGCGTTCATTAAACAGGCTGCGAAACGCTACTTATGAGAATATTGTGCAAGGGCATGGTGATATCATATTGCGAGGCGAAGCGGCAGAAAAGCTTGACAGCGATTTGGCTTATATTGACCTGCTTGACAAGGCTGTTTCGCAAAGTATCGGCATGGACGCGGTTGATGCCGAAGAACGTATCTCGGCCGAAGACTGTGGAAAGAGCCAAGTCTTGCTTAATGGCGTAGTCCGACAATTGCATCGACAGAACGTGCGACATATGCTTGAAAGGCTGAATATTGCAAGCGACGGCGCTTGCCTGGACCGCGCTGACTCTTTGCAATGACGGACGCAATTCACGAGATCGGCAGATTGTGGGTTGCCGACGACGGTAACTATCTAACACAGAAGACACGTTGTGAAGGATTCTATGATGACGACAGATGAGACCTATTTGACCAGAGAGGGCGAATCCGAGCTTCGCAAGGAATTGCTAGAGCTTGTCGGGCGTCGACGGCCGGCGCTTGCCCAGAAGCTCAAAGACGCTGTGGCACAAGGCGACCTGAAAGAAAACGCGGATTATCACGATGCCAAGGAGCAACTCGGCTTTACTGAAGGACGTGTACAGCAAATTGAGTTTATCTTGCGAAACGCGACCATTGTTGACAACGCGGGTCCTGGTGACGAGGTGCAAATCGGCTCTATTGTTATCATCCGCGAAGAGGGAAGCGGCGAAGACGAAGAATATCGAATCGTTGGCAGTGCCGAAGCTAATCCACGCGAACGAAAGATCTCTCAGAAGAGTCCGATCGGGTCGGCGCTCTTGGGCAAGACAAAAGGCAGAAAGGTCAACGTGAAGACGCCCGACGGCGTCGTCAAATTCAAAATAGTTGACATTCGTTAGCTTGGAACGGTGCTGCTAGGCGCTCCATGTCCGTTGCCGGGCGGCAGGTCGCGACGCTAAAGAAAAACTGACTCCCGGGTTTTCAGCAAAATTCAAGAGTAGGGCATGAAGTTGCCGGTTCCGCCGAAGGGATCGTCTTCTTCGTCTTCCGGACGTTGGCTTTGCGCGGCCTGTCTGGAACTCGGCTTGGCAGGATCGAATTGACCAGCGGCTGGCGGGGGCGGAACCGGTGACGACATTTGCTCCGAAGATGCGTATTCCATATTGGAATAATCAATGAAGGGATTCTCGGCTACTGGTGTCTCGCTCGTCGCGGGAGCGCCCACTTGCTGGCCTTGCTTTTGCCAGGCCAGAATTTCAAGCTGCAGACTTTCTATGCCGCTATTGGGCGCGCCGTCGCCATAGTTGCAGATTACGCTCTTGATCTCGGCTTGCAACTGAATAGCATAGGTATCGACAACTAATGTCGCCCCCAGGGTCGCCGCAACAACGTCAGATGTGGGATCTTTTACTCGATTGCCGACGGCCGCAATTAGGGCTGGATCGCTGATGGCCGCCGGTGCCGCGAAAACTTTAGTGAGGGTCTCCTGAGATGCCATATCGAATCCCCAGAATTCGATCGACTGCAATTCATTGCCGACTTTGGTAGCTGTCGATATACCGCACTCCCCAAGGAATTGATTGCCCTGTTCCGGACCCAGCTCTATGGCAAATGATTCGTCATAATTCTGGCCCTTCGCATAATTCGAAACAGTATGCAGAACTGGCACTCCATATTGTGGGTGTAACACGCCGCTTTTTTCAGTCTCTTCCTCCGGCCATTGCGGAGTTGGCGTCGCCGATGGCGAAGCTTGAGGTGTTGTTCGGGCGCGCGGGGCAACTTGCGCGGCGGTTCCTGCAGCGTTACGAGATGAGCGACGGTCGCTCGATGACGCGCTCGAACCGCCAGGTACGACGCTACGCCAAGCAACAATTAGCGCTGATGCACCTATGGCAACAGCGGCGAGGGCAAGGACAATTTGTAGGCTGCTGGCAATCAATCCAGGATCGGCCGGCGCTACTGCGCCAGTCAAATTGCTGAATCCATCAATATCTTTCAATGCAGAAACAGCTTCCCGTTCACTGATATTTATGTTCGCGTTACGCTCCAGGCGCGCGACTACTGACTGCGGGTTCGGGACCTTTTCCAGGGCGATTAGCACATTGGCGGCATCGTAATGAATATCCTCGGAATGCCCAACGGCCACCATCCGCACCCACTGGTCAATGGCGCCCTGGCTCATATGCCGAGGCGCCGCACCTGTAAACTCGGTAGGGAAGACGACGTATGCGACGACCATCCCTAGAATCGCGCCGATCAAGATAGTGATTATAGTAGTTCGTTGAGGCGCAGAGCCACTGAACCTGCTATTGCCGGATGCGCCAGTTACGTTGCTTCGCAAGTTGCCCAGGAAACCTTCTCCGCTGCTGGCTGTAGCCGATCCGGAGGACATACCTTCGTTATCCACTGACTGAGATTCATTCGAATTGCGATCTTGAAAACTCATATTTTCCGACCCTTCAAGTCGACACTCGGCAAGCCCACATGACGCCTACAACTAGACGAAAACAGCCAAGGCTCGCGCCGTTTTATATTCTGTTATTTAGTATACAGATGGTTGAGATTTAATGCAAAGCGGCTAGCGCCTTTATTATCCAGCGCTTCGTTCGCGTTTGTCGACCTCTGCTGTATCCGCCGTTACCTTGGGTAGATTCTTGGGCAGATTCCAAGCCGAGTACTCGCAATCCGGGAATCGACTGCAGCCGTAGAACAGGCGGCGGCGTCCCTTCTTTGCACGTCGTTCCACCAATTCACCACCGTGAGAACCGCCGCATTCAGGACATAGTAAACCGGTCCGTTCCAGGAATTGTTCGGTGTGGCGGCACTCGGGATAATTTGTACATCCGATGAATTTGCCCCATCGTCCGTATTTGATAAGCAGATCGCCGCTACCGCATTTTGGACAGTTGCGCCCAACAAGCTCTTGCTGAATTCGCCGGGGCATATTAGCACGGGCGTTGACCAGACGTTGTTCGAAGGGTAGGTAGAAGTCGCCGAGCATTGGGCGCCAGTCGGATTTGCCTTCAGAAATGTCGTCGAGATGATCTTCCATCTTAGCGGTGTAGGCGTAGTCCATTTCCTCGCTGAAGTACTCTGACAGCAGATCGCTGACAACACGGCCCGTCTCTGTGGGCACAAGCCGTTTTTCTTCTTTGTTGACGTAGTCTCGACTTTGGATGATGGTTACGGTTGGCGCATAGGTACTGGGTCGACCAATGCCGTATTCCTCCAACTTTTGGATCAACGTCGCCTCGGTGTAACGGGGAGGAGGCTGGGTAAAGTGCTGCTCGGGAGAGAGTCGTCGCAGGTCCAGCCACTCATTCTTGCGTAGTTCCGGGAAAACTTGTCGTTCGGATTCCACGGTTCGACTTTCGTCATCTCGGGTATCTTCTTGAAGCGCAAGAAATCCTGCGAATTTCAATGTACGTCCTGACGCGCGGAACAGGTAACGCAGAGTGTCAGCTGTCAAGCCAGCACTTATATCGAGTCGAATTGTGTCATAGACAGCGTTGGACATTTGACTGGCGACAAATCGCTCCCAAATCAATTTGTAAAGTCGAAACTGATCTCTGTTAAGGTGCGGCTGCATCGAGGCTGGAGTTCGCATGACACTGGTTGGGCGAATGGCTTCGTGCGCTTCCTGCGCTCCTCGTGCCCTTGTCTTGTATTTGGGAGCTTGCTTAGGTGTGAATTCTCTGCCAAAAGTCTTGTGAACGTAACTGCGCGCCTCCGCTTGCGCCTGCTTGGAGACTTGAACACTGTCAGTTCGCATATAGGTAATCAATCCAACAGGGTTGCCTTTACCGATTGCGATACCCTCGTATAGCTGCTGAGCGATTTGCATTGTCCGGCGCGCGCTGTAATTCGACCTGCGCGAAGCATCCTGCTGCAATGTACTCGTCGTAAACGGCGCATAGGGCTTGCGTTGGCGGGTGCCACGCTTGACATCGTCGACCTTGTAGAGGCTCTTCTCCAGCACTTCAACGTGCGGTCGAACCACGGCTTCGTTATCAAGCGCCGGATCGTCGCCATCGACTTTAAGCAAACGCGCCTGAAATCCGTTTTGCTTTCCATTGGGATTCTGCTTGCCTAGCAACGCGTCAATTGTCCAGTATTCAACTGGAGCAAAGGCTTGTATTTCCTTCTCGCGTTCAACGACTAAACGAAGGGCAATACTTTGTACGCGTCCGGCAGACAAACGATTGCGCACTTTGTCCCAGAGCAATTCTGTTATGTTATATCCTACGAGCCGATCCAAAATACGGCGCGCTTGCTGCGCATTAACCAGGTCAATGTTGATGTCGCGCGGGTGGGCAAAGGCATCGGCAACGGCGCTATCTGTTATCTCGTGAAAAACGACACGCTTAACCCCTGACGCGGGCATGTCGGCTGCTGCAACCAGGTGCCAGGCGATGGCTTCGCCTTCACGGTCGGGGTCGGTTGCCAGAAAGATTTCGTCCGCGTCCTGGGCAGCTTGTTTCAACTCTTTGACGATTTCACGCTTGTCGTTGGGTACACGATACTTCGGTTCGAATTCGTTTTCGATGTCCACGGAAAGGGCGGACTTTAGCAAGTCTCGTACATGTCCCTTGGACGACATTACGGTGTAGCCTTTGCCGAGAAAGCCGCCTATGCTGCGTGCTTTGGCGGGAGACTCTACTATGACCAGTTTGCCGATACGATTGCGTGACGACTTCTTACGGGACTTAGGGGACTTTTTGGTCTTCGGCTTGGCTTTCCTGACCGGTTTTTCGAACTTTTCTGGTTTGGGAACATGCGCATGGGCGGCCGTTTCGCCCATGCGAAACAGTGTCGTACCACAGACAGGACAAGGTCCCTTGCTGCCAGGAGTGCCCGTTTTGGTATAGACGGCCTGCGGATTGCGCATGTCGCGCTTGGTTCTGCATTTGACGCAGTATGCCTGTAGATTTTGAACCGTGTCCTCGCTCATATCGCTTCCTTCAATGGTTGCACTGACGTTCCATTGCGCTAGAGGTATTCTTCGTTGCCGTTTTCTTTTAGATAGTCCACGACTTGCTTCACGTCCTGCGTACGATCCTTGTGACAGATCAATAAGACGTCGTCGGTATCAACAACGACCATGTCTTCGACGCCAATCGCCACCGTCAGCCGATCACTATATACCAATGTATCACGCGTATCGAGGATCACTCGATTGTCGGTCGCGTCGCCCTTGATACAGTTGCCAAAATTATCCTGCGGCAAAATGTGATACAACGACGACCAGCTTCCAATATCGCTCCAGCCGATGTCGATGGGTATTACGGCTATGTTCTCGGCCTTCTCCATAATCGCGACATCTATAGACAAATTTGGCATCGTATCCCAGATGCCTTCCAGCTTCTGCTGGTAATCTGGCGCATCGAACGCGGATTGAAGATACGTACACATCGCGTAAATCGCCGGTTGGAATCGTTCGAAATCGCTCATGGCCTTACTGACTTTCCAAATGAACATGCCGGAATTCCAACTGTATTGACCCGACGCCAGGAACTGTGTCGCACGTACGATATCAGGTTTTTCTGTAAAGCGCTTCGATTGATAAACCGTGAAGTCATCAACTTCCGCGATGGCCGGACCCTGCTGTATATAGCCATATCCGGTTGCCGGATGCAAAGGGGAGATACCCAGGGTAACAATTCTGCCGTCCTGGGCGATTTCCCTGGCAGCCTGCAACACACCGCATAATTTGTCGGGATCTGCAATGTGGTGATCGGCAGTCAGAATCGCGACCATTGCCTCTGGATCGCGCGACTGGATAGTCGCCAGAGCCAATGCCAGAGCAGGCGCGGTGTTCTTGGCATAAGGTTCGATAATGAAATTTGAAGCCGGAATATGGGGAACTTCTTGTCGCAATTCTTCAGCGTAGTTCCGGCCGGTAACGACAAAAATATCTTCGGGCGCAAACAATCCGGAGATTCGTTCAACGCTGGTCCGAAACATGGAGTGATCTTCGATTAAAGGCAGCATTTGTTTCGGCATTTTGACGCGGCTCAAAGGCCAAAGGCGAGTGCCTTGACCGCCGGCGGCGATTAGCGCGTAAAAGTTCTCCACAGAGACTCGCTTTCCTTTCTTTGGCTAGCGCGCTCGGCAGTATTGCATAGGACCCGCTGTCTCGGCAAGCCCTTTTAGCTCCAGCAATGTCAGTGAACTGGAGACCGTCGCAGTCGACAGCTTAGTCTGGCGCACAATGACGTCTATATGAATGGGATCGACGCCAAGCTGTTGCATAATCAGGCTTTCGGTATCGTTTTCCGGATGTAATTTCTCGGTTTCGATCCGTGCCCGCGTATGCAGGTGGGTCAGGTTCAGCTCTTCGAGCACATCGCTAACGCGCATCACCAGCTTGGCGCCATCTTGAATCAAGGCGTTAGAGCCACGTCCCGTCTTGCTGAAGATATTATGTGGTACGGCAAAAACATCTCTTCCCTGGTCAATCGCATGGCTGACTGTATTCATTGCACCACTCTTTTCCGGAGCCTCTGCAACCAAGACACCGAGGGACATGCCGCTGATGATGCGATTGCGCTGCGGAAAATTCTTGCCAAGCGGCGCCATGCCAATTGGCATCTCCGTGATAAGGGCGCCGTTTGCCGTTATGTTCTCCGCCAATTCATGATTCTCGGAAGGGTATACACTGTCTATTCCAGTCGCCATTACGGCGATAGTGCGTCCACCCGCCTGTAAAGCGCCGCGATGCGCAGCAGCGTCGATTCCGTGTGCCAAGCCGGATACAATGGCGACATCCTGTTGCGCCAGATTCTGCGATAGCTGACGCGCGGCATCCATACCGTATTTGCTCGGCTTTCGTGTGCCTACAACCGCGATTGATTTGGCATCGTCCTCGGCAAGAATGCCGCGCACATATAATACCGGCGGACGATCGGCGATCTCTCGCAACAGATCTGGATACGCGAAATCCTCGATGGTGACAAGGTGGGCGCCGCATTGCCAAACTTTGTCTAACTCACGATTCAGGTCGATTGATCGGCGTCCGGCGATGAACTGATGCAGCAATTGCCGCGGCAAATCCAGGCCAAGCAGGCGGTCATTGGATGTCTGCCAAAGTTCGGCTACGGACGGAATACGAGCCAAAAGCATCGCAAGTTTTGCGTTGCCGAACTGAGGGATCAGGTGCATTCCCAACCAGTATCGCTGATGTTCGTTATCTTGCATGAGGGACCGTTGCAGGTTTCTCCAACGTCAACAGCATAACAGCATGCGAATTTTTTTGTCAAGTTTGGAAAAGCGATTACTTGTCGGCTAGCAATCCATCCGGCAAGGTCATGTTGATGATTTCGTTTTCAAAATCGATAGAGTGGACTGTCTCTTGATGCGCGGGTATGAGGACGTCTCCGTACTGTTCGCTTTGAACGACGTACACGTCATTTGCTCCGGTTTGCAATACTTCCTTCACGACCCCTATAGTTTGCTCAAGCTCCATCACCCGCATACCGATGAGTTGAAAGAGATAATACTCTCCGGGTTCCAGCGGAATCGCATCGCTTACCGGTAACAGTACCATCTTTCCACGAAGCCGATCGGCATCTTCACGACTGCGATATCCGTCAAGCGTAAGTAAGGCATACGCTTGGTGGAATCGGATCTTTTGCAATTCGACTTCTACAAGATTTCTGTCGGACGCAGACTTGCTGATGTACACCGATTTTAGCGTAGCCAGATGATCCGGATAGTCGGTAATGAGGCGCATTCGCACCTCGCCGCGCAACCCGTGGGGACGCAAAATCTCGCCAACGACAATATGTTGTGGACGTACGCGCTTGATGTTGTGGGGCGTCTTATTCGATTTCAAGGATGACCCGGCGCCTGCGTCGGTCGCGTCCTTCTTCGTGGCTCGGCGTGGCTCGAATAAGAGCACGTATCGAGTTGGCGACTCGTCCACTGCGTCCGATCACACGACCCATATCGTCCGAGGCGACTGATAATTCAAGCACGACGGTACGTCCGCTGTCTCTGCGCGCCAATTTGACCTGCTCAGGATGGTTGACGAGGTTTTCTGCAATGTACTGTACAAGTTCTTCTTCGATTATTTTGGCCTGATCCGATGCCATCAGCTGTCGTCGCTCTCAGCTTCGTCTCTGGCGAGGCGAGCAGCTTCGCGTGCCTTCATTTTGCTTTCGCCATCGCCCGGCGCCGGGTAGTTCGTTCTTGGGCTAGGCAACTCCGTCTGGTTGCTTTCCGCTTCATTTACCAGATCTTCCATGGCTTCGCCGGACCGCAAGCGCTGGAAGCGCTCCCAGGTACCGGTGTGATTCAGCAAGCGGCGCACAGCATCACTCGGCTGCGCGCCGACGCTCAGCCAATAGAGCGCGCGACCTTCGGCAATGACCTCGGTGGCGGGGCGGGTACGCGGGTTATAATAACCGATGTTTTCCAGGTAGCCACCATTGCGCGCTTTACGTTGATCAGTAACGACGATGCGATACGTGGGTTGCCTTTTCAAGCCTTGACGGCGCAAACGAATTCTTACCATTTGTTGTTCTCCTGTCGACCGGCTTACAGGTTTAAGCCGGGTATATGAGGTACTTTTCCTCTGCTTAGTTGATTCATAAGTCTGCTCATCTGCTGAAACTGCTTGAGCAATTCGTTAACATGCCGCACTTCGACGCCACTGCCGCTAGCGATTCTGCGCTTGCGGCTGGCCTTTAGAATGCGCGGACGCTCACGTTCGTTTGGCGTCATCGAATTGATGATCGCCTCGACCTTCTTGATCCGTTTTTCTATGTCCTGGTCGTCGAAATCCGCTTGCGTCTGCAGTTTGGACATGCCAGGTATCATGCCCATCACCTTGCCCAGCGGACCCATGCGCCGGATCTTCTGTAATTGATCGAGGAAATCCTGCAAAGTGAATTCGTTATTCATGATCTTGCTTTGCAGGCGCAGCGCTTCTTCTTCCTGGTAGACCGATTCAGTCTTCTCAATCAGCGACATTATATCGCCCATGCCAAGGATTCGCTGGGCGATACGGTCGGGATGAAATAGCTCAAGCGTGTCCGCGCTTACCTTTTCGCCGGTACCCATGTACTTGATGGGAACACCGGTAACTGCACGCATTGAAAGCGCTGCGCCGCCACGGGCGTCGCCATCAACCTTGGTCAAGACCAAACCAGTGATGCCGAGCCGCTCGTTGAACCCGCGCGCGATATTGACCGCTTCCTGCCCGGTCATTGCGTCTGCGACTAGCAGTATCTCGGCTGGCGCGGCAATGCGCTTGATATCGTCAAGCTCTTGCATCAATGTTTCATCGATCTGCAGGCGACCGGCCGTGTCAATGATTACAATGTCGACACCGGCGTCTTTCGCCGCTTTGATACCGCGTTTGACAATGGCTGGCGGCTTGTCTCTCGTCCCTTCTTCGTAGTACGGAACGTTTATCTGTTTGGCGAGCGTCACCAATTGATCAACCGCGGCCGGACGGTAGGTATCCGCGGCGATCATGAATGCTTTGCGCCCCTCTGCCCGCAAGTGCAGCGCCAGTTTTGCGGCGTTGGTCGTTTTACCGGACCCTTGCAGTCCAACGAGCATAATAACATGCGGTTTGACGCTGCCGCTGTAGCTCAAACGGCCGGCATCGCCCAGCATATCGACGAGTTCTTCGTGAATGATCTTGACGACTTGCTCGCTTGGTTTGAGCGCCTTGTGGACTTCCTCGCCGATGGCGCACTCTCGCACGGACTTAATGAAGTCCTTTACTATCGGCAAAGCGACGTCGGCCTCCAGCAACGCCATGCGAACTTCACGCATGACGGCTTTGACGTCAGCTTCCTTGACACGGCCGCCCTTACGCAAGCCCTCGAAGGCCGTATCCAGTCTTTGTGAAAGCGATTCGAACATTCAATATCCTGACGGAAATCGCGCTAGGGGATTCTAGTGGAGCGACGACCGTTAGTCAAGGCGAAACCTCGACCAGCAAGCATTAGTGCAATGCGCTGTCTTGATGCGGTACCAGCCGCCACATGATAAAAAACGCGACGACTCCCAGAGCGCCGGCGATAACACCGACAATCAGAAAGTTGCCATCTGATACGGCATAAACGAAGGCGCCCAGCGCCGCGCCGACCACGCGCCCCAGAGAATGCGCGCCCATATTGGCGCTCATCATCACTGCGCGCGATCTTGGCAGGATTTCTGTAAAAAGCGGAAGCGCCGAGACAATTGACGTTTCAATGGCGATGAACATGATGAATATGCCAAACATGGCCAAGGGCAAGCTGATGGATAGATAAGGGATAATGAAGAAGCATATCGCGGCGATCAGCATGCCCGTCACGGAGGTTGTCTTGGTGCCGAGCCGGTCTGCCACGGTGATAACGATGAATTCGCCAATAATCTCTGCGATGGCTATAACGATCGTAACCGTTCCCAGTGCTGTGAGCACCAATCCGAACGAGTCCTCCATCCAAAGTCCGTAATTGATAAAGAAGATCTCGTGGGAGAGCGTGAGACACAGGGAATACAAAAGCGCGAATACGGCCGGCGGGTGCGCGCTGACCATACGAATGGCTGTCAAAGGATTGATGATCCGTAATCGCTCGTGCTTATGATCGGGACGCTCATCGGACTCGACAAATATCCACAGCGCTGCCGTCCCAAGAAACAGCGAAATTGACAGAAAGACGAATACGGACTGTAGATTGCTGTTATCCAAAAGATAACCGGCAACGGGCGCGGCGACCACGAGCGACAAGGCCCAACTAAGTTCGGAGATGCCCATCACGCGGGCGCGCCTGCCAAAGGGCACCAAGTCTCCCAAATATGCCTGAAAAGTGGGGTCATAGATGATTTTGCCGATGCCGAAGGAAAACATCACCACCACAAAGACGCCATAATCGGCAAATACGGCGCCAAGCACGCTCATGACCGTCATCATAAGGAGCATGCCAACCATCACGAGCTTGCGTCCGTAATGTTCGGAAATAATTCCCAGTACCGGACTGAGCAATCCGGCGCCATTGGTCAAGGCGATCACGTTCTGTATGTTGGCAGCCGGCACGCTGAATGTATCTGCAATAGCCGAAACAAAGGGGTAGGGGAATCGCTTGGATATGTTGATCACTAGGCGACCAAAGACGATTGCCAGAATCGACTTGATCACCTTGTTGTTGAAGAATGGCTCGCTGCTAGACTTGTTTTTCATCAGGAAACTAACAGGATTCTATCACAAGCCGACACAAAATCGGCCAGAGATTCGTAGCCCTCGGCAAACTCGGCGGCTCGTTCGCCGACAATTAGCGTGGGCACTCTGTTTAACGTGTGGCGACGGGTACTCATGTCCTCCATGTTTCCATGATCGCTGACAACAATAACCAGACCCTCGTCGGCGTTCCATTCGTCGAGCACTCCGGCAAACACCTCATCAAAGTTCTCAAGAATCCTGACTCCACGCTCGAAGGGGCCGCGGTGACCGATACGGTCGGTCAACCAGTGCGAATGGAAGGCGAAGTCATATTCGCGGGAAAGCCTCGCCAACAATTGACCCGCTTGACGTGACGAATAATTCGGCAACTGCGAGATGCCCAAATAGCGCTGCCAGCTTTCAGTGGTCCATTCAGCAGTTAGCGCGCGCTTCTCAATGACATCGCTGACGGTAAAGTGTTCGATTCCTGATTCGTGAGCCGCTTGCTGGATACTGGACCGAAGCGTCTTGCCACGTGCGAAGTCGTTCAAAAGTCGTGGAGGATAGGCGGTTAGCAATCGGGCTTTCTTGCCACGCTCGTGCAGAGATTTGAAATAGCTGTGTTGGGCAATGATATTGCGGGTCTCTTGATCGGGTTTTGGTCCGTAGTGCTTGCCGATCAGCTTGGACACGTTCAATCCGGTAAGTAGGCTGGCTTGGCCCGTGCCGCTTTGTGGACGACCAGCGACACCCAGGCAAGAATCGGTAGGCACAAAGGCCGTGTTGCGACCCGTGACGCGTCCTGTGTTTGCCAGCCAGCGCTTTCCGTTGGTGAGGCCGTGGAGCGTGGGTAAATCGGCGACTGCGAAGGGATTGACTGCTGGGTCGTCCGCGCCAAGTCCGATGCCATCCAGGAACAAAACCAGGATATGTGAACCTGACGGTTTCATCGGCTAAGCTGCCGCAGGGGTGAACGGTCTGCACGAGCGCTCATTGCGCGCTTTGGTCGTATGAGAGCAGGAATGGATTGCTGATTCTTTCGCGACCGATTGTTGTCGCGCGCATATGTCCGGGTAGGACGCGAACGTCGTCATCCAGCACCATGAGCTTGCCAAAGATAGAGCGCATGAGGAGCGGATAATCGCCGCCCGGCAAGTCGGTGCGACCGATGCTACCTGCGAAGAGCGTATCGCCGCTGAAAAGGATTTGTTGCGCCTCCATCAAAAGGCTAAGGTGTCCCGGCGCGTGCCCGGGTGTGAATAGTGTTTTCAGGCAAATGGAGTCCAATTCGATGACTTCACTCGCGCTTGTCAACAAGCGATCAGGCACGGCAGCTTCCGGCGTGCCCCCCAGGCCGAACAGTTCGGCTTGCGCGGGGAGATCTGTCAGCCAGGCAAGGCATTGCTCGTGGATGTAAAAAGGTATTCCCAGGTCATCCTTGATCGCTTTGCTGGCCAAGACGTGATCGAGATGCGCATGCGTTGCTATCATCAACTGAATACGCCATCCTCGCTCGGTTGCGGCATTTACAATTTCCGGCGCGCTATCAACCGGGTCAATTAGTATCGCGTTTTTTGTTTCGGTATCGGCCACGAGATACGCATTGGTGGCAAAAGCGCCCAAGGTCATCGACAGGACTTCAATTGGCATGTGTTCTCCTCTTCCCTCAGGCCATGGACCGACCACGAACCATGTTTATCAGTTCAAAGAGTTCCTGCATTCTGACAAGGGCTGCGACGATAACGAAGACTGTCAACCCGACACATCCTTGAGCGATCAGTCGAGCGATCGTTAGCGGCAAACTGCTCCCAGGCGCCCAAGCCTGCCATAAAATGTCCAGTAATACGATCGTGGCGGCCATGACCAATGACGCGACTAGCGACTTAGAGAGACTGCTTGCCAGCGAGTTTTCGCGGATGCCGCTCCAGCGTGTTCGCAAGATAACAAGCAAGCAAACGACCTCGAACATCACACCCAGGGAGTTCGCCAGAGCCAATCCGCTGACATGACCTATGTACGGTTCAATACCGAGGACTGGAAACGCGTGAGCAATCGAGTTAGTAAATAAGCGTGAATCGACGGTGGATACATCGCTGAGCAAGATCGCGAAGACCAAGTTGATCGCCGCGCCCCCAAGTGCAGCGTACAGGGGCGTCAAGGTATCTTTGTCAGCGTAGAAGCTGCGGGCAATCACTTCAAGCGCGGAATGAACTATGAGCCCGAGTGTGAACATGCTCAGCGTGCTGTAGACCAGGGCAGAAGCCGCGGCGTCGAAAGCGCCGCGTTCCAGCAGACTGATAAGCGGTCCGCCCAGCACGATCAAGCCCACTGCCGACGGGATGCTGGTAACGAGTACAAACCGCAACGCTCCAGACATCGCGTCTCGCTTGCCGTCCAAGTCTTTCACTTCGCTTAAGGCGGCCAGAGTAGGGAAGATTACGATTCCCATTGCGGTGCCGATCAAGGTCTGCGGAATCTGCATCAAGCGCCAACCCCAGTCAAGCGCGCTGACCGAGCCGACGCTCAGTCTTGACGCGATATTATTCATCACCAGGAAGTTGAGCGCGAAGACGCCGAGTCCACCGATACGCGGCAACATCAAGCGGACGACGCGCCATAGTTCCGGATTCGATAGACCAAGTCCACGTTTCCAGGACATTTTGTATTTGAATAGACCGGGAACCTGGATGCTGAAGTGCAAAGCGGAGCCAATCACCGCTCCCATCGCGATTCCGTGAACGCCAAACCGGGGCAACAGAAACAAAACGCCGAATAGAATGCCAAGGTCATACATGATTGGCGCCAATGCCGGCAGGAGAAAATGCTGATGAGAATTGAGAATGCCGCTGAAAATACCGCTGATCGAAAAGATGATCGTGCTTAACAAAAGTATTCGCATCATTTCAATCGTGTTACGCGCGGTGGCGGCATTAAAGCCGGGTGCCACAACCTGGTTAACAAACCACGGCGCCATAAAGAAAACCACAGCACTTAAGATCAGCGCGATCGTGAATATCGTATTTAACAAGTTGCTTGACAATTGCCAGGCGGATTCGACATCGCCTTGTGCCAAAAAGCCGCTGAATACGGGAATAAAGGCGTGTGTCAAGGCGCCACCGGAAATCAATACGACGATCAGTTCGGGTATGCGATTTGCCGCCACATACGCATCTAGTTCGCTGCCGACGCCGAAGGCCTGGGCAATGATCAGGGTCTGTACCAGGCTGATTAATTTGGCAGCCATAAAGGCGATCATCACAATAAACGTGGATCTGGCGATTCTGCGATTGCGTTGGAAAATCCGCGTGCTGCGAGGTGGTTGGTCGGACGCCATGCAGTTTCCTAGCTGAGGTTGGCGAGCGCCGCGCGCGCCGCGTCAAAGTTTGGGTTATAGGCCAGCGCCCTCCGAAATGAAGAGGCAGCTTGCTCGGGCTTGCCCCGCGCTTTTAAGACCAGCCCTTGCCAATAGTAGGTTTCCTCGATTTCTTCCGCGTTATTCAGGTTGACCTTGACCAGGCTCAGAACATCGTCGAAGCGGCCCAACTGATAATATGCCTCGAATGCGCCAAACTGGTACCACATGATCCGCCAGGGCGGTCCTAGCCTGCGCGATTGATCGAAAGCTGCGGCAGCTTCCTGGTACCGTTGCAAGGCGACCAATGACGTACCCATGTTGAACCAGGCAAAGGCGTCGCGTGGGTCGTTACGGGCTTCGGCCTGCGCGACATCAAAGGCAAGTTGAGCCGCGTCTTTCGGGTCCCAGTGGCTGTCGATGAGACTGCGCAGCAGGCCTTCCCTTTGGGGCTCGTAGACGACGATGAAGGCGCGGTTGAATGCCTGCCAGTCCCTGTCAACTTCGTCGTAGCTTGTCGCGACGCCTTGCGCGCCGTCGCCAACACCAAGGAAGCTGTCAAAGAAATAGAATCGTTGATAGGCATCATTGTAGGCGACCAGGGCACGGTAATGTCCGATCCAGTCATACGCCTCGAACATGGCGCCGGTCTCTAAAACAACGGGAAATCCGTTGGCTACCAACAGCTTGAGCAGGTCCACCGTGCCCCCCATTCGCACTAACGCTTTAAGATTGCTGGCTTCCTCTACAAAAGCTGCCAGCTCATGCGGGCTCACATTTTTGTCTTCGCGATTGGGTTTTAGCGCGCTGCCCGCAACAGACTGATCATTTTGCCAACCGTAGTAGCTCATCGCCATCGTAATTGTTGCGGGCCCACAGTTGTTCCAGGTTTGCTGCTGATGAAGAACGCCATAGATTCTGGCGGACGACGGAATCTCGCCGCCTGACAGGTTCACTGACGTTGCGGCATTTTCATATTTTTGGGTTGCCGCCGTCGGCGTAGGCGAGGGCGGAGAAGTTGCAGTTGCTGTGGCATCCTCCACGATGATGGCTGGTACGGTGTGAGTGGCGACTGGCATATCCGTCGCGAGCTCCGCTGTCTCCACAAGTACGGCAGGCGGTGTCGTCAATCCCACGTTTGCCATGGGCGTCGGACTGGCTATATCCAGGGGCATATCCAAGAGCGCCAGGGCGTCGCCTTCACCCGAACGCGAGGCGAGCGTAGGAAATACGCCGCCCTCGGGTGTCGGTTCTTTGAACATGCGCATGAACGGCAACTGATCTATCACACGCTGTTGCTGCGCCGGCTGCAGGACCTCACGGAAACCAAATATGATACTTGCTATACCAACGACAACCAGGAGAGCGAACAGAATGACGCCCCACAGAAGAAGCTTGGGTGGACCGTTTACGCCGACATTGTAGGTCTGCAAATAGTAGCTGCGGCTCGGTTGCGTATCGTCGAGATCTCGCACGAATGAATCCTAGCGATAGTCGAAGGTCAATAAAGCACAGACAGAACGGTTTTCTGGCGAATCCTGTTTCGTCGGTTGGCGCTTCAATGCACTCAGTATAGTGCCTTTTCGCGCTTCATGCGGGGCAGGCGATTATAGCGTTGCCTAAGAGTAGCTTTGAGCGTCAAGATAAGATTGCAGTATGACTCTGGCGGCCAAATCGTCTATCGGTTCGGCAGGTTTACGCTTTAGTTCACGCGCTATTTCCCTGGCTTCAACGCTGGTGAGATACTCGCTAACTTCAGATATCGGAAGATGAGTGCGCTTGCGCAGGCGCTCGATCCAGCGTTTTACTTTATCCGCCTGAAGGTGTACACCCTCTGGCGCATTGGGGTTATGGGGTACACCAATGACGAAGCCGCAAGCGCCCTCACGCTCGGCGATCGCCAGGATCTGCTCGTAATCCCTGGCGCGTGTGGTCCGCTGTACGATGGTCAACTCGCGCGCGACGATGCCCAAGGCATCGCTGACGGCAAGACCAATTCGCTTGCTACCGTGGTCAAGACCGATCAATCGTCCCTTCATACGGGCAGCCTGACTTGAAGATCAATCCTGACCGGCAACAAAGGCATCCTATTTAAGCCTTTTGGAAATACTTCGATCGACGATTTATTCGGCGCGGCGAGCTCTGGCTGCATACTCAGTATCTGCAAAGCTTCCGCAACGGATACGCCAGCAAGCTTTTCAAGCAGAAGCGCTGTATCCAACTGTGCCACAAGTGTGCCGCTGGTTACCGCGACAAATGTTACGCGGTCGTCCGAGATTTGCTTTGCCATGGGACCGCGTATATAAGAAATCGCATCAGTAAGCAAGGTCTTGTCGGGAGGCGCTTGGTCGCGCAACTGTGCCAGCGACACCTGACGCCCCAGGTTATCATCAACTACCATCGCCGATACGACCGCGCGCATGGTCAAGGTTAACTCGTTGGCCATCAGCCCCACGTCGGAGGAAAAGTTAGTCCAGTCTTTCCGCTCCTCGTCGATGGCTATGGACTCTATGATAATGACTTGGGAATCGGTCAATGTGGTTTGAATATTCTCGTAACCAAGAGACTGCAACTGCCCGCGAACGATGTTTAGCAACGAGTCCCTATCCTCTGCGGCGACCACGTTGACAGTACGCAAGGCGCCGCCCACTGCGGGGGACAAATTGGTAACTGATATGCTGTCCGCCAAAGGTCCGATGACGGCGTTAATTCGCCCAGAAGGTATGTTACCTTCCTCGCCGCTATAATGTTGCATTGCCTCGAATGGAGCATTTACCGTCAGTTCGGCACCAGCGGGCAAGTAAACAGCTACGACGGTACGAAACAACATTGGCACACCGGTGTCCGTGCTCAGAATCGTGTTCGCGGGAATTGTAACTTGCCGGTCAGTCAAATTAGTGAATGTCGCAATACCGCGCGCGGGAACCTCGTCGAGGTTGCGAACGCCTGTAGTTGGGAGGGTCGCAGTGGTCTCGACGGTGGCACGAGCCATCTGCGCTGGGATGACACCCTTATCGGCGTCAACTCCCTCTGCCGTGGTATCCGCGATGATGGTCACCGCGACATCGACGGGTTCTGCACGCAGCGTCACTACCACGGTTGCGCCGGGAATAACCACGGTCAGGGCTGCAAGCGCTACACCAACGAGTAGGGCAAGGACAATTAGTCGTTCCGAGTAGGTGCGAAAACGGGATTTGCCGCGATCGCGGTATAAGACGCGGCTCGCAATTGACCTGAGTTCTTCGGGCTGTTGCGGCTTGCTCGGCTGATGGTGACGAGGCAAGAACACTTTCTGTCGTCCGCGTTTCCATCTGCTTTTTTCGCTGGCTGCGACCGATTCAAAGCAACTGATATTGAGTTCGTTGGCATGTGCGAGGACTGCCGAGTCACGGCTAACCAGGGCAAGCTGGATGGCGCGCCGGTACGCTTCGCGCTGCAGAAGGATCAGATCCAGCTTTCGCTTCAACAGCGCCCTTGATGGGGAGAGAATCAACAGGACACGCTTGCCACGCAGGTCCGAGAGCCGTTGCTTCGTGGACGTGACCGTGTCCGTTGCTTCGATTTTAAGTTGTACGGTCTCTATTGCCATGTCCCGGAAACGCAAATTATTATGCTTGGCGTTTGCCTTGCCGGCGCTAAGCCTGCGCGATCAAATCACGTGCCCGTTCGAGAGCAGCACTGATTTTACTGCTGTCTTTGCCACCCGCTTGCGCCATCTGCGGACGGCCGCCCCCGCCGCCGCCCACAACCTGGGCAATCGGTTTGATGAGATCTCCTGCGCGCACTCCGTCTTTGACCAGAGCATCGGACACTGCTACGACGATTTGTGGCCGGCCATCTATCTCGCTGGCAAGCACCATGACGCCCTTCTCCACTCGATTACGGAACCAGTCGGTCATTTCGCGCATTGTTTCCATGGGAACGGCGTCCAACTGAACGACCAAACCCTGCTTTCCATTGATGCTTTCCAATTGCGTGTCAAGCATCTCGTCGAAGCTTGTCTTGGCCAGCCTTCGACGCAGGGAGTCAATCTCTCGGCGCGCGCCGGCAAGCTCTGTCTGCAAGCCGCTGAGTCTGTTCGCCGCGGATTCGGGGGTTGCGCCAAGTTGAGCAGCGATTTCGTCGACCAGCGACACTTTGCCTTGCAGATAGTTGTGGGCGGCTATCCCCGTCAATGCCTCGACGCGGCGAATACCGGCGCTGACGCTGCCCTCGCTTGTAAATACGAAACTGCCGATTTCTGCCGTGCGTCGGACATGGACGCCTCCGCACAGCTCGTAGCTGTATCGTTTACCGTCGGTTTCAATAGCCACTGTCCGGACCAGGTCGCTGTACTTTTCGCCGAAAAGCGCCATGGCACCCTCGCTGCGCGCTTGTTCCAGCGATTTGTTCTCGGCATAGACAACCTGATTAAGAAGGATCGCCTCGTTGATTTCCTGCGCGATACCTGAAATCTCGCTAGCGCCAACCTTTTCCGGATGCGAAAAGTCGAAGCGCAGACGATCGGGCGCCACGAGCGAGCCCTTCTGCTGAACATGTACGCCTAACTGGTTGCGCAGCGCGGCATGCAGTAGATGGGTCGCCGTGTGGTTGCGGGTGATATTCTTTCGTCGGTTACGGTCAAGCCGGGCGAAAACTTTTTCACCTGTTGCGGGATTGCCTTCAACGACCTCTCCAACATGTACCAGCAAGCCCGCAACCGGCTGCTTCATGGATTCAACTTCGACAACCCAATTGTCGGTGCTGATCACGCCCGTATCGCTCACTTGACCGCCCGATTCCACATAAAAGTTTGTGGCCCCCAGGATGACTTCAACTCTTTCGCCAAGAAGGGCCTTCTCTATCAAGCGATTATTCTGAATCAGCGCCACAACCTTGGACTCACAAGGCGCATCTTCATATGGATTGTAGTTTACGCCGCCATCGCTCACAGTGCCTCTAGCTTGTAACGACGAGAGCAAGTCCTTGTAGAAGGCGCCCGACCCGATTTCACCCATCGCTTGACCGGCGCCGCTAATACGGGCGTGCTCAGCTTCCGCGGATACGAAACCGGATTCGTCGACGCTAAACCCGCGCTCTTCAGCGACGTCTCGTGTCACTTGAAAAGGCAGCCCAAGTGTCGCCTTGAGATAAAAGGCTTGCGCGCCCGGCAATATGCCCGATGGCTCAAGCTTAGCCAGCATGTCGTCCAATTCGTTCAGTCCGCGCTCCATGGTCCGATGGAAGCGCTCTTCCTCGAGTGTGATAATGCGCTTGATACTGTCGGCTTGTTCAAGGAGTTCGCCATAATGTTCGCCCATTATTGCGATGGCGGTATCGGCTACTCTTGCCAGGAACGGTCGATCAAAGCCGATCATCGTGCCGAAGCGAACCGCGCGCCGGATGACTACGCGAGGTATGGCAGCACGACCCTTGGCGCCGGGAAAAACCCCATCGCTAATAAGGAAAACGGCCGCGCGGATATGATCCGCGATAACTCGATAGGGCACGATGTTCGCATCGCGCTCGTCATCGCTATGACCGGTTAGTTCCTGCGTCCGCCTGATGATCGGCATAAAAAGGTCAGTCTCGTAGGTGGCGGTGACTCCCTGCAATACCGACACTATTCGCTCAAAACCCATGCCAGTGTCGACGCCTGGAGCTGGTAATGGTGTGTCCCAGCGCCCGCTATATTCGGGGTCGGCTTGCTGACGATTGAATTGCATAAAAACCAGATTCCAGATCTCAAGGAATCGATCATCTTCTGCTTGCAGCAACGGTATGATGTCGTCCTCACCCGACTCCGGCTGATTGTCCCAGTAGATTTCCGAGGTGGGACCACAAGGACCGGTATCAGCCATCTGCCAGAAGTTGGTTGAAGGTCCCATGCGGGCGACCCGCTTTGGGCTGACGCCCATTTCCTTTACCCAACAGTCGTAGGCTTCGTCATCGTTGTCATAGACGGTGAAGACAAGGCGGTCAGCCGGCAGCTTGTAAACCATCGTCAACAGTTCAAATGCGTATTTGATCGCATCGCGCTTGAAGTAGTCGCCGAAGCTGAAATTGCCCAGCATTTCGAAGAATGTGTGGTGACGGGGCGACGGGCCTACGTTTTCCAGGTCGTTGTGCTTGCCGCTAACGCGCATGCACTTCTGTGACGTGGTTGCGCGGGTGTAGTTTCGCTTGTCCAAGCCCAGGAAAACGTCTTTGAACTGCACCATGCCCGCATTGACAAACAGAAGCGTCGGATCGTTGGCAGGTACCAATGAAGACGATGCGACCGGTCTATGACCCATCTCCTCAAAAAAGTCCAGGAAAGTCTGTCTTACTTCTGCGCTGCTCGTATCTTGCATGTTGTGATTCCTTGTCCGCGAAGGAGGAGCGTTTCCGCCATCTGTAGTTAGGTCTAACGGGCACACCAGTAATGATAATGCCAAGCTGTGGGCAAGACTATGGCGAGAAGCGCCCAACCTGAACAAGAAACGGCCGCTATGTTATACTGTCGAATCTGAAAATGAATTGATGCACCGAGTAGAGAACTATGGCGACAATCGAAGAACAAGTTGAAGTGTTGATGTCCGGCGCCGCTTATGGCGATCCAGAAATCCGCGAAAACATGGCGAAAGATCTGCACAAACGTCTGCTAGAGTGCGAAGCGGAAGGGCGTCCGCTGCGGGTCTACTGTGGTTATGATCCGCGTACTTCAGATTTGCACCTGGGGCATACGATTACAATGCGCAAGCTAAGGCAGTTCCAGGATTTCGGGCACGACGTAACATTCCTGATTGGTACCTTCACCAGTTTGATTGGCGATCCCTCGGACAAAGACTCAGCGCGCGATCAATTGACGATGCAAAATGTGGAAGACAACGCCCGAACCTATGCGGAGCAAGCCTTCAAGATTCTCGACCGTGATCTTACAAGAGTGCGCCGCAACGACGAGTGGCTGTCTACCCTCGATTTCGCCGACATCATTCGGCTGGCAAGTCATTTCACAGTTCAGCAATTCATGGTCAGAGAAAACTTCGCCAGGCGAATTGACGAAGGTAAGGCAATTTATCTGCATGAATTCTTTTATGCGCTGATGCAAGCATACGATGCCGTCGCGCAGGAAGCGGACGTTCAAGTTGGAGGGCAAGACCAGTTGTTTAACATCCTGGTAGCCGGTCGCAAGCTGCAGACTGGGCTGGGCCAAAAGCCACAGATCGCAGTCATCATGGGCGAGAGCCTGCCCGGCACTGATGGCGACGTAAAGATGTCGAAGAGCTTGGGCAACCATATTCCCTTGTTGTCCGAAGCCTGGGACATGTTCGGCAAGGTCATGAGTTTGCCGGATAAGACGATGGGTATCTTCCACAAGTTGATTCTGGGCTGGACACCGGCGCAGGTTGAGAACCTGGAGCGGAAGCTGCTATCGGGCGAGTTGCATCCCAATGAAACCAAGATGAGTCTTGCGGGCGAGATCGTCAGCATTTTTTACAGCAAGGCCGACGCGCATGCCGCGCAAGAACGGTGGAACGAGGTATTCCGTGGAGGAAGCGGAATCCCGGACGATATCGATGAGGCGGTGGTGCCAGAGACGGAAGAAATCCGCGATATCCTGGTTCGGCTGCAGATGGTTGCAAGTCGAGGTGAGGCCAAACGGCTCATTCAGCAAGGTGGCGTTCGGCTAAACGAGGAAAAGGTGGAAAGTGTACAAGCCGTCATTTCACCGGAGATGCTCCCGGCAATTCTGCAGGTGGGAAAGCGGCGCTTTGTCCGTCTTGTGAAAACCGAGTAGCTCACCCTTAGGGACGACCATTGGCCGACAAGCTCGAATATACAGTTGATGAGTTGATCTGTGTATGTATTTCGCGGCAAGTCAAGGACGGCGATGTTTGGGCACAGGGTATAAACACGCCGCTGGTATCCGCCGGCTTGATCCTTGGCAAGCTACGTTTTGCGCCGCGAGCACGATTTACCTCTGCAATAGGTCA
The DNA here is from genome assembly GCA_965262165.1 of Phototrophicaceae bacterium. GTDB lineage: Bacteria > Chloroflexota > Anaerolineae > Aggregatilineales > Phototrophicaceae > UBA6055. Next base: position 2,956,787 of record OZ253499.1, on the reverse strand, counting down.
GGCGCTGGTCCAGGATTGGGGTCCGCTGGGGATTGCGGACATTGAGCGCGTGTGGGTTGGCAAGGGGCTTATCCATCTCGGATTCGCAACCGGCGCAGCCGATATCCTGCCCAAATATCGCCCTAAGGAGTTTTTCCGCCCGGCACAGGTCGATAGAAGTGGCAACTTCAACAATATCGCTTTTGGCAAAGACTATCACAGACCGCGTATGCGGCTGCCGGGCAGTGGCGGCATACCGGACGTAACGCCTTTATACGATCACACTTACCTTTACATACCACGCCATTCGCGTTTGACATTCGCCGAGAAGATCGATTTCGTCAGCGGCATGGGCCATGCGCCGCAACGGAAACAGGGTGGGGGACCTCGATACTTGGTTTCGGACTTGGGTCAGTTTGAATGGGTGGAAGGGCGTATGCGCCTAACCACAGTGCACGCTCATAGCAACATCGAAAAGATTAGACGCAAGACTGGCTTCGACTTGGGGGATGCGCCGGATCTGCATGTGACTCCGCCGCCGGACGCAGAGGACTTGCGGCTGCTGCGTGAAGAGATTGATCCGTTGTCTACGCGGAAATTGGAAACTCTAGGAGGAGCCGCGCGCAAAGACTTGCTACGCGCTATTTTGCGACAAGAAGGCGCCCTTTAGCTTGTCGACGTCGCGAATCGCCAGGAACTCATACCACGAAAGCGGTCGGCTGCGTTACCGAGAAATCCCAGTTGAACACCGTCAATAGAATCGCGGACGATCATGGTGTAGAGGGGATAATAAAGTGGAATGGCGATCGCCTTTTCCGCGAATATTTCCTGAAACTGCTGATACATGTGGTGACGAGCAATGCCGTTCCTTCCACGACGAGCGGAATCGAGAATCTCCGCGATCTCGTTTTGCGATACGCTACCGTAATTCAGACCGTCGGCAGTTTGCGCAGGATGCCAAAAGCGATAGACGTCGGGTTCGGCTCCAATATGTTGAGAGACGACTGCAGCGGCAAAATCGCCTGCGTGAAGCCGCTGCATCAAGCCATCGGGCTCGACTGATGCAACCTCAAATTCCAACCCCAGTTCTCGCCATTGGGCAGCGATATCAAGTGCAAGCTCGATCAATGACGTGGAGTCCTCCACGAGCAATGTGAAAGCGACCGGCGAAGCACCTTCGCCCTCAGACGCGTCGTTTTCGTCTTCGTCAACTTGGGCGATAGGCGCTGTTTCGACCAATGACGCCGCCAGCGCAGGGTCGTAGGTTTCCCAAAATGCATTCGGCTGATAAACCGGCATCCCCGGTATCAAGGGACTATTCGCATAGATAGCGTGGCCTGGCATATGTGTCTCAATAAGATTCACATGATCGAGAATCAATGCCAGCGCGCGTCTCATCCGCCGGTCTTGAAACAGCGGCACATCCCAGTTAAATATGAGGATTCGTAAGGTCGAATCGACGCTGGTATTAAGCCGGCCACGGGGCAGCGCAAGCAATTGCTCTCTAGTTCCAACATTCGCGAGGACGTTGACCTCGCCCGACCGGTATCCTTGAAGCGCCTCATTCGCGTTCGAATAAAGATCAAAGAGCAGTTCCCGCAATTGAAACGCGTTTTCCGCATCCGACCGCGTCTCATAGACAGGCGAATGGCGCAGTAGAACGGCCCCGATCTTGCCTGACTGATCGGTACGCAATTCTCCGACCTGGTAGGGTCCGGTACCGATGGGCGACAAGTTAAATGGATGGCTTGCCAGTGCGGAAACCGTCGTCCCGCGCAAGGCGTGTTCCGGTAGAATGCCGATCGTCAGAAGACGCGTAAAACTAGCGAGAGGCTGCGCAAGGCGAAAACGCACCAGGTGATCACTTAGTTTCTGTGTTTCTACGGTGTGCCAGAATTTTGCGCTTGGCGAAAAAGCCGCATATTCCGGATCGCTGAGTAAAGACATCGTATAAATGACGTCCTCGGCGCTGAATGCGATGCCGTCTTGCCAGCGCGCGTCCTTTCTCAATTCAACTACATACTCGAGATTGTCGCCTGAAATGGTCAGGTTTTCCGCCAGACGAAGAATGGGCGCGCCATATTCGTTGGTGGCGAAAAGGCCCTCGAAGATCAAGCTCGATATGTCTCGGTCGACTGGATTCAGGTGCGCGAAAACGGGATTCAGCCGCTGTACCGTACCGACCAGTCCTTCACGGTATTGTGCTCTGTTCGTGGCTGGGCTTCTGGCGTCCGGGGTGGAAAAAGACTGTTGCTCGACAGGTGCTGCTGTCAACGTGGGGGTGGAATCGCCTTGGCTTGTAGCCGGTACCGCCGTAACAGTCGGCTGAACTTGCTGTACACGGCTGACTCGATAGACGGCTGCAAATGCAAAAGCGGTTGCCGCCAATATCAGTGCCAACAGATGCAGACGGAATCCGCGAAACATGACCTGCCTTTTAGTCTAGATCACGGATGTGAGGGGTCGCCGATATTCTGCTGTCCAAATGTCGACATCTGAGTCTTGATCGCTTGGCTTGACGTCGAATTGACTGACGAAAGACTTAGCCAGTGGTGGCAACAGAGAAGAGCGCAATCCCAAGAAAGGCAATTGACAGAAAAATAGTAACACGAAAGAGCGTCTTCTCTAGGCCCCGGCGTGTACGCGCAATGCCACCCCCGGCGTCGCCGCCAAGCAAGCTGCCCAAAGCGCCGCCTTTGACTTGCAACAAGATGAGAATGATCATTGCGATGGAAATCACGATTGAAGAGATTTGCAGGGCGACTGCCATGCGGCAACTCCTTGGATTCAATTCCGGTACGAAACACGACGAGTCTAGCAGCGCATCGCGACTCTGACTAGCCTTGGATGAAAGGCAAGCGCTGCCTCATAACTGCTATACGAGTTCCGAAGCCTTCAGTCGCGCTGAGATTGCAAAAACTCGATGGCGGCTTCTAGCTGTAAGTCGATTTCTCGCTCTGCATCGGTATCCGGGTTCCATTCGACGATGATATCGGGCGTGATCCCTTGCTTGTGAATCCATGAACCATTGGGCGTCAGCCAGCGCTTCACTGTAATTCGCACACATCCACCATTGGCCAGATCAGGAACGATATTCTGTACTGTGCCCTTGCCAAAGGTCGTTTCTCCCAGGATTGTCGCAACATGGTAATCCTGCATGGCGCCGGCGATCACTTCCGACGCGCTGGCGCTTGTTTCATCGACCAATACAACTATTGGCACGTCAATGTCAGCGTAGCCGCCTCTGGTGCGCGTAACCTGTTCACTCTGATCCCGAGAGACCTGCCTCAAAAGTACACCGTCTTCTATGAATGCGCTGCCGATTTCTATCGCACTCGCCAGTGTTCCGCCGGGATTGTCTCGGATATCGAAAATCAGTCCATTGGAAGAATCGATTTCCAATTCCTCAAATGCCTCGTCAAGCTGCGAGCGTGAGAGGTCGTTAAAGTCCAGCATTTTGACGTGCGCTACGTTGTCGCCAACAATCTCGTACGAGACATTAGGCAAAGCAAAGACGTCGCGTACGATTTCAAAAGTAAGGATCTCTTCGTTACGTTTGAAGGTGATTGTTACCGTTGTGCCTCGCGGACCGGGAACGAGGCTGCTCAGTTCCGCTTGTGTAATTCCGGTGACCTGATGACCGTCAACTTCGTAGAATATGTCGCCTGGCAAGACACCGGCGCCGTCGGCGGGTGAACCTGGAATGACCGTGGCAACCTCGATTTCTCCGGTATCCTTGATCGTGCGAATCGTAACGCCAATGCCGGAGAACTCGCCCGAGAAGTCGGTGGCTCGTTCACACAAGTCGGGCCGGATGTAACCGCTGTGTTCATCGTCCAACGCGTTCACCATCCCGTCGATTGCGCCGTTTACCAGTATTTCGACATCGACGGGGTCCACATAACGAGATTCCACAATCGAAAAGGCGTCCCAAAAGGGCTCGAAAGCCTGGTCTTTATCAGTTAGCGCCGCTCGCCCTTGGGCATTACTTCGATTGGAGAGTGCCATGCTGCCCGCGATGAAACCGATGACGAATACAGCTATGGTTACCAGGATCGATTGCATCATATGAGAATGACGCCGGTAGGGCGGCTTTGAGTCCATGGCGTAGCTCCATCAATTGAGCGGCTTCAATACCTGTATAGTATACGTTATCATCACGATAGTGCGGAATCGCATGATGCGCTCGCCATTATGCGCCCAGGTGCTGGCAAATCTGCTCGTGAGCGCCGGGTCCCGGAAAACGGGAAGATATGAACGATAACATCGTTACAATTGAAGAAGCGGCAGAAGCGGTCGGCGATGGCCAGACCCTGGCTCTTGGCGGCATGACCTTGTATCGCCGACCAATTGGCTTTGTGAAGGCTCTGCTACGCCGGACGCGCCAGCCACGCGACTTAAGCCTGCTCAGTTTCACTGGAAGTATGGAGTCCGACTTATTGATCGGCGCGGGCTGTGTCCGGCAGGTCAGGTCAGCATATTTTGGTTTGGAAGCCTTTGGGTTGGCGCCGATGTTTACACAGTACGCGCAGTCGCAGCGAGTCAAAGTGATTGAAGAAACCGAAGCAAGCATCGTGATGGGTATTCGCGCGGCAATCGCTGGTGTGGGATTTATGCCCTCGCGCGCCTGGCTGGGTACCGATTTGCCGACCTTGCGTCCGGATGTCAAAACGGTGGTAGATCCGTACAGCGGCGACAAACTGGTGGCATTCCCTGCGATCCCCTGCGATGTCGCGGTCATACATGGCTTGGCCGGTGACAGACACGGCAACGTTCTGATCAACAACAATTTGGGAATCGACATGGAAATGGTTTATGTAGCAGATACTGTCATTGCCACCGTAGAACAGGTCGTCGATGACCTAAGTCCTACGACAGAGGGTGTCATCATTCCTTATCCCGGCTGCAACATGCTCGTGCATTTGCCCTCCGGCGCGGCGCCAACTAGCTGCTATCCGAAGTATCCAGTGGATGGCGGAACCATCCTGCGATACGTCGAAGCCTGTAATTCCGGAGACTTCGCGGTATTCCTAGATGGCTTCGTGCAAGAATAGCAAGGGGCGCGTTGCTAACGGTTCAATTCCCCTGTATACTCAATAGATAATTGAATATGACAAGACTTGGGGAGCTTGCGCAGGCAAGCTGAGAGGGTGTGTAAAGTCGCACCGACCCATAAACCTGATCCAGGTAATACTGGCGTAGGGATGTCCAACGCGCACGAACTTGAGCCACCCTTGTAGACATCCTTACAAGGGTGGTTTTGATTTTCGCTGAAACAAGCCTCCGAGTCTCCGTGACCACAACTACTCAAGGAGCGCTTCTGATGTTTGCAAGATCATTTATCGTTTTCTTACTTTTGGCCGCTGTGCCCATCACAGTTTCATCCCAGCAGAACAACAAAGTTGTTGTCGTGACTCACGACAGCTTCGCTGCCTCGGAGACTGTTCTGGAGGCTTTTGAAGACATTACTGGAATGACCCTGGAAATACTGCGCGCCGGGGATGCCGGTTTCATGGTGAATCAATCTATTCTGAGCAAGAACAATCCGCTTGGCGATGTCTTGTACGGTATCGACAATACATTTCTTAGTCGCGCTCTAGACGCTGACTTATTCGCATCTTATGAATCCAGCCAGCTTCAATTCGTCGACAAGTCATTTATTCCGGATGTCAATCACGTCGTCACCCCGGTCGATTATGGCGATGTCTGCCTCAACTACGACATCGGGTATTTTGAAGAGAACGATTTGGATTTGCCGTCGAAGCTCGCGGATCTGACTTTGGCAGAGTATGCGGGGATGCTTGTTGTAGAGAATCCGGCAACGTCTTCCCCGGGTTTGGCGTTCTTGCTGGCGACTGTTGCGGCATTCGGCATGGAGGGAGAATACACTTTTCTTGACTATTGGTCAGACCTGCGTAGTAATGATGTGTTGGTTGTTGACGGCTGGACCGAGGCATATTTTGGGGAGTTCAGCGCGCCCGGGCGCGACACGGGTACTCGTCCCCTGGTCGTGAGTTATGCCAGCAGTCCACCGGCCGAGGTACTTTTCAGCGAGAACCCGGAGGAAGGTCCCTTCACTGGCGCGTTGGTTGGCGACGATATGTGCTTCCGCCAAGTGGAATACGCCGGCGTCCTTGTGAACGCGCGCAACCCAGAGGGCGCGCAGCGCTTCATCGACTTCATGCTAAGTCCCGCTTTCCAGGAAGATTTGCCCTTGAACATGTTTGTATTCCCGGTGCGTGTAGACATTGCGCTTCCTGAACTCTTCGCTGAGCTGGCACAGATACCAGAACAGCCGGCAGTGCTTAATCCGGCCGATATCGAGGCGTACCGCGAGGACTGGATCCAGGCTTGGTCGGAGGTCATGCTGCGCTGATGCGCTTGCGAGGAAGTTTCAGGTACGCCATCTATCTGCTGCCAATAATCTTCCTGGCGCTCTTCTATTTTTATCCACTTCTAGCGATTCTGGATCTCGGCCTGCGCCCGGATGGTTGGCTGGATCTGTCCGCGTTTCTGCGGCTGTTCTCGACTGACTATTACATTGGCACTTTGTTGTTCACTGTTTATCAAGCGACGCTTTCCACAGCTTTGACCTTGTTACTGGCGTTGCCCTGCGCTTACGTATTTTCACGCTATCGATTCGCCGGAAAATCGCTTCTGCTGTCATTGGCAACGCTGCCCTTTGTTTTGCCAACGGTAGTTGTCGCCATGGCGTTCATGTCATTAATTGGGAAGCGAGGGCTAGTGAACGATCTGCTTGTGACCTTGTTTTCGCTGGACTACACGCCAATTCAATTGGAACGAACCCTGGCGATCGTAATCATCGTGCATGTCTTCTACAACTTTGCCATCGCGTTAAGAATCATGACCAGCTATTGGTCGTCCTTGGGAATCGCGGTTGAAGAAGCGGCTAGTGTACTTGGCGCGGATGAATGGTCGCTTTGGCGCGATATCAGATTGCCGCTAATACAGCCCGCGCTACTATCCGCCGGCGCGCTCGTATTCATGTTTACTTTCACGAGTTTCGGCGTTGTCTTGATCCTGGGCGGCATCCGTTTCGCAACGCTAGAGGTGCAGATCTACTACCAGGCGGTAAGCATCTTCAACCTGCCGATGGCTGCAGCGCTCTCGCTATTGCAGATTGTCGCCATGTTCGCGCTGATGGCCGTATATACGCATTTGCAGCGCAGCGCGCAAGCGGCGCTTGGCAGTGCCAAAGCAGTGGCCAAGCCCGCCAAGAGCCTTCACGAACGATCGCTGGTAGCGGGTATCGTCGTGTTCATGTTTGCCTTGCTCTTCACGCCGCTTCTTGCGCTTGTGGCGCGTTCAGTGTTGTACAGCGGTCTTTTCGATTTGAGCAACTATCAAGCGTTAGCTGAATCGTCACGGGGTTCGCTGTTGTTTATTGCTCCCTTGGAGTCTGTTACTAACTCGCTTCGCTTTGCGCTGATGGCAACGGGCATGGCTCTGGTCATCGGATTGATCGCTTCATTCATGATAGTCGGCCGGAGGCGACTCGCTCGTCTTGCAGAGCCACTGCTTATGCTGCCCCTGGCCACCAGCGCAGTAACATTGGGCTTCGGTTTCATTGTCGCGCTGGACGAGCCTCCTTTGAACTTGCGATCATCTTGGCTCATTATCCCTATCTCGCATACGCTGGTTGCTTTTCCATTTGTCGTACGCAGCATCTTACCGAGCTTGCGCGCCATTCCGCGATCAATCCGCGAGGCGGCGCAAGTTTTGGGAGCTAATCCTCTCGATCTGTTGCGCACTATCGACTTACCAATGGTGAGCCGGGGAATCGCCGTGGGTGCGACTTTTGCCTTTACGGTTAGCATGGGTGAGTTCGGCGCTTCGGTTTTTGTTGCCCATAGCGAATCCGTAACGATTCCAGTTGTGATCTACCGACTGATTGGCGATCCGGGTTTGGCTTCTTATCGGCAGGCGCTTGCCATGAGCGTCATTCTGCTGATGGTATGCGCCTTGGGTTTTGTCATCATTGAACGCGTTCGCGTCGCTGGGGTCGGCGAATTCTGATGCTAGATCTGAAAGACCTGTCTCATACGTACGATAAAGCTGTATCCATAAGAAACGTCAACTTGACGGTTGCAACAGAGGAGATCGTCTGTTTGCTCGGTCCGAGTGGATGCGGCAAAACCACGCTATTACGTATCGTAGCCGGCTTGATCCCTGAATACGGCGGAGCAATCCTCCTGGACGGGCGAGATCTTCTTGGCATGGCTGCGCATGAGCGTGGCTTCGGACTCATGTTTCAAGATTTTGCCTTGTTCCCTCATATGTCGGTGTACGACAACATCGCATACGGATTGCGGAGACAACAAATGCCATCGACAGACATAGCCGCGCGGGTGGAGCTTATGCTGGCTCGGGTTGGACTGCGAGGCTACGGAGAACGTGACATAGCGACCTTGTCCGGCGGGGAACAACAACGCGTCGCATTGGCGCGCAGCCTGGCGCCGGAACCGCGTCTGCTCATGCTTGATGAACCGCTCGGCTCTTTGGATGCGCTGCTGAGAGATCAACTGGCGCTCGACCTGAGAGAGATTATCAAAGGCGCGGGGCTGAGCGCGCTCTATGTGACGCACGACCATCGCGAAGCATACGCCATTGCGGACCGGATTGCGGTTATGGACAAGGGAACGATACGACAGGTGGATCGGCCGTTTGAGCTTTATCACCGTCCGCACGACGAACATGTCGCGAGGTTTCTCGGTTTTTCCAACATTTTTCGATTTGGGGATAACGCTTTTACGCGAGAGCTACGGCGCCGGTTTAGTCCAGAAGCCGCCGATAGCGACACATTTCTGATCCACCCGGACGGAATTGAGGTCGGTGAAAGGAATGATCATTTAGCGATAGAATGCCGTGGCCGAATCGACTCTACGGTTTTCCGCGGCGACTACAGTGAAGTAAGCATCAAAATGCCGGAAGAGCATTTGTATTTGAATTGCAAAGTGCGAGATCAGTTCCCTGTTGTCGGTAGTATAGTCAGGGTATCCGTGAAACGTGAAGCCATTAGACGATTGAATTGACCTGTGCCTAAGGTCAATAGGCAGTGCGCTGAGTTGCAATTGCAACTATAATTCGATGGTCAATTGAAGGCCGAACTGATAAGAAAGTCACAAAATGCCACGCGCGCTATTCAGTGTTTCGAACAAGGCCGGAATCACGGAGTTTGCTCACGCATTACTGACGTATGGTTGGGAAATCGTCGCCAGCGGCGGAACTCGCAGCACTTTGATGAAGGCGGATGTTCCGGTTACGAGCGTCGAACAGATAACTGGGCAGCCAGAGATGCTCGGTGGCCGTGTCAAAACGCTGCATCCAGCTATTCACAGCGGTATCCTGGCCCGTGACAACGAGGCGGACTTAAGAGAGATAGAGAGTTTTGGCTTTGCGCCGATCGCTATGGTCGTCTGCAACCTTTATCCCTTCGTCGAAACAGCGAACGCAGCGAGCGGCGAATTGAGCGACATCATTGAGCAGATCGATATCGGCGGTGTTACGTTGCTGCGAGCGGCAGCGAAGAACCATGAGCGCGTGACGACCGTTTGCGATCCGGACGACTACGAATCAATCATGCAGGCGTTGCAGGACGAGGGGCGCATTGACATGGCACGCCGCCGGCAGCTTGCGATCAAAGCCTTTGCCCACACAAGAGACTACGACGCGGCAATCCACGCCTACTTAAGCGAATCCGGCTTGCCCGCTCCAGTAACTGAAGGCGCCCCCGAAAGCATTTCTATTAGCTTGCTGCGCAGTAATGAACTACGGTATGGCGAAAACCCGCATCAGAGCGCCGCCTACTACTCGTCAAATGTGTCTGATTTTCCGCTGGGCGCAAAACAATTGGGTGGTAAGCAATTGTCGTACAACAACATTCTTGATGTCGAGGCGGCATGGCGCGCGGTTGGCAGCTTCGGCGACCCGACGGTGGTGTTTGTCAAGCACCTGAATCCAACAGGGATCGCTTCAGCCGGCTCTATCACCCAAGCATATCCTCAAGCCTTGGCATCGGATCCTATATCAGCGTTTGGAGGGATAATCGCCCTCAATCGCGAGGTCGACGAAGACTTTGTAGCAGCCTTGGAGGCACTGTTTGTGGAAGGCATAGTTGCGCCATCTTTTTCCGACGGCGCGCTAGACCAACTCCGCAACCGGCGAAAAAACTGCAGGGTTTTGCGGGTTTCCCATCCCTATGGATCAGGAGGCCTGGAAGTCCGCTCTGTCATGGGTGGAATGCTGCTGCAGACGATCGACATGGGCGACCCGCCTGAAGTGGCCATGCGCACTGTTACCGCTCGAGTGCCGCTTGACGCGGAATTGGAGTCTCTTCGATTCGCCTGGAAAGCGGTGCAACATGTCAAGTCGAATGCGATTGTGCTGGCCCACGGAAGGCGAACCATCGGTATCGGTGGCGGCTTGCCAAGTCGTGTTGACGCGGTGGAACTTGCGATCAAAAAAGCGGGCGACGAGGTGACCAGCGCCGTCATGGCCTCGGATGCCTTTTTCCCGTTTCCCGATAGCATCGAATCCGCGGCGCGGGCAGGAATCACTTGTGTCATACAGCCGGGCGGCTCCATTCGCGACGCCCAGGTAATCGAATCAGCTGATTATTATGATATGGCAATGATCTTCACGGGCGGCCGACACTTCCGCCATTAGGCGCTGACGGCTCCGGTTTCCTCGACTTCCACAGGATCGCCGTTTTTTGGCTTCTTTCCGGCAAAGGGAAGCTCGCCTTTTTCCCATGCGACCAAAAGCGGAACTGCCGTAAAGATCGACGAGTAGGTGCCTGATAACAAGCCTATGAATAGAATCGCGATGAATTGCTTGACGGTTTCACCACCAAAGAGCAAGATCGCAATCATTATGAAAAATGCGTTGAGTTGTGTGGCTAGTGAACGATGAATGGTTTCCCAAATGCTCCGATTGACAATCGTCTCGTATGGTTCGCCAAGATGTTTCGGGATGTTTTCGCGAATACGGTCAAATACAACGATCGAATCTTGCACGGAAAATCCCACTACCGTGAGCACCGCCGTCAGGAATAGCGCATCGATTTCCCAACCAAGCAAAAGCCCTAAGAGTGACATGACACCCATCACCACCAGAATATCGTGGATCATTGCCGCAATAGCGCAAACACCGTAGCGTATGGCATTTGGCACTTGACGAAAGGCGATCACGATAAAGCCGGTTATGACTAAAGCGCCGACAGCCACCGCCGCCAACGCGGACCGGGTCACCTCTTGGCCAATGGTGGCGGACACGGTTTCCACTCGGAAACTATCCCGATCAATCGGTGAAATCGATCCCAGTCGCTCGAGGATGTCATTGGTTACTTCCACGTCGTGGAATCCAGCGCGCACGGACCAGCGATATTCGGATGCCTCACCGATTCGCTGGATGATAATGTTTTCGTCGCCGATCGCGCCGAACACTTGACGGATACTGTTTTCGGTAGCGCCCGCATCCTCGAACTTCAACTCGTAAATGCTGCCACCGACAAAGTCGATACTCAGGCGAAAGGGCGAGCCGGTCGAAAGTGTCGACAAGAGCATGATTAAGAGACCGGGCACGATGACCGAGGCTGATAGCAGGAAGAACCAGCGGCGTTTCTCTACGATCTTAAACATTTCGGCTCTCCTCTAAACGCCCAGCAGCGCGCGATTGCTATCGACAGCGGTACGGAAGATGCCGACGAGAATATACAGAAAAGTACGGGTAACGATTACCGCTGTAAACAAGTTCAAGACCAAACCAATCGCTAGAGTCACCGCGAAACCCGCGACGATGCTGGCGCCGGGTGTCTGCCCGAACATGAATAAGATTCCGCAGATGATGATCGTCGATAGATTGGAATCGCGAATGGACGTCCAGGCGCGGTCGAAGCCCGCCTTCAAGGCATCTTCCAGCGCGAGCCCGGCTCGCAATTCTTCTTTTACCCGCTCGAATATGAGGATGTTCCCGTCCACCGCAGTTCCTATTGATATGAGGAATCCTGTGATCGCCGGCAATGTCAGCGTCACTGGCAAGAGCTTGAACACGGCGATATTGAGAAATATGAATACGATCAATGCCAGATCGGCCGCCAAGCCAGGTAGGCGATAGTAAATGAGCATAAAGGCGAGCACCACAAGTACGCCGACAACACCAGCTTGAACGCTCAGGCGCACCGACTCTTGACCAAGCGTAGCGCCGACTTCCTGTGTACTCTCGATACGAAGCGGTATAGGCAACGCGCCCGATCGCAGCTGCAGGGCAAGGGTAGTGGCTTCCTGTTCGGTGAACTGGCCGGAAATGACGCCACCGGTCGAGAGCTGCGCTTGAATGGTGGGCGCGGAAAGCACTTCGCCGTCCAGTACGATCGCCAACGGTTGTCCGATGCGTTCCCCGGTGAAGCTCCCGAATATGTTCTGAAAGTCTTCTTTGATCTCGAAATTGATCAGCCACTGGGGGTTTCCAGACCCTTGCGCGGGCGCCAATACCGCGCTCGCCGCTTGCAGACCCGCGCCAGTCATCACAGTGCGGAATGGCAAACCGTTCACTGGATGCGCTAGTCTACCAGCCAATGCGTCTTCTTCTCCGTCTTCACCGGTGAGTTCTCCGCGTAGTTTGATCTGCTCACTGGTGACGATCTCTCTGCCAATCAGACCAAGCACCTGGTTAGACAAGCCGCCAAAGTCAACAAACTCTAGCAGAGCAGTTTGCTGGATAGTGGCAACTGCCTGTTCGGGATCGCGAACGCCCGGCAGCTCCACCAGGATGCGATCGCGACCTTGCACTTGGACGGTCGCTTCGGTCAATCCCAAAGCATTTACTCGGCGCGATACGTTGTTGGCGGTTTCCGAAAGCTCTTCTCCGGTAAAGTTCTGTGTCGGGATATCCGCCTGCAAAAGAACTCGCAAGCCTCCGACGAGATCCAAGCCCAGACTTTGCGTAATGTGCAATACAAATTCGTTTTCACCATCGCCGTCGGCGTCGATTTCCAGGTTCTCGCTACAACGAAGCGCCTCTAGATCCTCCGCCTTCGCGCTCGAACAAGCGTCGGCTTGAACTCCCTTGAATTCAGGTGGCGTGGCCACCCAGATGCAGAACAGGCTTAAGGCAAGGACAAATATCAGCCATCGAGCATGACTGCTCATAGTTAGAACCTCTCGTGTACAGGATCAGCTATCAGGTTGTTCCACGCTCGGCACGTTGATCGTTCAATCCGATATTGGCGTTTCGGGCGACTTCGCTTGAATCATACACCTGTTGCAAAGCTGCCGTCAGCAGCTTGATGGTGACACCGTCAGCGATTTCCACAAATGAAATTCCGGAATCCACATCGATGTCCACGATTTTGCCGACGATACCCCCGTATGTGACGATCTCGTCCCCCACGTGTAAGGAACGGACGACTTTCTGCTTGTGCTTGAAGGCGCGCTGCTTGGGGAAAATGAACATGGTCCAATATGCCCCCAAAGCGAGAGACAGAATAGCGAACACCAGCACGAACTCGAGCATAGACTGTTTCCTGAACGGTTTGAACCCGAGCAATTATATAGGCGCATACGACAGTAAGCCAGTGTAATCACCGCACTTAACGCTTGCTTGACCATTTCACAAAAGGATTCTACAATACGCAGGTGACATTGTTGTCGATTGATTAGGGAAACTATTATGCTAAAACGGTTGATGAATGCGCGTTTCGGCATCTTTTTTCTGGCGCTTTTGCTCGTATTGATTTCCCAGCCAGCGACTGCTGGAGATACGATTGTTAGCAACAACACCGGTGCCGGCAACAACGTCTTTGTGATTGAAAATGAGCCATCATTGGTGATCAACGGTTTCGACCTCGGGCCCTTGGGTCTTAGCTTTCCCACCGCGTTGGACGCGGTAACCATGTCCGTCGACCGAGCGGTACCGGGTGTCGCACTCGATTTGGTCATATATCAAGACGCAAATGGTGGGTCGCCGCTTGATGCGACACTGATCTATCGGCAACAGGTGACTATTAATCAATCCGGCGCCAATCGGATACTGCTAAGTCAAGCCGCTATTGTGACTGAACCGGTAGTCTGGGTCGGATTCTACCTGCCGGTTGGTTTCCGCTTTAACGCCGACACATCCGGCTCTTCCGTGCTCACATATTGGGCGTGGACGCAAGGCGCCTCATTTGATGTCAACGCCTTGTCTAGCGCGCAGGTTTTGGGACCGGGCGACGGAAGCGAGCCGGTCGGGATCAATATGGAAGGCATCGCGCGGATTTCAGCCGAATTGCGAACACCCTTTTTTGAAGAGACGGCGAATGCTGTCCTTGTCGGCAAGCAATTTGTGGACGAATCCGACCAGGACACGTCCATTCTGGAAACGTATCCTTATTGTGGCGATTTGCTCTATGATCCTGAAGACATCAACATATCGGGCGAGGGTGTATTCAGGGTGCAGTGTGGCGTCACCAGAGAATTTGATGCCCCGACGAATGTAGCGCAGCCTTCCGGAGAGTTGCTCGATGTACAGCGTGCCGGCCATTTATTCAAGTTGGTTGCTCATATACCGCCAGAGCTTCATGTTGAGGGCGCCATCGGCACATTGCCGGTTCCGGTAACGCACTGCATACGCATACAAGCCGACGATCTGGAACAAGCCATCATTGCGGAAGCGCGTGATATTCCAGAGCGCTGGTACGTATTGCCTTCCGTGCGATTTGGCGACCTGGTTTGCGTCGAAATCACCCATGCCAGCTATCTATCCTATTTCTTGCCGCGCACAGATTTCTCACCACAGAATGTGAATCTGGTTCTTGGTTGGTCTCGCATCAATCCTCATCCGCTTGAATGTGGACTGCTCACCCATTTTCAGATACCGGTGGTCAATACAGGGCAGAGCTGGTTCGATACGCCATCTTCCGACGTGAAAGTGATCGTTGAAGACATCCACGTACGGACCGGAACAGTTACCGGGGCACGGGAGTTCAAGATCCCCACATCGCAATTGGGACCTGGCGAACGCAGTATAATTGTCATTGGCCCAATGATTGTGGACCTTTACACAAACGAATTACACCGTTTGCAGGTTCGACTGGACTTCGACGAGAAAGTAGAAGAGACAAATGAATTCGACAATATCTGGTTCACCGAATATGTGTTGCAGTGGGCTGGGGGCAGTGAACGCTGTTATGACCGGGATTGGCTCACCGCGACGCCGTATCCCAGCACTTCACTGGATTACTGCTTCATTGGCACGCCGTATAGCAAGAACGGCGACAAGATTTGGATTCCCTATTCGCCGGCATGCGATATTGAGTTTCGTGCCGGTCATGTCGAGGCGCGCCCAGGGGCCGGAAAGCCCAGACAATTCAAAAGAGGGGATTGCCATATCGCAATTAGTATTAAAGTTGAGGGTCAGAGCGCCAAAATCCTCTATCGCAAGATTGATGTGTCGGGTTCGCCATGCCCTAGTGACAGTCGAGTACGAAACTTCATCGATAGGGAGAATGCTGTCTTGGTCATCGACATCGACGGCGCTTCATAGAACGGCTAAAGCAGTAGAAGGCAACGAATGAGGATTACACACCCAGGAGTAGCGACATGCGGGTTGTAACAAACAAGAAACTGGCTCGCCGCAATCGCAAGCTAACCAACTACCTGTTTTTCGGTACCTTTGGCGCGCTGATTTTGAGCTTCTTTGTGATCAATGCCTCACTATTCACGGGCGACATTCCGGATTCGATTGGCGTAATCGCACAATCCGCAATGTTGCCAATCGCGTTCATTCTGACCATTCTTTCCGTACGTATGACAAACCTGTGGGCGCGTGTACCTCGCCCGGAAAAGGCGATCGAAGACGGCTTGAAGGGATTGAGCAACAAGAGTGTTTTGTACAACTATTATCACTTTCCCGCGCGCCACGTGCTAATTTGCCCGCAAGGCGTATATGCGATTGTCACGCGCTGGCATGATCAAGAGTACACTTATCGCGACGGCAAGTTTCGTAGTCATCGCAGTTTGATCAGCAAGTTCTTTTCGCTTTTCCGACTCGACGGCGTTGGCAAGCCCCTTCGCGATGCCGAAGTCGCTCGTCAAGAAGTACAACGATCGATTGATAATATCGCTCCCGATGTCGAGGTGCACCCGTTGATAGTATTCGTCGACCCGTCAGCGAAGATTAACTTTGAAGACGAGACGGATACGCCAGTTCTTTTCGCTGATACCAGATCGTCCCCAAACCTGAAGGACTATATGCGGGACGCGAAGCGCCAGATTTCACAAGAGACCGGCGACACCAAGAACGTGAGCTTGATGCCGCTCTCCGATGAACAGATCGAAGCTTTCGAAAAAGCGACAATCTAAGCCCGCATGGCGCGACTCAAACTGTTAGCAATCCTCATATTGATCATCTGGCTCGGCTTTGCGCTGCGTCTGCACGAACTCGGAACTGTGCCATTGCGCGGCGACGAGGCGTTCAGCGCATTGAATTGGGCAGATAGATCATTGCAGCAGTCGTTCGCTGAGATCGCAACGATCGAGCCGCATCCGCCGTTGACCTACATCGTATTTCGCCTTTGGCGGCTTCTTATCGGTGGAATTGACAGCCCGTTTAGTCTGCGGCTGCTTCCGGTACTTGGCAATATCATCGGAATACCTGCGGCGTATGCCCTGGCATGTCGCTTGTCTGGAAGCCGGAATCACGGCATCGTTGCTGCTTTGATCTGGGCAATACATCCGTACGAGATTTGGCATAGTCAGGACTTTCGCAACTACGCCATCTGGGCGGGCCTAAGCGTGACGAGCTTGTGGCTTGGTCTACGCCTGATTGATCATCGGCGTACGGCAGATTGGCTTTTCTACGCGCTTTTCGCCATCTGCAGTGTGCTGATGTTTTACACAGAAGCGTTTTTGTCGATAGCTGTTGCCATCGTTGTCATCTACTGGAAGAAAGGCGAACGGCGATTCCTATTCCGGTTTCTAGCCTTGCAGGGCCTCGTCATGTTAGCCGCGGTTGTGGCTTTCCTGGTACTTCAATACAGCCTCGTGACATCGGGCGCGTATCCTGGGAACCTCGAATCAACTTATGTGCCTGACTACTTAACCCGGTTCGTGCCTGTACTCTTGCTCGGCGAAACACATCCCGAACTCTTTTCTATGTTGTGGGTTGCGCTTTCGCTAGTCTTGGGCTTGTTTGCATTCCTCGTCGCGAGGGATTCGCGGCGTGAGATTCAGTTTACCGGGGCTATCGTTCTTGTCCCCTTACTGCTGCTTGGCGTCGCGTCGCTGCGCGTGAACATATTCCATCCTCGCTACGTATTGGCAGCAGTGCCGGCCTTCATACTACTGATCTCGATAGGCAGCGGTCGATTGGCCGCCCGTCTAGCCAGAATCGCGGGAACGCGACAAGGTTTTATGCTGCCAGTCCTTTTGGCGCCGTGGCTAATTCTTTCAACTTTGTCCCTTCATACCTATTTCAACGATGCGTCTTTCCGAAAATCTCCCGCTTGGGACGAGCTTGGTGACTTTCTCAATAGCAGAGTCACCGCCGACGATTTGGTTATTCAGCTAAGCGCGGATGTAGCCTTTGGCTACTACTACCGCGGGCCTGCACAAGAGCTCGCTCTTCCGTCAGGGCCCTGGCAGTCCGCAGAAAACATCGCTGACGAGTTGGAGGCGGTACGGGCAAATTATGACAGCATTTACGTCGTATCGAATGCGATAGCTTCATGGCAAAACGCCCATGTCGTCGAGAATTGGATGCGGGACAATATGCAATTGGTCTTGCGCAGCGATGCCTCTGGATTGGCCATTCGACAATACAAGGAATGGAACATTTCGGATACAGGCGAGGCGCCTCTGGCGAGCTTTGCCGGGTCAGTTGACTTGGTAAGCTATAGCTTCTTCGAAGACCCTCTGCCTACGGGCGAATTCTTACTGTGGATAGTTTGGCGGCCCATTGCAATCACCGAACAGTCTCTTAAGTCATTTGTCCATGTCTATGGTGATGCGAATACGGAGACCGGCAGCATTCTGTGGGCACAAGATGACCAATTCCCGCAATCCGGGCGTATCGACAGCGCATCATGGGCGCCAACCGAAATATATCGTGATGTCTACTATTTGTCGGCCGATAGCCTGCAAGATGGTAGGTATGAACTGAGCGTCGGCTGGTATGACCCTGTCAGCGGCAATCGCTTGTCCGCTGGAAATGGTAAGGACAGTTTCGCGCTCCAAAGCTTCGGCTATCCTCCGAAGCCCTGACGGTAGCCCTACAAGGCTGCTGCGTTTGTGGATTTAACCGGCTCCTCCCTGTAGTATGTCAATTGTAGATTTTAAGTCGAAATGCGGGCTGGACGCCTGGCGCGAAGTTTTGCGCTCGCAAACAGACGATGCCTCGCCCGCGAACGGACGTTTGGCATGTGGTTTTGGAAGCTGATCATCCGCACCTGGCTGGGAATGGCGCTTGCCATGATTTTCGGCATGGCACCGGATGTGCTTGCCCTGACTCAAGACTCCTTGTCCGACGTCAAGTATCCGGCAACAGAGGCCATGGTGTCCGGGATCGAAAGCTATACCGTACGCCAGAGTGACACCTTGTACGCCATCGCAAAGCGCTTTAACACGACTGTACTGGCGCTGCAGTCGCTGAACAGTCTGGAAGACTCTCGTTTGGTCTACGAAGGCGATACGGTCCTGGTGCCGCACTTGGATGAAACCCGGGTACGGACCTATGTGATTGATGCCGGTGACTCCTTATTCAAGATCTCCCAACGCTTTGATACGACGGTCGAGGCGCTACAATCGCTAAACGGAATAAGCGATCGCAACCACATCATATTGGGCCAGACGATTCTGTTGCCCCAGTTTGCGGGAAGCGCATTTCGACCTTCATTCGCATATGGTATCACGCTCTTCCCGGATCTACAAAATACGCCGGACATCGTGAGCCGGGTCAACCAGATTGGGGTCAACTGGGCCAAGATTGAAGTTAGCTGGGCGGACATTGAGCCGACTGAATCCAATTATGCCTTTGACGCCCTGGATGCGATTATTGCAGGCTTGGACGCACACGGTATTCTAATACTGCTCAATGTTTATGCAGCGCCGCCGTGGTCTCGCCGGACATATACCTCGCATCTCAACAGCCTACTGCGTGCCAATTCAGGACCTTCCGAGGATCCGAACGACTATGGCAAGTTCATGCAAGTTGTTGCCGAGCGCTACGCGGGGATTGTCGATGCGTATGAGATTTGGAAAGCGCCCAATATACTAAAATACTGGACGGCGCCGATCTTTGAACGACCGCCTACAAGGGGCGACGACGGAGAATACGGCTTTCCAGACAAGATCCAACTCGGCGCGGACCATTACGTGGTCCTGCTGAAAAGTGCTTATAAGGCCATCAATTCGGTCGACAGCGACGCGCTTGTCATCACCGCAGGTTTGGCGCCGGTTGGTTTTACTGACAACTACAATTCTGTTGCAACAGGAACGTTTTTGCAGAACATGCTGCATGAAGGCGCGACTGACTACAGTGACGGCATCGGCGCGCTATTTGGGGCGTCGGCGGTCCCTCCCACGCTATTCTGCTGCGAACAGCCGCCAGGCGTGGATACTCACTATGAATCGTATTTGCAGTACTTTCGCGAGATCCTCTATCTTTATCACGATGTATTGACGCGAAATGGAGCCGCAGACGTCCCGATCTATGTTACACAAGTGGGATGGGGCACGACCGAGGGATCCAATTTGGCGATTCCAGCGAGCGGACTTGAGTGGCTTGGTTACACGGACCAAGACGAACAGGCACTTTATGTCAGGCAAGCCTACGATCTTGCGCGTGGACTCAGATACATTGAAGGAATGTTCTTGTACAACCTCAACGGTTGCGCGGTAAGCGACAATGAAGCCTGCTTTTTCAGCCTCTATGACGCTGATACAGTCGCTCGGCCTGCTTATGAGTCTTTCGCAGAAATAGATAAACCTGCTTCCGAATCCTGAACAAAGGGTTGGCATGTCCAACTATCCGGAGACGGTTTTAGGACCTCCAGTAGTATTTTCTCGAAACGCTTTACGTCGCTACTAAATTAGTTCCTTACCGGCTCGTCCACATGAACGTACGCCAGATACCCGGCGCGCCGACTATATAGTGGACTCCCTGATCGTTACTGCCGGCGACGCTCACTCGCCATTGAATCACGTGTGTTTGTCCGTCATCTGGCGTAAAAGCCGATGGTACGATCAAGTCATTGGCATTGGATACTTGCGGCAAGGAATCGTTGGCGGTTTGATCAATCAACTCTACGAGGTACTCATCTTCGGCGCCGATTCCGCTGATACCAACCCATTGCAGCCGTAATTCGCCAGCCGGGATCAAGGCGCCGTCGGCTGGGTAAATCAGACGTGGCGGCAAGTGCGTGGCTGTTGGAGTTGCGGTTTCGTCCCCGGTCGGCGTGGGAGTCTTGCTTGGCAATGGTGTCGGCAAAGGCACGAAGACGCATTGGCCGATCTGAATATTCGGTTTACAGTCGGGTCCTCCGCTCGGCTCGGTAAAGGCACAGCCGAAAAACTGGATTTCCTTGTTCAATTGGCTAAGTATTTCAAGTGTGGTGCTGTACTGTTCAGCTATGGCGACGATCGAATCTCCGGGTTCAACCTCGTAGCAGCCGACGTTGGATCCGGATTGAAGCAGCGCGCCCGTACCGTCATCCACGCCGATCGTCGCCAATACCGCCTGCGTGGCGCTCGCGCCTACAGCTGTGGCGGTCGAAGTTGGACGGGGGATGAAAATTGTGTTGCCTACTGGCGGCAGAAGGTCTATGTGGCTGATGTTGTCGTTGAGCGCCACTACCGTCGCGGCAACTTCCGGGTCGTAGCCATACCCGTGCTCCGGTAGTTGAATCACGTAAAACATCGTGTCGTCTTCCTGGACAACATATTCAAAGAAAGCTGATGTGGCGGTGGGTACCGTTGTCGGCGTCGGTGGGAGTATCGTGTCAGTGGCGGTAGCTGTGGCGATTTCCAGCGTAGGCAGGACGGTGACTGTCGCGGACGGTATTGGTTTGGCCGTGGCTACCAAAGGTGGTTTGGCTGTCGCGATGCCTTCTTGCTCCGTTGTTGGTGTTGTAGCCGTCTCAGGGCTCCTAATATTGCAGGCGGACACGGTCAAGAGGATCACTATCAGCAGAGTGCGAATGGCGAGTCCCTGTTTCATGACGTCCTGTCTCCAGAGCCCTCCCAAACCAAGGTCCGAATACCCGTCGCATGGGATACTGTGTCGGTAGCCTGGCTGACAATAGACACTTGCCATATATACGTATGACGCAGGTCGTCATCAGCCTGCCACTGTGGTGGCAATATATAAAACAGATCGCGAGTTTCGGCAGTGAATCGGCTAATGGCGCCGACTTCGGAGACCGCAATCCGATAAACCTGGTCCGCGGCCAGCGCTCCTGTGGCCACCCAGCGAAGGGTAATCTGATCATGTGCGCCAAAAAACGCTTGGTCAGGCGGCGCAACGGCGAAGGGCGCATTAACCGTTGCTGTTGCCGGCGGTACAGGTGTTTCGCTACCGGAATGAGCTGGCACCGATGTCGCCGTCGCGGTGGGAGCGGGAACGCGTAGCGTCTGTCCTTCGGCCAAATCGACAATGCACTCGCCCCCACCAAAGGGCAAGCCAAAATCGCAAAGAGCGAATTCCACTTCCGGGTTTAAGTCAGAAAGTTGCTTGGCGTCTGTATCATATTGCACGGCGATCGCGATCATGCTTTCTCCGGCAGCAACCGTGTGCCAAGCCAGCCCTGGCAACAACGTCGGTGTCTCAGTTGGAGCGAAAGGCTCGAAAGACAGCAGTGCGAGTCCGTCCTCTGCTGAGGTATCTTGCAAACTTGCCGATCCGTTTGATGATTGAATAGCCGTCGCAAGCGGATCAACCGTGGCGCTTGGCAGTGGCACGACAATATCCTGGCCAATTTGAATACGAGTCTCATCAACGATCCCGTTAATCGCTTTGACGGTCGGCATGATCTCCAGGCTATTGTGTCCACAGCGCGAGATGATACCGATCAACGAGTCTCCTGCGGCTACACGATGGATACATGGTGAGGGTGTCCAAGTTTCAGTCGGTACTAGAGTCGGAAGAGGAGTTGAAGAGGGAACGGCAGTTGGAATCCCGGACGTGACCGTCGGCAAGCTCGGTCGCGTGGGCGCAGCGGATGGTGAAACATCGGCCAATGGGGCATAGTCGCGTCGCGATCTGACGCTGACTAATGCCAAGGCAGTGGCAAAAAGAGTGGCGATCCCCAATATGACAATACCGGTGGAAAGCCTGCGCGCGGCGTTGTGCAGCGATCCCTCGAATAGATCGGTCTCACCGTGACGATAGTCGTAGTCCCTCCAGGCCGGAACGCCTTCTTCCGATTGTGACTGCGCCTCGACATTGACAATGACCGTTCCGCAAGTCGAACAAGTCCTGGCGTTTCGGTGATTGTGCGCTTCACAGATCGGGCAGCGTTTGAATGATTCGGACAAGCAAAATCCTCCCTTGCAACCCCATTATAACGGATTACAAGGGCGCTGTTCGAGGCTAATGCAATGACGTAGGGCAAACACATTGGACGACATAGGTCAATAGGACTTTGCAAGGGATCGACTTATTGTGACAAGTTCGACAAGCGTTCAACCACTTGCGCGTATGCCGATTCCAGGTCGGTAAGCCGGTCGCGTTCACGCTGCACGATTGCAGCCGGCGCCTTGCTCACGAAACTGTCGTTGTTTAGCATCTTCTGCGTTTTAGTGATTTGCTGAGCCAAACGATTTCCTTCGCCCTCGAGGCGCTGTCTTTCCGCGGCCAGATCGAGCATGTCTTCGAGGGGCAGATAAAGCGTGGTATCGCTCACGACAATACTGGCAGAATTAGCCGGCGCGGGATCATCCGCTGTCAGCAGCTGCAGCTCTTCTACGTTACACAGCCGTCTGAAGATATAGCCATACCGTTCGAGATCGCTTTTGGCAGCACCCGCTTTTGCGAGCGCCAAAATTCGTTTTCCAGGATCCACCTTGAATTCGCCGCGGGTATTGCGCACTTCGCGAACCAACTCAAGCAAGAGGTTCATTCGTGACTCGATCTTGTCGTCGATGAAAGCCTCATCCGCATATGGCCAATCAGCAACAATTAAGGCGTCGCCATCGTGTGGGATGTATCGCCACGCTTCTTCGGTCATGAAGGGCATGAAAGGGTGCAGCATGCGCAAACAGGTATCTTGAACCGCAACCAGAACGCGCTGTGTCGCGGTTTTCTCGCTTTCGTTTCCGGCATACATGGCATGTTTGCTGATTTCGAGATAGTAGGGCGCGAATTCGTCCCACATGAACGAGAGAATCTGGCTGCCAGCTTCCCCAAACTGATAGATATCGAAAAGATGCTGCACGTTGACAATCAGACGATGTAGCCTGCTGAGAATCCAGCGCGCGGGCAGATCAAGTTCATTGATCGGCGGCAGCCCAAGCTCGAGGTCGCCATCCAGGTTCATGTTGATAAACGACGTGATTTGCCATACTTTGTTGATGAAACGAAAAGTGTGGTCGACGCGTGTCTCGTCCAAATTGACATCATTGCCTGGCGTACCGCTGGTGATAAGCGTGAAGCGCAAGGGATCCGCGCCCAGCTTGTCAACAATGGTAAGCGGGTCGATCACATTGCCCAGGGACTTACTGAATTTCTTGCCGTGTTTGTCGCGGACCAGGCCGTGAAGGTAAACAGTATGGAAAGGTGGTTTGTCGGTGAACCACAGTCCCATCATGATCATGCGCGCCACCCAGAAAAACAGTATGTCGTGCCCGGTCTCCATGACTTGCGTCGGATAGAAGCGCTCGAGAGCGCCACTCTCGGTCGGCCAGCCCAAGGTACTGAAGGGCCAGAGCCCGCTGCTGAACCAGGTATCCAGGACATCTTCTTCCATCACCCAGCCGTCGCCCACCGGCGCGTCGCGGCCGACATGGATTTCACCTTCCGGGTCGCCATCTTTTTCGCGATACCAAGCGGGAATGCGATGCCCCCACCAAAGTTGGCGGCTGATGCACCAGTCTTGAATGTTCTCCAGCCAATGAAAATACACCTTTTCGTATCGTTCCGGCACAATTTTGATTTCGCCGTTGCGAACGGCAGCTATTGCCCTTTCCGCCAATGGCTGGATGCGAACATACCACTGCGTGCTCATCATCGGTTCGACGACTTCTCCACCGCGTTGGCTACGGGGAATGCGCGTGGTGTATGCTTCGGTCTTGATGGTCAAGCCAGCCGCTTCCATGTCACGCCATAGTTGCTCACGACACTTATAGCGGTCCATACCGGCGTACTTGCCGGCATTTGCGTTCATGCTGGCATCCTTGTTTAGAACGTTGACCAACGCGAGGTTGTGGCGCTGCCCCATTTCATAGTCGCTGAAGTCGTGCGCAGGCGTGACTTTCAGCGCTCCCGTGCCAAATTCCATGTCCACGTAGTCGTCGCCAATAATTGGTATTTCCCGGCCAAGGATCGGCACATAGGCGCTCTTGCCTATGAAGTGCGCGTACCGCTCGTCGGCGGGATTAACAGCAACCGCTGTATCGCCCAAGATTGTTTCGGGGCGGGTCGTCGCCACCGGTATATGATCACCACCTTCAACCGGGTACTTGAAGTAATAGAGCGTCACTTGCTCTTCCGATGTTTCGACTTCCAAATCTGAAACGGCTGTCTGCAAACCCGGGCTCCAATTGACCAGGCGAGGTCCACGGTAGATCAATCCCTGTTCCCACAGGGTCAAAAAGGCCTGCTTAACTGCAGCCGACAATCCGTCGTCGAGCGTGAAGCGTTCGCGTTCCCAGTCGCAGCTGGCGCCTAGACGACGCAACTGTCGAGTAATAGTGCCGCCGTGTTCTTCTTTCCATTGCCAGGTCCGGTGCAAAAACTCTTCGTATCCGACTTCCTCACGGCTGGCGCCTTCTTCACGAAGCATGTTTTCGACTTGCAATTGCGTCGCGATGCCAGCGTGATCGGTTCCCGGCACCCAAAGCGCCGCTTTGCCGCGCATGCGCTCGTAACGGACCATCAAGTCTTCAATCGCGCCGAACAAAGCATGACCAAGGTGCAGGCTGCCGGTGACGTTGGGCGGCGGCATGCTGACGACAAAGGGCTCGGCATCGGACCCGGCCAGCTCGGGCTTGAACCAGCCGTTTCGTTCCCACCAGTCATAAAGCCGCGGTTCCGCATCGGCAAAATCGAAGTTGCGGGGCATGTTACTCTCTGCACGTGCTCTCATGGTCTAACCCTTCTCCAGCGACAATCAAAAAGCCTTCCGTCCAACACAAGGACGAAAGGCTTACTTTCGCGGTACCACCTTGTTTCAGCGGACCAAGATCCGCTGCACTCGTGACGCGATCACGGGCGTTAGCCGGCCCGATTCTACTGGCTAATGCGTTCTTTCGGGCAACTCCCGGGCGACTTTCGACAACGTTTCGCAGGCGGGTTTCCAGACTTTGACCCGCGTTCTCTGATTACGAAGAGCCTTGTCTACTCCTCCCGATCATCGTTTTATATTATTCGAATGTTAAGTTCAGCGGCGTAGGGCTGCGTTTGTAGCCACCCATGGGACTTGAACCCATAACCTATCGCTTACGAAGCGATCGCTCTGCCAATTGAGCTAGGGTGGCGTTGCACGACCGTATTGTAGCAGCGCGCCGCAGGGCAATCAAGAGAATTCTGCCGCTCCGACAAAAGCCGAACAAATCGGCCGCCATTACTTTCTGCTATACTCGGTTGGATGTGCCGACGCTCCAGGACATGACAAGTTCATGAATATTGTGGTCTTGCCAGAAGAGGTCGTTGCTCGGATCGCGGCGGGCGAGGCCGTCGAAAGGCCAGCCTCCGCGGTCAAGGAATTGATCGAAAACTCGATCGACGCGGGCGCCTCATCAATACATGTGGAGACTGTTGCCGGCGGACGACAGTTGATCAGAGTGTCCGATAATGGCTCGGGCATTCCCCATTTAGAAATTGCACTAGCCTTTCAACGGCATGCCACCAGTAAATTGAGGGCAACGGAAGATCTGCAGGACTTATCGACCCTGGGCTTTCGAGGCGAGGCTTTGGCTAGCATCGCGGCTGTCAGCCAAGCCACCATCAGCACCCGACACCGGGATGACGACATGGGAATCACTCTGCGCTTGAATGGCGGCCAGGTCATATATCAGCGCCCGATTGGCGCCCCGGCGGGTACCGTTGTTGCCGTGGAAAACCTCTTCTTCAATACGCCAGCCCGTTTGAAATTTCTGAAAGCGGACCGGACAGAGAAGCGCAATGTTCAGCAGGTGGTGACACGGTACGCGATGGCGTACCCGCAGATTGCCTTCACCCTGAAACAAGATGACCGTGAGCAATTTCGCTCGTCCGGTCGCGGTGAACTTGCAGATGTTGTGGCGCAGGTCTTTGGTCGCAGTCATTTCGATCGGATGACTGCAATTGAGAGCACAAGCGTTGCCAGAATCGGAAACGCAACGATCGCGGTTCGTGGCTACACGTCATTGCCCGACTTAACGCGGAGTGATCGCTCGCGCATCGTGCTCTTCGTCAATGGCAGAGCGGTACAAGACAATTCGCTCAGCCACGCCGTCACCCAGGCTTACGAAGGATTGATCAGATCCGGCACGTTTCCCTTTACCATATTATTGGTTTCGATGCCGACAGATTTCGTCGATGTTAACGTACACCCTACAAAAGCGCAGGTACGTTTTCGCGAACCCGGTCAAATCTTTTCGACCGTACAGCGGGCGGTGCGTCAGTCGCTTCTGGAAACGGACGTTGATGAAGCCGCTGTCGATCGTTGGGCAGCGACCGGCTTCAGAAATGATATCATCGACTATCAGCGTCCAACGTCAGCGTTTGCGGCAACGACCACTGAAGACATCTTCCATGATGCGGATCTCGGATACATCCCGAATGCCGCGGAGGCGCCTGCCAACCCTAGAACCCTGCCGATATTGCGCGTGGTCGGGCAGATCGGCGCTACATATATAGTGGCCGAGGGACCGGCGGGGCTCTACTTGATCGATCAGAACGCAGCTCATGAACGAATTCTGTACGCACAGATGATTGAAGAGCATGCTGCTGACAATGCGTTAGTTGAGCGAGTAAGCGAGAGTCAGACCATCTTGCTTTCGCCGGAAGACGATATTTTGCTCCAGGAATGCGCGGAACTGCTGGTCGACCTGGGCTTCGAAATCGAAGCGTTCGGTCCTCATACCTATGTCTTTCGGACACTGCCAAAGGTCATTGCGTCACTGCCGCTTGCCAATGTATTTCCCAGAATTCTGGAGCACCTGTCAGGGCGCGAAAAGAAGTCAGGAGAGGCAATTGCTGCTTTGGCCGCGGTTGCGGCGGTCAAAAGCGGCCAGATCTTGCAAACGGAAGAAATGCAAACACTTGTGGCCCAGTTGGAACGCTGTCCGTCACCGTTTGAGTCGCCAAGCGGCATTACCACTCTGATTCATTTGACACGCGAACAATTGGCTGACGAATTCCGGCGCAGCTAGCGTACCAAGTCAAGTCAGCATTGGAATCACGAAAAACAGGTAAAGCGGCACCAAACCGGCCACCGCGCAAAATGCCAACGCTACCAAGACGAGCGTCACTAAATCGAGGCCGTTCGTCTTCTCCTGTCGCTGGGGCAGGAGGGGTCCGGTGAAGCCGCCGGTGGCGTCAAGTCTTCGTGTGCCATCCGGGTTGAAAAGCGCTGATGGGGGACCAGGAATAGGCGACGCGGCCTGGCCAGCCGACGGGGCGGAAGGTTGCGCCGGCAGGGCATCGCTGTTGGATTGATTCGGCGCGACCGGGGCTTGCGATCGTGGGTTCAGCGGCAGCGAAGATGGAACGGGCGGGGCGTCGGGAGTCGGCGTGAAAGTCGGACGCTGCGGCGCCGGATTCGGCACAGAAGACGGGGCTGGTTGATGCCCTACGACGGTGGGCGACGCCATGCGGCCGCTTTCAGTTTGCAACTGGGCGTACTTGGTGCGTTCGCGCGCCCGCTGCAAGATATGACCCAATTGATCGGCATGTTTGTAGCGGTCGTTGGGCCTCTTGCTCATCACTTTGGCGATGATGTTGCTGATTTCTTCGGGCAGGTTTGCATTGACATCTTTTGCCTGTGGAATCTCCGATTGGATGTGCGCCAGCGCAAGTTCCCTTTGCGATGTACCTATATAGGGCAGGCGGCCAGTGAACATCTCGAACATGACGACGCCGATCGAATACACATCGGATGCCGGCGAGGGTTTCTCTCCGCGCGCTTGTTCCGGCGCGAAGTAATGTGGGCTGCCCCACACGACTTCACTCCGCATTTGCGGCATGGTGTCGGTATAGGCCTGGGCGATGCCGAAATCGGTGACTTTGATAACCCCGTCGCGATTGATCAATATATTTTGTGGCTTTACGTCGGCGTGCACCAACTGCGAGCGATGCGCGAAACCGAGTCCAGCGCAAATTTGAATTCCGTAATCGAGCGCGCGTTCCAGCGGCAAGGCGCCGCGCGTCTTGATTATGTTTTTCAGATCATGTCCTTCGATCATTTCCATGACGATGTAATGGGTATGCCCGTCATTGCCCACGTCGTGCACGGTCACGATATTGGGGTGCGACATCATGGCGACGCTGCGCGCTTCTTGTTGGAACTTCTCCAAGAAAGCCGGATCTTGGGTCAAACTAGGTCGCAGGATTTTGATCGCTACCATGCGACCGAGCATACGGTCAAGCGACTTGTAGATTACAGACATACCACCAGAGCCTTGTTGGGCAACTAGCTCATAGCGTTGGTTTAGCAGCGTTTCTCCCGGCATACTTGGTTCCTGTTTTCGGTCACGTTTTTGGGTCGAAGAATTGTCGATATTCCAGGAATGCGCTGCGATCGGTCAGGCTCGCAATGTAGTCGGCCACGACTCGCTCGGTCGCTTCCTTTGTCAGCTTGTCGCGGAAGTCGTCCGGCAATTGCCGCGGCTCGTTCATATAGCCGGCGAACAATGCCTGCAAAATGTGTTCGGCGCGCGTCTGCATTCGCACGATTCTAAAATGCCGGTACATGTTCTCAAAGAGAAAGTCCTTGAGATCGCGATTGTATCGCTGGTGGCGCTCGCTGTGGCTTACTAAGGGATGCGGATGATGCTGCACCTCCAGCGAGCTCTGCGGATTCAGCGTTTCAATACTGTTGGCGCTGTTTTCCAAGACATCGTCTACCTGCATGCCAACCAGTTCTCTGATGACATGATGCCGGTCAATCTCGTCCAGCACGCCACCAGTCCATGCGAGTCTTCCGATGACAATGCGCCAGATTTCCAGGTTCTGCAACTGCTCGGCGCCGATCAGCCCGGCTTGCAGCCCGTCGTCGAGGTCGTGAGCGTTGTAGGCCAATTCGTCGGCAATATTGGCAATCTGCGCCTCCAGGCTCGCGCCGGTCTCAGTTTCAATTTCGGTTATGTGGCTGATGTCATATTCCGTTTCGTGTTTGGCGATGCCTTCAATTGTTTCGGCTGTCAGGTTCAGGCCATTCCACTTGGGATATCGCCGTTCCAGTTTCGTCACAACTCGGTAGCTTTGGTGATTGTGGTTAAACCCGCCCGATTCGGCCATGAGCTGGTTCAATATGTCTTCGCCGGCATGCCCAAAAGGAGGATGTCCAAGATCGTGGGCCAGGCAGATGGCTTCGACCAGGTCTTCGTTAGCCCCTAGCGCGCGCGCCAGCGTGCGACCAATTTGCGCAACCTCGAGTGTATGTGTCAACCGAGTACGAAAGTAGTCTCCCGCATCATTGACAAAGACCTGGGTTTTATACTCGAGCAGACGAAACGCCGCGCAATGCACAATACGATCTCTATCGCGCTGAAAGGCCGTTCGATAGCGTGGTTCCGATTCATGGTGCAGGCGCCCGCGGGAATGCCTACTGAAAAGCGCGAAGGGCGCGAGCGTGTCCAGTTCTTGCTGCTCCAACTGCGTGCGGCTGCGGTGCATTAGGTCTCCCTCGTTGATGAATCCATTGTAGCGGCGCGCGTCGAATAATGCATCCTGTACACTTCCAAACTTCGCGCGCTTGACGATTGAGCTAGAATATACGGTAGAAAGATGAAAACGGCGAAAGAGCGCAGTTATGACAAGTATCGTAGCCATCCTGACCGACTTTGGTATTACAGACACCTACGTCGGAACGATGAAAGCGGTCATGCTGAAGATCGCCCCGGACATTCAGATCGTAGATATCACCCATGCGATTGAGCCGCAAAATGTTCGCGAAGGGGCATTCGCGTTGCTGAACAGTTTTCGATATTTTCCAGAGGGGACAGTCTTCTGTGTGGTAGTGGACCCAGGCGTCGGCAGCATGCGATTGCCGATCGCTGTGCGCTGCGCTGGATATGATTTTGTCGCCCCGGATAATGGCGTGCTTAGCTACAGTTTGCTTGACCTGGATGCCGAATACAACGCGGTCTCGCTGGATAACCGTGAGTATCAGTTACCCGGCGCCAGTCATACCTTTCATGGCCGCGATATCTTTGCGCCATCCGCCGCGCACCTTGCGAGGGACCCCTCCAGCCATTCCAAAATGGGACGAAATTTGGAACAGATCGTTACCTTTCCCAAACCACAGCTTAGTTACTCTGGACAGCGTATCATCGGCGAGGTCATGCACATCGATCACTTCGGCAACATTATCACCAGCATTGGAATCTTGAGCTGGAAAAACGAGGATGAACTGACCCTGGATGTGCAATGGAATGACGAAGTCCCGTCACTGCAGCTACGCGCGTCCAGCACAAACGTCACAATTCACAGTCAAACCATCCATGGAATCTCGCACGCGTTCCATGAAGCGCAACTCGGGGCTACGCTTGCGCAGATAGACAGCAATGGATTCTTGGAAATCTGCGCGAATAACGAGAGTGCGGCGGACCGCCTTGACGTGCAAATAGGCGACAAGGTGATGCTGCGACTGACATCTTGAAAACTGGCTGCGTCAGGGTTATTCGTGTTTCACGCCTGTTGCTCACATGTTGCGGCCACGCTTGCGAACATCGCCTACTCGCTGAGTGATCCCGAGGGAATCGAGATGTTCCAGCAATGGAATCGCGTACTTTCGGGTTGTGCCGAATCTGTCACGCAAGGTCTTGGCATCGATCTCGCCATGATCGCGGATCTCTTGACGAATCTCACTTACCATGTATTCGTAATTTGCGCTTGAGAAGGCAATTTTGTCGCTGACGTTGACCAGTCTCCGTAAATCGAGCAGGGCTCGCACGACGTCTTCTCCGACAATCTGATTCATTTCGTTAATTGACGGGGGCAAGAAAGGCTTTTCCTGCAAAACCTCCATCAGATGGTCGATTCTCGCGCAATGTTCTTTGTCGAAAACAATCTGATGATCATGCAGCCGCACCAGATTTGCCTCTGCCGTCATACGCTCATCTTCTTCAATTAGGTGGTCAAGCAGGTTGAGCTGAACATCGAGCCGACTGCGCAATTGTGCGCGCGGCATGCCCAATCTCAGGCGATGTTCGCTGTGAAAGGCTCTTAGTTCCCCAAGCGCCCGATTGACCAGCATAAGCCATGAGCTCGTTGACCAAAAGCGTGATGAGCTGACCTGCCTGACCAGACCAAGTTCAAGGGCCTCGGTCAAGGCTTCGCTAAGTTCTTCATCGCTGTAACCCAGTGCAGATTGCATTTCCTTGAGCGAAACTGGCGCCTTTGCGTCTGAGGCCATCGCAAGTCTTTCCGCAGCTGTACCGTGCAGGCGCAGCTCCAAGCTGTGGATGATCGCGTTCTGAAATCGTTTCAGACGTCGGCGAGGATGCGCATTGACAACGAGTCCGCCGCCGATCGTCTGTGCGGGCGAGGGATAGCGCAAGATGTAGCGGTCACCGCGAGACAGCGGAAGGGCGTCGCGCAGGCGAACCTGCAGCCATCCCTTTTCATCTGGGTTCAATTGATCTGCGTCCAGCAGCCGTACTTTGGCGATCGACTCCGCCGAGCCAGAAAACAGCTTAACTTCCGCGTTGTGTTCGAGCGGACGGTCAACATCGGCGAGTTGGTAAAAATGCGCGTCTACAAGGGTGGAAGGATAGACTTGTCCCGGAGACGTCAACAAGTCACCGCGCTGTACTTGGTCACTGCTAAGCCCGGCGATGTTGACAGCGACGCGACTGCCGGGTGAAACAGTATCAACGGTCTGTTTGTAGCTCTGCAATCCGCGGATGCGCCCAGCGCTGCCCGACGGCTGAAATTCGACGCTGTCGCCGACAGACAGCTTGCCTCCCGCGAGGGTGCCGGTCACAACCGTTCCAAATCCACTGACGACGAATACGCGATCAATCGGCAGGCGCGGCTGACCATAATCGACGCGCTGGGGCGCGTTCTTCAATTCACCCTGCAGCGTTGCAATCAACTGGTCCAATCCGTGCCCGCTGTGGGCGGAGACCTCGACGATTGGTGGCACCGGCCTTTGGTGCAGCGCGAAGAGTTCTTCGATATCCAGCCGAACAAGCTCAATCCAGTCCGGGTCGTCGATCAGATCAACCTTTGAAATGACAACGATTATTTCGTTTACTTCAAGAAGACGCAATATGGCCAAATGCTCACGGGTCTGTGGCATGATGCCTTCGTCAGCAGCTATGACCAGCAGAGCGGCGTCGATACCACCAACACCTGCCAGCATATTTTCGATGAAGTCGCGATGACCGGGCACGTCGACAATGCCTACCGTCTCGCCGTTGGGGAGTCTCATCCAGGCGAAGCCCAGATCAATTGTCATTTGGCGGCTAAGCTCTTCCGCAAGCCGATCGGGATTGATCCCGCTCAGTTTTTCCACCAATGTAGACTTGCCGTGGTCGACGTGGCCCGAGGTACCGATGACCCGCATCTCTTATCCGCTGCCGATCGTGCTGCTGTCCAAGAGGTTTTCGCCGCTTTGAATGCCGCCAGGCTCATCGCGCAGCGCAGCGTTGTCATATTCGTGCAGTAAGGCCTGATAGCGCTCTCGATACAATTCGGCGCGGGCGCGTTCCAATTGCCAAAGCCGTTGTATATTTGCGCGAACATCCGGGATAAAAGACTCTATATCTCCGATCCGATGGACAAAGCTATCAAATTCCCGGTCGTGATTGCGCCAGACTTCATCACTGGAGAGCGTCAGCTGTTTCCAGCGCTTTTGGTCCTCGTCACGCCAGTCGTTCCATTCCTGGCGAAAACGTTCTTCACTAAGACGCTGCATTTCCGCAACTTCATTGATCCGTCGTTCCAGTCGGTCACCGATGCGATTGAAATCGTCAATAATACGTTTCATCTCTCGGTAGGCTTGCGCCCAGACTTCGAAGCGCTCTATGTTTTTCTGCAGTTCGGCATCGTGCACGCCAAAGCGCTTGGTGAGATCAGCCATCTGCTGGTCGCGCTGCTGCGTCATCAATTGCTGCTGGTCAATGAATTGCTGCAGTTGCTCTCTACGTTCACGGTCGACGGTGTTGTAGTCCTGGATGCGCCGTTCGTTGCGCACCGCCAAGTCTTCAATAAGTCCTAATTTCGGCAGAATGCCATCAACCGATTTCTTGTACTCGGGCAGTTCAGTTTCGATCTCTGCCAAGCGCCGTGCGTCGGTACGGCGCTGTTCTTCGAGGAAGACAAGGCGACGATCTGGTCCTTCAAGCTTCTTGGTAAGGTCATCCATTTCCTGGTTGAGTACGCGCATGGCGTTTGTCATTCGGTCGCCTTCAGTTTGCAGACCGCTGATGTTTGCCAGTTGCTTGTCAATTCGGTCGGTCTTTTCCCCGAGCTCGCGAACACTGCGCTGTACGGTGTCCCGTTGCAAGTCGACGCGTCGTTCGGCTTCACGTTCGGCTGTCAAACGGCGCGCTTCCGCATTTTCCAGCATCTGCGCCATTTCGAGACGCAACTGATCAATGATGTCATGCTCTTTTTGGGCGGGTAACGTTTCTTGCTTAATGACGCTCTGGTCCGATTCGACACTTTTAACACGCCGCAGCATTTGGTCGATGGTCTCGACTTGCTGAGCGACACGCTCTTCCAGAGTCGCGATAATGGCTTTGTCACGACGACGCTCTTCATCCAACCACTCGATCATGCTAGCGATTTGATTGATCTGCATCGTGCTTTCTCCTGCCGCCCAATTGGCTGGCACGGATTGACGGTGTCCAACGATTATAGCATTTGCAAAGGTTATGGACAATCACAAGCGGATTTCTGCGTGTTGTTCATTGACAGCAAAGATCAGTTCTCATATACTGCTGAGGTAAAGTTCAACGGAAACAGCCGTGAAGCAACTGATTTTTCATCATCATCTTGGGTCATCCGGAAGAGGAGCGTCCTAAGGCTGAAGTGCGTCACGCTATATGATTTGTCACTGACGCCTCGCTCCCTTGCGAGGCTTTTTGTTTGAATATGGGAGATTTGTATGCTGGCAGTAATCGATTATGGCGCGGGCAATCTGAGGAGCGTCGTACATGCGCTTAAGCACTTGCGGGTCCAGAACATGCGGCTGGTAGAGCGTGGTTCAGAGTTGGACGGCGCATCAAAGATCATTCTCCCGGGCGTGGGCGCCTTTGGAGCGGGCATGGAGCAGATGCGACAGCGCGACCTGGTGATGCCCTTGCTTGACGCATTTGCCCGTGGCATTCCTTATCTTGGCATCTGTGTCGGTATGCAAATGCTGTTTGACTTTGGCGAGGAGATGGGTGAACACGAGGGTTTGGGAATCATACCGGGGCGTGTGATTCGGTTTCCGGAGTTCCCTGATCGCAAGGTTCCGCACATGGGCTGGAACAAACTTGATGTACTAGAACGCTCGGCATTGTTTCAAGGGCTTGACAAGCGCAGCCATGTCTACTTCGTGCATAGCTATTATTGCGCGCCAGAGGATGCCGGCGCCATCATTGCTTCGGTCGATTACGGAGTGGAATTCGCTGCGGCCGTACAGTCCGGCAATATATACGGTGTGCAGTTCCATCCCGAGAAGAGTCAAAGAAACGGCTTGCGGATACTAAACAATTTTCTGAGAATCCAGGAGCTGGCACATGATAATCTACCCGGCAATTGACCTCCACGACGGGAAAGTCGTTCGGCTTCGTGAGGGCGATTTGACTCAGAAGACAGTCTTTAGCAACGATCCGGTCGCGACAGCGCAATCGTGGATTGATCAGGGCGCGGAGTGGATCCATATGGTCAATTTGGACGGCGCGTTTGACGCTGCCAATCAAAACATTCGAGTCTTGGAAGCCGTCGCCAAACTCGACGTCCAGGTGCAGTTCGGCGGTGGCTTGCGTGATTCGAATGCTCTGGAAAGCGCGCTTGACGCAGGCGCCTCCCGAGTGGTGCTTGGGACTCTGGCAGTCAAGCAGCCCGCCAAGGTCGTGGAGGCGATTGATCGCTTTGGAACGGAAACGATCTGCGTCGCGCTTGACGCAAAAGACGGTAAGGTGACCACGCACGGGTGGACAGAGCAGTCGACGCAGTCGCCAGTTGAATTTGGCAGTTGGTTTTTTGCAAATGGTGTCAGACATGCGCTGTACACCGATGTCAAGCGGGATGGCATGTTAGTTGGCGCAAATATCGACGATACGGTGGCATTGGCGCGCAAAACCGGACTGCAGGTGATCGCCTCTGGAGGGGTAAGCAGCGTAGAAGAAATTGAACAGCTTGCGTCAAGCGGTATCATAGCAGGCGCGATCATTGGAATGGCTCTTTATCGGAGAAATATTTCGTTGGGTGATGCCCTGCGAGCGGCGAAAGTAGGTTAATGATGTTGGCGAAGCGAATCATACCTTGTCTTGATGTGATGGACGGGCGCGTTGTCAAGGGAGTGAATTTCGTCGACCTTCGCGACGCCGGCGATCCCGTCGAACAAGCGATCGTTTACGATCGTGAAGGCGCGGACGAACTGATCTTTCTTGATATCACCGCGTCGCACGAGGCGCGCAAAACAAGGCTGGAGATGGTAAAACAGGTGGCAGACAGCATCTTCATTCCATTTTGCGTCGGGGGAGGCATCCGCACCATCGACGATATTCGCGAGACATTGTTGGCAGGCGCCGATAAGGTGTCGATCAACAGCGCAGCGGTCCGAACCCCGGAATTGATCTCGTCGGGGGCCTGGGGCTTCGGCAGTCAATGTATCGTCGTGGCGATTGACCCGCGTAGAGTAGAGGGCAAGTGGGTGGTTCACATCAACGGAGGCAGAATCCCGACCGAAAAGGAAGCGGTCCCATGGGCCAAGGAAGTCGAAGATCGTGGGGCCGGTGAGATATTGTTGACGAGCATGGACAAAGACGGTACCAAGTCTGGATACGATATCGAGATAACACAGGCGGTAGCGGAAGCGGTCTCCATTCCTGTGATCGCGTCTGGAGGCGCAGGGTCCAAAGAGCATTTCCGTGAAGCATTGGAAGAAGGAGGCGCGGACGCAGCGTTGGCGGCCACACTCTTTCACTTTAATGAAATGCGCATCGTCGATCTCAAGCGATTTCTGCACGAGAATGGTGTGCCGGTTCGGCTGTCTGGTTGGGAGGGGTCCAATGCCTCTTGAAACGAAGGTCCTGGAAGCGATCCGATGGAATGATCAAGGCTTGATACCAGCGATTGTGCAAGACGCTTCAACACTTGAGGTATTAATGATGGCGTATATGAATGCGCAATCTTTGGAAGCGACGCTGGATAGCGGGACGACGACCTTCTGGAGCCGCAGCCGGCAAACCCTGTGGCGAAAAGGGGAGACCTCCGGCAATACGCAGAAAGTGATCGATATACGTATCGATTGCGATAGCGATACTTTGTTAATCCTGGTGCAACCCGCGGGACCCGCATGCCATACCATGGCGCCGAGCTGCTTCTTCCGCAGTTTTGATCAATTTGTTCGCGAGCCGGAACGATATTAGACAGGGTAACGATAATGAGCGAAATGCTCAACAAGCTGGAAGCGATCATCTGTGATCGCAAGCTGAATCCAGTAGAGGGAAGTTACACGAACCGCCTTTTTGAAGAAGGGCGCAGCAAGATCGCCCAGAAAGTTGGTGAAGAGGCGGTAGAAACTATCGTTGCAGCTTTGGGCCAGGGCAGGCAGCAACAAATCGGTGAACTCGCCGACCTGTTTTATCACATGCTGGTCTTGATGGCGGATCTGGACATCGCCCTGCAAGACGTAGAGCAGGAGTTGCGCGAGCGCCACCAACCCCGATGATAGCTGCTAAGGATTGTTGTCGAAAACTCCATCCATGTATTCGTTGTAACTCAAGTAGCCCTTCCAGTCGTCCAGCGGCGTCGTGCTGATTACTTGGTCCAATTGTTCTTCTGAACCGTAGATGGCCGAGACAATCGGTGATATTTGACTCAACATGCCGTCGGCGCCGGCCACCATTGCGTACAGAAACGCAGACTTTTCAGGAAAAACCATAACGAGGAGATGTTCGTTTGCGCTGAAGGGCATGCCCGTCACGTACCTCGGTTCCCCTAGTGTAGCGATTGCTTCGCCAACCAGAACCTGTGGCGCCAATTGCAGCACGATTGCGACGACAACGCCTTGGTCGTCACTTACGATTTGGCAGCAAACCGCACCGGACTCGTAGCCAAAAACGATGTCTGCATCCGTCGCTTGCGCGATTTTTATCGACTCAAGCGCGCTCACGATTTTCAAGGCTTCTTCCATGACCGTTTCGCCAGGTGTAATGTTTTGCCAGCAAGGTGGTCCACAGGGTTCTTTCGTGAGCAAGCTGATGTCAGGCAACATGGTGCTGTCGAGAGCCGTGGGTTCCGGTGGGCCGATTGTAACTGCGGGAGAACCTTCTGCCAGTGCGATGAGCACCTCGAGGTCCACGGCGCCGCGGTCCAACGCTTGCTGTCCTGAATAAATGACAGCCGGTTCGCTACCGTCACGCCGCGCGCGAATTGCCGGCGTCCCAGAGACGTCCTGTTTATGTCCCAGTTTCGTGTCGATGAGAAACTGTATCGAGCGATCCATACACTCTGCCAGCGCCTCTACGTCCAAATCGAGTAATCCTGCGACGTCTTTGCTGCTTTCGGCGCCGATCTTGCGTGCGCTTGCTAATTCGAATAGAACATCATGCGCGTCCCAGAACTTTGTGATGTCAAGGTGGGCGACGCATTCAGCGATTCGCGTCGGCTGGACCGAATGTTGTGGATCAATCAAGGGATAGAATCGATACTCAAACTGCGCCAATCCCGTCCTCACTTGAGATTCAATGAAACTGTGGACAGTTTCCACGTAGTTTTGACAGTGCAAGCAAAGGAAGTCCTCGAATGCAACGATAGTCAAAGGCGCTTCCGGCGAGCCAAGGACGAAACCGCCGTCCGCGCGGCGGAAAGTGCTGATTCCCGCGTAGGGTCCGTCTTCAATCTCGACTGGAACCGACCTGTCCGGCCGAACAGCGTTTACCAGCGCAGCGAAGTGTTCCGGCAGGGCATGCGCAATGGCTATTGGCGCACTATCACCGTATTGGACGAATAACGATGGTGTGCCCTGAACGTCCAATTCCAGCCCATAAAGTTGATCGGTTCGATACTGCGTCGCCGTGGCAGCACATTCGACGAGTTCCGGATGGTCAAGGCCGAGCCTTTCGGCGACCTGCGTGGACGACCCTTCAGTGAATCCATCTTCGGTAGCGATTTCAAATATTAGATCGTGCGCCAACCAAAATGTGCCAGGCGACAAAGTATCAGCACACTCAGCCAAAGCCGCACTCTGTGGTGACAGAACCGGATCGACGACCGGGAACATGCGGTATTCAATTTGCGCCTGTCCGGTCAGAACGAACTGTTGGATGAATGTCTCAACGACGGACTCATAGTTTTGGCAATGACCACAGAGAAAATCTGAAAACTCTATGAAGCGCATCTTTGCGTCCCTATTGCCCAAGACAAATGCGCCGTCGTCAGTGCGCGACTGTGGCACCGCCTCGTAAGGATTCTCCACAGCCTGTGACCAAGTTGTGGCGCTGATAGAAATCGTCAGCAAGATCGCCAATACAATCGCAGTCGGTCTGAACATCACAATGCCTTTGGTTTTGCCGGACACGCCAAGTGTCGCACAAATCAGCCAGCATTCAATCCTTGTATGTCGCGGGCATCAGCCAGTAGACTACGCTTTTTGAAGGCCGGATTTTGGAATGTCAATGGCGCCCGACGATCGCTACGTATGCGAAATTACTTTTCACGTTCGCTATGCCGAAACGGATAAGATGGGCGTCGTGCATCACGCAGCCTATCTGGTGTGGTTTGAAGAAGGCCGCAGCGCGTACATTCGTGGTCACGGATTGAGCTACGCCGACATTGAGCGCGCAGGATATTTCCTGGCGGCCGGTGAACTTGAAGCGAAGTATCTGATGGCTGCACGGTATGATCAGGAAATCACCGTACGTACCTGGGTTGCCGATCACAAGAGCCGAACTGTCATCTTCGCTTGCGAGATCGTTGATGCCAGTAGCCTACAGAGCTTGTTCAGCGCAAAGCTGAAGCTAGTCTGCCTGGACAGCAACGGACGGATAGCACGGATTCCGGCGGCATGGTCAACCTGGCTCGAGCCTTCGGGTAAATAGATGGCGAAGCTTCGGCTCGGAGGTTGATCGCGCGTCCATTTGCGTGGCTTTTGAGTCAGAATCCGCAGTGCCCTAACCCCCGAATGACTGATTTTCGCTTGCTTGCAGTAGTTTTCCGTTTGAATCCCAGCTATGTTATACTACGTCGCATATTTATTCGGAAACGAAAACGGAGTGTGCCTGAATGGTGACATATGCGGAGCGTCCATGGACAGAAAACTACGACGTGGGTATGCCGACAACGCTTGATTTTCCCGAAGTTCCATTGCATCAATTCCTTAAAGATACCAGTGCGCGAATCCCGCACAATACGGCGTTGATCACACCCGCAGCCCTACCGGTGCTAGGGCGAGTTAGCAAAAGCAATACTTATGCGGAACTTGATCGGGCTTCGGACGCTTTGTCCGCCGCCTTGGTCGAACAAGGTCTGAAAAAGAGCGGTCGCGTCGCCATAGTGATGCCCAACTCGGTTGCATTCGTGGTCAGCTTCTACGCGATTCTCAAGGCGGGCGGCGTGGTTGCAGCGACGAATCCGACCTACCCCGCGGACAAAATGGCTCATCAGATCAATGACTGTGACGCCGAATTCGTATTGACGATGACACTTTTCTACGGGCTGATCAAGCAGATTCAGCCGCGAACGAAAGTCAAGACGGTAATCGTCACCAACATCAAAGAGTACCTTCCGCCCCTGGCGAAATTCCTTTTCACCATTGCTCGGGAAAAGAAGGATGGTCACTTTCTAGCCAGTGTTGAAAGTGGCGACCACTGGTTCCAGGAGCTCTTGCGAGAATACGATGGTAAGAAGGCGGCCGTGGAGGTTGGGCCCGACGACCTGGCGATTTTCCAGTACACCGGCGGAACGACAGGCGTTTCCAAGGCCGCCATGTCCAAGCATCGGGGATTGGTAGCAAATATGCTGCAAACTGAAGGCGTTTTGGATCTGTTTGACACGCCGACCGAGGACGAGGTTTTCCTAGGTGCGATTCCATTTTTTCACGTATATGGGTTGGTGGTTGTTGTCAGCACGAGCGTTTACAGGGGCTGCAAAATTGTACTGGTGCCAAACCCGCGCGATATCGACGATGTATTGGGGAATATCGAGACGTTTCGTACAACATTGTTTCCAGGTGTACCGGCTCTTTACAATGCGATCAATAATCACCCGAGTGTCAAAAGTGGAGAGGCGGATCTTAGTTCTTTGCATCTTTGTTTGAGCGGTTCCGCTCCGTTGCCACTCGCTACCAAAGAAGAGTTCGAACGGCTCTCAGGTGGCTCTGTGCGCGAAGGATTTGGCATGAGCGAGGCGCCAACCGCGACCCACGTCAACCCGATCTATAAGGAAAACAGACCCGGTTCGATTGGCTTGCCGCTTCCCGAAATGGATATGCGCATTGTCAGCCTCGAAGACGGCGAGACTGATCTGCCAGTTGGAGAGGTAGGAGAGTTGGTGATGGCGGGACCCAATGTCATGGTTGGCTATCATGGCATGCTCGAGGAGACACAATCTGTTCTGCGTGAAAAGGACGGCAAACGTTGGCTGTATACAGGCGATATCGCAAAAATGGACGAAGACGGCTATTTCTATATCGTCGATCGCAAAAAAGATATGGCGCTAATCGGCGGCTTTAATGTCTACCCAACAGCGGTGGAGAACGCAATCAGCTCTCACTCTGCCGTACTCGAGGTAGGCGTGGCCGCGATTCCTCATCCGGAAAGGCCTGGACAGGAATCGCTTAAGGCCTGGATCGTACTCAAGCCAGGGCAGGAAGCCAGCGCCGAAGATGTCATCGGCTATCTCGAGAACAAACTGG
This sequence comes from Phototrophicaceae bacterium, assembly GCA_965262165.1. Taxonomy (GTDB): domain Bacteria; phylum Chloroflexota; class Anaerolineae; order Aggregatilineales; family Phototrophicaceae; genus UBA6055. The sequence goes on along the minus strand of OZ253499.1, from coordinate 2,915,374 downwards.
CACAGTATGAAATTCCGCGTCGCATTGCGTTTATCGATGAATTGCCCAAGACGGCGGTTGGGAAGACGCTTAGACGTGAATTGATACGAATGGATGCGGAACAAGGTGAATAGTTTCTGGCGAATTGCTGCCGAAGGAAGTCTACATAAAGAAGAAGAGCAATAGGGACCCTGCAAACATCGTATTCCGAGCCTAAAGTCCGGAAACATAACTCACTCCACAATTATTACATTCCATTACTTCAATAGGTGTCATTCTTGTTACGACGTCTTGCTTGTGTATTATTCGTCGCCTCGCCGGAGCCCGCATGTTCTGAGCGAAAAAGCGATTGCAAACCCGCGTCATTTGTGGTCTGAAGCGCGGCGCAATGATGTATCGTTTCAAGTATCGTTTTGTTTGGCCGTCTTACTGTCGGCATATTATTGTTTATGGTACAATATAATAGTTACAAATCATATACGCCCAGTGAGATCAAGCATCATGAATATAGACAATAGGGTTCAGCGTGCGCTAGAGGTTTTTCATAGATATGCGGCGGACGCGAAGATAGTCGTCCTGCATCCTACGAATCGGTTACGAAACGTCTTACTTGCAAGTTTGGTTGGCGATCCCGGTATCCAAACATTTTATTATTCGTTTGATCTGGACGACACTAATCTGCTCAACTTCATAACCAGTATTACTCACGAGATGTCAAATCAGCATCCTTTGTTTGGTCGCCACATCAATCTGCTTAAATCGAACATTTTGAAAGATCCTTACAAATATATTGATGTTATCCTGCGCGCATTTGTCCGTGAATTGAGCGAAATGCACGACGGCGAATTCTACTTCATTTTGGACGAATTTGACCGTACCGACCGCGCCGATGATGTCCAGCGATTCATAGAACGCTTGTCCCACTTTTTGCCGGATCGATGCAAGCTTATCATAAACACCCGCACCTTGCCTCGGATGCCACTGTTGGCGATGATTGCAAAGAGACACGCGGTGATATTACGTGATGATCACTTGGTTCAAGAGGATTTTTACCATAATCGGAATCTCGAAGGTGCGATGCTCAAGGTCCTTTCGCTCGGCCCTGGATACGTATTTCTGGGAGATCATCTGGTCGAACGATGGGAGGGCCACTTACCGCGCTTGCTACTATTTTTCACGCTCGATCGGCCCGTAGTCACACGCAATGAAATCTGCGAGACGTTTTGGAAGGGGCTGGATATTGATCAAGCGGTCAACGTATTCCATGTGACCAAAAGGCGTCTGCACAAAGCGCTGGAAATTGATGCGCTAATGCACGATGGCGCGTATTACCGCATAAACCCCGACGTGCCTTTCTATTTCGACGCCGTCGAATTCGTAGAGTCGCTGATGGTAGGGCGCTATGGCGAGCCAGCAGACCCCTTTGAAGTATGGCAGCGCGTTGCTAATCTATATCGTGGTCCTTTCCTGCATGGGCATAACGACCAATGGATCTTGGAACGGCGCGAAGCATTCCAGAGCGCTTATATCGAGGCGCTCGAAAACACAGCGGCGTTTTGGGATCAGGACGGCAAGCACGAGTTGGCGCTTCACACGCTTACGAGAGCCATCGATACCGACTACTCAAACGAATCGATTCACCAGAAACTGCTACAGTTGTATGTTCGTTTAGGCCGCCGTGCGGAAGCTGTTACACATTATCGATCTCTAGAGAAGTGGGCAAGATCTTCCCGGAAAAGCCTCTCTAGCGATATACAGCATTTGTTTAGCGACATTATCGCGTAACTTGGTTGAGCAGGCTACTGTAGGCATCTGTAAACGCCCCTGGCAGGACTCGAACCTGCGACCAACGGTTTAGAAGACCGGTGCTCTGTCCACTGAGCTACAGAGGCAACTGGCGAAATTGTAGGAGCCGTGCGCTAACCTGTCAATGCCACGCGGCTGAAATTGTCTACTCCGCCCGTTGTTCCTTCTCCAACAGTCTAGTATAATTAATGAAGAGAATCATCGTCATTCATTCGGTAATCGGTGGTTGCTTCAGTGACCGTCTGTCCGTGAATTATTGGGCTTATCTAGACTCTCAGTTCTTGTTGTGAGGCTAGCAGGAGACACTATGGCTAAAGACAAGGAAATAGTGGAACAGCAGCAGAATGGCTATACCGCGAAGAACATCCAGCAGCTGAGTCCGCGCGAGCACGTTCGCCGACGCCCAGGCATGTATGTCGGTGGCACCGACGCGAGCGCGCTGCATCACTTGATCTATGAGGTCGTTGATAATTCGATTGATGAAGCCTTGGCCGGGCGTTGCGATCGAGTCGAAGTAACATTGCACGAGAACGGCGGCGCGACGATCCTTGACAACGGGGTAGGTATACCAGTTGATATGCACGAGACCGGCAAGCCTGCGCTTGAGGTCGTAATGACGGTGATAGGCGCTGGCGGGAAATTTGACAACGAAGTCTACACTGTGAGCGGCGGCTTGCACGGTGTCGGTGTGTCGGCTGTAAACGCCTTGTCAGCGGAATTGACCGCCACTATATATCGGGATGGTCACGTTTGGCGGCAGACCTATGAGGAGGGCTTAACGACCAGCCGTGTCAGCAAGGTGCGGAAACTCCGCGAAGGAGAAGAAACGGGTACGGTAATATCGTTTGTCCCGGACTTCACCGTCATGGAAGAAAACGAGTTCAACTTCAATACACTGATGACACGCTTTCGGGAAATGGCATTTGTGACGCGGCAGGTGACAATTAACCTGCGCGACGAAAGAGCGAAGCCTATTCCGCGCGAGGTCACGTTCTATTTTGACGGCGGATTGCGGTCCTTCGTGCGCTATTTGAATCGTAGCCGCCGTGTGGTCCACAACATCATACATGCCGAGCGAGATATTGAATTCGTGGATCGCAACGAAGCGCCCTACAAGATTGGCGTCGAAGTCGCTATGCAATACACTGATGTTGCCATCACGACAGAACTCGCCTTCACCAACACGATCAATACGCCGGATGGCGGAACCCATGTCACCGGTCTGCGGTCAGCGGTTACGGGTGTTATCAATCGCTACGCCAGGAAAGCCGGGCTGTTGAAAGAAAAGGAAGGGAATTTCTCCGGCACGGACACCCTGGAAGGGCTTACCGCGATTGTCAGCGTGAAACATCCGGACCCTCAATTCGAAAGTCAAACAAAGGTCAAGCTGCTGAATCCGGAAGTGCAAGGCGCGGTATCACAAGTTGTCACTGAAGCGCTTAATGAGTTCTTGGAGACCAATAGCCGCGAAGCCCGTCGAATCATTGACAAATGTATGACTAGCAAGCGAGCTCGTGAGGCGGCCAAGAAAGCGCGCGATTTGGTGCGCAGTGGACCGAGTCTGCTTGAAAGTAGCACTTTACCTGGCAAACTGGCTGATTGTTCGCAGCGTGGCGCAAATGCGGAAATTTACATCGTCGAGGGCGACTCGGCTGGTGGTAGCGCGAAACAGGGCAGAGATCGGCATTTTCAAGCGATACTCCCCCTAAGAGGCAAAATTCTCAACACCGAACGGGCGCGCATCGACAAGATACTTGACAACAACGAGATCAAATCCTTGATCTCCGCGCTGGGTACGGGGATTCACGACGAGTTGTCGATAGAGAGGCTGCGCTATGGCCGAGTCATTATCATGACGGACGCCGATGTGGATGGCAGCCATATCCGTACCTTGCTGCTGACCTTCTTCTTTCGACATATGCCTCAGATTGTCCAACAGGGACACTTATACATCGCGCAACCGCCGATCTATCTGCTGAAAAACGGCAGAAAGTCGCAGTACGTTTACCCGCAGGCCGGTTTGGACGACGCGCAGCTGTTGGAGCAATCGGTGAAGGTGTTCAAGAACAAGGACAAGGTCAGTGTTCAGCGCTACAAGGGTCTGGGAGAAATGAATCCCGATCAGCTATGGGAAACGACTATGGACCCGGAAACACGGACGCTGCTGCAGGTGACAATCGAAGACGCGGCCGATGCCGACAAGGTGTTCGATATGCTGATGGGCGCCAGTGTGCCGCCGCGCAGACGCTTCATCCAGACGCACGCCCGACAGGTGCGCAACCTGGATATCTAAGCCAGCGAACTCAGGGACTAAAGCCCGGAAGACTTGGCATCCTGTTCAGTCCAGCCTTGCGCCTCAAGCAAGGCTGCTTCTCGTTGCACGTTCTGCAGGGGTCGGCGCTCGAACAAGGCAAATAAGACAGAGAAGACCAGGCTCAAGAGCCCGAGGCACACGAGAATCACGATGATCGGGCTAAATGTGATCCCCGCAACATCCACCATATCGGGGTGAAGCACAAGGACAGATGCGCAGACCGTGGGCAGGATTGCCACAAAGCACAGTCCCGAAAGAAAGTTGAAAATGGCGGCGGCCGCGCCGCCATGTATCGGCCGCTGGCTGATCGAGCGCCGGTGGACCTGCCAGCCGAGCCAGGCCACCAGCGCCAAGAGTGCGACTAGTACAACTATCTTAAGGTCCACGGTAGCATCTCGCTATTGAAAGGTCCGCAGGATAGCAACGCTCGCCATCCTAGAACAAGGAATAAATGAAAACACCGGCAGGACTCGCGCTACCAAACATGATCACGAGCGCGAAGACCAACAGGGTGATCACCATGGGCAGCATCCAATACAATTTTCGCTTCCACAAAAAGGCAAGCAGTTCACCAAGCACTCCCAAACGCATGAAAAAATCTTGGACCGCGCTCGGTGCTTTGTTGCCTGGTTTAGCTTTGCTACTCATATTGTCTCCCCGTGATTTCCGTCTCAATTAGAGTGGCTTCCTTACCACATGTGAACCAAGGACCAGCACATCAATATCGCTGTTGCGGAAAGTATTGAAGGCCTCTTGTGGCGTGTTGACGATAGGCTCGCCGCGCAGGTTAAACGATGTATTGAGGACGACGGGTACGCCAGTTGCTTCGCCAAATTGCTTGACGACATCATAGTAGCGCGGGTTGGTTTCACGATCAATGGATTGCAGCCGTCCCGTGCCTTCGTGGTTGACCGCATGGATTTCCGACTGTTTTTCAGACTTGATTGGCGCGACCATCAACATATAGCGAGGCGTATCGTGTTCCGCGACCTGCGGATAATCAAAGTATTCTGGTGACCGTTCGCGCAGTATGACCGGTGCGAAGGGCCGAAACGGTTCGCGAAACTTGATCTTTGTATTCACGACTTCTTTCATCTCTTCGCCACGGGGATCGGCAAGAATGCTGCGATTGCCCAGCGCGCGAGGACCCCATTCGAACCGGCCCTGATGGAAGCCTATGACCTGTTGCTGTGTCAGCGCATCGACGATGGTTTCTGTCAGCTTGCATTCATCATTGAAGGTTTCGTATCGTAAGCCGGCCGCGTCAAGAAATGCCTTGCAATCGGCGTCGTCATAGCCTTTGCCAAAATACGCATGCGACTGTACCCATCGGCGCGGTTTACCGTGGACGATATGCCATGCCCACAACGCCGCTCCCAAGGCGCCGCCATCGTCGCCCGCCGCCGGCTGAATCCAAAGCTCTTCAAAGGGCGATTCATTCAGGATGCGCCAATTGGCTTTGGTATTGAGCGCGACACCGCCGGCCATGACCAGCTTTTTCATGCCAGTCTTCTTGTGCAGATAGGTCGCGATGTTGATGAGCGCGTCTTCGGTCACTTGCTGAACGCTAGCGGCGACATCGGCGTAATACTGATTCGCTTCCATCGCTTGTCTTTCGGCCGTTCGATGCGGCTGCGTTCGCGCAGTAAAGAATTCACCGTCGGCGTCGCGTTCGTCCCCAAAGAGATCGAGAAACTTGCGGCTGTAGCTTCTGGTCGTGGAGCGATGGAAATCAAAATACGGCATCTCAAGCCGAAAGGCTCCCGTCGCCTGGTCTTGCGAAAGGACCTTATAGACCTTGTCCAGATAACGCGCCTCGCCATATGGGCTCATTCCCATGACTTTGTATTCGCCATTGTTCACGCGGAAGCCGAGCCAAGCCGTAAATGTCGAATACAACAGGCCAAGAGAGTGCGGGAAGCGCTGCTCTTCAAAGAGATCAATGCTTGGCGAGACGTCATCACTTTCGCCCAGCGAGCTTTTGCCTACGCCGAGCGTGGTCGTCGTCCATTCCCCAACGCCGTCCACTGTCAGGATTGCTGCGTCCTTATATGGGCAGGCGAAAAACGCGCTGGCAGCGTGGCTCATGTGATGATCGCAAAAGAGTACCTTGTCATACGGTACGCCGATTCCTCGGGCGACATGGCTGCGCACCCAGAGTTTGTCCGTCAACCAGGTTTGCATGGCTTCCCGCCACAGGCCCGAAGAACGAGGGAAGGTATTCAAGGACGTTTGCAAAATGCGCTCGAACTTTACCAGCGGCTTTTCGTAAAAGACCACGTAGTCGAGCTCGCTAGCCGTGATCTGCGCCTCTTCAAGGCAGAATTCCGCCGCGAGTTGGGGAAAGCCGTTGTCATGTTTCTTGCGCGAAAATCGTTCTTCCATGGCGGCAGCGATCAGTTCGCCATTCTTGATCAGCGCGGCGGCTGAGTCGTGATAGAAGGCTGATATGCCCAGAATATACATACTCAACCCTGTTCTCTTGCCGACTCGAGATCGCTGGGCACAGATTCACGCTGCTGCCAACTTACCTCAGCGTTGCGGACGCGAAGTGGATCCATGAACAGAGCGGACAAGAGCCCAAACGGTAGAAAAATAGAAAAATAGAATAGCGTCGCGATGAAGCGTCCGTTGCCGTCAGCAACAATGCTGGAATTGAGGCTGAACCGTTCCCAGGCAATCTTCCAGAATTCTTTCAAGTGAATGATACTCCCAATCCTCGATGGCGACCAATGTCGCCACCCGTACAAACAATTCCATACGCGGCGCGGACAACTATCAAGCCTACACTAGTTCAGGGATTTCTGCAGTTGCTCTCGAGCAAGATCGTGGCCCGATTGATTCCAGTGTGTATCCGCAAAAAAGTAGGGCGACTTTCCGTTTTCTATTGCTGATCTTAATGCCGGGGTCATATCCAGAAATTTGAACTTTAGTTCAGTTGCGATTGATTTCCAAAGATCCCGCTGTACCGAAACGTGTTTGTCGATCATCTCGGGTGAAAGCGGCGAAAGGTCCTGCGAAACCGCCAATGCAATTGCCTCTTTGCTCTCAGGGGCCAGATACGGCCAGTACAACTCCGCCTTCTGCGGGATATACATCATTACGAAGCGGATTCCGCCTTTTTCCAGTTGTTGCGCCATGTCGACTATTGAGGACAACGTGGTTTGGAACACGTCACTTGCGCGCAACGCTTCAGCGTCCAAGGCAAGGATCGGCAGCATCGTGTCGAAGAATGCAACCGGCATCGGTGGATCTGCGCGTGTGGCTTGTGGATAGTGACAGGTCGTCATATTGGATTTATCTATCGTATCGCGCAAATACAAAGCCAGATGTACTGTCACCAGATACTCAAAGGGAGAGCGATTCTGGTGACCGTGGTCGGCAATTGACTTGCCTTGACGCTGCAAGTCCTCGAAGACCTGATTGTCGGACAGATCGTTTCCCGCAAAATAGGCAAGAATGACCGTATCAGGATTGCGCGGCAATCCGTATGCTTCGAGCAATAGACGCTGTTCTATCGTGCCACTGCCGGGAAACGCCAATGAAAGTATCGAGTCAGAAAGCCCAGCCCAGAAGGGATGTCGTATCGCCTCCGCCGCCGTGAATGAATCGCCGACAACGACCAGATCAAGATCGTCGTGCCACGGTTCCTCATTGCGGAAGCCATGCTGATCGCGCGTGAATTTCACCGTATATGGCTGAAAGAATCTCGCATCATTAGCGGAGAGACAAGTCAACCGTAACAGATCGCCAGAGTATTGGTCGACACGTATCTCGACAACTTCTCCGGCTGGAGCTTCTCTTGCCCCATGATCAGTCACCAGACGAAATCCGGAGCGCTCACGATACTGTGGCATGCGTTGTATCAGTTCCTGCGGTAAACGAAGAAACGCGAGCTGCAAGGAAACCTCAAGCAAGACAAAAGTTGCCAGCAAAACGAGGCATAGCCGCAACAAGATTTTGGGGACGCTTGTCAATGACCTACCTCTAGGACTGGCTTCCGTTGATCGTCGGTGGACTCCAGATAACTACCCGCGGCATGATTCTACCACGACAGTTGGTTTGGGGTACTTCGTTTCAGTTGCTGGAGAAGGGACCGATATTGAAGTCTTCATCCGGTGGGTTTAAGCGCATGCCCAGCAACATCGTCTCCAGTCGATATATTTCTACCAGCAAGTTCAAAAGCTGCGTCATTTTTTCCTGGCGAAGAATCTCTTGCTTTTGGGTGTTGTCCGCCTGCAAGAGGATAGCAGCGATTTGGGCTAGCGACTTGGGCGAACGGGGAATCTGCTCCGGATCAAAGTCGACTTTTTCCGCTGACGCGAGGATTTCCAGATAACGTATGATGAGCGGACGCAGGCGTCTGCCATACTGGCGCATGATTGCTTTGTCATCCTCGCGCGGTACAAAGTACTCGACATCTCCGACGAGGTACAGCTTGCTGTGATCCAGGCCGCGAACGCGAAAGCGACGTTGGCCGACGGCGACAATGTTCATTCGATCAAAGGGTAGCTTTTGCACCTCGATAATCTTTGCTGTGCAGCCGACCTCATGGGTAATCGCGACCGCTCCCAGCGCTTCGCGACTGCTCCTGATCAATATGACGCCAAATGCCGTTTCGTGTTCAATACAGCGACGGATCATCAGTTTGTATCGTTCTTCAAAGATATGCAGTTTGAGCTGCATGCCGGGGAACAATACGGTGTTAAGCGGAAATAGAGGGAGTTCATGCATTGTGAGAAACTATTTCCCCATCTCCTCTTCAAAAAGCATGCGCCTCAGTACTTTGCCGATAAATGAACGCGGCAGCTCTTGACGGAATTCGAACTCCCAGGGCACGGCGTACTCCTCCAGGCGTCTCCTGCACAATGCGACCAACTCTTCCTGGGACAAAGTTGTGTTCGGTCGGGGCACAACAAAGGCTTTGATTTTTTGCTTGCCAGACTCTCTTCCGACGCCGACGACAGCAACTTCCAGGACCTTATTGTTCTCGTAAAGCACTTCCTCAACATCTCTTGGGTAGACGCTGTAATCTCCAGTGAAGATGGTGTCGCGTTTGCGGCTGATAATCTTGAAGTATCCTTCGTCGTCCATAACCGCGACATCGCCTGTATGTAACCAATCTCCGCGCAGAACGGACTCGTTTTCTTCAGGAGAGCGCCAGTATCCCTGCATGACCTGCGGACCGCGGACGACCAACTCGCCGACTTCTCCCGCAGGAACCTCGTTGCCGTCTACCAGATCGACAATTTTGGCGTCTGTATTCGGTAGCGGTACACCAATCGATCCTACTTTTCGCAGTCCATACAGTGGATTGGAGTGCGTCACCGGAGCCGCTTCCGTGAGTCCGTAGCCTTCGACCAAGCGCCCTCGCGTTAGCTTTTCGAATGACTCCTGTACTTCCACTGCCAAGGGCGCTGCACCGCTGATACAGGCCTTTATCGACGACAGCCCATAGCTTCTTACATTGGGCGCTTGATTGATTAGGGTGAACATTGATGGCACGCCTGGGAAGAGCGTTGGCTTGTGTTGCTTGATCAGTGCCAGCACTTGCTTCAATTCGAACACTGAAACAATCACGATTTTCGCCGCCACCAGTATCGGCAGATTCATCGCTGCGGTCATGCCATAGCTGTGTTCAAAGGGGACTACTGCCATGACGGTTTCTTTGCCGTATTCGATTTCCGGCATCCAGTGTCTCGTTTGCAAGGCATTGGCGACCAGGTTCCTGTGTGTCAAGCAAACGCCTCTGGGTCGGCTGGTGGTGCCGCTGGTATATGATATGATCGCGAGGTCTTTTGGATTCACCTCAAACTGCGGCGGAGTCTTTAGCTCATCGCCCATCACATCGGACATGAATCTGCCGATTCGTTCGGCGAGCATCTCATCAGACTGTGTTGGAAGTTTGTGCCTGCCGAAGGCCTTGCTCTGGCTCGTCGTGACATGCTTGCCGATCCGGGTGAAGATGACGGTTTTGGCGCTTGTCGTATTCTGAATCAATTCCGCCAGCTCGCTAAACGCGCTAAGCGTGATCAGAACCTTGGCCTCGGTTTCCTGCGCTTGCGAAGCGATCAATTGCTCGTCTGCGTCGGGGTTCGAAAGTACCACTACGGCGTTTAGCTTGAGAATGGCGTAATATGCGATAATGAACTGCGGCGTATTGGGCAAGACGATCATCACCCGATCGCCCGGTCCCACGCCGATTCTACTCAATCCCCGCGCAAATTGATTGACTCGTTTCTCAAGTTCCAGATACGTCAAGGTTTTTCCATAGAACATGGTCGCAGTCCTGTTGGGCTGCCAGTCGGCGGCGCTCTCCAGGAAACGGAAGAGCGCCTGATTGGGAATCGGAATCGTATGCGGCGTATCCATGTGATAGTGACTTAGCCAGGGCCGGCCGCGGTTGTGCCTGTCAAGTACAGTCTCGCTCCGCCAACTGCTGTGTTTGTCGGCAAGAATAAACCGTTCAATTGTACGGTTGACGGCTTGGTGACGCTCCAACTGCACCTTGTGCTTCGCAGATCCGATATCATAGACCTCGGCATTTGGGATCATTTTGGCAACATCGTCATAAATGTAGCGGGGGAAGTAGGTGTCTCGTTCACCAGTGATAACGAGCGTTTCTGCTGTGATATTGCGCAGAAGCGACCAGCCTTGCCATTGACGAAGTGTATTGAGGAACATCTTCTTTAGCACATGGTACTCTGCATCCCATTTTCGTCGGTAGCGCCAGAACGGAACAGCCACACGAATGGGGATATGAAACAAGAACGCCGCCGCCTTGGGTATGGGATACTCGCCGGCAGTTGCGACCAGCACAAGTTTAGCGATGCGCTCGGGATAGGCGTTGGCATATTCGACACAAATGGCGCCACCAAAGGAGTGACCGACCAGGACAAACTTCTCCGGAAGTTTCAGCGAATTAACGACGTTGTGAAGATCGTCTACAAGCTCCCTCATGTTGTACTCGCTATGCGGGGCAGCGCTTTGCCCGTGGCCGCGCAGCTCCGGAGCAACAACACGAAACTGACGGGCAAAGTGTGTCAGCTGATACTCCCATGACTCTGCCACACCGGCAAACCCGTGCTGGAAAACGATCGTCTGCTCGATATCTTGCGGCGACAGATCAATTACACTGAGATGATCGCCGTCATAATCGGGAATCGGCACCTTGACCCGATAAAGGTCAAAATCTAATTGAAAGGTCGACCGCTTCAAGCCACGGATGCGTTTTTTCATGAGCAAACTCGTTCAACTTTGGCTATAGTATATCGGAGAGATGCGTCTTGAGAAAATTTCGGGCCGCAGATGCCTATCAAATGGACACGTACGACTTGTCCGAATATGTTGAATGCTGGAGGAGATCATGAATTCGCCATTGGTAAGCGCCGCATGGTTGGAAGCGCACCTGGATGACGAGGACCTGTGTCTCATAGATATACGTGGCAAGGTGCTGCCGCCGACAGAACCGCCTCCGCACTATTTTTCTGATCTCGCTGCATATCAGGCAGCACATGTTCCCGGTGCGGTCTATGTCGATTGGCAAGTTGACATTGTCGAGCCGGGTTCTCAGTCCAACGATATCGCTTGTCCAGCCCGATTTGCCGGCTTGATGGGGCGGCTGGGCATCGGCAATGACAGCCGAGTAGTCGTCTACGATAATGCCGCGAGCATGTTTGCCGCGCGCATGCGCTGGTGCCTGCTCTATTACGGACATAAAAGCGTACAGATTCTCGACGGCGGCTGGCAAAAATGGATAGCTGAGCAACGTCCAACGGACGATATTCTGCCTCAAGCGCAGCCGACGACCTTCATACCCGCAGTAAACTCCAGCGTGAAAGCAGATGCCGACGATATCTTGATTGGAATCGACGCCAAGGCTATCCAACTCATTGACGTGCGTTCGCCCGCGGAGTTCGCGGGCGAGGCATCGCGGGCCCAATTCGGAGGACATATACCGTCGGCGATCAACCTGCCAAGAAAGGTTATGGTGGCCGACGACATGACATTGAAGCCGGCCAACGAATTGCAAGCGCAGTTTGCAAAACTGGGCATCAAGCTTGATGCTGACGAAACCGTCATTTATTGCAATTCGGGAGTTTCTGCCTGTTATGGATTGCTCGCCATGGAGGTGGCCGGGGCAACCGATTTGCGCGTCTATGACGGCTCATGGAAAGAGTGGGGAAACGATCCGTCAACGCCCAAGGTACCAACTAGCCAATAGAACGAATACTGTATTCGCTTCGTAAGAATGGCTCGGTCAGGTATGTCACTGTAAATGAGTTTGGTCCCAACCAGAGACTAAAATCTGACGAAAGACAGGCGCAATTGTGGAATTAATTGTCTACCGTGATTCGACGGTATTTGACATATTGCAAGCCGAATGGAACGATCTGCTGGGGCGCGCTCCGCATGACTGCGTATTCTATACATGGGAATGGCACTCGACCTGGTGGCAAGCGTACCAGCCTGGTGAGCTTTTGATTCTGGTTTGTCGATACCGGGATAAGCTGGTTGGTATCGCGCCCTTGTTTGTCACTGACTCAGCGGGCGTGCGTACCGCCCAGATAATTGGCTGCGTCGACGTGACGGACTATCTTGATTTCATTGTGGACAAAGACTACTTACAGCCCGTATTCGAAGCCTTCGCCGACTACTTCGCCAGGGAGCGCGCTGCTATTGATTGCTTCGACCTCTGCAATATCCCTCAAGAGTCCCCGACCCGCGCAATTCTCCCCGAATTGTTACGAGCGCGTGGATTCGAAACAGAGGTGGACCAGCAAGAGGTCTGTCCGGTCATCGATCTGCCAAGCGACTGGGGAGGATATATGCTGCTCCTGGACAAAAAGCAGCGTCACGAAGTTCGGCGAAAGATGCGGCGTATCCATGGGACGGAAAGCACAATCGACTGGTACATTGTGAATGGCAAAGACGATCTTGATAAAGAGGTCAGTTATTTCGCGCGTTTGATGGCGGCGAGCGACCCGGAAAAAGAGAGATTCCTCCGAGACGAACGCAATATGCGCTTTTTCAGGAGGATCGTGCCTTTGGCACAAGACAAGGGATGGCTACAGCTGAATTTCTTAACGATTGGCGAAGAGCGCGTTGCCGCCTACATGAACTTCTTATATGGGAACCGGGTGATGGTCTATAATTCGGGTCACGATCACCAGAAGTATAGCCAGTTAAGTCCGGGCATTGTATTGCTGGCATACAATATTCAGCATGCTATCGAAAACGGATACAAGTTCTACGATTTCTTGCGTGGTGATGAGAGCTATAAATACCGCATGGGTGGGCGCGATACCGCGGTTATGAATATTCGCGCAACTTGAGCATGCGAGCCATTTGATGTCGATTCAGCGCATTGCCCTGCTGAGTGTGCATACAAGCCCGCTGGCGTCAATGGGTGGTATGAAGACGGGTGGGATGAACGTCTACATACGGGAGTTGGCGCAAGAGTTGGGCAAGCGTGGATATCATATCGACATTTTTACTCGCAAGTCGTCGTTTTTAGAACCCGATGTGGACTCGTCCGTAAGCCCCAACGTGCGCGTGATCTATCTACAGGCCGGTCCGTTGGCGCCTTTACTCCCCGACGAGCAATATTCCCATCTTTCGGAATTCACGGCCAACCTGATGGCTTTCGCCACTTTGCGTAATCTACATTATGATATCGTCTACAGTCACTATTGGCTTAGCGGATGGGTTGCCGCCAAACTAAAAGAGGCATGGGGCATATGTTTTGTCCACATGTTTCATACGCTCGGCCACATGAAGAAACGCATTCACGCCAATGAATTCTATCAACCCGATCGACGGATCTTAACTGAAGCTCATGTTTTGAATTGGGCCGACCGGGTCATTGCGGCGACGCCTGCTGAATTAGCGCAATTGCGTTGGCTCTACCGTGCCAAGCGCAAGCAGTTGATTATTATTCCACCCGGCGTCAATGTTGAGCATTTTAACACCAACTTGAACGCGGCGGAGGCGCGCAAGAGCCTTGGCATTGATCCCGAAAGCCACGTTTTGCTTTTTGTCGGCCGTATCGAGCCGCTGAAAGCAGTTGACACCATTCTTGAGGCACTGCATGTCTTGCGGGAGAGGCAGTCGTCGCTGCTCAAGCGACTCCATTTCATGATAGTGGGCGGCGATCCTGATAGTCGGCGTGATTTGGAATTACAACGATTGCAGGATCTCAGTCGAAAACTGGGAATCAGTCAGATCGTTAGCTTTGTAGGCGCGAAAGAACAGGTTCATCTGCCGGTATACTATTCGGCCGCGACCGCTGTCATCATGTCATCGGATTATGAGTCGTTTGGAATGGTTGCGCTGGAAGCGATGGCTTGTGGAACACCTGTCATCGCATCACAAGTTGGTGGATTGCAGTTCCTGGTAAGAGATAGGGAAACAGGCTTTCACGTGCCGGCGCGCGAGCCGATCTCACTTGCGGAAGCCATCACCACCCTGGTGACAGATCCTTCGAAATCGGCCTCTATGGGCATGACCGCGGCGCGCACAGCGCAAGAGTATGCCTGGTCGGCAATCGCGGCGCGATTGATCGACGTCTTCGAGAGGGTCGCTTGTCAAAAACTGCCGAAGAACTAGCCGCCGTACGAGTTGGGAATGTCGGTGACACTGGCCTCGATATAGGGGTCGATTTCCATGTAGTCCAAGGCAGCGTTCTCCGAGAGCAAAGTCTGTCCCATGTGATAAAGAGTATTGTTGAATCCATCATAACGATATCTGCGGTTTACCCAGCCATGCAAATTATGCTGAAACAGCACATGGAACTGGATCGCTTCGTCAGATTCAAATATTTCCTCGCTGATGATCCATACTGGCGCATACTGTTCCAGGTGGGGCAGAGACTTGTCATCGCGCATTTGCCGTAGGTCGTCCACAGTCGTCATTAAGCACTCCGATTCAAGAGAACGGCACGATTTCGAAAAGTATTCTAACCGCGCGGCTTGTTAATGGCAAGCATGGTCATAGCTTCAATGACCTAGAGCGACTTCAATCTCGCTTAGCGACCTCTTCCAAATGGCGCAAGATTGATTACACTTGGCGGCATTCGTTGATCCTTAAGATGGAGTTTGGTAATGGCGACATCCGACATTACGAAAGTAGTGCTTGCCTATAGCGGTGGATTGGACACTTCGGTAATCGTACCATGGCTGAAGAACAACTACGGCTGCGACGTGGTCTGTTTCTGCGCGGATCTGGGACAAGAAGAAGAGCTCAACGGACTGGAGGCGAAGGCAATCGCCTCAGGCGCGTCGAAGCTTTATGTTCGCGATTTGCGCGAAGAGTTTCTTACTGACTTCGTCTTTCCGACGATGAGAGCCGGCGCGCTCTACGAACGGGAATATCTGCTTGGTACCTCGTTTGCGCGTCCGCTGATCGCCAAGCACATGGTTGAGGTCGCCGAATTGGAGAATGCCGATGCTGTCGCGCACGGCTGTACCGGCAAGGGAAATGACCAGGTTCGCTTTGAAGTTTCTACAATGGCGCTGAATCCCAAGCTCAAGACGATCGCTCCCTGGCGCGAGTGGGACATCCGCGGACGGGAAGACGCGCTGGCGTATGCGGAAGAATTCAATGTGCCGGTTTCGCAAACCGAGAAGGACATCTATAGCCGAGATCGCAACATTTTCCATCTTTCGCATGAGGGCGGACTTCTGGAGAATCCCTGGAACGAGCCGGAAGACCAAATGTACCAGCTCACCAACAGCCCGGAGGCCGCGCCGGACCAAGCCGAATACATCGATATTGAGTTTGAGCAAGGGAATCCTGTTGGCTTGAACGGTGAAGAATTGGGCGCCGTCAATCTATTCTTGCGGCTCAACGAGCTCGGCGGCAAACATGGCATCGGGCGTACCGACATCGTGGAGAATCGACTGGTTGGCATGAAGAGCCGCGGCGTATACGAGGCGCCGGCCGGTACGATCGTGCATCGCGCGCATCAATTGCTGGAAAGCATTTGCCTGGACAAACATACCATGCAATACAAAGACATCCTGGCAGCCAAGTACGCCGAGCTGGTCTACAATGGCATGTGGTACAGCAAGCTGCGCGAGGCCCTTGACGCGTTCGTAGAGGTCACACAGCGGACGGTTTCCGGAACCGTGAGCTTGAAATTATACAA
This sequence comes from Phototrophicaceae bacterium, assembly GCA_965262165.1. GTDB lineage: Bacteria > Chloroflexota > Anaerolineae > Aggregatilineales > Phototrophicaceae > UBA6055. The sequence goes on along the minus strand of OZ253499.1, from coordinate 2,899,127 downwards.
AGGGAACATTGCGGTGGCGGGTCGTAAGAGTCCCTATAGCTTGTATCGAGAGGACTACGCCTCGTTTGGCGAAGAAGACGTCTACAATCAACAAGACGCCCACGGATTCATTCAATTGTTCGGTCTGCCCATCAAAGTCGAGGCCATGTTGCAAACAGAGGGCGGTGGCAAAACCAGCTATCGCCAGCCGGATTACAGCAAATTCAAGCGTGATTGAAGCGTGGATCGGGAAAGGATGAAGGCATGAGCCTTTGGGGCGGGCGGTTTTCCGAACCTAGCGATCAAGATCTGCGGGCGCTCAATGACAGTATTGGCTTCGATATTCGCTTTTACCGTGAAGATATTGAAGGCAGCATCGTTTATGCCTTGGCACTAGCGGATGCCGAGGTCATTACTCCTGGGGAATCACAGACTATCGTTGCCGGATTGCGCGAAGTACTGCAAGAGTTTGAGACCGGCGAATTCGACCTGCAGGAAGCTGACGAAGACGTCCATACCGCAGTCGAGCGACGCTTGACGGAGATCATCGGCGATGTCGGTGGCAAGCTGCACACGGGCCGCAGCCGCAACGATCAGGTGGCAACAGATTTCCGCTTGTGGAGCATGCGCGCCGCTAATCGTCTTTCGGAAGAATTGCGTGATTTACAGGCCGCGCTAGTAGAGACTAGCGAACATCACGTAGAGACGCTGATGCCGGGATATACGCACCTTCAACCTGCGCAGCCCATCACGGTCGCCCATTGGTTGATGAGCTTTTTTTGGATGCTGGAGCGCGACCTGGATCGCTTGGGGTCAGCCCGCCAGAGAATGTCCATTTGTCCACTTGGCGCCGGGGCGCTTGCTGGCAATCCCTTTAATCTGGATCGCCAGCAGATTGCGGCCGATTTGGGTTTTGACGCGCCGAGCCAGAATAGTTTGGATGCCGTCAGCGATAGAGATTTTGTCGCCGACTTGTTATACGCGATCGCATTGTGCGCCAGTCACTTGAGTCGACTGGCGGAGGATATACTCATCTACTCCAATCCTTCATTCGGCTTTATCACCCTGGACGATCGCTACAGCACGGGGTCCAGCTTGATGCCGCAGAAGCGGAATGCCGATCCCATGGAGTTGATGCGCGGCAAGGCGGGTCGTCTCATTGGCAATCTGGCCGGCTTCATGACCACCTTAAAGGGATTACCCAGTGGCTACAACAAGGACCTGCAAGAGGACAAAGAGGCACTATTCGATTCCTGCGATACCATGCATCAGTTGCTACCAGTGATGACAGCAATAGTCGCCAGTCTCCAGGTGAATGCCGATAAAATGGCGGCCTCCTTGACAGAAGAACTTCTCGCGACAGATTTGGCGGACTATCTGGTACGTAAGGGCGTGCCTTTCCGTCAGGCGCATCACATAGTGGGTGAGGTGGTGCATCTGGCAAGCGAAGATCAGACAAACCTGTCAGGTCTTGCTCTTTCCAGCCTGCAAGCCATATCCCAGCACTTTGGCGATGATGTTGCGGATGTATTTGATTTCGCCCGGTCTGTGGCGCAACGCAAGTCATATGGTGGGACCGCGCCAGAAGCAGTGCGAAAACAAATCGCGCTGGCAAAGTCACATCTGACGGCTTAGTTGGGTAGTGTATACAAGGATTCCCTGTAATTGTTTATGAAACGATTGCCACTGCCTTGGGCGCTTCTGACATATTCCTTGACAAATTCGTGAAAGTTCGCTAGTCTATTTGTTATTCCTTACGAGGGAGTGTGTGTAACAATGCAATTCGGAATTGCAAATCGTGTACTAAGCTTGGTCGTTCTTGTCATTGTCCTCTTGATTAGCAGTGGACTATAAGGGCTTGGGCAGGACTCGCGAAAGTAACCAGAAGACAACAGCCTCCCAAGCCACGGGAGGCTTTTTAATTCATAGTGAAGAGGCAAGGCGGAATTAGGCTGGCATGAGACGAGGGAGAATGAGCGACAAAGTATCTACCGACGCGCAACGATTTTCGAGTTGTCGCTACGGCAATCCCGAGTTTTGCTTTTGCCGCTGCACGCCTGTTTCTTGTCAACAACAGTGATATGAGGCAGGCGTGTTTCATTTTATGGCTACAAAGGGGAATGTAGATGACCGCTGAATGGGTTTGGCGCAACGGCGAATTCGTGAAATGGGACGACGCAACGGTGCATGTTAGCGCCCACGCGCTGCATTATGGTTCTAGCGTCTTTGAAGGGATCCGAGCCTATGACACGCCCAATGGACCGGCAGTCTTTCGTCTGCGCGAGCACAGCGAGCGGCTAATGCAAGGCGCGCGCGTCATGCGCATTGACCACGACAACGATCCTGAGTCTCTGGACAGCGCCATCATCGAAACCGTTCGCAAGAATGGCCACGAATCGTGCTATATTCGCCCGATAATATTCCGTGGTAGCGGCGCCCTTGGTTTAGAAGGACGCGGCCGTACCAAGACAGAAACGGTTATCTTCACAATGGAGTGGGGGCGCTACCTGGGCGCGGAAGCCATTGAGCAAGGGGTTGATGTACAAGTCAGTTCCTTCCGCCGTATGGCGCCGGATACGCATATGGCGCTCATTAAGGCTGGCGGCAATTATGTCAACAGCCAATTTGTCAGCATGGAAGCGCACGACAATGGATTCCAGGAAGGAATCGCCCTGGATGTCAACGGATACGTCAGCGAAGGAGCCGGGGAGAATATCTTCGTCATCCTTGACGGTATCGTATACACGCCGGGCGCCTGGTCGTCGATCCTGATGGGCATCACGCGCGACAGCGCCCTGCGAATCCTGGAGTCGAACGGGGTTGAGGTTCGATTCCAACCGGTTGCGCGCGAGATGCTCTATATGGCAGACGAGATATTCTTCACGGGAACCGCTGCCGAGGTCACGCCTGTGAAGTCGGTAGACAGACTCCAGATCGGCTGCGGCAAGCGGGGGCCAATCACCGAGGCCGTTCAATCCGAGTTCTTTGCGATCACGTCCGGCGAAATGCCCGACAAGTACAACTGGCTTACCTTTGTCAACGCTTAAAGCGGCGGAACTATATTAGCGAGACGAGCTCGCTGGGGTGGTGAATATGAAACTCTCAGGTTCTGAAATCATCATGGAGTGTCTGCTGCGAGAAGGCGTTCACGTCATGTTTGGCTATCCTGGTGGCGCGATATTGCCAACATACGACGCCATGACCAAGTATAGTGACCGACTCCACCATGTCTTGGTACGCCACGAGCAGGGCGCGTCGCATATGGCGGATGGCTATGCGCGCGCTACGGGTGAGGTTGGCGTTTGTATTGCGACCAGCGGACCGGGCGCGACCAACCTGGTCACCGGTTTGGCAACGGCAATGATGGACTCATCCCCGATTGTGGCAATTACGGGCCAGGTGCCTATTCCTGCCATCGGTTCTGATGCCTTTCAAGAAACGGATGTCACCGGGGTGACGCTGCCGATTACCAAGCACAATTATCTGGTTACAGATGTGCGCGATCTCGCGTACACGATGAAGGAAGCGTTTCATATTGCGCGTACCGGTCGTCCGGGCCCGGTGCTGGTAGACGTTCCAAAAGATGTACAGCTCGCTCAAACCGAATTCGAGTATCCGGAAGGCGAAATCGTTCTGCCGGGTTATCAACCGCCGTCGGGCGCTGACGAGATTGATGTCGACAATGCCTTGCGCCTGATAGATGACGCCGAGCGGCCGATTATTTTGGCAGGGCACGGCATCATGATGTCGGGCGCCATGCGCGAGTTACGAGAGCTGTCCGAAAAAGCGCAGATTCCGGTAGCCCTAACGTTGCTGGGCAAAGGCGGAATGCCGGAAGATCACCCCCTTGTAATTGGTATGATGGGCATGCACGGCGAAGCCTCTGCCAATTTGGCGATTCAAGAAGCGGACCTGCTCATCGCCCTGGGTATGCGTTTTGATGATCGCGTTACCGGCAACCTGAAGACATATGCGGTAAACGCGCGCAAGATCCACGTCGATATTGACAGTTCAGAAATAAACAAGAACGTAAGAGCCGATGTAGGCATCGCGGGTGACTTGAAGACCGTTCTCATGCAGATGCTGCCCAAGCTCAAGCCTAAGACACATTCGGAGTGGATTGGAAGAATTCGGGACTGGCTGGAAGACTCCAGCGAACGCGACATTCTCAATTACGATACGCCGGGTAAGCTTTTGACGGCGCAAGTCATTAACGATATCTGGAAACATACCCAAGGCGAAGCTATCACTGTTACTGACGTTGGTCAGCACCAGATGCTGGAGGCTCAATACTATCCGCACCAGCGTCCGTCGACCTTGCTGACGAGCGGTGGTCTAGGGACTATGGGATTCGGATTCCCGGCGTCGATCGGCGCCAAATTCGGCAAGCCCGACGAAGAAGTCTGGGCGATCGTTGGCGACGGTGGTTTCCAGATGACGCTTTGCGAACTGGCAACGGCCGCGCAGGAAAACGTGAATGTCAATATCGCGATCATAAATAACTTTTTCCTGGGCATGGTGCGGCAGTGGCAAGAACTATTCTATGAAAAGCGCTACGAAGCGACTCCACTGTTCAATCCGGACTTTTGCAAGCTGGCGGATGCCTATAGAATCCCAAATCGCCTTGTAACAAAACGAGAAGAGATTGCGGACGCCGTTCAGTTCGCGCGTGATATTGATGGTCCCACGTTGATCGAGTTTGTTGTTGAGAAAGAAGAGATGGTTTATCCGATGGTACCGGCCGGCGCGGATTTGCATGACATGAAACGTCGACCCAAGCCAGGGGAGGAATAATGACCAGCCAAATAGAAATCAACAAGGTAACAGTTGTCGCTCTGGTAGAGAACGAACCTGGCGTCCTGAACCGGATTGCAAGTCTCTTCCGGCGGCGTGCCTTCAATATCGACAGCTTGACTGTCGGGCGTACCCATAAGCCGCATGTTTCCCGCATGACGATTCGTGTAGTGGCGGGTCCGGAATACGCCAGAAAGATCGCGACCAACCTGCAGAAACTCGTCAACGTCATCGACGTTCGCGTCCTGGACAACGAACCACATGTTGAACGCGACCTGGCGCTAATCAAGGTGCGCAATGATGATGCCGACTCTCGCAACACCATCACCGAAATTTGCGACCGTTACCCGGCGCGTATCGTCGATGTCGGTCCTGAGGTCGCCATTATCGAAATGGTCGGCACGGAAGAAGTACTTGAAGATTTCATTGAAGAAGTGCGCCCAACCGGAATCGTCGAAATGATCCGTACGGGTGTCGTGTCGATGGGACGAGGTACACGCATTCACGACACCAACTTCATCCGCCGCGATCTCTCGAAAATTAAGGATGAGAATTCAACTGGCGGCAACGGAAATGTGATTTAACGTTTTGATTGGCGGAAAGTCGGTTTCTGCCGCGGAATCCAGCTTAATGATGTTTTGAAAAGGGAGAGTATCCATCAATGGCAAAACTCTACTACGACCAGGACGCGGATCTGACACTGCTTGATGGAAAGACCATCGCGGTGATCGGCTACGGCAGCCAGGGGCACGCCCATGCGCTGAATGCGCGGGACAACGGCCAGGACGTGATAATTGGCCTTCATGCGGGCAGCCAGAGCAAGGCAAAAGCCGAGGCTGACGGGCTGAAGGTATTCACGGTTGCGGACGCAACCAAACAGGCCGACTTAGTCATGATCTTGATTCCCGATACCCGTCAAGCTGCGGTCTATGATGAATACATCGCGCCCAATCTGAAAGACGGCGCCATGATGATGTTCGCCCATGGTTTTAATATTCATTTCAATGAAATCTTGCCTCCGAATAATGTCGATGTGGCAATGGTTGCTCCCAAGGCGCCCGGGCATCGCGTCCGCGAAGTGTTTACTGAGGGCGCCGGAACACCAGGTCTGGTTGCGATTGAGCAAGACGCTAGCGGCAACGCTACGGCATTAACGCTTGCTTATGCAAAGGCCATTGGATGTACACGCGCAGGTGTCATCGAAACGACGTTCAAAGAAGAAACCGAGACTGACCTTTTTGGTGAGCAGGTCGTGCTGTGCGGGGGTGTAACCGCGCTCATTCGCGCCAGCTTCGAAACTCTCGTCAAAGCGGGCTATCAGCCAGAAGTCGCGTATTTTGAGTGCCTGCACGAATTGAAGCTGATCGTGGACTTGCTTTATGAAGGCGGTCTTAGCTACATGTGGTATAGCGTCAGCAATACCGCGGAACATGGTGGTTATGTGGTCGGCGATCAATTCGAGGAGTCGGTCAAGGAAGAGATGGCGGGTGTCTTGCAGCGGATCCAAAACGGAGAATTCGCGCGTGAGTGGATTGATGAAAACCGTCAGGGACGTCCCAATTTCAATGCGCGTCGCCAAAGCGAACATGATTTATTGATTGAAAAGGTTGGTGCTGATCTGCGCCAAATGATGCCCTTCCTCGACGCCAAGAATATCAAGCAAAGCGACTAGTCGGATAGCATCTGCCGCTGTTCCGATGACTAACAAACGGAAAGGAGGTGTTGACATGTCAGAAGATGGTCTCGCTGACCTTAGACGAAGAATGATTTATGTACCTGACCGGATTCGATTGGCGAAAGGAGCACCTCTCAATGGCAAAGCGAACATACGACGAAAACACTGTCATCGTCTTTGATACGACGCTGCGCGACGGTGAGCAAAGCCCCGGCGCAACATTGTCCAGTGCCGAAAAGCTGGAGATTGCCAGGCAATTGTCGCGCCTTGGCGTCGACGTAATCGAGGCGGGATTCCCGGCAGCATCACCCGATGATCTGAAAGCTGTACAGCGGATTGCCCGCGAAGTTGGCACGCCCGACGGGCCAACTGTTGCAGGACTGTCGCGCGCGCTTGAAGGCGATATATTGACCGCCTGGGAAGGCGTCCGCGAGGCTGCCAAGCCGCGCATTCATACTTTTTTGGGAACATCTCCGAGCCATCTGGGGATGTTGCGCATCGACAAGGACGAAGGCCTGAGGCGTATACGGGAGGGGGTCACGCTGGCGAAGAGCCTCTGCGACGATGTCGAATTCAGCCCGATGGACGCTGGACGCACCGACACCGAATACCTGATCCAAGCCTGTGCCGTGGCGGTCGAAGCAGGCGCCACCACTTTGAACATTCCGGATACGGTCGGCTACGTGATGCCTCCAGAATGGGCGGAAACGTTGGAGATGCTGATCAACGAGACGCCCGGCGCCGGACCCGGCAGCGGGGTCATCTGGTCGGTACATTGTCACAACGATCTGGGGCTGGCGACCGCCAATACTTTGGCGGGCTTGAAGAAAGGCGTGCGACAGGTTGAAGTGACCATAAACGGCATTGGCGAGCGCGCGGGCAATACCAGTCTGGAAGAAGTCGTGATGGCTATCCAAACGCGCAAGGCCTACTACGGTCTGCGGACAAATATCGACTCTACACAGATTATGAAAACCAGTCGCATGGTTCGCAACTATATGGGTATGCCGGTTCAACCCAACAAGGCGATCGTCGGCGCCAACGCCTTCGCGCACGAATCCGGCATACATCAGGACGGTGTGCTCAAAAACGCAGAGACCTTCGAGATCATGATGCCCGAAGATGTCGGCTTGACACAGAGCAAGCTGGTATTGGGCAAGCTGAGCGGCAGGCACGCGCTACGCGTACGCTTGCGCGAACTGGGATACGAAATTGATGGCAATGAGCTGATCGAGGTTTTCAAGCGCTTCAAAGATCTCGCTGATGTCAAAAAGACCGTCACAGATGCCGATCTGGAAGCGCTGGTCGCGGATGAAGCCGCGCAAAAACTGGAAGACCATTATCGATTGGTGGACATTCAGGTAGCCTGTGGAACGATGGGTTTACCTACGGCGACGGTCAAGATGGTCAATCAAGATGGTGAGGAATTTGTTGTTGCGTCTGTTGGCACCGGTCCTGTTGACGCATCGTTTCGCGCTATCGACGAGATCATCCAGGCGCCTAACGTCCTGCTGGAGTTTAATGTGCACAGCGTGACCGAAGGTATCGACGCGCTAGGAGAAGTGACCGTGCGCATCTCGCCTGAAAACAGCAATCGAACCTTTGGTGGCTACGGCGCTGACAGCGATATTATCGTCTCTAGCGTCAAAGCCTATGTCTCAGCCTTGAACCGAATGATATCCAGCCTTGGTATTGGGGATGTCGCGCCGGAAGGCGAGGTGGCAACCGTGGGATTGTCATCAACGTCATAGACGCGTGGCGCAAATTTCAAATCGCTGATATTGCAAAAGGAATATGGAATGACAAATAACAAGAGACCCCGCACCCTCTTTGAGAAGGTATGGAATCCACATACGGTCAGAAATCAGAGCGCAGACGCACCCGCCGTCCTGTATATTGACTTGCACCTGGTTCATGAAGTCACTTCGCCGCAAGCCTTCACGATGTTGCGCGAACGCGGTCTTACGGTGCGACGTCCCGATCTGACGATCGGCACCATGGATCACAGTACGCCGACCACCCCCCGCAACGAGCTGGGCATTATTCCGGTGGCGGACGCGATGGCGGCCAAGCAACTTGATACATTTGCTCAAAACTGCAGTGAGTTTGGTATTCCCATGTACGCCCTGGGCGACGAGCATCAGGGCATCGTCCACGTCATAGGCCCGGAAAAAGGCCTAACGCAGCCTGGCATGACAATTGTCTGTGGCGATAGCCATACCAGTACACATGGCGCTTTCGGGGCACTGGCCTTCGGTATCGGCACCAGCGAAGTCGGGCATGTTCTTGCTACGCAGACGCTCTTGCAAAACAAACCCAAAACCATGGCGGTCAATGTGGAAGGCAAGCTTGAAGAGGGAGTTACGGCGAAAGATATTATCCTCGCGATCATTGCTCGCATTGGCATCGGCGGGGGAACCGGACTCGTCTTTGAATACCGTGGAGAGGCCATTCGCGGCCTCAGGATGGAAGGGCGGATGACCGTTTGCAATATGTCAATTGAAGGTGGCGCGCGCGCTGGCATGGTCGCTCCGGACGATACCACGTTTGAATATCTCAGTGGGCGCAAGCATGCTCCCTCCGGTGCGGATTGGGACGCCGCCCTCGCCAACTGGCGCCAACTGCCGACCGACGATGGTGCGGTATACGACCAGGAAATCACACTGCAGGCTGACGAACTGATCCCGATGATCACTTACGGGACAAACCCCGGTATGGGAATGCCGATAACTGCTGCTGTTCCTGCACCTGCTGACGAAAGTGATTACAACAAGAAAACTGCGCTCGACAAAGCGCTCACGTATATGGATCTGCAGCCCGGGCAACAGCTCCTGGGAAAACCAATCGATGTTGTTTTTATCGGAAGCTGTACAAATTCGCGAATTTCCGACCTTCGACAAGCGGCCAACTTCATTGACGGGCGAAAAGTAGCCGAAAACGTGCGTATGATGGTTGTGCCGGGCTCGCAGCAGGTGAAGAAACAGGCGGAGTCGGAAGGTCTGGACGAGGTATTTCGCGCGGCCGGCGCGGAATGGCGCGAAGCAGGCTGCTCGATGTGCATTGCTATGAACGGCGATCAACTGCTGCCCGGTCAGTATGCAGTCTCGACCAGTAATCGCAATTTCGAAGGTCGGCAGGGCAAAGGCGGGCGAACCTTCTTGGCCAGTCCGTTAACCGCGGTTGCGTCAGCGGTTGCCGGCGTCGTTAGCGACCCGCGGACCATGCGTTAGGCGAAAACTTGCCAAGGAGGTCACGATGGAAAAACTAAAACACGTTCAGGGAAGTATCGTTGCCATTCCGGTTAATGACATTGATACCGACCAAATTATACCCGCGCGTTTCCTCAAAGTGACGGACAAGGATGGCTTGGGGAAAGCGGCATTTTGCGATTGGCGCTATCTAGAAGATGGCAAAACGCCCAATCCCGATTTCATACTGAACAAACCCGAGTACGGAGGCGCGTCGGTCTTGATTGCGGGCAATAACTTCGGTTGCGGCAGTTCTCGCGAACATGCGCCCTGGGCGTTGATCGGCGCTGGCTTCAAGGCGGTTATAAGTACCGAATTTGCCGATATTTTCCGCAACAACGCGTTAAAGAATGGCTTGCTGCCGATCGTTGTCGATGAGAAAACGCAAAAGCAATTGTTCAGCTTGGCGGACGAAGATCCCAATTCATCGGTTAGCGTAGATGTTGAGGCGCAGTCTTTGACCTTGCCCGACGGACGGCAGGTCCAGTTTCCCTTGGATGGATTCTCCAAGTACTGTCTGTTGAATGGCGTCGATCAGTTGGGTTACTTGCTCAACCTGGGCGAAGATGTGCGCGAATTCGAAGAACGCAATCCCCAACGGGTTGAAACAACCGCCTGATGGATGCTGTTGCTAAAAGTACCGCGGGTAGCGGAGGTTCGAATTGAAGCAAAGTGTGGCAGTCTACGATACAACGCTGCGCGACGGTAGCCAGCGCGAAGCCATTTCCTTCTCGGTTGCGGACAAGATGCATATTACGCGACTGCTCGACGAATTGGGTGTGAAATATATTGAAGGCGGATGGCCCGGTTCCAACCCCAAAGATGTCGCCTATTTCGAACAGGTGCGCGAGTTAGACCTTCGTCATTCTCAGATAGCCGCATTTGGATCGACCAGACGCAAGGGTGTAGAGCCGGCAGAAGATTTTAATATTCGCGCGCTGGTAGATGCCGATACACCTGTTGTGACTGTCGTTGGCAAAACATCTATGTTGCACGTAACCGATGTCCTTCAGACGACCGCAGACGAAAATCTGAACATGATCGCCGACAGCCTGGCATATCTCAAAAGCCTGGGCAAAGAAGTGATATACGACGCGGAACATTTCTTTGACGGCGCAAAGCTGGATATGGAATATGGATTTGATACCTTGGCTGCCGCTTCTGACGGTGGCGCTGACGTCATCGTGCTTTGTGATACTAACGGCGGCTCGACACCTTGGGAAGTGGCGGAATTCATGGTCAGGGCGCGAGAGTTGTTTCCGGACATGGATTTTGGCATACACACGCACAACGATAGCGAACTTGCAGTCGCCAATTCTTTGGCAGCGGTCCGTGCAGGCGCCATCCATGTGCAAGGGACCATCAACGGATATGGCGAACGCTGCGGCAACGCCAATCTCTGCAGCATCATTCCGGATTTGATCTTGAAGATGGAAACGCCGTGTCTGGCTCAAGATGGCAATCTTGCAACCTTGACGCGCCTGTCGCGCGCGGTCGCCGAGATCGCCAATCTAGCGCCGGATACGCATTTGCCCTACGTCGGCAAAAGCGCCTTTGCGCATAAAGGCGGCATCCATGTGGCGGCCATGCGGCGCAATGTCGACAGCTATCAGCACATCGCACCGCAAGAAGTTGGCAACGAAACGCGCGTTTTGGTTTCTGACCTGTCGGGGCGCGGCAACCTGTTGAGCAAGGCTGAAGAACTAGGCCTTGATGTCTCCAAAGACGAAGCGGTGCAGGTCCTCAATGACATTAAAGAACTGGAAAATGCCGGCTTTGTATTTGAGGGCGCAGAGGCTTCTGTTGCGGTACGGCTCCGGCGCGCCCACCTGGATTACAAACCGCTGTTCAATTTGATCGATTTCACTGTGATTGTTGAAGATCGCCAAGGTCGCGGGCAGCTGGCGGAAGCAATGGTCAAACTGGATGTGGATGGCGATGTCGTTCATACAGCTGCCGAAGGCAACGGTCCGGTAAACGCGCTCGACCTGGCGCTAAGAAAGGCATTGGTGCCGACTTATCCAGCACTGCGCGATATCCAATTGGTGGATTACAAAGTGCGCATCCTGGATAGCCAAAACGCAACCGGCGCCATGACGCGTGTCTTGATCGATTCGTACAATGGTAGCGAGCGCTGGAGTACTGTCGGCGCCGGCACCGATATTATCTGCGCGAGTTGGCTGGCGTTGGTCGACAGTGTCGAATACGGCTTGTCCGTCGCCGGCGAAAAGAAAGATCAACCATCCATGATGGTTGCTGAGTAGGACAGTTTTTATTCAACTATGGCCTGCGCCCTTGCGAAGCGCCGCCGATCGTTTTGTGGAGAAATCTCGATATGAAGGCTACTATTGCCGTTTTGCCAGGTGATGGCATCGGACCAGAAGTGGTTGGACATGCGACTCGTTTGTTGGCAGTTGTAGCCGAGAAGCACGGCCATGATTTTACATTTGTTGAGGGCGTGATCGGAGGCATCGCCATAGATGAAACCGGTGATCCTCTGCCCGAAGAGACAATCAAAATTTGTGAAAGCGCTGATGCCATTTTGCTGGGGGCGGTTGGCGGACCGAAATGGTCGGATCCGACGGCAAGCGTGCAACCGGAACGCGGACTGCTGGGGCTCCGTCAGCATTTTGGACTGTTCGCAAATCTGCGCCCGGTGAAGACTTATCCGGCGCTGGTCGAGCATGCGCCCTTGCGCGCCGAGCTCTTGGAAGATGTGGACATTCTTTTTGTGCGAGAATTGATCAGCGGCATCTATTTTGGTGACCGGCAGGAACAAGGCGAGGGCGACGAGTCTCACGATACGATGCGGTACTCGCGCGCCGAAGTTGAACAGGTGGCGAACGTCGCCTTTCGCGCGGCGCAAGGTCGTCGCAAAAAACTATGTTCGGTAGACAAAGCCAATGTGCTGGCATCAATGCGGCTATGGCGTCGCACAGTTGTCGAAATTTCTGAAGATTACGCGGATGTGGAACTGGAGCATCTGCTGGTTGACGCCGCGACCATGCACTTGCTCACGCGCCCCGGCAGCTTTGACGTGATTGTGGCAGGAAATATGTTTGGCGACATTCTCAGTGATGAAGCGTCTGTCTTGGCCGGCAGCCTGGGCATGTTGCCTTCGGCATCGCTGCGGTCGGATCGATTTGGCCTGTACGAGCCTGTACACGGTTCGGCCCCGGACATTGCCGGACAAGGCAAAGCCAATCCCATTGGCATGTTCTTAAGTGCCGCCATGTTGCTACGCTACAGCCTGGGATTGGAAGTTGAAGCCACATCAATAGAGACTGCTATTGACGCTATTCTCGCTGATGGATTGCGCACGGCCGATATTGTCGGGCGAGGCGGCGACGCGGTTTCTAGCGAGGAATTCGCTCAAGCGGTGATCGAGCAGTTGTAATCGGCATTTTGCCAGCGCCGATTTCTTTACCAGGTGACTGCTGGCCTTGCTGGGTTTCAATTCGAGTGATATCAGCACCGAGTTGATTCAGAAGGTATTCGATGTCTTCGTATCCACGGTCAATTTGATACACGTTCTCAATGACGGTTTCACCGACCGCCGCAAGGGCAGCGAGCAGCACGGTGGCGCCTGCGCGGATGCTTTCCGCTCTAATCCATGCTGGCCGAAGCTTGTTGACACCCTTGATAATGCAGACATCGCTTTGGCTGATGATAATATCCGCACCCATCAGCAGCAGCGCTTCCACGTAGTCGTAGCGGTTGTCGAATATACGTTCCCGGATATAGCTGGTGCCTCTGGCCACACTGGACAAAGCTGCAAAGCAGGGCTGCAAGTCTGTCGGAAAGCCTGGGTAGAAATCCGTCTGAATATTGATGGGATTCAAGTCCCGGTTTCGCGGACGAAAGACACGAATTGATTTGCCTTCGATTTCGATCCCCACTCCCATCTGTTCCAGTTTGGCGATGACGATGCGCAAGTGATCGGGTTCGACATCGCGAATCGTGACGTCTCCACCGGTTATCGCAGTTGCGACCATGACCGTTCCTGCCACCAGACGATCGGGCATTGGCATATATTCGATGGCATTCAGTTTCTCTACGCCATTGATCAGAAGCGTATGCGTGCCTAATCCTCGAATGTCGGCGCCCATCGCAATCAGAAAATTGCCAAAATCGAGCACTTCAGGTTCGACCGAGGCGTTCTCCAATACAGTTTGGCCGTCCGCCAAAGCGGCGGCGAACATCAGATTCTCGGTGCCGGTATGGCTCGGCAAGTCCAAATAGAGCGACGTACCTGTGAAGCGACGATTCTCGAGATAGATGACCGTGCGACCGTCCTCGAAGTATTGGACCCTTGCGCCAAGTCTCGCGAATCCACGATGATGAAAATCGATCTTGCGCGCGCCTATATCACAGCCGCCGCTACCTGGTAGTTCGACATAACCGAGGCGAATCTGGAGCGGCGCCAGGAAGAGCACAGATCCACGAAACTGGGAGGCAATTTCGTCCGGGAGAATGCCGGTAGCGATGCGGGAGGCGTCGATCCGGACAGTTCCGTTTAATTCGTCGTGATGAACAATTGCGCCTATCGATCGCAAGAGCTCAAATGCGCGTTGCACGTCTTCAATATTAGGGACGCCATGCAAGACAGTCTCGCCGTCTTCGACGACGATGGAAGCCGCAATCATGCCCAGGATCGCGTTCTTGGCTCTTTGCACTTGAACCGTACCACGTAATGGTTTTCCACCTATTACGCGGAAAGCTGAAGTGTTCATGTTCTGCTGCGCCTCCTGACTTTGGCTACCATTCTTGGATAAGCATAGCACAATAGCTGGTGAATTGATAACGAAAGCAGCGGCGGTTGCAGCTGGCGCCTGTCTGTGTTATGATCCGCAGCGTTAACAATTGAAGAGTAAGTTTTACGCTTATCCAGAGGTGGTGGAGAGACCGACTCGACGAAACCACAGCAACCCCCAGATGGCAACGGGAAGGTGCTAAGTTCGGCAGATGTTTCTGGAAGATGAGGGTAAACACCTGGGAAGTATGCAGGTCATTCCGTAGACTGTGCCGCAGTCGCTATGGTTGTCGACTAACGGAAGCCCAAACTGGCGTATGTGTAATCGCCGTTTGGGCTTTTTTGATTGCAAGAGGCAACATGATGAAACCAGCAAACGAAGAAACAAATCAGCATTTTAAGGGTGCCAGTACACAATCGGTACATGGAGGCGCGCCGCGCAAGAAAGGTTTCCATTCACTCACCACTCCCATTGTTCAGTCTGCCACCTATACATTCGAGAATACTGCGAAACTGATCGAGTTTCTCGATGCAAAAGTCTATGGCGGCGAATTGGATCGCGAGGAGTATGGGCGTTACGGCAATCCTTCCGTCTGGTCAGTGGAGAATCGCATTGCCGAACTGGAAGGTGCGGAAGACGCGGCCGTATATCCCTCAGGTATGTCGGCGGTAACGTCGCTCTTCCTGACGGTGCTGCGTCCGGATACGCATATCATCATGACGGATGATTGTTATCGACGGACACGGCAATTCTGTGAAACCACACTAAAGAAATTTGGCGTGGCGACCACTGTCGTACCAATGGGGGATTACGAAGCGCTGGAAGCCGCCATCGTCCCCAGGAAGACACGTTTCATCTTTACTGAGACCCCCACCAACCCATATTTGCGCGTAGCAGACTTAAATCGACTGGTGGAGCTTGGCAAGCAATACCGGGCGATGACACTGATTGATACGACTTTTGCCACACCAGTCAACTTGCGTCCGCTGGAATTCGGCGTCGATTTTGTTTTGCATAGCGCTACCAAGTATTTTGGCGGCCACAACGATGTTTTGGCCGGCGTCATCGCGGGTAGCAAAGCGCGTATCAAGGCGCTGAAGGACGCCCGCGGCGTGCTTGGCAACGTCATTGACCCGCATCAGGCTTTTCTGATCGAGCGAGGATTGAAGACGCTTGCGGTGCGTGTACGTCATCAGAACGAAACTGCTAGTGAGGTTGCGCAGTTTCTAGAAGACCACCTAAAGATCGAGCGCGTGTTTTACCCCGGCTTGGCATCCCATCCCGATCACGACCTGGCCAAGGCACAGATGAGTGGATTCGGTGGGGTTGTTAGCTTTCAGGTAGCCGGTGGCCTGGACGATACAAGCGGCTTCATTGATCGCCTGCGCATACCGTATATCGCGCCAAGCCTGGGCGGTACAGAGAGTCTCATCGAGCAGCCCGCGTATGTCAGCTATTATGATCTGAGTGCCGACGAGCGTCGGGCGCTTGGCATCGAGGACAATCTGGTTCGTCTGGCGCTAGGAATCGAAGACGCCGAGGATATCATAGCTGACCTGGATCAAGCGCTGTCCAAGGTGCCAAGCCCGCAATCTGTGCGTAGCGCCAACTGACTATGACTTGTCTATACGCGAGAGCCCGTCTTGGTCTCGCTGTCGAGCAGATCGATGATCTGCTCAATGTCGTCTTCAGCTTGCAACATGTCGTTGCGGTAGGCCGGGTTAATCGCAGCTAGATTGTCAGCGTGGTATCCCATGGTGGCTTCCGGGTCTTTCAGCACATGACCGGTCAAGACGCCGACCACGGTGTCTGCTGGCGAGATGATGCCTTTCTCGACCAGTTTCTTGGTCCCGGCCACGGAACAGGCCGAAGCGGGTTCGCAGCCGATGCCGACACCATCGACGATGGCTTTGGCGTCCATGATTTGCTGATCGCTAACTTGCTCAACCACGCCGCCTGTCCATTCCAGCGTACGGATCGCCTTTTGCAGGTTTACCGGATTGCCGATCTTGATCGCGGTCGCAATCGTCTTTGCCTTTACTGGTTGGAAATCTCTGAATCCATTTGCGAAATGCTGATATAAGGGATTTGCACCCTGCGCTTGAATAATAGCCAGGCGCGGCATCCGGTCGATCAGACCGACTTCCAGCATTTCCAGCAGTCCTTTGCCAAAAGCTGAACTGTTGCCCAAGTTGCCGCCGGGAACGACAATCCAGTCGGGCACTTGCCAGCGCAACTGTTGCAATGCCTCGAACATGATCGATTTCTGCCCCTCGAGCCGAAAGGGGTTCACGGAGTTCAGAAGGTAAACACGCAGCCGGTCCGCGACTTCGCGGACTAATGCCATGTTTCGATCAAAATCGGCATTGATCTGTAAACAGGTCGCGCCATAAGCGATGCCCTGAGCCAGCTTGCCCAAGGCAATCTGCTGATTTTGCAAAAAAATGATGCCCTGCATACCCGCGCGCGCGGCATACGAAGCCATGGACGCGGAGGTGTTGCCGGTGGAAGCGCAAGCGACACGATCCATCCCTAGGATCTTGGCTTGCGTCACGCCTGTAGTCATGCCACGATCTTTGAAGGAACCCGTCGGATTTTCGCCTTCGTGCTTAAGATATAGCGTATCAATACCGATGTATCTGGCAACCCGTGGCAAATGGTAAAGGTTTGTATTGCCTTCGGCACGGCTCATAATCTGCTTGTCGTCGATGCCGGGATAGATCAGTTCCTTGTATCGCCAAACGCCGCTGTTGTATGGAGCGTCGAGGCTTCCCAACCTGCTGTCGAAAAGATCTCGTGTCAGTTCGACGGCGGAATCGCCAAAGTTATGCCTCACATCGAGCAAGCCGCGGCAAGCTTCGCAATCGTAAATGACACGGTTGATTGGGTATTGTTGCCCGCAATCAATACATTGTAGTATGCTTGGCATTTGACCAACCTCTCGTCACGAAATCGCAGTTAGGATAGCGATCCTTCATGTCCTTTTCCAGAGCCGAAGCGTTTGCACCCGCCACAGTTGCGAACCTCGGCGTTGGTTTTGATATTCTGGGCCTGGCATTGGACGGCATGGGCGACCGAGCCATAGTCGAATTCCGAGACTCGCCCAAGATCGTTATTAGCAAAATAGAAGGGGACGCCGGTAAACTGCCACACGATCCCGAAAAGAATGTCGCATCGGTTTCCGCTCGGGCATTTCTTGATCATATGGGCGAAAAACGCGGCCTGGCCATCGAACTCTACAAAGGTTTGCCGCTTGCCAGCGGTGTTGGGAGCAGCGCCGCCAGCGCCGTCGTTACCGTTGTCGCGTTAAATAAGCTCTATGGAGAAGCATTCAGCCGCGAGCAGCTTCTGCCTTTCTGTTTGGAAGGCGAAGCGCTGGTTAGCGGTTATCATGCGGACAATGTCGCGCCCTGTCTGCTTGGAGGAATAACTCTGGTCGCCGGGATTACAGTTGATGCCATCCAGCCCTTGCCAATCCCTGACAACTTACACTTGGCTCTGGTTACGCCAGAGATTGCCATTCCTACGGCCGAGGCGCGCGCCGTGATGCCTTCACATGTTAGTTTGCCAACGCTGATTTATCAGACTGGCAAGGTCGCGCGTTTGATTGATGCTTTACACCGCGGCGACCTGCGCGCGCTGGCGGAAGCGATGGAAAACGACCTTGTAGCGGAGCCAGCTCGCGCAAGCCTGATGCCTCATTTGCATGATGTTCGCGAGGAAGCAAAGTCAGCCGGCGCGCTTGCTGTTTTTATCGGAGGCGCCGGTCCGACACTTTGCGCCTTATGTGATGCAAAGTCGGTAGCGGAGCGTGTTGCCCGCGCCATGAACAAAGTTTATAGCGACAGAAAACTGAAATGTCGGGCTCGATCTACCAAAGTTGACCGTCGCGGTTCAATCGTGATACATGCCGAATGACCTGGCGCGCATGTGATTGTGAAATTCTTGACAATCTCGAGTGCGCTTTTTATAATTGTTGCACGATTTGACCAAATTGCTTGCGAACCGGCGCTCTGCAACTCGGGTCCGGAATATTCAAATATCTCGCGACCGATTATAATTTTGAAACCTTTTGGAGCGCGTGTAAGTGCGCTGCCGTGTTAGAATGGGTTGGTTATAGGTGGC
This sequence comes from Phototrophicaceae bacterium, assembly GCA_965262165.1. Taxonomy (GTDB): domain Bacteria; phylum Chloroflexota; class Anaerolineae; order Aggregatilineales; family Phototrophicaceae; genus UBA6055. Next base: position 2,880,552 of record OZ253499.1, on the reverse strand, counting down.
CGGCATTTGGATTGGGATTCGACCTACGAAATCGTTTTGGAATTGATGGACCGTTATCCAGATGTCGCTCTGGAAGATCTGTCGTTGGATGAATTGAGCGCGCGCATTGTTGCGCTTCCCGGTTTTTCTGATGATCCCGAGTTGGTCAATGACGCGATCCTGCGAGCGATTCTACGTGAGTGGTACGAGGAGATCGGTGACTAGATGGACTTGAACCTGCAAGAGCTACATAAAACCGAGTTTCCTGTTCCTGCCGAATTGGAAAACAATATTGCGATCACTAGTCTCAGCCAACTATATAACTGGGGCCGGCGCAACTCGATGTGGCCGATGTTATTTGGCTTGGCTTGCTGCGCAATCGAAATGATCGCCACCGCGTCTTCTCGCTTCGACTTCTCCCGATTTGGTTTCGAGGTGATGCGCGCGACTCCTCGTCAGGCGGATTTGATGATCGTGTCTGGCACTGTGACCAAGAAGATGGTTGTCCCGATTGTGCGCTTGTATAACCAGATGCCCGAACCAAAATACGTTTTGGCCATGGGCGCCTGCGCGAGCGGGGGAGGGCCCTTTAAAGAAGGTTATAACGTTGTTTCCGGCATCGACAAGTATCTTCCGGTTGATGTTTATGTGCCCGGCTGCCCACCCACGCCACAGGCGTTGCTGTACGGCATGATTGCCCTTCAACGCAAAATTGATGGCCAGAGCATCGCCAACGGTGACGACGTGCCATGGTATGGCATAGGGCCTGCGGAACCGACTCCCGTGCCTGTACTTGGCCCCGACATCATTGACCCGCGTCAGATGGACATGATCCGGCGTCAAGCTGAAGCAGCGGCCGAGGAGATGGCCGTAGTGGGGCAGCGTGAATTGCCGAGCGTGACGCAACTGGTTGCCGCCAAGGCGACGACTGACGATGCTGCGGTCGCTGCTAGCATGGCGGTTTCCGATGACGCCCTCAGTTTTGTGTTGCCAACTGGGGGTAATCCCTGGACAGAAGCAGAAGAGATTCGTGAAAAGCGGCGCCTGCGCGCTCTCGCAAGGAAAGCGGTTCGCGCCACGCGCAGGACAGCGGAAGCAGAAGAGGAATAGCGCAATATGGTGAGTCCCGCTCTAGCCCCTGATGACGTGATCAATACGGCTTCCATTGAAGACTCGATCGCCTATCTGAAGTCAACCTTTCCGGACGCGGTCTCGGATGACGACCGCGAAGGATATTCCGGGGTCGTTATCAAACCAGGCGAGCTGAAAGAAGTTGCCCGCGCAATACGGGATGTTCTAGGCTTTGATTATCTTTCGTCGGCTACCGCAGTCGATTACCTGGGAGCCGGCGACCATATGGAGATGGTTTACCACGCCTATCGCACAAGCGGCGGCGGCGCACTGGTATTCAAAGCGCAGACCGAACGCGAGAATCCCGAAATCTCGTCTCTGGTCCCCGTGTGGAGAGGCGCTGATTTTCAAGAGCGCGAGGCTTGGGATTTGTACGGGATAAAGTTTCCCGGCCACCCGAATCTGCGCCGGATTCTCATGTGGGACGGTTTCCGCGGACATCCCATGCGCAAGGATTGGCAGGAAGCCTACTTTGAAGAGGAACAGAAGCCTTTTGACAGCCGCTGGCCAGGAGGGCATGTTCACCGATCCGAAGAAAAGAATGTCTTCGGCAAGAATGTGAATTATCCACCCGATATTGATCTCAACCGCTTGATGGATACGTCCGAGAGCGAAGTGTATTCGTCGCTCGGTTTGGGTGTCGATGTTGAGCGAATCCTGGACAAGGATGGTTTCGAGACCAACGAACTCATCGTAAACATGGGACCGCATCATCCCAGCACGCATGGCGTCTTTCGTATGGTCCTTACGGTTGACGGCGAAACTGTAACGTCGTTGGAACCGGTCATGGGTTATTTGCATCGTAATCACGAAAAAATCGGTGAGCGCAATACCTATTTGCACAATATTCCCTTTACGGATCGACTCGACTATATCTCGAGCATGGGCAACAACCACGGTTACGTTCTGGCTGTCGAACAGTTGATGAGCCTGGGCAGGAAGTACAATCCGCCGACTTACCGTTGCGAAACGATCCGAGTGATGATGGTGGAGTTGAGCCGCATCGTGAATCATCTTTGGGCGATCGGATTTTGGTTAAACGATATCGGCGCATTCTTTACGCCTGTGCTGTATTTCATTCAGGAACGCGAGCGAATTCTCGATTTCTTCGAAGCGGTCGCGGGCAGCCGCATGATGTGCAATTACATGCGCTTTGGCGGTCTATTTGCAGATTTGCCCGAGCGGATCAAGAGTGTCAGCAACCTCACCAACGATCGTATTCGCGATTACAATACCATGCAGTTCCTCACTGAAATGGTAAACGAGCGCATCCCACGTACCATTGACGAATTGGAACAGCTCTTGACACAGAACGAGATTCTTCTGGAACGCTCCATTGGCGTGGGTATCCTGAACGCGGATGACGCCGTCAATTACAGCGCGGCGGGTCCTTTGTTGCGTGGCAGCGGGGTTGCCTACGATATTCGCCGGGCCGATCCGTATAGTATCTACCCGGAATTGGACTTTGATGTCGCGGTGGAGCAGGAAGGCGATATGTACTCGCGCTATCGTGTTCGTGTCACCGAGTTGCGGGAGAGTGTTCGTATACTCAAGCAGATTTTGCCTCGCCTGGAGGCGACGGTCGGCGAATCGATATGGGCCGACGGAAAGCCGGGCGCATATGCGCCGCGCGTTCCTTTCGGCGAGTCCTATGGTCGTGTGGAAAACGGCAAGGGCGAGTTGGGTTATTATATCGTCTCGGCCGGAGGCAAGGGCGGTTCATCCAATCCCTGGCGCTATCATGTACGCGCACCCAGTTTCATCAATTTGACGCCTATGGGATTGATGAGCAGAGGGTACAAGGTAGCGGACATCGTGGGCATATTGGGTAGCATTGATATTGTACTTGGGGAAACCGATCGCTAGTGCGCGGATGGCGGCAGAGTCTGGATGCTGTCAGAAGCAGCCGATAAGGCAAGTCTAGGAGACAACATGTACGGAACGGGCTTGGCAAAAGGACTGATGCTGACCTTGCGGCACTTCATTGACTCTTATGTCGATGACCTGCGCTACGGCTTGCGCAAGTATTCGCACACGACGGATAACTTTGGCGTTCGGCAAGGCACCGAAGCCAAAGGCGTCATCACAGTGCAATACCCCGATGAGAAAATAGCGGTTCCAGAGCGCTTTCGCTTTGTGCCCTTCTTGATTGTTGAGGATGAGGATCATCCAACTCGCAGCGGAATAGACTGGTGTACCAGTTGTGGCATTTGTGCCAAAGTTTGTCCCCCGCAGTGCATTTGGATCGTGCGCGGGAATGACCCCAATACCGGACGGCCGGTGCCGGAACCCGAGGCTTTCTTCATCGATATCGACATTTGCATGAATTGTGGCTACTGCGCCGAGTATTGCCCCTTCGACGCGATCAAAATGGATCATGATTACGAATTGGCCAGTTACGACCGCACCATGCATCACATTCACGACAAAGAAAAGCTATCGAAGCCCGCTTCATACTGGCGCAGTATTGCACCGACGCGGGCTTATGAAGAGATGCTGGTTCGAGGTACCTGGGAACATATAGATGTTGCCAGAGAGGCGCGTCGAGGCAGTGCCAGCACCCGCAGCAGCGCGCGCGCGCAAGAACCGCAAGAGGAGGCTGCTCCTGCCGCGGTTGCAGCGTCTGCTACGGCGTCTGTACCTGCGTCGTCACCCGCTCCCGCCGAAGGCGCAACACCCTGGAGCGAAGACGACGCCAAACGTGAAGCGCGCCGCCGGAAAGCGCTCGAACGCAAAGCGAAGCGTGCCGCCAAGAGCGGCGGGTAAACGTTACCCCGAACACAATTCCTTGTTTGGCCCCAGTTGCGCGAGTCCTTGCTGAGCGTTGTCGCGCGTTTCCCACGGTTGTCTGATTAGCTCCGAACATGACTTCCATTCGCTAATGTTCAGAAGAATGGTATAGTACCTCCAAGTTGGAATCGAGTTTTTGAGGCAACGCATGACACCAGTTGAAGATCGTGTATTGCAGGGACTGCGTACGGTCATTGAACCCGAGTTAAATCAGGATATCATTACGCTCGATATGGTGCGGAATCTGGTTGTGGAGAATGGCGTTGCGGCGTTTACCATCGTACTTACAACGCCCGCTTGTCCACTCAAAGACGTGTTTGTCGAGCGCTGCAATGCCGCGTTGATCGGCAAGGTGGAAGGAATCAGCGAGGTACGCATCAAGTGGGATGCGCAAGTGCCGACGGATCGACGCATTCATGGCCGCTTGGACGTCCCGATGAATTCAATTGTCGCCATTGCGAGCGGCAAAGGAGGGGTTGGGAAAAGCACCGTGGCGACCAACCTTGCCGTGTCGCTGGCGGATGCCGGCGCCAGCGTGGGATTGATTGATGCCGATATTTTGAATCCCAATATTCCACAGATGTTTGGCCTGGGTAGCGGTAGACCAAAGATCAGCAACAACAAGATGCAGCCACTTGAGGTCTACGGCGTGAAGCTGATTAGTACCGGTTTCTTGACCACGCCGGACAAACCGATGATCATGCGCGGACCGATGCTGCATAGTGCCATACGGCAGTTTTTCACAGATGTGGACTGGGGCAGATTGGACTATATGATCGTGGACCTGCCGCCCGGCACAGGGGATGCGCCGCTCTCACTGGCGCAGTCGTTTCCGTTGACTGGCAGCGTCATAGTGACACAGCCGCAGGAGGTCGCGGTGGTGGACGCCGTGCGCGCGGCCGCAATGTTCGACCAATTGAATGTTCCCGTTCTGGGTGTAATCGAGAACATGTCAGGTGAATTCTTTGGTAGCGGCGGCGGCGAGGCATTTGCCAATCGGCGTGAGATACCGTTTCTTGGCCGCGTTCCGCTGGCAATTGATGTACGTGAGGGCGGGGACAATGGACGACCGGTAGCGATCCATAACCTCGATTCCGAGTCGGGAAGAACATTCCGGCAACTCTCGGAACGCGTTGCGGCGCGTATCAGCCTGGCGATGTTACAGGGCGCCGATGTCGTTCCTATCAACATCATCGGGTGATCTTCGCCAGCTTCGCTAGTCGTCCATTCCAATGACTCGGATTTCGTCACTGTTGCCCGGTGGGTTATAACGGCCAACCAGTAGCCAGAAGAGGGCACTTAAAATCAGGGCTATCAGAAACGCGAGCAGCGATTCGTCGTGAAGGTCGTTCTTAATGAAGGCGTTGTGGCGGATGATAAGCAGGCAGATGACTACGAATCCAGCTACCAGCCGTCGACGTGCCGGCTCCGCGCGCTGTATCATGATAAGCAGCAACGTGACTACGGCTGCGACCAAGGCCACGTAATTCAGGTCCATGTCAGTATACAGTCTCCGTCAAATTGGCCTTGCCGAGATCAACTCGCATGGTTTGAAGCTTGCTGCAAAGTCTTGCTAGATAGCGTCATTTTACCATGACTGGATGGTCGGGGGAACGCGTTGATAAGTATCAATGTGGCCAGGTACGGCGGCATTAGCGTGATCGAAATCGCTAATGAGCTTGATATCAATAGTGTCTCGATTTTTATGCAAGCGATCGAGGATGAGCTTAAAGCGCAAAGCCAAGCCCTTGTTGTCGACATGTCCGGCATTAGCTATCTTGATATCGATGGTCTGCGTGGCCTAAATGAAGCGCTAAAGCGCGCGCGCCGGGCGCGCGGCGATTTGCGTTTGGCGCGGCCCTCTGATCCCGCGCTTGAATCCCTGCAGGCGTCGAGACTCGACGAGATCTTCTCCATTTTTGAGTCCCTGCAAGCGGCTATTGGCAGCTTTTAGCGCGAATTATTCTTGTCCAGATGGCGGCTCGACTGACGGTGACGGCCGGACCAGCGCCCTTTCCGACGGTAGGAGTAAGTGTTTATCTGCGTTTCCAACTGTTGATGTCATTGAGATTAACGTATTCCGGACCAGGTGGCAGATAGTTGCCTTCACATTCTTGCGCGGTGGTCGGTAGATTGGCGCGAGGCACAAGTGAGGCGTTTTCCGGATTGAAGAAATTCCACGCAGCCCGAGATACTTCTTCTAACAGTGGCCACAGCTTTTCATAGTCCTGGAATTCTGTTACTTCCCACAAATAGACAGAAATAACATAATGGCGGCCGTTGGGTGAATAGACAACACCGGCGTCGCCGACAGTGTCGAATATCCATCCGTTTTTATGTGAGATGCGCACGTCTCGCGGTATGCCGCCTTGTAACAGGCGTTCAAGGTCGTTTGCGCTGGTCAATTCCAGCATTTGGCGACATTCTTGCTGGGTGATCTGGCCATCGGGAAACACTGTAACCAGGCCGGAGCCGAACTCGGCGCAGTCATAAAGCAGATTAAAAAGCGTCCCCATGTCTTCTGCAGTCGTCTGATTGAAGGCATCGGCCCCGGTTACATAGGTCTGGTTTGGCGTTGTCTCAGGCGCCGCTATCGACCCTAACTGCTGCCCTTCCACACCCAGATAAAAAGGCGCCGTAATGAAGGAATTGACGGCTCCGATTCTTTGCAGGGCGCCTGTGACGCTTTGAATTCCTGCAAAAATGTCTCCGCCGCCGATGATTTCCATCAACAGATTAGACGAGGCATTGTTACTGCACAATAGCGAATTGGCCAGCAGCCATGCTTCATCCTGCGAAGGCGCGGCTGTCCGGGCCCGGAAGTAATCAATCATGATCGGCAGCTTGATGGTGCTGGCCGCCGAATATGCAACGTCACCCAGGATGTTCAGCTCTTGCCCGCTGATCAGATCAAGAATGAAGATCGACGCGATCGTTCTTTGACCATCAAAAATGAATCCAACATCGTCCAGGAAATCGACTATCATTTCTCGCAAGGTGCTTATCGATGGTAACTCGTTATTGATCATGTTGACCGATAGGCTCACTATGCGAGAATTTGGGGAGCGCAAGGCAGTGTCGATAGCAGCCTTTGCCGCGGCGATGTCGAGGGCATATCCGCTCTCTCCCGGATAGACAGTCAGGGTTTGCAAATCGTATCCCGGCGAACCGGAGGTGTTATCGTATCGAAGTGCCAGGTCTTGCAGGAATGAGTCCAGCGCGTTGTTTTGGTAAGCTGCAATGAGGGGAATCTCCCTGGAAACGATGAATTCATTGCCCAGCAGAAAATCTAGAAAACGTCTCCAAAAGCCCCCATCCGTCTCGCCCGATGCCAAAGCGTCGGCCAACATGGGATCACTACTTATTCTCCAGCCGATTTGGTCTGGGTGCAGGCGAATCGGATGTGGTTGACCCCCAAGCGCATCCGGGTAAAGCAAGATCAGGGGCTCCGCATAGCTGCTTTCCCAGCGCGATACTGCATCGCGTCCGCTCAATCCGCTAACGCCAATGCCAGCGACCGTTATGCCGGATGGCAAGAGTTCTTCGCGCCGACTGAATGCGACAAGCTCGTAAACGAGAATGGCGCTGGAGGCGAGAAGCAACAGCAGTGAAAATGTGAAAAGTAGCGACAGTCCGCCCCGGCGGCGAGAGTTTAGCTGCGCTCCCATTTGTCCCCCCGCGTACGGTAGCTGACTGCTATATCGATGGATTGCCGATGAAAGTCGTGAAGCTCTGGCAATTCGTCGGGATCGATCCAGCGAAAGTCGAGAAGTTCCAAGTTTAGCGTGCCAATAGAACTGAGCGACTCGCAAAGGAATGAGATATCAATATGGTTCCTGAATGGCTTTGCTGTGTGCAAGACTCTGTTGACTTGGGCGGCAAGCTGGAGTTCTTCGCGGAGTTCGCGTAAGATGGCGTCTGCCGGGTCTTCATCTTCCCCGATCCAGCCGCCAGGCAGCCCCCAGGGATATCGAGGGTGAAATGCGTGTTCGACAATCAACACTCGACCCTGTTTGTCCATGACAACCCCGGCAACGCCGATCGTGTAATAGGTTTGCAGTCTACGAAACAGCAGAAAGGGCAGGCGAATGAGGACGGGAAACCGGCGGATCAACGCCGCGAAATTACGGGACACGGGAATTGGACTCGTAGGACTGGATTCCCCACGAGCATAGCCTTACCCACTAGGATCGTCAACAGCAAACATCGCAACGCAATCTTGTGACAGGTAGAATCGCAGCGGTGATACAGCGAACTGGGAGCGAATAAACTGCAGCAACTGGCTAGCCTTTACGGTCCACTATTTGCATCGCTCTGCCAATCCCGTCGCTTCGCGCTGTGATATAATTATTAGTCAAATAAACTGCCACCAAGCGCACAGTTTGGGGGATATTGTGTTCACGGTAGGTTGCATTCCCTTTCCGTTAAGACTTGTGGCTACACCAGGGAAAGCTTTAGCTCGCGTATGGATGGTGCCAGTTGCCGCGGATTCCGCTTGAATTTCTTGACCTCTTAGTAGAATCACCCGGGGACCTGTTATTCTTTCTGCTGGTATTCGGGCTGAGCCAAGCCACGCTGTTCCTAGCCATTGGTTACCGATCACGCTTTCCGGCTGAAGTATCGTCACGGCGTTATTCTCTTGCATCTATCGCTTTGGTAGGCACTTGGATAGCGATGATGGTGGCCGCATTATTCTCTCTGGTTTCATCATATGAACCGTCCTTGCTTATGCCTCCTTTGGAGAGGCTAGCACAGACTCTCTCGATTGTGATTATCTCTTGGGCGTTCCTTGTTTCAAGCGATGCGAAACGGGGCGTGCGCGCAAACCTCTTGTTGACAGTAGCGATTATCCTAATCCTGATCCTGTTTGCTCACACCGTCAACGAATGGTTTCGCGAATTTGAAACAGACGTGATGTTCAATGCAAGCGATCTGGCGCCAATATGGTCTGGATTAACTGTAGCCATCGGGCTATTCGGGTTTTTGGCTGCCCTATTCAATATCGGGCGAATTGTCGATGCGCCTCTAAAGTGTCTTTTCTTTCTTCTAATTGTTTTGGGCAACGGATGGGATACTTGGCAATTCGTAGAATCCGGGGTGACAGGGAGTTATCTTGGAAGCGCTCGCTGGGCCTATCTCGCTGCGCTTGCATTAGTGCCGGTGGTCATACATCGGCATTTTGTTGCAGCGCTCGAGCATGGCCTGGATCAAGGAATCGAGCCAACATCACATCCTAGGTCTGTCCATGGGGGAGCTGTTGCGCCGGGACCAGGATTGGACGCGCTTATTATTGAGGAGCCTGACGCGTCCGCGCAAGGTGTCCCATCGCAAGGACCCGTTGAGCAAGGTCATTTGGTGAGGGCGCTGGGCATGATGATGGATACGCGGGAGAACTCTGGAATCCCGCAGCAGGTGGTCGCTACTGCCCTCGAGCTATTGGACGCCGAAGTCTGCATGTTGCTCCGCATAGAAGGTGAAGATTATGCCAACATCATCGCCGGCCTTGACGCGGTGACCGGGAAGAGTCTCGATGACATGACTCTAAATCTGGGCAGTCAGCCTACATTAGTTGACGCTGCGATGCGACGCGAACAAAGGATTCTTGAACCTGATCAACATAGCCAAGAAGTTGAAGCGCTATTCCGTAGTTTGAATGTCGGCGCTACCGGTACGGTGTATGTTCAGCCAATATCTGTTAACGATGAAGTCCTGGCTTTGATGCTTGCTTGTATGCCTTATCGACAAAGGGAGTTTTCTCGTCAGCAACGTGCAGTTTTGGGCGATCTTTGCCAAATGGCCGGTCATATCCTGGCTTGGAGCTTTGATGCTGAGGCTGCGGCATTTCTGGCGGAAGAGCACGCCATACAGTCCATTTTAGATCGAGTGCCGTCGCGAGATGATGGCAGCGAGATGCGAGAAAAGGCTCGCCGTGAGTTGGCAGCTAGCCTGGAAGATAGCGCGGGTCAAATAGTGAGGCGCCGCCTGCAAATTGCCGACTTACGCGCGCAATTGCACAACGAGCGGATCGCAATGTTGAACAACTTGAGTGACCGAATCGACGATGTTGCCGTATCGCAACAGATAACCACCGTGTTCGATGAGCAATCTCAACTTATGGAACGATGCGGCGCGCATGCCAAACTGGTCTTGGACGCCGAAACCGTCGTGCAAGTCTACAGTGCCGTTAGCGACGATGCCTTGGCGCAAGTCATACGAGAATACGCCCAAAAGACCCAAAACCTCCAGTCAACAGTTTGCGATCAACTGCGACGTCAAATCAACAATCTGCGAGCCCAGAACGAGTCGATTTCCGCCACTGATCCGAATGCGATTCTCGAACAGCTTTCTGCCGAAACCCGCCAATTAGAAATGGAGCGCGAGCAATTGCAACGGCGATTGACCGCTATTGTGACGAAACTGCGAACGCTGGGCGTAGAAGTCGAACTGAGCAGCATGACACAGGTGCTCATCCAACTCTATGCCGAGCGAAAGGCCTTGAAACGCGGGGCCGCTGAGATTTGGCATGAGCGCGATATCCTGGCAAGTGAAAACGCCAAACTCGTCGAAGGTGATGGCCGAACCCATGATGTTTTGCAACATCAACTGAAACGCTTGAGCGCGGATCACGATTCGCTGCTAAACCTGCGCGAAGAAATGCGGCGCGACTACCAAGACATTCTGGGGCGGTTCGAATCTCGTGACAACGACAATCGCGAACTAGAAAGTCGAATACGAAATATGCAAGCTCAGCTCGAGACAGGCTTTCAACAGCGGACGCAATTGCAACGCGGCATCGCTGGCCTTTCTAGCGAAAGAGACAACCTTCTTCGTATTCGCGATCAATTAACCGCGCGTTTGGCTGAATCCTTGTCCGAATCTGCGGAATCGTCCGGTGAGGCTGCGCTCCGAGCGCGGCTGCAGGAACTGCAAGATACAGTTTCGCTGTTGAATGAACAGCGGGAGAAGCTAACGCTGGAACTCGGTGACGCGCAAGCCGCCCTGACGGCCGCTCACCAGGTTCAACTGGAGAAAAATGACCAAAGCGAAGGAGCTACATCGGCAAACCGGCTCGCCGATATGGAAGAAACGTTTGGGCTTGTTCGCGCAATACAGGCTCCCTTAACGGCGATATCGGAATGCACGGATATTCTGTTGAAGGAGTCGATAGGGATACTTGGCGCGGCGCAACACGAAGTCTTGCAGCGCGTCTCCTTAAATTTGGGACGGCTGACGGACATGCTCGAAGAATTGATGAGCCAAAAGCACGACGATCATGTCAGCTTTGTATTGTCGTATGAAGAAGTTGATCTCGTGGAACTGCTGGATGAGACAGTCAATTCGCTGTCCGCTAATATCCGTGATAAGCGACTAGCGCTCGAATTGACTGTCGACGATGATCTGCCAAGAATCGCCGTAGATCCGGATTGCATTAAGCAAGTCTTGCTTCACCTGCTTCGAAACGCATGTGATGTTTCTGCTGAAGGAGCGCCCGTCTTGGTTACGGTGGCGTTGGTTTCGATGCAGTCGCCAGAACGTGACCTGGCCGTCGAAACGATTCGAATAAGTATTAAAGACTACGGTGGCGGAATCTCAGCAAATGATCTGCCTCGTGTCTTTGCCCGCAAGTATCTGCACGAAAACCCCAAGATTGAAGGACTCAGCGATACCGGTGTTGGAATGACAGTTGCCAGAGCCTTTGCACGCGCACATGCTGGAGATCTGTGGATCGACAGTAAAGCCGGCGAAGGCAGCGTCTTTCACCTCGCTTTACCGACGCGACTGATGCCAACAGTCGAGGAATAGCCATGCAACGCGACATTGGCAATGAGTTCGTTGTCGCGCTATTTGCATTGGCGGCTCTCATATTCGCACTGCTTTTTGCAGTTCTTCTAGCGATCTCTACCCGTAGCCTGCCTGCGCCGACGTCTACGCCGGTCGCAACTGGGCTTCCTTCAGCCACAGCAATTGCCGTGACAATCACTGTTGAACCGCCAACGACGACGGCCGCTGAGACGCAGCCGCCTATGACAATTGCGCCAATCGCGAGTGATTTGCCACCGGCTACGGAAACCCTAAGCACAACTTCGCCTGAAATCATCAGCTCCGCTTCCGCATTCCCGAGCGAAAGCGCAACACCTGTCGCGACGGCGGCAGGGGCGACGGAAACGCCTGTCGACATTCGTGCTATCTCGACAGCGGAAAAGCGGACGGCGCTTGCGAAGAAAGCAACTGAAGACGCATCTGCCGCAACCGCGTTCTCAACGCGAAAGCCCAACGAGATTGAGAATCCAACTCAAGTTACGCCAGAGATAGACTCGGAAACGATACTGCCCACGGACTCGCCGGACGAAAAGTCTGTCTCGCGCGATGGAACGACAACAGTTGTGCCAGTTTCCAGTATTGGCCCAACTGATGTCGATCTGAAAGTCGACCAACCGGCGACCGATACTCTCGTTGCGACGGAGCCTGCTGCGACCAGAGGCACTGCGGCGCCCATTAGACGCACGCCAGTAGTCAAACTGCTGGCCACGGAGATTGAGACGGTTGCAACCTCCTCCAAGATGCCCACGCAAACGGACGAGGCCGTGACGACTCTAGTCAAGCACACAGCTACCGCAACTCCCACCGCATCGCCGACCAAGACCGAAGTTCCATTGTCCACCGCGACTGACGAAGTCTCTGGGACTGCAACAAGCGTAGAACCTGAGATTCAAGCGAGTCTCACGGCTCCAGTGAAAAGGACAGCTACCGCAACCCAAATCGCTGCTGCAACCACGACCGAAGTGCCATTGTCCACCATGACTGACGAAGTTTCTGGGACAGCAACAAGCCTAGAACCGGAGATTCGAGCGAGCCGCACAGCTTTGGTCAAGCGCACAGCGACCGCTACCAAACCTGCCGCAGCGACCGAAACGGAAGTTCCGAGCCCCACGGCAACTAACGATATTGTGGCTACAACGGAAACAAGCCAACGCGATATTCGCGCGAGTCGCACGGCTCTGGTCAAGCGCACAGCGACCGCAACTCCCACGGCTTCGCCAACCAAGACGGAAATTCCATTGTCTACCCCGACTGGCGAAGTTTCGGGGACAGCAACAAGCGTAGAATCTGAGATTCGAGCGAGTCGCACGGCGCTAGTGAAAAGGACGGCGGCCGCAACACGTACCGCTGCAGCAACCGAGACGGACATTCCGAGCCCAACCGCGGCTGACGAAGTTTCGGGGAATGCAACAAGCGTAGAACATGAGATTCAAGCGAGTCGCACGGCTCTGGTGAAAAAGACGGCGACCGCAACTCACGCCGCTGCAGAGACCGCGACGGACATTTCGAGCACAACGGCGACTGACGAAGTTTCGGAAACTGCAACAAGCGTAGAACCGGAGATTCGCGCGAGCCGCACGGCTCTGGCCAAGCGCACAGCGACCGCAACCCAACCCGCTGCTGCAACCACGACGGGATTTCCGAACCCCACCGAAACTGAGGAAACTGTGGTAACAACAGAAACAAGCCAGCGCGATATTCGAGCGAGCCGCACGGCTTTGGTCAAGCGCACAGCAACCGCAACCCAACCCGCTGATGCAACCACGACTGCCATTCCGAGCCCCACCGAAACTGCGGAAATTGTGGGTCCAGCGGAAACGAGCCAGCGCGATATTCGAGCGAGTCGCACGGCTCTGGTCAAGCGCACGGCGACCGCAACTCTCGCCGCTGATGCAACCTCCACCGGAATTCCATTGTCCACCGAGACTGACGAAGCTCCGGAGACTGCAACAAGCGCAGAACCGGAGATTCCCGCGAGTCGAACGGCGCTCTTGAGAAGGACAGTGACCACAACTCCTACCGCTACGGCAACCACGACGGACATTCCGAGCCCGACGACTGAAGAAACTGGGGAGTCAGCCGAAACAAGCCAGCACGATATTCGCGCGAGTCGCACGGCTTTGGCCAAGCGTACAGCGACCGCAACTCCCACCGCTTCGCCAACCACGACGGAAGTTCCAAGTCCCACCGAAACTGAGGAAACTCTGGTAACAACAGAAACAAGCCAGCGCGATATTCGCGCGAGCCGCACGGCTCTGGTCAAGCGCACTGCGACCGCAACTCCCACCGCTTCGCCAACCGACACGGAAGTTCCGAGCCCCACCGCAACTGAGGATATTGTGGTTACAACGGAAACAAGCCAACGCGATATCCGGGCGAGTCGCACGGCTCTGGCCAAGCGCACAGCGACGGAAGTGCCGAGCCCCACCGAAACCGCGGAAATTGTGGGTCCAGCGGAAACAAGCCAGCGCGATATTCGCGCGAGTCGCACGGCTCTGGTCAAGCGCACGGCGACCGCAACCCATACAGTTGCTGCAACCGAGACGGGCATTCCGAGCCTCACCGCAATTGACGATATTGTGGTTACAACGGAAACAAGCCAGCGCGATATTCGAGCGAGTCGCACGGCTCTGGTCAAGCGCACGGCGACCGCAACCCATACAGTTGCTGCAACCGAGACGGGCATTCCGAGCCTCACCGCAACTGACGATATTGTGGTTACAACGGAAACAAGCCAGCGCGATATTCGCGCAAGACGCACGGCTCTGGTTAAGCGCACAGCGACCGCAACTCCCACCGCATCGCCAACCCCCAGCGAAGTTCCATTGTCCACCGCGACTGACGAAGTTTCGGGGACTGCAACAAGCGTAGAACCTGAGATTCGAGCGAGTCGCACGGCTCCAGTGAAAATGACAGCGACCGCAACCCAACCTGCTGCGGCAACCACGACGGACATTCCGAGCCCCACCGTAAGCGAGGAAACTGTGGTAACAACAGAAACGAGCCAGCGCGATATTCGAGCGAGTCGAACGGCTCTGGCCAAGCGCACAGCGTCCGCAACTCCCGCCGCTTCGCCAACCACGATCGAAGTTCCATTGTCCACCGCGACCGACGCAGCTCCGGAGACTGTAACAAGCGTAGAACGAGAGATTCGAGCGAGCCGCACGGCTCTGGTCAAGCGCACAGCGACCACAACTTCCACCGCTTCGCCTACCACGACTGTAGTTCCATTGTCTACCGCGACTGACGAAGTTTCGGAGACTGCAACAAGCGTGGAGCCTGAGATTCGAGCGAGCCGCACGGCTCTCATCAAGCACACAGCGACCGCAACTCCCACCGCTTCGCCAACCACGACGGAAGTTCCATTGTCTGCCGCGACTGACGAAGTTTCGGAGACTGCGACAAGCGTAGAACCTGATATTCAAGCGAGTCGCACGGCTGTGGTTAAGCGGACAGCGACCGCAACTCCCACCGCTGCTGCAACCACGTCCAAAATTCCATTGTCCACCGAGACTGACGAAGTTTCTGGGACAGCAACAAGCGTAGATCCGGAGATTCGAGCGAGCCGCACGGCTCTGGCCAAGCGCACAGCGACCGCAACTCCCACCGCTGCTGCAACCACGTCCAAAATTCCATTGTCCACCGCGACCGACGCAGCTCCGGAGACTGTAACAAGCGTAGAACGAGAGATTCGAGCGAGCCGCACGGCTCTGGTCAAGCGCACAGCGACCGCAACTTCCACCGCTTCGCCTACCACGACTGTAGTTCCATTGTCTACCGCGACTGACGAAGTTTCGGAGACTGCAACAAGCGTGGAGCCTGAGATTCAAGCGAGCCGCACGGCGCTGGTCAAGCTTACAGCGAGCCCATCCCATACCGCTGCTGCAACCATCACCAGAATTCCATTGTCCACCGCGACCGACGAAGCTCCGGAGACTGCAAAAAGCGTAGAAGCTGAGATTCGAGCGAGCCGCACGGCTCTGGCCAAGCGCACAGCGACCGCAACTCCCACAGCTTCGCTAACCCCCAGCGAAGTTCCATTGTCCACCGAGACTGACGAAGTCTCTGGGACTGCAACAAGCGTGGAACCTGAGATTCAAGCGAGCCGCACGGCTCTGGCCAAGCGAACAGCGACCGCAACTCCCACCGCTGCAGCAACCACCACCGCAGTTCCGAGCCCCACCGCAACTGACGATATTGTGGTTACAACGCATACCGCTTCGCCAACCAGCACCGCAGTTCCGAGCCCGACTGCAACTGACGATATTGCGGTTTCAACGGAAACAAGCCAGCGCGACATTCGAGCGAGTCGCACGGCTCTGGTCAAGCGCACAGCGACCGCAACGCATACCGCTTCGCCAACCATCAGCGAAGTTCCATTGTCCACCGCGACTGACGAAGTTACGGCGACTGCAACAAGCGCAGAACCTGAGATTCGAGCGAGTCGCACGGCTCTGGTCAAGCGCACGGCGACCGCAACTCATACCGCTGCTGCAACCGATACCGCAGTTCCGAGCCCCACCGAAACTGAGGAATCTGTGTTTACGACGGAAACAAGCCAGCGCGATATTCGCGCAAGTCGCACAGCTCTGATCAAGCGCATAGCGACCGCAACTCCCACCGCTTTGCCATTCACGACGGAATTGCCGAGTCCCACTGCAACTGACGAATTTGTGGTTACAACGGAAACAAGCCAGCGCGATGTTCGAGCGAGTCGCACGGCTCTGGTTAAGCGCACAGCAACCGCGACCCATACCGCTGCTGCAACCGAAACGGAAGTTCCGAGCCCCACCGCAACTGACGATATTGTGGCTACAACGGAAACAAGCCAACGCGATATCCGGGCGAGTCGCACGGCTCTGGCCAAGCGCACAGCGACCGCAACTCCCGCCGCTGCTGCAACCAAGACCGAAGTTCCGAGCCCCACCGAAACTGCGGAAACTGTGGTTTCAACGGAAACAAGCCAGCGCGATATTCGAGCGAGCCGCACGGCTCTCATCAAGCACACAGCGACCGAAACGGAACTTCCGAGCCCCACCGCAACTGCCGATATTGTGGCTACAACGGAAACAAGCCAACGCGATATCCGAGCGAGTCGCACGGCTCTTGTCAAGCGCATGGCGACCGCAACTCTCGCCGCTGATGCAACCACCACCGGAATTCCATTGTCCACCGAGACTGACGAAGTTTCTGGGACAGCAACAAACGTAGAACCGGAGATTCGAGCGAGCCGCACGGCTCTGGCCAAGCGTACAGCAACCGCAACTCCCACCGCTGCAGCAACCGAGACGGACATTCCGAGCCCCACCGAAACTGAGGAATCTGTGTTTACGACGGAAACAAGCCAGCGCGATATTCGCGCGAGTCGCACAGCTCTGATCAAGCGCATAGCGACCGCAACCTATACCGCTGCAGCAACCGAAACGAAAGTTCCGAGCCCAACCGAAACTGAGGAATCTGTGTTTACGACGGAAACAAGCCAGCGCGATATTCGAGCAAGTCGCACGGTTCTCGTCAAGCGCACAGCGACCGCAACGCATACCTCTGTAGCAACCGCGACCGAAGTTCCGAGCCCCACCGAAACTGAGGATATTGTGGTAACAACGGAATCAAGCCAGCGCGATATTAGAGCGAGTCGAACGGCTCAGGTCAAAGGGACAGCGACCGCAACCCTACCCGCTGCTGCAACCACGACGGAAGTTCCAAGTCCTACCGAAACTGAGGAAACTCTGGTAACAACAGAAACAAGCCAGCGCGATATTCGAGCGAGCCGCACGGCTTTGGTCAAGCGCACGGCGACCGCAACGCATACCGCTTCGCCAACCAGCACCGCAGTTCCGAGCCCGACTGCAACTGACGATATTGCGGTTTCAACGGAAACAAGCCAGCGCGACATTCGAGCGAGTCGCACGGCTCTGGTCAAGCGCACAGCGACCGCAACGCATACCGCTTCGCCAACCATCAGCGAAGTTCCATTGTCCACCGCGACTGACGAAGTTACGGCGACTGCAACAAGCGCAGAACCTGAGATTCGAGCGAGTCGCACGGCTCTGGTCAAGCGCACGGCGACCGCAACTCATACCGCTGCTGCAACCGATACCGCAGTTCCGAGCCCCACCGAAACTGAGGAATCTGTGTTTACGACGGAAACAAGCCAGCGCGATATTCGCGCAAGTCGCACAGCTCTGATCAAGCGCATAGCGACCGCAACTCCCACCGCTTTGCCATTCACGACGGAATTGCCGAGTCCCACTGCAACTGACGAATTTGTGGTTACAACGGAAACAAGCCAGCGCGATGTTCGAGCGAGTCGCACGGCTCTGGTTAAGCGCACAGCAACCGCGACCCATACCGCTGCTGCAACCGAAACGGAAGTTCCGAGCCCCACCGCAACTGACGATATTGTGGCTACAACGGAAACAAGCCAACGCGATATCCGGGCGAGTCGCACGGCTCTGGCCAAGCGCACAGCGACCGCAACTCCCGCCGCTGCTGCAACCAAGACCGAAGTTCCGAGCCCCACCGAAACTGCGGAAACTGTGGTTTCAACGGAAACAAGCCAGCGCGATATTCGAGCGAGCCGCACGGCTCTCATCAAGCACACAGCGACCGAAACGGAACTTCCGAGCCCCACCGCAACTGCCGATATTGTGGCTACAACGGAAACAAGCCAACGCGATATCCGAGCGAGTCGCACGGCTCTTGTCAAGCGCATGGCGACCGCAACTCTCGCCGCTGATGCAACCACCACCGGAATTCCATTGTCCACCGAGACTGGTGAAGCTACGGGTACAGCAATAAGCGTAGAATCGGAGATTCAAGCGAGTCGCACGGCTCTTGTCAAGCGCATGGCGACCGCAACTCCCACCGCTGCAGCAACCACGACCGGAATTCCATTGTCCACCGAGCCTAACGAAGTCTCTGGGACTGCAACAAGCGTAGAACCGGAGATTCGAGCGAGCCGCACGGCTCTCATCAAGCGCACAGCGACCGCAACGCATACCGCTTCGCCAACCATCAGCGAAGTTCCATTGTCCACCGCGACTGACGAAGTTACGGCGACTGCAACAAGCGCAGAACCTGAGATTCGAGCGAGTCGCACGGCTCTGGTCAAGCGCACAGCGACCGCCACTCCCACCGCTGCAGCGACCGAAACGGAAGTTCCGAGCCCCACCGCAACTGCCGATATTGTGGCTACAACGGAAACAAGCCAACGCGATATCCGAGCGAGTCGCACGGCTCTGGCCAAGCGCATGGCGACCGCAACTCTCGCCGCTGATGCAACCACCACCGGAATTCCATTGTCCACCGAGACTGGTGAAGCTACGGGTACAGCTATAAGCGTAGAATCGGAGATTCAAGCGAGTCGAACGGCTCTGATCCAGCGCACAGCGACCGAAACTCCCACCGCTTCGCCAACCACCACCGAAGTTCCGAGCCCCTCCACAACTGACGCTATTGTGGCTACAACGGAAACGAGCCAGCGCGATATTCGAGCGAGCCGCACGGCTTTGGTCAAGCGCACTGCGACCGCAACTCCCACCGCTTCGCCAACCGACACGGAAGTTCCGAGCCCCACCGCAACTGAGGATATTGTGGTTACAGCGCAAACGAGCCAGCGCGATATTCGAGCGAGTCGCACGGCTTTGGCCAAGCGTACAGCGACCGCAACTCCCACCGCTTCGCCTACCACGACCGAAGTTCCATTGTCCGCCGCGACTGACGAAGCTCCGGGGACAGCAACAAACGTAGAACCGGAGATTCGAGCGAGCCGCACGGCTCTGGTCAAGCGCACAGCGACCGCAACTCTCGCCGCTGATGCAACCACCACCGGAATTCCATTGTCCACCGAGACTGGTGAAGCTACGGGTACAGCAATAAGCGTAGAATCGGAGATTCAAGCGAGTCGCACGGCTCTTGTCAAGCGCATGGCGACCGCAACCTATTCCGCTGCAGCAACCATCACCGAAGTTCCATTGTCCACTGAGACTGACGAAGCTCCGGGGACAGCGACAAGCGTGGAACCTGATATTCGAGCGAGTCGCACGGCTCTGGTCAAGCGCACAGCGTCCGCAACTCCCGCCGCTTCGCCAACCACGACCGAAGTTCCATTGTCCACCGCGACCGACGAAGCTCCGGGGACAGCAACAAGCGTAGAACCTGATATTCGAGCGAGTCGCACGGCTCTGGCCAAGCGTACTGCGACCGCAACTCCCACAGCTTTGCCATTCACGACGGAATTGCCGAGCCCCACCACAACTGACGATATTGTGGCTACAACGGAAACGAGCCAGCGCGATATTCGAGCGAGCCGCACGGCTCTGGTCAAGCGCACGGCGACCGAGACTCCCACTGCTTCGCCAACCACGACGGACATTCCTAGCCCAATCGCCAATCTGGACATAGTGGAGACAGCGACAAGCGTTCAGCGCGAGATACGGGCGAGCCGTACCGCCCTTGTGCATAGGACGGCAACATCAACGATTTCTGCTGCCACGGCGGCTTCGACTGCGGAAGCTAGCCCGACACCCGGATCGGCAATCAGAGGTGTTCCACCGACAACAATTGGACGCACCGCTGTCGTGGAGGTGCCTGCACAGACACCCGCAGAGATCGGCGCGGCGTTCGAGACTCCAGAAAACTCCGTCACGGCCGCTGTCCCCGAAACCGTGACCAAAATCCCGGTAACCGTTACGAAATCCTTGCCGGCGAGCAGCGGTTTGACGCCGACAGCAGATGAACGCGCAACTGAAGCTGCAATTGCAACAAAGGCTGTTTCGATGGATCAAACGGCGACACCTTCCACGAATGTCACGGAAATCGATCCTGTGCTACAGCCCACCGCGACGCCTACGATTCAACCGAGTGCCACAGCGTCGATGTTACCATTTGTCTATTCAAGATTGGTGCCAACGCCGACTGCGGTTGGGTTCGTCCGGGCGGTCGAAACTGAATCGTGTGAAGCGGCGCCTGATTGGCAATCGTACCAAGTTGCGGTGGGCGACACCCTGCTTGCCATTGCCGAAAGCATCAACACAAGTCTTGTCGAGATTCAAGAAGGCAACTGCTTTGAACCGATCCGAGGCGTATTGGCTGGGGAGAGCCTCCTGCTACCTGCAACCCCCAGCGTTCCGCCGGCGACAGCGATTCCTGTATTTCCGAACGAAAGCGATTCTCCAGAAGCGATCGGTTGCGAAACAGAGTTGGCGCAAATCACTTCGCCGGTTGCCATGCAAGAGATTCGCGGGATAATCGAGGTCATTGGCTCAGTTGTACTACACGAAACGTCCATGTACCGTATTGATATCCGTCCCGCCTGGTCGGATAAGTACTTCGAATATGTTGAGGGATATGCACCCGTTAGTAGCGATGTTCTCGGGTTACTCAATAGCGAAATATTTGGCATTGGATTGCACAGGCTACGTATTAGCATTGTCGATAGAGCGGGCCAACCTACGACAGATGGCTATTGCGACATACCTGTTTTGTTCCTGGCTCCCTAGCATTACAATCCGCTAGTATCAGGGTTCTGGGGTCGCGTAAGTTTTTCTCGTGTAACACTATGGAGTCTCCATGCGAAATCTTCGTAACTTACTTTGGCTATCGCTAAAACTCAGCCTCTATCTGATCATCATTATCCTGTTTCTGGCTACGATCTGGACAGTGTCTCAGGTTTTGGATCTCTGGAATAGCCAGCGTGAAATGGGCGCGACCAGCAGTGCTCGCCAGCAGGAATATCGGGCGACAGGAACAGCGCTGGCGGAAGACGCATCCGGCGCCAGTTTGCGGAACGAATCCCGGCTCTTTTTGATGCAGCAGGTATTCTTAACCAGTACTCCAGGTCCCCCTACGCCATCGCCAGAAGCAGTTGCTACGGGCATTCCTGGAACGCCCCAGCCTGTAGATCTCCCTCGGCTAATCCTTCCCACGGATCCAAGAGCGGGTCTCGTTCATTCCGGCACTGCCGTGCCCACACGGGTACCCGTCGTTCGTCGCGACTACGATTTGGTAAATGTCATACTCCTAGGCGGCGATGATGAGCTGACAGAGGACAATTTCGTGCGGAC
Organism: Phototrophicaceae bacterium; assembly: GCA_965262165.1. Lineage (GTDB taxonomy): Bacteria > Chloroflexota > Anaerolineae > Aggregatilineales > Phototrophicaceae > UBA6055. The sequence continues at coordinate 2,858,764 of OZ253499.1, read as the reverse complement.
AGATACCATGATCATCGCATCGTTAAACACGGAAACCGGTACAGTATCGATGATAAACTTGCCACGAGACCTCTTTGTCTACATTCCCAGCGGGAAAATGGGACGGCTGAACACCGCGTTCGGGATCGGCAGAAATATTGGTTGGCAGCCTGGCGGAGGATTCGGCCTCTTGCGGCAAACGATTTTTTACAATTTTGGCATCAACGTGCATTATTACGCACTGGCCAATTTTTCCGGCTTCAAGTCCATCATAGATCGCCTCGGTGGCGTAGACATCGCGGTCGATTGCACGTACCGGGATTATTATCCAGTCACTCGGACAGAAACTGGCGTTGCAGAAAACAGCGCATATGACTGGCGAACGCTGAATGTCGGATATTATACCTTTGATGGGTTTGACGCATTGTGGTATGCCCGCACCCGTCGCTATACAGATGATCTGGACCGCGGACGTCGCCAACAATTACTGTTGCGAGCTATGTGGCGCAAGGCGCGCAGCAATGGGTTAATCAGCACAGTGCCTTCGCTGTGGGGCGAACTGGAAGGGGTAGTCGATACCAATTTTCCATTTGACGCGATGCTGCGCCTTCTGCCACACTTGGTCGAGCTTGATCTCGACCGCATTCAAAACTTCACCTTTAGACGCATATACCATACGCAGAACTGGCGGACGCCGAGCGGAGAATCTGTCCTGTTGCCAATAAACGAAACCGTAACGAAGCTAATGCGAGACTTCTATACACCACCGTCGGAGAACCAAGTGGGATTGGCAGGTCCTTCCATCGCCGTTTACAACGGTTCCGGCAACGAGTATTGGGACCTGGTTGCGAGCGAACGATTGCGCTGGGATGGCTACAACTCCGTGGCGCTTGGACCGGTAGCAAATGGTGAGACTGTAGAATCGAGCCGGCTGGTTGATTATGTAGCTGCGAGCAAGGGGAGTTTAGTACCGGGTATCACAAAGGCGCTGAACATGACCAGGAAACAGGTTGAGACACAGGCAGACCCGGCGCGCCAAACTGACTACCAGGTCATAGTCGGTCAGGATTATGAGTCATGTACTTATGGCGTATTGCCGATCGACAGGTAAGGTCTCAGGTAGTATCCGCCATCGACCGAAAGGTGGCAGATTGCCATAACTGTGTTATGATAATGTTATGTTCGGGGTATGGCGCAGTCCGGCTAGCGCGCTTGCATGGGGTGTAAGAGGTCCCCGGTTCGAATCCGGGTACCCCGACTTGCACGTACAGGGCTCACGAGACAGTGAGCCCTTTTGTATGGAAGGCGGATCGTGATGAGCGAAAGCGAAATCAAGCTGACGAGCTTGGCCAAATGTGCCGGTTGAGCGTCCAAGCTCAATCCGGGCGATTTGGCGCAAGTTTTGCAGCCACTCAGTGACAACTTTATACCTGCCGACTTTCCGCAGGTCTTGGTCGGCCTGTCAGAGCCGGATGACGCCGCGGTTTTCCAATTGGACGACGAACGTGCGATCATAAGCACAACAGATTTTTTCCCGCCCGTCGTCGATACCCCATACGATTTTGGCGCGATCGCCGCTGCCAATGCGCTAAGTGATGTATATGCGATGGGCGGACGCCCTCTGCTCGCGATTAATCTAGTCGCCTATCCGGAAAGTCTCGGTCTCGATATCCTTCAAGAAATCCTGCGCGGTGGGGCCGAAAAGGTCCGAGAATCCGGCGCGGTTATCGCAGGCGGGCACTCGATAAGCGATGAGGAGCCAAAATACGGCTTGTCAGTGACCGGTGAGGTTTCGGTTGCCAAGATCATTCGCAAATCTGGCGCGAGAACTGGCGACAAACTTGTTTTGAGCAAGCCTTTGGGCACGGGTGTCATTACGACTGCCTTGAAACGCGGGCTGGCTTCCTCGGCGGATGTCGAAAGCGCCGTTGCCGTGATGTCTCGTCTCAACCGTCGCGCGGCCGAGTGTGCGCAACGTCATGGCGTGCGTGCGATGACTGACATCACAGGATTTGGCTTGGCTGGTCATGCATATGAGATGGCTCGCTTGAGCCAAGTTGATTTCCGCTTGAACTTTGCGTCGCTTGACTGGCTGCCGGGCACGAGGAAGTATGCGAGCCGGGGCATTTTCCCCGGCGGCATGGAACGTAATCGTGACTACTTTTCACCTTGGCTGTCATTTGTGGACAGCAGCGATGCGAATCGGCGGGCGCTATTATTCGATCCGCAGACATCAGGCGGATTGTTGATGTCGTTGGCGGCGGAACGCGCAACAGGCCTACTCGAGGATTTACACCAAAACGGAGACAATGCGGCGATAATTGGCGATGTTGTAGCAGGTGACGGCAGACTAATAGTCTCTGGTACCTAAACCGGCGTTAGCCAAGTCCGGGAGACTTGCTAGCGACTCAATTCAAACGGTCTCGCGAGCCGGGATCAAATCGAGGTTTTTGCCTACTCTTTCAAAGGCAACTAAAGCGCGATCAAGGTGCTTCTGGCGGTGAGTCGCGATATAGCTCGTGCGCAAGAGGGCTTGATTTGGCGGCGTTGCCGGCGGCACGACCGGGTTGGTGTATACGCCTTCTTCGATCAATGCCATCCAGGTCAAGCCAGTGCGAAACTGCTCTCCAATCTTGACGGGAATGATCGGCGTCTGGCTATTGAAGGTGTCATAGCCGAGCTCTTTCAAACCCTTGCGCATGTATTCCGCGTTTTTCCAAACCTGCTGTACATGCTCAGGTTCGTTTTCGATGATTTCCAGCGCCACCAGGACCGCCGCCAGATTCGGGGCAGGCAATGCAGCGGAAAATATCAATGAACGGGCGTGATGCTGGATATAGTGGATGACATCCGCCGACCCAGCGATGAATCCCCCAATCGAGGCGAAGCTTTTGCTAAAGGTGCCCATTATTAGGTCGACTTGATCGGTTAAGCCAAAATGCGCCGCTGTTCCACGGCCGCCACCGGCCACCCCGATACCATGCGCGTCATCAACGAGAATACGCGCCTCATATTTTTTGCAAACTTCCACGATCTGTGGCAACAGGGCGAAGTCACCGCCCATGCTATAGACACCGTCGACCAAGACAAGTTTGCCATGCTCATCCGGTATCAGGCTCAATACACGCTCAAGGTCATCGACGTCATTGTGTTTGAAGCGTTTCATCATTCCGCGCGACATAGACACGCCATCAACCACTGACGCGTGTACGTCTTTGTCTAATATCGCTACGTCGTTCTTGCCGAGTAGGGCAGAGACAGTCCCAAGATTCGTCTGGTATCCGGTGGAAAAAACCAGCGCAGCTTCTTTGCCGACAAACTCGGCCAAGCGCCGATCCGCCTCGAGGTGCAATTCGAGAGTGCCATTGAGGAAACGCGATCCGGTTACACTAGTGCCATAACGCTGCGTCGCCTCGATAGCCGCAGCCTGAACACGGCTGTCAGTTGTCAGGCCCAAATAATTGTTGGATCCCAACATAACCACTTCTTTGTCTTCAAAGGTCGCTGTCGTTCCTTCGGAATCGCTCAGTGCGCGGAAGAAAGGGTATATGCCCATCTCCATGGCTTCTCTGGCAACCGTGAATCCCGCTAGCTTGTCAAATAAATCAGCCACATTATTCTCCCGGTCTTGTGACAGTAGCGTGGAAACGAAGAAACAAACGTTTTGGAGCGTGATCGAATCTCCAAGAGTGTAACAGGCTGGCCAACGATTAACAACATATAATCGACACACGAAGGCCGTACTTGTGCAATCGTTCACTTGCGCACTGCCGCCAAATCGTCGTACAATAGCAGGCATTAAGCTAGCCCTTATACGGAGCGAGATATGTCAAGTCTTACGATTCGCCGCCTGGTTGTTTGGGTGATCTCGATGGTGCTTGGTTTACTCGTTGGCTATGGGATCATTACGGTCGGCTTCGATATGCTGCCTCTCTTTAGCGCAGTGCAGACGCCACAGGGCGTCTCCATTGAAGAATATGGGACTATCTACTACCTCTTTACCTCAATCCCGATTGGTCTTGTTTTTGTGATCTGGTTGGATGCGTTTATGGGCACTCGCATTTTGCCAGACTAGATGTTCTGGTTTTACAGCGACAAAGTCCACCCGAGCGTGGGCTTTTTTCTTTGTGCTAAAAAGACTTCCTCCAACGTCCAGGGCCAGGTTCTGTCATCGCGAAAGTTGATAGCTATCGCGACAGCGGTGATAGATTTTGCGAGCAGACCAAGGGTAACCTGATCCCTATGCAGCGAAAACGCCAATCAACATTATCAGGCTTGTACAATCAGCCTCTAGCCGAGAGGCAGACAATAGTCCGTGATTGGGGCGAGCTGTCTGACGAGGATCTGCAAGCCTTGGAAAAAGGCGGCCTGTCTCTGCAAGAGGCGGATCTGATGATTGAAAACGTCATCGGACGATATGCTTTGCCTTTTGGCGTTGCCACTAACTTCTTGATCAATGACATCAACTATTTGATTCCCATGGTCATCGAAGAACCATCAGTAGTTGCCGCCTGCAGCTTTGCGGCAAAGCTATTCCGCGCGGGTGGCGGCTTCCGGGCATCGAGCGACGAGTCAATAATGACGGGCCAGATGCAACTTCTCGACGTTCAGGACAGGGCGCGCGCCGTCGAGACTATTGAGCAGCATAGGGCGGAGATCATCGACAGAGCGAATGAAAGGGCAGGCAGCATCAAGCAGCGCGGAGGCGGAGCCGTCGATGTGCAGACTCGCGCGTTTACTGATACGTCTGTCGGAGACATGATTGTCGTACATCTCGCGTACGATACGCGCGATGCAATGGGCGCGAACGCCATCAATACGGCGCTGGAACATGTCTCGCCACTCATTGAAAGGATCACCGGCGGTCGTGTCAATCTTCGGATTCTCAGCAACCTATCCGATACCAGGAAAGCGTGGGCCGAAGGTTGCATTCCGGCCTCTGCCCTGATTACCGAATATGCGAGCGGGCCTGAAGTCGTTGATGCGATTCTGGAGGCCGCATTGTTCGCCGAACTGGATCCCTACCGCGCGGCCACACACAACAAAGGCATTATGAACGGCGTCGATGCGCTGCTGATCGCAACAGGAAACGACTGGCGAGCAGTCGAAGCAGGCGCCCATGCCTACGCTGCGCGAGACGGCCGCTATACAAGCCTTTCTCGCTGGTGGAAGAACGAGCGAGGCGACTTGCTAGGACGAATTGAAATGCCTTTAGCGGTCGGCATCGTCGGTGGAGCGACACGTGTCCATCGCCTGGCGCAAACCGCGCTTAAGATTCTTGGGGTTGAGTCGGCGCGGCAACTGGCGCAAGTGGCGGCGGCCGTGGGCCTTGCGCAAAACCTGGCGGCAATGAGGGCGTTGGCTACCGATGGCATCCAAAGCGGGCACATGCGCATGCACGCCCGCCAGCTGGCAAGTGCTGCCGGGGCGGATGCAAATGACGTAGCGGCGATTGCGCAACAGATGGAAGCGGAAGGCAAGATTCGGTTGCAGCGTGCAAAAGAATTGGTCAATCAACGAAAGTCACGAACATGAGCAAGGATTCACATTGGCTAATGGAGCCGGACCGAGGCGTGGGCATCGTCGGATATGGCTCATACGTACCGCGCTATCGATTGCCCGGCCGCGAAATATCACGAATATGGACAAACGGGCGCGCTGCTGCGCCGGTACAGGAAAAGGCAGTGGCAGGCATAGACGAAGACGTCATAACTATGTCCATCGAGGCGGCTCGTAACGCTATTGCCTGCGCCGAAATTGACGCAGAAGATATTCGCGCGGTTTGGGTTGGCAGCGAGAGCCACCCTTACGCGGTTAAGCCTTCAAGCACGATCGTCGCTGAAAGTATTGGGGCGTCACCAAATATTCTGGCTGCAGATTGGGAGTTCGCTTGCAAAGCGGGTACCGAAGCCGTGCAAGCGTCGATTGGGATCGTCGGCAGCGGCATGGCGCGCTATACCTTAAGTATCGGCATGGACACTGCCCAAGGCAGACCTGGCGATGCGCTGGAGTTTACAGCTGGCTCTGGTGGCGCTGCGTTCATACTGGGACCGGCGGACGAAAGCTATGCCGTGTATCAAGCCAGCTATAGTTACGTAACCGATACGCCCGATTTCTGGCGCAGGTCCGGTGAAACGTATCCCAGCCATGGAGATCGCTTTACAGGTGAACCAGCCTACTTCGCCCATACGATGGCAGCCGCTTCCGCGCTAATGGAAATGATGGGAAGTAGCGCAAATGACTATAGACATGCCGTTTTTCATCAGCCCAACGTCAAGTTTCCTGTCCGCGCTGCAAAATCACTTGGCTTTACGACGGAGCAGATTTCAGATGGCTTGCTCGCAAATGAAATTGGCAATGTCTATTCAGGCTCGTGCATGATCGGTTTGACCGCCATCCTCGAGCGAGCGCGTCCGGGAGACCGGATTCTCATGGTGAGTTATGGCAGTGGCGCCGGTTCGGACGCATTTGACTTGCTCGTTACAGACAGGATTGACAAGAAACCGAAAGGTTTGGCGTCCGTCCGCCATTACATCGATCGCCGTACCCAAATTGACTATGCCACTTATGTTCGATATCGCGACAAGCTGAAGGAATAGAGAGATATGAATGTATCGATCATCGGCGTAGGCATGATCCCGGTACGCGAACACTGGTCAAAGGGCATACGGGAGTTAGCCGCGGAAGCAGCCGGATACGCGCTTGAAGATGCGGGAATCGCTAATGTCGACGCCTTGTACGTCGGCAATGCCTTTGGAGCGACTTACAATCAGCAGACACAGTTGGGTAGCTTGATCGCCGACGAAGTGGGATTGCACGGCATTGAGGCGTTCACATGTGAGGCCGGCGATGCGTCAGGTGGTGTCGCGCTGCGGACGGCTTGTCTCGCTTTGGAATCAGGATTGGTCAGGTCCGCCTTGGTCATCGGGGTCGAAAAGGCGACGGACATCGTTGGTTCTGCTCGTGTCAGCGCGCGCAGCGTCAGTCTCGATGCCGACCTGGAATCGGTTAACGGCGTAACAATAACTGCCTTGGCCGCGCTGTTGATGCGGCGGTACATGGTCCAGTACGGCGTGCCTCTGTCACACTTTGAAGGCTTTAGTTTCAACGCACATCAAAACGGCGCCGTCAATCCCTTGGCGATGTATCGCAATAGATTGCGTGAAGGGGCATTTGCTAAAGCCCCGATGCTAGCCGATCCGGTAAGCTTGTTCGATTGTGCGCCAGATGGCGACGGGGCGGCCGCCGTCATATTGGTTGGGTCAGACCTTGCCGCTGATATGGTGCCTCGGCCGGTAGATATCTGTGCAGGCGCAGTTGCTACGGACCGATTCATGTTACAGGATCGCGATGACCCTTTGCACTTGACCGCCATCGCCAAGTCGTTTTCACATGCGCTAGAACAGGCCAAGATTGAGCGGGAGCAAATTGACCTGCTGGAACTGCATGACGCCTATACCATAATGACAACTCTTGCGCTGGAAGCCATGGGATACAGCAGTCGGGGCGAAGCTTGGGCTCTCGCTTCAGACTCTGGAGCGAGCATATCACTGGATGGCGATCTTCCGCTTAGCACCTTCGGAGGCCTAAAGAGCCGTGGAAATCCAAGTGGAGCTACTGGCATCTATCAAGCCGTGGAAGCGGTGCTGCAATTGCGCCAGGCTGCAGGCTCGAACCAGGTTCCGAACGCCCGACGGGCACTCATCCAAAACATCGGTGGGTTAGCAAGCACGGTGGTCACCCATATCCTGCAGACAAAACCGGACGTAGCCTGATAGGCTCTGACAGTGTCATTTGCTATTACGATAGCTTTTGATAGGCGGTGGAACGTACAGTGATGGCGGGTACTTGGTTTGGGGGGCATAAGGAGAATCGAGATGCGGGTTGCTAAATATTGGCGCAACAACAAGTTGCGCTACCGCCTGATGAGAAGTGCTGAGGCTGAAGGCCGTAAGCGTATTATCCGGCACAGAACTGAAGAGGCGCCGAAGTTGTCGCTGCGTCGCGCCGCCTTGCTGAAAGCAGAAACGGCTTGATGCTTGACAAAGAATCGCAAGATCCGGAAACGAAGTATTCGCGTGTTAGGGGCGATCAACTAGTCACTAGCGGCAGGATATACAGTTATACCCTGTTGCAGGAGCCACCAGCGGATTTCGAATCGCAAGCGCCATTCTACTTGGCATTGGTGGAGCTTGATGACGGACAACTGGTGACCGCGCAATTGACCGATATCGATGGGTCCGTACAGATTGGCGATCGCGTAGAGATGGTGACCCGAAAGCTTACGACTGACGGATCACAAGGTATGATCGTCTACGGATACAAGTTTCGCCCGGTATTCTAGCGGGTCGGCCAGGCCATCGCAAAGCAAAACAAAAGCCGCTCGTGTAAGCGGCTTTTGTTTTGATTGCTGTTGAAGAACACTGCTAAACGTTCGACGCAACCTTGCGCTTCTCGTCGTATGCCAGCGAAACTTCTGTATCGGCATCAAAGATGTGGATGTTATCCAGATTGAAGGTAACGTTCATTTCATTGCCAACAGATGCATCGGTCCGCGGATCGGTACGGGCTATGAAATTCTTTCCGCCACTTTCGAGGTAGATAATCACTTCATTACCCATCTGCTCTACAACCTCGACAGTGGACGCGAGACTGGCCGGGATTATGCCTTGTGGCAAGTAATTCGCGTCATGAACGTCTTCCGGACGTATGCCGCAAACAACTTCTGAGCCAACATGGCTGCTGTAGGTGGCATTCTTGCTAGCGGGCATGCGCAGCTTGAAAGCACCCAAGTCCACAACAATATTGTCGCCATCTGGCCTGAGCGTCGCATCAAAGAAGTTCATAGATGGGCTGCCAATGAAACCGGCGACGAAAACATTTTGTGGATTGTGATACAAATTGTAGGGTGAATCGATCTGCTGCAATTTGCCTTCATTGAGTACACAAATACGTGTTCCCATGGTCATGGCCTCGACCTGGTCATGCGTCACGTAGATGAAGGTTGTTTCCAGGCGTTGGTGCAGCCGGCTGATAAACGACCTTGCCTCAACGCGCAACTTGGCGTCAAGATTGGAAAGAGGCTCGTCCATCAAGAAGACGGCAGGCTCACGTACAATTGCCCGGCCGACCGCCACACGTTGACGCTGACCACCGGACAGTTGCCGAGGACGACGATCCAGCAAGTGGCCGATACCCAATTCGTTTGCGGATTCGCGAACTCGCTCGTCGATGATCTTCTTGGGGGTCTTACGCAGCTTCAAACCGAAAGCCATGTTATCATATACGGTCATATGCGGATACAAGGCGTAACTCTGGAACACCATAGCCACATCGCGATCTTTCGGCGCGACATTGTTGACGACGCGGTCGCCAATCAAGATTTCGCCTTCGGTGATCTCTTCCAAACCTGCGAGCATACGCAAGCTCGTCGACTTTCCGCATCCAGATGGTCCGACGAAAACCAGGAATTCCTTGTCAGCGACCTCAATGTTCAAGTCCGATACAACACGTTGATCGCCAAAATCCTTTGAAACATGAATGAATGTAACACCAGCCACGAGAGCCTCCGATCGAATAGCAAGATAGACGAAAATACTGTTAAAACTGCACAAAGACCTTACTTGACAGTAAAATACTTTTGTAGTGGCAATTATAGCTGTTTTTTCCGATTTTGCAAACAATTTGGCGAATTGATGTAAAATTTCCATAAATTTGCACTGGAGAACGAATAAACCATGCCTGATAACCCAAATGCAGAAATCATTGCAATCGGAACGGAATTGCTTCTGGGGGAGATCACTGATACCAATTCGGTCTTCATGGCGAGGCAGTTGCGCAACATCGGCGTCAATGTGTACGTCATGACAACGGTGGGCGACAACCTTGGACGAATCGCAGATTCGATAGAGGCCGCCCTTAGCCGCGCGGGGATCGTCATTACATGCGGCGGGCTGGGACCTACTGTAGACGACGTGACCCGTCAAGCCATTGCCGACGCCACAGATCGACCCTTGGAGTTTCATCAATCGTTATTTGACACCATCGCCGAACGATTTCGTGGATTCGGCGTTCGCATGACCGATAACAACCGGCAACAAGCCTACTTGCCGCAAGACGCTATATTAATAGAGAATCCCGTAGGCACCGCGCCGTCCTTCATTGTCGAGTCGGATGCAGGCATTATTATCAGTCTGCCCGGTGTCCCGCGGGAAATGAAGTACTTGCTGACCGAATCCGTTGTACCGTTTTTGCTTCGAAAGTTCGACCTGGGCATTATCGTGGCCAGGACTTTGCGGACCGCTGGTATCGGCGAGAGTTCGCTAGATGATATGATCGGCGCGGATATTCTGAACGAGCGCAATCCAAGTGTCGGTCTGGCAGCGCACCATGGCTGTGTCGATATCCGTCTGACTGCCAAGGCAAAAAACCGAGACGAGGCAGAGTCTCTCTTGGACGCGATGCAGCGACGGCTTTGTGACCGAGTCGGTGAGCATGTCTTCGGTACCGACGATGTGACACTGGAAGACGTGGTTTCGCAAATGATTCAGGAGTGTCACGTTTCGATTCACATTGTGGAAGCCGGCTTGCCGGGCGTCATCAGCGAGCGACTTGATTCGGGACTTTCGCTCGTGAGTTCGGAGACATTTGCTCATCCAGACGAGGTATTCGTAAAACTGGAACGGGATCCGGTAGAAAACTCATTGAGTGAGTGTGCCGTGGATGCGGTGCAGCGTTTTCGACAAGAGAAAAGGGCGGATGCCTGCATCGTCCTGTTGAGCTATCCCGATCTGGACGACAATTCCGATGTAGAGCAGGGCAGCGCCGTCGCCATCGCGACCGCCAGTGGAACAGCGTATCGCGCCTACGGATTCGGCGCGCGATCCAATCTGGCACGCGACTGGTTGTCGCGCTGGGGACTTGCGAATCTCTGGCGTATGCTCAAGAGTGAAAACAGAGGGTGTAACTAGGGCACAAGTTTATTCATCCAGGCTCAAGAGCGCCATGAATGCCTCCTGCGGCAATTCAACAGAGCCGATCATTTTCATGCGCTTTTTGCCTTTTTTCTGCTTTTCCAGCAGCTTTTTCTTCCGCGTCACATCTCCGCCATAACACTTTGCAAGCACATCTTTTCTTAGCGCTTTGACGTTTGCGCGTGAGATAACCCGTTTGCCGACGGCAGCCTGTACTGGCACAGTGAACATCTGCCTTGGAATCAGCTTTTTCAGCCTGGAAACCAGGCGTTGACCCCGGTGATAGGCGTCGTCGCGATGGCAAATCATCGCCAAAGCGTCTACAGGCTCACCATTAACCAAGACGTCAACCTTGACCAGGTCGCCGGACCGATATTCCTGAAACTGATAGTCGAGGCTGGCATAACCCTGGGTCACACTTTTGAGTTTGTCATAGAAGTCGATGATGATTTCAGACAGCGGTATCGAGAAATGCAAGATTACGCGCGACGTATCGAGATATTCCGTAGTTTCGTAGAGACCACGCTTGTTGATTACCAAGTCCATGACCGCGCCAATATATGTTTGCGGCACGTAGATCTGGATCTTCATCCACGGTTCCTGAATCTCGATTACCGCGTTCTCTTCGGGCAAGAGAGCCGGGCTGTCTATCAAGACCGTCTCGCCGTTATTTTGTAGCACCCGGTACTCGACGCTTGGCGCAGTCGCCAAGATGTCCAGGTCATATTCACGTTCCAGCCGCTCTTGCACGATTTCCATGTGGAACAAACCCAGAAAGCCCATCCGAAAACCGAAATTAAGCGCTTGTGAAGTTTCCGGTTGAAAGACCAGCGAGGCGTCGTTGAGCTGCAGCTTGTCAAGCGCATCACGCAAATCGGCATAGTCTTCGTTATTGGTAGGGTAGATGCCGGCAAACACCATTGGCTTTACCGTCTTGTAGCCAGGCAAGGGCGTTTGGCTGCCTTTGTTCGCCAAGGTAATGGTATCGCCAACACGACATTCTTGGACGGTCTTCAAGCCAGTAGCGATGTACCCCACCTCTCCCGCGCGCAATGCTTCCACGGGGCGCATGACTGGGTCGAAGACACCGATTTCCACGGGCTCAAAACGCGCGCTTGTCGCGAAGAGCTTTAGCATCTGACGCCGATTGATCGCGCCATCGATTACGCGAACGTACGCGATGACCCCTTTGTATACATCGTAGTGCGAGTCAAATACCAGCGCGCGGAATGGCTCATCGCTATCGGTTGATGGGGGAGGCACTTCGGCCAGAACTTTTTCCAGGAGGTCACGCACGCCGACGCCGTTCTTGGCCGAAATGCAGGACATTTCGGTCGCTGACGTACCCAAGAGCTCTTCGACTTCTTGCGCTACGTCATCAGGCTGTGCTGCGGGAAGATCGATCTTGTTGATAACTGGAATGATCTCCAAGTCTTGTTCCAAGGCCAGATAGACATTAGAAAGCGTCTGCGCTTCGATTCCCTGGCTGGCATCGACGACCAGAATCGCGCCTTCGCAGGCTTGCAACGCTCTACTCACTTCGTAGGTGAAATCGACGTGGCCAGGAGTGTCAATTAGATTGATCGTATATTGGTTGCCGTCCCCCGCGTCGTAAAGCATTCGTACTGCAGATGCTTTTATGGTAACGCCTCGTTCGCGTTCCAGCGCCATACTGTCCAGCAGTTGCTCTTGCATCTCGCGCGCGGCAACTGTGTTGGTCAGTTCCAGCAAGCGGTCTGCCAGCGTACTTTTGCCGTGATCGACGTGCGCTATGATGCAGAAGTTGCGAATGTAATCGATATTCATAGTTGTCTCTGTTGCGGACTGTAGCGCACTCATTATCATCGATTATCAGGTGGCGGTGTAGGGCTAGCTAGGATTGGGAGCTACCAAACGCTGGATGGTATCGAGATAATTGGTGTCGATTCCATTATCCTCGTCATTGCGAAGCCACATCAAGAATTCAATATTTCCCTTTTGTCCGGTAATCGGCGACCGCATCAGATCTCTTACCGACAATCCTTGAGAAATGGCATATTTTCCTATTTCTTGAAGAACGCGCTTGTGCACCGCAGGATCTTTGACGATTCCGCCCTTGCCAACATCCGACTTGCCTGCTTCGAACTGTGGTTTGACAAGGACAACGACATCAGATCGCGGAAACAGCCATCGTTTTACGGACGGCAATATCAGCCGCAGGGAGATAAATGAAACGTCCACGACGACTAATTCGACAAATTCTCCCAGAGAATCGAGATACCGGGCATTAGTCCGTTCGAGCAGGCGAACGCGCGTATCCTGTCTTATCCGATAGTCGAGGATTCCGCTGCCGACATCGATTGCGTGGATTCGGGCAGCGCCCGATTGCAGCAGGCAGTCCGTGAATCCGCCAGTGCTCGCGCCGACATCGGCGCAAACTTTGCCGTTTGCGGCGATGTTGAATTCGAGCAGCGCCGCTTCCAGTTTTAATCCTCCGCGACTGACGTAGCGCCTTTTCTCTTTTAATTTTATAGACACGGTGTCGGGGAATAAAGTTCCAGGTTTGTCAACAACTTTGCCGTCGACATTCACTTCGGCAGCCATAATCATGGCCGCAGCTTTGTTGCGGCTGTCTGCAAGGTCACGTTCAAACAGCAAAACATCCAGCCTTCGCTTTTTTGTCATTTAGCTACCCGCGCACCAATTCCATGGTGATATCGGCCGTGCGCTGGTCGGCTTTAAACTGGAAGCTGTCTGCGCTAATTGGCAGGTACCGGTCTGCAACTACGATGATGCTGTAAGGCGTGTCGGCGAGCAGCGGTCTGGCAAACTGGAAGTTCCCATTCCGGTCAGTCATTGATGTGGCAAATACTTGTTCTTGCTTCCATTCAAACTCGTTTGCCGAATAGTCCTCGCTGATCAACACAATTGTTACGCTGGCTATGCCTTTCAAGGTTGCGGCATCCAGCACGCGGCCACTGAGCAACGTGCCTTCGAATTCTGCCAAACGATCAATCGGCAGCTGCCCAATGCCAACAGTGCCTTCTATAGCCAATATTTGCAAATTATTCACCAGCAACTGCAATTCATATGTTCCGTCCGGCGGTGAGTCTACAGACAACACAAAGTTGGAACCACTTTCTACCGTCACCCAGGGACTGGTCGATTCATAAAATGGCAAATCATCAACTAGCCAGCGAATCGTCCAGTCGGTACCCGCGGCGATCCGCTGCCAATCAAAAAGGGCAAAAACGGACGAGACAGCTTCGGCAAAGCTTGAAGATGCTGCCGAAGTTCTCGCTTCAAACACGCTTGAGGCCGAGGCATAACGACCGTTAGTGAAAACAGCGGGCAAGGGGCCACCAGTACTGCCGGCGACGATAAACTCCGAAGTAGCGGAGAGTACGCGATCGAGGTAGAGTTCCAGCCGATACGAACCGGGAATCAGCCCGCCGACCGGTCGCAGTTGAACGACGTAAGACCCATTTGCGCCATGTGACCATAGGTCGTTTGTGCGTCCGACCTCCGTACCGCCGTAATACCAGATTGTGCTCCATGGTGTTCCGTTGTCCAGATTGGCAAATAGAAATCGAGCGTTCGCAATGGTGCCTACGGGCAAGATATAGCCGTTGCCAACAAGGTTGGCCTGGTTATCGAGCAAGCCAAATACGATATTGCTAAACCGGGCAGAAGCATCCGCACCTCCACCGACGACGATTTGCTGGCTGCCGGCCGCCAAGCCGTTGATAAGCAGCGTGAACTGATAAGTCCCGTTTGGCCACGGCTGATCGCGACTGCCGATATACCACATACCATTCTGCTCGCCACTCCAGTGCACGGCTGGCAAGCTAAATGTGGAGTCCGGTATGCCATCACGTGTCACTCGCAATTCGTATACCGCTTCAGGGGTCATGTTTCTGTAGTCAAAAAACAAGTATAGGCTGTTGGTATTCGCGGGCAGAGAACCGACGACAGTTGAAGGTAATCCATCGACCACTGATGGTGAAAACAAGAGTCGCGAGACAGAGGGAGGGTCGACCGGAAGAAGCGCACTGGCAGGCACCGTATGGATCTCTACATGCAAATCCAGAGAAGCCCCGCGTATCAGGTGTTGCGCCAAGCGAATCGGCCGTATCGTACTGATAAAGTCGCCAGTGGGGACGCAATGATCGCTGTTGTTGATAAGTCCGTCCGCATTGGTATCTTCGATATAGCGACAGCTACCTTGAGCCGCCGGGCGACCATACTTTGCGCTGGTCGGGATGCCAATTAAATGTCCTGCGCTGTCATAGGCGCCTCCTCCCGACATGGTCCCGGGTAGTTCGGCCCGAGTCTTGAACCAAGCGCGCGCACCGCCACGTGGTTCAGAGATGAAGGCCGTGATCGTACCGCGAGCAATGGCAACCGCTTGATTGCCCAGATCGCGATAACCCGCGACGAATATATTGTCGTCGATCATAATGTCAGGCGAGGCGCCGATCTCAACAAATGGAAGTACCGGAAGCGCGCCCGCAGCGATCAAGCGACCGTCGAGTTCACGTGTGATGCGCAGAACCGCGATGTCGAGACCTTGGTCGGCGTTGGCGATCTCGGCGCGATATTTTGGTACGGGCGGTTCGTTCAAATCGACGTTCATTGAAATGATAAGCGTTTCACCGTCGCAGCTGGGGCTTGGCAGGACGCTATGGGCACTGGTAACGATCAATCCATCCGCGCTGATTAAGGTCCCTGAACTGACACACTTCACGATCAGATCGTTGCTTAGACTTTGTACTTGATAAACGAAGACGGTCGCCCGTTTGATGGCATCTTGATCAGTTTGGGCGTATGTAAATGAAGTCGCCAACAGCAAAAATAGCAGTCCGCCAAGAGCAAGTTTTGAGAGCGTTTTCGTTTCGATAGTCAATACTCAAGGCTTTGAATGAACCGATCCAGAGTTGCCAATTCACGCTGAAATATACTCGCGTCGGCGCGAAAGGAAATGATGACAGCTTGCCCGCGGCTGATCGTGAGCACGTCCAGGCCTGCGACAATCGACGATACGCCTTCCAGGAAGGGGCTCGAATCTCTAGAGACGAATGAATATGACATCGTCACCGCTGACGTTTCATCTGGCAATACGTAGATATCATAACCGAGTACCGTGTAGTCAATAAGCGTCTGGGAACGACGAAGCGTCAAACGGTCCAAAAGATTGCGCTCGGTTGTGTTAGGCCCAACTGGCAATGTGCTGACTTGTATAAGCGTGTTGAAGCCCAGTAGGGCAGTGTCCTCTACGCGAAAAATGTAGTCTTCGCCTTCATCGAGGAGCCAGCGGAAAGGGTAGCGCGCTGTGATACCTGCCTCGACATTGCTGTAAATCAGTGACTGGCTGAGGCTGCTGTCCCGCAGGTTTATGCCTGCGATCAGACCGACACCTATCAATAGGAAACTGAAGACCATTGACCACCGCTGGCGCGGCGTCAACAAGTTGGCCGCCGCACTACCCGTATCAATCGCCATTATTGCCTCTGCTGCTCACAAACGCTTCTCGTTCTCGTCTCTCGGACGCGTTATACAAGAAAAAGGTCAGCGCTCCAGTCAGACATATTGCAGCAACAAGAAACAGTACGCCGAAGAGTGGCCGATCTACGTTTCCCGCGGTGCCAAGTGGTCCGCTCATTACCCCAGTGAAGACCGGGGTGATTAGCCCGGTGGTTGCCGCCGCGGCGAGCAGGTTCATCGGAAGCACAAGAGGAAAGGCGTTGCCAAAATAGGATTCCGAAATGCCCAGAGCCATGAACATTGCCGATGCAAATTGAATCGCAAGATTGGCCAGGACATAGGCCGCCGCAATTGCCAGTGATGGCTCAAGCTGCCAAACCATTGCAAGATTGAGGTAAGAGCCGTAGCCTATTGCGCTCGCCATGCAATAGGCAACAGCATCACCACGACTTCGCAGTTCGTTTGGATATATAGTGAACCTCAGAATCAAAAACCTTAAGCAGGCATCTACTACGCCAGCCGTCAGAGCAAATCCAATGATCCGACGGAATACCGTCTCCAGCGGCAACCACTCTTCTACACGAAAGAAATCCTGCACGAGCGGCAGACCGACGGCAGCCGCCGCCAAAGCGGAGAGCACAGCAACGCCAACCAGGCGTCGCCTTGGCTGGGTACTTCGAGATTCCGGAGCTACTGCGACTGCTAACCAAACGCCAGGCACAAACAGAAGCAAAACAGCTGTGAGAATACGGCTGACATCGTCTTCCGGTTTCAGTGCCAGCGCTTCCGATAAGACAACCAGGAGTAGACAGAGCGGGATTATCATGGCGAACTGTATCACCACACCACGCCATACAGGTACTGTCTTAAGGCGCGCGTCCTCGCTGGACGACCACAGCCCTTGATAAGCCTCCGTCACATCTGCACCAAAAATAGAACACCCGGCAACAATTCAATCATATCAAAAAGCTACGCAAATGTGACGGACTTGTAAAATGGAAAGCAACGCAGCAGGAAGACACCAGAATCCTTTTGATCATGCGGGCGCCTGCGAAGAATGGACGATTTGACGAGCATGTCCTTACCTGCCTGGGTTTCCCTCGAAGGTCGCTACGCACAACCGGCGCTTATGGTAAGCTCATTGCAGGAAAAGGTAAACTTGAAATGAATCAATTTTATTTTATGGCCGTAGCAGTCTGCATTATGTCGGCCATTTCTAGTTGTGTCAGTGACAGAGACCCCGTGCCATGTGAGCAAGATAGCCGCTGCGTCAAATATGCCCTAACCGCAGATATCCCGATTCTGGATCCCCACATTGCGGAACTCCCCGAAGCCGGCATAATCTTCCGACAGCTATATGATACGCTCGTTTATCGAGATGCGCGGACGAGAGATTTCCTCCCCGGCTTGGCAAACTCGTGGAGCAAATCATCGGATGGGCTGGTGTATACGTTTCATTTACGCGACGATATCTGGTTTCATGACGGCACGCCTTTCTCGGCGGCGTCAGTCGCAGCAAATTTAGACCGGATCCTGGATCCAGCCACCGTTTCCCGTCGCGCTCGAAGTCTTCTTGGTCCCGTTAGTCATTACGAAGTCGTAGATGCGCAAACGGTTCGTTTGATTTTTCATTCACCCTTCGCTCCCTTGCTTGACAGCTTGGCACAGCCCTTTCTAGGCATGGCAAGCGAACATGCGCTCGCATCATACAATAGCTTAAGATTTCAGTTCCAT
This sequence comes from Phototrophicaceae bacterium, assembly GCA_965262165.1. Classification (GTDB taxonomy): domain Bacteria; phylum Chloroflexota; class Anaerolineae; order Aggregatilineales; family Phototrophicaceae; genus UBA6055. The sequence continues at coordinate 2,840,615 of OZ253499.1, read as the reverse complement.
CAGTCAGGAACCGGGCCTTTCGCGCTGGAAAAGTACTTGCCTGGGGACCGAATCGTTTTGCGACGCTTCGACGACTACAAAACTAATTCGGGAATCTACTCTCCTATAATTGGCGGCGAGGTTCTGCGGGTCGAGTTCTACATAGTGGAAGGACAAAGCGCGACTGCGCAACGCGTCCTCAACGAGTCGTTCGACATTCTCGACGACGTTGAGCCTGAGACGGCGGTAAACCTCGCCGGCAACAGTCGTGTCCAGGTTTTGCCCGTTGAAATTCCAGGACAAGCGGTCCAGTTGCTATTCAACACCCAGCGCGAACACGTCAATGATATAGACGTTAGGCGAGCGTTGATTGTCGCTACCAATCGCGTGGCCATTGCCAACAACGTATTCGGCAATTACTCACCGGTGGCCTGGGCGCCCCTCGCCGTTTCCACGGGATATTCGCACACTGGATTTGTCAACGAACTGGCGTTTGATCTGGGACTCGCACAAGAGGTACTTGCGCAACGCGGATATCAAGACTTGGATGCGGACGGTATCCTGGAACGAGATGGCCTGCCACTCAAGCTCTCAGTTGCGGCGCCGCCTTGGGGACAGTTGCCCGAAGTTATTGAGTTCATTCGTGAACAATGGCGACAAATTGGCGTGCATCTCGAAGTTAGTTCGGTTCCTGGCTTTGGACGGCTCGTCGAAATCATCCAGGCGGGCGAACACGACTTGGTGGCAGTAGAGAGTTACGGGCTCGATCCCGCTATTCTTAGCAACATTTTCTCAAGCCAAGCAATATTTGCGAGTTCCAGAGCTGAGGACACTACATTGAGTGACCTGTTGCTACGGGCAGCGGAAGAGCAAGATCCCACCGCACGGCGCAGCCAATATTACGACATTCAAGCACATATCATGACAAATGCACTGATCTTGCCTATACGTGAGAGTGTGCGCCTGCGCCTAGTACAATCGGACGTGCGCGACCTGCGTTTTGACGCGTATGGCTTCTATCCACTGCTCTACAACCTGCGGCTCAACGGCAATTGATCTAGGGATGTCTAGCGATTCTCGTGCCCATTGGCTGATTACGACAAATCAGATTTGTCAGCGCATTCGGCTGGCGGCCATTTGCAATTACGACCTCCAGACCTGGATGTGCCGCAACCAGAGCCAACATTTCTTCTACCTTTTGCAGCATGCCGCCGGTGACATCAACGCCAGAAGCGCGACCCATGACAGGCTTTAGCGATGGGAAACTTGCGGCTGTGATCGACGAAATCACGCTGCCGTCCACGTCCAGGACACCATCGACTTCGCCAAGCAGGATGATTCTGCTTACGGGCAGCGACTTAGCCAAGTGTACAAATATGCGCTCGGTAGAAATGATTGTGCCGCCAATTTGACTATCGAGAGCAACGTCCCCATGTACAAGTGGGATGAGACCGCGCTCCAAAGCTTGAGAGATCAAGCTTGTTTGCATTTCCACGATATTGCCACTAGCTGATTTGATCAGCGACGAAGGCTGAAAGCGCATTACTGGCAATCCTTGCTGGATCAATTCTTCGAGAAGCAGGTGGCTGAGCGCCAGGGCCGCCTCGGCGACTTTGGCAAAACCCAGCCAGTGCTCCGCAGTCGTTGCCCCGGCAATTGTGTCATGAGATCTCGCTTCAAAGTGCCCAAAAGAACCACTCCCATGTCCGATGACCAGGGGCAAGCCTGGCTCGGTCTCCCATACCGTCTTGATCTGGCGAGCGATTATTCGAGTGGCGTCCTGCCGATACGTTCGCGCTTTGTGCTTGTCTGTAATGAGCGAGCCACCAAGTTTAATAAAAGTTGTCATATCGGATCATGCTTTCAGCGTAGTTCAAAGTCAATGACTTTGAGCGCGCCCGCAAGGACTAGCGCTCGCTTAACCGCTTCTACGCCGGAGGCGTCTACCAAGGCGATCATGTTGCCTCCCAGTCCGCCGCCCGAGAGCTTGGCTCCCATGGCTCCAGCCGTAACGCTGACGTCAACAAGCTGGTCCAGTTCATTAGATGATACCCCAAGCTGCTGGAGCAATAGATGGTTCTCGCTCATTAATTCGCCAACTTGTGAATGCATGCCCCGCTCAAGAGCGCTTAGAGCGTTGACCACAACGCTGCTGATTTTCTGGAATATCGCCTCGGTCTCTGATCCTTGTTTGTCATAACCTTGACGAACGAGGTTGACGGCTTCACGCGTCATTGATGCGCGTCCCGTATCCGCAATCACGAAATGGCAGCGTTGCCCGACAGTCAAGAATCGAAGCTCGTTTCCCTTTCTGTAATAGACTGGCCGTTCATAAACCACGACAGTATTGTCAATCCCGCTAGGTGTACCGTGGTGAATCTTCTCTACTTCGAATATTAGCCGGTTCAATTCGTCGTTTGTGATTTCTCGGCCAAAAAGTGAGGCTAAGGCTCGGATAGCAGCGGCGGATACGGCAGCGCCACTTCCTAACCCTCCCGCAATTGGGATGTCCGATCTTATGGCAAGGTCACCTTTCGGATTGCTCAAGCCGAAATATTCGGAAGCCAGCCGCAGCAACCGTTGCATGGGGAGTGCCGACGCGCTAGGTTCGGGCGAGTCAATTGCAATACTTTCGTCAAGCTCGAGCGACCGAATGCTGAGCGGTTGGTCCGTGCGCTCGGCAGAAACATAAGCGCGCAAGGAGGGAATCGGGGCGGCAATCGCCGGTATACCGTAGACAACGGCGTGCTCTCCAAAGAGGATAATCTTTGCTGGAGCGCTTGAATTGAATCGGGACTTCTTACAAGGCATACAGGATAATGAAATAGGCGACGCCGGCCAACATAACCGTAATCTGGATTGGTCTGTCAGCGAGCAGAATTTCTTCTGGCGCGCTGTCAGTTTCTTCTACATGGAGCAGGTATAGATAGCGTAGCAAGCCATATAGCACAAACGGCACTGTAATCAGGCCCAGGTTGGCGCCATGCTTGGTCATGGTCTCGACCTCAATTGTATACAAAATGTAGGTAATGAGCGTCGAAGTCGTGACAAGTCTGAGCATGTCGTCGAGCAGGGGAAGGTTGTATTGCCGAAAGATCGGGCGCGTATTTTCGGCTTGATCACCAAGCTTGACCAGCTCCTGACGGCGTTTCCCGACCACAAGGAATAATGCAAGCAAACCTGTAAAGGCGTACAGCCATGGCGAGACTTCCACGTCAATGACGACGCCGCCCACCATGACACGAATGACGAAGCCGGCGGCGACGACAAGTACATCAAGCAAAGCGACGTGTTTTAGTCGCAGCGAATACACGATCTGGAGCAGCAAGTACAAAGCCAGCAGAAGAAATAGCTCGAAGTCCAAGCCGTAGGCCAGGGCCAACGCAACGACGGCGAGGGCGGCGGCGGCCAGTTGCGCGACGGAGACGGAAAGGCTGCCCGAAGCGATGGGTCGATGACGTTTGTTTGGATGTGCTTTGTCCTGTTCCCGGTCCATCAAGTCGTTGATGATGTAGACACTGCCGGAGACAAGAACGAGCAATCCAGAAGCGGCGATGACCCGAATCAGTAATTCTGATTGCAACAGCTTGGCGTCGAACAGAATCGCCGGAAAGACAAAAAAGACGTTCTTCGTCCATTGTTGAGGGCGCATGGACCGAACTAGGGCGCTAAGCGTGTCCAAAATTGGCCTCACTACTTAGACAGTAGACAGGTCTAATAGTTTAGTGTTATCGTCCGGCTTTGCCAGATGCATTTACCACAGTAACAGCTTAGTCTGTGATTTGGAATTATGTTCACTGATCTGTCTGCTACCGCCAGAGCACATTCGAATATTGCATTTGTCAAGTATTGGGGCAATAGGGACGCTGCGATTCGGCTTCCGGCGAATTCTTCGCTTAGTATGAATCTTGCAGCTTTGCATACCACGACAAGAGTAAAGTGGTCTGAGTCATTGGAAGCAGATCATCTGACGATCAACGACAAGCCCACGACGCCAGCTGCGTTTCAAAGGGTTTGCGCGCATCTTGACATGTTGCGTCAAAAACTCGGTTCGACCTTGTATGCCGAGGTATCTTCGAACAACAACTTCCCAATGGGTGCCGGAATTGCTTCATCGGCATCGGCGTTTGCTGCGCTAACCCTGGCGGCGACGGCTGCACTCGGCAAGCAGCTTTCAGAGCGGGAATTGAGCGCAATGGCCCGGCGGGGATCCGGTTCTGCCTCACGCTCGGTTCCTGCCGGTTTCGTTGAATGGTACGCTGGCAGAACGGATCACGACTCTTACGCGGAATCTTTCGCAAGTCCGGAATACTGGAATATCGAAGATGTGATCGCGGTAATCAGCCGAGATCATAAGCGGGTGGATTCAACGACAGGACATGCCACTGCTGATACAAGCATCTTACAAACAGTTCGGGTCGAAACCGCTCACGATCGACTTGCCGGCGCAAAGCGCGCCATTCTAGCACGCGACTTTGAGCAATTGGCATCCGTAGTAGAAGAAGATAGCAATCTGATGCATGCTGTCATGATGACAAGCAAGCCATCGCTTTTTTATTGGATGCCGACGTCCCTTAGAATCATGCTTGCGGTTCAAGAGTGGCGGCGTGATGGCTTACAAGTCTGTTATACGCTGGATGCCGGCCCGAATGTTCATTGCATCTGCGCAAAAGACGATGCGAGTACGGTTGCCATTCGGCTTCAAGCGCTAGAGCCGGGTATCGACGTTATTCGTTCGTCTGTTGGGAAAGGCGCGCAGCTATTGGATCCGATTGGCCGGACGAATTAGTCTTGCTTGCGCGATTTCGACCGTAAGCCCTATAATGTAAGTAAGCTGAAGCTAGAACAAGGTGATAATTCATGATCATCTCCGCAGTAGGTAGCGACATCATTTTAGCAGTGATAGCGTTTGGAATCATCTTGATTCCCGCCATCATCATTCACGAATTGGGTCACTTCTTTGCAGCCAAATTGGTTGGCATTAATGTCTTGGAATTCGGAATTGGATTCCCGCCTCGATTGGGAAGACTTTTCACGTGGGGCGAAACCGAATTCACCATCAACCTACTTCCCATCGGCGGGTTTGTACGTCCGCTCGGCGAGGACATGATCGGTCCGGCCGGCGATGACAAAGTCAAGCGGGATCGCGAAACATTGGAAGAGCGACAGGACCATGGTGTAAGACACCTGACAGAGCGAGAGCAATTGCGATTGCGCGGCGTCAACGACCGCCGAATGATGTCAGTAAACGAAGCGCCTCCGTTGGCGAGGATATTATTTATGTCAGCGGGCGCGCTGGCGAATTTCGCCACCGCCATGATACTTTTCACTGTTGTCGCATTAATTGGCTTGCCGATTGAAGTTGGTGGTTTGGCACAATTGGTTGCAATACCGGACGGCTCTCTGTTTGCGGATTCTTCTGCAGAAGTCGGTGACGCCATCGAAATGATAAATGGCGAGCATTTCGACGATTTCGAGGCATTTTACGAGATTCTGGAATCGTACCGAGGGGATGCGATAACCTTTTCGCTGCTGCGACAAGAGACGGCCGAGCCGTATACTGTTACTGTCCGGCCAAGTTTTGAACAACGAAATGCCTTCGTGCAGGTAGTTGGCGTGCAAGAGGATTCGCCTGCGTTCGAGGTAGGAATCCAACCTGGAGATCTCGTTACGCACATTAATTCAGCGCGTATTCCGGCCACAGGAGACGCGGTAGCAGTGCTCAGGGAAACAACACTCAAATACGAAGGCCGCGTCATGGGCTTGACGTTCCTGCGCGACCAGGACGACGGTGGACGACAGACGATTGATCTACGTGTTGTGCCGCGTGTCAACCCGCCGGAAGGAGAAGGCCGCCTCGGCGTCGCAATTCGATCCCAGTTCGGTTTGCATGACGAGACTCGCTTTGCAAATGCGGGTTACAAAACGGAACTGATTCCTCAAACGATTTCGTCAGCAATTTCGCATAGCCTGCGGACGACGCGCAATACTTTTGCGTTAATTGCCTCGATACCGGGTCGGCTGATTGATGGGTCACTAAGCGGCAGAGATGCGCGACCGATCAGTATTATCGGCATTAGCAAGATTGGCGGCGAATTCCTCCAGCGCAGCTTGCAAGAGGGTCCAGCTCTGATGTTGAACTTCATCGCGCTTATCAGTATTTTCCTGGGGATCAGCAATCTGCTGCCAATACCTGCGCTTGACGGCGGCCGAATCGTGTTTGTTTTGCTGGAGATGCTTCGCGGTAAGCCAATCAATCCCAAGATTGAAGCCCGTGTCCACCAGATCGGGATCATGCTACTGCTTGTCCTAGGAGTGATCATCATGATCATTGATCTTTTGGATCCGCCCAGCATTACTTAATTCAGCGAGGCAAAGCGATGACAAAAGCGGAGTACGCGCATGAAGACTTAGGTTTTAGAAAGCCCGAGTTGACCGAAGTCATCAGCGCACTGCGAAGCGAGGCACAGTCTGATACATCAACTCACTCGGCTACCGTGATCTACGGATTATCCGACTTGTCCGAGCCTGAATTGGATCGGTTGGCGCCTGTATGGCGAGGCATGCCTGCGACCTTCAAACACCGAACCCTCAAACTACTTATCGAAAACAGCGAAGCCGATTTTGGGCTGAATTTCGACGCATTTGCATCTTGGAATCTGACGAACGACAGTAGTTTTGTTCGGGCCGCAGCGATCGATTTGCTTTGGTCCGACGAGTCCGTTTCAACTATGCGGCAGCTTATGGACCTGGCTCAAAATGACACTTCTTATGAAGTGCGTGCCCAGGCTTTGGCGGGTTTGGGTCGGTTCATATTATTAGGAGAATACGGGGACATTCCGCCGCAAGATGCGCACGAAGCGCAACAGTTGGCACTAACGACATTTAAGGATGATCGTGAGCCGATCGAAATACGCAGCCGGTCGCTGGAAGCGATAGGCAACTCAAGTCTTCCGACCACGGAAGGGTTAATCCGGGAAGCCTATGAAGACGGCAACCACTTGTTAAAAATCAGCGCCATATATGCCATGGGCCGAACATGCAACAAGATATGGCGGGATATCGTTCTTGAAGAGCTCGAAAGCAGCGACAACCAGATTGTTTATGAATCAATTCAAGCCTGCGGATGGCTTCAACTGGAAGAAAGTGTTCGATTGATCGGGGACCTAATAGCCGGAGATGACCGAGAGATTCAGTTGATGGCTATTTGGGCGCTCGGTGAGATCGGCGGAAAACGCGCTTACGAAATCCTTTGCGATCTGGCAGAGTTAAATGAAGACGGGGCAATCCAGGAAGCAGCTGAAGAGGCTGTCGATGCCGCAAGTTTCAGCCTGAGTATGTCATCGCTCGACTTGGAGTTTGACAGTTTGTAGGCGCAAGCTGCACACAATTGTGCCCCTGTCTTTCAACCGTATCATTTGCTCCTCAATCGCCCGGGAAGGAATTCAGTAATCCGGGGAAACGGCCGACATAAGATCATTGCTCAAACATGGTTTGTAACTTCATAGCCAGGCTCATCTCGCCCAGAATCTTGAGCTTGCCGGTCATGAACGCTTGCATGGCATTAAGTTGGCCGGTGGAGACTGCGTGCCAGTCGTCCGCGCTGGCCTTCAGGGTCATGGCCGGATCGCTTATCTCGCCTTCGCCGTGTTCGATCGTTCCACCGCCAATCTTCAACCAGAACATGCCTCCGTTGTCTCCGCTAAGGTCAAAGAGGATCGATGCATTTATGCCGTCAGCCTTCTCTGGCAGGAATCTGTCGACCATGTTTGGGAAAATATTCTTTACTTCCTCGGCGCCAGCCATCACAAACTCCTTGAATACGTTTCGCGTATTTTATTCCTGGATTAGTATACATTTGTTGCCTCTACCGCCCAATAGCCGGATAAATTAACCCTACCAGACGAACAATGCCAATGCGACTGTCCATCATTGCCAGTTTGATACTATGTCTCGTGGTTTCAGGTTGTAGCTTTCCTGGCTCGACAGAAGATGCACTACCTGCGCAAGCCGCAACTGCTAGTGGAGAGTATAGGGCCACTGCGACAAATGTGCCTTTTGCCAGCTCAACAATATTGACAGAGCGACTCCATCCGTTGCCCACCCCCAACGAAGTCCAAGCGGAAATGCGCGAAATAAAGTCTGCAACCGCGACACTGCCTGCGCAGATTGCATCCCGTTTTTCCAGCGCAAGCGTGAGCTCGGGAATCGCGGCGGTCAACGCTCAACCCTCAACCGTCGTTTTCGAGCATGTCGTTGCCTGGGGCGATACATTATCACAGATTGCCGCCGTTTACGGCCTTTCGATTGAAACCCTTATGGAGACAAATCAGTTGCAAAACCCGGACTTGCTTGAGGTAGGGCAGGTCCTCAAGCTGCCTCCGCCGCCCGACTCATTTGGACCATCTTTTCGCGTAATGCCGGATACGAGGCTGGTGAGATCCACTAACGCGCAATCCTTCGATGTTGAAGGGTTTGTTCAATCCCATGCTGGCGTGCTAAGAAAAATGGGTGGCACTGTTGTCTCGCGGCAGGCAGACGGCAGTACGGTCGATCTCTCTTTGACGGCAAGCGAAGTCATTCAGCGAGTGTCTTTGGATTTCAGCGTCGATCCGCGTGTCCTGCTTGCCTTCCTGGAATATCGAGCCGGGCTTGTCTCACGCCTTGATGTTGCCGAAGAGCTATTGGTATATCCGTTGTTTTCTCCAGAAACCTCGGGCGGACTTGACCGACCCGGGTTATATGCCCAACTGATTTGGCTGGCAGACCAGCTCAATTATGGATATTACGGCAAAAAGTATCGCGGCGACGAGATTGTCGAATTCGCTGACGGTAATCGGCTGCTTTATCACAAAGATCTAAACGCCGCTTCCGCCGCGATCCAGCATGTATTTGCCAGATTAACCGCCGGATCAAGCTGGGAGTACGATGTCAGTGACGAGGGCTTCTATCTCGTGTATCGCTCCTTGTTTGATGACCCGCTTGCGGACTTCGAGGAGCGCGACGCCGCCCCGTTGACTCAGCCAAAGTTAACCCTGCCGTTTCGACCGGGAAAGGTTTGGTTATTCACGGGCGGGTACCATGGCGGCTGGGGCATTGGCAGCGCCTGGGCATCGGTAGATTTCGCGCCGCCTCAAGAAGAAATTCCCGTATCCCACTGTTATACCAGCACCTATCCGGTAACGGCTGTTGCTCGCGGCAAAATCGCCAGACTGTCCAACGGGGTCGTGGTCTTGGATCTCGATCTTGATGGCAACGAGGGCAGCGGTTGGACAATCCTTTATTTGCATACCAGCCGCGTGGAGTCCGTGAGCGTAGGACAGGTCGTAGAAGAGGGCGAGGTTTTGGGTTATCCCTCTTGCGAAGGCGGATATTCAACAGCGACTCATCTTCATATTGCCCGGCGCTACAATGGGGAGTGGATACCTGCCGACTGTGTCAATTGCCTTTCCTTGCGAAACGTTCCAGCCTTTGTCATGAGCAGTTGGCAGGTTGTCGGATTGAGAAATCAACCGTACCAGGGATTCATGGTCAACCTACAGGATAATCGCAGTGTGGTTGCCGAGCAGGGTAGAAATACCAATATTAATCAAATATCATGGTAAAAAGCTTTGGACCTGAATATTCAAGGTGCAAGAATTGTTGCGGTTCCTCAGCTCGACTGTAGTCATGTGCATCCTGGTGTCGCCAAACTTTGTCGTGGGCGCACAGGCGCCACGAGCCGCCACGCCGATCACAGTAAGACTCGTTACCGCTACACCATTTGGAGTCCAATCGTTCCCCCCAACTGTAACAGCTCCGCCTACCGTGACATTGCCTGGTCCGACGTTTTTGCAGGCGCCCGAAACAGCCGGCAACATTAACGTCCGAGCCGCTCCCAATCTTGATAGTGATGTACTCGGTACGATTTCCTTTGGCACTCTGTATCCGGCTTTGCGGCGATACTTTCAATGGTACGAACTTGGCTATGAGCCCTCGCCAAACGGTAGAGCGTGGGTTTACGGGGAATTGGTAGACGTGACGGGTGATCTAAATCGCATTCAAGTAGTGGAGAACTTTGCAGATATCAGTGTCATTGCAGCAGCCGATGAGAACGTTCAAGCTGGAGATGGCGGGGCGGCGGCGGACTCAGGCGAGGATTCTCGTATATTGGTTGTTTCCACTGCTGATGGCCGGGCAGGACGTTCCGAGTCAGAGAGAATTGCCTCTCCATTGCCAACCTTTACCCGTCCACCAGATTTGCCCGCACTCATACCGACCAGCCATGTCGGACAAGAGATGACAAACGAAATCGATAGACGCGCGCTTCAGCGGTCGGAATTGCCGCCGCTGTTTCCGATTGTGATGCTTGCTGGATTCGGATTAATTGGACTATTGATCAACTTGATACGTCAATAACATTCGGTCGAGGCAAACTGACCTAGCAAAGTCACCAGAAGGTCGCTTCTAGCGAAGAATTTTGAATCTGATGGACTGCGCTTGATCTAATAGCTGCTGCAGGTGCCACAACCTTCCGTGGCTTCACCGCTCTGATCATCAGAAGACTTAAAGGAATGTCCGCAGCCGCAACTGGAAGCTGCGTTGGGATTGTCAATGCGAAAACCCCCGCCGATCAAGGTATCGACATAATCGATCGTTGCTCCGCGCAGATACATCATACTGGTCGGATCAACCAACAGGCGGACGCTTTCGGCTGATACGACGGTATCGCCAGCCTCTGCAGACTCCTGAAACGCCATGCCGTATTGCATGCCCGAACAACCACCGCCTGTCACAAATACCCGCAGGGCGTGATCGGGAATCTCGCGCTGTTCCAGCAGATTCTTAATGATGGAAACTGCTGACGGCGTCACCGTCAGTACGGAACTTTCTACTTGAATTCCTGCCTGCGTATGCTGAGCGAGCGCCATTGTCTTTCCTCTCCCTGTTTCAGATCCGTCGTCAGTTTAACATAGGTCAGATAAGGTGTCAATTTAACTGTTCCACAAATTAGTCTTCCGGTCAACGCCTCTACTGCGCCAATTATCGTTTGCGCAAAATATTTACTAATCCTATACTGAAAATGCTTCTGACACTTGCGTTGCTCACACATCAAGCGTGTCATTTGCGAATTAACGTTTTTTGGGGGAGGAAAGATGAAGTCAATTATGTGTTACCGCGTGCGCCTTGTTCGACTTTTTGCCTTGATGCTGCTTGCAGTACTGCCAACTGTAATTCAAGCGCAAGCAGCGCCTCATCTAGTTGTCAATACACATCGACTGAATGTACGCAGCGGACCTGGTGTCGGTTACAGTATTGTCACGTCTGTTGCCGGGGGCACACAGTTGCCCGTTATGGGTAAGGACAGTGGAGGCCTCTGGTTTCAAGTCTCTAGTGGTGCAGGAACAGGGTGGGTCAATACTCAGTATACCGTAGGACGAGGGAATTTCACTGGCGTACCCACGGTAGGCGCCCAGAGGGATACTCAACCTGAATCGACGATCGCTATACCGGCCGGCAGTCCGCGTCTTGTGGTGAACGTGAGCTACTTGAATATAAGAAGCGGTCCCGGCGTAAGTTACCATGTCATTCTCACTGTCAGCGGCGGCACCGAGTTGCCGGTATCCGGTCGTGATTCGGGCCGCGTCTGGTATCAAGTAAACAGCACGGCCGGTACAGGCTGGGTAAATTCGTATTATACCGTAGCCCGCGGCAATTTCTCCGGCATACCAACTGTCGGCGCCGAGGTGGCGGACGACACAGCGTCGATACCTGTAATAACGGATGCAGGTACGCCTCGTTTGGTTGTAAATACTTATCGACTCAATGTCAGGAGTGGTCCTGGTGTTGGACATCCTGTTCTAACATCAGTAGGGGGTGGGACCGAATTACCTGTGATATCCATTCATGCCGACCGGCTCTGGTACGAGGTGGCGAGCCCTGCAGGTAATGGATGGGTCAATTCCTATTACGCAGTCACTCGCGGCGATTTCTCTCGCTTGAGTTCAACAAATGCGCCCGTTCAGACGTCGCCAGTGTTGACGGGTACTACGCCACGTGCAGTGGTCAATACATCCCGGCTGAATATTCGTTCCGGCCCGGGTGTTGCGCATGGTGTTATCACTAGCGTGCAAGGGGGTACGACGCTTGCAGTACTCGGTCTATCCAGCAACCGCATCTGGTATCGCGTGCAGGGCAGTTTTGGGCAAGGCTGGCTCAACAACGATTTCGTTGTCTTCCGTGGCGACTTTAGTCAGGTACCTGTAACTGGCTAAACAGCGTTCTGGCTTATCTTCAGCACTACAGATAGAATACACCCCATCATCCGATGGGGTGTATTTATTGGGGCACGACATATGTTGAACGCAGCAGAGAGAATAAAGTCGGTAGGCCGGCGCGCTGTCCCCGGTCAAGCGGCTTCCTCGATTTTTGGCAGCACAGCGATTCTCGCGGACACCATCAATACTGAGGATCCCTATCGCATCGCCGTCTATCCAATCATTTGCGATAGAAGGCCCGACCTGGCGATGGGGATCGCATCCTGTCTCTGTTACATGCTGGAGCAGTGTCCGGGAATCAAGGTATACCGCTGCTTTGCCAAGATCGAAGCGGAAGATGACGACAGCGACATCAGCAGCGAAGACTACCAGTTCACACCAGCGGACTGGGAATTTGAAGGACTCGACGATAACGTGGCGCTCTACGGGTCCGCAATCTTTGAAGAGGCGACGACAAAACTGCAACTATACCTCGACACGAGCTTGATCAACACGGACGTCGAAGCTCGTCTGACCTTCAGCTATCAGAGTATACCGGAGCTTATTGGGGCGCTGCCAAGTGTTGCCGCCGATCTTGTGGCGAATCTGTTTGACCAGGAGCCACTTCATCTCGCGCTTGGATACCCTCAGTTCGAACAGGAATCTACAGTGCTTCATAGCATGCTCGAAGATGTGTTTGGATGGAATCTGGATCTTTATCTGAGCAACTGGGGTGTCGAGTGGCCGGCCGGCGAAATCGAGACACAATTCCTGTCGCTGGCCGCAGTCTGTCGCCAGATTGGCACTGGTTTCGCCTACTGGTGCTTGGGGATGATTTGCCAGCAAGTGATGCAATTGGGTCTGGAGGAAATCGGCGAAGTCATCGTACCTCACATTGATCGTGCGTTTGGGGACGAAGACTCGGCCGCGCAAGGCAAGGCACTGGCAGCGCTGGGCATGAGCAGGTTGGGCTATGTTGATGGCACGGTAGCGATGCTCGAGGATCTGGTGGCAGATAATACAGAACCAAGCGTCTGGTATACGTTGATTTCGATCTGTCTCGATGCCGGAATGGCTTCGGACGCGATCGACGCCTGCCAACGAGCGTTAGAAGCCGGAATCGAGCATCATGCATTGTACTGGAAGTATGCCGAGCTCTTGATTATGTCTGAAGCGAACGACTGGATGATCGAAGATGTGCTGTTGATTGATCCGGAGGACATCGAAGACGGTCAACAGATTCCCAGCGAGATCGTCGACGCGCTGAAAAGACTGCTGGATCTGAACCCAGACAATCTGCAAGCTTTGCAATTGTCATTGATGTACATGATTGACATCGGAGACCTTCAATTGTGGGAGTATTTCGAGCACCTAGTCAAACGTGATGAGAGCTCAATGTACGTCGGCGAGATTATCGAACGGTTGGCCGATGTCGAACCGCTGAGGCCGGCGTATGAAATCCTGCAAAATGCCATAAGCGAGGCCGAAGAGAATCTTTACGCGTATACCAATCTCGCGCAACTAGCGATAGTCGACGGCAACTATGAAATGGCGAAGCAACAACTGCAAGAATGCAGGCAATCGATTGAAGACATTGATGATGAAGTGGAATTGGAATTGCAGAGGCTGGAACTATATGCCGATCGACCGGATTTTGAGCAGAGTTTTGCCGAGATCAAAGTACTGCTAAATGCGAAGCGTCCCATTCGCGAAAGCGATGTGGAACTGCTGGAAGAAGCCATTGAAATCGCTCCAAAAATGGTTGACCTCTATGTCATATTGTCACGCTGCTATTTGAGCTGGCAAGATAGCGACAGTGCCATCGAGGTGCTGAACGAAGCAAACAATCGAGCTGGTAACCATCCTCGCATCGTCCTGAGTTTGGCGCAGAGCCAGTGGTCTCGCATGAGGCGCGAAGACGCCATCGAAACGTTGAATGCCGGGATTGTCGATTTCCCCAACAATGTTTCGTTGTTGGCGCAAACAGCGAGCTATTTGGTTGAAAACGGACAGCTTGGGGACGCCAAACAATACATCGAGCGGGCGGAGAGTATTGCGCCATCACACGGCGCGCTGATGCAATTGAGGCGCTTCATCGCCGAGAGCATGCCAGACTAAAGTTACGACAGATTGACCACGGAAACCTGCGCAGAGGTGCGCTCCTGCAGGTCCCCGGAAAACGCCGACAAATCATGAGTGACGAATCTCACTATGATCAAGACCTGGATACCAAATTCTTCTTCCTGGATCTCTCCGTGGTAGGTCGCGATCAGCCGTTTGACAATGTCATAGAGTGAATAGGGCATCTCTAGACCGACCACTCGCTTCTCGACTTTGAGCTCCGTTTTCAACATTGACAACGCTTCCTGCGCAGACTCCGTATAGGCGCGGACCAAGCCACCTGTTCCTAGCTTGGTTCCGCCAAAGTAACGAGTGGTCACCAACGCGATGTCGCCTATGCCCGAACCACGAACCACCGCCAGAGTGGGAGGGCCTGATGTGCCCTTTGGTTCGCCATCGTCGCTCATTCCCTCCGTCACGGAATTTCCGAAGCCGACGCGGAACGCGTAAACGTGGTGACTTGCATCCGGCATTTCGGCGCGCACGCCCGCGATCACAGCGCGAGCATCTTGAACTGAGGCCGCAAGTTGCACAGTCGTTATGAATCGCGATTTCTTGATGACAATCTCCGTTCGAGCCTGTCCAGCGGGGATCAAATAGCTAGAGGTCATCCGCAATGAATTCCTATTCTGGATTCTGGAAGCTGTCGGACAGAGGATCTCGTCTCAGTCTTCCTAGATCACAAGCGTAAGCACTATTTAACTCTTTATACATCTGTTTCTATAGACTTAACATTTGATATATCCGGTCCAGATGATGCATGATGATTCACTCTGCAAAGATCCGATGCCGTTTATGTGACTCGGGAGGAACTTGAGGACCAAATCAATCGTGCGCCGGCTGATATTGTACGGTGAGGTTTGTCAGATTGTGCAGGCGGGACCGTCCGGATCGCTGCGGCAAAGAATTGCGGCGTTTAGGGTTCACACCTTTTGTGCCCCATAGGAGAGTCGAACTCCTGTTTTGGCCTTGAGAGGGCCACGTCCTAGGCCACTAGACGAATGGGGCTTGAGCAAAGATTTTAATTCAGCATAAAGCAACGGTCAAGATGGCGCCAGGATTCCCATGCGATCCTTCGCGAGTTTCAGCGTCTGTTCCGCGACTGCGCTCGCCTTCTCTCGACCCAGCTTGAGTACAGAATCCAGATATCCCGCTTCGTTCATCAGTTCGTTGTAGCGCGCTTGCAAGGGCTCGAGCGTCGACAAAACAGATTCAGCGACAGCTTTCTTTAAGTCGCCATAACCCTTATCTGCGAAGTCCTGCTCGATAACCTCGCGCGAATCGTTGCTGATCGCCTGATAAATGGTCAGCAAATTGTTGACCCCGGCGCGTTCCCGTTCGTCACTGAAGCGGATCTCGCGAAAAGAATCGGTGACCGCACGCATGATCTTTTTTCTGGCGCGTGACAAATCATCAAGCAGATAGACGGCGTGGTTTTCCGAGTCATCGCTCTTGGACATTTTTGCCGTTGGATTGTCCAGACCCATGACCCGAGCGCCCGCTTTGGGTGTCATGACCTCGGGCAATGTAAAGGTCTCGCCATACAAATGGTTGAACCGCTGTGCCAGATCGCGAGTGAATTCGAGGTGCTGCCGTTGATCGTCCCCTACCGGTACCAGATTGGCGTGATAAAGCAGAATATCGGCCGCCATCAGCGAAGGATAACTGAGCAAGCCGGCGCCTATAGAGTCCTGGTTTTGCTTTGCCGCCTTGTCCTTGAACTGCGTCATGCGCTGAAGCCATCCCAGCGGCGCCATACAAGTCATCATCCAAGCCAATTCGGAATGTGCGGGAATGTGCGACTGTACAAAAATCGTCGAGACTTCAGGGTCAATGCCTGCCGCAATATACATGGCGGCGCTTTCGCGGGTTTTCTGCCGCAGCTCGACGGGATCCTGCGCAACGGTGATAGCGTGAAGATCGACCACGCAATAAAAGCAATCATAGTCCCGCTGGACTTCGACCCACTGCTTCAAGGCGCCAAGGTAGTTACCGATTGTCAAGTTGCCTGAAGGCTGAATCCCCGACAATACCCGGGGCTTCTGGTTGTTGGAGTTTGCCATAGCTTGGTTTAGTCTCTGGAAGGCCTGTTTAAGTGTGGCGATTCTAACATTCTACAGAACGCCATTCAACGGTCGTGTCGTCTGCCGGGCCACTAACGCTCCTTAAGCGCTCTCGCAATTTGGCGATCGGCATCGCGTTTTGCCAAGTCAGCGCGCTTGTCATACTGTCGCTTGCCTTTTGCAACGCCGATCTCAACCTTTGCCCGCCCCCGCTCCAGATAGACTTGCAAGGGAATAGCAGTCATGCCGTATTGCCGAATTCGAGTAATGATCCGGTTGATCTCGCGTCGATGCAGCAAGAGTTTACGAGGTCGCCGCGGATCGGTATGTCCGAAATGCCGCGCCTGCTCATACGGGGCGATATGCGTATTCATCAGCCAGAGTTCGCGGTCTTTCTCTTGCACAAAGCCATCGCCAATGCTGATACGATGCGCGCGAATCGATTTAATCTCCGACCCCAAGAGCACCATACCGGCATCATAGCGATCATTGATCAAATAGTCTCGGTGCGCCTTGCGATTCTTGCTGATGACTTTTCGTCCGTCCGTCATGATGCTTCTCTTGATATCTGCATGCACATGTCCCGCTGTTTGCCACAATTGGAATCGGCGTTGCAAGACGAATCACAGGCTGTTGCCCACAAGATATTCTATTCATTCACGGCAATTTACATAGGCTCGATACTAAGCATATCGAACACAAGGAAATGTCTAAAATATTAGGCTAAGGGGCGCCAAGCTCGCTGGAACGTTTTGGCGTCTATCTCACCCTCGGCGAAATCATCCAGGATGCTACGCGCCACTCCAATTGTCCGTACACTTGCGTTTGGGTCATCGCAATTGACCAGGCTCACCGCGAAGGCCTCGGTTTGCGCGGGGATGCTCTCATGTACGCTTACCGCTGCATCCATGACGCCGTTAAGCCGCAGGTTGAATTCTGGCCCAGGCGCAGCACACACGAGAATATCGATAGTCATACCGAGTTGTGTCTCTCTTGCTGCGCTCTGAGACTCGTCTATCGAAAAGTCAGTGAGCTGCCCAGCGACACGTTCGATGAATGTCGTTACCGCTGAGGGAGACATTGTAGCGACCATTGTCGGCTCAGACAGCGATTCCGTTTCATCTGTCGGCTGCGGCGTTGGCTCTCCAGCGGGTTCGCCGGTGGCGGTTGGCGCGATGTCTGTTGCCACAACGGTCGGCTCGTCAGTCGATTCGGGCTGCACGGGCAATGAGGTAGCGGTTGCTTCATCGGTTGGCGCCGCAACCACAATGATTGGCTCGTCTGTCGGTTCTGTAAACAGCGACACGATCTCATCGATATTTATGGCGCCCGATAGGACAAGCACGGCGCCAGATGCCAAAGCCAAGAGCGCCACGATTATCAGCACAAAACCGCGTCCCGTTCGCGGACCAGTAGATACACCTTCGACCGCGGGTTTTATGGATTCCCAATCGTCAATGCCGTTTTCGTCGAGCGGTGACGAGTGGGCACTCGCCAATTCGAACTCAGTGTCCAGTTCGCTCGCTACAAGACCTTGCGCGGATAGAGCATCCGCTTTGAGTTCACGAGCGCCGGGATAGGTTTGATCCAACTGCAGCACACGTTCAAGCGCGGCGAGACCGATTGCGCTGTCGGTAGCTGCATGAGAATATACCCACCATACCGCCGGGTTGTTGCTCTCGGTCTCAAGCAAAGGCGCCAATACTTCTTGCGCTCGCTCAAGCTGATTGCCTTCAATCAACTGGTGCGCCCGGCGCAATATCGCGTCGGTGGATTCACTCATGCAAGTGTCCTTCTTAAAGGCCCGGTTTCTCCAAAGGCAGTTTACATCTGCTTCATATTGTGCGCAACAAAAAAGCTTGCCAACAACGGCAAGCCGGATAGGATGCCCTGAAGAGGACTCGAACCTCCACCCCGTTAGGGACACGGCCCTCAACCGTGCGCGTCTGCCAGTTCCGCCATCAGGGCAACATGGTGCGCATAATAACTTGTTTTCGTTGCCATTGTCAATCCTCTGCACATTCCCCTATTGTCCTTAATTGATCTTGAGTGAGCCCACTTCCTGCCTTATTATTGGGTCCTGTTGAATTTGGCTGTTCCAGAGAAAGTCATGGATACATGCGCATTGCTGTGGATGCGATGGGTACGGATTCCCGTCCAGTTGTGGACGTCGCCGGTGGTGTCCTGGCCGCAAACGAGTTTGGCGATACCATTGTGCTAGTTGGCGACCAGCCCTTAATCGAAAGTGAATTAAAGAAGCTGGATGTCAACAACGGCAAAGTAGAGATACTGCATGCGCCGCACGATATCGCAATGGATGAGAAACCGACGGACGTTCTTAAGTCGAAAGCGACTTCGTCAATTCTCGTCGCGCTTGATGCTGTCAAAACGGGTGACGTCGACGCTTTTGTCACGATGGGCAATACCGGCGCAGTGCATGCGATCGCGACATTGAAGACCTTACGTCGGATTCATGGTGTCAAAAGACCGGTGCTTTCTGCTTTGTTTCCGATCAATGATCATCGCATGATTTTTCTCGACGTTGGCGCCAATACCGATGTCAAAGCCGAATGGGTCACCCAGTTTGCGGTGATGGGAAGTATCTATGCGCAGCGCGTACTCGGTTATCCCCAGCCGCGCATTGCCCTTTTGTCCAATGGCGCGGAAAATACCAAAGGCAACCTGCTCATTCGCGAAGCTGCGGATATACTGACCCGAAGCAAACTGAACTTCGTCGGCAATGTCGAACCCGTTCAACTTATGGGTTCGGTCGCGGATGTCATCGTAATGGATGGTTTCGTCGGAAACATCGTGCTCAAAATGTTTGAAGCAACTGCACAGTATGTTGCCACACTGATTCGCCAGGAAATCCGCAACGACCCGATTTCAACGGTTGGCGGTGCTCTTGCGCGGCCAGCGTTCAATCGTATCCGGCGCAGGGTTGATACTTCCGAGATTGGCGGGGCGCCCCTTTTGGGAGTTAATGGCGTAGTCATAATTGGTCACGGTCAGAACTCTGCAACTGGCATCAAGAACGCTATCAAACAGGCGCGCACTGCGGTGCAGGAAAACGTGATTGACGCGATCCGTGATGGAATCTCGCAGGAGTCGTCCCCTACCGGAGTCTCTCAGGATGCAATTAACACGACATAATCGCAAGCGAGTTGTTATCACCGGGCTAGGCGTCGTCTCTCCGTTGGGGACAAAAGACGATTTCTGGGATGCAATCGGCCAGGGACGATCCGGAGTACGGCGTCTGCAAAATGTTGAGACGGAACACTTGAACGTCAAAATCGGCGCCGAAGTTCTAGACTTTGATTCGTCTCAATACATTCCTTCCAAGCAGGCTCGTCGTATGGGTCGCGCCTCGCAATTTGCCATCGTGGCAGCCGCGCAAGCAGTAGAAGACGCCGGATTTACAGTTGAAGAGATTTCCCAGATCGGACATCGGGTAGCCACTATATTGGGCACGACGCTCGGCAGCTACGAAATCGGAGAATCTGGAATACGCGATTGGCGTAATTCCGAACACAAGCGCGCCAATCCGATGAGCATTATCAACGCGCTCCCCAACATGCCCTCTCATTATGTCAGCCGCATGATGGGCGCTGTCGGTCCCTTGGTGACGCCATCTGTCGCCTGCGCCACAGGCGTTCAAGCGGTGGGCACCGCGACAGATCTGATTCAGTTTGGCAGATGCGATGTCGCGATGGCAGGCGCAGTGGACGCGGTGATGTTTGATTATATACTCGCTGGCTTCAGCGCAACGCGCGCCTTGACCCGTCAATATAACGACAATCCTGCGGCAGCCAGTCGGCCATTTGATGCCGATCGCTCCGGCTTCGTTTTGGGAGAGGGCGGCGCCGTATTTCTTGTCGAAAGCCTGGAACATGCGCTTCAACGCGGCGCAGCGATCTATGCCGAGATCCTGGGCTATTCGTCCTCTTCCGACGCCTACCACGTTGCCGCGCCCGATCCCGAAGGCGCCGGCGCCCAGCGCGCCATGCAGTGGGCATTGGACGATGCTCGCGTCGAGCCGACCGAGATTGAATACATCAATGCGCATGGCTCCTCGACGGCTGCCAATGATTTGATTGAAACGAAGGCGATCAAGCAGGTCTTTGGCGAATACGCATACGACATTCCAGTGAGTTCAACCAAAAGCATGATTGGACATGCCATGGCAGGATGCGGTTCCCTGGAATTGTCGGCCTGTCTGATGTCGCTAGAACGCGAAATCTTGCACCCGACCGTCAACTACGATACGCCGGACCCCGAATGCGATTTGGACTATGTACCCAATGACGCGCGCGACGTGCCCGGCATCAATACACTCATGTCCAACAGTTTTGGCCTTGGCGGACAAAATGCTTCAATCATTATCCGTCGGCTCTAAAAGATGAGAGCATAAATGAACCAACAAGTGACAGTGATCGGCGGCGGATTGGCCGGTTGTGAAGCCGCCTGGCAACTGGCTGAGCGCGGCCACAGCGTATTGCTCTACGAAATGCGGCCCCATCGATCGACCGGTGCGCACGTAAGTGACCGACTGGCGGAATTGGTCTGCAGCAATTCGCTCGGTTCCAAGTTGGCAGATCGCGCGACCGGCATCTTGCAGGCGGAAATGAAAATGCTGGGTTCGCTGCTTCTGCGCTGCGCCGAAGAGGCAGCGGTGCCGGCCGGCGGCGCTTTGGCGGTAGATCGAACTAAGTTTGCCGAAAGCGTCACCGAAGCATTGTATTTGCACCCTAAGGTTGAGGTCCAACGTGAGGAAGTAACCGAGTTGCCCTGGCATACACCCACGATCGTCGCTACAGGTCCTTTGACGTCGCCGGCGATGGCCAAAGAGATCGCGCGATATACGGGAGAGGACTATTTATACTTTTACGACGCCATCTCACCCATTGTTGACGCCGGCAGCATCAATATGGAGCGAGCCTTCTCGGCAAATCGCTACGGGAGAGGCGAGGATGCCAGCGGCGACTATATCAACTGTCCAATGGACAAGGATCAGTACCTGCGCTTCGTTCACGCCTTGCAAAGTGCAGAGACGATCGAACTGCGCGACTTCGAGCGCGAGGACCCGAACTTTTTTGAGGGCTGCGTACCGATCGAGCAGTTGGCGAAACGCGGTGATGATACCTTGGCATATGGTCCAATGCGTCCGGTCGGTTTGACCGATCCGCACACAGGTCGTCGTCCTTACGCCGTTGTGCAACTGCGGCAAGATAACATCGCCGGCACTCTCTACAATCTCGTTGGTTTCCAAACCAACATCCGCTGGAAGCAGCAGAAAGAGATATTGAGGCTCGTACCGGGGTTGGAAGACGCCGAATTTTTACGGATGGGACAAATGCACCGCAATACTTTTTTGAACGCGCCGGCACTCCTGCACGCAACCATGCAGTTTCGTCAGAATCAGAATCTGTATTTTGCGGGTCAAATCACCGGCATCGAAGGCTACGTTGGCAATACCGCCACGGGATTCATTGCCGCGCTCAATATGTCGCGTCAGTTGGCTGGCTTGTCCGAATGGGTGCCACCGCAAGAGACCATGTTGGGCGCCCTGTGTCACTACGTAACGAATAGCCCGCCAAAAGAATTTCAACCCATGAAAGCAAACCTGGGCATTCTACCGTCACTGACGATCAAGATCAAAAACAAGGCGCAACGCAAGCAGGCTTATGCCCAACGCGCGCGAAACGCAATGTCTGCCGCTCTTGCGGATTTGGATGATCGGGTGATTCAAGCAAATCTAGAACTGAACCAGACGGAGCATCATGTCGAAACCTGAGTTAATCACCAATGAACAGGCTGAACGCGCCTATCTCGTCGGAATCGAGGTGCACAAGGCGGCATCGCTGTTTTCAGTTGATGATTCCTTGAGTGAGCTGGCTCTTCTCGCCAAGACAGCAGGCTTGGAGGTTGTCGGGAAAACGTTTCAGCGTCTGCGGACGATCAATACCAAAACCTTTATCGGCTCCGGTAAGGTCAATGAGATTGTCGATGAGATATCTCTTATTGGGGTTAACGTCATCGTTTTCGACGAAGAATTGTCGCCGCGTCACCAGAGGGAACTGGAAAAGCAGTTTGGCGAGACGATCCGGCTACTGGATCGATCGGCATTAATCCTGGACATATTTGCGCAGCATGCTCGGACCAGCGAAGGCGCGTTGCAAGTCGAACTGGCACAATACGAATATCGTTTGCCGCGCTTGACTAGGCAGTGGACCCACCTTGCGCGACAAGCCGGGGGCGGGGGCGCGCGTGGCGGTTCCGGCGGCGTTGGATTGCGGGGACCCGGCGAAACTCAACTCGAAGTCGATCGTCGCGAGATCACGCGGAAGATCACAAAGCTCAAAGCAGCCCTCGAACAAGTACGCTCGCACCGCAGTCTCCACCGTGAGCGGCGTCGAGGTTCCGGATTGCCTTTGGCTGCGCTGGTGGGATATACCAACGCCGGTAAATCAAGCGTGCTAAATGCGCTGTCGGACTCCGATGTTTATGCCGCCGACCAACTGTTTGCGACGCTGGATCCCACGACGCGGCGTATTCAATTGCCCGATCACGCCGATATCCTGCTTACGGATACCGTCGGCTTCATCCAGAAACTGCCGACCACATTGATTGCTGCATTCCGCGCGACTCTGGAAGAGGTCGTAGAAGCCAATCTGCTATTGCACGTCGTCGATATCAGCCATGCAAATGCCTTGCAGCATATTGATGCGGTGGAAGATACTTTGGCGGAAATCGATGCCGCCGGTATGCCTCGTATTCTTGTGTTAAACAAGACTGATCTGCTCAACGGCCCCCTTCCAAAGCTGCCGCTCGTCGACAACTATCGAAGCGTCGTCGCGGTTTCCGCGAAAGACGGAACCGGTATGGACGAACTACTGTTGACAATGCGAGAAGTCTTGGCAGAACGAGAAACCACGCTTGAAGTTCTATTGCCCTATCAAGCTGGCAGTGAGTATTCGAAGCTGTACGAGCGGGGGTATATTCGCCACCAGTCTACGGACGAGAACGGCTGGCTCCTGACTTTGTCAATGCCAAGCCAGGTCAGCGATTATTATCTTCGCTTTGCTGTCGACAGCACAGAGTAACCACAACCATCCCAAACGCCTTTACGTCAAGCGGGTAGCTGCACCCAGTATATCTCCGGTCGAAAGCGGCTATGCAGGAAGATACGCAGGTCAGACGAGAGTGTCAGCGAAACCGGTGCCGGTAAATCCGAGAAGACAACCATTTCTGTCTCGTCTCCGCGACACCCGTCCTCCAAACAGATTTCAGGATCTACACGTCCGATGACGCCGCGTGTGCCCAAGGCGTAACCGAAGTAAAGAAGCCCGTCGCTTCCGAGCATGATATTGGTTGTATTTTGCAAGCCGGTCACCAGTTGTTTCGGAACGGAGAAAGTACCGTCGTCCGCTATCAAGATCCATTCAATCCCACGACGCGCGCTGCCGCCGTTGGCGAAATAAATCCGGTTTTCGTCGACCGCGATGCCGGTGGGCGAACGCAACTCAGTCGCGATCGCAATTGCCTCACCCGACTTTGATATTTGAATGATTGCGTTTGCTCTGGTGTCGGATACCAGCAGGGAGGCATCCTCGATACGGGCGATACCCCATGGCGCTTTAAGCCCACTTAACATACTTTCTGGAGCAAGCCGATCCTGATTGACCTTCCACAACGTCTCGCTGTCTGGATCCGGAATCCAAATGTCGAATCCGTTATCGGTACTCTCCATGAGCAAGCTGTGGCCATTCTTGACGCCAAATACGTAAGTGATCGTTTCACCGCTCTCATCATCAACCCGGTATATCGTCCAGTCGCCGTTACAGACGGTATACAGATAATCCTCAAACCAGATCATGCCATTGGGTCGCTGCACGTTGCCAACCAGCAGTCGCAAATCATCTTGCAAGAAAGGGGGCGTCGGTGCTATAGCAGTGCTTTCATCAACATCGTCGTTGCCTGGCACAGTTGTTTCGGTAGTCAAGGCTTGGTCATTGCTCGAATCCGCGGGCGAGGTGCCCTGGCCGTTCACGACTGTGGCAAAAAACACGAGGCACAAGAGGATGGCGATCTTCATTGAGGCTCCGGTTGCTGACTTCCCTTAAAACTAGCGTCATACTGACAGCGCGCTTTGCGCTGTTCGGACGACTTGCGCGCTATTTTACAACACTTGACTCCCGTCACCTAGCGCATAGCCGCATTCTGGACACAAAAGTAGTGTATAGTTCCTGTCTCTGAAGACCACCGCGATATAGTGATATCGTGGCTGATAAATTCGGCATATGTACGAAGGCTCCTTTGCGACGTCGCGTACGTCGCATGCTATTTCGGAGTGTATCTCAAAGATAATTGATCCCGGCAAGAAAGAATTGCTTCGCGAGCGCAATATGAAAAGTCTGCCCGACGAATATGAAGCGGAGTGCATTCCCGGTTTGGAAGCGTTTGCAATTGACGAACTCCGTTCGTTCGACGGTGTGCTTCCGCATAACCTAGTCACCTCCAGACCAGGTTTCGTTCGCTTTCGCTTTGCTGGAAGTCCCCAGGTTTTTTCAGCGCTTCGTTTAACAGTCGCAATGTATGGCGTGCATCGATTCGAGATCCCCCGGCCCAAGGCTCTATTGGGTCATCAGCATCTCACGCGGCTGATCAATATTTTGCGGTTCACCATTGGCCAATGGGATTCGCAGCAACCCAGCCTCGGTATTGGCGCCGCGGGAGCCAACTCTTCGGTGTTAGCTCGATTAAAGCAAGAAATAGCCGGGTTGCTTGATGTTCCAATAGACGCAGACAACAAAGGTGAACTTTTTCTACGCCTGGCAAGGCCAGCGGATCGACGTGGCTGGGAGGTGCTGGTCCGACTAACGCCGCGGCCACTCTCAAAGCGAAATTGGCGCGAAGTCAACGTGCCCGGCGCGCTGAACGCAACTGTTGCCTCTGCAATGACACAGATCCAACGGCAAGAAAGACAGGAAAAAGTCCTTAACTTATGCTGCGGTTCTGCAACCATTCTCATTGAACATGCCCTCATAAAGGATTCTGACCTACTGGTCGCGATCGACAATAGCCCGCTGATGCTGGACGCTGCCTCTCGTAATCTAAGAGCAAGCGCCGTATCCAATTTCGTCACGCTTATGAATGCTGACGCGGGTCACACACCCCTCCGTTCAAACTCTATTGACCGAATCTATGCTGATCTGCCTTTTGGCGGGTATGTTGGTTCACATGCCGACAATCTCCGCCTTTACCCTGCTGCCTTGAGAGAAGCGGATCGTGTTTCCAAGCCAGATGCAGTCTGTATCATGCTGACACATGAAGTCCATCTGCTGCGAAAATGCATCGCTCAATCAAATTGGCGCGCGATTTCGGAAAGCAAGATAACGCTTAGCGGCTTGCATCCGCGTTTATTTGTCCTCAAACGAAAATCGACTAGGATATAGAAGGAAACATCCAGGGACTCCTAGGAGACCAAAACCTTGATTCGAAATTGCTCGCTGTCGTTGTTGTTGCTTGTCCTGGTCGCATGTCGGGCGCCAATAAATGAAGTTACCGTGAGCGTATCCTTGCTGGCCGATGGGAGAACGCAGACATTCACATACGTTTCCAATGTATCTGTCGAAGAATTGCTGGCGAACGCTAAAATCGTCTTAGGTGAACTGGATCGAGTCAGTCATCCCTTAAGCCTGCAACTCGCAGACGGAATGCTAGTCACCGTGCGCCGCGTCCGTGAAGAGCAAGTCTGCCAGCGCGAAAGCCTGCCCTTCCAGCGTCAGCTGATCCCGTACGAGGGAATCGCCGCTGGCGAACAAAAATTGAGCCAGGCCGGTAGGTCTGGCTTGCAGGAAGCTTGTTACCGCACAGTTTTGGAGAACGATGTGGAATCGCAGCGTATCCCGATTGGCCAGCCCACAATTCTCACCGAGCCGCGGGATGAAATCGTGATTGTCGGTCCCGCCCAATCGGTCGAACCATATGAGTTTTCAGGCAGGCTAAGCTACATCAACAACGGTATTGCCTGGACCATACGCGACGATGCGGTCAACAAGCGCCCGTTGCGAAGGACCGAGCGGTTGGACTCACTGGTATTCGCTCCGAGCGCCGACAGTTCCCACCTCCTTTACACCGTCAGCAGCGAACCAACAGAAAAATTCTTCAATGAGCTTTGGATGATATCCGTTGACGGTGACGAAGCTCCGATCAAGCTAGCGCCGACCGATGTCCTATATGCAGAATGGCGTCCGCGAACTAGCAATACCATTGCATATTCGACGGGCGAACGTGGTCAGGGACAGGCTCCATGGAAGTCCCTAAACAATCTGTGGCTAATGCGGATCAGCCGCCAAACCGGGTGGACACTTTCCATACAAGAGATCATTGGTGAACATGAGGGAGGACCATTTGGATGGTGGGGTACTGACTTTGCTTGGTCACCACGGGGTGACAGACTAGCGTGGGTCAATGCTGAGTCCGTCGGTGTTGTGGAGATCGAGGACAGGCAACGCGTCACATTGCTGGAGTATTCAGCTTTTAACACTTCGGGTTCCTGGGTATGGCTTTCTCAGTTGTCGTGGTCCCAGGACGGTAATCTGATTTCCGCCACTGTGCATGGCGCCCCGCTGGCAAGCGAACCTGCCGGAACCAGTCCTGTTTTTGACCTGGCAGTGCTCGGCGCAAATGGCGAATTCAAAGCGACGATGATTCAGGCGGTTGGGATGTGGGCCGCTCCAACTTTTTCACCGAACCCAGCAGTGCCGGATGCGGAGCGCAGCGAGGGTTATCTGGCCTGGTTAAAGGCGCGAGAACCTTACAACAGCATTTATGGCGAATACGATTTGGTTGTCGCCGACCGTGACGGTAGCAATCAACGTGTCATCTTTCCACGCGCCGATCAGCCGGGCATTCGCAGAAGCGATTTCGGTTTGACTGCAACTGACATGAGCTGGAGCCCGGATTCGAGGCACATCGCTATCGTATATTTGGGTGACATTTGGCTAGTGGAGATTGAATCCGGCGAAGGCCACCAGATAACTTTTGACGGTGGCGCAAGTAATCCGGTTTGGGCACGATAATGCGACAATTGATCTTGGTCCTTATCAGTTTGATCTTGCTTTCAGGCAGTCTGATAGCGACCGTCGGCACGCTTCAATTGCGCGATTACGAACTTCGCGGCTATGTCGATCCAACTGTGGATCAGAACCTCCCTTTCTTGTTGCCACGTCCAGGCGTTAACGTTGATTTGCGCCAATATGAGCCTGACAGCCTGTCGGCGAATCTTTCCCTTATCAGCGAGTCGGGATTCGTGTGGCTGCGGCAATTCGTCTATTGGGATGAAATCGAAACCCGCAGGGGCCAGTACGATTGGACGCGATGGGACGATATCTTTGATGTATTGCGCGAATACACGCACTTGGAACCCGTCATAGTTCTTATGAACACCCCGGTGTGGGCACGTGTCAAGCCGCCGGGAGTAGACGTGACGGAAACTGCGCCGCCGCAATCCCTGGATGATTTCGCGCGTTTTGCCGGAGCATTCGCGCGGCGCTATGGCGACCTTGTGGACTACTATCAGATTTGGGACGAGCCAAATCTCGATGATGCCTGGGGATCGCTTCAGCCCAGGCCAGCTGAATACGTGGCGCTCCTTGCCGCTGGTGAAGAGTCAATCCGCAGGGCGGACCCTGCGGCAAACATTATCGCAGCGGCCTTGGCCCCGACCACCGAGACTAGTGGTCAAAACATCAGCGACTTGCTTTATCTTGACGCGATGTATCAACTGGGCGCCGCAGAGTTGATGGACATCGTGGCGGGAAAGCCCTATGGGTTCTCTACGTCTCCCCTGGATAGACGCGTTGACGACAACTTGCTTAACTTTTCCCGGATTGTTGCCTTGCGAGAGATCATGCTGGCGCACGACGATGGGCGAACACCGCTTTGGGCGAGCAATTGGGGTTGGAATGCCTTGCCCAGCGAATGGACCGGCGACGCTTCTATTTGGGGAAGTGTCACCTCGGGCGAACAGATCTCATTTACGCTTCAAGCTTTCGATCGCGCCCACCGCGAATTTCCCTGGCTCGGCGCCATGTTCCTGCACCATTGGCAGCCGAATGTGGACTCCGAAAGCGCACAGTGGGGATTCGCGCTGGCGCGCCAGGACGATGGGCCGTCAGAATTGCTGGCGGCCGTGCAGCGCTATCCGTTTCCAGCAAAAGCGCAAAATGGGCTATACCATGCGCGCACACAGCACGCCCGTTATAGTGGCGTGTGGCAATTCAGCGAGTTGGGAGCGGATATCGGCTGGCTGGAGACCAGCGACAGTCAGTTCGAATTCAACTTTTACGGAACAGACCTCGCCATGCTTCTGCGAGAGGATGACTATGTTGCCTTCCTTTATCCCGCTGTCGACGGCGTTCCGGCAAACGCCACAGCCCGTGATTCGGATGGGAATAGCTATATCTTTCTCAGGAGCTATTCGCGCAGTCCGGAGAAGAATCTGATAAGCATCGCGCGCGACCTGTCACTGGGTCCACACACCTTGAGCGCAGTGGCGGACCGCGGCTGGGACCGCTGGGCGATTGCCGGCTATGCCGTGAGTTCAGGCAATTTGGCGGCAGACTTCGATCGGCAGATTGCGCTCGGAATCGTCGCAATCCTCTTGTCTCTTCCCCTCGTGTTACTGTCTTTCATGACCGCACCGTGGCGCCGCTGGATTCCACCGATCGGACTGGTTTTTGCCGGTGTGACAGCAACAGCGCATCTGGCGATAAGCAGTGTAGCATCGCTGGCGCTTCTCTTTGCTATGCTGTGGACATGGACAAGTCACCGACCTGGCCTGCTGCTACGCGACGAGATCAATATCCTGGTCGCTTTGGCCACGGGCGGTATCTTGTACCTAACACCGTCGTTTCTCTTGACAATTGTTTCGGGTCTGGTTCTATTTGTTCTTTGCTTTCATCGCTTGGAAACAGGCTTGATTTTGACTTTGT
Source organism: Phototrophicaceae bacterium (assembly GCA_965262165.1). Taxonomy (GTDB): domain Bacteria; phylum Chloroflexota; class Anaerolineae; order Aggregatilineales; family Phototrophicaceae; genus UBA6055. Next base: position 2,811,218 of record OZ253499.1, on the reverse strand, counting down.
TTTGGGCGCCCTTCTTTCTCTCACCAGTTGAGTTGTACCAGTTTGCCATTCCAATGGTGGAAATCCTTATATTGATAACGTCAGTCGCGGCTTTCTTTAGGCTCCTCGCTTGGCTGGGTAAACAGTATCAAATGGCAAACAGTGACTATCCTCTCCGTGCCAAAGCGTTGCGTGATCAGATCACTTTAATTGACATTACGGTGGCCGCGATGGCCGTTGTCGCAATACTATCGCTTTCCTGGTCCAACCGCCTGGATGTTGCGACGAATGAATTGCGTACACTCATTTTTGAACCATTGCTCTTCTATATTATCTTCCGAGTCGTGCGTCCATCCAGGCGTACTATTTTGCATTGCATCTATGGGCTAGTTGCCGCTTCTCTGATCGTCAGCGTCATTGGTTTACTAAAATTCTTTGCGGGAAATGATGTTATTGTTGCCGAAGAGGGCGCACGTCGACTGATTTCAGTCTATGGATCCCCCAATAATGTTGGCTTATTGCTTGGCCGGGCAATACCCTTCGCGCTGGCGCTTCTGCTGGTCGGACAAAGTCTCCGCTTGCGCTTTACCTGGGCAGCAGCGCTACTCATCATGGGCATCACCGCGCTATTGACACAAAGTGTCGGCGCGATTCTCCTCGGCATCCCGCTGGGAATCGCAGTAGTGCTGATAGGTTACGCTCAACGAAAGGCTTTCATCCCAATCCTTGGAATCGGTGCTGCAGGTCTGGCAGGAATAGCCTTGTTGACGCAGGTTTCGGCGCGTTTTGCCAACATACTGGACTTCACCAGTGGCACCAGTTTTCTTCGTCTCCGCCTTTGGGAAAGCACCATTGAAATCATACTTAATCATCCGATTTCCGGTATCGGCTTGGACCAGTTTCTCTACTTTTACAGCGGCGAATACGTGCGCCCGGATGCGATATGGGATTTGGATCTCTCGCACCCGCACAACTTCGTCTTGGACCTTTGGACCCGCCTGGGCATCGCCGGGCCGATCCTCTTTCTGATCCTCCAGGGCGTATTCTGGCGATACGCCCTGCTCACACTAAGCAGAACGCGCAACAGTGACAGTATCGGTTTCGCGATTGTTTTGGGACTGATGGGAAGTATGACCGCTCTTCTGGCACATGGATTGATCGACAACAGTATTTTTGTCATCGATCTGGCATTTATTTTCATGTTCCTTCTGGCGGCTACCGTGCGCCTAGGTGGACTTACACCTGCTGCGGCATCCAATAGCGACCCTGAAAATGAGCAAACCTAAGCCGTGCTTTGGACGTTCCATTTGTGGTAAACTTTGCCCAGCCAATCAAGGGGGAGATAGTCAAACTTGCGTATACTGATCACAGGCGGAGCGGGATTCATCGGGTCACATTTGTGTGATCGATTCTTGAGCGGTGGTCATCGCGTCGTGGCTGTGGACAACTTGATAACTGGCACGCAGGACAATATTTCGCACCTGGCCGGCAATCAGGATTTCGAGTTCGTGTATCACGATGTCAGCAACTTCATACATCTCCCCGGTCAGATTGACGCGGTTTTGCATTTCGCCTCACCTGCCAGCCCAATTGATTATCTAAAGTATCCGATACAGACGCTGAAAGTCGGCGCGCTCGGCACGCACAACGCGCTGGGTTTGGCGCGAGCGAAGCGCTCTCGTTTTCTGCTTGCGTCCACATCCGAGGTCTACGGCGATCCGCTGGTACATCCGCAGAGCGAGGACTATGCCGGCAATGTTGATCCGGTTGGACCAAGAGGCGTTTATGATGAGGCGAAACGCTTTGCGGAAGCGCTGGTGATGGCCTACCACCGCCAGCACGATATGGACACTCGTATTGTACGCATATTTAACACCTATGGACCGCGGATGCGCCTTGACGACGGTCGTGTCGTGCCTAACTTCGTTGGTCAGGCAATCCGTGGAGAAGCGCTGACCGTCTATGGCGACGGCAGCCAAACCCGCTGCTTTCAATACATTGACGATCTGGTTGAAGGTGTGGTGCGCCTGCTCGACAGCGGTTTCGTTGATCCGGTCAATATCGGTACGACGCGCGAGGTGAGCATTCTGGACTTTGCAAATGTGGTAAACAGAGTGTCGGAGAATCCTGCCGGCATCGTTTTCGACGAAGGCCTGCGCATTGATGGCGATCCGCAAACGCGCAAACCGGATGCCAGTCGCGCGCATGATCTGCTTGATTGGACGCCGCAAGTGGAACTTGAGGATGGGCTCGCGCGCACGATCGCCTATTTTCGTCAAGTAATCGCCGCCGCGCCTTGATATGCATACGCTCCAGGAGCTTTTGCAAAGTCGAATCTTCTGGCTTGTCATTTCGTTTATCACCGCGACTGCGAATCTCTTGTTTCCCACGAGCGAAGTCTTCGGCCTGACCCTGGCTGGCCTGTGTTTGATGGCGGCACTCACCTCGCCAGTTGCCATGCTCGTCGTGTTGTTGGTTCTTGCGCCGCTGCGAACGTTGATAGCGACAGAATCCGGTATCGACCTTCCTCTGGACATCGGCCAAATCCTCTTCGTTCTATATGGTGGGATCTGGGTGGCCCATCGAATAGCTCAACGCAAACCCGTTGTTACCTTACAACGCGACATCGTATTGTCTTCAGTCTTGTCTGTCTGCGTTGTCTTCGCGCTCGGCGCTTGGACAAGCGCGTCGCTGTCTGCCTGGCTGCGCGAGTGGCTCAAATGGATTCTGATGGCCGTATTTGTCTGGCACCTCACCCTCTCGGGACACAGTTACTGGCGCTGGCTGGTGTACGCGCTGCTTGTCGCCGCTTCAGCAAATGCGCTTGTTGGGCTGTATATTTTCTTTGGCGGAAGCGGCGCGCTCCACCTTGCCATATTGGGTCGATTTTTCCGCGCTTTTGGCACATTCGGACAGCCGAATCCTTTTGCAGGTTTCATGGGGATTACGCTGCCGCTAGCCATCATGGGAGCCTATGCTCAGCTTTCAACGCTTTTGAATTCATACCGCGCCAAGCGCAAGATTCAATCGAAGTCCTTTTGGCTCTTGTTCGGCTTCAGCATAGCGGCGGCGTTGCTCTCGGCCGCGCTACTTGCATCCTGGAGTCGCGGCGCCTGGCTGGGCACAGCTGTGGCGGTAGCAGTTATGCTCTTCGCCCTACCGAAACGCTTAACGACAGGGCTCGCCGCCGCCTTTGGCCTAGCGCTTCTGATTGCAGGATTATGGTTGGGGGGTCTGCTACCCCAGTCCGTTGTCAATCGATTGACAACCTCTGTCGGCGATTTCTTCACGGTGGATGACATTCGCGGTGTTGATATCAGCCCGTTCAACTATGCCGTGGTCGAAAGAATCGCTCATTGGCAGGCGGCCCTTAATATGGCGCAGGCAAACCCGATTCTGGGAGTCGGACTGGGCAACTATGAAATAGCCTATGACCAGTATCGACTGATCAATTGGGAGGAGCCGTTGGGTCACGCGCACAACTTCTATCTCAACGTACTTGCAGAAACTGGTGTAGTCGGTTTGGCCACATATCTGCTGTTCTGGATTGTGGTTTTTGTGGTCACTTGGCAGATGCGCGGCCATCCGGATCCATTTGCTCGGGCAACCGCAATCGCGCTGCTTGGGAGTTGGACATACCTGTCGGTCCACAGCATTTTTGATAACGTCATCGTGAACAACCTGTTTCTACATATTGGTGTATTATTAGGTATGCTTGCGATCTTGTATCAGCAACTTAACCACAAGGTGATTCTGGATTAGGTATGTCACAAGCTATTGCGCCTGATGTCGCAACCAAAGGCAGTGAGTATCAGAGACTAAAGACACCGATTGATCGTTTTATCATCGCGCTGGCGAAACGTGTCGGCGGCAGACGGGCGAAGGAAGTCGAGCGTTTCATTAAGTTCGCCTTTATCGGCTTGCTTGGCTTCGTCATCGACTTTGGCGTACTGTTTTTGTTGCAGTCGTCTTTCTTGCCAGCGGCTGACGACCAGAATATTACCTTGCCGCTAAACGTCGCGCTCGCCACGACAATTGGTTTTACGCTTGCAGTTTGTAGCAACTTCATCTGGAATCGCCTTTGGACCTATCCCGATTCAAGATCGTATTCAGTTCGTCGCCAATTAACCCAGTTCGCGGTAGTCAGCGTCATTGGTTGGCTGGTTCGGACCTTTTGGATCACAAGTACATTTGCGTTTATTGGCGTATGGTCAACCGCTGCGATTCAAAGTGTTATTTCGGGCTACCATCCCGTTCTCCACGACGAACTGAAGTTAGGCACAATGGTTTCCCAGTTTATCGGAGTCATAGTCGTGATGATCTGGAACTTCCTCGCGAACCGCTACTGGACCTTTAACGACGTCGAATAACGTGACCCGTATTTGCATCGATTACACACCCGCTTACGAACAGGGTGGCGGTATTGGGCGCTACGTGCGCGAGTTGACGGCGGCGCTGGCCGCTGAAGATCATTCATCGCAATATCGCCTTTTCGTCGCGGGATCGACCCGCAAGAGATTGCCGCAACCGCCTGGAACCAACTTTGAGTGGCGGCCGACAGTCATGACACCACGCTGGTTGGCAAGAATCTGGCAGCGCGCAAAGCTGCCACTGCCGGTCGAGACATTCACAGGTCCCGCTGATTTGTACCACGCCACCGACTTCGTTTTACCACCGACTTTGCCCCGCACACGTACATTGCTGACGGTGCATGACCTGTCCTTTGTTCGTGTACCCGATGCCACAAGCCCGTCCCTAAGACGATATTTGGAATCAGTTGTACCGCGTTCGGTTGGGCGGGCAGATCACGTATTGGCGGATTCGCGGGCCACTAAGAACGATCTCATGGAAGTTTACCGGACACCATCTGACAAGATCACTGTGCTCTATTCTGGTGTGGATAGCCGCTTTGGTCGCGTTAGTAATGAAGCAACACTAGCAAGAATCTTGGATAAGTACGGCTTGAAAGATTTGCAGTATGTTCTTTCGGTCGGTACCGTCCAGCCGCGAAAAAACTACAGCAGGATGATCCGCGCCTTGTCCGAGTTACGGGATCGTGGCAGTGACGTACATTACGCTATAGCCGGAGGGAGCGGTTGGCTCGAAGATGAAATGTATCGCAGCATCAGGGAATCCAGAATGGACGATCGTGTCCATATCTTGGGATTCGTAAGCGACCAGGATTTACCCGCCCTGTATTCGGGCGCACGGGCGCTGCTAGCAGTCTCACTTTTCGAAGGCTTTGGACTACCCGTTCTGGAAGCAATGGCATGTGGGACGCCGGTAATAACAAGCAATCTGTCTTCACTACCGGAAGTTGCCGGTGATGCGGGCGTACTGGTGAACCCACTCGATATCGACGCAATCACCGATTCCGTCGTTGCGCTGCTAGCCGATTCAGACTTGCGTGAGCAGCTTATTGCCGAGGGCCTAGAACACGTCAAGCGCTTCTCTTGGGCGAACGCGGCGCGCCAGCTCAAGTCGGTATACGATGGCCTGTTAAGCATGTGAATTATTGCGATAATCCAGATAGAAATCAGGAAATCCAAGAGCAATGAGTATGGAAGATGGCGAAAAGAAGCTAGGCGGGAACACTGTTCTTGTATTGTTGTTGCTAGCGTTGGGAGCTTATTTGCTGCCCTGGGTTGTGGCGCCCAACGCCTCGATGACACTCAACGCATTCGATCTTGCCGAGTGGACAAGTCTGCATCCTTTGCAACAGCAAGCGCGGCCGCCGCTGATGGTGCCGCTGCTGCTGCGCATTCATCTGCCGATTCTGGCGATGTTGATGGCTCTTTGGCCTACCAGTCGAGAAGAACGCTATCCTGCCATTCTATTCATAGTCTTGCTGTCAATCTCACAGCTCCCCCCGTTGGAGTTTATAAACAACCTAAATGATCTAAACTACCGTCAACTTCTGGTTCTCGCATTGGCGACGCTGGTTCTGTCAACAATCTTGCGGCGCTTTCTGCCGGCGGAACTACGGCCGATCGCCGCTCTCATCCTGGCGCTATTGGGAATCGTTACATCACTCGTGGGCCAATCGCAAGCGATTGAGTTGTATCAGTTAACACTGGAAACGGGCACTGCAGGTGGCGGTCTCTGGTTGATGGTATTGAGTTATGGCGGAATCAGTCTCTGTGCGCTTCGCCGGATTCTACGACGTTGATGAGGCAAGATACGCCGCCGGCTTGCCGAGAGCTTCGGCAACCATAGTCATTTGACCGACGTGGTAGCTTTCGTGAAAATGGAAATACAGCAAACTATTAAATACGCCATTATGTCCGTGCCCGGATGGCTGAAGCAGCGCATCGTCGTCCATTGTTTGCAATCCTGCTTGGAATCGATATTGCGTCTGGATGAATAGGCCTTCCAATACATCGAATTGCAGCACCGATTCGTCTTGCCCTTTGATAGGGCTGCTGCCATGACGGTATCGTGCCCGACTTTTGTCTGACCATACGGTTTTCGCGCCGACCAGCGTCAAAGGCGTGGTCCTGGCGGAGACGATATGGCCCAAAAGCCAATTAATCGTATGTGCGTTTTCGAATGGCTGAACCAGGCTTTCAGTATGGCTAATGTCGCGCACTTGCGTACGAACTGTATCTGCCGTGTATTCAAAGCACTTTGATAGAGCCGGGCAGAGCAACTGTTTTGTCCTCTCCAACCAAAGTCCGTTCCCTTGCATGACCAGTCCGGGGCTGGAAATTGCCTTGTTGAGAAATCGACAGAGCAACTACTGAACCAAATACGAGGGTTACAGAAAATGAAAAGAGGCAGCAGCCGCTGCCTCATTAGAGAAAATAATTGCCCGCTATGTAATGGTTTATTCCATGTTGGATTGAATGTACTCCACGGCTTGACCAACGGTTTCGATTCGCTGCGCGTCCTCATCGCTGATTTCGCCGCCGAATTCTTCCTCAAATGCCATAATTAATTCTACGAGGTCGAGCGAGTCGGCTTCCAGATCTTCGCGGAAACTCGCGGTACTGACGACGCGTTCTTCTTCTACACCAAGCAACTCGACCACGATTCCTTTAACCCGATCTTCAATAGATGCCATCTTGGTCATTCCTCCCCAATGGAATCCTCAGCACTCACATAAGCGCCAATTATACCGATAATCACTTTCCGTGCCAGTCTGTATGGTAACGACGCAAATAATTGACACGCCAAACCTTCGACAGTACGATGAATCAGCGGCAATCTCGAATCATTATCCGCCTCATCTAAGGGAACACTTCCATATGCCTAGAGTCACGGAAACGCCCACAACGGAAAACCGCAAAGTGGACCATATCCGGATCAATCTGCAAGAAGATGTTCAGTTTCCCCGCTTGAGCACTGGCTTGGAAACGTATCGATTTACACATCAGGCGGTTCCCGAATTAAGTCTACATGAGATTGATACATCTATTGAAGTATTTGGCAAACGACTAAATTCACCGATTCTAATTTCATCGATGACTGGTGGAACCGAAATCGCAGGACGCATCAATAGACGTCTTGCATCGGCAGCCCACAAGCACTCAATCGCGATGGGCTTGGGCTCGCAGCGCGCTGCAATTGAAGATGATACTTTGGCAAGCTCGTTTCATATCCGTGAAGTCGCGCCGGACATTTTGCTCTTCGCCAATATTGGCGCCGTACAGCTCAACTACGGCTACGGCATTGAAGAATGTCGCAAGGCGATCGACATGGTAGCTGCGGACGCTTTAATTCTACATTTCAATGTTTTGCAGGAAGCGGTTCAAGCGGAGGGCGATGTCGACTTTTCCGGCCTCTTAACGAAAATCGAGTTCTTATGCGGCAGCCTCGAAGTACCGGTTGTTGCCAAAGAAGTCGGCTGGGGCTTTTCCGAAAACAATGTACGCGATCTGGCGAACGCCGGTATCTCGGCAATTGATGTCGCCGGATCCGGAGGCACGTCGTGGAGCGAAGTGGAGTATCACCGCGCGCCTACATCCTTCCATGCGCGTGTCGCCCGTAGCTTCGCCGATTGGGGAATCCCAACTGCGGATGCCTTATGTTACGCTCGTGCGGCGGCCCCGGATTTGCCCTTATTCGCCAGCGGAGGGTTACGCGACGGTGTTGACATCGCCAAATGTATCGCCTTGGGCGCTAGTCTCGCCGGTTTAGCAAGCCCATTCTTGCATGCCGCGGACGAATCCCCGGAGGCGGTCGATCTCCTGATAAAAGAATTGGACACTCAATTGCGCATCGCCATGTTATGCACGGCTTCGCAAAATCTGGTTCAACTGCGGGAAGCGGAAATCAAATCAATCTCATAGAGCGCTCACACCAGTTCCCTGATGACCGCGTTGCTTAGCAACCGACCCCGCTTGCTCAGACGGACCCGATCGCCATCCACATGAATCAAGCCTAAGGACTTCAATTTCCCTATGCCAGCAGGAAACTTGTCGGCAATGTCCATGCCAAAACGCTGTAGAAACGTCGATCGATGAAGCCCTTCACGGGTCAGCCGTAACCCCATCATAACAGTCTCGTAAAGGTCATCGTTGCTGCTGACACATGTCGATTTTGCTACCGCAGGTGTGAGAGGAAAATCGAATTCGGTCTCTGGGTCCGCGGTAAGCGCTGCTATATAGCGTGCGGGATTCGCTATGTTGGAATAGCGATAGCCTCCGGCGAAGCCATGGGCGCCAGCACCAAGTCCAAGGTACGGTAGGTTGCGCCAGTACTGCAAGTTATGGCGACATTCGAACTGTGGAAATGTCCAATTGCTAATCTCGTATTGAGCATATCCACTGCTCTCAAGCCTGTGCGACGCGTGCTCGTACATATCCGCGAAAACGTCGTCGTCAGGCCGCGGTAATACGCCAGCGTCCACTTGTGTTCGTAAAGATGTTCCACCTTTCAATTCCAGACCGTACATCGAGATATGTTCCGGCGCATATTCGAGAAGCGCATCGACCGTGCGCTTCCAATCTTCGAGAGTCTCACCTGGCGATCCGAAAATGACATCGAGATTTACATTGTCGTATCCAGCCTTGCGCGAGCAGCCCAGCGCGTGCTCGACCGCCTGCAGGTTGTGTCGCCGCTCGAAAAGACGCAGAACTTCACCCGTGGCAGATTGCATGCCAATACTCAACCGGTTAATACCTATCTCTCGCAATTCGCTCAGATACGCCGTCGACAAGTCATTGGGATTGGTCTCCATTGAGACTTCAGCGTCGACGGCCAGGGGAAAGTGGCGCTCCAATCGCTGAAGAACGCCTCCGTAATAGTGCGCTGGCAGCAACGATGGCGTTCCGCCTCCAAAATAGATCGTGTGAATCTCCCGGTGTGGGTTTTTCGCCGCGGCGAACTCAATCTCCCGGAGAAGCGCATCAATGTATTGCGGAACGAGAGAGCTGAGGTCGGTATAGACGTTGAATGCACAGTAACTGCAGCGAGTCTCGCAGAACGGTATGTGGATATAAACAGACAACGGCGCTAGCGGGTCCATATTCGCGCCCAGTATCGACTCAAGCCAGAGATTGCGCCAATGTTATTGGTAAAATATAATTATGCAAGTCATCGTTCCCAGGTATCTTCGCTACAGAGCCTGGTCGGGTCGGCAACTCCACAAGCTGCCAGGTGGGCTTTTATGCTTGCCCGAAGCGATCAAATCTGAATATGCAGCGAAATCGTGTCCTTACTCTTAGACGCGGTCAATGTTTTGGTTTGCAATGTAGCGACCTCGGGCATTAGGAATACGAGATGAACTTTTTGCGGCGTCTCTTTGGCAAATCTCCTGACCAATCGGGAATGGACAGGAGGTCTCGTCGTGTGGCTCACGTGACACGCAGTAGCAACGCGCCGGCCACGCCGGTCCCAAGCCGAGAGGACACCGAAGCTCAGCTTGTTGACGATGAAATTGAAATCGACGAGCAGCCACCTGAGCAGCCCACAGGGGATAACGAAGAAGCGACCGAGTCTGAGATCGAAAGCGACGACGAACATGAAATGCCACCGGTACAGCCTCAGACGAAGGTCCCCCAGCAAACGCGACCTGTGCCTGCCACTCTGCGACAAGAGCCGCCACAGCAATATGCGCCAAAGCGAGCTTTGACATACGGCATTGCGACTGATGTTGGCAAGCTGCGCGAAAACAACGAAGACGCTTGCTTCGCCATGCAATGGCATACCATGACTGTGGAAAACCGTCCGGACTTTGGATTTTTTGTCGTAGCAGACGGCATGGGTGGACATCTCGACGGCGAGAAAGCATCGGGCATCGCGGTGCAAACGCTCGCGTCAGAGATGTTGCAAAGCGTCTATATGCCCTTGCTGCGAAAATTCAAGGCGGGAGAGAATACGACCATCCTTGAAGCGTTGGTTGCCGCGTCGGAAAAGGCTAACTTGGCGGTCATTGAGGCGGTGCCCGGTGGCGGCACAACATTGTCCGCCGTGGCTATCGTGGGCAACCTGGCTTACCTGGTTCATGTGGGCGACAGCCGCGTTTATTTGATCCACAACGATGAGATCGAACAGCTGACGACCGACCACACCCTGGTACAGCGATTGGTCGAGATGAAAGAGCTTACGCCCGAAGAAGCTGAATACTATCCGCAGAAAAACGTGCTCTACCGAGCGATCGGACAGAATGAGAATTTAAAGGTTGAAAGGTTGATCCGGTCATTGCCATCATCTACTCAGATGTTGATTTGCAGCGATGGATTGTGGGACTTGGTGGACGACGAAACTATGAAGCGTGTGACACTTGAGTCGCCCACGCCGCAAGACGCCTGCGATCGGCTCGTCAGCCTCGCCAACGATCACGGAGGAACGGACAATATTTCTGTAATTGTTTTGAAAATTCCGGAAAACGACGCTTCGGTCTAGCATGCTTCACATTTCCTCACGAAAGATTAGCAACTGACGAGCTGTTGAATGAAGGTCACACCTTGCAGTCGCTTTACTTAACGAGTTAAAGGATTAGACCACCCACTATGAAGACATTGCCTTCGATCAATCGTACGCGTAAGCGCAAGACCATTTTGGTTGTCGACGATGAACCGCGCATGATAGGCTTCATTCGAATGAATCTCGAGCTGGAAGATCATCAAGTAGTCGAGGCGCATAGTGGATTGGAAGCGCTTGACGCGCTCCGTACGCAACTGCCTGATTTAGTTCTACTTGACGTCATGATGCCGGACCTGGATGGCTTCGAGACCTTGCGCATGCTGAGGGAGTTTTCCGATATTCCTGTCATCATGTTGACCGCCAAGGGCGAGGAAAACGACAAGGTGCTGGGGCTGGAACTGGGCGCTGATGACTATATCACCAAGCCATTTGGTCCGCGGGAACTTTCCAGTCGAATCAAAGCCATTTTCCGACGCCTAGAAAAACCATCGACCGACGAAGCTGTCTTGCAGGTCGACGATCGCCTTAGTGTAGATTTCAATCAGCGCCAGGTCATAGTCGACGGCGAGCCTGTTAAGCTGCGCCCGACCGAGTATCGCCTTCTGTATCATCTGATTCGAAATGCAGGCTGGACCGTGCCGCACGACCAGATCCTGCAGAAAGTATGGGGATACGAATACAGAGATGAAGCGCATTATGTTCGCTTATATGTCAACTATCTAAGAGAAAAGATAGAAGAAGATCCTTCAAATCCGCATTACATCATTACCGAGCGCGGCGTCGGTTATCGATTTGTCAACTTCGAGAATCAAGATCAATTGTCTTAGACTTATTGCAACATGAATCCAAAGTCCAGATATAAGCAAACTTGACCGGCTACGCTGGATGCGTAATCAGAACAGTCAATTGGTCCATATTCCCGAAAGACAAAAACTCTGCGATCGCGGCGCTTTAGTTTCTTCTTTAACGTATTCCACTGCGATTTGCTAGGCGTTTCAGCGCCATCATGCAATTCGAAAAAGCTCTGCCGGAAGACCGCTCGATAATGATGATCGTCATATTCGATCAGCTTCAAAAGACAGGCGCCTCGCGGACCAGACAGCACTCCATTGATAAACTCTGCCGTAAATCGCTGGCGCACTTTTTGAAACTTCGGCAACTCTTCTCTCATGTTCTACCCAGCCTTATGCTAGACTGCAAATCAATATCTATCGCAGATTTTTCTTTATGCTACCCGCAGTATCGAGGTACATGAAGCCGTAAACTCAATGCAACGCATCCTCAAACCCTTGCTGCTTGTGCTGCTTTGTCTGATGCTTGTACATACCCTGGTGTACTTGGCTTTTGGCGTTGCCCTCATCCCTTTTCCCTTTGACTACGATCAGGCGGAGGGATTTGAACTCAACAACGCAGTGTTACTGGCTTCGGGACGTTGCCCCTACTGTAACAACAATGTATACCCATTTTATGGTAGCGGCTATCCTCCACTGTTTCATGTGCTGATGGTTCCCTTCGTGAAAGTGTTTGGCCCACAGTTTTGGTACGGCCGCCTGATGATTTTTGGCGCAACGCTCGTCACCGCTATCGCCATCGCGTGGGCCGTGTTTAAGGACTCCGGCCATCGCAAGATCGCCATGATCGCCGGGCTAGCCTTCTTGTCATCAAATTATGTCTATCATATTGGTCCGCTGCTTCGTCAGCACTTGCTAATGGTCATGTTCGAAACTTTGGCCGTAGTAACCATTGCAGGGGCTTTGGACACCAGATCCAGCAGAAGACGGCAATTGCTGGTCGCATGTGTATTCTTGCTATGCGCCGGGTATACCAAGCAACTTGCTTATGCCACATGTGTTGCTGTATCCTTTTGGCTTTTCCTACGCAGCCAACGCGTGGCAATTCAGTTTAGTCTGGGCCTTGTGGTATCCGCTGCCATCATATTTGCGCTCCTGATGCTTGCCACTGATGGTCACTGGTGGATCAACATCATCGCCGCAAATCAGAATCCCTACCGAATGGACCAATTCCTGGGATTGCTTCAGCAGTTTCTTCGTCTCCACGGCTGGTTGATTGTGCTGGCAATTGCAATGGTCGTGTTCGAGATGTACTTTGATCGGCTATCGGTCTATTCGGTCTGGTTCCTCGCTGCCTTCTTCAACACCAGCGCCGCCGGAAAATGGGGAGCCGGTGACAGCTATTTCGTTACCGCGCTGGCATCAATCTGCATCCTGAGTGGCATTTTCCTGGCCCGTTCGGTTACGGGACGCTGGCAAATGCCCGGCAACTATCTTTCCAGTCTTCTCAAGCGGTTTGTTCGGCTGACCGATGGCCATGCATTGGCAATAGTGGCCGCCCTCTTGTTCCTGGCATACGGCATCACGGTTTTCAAATTGCCGACGTCTGGTCAGCTCTTTGAGCCCATTGCCTCCGTACTAAACATTCGGCCTTTACCCTCCTGGCGCTACCCCTTGTATGATCCTGCCGGTTGGACGGTTGGATATGCGGTCACAGGCCACCTGCCCTCGCCTGAAGACTATGACAAAGGCTGGGACATCGTCGATGCAGTAAACGAAACCGACGGGTTGTTGCTCTCGGAAGACGCCGGCTTTAACTTGCGCAGCGGCCGCGAGGTCGTGACCAACGCCGTACACTTAAAGAATCTGTGGGAGAACGGTTTGTTCGACCCTGGGGAGCTGATCGAGTCCATCGCGTCTCACAATTTTGGCTTGGTAATCATACGCGCGGGTCTGTTCCCTCCTCCGGTGATGATTGCGATTCACTCGAATTATGAGCTTGATCAAATCATTTCGATGAATGGATTCGATTACCAATTGTGGAAGCCTCGAAACATCGCCGGCAACTTGGACGATTGAAAAAGACACTCTTGGTTTTTGCCAGTGATATTCGTTACCAGCCCCATTAGAATACCTTCAACGCATAGGGAGAATATATGAGCAACGTCGACGGTCAAGGTTTCAAAAACATCCTGGCCTGCTGGACGGCCGGTATCACCGTAGTCAGTGTGGCGTCGGAACGTGACTGGCAGGCGATAACAGTGAACTCCTTTGCCAGCGTGAGCATGAACCCGCCCCTGGTGTGCTTGAACATAGCCAACCGGCTGGATACGCGCGCTTTAATGGCGCGCGAAGCGCATTTTTCCGTGAGCATTCTTTCGGACCAGCAACTGGAGTTGGGAAAGCGATTTGCCGGCTACTACGATGAGGTATATGACAATCGCTTCGACGGGCTCAACTGTGAAACATCCTCATTAGGAGATCCGATCATCCCCGACGCGATGGCCTGGCTCGGCTGTACGGTAGAGCATATGATCAATGTCGGTGAGAATTCCATGTTCGTCGGGCGCGTTCAGGAAGGCGGTTGGACAACTGACAAAACGCCGCTCTTGTATCACAACCGACTTTGGGGCACTTTTTTGCCCAAAGAAGAAAAGTAGTCTGCGTCAGCGCATTTTGCAGAATATCTAGTAATCAAGCCAGCTCACGGGCAGCCACTGCAGCGCCGATTATCCCCGCTCGATTGCGCAATTGTGCGGGTACGATTCTTGTCGCGCAAGAAATGTGGGGAAAGAACTTGTCGTAATTCTTGCTGACACCACCGCCAACAATGAACAGGTCTGGAGCAAAAAGCGACTCCATATAACGCAAATGCTCCGAGAGGTGTTTGCCCCATTTACGCCAACTGTATGCATTTTCTTGACGCGCACGGTCGGACGTGCGATGTTCAGCGTCCTTTCCGCGAATGATCAGATGACCGAATTCTGTATTCGGGATCAAGACACCGTTGATAAAAAAGGCGCTACCGACGCCGGTGCCCAGGGTCAAGATCACGACCAAGCCGCCTTGATCCTTTCCGGCGCCAAACTGTATCTCTGCGATACCGGCCGCGTCAGCATCATTGAGTACCAGGACCGGATTCCTGGTTGCCGCCGAAAATAGCATCTGCGCATCGGCGCCGATCCACTCATCGTCAACATTTGCAGCGGTACGCGTAACACCGTGCTGCACGACCGCGGGAAAGGTGCAGCCTATCGGTCCCTTCCAGTCAAAGTGGCTCACGATTTCTCGGACGACTTCGGCAACAGGCTCGGGTTTGGCCGGTTGTGGCGTGTCTATGCGAAGGCGTTCACCAACGAATTCGCCCTTGGACGTATCGACAATCGCGCCTTTGATGCCCGACCCACCAATATCTACACCCAAGACCTCCATGCCTATGTCCTTCCGCTACCCGCGAATTCAAATTGTCCAATCATACCAAATTCGTAAATTATGTCATAATTAGCGCGGATTCTAAGACGATCTCAATCTTAATGCCGCTGCAGACCGCTATATTCAGATTATAAGCAACACTACGCATCAACCTACGATTTGTCTGTGAACCCGCAAGTGAGCTTGCATTCCCAAGCGCTTGACCTGTATATTGATAGTGAAGATTCCTCATGTCCAGTTCTACGGGAAATAGTATGCGCCAGTCCATCATTTGCATTTTTGTGTTTGTCCTGGTCCTGAATGCCGCCAGCCTTGCCAGCGCACAGAATAGCTGCGCGGCCGGTGGTTGTGGCTTGGATCAAAGTGCCATCGCTTCGTACCCGTCTCCACAAGTGCTTCCTCTGCGGATAGATGAAGAGTTGCTCTACGACCGCGACTATCGACAGATCAGCGCCGAATTGGCCATCTATGATCAGCCGGCCGGAGAGATTGTTGAATCATTGGGCACGGGGTACAGCTTTGTTACTGTGCTTGAAGAATTAGATGGTTGGTCCCGAATAGGAGACGGCAAGTGGGTCTTGTCTGATAGTATTGGAGAGCCAGGGACGCCATCGAGGTTCGCTGGTGTAGAGTTGCCCGACCAAGATCTTCCCTACACCATGGCCTGGACTTTGCGGCACTTGAATGGTTCGGAAACGCCCGGCGGGCCCGAAGTTGCAAGCAACCCGTTTCTTTATCGCTATTCACGGGTCAACATCTACACTACTGTCGAAGTTGACGGCTACGATTGGTACCAGATTGGCGCCAATCAATGGGTGCATCAATTCAAGGTAGCCAAATTCTTGCCCGTGGAAAAGCCGGAAACAGTTGATACTCACAAATGGGTCAGCGTTGACCTTTACGAACAGGTTGCGATAGCTTATGAAGGTGACAGGCCAGTCTTTGCGACCCTAATATCCTCAGGTCTTGAAGAATGGCCCACCAATGAAGGCGTATTCCATGTCTACGTACGATTCTCGCGTACACTCATGAGCGGAGCTTACAATCAACCTGATTTCTATTACCTCGAAGAAGTTCCGTGGACGATGTATTTCGACGGCGATATCGCTTTACACGGCGCATACTGGCACGACGGATTTGGTTATCGCAAGAGCCACGGTTGTGTCAACATGACGATCACCGACGCGCATTGGTTGTTCCAATGGGCGGAAGATGAATATGACTTCACAAATGGTGATTATGTCGGACCAGCAGTCTACGTGTACTCAAGCGGCGCGTACAATTAAGCGCTGGCCGACAGAGGTCACTTCGCTATAGCCAGTTGCGCCAGCGGCGAACCCTGAATGTATCCCTTTACCGCCAGCAACTCGGCATTCAGGATGCTGCATCCAGCTGCTCCCCGCACCGTGTTATGTGAGAGCGCGGCAAACTTGTAACCAAGTATGGGACATTCGCGCAGGCGGCCGATGCTGGTCACCATGCCCTGGCCAGCATCGCGGTCTCGTCGCGGCTGCGGACGGTCAATTTGCTTCAGATACTGTAGTGGACTGCTCGGCGCGCTTGGCAGTGAGGGCACAGGATCTGGTCCTCGAAACGTCGTCCAATCGTCGATGACTGTCTCGAGTTCTGGCGCGTCTTCAAGCTCGATAGAGATATTCACCAGGTGACCATCAATCACCGGCACTCGGGTACAAGTCGCGCTGACAACCATTTCCATTTCGTCGATAGCGCCGTCTCTGAACCGGCCAAGCATTTTGCGTGATTCAGTTTCCATCTTGCTTTCGTCGCCCGGAACATAGGGGATAATATTGCCCAAGATGTCCAACGATGATACGCCTGGATAGCCCGCCCCGCTAACAGCTTGCTCACTGACCAGGTGCAGTCTTCTGATTCCGTATTTCAAAAGTGGCTTCAGGGACATCACCACCGGCATCACCGTACAGTTCGAGTTCGCAATCAATGCCCCGCTTGTCCAGCCGCGTTGATAACGCTGCACGTCAATTAACCTTACGTGATCAGCGTTAATCTCTGGTAGCAGGAGAGGAACGTCCGGCGCCATGCGGTTTACCGACACATTTGTACAGACCACATGACCCGCCTCGGCCAGTTCATCTTCGCGATCTATTGCTGCTTCCTTGGGCAATGCCGAAAATACCAGGGGAGAATCCAAGGGGTCATTTAACGCTTTGACGGTCAGGTTCGCCACGTTGGCCGGCGGATTGCCATCGAGCACCCAATGAGCAGCTTCACCATAGTGTTTGCCTGCGCTGCGGCTTGATCCTATGACTTCGCGTACTTGAAACCAGGGATGCTTGTCTAGCAATTGAATGAATCGCTGCCCGACAGCGCCGGTGGCGCCCAGAACCGCTACATCAATCTTCTTCATTGCCTATCCCTGCCTCACATCCCTACAGTGCCGGATCGCACAGCCGGATAAGATCCCAACATTTTTACAAATGATGTCAAATGCAACAACTGCGTCAATACCTCCTGGCAATTCGGGTCTTGCCAATGCCCCTCGAAGTCCAGGTAAAAAAGAGGTTCCCATGGCCGGTTGCGGCGAGGGCGCGACTCCAGCTTGGTCAAGTTCAAATCCCGCTTGGCAAACTCTCCCAGACATTGATACAAGGCGGCGGGCTGATTACGAGTGGCGAAGACAATTGAAGTCTTATTGTAATCTGTCGGATCGGGATCGCCTTGGCCCATCAAAAGGAAACGCGTATAGTTATACGGTTCGTCCTCGATTTCTTTGGCAACTATCTCCAAGCCATAAAGTTCCGCAGCCAATTCTGTTGCGATTACCCCTACGCCTGGCTGAGGGTCTTTGGCGAGGTCATGTGCCGAGCCGGCGGTATCGTACCATCCCACAGGTTCCAGATCGTAGCGTTTCAAGAATCTCTTGCATTGCATCAAGGCTTGGGGGTGAGAGCGGACCTGCTTGATATCATCCAAGGTAGTACCGGGAATGCCTAGCAAGGCATGGTGAACGTGGAGGATCACCTCCGCCTGGATACGCGCATCGTGGTCAAGCAGCATTTCGTATGCGCCGCTGACCGAGCCCGCCAAGGCATTCTCTACCGGCAACAAACTGAAATCAGCTTCTTTCGACTGCACCGCGTCGAAGAGATTGTTGAAATCCTGGCAAGGTAGGCATTCCACATCAGAGCCAAAATGCTGCCGTACTGCAATCTCCGAATTTGCGCCGGGAATACCTTGATATGCGACCTTCGGCATAGCGCATCCACTTCAAGAATCGAGTGCGCCAAATCATATACGATGACATTCAATTATTAAAGACTTGAAATCGACCTGTATAAGATGCGGGGCATCTATTGTCCTGCGACAATTTTTCCCGAAACTCGTATAATAAAATTGAAGCCAATGATGCCAGGAGATAAGATGGACAGCGAGCAGCGATTCGACCCGATGAAAGAAATTCAGAACATTGGTGAGCAAATCGGCAAACAAATCGAAAAAGGCATAAGAAATGTCACAAGCGGGGCCGAACAGTTCGCGCTTGATATGTACGAGGCGGAAGGTCAACTTGTTATTCGCACGGCAGCCATTGATGGGTTGCTTAAAGAAAGCATCGAGATCAGCCTTGAAACCAACATGCTGACGATCACTTTCCAAACGGAAGCAGAATCCACCCCGACTACGGCACGCTATTTTATGCAAGAGCGTCGCTTTGGCCGGATCAGTCGCTCGGTCGAACTGTCAATACCGGTGAAAGGGAACGAGGCACGGGCAAAAGTAGAAAACGGCAACCGCCTTGTAGTTACCATGCCAGTTGACGACAGCGTTTACGGCAATATTACCGTAACCCCGGTTGAATAGGTGCGGGTGTCACCTACGCGCTGCTTCGATCTATGCCAGCGAACGGCATTTACTCATCTAGGTAACTGAGTTTGGCAAACTCCACTTGCTTGTCGAAGTCTTCCAGCAAGCTCGTTTTTCGCTCGTCATCCACGAACGAATACTGAATTGATCTTCGCGCCATATCAATAACTTCCGCAAGGCTCAAACCGCATTCTTCGTGAGCCATCACGAATTCATCGACCAGCGAACTCTTATAAAGCTGTGGCATACCCGACGCCAACATCACTTGGAGGTTGCTGTCCAAGAGCGTGCGCAGCGGATATTCTGTGGCGTCGGAAACTAAACCGAGACGAAGGGCTCGACTGATGGAAACCACGAGGGGAATTCCGGATTCTGCGAGAAGATTCATGCTGTCTTCGTTCGTATGGATTCCCCAGGTATCTGCAAGTCGATTCGGTTCGAGTTCCTCTATTGCCGACGCCAGCCCATCGAAACCCAAGCTGGAGTCGACTTGAGCTACGGCATAAGTCTCTTTTTTGTGCGCGGTTGCGAATGCTCGTTTAAACTGGCCTACTGGTTGCGCATTTTCTTCCCCTATCAAACCGAGGGCGACTACATTTCCGCTTTTCGCCGCAGCGCTGGTGGCCCAGCGCGCCACATCGTCGCCGACCCGTGGATTCTCGCAAGGGATGCACAGGACCCAGGACATGTCGACACCCCAGGCACGCAGCGCCCGATCTCTACCGTCATTGAGCGCGTTGATAAAGACATCAATGCTCATCGAGGATGTCTGCATAAATTCGGATGGCGCCACACAAATTTCGGCATAGATGACCTTGGCTTTTGAAAGCACGACTCCGATGTCATATACCACCCGAGCGATATCCTCCGGATACCTCACCCAACTTCCAACTTCCGCGGCCAGCTCGTCAAGCCGCTGGTAGTCGGGATCGACCAGAAGGTTTTCCCAGTTTGCGAAATCCTCTGTTTCCGCAGGAACTCCGTTTTGCCGCGCGATCATCAGCAAGCCTTCTTCAACGAAAGAACCGGTCAGTTGCAGGTGGAGATCTACTTTTGGAATAGCAGCAAAGAATTCGCGTATACCCATATCACTGTCCTCACTAACGAAAACTGGCAGGCTTTGGAAACCGCACTAGCCGTGAACAAATCGTGGCAATAGCAAGCTTTGTCGCCAGCTCACTCGGCAGATTCCATACCAGAATGCATTGCTCGCGCCAAACTCGTTTTTGCATCGCGATAGGCCACAGAGGCCCCGACAAACGCCGAAAACAGCGGATGGGGCCGATTGGGGCGACTAAGAAACTCCGGATGGAATTGGCTTCCCAGCATGAAAGGATGGTCCTGAAGTTCAGAGATCTCGACAAGTACGTTATCCGGGCTTAAGCCACTGAAGCTAGCGCCATTCTGTGCAAAAAGGTCCCTATAGTCATTGTTAAACTCAAACCGATGACGGTGACGTTCCATGACTTCCTCAACGCCATAGGCTTGCGCTGCGAGCGAATTGGGTACCAGCGCACAGGGATACTCCCCAAGCCGCATTGTACCGCCCATATCGGTGATCGCGCGCTGCTCGAGCATAAGGTCAATGATGGGATGAGGTGTGCTCACGTCGAATTCGGAGCTGTTGGCGTCTTCTAGACCGAGCACGTTGCGAGCATATTCAATGCACATGACTTGCATGCCGAGGCAAAGACCCAAGTATGGCACTTTGTTTTCCCGCGCAAACTTGGCAGCCACGATTTTGCCTTCGATACCCCGATATCCGAAGCCGCCTGGCACTACAATCCCGTCTAAGTCTCGCAGCTCTTCAAGATCTTTGCCTTTTTCCAGCTCGCCAGAATAGATCCAAATGGTCTCCACATCCTGATCCTTATGAATCGCTGCGTGGAAGATCGACTCTTTTACCGACATGTAGGCGTCATGAAGCTCCACATATTTGCCTACGATTCCGATACGCAGCTTGTCTTTTGCCGCGCGAAAGCGAGTTACCAGTTGCCGCCACTCGCTCAAGTCTGGCGGCGCTGATGCGATCTTGAAGCGTTCGAGGATGTAATCGCCTAAGCCCGTGTCTTCGATTAGCAAGGGAACTGCATAGATGTTATCCGCTGTTTCCAAGGGGATGACAGCGTCTTCGTCTACATCACAGAATAGCGCAATCTTCTTAATTATGTCGTGGTTGACCGGGTGGTCCGTGCGCGCGATGATCACGTTGGGCTGTATACCGATACCGCGCAGCTCTCGGACACTATGCTGAGTCGGTTTGGTCTTCAGTTCGTCGGTAGCGCCAATATGCGGCAAAAAGGTGACGTGGACATATAAGGCCTCGCTACGTTCAAGTTTGGTGCGTAGTTGCCGCAGAGCTTCCAAGAATGGCAAACCTTCGATATCACCTGCCGTCCCGCCTACTTCGACGATAACAACATCGGCGCCGCTGCGCTGGCCCACCAGTTTCATACAGCGTTTAATTTCGTTAGTAATATGTGGAACAACCTGTATGGTGCCCCCGAGGTAGTCGCCCTTTCGTTCTTTTTCGATCACGGTGAGGTAAACTTGCCCGGCCGTGACGTTGGAAAGCCGGCTGACGTTTTCGTCTACGAAGCGCTCATAGTGGCCAAGGTCAAGGTCCGTTTCCGCGCCGTCTGCGGTGACAAAGACCTCTCCGTGTTGGTATGGGCTCATCGTCCCCGGATCGACATTAAGATAGGGATCCAACTTTTGAATCGCAACTTTCAAGCCCCGTGCCTTCAATATGCGGCCGATCGCCGCCACTGTCAGTCCTTTACCAACAGAACTGACGACACCGCCTGTGCAGAATATGTATTTTGGACTTGCCATCTTGCTTCCGCCTCGACCTTCGTTCTCATCCAGCCTACTAATCCAACCAACATAACTCATGTGCCAAGCCTGATGCCTCGCAGCGGGATCCTTTTTTCTTAATATGAAACCCGCCAACTACATCATTTTTGCCAGATCCGACACCGCTCGCCGCATATCCAACAACAATAGCCCTAATTTGGCTTCGTCACTAAAGACCGATGTTAGCACGGCCTCCTCGTTGACGGACATCAATACGACAAACCCTGATTCGCCCTTGATCATGAGATGATCTAAATTGCCGCGGCCCAACTCCCGAGCGATACGCTCGCCCAAGCCCACCATCGCCGCCGACATCGCGGACAAATGCTCATCCATTAAATCCTGCGGCATATACGACGCGATACCGACACCCTCGACACTGATAACCGCGATCGCTTCCAGTTCGGGGTTCATGTTATGCACTTCGCGCAGGCGCGCAACCAGCGCATCCGCCTGCGATTCGTCCATCAACCCGCTCCCTTCAACAATTAAAACCACTCGCTACGAGCAATTCCAAAAAACAAACAAACGCCGTTCTATGGCGCCAGGTACGCATTCAACTTTGAAGCAACAAACGTGGAATGGCAGATTTGCCATATAGCATATTTCCAAGTTCAATTATACTAAACAAGGTGCAAAGGGCAAGCTAGGCGGGCTGACATTCCCAATTGTCGGCCGCACTCTTGACACAATTAGCGAAAGACGTAGCAAGCTGTAAAGGGCGATCAACGCGCGAATGGAACGGAATCAATGAGTGAACAGTACGAAAAGACCCGGGTTGCGCGACAGGCACAGCAATCCACAGCGCTGGTACAAGAAATTGCTGAACGCATCGCAAACGCTGTCGAACAAGTAATTATGGGCAAGGGCAACGAGATTCGGCTGACCATTCTTGGTCTGCTCTGTCGCGGCCACGTATTGCTCGAAGACATACCCGGTGTTGGCAAAACCATGATGGCGAAGTCCCTCGCTCGCGCGGTAGGCTGTACATTCAATCGCATTCAGTTTACCCCGGACATGCTCCCTTCGGACATAACGGGCGTGTCCATCTTTAACCCGAAATCGCGCGAATTCGAGTTTCGCCCGGGACCGATCATGGCGCAGATCGTTCTTGCGGACGAGATCAACCGCGCGACGCCGAAAACGCAGTCGGCGCTGCTGGAAGCGATGGAAGAAGGCCAGATGACGGTTGATGGGGTCACATATCGACTGAGCAATCCCTTTCTGATCATGGCAACCCAAAACCCGATCGAATACGAAGGAACATTCCCCTTGCCAGAAGCGCAACTCGATCGCTTCTTAATCCGCATTCAGATGGGCTATCCACAACCGGAAGAGGAATTGAAAATCCTTTCCGCCCAACAGTATCAGCATCCCATAAACAATCTTCAGCAGGTAGTCAGCTTGCAAGAGATGCTCTCAGTACAGCAATTGATCAAAGACGTCTATGTCGCGAAAGAGGTGAAGCAGTACATTGTCAACTTGATCACCGCGTCGCGCCGACACCCCGATGTATATCTTGGTAGCAGCCCTCGCGGATCACTGGCATTATTCCGCACCGCCCAGGCACGCGCCGCCATGACTGGCCGTGACTACGTAATTCCAGATGATGTCAAAGCGCTGGCCGAAGTAACTCTCGCGCATCGCATTATTATCGGTCCAGCCGCACGCATCAAAAACATCACCTCACGAACTATCGTGCAAGACATCCTTCAGACGACACCGGTGCCCGGCGCATCTGTGCGTTAAGGTCGTATGCCAAACCGACGCAACGTTCTCTACATTTTGATGATCATCAGCTTGCTGACCGGTTTGTTTACGGGCAATTCTCAGTTGTTTCAGATGACCTACCTGATCGCTGCGGTGCTCCTGCTATCGCTGGTTTGGACCTGGCTAACCTTGCGCGGAGTGGCCCTGCAGCGAACGACGCGCACTCGTAGATCGCAGGTGGGACGTATGTTTCACGAGTCATTTAGCGTACGAAAAACCGGGATCTTGCCGAAACTTTGGCTGGAGATACACGATCACTCCGACCTGCCCGGCCACCAAGCCAGCCAAGTGGTTCCCTCTCTCATCGGGAGCAACGAATATCAATGGGATGTCGAGACACTTTGCGTCGTACGCGGCGAATTTCAACTGGGCCCCTTGACCGTGATTAGCAGCGATCCGTTCGGATTTATTCGTGCTCCACGACGGGTGAGCGCGACCGAGAACCTGATCGTTTATCCCATGACAGTTGATCTGAATAAAGTCGTGTTGCCGATTGGTTTCCTTTCCGGTGGCGATGCGCAAAGGCAGCTTACGCACGAAATCACCACCAACGCCAGCAGCATTCGCGATTACGTCGCCGGCGACAGCATGAATCGCATTCATTGGCGCTCCACCGCGCGGACTGGCAACATCATGGTCAAGGAGTTTGAGCTGGACCCGCTGGTTGACATCTGGCTTTTCAGCGATTTCTCTTCCGACTCCTTGTACGAAGAGCAAGGATTGCGGCGATTGGCGCAAGGCGGGCAAGTCGTTGTCGATGGAAATCGGATTCCGCCGTCTACTGAAGAATATGGCGTCGTCATAGCGGCGTCCTTGGCGAAGTATTTCATCGAAAGCGAGCGCGTCGTAGGTTATGCGGCCTATACGCCGTTTCGGCAGGTCTTTCAGCCAGATCGCGGCAACCGTCAATTGACGCGGATTTTTCAAGCGCTGGCGGTCGCGCGCAGCACCTCAAGCCATAGCTTGAGGCAAATGCTGTCGCTAGAGACGCCTCATTTCACGCGCGGCACCACACTCATGATCGTCACTTCCTCGCTTGACGAGGAGTGGATTACCGAGGCGCAAGTCATGATCCGGCGGGGCGTCCGACCGATATGCATCTTTATCGATCCGCAGACCTTTGATTCCCAACATGATTCCAGTGAGATCCGTGGGATGCTACAATTGGCAAATATTCCAACGCTTATCATCGGCAAAGGCGACGACTTGACAGTCGCTCTTGAACAACGTCCAGCCTAAAAACGTGTCAGTCCGCGACTATTGAAAGTCATATGAACTATCCTGACGAAGCTGGCGCCCTTGTCTTACACCGTAGAGAGAACTAGAAAGTCGAGACCATGAACGATTCATTTGACGTAATCATCATAGGCGCTGGCGCCATGGGCAGCGCGGCATCCTACTATTTCAGCAAGAGAAATCAACGGGTTCTCGTGCTCGAACAATTCGAGCTCGATCATCGGCGAGGCAGTTCTTACGGATATTCTCGTATCATACGTTACTCCTATGACCATCCGGAGTATGTCGACCTGGCAAAAGACACGTTTCCACTGTGGTTCGCCGTTGAAGATGCCTTGGGTGAGCAACTTTATGTGAAAACGGGTGGCATCGACTTCGGTCCGGCAGACGATGAGATGCTAAGAGCAACCATTGAGGCCGTAAAGTCAGGCAAGATTGAGCATGAACTTCTATCGGTCCAAGAAGCCCATCACCGCTTTCCGCAATTTCGATTTTCAGACGACTTTAAGATTCTCTACCAACCTGATACTGGTTTCGTTAGGGCATCAAAGGCTGTCATGGGACATATCAAGCTCGCCAAGCGGCATGGCGCCGTACTCAAAGACAACACGGCCGTCGCAAATGTAACGATCAATCGAGACAATGTGGAAGTCGTCACAAAGGACGGAAAATACTCGGCTGGAAAACTGGTCGTCACGGCGGGTCCCTGGGCACGCTCTCTTCTCTTGCAATCCGGACTCGACCTTCCGCTCACACCGCTACGCTGCCAATTGAACTTTATGTCGACGCCGCATTCAAATCTGTATGAATCCGATACTTGTCCGGTGCTTCTCGCTCACGTGAGCAGCCTGTTTCCCGAGACGCTTTACGGCATTCCCTCACATGCGGGCTCTGGTTTCAAGATCGCTTTTCATGGTGGTCCGCCGCATAATCATCCTTCCGCAATAGACTACAACCCGGATCCGGAAAATGTTGAGGGAGTGCGAGAATTCCTGCGATCCCATATGCCCGGGCTTGCGGACGCCCCGGTGAAAGAGAGTAGGATCTGCTTGTATACGCAGACGCCGGACGAGCATTTCATAGTGGATAAGCATCCGCAACATGCGCACGTTGTAATTGGCGCGGGCTTCAGCGGTCACGGTTTCAAGTTCAGCACCATCATCGGGAAAATGCTCTGTGATCTGGCTATCGATGGCGCGACGCCTCACAATGATCGGCTCTTCAAAATCAACCGGTTTTCAGCTTGAGCGAACACCAGAAATAAGTCCCGAGCAGTGTAAAACCGTTGTCAACCAGCAGTTGAACGGCCTTGCGATCGCTTTGTCTCACTAGCCCGCCGACAACCTGCAACTGTTGGCCATAAGACATACTCAGTGCGCGTGATATGCCGCCCTGTGTCAGGCAGCCCTCGATCCAGATACCGCTGTAGGCAAGTGTCTCTACCGGTACGAGGTGGGCTGCCATGGAATCTCCTGCGACAACCGATCCGGGCCCGGGAAACCTAACATATAGCTCGAATCGTTCGTTGGATTCTACAAATCCGCTCGACGAGCAAAGGCTGCGCATTACGATATTTTCGGCTCTTACTAATGTACGTAGCAGAGGCAATCGGAGCGCCTCCGCTAGCAGAATGCTTTCGCCAATCAGTCGTCGGCCGATGCCTTTTCCTTGTGCCTCTGGTTCAACAGCCAACAGGTCCAACTCAAGACGTTGGTCGCCCGACTCGGACACAGTTACAAAGCTGTCCGCGAAGCCAAGAATCCGCTGCGCGTCCAGCGCAACAAGTGTGTAGTTTCGACCCGCCTCTAACAGTCTGCAAATGCGATCTTGATCGAATGGGTCGCCAAAACATTGTTCGGCGATGGCAGCAATCGCCGCAGAATTCCCGGTTAACGATCGCCGTACGCTAACACTCATTGATTTTTCCTGGCCCCAAGAACATAATGAAGTCGCATTTATCGTAGATTCCTGGAACCAGTTTTGAGTATGTCAACGCCTGGCAAGAGATATTTGTACATTATCGCCTTTGTTAGCGGGATGACTACCCTCGCCGTCGAATTGTCGGCCTCTCGATTGCTTGGCAACGTCTTTGGCAACAGCAATTTGGTTTGGGCAAATGTCATCGGACTGATGTTGCTCTATCTGACGGTCGGATACTTCGTCGGCGGCCGCCTGGCCGACCGCTTTCCGCGGATCGATATCTTGCTTCAGATCGTCGTTTGGGCTGCTTTCCTATGCGCTTTAATTCCCATCATCGCTCGACCTGTTGTCACACAAGCCGCGCAAGCAGTCTTTGGCGCGGACGCGGCCTTGGCGCTCGGTTCTTTTGTTTCGGTGCTCGTTCTTTTCTCGGTCCCGGTTACGATGCTGGGCACTGTATCGCCCTTCGTGATTCGACTGGCCGTTCAACGGATTGAAGAATCTGGCAGAGTCGCCGGTCAGATCTATGCCGTCAGTACTCTGGGAAGCCTCTTGGGAACATTCTTTCCGGTACTATGGATCATTCCAGAGTTAGGCACGACGCGCACCTTTCTGCTATTTGCCGGCATCTTATACTGCGCCGCATTATTCGGTCTCTTCGTGGTCAATCGCAGAATGGCGCTGCCCTATCTGTCCATGCCCGTTATCATCGCAATTCTGGCGCAACTCCTGCTTCAGGGACCATTAAGACCGCCTGCTGCCAATGCCACTCTCAAATACGAAAAAGAAAGCGCGTACAACTACATCCAGGTTCAAGAAGACGGTGAGGGTTATCGCTATTTGTACCTGAACGAAGGGCAAGGCATCCACAGCAAGTGGCACGAAACGGAAATCCTTTACGGCGGGACCTGGGATTATTTCCTGGTCGGCCCGTTTTTCAATCGACCACCCTTTCGCGCAGACCAGGTCGCTTCAATGCTGCTGATCGGGCTGGCCGCGGGCACTATACCTCGGCAGTACACAGAGATTTACGGCAATATTCCGATTGACGGCATCGAAATCGATCCAGACATTGTCGGCGCCGGCGCGGAATACTTTGATATGAACGAGGCATCGCTTCCCAACTTGCAGGTATACACCGGCGACGGCCGATATCTGCTTAATCAGCTGGGTCGCAGCTATAGCGTCATCGGCATTGATGCCTATCGTCCGCCCTATATACCCTGGCACTTGACGACGGTTGAATTCTTCCAGGAAGTGAAAGCACACCTGTCGCATGACGGCGTTGCCATTATAAATGTTGGGCGCACTGATACGGACCGGCGCCTGGTAGATGCGATGGCAAATACCATGTTACGGGTATTCCCTAGCGTACATGCGCTCGATGTCCCGTCATCGTTCAACACCATTCTCTTTGGAACCGTCAATGCTTCCAGCGCGTCCCACTTGAATGACAACATGCATTATCGGATTGATACGGTGGATCCGGCACTATACGACGTTATGGAACTGGCTGTGCAATCGTTGGTCCCTTTAGGCGAAAGCGACATCATCTTCACAGATGACCGTGCTCCGGTAGAGACACTGGTCGATTCGATCGTCCTGGACTTCCTGTTGTCCGGTCGCGCAGAAGAATTCCGACAAGCAAATGAATCATAAGGCGCAGATTGCCCGCTTGTTGGTCGTCGGTTTCGCGCTTGCATTTCCAGCATTGCTGGTACTGGGCGCGGTCCGTTTGACTTTGACGCACGCGTTTCTGCGTTTTGAGTATACGCGCCCGAGATTCCCGTCTGATCCTTACGGTTTCAGTACAGCGGATCGTCTAGACTTGGGATATTATGCGATCGATTACCTGTTGAATGGCGAGGGAATCGAGTTCCTTGGCTCTTTAGCATTATCGGCAGAGAAATGCTGGCCACAGGGTTCCGTCGAAGAAACCTGCCAGATGTTCTCCGAAGCTGCGCTCGGTCACATGAAAGACGTTAAACAAATCACGAATTTGGCCTTTGCATTCGGATTTTGCCTGGCTGTTGTGGCAGGGTCTAGTGTCGTCCTGGCGTGGCGATCAGCAGCATACCGCCAAGCCATCCGGCGCGGACTTCATTTGGGCAGTATATTGACACTTGCTGTGTTGGTCACGCTTGTTGTTGTAATAGCGGCCACCTGGGACACGGCTTTTGATGTTTTTCATGATCTCTTCTTCGCTACGGGCACCTGGCGATTTCCCTTCTCTGATACTTTGATTCGCCTGTATCCGGAGCGGTTATTCGTCGATGCCGCAATTGCCATCATTGTACTGGTGTCCTCGCCTTGCCTGCTGGACCTGTTTCTGCACGCCCGAACTGTCAAGCAGCAGCCTTGAATACGGCTCTGTCAGTTGGCCTCGCCGCACCGTCGCCAATCTCTTTGCCTAGCGCACAGCCTCGTGTTTACAGATGTCAGCAGGAAGGCGAAATCGCCAATCATTGTCGTGGTTCAGCATGTTAAAATCGCCAAGCCTATACTAAGCTATTGCAGTTATGCACACAGGCAATTGCTTGCGAAGTTCATAGGGAGAATTGACTATGGCAATTAGAATTGGAATAAACGGCTTCGGTCGCATTGGACGGCAGGTACTGAAAGCCATGCTGGAACGTTACCCCAGTGATATAGACATTGCAGCTTTCAACGATCTTGGTGATTTGAATACGATGGCGCACTTATTTCGCTATGATTCGAATTATGGTGTTTATGATGGGACGGTCGAGGTAGCCGACGGCGCGCTTATTGTCGATGGAAACCGTATCGCTGCCCTTTCCGAACGAGATCCGGCTCAACTGCCCTGGGGCGACCTGGGCGTCGACATCGTGATTGAAAGTACCGGTATTTTTATTGATCGAGCCAGCGCCTCGAAGCACCTTCAAGCCGGGGCGAAAAAGGTTATCATTTCCGCGCCGGCAAAGGGAGAGGACATTACGATCGTCCTTGGCGTCAACCAAGATCAATACGATCCAGCCAACCACAGCGTCCTGTCCAACGCCTCCTGCACAACGAACTGTCTGGCGCCTGCCGCCAAAGTTGTTAATGATGTCTTTGGCATCAAGCAGGGATTCATGACCACTATTCACAGCTATACCAATGATCAGCAGATCCTCGATTTGCCTCATAGTGACCTGCGCCGCGCGCGGGCGGCCGCGGTCAACATAATCCCGACCAGCACCGGCGCTGCACAGGCTGTAGCCCTGGTCATACCCGAATTGAAAGGCAAGTTCGATGGCATGGCAGTGCGCGTGCCGACGCCAACCGGATCTTTGGTCGATTTCGTCGCGACAGTTGAAAATACCCCCAGTAAGGAAGCTTTGATCGACGCCTTTGAAGAAGCCGCAGCCGGACCCATGAACGGCTATCTGGACGTATCGCATGAACCATTGGTCTCCACCGACTATGTTGGCAATCCACATTCCAGCGTCATAGATGCGCTTTCGTGCGATGTTGCAGGCGACTTGGTGAAGGTCATCACCTGGTATGACAATGAATGGGGCTATTCCTGTCGTACGGCGGACCTGGCGAAATTTGTGGGCGATCGGCTGTAGAGCAAGTGGCGCAACAAGGTGAAGGCGAGGCGATTTACCTCGCCTTTTTGCATCTTGCAGGAGTTTGTCAATGAACAAGATGACAGTTCGAGATGTGTCATTTGCTGGAAAGCGGGTCTTGCTTCGCGTCGATTTTAACGTGCCATTAGACGATCAAAACGTTGTGGACGATACGCGTATTCGCGCGGCGATCCCGACCATCAAATTCATTCTCGGGCAGCAGCCGCGCTGCTTGATCTTGATGTCGCATTTGGGACGTCCCAAGGGCGCGCGTAAGCCGGAACTTTCGCTGAAGCCCGTGGTACCAATTTTGGCAGACAACTTGGGCAT
This sequence comes from Phototrophicaceae bacterium, assembly GCA_965262165.1. Lineage (GTDB taxonomy): Bacteria > Chloroflexota > Anaerolineae > Aggregatilineales > Phototrophicaceae > UBA6055. Next base: position 2,780,623 of record OZ253499.1, on the reverse strand, counting down.
GGACGTTTCATTTGCCGCCGACGTCATCGGCGCGAGCACTGATACCATGATCGAGGAGCTACCGCAGTCCGGTATCATTCTCTTGGAGAATACACGCTTTCATACGGGCGAAACCAAGAACGATCCGGACTTTGCCCGGCAGTTGGCAAAGCGCGGCGACATCTTTGTCAACGATGCATTTGGAACCGCGCATCGGGCGCACGCCTCGAATGTAGGCGTGTCCGCGCATTTGCCAGCCGTTGCGGGGCTGTTGTTGGAAAAGGAAATCGACTATCTGTCAACAACCATCGATCGTCCCAGGCGTCCCTTTGTCGCAATCTTGGGGGGAGCCAAGGTGTCCGGGAAGATCGACGTAATTGAAGCGCTCCTGGACAAAGTGGACAAACTGCTGGTAGGCGGCGGGATGGCGAATACTTTTTTCGCAGCCCAGGGGCGAAATATGGCAGATTCGTTAGTCGAAGGCGAGGCGCTGGATATGGCACGGGACTTGCTGGCGAAAGCCGGCCATAAGTTGCTACTACCCGTTGATCAGCGGATCGCGGACGCCTTCAGCAATGAAGCGTCAAGTCAGATTCTCGACGCCCCCGCCGACGTGCCGTCCGGCTGGCAATCGCTAGATATCGGGCCAGCCACAATAAAGATGTACGCGCGCGAATTAGCGGACGCCAAAACGATCGTCTGGAATGGACCGATGGGTGTATTTGAAATGCCAACTTTCGCCGCGGGCACCATTGGAATAGCGCAGGCTCTGGCAACCGAGACTGCAAATGGCGCCACAACGATCGTGGGCGGTGGCGATTCTGCGGCCGCGGTCGAACAAGCCGGGCTTGCAGAAAGCTTTTCACACATATCTACAGGCGGTGGCGCCAGCCTCGAGCTGCTCGAAGGCAAAACCCTGCCTGGGCTCTCTGCGCTGGCGGATCGTTAAGTTTTTTGCGAGAATTGGTTGAAGATCGGCTGGCGACAATTTTCGCAATTGGTTGAATAGACCGCAAAAGGAATTGACAATGACAAGAACGCCAATCATAGCGGGTAACTGGAAAATGAACAAAACGCCCGCCGAATCGGACCAATTCATTAGGGATTTGCTGCCGAAGATTGAGCCTCTCGACAATGTAGAAAAAATAGTGGCCCCAACTTTCCTGTCGTTGATGTCGGTTGCCAGCGCACTTGAGGGCAGTTCCATTCAAGTCGCGGCGCAGGACGGGCACTGGGAAGCAAGCGGGGCCTATACGTCAGAAGTCTCGGTCGCGATGTTGCGGGACTACGTGAGCTACGTCATTGTCGGTCACTCCGAATGTCGCGCCTATCTGAATGAAACGGATGAGTCAGTCAATCGTAAAGCACACGCGGTACTGGCCAACGGCACAGGAGTGATCATCGCCGTCGGCGAAAGCCTGGAACAAAATGAAGCGGGGCAGACTGAATCCTTCGTCGGCGGACAAGTTCGGGCGGCTCTGGCCGATATCGCCGCAAAAGACATGGCAAACGTCGTCATTGCCTACGAGCCGATCTGGGCCATTGGGACCGGCAGAAGCGCCAGCGGAGAACTTGCCAATGCCATTATCAGTTCCGCCGTGCGAGACACAATCGCTGATATGTACGGGCAGGCCATCGCCGAAACCACGCGGATCCAATACGGTGGCAGCGTCAAGCCGTCAAATATGGCCGAATTCATGTCGCAGCCAAATATTGATGGGGCATTGGTTGGCGGCGCTTCCCTTGATGTCAGTGACTTCGCATCGCTCATCGAAATTGCTTCTGGGATGAAAGGACCATAATCTGGGCGCGCTGGACCTTTTAGCGCTCACATTTCTTCTTCTCCTGCTGTCCGTCATCTTCCGTCGCAGCGAACAGTGGATGCATCAGCACATCTTCAAAGTCGGCTGGCTGCTGACTCATAATCGTAAAACCACCGTCATATTCTATTACACCGCGTTTTTGCCCGGCGTGCTCTTGCACGAACTGTGCCGTTGGCTGACTGCCGGCATTTTGAATGTGCGGGCGAGTCAGTCAGTTCAGTTGCCACAGCATGATGACATCGGGCAACTACGACTGCGCCTGGTACAGATTTCTCCCGACGCCCAGCCACTCAAGAAAGTAATAATTGAAGGAGCGCCCTTGATTGTCGCGCTGGCTGCGCTTTGGCTGATCGCGACGGTCATTCTGGATTTGGAGTCTTCACTGCGAATTGCGTCGGGTGGCAATGTCGCAGATTTGGGCCAGGCTGTAAGAACCGTGTTTTCACAACCGGACTTCTGGCTTTGGTTTTATTTGGCATTCACAATCGCCAACACGATGCTCCCACCCGTTTCGAAGCAACCCCGCAATAGAAAGCTAGCCGCGTCAACGTTGATCTTGATCGGCGCTCTCGCCATCGGCCTGGCAAGCCACCTTGAGAGCATACAAGCGTTTGGCTCCGATTTGCAAAGACTGTTGAGCAGCATTTCATTGATCCTGTCTACAACAACGATTATCAACGTCGTCATGGTGCTTTCCTTGGGCATGATTGAAGCTGTCATCGAACGACTGACCGGCCACAGCGCCACATTTCATGACGGGAAAATGAACACGCTGACGCGCCAGCAAGCGCAGACAGAACGAGACAACCGCCAGCCCGACCGCAGCCCGCGACGAAAAGCGCCCGAAGCGTCCAAGCCGGACAAACCTATCCGCTCTATATATGCGCTCCCGTTGCCGATTCCCGGACCACCGGGAAAAGAACCGGTGAGCAAACCTGTCGCCGCAGTGCTAAACATATCGCGCAAGACGGAACCTGAAACAAGAGCCCCTCCACGGATCAAATCAACTCCAGTCGTTTTTGACGAGTTAGTGGATGAAAGCAGTATGTCCGGCTCTCAATCCAAAGGTACGCCACACTCGACGACGAGAACAGCAGCCGACATTCAGCGCGGTGCCACACCCGCCGAGCGAGCTGGACCGATAGCCGCAAATCCGGAGACCGAGTCCGCAGCGGGCGATTCCGCGGACGAGCTCGACCATGATGCCGCCGCGCATGCGCCGTTCAGCCGTCCCTTTGCCGAATCACATGACAAGGGCGAAGATCCACAAGAGGGCCGAGATGCGCAGTCGACTGAATTGGGATTCGCGCGTCCCTTTGCGCCAGCGCAGGACCTGCAGATAGGTATCGAATCAGAAGACTCGGATTCCGCTGATACGGTTGGCACCTTCAAAGAGGATGTTGCGGAAACAAAGCCAAAAACTGCGAGACCCGGGCCCATGCCCAAGACGCGGCCCGTACCCATGCCATCACAGCACTCAGGCCCTGAGACGGATACCGAGGACATCAACGGCGATTCGGACGAACTCCGCTATGAGTCACTTGATGATGTCGACATTTATGACGATGGAGAAGACTTTGACGACGATCCGTCGTAGTCCGCGCGCGGATTCGCGACTCGCCCAACCGCAACGAATCCAATCGCGATGCATACCAGCATCACGGCGATCGCAATAAACTTAAATAGCTGGCTCGTCGTGACCAGCGTCGTAAACCCCAGAAAGGCACAGACGGAGTAGTAGCCCAGCGCGATCTGACGCGGCGTGAGGGCACCCGTATCAAGCAACCGAAAATGCAAATGCCCGCGATCGCCTTGAAATGGGTTGTTGCCGGTCCGGACGCGATTCACCACTTGCCAACCCAGGTCCATGAGTGGCAAACCCATCACCAAAAGTATGGTCGCCATTTTGGCGCCGCCGATGATGCTGAGACAACCCAGCACGTAGCCGAGAAACCAGGCGCTGCCGCCGACATAGATGCGCGCCGGATAAAAGTTGTGAATCAGAAAACCCAGGACCGCCCCGGCGAATGATAGATGCAACAGGCTCACGCTGGTCTGTGGCGGCTCTAGCCGAAACGCGCTATTTAGAAACAAGACAATGGCAGCGATAAAGGCGATGCCTCCCGCCAAACCGTCCGATCCATCCAGCAGATTGACAGTATTCATCATCAAGACAAGCCAGAACATCGTCAACGCAACGGTCACAACCGGCGCCCATGGATCCGTCTTGATTCCGGTGAATGGATTGTTAAAAAACTCGATGAAGATTTGGAACGCGATGGCGATCACGGCCGTCAGAATTTGTATGAAAAAAATCTGATAGTAATTCAGGTCCAGAGCGTCGTCGATGACGCCAAGGATAAAGATGACAAGCCCTCCGAATACCAGACCGACCAGCCGGTTTATCTCATATGGATCGGTGCGCAGCACTGGCAAGAGCTGTGCTAGCACGACCGTGAATGTGAATCCGACGAAGATCGCCAGACCTCCGAGTTTCGGCATTGCCAATTGTTCTTGACGGCGACCGCCCGGAATGGACGTGATTCCAAAGCGTACGCTCAGGAAACGAGCCAACGGAATTGTCAGCAGCGACAAAGAAAGCGCGCAAGAGAAGACGATAATATAGGCGTATGGTTCCAGCATCAGGTGCCAAACATGCGATCTCCGGCATCACCCAAGCCCGGCACAATGAATCCGATCTCGTTCAGCCGCTCATCAAGCTCGGCTACATGAATTGGTACGTCAGGATGGGCTGCCGACAAGGCAGCGACGCCTTCTGGCGCTGCCAATATACCAACATATTTGATGCGCTTGGCTCCCCAGCGCTTGAGGATATCAATAGTTGCTACCGAGGAACCGCCTGTCGCCAGCATCGGATCGAGTACCAGACATACCTGCACTGTCGGCGCGTCAGGCAACTTGTTGTAATACTGTACCGGGCGCAGGCTTTCTTCGTCGCGATAAAGACCAATGTGCCAAACTTGTACTGAAGGCAAGAGCTCTTGAATGCCATCTACCAGCCCCAGGCCGGCACGCAAAATCGGCACTAGCCCGATGATTTCGTCAGCCTCCGAACCAGTCGCCTCGCCCATCGGCGTGTTGACAACTTTGGGCCGAAGATGCAAGTCTTGCGTCGCTTCGTAGCACATGAGCAGCGCCAGTTCCCGCACCAACTCACGAAATCGTCGATGGTCTGTATCGACGTCGCGCAGCAGGGTCAATTTGTGTTTGACCAAAGGATGAGACGAAACTTGCAACTGATCTGCCATGTGAACTCGCTCCTCAATACGCTGACACCACCTATAGTGTACGCAGGCAATTTTGCATTGTAAAGCAAGCATTGCAAGCCCCTTGCCCTCGGTTATACTTTGCTACGGACACAGTTTTGGAGACCTAAAAGGCAATGCCGGGCGACGAGCGTTTCGTAAGTGGCAGCAAGGGCAAGTCTGACCGCGAAAACATCGCGCTTCGGCCCAAGCGCCTGGCGGAAGTAGTTGGTCAAGACCGTGTGCGCGAAAACCTCAGCATCATTATCGACGCCGCAGCGGGACGCGGCGAGCCGATAGACCATTTGCTCTTTTACGGGCCACCCGGCCTCGGGAAGACCTCGCTCGCCTATGTGGTCTCAAACGAGGTCGGCGCTAACATTCGTGTTACTGCGGGCCCCGCCATTGAAAGAGCCGGTGACCTGGCAGCCATCCTGACGCACCTGAAAAAGGGCGATATTCTTTTTATCGATGAAGTGCATCGACTTGGCAAAGCGGTCGAGGAGATCCTGTATCCGGCAATGGAAGATTTTGTACTCGACATCGTCATTGGCAAGGGACCCGCCGCCAAGACTTTGCGTCTCAATCTACCACGCTTCACAGTGATCGGAGCCACCACGCGCCTGGCGCTTCTGGCCGCGCCGCTCCGCGAGCGCTTCGGCGCCCGCTTTCGTCTCGACTTCTACGATCGGTCAGCCATGGAACAGATCGTTGAGCGCGCTGCCGGGCTGCTCGAGGTGGCTATCAATCGCGAAGGTACGGTCGAGATCGCCAAACGAGCTCGAGGAACTCCTCGCGTCGGGCTGCGACTATTGCGGCGGGTGCGCGACTTTGCAGAGGCGCGGGCGGACGGCAAGATCAACGAAGATGTCACCCAGCGGGCTTTAGAGTTGATGGAGATTGATCACCTCGGTTTGGACGACATTGATCGTCGTATATTGCACACCATCATTGAGAAGTTCAGTGGCGGACCGGTCGGCCTGGAAACGATTGCCGCGGCTATCAGCGAAGACAGCGCGACCATCATGGACGTCTACGAACCGTATTTGATACAGTTGGGATTCATCGACCGCACACCCCGTGGTCGTACTTGCACCATTCACGCATATAACCACCTTAGAATAAAACTACCCGATGACGCCAACCCCGACCAGCAGCGCCTACTATGAAAGTCAGCGATTTCGACTACGATCTACCATCCGAATTTATCGCGCAAACACCCGCCTGTCCGCGTGATTCTTCAAGACTTCTCCATCTCGATCGAGCTTCTGGTGAAATCGGTCACTTGCATTTTCGCGATATTGTCAATCTCTTAATGCCAGACGACGTGCTTGTCCTGAACAATACGCGGGTGATGCCGGCTCGTCTCAGCGCGCGCAAAGCCATTACCGGTGGCAAAGCCGAAATCCTACTGCTTCGTCGCCTGACCGCAACACGCTGGAAAGCGCTTATCCGAGGCCGGAATGTTCACGAAGGCACTCGTCTCGTACTGAAACATGGATCCATTTCCTGCACCTCTCTACAACGATTGAAACGGGGGCAGCACGTCATTGAGTTTGATCGCGCAATCGACGAGCATTTACGCGGCGTGGGCGAACTGCCCTTGCCTCCATACATCCACAGCGCGCTCGACGATTCTGAGAGATACCAAACTATATACAGTTCAGTGGTTGGATCTGCCGCCGCGCCCACAGCCGGATTACACTTTACGACCGAACTAATCGCGCAGCTGCAGCATCTTGGCGTTAAGTTGGCCTACTGTACCCTGCACATCGGCCTCGACACCTTTCAGCCGGTGACAGTCGACGAGGTCGCGGATCATATCATCCACAGTGAATTCGCCACCCTGGATACCGAAAACGCCAAAGCTGTCAACAGTGCCATCAGGTCCGGTCACCGCGTCATCGCGGTAGGCACAACATCCGCTCGAACACTGGAGAGCGCGGCAAAATGTCGAATCTTGGATAGAGGCGCCGGGCATGAGCTCGATAAAAACACTGGAAGGAGTTTAGTAACTCCTATTTGCGGTGATACCGACCTATTCATCTATCCGGGTTATCGATGGCGTGTCGTTGATGCCATGATTACAAATTTTCATTTACCGCGTTCGACCCTATTGATGATGCTCAGTGCCTTCGCCGGGCGCGAAACTCTTTTGAGCGCTTATGAGATTGCCAAGACAGAAGCATATCGATTCTATTCCTTCGGCGATGCCATGTTTATCACATGACTGATGTGGATCGGTCGCTGTACTGCAATGGGAATAGCGAGTGAAAATGCGGCTTGACCTCGTTCGCCACCAGCGTATATACTGATTGTCGCCCTACAATCTGGTGTAGGGTCTTTTGTGTCAGACCAATTTTCCCCGTTCGCGGAGCCGTATTGGGCCACCCGGGCGGAGAACTAAAGTGAAGGTTGGAGAAACCCATCATGTATGCAATCATCCGCAGTGGCGGCAAGCAATATCGCGCAGAAGTCGGTGCGACCATTGATGTAGACCGTTTGCCAAATGAAGTTGGGGACTCGATCAACATTGGCGATGTTTTGCTGGTCGCGAACGGTGAAGACACAGTCATAGGCCAACCGCGAGTCGAGGGCGCTTTGGTGACGGTTACCGTAGTCGATCAATTCCGCGGTAAGAAGATCATCGTTTATAAGTATCGTCAACGCACAAATTATCGTCGCAAGCAAGGACACCGGCAATATTACACCCGTCTGCGCATTGACGAAATTTCGATTTGACCAGGTATTAATGCAGGAGACGATTCGAAATGGCACATAAAAAAGGCGGCGGCTCTACCAGCAACGGCCGCGATAGCAACTCCAAGAGGCTCGGTGTAAAGAACTTCGGCGGGCAATTTGTTATTTCTGGAAACATTATCGTGCGTCAGCGTGGCAGCAAATTCCATCCGGGCGAAGGTGTCGACATGGGCAAAGATTACACCATATTTGCTACCCGCGCGGGTTTTGTTACTTTCGAAAAGATCCGCGGACGCAAGGGCCAAAAGCGTATCAGCGTTCACGAAACTCACGAAAAGACGGGTCAAACACTTAACTAGATAACTGGCGCACTAAGTCATTCACGCCACTCAATCGAGCCGTGAATGCGTGGAGGAAGTCATGAAAGAAGCAATTCATCCTGCCTGGTTCGAGGCGCAAGTCCGCTGCATTACCTGTGGCACTACCTGGACGACGGGTGCCACAGTCGATTCCCTGATCGTGGAAATCTGCTCGAACTGTCACCCCTTTTATACTGGCGAACAGCGTATCGTCGATACCGAGGGTCGTGTAGACAAGTTCATGAAGCGCCTGCAACACCGTGACCAGATCCGTACCGAGCAAGAAGAGCGGGATGCGGAATGGGCGCCCTTAGAATTGCCCATTCGTGAGCTTGACCTCGCTACACGCTACACCAATATTTTGGAAGATAACGGCATCGTGGTGGTTGCTGATGTGCTGAATCGTCTTGGTGACGAGAGCGAGGACGAAAGCATACTCGCAATTCAGGGCATCGGGCGCAAGGTTTTGAGCGATCTCAAGAAAACGCTGCGCGCCAAAGGCTACGAACTCGCCAATTGACCGCGAATTCGAAATGAAATAGCACGGTAATCTTTGTTGTTGGTGAACTCGCGCTCCAGAGTGCCTGCCGCGCGGTGGCCGTGTTTCGGGCCGCCGAACCATCTTCTAAGACAAGGGACCTTCGCTAAATGCAGCCTCATATGGGTCGTATTGAAGTTATATGCGGAAGCATGTTTTGTGGCAAAACCGAGGAGCTGATCCGGCGAGTGCGACGCGCGATCATCGCCCAGCAAAAGATCAAGGTGTTCAAACCCAGCCTAGATGACCGGTTCGGGATTCAGAAAATCGCCAGTCATACCGGTCAGACGTTGGCTGGCATCCCGATAAAAAACTCCAGTGAAATCCTGCACATCGCGAATGGCGATACAACCGTCGTCGCAATCGACGAAGCCCAGTTCTTCGACGCGGGCATCGTCAACGTGGTCCAGGAACTCGTCAACATCTACAACATCCGCGTAATTGTCGCGGGGCTCGATCTGGACTTTAGGGGCGAACCTTTCGGCGCTATGCCGTTATTGCTGAGCATCGCCGAAGAGGTTGTCAAACTTCACGCAATCTGCGTCGTCTGTGGAGAAAATGCCAGTCGCACGCAGCGTCTGGTTAATGGTGCGCCGGCGTCCTACGATGACCCCATCATACTGGTAGGCGCCCAAGAATCCTATGAAGCGCGTTGCCGGCAACACCACGAAGTGCCCGGCACTCCAGGTTCTCGGTCTCTCTGAAATATCCTAGATAAGCAAATCTGGAATCTCATCCGGATTTGCGGCGACACGCGCGCCGGCTGCTTCAAGCGCCAGGATCTTCTCCTCGGCAGAACCCTCGCCGCCGTCGACGATCGCGCCGGCATGCCCCATGCGTTTGCCGGGAGGCGCGCTGCGTCCGGCCACAAAGGCGGCCACAGGTTTTGTCATCGTATTCTTGATGTATCCTGCAGCCACAATCTCGGCACTGCCGCCTATTTCTCCCAGCAACGCTATTTTCTCGGTTTCCGGATCATTCTCGAACATTTCAAGAACTTCAACAAAAGTCGTGCCAATCACCGGGTCGCCGCCAATCCCCACGATAGTTGATATGCCGATGCCGGCATTCTTCATCGCAAAGCCGACTTCATAGGTCAAGGTACCGCTTTTTGACACGACCCCGACGCTACCCGGCACTGCCACCATTGCAGGAATGATCCCAACTTTCGCTTGTCCGGGCGTCATTACGCCTGGACAATTAGGACCGATCAATCGAGTCCCCTTTTGCGCGCAATAGCTAACCACCCTCATCATGTCCGACACCGGGATATGCTCTGTCAAGCAAATGACAAGCCGAACGCCAGCATCCGCGGCTTCCATGATGGCATCTGCGGCAAAACGCGCTGGCACTGTCACCAGGCTGACATCGGCATTGGTGGTTTCAACAGCCATGCGCATCGTATCGAAGACCGGTTTACCCTCAAACCACTCTCCGCCCTTCCCCGGGGTGACACCACCAACAACATCTGTACCGTACTCCATCATGAGCTTGGCGTGGAAACCACCCTGTCGCCCGGTTATGCCCTGCACCAATACTTTGGAATTCCGATCAACGAGAATTGACATGCTATGCCCCTTCCTTCACCGCGGCGACCGCCATCTTTGCGGCATCGGTCAGTGTCTCGGCGCTCATGATGTTGGGGATCTGCGCTTCGTTGATGATGCGGTTTCCAGCAGGGGCGTTGGTGCCTTGCAAGCGTATTACCATTGGGACGTCTGGATTCACTTCGTTGAACGCGGTCAAGATACCGTTGGCTACTTCATCGCAACGGGTGATACCACCAAAAATATTAAAGAGCACACATTTAACGTTGGAGTCGGAAAGAATGATTCGCAAGGCCGTGGCAACTTGTTCAGGTGTCGCCCCGCCACCGATATCGAGGAAATTCGCTGGTCCGATCCCGTCTGCTTCTCCATAAAGTTTGGTCATATCCATCGTTGTCATTGCAAGCCCGGCGCCGTTTACCATACAACCGATCTGGCCTTCCAGCTTGATATAGGTGATTCCGGCCTCGCGAGCCTCCCTTTCCGATTCCAATTCGTCGCTGGAATCGCGCTCGGATGTCAGCTTCGGCTGGCGGAATAGCGCGTTGTCATCGATGATAACTTTCCCGTCGACGGCCAGTAGGTCGCCTGCGCCCGTAATCACCAATGGATTGATTTCCGCGAGCTCTGCATCACTCTTGACGTAGCACTGATACAGACCACAGAGGATCGAAGCGAATTGACGCCACAGCGCGCGTGGCATTCCCATTGCGCTGGCAATAGTTGTCACTTGGAATCCTTGCAATCCCAAGATTGGATCGATGTGCTCACGGGTGATCGCTTCCGGTCGCTCGCGATTGAGTTCTTCGATATCCATGCCGCCTTCCATGGAAGCCATGATAAGCGGCCGACCCGCTCCTCTGTCGTTGGTGATCGCGAGATAGATCTCTTGCTGAATATCAGCGCCGGGATCGACCAGTACCTTCTCGACACGCAGCCCTTTGATTTCCATGCCAAGAATTTGGTCGCCGCAAATACGGGCTTCTTTCGCATTCTTCGCCACTTTTACGCCACCGGCCTTCCCGCGACCGCCAACATGCACCTGCGCTTTCACTACGACCACACCGCCTAACTCGGCCGCGATTTTCTGGACCTCATCGGCTGTTGTCGCGACTTTGCCTTCAGGAACTGGAATCCCGTATTCGCGAAACAAGAATTTCGACTGATATTCGTGCAACTTCAACGCTTATTTCCTCCGTGAGTTCTGCTTGTCGCTTGGCAATCGGAAACGCCGTTGGAGTCCTTCCAACATTTGAATTGTTTACCAAAGCGTCTCTAATTGAGTTGTGAGTTGGAATTCGCTTCGGGCACTTCTGGTCGACATTGAATAGGCTTCGTGCCGTTTGGCGGACCTCGCAAGGTTACGCTATACTTACATTAATCTCAAGTGACAATCGCGCTCGTTAGACAGCAGATTGCCAGCCGGTTTAAGTTGTCCAAAATAGCCAAGTCTCTATACTGTAAGTGTGCGCTCAATCCACTTCAGACGCGGGGGAACAACCGATGAAACGATTGTCGGCACTTTTTGTCATTGTAGGATTGTGTTTTGCTTTCAATGTCTTTCATGGACAGCTACAAACTGCCGAAAACCTGGTTAGCAATCCCGGTTTTGAAGAAGAATTTGCTGCTGGAGACGGTGAGACGCCGCAGAACGTTGCCACTGGATGGACCGCCTGGCATATACCGCGCAAAGATTCCAGCCCAGCGTATGCCAATCATGCGCCATTTTATAACGAAGAAACTGTACGAACACGTGGCGATGAACCGGGAAAGGCGCAGGTTTGTTTCAACCAATACGCGACGCATCAAGGTGGCATTTCCCAACAGGTTGAGAATCTGACTGTCGGCACAAGCTACCGTTTTAGCATCTATTCCTGGGTGTGGTCATCCATAGGCCAGGATTGGGATATCAGCGAGCAGCCAGGTAACGTCAGCGTAAGAGTAGGTATCGATCCATCCGGTGGCACTGACGGCGCCAGCGAAGACATTGTCTGGTCAACGACCGCGGTCTTTTTGTATAACGCTTATTATCAATATTCGGTTATTGCGGCGGCGAAGAGTACCACGATCACGGTATTCGTCGAGTCCACAGTAGGCGAACCAGTCGCTAACAACTATGTGTATCTTGATGATGCGGTACTAGAGGTAGCGACTCAGAATGTCGTAATTATAGACAGTACCCCCACTTCAGAGACCAATGATGAGCTTTCTGGCGAGGATCAGGAAGAGGCGACTCCGACTCAAGAGCCGACAGCGATCGCTACGGAGACAGAGACGGCTACGGCAACAGCCACTGCTACTGCTACTCCGACTGTCACGGCAACGGCGACCGCCACAGAAACCCCAGATGCGGGCCAACAACAAGAGTCCCGTTCATCACAGCAAGACGAGGATACAGGTAAATCCGAGCCAGCTGCAACCGACGAGCCGGCCGCTACAGAAGTACCCACCGTTACCGACGAGCCAACGGCTACTGACGAGCCAACGGCCACCGACGAGCCAACGGTTACCGCGATTCCTCCAACCGCTACGCCTCCGCCTACAGACACGGTTGAACCAACCGCAACCGAAGAAGACTCTGCCACGGATGCACCCGCGGATGAAGACTCAATTGCCGATACTTATCCCGAAACTGTCACTCACATTGTCGTAGAAGATGATACGATTTCAGCTATCGCGCTGCAATACGGCAGCACGGAAGACGCGATCAAGGATGCTAACGGGCTCTCAAGTTCCTTGATAGTTGTCGGCCAGCGTCTGATCGTGCCGATTAACCCGCCCGACCCGACAACGACACCCTTACCGCCTGAGGAGCCGACGCCAACGGCGTCGCCCATTCCGCCAACAGAAACGCCAACTCCGACTGCGACTCCTGTGTCATATACCGTGCAGACAGGCGATACACTGTTGGACGTTGCCGTGGCATATGGCACTACGGTCGAGGCGCTGGTCCAATTGAATGGCATTCAGAATCCTGACCAATTGGCAGTCGGATTGGTCTTGCTTATACCAACACCTGAGCCGCCACTGCCACCGACGGCGACGCCGCAAAGCCAGCCGATTATCGATTCGGTCACATCCAGCACCTCGTATACGATATACACAGTGCAAATTGGCGACACACTCGACGGCATCGCCACTCGATTCAATACGACGATTGCAGCGCTTGTCCAGATGAACGGCATAGCCAATCCCAGCCGGATTGACCCCGGCCAGATATTGCGCATTCCGGCTGCCGCCGGGGAAGGTACGCCGAGCGGGGATCCAGATCAACTGCCGACTGCGACCGCCACAGCCACAACCGTACCATCGCCTACGCCGATTCCAACGTCTTTGCCCACCACATATATTGTTCAGACCGGAGATACACTGTTTCAGATTGCGGAGCGATTTGGCGTTAGCGTGGTCGAATTGGCTGCTCTGAATAACATTCTCGACTACAGCCAAATTTACACAGGACAGGTGCTGGGCATTCCCGGATGAGCCAGTGGCGTGTCATTGTAAACGCCCGAACTGACAAAATCATATTGGCTCGCGCGAAGTATTGCGCGAGCTTCTTCTGTCGCTTTCGAGGGTTAATGTTCACGCCAATTCTATCCGAGAGCGAAGGAGCTATCTTCGTTGCTTCGAGCGAAAATCGACTCTTCACATCGGTGCATACGATTGGAATACGATCTAGCATTGGCATAGTTTGGCTGGACAAACACGGAACGGTAGTCGACAAAGTATTCGCAAGACCGTGGCGCTTGTTCCACCTGCCCAAATCGCCCGCCAGATACTATATTGAGTCAACGCCCTCGTTGCTAGATCGGGCGCAAATCGGGGATAGATTGGTGTTTGACAAGGAGACCCCTTGAAAACGCGCACCTTTGCGGTTCGTCTGTTGGTTCTGATAGCACTATTCGCTTTCTCGTTCTTGCTGCTGGCACAAGGGCAGAGCAATTCTGTCCTGACAGTGCATGTGGTGCAGCGTGGCGAAAATCTGTTTCGAATCGCTTTACAGTATGACCTCTTTGCCAACGAAGTCGCCAAAGCGAATGGCATCACAGATAACGACAGCATTATTGTCGGGCAGCGTCTAATCATACCGCTCATATATGATGTGCCGGATGAACCACTTACTCATACAGCCGTGGCGGGCGAAACCATACACAGTATCGCGACAGCCTATGGAAAAACCGTAGACGAATTGCTATCGCTTAACGGATTGACCGAAGGTACGGAAGTCTATGTAGGGCAGCGTCTCGTTATTGTCCCTGGCGAGGGACAGACAGATCCAACGCCAACACCGGTACAAACTGTTGATGCAGAGTCAACGCCGTCCTCATCACAGCCAATAACCGCAGGTATGACCAATCCTCCCAGCCTCATTCTGGGCGATCCAGATTTTGCCTTTGTCCATACTGTTGAAGCCGGTGATACCGTATTTGACATCGGCATGCGCTACAGTTTGACGGTCGGTGACATTGCCAAAGAGAATAACTTGCAGGACCCAACCAAAATATTCATCGGCCAGCGGCTGGTAATACCCGGCATTGAACCTCCTCGTCTGGCGCAAGACCTGCCGGAAATCGTCAGTTCTTTCGCAATAGATCCTCTCATACTCGAAGAAGGTAGAACCAGTCGTTTTGAGGTCCGTACGAGGGCGCCTGTCACTGTCAGCGGAACGTTTCTGGGGCAGGATTTGCGCGTCATCACAAGCGAAGGGGATACCCGTCACAATGTTATCGTTGGCACCCCCATGTTTACGGAGCAGGGCGTGTACCCGCTGCGACTAGACCTTGTTGACGCCACAGGATCATCAGCGGTTGTAGCCGCGAATTTGCAAATCATCGCCGGAGGATTTGGCTATCAGACGATTTCAATTGACAATAGTGAACTGTTGTCACCAGCAGTAGAGAAAGAAGAGATCGCCCTGCTGATCCGGGTAACAACGCCATACACTGAAGAGAAGCAGTGGGACGCGTCGCTAAGCCTGCCTGCCGCAGCAACCATGAACGCGAGATTTGGTACCCTGCGTTCCTACAACGGTAGCGCCTACGATCGCTATCATCACGGCGTCGATTTTGCAGGCGCAACCGGTACATCCGTCCTGGCTGCCGCTGATGGGAAAGTCGTCCTGGCAGATACGCTAAACATTCGCGGACGCACGACAGTCATTGATCATGGCTGGGGACTTTATACGGCCTACGCGCACCAAAACAGTATTCAGGTAAGCCTGGGTGAACAAGTCAATTCCGGTCAAGTCATTGGTACCATCGGTTCAACCGGTAGGAGCACAGGACCCCATCTGCATTGGGAACTTTGGCTTAACGGTGTGAATGTTGATCCGTTGCAGTGGGTGCAGCAAGTCTTCCCATAGTTCCGGCGCTTTGCTATCTGGTCTCGAATGCGCCGTCGAGAGCTTCAAAGTCAGTGAAAAGGAAATGGTCGTGGTAGTAGTGGATCCAAAGGAACGACAAGATCGCCGTATAATAGGCAATATCAAAATGGCTGTTGCCGTCAATGCCCGGTTTGACGATGCCGGCCAAGCCATATACCAGCAAGAAAATGACCCCCGAGCCAATTAACAACATCGCGCTGAAAGCATAGAGCGCGCGCGCGTCTTTCGTATGCCGGCTGAACCTCGCAACTAGCGGCGCGTCGCCCTCCAACTTGCCCACCATTTGGCGAATCTTGATAATGTAAAACGTGATAGCCAGATACTGGAACGAGTGCCAGGTATTTAGCCCCTGGAACGCGGTATCAAGGTTGGGAAGCAGCGGCGTAAAAAATGCGACAGCTACCGTCAAGCCGATGAAAACGAATTTGGGAGTATTGAGCGTACCACTGCGATGTTCTGCAAATGACTTGCCCATATACGCGACAAGCGCTGCCGTAAACACAATTGTCACAAGGATGAAGAACCACGGATTGTGCGGCTGCTGAAATAGATCAGGAATCGCCTCTCCCAAGTCGTTTTGGCCTATTTCGAAACTTCCTTGACTGATCTTCCACATAGCGATAGGAAACAAACTGGTGAGAACAATTGCATAATCGATAAATCGCGATATCGGACTCAACGTGCTCTTGCGGACGAATTTCGCTTCTTTGTGGTTGTAAAGTTCGACGATATAGGTCACTTGATGCAGTACATGCAGCGACGCCCAAAAGAAGAAAAAAGTGAGCATCAAGTTCAAGTTCAAGAATGCCAGTGATATGACGATGACTGGAATTATGATCGAAGATCGAATCAACGTGGGATAACGCTCCTTGAATCCATCGTCCAAGCCTGTGCGAAGGAACGTTGACATCATGTGCGGTCCACCGATGGCGATGGCAACGAAGGCATTAACCAGGTTTCGGCTGATGTCATCGTCCATGCCCAAACGTACGCCAAGGAGGTATAAGACGTAGGGCAATGGCACCACAACTACGCTCAAAGTAATGAAGAATAGGTCCCAGCGTTTGTTGCGTAACCAAAGACCGCCTTTGTCGATCTCCGCAGCATAAATTTCGGTTTCTACCAGTGTAATTGCGCTCGTTGCCAAGGGCGAACTCCAGTGTAAATTGCTGTCACAATTGTACTGCAATTTATTTAGCGATGCAAAGTATATTTCTTGGATTAGCGTAAGAAGTCCGGCAACTCTAGGGGATAAATCCAAACCAGCGACAAAAGTTAGTTGCGTGTTCAGCGCAACTTGTGGGAGCATTCAAATACAGGAATACCAACCCCGAACATCCGACTAGTCCCAAGACAAGCAACACGCAGCCACACCAGGCCACCGGACCGCCCTGGAGAATTTCCACAACAATCTCTATCAGGCCGACGATGACATCGAAGAACCCGCTTACGGCTTGCAAGACGAAGCCAATGACGATCAATATCAGGCAAAGAAGCGCGCAACCGACACCAATATAGGGTAATAGACTCGGATCAAAGTTCTGAAGGAAATCCATTCTCCCCTTCCAACGTTGGCCTATTCCGCAATCGTACAGCTATTTGAGACTGTCTGGACCAATTGCCAACCTGATTCTGCTTCGGTACGTTCGTAGCACTCGCAATACGCAACGTTCTGGTTGCCGCCTTGCGATTCCCACAATAGGAATCGAACGTTTGTCCCCACGCATGTCGACAGGTCATCAGCGTCTTGATTAAATATCGACGAAGTCTCGATGCGGAGTCCACGATCATCCTTTTCGCTAATCAGCGAAATCAGCAAACGCGGTTGCGAATGCGGATCCGGGACACTGTCGTGCCAGATTCGGATTTCCCCGTTGACTGCCAAATAAAATAGCGCGCATGGCGTCACCAAAAGCATAAACCAGAGCGGCACAAGAAGTCCACATCCGACGCGAAACAGTCGACTCGCCTTTTTTCGAGCTGCGGGCGCGGGTTCCTGCTCCGTAGCACGTTCCGTGTTTGAGAGTGATGGTGGCGTCGAATCAGACATTTAGGGACCAGTCGTAATGCTGATATTCTACTCTTAACTTCCTGGCATTCTCGCGAAAAAACTTGCTCTCGTTGTCGTCAATCAGAAACTGAGATAAATATTGTAACACCTGATCGCCGCTGCCCATTCCCATCCACTGGCCACCAAAGTCAACGCTATACCACTGAAAAATCCGCGACAATGAAACAGTCTTTTCTGAGCTTTTCCAGACAACCCCACCGCCACTAATGAAACTGTACGCCGCAAGATCAAGTTGCTTGTCCAGGTTCTCCGATTGATAGACACCAATCGGTGGACAAGAACTGGCGCCACAGACCAATGCGAAATGAATCCGCGGGTCCAACCGATCCACAACAAAATGTCGTCGAGGATCATCGCGACGGAAACGCGCCCCCGGCACAACAAAGTGCATCCGGTTACGTCGTAGTATGCCATGCTCGATATCATCCAGGCAGAAGCGCAAACCGCCAATGATATAGGCGCAGCGATTGAAGACACCTCGAACCTCTTTTGCCGAATGCCTGGCGCCATAGGCTATGAGACCGTGGATCAGCAAAACATTGTATATGTTGATCCAGAATGCCTTTCGTTCGTTGTCACACCGTAACGAAGACAGGTCAAAACCGCGCAGTTCATTGGCAAGTTCACGAAATTCAGCGAAGGCCGCGCTTATCGCCAGGTTCTGGTAATCGACTCGTCCCCTTTCGATATCCAGTCCCTCTGACGTCCATCGGTTCATAGCCCCTTTGAGGCGTTCCGTCATGTTGCCTGTGGTACGTCCAGAACCAGCGCCGTCACAATTGAGCGCTTCATCCGCGGCAACGCCACGATAACGCATGTATAGACGCAGCGGCCAGCGAATCTTCAATGGAGTGACCTTGGATGCCGAGCATCTGTAAAAGACAGTCACTTTAGCTTGACCCCTGAAAACGCAACCGAATCATATCTTCTTCATCGTAACTGACATGCGCATGCAGCGGGGCTTGATTGTCGCGCATCTTGAGAATGCGCGGGAGCAATTGCGGAAGATCCTCAACCAGATCATAGTTCATCACGCTGTCCAGCGGTATCCATTGCAATGACCCCTCAGGCGTGTCCGGCCCTAGATCTCGACTGTCACTAATGGCAGTGAAAACAAAGAGCAGAATGCCACTGGCGCCGCCGGCATCTACATTATGGATGCTGCAAAGACGCAGCGACTTTACGCTCAGACCCGATTCTTCTTTGATTTCTCGAAGGGCGCTACTGTACACGGCTTCGTCCCGCTCGATATGACCTCCCAAGCCATTATACTTGTTGGGGAAGACACGCCTGCTGGCGTCTCTCTTTATCATCAGGACGTCTTCGCCGTTGATGACAAAGGACAAAGTTCGTGGCAGAGTCAGCCAACGGTCCTGCGTCGCGTCCGCGCCTTGTTGCCCCGCTCCCATTTGTTGCCCCTTTGGTTGAATCGATTCTTGGTACAATTGCCGACAAGATTTCTTCGTGATAACCTATTGGGAAACTTTACGCTATTGTACTAAGGAACTGCATGAAGACGAATCCGATTAGTTCTCCGCCGCCGGATTTGCGAATTGTCAAGATTGATGACGTTTTGCCACACGAAAAAAGCGACGTTCAGCGATCCCAACCCCTGATCTCGCGTTTGCAGCAGGCGGAATACTTCACCAATCCACCAATTGTTGCCGCCCTCGGCAACGGCAAATATGTATTGATGGATGGCGCAAATCGACACAGTTCGCTCAAGGTCTTGAACTATGATCACATTTTGATACAGGTCGCCGACTACGATTCACCATTCATCGAGTTGGGTGTCTGGCAACATATCGTATCGGATTGGGAGGCGAACGAGTTCATAAGCCAGCTGGAAGCCATCCGCGATATTGACATTCGAGACGGTTGGGATTCCCGCGCAGTTGCGCAGGTACTGCTGCGTGAGGGACCGGTCTATGGTATCCATGCCAGCATAAACAATCTGTTTGAAAGAAACTCCACATTGCGCAGGGTAGTCGAAAGCTACCACCATCACGCTACCTTGTATCGCACGCCGTTGACCGATCCCAACCAGATTTGGTCACTTTATCCTTTTGCGATCGCGCTGGTGATGTTCCCAACGTATCAGCCGCAGGACATTGTCGACGCAGCGACGAAACAAGCCTTTTTGCCGCCAGGTGTTAGTCGCCATATCATCCACGGGCGGGCGCTAAAGCTCAACTACCCCATGTGCAAGCTGCGCGAGCAATCCCCGCTGGAGGAGAAAAACCGGGAACTGAAGCAATGGTTGCGACAGAAATTGGCCGAGCGTAGCGTTCGCTATTATGCTGAAGCTACTTATCAATTCGACGAGTGACAAGAAATGGCTCAAACAGTTGACGAGGTGCTGCGAACTTGTGAGTTTCGCAGCGATGAGCGCGACTATCGATTGCTGAAGTTGCCGGCAAACGGCATCACGGTCGCAGCCGGCATCCTTGCCGAAGCAAGCCTTCCCTTTTCGGCTATGCTCGCGGACCAGGATGAAGTGACCATGCTCGTGCCAGATGAGGTTTGTCAGGAATTTCAGCGCCGGCTTCAATTGGCGACTTTGAGCGACGTGGTCTATCGCCTTATCACCATCGACGCCGTTCTAGAGCCAGAATTGGTAGGTTTGATCGCGCGAATCAGCCGAGCCCTCGCCGAAGCAGGAATTCCCGTCCTGGTCTTCGCCGCGTTTTCTCGTGACCATGTCTTTGTACCGGCCGACGAAATTTACCAGGCGCTTGCCGCCTTGAGTTCGCTGCAAGAGTCACAGAAGGAATAGAAGATTACGATATGGAAATCCACCTATTTAACGATGCCAATCTGGTTCCGCAGCCCAACGATAAGATTCGAATCGAGGCCTTTACAGCCAGCCCTTATGCCGATGGCTTTCGTGTGAAGGTGAACTTGAAAATCACGCCCTTTCAAGAAAGGCCAAATCTGGTAGTTGTCGCCCACCGCGACGATGGCCCGCGGGTGAGTGACCTGGATATCATCGCCACAATGCATTACGACAACGAATTCACGATGCATATCCGAGGAGTGGATGATCCTGTTGGGTCCTATATCATGACAGCAGAACTATATTATGAGACGCGCAACCCATCGCAGGACAAGTCTCAAATTGAGTTCGAGATTCCCGCGAAAGATCCATGATATGGCGATACGAATTCCTCATACTGTTGCCAGGATGATTGTCGACGACGCCATAGAGCAGGTCCCGAACGAGGCTTGTGGTTTGATTGCCGGAGATGGCAAAACCATTCAGCGAGCGTATCCCCTTTCCAATGTCGCTTCAAAAAGAGCGTCCAGATACGCCCTCGAACCGAACGAGCAATTGCGCGCCCTCAAAAGCATCGATGCTGAAAATCTGACCTGGATGGGCGTCTATCATTCACACCCCAATTCGGCAGCCATCCCGTCGACTGCGGATATAAACGAAGCCGGCGATCGTGGATTGCTGCAACTAATAGTTTCCCTCAAGAAGAGCAAACCAGAGCTTCAGCTTTGGCGCGTAAAAGAAAGTGGCGCGATGCCGTTAAAGCTGATCTTTGATACGCAATCAGATTCGGAGAATGGCGAGAGCGCGCTCTCGAAGCAACAACGCGCCGCTATCATAATGGCAGGCGTCCTTAGCTTGATCTTGTTGCTGGCAATATCATTCACCTTGTTGCCTCCCGCACCAAAACTCGCACCTATTCCTTAATCGGGCAAAACCACCTATGTCGCTGGAAACTTGTGTGGTCGCTATCTTGGGCATTTTGGCAGGAGGCGTGATAAACATGCTGGCGGACGACCTGCCATTACGACGGTCCATCAGGATGCCTCGATACGCGGACGGCAGACGTCGCCCCCCTCTGGCCTGGCTCGGTATAGGCGCGTTTCTATTCAACTTGCGCAGCTTGCCAGCGCCGAAGCCGGGCAGCGACGACGTTGAGGCCGCAAGCTCAACTGCCGATTCAAACAGTGTCCCGCTCGGCTGGCGCTATCCGCTGACAGAGATAGCCACGGCGCTTCTGATGCTGTCGCTCTACGCCGCTTCTCGAGAAGCAGCCGCAGCCTTGTCGATACCCTCTCTCATTACGTTTGCGTATGTAGCGCTCTTTGTGCTGATCACAGTGATCGACCTGGAATACAAGCGAATTCCTTTTGCCGTTGTGCTTCCACTGGGCGCGCTGGCAGTACTTGACGCCGCACTGGTTACCAATTCCGAGCCCCAATTGCTATCGGCTGCAATTGGCGGCATGTTCGGATTTGTCTTCTTCTACGTTGTGTTTCTGGGTGGAATCGTGTTTGCGCGCTTTGCCAGCCGCCTTCGAGGGGAGCCGCTTACCGGACACGCCTTCGGTTTTGGAGATGTGATTTTGATGTCCGTTGTTGGCCTGACGGTCGGTTTTCCGAATATCCTAGTTGCGATGGTAGTATCGGTTTTCGCCGGGGCTGGCGCCGCTATCGCTCTTCTTATCTGCCAATTTTTGAAGACCGGCCGTTATCAAGCATTTGCGACAATACCGTACGGTCCCTTTATCGTTGCTGGTGCTATCAGCGTCATGTTACTTAACAGCAAACTCTGTTTCGCGCTGACCGCGGGCTAGCGCTATCTGCTCGAATTTGCTGATAACACCACCGCCAAGGCATACGTCCTCTTCATAAATGACAGCCGCCTGCCCGGGCGTGATATCGCGCTGCGGGCGGTCGAATCGCACGTATATCTTTTCCATGCCTATGGGCTCCACAGTGGCAGGTTGCGCCTGAGCTTGGTAACGTATCTTCACTTGGGCGCGAAACGACTGTTTTGGTGATTCCCCGCTAACCCAGTTTACGGAAGCCGCAAGCAAATCATCCCGGCCCAGCTCCGCTTTTGTACCAACCACAAGTGAATTGTTGTGAGGTTTCATCTCCAATACGTATAAAGGTTCTGAATAGGAAACGCCTAGTCCGCGCCGCTGACCAATGGTGTAATTCGACAATCCCTGATGTTCACCCAGCAATTCGCCATTTTTTCGAATAATCGGACCGGGCTGCATCAAATCCGCCGCATGCAGGCGCAAAAAACTGCGATAGTCGTTCCCACCGAGGAAACAAAGATCTTGGCTATCCTTCTTGCCTGCTACACTTAGCCGATATTTCTTCGCAAGGGCGCGCACCTCTGCCTTGGGTAACTCACCTACGGGGAACAAGGTCCGAGCCAACTGTGCTTGTCCCATCACACTCAGTACGTAGCTCTGATCTTTTGCCTTATCAACGCCGCTGCGCAAACGGTAATTCCCGGACGCGTCTTGATCAATGCGCGCGTAATGCCCGGTCGCCAGAAAGTCCGCATCCAGCGCTAAGGCATTCTTGAGCAGCCAGTCGAAGCGGATATGCCGGTTGCACTGCAAACAGGGATTCGGCGTGAATCCGTCGCGATGCTGGTCGATGAAGTATTCAACGACCGTATTTCGAAAGACTTCCTTGGTATCAAGTACATAAAAGGGAATGCCGAGTTGGTCTGCTATTCTGCGCGCGTCGGACATCTGCTCGGGAGTACAACAGCGATTATGAGCCGGCCCCCCCATCGCCTCGTCAGACCAAAGGCGCATCATCATCCCGACGACATCGTACCCACGCTCAACCAGCAATGCCGCAGCCACGGAACTATCGACGCCGCCGCTCATCGCGACAACTATCCGCGAATCGACCTTGCTCATCGTCTCAATTCCCTATTCAGCGACCGTAGCTTGTCCACCGCCGCTTCCAAGACTTCGAGCGCATAGCTGATGTCGTCTTCGGTCGTTTGCAGACCTACCGACAAACGCAAGCCACTTTTTGCTTCGTCCTCCGTATAGCCGACGCCAAGCAGTATGTCGGATGGCTCCGGATTGCCGGTCTTGCAGGCCGAACCGCTGCTTGCTGCCACGCCAACCATATCGAGGTGCATCATCAGCGCATTGGCGTCAATGCCATGGAGGATAAAACTGGCGTGTGAGGGAAGACGCCGATATGGATGTCCGCTCAATTCGGCGCAGGGCACACGCTCAAGAATGCCCTGAATCAAAAGATCCCGCATATTTGTGAAATGCCGGAGCCGTTCTTCGCTCTCTGCGTATGCCAGTTCCAGCGCCTTCGCCATGCCAACAACGAATGCCGTATTATGTGTCCCGGCGCGCCTTCCACGTTCATGACTGCCACCGCTCTGCGAAGGCGCCAATTCAACGCCATCCTTCACATAGAGGACACCCACTCCCTTGGGACCATAGAATTTGTGCGCCGACAAACTCAACATATCTACCCCGAGGCGCTCTACATCGAGACCCAATTGGCCGCCAGCTTGTACGGCGTCTGTGTGCATAAGCATGTCATGCGCATG
This sequence comes from Phototrophicaceae bacterium, assembly GCA_965262165.1. Classification (GTDB taxonomy): domain Bacteria; phylum Chloroflexota; class Anaerolineae; order Aggregatilineales; family Phototrophicaceae; genus UBA6055. Next base: position 2,756,614 of record OZ253499.1, on the reverse strand, counting down.
CGCAATTTTAGACAGAAGCGACAAATCCTGTATGGTTCCCAATTCGTTGCTGGCATAGACTATACTCGCCAGTGCGCCTCCTCGTTGACAAGCCGCTGTAAGCTTTTCGCCGTCGATACTTCCAAATTTGTCAACCGGCACGATCTCCGTCTCAAAACCCATCAGCGCGCCCATATGCTCAACAGTATTGGTTACCGCGCTGTGTTCGATCGGGGATGTGACTAGACGCGACGGCTTGCCGTTATGGCGCGCCCACCATCCGGCTCCGCGTATGGCGAGATTGTCGCTTTCAGTGCCACAACTGGTAAAAACAACCTCCGAGGGTCGGCAATTCAGAATTCCGGCGACCGTAACTCGCGCGTTTTCGACGGCCCGTTCCGCCCTGCTGCCAAATCGATGTGCCGACGACGGGTTGCCGTAAACGTCGCCGAAATACGGTATCATCGCCTCGATAACCCGGGGATCAACCGGAGTCGATGCGGAATGATCCAGATAGACTTGTCTATCCCTTTGCATGCGTCGTTCTCACCTTGGAAAGATTGCTAGACAAGTACCCATTTTACACCGAGACCACTATATTATTCAATGAAGCAGCATTAGGCGAGCGAGAGACTTCCTTCTGACCTATCCGAAACAGTGATTACCGCTAGGTTTGGCCAGAATGATGTAATATCATTGCGACCGGTTTACACTGCGACGCTTGGCGAGACTCTCGCGGGAGACGTACATATATGCCAAAGATGACAAAAATTCACGGTCGGGAAGTGCTGGATTCGCGCGGCAATCCCACTGTCGAAGTCGAGATGCAGCTTGCTGACGGTACGATCGGCCGGGCTATCGTTCCTAGCGGGGCTTCTACCGGTGAGCACGAAGCCTTGGAAATGCGCGACGGAGACAAATCCCGCTACCTCGGAAAAGGTGTCTTAAAAGCTGTTGCATCTGTTAACAAGATCATTGCGCCGGAACTGCTGGGTTTGGAACCATTCGATCAGAAAAAGATCGACGAACTCATGTTGCAGATCGACGGCACGCCAACAAAAAGCAAGTTAGGCGCAAACGCCATACTAGGCGTATCATTGGCGCTGGCGCACACGGCCGCAAATTGCTTGCAAATCCCTCTTTACGCCTATTTGGGCGGCATACACGCGCACCTGCTTCCCACGCCGATGATGAACATCATGAATGGTGGCAAACATGCTCTGGGCAGCACAGACTTTCAGGAATTCATGGTCATGCCTGTGGGAGCGCCTACTTTCCGCGAAGCGCTGCGATGGGGCACAGAGATTTATCAAAACCTCGGAAGCGTCTTGCACGACAAGGGCTATCCGACAACTGTAGGCGACGAAGGCGGGTTTGCGCCGAGCCTTGGGAGCAATCAGGCCGCGTTGGACGTCATCATGGAGGCTATCGATAAATCCGGATATCGCGCGGGCGAGGACATTTTCATCGCGCTTGACCCGGCGGCGTCTGAAATCTATAACGACGGGCGATACAACCTGGAGATCGAAGGGCGACAACTGTCAGGCGAAGAAATGGTTGAATTCTGGAGCGACTGGTGCGATCGCTATCCCATTATCTCGATAGAAGATGGCCTTGACGAAAACGATTGGGAGAATTGGTCGCGGATGATCGCGAAGATTGGAAACCGTGTGCAAATTGTCGGTGACGATCTGCTGGTAACCAATGTGGACAAGGTCAAGCGTGCTATCAACGAGAAAGCCGCCAATTCTTTACTCTTCAAGGTGAACCAGATTGGCTCGCTGACCGAAGCGTTCGCCGCCGGGCAGTTAGCTCAGCGACACAACATGACCGTGGTTACCAGCCACCGCAGTGGCGAAACTGAAGACAGCACCATCGCCGACATTGCCGTCGCGATGAATAGTGGACAAATCAAGACTGGGGCTCCCGCCCGCACCGACCGCATCGCCAAGTACAATCAACTGCTGCGGATCGAGGAGCAATTGGGAGCCGCAGCGCGCTACGCTGGTTCTGGCGCATTTGCAAACCTCAATCTAGATGTACAATAATGTTAACCCACGAAAGGTTAGCAGCGTGCGGCTAACTCTACAACACAAGCATACAAAAATTGTAGCAACCATTGGGCCCGCTTCGAGCGATGCCGAAACTCTTCGCGCCATGATCAGAGCGGGCATGAACGTTGCGCGGATCAATTTCTCGCACGGCGATCATGTGACTCACGGTGAAGTTATCGATACGGTCCGCCGCCTCGCCGACGAAGAAGACACCGTCGTTGCCATCCTCTGCGATATTCAGGGACCCAAGATCCGTATCGGAGAGCTGGCGCACGAGCCAATGATGCTCAACTCGGGAGATTCCATCACCCTAACGCTTGACGAGGTCGTAGGCAACAACGGTCTGGTGTCCTTGCCCCATCCCGAGTTTCTGAAAGACATTACTGTCGGCACCGATCTCCTGCTAGACGACGGAAATCTGCAATTCAAAGTGATGGACACTACGGTTAAAGACCTCGTTTGCGATGTGGTCATTGGCGGGCCACTGAAATCTCGCAAGGGCGTTTCGGCGCCCAATGCGCGGCTGACTTTATCAGCAATCACGGACAAGGATCGTAAGGACGTCGAATTCGCACTGGCCAAAGACTGCGATTATTTGGCCATGTCATTTGTACGCTCGGCAAATGATATCCAAGAAATGCAGTCGCTGATGAAAGAGATGGACAAAGACGCTGCCATCATCGCAAAAATTGAAATGGGAGAAGCGTTAGAGAAAATTGAGGAGATCATTGCCGTATGCCAGGGAATCATGGTTGCCCGTGGCGATCTGGGCATCGAAACCCCCGCAGAAGAAGTGCCCTTCCATCAGAAACGGATTATCAATTTGTGCAACGACGTGGCCAAGCCCGTTATTACGGCCACACAAATGCTGGAGTCCATGACGGAGAATCCCCGTCCGACTAGGGCAGAAGCCAGTGACGTCTATAACGCTATCATCGACGGCACTGATGCGATTATGCTTAGCGCAGAAAGCGCCAGCGGCCACTATCCCGTGCGATCTGTTGAAGTTATGACCAAGATCGCCTACATTGCCGAAGAACACCTCAAAATCCTGGCGGAAAAGGCAAACGCTCCGACACAGATCAGCGTAAACGGCGCCAAATCGCGCGAGTTCATATCGGATGCCATCTGCAGGGCAACGTTTGATATATCGCGTTTCATTAACCCGACAGCCATTGTGACAACCAGCCTAACCGGTTATACCACGCGGCGTGTGGCCAAGGAACGCCCGCGCACACCGATCCTTTGCATGACCCCGAGCCCAACCACTCAACGTCGAATGGCTCTTGTTTGGGGTGTTATCCCCTTATTAGTTCCAGAATTCGGTTCCATCGATGAAATGATCAGCATCATTGTTCGAGCCGCGCACGACCGGGAACTCGTTGCGCGTGGTGATCGTCTTGTGATCATCGCCGGAGTGCCATTTGGCATTGATGGACAGACCAATCTCATCAAGATACATACTGTGGGACAAGAGGGCGAAATCTAAGTCGAGTGGGCCACAACAATCGGTCTCATCAATCTTGCGAATGGCAGATCCACGGACACATTCCGTGTTGCGTGTTTACGAACTCTGCCGGGAATGACTTTTAAGACGCAACCCACTTGGCGTCGATTGGCGGGGGCTCCGATGGCCTAACATGCCGTGAGCTTGTTGCAATCGTGCCGTCCGAGGTGTAACTCACTTGGCTCGTGGTACAGCGCGGACAAATGTTCCAGGCCAAATCGAGAAGGTAGTCGCACTCCACACAGGCCTTTTTCAGCCGAGCGTGGCAATGAGGACAAGCCTGCCACTCATGCTGTACGCGCTGCGAACAATTAGGACAGCTGGGTTTTTCTTCGATCTCTTGCAGGAGCGCTTCCTCCTCAAGGGACCGTTCATACACCTCTGAAAGCGTCTCTCTTGGTCGGAGCAATATGTAAACCAACATCCCGGGAACGTTTAGCAATAGAACCAGTAAAGCGACCAGCACTTGTGCCAATGGATCGCGCGAACGCAATCGCATATCGCGATACGCCCACATTGCCATCGAAAGCCAAATGGCTGCGACAAAGACGGCGGCAAACACTACAACTATTAAAAAGATGTCGTCGAAGCCTGCGGGCACTCAGTGTTTCCCCGGTATTTGTATCTCACCGACCCGATCAGATCGCTTTCGTCCACAAGCCGAAACGCGCCTGTCTTGGGATCAAAAATCCGATCACCTTGGACGCTTAGTATAGCAGTGGCAACGTGTACACGCAATTCGATTGGGCGGGCACGATCGTAGCGGCGCCTTCTGCAAGCGAACAATAACACAAACGCTACGAACCGTCAGAAGAAACTCCGGCAGAGCTCATGCAATTAAAGTATGCTGCGCTTAGCTTTGTTCCTCGGCTTCAGATGCGTTAACGTTCGACATGTCGACGAGCAGAAGAATCTCGCTGATGATGGTATCAAACTGATGTCCCGAGGCTTCAAGGGCAATCCATGAAAGCCTTTCGGGATGATCGTTGGCTGCTATCACGCTCAATAGATTCTCGGACTCATATGTGTACCACGCCTGTTTGTTTATGATCTCGTGTTCTTGAATGCAGGTACTACACAGAGTCGGATAGTCGGTGATGACTTCTTTGTCAAAGTGGAATCCACGAATCCACGTTCGGCTTACGGACAAACTGTCTTTGTATCTCAGATGCAACATGAGTGGGCATTCGCTGCCAACGATCCCGCATTGGCTCAGTGATTGAGAGCTCACATAAAATGTTACGATGACCTTGATAGAATCGTACTCGCTGACGTCCCTGCCATCTTCGCCAAAGGGTTGTGTACACATGACCTTGCCATGGGATGTAGCATTGTCCAACCGACGCAATCGCAAACCCATTCGGCCGTCGAATGATTCAAGCGAGAACTTACCTCGTGGATCGCTTTCCTGCTCTATAAGACATCCCCACTTTTGCGGCAAAACCGTAGCATCTTTGGTCGGATCCGCCTCAGTATCTTGTAAACTGAACAACGAGTTGGACAAGATATTGCGAATCGTCGTGCTCGGTTCAATTGTGCGATTGCCTAGTCTGACGACCAATTCCTGACCCGCAGGAACCGACCTCAGACTTGACATATCATCAATAAAATAAACAGACGCTTGACCCGAAACATTGAGAATGCGTAATTCATCATCCGTTGCCGAAACACGGTAGCGACCATCGTCCAGAAACTGTACCATCAGGCCTTGCGCCGTCCCTACGTTCAACACGAAAGGCTTTTCTACGGCACCGGTGACAAATACGTCTATCTCGCCTTTCACATTAGAAAATCGGATACTGTGTCGATTCAGACTCCAATCAAAACGCGGTCGGGATGCGCGCTCAAAGGTAACTAAGGTATTGCTCTGCAACGCCACTGCCGCGAGCAACTGTGGCGCTGCCCCATCAACAGGAGCCACGTCCTGGAACTGAATCGTCGCCTGTGACAAAGAATCCGTACTGATAATGGTCTGTGTATTGGTAATGTCCTGACGCTCGCGCTGGACGGTTTCGACAAAGTCCGAACCTGTAACCCCGACAGTGCCTTGCGAGACTTGCAGTACAGCCGGAATCGACTCTGTAGATTGAAAGAGATAGGTGTAGATTGCCAATGCCGCTGAAATGGTAAGAGTACAGAACAGCACAAAGGCAATTAGCAGCACCAACCACGCCATTCGCCCCGGCGGTATCGCGGATCGGTAGACCTGGCTAGAAGGACTTTCAAGCGGATTCTCGGAAAGCGGAGCGACCGTCGCTTGATCTGCTTCAGTCAAATTCTTACCTCGATTCAACGCAAAGCTGTAGTGCGGCAACACGACGATTATAACATCTGCGGACTGTATTGTCGCCGAAGATTTAATGTATAATTGTGCCAGAATGAAGAAAGCAGTAGGGAAACCGAGGCATGTCCGGTCACAGCAAATGGTCCACCATCAAACGGAAAAAGGGCGCGGAAGACGCCAAACGCGGCAAGATATTCACTCGTCTGGGGCGGGATATCATGGTTGCGGCCCGCGAAGGCGGTGGTGACGAAGGAACGAACGCAAAACTCAAACTTGCTATGAGCAAAGCGCGTTCGGCAAATATGCCGAAGGACAATATCGAACGCGCCATCAAAAAGGGAACGGGCGAGATCGCTGGCGGTGAGTTGGTTGACATCGTTTACGAAGGATATGGACCTGAAGGCGTTGCCTATATTGTCGAAACCATGACCGACAACAAGAATCGAGCCTTGGCGGAGATCAAGCATGCTTTTAGCAAACATGCTGGCAGCTTGGCTACTTCCGGGGCGGTGATGTGGCAGTTCGATCAAAAAGGTTACCTGACCATTCAGGGCGACGCGGATTTCGACGAAGTCTTTATGCAAGCGGCAGATGCTGGAGCTGATGATGTTGTTGAGGAAGACGGTATCATCATAGTCTATACACCGCGTGACGAATACAGTACGGTCGAACACGCTCTAAGCGAAGCCGGTTTTAAGTTCGAAGACAGCGAGTTACGTTGGTTCCCGCACAACGAGATTGATGTACCTACTGGCAAGGCGCTGCAAAACATACGCCTCATGGAACAACTGGAGGACTCTGACGACGTGCAGTCCGTCGCCTCCAATCTCAATATCAACGATGACGTTCTAGCGGCATACGTGCGCTAGGATGATATCGCTTGGCATTGACCCAGGAACGGCGACCCTGGGATACGGGTTTGTTTGCGAACATCAAGATGGCTCGCTTGAGGCAGTTCACTACGGTGTTATCCGTACGCAATCCCGCACAGCCATGCCGGAACGATTGTTTAAGATTCATCAGGAATTGAGGCGGCTAATTGCTGAATATGAACCGGACCGCGCGGGCGTCGAAGAGTTGTTCTTCGCACGAAACGTGACAACTGCCATGACAGTCGCGCAAGCCCGTGGCGTCATTCTCTTGACCTTGCAAAGCGCCGGCATTCCTATCGCCGAATATAAGCCAAACACGGTCAAACAGGCGGTGACCGGATATGGCGGTGCGGACAAATCTCAAATGCAAGAGATGGTTCGTCTCTTGCTCAACCTAGACGAGTCGCCCAAACCCGACGACGCCGCGGACGCCCTCGCCATCGCCATCACGGACATTCACAGTTACCGATTGACTACTGTTGATTCCCTGTAAGGTATGCAATTTCAATGATCGCCACTTTGGAAGGACGCGTTGGCTTCAAGGACACGGAGCGCATTGTCGTCCAGGTTGGCGGAGCCGGCATTGAAGTTTTTGCTCCCTTTAGCACGATCGAAAAAGTAACCGGAGAGTACGTCTTTCTCCATACACGATTGGTCGTGCGTGAAGATTCATTGACGCTGTTTGGATTCGCAAGCGAGCCCGAGCGCGACTTATTCGACAGCTTTGTTAAAATCAGCGGCATTGGACCCAAGCTGGCGATTGCGATTCTAAGTTCGCTCAGCGTCGATAATGTGCGCGTAGCGGTGACAAACGAGCGTCCTGAAATACTCAACCGCGTTCCCGGGATCGGTAAGAAAACTGCTCAGAAAATCGTTTTGGAATTGCGCGATAAACTGGCTACCGTCTTGGACGCTGCGCCAACCGACGATGCTACTTCTGTCAATGCAGACGTCATCGACGCGCTGACAGCGCTCGGCTACAGCGTTGTAGAAGCTCAATCCGCGGTGCAGGCGCTACCGCTAGATGCCCCGGAAGACGAAGAGTCTCGCGTTTTTCTGGCACTTCAGTATTTGGGCGCCTGAGTTCACTTCCAAGCAAAAAGACCATTGTACGTGTTCGACTAGCGCAACAGACATGGAGCAACTGATGTCGCAATCCTTGATTGGCAAACGCGTTAACGTTCTTGACAAAGGATGGATCGAACTTGTAGACATGATGCCGCATCCGGACTCAGAAATCTCCGGCGATCTTGCCATTGTCAATGCAGCGCGCGTTAGCTTCCTGGGTGAGAGCAAGGGACCCGATAGAGACAAGAGACTTCTGTTTTACTTGCTGCGGCATCGCCATACGTCACCCTTTGAAATGGTCGAATTCAAATTTCGGGTGCGGGCTCCGTTAGTTACATGGTGGCAGTGGGTTCGTCATCGGACCTGGAACATGAACGCGCAATCAGGGCGCTATACGCCCTTTCAAGAGAGCGATTTCTATGTGCCAGATGTATGGCGTAAACAGAGCAAAGACAATAAGCAAGCAAGCGAAGGCGTTCTCGACGACTTGGACAACCACGACTTGAAGCGCAAACTGGTTGATCACTATGAGCAGGGGTACCAGCTATATACCGAAGCGCTTGACAAAGGCGTTTCCAAGGAAATGGCTCGTCTGTTTCTACCCGGTTTCAGCGTCTATTACACCTGGGTCACCAAGATCGACGCGCACAATCTGATGCATTTCTTGCGACTGCGGATGGCGCGCGATGCCCAATACGAAATCCGAGTATTCGCTGCCGCCATCAATGAGCACTTTTTCAAGCCAGCTTTGCCCTGGACGTCGGAAGCATTCGAAAACCATGTCTTGAATGCCGACTAACTTTTGTCAGCGCTCATCACTTGACTTGAATATCATCGTGGCGGTTGATCAAGAAAGCGGAGGCGCGATCAAAGTATTCTCGCATTTGCTCTCGCGCAAGTCCTTCGATTCCGGCCTCGTCGATCGCTTCCTGCATGTGCTGCAACCAATGATCGCGCGCCCGAAGATCGATCGCAAAGGGGAAATGACGCATGCGGAGCCGCGGGTGTCCACGTTCCTCAGAATATAGGCGGGGGCCGCCGAAGAACTGGATCAGGAATAAAAGCTGCCGACGCTTGCTCTCCTCCATTTCGTCGGGGAACATCGGCCGTAGCACAGGATCCTGATAGACTTTGGCATAAAAGGCGTCGACCATCTTGCGAATCGGTTCATCGCCGCCGAGCATCTCGTAGACACTTTGAATCTTAGCACTCAAGAATTATGTTCCCTTAGTCTGGCAACTCGCGATTGAAATGATGATATTTTGGCAAGACCACGTCCGGAAATGGCTTGATCTCCGCGTATTCATCAGTCCTTCCACAAACTATGACTTTACAATCGGTGCCCTAATTGTACAATCCTTGGGATAACTTACGGAACGTGCCAGGAGTTCTCGCTCTATGAGACATTTTCGCAATCGCCTCGGTTTGCTATGCCTACTTTCGCTCTTGTTGTCGGTGAACCTCGCCGCTGCTCAAGATGCTGGCGACATTTCTGTTGTCGGCTCAAGTATCATGAGTGAACTCTTAAGATCGTTGGGCGAAGCCGCAAACATAGGCTCTCTCAATATGACTGCCCAAGGCACATCAAAGGGTATCGACCGATTCTGTAACGGCGACATCGACATCGCCGTCGCATCGCGCGCGATCAGTTCGGCCGAAGACGCGATCTGCCATGCCAACAAAGTCGCTAATAGTGAATTTCTCTTAGCGCACAAGATCGTGGCATTTGCCGCGCACAAAGCTGTACCGCTTTCTTGCATATCCAGAAGCAACCTGGAAAGTCTCTTGAAGCCGTCCTCCAGCAATCAGGCCGCCGATTGGTCGGACTATGCTGCGGATACGGCTGCATTGCCGATAGTGATGTTTGTACCGCATGAGTCTTCGCTTGAGTATGCGCTTGTTGACGGAAATGTCATAGGTGATCGTCTGCGTGGCGATGTTGAAAGATATGTTTTGGCTGACGACGCATTGGCAACTACCGGCGAGACTGAAGGCGCACTTGCCATCTTGCCCTTTGGGTCGGATCTGGCGGGGAACGACTCCATTCAAGTCCTTGAGACCGACTCAACTGATGTTGCCGGTTGCGTCAGTCCCTCCGCGCTAAGTGTCGAAGCTGGCCTTTATCCCTTTTCGCAGACTTATTATCTGTATGTGAACCGCACACGATTGGCGAACAACGAATTGCTCAAGAATTTTGTCCAAGTGATGATTAGCCCGGATGCTGCCGACGCGCTCACGAAACTCGGGTTTACTCCGCCGACATCAGAAATTTATAGAGTGAACGAAACAACCCTCACAGATCCGGATTCGTCACTTGCCCTTGGCGGCGGCGAGACTGAATTTGAGATTCCCGAAGAGCTTTCCGGTGAAATCGATATCAGTGGCGCAGCCAACGGCTATCAGTTGCTGGAGCGTGTTTCATCGCGGATGCCAGGAGAAGGCGCCCGGCTACAAATCAGCATTGAAGCGTTTGGGCAGCGGGCCGGCGTCGCAGACCTTTGCGCTGGAGGAGTTGATATCGCGATTCTAGATTCCTTGCCGCGAACGCTCGACATGGGCGCGTGCGAAGGCAACGAAATAGTAACCGTTTCCATCGCTATTGGCAATCACGCGACGGTATTGTTGGGCAATGCGGCAGATCAATACACGCAGTGCCTGACGATCGAACAACTAGATGAAATCTGGAACGCATCTTCGACCGACACAATAATGGCCTGGAATGAAATCAACGAGGCGATGCCGCAACAGAGCATGATCCTATTCGGCTTGTCATCGGTCGATCGCTACGCGGACATTCTTTTGCAGGGTATCCACGACGCATTACCGCCGATCAGGCGTGATACTGAACAGAACTTCGATCCGCTTTACCGTGCCGCCGCTGTAGCGAACGTGGCAGGCTCGCTCACTTATATGTCCTGGCCGGACTACCAGAAGGTGCTGGGTAATCAACAGTCCAACGTGCATCTCGTCAGTGTTGATGCGGGCTCTGGCTGTGTATCGCCAAGCGCCGATACGATCGCGAACGGCATGTACCCACTAACGCGCCCCGCCAGCCTGCTGGCCAACGAATTGTCGCTTACCGATATAAACGTTCAGTCGCTGCTTTGGAGTTTGTTTTCCGACGACAATTGGGCACTTCTCGAACGCGAGCAATTCGTTGGCATTAAACGAGCTGACTTGCCCGCCCGGCGCAGACAACTGGAGACTCTCTTCAGACAGGCGGAAGCCATGGCGCCGCCCATTGATGATGCCTCAGAACCCGTCGACGGTGGCGAAGCAACAGAAGACACATCTGAATAAACGTCGCGGCGGAGTTTTGAAAATTACTCCAACGACACAATAAGTCACCGCTGGATTAAGGCCCGTGGTCAGCTACGACTGTTTACACCTGTGCTATACTCTAGCGGCTTTGGTTTGGCAATGGATGGGAGACTTGCATGCATGGCGAATTGATCGCCTTTGATCTGGAGACGACAGGTCTGGATGTTTCCACGTGCGAGATTATCGAGATCGGGATCGCCAGATTCGTTGAAGGAGAATTCGTCGACAGTTACCAGTCTTTTGTCAAGCCCTCAGTGCCAATCCCAGTCGAAATCACACATTTGACAGGAATCCACCCGGAGGACGTCCAGCACGCGCCGCCAATCCAGGACCTTCTAGCTGAACTTCAGGTCCAATTTGGCGCTGCGCCAGTCATTGCCCACAACGCCGGCTTTGATATGTCTTTCATGCACAAACACGGCTTGCTCGCGGAAAATGCGGTCATTGATACTTACGAGCTGGCTTCGATCGTGTCGCCTTCTGCAGCTCGTTATAGCCTTAGTAGTCTGGCGACTGCCGCCGGTATTCAACTCGAACGTGCCCACCGTGCGCTTGATGACGCTACCGCCACTGGTCAACTGTATTGGACCTTGTGGCAGAAGATGCTTCAACTTCCCTATACGGTATTGGCCGAAATCATCAGCGCAGCCGGAGCCCACCAATGGGACTTGTTGCCGCTGTTTCAGTCCGCATTGACCGAATCGCTTCAATCGGGAAACGACGGGCGTACAAACTCCCCTTTCTTTGCGGAGCAGCCAGCCGGAAAGCCTCTGAAACCTTCGCAGGCCTCTCATAATAAGATAGATCCGGATCTGATCGGTAGCGTATTCGACGACAAAGGTGATCTGCGTTCAACTCTGGCTAGCTACGAACCACGCAGACCGCAGGTCCAAATGGCCTGCGATGTTGCGGCAGCCCTGAACGAGGGCAATCAGATCATGATCGAAGCCGGCACCGGCACCGGGAAATCGCTCGCCTATCTGATACCAGCGGCCCACTGGGCAACACAAAACGATCAACGAGTAGTTGTCTCTACGCAAACGATCAACTTACAAGAGCAGTTGCTAAACAAGGATATGCCGATTGTTCACGAAGTTCTGAATCGAGAATTGCATGCGTCTATCATGAAGGGTCGGGGCAATTATATTTGCCCACGCCGCCTGGATGCACTGCGCCGGCGCAAGCCTTCAAACCTGGCGGAACTACGAGCACTGGCCAAAATCCTCGTATGGATGCAGAACGGCTGCAGCGGGGATCGCGCAGACCTGACCCTGAGAGCTGGCGAGTGGAATACCTGGACACGTCTGAGCGCGCAGGATGAAGATTGCACGACCCTCAGATGCGCATCCGAGATGAACGGCGTGTGCCCGTACTACCGAGCGCGTCGACGTGCAGAAACAGCCCACGTTTTGATTACCAATCACGCCCTGCTGATAGCGGACGCCAATATTGAGAATCGCGTACTTCCGGAATACTTCAATCTCATAGTCGATGAGGCGCATCATCTTGAAGATGCGATTACTGACGGACTGAGCCGACGGATAGACCAACAGCTAATCCTTGCGCGCCTAAGGGATATTGGAGGCGGCGGAGGCAGCTCTTTGAGAGAATTGCTGTCCGCTGCGAGAACCGTCGTTCCAGCGGCGGACAGTGCCAAGCTGGAACGCTTTATCGACAATACAGGCGACACCGTAAGAGTCATGAATACGAAGGTGCGCATATATTTTCGCGCATTGCATGATTTTGCGGCCAGCCACAAAAATGGCAGCCGCTATCAAATGCGCCTGCTGAATTCACATCGCGATTCGGGTAGTTTCGCCACCGCGCAAACCGTCTGGAAACAGCTCGCCGAGTATTTTCTGGCTGTCGCCGACGCCCTGGATCATTTGGCGGCCGCCCTGCTACGTTACGAAGAGTATCGCATTCCAAATCTCGACGATTTCCGGAGCGAAATACGCGCGCACCATCGTTTTCTAAATACTCTGCACGATCAGCTCGAACAGTTCACTTTTGAACCCGATAGCAATATGGTCTATGCTGTCACACCCGGCGACAAAGCGGAGAACTTGCGCATCCATATTTCACCGTTGCACGTGGGACCGCTGATGGAAGAATTCCTAAATCAGCGGAAAGAGAGCATCATTCTTACGAGCGCTACCTTAAGGACACAAGGCAACTTCGATCACATTAAGGAACGTCTCTATGCGGATCACTACGAAACAGTGGCTCTAGGATCTCCTTTTGATTACAAACGATCGACACTGGTTTTCGTTCCGAGTGATATACCGGAACCGAACCAGCGCAACCCCTATCAAAAGATGGTGGAACGTGGCATCATCGAACTCGCCGCTGCGCTAGACGGCCGTGTCATGGTGCTCTTTACCAGCTACGCTCAACTGCGGGAGACGTCCAGGGCGATTACGCCACGGCTGAACCTCGGCGACATTGTCGTATACGATCAGAGTTTTGGCACGAGTCGCGAAGCTCTTTTGGAAAGCTTCAAATCTGCAAAGCGCGCTGTGCTAATGGGTACACGGAGCTTTTGGGAGGGTGTCGATATTCCAGGCGCAGATCTAAGTGCAGTTGTCATTGCGCGGCTGCCCTTTGCGGTCCCTTCAGATCCGATCTTCTCCGCGCGTTCGGAGACATACGATAACGCCTTCCAACAGTATGCCGTTCCAGACGCCATTTTGCGCTTTCGGCAAGGATTCGGACGTTTGATCCGCAGCAGCAGCGATCGCGGTATCGTCGCAGTATTTGACAGTCGAGTCATCAGCAAGAGCTATGGCAACAGCTTTCTTGAATCATTGCCGGAATGCACAGTAAAATATGGTACCTTGGATCACTTGCCGCAAGCTGCTAGACAATGGCTAAACATTGTCTAGGGGATGTCCAATGAAAACCCCGGCCGGCCGCGATTGCCCGCATTTCTATGCCGATTACAACCGTCACACGCGCGATGTTGAAGAGTGTCGTCTGGCCAAGCAAAACCCTGATTCTCAAGATTGGCATCCCAAAGATTGCGCCAAGTGCCCTGTTCCAGACATTCTTCTGGCGAATGCCAGCCGCGATACCCAACTTATTCTGACAATACGAACTGGCTTGCTCGGTTTGATGCGCCGCGTGGACGTTGAAGCGGTCTGCCTGAAGAATGGTGAAAAGGTTGATCCCTATGTCGGCTGTCCAGACGATCATCCTGGTTTGGACATTTTCCGCAGGGCGCTGGAAAAAGACGATGATTAAGGCAGTATTGCTCGATCTCGACAACACTCTGCTAGAAAACCCGGACCATAAATTCGCCGTTGCCTTCCGGCGCGCCTTGGCAAAACACCTGGAGGAGCAAACCGGCCGCGCGGCCGCGGACGGCGCCTTCCGCAACGCAGCCAGGAAACTGAATGAACAGCGCCACATCGTGTCCTCGAATGACGAGGTCATGACCGCATGCATGGCGGCCGAATTGGGTGCCTCCATCAATGACACCGGGAAGCTACTGACTCACTTTTACGAGTCGTCCTACGGGCGCCTGCGACGACACACAACGGCCATGCCCGATACGCAAAAACTGCTGGAAGCCCTATTTGATCAAAGACTGACAGTCGCCATCGCTACCAATCCTATCTATCCCGAATCCGCTATCATTCAGCGATTGCAATGGGCTGGGCTTAGCAAATTCATAGAGTCGTTCGCGTATGTCACGTGCAGTGAGAACATGCATTTCGCCAAACCAGATCCGGCCTTCTATGCCGAGTTGGTCGCCCGTATGGGCATCGAACCCGACGAAGCTCTCATGGTGGGTGATAACGCGGTTAACGACATTCGACCTGCGGAGACTGTCGGACTTCACACCTGGCAGGTTGAAAACGCGGCCGCGTTAACAGCCTTTGTTGAACACGTTCAGCTTGATGGGTGGCAGCATTGCTATAGCGCGCGTCCGCTTCAAGAAACGATGTTAAAGCCACAATTTTTGGGCAATCTTGGCGCTCTATTCGGCATGTTGAGAGAAGTGAAAGACCATCAGTGGCATCAGAAGCCGGACCCCGATGAATGGTCTATCGTTCAGATTCTGTGCCATTTGGCGGAAACAGAAACTTCGGTTCACCGGAGTCGGCTGCGAACCATATTGGAGATAGACAATCCCTTCATTCGCGCGCTGCCCGCGCCGGGACCCGACGTCCCACCGTGCAATGCCAGTGGTTACGATGTGGCCGATGAGTTCAGAGAAAAGCGCTTGTCTACCCTTGAGTTGATCGCCGAGTTGGCGCCGGCGGACTGGAAGCGGCCGGCCAGGCATAGCATTTTCGGGTTAACCAATCTGCTTGAGATGGCATATTTCACGGCGCAGCATGACCGGCTGCATATTTCGCAACTTTGTCAGACGCTTGGCAAGTGTTTGGATCCGCTGTAGCCGTACCGTTTACGATTACACTAACAAAAGCGAATTCAAGCAATCTATTGCAAAATCTATCAAAACCAGGCAAACTCGCTTTGCCAGGCGTTAAACCGTCGTATTTCGCTTGACGGTTAGCGTTCTTATTGTACAATACTTTTAGAAAGTTCTGAAATTCACAATTGTTGCATCGGAGTCTGACATGACGGCTTGGGCGGAGAATCAAGTGAGCCTCAGCAAGCTTGTCGATGCGGGACTTGATTCCATCGAACAAGCCATGTTTCAGGCGACCAGTAGCGAAGTCGACGTCCTACGAGATGCCAGTCGGCATATCTTGAGCGCCGGTGGCAAGAGAGTTCGTCCTCGCCTCCTATTGCTCTCATATCTTTCGCTGGGCGGCAATGACATGAAGCATGTTGCCAAGCCCGCTGCCGCAGTCGAACTCATGCATACCGCGAGCGTAGTCCACGATGACATCAATGATCACGGAATCGTTCGACGTGGACGCCCGTCGGTGAATTCTATATGGGGGCGTACCTTCGCGCTTCTGACCGGGGACTTCCTTTTCACCGCCGTCTACGAGTTGATGGCGCCGTATCAGCACTTGAATGTCGATCTCGCCCGGGCAGCTACGTCTCTCGTCGAAGGCGAGACGCTACAGGCAAGCGCCGTAAAGAACAACACCTTCACTCGCGATATTTACATGCGCATTATCGCGCTAAAGACCGCGGCGCTCTTCCGCGCAGCAGGAGCCATCGGCGCCAAATTGGCACAAGGTGGCAACGATGAGGTGGCAGCGCTGTCCAACTATGGATTCAACGTTGGATTGGCTTTTCAGATAGTTGATGACATTTTGGACTTGGTCGCCGACGAAGAGAAACTTGGCAAATCTGCCGGGATTGACCTCGAACAAGGTCGAGGTGTGGCGGTCGCTTTGAATGATGCAGGTAACAGTTCGGGCAACGGCAACTTCAATATCGACGATCCCATGGACCGGATCAAACGTCGTATGTTGGAAGGCGACACCATCGTCAAGGCGCGTGAACAAGCCGAACTACTTGTGCAAGGCGCCATTGCCCAGCTGACTGCCCTGCCGGATTCTCTCTACAAAGACGAATTGGTCAATCTTGCCAACCTCGTCGTCGATCGCGACCACTAGGCAGCAACATCGACCACCACGTCACATGATTGTTTCACCGCGATAACCATTTTGTGCCGGCAAGGTGGCAAGCCTTTTCTGACGATCGGTGAACCCGCATGAAGGTCGTGTCAATTGAACAAATGCGGCAGATAGAAGCCGCGGCTGACGCCTCGTTTCTTAGCTATGAGCAGATGATGGAGAATGCCGGACGAGCGGCCGCAACCCATTTGCGCCGGCGCATTGACATCGACGAACAGACGCGAATCACATTTTTGATCGGCAAAGGCAACAACGGCGGGGATGGCCTGGTAATGGCCTGTGACCTTGCGCAACGTACGGCGGCGCAGATTCGCCTTTACTTTCTACAGCCGAGACTTGAAAACGATACCATTTTCGCCCAGGCGCAAGCAGCCGGGCTTTTTGTCGCCAGCGCGTCCGACGACCACGACTTTCGACTACTCAAAAGCTTGATCTCCAGTGCAGACGTCATAGTAGACGCTCTCTTCGGAATCGGCATGCGATTACCTCTGCGCGGCGCGGCGGCCAAAGTCTTGCGCACAGTCAATCTGATCACGAATCACTCCGCATCGTCCAGCCATACCGGCGCTAGAAGCGGTGACCACCCTGCAAAAATAGCCCGTCCATTTGTCTTCGCAATCGATTGCCCGAGCGGAATAGATTGTGACACCGGGCAAGCGGACTCTAATACACTAATGGCTGACGAAACCATAACGTTTATCGCAGCCAAGCTGGGCTTATTCACCTTTCCCGCAGCGCGCTACGTTGGCGATCTTGCCGTTTCGCAGATTGGCATTCCAGAGTCTTTTCCGGAGCTGCAAGCGATAAACAAAGCGCTTATTGACGAGGAAGCCGCGCGATCAATGCTGCCGCCACGACCTGTCGATGGACATAAAGGTTCCTTCGGCAAATTGATGGTAGTCGCTGGCTCGCCAAACTACATAGGCGCGCTCGCGCTCTCTGCTGAATCCGCCTATCGCTCCGGCGCCGGTTTGGTAACCGTGGCTACGACTACAGATCTTGTCCGCACGGTTGCAAGCCGCTTACGCGAACCAACATACCTGCTACTGCCGGATATGGATGGAGCTATTAGCGAAGCAGCGACCGTATCGATAATCGAACATTCGCGGGGTTATGACGCCCTTCTTCTAGGATGCGGCCTCGGAAGACATCCAGCTACTAAGCAACTTGTTGAAAGACTGTTTGAAGCAGCAGTCCTACCTCCGCTTGTCGTGGATGCCGATGCGCTCAATATTCTGAGTGAGATTCCTGCCTGGTGGGATATGCTGCCGGCGGAAACCATCGTCACTCCCCATGTCGGTGAGATGGCGCGCTTGACAAAAATATCAACTGCCGAGATCAACGCGAATCGATGGGAGTTCGCCGCCAGTGCAGCAGCAGACTGGAACTTGGTAGTCGTACTCAAGGGGGCCCATACCCTGGTCGCGGATCCAACGGGCAAGGTCTCGGTTTTGCCGTTCAAGACCGATGCGCTGGGTACGGCTGGCACCGGCGACATCCTGGCAGGATTGATCGCCGGATTGCGCGCTCAAGGAGCGTCTGCAGTCGATAGCGCTCGCTTGGGAGCTTATGTTCACGCGCTCGCAGGAATCATCGCCGTCGAAAAAGTCGGCAGCGGCCGCAGCGTCATCGCGGGCGATGTATTAGAAGCTATTGGGTGGGCTTTCAGACAAGTCGAAACCAACTAGCTGCTTTCCATTTGGCGTTGTTTGGCCTTCGCTTTCGCATCGCCTAGACTGGCTTCGATTTCCAAATCGAGGCTGCCGCCGCCAATTTGAGTCACATCTTTGCGCCGCACCGCACCGCTCTTGCCAATATGCGTGATCGCGTAAAGCGCCCCCAAGATCAGTCCAAGCAGAATCGCCAGGCATGTCATATTCTGATCGAGACCCGCATCCCTATGAGACCGCGTCATCGTCGTCCTCAGCGCGATCCGTCTGCAAGAGAGCGCGAATGCGAATTATCTCCCGCAAAAAGCTCAAAAGTCCCGTTATAAAGCTCTTAATCTGGATCAGTGGATCAAGGCTGTTCTGGCTGACGAATTCGGCGGTCGCTTTGGTGAGTCGAGTAGTTTCTCTCGCGTTATCCAGGATCGGTTTGATTTCTGTTTTGAGCATGATGATGAAGCCGGCGGCTTGCAATAGCAGGATCGCAAAAGCTGTAACAATCAAGACCGCTTCGACTACCACTATTATGATCAAAACGTCTCGGAAAATCTGCACGAGTGGGGCCCAGGTCTCGGCAGCAGTAAGCGCGACGACGAGAGCAAACGCAAGCAATGCCAGAATCAAAAGTATGAGGATGGCGGCCGATAGCTTAAATATCAGGGATATACTTCTGCCAGAACGAGTACTGCTTCCCTCCGGCAAAGGAGCTAAGCTGCCCTTGTCGTTTTCCGCCATGGCTTAGCGCCGCGTCACCCTGCCCGGTGTTTCGACTGTAATCAAGTGCGCGAATATCAGAAACACCAAGGCACAGACTGTAGCGGGCAGCAAATGGACGATGCCTATCCGGAGAAGTTCAATCCGAATGAAGTCACCGATGTATTGACCGAGCAAGAAACCCACCCAACTCGTCGCGACAAACAAGACCATGCGCCTTGCCGATCCACCCATCAAGACGTGAAATCCAAGACCGTATATAGTCGCAATTACAAAGCCGAAAACGAACACGGGGCTGGGCATCGTGGTTGCTATTCAATCATCCAGTGGTAAAATCCAAAGCTAGTGTAGCATAAAGCACCAGTTCAGTCACGTCTTGAAGGCGCGAATGATGCATGTTATCGATCTGGAGATCATGATTCCTGCATCGCCAGATTTCATATGGCGTTTTCTCGGCGACATCGCCACGGCTGCAGAATGGCAAGACGGCGTAATAGCAGTATCGTTCCTGACAACACAACATGAAGGCAAAGGAGCGCGCTGGCGCTATTCGCAGGCCAAGGGCAGCGATATCATCTTTGAAGCTGCAGCCTGGTATGATACGTTGGGATACGAATACACCATCGTCGATGGCGCGGGCTTTGGCAACAATCAAGGCCGAATCCGCCTCCAGGAAGTTACAAACGGCACCTTGGTTCGTTGGACCTTCAACTATGAATCCGGTGGCATGTTGGGTGGCTTGCGCAATGCAATGCGGCTCAAGCGTAACACCACGAGACAGATTCAAGAAAGCCTGCGCAATCTGCACAATCTGGTGCAAAAGGACACCGGCGGTATCTCCACTCACTCAGCACGTCCAACTGTGCGTGAAGCGCCGGACGCCGACGAGCGGTCCATTTACCAGCCGCGTTATCCCACAACCTTCAATGATCCAGCATCCGAAGCAAATGGCGACGAAGCCGTACCCGAAGACTTGCAACCGGTCGCGTACGCGCTTGACGAAGATGCCGATCCAGCTCCTGGACAAGCCGACGGCGATACCAAGCCCAATCCTGTTGTGCTCGGAGGCGATGGTTTGCTGGACATGGAATCTCAAAAGAATGAGATCGAAGCAGCCACCGAACCGATTGACGCCGAAATTGTCAAAATCGAACCGGATGATTTGAAAGAAGTTATCGAAGCTCCGGACCGTCCGGCGGATGAGCCTGTCGACGCCATTTCAATCGGCCGTCCGGTACCTGCGCGCGCCCAGCGAGACTCTGTAGATACGTCAACCCTAAGCGTGTTTGAAATTTTTGGGCTGCAAAAGCCGAGCGAAACCCGAGATTTACAGCCGAGCCCCGGAGACTCCCTGGCAGAGCCAACGTCCATGGAACGCGATAACGAAGTCCTACTCGAGAGACGCAGAGATCTGTCGTTCTTCTATGACGAAGAAAACGATCCGCCGCGTGACCCGCTAGATTACCTCGACAGCAGTCCAATCGCTAAAACTGCTGCCTCCGGTGAGTCAGTTCAAACTAAGAGTGCTCAGTTGACAGGAATGCGACGCTTGACCCGCAGATCGAGCTGCCCGCTCCGTACGCACAACTGATTGAACACTGATGACGCCGCACCAACCAGCAGACCGGCTAAAGGTCGCAACTGACCACCTATGCAATTAAGTTTCCATTTGGCGCTATCTAGCGAGGTGGGTGGATGAAGGGACTCGAACCCTCAACCACCTGAACCACAATCAGGCGCTCTGCCATTGAGCTACATCCACCGCGACGATTGCGACCAATATATCATGCTTGTGTATCACTTGCCAGACCGTCGTGCGCATGATTTCTGTCATCAGTTACCGTTTCTGAAGCACGACCAACTGTGCAACGCTGTCGACGAAATCGACTTCCAAAGCTTCGACCGACAACCCGTGACCCGCGAACGCACCCGCATAAGCTGCATACGAAGCCGCGCCAATTGACTGTCCCGTGATTCGATATATCAAGCGAATGAACGCTCTTCGCATTCCAGGCCCCGTAAGACCTGCGGCCATGACAATTATCACTCTTCCATCCCGGTCTAGGACGCGGTGAATCTCCGCCAGGCAACTTGTATCAAATATGAACGAGGTTGGGAAAGTAGAAACAATCGCAGCAAAGGTATCGCTTCCGAAAGGGAGCGAGAGCGCGTCGCCGCAAACGAAGTCAGTCGAGAGCCGTTCTCGCGACAGCCGCTCTCGGGCGATCCGTCCCATGCCTTCAGACACATCAAACGCCACAGTTGAATAATTCGCGCGCTGCAAATCGACTTGCAGTGCTCCTGTGCCATGCGCGAGCTCCAAAACAGCGCCGCAGTCAATGTCTTCCAGGTATGGCAATACCGAGCGTTGCCAACAGCGCCATTGCCCGAGCGATACCAGCCGGCTGACGGTGTCATAGGTGAAGGCGAATTCGTTGTAAAGTAGGCGAAATGCGAACTTTAGCAGATGCCGTCGGAGACCGCTTTTCACGGCGAAAACGCGTCAACAAGCAACTTTGGATTGTCCGTGATAATCGCGTTTACACCGAGTTTTCGGAGTTCCGCGGCGCGGCCCAAGTCGTTGACCGTCCAGGTGTTCACATAGTAGTCGTTTTCGCGCGCCCAACACATATACTCTTCATCCACCATATCGTGCCAGGGATGCCGCGCCTCGTGCGATAGTTTCCGAAGAGGCATTAAGTATTCTGGCGGCAGCGCCGGCACGTACAAGAAACCGATCATGACATTGGGCATTAGCTGTCGAAACCTTTGCAAAGCGTAAGGATTGAACGATGAAACAACGACCCGATCCTGCAGAAAATAACGTTGAATGCTCTCCGCGACAAGCGCTTCTACGCCATCTGAGTCGTTGCTGGCAGACTTGATCTCTACGTCAATCAGCGATCTGACACCGAGCGATGCAAAAACCTGGTCCAATGTAGGAATGCGTTCACCGGCGAAGTCGCGGGAAAACCAACTGCCGGCATCCAGCTCCTGGAGTTCTGACAAGGACTTTTCAGACACGGCGCCGTTGCCGTCGGTGCTGGCTTTGACAGTGAAGTCATGCATGATGACCGCGTGACCGTCGCTCGATCGCTGTACGTCTAACTCAATGCCATCTGCGCCCTGCTCGATCGCCAGCTCAAAGGCAGCCATTGTATTCATGGGCGCCGACGCCATAGAACCGCGGTGCCCCAAAATCAAAGTCTCGCCAGATGCCATCGCCTGGTGAATCGAAGTAAACCTAGCCGACATCGGTCAACAAATCTTTAGACATCAACCATTACCTGAATGTGATCGTCGTTTATGCGTACTTGAAACCAGCGAACATCAATTTCTGCCGGGCTTCTGGTCGCTTCGCCGGTGCGAATGTCGAACCGTCCACCGTGACGCGGACATTCAATTTCGTGACCGATAAGTTTACTGGGTTGATCATCGCGGTCAAACGCAAGGACATTGCCATCATGCGTACACAGATCTTCAATCGCATATAGCTTGCCGCCGACCTTGAACACAGCGATCCAAACGCCGTCTACGCCAAATACCTCGCGCTGACCGTCGCCTAGTTCGTCACTTGGGCAAAGGTTTACCCATCCCGCCATTCGCTGTTTTCCCCGGTCTCTAACAGGGCCCAGCGCTCGCTTCCTTCCTTGCCAAAGGCGCCGACCACAAGTACCTTGAGAGGAAGCAATGCGCATTTGACCCGGGTGATGCTCAACGGCAAGCCGATGTTGTCAAGGAGATGTTGCTTGTTAATCGCGCGCGCTTCGTCAAGCCGCATCCCCAATATTTCCTCGCCAAACATCGACGCCGACGCCTGGCTGATTGCGCAACCTTCGCCGTCCCACCCTAAATCGGCAATGACGTTATCCGCATCCAGGCGCAAGGTGAGTCGAAGCCGGTCTCCGCATAACGGATTCGCTTCTTCATGATCCAAATCGTTCGGAAGGATCAATTCCCAATGTCGCTGATTTCGGGCGTGATCCAGAATGATCTCGCGATACATGTCTTCCATAAACGATATGCATCCAATGCAATCAATACAAAAGCGTATCACTTAGATGCGCTCCGATTGGAAGGTCTTACAGGTTTGAATCTTGAGAACTACCGCATAATCTGCCGTTCGCACGGACACGCTAGCCGAGGATCTTGGCCTCGATCTCGTCCATTAGGCGTTGGCGAACCCTGGCAAATGGTATCCGCTGCAGCAATTCATCAAAGAAGCCTTCGATGATCATCAACTGCGCCTGTGGTCGCGTGATGCCCCGGCTCATGAGATAGTAAATTGGTTCCTCTTCCAAGGTGCCGAAGGTCGCGGCATGAGAACATGCCACATCGTCCGCCTCGATTTCCAGGCCGGGAATGCTGTCCATCCGCGCCTCGTCGCTCAACATTAGGTTGCGACACACCTGGTAGCCATCGATCCGTTGCATTTTTGGCAACGACTTAATCATTCCCTGCCACAAGGTTCGGGCGTTGTCGCGCGCCGCTCCCTTGAACAAAAGGTCCGTATTAGTCAACGGCGCATTGTGATTCTGCTGCGTATCGAGATCAAAGAACTGACCATGATCGGCGAAAAAGAAGCCACTTACGCGCGCGTTGGCGCCCGTGCCGTCAGCGTCAAGCTCGATAAACGCCTTGGTAAACCGACTCCCCATCACACCATTGACCCAATCCAACTGAGCGTCGCGCCCAACCACGCCGCGCTGATGACTAAATTCAAATGTCTCGCGATTCCAATCTTGCAGGGAGACGTAACGAAGATTGCCGGCAGCGCCGACGATCAATTCGGTCGCGCCGATGTATGAAGCGTGCTCTTCAACGCCGCTTGAGGCATATTCGACCTGTACAGTCGCCTGAGCGTTGTCTTCCAAAACCACTAGCACATGCCCCATGGCCGCGCCAGAGGCCGAATTAAAGCAGACCACGTGCAACGGCAGTGCTGCCTGGCAATTACGCGGGACGTAGATAAACGCGCCGTGATCCCAAAGCGCCCCATGTAGCGCTGCAAACTTGCCATCACTCGCCTTTACGGCCCTGGTCATGAAGTGCTTTCGCAGCAGGTCTTCATGTTCTGCTAAAGCGTCGTGGATGTCTACAAAAACGACGCCCTGCTCACGCAATTCGTCGGCAAGCTCGTGGCGAACTACCTGTCCATCGACGATTACCAGCAAGCCGCCCTGTTCGTCTCCGGTGAGCGGCTCCAAATGTTTCGTCGGCACCTGCGCGGCGCCGGCGCCGTTGGCCGCGAACATCGGCGACGCCTGATCCCAACGGATATGCCGATAATCTGTGCGCCGCCACTCTTCTTCCAAGTATGGCATCGGAGTGCCTTCGTAAAGCTCCCACGCTTTGATGCGCCGCTCACGCATCCAGTTGGGTTCACTGAGTTTATCGCTCAGCGCTTCGACGTCCCCTCTGGCGTAAACCGGCGCTTGCGGGAGCGAAGACCGTCGTCTTACAACAGCCACGAGTAGACTCCTTCTGTGACTTTGTATGCAGATATGATTGCGATTCGCACAGGGTGCGCCTAGAAATGCCTAGCCGATGGAACCCTCAAGTTGGATCTGAATCAGTCGATTCAACTCCAGCGCATATTCCATTGGCAGCTCCTTGACCAAGGGCTCGAGGAATCCATTCACTATCATCGCATTGGCTTCGTCTTCACTCAAGCCACGGCTCTTCAGATAGAACAATTGATCTTCCCCGACCTTGCTCACGGACGCCTCATGACCCATGGCCACGTCCCGGGCATCTATTTCGATGGTCGGGTAGGTATCCGACCGACTGAAATCGTCGAGCAGCAAGGCGTCACAGACAACGTTGCTCTTGCTATTGCGCGCCGATTCGGCGATTTTGAGCAATCCACGATAGCTGGCGCGGCCGCCGTCTTTGCTAATTGATTTGCTGATGATCTGGCTGGTCGTATTCGGCGCAAGATGTGTAATCTTGGCGCCAGCATCTTGATGCTGCCCCTCGCCGGCAAATGCAATCGAAAGTACCTCCCCATGAGCGCCAGCACCGCGCAAGATCACGGCGGGATACTTCATGGTAAGGCGGCTGCCAAGGTTGCCATCGACCCACTCCATCGTGGCGTTCTTTTCTGCGATGGCGCGTTTGGTGACCAGATTGTAGACATTGTTGGACCAGTTCTGGATCGTCGTATACCGGCAGCGGCCGCCTTCCTTGACGATGATCTCGACCACGGCGCTGTGCAAGCTGTCCGAGCTATAGATTGGCGCTGTGCATCCTTCGACGTAGTGCACGTATGCGCCCTCGTCGACGATAATCATCGTACGCTCGAACTGTCCCATGTTCTGCGTATTGATACGGAAGTACGCCTGCAAGGGCATCTCGATATGAATACCCGGCGGAACATAGATAAAGCTACCGCCAGACCAGACCGCCGTATTCAACGCGGCAAATTTGTTATCGTTGGATGGGATCACCGTCGTGAAATACTCTTTCACGATATCAGGATGTTCTCGTAGTGCTGTATCCATATCGAGGAAAATGACGCCCTGGTCCTCGAGGTTTTCCTGGATCTTGTGGTAGACTGATTCGCTGTCGTACTGGGCAGAGACACCCTGCAGGAACTTTTGCTCGGCTTCGGGAATACCAAGCCTGTCAAAGGTCTCTTTGATCTCCTGCGGCACTTCATCCCAATCCTGCTCCGTCTTGTCCGTGGCGCGCACGTAATAGTAGATGCTGTCGTAGTCGAGATTGTTGAGTTCCCCACCCCATTGCGGGGTCGGCTTATCCATAAAGATGTGATATGCCTCGACGCGCATATCGGTCATCCACTTCGGTTCATCTTTGATCGCGCTGATTTGACGAACGATCTCTTCGTTGATACCCTTCTGGCTCTTGAACGAATATTCAACATCGTCATCATGGAAACCGTACTTTTCCGCATAGGTCAAGCCGACTTCCTTCAGCGATTCTTCCTCAAATGTGAGCAGCTTTCCGCTCTTGATTACTTCGGACATTTTGGTTACCTCACCGGGCTAGTTTTATGCTTCCGCAGCTTGCAGCGACATGTGCTTTTCGCGTACCCACTCGTACCCTTTTTCTTCCAACTCGAGCGCCAGCGCCGGGCCACCGCTCTCCACAATCCGTCCTTCGTACAGGACGTGAACAAAATCCGGCTTGACGTGATTCAGAATACGCTGATAGTGCGTGATCACAAGGACGCCCAAATCCGGACCCGTAAGTGAGTTGACCCCATCCGCGACGATTCGCAAGGCATCAATGTCCAGGCCGGAATCCGTCTCATCCAGTACAGCGATCCGGGGTTCAAGCACTGCCATTTGCAGGATCTCGGCGCGCTTCTTTTCTCCGCCGCTAAATCCTTCGTTTAGGTAGCGGCCCGCAAACGATTGATCGATCTGCAACGAACTCATCTTTTGGCGCATCATGCGCGCGAATTGCGGGATAGGGATGCCCTTGCTGTCGGGATCTTCCGCCTTCATCCGCGCGTTAATGGCGTGGCGCAAAAAGTTGCCAAGAGTCACACCGGGTATCGCCACTGGGTACTGAAATGCCAGGAACAAGCCCGCGCGGCTCCGTTTGTCGGCTTCCATCTCCAACATATCTTCGCCATCGAGCAGTACTTGCCCTTCGTGCACGACATATGCGGGATTGCCCATCAAAACGTTGGCTAGCGTACTCTTGCCGGAGCCATTGGGTCCCATCAGCGCGTGGACTTCGCCTTGCTTTATCGTCAGATTGACCCCGTTCAAAATGAGATCATCTTCCGCGTCCACACTCGCATGGAGGTTGCGTATTTCCAAGGTCGCTACCATTCCTGGCGTATCTCCTCTCACTGTGGTTTAATGTCGGTTAAATTTACTCTATAACCGACTCGAACTTGTTAGCAGTATAGCAGTGCCCTGATACCATGTCAATGCGAATGCAGGTAGACTGCATACGAGTAGCTTCTCTAGTGACCGGTGATTGAAGCCGTCCATCAATGGTATCAGGACAACAATAGAACTCCGTCAGAATTTGCTGACCTTGACCTGATTGACATCTTGGGATCGCTGAACTATGCTAGGTTCGTTAAGCGGAGATAGTTTTGCCATCGCACTTGTAATGTGTGATTAGAATGAAGCGATGGCAGTGCGATTTTTGCAGACAGGCGGCGACAAACCATCTCAAATTGCGGGGGAAATACACAATGCAGGAAACGGTTGAAAAGGAAGCCGGACTCTACGAGGCCTTTCGGACAGTCATTGATCCGGAAATCGGCATGAACATCATTGAGTTGGGTCTTGTTCGCGGTGTCGATATTGAAGAGGAGCGCGCGCATGTCAATATGATTATGACGACGCCTTTCTGCCCCTATGCGCCCCAATTGTTGGAGCAAACACGCCGCACTGCGCAAGACTATCTGGGCGTTCCGACTACCATAGAAATGGGAATGGAGATGTGGGACCCCAGCATGATGGAAGAAGGCGCGGCCAGCGACTGGGGCCTGTTCTAATTCCTTACTTCACCAGCTATGGAAGTATCCAGCAAACCAAGCGCCACTAGGGCCTGTTCCGCTGGATCCACTGCAAAGCATCGATATAGTTACCTATCAGCATGTCATAGTCGAGTTTGGGCCAGTTCCCCGGACGGGTTTCCAGCATCGTGGTTGGGCTGAGATCAAAATGTAGATGAGGAACAAAGCGCCCAAAAGCATCGCTGACCTCACAGATTCGTTCTCCCCGCGAAACCCGCTGTCCCACCACCACACGCATATTTTGCACATGCGCATAGCGACTATAGACCACCGCTCCTGCGGGCTGATACAAGGGATCGTGTTTGATTACAACAAGATTCCCCCAGACACTTAGGCGCGCAGCAAATGTGACGACGCCGTTGGCACACGAATAGACCGACATTCCCTTGTCCTGGTACGGACGTCCGAAATTCAAGTCGGCGCCGGTGTGATAGGCTTCGCTGGGAGTGCCTATGAAATACAGCTTGCCAAACGGAGTTGCGTCGCGCCAACCGTGGGGCCATAACTCGGGCCCTCTTCGTTGTTCGCTGGTACCAATGGGCGAATCGTATCCATCGGCGACATTTACGCCGTTGATCAAGCTAGGTCTATCGCCATTGCTCGATGGCGGCGAGGAGGGTTGATTGTCGGGATCGGGGGCCGGCGTATAGCCAGGCGGCGTTGAGACAATTCGACGGAAACGCACGGCGTCAAATGCGATCGACTTGTCATCCTCACCAGTCACGTCATTCAAGAAGACACGTCCAGCGTTGGGCATTCTGCGATCCAGATCAAATATTCCTAAAGGCACCCAGGTATTGCGGTTGATATTCTGGTTGATGTCGATCACCACTTCGGTATCAGTTCCCACTATGCCGTGTACTTTATAACGCGCTCGTGTCGACGTCGCATATCGACTGGGAATGAACGCGGAGACTTCGTACAGTCCCGACTGGGGCAATTCGTCGCGCCATTCCGCCCACACCTTGCTCGTCCGGATTTCTGTCGTCGTATGCAAGTAGTCCCATCCCCAGGTATTTTGCCGCACGTTGAATTCAGGCCGTCCCGTATACGTACCGCTGCGGAATCCTTGACCGGAGGGCAATATGGTGACTTCGTCCGTGAAATTCTCAATATTCTCGAGGCTCGCGTCCGCCGGGGATTGAGTTAGTTCTATCGGCGTATTAATCGCCGTCCACTGAGAAATCACACCGTAGCGCCACCAACTCAATCCTTCGGCGCCGTGTTGCTGTGTGGCGAGCGTATGCGCCTCGGTTTGTTCCTGCACGGGCGCAGTGCCTTGTAACGCCGGGATTATCGGTTTGCCGTACCCGCCCCAAGCTGTGTACATGTCAGACAGCGTATTTTCGACCGATCTGCGAAAGGTCGTCCAATAAGTCTGTGGGTGCACGCTATCGACAAAGGGACTCCACGCGTCTGGAAAGATCGCCGCCTTGTTGTGCTGACGCGGGTCAACACTCAATCCAATGTGAAAGTTCGTGCCAAGCCCGCGTCGGAGCGCGAGCATGAACGGTCGCACGCCGTCTTCTCCGCCCTGCCAATAACCTGGCGGTTGCTCTATGTCCAGAATCAACGAATGGACGCCCGGTCGCTGGCAGGCCTCGATCAGAATGGCGCTTTCCGCGTCCGCATCCAGTCCATGCGGCACGCACCAGGCATGGAACTCCATTCCGGCAGCCTGACAAGAACTTACCCAGGTATCGATACTGCTCGCGCCTGATATCGCGAGGTCGCTGCTATCAAACTCGCCCATCCAATCGCTGGCTTCGGTGATCTTGACCCAAATCTGGTTCATGTTTGGCGTGCGAGTCTTGACGTTAGTGAGCAGCTGCTCGATTGAGTCCTCGGGAACGGCTGTTCCCTTCCAGTGCCACAGCGCAACTTTGCCGTCGTAGGGCGTGGGCGGATGCGGAGACGGCGCCGCTCCGATAGCGGGAACAAATTCGATGTATCCGGCGTATACCCATCCACGCAAACCCGCCTTTTCCACCCAGACCCAGTTTCCCGGCGTCCGAGTATCGGGATAATAGACGACCAGTGCGTTGTCCATCAGATCGCCTACGTCTTGATAGTTGATGCCGGGTCCGCGGCGGACATTGCTGTACGCCGACTTGGTATTTGCGATTGCGACAACCGGATTGCCTGGTTGGGCGGGTTTTGGCATCGAAACGGTGCTGGACATTCAGCGCTCCCTTGACAGACGTTGATTGAGTCATCTGCGGGTTCAATACATAGCTTACGATAATGGGCGAATCTCGCCGAACCCGCAAGCCAAGACTAGCACAATTCCAGCGCAGACAGGTGCACGTTTGGTCGCTATTCCGCTCATTCAAGACCTAGAATCGGATTGTGATACTCGCCAAACGCAACCAGTGCCAGCGGCGTAAGTTGCGCTGGCACTGGTTTGATCATGTAACTGTTGGAAATTCGGGGTCTAGATTGTGAAGGCGCCGTTTTCGTAGAAGAGTTCGTCATCGACATAGATTGCGCTGTTCGTCCGCATGTCGCAGATCATGTCCCAATGCACCGCGCTGATATTGCGGCTGCCTGTCTCCGGATAGCCCATGCCGATCGCCATATGAACAGTACCTCCAATCTTTTCATCGTAGAGAACGCTGCCGGTGAATCGATCGATTCCGAAATTGGTGCCGATTGCAAATTCGCCCAGGTATCGCGCGCCTTGGTCGGTGTTCAGTTGGGCATGCAGCAAATCTTCGTTCATCTCGGCCGACGCCCGGGTCACCTTGCCGTCCTCGAAAGTCAGCTCGATGCCGCTGACGGCCCGGCCGCTGACAATCGCCGGGTACGTAAAGCGCACCCATCCGTTAACGCTATCTTCGACGGGCCCGGTAAAAATTTCGCCGCTGGGCATATTGCGCTTCCCATCACTGTTGATGAAGCGACGTCCTTTAATGCTTAGTTCCAGTTCGATGTTGGGTCCACTCAATTGTATGCGTTTTTTGCCGACCAAGAAGTCGACCTTGTGCTGCTGCATTTCGCTTAATTTGCGCCACTCGCGCGCCGGATCATCATGATCACAGAAGGTGGCGCCATAGACGAAGTCTTCGTATTCTTCAAAGCTCATGTTGGCTTCCTGGGCGGCTGCCTGGGTCGGAAAGAGCGTACCCACCCAGCGGAATTCTCCCTTCGCGGCTCGCTGCAATCTTGTCTGAAGCATCTCGCTCTGGGAAGCACGCTGCATCTGCGATCGTTTCACGTCGATGTTTGTCATCGCGCGCGTATTTTCCTGCGCCATCGCCCGGATATATACATCGGCTTCCTCCACGTACAGCCGCATGCGTGGATCAATCCATTGCATCTGATCGTCGTTGGCATTGCGCAATAGATAGCGCTGCATCTGATCATCCTCGACAAACAGGCTGGGGAAGCCGCCAGCGTCGATAACCGCTTCATAAATATCGCGCAATATGGGCAAGGCACCAAAGTTGCCCAGTATGCCCACCCAATCGCCCGGTTGCACTTGGGTTGAGTAATCAACCAGCAACCGGGCAAGTTTTCGTCGTCTCTTATCGCTCATATTTCGTCTACCGTTCTCGTACCGGCTCAGCCCGAAGCCACTTCACGCGCTTTAGACAAGGCGGCGTCATAATCAACCTCATTGCCAATGATGTCGACGTATTCCGAATGCCGCAAGACGTTGCTTTGATCCAACACAAAAACAGCGCGCTGGCAAATGCGCCATTCGGTATCGTGCACTCCGTAGTCATCAGCAAACTTCATGTCACGATGCGTTGAAAGCGTCTCTGTGTTTTCGATGCTTTCCGCGCCGCAGAATCGACCCAGCGCAAAAGGCATATCCGCGCTCACGGTCAAGACAACTGTGTTGTTCAAGGCCGCCGCTTCTTCGTTAAAGCGTCGCGTCTGCATGGAACAAACGCCAGTGTCGATGCTGGGAATCACACTGATAACCTTTACCTGATCGCCATAGTCGGCGAGGGACTTCGAGCTCAGGTCATTGGCAACAAGATCAAAGTCCGGAGCGCCAGTTCCGACTTGAAGCATTTCGTGCTGTACTTGATGTTCATTATCGCCAACCATCAATCCTTTGCGTGCCATTTCTCTTACTCCTTATGTTGTGCTAATAGGATATTCACACTGTGTCGGTTATCATGAGAATTATAGACCGATAGTCGTCTGTATCAAGGTGGTAGCACAAGTATCATTTGTTTCGCGTCAAGCGAGGGGGAATCAACATGAGGCTGAATCGGAAAATCATCGGCATAGCTGTGATCATCATTATTGCCGTGGGCCTGGCTGTTACCCAACCATGGCTCTACTTCGTAACCAACGAAGTTGACGAAGCATTCCCCGGATTGACCAGCGACCAGCGCGATGCCGTGCGCGACATGCCCGAAGGGGAAAAAGACGCGCTTGTAACCATGGCGAAGGAAAATGCCGATATGGCGGAAGAAGTCGCCATCGCCCAGACCGGCGCTGACGTTGTCGTGCCACGAGACCAGCAAGAGATGCCGCCTGAAATGCCGGCCGAGCCAATCGTGCAATTAGCGGGCTCGTTCATCAATATTGATCCCGTCCACGGGGCCGTGGGTACCGCTACCATCTATGATTTGCCAGATGGTGATCGTGTCTTACGCTTTGAGGACTTTCGCTCCAAGAATGGACCCGATCTACACGTCTATCTATCGACCGAGATACCAGCAAGTACGTTTGCCAGCCTGGGCGACAATGAAGTGCACCTGGGTGCGCTTAAGGGCAACGTGGGCAACCAGAACTACGAGATTCCGGCTGAGGTCGATTTAAGCCTGTACAAGAGCGTGGTGATATATTGCCGGCCCTTTCACGTAGTCTTCAGCTCGGCAGCGCTGTCGTAACTTGAGAGCGCTGGAGGTCGAACACCCAGCATTTCTTCAGTCGAAGATTCGATGACGCCAGTTGCCGTCCACCATCGTCCCAAGAACCTTGACTGACGCCAGTTCTTCCGTCGGCAGTGTATAGGGGTCACAATCAATCACTATCATGTCGGCCAGATAGCCGGCTGCGAGCTTACCCAACTTGAATTCCATGCCGGCGGCGTATGCCGGTCCCTGCGTAAAGCCAAGCAGAGTCTCATGCAAGCTGAGTCGGGCTTCCGGGTGCCATCCTTCCGGCGGTAAGCCATTTCTCTGGCGCGTAACGGCTGCGTGGATTCCCAGCCAAGGATCGAAAGGCTCTACTGGCGCGTCCGAACCAAATGCGATCCGCGCGCCATGATCTAGCTGTATGCGCGGATTGTACGAATACTTGGTGCGGTCGCCCCAATAGCGATCGGCAGTCGACATGTCAGATGTCGCATGAATCGGCTGCATTGAAGCGATAATATCCAGTTCAGCCAGGCGACCAACGTCCCGCGGATGAATAATCTGAACATGCTCGATACGATGGCGGCGACTTGTTCGCGGCTCCCGACGCGTTTCTTCTTCGCGCCGTACACTCTCGTATACATCCAGCACGTCATGTACTGCCTTGTCGCCAATGGCATGGATCGTTGCAGACAAGCCGTATTCGCTCGCGCGGCTTACATGGTCGACCATCTCTTCTTTGTCTACCAATGCCATACCATAGTTTTCCGGTTCGCCTATATACGGCTCAAACATCAGCGCTGTCTTTGGTCCTAAAGCGCCATCTGCAAAGAGTTTCAGCGCGCCGAATCGGATCCAGTCGTCTCCGAAGCCGCTGCGTATTCCCGATGCGATCGCCGCGTCCAACCAGCTCTGATTGATGTGCTTGAGCACGCGTAGGTCAAGCCGCCCTTGTTCGCGCAGCACTTGCAGCGACACCAGGCACGACGGATCATCAAAATCATGAATCATCGTGATACCGCAGGCGAGTGCTTTTTCCTGCGCCTCCGCCATCATATCTGCCAACTGCTCGCTTGTTGGAGCGGGCACCGCAGACTTTACCAGATCGCCGGCCGTCTCCAGGAGGATTCCGGTGGCTTCGCCGGCGCTATCGCGCATGATCTGACCGCCATCAGGATCCACTGTAGAAGCCGTAATCCCGGCGAGTTCAAGCGCTTTTGAATTGACCCAGTCAGCGTGACCGCTCTTGGCGAACAAGACCACCGGATTCTCCGGCGAAACGCCGTCGAGATCGAATTTCGTTGGAAAGTCACGTTCGGGCCATAAATCTTGAGCCCAACCTTGTCCAGTTATCCATTCACCAGCCGGAGTAACGGCCGCGCGTTGGCGTACGCGTTCCAGAGCGGCCTCTTTGCTAAGCACCTCGAAGACATCGACCGAGCGCAGAGCGCGCGATTGCCATTCCCAGTGAAGATGAGCGTCCGTCAAGCCGGGCAAAACCGTTTTGCCATCTAGATCAATTTCGACCGTACTTTGCCCTGCCAAGCGGCGTATCTCCGGGTCATCGCCGAGAGCCGCAATCCTCCCAAAAGCCGTCGCCAATGCGCTGACTCTCGGTTGTCGCTCATCGAGAGTGATAATGTTTCCGTTAAAAAGAATCAAGTCAATCAACGCTCACTCTCCTTGAAGGCGCTCGAGTTCTCGGCCGATTTCTGCAGGTTTGGGCGCGCTGTCAACTCCGCTTCGGGTCACTGAGTACGCCGCCAGGCGTCCAGCAATGTCGACTGCCTTTCGCACGTCGTTGTCGATCAGGGGCAATACACCAAGAAGCGACGCAGCGAAGACGTCGCCGGCGCCGGTCAAGTCACATGGTTCCACGTCCAGACTCTTGTATCGACTCTCCTGTCCAGATCTGAAATATTTGCCCCCGTTGCGTCCGTTGGTAACGACCAGGTGTTTGCATACTTTCCGTACCTTCTCTGTCAGCTGGGGATATTGCTGTATGTCTTCCTGGCTGTAGACGACGATATCAATCAACCTTAGCGCTTCGGCATCAAACCAGGGTCGATAGAGAACCAAACCGTCTTCGCCCCATTGTCTCATCAAGCCCTGCAGGGTCAACATCACTGTCGCATCTGGAAAGTTGCGCGCCATTTCCAGCGGGTCAAGCTCCGCAGCCAAGGGACCCAAATGCACATAGGGAGCCTTGACCCAAGCGTTGGGCACGTCGCCAAAGCCGATATCGCACGCTGTTGCCCGCACGAATTGCTGTCGACCGTTGTTGCTGTAGACGTTTTCGTATGTCAAGGAAGAAGCTGCCGAAAGCGAAACCACTTTGCCAAAGGGCAGCAGATGACTGAGCAAGGACTCATCGCAGGCAGCGCTGGTCAATACGCCGACGCGGTGACCAAATGCCGCGTATGTGGGCGCGGCATATGAAACGGTTCCGCCAAGCATTTTCCCACCAGGCACAAGGTCAGCCGTCATGTGGCCGACTACCAGGACGTCGATTTCGCTAGTCACGGACATTTTGTTTCAGGCTACTGTACGAAATAGAGACGCAGTAGCTGCGTCTCCACATGATATCTGATTAGGATGTCGCATCATTCTAATTGGGAACGATCGTAACTTTCCGGGTACGACCCTCTCCGATGCTGCGCGTTGTAACGTCTTGACGACCCCGCAGTGTTAGATGGATTATGCGACGTTCGTTTGGGTGCATCGGCTCCAGCGTAATTGTGCGACCCTGCTGCACCGCCTGTTTTGCCATTCGATTAGCCAGACCACGCAGGCGATTCGATCGACCGGCTTTGTATCCGGCGGCGTCCACGATAACGTTTGCACGTCGCTCCAAGCGACGGCTGCAAATCAGCCGAACAATGTATTGCAAGGAAGACAGAGTCTCTCCACGTCTCCCAATCAAGCGGTTGATGCCTTCGCCCGTCACATTCAATATCCAGTGGGGGTCTTCTCCCTCATCGTCGTCATCGGTTAAGTGCACGCTGATGCGCCCGTTCACTTGCATTTTCTCAAGCAATTCTTCGAGAACTTGCTTCCCGACGATTGCATCTTCGCCATAATCTTCTTCAGAAACGGCTTTCGGACCCGCCTCAGAAACACTGTCATCACTGAAGGTCTCATCCGCGACCACGGCTTCAGGCTCTGCCGCCTTCCGCCTTCCAATCAATACCATGCGGACGCGAGCTTCCTTCGCGCCGAATCCGAAAAGTCCCGTATTTGGCTCTTCCAGAACTTCGATCATCACGTCCGCAGGCGCCGCGTCCAATTCGGCCAGTCCCTTGCTGATCGCTGATTCGACCGAGTTACCGGTCACTTCTATCATTTCCATGTTTTTATCCTCTGTCGACGATGTTCTCGACGCGACGGTTTACTTCTTGCGAGGCTTCTTTTTTCGTGACCGACGCGTTTTTGCTGCCGGTTCGTCATCCTCTAGTTCAACATCTACAATCACATCGTCCGTCTGCTTTTTGCGAAAGATCTTATCCAGAAATTGTCGCCCTTGCGGACTGTACTGAACAACACCAATCAAATTGGATGTGACAAAATATATTGAAAGCCCTACCGAGAATGAGAGCGAGAAGGCGCCAAACATGATGGGCATAATAGTTGTCATGCTCTTTGTCATGGCTTGCGCTTGGCCTCCAACGCCGCTGCCCTTGTCATCATCATCATCGTCATCTTTTTCCGCGCTCTTCCCTTTGGTCGTCGCCATGGTCAACTTGGACTGTGCCCAAGTTGTCACAAGCACCAGGAGAGGCAACACCAACGCATAAGAAGGGTTCGCCGTTGGCGGCAACGTCAAATCCATTTCCGGCAAGATATGCATGAGCCCCGGTATCGGACTCCACATTCGTTGCAGCGGTATCAAGGAATCCAGACCTGGAATGAGCAATCGCTCGGACAGGTCTATTAACTGGAAGGGTGTCGCTGCAAGAGCAAAGAATATCGCCTGATACAAACCTATCAATATCGGGAACTGGATCACTAGCGGGAAACAACCGCCAACTGGATTGACTTTGTTCTCTTTATAAAGCTTCATCTGCGCCTGGGACAGTTTTTCCTTGTCGTTTTTGTACTTTTCTTGGAGCTTCTTCAACTGTGGCTGAACCTGTTGCATCTTGCGTGAAGACTCTTGCTGTTTTGCCAACAAGGGATAAGTCAGAAAGCGAATGATGACCGTCAAAACGATGATCGCTAGAACAATATCCTGATTGAGCAGCGCGTATAACCAGGTCAGTATTGTCACAAAGGGGTTAAGGATGATATCCCACATGCTACATTGCTCCTGTCGATAGGCTAACGGGGGTAAACCCAGGTTTGGCGCCCATCGACTCCAAACGCAATTAACAGCTTGCCAGGATCAACTGAACTGACGATGATCAAGGGCTCGTCTATATCCATGGTCTCGCTTGGCTCCAACAACAACAAGTTGCCGAGCAATTCTGGCGCGCCTTCGATTTCGCGCGCATTTATCAACCCGCCGTCACGGCTGTCGAGCCAATAAACCTTACCGTCACGCGAAGAAACGACCACACGCTGATCATAATACAGTGGGCCCGCCTGAATGCCTCGGTCTGCCACCTGCATTGACCAGCGCTCAGCCAATGCATTGTTCGTATCGAGCGCGTGCACATAGCCGCTGAGATCCGCGACGTATACTATTCCGTATTCGTCTATAGCCGGAGTACCCCAGACCCAATTCTGCGTATCAAATTTGTTCAGGATCTGGCCATCAAGCGAAATTTCGAAGAATGACTTGTTGAAGCTTCCAACGTACAAGCGACCATTTGCCAGCAGTGGAGTGGAAGCCACGCTTCCCCCCAAGTCGGCCGCCCACAACTGCGCGCCGCTGTAGCGATCAATCGCGTAAACTCGATGATCGACCGACGGAAACACGATCATGTCACCGACCAACAGTGGCTGCGCCCAAATGCCTGCGTTTGTAGGAAACGTCCAAAGTTCGCTGAAATCGATCTTTGATGTTGCTCTCAGCCCGCCATTTTGATACGGGACATAAATGACATCCTCGACCTCAAGCATACTGGCTACGACTTGATCTGATAAAGGCATGGCGCGCTGTACTTCCGCCACGATAGAATCGACTTTGAGCAGCTTCTTGTTGTGGTCAGCAACCAAAAGCGTTTCCTCATCCAGACGAATCGGCAAAGCATAGAATTTTGCATTCTCGTACGATGCGCCCGAGAGAATCCAACTGCGTGGATTGTTCTCGTTGTCGCGAATCGGATTGCCGCTTTCAGGATTTGTCAATCTGGCAAGGACACCATTTGCCGGGTTCAAGATTGCAACCTGGTCATCGTATGAAAGTGAAAGATGCTGCTGACCATTGAGGTCAATCAGTCCTACCGATGGCCAACTGACACCCATGCGCGTTCCCACACATGAAGTAGACGCCAGAACGAGAAGCAGCATCAAAATACTAAAGAGAATTCGCCTGCGTGTCGTCAAATTCAAGCATCACTCCTTGGGGGAACGGGGTCATAACCACCAGGACTAAGCGGATGGCATCGCAAGATCCGTCGCAAACCCATCCATGTGCCTCGTGCCGGTCCATAGGTTTCAATTGCTTCATAAGCATACGCGGAACACGTCGGCGCAAATCGGCAAGCCGACGGCAGCAATGGCGACAAGATTCGCTTGTAACCCCTGATAGCACCCAGCAACATCCACTTCAACATATCAGGCACCTTCCAATAGGCGCGCACGCTCAAGTAAAGCACTCGTTATACGCTTAAGTTCCCTGAATGGTTTCTGGCGCGCCGGGCGCCTTGCCACGATCACTACGTCGTAGCCTTGCCCCAAACGATCGTGAACCCCGTCTATCAATGCCCGGAGACGTCGTTTGTTCTGGTTCCTCTGCACAGCCGTTCCAATACCTTTGCCAACAACGAATCCATATCGATTATACGGCAAGTTATTGACACGTAAACTGAGCAGCAACGTCGAATGACGAAACAGCTTGCCTTCTCGTCTCACACGAGCAAAATCGCAAGACTGCCGCAGCCGCAAGGCAGGTTTCATCACCTAGCTTGCGTTCCAGTTAACTTTCTTGACATGGTTAGGTGTAACGGCAAGCTGATAGCGTCCACGCCGTCGTCTTGCCTTGAGGACACGACGACCGTTGCCGGTACTCATTCGCTTCCGGAATCCATGCACGCGTTTGCGGCGTCGCACTTTGGGCTGCCATGTTCGTTTGGTTGACATTGCTCATGCCTTTGCGGTTACAACATTTCAATCATAAGCGACAAGTATAGTCCAGCACGAATTCCAGGTCAACAGTCGCCTGAGTCGCTTTGAATTCGTTCCAACTATGATCGGTCGAGGTCTACTTTCCGGCGTTCGGTCGCCGTTTCCCCTGCAAATCGTGCCGCAATACCCGGCTAAGAGCCGAGATTGGCTCAAGTTCCGCTTGACGATAAGCGATCGACTACAGTAGGATTGCAGCGTTGAAGAGTTTTTCTGTACATCCCCGGCACTCTCTATGCGTGCAACTGGACTATTAGTGAGAAGACAAGGCGGTCAATGACCTTGTTACCAGCACAACATTGGGCATACAGCTTCTCAATTGGTGCTGAAGATATAGATAGCATCACCAACCTCCTGCTGGAAAAGGAGATGCCCTTATCCAGCGTAGAGCTTGCCACCGCGATAATCAAACAGCGTGAACAAAACTTCCAGCGTAAGCTAAAACTACAGTATCAAGGTACCAAAGTGTATCAGCCCTGCGGAAGCTTCGCCGTTGGAGATCGATTGACTTTTTCGCAAATGAATTACCGCACAGCCACCGTTGTAGGATTGCGGGATGGCAAAAGCAACAATAGTTTCCCTTTCAAAGTTGCAGCCGTCACATTCGACGATGTGGGCACATCGCCTGCCGCGCGACAGCGAGAATTTGCTACAGAATATGATGGCGAGCACCCCCTCAACGTGCCGGAAAACTACCACCATCCAGGCAATCCGCACAACGAGTTTTCGGTGGAAGACATTGTCAGCGAGCCAAACGTAACCATTGTCAAGCAAGTGAACGATGCTTTGGAAAAGAATTCTGATTTGGTTCGGATTGCGGGGACCTGGTTTGTGCGTGAACTGATGCTTGAGGTAGACATCGGTCACTTGCACTTGGCGGAAGCGGTCCTGGACATGCATGGGGGCGGACCCTTGACGCCCAATGAAATTCTGGAGCAAATCGGTGGACTTGGGGACTCACCGGAACCGCTGCAAGTCTTTTCTCTGAATTACGCCATGAACCGGGACGAGCGTTTTGACGAAGTTGGTCCCGCTGGCATGATTCTTTGGCATTTGACACTTTTGCTGCCCCGCATGGTGCGGCAGGTGCCCAAGATTCTGCAGTACTTGCCGGTCGAGTATGATCGCAGCCTGCTCCAAAACGAAATGCTTCAACTGGAATACGAACTGGACGACGAACACTCGCCATTCGTATCGGCGCCACCCGACGATGAGGTCAGCATCACCTTGATATATCCGCATCGGCGCGTCGGCACGCTGCCGATAAATTCGGAAACGAAGCACGTGTTCCCCGATGCCAAGACACCGCGCATCGCAATTACGATCGTTGACGCCCTGGATAAAGAGGAGTACCCCTGCTGGGTTGTCCACCGATTCAAATATGTCTATGGCTTGGCCGCGTTGTACCAGAAGCACCATCTTCCCGTCGGTGCGTACGTGTATCTAAACCGGACCAGTGATCCCAGCAGATTCGAGATAGAGTTTGACAATTATCGCCCGCGCACCGAATGGATTCCCCTGGTCGAAAACACAGACAACGACAAGCTTAGTTTTGGTACGGCAAAGCGCGCCATAGGCGCCGACTATGACGACATGATCGTCGTTGGAGTAACCGTGCTGTCCGAAGTCGATCGCCTGGGCAAGGATGTGCAAAACAAACAGACGCCACTGGCGAAGCTACTACGCGGTCTCATCGCCGAATTGAGCAAACAGAACCCGCAAAAAACGGTGCATGCCAAGGTTCTTTACAGCACGATCAACATATTGCGCCGCTGCCCGCCGGGTCCGATATGCGCGACGCTGGTCGCTAATCCCGAATTTGAGTATGTCGGTGGCAACTATTGGAAACTCAGCGAATGAACAATAGGCACTCCAGATGTCTCTCAACTATCTGATCAAGCCTGGTCTGAAGACCAAATTTAGTATCGATTATGACTGGTGGGAGACGAGTCGTGACGATTTGCATATTTATTTGCTTACACACCTGACGCGCGAACAACAAATTCAGCTCGAGCAACGGGACTTGCACGAATCCTTTGACTATGTGGATCCCCAGTCTGGAGAAGTTTTCCAGCTGGACACAATGGGGATGGCGATCCAGGAATCATCGCAAAGGGACGATTTCATTAGCGATCATATCGGCCTAATTGACAGCGTCTTCCGCGCCTTGCTGGTCAAGGGCAATCAACCATTGGACGCTGTTGAACTTGCGGAAATCACCGGACGGGACGCCGCCACGATTCTCAAAACCATCGGCGGTTTACGCGTCTACCGCGGTATCCGTCCACATCATCCGACAAACGAGGAATAGTCCATGGCGCGGGTGATCAATACGAACAGTCCCGGTAAGCGTCGCAACGCCCAAATGAGAACCATCGCCGAGATTATTCGACAACTTGGACCAAAATCGCAGATAGATGACAGCTCCAAGGACATGGTTGCAACTGTCATCTATTGTCTGCGCGTCATTGACGCCACGGTTGAGGAATCGGCTGTCGCCTGGGAGAAGCGGGGGTATTGGAAAAAAGCCGATGATTTCCAACAGAAATGGTGGTGGTGTTCGCTTTCATTGGTTTCGCTTGACAATCTGGTCAGAAGTGACAGTTGGCAACAGATCCCGGAAGCGATGGGCAAGCTGTTTCCGCATTTTTCCGATATCAAGATCAACAAACTCACTCGGGATCCCAAAGACTGGTCGGGAGCATACCGAAGACTCATGAGCGAAAAAAGGCCCTGACCTACTCGATAACCAGCGCCCCTTGTAATACACGTGATAGAAATACAGTTCAGATTACATGTTTGTCGCAGCCGACGTCTGCCA
This sequence comes from Phototrophicaceae bacterium, assembly GCA_965262165.1. Classification (GTDB taxonomy): domain Bacteria; phylum Chloroflexota; class Anaerolineae; order Aggregatilineales; family Phototrophicaceae; genus UBA6055. The sequence continues at coordinate 2,715,149 of OZ253499.1, read as the reverse complement.
AAACGTGCCCTCCTCGTCGCACAAGGCATATGGGCAATATATACAAGCCTTTGTAGATACTGTATAATAGACTCAATGTAACTGGAAACGTACCAGCGAGGCACGAGCCGTCGTAGGACAATGAATTAGGGCTGTGATGGCGACAGAAGATATTACTCTAGCGAAGACCAGCGCTGAACTGCGGATTGAGCGCTTGACCTGGTTTGGATTGGTCGGCGCTTTGGTAATCCCGAGCATCGTACCGGACTGGCTCGCACTGAATCATGCCCTTGTGCCCTTTTTGGCCGGACTTGTGTTGATCGGCTCCGGGATTTGCCAGCATCGCCAGAAGTGGCGCGTTGGTTTCTCGACCTGGGTCGCCGGGACGATCATGTTCGGAATGGCTCTATACGGCCTGCTGGAGCGGCCCGAACTGGACCTGACATTCCCGGTAATTATACTCGCAGTATTTGTGATCGGGGTCGGCATCTTTACCAACGAAACATGACCGCTACTGAATGCCCACGCGCAATGAAAGGCGTCATGAATAGATCAGGCACACCAGAGATCACTGTCGAGGAAGTGCGCAAGCTGGCGCTGCCGCTAAGCACGTACATATTGTCGGGCGAAGGCCTGCTGGATCGGCCGGTGACCTGGACGACTGTGATCCACCCTGAAGACGACATCGCTTCCAAGCAAGTGCAAAAGCGCGAGCTTGTTTTGATCGCGCCGGTCAACAACCCGCCTAAGGCACTCGGTGACACCGAGTTGATACAGTGGTGCGCGGGTGTGCAGGCGTCCGCGGTCGCTTTTTGTGGCAGGGTGAGCGCTTCTGCCCTAGCCGAGGCTAAATCCCGTAACCTTCCGGTCTTGAACGTAACCAGCAATGTTCGTATTCGCGATATCGAAAAGACCATTATCAGCCTGCTGGTCAACCGCAAGGGACAAGTTGAACGCCGGGCGACGCAGATCTATCGCCAATTGACGCAGATTTCCTCGCGTAACGAAGGAATGGACGAGTTGATCGCTGCAATGGCGCGGTTGACCAAAAAAGCCGTCGTCATTCACGACAAGCGCCTGCATCCGCTTTCTCAAAAGATCCAGCCCGAATTCGTTGAAATCTGGGATGACATCGAATATTTTTTGAAAAAGCAGGACAATTTGCCCGTCGAATTGCATGATCGGCACCGCGTGGTCGAAGTTGATCCACCTGTACTCATGCAGGCGCTTCCAATATCCGGCGTGGCGCGCTTGGTTGCGCCCGTCATTACCAAGGGTGTGGGCCGCGGATACTTGTCAATTATCGGTCGCGAAGGCGATCTTGACGAAATCGATCAGCTTGTCTGCGAGCACGGCGCGGCCGCCTGCGCCTTGGAAATGGCGAAGCAGAAGGCAGTCAACGAAACCGAAAAACGGCTGCGCGGTACCTTCCTTGATCGACTGTTGCTTGGGGATGTCAGTCAACAAGAGGCGGTCCGTCAGGGCGAGCGATTCAACCATGAAATGACGCGAACACATATCGCGTTTGTCTTGTCTTGGCGTGGTGAAAACCGTCCGTCTTTACGGCGTCTGGAAACCACAGTCAATACCATAATTGCGAGCCGGAATTGTTTGGCGCTTGTCTGGACAAGGGAAAAAGAAGGTCAAGTCGTTGTCTTTCATGCGACAGATCATGCCGATCCCATAGACCAAAGCATGGATCTGTCACATGCATTCAGCAGAGAAGTTAATCGCCAGTATCCGCAATATCGCATTGCCATCGGCTTGGGCCAGATCGCGCGAGATATCAACGGTTGGCGCACCAGCTACCGTGATGCCGTGCAAGCCATGGAGTTGGCGGAACGCCTGCAAACCGATACACCTTTATATATAGGCGACCTGGGGGTTTACCAGCTTATTCTTAGCTTATCGGACAGAGAAAAGCTGAGCGATTTCTGCGAGGATACGCTGGGGCCCTTGATGGACTATGATTTGCGTCAGAATGCTGACCTGATCAAGACTTTGGAAGCTTTTTTCAATTGCCACGGAAATCTTTCGCAAACAGCAGAATCCCTGATCGTCCATCGCAATACGCTGCTCTATCGCATGAATCGTATCAACGAAATCGCAGGCATTGACCTCAACAGGCCGGAAACCCGCCTGGCTTTGCACCTCGCGCTGACGATAAGACGACTACTTGCACTCAGTTGATTTGCTCCACTCCGTGTTGTTGCCTACCTAGAGCCGCATCCCTGTGCAAACCGCACTTGCATGTTTTTGGCAGTGAATAACAATGCAATGGGAGCGGTCTTTGTATATTTTGCCTAAACATATGGAAGATATGTCCATGAGTTATAGCAGTAGTGCCGCAATGCAGTTTTGGTATAATGTCTCGCACACTCTGGGCAAAGCGGTGTTTGTCAAACCATATTGTTACTGAATTGGTTTCATTCTAAATCTTCAAAGATGCTTATTTCATTGTGCGACGACACCGGTCATTAGGAGGAAAAGTGATGGCTCACTCCCAATTCGATAACTTTGCCGACCTGCACCGCATTGATCGCGATCATCGTGACGCGTGCGCGTTGATCTGTTCTGTGCGTAAAGGCGGACAGGCCACACATGGCAATGTAAAACGTACAATTGAAGCGTTGACGCGCATGGGCCATCGCACCGGTTATATCAATGGCGAAGGCGACGGCGTTGGTGTTTTGACAGATATCCCGCGTCAATTATGGACAAAGTGGTTGGCGAAAGCTGGCCTGAGATCTTCAATGGCTACCGACCGGAATTTCTGGGTTGCCCACGTGATGATACCTGCCAACGACCGTGCCCGCTCCCAGAACATAATTGATCAAATCTGCCGTCATATCAGCGAAGCAGGCTTGCACATACTGATCGACCGCAGCAGCCGCGTAAATTCCCAGGTTTTGGGACCAAACGCAGAAAAGAACGAACCCGTCTTTTGGCAGATCGCCGGCATCAACGGACAAGTGCCGTCGGCTAAGTTAGATGCTGCGCTTTTCGAATTGCAGGTCCAGTTGGAAGCCGAGCTTGGTGTGCATTTTCCTTCGTTTTCCGCACACAGCGTGGTTTACAAAGTCCAAGGCACAATCGAGATCCTGCGACGCTATTATCCGGAACTGCGTGATCCCGATTACGCTTCGTCCGTCACCATGGGTCACGCTCGATACAGCACAAATACCAACCCGATTTTTGAGCGTGCCCAGCCCTTCTGTCTGATTGGACATAATGGTGAATTCAACACCATTTCGCGTTTCCGCCTGGAATCGGAGATGCTAGGGATACCCATGGTGGACAACGGGTCGGATTCTCAAGACGTCGATCGAACCATCTACGCACTATGTATGCGCCACGGCCTAGATCTGATCGAAGCCATGGAACACGTGTTCCCGCCATTCAACCACGACCTGATTCAGGACGCGCCGGAAATCCACGAGATGTACGACGAGATCCGGCAATCCTTCGGCCCCTTTGCGCAAGGTCCAGCTGCCGTCGCCTCACGTTTGGGCAATCTGGCAGTATTTAGTGTCGATGCGCTAGGCTTGAGACCGCTCTGGTTCGGGGAAACCGAAAAAGAGTATTTTGTTTCTTCAGAGCGCGGGGTTTATCCCTTGGATTCTATGTCCGTCAGCCCCAAACCTATGGCTCCGGGCGAAAAAATCGCTCTGGAGATCAACACCGGTCACTCCATTAAAGTTCTCGACTATCCGGCCATTCAGCGCTACGTCTACAACAAATTTCGGGATCGCAAGCCGGGTGGTATGCCTGGGTCCGACATCTGGGTTTCCGGATCCGACCAAGCTGTCGCGTCACCTGGCGGGCGCTACCCGATGCCTCCAACAACGGATGGTGGCCGACAGTTACAAATGGAGACCGCGCCGGTGGCCGTTTTGGAGAAAGTGCCTGAAGCTCGCAAGACCACCATCGAATTGCCTTGGTCGGATTCACCAGTCAAGGTCAACGCTGCTGTCATGGCCGGTTTCGGCTGGGAGCGTTACCACGTCGAAGTCATGTCCTCGCTTGCTGAAAACGCAAAAGAGCAGATTGGCAGCCTCGGTTGGGATGGCCCTGTTGCCGCATTAAGCAATCTGCGTGTTAATCTAGCTGACTATTTCAAAGAGACGATCGCCGTCGTGACCAACCCTTCGATTGATCGCGAACGAGAGCAGTCGCAGTTTTCGTCGCAGGTTTTGATGGGCACGCGTCCCGAAATCGCTCTTGGGCGAACCGATGAAGCAACATTGATCCGCCTGGAGATCCCGCTTCTTCTTGACGCGATACCCGACTTTGAAGATACTGCCCTGGTCCGTGACATCGCTTCGCAATATGGCACCATGATGATCGAAGATCTCGCCGAGGTTTTCGTAGATAGGGTCAGCTTCCTGTCAATGGGCTGCCCTGCGGACACCTCAATGGACCAGGCTATCGAAGTGCTACAGCGGCAGGCGGTCGAGGACGTTTTGGCCGGCGTTCAATGCATCATTCTTGACGACAACAAGGTCGCGGCGGGCGAGGAGTTGTACATTGATCCCTTGCTAGCGGTGGCTGCGGTGGACAAAGCGTTACGTTTGGCGGACCATACGCCGAACCTGCGCAGACAGGTTGGATTGGTGGTCCGATCCGGCGCCTTGCGCGACATGCACGATTTGTCCATGTGTCTCAGCCTTGGCGCTAATGCTATCTTGCCCTATGCGATGTATGCCGTCTGCTTGGGCACTGCCCCGCGCGGCAGCAAGAACCCGCTGACAAGTGACCATGTGAAGACCTATCTGGGTAACTCGCTGAAGGCGATCCACGCAGCGATCCAGAAGATCACGTCGACGGTCGGATGTCACGAATTACGTGGCTATGGGCATAGCTTCAGTTCGATCGGTTTGTCCAAGAACTTGGCCAACTTGCTGGGTACGCCTAACTACTTCGGTTCCGCAGGACGAGGCCTGACTTGGACAGCATTGCTTAATGACGCCGATGAGCGTGCCAAAGAGTTCCGTGGTGAAGTACGCGCGCGCTTGAAAAACCCGGAACGCTTTTACCCAAAGATGTGGAAGAAGGCAGAGGCGGTCGCCCACGGCGAATTGTCATTCGACGAATACAGCGACACGCTCATAGCTCTCGAAGACAGAATGCCCGTGTCGATAAGGCACATTGCGTCATTGAAAGAGAGTCCCACGCCGCTGAACCCAGACGATGTCGATATCAGCATCAAGGGCTACGACATGCCAATCTTGATCAGCGCCATGTCGTTTGGGTCGCAGGGAGAACTAGCATACCGCTCCTATTTTGAAGCGGCTCATCAGCTCAACATCATTTGCATGAACGGCGAAGGTGGCGAAATTCATGACTTGCTAGGCAAGTATCCGCGCAATCGCGGGCAGCAAGTGGCGTCGGGCCGTTTTGGCGTCAACATTGCGTTCTTAAACAGCGCGGACTATATCGAAATCAAGATAGGGCAAGGCGCGAAGCCGGGCGAAGGTGGACATCTACCCGGTTACAAGGTTACCGAACAGATTGCCGCCGTCCGCAGCACGACACCGGGCATAGGCTTAATCTCTCCCAGCAACAACCATGACCTGTACTCAATCGAAGACTTGGCGCAGTTGATCGACGAACTCAAGACCGCTAATCCTCACGCAAAAGTATCCGTCAAGCTACCGGTAGTTCCAGGTATCGGCATCATTGCGGTTGGTGTTGCCAAGGCAGGCGCCGATATCATCACTATCACAGGTTATACGGGAAGTACCGGCGCCGCGCGCGCGCATGCTCTACGCCACGTTGGCTTGCCCGCAGAGGTCGGCGTGTGGATGGCGCATCGTCATCTGATCCACAGTGGGCTGCGCGACGAAGTTGAGATTTGGGTAGATGGCGGCATGAAGAGCGGCCGCGACGTGATAAAGATGGTATGCCTTGGCGCCAATCGCGTGGGCTTCGCCACACTGGCTATGGTTGCCGTCGGTTGCACGATATGCCGTGGCTGTCACGACGGCACTTGCCACGTCGGCATTACCACGCACGTCAAGACCAAGGAAGAGGCTGAAAAGCGCAGTTTCAAAGCCTTCCGCCCCTTTGAAGAACGAGGTTCGGCGGAAAGCATCGTTACCATGTTCGACGCCTTGGGAGACGACATCCGCAAGTGGCTGGCGAAGATGGGCATCAGCAACTTGCAAGATATAGTCGGGCGCGCCGACCTGCTCGTGCAGCGCTCACATCACGACCGAATCGACCTTTCTGACTTGTTGCGCTCGATACCTGGCGTGCAAAAGCGCGGTGCGCAACCCGGAGGGCGTCGAGTCACGCGGCCCCGTAACACGGTTAGCAAGCAAATAACCGATATCGTTGCCGAATATGTAAGCAAGGGCGAATACGAACTCACCTATGATGATGAGCAGGTCATGGCGATGGATCGAGCCTTGGGTACGCATCTCGCGGGTGCCATCCAGCGCAAGTCTATTCCCAATGGCGACCGGATTCGCGCCATCAATTTGAGCTTCAGCAATTCGGCGGTTCCGGGTAATGGCCTTGCGGCTTTCCTGGATGACCCGGTTAACGTGCTGGTCGAAGGCGGCGCACAAGACGGCGTAGGGAAATGCGCTGTAGGCAGCAAGATCTCCATTCTGAAGGGCTTGAATCATAATGGTCGACGCGTTGACGGATCGGTCGGCAAGAGCTTCGCCTATGGCGCGCAAGGCGGCCTGTTTATCGTTCAAGGCAATGCCGACACCCGCGCCTGCATCCGAATGAGCGGCGCCGACGTAGTTTTTGGTGGCGAAATCACCCAACCATTGCAGGACGGCCTCGGGGGTTTGGGCGCGCGAGCCAACCTTAAGGGCTATGCCTTCGAGTATATGACCTCTGGACGAGCGGTAGTATTGGGCGACCCGGGACCCTGGATGTGCGCCGGCATGACCGGGGGCGTCGTTTATCAACGCGTACAACCGGAAATGAACTTGACCCTAGACGCCATCAGACGCCGAATCGCTTCGGGATCGGTGGTCGAAGTACAGCCGCTTGATGACGAGGGACACCAGGATGTGCGCGAACTGCTCAATGCGTACATTCGCACACTTGAGGAAAACCATCAGTCGCAAGCTGCCGAGCCGCTATATGCCTTGCTGAAGCGTCCCGGCGATTACTTCGTAAAAATCGCGCCTCCGGTCGCGCGCAAGATCGTCAACGAAAGCTAGCAAAAGCAAAAGCTGCCGGCATGAGTTCCGGCAGCTATCCATCAAAACACTTAAAGTTCGTGACTTAGGCTGGCGACGACTCTCCGGGAATGGTCGCCAGTACACGCTGGGTTTTCAGCGCCAAATGTAATATCAGACGATTGTCTGAATCGTCCAGGTCCAGTTTTGTTAACACGGCGATACGTTCGAGCCGATAGACCAGTGTATTGCGATGCACATCCAGCGCTTGCGCTGCCTTCGCCAGATTACCGTTCGCCTCAAAGTATCCGCTCAAGGTGCGGATCAAGTCGCTTTGCTTGCGTTTGTCGTGCTCAACCAAGGGTCCCAAGGCGTCGTCGTAAAACTGATGAAGATTGTCCAGGTTACGTTCCTTTAGCGCCAAAAGCAGCTGAAACAATTTGAGATCGCCGTAAAACGTGGTCGTATCACGGTCGCTAAGTTCATAAGAAATGCCTACAGCATCTTTGGCCTCACGGTAGGCGTCGCGTAGAGTGGAAAGCCCCATTGCGGGACGACTAATGCCCGCCGCAATCAGCCCGTTCGACAGGCGACTCGAAAGCTGCCCGCGGACGTTTTCAACAATCGTACGCGTTCTCGACAACCCAGCTGCGTCGTCTTCATCCAAAGTATAAAGGCCAACAATCACATCCACGTACTGTCCCACAGCGCCGTTGATCTGGCGGCGCGACATATCGTCGCGTACTAGCGAAATCAGCGATTCCAGGGAAAGCGATTGGCCTGCCTCAGTGATCGCGCGAAATACAGAAACCACATAAGAAGAGCCGGGTTGAAAGCCCGCTTGCTGTGCACGAGTTCGCAACAAGTCGTCGTCTGCCGGCGTTCCGCTTAGCCACATCTGGATCCAGTCGCCACGCGCCTGCTCAACGGCAGAAGCGATTGCCCGGTTCTTTGCCATTTCGATCGCGCACACGTCAGCGCCGTATGCCAAGACCAAGCGATCGAATTCATCCAGATCACTTTTCTGGTCCACCATTGAAAGGTAACCCGCCACGCGCTTCTCTACTTTGAGCACTGTGGTGAATCCCAAGGGGCTAGCGTTGATCATTCCCTGATTGGAAGGCGCTTCCTGGTTCAACCATGTTTGAAAGTCACCCAAGGGCAACTCAGCAGGCGGATATCGACCGTTTAGGCTGCGGCGACCAATATTGGGAAAGACCTGGGAAATCATCAAACCAGCATTGTCGTGAATGACAATTGGCTTCCCGGTAGAACGCGACATAACTTGTAGTAGGCTGCCTAGGTCACGATTTTCAGCGGCCAACCGTGTCAACTGCCGTTGAATCTCGATAGCTCGCTCGGTCAAACGAGCGGATTGGTTTAGTAACAGAGAATTCACCGCGCGTTCGACGGTCGTCAAGCTGGTATCCAACGGTACCGCTACCAATACGCTCCCACATTCGTTGGCGGCCTCTTTGGCGCTCTGGCTGATTGCGCCCGTAGCAAGGACCGCATTAACGCTGATGTCTGATAAGAGACGAATCACACCCTCCAAACGCAGCCGATCATCAAAACTGCGCAAAACGTCCATCGATACCAGCGCAAGCTCACCGCCATAAATATCCGGGAAAACCGGCGGTTGCGCGCGAACGGTGACCGACCAGTTCACTTGTGTTTCCGGATCACCGGCGACAATGCTCGCGCCCAGTGGTAAAGAATACCTAAGCAACGACTGTATAGAAGCAGTGTTTTTATCTGACATGACTAGATTCCTACGCGCGTGAACAAAACAAATGAGCGCCAGCATAAGGACCCATCGGTAGAAACAACAAAGCAAAGGCGCTAATTTGTATGTTATAGACAATAAGATACCATGCGGCTTCAAAAACAATAGGGCGAAAGATGATTTCTCTGTCGCCCATAAAAACGCTTAGCTAAATGCGCTAATTCAGCCTGATCGTCTCACCCCAATCGTGAGTTTTTCACCTTTGATTTCGACGCTTTCGCTGACGAATTCTTCAGAGGGAGTCTCCGGCTGCAACTCGTCGGCGAGCGTCTCCTGCCTGATGTAACCACTAAAGAGTTGCATCACAGCATCAATGGTGTCCGACGCGTCGCAATAGACGACGCGGATACGGTCGTCCAATTCGAAGTCCGCAACCTTTCGCAAGTTCTGTATCCGCCGGACCAGCTCACGCGCAAGCCCTTCTTCCAGCAGATCGGAAGACAAACGCGTATCCAGGACCGCCATGTAACCGCTGTCTTCAACCGCGCCTTCCGGCGTCTCGACCGTGACTTTAACTTCGCATTCCTCATTGGCGACTGCGAAGGTCTTGCCATCAAGCTCCACAGAGATATCATTGCCCGCTTGCAGGCGCTCCGCGAACGGCCGCACAAAGTCCTGTCCACCGTCCTTCAAGGCCGTTTGCAGTGCCTTGAAGTCCTTGCCAAATTTCGGCCCCAAGAAACGTGGTAAAGGATTGAGGCTGTACACGTTGGTCGAAGAGAATCGATCCGCTTCGTCAGCGCCCATGACCTTTATGTCTTTCAAGTTCAACTCACTCTTGATCAGCTCCGCATAGCGCTCAATTGTCTCCGACTCCGCTACATCACGAGTAGCAAATTGGGCGCTCGCCAAAGGTTGACGAACACCGATTTGCACCGCGTTGCGCGCTGCCAATCCCAAGCTTACCAAGCGCTGCACCAGCGCCATTTCCGACATTAGCTCGCCAACAATCAAGGATTCATCGCACTGCGGCCATGAAGACAGATGCACGCTGTCTGCCGGAGAACCCTCCTGTTCGCCGACCAGATTGCGGTACATCTCTTCGCTGAAGAAGGGCATCGCTGGAGCCAGCAATTGTGCCAATGTTGTCAACACTTCATACAAGGTCGCGTATGCTGAAAGTTTGCTCGCGTCGACATCGCTCTTCCAGAATCTGTCACGACTTAATCGAACGTACCAATTGCTCAAACGCTCGACAAACTCTTCAATGGGGCGTGTAGCGGCAACCGCATCGTAGTTCTCGTAGGCATCGGTCACGGTCTTGATCAAGCTGTGCAATTCCGCCAAGACCCAGCGATCCAGCAAATCCCTTTCCACAGGTGGAGGAGCATTCATAGCCGGCGACCAGGAATCGATATTGGCATAAGTTACCAAAAAGCTGTAGGTATTCCACAATGTGGACCAAAACTTCTTGATGACATCGTTGACCAGATTCTTGGAAAAGCGACGGGGTTCGCCTGGCGGACCGGAAGTATAGAGGTACCAACGAAAGGCGTCTGCGCCTGCGTCTTCCAGTACTTCCCACGGGTCGACGACGTTGCCTTTGCTCGTCGACATTTTCTGCCCGTTCTCGTCGAGAATGTGGCCAAGTGAGATGACGTTTTTGAAGGCAACGGAATCGAACAACATGGCCCCTATCGCATGTAGGCTATAGAACCAGCCACGCGTTTGGTCAACGGCTTCACAGATATAGTCCGCCGGATGTTGCTCTTCCAACATATCGCTGTTCTTCTGAGGATATGCCCACTGGGCAACTTGCATCGCGCCACTGTCGAACCAAACGTCGATCACTTCGGGCACTCGGCGCATGGTGCCGCCTTCGCCGCTTGGATTGTCGAAAGTGACGTCGTCCACATAGGGTCGGTGCAAGTCCAGCTCGCTCAAGTCCTCCCCGGCAAGCTCGCTTAACTCCTCAACGCTGCCAACGCATAACATTTCCCCGGTCTGATCGTCAATCCAGACGGGCAAGGGTGTGCCCCAGTATCGCTCCCTCCCCAAAGACCATTCCTTTAGATCCTCCAACCAGTTGCCAAAGCGGCCATCCCTTAAGTGGTCTGGCACCCAGTTGATGGTCTGATTGAGGTCAATCATGGACTGTTTGTGTTTCAGCGTGTTGATGAACCATGTCTCGCGCGCGAAGTACATCAGCGGCGATTCATCGCGCCAGTTGTGTGGATAAGCATGCTCGTATCGCTCGTTCCGATACATCAAACCGCGTTCAATCAGATCGGCGATGATCTGCTTGTCGGCATCCTTGAACCACATACCGCGGAAATTGGCGCAGGCATCGACAAAACGTCCAGTCTCGTCAACTGTAATCAGAACGGGCAAGTCATGTTTTCTACCGGTCGCCAGGTCGTCCACACCATAGGCCGGCGCCGTATGTACGATTCCAGTCCCGTCTTCAGTGCTCACATAGTCCGCCGGAACGACATAGGCATAGTCGTTTTCGACGGGCAAGAAGGTATAGAGCGGATGGTAGCGCCATCCAAGCAAGTCCTTGCCTTTGAGACGCCGGACCACTTTGTAGTCGATCTCTTTGTCCAGTACCTTGTCCATGAGCGCTTCAGCCAGGATAAGCTGCTCGGCGCCTTCGCCGTCCGAGGCAAGTCCTTCGACCTGAACATAGTCCACGTTCTCGCCCACAGCAAGCGCGGCATTGGCCGGCAAGGTCCAGGGAGTTGTTGTCCACGCCAGGAGGTAGACACCCGGCTGGTCCTTGAGTGGGAAACGTACAAAAATACTGGGATCAACGATCGTTTTGTACCCGAGCGAAACCTCGTGGCTGCTCAATGGCGTCCCGGAAGTTGGGCTATATGGCACAACCTTGTAGCCGCGATAGAGTAACCCCTTATTCCAAAACTCCTTAAGGATCCACCAGACACTTTCAATATACTCGTTGGAGAATGTCACGTACGCGTCGTCAATGTTTACCCAGAAGGCGATGCGCTCCGTGAACTTTTCCCATTCAATGATGTGACGAAAAACAGTGGAACGACACTTTTCGTTGAATTTCGCTACACCGTATTCTTCGATTTGGCTTTTGTTGTCGAAGCCGAGCTCCCTTTCGACCGCGATTTCGACCGGCAAGCCGTGTGTATCCCATCCACCCCGGCGCAGACAATAATATCCATTCATTACCTTGTACCGCGGAAACATGTCCTTGAATGCCCGCGCCAATACGTGATGGCTTGCCGGCTTGCCGTTCGCGGTTGGCGGACCTTCATAAAACACATATCGAGGAGCATCTTCTCGGCCTTCAGTGGTCCGTTCGAACACGCGGCTGAAGCGCCAAAAATCTAGTTGCCTATGTTCGAGTTTGTTGATGCTCTCGCTATTGACTTTCGAGTCTACTGCCCTAAACATGACGGCTATTCTCTCCATGATAGTGATACGAATTGACGACTTTCATAGAATCGGACTACCTGTCCTGCATCCGCATCACTAAAGCAATTACCCGCGGTGTGAGCATTTCGCGCAACGACACCACGTTTCCACCTCCCCTTGGGCTTGGAATAACGCAGAGATTATGGCCTACGGTAGCAATTTGTGATAGGGTGAAACCGGCGCTCAAGGTCAGGCTCACAAAGCATTTTCGGTAGGCTGGCCGTGTCGTAATGAATCATTGTCAACCAATGCTTTTTGCAGTTGCTCGACCTCGTCAAAGATTGCCGTCCCATAGACCGTTGGCCGATACTTTGAGGCTTCATCTTCCCAATAGTTGATATTTTGGCGGATGGACTCTGCTGATGGCGGCTTCCCGTTGTCCAGGATTCGGAGGTAGTGCATCGCCAGCATCGCCTTGGCTGGTTCTTCAAGGGACGACTCACTGAACTTGCTGAGATACAATGTCGCCTTGCCGCAGTCGCCTAGATAGTAACAGGCTTGACCCAGATCAAAGTGAACGACATCCGGAGCACCCTGGGACAAAGCTCTCTCAATGTATTCGCATGCTTGAGCATACTCGCCCAAGACCAACGTTAGTCTACCCGCCGCATAAAGCGCGTAATGATAGTCTGGCTTGAGTTGCAAAGCGCGTTCTATTGCAAGCTTGCTTTTATCGTATTGACCCAATTGCCTGTAACAGTTGCCCAAAAGAACCAGCGCATCTACCGACGCTCGATGAGGTTCCGGTAGCGGCCCGAGTAGGTCGCGTGCAGACGCGTATTCGCCGCGAATGTATTGTTGCTGGGCTTCATGATAGGGCGAGATGGCGCGGCGGTTTCCCCAAAAGATCACCAGCTGCAACGTCAAGAGCAGCCCGAAGGCGCCAAATCGAGCCGGCAACCTAATCTCGGCTGGACCGACAAAGCCAACAAGCAGAAGCAATACAAGAAGAATGACTGCCATATAAAGCGACAGCCGAGACGGAGCATCCCATTCTGGCAGGCGCCTGAAAAGATCGCGAACGAAATGCCTGAAGATCATGTGTCGTGTTGCTGTTGTTTTTCAGTATCGGCAATCGCCTGCTCGATTTTTTCGATTTCGTAATTGAGTAGACTGCCGTAAGCAGTTCCTTCCAACGCCCTAAACGTTGATTTCCAAGCCTGGAGCCCATGTTTAGTCGCTAACATGCCTTCGCTCGCGCTAGCCGCGTTGTCCGCATCCCCGACTTTCAAGTAGTGCCGCGAAAGATAATAATTGACACGCACGCTGTACATCGAGGGCATCGAATACAGGACCGCATGCTTGAACGACTCGATGGCGGAATCGTGCTCGCCTGCCAACTGCTGTATGAAACCCAGCTCGGCCCAGATGATCGGCTGATCGGGCGAAAGCTGCGCGGCCGTCTGCAGGGCCATAGCAGCTTCACCGTAGCTCGCCTGCATCCGATAGCCGTTTGCCAAGGTCATGTAGGCGCCGGCGTTGTGCGGAAACATCTGGACCGCTTGGTCTGCCGTTGCCTGGGCTTTCGCCAACTGTCCGTTATACGCATAGGCGCTTGTCAAGAGCATGAGCACGTCCGGCGTGATCTTGCCGCCAGCCAATACCCGCTCGAGCAGTTGAATCGCTTGTGGAAACTGTAGCTTCTGTATTAGACGATAGGCTTCGCCATAACCTGCGCCGTATTGACGCGACTGGCGCGCTAACAGGATACCGACGAGCAGAAAGCCAAGCAGGATCATACTCGCGGATAAGCAAAGACCTGCCAGCGACAACTGTGCAACTGGTGACAAGTAGGGATCAAGAGGCTGCGTCATTCCGTTGGCGAATTCTATTACTACGCCCAAGACAAACACTACAATGCCAAGCAACGCCAGCGCAACAGATACGAATACCGCGATCCACGCGATCAATCGACGGACGGACATTACACGCCTCCAACCAGTGCCGTTTCCAGGTCCAAGTCACCTTGAGTCAGCCCGCGGGCAGTTGCGATATCTTCGCTCAACACGTCCCGCAACGCCTGCGCCTCATCAGCGCTCATGATGACCTGCCACTCTTCCAGTCCGGACTTTTCTCTTTTCATCTCATCCAAAGCCTGCTCTGCCCCAATTGTATCGCCCAGCCGTATATACGCTCTTAACAAGTATAGATGAGCTAGCAATCGGTGTCGAGAATCAGGCATCTTCAGCGTCAAGGCGGCGCGGAGGTGTTCGATAACGGCTTCATTTTGCTGCAAGCGGTCTTCGATCATGCCAAGGTTATAAGCAGCGACCCACTCCTTCGGCGACATGTCGTATGCCGTTATGGCTGCCTCATAGGCCTTCTGGAAGTTGCGTCCTTGCAATTCAACTTCCGCCAGTCCATTAAATGCAACCGCTGTTTCATCATCCAACTTGATCATCTTGCAATAGTCTTGCTTCGCTGCTTCAAGCTTCCCCGCCAATCGGTATAGTTCTGCACGAAAGCGATAATGCTCGCCCCGCGAAGGCTCGAGCTTGATCTGTGCAGTAATCGCCTTGATTGCAGCAGCATAGTCACCCTTTCGCATGGCGCGAACGGCGCGCTTGTAGCTTTGAGGACCGCCTGTACTGTTGAAAACGAAGATTCCGGCGACAATCCAGCCGATGCCCGCGCCCACAAACAGTCCAGTCAAATGAGGAAGGACGATTGAAGCGATAACGATAGCCAAAACCGCGGGCACGATCACCGCCAACCAGCGAAGACGCTCTTCGCGCGGCAATCGTCCCAGAATTAGATAGGAAGCGCCGACGAGAAACACAGCAAGCAAGAGCGTCTGCGCGGGCGCGGCCCACACAACTTGGTCCGCAACGAAGTTTACAATTAGGCTGCCAATACCCGTCAATCCAAGCAGGGCGATAAAAGCCTTGAATCTGACCGGGCCGAGGAAAATCTGAAAGCGCCTAACCATCTGGTTTTACTTTCTGGAAACACCTGCCATAGCGTCCACAGCTATGGTCTGCGCGCATAGTTGCGGATACTTACATCGAATTCCTGTCGCTTGAAGGCATTGATTCGCTTGATGACGATGCCGTGCTCGTCGACCCAATACGAAGCGGCTTTATCCAAGTAACGGAATCTCTGAGTCTCAATTTCGCGCTTGCCCACGGCCAGCCCTTCTCTACCCAAACACTCCACCGGCGAATCCACAGCGCTCGTTACCCCGGGGAACAACTGCGCATGTTCAAACATTGGAACGAAAACCGTGACCGGATTACCCTTGCTTTCTGCGAGCGACCTTAGCGTCCGCCCGCGCATGACCAAGAGCGGAATATCCATCAAAACATCGGACGGAATCTCTAGTTCCAAATAGCTTCGTTCCGCGCCGTTCAAGCGGTAGCCCACTTGCATGACCTTGCCCGTCAAGCTGTAAGTGGCAGCCAGCGTCTTTATACCACCTTCAAAGTGATCGTTTTCGTAACGGACGTCAAATCGAAGAATTTCGCCTTCTTGGCTGAGCAAAAGCTCTGCCATAAGCGACTTGCCTTCTTCAACATGCGCGTCGCTATCTACGCGAACGAACTTGCTGCTATCTCCCAGCTCGTGTATGGTCCAGTTTTCTGTCTTGCTTAACGCAGTGCCATTCCTGGAAAATAGGTAACTTCCGCTTGCGACGAATCGTTCGTGCGCCTGCACCGGATGCAGGTAGCGCATTAGTCGCTGATCTCCACGTAAAGTCTCTTATTGATGCCGCCTTTGCTCTTGTATTTGCTGATTTTTATCGTACCAACTTCCCGTGTATTCGCGACATGCGTTCCGCCATCGGCCTGAAGATCAAGGCCGACGATTTCAACCGTGCGTACTTCTTCTATGTTCTCGGGCAACAAGTTGATTTTTGTGCGAATCAGGTCCGGAATCTCAAAAGCGACGCTTCGCGGCAAGGTCTCGATCTTTACATCGCGCGCCTTGGCCACTTCCAAGTTGATCTTTTCTTGAATTTCGACCACAACCTCGGGCGCTAGCCGTTCGAATTCGAAATCCATTCTTCCCGACAGAATATCCATGTTTCCGCCGGTAACGCTCGCCCGGTAGTCGCGCCAGACGACCCCGCACAAGATATGCATCGCGGTGTGCGTGCGCATCAGTTTATAGCGGCGATCCCAGTCGATCACACCTCGCACGTCGCTGCCAACCGATGGCAATGGGCCAGTGATAATGTGTACGTTCCCGCGTTTTATCTTGCCAACAACGTATTCGCTCTGACCATTGGTGAGCTTGCCTACATCGCATAATTGGCCGCCGCCGCCAGGATAAAACGCGGTCCTATCGAGTATGACGCCACTATTCTCAATATCATGCGATACGACTTTGGCGTCAAACTCCTTTGAGTAACTGTCACGCAAGTATAATAAGTCGGTCAAGCGCAACCCCCACGAATCTCGGCGCGCATACGCAACATTGTCGGTTTGCCGCCGATTGTTTTCCAAAACTGTATCGCCGCAAGATTTTGCGCGCTGACATGCCATTCAAAATGGCGAACTTTTTGTGTCCCAAACCAGTGCGACATCTTCTCCACCAATTGTTTACCATGCCCTTTGCGGCGGTGCCCTGCCATGACATAAATATCGGCCAGCAATCCAGTGCGCAGCGGCTGGAACATCTCCGTCGTGATATCGGCTACCAAGCCAAGCGCATAGGCAACAATGTCGCCTTCGACCTCGGCAACGAGCACATGCGTCCAGGGATCCGACAGCCGCTGCAAGATCCGTTGCGCATACATATTCGCGCCATCTTCCGTCGCCCGAAACGTGAGCGGATCGAAGGCACGGTGGAATTCCACCATTTCCAACCACAGACTGCCGATGCAGGCGGTGTCAGCTTCATCAGCCAATCGTATCATAGGGCAAGCCAATTCTGATTAAACCGCAACCGCGCGCCCTGCGCCCGCCAAAATGCCTCTTCCACGGGATAGCGGGCCGGCACGTCAACGGCCAAGAAGTCTATCGCCCGCGACCTAAGCCATTGACTCGCTGCGTCCAGCAGGGCGCCGCCAAGTCCGGAATGAGATTCGTGCAGATCAATCGCCAAATCGATCACTTTTCCAACGAAGACCGGCTCTAGTCCTGCCGGTCCCGATGAGATCATGACCACCATGTAGCCACTTACAACCTCATTCACGTCCCCTACGAAAAAGCCGCACTGGTCGCTGTTCAGCCACGATCTGGCTTGTCGTTGCCATTCTGGAATTCGCGCCGGTTTCGATTGTTGAAAATGATCCGACTGCTGCAAAAGAGACACGCGCTCGTGCCAAATAGCGGAGGCCTGCGCCAAGTCTTCCTCTACTGCCAAACGAATAACCAATTGGTGTATCTTGCTTGTTTCCATCGCGACGATAGCATATCACTCGTGTAGTTCAGCGGCAAGACAAGATGACACAACTCCGTCCCTACGCTTATGAAGTCTTTACGGAAGCCGATTGGTACAGACCGATAATAATGCAGTAGAATACGGTCAACAGAAGCGCGCCTCGCTTGATTCTCTATTTCTGGAGGCGGGAAGCAAAACGATAGGAGATCACATGTCTACCCTACCAACGACAGAACGCGTCGGCAGAGCATGGCGCGCCCACCGCGATGGAAATAATACTGAAGCAATTGAGTTATTTGAGGACGTCATTGGCACCAGCCCAGAGAATGTTGATGCACATTATGGCCTCGGTTTGGCGCACAAAGCGGACGGAAACAAGAGCGCATCTATTGCGGCATTCCAAACCGCATTGGACTTGGCGCAGCAGGGGCTCAACGCCGTGCAGACGACATCCCATGTCGAAGGTCATCATGGAGCGAACGACCTGGATAGCAGCGATGACGACCGGTTCATGATGCTCACTCGGATGCTGAAGCAGCGTGTCGAGGATCTTCAAGGCGTCGGTGCTTAGCTCGTTCTATGCGCAGACGTGAGCGCCTGGAACGCGCGATCGCCGGGGAATCGCTTGATCGTTTGCCCGTGTCGTTATGGCGGCATTTTCCCGGCGACGATCAGCGCTCGGCCGACTTGGCTCGCTCCATCGTCAGCTATCAGCGAGAATACGACTGGGACCTTGTTCGGGTTATGCCTTCGAACAGTTTCCTGGTTGCAGACTATGGGATCCAGGATGCCTGGCTCGGTGATCGCCGGGGCAAGCGCGAAATTAAGAAGCCCATCATACGGCGTTCCCTAGACTGGACAGAAATTCGGCCACTTTCCCCAGATCGCGGGCAGCTTGCCCAACAGATCGAGTGCCTGTCCATCCTTGACGCTGCATTCGCCGCCGACGAAGTTCCTATAATGCAGACCATTTATAGTCCGATGGCACAAGCAGCGCAAATCGCGGGTTGCAGACAACTGTTAAAGGATATGCGATTACGTCCGGACAGACTAAGAACCGGGCTAAGCGCATTGACCGAAAGCACGCTTCGCTTCCTGGAAGCGATCCGCGCCATTCCGGCGATTTCCGGCGTCTTCATTGTCACCTGCTTAGCCAGCCACGAGCTTATGTCCGCAGTCGAGTACAAGGCTATGGCCATGCCATCCAGTCGAGCGATCCTGGACTTTATCAAACCAGACTGGTGGCTCAATGCTATCCAGGTAAAGGGTCCATCCCCGATGTTGGACCTTTTCGCGGGCTTGCCCGTACAGATGCTCAATTGGGACTTTTCGAACAACAAGAGCGACTTGCTGCAGGTTAAGCTTTTGTTTCCGGGCGCCGTTTGTGGTGGATTGAGCGATTGGGAGCACTTGCACCAAGGTACCCCTGCCCTGCTTCAGTCCGCAATTAGGGACGCCTTGCATCAAACGGAGGGACGACGACTTGTGCTGGCCGGTAGCGGTGACGGTTTTGTGACCGCGCCACTGTCAAACCTGCGCGCCGTCCGCAGCATAGTGGATAATCTGGCGGTCTAATGTCTCTGCGCGTCATCGCCGGCAGCGCCCGTGGCGCTCGACTCAAAGTCGTCCCTGGGGATAGCACGCGCCCAATTATGGACCGGGTCAAAGAAGCCCTGTTCAGTATTATTAGCGATGACATCGTTGGAGCAAGCATGCTGGACCTTTTTGCTGGCACGGGCAGTGTCGGAATCGAGGCGCTTAGCCGAGGCGCTGAACAGGTCCTCTTTGTCGACCTTCATCGCGCCGCGCTGAAGACCGTCCGCGAGAATCTCAAACACACGCGGCTCGAGGCGCGCGCCATCGTTCGACAACGCGATGCTTTTGAATTGATCAAGCGACCACCGGAACGAAGATTCGATTTCATTTACGTTGCGCCGCCACAGTACCTTGGCCAGTGGATGACCATGCTGAAAGCCCTTGACGAAAGCACGTCGTGGCATCATTCCGATACAGTCGTGATCGTACAGATTGATCCGCGCGAACTGAAAGAGGATCTTGGCTTGCGCTATTTGCTCGAATACGACCGCCGTACTTATGGAAGTACCATGCTCTTGTTTTTTGAGTTCTCCCGGCCGGGCGACCACGCGCCAATCGATGACGGAGATTCGGGCTTAGCTTGATTCGGCGTGCCGGCTTTGGACGAACTCTCGTGCGTCGGAGACACTTCTGACGTCACCGATGGCTTGCGCCTCACGTAATGCCGTTATAAGTTGGCCAATCACAGGGCCTCGATCAATTTTTAGTAGCGTCATTATGTCATCGCCATTCAGCAGTAGCGGAGGATCGACGATTTCTTCATAGTGGTTAAACCAGGTATCCAGCAAATCAGTTGCGATGTCGACAAATGCAAGCCAATCCGCCTGAAGCAAAGCCACGCCTTGCGTCGCCAAATAGTCCGCTGCCGCGAGCAAAATTGCGTCAATCCCGGTTTCGCCAAGCCGAAACCAGAAGCGATGACGAGCCAATGCTGACCACTCCTCTTCATGGAGTATGGCGCGATGGTTCGTTATCGTGGTGGCCAGGTGACGACCCTCGTCGAGCGTGAGCCGTAAATACCGGGACACCGCTTCCGCAGAATATGGAGATATTGCCTCAGCGCCTGCCATGTCAAACTCACCCAGGCTGCTTAAGAGCGCAGCCAGGACCAACATCTCTCTGTGTTTGCGGCCGTTGCCATAAACACGGTTCAAATGCAGCTTCAATTGCCCGCGAAAGCGATCCATTTGCATGACAAACATGCCGAGATCAAAGACGGCAGCGGTGTTGTCCGTACGCCGTTCGCTAACCGCGGTCAATATGGCGCACATTCGCTCGGTCACGCGCAGGCTACGAGACCAGGCATCCATCGTTTGTTGCAATGACGCGTCCTTGCCCTGAAGCATATCGGGCGACCCCGGCAAAACGTGCTCGAGTATCCCGACGTGCTGCAATACGCGGAGCCCGCGCGCTGCGTTGTCCAGGGCCAGCAACTTGAAAAACTCGTCACGTATTCTTTCGGGAGATGTCTGCCTAAGACCGTGAGCATACTGACGCACATCCGACAATGTCGCCGGGTGAATCTTCAAACCGAGCTGCGAACTCTGTCGTATCGCTCTTAATGCGCGGACGGGATCGTCGGCGATCGCATGTGGCGAGCAGCGGCGCAACACCCGGTTAACTAAGTCGCTCTGGCCACCCAGCAAGTCTATCAGCTTCGACAGGTCGCCCAGCAGATCGGCGGCCATGGTATTCACGGTGAAGTCACGACTGATGAGATCGTCATAGAGGGTCGCGCCGCGAAATCGGGCAAAATCGAGCAAGATTGTGTCCGGCTCGCGTTTGACGAAGACGCGTGCCACACCACGATCGCGGTCCATGACATAAATGTCGGCATCCAGCCAATCAGCAACTTGCTTGGCAATCCGCAACGCATCGCCGTCCACCGCGATGTCGACATCCGTGATATGCGCACGCTTGTACGCGTCGCGTACCGCGCCGCCAACGACAAATAGAGGCGTTGTTACTCCCTTGTCAAGGAGCAGCCGTTGCAGATCGACTACGAATTCACCCCATAACAGGAGCGGGCCAGCATCATTCATCTACCAGGGCGTCCTGCCGCACCACCCCGACAAATGGAAGGTTGCGGAATCGTTCATCCAGATCAAGCCCATAACCAAATACGAATTTGTTTTCGATATCGAAACCGACATAATCGACGTCAATCTCGACTTCCCGGCGCGATTGTTTGTTGAGCAACGCGCAGAGCTTCAAGCTCGCAGGTTCGCGGCTCTTCAGTGTTTTTATGACAAAACTTAGGGTATACCCGCTATCAATGATGTCCTCAACCACCAGGACGTGTTTGCCTCGCACATCAGTTTGCAGATCCATATCGATGCGCACGGATCCGGCAGACTGGCGCGCTCCAACGCCATAGCTACTTGCAGCCATGAAGTCTATCATATGCGGGACATGGATATGACGTGAAAGGTCCGTCAGGAACATCACCCCGCCTTTGAGGATGCAAAGCAAAAGCAAGTCTTCGCAATCCGCATAATCCCGGTTTAGTGTTTTGCCTAGTTGGGCTATTCGCGTCTGTAAGCGATCTTCATCAATAAGAATTTCTTCAAGATATTTTTTGTATGCACGCGCCATCGGCCACTCTTCCTTTCAGATCGCTTCTGCTCTGCCGAATACTTCGTAATGCGATTGCAAACTGCGCACGCTAAGCGGCTTCTCGCGCAATCGGCGGATGCCTTGCACCGAGGCTGCTGCCGCGCTCATGGTTGTAATGATCGGCACGCCCAGGGCATAGGCCTGGCTGCGAATCCGTATGCCGTCTTCGTGCGCCTGGCCGCCTCTCGGGGTATTGATAATCAAGTCAATACCCCCGTCTTGCATCAGGTCCAAAACGTTTGGTGTGCCCTGTGACAGCTTTTTCACGGGCTCCGCGTCGATACCCAGGCTGTTTAGCCATCTGGCGGTTCCATCTGTCGCCACCAGTCGAAAACCAAAACGGACGAGGTCTCTGGCAATCTTTGCGACGACTGCTTTGTCAAAGTCATTCACGCTGATAAACACGGTGCCGGCTTCCGGTAAGGGCGTGCCGGCCGCCGACTGCGCCTTTACGTAAGCATGCCCGAATGACGAGGCGTGCCCCATCACCTCGCCCGTCGACCGCATCTCCGGTCCCAGACGAGCATCGACACCCGGGAACTTCTGAAAGGGAAATACTGCTTCCTTTATGAAAAAACCGTCGACGGCCGGTTCCGAAACGAATCCGATCTCTTGCAACGTTCTTCCGGCAGCGATTTGGGCCGCATAGCGCGCCAGTGGATGTCCAGTCGCCTTGCTGATAAAAGGTACCGTTCGACTGGAACGCGGATTTACTTCCAGGACATATACCTCATCGTCTTTGATCGCAAACTGTATGTTGAACAATCCTTTGATTTGCAGTGCCTTGCCGATGCGCTGCGTATAGTCCCTAATGACATCCAAATGAAAATAACTGATCTTGTAGGGCGGCACAACACAGGCCGAATCGCCACTGTGTACGCCCGCCTCTTCGATATGCTGCATGATGCCGCCAATGGTGACCTGGCCGCCATCCGCGAGCGCGTCCACATCCACTTCGTAGGCATCATCCAGAAATTGATCGATCAATACCGGATGGCCACTCCAGGAGACATTGTCGTCCAACCAGTTGAGCAACTGGCCTTCGTCAAAGACGATTGCCATGCCACGACCGCCCAAGACATAACTAGGGCGTACCAGCAGTGGATAACCGATCTGACGAGCCGCCTGCGCCGCATCATCGCGCGCCAAGATCGTAGCGCCCGCAGGTTGCATTATGTTGAGTTCGCCCATGAGGATATTGAAGCGCTCTCTATCTTCTGCAAGGTCGATCGCATCAACAGAAGTACCCCAAATAGGAGCACCCATTTGCTTCAGATCACGAGCTATATTGAGCGGCGTCTGACCACCAAATTGAACAAGTACGCCATCCGGCTGTTCGCGGTCGACGATATTCATGACGTCTTCCGCGGTTAGTGGCTCGAAATACAAGCGATCTGCGGTGTCGTAATCCGTACTGACCGTCTCCGGATTGCAATTCACCATTATTGTCTCGAACCCCATCTCCCGTAACGCGAAGCAAGCGTGAACGCAGCAATAGTCAAATTCGATGCCTTGTCCAATTCGATTGGGTCCGCCGCCGAGCACCATCACTTTTTTGGTCGAGACGGGGTCCGCCTCGTCGTCCATTTCGTAAGTCGAATAAAGATAAGGTGTATGCGCTTCAAATTCCGCGGCACAGGTATCGACGCGATAGAAATTGGCGCGAATACCCAGTGCAATTCGATAGTGCCGCACGGCAAACTCGTCTGCGTCCAACAGTTTGGCAATGTAGGCATCACTAAATCCAAATCGCTTCAGCTTGCGTAAGTCTTGGCAGTCCAGATCGGTAAGGCACAGTCCCTTATCCAACACGGTATTGTGGATCGCCATCAAATCGCTCATTTGCTGGACGAACCAGGGATCAAATTGCGTTTGCCGGACGATTTCCTCAAAAGGGGTGCCCTCGCCAATCACCGTCGCCACTTGAAATAGTCGCTGCGCCGTCGGCACGCCCAGCACCTCCGGCGACAAATGCTCCTCCGCCCCGCTGCCAAAGCCGTCGATGCCGATGTCGAGCGAGCGTACCGCTTTCTGTAGGGCTTCGGGAAAAGTCCTGCCGATCGCCATTACCTCGCCTACAGCCTTCATTTGTGGACCCAGTACTGGGTCCGCCCCGGCAAACTTCTTGAAGTCCCAACGCGGAATCTTGACAACGACATAGTCCAGAGAGGGCTCGAAGCTGGCTGGCGTTTGCCGGGTGATGTCATTAGCAATCTCGTCCAGTGTATATCCTACCGCCAGCAGCGCTGCGATCTTGGCGATGGGGAACCCAGTGGCTTTACTTGCCAGCGCCGATGAACGCGAAACCCGTGGATTCATTTCGATAACATAGACTTCGCCGTCGTCCGGGTTAATGGCGAATTGCACGTTGGCGCCGCCGGTGGTTATACCTACTCGATCAAAAATCAAGCGAGACATATTGCGCAACCGTTGCAATTCCTTGTCTGTCAGTGTCTGCGCCGGGGCGACTGTGATGCTGTCACCGGTATGCACACCCATCGGGTCGAGATTCTCGATCGAACAAACGACGACGAAATTGCCTTTCGAGTCGCGCATCAACTCGAGTTCGTATTCTTTCCAGCCAAGGAGGCTCTTGTCTACGAGGACCTGCCCGACCGGGCTCTGACGAATGCCATTTGCGGCCACATGACGCAATTCGTCCGCGTCATACGCCACGCCGCCCCCAGCGCCACCCATCGTGAATGAAGGTCGGATCAAGATCGGATAGCCAATATGAGCAGCGAATGACAATGCCCCCTCAACATTGTCAACCACTTTGCTATCAGGCACGCGCAAGCCGATCTCAGACATAGTCTCGTTGAATAGTTGCCGGTCTTCAGCGAGCTGGATGCTATTCAAGGTTGCACCGACAAGCTCGACGTCATAACTCTCAAGTACGCCCGTTTCTTGCAGCGCGACAGCCAAATTGAGCGCGGTTTGCCCACCAACCGTGGGGAGCAAGGCATCGGGTCTTTCTTCGGCAATGATCTTTTCGCAGATGTCAGTGGTGAGTGGCTCGATGTATGTCGCGTCGGCGAATTCGGGATCGGTCATAATCGTCGCCGGATTGGAGTTAACCAGGACGACACGATAACCTTGCCGCTTCAATGCCTTGCAGGCTTGCACGCCGCTATAGTCAAATTCGCAGGCTTGTCCGATGACAATCGGCCCAGAGCCGATGATCATGACTGTCTCGATATCCATACGTTTGGGCATTGAAGCAATTCCAGACTTTAAGAGGATCGCACAACCTAACCTCGACTGGCTAACCCATGTTTTGTACCGCCGCCACGTATTCATCAAATAGATACAATGAATCGTGAGGACCCGGCGCGGCTTCGGGATGATATTGAACGCTAAATGCCCTTAATTCTTTGTGGCGCAGTCCGGCAACCGTATTGTCGTTCAAGTTGATATGCGTGACTTCGCCACCACCCAGGTCGCTGTCCGCTGAGACCGCGAATCCATGGTTGTGTGTCGCGATCTCTACTTCACCGCTTTGCAAATTCTTCACCGGTTGATTGCCCCCGCGGTGACCGAAACGCATTTTTTCGGTCATTCCTCCCAAGGCCAGCGCAAGAATCTGATGCCCGAGGCAAATGCCGAACACCGGAAGCTCACCTAATAGAGACCTGACGTTTTCGATCGCGTAGTCTACCGCAGCCGGGTCACCCGGGCCGTTGCTGAGGAAGACTCCCGATGGCCGCAGGGTTCGCACTTCGCGTGCTGTGGTCTGTGCCGGAACTACTTTGACACGCAAGCCGCGATCCGTCATCATGCGCAGAATATTGTGTTTGATGCCAAAGTCGTATGCTACAATCAGCGGGCGCTTGCGACCCGTGACCGAACTGCCATACCATTGTGGATCGCTGCTCTCATTCCAGTCGAACGCCTCCGACACCGTGACTTGGTCAACCAGGTTGGCGCCCGACATGTCGAGAGAATCGCGAGCGATCTTCGTAAGTCTATTCGTATCCTTGGCAGCGTCGCCATGCGCCACAGCTGCGCGCATCACGCCTTTTTCTCTGATATGACGCACAAGCGCTCGGGTAGCGACGCCGGAAACGCCGATGATGTCATTCTCGCGCAGATACGTAGCCAAGTCGCCACGGTTGCGCCAATTGCTTACGATGGGGCTCAGCGAACGCACCACGAATCCAGACACCCAAACATTTTTCGACTCCGGATCTTCTAGATTGACGCCGGTATTGCCGACATGGGGCAC
The DNA here is from genome assembly GCA_965262165.1 of Phototrophicaceae bacterium. Taxonomy (GTDB): domain Bacteria; phylum Chloroflexota; class Anaerolineae; order Aggregatilineales; family Phototrophicaceae; genus UBA6055. Next base: position 2,689,093 of record OZ253499.1, on the reverse strand, counting down.
GGTCATTGCGACAATTTGCCGAAAATATGACGGGTCAGTCAGAATCTCTTGGTAACCCGTCATGGAAGTGTTAAATACAATCTCGCCGGTCTGGATGCCTTCAACCCCAAAGCCCTCACCCGGGAAAACGCGTCCATCTTCAAGCACCAATACAGCGAGCATTTTGACCCTCGGATCGGTCAGGAACGATAGTCGCCATTGATCGTGATGTAGTCGTGGCTGATATCACAGGTCCAAATGGTCGCGTCAGCCGCGCCGATGCCACAATCCAATGTGAAATAGATCGAGGGTTCGGCCATGATCGCAGCAGCATCGGCTTCACGATAATCCGTCGGCATGCCCTGACTGAAGATCAATAGGCCGCGTTCTGCCGCCGGAAGCGATTCTCCTGCCGCAACATAGAGCGATGAGCTGTCAGGATCAAAGGGGACCTCTGCCCTGCCTGCCGCAGCGACGATTCGTCCCCAATTGGCGTCGCTGCCGTAGAATGCAGACTTTGTCAATACCGACGCGCCAATAGTCTGACCGATACGCTCTGCTACCGCGACTGACTCGGCGTTCCGGATGTCAAGAGTGACAAATTTCGTGACGCCCTCGCCATCGCGAACCACCTCTTGCGCCAAATACCGAGTCAGCGCGCTCAACGCCTCGCGGAAGATTGCGACATCGTCCACGTCGGAAACTGCGACGCCGCTTGCCCCATTGCACATCAAAACGACCATGTCATTTGTACTGGTATCGCCATCGATAACGATTCGATTATAGCTCTGCTGAGATGCCGCAGAGAGCGCCGACTGAGCAAGCGACAAACTGAGATTCGCGTCCGTCACGATGACGCTGAGCATTGTCGCCATATTAGGCGCGATCATGCCCGCCCCTTTGACGATCCCAGCCAAAGTAACTTGTCCCTTAGCCGTCTGGACAGTGATGGACCCTAGCTTCGGACGTGTGTCCGTTGTCATGATGCCGGCGGCGGCCGCTCCCCAGTCGCCACCCATGCTCGCGCTGGAAAGCTCCACCCCGCGAGAAATCTTGTCCATTGGAAGATGCGTACCGATAACACCGGTTGACATGACCAGAACTTGGTCACTGTCGATTTCCAATTGCTCGGCAATCAGCTCACTGGTTGCGCGGGCATTTTCCAAACCCTTTGCGCCGGTACATGCATTGGCGCTAACAGTATTGATGGCAACTGCGCGGATGCCGGAGGCGTTTTCGCGCAGACGTTCCATGTTCAAGAGCACAGGCGCGGCTTTGACTTTGTTGCGAGTGAAAACGCCCGCCGTCATACAATCTGTCTCGCTGCTGATCAGCGCAAAATCCAGCGCGCCGTCCTTTTTTAAACCTGCGTGTACGCCGGCAACACGAAACCCTCTAACGGATTCAATGTCGGGACTAATCTTGATCATCGACGCCCTCCAGTATGATCGTCAGTTTTTCCACCAAGTCGTCGACATGCTTCTTTTCGATAATCAAAGGCGGGACAAAGCGGATCACGTTGGTCCCGGAACTTAGCAGCAGCAACCCGTGATCGTAGCCTTTTTGCACGATCTCCGCCGGAGCTAAATCCAACTCGATCCCAGCCATAAGACCGCGGCCGCGTACGTCAGTGATATGTGGGCTATTGATCTCGGAAAGGCGATCCAAAAGGTATTCGCCGACCTCTCTCACATGCTCCAGGAATCCGTCGCTGAGTACGCGATTGATAACCACTTCTGCCGCGCGCATCACCACTGCGCCGCCAGAAAACGTGGATCCGTGATCGCCTGGTTGCATTGCGCTACCTACAGCCTCGGTCGTTAATATCGCTCCGACGGGCAGTCCACCCGCAAGGGGCTTCGCCAAAGTCATGATATCAGGTGTTATGCCACTAGACGTATGCCCCCACAGGTCGCCAGTGCGGCCCAACCCGCACTGAATCTCGTCGAATATAAGCGTCGCGTCATTCTCGTCACATAGCTGCCGAAGGCCTTGCAGAAATTCTGCCGTAGCAATGTTGATTCCACCTTCGCCTTGCAAGGGCTCAACGATAACCGCCACGGTGTCTTCATCTATTACTTCTTTGGCACTGCAAATGCTGTTGAATTCTCCGACCACAGCTCCGGGAACCATGGGCTTAAAAGGCGTCTGATATTTCTCTTTGGGCGTTATGGCCAGTGCGCCCATCGTTCTACCATGGAATGCCTCGGTGAAGCTGACCACCCTGGTTTTGTTCGGTTTTTCGTTGACATAGGCCACCTTGCGGGCAAACTTGAGCGCACCTTCGTTGGCCTCGGAGCCGCTGTTACAAAAATAGACCTTGTCGGCAAATGAATGCTCGCATAACAATTCAGCAAGCTCGACGAGCGCCTGCGTGTGATACAGGCCGCTGACGTGGATCAAACCGGTGTTCATCTGCTGATTGACAACCGCTGTAAGTTCTTCGTCGCCGTATCCCAAGGCGTTCACCGCAATGCCGGCCACCCAATCTATATACGCCCTGCCTTCCGTATCAAAGACGGTGACGCCATCGCCTCGCGCCAGCACGAAATCCGGACGTGCCGCAACCGGTACGCTATATAATTGATCTTTCTGAATCACTTCACTTTGAATAGTCATTCCATCCCTCTGCTCGAACTTGACAATTGCTATTGTACAAATGTTGTTCCTGCACCGCATGCCCAGCCATCTAAATCCGTGATAACGGCATTGGGAACGCCCGATGATAGCACATCCAGCGCTGAATTCACTTTTGGTATCATGCCTCCGTAAATGGACCCGTCGGCGATCAACTCTTGGGCTTCGATTTCACTGAGTTTGGAAACACGCTTGTTTTCCACCAAGACGCCGGCAACATTCGAAATAAAAACGACGCTCTCGGCGCCAATGGCTGCAGCCAGCACACCAGAAACCGGATCCGCATTCAAGTTAAAGTTGCTTTCTGCGCCAACGCTGACTGGCGCAATCACAGGCGTGACACCGAGATCCAACAATTGAAACAGGACTTCGCTCCGCACCGACTCTACGGTACCTGTGTATTGCATGTCGACAGACTCGTGCTGCAATTGTCGGGCACGTACCAGACCACGGTCAACGCCGGACAAACCTTGCGCATCGACACCGGCGTTGATCAGATGCCTCACAAGTCGCTTGTTCACAGTCCCACAAAGGACCATTTCCACTAGCGAGAGCGACTCGGCGTCCGTGACCCTGAGTCCGCCCACATATCGCGGTTCAATGTTCAAACGTTTTTGCAATCGCGTGATCTCGATGCCGCCTCCATGCACTATGACCACCTTCTCGTCCCGTTCCGCAACTGTCGCAGCGAATTGGCGAAGCAGCGCATCATCATCCAAGTAATGCCCGGAGATTTTGATCAAGGAAATAGCGTCATTCACTAGATTAGTCCCAGCGTTTCGTCCAGCCCAAACATCAGATTCATGTTTTGCACAGCCTGGCTGGACGCGCCTTTCCGCAAATTGTCCGTGACACTGGTGACATGAAGATATTGCTGTAAGACTGGCGTAATGCTGATGACGCATTTGTTGGTCTTCACTGCGTGTTTTAGACTGGCATGTTGGCCCAGCGGCAATACATCAACCAAAACCTCGTTGTCATAGACTTCGCAGTAAAGATCATGCGCCTGCCCGCTGGTAAACGAGTCGTCAAGCGTGACATAAATGCTGGACATCAGCCCGCGATCCACAGGCAGCAGATGCGGACAAAAGATAATGGGACCGATCTCGTCATCCAACTTGAGCGCCTCTTGTTCCATTTCGCCAATATGGCGATGAGAGCGGCCAGTCTTGTAGGGCAAGAGATTGCTATACACCTCGGCAAAATGAGTGGACAATGACGGTTTGCGCCCTGCGCCGGTCACGCCCGATTTCGCATCGACAATGATGGGCGAGTCAGCGCGGATTCCGCCACAACGCAACAACGGATAAAGACCTAGCAATGTTGTCGTTGGGTAGCAGCCCGGCGTCGCGATCACGTCCTTGTCGATGATATTGGCGCGATTGATCTCCGGCAGTCCGTATGGAGTGAGCAACAGTTCAGGATGCGGATGTGGAATACCATAAGTCTCTTCGTAGTCTTCTGGCGAGTCGAGACGAAGGTCAGCCGACAAATCTACAACCTTAACAGCAGCATCCACACCCCGCCTGGCTACTTCGGCGGATGCCTTGTGTGGCAGCGCCAGGAAAATCACATCGACATCATCGAGAGTGACCGATTCTGGCGACACGAACGAGAGCTGCGTTCCCGGCACGACTTCGCCTTCGTACGTTTTCGAAGTCGCAAATGCCAGCTGCACATTCGGATGCGCGCTTAGCAACTCAACAAGATCCAAACCAGCGTAACCGGAGCCGCCGTATATGCCAGCACGAATTCTGTTCACAGCATGACCTCTCACAAACAAAAAACCCTGACCGTCATTTCGAGATCAGGGCGCCTTTCAAAGGTTAGTCAAAACAACGCATCAGGAAGGAAAACAGTCCACACTGAACTCGGTTATCGATATTCGTCGGTTGCGCCTGGTACGCCGTGTCATCTGGAAATGCTCACTCACGTTGCCATAATTTTCAATTGCAATTTGAATTCATTCTAAAAAAGCTTCTGCATTGCGTCAACACTCTGCACAAAGATTATGCACTTTTCCGCTCTGCTTGTGCAGGTTGCACCAAGCGCTCACGGGCTTTGTAAAAAGTCGAGCAACCTCCCCAGCTATCTTTGCTGCCGCGTTTATCACGCTACAAAAGAACGTAATCTTCTATTTGACGCATCATCACTGCCTGTTCGCGGGGAACCAGGACACCATCATGGCGGATGGCTAGACGAGATTCTGCCAGTTGCTGACGGAGCAGATCCCGCTCGGCGGTGGACCACGAGCCTAGAATCCTTTCGACGCGAGTTGAGTTCTCGGTTTTGGCGCGATTAGCGAGGCTATCGCTATTCTTGAACTTTGGACGGGGAGCCGCTGCACGTGTCCAGATAGCTTTGAGCAAGAGACCTGCGATGCCGATTCCACCGCCAGTCCCCAGGCCGACTCCTAGAGCGATCCAGGCGGCAGATTCCATCAAGTTGGTCGCAAAAGCCAGTTGCGGAATGCCAAATGCGATTCCATACAATTGCAGGCTGGACGAGCCAATCAGCAGGCCAAGCGATATTGGCATGATAACTGCGATAGATATCAGGATCCTGAGAGATGGTGTATAAGGCCCAGAGCCGAATCCAGTTTGCGTCACTATTCGCCCAACCTTATCATCAAAGCTGAAGCTGACACTGGTCTCAGTTTAACACAAATTCTCTCGCAACCTGTTTTCCGCTATAAATGGAATGTCAAAATGAAACTAGGGACCTATGTCTGCAACCAAAACGAGTGCGCAAGGTGACTAGAAGTCCTTGCAGGCCATCGTTCTCAAAAACTTTCTTTGAACGAATTGGCGCGAAAAACTTGACAAGTAATCAAATTGGCGTTAAATTGTTTTATTGGATTACCGATAGATGATTAGTATACCCTTAATGGCACGTTGAAAGAGTCTCACGATACTGTCATCAAGTGATTGTTGAGCATTAGAATTGGTGCGGCTGTATATCTGGTGTAGCACAAGATGAGGAAAGTTTAGAAACCACTGAAGTCTTTGATTGAATGGTTTCCATCCCGGCGAATAACTCAGTAAAATAGGTGTTGCAGGCCAATCACCTGGTTGCAAGCGTCAAGAAATTTGCAAGATTGAAGAATATTGTTTTAGTGTCAGTTGTTATTGGTTCGGTTCTTATATAGCTCGCTTAGCAGAAAGGCTTGTCCGTGGTTGCAGTTCTGGACAATGTTACAAACATCAGTCAGCGTGAAGTTATTCGGAAACAGCTCTTAGATAAGGCAAAAAAGCAAGGATTTGTCACGTATAGTGACATTTTGGAATTGCTGCCCGATGTCGAAGGTGATGTCGCGCTTCTCGACGATCTGATGGACAGTCTGTTGGAAGCGGGAATTGAGGTTGTTCCGGCAACCACAAAGACCGCAGATGAAGACAGCGTAGACACAAAAGAAGACAAGCCGCATAGCGACTCGTTGATTGCCGAAACGGAAGAAGAGGCCAAAGACGAGCGCGACGCCTTGCTCATGGTCCTGAAGAAGGATCTGACAAGTGACGCTGGATATCAAGCCGCTCTCGACACGGACGATGTCGTCGGCCTTTACCTCAAGGAAGCGGGACGTGTGCCACTTTTGACCGCGAAGGAAGAAGTGTTGCTTGCGAAGCGCATGGAAGCGGCCGTATTCGCGAGCGCTCGTCTGGAAGATGCCGCTGCGATGCGCGCCGATGAATTGACCTGGAGCGAAGAGCAGAACTTGCGTGCTATCGTTTTTGACGGGGAAAAAGCGCAGGAACATCTGATACGCGCCAATGCGCGCCTGGTGATCAGTGTTGCCAAGAAGTACATCGGACGGGGAGTGCCCTTTCTTGACCTGATCCAGGAGGGCAACATTGGATTGATCCGGGCCACCAACAAATTCGAGTACCAGCGTGGCCACAAGTTCAGCACATATGCAACATGGTGGATCCGCCAGGCGGTCAGCCGCGCAGTAGCCGACCAAGGCCGCACGATACGTGTGCCAGTTCACATGGGCGACCAGTTGAACCGAATGCGTCGTGTTCAATTGCAATTGCTGCAAGAACTGGGCCGCGAACCCAAGATTGATGAGTTGGCGCAAGGCATGGAAACCACGCCGGACAAAGTTGAGAACTTGCTGGAGATCTCTCGGCGTCCTGTAAGTTTGGAAACGCCCATTGACGACGAAGGCGATTCAACCTTTGGCGATTTTGTTGAAGACATCAATAGTCCTGCACCTTCCGACGAAGTGGCGACGCACTTGCTGCACGTCCAGTTGCAACAAGCGCTGGACAAGCTGCCGCCGCGCGAAGCGCAGATTCTGCGCCTCCGCTACGGTCTTGCCGATGGCCGCGTTTACACCTTGGAAGAAGTCGGGCAAACGATAGGCGTTACTCGGGAACGTGTGCGCCAGTTGGAGGCACAAGCGCTCAATCGTTTGCGTCAATCGTCGGCGCATGTGATTCTGAAGGACTATTTGTACGAAGTTTAGCCGCTCATCACGGCTCGCACTATCACCACGTCTTGTATAATGACCCCATTCGCTTCGTGTGTCTGGGGTTATTTTTCTGTAAGTTATAGTTGCGAATATTTGGAGATGCAGGGTTATGATGCAACCCTCATTTGATCAATCTCGAATAGTTATTCGCGATGGTGTAGAAAGCGACATTCCTTTTTGCCTGGAGTTGCAAAGCGACTACCGGACTGAGCACGTCTGGCAAATGACCGTGCAGGAACTGACGGACCAGATCCAGATCAGTTATCGCCGTCAACGTCTGCCGCGACCGCTAGATGCCACTCACGAGACGGATCCCAGACACTTGGAGATGGCTATCAGACGTCGCCACTGCTTCGTTGTTATGCAAGACACAAATACACATCGGATCCTCGCGTTCATTTCCATGCGCGTCGATGAAACCAGTGAGATCGCGTATTTGCAGGACATCGTCGTCGATCGCCTGTACCGGCGTAAAAGTTTGGGCGCTCGCTTGGTAAACGTTGCGCGAGTGTGGGCGCGCGAGAACGAGCTTCGGCAAATCATGTTCGAGATCTCAACAACCAATTTTCCTTGTATTCAATTTGCCCAAGACCAGGGATTCGTTTTTTGCGGCTTCAACGACAGGCATTTGCCGAGCAGAGAGATCGCTGTCTTCTTCAGCGTTTCCGTATAGCCAGCAGTCTATTCGTCAGAATTTGCTAAACTTATGCATAAACGTAGTGTGCTGACCCAATCTCCAGAGGCGTACATTGGACCTGGCTACAGCGATTCTGCTAATTGTCAATGAAACTCTGACCGCGAGCAATGCGATCATTGCTGTTTCTTTGTTGCTTTTTAATCTCACCCGAAATCTGAAGAACAGAGTTGCCAAATCGTCCGCGGTAGTGCTTGCCTGCGTTACCGTCGCGTATGTCGCGGATGCCTTCATCTCGCTCGAACCCGACTACGCTACCCACGAGATCGCCTCGCGCCTGCAATGGATAGGCATCGCATTCATCCCCGCCGCCATGTACCACTTGTCAGACGCTTTGCTGGCGACTACGGGATTGCCATCGCGCGGACGCCGGCGACGGGTAATTCGAATCCTCTATTTGATCGGCGCCGGCTTTCTGCTGTCCGCGGCATTTGCCGATTCATTGTTTATCTTTGTTGATGCGCAGGGAATATTAAGCATCCAGGCCGGTTCCCTGTTCCCCATCTATCTCGTCTACTTCGTCGCCGCCAACGGATTCGCCTTTTACAATGTGCAGCGAGCGCGCAAACGCTGTCTCACGCGAGGGACGCAACGGCGCATGGCGTTTTTGCAGATAGCCATCTTGACCCCGGCTTTGGGCATCTTTCCCTATTCGGTATTGCTCAGTCCCGGCGACGAATTCAGCGTCTTTGGCCTTCTGGTCATCAACACTGCAAATATTATTATCATATTGATGCTGTTTTTCTTGTCTTATCCGCTGTACTTTTTCGGGTCTGATATTCCGGACAGGCTGGTGAAAAAGCAGTTGCTTGACTTCTTGCTCAGGGGACCCGCAACTGGCTTGATCGCCCTAGCGGTAGTCAACTTCACCGCACAGGCCACGCGCATTCTGGGCTTACCCGGTGAGGCCTTTACGCCGCCCGCCGTCGTCGCCGCGGTATTGCTTTGGCAGTGGTTCGTTTCTTTGGCACTGCCATATTTTGAATTGCTGTTCATTTATCGCGACGAAGATGGCGCGCAAATTACCATGTTGCAGTCTCTCAGTGAGAGGGTCCTTACGCACAACGATCTATCACAATTGATAGCTGCCACCACCGAGTCGATATGCGACTACATGCGAATTGATCAAGCATGTGTAATTCACTTCGTGAATGGTTCCCCGGAGTTCCTGAAAAGCATCGGGAACCCGAGCTTTTCGGAAGAAGACTTGCTGGAGGACCCCGCCTTCCTCCAAGGCATTGCAAACGCGTATTCCGAGAGCACCGGAATACCCAACGTTGAATGGAACGGTTATGCCTTTATTCCATTGCAAAGTAGCCGTATATCTGGCGATACTTCGCCAACACGACCTATTGGAGCGTTGGGATTGCTGAATCGCAACGACTTGCTGCAGAAAGAGCTAATGGTGCCCAAAAGCATCTTGTATGCCTATCTGGATCGCCTGGAAAAGAGCCTCGAAGATATGCGATTGCAATCGGAGATGTACAGTCTGCTGGAAGGATTGCTACCACAATTTCAGATGACGCGATCGCGTGCCGTGCAAGTCGAATATCGACAATCACAGGCTCAGCTACCCAAAGTAAATTCACTACCTGAAAGACTCGAGTTTTTCGAGCAGGTACGGGCAGCTTTGAGACACTATTGGGGAGGAGCAGGCATTACCCAAAGCAATTTGATCAACCTTGGAATTGTGCAGGCAAGAATGAGCGCAGATCAGGACACAGCGGTCAACGCGCTGCGCAATACGCTCCAAGACTGTATCGCAACTCTCAAGCCGGAAGGCGAACAAAAGCTGGCAAGCCCGGAATGGACCCTGTATAACATCTTGCAGTTGCGCTTTCTCGAGAGAAAGAAAGTGCGTGATGTCGCTCGTAGACTTAGTATGAGCGAAGCGGACCTATACCGAAAACAGCGCGTCGCCATTCTGGCCGTTACCGACCTCCTGTTGCAGCGAGAAAAACAGGCTCAAGGCTAAGTTTGTCCCTCCTTAGTATTCGCCACCGGGGGATAGCGATCCTCGCACGCGCGACGCGCAGAATCCCAGCCTGATTGCTATTTTTCACCCTCAGAAATTGCAGCGAATTTCGCCAATCATGATAGGCTTGTGATGTAACAATTGATGAGGATTCTCAATCACGATGTCGCAAGAACAGCCGGTTGAACGGCAAGCCGCTAACGATGTGTCAGAAGCGGTCGACGAAGTCATTACGGTCCGAAGAGAATCGGTCATTAAGCCGCTCGAGGACGAGCAATTCGAATTTGATTTCTGGGAAGACCTCAAAGATAGCTTGCCCCCCTGGATTGACGAAGTCGTAGGCTTTGCACTTTTTGTTTTTGGAATTCTTTCATTCATTTCGCTTTACTTCCCGTCCGAAGCGTTGGTGGCGGTAACCTGGGCCGACATATTACACAAGCTATTTGGCAATGGCAGCGTCTTCATAGCAGGTACCTTGTTTGCGTTCGGTGTCCTCTTGTGGTTGCCAAAAGTGGGCATTCGTGTCGGGTTCAGCTCGGTACGCTTGCTGGCGTTAGAGATCGTCTTCGTTGCCGTTCTGGCAATCTTGCATCTGAGCAATAGTGACGCGGAATTGCGCGCGTTGGCACGCGCCGGGCAAGGCGGCGGGCTAATTGGCTGGGGCATCAGCTACCCAATTTATTGGGTCATGGGCCGGCAGACAGCCCTCGCGTTCTTCGCTCTAATCATCGTCATTTCCCTTGTTATTGCTATTGGCTTGAGACGTCGACATATTGTTGGCTTTTTGGGAAGACTGAGCCAGCATCTAACGGATTATAGCGAGGAATCGGGGCAGCTTAGAGGCGCGGCAGTTTTTGCTGACGGTATCGGTTTGTATCGACGCTTGGCGACCTCACCAGGTTATCGAACCCGGATCATGCGCATTCGCCCGGATCCAGAAAACATCCCGGAGGAGATTAGAGAGCGTCAAGCCGCAGCAGGGAAGTCCACACCGAAGCCGGTACAGGTACTGCCCGCCTCGACCACAGAGGCGGTGACAGAGGAAATAGACAGTGTTCCCGCACAGGATAGCCAGGCGCGCGATTCTGATACCGAAATCAACGACGCGAACGCGCCGCAAACGGCAGCAGTGGATGATGGCGCGGAAGAAGATTATCAAGACGCGGATGATGATGCGCGAGGTGATAATCGAGAAACATCCGGCAGCGACTTTGATGTGGGCGCATTGCCGGAGCTTAACGTTCTTTCGGCAGTTGACTTGATTCTGCCCGATAAGGAAGAAATCGACAAAAACGTTTCCCTAATTGAAAACACGCTCCTGGAATTTGACATTGAGATTCATGTCGTTGATGTACAAGTGGGACCCACAGTCACCCGATACGCATTGCAGCCCCACAAAGCTGATGGCAGCGAACGCATTCGATTGAGCAAGATCGCTTCCTATTCACGTGATCTGTCCCTTGCCCTTGCCGCCAAGCGACTACGCATGGAGACACCGGTTCCAGGCACCAACTATATGGGCATAGAAGTACCGAATAAGCAGCCGAGTATCGTGGCGCTGCATAACGTGATGGATAGCGATAGCTATCAGCATGCTAGAAGTCATTCGGACGCTGCCTTGACGATACCCTTGGGCCGCGATGTCATGGGCAAACCGGTGCCCATCGATCTGGCAGCTATGCCACATCTTTTGATCGCGGGAACAACCGGTTCCGGAAAGTCCGTCTGTATGGCAGCTATCGCTACTTCGCTGCTGATGCAATTCACGCCGGACCGTCTGCAAATGGTTATGCTCGATCCCAAGATGGTCGAGCTGGCGCGATTCAACGGGATTCCTCATTTGCTAGGACCGGTAGAAACGGACAATGAGCGCATCATAGGGGTCCTGCGCTGGTGTACGCGGGAAATGGATCGCCGCTACAAACTACTGGAAAAGCACTCAGCCCGCAACATTGACATCTTCAACGAACGGCAGGAAGCAAATGGCAATCATGATGGCAAGCTTCCATATATGGTCATCATGATTGACGAAATCGGCGATCTGATGCTGCGCGACCCGGTCGAAACAGAAGCGTGCATCACGCGCCTTGCGCAAATGGCGCGCGCAGTGGGCATGCACATGGTCGTGGCGACACAGCGGCCAAGCGTAGACGTGATCACCGGTCTCATCAAAGCTAATTTTCCGTCACGTATTGCCTTTTCTGTAGCGTCGGGCGCGGATTCGCGCGTCATCCTGGACAAGACTGGTGCAGAGCACTTGCTTGGCAAGGGCGACATGCTCTTTCTTTCGTCCGATGCGGCCGGGCCACAGCGCGTACAGGGCTGCTACGTATCGGAAGACGACGTCCGCGCTGTAGTACAACATTGGCAACAGTGGCAAGCCGCGCGCTTCGACGCCAGCGCAAACGGATCGGCCAAAACGGGACCCTGGGAACGCACTTTGAAACGACGTCAGTTCTTGACCGATACCGACCCAATGCTGGAAGAAGTCATCAAATTGGTCGTGGAGGCGCAAGAGGCTTCCGCGTCGCTCATTCAACGGCGGCTTGGCTTGGGTTACCCTCGCGCGGCTCGTATCATGGATCTGCTGGAAGATTTAGACGTCGTCGGCGATGTTGTGGCGGGTGGCCGCGTCCGCGAGGTAATAATCCCCCCAGTACCGGATCCTTTCAGATTTGTCCTCGAGCGCCATCTGAAGAAACAGAAAGATAACTGATTCTGTGCAATCAGTGTGGCCACAGCGCCTTCGGCGCCACATTTGGTCCATCTATTTGATCTTGGCGAAAATCGTCAAAAGTGGGTTAAAACCGCCTTCACAGAAGCTTGTACTGATTCCCAGTTTCGACCGGGATAATGACCGTCGGGTTGTCGTTAATCGGGCGGTTTACCTGAGTAGAGACTTCAAAGGCGGTCAGTTTGTGGCTGTCGCAACCTGACATAAGCGGTAGCCATCGGTCTGGGGTCAATTCCGTCTCGGACAACCATGTCTCATAGTCCTCGGGTTCAATCATGACGGTCATGCGATGATGAATCGGTCGAATAAACTCATTGGCATCTGTGGTTAAGATTGCGCAAGTTCCGAGCCAACTGCCATCCGGCATTTTCCAGTTTTCCCAAAGTCCGGCAAATGCGAAGATTTCTCGGTCGCATCGCTTGATGTACATCGGCACTTTCTTGCCGTTTCGTTTTGTCCACTCAAAATAGCCGTCGGCCGGGATCAAGCAGCGGCGTCGCTTGAATGCTGTCCTGAACGACGGCTTTTCAGCCACTGTCTCCGACCGAGCGTTTATCATGCGGTTGCCAATGGCGGGGTCCTTGGCCCAAGACGGTACCAGCCCCCACTTCAACGGTGTCAGTACTTTGCGATTTTGATTGGTGATGACAGGTACCATTTGCGACGGCGCGACATTGTAACGCGGCTGCTCCCAAGCCGACACATCATCCAAATTGAAGGCAAGCTGGATGGACTCGGCGTCCGCCGTTAAGGTATATCTTCCGCACATTGGTCTATTTTTTCCCGGGCTTTTTTGGTTTCCCAAGTTCGGCAACTTGACGTACCACGCCTAGGATTGCCAACAAGATCGCAAGCAACTGACCGGTAGAAACGTTGCGTGGCGCTGGCGACTCCGAACTATCGTTCTCTTCTGCTGCCCGCGTGTACAGGTAACTCGATATTAAGCCAATAATAGCGCCGAAACCAATGCCAAGGACCAGAACGCGTGTTTTGCGTTCGAGATCGTTTGGTGCATCACTGGGGCCTTTAACTTCTGTCATTTTCTGTCCTCGTCAAGCGATTCATCTGAAAGTGTATCAAAACTACGTAGCAATTGTCTAATCGGCGCAAAGGCAACAGCCCAGTTCAAGATGCGCTGATCAATGCTACCCAGCCACTTGTCGGCGTTGTTTTCTATTTTCGTCGCCCATCGCTCCAGACGGCGCAGAGGAGATATCGTCCCATGTTGCCACCGTTGCATCAAGGCGACAAATACCAGCATGACAATCGCGAGCGGGAAAAGACAAAATGCCGCCGGACACAAAACCAGCATCGTAAAGGTCGCATTCGAGAGCACTGACACTTGCTTTGGCGCTGGAAGGGCGATCGCGATCCCGACGAATGCCGCCACCAGCAGTAGCACAAATCCAAATGGCAGAATCACGCTGCGACGATAGCGGCTGCGTCGAGTTTTGTCTAACTCTATACGCGCTTGGTCGTGGCTCTTGCCACAGGCTGTCTTACTTTGCGCCATCATCGTTCCGTTGTCTACACAGGTTGCGACGAGTATTGTACCCTAGTCGCCGTGTTCCGTTCAAACAGGCATAGCGACAAATGACACATGTTTCGCCCATTGCTCAACGACTTCGAATCATCTTTGGCAAATCGGGCCCGCTCAAATACACCAGCAGCCTCGATGTGGCCAAGATCTGGGAACGCGTTCTTCGCCGCGCCGGATTGCCAATTCTATATACACGGGGATTCAACACTCGACCTCGCATTCAGTTGGCGATGCCTCTTCCACTAGGGATCACAAGTGAATGCGAAATTCTCGACGTCGCGCTGCGCGAAACGATCGATCTTCAAGAAGACGAACTGGGGCGGCGCTTACTGCAGGTGGCGCCCACCGGACTGTCGATCCACAACATTCAGGATGTCGACTTACGCGAATCGACAATGCAATCGCGGATCGTCAGCGCCGAATATCGAGTCAGCTTTGTTGATCCAGTGGCGCCTGCCCTTCTCGACCAAATGATTGAGGACATTCTTGGCCGAGAGACCATCGTGGTCGAACGGGTCAGGAAGCGAAAACGCAGCGTAATGGATCTTCGTCCCTTGATCATTGATCTTCACATTGACCAGAAGTCTGATCTAATCGCGCATCTTTCGGTGGGAGATCGCGGCAATCTGCGGCCGGATCAACTTATCGAACAGATGGGCCTCGCAGGTTACTACCATACAGTTCATCGATACAAACTACATATGCTGCCCGATTGACTGTCGAAGAAAAAGCCGCGCGACATGACACCTAATTGCGCTGACAACGTGCTACAATCGCGCCTGACAATCGAAACACAGAAAGCGTAAGTCATGCCAGAATCTATACAGATCAGCCCAAATGTAGAAAACGCGCTAAGGAATGGCCAGGCGGTCGTCGCATTGGAGTCGACACTAATCACGCACGGACTGCCAATTCCGATCAATGTGGATACCGCTTTGGCAATGGAAGCAGCGGTACGGGACGGTGGCGCAATGCCCGCCACAATCGCGGTCCTCGACGGGGTTATCAGCGTGGGTATCTCCGAAGAGCAGATTGATCACTTGGCGAACTTGCCAGACGGCAGCGTCCGCAAGTGCAGCCGTCGCGACTTGCCAATCGCGGTCGCCCTGCGTCAAAACGGCGCCACTACTGTTGCGGGAACAATGATCGTCGCGGACATGGTTGGCATCAAGGTCTTCGCGACCGGTGGGATCGGTGGCGTACATCGCCGGCTACCACAGGATGTCTCGGCCGATCTGATCGAGTTCGGGCGCACACCGGTAGCGGTTGTGTCATCTGGCGCGAAGTCCATTCTCGATTTGCCGCTTACGCTCGAAGTGCTGGAGACACATGGCGTACCGATTCTGGGCTATCAGACCGATAGCTTGCCTGCCTTTTACGCGCCAAACAGCGGTTTGCCAATCGACCAGCGTGTAGATTCCGCGGCCCAGGCAGCGCATATAATCCAGGCAGCGCAAGAACTTGGATCCAAGCATGGCATACTCGTGACCGTGCCAGTTCCGGCGGACAAGGCTCTGGATGCCTCAACAGCCGAAACCGCCATCGAGCAGGCAACACGCGAGGCAGAAAAAGCGGGAATTACCGGCAATGCCATAACGCCATTTGTACTGAATCGTGTTAGTCAGTTGACAGACAGACGTTCAATGGATGCGAACATTGCCTTGCTCATAAATAATGCGAGAGTCGCTGGGCAGATCGCGCGCGAATTAACCCGCCTGTAGCCTAGTCGTCCTCGACGGACCAGAGGTGCAGAATTAGATCTTGCTCGATTGTCTGACCGCCCAACTCATGCAGCAACGCAAGAATTTGGGCACGGTGGTCGGTCCCGTGATTGACGACGTGCAGTAGGATTTGCCAACGTGTGTTTCGGTGTCGACCGCCACGGTCGGGAAACTGGAGTTCCACAGTTTGCTCCAACTGTTCGTGGCTTAGTCCAAGTTCGTATTCCTGGACTCTCTGGCGTATCGAGTCCCACTTTTGTCGCACTGATTGCGCGTCCGGGAAATCGGCGAACTCGAGGTTTTCCGGTGGCTACTGATTCTGCACACGAGAGAGCCATCGGTCATCCACATTCATCACATGCACAAGGTGATTGCGAACTGACAGCAAAGAGTAATCGTACTCACGTATAAATTCTTCCCTGCTTAACTCCATAACGAATGACCAAACCTGGTCGTACATCGCGTAGTGGTAATCGAACAACGTTCGAACCGCCCTCACCATCAAGATTGTCTCTCCTATTCTCCGTTAACTCGCCATATATCCAGACCCGTATCGCAGCCAATAATCAGCGCCCTTCCGTCTCGGCTTAGTTCAACCTTGTCAGGAATACGTTGGCATTCTCTGTACGGTCCCAGGTCGAAGCGCTCGCCACTTTCGGCATTCCAGGCAACAATCACGCTTTCGAAATCCAGATTCACTGTCAGTATCGCGCTCGCGTCCTGCGACAGCACGAGATACTGCGGATAGGCGCCACCCAACGCCGCAACGATCCGGTTTTCGCCGGTCACTTGATCCAGAAGATTGAGTTGATCTCTATATGGGTCACTCCAGGCGATATGGCTGGCTGCTGGCCAATTGACGGCGCCGAATACAGCAGGACCGTTTTCAAGCGGGAACTGTCTGGCGTTTTGCTCGCTGAAAAAATCTGGATAGAGTCGGAAATCCAAAATGTTATCCGCCAATGACGACATCACCACTACCGGAAAGTCTATCCTGCCTATCCTCATGACAGGTTCGTCATTGGCTCTGCTTGGATAAGGGATCACATCTTGGAGCCTGAGATCCCCCGTTTCGCCTTCCCTCCTGAAATGAAGGAATCTAGTCTGACCATCCGCAGCAATCGCTTCAACAAACAGACCGTCCGCAGCAAAGCCATGAAAGAGCGCAACTGGAACATAGCCAGTCGTCAGCGGATTCTGATTGATGAAGTACTGCTCGTCCAACAGATGCAAGACCATTGGTTCATCTTGCAAATATACAGCATCCATCAGCGCGAAAAGCTGGTCGCCTCGTTCCCAATTGGTGGACCAACGTCGTGAAACACCGGATGCCGAAATACTGTACGTTTCACCTGATTGACGAAAAACGACTAATTCAGTCGCGCTGTCATTGGCCGCGAACCAGCCGATCTCGAGCTCGGCGTCGATATCTGCGAAGTCAATGTGTTCGTCAGAACGCAGCCGATGGAGGTTCCCCGCGGAAATCGCTTCGCCGTATTCTTGCGCAATCGTCGCCAATGTCGTCAGCTGCATCGTGACGAGCAAGCATAGGCCAAACCAGAAGCGTCCCATCGCTACACAAGCCAGCCGGCATAGGATATAATCTCGGTATTGTTGTTCCAAATCATGAGCGTGGTTCAGAAGTCTGAAAAGGTTGCCAGTTTGATCGAGCCTAAATTGGATCGCTTCCTGTTGCAAGTGGAAAAACCGGGACGCTACGTCGGCGGCGAATATAACAGCGTCGTCAAGAATTGGGACAAGACAGAAATAAAGGTCGCTCTGGCATTCCCGGATATTTACGATTTGGGTATGTCCAACCTGGGCATCATGAACCTCTACAACCAAGTCAATTTGCGCGACAACATGCTGGCCGAGCGCGTTTTTTCGCCTTGGCTAGACATGGAAGCGATCATGCGCGAGCACGAGATCCCATTGTATTCGCTTGAAAGCAAACGTCCCGTTAGCGAGTTTGACATCCTCGGCATCAGTTTGCCTTACGAACAACTTTATACCAACGCCTTAAACTTTATCGACCTGGCGGGCATGCCCGTATTGAGCCGCGAACGCGATGAGCGAAATCCCTTGATAATCGCAGGCGGCCATGCCTGCTTTAATCCGGAACCGATGGCGGACTTCATCGACGCCTTTGTCATCGGCGAAGGCGAAGAGATCATTGTTGAAGTCGCGTCTTTGATCGGTCAATTGAGTAACAAATCGCGAATCGAGCAATTGCGGGAACTGGCCAAGATACAGGGCATGTATGTGCCACGGTTCTACGACGTCGAATACAAACGGGATGGCACCGTAAGTTCTATTACGCCCAACGAGCCGGGCATTCCGGAGCGTATACTTAAACGGATTGTGATTACCCTGCCCAAGCCCTTTACAAAGTTCATCGTGCCAAACGTCGACACCGTCCATAACCGAGCGCCGATTGAGATCATGCGTGGCTGCACACGTGGCTGTCGCTTCTGTCATGCTGGCATGGTGACACGCCCAGTACGGGAGCGCCCGGTTGCTGAGATCATGTCTGCAATCGAAGAAATCGTGCAAAACACCGGCTTTGAAGAGATCAGCTTGTTGAGCTTGTCCTCTTCGGATTACGTTTGGGTTGAAGAACTTGCGGAAGAAGTCAACCGTGTCTATAAGGACGCGGGCTTGAGCTTGAGCTTGCCCAGCCTGCGCATTGAGAGCGCGAGCGCCGACCTGCTGGAAAAACTCGGCGATACGCGTCGCAGTGGCTTTACATTCGCGCCCGAAGCAGCCACCGAGAAAATGCGCGATATGATAAACAAGTACGTGCCCGACGACCAGGTGATACAGACGGCAAGAGACGTATATTCACGTGGATGGCGCACCATCAAATTCTACTTCATGATCGGCCATCCAGAAGAATCTCTGGAGGACGTGCAAGCGATCGTCAATCTCTGCGTGAAGACGCTCAACGAAGGCACCAAGCTTCTCGGCAAGAAAGCCACACTAAACGTCGGTGTCAGCACCTTTATTCCCAAACCGCATACGCCCTTCCAGTGGGTGCCGCAAGACAGGCGCGATCAGGTCGAAAAGAAACAGGCGCTGTTGAAGCAGCAATTGCGCCGTGGCGGCATGCACCTGCGTTGGAACGATTTCGAAGGCAGCGAATTTGAAGGCTGGCTGAGCCGGGGAGATCGCCGTTTGGCGCGGGTGATTCGGCGCGCTTGGGAACTGGGTTGCAAATTTGATGCCTGGCAAGATCAGCACCGGCATCACAAGTGGCTGAAGGCTTTCGACGAGTGCGACCTGGAACCCGACTTCTACAATTTCCGAGAGCGCGACCTTGATGAAGTATTCCCTTGGGATCATATCGACGTAGGTATTCACAAGAAGTTCCTGAAAGAGGATTACCTCATGAGCATCAAGCGCGAGACGCGCGTCGATTGCCGCGACAAATGTTTCGCCTGTGGCATTTTGCCCAAATTCGCCAAGGATCGTTCAACCACTGAAGATCAAGCATGGGAATGCCCGCCAGTAACGCCTATTAGCGAGCGACGCGCGTCCAGGCAAGTCTCGATTCCGCTCAATTCCATCGGTTAACCCGCCTTGAGTCGGTCCCGACGCATTGTCGTCAACGGTCTGGAGATTCGCGAGCGTATCGTCGGTCAGGGACGACCGCTGCTGATGGTTCATGGCTGGGGCGCGAACCTCGAGTTAATGCAACCCTTGGCACAATTGCTTGAGCGCTATGATTATCGACTCTACATGTTGGACTTGCCTGGTTTCGGTGAAAGCGCCGAGCCGCCTATCCCCTTTTCGATCTTCGACTATGCCGCATTCTGTGTCGCGTATCTGGATTTCCATGGTCTGGAGCAAGTTCACTATTTTGGTCATTCGCTGGGTGGACGGATTGGCTTGATTCTTGGATCCGATCACAGTGACCGCGTCAAGAGCATGGTTTTGTCAAACAGCGCCGGCATCAAAGCAAAGCAGAGCATCTCGAGCCAATTGCGCCTGCGGTTGTATCAGACGGTCCGCAAGAGTTTGAATCGTGTCGGCGCTGTGGCAATCGCCGGGGACCTGCGCCAGCTTTACACTAAGCGATATGGATCGGCTGACTTTCAATCCGCATCGGCAGGGATGCGCAAAACCCTGGTCAATATCGTCAATCAAGATTTGCTGGCAAACGCTCGCCGAGTGAGCGTCCCAACAGTGCTAATCTGGGGAGATGCTGACACAGCAACGCCTCTATGGATGGGCAAAATGCTGGAAAAGGCCATTCCTGATGCAGCCCTGATCGTGCATGAAGGCGCAGGCCATTATGCCTACCTTGATAATGCGCAGAAGACTGCGTCGATCATGAATGCGCTCTATAGGAGCGACGAAGCGCAGATCACCAGATAACCCAAATAGTAGGGTACGCCAAAGCGTTGTCTATTCGTGGAAAGACCATATAATGCCCGTGCACAACATTAGGACTGAATAGTGCAAGATCTCTTTCTATCGGGCTTGGCAGTCGTATGGCTTGTTGGAACCTGGCTGCGCGTTTATCAACTGACGCGTTTCTACCAGATGGAAGAATACATGAGCCGGCGCTTTTTGATGTGGCTTCGGCGCAGCCCACGTCATCTTCTGCCCAGGCGCGCCTTAGGCGCTTGGTTCCTTGGCACTGTGATTGCCGTTGTGCTTGGCGAGGCGCCAAACAGCGCTCTCCCACTTCTCATCATGATTCTCGCAGCCCTGATCGCCGTCATACCGAAACAAGAACACGAAGTCAAAAAGCCGCTCGTACACACCGGGCGCGTCAAGCGAATACTTGTAACCGCCACAATCTGCGCTTCGCTCGCGCTGGTTGCGTCTTTATTGACAATGAATATTATCTTTGCGGAGACGAGCCTATTCGTGATTTACCCGATAATCATCGGCGCATCGGGTTTTATTCTATTTTTGTTGGCGCCTTTGTGGTTGACATTGGGCAACCTGCTTTTGCAGCCCTTCGAAAAGTTTCTGCAACAGCGCTATCTGGCCCAGGCGCGCGCGGTGATGAATACGACCAAGCCAAAGATCATCGGCATCACCGGCAGCTACGGCAAGACAACGACAAAAGACTTCTTGCGCGACATCTTTAGCTTGCGATATCGCACTTACGCGACGCCGAAGAGTTACAACACGCTCATGGGTATCTCCCTGGCGATCAATCGTGATCTTGTCGACGACTTTCGAACAGAATACTTCATCAGCGAAATGGGCGCCTATGTGCCAGGCGAGATCGATCGCATCTGCCAGTTGACACCTCCCGACTTTGCAATTGTCACGGAAATAGGACCGCAACACTTGGAACGATTTGGCTCGCTGGACAATGTCATGCGCGCCAAATACGAAATCATAAGGAACCTCGAGGAAAGCGGTGTCGGCGTCTTCAACTGGGACAATGTCTATATTCGTGAAATGATTGCCAAGGGGCATCCCAATACTCGATTGTCCGTTAGCCGAGAACTCAACATTGACGAGGCGCGTCGCGAGAGCGTGACCTGGATCGCAACTGAAATTGAATCACGATTGGACGGCCTCCGTTTCACTGTTACCAACGTAGCTTCCGGCGAGGGTGCACAGATGAGTACACCCGTCATAGGCGAACACAACATTACAAATCTTCTCTTATGCATCGCGCTCGCCTTTCACGAAGGCATCCCCTTGCGCGATATTGTGATGCGAATCGGCACCCTCAAGCCCGCGGACAGTCGGCTCGTTCGACACACCACTAGGTCTGGGATCACCATCATCAATGACGCCTACAGCGCCAATCCGAAAGGTGTCATCAGCGCGCTAAAGGTACTCGGCATGCACAAAGGCGGCAAACGGCTGCTAATC
Source organism: Phototrophicaceae bacterium (assembly GCA_965262165.1). Taxonomy (GTDB): domain Bacteria; phylum Chloroflexota; class Anaerolineae; order Aggregatilineales; family Phototrophicaceae; genus UBA6055. Next base: position 2,667,495 of record OZ253499.1, on the reverse strand, counting down.
ACGCCGGGCATGATCGAACTCGGTGAATTGCATGATAAGGAAAACCGCAAGCTGGGCGAACTTGCCAGCGAGCACGCAACAGATATCATCCTCATTGGCAGAGAGCAGACCAGACCCGTTTATGAAGGTATTCAATCGGCCGAATTTGACATGTCGCGCGTGCAAGTTTTTGAGATGCTCGCCGAATCGGTGGCATGGTATCAACACAACCTAATGGCGAACGATACCGTTCTCTTCCTAAATGACTTGCCAGATACATATTAGTCGCGCCCCCTGGGTAGCACAGGGAAGGTTATTGACATCATAGGTCATAACTTGCATAGTACTGCTCTGATTCAGCGTTTATGCGGGAAAGAGCCATGAGCAATCGCCGACGAGTTTGTGTGGCGGTCATCTTTGGTGGACGCAGCGTCGAACATGATGTGTCTATCGTGACTGGGCACCAAATAATGGGAGCCTTCCCCGACGATCGGTACGAGGTCGTCCCGGTCTATATCTCCCGAGATGGCCGGTGGTTCACGGGTGACCCGCTCCTGACCTTGGACAACTTCGCACAGAAGAATTTGCTTCAGATGGACGGAGTCGTATCCTGCCTTCTGTCGCCGGATACGCGCCACCACGGTCTCATATTAAATCCCCTGGCAGGCAGGTTCAGTAAAAGTGAAGCCAAGCGTATTGATGTTGCTTTTCCCGCCTTACACGGAACACACGGAGAAGACGGAAGCGTCCAGGGTTTGCTCGAGCTGGCGGACATCCCATATGTAGGTTACGCCACTCTGGGTTCAGCGCTAACCAATGACAAAATCATGACAAAGATGGTGCTGCGCCAAGCCGAAGTCCCCGTCCTCGACGACTACGCATTCACCCGCGATAACTGGCTTAGCAAACCTGATCAAGTACTTGAAGAGATCCAGCAAAAGCTGGAATTTCCTGTATTCATTAAGCCTGCGACACTGGGTTCCAGTATCGGTATCAGCCGGGCAGATTCTATGCAAATGCTGCAATTCGGTATCGATATTGCCGCGAATTTTGATCGACGAATCATGGTTGAGCCAGCGATCACCGACGGCATCGAGATTAATTGCTCAGTGATCGGCTTTGGCAACGAGTATCAAGCTTCGACATTGGAACAACCCGTTTCGTGGGATGAATTTCTGTCATATGAGGACAAATATCTGCGCGGGGACGAAGGTATGAAAAGCGCCGAACGGATAATCCCCGCGCCAATCAGCGATTCACTTTCGCAGCGCATTCATCAGCTGAGCGTGCGCGCGTTCCAGGCTGTCGATGGTCGCGGCATCGCCCGGATTGACTTCCTCGTTAGACCTGAACAGAACGAGATATATCTCAATGAAATCAACACCATGCCAGGGTCACTCGCGCTTTATCTCTGGCGAGAAGATGGGCTAGCGCCAAGTCAATTGGTCGAGCGCTTGGTGGAGCTTGCCCGCGAAGCACAGGCAGAAAAACGCCGCAACATGTACGACTATCAAACCAACCTCGTATCGGTGGCCAGCCAGCGAGGCATTAAAGGCAGCAAGGGCGCCAAATCTTGACCGTCCTTGACCACGCGGTATCAAGCGCCACACAGCGCCTGGCATGCTACAACACCAATTTTGGCTTGTTGGCAAGTTGCTGTATGCTATGATTTAGGCGTTCAATACAGCTTATACGCCGACAAGATTATTGTGCCCTACACATCAGACAACCAACGACAGCCCTATCCCTCAGAGGTAGGCCGTTCGATATGGGGTGGCGCCCCCTTACCGCCGATTCCGGAACGAGTGCTCGACGGTATCCCGGGCTTTATTGCCTGGCTGGCCTTGCTACTTTCAATAGCGAGCGCGGTCGCTTTTCCCTTAACCCTGATGCTGACTGCCGCTGCTGTCGCCCTTTATTCGGCGCTCAGATTCTTGTTCGCTGGCGTCGCCAATGGCTTGGGCAATCGCAAGGTCAAAACCTGGGAAGCGATCGACTGGTATCAAAAATACCTGGAAATTGAGGACGAAGTCGGCGTCGCCTGGGATGATGTCCATCACCTCGTCATCATTCCCAATTACAACGAAACACTGGAAGTTCTCAGCAGAACCTTGAATCAACTCCGGCAGCAACATAATGCGAAGTCACAAATGTCGATCATTCTGGCGATGGAAGGCGGCGAACCGAATAGCTATCGCAAAGCGCGATTTCTGCAGCGCCAATATGCCTCTCACTTCGCCAACGTCTATTACACCGTGCACCCGCGCGGCTTGATCGGCGAAATGCAATGCAAGTCCGCCAACCTCTCCTGGGCGGTTAAGTGGTATTTCGACAAGGTCTTCGAGTCGCAAAACCTCGATATCGACAATATTGTCGTGACAACAATGGATGCCGACACGCGCTGGCACCCGAAGCACTTTGCAGCCCTCACCTACTTCTTCACCGCTAGCAAAGACAGGCATCGCACCTTTTGGCAGGCGCCCATTCGCTATCATGGCAATATTTGGCAAGTGAACCCCTTGATGCGCATTATCAACACTTATGCCACAGCCTTTGAAATGGCGTACCTAGCAGCGCCCTGGTGGATGGCGATGCCGATGTCTTCCTATTCGCTCAGTTTGAAGCTGCTAGAACAAAGCGGTAACTGGGATACCGACGTCATCGCCGATGAATGGCATATGTTGATCAAAGCTTATTTCGCGACGGGCGGCAAAGTTGCTCTGCAACACATATTTCTGCCCTTCCTTGCAGATTCGACCACAGGTTCCAATATCTTACGTTCGGTACGAAACCGATATACGCAAACCTTGCGCCATGCCTGGGGCAGCAAAGAGGTCGGCTACATGCTGGCAAAGTTAATTGAAAATCCACATGTTGTATCTTTCAATTCATTGAAGCTGCTATTTAGAATCGCTCATGATATCTTGCTGGCCGGCGCCGGCTGGATAATCTTAACGGTGGGCTCTCAACTGCCAGTTCTGTTTCACCCGGAAATCGCACCGGTCCAAGTGGATACGTTGATAGCCGCCTCAGATAAGGTCTCATACGTCATTGACGGGCTATCCAGAAGCCATCCCGCCTGGATCCTGCTGGCAATCTCTGGCTTCACCATGATCATCCTTGTCATCATTTTTCAAATTCAGGACTATCGCATCCGCCCGCCAAGAATCGGTCCCTATACTTTTACTGAGAGCTTGCAGGAGTTGCTAAGCATCCCGTTCATGCTGGTGCTGACCTTGCTTGTTGTTGCATTGCCGACCATGGTCGCCCAAACACGTCTGCTACTTGGCATTCCTATGCAGTTCATTGTGACAGACAAGTCGACGGAGTGACAACAGGCCGAGGTCTCCATTTGCATTTGTTTTCGCGCTTTTGATTGATGCCGCCGCCTTATCCTGCTATTTCGATTAACCCTAGTCCTGAGCGAGCGAATTCTCTATCATCCTTTCCTTAGCGCGTCGCAAGGACGCGAGCGAAAGCTATCAAGCATGACGCAAGAACGCGTGCAGAAAATAATGGCGCAAGCGGACATCGGTTCGCGTCGCAAATGCGAAGAAATCATCCGAGCCGGTCGCGTGCGGGTCAACGACAAGGTCGTCGAACTCGGCGCCAAAGCGGATCCACAGAAAGATATCATTCTAGTGGACGGTGATCGCATCGGCGGCACGTTCACGCCATTGTATTTCGTCGTCAACAAGCCAAAAGGCGTGCTCTCAACAAACGAATCTCCTCCTGACGACAGCCGTCCTACGATACGTGAACTCATAGACGTGCCGGGGCATCTATTCACTATCGGACGTCTTGACGCCGATAGCGAAGGTCTGATGATCTTGACCAACGACGGGAAACTGGCTAACAAGGTGTCGCATCCCCGTTACGAACACACCAAAACCTACAAGGTCACCGTCAAAGGCAAATTAAGCGGCGAGACATTGGCAAAATGGGAAACCGGCATCTGGCTTGACAACAGCCGAACCGCCGCATGCTCTGTCAAGATCCTGGAATCCAACAAGCGGTCTAGCATATTGCGAATTGTCATGGTCGAAGGTCGCAAGCGCCAGGTCCGGCGAGTAGCTTCTATTTTGGGACATCCAGTGATCCGCTTGGTTCGGACTCACATCGGACAACTAGGTCTTGGCACCTTGCGCAAGGGCGCTTGGTATCAGCTAGATCTTGGTGAAGTTGACGCGATGTTGACCCCGGCACACGAACTCAACGCGATCCGGCGCAAACGGCGTTTACGCAAACAGCGCAAAAGCAGTTGAGTCCCATCGGATCGTGCATGCCTGACGAACTGAGTATTGAGCAATACATAGCTCGACAGCCCGAGTATGACAAACGCCGGCGTTTTCTCCTGCCGATGTTGCGGGCGGCCGTTCCGACCTTCTGCAAAGTCGAGGTGGAAGGGCTGGAAAACGTTCCTCGCCACGGCAGCACGTCTCTAATGATTAACCACATATCGTATCTTGACCCGATCGTCGTGACGGCGAGTATTCCATTTCGCTATACCATTTCTCTGTCAAAAATCGAAAACTTTCGGATTCCTGTTGTGGGCTGGTTCCTGCGCCAATGGGGACATTTTCCGATCCACCGTGGTGATTACGACCGCAAAGCGCTGATGCAGACCATCGCCCTGCTACAATGTGGGCAACTGATCTTGATGGCGCCGGAAGGCACCCGTCATAGTGGAGGTTTGCAGCCAGGCAAGGATGGTCTGGCTTATGTCGCTACCAAGTCCGACGCTGTTATCGTGCCCACAGCCATCTGCGGGGTCGAAGACTGGAAGTCGCGCATGAAGAGCCTGCGACGCGCCTATGCGAAAGTGGTATTTGGCAGAGGGTTCCGCTTCTGTACCGACGGACAGAAACGTGTCCCGCGCCAGGTGCTTTCGCAAATGGTTCGTGAAGCCATGTATCAGCTGGCCGGAACATTTCCTGAAGAATATGCTCATTTACGCGGACATTACGCCGATATCGAAAACGCTACAACGGATTTCCTCGAATTCGCGTAAAGCTTCCGGCTATGCGAAGTCACCACGCGAAGCTTGCAGCGCGCTTAAGGCCAGAAATTCAGCTGTCTTATCCAGATGCTTAAAGCGATGGTCCTTTGTGATCCCCTGAACATAGCGAAAATGCATCTGCTGCATGAAGACCATCCATCTGAAGTGCGCCAGGGCTTGATAAAATCGAATATCGCCCACATCTCGGCCGCTCCGCTCGGCATATCTGGCAATAATCTGCTTCCTCGCAAGAAAGCTGTAGTCGTCCGTTGGCATTGGCGTCAACTGCAATAGATGCTTGGGGTCACCTGGTTCTGTCCAATACGTCAATAACGTTGCCAAATCGAGCAAGGGATCACCGATGGTACACATATCCCAGTCCAGGAGCGCAATCATACTTGATGGATCGTCCGCGGCGAAAATCGTATTGTCCAGCTTGAAATCATTGTGAACCAGGGTTGGCGCGGGCGATTCTGGCATGTTATCAACGAGCCAGTCATAGAGTTCCTCGACGACGTGATTATTCTCAAGTTTTGCCGCGTTCCAGCGGCGATACCAGCCTTCCACTTGACGGGTGATATAACCTTTCGGTCTTCCGAGTTCCGACAGTCCTATGGCGTCGAAATCGACCGAATGGAACTCGACAAGTACATCCACCAGCGCTTCGCTCAGCAGGCGAGCCGCATTGGGCATAGCAGCGAAACTTCGTGGCATTTCGCGACGAACAACGGTCCCCTTGCGACGTTCCATTATAAGAAAGGGCGCGCCGATGACACTATCGTCTTCAACATACAGATACATTCTTGGCGCATAGCGGAAAACGGGATATAGCACCGAAAGCACCCGGTATTCACGCGACATATCATGAGCCGTCGGCGCATAGTGACCGATCGGCGGGCGTCGAAGAACATACTCGTGCGTATCGCCGAAACTTAGCAAATAGGTCAGGTTTGCCATGCCACCGGTGAATTGCTGTACGCGCATCGGTTGATCGGCGCCGTCCAGCTTATGCTTGAGCAACGCCGCAAGTCCATCTCCTTCCAAGACCTCGTCTGGTCGAGGATTTTGCAAATCGTCTAGCTGTTGAGTCCACATGACTTTAGCTTCCAGATTCCGCGGTTCGGAATCCATGGACGGCTCTTCCCACCGTTTGCCATTTGCATCCTCTTGCAGGACGAGTTTAGCACATCACGTTACTGTCAACGAAACTCCCTGTTTCGAGATTTCATTGCCTGTGATGTACAATCGGGATTGGTTTCAGCTTCAGATAGCATCAGATGAGTTAACCCGTATGCAAAAAATCGGCACAATCGAAGTCGTACAAATCCAGCAGAATTCGCTGAAGACGCAGGTCAACGACCAAAAGACCGTATATGACCCTGGTGGAATCATGATGTTGCAAGAAATCAGACTGACTACCTTTGGCATAGTCGGCATCCTGGATTTCCTCAACAAGGAAATGGCGGATTTGGATATTCATCACTTGCATCACCCGCAGTCAAGGTTCCGCGGCGACAATAAGATCAGCATGGGTTTTACCAGCCACTACGAACGGATGCGTGCGGAATTCGGCATACGCCTCCGCGAAGGAAGCGCTGGCGAGAACATCATTGTCAAGATTGATCATGTTATCACGCCGAGAGAGCTCGGACAGCGACTGGCTATACGGTCGCGAATTGATGATTCCCTGATCTACTTGAGCGATGTCAAGCCGATACCACCTTGCGAATCCTTTGTTCGTTACGCGCGCAATCGCGGCTCTTTTTCACCAAGGGAAACGCAGACTGATTTGCAACTATTAAGCGGTGGGCTGCGCGGATATTACATGGAAGTTGATGCCGCGGCGGAAGAGGCGATTGTCCGAATCGGCGACACAGTTTATCGCGCGGACTAACGCTAGCGCTGCGCGATACCGAACGCCACCGTATCGCACTATGGCGCGCAGTCGCCTACAAGGTATGATATCCCCATCACATCAAAAGAATCGAGCGACATTGAAAATCGAAAAGTCACTCCCTATCCTGATCGCTTATGTTATCTTCATCGCGATCGGCCTGGCCAGCGGTCTGCTGAACATCGCCTGGACCTACATACAACCTACGTTTGGTGTGTCTTTGGACTCGTTAGGGACCCTGCTTAGCGCGGCAATGCTAGGCGGACTGATTGCGGCATTCTTAAGCGGAACCTTGATCAACAAGTTTTCCATCGCTGCTGTTTTGGTTGGCGGCATGGCCTTCGCGGGTTTGGGCATGCTCGGATATGCCATCGCTCCAGTCTGGATTGCACTGCTGCTTGTCGCCTTTATCGCCAGTATCGGCAAAGGCACCATTGACGCCGGCTTGAATATCTTTGTGGCGTCAAACTACAGCACCAGTCAAATGAACTGGTTGCACGCCTGCTGGGGCATCGGGCTAACTTTTGCACCGGCGCTCGTCACTTATCTCGTGCTCGATCTGGAAGCAGGGTGGCAATTTGGTTATGTCATCATGGGAGGCGTGATCCTGCTATTGGGTCTCTCCATACTGATGACGCTGCCGCTTTGGAAACTCAAGAAATCGAAGCGAGGCAAACACAGTGAAATCGAAAGCAAAGTGCCGCTGCAGGCAACACTTCAACGCCCCATAGTCTGGATCAGCCTGCTGTATTTCTTCCTCTACGGAGGCATCGAGATCGGCACGGGCCAACTGGCGAACACCTTGTTCGTCGAAGCAAGAGGCATTCCCCAAGAAACCTCCAGCGCCTGGGTCAGCGCGTATTGGGGCAGTTTTACTATAGGTCGGATGCTCATGGGCTTGTTGGCGTTGCGTATGGGCAATAGGTCATTGCTGAACATCAGCTTTGCACTGACGTTCGCAGGCGCCCTTCTGCTCTTTGTCAATGTCTCCGAAATCGCCAGCTTCGTCGGATTGCTGGCATTGGGATTCGGCCTGGCGGCTCAGTTCCCGATCATGATCTTGCAGACGCCCACACGTGTCGGCGATGCTCATGCCGCAAACGCTATTGGTTTTCAGGTCGGGTGCGCCGGCTTGGGCGGCGCCGCGCTTTCGGGCGTCGCGGGTATATTCGCGGAGAACATCGCGATCGAGTTGATCAGCATGTTCATTTTCCTGGGCGCGCTGCTTTCGCTGGTGATTTATCGCTTGATGATCTGGTGGGAAAAGCGACTTCCCGCCACGAACCCGGCGTAGGGCGCGAAAATGCTGACGCTGAACGAAAAAATCGGGCAGATGTTGATGGTGGGATTCGAAGGCACCAGCGCGCCGCCCTACCTTTTGGATTGGTTGGCAACCGGGCGGATCGGCGGCGTCTACCTCTTCGCCCGCAACATCGAGTCGCCGGCACAGGTGAAGCAACTTGTGGACAAATGCCACTCCGCAGCCAAATACCCAATCCTCGTGGGAATCGATCAAGAAGGCGGCGCCGTGGCACGCCTGCGCGAAGGCTTCAGTGAAAGTGCGGGAGCCATGGCTCTCGGCGCTTCCCGCGATACGCAACTCGCGGAAGACGTGGCCTACATGTTGGGGCGCGAACTTAAAGCGCTCGGCATCAACTGGAATTTTGCGCCCGTCGCCGATGTCACTCATAACATCGCCAATCCGTCCGTTGGCACACGTTCGGTAGGCATGGACAAAGATCTGGTCCGCGACTTTGTCGTCGCACAGATCAAGGGCCTCCAACGAGCAGGCGTCGCCGCGACTGTTAAGCACTTTCCGGGGCTGGGCAACACCGAGATTGATACCCATGATGCCTTGGCAAAGATATCCGGCTCACTGGACTATCTGCACGAAGACGACTTGATTCCCTTTCGTGGGGCCGTCAACGCAAACGTGCCCTGTGTCATGACGACGCATGTCATGTTTGAGGCTCTGGACGACCGCTACCCGGCGACAATATCGGCGCGTGTGGTTGATGGACTGCTGCGTGGCGAACTGGGCTACGATGGCGCGATCTGCACGGATTGTATGGAGATGAAGGCGATCGCCGACGGTTGGGGAGCCGGTGAGTCCGCCGTGCTTGCTGTGCTGGCAGGCGTGGACATACTGCTCTATTCGCACAGGCGCGCCAAGCAAGAAGCCGCCTACGATGCTCTCATGCAGGCGGCAGAGTCTCAGCGGATATCGGCTGAGCGTGTAGACCGATCAGTTGCCCGTATCCAAGCGCTCAAGCGTCGACATCAATTGCAGAATCGGCCGCCGCTGGAGATCGTCGCCTCTGACGCCCACCTTGCTCTAGCTCGTAGCGCTGCGCGTGCCGGTACAGTACTGCTAAAGTCGTCCGAACGCTGGCCCATTGTTTTCGCTGGATCGCACGTTTTATGCATTGAATTCGCCACGCAATCGGATTCTGATCTGGCAGACCCCGATTCAGGCACGGCTCTCGCACGCAATCTACGCCAGCGCCTGCCCCATGCCGAATGCCTGGTTGTCGGGTCCAAATGCGAACTTGACTCCATACTCGCTGACACCGCCACTAACGTCTTCGCGTCGGAAGTATTGATCGTAGCGACTAGAAACGCTCATATGCTGCCATGGCAAGCGCGCGCCGCCCAAACAGTAGTCAATCGTCATCCTGAAGCAATTCTGCTGTGCCTGCGCAATCCCTACGATGTCGACGCGATTTCCGGCGCCGGCGCTGTACTTTGCAGCAACGGCGACAGCGCGCCATCACTTGAGGCCGCTGTCGACGCCATCTGTGGTGATTTTTCCCCTTCAGGCAAACTCACTGTGAATCTGGAGTCGGCCATATGACGTCGGGACCGGGCAGTCTGCTCGCGAACAATTCGTTCAAGGTCGCGCTTGAAACATTGCTTGAGCAGCATTTGCCCCGTACTTTCCCTGCTCTCAGCCTATGCGCGATCCATCATGGGGAAATGGTTCTGGAAGGCGCATGGGGCTGGACTGACCCCAACACCTGCCAGATTCCGGTTAGCAGCGACACTTTGTTCGACTTGGCATCTGTCACAAAAATCATTGTCGGAACAAGCTTCTTGACGCTCGTTGATGCGGGCAAGATAAAACTGCAAGACAGACTTGTTGATGTGATTCCGGAATTCGGTCACCTCAATCCGCGCGAGATTTCCGGTGGCCAAGACCCGCACACCGGACGATTTTTGGCGGTCAATGGCGAATATAACGATCCCAGCGTTGACGTTACCGCGGTAACATTCAAGCACTTGTTGACACATACTTCCGGTCTGCCGCCATGGCGTTCAGTTTACCTGCTGGCAAGCGACCATGTTCCCGCGCCACCGGCGTTCGGACATGAATACGATGGGTCCCGTTGGCGAAGAGGCTTGGCGGGCATGCTGAACTTTCCCTTTGCCGGTCCTGTTGGCGATACCGTCCGTTATACCGATATCGGCATTATGTTGCTGGGTGAGGCAGTGGCCAGATTACACGGCGACCGGCTCGATCGAGCGATAGGGGAACTCGTTCTCGATCCGCTAAATCTACGTTCATTTACCTACAATCCAGTCCTGAATGGTGTGCCCAGAGAAAAGACCGTGCCCACTGAAAACGATAACAATTGGCGCTTCCGACGTGCCTGGGGAGAAGTTCACGACGAAAACGCCTGTGGCCTCGGCGGCATCGCCGGCCACGCGGGTTTGTTTGCAATTGCCCGCGATGTTGCCGCTTTCGGGAACGCCTGGGTATCTGGCGACAGTCGATTGCGACTTTCGCCGTCGCTTCGCGGCCATGCGACCCGCCAGCACGCGCACGGGCAGTTTCGGATGGGATTAGGCTGGCTGCTCAAGGCTGCAGAAGACTCATCCGCGGGAGATCTCTACAGCGCCAATTCTTATGGGCACACCGGCTTCACAGGAACGTCGCTCTGGATTGATCCGGTACGGCGCCTGGTCACCGCCGTGTTGACCAACCGCGTTTATCATGGTCGGCAAGCGGACAACATTCATTCTTTCCGGCGCTCCATCCACGAACTTATCGTGCGCGGTATCGAGGACAGATGAGCGTCAAATTCTTTATGGGCATCGACGGCGGTGGAACGAGCCTGCGCATCGCCATCACAGACAGCGACCTAAATGCCGTCAATATGGTTACGACTTCCGCTACGAACCCCAACCTTGTTGGACATGATCAGGCGAAAGCGCATATCCGGGCTGCGATCAATCAGTCTCTCCAGCAAGCGGAGATTCCCGCCATGGCCATTCGATCAGCCGGCATTGGTATTGCCGGAGCATCGGCCGAGCACAGCCGTGACTGGCTGATAGACACGGTGGAAGCGGTCTTGCCGGATAGCCTCTTGGTACCCGCTTCCGACCTCGAAATCGCGCTTGCTGGCGCCCTTGCGCAGCGACATGGTGTTCTGTTGCTGGCAGGCACGGGTAGCGCAGCTTTTGGCATCTCACCCGCCGGGAGGCGGCTGCAAATCGGCGGATGGGGATACTTACTTGGCGATCCCGGCAGCAGCTACTGGATAGGCATGCATGTGCTGACGCGAATGATTGAGGACCACGATAGAGCTGGCACAGGCGTCGAATATTTGCCCAAAGTCGCTTTATACAATCATGTTTTGCAAGTGCTTAAGATCTCCAGGCCCCGGCAAGTTGTAGAATGGCTATATCGAGGTCAATCGCCTCCCGCTACCCGGGTAGCCGCCATCGCCAGAATCGTCCTGAACCTTGCCGAACACGGCGATTGGCAAGCGACCAACATTTTACAAGCGGCGGCGATTCAGCTTGCCAGGCAGACAGAATTGCTAATCAAGCGCCTCGACTACCCCGGAGCCGACATCGCCTTCGCCGGCGGATTGCTCGATCACAGTAACGTGCTTTCAGAAGACCTGGTTCGCCGACTGGGACTGGCCGAGCGGCCGGTCGCCAAGTATCAGCCTGTATTCGGTGCGGCACTCTTGGCAAAAATAGAGTGGGATCGAGTGACTGCAGCATGAAACTATCCACCGAGAAGCCAAATCCCGCTAGCGCAAGTATCGACAAAATGGCCACGATCGACATGCTCGCGGCGATCAATGTCGAAGACGCCGGTGTGGCGCTAGCCGTAAGGTCGGCAATTCCGCAGATCGCCCTCGCAGTGAACACGATTGCGGGGTCCCTGCGAAGTGGCGGTCGGCTCTTCTATGTCGGCGCAGGTACCAGTGGTCGGCTAGGCCTACTTGATGCCGTAGAATGTGTACCGACCTTCGGCACTCCTCCGGAGCTGGTGCAAGGCGTCATCGCGGGCGGTCAGAAGGCGCTCTTCCTTGCAGTTGAAGGCGCTGAAGACAGCCTGGAAATGGGCGGGCAAGACCTTCAGCAACGCGGTCTTTGCCGCGATGATGTCGTCTGTGGCATCGCGGCCAGCGGACGTACGCCCTATGTGATCGGCGCATTGCGTTTTGCAAGATCGATGCAGGCGCAGACCATCGCCATCTGTTGCAACAAGCAGGCGCCCATCCTGGAGCTGGCCGATATCGGCATTGCAGTAGACGTCGGACCGGAAGTCATTGCCGGATCGACGCGTATGAAAGCCGGAACCGCTCAAAAGCTGATTCTCAACATGATTAGTACGGCTACAATGATCACGCTGGGAAAGGTCTACCGCAACCTTATGGTCGACCTGAAAGTCACTAACCGGAAGCTCGCGGACAGAGCGCTGCGTCTGGTGATGCAACTGGCCGAAACCGATGAGTCTACAGCGGCGAATTTGCTGTTGACGACCGATAACGACGTCAAGATCGCGGTGGTGATGGGCAAACTTGGGATCGGCCTCGCCGAGGCGCAGAAGCGGCTCGAACAAGCGGACGGCTATCTACACCGGTTAATCGACGAAACGGACCAATAGATGACCTTACACAGCGCACAAATTATTGAAAGCGCGCGGATCGTCGCCGAATCAGAATGCTACGACCGCGCCTGGCTGCTCTTTGAGGACGGAAAGATCACCGCCATTGCGCCCGGCGATGCCCCGGAAAGGCCTGACGCCGAAATCATAAACGCAACTGGAGCGACCCTTTTGCCCGGGTTCATTGACATCCACGCGCATGGCGGCAACGGCTTCGATGTTATGGACGGCGACTCCGATGCTCTTACGGGTATGGCGCGTTTCTTTGCCCGTGGCGGCGTCACTTCGTTTCTGGCGACGACCTGGACCGACAGTGGCGAACGGATTCGACAGGCCTTGCAAGCGGTGGCGACCACGCAGAACATGCACACGGGCGGCGCCAGATTTCTTGGCGCCCATCTGGAAGGTCCCTATCTAAACGCCGAGAAATGTGGCGCTCAACACAGCGCCCATATACGTCGTGCCGATCGCGGGGAAGCCGTGCCTTGGCTGGACCTGAACGTGATTCGGCTTCTGTCCCTGGCGCCGGAATTTCCCGAAAATCAATGGTTGATCGAAGAGGCGATCAGCCGCGGCGTGACAGTCTCGGTCGCCCATTCCAATGGATCATACGATCAGATCCGATCGGCGCGGGACCTGGGTCTCTCTCATGCGACACATGCCTTCAACGCAATGTCCCCGCTTCACCATCGGGCGCCCGGTGTCGTGGGCGCTGTACTCAGCCTTGATGGCATCAACTGTGAATTGATCTGCGACCTCGAGCACGTTCATCCCGCCGCCATCGAGATTCTCTGGCGCTGCAAGGGCGTTGACCGCTTGATCTTGATCACGGACTCGGTCAAGCTTGCCGGGATGCCCGACGGCCGTTACCACTTTTCACATCAAGAAGTTGAGAAGAAAGACGGCAGCGTGCGCATCTGCGCCGACGGCACATTGGCCGGCACCGCCCTGACCATGAATGCCGCCTTGAGAAATCTGATGTCAGTCACGAATCTGCCCGTCGAAGCCGTATGGAAGACGGCCAGCCTTAACGCAGCCCGCGCGATCAATGTAGACGATCAGAAGGGTTCCATCGCCCCTGGAAAAGACGCCGATTTAGTATTGGTCGATGACGACTTGAACGTTTGTATGACCATCGTCGAGGGTCAGATCGTGTATTCGCGGGAAAATCTGGAATAGCCCCGCTTCACTTACCTTCCCAATCAACGGGATAGCTCTTGTCGATCATGGCCTGCACGGCGTTGCGGAAGTCCTCGGTACGAAATAGCTGCGCCTGTGCCCATGCTTCGAGTTGCAATCCTCGAGCATGGTCGCTGATATCGTTTATCACGCGCTTGGCATAACTCACGGCCAGGGGCGCAGAGGCACACAAGTTCTCAACCAGTTCGGCCACACCCGCGTCCAGTTCTTCCTTGCCGTAAACAGCGTCCAACATGCCCCAGGTCAATGCCTGCTGGGCGTCAATTGTCCTGCCGGTCATGACCAGGTCTTTGGCCCGCGCTGGACCGACGAGGTTCAGCAAGCGAACGGTACCGCCGACATCCGGTATGATGCCCAGACGCGCTTCCGGCAAGCCCAGCTTGGTACGGGAAGTAGCGATGCGAAAGTCGCAAGCCAGCGCCAGCTCCAGCGCCATGCCCAAGCAGTATCCGTGCAAGACACAGATCACCGGAAGAGAACTGCGCTCAATTTTGTTAAGAATAGCCTGATATCGCGCGGTAAAAGGGAAGAGATTCCCGCGTAAGCCTTCGTCAAGCGTTAGAAACTGGCTCAGGTCTATGCCTGACGAAAATGCCCGACCCTCGGCGCGGAAAATGAGCACGCGGGCGCCGGTGTTGAATTCGGACTCGGCACGGTCGAAGGCATCAGAAATTGCATCCATCATCGCGTCGTTGATCGCGTTGCGCTTGTCCGGTCGGTTAAGCACAACTTCATATACGGCGCCATTTCTTTGGGTTTTGATCAGGTCTTTCATCTCAACCCTCCCCTGCTCTCTTGCTAAACCGCTACGCAAGCGACCCCAGGAGATTCTCCATCGCTTCAACGGTATTCAGGCTGATCCGCGATGTTTTACGGTCGATCCGGCGCATCAAACCACTGAGCACCGTCCCGGCGCCGATTTCGATGAAGGTGTCGGCGCCACTCGCGATAATCGATTGAATCGAGTCGGTCCAGCGTACCGCCTGCATCAATTGTTGCTTTAATTCTTGTCTGATGTCGTCGACCGAATTCAATGGCGCCGCGCTGACATTGCCCAGGACTTGTGCCTTTGGCGTTTCGAAGTTTGTCGCGTCAATCGCCCTTTGAAAGGCTGCAGAAGCCGAAGCCATTAGTGGCGAGTGAGCCGCGACACTCACGGCCAGTTTCACTGCTCTTTTGGCGCCTGCTTCCGTTGCCAGTATAATAATTCGCTCAACAGCCGCGTCGTCTCCGGAAACAACAACCTGGCCCGGACAATTATCATTCGCCAGGACAACGGTGTAACTGGATTCTTGGGACACCGTCGTGCACAAGGCTTTGACAGTCGCGACCTCCAAACCCAGCAAAGCGGCCATGGCGCCTGGGTTGTCGTCTCCTGCCTTCTGCATCAGTTCGCCGCGCGCGCGGACCAAACGCAAGCCATCTTCGAAAGCCAGGGCGCGGGCAGCTGCCAGCGCGGTGAATTCACCCAGGCTGTGTCCAGCCATCCAGGTCAGCTCGGTTTCGGGAACAAGCTGTTGCAGGACCCGCCAGATCGCCACGCTGCAAACGAAAAGCGCAGGTTGCGTATGGACGGTTTGATTCAGCAGATTCTCCGGTCCGTCCCAGCATATGCTGGAAAGGGAGAAACCCAGCAGGTCATCGCCCTGCGCGAATGTCTCACGCGCGACCGCGTACTCTTCGGCGAAGTCTTTGCCCATTCCCATGACCTGAGAGCCTTGCCCGGGGAAAACCGCCGCCGTCTTTCGCCATTCGATTGTCAAAGCCGCGCCTCAATCAAATCCGGCACAATTGAAACCATGAAATAAAGGCCAAATGCCACACGCGGCCCCCGACCGACGCGCGCAAAAAAACCGTGCGACATGGGCACGGTCTTTTGGTCCAGTTATAGTAGCCAACTCGCAACTAGTCATCCTTGACTTCCACGACCTTTTCGCCGCCATAGGCGCCACACTTTTGACAGACACGATGCGCAATATGGTACTCTCCACAGCCTTCGCACTCTACCAAGTGGTTCAAGGTCAACGCATGGTGAGCGCGCCGTCGATCGCGGCGCGATTTGGACACCTTTCTTTTAGGTAAGGGACCCATTCCAGTGCTCCTGCCATCTGTTCAAGTCAAACACGGCATTTTAATGGTGCTCCCGTATATCTGTCAAGTGACACCTGCTGCGGAGAGAGCGCTAGTTGCGAACGCGACGCTTGGTCGAAGGTTGCACAAAACAGCGACCAACCTAGACATTTGTCAGCAAAGGTGGCAATCGACGCGCCATACGAGCGATTTTGGTGACTTTTTGGGAATTTATTGGCAATCAAAAATTTTTTTCACCGAAAGACTGAGAATCGTGTTGAAACCTGGTGATTGCCAATGCCACGGCAGGAGGTCAGCGTATTATGAATGGCATAAAAAAGGGCGACTATCTGTTCACGAATCTTTTGCAGTGGATACGGGGCCGCTGGGAATCAGCAGCACTTGCTTAATACGTATGCCCAAAAAGAGCAGACAGTTCCGAGCTAATGAACATTTTGCGTTTTCTATAGCGGACACTGTGGGCAAGTAATCTGGGCAGGAGACGTCGCTCAAACCGTAGATTAGCAGTTTTCGCGCCTGCACGGCTCGCCCGCGCGCACGATATAATGGCGCAACAGTTGAGAGATTCTTCCTATGAATCGACACGACCAATCAAGAATCGAAAGCATCCTCAATCAGCAGATCAAGCGGGTCACGGCGTTGGCCGGTGGCATGATCAGTGAAGTGGTCAAAATCGAATGCCAAAGCGGCGACGAACTCGTGGCGAAGATCGGCGCTGGCGCCCTCGATTTAAGTATCGAAGGGTTCATGCTCAGATACCTCAAAGGAAATAGCAACCTGCCCGTGCCAGAAGTGGTCCATGATGAAGCTGACTTACTGCTGATGGCATTCATTGACGGCGCGACCGAATGGGATTCTGCCAGCCTTGCGGAATTGGGACACCTGCTGGCTCACTGTCATCAAGTCGAAGCGGATTCCTATGGGCTGGAGCGAGATACCCTTATCGGTCCCTTGCACCAGCCAAACGAGCAATCTGATTCATGGATCGAATTCTTTCGAAAACATAGACTCCAATACATGATCGCCATAGCGCGCGAATCGGGCCATTTGCCGTCTCAGCTGGACGCCCGGCTGGTGGCTTTCGCTGGTGGCATTGAGCAATACTTGGTCGAACCACATAGCCCGGTCCTCATTCATGGGGACATGTGGCGCACGAATGTCATCGTGCGTGACGGCAGTATTGCGGGCATCATCGACCCGGCGCTCTATTACGCGCATAATGAAATGGAACTCGCCTACATGACGCTCTTTGATGGCGTAGCCGGGGAGTTCTTTGCCGCGTATCGCGAAATACTGCCAATCGAGGAAGAATTCTTTGATAAGCGCCGACACGTGTACAACCTGTATCCGCTCCTGGTTCATCTTACGATTTTTGGCGCCAAATACCTGCAGCCGCTCGATGCCACTCTTAAGCGCTTTGGATATTAGTCTTTTGGCTATTCTGCATAAGGAAAATCGTACATACTGCATATAGAGTCTAATGCGCTTAGCAGTTAAAGTTCTGGAACTGGACAAGTTTCTTAAGTGATGGAACGATCTCGGAATGAATCGGCTTTACGCTGTATACGCAAGCAAGAAGGGCAAGAAGACCCCCACCCACTAGATCGGGCTTGTTTGTGTTGACTGAAATTTGAACGCATACCCGCCCAGACGGCGGGTTTTTTTATTCGATTAGCCTTACTATAGTAAGTCGCCGGGAAGAGTTGCAGGAGATACGCAATATGACAAATGAAACGCCCCTCTGTCCAGAGTGTGATGCCGAGGTCGTAATTCCCACCGATGCCATGGAAAACGAACTGGTGTCTTGCCCGGAATGTGGTACGGAACTGGAAATCATGAATCTGAACCCCATGAAACTGGAACTCGCCCCGGAAGTTGAGGAAGACTGGGGAGAATAACAATCATGCGTGTTGCCCTGCTAGTGACCCATATCCGTGCCGAAGAAAAGTTGATTCTATCCGCCTTTAACAATCGTGACATCAGCCCGGATATCATTCTGGACCGCGAGCTCAACTTCAACATATCGGAAGGTCCACAGCAATTGGCGCCAAGCGGAATCGCCTGGCGCGACTACGATATGGTTTTCGAACGCTGCGTGAGTACATCGCGCGGGATGTATGCGCTGGCGATTCTTAATAGTTGGGGTGTGCGTACTTTCAACACTTATGAAACAGCGGCAATATGCGGTGACAAGCTACGAACCAGTATCGCGCTTACCCTGCACGGCATCCCTCAGCCACACACGCGCGTCGCTTTCACACCCGAAAGCGCGATGCAAGCCATAGAAATTGTTGAATATCCGGCGGTCTTGAAGCCCGTGACCGGTTCCTGGGGACGCTTGTTAGCGCGCGTGCACAACAGAGACAGCGCCGAGGCGATCCTGGAGCATCGACAGACTTTGGGGGACTACAACCACCACATCTATTACGTTCAAGAATATGTCGACAAACCGGGTCGCGATATACGCGCTTTTGTGGTGGGTACACGCACAATCGCCGCAATCTACCGCGAGTCCAACCATTGGATCACAAATACCGCTCGTGGCGGTTTAGCGACCAATTGCCCAGTGACCGAGAGTTTGAATGAAATATGTGTCCGGGCGGCAAAAGCGGTCGGGGGCGGCATCCTGGCTATTGATCTGCTTGAAGACGCCGCGGCCGAATTCATCGTCAACGAGATCAATCATACGATGGAATTCCGCAATAGCAGCAAACCGACAGGTGTAAACATCGCCCAGGAAGTCATCGACTTTGTCATCGGGCAAGTTGGAGTCGTCGCGTGATTCAAGCGGGGATCGTGGGCGGCAGCGGATACGCCGGCGGGGAATTGCTGCGCCTGCTACACTTTCATCCGGCCGTCAAGGTAACGCAAATTACCAGTCGCGAGCATGCCGGCCGCTACATTCACACTGTGCATCCCAATCTGCGAGACGTATCCAGGTTAAAGTTCACCCATCCCGAGGCCTTGGAAGCCTGTGACATGCTTTTTTTGGCCATGCCACACGGTACTGCGGCTCGTCAAATTGATAACTTCGCCTCGCTTGCGCCGAAACTTATTGATCTTTCGGCGGATTTCCGGCTCGACTGTTCGGCCAGTTACCGGCGTTGGTATGGAGAGGATCATCCCGCGCCTCGCTGGTTGGATCGCTTTGTTTACGGACTGCCGGAGGTCTTTCGTGACACCTTGACAGGCGCCAACTTCGTCAGCGGCGTGGGCTGCAATGCGACCGCCATCAACCTGGCTCTTTTGCCGTTTGTTCGAGTCGGTTTCTTAGAACGCGCGGTGGTCGAGATCAAAGTGGGATCGTCGGAAGGCGGCAACAAAGCAAACGCCGGATCGCATCATCCGATCCGAAGCGGAGCCGTACGAACCTACAAGGCTACAGGTCATCGACACAAAGCGGAAGTTGAACTGGTGCTGGGCACGGACGTTGCGGTTGACTTCGCCGTCACCGCCATTGAGATGGTTCGCGGCGTTCACCTCTTGGCGCACTGTTATTTGAGTGAGCCGCAGGTCGAGCGCGATATATGGAAACTGTATCGCGGCCTTTACGGCGACGAGCCTTTTGTGCGACTGGTCAGCGGCAAAACCGGATTACATCGCTTGCCGGAACCGCGCGTAGTCGCGGGCAGCAATTTCTGCGATATCGGCTTCGAGCTGGACGCTGATGGCAGGCACCTGGTGGTGGTGGCGGCATTGGACAATCTGGGCAAGGGCGCAGCGGGCAGCGCCGTCCAGTGCATGAACCTTATGCTAGAACTAGACGAGACCGCGGGCTTGGCATTCCCGGGCCTTTACCCATAGAGACGGGCGCATAGATGACTCGTGATCAGTTATTGGTTGTCAAAATCGGTGGAGGCGCAGGCTTGGACCTGCCCGCCACCTGCGACGATCTGGCAACGATCGCCGGGCAGCAAGCCCTCGTGGTGGTTCACGGCGTCAGCTCGATCATGAATCAGATGTGCCAGGAGCTGGACGTAGAAGTTCAATCGCTGACCTCACCGTCCGGGCATAGTTCACGTTATACGCCCCCTTCTGTGCGTGACATCTATGTGCGCGCTTCGGAAACCGCGAATCAGCGGGTGGTATCGGCCTTGAGGCAACGGGGCGTCAATGCGGTGGGCATTTCGGGAGATGATGTTGCGATCAATGGAGAACGCAAAAAAGCGATCCGCGCCGTGGTCAAGGGGCGCGTTCGTATCGTGCGCGATGATTGCAGTGGCTCGATCCAGTCGGTGCAGGCCGACGCGCTGCAGCGCGCGCTGAATGAGGAGAAAGTTCCGGTCTTGCCACCGATGGCAAGGAGCGAAGATGGTCTGCTTAATGTCGACGGTGACCGCGCCGGCGCTGCCGTTGCCAGGGCGCTGGCTGCCGATACGTTTATCATCCTGAGCAATGTCAAAGGCTTGTATCGCGAGTTCCCGGACGAATCATCCTTTGTCGCGGAAGTAGCGCGCGCGCAGATTGACAGCGCGGAAGCATGGGCCTTGGGACGCATGAAACGCAAAGTGGTAGCTGCCAGAGAAGCGCTAGACGGCGGTGTTAGTTGGGTCATTTTCGCGGACGGGCGCGTCCACCAGCCGGTATCAAAAGCGCTGTGCGGCGCAGGAACAAGGTTTAGAGCATGATCGACGCAGTCACGTTATTCGATTTGGAAGATTCACATGGTTCGGGCGCGTACGGAAAGCGACCCACCGCGCTGGTGCGCGGCGAGGGAGTTTATGTCACCGACGAGGCCGGCAATCGCTACCTTGATGCGACAAGCGGCCAGGGCGTGGCGGCTCTCGGGCACTGTCATCCGGCTGTGGTAGAAGCCATTGTCGGGCAAGCGCAGCGACTTATCACCTGCCACGAGTCCTTTTACAATGATCGCCGTGCCGAGTTATATGATTTGCTTTCTGGCATCATGCCTGCCGACTTAAATCGCTTTTTTCTGTGCAACAGCGGCGCAGAAGCGATCGAAGGATCGCTGAAGGTGGCGAAATTGTTGACGGGACGCGATGGCATCGTCGCAGCCAAACGCGCCTTTCACGGACGGACCACCGGCGCCCTTTCCATGACCTGGACGCCAAAGTATCGCAAGCCTTTTCAAGCCTGGCTGCCATCGGTGACTCACATTCCGTTTAACGATATTGAGGCCGCGCAGCAGGCGATCTCGAACGATACAGCAGCCGTCGTGACCGAGGCGGTACAGGGCGAAGGCGGCGTGCATCCAGCGGATGACGAATATCTGCAAGCTTTGCGCGAAGCCTGCGACCGCACGGGCGCCATGCTCGTTTTTGATGAGATTCAGACCGGCTTGGGACGAACAGGACGTTGGTTCGGCTTCCAGCATGCGGACATCGTGCCGGATATCGTTGCCATAGCCAAGGCGATTGGCGGCGGTTTGCCTATGGGCGTCGTCAGTTGGCGCGCCGCTCACGGCCCGATCGACCGCGCAACACATGGCAGCACTTTCGGTGGCAATCCGCTGGCCTGCGCCGCGGCGATCGCTACATTGACGACGCTTCGCGATCAAGGGCTGGTAGAACAGGCGGCGGACAACGGATCCTGGTTCGCCGAACAGTTGCGCGCGCTAAACCTCAGCTCGGTACGTGAGGTTCGCGGTCGCGGTTTGATGCTCGGTTTGGAGCTGCGTGGACGCGTCACGCCGGTGCTGAAAGGGCTACAGGTAAAAGGAGTCCTGGGACTACCCGCCGGCCTCAATACGCTGCGCCTGCTGCCGCCGCTTATAATCAGTCGCGAGCAGTTGCAAGTCGTTGTAGACGCAATCGCAGAGGTATTGGACTAAGCCATGACCGCAGTCTCATCTGTCGCAGCGGAAGAATTGCTGCACGATCTGGTCGCTATCTCCAGCCCCTCCCATGAAGAGGCGGAGGCAGCGACGTTCCTGGTCGAATGGATGCGGTCGCAAGGTTACGACGAAGCCTACGTAGACGAAGTTGGCAACGCAGTCGGCATCATCGGCCGGGGCGCACGGGAGGTCATCCTGCTCGGGCATATTGACACCTTCGCCGGTTTCCCGCCAGTGCAGGTCGAGGATCGGGCACTTTATGGCCGCGGATCAGTCGACGCCAAGGGGCCGCTCTGCACCTTTGCCGTAGCCGCTAGACGCGCCATAGCGCGCGACGACTTGCGCGTAGTCGTGGTGGGCGCTGTGGAAGAAGAGGCAGCAACAAGCAAGGGCGCGCGTCATATAGTGGCGAATTACCAGCCGGACTATTGCGTGATCGGCGAGCCGTCGCAGTGGGATCGCATAACGCTTGGTTACAAGGGGCGCTTACTTGTAGATTGGCGCTGGGAAGGTGGACTGACACACAGCGCCGGCGAGGCGCCAAGTCCCGCGGAACGCGCGGTCGATTACTGGCTGCGAATCCGGGGCTGCGCCACCGAAAACAATCGGGGTATCGACTCGATCTTCGCCAGCATGGATGCGTCGCTTCGTGATCTCCGTACGTATCAAGATGGCGTCAATGGCGTGGCCGAAATGACTATCGGGTTCAGATTGCCGCCGGGTGTTGATCCCGGGGATGTGGCCGCGAAACTGGCGCCTGGCGACGGCGCGACAGTTTCAACACGCGGCGCAGAGCGGGCGGTTACCGCGGACAAAAACAGCGCGCTAAGTCGTGTTTTTCGCCGCGCGATCCGCGCCAAGGGCGGTTCGCCCCGATTTCTGTACAAGACCGGTACATCGGACATGAACATCGCGGGGCCGGGCTGGGACTGCCCGATCGTCGCTTACGGCCCCGGCGATTCCGCGCTTGATCATACGCCGGACGAACATATCGACCTGGATGAGTACTTGCTGGCGGTTGATGTGCTCACCGCTGTACTGGAGTCACTGTAGCTCTGATTAGGGAGTCTTATGCACAACAGAAACGCGCCCGTTCAAGAATTCCATTTCATCGATTCGACCTTGAGAGAGGGCGAGCAATTCCGTGGGACTCATTTCACGATTGACGACAAGCGGGAAATCGCCCAGTTGCTGGATCGATTCGGTGTGGACTATATGGAACTCTCCACGCCGGTCGCGAGCCCCCAGAGCGCTAACGCGATCCGCGCATTGGCGGATATGCCTCGCAATTTCAAGCTACTCACGCATATTCGCGCCGATATGGACGATGCCAAACTGGCGGTCGACTGTGGCGTTGATGGCGCCGACGTTTATATCGGCACTTCCAAATACATGCGCGAATACAGCCACGGAAAGAGCCTCGCGCAGGTCATCGATGTCGGTCAGAAAGTCGTTGCATTTCTCCAGGAGCAAGACATCGAGACGCGCTTCAGTACGGAGGATACCTTCCGCAGCAACTTCGCCGATGTGATGACTGTTTATCGGGCCATGGACCTGGCCGGCGTCGATCGTGTCGGTGTCGCCGATACCGTAGGCATTGCCGATCCTTTGAGCACGTATAACCTCATTTCAAATCTGCGAGACGTGGTTACCTGCGACATCGAGTTTCATGGCCACAACGACAGCGGGTGCGCGGTAGCCAATGCCTACTGTGCCTTGCAGGCGGGCGCAACGCATATCGATACGACGGTCCTCGGGATCGGCGAAAGAAACGGCATCACGCCAATGGGGACCTTGATCGCTCGTTTGTACACCTGCGAGAAGTCATTGGTGGCGAAATATGACTTGCCCATGTTGGCGGAGATTGAAGAATTGGTCGCGCGCAAGTTAGGAATCGCGATTCCCTTTAATACGCCGATCACGGGCGAGGTGGCTTTTCATCACAAAGCCGGGGTGCATACCAATGCCGTGTTGCAGAATCCAACCACCTATGAGGCGATTGACCCCGATGACTTTGGTATGAGCCGGATCATCGATATCGCGCATCGTCTGGTGGGGCGAAATGCCATTCGTGACCGCGCAATGACTCTGGGAATCGAACTTCCCGACGATGTGCTGCGGCTGGTAACCGCACAAGTGAAAGCGCTTGCCGACCTGGGTCCGATAACGATACGGGACGTTGACGAAATTCTCTGCGAACTCATGCAACCGGTGGAAGACTAATCCCCGACGACCAGGCTCGCATGCGTGCGGCGATCCACGATTTCACTCGGATCACGCATTGGGATGAGATATACCAGTAGCGATAGCAGACCTGCCAGCGCGAAGATTGTAAAGGTCAACTCGAAGCTGACCGCATCTATCAGCCAGCCTCCGATGATCGGCGCAAATATCGTTACCGGCGCGATTAGCGTATTAGCCATACCAATATAAAAGGGTCGTTCCGCCACCGAGCTAAACTGAACCGTGATAGTCATGATCGTCGACCATTGCGTCGCATTAACGATGCCGATCAAGGCAAATACCAGGTAAAACCAGGTGACATCCGGCGCCAGCATGGCGATCACGATCGACAATACCGTCGCCGCGTTGCCTAGCATCAGCAGTCGCCTGTGGCCCCAGCGGTCGCCCGCCCAGCCAACCAAGGTGCTGCTCAAGGTATTCGAGACCAGCAGAATGCTGGTCATGACGCCGGCGAATTCCGGCGCCATCTGATAGCGCCGGATACCGTAAATGGTGAAGAACGAGACCACGGTCAGACTGAGAGAGGTCAAGCTGCGGGCGATTAAGAACCAGCGAAAATTCTCATTGGCGCGCAAAATCGAGCCAAGACGCTGGCCGAATTCGCGCCAGGGGACACGTTCGACAATGTCCTTGGGTTCGCTTGCCGGTTCGTAGGTAAGCGCCAAAAAGACGAAGGAAACCAATAGACTGATAGCGGCGATCAAGAACAACAATGAAAAGCTTTGTGGGAACTCAAGATGCGCAAGAATATAGCTGGCGAGCAAGGCGCCGCCGGCGCCAAACAGGTTGACGCAGGCCGATTGAATGCCAAAAAATGTGCCCAGCCGATGCGGGGGCATGATTTTGCTGATCATGCTTTGCCAGGCTGTGCCGGTGAAGCCACCGCCCAGAGATTGCCAGCCCAGCAGCAGGACTGTCAGCAGCAGCGCAAGGTCGGCGCCAATCGCCGGGATCATGAAGGCGACGAGCGCCAATCCAAAATAAGGCACTCTCTCCATGAGGGTCATGGCAACTACCATCGGCTTGAATCGTCGCATGCCGGCGACATAGTTGGACGTCAACAACTGTGGCACTTGCCAGCCAATATGAAAAAGTGCCGCGACAAAACCGATTAACGCCGTTGATTCTGTCAAGAACGACAGGAACAAGGGCATTATGGTAACATAGGAAGCCAGTCCGACGATGCTGAGGCCAAAAAAACTGCCATCCAGAATGTTGACCACGGCATTGTGGCGGAGCTTTTTCTGAAGATCTTGTGATAGCATGCAACCTGCCAGTGACGGAAAATTCGACAAACCCTGAGATTGTAACAGACATTTGTTCTAGCCAAAAGCAAGAATGTCTTAGCACTTTCTGAAAGATCGCTGGGCTCTACATACTCGAAGAGGATAGGAATTGCAGCGAACGGAAGCTTGGCCATGGCGATGACCGCAACAGAAAAAATACTGGCGCGTGCCAGTGGCAACAGCGTCGTAATGTCGTCTGAAGTCGTTGTCATCGAACCGGACGTGATCCTGAGCCACGATAACACTGCCGCCATCGCGCAGATCTTCAATCAGCTTCCACATCGGCGCATCAGATATCCGGAGCGTCTGGCGATCACGCTGGACCATGCCGTGCCCCCTCCCAGCCCGAAACATGCCCAGAATCACCAAGCGGTTCGGCGATTTGTTCGTGAACATGGCGTTCGCAACTTCTTTGAAATCGGACGAGGTATTTGTCACCAGGTCCTGTGCGAGGAAGGTGTCGTGGGTCCTGGCATGACCATGCTTGGCGCTGACAGCCACAGCACGCATTTCGGCTGGCTTGGCGCATTCAGCGCCGGTATCGGACGTAGCGAGATTGCAGCGCTGTGGGCGACCGGGGAGCTTTGGCTGCGCGTCCCGGAGACCATTCGTCTCACGCTCACGGGCAAACTCAAAACGGGTGTAACCAGCAAGGACTTGACCATCCATCTCATTGGACAATTGTCGTCGGAAGGCGCCAACTATAAGGCTGTTGAATTTGATGGCGACGGAATGAGCTCCCTGTCTACCGATTCCCGCGCCGTGCTCACAAACATGATGGCGGAGATGGGCGCCAAGAACGCCTGGATCGCCCCCGACGACATCACCTGGGACTGGCTTGAGAACGTCATGCGGCGGACTCGGCCACTGGACTGTCGAGCGCGGCTGGCGTATTTCAAGGACAACGCTTTATATGCGGATGCCGACGCCAACTATGCCGAGCAACATCACATCAATCTCGAACAAATAGAACCCATGATCTCTTGCCCACATGCCGTGGACAACGTGCGACCGCTTTCTGAAGTCAGGGAGACTCAGGTAGACCTGGGGTTTATCGGCACCTGTACCAATGGACGGCTCGAAGATATCGCCGCGGCTGCAGAGGTGTTGCGCGGCAAGAGAGTCCGCGCGCGGCTGCTTGTCATCCCGGCCTCGTCGATGATCCTGCGCGATGCCAGCGAAGCCGGTTATATCACTACTCTGATTGACGCTGGCGCTACTATTGGCACGCCCGGATGCGGTCCCTGTATGGGCAATCATATGGGCGTTCTGGCGCCAGGCGAAGTTTGCATCAGCAGCGCCAACCGCAATTTCCGCGGTCGGATGGGCGAACGCGACGCGCAGATCTATCTCTCCAATCCGGCAGTCGTGGCCGCAAGCTGCGTCGCCGGTTACATCATCCATCCTGCAGAACTGTCATAGGGATTTCGCAAGGATAGCCATGTCGACAAGCTCACATCGCGTCTGGAAATATGGAGACAACGTCAATACCGACGTCATCTTCCCGGGCAAGTACACCTATACCGTCAGCCACGATCCTGGAGAGCTGGCGCGTCACGCGTTGGAAGATCTGGATCCCGAATTCGCGGCAAACGTCAAGCCGGGCGATGTCATCGTTGCCGGGCGCAACTGGGGCAACGGCAGTAGCCGCGAGCAAGCGGTCACCTGCCTGGTACACGCCGGCGTGAAGGCGGTGATCGCGAGTAGCTTTGCGCGTATCTACTATCGCAACGCTATCAACAATGGCTTGCTGGTGATTCCCTGCCCCGAGATCGTACCCTTGGTAAGCTCGGGTGATCTTGTTGAGATCGACATGAAAAGCTCCGCGTTGAAATGGGATGGCCGCCTGTTCGACTTTCCCCCTTTGCCAGCACAAGTACGAGAGATATTGGATGCAGGCGGTATTATCCCGCACTTGCAGGCTTGCCACGACTAGAAACGCTCACAATCTCTAGCTATTAGAGCTATAACTTATCAATCTGTGAATTTTCCATGTGTTACCTTCAACTGGAAGCGTAGCAACTGTATGTAGCTATAGGTACATTGTCTGATAATATAGGCAGACAAACAGGCCGAACTCGGAGACTTCATGCTAGCAATCGTCAACACCTGCGCTGTCATCGGCTTGGACGGTCAAATTGTCGAGGTGCAAACCGACTTCAATCCCCGCGCCTCGTTGCCCAGTTTTCACTTGGTAGGTTTGGCGGGCATCGCCGTAAGAGAAAGCAAAGAGCGCGCCCGTTCCGCAATTCGCAATAGCGGCTTGCGCTTCCCCAACAAGTCCTATGTCGTCAATCTGTCGCCGGCGGATATCAACAAGCACGGTCCCGCTTACGATTTGGCGATCGCCATCGGTGTGCTGGCAGCGACCGACCAAATCCCCTTGCATATCCTGGAAAACACGATGTTCGTCGGTGAGCTGTCTCTGGACGGCGGCATCCGTCATGTCAAAGGCGTGATGCCGATGGTATATACTGCCCGGCAACACGATATCGAGACCGTGTACGTACCGGAAGACGACGCTGCAGAAGCCGGCTTGATTGAAAAGGTAGATATCATTCCGGTGCGTTCCATCGGGCAACTGGTGGAACATCTTTACCAATTGAATCCGATCCCGCCTTATCGCACTGATCCATCGACGATGAATGCTCAAGAGCCGCTCGTGGATGGATTGGTAGATTTTGCCGACATCCGCGGACAAGAACATGTCAAGCGCGCCCTGGAGGTCTCCGCCGCTGGCAATCACAATATCATGCTTTCCGGTCCACCCGGCGCCGGCAAGAGCCTGCAAGCCCGGTCAATGCCCGGTATATTGCCGTCCCTGACCTTGCAGGAAGCGTTGGAAGTGACACGCATCTATTCTATCGTGGACATGCTTTCGCAGGACCAACCCTTAATTCGGCAAAGGCCCTTCCGCGCGCCACACCACACAATCTCGCAGGTCGGACTGGTAGGTGGAGGCAGCATTCCCAGGCCCGGCGAAATCAGTCTGGCGCACCGCGGCGTACTCTTCCTGGACGAAATTAACGAACTGCCGTCTAAGGTGTTGGAGGTTTTACGACAACCAGTCGAGGACAAAGTCGTGACGATCAGCCGCGCCCAGGGAAGCGTCACCTTTCCCGCCAATTTCTTGCTGGTAGGCGCGCGCAATCCCTGTCCCTGCGGCTTCTATGGCGACCCGACGCAAGCCTGCAACTGCACGCCCAATCAGATCAAGCGCTACCAGACCAGGCTATCCGGTCCCTTGTTGGATCGAATAGATATGCATGTGAACGTGCCGCGCGTGGACTTTGACAAGTTGATGGGCCGAGGCGAGGGCGAAAGCTCTGCGGACATCCGGAGTCGAGTCGAGGCCGCGCGAGCCTTGCAAATTACCCGATTTGAAGAGCATCCGGGTTTATTTGCCAATGCCGATATGACTGTCAGCGAAATCGACCGGTATTGTTTGCTGACGGCGGAGGCGCGGCAGGTCTTGATGTTATCCGTTCGCAAGCTGCAATTGAGCGCCCGCAGTTATCACAGGGTGCTCAAGCTGAGCCGGACGATCGCCGACCTGGATGCTTCAGCCGACATCCAAATTCAGCACATTGCCGAGGCGCTGCAGTATCGGCCGCATAGCGATTGACTGATTCGAAATTGAGTCAGCGCGCCTAGCGCTGTTTTTGGCGCGCTTCAATTGACGGAAAGCCCGAAGCAACGCGCGAGCTGGGTCTCCAAGACGCGATCCAGGCTGAAATTGTCGATCTGGACATAGGATGCGTCCGTTGCGGCGAGCGCTTCCCCTGGCAGCAGGCCGATTAATTCTGCATAGGTTATTGCCGCGCCCAGGCTTTCCGCCTCTTGGCGTACGGCTTCAACCTCGCGATGGATTGAAGTAACTTTATAGTCCGTCAGATTCATCGAGACCTGTGCAGCGCCTTTTACCAATAGACCCAGCGCCATCACATGTGGCAAGCCACCGGAAGACTCACGTACAGTCCGTGCGATCATACGGGCTACAGTGATGTCATCTGTTGATAAGTAGACGTTAAAGGCGATTAATAGTTCGCGAGCGCCGATGGCGCAGGCGCCCGCTTTGTCCAAGTGACTCGGTCCAAAATCGGGCTGGGGCAAATGGCCAGATTTGACGCTTGCGCGCAGACCTTCATAACCGCCCCGGCGGATATCGGCAAGTCTTCGATTATTGTCCTGAATCGATGCCTCTCCGTAATGGAAGACGGGAATCTGCAATTCCTCGCCGACGCGCGCGCCAAGCTCGTGCGCAAGTCGCGCACAGTCATCCATGCTCACGTTATGCAGCGGAACAAAAGGCGCCACGTCGGCGGCGCCGATACGTGGATGCTGCCCGGAGTGCCGATCCATATCAATCAGCGCCGCTGCAACTTGAATCCCCGCAAATGCCGCGTTGGCAACGCAAGCCGCTTCGCCAGCGAAGGTGACAACGGACCGGTTGTGATCGACATCACTTTCCCAACCAAGCAAAAACGCGCCATCAACCGAAGCTATAGCGGCGACAATTTCGTCGATGACAGCGGTTCGCTGTCCCTCGGAGAAATTCGCCACACATTCGACGATCTTTTGCACGCTTAGATACCTATGGTCAATTGAACTGATACCGAGTTCGTTCAACAAGCTCATCATACCAGATCGGCACTGTTAGAGCAGCCGCTTCAACTTGCTCTGGATTAGGGTCCGAGTTTGAACTATAGTGCGGGAAGCGGGCACCCTAGACCTGCCCGGCCACCGGAGAGATTGTTATGGGCGATGGGCAAAAGCTATCCAGTTCTTCACTTAGCAACGACATCCGAACCCTTGGCAACCTCCTGGGTGTTATCATCCAGGAGCAGGAAGGCAGCGAAGCGCTTAACCTCGTCGAGGAAATACGGGCCGTCTCCAAGGCGCGACGGGACGGAGACGCCAAGGCCGCGTTCAAGCTGGCGCATCGTCTGGAATCGCTGCCGCTAGAATCCAAAAACGTCCTCATCAAGGCATTCTCCAACTATTTCCAATTGATCAATATTGCCGAGGACTTGCAGCGCATTCGCGTGATTCGTCAGCGCGAGGCCAAAGGCACTCTCAAAGAATCAATCCGGAATGCGGTGCGCACCCTCAAGGAAAACGGAAAAACCGCCGATCAGGTTCGTGCGCTTTTGAACCAGACGCGTCTTCGGCTGGTGTTTACGGCGCATCCCTCCGAAGCCAAACGCCAGGAAATCCTGATTAAGCTACGCCACATCGCGAGCATGATGGAAGTGCGAGACCGTCACAATCTCTTGCCGCGCGAATTGCGCAAACTTGAAAACGAGCTTGCGGAAGAAGTCGAAGAACTTTGGCAGACCCGCCCCATTCGCGCCACCAAGAAGCAAGTTGCGGACGAGGTCGCGTTTGGCATCTATTTCATTCGCTCGGTCGTTATTGACGTCGTAATTGACATCTACGAGGATCTGCAGCAAGCGCTGGAGGAGACTTATCCGGACGACGATTGGTCGGAGCTGCCGCCGGTATTGCGCTACGCGTCCTGGATTGGCGGTGACCGCGACGGCAATCCGAATGTTACGACTGACGTTACCTTACAGACGCTAGCGACCTTGCGACAAACCGCGCGCCAGATTTACCTGGAGGAAGTCGAGAATCTGATACAGCACTTGACGCAAGATACAGAGAACGCCGGCGTCTCCGCGGACCTTCGTTCGGCGCTTGCGGACGGTACCGAAGCAAGCGACTTTTATCCAGGCGAGGCTTATCGTCAGCAGATGTCCAGGATTCACGAACGGCTGTTTGGCGACGAATACCGTTCCAGCCGCGAATTGCTGGACGATCTGTTAGTGGTACAGAGTAGTCTGAAACAGAATCGTGGCACGCGCGCCGCGCTGGGCGCCGTGCAGCGGCTGGTGCGCAAAGTCAGACTTTTCGGTTTGCACCTGGTTCCGCTTGAAGTGCGTGAAGATGCCGGCTTGCACGCGGCGGCCCTGGACGAGATGTTCCAGCACTTTGACATCATTGATGCGTATCTCTCACTGCCTGAAGACGAAAAGCAGGCCTTGCTTACAACCGAGATACGCAATCGTCGACCGCTTTTCCCGAACGACATAAGCGTATTTACTGAATCAACTCAGAGTATCATCCGCACCTGGCAGATGATCGGCAAAGCGCATCAGCGCTATGACCCAATCGTGATCGATACCGTCATCGCCAGCATGTCCACGCAGCCCAGCGATGTATTAACAATGCTGCTTTTCGCCCGAGAAGTCGGCATTGATAATGATGTCTATATCGTGCCCTTGTTCGAAACCATAGACGACTTGTATCGGGCGCCAGAGATCATGACGCAGTTGTTCAAGAACGTCGAGTATCGCAACTATTTGGTGGCGCGTTCGGGTAAGCGCGGTTTACGTCAACAGGTCATGATCGGATACTCCGACAGCGGCAAGGACGGAGGCTATCTGGCGTCGAACTGGAATCTCTATAACGCCCAACGAATCCTGACCAGCACCTGCGCAGATCAAGGCGTGTCCCTGGAATTGTTCCATGGTCGCGGCGGCAGCATTGGGCGGGGCGGTGGGCCAACCAACCGCGCAATTTTATCGCAACCGCCAGAGTCTCTGCGTGGCGGCGTGAAGATCACCGAGCAGGGAGAGGTCATTGCCTATCGTTACAGCAACAAGGGCATTGCCCATCGTCATCTCAATCAAGTCTTGAATGCAGTCTTGATTGGTATGGGCACACAAGAGGAACGGCACGTGCCGCCCGGCTATTTGCAGACGATGGCGGAACTGTCGCAACTGAGCAGCGAATCATATCGCCAGTTCGTCTATGAGAGCGACGGCTTTTTGGATTATTGGCAGCAAGCCACACCAATCAACGAATTGAGCATGATGCAGATCAGTTCGCGCCCGGCAAAGCGCACGCAAAGAGGTGGCTTTGCCGCGATGCGCGCCATCCCGTGGATGTTTAGTTGGATGCAGAGCCGAGCCATCGTGCCGAGTTGGTACGGAATCGGCAGCGCCTTTCAAGGCTACTGCGAGAGCCATAACGACGGAATCGATCGCCTGCGCGAGATGTATCAGAAATGGGCTTTCTTCAACGCCATCATTGACAATGCGCAGTTGGACGTTGCCAAGGCGGATATGGGCATTGCCGAGCTATATTCCTCGCTGGTTGAACCGCCGGAGCTGCGAGACCAATTCTTTGAACGCATCAAAAATGAGCATGCCCTAAGCAGCGCGATGATTATGGAAGTTACCCAGGAAAACGGATTGCTATCCAATATGGCGGCAATCAAGACCTCGATTGAACGGCGCAATCCTTATGTCGATCCGCTCAATTTCATGCAAGTTGCGCTCCTGCGGGAGTTGCGTCAACTTGACCCCCTTGCTGATGATCGCGATCCGGTGTTGCGCGCTACCCTTGCCACAATCAATGGCATCGCTGCGGGCATGAAGACCACCGGCTAGGCCATCAACTCATTGAATGCCAGTCTTTCGACCCGAAGCGCTGTATCTCCAGCAGATAACCGTCCGGGTCCCGGACGAAAAAGTGATAGACCTGGAACCGTTCGTTGATGCGCGGCGCATGCTCGCAGGTCCAGCCGTTTGACGTGATGCGCTGGTACCAGCCGTCTACATCCGCGGTAACCAAGGTGAAAATGAGTCCCACTGGGCTTGTTTCGCCGGTTTCGCGTTGGCAAATGCCCAGGAACGCCGAGTCCCCAAGCACGCGATATATGCGGCAACTGCCTTGATCCAGCACAAGAGAAAAGCCAAGAATTTCTTCGTAGAATTCTGCCGAGCTCTGAAGGTCGCTGACGTAGAGAAATGTGATCTGCGAATCAATCGGAAGGGTTTGCATCAGGAAACTGTCCTCAATTATGCCCGCCAAACTTCGAAATTGGGGCCGTAAAACAAAAAATGTTGCTCTTAGCTGTCGGCACTTTCTTCGAGAGCATATAGCGAATCCACACTGGGATCGCGCAAGAATTCGGTTCTCGTCTGGCTCGTCGATGCCGCCTGTGCTGCCGAAAGCAAACCCCAGAATGCCATTGGATTCACGATTTTGCCTGTGCCTGTATTGGCATAGCTTCTCAGCAGATTGAAGAATTGCTCGTCGCCGATATCTTCGCGCAGATTGTGCAGCATCTGCACACCGCGCAAATAAATCGCGTCGATGTATTCACGAGCGGTATTGAACTCGTAGACCGTGCTGTCGACATCGCCTTGCGGGAAGAAACCAGCTACGCGAAAGGACCACCACCAATTCTTGTCTTCCGGATAAAAAGATTCAATAAAGAGGTATTCGCTGTAGGTCGTTAGCGCCTCGTCCAGCCAGGGATGCAGCGCGGCATCGTTGCCAACAAGCGCATACCACCACTGGTGAGCGATTTCATGAACGGCTATGAGCGTCAGATAGTTATACGGTGTCCCGTCAAAATAAGCGAACCAGGCCGAACCGACAAAGACCAGACCTGTGAATTCCATCCCATCGGGAAAGTCTCCTTGCACGATAACAAAGCGCTCGCGCGGATACTCGCCGAAAAGTTTTTCAAACAATTCTATTGCCCTTATCGTCTCTTTCAAGACATGCGATGCGCTGTTTGCACCGTTGACATTGACACCAGCTTGCGAATCGCTCAGGCTGTAAACGGCCACGGATACGCCGCTTGCAGTAGCGGCCTCGTGAAGCAGAAACTTTTCGCTCAAGCTGATGGCAAAGTCGCGCGATTGGCGCAACTCGATGCCCCACACGCCGCGTTCCAATTCGCTTACTTCTCCTGGTGCAGCCAATTGAAGATCATCCGGCAAGTCCTGCACATGAATTTCTACCCGCCAATCCGCGACATCGTAGACGATCTGTTCTCCGATGCTTGCCGGGCTGTGAATACGCCATTCGTTGTTAATGCGCGCGGCCACGTTCGGCAAAAAGTGCCCCAGATTAAGTTGGCGTGGGCTGTAACCGAAGAAACCGCGGTACGCCCGCATGCCATCGCGAATCACATCGGGCAGCAAGCGAAACCGCAATTCGATCTCTATTGTGCAGCCGCGCGGCAAGGCGATTGCCAACGGAATCTCCAGCCGGTTGGACTCCAGTTCATGATAGGCGGGAGCCTCCTCGACCAATAGCTCGTTAAGCACGAAGCTGCCATCCCACTGGTTGGTCTGAACGTCCAGGATGATGGACTCCAGAGAAGCTTCTTCACGATTCGTGAAGGAAACGTGTTGATCAACGGTGGCTGCTTTTTGCGCGTAGTCGATATCGACCTGAGCAGCAATTTTCCGCGCTGAAAGCGATACATCATCTGTTCCACAATCATAAGGATACGAGGGCGTAGCTTCGACGCGATTTTCAGGCGCTGTTGAATCCTCCGTAACGGTGTTTATGCCCGGGGTAGGCGACTCGCTGGTGGCGTCGAGACGCAGATTCGGCGCATTCGACGGCGCTGAATTCACTCGTGACGGAATGTTGCCCAGGTTGCAACCGGATAGCAAAACGCACGTGAATACTGTGAGCCAGAAAAACTTCAACATGGCCCGCATCTTACAGCCGCTGGTCGCGCTACACAATCCGCGGTTATTGAGCGGTCCCGCAAGGACGGTATCACCTGGTTACAAAGTTGTGTTATGCTTCCCCGAAAGTTTAGTTTGCTTTTTCTTGTCCCGGAGGCAGCTCGAGACCGTCGATGAACGCGACTGCAAATGTAGGTTTTGGGCAAAAGATCGCAGCGGCGATTCGCCTGACTCGCTGGAACGAACACGTTCCATTCACCATTCCGCTCAGCCTGATTGGTAGTCTGCTCGCGATAGAAGCGACCGGGGCTGAGGTCGATTGGCGAGTATTTTCTGTGATCGCGGCCAACATCTTGTCTATGTCATTTGCATTTGTGATTAACAATATCGCGGACGCGCCGGACGATGCGCTTAGTCCTCAAAAGAAGCGCAGGAATGTCATAAGCAACGGGGTAATGACATCAAGAGAAGGATGGTTGCTTGCCACGCTTACGCTGGTATGCGCGCTGCTGCTTTATGCCCGTAGCGGAATCTGGGCTTTGGCAATTGGCGGGGTGACCCTGATATTATGCTTTCTTTACTCGGCGCACCCGTTTCGGCTGAAGGCTCGCCCGGTCACAGATGTATTGTCGCACGCGTTGATGCTCAGCGGTCTCTTGATGATGACAGGCTACTTCGCCTACGATACCGATCCACAAGTTGCCTGGTTGGTTATTCTCGCGGCGATATTGTTTTCAGCATACGGCCAATTCTATAACCAGATCGATGACGATGAGGTGGATAAATCTGCCGGACTACAAAATACCGTCGTGTTGCTGGGCAAGTCTTTGACGCGACTTCTCAGTTTCGCGTCGCTGGTTGGCGCGCTGCTGTGTATGGTCTCCGCGATTCTTTATGGATTGTTCCCGCCCTGGCTGGGTACGTTCCTGATCATCGGTTTCCTCATCGTCGTGATGTTTCCCTGGGAATTCGACATGCGGGGCAATTTGGCAACCGACGGAGGCAACGTGCAGCGTCCGGGTCTTATCGTAGCGAATTTGGTCGCCATGGTGTGGTTGGCTTCTGCGATGGGTGTGCTATCCATCGGATAGGCGCACTGTGCTAGAATTGCTGTAAGGACGGCCGTGTTTGGGTCAAAACATGGAAACGATACATCAGATTCTGTTCAACACACATATCTTGTATTCCTTGGCGCTGGGATTGTGGGCGGCCATCATTGCCACGCGCAAAGACGCCATCGGCGGAAACTATTGGGGCGCGATGTTGACCTATGCCTTGCTAGCCGGTGTGACACTGCTGATAGGGATTGCGCTGCTAGCGACGGGTTATCAGCCACGCTCCGGCCGCGTGATCGTCTACATATTGTATATGTTCTGGCTAGTGATCATCATGCCCGGCACATTCACCATGTTGCGTGGCCGTGACGATCGTTCGGCGGCCATTGCCTTTGCAGTGCTCGCATTCTTCAACTTCTCCACATCAATCAGCATGATCGAACGTGAACTGGTAGGACCCTGGATCGAAATGACCTAGCGCGGCTTGAGTTGCACAAGGCAGGAATTGATGTTTGCTTGGGTTGCGTAAGGGCCGCGTTTGCCTCGTTATTACGCTCAGTGAATAGGATCGCCAGATGGGCAATTCCGCCATCTCAGACGAAAGACCCGCCTGGACCCCAGAGCGGATAACAAAGGCTCTGGGTCAACCTGTAGCAGGGTTGATCGCGACGATTGCGGGGCAAGCGCACTCAGAAAACATTCCCGTTTTCCTGGCAGGTGGGGTCGTCCGTGATTTGGTACTGGAGCGGACGATACTGGACCTGGACTTTGTGCTAGAGGGCGATGCGATAGCCTTTGCTGAGACGCTTTCTCGAACCTTCGGAGGCGCCGTCGATCGCCACGTACCTTTTGGGACTGCCAAGTGGAAGCTAGACAGTGCAGCAATCAACAAACTGTCCGTGACAAGCGGCGAGATTCCGACACAAATCGATTTTGCCAGCGCACGAATAGAGAAATACGTCGCGCCGGCTGCTTTGCCTGTCGTGGAGCCCGGCTCAATCTTGCAGGACTTGCAACGCCGCGACTTCACCGTCAACGCTTTGGCACTGAGAATTATAGCCGGATCACGCCCTTGGCAAGTAATCGATCCCTACAACGGTTACAGCGACATCATTGGCCAGAAGCTCCGTGTTCTGCACGACCGGAGCTTTATCGACGATCCTACGCGCATCTTTCGAGCAAATCGATTTGCCAGCCGCTTTGGCTTTGCAATTGAATCAGACACCTCAGTTTTGCTGCGCGAGGCGATACCTGTTATTCAGCGCCTAAGCGGAGAGCGCATTCGCCATGAATTGGAGTTAATATTGCGCGAAACGTATCCCGAGCAAATCGTCACCGATCTGCGGGCGCTGAACATTTTCTCGACAGTGCACGACTCATTTCGTGTGAGCGCGCAACTGTCCGACCGATACAAGCGTTCGCGCGAACACGCTAGAATCACGAGCGGGGGCGCTGACGACATGGCCCGCCTTAACTGGCATTTGCTCTTTGCCGGGATAGCGGAAAATGATATCGTTTCAATTTGTGCGCGCCTGTGCCTGACACAAGAGTTGTCCAAGTCTATCGCGGGATTCGCGCGCCTATTGTCACGTGTCGATTGGCTGGGTTCGGCAGCCACCAAAGCCAGTCAGATTACGTACTTCCTCGACAGCATGCCGGAAACCGCATTGCGCGCGGGCTTGATTTGGGCAGTCGATGAGCGTGTGGTTGCAGAGCGGATCAAGTCCTATTTGGACGATTGGCGGTATCGACGCAGCACAATCGGCGGAAACGAGTTGATAAGGGCCGGATTGGAGCCAGGACCGATCTTCCGCGACATCTTGGACAGGCTGCGCAGCGGCTGGATAGACGGTGAGATCATGTCCGAGGACCAAGAACGTGAGTTGTACTTGAAATTGGTAGAAGAAGCGAAAACGACGTGATTCAGGCTTTGATTGCTTCATTGAGCCAATGCGCCTGATCAACCACCAATTTGTCTCCGCGCCTATCGCGATCGTCCTTTGCAATTTCAACCGCTTCGTATGCAAAGAATTTACCTTTGTGCAAGTTTCTCGTAAGCAATTGTCGCTAGCCTTAGAATAAGTTAGTTATCAAAGAGGCAAATACAGCAATGGAAAATGTCACATTTGGTTTAGCCTTGGTGGCGGGACTTCTCTCTTTTATCTCGCCCTGTGTGCTGCCACTGGTGCCGGCCTATATCGGCTATATGGGCGGAAGATTGACCCACAATGTCGCTCGACAGACGTCGGCAGGCGGTACCACCACAGTTGGGGTTGCCATGCGCCTGCAGATGCTGTTGCACGGCCTCGCGTTTGTGCTGGGCTTCACGGTAGTTTTCGTCCTGATCGGTTTTCTCACGACGGCTCTCGCTAGTATCGCCGGGCAATTCGTCAGCACCTTTACCGAAAGCCTCGGCCGCATTGGCGGCGTTGTCATCATTTTCTTTGGCCTGCAGTTTATGGGCTTGCTACCACGATTCTTCCGCTGGCTGCGCACCAAAAGCAATGCCGGTTTGCTTGACAATGTCTTGTTGAGCATCGTTGTCGCCATTGCTGTCAGCGCCGCGATTTATTGGGGATTCGTCGAGCAGATCGTTATCGCTTTGCCGCTCATCGCGGCACTTGTCGTTGCCATGTTCGTGAATGGCGCATTTTCCCAGCCGGCGGTCTTTTGGAATCGTGTGCTCGACCGACTTGATCTGATAATATACTCCGACACGCGCGGCGATGTCGCGCAGTCGAGCCGCGAGGGGCTGCTTGGTTCCGCCTTTATGGGCATGGTTTTCTCTGCCGGCTGGACGCCCTGCATCGGTCCGCTGCTTGGCACTATTCTCACCGTGGCTGCGGCTACGGGAGCCACAACCGGCGACATCGTGCAAGGCATGCTGCTGCTGACAGCGTACTCAATCGGACTTGGTATACCATTTGTTATCACGGCGCTACTGATGAACAGCGCTCAGGGAATCCTGCGGCGGCTGCAACGACACATGCACAAGATCGAGCTATTCAGCGGTACGCTGCTAATTGTCATCGGTCTTCTGGTTGCCAGCGGCCAATTGCAAAGTTTGAGCCAGACCTTTTCCCAGGGTGACTTCGCCGATTTCACGTTTCGCGTAGAAGAATGCGGCGTCGGATTCTTTGAGGGACGCGTCGGGTTTAGCCATGTCGGGCCCTGCTTGAGTGGGACATTGACGCCTGTGGCCATCAATCAAAGCGCAAGTGGGCGTTTCACGGAGAGCGTTTCCCGCTTGCAGTACCTGTTCCATGCAGATGAAGGAACAGTTATCGACGTCGAAGTCCGAGGGGTGGGAAGCGAAGTACCGGAATTCGTGGTGACGCTATTCTCACCGACAGATACGTTGCTCGCGACATCCAACAAGGCAAACAGCTTGGTCGCAGATGACATGTACTATCCGCTGATCCAGGTAACGCTTGACCAGGACGGTCTGTATCGCGTCGTCCTGGAAAAGGTAGAAACGGACGCGGACGGGCGATTCCGCGTCAAGGTGAGAGAGTCACAGCCGCTCACGATACCGATTGACGAAGACACAAACGAAGAAGGTGCCGGAGTCTTGGGAACACTGGCCACGGTAGCGGAAAACGCGCTCAACAGTCTTACCGATATCGCAAGTGAATTGGGTCCGGCAGTTGGTCTGGCAGAAGGCAATCTGGCGCCCGATTTTTCGATTACTACGGTTGGCGGCCGAGAAGTGGCTCTTTCAGAGCTGCGCGGCAAGGTAGTGCTGCTCAATTTCTGGGGCACCTGGTGCGGTCCCTGCCGGAGGGAAATGCCGGAATTCCAGAAAGCCTATGAAGAGTGGCACGAAGAGGGATTCGTAATTCTGGCCATCGCCTACAATGATACCGAAGCCGCAATCAGAGAGTTTCGCGACGAATTTGGCCTGACCTTTCCCTTGGCGCTGGATGACAACGGCGAGATAAACGACAGCTATGTCGTTCAGACACGGCCCAGCACGTACATCATTGGACGCGACGGCGTCATATGGGCGAAGCACTTCGGGATTATGACCGAGCCTCAGCTACGGGAACTCTTTGATGACATGTTCCCGGAGCATTAGCAGACGATTTGTCTGGGGCTCTACCACGTAGGATGTCCGAGATTAGGAAGCTGGTTCATTTAGTAGTCGCGATCCTTTGTCTGGGCGCGGCTATTGCCGTTTTGCGCAGCAATGGTCTGCCGAGTCAGGACGTCAACAGTCTTGGATCTGGACAGGGGCGTTCGACCGCTGTATTGACAGTCGGTTCCAAGGCGCCAGTATTCACGCTGCAATCGCATACTTTAGAAAACTTCACGCTGGGACAAGCCTCAGGTCCAACCGTACTCAACTTCTGGGCGACCTGGTGCCAACCCTGTCGCGCGGAAATGACGCAGCTGCAAGCCCTGTTCGAGTCTAATCCCGAGTCGGCCCGGCTAATTGGAATTAACCTTGCTGAGAGCTTCTTATCTGTGGGAAAATGGGTTAAAGACTTGGGGCTCACTTTTACCGTGCTGCTTGATCCAAAACTCGAGGTCGCTTCCAGATACGCTATTCGTGGGGTACCGACAACGATTCTGCTTGACTCGCGGATGACCGTGCAGAAGATCCACTATGGACCTGTGAGCGCT
Source organism: Phototrophicaceae bacterium (assembly GCA_965262165.1). GTDB lineage: Bacteria > Chloroflexota > Anaerolineae > Aggregatilineales > Phototrophicaceae > UBA6055. Next base: position 2,626,922 of record OZ253499.1, on the reverse strand, counting down.
AAACAATTGCTCCAGGAAGTTGACGACCTCACAAATAAATCTTGATCGATTAGGCTAGATGAATACGCTTGTGATATCCGTCTCCTCGTGGCTCCGCAGTTTGGCAATTATGGTTGCGCGCAAGTGGTTGTGGATTGTGATGTGCATCCTAGGCATATACATCAGCTTGCCCTGGGTGGCGCCGACCCTGGCCAAGGCGGGCCTATATGGTCCTGCTGACTTTATCTATACGATTTACAGCCCCTTTTGCCATCAGTTCGCCTTTCGGTCGCCATTTCTGTACGGTGAGCAAGCGTTTTACCCGCGTGGCGCGGCCGGTACCAACTACAAGCCCTTTGAAGAATACGCGTTGCAGTCTCCTAGATTCCTCGATCAATATCGATTTTGGCAAACTGCCTATTACGGCGATTCATCGACTTTAACGCCTTCACTTGACGATTTGCAGGTCTTCAGCGTAGCGCAGCAATTCGCCTCCAGGCACTTCATCGGCGACGAAACCCTTGGCTATAAGACCAGCCTCTGCGCGCGTGACCTGGCAATCTACACAATGATGTTTGTTGCTGGGCTCATTTACTGGCATTACCGTTGGCGGATCCGCCCACTGCCACTCTTGATTTACCTCTTTGTAGGTTTGGGGCCGATCGCGTTGGATGGTTTCAGCCAACTGCTAAGCTATCCGCCATTTGAATTCTGGCAAGTCAGAGAAACGGAACCAGTCTATCGGCTTGTCACGGGCGGGCTCTTCGGTTTGATGAGCGCTTGGCTGGCGTTCCCGCATATCGAACGGTCCATGGACGACATCGCCGCACGGCTCGGAGCAACAGACGATGCTACAACCTTATGATCGCTTACAAGCTCAAGCCGAATCTATCTCGTCATCGGGCTTGCTGAGGCGCGATAATCTTGTATCCATTGCAGGCTTGTCATTTTTGCGGGGCTTTGCTGGCCGGGGATCGGGTTCTTCATCAACTACTACGTCGAATCGCTCGTAGTGACCGGTAATTTGCGAAGGTTTGGGAACCGGTGAATTATTTAGCAGGTTTTCCAAGCTGGAGCGCGCTTCGTCAAGTTTGTCAGTTACCGCACCAAGTACCGTGCTATTTTGGACTTTGGAAGCCACACCGTCACGAACATCCTCAACCGGGATACGTTTGCGCGCCGACTCTCGGCCAGCCGCAACAGCTCGTGACTGCGCGCTTCGTTCCTGGCCGTCCAATGCCATCTCGAGTGTCGCCATCTCCTGCATCATGTGCTGTGTCAGCAGTCGATGATCGCGCAATTCGGATTCCGCGATTGCCAACTGCTGCTGTTTCAAGTTCAGTTGGTTTTGAAGGCGTCGCGCGCCGAATTCGTCGCCCGCTTGCAGTATCCGATCAACCTGTTGATCCAGATCTTCCGCTTCGCGCATGAGTGAATCATTCTTCGCTTGCAGATCATCTTCGTAGTCTATCGCATCTTCCAGCCTTTGTCGCAGTGACTGTACCGATCGACCTGGATTCTTTTCCGCCTCTTCGGCTTTCAGTTTGATGCGGGCCAAGGAAGACTTGGGATTCCTGCCCAGCAGGTCGTTGACCTGGGCATTAACTAGTGTATTGATCTTATCGAACAGGCTTGACATCTTTCCCCTATTCCGTGGTCGAACTGCCTTTCGCTCCACCTATTATAGCGCAAGAGTACGGCGTTGCGCTTTTAGTCTCATTCTTCTGGCGCGCAGTCACCGTGCCAATCCAACTGATAAACTGACAATTATCGGCCACCGGCATTGCTCGCCGTCCGCGTACAGACGGTTGGCAACGTTTAGATTTTAGAAACTGTCCGTATAATTCGGTCCCTTGACGAATAGTCTTGCCATCACCCACGCCAGCAGCAGCGCAACGAATGCAAAAGCTACCGGACTATACAGCCTGTTCATGGTCTCAATCATCCAGACCTTCGATAGCGGCAATCGCTTTGCTCGCGGTCAATTGCAGACGTTTGTCGCTGCCGAGACGCCATCGTTCCAGAATGGTCCCAAGGTTTCCATCGCGCAGGCTCTTGCGATTAGAGTGGGAGAAATCGTCTCCGGTTTCCAGGCATTTGTTAAGCGCACGACATGCCTGGTAAGCTTCCTCATCCTTCAGCTGCTTGCCAAAAGCGCTAATCAGTGCCAACAGCTGCCCAAATAGCGCAGCGCCGTCAACCTTGCCCATGGTCCAAAGCGCGCTTGCCCTGCTCTCTTTCGACCGAAGCGCGAGTTGTGACAATTGTTCGGCGACCAATGCCTGAGCTTCTCTGGGGAGGCGTAGCCGCAAGTGCTCTCGTGACAAATTGCGCGTTGCCAACTCGTCGCCTTCTGCCAGGTTGCTCCGATCAAGTATGAGTCCAAGTTGAAACAGCGCAAACTCCCGCGTATCGAAGTCTTTTGAACCCAATTGAGCCAGTAAGTCTTCCAGCGCTCGCATCCGGCGTCGCATTTTCATTGCGTCATTTGCTCGCTATTATCAGTGGTCGCTGATTGCTCTCTTAAGACTTTGTAGAAGGCCATGGCCAAAGTCGCAAGCAATCCAGTGCGGACGAGCACGATCAGTACCCAGGGTACGAACCATTCGCCGCCCATTTGGCCAGGCGGCTCCAGATCGCCTGTTCGGCTCCAGAGAACGGGATACTCCGCAAAAGCCAGCAAGCTCAAAACGATGGTCACCACTACGCCGCGGACGTTGGGGAAAACGAGTAAGGTCAGCGGTATGATCAAGGTCACCCACTGCGCGCTCCAAGCCTGCGCCTGCAGATAAAATACCAACAAGGTAATCCCCACAAAGGCAATCAGGCCGCGTTCATCAGTGCGTCGTGTTGTGACGAAGATCGACATCCCCACGCCAGCCGCGATGGCTAGCCGGAGCCAATTGGGGATCGTTGCAGCATTCCCAACTCCATTTTCGATCGTGCCCGGCGCCCGCAAGCGGTCTTCGACAGGTCCAATGTTGCCAGTCGAGAAATTCTCGTCTAGCAACGCCCAAATCGTCTGCGAACTTGGCTTTTCGGCCTGCGCTCGCAAGGAGAAGGACGTCAAATTGTGATTGATGGCAAACAGCGGAAGATAAGCCACAACCACCACAGAAGCACAAATGATCGCGAAGCGCATGATCGCTTTTGTCTGTCGATAGCGAATCAGCGCCCCGAATACCAGCGCGGGCAGGAACTTTACCAAGATGCCGGCAGCTATTGCCAACGCCGCCCGCGGCTCCTGCCGCCTCATCAAATAATAGATGCCGAGCAAGAAAAAGAAATTCATCATACTGTCGGAATTCCACCACATGAATATGGCGGGCGCCACGGAGATCGCATATATCCACGCCAAGTTTGTTCCTGTGGATTCACCATGTAGCAAGCAGCCGATAGCCCGCACCAACAGCAAATTCCCCACTTCAAATGCAAGCAGCAGCATTCCCAGTACAAAGGACCAGCCGGTGTAGTTGACATTCTCGCCGAGAAGCAAATATACGCCCGTGGAGATTGCCGGCCAAATCGGCGGGAACTCACTCCACCAGTCTCGGAAGGGCAATCTTCCATCATCGGCCAGCTCGGCCAGGCGATAGTGAAATTGCCGATCACCACCGGCGCCAATGCCTGTCTCGCCGTCCTCCGTTAGAATCGGCTGGTATGCCAAGAGCATCATGAACCGGTAGCTTAGGTAAAGCAAAACCAGTACGCGCATGTCGGTTAGCGACGACCGGGTGCCTGCAATGCGGGAGCTCATGACAGATCATCCATTGGTCAACGGCATCTGACGTACGAAAATGCTGGCAAGCGGATCTTCATAGACTGTCTGCCAATCTTGCGCTGAAGATAGGGCGCTGGCAAGTCTACTTTCGCTTTCTATCACGGCGAAGCCGATTCGCCAGGTGTCAAATGCCTGTCGCCAGTCAACTGACGCTGTGGCAATGCGGTAATAGTCAGTAAGAAACGACCGGTAGAGATCGCTGCGTCCGTCGATGAACACGCGATGCTGCGGCTTGTGAAACATGAGATAACCGCCCCAGTTGTAGCTGTTGAACATATTGCCTTCTAGTTCCATGGAATCCAACTGTTTCACCGCAGCGACCGGTAACGCGGACATCAGACCCGCATTCGTGGTTTCGGTTGAAAACAAATGTCGCAAGCGCAATGCAACGCCACTTGTTACCAAGAAGATAAGACACAGGTTCAAGATGACGCGCTTCGGTGTTTCGATGTCTCGAGATGGGATGACCCACTTTCTACGTTGCAAGACGTAGTCCAGATGATCGGAGGCGACTGGCACCGCTACGATGGCAAATAGGGCAAGGTTTCTGGCTGCCAACAATCCCATTGCGGCGCTTCCACAAAGCAGAATCCACTCGGTCCAGTCAAACTTGCGCTCGCTAAAACGAATTGCCGCCAGAACCAGCGCCAGCAACACGATAACGCCCCAGGTGTGCGGCAGACCGAAATCGGGCGGCTGCCACTCCTGGATGTAGCGGCCCAATTCGGGCATCGCAATCGTGCTAAAAGGCACACCGTATACGCGAACGCCTAGCGGATTCAAGACAAGCAAGGGAATTGATGCGACGGACAGCAGCACAAGTTTTCGAATATGCATGGGCGACAGACAGCGTTCGCCCGTTCCGAAAACGGAGTTAAGGGATTCACCTAGGACAAAAACCGTAATCATTAGATACCCGATGATGAAACCGCCGTGCGTATTGCACCAAATCAGTTGCAAGGGCAAGATCCACAGCAGACGGTCACGCCTGTTGGCTTTTAGGTCACGCAGGATCCACAACAAAACGGATGCAAACAGAAACGAAAACATCTGCGGACGCGGTGACCAGAATACAGCGGCGGTTGCCGCACCCAAAACGAGCAGAAAAGCGCGCGGATACGCTGAACCGCGGCTGGTGAGAAAGACAAATAACATGCCGGCTACCGCCAAAATCGCAGTGGCTACGCTAATGCCGGCAAAACCGAAAAGCTGCCAGATCGCGAACATCGCACCGTCGGATAGGGCGCTATGGTTCAAATGGACGACGTCTGTGAAGGTATGAGAAAAGGGATCCGGGTAAATGAATTGTCCAGATTCTGCGATGTATTGTCCACTGCGCAGATGCCACCACATGTCGGTATCCACGCTGATTCGCGATGCCATAGCAAATACCAGCAAAAAGAGGATGATAATGGCGCTACGTTCAGCTGTCAGTCGATTTAGTGGCTGCGGCATTGAAGATCCTGCCGACGACATATCGGGAGATATAATATCGCGAGCATCAGTTTGATTAGGCGCATTCTCATGGCCGTTGGAAGCTCCAGGATATCTGAGGCAAAAACGTTACTGGCAATGACTCACGCAGAAACTGATATCGCGTGAAATCTTGATTGAAACGATTATGCGGCAGCTTAACCGGCATGATCCGGTAGTCTTTGCGATATTGGAAATGTCTTGTCGGAAACAGCAAATATCGCGGCGCCAGCCTACTCGCTAGCCTCATAGAATGGATCTCGGCACCCAAGTCGCCCGATTGCCACTGCAGCACCGAAAGATTTGCCCAGGAGATGGCGTTGTTGGGCTCCAATGCCTGAAAGCGCTCAAATGCCTGGATTCCCCGGTCTATGGCGTTGTGGTCTCCGGCTGCCGCTAGAAGGCCCCAAAGGAGTGCGCTCTGATGGTGATATACGGGCATAGTCGGATCGCTGGCGATCAATTCGTCCAGAATATCAAGCGCTTGTCGGTATCGCTGGGCATTATCGCTTACTGGGCCTTCCAAATCGCTCGAAGTTGCCAGTCGTAGCGCGGCAATGTAGCGGCGGTTGATCTCGCTATTTCGGTGACCGACGGTCAACAGACACATCCAGAGCAACATCAGCCCCACAGCGCAAAACATACTCAACCTCGCTGACAAGAGAGGCTTGCTATTAGTTGGATCAAGAGCCAGAACCAGGGATATTATGCCGAGCAAAGCGACCGCAGGCATCATGGCGGTGAAATCGAATAGATGATGAACGGCAAGTCCCACGATGGGCGCGACAAAGAAGATCCAGTCCTTGCGATGAACACCGGCTTTGGCGCGCCAAACACGACGTAAGCGACGGACTATCAGGGCGATCGTCGCACTTAACGCCAATAAGCCAAGGATTCCCATCTCCGCGGCGACATTAAGCGGCAGATTATGCGCATGCGCGTAACTCTGCGCAGGCGGAATGGAAATATGCTGGCCGCTGTTCCTGCCAAACGTGAACAATCCGTTGCCTGTCAAGGGCGCATCCGAGAATTGACGCAGTGCCGACCGCCAGATCTCTGTACGACGGTTGGCGCTTCGTTCCGTCAACGTGAAAGAATTGACTAGCAAAGCCAACATGCCGACCAGACAGAATATTCCGACGAACGAGAAGCCGCGGACGAGCTGTCGTACTCGTTTGTTCCGCTTAACCCACCAAGCCAATAGACTTGAGGGAGAGAGCAATCCATGATGAGTCAGCAACAGCAGTAAGAGCGTGGCGAGCGCGGCGATCAGTCCGAACCAGGCCCCGCGCGACAGCGTGAGGACAAGGTTGGCGAGCGCAATGGCACTGTAAAGGGACCAAACGGCCTTTTGGGCGCCAGCTTGAGCGCGCCATGTCTTGCGCAAGGCAAGTGGGACAATCACTAGCAGGACCGAGCCCAATGCATTGGCATTGCCGATGACGCTGACCGGCTGCAGCAAGTTGCCCGAATGCGCCATTTGTATTGCGCTAAAGGTGACCACCATCAGACCGGCGCCGAGCACACCGTCCACAAGCAACTCTATGGCGTCTGGCCGATTCGCGATCCAGTCGTGCAGAAGGTGCCAGGCGCCGATGTATGCGGCGACAAACCAAAGAGCGATGAGGCTGCGGGCTAAGGCATCGGGGTTTGCCAGCATGGAAGCCGCAATTGCCATCAGCCACAGCGGTAGAACTGGATCCATCGCGGTTCGATGCCAACGCCAATGCCTGTGAACGCGACCGACAAACCAAGCCGCTAGCACCGCAAATATTAGCCCATAGGTTGCTAGATGGGCGTCGGGAATGACCACACCATTGAATGTCGCGCCGAATGGCGACAATAGATACAAACAGACTAGTGTGATAGTTAGTCTTTCCAACCGTCGACCAGTCGGCGTTGAATTGAGAATCGGCATTCTCGCTATTCCAGGGCAAGGCCGCTTTAGGCTAAATTATACTGTCATTGGACGTAACTAGCTTTGTGATACGAGGATCGAGACCAATCGCGAGCGAGTCCCGCCCCAGACTATAGAATCGCTCCCGGGTTCGTTTCGAATCGAACTGCCAATCGGTTACAATTATGCACAATCTCAGAGGGCGCTGAACATACTCTATCAGAGAGTTGAGGAATCCGATCATGAAAATAGCGCGCGCACTATACGAAATTCAATCGATCGAACTCGATGTAATTGAACGCACCAAGCGCTTGAAATCCGTCAACGCTCAACTTAAAAATGATGAACTGCTTCGGCAAGCCAGAAAAGGATTTGCAATTGCCGAAACAGCGCTGAATGACAACGGAAAACTTGTCAAGGACGTGGAAAATCAGATCGAAGCGGTCGTCGAGAAACGCAAGGCAACCGAGACCCGACTTTACAGCGGCAGTGTGGGGAACCCAAAGGAACTGCAGGACATGCAGATGGAAATGGAGTCTCTAACGCGTCGGCAGACGCAACTTGAGGATCAGCTTTTGCAACTGATGATGGCGCGTGACGATGTAAGCCAAGAAATGGACGATAGCACGCAGATATTGGAAGAAACCAAGGGACAACATGACAGACAGCAGCAAAGCCTGCTAAATGAGAAGACCGCTCTTTCGGGCGAAATCGAGCGCCTGATGACCAAGCGCAAAAGAGCCCTTGAAAAGGCGCCTGCCGAGGCGATGCAGACTTATGACAACATGAGAAAAGCCAAAGCTAACCGCCCGGTCGCCGTTCTACGCGACAGGTCTTGCACCATTTGCGGCATTGAACAAGACGGTGCCGTTCTTGCCGCCATCAAGCAGCACAATGCTCTCGTCAACTGCAACAATTGCGGCAGAATCCTGCTGAAAATGTGAGAATCGCCGAAGCCACCCGTTTCCGCACCAACCTGAAAACAATCTGCGTGCGAAGCGGTACAGCCAGCCTAGAAAATCAGCTGCATCAGGACGCTAATTCCCAGAAAGACAACTAAGGGACTTAGATCAATGCCGCCCATTTGCGGCAAAGCGTTGCGGATAGGCGCAAGCACCGGTTCCGTCGCCCGAATCAGAAACCGCACAATCGGGTTGTCGTAGTCGAGATTCGGTATCCAAGTCATCAACACTCGCGCCAAGAGGATCAGTTGATAGACTTGCAGTGCCCAGAAAATAACCAGAAAAATCGATTCCATAGGTCATCTAACCTTTCTTTGTCGACCTAAACTATACATTACGTACACCAAAAATCGCACGGCCAATTCGGACCATGGTCGCGCCCTCTTCTATAGCAATCTGATAATCGTCCGTCATTCCCATGCTCAATTCCGGCAGCGAAATAGCAAACACGCTTGCTAACTCTTCGCGCAAGGCAAATAGATTGGCAAAAATGGTACGGACTTCGTCAGAACCCGCGCCAAATGGCACCATCGTCATTAGTCCTTTCACGCGCAAGTTACATAGCTGCACAATACCGCCAATATCTTGCCACAATCTTTCCTTGACCAAGTTGCTACGACACCAATTATAACCCTGAAAACCGTATTTCGATGCTTCTCCCGAAATGTTTATCTCCAGCAAAACATCAAGTGTCTGCTTCTGTGCTCCCGCCAAACTCGACAACTTTTGTGCCAAACGCAAGCTGTCAACCGAATGTACCACGTCAAAAAGCGGGAGTACACGTTTGGCTTTGCGGCTCTGCACGTGACCAACCATGTGCCAAGTGATGCTTTCTGCCACCATATTATTGACGAGCTCAATCTTTTCTATGCCCTCTTCTACACGGTTCTCGCCAAAGTGCTTTATTCCGGCAGACGAAGCGGATACAATGTCCTTGGCAGTCTTCTGCTTGCTGACAGCGATTAGCGTCACTTCTGCCGGATTCCTGCCGATCTTGGCACAGGCAGATGCAATTGAATCTTCGACGCGCTTGATGTTGTCGGCGACGCTCACAATGATATCACGACCCCAAATCGACCTGTTTTGCCCTGCTCCGCGCGGTGTGAGAAGAATTCGTCGGTATTGTCATATGTGCATTGGCGCAGCACCTTGACGTTTTCCACACCCATCCCCTGGAAATCCAATTGGTTTGCCAGCCACAAATCGAGGTAGGCAGCGCCGTCGTTAGGATCATGCCAGACCACCCCTGACGCCTCGCCATAATACTTTTGGGCTTCGTCTACTACTTCACTACCAACTTGATAATTTGCCCGAGAGATCGCCGGACCAATGGCAACTTGAATGTCCGCAGGACTGCTGCCGTAGGCGTTTTGCATTGCCTCTACCATTTTCGCCGCCATACCGCTCACCGTGCCACGCCAACCCGCGTGCCCCAATCCGATCGCCGGCTTTACCGTATCGTACATGAGCAGTGGCACACAGTCGGCGAAGCGCATCACCAGCGGCAGATCAGGTTGGTCCGTGATCATGCCGTCTGCCTTTGCCAGCCAGCTCCTTCCGTTGGGCGGCGCGTCCACCACGACGACATCCGTACCATGAACCAGCCAGGTCGTTGTCGCGCGGTCGCCGCGCACTTTCGCCGCGCCATACATGCGCTGGTGGTTCTCTCCGACGGCGGCGCAATCGTCTCCGTTGTTGCGACCTACATTCAGCGAGGTCCAATGGCCCCCGCTGACGCCGCCAAGACGTGTGAATATGCCGTGCGACAGGCTTTGCCACTGGCGATTGCGATAAAATGCCAATCCCGAACGCTCAATACGTTCCAAAGCGAATCGCTCCAAATCGTTGGTCAATCGACCGAATTGCAGTTACGCGTTTAACTATACCACGATCGCTAGGCCGATACCCCAGTCATGGGACAATAGGAACTGCGTGAGTAAATGGCTTCTCCGTAGGTAGATTGGTCCCACCTTTGCCTAATGCTTTTATGATACAATTGAGGTCAATTTAAGGCACGAAATTGGTAGGTTGCAAGTAGGGAGCATTTGGTTGAAATGTTCAGTTTCGAAAGTGAAATAAACCGGCTCAATCCGGTCATCGAATCGCGGTTGTCGCAGTTTGGGAACTGGCTGGTTGACTTGGTATTCCCGCCTACATGTAGCGGATGTGGCCGCGTCGATTTTCGTTTTTGCAACGAGTGCCTGAAGGAACTACAGAGTTATCCCCTAGAATTTCAATTTGTTTCGAGCGGAGCGTTGCACGGTCTGGCGTCAACCGGGATTTACGATGGGTTACTGGGGCAAGCCATTAGAGCACTCAAATATGACCGTGTCACAGGATTGGCTGCGCACTTGGCGGAACGGTTGAAGCGCACATATGATCAAACGCATTGGCCCATTGATCTAATCATGCCGGTACCACTAGCAGAAAGGCGCCGAGAAGAAAGGGGATACAATCAGTCGGCGCTGCTCGCTAGTTGCATGAGCCAACATTTGGCTATTCCCTGCCGAACTAATTTGATGCGCCGCATACGCGAAACGGACCAACAAGCGCGCCTAAGCGGTGAGCAACGGATGGAAAACGTGAGGAATGCATTTGAGGCATCGGACCAGGTTGCAGGGCTATCGATTCTGTTGATTGATGACGTGGTAACTACCGGCTCCACCTTGAGTGAGTGCGCACGTGCCTTGAAAAGTGAAAGGGCGAAGGCGGTCTATGGGCTTACGGTTAGCTATGCCTGAGGAATTTCACAAGGTATATGGCATGCTTGTCGTGCAGAAACGGCCTATTTGACAACAAGTCCGGTATTACTGGATACATGGCGTAATTATTGAATTATCAGGAGGTTGACAATGGATGTCAGCATTCACGGAGACGGCATCAAAATCACAGAGTCGCTTGATCTGTATGCCCGATCAAAGATTGACAAACTGGATCGCTATCTGCCGAATATCTCTCACATCGGCGTAGACTTGTCCATCATCCGCACTCACCGTGGCGCTGATCTGGCAATTGCCCAGATAACTGTGCAACACGCGCGCGGCGCAATATTGCGCGCTGAAGAGAAAATGAACATCGAGAACCGCGACACGATTCGCTTCGCAATCAGCAAAGCCGTTGACAAACTGCACCGGCAAATCGACCGTTTCAAGAGCAAGCGCAAGGCCAAGAATCAGCGTGTGCGGGATAAATATCGGGCCACCGTTGCCGAGCTAGACGTCGCTGAAGATGTGCCACAATATGAGACAATTGACGGCGAAGAAGCTGTAGCGCAGACGGTGATCGTCCGCCGCAAGGCGCTGGAGATGATCCCCATGAACGAAGAGGAAGCAATCGAGCAGCTCGAATTGCTCGACCACAACTTCTATATGTTCATGAATGCGGATTCCGAGCAAGTCAACGTCGTGTATCGCCGCGACAACGGCGGATACGGAATTCTCGCGACAGAATAGGTCGGCCGTCCTGACGTCGCGCTAGGGCGTACCTGACGAAACCAGTTCGGCCAGCAGACGATATTTTTGGTATTCGTACCACGCCATAAGTAGGGACAGCCTCAAGCCATGCCACTGGTCTCGGTAGCCCCCTAGCGTGACGTAGCGCCAATAGAAGTGGCGCAGCGGCTGCACGACAAAGTTGCGCGCCTTCGGCTGTATCCCGCATTCGTACAGAACTCGAGCCTCGTAGCGAACGTAACTCTCCTGTTTGTCCTTGAAGTGAGCGAGATTGTTATAGTTGTAATGGACAATCGGATTGTCCATCACACCGACCAGACCATCGAGCAGAACAATTTCATGCACCTGCCGTTGCGGGTCATAGCGTGCTTTTCCAACCCGCAGCAGCCGCGTCTGGTAATCCGGAAACCAACCTGCGCCTTTCGTCAATTTGCCAAATATATAGTTGTGGCGCGGCAACTTCCAACCCGCGATCTCCGCAGGCGACAGCTTGTCGCGGATTTCGGCAGCCAGTTCAGAGCTGATACGTTCGTCAGCATCAACAAAGAGGACCCACTCTGTCTGGCCTTCGACCGCGCTCAACGCTGCGTTTCTCTGATCCGCGTAATTGACAAAGGTGTGCTGTATGACTTCGGCGCCGGATTGCCGTGCGATCCTGACCGTGTTGTCGCTGCTGAACGAATCGAAAACCAGGATTCTGTCGGCGAAACGCAGCGTTTCGATGCAGGCCTGAATTTGCTCAGCTTCATTGTAGGTCAGGACAATCGCAGTGAGCGGTGTCATAAGCGCGCCAGGTCAATCACTTGCTTGCAGGCGTCGATCACATCGCTTGCACTAGCAGGAATTGACGCGATCCGACCTTGCATGCCCCGGGCCACAAGCTGCCGAGCCATCCAGCGTTTCCAGGGCGAGTAATGCTTATCGTAAAGCTGCAAGCGACTCTTCCAAAGATTGAAAAGGCTCGCCGGACGCGCTTGAGACGAACTCCCTCCGCCAAGGTGGGTAATACGAGCTTGCGGGACACAGAGAATACGCCAGCCTTGTCCGCGTATCCGCCACTGCCAGTCGACCTCTTCGCAGTAAAGGAAAAACTGTTCGTCAAAGAGTCCGACGTCCAGCAATACCTCACGTCTCAGCATCATGGTAGCACCCAAGGCGAAATCTACCTCGAAGGGCACTGACGCATCGTAGCTTGACTTTGGGTAGCGCCCATTGAATGTTCCTTCAATCCAGCGACTGGGCGTTGGATATAATTCCGTCCAAATTTGTCGCAGATCGGGAAAACGAAAGGCGCTATGTTGGAAGCTGCCGTCAGCGAAACTTAATTGCGCGCCAACGACTCCGTTGCTGGCGTCGGCAAAGAGCGCTTCAAATAAGGCTTTTGTAGCGCCAGGATGGGTCACGGTATCGGGATTCAACAGGTAGACCGCGTACGGCAAGTCTTTGACACTGTCAGGCCGCTCGAATCCGATTGATCGCATGGCGAGGTTATTGGCGCGTCCGAAGCCGATGTTTTCATCGCAGACCGCTAATTTCACGGCCGGGAATTCCCGACGAATCACCTCGACAGTGGAATCAGTGGATGCGCAATCAACCACCCGGATTTCGTGTCGCAATGCGCTCGCCCAAAGATCATCCTGCAGGCTGCGCAACGCATCGACGATGACCGCCTCGTTGTTCCAAGTGACGATGACGACTGCCAGATCCACTCTTAAGCTGCCTAGCCGGAACTTCTATTCATTTGCGAGTTTGCCCGGATCAACCATCATGATTGAACGCACACCGACGTGATTGTTACGCAGGCTGATTGCAACATCTTCGTGAATTAAGCCGGTCCAACAGTTCTGTGGGTTACGCGCTTCAATGCTCGTCATCCGGATCGCGCCCCAGACCACCGCATGCTGCTTTGGCGGCAAGTACGAGTACGTGTTGCCACTTGCCTCATCAAAGACCTCAACCAGCTTATCGTCCGCCGCGACAGCCCAGCGATAAGGATAGCTGGACTGCGATGTGGAGCACTGAATACCAATTCTCCACGCGCCCGACTCATCAAACCGGCCCAACGTTGCCGCCTGCTGGTCTTGCTGGTATACGGTACCTGGTGGTGGACCGGATGTTCGAATAGGAACGTCGCCGTAATTCTCGACGGTCAATCGAAATACGAGCATTTCGCCCTCGGGAATTGTGATCTGCTGCGAATATGCCAGCGACTCGCTATCTTCAGGCAATTCCAGCAGTTCGCCAATCTGGTCACGTGAAGTGAAATACCGTTCCTCGTAGGGCCAAACATCAAACGCAACATCGACACCGATCGCTTGTGGAGAGATTTCCGCAAAGGGCTTCCCACCGGTCTCTATCGTTAAGCTGGTTTCCTGTCGAGTACGCTGCCCCACCGCATCTTGCGCCAGCGCTACCACTTGATAAGTGCCGTCTGGCGGCGGGTCAACACCCAAATCTATGCCACCTTCATAGTCGAAGCGATGCCTGCCTGCTTCACCATAGTTGCGCTCTTCTACACGAGCCGAGATCGGTATCCTGACGCCGGAAGAATCAATAAGGTATACATCCAGGCTTTTGACATCCGTCTCCAGATATACGTTGATCTGCACGCGATCGTCTACGCCATCTTGATTTGGCGAAAATACCGAAGGCGACACGGTAAACGTAGACATGACCGGCAATGGAAAGTCGCCAGGCCGGATGTCCAGTCGACCGCTCGCATTCATGTTTTCGCCGGATGAGGTCCGCGCATCAAGCTCCCATGTGTACGTGCCCTGCGGCAGCACGCGTCGCTCAACATGCCCATAGACAGTTTCGCCGTCCAAAAGGAAACCGTCCACAACTCCGCTGAACAAAACACTGAATTCTCCGTTTTCGCGGGCTTGCCCCTCGCGGAAATAAAAAGTCGTGGCATCGTCGTTGGTCAACGAAATGTCTACCACTGCGGGCCGGGACAAGCGGTACTCGAATATGGCAATGTCGTTTTCGCCATCGGCGTCGGGACTGATGGATTCTCGATCGAAACCGGCATACCTAATCAGCGGAAGAGGCGGCGAAAAAAGTAGACTTCCCGCGCCTAGCACGACCGCCGCGCCGAATAAAGCTGCCAGCAACAGAAATCCGTAATGGACGCGCATGGATTTCACATTCCCATCGGTGATTTGAGCATGGCAAGTCTAGCGATCCCGTCTCATAGCGACAAGACCCGATACTTTACATTAGCGGTACGCTTGGGCTAAACTTCTTTTCCTGTCCCTGGACCTGGTACACGTGACTAGAGAGAATTCCTTGAACCCTAAGCAGAGTAGTGATTTTACCCTGATCAACAGCGCGGAGCCAAATGGCAACGGTCTCTTGCAACTGCCGTTGCTGGTGCTGGATAACCAAGTGGTATTTCCGCGGGTGCTGAGCCTTGTCCCCGTCAATACCGAAGCCAATTTCCAGGCGATCAGCTACGCGAAAGAGCATAAGCAAACCCTCATCGTGGTTAAACAGCGACATGCGCTCAACGGCGGGCAACTTGCCGAACATATCCACGATATCGGGACAGAAATCGCGCCCGGTCAGCTATCCGACGCTTATGGCGACAAGGTTCATGTGCTCGTCCAAGGCAGACGCCGTGTTCGAATTCTGGATGTAGACGAGCAAGCGTCCTTTCCCGTAGCGCACGCCCACACGATGGACGAACTGCTAACCAAGTCGGAACATGTCGATTCGCTTTGCGCGTCGCTGCTGGAGCTATTCAAGCATTCCAGCCACTATATAGAGTCTGTCCCGGACAGCGTGATTAAACATATCCTCGCCGTGAAAGAACCTGGACAACTCTGTGATACCTTGGCAGCGGTCATGCCCCTGGAAGCAGACCAACTACAGACGCTGTTGGAAGAAGCCGACGTTGCGCAGCGCCTGGAACAACTGGCTGTCGCTGTCAGCTCTGATCTCCAGGACAGCCAGCTCCACGAGGAAGTTCATTCGCGTCTGCAGGACGAGATTGCCGCCAACCAACGCGAAATGTACTTGCGCGAACAAATGCGTGTCATCCAACAGGAGTTGGGTGATGGCGATATCTTTCAGCAGGAATTACACGAACTGGCCGAAAAGATTCGTGACACGAACTTGCCGGAAGACATCCACGAAAAGGCGATGAAAGAGCTTTCTCGTTTGGGTGTCATTCCGCCAATGTCACCCGAATCCGGCGTCATTCACACTTACCTGGACCGACTTTTGACCTTGCCCTGGAATGTCACCAGTGAGGAAAACCTGGATTTGCAGCACGCGGAAGACATTCTCGACAGCGCGCACTATGCGCTGAGCAAGGTCAAAACCCGTATAATCGAGCATATTGCCGTGAGAAAATTGGCGCGAGACAAAATGAAGAGCCCCATCCTTTGTTTTGTCGGTCCGCCGGGCGTAGGTAAAACCTCACTGGGCAAGAGCATCGCCGATGCATTGGGGTGCAAATTCCTTCGCATCAGCCTCGGTGGTGTACGTGACGAAGCGGAAATCCGCGGACACCGCCGGACCTATATCGGTTCGATGCCCGGACGCATCCTGCAGCAGATGGAGCGCGCAGAATCAGTTAACCCGGTGTTCATGCTCGACGAGATCGATAAGATGAGCTCGGACTTTCGCGGTGATCCAGCCTCTGCACTACTTGAAGTCCTGGATCCAGAGCAAAATAAGAACTTCGTCGACCACTATTTAGAAGTATCTTACGATCTCTCCAACGTCACATTCATCACAACAGCCAACGACCTGTATTCCATTCCCGAAGCGCTGGAAGATCGACTGGAAGTCATTGATTTCAAAGGCTATCCCGAGGAAGAGAAAATCGAGATCGCGCGGCGCTTTTTGATTCCTAAGCAATTGGAAGCCAACGGAATTTCTTCCGCCGGCATTCGTTTTTCCATAGCGTCCTTGCAGCACATAATCAGGCACTACACGTACGAGAGCGGCGTTCGCAATCTCGAACGGGAAATCGCCAAAATATGCCGGAAGATCGCGCGCCAAATGGCCTCCGAGCGTAGCCATCCCCGGCGCATCGGTCCAACTATTGTAGAGAAGTATCTGGGTCCGCCCCAGGTACTTGATTCGCGTGTCAATCGCGCCGATGGTATCGGCATTGTCAGCGGACTGGTATGGACGCCAAACGGGGGCGACATTCAAACGATTGAAGTGTCGCTGGTGCCGGGCAAAGGCAACCTGATGTTGACCGGGCAGTTGGGCGATGTCTTGCAAGAATCGGCGCATATCGCGTTAAGCTACCTGCGATCCCGCGCCCACGATTTTGAATTGCCCGCCGATGACTTTGACAATTTTGATATCCATATTCACATGCCCGAAGGCGCTGTACATAAAGACGGTCCGTCTGCAGGGATATCGCTGGCCGCCGCGCTGATTTCAGCATTTAGCGAATGCCGAGTCCGCAGCGACTATGCGATGACCGGCGAAATCACGCTTCGCGGACACATCTTGCCTGTCGGCGGTGTCGTAGAAAAAGTACTCGCCGCGCGCCGGCGCAACGTGCCCCAGATAATTCTGCCCAAAGACAACCGCAAAGATCTGCGCGACCTACCCAAGGCCGTCAAAAAAGCTGTTAAGGTCGTATTCGTCGAAGAAATGCAAGAGGTGCTCGAGTTGATCTTGCACGACCCGCCGCCGCGCCGTCAACGCGATATCGAAGCGGGGAAACGGCGACAGGACGATACAGAAAGCGTAGGAAACTAATTGCCCAGGCGCCCCATTCGGCATGATAGCGGCCTCACCTTCGGCAATAGTGGAGCAACCGTAGGTCAATCGAATCCATAGAATTGAATAGCTGGCTAAGGTGTATGGTAAGGTAGGAGGCAAATCCGCCGGACAGGTACACTATGCGATACACCATTGTCATGGCCCTACTGGCCTTTTTGCTTAGCGCCTGCAGCGCATTGAGCCAGCCAACGCCAACGCCGAGCGCGACAGCAACATCCAGGCCGACGGCATTGCCCAGACCTACCGACACTGCGACACCACTGCCCACATCGACAAATACAAAAGCGCCGAGTTTGACGCCCACTGCGGCGGCCACGTTCACTGCCACTCATACATATACGCCAACCCAGACTCCAACCATCACGCCCTACCCCGCTGTAGGGTTTGTCTTCGACAATTGGGTTGTTGCCGAAATTCCGAACAACGTCAAGGATGGCATATCCAATCCGATGGTGGTCATTCTTAATATCAATAATCAGCAGACAATTGCCAACATTGCTACCGCCCAGCCGAATACCGGAATCCAAACGCTCTATTTTGTTTCACCCTCCAACCCCGGCGCCCGCATTCCCATATTGGAATTAGCGTCCGATACAGGTCTGGAGGTTTTTCTCGCGAAGCCGGGCAACGCGCTCGCATTCGTCAAGCGTGACGACCAGATTCGCAGCAATGGCCTCTATGTTCTTGATCTGGCTACCGGATTCGCAGCCAGGGTATTGCCGGGTGACAGCCCTCTGGTACAGCGCGGATTTTATGTAGCGCCGGACTGGTCCCCTGATGGCAGCCAGTTAGCCGTGTCCGTGACCACCGGCTACGATATCGACATTTTTTTGTATGCCAAGGACGGTTCCGGACGCCGCAACATCACGAATACGGGTTCATATGAGTTGTGGCCGCGCTGGTCCCCCGACGGTCGCTACATCGCATTTGTTTCTGATCGCTCTGTATGCCCAAGTTGGATACCTGGCGAAGAACATGCCTGTGATGCCGCCACGATGCCGCCGCCAACTGAAGGCCGCGTCTATATCCTGGAGGTCGGGTCCGGCACGGTAAGCGAGATCTCTGACTTTCCTGTTTCGGAGCCTCCCTATTGGATTAACGAGCGGTTTCTGGCATTCGCCAGCGGCAATCGGCTTGACTTGCTGGATCCACGGCGACGAATATGGCGAGCAGACATCGTGACGGGAAACGTGACCGAGGTACGACCGGATGACGGAAGCGATAGCGCCAGCTACTTGTCCGAAACTTGGTCTCCTGACGGACAAATGGTATTGCTACAAGTTGCTGATGACACCAACCAACTTGTACTCATGACCTCCGACGGTTCGATCCTTCGGCAAGACTCTGACTTGGACTTTCCACGGTTCGGCCTGTCAGCGGCCTGGTCCCCGGACAGCCAACGTATCGCAATAGGCGGTACCGCCGGTCAATGCCCATATGGCGTACGCGTCAAAGCGCAAAATTATCGCAATATAGCGACCGGCCACCCGCCGCCCAGCATGTGCGACCCGATTTTCTCGCCTGACAGCCAATATATTGCCTTCAGCGGCGTGAATCCACGCGTCGATGGCAGAAACGATGTCTATGTAGCCAACTATAATGGTTTCGGCAGCACCAATATGACGGCTAGTTTGCGAGGGCAAGTGGAACTGTTGGGTTGGGTGGGCGGTACACCCTAGCCGCGACTGTCACTAGCGGCTATAGTCTCGGCATTTCATGATTCCAAACAGCGGGAGAGTATCAATGTCCGATCTTACGGGCCAGGTCGCGCTTGTTACCGGTGGGAGCCGCGGTATCGGACGCGCGATTTGCCTGGAGTTGGCGTCTTGCGGCGCGCATGTGGTGATCAACTACAACAACAGCGCAACCGCCGCCGAAGATCTGGTGGCAGAAATAGCTGCATCAGGCGGCGCGGCAGAGGACATTCAAGCCGATGTCAGGCACGCGGACCAAGTAGCAGCGCTGTTCAAAACCGTGCTCGCAAATCACGCGAGCATTGATATTCTGGTCAACAATGCTGGCATTACGCGGGACAATGTCATCATGAGGCTGAAGCCGGACGACTTTGATGACGTTATCTCGACCAATCTGCGTAGCGCGTGGTTATGTTGCCGTGAGGCTGCTCGTAGCATGATGCGCAAGCGCAAAGGGACCATCATCAATATTACCAGCGTGGTAGGCATAGCCGGCAATGCGGGACAAAGCAACTACGCGGCAAGCAAGGCCGGTCTCGTCGGTGTCACAAAATCACTCGCGAAGGAACTTGCGGGCCGCGGCATCCGGGTCAACGCAGTTGCGCCCGGGTTCGTGGAAACGGATATGACAGCCGATCTGAGTGACGAGCTCCGAGCGAGAGCCATTGAAGCGATTCCGCTCGGCAGAATGGGAGAGCCAAGGGACATTGCGAAGACGGTCGCATTCCTGGCGTCTTCCAATGCCTCATATATCACCGGCCAAACGATAATCGTTGACGGCGGAATGGTTATGTAACCCTGCCGCAGGATGCGATCTGGAGACCAGACATGAGCACGATATTTTCTAGGATCATTGCCCGGGAGATACCGGCGGACATCGTTTACGAAGATGAACTGGTGCTCGCGTTTCGCGACATCGCGCCTCAAGCGCCGGTACACATTCTGATCATCCCCAAAAAAGAGATCGCCACGGTGAACGATGTGTCCGCTGAGGATGAACAGGCCTTGGGCAGGCTGTTTAAGGTTGCAGCTAGAATTGCAAGTGACGAGGGTATTGCCGAAAACGGCTATCGCTTGATTGTCAACTGCAATGAAGACGGCGGACAAGAAGTTTTTCACCTTCATATGCACATTATGGGCGGACGGCGCCTGGGTCCGATGCTTTCCAAGCGCTAGGCATTTTTACGGAATCGAACTCAATGCCGTAGCGGATACGAATGCCGCACCGTCAACCCTCGGTAGCTTCTGTAGTTTCTTCTGGCTCCGGCTCTGTATCAGCCACCTGCTCAGTGGCGGTCGCTTCCGCGGTGGCGACAGCGCCCTCGTCTTCATTGTCGGACTCTTCCTCAACCTCTTCGGAATCGTCGCCTTCCGCGACTGCAGCAGTTTCATCGTCGGTTTCCAGTTGCTCGGATTCTGCTGGCGGAGCAGATTCGTCACCCGCTTCAGCTTCCTCCGTCTGCGGCTCGGTTTCAGCGACCTCATCTTGATCGGAAAGGTCTTCAGCCTCCTCTACCTCATCCGCCGGTGGCTCTTCGGGCATTCCCCAATCATTCGGCGTGGCGTCGTCAATGGCTTTGAGCATCTCGGCCGATGACGGGACTCCACCCGCGCGCTCCGACGTGATTGTCACGCCGTTGACTTGAATGGTCGGCGTACCCGCGACATCCTCGCTCATCGCGCTGTTAAGAGTATCGGAAATCGCCCCGGAATTGAAACAATTGGTGAGCGTGGTCGTGTTGAGGCCAAGCGCCTCTGCCCCGGAAAGCAGTCGATTCTGGGAATACGCTGTGTTGGCATAACGCGTTTGCCAGTCGAAAAGAACGTCGTGCATCTGCCAGAACATACCTTGCCGCCCCGCGCACAAGGCAATTTTTGCCGCGCCTTGGGCATTGGGAATCGAACCGGTCTGCATGGGAACATACGTGAATAGAACCTGGCCCTCTCGCACGCGATCGAGAATAGCGTCAAATGAATCGCTATGTAACGCCTCACAACCCGGGCAAGCGAAACTGGCGTATTCTTCCAAGGTGACCGGCGCATCCAAATCGCCGAGCTGTGGATAACCTTCCAAAGAGAATGACCTGGAAATATCTTCGTATCGCTCTGTCAAATCCGGCAAAATATGCGCCTCGACCGGCTGATTGGAAACGACAATCACTGCAACGGCCATGACGGCCACAATCACGATGGCCAATAACAGAACCGTCCATCGACTTTGACGACGCTGCTTCTGACGGCGTTGCCTGGCTTCCCGGGTACGACTTGCCTTTTTTGCCATATCGCCCTAAACCTCGTGTTGAGACAATGTTAATCCGCTTTGATAGTGCCAAAAGTCTAATGCACAGTCGAAGGTTTGTAAAAGGACAAGTATTCAGAAAGTTTCCTGGCTCGATCGGCGACCAAAGCCAGAGAGCAAGCGCTGGAAAAACGCAAAGGCTTGCGACGCGAGGCACGGTAACATCGTTTAGAGAACTTTGGTAAAATACGGGCTCACCGGGAGCGGCCGATTGGCGTGCCCTGGTTTTCTCGAATGACCGTTGAAGAATCGGTCCCAATAGTAACAGAGGAAGAGCCTATGAGCGACACTTTCGGAGCACGCGGCAAATTCGATACGGGTATCGGCGAGGCAGTCATTTACCGTTTGAGCAAACTGTCACAGACCGGCGTCGGGCATGTCGATTCTCTGCCCGTCAGCATCAAGATCCTGCTGGAAAACGCGTTGCGCAATCAGGACGGGCGACACTTTACTGCCGACGATGTGGAGAATCTGGCGTCATGGGATGCCAACAATCACAATCCAGCCGAAATCCCGTTTAGTCCGGCGCGGGTGATATTACAGGATTTCACTGGTGTTCCTTCTCTAGTGGATCTTGCGGCGCTGCGCAGCGCGATGGCGCGCATGGGTGGCGATCCACAGAAGATCAACCCGACCGTGCCGGTCGATCTGGTAATTGATCACTCGGTTCAGGTTGATGTCTTCGGCCGAACCGATGCAATCGCTCGCAACGCAGAAATGGAATTTCTGCGAAATCGCGAACGATACGAGTTCTTGCACTGGGGGCAAAAGGCCTTCGAAAATCTCAAAGTCGTGCCGCCGGCAACAGGCATCGTTCATCAAGTGAATCTGGAGTACCTCGCAAAAGTGGTGCAGCTTTACGACGATCCGAACGGTCAAGGCACGGTTGCGCTTCCGGACACTCTCGTCGGTACCGACAGCCATACCACCATGATTAATGGTCTGGGTGTGCTGGGCTGGGGCGTGGGCGGCATCGAGGCGGAAGCAGCCATGCTGGGTCAGCCAATCTACATGCTGATGCCGGAGGTGGTCGGGTTCAAGCTGATGGGACAGTTGCCCGAGGGATCGACAGCCACCGATCTTGTACTCGTTATCACACAGATGCTGCGTCAAAAAGGCGTGGTTGGCAAGTTTGTGGAATTCTATGGACCCGGGCTTGGCAGTATGACCCTGCCTGATCGCGCGACCATTGCCAACATGGCGCCCGAATATGGCGCAACCATGGGCTTCTTCCCGGTGGACGACGAAGTAATCAGTTATTTGCGTCGTACAGGCAGAGACGACTCTACTGTGCAATTGGTCGATCGCTATTGCAAGGAACAGGGACTATTTCGCAGTGACAGCACAAGCGATCCCGAATTTAATGACAATTTGTCTTTGGATCTGAGTACAGTGGAGCCAAGTGTCGCCGGGCCTTTGCGCCCGCAGGATCGCATCCTGGTGAAGGATTTGAAGCCTACATTCAACAAGGTGCTGACTGCGCCGCTTGGGCCGCAAGGATTCGCCCTTACTGCAGATCAGTTGCAAAACGCGGGCAACTACCGGAGCAATGGCGACAAAGCCGAGCTCAAGCACGGATCCGTGGTTATCGCTGCGATCACCTCCTGCACCAATACCAGCAATCCCTCGGTGATGGTGGCGGCGGGATTGTTGGCCAAGAAAGCCAACGAACGTGGACTTGAACGCAAGCCCTATGTTAAAACCAGCCTGGCTCCCGGCTCCAAAGTTGTCACAGAATACCTGGACAAAGCGGGCCTCACGCCCCATTTGGAAGCGCTCGGCTTCCACACCGTCGGCTATGGCTGTACAACTTGCATCGGCAACAGTGGCCCGCTCCCGGATCCGGTGCGGGAGACGATTCATCAGGCGGATATTGTCGCCGCGTCGGTGTTGAGCGGCAATCGCAATTTTGGTGGCAGAATTGGACCCGATGTGCGGGCCAATTTCCTGGCGTCCCCACCGCTGGTCGTCGCCTATGCCTTGGCTGGCACCGTCGATATCGACCTGAGCAGCGAGCCGATCGGCCAGGATCGCGACGGCAATGACGTCTATCTTAATGACATCTGGCCATCTCAAGACGAAATCGTTTCCACTCTTCGTCACAGTCTGGATGCCACGATGTTTATCGAGCAATATGGCAATGTCTACGAAGGAAACGAGCAGTGGAACGCGATTCCAAGCACGGACGAGCCTGTGTATGAGTGGCGGGCGGACAGCACCTATATTCAGGAACCGCCCTTCTTCGTCGATCTCCCGCAAGTGCCTTTGCCGATCCATCCTATCAATGGAGCGCGTGTGATGGTCAGGGGTGGCGACTCGGTCACAACGGATCACATTTCTCCAGCCGGCGCGATCGCCATCAACGGCCCAGCGGGGCAATTCCTGCAGGACAACGACGTGAGCCCACAGTATTTCAACAGTTTTGGCTCGCGCCGAGGGAACGATCGGGTGATGACAAGAGGCACCTTTGCTAATGTGCGTCTGCGCAATTTGCTAGTGCCCAATAGCGAAGGCGGCGTCACCTATTACCTGCCGACAATGGAAGAAATGTCCATCTATGACGCATCGCTCAAGTATCAGGAAGACGGCACACCTTTGATCGTTCTAGCGGGCAAGGACTACGGGATGGGATCCTCGCGCGATTGGGCGGCAAAAGGCACGCTGCTTCTGGGTATCAAAGCAGTTATCGCGGAAAGCATTGAACGTATTCACCGCAGCAACTTGGCAATGATGGGCGTGTTGCCCCTTACTTTTGCGAATGGGGAGTCGTACGGGTCGCTCGGACTGACGGGGCACGAGACCTACGATATTCCGGTGACCGATCATGTCAAACCAATGCAAAGATTGACAGTCACAGCGACCGACGACAAGGGAGCCGAGACTCAATTTGAAGTAATCGTTCGTCTCGATTCGCCCGTAGAAGTGGACTACTATCGAAACGGCGGCATCCTTCACACGGTCCTGCGAAACTTCCTGTCCGATTAGTCTTTTAGAATCGAAATCCAATCTCGGACAGCGCGCCAACAACGGCGCGCTGTCTGGTTTAAGGACCGACTTGTATCGGCTTGTGGCGAAAGTCCACGCTGCATTAGCAATTGATTAGGTCGATGTTTAGCGATAAGGTTGCCGCCGAGATCGCCACCAGTGCGCGGAGCACCGTTCATGTATTCATTGCGAACCAGTCATCGGCTGCTCGTTACCATATTTATCACACAGAGCCTGTTTTCCGCTTCGCAAATCTCGATTCTTACGCTTCATTCAATCGCTGCGGGAATCCTCGGTGGCGGTGACAGTACTGCCGGCCTGCCTACGACAATTGTCACTTTTTCTCAGTCGATCATGGCATATGCCTTCGGCATCTACATGGGGAGGTACGGGCGGCGAATGGGGCTGAGCACCGCTTACGCATTTGGCGCAATGGGCAGCATACTTGGCACGATCGCCGTTCTAAACGAGAATTTCATTTTACTGTTAATCAGTTCTGCTGGCATGGGCTTTGCCCGAGCTGGCGCAGAGATGAGCCGATTTGTGGTTGGCGAGATGTTCCCTGCAGAAAAACGCGCGCAAATGATCGGAAGAGTTGTCTTCGCCGGCACCATCGGCGCCGTATTCGGCCCCGCGCTTATCGAACCGGGCACGCGATTGGCCGGCATGCTGGCTCTTGATCTAGCCAATGGACCCGTCCTGGCAAATTCTCAATTACTGCTAGGTTTCATGCCGATCGCCGATTTTCGGCAAGGTTTGACCACAGGACCGTGGGTAATCGCCAGTTTCATGTATGGCATGTCGTTTCTGATCAGCATTCTGTTCCTGCGTCCAGAGCCGGCACTTGTCGCGGGACAATACATCGCCCAGGGCAAGCTTCAGACACAAGGGGACGTCCAGCACAAACTCAGGGACCTGCTGCGGCTGCCCAATGTGCAGCTCGCGATCCTTTCTATGCTCATCTGCCAAACCGTCATGAGCACCTTGATGACCATCACGCCCTGGCACATGCATCGCGCGGATCATGGCAACGCGACTGTTTCGCTGGTGATATCGGTTCACGTATTGGGCATGTTCGGTCTATCTGCATTAACCGGCTATCTCATTGACCGCTACGGACGCATACCAATGATGGTGGTTGCAGCTTTGACCCTGATGGCATCCGCTGTCATCGCTCCGCTGTCGACGCAACTGCCTTATCTGTTGGTGGGATTGTTCTTGCTTGGTTTGGGCTGGAACTTCGGTTATATCGCCGGATCGTCCATGCTGGCCGATGCGCTAAGCGGCTCTGACAGAACGCGCGTTGCCGGATTCAACGACATGCTGGTCGCGTTTTTCGCCGGACTGGGAACGTTAAGTTCGGGATTTCTTTACGGTGTAGGCGGCTTCCTGCTGGTAAGCATTGGCGGCGGTTTGTTGGCCTTGCTGTTGCTGGCCCTTATCCGACAACTGTCAACGAGACAGTTCGCGCTGCAAACAGGCTAGTCTTCCTCCCCTTGCTGCAGCAGATAACTCTGTTCCACAATTGCCAGCCAAGCCAGGCCGATAATGAAGGTCGAACTTCCAAAGGCGATCGCGGTGATGATCGAATTGGCGATGGGGATGTTCTCCAGGATTTCACTTAGGGCCGCCTGCGCGAGTCGGATGCCAACATAACCCGCGATGCCGCCGCCCAATACGACAACGCCGGTTGTTTGCATCATACGAGCCAGGTCCTGCCGCGAAAGGTCTTGGTCAAAATACTTGCGATAAATGTCCAGGCACATCCAGGCATCGGCGATGGATATTCCCAATTGCTTCGCCAATTCCAGGGTGGGTCCCGGGACGGCGCCTGTCAATACCGCGCCACCGACCGTTTGAGTGATCTTCACAAAGACTTCATAACGCTTCTGTTGCAAAAAAGCTTGGTCAACTGCCATTGATCTTGATGTCTTTCTTCTATCATTCGTGTATGCTGGACATCACGCCTATCTTATGCGATTGGCAGATGAGATGCAAATCACCATATACACCGATGGCGCCTGTGATATACACGCGGACAACCAGCCGGGCGGCTGGGCTGCCATTCTTTGCGCGTCCGACGAATGTGGAAACGTCATCAAAGAGTCTATCGTCCGCGGCGGCCGAGAAATGACCACCAACAATCAAATGGAGCTTACCGCGGTCATTGAAGGTCTCAAGGCGCTGAAGCGCTCTTCCAATATCACCGTCGTCAGCGATTCGAGATACGTCATTGATATCGCCGGCAAGGCGAAAAAAAGCCGCAAGAATGCGGATCTTTGGAAGCAATACTTCGAATTGGCGGCCCGCCATGAGATCGAATGGACATACGTTGAGGGGCATTCGGGCCACACTTACAACGAACGATGCGATCGCATCGCCGTGGCGGAGAAGAACCGATTGTCACGCGCCGCTGCAAAGCCAGCAGACCAGCCGTCCCCAACGCTCGAAAGCGACATCAAGATCTATCTCTCGACACGCTATTCTTCGCAGCAGAAGATGACAGCGTGGTACGCCGTAACAATACAAGGAGACGTAGTACAGGAGCAAGGCGAGTCTCTCGGCAATACTAGCGAAATGGAAGCAGTGCTTGTTGCTGCGAAAACATGTCTGGTAAAGTTGCCGACCGACCGCACTGTCACTTTGCTCACGGCGCAGGAATATCTTTCCAAAGGCATGAACCAGTGGATCGCGAAGTGGGCGGCAAAGGGCTGGAAGACTCAAGAAGGGAATCCGGTCAAGTATCAAGACCAATGGCGAGCTCTCCTCAAAGTCGCGAACACTCGAAAAGTACAGTTCGTCTTTGTAAAATCGCGCGCCGACGACCCAAATTTTCAGCGCGCTCAGGATATGGCGCGACAACTGCTGGAACGCGCCGACTGAAACAGCTTGTGTTATAGTAGGCGATGTTTGCGAACGCGAAACAGGAAACGATACATGCCCAGTTATGCGAAACGAGTCGAACCATTCGGCACGACTATTTTTACGGAAATCAATCAGCTTGCTGCCCAGCACCAGGCGGTCAATCTCGGGCAGGGACGTCCCGATTTCGACGGACCACAAGAGATTATCGACGCAGCAATCCGCGCCTTGAACGGCGATACAGCCAATCAATATGCGCCGAGCCCGGGTCTGCCGAGCTTGCGCGAGGGCGTGGCCAGGCATGCCAGCGTTTTTTACGACATTGACGTCGATCCGTATACCGGTGTCATCGTGACTGCCGGGGCGACGCAGGGGGTTTACAGCGCCATCATGGGCCTGGTCGACCCCGGCGACGAGGTCATCGTGATCGAGCCCTACTATGACAGCTATGTGCCCGGCGTACAGATGGCCGGCGGCAAGCCCGTTTATGTGCCTATGCACCCGCCCAACTGGACCTTCGACGAGGCGGAATTACGCGCCGCCTTTAATCACAACACCCGGGCGATCCTCCTCAATACGCCCAACAACCCGACCGGGCGCGTTTACACGCGTGCCGAACTTCAGATGATTGCCGACCTCTGCATTGAGCACGATGTCATCGTGATTTCCGACGAGGTTTATGAGCATCTGATCTTTGAAGGGCACCAACATGTCGCCATCGCTTCGCTTGATGGGATGTTCGAACGCACGGTTACAGTTGGCAGCGCCGGCAAGACTTTTGGCATGACCGGCTGGAAGATCGGTTGGGTCTACGGCCATCCCGAGCTAATCACGGGTGTTTGGCGCGCGCATCAATTCATCACTTTCGCCACTAATCACCCTACGCAGGCTGCGGTCGCTTATGCTTTCACCTTGGGCAACAGCTACTACGAAGAATATCAGGCGCTCTATGCGCACAAGCGTGAGTTGGTGATGCAAGTGATTGATGCGGCTGGCATGACCGCAATCCAGCCGGAAGGCACCTATTTCATCATGGGCGATTTTTCCGATGTGTTTGACGGAAACGATGTTGATTTCTGCAGATACTGCATCGAGCAGATCGGCGTCGCTACCATACCGCCATCAGCGTTTTTCAGCGCCAAGCACAGGCGCCACGCCGAAAACCACGTCCGATTCGCCTTTTGCAAGAGCGACGAAACGCTTGAGCAAGCGGCAGAGCGAATGAAGAAACTTCGTCCCTGATTTACTTGATTGATTGCCTCGAACGTTTCCTCCCAAGATTTCGCAAATTCGTCGCTTGACCCTATAGACAGCTCCATCATGCAATGATATAATTCATTACATCAGTTGATTGATCGTATTCATATGATGAATGAGCGACATGGACCTCGGTTCTGACTTCCTGAATTACATCGTTCGCCAGGGTTTTCAACCTGGTGACCGCCTGCCTTCAATTCAGGAATTGACCAACGATTCGCATCTTGATATGAGTGCCAACAAGGTTCGCGAGCAACTCGAGGTCGCGCGGACCATGGGCTGGGTCGAGGTACGATCCAAGCGCGGTACGCGTATCAAGACTTACGCTTTCACGCCGGCTGTACGCCTCAGCGCTTTGTACGCTATGGCTTGCGGTGAAAGTTTCGAGTCCTTCGCTTCTTTGCGCAACCACGTGGAATCGGCTTATTGGAACGAAGCTTGCGCCTTGTTACACAAGGAAGACCTCGCCATCATGCAGGCCTGCATAGACGGCGCCAATGAGAAGCTGGACTCCCCAACCATCCACATCCCTAATCCTGAACACCGACTCTTTCATTTGACCGTATTCAAGCATTTGGACAATACCTTTGTCCTCGGGATTCTAGAAGCGTATTGGGACTTGTACGAAGAAGTCGGCATCAATCGTTATATGGAATACAGCTACTTGCGCCAGGTATGGGATTACCATTCGATGATTCTCGACCTGATCAGAGATAATGAATTTGACAAAGCCCAACAAGCATTCGTGGAACATACGCGCTTATTGCGACACCAACCCAACAATGCCTCGTGGGAATTGGAAAGAGGCTAGCATTAATACTCGGTATCTGTTCTTGTGACCCGCATTTTTCGGAAAGGAGTCAAGCGCGTACTGGCGCGCGATAACTCATGGCAATAAACGTACAGTCTCAACCCAAATTAGATACAAGAGAGCCGGTGATCAACGACTTTGCCTTCTCAGTGGCCACCAAGAATGGCTCGGGCAGCCAGACGTCCAACAACGTGCTGGTGATGTCACTCTTCCGGATGGGCATTCCGGTAAATGGCAAGAACTTGTTCCCGTCCAATATCAAGGGGCTGCCGACCTGGTATACCATCAGAGCGAGCAAAGATGGTTACACGGCACGCAAGGCGATTACAGAGATCGTAGTCGCCTATAATGTTGGCACCGCTACCGAAGATGTCGCCAACTTGCCGGCCGGCGGCGTCTGCATCACGACGGACAAGATCGCCCGCGTCGTCAAAAAGCGAGATGACATCTCGTATTACGAGGTGCCTGTCGCCGCGCTTATGAAGCAGACTGATGTTCCGTCGGCGTTTCGCAAGCTGGTCGAGAACATGACCTATGTCGGCGCGGTCGCCAAGTTGTTCGACATTCCCCTGGACGTAATCTATGATGTGTTGCTGTCCAACTTCAAGGGCAGGGAAAAACCCGCGAAGATGAACCATGATGTCGTGAGACTTGCCTACGATTGGACCGCGGAAAACATCGAAAAGACCGATCCCTACCGCTTCGAAAAGATGGAAGGGACCAGCGGCAAAATCATGATGACAGGTAACGATGCCGGTGCGCTGGGCGCGGTATTTGGCGGCGTTAATGTTGTCGCCTGGTATCCGATTACGCCGTCCACCAGTTTTGTCGACGGTATTATTGGCTTCCGGCATTTGCGCCAAAACGAAAATAAGGAAAACACCATTGCGATCGTGCAGGCGGAAGACGAATTGGCGGCCGCGGGCATCATCACCGGCGCTGGTTGGGCCGGCTGCCGCGCGCTAACCTCGACTAGTGGTCCGGGCATCAGCCTAATGGCGGAATTCGCCGGACTGGCTTATTTCGCCGAAATCCCCGCCGTCTTTTGGAATATCACGCGCATGGGACCCAGCACTGGCTTGCCCACTCGAACCAGCCAGGGTGACCTGCTCTTCACACATTTCCTGGGTCACGGGGATAGCCGGCAACTTTGCTTGTTGCCGGGCAACTTGAAAGAGGCATTCGAATTTGGCTGGAAGTCCTTTGACCTGGCCGAAACCTTGCAATCGCCGGTTTTTGTCATCAGCGACCTCGACCTGGGAATGAACAATTGGCTCTCCGATCCTTTTGATTACCCCGACCAGCCGATTGACCGCGGCAAAATTCTGAACGCAGAGGAACTCCAAGTTTTCATTGACGAACATGGCAAGTGGGGCCGATATATGGATGTCGATGGCGATGGCATCCCCTATCGCACTGTGCCCGGCACCGATCATCCATTGTCAGCTTTCTTCACGCGGGGTACGGGCCACGATGATATGGCTACATATAGCGAACGCAGTGATGACTGGGTCGAGAACATGAAGCGTCTAAGTATCAAAATGGATACTGCCCGCGAACTGTTGCCACAGCCGATCATCGAAGACGGCAGCGGATCGGACATCGGTATCGTCACATTTGGTACAAACGAAGATGCGGTTCGTGAAGCACGCGATTGGCTGGCCAACGATGGTATCCAGACCGACTACTTGCGCGTTCGCGCCTTGCCGATTGCGTCTGTAGTGGGCGATTTCATCCATTCACATAAGAGCATCTTCGTCATCGAGAACAATTTCGATGGCCAGCTGAATCAGCTCCTCCGCATCGAGAGTCCAGAAGACATCTCACATGTCCGTTCCCTGGCGCTAGGTGATGGTCTGCCCATGACACCCAGTTGGATCTACCAGAACCTGAAAGAACAGGAAGGTTAATCATGCCACCTCGCGTAAATCAACTTGGTTTGAGCCGAAACGAATATAAGGGCCGTCCCAGTACGCTTTGTCCCGGTTGCGGTCATGATTCGATTTCGAACCAGATTATCAGCATGGCTTATGAACTGGGCATCGAGCAACACAAATTCATCAAAATGAGCGGCATCGGCTGCTCGAGCAAGACGCCTGCGTATTTCTTGGGGGGATCGCACGGTTTCAATGCCTTGCACGGGCGGATGCCGTCGGTGGTGACCGGCGCGCTATTGGCAAACAAGGATTTATCCTGCGTTGCAATCAGCGGCGATGGGGACAGCGGCTCCATAGGCATGGGACAATTCAAGCACGTGGTCCGCCGCAATGTTCCCTTTGTATACATCATCGAAAATAACGGCGTCTATGGCCTGACCAAAGGGCAGTTTTCCGCGACAGCGGACGAAGGGCAATTCCTGAAGTATTACGGCAAGAACGATATGCCGCCCATTGATCTCGCGCTGGAAGCGGTGATTTCGGGCGCATCATTTGTGGCCCGCAGCTTCAGCGGCGACGCCAAACAAGTGCAAACGCTGTTGCGAGCTGCGATTCGCCATCAAGGAACTGCCGTACTCGATATCATCAGCCCCTGCGTCACCTTCAACAATGCCGAAACCTCTACCAAGAGCTATCCCTACGGCAGAGATAACGAGATCCCGCTGCACGAGATCGAGATTTTGGCGCCCGACTATGTGGATGACCGGGAAGAGATCAAAGTCGGAGAATACGGAGCCGACGACATCATCGATGTTGAAATGCACGACGGTACGTTTATACGGCTAAAGAAGCTGGGCAACGATCACGACCCGCGCAATCGTCGAAAGGCAATTGATGTCCTGGAGCAGTCGCTGCGCGAGCAGATCTTCTCCACCGGTCTGATCTATTTCGAAGAGCCGCGTCCCACGCTGGCGGATACGGAAGACCTAGTTTCGACGCCCTTGGCACGTCTTGATGACGCAAGCCTTAGGCCTCCAAAACAGGTTCTCGACAGCGTTATGCAAGGATTGATGGCGGGCTGACGCAATTTGCAACGGAAAATGCATAAGAGACCAGCGCATGAGTCTGGTCTCTTTTCTGTTATCTTGGATCAATACTTCGGCATGTCGGGATCTATCTCGTCGGCCCAGGCCAGAATACCACCCTCGACATTGAACATCTTGTCCAGGTCGTAACCGATTTCCGACAAGAACGCGATGCTATCGGCGCTGCGCTTTCCCGAGCGGCAGTGGACGTAGAGCGTCTTGTCCCTGGGGATTTCCTTCAATATCGTCTCTTCCCAAAGCTTGCGCCCGGCTTGTATCCCGTTTTTCGCCAACTGAATGTCCGGCTTGGGAATGCGCAAGGTGCCATTAATGGCGCTGATATCCCATTCATGGGGATCGCGCACATCGACAACAAGCACGTCATCGCCGTTTTGCAGCACGGCTTTCACATCGTGAACGGAAACGGTCTTGATTTCCAATTCTTCCGCGTCATCAACGGCGCTGAATTCACTATGGTCGTGCGCCGGCATGCCGCAGAACTGCTCATAGTCGATCAGCACGACATCTGCCTTGTCAATTCCACATACCGGGCAGTTGGGATCTTTGCGAACTTTGATGGTTTGAAAACTCATTTCCAGGGCATCGTATAACATCATTCGGCCGATCATGGGCTCGCCAATTCCCAAAAGCAGCTTGATGGCCTCAGTCGCTTGCATGGTGCCGATCGTACCGGGCAAGATGCCCAAAACACCGCCTTCCGCGCAACTTGGCACCAGACCCGGCGGCGGCGGCTCGGGAAACATGCAGCGATAGCAAGGACCACTTTCGGCGTAAAAGACGCTGAGCTGACCTTCAAATCGGAAGATGCTGCCATAAACATTCGGAATCCCAAGTTTTACGCAAGCATCATTAACGAGGTATCGTGTTGGGAAGTTGTCCGTACCGTCGATGACGATGTCCCAATCTTCGCCGAAAATGCGCTCGGCATTTTCAGATGTCAGTGGCTCGTTGTACTTGACCACTATGATGTCTGGATTGAGATCGAGCATACGGCCTGCGGCGCTGTCCAGCTTGGACATACCGACGGTGCTAACCCCGTGAATCACTTGACGCTGCAAATTGGTAAAGTCGACCACGTCATAGTCTACCAAGCCGATACGTCCGATGCCGGCAGCCGCAAGATAAAGCGCCAAGGGACTGCCCAATCCACCGGTCCCGATCAAAAGCACACGTGAGGCCTTCAAGCGTCGCTGTCCTTCGATGCCGACTTCCGGCATGATGAGGTGGCGACTGTAGCGTTTGACTTCGTCGTTGCTCAAATCTGCCAAGCGACTGTGTAATGCGGTCATCGTTTCCACTCCTACAAGTTCAATTGATGTCTCGTCCACCAGCGATGCTCGGAATAATGCGCAAGCTGTCGCCCGCTTCGATCTCCGTATCCAGACCCTGCATAAAGCGGATGTCCTCGTCGTCTAAGAAAATGTTGACAAAACTGCGCAGTTCATCGTCATTAAACAGGTGCGCTCGCAGGTCCGGATGCTGTTCAACCAGGTTTGTCAGCGCCTCGCCAACAGTTGCGCCTGCGACGTCAATGCTGGATGCCCCGGCAGTAAAAGCGCGTAGTGGTGTCGGGATTCGTATACTCGCCATCTTACTTCTCTCCTGTTGGTCTCCCAATGTCGCATATTTGTTGCAGTCCGGCGTCAAATTGAGGCAGTGTGTGCCGACAAATCATTCTATTGAACCAGCAACTCTACTCTATCAAAGACGCTTCGATCTCCCTGCAGTTTCCAAACGCGCATATCAGTCGCCCGTCCCATTTCGACTGAAGTGATAATGTACACAAAATTCGGTAACGCGTGCTCGCGGTCATAGTCGGACGGGATTGCCGGCGAATCCGGATGGCTATGGTAATAGCCCACCAAGGTCAAACCTCGTTCGTCGGCTTCATCTTCGAGACGCATCCAGTCCTGCGGGGTCATCGCGTAACGGTGATGCTGTTCCTCTTCCGCAAAGACGTTATCCACTTGCATGACGTCACGGATGGCCGTCGCGCCATCCCGCAGCTCACCCAGCAGAAATCCTCCGCCTTCGTTGGGATAGGTGTTTTCCATCTGCTCGAATATCCGATCTTGAAGAAGACTACCAAGCTGAACCGTCATCGCAGATTTGTTTCCCCGCCAACACAATCTAAAAGAGCCAACCGTTGCGCGTTGGCTCTCGTTTCTTTTCTTGCTTGTTGGTGATCAATCGTCTTCAATCAGCAGAAATCCCGACGCGGCAAACGGTATCGAATGCTTTGCTGCGACAACAACAGAAGCGCCTAGCGTTCGGAAATCGAGTCGTTTTTACGGTCACCATGGCGCATAGATTAGCACCTTCACCAACGTTGCGCAACGGTAGATCTATTGCCTGTGTCGCAACAGCCGGGCTGAACCGCCGCAGACCACTGAACACAGGTTTAACAGTTGGGCTAGCGCACTCGGTTGAAAGACATTGAAGGCAGGTATTGACGGTGCTATACTTGCCTGTCTGATGGTAAGCTCTGCCAATTGCAGATTGCCCTTGGCGGATTCGGGCTGCGCCTGACTCAGAATACCATGGGTACATAAATGCGACCAATTAGGGACAGTGAAGTAACCAACTTTTAGGCGCGTTGGTAGTCATGGCAAAATCGGGCCCGACATTGCAAAACAGTAATGAACAAGGAGATTTGCTAGATGTCAGATAAAGGTGGGCTAGAGGGAGTCGTCGTAGCGGATATCGCGACGAGTTTCATTGACGGGACAATCGGCAAACTGATGTATGGCGGTTACGCCATTGAAGATCTTGCCGAAAACGCATCCTTTGAAGAAGTCTTGTTCCTGCTTCACAACATACGCCTGCCGAAGCAAGCCGAATACGAATCACTACGGAGCAAAATCGCACAGAACGCCGCGATTCCGCAGCAGATCGCGAACATGATGAAGTCCTTGCCCAAGAGCACGCCGGCAATGGCGGCGCTTCGTACCGCCGTTTCCATGCTTTCTGCCTTTGACGAGGATGCGGAAAACCTGACCGACAAGGATCTGGCCATGTCCAAGGCATTGCGCCTGACCGGGCAAATCACGACGATCTGCGCCGCATGGATGCGCATCACTAAGGGACAAGAACCTATCTGCCCACGCCACGATCTTACGTTGGCGCAGAACTTTGTGTATATGATGTCAGGCGAAGAGCCTGATGAAACAGCCAGTGCCGCGGTGGATGTTTATCTCGTTCTACTTGCAGAACACGGCATGAACGCCAGCACCTTCGCCGCTCGCGTTATTACTGCTACGGGCTCCGATATGCACAGCGCGACTGTTGGTGGCATCGCCGCGCTCAAGGGACCTTCGCACGGCGGCGCAAACGCCGAGGCCATGAAAATGTTCTTGGAAATCGGCGATGTCGAGAATGTCGTTCCCTGGTTCGATAAGTACGTCAAGACCGGCGAACGCCGTATCATGGGGATCGGGCACCGCGTATACAAATCTAATGACCCGCGTGCCGGCATACTCAAGCGGCATGCCAAAGCGCTGGCAGAAAGCTCCGGCAAGAGGAAATGGTACGATATTGCTGTCCGGCTGGAGGAAACAGCCCGGGCGGACGAGTATTTCATCTCGCGCAATCTCTACCCCAACGTGGATTATTACAGTGCCATTGTGCTCTACACCCTGGACCTCGATGTCGACATGTTTACGCCCTTGTTCGTGATGTCGCGCATTGCCGGTTGGTCGGCGCATATCATTGGCCAGATGGGCGGCCGTTTGATACGCCCCAAGGCGAATTATGTCGGACCGAGCGACCTCCAATGGGTGCCCCTGGCCGAGCGCTAGCGCTTGCTACAACTATCGACACTTCTACGCTGAACAATTTACAGACCCTTGCAAGCCTTCGCGCTGATTTGCGTATGGCCGCTTACGTATGCTAAGCTGATTCCAGCACGTACAATGGAATCCGTGGCATGATCCCATACAAGATTGTCGGCAAATCGGACTATAGACCCTATGTGGCATTCTTTGTCACGGTCACAAATGTCTTTGCCTTTGCCTACGTCCTCTTATATGCCTTTTTTGGCGGTCTGTCACTTGAAGACGTGTATAGTAATTATGTGCTGAACATCTGTGCAGTAAGCCAGCAAAGCCCGCTCGAGACACTGGTAGACGGCACGCGCAGCATTTTTCTCCACATGAGCTTTGTACACCTTACATCCAACATCATCATCTTTTACATTTTTGGCTCCCGTATCGAAGAACACCTGGGACATTGGAAGTTTCTCGCCTTCTATTTCATTGTCGGTTTCGGCGGGCATCTTGGACACATCCTGTTTGATGGCGCGCTTTGTGCGGAACCCCAATACATGATCGGGTCAAGCGGCGCGATTTCGGGTATGATCGGCGCCTTTCTCTTTTTGTTCCCGACAGCGCGCATACAGTCAAAGATCATATTTCTCAAGATATTCGGATATGACGTTAATGCGCCCGCCTGGATTTATCTGGTTTACTGGTTGTTCATGCAATTCTTCTACGAAGTTGGTTCGGTGGCTCCACGGATTAATGTTCACTGGGGTCACGTCGGCGGATTCTTCACCGGACTGGCGCTCATTTTTGTGATTTCCTTTTTCATCGCGCCACCAATGACTTCGAACCACCGCCTGTGAAGCGACCTTGGAACGGCAAGCCGCGAAGACGACTTGCGCGAAACCAATGTGCTGTGATAACGTAAATGAGTCAAAGCGAGTAAGAGAGCGCAGCGATGTTTCCTTTAACGGTAGTTGGACGAGACAAGAAACTTCCCAAAGCGACTATTGCGCTGATCATCGTAAACATTCTGGTGTTCTTGTGGGAACTGTCGGTGGATGCCCAGGGCGAAGGCTTCTTGAAGGCCGCTTTGCAGAACTATGGCCTGGAAGTTTGCAAAATCGGCGAGCAAGCCTTCGGGACTACAACCCTTGACGCGTTCCGCAGCATGTTTCTACACGCGAGTGTTGCCCACGTTTTTGGCAATATGTGGTTTTTGTTCCTGTTTGGCGGTCTGGTGGAGCGCTTCCTGGGTAGTATCAAGTTTGTTGCTGCTTACCTGACATGTGGCGTTTTGGCTACGGTCGCGCACGTGATACTTGGAAATACCATTTGCACCATCGCCGACACAGGTGTCGTCATTGGCGCTAGCGGCGCTATTGCCGGTGTCATGGGTGGATTCCTCTATTTGCGTCCAGACGCCAAGGTGAAAACGCTGCTTGGTTTCTTCCGTCCATTTGTATGGTCGGTCAACGTACCCGCTTTTCTGTTCTTGGGCTATTGGCTATTAACGGACCTTCTGCAACAGGTGGGCTGGATAGGCGTCGAAACTGACGTTGCGCATTGGGCGCACATTGGCGGTTTCATCGCCGGCTTCGCCCTGATGTTTTTCGCGGGGTTTTTCAAACCCGTGCCCGAACCGGATCCACTGGAACACCTTGCCGGGTGATTCCGGCAACCCGACAGCGGGAGCAATGGTGTGTTTCAGTGGTTGGGATCCGAAACTCGCAGCAGCAGACAACTAGAGAAATGGCACGTACAGGATGACCAGATTGGCGACAATCTGGCAGACCCATGCGGCTGCCAAGCCATTTCTCTCGCGCACGTAGACATACACCATGTTCATCAGAAACAATAAAATGACGATCACCGCTGTTACAGCGTACAACTGAGTCACCGTTTGCCACATCACCGGGAACAACAGGACGATATTCCAGAGCGTCGCCAATATGCCAACGATCCAGAACGGCAACTGATTTTGCAGCAAGCCCCGGAAGAACAGGGTCTCTGAAATGGGCATAACAAACACCAGAAACGCCAGCAAGCTGCCTGCAGTCATCCCGGGGAACATTTGTGCGGTCGCCGGTACTAGAATTGGCTGGCGCAAAAACACCATAAACGGTATGCCGAGCAGCAAGCCGTAGAGTACTCCCCAGCCTATGCTCTCCGGCCGTTCGTGCCCGATACGCTCCATGTTGCCCAGCAACCAGGAAAGAACGCTAACCCCGGAAAGCGCGCCCCAAGCGAGTGTGTAACGCAGATCGGCATTGTCCGGCAACAAGGGTGTAAGACCGACGCTGAGCGCGGCAGCGATCATGAAACCGAAAATCGGATCGCTTGTGGCGCCACGATATTGCGTCGGCCAAGCACTGTCCACTTGCGACGCTTGCAAGGCGTCATTGTCTGTTGATTCTATGTCGGCGTTTTCTTGTTCAGGATCGCGCGAGGACTCTTCTAACATAAAAGGATGGTTCTCACCGCTGCAAGTACCGTATCAATCGCTTGCTGGTCAATCCAGTAATGGGTGCGCAGTCGAATAGAGTCGTTTTCGCCCCCATAGGGTGACATAAAGACATTATATTCTTGACGTAACAAGTCGACAAATTGGTCCGTCGTCATTCGAGCGTCTTCCGACAGCGAAAAGTAGACGAAGTTGGTGTTTTGCTTTTCGACCTTGACATGGTGTATCTCGCTTAGCCCTTCGGCCAACAAGACCGCGTTCTTGTGATCTTCGTGCAAGCGATCTTTCATTTTGTGCAACGCGATCAAACCGGCCGCCGCCAATACGCCCACCTGTCGCAGGCTTCCGCCTAGCGCCTTGCGCGCGCGCCGCGCACGCTGGATAAAGTCCCGCGAGCCGAGCAATACCGAGCCAACGGGCGCGCACAATCCCTTGGAAAGACAAAATGTCACCGAATCGGCGCCTGCCACAAGCTGCTTGACATCAATGTTGAACGCTGCTGCGGCGTTGAAGATCCTTGCGCCATCGATATGCAATAGCAATCCATGCTCGTTCGCAAGTCTGGCAACCTGGGCCGTGTACTCGGCGGACAAGGGCGTGCCGCCCGCCGCGTTATGCGTATTTTCCAAGGCGACAAGACGCGTAATGGGTTTATGCTCGTCGTCCGGCTGAATTGCGTCCTTGATATCTCCTAAGCGCAATGTGCCGTCCGCCTGCACGGGGATAGTGTGCGGCAATATACCACCGATCTGCGCCAGGCCCCCCTGCTCGTAGCGAAAGATATGCGAGGAATCGCCGATGATTATCGAATCGCCCCGCTGACAGTGTGCCAGCATGGCACAGAGATTGCCCTGCGTTCCGCTTGTTACAAAGACAGCTGCTTCTTTGCCTAACATCGCGGCGGCGTCGGCTTCCAATTGATTGACCGTGGGGTCGTCGTGATATACGTCATCGCCGACAAGCGCATTCGCCATCGCTTCTCGCATTTCCGGAGTTGGATGCGAAACCGTATCACTTCTCAGATCTATGGTTTTCATTTTGATAGAGGACCGCCTGTTGCCCAAGAACTTGATCAGATACTAGTCAGAAACAACGGGTATGGCAATAGCCAATGAATAGCTTACTCTTGGAGCTCTTCTAGGCTGCAAGGCCAAGGAATTCTAGCGTTTCGTCTAATCGAACAAAGTGTCATATAATGTTTGGTCAAGCCTACGTGAAGAAGCTGAATATTCAGCCATTGTTAAAGCTTTTCGCGACAACATAACCCGCAAACTTGGAGTGGAGCCGATAATTTCAGTGACATATTATAGCGCGCAGCCTCTAGAACTCAGGTTCGGATACGTTTGGTATACCAGTGGGAGCCGTCGATGACCGAAGTCTACCAACAAACTGTCGACCAGGCTCTGGATGCTTTAGACGTGGAAAGGGCGGATGGGCTTGTAGCTACCGAAGTCGCAGCGCGCCAGGACCGCTACGGCATTAACGTCCTCCCCACCGACGAAGGCGTCAACTGGTTCAAGCTCATACTCAGCCAATTTGCCGATGTCATGGTCATTATTCTCATTGTTGCGGCGGCGATTTCTGCGTTCCTGGGCGAAGCAACTGACGTGGTTGTCATCCTGGCAATTGTTGCGCTAAACGCGTTGCTAGGGATTTATCAGGAGTATCAAGCAGAACAGGCGCTCGCTGGACTAAGCCGACTGCAGGTGCCACGGGTTCGGGTTCGGCGCGCCGGCCTCGTCCTCGAGATCAGCGCCGAAGATCTTGTTCCGGGCGACATCGTGCTGATCGCCGAAGGCGACCGCATTCCTGCCGATGGCAGACTTATCGAGTCGATCAATCTGGAAATTGAAGAAGCGGTGCTCACGGGCGAGTCGGTACCAGTCAGCAAGGGCACGGCTCCCATTGAGTCGAGCAGTGTAGCCATAGGCGACCGCAGCAATATGGTGTTCATGGGCACAGCGGTCAATTATGGCCGTGGGGAAATGGTCGTAACGACAACCGGATTGCAAACGGAAATCGGCAACATCGCCGCAATGCTTCTGCAAGTAGAAGAAGGCATCACACCGCTACAGCGTCGATTGAATCAACTGGGTCGAGTGCTGGCAACTGGCGCCTTGATCGTAGTTGCGATCGTATTCGCCGTAGGATTCGCCGTACAAGGCATACCTGCCGACCAGATGTTTTTGATCGCGATCAGTCTGGCAGTTGCCGCTGTGCCAGAAGGATTGCCCGCGCTGGTCACGATCGGGCTCTCGCTCGGCGCCAATCGGATGGTCAAACGCAACGCGCTCATTCGCAGGCTGCCGGCTGTGGAGACCTTAGGTTCGGTTTCGGTGATCTGTTCGGACAAAACCGGCACCCTCACCAGAAATGAAATGACCGCGACATATCTGGTGTTGCCAGATCACGAAGAAATCAAGATACAAGGTTCGGGATACCTGCCCCAAGGCAAGCTGACCTATTTGGGTATTCGGAACCCTGATCAACAGGGCATGGTTGTAGACGCGGAAAACGACTCCATGGTCTTGCGAATGCTCCAGGCCATGGCATTGTCGACCAATACTCATCTGGAAGTAGAAGCATCGGGCGACCGAGTCAAAGTCGTGGGAGACAACACCGAGGCGGCCTTGCTGGTTGCGGCGCTAAAGGCGGGCTTGACGCGCGAGCGACTAGAGCGGGAACTGCCTCGCGTGGCTGAGTTGCCCTTCAGTAGCGACCGCAAAGCCATGACGACTGTACACGAAGTCACCGGGGATTCTGCATCGCAACTATTTCCAGGCGCGACGAATGTGGCGATCACAAAGGGAGCGCCCGATAACTTGATCGAGTGGGCGAGCACAGAACTAAGGGCTGACGGTCCACGGTCCCTGGACAAAAGTCGCCGTCAGGAATGGCAGCAACGTGTCGACCGCATGGCGAACGACGGCTTGCGGGTTTTGGGGATCGCGTACCGGTCCTTGGGCGAGATTCCAGAGGACTTATCCGGGCACATCGAGCGAGAGCTCACGCTAATTGGCTTGGTCGGTATCCTTGACCCCGCGCGTCCGGAAGCTTCTGCAGCGGTTCAACATGCGAAAGAAGCGGGAATCCGCACCATCATGATCACAGGCGACCACGCGCTGACCGCGGAGGCTATCGCAAGAGATCTAGGCATCCTGCGCGTCGATCAAAAGGCGATTACCGGAACCCAACTGGATACGATGAGCCCGGACGAGCTAGCGGCTGCCCTGAATGACACGACCTGTTTCGCGCGCGTTTCGCCGGTACACAAACTCAAGCTGGTGCAATCGCTACAACGCAATGGCAATATCGTGGCCATGACCGGTGACGGCGTCAATGACGCGCCAGCGCTAAAGCAAGCGGATATTGGCGTCGCGATGGGCATTACCGGAGCCGATGTCAGCAAAGGCGCTGCGGAAATGATCCTGACCGACGACAATTTTCGTTCAATCGTCTCCGCAATTGAAGAAGGCCGCGCTATTTATGACAACATCAAGAAATTCATCAAATATCTGTTAAGTTCCAACGTCGGCGAAATACTCGTGATGTTCGTCGCGCTATTGATCAACTTGCCGATTCCTCTGCTCGCCATCCAGATTC
The DNA here is from genome assembly GCA_965262165.1 of Phototrophicaceae bacterium. GTDB lineage: Bacteria > Chloroflexota > Anaerolineae > Aggregatilineales > Phototrophicaceae > UBA6055. The sequence goes on along the minus strand of OZ253499.1, from coordinate 2,584,911 downwards.
TCTGGATCAACCTGGTCACGGACGGATTGCCAGCGATCGCACTGGGCTTTGAACCAGCGGAAGCCGGGGTCATGCAACGGCGGCCACGGCCAATCAATGAGAGCATATTCGCGCAGGGCACGGGCCGGCATATATTCTGGGTCGGCATCTTGATTGCGCTTTTAACATTGGGCAGCTACGTTTGGGGATACGCGACCATTGGTTTGGACGCGCGCAGCCCATCATTGGGTTTGGAACAATTGGAGCGCTCGGCAATTGTCGTTCTGGCTGGAGATGAATTTGTGCCGGAGCAGTGGGACACCTGGCCTGACGAAACGCAAGTCGCCTTTCTCGGCAGGCGCGCCAACGCTGGCAGCGCGCAATTCCTGGAAGACGAGGGACACCTTGACAAGGGCGATCCGGGCCGGGACCTGCTCAATCGCGTCGAGAGAATCCCCAGGACCATCGCCTTCACGGTGCTTGCTTTCACGCAGATGTTTGAGGTCATGGCGATTCACGCCGGCGATCGCAGTTCGTTTTTCCGTACGGGGTTCAAAGGCAATCGGCTCTTGTTCTGGGCGGTCGTGTCCACATTCGTCTTGCAGTTGATGGTTATCTATGCGCCGTTCGTACAAGAGTTGTTCGATACCAGCGGATTGACATTGACGCAGATATCCGTCAGCTTCGCGGTGGCATCGATCGTGTTGTTCGCGGTTGAGCTGGAAAAAACGGTAATCCGCCGCGAACTAAAGTCGGAAGAAAGCAAGATCTTAAAATCGATGACGTAAGCTGTAGGACCCAAGCTAGTTGTTGCCGACCCCGAGAAAGATCGCCTGCAAACCTAGTTAGCCATGACATATCCCATTTCGATCAGTCGATCGACGACCAAACGAGCATTCGCTTGCGCTGTGGTGTTTTCTGCGGTCAAAACAAAATCGGGATTCATTGGCGGTTCGTAAGGATCGTCGATGCCGGTAAACCCTGTGATTTCACCGCGCCGCGCCTTGGCGTACAGGCCTTTAACATCACGCGCTTCAACAAAATCGAGCGGCGTCGCCATATAGATTTCCATGAAGCCCTCGCCCACGCGGTTTCGGACGTTTTCTCGTGTTGCACGATAGGGGCTAATTGCGGCGCAGATCACCATGCCACCGTGCCGCACTATTTCGCTGGCGACAAATCCGATCCGTCGGATATTGGTATCGCGATCTTCCTTGCTGAACCCCAAACCCTTTGACAGATGTGTCCGCACGACATCGCCATCAAGAACGGTAACACTACGTCCCTCTTCCATCAGCAAGTTGACGATTTGCTCCGCCGTGGTCGATTTGCCAGAACCGCTAAGACCAGTAAACCACAAGCACGCGCCGCGTCGATGGCGTGGCGGATAGGTTTCCGCAAGGATCCGAGCGACTGCCGGACGAGAGAACCAGTCTGGCAGTGGCACGCCTTTGCCGAGATAATCTTCTCTAACCTGCGTTCCAGATATCTTGCGCACCTTTGCGTCGTCCGGCAATTTGGATCCTTCTTCGTATCGGTCTTCGTCTTCCAGGTAGACCATTTCGGCGAAGGGCACGGGTTTGACGCCCAATTCTTCCGCGAATTCCATGACCAGGTCCTGCGCATCGTAGGGACCATAAAAGGGATTGCCGAGTGAGTCGGCGCCCGGGCCGGCATGGTCGCGCCCGACGATCAAATGGTTGGCGCCATAATTGCGGCGGATAATGGCATGCCAGACCGCTTCGCGCGGTCCCCCCATGCGCATCGCCAGCGGCAATAGCGAGAGCAAGCTGCGATCTTCTTTATAGTAATTGTCGATGAGTGTCTTGTAGACGCGGACGCGGGTATAGTGGTCGACATCTCCTGGCTGCGTCATGCCGACAACCGGATGCAAAAGCAGCACCCCGTCAACGCTGGCAGCGGCGCGTTTGGTAAGGGCTTCATGGACACGATGCAGCGGGTTTCGCGTTTGAAACGCGACAACGTTGTTATGTCCGTAAGTTTCCAATACGTTGCGCGTTTCGGTAGGCGTCCGGCGCAAATCGGCGAAGTCCGGATGATGCGGCAATTGCAATACTTCCAGCTTGCCCGCGATATTCAGCTTGCCCCAGCGGTGCATTTCAGCAATGATCGGATGTCGCGTATCGAACTTGCCAAAGGCCTTTATCGCCGTTTCTTCCAGGTCCCAGGCATAGACCTCTTCCACGCGTTGGATCGCCAGGATATTGTTTCGGCTGTCGCGCAGGGCAATGTCACTGCCGACTTTTATGTCTTGCTTAGGATCGAACGGCAACGTAATTGGCATCGGGAAAAGCGTGCCGTCGCTCAAGCGCATTGTATCCAGAACGGACTGGAAATCTGCCCTGTTCATAAATCCGCGCAACGGTGAAAACGCGCCCACCGCCAGCAATTCCAAGTCGCATTCTACGCGCGGGCTGACCTGAAGCGAAGGCAGCTCCCCCGCATAGGATATCCTGTCCTCCAGCTGATCGTAGGGTACGAGCAGGTCAACCAGGTTCCCGCCATAGGGCGCAATCAGCTTTGCTTTCTCTGCTATCATCAAATTCTCCATATCAAGAAACACGAATCGGCCAAGGGCCGACCAATTGCAAAACTGCGGTATTGTAACACAACAAGCGACGGCACGTTAGCGGAATGCCTAGTCTCGACGATCGACGCCGGACAACCTATGGCCAAAGTAGACTAGCACTATGCTCAAGACGTAAAGCACTAAAAGCGGCGCCATAACAAGGAACATATTCACCGGATCAATCGTCGGCGTGATCAGCGCTGCGGCGATTGACGCGCCAATGACCGCCACCCGCCACTGACGGATCAATGTCTCTGAGTTGACAAAACCCAATAACGATATCAAAAAGAAGACTAAAGGCGTTTGAAATGCCACGCCCATCCAGAAAATCAATGACGTGACAAAACTCAAATAGAGATCTGCCGTCCACTCAGGTTCGAAGATGTGCGGCTGAAAGTTGTTCAAAAAGCCTAAGGCCGGCGGCAAAAGAACACGCCAGGAGAAAACAGCCCCAATCATAAACAGAAAAGTTGTTGCAGGAATAGAAGCCATGACGTAGCGCTTTTCCTTGCGCGTCAAGCCGGGCAAAATAAACATCATTACCTGATAAGTAACCATCGGGATTGACAAGATCCCGCCAATCATTAAAGCAACACGAAAATAGACGATGATGGTGCCGGTCGGGTCGAGAATCGTCAGCTCACAATTTTCCACCGTAGGGATTCGGCAGAAGGGTTCACGCAGGATATCAAGTGCGCGATCCGCGATGAAGAAGCCGACGGCGGTGCCGACTACAAGCGAAATAACCGCCCGCGTCAGGCGATGGCGTAACTCGTCAAGATGCTCAAAAAACCCCATCCGGAGTTCATGACCATCTTTTACTTTCTCGATTTCATGTTCTTCCGCCATATTGGGACCTATTCATCAACCGCTGTCGCGGACCATGTGCCCAAGTCTGCCGCCTGGCCGTTGGCGTTCCGCTCCGACGTCCTTGCAACGCCTTCGCCACTCCATGCGCCCATGTTTGCTGGAGTCGGTTCAGCAGAAGCGATGTCCTTTGTCGGCGATTCCAAAGGCGATGCTTTGGCTGCGCCGCTTGGTTTGGCCGGTTTCGAATCCTGTGCGCTGGTGTCCGCCGCCTTTGCCTTGCCGGGTGCGGTAGAGGTTTTCTTGGTCTTGTCGTTCAGCGATTCGCTGACCTCTTGAAAAGTATCAACATCTTTTTTCACTTCTTCAATTGAATCTTGCAGTGGCTTGGTCATCGGCTTTATGGCGTCGCCCAGCGTGCGATTTAGGTTCTGACGCGTCGGCGGTTCCTTGGGGAGCTTAATATCGACGCCCGCCTCGTCGAATTCCTTTTGAACCAGATCAACCGTCTGCGACCAAATGACGCGGAACTTGGCAACGTATTGTCCCAATACATACGACCAATGGATCATTCGTTTTGGTCCGGCAAAGACCAACATGATGACCAGGATTGCGACCAGCTCTGCGCCGCCGACACCAAATATGTTCATGGTGTTTCCACCTCATCACCTTGCAGCCGCAACGCTGCTGAAGCATCGGACGTGACGGTGCCCAATACGCCGTGTACGAAGCTATGGGAATTCTCAGCTCCAAATGCTTGTGCCAGATGTACTGCCTCATTGATAATCACCGGGATTGGGGTTACACGTTTCTGCAAAAGATACTCATAAACAGCGATTCGCAGGATATTGCGGTCAATGATCGCCACCTGGTCGACGGGCCATTCCGGCGCGTATTGCTGAATAAGCCTGTCGATACTCTCCCGATTTGCGGTCACACCTTCGACGAATCGGCGGATAATCTGCCGTACGGTGTACGATTCCGGGCGCTCTTTAAGATGAGCTTCCAGCACCATCGCAAGCGGATGGCAGGTCGAATCGAGTTCGTAAAGAATCTGCAGGCTGGCACGGCGGGCAATAGATCTGTCTGCCGCATTCAAAGCCGGATGCACGACTTCGGACGTTATAGTGTCCTCTTCGGGGTCAAAGTCGTCCAACTCAAATGGATATTCTGCCATGTCCGCTATTCTATCCAAACCATAAGCGTTAATCCACGCTTTCACACGGCGATAGTGTAACGCACTAGCCATGGATTATCTATGTATAAACGCAGCAGATCACGTCGCATCAGCGGCATGCAGCACATCAACAGGCAGTCGCATTTGTTATGCGGATATGAAATGAAACTCTTTCTTCAATGGTTCTTGACAGTTCACAATGGTTCATGATATTCTAGCACGAGTCGACTTGGCGGCGTAATTGGTAGCGCGAGAGTATCGCGCAATTGAGTTCCGGCGCCGGGCCCGCCAAACAATGGTTTCGTCCGAGGCAATAACACTGTTGAAGCATTGTAAACGCGCTAAACACTATGTGTGAATCCTTGTAGGCGAATTCACACTCCAACCGTCGTCTGTCGACGGCTCCAACTTCAAGCAGGTACGAGCCGAATTCAGATCACCAGACCCGTAAATCCATAAGCAACCAACCTTCTCCCTGGGAGCAGGCAAGTCTAAAATGCTGCAGAGGCTTGAGCGAGGCTCCCTTGGGATGAATTCGGCTCCCCCAAAAGCCATAGGAGATCAAGATGCTCGCAAGGCCATTGCCCGATACTGAACACGCGCTCGTGGTCAGGGAAATCACCAAGTATTTTCACTTGCCACAGCCGCCCATTTGGAAACGCCTTTTCGGGGCGAAAGGCAAACTGCCGACATCAGGCGCCCTGCCTGTGGTCAAATCCGGAGAGAAAGAACCGGTTGTCGCCGTCGATCACGTTACCTTTGACATCAAACGTGGCGAGATTTTTGGCGTGCTTGGCCCCAACGGCTCGGGCAAATCGACCTTGATTCGTCTCATCTCGACGCTTCTCCAAGCCGACAGAGGCAGCGCTGCTGTCTTCGGAATCGATGTCGAAAAGCACGATATGGCGGTTAAGAAGTTGATCAGCCGCGTCTCGGTAGATGCCGCTTTTTTCAAGAAGCTAAGCCCTATGGAGAATCTGCTCTACGGCGCGCGGCTCTATGGTGTCTCTGGACCCGAAGCTACTGTGAAAGCGTATGAGATCATGGGCCGACTAGGCTTGAAGAAATCGTCCTTTGACGAGCCAATGGAAGAGATGAGCAGGGGCATGCAGCAGAAGGTAGCGATCGCGCGCGCATTCTTGACTTCGCCGATACTGCTTTTGCTCGACGAACCAACAACCGGGCTAGACCCGCGATCGAAGCGCGAAGTACATGCATTCATTGAGGAATTGCGCGATTCTCACGACGCCACCATTTTGATAACGACGCATGATATGGAAGAAGCTGACATGCTTTGTGATCGTGTTTCGGTCATACACAACGGCAAGCTGGTCGCCACCGATACGCCGGCGAATCTCAAACGCAGTATCGCTCACAATGGCGGGCAACCCACACTAGAAGACGTATTCATGGTGTTGACCGGCGAACAACTGGTAGACAGAGACTCCACAGAAACACCGGTTCCCAAATAGAAAGGTGCTACAGATGCAACAGACATTGCGGCATGGCTTCGCCACTCTGCGGCTCGAGGCTTTACAATCCTACGCGTTCATGGCGCGCAATTGGCACCTGACTAAGCGCTACTGGGGCTGGGAATTAGTCTGGTTTTTCTATTCGCTGACCAGCGGCTTGTCGGTCATATTCATCGCGCAAGGCGCGGAAGCTTTGACCGGAGCGGCGCCGGGTTTCGATGTGCAATATCTGACGATGTACTTGATCATCGGGACACTGGTCTGGCATTACTTGTCGAACATCTTCATGTTGACGAGCGAGGTGATCGCCTGGGAGCGCTGGGAAGGTACCATCGAATACACCTTGATGGCGCCGGTCCGGCGTTGGGTGCATCTTGTCGGTCAAACCGCCTATTCGCTGGTCTACAGTTTGATAACGGCACTGATCATCGGCGCGACAACGGCGCTTTTCTTCCAGCTGGATTTGTCACGAGCAAACCTGGTCGGGGCGGCTCTGGTGATTCTGGCGGGTAGCCTCTCGCTCATTTCTCTTGGCATAGTCGCCAGCATTCTACCCTTGCTGTATCCAGAGCGAGGAGCCCAAATGACGAACGTGGTTCAGGCATCATTTTTGCTGATATCGGGAGTCTATTATCCGATTACCGTGCTGCCGGAATGGATGCAAACGATCGCCATATTCTCGCCTATCACCTATGTGCTGGATGGCACCCGCGCCGCTGTTCTGGATGGTAAACCGATATCCGAATTGATGGTGTTCATCGTTCCTCTTTTGGTTTTGGGCGTTGTCCTGTTGCCCGTCGGCATACGAGCATTCAAGATGGCCGAGAACTACGCCAAACGCAGCGGGAAACTCAAGCGGGTTGGATGATATCGCCTGACAGTCATATCGTACACTAGAGACGGCGGTAGAGTTGGCTCAAACTCGTATTGCTACTTGCCGCCGGCGTTTCGCCGGTCCTCAGGCACTCGTACCTCGATCTGATCGTCGCGAATGGCGATGCTGATGCCGGCGGTTGACGAATGCCAAACTTGAAATCAAATGAGTCACTCCGATGATAAAGACCTCGATTTCCGCAATAGCTCTGAAAAGTTCTCGCCCGGCGTGATCTGACCCAGGACCGCGGCTTGGCGGGCACCGGTAAAGGCCGGCAGAGTACCAGGTCGACCGTGCCAGGACTCATATGCCAGTAGCGCGAATACGAGAGCTTCCTTAAAGTCGCTGTCCATGCCAATGTCTTCATGCGTCAATACGCGTGCCGGCGCCAATAAGTCGCGCAGCATAGCTACCATTACCAGATTATGACGACCGCCGCCGCCAAGTATTACCTCTTGAATGGGAGCGGGAGCGAATCTTCTATAGGCCTCGGCAATATTGGTCGCGGTCAAGGCAGTGAGCGTCGCGACTATCTCAGGTTCGCTCAAATCGCGCGCCTCCGCCTCCGTAATGAGCTCCAGAGCCGCGGCAGTACCGAATGTTTCACGGCCCGTAGTTTTTGGGAATCCGCGCTGATAATAGGGGTGCTGCAAGAGCGCTTCCAGCCATTCCTCGTTCATCCGTCCACGTTGGGCCAGCTTTCCACCGCGATCGAACGTTAGCTTGCCGTCGCTAAAATGGCTGACAGCGGCATCCAGAAGCGCGTTACCCGGGCCCGTATCGAAGGCGATCGGCCGATCACGCTCGTTATCAAGTGGCGGCAAGAATGTCACGTTTCCCATGCCACCAATGTTTTGAATGGCGCGCCAATATCGAGGATGCCGGAGCAAAAGCCAGTCCACATAACTCGTGAGCGGCGCGCCCTGCCCGCCCAGTGCGATATCGCGAGCGCGAAAATTGCTGACAGTAGTGACGCCTGTCCGTTCGGCGAGCACTGCCGCCTCAACGATTTGCAATGACGCGCTAACCCGTCCGCCCGGAAGAACGTTGTGCCATATTGTCTGCCCGTGAGATCCAATGAGGTCGACGTCTTCGCGACGAACGCTTGCCTCCTTGATCAACTGCAGCGCGCCTTGCGCAAATACTTCTGCCAGAGACACGTTCAAGTCGGCGATCTGGTCAACCCGGCTTCGATCGACATCACAGCACTTTAGGATGCGCTCGCGCATGGCTGGTTCAAAAGGGAAGGTACGCCCACATACCAGGCGCGTTTTCAAGTCACCTGCGGCACCCACGACTTCAACGAGAGCCGCGTCGACGCCGTCCGCGGAAGTGCCGGACATCAAACCAATTATGAGCACGTGACTTGCCTAGACGCTTCACTAAAACATGGCTGAATTTTAGCACATGGCGGAGAGGATAGAGCGCGTTCGCCTTGCGCGTTTGTCGGCAGGACACAGGCGACCCAAAAAGCAGCCTTATACCAGATCACGTTGGATCAATCATATGACGCGGCACACAAACCACGGATTTACAGAGATTACGCGACTGATGAGGAAACTTACTAGGAGGACAAAACGGAGAGGACAGGATTCGAACCTGCGGTACCCGCGAAGGTACAACCGCTTAGCAGGCGGCCCCGATCAACCACTCTGGCACCTCTCCATATTTTCTATCAACTTGTTAAGGCGTCTAAGGCGGAGAGGACAGGATTCGAACCTGCGGTACGGAGGACCGTACAATGGTTTTCAAGACCATCGCCTTAAACCACTCGGCCACCTCTCCAACTGTAAACCAAGTCTCAATGTGGCGCGCATAATGCTAGCACAGCGCCCCGTGGCATGTCAATACGTCAGCGAACAATGGGCTGACAGTTGAGCGCACAGCTGATCTCGTCTATACTGCGCGGATCCGGACACGCGATGAAACCGATGCTTATCACACTTGCTGGACTTGCATATGTCGCTGCGCTGATATTGCTTACCAATGCAGCAACTGGCCTAGGCGTTTCTCACCGTTATTTGCGTGTTCTTCAGGCAGCCATGCCTTTTGTCCTTGCGATCCAGGTGCTAAGCAGAATCTCCGCTTCATACGTTAATGATATGCTTGGGCTATCGCAGGTCCTTATTGCATGTACGTCAATCACACTTATGATGCTGCTAATCTGCTTCGAGAAGCCTTGGCTCCAGGTAGAGCGCTTGATCAGATTTTCAGGCTTGGTCGCTATGCCCGAGTTTGACAGCCGGCGCCCAGTTCATCGCCTGGCATTTCTGTTGATAATATTCGCGCTCGCCGTCCTGTTCTGGCGTTACAGCGCCGAGGGCGGTCTGCAAGATCTGCTCGACGCCTATGGCACAACCAGTGCAGCCCTGCTCAACCTGGCCGTGGACGCGACAGTCTATGTTCTGCTGGCGCTTCTGGGTGTTGGCTGGCTCGTCCGCCGCGATTGGGCGGCAACAAGCGAGCGCCTTGGCCTGCGCTTCCCTACTCGCATGGATTTACTAGTTGGCATTGTGCTAGGGTGTTTTCTATACGTCGGTGTCTATCTCGCCACCTCGGTATGGCAGAGTATGGTTCCGGCAAGCACCTTTGAATGGCAGACAAATGCGGCGCGACAGATCTTCGATTCGTTTGACAGATCCCTTGTCTTTGGGGCGCTCGTGGCGCTCTTGGCGGCTATCGGCGAAGAAACCCTCTTTCGCGGCGCTCTGCAGCCCGTTTTCGGCGTCGTTATTGTTTCGCTGATATTTACGGCGATCCACTTGCAGTACGCGTTTACGCCGGCCGCGGCAATCGTGTTTGTCATTTCGCTCTCATTCGGATTGGCGCGCGCTTGTCTGAGCACCACCGCGGCAATTGTTTCGCATTTCGTCTACAATTTGATTCCTTTTCTTTTGGCGAGTCCGGTGTGAATTGGCTGCCAATCTGCCCGGCGTAAGTGACGAGAAGATGGACGATGGTAACTTGATGACAAACCTATACGCATTGACGCCGGCAGAACTCGGGAGCTTAGTTGGAGAGCTCGGCGAAAAACCGTTTCGCGCTCGTCAGCTATGGCAATGGATGTACGACAATCGTGTGGACAACTTCGACGAAATGACCGATCTGCCCAAGCGTTTTATTGACAAACTCGGCCAATGCGCTTCGCTCGGCACCTTACAAGTGATAACGCAGCAGAACAGCGTGGATGGAACACAAAAGCGGCTTTATCAACTGGCCGACGGTCAATTGGTTGAATCTGTCCTGATGCCTTACGATGACCAGCGGAAGACCGCATGTTTGTCGACGCAGGCCGGCTGCGCAATGGGCTGTGTCTTCTGCGCCACCGGTCAGATGGGCTTCGCGCGCAACCTGACAGTGGTGGAAATCTTCGAACAAGCGATGTTTTTCGCGCGGGAACTGGCGGCGGAGGGCGACCGATTGAGTAATATTGTGCTCATGGGTATGGGCGAACCCTTCCACAACTATGAAGCGACCATTCAAGCCATCCACCTGTTCATGAATCGCTTGGGTATCGGCGCTCGACATATCACGGTCAGCACGGTGGGATTGGTGCCGCAAATCCGACGCTTTGCCGACGAAGGGCTTCAGGTCAATCTGGCTTTGAGCCTGCACAAAGCGGACGACAGCGAGCGCTCTGCGCTGATGCCTGTTAATCGGCGCTGGCAGATCAACGAATTGATCAACGTGTGCCGTTATTATACGCAGAAGACTGGCCGGCGAATCACCATTGAGTGGGCGGCCATCGCCGGCGAAAATGACACCCCGGCCGAGGCGCACAAACTGGGACGCCTGCTCGCCGGCCTATTGTGCCATGTCAATATCATTCCGCTAAACCCCACTGACGAATATGCGGGTACACCAGCCGGTCACGAAAACATTGACAAGTTCAGGAACATCCTGAAGCATTATCAAGTGACTAGTACCGTGCGCGTGCGGCGTGGCATTGATATTGACGCCGGCTGCGGCCAACTGAAAACGAATCTCATCGAACTTGACAGGATCAGCGGCTGATGCTTTCGAGTTGACATGGTTGCAGTGCCTAATCGTCTTCAATTCTCAATTTCATAAGAATTCGATCAACCGTAGGTCCGGGGCAATCGCATCTAACATGCATGTCTGTATTCAGTGCAAAATTTCACCACCGAGCGCACCGAGTTTAAGACCATTACAAGGTGAACCATTTCCAGGTCTGCTACCAACGGCAAAAGGAATCTGCCCTGATCTCTCTTATATATCAGAAATCCGACAGTATCTCTATCAATAAGATGCTTTTCTCTGTGTCTCTGTGCCTCTGTGGTCGAATTATCTTTTCAATAATTCGCATATTGGCGCACAGTGATTTTGATGCGATTACCCTGACCGCGGTCATAGCGCTTTTGCATTAACACAGTTGAGCAAGTAATATGAACTCAACCGTCGATTTCAAGAATCGGAGTCCCGACATGAAAAAAAGGCCGCTCAAAATTGCGCCGTCCTTACTCTCGGCGGATTTCACGCGGCTCGGCGAAGAAGTGCGCCAAGCACAAGAAGCGGGCGCAGACATGATTCACATCGACGTTATGGATGGTCGATTTGTACCTAACATCACTATGGGTCCTCTGGTTGTAGACGCTGTGAAGAGAGTCGCAAGCATCCCTCTGGACGTTCACTTGATGACCGTCGAGCCAGAGCGCTTCATAGAACGATTTGCAGAATGCGGCGCCGATTCTATCACCGTGCACCTGGAGGCGTGCACGCACCTTCACCGCGTCCTCGGACAGATCACTGCCGCCGGCTGTCGGTCCGGCGTCGCGCTGAATCCGCATACACCGGCCGCGTCGTTGGGCGAGATTCTTGACATGGTGGATCTCATCAATGTCATGACCGTTAACCCGGGATTCGGCGGTCAAAATTTTATCGCGGCGATAACCACGAAGATTGCTACGCTACGAATGATGGCAGATAGCCGACATCTCGACATTGATATTGAAGTTGACGGCGGAATCAACAGCGAGACGATCCGTCTGGCCGCGGCAGCCGGAGCAAACGTCATGGTCGCCGGCACATGCATTTTCGGGCACAACGGCGGCATCGCCGCCGGGATCCAGGAATTGCGGCAAGCAATAGCGAGCACAGACAACTGATGTCAACTTGTCGCGGCCAGCGCGGCGCCGATGGCGAAGCGCTGAAACAAGCCCTGGCAACTGCCGTCGGCCAGTTTTCCCAGCACGTTGAACGTATCAACGAAATGAATGTCTTTCCGGTTCCTGACGGCGACACTGGTATCAATATGTACCATACACTCCAGCGCGCCTACAGAGAGATTTCGGATCTCGACGAGACAAACGTAGCGGAAGTCTGTCAGCGATTCGCTTATGGCGCCTTGATGGGCGCCCGAGGCAATAGCGGCACAATCCTCTCGCAGTTGTTCAAGGGGTTCGCTGAGGAAATGAAGACAGCCGAAGTATTGACAATGGAAGGATTTGTGCTTGCTTGCAGGCGCGCGGTGCAATTCGCCTATGTAGCGGTCACCAGCCCGGTTGAAGGTACCATTCTCACTGTTGCCCGAGAAGCGACAGAATGTCTCGAGCTTCAAGCCGAAGGCGGCGCGCCTCTTTCCGAAGCGCTGAATACCTTGATTAGCGAGGCAAGGGTTTCGCTGCTCAGAACGCCAGACCTTCTGCCGATACTCAAGGAGTCCGGCGTTGTCGACGCCGGAGCCCTCGGCCTGGTATCGTTCCTGGAAGGTCTAGCGCCTACGAATGGCAAAGTCGATACACCGTCGAGGGCAGAACCTCCGATTTCACCGGGCAAACGCGGCGCATTGGACCCAGCTAGCGACACAGCGTATGGTTACGATGTGCAGTTTCTCATGCTGGGCAAAGATTTGAATGTCCCGCAAATCCGCCGAGACTTGGGGCAAATGGGTTGGTCATTGTTGGTTGTTGGCGATGATTCCACGGTAAAAGTCCATATACATGTGGACAATCCTGCCCTTCCCATTGATTACGCGGTTCAATCCGGCGCAATGTTGGATGACATCGTCGTCGAAAACATGGAATTACAGTTTCGGCAACGGATGCAGCAAAAGCCATCATCAGCGACGCTGTCGAAGCATCAGCCACAAGATGAGATAGGAGTGATCGCTGTCGCGCCGGGAGACGGATTTAGGGCAGTTTTTGCGGATCTGGGATGCGAAGCAGTAATCTCCGGCGGCCAGAGTAGAAATCCGAGCGTAGAAGACTTCCTCGAGATAATCGACGGAATGAATGCTACCAGTACGATCATCCTGCCAAACAATCGCAATATCATTTTGACCGCCCGACAGGCAACTGAGTCGGCCAGTGAGAAGCGCGTGGATGTCGTACCCACGACGTCCGTCCCGCAAGGTATCAGTGCAATGTTCGCCTTGAGATCAATAGAAGACAGTGGTGGAAACTTGGAATCAGCTGTCGCCGACATGTTAGCCGCGGCCGAGCAAGTTTGTTCAATTGAGATCACGCGGGCAACACGGGATTCGCAGCTGCATCACTTGACTATTCGAAGAGACGACTATCTTGGCATCGTCGACGGCCAGATCCTAGTCGTCGCCGCCACTGTCGTGGCATCCGCACTCGATGCTTTGGGCAAAGTCGCAAGCGCTGAACATGAGTTGGCTACCGTGTATTATGGCGACGGAGTGCCGGAGGCGGAAGCTGCGAAACTGATTGAGCGTTTATCAATTGTCCATTCGGAATTAGAATTTGATCTGGTCTTCGGTGGACAAGACCTTTACCCAATTTTGATCGGCCTGGAGTGATGTCTCGAATTCATATCGTTACCGATAGCGGCGCAACATTTTCCAATCCGCGGCTTCTAAAACATTACCCGGTTACGATTCTGCCCAATAAGATAGAGATTGAGGGCAATCGCTTTCAGGAGAATGTCGATCTGGAAGGCGAACACGCGTTTGACCTCTTGGGAAAACTCAAAGCGACTCCGACAGTTGTTCCGCCTTCGGAAAACGACTTCGCCGAACTGTACGCGCGGCTCTCGCACTTTTACGATGCGATTATTTCAATTCATCCTTCGCGCGACTTAAGCTTGAGTTGGCACAACGGCAGGTTGGCGGCGCAGCAAGTCGGAAACGACTGCGAGATCGCAGTGATAGATTCGCAGAGTCTGTGTGCCGGCCAAGGTATGCTGGTGCGTGTGGCGGCACGGGCTGCTAACGACAAACTGGAAGCGGAAGAGGCGATTCAGGCCGTCCGCACGGCGGTTAACCGCATATATTCTGTCTATTGTGTGCATAACCTGGATTACCTGCGTCATAACCAGATTATGAAACCGTCACATACGATCTTGTGTACTCACATGGGCATCAAGCCATTTGTCAGCTTGGAAGGCGGAAAGATTATCGTTATTGAGAAGGTGCGCAATCGCACGCAGGCTATCGATCGACTGGTCGAGTTTTTGGTAGAATTTAATGAATTGGACGACGCCGTGATGTTGCAGCATCAAAAGCAAATCAGCGACGAGACCCGCATCATGCAGGATCGACTGTCGCTGGAATTTCCAGGGCAACATTTTCCCTTCACAATGTACAGCACGACAATGGCAACATGGCTCGGCCCGACCGCTATTGGTGTCGCGGTACTGGAAAAAGAATCGGACGACCTGGACTATGACTTTTAGTCGCATTCAAGTGGCTGCCGACAGTGTCTGCGACTTGCCGGACGAGATTGTTTCGAAATTTGACATTCGGGTCATTCCAACTTATGTCAATATCGGTGAAAAGAGTATTCCCGATGACGGCAAGGCGCTTGATCGTCAGACCTTTTATCGTCAATTGCCCACTATGAGCAAGCAGCCGACAACCGCCGCGCCCTCCCCTGGCGATGCCGAGGCTTTTTACCGCAGCATGCTGACGGACGGCGCGGAACAGATCGTGTCGATCCATGTACCGGAAAGGCTGAGTGGCGTGCTCAATACCATGCGTCTTGGCGCCAGCGCCGTAGACGCCCGGCGGGTAGCGTTGGTGGATAGCTTGCAACTGACATTTGGAATCGGCTTTCAGGTGTGGGTGGCTGCCGAATTGGCTGTCGAAGGCGCGTCGCTGGATGACATACTGGTAGCGATCGAGCGGGTACGTCTACACACAGAGGTTTACGCAATAATCGATACAATGCAGTACTTGCAGCGTAGCGGACGTGTTAGCTCGCTTGTCGCCAGCATCGGGACGCTGCTCAAAATCAAGCCGATTATCCGTGTCGCCGACGGTGATATCACGCCGCTGGCGCGAACGCGTACCTGGTCTCGCGCAGAAGCAAAGCTGAAGGCACTCACACAAGATCAGGCGCCAATAGAAAGACTCGCGATCTTGCACATTGACAATCGCGCCGGCGCCGAGCGCTTTCTGGATTCGATCCGCGAAATCGCGCCACAAGAGACATTTGTCATTGAAGTGTGCCCAACCGTGGGCACCCATATTGGGCCGGGCTCGATCGGCGTGGCAACATTGAACCAAGACTGGAGAAACTAGCACATGCCTTCCGCATTGGAAACGTTGGTCAAGATCTTGAAGTTGGAACGCGAACAGGGTGGCAACGACGCAGCTGTGGTAGGGGGCTTAAGCGACTATTGCAAGACATGGGAGCCGGACGCGCGCCGGCAAGCGCGAAAACCAGCGCATCAGATTCTCATTGACGAGATCATGGACTGCTTCACGGATTATGACAAGCTCGAGCAAGAAAACAAACGCATAGACAGGTTGAGTTACGTGCTGGATCGCATTACCAATCGCGTCCCGCCACCACCGGCGTACGCCGACCGACTGCAAACCTGGTCGGAAAAAATGGCCACAGAGAAGCCGCGCGAATCGGACGACGCGCGCGAACGACGGGGACGCGATCACTCGGACAGGCGGCAGGCGCGTCCACAACGGTCACGCAGGCCTGGCTCGCCGCAACCCAAGCAGGACTTCCGCGATGACGATGCGACTTGGGACGAAGACTATACGGGCGGCCCGCAGCGTGGAGAATTGGACATTAAGCCACTGCCGCGTTTGGAACGACCACCACGTATAGAACGGGCCGAACAGAGTTTCGATGAAGCGCTGGCGCGTTATCAAGAGCTCAATGCGCCGACGACAGACGTAAAAGGTATCGGCAGCAAACTGGCTGAATCCCTAAAGCAGTTGGATCTGCATACCGTTGGCCAACTGCTATTCAATTTCCCGCGCGACTACTTGGATTACACCGAACTCAAATGTATCCGCGACTTGGCGCCCAATGAAACGACGACTATTGTCGCGACGGTCACGCATGCCGGATCTGCGATCGGCGCCAACCAAAGACAGGATTTTCTGACGCGCGTGACAGACGGCTCCGGTACCTTGGCGGTGCGCTTCTTTGGCCAACATTATCTGTCCGGCAAGATACGGCCCGGAGAGCAGATCGTACTGAGTGGAAAAGTGATCGTATTTCGAGATAGCCTGCAAATGTCGAATCCCGAATGGGAGCACGTTGATCTGGAGAACCTGCAGATAATTGGCATCGTGCCTGTATACCGACTCAGCAAAGGCATGCGCCCTCGGCTGTTTCGGAAGACCATCAAGGCGCTTAGCGCAGATTGGGCGGGTACCTTGCCTGACCCCGTACCACAGTCGGTCTTGGATCGCGCCGAACTGGCGGACTTGGGTTGGGCCATGCGGCAGAGGCACTTTCCTTCCGGATGGGATCACTTGCGCCATGCCGACCGGCGGCTGGCTTTTGACAAGCTGCTGATGCTGCAGTTGGCCGTACTTGGCAACCGGCGCAAATGGCAATCCGCTCAGATCCCCGCCCACCCGTTCTCAGATGAGGCGTTGGCTGGATTCGTCGACAAGGCTTTCGACTTTGAACTGACGACAGCCCAGCAATCTGCAATTGTTGATATACGTAAAGACATGGCGCAGAACGTGCCAATGAACAGGCTTGTGCAGGGCGACGTCGGCTCCGGCAAGACCGCCGTTGCGATGGTCGCGATGGCGATAGCGCTATCAAATGAAACGCAGGCGGCCTTGATGGCGCCCACCGGCATTTTGGCCGAGCAGCACTACCGTAAGATAAATAGTGTTATAGACGCGTTTCCCGGATCCAGAAGACCGGTTATCGCGCTGCTCACCGGCGCCCTCAGCGCGTCGGAGCGTGAATCGATCTATCGGGGTGTGAGTGACGGATCAATTGACATTGTTGTCGGCACACATGCGCTGATCCAGGAGGGTGTCGAGTTCAATAACTTGGGGATCGTCGTGATTGACGAGCAGCACCGCTTTGGTGTAGGCCAACGTGCGAAATTGCGCAGCAAGGGTGGCAATCCGCATTTGTTGGTGATGACCGCGACACCGATTCCCCGAACTTTGGCATTGACGATCTACGCCGACCTTGATTTGACACTTATCAAAGAGAAGCCGCCCGGCCGCCAAGAAGTCATTACGAAAGTCATTGACCCGGTAGCGCGAGAACGTCTTCACGGATTCGTGATAGGCCAGTTGGAACAAGGGCGGCAAGCGTTTTTCGTGCATCCGTTGGTCGAAGAATCCGAGTCGATGGACACCGCGTCCGCAACAGCGGCCTTTGAAAAACTGAAAAAGGTATTCTTCCGCTATAGCGTTTGTCTATTACACGGGCGAATGAGTCCTGCGGAAAAGGATCAGCTCATGTCGGAATTTGGCGCGGGCGAGCACGATGTGATGGTCACTACCTCAGTCGCAGAAGTCGGCGTCGATGTACCCAATGCCTCTGTCATTGTCATTGATGGCGCGAACCGCTTTGGCCTGGCACAATTGCATCAGTTTCGAGGTCGGGTCGGGCGTGGCGAACACCAGTCATATTGTTTTTTGATCCCTGATAAATCGTCAAGCATCAACATGGATCGCATTCACGACGCGCTTGACGGCGAGGCGCCACAGAGTCAGCTAGCCATTGCCGAGAGGCGCCTGGTCGCCTTGGCCCAGTCGAACGACGGGTTCGAATTGGCAGAATTGGACTGGCAACTGCGGGGTGGCGGGGATTTGCTTGGCTGGCGGCAAAGTGGAAGCAACGTTCTGCAGTCATTGCAGCAAATCTCGCCGAATCTGGTTCAGTTGGCACAGCGCGAGGCGCGAACAATTTATGAAGAAGATCCCGAATTTCAATTGCCGGAGCATCAACTGCTAGGCAATCGTATCAACTCGCTCTATTCCCAGACGGGCGATGTTAGCTAGATTCGCGAGTTTGCTGCTCTTCTGGATATGCCGGCTTTTCGACCGACATGTGCATCAGCAATTTCCCAACATGGCGGCCGATCCGGCACTGTCCAAGCTTCGGCAACAAGTTAGTCTTTGGTTAGAATCCGACCAAATCCCATATTCGAGATAACTTCGTCTGGTATCGGTTGGCGCGCTTTTTTGAATCCCACTAGAATCATGGCGTGTCGTAGGAGCAGCTAGATGTCGGGAAAGGGAGTCGCTGTATATCCAGCATCATTGGACCCCATACATTACGGACATATTGATGTTGCGATCCGAGCATCCCGATTCTTTGACCAAATCATTGTCGCGATCTATGCCAATCCCAAGAGCAAATCGGTACTGTTTAACATAAAGGAACGCGTTGAACTGGCGCGAGAAGTCTTTCAAGACTATCCTAATATATCAGTAACGCAATACAGTTCGCTAACCGTAAACTATGCACAATCTGTGGGCGCCAGTGCCTTAATACGCGGGTTAAGAGTATTTGGGGATTTTGAGTTTGAGTTTCGCATGGGTATGGCAAATCGAAAGTTGGCGCCGGAATTGGAAACAATCGCTATTCTGTCTGATGAGCAATACGTACACATTAGCTCAAGCACGATACGAGAAATTGCGGAACTGGGTGGTGACGTCAGTTCAATGGTGCCACCAACAATCGAACGCGCGCTTAAAGAAAAGTTCGGCTAGTACTTTTGTAAAGAACTCGGTCATTAACTTTCCGTGGGGAGGAAGCTGATGGACATTCAACATCTTGTAGATCGATTGGAAGACCTTGTCGACGAAGGGCGTCATCTTTTTGGCACCAAGTACACCATGATGGACGAAGAACGCGCTCTTGAGATTATTGATCAAATGCGGATTTCGATTCCCGAAGAGATCGAAAGTGCAGCGCGCGTAACGCAGCGACGCGACCGTGTCTTGGCGGAAGCCAATGAGGAAGCCGCGCGGATTGTTCAACAGGCGCGACAGCACAGTGAAGATCTGATTGATCAACACGAGATGGTGAAGCAAGCGAAAGTTCGTGCCGAGTACGTGATCGAACAAGCCAAAATCGAGTCTGTAAAGATCACAGACGAGGCAGACGCTTATGTCCTCACTCAACTCAACCAGCTTGAACATCAGTTTGCCCGCAGCTTGGACGAGATACGTAATGGCATCCACCTGATGCGGTACGAAGAACCCGTGCCAGTGGAATTTGAACCGGAAAAGCAACCGATACGTGTGCCGCGCCAGGAAGTCAGTCGCGAACCGATTAACTTTGACAGGCCCGCGCAAGCACCGATTGGCAGTCACATCTAGCTACCGCTCTTAAAAGCTCTATACAGAAGCGGGCATTGTAGTGCTGGTGTCCGCTTTTTTGTCCAGCCCGGACACAAAAGTTATATTGTGGACCATCGCTAGTTATAACATCGCGCCTATCAATGCGTCTTATCCTCATCGCTATCTTTTGGGTATTGGGAATCAGCTTTGCGCGATACTTTGTCGACCTTAGCTTTTCGCTCTGGCTGTTCCTAACAGCCGCGACAAGTTTTGTAGCGTATAATTTACGCTACCATCGCCGGCGCTGGTTCGCTATTGCGCTCGTAGCGTTGGCGGCCGGCGGCCTCCGTCAAGGTTCTATTCCTCGCACCAGCGATATCGCGCAATTCAACGGACACACGGGAACGATCACGGGGCTTGTCATTAACGAGCCGGTTTTTCGTGATGATCGCGTACAACTGACTGTCCAGGCCGACGCCATTTTCGTCCGCAATAGCTGGGCCGCAACCAGTGGTCTAGTTCTGGTCGAAACTGATCGCACTGTTTCGCCTGATTATGGGGATCGGATACGGGCGACCGGATTCCTGGCAGTCCCTGCTACTTGGGATACCTTTTCCTATGCCGACTACCTGGCTCGCCAAGATGTCTATTCGATCATGCGCAACACAGGTATCGAAGTCGTTGGCTCCGGCTATGGGTCAACCATCCAGGCCTTGCTCATTCGTTTCAAGCGGACCCTGCACCGAAATATCAATCGCGCCCTCCCCGAGCCACAAGCTGGTTTGCTTGCCGGCATTTTGCTAGGCGATGAACAAGGAATCTCTCCAGATCTCGAGGACGATTTTCGGCGGGTAGGCGCTTCCCATATTATCGCCATCAGTGGCTTTAACATGGTCGTGATAACCGCGATCGTCATGCGCGTTTTCGGCAGCGTTTTGGGAAGCAATAAGACCCCCGCTGCGCTGGGCGCGATTCTGTTCATTGCCGTGTATTCGTTGGTGGTAGGCGCCAGCGGTGGCATCTTGAGGGCAGCGCTGATGAGCAGTCTATTGGTCATCGGGCAGCAACTTCGACGCAATACTTTTGTGCCGACCTCGCTTGCATTCGCAACAGTCTGTCTTTCCCTGCTTGACCCTAACGTGCTGCTGGACATCGGCTTTCAGCTCAGCTTCTTTGCCGTACTGGGTCTGGGGTTATTTGCCGATCCCCTTTCACGACTATTTCGCGGACTGCTGGACAGACGCTTTGCGCCCGCAAGCGCCCAACTATTACATACTGCGTTCAACGAACCGCTAATCGTATCGATCGCTGCGCAACTCGCGACTCTGCCGCTAATTGTCCTGTATTTTGGACGTTTGTCTCTGGTGACGCTGCCGGTGAACATCCTGATCGTGCCGATACAAGCGGCAATACTTCTTTTGTCAATCCTAGCCGCGAGCATTAGCCTGTTCGTGCCGGTGGTCGGCACTGTCACCTTTTGGGTCGTGATGGTGTTCCTCTCGTGGACGATTACGGTAGTCCGCGGCTTCGCACAATTCGATTTCGCGGAAATCGTCGTCAACTTCGACGCTCGATTGATCCAGGCGTATTATGCTCTCATGATTGGAGGTGCGATATTGGCTGCCGCAAGACCGCCCGTTTGGAACCGTGTTGCAGCCGCTGTCCGGCAGCGGCGAATGATCTTGCTGATTGTTTTTGCCTCATTCGTTCTTCTTGTGCTGATGATCGCAATGCATCTGAGCCGCCGGGATGCCCGGCTGCAGGTCTGGATGCTGGATATGGGACATAGCAATGCAGTATTGCTAGAGACGCCGGGTGGCGCGCAGATGCTCGTTGATGGAGGTCGCTTTCCTTCGCGCCTGCTGACAGCGCTTGGCGACAGAATGCCCTTTTATGATCGCGAAATCGAAATCCTGGCGATCACCCATCCCGATGAATGGGATATCGCAGCGCTCAGCAGCGTCCTTGAACGCTACTCCGTCGGCGTCGTCTTGACCAATGGCCAGCCGAATCGGACGCCAGTTTTTCAAGAAGTCACGCAGCATTTGGCTGAGGCCGGCGTACGTCAAGTGTTCGCCTCCGCCGGATACACCATCGAATTAGGAGACGGCGTCATTGTCGAGGTTTTACATCCACAAGAGACGCCGAGAATCACGGACAGACTAACCGATCATGTCTTGGTGCTGCGGGTGAATCACGGGGACCTGTCCATTCTGCTGACTTCGGATCTAAGCAGCGCGGGTCAAGCTATGATTCTGGAGCACGGTATATTCCCTCAAGCCAGTGTCTTGCAGATACCTCAGCACGGTACGGTTCGCGCCATCGACAGCCGTTTTCTCGCTCAAGTGCAGCCACAAATCGCACTGCTGCAGAGCGACATAGCAAACAGGCGGGGCGACCCTGACCCAGATACTCTGTCGCTTTTTCGTGATCTGAATGAAACGAATCGACTATTTCGTACCGACGAAATTGGCACGATTCACATCAGCAGTGACGGTTACCGTGTACAAGTTGAAGGAAACGCCTAATGGAAATGTCTAATGAAAATCAGGTCGAAACCCTCCCTCGGTCCGAGGGAGGGACACCTCTTTTGCGAGCAATCGCAAATCAGGCAAAACGGATATCGACGTGTTTGCCGCTCGCGGCCGACTCGAGAATGGCGTCGCAGATGACTGCGTTACGATAGCCGTCGACAAAATCGGCGCCATAGGGCGCGACGCTGCTGTCGTTGACGATGGCGTCAAAGAAGTGGTGGAATTCGTGAACGAAGCTGTGTTCCCAGCCGATGACATGACCGTGAGGCCACCAGTTTTCCCAATAAGGATGATGTGCTTCTGTCACCAGCACATTGTGAAAGCCCTGCGTCGTATCCGGACTTTCGCCTTTCCAGAAAACATTCAGTTCGTTAAGCCGTTCCAGGTTGAACTGGATGGAACCATTCTCGGCGTTGATCTCGAAGGAATTGAAGTTTTTGCGCCCTTGCGCAAAGCGCGTTGCTTCCACCGTCCCCAGGGCTCCGTTTTCGAAGTCGAGCAGCGCCACGAATCCGTCATCCACATCTGACTTAACCAAGCCGCCAGTGCCATCCGGACGTTCCGTAATCCAGGTCCGTTCCAGCCCGGCAACCGCTTTCGGCTCGCCAACCAGGAAGCGGGCCAGATCAATAATATGAGCGCCCAGGTCGCCCAAAGCGCCGCTACCAGCAATGCTTTTCTGGAAACGCCAGGTTGTTTCCATGGCAGGATCCATACCCCATTCCTGTAGGTAAACAGCGCGCCAATGGTAGATCTTACCCAGCTTGCCGCTGTCAACGATCTTCTTCGCTTGCTGGATCGCCGGGACAAATCGATAGTTGAAAGCGACCATGTGTTTGATGTCGGCCTTTTCTACAGCGTCCAGCATCGACTTGGCTTCTTCGCCCGTGCGAGCCAGGGGTTTTTCGCAGAAGACGTGTTTGCCCGCTTCGGCGGCGGCGATACATGGCTCGGCATGGGCATCGTTTGGCCCGCCGTTGTCCAAAACCTGCACGTCATCATTTGCGACCAGGTCGCGCCAATCTGTATAGGCGTTTTCGTATCCATAACGAGAGGCCGCCGCGTTGACCGCTGCCTCGTTGCGACCGGCGATCCCGACAAGCCGCGGAATGGCCACCGGCGGATACATCATGTAGGGGATCTTCTTGAAGGCGTTGGTATGCGCTTTGCCCATGAAAGCGTAACCCAACATGCCGATGCCGATTTCGGGAGCGTCAACATCGGAACCGCTTCCGGCCATACTTGTAAACGAACTCGCTACCTGTTTTTCGTCTGACATCTCTTGTCTCCAGCTTCAGTTTCGATCGATCGCTTACTCATCTGCGAATGCGGCATCAAATGCTATCTCCGATGCTGTGAAATCGTTGCTCTTGACCCAGGCCGCGGATTCGGTCGCGCCGAACTCGCGGTCCATTCCGCTGTCTTCCCACTCAACGGACAGGGGACCGCTATATCCGGCACGGTTCAGCGCGCGAATCATCGAGTCAATATCCAGATCGCCACGTCCACAAGACACGAAGTCCCATCCGCGCCGCGCATCGCCGAAGTTCAAGTGGGAACCGAGGATGCTGCTGACGTTGTCCAGCGTCACTTTGGAATCTTTCACATGGACGTGAAAAATGCGATCGGCGAAGCGATCGATAAACTTGGCCGGGTCAAAGAGTTGGTGGATGAAATGGCTAGGATCGAAATTGAACCCAAACGCGGGATGATGATCCAGCGCAGCCAAGGTCTTTTCGCCGGTGTAAATATCATAGGAGATTTCGCCCGGATGGGCTTCCAAGGCGAATTTTACGCCCTCGGCGACGAAGACATCCAGTATAGGCTTCCAACGTTCCGCGAACTCTTGATAGCCGGCATCAACCATTTCATCCGATGTCGGTGGAAAACGATAAATCAAGTGCCAGACCGGGCTACCGGTAAAGCCATTAACGACATCGACACCAAATGCCTTGGCAGCGCGCGCCGTGTTTTTCATCTCTTCAGCGCAGCGCTCGCGCACGCCGTCGGCATCGCCATCGCCCCAGAGACGGTCCGGCAAAATCGCGCGGTGACGTTCATCAATGAACGCTTCTGCTACGCATTGCCCGACCAGGTGATTGCTGATTGAAAAGTACTGCAAGCCATGTTGCGCCAGGCCATCTTTACGCGACTGTATATAGCTGTCGCTTTCCAAGGCCTTGTCGACTTCAAAATGGTCGCCCCAGCATGCCAACTCCAGGCCATCGTAACCGAAGCTCTTCGCCTTTTCGGCAATCGTTTCAAAAGGCAGGTCCGCCCATTGTCCGGTGAATAAGGTTACCGGTCTCGCCATAAGATTGTTCCTTTCGTGATCGCGAAAATTCCCTGTTTCATAGACCGACACTATTATAGCGTCCTCAGCCATATCTACCAACACTGCCGGTGCTGGCGGACGCGCATTTTGGCCGGGCCGCAAGCTAGCAACCGAACCTCTTGAGGACCCCCGCAATTGATATGTATCTGCATTATTTGGTATGATTCGACTCTGCCCCATAGAACAAAGGGCTCTAGTACGATTAGCATATCGTCAGTCAGATAATGGACAGGAAGCAAAGATGTACAACGGCTTGGAAATCATTGACTTTCACACGCACTTTCCCACCCAGCAGCGCACCTTCATTGAGGGCGCGCCCGATTATCGCCAACTGTATGTAGAGCGGCGCGGCGAACGACGGGTGCAGATCGCGCGCGAGCACGCTATGAAATACAATCGGCAATGGCGGGCCACCTGGGGTTTCGATCCGCCTGAACGTGGCGATTTTAGTGACGAAGAGTTGGCGGATCGCTGGGCGTCGGAGATCGAGAGATATGGCTTAAGTGCGGTCGGATTTGTCACCGGCGGCGGCAACCGAAACCTGGCAAAGATCATCAGCCGATATCCCGACACCTTCATTGGCTTCGCCCATCACTACCCCTTCGCCGAAAACGCCGCGGACGAGCTGCGCCGCGCTGTACGCGAAAATGGCATGAAAGGGTACAAGCTGCTTGCGCCCACGCTCGATCGTCCGGTTGAGGACGAAGCGGCATACCCGGTTTGGGAAGCCTGTGCTGAACTGGATATTCCCGTTCTAATCCACTTCGGCATTCAAGGTAGCGGCGGTGGGATCGCTTGGCACGAAAATATCAATCCGCTCAAGCTGCACAATGTGGCAAAGGACTTCCCTGAGGTAACCTTTGTCATTCCGCATTTCGGCTGCGCTTGGATCCGCGAGACTTTGCAATTGTGTTGGGCTTGCGCCAATGTCTCGATTGACACCAGCGGATCCAATCAGTGGGTCAAATGGGTTGATGGCGACTGGACGACCAAGAGACTCTTTCAGAAGTACATGGAAACCATCGGTCCCGAGCGCATCCTCTTCGGAAGCGATTCCAGCTATTTCCCGCGAGGCTTCGCCGAACCCTATTTGAGTTCTCAGATCCGCGATGTGCGAGAACTCAATTATCGCGAGGACGACATTCAATTGATCTTCGCCGGCAATGCTGCTCGCCTGTTCAAGATTCAGTTGTAGTATTTCCACAGTTTTTTCGCTGCGGAAGCTGTAAGTTTTATTGCGTTTGAATGCGATATAGGTTACAGTGCTGTTGTCTGACCACTATCTAGAAAAATGAGAAAGGACAAGAGGATGCGTTTGTCAAAACTGCTCGCAATCGTAATGGTAGTCATTCTGTTTGGAACGCTGGGTGCCGCTACTGGCGCGCAAGACATGGTAGAAATCGAGTACTGGCAATACAACTTCGGCGCTCGCGTTGACGCCATGAATATGCTGATCGAGCAATTCGAAGCCGAGAATCCAGGTATCGACGTCATTCATAACAGCGACATTCCCTATGCTAACTTCCGTGACGAACTGGCAGCTTCGGCGCCGGCCGGCGTCGGTCCAGATATTGTGACGCTTTTCTACGGATGGATTCCCGCCTTTGTTGACGCCGGTTACCTGGTTCCCCTGCCGGAAGATTCTTTCTCGGAAGACTTCATTCTGGAGACCTTCTCGCCGATGGTCGCGAATGCGAAGTTTGAGGGTAGCTATTGGGCGGTCCCAACGGCGGTTCGTTCTTTGGCGCTGTTCTGGAACAAGGACATCCTTGCCGACGCCGGGTTGGATCCAGAGAGCCCGCCGACGACCCTTGACGAGTTCGTTGATATTGCCGTCGCCACGACTCAATACGATGGTCCTAGCGACGACATTTTGAATATCACGCGACAGGGACATGCGCCGGCGCTGGCTGCGCAAGATCACCATTGGTTCCGTGAGGTGTTGATTCGTCAGTACGGCGGATCTCCTTATAGCGAAGACGGCCGTACGGTTACCTACAACAGCGAAGAAGGCTGTGCCGCGTTCAGTTGGTTGGCTGCTTTCGAGACCGACCTCAAGACCGGCAGTAACGACTTGTTCGAAGACGCCACAACGTCATTCATCAATGGCGATACGGCACTGCACGTCGATGGCTCCTTCCGCGTTGGCACCATCGCGCGCAACAATCCGGATCTCAATTACGGCGTGACCGAATTGCCCGTTGGTCCCAATGGCGAAAAGCATACCTTCGGGTCCTACTGGACGCACGGTATAACTCGCCGCGCCAATGACGACCCGGCGCGACTGGAAGCCGCGATCAAGTTCCTGCAATTCATCTCTACGCCCGAGGCAGGTACGCTCTGGGTTAACAATGTCGGTGAATTGCCCGCGCAATTGGCGGCAGCCAGCGACGAAGGAATCCTGTCGGATGCGATTCTCGGTCCCTTCTCGGCTGGTCTGGCCTATTCCCATGCCACCTTCTTCATCGACGAGAGCGCGCAGCGTCAAGTGCTGATTGATGCCTTTGACAACGTGCGTTTGGCCGGAATGGATGCATGCGACGCATTGGACGAAGCCGCGGCCGCTGAACAAGAGTTGATCGACGATTTCTGGGCAGATCGCTAGATCGAGTTCGAGCCCAAAAAATTGGTTACAACTGCGCCAGGCAAAGAGATGCCTGGCGCAGTTTCCATTGTATGTCCACTTCTATCGCAATTCGTGGTTTGACGAATGAGCAAGCTTAAGCACAGGCGAGAGACAAATCCGTTGCGCTGGACGCTGGCCCGGCGAAAGGTCGTATGGGCCTATATTTTTCTGGCAATTCCCATTGTATTCTTTGCCTATATCCGCATCTATCCCACGCTATTCGCCTTTCAAATGAGCCTGCACGACTACAATCCGCTGGCAGTAGAGCAGCCCTATGTGGGCTTCGAAAACTACGAGCGCGTTTTCGAGCAGCTAAACAGGACCAAGTCCGTTACCAAGTCAGCATTCCGCAACACAGCCAGCTACCTGCTTTTAGGTGTCCCAATTCAGCTTTTTCTGGCGTTGGCGATCGCATTGATGTTGAACGAAATCCGATTTATGAGTTCTCTATATCGAATATTGTTTTTCTTGCCTTTTGTGACGTCTACCATTGCCATTGCCTGGGTATTCCGAATGTTGTATCAGCCGCGTTTTGGCATGGTCAATATCATTTTGCAGCTGGTCTCGTTGCCACAGCAGCCCTTCCTGAAGAGCCCGCAACAGGCTCTGCCGTCCGTTCTGGCGCTGGTGATATGGCAGGGGATGGGCTTTGCCGTGATCATCTTCCTGGCCGGTCTCAAGCAGATTTCGCGCACGTATTACGAGGCAGCCGAAGTTGACGGCGCCAGCCGCTGGGATACCTTTCGATATATCACCATGCCTTTGCTCAATCCCAGCCTCGTCTATCTGCTGGTATTGCAGACGATATCTTTCCTGCGGATGTTTGCGCCGGTGCTGGCGATGACCGAACAAGGGCGCGGAGGTCCGCTCGATTCGACGACGACTGTCGTGTTGCGTGTCTACCGCGAAGCCTTCCAGAGCTTCAATATGGGATATGCTTCGTCATTGACCGTGGTCCTGTTTGCGTTGATCCTGGGTATCACGATTATCCAACTGGCTGTCACGCAGCGACGAACGGACTAAGGCGAGCGCGATGGAATCCATTACTCCATCAAATATTTTCAAAGACCAAGGTCCGCTGAGATCCGTTGGCCGGGGCCGTAGCGAATGGAAATATCGTTCGTTCTCTTACTTGCTACTGACGCTCATCGCATTAACAATGATCGCGCCCTTTTTGTGGATGCTATCCACGTCTCTTAAGCCGGAAACGGAAATCCTGCGCCGCGACTTTTTCCCTAGTCAACCGACCCTGGGCAACTACAGCGAGGTAATCAACGAAACGGACCTGCCTCTGTGGTACAAAAATTCCTTCATCGTGGCGGTGATGAGCACGATAAGCGTTGCGTTTTTTGATTCGCTGGCGGGTTACGTCTTTGCCAAGTTTCAATTCCCCGGCAAAAGATCGATCTTCATCATCTTCCTCACATCGCTGATGGTGCCGACGGAGATGCTAATTATTCCCTGGTTCATCATGTCCTCCAGCCCACCCATCGGTCCTACCTGGGTCGATACATATTGGGGCATCGCCTTCCCGGGCGTGATTACCGCGTCCGGCATTTTCTTGATGCGTCAGTTTATGCAAGGTGTACCGGATGAGTTATTGGATGCCGGGCGCATTGACGGCGTCAGCGAATTCGGTTTGTTCTGGCGGGTTGCTGTGCCCTTGAGCCTGCCAGCAATCGGCGCGCTTTGTATTTTCAACTTCCTTGGCAACTGGAATGCTTTCATCTGGCCGCTGATCGCCACGACAAAAAGCGAAATGTTCACGTTGCCCGTGGGCATTCAACAATTCTCTTCCGAGGCAAATACGCCCTGGAACTTAATTATGACCGGGGCGTCGCTTTCTGTGGTCCCGCTGCTGATTGTGGTCATCATTTTTCAGCGCTACATCATTGAAGGCATCGCCTTGACCGGGCTGAAAGGCTAGGAATTGGCCAATCCGCCGGGGACCTTTCCGCATCCGCTTTACGAGGAATTCGTTCTCAAACCCGCGTACCAAGATGCCTCAAAGTATTATTACGAACCCATGATGGCGGCGAATTTCGCACACACCGTCATGCTTTACCAGTGCGACGTGATCTCGCTGGAGAATGCGCAGGCCTTGCTATCTTCCTTAGAGCAAGTTGAAGATGCCGGCATAGACAATGTCGTTTATCGTTCCGGCGTGGAAGATATGTTCTTCGCAATAGAGGGTCGTCTCATCGAGATTGCGGGCAGCGCACATGGTGGCAACTTGCAGTTGGCGCGCAGCCGCAACGACTTGGGTTATGCCTTGACACGTCTGGCAATGCGCTCTTTGATCCTGGAGACCATCGAACATGTTATCGCGCTGAGAGACGTTCTGCAGCGATTTGCCATAGAGCACCTGGAAACAATCATGCCCGGCTACACGCATACACAGCCGGCTCAGCCGGCAACGATGGCACATTATATTGCCGGTGTGCTGTCAATCCTGGAGCGAGACAGCGAGCGACTCCGATTCGCGCACGAAACCAATAATCAGAGCCCGCTTGGAGCTGCTGCGCTAACCGGAACCGGATTTCCCATCGACAGGAACCTAAGCGCCCAGTTACTGGGATTCGACGGCATACAGTTGAGTACCTATGCCAGCATTGGCGCATCGGACAATTTTACTGATGTGGCAAGCGCCCTGTCGTCTTTGGGCGTCAATTTATCACGGTTTACGCACGATATGCTGTTCTGGGCCACTCAAGAAAGTGGCGCTATTCGTATTGATGACAGCTTTATTCAGATCAGTTCGATCATGCCACAGAAACGAAATCCGGTTGTTCTCGAGCACTTGCGCGCGCGGATCAGTCGCATGCTGGCACAGGCCAGTGGCATTGTCATTCAGTGTCACAACATCCCATTTGGCGATACGCAAGACATTGAAGATGAGATCCAGCCCTTGTTATTTGGTTCGCTTGAGACAGCCGCGGAGATCTTGCAGCTTTACAGCGCTGTTATCGGCACTTTGCGAGTAAACGTCGATCATTTACGCAACCGAGCGATCGAGGGCTTTACTACTGTCACCGAATTGGCGGACACCTTGGTTAGGCACTGTGACCTGCCCTTCCGCGAGGCGCACGGAATCGTTTCTGCGCTGGTGAGCTATTCGATGGAAAACGATCTCGCGCCAAATGATCTGACAGCCAGCTTATTGCGAGATGTAGCCAAGCGCAAATTCAATTTGGATGTCGATTTGTCTGAGGCGATGTTGAATCAGGCGCTTGATCCACGCGCCTTCGTCGAGACGCGCAGCTTGCCCGGCGGCGCAGCGCCAAAGGCAACATCACTGGTCCTTGACCAGCAGAGCCTGCGTATAAAAGAAGATGCGCAGTGGCTAGAAGCTGCGAGGGGCAAGATTTCAGGCGCGCGGGCGCTTCTTAAGAGCGAAATCAACGATATTCTGGCAACGTCAGCGGAATAATCCTCGAGCGGTCCGGAAGGCGGACCTATATCAGCCCCTTCCCGCCTCTCAGCCTTCCAAGGTCAACAGATAGGCCACGATATCGAAGATCTCAAGGTTGGTATATAGAGCCGCCCAGTTGTCAGGCATCAGTTCGGGATCGTAGTCTTCGACAGCAACTTCCCGGGGATTCACAATCGAGTTGTAGATGTATTCGGCGGCGCTTTGCCCCTCGACCCGAGTCACGGCACGGCTCTTGATGTTGAGCAATCCCGGACCGACTAGCTTTTCTTCGCTGGTCGGGCTGTGGCAATTGGCGCAAGAATATCCGGTCCCCGCCGTCTCCTGGAAAGTCTCAAATAGAATGGCGCCGTTTTCCGGATCGCGCATGGATACCATGCGATCCAGCGGCGACAGAACCTCGGTTGCTGTCGGCTCCGGAGTCGACGTTGGTGCTGGTGTGCTGGTTGCTGTTGGCTCGGGCGTAGACGTCGCAGTTGGTGGAATTGGCGTATCTGTAGGCGGACGCGTCGCTTCCAGAGTCGGCTGCGCTGCTTCCTGTCCCATCGTCTTGGTTTCCGTCTCCGTTGGCGCTTCCCAAATAGGTTTCGCAACAGTACCACACCCCGCCAACAGAATAGCAAACGAGATCCAGGTGTATGTAAACAGTCGCTTTAGAAAGCGTCGGCGAAAGACGTTAATGCCGAAACCGCAATATCCAAATGATGTACCGCAAATCTCTTTGGGAAACGGCTTCTTTACGGTTGTAGTTGTCCGCGGCATTCTGGTCATCCTTGTCGTCCAATTCAATTTGAGAAATCTGTCACAAATGGCTGACAAGCAACATTATCGCAAATGGTCAGCTGATATTGTAGGGGAAGGATGGAGGGATTATAAGCACCGGGGACGTCGGGGCGCGCGTAGGTCGCGTAGACACTGACCGCCAGTCGTCTCTAGTAAATCGTCTGTATTTTGGGTTAGGGATCTCATGTCGAGAACGCGCTCCAACCTAGAGCAGATGCGCCAAGATGGTGAAGTCAAATTGTTGAGTGAATGGATTGGTTGCTTTTAGTGATTAGCCATTATAATATTAAGTGACAATGAGAATTATAAGGTGCCCTGATATGTTTGCAAGATTTGATGACGCAAGTTTGAAGACAGCAATATACGAGAAAAAGCAGCGAAGTCGGACACCGGTGTTTTTTGATCTGAGAAGTCTAGTGTTACTGGTTTTGGCAGTCGTCGCTCTGATACTAGTATTCGGTCTCGACACAAGTCAGTCTTCAGCGTGTTCGGTTGCAGATGCGCATACGAGTCCTAGTTTATCTGCTTGCGCGATATCTTCGGGTGGCGGCGGTTCGGGAGGAGCAATAGCCATCGCTAAAAAAATATGCAAAGACAATGGCGGCAAATGGAAGGGGAATCGTTGCTCGTGGAAGAAAACTCGCCGCGTCTGTACGACGGTATGGGTACATCGTCCGTATCCCGAAGGGTCGTATCAGACGCAGTCTTGTCACACGGAAACCTACTGGTCATAGCAAATTCATGTACGAGAGCCCGCTCGAATGAGCGGGCTTTGTGTTTGTTCGCCGCTCTAGATTTCGTCATTCAGTTTGTGGATATCAAGCACGGCTGATGCGATATCCACGGCTTGGCGATGCAACCAAGCATAGCTGGGCTTATCGTCGAACTCCAGTTTGCGCGTTTCGCTGAATCGAGATGTCTGCAAATTTTGCGCTAGCCTCTCTAGGCTTTGCGTGGCGTATGCTAGATCTGCGAGCTTCTTAATCACGTATCATTTGGTCTCCTCTCGTTTTGTAAGCGTCTGCAAACTCCGCTGAACATATCGCGCTGCAGAACTGGCTAGGTTGAAAGTGGTTCTTGCGACACCAGATGCAGACTTGGCCGAATCGTCTAGGGCTGCGTCTGCGGTTTTGTAGTCTGTCGCGTTGCTCGCGGGATCGCGTGATTCGCACAATGTAGCCTGTTCGCCGCGCCTGTCTCGTGGTGTCATGTGCTGTATGCTCTGTCCTAGTCTTTGTTGGGAGGCTGCTGCCCGCCAATTTTCGCGCGCCTGAATTACATGATATTGCCGGTATTGGTCAGTTCTTTGGGGCCGATCGCCGGCTTGTCACGCTTTATGCGCGCGTCGATGCTCGAAACCATCAATAGCGACTATATCCGCACAGCACAGGCAAAGGGCCTCACCAACCGCGGCGTGTGGATACGGCACGGCTTGCGCAATGCCATTATTCCCCTAATGGTCTTCCTTGGGCCGCTCATATTTGGGTTAATTGGCGGTTCTGTCATCATTGAGCGGATCTTTTCCTGGCCTGGGATTGGTTTGTTGCTTTTTGATTCCGTTGTCAGTCGCGACTATCCCGTTGTCATGACATCAGTCTTGATTAGCTCGGTGTTGGCGATTCTGGGCTATATCTTGGCCGATATATTGTACGCCCTGTCCGACCCCCGCGTTCGCTTCCTAGGACGCTGACAATGCGCAAAGACCGAAACGCAGCTTCGATTGCGAAACTCAAGCGCCAACAAGACGTCGGGTTTACGCCATCTTTGAATCTCTATCAGAAGGCGTTCCGGCGAATACGCCGCGACCGCCCCACTCTGCTGGCAATGGCAGTTATCGCTGTCTTTGTGCTGCTGGCCATTTTTGCTCCGTTTCTAAGCGAGACGGTATTCCAAGTCGACCAAGTGACGCAAGCAGTGCGCAGCAAGTATCTGCCGCTATTTGCCGAAGGTCATGTGTTGGGAACAGACGAGCTAGGGCGGGACCATCTCAGCAGATTGCTCTACGGCGGTCGGATTTCACTGGGAATCGGCGTAGCCGCCGCTGCACTGTCGCTGGGCATCGGGATTGTGGTCGGCGTTTTTGCCGGCTTCTACGGCGGACTGGTGGACGATCTAATCATTTGGTTTATCACCACTCTCAATAACATACCTGGGCTTTATCTCCTGATCATTATTTCCGAGCTGCTGTCACCCACACCTCTAACGCTAATCTTGATCTTTGGCATTCTAGGCTGGACCGGCACAACACGGCTGGTTCGCGCAGAAACCTACTCCATCAAGGAACGCGAATACATTATTGCGGCCCGTGCCATGGGCGCGTCCAATTGGCGCATCATGTTCTTGCATATCGTGCCTAATATTTTTTCGCTGCTAATCATCACCTTGTCGCAAGCAATAGGTGGCCTCATCTTGGTCGAATCCTCACTTAGTTTTTTGGGGTTCGGCGTGCAACCGCCGACGCCGACCTGGGGCAATATGCTGAGCGGCGGCCTGGAGTACGCGCGCAGGGCGCCGCATCTAGTTTATTTGCCGGGGCTGCTGATCACCATTACGGTATTCTGCCTTTACTTGATCGGCGACGGTCTTCGTGATGCCTTTGATCCAAAGATCGCCGACTGAGATTCGGACGCAGCTTTTCAGCAGCGTTCAGACGTCCCTCCTACAGGTGAGTATTGCTAAACTTATCCGCCCTTTCTGCCAGGTATGAATGCGCTATGGACATCCCAAATGCGACATGATAACATCTTCGTTTGTTCCAACGAGACGCTCGGGCGAGCAATACCCGACATACCGCTTTGAAAGGAGCAACGGGAACAGTAGATTCTCGCACTGACTTATGGCAACTCACAAATCCGCAATCAAGCGAATCAGACAAAACGAAAAACGCCGTCTGCACAACCGCACCTACCGCAATCGCGCTCGCACGCTGGTCAAACAGGCACGAACCGCCATTGAAAGCGGCGACCTTGAAGAAGCACGCAAAGTAACAAGCATGGCCGTCCGCGATTTGGACAAATTGGCAAGCCGAGGCGTCGTGCACAAACGCAATGCCGCGCGCCGCAAAAGCCGTTTGATGAAACAGTTGGCGAAACTCGAATCCTAGAGTTAGCCCCAGCGCATTCACCCGTTCCGACTAGCAAGAGCCCGATCGTCCCGCAACAACTTTGACCCCGGCCAGGATCGCTTCTCGTTCCAAGGCGCCCCGCGTTCTGTACATAGATTAGCCGGACTTTCCGGCATTCCTACATCTAATTCGTGGGCGCAAAACCCTTTATTTATGCTGAATTAATGCAATTCAAAGCGCGATCAGTCATAATATCCGTATCCCGAGACGTAGGAAGGATAAGCGGAGACGATCTGAATCGGATTATTGGCGGTCGAGAGTATGTCAGCGCAAACAGTTGTTATCCACGACTGCCGCGTCCTGGGATCAAGATTGTGTATTGCCTCCCTACGATCGCGCGTACCACACTTGAAAGTTGTCTCGACTCTATGAGTATGGATGTCAAATCAGTCGTCGCAAGTTGGAATTGGCATAGCCTAGCGGATCTCACCCAATGGGTAGTTGATGAAGCCCTGCGTATCCAGCAGATCGCAGCGCCCACTTTTCATGAAAAAGAACGCGCGCTTCATGTCGCGAATCGGTTTCGCGGTTTGCGTCTAGATGACATCGACATTGATGACTTGAAAAACGTCTTTGGACGGATTGCGGGCAAGCGATCTGACTTGGCGATTTTGGTGTTGGCACATACGGATACCGTGTTTTCCGCCGATACGGATCTGAGAATTCAGCGGTGTGGCAATCTGATTTATGGTCCCGGCATTGGCGACAATAGCGTAGGAGTCGCCGCTATGCTGGGCACGATCAAGGCAATAATAGAATCCGGCCATACTCCAGACTGCGACCTATGGTTTGTCGCCGACAGCTGCGAAGAAGGCTTAGGCGATTTGCGCGGCGCAAAAGCGGCCTATGCCTGTTTGCAGACGCGGGTCCGCGCCGTGATCAACCTGGAAGGCCTGGCCCTGGGGCATGTGTACAACGCGGGAATTGCGGTACATCGCCTCCGTATTAGCGCCAAAGCTGAAGGCGGCCATAGTTGGCTGCATCATGGCAGACCCAGCGCGACGCACGCGGTAATGGAATTGGGCCATCAAATCACCAGCTTGGATGTGCCGGCCTCGCCACGCACAACTTGCAATATCGGCATGATCGACGGAGGACATGCGATTAATGCCATCGCTACCGAAGCGAGTCTTTGGCTGGACATGCGTTCGGTGTGCGCGCACACGCTTTCAGACCTTCGCCAACGGGTATGTCGCTTGGTTGAGCAAAACAGCGACGATGGTCTGCAATTCGTTATCGAGACCGTAGGTAAACGCCCGTCTGGTTCAATCGCCGATGATCATGTTTTGGTAAAAGGCGCGCTGTCCGCGCTCGCCGAAATTGGCATCATGGGCACCCTGGAGACAGGCAGCACCGACGGCAACGTTCCCCTCTCGCAAGGCTGTCCTGCGGTCACAATTGGCATCACTCGCGGAGGGAACGCTCACCGTCTCGATGAGTATATAGAGGTTTCGCCGATTCGCTTCGGACTCAAGCAGTTGATTACACTTGTCTTGGCGTCCGCGCGACATTACGCGAATGCCGATATGGTAGATTCACAAAAATACTGAGTTCTGCGTGCGGCGCAGTCTGTAGCGGGAATCTCGAACCAGTAATCGGTATCACAAGATCACACTTCTTCTACTAGTTCCAGCAGCCGATTGATCTCATCAATCGTATTGTATTGACCGATTCCAACACGAACCATGCCATTAGGTCGATTCAGTCGCTGCATGATCTCCAGAGCGTAATAGTCTCCGCTCCAGACGAAAACGTCACGCTCGGCCAAATATGCGGCGATCGCATCTGGCGATCTGCCATCCTTCTCCAAAGCCACGGTAGGTACGCGCCAGTCGAAACGCGACGCATCAGTTATACCGGCGATGCTCACGCCGGCAATTGCTGATAAGCCCTCGATCAGAGCAGCAACCAAAGTTCGCTCGTATTCCTGCACAGCGATCATTCCCTGTTTCATCTTAAGTCGACTGCCGCGATATTGCGGCAGTGTCACATCGCCAAAACGCTCACCGATCATTTCCCAGTGTTTCAAACAGGCATGCAGGCCGCTCCAGGTTTCGAAGCTTGGGGTACCGGTCTCCCAGCGATACGGCGCTACATCTTTCGCCGGACGTACTTTGAAGGCAGGTAACTCATTTAGCAGATCTTCGCGCCCCCACATGATGCCCAAATGAGGACCATAGAACTTGTACGCCGAGCAAAGCAGAAAATCGCAGTCAATGTCCTGCACGTCAATCGGGACGTGAGGCGCGCTTTGAACAGCATCAACAACATGCCACGCGCCCACGGCATGCGCCATCGCCGCGATTTGCCTTACCGGGTTGATCGTGCCAACCGCGTTTGAGGCGTGCACGGTAGCCACGATTCTGGTCTTTTCGCTCAACGCCTCTTCCAGGGAATCCATATCCAAGGTGCAATCAGCGGTCTTTAGGTCAACCCATTTTACGGACAGCTGGCGCTCTTGAGCGATTGATGTCCACGGTGATACATTTGCGTCGTGGTCCATCCTTGTCAAGACGATTTCATCGCCCGCTGTCAACGTTTGCGCGATGGCCCGGCTTAATGCGAAGTTCAAGGTGGTCATGTTAGGACCGATCACGATTTCGGCAGCGCTGGCTGCGTTAAGGAATTCAGCCATTTTCTGACGAGTCTGATCCACCATTTCATCGTTTTGGCGACTGGTACGGAAGTAGCCACCCGAATTTGCGTTCATCGTGCGATAATACGTGCAAACCGCGTCAATCACGCTCTGCGGCACCTGCGTTCCGGCGGGATTGTCCAAATATATCGGTTGGCTCGCATCAATCGGCGCTTGAAGCGAGGGGAACAATTCTCGTATATTTTCGGCGTGAAAGCCCATTGATTCGTCCTTGTAGTGTTAGCCATTGGCCAGAATTGCGAGAACAGTACTATAGCTGACCTTCACAGAAAAGATGCATTTTCGGCTGCCGCGCTTGGAAGTCCTGATGTAGTTGACTGAAGCAAATCCTGTATTCGCCTGGTGAGCGACGCGTATGACCCAAAGCGAGTCCAAGAAACTGTCAAAAAATGGTCCCAAGAATACCTTGGCCGTCGACGAGCGAGTCCTTTCGGAAACCGGGCGCTGGCGATGCTTGAATTGCGGGCAGCAGATCTTTGTCGCCGTTTGCAGCAAACCACCCGAGATCTGCCAATATTGCAATGACATTACAACTTGGGTCTTCTTTTCTGCCTAACGAGGCTCAGCCGTCAGGACGATCAATGGCGGCTCTCGACCTCTTTACCAACCGCAGAAATGTTTCGTGATAGATCATGTCTATGGTGCGCGGGCGCTCTAAATTAATGGCGATGTCGGCGACCAGTTTTCCCGGGCGTCTCGACATCACAACGACTCGATCCGCCATCAGCACGGCTTCGTTGATATCGTGTGTTACCATGACAGCCGTCTGTCTGCGTTTGCGCCACAGGTCCAGCAGTTCCAAGCTGATCTTTTCCCTGGTCATGGCATCCAGCGCGCCAAAGGGCTCATCCAGCAACAATGCCCGCGGCCGTTGCACAATTACCCTTCCCAGCGCGACACGCTGTGCCATGCCACCAGACAGTTCGGCCGGGTATGACAAGGCGAAGTCTTCCAGATGCAGCTGAGGCAGCAATTCACGAACAACGTCAACCCGTTGCGCCTTGTCCACACCAGCCAATTCCAATGGCAGGCAAATATTGTCGATCACAGTGCGCCAAGGCATCAAATTGGCGTCCTGGAACATGATGGCGAGCTCGGAGAGCGGTCCGGTAATGGGTAAGCCGTCGCCGGTAACGCTTCCCGATGTTGCGCGTTGCAGGCCGGCCAGAGCTCGGATCAAGGTGCTTTTGCCGCAGCCGCTTGGGCCGACAATACAAACAAATTCGCCGGGCAATATCTCCAGTGAAATCGGTCCCAAAGCAGGTAGGCGTTGCCCGTCTGGTGTCTTGAAATCAACGACAAGCTCGCGAAGGATCAGCTTCACTCGTCAATGCCTGTGACAAACTGGTTGGAAAATGATGCGCCGAGGTCCGGTGCTTCCTCTGTCAACACGCCCATCAGCTGAAGCGTATCGCGCATGGATTCCCAAGAAGATAAATCACTGTGACCCAATGTGTCGGCGTCCCATAGCTCGATCGTACGAAGCAACACTTCAAACTGTGTCAAATCGTCCGATCCATGGGACCCTGCCAGCAATTCTACTGTTTCGGCACGGCTCTCGGCGATCAGTCCGCGCGTCGGGTCTGTTCCGAGGAAGGTCGCTTGTTTCTCGGACAATTCTTGCAACAAGGTGAGCATTTCAGGGGCGCCCGGCAGCGTCTCGACGTATGTCCGGCTAATCAAATAGGCGTTTGCCGGATTTCTGATCGTGGCCTGCAAGGCGCTATTGAAGCCGCTGACCATGCGCTGAACCCGGTCCGGATCACGCCGCGCAAGATCCGTACTGACAATCAAGCCGTTTGACACCAGATCCACTTTGGAACCGACAGAGACAACCGAAATTTCCGATATATCG
The DNA here is from genome assembly GCA_965262165.1 of Phototrophicaceae bacterium. Taxonomy (GTDB): domain Bacteria; phylum Chloroflexota; class Anaerolineae; order Aggregatilineales; family Phototrophicaceae; genus UBA6055. The sequence continues at coordinate 2,546,176 of OZ253499.1, read as the reverse complement.
CCACAATCATCGGCGGCTATTCGGTTGCGAATCTGCAAGGGTTCATTGTTTACATAGACAACGGCTGCCTCTACGACGCCAAGACAAAAGACGTCGGGCGCATTAAACCCGATTTCGTTTAACTGAATGTCATCTTCGCTTAAGTCGGCGCTCTGTAGCAAGGTCGTCAATCCACTGTAGCTAGCGCCGAAACGTCCGGGGATGCCGACGGTTTTGCCATTCAAGTCTTCAAGGTCCGTTTCGCCATCGTTGCTGACCATGACAATGCCTACCGGGTATTCCTGGAACCACTCGTAAACGTAAACCACATCGCGGCCTTGCGCGCGCGCCAAAATCACCTGCTCGCCGCTTACGATGCCGAAATTGGCCTGTCCAGCGGCGACCAAATCCAGAACATCCGGTTCTTGCAGGTGTTCCAATGTCACTTCAAAGCCCTGATCGGCAAAATGCCCGTTTACGATGCCCACGTAAAATGGGGCGAATTGAATGTTGGGAATAAAGGTCAACAAGATGCGCTCGCTCAGCAATTCCGCCTGTGCACTGACCGAAGACACCAGTATGAAGCAGCAGATTACCGTTGTTCCCAAGATTTTGCGCATGATTTTTTACTACTCCTCGCGAAAGATCGCTTAAGATTTGGATCGGCGGCGCCATGCCAGCCAGCGCCATTCCAGCAAAACCACAAAACCATACAAACTCAAGGCGATGGCTGTCATCGTCAGAACGGTGACGACGACAAGCGGCGTATCGTATTGATTACGCGCCGAAGTAACAAGGTAGCCCAAACCGCTGCCTTGAGTCACGAATTCGCCAACAACCGCTCCGATCACCGCCAGAGTCGCGCTCGTTTTCAGACCCGCCAGAACAACCGGCAATGCAGCGGGGAATTCTAGATGGCGAAAGGTTTGCCAACGCGTCGCGTGTAACGACTTCATCAGATCCCGAAGATTCGTGGAGACAGTGCGGATGGCGACAACTGTATTTACAAGTGACGGGAAAAATACGATGACTGCCGTCGTCACGATCTTGCTGGTAGGTCCGCTGCCAAACCAGATAACGAGCAGCGGCGCATAAGCGACGATGGGAGTCGATTGAAAAGCGACGATAATCGGCGACAGGATAACCTCCAACACTGGCGCTTTGCCGATCGCGTAACCGACTGACAATCCAATGCCAAGTCCAATGCATAGCCCAAAGAACATTTCTTCCAGAGTGACGCGCAAGTGCTTGACCAGCATTCCGCTTTCGAGCGCCTCCAAAAATGCCTCGCCCACTGCAGCGGGCGGTGGAATAATAAAGGCAGGATACAACTCGGCAGATGTTATCAATTGCCAAAAAAGTAGCAAGGCAACAACAGACAGCACCGGAGACGATCGGCGCAGTTGATCTAGCGGTATTCGACTTGCCCGGGAGCGAGGATTTTGATCGTTCGTGTCGCCTGCTTCTCGCATCTTACGCCTCAACAGAAGCGACCAACTCGGAGCCGGGCGACAAGTACCGCGTCTTGATTGGCAACGCCAACCAAGACCGTTCGCGCATGCTGAGCATCAGAACGCACAAGCCATAGCAGAGCGCGATTGACTTGCCAAACCTTCTCCCATCCGGACTTTCACCGTCGGCTCTGGCTTCTCACCAGAATCCACCTGCATGACCCCACTGTAGCGCGGCCAATCAGGGTCGCGGGCTGGGCACGTTGAAACGCGCATCACCGCCGGTAGGGAATTCCACCCTGCCCCGAAGGTTGGTTTAGATTAGTTTTGACCTGAGTATAGCAGGAAAATCGCAGAATTCCACTTATCCAGCGTTGGCGACGCTTGCTGCCGGCACGACTGACTCTTCCACAGCGGCAGCTTGTATTTCCGCTTCGAACTCCGTATCCGCCTTTAGCAAGGTAAATACAAAGTGACCGCCTTCGCCGTGGCTGTTTCCTTCAGCCCAAATGCGGCCTCCATGCGCCTCGATGATATGCTTGCATATCGCCAGACCCAGGCCAGTGCCTTCGTCCCCAGACCGCGAAACATCAGCCTGATAAAAGCGCTCGAATACCCGTTCGCGCAGGTCTTCCGGCACACCCGGCCCTTTGTCCATGACCGATACAGAAACTTCGTCTTCAAGGTCGGAGGCCGTGATCGTGATCGCCTGGTTCGGAGGTGACCATTTGATCGCGTTATGGATCAAATTGCCAAGCGCGCGCTTAAGCTGATCATCGTCGCAAAGGACGCCAAAGTGCCGAGGAATTTGGCTGTCAATCGTCAAATCCTTCATTTCTGCATGTGCGAACAACCGCTCGATGGCTTCGTCCACCACCTGGGTCAGGGGCGTGGGTACCAAGCGCATAATGGCCTGGCCAGACTCTATCATAGAAAGATCAAGCAATTCCTGAGACAGCCAGAGTAACGCGTCGGTTTCCATGGCGATCTCTTTTAGCGATTGAATACTGGCTTTTCGCTTCGGCCGATCGGCATCGAGGAACAATCCCTCGATGATCAGGCGAATACGCGTGATCGGAGTACGTAGCTCGTGTGAGATATTTGCGACTAGGTCGCGCCGGGCGCGATTTAAGTTTACAAGGTTCGTAACATCTTGCATGGCAACCGCTACGTGTCGGCGGTTGGCGGCGACGGAGATGACTTGCGTCCGGGCGCGATAATAAACGTCATCAATCACGAACTGTTCTTCCAGACTGTCGTGCTCGGTCAACGCGACCTCCACGAGGTTGGCGAGATCCGGCGAGCCAACGGCATCGCTAAGCCTGTCGCCGATGACGGTTGTTTCGCCAAACAGACCTTCGGCCGCTTGATTGTGAGTAACGATCATGCCAGCGTCATCAAGAATCAGCACCAGGTCGAAAGCCACATCGGATAAATTAGTGTACAGTGCCCTACTCTCGTTGTTTTCACGTTCCGCTGATGAAAGCAGCCCGCGCAGCGCATTGATCTCTTCATCACGGCTGCGGACAGTCTCATCCTGTGATTTGGCCGTCCGACGTAGCTGAATGCAAATTAACGCGAGGACGAAAGATGCGGCGACAAACAGAACAAGCAGCGATTCCATATCTAACCCTCGAAACGGTAACCTACACCGCGAACCGTGCTAATAAGCCGAGGATTAGACGGATTGTCTTCGATCTTTTCGCGCAGCCAACGTATATGGACATCAACCGTGCGCTTGTCGACAAAATAGTCGTAACCCCATACCTTGGTCAGGATCAGATCGCGCGATAGGACCGCATTCTTGTTGCGCATAAGCTCCGTCAATAGGTCAAACTCCTTGTTGCTAAGCTTGACCTCGTCTATTCCCTTAAATACCCGACGTCCAGTCAGGTCAAGCCGTAGTTCTCCGGCAAGCAGCTCGTCCTGGTTTTGCCGTCTGCCGCCTGAAGGGCGACGCATTTGCACTCGTACACGCGCCAAGAACTCACCTAAACCGAAAGGCTTAACAATGTAATCGTCGGCGCCACTTTCCAGGCCAACGATCTTATCAACTTCTGTGCCTCTGGCGGTCAACATGATAATGGGCACTTCGGCGGTTCTGTTGTCGTTGCGGATCATGCGACACAAGCTCAGTCCGTCCAAACCCGGCAACATGATGTCTAAAACGAACAGATCATAGGATTCGCGCTGAGCAAGTTCCCACCCGCTCTCACCATCGCGCGCAGTGAATACAGCATATCCCTCCGCACGCAGCTTATCCGCGAGGTTGGACGACAGTCTTTCTTCGTCTTCAACGATCAATATCTTTTTAGCCATGCCCTGATTCCCAAGGGTGACCAAGTCCCAGCTACCTTAACATTATAGTGCTAAATCCTTGTTAAGACTTATGACCATTCGTGTAAAGGGGCTGCGGTCAGGGCCTTAACATCGTGGCCATTCGTATGCTGAATTGGTCTATTTTCCGATGACGCCCGAGTTTGAGGACTTGTCGAGCATAAGTGCGCAGATTGGCGGCGCTCGCCTATTCGTCGGCGATGGCGCGGACCCCGGCAAGCGATGTCGCGCGTCTAACGGCATCGCGGATTGCACTTGCAACTGCTTCTGCAGCATAGGCGCCTACCAGGCTTGTATCCGTTGGGACTTCACCAGTAGCCAGCGCGAAGATCGTATCGCCGTCGAACATGGTATGTGCGGGGTTGACCGCTCGTGCAATGCCGTCATGTGCCATCTGAGCGACTTTCTGTGCCTGAACTTTGTTAAGCTTGCCGTTGGTCGCGACAACGCCGATGACTGTGCTCTCATTGGCTGACGCGGCACGCTGGTCATTGCTCATTTGGGCGATAGCGTCCAATACAGAGTCGAATCCCGCGACGTCCTTTTTTCGTAAACCCGCCAGGATGTTCCCGTGTTCGTCATATACGTTACCAACGGCATTCACCGCCATCAGCGCGGCAACGACCAAGCCGCTTTCGAGCGCGATCGCCGCCGATCCGATTCCGCCTTTTGACGCGCGCTTGTTGCCAGCAATAGCGCCGACTCTGGCACCGGTGCCTGCGCCGACAGTGCCTAATTGCACGACGCCGGTTCCCGCGTTCGCGCAGGCTTCGTATCCTGCATCACCGTCCGGGAATACGTCCTGACGTCCAAGACCCAAGTCAAAGAGAATGGCAGCGGGAACGATAGGCACAGTTAATCCGCTTCTTGATCGGTATCCCAGTTCGCGTTCGACATGCCAGCGCATGACGCCGTCGGCGGACGATAAGCCAAAAGCGCTGCCGCCAGACAACACGACAGCCGTCACCTCTTCCACCAGATTATGCGCCTGCAGCAAATCGGTCTCGCGTGTGCCGGGCGCGCCTCCGCGAACGTCAACAGCGCCCACTGTCTTGGGCGGGCAGAGCACGACGGTGCAACCGGTCGCCGCTAACTTGTCAGTATGGTGACCAACCTTGATTCCCGCTACACATGTTAACGTGTTATTGTTGGTCATCGTCTTCGACATAGTACTCGTCGCCGTCACCGTCGTCTTGCCAAATGATTTGCATTTTGTCATTGCTCGCTTCGATTTGCTCCTTCGACTCCGCGAAGAGAATGCGTTCCGCCTGCTCATAGTCTACCGGCGTTACCAGAATTTTGACCTCGCCAAGATTGCCCAAGGTGATGCCAAGAGCTGTTGCGCCGGCCTCTTGATGGATTAGCGCAGGGATGTCGCTCGCCTTGAGTTTGCCAGCGAGAATATGCGCTTCTTGCAGATTGTTGGTAATGTAGATGGCGATCCATTGTGGACCGTCAGCTTCGTAGTGAAGTTTGCGTAGACCCATGGTGTGCTCGATTTGTTGATCTCCAATTATTCTATCATGAGTTGAGATGAAGTGAATCGTTCTGGAATCTTGAAGATCTCTGAATGCATCGGTCGTCGTCACGTCATTCGTTGAATTCCTTTAAGCGGGTAACGTTAGCAAGGATCCGAATCGCGGACATACCGCTCGACGATGGCATCTGTTTCGTCCAGGTATCTCCCGCAGGACCGATAATAATTGCGCGCCCACTGGAAAATTTGGCTCATGGATACTTCGTCGGTCTCTTGCGGGTCGTAAAGCATCCAGAATACAGCGTACTTGGACACAAAATTATCGAGAGAATATAAAGGATTAGTTGTAGTCTGGATTGTAAGTTTTCCGCCACCATCGTAATACAGATGAACAAGATTGGCCGGGTTAATGAGTTTTTGATAATAGTCACCTGTGATCCAGGTTATTTTGCGAGACGGGTGCAGACTCAGAACCGATTCCGTCGGCGCAACTTCAATGTTGGGATGGTAGACCAGGGTATGAAAGGGTGGCGCGTGAAGAGCCTCCAAGCTCTTGCGTTTGGTCGCGATATATGAATGCTCGTTTTGAGAATAAATGAAGAATGCCATTATCCAGACGACCGCCAGCAACAATCGTATGGTCGTCCGCTTGGGAACAAAGGTCCAGGCGATTGCAAAACTGGTGCCTAGCAAAGGCGCCAACAAGAGCGTATAGCGCAAGCGACGTGACAAAAGAATGGGCTTGATCTCGTTCGAAAGCAATAGAATAGCAAGCGCCAGAAAAGTGAGAATCAAAATGAATCGTTGAGGCTTTCCCAATACCCTGCGATGCCAGATGATAACGATCAAAGATGCCAGCGGTAATATCCAAACTTCGTTGCCGTAGACGAGGCCAAAACTGACGATGGACTCGAGACCGTTCATGCCAACAAACGACTTGTTAGAGAATCCTGCAAAACCCTCAAATACAGTGGGAACCCACGGCAGAAACAGCATGCCGCCAGTAAACAAGGCCAGGGTTATTTGAACCCAGCGTCGATTCTTGCGTACGAACAAGAAATGATACGCGCCGACAGCCGCCAAAACGAAAATCCCGAAATAGTGCAGGTACAGTACTAGCGAACAACTTAGGACAAGGGATAGCCAAGCCTGCCAAAATTTGCGTTCGGTTGCCTCCAGCAAGCGCCAATATGACCATACAATCCAGCTAACGAATAGCGGCATCAACGTGTACATCCTTAGTTCGCGCGCGTAAAAAAGGAAAAGCCAGTTCCCTCCAAGGACAAACCCTGCTACCAGCGCAAGATGCCGATCGCGCAATATCGAGGCCAGGCGTACCGTAGATGCCAATGAAAGGAGAGCTGCAAGAGCTGAAAGGAGCCGCAATAGAAAAAGATCACTCCCGGCAATTCTCGACCAGACATTTAGGAGGATGAAGTATAGGGGACCATGTTGCTCGCTATTCTGCGCAACGCTCGCAACTGTTTCATATACTGGCTGCGGTGTGCTGATGGAACGTCCAAATATATGCGTCAGCGTGCGCAACTCATCGTGATTGGCTAATGGAACGCTCGTCAAACCCTTCGTGCCGAAGAACCAGACAAACAACAAGCAAGCTACCGCAGCCACAAAGTGAAGCAAGGATCCGTCGAAGCGACCAGGAAGGGAATCACAGTGGAATCGCATGGCGCGATTGTACTTAAAATGCGTGCAGCAGCTAGGTGGAGTGTCGGCGACGGATACTCTCCAGCATCGTCTCCAATGCAGTATCGCCTAAGCTCGCGGGCTAAACTGCCGGGTGCGGGATGCGGCCTGTTCAACTCCCGCGGCTCCAGCGCAGATCTTCGGCACGTCAGGTAACGCGATTTCTCGCCTGTTTCATGTCGTACAGAACTCAGTTCGAAAATAGTACGCTCGCTAGCGGCATTTGCCGTGGTTACCGTGCAGCACACATAAGGTTATTTGCTTGACATTAATGCGTCAGCTAAAGGCACCACAAATTCTCGTTCTACGTGCCGTCGCCCGGGAAGTCTTGGCTATGCGTGATTGCAAATGAATAACTTTCGTCCGCAACTCGCAACTCATATAGACCATTGAAGTAAAACGAATAAATGTCAAATTGATGCAGCATCCATGTATCGGCAATATGCGTATCAACGGTCTGCCCACTGTGAACCAGATCAACTCGCACGCCGGCAGGAACACCTATCCGTACCTGATCGGCGGGTCGCGCTTCAGTAACCACCGGTGGAATGATCGTTTCAATGTCGGGAATGGTATCGTTTTCGTAGAGACTGTAAAAGCTGATGCCGTTCCAGCCGACAGGTATGTGGTATACCCTGTGATAATGCTCTTTGATCCAGTCTGTTCGGGCGTCTAGCGGTTCATCCAGATGCGCCTCGATTTCGATAAGCCAGAAGCGAGGGATTCCCGCAAAAACCCACTCCATCATGGCGGCCACATCGTCGGAACTTCGGGGAATGCCGACCACATTTATCGGCTCTGCATAGACGTTTTTTGGCACATCGTAGCCAACTTGATCCAAATGGTAGTAGACATGTGGTTTTCGTCCTCCAGACGTGAAGAACACCCTGTCGTCCGCATCAGTCAGTGTAGCGATAACCGCCATCATGGTCCTGTAATCGTCTTTGAAGTATCGATCATCAAGTTTCTTGGCGGCCAAGCCTGAATTTAGGATACAAATGCCGGCAAACACAGCAACGCCGACCCAGCGTAGCCATCGCCGGCGCACTATTGCTGCCAAGCTTATGCCGTACCCAGCAAAAATAAACGGGGAAAAAATGACGAAGTGTCGCTCCTGCAGTGAGTTTACATGGACAGGGATAAACGGCAAGCTTAACAATGATATAAACAAAGGGGGAATTATGGCGCCTAGGATAAGCAGGGACGCTGTATGTCTGTTTGCACGCCAGTGGAGAAACAGCCCTGTGAAGTAGATTGTCGTGATGATAAGCACATAGGGGAAATGGGTATACAAAAAGTTTGGCTCAGCGAGTGTAAACAGCGTCGCCATAAGCTGGACAGTTGTTATTGGATCGAATGTGGCGAATCCGGGATCTTTCCTTATCAAGCCAGCGGAATACACTGCCCATACTGCGCATACGGCGACGATGCAGGAAACTGCGATTATCCAATTGCGGCGGCCTCGAACGATGTCACGCCAGTGAAGGACTCGGTGCAGAAGAACCACGCCAAGAACGATGGCGCCAAAGTAATGACTTAGAATCGCCCCTATCCCGCCAACAACAAGCATTCTAGTCCTGCCGCTACAGTAGGCGTAAACTGCTACACAAGCAAACATATTCGCTAGTGCATACATACGCGCGTCCTGCGACCACTGGATGTGAAAGGGAGACAAAGTGACAAGAGTAAAGGCAAGCACAGCGGCAAGCTTCTGCTTGCTCAATTGCAGAGTTATGAAATAGATGACTAATATTGAAATTAAGCCAAAATATACCGACAGGGCTCGAATGGCAAACTCGCTGGTACCCGCCAGGCGCACCCAAATATGCAAGGCCCAAAAATACAAGGGTGGGTGAACATCGCCCGCGGTATATTCAGTGAGCTCAGGAAAACCCATTTGAGCTTCCCACACTGAAAATGCTTCATCCCAGCGAACGGGCCAGTTCCCCACTTCATCAATGCGTATGTAAAATGCCAGCAGCAGGCCGAATAGCAGGAATATTCCGCGTGCATTGAGGCGCCTGTTTACCGCTTCAATCACGGATATTCACGATCTGGGAAGTTTTGGCAATCACCAATTTAGCATCACATAAGCGGATTGTTGATGTCGCGCAATACCAAATACAAAGAGCAGCTAGGTGGAGTGTTGGCGGCGGCATACTCTCCCACATCGTCTCCAATGCAGTACCATCTGCGCTCGCGGGCTTAACTTCCGGGTTCGGGATGAGACCGGGTGGACCCCCGCGGCTCTAGCCACCAACACTGCACCCAACTGCTCCTCGTGCAGGTCTTGGGACAGTTTCGAATAAACAACGCGTCCGTAATACCGCGCGCGCTCCAAAAGCGCCAAACACCCCGTATCATAGTACGGAAAGCCCTCGACCATTAGTACGGGTCGGCTACACACATTGCTGTGCTTACACCCCCCGCCTATCTAACTGGTAGTCTCCCAGCGGTCTTACTTGGTTTTACCAATGGGGAATCTCGTCTTGAGGATGGCTTCCCACTTAGATGCTTTCAGCGGTTATCCCTCCCGAAGGTCGCTACTCAGCTATGCCGCCGGCGCGACAACTGATGCACGAGCGCTTCGTCCACCCCGGTCCTCTCGTACTAGGGGCAACTCCTCGCAAATTCCCAACGCCCACAGCGGATAGAGACCGACCTGTCTCACGACGGTCTGAACCCAGCTCACGTACCGCTTTAATGGGCGAACAGCCCAACCCTTGGGACCTTATTCAGCCCCAGGATGCGATGAGCCGACATCGAGGTGCCGAGCCTTGCCGTCGATTTGAACTCTTGGGCAAGACTAGCCTGTTATCCCCGGGGTAGCTTTTATCCGGTAAGCTACGGCCATTCCACTCTGTACCGTAGGATCACTAAGCCCGACTTTCGTCTCTGCTCGACTTGTCTGTCTCGCAGTCAAGCTGGCTTCTGCCTTTACACTCTGCGATGGGTTTCCATTCCATCTGAGCCAACCTTTGGGCGCCTCCGTTACTCTTTCGGAGGCGACCGCCCCAGTCAAACTGCCCACCTGCCACTGTCCCTGATACTGTCATATCTAGGTTAGGGCCAAAGCGCCATCAGGCTGGTATCTCAACAGCGGCTCCACACACACTGACGTGCACACTTCTCAGCCTCCCAGCTATCCTGCACAAATAACACCCTAACGCAATGGCAAGCTACAGTAAAGCTCCACGGGGTCTTTTTGTCCTGCTGCGGGTAATACGCATTTTTACGCATACTTCAATTTCGCCGGGTCCCCTGCTGAGACAGTGCTCCACTCGTTACGCCTTTCGTGCGGGTCGGAACTTACCCGACAAGGAATTTCGCTACCTTAGGACCGTTATAGTTACGGCCGCCGTTCACCGGGGCTTCATTTCCAAGCTCTCACTCTTCCACTTAACCTTCCGGCACTGGGCAGGCGTCAGCCCCTATACTTCAGCTTACGCTTTCGCAGAGACCTGTGTTTTTGGTAAACAGTCGGCAGAGCCTTTTCACTGCAACCTGATTCTTACACCAGGCGATCCTTCTCCCGAAGTTACGGATCAATTTTGCCTAATTCCTTAGCAGAGGTTCTCCCGTTCGCCTTCGTATTCTCTACTCGTCTACCTGTGTCGGTTTGCGGTACGGACGGCATGCTTCTGCGCAATCGCAGCTTTTCTCGTCCCATGGTACACGTCACTTCCTGCCTTGCGGCACGGCTTCGCGGGTTCTCCCCGCTTGCCACCTCAATCCACTCAGAGGCTGACTCTCCCACAAGCTACTGCTATCACTCCACATACCGGTACGGGAATATTAACCCGTTGTCCATCGCCTACGCTTCCCAGCCTCGGCTTAGGACCGACTAACCCGACGCGGACTGACCTTCCGTCGGAAACCTTAGACTTTCGGCGAATAAGGTTCTCACTTATTTCTCGCTACTCATGCCAGCATTCGCACTCCTACGCACTCCAATTAACCTCGCAGTTCACCTTCGCCGCGCGTAGAACGCTCCCCTACCATAACTCTCGTTATCCCTGCCTTCGGTCGTATGCTTGAGACCCGTTACATTATCCGCGCAACTGCGTTTGACTAGGGAGCTGTTACGCACTCTTTAAAGGATGGCTGCTTCTAAGCCAACCTACTAGCTGTCTCAACACAATCACCTCGTTTTACACTTAGCATACACTTCGGGACCTTAGACGAGGGTCTGGGTTCTTTCCCTCTCGACTACTTAACTCATCTCAAGTAGTCCAACTGCTGTGCTCGGCATACCGGCATTCGGAGTTTGTTTGGGTTCAGTAAGCTCGACGCCCCCTAGCCCATACAGTGCTCTACCTCCGGCACCCAACACACAACGCTAGCCCTAAAGCTATTTCGGGGAGAACAAGCTATCTCCAAGCTCGTTTGGCATTTCACCTCTAACCACAACTCATCCCCCGATTTTGTAACATCGGTGGGTCCGGACCTCCACTACGTGTTACCGTACTTTCGTCCTGGCCATGGTTAGCTCGCATGGTTTCGTGTCTAATATGTGCCACTCAGGCGCCCTTTTCAGACTCGGTTTCCCTTCGCCTTCGACTGTCTCTGTCTTAAGCTCGCCACACACATTAACTCGCTGGCTCATTCTCCTAAAGGCACGCCGTCAGTATGATCTCTCATACCTCCGACCGGTTGTAAGTACACAGTTTCAGATTCTCTTTCACTCCCCTCGCCGGGGTTCTTTTCACCTTTCCCTCACGGTACTATTGCGCTATCGGTCATCTCGTGTATTTAGCCTTGGAGGGTGGACCCCCCTGTTTCACACAATGTTAGCGTGTATCGTGCTACTCAGGATTCTCATCAATACTTCCGCCTGCGTCTACGGGTCTCTCACCCTCTTCGGCTGACCTTCCCAGATCATTCAACTTCGGCTTCCATACCTTATATGAGTCCTACAACACCATAAGCCGTAACCTATGGTTTGGGCTAATCCGCTTTCGCTCGCCACTACTCGCAGAATCTTCTCTTTTCCTCGCTCTACTTAGATGTTTCAGTTCGAGCGGTTCCCCTACCTTGCTCTTCAGCAAAGCATTGCGCGGCTTGAACCACGCAGGGTTTCCCCATTCGGATATCTCCGACTCTTACGGTCTTATACACCTCATCGAAGCTTTTCGCAGTATAACACGTCCTTCTTCGGCACGAGATACCTAGGCATCCTCTGTGTACCCTTATTCGCTTTCCGTATTCCATCATACGGAGTCTCCGGACCTCTTGGCATGCGCATCTAGGTATTACCTTCGCGTTGTTTATTCAACTGTTAAGACGCACTCGCGACATGACCGCCGCAAAAACACCCGACATATTTCACCATGCCGGGCGCTCGCAAACTCTTTCGCCTGCGACACAACAGCTTATCCCATCAAAACAACAGAAGCAAGACCCAAAAAACCAGATCAATCACATATTCTGACTCGATACCCGCAAGCTCACGAATGAATTGAAATAATCTTGTCTCTCAATCTCAGAGTCATGACCGTTTCCAATTGCAAAGCAACCAAGAGACGCTATAGTGACATAACTTCATTTCCACCGGACAAATCAGGCCGATATGTTAGCCAAGATATCGCGGGTACTCAATCAGCCTTTCTATTGCTGGCTTGTGGCAGTCTATCCCATTCTCTACCTATACTCAGAGAATCTTGGCCTGGTCATAGACCGCGAAGTTTTGGCTTCGTTGGCGGCGATGATTGCCGTAACTACCATAGGATTCCTGATTGCAAATCGAGTCATTTGTTGCAGATACAAAGCCGCATTCATGCTGAGCCTCTGCAGTCTCGTCTTTTCATTGAGCGGCCACGCGTACGTCGTGATATTTATGCCAAGATCCCTATTCATGTGGACGCTACTGTTGCTGATTGCTCTGGCGATCTTACTCGCAAAACTGTGGAGAAGCGATTCGCGCGAGGTTTTCGAGCGCGCCACTCCCGTACTCAATCTGATCCTTCTGGCATTGCTCGCGATGCCCTTCACTGTGATTGCTTCAAGTTATGTTTCTAAATCGATTTATCTTCAGCCCATTTCAGCATATTTCACAAACACTACTACCCAAGACCCAAGTCCCAAAGTTAAGGACTCATCTATCTATCCGGACATTTATTACATCATTCCCGACGGCTATCCAAGTGATGTATGGCTGCAAAAAGCCTTGAATTACGATAACTCGGCGTTCACAGAGGCATTGGAGGAGCGCGGATTTACGGTAGTCAAACATGCGCAAAGCAATTACGGCGAGACATTGCTGTCCCTGGCATCGGTCTTGAACATGCAATACTTTGATAGCAATCCATCACCTTTTGCAGATCTCGACTATTTACGCATTTCAATCGCGGATAGTGAAGTTGCGCGGCAGTTCCTGCGGTTTGGTTACACCTATATCCAGCTTATGTCGGGGTTTTGGATGCCCAATCCAAATGCCGATATCATCCGCGACTTTACGCCGGGCGGTACACTTGAAATTGAAGTAATTCAAAGCGATTTCTCGACGGCGATCTTGGGGGACTTGCCAAAGAAATGGAAAACAATTCCCGACCTCGAGCAATATTACAAACAGTCCTTCGTGTCATTGTATTTGGATAGGACCCTGCTAAGAATTGTGTATTCTCGATTAGAAAATTTGTTTTTCCAGGGTGACTCCGCGCCCTATAGTCTGTTTGCCCCTGAGCGATTTCTGGATACAATTGATGAGGTAAAATCCATTGTTCCTATATCGGAAGCGACTTTTACAGTTATTCATTTGCTTAAGCCGCACATTCCTGTAGTATTTGATGAGTATGGAGAATTCCTTGAAAAGAATTGGATGCCCAGCAATAGCCAAGTCATTGCGCAATACAAATTTGTCAATTCCAAGTTTCTGGAGATGATCGATACGATTCTGGAAGAGTCGCAGAATCCGCCGGTCATCATATTTCAGGCTGACCACGGCTCTACTCATATTGATGCCGACGCGGATTTTGTAAGTATGGTTTATTTTGCACCATATGCGGCGTATCATTTGCCGGACGCTTATTCAATCAGTTTTCCCAAACCCTTTACTTTGATTAACACCTTTCCTCTGTTATTAAACGAGATATTTGAGACAGATTATGTGCTAGAAGTCGATCGCTTATTTGAGCCACCGCTTCAATACAAGGCTCCTTTTGTACAGCACGACGTGACTGACAAGTACTTAGGCAAGCAATAGGACTATGCAATAAGTTGAGTTTGGCGGAATCAGCCACGAATCGCACTTGTTCGTCATCTTGATATCGTTAGCAGACGGAGACATTCATGCGCAAGCTCGTAATAATTGTTGCCGGATTCAAAGCGCTATTGTCCTATTTGGATCCAGGATCCGGCAGCCTTATTGTTCAACTGCTAATTGCTATTGTAGTTGGAATCCTCGCCACCTTTCGGTTCTGGAAATCTCGCCTTCTTTCAATATTTGGCATCCGCGAGGACTCAAACGAGGAAGACGACGAAGACATTCCCATTGAAAACTGACTTTTGAAATGCCGGAATCCAAACGAATCGGTGGATCGTTTCGCGATCCCAGCGGCTTCGCGTTTGTTGCGGACGGAATAGTCTATCGTCAGGTCAATGAGAGCTATCGCACAAACTTTGACCAGCTGATGGGTAGCGGTCTGTATGAAGATCTTGTGGATCGCGAATTACTGATTCCACATTCAGAGGCATGTCTTTTGTCGCAGGAAGACGCCCACAAGTACAAGATTCTAAAGCCTGAACAAATCCCATTTATTTCATATCCCTACGAATGGAGCTTTAGCCAGCTCAAGGACGCGGCGCTGGCGACGCTCGACATACAAATATGGTCGCTGCATCACGGCATGATCCTAATGGCTGCTACTGCATGGAAAACTCAGTTTTTTCGTGTAAGGCCATTGCTCTTAGATTCATTATCGTTTGAGGTGTATTAAGAAGGTCGAGCGTGGAGTGCCTATCGGCAGTTTTGTCAGGTTTATTGGCACCCTTGGTTTTGAGGGGCCACAAAGATATCCGCCTAAGTCAATTGCTACGTACCAATGGCATTCCATCACAACTGGCAGCGTCTCTATTGCTAGAGCGCATGTTTCTCAACACAGAAATCGCAGTGCAATTGCGCCTTCATGTGCGTGCTCAGCATCGCTATGCCGGCAGGCCCCCATCTGTTGCTGCCACGAGCCATAAGCGGCTTGAGAAGCGAGCCCTCCTAAACATCAACAACAGTTTCCGATAAACTATTGTGGGATTGAAATGGGATCACGGACATACCTCGTGGTCAGGCTAATATGGTGGCGGCAGCTGTCGTGAGAAAGGGCTCGAAAATAAGCATAAATTAGTCGAATAATACTTACGTATCGTGAACGCGAAACTTGTTTGGGACCTGGGACCGAATACGCGAGTGATTAGCCGTATTACCAGTAGCCAAGGCATTATTGCTGTTTCCATATTCTGCGATCCCGGGGTTGTTGAATCGAACTACCTAAGGACCGGGATTCAGAAGGAAAAGAGTCTTCATTCGCTGCATATTGACCTAACAAATCCGTCAGGCGGAATTAGTCGGGCCGACAGCGACAGAGTCCCTTGACGAACACAGCAACGCAGAGGGTGTCATTGCTTTGGCGCTCATCCAATATATTGCCATCGGCAACCATGTAACGTTGATCAAGATTGCCACTTGCTGTGCTTCGCCGGCCGAATGGCTGACACGCGAATTTGTCCCGAACAGAGACAACAAGGTGAAACAGCTACTTGCATCTCGCGAAGATATTTTCGCAGAATTTAGTCAAAGCGGTTTCGAGCAGACGTTTGGAGAAATATGCGACATCGTGAAGTCGCAACAAATCCAGCATTCGCACGGTGTTCTGTGCCTTCATTGTCGCAAGTAATCTATGTATAGAGTCCGGGGCGCATTTTTCAGTTGTCGAGATAGAAGGGACGGAAAACTGGTATTGAATCAGAGGTGGAGACAAGGGGACTCGAACCCCTGACCTCCTCGGTGCAAGCGAGGCGCTCTCCCAACTGAGCTATGTCCCCAAGGTGGGGCTGGCAAGACTTGAACTTGCGACCTCACGCTTATCAGGCGTACGCTCTAACCAACTGAGCTACAGCCCCAAATCCAATCGCTCTCATTCTCTGTCACGATTAACAGCACAATAGCGGGTTAGACTTCCAATTCCGTCACCCTTCTTTCACACTCTGTAACATACTCTCTTCGGCTGACACTTCCGTGACAACCTTTTCCTTAGAAAGGAGGTGATCCAGCCGCAGCTTCCGCTACAGCTACCTTGTTACGACTTCGTCCCAGTCATCGATCCTGCCCTAGGCAGTAGCCCCCTTGCGGTTAGCTTCCCGACTTCAGGCTCGACCAACTCCCATGACGTGACGGGCGGTGTGTACAAGGCCCGGGAACGTATTCACCGCAACGTGCTGATTTGCGGTTACTAGCAACTCCGACTTCATGCAGGCGAGTTGCAGCCTGCAATCCGAACTGAGATAGACTTTTTAGGATTGGCTCCGAATCGCTCCTTCGCTACCCATTGTATCTACCATTGTAGCGTGTGTGTCGCCCTGGATATAAAGGCCATGCTGATTTGACGTCATCCCCACCTTCCTCCCGTTTGTCACGGGCAGTCAAGCTAGACACTTGTAACTAGCTCCGAGGGTTGCGCTCGTTTGCGGACTTAACCGAACACCTCACGGCACGAGCTGACGACAACCATGCAGCACCTGTGATGGCTCCCCGAAGGGCCCTTCCGCTTTCGCTTCCGTACTACCATCATGTCAAACCCAGGTAAGGTTCTTCGCGTAGCCTCGAATTAAACCACACGCTCCGCTGCTTGTGCGGGCCCCCGTCAATTCCTTTGAGTTTTAGCCTTGCGACCGTACTCCCCAGGCGGTACATTTATCGCGTTTGCTACGACACTCAATCACCTAACGGCAACCGAACGCCTAATGTACATCGTTTACAGCGTGGACTACCGGGGTTTCTAATCCCGTTCGCTACCCACGCTTTCGCGCCTCAGCGTCAGTGGAAATCCAGGAAGCCGCCTTCGCCACTGGTATTCCTCCGGATATCTACGCATTTCACCACTACACCCGGAATTCTACTTCCCTCTATTTCTCTCTAGTTAAACAGTTTCTCCTACACTCTACCAGTTTAGCCGGTAACTTTCATAGAAGACTTATTCAACCGCCTGCGCGCGCTTTACGCCCAGTAACTCCGGATAACGTTCGCGTCCTACGTTTTACCGCGGCTGCTGGCACGTAGTTAGCCGACACTTATTCCTATGCTACCGTCCTACCTCGTCACATAGAAAAGGACTTTACGATCCGAAAACCTTCTTCATCCACGCGGCGTCGCTGCATCAGACTTCCGTCCATTGTGCAATATCCCTCACTGCTGCCTCCCGTAGGAGTCTGGGCCGTGTCTCAGTCCCAGTGTGGGGGGCCACCCTCTCAGGTCCCCTACCCGTCATCGCCTTGGTGAGCCTTTACCTCACCAACTAGCTGATGGTCCGCAACCTCATCCTGTAGCACATAAGCCTTTCATCACGGCTCTCTAACTACCGCCATTTCATCCGGTATTAGCAACTGTTTCCAATTGTTATCCCGCTCTACAGGGCAGATCAGTTACGTGTTACTCACCCGTTCGCCACTCTACACATCCCGAAAGATGCTTACCGTTCGACTTGCATGTGTTAGGCACGCCGCCAACGTTCATCCTGAGCCAGGATCAAACTCTCCGTATTCGATCAGGGTTCATCATTTTCCGTCTTAACCCACTATTCTACTGTTAATCTGCACTCGCCCTCTTAGGGACAAAAACGGCGAGAACCTGAGCCCTCACCATTGCCTCAACAGCTTAGCAACTACATACCTCGCTGTCAAGGGCTGTCTCTCATTTCATGCGCAGGATCGTGTCGCAAGGTTGACGCGTTATCTACGGGATCTTCGGCTATGATCGCTCGGCTACCAATTCTTGTTGCAAGTCCTCCCTCGGACTTTCAACCGGTTGCTCCTGCGGGAAGTCTCCTAACACGTCCTTTACATAAATCTCGTCCACCAGCACCGCTACCACAGCGCTAAGCGGCACAGCCAGCATCAAACCAAGGAAACCAAAAAAGAAACCGAAAATGATCTGACCAAGCAATATGAGTATCGCCGGCATATTCATTCGCTCACTCGCCAATACCGGGCTAACGACCTGGCTTTGAAAAAACGATACGCCATAGATGATAACCACCGTCCACAAGACGTTTTCCCGCGCTTGCACAAACGCCACTGGCACGGCGGCCACCAAAGCAACTACCGGACCGAAGTTAGGTATGAATGACAATACGCCCGCCAACACGCCAAGGGCGAGCCATTCGCGAATATTTAGCACAGCTAAACCCAGCCCGGTCAAGACGGCAACGACGACCATCGATACGGCAGTCACTGCCAGCCACGCGCGCAATGTAGAGTCTATCTTTCGGAGTATCGTCCGCATCCGATCACGATACCATATTGGAGTGAGCTTGATGATTCCATTGACATAGTGCTGGGGCTCCGCCAGCAAGTACATGCTCAAAAAGAAAATGATTAGCGCGCTCAAGATCGTATTGGCGACACCTCCGACTACAGGCAGCACAGTTCCGCCCAAGCGTCCCAATGCATCGGTGACTTGCGAGATGAATTGGTTGATCAAATCGTCACTGATCAGATCATTGTTGTCGCCGGCGATGACGCCTTCCAAGAAAGGAAATTGCTCAACGATCGCTTCGCCGGTGATTGACTCCCGGGCTTGTTCTAAACCTTGCGGGATCACTTCACTCGCCAAGACATTGAACTGTGTAGCGATTGTACGAGAGATTGGCAAGCCAATGAGCGCGAGTATTACAAAAAAGCCAATTACGCTGACGACGATTGCCACCAGCCGATTCATCTCGAAGCGGCGCATGAGCATGCGCACCGGCATCGTGAAAAGAACTACCAGCACGACCGCGGCGAAAGTAAGCATCAGCGTGCCGCGGATTTCCCAGGCAAAGACCAAGCTAAGTAAGATTAGGATGGTGGCAACGATGTTGCGCAATCCGATGTTTATTGATCTTGACTCTCTCAGACGCATTGCTTGACCTGTTCGGATTTGCCTTCTCTGTTCACCGCACCGGTTGCAAGAAGCAGGCTCTATTCCGCCTGTTCATGATGGCTAAAAAAAGATTGTAACATTTACAACCCGCGGTAGCCACAAACGTTATGCCCTCGTCTCTTGCGGATTCCGGCGTTAAAATCATTGATGCGCCACACATGTTCGCCAAAAGGACAATTGATGAAATTCGATGTCACAGTCTTCGCCGATGACTTGAACGCGGCGGGTCTCTTGGCTCACGCGGTCGAAGAATACGGTTTTGATGGCTTATGGGTGGCGGAAGCCGCGCACAATCCCTTTTTGCCCTTGGCGCATGCCGCTTTGGCCACGCGTCGGATCTCCATAGGAACTGCTATCGCGGTCGCCTTTCCTCGCGATCCAATCTTGATGGCACAGAACGCCTGGGACCTGGCGGCGCAGTCACAAGGGCGCTTCATTCTTGGTCTGGGTACTCAAATCAAGCCACACATCACCAAGCGATTTAGCTCGCGCTGGGGCAAGCCGGTCCAGCAAATGCGCGAGTATATAATGGCACTGCGCTCAGCCTGGGGCAGCTTCGCAACAGGTCAACCTGCGCGTTTCCGAGGCGAATACTACAACTTTGATTGGGCCTTCCCCGGGATTGAATCAGAACAGACCCCAGACTTTGACATCCCGATTTACATCGCGGGGGTCAACACCGGGTTGGCGAGAATGGCAGGCGAGCTGTGTGATGGCTTCCACGTTCATTCGTTTCATACGCCGAAATACTTGCGTGATGTACTCCTTCCTGCGTTTAAAGCAGGACGCAACTACGCCGGAATATCAGGCAAGCTGTCACTATCTTGCGCCGTATTCGTCGTCACTGGCGAAACAGAGAATCAGATTGAAGAAAGCAAGATCCTGAGCAAGTCGCAGATTGCCTTCTACGCAAGTACGCCGAGCTATAGCCGCGTCCTTGAATTGCATGGCTGGCAAGACCTGATTCCACAGTTAAACACGCTTTTGAGGCGTAACCGCTGGAACGAAATGCATACGCTCATCAGCGACGACATGCTGAACCATTTTGCCGTGATTGCCCCGCCCGATGAACTGGCATACCGCGTTCGCGAACGATACGACGGCATGCTTGACCGAGTCGGATTCTATTTCCCGTTTGAACCAACCGATCAAAGCAGGCGCATCATTTGGGATCATGCTTCAAAAGCGATGAACAACTAATGCCTCAGATCGAACTACAAGGTCAGACTATCGACTACAGCTTGCGTAGAAGCGCGCGTGCAAAGCGCATAAGCATTCGATTTGACGTCGCCCGGGGATTCCAAATCGTTTATCCTCTCCGCGTTTATCAACCAACTCCCGCAGAAGTATTTACACAGAAGCAGGCGTGGGTGTTGAAAGTACTTAACAATCAGTGTGCACATCAAGAGCGCCAGCAATATCAGCGTTGTTACGGCCAGGGTGCAATTTTTCAATATCTTGGTGTCGATCTCCAGCTCAGCCTGATAGAGCATGGTGACCTAGAATACGCCTTTGTGCGACGGTATGAAGATCGGCTAGAGGTTAAGCTTTCCCAAGCGTATATGGATAACTCTGGATTTGTTCGAGCAGTAATCGAAAACTTTTATCGTGATGAAGCGAAAGCGTATCTGCCGCAGCGTGTCAAGGAACTCGCTGAAAGCCACGGATTCGTTTATCGTAATGTAAGGATCAAAAATCAGAAAACACGTTGGGGAAGCTGCTCGGCAAAGCACAATCTGAATTTCAACATGAGACTGATGATGGCTCCACCTGACGCGATTGATAGCGTCATCATTCACGAGCTCTGTCATTTAAAAGTGTTGAACCACAGTAAGGCCTTCTGGAACCTGGTTGAAAAGCACTGCCCAGACTACAAAGAATGGCAGAAATGGTTTAAAGAGAATGAGCATTTCTTGGTATTTTAGATGCAAGCTTTTTGGTTAGAGCGGAGGTTCCGATAGTTGAAAGTCGATATCTGCTTGCCCTCTGGAGTGGACTGGCGCATTGACGCTGCTCATATTCTGCAAGCGGAGTTGTTCGGTTGCGACGCGGCCTGGTCTCTGGAAAGGCTGGGCAATCCCTTTTTCCCTCTTACCATTGCGGCAAAACAAGCGCAATGCTCGTTCAGGCTCGGTACTATTGGCGCCTATGCCCTTCCGCGCAGCCCAATGGTGACGGCACAGATTGCCTGGGATCTGGCAAGGCAGACCGACGGGCGCTTTGTGCTGGGGCTAGACGCGCAAACGTCCGGTTTCCTGGCCGATGGCGATGTTGGTCAACCGACCGATAGTATTGGCAAGATGCGCGAATATCTCGAGAGCTTACGAGCAATCTGGCGCACCTTCCAAAACGATGAACGCCTACGTTTTCGCGGGCAACATTATCAGTTCCGTCTGATGGCGCCATTCTTCAATCCGGGTCCGATAGACCATCCGGAGATACCGATATTCCTGTCGGGAGACGATAGCGATGTCTATGCGCTAGCAGGGGAATTATGCCAAGGGGTGCATGCAAACGTGCTGCATACACGGTCATATCTTTGTGATGTGGTCGTACCTTCGTTTTCACGAGGACTCGAAAATGCCGGCAGGCCACGCGATTCGTTTGAACTGGCTGTCCCTGTTCTTGTATTTACGTCAGATTCCGACGATAAAGATCTTGATGCGCGAAACGATGTCAAGCAGAGAATTGCAAGCCATGCCATCAACAGAACAAATCGAACGTTCATGGCATACCATGGTTGGGAAGATTTGCTGGACCCGCTTCGACATTATGAAATGTCTGGTGAACGCGATTCGGCCTGGCATATCATTCCAGAAGAAGTGTTGCGCGAGATCGCGATCGTGGAAAAACCTGCGCAAGTTGCTGCCGCAATACGTCAAAGATATAGCGGCATCGTCGATCGAGTCTGCCTCATGTTTGATGCCTGGAGCCCTGAGCTAATTGCGACGATTGTTGAGGACCTGAAATCACAGCCTCTAGACGTTGAAACGTTCTAGGCGTAAGGCGCAGGCAGCGGTTCTTCGACCACTTTATAGATCTTAAAACCTCGTTTCTGGTAGTTCGCCAGCGCATGCGGACCGTCAAGGTTGCAAGTATGCAGCCAGACACGGCTCGCATCCATCTCCCATGCGCGCGCAATGCCGTAGCTGAGGAGGTGCTTGCCCAGCCCCCGCCCCATATAGTCGCCACGCAGTCCAAAATAGGCGATCTCGACCGAGCCGCCCTCGTGCCGGAACAATTCGACATACCCGGCAGGAGACCCGCTGACATAAAGAATATGCACCTGCGTATTTGCGGAAGAAAGTATTTTGCGGAGCTCAGAATTTGTCATCTGCAAACGGTCGCGCCAAGCCCATTCTTCGCCGACCGACTGGTAAAGAAACTTGTAGAAGCCAAGATCAGGCATTTCCATCTTCACGATTTCGATATCGGCCGCCCGAATGAAAGCGGGCGCAAAGGCCGATTTGCTGGTCATTTCCAGGTAAGTAGTGACCAGCGTTTCCACTCGTTTGGTGGCAAGCTCCATAGGATTCACTCGTGAACTACTGTCCAACGCAACGCTACCAGATTCTAGCATAACCAGTCAATTGACGCCGCAGCATGGTATATTGCGACAAAAATACGTTTCCGACACTCAACATAGTCACCAAAGCGCAAACGTCTGCTTAGTGTCGCTTCTCGTATTGACTGAGTTTTATTCCAACAAATGATGTCACCACAAATCCGTGCTTAAGCATCCTGAATGCTCCGTACAAGCAACCACAAGTCAATCTTGTCGAAGACTATGCACGGGACTAAGATGACTCGGCCAAAGGTTCGGCATGGAGCGCTCTATACCCGTGATCACTCGCCTTCGACAATCTCTGCAAGCACGCTGGTACAAGTTCGTGTCAACGGATCGTCTCATCAACCAAGTACGAAGCGGGAGAAGCGGACCTGGATCCCAGACCATGCTTGATGCGCTGCGGGAACGTCTTGCTTATCAGGACGGTACCTTGGAGACGGTAGACTTGTCGCTGGCTGAGCTCGACGGCGCCTTGCTCTCGTCGTGCCGATTAGAGAAGGCCAACTTTACCGGCGCTAACTTACGAGGCGCTTATTTCGGTAACTCCGATCTTCGCAATGCCTGTTTCATAAAAGCAAATCTGTGCGAAGCGAATCTGCGTGAAGCGCGGCTTGAAGGGGCCGATATTTCGGGCGCAAATCTCCAATCCGCCAACCTGGCACGCGCCGACTTGCGTGGTGGTTTGCTTGTCTCCACCAATCTCACCTTGGCCAACCTCTGGGAGGCCGACCTTCGAGGAGCGGATCTGTCACGGGCAGACTTGACCGATTGCGCCATTCAGCGCATCAAAGTTGATCGCTCGACCATCCTTCCAGATGGCAATGCATGCAATGACGCATGCGAATTTGTACTGTTCACAGGCAAAGACGACGCTATTTCCAATTAGATTCAGCGACGAATTGCGGGTAGAATCAACCAGTATTTGTTGCGGGCAAGCCCATTTCAGGAGGAAAAACCAGGTGCATGTCGTGACCTTCACACGCAGTACGCCAGATACGGCAGCCAAAGTCTGGGTGGACGACGACGGACTAATCACCTGGGGGGATGTCGCCACGGTGGTCAATCCTTGGGATGAGTATTCCCTGGAAGAATCAATCGTCCAAGCTAACAACACCGGTGGCGAAGCGACCGTCGTCGCGATCGGGCCCGGAATCCACAACGACGCGCTGAAGCATAGCATCGCGATGGGCATTGAGAACGCGCTTCGAATTGATGAACCTGAAACGGATATCCGCGACAGCCTGGTTTGGTCTGCGCTGGCAGCTGGCGCTATCAGAAAGCTGGGCGATGTTGAACTGGTTATCTTTGGCAAAGAGAGCGTTGATGTCGCCACGGATCAACACACTTATCAATTGGCACGACGCCTGGGTTGGACGATGCTGAGTTACGTTTCCAATATCATCGCGCTTGATCCAAATGCCGGCACGATTCGAGTCGAGCAAATGCTAGAACAAGGCAAGCGCGTATTGACTGCAAGGCTCCCCGCTGTGGTCTCGGTGATGAAGGGAATTAACGAACCGCGCTACCCGAACTTTCTCGGTATTCGCAAATCAGCGAAAGCGCAGATACCAGCCTGGTCGGCAGCCGATCTAGGGGTCGAGTTGCCGGCCGCAGCCACGACCATCCTTAACTACCACAATCCACCTGTTCGTGAGGTTGCGACAGAAATCATCTCTGGTAACGACTCGGCGGAAAAAGTGGCGATTCTTGTGGAGCGTCTGTTCGCGGAGAAAGTCTTGTGAGCGTATTCGTCTGGATAGAGACCTACGCTGGTCGCGCGAATGCCGCCAGTTGGGAAGCCCTCGCCGCGGGAATTGCGCTCGCTGAAGAATTGGGAAGTGACGTTACTGCGCTTGTGTTCGGAGAGAATGCGCGCTCAATCGCCGCGGAAGCTGGCCACTTGGGCGCGACGCACGCATTCATTTGTAGCGACGAAGTTGTAAACGAGTACCGGCTTGAAGCCTATGCGCCGCTGATGACTCAATTGGTAAAACAGCATCAGGCGGCCTTCGTATTGGCCGTCGCCAGCAATCGCGGTCGCGAACTGCTTGCCAGCAGCGCAGTTGATAGCGAGAGCGGGCTGATTGCGGACGCCACGGACCTGCGCTTGGAAAATGGCAGGATCATTGCTACGCGGCCCGCGTATGCCGGCAAAGTCTCCATGCAAATGACGTCTAGCACGCCAACAACATTTATAACAGTCCGTGGTCGGGCATTTCAGGCGCCTCCGAAAGACACCGCTGCTGCTGTGAACATCAGTGAAATTCCGTCCGTCCTGAGCATTAACGACGTACAGATTGAATCGGAAGCCTTCACGGACGAGTCTGGCAACGTGAATCTGACCGACGCGGCAATTGTTGTCAGCGGTGGCCGAGGCATGGCGAACAATCCAAAACAAGTTTCGTCTGACCTTGGCGGCGTGGACGCCAACGTATGGAAAGCCAAAGACGGCTTCGAGCATACTTTGCGCCCCTTGGCGGCGGTCCTTGGCGCCGCAATTGGCGCAAGCAGGGCAGCGGTTGACGCGGGATACATTCCCTATGAACACCAGGTCGGGCAGACGGGCAAAGTTGTCAATCCCGATCTATACATTGCCTGCGGGATCAGCGGAGCGATACAGCATCAGGCGGGCATGCGCGGTAGCAAAATCATTGTGGCGATTAACAAAGACGCCGAAGCGCCTATCTTCAAACTCGCGCGTTACGGTATCGTGGGCGACCTGTATGAAGTTGTCCCCGCGCTGACCGCTGCGCTTCAAAACAAGCTTGGTTTGTAGGAGCAATCGGCCAAGTTTGGGCGTCAATTGGACCTTTTGTTCCAATTCACTACAAACCAACGGGGAGCGCTTAGCGGAATTTACCATTGGATTCCGCTTAAGAGCTATTAGGCTGACATCAGTGTTGCAAACTGGACCAGCGAGTAACGCAAAGCAAAATCGCGACTGACGACCAAATTGTATTTAATGCCTGGCTGGCTATGCCTTGGCGCCAATATAAAATAGTTGCGCCTGGGCAATTCTGTATTTTGAGATCGAATTCTAAGAGTATGTCTGTCAATGGAATTTGCGCTAGTCACCGCTATACCGTTTACGCTGGCAATACTGCTGGTCATACCTCCGGTCCGAGTTCTTTCTAAATCTGCGCAAACTGCCGTCTCTACACTCGCAATGGCAGGCATGTTTGTCACATTCTTGCTTGCAATGCCCCGCTTGCAATATGAAGGAACCATCATATATGCGACAGAATGAATCCCGTCGCTGGGAATTGGACTAAGCTTTTACATCGACGGCCTGGCATTGATATTTGCCTTGATCGTGACCGGCGTTGGCACACTGATATTCTTCTACACCGGCTTCTATTTTGAGGACGCCACCGACCACAACCGATTCATCACCTGGCTGTTCGCATTTGCCGGCTCCATGCTCCTAGTTGTGCTATCTGGCAACGATGTTGGTCGGTTCCATTTTCGCTATCAAACAGCGAGATCTTAAAGGACTGCTGGCATACTCGACAGTGAGCAAACTCGGTGCCATCGTCGCCATGATTGGCTTGCCCGGTCAAAATGGTCTCAAGGCCGCCTTCCTTGGGATTAGCGCCCATGCGCTTTACAAGTCAGCTCTGTTTCTGGTGGCGGGAACCATTGATCACGCTACAGGCACGCGAGTGATCGATCAACTGGGCGGCCTGCGCAGACAGATGCCCATTCTGTTTTTGGTCACCATCATCTCGGCGCTTTCGATGGCCGGTATACCTTTCTTGCTGGGATTCGTTGCCAAGGAAACGCTGCTGGATGTCATGTTTCATTTCAGTGAGCCGCAGACGATTCTGATTCTGGGTACGGTGATGTTGAGTTCAGTTTTCACAGCCGTCGCCGCGTACATTCTCATCTATGACGTGTTTTGGAAGCCGGCGCGGCGGGAAATCCATTTTCATCAACCGCCGTCTCTCATTCGTTTGGGACCGGTCATCTTATCTTTGGGATCGTTGTTCTTGGGCGTTTTGCTGGAACCGGTCATTGTGCCGCTACTGGAACTGGCGGTGCCAAAAACATTTGAACTCCATGTCTTTGCTGGATTCAATAACGTATTCTGGCTTAGCGTGGCTGTCTTGGCGGCGGGAATCGTGCTTTTCTTCCTGCGCAAGCCACTAATCTAGAGCATTGGCTTCCCCTTGTCTGGCAATAACGTCTACCGCGAAGTCGTCGCATACATCGATTGGGCTGGCGAAAACATTCTGCACACGCAATCGGGATACGTCAGATACTATCTGGTGATTATTCTGGGGACGGTATCGGTGGTCTTTATCGCCTCGGGTACGCTGACAACCGTATCAGGTGGTAATTCGCTGTTTCCGTCCGACCTGTCTGTGACGATTACTGACCTGGCAAAGATCTTCATGCTCATACTGACCGTTGCCGCCGGCGTATTGACAGTTGCGGTACGCGAGCATGTCAAGGCGGCCATCGCCTATGGCGTGATCGGCTATGCCATTGGCGTCATGTTCTTGATAGAGCATGCGCCCGATGTCGCGCTGGTTCAATTGCTGGTAGAGACCATGGCCACCGTTCTCATCATTATTATGTTGGGCAGGATAAGCACCACGACCCGTTATCAAATCATCAACAACCTGTGGGTTGGCAGGCACCAGCGCGATTTTTGACTTCTGCGCGATCTGGGCATTTCAATCGTCATCGGTTTGGCGCTATCTGTCTTCGCCTTGATTGCTCTTCAGAACCGGGCCGAACGTAGCAGCATCGCGGAATGGCACCTGGCCAATACGCCGACGGTAAACACTGAAGACGTTGTCGGCGCCATCGTTGCCGACTTCCGTGGCACCGATACCTTGCTGGAAATCGCCGTATTCACGACGGCCGCGCTTGGCGTGCTTACCTTGCTTGCTCGCGGGCGCAAAGGCAGCGGACCGCTGGCGCCGCGCATGGACAATGTCAAGCGTCTGCATGAGTTCGACGCAGATGTCGTTGATGGCATTCAAGACGCTACGGACCTGTCTACGCCCTTCACACGTTCCGTTTCCACGATTGTTCTGCCGATCGCGATTTTGATCGGTATCGCGCAGATACTCTATGGGGGCAGCAGACCTGGAGACGGTTTCACTGCCGGCGTGACCATTGGACTAGCCGTATCCCTTTGATACGTCGTGCTCGGCTATCACGAAGCAAAACGACAACTGCCTTGGTTCCTCCCGGCCCTCCTAACACGCCTCGGGCTATTGATCGCCCTACTCAACGCAATGTTTCCGATTTTGCTGGGCCGGGGCTTTATGGGGCATGTTGAATTCGACAAAGTGCTCGGGATAAACGAAATAGTGGGCTCGTCTGGTTTACACATTAACTCATCGCTAATTTTCGAAATAGCGATTGCTCTAGCCGTGATGGGTGGGTTGGGCATCATCATGGAGGCGATCGCCTTTCCCAATGAAGTCGAGACGTTTGGAGAGGAGTAGGAGGCAGATGCCATGATCGAATTCATGTTCGCGCTTGCAATAGGAATGCTTTTTGGAATCGGTGTCTTTCAGTTGCTGCGACGCGACCTAATTAAGGCAGCGATCGGCTTTGCGATACTGTTCTCGGCCATTAACCTGTTTTTCGTCGCCGTAAGCGCCTTTGCCGGCGAATATGCGCCATACGTTAGTAATGTGGAAGCGGGACGTCAAACCAGTGATCCGCTGATTCAAGCGCTGATTTTGACCGCCATTGTGGTCAGTTTCGGCAGTTTTTCGCTTGTGCTAGGTCTGGTCAATATCATTTCGCTCCGCTATGGAACAGTGGATTCGAACGCCTTGAACAACCTGAAGCACTAACCATTGGCAAAGAATCGCGCGAATATGTTCGAAGCTTGAGAAATCCGATTGCTTATGGGTGACAACATCTTTGTACTGGGTACCCTTGTTGCCCCGCTTGCGGGTGCGGTACTCGCGTTGCTCTTTGCAAACAACAACACTGTTCAGCGCGTTGTGGGCTTAGTATCCAGCATCGTCGCCTGGTTTTTCAGCACGCAGGTTCTGCTTCAGGTACACCAGATAGGCGTTCAAACGTATGAGTTGGGCAACTGGTCGCCGCCCTACGGCATCGTCTTGGTGGCCGATAGTTTGGGCGGACTTTTTGCCTTCATGGTTACGACGATCATGATTGGCGGCATGCTTTATACCTTGCGGAGCCACGACAGGTGCATGATGTATCCGGCCTTTGTGCCGCTGTTCCTGCTCATGGAAGTGGGTCTGGTTGGCGCCATGTTGACGGGCGACCTATTCACCTTGTTTCTCTTCATGGAGTTGATGGTATTGGCTTCGGTGTCGCTTACGGCGATTTCGGACGACCAATTTGGTCTGGAAGCGGCACTGAAGTATATCCTGATAAGCTCGATGGGAACGCTTTTCCTTTTATTGGGCATCGCGGCGATGTACGCGGCGCTTGGCACCCTCAACATGGCCGATATGGCGAGGATCCTATTGACTGGCGAGCGCCCGTTTCTGGCTCCGGCATCGGCGGTGATGCTGCTTTGTGCCTTTTTGCTAAAAAGTGCGGTTTTCCCCTTCCACTCTTGGCAGCCGGATTTCCATACGACGGCGCCGACGCCGGTAAGCGCCATGTTATCGTCAATCGTGGTAAAAGTTGGCGTCTACGGGATCATCCGACTGGTCACGCTGCTCTTTATCGTGGAGGCGCCTTTGCTTGAACAGTGGCTGGCATTGCTGGGTATCATCGGCGTTATATTTGGAAGTCTGGGCGCGCTGCGAACTTATAATGCCAAGAGAATGCTCGCCTACTCGACCTTCGCCCAGATCGGATTCATCCTGGTAGGCATCGGACAGGGAAATTCCCTGGCCTTGATCGGCGCTATCGTATACGCCTCTAACCATGCTTTTATCAAGTCCTCGCTATTGATGCTCATGGGCGTTGTTGCGAGCTACACACAGACCAAGACGGCCAACTTCGCAGGTATCGGCGGTATCGGACACAAGTTGCCGCCACTGACAGGCTGGCTGGTATTGATTGGCGGTTTGTCCCTGGCGGGCGTTCCGCCCCTCAACGGTTTCATTAGCAAGCTGGCGCTGATACGCGGCGGCGTTGCTCAGCAAGATTGGGTGAACCTGATCCTATTGGTCAGCGCTGGAATATTGACGCTGATTTACATGATCCGAGCCTGGCGACAGATTTTTCAGCGAGAGCCCATGCCGGAAACCGCCCCCACAAAAGACACTGGCGACAGCCTGCTGGCTCCTATGCTTCTCATCGCCATTTGTCTGCTCCTGGGAATCGTCTTGGCTGAACCTCTCCTTCAATTGGTGACGGAAACTGTACGCGAGATTGGAGATCCCAACATCTATATATCGGCGGTTAATCTACCAGTGGAGGGAGCATGAACATAGTCGCGAAAGGTATCGTCCTGGCGCTGCCCCTGTCTATCGGCTGGACAATCTACACGGCACAGCCTACACCGGGTAACTTCCTACTTGGCTATATCTTTAGCGTGATTGTCTTGACGGCGACCGGGCTAAAAGGCGACAGCGTGAACCTGAAAAACGCTGTCTTTCAACTCTATAATTTGCTCGCCTATATCATTTACCTGTCAAAAGAGGTGTTGGTTTCCGGCGTACAGGTCGCGCGTATCATTTTGGCGCCAAGCCTGCCAATCGATCCGGGTATTTCGTGGGTCAGAACTCAAGACGAAAGCAAGAGTGAGTTGATGTCGGCAGTCAGCGCCCACGGCATAACGATTACTCCCGGAGAGCTCGTCGTTGACTTCGAAGAAAAGAGCGATGAAGGCGTGTTGATGATCGTGCACAGCTTGAACAAGAGTGAGTCCGGCAAGCGCCTCGATCACGATCAAGCAGTTCGTCTGAAGCGAATCAAAGGAATTCTGGGACATGATTGAAAGCGAATTTGCCCAGCTGGCGATCAAGTTGGTGTTGTTGGCATTGGTTAGCCTGCTGATTCCCGCGTCTTATCGCGTTATTGTCGGCACAACCTTGCCAGACCGCTTGCAAGCCGTCGATCTCATTACGACGCTGTTGATCGGTATCATCGTAATGCTTGCTTTAGTTGAAGGAACGCAAGTCATTGTTGATATGGCGATAGCACTGGCGGCCTTCGCCTTTATCGGCACAATCAGCATTGCGCGTTATATCTCGGAAGGCAGAGGATTCTAGATGTTGCGGGAATTGCTAGGTGTCATCGCGCTACTCTTTGGTTTGTTCTTCTGCGGCGTTGGTGTCTTGGGTGTCATTCGCATGCCCGATGCCCTCACGCGCTTGCATGCGTCGGGTAAAGTAGCAACCTTGGGACTCTTTGGGTTGCTATTAGGCGGTGCTCTATTGATGCCGGCGGCGAGCCTGAGTATATTGGCTCTGGGCCTGTTTGTACTGTTGACTAGCCCGGTCGCGACGCATGCGATCGCGGCGTCGGCATATCGACGTCAGGAAATCCTGGAAGAGCTATTTGATGTGCGCCATGAAAAAGTCAACGTCGCGGCTGTTGATGTCTCCGGCATTTTGTCCCGCTCGCGCATAAACGACATTATCGAGGCTCAGCAGCGTATACATCAGCCATCTCGAGGCGATCCAATGTCGACGCGCAATTGACGAGACCGCAAAGCAAACTGGACATTATTTCCAGACGAGACGAAAGACTGGATTGTCCTTGGTCTGCAAGTGATCCAGCAAATTGACCAGTAGGAACCCGCCAATCAACAAGGCTATCGCCAGCGCGAATGTCTCCGATGACGCGTCCGGCGAAACGGGCGCGTCTGACAGGCATCGGAAATCCCCGTGGCGATCCAGGTCGCTATCCAGACACTGCCGCCAAGGATATATCTTCCATAGAGAGCCAGTCATAAAGCCCACCAGAAGTGCCACGGTCATCCGATAGTGGTGCGCGAGCAGATAACTCAGAACACGCGAAAACGCGATAATTCCGACCACTGCGCCCAAGCCAACGGCGACGATCGGAGGCAGGTCGCGTTCACTAACGGCAGTCAGCACGTAGTCATATTGTCCCATAATCAACAACATGAACGAGCCGGAGATCCCGGGCAAGATCATGGCGGTAATGGCGATCATACCGCTGACAAACAAGAAAGGCGCCGAATGATCCGCCTCTGCCGGGACTGCGTTGACAATGACAAACGCGATCACCGTTCCAGCGACCAAGGTCGCGGCCGCCGACGAGTTCCAACTCACTTTGACACCAATCGTCAAGATCGACGCCAGCACCAAGCCAAAGAAAAACGCAAAAAGTAGGACTCTGCCCTCGGGGTCATCCATGACACCGCTGAGAAAGCCGGCCAACGACATAACTGCCAGCAACAATCCGACGCCGAGCGCGACCAGGAACCGAAAAGAAATGTGATCGAGCAATGCGCGAATTTTGAAAGCGGAAAGCAGTCGAAGAGCGTCCAGATTGAAGGATTTTATCGCGCTGACTAATTTCACGTAGACACCAAGGATAAAGGCCATTGTGCCGCCGCTCACCCCCGGTACGATGTCAGCTGCTCCCATTGCGAACCCCGTCAGGATCAGACGCAGATAGTCGGACGTTGACTGCGGATTCGACAGATCTTTGCCCTCCTTCTTCACGGTGACACCCCCTTTGCTCTTGTGATTTCGCGCGTTATCATGCCCGATGCCACGAACGCGGTCAATCCCAAACGTGCTAGAATCCAGTGAGCTAGACCGTCCTTTGACGCACACTGAAAACTACCAATAATGCCATTAATCCAAACATCAGTTGCAAAGCTGTGGATCGCCGATCATCGTCGGGCCAAGAACGAATCAGCGTCGATTGTCATCCATGGCGCGGGCGCTTCCCACTTGAGCTATAGTAAAAGATTGCGCCGGTCCAGTATCCTCAATCCGGTTTGCGTAGACTTGGCCGGACACGGAAAGAGCCCGGGCAAGGGGCACACGTCAATAGGCGACTATGCCATCGAAGTCGTCGCGTTAATGAATGCGCTATCGATTGATTCTGCGCGGATCATCGGGCATAGCATGGGCGGTGCGATCGCTCTGGGGCTTGCGCTAAAGCACGCGGACCGAGTGAACGCTTTGGTC
The DNA here is from genome assembly GCA_965262165.1 of Phototrophicaceae bacterium. Classification (GTDB taxonomy): domain Bacteria; phylum Chloroflexota; class Anaerolineae; order Aggregatilineales; family Phototrophicaceae; genus UBA6055. The sequence goes on along the minus strand of OZ253499.1, from coordinate 2,513,466 downwards.
CTGATTGCGACAGGCGCCCGATTAGCTGTGAATCCCCAGCTGATTAAAGGTGTCCTTGATGATTGTGACGCTACTATTGAAACCTTGAATCGCTGGATGTGGACCAAGTACGCGACGGCGCAAATGCGCGAGCAGTTTCTGAAAATCATGCGGCAGACCGAGCCGGAGGTCATTGCTGGAGACTTTCTCGCATGTGATCGTTTCGATATCCGAGAGCGACTTGGTGACATTGATTGTCCGACTCTGATAGTTGCGGGCGAGAACGACAGAATGACGCCCGTTGGGCTGAGTCAGGAGTTGGCAGATCGGATTGCTATGTCTGAGTTACAGATTGTCCCCGGGGGCAGCCACATGGCGATGCTTGAGAACAGTGAGACGGTTGTTGCGGCAATTGAGAACTGGATTGGACGACACTCATGAGAATTCCGAATCGCTAGTCCAGTGGTCGCGACCGCTCATGGGAGCGGGTGGCGAAAATCGTATACCCCATCGACAACGCCCCAGCGGACGCCGCTTTCACTGACCAAGATGTCGCCTTCGCGCTGCAGCGCCGTTGTAGAGTGCGGACATTTAAGGAATGCCAGTGGATTGCCCGAATCCACTTCGGGCTTGTCGTCCTGTGTGCCGCCCAATTGTAAATCCAGGAAGATACTTGGCGACACCCTCCAACCGGTGCGCTGCATCAAACTGTCGATGCCGGAAAGTACCGACGTAGGTAGCGTCTTTTTTAGCAGCCCAAGCCGCAGCCAGGACACTGGAACTTCATGGAGGACATCAAATCCTAGACTAGCGACCTGGGCGAGCATGTAATCGGGGTGGAAATTGAAGTTCAATTCTACGAACTCGATGGGATCCAGGGTATGCGGGCTCCACTTGTTGCGTCCCAACAGATAGCGCAAAATCGACTTTAGATGCCGTTTGTTGGCATACTCCAGAATAAACTTTCCGCCACTGGCCAAACATGCGCTAACCTGTGCAAGGGCTGCTGATACATCTTCGAAGTGATGGATGACGCGGATCATAGTTGCCCCGTCAAATGCGCCGCCGCAAAATGGCATTTTGTAAGCATCCGCCGCGACATATATGAAACGATCGTCGCCCATCTGTTTCCGGGCGTATATCAGTTGTTCGAGTGAGTAGTCGAGCAGGACAACCTGATCGTACATAGAGTACTCCAGGCTGATTCGCCCGAAACCAGCCCCGATCTCCAACAGCCGATGTCCGCGCGCCGGCAATAGTTGCGCCAACACTTGACGCTCGACCACATCTTCATAATCGCGTCCTTGACCTTCCCAAAAATCCTCACGATAGGTCGAATTGCCGTAGTCACAGATTCTTGGTCCGTCTGTCATCCGGTCTCCCAGTTGCGTGGCGTCACGATTAAGCGAGGCCCGCTTCAGCGCGCAAGATTGCAGCTTTGTCCGTTTTCTCCCAAGGCACATCAACGTCTTCCCGGCCAAAGTGACCGTAGGCGGCAACCTGTTTGAATATAGGACGTTGCAGATCAAGGTCACGGATGATGGCGGCGGGACTCATATCGAAATGCCTACGAATCAAGCTCAAAATAACATCGTCGGGTACGCTTCCTGTCCCGAAGGTCTCTACGGCCAACGACGTCGGTTCCGCCTTGCCGATGGCATAAGAAACCTGTAATTCAAAACGCTTAGCCAAGCCGGCGGCCACCACGTTCTTGGCGACGTAACGCGCCATATAGGCAGCGCTGCGGTCGACCTTGGTCCCGTCTTTACCCGAAAACGCGCCACCACCATGGCGTGCCACACCGCCATACGTATCCACAATGATTTTGCGACCGGTCAAACCGGCGTCGCCTTGAGGACCGCCCGTTACAAATTTGCCGGTCGGATTGATGTGGTATGTCGTGCCATTAAGGAGTGCTGGATCGACAACATCGCGAACGATAGTTTCGATTATCTGCTTACCTATCTCGTCTTGATCGATATCGGGGTCGTGCTGTGTCGAAATGACGATGGTGTCTACACGTTTCGGCTGCCCGCAGGCGTATTCTACTGTCACCTGGCTCTTGGCATCTGGCCGCAGCCAGGGCAACTCGCCGGATTTACGAGCGCGCGCCAAACGGCGCACCAGACTATGCGCAAGCGAAATGGTGATCGGCATAAATTCGCTGGTCTCGTCACAGGCGAAGCCGATCATCATGCCCTGGTCGCCCGCGCCTTGTTTATCGACGCCCTGCTTAATATCCGGCGACTGCTTGTTGATATGTACCTTGACATTACAGGCACTCAGGTCAAAGCCAAATTCAGGACGTGTATAGCCGATCTCGGCAATGACGTCCCGAATGACATGTTCGTAGTCGACCGAAGCAGTGGTCGTTATCTCACCGATCACCACGACCAGATTATTCGATATCGCAACTTCACAAGCCACGCGGGCCATTCTGTCTTGGGCTAGAATGGCATCGAGAATGCCGTCGCTGATCTGATCACAGATCTTGTCCGGATGCCCTTCCGATACCGATTCCGATGTGAAGAAATATTGCGGTGAAGTCATGAATGTTGTTGCCATGCGCTACCTTTCCTAATGCAACAAAAAAACGCCTTGCGAGGCAGAAGGCGTGGAATTGCTCGTCTAGGATACGCTCATCTGCCAGAGCCTTTGCCCTGCCGGAATTAGCACCGTCCCACTCGACCGGGGGGGTTGCCGCGAGTTCTTCGAGCCGAATCTCTCACTCGCTCATGATGAGTACTGAACAAAGTCTGTATTTCAGCAACTTGGATTATATCATAGCTATTGACTGCTGCAAATCGGGCTGCGGGTATTTCCCGTCCCTGGTGTCGGGCAGTCGAGCTGCCCTAGGATTCTGCACAGCGGACTAGAAGCACTCAATGACGGTATGGCGCCCTTCCCGACACACCTGTAACGGACAATTGCCAAACTGTGGGCGAATAGACGTGCTTGTGGCAGGGAGCGGCTCTCTTCCAAACACAATAAGTAAACGCGGATAGGCAAGCTCTGAAGCGACCTACATATTTGCGGAACGCCCGACCTGCGCAAGAAACTCGCCGCGAATCTCAGGATTGATCTTGAAATCGCCGATCATGGCGCTGGTGGTTAGGTTGGAGTTGTGCTTCTTTACACCGCGAATCATGGAGCACATATGCTGCGCCGTCATGCTTACAGCGACTCCACTTGGCTCCAAGACCTCATCGATAAACTCAGCTATTTGGCCTGTCAAACGTTCTTGCACTTGCAACCGACGCGAGAACATATCCACAATGCGCGGAATCTTGCTGAGACCAATTATTTTCCCATTGGGAATGTAGGCTACGTGCGCTTGGCCAACAAAGGGCAAGAGATGGTGCTCGCAAAGGCTATAAAAATCTATGTCGTTTACAATGACAATTTCGTTGTAATCATTATCGTAGATTGCGTTGTTCACAAGCTTTAAAGGGTCGGTCGTGTAGCCGCTTACCAACTCCTTATAGGCTTTAGCCACTCGCTTCGGTGTCTCCAACAGACCGTCGCGGCAAGGATCCTCGCCGATTGCATAAAGCAGATCCTTTATTGAACGCTTCGCTGCCTCGTTGTCTACTGAATTGATACCAAAGCCAAAACGATCCAGCAGCTCACTAGATTTAAGCTTTTGCTGGACCTTTTCGTTCTGAGCGGTACGCATTTTCGTTTCATGGCCGTTCATTATACGACCAATCTGTTTCCATCGTCCGTCATTCAGTTGTTCCTGTAGCGAGTGTTGTAATGCTTCCAAGTTTTGTCAACTACTAATTTATTCATTATAATACTTGCATTGGCGCATTTGCAATAAGCAATTATCTGGCCTTTACAAAGCCCGCCAAAAACTAAGAATCTGCGACTGTCGCCAAACTATCGTTATTTACAATTTTGAGTTGATTTATAGATCTGACGCTTTCGCCACTAACTCGGCATTGTACCGCACAGTGAGTACTCATGGACATCATCGAGATCAACAATCTTCGACTGCAAACCGTAATCGGTTTTGGCCCTCACGAAGTAGCTGCGCTCCAGGAAGTCGTGATAAATCTCGGTATTGAAACTGACGGGCAGCGCCCTGGCGAGACAGACGATCCGGCCGACGCCTTCAATTACAAAACTTTAAACAAGGCGGTCATAAATCTGGTTAAGGCATCACGCTTTCGGCTGGTGGAAAAGCTGGCCGAAGAGATCGCCAAGACCGCAATTGTTGATTTCAGTGTGCGGAGCATCCAAATACAAATACATAAACCCGGGGCGCTGCGGCATGCAGATTCGGTAGGCATCCGCATTCAGCGCCGGGCTGAGGACTATGACAAGAATATCGTGTTCTTGTCATTGGGCTCCAATATTTCGCCAGAATGGAATATCGTCGAAGCCGTTAACCTCCTCCGGAATCACACCACCGTCCTGCAATTGTCATCTGTATACCGGACCGCTCCCCAGGGCTACACCCATCAGGATGCGTTCTTAAATATGGCTGTAAAGGTTCATACCTTGCGAAAGCCGTTGGAGTTTAAGACTCAGGTTATCGACAGAATTGAATCACAGTTGGGACGACGCCGCGACCCAAACAATAAGAATGCGCCGCGAACTATAGACATTGATATCCTATTGTGGAACAACGAAGTATTCGAATTCGGTGATAAACCTTGGGCCGTTCCAGATCCCGACATCATTCGTTTTGCCCATGTTGCCATTCCACTGGCAGGTATTGCGGCGGACTATTGTCATCCCGCGCTTGGAACAACCCTGCCCGAGATTGCGGCAAGATTCAGCTCGTCCGACATTGAGCGTATTGACATCGACTTGGGACCGTTTTAATAGTGAGCTAAATTGGGTCCACTGTTGTATTTGTCATAGTCACGCGGTTTTTCACTAACGCCATCCTATGCGATAGGCTAAAATGGCTATTGATTTTGCAGCGGCGTCGAAACGCCACAGTTAGGAACAATTATGGCAATTGAAAGCCTTGTCACATTATCCGATCCTCGTTCTTCCGCCGCGGAAGCGTTTCGCAGTTTGCGCACGAATCTTATGTTTAGCAGTGTCGAGAATCCGATCCAAACGCTGCTGGTTACATCTCCCGCCCGCGAGAACGAGAAAAGCACCGCGCTTGCCAATCTCGCCGTTACATTCGCGCAGAGCGGAAACCGCACAATTCTGGTAGACGCTGATCTGCGTCAACCCAAGCAACATCAGATTTGGGGAATCGAAAACGCACTTGGATTAACAAGCATGATGGTTGACAACAGTACGCTTGGTGAACCACCGCTCTCCGCGACGCAAGTTGAAAACCTCCAGGTGCTAGCGACAGGGGAATTGCCCCCGAATCCGGCCGACCTGTTGAGCGGCAAACGAATGGATGAGATAGTCGCAGCGTTGAAGTCTCGCGCCGACTTTGTCTTGTTCGACAGTCCGCCGGTTCTGGCCGCAACAGATGCTGCCTTGCTGGGGATCAAACTGGATGGCGCCTTGCTTGTCGTGCGAGCTGGAGACACACGCCGCGACCATACGGCACAAGCGCGTCAAGCTTTAGAGCGGGTACATGTCCGCATTGTCGGCGCTGTTCTCACCAATGCTCCCCGTGAAACCACGATCGCATATTGAACCTGATTGAATTTCATGAACGCAATGAGTTCCTTGATAATTCCTGTACCTACTTTTCGTCAGAGATCCGCATTGGCTGCCCGGCCACACGTTGGACGCGACCGTCTTGCTGGCGTCAGGCGGGTCGCTCTTCATCGAGTCCACCATTTGTAGAGGAGACAGGGAAATGAATATACGACCTTGCTCGGGACTTTACCTGCAATGAAAGGGCTTATTTTAAGCGGGGGCAAAGGCACACGACTGTACCCGCTGACCTATACGCGAGCCAAGCAACTGATCCCCGTAGCGAACAAACCTGTCCTAGTAAGGGTGATTGAAGCGATTCGCGAAGCAGGGGTCAAAGAAATTGGCATCGTCGTTGGTCAAACTGCAGCAGAGATACGAGAAGCGCTGGGCGACGGCGACGAATGGGGAGTAGAGCTCCAATACATCATACAGAACAGCCCAGATGGTTTGGCGCATGCCGTCAAGATTTCCCGCGATTTTCTCCAAGACGAACCCTTTGTCATGTTCCTTGGCGATAATGTGATTGAAGGTGGGATAAGCTCGCTGATCAGAGACTTCGCCGACAATCACTGGAACTGTCAAATTGTATTGAAACGAGTCGGAAATCCCACGGCGTATGGCGTGGCAGAGCTTCGCGCGGACGGAAGCATCGAGAGGCTCATCGAGAAGCCGGAAGTCCCACCGAGCGATCTGGCGCTGGTCGGCATCTACATGTTCGATCATCATATCTTTGAAGCAGTAACTGAAATTCAGCCGTCGTCGCGCGGTGAATACGAAATCACAGACGCAATTCAATGGCTCATCGACCACGGATATAACGTGTTTCCGCATGTACACGATGGTTGGTGGATAGACACCGGCAAGCCTACAGACATGCTGGAAGCCAACAGTCACGTCTTGGAGGAGATTCGTCCGACCATAGCGTCATCTGCGGAGATAGACAATGACTCAAGCATCGACTCACGCGTGACCGTTCAGGAAGGCGCCAGAATTGTTAATAGCGTCGTGCGCGGTCCGACGATCCTCGGCAAGGGCACCATCATTGAAAACAGCTTCATTGGTCCCTTCACCAGCATTTATCACCATTGCGAGATACGAAACTGTCAGATCGAACGGAGCATCATCTTGGAAAACAGCCGCGTCATCGACATTGATCAAACGCTGCGCGATAGTCTCATCGGTCGCAACGCCACGGTCAAACGAAGCGACGGCAAGCCGAGCGGCATCAAAATGAACCTGGGCGATCACGGCACCCTTTGGGTGTAGCCTGGCCGGCACAACTAGAAACGGACACAAGAATCCTCTATGAACAACGAGATCAAACTGGTCGCAATTGACCTGGACGGCACCTTGCTAAACAGCCGGCATGAACTTAGCGACCGCAATCGATCCGCCATAAAATCTGCGCTTCAGATGGGAGTGGAAGTGGTCATCGCAACCGGAAAAACGCGTCATGCGGCCGAAGACCTGATCGACTCCCTGGGCATAAACTCACCCGGCATCTATATGCAAGGACTCATCACTTACAATGCCGATGGAAGCATTCGCACGCGGATCGCCATGGCAAATGACACTGTCTTGCGTGTCATATCGCTGGGAGATGAGCTCGGGTTCGGCGCGCTGGCCTATAGCGACAACCGTACTTTCGCCCTTCGCGTTGACGAATTCGCTATCAAACTGACCGAATATGGCGAGCCGCAAGTGGAGACAATCACCGATTGGCACAAGCTTCTGGACACGATCGACATCAATAAGGTCGTTCTTTACGGCGAGGAACATCAAGTCACGACGCTGCGAAGGGCGATTGATTCAGGGCTGGATGGCGCCGTCCATGTGACACGCGCCAACGTAGTTGGCATGGTAGAGATTTTGCCCGCGAATACGTCCAAGGGGCGGGCGGTTAAGACCTTGATGGCAGAACTCGGAATCGCGTCATGCAACGCCTTAGCTATTGGCGACGGCGAAAACGACATCGAGATGCTGCAAGCCGTCAGCGTCGGCGTAGCGATGAGCAACGCCACTCAGATGCTAAAGGATATAGCGGACGTCATTGTTCCAAGCAATGATGACGATGGCGTGGCGGTGACTTTGGAAGAATACGTGATTGGTGAGAAGGTAGCTTCCAAATGAAAAACATCCTGGTCACGGGAGGTGCTGGATTCATCGGCAGCGCGTTTGTACGACATATGCTTGAAGCCTATCCAAACTATCGAATCGTCTGTTATGACAAACTGACCTATGCCGGTAATCTGGACAATTTGCTTTCCGTCAGCGATGAAAAGAATTACAGCTTCGAACATGGCGACATCGCGGATCGGGAAAAAGTGCGATTGGCCCTGAAAGACCATCGTATCGATACGATCGTAAATTTTGCCGCGGAGAGCCACGTAGACCGCAGCATTCTCGACCCGGACGCTTTCATTCATACAGACGTCGTGGGCGCGTATATTCTCCTGGACGAAGGGCGCAAACACGGTATCGGTCGTTTCTGTCATGTATCTACCGATGAAGTTTATGGCGATATTGACCTGGGTCACTCCACGGAAGAGGATCGATTTCTGCCCAATAGCCCCTATGCGGCCAGCAAAGCGGGCGGTGAACTGATGATTCGCGCCTACAATGTCACTTACGGATTGGATACGGTTGTCACGCGTGGCAGCAATACCTACGGTCCCTATCAGTACCCGGAAAAGCTGATCCCGTTTTTCATAACTGAAGCGATCGACGACAAGCCTTTGCCGCTATATGGCGACGGCAAACAGATACGTGACTGGCTCTATGTTGACGATCATGCCCGTGGCGTAGATGTCATTTTGCATCGGGGACAGTCGGGAGAAGCGTACAATCTCGCCGGAGAGAACCAGCAATTCAACATTGATGTCACCAAACGCATCCTTGAGTTGCTGGGCAAACCACAGTCGCTTATCAAACACGTGCCGGACCGTGAGGGACATGACCGCCGCTATGCCATGAGCGCGCAGAAGGCGCGTCAATTGGGCTGGACAAAGCAGTTCGACTTTGAGACCGGCCTCGATGCGACGGCGCGCTGGTACCTGGACAACAAGTGGTGGTGGCGCAAGATCAAGACCGGCGACTATCTCGATTTCTACAAGCGGCAGTACGCCGAGCGCCTCGCCGCCGCTGACCTGCCCTAACGAATACTACGCGGGTGCACGCTTGCGAGTGCAAAGACATTCGAACAGAAGGCTAGGCTCACGAACCTGTGGCATGTTATTGATTGCTTCGGGACTGATTGTGCTCGTTTTGTTGGCCGTCGCGTTGCTAGCGCCCTTCTTGCCAGCGATAGTCATGCGAGTCGTTGGTTTTGAACCCCTTCGCCGAACAGACCTGCCGATTTCTAACGATGCAATCGCAATTTTGGCCAATAAGGTCTCCGGCTCTAACGTCACGTTCGTCACTCAGGATTTCGGTCGGCTGGACCTGCCTCAAACCACAAGTCTTGAGATCACAGCCGGGGATGACGCGTCAGGCGCCCAAGTCCTTCAAGTCGGTTTCCAGGAGACGGACATGCGTGAACTCTGCCTTCAGCTGACGGAGTTTTGCGTTGACCGAGGCAACCCGATCAGGCGAGCGACATTCAGCATCGCCGACGGATTCATAACGATCTCGGCTGAGGCGTTCATTGACGTGATCGGTTCTTGGCAAGCAATTGATATACATTTGGCAGTGGATGAGGCAGACCACCTGAGCATCGACAGTATTTCATTTGCCGGCTTGCGATACAAGCTGCCCGCCAATACGCTTGGCAATCGCATTCGAGAAATACAGAGTACGATCACTCGCATCCTAAAGCAGTTACAAGCGGAGTCTAGCGGAAACGTTTTCAGTTTCGCGCGGTTCGACCTTAGCGATAATCGGCTAGTCGCAACTTTTCGCCGAGGTTAGAATGAAGCTTGAGCAGCGAAACTGTGGAGTCAGATGAGAATTCTAATCACCGGCGCAGCGGGCAAACTCGGTTCCCAGCTGAGCGTACAGCTAAGCGGGAAGCATCAAGTGCTCAGCGCAGATGTCATTGGCGATGTACAGCATCTATTGGACGTTGAAGATTATGATGCCTGTTGCAGCCTTGTCAACTCTTTAGCCCCGACTATCGTTTTGCATACTGCCGCCTGGACCGACGTCAATGGCTGCGCGCTTGATCCCGCACGGGCAAACCGTGTTAACGGCGTGGGAACACACAATCTGGCCGTTTGCTGCGCCGCAAATGATATTCCCATGCTTTACGTTAGCACAAACGAAGTTTTCGACGGCAAGCAACGGCATCCTTACCGAGAGTATGATTCGCCGAATCCACAGAATGCCTACGGTTATAGCAAGCGGTACGGGGAGCGCGCCCTGTTGCAGATCAACCCGCGCCACTACATCGTGCGCACTGCCTGGCTCTTTGCGCACGGCGGCACTAATTTTATTCAAGCCATCCTGGCTGCGGCCAAAGCAGGCAAGCAACTCCGAGTCGTCACCAACGAAGTTGCCAACCCAACCTATACCAACGATTTGGCCACGGCCATTGCACAGCTGATCGAAACGAAACGTTACGGCACTTATCACCTGGTCAATGAAGGAGCCGTTTCGCGTTGGCGGTTCGCGCGCTATATCTTGGATAGCGCGGGATTCTCGGACATACCCGTCGAGCGTATCACCCGGCAACAGTGGCAGCGCCCGTCTCAACCGCCTGAATACACGGCCCTGGAGAATGTAGAAGCCAATAGCCTTGCGATAAGCCTGCGTCCGTGGCAGGAAGCCCTTGACGCGTTTCTGCAGGCCGAGGGCACCGGTTCATGAGCCAAGGCACATTTTCAGTTGTGATTCCCAATTGGAATGGACGCCGCTTCCTCAGTACCTGCCTAACGTCCCTGAACCGGCAATCCTACAGTGACATTGAGACAATTGTTGTGGACAACGCTTCTGACGATGGCTCGCCGACCTTTATTCGCGAAAACTTCCCGGGGATTCAACTAATCAACTTGTCAGAAAACCGTGGATTCACCGGCGCTTGCAACATCGGCATCAAAGCCGCAAGTGGGGATATCATCGCCTTGCTAAACAACGACACCGAAGTAGATACCAGGTGGGCGGACGAAATAATCAAGGCATTCTGCCTGCATCAAGATGTCGGGATGATAGCCAGCAAAATGCTGCTTTTTGACCAACGTGATCATTTTCACACCGCCGGCGACACGTTTGGAAAGAATGGGAGCGCCGGCAACCGCGGCGCATGGGAAAAAGACAAGGGTCAGTATGATCGCGTGGAATTTGTTTTCGGCGCCTGCGGTGGCGCAGCGGCATATCGACAATCGATGCTGGACCACATCGGCTTGCTGGATGATGACTTCTTTTTCCTGCTGGAAGACATTGATTTGGCCTGGCGCGCGCAATTGGCTGGCTACAAAGCGTTATATGTGCCTTCCGCAAGAGTCTATCATCACCTCTCGGCCAGCGGTGGCGGCGTAACCGCCAGCTACTTTGACGGGCGAAATAGCATCTGGGTCTTGGTCAAAAATATGCCGGGCAGTCTGCTACGCAATTACGCCGGCCAGATTTTCAGGCGGCAAGCGTCCTTGGTATGGCAAGCAATGCGAGCTTGGCGTGGCGCCGAAGCGCGAGCAAGATTACGCGGGACGGCGCGCGGTTTGCTGACGGTCGGCAGCGCCATTCGCAAACGGAGACAAATCCAGTCGAGCAAGGTGGTATCCGACAAATACATTGACAGTATTCTGACCTCTTAGAATTGACAAGCCGTGCGAATAAGGCGAGGGTCCGGGCGCTCTATTTCATGTACAATTCTCAAATTACACGTATCATTAGGCAGAGTTTCTTCAGATGCGACTATAGCAACCCGCAGGAGTCTGTTTCTTGAGCCAGCAATCTTCGCCGTTCTTGAGCATAGTGATACCGGCGCATAACGAAGAGACCCGTTTACCCCCTAGTTTGGCACAAATCAACGCTTACTTGCAGCAGCAAGACTATTCTTGCGAGGTCATTATCGTTGAAAACGGGAGCAAAGACCGTACGTTTGAAGTAGCTCAAGAGTTTGCGGACGCATTTGATCACATCCGCGTCATTCAGTCGCCGGATAATCTGCGTGGCAAGGGTCTCGCCGTCAAGCAAGGGATGTTGGCGGCAGAAGGCGATTGGCGCTTTATATGCGATGCGGATTTGTCTATGCGCATAGAGGATATCGCCCGGTTTCTGCCACCGGAGAGCAACGGATTCGACTTGATTATCGCCAGCCGAGAGGCGCCAGGCGCGCAGCGGGTGGATGAACCTGAATTTCGACACATGATCGGACGAGTAAACAATTGGATCATTAAGGCGGCCGCTTTAGACGATTTTGAGGACACGCAATGTGGTTTCAAGATGTTCAACCGTTCGGCGGCCTTAGATCTTTTCGGTGTTCAGAAGATGAACGGCATTGGCTTTGACGTTGAGTTGCTGTATATCGCCAAGCGCCGTGGTTACAAGATCAAAGAGGTGCCCATTACCTGGTATTACGATTCCTACTCGACCATGCGGCTTTGGGATGACTCGATCAACATGCTGCGCGAAATCTGGGATATTCGGCAGAATTGGCGTCGTGGGGACTATGAAAAAAGGGCGTAGAACGTCCAAGACAGCCAGCTTACGATTCGAAAGAGATTATTTCGCAGCGGGTTGCCGGGTCATCATCGGCATGGACGAAGCCGGCCGAGGTCCGCTGGCCGGTCCCGTTGCGGCGGCTGCCGTGGCATTGCCCCTGCACCGAGACGACATCTCTAGAATCCTCAAAGGAGTCCGAGATAGCAAGGAGATGAACGGCTTGCAACGTCTAGCCGCGGATGCTGCCATCAAGGATATCGCGGTTACCTGGGGCATCGGCCATAGTAGTGTGAAAGAGATTGACGCATCCGGTATCGTTGGCGCCACCAAGCTTGCTATGCGGCGCGCGCTTTCCGCTGCGCTAGACCGCAATTCAGTAGAGCCGGACTGCTTGTTACTCGATTATTTGCCCTGGCCTGAACAGAGAGACTACCCTGTGTGCAGCATAGTCAAAGGGGACAAACTTTCGCTGAGCATTGCCTGCGCCAGTGTCATTGCCAAGGTCTGGCGGGATAAATATATGGTGGCGCTTGAGGATCGCTTCCCGCAGTACGGGTTCGCTCAGAACAAGGGGTATGGCACCAAAGCCCATCTCAATGCTCTGACCCGCTACGGACCCTGCGAATATCACCGCGTTTCCTTCAAGCCGGTACGCGATCTGGCAAGTTCCAAAGCTGAATAGGGCCCACCTCCTTCAATGACTCTCGTCCCGAAACTATGGTATTATTTGGCTCAGATTGACTGGAGTTCGGCGTGAAGACTGCGCTTGTCCACGACTGGTTGAATCAAATTGGTGGCGCGGAAGACGTACTCGACGTTTTGGTCGACAGCTATCCGGACAGCCCCATATTCACGAGTATTTTCGCGCCAGATCTCATGCCTGATCGCTATCGCCAATGGGATATCCGTACGCTCTGGATCGATAGTCTGCCCGCGATTCACCGTCGACATCAACCATATTTGCCTTTCTATCCCGCGGCCTGGAATGGGCTGAAGTTACAGGGTTATGATGTCGTGCTGAGCAACAAGAGCGGCTTCTGTCACTGTTTACAATTTGATGCGTCCACAGTGCATGTTTGTTACTGCCTCACGCCCACGCGCTATGTCTGGCAACTCGATAACTATCTCGAGGGTGAGGGCCTGGGAAAGACGGCAGAGTTGCTGCTTCGGCCATTGATCAGATTGCTGCGTCACTGGGACTACGCCGCTGCCCAACGCGTTTCCTATTTCATCGCCATTAGCAGCGCGATAAAACGACGCATAAAGATGTATTACAACCGCGAATCCAGTATCATATTCCCGCCGGTCGATACCGCACGCTTTCGGCCCGCGCCACTAAACGAAGTTGAAGATTATTTCCTGGTTGTATCTCGTCTGATTCCATACAAACGCGTTGATCTCGCAGTACAGGCGGCAAGCGAATTAGGAGTAACGTTGAAGGTCGCCGGTCATGGGCGCGACCAGGATCGGCTCAGGTCGCTCGCGGGTGACAATGTCGAGTTTCTTGGTTATGTTTCCGACGAGGATTTGCCAGGGCTGATGTCCCGGTGCAGAGCATTTCTATTTCCCGGTTTAGAGGATTTTGGAATTACCACCGTGCAAGCACAAGCGGCCGGGCGACCCGTTATCGCCTTCAAAGGTGGTGGCGCGCTCGACACGGTGTTACCCGGTATAACAGGTGAATATTTTGAAAGCATGTCTATGCAAAGCCTGAGAACCGTCATGGCGAGATTTGACGCCAGCGCCTACGATCCCGCGCAGATTCGCCAACATGCGCTCAAGTTTGATACGCATGTCTTTTCCCAGAAAATCACTGCATTTGTGGAGCAAGCTTGGCATGCGCATCAGAATGGCGAGGCATTTTGTTGGCAAGATCCTCTTAAAGATGGGGGGGAAATCGAATGGAACTGACCGCGCTGATACGTACGCTCTTTCGCCGCTGGTGGCTGGTTGCTGTGCCAGTCGTGCCCAGCGTAATGCTAGTGTTGTCCAGTTTGATTGGCGGGCCTTCTGACCGTGCAGCGGATTTCAGTGTGCAAATAAGGTACAGCGCGGCGCAGGAATTGAACCTGCCTCAACGGGACGGCGACTATCAGGATGTCTGGTTGGCATCGGAACTGATGGTAAATGCCTTTACCGACTGGGTGCGCAGCAGCAGCTTCCGCCATGAAATCGCCGAAGGGCTCGCCGACCCGACAGTCGATTTGGCTCCGTTGGTCATTGCCGCCGACAACGCGCGTAGCATCGGTGTCATTTATCTTGGCCATAGCAGCGCGGAATCACTACAGAGGATTGCCGATGCAGCCATCGCCGTTTTGAGCAATCGCAATCATACATACTTCCCGCAACTCGGAGGCCAGGCCGCGCAAGTCACTATTCTTGAACCACCCATTGTCACTCCGGCACCCCCGCCCTTAACAGATCGCGTGGCGCCACTCCTGCGCTTAGGGGTAGGTCTCTTCATCGGTCTCGTGTTGGCATTCCTGGCCGAATATCTTGATCTACGAGTTTATCACAGGAGTGACCTGCAAAGACTAGGACTACATGTCGTCGGCAACATTCCGCGCTACCGTCGTTGATCGGACAGAGCCGCGTATTCCTCAGACCGGTCGCAACCAGGCGGCTGGATCGGAGATTCATAAATGAGCGAATTGTTAGACCTCGGGGGCAAAGTTGCGATCGTAACGGGCGCGTCCCGCGGAATCGGCCAGTCCATCGCAGAGACTCTAGCTGGCGCCGGTTCCAGAGTGGTGCTAGCCAGTCGCAAGCAGGAGGCGCTCGATGAGGTGGCCGAATCGATTCGGGCGACGGGTGGCGATGCCATAGCTATCGCAGCGCATAACGGTGACAAAGCGGCCCTGAATTCGCTGGTCGACCAAACAGTGAGGCACTTCGGCGCGCTGGATATCCTGGTGAACAATGCAGCGACCAATCCCCATTTCGGCACCCTTCTCGAGGCTGACGACAGCTATTGGCGCAAGACAATTGATGTCAATCTCATGGGAAATGTGTGGCTGACTCAAGCTGCAGTTCGAAGCATGCGAGCGCAAGGTGGCGGGAAAATTATCAATATAGCATCAATCGTTGGCTTGAACCCGGGACGATATCAAGGCATTTACAGCATCACTAAAGCAGGCATAATCAGCTTGACAAAGACGCTCGCCGTCGAATTGGGCTCGGACAATATACAGGTGAACGCGTTGGCGCCAGGCCTCATTCAGACAAAGTTCGCGCGAGCAATTTGGGAAAACGACGATCTATTGCAAGGGGTGATCGCGCAGACGCCGGCAGGACGGATCGGGCAACCCTCAGACATCGCCGGACTTGCGCTCTTTCTGGCATCCGCAGCCTCTGACTTTACCACGGGCGCGGTTTTCGTAGTGGACGGCGGATTAACTTCCAGCTCTATCTGATCTTGCGGGTCAGACCCTTTAGAACATACAACTTCAGCGCAGGCTTCCAGCATTCATGCTTGCGAGCAAACGGGCAACCAAAGACTAGTCACCAGAATGGACACTTAGTCTGCGCTTATGTCGTTCGTCACGTCATCTGGGGCACTGAAGTCGGCGCTTTCATGGTTGGAGGCGATTTCCGCCACTTCAATGTTCTCGCTACCTTCGTCGTCCAAGTTGGCGCTGGAATCCTCCAGCACTCTGACCGCATTTTCCTGATCAACTAGGCCGTCGTCAGCCGGTGGCCGTGTCGCGGAATGGCCCATCATGGTGATCTTGCCATCGATAAAGGCGCCTTCTTCGGTGGTCAGGGCCGATGCGCTGATGTCTCCCCAAATGCGTCCAGTTCGTAGCAACTGCACCTTGTTACCGGCCACATTACCGCGGACAGTTCCGGCGATGGAGACGTTACGCGCGTTGATATCCGCTCGGATGTCGGCCGACTCGCCAACTAGGATGTTGCCTTCAATCTCGAGCGTGCCTGAGAACTTGCCGTCCATGCGTACATTGCCCGAACTGGTGAAAGTGCCTTCGGTCTCGCTATTGGATCCGATTACTGTGTCGAAGCCTACCGGCTGACCCGAAGGCAATACGGTTACTGCTTCTGGCGCCTCGGCATCGGGCTGGCCGCGGCGGCCGGCGAAAAACGCGCTCATGGCACTACCTCATCGCTTATTATGCATATCAAAACTATAACTGCTGCCGCTGACGACCGCAATCCTGGTCTGGGCGAAAGTCGAGTTTCCAAGAAGGACAGACCTCGTGAATCAACTCTTGGCTTCATGTAACCGAATATGGTCCAAGCGTGATAACTCTCGTACTTGCTGCTCCGCTCGGTAGCTGCTGCGCACAAGTGGACCACTTTCGACCCACTTGAAGCCCATTTCCAACCCGGTTTCCCGCAACTGGTCAAACTCCGACGGCGTATAATATCGATCAATTGGCAGATGCCGCTTGCTCGGCTGTAGGTACTGGCCGATAGTCAGAATGTCTACCCCTATATTCGCCAAAACTTGCATGGTATCGAGCACTTCATGCAAGGTCTCTCCCAGACCAAGCATGATTCCGCTCTTCGTCAACACCAGCGGATCCATTGCCTTGGCGTTTGTCAGTGTGGCGATCGCCCATTCGTAACTATCTTGCGGCTGAACTTTCTTGAACAAGCGAGGTACTGTTTCGACGTTGTGGTTGAGGATTTCCGGCTGCGCGTCCATGACGATTTTCAGCGCCATTTCACTGCCCTTGAAATCAGGTATCAATACTTCAACGGAACAACCTGGCTGTAACTGCCGGATCCTGCGTATGACCATGGCGAATAATGGCGCGCCGCCATCAGGACGGTCATCACGGTTTACACTGGTGATCACGACGTGCTGCAGCCCCATCGCGCGTACACTTTCCGCCACACGATTGGGCTCGCCCCAATCCAGCGGTTGCGGTAGCCCAGTCTTGATATCGCAGAATCCGCAACTGCGCGTGCAAGTATCGCCCATCATCAAGAATGTCGCTGTGCCACGGCCCCAACACTCGCCGAGATTCGGGCACTGCGCTTCTTCGCAGACGGTGTGCAAGGTCTTGCCCCGCATCAATTCGCGAACGCGCTCGTAGGTCTCGCCGCTCGGCGCGCGCACACGAATCCACGGCGGACGGCGCCGAGGGTTTTTGGGATCAGGCTGCCAGCCGTCGGCAGTGGTTACCGGTATCAGATCGGGCTGAATCGTTTGCTTCAAAACGCTGCTCCGCTTTTTCAAAGTCGATAGCATACGAAGGAGACACGAAGTTCATTATACAGCACGCATGGTGCAAAACACTATGATGCTTGGCTTCCACTCGTCTTCGCTCTTTCGGCGAGTCGAGCCGCTTATGTTATGCTATCCAGAAGAGGCCACAGCCGGGCAAGAAGTCATGAGAACGATCACGCTCAAGAACGTGAGCAAGACCTTTTACGATAAGAGCCGGAAGCTTACGCCGGTCTTGGCCATTAAAGACTTCAATCTGCGTATCGAAAACGGAGAAGCCGTGGTCCTTCTGGGTCCGTCCGGATGCGGCAAAACTACGCTGCTGCGGTTGATAGCCGGACTGGATCAACCCGACTCGGGCGACATCTATTACAACGACGTGCCGCTAGACGCGATTCCCATCAAAGAGCGAGGAATCGGCATGGTCTTCCAAAATTACGTATTGATCCCGCATTGGGAGAGTCGCAAAACAGTCGGGTTTTTCTTACGGCTGCGCGACCGAGAAAACGAAGTGCCGGCTCATGTCGAAACAGTTGCCAAGATAACCGGCGTCGATATCGAGCGCTTGATGGGCCGCTTACCGCGGAATCTGTCCGGTGGCGAGAAACAGCGGGTATCAATCGCCCGCGCGTTTGCACGCGACCTGGAACTGCTGCTCTTTGACGAGCCGTTCGCGAACCTGGACGCAAAGTTTCGCGCGGGGGCACGGGTCGAGCTAAAGCGCCTGAACCAAGAATTTAACGTCACGCTTGTATACGTCACCCACGATCAGGTAGAAGCGATGAGCGTCGCGGATCGAATCGTTGTCATGGATGCTGGTCGGATTATCCAGGCGGGACCATACGATCGATTACATGACGATCCGGACAATCTGTTTGTGGCGGAGTTCCTGGGTACGCCGACGATAAACAGGTTTTGGGGCGTCGTAAGCGGCGGCGAATGGGACGGCAGCTATATGGGAAGAGCGCGACTGCCACAGCAGCGGCCCGACGGCTGCGAAGTCATCGTCGGCGTCCGACCACAGCATGTCCTCATCTGCGAAAAGGGGACAGGTATTCCAGCGACAATTGACCGTGTTACACCTTATTACGCCGAGAAGTTCAACTTGCTTGAGGTCTGGCTGCGCAAGCGCCGATGGCAGATTCAGGTACCGCTCAACCAGTGTTTTTCCCCTGGCGAGACAGTCTATTGTCGGCTGGACTGGTCGCACGCGCTTTATTTCGAAGCCACGACCGGTACGCGCATCCGCTAGTCAAATGCGATCAAGTCCCGCCATTTGGCAATGGTGGCTTCACCAATGCCGGAGATATTGTCCAAATCGGCCAAACTCGTGATGCGACCAACCTCGTCGCGGTAGTTCACAATCCGTTTTGCCAGCGCCGGTCCTACGCCCGGTAAAACCAGCAATTCGCTCTCGCTCGCACCGTTTATGCGCAGTAAGTTGCCGCCTAACGGCGTTGGCAGCGCGGGTCCGGATCCATCTTCGTCTACCGAGGGCACGTGGATTTGATCACCATCGCGTAAAATGCCTGCTAGATTCACCAAGGTTTTGTTAGCCGAATCCGCGAATCCACCGGCAGCCTCGATTGCGTCGTTGACCCGGCTTCCATAAGGAAGCTCAAAAGTAGATTCTGGTTGACCAACTGCCCCGGTCACATAGACAAGAATCGGACCCGGAGTCGCCGTAGGAGCATATGTTGCCGTTGGAACAGGTGGATTAATCGAAATTGTGGTGGGCTCGGGGCGGGACAGATATAACATGGTCCCACCAAATGCCATGAAGATGATGACAGCCAAGTACACTACGATGGTTGTTTTCGACGAAGACGGCGACGACACTTTTGACTCTTCCGCGTAATACTTCGTTCTATGGGTCTATTGTATCCGATCTGTTGGAATAACGTTAGCGCGATTTGTCTACCCAGACCGGCAAATGGCCCAGGGCGACAATGTCGTGCCACTGCGCCCGGTCTCCCTCGGTGAATATTGCCGCCTCCGCCACGATTTCCGCGCCGGCTTTGTCCATTATGAGACGCATACCCTGCAGTGTACTGCCTGTAGAAATAACATCATCCAACAAGGCTATCCGCTTGCCCGACACCTGTATTCGATCTTTTTCATCCAGATAAAGCGTTTGCGGTTTTCCAGTCGTAATGCTCAGGGTTTCGCTCTGGAGGGCATCGCCCATATAAGGCTTATGTGTCTTGCGCAAAACGACATAAGGCAAGTTCATCTCCGTGCTCAGCGCGTGAGCGAGCGGAATCGATTTTGCTTCTGCAGTAACCAGGAAATCCATACGCTTTTCGGCAAGACGCTTCGCGAGCGCCTTGCTCGCCGCATTCACAAATTCGGTATCACCCAATATATTGAGAATAGCAATCCTGACTCCGGGTTTGATCTCCATCAAACGCAGATCGCGCTTAATGCCGGCAACTTCCACGCTATGGACATCTGAAGACATGGCGATCCCTTTTCCTGCCGTACCGTCCTCGGCTTTCCCGATTATACCGTGTGGCGCTCGTCAGGGAAAACCGCGCGTGTGCCTGGCTGGCTAGTTGGCGAACACAGATTAGAACCAGGCAGTCGACGGTTTAGGGCACAGTTACGCCATCAACAATGATGCCGTCTACAAGCGTCAATACGCGATCCATCTGTGAAGCCAAAGGCCGATCATGGGTAACCAGAACAACCGTGGTCCCGTTCTCATCGCGGATCGTGTTTAGGGCTTCCATAACAGTATCCCCGGAATGCGTATCGAGATTGCCGGTTGGTTCGTCCGCCAGCAGTATCGGCGGATCGTTGGCAAGAGCCCGGGCTATGGCCACGCGCTGCTGCTGTCCGCCGCTGAGCTCGTTAGGGCGATGATGAAATCGCCCTCCCAGGCCGAGCATTTCCAGCAATTCTTGCGCCCGTTGATAGGGTTTGTGCCGCGGAACCTGGGCGAACTCTATCGGAAGCGCAACATTCTCCAGCGCAGTCAATGTAGGGATCAGATTGAAGAACTGAAAGATAAATCCGATTTTCTGATTTCGAATATCCGTCAGCTGATTCTCGCTCATCCGCGTGATGTCGACGCCATCAATTGCGATAGTGCCTTCAGTTGGACTGTCCAAACCGCCGATGATTCCCAAAAGTGTGCTCTTGCCACTACCCGACGGCCCGATGATCCCCACCATTTCCTTGGGGAGTATCTCCAAATTGACACCACGAAGCGCATGAACGACGTGGCTACCAAGCTTGAGGTTTCGCGTGATGTTGCGGGCCCGTATCACCGGTTGAGACATAAATGAGCGCTCTCCTGATTTTGCGTGCTACTCGTCTAGTACGTTGCTTCTACTATGCGGTTGCGATGAAAATCCTCGAGCGCATCAAATTAGATGTTGCCAAATATGCCAACAGGCGCTGAAACTTCAAACAAGATTGAGGGGATGTCCTAGATCTCGTTGACAATGCTAAAAATCATGGGTCGGCGCTTGGTCTCGCCATAGATCAGTTTTCCAAGGCTGTCTTCGACCAAGTGCCTTCGATTGCCGTTTACGTTGCGACTGCCGTTGACAACGTCTGCGATGTTTTCACGAATCAGATCAAGGAAGTCTTCAGCATCTCTGAGATATACGAAGCCACGAGAGATGATGCGCGGTTCGTCCTTAAGCTTGCCAGTGGCATGGTCGATATTGATGCTAACCAGCATAAAGCCATCGCGGGCTAGTATCTCTCGGTCTCGAATTACCGCGGGTCCGACATCACCGACTCCGCTACCGTCGACGAACACATATCCTCCAGGCTTTCGTTCTCCAATTGCGATCCCTCGTTTGGACAACTCAACCGTAGTTCCATTTTCCACGGTCATCACATTTTCAGGGGCTATGCCGTTTTCGCGCGCCAGCTTTGCATGTAAGTGCAAATGGCGGATCTCTCCGTGTACAGGTACCAGGTATTTCGGCTGCGTCAGATTAAGCATCAAACGCATCTCTTCCTGACACGCGTGGCCCGATACGTGCACCGCTTCGATCGCGTCGTAGATGACATCAGCGCCGCGCTGAATGAGTCGATTGATGGTCCGATAGACCAATTCTTCGTTGCCCGGTATTGGATGGGACGACAGAATGATCGTATCGCCTTCGCGAACATCCAGTTGACGATGACGCCCGGCTGCTAATTTGCCCAGCACGGCAGATGGTTCACCTTGCGAACCTGTGACCATGAAAACGACCTTATGTGGCGGCAACGTTTGGGCCCGGCCGATGTCAACCAGAATATCGTCGTCCGCGTCGAGGTAACCGAGTTTGCGGGCGATCTTGGCATATTCCGACATGGTATACCCGGTTATGCAAACTTTCCGCTTGTGGATTCGCGCTGCGTTAACAACTTGCTGGACGCGCGAAATCAACGAGGCGAAAGTGGCCACCATGATGCGGCCTTTGGCATTGCGAAATACCCGATCAAGAGCCGTTCCGATCACGGCCTCAGACTCTGTCCACCCGGACTTGTCGGCATTTGTGCTATCCGCCAACAAAAGCGTTACGCCTCGGCGAGCGAAACCGGCGAGCCGCGCATAGTCTGTTTTCCTGCCGTGAACCGGTGTATTGTCGAATTTGTAGTCTCCCGTATGTACCACCATGCCAAACGGTGTCTCGATGCCGTAGCCCACACAATCGGGTATGCTGTGGCAAACGTGAAAACTATGCAATTTGAACGGGCCGATGCGTAGTTCATCGCCAGCGTCAAACGAGCGCAAGTCTGTTTTCTTTAGCAAGCGCGCGTTTTTTAGTTTAACTTGCAGCAATCCCCTGGTCAGAGGTGTGGCATAGAGCGGTACATCAGGAAACGACTGCACTAAATGCTGAACGGCACCGATATGATCTTCGTGTCCGTGTGTGAAGCAGCAGCCATGCAGTTTGATGTCGTCGCGCTCTTCCAACCAGCGAAAATCTGGGATGATATAGTCGACACCATGCATATCGTTCGCCGGAAACATAATGCCACAATCGATCAAGAAACCGTCCCCGTTCATTTCGAACAAGGTCATGTTCTTGCCGATTTCACCCAATCCTCCAATGGGAGTGATTTTGAAACTTGATTCTGTAGCCATGTAGTGTTCTCTCCAAATACAAATACCCGTCAACGGGTGCCGCTGCGGGTCAAGCTGATTACCTGATTGTGCTAAAGTTTCGCGTGATACAATCCTCCAGTAGCCTTACAAGTTGCACGCTCTAAATGTACATGCCTCTCGACTAGGCATGATCATGTCCCTGTCATGGGCGTTTCCGCCAGCCCTGTTGCATTATCCCATAGTTTTCCGCCTTGCACAACGCAGGGATATGAAGCTCCTTCTGCAGATTTATTATTGATCCGACAATTGAGAAAATGGCTCGGGTGAGTCCGCGCTACTTTCATTGCCACTCTTCAAAGGAGAGCAAACCCGCCAACACTTCATCTTGTTCTGCGCGCGTCAAGGTATGGAAGAAGGGTAGACGAAGCAATCTGTCTGCGATGTCTTCGGTTACAGGACAGTCGCCCGCCTTTCCATTAAACTGTTTGCCCATGTCCGACAAATGCAGCGGCAGATAGTGGAAGACGCTGAGGATGCTCCGACGTTTGAGGTGTTGAATCAAGGCGGTTCGTACCTCTAACGATGGCAAGATCAGGTAATACATGTGGTACGATTGGTCTACATATCCCGGAATCGTCGGCAGCTCGACACCATGCACAGTAGCCCAATCCACAAGATGACGCTGATAGTAGTCCCAAATGTCCTTTCGACGAGCCTGAACTTCGTCGACTCGTTCGAACTGCGCCCACAAATGAGCCGCCAAAATGTCCGAAGGCAAATAGCTCGAGCCGACGTCTACCCAAGTGTATTTGTCAATTTGACCACGGAAAAAGCGGCTACGATTGGTACCCTTCTCACGGATGATCTCGGCCCTGTCGATCAATTCAGGATCGTTAATCAGCAATGCGCCACCTTCTCCACAAGTGAAGTTCTTTGTCTCATGAAAGCTTTGAGTTGCCAACTCACCAAAGGTACCTAGGTAACGCCCCTTGTAGCGCGAGAACAATGCATGAGCGTTATCCTCGACAAGGGCTATGCCGTGTTCTCGAGCAACCGCCATGATTTCATCCATTTCGCAAGCGACACCGGCATAATGTACCAGGACGATGGCGCGCGTCCGGGCAGTGATTAGTGACGAGAGTTGCCTTTCATCAATATTCAGTGTATCCGGACGAATATCGGCAAAAACAGGCACTGCGCCACGCAGAACAAAAGCATTGATGCTGGATACAAAAGTAAAGGATGGCACAATGATCTCATCGCCGGGCTTGACATCTAGCAGAAAAGCAGCCATTTCCAGCGCGTGCGTACACGATGTAGTAAGCAAGGCGCGCGCCACTCCAAGGCTCTGCTCAAGAAAGGCGTGACACTTCTGCGAATACGCTCCATCGCCGGATATATGCGACAAGGCGAGACTATCCGCAATATACTTCGATTCGTGGCCGAGATAAGTCGGCCTGTTGAAAGGAATGCGGTAATCTGCCATAAGTCTGCGTACACCCTATTTGGCAATATGCCAGTGTGTTTTCAAGAATTGTTCAGGAACCATTTGTGGAACCACAATTCCGTGGACCGTGTCACGAAGCCGCAACGCTGATACAGCCGCTGGGCCGCTATATTGCGTCCCTGTGTCACGACATTGACTCTCTTCATTTCTTGACTTCTAAACCACTCTAAGGAACGCTGAATCAGCACTTGTGAGAGGCCTCTTCCTTGTGCCGACTTTTCCAAGGCAACTAAACCTATGTTGCCCTCGCTCGAATGTCTGTTTACGTGACAAGTCACGAAGCCTACCCTTTCTCTATCAATTTCGGCCACCAACACCTTATCAGCGAAATCCGTGGTCACGCTCTTGGTCAGCCAGATCCGATAGAGACTGGAGGCCTTATCATTGTCAAAGAAGGGATCCGCGAAAAACCGTGTCGACGTAAAACTCTCGAGGGCGATTGTTGCCAAACTTTCGAGATCGTCGAAATTGGACGGCCGAACGACTACATCTTCATCGCACCGCAGTTGCCGCGCGTCTGGGACCTTTCGCTCTAATGTGGTACGAATATCTACAAAGATGAATCCACGACACTGTAATTCCAAAATAGTCGCTTCATCAGCGGCATCCACAAGAAAATACAAACAGTCAATTCCCAGATCTTCGCAGGAAACCTCCAACTGCCGATAGAGACCTGAGTCCAAGCGGCTAATTGTAGCGCGCCCGATACGATGTCCGAAGTGATCTGTATCCCATGGCAAGAATGTAACAAGCTCATTTTTCACTATTGAATGGATTCCTTGTCTTCTGTTGACTGCCTGACGATATACGCTGGTTTGTCCATGATGCGCAAGTGCATTCGTGCCAGATACTCTCCGATGATTCCCAAGCTAAACATCTGTGCCCCGGCAAATATCGAGATCAGAGAGACCGTAAACGTAAAGCCTGGCACCTCAAACTGAAATGCAAAAGCCTGGCTCAGCAAGATATACGCCAGGATCAAGAATCCAAATAGAGTCAAGAGCAAGCCAAGCGCGCTGGCGAAACGCAAGGGCAAGGTGCTGAAACCAGTCAACAAGTTGAAAGTATGGGTGATAAGTTTGCCAAACGTATAATTCGATTTGCCCAATGTCCTTGGCGCATGAGGCGTAGGTATGGCTATGAATCGCGTTGTTCCCCAGGTCAGCAAGACGTCGATATTGACAAGCGGTCCGTGATAACTTGCGAATGAGTCGCGCAAGCTGGTACGGAAGGCGCGGAAGGCACTGATGCTCCGCGCGGTTTCCGCACCCATTGCTCCTTGCAAGACCCATTTAGTCATAATCGAGGCCAGATTACGCAATGGACTGTGCCTCTGCCGCTGCGGCGTCCCATACACGACATCGTAGCCCTCGCTTAACAACTCTATTAGACTCGAAACTCTGTCAACCGGATGTTGCAAGTCGTCGTCAATCGTCACAATTATTTCGAATTTGGCCGCTCGGATGCCACATAATAGCGCGCTATGTTGCCCGTAATTCCGCATCAGCTTGTAACCGCGCACCCATTCGTATTCCGCCGCCAACGATTCCACCACCTGCCAACTTCCGTCGTCGCCATTATCTTCGACCAATACGACCTCGTAACAATCAGTGATCTTTGGCAGTGCTTCGGCCAACTGACGGACGACCAATCCTATACTTCTCTCGCTGTGAAAGACCGGAATCACTACGGATAACGAAGGCATCAGTAGCCCCTCTAACCAAGCGTTTGCGACAGCGAGTTGAGCGCTTCAGATGCGTTCATGGCCGGCTCACCTTCAAACTGGACCTTCTTTAACAGAATGCACCCTTCAGCCGTCAGCACCAAGCTGCCGATTCCGTGCTGTATCTCAACCACACGTCCCGGCGCTGGCGATACATATCGACGCGGCGGAGACGGTAATTCAGCCGACCAGACCGTGAGCTTTCGATTATCAAAGTACGTGAACGCACCAGGATAAGGTTTGCCCGTCGCGCGGATAAGATTGAAGACTGATTGTGAAGAACCGCGCCAATTGATCTCACCGTCCATAGGCGTCCACTTGCATGTAAATGTTGCCTCCTTGTGATTTTGCGGCTTTTTCTTGACGTTTCCGCTAAGAAGACTGGCAAAATAATCTCGAATCATATCTAGGTAAATCTGTGATACACGCTCCATCACGTCGGTGACAGCATCACTAGCGCCAATGACGACCGAGCGCTGATCAACAATGTCGCCGGCATCTACGTCATCTACGGCTTGGAAAAGCGTAACGCCAGTTTCGCGTTCTCCGTTTCGAATTGCCCAAACCGTGGGTGCAAAGCCACGATATTTGGGCAAGAGCGAGTCATGGAACACGATTGCCCCTTGCCGGGACCGCCCATAGACACACGCCGGCACCAAATAGCGCCAGCTAACCATGATAATCAGGTCGACCGAACTGTCTTCCCAAAAGCCGTCCCACTTTGGTTGACCAACGAAGCGTGCTTCATTGAACTCATGACCACGTTCGAGGGCTAGCCGTCTTATATCGGCAAAATACGGGGGTTCCCATGGTGTCTCTTGGAAGCTGAATACCGTGAAAGAATGTTCTTGTCCAATATCAAACACTCTTTCGGCAAAGCGATATCCACGATCTGTCGCGCACAATAAGACGATGTGCATCTATATCAACCTCGGAGTTTCCAGCCGCGATCTAGTATAAGATTATGCTCTGCAGATGTGAATAATCAAAGGGCAATCTCACTGAAGAATCTCGTGTCCACCTTGCTGTCAGGCCCACGTCTAACAATCTTGATCTATGCGTGGAAAGCATTCATATGTTACGCCGCGGACTTGGTTTACCAGGTCGAAGTTTCTTTCGTGAGCTTCGGCGAGAGGCGTTTCGCCTTGGATTTACACACCTTTGAGTTCTAGCACCCATGTCGCAGATAGGCTCGAACAAGTGCAACTGCCCGGCGGCGCATTGCCGGGATCAATAAGGTTGTTTTCTAATCTCGCCAATGGACCTAACAAGCCGATTCAAGCACGCATATTCTATGATATAATCGCGCGATTAGATTGATTGTGCCGAACGAAAAGGAGATCATTGAAAGATGGCATACGAGCGAATTTCCTCGCCAGCCACCGGCGACAAGATCACATTCTCCAATGGCAGAATGAACGTTCCTGACAATCCGATTCTGTTATTCATTGAAGGGGATGGGATCGGCTATGACATAATGACTGCCAGCAAGCGTATTTGGGACGCAGCGGTCAACAAAGCATATCGCGGCAAGAGAGAAATCTCCTGGATGGAAGTTTATGCTGGCGAGAAAGCTGCCGGTGTATATGACGGCGACTATATGCCCGAAGAGACTTTTGATGCTTTCCGCGAGTACAAAATCGGTATCAAGGGTCCGCTAACGACACCCGTTGGCGGTGGATTTCGCAGTTTAAACGTCACATTGCGCCAGGTGCTGGATCTGTACAGTTGCGTACGACCAGTTCGTTGGTTCAATGGCGTGCCCAGCCCTGTAAGGCATCCGGAAGACGTCGACGTTGTCATCTTTCGCGAGAATACTGAAGATACCTACGCAGGTATTGAATTTGAATCTGGCACAGACGAGAACAAGAAGCTGGCAGAGTTCCTAAAGAACGAACTGGGCGCCACGAATTTCTTCCCTGATGCGGGACTAGGCATAAAGCCGATCAGCCCCTTCGGTAGCAAGCGCTTGGTACGCGCCGCCATTCAATACGCCATCGAACGTGGCCGCTGTAGCGTGACGCTGGTTCACAAGGGCAATATTCAGAAGTTCACGGAAGGCGCATTTCAAAAGTGGGGCTACGAGCTCGCCCGTGATGAATTCCCACTAGAAACTATCTCGTGGGACGAAGTGGCTGAGAACCATGATGGACAGGTACCTGAAGGCAGGATTCTGATCCAGGACACCATCGCCGACATCATGTTCCAGAAAATGCTGCTGCGACCCCGAGAGCACGATGTCATCGCCACTACCAATCTCAACGGTGACTACCTCAGCGACGCGCTGGCGGCCGAGGTCGGTGGAGTCGGCATCGCTCCCGGCGCCAATATCGGCGACGAAATCGCCCTATTTGAAGCGACCCATGGCACCGCGCCGAAATACACCAACAAAGATATGGTCAATCCGGGTTCGCTGCTCTTCAGCGGCGTGATGATGCTGGAACATCTGAACTGGTTTGAAGCTGCAGAGCTGATAACCAAGGCCTATGAGAAGACGATTGAACAGCGCTACGTCACCTATGATTTTGCGCGCCAAATGGAGAATGCCACCAAGGTTGCCACTAGCGAATTCGCGACGCGCATCATCGACAACATGGATATCGTATAATACGATAACAGTCGAGGGCAGCGCGCATTGCGGCTACCCTGCTCTCGTTTTCGACCTCTTATCTTACTCCCCCGGCCAATCTACTTACGCACATGCCTGGTCACAGCACTTGGCGCGGTCAGCTCGGCTATTGAGGCGCGCCGGCCAGACTGAGTTCATCGGCGAAATGACAAGACGCCCACTGCCCTGGCGACACTTCACGCAATAGCGGTTCTTCATCGCGGCAGATCGCCTGTGCGTAACGGCAGCGTGGGTGGAAATAGCAACCGGACGGCGGGTCAGCCGGATTGGCGATTTCGCCAGGCAATATGATTCGTTCCTTTTCGGCGTCAGGATCGGGCGTCGGCACAGCGGAAAGCAAAGCTTCGGTATAGGGGTGCTTGGGGAAGTAAAAAAGCTGATCGCGTTTGGCGACCTCAACAATCTTGCCCACGTACATCACCGCGACTCGGTCGGAAATGTGCTCAACTACACTCAGGTCGTGTGCAATGAAAAGGTAGGACAGACCAAACTCTCGCTGCAAATCCTGTAGTAAGTTGAGGATCTGCGCTTGTGTCGAAACGTCAAGTGCTGACACCGGCTCGTCGGCAACGATCAGGCGTGGATTGGTCGCAAGAGCTCGTGCCACGCCAATACGCTGACGCTGTCCGCCGCTGAAGGCATGCGGATAGCGCCTGAGATGCCTTACCTCAAGGCCGACAACCTCCATCAAGTGCGCCACACGTTTTTCGAGTTCTTTGCCTGTTGCCAGCTTCGCAAGCTTGAGTGGTTCACCAACGATGTCAAGGATCGTCCAACGTGGATCCAACGAATAAAAAGGATCCTGGAAGATCATATTCGCGTGTGGCCGGACCAAACGCAATTCTCCATCGCTCAACTGCGCCATGTCAACAGTCCGATCCTCAGCGATCTGAAACTGAATGGAACCTTGCGTTGGTCTGAGCGCGCGCAAGATGCAGCGGCCAACTGTTGTCTTTCCAGAACCGGACTCGCCTACCAGTCCAAGCGTTTCGCCGGGAGCGATTTCCAAACTAACGTCGTCGACCGCTTTCACTTGACCAATAACTCGGCGGAGGAATCCCTTTTCCACCGGGAAATACTTTTTTAATCCCTCCACTTTCAAGATGGGCTGCACGCTCATACAGCTGCTTCCTGTCGCTCGTCATGGAGAAAACAGCGCACAAAGTGATCGTCTTCAATCTCCACCAGCGCCGGCATGGCAACGTCACATGTTCCGCCGATGCTATCCGAACAGCGCGCGCAAAAGCCGCAGGCATAAGGTAGGTCAATTGGTGTCGGTACTGTTCCGTCAATCGTCTGCAAACGCGAAGCTCTCTGACCAATGCGGGGAGTCGATGCCAACAGTCGACGTGTATAAGGATGCAGAGGATTGTGAAAGATGTCTCGCACCGATCCGTGCTCGACGATCTGTCCCAGATACATCACCGCCACTTCATCACAGATTTCCGCGATGATCCCTAAATCATGCGTGATGTAAAGGACGGCCATATCAAATTGAGCTTGCGATTGCGCGATCAAATCGAGGATTTGCGCCTGCACCGTTACATCCAGCGCGGTAGTTGGTTCATCCGCGATCAGCAGCCGCGGCCGACAAGAAAGCGCCATGGCGATCATCACTCGCTGGCGCATGCCGCCGGAAAAGTGGTGCGGGTATTCCTCCATGCGCTGTACGGGATCAGGAATCCCGACCAGATCAAGCATTTCCAGCGCGATTTCATAGGCTTCCCGCTTATTGCGCGTTACATGAAGCCGTATCGATTCCATCAATTGATTGCCGATGCTATGGATAGGAGACAAACTGGACATCGGCTCCTGGAAGATCATTGCAATGTCATTGCCACGAATGGCACGGATTTTCGGACCTGAGCTGTCTAATTGAGCGAGATCTGTTTTGCCGCCTAGATCGCCAAAGAAATTGACACTTCCGCTGACAATCTTTCCTGGCTTTGGGACCAGGCGCATCAATGACTGTGCTGTCACGGTTTTGCCGCAACCACTTTCCCCAATGAGACCGAACATCTGACGCTCTGCGATGGAGAAGCTTATGCGATCAACCGCCTTAAGGGTGCCTTCCTCAAGATGAAAGTGCACACTCAGGTTATCCACATCTATTATCGATTGCGCACTTTTACCCAGGTCCGGCGAGTTGCCCTTTTCCGTCTTATCCCGATTCATCAGCATTCCACGCCGCGACTCTCACACCAGCTTGATGGCTAGTTGAGACCGGTCGCGATTCTCCAGGATCGAGCCAGAAGTAACTGTCTTCACAACTGAAATCGTCCGAGCTTTCGGGACAGACAAAATGGACACCTACTGCGGGCTTGTCTCCGGCATTGGTGATAGTCAAGTGATCTCCATCCCGACCATGGCTAAGTCGAGTCCGCGGCAAATCAAACAGGCATCCTTGAACGGATGTATAGTTCAGCCAGTAAAAAACTCGATCTCGCTGTCCATTTGCCGTAACTATCTCGACAACAATCAACAAGGGACAATTCCAGGTTTGGTCCGCGTCTAGGCAGAATTCGCCAAGCCGACGGACAGTGTCGCCTGAGCCGGAACCAGCGTATTCCTGTTGCTCAACCAACTGCAAATTGCTGCCAAAGGCGCTGACAGTTACTTGCCAATCAGTCGAGGCAAGTGCACCCAAATCATCCAGAAGGAAGACGGGTAAACTCAATTGCACGCCGACGAATGACAATCTCCTGAACAAAAGACAGGCGTGGAGTGGGCGGTAGGCCTGACGCAAGATGTGATAAGCCATCTTGGGAACCCCGAACCAGTCTACTGTCGCCCACGACGCAGCCGGATTGTTGTCTGTAAGCTTGTAATAGCAGACGCCTGTCGCCTCCGGCCAGCGTGTTCGCGCCAGCTCAAGCGTGTGCCGCATGCCCGTCGCCTGCGCCATTTGCATGCCGAGGATGAAGTTTTTCAGCGAGTCGTTGGGGACGAAATCGGCAACATACTGTGACATGATCGCCTGTTCGGCCTTGAGATTAAACACAGGCATATGATGAGTGAAGCCACTATCGATCGCCGGTGGCCAAGCGTCCAGTTCTTCGGCTGGCAAGAATCGCTCGACCGTCTCGTAATTCGGCACTGATGCCAGCCCGAATTCGCCGATAAAGGAAGCCGATAGCGAGAGGTTTCTGACAAGAGGCTCGTACTGCCAAAAGACGTGGTAGCTGTGAATGCTGCCGCCCCAGGGTTCGCCGCGATGGAAGGCACGGGTGCCGTCCAGCTCGTGGCTATAGCGGCCCATCATATCGATCTCTGGTCCGAATGGCTCGCTGGATTCGTTGCCGCCCCCCCACATCACCAACGAAGGATGATTTCTCAGTCGAATCGTGTTATGGCGTACCGTTTCCTCCAAAACATCGTAGGGCTGAATTCGGTGACTGTTCCAGGCAGTTGGCCATTCTTGCAAAATCATGATTCCGCTGCGGTCCGCCACATCATAAAACTCGTCTGTTTCCGGCATGCCGCTGCCCCAGGAGCGCAGCAACTGCATGTGCGAATCGCGCGCCAAATGCAGGAATCGCTCGTATCTCTCACGATCAAATCGCAGCAAGGCGTCTAGCGTACACCAATTCGCGCCTTTCACGAAAATCGGCTTGCCATTGACGACAAACGTCCAATTGTACAGTTCGGGATCCGGACCGTCAGGAAGAGGCGCCATCTCGATCGTTCGAACACCGAACGTGAAGTCTTTGCGGTCAATTCCGCCACTTTCCGACTCAAACGACAATGTCATGTGGTACAAGTTGGGGTCGCCATAGTCAACGGGCCACCACTGTCTTGCGTCCGGGATCGTCAACTCAAGCAGGACGGTACGCGTTTTTCCCGTGCCTTCAACCTGGTGAGCAAACTGATACTTTTCACCCGCGAAGTTTTCCGGTTCGATTGTGCCCGTTAGACAGCCTGACACGCTCTGATCTCTGCCTTTCAGCGTGGCGTGGAGCCGGACAATGCCAGCGGCCGCGTCCGTCGTCGCGACGAAGGGATCTACAATCGACACTTCCGGTTCTTCGCGCAACATCACGGGACGCCAAATCCCCAGGGTGGGCAGATCAATATAGTGCCAGCCGTATATGTTGTTTATGACGGCGGTATCCAGCCAGCCGACATTCATCCCCGTGAAGAAGTCGTTGGGTTCGCCGCTGCTGATACGCAGCGGCACTGGATCAAGCCGAACGATGATCGTGTTTTCACCCTCTGCGAGGCAAGGCGATACGTCATATTCCAATTCAGCAAACATGCCTTTATGGTCGCCCAGCTTCTGGCCATTCAGCCAGACGGAGCACGAATCACAGATCCCGCCAAAGACAAGCCTTGCCTTGTTTACGTCCGCCGGCCGCTCGAAGCGGCGCATGAACCACCAAGTCTTGAAACTTTCTTTCTTGGCGATCTCGTCATTTCTGCCGACATAGGGATCCGGAATTCTTCCGGCGGCGAGCAAGGCGGTATGCACGCTACCCGGCACGGCAGCAAGGATGGCACCCTGCCAAGTCCCGGAAAGTCGTTGCGCTTCGGCGCCACCTTCCGCCAAGCGCCATTCGCCATTCAGGGACAGGCAAAGGGGACCACTCGGCTCCGTGGCGTTGCCGGGCGAAAGCTCAACCACAACGGCTTCCCCGCTAATTGGCGATGGACCCGGAGCAAACGATTCTCGGTCTAGCTGATCAAGGCTCTTCATACTGTGTCACCCAGCCTAAAGCGAGTACGGATCCGCTGCGTCGCGCAATCCGTCCCCAACAAAGTTGAACATCAATATAGTAATGACAATGAAAACGCCAGGTACTAGCTTCCAGGGCTGGTGAACCAGCGCGCCGAAGTTCATCGTATCTTGCAGCAGTACGCCCCAACTTACGCCGGGTTCCTGCATTCCGATTCCGATGAAACTCAGCGCCGTCTCGCCCAGAATCATGCCGGGAATCGCCAGCGTCAAAGACACAATAAGATGACTGGCGAAGTTGGGCAGCAGATGGCGCGTGATCACGTATATATCGGAACCGCCTGAAAGCCTGGAGGCAGTGACGAAATCCAGATCGCGCAGGGAAAGCAGCTTGCCGCGGACGACGCGCGCCAAGCCCGTCCAGCCCACAATTGACAGCACGACCGTGATGGCGAAATAGGTCTGCTCGACGGGCCACTTCCTCGGTATGGCGGCCGAAAGCACCATCCACAGGGGCAAAGTCGGAATGGCAATCAGCAGGTCGATGATGCGTTGAATAATTTCGTCGATGATGCCGCCGGAGTAACCGGAAATCCCGCCGATCAGGCAGCCGAGAACAAAGCTGATGGCGACGCCGCCCAAGCCGATAAAGAGCGAAACGCGCGCCGCGATAACCGTGCGTGAGAACAGGTCACGGCTCACCGTATCGGTGCCAAAGAGCGTGATATTGGTGCCTTCATCGGTGCCGAAGAGGTGCAGATCAAGCCGAAATAAGCCCAAAACCGGGTATGGCTCCCCACGGACGAAGAAGTGAATCGGGAACTTTGCGTCTTCCTCTTCGGTATAAACCTCGCGAAAAGTCTTGGGATGGAACGTGCGCTTGCGGGCGTAGACGAAGGGCTGAAACCTGTTTTCTCCTACGCCAAAGTGGATGGCGCTGGGCGGCGCGTCTTTGAATCCCTTTAAACGCGTATCGGGTCGATAAGGCGCGATGAAATCGGCGAATATCGCCATTAAATATAGCAGGAATAATACCGGCAAGCCGAGCCGGGCGAGCCTATGTCGCCAGAAGCGCCGCCGGATCAGTGTCCCGCGCGACAAATACTCGATCGAGTCTTCCCCGCTCTTGGAGCTAGCGCGATCCGGTAACTGTGTCGCGTTTTTTCCCACTGGTTCCATCTCTTATTCCAGGACCTGAATTCTACAATTGGCCCGAAGCGCCCTAGTCATAACGAATGCGCGGATCAAGCCATACCAGCGCAATATCAGAAATCAGCGTACCGACGAGAGTCAAGGCGCTGAGGATCATGATGATGCTGCCGGCCAAGTACATATCCTGACGGAGGACGGCGGTTAAGAGCACAGGGCCGATCGTTTGCAGATTGAGAATGATTGACACCAAGGCTTCGCCACCGACCATCGCCGGCAGCAGCCAGCCGATCGTACTGAAGATGGGATTGAAGGCGATGCGCACCGGGTACTTCCAGAGCAACCGCCGTTCGCTCAATCCCTTCGCCCTCGCTGTGACAACATATTGCTTGCTCAATTCATCGAGCAAATTGGCGCGCATCACGCGAATCAAGCCTGCCGTGCCGGCCGTGGCAAGCACCAGAACGGGCACCCAGACATTCTTCAGCATGTCGATCACTCTGGCGATGGACCAGGGCACATGCCTGTATTCCAGCGAAAACAGCCCGGTCACAGCATGACCGGTTTGCGCGAAGACGATCCACATGATGATAATGGCGAAGAGAAAATTGGGTATCGCGAGCCCAATAAAGCCAATAAATATCGACAGATAATCCATGAGGGAATACTGATGCGTCGCCGAATATATGCCGATTGGGATGGCGATCGCCCAGACGACGATCGTCGAGACGATCGAGATGATCATCGTCGCCGGCAGACGCTCCATGATGATGTCAGTGACCGGTTTGTTGTCGTAGCTGCTGCCATAAGACCCGAAAGACCTTCCCAGATCGCCATTGACGATGAAGTTGCGCATCCAGCGGAAGTACTGCGTGTACAGCGGTTGGCCCAAGCCATAGCGCTGTGTCAGGCGTTGAACCTCGGCGTCGTCAACGATCAAGCCTTGATTTTCCAGGTTGATCACATAACTGCTCAAGTAATCGCCGGGGGGTAGCTGGATGATGATGAAAGAGATCATCGACAGCAGAACCAGCATGGGAATAAGGATGAAAATCCGGCGAATAATTATACCAAGCATCTATTTCTCCCGGGCAATGGTTCGCAATATGATTCTGAAACGAACCATCGCACCGCAGCAAAATTTGACTTGTGTCGCTTCATTCAGGATAATATCACATATGATTCGCAAAGGCATCTTTGTGGGTCTGCGGCAATATCCTAATCTTAACGTGAACAGAGTTTCTGTTAGAGGAGAACAAAATGTCATTCCCTTTCCGCAAACTAGTACTTTTCTTGATCGTCTCAACGATGATCGTCGGTCCTGGCGCGCTCACCGGCTTTGCGCAAGACTGCATGTACAATGAAGCGCCAATGCTGGCGGAGATGGCCGCCGCTGGCGATTTGCCGGACGTCTGCGACCGCCTGCCCGACAATCCGCTGGTACTATCTAGCGGCGTTCTGCTTTCTGAATCTTACATCGTGCCGGAAATCGGGACCTACGGCGGCGATCTCCTCATGACCTGGCAGAACAACGTGGTCATGAAGGAAACGCTCTTCAATACCCAGAACCGTGATGACAATACGCTCGCGCCCAATATCATCGAAGAATTCACCATTGGCGACGATGCCCGTGAATACACGTTTAAGCTTCGCGCTGGACACAAGTGGTCCGATGGCGCGCCGGTTACTACCGAAGATGTACGCTTCGCTTTCGAAGATGTCGATAGCAACGAGGAACTGCGGCCTTCGATTCCGAGTTATTTGCGCACCGGTGGTGTTCCTGCAGGCGCCCCGGCAACGCTGGAAGTCGTGGACGATACCACCTTCAAGTTCGTATTTGACGCACCATATCCTGGATTCGCTGCCAGCTTGGTGTCCCTGGGTACCGGTTACCTCGATATCATCAAGCCGAAACACTACCTGGCCCAATACCATATCGAATATGGCGATGCCGATGAAATCAACGCCGCGGTAGAAGCGGAAGGCCTCGCCGGCTGGTTTGAGCTCTTTAATCAGAAGGACGTGGTCGGCTGGGCGGAGAACAGCCTGGCGGCGATTGGTTTCCCACAGTTGGGACCCTGGGTCCGTGTTGAAGGTCCGGAAGAAGAAGTCGTGACACAGCGCAATCCATATTACTTCGCGGTCGATGCTGACGGCAATCAACTGCCTTATCTCGACGGGCGCCGTGCCGTGATCAACCAGTGGGGGATCATGGAAACCGCTGAACTGATGATGTTCGCGGGCGACGTCCACTATTTCTGGACTACCAGCCTGGCAAACTTGCCGCTATTCATTGAAAACCAGGAGAATGGAAACTACGCGACCCACGTCTATCCCAACAAAGATTCTCGCATGTTCCACCTCAATCTCACCTTTGCTGACGAAACCTGGCGGGAAGTCACCTGGGACAGTCGTTTCCGTAATGCGGTGATGCTTGCGATTGACAGTGACGATCTGATCAATGCCATCTACTATGGCCAAGCCAGCCTGCCGACGATTGCGCCGAGTGATTACGATGTCGACGCCGCTAACGCCTTGCTTGATGAGATGGGCATGACCGAACGCGATGCTGATGGCTATCGCCTTTCGCCGAGTGGCCAGCCTTTCTCGATCATGATCGAAGTTGGCGCCGGTGGCGGCGACTATTCCGACCCCGCTCCCTTCTTCGTGGATTATCTCGGCGATATCGGCATCAATGCCGACTTCCGCAATATCGATCCCGCCTTGGTCGGCGAACGCCGCGCTTCTAATGAGATGCAAGCCGGCATCAATTGGAATACGGCACCGCTGTTTGCCGCGCACACCTACCCGGATTACATTCCGAATACCAATTGGGGTCCGCTGTGGGGACAATGGTATGGCGATAACGAAGCGGGAGAAGAACCGCCGGAATGGATCATGGGGCTTTACGCCATCCATGAAGATCTGGTGAGCCACCCGCCCGGCAGCGAAGCCTTCATCGCCGCCTCCGCGGAACGAGATGCCTGGCTTTATGAATACGTGCCCTTCTTCACCCACGTGGAGAATCCGGGTATCGTCCACATGTGGTCAAATTGTGTCGGCAACGTGCCCGCTGGACCATTCCATCACGGATCCTGGTCCAGCCACAAGCTGATTTACATGATACCCGATTGCTAGAAGCGCCTTGAAGCTAAGCTAGCCACGTACAGGGCTGAGGATACTCCTCAGCCCTTTTTTGTTAACGTTATAGGCGCAGTCGTCGCGCAATGCGTGCATGGCCGAGTCGCTCGTGTTTCCTCATATCCACACTACTCGGTGTTTACATTCCAGGCTCCGACTTTCAGCCCGCTAGCGCTGTTGACCTCCACGGTCATACTTTCATCGGCATCCAGCCAAAAGTAGTTGTCGGATACTTCAAAGGTATCGAGATGCCCGGGCCGGGAAACATTGACCGCTACAGCGGGCAGTGTACCCGTGTTGGCGACGACTACCCTGTTACCTTGAGCTTCCAAAGTCAAAGCGGTTTGCGGTAAAGCAAACAAGCTGCCTTTTACCGCCTCGAAATTGACAAAATAGAAAGTTCGATCCGCAAGCACGTCGTCTTTCCACACCTCAGCGACAACAAACAGCGGAACCGTATCGGTCTCCTCATAGCTCAGGCTGAAACTGCCGAGCGCGTGCGGACTGTTTACACGGCCTTGACCCTCGAAGCGTTGGCTCTTTATCAACTTAAGTTGCCCGTCGTAGGCTCGGATGACTACTTGCCAAGGCATATCTATCAGCTCAGACGCATCATCCAAGAGATAGACGGGCAGCGACAAGGGCGTTCCGACCTTATTCAGGCTGTTTAACAAGACACTGGCATGTAGGGGCGCGAAGGCATCCTGGAAAAAGTAATGGCCGATCTTGGGCGCGCCATACCAGTCAATACAAGCCCATGAAGCCGCCGGGAAGTTGTCAGTCAACTTGTAATAGAGGACGCCGGTACTTTCTGGCCAGCGGCAACGCGCTCGCTCCAAGGTATGCCGAATGCCAACCGCCTGCGACAATTGCGAGCCGACGGTAAAGTCTTCGGCACTACAGTCCTTGGGCACAAAATAGTTCGCATATTGCATCAAACGGGAAACGCCTTCGTAGTTATTGAAAACCGGCGTATGATAAGCGAAAGCGCCATCCTTGCGCGGCGGCCACAGGTCAACCTCGTCTTCCGGCAAATAGCGCTTGACCGATTCAAAGACCGGGCTGCAGGCCAAACCGAATTCTCCATAAAAGATCGAAGTCATGTTCAAGTTGTGATCCAGATGCTGGCGCTGCCAATAGCAGTCGTAATTGTGCTGACTACCTCCCCAGGGTTCGCCTCGATGGAAGGGGCGCGTATTGTCAAGTTCGATGCTGTGGCGCCCCATCATGTCGATCGCAGCGCCAAATGGATTGCCTGACTCGTTGCCAGCGCCGTACATGGCGAGCGACGGATGATTGCGAATGCGCAAGGTGTTGCGTCGTACGGTCTCCTCCAACATGCCATAGGGCTGCGTGAGATGGCTGTTCCAGGCCGTTGGCCACTCTTGCATCACCAAGATGCCATAGTGATCGCATAGATCGTAGAACTCGTCCGTTTCAGGCATCCCGCTGCCCCAGGGGCGCAGCATCTGTACGTGCTGCATGGCAGCCAGCTTTAGGAATCGATCATAGCGTTCTCTGCGGAAGTCCATCAGCGGATCGAGCGTGCACCAGTTCGTGCCTTTGATAAACATTGGCTTGCCGTTGATGACAAAGGTCCAATTGTAGAGTTCTGGCTTCGGTCCCTGCGGTAAGGGCGCCATTTCGATAGTTCGCAATCCAAGAGTAAACGAGTGAACGTCAGCCGCCCCGTTGCCCTCTGGCAGAAATGACAAAGTGATCCGGTAAAGGTTTTGCTCTCCCATGTCAACCGGCCACCAGAGCTTGGGATCAGGCACCTGGAATCGCAATGACGTCTTGAGCTCGCCCGCCTGGGATTCGACCGGGACTTCGAATGCGCATCGCGCTCCGTCGAAGTTTTCTGGTTCGACACTGCCCGCAAGGGTCCCCGACCATCCTGCCGTTTCACCGACAAACCGAAGTGCAATCTCAACAATCCCTTCATGAGCATCCAATGTTCTGGCGAACGGATCTATCAATTGAACCGGGGGCTTGTCCCGTATCGACACCGATCGCCATATGCCAAGTGACGGCAAGTTGGCATAATGCCATCCGTAATCGTTGTTGAATACCACTGTGCGCATCCAACTCCCGTTATTCTCCGGGTTCGTTCCACTAGGGTTCCATGACTCAAATGGTATGGGTTCGAGGCGGACGACCAGCGTATTGTCGGCCTGCAACATTCCGGCGATATCAAAGTCGGGTCCGCCAAACATGCCCTCGTGGCTGCCCAGCATTTTGTCGTTGAGCCAAATTGTGCAGCTGTTGGCGACACCTTCAAACATCAGCATGTCGCCGCTGATGTTGGGCGGGCGCTTGAATTCGCAGCGCATCCACCAGGTCTTGAAACTCTCCTGGCGCGCGATAGCCTGGTTAAGCCCGAATGTTGGATCGGGAATTACGCCGGCCTCAACCAATGCGGTATGAACGCTGCCGGGAACCTTTGCCGGGATTGCATCCGACCACTGTCCATGCAAGCGATCGGCGAGCTTGCCACCTTCCGCCATCTGCCACTGGCCGTTGAGTGACAGAACTTCCATAGCTTCCGGATGACGGATCGTTGGCTCGCCCAAGGCGATCAGTTCCGGCTCGTCATCCCAGGGTGTAAACCGAGGCGCAAATTGCTCGCGATCTATCTCGTCTAACGACCTTAGTGGAACGCGCTCTGCCAAATCGGGATCCGCTGATTTTGAGTGGTAATCCATATTTTTCTCCCAATAACAAAACTAGTCCTATCGAAAGTTTCGAATATTGCCAAAGGATACGATACCGCAAAATGGCTTTGCGCGCATGCCACACCAGGGTATGACATGATTGGTAATTGCGGCTTTTGCTCGGTTACAATATGACGTGTCGAGTAAAATCGGTTCCATTACGAGCATTGCGATGAGTCGATCAACGGATCGAGAACAGGATCGCGCCTCTCAAGGCGTTTATACTGAGTTGACGAATAGCTCCAACCGTCTCGAATGGTATCAGGATATGGCGCTGGGCATGTACCTGTATTGGACGGTTGACGCGGTTTTCGGCATGGTCAACGCCCATTCGGTTATCGGTGCCTCGGACGACTATTTGCGACGGTATTACACGCAATTGCCCTCATTTTTCAATCCGCATAAGTTCGACGCGCGCTGGTATGCCAAGCTGGCTAAACTATGTGGATTTGACTATGTGACTATCGCTGCCAAGAACCACAATGGATTCTGCATGTGGGACACGGCCACAACTGAATTCAATGTTATGAATACGCCCTTTGGCAGGGATATCGTCGGTGAATACGTCGCCGCGCTTCGTGAAAACGGCTTGGCGGTTGGCATGTACTTTTCGCCCGACGATGCCTGGTTTCAATGGCAGCGCGGCAAGATTCCGGCGCGCGCCCTCGACTACGCAAATCCCGAACACAATCCGGAGCTGCTGGCCTACGACAAGGCGCAGATCCGCGAACTGCTGGAACGCTACGAGCCTGACATATTGTGCTTCGACGGATACCGGGATGCTACTCGCTCGTTGGTGGAATTCAGTTGGCGCCTGCGCCCAGACCTGATGATCACGCGAGGCGGCATTGTCACGCCGGAACAAGAACGCCGTGAAGACGTCCGCGGTCCCTTTGAAGCGCATTACACGATCGGGACACAATGGCAGTACAAGGCAGGCAACGACCACTTGAAGACAGGACGAGAATTAATCGAACTCTTGATCGACATTCGTTCGCGCGGTGGAACTTTGCTGCTGGCGGTGGGCGGTCCCGATGCAGATGGATTGCTGCCGCGGCAAATGGATGATCGCGTGCGTGAGATTGGCCTTTGGAACTTCGTAAACGGCGAATCTATTCGCAAGGTACGTCCCTGGCATGTCAGTCGCGAAGGCGATTTTTTCTTCAGCTGGGATCAATCTCGTGAGATCGTTTACGTATTTGATACGTCACCGGCGCTGGATTTGGGCGAATGGCGTACGATACACCTGAAAAGTGTACGAGCCGGTGAGCAAACTGAGATCGAAGTATGTGGACAGTCTGGGCGGGTGCTTGAATACCGTCCGGACGTCGACCCATCAACGCGCTGGTCGCAAAGTGATGATGCGCTTGAGATTACCTATTGCCGCACACAGCGGCTTTACAACAATCATAAATGGCCGAATCCTCTGGTTCTCAAGATCAATGGCGCGCAAAAGGGTCTCATCAAATAAGTTCTTCCATGTGACGAGATTTCCGTCGCCTCCCGCAGTGAACGGACCGCTGGCTTTGTCCGCAGGGACTGTCGGCATACAATAGTAGGTGTATTCGAACAGAGTATTCCACCATGCCACGCGATCCCGGTCCACCCCATGACACTATTGAAGGTGACTTCCTGCTTACCAAGGATATCACTCGCCGCAGATTGCCTTTGAAGCCGATTCTGGCTATCTGCATTGCTGTACTTGTGCTGGCAACTGCCAGACAGCAACTATTACTGCTGCTGCCTGGCCTCTTGCTCACGCTGATGGTTTGGGGCGCATGGCGACTGAGCAAGAGGCAACGCGTTGTCCGATTGAAAATGGACGAACGGACGCTATCAATTGCGGGGCATGGCTATGACATTCAGTTGGACGCGCCTTTTCGATTCAAGACGGGCGTTCAGC
The DNA here is from genome assembly GCA_965262165.1 of Phototrophicaceae bacterium. Lineage (GTDB taxonomy): Bacteria > Chloroflexota > Anaerolineae > Aggregatilineales > Phototrophicaceae > UBA6055. The sequence goes on along the minus strand of OZ253499.1, from coordinate 2,471,583 downwards.
GGATTACTCTTACAGGCCAAGAAGATGAGACATGCTTCGTGAGGATCGTGATAGACGTCCGAGGCAAACCGCTCGTATTGGAGGAGCAGGTACTTGCCGGCCGCATGCCGCCGAAGCTGGACGAGATCGTTGGTTTGTCGAGCGCCCTGGGAATCGCCGAACTGAGCAGTTGTTCGACCTTTCCCGGTACGCTGTGGTCTGTGATCCAACGCCTCGAATCGCTGACGCTTAGTCAAGACACCGAACAGCTAGACACCAACATCGCAACCCTTTTCCAGCTTGGCGAGCGTCAAATGAACGAGAAGGTCTTTTCGCAGGCCATCGATACCTTTACGTCCATCATTCGGCTCAGTCCCGATTCCTCGCTCGCGTATTATAACCGTGGCGCTTCGCGTTATTTTCACCGTAGCGAACTGGACAAAGCCGTCAACGATCTGGCGACTTCGCTGCGGCTAGAACCGGATCAATACAGATGTTATCGTATGCGCGGTCTGATCCATGCCCAGCTGGGCGAGTGGGTTGCCATGCGAGACGACTGTACGCAGGCGATCCAACTGCATCCGAATAGCGCGGAACTCTATAACCTGCGTGGTAGCGCCTGCTATCGCCTGCAGGACTATGACTCGGCGCTCGAGAATTTCGATCTGGCGATTCGCCTAGATGCTAACCGCTACGAGACCTATTTCAATCGAGGCTTGGCAAAGCAGCAATTGACCTTGTTGAACGAAGCTCTATTGGACTTCCGCTACGCGCTGCGGCTGAATCCAGAATATGATGCCGCCAAGCGCAGCGCCATTAGTATTGAGCGCCGACTGGCACAGTTGAGATCAACTCAGAAAGCGCCTTCAATCGGCGAGGAAGTTCGGGATTCTGGTCGTCCATCAGACGACGAAACCCGAGATTAGGCAGACACATGCTATCCCAGCGATGAGACCCATTCCTCGAGCCGATGTTCCAGGCCATCGCGCACCTCGATAAACGAGCGCAGCACATCGTCGTGTTCGCCACTGCCTTCCACCGGATCGGGGAAACTCCAGTGGATGCGGACTGCCATTCCTGGAAACAATGGGCAGGTGTCGGCTGCGTTATCGCAAACGGTTATGACGTAGTCAAAATCTTTTTCCTGGTACATACTGAGATGGTCCGAAGTTTGACCGGAAATATCGATGCCGCGCTCGCGCATTGCCTCAACCGCAAAGGGATTAACACGTGATGGCGCCGCGCCAGCACTGTAAACGTCCACCCGATCAGCTGCCAACTCTCGAAGCAGACCTTCCGCCATCTGTGATCGCGCGGAATTCGCCGTGCACAAGACTAGAACCTGCAGCTTTTGGCTGGCGAGATGCATCGCTTCAAATGCTTCGATCAACCAGCGCTTCCCGACGATGTCGGCTGATTGAGGAAATCATGCTGCGCAGCATAATCCGGGGCAAATCTATTGATCAAAGAGCCGCAGCACACGGTCAATTGCTCCTGATTAAGCGTGTAGAAGCGCTGCCGCCCCTTTTGTCGTACGTGCACCAACCCTACGTCTTCCAGGCACTTGAGATGATGGCTCACTGTGGGCTGCTTTACTTTGCCGCCAAGCAAGTCCACCAAATCATTGACACTTAGCCATGCGCAGCACAGTTTCAGGCATATTTCCTGGCGCGTGTCGTCGCCCAGCGCCTTGGCAAAGTTAACGAGATCAATGCTCATGCGCTAACTATGATTGATGATAGCTTGCGGGTCAAGTCCAACCGAAGGCAAATGAGCGGGATAAGCTTGTTACAGTTCACGCCTACACGAGCGCTAGTCAAGACGGTCCTGTGTGGCGGCGAACCATTGAGACACAAACAGGGCAGCCAGCGCCAGCACGATCAAGATGAGTCCGGTCCAAATCGCAGCGCTAATATCGCGCTCGAAAACGCTATAGACCAGCAATGGCATTGTCTGTGTTCGACCCTGTAGATTGCCGGCAAAGAGAATGGTAGCGCCGAATTCTCCCACGGCGCGCGCCCAGCACAGAATCATGCCTGACGCCAAAGCCCGCCATGCGATCGGCAAGGTGATGTACCAGAACATCTGCCAGCCATAAGCGCCGTCCACACGGGCGGCGTCTTCCACCTCCGGCGAAACACTTGAGAAACCAACCTGTGCCGAACGAATGTAGAAGGGCGCCGAAATGAAGAATTGCGCAATGATTACAGCAAGAATTGTGAAAGGAATGTTAATGCCTGAATCGGCCAGCCACGCGCCAATAAATCCGCGCCGTCCAAAGGTGATGAGAAGCGCCAAGCCAGCCACTGCGGGGGGCATAACAATCGGTAATTCGATGAACAGACTGACAAACCGCTTGCCAAGAAAATCATATCGAGACAAAACGTATGCGAGCGGCGTTCCCAAAAGCGCCGCCAAGCCGACCACTGCCAGCGTCGAGGCAAAGCTCAATAGGGTCGCCGTCATTATTGAGGACGATTCTGGCAGCCCTTCCCAGGCGCGTGAGCCTACGCCGCTTATAACAAGCACAAAAACCGGAATTGCCAACAAAAGGAAGGCAAATCCGCTCACCGCAAAGAGCAGTAGCTTGTCAGCTTTCAGATTCCGTATCGTCACAAGCAGCAACTTCCAATTGGACTTCCTGAAGATTGTCTTCCATCTGAACCGGGGTGGCCTCGGCTGTCGTCACGTCGACGTCTTGAATCGGTGAACAGAAGCCGTAACTACGCAGAATTGCCTGGCCGGCTTCGGCTTTCACGAAGGCGATAAAATCATCGGAAAGCTCAGGTCGCAAGGTGTCGTCCAAGACCGCAATCGGATAAGACGCTATTTGATTGTGCCGGTCCTCGACGGGAATCGTGATCACATTGTCGCGGACTCCGTCCGTGACATCCGTCTGGTATACGATGCCCGCATCTGCTTCGCCCAAAGCGATGCGGGCCACGACCTGGCGAACATTGCTTTCTTCGGAAACCAGGTTTTCCAGCACCCGTTTGGAGAAGTCATCTCCGTAAGCTTCGTTGTGCGATGCGAACATGGCGTCTGTGTAATCCCGAATGGGCGTGCCGGTCACCGCCAGTACAAGTAAAAGGGCTTTGCTACCCAAATCCTCTATGCCGAAAATCTCCGCTGGGTTGTCAGCCGGCACTATCAGTACCAGCCGATTTGCAGCGAAGGGTTGCACCGCATTTTCGCTGATTCGCCCGTCCGAAACTACCAGGTCCATTTGCGCACTGTTGGCGCTGGCAAATATGTCCGCCGGCGCGCCCGCCATCAATTGAGCCGCCAGTTTTGATGAGCTGGCAAAGTTAAAAACGGTTGCCGACTCAGGATGACGCTCAAGGAAAACCTGCGCCAATTCTTCAAAAGCATCGGTCAGAGATGTAGCCGCATAAATGGTCAGCGTCTGCCCTTGCTGACCTTGCGCGGAGACTATGGATAGAACCAGGGTGACAATGGCACAGGCGCACCGCAGACAACGACCTAAGCGCATACATTTATCCTCGAAACTAGACCGCTATTATGCACAAAGCCAGCGAGATGAAAAGGGATTCGTCAACCTGAGCGTCGTGAGCGCCTCAATCCAGACGTCAAATCATATTGCCTTTGTCGCGCCCCTTTTGTGGACGCCTGCCCTACCGCAATCATACGACTTCTCAACGCTTGCTTGCAGCTGAAAGTTTTTCGACTAACGTAAGGTCAAATTGGATTCAGAGGATATCGTGGGTTTCGGTCGACGCACAGGACCACCATCCTGGTTTGTCATTTTGCTTGGCATTGCCATCGTATTTGGGCTCTATTATACCTGGCTAGGCTTGCGCAGTTTCATGTCCAGCGGCGTCACTGTTGTCGAGTCTACTCGGCAGGCGATCGAACGGAGTACCGCCACTGCTGTTAGAATCGTTGAACTGCAATACTTGGCGCCTACGCCCTTACCCACTTATACACCAGTACCGCCCTGCCAGGAATTCGTTGTCATCGTACGCAGCGCGATTATTCGCTCTTCTCCATCAACAGACAGCCGCATAGTTGATGCAGTCAGCGAGGGCGAGACGGTCTGCGTAATCGCCAGGCAGCCCGATTCCGAATGGTATGTCCTTGACAAGAACACGTTAACGCGCCGCCTTGAACCAGTTTACATGCGCGAAGACATCATACACGCGCTTTATCCAACAGACACGCCCACTCGCACACCTACGGCGACCCCGTCTGGTACACCGACCGCGAGCTCCACGCCTCGTGCGACGTCAACCGCCTTGCCAACATTGCCACAAGCGACAGGCACGAAACATGTCTTTGCCCCTGTTCCAACGCGAAGCCCTACTGCCGCAAGCATCAACCTCTAGCTTGCGGTGAATGCGGCTTGCGCTATACTAAATTTTAGTCTGACATATGTTCTATAATCTACCTTGCGGCGGCGAAAGGTTTCGGGCTTGGCGGCAATTGTTGAAGTCATCGTCGGAATAATCTTTGTGTATATCTTGCTGAGCATCTTGGTAACAGAAACGAACTCTCTGTTGTCGCGGGCTACACGATTGCGCTCACGAAATCTCCGCAATACGTTAGACGGGATCATACAAGACCCGGTATTGCGCGCAAAAGTCTATACTCATCCGCTCATCCAGCTCGTCAAAGCGGAACCTGTGCTGCCCAACCAACGAATTACTGAGGCAGAAGCGGGCAAAATCGCCGCCGGCCCGATAGGGTCTGTCGACTGGATCGAGCCGGCGACCTTTGTCGACGTCGTATTGAAGACGGTTAAAGTTGAATCTAACCAGCAGATGTTTGGCGATTTGCTGAATATCATTGACGGTATGCCCGCCGGCCCCGAGCGGCGCGGGCTGCGCCTCATGGTCAACCGCGTGATGAGCACCGGTCAAGGCATGACGGAATTAAGGCAGTCGCTGCGCTATGTGCAGCAGAGACAGGTTCGCAGCGCGCTTACTGACGTTCTGAATCAGATAGACGATCAGATTGGCCAGCTAGGGTTGCAGCCAAGTAACGACGCATCGCTTATGGCGGGTGTGCTCCAAAATGAAAATCCTTATTTCAGAAGCGCGTTGTCGGCGGTCATGGCCAGCGCGCAGTCTGTTGACGAAGTCCGTAGCAACCTCGAAAACTGGTTCAACAGCGCGATGACCCGTGCCAGCACTAGCTATGCCGCGAAAATGAAGACGCTTTCTGTTTTTGTGGCCCTGGCTATGGCTCTGGCGGTCAACGTGGACACCTTGCATATCGCCCGCACCCTGTGGGAAGATCCAATCAGGCGCGAGCAAATCAGCAGCGAGGTGAGTTTTTCCATACAAAGTGGACAACTGCAGAGTGAGGTCAACGACGCCGCAGAAGACGATCAGGGATTCACCGCAAGCCAGGCACAAACGGAGATCGGCGCGGAAGATGTCATCGGCGCCGGCGCCGAACTTGCGAACAGGCTGCAGGACATTCAGAGTTTGCGCTTGCCTATTGGCTGGTTCTTGGAAAACGTGGGCATCTATTCGTCTGATCATCCGGTGCGCAGCAACCCGAACAATCTATGGAATTACCTGCCTGAAAACAATCCCGATGGTTGGGCCATGTTATTGCTCGGCAAACTAATTGGTATTGCTGCTACCGTAATCGCCGCGGCGCAAGGCGCGCCTTTCTGGTTTGGGATTGTCAACAGGATCCTTTCTCGATAGCCCTTCACTGTCTAGCCGGTACCTAAGCTACTCTTGCCACCAGGTTTAGAAAAATTCCAAATAAGCTGTTGAAGGCATGATGGGCGCTTTTACCGCCGCGCGTTTTTGCCTCTGTTGAATTCTGACAGCCAACTCTCATTTTTTTTTGTAGAAAACTCGCAATTGACATTACATCAAAACTTCCTACAAAATAGGAATTAGACACGTGTGCACATTTACAGTCAAATAAACATATTAAGCTTATTCACCCAACCCCAGGTAGAGGTTTCATCGTGATACAAGTATTGGTCGAGGTGGCGGACAAACGCGGTTATTTGACTTATGAACAAATTATTGAAGCGCTAGATGATGATGGAGAAGACCGCGTCGCTTTACGAAATATATTGTTCGAGTTGGACGAGCTTGGAATAGAACTTAGAAAAAACGGTGACAGCCCCCAATCGAAGCAAATCTCCGAGATTATCGAACAAGACTACGAAAGCCGTGATGCACCGCAAGGTTCCACGATAGCGGACATTAGCGCAATCTCCTCCGACGACCCGGTCGGATTGTATTTTCGTCAAATGGCGCAAGAACCGCTGTTGACCGCGGCAGATGAAATCGACCTCGCCAAGCGTATCGAACGTGGCCTTAAGGCGCGGCATCGGCTAGATCAGCCTGATGTCCTCGAGAAGAGCGACCGCTGGCGGCGTCATCTTCGTCGCCTGGTTTTTGACGGTCAATGTGCGCGTGAACACTTGGGGCGCGCCAATACGCGCTTGGTAGTGAGCATCGCCAAGCGCTATATGGGGCAAGGTTTACCCTTCCCTGATCTGATCCAGGAAGGCAATGTGGGCTTGATGCGAGCGGTCGACAAGTACGACTACTCCCGGGGCAACCGATTTAGTACCTATGCTACCTGGTGGATACGTCAGGCAATCACCCGTGCCTTGGCGCAAAAGACCCGAACGATCCGCATTCCGCTCCATATGACCGAACGAATCCGTCAAATGTACCGGGCCGCCCAAGACTTGGAACAGACACTGGGCAGGCGTCCAACCGCCGAAGAGATTGCAGTCGCGATGGAAGTCGCGGCCGACGCGGTACGTGCTATGCTGGATGCAAGCCAGCATGCCATTGCCTTGGAACGGCCCGTTGGCGACGATAGTGATAGCGAATTTGGAGACTTTATCGAAGACCAGGAAACCATAAGCCCTGTGGATTCCGCCACGCAAAATCTGCTTGAGGAAACTATAGACGAGGTGCTCGCCGAGTTGACGCCGCGCCAAAGTCACATCCTGCGATTGCGGTTTGGGCTTGGCGGTGGAGAGCCGCATACCCTGGAAGAGATCGCCAACAAATTCGGTTTGAGCCGCGAACGCATCCGCCAGTTGGAAAAGGAAGCGTTGCGCCGCCTTCGGCATCCGCAGCTAGCGCATAACCTGCGCGATTACCTTACTTGAATTACGTTCCTTAGTGATCGTGAGACGAGCCGACCATTATTGCGTCGGCTCTTTTGATATAAGGTCTTAGCGCCATGTCCAGTAAATTTGAAAAATTGCTAAGCCAGCGAACCTTGAAAATGCAGAGTAGTGCGATACGAGAGATCCTCGTAGTTGTCTCGCAACCCGGCATGATATCGCTGGCCGGGGGTATACCAGCCCCGCAGAGTTTTCCACTTGAAGATCTGTACAAGATCAACGAAAGAGTACTCGATCGCTACGGCGCAGCGGCGCTGCAATATGATCTGACAGAAGGCTTCACGCCCTTTCGCGAGGCACTGGTGGATTATCTGTTGGACAAGCATGTACAGGCCAAAGCCGAAGACATACTTGTCTTCAACGGCTCACAAAGTGTGCTTGATACCCTTGCCAAAGTATTGATTACGCCCGGCGACATCGTTGCGCTGGAATCTCCCAGTTACCTGGGCGCGATTTCCGCCTTCAATGCCTATGAACCCAGATACGTCAATATAGAAACTGATGACGAGGGTATCATTCCCGACTCGCTTGTCGAGGTTCTCGAAACTCAGTCGGTGAAATTCATTTATTTAGTACCAACATTCCAAAACCCCACCGGCCGCACCCTCAGTGCGGGAAGGCGTCGTGAAGTGGCGGAAATCGTAAGGCAATTCGAGGCGCTTGTCATCGAAGATGATCCCTATAGTGATCTTCGCTACCGGGGCGAGCCTATCGCGCCGTTCTACACCTTCGCTCCAGAAAATACAGTCTATGTTAGTACGGTCTCCAAAGTCTTTGCGCCGGGGCTTCGTCTGGGCTTTTGCATTGCGCCCAAGTTGATTCATCACTGGATGCGAATCGCAAAGCAGGGCGCGGATCTGCACACGAATACATATGCCCAGGCGCTGGCAACCGAGTACATCCGCGGAGGATACCTAGACCGGCAGTTGCCCAAAATCATTGACCTTTATCGACCACGCCAGGAAGCCATGCTTGCTGCCATGGACCAGTTCATGCCCAAGGTCTATCGCTGGACGAAACCGGAAGGCGGCATGTTCATCTGGATTGACGGTCCCGACGGTGTTGATGCCGAGCAAATCTATTGGAAAGCGGTCGATCAAAAAGTTGCTTTTGTTCCCGGCAAGTACTTTTTCATCGACCAGGACAAGGGACTTAGCACGATGCGACTTAACTTTACCATGTCAGATGAATCCACCATCTTTCGCGCGATAGAAATTCTTGCACGCGTCGCAAGCGAACACGCCGGCGACTGAACACTTCACATTCCACCCTAACGCGCTAGACTATCTGAATGCCATCACCGTCCAGCGATTCGAATCGAAGTAAAAATAGGCTTTCCGGGCTACGGACCCTGGTCCTGCCTTTCTACTTGCCTGCGTTGATGATCACCTTGGGCAACGGTCTTCTCGTGCCGATCTTGCCTCTGTATGCCACCAGTTTTGAGATCGGCTACGGCTTGATCGGACTGATTTTGGCAGGTGAAGGCTTGGGAACGCTGGTTGCTGATGTGCCCACCGGCATGTTGCAAAGGCGCTTTGGCAACAAGCAAGTGATGATGATGGGCATGGCGTTTACGATGGTTTCCGTTGCTTTGCTCTTTTTCGCACAATCAGTTTGGGTTGTCCTTTTGCTACGGCTGACAGCGGGTTTCGGCCGCGCGATGTATACCGTATCCGCTCACGTTTACATCACTAACAACGTCAAAGTGGAGCAGCGTGGCAAGGCGATTTCCATGTATGGCGGCACGCATCGCCTGGGCGGCTTTGTGGGTCCAGCGATCGGCGGCATCATGGCCGGCCTTCTGGGATTGCGCTTCGGATTCCTTTTCTGTGGCGCGGTGAGCGCGTTCGCGGTTCTGTCTGTCGCGCTTTTCACCCGAAATCGTGTTGAAGATTCGGCCACTGCCAGCGTCGCTCACGGTCAGCATTTGCACGTTTTGACCGTCTTGCAGTCCAACTATCGGGTGCTGGCGTCGGCGGGCACGGCTCAAGTGTTCGCACAGATGATTCGCGCGGGAAGAACGGTGATCATCCCGCTTTTTGCGGCTGAAATGCTCGGTCTCGCTGTGGATCAGATCGGGCTCATCGTCAGTTTGTCGGTTGCAGTCGATTTCAGCTTGTTTGTCGTGGCTGGTTGGCTGATGGATCGCTTCGGACGGAAATTCGCCATTGTTCCTTGCTTCGCCATCCAGGCGATGGGTATGGCGCTGATTCCGCTAACCTCGACCTTTGGCGGCTTGCTCTTGGCCGCCGTATTGATTGGAATTGGCAACGGATTGGGAGCTGGGTCAATGATGACGCTCGGCTCGGATCTCTCGCCAACACAGTCAAGAGGAGAGTTCCTGGGCGTTTGGCGTTTGATTGGCGATCTCGGGCATACTGGCGCGCCGCTTGTTGTCGGCGCTATCGCCGATATCCTGGTACTCACTTCGGCAGTCTGGGTCATCGCCGGTTCCGGATTAGCGGCCGCTAGCATATTTCTGTTCTTCGTTCCCGAGACCTTGAAACGAAAGCATCCTGTTGCCGCGCCGTCTTAAGATATTCATTTTGTCTCGACGAGGCCAGAAGCTGGTTGCTGCTTCCAAGTAATTGTCAGATGCTGCGAAAACTCAACTACCTGAACGTAAGCTGGCCTTTGGACGTCGGCGCGCTGTTTCCAGAGCAGCGACCTCTCCTTGTGGAAATCGGCTTCGGAGACGGTGGCTATCTAATCAACCTTGCGCGAACACGCCCCGATGCCAATGTCATCGGTTTGGAGATTTCCAGCCAGTCTATGGACAAAGCTGAGCAAAAGATTATTAATCACGGGCTACAAAACGCGCGTCCCATTCATACCACGGCGGAAACGGCACTGACGCATTTATTTCCTCCAGAAACCGTCACGGAGTTTCATATCAACTTTCCTGATCCCTGGTTCAAAAAGAAACATAATCGCCGCCGTCTTATCAAGCGCGAAACAGTAGATCTGCTCACCAGCCGGATGGTCCAGGGTGGCACGCTGATGCTCGCGACGGACATCGCCGCGTACGCCGAACTGGCGCATGAAACCTTCTCCAACAGTGCAGGGCTCACCAATGCCTTCGGCACGCCTTGGGCGCGCGACTTGACTGGACGCTATCACACCAAGTATGAATCCAAAGCGGTTCGCGAGGGTCGTCGCGCCTACTTTTTCTGCTATTTTCGCAATTCAAGGCCAGTCGCCCATCATGCGATAGTCAAGGAGCTGGAAATGCCTCACTTATTCTTGTTCTCGCCTCTTGATGCCTCTGCGCTCGTGCAGCGCTTCAAAACGAAGCGGAGCAAATGCGGTGATGTTCACATCGCCTTGCTGCATGCATATGCCGACCCAACGCGCGACACCGCCGTGTTTGAAGCCGTGATAGAGGAACCCAATATTGAACAGCACACCATGATTCTTTTGTCCCCGCGAAATGAGCCACATGAATACATCGTGAAGATGACCAGTCTCGGCCATGCGCGACCGACCTATGGCATGCATCGCGCGGTACAAGCGGTGGGGGAATGGGCCGCGGCTCAACACGATGAGGCGAAGATTACCGAGAGCAAACTGCGAGATTAGGGCATATTGGCTTCAACCAGCGCGATTTGCACATCCGAGAGACCGTAGAGTTGGAAAATGTAATTGTCAATTCGTTTCTGCGACGCGCTCTCGTTTGCATGCCTGTTGGCGTAGATTTTCTTGATCTCCACCTCGATTCCTGCAACTAACTCCGCATTCTTTTGGTAATCTGGCAGGGGGATACGGTCGGTAATTGGGTTGTCAAAGTGCATCGTCAGCGTGGCCTGGGCAAACACAAAGTAATAGACAAACCAATTCACTAATTTGCTGTTCAATAGTGCCAACACAAATTCAGGGGATAGGCTCTCCGACAGCACCAGAATTTGATTTACCGAGTCAAGAATCAAATGATCTTTGTGAGCGTCATCGACCAGTTGCGCTACCAAGTGGCGCTGTGTGACTATATTCTGAACGAGAACGCTTCCGGTGCTGATACGTGCCTTTTCGGGTACATTGCTTAAGTCATAGTAGCCAGCCAATTCGCTAAAATAATATCTCTTGAGACTCCTCCCAGAAATTACGGGCGCCCCGTGTCGAAATCTGCTCAACTTTCCCTGCAATGCTGCGCCGCGAGTATTTGTAATGTGTGAGCCCAAGAATTCTGCCTTCCCGAGCACTTGGTGGGCCACATGAAGCGCGGGCTCATTAATGTCATTTACGTAGAATCCAAACCGGCGACACTCCCGCTTGTCTATCCCGCCTACCGACTGGAAAACCTGACCGTCTTTCTTCAAATAGCGATAGGTTTGCGTCTTCGCATTGGTTTGATGAACATATATGACTTGCTCCAGCAGAACCTCATCCCAGCCTCGTCCGACATCGGTCAAGATTTCCAGTCCGTCCAGCAGCCGCTCGCGCAGTTTTTTCCAGTTTGAGGCATACAAAAACGATTTCGGGACGATAAGCCCGTGTCCGCCATTGCGCCGCGCCAGTCGCAGGGATTGCGCCATGAACAATCCCGCGCTGTTGGTCATGCCGATATTGTATTCTCGGCTAAGGTGTTTTCGTTCAGCCTTGCTCAGTTTCGCGCCATAGGGCGGATTGCCGAAGACAAAGTGAAAGCCGGGATTGTCCAACGCCTCTCCATGCTCATCGACGAAGGCTTCCGGGAATTCAATATACCATTGGAAAGGTAGAGCCGAGACCGAATATTGGCTCTGAAACTCGCGTTTGAGATCCTCGGTTGCGCTTTCAAGCTCGACTTGGATCTCGCGATGGCGCGGTTCGTTGTGGTCGGTTTCAATAAGTTCGTTTCTCAGCCGCCGGATCGTAGCCAATGCGTCGGCATGGTCCGCTAAACGCGGATCATCCGGTCTCAATCCAATCAGGCTGTTTCCAACTTTGATATTTTGATTAAGGATGAGCGGCAGCTTTTCACTCTGTTTCGAGCCTTCCAAAGCACGCAATATGAGATTCATCACGGCGATTTCAGCGGCTTGAGGGTCCAGGTCAACGCCGTAGAGGTGTTTTTCCAGGATGATTTGACGATAGTTATTGCGCAGATATTCACGCTCGTTTTCAATGCGCTGGGCTTCAATCCTGTCTTCAATAGTAGCCGTCGCGAATCTAGCGGCAATATCCTTGATTTTCTGGTCGAATTCTTCGGTTAAGCGCGTGATTTCAGATTGATAAAATGTCGACAGAATCTGATAAGCGTAAATCAGGAAGGAGCCGCTTCCACAAGCGCTATCGAGAACACGCAAGTCACGAATATCAGCGGAAGTTTGGCGCTTTTGTCCGTATGCCGTAATTCCATTCGGTTTACCATTCTGCGTACCATAAATATAACGTCCCAGCGTATGGTCAACGATAAACTCGACGATGTATCGTGGCGTGTAATAGCTGCCTTGCGCTTTTCGTGTTTCCAGATTGTCCCGGATGGTAATGACACCGTCTTCCAGGACGATTGTTTTGGCTAGGTACTCTTCATAAGTATTGCCAATGATGTCGGCTGGCATTGCGCGAAAACGGGCTTCGTACAGCTTATCAATAAGCGGTGTTAACACTGTTTCACTGAAGGCAGCGGCATCTACCTCGCTCGACGCAAACAGCGCGGAATTGTGATTTTCATCGAAATGCCGGAAGAATTCGCGCAAATAGTCGTACGGCTCGCGCGCATAAGGATTGTCTTTGCCATAGTCATACGCGCGTTTCAAAGACCCCGGATTGATAACGTAATGATCTTCCGCGAAACGCACAACTACAAGTCTGTCGAGGAAACGCTGCACGACCGCCCGCAGCGCGCCCAAACGCAGTTCTTCGGTCTCGGAATACGCCCAGGCGTTGACCTCACGATTGAGGGTAATGTCAATAGCAAGCTGTTCTCGCTGTTGATTTATAAAATCTAGGTAGTTTGTATCAACATCTTTCACAATGCGCTGGTTGTCCAACCGCTCCAAGCTGCCGCGATGCATTTCTTCCCAGGATAATTGCCAGAGCTGTTCAAAGTCTTCCTTATAAGCTGCCGGCGTCTCGAACGCAAGAACAAGCCAGTCGCGTCGTGCGTTAAAGAGGCGGAGGCGTTCAAAGTTGCTCAAGATTGCCCATTTGCCGCCGTTTTCAAACGCGTAATTTATAGCCTGCTGTTCTTCTCTCGTACGGTCAGTGGCCATCGAAGGCAGTGAAAGCTGCCCGGGACCCATCGTCCATTCATTGGAATTGGACAATCGGTGTATATCGCCGATTTTCTTCGCCTCAACAAATATTTTCTCTCCGCTTTCTAAACTGAGCACTCCATCGACTCTTTTGCGCATGACGACCGTTCTTTGACGCGCGAACTTTATGACGTCCTCCGTTGGCCATCCAAGTACATCTCGAAAGAGAGGCAAAACGAAACTGCCGAAGACGCTATCTTCGCTCGCATCGCCTCTCTGCTCCGGTGTAAGTTGATAGAATCTCTGTATAAGCCCTTCCAGATTTTCGCGAGCTTTTTTCTCGGATAGCGGCATAGTGGAAAGTTCCTGATTATTCAATAGTGGTGAGTTGGATTATAGCGCAATCGTCGACATGCGTGATATGCTATATTGTCGATTCATTTGAATGCACAAGGCAATCCCCCATGCCCCAAACCACCCGACACACCCTGCCCAACGGTCTTACCGTCATACTCAAAGAAGTTCATAGCGCGCCGATTATCAGTTGGTGGATCGGCTACCGAGTTGGCAGTCGCAACGAACCGACGGGCAAGACCGGCATTTCGCATTGGGTAGAACACATGATGTTCAAAGGCACTGAGCGTTTTCCGGCGGGCATGCTCGATCGCGAAATCGATCGAGCCGGCGGCCAGTGGAACGCCTTCACTTTCATGGATTACACCATGTATTTCGAGACCTTGCCCGCGGACAAGATCGAAATCGCGATGGGTGCGGAGGCGGACCGCATGGCAAATGCCATCTTTGATCCTGATGAGACCGAATCGGAACGCACGGTCATCATCTCGGAAAGACAAGGCTTGGAAAATCAACCGACCTTCTGGCTGCAAGAAGATGTGCGCGGCGCGGCTTTCCGTGTCCACGGTTATCATCACGAAATTATCGGCGACGAATTCGACCTGCGTACAATGACACGGGACGATCTCTATCACCACTATCGCCGGCATTACTGCCCCGCCAATGCAGTGGCCGTGGCCGTCGGCGCATTCGACAGCGCTGACATGCTTGCGAAGATTGAAAGCTTATACGGTTCAATCGCATCTAGTGAGGCGCCGCAACTATTTGCGCGGCAAGAGCCGCCACAGCAGGGAGAACGGCGGGTATTGGTCGAGCGACCCGGGAAGACGACCTTTTATGAGATCTGTCACCGAATACCAAATGCCACGCACGAGGACTGGGTCAAGCTCAAGGTGCTCGACAATGTCTTGAGCGGATCAAGCGGCGCCTCGGACAATAAGACCAGCCGCCTGTATCAGGCCTTGGTGAAGTCGGAGATCGCTGCGAGTGTTGGCGCTATGATCGTCCCGACTATCGATCCCTATCTCTACAGCATCATCGTGACTCTGAGAGAGGGCCGAAACCCTGACGAGACAGAGGAAGTCCTGCTGGGAGAGATCTCCCGGTTGCAGGCGGATGGCATAAGCCAAGCCGAACTTAGCAAAGCCCGAAAACAGGCGAAGGCGGCTTTCGCTTACAGCACAGAAAGCGTCACCGAGCAGGCTTATTGGCTGGCGCAGTCATACATATTGGGCCTGGATGATTGGTTTGACGGCTATCTGGATCGCCTCACAGGTGTAACAGCGGACGATGTTTTGGATGTCGCCAACCGATACCTGGTGCCCAAGAGACGCGTCGTGGGCATATTGCAGCCAACCGATCCCGCAGCGGAGGCAGAATAGCCATGTCGACTTTTGCAGCGAGCATTCCCAACGAAGGCAATATCAGCCGCGTCGATTTTGACAACGGCATGGTTTTGCTCGTTTACGAGAACAAAGCCGTTGAGTCTATCAATATAACAGCCTCCCTACACGCCGGCAGCATATACGAAACGCCGGAACGAAGCGGCTTGGCATCATTTGTCTCTAGCGCGCTCTTGACCGGCACCACGCAACAAAGTTTCGACGAAATTCACGCTTCACTGGAGAGTATAGGCGCAGAATTGAGCATTCGCGGGCATATACACAAGCTGGGTCTATTCGGCAAAGCCCTGGCAGAAGACCTGCCTGATCTGCTGGAAACAGCAAGCGACGTGCTGCGTTACCCAACCTTTCCATCTGAGCATGTCGAACGGCTGCGCGGAGAACGACTCACCTGGCTGCAATATAGCAGCTTCGACACACGATACCGGGCCGGCAAAGCCATGCGACAAGCGCTTTACCCCGACACCCACCCTTATCACTATGGCACCTACGGCGTCGAGGAGACCATCGCACGAATCACGAACGCGGACCTGTCAAGCTTCCATGCCAGACAAATTGGTCCCGACGGCATGATCCTGGTAATTGTCGGCAATGTCGATGCCGAGAATGCCGTGCAATTGGTCGGCGAGACGCTGGGCGACTGGCGCAATCCCGAGCAATCGGAGGTTGTGCATGCGGAACATCCGGACGCGCCCAGCGAAACGGATCCGCAGATGGTCTTCGTCCCCGGGAAGACGCAAAGTGATATTTGTATGGGCGCCCTGGGACCCGCCCGGCCTGCGACGGACTACCTGGCGGCTCAACTAGCGAACAGCGTCCTGGGCGAATTCGGCATGATGGGACGTATTGGGAAAAGCGTTCGGGAAGAACAAGGATTGGCCTATTATGCCTATAGCCATTTGGGTGGCGGGCACGGTCCCGATCCCTGGATTGTCAGCGCCGGTGTGAATCCCGAAAATGTCGACAAGGCAATTAACAGCATTCTTGCCGAGATCGAGCGTTTGGTGAGCGAAGCAGTTTCAGACGCGGATTTGGCGGATAATCAGAGTTACTTCACGGGTCGCCTGCCACTGCGGCTGGAAAGCAATGAAGGAATTTCCTCGTATATCCATGCCATGGAAAGCTACAACCTGGGGCTGAATTACATGGCGGAATACAAGGACATGATTTACCGGATCACCAAAGACGATGTGCTGCAGGCAGCCCAACACTATCTAAATCCGAAAAACATGGTGATCGCTGTCGCTGGACCTGACAACGGGAATGCCGAATCCGACGTAGAGTAGGACTGGGCGAAACGAATAATGCGCAAGGACCTGCTTAAGCTGAAGAATATCGGCGAAGCGTCGTCTGACTGGCTGATCACCATCGGCATTGATTCGAGCTCGCAGATTGAGGAGCTGGGCGCGGCAGAAGTCTATCGGCGATTGCGAGCGCGCTTCCCGGTTAGCAGAAACATGCTTTGGGCATTAAAAGGCGCGCTAATAGGTCTTCCATACGATCAGCTCCCGCCTGACACCAAGCAGGCCCTGCTGGACGAGCTAAAGAACTAGCAGGCTCTTGCAAAGAGCGTATCAACTTTCGCCCCAACAGAATTTGCAAGAGCAAAACAAATATCACTCTCTAGGTAGTGCGCACCATCGGTAGTATAATCGAAAGTCGGAATGCCAATCTGATCGGGTAGTCCATCAAACGGACGAGTAAGAATGTCCATGGCTGACAAACGTGTGGTCATCACTGGAATGGGTCTTGTCTGCCCTTGCGGCAATAATGTCGACGACGCTTGGGCGAATGTTCGCGCGGGCAAATCCGGCATCGACTGGATCACTCTGTTCGACACGGATCTGGTAGAAAACCGTGTTGCGGGCGAAGTTAAGGAACTGGACCTGATCGCTAAATTCGGCAAGCGCCAAGTGCGCCGCATGGACCGCGCGCAGATGCTGGCGCTGGTCGCCGCGGAAGAAGCCCTAAATGACGCGCAGATCACGATCGACGAGGACAACAAATATGATGTCGGCGTTGTTGTCGGATCTGGCATCGGGGGCATTGTTACCGTTGTACAGGCGCTGCAAGGTTTTGAAGCCAAGGGACACCGCGGTGTAAGCCCGGTGATTGTTCCCGCCTTGCTGCACGACGGAATCAGCTCGCGGGTATCCATGCACTTCGGCTTAAAGGGTCCCAATTACAATATCACAGCGGCTTGCGCGACGAGCAATAACTCGTTGGGCGACGCTGCCGATCTGATTCGTATGGGACGCGCCAAGATGATGGTTGCCGGCGGCAGTGAAGCCTGCATCATGCCGATGGTCATCAGCGGATTCAACAATATGAAAGTGTTGACCAATACCGAGGACATTCCCGACAAAGCGGCCCGACCCTTTGACGCGAATCGCGACGGATTCGTCGCTGCCGAAGGCGCCGCGTTGCTGATCTTGGAAGACCTTGACCATGCGTTGGAACGCGGCGTGCACATCTACGCCGAATTCACCGGATATGGCCACACCTCGGACGCTTTTCACGTGACAGCGCCCAATCCCGACGGTGTTGACGCGGCAGAGGCCATGCGGCGCGCCATGCGCGAAGCTAAGCTTGAGCCGGATGGAATCGACTACATCAATGCACACGGTACCGGCACCCAACTCAACGACAAGAGCGAAACCCTCGCCATCAAACGCGCGCTCGGCGAACAGGCTTACAATGTGTCTATTAGCTCGACCAAATCAATGACCGGTCACATTTTGGGCGCTACCGCAGCGACCGAAGCGATCTTTGCCGTCAAGTCGATAAAAGACAATTTCATTCCACCAACCATCAATCTCGAGACGCCAGATCCGGATTGCGACCTCGACTATACGCCCAATGAAGGCAAGTCGCAGCCCGTCAATCACGTGCTGAGCAATTCATTTGGATTTGGCGGGCACAATACTGCCGTTGTTATCAGCCGATATCAGTAAATTTCATCGCTCAGCTTGCCACGATTTGCGAAAGAATTTCTTCAAAGGCAGCATCCGCCAGACGACGGATCTCGTCGTCGCTGCGATCCTGTATCGGATGGGGTACAAAGTGAGCCGCCGGCGCGAAACCCAAGGCGACTCCTTGTGCTTCCGCCGCTTCAACAAACTCGCTTGACGCGATGAATACTCCCGAGACTCCGCGCGATTCCAGATCACTAATGTCATGCACACTGCACGACGTACAGGATCCTCAATCGGCGAGCGCTT
Source organism: Phototrophicaceae bacterium (assembly GCA_965262165.1). Taxonomy (GTDB): domain Bacteria; phylum Chloroflexota; class Anaerolineae; order Aggregatilineales; family Phototrophicaceae; genus UBA6055. Next base: position 2,453,315 of record OZ253499.1, on the reverse strand, counting down.
CAATCACCGCGTCGCACTCGCGCGCGATAATAAAGTTTAAGTCTGCGGGCGCTACCCGCGTAAATGTTGGCTTACGATAGCGCCGAACCGCCACACCGCTGCTGCCTAGATGTTTCTCCAGGCGATCGAGAAAAACATCTCCTCGCGGCTTTGAGATATCCAGCAGCGCCACCGTTTTGCCATCCAGCGATGGCACCCGGGGCACTCTTTCCCGATGCGCTGGTTGCAATTCTCCTGTTGGATCCAGAACTGTCGACATTTTGCGTTCCTCCTGCACTAAGACAACATCAAGACTTGATCGCTACTGTTACCGGCGCACTGCCTTTGGGTCCGGTTGCAGCCCAGCCCCCAATGACCGCAGACCACATACCGGCGGAACCGCCCGTATGAACAATCAGCAAACTATCGGGACGAAACTTCGTCAATCGGCGTTCCGCGTAAGCCTCCGGCATGCCCTCGGCGATATCGGAGGCGCCCCGAAGCAATTCCGAGCCGTCAAGCGTCAAACAATCGACAAGCTCTTCGCGAAAGCGCACTTTGCTCCAACCAGCCTCTCGAAAGACGCGCATATTCTCTGGCGTGACAATCAGAATTGCGCTGGCCGCCCCAAATATTTTAGCGTGCAAAACGGTTCGCAGGGTCATCGCCAGACTGCGAGTCAAAGACTTAGGTTCACGAGACTTTTGATCGGCAATTCCGTGAACGCCATCACCGGCGAACAATGTCACCGTCGACTGTTCCGACGTAAATCCCCTTTCAACCGCCAGCGATTCCCAATACGAGTCATGTTCACGCTCAGGAAAGCAAAAGCCGACTTTTCCTGGTTGCCCAAGCGCCGCGCGATCGACGCCCCCGGGTTTGCCCCCGCCGACATTCCGGATCACCAGTTGTAAGGCGCGCCCGATGGTCGAATTGGCTCGGTTACCTTGCCCCAGCGCATTGGTGCTCCAATTCATGCCAATTTCGTTGACGATGGGACCGTTAACAATAATGATGGGTCCGGAGAAATAGGTCGTCGCCAGCAGACCGTGCATACAGAATTCGTCGAGGCAAGCCGCTTCGACGGCCGCCAGCACCACCGGAAGGTATTTGGGCTTGCAGCCAGCCATCACGGCATTGATAGCTATTTTCTCAACCGTGCAGGGCGCCTGGTCGGGCGGGATCACTCCCACAATCTCGTCCGACGCCCGTCTTGTTCCGGTCAACATGCGCATGACGCGTTCTTCGGTTGGCGGCACGACCGGCAGTCCGTCGGACCAGCCACGCTCAAACATGAGATCATGAACGTCTTCCAGTTCGGCAACATCGATGCGACGGGCTTGTAGAACCGTATCACCATATTTGTAAGCGAGGCTCTCTGGCATACCGGGTTCAACTGTCCTGGAACCGCAGCTCGGACTGAATTGGGGAAGACCGTCGCCTAGCGTGGACAACCCGGTCAGACTGCGCCACTCGTCACGTAACCAGCCGACAAGCCGTGCCTGCTCGACGCCGTCATGGCATTCGATCAATGTGGGAACCATTTCTATTTGCAAACGATACGACCACTCAAGTTCGCGATCGTCAATCATGTCGCGGACTCCCGCGGGGAAGTATGGATCGTCTTGAGAAATCACACGAAGCGCGCACGAGTTCTGCAATTCAGCGATTGCGGTTTCAATCAGCCGGCAGGTATTGCAATCTTTCTTCACCACCAGCAGAAACCCGCTGTATCCCTCGGGGATCACGGTCATGATGATTGTCACTAACTCGTTTTGGCAACCATTGTAACAATTAGATTAACCAATACGCAAATCAGGACAGTCGTTTGCAAACTGCGAAAAATGGACTTATGCTGAGTCCAGGGAGTGGCCGCGTCAGAGGCCAAATGGTCACAATGAAGCTGAGCGATATTTTCAAAGAAGGATCGGACGCGCGCAAGCGTTTCGCGCAGTTTTATGCGGTCATTGCGATCGTGATCATCGTAATGGTCCTAGTGCTCTTGGCACTTGCCACGCGCGGCTAGGCCCTTCTAGTCGTAATCTTCTTTGCCTTCCGCCCAATACGCTTCCAGCGATACGCCCAAGCCGTCCGCTATTCGATTGACATAGGCGTAGTAGGCAACAATTTGCGCGATATCGAGAATAGCTCTGTCACCAAAACCAACATCGCGTAATGCGATTACGTCGGATTCTGTCATTTGCCAAGGCCTGCGTGTCAGCTTGGCCGCGTACCCCAGCATCTGCCGATCGGCGGCCGTCAAACGCGCCCGCCGATAATCAGCCTCGATCTGCGCTGTCCATTCTCTGTCTCCCGTCAACTGACGGAGATTCCTGGCGTGGTGCTTCAGTCAGTAGTCGCAGCGGTTAATGGCGGAAACGACCACGCCGATCATTTCTCGCTGGACTCGACTTAGAGGCGATTCGCCAAACATCAGGGTCTTGTAGAGATGCAGGTGATCAACTAGCGAATTCGGATTCAAACTGTGAATCTTCATAATGTGATCAACGTTCCCGGTCGCCGCGTCGGCGCTGCGTCGGTACGCGCGCTCCAGCTCCCCGCTTGCCTCTTTTTCCGGGACAGTCTCGATCCAAGCATGGTTTCTGCGCGACGGGCCGGTTTTCGAGTCTTGCTTTTCGGACCTCATAAGCCTTCAAGCATCCACAAACAGCGAAACGTCCAGTTTCCACGCCAGATACAAGGCATGGAAAAACGCGATAATCTCACGAATACCTTCATGCCCTGTTGAGAGCGCATCCATTTCAAAGGTGAATCGTTCGCGAATGGTTTGGTCAAACGACGAAATCTCCTGGATCTCCCCGGCCTCCAGATCACGCTCAATCGCGTGAAAAAACAACAGAAGTATGCCTGCGTGATTTGGAATGATGCGATCACCAACGCCAAGAATCATCTCGAGCGCCTGGTCGCCCGTCACTCGAAGTTCACCCAATCTTCTCTGCGGAGCTTCTGGAAACTGAAAATATGCGCGAGCACCGTCTTCGTCGTGATTGTCGAGTTGACGCAAGGCCCGCACGGATGATCCGTCGTAGCCGAGCCGCTGGATTCCCTGTTTCAAAAGCAGCCATATCAGCGGTTCATCGGGCACAGGCAGTTGATCAAGTAGCCAGGCTTCAGTCTCGCCGCTAATGGGATACTCGACAAAACCCATGCAGCCATAGGGTGATCCACTTCGATTCGCTGGACAACCCGCGCAATGATGGGCATGCGCATCCAAAACTGCGGCGTGATCGAGCAAATCTTGCACTACGATCAATTGTCTATTCGCATGTTCTTCCGGCGCGCTGCGACTGAATTCAAAGCCCATTTCCGACGGTGGACGCTCGTCACCGGCTTCCCGAAACCATTGAATGACGGTTTTGGCGCGTGCTTTTTCCTTGATACGCTCAAGGATTCCTTCGGGAGTCAACTGGCTTTTGGCTACGCATTCGTATTCGATTATGAAGTCAATAGCCACGGTTGGCACTCCATTCAAGGGAATCGTCAAGAGTATAACACAGGTACAGTTGCCGGCGGCCTTATGTGATCAAGAGGTAGTCCACCTGCCAAAGCGTCGCAAGGCGAGCAAGACATTAATGGTTGTCATGGACCACCACTGCTGCAAGTCATGCTGATCTACCCAACAACCGTCTTCTGTTTGGACATTTTCAAGAACATCAAGATATCGTTGCAGTAAGCCGGCGGGCAGTGCTTTAGCGATTATCGAATCCGGTGTCGGCGCGAAGGCAAACAGCGAATCATACTGGCCAGCTGGCGCTTTCTTCGCACATTCGACGACATTTTCTATCGTCGCCTGACGAAACAGCGCCAAGTCGGGAAACTCGTCAATCGTGAAAAAGAAATCGACCGTATGGTACGCCATGAACAACCATTCGTTGGCTCGAATGCTCTCGAGCGTGTGCGTTTTGGCCACCCACCGTTTGGTCTTCTGCACCAGTGATTGTTTGGCGCAACCGAAGTACGTCAGGTTGGCGACAATGCTGTCTGGCATCATTTGCCCGCCCGTTTCTTGCCACCAGGGCGCTATTGGATACTCGCGTGCTTCAGGTGGATTGCGCAAATCTCCAGCCTCGTCCATCTGGCTCTCGACCCAGTCCGAAGCGCCCTCAAGGATGGCGCCGGGCTCGATACCAGTATGTTTCATCACTGTAAGCAAGTATTCCAATGCCAAGGGGTTCGATTGCGGCGCCTTGATGTCATGTTCAATGCCGTGGCCAAAGCCGCCATCGGGATTCTTGTAACACATGATGATGGCCTGAACACGTTCTCCACTTCCGCCAGCAAACAAATAGTCGAACAAGGCACGCTCAAATAGCGTGCCTCGCCGATGGACAAAATCACTTGCCTTGGCAATATCTACGGGCATCGTTGATTCTCCTTCATGGATGAAGACATTCAAGTCGAAATTCAATTGAAGAGTCGGCTGACTCACATGTATTCGCGCATGATGGCAACTAACTCACGCGCGCGATGACGAAACGTGTGCTGCTTGAGGACTCGCTCGCGCGCCGCCTGGCCGATAGACTCCCGCTCGCGGTCGTGATCCAGCAGGAATCGATAGCGGTCGGTCGCCTCTTCTTGTGAACCTACGATGATAATCTCTTTTTCCGGCTCGAACCACGTCTCCAAGCCCATATATGGATTGGCAACGACGCACGCGCTCATTGCCGCCAACTCGAAGGGACGTGATGACGAGGAGCCGTAAACACTTGCATGCGCGCCACGCGTGATACAGAGATTAAGCTTGCTTCGGCAAACATATTCGCGCAGCTTGCTGAAACTCAGATATGGCAGCTCTTCGCTCTTGCCGATATCGCCCAGTTTGCTGCCACGCACGGCAAAACGCGTGTTGGCCAGCTGGCGGGACGGCGCCGTTATCATGTTGTCGATCCATTCCGAGCGATATTCACGTCCGTGGCCATAAAAGAGCACGTCAATGTCCTGTGCTGCAACAGGCACTTTGCTGAACACCGCCGGATCGGCGCCGTACCACACCGTATGAACACGTTCGACGCCGAGCTGCCGCAGGAGCGTCTCGCCCCCGGTACTGTTGCTTATGAACGCCGTATATTCATTAACATCCGCTCCCTGGTAGATACGGAAGCCTGAAGAGAATCCCTGCATATTCGGCAAACTAGCTGGCACATCGCCGTCAAAATAGAATACAGGTACGTCATATTTCCGCGAAACGTATCCGGGAACACCAACCAGATGATTGAGCGGAGTGGTCAGAAACAGCAACGCGTCAATATCCGGATTCTTTACAAGGATTCTTTCCAGATGGCGACGCCAAATCGGCGCTATGAATGCCTGCGCTGCGCCACGTACTGCCTTGTCCGAAAGAGACTCCTTGCTAGTCGCGGAGGAATCTGCGTCCGAGCCTGGATTCCTGCGGCGGCGCACCCTGTCACGCAGGAAACGAAAGGCATCCCCTTGCCAGCGAGCAGGATTGTCTTCACTTCGCCACCACAAACTTTCAATGGGTATGCCCTGATACGGCGTGGCAATGATGTCTACGCCGAGTTCATACAAGCCCTTTAGCAGCTGCCACCAAGCAGGGGTGGCGCTATATGGCTGAGTGAGATCCAACGATGACACGACCATCAGAAGTTTCATGCCTGATATGTCCGTTTTAGACCGCAATTGCGTTGGAGTCATTGCTAACCTCGCGGCAGTCATTGTACAACAGACTCTAAGAAAACAATCGGAGAAGCTCAATGTTTCGAAGCAATACATTTGCTGGTTCTCGCCCGTAGCTCTCCACCTAGATCTCCAGACCAATATGGAAACAATGATTGGGCACACTCGCACGATTAAGCTCGATGGCTTGGTACATCTTAATTAGTAAAAGCAAATATACAGAACTGTAGTCATTCGGTATAATAGATTGAATCGTGTGCCAAGCACGATCATGTCCATCTTAGGAAGGAGATTGCAGGAAATGAAACGTCTATTAGTTTTTCTAGCGGTTTTTGGTCTCCTCGTCGCATACAGCGTGCCCGCGTTCGCGGATTCACACTGTATGGACGAACTTGGCTGCGTCGAAGTCAGACCGGACGAGCCGATCGTTGTAGGCGCCATGCTGACTGTTTCCGGCGCTACGTCTTTCTTGGGTGAAGATTCACGTGGCGGAATAGAAATTGCAATTGCCGATCGCGGCGGTATGGTGTTGGGACGTGAAGTTGAGCTGGTCGTAGAAGATAGCCTGTGCTCGGCAGAGGGTGGTCTCTCCGCTGCGCAACGCCTGGCTGCGGACGAAACGGTCGTCGGTATCGTCGGAACCAACTGTAGTGGCGCCGCACAAGGTGCGCTGCCGATCATCAGTAGCGCAGGTATGTTGATGATATCCCCATCCAATACTTCGCCTCGTTTGACCAACGATAATACGGATGCCGGGGGCGCTTACTTGCCAGGTTATTTCCGTACCGGTCACAACGACCTGTTCCAGGGCGCGATGGCTGCCCAATTCGCGGTTGACGTGCTACAAGCCGGTACCTTGGCTACAATCCACGACGGCGACCCCTATACCGAAGGTCTGGCGATTGTCATGGCAGATACCTTTGGAGAATTGGGCGGCGAGGTCGTTTTCCAGGGCGCTGTTAGCAAGGGCGACACCGACATGACTGCGATCCTGACTGAGATTGCCGCCAGTGGACCGGACGTCGTCTACTTCCCGCTGTTTGAGCCCGAATCCAACTTCATCGCCGCGCAACTCGTCAATACACCGGGGCTCGAAGGTACCGTCATGATGACTGCCGATGGCAGTTTGGTCGCTGGGTTCACTGCGAACTCCGGCGATGCATCGCTCGGAATCTTCATGTCTGGTCCGTCGGTAACCGGCGACGCCTATGACGAATTCCTGATGAAATGGGATGAGGAATACGGTGGTGTTCCGCCAAGCGGTTTCCACGCTCATTCTTATGATGCAACCAACATGTTGCTTGATGCAGTAGAAGCGGTTGCCGAAGAGGCAGACGACGGCAGCATCGTCGTCGGGCGCCAGGCATTGCGAGATGCCCTGTCGGCTGTAGAAGGTTACGAAGGTCTGACAGGCTCCTTGACCTGCCAGAGCGAATCGCCATTCGCCGGCGACTGCGCAACCGGTACAGCTTTGGCCATTTTCGAAATTACACAGGCCGAGCTCGATGGCAATTGGCCCCCGCCAATTATTTGGGATCGCAACATGGCGATGATGGACGAGTAAAGTCCATACTGCCTTAAGCCTGTTGCTCCAATCAAGAGAACAAGCCAGAGCAAGTACATTCTCTGGTTTGTTCTCTGTTGCAGAAGACAGATTGCTCTTCAGGAGTCCGCCCTCCGTAGCGATAAATCGTGGCGCCATCGTTACGATGGTCTGACGTTCGCGGACTCTTTCGATAGGAATACAACAACAATGACGCGATACATTTGTTTGTCGCTTCTGATAAGTATAAGTACTTCATTAATCGGCGCTTCACAGTCGGGCGACCTTTGTGACGACGAACTGGGCTGTGTCCTTGTCGCTGAAGATGAACCCATCGTAATTGGCGCCATGCTCGTCCTTTCAGGCGCGGTCACTTATTTGGGCGATGATTCGCTCGGCGGGGTCGAACTCGCAATAATGGACCGCGACGGTGTTTTGATGGGACGCGAGATTGAGTTAGTTGTAGAGGACAGCCTTTGTTCCGCAGAAGGTGGACAGGCTGCGGCCCAGCGCCTATCCGCTGACCCAACCATCATCGGCGCTATCGGTACAAACTGCTCCAGCGCGGCGCAAGGCGCCATGCCCATTATTAGCGACGCGGGCATGGTGATGATTGCGCCTTCAAATACGTCGCCTAGCCTGACCAACGAGGATGTGGCGAGCGGTGGTTCACACCTGCCCGGCTACTTCCGCACCAGCCATAACGGCCTGGTCGAGGGTATGCGCAACGCAGAATTTGCGGTAAACGTCCTTGGGTCCAGCAAACTGGCTACCGTGCATGACGGTGATCCTTACACCGAAGGACTCGCCCGCGTTGTCGCCGATACCTTTGCAGACTTGGGTGGCGAAGTCGTCTTCAAGGGCGCGGTCAACAAAGGCGACACCGATATGGCGTCCATCCTGACCGAAATCGCCGTTTACAAACCGGACATCGTATATGTGCCATTGTTCGAGCCAGAGGCGAATTTCTTCGCAGCCCAAATGCAACACGTTGCCGGGCTGGAAGACACCATCATTATTGGCGGCGGCGCGAGCTTTGTGGCCAGCTTCCCGGAAAACACCGGTGACGCGGCCATCGGCGTTTTCGTATCCGGGCCCCTAGTTACGGGCGATGCCTACGAGCAATTGCTCGTCCGCTGGGAAGAAGAATACGGGGGCAGCCCGCCAAGCGGTTATCATGCGCACGCCTACGATGCCACCAATCTGCTTCTCAATGCTGTAGAAGCAGTCGCCGAGATCACCGACGACGGCGGCCTGATCATTGGCAGGCAAGCAATTCGAGATGCGATCGCCGCAACGGAGAACTACCCTGGTTTGACTGGCAGTTTAACATGCCAGGAGGAATCTCCATTTGCCGGTGATTGTGCGCCGGGCACTGCGCTAGCGATTTTTGAGATCACCGAAGCGGAAGTCTATGACGACAATTGGCCGCCGCCGGTTTTCTGGAGTTTTTCGAATAGCACGTCAGAGTAATTCAGCGCAGATCGAACGGACTATCCTGTTCAAGTGCAAATTGGTTGAATCGACGTGTGGTGATTGTCGGGCGACCGGGTTTCAAGGTCGAAATAGCAAGACCGCCGCTGGACTCATCTTTAGACGCTTCTGTTGGACAGATAATAGAAAGCGATGTTGCATATGTTCAATTGGAAAACTGATGAGTTCTCTTGGGTTGACTTCATTATCAATGTCTTACGGATACTTATCGTACTCGCAATCATCGTCGGATCTTGGAAAACTCTGTCGTCTGGTCGGATCTCATTCGCGCAATGGGTTAACCTTTTCATTGCGGGCCTTTCTCAAGGCAGTATTTATGCGCTAATTGCATTGGGCTATACGCTCGTCTACGGCATCCTCTTGATGATCAATTTCGCGCATGGTGAAGTCTTTATGGCGGGGGCGTTTTCAACCGTATTCCTTGCCGACGCTTTCAATCGAACCGGATTTCTGAATCAATCCCCAGTGCTCGCGATTTTGCTGATGATCATGTTTGCGGGTTTGGTATCGATGACAGTGGCGATCTTACTGGAACGTATCGCTTACCGCCCGCTTCGCGGCAGCCCCCGCCTGGTGCCACTGATCACCGCAATCGGGGCCTCCTTCTTTTTACAATATACTTTTCGCGGACTCTACGGCTCGGGTTTCAAGGCTTATCCGCAGGTCAAAGCATTGCAAGGTGCGCTACAAATTGGTTCCATAAGAATCCCAACTGTGCAGATCTTCGTATTCGTTTCAGCGCTAATTCTAATGCTTGGCTTGTATTGGCTGGTGGAACGCACCCGCATCGGCAAGGCTATGCGCGCGGTATCGGAAAACAAGGAAGTCGCCCGCCTCATGGGCATCGACGTTGATTGGGTGATTCTGTTTACCTTTGGTGTCGGCGGGTTTCTGGCAGGTTCCGCAGGTGTCATCAACGGCATGTTCCGGCCGCAGGGCGTCTACTCCTTCATGGGTTTCATACCTGGAATCAAAGCCTTTACCGCTGCTGTATTAGGTGGCATCGGCAATATTCCGGGCGCCATGCTTGGTGGCTTATTCCTCGGCGTGATCGAAGCGATCGGTCCGAATCTGGTATTGGCAGGTCTGGGAATACCTGGCGCAAATCAACTGAAAGATGTGATTGCTTTTACCATGCTGGTGCTGGTATTGATCTTCCGCCCACAAGGCATTCTCGGCGAACGCCTGTCAGAGAAGAAAGCCTAGGGGGAGCCGATCATGAATGTCAGTCGTACTCAAACCAGGCACACCATAATCACATTGGGCTTGCTATCCGGCGCGCTGATTTTGTTCACTGGCTCCGTCGGTATGATCGCTGCTTTTCATGAACGTGAAGTCGTCGACGATTTCATCACCCTAGGTCAAATAGTGCTGTTGCTTACGCCGTTTATGTTTGGCTATGTAGCCGCTAACAGGCTTGGAATAACCGGCGCTGGCCCGATCGTCGTGCTGGGCGGTGGAATCATCATCGGTGTGCTAACCGCGCTACCAACTGTCATAATGCTGCTCTTCAATTCGGATGAGTTTCGCTTCCTGCTGGATTGGTCCTTGCGGCTTGTCCCATTTTTAGTCGCGACTGTATTTGCCTGGCAAATGTACCGAATCGGCAACGAGGCTTTTACGGTGATCGGCAGCTGGGTTTTGGTTGCTGTGCTGTTAGGCATCGTGACGTTTTCGCTGGCGCTGATTTTCGAAGTCAAAGGTGAACTGCGCTCTGTACTGGTCAACATCAACCGCGACTGGGTGGACGTCGTAACCTTTGATCATCGCAATGAACTGATGACCGGCATTTTTGCCTTGGGTTTTGCATCGGTTGTAGCCGGGCTTGTTGGTTCGCTGTGCTACTACGTCCCGAGGACGCCGCGCCGCGCCTTGTTCTACGGTCTATCCGTAACCTTGCTCGTCGGCGTATTTGGCGAAACCGTTCGGCTGGTCCTGAAAGAAAACCTCGAGCGTGACACGCTCAATCAAATGTTCCGGCGCGATACAATGCGGCAGAGCGCCGCGCTTGGCCTATTAGTCATTAGCACAGTCATTGGCTACTTGTGGGCTGCGTTCGGGGCACAAGCGCGTGAAGGATTCCAAAATCTGGGCGGCCAGCAACGACGCGCGACAAACACGATTGGAACTGTCATCTTCGTCGCAATTCTTTTGATGCTGCCCTGGCTGATCGGACGCACCTTGAGCGATGTGGCAGTCACCATCGGATTGTTCGTTTTGATGGGACTCGGGCTCAATATAGCGATCGGCTTGGCTGGCCTGCTTGATTTGGGTTATGTGACCAATTATGCAGTCGGCGCTTACATACTCGCCGTAATGACCTCCATAGGACCGTTGGGTCTGATGAAAGGCACCTTCTCTTTCTGGATGGTGATTCCGGTCGCCCTGCTGGCAGCGATGTTTGCCGGCTTCATGTTCGCTGTGCCGGTTCTTCGTATGCGCGGCGATTATTTGGCTATAGCGACCTTGGGCTTTGGCGAGATTATCGGAAAACTGGCAATCTCCGACTGGCTCAAGTCGCTGATTGGAGGCGCTCAAGGCGTACAGGCAATCCCCAAACCGATCTTTCTTGGCACGGAATTGCGAAATCCAGAACAACTGTATTATATCGTCCTGGTGGCATGCCTGATCACGCTATTTGTTTCCATTCGCTTGAACAATTCACGTACCGGGCGCCAATGGATGGCGATTCGCGAAGACGAAGACGTCGCGACCGCGATGGGCATTGACACCGCGCGCGCCAAACTGTTGGCATTTACGTTGAGCGCGGCTACCGGTGGCGTTGCCGGCGCCATCTTTGCCGCCAAAGTCGGCAGCGTATTCCCAAACAGCTTCACCGTATTCATCTCCATAAATGTACTGAGTCTGATCATCGTTGGTGGAATCGCCAGTAATCCCGGTATCGTGGTGGGCGCCGTAGTTTTGATTGGCTTGCCAGAATTGCTGCGCGAGTTTTCGGATTTCCGTTTCCTTCTGTACGGCGCGCTCTTAATCATGATGATGGTTAACCGCCCGCAGGGTTTGATACCAACGAAGATTGTCACGCACGAGATGCGAGCTGGCGTCAAGGCAAAAGCCGCTGCCGGAGACTAAACCTAGAGGAAAGCAAAGACTCACTCATGGCAGAAAAACCCAAAGGCGGGCAAAAGAAGATCCTCGTTGCCACCGGCATGACCAAGCGCTTCAGCGGTCTGGTCGCCGTCGACAATCTCGACTTTTACATCCCGGAAGGTTCTATCGCCAGCATCATTGGACCGAACGGAGCTGGCAAGACGACATTCTTCAATTGCATTACCGGCTTCTACCAGATCGACGAAGGCGAACTTGTATTTGACGGAAACCGCATTGACGGCAAGTCACCTGACCAGATTACGCGCTCCGGGATAGCGCGGACATTTCAGAATATCCGGCTATTCAGCAATATGTCGGCTATCGAGAACATCATGGTTGGCCAGGAACCGCATCTCACGTCGTCCTGGTTCGGTTCAATACTTGGATTGCCTTCGACGCGTCAAGAAGATGACGAAACCGAGCATCGCGGACGTGAGCTGCTTCAATTCGTCGGACTTGAAGGAAAGGGTGACATGACATCCAAAAATCTGTCATACGGCGATCAGCGGCGTCTGGAAATCGGTCGCGCGCTTGCCAGCAAGCCGAAGTTGGTTTTGCTAGACGAACCCACAGCTGGCATGAATCCACGCGAAACCATTGAAACGACGGATTTCATTCTCCGACTGCGCGACGAAGTGGGCATCACGGTTGTATTGATCGAACATGATATGCGGGTAGTCATGGATATCTCGGAACATATTACCGTTCTCGACTATGGCCGAAAAATTGCCGAGGGATTGCCGGAAGAAATCCAAAACAATCCCGATGTAATCGAAGCCTACCTTGGACGAGGCGCAGCGGCCAGCGCGGGCAAGAATCTGGCCAGCTAGCGAAAAGCAGGAAGAGACCATGGCACTTTTAGAGGTCAGCGATATCCACACCTTCTACGGCAATATCCACGCCCTGAAGGGTGTTTCCTTCGAGGTTGAGTCAGGCGAAATCATTGCCTTGATCGGGGCCAATGGCGCCGGGAAGACGACAACCCTGCGAACCATCTCGGGATTGATGGAACCGCGTGACGGCACCGTGCTCTATGATGGTGAAGAAATCTCGTCGACGCGCGCTGATCTGCTGGTGTCAAAGGGGATTTCGATGGTGCCCGAAGGTCGCGGTGTATTCGCAAAACTGACCGTCGAGGAAAACCTGGACATGGGCGCCTATACAAGGCGTGACAAGGGTATTAAAAAAGATCTTGATCGCGTCTATGAGTTGTTCCCCCGGCTGGAAGAGCGCAAAAAACAATTTGCCGGCACCATGAGCGGCGGCGAACAACAAATGCTGGCCATCGCGAGGGCCTTGATGTCCGACCCTCGCTTGCTCCTGCTCGATGAGCCGTCGATGGGATTGGCGCCGGTCCTGGTCGACGGCGTGTTTGATACTGTGCAGCGCATCAAAAGTGAAGGCGTCACAATATTATTAGTCGAACAGAACGCGCACATGGCCCTACAGATAGCGGACCGTGGCTATGTCTTGCAAAGCGGCGAGGTCGTACTCAGCGATACCGCCGCGAACTTGCAGAAAAACGAAACCGTGCAGAAGACCTATCTGGGCATTGATTAGACGGTCCTATACTGAAGCGCTTGAGCGACTATGTTCAGCCATCCTGAACAACAGCTTGACCAGCGTCTTGAATCGATTTCAAAGGCCAAACTGACTGCCATTGTGCGCGTGTCGCTCGGCGACTCGTCCATACGATTGCGGTCCTGGAGACGAGAGCCGGTTCATGGCGGCTATGGGGGCGCCAAAGGCGGGACAGCGATCTATCGCTTTCGCGGGTTCACTACTGATGACAAATCCTGGTCGCTGATTCTCAAGATCCTTTATCGACGCCCACTGGAAAACCAGCGATCACCCTATTACTGGAAGCGCGAATACGAAGTCTACCGGTCCCGCATGCTGGCCAACCTGCCAGCGCATTCTTTTGCCACGCCGAAGATATATGCCGAAGAGGACTTTGAAGATTGTTGCTGGATTTGGATGGAAGATATCGTCGACGTGAAGGTTGAGTGGTCCCTCGCCGACTACCATAACATCGCAATGCGACTGGGCCGATTCAACGGCGCCTATCTGCAAGGACGAGACCTGCCCGACCACAAATGGCTCACTCACGATTGGCATTGTGCCATCGTGCCGGCATTGGCTGAAACATTCGACAACCTCGACGGCTACCTGCAAAACCCACTGGCTGGCCGAACCTTGCCGCTTGAGGCAAAAGCGGAAATCCAGAAAATCTGGAGTGAACGCGATGCCTTTGTCAACGCTCTGGGTACGCTGCCGAAAACACTGTGCCATATCGACGCATTTCGCCGAAACATATTGCATCGTCGGCGGGACGTGGTTTTGATCGATTGGGCGGTGGTCGGTCATGCGGCAATTGGCGAAGATCTTGTTTCACTAGTGGCTGTCAGCATCTATCACGAAAGGCTCTCACAGGCCGAGGCTCAGCAGCTTGACAAGGTCGTTTTTGCGGGTTACGTCGGCGGGCTGCGAGAGGCCGGTTGGCAAGGCGACGCCAAGCTGGCAAGACTTGGCTTTACATGCGCCATGGTGCTGCGAGGACTGGCCGGCGTGAAGCAGGACATAGACCTGCTGATTGACCCGTCCAACCATCAAAGACTGCTGGAGAACTTCCAGAGTGAAAACATAGATGCGGTGGCGGACTTTTTTGCCGAGGTACGCCGATTTCGTTTGCTAGAAATGGCTGCGGAAGCGCAAGAGCTGCTTAAGATGTAGTATCAGACGACGACCGCAATACCGAAAGCAGCACACCCACCCCAATCAACGCGCCACCCAGGCCCAAGCGGAAGGTCAGCGTTTGTCCAAGAAAGACGGCCGCCAGCACCGCGCCTGACACAGGCTGCGCAAAGAAGAATAGTGAAGCGACCGTGGCCGGTACTAATGAGAAAGCGCGGTTCCACAGCAGCAAGGCGAACGCTGTCGAGACGAAACCCAGGTAGGCGACACCAAGCGCAGTTCCAGCATCGAGTGAACCGATGGGATTGGATGACAGTTCAAGCATACTGGCTGGCAGCGATAGCAGTAAGCCACCAAGCAATCCGACGACCGTTATGGTCAAGGTATGCAGCCGGTGACGAATCGAGACGCGTCGCACCAGCACCGAATAGAGCCCCCAGGTCAGAGCCGCAATCACCAGGAAAACATCGCCTACGAAAGTTTCTTGCTGAAAATTCGCTGCGGTCGGATCTAATATCACAAGCACGCCCGCGCTAGCCAGCACAAGGGCGATCGCGCGCCGCGGCGTCAGCTTCTCCTTGAGTACCAGTAGCGCAAACAAGACGACAAACGCGGGCGACGCGCTTGTCACAAGCGCCCCGTTAACCGCCGTTGACAGGTCGGTTCCTACGAACTGAGCGCCGAGGCTAAGTCCCAGGCCGATCAGCCCGACCAAGAGCAATTCCCGCAAGACGCTCGGCGCTGGCAGGGACTCGCCATTGCGCCGGGCCAAGGGCCACAGTGCTGCCAGCCCCAGCAGAAGGCGCAAGCTGAGCAATGTGAATGGCGGAATCACCATCAGCACAACGTCCGATACGACGTACATGCTACCCCAAATGCTGGCAGCCCCGATGCCATAAAGGGTCCCACGAAACATCTGCGTTCTGTTCATTCGTTTCGAGTCGCTGGTTTTAGCAGTCCAAGGCAAACATCGTATCGCATTGCCTCACAGTAATGAAGGCGCTGATGGATTCATCCCAATGTGTGCGCGTGTCTAGCAATATTAAGACAGCGATCGCAATATGGAAAAGCGTAAGAGCAAGATTGGCTGTCTATTTCGTTTGAACCCTCGCCGGCCGATAGTATAATCGAAGGGAGGACAAAGAACCCTAGACGAAGCACGAGGTTCCGTTATCAACGAGAGCTTGATTTTTGTTTCCTATCACAACATTGATCTGTCGTATGCGTTTGAGCTTTCGAATTTGCTGATACGCTATTATCGAAATATCTGGCTCGACCGTTTTGAGATCAGCCCGACCGAAGACTGGCAGGAACGAATCCGCCGGGCATACGATCAAGCGACCGGTGTTCTTGTCATCGTTTCCGACGACTATCTCGAAACCGAATACTGCCGGCGGGAATATGAGCACTTTCGCAACAGAAGCGTTCCGGTAATCGCCGTCATTCCGCGCGACTTCTCAACGGACAAAATTGCTGATTTCGCTTTTGATGACTGGATCGACTTTCGCCGCTGGTTTAATGAGCCTGACGATCTCAGCGTCGAAAACTTGCTCAGCCAGATACCCCAGTCTGAAGCGACGCAGCAGACCGGCGAACGCGCTAATTATCTACGAAACTACATTGCCGATACCGAGCTTAGCCTGGCCAAACTCCCGGCTGCCTGGACGTCGCTTCGCAACCAGTCTGGACAGTCGCCTCAGCCAATTCGACCGCGCGCCTACCCCGCACAGCTTTTACAGGACTGGGAGTTTGCTGCTGGTCACGGAGAGTCCCTTTTGGCAATTGATGATCTGTGGCAGTGGGCGGCTGGCGAAGGTAGTTTTTTATTTATAGGCGACGGCGAAAGCGGTTTGACATTTTTTGCGCGATTGCTCGGTCTCACCCATGCACATGCTGCGCTACGCGATAGTCATGCTGCCGTTCCTATTTGGCTGGACCTGACGAAATGGGATGAATCGTCCTCATCGTTGTCTTCGTTCATGGAAAGCGAATGGCAGCTTATTTCTTATTGGAAACATTGGCTGGGGAGCAATCTGGCGGTCTTCTTCTTGAACAATTGGACCGAACTGGTCAAGCGATTTCCCGCCTATGCGAGCGAATTGAGCGCCTGGATCTCGGCCAACGCCGATCACAGATTCGTCTTGCTTGGGGCCCAACAAACCTCAAGTGACCCGGAATCAGTTGTTTTGTCTCCTGCACCGTTAACGCCAGGTCTGGCATTGAAGTTCGCCACGGCCTGCTTGACGTTGGAACAACTTAATAGCTTCAGGCAGATTTTGCGCCAGCAACAGCCTGCCATAGAGCGCAATCAGCTCGACCATCTGGCGGTTGGGATCGAGCTTCTTTCTGCAGATACAGCATTGGCGGTCAACCAATGGCACAGCAATCCTTTGCCCGCATTGATTGTCTCGCGCAGTCAGCAACTTCGTTCGGCTGGCCAAGAAGTTGATGGCAAACAACTAATCGGCTTTTTGCGCAACCTCGCCTGGAACATGATGCAGTTGGAAACACACCATCTGATTCCCCGCGACGAGGCAGAAAAGCAAAGATCTGAAAAGGCGCTTGTCGACTTCTCAATAGAGATCGGACTATTGGACGAAGTCGGAGCTTACCTGCGATTTCGCTCTGCCGTTTACCAGTGGTATTTGGCAGTTGGACATATAAGCAAGCATGGCTTCCAACGTTACTTGACCGTGCCCCAGTTTACAGCCTCGGGCGTCCGCACTCGGCAAAAATGGGACCCGTTGATCCTGATTCTGGTCGACAACCTGGCTGACGAAGAACGCCCGGACGTCATTGAACAAATTGCCGAGACCGACCCATTCCTTGCGAACGCGTGCCTGGAACGTCATCCGACCCTGTTCGAGACAGCGCAAGAGGGTTTGATCCACAAGTTGGTTCAACTCGCGTCACAGAACGCCACCGCGCAAGGAGCTTTTCGCGCCGGCATCCATAGCCTGCCTGACGTCGAGAAGACGGCGGAATCGCTGATCGGCCAAATGACGCGATACGACAAGTCTATTCAACTGTGGCTCTGGAGCGAAGTATTGGCGCTGCCACTTGACTTGTCGATCGCTTTCGTTGAAAAAGTCGCATCTATCGACCGTGGTTCGCCAACGCCGGTTATCGAAACCATTTCGGAATACCAGCTATGGCTCGCCGTTTCGTATCTTGTCAAACTGACGAAAAACCCGGACCAACACGTCCAGGCCAATGCAATTTGGATGCTCGGCGAGATCAAGTATCTGCCAACTGCGGTTCTCTTGCTGGACTATCTTGAAACCGGACAAACGCTGCGTCAGGATGAGATCGTGCTCGCCCTGATGAATTATGCCTACTCCGACATTCTGGTCAGCCTAATGCATTGGTCACAAGATAATCCTGAACATCTTGATGTAGTCGTGGACGCGCTGCGCGCGCGCGCCAGAGCCGTATCAAGCGGGTTGCTCGCCCTGGCCAATGAGGGACGCCTGACGCTCAATCCCGAATTCTACCAAATGATGGTAGATCACGATGAGGCAGATCTGGCAATTGGTTTGGCACAGTTGGCAGCCGGCAACGTTGACTTGCCGGAGACCGTTCAATTGGCGATCGCGCGCCACAAGAATGCCGGGCAGATGCGAGACCTTCTGGGGCAGGCAATCAAGCACTTGCCAAACCGTGAACAATTCCAACCGTTGCTGAATGATATCCAACAGGTACTGGAAAACCCGCCGGAATCCACAGTAATCGCTGGCAGCAATCTTGGCGCACTTCTTTATGGCGACCAATTGTTGGACGGCTTTAGCGCTCAAGCGGAGCTTCCACCTGCCTTGGCGCCGCCGGACGACGGCATACCCGACGACATTGAGCGCCAACTGAGGGATAAAAACTGGCAACAGCGTCACCAGGCGCTGACACGTCTAGCTGAGTATCCGGCCGCCAATTCCTTGCCGCATCTGCTTGATATGACCAGCGACAGCGAAACGCTTGTGCGCTTGGCGACATACGAAATCATCTGGCGCTATTCGGAAGAGGTGGCGGCGCGCAAAGCGCTCATCGCAGCTTTGTCCGACCCTCAACAAGCAGTCGTCGATGCGGTAACAGAATTGCTAAAGGACACGCCCGATCTGGCGCTCGACGACTTGCTCGAATTGCTTGATAGTGACAACGCAAGCACTGTCGCCGCAGCGATCGATATCTTGCGAGCTGGCAAATATGCGCCTGCGCTTGGCGCGCTTTCCAGGCTACGGAATGACCGAAGGCGCGCGCGCAATGAATCTGAAACTATAGGGCAGCTTGCCGCAAAAGCAACTTCAGCGATATCAGATAGCGCCGCGATTGACGATATGGACGCGCCAATTGGTCCAACCTTGAGCGACCGGTCAGACGATTCAGACGCGCAAGCTGGCCAGACTTTTAGCGACGAGGAAAAGATCCTGCGGACGCTGGACCTGCTGCGAGATGATGACTGGGGACGAACGCAGAAGGCGGCAAAGTTCTTACGAAAGTTTGCCAAGCACTTGCGCGGTAGAAATCATACCCTTGTGTTACGCTTGCTTTGCGATGCTGCACATGACAAGAACTGGCACGTTCGCTGGGCGGTATCAGAAGCTCTGGCTTGGCTGCCACAGGCAGACGCGAAGCGTCATCTGTCGGTCCTGCTCAACGATCCCAATTGGATTGTGCAAGTAGCCGCGATCCGCGCACTGGTAGCACACAACGCGACAGACACCGTTGACAAGATGACACCCCTATTGAGCAGTCCGCAGAAAGCGGTACGAGAGGCCGCTGCGGAAGCGCTCGGCGACTTGCGACAGTCGCCGGCGATACGAGCTTTGGGCGATGCCTTCAAGAACGACAGCGACAGCTTCGTGCGCTTGGCCGCACTCAAGTCAATTCACCGGATTAGCCCAAACCTGGCGCGTGAATATCTCCTCCATGCGCTGAACGATGACTTCATCCACCTGCGTTGGTACGCGACCAAGACCCTGTCCCCATTGTTTGATGCGAACGATGTTTCGACCTTGGCGCGGCTGTTGAGTGACGACGAAAAGCCAGCCTGGGAAGAGCAGTCCATCCGAGATTTCGCCATCTTGGCTTTGCGGCGAATCGACACACCGGAGAGCAAAGCCGCGATTGAACAGGGGCGGCAGCTGGAGAACCGGACTGAAGCATGAAAATCTTCGTCAGCTACGCTCGGGTGGACAAACCATATTGCATCCGAATCATCGAGACCTTGCACGCTCACGATGTCTGGTACGATCAGCGGCTATATGCGGGCCAGGACTGGTGGAAAGAGATTCTGAGACGTCTTGATTGGTGCGAGGTATTCATTTATTTGCTTTCGCCAGACTCTGTCGCGTCGCTTTACTGCCGGCGGGAACTGGAAATCGCCCGTCGGCTCAAACGCCACATCATCCCGGTGCTGATCAACAAAGACACTGTACTGCCGGACAGGATGAGAGACTGGCAATATGTTGATCTGTCGGAAAGACTAACTGTCGAAAATGTCACGCAGTTGTTGAATTCAATCCTGGTAGTCGAGCGCAGACAGGGAGCGTTGGGTCCCGCTCCCGTGACGACCAGGCCCACACGCGACAGCCCAATCTCCAATTCGAGTCCCGTAGAACTGGTGAGCAATGCGGTACGCGCCTTGGAAAAAGGCGACTATGACAATGCGATTGTGTTGTTGCGGCAGGCGCAGGCCAGTGGTTATCAATCGCGGTTCGTCCGACTGGACAATCTCCTGCGAATCGCCGAAACCGCGGTTGCCGAACGGTCGCAAAAGCGCGAGGTACAGCGCGAATACCAGCATATCGTGGCGCTTTTCGCCTTCGAAAGTACGCGCAAAATGGCATGCGAGGCGCTTGCCGAATTCACCAGAGAATTCGGTGACTATGACCCGCAAGGTTTGCACCGGCTTTGCAATTCCAAAGAATCAATCACTGTGCGCGGCAAAAACAATTCCAGACCGGCGCCCACTACTCAAAACGTACAACGATTCAACAGTCAAATCGTTGATGCGCCTCCGGTACCGGATACTCGGGAAGAACAGCCTGCGCAGGGTTTCAGTAGCCAGGTTGTCAAACTGCCGCATGCCGCTGGCAACAGGCACAGCGCCGTGAGCAATCAAACCCTGGCGCCACAAAATACCGTTGCGGACGAGTCGTCCGCAGAGGAAATCCTGCCCATGTTACAGTGGTGCGATATTCCCTACGGCACCGTGGCTATCTCCAGCATCGTTGGCGCTGACGAAGACTTTGGCGAAATGATTGTCCAGGTCGATAATTTTGTCATGAGCATGTATCCAGTGACCAATGCTCAATTCGATATCTTTGCCAAAGCGGAAGACGGCTATAAGAACGCGCGCTGGTGGAACTTCTCCGCTCATGCGTTGCGTTGGTTCAATCTAGGCAAAGGCATCGCCGAATCCCGCTTTTCTGGCGACGAGCGCCCGCGTGAAAACGTAAACTGGTACGAAGCAATGGCATTCGCCAACTGGCTGGGCAGCCTGCTCAAGATGAAGGTTGCGCTGCCAACCGTTGCGCAGTGGCAGCGCGCCGCCAAAGGAGATGACGACCGTTATTTCCCTTGGGGCGACGACTATCATGAGGAGCATTGCAATACAATGGAAAGCGGGCTCAAGATGACGACACCTGTCAACCGCTATCACAAGGGAGTAAGTCCCTACGGGGTTTACGACATGGCTGGGAACCTTTGGGAGTGGACGATGAATACAGCGTCGGCAACGGAAGAAGGACGCGACCAAAGACGAGCGGTGGCGGGCGGAAGCTTTGTCAGCCCATGCGATCGCGCGCAGACCTCGTTTCGCTATTATCTGGAACCGCGCGTGCGGTATTCGTCTATCGGTATCCGCCTTGTAGGCCTTCCCTAATCACCGTGCTATGCTGCTAATCGCTAACTGGGATATATAGCTATTCGCCTGAAACCAAATTCCTTGATATGATGAAACCGTCACCGGATGCCAAGGAACAACGAAGATGAGTTCTACCGAACGTAGTTTGCAGAACGAAATGCCGTACCGGCGTGATCTGAATATCGAGATTGATCATCTCTCGGTTACCGGGCACGTAGTCTTCGCAGGGCGCGACGGCAAGGTGCACGTGCAGACTGGTGGCGATGTCGCTCAGCACACGAATCAGACCGTGACTGTCGGTGGCGTGGAAACCACGCCGCAAGAACTGGACATGATGATTCGTGGTATCCGCGATGTCGAAGGTACGATCAAGCAAGAAAATCTCAATCCGCAACTGCAAGAAGCCGCTATGCATGACCTGCAAACGGTCGAGGCGCAGTTGACAAAGGAAAAAAAGCCGAATCCACGCATCTTGCTGCGCGCGGCAAAGTCGCTTTTGCGGTTTTCTCCTGCGCTGGCGGCTGCCGCGCTCACACTCTTTGATCAACCCTTGGTCGGCGCGATCCTCGCCAGTTTTGGAGAAGTCGCTGTCAACTTTCACGAAACCATACGGCGGCACAATTCGGCCAAGAAGATTTAATGGCTGATCTATCCCACGTGCGGCCGGCCAAGAAATGACAATTGCCAAGTCATGAATCGCCCTGTTGGACATCAGCAGCCAAAGGCCATCGCCCAGGTGGCGCAACCGACCCGGCATCCGGCGCTTATCACTTCGTCAACAACCTGGCGCAAATTCGTCCAAGCGAATTGGAGAAGCCTGAAACAACTGGCGGACAACTCCACTTTGGATTCGCCATATCAGAAACTGGTGATGATGGTCTTCACGCCAGTCTTGCCTAATCCGCAGACCAAACTCAACCTGCTGCGCCGGCTGCTCAAACAATTCCGCTACAGTGGCCCGCTCAGCAAGCGCCTGACCGAGATCTATCGCGACCGCGACTATACACGTACAGCGGAGCACCTTGCGGGGCAAGAACTCGCGCCAGAAAACCTTAGGACCGATGAGCTCGTCGGCCTCGACTGGTTGATCGTGGCAACAGGCGGATTGGATGGCTCGGCAAATCAAGGCGCCATGGCGATTCAGTTCGCGCGCAACTTGCTGGAAACGATGCGTGAAAACCTCAATTATCCCTCGGCCGTGAGGGTCCAAGCCGGCTCAATATCCGCCGGTGGACACGTAATTTTTGCCGGCCAGGATGTCAACATCGTCGCTGAACACTACACCGGCAGCAAAGCGGCGCTAAAGAACTACCTGGCGGCGGTCCGCAGCGAGTGGAACATCCCGACCACGACCATCCATCCCGCCTCGCAGCATCACACGCCAGCCATGCTGCATCAGTTATATACACCGGTCGACATCTGGACTGATCAGCGCTCGTTCAATTCAGTTGGCATCGAGGAACTGAACGCGCGCCGCTACCAGGCGATCGAAAAGGACATGGGATACGTTCGCGAGTCCGTCTTTGAAGTAATCTCGGCGCATCCTCTGATTGTGATTACAGGCGCCGCCGGAACCGGCAAAAGCTCGCTATGCCGCTTCATCGTCACGGCGCTGGCTTACGCATGTGATCCCCGGGCAGAGCGCCAAGACAAGGTCAAGGGGCTGGAGATGTTGGGCGCGTCCTGGATTCACGGGCCCATCCTGCCCATCTATGCCAGTTTGCGCGACTTCTGCAATACCGACGATTTGTTTCCGCGCTCGCTAGCGGAAAGCTCGTCCGAGAGTCTCCTCCAATATGTCAAGAGAACCACCGGCAAATTGGCCGATCACCTGGAAGCCTATCTTACTCAGACCGACGTGCCAACACATGGCAGCTTGCTGGTTCTGGACGGACTGGACGAAGTATACGAAGCAGATGATCGGATCATCTTGCAACGCATTATCGAAAACTGGGCAGATCGCTTTCCCACTTGTCGCGTAATTGTGACAAGCCGCACCTACGCCTATCGTCACGATTCTCGCTGGCGCTTGTCCGAGCGCTTCGCTTCCGCCGAGCTGGCGCCATTCACCTGGAACCAGGTCAAAACTTATATCGAGCGCTGGTATGCCAACGTGGCTGAAAACCGTCCCAGCGCATTGGGCGGCCGGGCGGTTGCGGCCAAACAGTCCGTGTCCATGGCTGCAGATCTTTACAAGGCAATCAGAGAGAACCGGGCGCTTTGGCCTTTGGCCCGCCAGCCACTTATGTTGGCGCTATTGACCCTGATTCACGAAGATTACAAACAGCTGCCAGACAAGCGCGCCGAACTTTACGAGCATACGGTCGAGTTGCTTGATCGTTGGAACATCCCGTCGCCGGCGGACAAGCTGCACGAGAAACTCGCCAACATCAATCTGGATCGGATGCGCGCGGCACTAAAACTGATCGCATTCGAGCTGCATTCGAAACAGCAGACCTACCAGCGCTATCCCACGATTATCGATCGCCCGAGGCTGCTGGACAAACTGCTGCAGCAACAATCACAGGGTGGGGGTTTGGGTGCCGGCATCGAAGACGTTCTTGAATACCTGGCGACTCGCAACGGCATTTTAGTCGCCGATTCACCCAATCTGTACCGCTTCCCGCACTTAACCATCCAGGAGTACCTCGCCGCCTGCGCGCTGTTGGAATTCTACGACGAATGCGAAATGCCAGACGGTCTGCGAGCGCATAGCGCCGAGGGATGGATTTTCCCGGAGAACATCGTCGCGCTGCTCTGCCACGATTATGCGCGTTGGCGCAATGTGGTGCTCTTCGCGGGCGCTATTATCGCGGCTGGTAAATGGCAAGATATGCGCTGGCAACTCATCGACGAATTGTTACCTACCAGACTGGACCAAAACCTTTCCGAGCAGTCCTTGCACTGCATCAGCGTCGCGGCCGAAATCTGGGGTGAAAGCTGGCTAAAATCGCGTACGCGCAGCCAACTCATAATCGAGACACATTTGGTTCGCTGCCTAAAACTGATTCACGGAGACGAAAGAATCGACGCGCCCGAACGCACCAACAACCACGCAATCCTGACGCACCTGGCGAGAAGCCAGCACTCCAGACCTTAGCTGAAGGAGCCCCTATGAAGAAATCCCGGATGGCAATCGCGGTAGCCTTTATCCTTTGCCTCGGTGTAAGCTTTGCCCAAGAACCAGAAGAACCGATTATTCCCCGCGATACAGCGCCCAGCTCCGAGCTAGTCGAATTAACTGAAATCGCCGGCGGTTTCGATCGCCCGTTATACGTGACGCACGCGAACGATGGCAGCGGGCGCCTGTTTGTGCTGGAGCAAACGGGCAAGATCTGGATCATCAAAGATGGGCTACTTTCGGGCGATCCATTTCTCGATATTTCCGGCTTGATTACGGCATCAGCGACCCGTCCCTATAGCGAACAGGGTTTGCTCGGTGTGGCATTTCATCCCGATTATGACTCCAACGGCCGCTTCTTCGTTAGTTATACCGATCGCAGCGGGAGCACAGTCGTCGCTCGGTATCAGGTTTCACTGAGCAATCCAGACATCGCTGACGCCGGAAGCGGCCAGCTTATATTTCAGTTGCGGCAGCCTTATGTCAATCACAATGGCGGCCATATCGACTTTGGTCCGGACGGCTACCTATATATCGCGTTGGGAGACGGCGGCTCGGCCAATGACCCTTTGGGCGCCGGACAGAACCGACGCTTGCTACTGGGATCAATACTCCGGATCGACGTTGATGGCGCCTTGCCTTATGCGATACCGCAGGACAATCCCTTTGCGGGCGACGATTCGGCGCTTGATGAGATTTGGGCTTATGGACTGCGCAACGTATGGCGCTTCAGCTTTGACCGCGATACCGGGGACTTGTATCTCGCGGACGTCGGCCAGAACCTTTGGGAAGAAGTCAATTTTCAGCCGGCGGACAGCAACGGTGGAGAAAACTACGGCTGGAATGTTTGGGAAGGGACGCATCCGTTTGCCGGTGGAAGCGCAAGTGATCACGTCCCGCCGGTCTTCGAGTATCCGCATTCGCTGGGCTGTTCGGTGACTGGCGGCTATGTCTATCGAGGCAGCGCCATTCCTCAGTTGGAAGCTGTATACCTCTTCGGAGATTACTGCACTGGCCGAGTATGGGCCATGTACCGCGACCTCGACCTGAATTGGCAGACGGACGAGTTCGCAAATACCGGAATGGCAATTAGCAGTTTTGGCGAGGATGAAGACGGAGAGCTCTACATAGTCGACTATGCCGGAGCGTTATATCGCATCGATCCCACTTGATTTGCCTTCGGAATTGCGTAGTATTCTGACACTGTAGTCCGTCTCCTATTGCACTTGGGATATTCCAGCTTCCGGGGACAAGATTCGCATTGAGAATGGTTAGTTTCGTTTTCATACTGGTCGCATTTGTAATCCATGGCACAAGTCTTGGGCAGCAAGATCGCGCGCAGAGGATAACGCGCGAGACCGCACCTGATCCCGCTCAGATAGAATTGACTCCTGTTGCCGACGGTTTCGAGCGACCGGTATTCGTTACGCACGCGGGCGATGGTTCCAATCGCTTATTCGTTGTCGAGCAATTTGGGAAGATCTGGGTTATTGAAGACGATGTGCGATTGGAGCCTCCATTCCTCGATATCAAGGGCTTGTTAACTCAAAGCGCATTTGAACATTTGCTCACCGAACGTGGCCTGCTGGGCTTGGCTTTCCACCCCAATTATCTTACAAATGGACGACTTCATATCAACTACACTGACGTCGATGGAGACACAGTCGTAGCACGATATCATGTAACGTCGAACAATCCAAATATTGCCCACCCTGGTAGCGCCACCATCATTCTTCAAGTCGACCAACCCGATAAAGAACATAACGGAGGCCATCTTGCGTTTGGAGCCGACGGATATTTATATATTGCGCTGGGTGACGGCGCTTTTCGTAATGACCCGCTCGGCGCCGGCCAGAACACACAGATCCTGCTTGGATCAATATTGAGGATTGATGTCGACGGCAGGAATCCATATTCGATTCCAAACGATAATCCCTTTGTGGATGACGACAATGGCCTTGACGAGATTTGGGTCTACGGACTGCGAAATCCATGGCGATTTAGTTTCGACCGTCAAAACGGCGACATGTATATCGGGGATGTAGGACAAGCAGAATGGGAAGAGGTAAACTTCCAGCCGGGCGATAGCGCGGGGGGCGAGAATTTCGGTTGGAATCTCTGGGAAGGAAATAATCTGTTTGGCAGTGGCACAGCCGAGAATTACATCGCGCCAATCTTCGATTACAGCCATTCCGAGGGCTGTTCAGTCGCAGGTGGTTATGTCTATCGTGGCGAAGCCATACCCGATTTGCAGGCGGTATATCTTTTCGGCGACTGGTGTACGGGCTTGATCTGGGCTTCCTACCGAGACGCCAATCTGGAATGGCAAACGAGCAAGTTTCTGGAGACCGGGCTACGCATCAGTAGTTTTGGGGAGGATGAAGACGGCGAGATATATGTTGTCGATTATTCGGGAACAATCTATCGTATTGACCCCGCCTAGCCAAGCGGACCAATCAGGCGACGACCTGGGATTCGGGCATATTCTCGATGCCCGCCCGCAAGCGCTTGTATTGCGCGATTAGCGTCTTGATCTGTAGCTCCAAGGGGTGATAGCGTTTCATCACTTGCTTGCCTTCGGTCTGCAATTGACGCATGCTCGTTTCGAGCTGGCGCAGCTTCGATTCAAGCTTCATATCGCGGTTCTTCCAGTCGATATAGGCGAGCGGCACCAGCAAAATGAAAAACGCTCCCAGTCCGTAAATGACAGATGCGTAATCATTCCTAGCGGTGTAATGAAAATAGAAACCAACCACACCGCTCGCGATGACCAACATGACATGCAGCAGCATCCGGCGAAAAAATGCGCCGCGCTTTTGTCGTTGGTCCAGCTTTCGCTGAAACTTGTCGCGCTGCTGACGAAAGTCCTCCAGCTCGGACCGAATTTCGTTGACACGGTCACGTAGCGGCTGCGCCTCGTCGATGAAGCTATCAATACGCTGTTTGACCAAGCGCGCGCTCTCCCAGGAATCCATCATGCGGTTGTAGTGCACCTCTAGCGCCTTTATCTGCAATTCGAGCGGCTGGTAACGCTGGTGGTACTGGTTGCCTTCAGTTTGCAGATCACGCATTTCACTTTCCAGCTTGCGCCGGCGCGAATTAAGTCGTGTACGCGGATCTTTCCAATTGGCGATCACGATCGGGATCAAGAGCAAGCAGCCCGCGGCCAATCCAAACGCGACCAGGCTGAAGTCCCGGTAGGTGTTGAAATAGTGGATGCCTACAGTGCCGCTGGCCGCCATCAACACCACTAACATGCCAAGCCGGCGCAAGACAAAAACGCGCGTATTGCGCCTGTCTATCTTAGTTTGTGTCTTTTCGCGCTTTTCCCTTAGCGCTTCCAGTTCCGTGCGGATGGTCCCGAGCTGTTCACGCATCGGCTGGCCTTGCACACGCATTGCATCCAACCGCCGCTTGAACTGCTGAATGCGTCCCCATTCTTCAAATTGCTCGTGGCTACCGATAAACCATTCACTCGCACCGTCGTCGCCAAAGATATGCTGGCCAAACTGGAAACTGTAAGGCAAGGGTTTACCATTGCTGAGGCTATGTTCCAGATCGCTGACTTCTCCCAATAGCTGCTCGTGTAATAGAAGCAGCAAATTGAGCGGCGCCGACACTCGTCTGACTTCTTCGGGCGAAAGCGATCCGTTGGATTGCCCAAGATTGTCACGATGCTGGGTCAATTCTGTGTGCAGCCTGCCGAGCTCTTGCCGCGCCCGGCGGATTCCCGCTGCGCGCTCACGCGTATCAATGTGAGAACGGAACAGAATAGGTATCCCGATGGCATGCATGTCATCCAGGTATTCCTGTGGCGTTGGCTGTTCAATCATCGAGCAATCCCGCCGCGCAAAGAACGGTGTCAACCCAAAGAGCGTCTGCAGTCAATTCGATCTGAGACAGGGTCATTATATCATATACGGGCATAGGCATAGGATTATCGGCGATCAATGGCACGCTAGGGTATCATATTAATGGAGGTTTTCGATGAGCGACCTGGCGCTTTATCCGCTGAAACTCAAGCCCACTTTGCATGTCAAAGTTTGGGGTGGCAGCAGACTCAACACGTTGTTGAACAAGCCACTGCCGACCGACGAACCCTACGGCGAATCGTGGGAATTGCATGACACGTCGACTGTAGCCAACGGTCCCTTGTGCGGCACCTCTCTAGGGGAATTGACCGAGTCATTCGGCGCCGCGTTGATCGGAAGAGGATACGACCCCAAAGATGGCTTTCCCTTGCTGGCTAAATTCATAGATGCCGATCAATGGCTGTCTATTCAGGTCCACCCCAACGATGAGCAAGCGCTCGACCTGGAAGGCGAGCCGCGCGGAAAGACCGAAGCCTGGATAATCGTGCATGCGGACATTGGCTCTCGCCTGGTCATCGGTTTGGAATCGGGAGCGTCACGCGAATTAGTGGCGCAAGCAATCCGCGAGGGACGACTTGAAGACTATGTGCGTTACGCAGCTGTTAACAAGGGCGACGTTCTCTACATTCCGGCAAATACTGTACACGCATTGGGACCCGGCCTGCTGGTCTACGAGATACAACAATCCAGTGATACCACCTATCGCCTTTACGATTGGGGACGCACGGGCCTCGACGGCACGCCGCGAGAGTTGCATATAGACAAGGGCATGCAAGTTGCCAATCTCGAACATGCGCCAAATGTCACTCGCCCTGAAAGCGATCGCATTGTGGACGGCGACTATTTTATGACCTGGCGCCATCAACTGAAAAACGATGAGCTGAATTTCAACACACCCGGATGTTTTCAGACACTGACATGCCTGGAGGGCGCGATTCAAGCGGTGGCATCTGACCATGAGCCGATCGTGTTAGCGAAAGGCGAGACTGGCTTGATTCCGGCCTGTATTGACGATTTTGTACTTAGTGGCCTCGGTACGGTCTTGCGGTCCTGTCAAAAAACCCCGCGACTGTCCTTATGACCGCGCGGGGTTCTTCCAAACATATCGGTAACAGCTCAAGCGATCGCTAGCACTTGCTGCGAGCGAGAGATCCGTTACGCATCCGACACCTTATATTCCAAAGTAAACCTGGCGTTTTGCTTGGTATCGCTGTGATCCCACTGGCGCTTGGCAACCTGCACAATGAACAGGTCGGGCGCAGAAGGTTTCAGTTGAACTGCGATTTCGCCTGAATCCAGCCAGACTCCGCCCAGCGACGCGATGGCATGTAAATTCGCGCCCTTGCTGTCACTACTGCAATTTGGCGTGTCTATGCCACATCGATATGGATCTTCGGCGATGACATTGACTGTGACTTCCGGGCGAAACGCGCCTTCGAGGTGTTCGTAGCTGACTTGGAAGTCTCGGTCTGTTCGCACCGCGTAGTATTTCGCCCGCTGGAAAGAGGCTTCGCAGTCGCGTTTAATGCCGTCCTCCAGGACCGGAATCTGTTCCAGGCGCAACTCGAATTTTCCAAAGTTGTGCTCGGTCCGGCCACCCCAACTTGTAGCAATGAGATGGTATTCTCCCGTCTCCTCAAGTTTATGTATCAGCACAGTCGATTTGTAGAAGTGAAGCGCCAATATGACATTCATGTTCGAATCGAGCAGAACCACCTCCGGTTGGTGCCAAATGGACCAGTCAAAGGATGAGTCATGCGGTGACAGCTCGGCGCGGATGAGATCGCCGGCCGTCCCTTTGAAACTGTAGAGACTCTCGAATTCATTGAGCGTGATTTCGCCCCTCACGGTCTCTCCATAGGCGATCACATTTTCGTCCTGCGCCTGGATCAGCGAACTGCAAAGCAGACATGTAGCTATGGTCAAGACGATCATCTTCATGGTTTGCTCCTTCGCACGGACAAGCTTTCATTGCAAAAATCTTGTCACGGAACGTGAGTAGCAATCATGAATACCTACTAAGAGCAATCTGACGTTGCTCTAACGTTTTTCCGATATCGCGGACGGACAATGGAAGCAAAGCTTCGCAATCATCAGGAGGCATCATGGACTTCACGCGTTATACCAACAAAGCGCAGCAGGCTGTTCTTAAGGCGCAAGGCATCGCCACCGAACATCATCATACAAGCATTGAACCTGCACACGTTTTTCTTGGTTTGATGCTACAGGAGGACGGGCTGGTACCGCGCATCGTTCAGAAGATTGGCGCCCAGCCGACCGCGATACAAGTTGAGTTGCAATCCAGTTTGCGGGATATGCCACGTACAAGCCATCCGCCATCGAGCGTATCGATCGGGCGAGATTGTGTCCAGCTCTTCACTCAAGCCGAAAATGAAGCGAAACGGATGCGCGACGAATACACCAGTACCGAACACCTGTTACTGGCGCTCGCGCATGCTGGTGACATGAGCGCCCTTTTGCGGCGTAACGGCGTAGCGTACGATGATATTCTTCAAGCGCTGCAATCCATCCGCGGTGGCCAGCGGATCACCAGTCAGGAGCCCGAATCTACCTACGAAAGCTTGACTAAATACGGGCGCGACCTGACCGCGGACGCTCGTCAGGGCAAGTTGGATCCGGTTATCGGACGCGACGAAGAGATCCGTCGATTGATCCACGTGATCAGTCGGCGCACCAAGAACAATCCGGTATTGATTGGCGAAGCCGGCGTAGGCAAAACCGCGATAGCAGAAGGCTTGGCGCAGCGTATTGTGAATGGCGACGTACCCGACAGCTTAAGAGACAAGATCATCATCGCGCTCGATATGGCCGCATTGGTCGCAGGAAGCAAATTCCGGGGCGAATTTGAAGAACGCCTGCAAGCCGTACTCAAAGAAATCGCGGATAGCGACGGCGAGATCATCCTCTTTATCGACGAGTTGCATAACATCGTTGGCGCGGGAAAAGCCGAAGGCGCTATGGATGCCGGCAACATGCTTAAGCCCATGCTGGCGCGCGGTGAACTGCGCATGATCGGCGCGACTACGTTAGACGAGTACCGGCAGCACATCGAAAAGGACGCGGCGCTAGAGCGTCGATTCCAGCCCATATACGTTGAAGAACCGAGTGTCGAAGACACCATCAGCATACTGCGAGGCTTGAAAGAACGGTACGAGGTTCACCACGGCGTGCGCATCCAAGATAGCGCGGTAATCGCTGCTGCTACACTCAGCCACCGCTACCTGCCGGACCGTCAGTTGCCGGACAAAGCGATCGATCTCATTGACGAAGCCGCCGCGCACTTGAAGATGGAAATCGATAGCAAGCCGGCTCAACTGGACAAGGTCGAGCGCCACATCATGCAACTGGAGATCGAACGCGCTGCGCTCCGCAAAGAAAAAGATGACATTTCCAGACGGCGCCTGCGAGATCTGGAAGCGGAACTGGCAGACGCGCAAGAAGATCTGACCGGTATTCAAGCGGTATGGCAACGCGAAAAGGACGTCATTCAGGCTATGTCCGGGGTCAAGGCTCAGATCGACGACGCCCGCGGCCAACTCGAGCGCGCTGAGCGTCACAGCAATCTGGAAGAGGCGGCTCGCCTGCGCTACGGTATCCTGCCCGATCTGGAGAAGTCTCTACAGACGAGCGAATCGCTTATTGAAGACATGAGAAACGAAGGCTCCCTGATGCTCAAGGAAGAGGTCGATGCCGATGAAATTGCGGCTATCGTCGGCCGCTGGACCGGGATACCAGTATCGAGAATGATGGAAGGCGAAATCGAAAAACTACGGCACATGGAAGACCGCCTGCACGAACGCGTGGTCGGGCAAGACGACGCGATCAAGGCAGTTTCGGCAGCCGTACGCCGCAGCCGCGCCGGCTTGCAGGACCCAAACCAGCCTGTCGGTACCTTCCTTTTCCTGGGCCCAACGGGCGTTGGGAAAACGGAAACGGCTCGCTCACTGGCGCACTTCCTGTTTAACGACGAAAGCGCAATGATCCGTATCGATATGAGCGAATACGGTGAGAAGCATAGCGTCGCGCGGCTGATTGGCGCGCCCCCTGGCTATGTTGGATACGAAGAAGGCGGCCAACTGACCGAGGCCGTGCGTCGGCGCCCATACAGCGTGGTGCTTTTCGACGAAATTGAAAAAGCGCATCCTGATGTTTTCCATATCTTCCTGCAAGTCTTCGACGACGGGCGCTTAACGGATGGTCAAGGACGTACAGTCAACTTCAGCAATTGCGTGATTATCATGACAAGCAATGTTGGCAGCGCTCTGATCAAGCAGATGGGATCGAAGACCGATCGGGCGACGAGGCATAGCGCAATCATGAACGAACTGGATCGACAATTCCGTCCCGAGTTCCTGAATCGCCTGGACGAGATCATCGTTTTCCACAGCTTGTTTAGGGAGCACATCGCGCGAATCGTCGACATGCAGTTGGACAAGCTGTCAACCATGCTGGCTGAGCGCCATATGACGATCGCGATCAGCGACGATGCAAAGATGCGCCTTGCGGAACTGGGTTGGGACCCAGTCTATGGCGCACGGCCACTGAAACGCGCCTTGCAAACACACGTAAAAGACCGGCTCGCGATGGCGATTCTGGAGGGCCACATCAGCGACGGCGATCACCTGTGGATTGACCTGGATACTGAAGGCGACGGATTAGTCATCAACACTGCGGTGTCCGCAGCCGTCACCGCCTAAACAAATGAGACAATCTCCAGAGAAGAAATGCGGGGGCTGCCGACAGTCCCCGTGTCACGCTACCGGCGGGGGCACCGGCAAATCATCCTCCGCGGTGTCTTTCCACTTTTCGCCCACGTCAACCAACATGACGGGGATGCCATCTCGGATGGGATATTTGAATCCGCTGTCATCGCAGACGAGCCAACTGTCTCTAACCAACCGTAGGCGACCGGGATCGTCCCCTTTGTCTTTGTAATGTACTGCGACCGGGCATCGCAGTATCTCCATCAGCGCCTCTGATAATACTGCCATTTTGTGTCCTTTTGATCCACATTGATTGTTGTGAACGAATCAACAGGCGTCGGCATGCAGCCGCCAGCCTTATCACGGCAGTCCTGCAGTTTCCCACGAACACGATTATAATGTAGCGGTAGTCAAAGAGAAAGTCATCATCCTTGGGTCATCGTATTCCCTGGTTTGCCGCTCTCATCATTTCGATATTTCTGGGCGGTATCAATCATAGCGCGCAGGTGCCCCCGGTGCCAACTACGGCGCCTGGCGCGTTAATGGAACCCGAAGATTACATCCGCTCGGACCGACTGGGTATTACGTTCATTAGTTCCATCGACAGCGACGATAACGCCGCCCGCTATCGCAATGCATTGATTCTCGGCGCCGGCTGGAATCGTTGGCCGCTATATTGGGATCGCATCGAAACGATTGCCGAAAGCTGGCTATGGTCAGCGTACGACGAATTGGTAACGGCGGACGTTGACAACGGACTGCAGATCAATGCCATTTTGCTTGGGCGTCCACCCTTCTGGCAAGATGGCGATAGCATCGCAAACCTCTTCGAACCGGTTTTCGCCGACGGCGCCGACCATACCGTGCTTGATGTACCGATCAATCCCAACAATCCTTGGGCTCAGTTTGTCTATCGTGCTGTTTCACGCTATAAGCCCGGTGGCATTCTGGCGTCTGATAGAGGATTCTTTAAAGGCGCAGGAATAAAAGTTTGGGAAATCTGGAACGAGCCCGACTTGCCCGCATTCTGGCGAGGCGGGACAAGGGCTTACGCCCGATTGCTCAAGGTCGCCGCGATTGTCATCAAAACGGCCGATCCGGACGCGACTGTCATGTTTGGTGGTCTGCTGTTTCCAGGCGGCGGCAACTTTTTGTCAAGTGTCTTGCAGCATTTCAAGAATGATGAGTTGCGCGTCGAATATAACTGGTACTTTGATGCCGTTGCCGTACATAGTTACGACGATCCATGGCGGAGCGGCTGGTTGACCAAAGTCGTTCAGGATACATTGGCCGAATTCGAACTGGCGCGGCCGGTATGGGTAAATGAGACCGGCGTTTCTGTATGGGACGATTATCCCGGGCCCGTTTGGGCCACGGCTGCCGAGGAACGTGTCCGGCTCGCCACTGCTCAAGAGCAGGCGAACTTCCTGATCATGAGCGCCGCCTTCGCCTGGGCAAAAGGCGCACAGAAGATTTTTTACCATCAGCTATACGATGACTGCGGCAACCAGGCCGCCGGCAGCGACTTTCCGCCGCATTACGGCGAACTTTGCAGTGACGGGACATGCCTGGGCGATGCATTTGGCTTATACCGTAATCCCAGGGACGCAGTCTGCTTTAGCCAGCACCCCTTTGCCGATACACCTCGCCCAGTCGCCTTCACCTACCGACTGCTTGCCGAGATCTTCGGTCGCCAGCCATTTAATGCTGCCGGCATCACCGGTTTGCAAGATCCAGTGACGACAATCTCGTTTCAACGCGACAGCGGCGAGCGAATCATTGTCGTTTGGAACAATACGGGTGAAGAGCGCACACACACTTTCAAAGCGAATAGTTCCCGGGCAGTTGTATATTTCCTGAGCGGTGAAACGTCAACCGTGCCAGCAATTGACGGGAGGTACTCGTTAAACTTGAAGCCCGCGGGCGATTTCAGTTACCCCGATCTTGAAGCCGTGCGCAGCAGCGCAATTGGCGGCGAGCCAGTTATTCTGGTGGAGGCGCCGGGCTAGAAAAGCAGACTTTGTGCCGGCCATTTGTTTCAGTTGAGTCTCAACCTGAGTGCAATTAGAGGGAAACTGCCCACTTTGACTAGAAACCGTGTATTACTCGTTCTCGGAAGCATTATCGTCAGCGTCGCCTCGGTGGCGGTGATCCTGCGCGACGTACAAGTAGAAGATGTATTGGCAAGCATTAGCCAGGCAGACGGCGCTCATCTTGGTCTCGCCTTCGTGTTCGTGGCGCTTTCCATGTTCACGCGGGGGATTCGCTGGTGGGGATTGCTGGGCAAACGACTTCCTCTGGTTAAGGCGGTCCATTTGGTTAATTTGACCTTTCTTGGCAATCAGTTGCCGCTGCGCCTGGGCGAAGCCGCCCGCAGCGTGCTCGTAACACGCGAAGGGGTATCAATCGAGACTGCGGCAGCCAGCATCGTTGTGGAGCGCCTGATTGATACGCTTCTGGTCGTACTGATGATCGCCGCTACAGTGAGTCAACTGCCAAACGTACCCGAATACGTGACGGTGCCGGCTTCCCAATTTGGCGTTCTGGCGCTGATGGTTTTTCTGTGCTTGCTGGCGCTCGCTCGATATCCGAGGCAGGCGAAGAGATTGGTAAAAAATCTGCTGCAAGCGCTGCCTGTGCTAAATCGCTTGCCGGTTCAAAGAATTGTGGACAATCTCCTGGACGGCTTGGAGGCATTAACCGACTTTCGAACGCTGGTTTTCACCCTAGTCTGGAGCCTGATAGCCTGGACGACATCGCTGGCCACTTTTTACCTTTTGCACCAGGCGCTGGGGATTGAAGTCAACTTCGCGCAAAGCGTGCCGCTGGGCGTGTCGCTCGCTGCGTTGGGCATAGCGCTGCCGCTCAGCATCGCCGCAGTTGGACCCTTTGAAGCCGCGATTATCGTCACCGGGCAACTCGTTGGCATGGACAGCCTGGCAGCGATTTCACTTGGATTCCTCTTTCATGGGGTCAGTGTGGCTGGCTATATTGTTTTTGGCAGCGCGAGTCTGCTGGCGCTCGGTGTATCGCCCGAAAAGGCCATTGCAGCTTTAGACGACCCGAATACCGACAAGCCTTAACCTCTGGTTAAGAAATCATGTACCAGCGACTGAAAGTGATGGACGCCGTTTTCGCGTAGAAGCGAGAATCGACCAGTGTCATAAGCCATTGATTTCAAGCCGCGCTGAACCCATTCGCATAGCTCGATATCTTCTTGCTGAATCTCATCGCTGAAGGCGATGATTTGCTGCATGCTTTCCCAGCCGCCGCCCGTGCCTGGAGACTCGAAATACCATTCGAAAACGGTCAAGGTCTTGTCATGACCTACCGGGATGATGATGTTAATCGACGTGTTGTCCAGATACACGTTTAGCATCACATTGGGAAATACCCAGTAATAAAGAGCGTCTTCCTCGCCCTCACCACTGCGTACGTAGCGACGATCGCGGGTTTCACCGGCATCGACGTCACGTATCGGCGCATGTTGTTTGGAGTAATAACGGAAAGTATCGACACGATACTGGTCGTAGTCGATCTCGCGAAACAAGCCTGGATGGGCAATCGGCAGATGATAGCCTTCCAAATAATTATCAACGTAAACCTTCCAATTGCAGTCGATCAAATAGTCGCGACGCTCAACCAGGCGCATCTTGTCCAGGTCGAAGCCGGTTGATCGAATCTCTTGGTGGATAGCGCCGTAAGTCGCGGACAACGAATCGGCGCATGGATCCAGATTGACAAAAACCCAGGGTCCCCAGGCTTCAACTTGGATCGGCCGCAAACAAACCTCGTCTTTGTTCCAGTTCTGGACGCCTTCGAATTCCGGCGCGCGCATCAGCTTCCCGTCGAGATCATAGGTCCAGCCGTGATACTTGCACTGTAAGCTCTTGCGGTTGCCGCGACCCTGCGCTACTACTGCGGCACGATGCGGGCACACATTGTAAAAGGCGCGCAATTCTCCGGCGCCGTTGCGTACAACCACCAGCGGCTGATCAAGTACTTCGCAACTGAAGAAATCTCCAATTCGCTCGATATCTTCCAAGCATCCCACCGGTTGCCAAGTCTTGTAGAATATTTTTTCCGCTTCCAGTTTCAGAATGTCCGGCTCGACATACCAGCGCGCCGGCATGGTCTCAGCCCTTGCTAGATCCAACGAGGGTGTGTAATCACTCAGTTCCAGTGACTTCATCTTTTGTTTTCTCCCATCTTCTAATTTGCCATTTCAATCGCGCACGTGCTCCGAGCTTACGATGTGTTTGCATTTCTTGCAGCACGAAGTGCAACAAGAACCACTCGGTGGTAGTGACAATGTCGGCCGCACTCATGCAAAACAGTCGGCTTGTTGCTCGCGCCAGAAAAGTGGCCTGTTAAAGAAGTGTAAAACTACAAGTGCTACAATGACAACACTTTTTCCGTATAATGGGTGACATAGAGAAGCGACTGCCCGACGACGAGTTTCACGATCAATCGAGCGGAATTGTCAAAAAGAGGGACTTCTTAGACACTAATTTCGGAGAATCAATAGCATGCGAAAGCTGTTGCGCGCGTTTTGGGGCCTTGTATTGCTACTTAGCGTTTTGTGGATTGCCGCGGGACTGGCTGTATCATTGGACATCATGCCTAATGATACGATACTGACAGAATTCACAGCGCAAGTGGAGGTGATTGCCGGCCGCTTCAATGTCGACCAGATCGCAGGCTACTCCCTTCCGGTTATCTTCATCGGAAGCGGCTTACCCCTGTTCTTGATCGCCACCTTCTTATTCTGGCGCAACAATAGCGCCGTGCGATCGCGCGAGGTAAAGGCAGGATCCCAGGAGGCGGGTAGCGAAAATGAAACGTCTTCGATTCCTGTTCCGTTTCCCGAAAGCAAGCCAACGCGAGAGACAAAGCACAACGCCCGCGCGATGCGCCGACAAACTCTTCTGATATCGGCTCTAGCCTTTGTAGCCGTATTTTTGTTGTGGAACCAGCGCGAAATGGAGATGTTGCTGTATCCCCTGCGCTTGTTTGTCACCTTCGTGCACGAAGCGGGGCATTCACTTGCGGCATTGATCTCCGGCGGACAAGTACAAGGCTTTACGGTGTTTGCCAATGGCTCTGGCGTAGCCGTCACGGCTGGAGGCAATCGCGCGCTGATTCTACCTGCCGGATACTTGGGCGCGGCTCTGTTCGGTTCGCTGCTCTTCCTGCTCAGCAATCGTGTTCCGCGCTGGCTACCCGGCGTGGCGATAGCGCTTGGCGCCTTCTTGATCGGAATAACCGCGATTTATGGACGTCCCGATGAGTCCGGCTCGCCAATAGCGATCATCATCGGTGTCGGATTTGGCTTGTTTATCTTGCTAGTAGGCGCCAAAGCGCCAAGAGTCATTAATCAGTTGCTTCTGAGCATCCTGGCGGTCATCACAGCCTTGGAAGCCGTCTACGATTTATGGTATCTCGTTGGCAATTCCGGGGTCGGCCTGGGCGATGCGCGTAACGACGCGGCAGCATTCGCGCAGGAGATTACCCCCTTGCTGCCAGCCGCGGTTATTGCCCTGCTCTGGGCAGCGATTGCAGTAGCCATGCTGGGAACGGCTATCTACATCGGTACGATCAAGCCATTGCGTAACGAACTCGAAGACGTCGTTTCCGGCCAATCGTAAACAGTGTGTAAATTTTTCAATATTTTCTTGCGTCGGCCTGGCGAATGCCATAGATTGTAGACAAAACAACATGCAGGAGCAATCTCATGTTAAGAACCTTCGTTGAGCGCAAAGTCCGCCGCCAGATCGTTCGCAGGAGCCTGATTATTTCTGTCCTTGCATTTGTTGCCATCCTGGTGCTGTGGTACGCCGATTCGATGGCGAGCCTGGTTCATCCACTGCGGATGTTTG
Organism: Phototrophicaceae bacterium; assembly: GCA_965262165.1. Taxonomy (GTDB): domain Bacteria; phylum Chloroflexota; class Anaerolineae; order Aggregatilineales; family Phototrophicaceae; genus UBA6055. Next base: position 2,414,381 of record OZ253499.1, on the reverse strand, counting down.
TCAACAATATTCACGGTGGCTTGTCTGCCTTAGCCATTCAGGTTTCCGGCGGTGCGGTTCATAGCTTTACCTTGTCATCGATCGGGACATATCGGGTTGAATTTACAGGTGGTTCCGATGCCTTGATCTTCCCGGCTGGATATCTCGGCTCAGCATTGCTCGGCGCATTCCTGTTTTATGTTGCGAATCGCGCGCCGCATTTGTTACGCGGTCTGGCGATCATAACGGGCCTGTTCACCGTCGCGTTCATGGTATTGTTTATCAGACCCGCAGAGGCCGGCAGTTTGATGTCCATGGTCATTTGCATTGGGCTGGGCGTCCTTTTGACGGTCCTGGGATGGACCGGAAAGGGAGATATCAACCAGTTGAACTCGCGCAAGACTGTCACTCAGATTCTAATGAACATCGTGGCAATGATGACTGCCTTGCACGTGATTCTTGATCTGAGTTACATACTCCAGACGCCTGCCATGATTGACGGAGTCATCACCAACCCGGTTGCGGCGTTTTCAGAGCGTGTAATGCCCGCAGTTTCGTTACCCGTGATCGCAACTAGCTGGGCGGCAATTGCCGTGTTTGTCTTGGGCATCGCCATCTATTTCAGCATGCTTAGACCCTTGAAGCAGATACCCAGCAACGACGACATCGTTTGATTTAGCTGGTTGATCCAGTGAGCCGTCAGCGACTTATGGGCGTGTTCCTGTGACACGTCCGTTTGTCTTGTCTAGCAATGTTCCAAACTTGATCGGATGATTACCAGAAGCGAAGGTAGAGTTCGCTCAGCTACACGCCTTGGGATTGGCGCAAGGGGCAAGTTGTCGCTACTGTCCTTCGTCACCTTTGGCTACATTGTTACTGAATCGACCTTTACTTCTGCGTCATCAATCGTTTATGTTTGGATGAGATGCTAAAGATGAGAGTTGCCCCAAAATATCGCTAGGCGACTCCAAAATCAAAGGAAAACGTCATGGCCAAGGCAATTTGGAATGGCAAGGTAATCGCCGAAAGTGACAAGCCGCTTGTCGTGGAAGGCAACCTCTATTTCCCGCGCGACACGGTGCATGCTGAATATTTGCGTGAAAGTGAAACGCACACAATCTGTCCCTGGAAAGGCGAAGCCAGTTACTATCACCTGGACGTGGAAGGTAAGGAAAACCGCGATGCGGCCTGGACCTATACGGAGCCAAAAAAAGCCGCTCAAAAGATCACGGACCATGTGGCATTCTGGCGCGGTGTTTCTATCGAACGATAAGACAGTGTAACTCGTATGTCCCCGCGGGCACGGCTAGCCGTGCCCGTTTCTGCGCGCTACCACGAAGGCACAAATCAACCGACGGCGGGAATCCGTCAGCCGCTGTTTTGCATACAAACAAATACAATTGCATACATTGGTTGCAAATACTATTAACTTAGGTTAAAATACTTTTAACTCATTGGTAATTGATTTGTTTCGGCGAATGCAATGGCTTCAGTGACCGCGCAATCTTCCACAATCGCAGACCGGAAAAGAGCAGAGACGCCACGGAAATTGGATCAATTGGCGCCGGCTTTGGTTGTCATCACTCTGGTAGCTATCGTGTTGAGTGTCTTGGGCGAGCGAGCAGGCGCTCCGGAAACCGCCGTACTCTCTTTGAATGTAATCTCCTATCTAGCAGGTGGCTTTTTCGGCGCCAAGACCGCGCTCGAAAGCCTGCGCGAGCGTGAAATAGATGTCGATCTGCTCATGGTTTTGGCCGCTTTGGGCGCGGCTGCAGTGGGAGAATGGCACGAAGGGGCTATACTTCTATTCCTTTTTTCGCTGAGCAATGTGTTGCAAGACTATGCCATCGGCCGCAGTCGCAAAGCAATCACCGGTCTCTTTGCGCTTTACCCGCAGGAGGCGACAGTCAAGCGCGGGTCTGATACCCTTCGTCTGAAACTTGATGAAATCCGGGTCGGGGACATTGTCCTAATTGAACCGGGCGAGCGAATCCCGGTTGATGGCTTGGTCGTCGCCGGCGTTTCCGCTGTGGATCAAAGCCCGATTACCGGTGAGTCAATGCCAGTGGACAAGTCTACGGGCGAGCACGTCTACGCTGGCACGTTAAATATGCAAGGCATTTTGGATGTTCGCGCGGTGAAATCCGTACAAGAGACGACGCTGGCGCGCATCATCAAAATGGTGGAAGAAGCGCAAGAAAGCAAAGCGCCGACCGAACGATTTCTGGACCGATTTGAGCAAGCCTATGCCAAAGCGATCATCCTCGGCATTCTGCTGCTCGTTATTATTCCACCACTGCTCGGCCTTATCGATTTCGAGAGCAATTTTTACCGTGCGATGGTGCTGATGACAGTCGCGTCGCCCTGCGCGCTTGTGATTAGCGTGCCTTCGGCGTTCATTTCGGCCATTGCGGCCGCCGCGAGGAGCGGAGTTCTTTTCAAAGGTGGCGCCAGTCTGGAGAAATTGGCAAGCGTCAAAGCCGTCGCTTTTGACAAAACGGGAACACTGACCATTGGCCAGCCACAGGTAACCGACATTGTCATTTCGCCTGCGTATACAGAGACAGAGCTGATCCAGATTGCTGCCTCGGTTGAAGCGCGGTCGGAGCATCCACTTGCCAAGGCGATCGTCGCGTATGCGAACGATTCCAACATAAGCCTTCGCGACGCCGAACATTTCATTGCCGTCCCTGGTCAAGGAGTCCGTGCGCGTTTAGACGGCGCGGAAGTGCGCGTGGGACGTCTTAGCCAGTTGCATGAGAATGAGGCAATGCCGGCACCTCTCGCGAATGCAAAAGCCTCGTTGGAAGCATCCGGCAAAACGGTCATCGGTGTTCTACAAGACCGAACCTGGCTTGGGCTAATTGGGTTGGCTGATCAGCTGCGTCAAACATCGGCTCTACTAGTTCAAGAAATGAACCGTCAAGGCATCGCAACCATCATGCTAACAGGAGACAATGCCTCCGTGGCTGAGGCGATCGGGGAGCAGCTCGGCCTTGACGAAATCTACGCTCAACTGTTGCCGCACGAAAAAGCTGAGATCTTGGCTGAGTTGCAGCATCGACATGGCGCGGTCGCCATGATCGGTGATGGGATTAACGACGCTCCAGCGCTGGCAGTAGCGGATGTTGGTATCGCGATGGGCGGCGCCGGCGCGGACGTCGCTCTGGAAACCTCTGACGTCGTACTGATGGGCGACCGTATCGAGCGGTTTGCGGACGCCCTTCGAATTAGCAAAAGAGCCAAGCAAGTCGTCTGGCAAAACATCGTATTCTCGCTGGCGGTGATCGCGATCTTGATCACAGGCGTTTTCGTGCTGGAACTGGCACTGCCCGTAGGCGTGTTGGGACACGAAGGCAGCACTGTAATTGTGGTGCTTAACGGCCTGCTGAGTTTGCTTATCTTGCCAGAACTGCGCCGTCACAGGATGTGGAAGCTCTCGCGATAGACCCACTTGTCTAACGAGAGAATTGAGCTTGTTCCCACTCCGCAAACAGCGGATGCAGCTTGAGGCGCTGGTACTTGCCGGTTGCGGTTACCGGAATATCGCTACCAAAAACCACCACTTTGGGCGATTTCTCGAAGGGCATTTGCTCGCGACAGTGCGGCAGGATGGCGTCTTCCGTCAGTTCGGCGCCCTCTTCCAGTACCACGTAGGCGCCGATTTCTTCGCCATAATAGCGATTTTGAAATCCAATCGCCAATCCGACCTTCACGCCCTCAATGCCCAGCAAGACCTCTTCAATGTCAAGGGGGCTGAATTTGACTCCCCCGCGATTGATCAATTCCTTTATGCGCCCGGTGATGAAGAAAAACGGCCTGCCCTGCTCGTCAAGTTTGAAGAATCCCTCGTCACCGGTACGGAACCAGCCAAACTTGAAGGTATCGGCATTGGCATCCGGTCGCTTGAAATAGCCCTGCATGACATTGTGGCCACGCACACAGATTTCTCCACGTTCGCCTTCTGCCAGTTGCCGTCCGCTGCCATCAGCGGCAAAGATCGCCATCTCATTAGCTTCTATCGGGCAGCCGATGCTGGGATAGCCGTAATCTAGCAACCAGCGCTGGTTCGCCTGCCAGGACAAGTTAATGGGCAGGAAAGACGAAAAACAGGTAGTTTCGCTTAAGCCGTAGCCATGAAGAATGGTGATACCAAATGTCTTGGAAAAGTCGCGCGCAAGAGCCAGGGACAGGGTACCGGCGCCACAAATGAAGTGGCGGAAGTGCGTCAGGTCGCGGCGGCTAATATTTCCTCCAAATATGGTGTTGCCGGCCTTCTGCTCACGCATGCCAAATTCAAGCAGAAACTGCAATAGCGTAGGCACGACGCTGACAACATTGACCTTGTCTCTTACGACGCGCTCCCAAAAATGTGACACGCTAAACCGACGACTAAGAACGGTAGATCCGCCGACATAAAGTGGCGTGATAATGGTAACCAAGATGCCATTTACGTGATGGATGGGTAGCACACACATCATGCGCTGGTTGCCCGTGATCGCCTGCCACTGGCTAACGCCCAGGGCGTCGACCAAAAGGTTGTATTGCGAGAGCGTGACACCTTTGGGTGTACCGGTGGTGCCGCTGGTATAAACCAAAAGCGCTTCGTCACCGAGCGTGGCGGTTGCGTCTCCGCCTTCGCCCAGCGGTAGATCGGTCGCTTTCGCGCCGGACTCGTCGCCCAGGAAGGTTGTCGGACGGTTCTTCAGCGCTTCGTAGAAGCTGACGTAGGACTTGGACGGCTGACCGCCCACTTCGACAACCTGCTCAATATTGGAGGCGCCAGCGTTATCGTCGCCCCCTTGAATAATGCGTTCCGCACGCGCCATGTATTCCGTTCGGACAAAGCATACGCTTGCCCCGCTGTCGCGCAGGATAAACGCGATACGGCGGTCGTCTTCCGAAACATTCTGCGGCGCGACAGTCGCGCCGATCAACCAGCAGGCAAAGTAAATCAAGACAGTATCGACGTGATTGAAGGCGATTGTCGCCACACGGTCGCCACGCCGAATTCCCAGATCCTCGGTCATGAAATTGGCGGCTTGATGAACGCGCGCGTTAAACTCGGCATAGCTCAACGCCGTACGTTCGTTGTCCGCATCATAATAAATGAGAAATGTCTTGTCACCGGATGTCTTGGCGTGCATCGAAAGCACGTCTCGAATGTTGCGATATGGAACTTTCCGCACTTGCGGGGCGAGCCCGTCTTTGGATTGCGCCAGACGCAATTTGGGCACGGTTTCGACAAACATATCTTGTGACATAGCCTATTATCCTGCGAATAAACGAACTCTTCACAGCCCTTATTATATCAACTCGAGCGCTTTAAGTGAACAATAATCCACGTTCCATCGTATTCTTATACGCATAGTTGTCCGTTTTCGCAGCCTGATTTCTGGCGGTGGTACCGTGGGACAAAGACTGTCTATGCTGAATACTTGGGTCCACGTGAAATATGCGCGGTCTGATACCGTCGATCGCGTCAAGGCAGACTGGATCGGAATAGCGGAAAAGATTGCGGAACGCTGTATGGTGCTTGGCAACACCCACATAACATCGCGAAACGTGAGGATAAAGGCAAATGAGAAAACTCTGTGTGATTGGCAGCGGCTACGTCGGTCTGGTCACGGGCACCTGCTTTGCCGATTTGGGCAATAGCGTCACGCTGGTTGATATCGACGAATGCAAGATTGACACTCTTCAACAAGGCAAAATGCCCATCTATGAACCGGGCTTGGCGGAGATGGCCCAGCGCAACACCATCGCCGGAAGGATGCACTTTACCACCTCATACCTTGAGGGCATTGATCAAGCGGAGTTTGTCTTTATCTGTGTCGGTACGCCATCGGGTGTGGACGGCGAGGCCGATCTGCAATATGTTCGTTCGGCGGCCGAAACTATTGCGGAAGTCATGACTCATCCGCTAGTCATCATCAACAAGTCGACGGTCCCTGTCGGCACCGGAGACTGGACGACTGAGATCATTCAACGCAAGCAGACGCAACCGATGGAATTTGCTGTCGTATCTTGTCCCGAGTTTCTGCGCGAGGGATCTGCCATTGCCGATTTCATGAATCCCGATCGCACCGTGCTGGGTTCCACCAATCCTGAAGCCGCGGAGCGTGTCGCCGAGTTATACGCGCCGCTGGATGCGCCGATCGTGATAACCGATATTCGTACGGCCGAGATGATCAAGTACGCATCCAACGCGTTCCTGGCGACCCGCATCAGCTTTATCAACGAGATCAGTATTATATGCGAACGGCTGGGAGCGGATGTTATTGAAGTCGCGCGTGGCATGGGATTCGATTACAGGATCGGGCCGCATTTCTTGCAGGCTGGTATCGGGTTCGGCGGTTCCTGCTTTCCCAAGGACGTGAAAGCGCTGGCAAATATGGCGCAGACCCACGGTATGCACCCACAGTTACTGAATGCCGTCATGGAAATCAACGCCTTCCAGCGCCGACAGATTGCGCTGAAAGCCCGTGAAATGTTAGGTGGAACGGTCAATGGCAAAACGATCGCAGTGCTAGGATTGGCCTTCAAGGAGAACACGGACGATATTCGCGAATCACCTTCGCTGACGGTCGTTCGTTCGCTCCTGAATCAGGGAGCTGTGATTAAAGCATATGACCCCGTGGCAATGGAAAACGCGAGCAGAGAAGTGACCAATTTGACACTCTGCAGCGACTCATACGCCGCCGCACAGGATGCCGAAGCCCTGTTGGTCTTGACGCCCTGGAACGAGTTCAAACATTTGGACATGAGCCGCATTCGCGATTCGATGAAACAGCCGATACTCATCGACGGTCGAAATTTGTACGATCCGGATGAATTGCGGCAAATGGGATTTGAGTATCGTGGCGTCGGACGCGGTTACGATGGCGCCGGCGTGATGGCCAACGGCGACCAGTAACGGTTCGGCTTGCCAACTAGCGCCGTTCTTTCAGTCTCATTTACGAATTGACAGTTCGGGGATATGCAAACGCTGCGGCTGCCCCTTGACGCCGCCGATCTGGCTGGCAACCGCGCGTCCACATTGGCAGGCGATGGACAAGCAATCCTGAATCGCCAGGCCGTCTAGCCAACCCGACAGGAATCCCGCATCAAAGCTGTCGCCCGCGCCGATGCCATCTCCGCCTTCATCCGCCGCATCGACCAGTTGCATCGATTCTGCGCGCGCCATCCAGGCACTTGCGCCTTCAGCTCCTCGCTTTACCACCAGCAATGGAACACGCTGGCAAAGATACTGCGTCGCCTCTGGCACGGAAGCCGCGCCACAAATAAGCATGGCCTCGTTTTCGTTGGGCAGCATGACGTCAACAAAGGGCAGCGCTTCATCCATGTCGATATCCCAAGCCTCGGAGGGATCCCAGTTTGTGTCGAGGGAAACGGTCAGACCTACACGCTTTGCTCGCTTCAGAATGTCGATCCAGTGGGGAAGCAATCCAGTGTGCAAGAACAGGCTGCCGTAGTGCAAGTGCCGCGCCTCTGCCAGCAAATCTGCGCTAATCTCTGCCGCAGTCAGCACGTTCGACGAGCCCGGATAAGTCAGCATGGCGCGGTCGTCCCCTTGTACCATGTGCACCGTCACACCAGTTCTGACTTTCCTGTCCACCACCAGATGCTGCGTATCAACCCCAGCAACTGACAGAGTCTCCAGGATGAGCTGCCCAAACGCATCGTCTCCGACGCGTCCCAACAGCGCCACCTTAAGGCCGAGCTTCGCCGCTTGCGTCGCAAAAATGCAGCAGGAGCCGCCCATGACAAGATCGTAGTCAGCAACTAGCTTTTCGACTTGTCCGAAGCGAGGCGCTACGTTATTGTCCCGCAGAATGAGGTCGACGCAGGTGTCCGCAAACGAAATGATGTCGTAGCTTTTAGTCATGAATCGCCACTTTAATGGGAAGACGACAAATCAAATGAATTTGAGCAGGGAGGGTTTATTAAGAATCGGTATATCCCAAGCTCCGCAGATACGCCAGATTCCGTTTGGCACTGTCCAGGGGATTCATCCCGCGGTCGGGTAGTATGTCCTGTTCCACCACCGCCCAACCGTCGAAGTCGAGTTCGCGCAGCAAACCCAGCAGCCCAGCGAAATCGACGGATCCGCGTCCCAACTCGGGGAAAACGTCCAACTCTACACCTTTGAAATAATCCCAACCGTTATCGCGAACTGTCTCAAGCACGTCCCCGTCGCATTCCTTTATGTGTAGATACTTGAGCCGTTCGCTCCATCGCCGACCAAGTGCGACCGGGTCCCCTCCCCCGTACACGCAGTGCGCCGTATCCAAACAGAGATTGAGAAAACGCGGATCCGTTTCATTCATCAGGCGATCGATTTCCGCTTCCGTTTCGATACAGGCGCCAACATGAGGATGAAAGACGGCTTGCAGCCCGTATCCGTCAAGCGCGCGCTTGCCGTAGTCTTCGGCATTGGCGATGAAACGCTTCCAATTTTCCTCGCTCATGCCATCATTCGGGCCAATGCGCCCGGCGCGATTCGAGCGATTCGAGTTGAAAAACAGCGCGTCGGACAAGACCACCCAATTGCAGCCCAATTGCGAAAGCAAACGTGTCGTGGCCATCGTTTCATCGTATTCATCTTGTTTTTGCGCCGGATCCACTAAATTGATCTGCACATACGCGGCTAGCAAGCTCAATCCCAGTTCATCAAGCCGCTCTCGCAGCAAGACACTGTCTTGGGGCAGGTAGCCATAGGGTCCAAGTTCTGTACCGGAATAACCGGCCTGGCTAATCTCGCGCAGTACCTCGTCCCAAGGCGGAACGTTTGGCGTATCCTTCATGATCACGCCCCAGGAAACGGGCGCCGTAGCGATCCTGATCTTCACGTATTTACCCTCAATAAAGTATTCCGATGTTAGTCACAGACGGCCTGCGCTTGAATTCGTAGTCACAACCAAAATGTTTAGCGAGAGTGGCCTGACCTACCAGTAGAAGCGCTGCCCTTTTCTACCCTCTTCTCGTTCATCGACGAGTTGCTTCGTCTTTTCGTCTTCTGTGACCTCTGCCCCGAAGACATCCCACCAGATGCCAGAGCGCGGCAAACGGCTATATCGTTCGATCTGCGCCACAATCATGCAAGAGCGCCGCTCTTCTTTTGCTTCGGCAAGCGCCGCTTTGAGCTCGGCTTCATCGCTCACGTTCCAGGCGCGCAAACCGATACTCTCGGCGTTCTTGGCGTAGTCGATCTCGACGAACTCACCGTCGTCCAGTTTGCCTGTTTTCCTGTTTCTTACGCGAAACTCGTTTCCTAGGCTATGACCAACTAGCACTTTCTGGTGACCGTGGATGGATTGAAAACCGTCATTCTGAAGCAAGATGATCGTCAATTTGGTTTCCTCTTGCATCGCGGTCTTCAGTTCCATCGGATGAAGCATGTAGTTTCCGTCGCCGAGGAAGACATATACTTCTCCCTCATCCGGACGCGCCAGGCGAACGCCAATTGCCCCGGGTATATCGTAGCCCATACACGAATTGCCAAACTCCAGATGAAGGATGCGGCCAGCGGTAGCCTCAAATAGTTGATGCAAGTCCCCGGGCGCGGTGCCGGCCGCACAAACCAGTGTATCGCCCGCATCCATATAGTCATTGAGCACGCCAATCACCTGCGCCTGGCTCATTCGCTCATCCGGGTGCTGAACGTAGACCGTCTCGCATTTCTGCTCCAGCCAGCCTTCTCGATCCACGGCCAGCGATTCCACGTATCCCGGATTTGGTCTGATTCCAGCTGCAAGGGCAGCTTTTGTCAACTCTCGCAAGGTGTCACGCGCGTCCGCGACGATCGGCAATGCGCCCAGCTTGTGCGCATGCGCGCCACTCACGTTAATGCTCACGAATCTGAGGTCTGGACTCTGCCACGCGGAATACGACCCGGTGGCGAAATCGGCCAGGCGTGTGCCGATCAGGAAGACGAGATCGGCATCCGCTGCGTACTTGCCCGATAAAGGAGTACCGGAATGCCCGCTACCGCCGATCAACAGGGGTGACTCGTCTTGTAGCGCGCCACGACCGGAATGGGTCTCGCCTACCGGAATGCTGAATTTGTCGGAAAACTCGCGTAGGTCTTGCCATGCCTTGGAATAGTGAACGCCGCCGCCCGCCAATATGTAGGGTTTTTCAGCGGACTTGAGCAGTTCCACGGCTTCTTGTATCCGCCGCTTATCGGGTTGGCGCCTTTCGACGCGCCAGATTTTCTTGCGGAAAAAGTTCACGGGATAATCAAATGCCACGCTCTGAATATCTTGTGGTAGGGCAACGGTCGCCGGACCCGCATCAACGGGATCAGTCATCACGCGCATCGCCTCGGGCAAGGCGTACAGAATCTGTTCCGGACGGGTGATACGATCAAAAAACTGGCTAACGACGCGGAAACAGTCGGTGACGCTCATATCCAGTGAAACGGGATGCTCGATATCTTGCAAAACTTGTCCCTGGAAGCGCGTCGCATAATAGTCGGATGGCAGCAGCAGGACCGGCAGCCGGTTGATATGCGCCGTAGCAGCGCCAGTGACCATGTTGGTAGCGCCGGGACCGATGGATGTCGTACAGGCGAAGGTTTGCATGCGCAGGCGCGTGCGCGAAAAGCCGGAAGCGGCATGCACCATCGATTGCTCGTTGGTCGGCTGGTAATAAGGCAAATCGTCGCCGTACTCCCAAAGCGCCTGGCTCAAGCCGCTGACGTTGCCGTGCCCGAAGATACCCCAGATCGCCGGTATAAATCGCTGAACCTCGCCGTCATATTCGGTAAATTGCATCTGCAAGAACTTGATCAATGCCTGCCCCATGGTCAGGCGCACGGTTTCTTGGCGCGCAAATGGCTGAAATATCATAGCTGTCTCCTCGTTTGCATTCCCCGCATATCTTCCAGGGTCGAATCCGGTTCACCTTCGTACGCGGTATCGCCCTCGTATCGCGCGAGGTCTTTAGCAAGTCCGATATAAGTAGCAGGGGTCAATGTTAGAAGGCGGATCTTGTCCGCGCTTGGAATCTCCAGGGCTTCGATGAATTCCCGAATACTCGACTCGTTCATCTCTTTTCCACGCGTCATTGCCTTGAGCTGCTCGTACGCTCCCTGGACCCGGTGTTTTCGCAGCACCGTCTGTATCGCTTCTCCGAGCACCTCCCAGGCATTGTCCAAATCGGCCTGCAACGCTTTGCGATCAATGTCGACTTTGCTCAATCCCTGGCTAGCTGATGTCAGAGCTAAAAGACTGTGTGCGATGGCCGTGCCAAAATTCCGCAACGCCGAGGTATCGCTTAGGTCACGCTGCAAGCGCGAAACCGGCAACTTTTCCGCTAGGTGCCCAAGCGTCGCGTTGCTTATGCCCAGATTGGCTTCTGCATTCTCGAAGTTAATCGGGTTCACCTTGTGAGGCATGGTTGAGGAACCGACTTCGTCCGCCACCAGTTTCTGTTTGAAGTATCCAAGAGAGATATACGTCCACATGTCTCGGCAAAGATCCAATAGAATTGTATTAAAGCGTATCAGCGCATGGCTTAATTCCGCCAGGAAATCGTGTGGTTCTATCTGCGTGGTAAGCGCGTTATTAGTGAGGCCCAAATCCTCGACTAAGCGACGCGACAGATCCAGCCAATTCACATCCGGGTAAGCCGCAACATGCGCGTTGTAAGCGCCGACCGCGCCGTTGAATTTGCCCAAGAACGCCTGGGACTCGATTTGCCTCAATTGGCGCCGCAGGCGAACAGAAAACACTTTCAATTCTTTACCCACTGTCGTAGGCGACGCTGCCCTGCCATGCGTTCGCGCCAACATTGGCTCGTCCGCCGACTTTCGCGCCCAGTCATCAAGCAATTTCACCAGATCCCTTGCCTTTGGCAGCCAAACGCTGTACATGGCATCACGAATCATCATTGCGTATGCCAGATTATTGATGTCTTCCGATGTGCAGGCGAAGTGAACGGACTCGATAACATCGGCCAAACTTGTACTGCGCAGCCTGGCCTTAATGAAGTATTCAACTGCTTTGACATCGTGGCTTATGAAGGCCTCTATCGACTTTATTTCCGCCGCATCTTCGTCGCCGAACGTCGTTTCCAGTTGCTGCAATAGCTTTGTTTCATCATCGGAAAACGACCGAACATGGGTAATTCCCTCGTGTTTGGACATGGCGATCAACCAACGGACTTCTACAAATACGCGGTACTTCATCAGCGCCCATTCCGACAGATAAGGTCGCAAATCTTCTGTCTTATCGGCATAGCGCCCATCAATTGGGGAAATCGCGCGCAAACTCATCTGTGATACCAGGCTTCCTGCCAGGCGAACGGACTCCATACGAGGGCAGATTGTACACTGATTTAACTGACTTTTCCCCTGTTTATCTAAAGATTAGACCTGACGATAGAACGCATCTCTCGGCATAATACCCGTGAATATGACCTTGCTAAGGACTGCTTGGAGAAACTGACCTGTCCCGGCTTATCGATTCAATTCCGCGTATAGATGGATTCCACATGCCAGCAGAGTGGAAGCCACACGCCGGCTGCTGGATGCTTTGGCCACAACGTCGCGATACCTGGCGCAAGGGCGGCAAACCGGCGCAGCTGGCATTTGTAGAATTGGCTCACGAGATCTCCCGCTTTGAACCGGTTACAGTTGGCGTAAATCCAGACCAGTTTCACAACGCGCGCGCGCTGATGCCCCCGCAAATTCGAGTGGTTGAGTTGTCAAACAATGATGCCTGGATCCGAGACAGCGGCGCCACATTCGTCGTCAATGACGCCGGCAACGTACGCGGCGTCGACTGGATGTTTAACGCGTGGGGCGGCTTGCAAAAGATGATGTATTTCCCATGGGATCTGGACGAGTTGGTAGCGCAGAGAATGCTGGAAATCGCCAATCTGGATCGTTATCGAGCGCCCTTGGTTATGGAAGGCGGTTCCTTTCACGTGGACGGTGAGGGTACGCTGATCACAACCGAACAATGCCTGCTGCATCCAAACCGCAACCCACAGCTTTCGCGCGCCGATGTTGAGCAGCATTTGCGGGACTACCTCGGCATCAACCACATCATCTGGCTGGGGCGTGGCGTCTTTGAGGACCAGACGGACGGACATGTAGATAATCTTTGTTGCTTCACAAGGCCCGGCGTCGTTGCCTTAAGCTGGACAGACGACCGCAACGATCCACAATATGAGCGCTCTGCCGAGGCTTACGAACGTCTGCGGTCGGCAAAAGACGCAAAAGGTCGTATGCTCGAGATACACAAGATCCATCAGCCCGAACCCATGACCATGACCAAAGAAGAAGCTGTGGGACTGGAAGTCGTGGATTCGGCAATGCCGCGGCCGGAAGGCGAGCGCCTTGCCGGCTCGTACATCAATTTCTATATCGCCAATGGCGCTATCATCGCGCCGCAATTCGGCGACCCGCAAGATCAACGCGCCCTGCAAAAACTAGATGGATTGTTTCCGAATGCCCAAATTGTTGGCGTAGCTGCGCGCGAGATTCTACTGGGAGGCGGGAACATCCACTGCATCACTCAGCAACAGCCAGCGGCCTTGCGCAAGCCAGAAGCGCGGGATCGATAGAATGTCCGAATACGTGACTGTCGAAGTTGAGTTTACCGAAGATCGGGATATTGCCGATCTACTGGTCAACCAGATCTTGACACACGCCGATGAGGAGATCTATGCGAATGCTCAGGCTGGCGAGGTAGGTTCACCCTTGGCGCAGATGCTCTTTGCCGCCGTGGACGGGATCAAGGAACTGACGATTGCCGAAAACTGCCTGACTATCACGCGTGATGCCTCGTTCCCGTGGGAATCGATCATCGACGAGGTGCGAGACGCCTTGCGTGATTGGTACCTTTAGCCGCGGCAGGATCCGATACTTTAGGTGTCCTCAGCCGAAATTGACTTGCCTTTGTCGTTAGACTCTTCTTCACGTTTGGTCGCCAGCTTAGGGATTGCCGTCGGTTGCGTCGGTGCTGCGCTCTCGCCGACTTGCCTGAACATTTTGTCGACTTGCTTCTCATCGCCGCCTTCCAGCACCGATAGCATTTCATTTGCCGACAAGCTGCTATAGTCGCGACCAGTCTTGGCAAACGACACCCGGGCGATAACGCGTGAGACAAATTCCGCGCCACATGCGGGACAACTAGGTATCGCCGCGTCATATGCTGCATAGGTTCTGTAAGTCAGGCTGAAACTCTGCTTGCAACTCTTGCAACGAAAGTCGTACTCTGGCACGATTGGAATCGCCTCATTTGATAAGTCAGGCGGCGAGCAATCATCATATCACGTGATGTGCCGCTACAAGCCCTCGAGAAAGCACTTGCATTTGGTTTGGGAATCCTGGGGTCCGCGCGAGCAGCGCCGCGAATTATTATCTTAGGCTGCCTTATCCGTCACGCTGGGCAGTCTGCCTTTTTACGGCTTCGGTATGTCCCATGTCCGGATGCCACTCGTCCATCAGCGCGTCCTTACGCCGTGTAGCGATCCAGCCACCCAAATCTCGCGCGATCCGCTCCAACATTTTGGGTTGCGTCCACGTGGCTGTATCAACTTGCACCGCCACAGCGCCCGCCTCAATATAGTCGCGCGCGTCCTGGGGCGAATGCACGCCCCCGGCGCCGATAATTGGAATCTCGTCCGGAATCTGACGGCGCAAGCGACCCACCGTGCGCAAGACCAGCGGCTTAACCAGTGGTCCATAGATGCGGCCGCTAACCAGCCGTCCGCTATGTTCGTCTCTTGCGGTACCACGCGGCGCGGCGCTGACGACCAAGGCATCTGCCCCCGCTTCTACAACCGCCTGCGCAAGCTGATATGATTCATAAAACGGCAGTCGCGCCATCAGTGGTTTTTCGATAGCAGCCGCGGCGCTGACTAAGCGAAAGGCCTCGTCTTCCTCGATGTCGTCATTTAGGCCGAGTTCAATACCGGCTATCACGTCGAGTCCGTCTACCAATTCACCAGCCCGTATCATATGAGCAGCGCTGGTGCCAACCAAATGCAGGATGACCGGAATGGGAAGTTTTTCCCACACCTGCCGATTTTGCTGAATCACTCGCTTCAACCCGGGATTCGGCAATCCCGTATGCACAAGGATACCACCCTGCAAAGGCACAATCCTGGTACCGTAAGCCGGCCTCCATTG
Organism: Phototrophicaceae bacterium; assembly: GCA_965262165.1. Classification (GTDB taxonomy): domain Bacteria; phylum Chloroflexota; class Anaerolineae; order Aggregatilineales; family Phototrophicaceae; genus UBA6055. The sequence goes on along the minus strand of OZ253499.1, from coordinate 2,399,257 downwards.
CTCAATGGTTATGGGATTGGTGACAATAGCGCCAAGCTTCTCATAGTCAACCAGACGTCGGTAACTATCGCCAAAACCAACTGTTCCCGCGGCCGGCATCACCGGTGTCGACAAAAGAAGGCTAGTCTTCCCAGGTCGCGTTATATCGACAACCATTGAAATCCTTCGTCAGTTCTCTAAATGCAAAGTTGTCAGGTCGAACGCGGGACCGTCAATGCACTGAAGTTTCGACCCCTCACTTGACCGCAGCATGCAGGCGTAACAAGCGCCCACCGCACAGGGCAATTGCCTCTGGAATACGCCGAAGATGTAGTTTGCAGGCACATCATTGCGCCGCTCGCGCACCAGACTCATCACATCCGCAAAGTTGTTCAGCTCGTTGCTCGACCCTACCACGACGAACACCTGATCCGCCCAACCCAATGTCATCACCATGTCCTGCCAACTCAGGTCGTCGTCGGCATGAACGATCTCGATCTCCTCCGGGAGGTGACCTGTATCATATAAACGCGCCGTTCCCATTAAAACCACTGTCACGCTTGCATCGTTAGACAGGAGCGCGGGCAACATCATCAGCAGAGAAGTGGGTGGCGTATCATAAGCAATTAGCAGGATATTGCGTAGTTTGCGGCGAAACCTAAAGGGATTGCCAACTGGACCGATCAAGCTAAGCAACTGACCCGGCTGGTAGCCAATCGCTGCCGGGCGTTCAACAACAATGCTGTTGCTGTTTAGTGTCTCAACGGGGAACCACAACTCACGCAGATACGGGTGCCAATGCTGGATTTCATAATCCTTTTCGATGCGCCGCGCCAAGACCGCTTGACCGGGAAGCATCGACGACAAGGACTTGTCAACTGCCAACTCCAGCCGCTGATAGTCGCGGCTGACCCGTTTTATGCGTTCAATATAGGCTTGCGTCTCTTTCATCGCGTCAAATACGTCCGGAAGGCTGTCCTTGCAACATTATAGACGCATTAAGGAAGATCTACTGTCATGAGCGGGCGCAAATGAAAGCGCGGCCTGCAGATCTCTGCTTGAGCCGAAAGCAAAATTGCCGGCTAGCGGCAACTGTACAGGGTACGATACGTTCTGGCTTATCTGTGTACAAATCGATAAAGTTCAAATGGCTTGGCGCCGGCCTCTGGCAAATGCGCTGCCAGCACAAAACGGTCGTCCGATTCCTGGCCGAGATAGAGCGCGTCAAGCGCCGGCCGTCCTGGTGGCATCATCAAGTAATCAATGTCGAAGCGCCTTGCCAGTTCCAGCGTGTCCTCGCGCGAGGCCAAAGGCGTCATAATCGACTCATATCCGAAATAGCTGAAAACGTACGGGTCTTGTGTCATAACGCGTACGCGATTGTCTCCAGTGAGGCCTGGCAGGTCTTCCAGGCTGTCAACCAAAATCTGGATGCTGCCGTAGTAGAGATCCGCTTTTGTCGTCTCTTGACGGACAAAGCCATAAGAACTGAAAGCCAGCCAAACCATCAGTGTCGCGGTTATACTCCTTCTTAAAAATGGTCTGTGAATGAAGAGCCCGAGCGACAGTGCTGCAAATGGAAGAAACAGCGGCAATATGCTTATGAACGCCTTTTCAAAGCTGCCCGCCTGGCTTTTCAGCGGCAAAAGCATGGGATATACAAGCAAGATGCCCAGCGACCATACTAACGCGGGTAGAATCGGCAACAGACGCTCCCGATCTCGTCCTTTCAACAAGTATCCCAAACCAGCGACAACCAAAACGAAACCAGGCACGGTGAACGAGACAACGATCTGCTTGAGCGCGGCCGCGAACTCGAATACGCGCTTGGCCATGAGATCGGATACCGTTTGACGCCCCAGCATTGAGTCGAGAGTTATCGGTATTCCGTAGGCATAATGGTCGTGATGTTCGACCATGAAAAACATACGGCTTGTCTCCGCTGTTCCCAGCGTGTTCAGTTCCTGCAGATTACGGATCAACCAGGGAGCTGACGTCAGGATAAAGCAGGCAAGCAGTGTAAGGACTAGCGCCAACGCTTCGCGCGTGATTTTGCGCCGCCTTGACCTGATTATGCGCAATGAAGCGACAAACATGAAGACAGGCAATAGTAGGATCGAATCGTTGCGCGTCAAATACGCCAAGCCGGCGGCGACGCCGCACAAGACAATGCTCAAGCGATGCCCGCTCGACAATCCCTTGTTAAACAAGAGTACAGCCAGGCAAAGCGCAAGGGCATTCAGAATCGTGGTGTCCGTCCGCAGCGAGGCCCAAACCAGGTCGGGCAAGAACAGCGAGAATGCGGCGGCGGTCAACGCCGCGCTGTCCGACAGTGTCATCTGTTTTGCGGCGAGAAATACTAGAACCGCCAACAGCAGCCCTGCAAGCAAAAATATGAACAAGGAGGCATATAGGCTTTCGCCGAAGAGCGATATCCCCAGACCTGCAGCGACGCCGGCTAGCGGCATCCAATGATCGACCGGATGCGCGACATCGATCGGCAAGCTGTTGTAGTGCCAAATGTAGTTAATGGTGAAGCCCTGGCCATCTGCCAGGCGCGTCCCCAAATTGAAATAGTGGATGGGATCGTGCAGACCCGGATTGTGGATCAACGAAAGAAGCGCCAGCCGGAAAACCAAGCCAGCGAGCAATATCGCTGCAAGTTTGACCTTAGTCGCGTTCATGCGCTGGTTCATCAGTTCAGTTGGACTTGCGTTTTCGGGACGCCAATAATACCATGAACCCTAGTGTCACCCTATATCAAGTACTTTCCATGAAGCGCGTCCAAAACAATTCCATCCGCTGGCTGTGGCTGATCCTTTTCATTGGACTTCTTTTGCGGCTGCTCTATGCGACCGACTTACCGACTGTGCTTCTGTTTCGTCATGGCGGTGGCGGCGACAGCGGCTGGTACCTGGCCAACGGAGCCGGTTTCTTTAGCGGCAAGGAACACGGCTATATACGCGGAATCGCATTTTACATCTCAAACTTGCCCACGCCGCCCTTCTACATCATTTTCGCTGGCGTCTTCCAGACCTTTGTGCCAAAACACGAGTCCGTGGTGTTGATTCGCATCGTCCAATGTCTTATTTCGGTCGGAACTGCATATCTAGCATTCCGAATTGCCCTGGCGGTCGCTTCAGACATGCGCGCCGGCTTAATTGCAGCCTCGTTAATCGCTTTACATCCGACATTTATCGTCGAATCCAATACGATTGCGACCGAGACCTTTTACATATTCTTCATCGTGATGGGTATGTGGTTCTATATCGAATATATCGCGAATCGGGAGAGTATAGTTTCCGGTCGAAGACTGTCCATCAACAAGGCGCTGATATTGGTTGCGCTGGCGTTAGGAATGGCCACCATGACCCGGGCCGTAGCGGCGCTGTTTCCCTTGGGCATCGTCGCTCACATGCTGCTACTGGGCCTGCGCAAAGGGGAAGGTCGTTGGATATCAAAGAGTGTATTGCTTCTTGTCGTTTACGGCGTCTTGCTTTCCACCTGGACGATTCACAACCTGGTACTTTGGGACCGCTTCGTGATATTGAGCGATCAACTAATGCCGTCGATCTGGAGAGCGGTAGTAACCAATGACGGTTCTCCGACGGAAAACGACGAGCTTCTGCTGCAAGACGCCGAAAACACCAATGTGGAAGATTGCCAAGTCGACTGCAAATTCCAGCACGAGACCGATATTTATGTCATGCAAATCCAGGCAAACATAAGCGAAGATCCGGTTGGCTATGTCTTACGCCGGTCCGGCGAACTGGCAACATCGGCGTTACAGCCTCATGGTACAGTCTCGTTCGGAAGCGCGAGTGTCAGAGACGCTGCTACGAATTGGCTGGAGAATGATCGGTCAGCCACGGGGTTGATCCAACTGACTCAGATTGAGGGATTCGCAATAAAGCTAGTTATCTGGATTTTGCACTTTTTCGCGATCCTTTTTGGATTGATCGGAATATGGTGGACACGCCGGTCGTGGCACCTAACCGCGCCACTGGTCGGCTTCCTGGTTTACACCATGATGATACATTTCGTCGTGCTTGATGCACCGCGGTATCTGTTTCCTAACGAAATTATCTGGCTCGTTTTTGCGTCGATAACTGTTTCAAAGATGCTTGCACGGCGAAGCCAAGCGAACTCTTGGAATCCGGCCAGCTCATGAACATTCTGATCGCGACCGGGAACATTGGCAAACTGCAGGAATACCAACGACTATTCGCTGCCCTCGACGCAAAACTTCTGCGTTTGAATGACCTGGATCTGGACGGACTCGATTTGGAGGAGACAGGCAGCACCTTTGAAGAAAACGCCGCCCTCAAAGCTAAGACCTTTGCTCGACTGTCGAACCACTGCACAGTGGCGGATGACAGTGGATTGACGGTCGATGCGCTAAATGGCGCGCCCGGCATCTATTCTGCGCGTTACGGGGGTGAACAACTCGACAACGCCGGACGGCGTCGCATATTGCTCGCGGCTCTTGAAGGCGTTGAAGAACAGCAACGCAGGGCTCGCTTTGTCTGCGTTATCGCCATCACCGATCCACGCCGAGAAGAAACCATCCTGATTCGAGGAGAATGTCCGGGCAGAATCGCGTCGCGGGATCACGACGATGGACAAGGATTTGGCTATGACTCCGTCTTTATACCAGAGGGATACGAACTTACTTTCGGCCAACTGCGACCGGAGCTAAAAGACGGACTTAGCCATCGAGCGCGCGCTGCACAAAAAGCCTTGCCCATCCTGCACGAAATATGCAGCCGCACGCCTTAGCTTGGCACAACTGCACAGGACGCGTTTGAACCAGTGGAGAATCGAAAACGAGTAGGATAACCATGAAAATCTATACCAGAACGGGCGACAAAGGCGAGACCTCACTCTTTGGTGGCGGGCGGGTTCCAAAGAACCATGCCCGTGTGGAAGCCTACGGTACGATTGACGAATTGAATGCTGCGCTCGGCGTGGCGCGCTCCGCGGGTGCTAGCGAGCCGACCGACTATTGGCTGCAGGAAGTGCAGCAACATTTGTTTCATCTGGGTTCCGACCTGGCAACACCTCTGGATGCCAAATCAGACTGGGTGATCCGCGTAGAACAAAGTCAAATCAACTGGCTGGAAGACTCTATTGACCAGATGACAGCGCAGCTTCAGCCCTTACGCAATTTCATTTTGCCGGGCGGCGCGCCCGTGGCAGCGCAACTGCATGTGGCTCGTACAATTTGCCGCCGCGCCGAACGTTTGATCGTCGCGCTGCAAGACACCGCCGAGATAAACATGTTTGTGATCATCTATGTCAACCGACTATCCGACTGGTTGTTTACGTTGGCGCGATATGAAAACGCTCAAGCGGACGAATCCGAACAGAAGTGGTCTATCGGATCCTAACCTGTGGGGAAAACTGTCTTACTCGGTCCAGATTGCCGGAGGTGGGAGTCGAACCCACACACCCGAAGGTACACGAGTTTGAGTCGTGCGCGTCTGCCAATTCCGCCACTCCGGCTTGCGGTTCGATAGTGTACGAAGTGGCCTGGGCAAAGTCAATGGCAAACAACGATGAGGCGGACAAGATTCTCATTGAACGCGCAAAAGACAACGATCTAGATGCCTTCAATCATCTTGTGCTCCGCTTCCAGAATGCGATCTTCAATCATTGTCTGCGCCTCATAACAGATGAAGCAAGCGCAGCCGACATCTCTCAGGACGTTTTCATTAGGGCGTATCGCTCGTTGCGCGCTTACCGCGGTGGCAACTTCAAAGCTTGGCTGATGCGCATCGCGACGAACCTATGCTACGATGAACTGCGGCGAAATAAACGCAGACCGCAAGTCTATCTCGAAGATCTGCGCGGAGAAGACGCCATTAATGCGACAGAGATACCCGCGAGCGATGAATCTCCTGAAGAGAGCGTTCTGCGAACCGAGCTGGCACGGGCGATTCAGCACTGTATCTCCCGCCTAAATCCAGCCCAGCGCATCGTACTCGTCTTGTGCGATGTTCAAGGATACAGTTACCAGGAAACGGCCGATATCGCCGCGCTTAAGGTAGGAACGGTTAGATCGCGCCTGAGCCGGGCTCGGGTAGCTGTTCGCAGTTGTTTACGAGGCTATTCGGAACTAATGCCTGAACAATTTAGTCATTAGACTAAGGACTCGCTCGCCGGGGCGGGGCGGTTTCGACACGATACAGTAGCGCTTATGGCTAGTCAACAGCAACTGACAGACCAGGATTACGAACTGCTTTCCGCGTATATCGATGGCGAGTTAAGCGATGTGGCGCGAACCGATCTGGACCGACGACTCAAAAGCGATGCCAAGCTGCATAGCGAACTTATATCATTGCAACAGACTGCAACACTTTTGCGCGAACTTCCAGAGTCGCCAGTGCCTCGCGGTTTCACGATCAATGAGCAACTGCTTGCCGAATACAGAACAAGCGCGGCGTCAAGGTTGCTGCGCATTGATCTCCATCATTTCTCGCTGGTTGCCTCGTTTCTACTCGTTGCCATTGGCGTTTACCTTCTGGTGGACGAATTGAGCGTCTCCGAAACAAGCACGACCGCACTTGCGGGCATGATGATGGCGGATATGGCTGTGGACGAGAGCGCACAGGAGCTGGACGCTGCTGTCGCCAAAAGCGTCTCGGTTGATGCGATTGAAAGTGCTGCAGATCCTGCTATGCCGCAATCCAGCTTGGCCGCGGACGATTCGGCTAAAGCGGAAACAGCAGATATTGCCGACACACAAGAAGTTCCCCGCTTTACGACTGGATCAGTGCCGACGCGTACCGACGGACGGGTATTTCTTGTTCTGGGACTTGCGCTTTTGGCGACATCAGCGATGATTCGTCGCCGGAGAAGAGGTTAGAATGACGCGGATAGCCAATTATTGTCCAAGCTGCGGCAATGCGCTCGTGCCCCTTCACCACAGTGGGCGTGAACGTCCCTATTGTCGCAACTGCGAGATGCCGATTTACTTCGACCCAAAAATCGCGGTGGTTGTTTTCGTTCAGCAAAACGATAAAGTTTTGTTGATTCGACGGGCTGTCGACCCCGGCAGAGGCAAATGGGCTCTGCCGGCTGGTTTCGTTGATTACGACGAAGCGCCGGAAGAAGCTGCTGTACGTGAGACCATGGAAGAGACCTGCCTAGAAGTTCGCATTGACAAGTTGCTGGCAGTCTTTCCCAAGCGAGACGACGGCCTGGCGGATATCGTGATCGCTTATAGCGCCACGATACTGTCGGGAGAACCACTTGCCGGGGATGACGCGGACGAAGTTGGCTGGTTTGCTCGCGACGGCCTGCCGACGCTGGTCTTTTATCCTTCGATAACGCTCACTTCCATGTGGCGCGCTGGTGAATTGGAGACCTAGCCGCCCGCGACCCTTTCCAATTCACGACCCTTGCAGGAAATGCGAGACCTAAGTGAGCCGCGCTGGTATTGGCAACGCAATTAGCGAAGGTTGCGAATCAGGCGTGACCGTCCGGACCCATGCCGACCAAGCGCAAGATGCGCGAAGCGAAGGCCAAAAGATAACTGTACACAATGGAGGCGCGAACCCGGGTTGCGTTGCGTCCATCGTCCAGCGACTTATAGATCGCGCGCGCCTCGCTAAAGTGACGCCGAGCGTCCTCGAATTCCCACTGAGTCTGGTAGATCGCGCCCAGGGCATACAAGTAGCGTGCCTCGTAAGCCGGGTTTTGCACCTCGCGAGCTTTTTCTACGGCTCGTCCATAATATGATTGAGCGCTTTCGATCTGCTGTCGCATTTCTTGCCACTGCCCAAGCATGCCCAGGGTATACATCTCGTAGGGTTTGTGCTCGACATCTTGCGAAAGCGCCAACATTTGATCGAAGTAGTTGCGCGCCTCGTCGGATTCCCGCGCGGCGAGCATGGTCATCGCCAGCGTATACAAACGCATGAATTCGTGGAATATCGCCTCCATACCGCGGGCAACTTCCAGGGCGGTCAACTGCTGTTCCAAACCCCGCTGAAAGCTCTCACTGTCTTGTGCAAGCACCAAACCCTGCTGACCGATGATGATGCTTTCAAGCAATCGATCTCTATTTGACTTCGCCTTCTGCAAGGCGACCAGCAAACCGTCATTGGCTTTACCATACTGCCCCGCGCGGATGAATGCGTTCGACAACATCAAAATGGCACGGGCTTCCATAGATGCGTCGTTCAGTTCGCGCGCAATATCAATCACCTTCCAGGCGTGTTTGCTGGCATCGCCCGGGTTCGACGAGATTTCGCCTAATCCCAAGAGTGACTGGCCGTAGCGGCGCATGTCGCCGGCGTCGTAGGTATGATCGACGGCGGCGCGATAATCGTCGTGGGCTTCTATCGTCTGGAAGTAGCCCTCGCGCGAAACACGAGCCCGCGCCAGCAATCCGTCAACCATCAAGCCGATAGAGCGAATTTGCTGCGCCAGTTCAATGGCCTGACTGCTATAATCGCGCGCGAATTCAAAATGCCCCAATGAACACTGCGCCTGTGCCAGACCCAAGAGCGCGATGATCTCTACACTGAAGCGCTGTTCGCGGCGAGCCATCGTTAGCTCGACGTGGCAGCGATCCACGATTTCGTGAAAGCTGCCGGATTTCATCAATTCGCCGATGTCATATCGCAAGCTGTCGGTTTTCGTCGGCATTACTTCGCCTTCCCGCAAAACAAGCCATCCTACAGATTATACGGCATTTTGCCCGAGACGGTGCAAGTGGCGGAAACCAGGCCATGTTGCCGCGAAACCCGCTCAACCTCGACCTTCGCGTCCAAGTAATCGTCGGAGACCGTGCGCCAGGGCGATCGTCCAATCCATTGACTGCTGCGGCAGGAACCAACTGTACCAAGCAAAAAGACGCCGTAGCCGCGCTTCATGCGGGTACAAACTTGCCGCGAGGTAAAAGTGGCGACGGGCTTTCGCCCGTTCACCCTGCCGCCACCAATTGAGCGCGACCACGTGATGGCGTGCCGCCAGCTTGCGATCGTATTCCTCCGAGGTCATGCATGGTTCCCAGCCGTAGTGGCGCGCGTTCTCCACCGTCTTGAGGCGTCCAAGCGCCCCCTGCATTGGGTCATCGGATAGCATATCGTCGTGCATGCGCCGATACACCAGCCGTTCACTTATGCCGTGAAACTCGTGTTTTGAAGCCAATCGCAGAAAGAGATCCCAGTCTTCGGCACTGCGGAATCCCGGATCATCCTCGAATCCGCCGACGGCGAGCAGCACCTCAGTTTTAATCATGGTGGAGCTGATCAAGATGTGGTTGCCGGTCAGCCGAAGCAACTCGCAAAAGATGTCTTGCGAGAAACTCGGAAACGGGGTGGTCTCGATGTGAGTCCGGCCGTCGCTCGCCACAAACTGGTAATTTGTATGGACAACATCTATTTCCGGATGCTGAGCGAAATAGCGCAAACACGTTTCGACCTTGGTCGCCACAAGTTGATCGTCCGCATCCAGAAAGTGAATGTATTCGCCGCGCGCTTCCCTGATGCCACGGTTGCGCGCAATAGCGGGTCCCTGATTCGCCTGACTAATGTAGCGAATGCGATCGCCGTATTGTCCGCGCAAGTGGTCGCCGGTGCCATCGCTGCTCCCATCATCGATAACGATAATTTCGCATTCTTCATAGGTCTGCGTGAGGCAACTGTTAATGGCCTCGCAAACGAACTGCTTGCGGTTGAAAGTCGGAATCACTATGCTGATCAGTGGATGGTTCGGCATCAGATTGCCAGGCTCGGTATCTTCCAGGGATCGCATTTTAACTTCGCGCCAATGACACTAAAATGTCACTCGACTCGCATTACGGTCTGATGGTGGGACGACTGCCAATGGTGCCCGCTATCCATCCCAATGCGTTGCCAGCCGATTGTACGCGCCACCAGCGATAGCCTTGATTGTCGTAGGGTCCGGCGAGGATGGCAACATAGTCGCCGGCGTCTAGACCGCCGACGATCTGGTGATCCGTCGACGGCCCCTGTCGCAGATTCAAATTCTGCACTGTCCGCAACTGCTGCCCCGGAAAATACTCGCTGCCCTGGATGACCGCGGCCGGTATCGGGGCAACGCCCACATTGCCTGTCCCGAAACTGGGATTCCTGGCTAGGTCCGTGGTATCAATGATGCGGCCGCCGTCGACCCGCACCGTGTATTGGCGTCCTTGTACGGTGACGACCACCGCGCTGCGGTCCGAAAACCAATTAACAGAATCAGGCGCAGCAGCGCCGATAGGACCGGAAAGCTGCACGCCCGCACTGTTATACAGCGAGACTGGCGCATTGTCGTGCGGACCGCCAGGTCGTCCCAAGGCGACGATCTGGCCGTTGGGACGCCGCACGGCATCTTGTACCCACAGGCCGACAGAAGAGGCATCCAGGATTACGCGTTCTCCTCTCAAGTCGCTGTTGACCATGCCGATGATCACGCGGCCGTCGGCACGTCGACCGCTGACGACAATTCCGCTGCCATCGGTATTCCAATGCCCATAGTCGTAGCGGAAAAACTCCGGCGCCTGTTTCGCATAATCAGCATTGCGCGTGGCGTGCACAATGGCAAGCGCCTGCCTGCCCTCCTCGGTCAATTCTAGTGTCAGCAAAATATCGTTGCGTCCACGGACGGGCGACCAAGCGACATCAATCGTTTTCCAATATCGCGCATTGCTCGAACTGACAATCTGACAGGAAATGTAGCCGGTCGTGACGCAGTCGCGTATCACCGGGTACGTCGGGTCAGTAGGGGTCACGACTTCCGGCTGCCAGAACCAGACACCCGCGTTTACATTGTCTTGTCCGGGCGGCGTATCGATGCGGAAGGTGAACTGTGTGCCGTCCGCCGACCAATCAATCTCCACGACGCGATTCTTGTTGTCATCGCTGCTCGGTGCTGAAAACCCCTCATGGAAGGGCGAGTAAGACATCGCACCTTCGTTTGCTACATTGATCGGACGGTACCACAACATACCTACCTGGTCAGTCCGCAAATAACTGTCTGACGCAGCTGGATTAGGCGTAAACAACACGACGCCGCCCCGTAGCTGCAGACCTTGGTAGTCAAAAGGCTGGCCAAACCCAACATCATATTGATAAACCGAGGCGCCAAGCGTACTAAAGGTCGAAGGCGCGAAGACCGGTGGCGGTATCTGCTCAACAATCAGGTCTTGACGGACGACAACGGTAGGTTGGAACTGTGTCGACGTTGCCGTCGGCGTGAAGGTCGCGGCTCCGTATTCCGGTTGAGAAGTCGAGGGTAATTGAGTACCGGCCGGCACCCGATCCGCGCCTTCGGTTGCCGTCACCAAAACAGGCGTCGACAAGATCGGCAAGGCAGTAGGCAGAGACGAAGGTACCGCTGTCCAGGTTACGGGGACGGTTGCTGGCGCAAGAGGCGTTGCGATGAGCCGCGAAAGCTCAGTCGCATTGAGCGTCGGCAAGGGCGTCAATGTAGGCGGAAGCGTTCTGGAGATTGTAACCGTCGGCGGAACCGTTGCGGTCCCGGCAGATCGTACGACAAGTTCACGAATGGCTGTCGGGGTCGCGGACGCTTCGACGTCGGGTTCAGCTTGGCCGACTTCGGTCGCAGTCGCTGTTCGCGGCAAGATTCTGGTGGGACTGGGCCTCGGAGTTGGTGTCGGCACGGGAGTATGGGTCGAAGACGCGACTACCGTAGCGGTGAGCGTAGGTTCCATTGTTGCTGTCGCGGTGGGCGCCATCGTATCGGTGGCAGTTGACGGAAGTGTTGCCGTGACGGTTGGAAGCGGCGCTTCGGTAACCGTTGGCAGATCTGTGCTTGTCAAAGATGGCTCGACGGTTGCAGTTGAAGTCGGTTCATTTGTTGCGGTCAAGGTCGGCGCGGCAGTGTCCGCGAACGTAGGTATAACAACGTCCGTAGGTGACGATTGAACGGTAGAGGTCGGCACATTTTGCGCTACTCTGGTTTCAGTAGCCGATTCCCGCACATCAGTCGCCTCCGCCGTTCTGGTTTCGATCGGCACAAGAGTAAGCGTGACTTCGGGGCGACGCAGATTGCAGGCGCCAATTACCAGAGTGATGGCAATGTAAAACAGGCATCTGCCAGCAGCCACATCAAGCTCCAAACGACGCGCGATACAACGCGCAAGGGATGTCTTTCGATTATATCAACCAGTGTTGGATTTGCATGGCGCGAGCGCGGCAAACGGCGTGAGCATTACGCGCCAAAGGGGTTTTATCTATCCATCAATAGCAGCGAGCAGCGCCAACTGTTGAAGCTGGCGCGCCCGCCGAATTATTCTATGCAGCTTGTGGAAAGCGACTTGGATTTACGTCTGCAATAGCGCTTCCAATTCAGCAGTTACTCTCGCTTCGTCCAATACACCGAACCACTTCTGCACGATTCCGCCGTCGGCGCCGACCAAGACGTACTGCGCTTGTGCGGTAATGCCCAATTCACTCCGAATGCCGTCTTGCGTGGAATCGTCCAGATCAAGAAGCACGAATTCGATTCGATCACTAAAGGTCTCTTCTAGCCCGTTCACGACGGGCACGTTACGCCGACAAGTCGGTCACCAATTGGCAAACGAATCATAAAGGGTGAAGCGAATGACAGCCTCTTCCGGCGCCGGTTCCTCTTCAACCACTGCCGAGGTGTCTGCAGACGGCTCCTGTACTTCTACTGCGGCATCTTTTGAATCGCCGTACAGCATAGAGGATACTGCTGAACATCCGCTCAAGACGATTGCCGAGCCAATCAGAAGCACAATGACTCTTACAAATGACTTCATATGCGTCCCCCGAATCTTATTATCGACAATGTTTACCCTACTACAAATTAATAACAGAAAGATTAACTAACAAGAATAGAAATTCCGAAGACAACATTGTCTCATTTGACTACTTGTCGCCCTTCCCCCTGTGAATGACATTCATCAATGTCGCTAAGTCACTTAAGGATTCTCAGTGCTGTACGGTCTGCTCGGCGAAGGACAATTCGGCGCGACGTCGACGAAAGGTAAGCGGTGGTGCGATGACATGCGACTGATAACGCCGTATCAGTGTTTCAAGATACTCTTCGAGCGGCGTGTAACGGATACCCAATTCTTCCTTGCTGCGCCCATTGTCCAGCGCGCTCATCCAAGTCTCGCTGAAGGGAGAACAATCGGGCAGGAATCCGTTGGCTTCCAGATCTTTTCGATTGACATGATGTAAATGCAGGTCAACATTCATCAGCATTGCGATCAGCGACAGGAATTCATCCAGACTCACGTGTTCATCCTGCGCGATGTTGAACGCTTCTCCTTTGCCTTGGCCGGATTCGATGATCCGCATGATGGCAGTCACCACATCCAGCGCATAGACGTGGTTGAGCGCGATACTCGGCGTCTCTGGAACAAGCAAAACGCCACCGTCACGCAAGCGGAGGAAGTAATTGTAAAGCCGATGATACTGATCACGCACGCTATTTACCATGGGCAAGCGCAGCGAGGTGTACGGGAATCTGGACCGCTGCCACTCGTGGCGGAAATGGTCTTCCACCTCGCGCTTTTGCACTCCGTAGCGCCATTCTTCATAAGCATACGAGTTCTCGGTAGGCGCGTCGATGACAGGACCCTCATAGTCATCCTCATGATACGGGCGCTCGACACCTTCGCGAACCAGATAAACCTGCCCGCTGCTAATCACAATATAATGGTCTACATTGTCCCGGAAGATATCGATGGCTGTCTCCGCTTCATCCCGACGAAACATGACAAAATCAACGACCACATCGAAGCGTTTCGCCAAGAGGGCGCGTCGCATTTGCTTGCTATCGGTCCGGTCGGCGTGTAAACGATGGATCGAGCGCGGCAAGTCGTCCTGAGTGATGCCTCGATTGAGCAAGGTCAAGTCGGCGCCGCTTTCCGCGAGCTGCTTCGCCAAGTAAAAGCCCATGTTGCGGGTTCCGCCGACAATAAGGATCTTCTTCGACATAAGCTTGGATTCCAATTCAAAAGAAAAGATTTTTTGGGGCGACAACCTGGTTTCCGCGCTGCCTCCAATTGTACCAGCAAAATCACTTATCCGGCTCAACTCTTGTCGGATCTATGGATGCGATGCTCATAGATATCTTCAGGCAAGCGCCCAGGGCAATCGCATCAACGAGTGCAGGTCTGTATTCAGTACAAAATTTCACCACCGAGTACACCGAGCTTCGCGTAGACACTGACCGGCGTCGCCGAGTTTAAGACCATTAAAAGCTGAACCATCTCCAAATCTGCTACCAACGGCGGAAGGAATCTGCCCTGATCTCTCATATATAGCAAAAATACGACTGAATCTTTATTACAGAGATGCTTTTCTCTGTGTCTCTGTGCCTCTGTGGTCGATTTATCTTTTCAATAATTGGCATATTGGCGCACAGTGATATTGATGCGATTGCCCTGGGCAAGCACCACTTTACCCTTGCGATGGCGGGCGGGAGATCGCTATAATGTTTGACTTGCAACAGGGCCCTGTAGCTCAACTTGGCAGAGCAAGCGACTCTTAATCGTTAGGTTGAAGGTTCGAGTCCTTCCAGGGTCACACCAGTCAATGGCGTGATGGAACAGACAAAAAGTTATAGAAGAAGAACGCGCCTCCTATGAAGAGGCGCGTTTTGAATGCTGAAGACACATCAAGAAAGCCTATCTTCATCCGATAGCGCGCTGTAAGCCTGAGAGATAACCCATTCTCATCCGCTTGCTGGCCACTGCGTCAGGTACATGGATTTCGACACCGTGAAACATGCCGGCATACACCAGCAGGTCGGTAGGTATGCCAGCGGCCATTAAGCGTTTGGCGTAATCAATGTTCTCGTCACGGAACAAATCCAGGGCGCCAACTATGACCAGAGCCGGCGGTAACCCGGTCAGATCTTTTGCGCGCGCGGCCGCCGCATAAGGTGAAACGTTGTCGGTACCATATTCATCGCCAAGATACATTTTCCAGGCTTTAAATGACACATCCCGATTCCAAGTCGTTGGGTACGTGTCCTCACGTCCCGAAGGCGTGTCGTGGGTGTCGTCGATCATGGGATAAATCATCAATTGGTATGCGAGTTTCGGACCCTGCTTGTCGCGGTTGTAAAGCGCCAAGCCTGCGGTCAAGCCACCGCCCGCGCTGCCTCCGCCGATGGCGACACGCGTCGCGTCTATCCCCAAATCGTCGGCATTGTCGACCATCCAATTGAGTGCTGTAAAACAATCGGCGACGCTTTCTTTGTAGGTAGATTCGGGCGCGAGGCGATAATCAACCGAGACAACAGTGCAGCCGATGTACTCGGCAAACTCAATGCAACGGGCGTCATCACGCGCTTCACCGACGATATAGCCGCCACCGTGCATCCAGAGCAGTCCCCCGCGCGGCCCGGGGGCGGGTGGCTGGAAAATCACGATGGGAACTTCACAGTCCGGTCCGGGGATCGTCCTTTCTTCGATGGTCACATCTGTCGGCGGGAGATTGGCGCGCATCTCGCGGTTTCTCGCTATTGTCATCTCGCGCGCTTTGGGCGGATCTTCTCCAACGGCGATATATCGCTCGGCTGGGTTGGCGTGGATAGCGTGAGCGACTTCGGGGTCAATTCTGTCAATGTAAGACATGATATGGCTCCAGAAAATAAACTGAGTCAGAATTCAATTATATGTCTGTCTACTTCGACTTGCGAAATTAGGCGACCGGCTCAGCATCACTTCCTATTGGCCTGCCCCAGAAATAGCCTACCGCCCGCCGAAACCAGTCGCCATGACCGCGCGCGTGATTTGCCGCTGGAAAATGATATAGACGAGCAATACAGGCGCCGAGGTCAGAACCGCGCCAGCCATGACGATGCCTTGTTCACTCCAGTACTCGCCGACGAATATAACCAATCCGATGGGTAGCGTTCGCATTTCGTTCGAGTTAAGCACGATCAGGGGCCAGGTGAAATCGTTCCAGATGAACAGAAAGGTGAAGATGCCCAGTGTGGCCACAGCCGGGCGTGAAAGGGGCAGCATCACACGCCAGTAAATACCAAAGGCGGACGCCCCGTCAATGACCGCCGCTTCCGCCAGCTCGCCTGGGATGGCGAGGAAAAACTGTCGCATAAAGAAGACGCCGAAGAAGCCGGCCAGTGGCGGCCATATCAGAGCATGATGCGTATCAATCCAGCCCAGGGCGCGCATGAGCATGAAACTGGGAATCAGCAGCATGACGCCGGGAACAAGGAAAGACGCGCCCAAGCCGAAGAAGAGCAGCTTCTTGCCCGGGAAGCGCAAGCGCGCGAAAGCATAGCCCGCCATCGATGTCACCAGCAGGACACCGGCGGTGCTCAAAGTCGTCACATAGAGGCTGTTGAAAATCCAACGAAAAACAGACAGCTCTTGTCGCGACAGTTTCGTGTTTATGATCTCGTCGAAATTGTCCAGTGTCGGCTCGGTCGGGATAATCTGGATGGGCCACTTCAGGATTCTCTCCTCATGCATGAAAGATTGTCCGACAACCCAAACCACGGGAAACAGCACAATGAGCAGCAGTATCGTCAGAAATAGATAAGTGCCCGCTGTGGAGAGCCGTTTGGACCAGACTGCGCGCGTATCGCTTTGCATGGCGAACCGCTAATACTCCGTGTATCGTCCCAAAAGCCGAAACTGCACCAGCGCGAAGATGAACATCACCACCCCCAGCGTAAGCGCCATCGCGCCGGCGTAACCCATGTGATAGTAGCGAAACGCGTTGCGATAGATATGCAAGACGATGGTGTAGGATGAGTAACCGGGACCACCTTCGTTGGTCATCAAATAGGGCTGACCGAAAACCTGAATATGGGAGATGAATTGCGTGACGATAATGAATAGCAATGCGGGCCGAATGAGTGGAAGCGTGATGCGCGTCAAAATCGCCCAACGTCCAGCACCATCAATCCGCGCTGCTTCGTGGAGCGCTTCCGGCACGGAATAGAGCGCCGCCAAAAAAATCAGCATAGGGAAGCCGAAGCCCCACCAAATTGTCGTCAGCGAAAGCGACGGCATCACCAGATCGGGATCCGTAAGATAATTGAACCCATTGATGCCGATCGATTCGAGGCCCGCGTTCAGCAAGCCGAAGGGCGCAAGCAATCGTTGGAAGACGATCCCGATAACCGATATCGAAAGCACGACCGGCGCATACATCGCCACCCGATAGAGCGTATGGCCCACGCGGATGCTCTTCAGCGCGAGCGCCGCGCACAAAGCCACGACCGTATTGCCGACGGTGGTCATCGTGGCGAAGTAGAGCGAGTTGCCCATGGCAATCCAGAAGAGATCGTCTTCCATCATCAGTTGGAAATTCTCCAAGCCGATGAAACGATAGGTCCCGCGCAGCAGCTCCCACTCAACGAAGGCAGTGACAAAAGCCGAAATGACCGGTCCCGCAAGGAAAACGAGGAAAAAGACCAAATACGGCGCCAAAAAAAGATAGCCGGCTATTGCCTCGCGACTCTTATTTGTCAACGTCCACTTTGACAAGCTAATGCGGGTTGCTGATTCGGGTTTCAAAGTCATTAGACGTCCGAAGGTGATGGTCTCACTGGCGAGCGATCTGTCAGCTGCTCGAAGTGGATTTAGGGAAAAGGAGCCTCACCAATTGATGAGGCCCGATTCCCATTTGCGGTTGCAATGCTTCGGTCACTTATCGCAGCGCGCGCCGGATGCGTTCGGCGGCATCGTCCAAGCCCTCGTCCACCGACTGCTGGCCCGAGAAGATCGAGGAGTAGGCGGCAGCCATGATATTCTCGACCTCGGTGAATCGTTCGGATTGGTATTCGGGAACGCCCTCGGAAGCCATCTGATCAGTCAATGTGGCGAAGGTCCAAATTTGGTCCTTCAGGTCATCGGTGCGCAATGACAGTCGGGCCGATGGCATACCGGTATTTACGCTGTGCTGTTTCGAGTTATCGGAGAGGTATTGTATCAGTCGCAGCGTCGCATCAAGCGTATCGGATTCAATGTTGGAAGCGACCGCCAAGGTATGCGACCACATGATCGTGGAGCCGCGCTCCGGACCCAGGCGCGGATAGGGCCAGAAGGCATACTTCTGTTCTTCCTGGCTATTAAAGAAGTTGTATATCCAGGCGCCGTTAAGGTACATAGACAAGCCATCGTTGATCATCAATTCGCCATTCCAGGTGTCCCCGTTGAGCGCGTGATGCTCGAAGACCAGGTCGTGGAAGTATTGCACCGCTTCTTTCGCCGCTTCGCTGTCGATCAGCACCTCGGCATCGGGGGCGGGCGTAACGACATCGGTACCCCACTGATACAGCGCCGGCGTCACAGTGACCCGATTCCAGCCAATGTCAAGGCCCCAGACGGCGATGTTGTCAGGATCAAAGTCCTCGTCGCCGGGATTATTGCCATTCTCATCCCAGGTCAATCGACGCACATACTCCACGAACTCGTCTTTGTTCTCCGGTGGATCATCGACCGAGTGTAGTGGTCCCGAAATGCTGGACTCTTGCTAGAGAGTGGCTTTATCGGCGTTCGCGCGCTTGGGGAAACCGCGACCATTTAGTCCCCCCACCCCCTCAATAAACATGATACGCTCAGCCCTATGGCAATTCTGTCGCGCATCTCCACCCTAAACCGGCAATGGACCCCGCTCCCGTCGCATCGTAAACCACTTTTGCAATATCTACGACTATATCCATACTGTATGGATAACCACCTGCCATATCAGAGTACATCACCGCCAGCTCCCGCCATCTCCCGCCATTTCCCCCGCCACAACAAATTCCTTGAGTCCCTCTTTGTGCCCTTCATGTCTTTACGGCTCAATCATCGCCTCTGTGCTCTCTGTGTCCTCGGTGGTAAAAAACCTGTACAGAACACGGCAAAGGCGTAAGTCCTCGAGATTCACCACTTCCATATTTTGTCAAGAATCGTCGCATTCTACAAAGGGTAAGCAGAGCGCGCCGACGATCCGACAGGCACGGAAGTTGTTGACAAAGGTATCGCAGCGAATTATCGTCATAACGATGGACGAAGACGGTAGCAAGCGTATGCGGTTAAGTGGCAAGAGTGCCTTTGTAACCGGCGCCGGACAAGGCATTGGTCGGGGCATCGCCGAGGAATTGGCTGTGCAAGGCGCAAGTGTGACCATTGCCGAAATCAGCGTGGAAACCGGGATGTCGACCGCTGCCGAACTTTTTGCAGTCGGGCATCAAGCCCGCTTCGCGCAAGTCGACATACGTGACGAGGACGACATCAAATCCGGCATCGCCGGACACCTAAGCGCCTACGGCGGACTCGACATTCTCGTAAACAACGCCGGTCGCAATCAGAATTACGACGCGGCGACGATGACCGTTGACGAGTGGGAACGGTCGATGAGTCTCAACCTGCGCGGGGCCTGGCTCTGCAGCAAGCACACCCTGCCCATCATGGCGCAAAAGCGGTCGGGCGTCATCGTCAACATCGCAAGTGTTCATGCAACGATGACGATGACCAACAACTTTCCCTACAACGTCGCCAAGTCGGGCATTCTCGGCCTCACGCGCAGCCTTGCGCTCGATTGGGGGCACAACAACATTCGCGCGGTCACAGTCAGTCCGGGCTACATTCGCACGCAGCCGGTCATTGATGGTTTCGCTCAAGCCGAAGATCCGGCCGCCGAAGAGCAACGTGTTGTCGAGTTGCATCCGCTCAAGCGTATCGGCACGCCAGGTAATGTCGGGGTGCTGGTCGCCTTTCTGGCGAGTGACGATGCCTGTTACATCACCGGGACAGAGATCGTAATTGATGGCGGCATATCGGCCCGCTACGCTGACTAGTGATTTCCTCAGACCCTATCAGGCTTTGCAAGCTAGTCATGACAGCGCGCGCTTTAAAGCGTTGAGATATCCCATACGCATTTTCTGGCTTACAGCCGCTTCCGGAGCGAGCACTTCGCCACTGTGGTACATTCCCGGGAAGACCGCAAGCTCAGTCGGGACACCGGCAGCCATTAAGCGCTGCGCATAGTCGATATCTTCGTCGCGGAAGAGATCTTCCGTCCCGACCGTGACATAAGCCGGGGGCAATCCCGTCAGGTCTTCGGCGCGCGCCGGCGCGCCATAGGGTGAGACATTGTCACTACCAAATTCGTCGCCAAGATACATCCGCCACGCCTTCAATGACACATCGCGGTGCCAGACTTTTTCATAGGTAACTTCGTATCCGGAGGGCGTCTCGTGAGTATCGTCCAGCATGGGATAAATCAGCAATTGGAAGGCAACTTCAGGTCCGCCATGGTCGCGGTTGTACAATGCCAAGCCAGCCGTTAGCCCGCCGCCCGCGCTGGATCCGCCAATAGCGATGCGCTTCCTGTCGATAGCTAGCGCATCCGCATTGTTTACCATCCAGTTCAGTGCCGCAAAGCAACCTGTGATACTTGCCCGGTAAGTGAATTCCGGCGCAAGGCGGTAGTCAACCGAGACAATCGTACATCCGGCATGCTCGGCAAATGCCACGCAATTCCCGTCGTCTCGCGCGGAGCCGATGATGTAACCGCCGCCGTGGATCCAAAGCAAGCCCGGTCGTGGCGCCGGGTCAGCAGGCTGATAGACGACAATCGGTACATCACCGTTTGGCCCGCCAATCGCTCGCTGCTCGGTAGTGACCTGCGTTGGTGGAAGTAAACCGGCCATGGCTGCCATCGATTCCTCATACATTGTTCTGGCGTGCTGAGGATCCTCGCCGACGGCTTTTAGAAGCCCTTCCGGCAAGATGTACAATCCGGGAATCAATTCAGGATCGATCCTGTCGATAGTGTCCATGAGCTTTCTCCAGTCGCTTTGCGTGGCGCGAATTGTAGATATGTCCATGCTTCTCTGATATATTTGTAGCGCGAAAGCGTATCGAGGGCAATGTTCATAGTGCGTACGACGCGTCGACTCAGTGTCGTGCGATGCGCTTTCGGGACTCTGTCAGTACAGACGCAAAAACAGGATTGGTACCGATTATGAAAATCACGCGATTTGCAGCATATCAAGTCGACCTGCCTTTACACGAGGGCAGCTACAAGTGGTCCGGTGGCAAGTCGGTTGAGGTTTTCGACAGCACGATTGTCGAAGTCGAAACTGATAGCGGCATGCTCGGCTATGGCGAGGTCTGCCCGCTGGGCCCGTTTTACCTGCCCGCCTATGCCGAAGGCGTACGCGCTGGCATCAGGGAACTCGGTCCGCATCTACTGGGCAGCGACCCCAGGCAGCTCGATGTGCTGAATCGGCTGATGGACGCGGCGCTCAAGGGACATCCCTATGTGAAGTCGGGCATTGACATGGCGTGCTGGGATATTCTCGGTCAAGTGGCCGGTTTGCCCGTATGTGAATTGCTCGGCGGTCGCTACGGCGACGACTTTGTCCTGTACCGCGCCATTTCGCAGGGTTCGCCCGACGAAATGGCGGAAAAAGTGGCCGGATACCGCGCCGAGGGTTATCGCCGCTTTCAGTTGAAAGTGGGCGCCGATCCACAATTGGACATTGAACGAATCCGCATGGTTTCCGGTCTACTGGAGCCGAGCGACAAACTGATCGCCGACGCGAACACCGGCTGGCTCATGCACGAGGCGGCACGGGTCGCGCGGGCGGTCGATGATGTCGACGTATACATTGAGCAGCCCTGTCTGACCTACGAAGAATGTCTTTCGATTCGTCAACGTACTTCCCATCCATTTATCTTGGACGAGGTGGTCAACGATATTGATATGCTGTTGCGCGGGCATGCCGATCGAGCCATGGATGTCGTAAATATCAAGATCAGTAAATTCGGCGGCTTGACCAAAGCGCGTCTGGCAAGAGATCTTTGCGTGTCAATGGGCGTCGCCATGACTATCGAAGACAGCTGGGGTGGCGACATCACTACCGCGGCCATCGCGCACCTGGCACATAGCACACCGACCGAATTCCTCTTCACCGCCACCGATTTCAACAGCTATGTGACGGTCAGCACTGCGGAAGGCGCGCCACAGCGTGATTATGGTCGCATGTCCGCATCAAGCGCACCAGGATTGGGTGTCAACCCGAGGCGCGATATCATCGGAGCGCGCCTCGTCGATGTACATTGACAGTCTTTGAGGCCAGTGCGGCAAGTGCAACCGAGAACGATATGAACATCGAGGATCCAGATCAGTTGCTGCAGTACTTGCGGCAAAACGATCGCATCAATCTGTCTGAAAGACCTCACTTTACCCCGCTTACGGGCGGCGTCTCCAACCGCACCGTATGGGTACAGTTTGATCATGGGCGCGACTGGGTCATGAAACAGGCGCTGGCAAAGCTGCGGGTGCAAGTCAACTGGTTCAGCGCGCCGGAGCGCATTCAGCGCGAGGCAGCGGGCTTGGGTCGCTTGGGGAGTGTCATCGCAGACCACGTTCCTGAATTTCTCTTCGTCGACGAGCGATATCATATCATGGCGATGTCCGCAGTCCCGCATCCCCACCACAACTGGAAAACGCGCCTGCTCAAAGGTGAGACCTCCGTCGAACTGGCGCGAGAATTTGGGCAACTGCTGGCCAAGATCCACAACGCCGCGCTATCCGATCCAGAAATCGCAAGCGAATTCACCGAACGGGCATTCTTCGAAGAATTGCGGCTGGAACCCTACTACGGCTATACGGCGACGCAAGTTTCACAGGCGCGATCATTTCTCGAAGGCCTGATCAATAGCACGAGGAATCGCAGGTTCGCGCTGGTTCATGGAGATTACAGCCCAAAAAACGTCTTGATCTGTGGCGGCAAACTAATCATCCTGGATTTTGAAGTCATTCATTTTGGCGACCCAGCCTTTGATATCGGATTCTCCATGACACACTTCTTGAGCAAAGCGCATTTCCTGCAGGCAAGTCGCCAGAGTTTCATTGAGATGGCTGCCGAGTATTGGCGCGCCTATAGGACAAATCTTCATCCGAATCTTGCCGAGCGCATGCAGTCGTCCGCAGTGCAGCACACCTTGGCGTGCCTGTTGGCGCGTGTGGCCGGCAGATCGCCGCTGGAATATCTTAACGACGACCATCGCAGGCGACAGAAGGCGATCGTGTTGGACCTGATGCAAAGAGAAATCGGCGCCATACCCGATCTGATAGATGCTTTTCTAGCGTGTTTGGACCAGCACGATGAGCCGAATTAAGCAAGTTTCCGCCATCGAAATTCTGGACAGCCGCGGACGTCCCACCCTTTTGGCGAACTGCGAATTGACCGATGGCAGCGTGGGGCGAGCATCGGTGCCCTCGGGCGCGTCAACCGGGTCGGCCGAGGCGCTTGAGCTCCGCGACAAGGACCCGACCAGATATGCCGGTCTTGGCTGCTTAAAAGCGGCGAAAAACGTGAGCCAGCACATCAATCGCGCCATCGCCGGAGAAATGTTCGCTTCTCAGGAATTGCTTGACCGGTTTCTCATCGACCTGGATGGAACGGTCGATAAGTCGCGTTTGGGCGCCAACGCAATCTTGAGTGTCTCGTTGGCATTTGCCCTCGCGCAAGCGGCTCAACGGGAGGTCGCATTATACCGGCACTTTGCCGATATCGCTGGGACAGCGCCGCGCCTTCCGAAGCCAATGATCAATTTATATAGCGGCGGCAAACACGCCGGCGGGCAAGTCGCCATCCAGGATGTTCAGGTCGTCGTGCCGAGCGCCACCAGCATGCGTGAGACACTTGCGGTCGTTTCGGACGTTTTTCGCGCCGCTGCCAGGAGGCTGCTGGACAAATACGACATGCGGCTGCTGACGGCCGACGAAGGCGGCTTGGCGCCACCCTTTGCTTCTTCACAAGAGATGTTTGTCGAGGCCGTGGCGGCGGTCGAGGCAGCCGGCTACTCGCCATCCGAAGATGTCGCTCTCACCGTTGACGTGGCCGCGTCACACTTCTTTGAAGATGGACGTTACCTTTTGGACGGCGAGCTTTTGGCCCCTGCGTCTATGGCGGAACGACTCGTCAAGTGGTGCCGCGATTTCCCCATTGTCAGCGTCGAAGACGGCATGGACGAAGCCGATTGGGATGGCTGGCGTACGCTTTATAAGCGAATGCACGGAACTGTGCTGGTATTGGGTGACGATCTGCTGTGTACGAATCCCGCCCGCATCCTTCGCGCGATAAAAGAAAAAGCTGCGGACAGTCTGCTGCTAAAGGTCAATCAAATTGGCACGCTGACCGAAGCCGCCGAGGCGCTTAGGCTAGCGAGAGAAGCGGGATGGCACGTGGTCGTAAGCGCGCGCAGCGGAGAAACCGAAGACGATTGGCTGGCCGATTTGGCGGTCGGTTGGGCGGGAGACTACATCAAGGTGGGGTCAATCACGCAGTCGGAACGGCTCGCCAAATACAACCGCTTGCTCGAGTTGGAGCATTACGGTGGTTTGACTTTCTAACGTTGGGCAATACATGCAGTTTCCAGAACTCGGGAAGAGCGTGCAATAACGAGGGAACTAGCAAACCAGATGATTATGTCAGGAAGATTCAAAGATCAAGTCGCTGTGGTGACCGGCGCCGGCAGCGGCATTGGCTTGGGCATCAGCCGGCGGATTGCGCTTGAAGGCGGCACTGTGATCATGGCTGATATCGACCAGCCTGCACTGGAATCGGCGCGTGAAACGATCGGCCAGGTACCCGGCATGCTGCGACAGGCACTGGTGGACATTACGGATGAAGCCGGAACGCAAGGTCTCATGCAAGATACCGTCGCACGGCACGGCAAACTGGATATCGTGGTAAACAGCGCAGGTATCGTCGGACCCAGCGCTACAAAAATTGCTGACTTCGAATTGCAGTCCTTCCGCAAGGTCCTCGATGTCAATTTGCTTGGCTCCTTCATCGTGACAAAACATGCCGTAAATGCAATGTTGCGAACCGGTTACGGCAGGATATTGTTACTGGCGTCAATCTCTGGCAAGGAAGGCAATCCGGGGATGGCGGGCTACTCGACATCCAAGGCTGGCGTAATCGGACTGACCAAAGCGATCGGCAAGGAATATGCCCATACACAAATCACGATAAACGCCCTGGCGCCGGCGATGATTTCCACGCCGATGGCAGAGAAGCTGGATCCAGCGACACTTAGCTTATTGACCGGCAAGATCCCCATGGGCAGGTTGGGCACGATTGAGGAAGTAGCAGCCCTCGCCTGCTGGATCGTATCCCCCGAGGCATCATTCAGCACCGGCGCAATTTTCGACCTGTCCGGCGGACGGGCGACCTACTGACGTAGAAAAAAAGCCTAAGGGCATGGTCGCAGGTAGCTCGGCATTCGGGATATAACGCGCGGAGAGCCCTGCGCGTGGGAATCCACCGGGGCGCATTGATAGAACAAGCCGCTCGAAACATCAGAACGCTGTTGCAGATACTGATACAATAGCTGCAAGCAACAAAACAAAATGACATCAATTAACGATTTCCCAGCAAGGTGAGATGATGGATAGCGAACGATTCCGGGCTTGGCGGATGGCTCTGATGCAGCGCTCTCGCGCCTCGGAGGATTCCTTCCTGCTGGTTACAGCCATTCTGGTCGGCATTGGAACCGGTGTCGGCACGATCATCGTTCGCTCACTTATCGAGATCATCACTTGGTTCAGCTTCGAATGGCTGCCGCACCTTACTCGCGACTTTGGCAAGGCATTCGTGGTTCTTGTACCCACGTTGGGCGGTTTGGTAGTCGGCATACTCGTATACAAATATGCGCGAGAGGCCAAGGGCCATGGCGTGCCCGAAGTGATGGAGGCCATAGCCTTGCGCGGTGGTCGAATACGACCCGTGGTTGCCGTCATTAAGTCGCTGGCGTCGGCGCTGACGATCGGCAGCGGCGGATCTGCCGGCAGCGAAGGACCCATCGTTCAGATCGGCGCGTCCTTGGGATCGACCCTGGGACAAGCCCTGAGACTTTCCGATGACCGAATACGCAATCTGGTCGCCTGTGGCGCTGCCGGTGGCATCGCTGCAACATTCAACACGCCGATAGCGGGCGTCATATTCGCGTTGGAAGTCATACTGGGCGCCTTCAGCGTACGCTACTTCAGTACCGTTGTCATTTCAGCCGTTGTGGCCAGTGTCATCGGGCGCGCGGTTTACGGGGATTTGCCAACCTTTCCATTACCGGTTGAATACGGCGTGAAGAGCCTCTGGGAATACGCCTTTTATCCCGTCCTCGGGATCCTGGCCGCGCTCGTTGGCGTAGTATTCGTGCGCAGTCTCTACTTCTTTGAAGACGCTTTCGACGGCTGGCAAGGCTTTCCAGAATGGGCGAAGCCAGCAGTGGGAGGCACGATGCTCGGGCTAATGGCATTGCTCTATCCAGGCATATCAGGCCTTGATTGGGATGTCATGCCTCAGGTCTTCGGTTCAGGCTATGAAATTATCGCTGGCGCGCTGAACAACGAATTGATCCTGTCGACAGTCTTGACGTTGCTGCTGCTGAAGATCGCCGCTACGAGCTTCACGCTTGGTTCGGGCGGATCTGGAGGTGTTTTCGCGCCCGCCCTTTTTATGGGCGCCATGCTGGGAACAGCTTTCGAGATTGTCTTAAGGCAGTTCTTCCCCGATATCGTGGCGCCACCGGGCGCCTATGCGCTTGTCGGGATGGCCGCGGTATTCGCGGCCAGCGCGCATGCCCCAATCACCGCGATCATCATCCTGGGCGAGCTAACCAACGATCAACGCATTGTCTTGCCGTTGATGCTTGCCGTAATCGTAGCGACACTGGTTTCTCGGCGCCTGATGCAGGGACAGTCCATCTACACCCTGAAATTGACCCGGCGCGGCGTCAATATCGAACACGGACGCGACGTTGATATCATGCAAGGCGTCCTCGTCAAAGAAGTTATGGCCAGCAACGTGGAGGTTGTTCCTGGTGGCATGACAATTGCGGAACTTTCCGATGTCTTTGACTTCTCTCATTCACATGGTTTCCCGATATTGGACGAACAACAGAGACTTTGGGGAATCGTCACCGTTTCCGATCTTGATCGTGCTCGTGCCAAGCAACTGCCTGCCGATACGAGCCTGACTGTGATAGCCACGAGGAGAGAAAACCTGCACATCGCTTATCCTGACGAAACGATTGGGGATGTCCTGATGCGTTTGGGGGTGCGGGGCTTGGGTCGCATGCCTGTCGTTGCCCGCGAGAATCCCTACCACCTGCTTGGGATGGTCCGTCGCGTCGATATCATATCTGCATACAACCTGGCGGTGACGCGCCGTTCAGAGATAAAGAACCAAACTGACTACATCAAGACCTTCAGTTCCGACGGTACGCAATTCGTCGAGTTCACGGTCACACGCGACAGTTTTGTGGTTGGTCGGCGCGTACAGGATATCGCAGGCATCCTGCCTGAAAAGTGCATTCTCGTTTCTATTAGTCGTAGAGGGCAGGTGCTAATCCCGCATGGAGGCACCACCTTTGGGCCCGGGGACAAGGTCACGGCATTTGTTTCGTCCAGCGAAAGCCAGGCCTTTGCGCAGAGCATGACCCTCGGTCAGCCGCCCGCTGGCAGCCCTTGACACTGACGGGTTGATGGAACGCCCTGTCCAGACCTGATCAGTCCAAAATGGTCCTGTTCACGCGCCGGATTCGTCGACCAAGAGATCGGCTACCAGTTCTTCGTTGAGAGTCAAACCAAGCCCCGGTCGATCCGGTACTGAAATGGCGCCGTTTTCCGCTTGCATCTTCTCGTGTGTCAGGTCGTGCCGGAGCACCGAATCTTCCACTGAATCTTCGAAGAGAAACGCGCCCTTGAACAAACAAAGCCAGTGCAAGCAAGCCGCGACACTGATGGGTGTCTTATAACAGTGGTTGACCAGCAAACCGCCGCATTCTTGCACACGTTCGCCAATGTATACGCCGTCGGTGAAACCACATCGGGCCAGATCGATCTGATAAATATCGAGCGCGCGCCGGTCGATCCAAGGCTTGAAAGAAGCCCGTCCGCATTCGCCTTCACCGCCGGCGATAGGCACTGGTGAACGATCGCGCAACCAGACGTAGCCATCAATATCATCCTGCTCAAGCGGCTCCTCGAGCCAGCCAATACCGTAATCGCTATACGTGTTTGCTCGGCGAAGCGCCGTACGCGCGTCATACACGCAGCCGGCATCGATAAGCAGGTCCGCGTCGTTACCGACCCCTTCTCGCGCACCCCGCACCAGTTCGATGTCCAGCGCTTCCGACTCACCCATCTGCTCCCAGCCAAACTTGACCGCTTCGTAACCGAAGTCAGTCCAGCGTTGGCCGATATCTTTGGTCTCGGCCCCATCTCGGCCGAACAAGATCGAGGCATAGGCTTTGATCTGATCGTGCTGCTTACCGCCCAGCAACTGATGAACAGGTACACCAAAGTGTTTGCCCTTGAGATCCCACAGCGCAAGATCAATGCCCGCCATTGCGGTGACCACGACTGCCCGCCTTCCGTAATACATCGTCTGGCGGTACATCTTTTCCCATAGCCGCCGTGTATCCAGCGGGTTTTCGCCAATCAGTATCTCTCGCAAGCCGCAGGCGATATTGTGGCTGAAGGGCGCATCAATGACGGCTTTGGCGACTTCCGGGGACGAATCGACCTCGCCGATGCCTTCCAAGCCTGTATCGGTTCGGACTCGAATCAGCAAGGTATCCTGCGTACCGGCCGTCTTCGCTTCGACAGTCTCCAAACGCAAGACTTGGCAAAATCAGCTTCGACAGTCTCCAAACGCAAGACTTGGCAAATAATCTGCGTGATTTTCATGGTGTTTCCTTATCCTGAGATCTTGTTTTGGATGCAAATTCACACTGGTTCCACAGTTAAACTGGGCTACATTTGACTCCCTTGCCGCGAACGAAACCAAAACGACAGGGGCATTTGCTCATAATACTTTCGTCTAGCAAAATTAGACTATAGCAACTAAATTTTTGGTAGACAATTTACGGGCTCTAATTAGTAGATGCGGCAACTCAAGATTCAGACCATTACAACGCAAGCCATTCGCGTTCCCTTGCCGCGTCTCTATCGTGGCAGCATGTATTCAATGTCGAATCGCTGTACGATCATCACGCGCGTATTTACGGACGCCGGCCACGTTGGCGAGATCTACACGGGTGATAGCGACGAGCAGCAGCGAGACTTGCAACACATCATTGAAGACGAGCTGGCTCCCCTGCTTGTTGGCAAGGACGCCTTCAACATCGCCGGTTGTTGGGAAGCTATGAAACCGCTCACATACGACATCTTGCGTGATCGAAACCTCGTAATGCAGGCGATATCTGCGGTGGATGCGGCGCTTTGGGACGTCATTGGCAAAGCCCTGGAGATGCCGCTCTACAGGCTTTGGGGTGGATATACCGATCGACTGCCCATCATCGCGATCGGCGGCTATTATGGCCAGAGCGACGAAGAACTGGCACAAGAGATTCGTGATTATCTTGGATATCAAGTCTCGGGGATGAAGTTCAAAATCGGTGGCGCTTCCCCGCGTGAAGACTTGAGACGCTTGAAGATCGCCATCGACGCGGCCGGCGACAACTTCAGGTTTATGGTGGATGCCAACCAGGCTTATGAGTTACGCGACGCCGTAACCTTCGTGCAAATGGCGCAGGCCGAGGGAATTCAACTTGAGTGGTTCGAAGAGCCGGTTAAATGGTACAACGACCAGCGCTGGTTAAAGGACGTGCGACTGATGACGTCGGTTCCCGTCACCGCCGGGCAAAGCGCATATTCTCTTCCAGCGGTACGCGATTTGATCGCCGGCGGATCAGTTGATATCTGCAACTTTGACGCGTCCTGGGGCGGCGGACCGTCGATATGGCGGAAGGCTGCTGAAGTGGCCTACGCTTATGGCGTGAAAATGGCGCACCACGAAGAAGCGCAAGTCGCCGCGCATTTGCTGGCGAGCATACCTCATGGCACCTATGTCGAGTGCTTCCACAAAGATCGCGATCCGGTCTTTTGGAAGATTCAGACGACGCCACCTCCTATTGCAGACGGCGTTTATCATGTACCCAATTTGCCCGGTTTTGGACTTCAACTGAATCAGGACTTCCTCGACCAATACGCCGTCTGACCGAAAATGCAGTCTACGTCCAAGATTTGACAGATCGGCAATAGCCGGGTAACTTAGATTGTAAACAAAATACAAATCTTGAATTGCGACATTTTTATGGATGAGTCTGCAAGTATTTTAGTTCCGACTCAAAAACATTCCCTCGCCGACGACGCCACCGAGAAGATTCGTCAAGCCATTTTGGAGGGTCAACTGGTGCCGGGTGAGCATTTGCGCGAAGAAGTTCTGGCGGAGATGCTAAGTGTCAGCCGCGGCCCCGTGCGCGAGGCGCTGACACGTCTCGAGCAAGAAGCGCTCGTTGTCCGCGAACCCAACCGCGGCGTATTTGTGTGCCAATTGAATCGTAGCGATGTCGATGAGGTGTACAGTTTGCGATTGGCATTGGAGAAGCTGGCCGTGCGAATGGCAATCGAGAAGCCACGAGGATATGAGCTGCAAGCCATGCAGCAGACGGTGGACCAGATGCGCATCAAATCCGCGCAAGGCATTTCCAGCCACGAAGCCGCCAAGCTCAATACCGCATATCACGAACAGTTGTGCGCGGCCAGCGGCCATCGCCGCCTCCTCGCCAGTTGGACCAAGTTGCGTTCGCAGATCTATCTCTTTTTGTTGACACGTTCCGAGGTCAACTCGGAGTTTCTGAAGACTTTTCACGTCATGCATCAAGAAATCCTCGACGCCATCGTGGTAAAAGATCGAACCAGGGCGACTGCCCTGCTCGAGAAGCACTTTCTTAGGGCCTACAACGACGTCACCGGCCATTACAGAAGTTTGGGGAAATAGTCCATGCCACACAACCTGCTGCAAGATCGCGTTGCGATAATCACGGGTGCGGGCCAAGGGCTGGGCCGAGCAGTTGCCTTGGAATTCGCGGCGGAGGGCGCGGCAGTGGCTTTGCTGGAAGTAAACCCGGAGACGCTCGCCGAAACTGTTACCGCTGTACAACGCCAAGGCGGCGAATGCAAGGCTTGCGCTTTGGACATCACCGACTACGATGCCTACGCCGGGGCTGTTGAAGATGTGATTAGCTGGATGGGCAAGATTGATATCCTGGTCAGCAATGCTGCTATCGCGATTTACGGCACGATTTTGGACGACAGCCTGGAAAACTGGCGTACGCAAATCGCGGTCAACCTCGAAGCTGTTTACATGGGCTCGAAGCTGGTTGCGCCGCACATGGTCAAAGCGGGCTACGGCCGGATCATCAGCGTCGCCTCGATTCAAGGCTTTGCCGCTAGCGGAGAAGCCGGGCCCTACAACGCCGCCAAAGGCGGCATTATCGCATATACCAAATCCATGGCGGTCGAATTGGGCGCTCACAATATTTTGGTCAACGCGGTAGCGCCTGGTTTTATGCGGACGCCGATGTCGTTTGTCGACGGGGTCGACGAAACGACGACACCGGAATTTATGGATTGGTACGTCGATCGGGGCAAGGTCCCCTTACGTCGCACCGGACTGCCGGAAGATGTTTCCGGCACAATCGTGTTCCTTGGTTCGGAATATTGCCGTTATATGACCGGTCAGTTGTTGGTGGTTGATGGCGGCTTGATGAGCACGTTCTAAGTTGGCGTATTCTCGTGCAAATGCACGTGATATTTTGATTCAATAGTCAGCAAAGGAAAAAGACTATGAGCGGGATATCTAGACGAAATTTTCTGAAGACGGCTTCGGCATTGGGGTTAGGCGCTACCCTTTCCCCGATTATGAAACCGTTCGCACAGTCCGGTATCGACATGAACATGTGGTACTGGGGTGAGCAAGAATTGCCGGGTCTGCAGGCGTACGTCGATCAAGCTGTCGCCGCCTGGGCAGATAATGGTGGCGGGACGGTCGATACGCTGCTGCAAGACACAGATGTGGTCATCTCGCAATTTCAAACGGCAGCCGCGGCCAACAACCCTCCTGACATGCAGTTCCTGTGGAACGGCATTTACCATATGGAAAGCGTTTGGTTCGGCTACCTTTCGGCGCTCAATGGCCTGGTCGGCGACGCCGTGCTTGCCGAATCCGGCGCGACAGATTTGAGCCACTTTGGCGGCAATCAATATCGAGTCGGATGGTATCCGCTGCAGATGGTGCTTTTCTATAACAAAGTGCTGTTCGACAACGCCGGGTTGGATGCGGACTCACCGCCCGCAACCTGGGACGAACTGCTGGGCGCTTGTGATGCCTTGGTCAGCAGTGGTGTACCGGCCATAGGTGGCGGTATCCAGGACGGATTCTGGGGCGAATGGTATTTCGGACAGGCGCTGGCACAATCCCTGGATTCGCCCGGTGAAGCGATTCAATTGTTCATCGGCGATCTGGATTTCCGCGAACCACGCTATCATGAGTGCTGGCTGCGCCTGGAAGAGCTGGTTACCAACGGCTTTACCAATGACGACATGAGTTCAATTGAACTCTACCCTGGTATCGACAAAGTCGTTACAGGAGACTTGGGCATATCGCTGTCAATCGGCACTCGCATCCCAGCCGACAATGCCGCGATGGATGGCAACCTGGGCATAATGCAGCTGCCCGTCTTTGGCCAAGTCGCCTTGGCCGGCAAACCCATCGTCGACTCACAAGGGCTGGGCATTTCGACGGCCAGCGACAACAAGGAAGAAGCCGCAGCCTTCCTGGAATTCCTCAATTCGCCCGGGCAACTGCAAGCATTCTGGGAAATTACCAGTTGGATGCCTTCCAATGTGAATTGGGATAGCAGCGTCATTGAAGATCCTGTTGTTCAGAAAGCCTGGGACGAGTGGAACCTGGGCGATCAGATTCCTTACGTCTCGAACTTGATGCCGACGCAATTCTGGATTGACGCGATGCTTGTCGCTTCGCAATCCATTATCAATGGCGATATGACCGGTGAAGAAGCCGGCGAACAGAATGCGCGTGTCGTGCAGGAATGGCGCGATTTCAATCCAGACCTGGTAGAGTCTTACCAGAAATGGTCAGAAGACCTCAGCGGCTAAGCGGTCTCTTGGATTCACGAGGAGCGGGGTTTCCCGCTCCTCCCGCCAATCGAGGTCATCGGCGCGATGATTCGCACACGATATGCCTTTGTCCCGTATCTCTTTGTGGCGCCCTGTGCCGCGCTTTTGGCATTCATCTTTGGTTACCCGCTTGTCAAAATCTTTGAATTCAGTTTTCGCCAGATTCGCGGATTTACTGGCCCCTATGTAGGCTTACGCAATTACCAATTGGTCCTCAACCAACCTACCTTTCAACATGCGGTTACGAATAATGCCAAGCTGTTGTTGGCAGTTCCCGTCATTATCATCATCTCCGTTTTGATCGCCATCATCTTGTTCGAACAGGTACGAGGTTGGCGCGTCTATCGCACCGTTCTCTTCATACCATATATCCTTTCCGTACCGATTGTTGCCGTCGTCTTGAAAAACATTTTCCAATACAATGGACCCTTTAACGAAACGGCCCGTTTATTGGGTCTGGACTTTATTGCGCTTGACTGGCTGGGCGATCCCAAGGTGGCCATCTGGACCATCATGATTGTCGTGATCTGGCGCGAGGTTGGCTTTGGCATCGTTTTGATGCTATCGCGACTTTTGGGATTGAATGCGGAAACGCTGGAAGCAGCCCAATTGGATGGCGCAAGCTGGTGGCAGCGAGTCGTTTATGTCATCGTCCCCCAGATGCGCGGCATCATTGAATTTTATGCAGTCGTCAACGTGATTGGCATGGTGGCAGCGGTATTTGCTTACGTCTACATGGTGACCAAAGGCGGACCCGGAACATCCACCCAAATTATGGAGCTGTATATCTTTAACATGTTGACCCGTAACGCCTTGCCGGGCATCGCCTCGGCCGTTTCGGTGATGCTGTTCATCGCCTTTGTGATCCTGATGCTCATACTATTCTTCCTGCTCAGCCGCTCTCGCTCGAAGGAATTGACATGAGCGTGATCGCCTCCAGCCCGGGAAACCAGCTAAAGGGGAGGGAACATCGTGGGCGCGATTGGCGCACTACGTTTACACACGGCATCCTGCTGCTCGCTGTTTTCACCGCATTGGCGCCCACCTATTTCATGTTCACGACGTCTTTTAAGACAAATGACGAGTATCGCGTCAACAAGATTGGCTTGCCGCAGCAAGCTGTGCTAACACGGTACGAGGAAGCGATCTTTCAGAATGAATTCATCCGCTGGATGGTTAACAGCGCGGTTTTCGCGTTGGGATCGGTCTTGCTCAGCACCGTGGTCTCTTCACTGGCGGCCTTCGCGATCGCTCGCATGCGCTTTAAAGGACAAAACATTCTGCTTGCGCTGAGCACGTCGCTGATGGTGATTCCGCCGGTGGTCCTGGTGGTGCCCCTGTTCCTGCTTTTCACCCAGCTCGAATTGATCAGCACTTACCACGGGACGATTCTAGTATATGCAGGCCTAATCACACCGTTTTCAGTATACCTTCTGGTGAGTTTCTTCCGTACCTTGCCAACAGAAATCCTGGAAGCGACTTTGATTGATGGAGCATCGCCCCTTGGCGTACTTTGGCGAGTCGTCTTGCCCTTGTCCGCTCCGGCGCTCGTGACCTTGCTGATCGTCAATACTTTATATGTATGGAATGATTTGCTCATTGCCCTGCTCTTCCTGCAAGACGACAACAAACGTACGCTAATGGTCGGCATCAGCGTATTCCAGGGACGCTACAATCATCAAGTCCCATTGACGATGGCGGGCATGGTAATGGCAAGTTTGCCGATGCTAGTGCTCTATATTTTGTTTCAACGATTCTTCATTCGAGGCTTGGCGTCGGGCGCGCTGAAGGGCTAAGGGAACGCGTGAACAAGGAGTCCCAATTGAGCGAACTTGAGGACCGGGTCACGATCGTCACCGGCGCCGGGCGAGGAATCGGCTTGGGCATTGCCAATCACTTGGCGAAAGCGGGCGCGACTATCGTCGTGGCCGAGCTTGACGCCGAAAGCGGTGCTACAGCTGCGGCGCACCTTCGGCAACGGGGCTACACGGCGTCGTTTGTCGAAACGGATGTTTGTGATCCAACGAGCGTGAACGACATGGTGGCATTTGTGCTTGAAAGATACGGGCGAATTGACATTCTCGTCAACAATGCTGGACTCGCGACGATTGGGCATACCGCCACGATGCCTGTCGACGACTGGTATACTCAGATTGACGTGATGTGTAACGGTGTTTTCTTGTGTTTGCGCGCGGTTGGCAACGTTATGTTGCAACAGAAAAGAGGCGTTATCCTGAATGTTAGTTCCATCGCAGGGATGGGCGCCTGGCCCTTGCGATCAGCCTATAATGCCGCCAAAGCCGCTGTGATCAGTTTAACGGAAAGCGCCGGATGTGAGTGGGCTCGCAATGGCGTGCGTGTGGTCTCTGTGGCGCCGGGTGTAACACGCACAAATATGCTCCAGCAAATGGTTGACGACAAGATCGCCGATCTTACTCAATACCAGAATCGCACACCGATGGGTCGTGTGGCAGAAGTTGAGGAAATCGCCAGCGCAATACAATTCCTGGTAAGTGACCGCGCCAAATATATCACGGCGACCACGCTGACGGTCGACGGCGGATGGACGGCCTGGGGCAACCTGCCCCTCTAGCGGGGACTTATGATGCGTTTCGACGATCATGTGGTAGTCGTTACGGGTGGCGGACGTGGACTCGGCTTCGCGATCGCCTCAGGCTTTCGCGAGCGCGGCGCGACGCTTGTAATTGCCGAGATCAACACCGAACGCGGCACAATTGCTGCGGAAGCGCTGGGCGGGACCTTCCAACATGTAGATGTTAGCGATCACGAATCTGTAAAGCACGCGGTAGGCGCGATCGTCGAAACTCAGGGTCGCATTGACGTCTGGATCAACAATGCCGGTGTCGCCCACAAAGCGACAGTCGTGGATCTGGAAATTGAGGGTTGGGAAGCGGATATCGGCGTCATGCTCAGCGGTACCTTTTTCTGCGCCAAATACGCTGGACGGGTCATGCTTGAACAAGGCAGCGGCTGCATGATAAATATCTCGTCGGTCAACGGATTGTTCGCGCAGAAGGCGCGTGCTGGATACGCTTCGGCGAAAGCCGGCATCAATATGCTGACCAAAGTGCTGGCGTCGGAATGGGGCGAGCATGGCATACGAGTTAATGCGATTGCGCCGGGCGTCGTAATGACAGATCTGGTGCAAGAGAGCATTGACCAGGGCATCGTCAGCGAAGATCAATACCTGGGTCGCATTCCCATGGGTCACCTGGGCGGGCTGGATGATGTGGTGGAAGCGGCGCTTTTCCTGGCGAGTGACGAGGCTTCGTTTGTCACGGGCGAAGTACTTCGCGTAGACGGCGGCTGGACCGCCTATCACTTGTTTTATCCCTTTGACAAGGCGTTTTGAACCAGCGAGCTGGAAGAGAGGTCAAATATGACTGAGAATGTTCTGCAATTGAGCGTCATTGAGCATGGTTTGGATCACCCCGAGGGCGTGGCTGTTGGACCGGACGGCAAGGTCTACGCAGGTAGTGAGGCCGGGCAAGTATACCGTATCGACATGGATTCAAACACGATGGAAGCATATGCCAACACCGGCGGATTCGTCTTGGGGCTGGCACTCGACGCCGATGGCAACTGTTATGCCTGCGATGTCGAACGCGTGGTCAAGGTGACGCCTGCCGGCAAAGTGACGACCTACAGCGATGGCAACGACCAACAGAAGATGCGTGTGCCCAACTATCCCGTATTTGATGACGCAGGCAATCTTTATGTGTCGGATTCGGGCGATTGGGGCGCCGGGGACGGATTCATCTGGAAGATCGCGCCCGGCGGCGAAGCAATTGTTTGGGATACGCAAGCTTGCGGATTCACCAACGGCATGTGCCTGGGGCCGGACGGCAAATCGTTGTATGTCGTGGAATCGACGCCGCCATTGATCTCACGCGTTCCGATCAATGACGATGGCCGGGCTGGTCCGAAAGAAGTTGTGGTCGAGTTGCCGCGCAACGTGCCGGACGGCGTCGCTATTGATATCGAGGGCAACGTTTACATTTCTCTGTATAATCCCAACATCATCTATCGATTCGATATGGTCAGCAAGAACCTAACGACGCTGTATGAAGACTGGGAGCAGTTGATCCTGATCGCGCCCACCAATATCGCCTTTGGCGGCGCGGATATGAAGACGTTGTTCATTGCGAGCCTGTGCGGATGGAATATCGTTACCGCTGAAATGGACATTCCGGGCTTGCCGGTCAAGTACCCAAAACTCTAGTTGAGGCCGGTCTATGGCGATTATCAACGCTCATCACACGTCGTTTTCCGTGCTCGATATGCAAGAGTCGCTGGCATTCTATCGAGACCTGTTAGGCTTCGAGGTTGTCAACGAGCGGCCCGCAGTCAAAGATGACTACTTTCGCGAGATTGTCGGTTTCCCCGATGCCGTCGTCTATGCGGTACTCCTGCAAATACCGGGAACCGAACACATGCTTGAGCTTCTGGAATACATACATCCTCGTGGCGAGCCCCAAAACCTCAGCCCAAACAATCCCGGCAGCAGTCATGTCGCCTATATCGTCGACGACCTGCAGGCGATGGTTCCAGGTCTCAAGCAAGCCGGTGTTGAGTTCATTTCGGATCCTGTCGCCTTGGACGCCGGACCGAATAGCGGCGGCTGGGCGCTATACCTGAAAGATCCAAACGGGATTGTGCTGGAACTATTTCAGCCGACCCACGCGTAGAATGCGCTATTAGAAAACCGGAATACCCGAGCCAGCCATTTGGCAGGTCTAAGTCTATTTAATGGCACAAACCGGGGACGGGAGTTTGCATGGAAATCCTTGATATCGTTGTGTTTGAAGTGAGTGCGTCACGTGAACCGCAGCCAAAGCGCCAGCTACAAGGTTTGCCTCTGCACATCTATCCCGACGTGGAACATCCCAATCCGCCAAACAAAGCGACACCCGGCGCCATCAGCGCCATGTACGTCGAAGTGCAAGGCGCTGATGGAATTACCGGCATATTTGGCCCCATTGATCGACATCAAGCCTTCATCATCATCAACGACCTGCGTGACTTCTTGATCGGACTTGACGCGCTGGCCACTGAATATCTCTACGACCTAATGATACGGCTCAACAGACATGGCCGTTCCGGTCTGTTCATGACCGGCGTCAGCGCCATCGACTGCGCGCTTTGGGATCTGAAAGGCAAGGCCTGGAATCAGCCGATCTATCGGCTGTTGGGCGGTCCGACACGATCCTCTCTTCCCGCCTATGCCAGTATGCTCGGGTTTTCCATCGAGCCGGAAGAGGCGGCTCGATGCGCCAAAGAATACCTTTCAAGAGGTTTTCATGCGCAAAAGTGGTTCTTTCGTTACGGGCCGGCTGCCGGAGCGGCCGGGATGGCGAAAAACATCGCAATGGCGCAAGCGGTCCGTGAAGCTGTCGGTCCCGACTATATGCTCATGTTCGACGCATTTATGAGTTGGAACCTGTCTTACGCGACCAAGATGTTGCAGGCGCTGGAACCCATCAATCCGACCTGGATGGAAGAACCGATCCCGCCCGAACACGTCTCTGAATTTGTCAAGTTGAAAGCCTCGTCTCGTGTGCCCATTGCCACCGGCGAACATGTTTACACCCGTTGGCAGAGCAAGGAGCTCTTGGTAAACGGCGCCGTCGATTACCTGCAGAATGATCCCGATTGGACCGGCGGCATCACCGAGCTGGTCAAGATCTGCGCGCTGGCGTCCGCCTTTGAAGTACCCGTCGTCGCGCATGGACATTCGCTTCTGTCCGCGCTGCATGTCGCCGGGTCACAGTCGCCGGTGGTTGTACCGATGGTCGAATACTTGATCAACCACCAGCCGAACAAGCAGTTCTTCCACAAAACGCAATACGCGCCGGAAAACGGTTCCATCAAGCTGCCGCGCGCATCCGGGCTCGGACTCGAGCTGGACGACGCGAAAATCGAAAAACGCGAAAGAATCGGTTTTTAGACGAATCCGGAAGTGAACTAATATCCGGCGTCTTTATCCACTTGATTGCGTAGAGGCAATTTACCTGCAAGAAACCGACCCAGGTTGTCGCAAAATATCTCAATAACGTACTGGCGTTCGTATTGCGTGCCGCCGGCAATATGCGACGTGATGAGAAGGTTTTCTACTTCCCAAAGAGTGCTGTCTGCCGGCAAGGGTTCGGGTCGCATCACTTCCAGGGCCGCTGCTCTCAAGCGGTTTTCGCGCAAGGCGCTTGCCACCGCGTCTTGATCCACGATTCCGCCGCGCGACATCGCCAGCAACATCGCGCTTGGTTTCATCATGGCGATCTTCTTGGCTGTAATCAGATTCTTCGTCTCCGGCGTCAGCGGCAAGGCGATTACCACATAATCCGACTCGCTTAATAGATCGTCAAGGCGGTCGGGCAACCAAAGCTGGCTAACGTAATCCGGTTTATGCGCGGGTCTGATATCGATCGCAAGGATATTCATTCCGAAGGCTTGCGCGCGTTCCGCCAAGTGTTGCCCGAAGGCGCCAAAACCGACGATTCCCAGTGTCATGCCCGTAAGCTCGATGAGTACGGGGCGCAATTCGCTCGCGGACCATTGGCGCGCTTGCTGCCGGAAGACACTGGTGATAAGCCCGCGATTGAAGGCGAGCATCGTTCCGAGCGTGCTCTCCGCCAATCCCGGTCCATGGGTTCCGCTGGCGCTGGTGAGCAAGACGTTGCTAGCGGCCAGTTCAGCAATGCCCAAATAATAGTCGACGCCGGAACTGGATGATTGTATCCATTTGAGTTGCTGCGCGGCCGCGAACAGGTCCGCGGTCATACTGCCGACGAACACATCCGCATCGCCGATTACATCATTCAGTTTTCCGGCGTCCGGGCAATACTCAAATTCCACGTCAGGGAATCTCTCCCTAAGTTCATCTAGTGAGTCTTCCAACGACATAATTGTTGGCCCGAATAGAACTTTCACCGGCTTTCCTCCTTGGTGCTCAAGTCTGAATCCGTCACGTGCGTCGCGTTGAGTTTACAGTACTCCGAATCTTTTGAACGCTTCTTCAGCGCTCATACCGTTCTCGATAGACGCTTGAACCAGGTTTTCTTTACTGGCCTTTTCCAGCGCCATTGAAATCGCTTCTTGTTCGAGCTTCCGCGGGACAACCAGAACGCCGTCGCGATCGCCAAAAATCAGATCTCCCGAATTGACGCTCACCTGACCGATCTCGATAGGAATGCGGAAGTCCAGAACGCGACTGCGCGCGCCGGAATCCTGCGCATAGCAGCCGCGCGAAAAAGTAGGAAAGTTCTGTTCCAGAATGCCGTCCGTATCGCGCGAGTAGCCATCCAGAACCGCGCCGCGCGCGCCAAGGAAACAGGCGCGCGTGGCCATTATCTCGCCCCAGGTCGCGTAATCCGGCGATCCGCCCGCGCAAATATAGACCTCGTTGGGCTTGAGATCATCAAGGGCGCGGAAGAGCAAGCCAAAGGGCATCCGCGACCAGTCTGATTGGCCGTCTA
The DNA here is from genome assembly GCA_965262165.1 of Phototrophicaceae bacterium. Taxonomy (GTDB): domain Bacteria; phylum Chloroflexota; class Anaerolineae; order Aggregatilineales; family Phototrophicaceae; genus UBA6055. Next base: position 2,358,798 of record OZ253499.1, on the reverse strand, counting down.
TAATGCCACCTGGATAGTCCGCAGTGAAAACGGTCATTGCTCTGCCCAAGACTCGCATGTCTGACCGGAGCGGTTGGATATAAGGCGGCAGAAACTGGTGCCGATACCCAAGTTCATCCAGAATATCTCCGATGACGGCGACGAACAATTCGCATTCGATCAATTCAAAAAGTTCTTCATCACTGTTCCAGGTAGCCATTGTCATTCCTTTGCCAATCTATCTGAACCGTGCCGAAAGTGCCAAAGGTGATGTTGCCAAACGCATTGATGCGCTCCTGTGCCTATCTGGACTTTCGGCGCGCATTCATGTAAGAGTCTAGCAAAAATTTGCAGTTCTGGAACGCCAAGTCAATCGAACCGGTGCAAATGCGGTACAATACGATCTGCGAAATCACGTTGGCAAGAATCGATTGCGCGCGCAACTGTAGCCGCAGCAATGCCCTAGTTCTTGGAACTCAATGCAGGCGCGGCGGCCGCTAAGCCCCTGGGAATGAAGACATGACGAATGAAACTTTAGACCAACTTGACAAAGAACGCAGAATGCAAGCGTTGCTGGCTATGGTCAAGATTCGCATGGCGGAAGAGGAAATTCAGAATCTCTTCGTGGCGAATCTAGTCCGTGGCACAACCCATTTGGCGATTGGCCAGGAAGCTTGTTCGGCTGGCGTGGCGATTGCGTTGTCGTCCGGCGATACCGTGACCTGCACCTATCGAGGGCATGGTCATGCGCTGGCTCTGGGCATGTCTCTGCGCTCGCTCATGGCGGAAATGATGGGCAAAGAAAGCGGCGCTTGCAAAGGACGCGGCGGCAGCATGCATATGACGGACAAGTCGATTGGCTTGTTGGGCGCCAACGCGATCGTCGGCGCGCAACTGCCCATCGCCTTGGGCGCCGCGCTCACGGCTCAAGTTAAGCAGACGGGCGCGATCGCGGTGAGCTTTTTCGGCGACGGCGCCGCGAATATCGGCGTTTTTCACGAGTCAATGAATATGGCGTCGGTTTGGAAGCTCCCGGTGTTGTTCATCTGCGAAAACAATCTCTACGGCGAATACAGCCACATACGCGAAACGACTCCGCTTGATGATATTGCTGATCGCGCCTCGGCTTATGGTATGCCCGGCGTCATCGTTGACGGACAGGATGTCGAGTCGGTACATGCGGCGACGGTGACCGCTGCCGAGCGCGCTCGCAATGGCGCGGGACCTTGCCTGCTAGAATTAAAGACCTATCGTTATGGGGGTCATTCGCGGTCGGACACGGGTCCCTACCGCAAGCCGGGAGAGTTGGAGCATTGGCAAGGGCGTGACCCGATCGATATTTTGGTAGCGCGAATGCTTGCCGATGGCGAACTTGATGGGGCCGAGTACGCGGAAATCAGGGATGCGATAGCGCAGGAAGTTTTTGACGCGGTTGAGTGGGCGAAAGCGGAACCCTTTCCGTCGCTCCAAACAATAAACGACTACGTTTACACTTCCAGCTAAGGAGAATCTCATGCGCACGATAACCTACCGTCAAGCCGTAACTGAAGCCCTCGCGACGGAAATGCGCAATGACGATTCGATCGTATTCTTCGGCGAAGATGTTGCGAAGGCCGGTGGCGTATTCAAGGTGACTCCGGGCATCTACGAAGAATTCGGCGAGCTGCGCGTTCGTGATACGCCGATTTCCGAACAGGCCATCATTGGCACGGCTTTGGGCGCTGCGATAACAGGATTGCGTCCCGTCGCCGAGCTGATGTTCGCCGATTTCATCCCGGTGGCGATGGACCAGATTGTTAATCAAGTTGCCAAGTACCGCTTCATGAGCGGAGGCCAGTTCACCGTCCCCTTGACCATCCGCGCATCCCAAGGCGGTGGCGGCGGCTTTGGCACGCAGCATTCGCAGTGTGCGGAATCCTGGCTGATGAATTTCCCCGGTTTGAAGGTGGTGGTGCCCTCCACACCAGCGAGCATGTATGGGTTGTTGCGCGCTGCCATCCGCGATGACGATCCCGTTATCGTGTTGGAACATAAGTCGCTCTACAACCTTGTCGGCGAGGTCGACTTTGACGCAGCGCCCGAGGAATTGGGCAAAGCCGAGATCGTGCGCCAGGGAGATGACATTACGGTGGTCGCGACGCAAATGATGCTGCATCGTGCGCTGGAAACGGCGGACAACTTAGCAGATGAGGGGATCAGCCTTGACGTTATTGACTTGCGCACGCTCGTCCCGTTGGATGGCGAGACCATCTTGCGATCCGTGCAAAAGACCAGCAGACTTTTGATCGTGGAAGAAGCCCCGCGGCTTGGTGGCTGGGGCGCAAGCGTCGCTGCGCTGGTGGCGGACGAGGGACTCTTTCATTTGGACGCGCCGATCAAGCGTGTCAATATGGAAAACGCGCTGATCGCCTATAGCCCGGTCCTGGAGGACGAAATCATCCCAAACGTTGCCAGGATTGAAAAGGCAATCCGACAGTTACTGTCGGACGCTTAGCCAGCGCGACCATCGCCAGCGCGGCAATGCGATTTTTGATTTGCTTAAAGCCCTATCGTCAATCCACCGTCGGCTACAACCGTAGCGCCGGTCATGAAAGAAGCCGCGTCGCTAACCAGGAAGAGCGCAACTTCAGCCATCTCTTCCGGTTTCCCCACCCTGCCCAGTGCATGCAGTTTTCCCCATTCCTCTATGGCGCCTAGCGGGTCGTCCGGGCTATAGGTGTCCGCAGCGAAGCGCAAAAGCGGCGTATCAATTGAACCGGGACATAAGCTGTTTACGCGGATTCCGTCTTTGGCATGGTCCAATGCCATCGTTCTGGTCATGGCTATCAGCGCGCCCTTGGACGCCGCGTACGCGGCTACATTTGGCTGGCTTTGCAGTCCCTGCACCGAAGCCACATTGACGATTGCCCCTCCACCGCGCTTGACCATCTGCGGAATGCAATACTTGGAAGCAAGATATACGCCTTTCAAGTTAACCGCGAGCGTACGATCCCAAATATCCTCGTCAGTATCTACAACTGTGCCATACGTTTGGATGCCGGCGCTGGCAACCAGGTAATCCACGCCCCCGAAATGGTTTACCGCTTCACTGGCAATGCGACTGGCATCTTCTCCGCGCGAAACATCGGCGACCACAGCCAGGCCAGAGCCGCCAGCTGCCTCCAATTCTCGCATGGTTTCATTCATCGCTTCGACATTAACATCCGCGAGTACAACGCTGGCTCCATCAGCGGCGAATGCCAGCGCCGTCGCTTTTCCGATACCTGTGGCAGCGCCTGTGACTACTGCAACTTTCCCATCAAATCTCATTTTCTGCTCCCGTCTACCACCGTGTCAGTTTGTCTAAACCGCAATTTTCATCCCATTCAGCTATTCTACCGCATTCTCTACAGTCGCAATGCACCACTCTAGTTTTGCGTAAGGAAGGACGAATCCAACCTATGTGACGACCTTGATTCGAGGACGAAACGCACCGAAAAACTGTAGCAACACGCCGGCAACGGCGGCAAACATTTCGACTTCCGAAATCACCGGACATTTACTAAAGTAGCAACGGAAACTGCATGCGATCACTGAAACTGATGGCCAAAATTGAGCTAAACAGCAGCAACGTCTTCAACATTACCAAGCCGGCAGGCTACCGCTGCCAGGTGTTCCATTATCACCGCAAGCTGTCCCGCCTTTATCTGAGCGTATATCAAGGACAGCGCAATCAACCTGCCATCTACATATTGTTCTCCGATGTCGCCTATATTGAAGCGCCTATGAGCTGGCTGGGCGCGGAGTTTAACATTGCCTCTATGCAGGAATGCATTAACCTTATGATTCATGTTGGATTGGTAGGTCCGGCCATTCGCCAGTTTCCGGACGCCTACGCTTCCATTACTGATTATGCCAGGCTCTACACCGTCAGTTCGCCCAACAGTGTCATTCGCATCATCGCCAGCAGCGGAACTCTTCTGCAATCGATCCCGGCGGAGATACAATGAAAATGAGCAATTCGCGTTCTGTGGATGTAAAATTGCCTATCGACCGGCCTTATGATAGAATTCGGCAGCTTTGCCAAATGGTAAGCAAAATGTGGCCGCCCAAGAGACATTAAACAGCCGATGAGACATCCTCGATCCAGACCACCCGATCCGTACGCCTTGAAGCCCTCTTTCAGCGTGGTCATTCCTTGCTACAACGAAGTCAACACAGTGAAAGATATCGTGAGTCGGGTTCTCGATGTGGAAATTGTGGATGAGGTCGTCATCGTCGACGACGGATCTACTGACGGTACGGTTGACGTTTTGGCGGAGATTGAAGCAGAAGGTCATGGCAAAGTTACAATCCTCTATCATGAGCGCAATCTGGGCAAGGGAGCGGCGCTCGTCACCGGTTTCAAGCAGACCAGCTGCGAGGTCATCATCATTCAGGATGCGGATTTCGAATATGACCCGCGCGAGTATCCGCTGCTGCTGAAACCGATACAGGAGGGAGTCGCGACAGTTGTCTATGGCTCGCGCTTCCTGGGTGGCACTCGCAGAGCTATGAACTTCTGGAATATGGTTGCGAATAAGGGATTAACCCTCATTACAAACATACTCTTTAACGCCATCCTCAGCGACATGGAAACTTGCTACAAGTGCTTTCGGCGCGAAGTGGTCGAAAATATGCAGATTCGCGCCCGTGGCTTTGAATTCGAACCGGAATTCACCGCCAAAGTCTTGCGACAAGGAATTCGAATTGTCGAGGTCCCAATTTCGTATTACGGGCGGGAATACGACGAAGGCAAGAAAATCAAGTGGACTGACGCGCCGATTGCTGCCTGGACACTCCTCAAGTATCGATTCATCCGTTGACAATAAGCGTCTCCCATAACCGCACGCCGGGGAGCGACGACCACTTGGCGCTATGCAGATTTTGATTTTGCTCGTTTTGAGACAGAATCGCAAAATCGACTTCAATACGACTTTCCTTTATTGCCAAAATAGAATTCACGGTGTATATTGCCGTTGGAGGCGACATATGCCCGGTATGAATCCGTGCATGTCCTCTCTGATCTCAAGCTGTGAAGAGGATTAGATTTGTAGTCGTGTCCGTTCGCAAGTCTTGAGTCTCGTATCGAATGACAATGAGGGAGCGGAATTTCACAATGGAAGAACGTATTACCGGCACAGTCAAATGGTTCAATTCTGAAAAAGGATATGGCTTTCTCGCCCAAGAAGGCGGTCCAGATGTCTTCGTTCACTTTTCCGCGATATCGGGCGACGGATATCGCAACCTCGAAGAGGGCGAAACAGTGGAATTCACTGTAACCGATGGCCCGAAAGGAAAACAAGCGAGCAACGTCGTTCGCACGTAAGCCGTCGGCTAACCTTTCGACTTAAAACGATGCTTCCCGCGCCCAGGACGTGTGTGGGTATCATCCGACAAACACCTACATTGGACCTCGGCGATTGGCGCCGGGGTACAGTGTTGATAGTGTTGCGTCAAAGGAACGCCGCACCAGAGTTGCGCGCAAATGACTAGCGCCTTCATGATCCCAAAGATTGTCGAATTCGCCCGGGTCTTCCGCCAAATCGAAGAGTTCGCCAATGCCATGATTGTGATAGAGGACGACCTTGTAACGGCCGTCGAAATACATGGTCGCCCGCGAATGATCGGGCAAATCGAGCGCATCGAGGTACTCGCAACGAACATAGTCGCGATGCCGCTCCTGAGTACGTTCGCCAGTCAAAATCGGCAATAGTGACTGGCCTACCATGTAATCCGGGACGATTTGCCCGACGAGGCTCAACAGGGTCGGCACAATATCAGTCAGCTCGACTAGGGCGCTGCTACAAATATCGCACAAGAAGCGCTCGGGCCATGACCAGATAAGCGGCACCCGAACCAATCCTTCATAGAAGCGGCAGCCTTTCAATATGAGACCATGGTCACCAAGCGTTTCACCGTGATCGCTCGTGAAGATTATGACGGTATTGCGCCGTAGATCCATTGCGTCCAGCGCAGCAGTGATTCGTCCGATCTGGTCATCAATCAACTTGATCATCGCGTAATATGCCGCGGTTAAGCTGCCGGCGTCACGCGCGCCCAGGGAGTCTGCCTCCTCCAGGCCGGGTGTCGGGGATTGCGGCAAGATCGGACTCTTGATATCGAGAGCGTCGGGATGCTGCGCGACAGATTGAAAGTCGATACCTTCAAGTTTCTTCTGCTGTGCAAGGTCACTTTCTCGAAACAGTGGGGGCTTGACGGTCGCGGGGTCGAAGAGGTCGCGATAGGCCTGCGGCGGGTTGAATGGCGGATGCGGATCGTAAATGTTGACGCTTGCAAACCAATTCCGGTTGCGATTTTGTTCGATGAAATCGATCGTCTTTTCCGCGCACCAGGTGGTCTGATGTACTTCTGCCGGAACGCCGGCAGGGTCTTTGGTCAGCTCTCCCAGTTCAAAGCCTTTGGAGCGAACCCAATCGGCGTAGTCATGTCCGTTTTCCCAATCATCGCGCGGTGCGTGGCTATAGTTCCAGGTCGTATAACCGTCATCGGCGCGTTCTTCGACTCGTCCATAAGCGCTGGTCAGGTGCAGTTTGCCGATTAATCCGCAGACGTAACCTTGATCGGCCAAGCGCCGGCTGATTAGAGGAGGAAAATCCGGAAAGCGCGGATTGCCATTGCGGTTGACCTGCAAAGAACTGGGATACATGCCAGTAAGGAAGCTTGCCCGGCTGGGCGTACAAATGGGGCTTTGGCAGTAGGCGCGTTCAAAAGCGACGCCCTGGCGCACCAAATTGTCGATGTTCGGTGTCGACACATAACTGTTTCCCAGCGCGCCAATCGTGTCATAGCGCTGTTGATCCGTGCAAATCCAAAGGATATTGGGTATTTCGCTTTTCCGCATAAGCCTGCAACCCCTTTTAGCAACTCTCGAGCGCTTTGGGTTTCAACGTGTGGTGCTTCATTCTAATGCAACTTGCCCACGTTTCTAATATAGTACAGTTGCAGTCTAGCCTATTTGAATACGTCGAATTGGACCCAGTAGGTGACGAGATGTTCCAGTGGGTACGACCGAAAGCGCCTTCTGGCATGCGCTGGGCTTCGAGCATTTCGTGCTCGAATTTATAGACTATCTGGACTAACAGTGCTATCCCAGCGTGACTAGTTGATCGGTCAACGATGTGTTAAATCGAAGAGCCCTTTGCAATCGCAAGGGGCTCTCGGATCCGGGTCGACCTCATAAGCCGCATTCTGTCCGTCAAAGACGTGGGAATCATCTATCTGGGATCGACGTTGCCGCCGACCTCTAGCGGTGCACCCGGTGCTTTCTGCGGAACGGGCCGCTCCACGGCACCTGCTTCACCTTGCTCCCGATGGGGTTTGCCTGGCCAGCGACATTGCTGCCGCTGCCGGTGCGCCCTTACCACACCCTTTCACCCTCGCATCGTGATAGATGCATTCTGCTCTCTGTTGCACTTGCCGTCAGGTCACCCTGCCCGGCCGTTAGCCGGCATCGTTGCCCTTTGGAGTGCGGACTTTCCTCGACAAGATCATGTCCTGCCGCGATTCCCTCGGTCTACCCAGATCTCTCATTATACAGTAGTTCGTGTTGACTTCCGCAAGCGCTTCCTGCGCGGCGCTTGGCGGCTGCTCGTCCGACTCGCCAATTCACGACGCCGGACTTTTCCCCTCCAGTTGTGCTTTACAGTCCTAGCAAAATAACATAAGCTAAATCCACTTGCATGTGAATTCCTACACTAATATGAGCGCAACTACCACAATAGCGCGCCAGCGTAAATTCAATCGCTGGCGCAGCCCAGTCTCCCTCGGGGACATCGCAAGATTGATCGCATTTTGCCTTGTCTTGCTCGTGCCCGCGCTAGCCCTGGACATTGCCGGCTGGCCGATTGACCTGAACATTGTGGCGCCCGTCCTTTTCATTGGCGTCTTCATTGGCATGTTGCTGGCAGGCAGTCGCTTTGGAGAACTGCCTGCGCTTATCATCGGCTCTCTCTATGGTATTGGCAGCACTCTTTTCGTCACTGCGCTTTCCCTGGAAATGCCCTTCCTCGAGGGAATAGCGGCGGTGCTACTCCGCACTTGGGAATGGGCGATGGATGCCGTGGGCGGCGGCATAAACACCGACGAGCTTGTATTGACGATGTTGGTATCGGGGTTGTTCTGGTTTCTTGCATATAACGCAGCCTGGCACATATATCGAATCGACAGAGTCTGGCGAGTCATCTTGCCACCGGGAGTGGTGCTTCTGGTGAATATGGTCATTTATAGTGGAAGGGACCCGCTGGATAGACACCTCATCGTCTTCCTACTGATGTCGCTATCTCTAATTGTGCGCTCCAACATAGACGTCCGTGAGTGGGAATGGTCGCTAAGCGGCATTCGCGTGCCCTCCATCGTCCGGCGGCAATTTTCCGCAATTGGTATTGCCCTGTCGCTTCTTGGTCTAGTCTTCGCCTGGGGTGTGCCGACACATGGCTTGCAAGAGCAATTGGATAGTTTCCAAGAATTCCTGGCATCGGACGCTATCAAACAGATGTCCGAAGTGTGGAATCGTCTTTTTGCCCCAATTGAAGGCGAAGGACCTGCTACAACCGACTACTATGGAGCCGATTTGCTCAACCTGGGCGGTGCTGTTAGCCTTGGTGACGATGTGGTCCTCCTCGTGGATGCGCCGCGCTCAAGCTTCCGCTATTACTGGCGCTCCCGCGTATTCGAACGCTATATTGACGGACAGTGGTCGCCTTCGGCCGATCTGCGCATTACCGATCGAACCGCTCCTCTGGAACTAACTATGAACAATGAAGTGGTCGGATTTCGCCGTCAAGTGGTCCCGCAGCACTTCACCATCGTGAATGCCAACGCGCGAATTTTTTATGCTGCGCCACAGCCCTCTACGATAGATAGTACCGGACGCATCGACCTGATTTATACCGACAAACCCGAAAACACGTCGATGAACGTGTCTGTGGTCCGTCCACTGCGCGTCATGAAACGGGGTGAGTCCTACAGCGCAACAAGTTTACTGAGCGTTGCCACGGCACACGAATTGCGCGGGGCCGGAACAAACTATCCCGATTGGGTCAGCGGACCTAACCTCTATGTCGGGCAACCCAATGTGCAAATTCTAAACCTGGCGCAACAGATTGTTGACAGAGCCGGTGTGGACAATCCCTACGACAAGGCAAAGGCGATCGAAACCTGGCTGCGCGACAACATTACCTACAATGAATCGATTCCCGCGCCGCCGCCCAATGTGGATTCTGTGGAATGGGTGCTCTTTGATGCAAAAGAGGGTTACTGCACGTATTACGCGACATCCATGATCGTCATGTTACGCCACCTGGGCATACCGGCACGCCTGGCCGCTGGTTTCTCCCAAGGCCAATATGACGCCAACATCCAACGCTATGTCGTGCGCGAGCGCGAGGCGCATACCTGGGTCGAAGTTTATTTTCCGGGCTATGGCTGGATTGAGTTTGAACCGACAGCCGCCGAAGCGCCCTACAATCGAGAGGGCGATGATTTGGCACAGCCACAAAATGAATCTCCCGATCCACAGCCGACACTCAGCCCAACGCCGACGCCGACTCCCAGTCCAACACCTCTGTCCACCGAAGAAGGGCTCGAGCAAATCGCGGCTCAGCCGACACCATCTCCGACGCCGACTACGCCCCCGAAACCCAGCCCAACACCATTTGTGGTGCCTACGGTGGAACCGCCGATCATCCCGGATGCTCCGCCGCCGCCATTTCTGTTCTTGCAGCCACTGCTTCTGCTGGCTTTGGTGATCCTGGTCTCGTTCCTCATCCTGGCAATCATCCTGCTGCTGCTCTTTTGGTGGTGGGAATGGCGAGGGATGGGTGGCCTTAGCCCGATATCCCGAGCCTACGCGCGTTTGGAACGCTATATTCAGCTGATTGGCATCGATATCGGCGGCAACAAAACCACACTGGAGAAACGCCGGGAACTACAGCAAAAGATTCCCGCTGCGCGCGAGCAAATTCGTACCATCAGCGATCTATATACCAGGGAACGCTACGGCGACAGCAGCCAGGACGAGGGCGACAACAAGCGTTTCGCTGCCCGAGCGGATAGAGCTTGGTACCGAACCCGCGGGAATATCATTCGCCGCTGGCTGCGTCGATTCTTGCCTTTCAGAACGAGAGACTGATCAGCGTTTCTGGATAACCAAAAAATGCGAGAGCGCCCAGGTATCCAGTGGCGTTCCTTCACATCGATAAAGCAAGTCGCGCATGATGCGCGCCGGTTTGCCCAGGCGCGTGATGATATTGTCGTATCCGCCATAGATGCGCGAATGATGTACCACTTCAGTCGGGCAACCGTCGAAGAGCTTCCGGATATCTGTCGAAGAGTACGCGCGGACGTGCGGAGCAACCTTGTTGCGCCATCGACCTGGCAGATAATTGATCAGCGGCGTGTTTCCAAAACGATAGGTTCCTTGCCAGTAATGGCCATGGGTCTCGAAGGGATACCAGCGATTGGGACAAAACAAGACGATTCGACCGCCCGGCTTAACGACGCGAACCAGTTCTTGTGCCGAGCGTCTATCGTCATCAACGTGCTCGATGACTTCGTGGGAAAGTACGGTGTCAAACACACTGTCGCGAAATGGGATGTTTTCCCCGGCGGCAACAACTGAGTGAGGGATTTCCTGCCCGGTCACCCGTACTCGATCGTACTCTATATCAAAAGCGTCGACCGCATCGGTATAACGGCATTTGATCTGCTGCGCGTACATGCCGATGCCGCAGCCTGCAACTAGAATTCGCGCGCCTTCAAGTCTCGTCCATTTGGCGACCATCTTCAGGCGCCGTTCCTGACCAGCACGCCAAACGTAACTTGGCTCGCCTCGTAGCGCCGCCAAATCGGAGAACGTCATTACCGGTCCATTCGCTGGTGGTTAACCGCTCCGCGCCAAGGAGACCAGATACTGATAGAGATTACGCGAACCGCTGTTGCTCAAGCGATCGGTGGAGTACTGATGCGCAGTGCCCAATTCGCCGCCCGTGCGCACAAAAGTAATAAAGTCGTCTTCGAACATTGCGAAGCTGCGCAAGCTACTCGCCTTGTCAGTACCTTCACCGTTGACGCCGTGACAAGACCCGCATTCCAGCGCCTCGTAGCGCCCTAATCCGCGTTCGACCATCTTTGGATCCAAGGCGATTTCATCTTCAACGACCTCTACAGCAGAATCCGCCGACTTGTCGGGTTCATCGCTGGCTTGTTCAAATTCGGGCGCCTTGGTGGGTTCAACGAAGGCGAAGGTTGGGAAAGGCGTATGGGTCGGCGGCGACTCGGTAGGAGTCGCTGCGCTTTGTCCACGCCCCGCACAGCCAACCATCGCAACCGAAACAAGTGTCAGCCACAAGAAAAGGTGCAATTGCGATCGCCCTGTCATTCGTATCTCCGTCTAGTCTCCACGTGATGGGTCCAATGCTTCCTGCAACCCATCCCCTACGAATGAAAAGCTCAACATCGTCAATGCAACCAGCAGTGTCGGGAAAAGCGCCAAATGGTAATCGACGATGACCGTAGACGACTTCACGCTTCCGCCAACCATTTTACCCCAACTTGCGGTTGGCTCCGTAATTCCAATACCCAAAAAGCTCAACCCGGCTTCAGCGAAGATCGCCAGCGGCACGGCAAAAGTAAAGGAGACCAAGAGCGGCGTCAACGAATTTCGCAAGATATGCTGGGCGATGATCTGCAGTTCAGACGCGCCCAAGGCCCGCGCCGCCAAGACAAATTCGCTCTCGCGATATTTGAGAAACTGCGCCCGTGCGATGCGCGCTGGCTCGATCCATGACGTGACCGCGAGAACAAAGATCACATTCCCCAATCCCGCGCCGGTGATGCTGATGAGAAACATGGCAAATAACAAAGGGGGCACGGCCGTAGCAATTTCGATGACACGCAAGATAGTGAAATCCCAGCGTCCGCCGCGGTAGCCGGCGATAGCGCCCAATGGAACGGCAAACCCAAAAGAGATCAGTGGTACAAGCAACCCCACAAAAAGCGACGTCCGCGCGCCGTAAATGAGCCGCGTCATAAAGTCGCGTCCGACGCCATCTCCGCCCAGAAAATGGTTCGGGTCTTCAAATGGCTGGAGCCGTACAATCGAAAAGTCGACCTGGTTTAGCCCGTACGGCGCGATGATATCCGCCAATACCGCTATCAACAGCAATATCGTGAGCAGGACAAGTCCCATCATTGCCAGTCTGTTTTGCAGAAAACGACGGAAAGCATCGCGAAAAAGCGAGCGCTGCTCCAGCTGTTCTGGCGGATCGGCCGAAAGCCGAGACGGTCTGACCTGTTGTCGCCGGCGCATCAGTCCTAGGCTCCCGTTTGCTCGCCCAGGCGGATCCGCGGGTCAATCACTGTGTACAAGATATCGGTGATGAGATACGTGAGTCCCCAAAGCAAGGCAATCAGCAAGACCAGGCCCATTATCATAGGATAATCGCGATTGAATATGCTCGTGACAAAGAACTTTCCCAGGCCCGGGATACCGTAAACCACTTCAATGAAGAGCGACCCGGTTAACAGGTTGGGGATCTGCGGCAAGAGCACCGTGATCATGGGGATGAGCGCATTGCGAAGCACATGGCGCAGCAAGATTATGCGCTCCGACAAGCCCTTTGAACGCGCCGTGCGGACAAAGTCCGCCGTCAATACATCCGCAAAGCTAGAGCGTGTGTAACGGGAAACCAGTGCCAATGGCGCGAGCGCGTACGTCACGACCGGCAGAACATAATCCCAGGAGAGAATGGCCGAGCCGTCGGCGGTGATGGGACCGACGATCCACTTGCTTTCCGCGCCCCAGCCGTTTTGGAAACCGAAGATCAGCAGGAACCAGGTGGCAATAATGAAATTCGGGACGGCAATGCCCGCCGTAGCGATAAATGTCACCAGGTTGTCAATGACGCCATTGTGATAATAAGCCGCTATGATGCCGAGGAAGATGCCCAAGCCAAAAGAAAGAAGAATTGTGTAAAGCCCCAGCTGAAACGTGATGGGCCATATCCGGCCGATAAGCTCGGTTACGGGTGGATTACCCGCGACGGAAAACGAATTGCCAAAATCCAGCTGCAGGGCGCTTGTCACATAATTGATGTACCGTACGTGAATCGGTCTGTCGAGGCCGTACTTTCGTTCCAGGTTTTCCAATGCCGCGCCGGAGTATCCGCGATCCGCCAGCGTAAATGGGCCACCCGGAACGAGGTTCATCAATACAAAGACTATTACTGAAACGACGAGAAGCACAAAAGCCAGCGAAACCAGCCGGCGCAAAACGTAACCGATCATGGAGCGGGCTCGACCTCAGTCATAAAGAATGTTAGGCGAAATCGTAGGTCCGGTGCAATGCGCGCCAAGAAAAACGTGGGGCGGGCACATGACCCGCCCTCACAACGATCAGCAAGTGATCAAAAGCTAGTTACTACGGTGGGTATCGTAGTTCATCACGTCATCAGTGATGTAGTACTCGCCCCAGCAATGCTCGTTGCCCCAGTGGGTCGTGGCCAAGCCCTGTCGATCCGGTTCCCAGCAGTTTCCGGTCGCGTTCATGTAAGGCTGCCAAAGATCACCTTGAATGCGGTGAACCAGGAAGATACCGCCGACATCTTCCACCATGATACGCTCAGCTTCCTGGTACATGGCGATACGCTCGGCGGGATCACCTGTGAAGGAATTCGCCTCGCGCACCAGGTTGTCGAAGGCTTCGTTTCGCCAGGAGTGACGACCCGTGGAGACCCAGACACCCATCATGTTGGCGGGATCCAGGTAGTCCATTCCATAGGAGACACCACCGAATTCCAGCGTGGTCGGGCGGTCCAGCAAGCGCGTCATATAATCCTGGAATTCCAGATTGTTGACGGATATTTCCACATTGAGGCATTGGCTGATGGACGCGGCCGCGGCGATGAACCAGTCCTGAATGAATGACGGCTCGCCACGCAGCGCCAGTTCCGTCGCCGGGAAGCCCTCGCCACCGGCGTATCCGGCATCCGCCAGAAGACCTTGCGCTGCTTCGCAGTCGAATTCCTGGATATCCTGCAAGCCGGCGCTATTTGATGCCGGGAAGCCAGGCGCCAGGAAGGAGTATGCCGGGATGCCAACGGTTGTACCAATGACGCTTTCCACGATCGAGTCACGATCCAGCGCTTTTGAGAATGCCAGCCGTACATTGACATCGTCAAAGGGCGCGGTGAAGGTATCCATCAAGAGATAATCTGTGCGGAAGTCACCAGCATGCTGACGGTAGTTTTCCGACATCACCGTATCGGCGAAGATAACTTCGAAATCCGCCGGGCTCAACAATGGTTGGCCGACCTGCTCAATCTCGTGGTCCTGGAATGCCAGGAAGCTGCCATTGAGCTTGTCGCCGTAAACGAATTCCAACCGACGCAGCCAGGGCTTGCGTGGACCGGTATAGTCCGGATTGGCTTCCAAGGTCACATGGCTGCCCGCTGCAAATTCCTTAAGGACAAAGGGCCCGGCAGAGACATGCGTCTCTGGATCGAGAATGTAGTCCGGTCCGATCTCGGTGAGCGCCTTGGCTTGCATCGGCGGCCAGAAGAAGAAGGTCGAAGGCAAGGGTGGGAAGGGAACCTGCGTCGTTACTGCCAACGTCAGGTCGTCAATCGCTTCGAGGCCGATTTCGTCGGGTCCTATTTCGCCGGCGACCGCTTCGTCCCAACCGTCAATGATACCCAGCCACAGCCAGACGAAGTCGTAAGCGTGATCGGGAGCTGCCATGAAGCGCCAGCTTTCAACCCAGTCATGTGCGGTGACGGGTGTACCGTCGCTCCACATTTGACCTTCGCGCAAGTTGAATGTCCAGGTACGACCATCCTCGGAAACGGACCAGCTGGTGGCCGCGGAGGGGATGATCTCCATATTGTTGTTGAGTACTACCAATGAATCCGAGAACTTGTCGAAAGCGCCCGTATCACAAATTCGCGAATAAACCGTGACAATGGACGACAACGAAGTCTCCTGGCGTGCCGAGTCGCACAGGTTGCGATAGATTTGCATTTCGTATGGCGCGGCATCCGACGGCAATTCCCGCCCATAAACATCCACATTGTCTTGAGCGAATGCGACCGGCATCGTCGTTGCTAGCAGCGACAATACAAGCAATAGAGCTATGAAGACGGATCTTCGTGACATTAAGTTACCTTTCTATGGTATACGTTTACGGATGTGAAAACTGTTACTATCCCTGGCATTATAGGGACGTCCTGATTGCGGCGCAATACGCGCTTTGTCTCGGGCAGCCGCGAAGCTTCAGGCATCGGGAACTGACCACGCGATCGTGTTGACCCACCCTTTCATCGAGATTGAGAAACATATACACTCCACCGCGGATCGTAGCGCTGAGCGAAGAGTGAAAAGGTAGAGAGATGCCAAGCATTGCCAAGCTTGCAGGACGTATCGCCGCATCCCCGACAATCGCCATGAATGACAAAGCCAAACAGTTGGCAGCCGAGGGCCACTCCGTCATCGGATTGGCTGGCGGCGAACCCGATTTCGACACGCCGCCTCACATTGTTGAAGCAGGTATGAAGGCAATCCGCGATGGCGAAACCCGCTACGCGGCGCCGTCGAAAGGCATACGACCTCTCTTGGAGGCGATAGCCGCAAAGACGGAACGTGACAACAAGATCAGCCTTGATCCCGTGAGCGACATCATCGTCACTCCCGGTGGCAAGCTGGCGCTTTACCTGGCATTAAAAGCCATGCTGGATCCAGGTGACGAGGTCTTGATTCCGGCGCCATATTGGGTCAGTTACCCGTCGATCGTGACTATGGTCGGCGGCGTGCCGGTGACAGTGCCGACGGGCAGCGACGATGGCTATCGATTGCGCTTGGAAAACTTGCGTGAATACGTTACACCCAAGACCAAAGCGATCATCATCAACTCCCCTTGCAATCCAACCGGACACATGCTGTCGTCGGACGAGATTGAAAACATCGCTACGCTCGTTACGGAAACGGATCTCTTCGTCATTTCCGATGAAATTTACGAGAAACTCAATTTTGACGGCCGACCGGCTGCTTCGCTCGCGTCGCTTTCCGATATCACCAATCGCGTTGTGATTGTCAATGGCATGTCAAAAGCCTATGCGATGACCGGATGGCGACTGGGCTGGCTGGCGGGCCCAACCTCGCTTATCGGGGCCGCCGGCAAGTTCAATTCCCAAACTGCGACATCGGCCGCTACCTTTACACAGCACGCGGCAGTAGCCGCGTTAAACGGTCCGCAAGAGTGCGTCGAGATGATGCGGCAATCGTATCAGGAACGCCGCGACTTTATGGTGAGTTCTTTTAACAACATCGAAAACATGTCCTGCCCGGAAATCGAAGGCGCGTTTTATGCCTTCCCGAAAGTGGACAATACCAGCAAAAGCAGCGAGGAAGTGGCGTCCTTGATCCTTGACAAAGCCGTTGTGGTTGGCGTTCCCGGGAGCGCCTTCGGGATCACAAGAGACGCGCATATTCGTTTCTCTTTCGCGGAGGATCTGAACTTGCTCAAAGAGGCAGTAGAGCGCATTTGCGGCATTGCCGATCAGTTGGCATAGACAAGTTTCGCGATCAGAGACCCTTAACAAGTGTCGGGTAAAGCAAGGTTGGTCTGCTACAAATTCTCGCTTCTGACCCTGCTTTTACTGCTATCGGCCTGCAACATACAGCTTGATTCGCTGCCGAGCGCCCGAGTCGAAGCGCCAACTGAAGCCATTCCAAGATCCGGTTGGCACACGATCGCTTCGGGACTGGACTGGCGCGAAGTTACACCAGAAAATGACGGACTTGGGCAGTTAAAGATTTTACGCATTGACCCACAGAAATATTCCTTCCGCGTTGTCTACAGTCCGGGTGAGCCGCTCAGTTTGGCTCAGTGGCGCGCGCAAGAGCCAAACGTCATCGCCATCGTCAACGCCAATTTCTTTGATCCGGCACATTTCGCATTGGGGCTGGTCATCAGTGACGGTGTTTCGTACGGCTCAGCTTACCTTGAGCGTGGCGGCACGTTCCTTGTCATGAACGGCAAGCCAGCGGTCCGTGGAAATCGCGCCATGCCCTATCGTGTCGAAGAAGCTGCGGTACAAGCCGTGCAGGGATTCCCGATTTTGGTGGAAACCGGCAAACAAGCTTATTTTGGTCAGCCAAACCAACAACGAACGAGGCGCACAGCCATTGCCGAAGATGCAGAGGGAAATATCCTGTTGATTTCAGCGCCGTTCCTGGGACCGACGCTCGGCGATCTCAGTGCGTTCCTGGCAGAGAGCGACCTGGAAATCGCAAACGCATTTAACCTGGATGGTGGCGGTTCGGCCATGATGGCGGTCTATGACATCGACTACTTTCAACCGTCGCTTGACGCGGTACCGGCGATACTCGTGGTCTACAAACGCTGAGCAAAGTCCTCGCCAAGGTCGAAAAGGTTCAAGTGGGATACCTAATGGAAGACTGCTAGAATACGTCCCGTTGCTATTCGCTGAGTCTAATTCTGTCCACACAAGGTCGCTAACATGCCAAAGTTGGCACAGGTCGCCACCGCGCGACAGGCACAACTCAAAGACGGACGCCGTCTGGGATTCGCCGAATTTGGCGATCCATCAGGCACACCTGTCGTCATGTTCCATGACTTGTGGGGAAACCGCATCCTGCGCCACCCGGACGACTCGATCCTCACTAGGCTAGGAATTCGCCTGATTGGCGTAGACCGCCCCGGCTACGGCATGTCTACACGCAAGCCTGGTCGCAGCATGATGGACGTTGTCGACGATATCATGTTGCTTTCGAAAGCGCTACAACTGGAACGATTCTCGGTGCTTGGTTATTCGGCCGGCGGTCCCTATGCCTTGGCTTGTGCCTATCGCTTCCCGGAGATTGTCCGTCGATGCGCTGTCGTTAGCAGTCTTCCGCCGATGGACAACCCTCTAGGTTTTCAAGCTGTTCATCCCTATTATGCCAAAATGCTTCAGTTGGCAGGTGGCATGGAGCCTTTCCTTAGGTGGCTGCTGCGCGCCTTTTTTCTGCTGGATTCACAGCGCGACTCCGCTCAATACTTGAGTGAGTTGGCTGCGTCACTGGCCAGGGTCGACCGGGAAGTCTTCGGCAATCTGGATTTCTTCGCCCTTCGCCGCAAAATGTGGGAAGAAATCAGAAGCAACGGCAGCGAAGCAATCGCCGATGAAATGGTCAGCTTGGTGAAGCCTTGGAGTTTTCACTTGCAGTCAATCAGGATCCAGGCGGACATCTGGTGGGGCGAGCTGGACAGTTTCTCTTCGCCAATCGTTGGGCAGCGCATGTCGTCGATGATTCCTAACTCCCGTTTGCGCCTTGAAGCTGGAGCCGGCCACTTGATCCTCTTCACACACTGGCAGGCGATCCTCGAATCGCTTGTCGCCGATTGAGACTCAATGCGAAATTTGCCCCGTCATACGGGGCTTCCCATGCCATTAACACGGTCGTTTTCGACTGTTTCCAAAGCCAGCGTATGCAGTTCTGTCACGGCATTTTCCAGGTCGGATTCGCTGATGATAAAGGAGATACTGCATTCGGACGAACCCTGTGCGATAGCCAACACGTTGATCCTGTGTTCACCAAGCAATGAAAAGACACGCCCGGCGACGCCCGGCGTTCCTCGCATGCCAGAACCAACCACGGTAATGATGACGATATCGCTCAATATATCGACGCTATCAATATCTTTATGCTGGATTTCGCGCTCCAGTTCGTTTTCAACGGCCTGCTTGACGCCGCCTGCCACCGGATCAATGACAGTGAAGCAGAAGCTCTGTTCCGACGACGACTGCGAGATCATCAGAATGTTTGCGCCGGCGCTTGCCGTCGCCAGAAACGTCCGCCCGGCGATGCCCGGCACACCTAGCATTCCTTTGCCGCTTACGGTAAGCATGCTCACATTGTTGATGTTGGTAATCGCTTTGATGACAGTCTCACTGGCTTGGCGCCGGGCGCCAATCAGCGTCCCGGCATGCGCGGCATTGAATGTATTGCGGACGCGCAAAGGGATGTTGCGATTGACGATGGGTTGGACGGTCTTGGGATGCAAGACCTTCGCTCCATAAAAGGCAAGCTCGCCGATTTCCTGGTACGAGACATAAGGAAGCACGCGCGCTCTACTGTCCAAGCGCGGGTCGGTTGTCATCACGCCGTCCACATCCGTCCAGATGACAAGCTCATCACTGTCGAGATAGGTAGCGATGATCGCTGCGACAAAATCGCTGCCACCCCGCCCCAAGGTCGTGAGCGTGCCGTCCGGGGTCGCGCCGATAAACCCGGTGATTATAGGCGTGACGCCGGCTTGCAATTCCGGTAAGAGTTGCTCGCTAATGCGCGATTCGGTCTCATCCCAGAGCGGATCTGCGTTTTGGAAGTTGCTATCGGTGATGACAAATTGGCTGGAATCAAACTGTTTGACCGGCAAGCCCGCCGACTGCATGGCGGCCGCGATAACGCGGCAGCTCAAGCGTTCCCCAAATGAAACTATTGAGTCGCATATTCTGGGCGTCGCTTCACCCAAAATACGAACCGCCTCGCATAATTTCAGATGCGCTTCGAGCAGTTGATCAACCTCCCGCTCGACGCTTGACCGTTGTGATTCGTTTGCGATCAATTCCTCGATCACAGCGCGATGTTTTACGCGAATTTCGGCGTTGATGCTCAGAAATCGTTCCTGGCCCCCGGAAGCGGCAGCTTGTGCAGAATCCAACAACTTATCAGTGACGCCGGACATCGCCGAGACAATGACAGCCAACTCGTGACCACATTCCAGATTGTCTTTGACGATATCCACCAGCTGGCGTATAGCCGCCGATGAGCCAACCGATGTGCCACCGAACTTCATGGTGAACCTGCTCATCTTCATCTCCTCTGCAAATGCCAATCCAACAAAAAAGGCGCGTGGAGGTTTTCCACGCGCCTGTCTGTTGCTCTCTTTTGAATCGCTTACAGCAAGCCGCAACCTCCACTACGCGCCCTTAAGGGCATCATAGTCATAGGCATAGTGGTAGTCGTTGCGAACGTTAACTTCAAAATCATGACTTGTTACATTTCGCCAGTGCTTGCAGCCAATACTTTAGCGTCATCACGCGCGCTTGTCAAGGAATGTTACGGCGAACCTATACGAGCGTCTTTCCGCCTTAGAAAAAACGGAACATTGGCAACGAACGCAACCATAGAATTGCTGACGCGGAAGGCCTAATTGCTTGCAACGGCGAGACAAGTGCAAGATTAGCACAAGTTGACCGCTTCAGTCTCCTGGCCTTCATCGCCTGTGCTGCCGCAAGATGTCCCTATTTCAAAAACGTGAAGGGCGCTTCTGACTTCGCCTTCGCCGCCATCTGCAATGTACAGTTTTCCGTCGACGGCCATGCAGTCTAGCGGACGGCATAGATCGAAATCTGCCAAACATTCCGTCAGGACCGGTAGTTCTTTCGCATCTACCTGTAGTCCATGCAAAAGATTTATCTCATTCGAGTCGTAATCGAAGTCCAAACCGCGATCGTCTCTCGTTGCTTGAGTAAGACGATAGGCGATGCGTGTTCGTCGGCAAACCACGAACACGTCGTCATCAACATGGCAGCAAGACAAGATGATGCTATCGGCTATGCCTAGCAGACGCAGCGGATCAATGTCCCAGTCCAAATACTCCACCAATTCGACCTTCTCGGCGATGCTGAGCGGGCGTACAAGATCCTCAATCCGCTCGTCGACCATAAGTCCACGCCGGCGCGCGCCGGAGAAGTTCAAATGATCGAGGTCGCGTATCCTTTGGGGACGGTGGAGCCGCTCCGGCATTTGCAGGGTCGTGTCCACTGATTCAGTGCCGTAATACTCGTCGACTGACTTTACCAGTCCGTCACCTAGCGAGAGTTTATGCTGCGCCAGCCAATCGTGTTCACCGTAGAGTTCCTCCACGTAGACCAAGCCGTCATGGCCTATACCCAACAGCGCACAATCACCGGAGTGCGATAATTCAATCGTGGCCAAATGTCTAAGCCTATCCATTGCCATTGCAGCCACCGGATGCAAATTCACCATTGAGAATGTCGCAACATTATACCTGCTAAACCCTGGTTCCCCACAGAGAGGCCGGAAATCCCGGTTCCGGGGCCGCGGATAGGTTCGCATTGGGCTCGCCGTCACCAGCAATGGTCGTATCCGGCTTGTCCGGCAAGGTCGTTTACCCCAATAGCTGCCTGTGATACAATCGCGCGGCACGCAAGATATGAGATATGCCCTTGTGACGGAATCAACCGGTCTCGCGTATGGACGACTCAGGACTCTTCTTCGGTCTGCGTGGCTCGCCTCGGTATTCATAATAACGTTGCTGGCACTTGTCGCGGGCAACCTTCTATATGCGCATCTCAATAGGGCACGAGACCCGCTTGTTGGCGCTGCGGGCGACTTGCTTTATGTTGCAACTTTTGATGGATTCCTCGACGAGTGGGATCTCTACGATGGGCAACAAAGCGCGACAATTGTCGATAATCGCTTGCGACTGGCGATTTCCAGCGCGCAGACTGCGAGTTGGTCAGTTGCACAGCATCATTTTGCTGATTTCGACATCAGCGTGGATGCTCGGGCAATATCTGGTCCGATCGACAACGCCTTTGGCGTCGTCTTTGCCATGCGAAGCCCGTCTGAAAGCTCTTGTAATCTGCCCGCCGTTGTTTTCTGCGGAATTGGTCAATGGTCTCCCTTGCTAAGCGCGGCCCTGCGACAAATCCTTGACCCGGCAGCAAGCACCCACTACTATGCCTTTTTGATAAGCAGTGATGGCTATTATGCGCTTGACCGGATCGTCGACGGCGCTCGAGAAGTTCTTAGCACCTGGATCCCCTCTGCAAACGTTTACCAGGACTTGGGTGCGCAGAATAGAATCCGCGTGGTTGCACGCGGGTCGAAGCTTAAATTCTTTGTCAACGGGGAACAAACGATGCTTTGTATTCCAGACGAGGTCGGAGCAAGCAGCACGTTCACAAACGGCGAATGTGTCGGCGGACGGTTGGTAGATAGTATTCAATCAGATGGTCCTGTGGACGGACAATTGGGCTTGATCGCGCAAGCGACGCAAACGGGTGGTGGTGGCGTAGTCGTCGATTTTGACAATCTTACCGTTTTCAGCCCGGGGTTTGCTGGCGGAGAGGACACCAAGCTATGAAAGTGCATCTACGGATGGTGGGCTGTCGACTTAATCAAAGCGAAATTGACTCCATGGCCCGCCAGTTCCAGGGCATGGGCCACGAGGTTGTGGAACGCCCGGAAGATGCGGATCATTTTATCTTGAACACCTGCGCTGTAACGCAGGAGGCGAGCAAGACCAGTCGTAAACTGGTCCGCGAATTCCATCGATTGAATCCGCTTGCAGAGACCACGGTTACCGGATGCTACTCGCAAATTGCACCGAACGAGATTAATGTGCTTCCCGGCGTTACTCGCGTGGTAAGCAACACCGACAAGGACGAGTTGGTGTCCTTGGTCACTGGCGAACCGGTCAAGGTCTATGACAGCGAACCGCTCGAGCGGTCGCTGCCCGCCGGAAGCCTGGGACGCACCCGCGCGTTCGTAAAAGTACAAGACGGCTGTGACAACAAATGTACCTTCTGTGTAACGACGATTGCCCGTGGCGATGGTCGCAGCCGCGAGATTGACGAAGTGCTGCGGGAAGTGAATAGCCTGCGCCAACTGGGATATCAGGAAGCGGTGCTTACCGGTGTGCACCTGGGTAGCTTTGGGCACGATCGGGGCCAATCAGACGGTCTCACACAATTGGTCAATGCTCTTTTGAGGCACAGCGACATGCCGCGACTGCGCCTCTCATCCTTGGAGCCCTGGGACCTTGCGCCGAAATTCTTCGACCTGTGGCAGGAGCCCCGACTTTGCCGCCACCTCCACCTGCCCTTGCAAAGTGGCTGTGATGCCACCTTGAAACGCATGCGGCGAAATACCACTCAAGAGGCATTTCGCTCATTGATGAATGCTGCCCGCGCTTCAATACCGAACTTACGTGTTACGACTGATGTGATCGTGGGCTTCCCCGGTGAGACCGACCTGGAATTCGCGACATCCCGCGCGTTTATCGAGGAGATGGGTTTCGATGGACTACACGTTTTTCGATACAGTAGGCGCCCCGGAACACCGGCTAGCCGCATGAATAACCAAGTAAGTAACCAACGCAAAAGGTCACGCAGCGCCGAACTACTGACAATGTCCGAGCAAATGGAAAAGAACTTTGCGGCAAGCCTTGCGGATAGTCAACAATACGTGCTTTGGGAACAAATTACGGCCGCTACACCAGAAGGATTTGTTCATACCGGCTACACGGATAACTATATGAGGGTCAAGGCTGTGCATCCGTTGGACCTAACCAACCGTATATGTGCGACGCGTCTCGGAGAATTCACGGACGGTATTATTCATGGTACAGTACTCCTATAGTTGAAAGTCATCAGAACAGTGTTACAAATACGCTTCAGAGCGGAGTGACGCGTTTAGACAATGGCAGGAGTCCAAAAGCGGGAACCTTGGCGGTTCCAATTGCGATTTCGTTACGGACTCGCTATCACGCGAATGGGATCTTCGCAAATTTGAAGGCCATACTATGAGCAAACTGAAAACACAATTGCAGTCCACGCTCAAAGACGCGATGAGAGCTAAAGATAGCGAGCGCCGCAATGCCATTCGCTTGCTCAACAGCGCGATCAAGCAAGTGGAGATAGATACCAGGATTGCTCTCGACGATGACGGTGTGCAAGCTGTTCTGCAGAAGGAAGCCAAGAAGCATCGTGAAACGATCGCCGAATTGGAATCAGCGGACCGTGATGACGAGGCTGCGAGCGTGAGATATGAATTGGGGCTGATCGAAAGCTTGCTTCCAAGCCGACTTGCCGATGACGAACTCCGGCAAATTGTTAAAAGGGCAATTGACGACACAGGCGCCAGCTCTACTAAAGAGACAGGGCAGATCATGCAAGTCGTCATGTCGCTGGTTCGCGGACGAGCCGACGGGAAACAGGTTAACTCCCTGGTAAAAGAGATGCTGAGTTGAATCGATGGTTGTCCGCCTTACGGATCTACTGGGAAATCGTTTCAGCCTAGCGCCAGATCGTACGCAACGGGCCCTTCGCTATGCGTTGCTCTTAATATTCTCGCTCGTGTTTGTCGCTTGCTGTACGGCAATCGTAGGATTTGATGATATTTTCCTCGGCGCGAGCAGCACAGCCAATCTCGCTGTCGGTTCCATGCCGTCAGAAGACATCATCGCTCGCGAAGAGGGATTGTTCGTCAGCGAAATATTGACGGAGCAAGAGAAACAAAATATCCTCGACGCAGTTCCCACTGTATATCACTTGCCTGATCCAAATGTGGCTCGCCAACAGCGGGTGTTAACCGAAAACATCCTGGAATTCATCGACAATGTTCGCGCCGATTCATTTGCCTCGTTAGAGCTACAGATCGCCGATATCAGCGAGATTACCTCCCTTATCCTTGAAGGTGACCAAGAAACAATTGTCGCGATGCTCCAGTTGCCGGAAGAGCGCTGGTCGCTTGTCCGAAGCGAGATCATTTCCGTATTGGAACGCGTCATGCGTGATCCCATTCGCGCTTCTGATTTACAGCACGAGCGCGATCAATTGCCAACCCAGGTGAGCCTGCGTTTGTCCCCGCAAGAAAGCCACATCGTGACCATGATCACGGGAGACGTTGTCCGCGCAAATACATTCGAGAATCCTGATCAGACGGCGCTGGATCGAGATTTGGCAGTCGACAACGTAGAGCCGCAACAGCGCCATTTCATTGCCGGTCAGATTGTGGCCACCGCCAACCAACGGATTGATAACTTGTCCTTCGAGGCGCTGCAGGAGTTGGGGCTGCTGGTGCAAACCCACAATCGAGGCTCGCGGATTCTGCGCGCCGTGATAGCAAGCGCTCTGGTTACTTTGATGATCGGTTTGTACATCAGCCGCTTTGAATTGCAGTTGCTGCTCTCGGATACAGGAAGGCTGCTGCTGCTGGCGGCACTCTTTCTCATCGCTTTGGCTGCAGTACGATCCTTTGGCGCCTCCAACATTTATTTGATGCCCGCTGCTGCTTTGGGAATTCTTTATGTGGCTTTGAGCCGTCCCAATTTTGCCATAGTCGCCAGCATCGGCTTTGCATTTCTTGCCGGGCTATTGGGGCGCAGTCCCTCGCTGGAAAACACGAGTCTGGTTGCAATAGCAAACATCAGCGCCATTCTCACGCTTCGAAACGCCGCGCGTTTGAACAACTATTTCCTTTCGGGTTTGGTAGTTGGCGTTGCCAATGCCGCCGTCGTCGCTGTTTTTGCGCTTTTGATCGGCTTTGACGCGCTGGTCCCATCAAACTTGATACAGGCCTTCTTCAACGGCATGCTGATCGTGCCTACAACATCCTTCGCTGCCATGTACATTTTGACGGTGCTTTTCAATTTGCCGACTCCGTTCAAGCTCATGGATCTGAGCCAGCCAAGCAAGCCGCTTTTGCAGCGCCTGCTGCGCGAGGCGCCGGGCTCCTACCAACATTCGCTGCAAGTCGCTAACCTGGCGGAACAAGCAGCCGAGGCGATCGGCGCAGACACTCAATTGACACATGTCGCCGCGCTTTATCACGACGTCGGCAAGATGAGCAATCCATACTTTTTCACCGAGAACCAGCAGCACATGCGTAACCCCCACGACGGGCTGAACGATCCCTATCGTAGCGCAGACATCATTATTGATCATGTTATTGAAGGCGATCAAATCGCAAAAAATTACAACCTGCCTAACCGAATCCGTGATTTTATTCGCGAACATCATGGCACGACAGAAGTATTCGTGTTTTATCAGCGCGCGCTGGACGCCGCAAAGGGCGCAGACGAAGTTGATCCCGCCGACTTCGCCTACCCCGGACCGATACCTCAGAGCATCGAAACTGCAATCCTGATGCTGGCTGACAGTTGCGAATCGGCAATACGAGCTGTCCAGCCGGAAAGCAACCAGGAGATTACCGAACTGGTACATCGTATCGTCGACAGCAAACGCAAGGCCGGGCAATTGAACGCTTCCAATCTGACCTTGAACAATCTTCGAAAGATTGAAGAAACCTTTATCGATGTCTTCAAGGGCTTGTTCCATACAAGGATTGATTACGCGCGAGCCGTCAAATCCGTGTCCGCCGGCACAGTGCACGAAGACGCGGCCGCTGTTTCAAGCGCCGCTGCAGCCATCAATGCGACCACGGCAGTCCCTGAAGTCGCTCCGCAAGCACCGCCTGCAAATACAGCCGGTGAGCGCCTGGATACAGATGATGGCCAAACAATTAAGGCAATTATCCCAAAATCGTCGGACGAGCCGGCATTGCAACCATCTTCGGCGCACCGCCAGGAAGACCCCACTCTGCCCGCAATTATGGATGACGATGAACCCTTGGTTGATGTGCCGCCCCTCCCCAAACGCAATGGTTCAAAGACGAATCACGAAATGCATCACACAAGCGCATCAGACGATGCGAATGAGAGCTCGTGAGCGACACCGTTCATATTCAGGTATTGCAGCAATTTCCTGTGAATGAGTTACGCCTGAGACGAGCGGCTGAAACGGTGTTGGCACGCCTGCCGTCAGATTCGCGACCGCAACTGACAATTGTGGTAGCCGACAATGCGACGGTGCAGCAGTTGAATCTGGAACATCGCCAATTGAACTGCACGACAGACGTCTTGTCTTTTCCCGCTGGCCAAATGCCCAACGATGATTCCTACAATGGCGTGTACCTCGGTGATGTCATAATCGCCTATCCCTATACCAAAGGCGCCGCCGACAGAACCAATGTGGACATAGAGAATACGCTCTGTATGCTCGTTGTGCACGGCAGCTTGCACCTTCTCGGCTATGACCATGACACAAATGCTGCAAGAAAAGAAATGTGGGAAGCACAAGCTGCCGCCCTGGCATCAATGGGGATTGATCCCGCTATTGTGCGATTGTATGGAAGCTAACAATGACCGGACGCCTCGCCGATTATCTTTCCGACTCTGCCAGGCTTGACCCGGCCCAGCACAGTCCATTGGTCAGCAAGAATCGCTGGCGCAGCTTTAAGTATGCGCTCGCGGGATGCCTTTATATGTTGCGTTACCAAAAGAATACAAGAATTCAATTGTTAGCAACGGTCGCCGTCCTTTTGCTGGCGCTTTGGCTGGATATTGCCCCGACCGAGTGGGCGCTGATTATCCTAACATCAACTGTGGTCTGGTTGGCCGAATTCATCAATGCTGCCGTGGAGGCGGCAGTAAACTTGGCCAGTCCCAACTATCATCCCATGGCGAAAGTTGCCAAGGACGTCGCGGCGGCTTCTGTCTTGCTTTCCGCTCTGGCATCTATCGCAATAGGACTCATCATTTTGGGACCTTCGCTAATACTTAAACTACAACTCGTTTTGGGCAATCCATAACACAACAGGAATCGCAAGTCTGGATCGCTGCAATGCCGCTGATTGGCACCGGTACCTTGCCGTGCTCAGTCCCGCAAGCTAACCGAGTCTCCGATTAGTGGTGTAATAGCAAGTGTGCTATACTGTTGAAAGTCGTACAAGCGCGCGATCTATCGGTCTTGTCCATGTCCATGCTCCAAGAAACAGCCTCAGGCAATGCCTCCCCAGAGCGTGGGCTAGTAGCCTTCATCAGTAGAGTATTTAGCAGACGAACAGAGACAGCGAATTCTCGACGTCGGCGTCGGCGCGACGTTTCCGCTTCGCGAGGACCGAGGCAACCCAAGACATCTGGATACCTGAATTCGCCAAAACGGCGGCTTTTGGTCGGCTTGCCGGCAGGCATATTAGTTGTCGTCGGCGTCGTCGTCAGTTTGGGCGCATTGAAGGGCGGCGAAGCTGTCACTTATGACAATGGCATCTGGTTGGACCGATCTTGGACGCATGGTGGCGTTGATGACGCCAGAATAGGCGAGTTTGCTGGTCGTTTGAAGCAGAATCAGATTGGGAGACTGTACGCCTACGCCAGCACCCTGAATATACAAGGTCGTTGGACCGGTGGAACCCAAGGCAAAGGCGGCTTTATGGAGTCGCGAGGCGACGTTGCCGACTTTGTCAAGACCTTAAAAGAGCGGCATCAAGAGGCGGCGATTTACGGCTGGATCGAGATTTGGTCGAACCTCGACCCGGTGGACGGCTACCGCTTGGATAGCGTTTCGCTGCACGAGAACGTTGCCGACTTCAGTCGCCTGCTTGTCGAAGATATTGGCTTTGATGGCATCTTGCTCGACGTCAAGCCGCTTTATAACGAGAACGATGATTTCATTCGGCTAATACGCAGCGTGCGCTCCGCCATTGGCCTGGAGAAACCCATAGCTGTAGCGGTGCCCGCTGATTTGACGCCGACAGATCCCGGGCTTGTCCCGCTGACTACTATCGCGCCGGGTACGATGTGGTCGGCCAACTATAAGCAGCGCGTTATGGTTTCCGCCGATGAGATTGTTTTGCTTATGTATCAGAGCTACCGACAGGATACTTTGGACTACATTAATTGGGTGGCTTATCATGTTGAAACCTACATCAATCTGCTCGGGAGCAACACTCGTGTTTTGGTCAGCGTTCCCAATTACGGCGGGCCGAGTGCGGCGCACAATCCTTCAGTAGAAACGATGTCAGCCGCCCTGGATGGTGTCATCCTCGGCACGTCGCGGTTGGCGGAAGATAACAAGCCATTGTTAACCGGGGTGGCGATATTCTCCGACGAAGACCTTAGTCAGTCTCAATGGAGAATCTACCGCGAGACTTGGTTGCAGCGGTGAGCCAGCGCATCTGAAATGCCTGCCATCGTTCGACGCTTCACTACCCATGGCTTGGAAAAAGTAGAATACACGGTAAACAGTCTGGCCGAAGCCGTCGCTTCCGAACCTTACGATGGCGTGTATACCGTGAGCAATACCCGGCAACGAACGAAGACGCTACTTATTGACGCGCACCTAGATCGTCTGGAAGCCTCGGCTAGACGCGAGCGCATTCCGTTGAGGTACGACAGGCAGCAACTGAAAGCCGCGCTGAGAGCAATGATACTGGCGTCAGGCTATGGTGATGTCAGGTTTCGCGTTTCAGCGCCTGCCTCCAGGCCCGATACATTGTTGCTAACGCTTGAGCCGTACGAGCCTCCCGATCAGTCGCTAATCATGAAAGGTGTCAAATGTGTAACCTCCAAAGCCAAGCGGCGCAAGGATCCGTCCGCCAAGACCAGCGACTGGATGCATGTCAGAGCAAAGCTGCAAGGCGCGATGGCGCCGGAAAGCTACGAAATAGTCCTGTTAGACAAAAACGGTTGTATGTTGGAAGGCGCGTCCAGCAACTTCTACGCAGTCCTTGATGGGCAGCTCCACACCGCCGGCACCGGCATGCTAGCCGGCATTTCACGGCGGATCGTTTTGGAAGTCTGCCGGGACGTCATGCCGCTTCGTTTGCAGGCGCCGCGCCTCGACGAATTGCCAGACTTTCGCGAAGCCTTTCTCAGCAGCAGCAGCCGTGGCATAGTTCCCATCGTCAGAATCGACGAGCACGTTATTGGCGATGGTATGGTAGGCGAAAACACGTTTCGGCTGCGCCATGCGTATCAGCAGTGGGTCGCTGAACATCTGGAAGAACTCTAATGCGGAATCTGAGCAAGCTGCGGGGCGCGCTTGATCTGCTTGGTTCCATACGAGACCTGACAGTAGTGTCCCGGCAATACCAGTGGGAGGTTCAGACTCCCAGTAGTTTCTACCTGGAAGCGGAATACGCCGAGATCAATCTTGCGCGGGCCGACAACAATCACCTTCATGTTAGTGTTAAATTGCGCGCATCAATGAGTTGGAAGCTGGTAACTGAAAGAGATGACGCCGGTGTATACATCGTCGCCAAGCGCAAACCGCTAATTGGCAATATCGGCCGCGCCCGATTGCACGTCCGCGTTCCGCATGGCGTTCACATTAGCCTGCAACTGCAATGCTGTGTCCTTTGCCTCGACGAGCTTGTAAGCAGATACGATTTGCCGCCGGAGTCATAGGACATTCCTTCAGCGTTTGACGCATAGCGTTGCAGGGGCGCCGCACCATGAATGCGGCGAGAGACAGAACATAGCTGCTTGAAAAGTTGCGAAAGCTATGCTACTTTATGTCTATGAGCAGACGCAGATCGCTACAAACGAAAAGCACGAGTTGTTGTAGGGATACCGGCGACTAGGCGGGAATGTTTGCTTTGCCAGCAACACGGTTGTTCGAAACCATCAAGTCAACCCGCCAAGGTTGGCTCTTTTTTTTTGCAGCAATGGTACGAACCGCCGGCAGGATTCTGATCGCATTAATGTAGAAGGAGCGTAACAAATGAGTGATATCAACAGTCGTGGCTATAACAACCCCGACAAACTCGTATCTACGGACTGGGTCGCCGCGAACTTGAATGAGGCCGGTATCCGCATAGTCGAATCGAACGAAGACCCCCTGCTCTATCCTAGCGGACATATTCCGGGCGCGGTTGAAGTAGACTGGGTAAAGGATCTCAACGATCCGCTTCGGCGCGACTATCTGGACAAATCAGGCTTCGAGGCGCTTGCCAGCCGCATCGGCATCACCCCCGACACAACTGTCGTATTCTACGGCGACAAGAGCAACTGGTGGGCTACTTATGCGCTCTGGGTATTTGAGCTCTTTGGACACACCAACGCCAGGATCATGGACGGCGGTCGACTGAAGTGGGCCGAAGAGGGCCGCGAACTGACGCGCGAAAGACCAAGTATCAGTTCGACGTCGTACAGCGCCCCGGAACGCGATGACAGCCGAATCCGCGCTTTTCGAGACGGTGTATTGGAGCATATTCAGGCCAATGGGCAGTTGGTGGACGTCCGCAGCCCCGGCGAATACAGCGGTGAAAAACTGCACATGGAGGGTTACCCGCAAGAAGGCGCGGTGCGCGGTGGGCATATCCCCGGCGCCGACAACGTGCCCTGGTCACGCGCCGCCAATGAAGACGGCACCTTCAAGACTGCCGCGGAGTTGCGAGGGATTTATCTCGATGAGATCGGCTTGAATCCCGAACAGCCCACCGTTGCCTACTGCCGCATCGGAGAACGCAGCAGCCATACCTGGTTCGTTTTGACCAACCTGCTCGGTTTCGCCGATGTAAGCAACTATGACGGTTCCTGGACGGAATGGGGCAACAGCGTCGGCGTTCCCATTGAAAAATAGTGTCGCTCTTTGACAGCATGGGGGAAGGCGTAAATGCCTTCCCGCGGGCAACCACAGTGAGGTCGTCGGATGCCAGTATATCCGCCAAAACTTCAAGAATACCTGGACGATTTCGGATTCATTTCCTCGCGGGATGAGCGCGTCGACTTTTTGATCGCCATCTCCGACGAATTTGAGCCCGTTCCAGCCTTAGTCGCCACCAAGCCTTACGACGAGGTGTATCGCGTCATAGGTTGCGAATCCGAGGCCTTTGTCTGGGCAATTGATCGGCCCGACGGCACGCTGGACTTCCATTTCGATGTGCTAAATCCTCAAGGTTTGTCAGCCATGGCGATGTGCGCGATTCTCGACCAATCCTGTTCGGGCGCCCCGTTGGACCAGGTCGCGGCCATCAATGGCGAGGTGATCTTCACCTTCTTTGGCAAAGATATATCAATGGGCAAGGGTCGTGGATTGACCGAAATCATCAACGCCATTGTGTACGCGGCAAGGCTGCGGCTTGCCGCGTCATAAGTTAGGCGGGGCTCTCCAGGAACGATTCGCTCGGCGCGCCGGCGGTGAAAACCGCTTCCGTGCCTAGCAGACCCTTGTAGGCGCAAGACGGCTCAGACCCGGGGATGGTCGCAGCGTTGACCGCCTTTTCATAATAAGACGTGGGTCCTGCCCAGCCGATGACACCGTACATGTAACCGGCGTTGCGCATCTCGTGAAGACACTTGATCAATAGCGCTGTGCCGATTCGGCGACCCCGTTCACGCTCATCAACGCCTGTTGGCCCAAAGAACCCTTTGAACGTCGTATCGTAGCAAGCGAATCCCAGCAATTGGTCTCCTCGATGTGCCAGCATGACCGTCGTTGGATGAGAAGAAAAACCAACATCAGCCTCGCTAGACCAGTAGGGGTTGAAGTGTTCCTTAACCCAATCGACTACCAGACTCTTTTCCGGCGGCATGCAGCGTCTAACCGTAATTCCCTGATCCTGCTGATAGGCAATTTCGGGTTCGAGCGGTGGCAATTCGTATAACTTTACAAACATGTCAGGCATAGTTCATCGCTCCGTCATAGCTATCGATGATGAGCGGCGCCTCTATGAAGACACCTTCACCTGGATTTTACAGCGAATTGCAATATTGGGCACGGCGAAAAGAACCGTGGTTGTGGGCGCAATGGTATAAGCAGCTGAATACCGCTATCATTGGCGCCTAAAGAATCCCTGACGAAGGTTCAAACATATGACCCATAGACCCGAAACGTACGCAGTCCATAATTCGGCTATTGACCCGAACAGTGGCGCAATCGTTCCACCGATCGTGCTTAGTACGACCTTTCAATACGAAACGACTGGCCACGAGCATGATCCGGAAGAGGTGATATATACACGCTACCAAAACCCAAATCGCGAGGCCTTGGAAGACGCCATGTGCAAGCTGGAATATGGCGCCGTTGCACATGCCATCTCCAGTGGATCTGCAGCCATGCTGACGATATTCCAGGCACTGCGGCCAGGCGATCACGTTGTATCCAGCGATGACATGTATTTTGGCATCCGCGTTCAACTGAAAGAATTCTTCGCGCCGTGGGGCTTGGAAACAACCTTCATTGATATGAGCGATCTGGCGGCTGTTCGTAACGCGATGCGCCCGCAGACCAAATTGCTGATCTTTGAATCGCCGACTAATCCGATGATTCGTCTGGCGGATATCAAGTCGATCAGCGAGATCGCCCGCCAATATGGCGCGTTGGTTTTGGTTGACAATACGGTGGCAACACCGGTCGCTCAAAACCCTTTACAGCTCGGCGCCGACATAGTCGTCAACTCGCTTACCAAATACATCGCTGGACATCATGATGTTTTAGGCGGTGTCATCGTCTTCAATGAGGATGACGAATTTGCGCAGCGCGTCATGCGCCTTGTGCGGATAGGCGGGTCGGTCCTTTCGCCGATGAATAGTTGGTTAACTCTGCGCGGAATGCAGAGCCTGTCCTATCGCGTCCGCGCCCACAGCGAACATGCCGCGGAAGTCGCATGCTTCCTTGCGGAACACTCGAAGATCGAGCGCCTGCTCTACCCGCATCATCCCAGCCATCCACAACATGAGCTGGCTCTACGGCAAATGCGCGTTGGCAGCGGTTTGATGTCGATACAGGTGCGGGGCGGTCGACAAGCTGCCATCGACGTGGTGAACAAACTCAAACTATTCACCAGCGCAACCAGTTTTGGCGGTACACACAGTCTCATCGAACATCGCGAATCGATTGAAGAGGATTCAAATACACCCTCCAACTTGTTGCGCGTGTCGATTGGACTGGAGCACCCGGCCGATCTCATCGCCGACCTCGATCAAGCGCTGAGATGATTTATCACATCACCAGCAGAGCCAATTGGGCGAATGCCCAAGCGAGCGGCCTTTTTCGCGCGCCGTCCCTTGAAACCGGGGGCTTTATACATTGTTCTTCGATAGACCAGATTATACCTGTCGCCAACAGCATGTACCGGGACAAGCGAAATCTGTTGGTTCTCTGCATAGACGAATCGGAAGTAAGTTCCCGAACAATATGGGAACCACCCGCCCATTCCAATACGTCTTCAAAGGTACCAACTGCCGACAATGCCTTGTTTCCGCACGTTTATGGGCCGATCGAAGTTGCTGCGGTTGCCAAGGTTGTTGGTTTTGCCGAGGGCGATAGCGGGTTCGAATTACCCGCTGACTTACAAGAATAGTTAAGGGCTCATTCGACTCCAGTGATAGATGCGCTAAATTCCCACAGCCGCCGCTGATGCTCCCGATCATAAGAGATCTCGCTGGAACGCTCTTGCATTTTGTCCTTCCAATACTTGCCTGTAACGCCGGCCACGTCTTCTGACGACGCCAGATAAACGAGCGTCTCCGCGCCTTTTACGGGCGTCCGGGCGATCAGTTTCTGCAAGACTTTCACGGCCGCGCCCATGATGCCCTTCATATTGTGCCCAAAGCCAGTGTTAACGAAACCGGGATGCAGCGCGTTCACGGCAATGCCAGATCCTTCCAGCCGCCGCGCCAATTCATAGGTGAAGAGCACGTTGGCCAATTTGCTTTCACTGTAGGTGCGAAATCCAGCCGATCCTACAGAATCACGCAGGTTGTCGAGACGGATACCGGTGCGCGCTGAAAAATGCGCGTTCGATGACACATTAATTATGCGCGCCTCGCCCTGCTCGTTCGCGCTAGTCTTCAAGGCATCCAACAGGAGGTTAGCTAGCAGATAGTAACTGAAGTGGTTGAGCGCAAAAGTCATTTCGTATCCATCGGCTGAAACCTGGAAATCGGAGAACGCCGCGCCCGCGTTGTTGAGTAGAACATCCAGCCGGTCATGACGTGATTGAAACTCGGTAGCGATCCTTTTGACGTCGTCAAACGATGACAGGTCGGCGAGCAACAATTCAAGATTGCTGTTGCCGCTCAAGGATGTAAGGTCGTGCAAGACTTTCCGTGTCTTTATCTCGTCCCTGCCGACAATGATGACTTCGGCGCCCATCTTCGCCAATTCTAGCGCGGCGGCTTTGCCGATCCCGTTGGTCGCCCCGGTGATCAATACACGTTTTCCTTGCATTCTCGACCTCCCGCCTTTCATTTTCAACGTCCCGCCAGTCCTGTCGAACGTTGTAATTCTAATGGTTGAATCAATCGCCTGATCTTGAGAACGTCGTCGCTTTGGAGCGCTGACCGCGATAGATGAGCATCACAGGAGCAAGAGCAAAGCTCGCCCCGGTCAAGGCAAAGCGTAATGAAAGCAGCCTAGCGATTGCGCCCCAGACCGGCGCCGCAAGGATCTGCCCGAACGCCTTTGACTGCCTGTACATGGAAATCACGGTGGCCCGCACCTCAGAAGGCGCATGCTCGTTGATCCAAGCCATGAACAGCGGTTTCGTGACGGTTCGCAGCTTCCAGAACAACTGCCAAAGTCGCCAATCGCAAGGGGTCGCTTGTAACGACAGTCGCGAAATAGAGAGTCGCCACCGTCAGCCACATGGTATAAACGAAGGGAGCGACCAGCCGGAACGGATAATAGGCGCGCAATGTGCGGCAGCGATGTGCTGTCATTGACAAAGGCAAAATGCGCTAGACTTACCGACTAGGACTCGTCATCATCGCCATAGGCGTGACCGGAAAATATCGCCCGTAGTTCTGCCGCCGACTTCGCTGCCTGCAGAGCTTTCATACGAGCGGCTTCTTCCTTCTGCAACGCGCGCACGTTGTCTAGCACGGCTTCCAGTTGATCCGCGGGAAACTTGCAAGCGCCGTTTTCGTCCATGTGGATCAGCTCGCCAGGCGCCACGTCCATGCCAGCCACAGAAACAGGCACGTTTACGGCGTGGACCGCCATATTGCCATGGCCCGGCGTCACGCCGCTGAGCATATATTGAAAGTCCATTTCGCGCACCTCATCGAGATCTCGCGAAGGTCCGTTAGACAACATGCCGAGACATCCTATCGCGCGCATCGCCGAGACCATGTTACCGCCGGCCAGTCCAACTTTGCCCGCGATTTCCGGCGGAAACTTCTGCTGGTTGACCAATATGGTCGGTCCTGGCGCTGCTTCCAATGCATCAAGCACATCGCTGAAACTGAGCCGCGTAAAATCGGGATCAGGCAGGCCATAGACACAAGTGACCGCATAACCAACGCGACGGCCCAATTCCGGATACATGCAGCGAACCGACTGATCGGTGTACCAATTCTCGCTCCAGGGATTGTAAAGTCCCAGGCAGAGCGGCGATGCCGGATATGTCGCTACCACATTTGTTATTGACGGCGTATCGAATTTCCTAAGTTCATCGAGCATGTCGTTTGTATTCATATGTATCAGGGATCTCCCTTCGTGATTTGCGCCACCATTCTACAGCGCAAAGGCCAAGATTGCGACAACTACGTTAGCTTGTAGGACGCAAGGACCGTCTAAAGACTCCCAAAATTGGCACAAGCATCAGGGCTGAAATCGTAATCGCCATCCGGACCGACGAAAGGAGACCAATCGCGCCCACCAGTGGACCCCCGGCGATCTGACCGAATGCATCGGCTTGCCCTTGTATGGACAAAACAGTTGCGCGCACACCGGAATCCGTATGCTGGTTGATCCAGGCTTCCATCAGCGGATTGCGGATCGTACGCATAGCACCTGCTATCCATAGCCCCAGGAGCACCACTGCGAAACTGTCCCCCAAAGTGAAAAGCAAAACACTAACAGTCATCGTGACGTAGACTACGGTCAAGGTTTGCGCCACTGATCGATTGCTTGTCATGTCTATACGTCGTCGGATGAGTTCCATCGTCACGAGGCTCAAAGGCATTCCCACAGCGCTTATGACGCCAAACCAAACGATTTCGTCTAGTTGACCCAGCGCAGGCAAGGTGAAGCTTTGCAGCAAGTGCGCTGTCCACAAGCGATCGAATCCTTCGCTGAAGGCGCCGTGTATCATCGTCGCTACCATGATCAGAATCAACAAATGCCGACGGCGAACCAAGCTTAGACCAGCACGAAACGTAGAAAACAGCGTTTTCCAGTTTTCCCGTTGCCCCGCGTCCAGACGCTTGAAACCCGCTTCTGGCATTAGCAAGATCAAAAGCAAGGCAAGCGCCAGCATTATGATCCCCGCAGATACGATCGCAACCTGCAGGCTGAGGCTGGCCACCGCGACGCTGACAAATATGGCGACAAAGCCTGTTACTTGCTCCACCTGCGCTGACCTGACGAAGGCGACAGACGCCTTCGCCTGTCCAATTTCGTCTACGATCCAGGCGGATTTCGCGCCGCTCAGAAAAGTGTAACCCGCGCCCATGACAACCTGCGCTATCAAGAGCACCTCGAAGAGAGGAAAGCTGCCCTCGACAACGAAACCCAGCCCCAGCAGAGCGATTCCAATGATCACGGAAAGACGTCGACTGTAGACATCAGCGACGACACCAGTGGGGATCTCCATCAAGAATGCCGTGAATTCCAGGCAGGTGCCGATCAAAACCAGTTGCAGCGGATTCAATCCCACCTGTTTGACCTGATAGACAAGATTGACCGTAAACACCATGGTCATGGCAAACGACTGTATGCCCGAAAGAACAAGATAAAGCTTGTAGGCGTCCGCCTTAGCCAGATTCAGTTTTGCTAACATGCGAGGTTTTGGCTTTGTTGGGCTGTCACAAGGTACGCGACTTCCGCTTCAATACACCGTTTTCCAGGAAGTCGCGCAACTCCATTGCCCTATCTTCAATCAATTGCGGCGCAACCTGGCGCACTGTCGGATTGCCGGCATTCGCCAACAACCAACGGCACGACGCCATTTGACGCGCCGCTATGAATATTTCCAAACGATCGCGCTCGTGCTCGGTTAACCCGGTCTCCGAAGCATAGCCGGACCACATGGCGTCCTCCAGGTAGATGTACTCAGCCGGGCGCTCCCCTTTGAGCTGCCAAAGCAAGGGCGCGAGATCATATAAGAAATATCCCCATCCACAATACTCAAAGTCAAGCGCCACCGGCAGGTCATCACAATACAATATGTTCTTCGCCAGCAAATCCCCGTGGATGAGACCGAAGGATTCCGGTCCGCGGTCAATCGTGCTCATCGCAGTTCGAACGCAGTCCTCTACTTGCTCGAAAATTCTGGCCTGCTCGCCCGAGAGCGAAACGATAGAGTCCCGCGCCAAGTATGGAGACTCTTCACCAAACAATCCCTCCCAATCCATTCTTGGACGAGAGAAAGCGTCCGGCGGTTCGAATTGACCTGCGCGGTGAAGTGTCCCCAGGTAGGCGCCAACCGAGTAAACGTCATCGGCGGATAGTTCCTTGGCCGACCTGCTTTCGCCGTACACAAACTCGAAGAGGCAACAAAGGACTGCATCTGGCGATAGCCGTGCGGGGCTGACGGAAGCAAACAGGACTTCTGCTCCGTCAACCTGCAAAGGAACCGGTACCGGCGCCAATAGTTTGGTATTCAGTCGTATACGTTGCAGCCAGACTAATTCGGATTCCAGAAACTCGGCGCTGACCCGCCCCGACATTTGCAAACGCAGAACGTATCTCCCACCAAACGTATTCACCGCAAAGACGGCATTGTTGCTGTATCCCAGCCAGGACAATCTTGACCTGCCGAGCCCCCACTGTTCGATGACCTCGTGCGCTAAGTCACACCAGAAGCGCTTCTGTTCTTCCAACGTCCAGTTTGCCAAGCCGCGCATCTGTTCACCATACAAATCAGGATTTTGGTCAGCCTTCACTACGACAGGACTGAGTGGACTACGAGCCAAATGAGACTAGCACGGGTCATGTCTGGCTGTCAAACTATAAGGGCACACGACCTAGTCATGTCTGTCTTAAGCGGCATCAAATGCTACAATTGCGGCATCCTGCTTTTACGGAGCTCTTATGCGCAAGTGGTTCATTCTGGTCAGCGCGATAATCGCCACGGTCCTTATCGATCAAGCCAGCAAGCTTTGGGTAGTCGACAATTTGGAGCTATACCAGAGCGTCCAGCCGATTCCGGCACTGGCGCCAGTGTTTCAGTTGACACGAAGTACGAATACCGGAGCCGCTTTTGGAATCCTGCCGGCGGCCGGAAATATCTTCCTATTGCTGGCATTTGTAATCATTGGGATCATGTTGTGGCATTTTCGCAGCGCCGCGCCGCGAGCGCTAATTTTGCCGCTAGCCACTGGCATTGTTATCGGCGGCGCCATCGGCAATGTCATCGACAGGCTGCAACACGGCCACGTCATCGACTTCGTCCATTACCAGATACCCGGTCTTATATCAAATGTTAGCAATCTTGCGGACCATGCCATCGTCGGCGGTGTACTGCTGATCATATTCGAAAGTTTCTTTCGCGAGCGTAGTCTGAAATCGGAATCCTCCACCGACGGGACCATAACTACCAGCGGAACTGACGGCGCGATCGAATAGCGAGCAGATTGTCTCCGGTTGTATTGACGATGAAGACGAGCGCGTATTACATGCGCTTTTCCAATTCGATTTCGTCGCGGATGATGATACCGCCAAGCCCGGTGATAGGGATCTGCGGCTTTATTCGACGAGCTTCTGCAATCGCGTTTCGATGGACAGTGACCAGTTCATAGCCTCGTTTCTGCCAAAACTTCAGCGCGGCCAAATTGTCATTTGTCGTCACCAGCCAGAGCCTCTCGATATCAGCTTCGCGCGCCCAAGTCTCAACTGCCTCCACCAAAGCGGTACCTATGCCAACGGACTCTGACAGGCTGTTTAATGTGGTGATTTCGCACTCTTTTTCCCCAATGTGAACAGTAATCAGACCGATGTTTTCGACCTCATCTTCCTCGGGTTCCGCGTCGTCTTCGGCCGGTACCATGTTCCGTTCTGCCATGAATCCGGGCAAGAGATGCCCGTAAACTGCTTTGCCACGGGAAACAATCTGCGTGGTACCCCAGCTTTCGTCAAGAAAATGCGCTACCCATTCTCGGTCGGAGCGTTC
The DNA here is from genome assembly GCA_965262165.1 of Phototrophicaceae bacterium. GTDB lineage: Bacteria > Chloroflexota > Anaerolineae > Aggregatilineales > Phototrophicaceae > UBA6055. Next base: position 2,319,066 of record OZ253499.1, on the reverse strand, counting down.
CAACGGACGGATATTAAAATCGGTCATCGCCGAGTCCTCGATACTCTTGTTCGAACTTGCCTCCAATTATAACCGTATCCGACAAACTTGAAAAACGCCGGCTCAATTGCAAGTTGGCGTATGACACATTCATATCACGACCTTGCCTTTGGGCATGCAGCCAGCCGCCAGTGCAGCGTTCTCAATTGGAGAAGCGATCCTGTTCTATTTTACGAGTGAAATTCGTATTCTTACTTAGGCCGCAAACAGCAGAGCAACGCCGGCGATCGCGACCATGGTGCCGATGATGGCACGCAGCGTGATCTTGTCGCCTAATACCAAATAGCTGATCGGAATCAGCAGAATCGGCGTCATTCCGGTCAAGGTCGAGGAAATGCCGACGCTGGTTGACTGCAGCGAAAGCAATACAAATGTCGTTCCGATGACCGGACCCGTCAGGGAGGCGATTGTCAAGATGACCAGCGCCCGGGGCTCGGCCCATAACAGCTTCAGGTTCTCGCGCACTTTGCCGCGAGCAATGATCACCAGCCACAAAATGACCAATCCGACCACTGTACGGATGACGCCTGCGCTCAAGGCATGGAATCCGCCGGCCACGCCTTCCGACATCATGGCGAATGAAGCGCCTTGACCAATCGCGGATGCGACTGCCAATGCCAGCCCGCGACGGTAGTTAGGGTTTTTCAATTGGTCGTCGCGTTGGTCGCCATCTGAAACCACCCAGACGATACCAGCTACCACCACTATGATGCCCAGAACAGCGATGGTGGACAAACCTTGTCCAAGGAATGCCCAAGCCAGCAACGCGGCAATGATTGGGGTCAGCGAGCCGATCAGCATTGCTAGACGAGGTCCGATATATTGGAAGGACCGTAAAAGCATGACGGAGGATATGACAAAGCCACATAGACTCGAAGCGCCAAGCAATACCCAACGTTCGAGCGGCGCTGAACTCGGAATGGCCTCCCCAAGCATCACCTGATGCATCAGCAACAGGAAGACTAGCGAAATCTGCAGGCTGAGCGCCATCGACACGGTCGCGCCGAATTTGCGACCTGCGAGCGTGAAAGTGATCGACGCAAGCGCGAAGCAAAGCGCCGCCCCGAGGGCGGACAGTTCGCCCAAGTAGATCTCCAAAATGGCATTCCCGCGTGTTACCTGGCGATAGCAAGCGATTTTAGGGGGATGTGTCTCTACTTGCAATGCCGCGGATTTGCCATGTGTGCGGCGCGCAAGCAAAGCGAAAAGTCATTATTGACCAGGTTTCGTCTGGAACTCGATGACCATCAGGCTCTGTGCCGCGAGAGTCTCCACGGGCTGATACGCCTCGAAACCGCCCTGCGGCTTGATTCTCTGGGACAAGGGCGCCGCGGCCAAAGGCCAGGCTCGCCTCTCCCAGCGCCATGTCGGTCCCTTCCAGCGAGAGCGTAAATCCGGCCGCGGGCTCATCATCAAGATTAATCACCACTAGCAGCGCTTGCTGCTCGTCATGTCGCAGAAACGCATAGACTCCGCCGTGCGAACTGTCGACAGCCGTTAGATCGCCGCGCCGCAGCGCCGAGTTCTCAGTGCGCAGGCGAATCAAGCGCCGGTAGTGGCTCAGCAGTGAATCGGGATCGCCAGTTTGGCTGGCGACGTTTGCGTAGGCCAGGTTTGCCGCGTCTTGCAATGGTTGCCACAGGCTTTCGCCATCGCTGAATCCGGCGGATTCACTGTTTTCCCATTGCATCGGCGTACGAATGCGTTCGTCAGGTTTGCTCCCCGCCATGCCTATCTCTTCACCGAAATAGAGGAAGGTAACGCCGGGACCCATCAAAAGAAGCGAAGCAGCCACCTTGTTCCTTCCAGAATCATGCAGCAGCCGGTTCATTAACCGGTCTTGATTGTGATTAGTGAGGAAGGAGGCGAATTGGTTTAGGGGATAGTCTCGCATGGCATTGCGATGCGCACGGCTGATATTTCGCTTGGATCCACTTTGAGCAGCGCTGATCATTTCGTCCGACAGTTTGAAATCAAAGCCGATATCAATTGCGCCTTCGTCAACGTAGCGTGACACAATAAACGACGGTCCGTTGAAAACCTCACCCACGGTCAAAATGTTGGGCTTTACCGATTCCAAATGCGCTTCGTAGTCGCTCAGCCATTGGCGGCTTTCGGATGTATTCTCCTGCCTTTCGCCAACTTCGATTATGTGTTTTATGGCATCGAGGCGGAAACCATCCACGCCGATATCCTGCAGCCAGAATGTCGCGATATCGTACATTTCCTGTGTGATGTCCGGATTGAGATAATTGAAATCGGGCATGCCACCCCAGAAAACGTCGTAGTAATATCGGCCACCAGCTGGGTGCCAAGCGACCGCGCCCCAGAGACCGACATATCCGGGACTTTCATCGGACCAGATGTACCAGTCGCTATAGGGTTGCTCGCCCAGACGAGACGCGACAATCCAGGGATGCCGACTCGAAGAATGATTCACCACCATGTCGACAATGACGGCGATGCCTCGTTCATGCGCGGCATTGATCAGACGTTTCATGCCCTCAATAGTTTCGTAATCTTGCTCGACAGCGAAATAGTTGGTGACATCATAGCCGTGGTAGCTATGGGCTTCCGCCGGCGGCATCAGCCAGATACCGGTGAGTCCCAAATCGTCGGTCGTCGCGGCATTCCCATCATTGAGGTAATCCAGCCGGTCGATAACGCCTTGCAGGTCGCCAATGCCGTCACCGTCGCTATCACGAAAACTGCGCACGAATATCTCGAAAAATCGCGGTCATTCCACCAAAAAGGCGAAAGTCCTTCGTCGGTCTGCGCGAAAGTCTGAATTGCCCCCTCTCCCGATAGCAGAAGGAGCGCGAATGCAGCAACAAGGACCATTTGCCCAGCGGCTTGCCGTACGCCCAGCCTGCCAGAGCCTACCGCTAAGTTCTTGTCACTTATGCTTAGCATATGAAAACTGTCATTAGTTGATCAAGCGAGATTTGGCCGGGACACGTTGAATATAGTCAGGTTTATATGCGCCAGCCCTTTTCAACGACTAAACGCGCGTCATCTCGTCTTTGGTGAGCTTCTCGTATTGACGTATCCAGGAAAGACATTGCCTCTCTCGATTGTCACCGACCGAGGAAAATGCTTCTTTAGCGCTTTGCATCCATTGAATCGCTCGCTTATTGTCCCCTAGCCGGTGCTGGACAAGCGAAAGATAGTAGAGTGTTTCGGGTCGATTCGGCTGCGCCGCGATCGCATTGAGGAAGTAGCTCGCGGCGGCTTGCCAATCCTTTTCCTTGTAGGCCAGCATACCGAGTCCGTAATTCGCCAGCATCTCGTAAGGATTAATTGTCAATGCGTGATCAAAAGCGCTACGCGCATGTAAAGTAGCGCCACATGCGTAGTGAAACCAACCAAGTGTCGCGTGGTATTCGGCATAGCTGGGATGCCGTTGTATCGCACCGTCAATTAGTGCCAGCGCTTCTTCGTAGTCTTCTCGCTGAAACGCCGTTAGCGCTTGCGAATATAATTCATCCGCCTCAAATCTTGACGCGCCAAGGCGTTGCGCAAGCTTAATCATGAAGCAGTTGGTTTCGTACGCCGGTCGAGGAAAGGCCAGTTAGACGAGGATATCTACGGTTTTCCCCTGTTTGTTGCTTCGGACCACATAGGTGCGCGCCATTTTGTCGTGCCAAGATTGATTGTTCTTGTCAAACAGCGCCCAAATGAACCCCAGGCCAAATAGCATGCCACTGACATGGTAGCCGATGGCGCGAATCACGGCATCCATGTCGCTAATGCTGCTGCCATCGGTCTTGATGACGCGGATTCCAAGCGCAAACTTACCGGGGGTCTGGCCGTCGCGCTGCGTCCAAAAATACCAGTGATATGCGATCGGCACGGCCACCAACACGAACCTCAACACTTGTCCAGGAATCTGACTGCCAGGCGAGGAAATAATCACTGCCAAAATTGAAAGCGGGAGAATCAGGAGAAAACTGTCAATCACGTTGGCGGCGAGACGGTCGACCAAGCCAGCCAGCTCATAAACATGCCTTGCTGCGCCGTGATCGTTTTTAGGCTTTTCATCCATTTGTCGCTCCTCGAATTCTTGGCCATGCCTGGGATTGCGCCGCGCTATAAGCTACACGTTCTGACAGTCGACATACTTTACTATACGGCGCTTTGGCGAAAAAGTTGTAACCGCAACGTAAAATCGGCGTGTAGTTTGTGTGAAGGCACACATAGCAGGAACCTCCAATCCGACTACCGCAAATCAATCGTATAGGGCGTAGGAGATCGCCGGATTATCTTGCTCTTCAAATTCTTTCAAGTTGGCGATCGTCAAGTGACCATGCTGATACAGATACTCGATATGGGCGCCGGCTTCTTCGATCGCCAGCAATACATGGTACCCCTCGACTTGCGGGTACATCGCTCGTGAAATTTCGCTGATGGTCATCGGCTCGCCATGCTCGCGCATAATCTTGCGAATTCGGTCTAACTTGCGGTTGTGGCTGGCGCGGATGGCCTGAATACGACCGTAGAGATCGTGTATGGGATCTTCGTGTCCGCCAAGCGCCAATCGAATGCCCTCAAAGCGCAGTAGCTTCCGCAAGGAATCGGCATAATGATCAAGCCCCATGTAATGCGTAATGCTTTCGGGCGATTGATGTGGCGTCGTGCGGGATAAGACGTGGTCGGCGCTGAGCAGGACATCTCCCATGCGAATGCAAACCTGGCCTGGGCAATGGCCTGGCGTGTGAATGAATTCCATGCCGTCGATCACAAGCTCGTCCGCGATGTTGAAGTCGACATCAATGGACGTGACGTGCTTCTTGGCGAAGCCGTACATTTGGAATAAGGTCTCGCGCAACGAAGGTTCGATGCCAGCACGCTCGAAATAGTTGCCCAACGCTTTGGTGGCCACAATCACACGCTCTTCGTAATTGGTCAGCACTCGACGATCCAGTTCATGAATGCCGACCCTGGCGCCGGTATGCGCCTTGACAAAAGCAAGACCGCCAAAGTGGTCAATGTGCCCGTGAGTGATGATGACCCGCCGGATGTCTTTCAAGCTAAACTTGCGATTGAAATGCTCGCCGATGCCAGCGAACCCAGCGATCAAATCATCGTTGCTGGTTCCGATGCCGGAGCCACAATCGACCAGCGTCAATTCGCCTGCGCCTTCCAAGATGAAAGCATGGCCAGTAAAACCATTGGGGAATAGCTGCATCGAAAAACGGAATATATCGACGTCCGTGCTGCTCTTAAAGTGTTCAACTGGTGGCAGCTGATGCATCTGTTGATACGCTCCTTGGCTGACGAAACACCAAGCGCAACACACAAGAATTCTGTGGATACGCTATGACGTTATTGTATCAAACTTTCCAAGTTACCAGCGATCAGGCTATAAATGACAAAAGCAATATATGCGCCCAGAAATACCGCCGACTGTCGTCTGCCAAATCTGTGATGGCGCATAAAGGGGATAAGCAAGACCGCAAAAGCGATCATGACCACGAACTCGAACTGGACTTCGGCGCGGCTGACAGCGATCGGTCGCAGCAGCGCCGTCACACCCAAAACCAGCAACAGATTAGCAATGTTTGAACCGACAATGTTACCGATCGCGAGGTCGGTTTCCTTGTGATATGCGGCGGACAGCGATGCCGCCAGTTCCGGCAACGACGTGCCAAACGCGACCAAAGTGATGGCGATAACCAACTCGCTGATGCTAACATAGCGGGCGATATTGACAGCGCCTTCCACCATCAAGCGCGATCCTATCACCAGTGCGACGATGCCAACCAAAAGAAAAATGATTTCTTGCGGCCTGCCCGCCCTCGCTGGCGCCTGCCCATCGTCGAAATCCGTCAACAGCCGGTCGCGCGCATCTTGCTCCTTTTACGCTAGAAAATAGAACATGGTGTTGAAGCCGGCAAAGGCACTTAGCAGAAGCAAGCCATCGACGCGTCCGATCTCGCCGTCCAGCGTCAAGAGATAGGTGAATATGGTGAACAAGATCATAATGGGGATTTCGCGCCGCAAGAGCACCGCTTTGACGCTCAGGGGCGCGATCAAACCGGTTGCGCCCAGAATCAAGCCAATGTTGGCGATGTTCGAACCTAATACATTGCCGATTGCCAAGTCACTTTTGCCGGCCAACGCTGCTTGCGCGCTCACGAGCAACTCCGGCATGGAGGTGCCGATCGCGACAAAAGTCAGCCCGATTATCAAGATTGAAACGCCAAATGACATCGCCAGATTAGAGGCGCCACGAACCAGCCAATTGCCGCCGAAAACAAGCCAACCAAGCCTGCCAAAAGCAAAAGAAGGTTTTCCAACACTAGCCTAAATTCCCATAATCAAGAGAGTTTTCCGCGAGCGCGAACTTACGCGTAAATGACATGCTGAAGCAAGAATCTTTCGATCGCGCTGTAATATGCTTCAATCGTCTCGGGTCTGCGCCAACCATGACCTTCGCCCTCGTATAGATGATACTCATGCGGAATGCCACGCCGCTTTAGCGAAGCCACGATCAAGTCCGATTGATCTTGTGGGACAACGACGTCGTCGGTCCCCTGAAATACGATCAGCGGATCCACGATTTTGTCGGCGTGGAAAAGGGGAGAGCGTTGCCGATACAGTTCTGCTGCTTCGGGCAATTCACCTAATAGCCAGTATGTATATCGTTCTTCAAATTTATGAGTATCCATCAGAAGGCCGAACTGATTGGAGACGCCGAAGGAGCAGATGCCGGCTTTATAGAAGCCGGAATGTTCGACAAGCGATTGCAGGACTGTGAAGCCACCTGCGCTGCCTCCCATGATCACCGTTTTCGATCGGTCGATTTGCCCGGCGTCGGCCAAATGATTGACACCGCTAATCGAATCGACGACATCATATACGCCCCAGTTTCCACGATGCATGTCCATGTATGCTTTGCCATAACCGGTGCTTCCACGATGATTCACCTGCAAAACGGCGTATCCGCGGGTAGTGAAAAACTGAACTTCGCTGAAGTAGCCCGCTGTCCGTTGTGACGTGGGTCCCCCGTGCACATTAACGATCAAGGGCGGATTGCCTGTCGGCATATCCTCCTTCATCACTGGCCCATAATACAGGCCATGTACATCTTCGCCATCGTTGCCCTTCCAGGAGATCTTCTGCGCCGGAGAAAGCTGGTCGGCAAGCAGATTTTCTGTCTGGCTCCGTCGCTGGATCGACGCGCGAGGCTTAGTATCAAGCGTGATGACACGTGGTGGTATCAAAGCGGAGGACGCGATCATAGCTACCCGGTCGGATTCAGGTGATGTTGCCAACTGTTCGAGCTGCGTGTACTGCTCTAAGCCAGCCACCACTGTGTCACTGTGGGTTTCCAGATCGTAGCGCCGCAGCGAAAAGAAACCGCAGTCGTTTTCCAGATACATCAGCGAGCGGCTGTCACCACTCCAACCGTACATGCGAAGACCTTGTGCCCAGGCAGGCGTACCATGTTCGGCATTGGTGTCGGTCACTTGAAGATGGGTTTGGGTCGTGAGATCACACAAATAGATTTGTCCCCAGCCGCTCGCGTCACTGACGTACGAAAGGTAGCGCCCGTCCGGCGAAAACTGCGGCTGAAAAATCGCCGTATCCTGGTCGCCTGCCAGAGTAACAATAGCGTCCGTGTAAGGCACGCCCGTTGCGTCGGCAGCCAGTTGCATTAAGCGCAATTCGCTACCGTTCCACGGCATCTGCGGATGATTCCAGGCGATATAAGCAATCTGCTCGCCCGCGGGATGCCAAACAGGCTGCATAACGAAATCCGTGCCATACGCCAGCTTGCGCGGGAAAATACTGCCATCGCTATCCACCAACACCAAACCATCAAGGTGCTCATAGCTATGTACATAGACAACCCATTTGCCATCAGCGGACACTGCAGGCGCCGCATAACTGCCGTACTCCGGCGCGATCGCGCGGGGCGTTCCCCCCGCAAGCGCCTGTTTGTAGAGGCGGCCGTTGGCGACGAAATAGGCCTGACCCGCCCCGACGGTGAACGCGCCTCCGCCATAACCGACCCGCCCGGCGACATTCAAACTTGTGTCGGTCAAATCGCGCGGCGCGTCCGTACCCGTCTTCGCGAGCAAAACGCCGATCTTGCCACGGTTTTCCCACCACACCAATGTATCGCCCCCGGTGTTCCATTGCACATCTTTCAAACTAATGCCACTGGCAATTGCTTTACCAGTAATGGGACTAGTCCATGTTCCATAGGCTTGGTTCATATAAGGTTCCCTCCCGCCTGGCAGGTGCTACACAATACTTGCATGTAGCGCATTCTAATGCAAAACGCCCACCAATGCGGGCATATGCGTATAACTACAGTAAGTTGGATCAATTACTTTGGCTGCCGTTCGCAGCATGGCAAAAGTTAACGGCCGACGGGATTTGTGTCAAGGTCGAATCGCGAGCTCGGCGACTGATCCAGCCAGGTGTGACAGAGCGCGTGTACTAGGTGGAGATCGGCCGGTAGGTGGTGTCAATCGTGCTAATGTAATTCAAGGCGAACTGGCCCAGCTGGCTCTCCGGCTGGAAATCGTCGGACAGAACTTCAACAATGGTTCCGTTTTCAGCCCACGCGTATAACTGTTCGGCATTGTCATCGAGCGACATTACGCAGCCAAATGTTGAGGGTTCGTATACGCCGCCGCCGCCCAAATAGTTTCCGTTGGGCAGCTGCACCGCGCCATGAAAGCCGTTCATCAGCCCAGGCACGACTTCATAGACGCCCATAAACCAATTCATCCTCCATTGCGCGCAATTGGTACCGGCATCGTTGCAAAGGGCGAAACTACCACCGTACGCGACATCGTTGTGCGTCAAGACTTGAAAAATCCCCGGATAAGTAGGAGCGGTTTCGCGTCCCGAAGAAATCGCCCAGCTAAAGACCATTTGATCGTATTCAAAGGCAACGAGCCATTGCGATTCGATATCGACGACGATTCGCTTGTGGGCTATGGGGTCCTCGGGTAATAAAACATCGCGCGACGGGATCTGTATATTGTCGCCGACGTTCAAGGCCGTCCAGTTTACATTGGGATTCGCTTCATATATCAGCTGATACGGCAAGCCGTTCTTGCGTCCGATCTTGTAGCCGGTGTCCTTTTGTTCGACATAATACGACTTGGGCAAATGCTGGACACGTACGACGACGTTGGCGTTATTCGTATTCAAAGCGTCCTGCATCTTCTCGATTGCCACGAGGTCATCGATAAAGCGCGCTGTCGTACCCGTTACCAGGTCCGTATTCAGGCTCTTGACAAAGGCGCTGAAGACATCCTTGCGTACTGCCAATCCGTTCTCACCGGCGATCAACCATTCGGCCGCAGTCTTTTGATCCACGTGCCAAGAAATCATTTCATGTACATAGGGATCGTAGCCGTTCAGACGCACGTCGCGGGGGAGAAAGGCATGCGCTTCTTCAATGAAAGGCGAGCTATCCATGACATCCGGCAATAGCGAAATTGTCGGTAAATCAAATCTCCGCTCCGCCAGTACCCGACTCGGATCTTGCAGGAGCTTTTCCATTGCCGAAGAAATGTCAAGATGCCTGCCTTGCCGGCCGGGCACAGTTACCAGCCTCCCTCCTGACCATTTGAATCCAGCTTCATACGGCAGGACATAGATCACCTCTGTCATGTCCAGCATCAGGGATTGCGCCTTGCCATAGTCGACACCCACAACAGGCGCCACCTCAACGCCGAATGGTATGCCCGCTAGTCCCGCCGCGCGGGCGCCGCTAGCCATAGCCGCGACGTCAATCGACAGACCAAGTTGATCAGGCGTTGCTTGCCTGACAAGTTCCCCATCAACAGTAAATTCAATGTAGTTTTCTCCGTCCCATTTGGCTTGTATGGCGGCTTCCGCTTCGGACTGCGTCAAGTCCCCTACCGAAATGCCAAGGGCATATACGTTTGGGAAGATCCGACCCGTGAACAAGTAGCTTCCCACAAAAAAGATCAAAATGGCCAACACCACAACACCCGTCAGCTTGGCGACGGGCCGCCTGCTGGAAAACATCCACGTTAGTCCGCGATGCAGAATGGTCGCGTTCTTGGCATTGCCAAAAGTCAACCTGTCGGACGCAAATCGGAGAAGCGTCCCTTGACCAGGTTCAGTTGCCGCCTGCCGGCGCCGTTGCCGAGCCAGATGCCGCTCTCGCGCGCGGTTCTCGTTGCGGCGCTTCGGTTTGAGGTTAAGTTCATCCATGCCATCAACCACCCATACGTTTACGATACGAGCATGATTCTATTTTAGTCAAAGTGACAAAAACGACATGAAAAAATGACAGCTAAATCGAATGCATCGAGTAGGTGTCCCCGGTCTGAATAGTAGCATGATCGTTTAGAATCTAAGAATTGCGTCAAAATTCTCTTGTGAACCGAACTCTGATACTATTTTAACGCTTCCATAGGTACAGTATAGGTAGGTGGATATCAGCCTTGATCGGATACAAAGGACCATTTCTCAAAAAGGGCGAGATACTGTCGAAATGTTCTCCAAGATCGACAAAGGCAAGTTCAGGCCATCGAGCGACGTGATAGTAACAGACTTCGGGTTTGTTATACGGGTTGAGATTGCAGCCATGCAGGCTAACGATTTCAAAGTGTCGTTGTTGGATCGCAAGCTGGTCATCGGCGGCGTCAGACAGTTGCCTGAAGTAAAATCGAGCAGGTCCTTTCACCAGGTTGAGATTGAAACTGACAAGTTTCGGGTGGAATTTGCATTGCCGAAACCGGTCGACGCAGAGAATGTTACGGCAGAGTATCAGAACGGAATAATGCAAGTAGAGCTTCCGTATCTGCCACAGCGATCAGTGCAGGTGGTATCAAGCGACGAGCAAACGAAGGATTGATGTGGATGGCTTTTCGAAACTACAGACTAAGCGATGCCGAACCTCCCCAGACCAAGATCGACATTCAGCTTGAAGACGACCTAAGAGATGAAGGCACGGTTATAGACCTTCCTGAAGAGCTGCCGATTCTCCCCTTACGTGGCATGGTGGTATATCCCCAGACGGCTATACCACTTACCGTCGGGCAGGAGCGCAGCATTCAACTGGTCGACGATGTTGTGGCCAGCACGCGCATGGTCGGGCTGGTGGCTTCAAAAGATCCCAGCCTGGGAACGCCGGGACCGGACCAAGTTCAGACGGTGGGCACTTTGGCGACAATACACCGTCTATTTCGTACACCTGATGGCACGGTACGGCTGCTTATTCAAGGTTTGCAGCGGATAAAAGTCGACGAATTCGTCGAGACGTCGCCCTATCTCAAAGCCCGCGTCACGCGTATACCCGAGGATGAGGTTGTCTTCGCCGACGACATTGAAATGGAAGCGCTGGTTCGCAGCATCGTCGACCGTTTTTCTTCACTGGCGGAATTGGTGCCGAGCATTCCGCAGGAACTTGTCAGCAACGCGCTCAACGTGGAAGATCCCTTGCAGTTGGTGTATTCGATCGCAACCTACGTCCGGATTGATGTGGACGATGCGCAGTTGCTGCTGGAAATGGATAGCGTAGGCGACAAGATCCGGCATTTGTTGAAGCTGCTGACTAAAGAATACGAGGTACTGTCGCTTGGACGCAAAATCCAGGAAGACGCGCAGCAGGAAATGGAAAAATCGCAGCGCGACTATTACCTGCGCGAACAGATGAAAGCGATACAGCGCGAACTGGAAGAGGATGATGATCAGCAGGAAATAGAGAAATTCCGACAGCTGATCGAAGCCGCCAATATGCCTGAAGAGGCACGTGTTGAAGCCGGACGAGAGCTCAACCGCCTGTCAAAACTGTCGGTTTCGGCGGCAGAGTACGGTGTAATCCGCACCTACCTCGATTGGATATGCAGCATGCCGTGGGACAAGCGCACTGAAGACAAGCTAGACATCGCGCACGCTCGGGAAGTGCTGGACGAGGATCATTACGGCTTGACTGATGTCAAGGAGCGAATTCTGGAGTTCCTGGCGGTACGTAAACTGAGGGCCGAACGCGAAAACGAGTTTGAAGATCGTGATCGTTTCGACCCGGTGCGGCGCGACCGCTCCGGCGCGATCTTGTTATTTGTCGGTCCGCCCGGTGTCGGCAAGACGTCTCTTGGCGCGTCGATCGCGCGCTCCATGGGCCGCAAGTTCATCCGGATGAGTTTGGGTGGAATACGAGACGAATCGGAGATTCGCGGTTTTCGCCGAACGTACGTTGGCGCCATGCCGGGAAGGATCATTCAAGCCATCCGGCGTGCCAAATCGCGCAATCCCTTAATCATGCTGGACGAAATCGACAAGCTAGGACGGGACTTCCGCGGTGACCCGGCCTCGGCCTTGCTCGAAGTTCTGGATCCCGAACAGAATGCCGAATTCCGCGATCACTATCTCGACGTTGCTTTCGACTTGAGCGACGTGATGTTCATTACGACGGCCAACTCGCTGGACACGATACCCAGTCCGCTGCGCGATCGCATGGAGGCCATTCACTTGAGTGGCTATACCGAGCATGAAAAACGCTCCATCGCCTCGCAGTATCTGGTGCCGAGGCAACGACGGGAAAACGGCCTACACACAAGAGAGCTGGATTTCACCGACGAAGCGCTGCTACAGATCATCCGCGATTACACGCGCGAAGCCGGCGTACGCCACCTGGAACGGGAAATCGGCAAAGCAGCGCGAAAAGTCGTGACGCAAATCGCGCAGCAGGCGACCGAGTCGCTAACAGTTGGCTCAGAAGCCCTCAAAGACATTCTGGGAAAGCCGCGCTACGGATACCGCAGTGAAATGCAAGATCGTACCGATGTGCCCGGTGTGGCTACCGGGCTCGCCTGGACGCCGGTCGGCGGCGATGTGCTCTTCATCGAAGCAACCAAAATGAAGGGTGGCAAAGGCTTCCAGTACACGGGCCAATTGGGCGATATCATGCAAGAAAGCGCCAAGATCGCTTACAGTTTCACCCGGTCCAGGGCGGCGGACCTGCAAATAGATCCCGCCTTCTATGATGAATATGATATCCACTTGCATGTACCTTCTGGAGCGGTGCCCAAAGATGGGCCGAGCGCAGGCGTAACTATGGCCACAGCTCTTGCATCGCTCTTGACAGGCCGTACAGCGAAGAGCAATATCGCCATGACCGGCGAATTAACGCTCAGTGGGCAGATACTGCCGGTGGGCGGGATCAAAGACAAGGTGCTGGCTGCGCATCGGCTTGGAGCGGATACCATCATTCTGCCTAGCAAAAACGAAAACGACCTCGACGATGTACCGGAAGATGTCCGTGGCGAGTTGACTTTTGTGCTGGTTGAGCACCTCGATGAGGTGTTGCCAGTTGCACTGGACGACGGAAAGCACTCGGGTCATGACGCGCAATTTTTGCAATAGTGCCCGGCTGGCTCACAAGTACAGCCTGGGTTGAGTCGTTACGCCCGGCATGCTCAAGTAATCCCTGTCTGCCGGAGTCTCGCAGGGACCAAAGATAAGCAACCCGGAGGGCATCGCGCTACATGCCGCTAATCGAAATTGACACAGACGCCACATTACACTACGAGGATACCGAACCGAATAGCGATCAGACGCCGGTCATTCTGATCCACGGCATGCTGGGCACGGCGCGCGGTCACCTCGGCCATGTCATCGATTGGCTGGCGGCGCAGGGTTTTCGCGCTATTGGCGTAACCTTGCGTGGGTACGGGCAGTCACTGCCAAAACCGCGCGATTTCCCCAACAACTTTTACCATCGCGATTGCGATGACTTGCTGGCATTCATGAATGCCATTGAAATTCCCAAGGCTCATCTCATCGGCTATTCCGACGGCGGCGAAGTGGCCCTAATCGCCGCGGGCAAAGCGCCTTCCCGCCTGGCATCATGTATCGCCATCGGCGCGATTGGCAATTTCGGTCCGGAGCTGCGAAGTGTTTTTCAGCGCAGCTATCCGGGCGACTGGATCACCGACGAAGACAAGCGCGAGCACGGCTTCTCCGACGAAGCGAAGTTCACCGGCGCATGGGTGCGGGCCATGACGCGCATGATTGACGCGGGCGGCGATGTTAGCCTGAGCCTTGCAACCAATATCAAGTGTCCTTTGATTATCATGTTGGGTGAATCAGACAGGCTGAATCCCGCGCACTACGGCCAGCGGTTTGTGGAACGGGTAGAGCGTGGTCGCCTGGAAATATTTCCTTGTGGTCACGCTGTGCACGACCAATCGCGCGAGGCATTTTATGAATTGACGCTACAGCATCTGATAGAAGCTTCCACCGGTCAGGCTCCATAGCAGACCAAACGTGCTTTGGAATACAAATGTTTGCGTGCTAAACTAAGCTTGCCTTTGCCGACAACGAAAACGTACGGCCTCTATGTCTCAATTGCACGATGTTTCGGCTGCTTCCGCAATTGTGGCGGCATGGCAAGCCAATCCGATAATCTACGAAATCAATACTTGGGTCTGGTTACGTGACTTAAGCAGCAAATACGGTCACGCAATTGACTTTTTGAACGTGCCCGGCGCAGAGATCGAAGATCTGGCGTCGTGGGGCTTTGATGCCGTATGGCTTATGGGTGTATGGCGTCGTGGATTTGCCACCCGGCAAAGCGCGCTGAATTATTTGCACGAATATCAGCATGTATTGCCGGATCTAACAGAAGCGGATGTTGCCGGATCCGCGTACGCGATCTACGACTATCAAGTGGAAGAGCAGATCGGCGGACGTCACGGACTGGCGCTGTTCCGGGAGCGCTTGGCTGCGTTTGGCATTAAGCTGGTGCTCGACTTTGTTCCCAACCATGTGGCTACCGACCACAATTGGATCTACAGCCATCCTGAATTCTTTTTGCAGGGCACAACTTCAGAACTCAATTCGCATATAGAGGATTTCTTCCGTGCAAACACCGCGGATGGAGACAAAGTGATCGCCCGTGGGCGTGATCCCTACTTTCCCGCATGGATAGACACCGCACAGCTCAATGCCTTCAGTCCGGGCTTACGCCATGCGGTGATCGAATCGCTCATAGACATCGGCAATCAATGCGACGGCGTACGCTGTGATATGGCGATGCTCATGCTAGACAGCGTATTTTCGGAGACTTGGGGCGCGCGTCCTGGATCTCCGCCTTCCCGCGAGTTCTGGTCCGAGGTCGTTCCTGCTGTTCGTAGCGTACATCGGCAGATGCTGTTTATGGCCGAGGTGTATTGGGATCTCGAGCACGAATTGCAAGTGCAAGGTATTGATTACACCTACGATAAGCGCTTGTATGACCGCGTGCTCGACAACGATATCGGCGCCATTCGGGCGCATCTGGGCGCAGATCCCTTGTATCTTCGCTCAAACATACGTTTTATTGAAAACCACGATGAAGAACGTGCCATGACCATCTTGGGGGACGATCGTCAACGCGTCGCCGCAACGATGATATGTACCGTGCCGGGAGCCGTACTCCTTCACGAAGGCCAACTAAGTGGGCGCAGCGTGAAACTGCCTGTGCAAATCACTCGCCGGCCCGAAGAACCGGAGAATCCATTGTTGGAACGGTTCTACCGCGCATTGCTGCGCGAGACGAGTCAAGCGATATACCGCTTTGGCCAGTGGCAGCTGATCGAAAGCTGCCCCGCTCACGACAGCAACCTTGCCGGGGATAGTCTGATCGCGTACACATGGACATTCGGAGATGAACGGCGGCTGATTACGATAAACTTCGCCGATAGCTGGTCGCGCTGTTGCCTGGATCTATCTCATTGGGCGCCGCCATGCGGTTGCAGTTTGCAACTCTACGATGTTCTGAACGAAAGCTATAGTCAAAAGCTGGTTGACGATCAAGCTGGCGGTTCCATATTGCTTGAAATCGCGCCGAAAAGCGCACATATTTTTCACATCGTTTTCTAGTATTAGACCTGGTCGTTTACGACGAACGAATGCAGAAAGGTCGTTACACGACCAATTTGACCACTGAGGACTTCGAAATGAATGGCCCGCGGCAATACGATGCAGGCTTTAGGTTGTGGCTCATCATACTGGGCGTAACGCTTTTTCTTTGGTCCGGCAAAGAAGACAGCGCTGTCGTCGTAGTCACGGCGCTTGGATTGATTTTATCAGCTACTTCCGTCTGGTGGCTGTTCGTCGTCCGTCCCAGCTATGATGGCACAGCCACGAGAAGTTCTTCTGTGAAATGGGAGGTGCTCGGTGGCGTATCTTTCGGCGCGCTTGCGAGCTTCTGCACAGCCCTGCTGATGCTCCTGAAGGATCTGCGACATGCCCATGTCTTTCCAGATTACCCGCCGGAACTGATTGTCGCGACCTTGGAACGACTACCGGCCTGGTCGCTTGCAGGCGGACTAATCGGTCTTGGATTGAGCTTGCTATTAAGAGTGTTTGTCGGCTCCGGGCGCCGCCAAGAGTAAGTCTCGCCACCTCGCGCCGCGTTCCTTGATCTTGGTACGGTTCGTCGAAGACTCCAACTATAGCAAGCTCGGACCCCATTCAGAACAAGACCTATCGCTCGGTTTAAGCTACAATGGTGGCATCATTTCTAATCCGATGGTCAAAGGTCACCCTCGCTTATGGCAGATCTTGTCCTTGCCCTGGACCAAGGTACCACCTCCTCGCGCGCCATCGTTTTTGATCGCGATGGCAACATAGTCCGCAGTGCGCAGCAGGAATTCACGCAGATTTATCCTAGGCCGGGCTGGGTAGAGCACGACGCGAACGAGATATGGGCTTCTCAACTCAAGGTAGCGCAAGTGGTCGTAGACGATCCGCAGGCGATAGCCGCGATCGGCATCACCAATCAACGTGAGACAACGGTAATATGGGACAAGCAAACAGGAGAACCGATCCATAACGCCATTGTCTGGCAAGACCGACGGACCTCCGCCTTTTGTGACGAACTCAAAGCTGAGGGATTTGACCAGACCATACTGCGGCATACCGGTTTGGTCACAGACGCCTATTTTTCTGGAACAAAAGTCAGATGGCTGTTGGACAACATCGACGGCGCGCGAGACCGAGCTGCCGCAGGCGAGCTGGCATTTGGCACCATCGACAGCTTTTTGGTCTGGAGACTGACGGGCGGCCGTGCGCATATCACGGACGTCAGCAACGCAGCGCGTACCATGCTCTTTGATATTCACACTTGCGACTGGTCGGGGGACATCTTGGATCGGCTGGATATCCCACGTGCCATATTGCCCGAGGTTCGACCCTGTAGTCAAATCTACGGAGAGTCCGATGCAAAACTTTTTGGCAAAGCGATAGCGATCGCCGGTATGGCCGGTGATCAGCAAGCCGCGACCTTCGGCCAGGCAGCGTACGACGCGGGCATGGCCAAGAATACCTACGGCACCGGCTGCTTCATGTTGATGAATACCGGCGCTGTTCCACAGCCCTCATCCAATAATCTACTGACGACCATTGCCTGGCAAGTCGCGGATCAACCGCTGCAGTATGCGCTGGAGGGTAGCATCTTTGTCGCGGGCGCGGCGGTACAATGGCTGCGCGACGAGATGAAACTGATCGGCTCCGCGGCGGAAAGCGAGGCGATCGCAATGAGCGTCGACTCTAACGACGGCGTTTACATGGTGCCTGCTTTTGTTGGTCTGGGCGCGCCCTATTGGGACCAGTACGCGCGCGGCGCGATCGTTGGTTTGACGCGCGGAAGTGGCAGAGCGCAAATCGTTCGCGCCACACTGGAGGCCATCGCCTATCAAACGCGCGATGTCGTAGCGGCCATGTCCGCTGACTCAGGACTGGCTCTCGAAGGGCTTCGCGTCGATGGCGGCGCAGTCGCCAACAATTTCTTGATGCAATTCCAGGCTGATATTCTTGGCGTGCCGGTGGAGCGCCCTCGGGTTACCGAAACTACAGCGCTCGGCGCCGCGTATTTGGCGGGCTTGGCGACCGGCATTTGGGAATCGCAAGACGAGATCGCCGAACAATGGCAACTGGAAAAGACCTTTGAACCGCAAATGTCCGCCGACCAACGCAATGCGCTCTATGCCGGCTGGCGGAAAGCGGTAGAGCGGGCACGCCACTGGGCGGAAGACTAGCGTCCGCACACCTCGGCAGCGTCGCGTTTCCGCTATACTTGTGACACTCTAATTGACCGGATTCAGCCGATGCTCAAGTTTGTCATCCGAAGGCTAACCTTTTCTATCCCGGTTTTGATCGGAATCCTGCTAGTAACCTTTATGCTAGCACGGGCGATCCCGGGTGATCCTTGCCTTGCCGTTCTTGGCGAGCGCGCCACACCACAGATCTGTGACGCCTTTTTCCGCCGCAACGGGCTTGATGAGCCCTTGCCGGTACAATTGCTGATCTACATCAGAAACTTCGCGCAAGGCGACCTTGGCGAATCACTACGTTTCCATCGACCGGTTATGGACTTGCTAGTCGAACGGCTTCCCACTACCGTAGAGCTTGGCTTCTTCGCTCTGTTATTTGCCATTAGCGTCGGTGTACCCCTGGGGGTCCTGAGCGCCTACCGTCACAAGTCTGCCATTGACGTTGGCACGATGATCGGCGCAAATGTCGGCGTGTCCATGCCGGTGTTCTGGCTGGGTTTGATGCTGGCGTATCTTTTTGCCGTGCTACTAAAGGATACGCCCTTTGCCTTGCCGCCCTCGGGCAGATTGACGGCAGGCGCTTCGCCGGAGCCCTTCTACCTGGTCCACGGATTGATTGCTGAGGGCGACGAGCCGCTCGGCATTCTGTTCTTCCTCTCGCGTATCAATACACTCAACGCGATCCTCACCTTGAATAGCGAATTGCTGGTTGACGCGCTGCGACATCTGATCTTGCCTGCCGTTGCAGTAGGTACCATTCCACTCGCCATCATCGCCCGTATGAGCCGTTCAAGCGTACTGGAAGTGCTAAGTCAAGATTATGTCAGGACGGCGCGGGCGAAGGGTCTCCGCGAGCGGACGGTCGTGGGCAAGCACGCCTTGAAAAACGCCATGCTGCCGGTCATCACGGTAATCGGATTGAACTTTGGCCTGGTCATCAGCGGCGCCGTATTGACGGAGACGATCTTCAGCTTGACCGGTGTCGGGCGCACTCTG
This sequence comes from Phototrophicaceae bacterium, assembly GCA_965262165.1. GTDB lineage: Bacteria > Chloroflexota > Anaerolineae > Aggregatilineales > Phototrophicaceae > UBA6055. Next base: position 2,299,993 of record OZ253499.1, on the reverse strand, counting down.
GTTGACAGTATCACCTCACGGGATTACACGCTGGTGCAAGGATTCACCGTCGTCATAGCGGCTGGATTCGTTATCATCAACATGGTGGTAGACATCATGTACGGCTATCTGGATCCACGCATCCGCTTTAACTGATCGCTATTCCCTGGACAAAATATATGGCTAACGTCGAACCCGCCAGACTTGCGCCAACTGAACGCTATCGCTCGTCCAATCTGTGGATGGAAGCGCTGCGCAACTTACGGCGCAGTCCTTCGGCGATCCTTGGCATGGTTATCATCGGCGCCCTGGTCATTATTGCAGTCGCCGCCCCGCTCTTCGCGACGCACGATCCAATCAAGACCATGATCGGTGTCCCGGGCGAAACGGGCCGCCTGCCGAGCAAGAAGCCATGTGTCCCCATCTTGGGCTGCGAGGAGCCACAGCATATTCTCGGCTTGGATCTCAATGCGCGCGACCTTTACAGTCGCGTCATTTTCGGCACACGCACCTCGCTCTCGGTCGGCATCATCACCATCAGTCTGTCGATAATCGTTGGCACGACGCTGGGAATAACGGCGGGCTTTGTCGGCGGCAAGGTGGACAACGTCATCATGCGTCTGATGGACGTGGTGCTGGCGTTTCCCGCGTTGTTGCTGGCGATATCTATTGTCACGATCCTCGGTCCCGGTTTGACCAATGCCCTGCTCGGCATCACCATCACCTTCATTCCGCAATATGCGCGGCTGTCACGCGCGAGCGTTCTGTCGATCAAGGAGCAAGAATTTGTGGTGGCGGAGCGTGCGCTGGGCGCGAATCCTCTTCGGATCGTGCTGGCGCATATTCTGCCGAATTCGATCACGCCCATCGTTGTACAGGGAACCCTGGGTGTCGGCACCGCTATCCTTGATGCAGCGGCGCTATCATTTCTCGGCCTGGGCGCGCAGCCGCCGACTCCCGAATGGGGACAAATCCTCAGCGAATCCCGCAACTACTTGTTTACATCCCCGCACCTGGTCTTCTTCCCGGGCATCGCGATTATGATCACGGTGCTGGGATTCAACTTGCTGGGCGACGGCATGCGTGATGCGCTGGATCCTCGGCTGAATCGCAACTAGGCACTTCTCGCACAAAAAGAAAAGTGCCGGACTTTGTGTCCGACACTTCTTGACCTTACTTGCAATTATGCAGCGTGGCTAGCACTGATCGGCATTGATGAACTGCTGGAAGACGGACAAGTAGATGCCGAATCCTTCTCCTGTCCCCGTGTGATTCGGGCTGGTGCAATCCGCGGACGCACGCCAGGTAGCGACCACATCATTGGCGTCGAAGCTGGAACCATCGTGGAAAACGACGCCTTCACGCAGATGGAAGGTCCAGGCCAGTCCATCATCTGTGACTTCCCAGCTCTCCGCCAAGCCGGGGATCAGGTCAACCGTGCCAAAAGCGAAATCGAGCAAAGCTTCATGAATCTGGTGGCAAGCGCGGAAGGATTCGCCGTCCCAGCTATCGTTGCAATAGAGCGAAATCGGCTCGGCGTTTTGCATGTAGATGACATTGTCATCATCGGGATCTTCGATTCGGGCGAATTCCTCAGTGCCGTCGAGAAGCGCAGGATGTATGCCATTGATGCGAGCTTGCCAGACATCTGCAGCCCGGGCATGGCCGAAGGGTACCCAAGGCACCACCGCCGCCATTCCGTCGGCTACTTGCTGGAAGAGCGCCATGCGCTCATCCGGATCCAGTACCTGTCCGGCTTTGACCAAGGGTTCATAGATCTCAGCGTAGGGAGTGCCCATTTGACTGGAATTGGGACCGTGGCAACAGGTCAAGAAATTGGATGCATCGGGGAAATCTGCCTGCCAACCCAGAATGTGCAAGGGTTCATTTCCCGACAATGCCGAACCGATAAAAGCGCCGGATTCGACAACCTGGACATCCGCGATGATACCAATGTCCGTCAGCTGTGCCGCGATATCGTTGGCGATGATACCCGGATTCGGCAGGTATGCACGAACGACATCACGCCATGTCAACGTAAGCGAACGGGCTTCACCTGTTCGCGAATCGACCACAGTGTCCAGCGGCAAGGAGAAGCCCAGATCGGCAGCAGCTTCGTCTAGGAGCGCCTTGGCAGCATCCTGATCAAAGCCCGGTACGCCGCCTTCGGCTATATGACCGAATACCGCCGGCGGTGCAAAGTCAGGCGATAGAGGCGATCCCGGCGGGAAGAAGTTATCCACGATCCGCTGACGGTCGATGCCCATGGCGATGGCTCTTCGCACACGCACATCATTGAATGGCTCATAGAAATTGCTCATAGCGACATAAACGCCTGTCAAGGGCGGTATGTCCAGCAGGCTGAAATCGGGGTCGGCGCCGAAAACCGGGATATCGTCCGGATTGGCGAATTTCATACCGTCAATCGTGCCGGCGCGCAGCTCGGTCGCGCGGGCAGCCGCCTCGGAATTCCAGCGCAAGATCACGGTCGGTTCGATCGAATTGTCGCCCCAATAGTCATCAAAGCGCTCGAAGACTATCTCGTTGCCTTGATCCCAGTTCGCTAACTTTAGCGGTCCAGTTCCAATGGGATTGGTCAAGAGATCGCCGGTGCCGCCGGTCGCATCGAGATACTCGCTAGGGTGTATGCCCAAGACAAGGCTCGCCATGACCTGATCGAAGAGCGCATCCGGATTGCAGAGCGTGATACGAACGGTGAGCGCGTCTACAGCTTCAACTGACTTGAGGTTGCCGCCGTAGTCGCAGTCAGCCGCGGCGAAGCTCAACATGTCCTGGGCTTGGGCCACAGGCGCAACTGAAAATGCCACCATGACCAGCAAGAATGCCAAGAGCATGGACAAACGATAGAGCCTTTTCATTTGGTTACCTCCATAGTGATTCAACACAGATAGTTTGTCGATTGCCTAACTTTGAGAAGGCAGCCTCTATTGTAGTCTATCCGCACACGATCACCAATCGGCGACCTTCGCGCGATGCAAGAATGATACGGCGCTATATCAATAAGCAGAAAACAAGTGAACGCGGTGACAAAAGCGAAAACCTTTCAAACTCAACCACGGACGAAATGTTGTTTCGCCCTAGCTAAAACTCGAATTCGTCGAAGTCCCTGCAAAGGTGAACGGGGCCGTTGTAGACCTCTGCAGCTTCTTGCACAAGCGGTTCGGGGTCCTGGTTCCAGACCTGGTAGTGGATCAAGTACAATTCGTTGGCGCCGGCCTGCTGCGCGACCTCGCCGGCCATACGCGCCGTGCTGTGTCCCGGGGGCGGACCACCCGCTTCGTGGATTAATTTGTCCGCGTCCTGGGCGATTTTCAGGGCGTTTGGGCAGGGTTCCGTATCACAACTGTAAGCGAGGACATTGCCATTGTGCTTGTTGGTGATGCGCATGCCGATCGTAGGTATGAAATGAACAACCGGGAAAGAGTGAATCTCAAAGTCCTTGTTTTCAAAGAGCAAGGTGTTGTCGTGCAAGCTAATACGAGAAAAGGACACTGGAAAGAAATTGGGCCAATATTCCCAGCCGTACATATCCATCGTCTCTTCAATGCGGTTGATGCAGTGAGGAATACCATAAAACCGGATCGGCGCTTTGCGACCCATTTGCCACATATGCATTAGCATATTAGGCACCCCAGCGACGTGATCGGAGTGAAAATGTGTCAGGATGATGTCCTGCAAATCATCATCGCTGACTCCTAGGCCCTTGATCTTGTCCAGGGGATTGGACCCAGCGTCCACCAGGACCGGGGTGTCTTTCTCACCAATTAACAGAAAATGCGTATAGTCGTGCTCTGCGCTATTTACTGCACCGGCGGTTCCCAGAATGATTACGCGCGCCATACATTTGCCTTTGAATCGGACTCGGTCCATTTTGGCAGATGGTGCAACCAGCCTGACTGTTTTTACGTCAGTGTTGACGATACCATAGTTCAGAAATAACCGAAACACTGCAATGATCGTAAGATGCGCTGCGACCAGTGTCGAGAGAAGCAATCAAGCCAGATTCCGTGTCCAGCATAAATAAACACGGACCAAAATACTGTGAATGATTCCGGTAACTTGTCGATTTCGTGTCTGATCCAATGCGTAATTTCTCAGGCGCTTGACAGCGGCAGTTGCTCAGCTTCTTCCGCGGCCACATCCGCCTCTTTGGCGTCACTGTAGTTGCCTCCACGATGACGGTAAAACAAAAGCGCGGCCGAGGCCAGGAACGCAATTAAGGTGATAGTTTGCGAACTGTTGATACCGGACCCGCCAATAGTCGCAATCTCGACACGCATGAATTCCAGCAGAAAGCGCACGAAGGAATACTGGGCAACATAAAGCAACAAGATATCTCCGCTCAGAAGGCGATCGCGATACTGATGATAAACCCGCCAAAGCACGTAAAACGCGATAAGGCTCCAAATGGCTTCGTACGCCCAAAGCGGATGAAATAATGTATCTGACGGAAAGTCAATCAAGCTTTCATAGGGCGCCACACGAGCGTCACGGGGAATCTGAATGCCCCACGGCAGCGTAGTCGGTGAGCCATATAATTCCTGGTTCACATAGTTGGCAAACCGGCCAATGGCTTGTCCAACGGGTATCGCGACTCCCGCGACATCCATCCAGGGTGTCAGGCGCATGCCTTCGTCAGGAAAACTACTTGCCGGCCGCTCGTAACGAAACGAAGACACGTCCTTGCCGGAAACACGCGCCACCAGCGATTCCGCCAGCCAGGTCACAGCTTGGCTCAACCACAAGACCGGCGTCAAAAGGGTGACGAAAAGGTTGACGATACGGTTATGCCAGGGGCTCAGATAAAGGTACGCGCCGAACGCGCCGCCAATTACCGCCCCAAATATGCTCAATCCGCCGCTCCAAATGGCAATGGCGCCGTTCGCGCTGTCGAAGAAATTATCAAGGAACCACGCCGTGTTGTGGCATACTTCACCTTCTATACCGCAGCCAGCAGTCAAAGAAATAGGAGGAAAGAGAATAAACCACAAACGCGCGCCAATGATTCCCGGGATAATTGCCCAGGTTAGCCCGCCCCAGATATGGTCAGGATCGCGTCCACTGCGCTTCGCCAGCAGCGACGCCACATAGGCTCCAATCAAAAGCGCGACTACGATGATGATGCCGTAATAGCGAATCTGCAAGTTGCCGAAAACTACGTAAGTTTGTTCAAATTCCATCGTCACTCACCCCTGTCCTTTAGAGCGCCGTATACATATTTGATTCGCTGCAATGCGGTCAGATTAGTGCCGACCGCAAGGATTATCAGACCAATTTCGAGCGGCTTCGCACTTTGCAAAACGCCGGCAGCCAAAGTCATCAATAGAACGACGGCCACGCGTTCCAACCGAGTAAACCAGCCCACCGTGACGGTGATGCCCACTCTGCTGTCATCCGCACGGGCGCGCACGTAGCTGACCAGAAAGCTGCCAACAAGCGAAAACATCGCCAGCGTTAACAGTTCGAGCCGGCCATGCCGCGCAAAATGATAACCGAAAGCGGCAAAAATAAAACCGTCAGCATAGCGATCCAAGGTGGAATCCAGCACCATACCAAAGGATCCCTGGCGTTGCATGGCACGCGCGACAGCGCCGTCAACTGCATCCAGGGGCAAACTAAGCAGGAGCAGTACGCCGCCCACCAGGAACTCACCGGCCGCTATAAAGAGCGCTGCCACGCCAACGAGTATCAATCCAAGTACAGTTATCCAGTCGGGATGAACACCCAATCGCGCCAACCAAACTCCGATGCGATCCATAGGCATCTGCACGCGTTGGCGCAAGTTATCGGTCAAGGTTGGAGGCATTTCACTAGACATTTTTCACCTTGTCACCAAGTATCGCTTTGGCTACACTGTAGTCCTTATTGTCGGGGCGTGGCGCAGCCCGGTAGCGCGCACCGTTCGGGTCGGTGAGGTCGTGGGTTCAAATCCCGCCGCCCCGACTAGTTTCAGATGACTGCCTTCCCCTGGGAGGCAGTTTTGCTCTAATTGGCAAGCTGCGCAACCGCCGCGCGGCTATTTCTGCGCGACCAACTCCAGAGGAACAACCCCGGTACGAGTGAAACACAGGATAAGGCTCCTCCAAGCCAGTTTGGAAACGTTGGATCCACAGCAAACAAGAGTCCGGCTATTGCCGTACCCAAAATCACGGCCAGGCTCATAACGGACTGGTAGATGCCAAGAATTGCGCCACGCAACTCGGCCCTGACGGTCTTGGTCAACAACGATTGCAGTGGAGGGAGCAGCAAGCCGCTGCCGACGGCAAAGATAACCACGCTCGCCGTTCCAAACAACGGTTCCACAGCGAGCGCCAGAAGAAACATGGACAGGGCGCGCGCAGCGGCGCCAATCAAGACAATTGAGGTGTCGCTGAAGTAGTTCAGCGCGGCTGGCAGCAGGATAACTTGCGTCATGATTTGCCCGATTCCCACCATCATCAGCATCACGCCGACTCCGAGGCTCACCGAAGAGAGTGACTGACCGGAAAAGAGGACTTCCTCCGCAAACAGCGCCAATGTCGCTATCAGCAAACCCATGCCAAATCGCGCGAAAAAGCTGACGCTCAATACCGACACCAAAGGAACGTTTTTCATCAGAGCCGACGGATTGAGGCGGGCGGCATCCCTTTTGCGGTTGCGTTGGCGATCTTCGTGACTCAGCGATTCTTCAAGTGTAAAATGGGTCAGAATCACCGTGGCCGCTGCCGCTGCTGCCGCAAAAAAGAAGGGTATCCGTGGCCCAAACGCGCTCGCCAATATGCCACCCACTGCGGGACCTACTGCGAATCCCAAGCCAAATGCAGCCATCACATAACCGAGCGCAACTGTACGCCGTTCCTCCGGCACGATATCTGTCATATAAGCCTGCGCGACAACGATATTTCCGCCGGTTATGCCATCGAGTGTGCGTGCGAGAAACAAGACGGCGGCGGATTGGGCGAAGCCAATCATAAGAAATGCGATCACGGTGCCCATCTGGCTGATGATGAGTATGGGCAGTCTCCCTCGCTTGTCTGAAAGGCGGCCGATGAAGGGACCCGCAACAAACTGGGCAGCGAAGAATGCGGTGAGCAAAAGCGTAATGACCTCGGCATTCATGTTGAAGGCGCTTTGGGCATAGAGTGGCAAGATCGGGTGCACCATTGACGTGCCGAACATCTGGACGAAAACTATCATCAAGATGGTGAACATTCGGCGGTCGACGATCCGCGTCTTGAACTTCAAAACCAGCGTAGTCCTGTCGCGTTCGAAAGGGTTAATCGTTGTATCATAAGCCATACGATCCAAGATCGTTAGAGACAACTGAAGTTCCGAACTGGCGCTGCCTGCGGTACCGCCAAAAAATAGGCCGGCTTCGGTTGTTCTGAGAAGAGCTCGATTGGAGCAAAACGTGGAAACCACAATATTCCTGATGCGCCATGGTCATGTGCATAACCCGACGAATGTGCTCTATGGACGGATGCCGGGATTTATGCTCAGCGAAACCGGCGTTCAACAGGCACACGCCGCCGGAATGTGGCTGGCGAATCAATCAATCTCCGCAGTCTACTCAAGCCCGATGGAACGCGCACAGCAAACAGCAAAGATCGTTGCGTCATATCACGGCAATCTCGATCCGCGTGTCGACCAGCGCTTGATCGAGGTCTCAACCCCCTTTGAAGGTCGTCCAATAGCCGAAATGGCAGCAATGGGTTGGGACCTTTATACAGGCAATCTACCGCCGCATGAGCTGCCGCATAATATACTCGAGCGCGTGCTGGACTTTTTCGAGCATGCGAGAGCTGCGCATCGCGGAAAATTGATCATCGCTGTCGGCCATGGAGATGTATTGGTTTTCCCATGGTTACATGCGCATGAATACGTCCCTGAATCGTTGATGAAGGACGATCTAATGCACTATAACTTGCCGGTCGAGTATCCAGCCACCGCGTCGATCATGACTTTTACGTTCGATGAGTCGCCTGGTCAAGCCGCGATGCGGGTGACTTACCTCTGTCCCTATTGATGCCGCAGCCCGCGCGGAGAAGACGCGAGAACCCAGCGATAAAACTTACGAATCGCTGTTCCACATTAGTATTGCAGTTCATTAAAACAGCGGGACAAAGGGATTGATCTCGCGCCATAGGGCGCTCGCCGCCTCGAGGCGATCTCGCTGCACGCCAACGCCGATTCCCGGTCCGTCCGGGACCTTCAGTCGACTGCCCTCATGCACGGCAAAAGGCGGTTCGGTGATGTCGGGATCAAAGTAGCGATCTGTGGCTGAGATATCGCTTGGCAGGGTCACACCTGGCAGTGCGGCAAAGGCCACATTTGCCGCGCGACCGATGCCGGTTTCGAGCATTCCGCCGATCCAAAGCGGCGTATTCGTATCGACACAGAGCTGGTAGATCTTCAGGCTCTCGCTGTAGCCGCCCACGCGCGTCGGTTTTAGATTGAGGATTCTCCCGGCGCCGAGCTCGAGCGCGATCCGCCAATCATGCGCCGAATAGATGCTCTCGTCCAGGCAAATTGGCGTCTGCAATTGCGGCTGCAGTTTGCTATGTTCATAGATGTCGTCGTACGCCAGAGGCTGCTCGATCATGAGCAAGCCAAACTGATCCAGTTGCTTGAGGTGCTCAGCGTCCTTCAGGGTATAGGCGCTATTGGCATCCAGCATCAAGGCGACGTCGGGAAAACGTTCGCGAACGGCGCGGGCAAGTTCTATATCCCAACCCGGTGCAATCTTTAGTTTGATGCGATGATAGCCTTCGTCCATGCGTTTTTGGATGAGCGCGAGCTGCTCGTCAAGTGTCTCCTGTATGCCAATGCTGACACCGACAAGGACGGTATCCCGCGGCGCATGGTCCGCTGACAAGTGGCAGGCAAAATAATCAGCAAGCCGCATATCGTTTGCCTTTGCCATGACATCCCATACTGCTGCTTCCACGCCCGCTCTGGCATGATGATTGCCACGCACAGTCTCAAAAAACCCAGGCAACTCTGTTGGCGATGCGATCGTCTTTCCTGCCAGAGATGGAATCAGATAATCACGTGTGATGTGTAGGGCAGTTAGAATCGTCTCGGAACCATAGCTTGGTTTGGTCTTTAGGGCAGTTTCGCCCCAGCCCGTAAGACCTTCGCTGGTCAGCACTTCTACTATGATGGCCGACTTAAACGGTTCGGCTCCGAAGCTTGTTTTCAGCAGTTCTACGAGTGGCATTGCCACCACATGCAGTTTGATATTGCGGATTGTAACTGACTTCAACCGGGCTTCTCCTTGCTGTGATTTGTCGACATAAAATTGTAGCGGCAATTTCTGGCGAAACATATAGAATTCTTCCTGCGAATTAAGACTCTAGTAGTGAAACGACTTGGATTTGTACAAAATGTACAAAATTATAAGGGTAAGACTCGTGTATCTTGCCTGATTATGATAGATTTCTTTCCGTGTGCGTTTAACACTATTAGGAGCAATGCCATGGAACACTTGACCTTCAGCGCAGAGTTGCTGCATAAACATCGTGCTATCGAGATGCAGGAGATCGCACGAGTAGAACGCTTCCTGCAAGAAAAGAAGAATCGCGACGTTATGGATTGGCAACAGCGACGTCTTCAACGGAACCGCAAGACACGCTAGATCTACTGGCTAGTCGGCTAGTTTCTAGAGAGCTGGCCGCTTGGATTTCATTGGACCACTGAGTACGTCTCAACGGACCAACTTGAAAAATCGCCAACGCAAAAGCCCCGCAGCCGAGCGGGGCTTTTGTCTTCATACTGCACAAGTCTGATTGGGTTTGCCCCAGCATTTTGTCGCCCCTATAATCTATAAAGACCGCCAACCTAGAAAGCTCACTATATGAAGGCCGTCATTGTCTTGCTCATCGTATGTGTTTTGGTACCTGCACCACTCTCGGCGCAAGATACCGCCTTGCCTGAAGCGGACCGGCCGGGCTGGGACGTCTTCATCAAACGCCACGACGATGGAGCAGCCACGGAACTTGTCTTCATCAACATCCTTACCGGCGAGATGAATAGCGTAGACACGGCTGGTGAGCGATTCACAATGCTGGGCAACGGTGTTATTTATTACGACCTTGAGGAAGATCAGGTCAAGCTCGCTACACCGGATAGCTCGCCCCGGGATCACCCCTTTGTGACCAGATCGGCCGATACTTATCGCGTGGATTGGGTCGTTACTAGCGACGGGCAGACCATCGCCTGGACAGCGACTCGTAGAGTTGATGAAGGAGCCTTGGTTACTGCGACCTTTGTCAGCGACTCCGGCGGCGCGAATATGCGCGAGCTGCTGGCAGACGGTCCGCGCGAAGCAGTGCGCGTTCTGCCCATTGCCTTCAGCGCCGCTACAAATGAGCTGATTATGGAAGCCCATCCCGATGGTATTAGTCAACATTACCCGTATACGCAGTACGCTGGATTGTTCGCCGTAGACTTGGTCGACGGGTCCGTGCGGCGATTGCCCTACGAATCTGGATGTTACTGTGCCGCGGGCTTCGGCGATCAGGTCTATTTGCGCTTTCCACCAAATTTAGAGCGCGATGGTGTTGATGTAATGATTGTAAGCTTGGACGGCAGTCAGCAATCCGCGATCGCGAACGTTGTGCCAGGCGGCTTTACGACGACCGGAGGGGCACTGGTCAGCGCAGACGATGCCCTGGCCTTATATGCGGTTTCACAGCTTCCCGGACATGGAGAAGCTGCAGGCGAGATACGCAGCGTATTTGTGCTGGCCGATTTAGTTGCCTTGGAGCAGTCGCTCGTCAGCAATCCGATAACGGGTCTTGTGCATACGGTCAAATGGACAGAAGACGAGGGCGCTGTGCTGTTCACGAGCGATCAACAGATGGGCACCTGGAAGCTTCGCTTGTCTGACGGGAAGATCACCGAGGTCGCCACGGCCCTCTATCTGGGCAGTTTACGCGATTGACGACCTGAGCGCTCAAGACACTTGCGAACGCACGATGTTGGGCTTGTTCGCGAAATCCCAAACTGCCTCGGCGATCTCCCATACCGCGTTTGGCCGTGCTATTCTTCGGGCGTTAGCCGACCGCTTGGCGAGCATTTCGGGGCCCTCCGCGAGCCAATCAATGATCTTCGAAACGACTTTTTCCGGCTTCGGCAAGTAAACGCCGGCGTCGTTCTCCAGCACCAGTTTTACGTTTCCGGTTTCTTGCCCAGGTATGCGATCGCTGATAATCATTGGCAAGCCGGCAATGGCGGCTTCGCTAATTGTGGAGGGGCCAGCCTTGGTGACTATGATGTCGCAAGCTGCCATAAGACGTGGCATTTCGTGGTGGTTGGTCACGTAACCGAAAATATGCCGCGCATTCGTCCAGGAACGTGTTTCAAGCTTGGTCTTCAGGTCTTCGTTTCGTCCGCAGACCACGACGATCTGCACGTTTAGCCGCTGCGCATCAAGCGCCTTGACCATTTTGTAGATGGTGCCCATGCCTTCGCCGCCAGCCACGATCAAAAGCGCGGGCAACAATGGATCGAATCCGAAGCCTTCACGAGCCTCTGCCTTGCTCGTCATCGAATTGATGAAATGCGGATTGACCGGCAATCCTGTAATTTGCATCTGCGACGGCGACATGCCCAGCCGTAATCCGCGCCGGTAAGCAGTTTCAGTGGGAACAAAACAATGATCTACACGTGGATCGTACCAAAACGAAGGCGTTGTCACGAGGTCAGTCACAACTGTTAAGAAAGGCGGTCGTTCGTCCAAAGTCAAGAAAGCTCGGAAAGTTGGATTCGCGACTACGGAATGCGTACATACCACAACATCGGCAGGATGTTCCCGGACGACGCGCCGCAGTATTTTGCGGTTATTGCGGTAGATAAACTGGCGCGCCAAACGGGCACGATGTTTGCCGTCAAAGCTGTGATACATCAATGCCCAAAGCAGCTTCGAGGTGTTGACAACCAGCGGATACAATTCCGGCTGTTTATTAAGCGGCCACTTCAATTCACGCAGAACATCAACAGCATCGAATTCGACAGCATCGCCATAACGTATCGTCATGGCATCCTGAATAGCTTGAAAAGCGGAGCGATGACCGCCACCGGTATCCGAAAACAGAAAAAGTACTCGTTTCGTCACAACTGGAATGTCCTAGGACGGAAGCCTGTATACCCAACGGGCGAGCAGCCGTCGACTGAGGGTTCGCAAGTGCCTGCTTCAGCATCGCATTGACGCAATCGGTCGCAGCGATCAGTGCAATTATAGCATAGTTGATATTGGCGCCGAAACGCTGACATCCCGTCTATCAAACTTCCCAAATGCCATAAGTATCGTGTATAGTTAGGCTATAGGCTGCGTAGTAAGCGGGTGATTTTTATGTTCATGGATTTGCATCCCATCACCATTGTTATCAACCTGATCGTGCTCGGGTTTGGCATGACCGTGCACGAGTTCGCTCACAATTTTGTCGCCTGGAAGATGGGAGATCCCCTGCCAAAAGAACAGGGACGCCTCACGCTTAATCCGCTTGTTCACATCAACTGGGTAGGCTGGCTGATGTTCGCTGTCATCGGCTTCGGTATCCTGGGCAGTGCGCCGATCTCTCCGCAGCGTATGCGCGATCCGCGCTGGGGCTTCTTGGCTGCGGTGGCGGCCGGTCCCATTTCCAACCTGTGCCTGGCATTGATTTTCGCGATCATTCTCCGTCTCGGCGGGCTAGCCGCGGATGGTTACTATCTGTACCGCCTACCCGATACGATTGCCAGCCCACTCGGTGTTCTCGCGGCATTCATGTACGCGATGGTTTTCTGGAACGTGCTACTTTTTGTATTCAATTTGATTCCGCTTTTCCCGATTGACGGCTGGCATGTCGTATTGACGCTGCTGCCCGGGACCTGGCTGAACCGTATGCAAATCCCGGTTGCGATTCAGCAAAGTCTCCGCCCCCTGTCCGAGTTTTTGATGCGCCCCGCGTTTAAATGGCGCGACTGGCAGGTCGTGAGCTATTACGTTTTTCTCGGCATGATCTTTTTGTCATTTGTCCCGATCGCGGGAGTGAGTCCCCTGGGGCTCGTAATCGGCCAACCAACCAGCGCAATTCTACGCCTGCTGTTGTTCTAGTTAGCGATGGAAGCCGCCGCAAACCGAATTGAACAGGGTTTTCGCGCACTCATTGCCGGCGCTACTCCGATTGATCTGCTTTTGGCGAGGACCTATCTGTCACCGAAAGAGCTTGACGCCTTTCTTAGCATGTCTCGCGCCGACCAGTTGCACAGTCTAAACGTGCTGCGCACTGTCCTTAGCCAGCGCGAATCCACCCCACAACCCCTTGCTGTAGCCGCGCTGATGCACGATGTAGGAAAGTCGCGCTATCACTTGACAGTATGGCAGAAGACTGTTGCGGTGCTGGTCAAGCGTTTGATTTCGCCGCTGTCAGATTTGCTTGGCCGCGAAGAAAACTTAAGCCTTTGGCGCGCGCCTTTTGCCGTGCGATCGCACCACGCAAGATGGGGCGTGGAAGTCTTGCAAGAGTGCGGAACGGACGAAGTGGCCTCGTGGCTGGTGCAGCATCATCAAACCGATATTTTGGCGCTTGTCGAGCATCCACATACAGATCTGTTAGAACGCCTTCAACGCGCTGACGATGCGTGCTAAACGTGGATCAGCTGGTGGAGTCGCGCGACCGCTATAGATTCTACCTCAGGGTCTGCGCTATAGTTAACTAGTAACTCGTCAGCAGCGCTAGTCATGTTGAACGGCAGTCGCGCGGGATTGTCAAGTTGCGTGCAAAAATCGGAAGTCGCCGCGGGTGAGTCAATAGGTGCGAGGAGCATTTCATGGCTGAATTAACGATCGCCATTCTGGGTATGGATCGCTTGGGAGCGTCGGTGGCTTTGCGCTTGCAAACCTTTGTCGCGAAGCGTGGCCAACATCGCTTTACCTTGATCGGTTACGACAGCCGCGATGACTACGAAAAGCCGGCGCGCAAGCTAAAAGTCTTCGACAAAATCGAGCGCAAAGCGCATAACGCGGTTGAGGCGGCGGACATCGTGTTCATGAATCTGCCCTACGAGGACTTGAGAGATGGATATGAATTGATCGCACCCTCCCTGCAAGATGGCGCTGTCATCCTCGATACCGCCGTGATCAAGCAACCGTCGTTAGCTTGGGCGGAAGAATACCTGAGCGACGAGCATCATCTAGTCGGTTTTACAGCTGTGATCAACGCTGATTATTTGTTGGAGCATCAATTGAGTCCGGAATACGCGAGTGACGATTACTTTCTGGATTGCCCCATATACTTGACACCTTCGGTGAATAGCCTGAAGGAAGCGATTGACCTCGCCGTGAACTTCTCGGCCATATTGGGCGGCAAACCGCATTTTCTTGATCCTGCCGAGCACGACAGCCTAACAACCATTACTGAGGAGATCCCGCAACTCTTGAGCATCGTAGCGTATGCCAGCGCTATGAAGCACAATGCCTGGCAAGACGCGCAGCGGCTTACCAACCCGCCCTTCAACGTCTTGACTAGGTACTTGCTGACCCATCATCCGGACGCCTTGCGCGACGAGTGGTTGGCGAACAGCGATTCATTGGTTCGCGCGGTTGACGAACTGCTCGCGTCACTGACGGAGGTGCGAGATCGTCTTGTGGCCAACGACGAAAGTGCAATTGAAGCATTCTTGATCGCTGCATCGGACGACTATCAGCGGTGGATCAACAAGCGACACAAGGGCGATTGGGATGATCGGCCTGATAATAATGTCCAATTCGAGAATACGATTTCCGGCACGCTTTTTGGCGGAGCCATTTCCAAGCGTCTGTTCGGTAGAAGCAAAAACAACGACAAATGATCGCAAACTTCCGCCGGCTCAAGTAGCCTTGGGCGTCTCGTCGAACAGCTATCGGACGGCGCTCGACGAAGAACGCTCTCGACGGCGCTCTCCACATTTTCTTTTCAGCAAGACAGACAGTTCCTATTTGACAAAGAAATATTTGACCCAAGGCGATTAATCGGATAAAGTAAGCACAATAGTCCTGTCTTTAGGACGCTTGTGTATTGAAGTGGAACTTTACCGACAGTAAAGGGGCTTCCGAAAATGAAAGACTTTTTGCACAACTTAATCCGTCTCTCGATCCTAACGGCATTGCTGATGACATCGGCGATTGCGTTTGCGCAGGATGACACGGAGACAGTAATCGAAACGCAAGCCATGCCCTTTATCGGTGTCCGTTATTGGGGCGTTGACGAAGGTATTCTGGTTACGGGCATCCTGCCCAATACGCCTGCCGCAAATGCCGATCTTGTGGCCGGTGACGTCGTTACCGCCTTTGATGAAACCTCCGTTGATTTCTCGTCTATCAGGGATGTTCTCCTGACCTTCGATGCAGGTGATACCATCTCCCTGAGCGTCGAACGCGACGGATCAGCCTTTGCAACTGACGTGACGTTAGTCGCTCGTCCAGAGGATCTGTTTAGCAATCCGGACTATGCCATGCCCTTGGATCTGGCGTCTGTTGGCATGTACGTCCAGCAATGCAACGACAAGGTATTCGTGGTAGCCGCTTTGGCGGGTTCGGAAGTTGAAGAAGCAGGTTTCCACGTCTATGACCGGCTGATCAGTGTCGACGGTGATGCGATTGACAGCATTGGCGCCGCGGATGTGGCGGTGTCTGACCTGAACGCGGGTGATGAACTGGCATTCAAGGTCATGCGCGGTGACCGCGAGCTCACCATGAAAGTCATCGTGGTTGATCATCGCAGACGCCGGAATCCACGTCATCGGCCGCGGCCACGCCCACGTTTGGACGTCGACAGCGTCTACCAAACGGACAGCATCGGACTGGGCTATGGCGAGCACGCTATCGAGATCCGGGAAATCGGTCCAGCGCACGAATTGTACGCCGCCGGATTGAGACAATATGACCTGATCACAGCCGCCAATGGCGCCGCGATAGAAGACGCAAAGGACCTGTTCACTGGCGAGACCATTGATCTGACGGTCTCCCGTATGAGTGGTACGCTGAGCTTTGATATTCCTTCAAGCGCCGCACCCTTGTTGATGTTTGGCATTGATGCGCCGCAGGCGCAAGACCGCTCTGTATGGCTGGGATTGCACGAAAAACAGGTGACACTCGGCGTACGTTTTATCCAGTTGGAAGCGGACAGCCCATACTTCGAGGGCAGCGTTGTCAGCAGCGGCGCCTATGTCGCTGAGGTGATTGAGGGATTGCCCGCAGGCGCGGCCGGCATCCGAGTCGGTGACATCATCGTAGCAGTTGAAGGCGAGGCGGCCACCCTGGAGATTGATCTGCGCAATCGCATCTATTTCCACAAGCCGGGCGATATCGTCACGCTAGACGTACTGCGTGACGGCGAGTTGATCCAGGTAGACGTCGAGCTGCGCGTATCGAGCTAGGCGCCGGAGCAATTTAGAAACGCGAAAGCCCCTGTCAAACGACAGGGGCTTTTTGATTGGACCGAGCAGCTATGTTGGCGTACCAGGCTGCGGGCTGCAAAGACGTCTTCAGCCGAGATCGTGCTTACTTCGCGTATTCGACGCGCCGTGTCTCGCGGATCACATGCACTTTGATCTGACCCGGATACTGCATATCGTTCTCGATCCTCTTGGCGATATCGCGCGCCAACTGAATGGCGAGGTAGTCGTCCACGACTTCCGGCCTTACGATGATGCGCACTTCGCGCCCGGCTTGCAGAGCATAACTCTGCTCTACCCCGTCGAAGGTGTTGGCGATTTCTTCCAACTGCTTCACGCGGCGGATGTACGAATCCAGACTTTCGCGCCGCGCGCCGGGTCGCGCGCCGGAAATGGCGTCGGCCGCTTCCACGATGTAGGCCTCGACACACTCTTTCTCGACCTCATGATGATGCGCGGCGATGCAGTTAACAACATGATCCTTGACACCATAGCGTTTGACAAATTCGGCGCCGATCTGCGCATGAGTGCCTTCGACGTTGTGATCTATCGCTTTGCCAATATCATGCATGAGTCCGCCCATTTTGGCGATACTCACGTCAGCGCCGAGCTCAATAGCGATCATGCCAGCGATATGGGCCGTTTCGATGGCGTGCGCATGCTGGTTCTGACCATAGCTGCTGCGGAACTTGAGTTGACCCAGAAGCTTTAGAACTTCTACATGCAGGCCATGGATGCCGGTTTCGTATGCGGCGCGTTCGCCTTCTTCCCGTACAATCTGCTCGACTTCGGCGCGCGTGTCTTCGACAAGTTTTTCTATTCGAGCAGGATGGATGCGCCCGTCCGTTACCAGCTTTGCCATCGTCCGTTTGGCTACTTCGCGGCGGACCGGGTCAAAGCTGCTGATCGTGACCGATTCGGGCGAGTCATCCACGACGACATCGACGCCGGTTGACAACTCGAACGAGCGGATATTTCGCCCGTTGCGCCCGATGATTCGTCCTTTCATATCGTCGCTTGGAAGTGGCACGACGCTGACAGACACTTCGCTCACTTGCTCGGAAGCCAAACGCTGAATCGCCATTGCAATTAGACTACGTGCCCGATGATCAGCCGTCTCACGCGCTTCGGCTTCTACCTGGCGGATGATACGAGCCATGTCGTTGCGCGCGTCAAGTTCTATCGAATCAAGCAGCGCTTGTCTCGCCTCGTCGACCGTCATTTGCGCGATGCCTTGAAGCTTTTCCACGATGTTAGATTCCGATCTCTTGATATCGTTCTCTTTTTTGTCGAGCCGGCTCTGACGTTTATTCAGCTGTTGATCATGCTGTTCAAGGCGTTCCATACGCTGGTCCAGTTCGTTGCGCCTGCGCTGAGTCCGCTCGTCTTCGTCGTCCAGATCACGCCGACGGCGCTGCAACATGCCTTCCGCATCGTTGATTCGCTGCTGCGCCACGTGCTCGGCTTCGGCAATGACATTAGTTTTTTCGAGTTCAGCGTTTTTCAGTAGTTCTTGCGCATCGTTCGAGGCTTGTAGAAGCGCGCTTTGACCTTCTTCTTGTTGCTTCTTTAGCAGTGTGGTTCTGCCTCGCCAGATACCCAAGCCGTAACCCGCGCCGATACCGATGACTGCTGTAGCAATTGCCAAGATAATCGTTTCCATAGTCGCTTGACGGTATCCATTGGATACATTCGTCCATGCTCCTTTCGTAATCAGACCCGGATAGTATCCACCTGGGCTATTCCTCCAGACTCGTGGCGAAGTAGTCAGAATCGGATTGGTCGAGCTCGGCCTCCAGTCGACCGATAGCGTTTTGAATCGTGTCGCGATCGAAACCCAACCGATAAAGTCGTGAACCCAGCTTCCGTCGGAAGTCGTCGCGCGTCTTGCCCCTAAAACGCCAGATCTGCTTTCTGGCAGCTCGTTCCGCAGATGCTTCAACATCGATCGCATCCAACATAGACTCGTGGATTTCCCTACCGACGCCCTTTTGACTCAGTTCATAGCGAAGCGCACGTGGCGCCATCGGTTTAAACCTTTCCCGATTCTCGATCCAGAATCGGGCAAAAGCGACATCATCGACGGTCCCTTGCTGTTGCAGGCGATCCAATACGGTCGCAACTACGGCATCCGAAATACCTGATTTGACTAGATGTCGACGGACTTCTTCGGAACTGCGGGGTCGGAAGGACAAGTAATTGACCGCACGGTCGTAGGCAGCTTGTTCCTGGCAGTGCACGTTAAACGAATTGACCTCAACCGTTGACAGCACTTGCCCGGTATGTAATCCGGCTGCGTCCATCAGCGGCAGTTCAAATGCGCACTCGTCATCCAGAAAAATACTGACCCGGTCTTTATCCCCAGATTGAACTTGCAGCGCTGTGATAATCGGCATATTGCGCGTCCAATACAGATACCCGTAGTTCGTCCGAATCTACAGCTATATCTGAGGCAAATGTCAAACAGGTCCGAGGAGCTCTGACTGTTGGAATTGATTCAGCTATTATGGTACAAGGCGACATGAGCCGGTCGGCTTCCCAGTGCCAATACTTCGTGTTCGCCAGAACAATGAACTCTCATGTTGAGAGACCGTTTCGTTCACAATTTGTTCGATAAATTACCGAACATCCGCTTGCGATTCGCTAGATATAGTCTGTAACTGCCAGCATCGCATATCTTCGCCGCTCCTAGCATTTGCTATGCTGTCAGTGCTACCGTACGTCCACCTTGTCGTTTTGCATCTACTTTCAACTGAACCTTAAGAAAGCATCAGGTGGTCTTGTATTGCCTAAATCAAGCGATGGACCCGATTAAACTATTCGTTCCATCGCTTGGTTATTATACATGAAATCATCCTGGTACAAGATACGCGATATACTCTAAGATACGGGCGCACGTGCGCCAATCCATGGAAATCCCGCGGTCCGCGTGCATTTCCATTCTCGCGAAATTGAACTTTCCGATTTAGATTCGTACAATATGACTAAACGAGCGCTATCGCACGAACATCCGATGCGACTGCAAGATATAGGTGGGCCATTCGCATTTTTACTTGTCGGACAGCGAACGAACGGAAAACATGACACGTTGTGATCGCGGGATTCTAGTTACTGGCGGCGGCACTTTTCTAGGAGACAACATCGCGGCGGCCTTGCTGGCGGAAGGCGCCGAGGTTAGCATGTTGGTCCGGTCGGGCGCTGAAGATCAATTGGGGCCCCTTGCTCATCATACACGTTGGTCAACCGCCGACGTGTGGAATCCGGCTAGTCTACGCGGGCAGGCACGCTATCACTCTGCGGTCATACACACCGTAGGCAGCCTGCATGCGGATCCCGCGCAAGGCTTGTCTTATGAACGGCTGAATTTTGTAACGGCGCGTAACGTCGCCAACATGTGTGTGAGCGATGGCGTCGAGCACATGATCCTGATCAGCGCCGCTAGCGCGCCATGGACAAAACGTCCCTATATTCGATCGAAGCGCGAAGCGGAACGTTACCTGCGGCGTCTTGGCTTGAAATTCAGCATCGTTCGGTCACCCCTGCTATATGTGCGGGGCCATCCTCGCCCTCTGCTATATCGCGCGAGCACGATTTTGAGTTCGATTCCTCCGCTATCATTGCTGCCCTTTGGCAGGATTGGGCCGATGGCGATCGACATATTCGCCCGAGGCGTGGCCCGGCTTGCCATGTCGCCCGACTACACCAAATCAGTTTATTTTTCACGTGACATGCGTCGTTTGAACACTCGCGAAGAGATTCGTCGTGCCTCGGATGCCGCCGGAACGTTCTTGCCCAAGCGGACACAGAATACAGACCTTCCCATCGCAGCCGAAGAAGACATGCCTTTCGCCTGGATACCGGAAGACGAGGGATAGCAAATCATTCTTGAAAACAGCCTCAGTCCGGGTATAATGTTGGTCCTTCCAGGCGACGTGGCCAAGTGGTAAGGCAGAGGTTTGCAAAACCTTCATTCGTGGGTTCGAATCCCACCGTCGCCTCTTCATAGTCCTCTGTCAATTTCGGAGCGGACAACTGTTGCGCTGGCGAAAGTTCGCATGAAAAGCCTGAAAGTTCGCGGGTCGTCCATTGCCCGCAACAGCAGGCAAAAGCCCTAACCCAACTACAGCCTAAGCACCGTTTGCCCGGCGTGTGATGCTAGGACCTTTCGGTATGCCTGCAATGTGCAATGCGCACGCTACGGATCCATGCGGGCTTGCAGCGATCTCCAGACAAATCCCTTAGTTCTTGATTTCCCAGTATCGCTCTACCATTAAACCAGTCTGCGCATCTGTTGAAGAACGGCGCAGATCGCGCGCCATCGCCTCCTCGCTTTCCCAGAACGTGCTGATCTGCGATTCATAGCATGCGATGGCGCTCACTTTGGCGGCGAGATCGGCTTCGCTGAGTTTGACCTTACTTTCGCGGAGCGATAGACCGATCTGGGACAGCGCATGAGTGATCGCGCGCTCCGTATTGAAATAGGGATACTCGGCATAAAACTTTATCGCCCAATTGCCAGGCTTGTCCGCCAATATCCCTAACCCCCAGTTTCGCACGATCTGATGATCGACATGGTGGCCTACGGCCAAGGGCAAATAAAGGACAAGTTGCGTTTCTGGATTGGGTAGCAAGAGCGTTCTCAGATACTCCGACGCGTAGTCAGCTTCATGTACGCTGCCAAAAAGCGATTCTTCCGACGGATACAACGGAATACCGTCTACCTCTCGATAGACGCAATCCTTCAAAGCAATGTGAAGATGGCTGGCGTTCAGATTCGACAAGGCGCGCTTATCTTCTACTTGTCGTGTTAGCAACGGATCGCTGCCAGCCATCCATCGACTATGCAAGTCACCAAGAATCGGTGTATCGGGAAGCGTTCCGCAATGCAATCCACCCATCATCGTCATGACAGTTACCGACTCGCCTGCTCTGGTCAGTTGTTGAATCCGGCCACCGCAACTGAATACGCCATCGTCGAAATGCGGCGAGACAAAGAGGTGTGCAAGGTCACGGTCCTTCGATCGTACCAAGGGCGCGTCCTTTTCAATTCGATTCAATTTTGTGGTTGTGGCAGCACATTGTCGACGAAATAATCGCAGTATTTGGTGAGTGAGCACGCTTCGCACGTGGGCTTACGGGCATGGCAAGTATCGCGACCATGCTGAATCAACTGGATATGGAACTGATAGTAATCGTCAGCGGGGACCATTGCTTCCATCACCGGATGCGCATCATTCGCAGAAAGCTTTTCTGGGATGAAACCGATTCGTTTGCTGACACGATAGATGTGAGTGTCGACGGGAAATGCCGGCCGTCCGTAGGCGAAGCACAAGACAATTGCGGCGGTCTTTGGACCAACGCCCTTGAGTGAGACCAACCAATTCTTGGCTTCTTCAATCGATAATTTATCCAGAAAGTCGATGCTGTATTCGCCGGCTTTATCGTGAATCGTCGCCAGCACGTCTTGAATGCGCGGCGCCTTTTGATTGGCCAGACCTGCTGGACGGATCACGTCAGTCAACTCCGCGATATCCGCGTAGCGCACCGCTTGCCATGAATCGTAGCTGGATTTCAATCGCTCGAAGGCGCGATCGCGATTGGTATCGCTGGTACTCTGGCTCAGAATGCAGCTGATGAGCTCATCCATTCCATCCTGGCTACGGGACCAATCGAGTTTTCCATAAACTTCGGTCAGAGCCGCCGCAACTGGCCCATACTTGGATTTGCGCCGATCGAAGTTGTCAACTTTTTGCAGTGGATTCAGTTTCTTTGCCATGGGTCAATTGTACATGCGGGCAATGAAGCTTCAAATAGGCAAGGATGCGTCAGGTCAATGGATTTACTCGCTTCGGGTCTCGACCTTGACTTGCTCTGAGTACGAATCGTCTTGCGGCAAGCAATACCAGGCGATCAGTGCGATCAACGCGAATACCAAGGCAGAAGCGGCGAACGCGCCGCGCATTCCGATCAAAATGGCGATAGTGGCGCCGACCAGCGGCGCGACGGCTTTTGATGCGGACCAGACAGAGTTATCCAGTCCATACACGGCGCCGGCGCTTCCTTTATCAGTATATCGCGAAAGCAAGGCGCTGGGCGCAGCAACCAAGCCCCCGGCTGCAATGCCTGCCATGCCCTGCAAAATCAATAATTGCCAAACACTAGCCACGAATATCTGAGGGATATACAGAAGCATGGCCGCGAACGCGCACCAGAAGAGCACTCTTCTGTGGCTTATGCGGTCTCCGAGACTGCCAAGATAAACCGCGCCGAATGTCGACGTTGCAGATGAAACGGCCAACATCAGACCGGCATAGGTATTGTTTGTCTCGGTCTCGTGTATGATTAGCGAGACAACAAAAAGAGGTGCGATAGGAATAATGATTGAGCGCGCCAGACCCACCAGGAAGCGCATCAGCAAGACCATCCTCACGCCCGACGTCTGTAAAATCATTTTCCAGCCGAGAAGGAAAGCCGAAGGATGAATGGCAATTTTCTCCTTGGGCGCACTAAATTCCTCATGTACGCCTACGGAAATGATTAAGGCGCCAATTAGAATGAGTACGGCAGTAACCACAAAGGGAACGCTATATCCGTAGAGGTCCGCAAGTACGCCGCCTACCAAGGGTCCAACGGCAACCCCGCTCCACAGCCCCAACTGCAAAGTGCCCATGGCAAATCCGACGCGTTCCCTTGGTGTATTTGCCGCTACCAAAGCATTGTTGGCAGATACTGTACCCGTGACGATGCCTTGCAAGGCACGTAACAGTATCAACTGTTCCGCGCTCTGAACGAAACCCATCAATACCATGAATACTCCGCCACCAATCATGGCGCGCAGTATCATCTTCTTGCGTCCGAATCGGTCTGCCACGACTCCCCAGATAGGCGCCGCGATCATCATGGTTATGCTTTGCACGGCAATGACTAAACCTGCGAGTACCTCGGTACTCAAGGCGAACCGGCTGCTCAACGATTCGACGTACAAGGGCAGAAAGGGAAAGACCATGGAAAACCCAACCGCCGAGAACAACTGCGCCGCAAACACGATCCCCAGTGTAAACTTCCAGCCAGTTGGGAAACCAAAGGGTCGAGCTAGAGATGGCGAAAATGGTGCGAGGACCTTGGCCATAAGCTACTTACCTGACGACAATTGAGCGACCTTCTGTTGTTGGCGGCATTTGACTTCGCAATGAAAATCTTTTGTCCCGGTCACCGAATGAACAGACAAACGGAAACCGAAACTGACCATGTCTTGCAATACCAAAGCTAATCTCCGGCCGCAAAACCAGGGGACAAGCGCAAAGACTTCCGCTTGGGCTTGGGCAAAAACTGTGAACCAATCAATAGAATAAGCAAATAATAAAGAGCCACTACCGCGAATACGGCGCGTAAACCAAAAAACGCCGCGATAATCGACGCGGTCAAGGGCGCCATGCCGTTGGCAAAAGAAGAAATTGACGCATCCAACCCATATACGGACCCCTCGTCGCCCAGCGCCGTATAGTTGGCCAACATCGCCGCCGGCGCCGACAAGACACCACCGGCTGCCAAGCCTGCAAGAGCCTGGAACAAGAGCAAGTGCCCAATGCTTCCCACAAAGGCTTGTGGAATGTAGAACATCATCGCCACAAATGCGGCGCCTAGCAGTATTCTGCGATAGCCCCACTTGTCGCTGAGCCAGCCCAGTAGCAACGATCCAACTGTCGTCGAAATCGCTGACACGGAAAGTACCAAGCCGGCGTAGGTGCTTACGCTGCCGGCGGCGGTCGGGATTAGCGCCAAAACAAAAAGGGGCGCGATTGGCATCAGCGATCGCTGTGCGAATCCATTGAGAAAGCGTAAGGAATAGACAGTCCTTACGCCCTGGAGTTTCAGGATGTTGCGCCAGGCGCTTAGCATCTCCGAAGGGCGAATATTCAAAGATATGTCTTTCGCCGGGGCATAGGTCTCTCTCACACCGAAGGCAACCAATAGCCCCGCTAGCACCAACAATGCGGATGTAAAGAAAAAGGGAACCTGAAAGCCATATTGCTCTGCAAGCACGCCACCGACAATTGGTCCGATGGCGACACCACCAAAAAGGCCCACTTGCAAGGTGCCCAGCGCGAAGCCCATGCGTTCCCTAGGGCATTCACCGGCGACAAGCGCCATATTGGCGGCAATGAGGCCGCTGGTTAATCCTTGCAGCGCACGCAGAAGAATCAGCACCAACGCAGTCTGAGCGAAGCCCATCAGGAAAAGTATGACGGACGAGCAAAGTAGCGCTCGCATCACCATCTTCTTGCGACCATATTTGTCCGCCAACCTTCCCCAAAATGGTGTGGTAAAGGTGGCCATCAGCGGTGGAGCGGCGATCACCAAACCAGCCAGGAGCTCACCACTGATTAAATGAGCGTCCTGCAAAGTTTGAACGTAGATGGGCAAGAAGGGATAAACGAGCGAAATACCGCCAGTGCCAAGAGCTTGTGCGAATGCTACAACTATGAGAGTTATGATCCAGCGATCGGGAGGTTCAGATGCCTCGGCATCTTGCATTTGCTGGCGCGCCTTGCAACTTTTTCTGCAAATTGTCCTACCATATCGCAGTCTGTAACAATTGCAAGGCACAATCTGCGGCGAATGCGGCCAGCGAATCTGACCTACAATTTGGTCACCTTTTATAATATTCTGTTGGCATATTTTCGCTGTACATTGCATCGAGAGCGTGCGCAAGCCCGCTCTGATTGTACGGGTCGAACCCATAGCAGGAGCGCATCCGCGAATTATGTGGCAACCGAACAAACTCGAGAAGGAACGCCTTGAGAAAGCCAATCGCCTGGAAGCGGCGGGCGTCTCGCTATATCCGGGACTCTGCGAAAGGACCCACACCGTTGCCGAGGCTATTGCAGCGTTCCACATAAACGAATCTATGAGCGAAACAGCCGGTACGACGACTGTTTCAGTCGCGGGACGGATCAGGCGTCTGAACAGCAAAGGAAAAGTATCTTTCGCGCACATTGAAGACGAGAGTGGCCGTGTCCAACTTTTCCTGCGGGTGAACGCGCTGGGCGAAGAAACCTACGAAATGATCCGGCGCAAACTAATTGACGTCGATGATTTCGTCCAGGCAAGTGGAACCATGATGCGCACGCGTGCCGGAGAAATCAGTGTCGATACTTCGCAGCTGCGAATCCTGAGCAAAGCGCTCAGCCCATTGCCCGTTGTGAAACAACAGCGACGCGAGGATGGCAGCATCATCGAATACGGAGAGTACAAGGACACCGAAACGCGTTACCGCCAGCGCTACGCTGATCTCGCAGTGAATAAGTCCGTGCGCGAGGTTTTTATCAAGCGCGCCAGAATAATCAAAGCCCTGCGCGACTTTCTCGACAATGAGGGCATGCTGGAGGTTGAAACGCCAATCTTGCAGCCGCTTTATGGCGGCGCCGCCGCACGTCCGTTTGTGACGCATCACAATCAATTGCATCAAGATTTGTACTTGCGCATCAGTTTCGAACTCTACTTGAAACGTCTGCTGGTGGGTGGCTATGACGCCGTCTACGAGATTGGACGCGACTTTCGCAATGAGGGTGTCAGCTACAAGCACAATACCGAATTTACCATGCTGGAATTCTATAAAGCGTATATCGATTACCAAGGCGTGATGGACATCACTGAGCGCATGTTTGCTTATACCGCCGAGCAGGTCACAGGGTCAAGCACGATTCGATATCAGGGTGTCGAGTTGAACTTGGCGCCGCCCTGGGAACAGCTGAGCATTCGCGAGGCGGTACAAGAATATCTTGAATTCGACTACATGGATTATCCATCACGCGAAACGCTCTACGATTATTTGCAATCGCGCCAGCTAGCGGATGGATTGGACCGAGGCGATACCTGGGGCCGAATGATCGTCGAACATCTGCTAGGCAACCGTATCGAGCGGCACCTGATCCAGCCCACGATCATCAAGGACTATCCGCGCGACGTATCGCCTTTTGCCAAGCGCATTAAGAGTGCTGCCGACGCCGTCGACGAAAAGGAGCGTCTTTATAGTGAAACCCACACCGAGCGTTTTGAGTTCTTCATCCACAGTATGGAAATGGGGAACGCCTTCACGGAGTTGAACGATCCGCGCGATCAGCAGGCGCGTTTTGTCGAAATGAAGCGCCTCTATGACGAGGAATCGGACGAGGCGGCGCCCTTGGACGAAGACTACTTGCGGGCGATGCGCTTTGGTATGCCACCCAATGGCGGATTCGGCAGCGGCGTCGATCGCATGGTCATGCTGCTAACTGATCGAGACAGCATTCGGGATGTCTTGTTGTATCCACATCTGCGCGCGTCCGCGCCATCCGAAAATGATCTTCGCGGCCAATTCATGTTGGATGCCGCCGTCCGGCAGGTGGAATATCAGCTGGATCTTCCTTTGGCGGAAAAGAAGAGGCGCGTCGCACTCTACCTGCCAATGGCTGACGCAGGCATCGAGTTTCGCATGGCAAATGCGCTGGAAGGATCGCTTGCGCAATTGCAGAATCTGCGCAAAGCGTTCGCTGGCAAGCTCTTCGTGATGACAGACGAAAACTTCTATCGCGTAGAAGACGAGCTAACAGAAATGAGAATCGCAGATTTCTGGCTTTCTATCATTTGAGTGGAGGCGACCAGCACATATGGAAGACAAGCGAAACACAATTGCGGCACTCTTGCGCGGGGCCGGCCGAGCCCACCATCAAGCCTTTATCGAAACCGACGGCGACGATCCCGATTGGCCCGATTGGTACGCGAGTTATCTCTCGGCCAATTTGAATACGATGCTGGAGACAAAATTAGAACACACACAGCTTCGCGACCTCCTGGTTGAACTGGATCAATCGCAAAGGGCTGAAGCGCCAGACGGGGACTGGACACACTTTTATGCCGAGCGGCTCTTGGACCGCTACGCCTGATACGCTTGCGAAATCCGCACCGACGGTCTATGATGCCTCGTAGCGCCTTGAAGTTGCGTAGACCGCGCACATTAGGAACAGGAACAGCATGGATTTCCTAACGCCGGAATTCTTTGACGCCCTGATAATCGCCAATGTCATTATAGGCTTGGCCATTGCCGGTCGTCGTTTGCGTCGTGATATACGCGGTCCCCTGCCGGACGACGCTCCGGAATGGGCGCACGTTCGCTACATGTCTGCCTCCCCCAATACATCCTCCGGTCATGACTCTTAGCGCCATGTGTCGTTTTTATTGGGCATGACGCATTGCGACAGCGCCTACGGCACATGGTAAAATCGAGCGGATACCGGCATTTACAGCTAGTGAAATCAACTCATCTGGAGACAAAATACACATGCTAGACATTGCTTTAATCCGTGAAAAGCCGGATTGGGTAAAAGAGAAAATCGCCAAGCTCTATGACGAGGCAGCCCTTGCCCGCATTGATAAAATCCTGGAACTGGATGCCAGGCGGCGCGAGATACGGACCAGGACGGAAACCGCGCAAGCAGCTCGAAACACTTTAAACCGCGCCATGGGCAAACTGCGCGGCAACAAAACGATGAACGACGGAGAGAAAGCTGCGCGCGCGCATGCGGCGGCCAGCGCGTTGCAGCGTCAAGACTTTGACGCCGCTAGTGCCCTAATGGAAGGCAGCGCACCCGTTACCCGGGAGGAAGACCTGGAAACACGCTCGGCCTTCGATGATCTCATCGGGGCGTTGAAGCAGATCGGGAGCAAGAATGATGACGGCTTTGCCAAGGCAAAAGCCATCGAGAGCGAACTCGAAGAAAATATGCTCTGGATCCCAAATCTGCCGCATCATAGCGTACCCGTTTTTGAGAGCGAAGAGAGCAACATCGCGAGCTCGCCCAAAGGCGTATTCCGCGAATTCGAATTTGAGCCGAAACCTCATTGGGATCTGGGCCCTGCGCTTGGCATTATCGACTTCGAGCGCGGCGTCAAGCTGGCCGGCAGCCGATTCTTTGTCTTGACGGGCTGGGGCGCTCGCTTACAGCGAGCCTTGATCAGCTTTTTCCTGGATACCGCGCGAGCGAACGGCTTCAGCGAAGTCTATGTGCCCTATCTCGTATACGGCGACATGCTTTACGGCTCCGCGCAGTTTCCCAAATTCCAGGACACGGTCTACAAACTGGACGGTGAAGACCGATTTCTAATACCCACGTCCGAAGTGGCGATCACCAATTTGCACCGAGACGAAATCCTCGAGGAAGCGGACCTGCCGCTGAATTATGTCGCGCATACGCCCTGTTTTCGCAACGAGAAAGCCAGCGCCGGGCGCGACGTTCGCGGCATCAAGCGCGTCCACCAGTTTGAAAAAGTGGAGATGTACAAATTCACAACGCCCGAAACCAGCTACGACGAATTGGAAACGATGACAGGATACGCCGAGGGTATTTGCGCGCAGCTTGAGATACCGTATCGTCGTCTGGAAATCGTAAGCGGTGATCTGGGATTCAGCGCGACCAAGAAATACGATATCGAAATGTGGTCGCCGGGCTGCCAAGAATGGCTCGAGGTTAGCTCCTGCAGCAATACGGAAGCCTTTCAAGCGCGCCGGGCGATGGTGCGCTATTACCCTGCTGGCAGCCGCAAGACGCAATTTGTACACACGCTAAACGCTAGCGGCCTCGCCACGCCGCGTGTAATGATCGCAATCATGGAGAACAACCAGCAGGCCGATGGCAGCGTAGTTGTCCCGGAAGTCTTACGACCCTATTTGGGCGCGAATGTCATCGGCAAATCATAGTGCAAGTCTGGACGAGCCAATACTATTTTCTCGTGAATTGCGCAGAGCTTCGACCGCTGTACACCCCAAAAATTGGGTGATTAGCTTGATACGATTTTCGTTGACAGCAAATCCACGTGCCGACTATAATCGATAAAGGTTGAACGCATGTTTAGAGGGCGTCAACTCACGCTATTGTTGGCAAAAAGGAGAGAATCATGGCGTCCGCATCAATTATAGAAATCAACGGCCTTTCGAAAACGTACGGCTCGGGTTCCAAGCAAACAGCGGCGCTGCAAAACCTCAACCTTAAGGTGAATCAAGGTGAGATCTTCGGATACCTGGGTCCCAACGGCGCCGGCAAAACGACAACCATCCGCATGCTGCTTGACTTGATCAGACCCACAAGTGGATCCGCCTCGATCTTTGGTATGGATGTGCGCAATCATAGTGTGGAGATCCATCGGCGGGTCGGGTTTTTGCCCGGCGAGCTGAGCTTGTGGGAAGGGCGCACCGGCCGGCAAATTGTCCACTACGTCGCGAGTGTCCATGGCGATACCAAAGGCATACCCAAGCAGGCCGATGAGTTGGCGGAGCGCCTCCAGCTAGATACCAGCAAACGAGTTCGGGATTTGTCATCCGGCAACAAGCGCAAGCTCGGGCTGGTCCTGGCCATGATGCACTCACCTGACTTGCTCATCCTTGACGAGCCGACCAATGGACTTGACCCCCTGGTGCAGCAGACTTTTCACGAAATGATGGACGAGTTTCGCGGCAAGGGGAAAACAGTCTTCCTGTCATCGCACATATTGAGCGAGGTGCAAGCAATTTGTGACCGCGCCGGCATTTTGCGCGATGGCGATCTCAAAGCGGTGGAATCGATTGAGAAGCTGATGACCGTTGAGTTTCATTGGGTTGACGTTCAATTTCGAGATGCCGTTCCAGAGGGATTGGCGCGGCAACTGCAGCAGTCAAGTGAGATCAGCCATGTAGACGTCAACGGAACCCACATAAAAATGCGCCTGGTGGGCGATTTTGATCCCCTGTTGCGCATGATCAGCGACGGTTACGTGAAGGACCTGCGTGTAGAAGAGCCTTCGCTGGAAGAAATCTTCCTAGCCTACTATAGCGACGGAACGGGGGTAAGCCAATGAGTGGGACAGTCTTTGCCAATACGCTTCGGACCTCCTGGAAGCAAGTACTCTATTGGGGTCTAGGCTTGGGCGTGCTCGGTTTCTACATCGATTTCATCGCCTCAAGCTCGGATATTATTCAAGGCTACGCCGATCTCTTTGCCTCGATGCCGCCCGCAATGCTGCAAGCATTTGGCGCCAGCAGCGTCGAATTGCTACGCAGCTCTGAAGGTTGGATCGTATCGGTCTTCGTGTCGGAAGCCGCCATATTCTTATCTGTCTTTGCTGTCATGGCCGGCATGAACATCAGCGCCAACGACGAGCAATCCGGCGTCATGGACGTCGTCATGTCGCTTCCAATTTCGCGCGCCGCATACATTCTCGAACGCTGGATGGGCTACGCGACGATTGGCTTGGGCATCCTGGTTGTTTGCCTGGCAATCACACTATTCGGCTTGGTTGCCTTCGGCGTAGAGGCGCAGATGGATCTGATCTTCATGAGCATTCTCAATCTCTATCCGGGTACATTGCTGGTGATGACCGTTACCGGTCTGCTGGCCGTGATCGTACGGCGCCGCGCCCTTGCCATTGGCTTGTCCGCCGCATTTGTCGTTCTCAGTTACGTTTTCAATCTGATCGGCGGCGCCGCCAGCGGCGCCATCGCAGATCTCATGCAAGGGCTGTCCTTTTTCAACTATACTCAGGGGGAGGCGATTGTGCTGGGGAACTACGATCCCGCAAACACCTTTCTCCTTCTCATAGTAGTCTTGGCAGGATTCGCACTTTGCGTCCGCATGTTTGTCAGCCGCGATATTGGCGTTTAGGAGGCAGAACGATGATTGGTTCAGTTTTCTTGGAAACGTTGAAGCAGACCTGGAAGCAAACGGTCTATTGGGGTGTTGGCTTGGCAGCGATGGCTCTATTGGTCGTGCTGATGGTGCCGCTTTTCGATATGCAAGACATGAAAGAGTTGCTGGGGAGCTTTCCCCCGATTATTCTTGCGATGATCGGCATCGGCAAAGAACTGGACATATTTG
Source organism: Phototrophicaceae bacterium (assembly GCA_965262165.1). Lineage (GTDB taxonomy): Bacteria > Chloroflexota > Anaerolineae > Aggregatilineales > Phototrophicaceae > UBA6055. Next base: position 2,268,710 of record OZ253499.1, on the reverse strand, counting down.
CCACCAACGAAGGCTTTGTCGCCATGGGCTTCTTCGGCAAGTCCGCGTTAATTTTCGCTGTCTATCCTGTCGTCATGGGCATGCGCATTACCGCCAACGAGGAGGACACCGGCACCATGGACGTGCTGCTGAGTTTGCCGGTGCAAAGAGCGCAGGTGATCGTTGAAAAGTTCATTGCCTACGGCGTCAGCATAGTCGGCGTGGTCGTGTTGATCTACCTCGGGATGCATCTGGGCGTTTTGCTCGCGGGAGTCGAACTCGATGTGACTCGTCTGGCGGAGATCACCTTCTACTTGATTCCCATGATGGTGTTCATCATGGCGGCAACCATGCTGATCGCGGTGATCGTAAGACGTCGGGCGGTCGCGCTTGGCATCGTCACTGCATTCGTCATTGCAAGCTACATGCTACAGGCGATTGGCGCGGTCGCGGAAGGAACAGTAGCCGAGCCCATTGGCGCCATTTCGTTCCTGACCTACTACAATGCTGGCGACATCTTGACCAACGGCTTCATCTGGCCGCATATCGCTGGATTTATCGTCGTTTCCGCAGTCCTGGTGCTAGCCTCACTCTATCAATACGAGAGACGTGACATCGCTATCTAGGTCGCGTTTCTGAGTGATTGGCTGCAAATCAAAAATGCGCTCTCCCTGTTTTCCGGAAGAGCGCGTTGCTATTCGCGTCGATCGCCGTATTTGCGCTAGAATACCCTTAGTCACATCCTGTATCTACCTAATCTCAAAGGAGAATTGATAATGAGTTACCGCGTTAGTGCTTTGATTATCTTTGTCATATCACTGTTGCTGACTAGCTCAGCTTTTGCGCAGGACAGCGTCGTCATCGACTTTTACTTCCCGTCGGCAACAGCCAATGACGCCGAGGGCATCTTCCAAAGTTACGCCGACACCTTCCAGGAGCAGAACCCCGGCATAACCATCAATCCCGTATTCACAGGCAGCTACACCGACACACGCAACGCCATATTGACCGAACTTCAGGGAGGCGGCGCCGGACCCGATGTCGCGGTAATGCTGTCAATCGATCTCTACAGTTTTGCCGAAGAGGGATACATCGTTCCCGCGCAGAATTTCATTGACAGCATGGAAGGCGGCGAGGCGTTCGTGGCTGATTTCTTCCCGGCGCTCATGCGCAACGGTCTGGACAACGACGGCAATGTCTGGTCCATCCCCTTCCAGCGCAGCACGCCGATCCTCTATTACAATGCCGACTTGCTGGCCGAAGCGGGCTACGATTCGCCGCCGACCAATAATGCGGAACTGGTCGAGATCGCGCAAGCGCTTACAACCGACGATCGCGACGGATTGCTGGTGCCGGTCGCGGGTGGCTTTCCAATCTGGATGTACCAGAGTTTCGCCATTGCCTACGGACAGAATATAGTCAGCGAAGATCCCACGCAAGTATTCTTCAACACGCCGGAAGCAGTTGCGGCGGTTGAGTTCGTTCGCTCGCTGGGTACCGACCTCGGTGTTGGACCCGCTGGCGGAGCCGCTTGGGGCGATACGCCCACGGCATTCCTGGCCGGACAAGCGGCGATGATCTATCACACGACGGGAAACTTGACGCGTATTCTGCGCGATGCTGACTTCGAAGTGGGTGTCTGGTACCTGCCCAGTGGACCGGCTGGCGACGATGGCACTGGATACGGCGCACCGACGGGCGGCGGCAATCTCTACATTTTCGACGACGGCAGCAAATCCGACGCCGAGTTGGACGCGATCTGGAAGTGGGTGACCTTCCTTGCGTCGGCGGAGGTCCAGGCAGACTGGGGCGCGACCACCGGATACATCGCCTCCAATGCGACAGCTTGGGAGACGGAGCCATTGGCGTCCCTCGCCATGGAATACCCTCATTACCTGGTTGCCCGGAATCAATTGCAATACGTTGGGAAGGAGTTCTCAAGCTATGCGACGATCACCATACAGGGCATCATCAATGGTACTCTGCAGAGCATTCTGACTAGCGAATCAGAAGATGCGCAGGCGGCGATGGATGCGGCTCAAGCGCAAATCGACGGCATCCTAGCCGAATACCGTTAAGCTGGAACGGGCGTGCCGCTTGGCACGCCCGTTTTTGTCTCCAGCGGCATTGCGATGAAATAGCGTGCTACCGTCTGGAAGAGTTTCTAAAACAGATGCGTGTTGGTATCGCCATGCGATTCGTGTCTTCTTAGATCCATTGCTTTTCGCGATTCGCTCGCCATTCCTGTTACTGGCAAAGCGATGTCCATGAATACACCACGAAAACCTCTACGTTCCGTCGCCATACCATACCTGCTCATTGCGCCTACGCTGATTCTCGTGCTGCTGTTCAATGTGGTGCCTGCAGTCAAAACCGTTAACGATAGTCTTCACAAACCGGCGCGAGGCCTAAATTCGGCCGGCAAGCCGCCTCAATTCGTTGGCATACAGAATTTCAACGACCTTTTCGACGACAGCCACTACATGGGAACGCGCTTCTTGCGCACATTTCGAAACACCATCGTTTTTGCGCTGGCCACCGTTGGCATCGGTGTGCCGCTTGGACTGCTGCTGGCGATATTGCTCAACCGTGAACAACCACTCCTCGGCGTATGGCGGTTTGCGGTGTTCTATCCATCGCTGCTGCCTCTCATCGGCGCAGCCAGCATCTGGTCCTTTATTTTTTCCGATAGCATCGGACTGGCAAATGCCATCTTAAAGTCCATCGGTCACCCAGGCTTGAATTGGCTCGGCGATCGCAATCTTGTGCTGGCCTCCGTGGTCATCGTTAACATCTGGAAGCAAGCTGGATATCTTATGATCTTTTTCCTAGCCGGTTTGCAGATTATCCCGCGCGATCTCTATGAAGCAGCCGCGCTTGACGGCGCGGGCGACGTAGAGCAGTTTGCCTTTCTTACCTTGCCGCTGCTGCGGCGTACCCTGCTCTTCGTCATTGTGATTTCCTTTATCTTTGCCTTTCAAACTGTGGAGCAACTTCAGGCGCTGGGCGAAGGAGGACCCGCCGACAGCGCCAATCTACTGCTGTACCTGATTTTCCAGAATATCTCTGAACGGCGGAACTGGGGCTACGTTAACGCGATGACTATCATTCTGATCGGCGTTGTCTTGACGTTTACCCTTAGCAATTTCCTGCTCTTCGAGCGCGACGGGAACGACTAATGAACAAGGCACCGGGGATTCTGCCCAGACTCGCTACCATCCTCAAAATATCGTTGGCAGTGGTGTTTCTTATTCCCATGGTTTTCACGATTTTGGTCAGCTTCCGCCCAGAGGCGGAACCCGTTACCAATGGCAACATCTTTTTCGGCAGCGAAATCACCTTGATCAACTATCGGCGGGCGCTAGTTATAGCTCCCTGGAGCTTGCATTATCTCAATAGTTTCGTATTTGTCGCGGGCACGCTTCTCGTGCAGCTCTTCACCGCCACTTGCGCAGCTTATGCCTTTGCCCGTCTGAAATTCTTCGGGCGAAATCTACTCTTGATGATCATTCTCTTGCAATTGATGATCCCATCTGGAGTTCTGCTGGTGCAGAACTTCCGAATGATAAACTTTCTAGGCCTGTTCGATACTCGGATTGCGCTAATGATCCCTTATTGGGGATCGGCGTTCGGCGTGCTATTGCTGCGGCAGACGTTTCGCGAAATCCCTATTGAATTAGACGAAGCGGCACGAATTGATGGCGCTAACCTGCTGCAAGTCATTCGCCACGTTTATATCTCCAACGCGATACCTGCATATCTTGCGCTTGCGTTGGTGTCCGTCAGTACACATTGGAACGAGTTCCTATGGCCCTTCATTATCACCCGGTCGCAAGAAATCAGACCTCTGACGGTGGGATTAAACAAGCTGATCAAGACCACGGATCAGGGGGCCTTTTACGGACAATTAATGGCGGGCACACTGATCGTAATCACGCCGTTGATTATTATATTTGTACTCTTCCAACGCCAATTCGTCGAGAGTTTCGCGCGCAGTGGCATTCGTTGATCTCAGTCTATTGCGCATGTTTGGCGCGTAATATAATTTACCTGGGCGCACCTTGCGCAAAGGACCTATATGACCCACAAAAGAGATCTGCTAGACAAGTTCGCTGCACGAAATGCGACTATTGCTGTCGTCGGCTTGGGTTACGTCGGCTTGCCGCTGGCGGTTGAGTTTGCCGAAGCTGGCTTCACGGTCGTGGGCGTGGATGTGGACGAAGAAAAAGTAGACAAGATTAACGCGTGCCAAAGCTATATTGCGGATATCCCAGAACTACGTGTGGAGACATTGGTGAAAGCCGGACGCTTCCGCGCGACAACCTGCTACGACCAGGTGCGCTCGGTAGACGCCATCAGCATCTGTGTACCGACTCCGTTGCGCAAAACGCGCGATCCTGATATGTCTCACATCCTGGACGCTACTCAATCGATTGCAAAAGTCTGTAGGCTGGGCATGCTGATCGTATTGGAAAGCACCACGTATCCGGGAACGACCGAGGAAATCATTCTTCCGGAAATCCTGCGCGAAGACTGGGAAGTTGGCAAAGACGTGTTCATCGCGTTTTCTCCCGAACGTATTGACCCGGGCAATCAGCACTTTACTGTCCGCAATACACCCAGAGTCGTTGGCGGCATCACCGAACACTGCACGCAAGTGGCTGCGGCCTTATATGAGTCCGCCGTCGATGAAGTTATCCAAGTGTCGTCCCCTACCGCTGCAGAAATGGTGAAACTGTTGGAAAACACATTTCGTGCTGTCAACATCGGCTTGGTCAACGAGATGGCGCTGATGTGTGACAAGCTCAACATTGATGTGTGGGAAGTTATTCACGCGGCAGCAACTAAACCCTTCGGCTACATGCCCTTTTTCCCTGGTCCCGGGCTTGGAGGGCACTGCATTCCAGTGGATCCACATTACTTAAGTTGGAAGCTCAAAACACTGAATTACAACGCCCGCTTTATCGAGTTGGCAAGCGAAATCAACGCATCAATGCCTATCTACGTCCTCGACAAGATTACCGGCGCGCTCAACGAGCAGCAACAAGCGGTTAGTGGTTCAAACATCGTCATTCTGGGCGTGGCCTACAAACGCGATGTTGACGACGTACGAGAAAGCCCCGCACTCGACATAATCAGCCTATTGCGGCAGAAAGGCGCCGAGGTAAGTTACTGCGATCCTCATGTGCCGGAAATACGTCTGGAAAACGATCTACGCATGTCGTCACAAGCTTTTTGTCCCGCTATATTGCAGAAGGCGGACTGCGTCGTGATCGCAACCGATCACACTGCATTTGATTGGTGCGAGGTCGCGACGAATAGCCGGGTCATTGTCGATACGCGACATGTCCTCGCAGACGAGAAAGCTTCCGCGAAGGTCGTGAGCCTTTGAGCCAGCGGACTTGTTGCAGGTTTGGCGCCGGTCTATACTGAAACCAAATCCTAAATCTTGAGAGCGACCTGTGGTAGCGGGGTTAACGCTGAAGCAATTAGCATGAGTCTTTGCTTCGCCGCTGGTTTCCAGGCGCAGCTATATCATGTCTCTTCGAATCGCAATTGACGCCAGCCGAACCACGGTAGACCGACCAACCGGCACAGAAAACTATGCGCGGCGTTTGATTCAGGCCTTCGTCGCAGCAAACTTGTCTCAAGACGAACCGCACCAAATCGCACTTTATTTTCGCGATGCGCCTGCTGATGATATTTTCCCCTCCAACGAGATGACAAGGCAAGTTGTCGTGCCTTGGCCGCGCGCCTGGACGCATTTGCGTTTCGCAAGAGAACTCTGGGCATCGAGGCCCGATGTCTGTTGGGTTCCGGCACATACCTTGCCATTGCTTTTCCCGGGCAAGGCGCTTGTCACCGTGCACGACCTGGGTTACAAGTATTTCCCGTCAACCCACCCGAAATTGCAGCGTACTTATCTCAAGATGACCACAGCCTACAGCCAACACCGAGCCACGCTGGTGTTGGCGGACAGTCACGCGACGGCTGATGATTTGCGCCACTTTCACGGAACTCCTGGAGAAAAGATACGTGTACTTTATCCCGGCGTAGACGCGCATTCTCTACGATTTGAAGCGACCGATATCGCGCGTGTTCGGGAGCGGTATCACCTGCCGGCACGATACTTCCTCTTCATCGGCACCTTGCAGCCTCGTAAGAACATCCAAGGCTTGGTCAGAGCCTTTGAGCATTGGCAACAACAGGTTGGCGACACGAAAACCGAACTCGTTTTGGCAGGAGGAAGAGGCAGGCTCTTCGACGTAAGTTGGCTGGTTGGCGTAGAGAACGTGCGAACGCTCGGCTATATCGACGAGAGGGACAAAGGCGCGCTATTGCATGAAGCGTTAGCGCTTGTGTTCCCCAGCTTCTACGAAGGATTTGGCTTTCCTGTCATCGAAGCCATGCTCTGCGGAACGCCGGTAATCGCCAGTAATTCTTCGAGCTTGCCGGAACTTGTCGGTGATGCGGGACTACTGGTCGATCCCCAAGATACAGCAGCAATCAGCGCCGCCATGCGGCGTTATAGCGACGATTCCAGCCTGCGCGATAGCATGATTCAGAAAGGAAAGCAGCAAGCTGCCTCGTTTACCTGGCAGCGCGCCGCCAATCGACTCCACGCGATCTTCGACGAATTCCAGCCAAGGCGATGAGTGATCAGAAGATGATTTGCTACAATGCAAATCAAATGGGAGCGCGACGACAGGCAACAACGCGATGACAGGCGATCGAATACTACTGGTGCAACTGGCAGACATCGGGGATCTGGTATTGGCGACACCGGCAATAGCCGCGCTGCGCGAAGCCAAGCCCAGTTCCAGAATCGATCTCCTGGCGTCCAGTCACGCCATCAAAATTGTACCCCCCGGTTTGATCGACGCGGGCATTCCATTTCACAAGGGCAAACAAAATGCCACCCGTGCCCTATTATCCCCTGCCAACTTGGGCAGACTGCTGTCACTTCGCCGTGGCACATATGATACGATCATTTTCTTTCATCATTTCACTTTACCTGCCGGCCTATTCAAATTCCGGTTTATCGCCAAAGTATCCGGCGCCAGACGTATCATCGGTTTGCAAAACGAGAATGCCAACTTCTTAACAGATTCGCTGGCCGACAAAGGATTCGGCTACAAACACGAAGCGCAATACTGGCTGGATCTGGTATCGCTTGTCGGCGCTTCTTCTGCAGCGCGCCCGGCGCAGGTCTATAGCGAGAGTTCGGCAACGGTCTCGTCTGCCATGGACGAACTGCAAGACGCTCCGATTGTGGTCATGCATGCCGGCAGCGGCGGGTACAGCAAGGCGCGTCGTTGGTCGCCCGGGCGCTTCGCCGAAGTGGCGGTCCAACTAAAGTCCCGCTACAACGCTCATATCGTTTTGGTCGGTCAAAGCGCTGACGATAGCCTGGATGCGGCGCGCCAGATGAACTTCGAACCGCTTAACTTGGTCGGGAAAACGACTCTGCCGCAGCTGGCAGATGTGCTTCGCCGGGCAGACCTGTTCATTGGCGCCGATAGTGGCGTCATGCACATGGCCGCCGCAACAGGTACACCCGTCGTCAGTATTTTTGGACCCAGCAATCAAGAGGCTTGGGGACCCTGGACCGCTGGCGGGCACGCGTCGGTACAGCGCAGCGGCGTGGCATGCAGTCCCTGCAGCTATGTGGGGCATACAATTGGCGCCCGTGAAGGCTGTGTAGCGCGCACCTGCATGAAACTTGTGACATCGCGCCAGATACTTGATGCTGCCGTAACTGTCCTTGAGCCGGGTCCGCCTGTCAATAAAGAGCACATCAAATCGGCGGCGACGGTCGAAAACAAAGACAATCACCAGGCGGATAGAATTCACATTCTGGACGTGCCAGTGGACGGGATAAGTTATCAGGCTTGGATGCAACGCATAGACGAATGGGTCAACGCCGAATCAGGGCCCCATCACGTCTGTACGGTCAATCCGGAGTTCATCGTGATCGCGCGTCAAGATCCGATCTTTTTCCAGATTCTAAATCGGGCTGCGCTATGCCTACCCGATGGCATCGGATTGCTCTGGGCAAGCAGACGTCTTGGCAGTCCGATTGTCGAGCGGATCACCGGCTCTGATGGCGTGCCGCTGATCGCGCGTCAAGCTGCCGAACGTGGTTGGCGAATCTTCTTTTTGGGAGCCGGCCAGGGGATCGCCCAAGAGGCAGCGGCTATCCTGTGCCGGCGTCATCCCGGGCTAGTAGTCGCCGGTACCTATGGAGGCAGTCCAGCTGAAAGCGAAGAAGACGATATCGTCGCTATGATCAACGAGGCAAAGGCGGATATCCTTTTTGTGGCATATGGAGCGCCGCAACAAGACAAGTGGATTGCGCGCAATCTGTCGCGCCTCAACGTTACCATGGCGATGGGGATTGGCGGATCGCTGGACTTTATTACAGGCGCAGTACCACGTGCGCCGGAGTGGATGCGAAGACGCGGCCTGGAGTGGTGTTATCGTCTGCTGCGCCAGCCCTGGAGGTTCCGGCGTATGTTGCGTCTGCCGCGATTTGCCTTAGCGGTTTTGCGCCAGCGATAGCGCTAGGTCTCGTCCGCAACTCGAGTCTATCGTATACCGAACGCGCTGATGTAAACTGGCGGGGCTCGGCGAGTATCCTAGCGAGATCTGTGCGTATGTCAACGAAGCTGAAAAGTACCGTAGCGCGCTTTGCGAACAAGACTGTCGTTGTCGTCGGCGATGTGATTCTCGACGAATATATCACCGGGCGCGCCACACGTTTGAGCAGAGAAGCGCCGGTACCGGTTTTGGAATTGGAGTCAAAACATTACATCGCCGGTGGCGCTGCCAATCCGGCCGCAAATATCGTCTCCCTGGGCAGCCGGGCCATACAGGTCGGCGCGATTGGCGCCGATGATAGCGGCGCTAAAATGGCCAAGGTACTCATCGATCAAGGCATAGACACGGCTGGAATCATTACCGTCGCCGATCGACCGACCACAGTGAAGACGCGGATCATGGCACACATGGGGCTGCGCTTCCCGCAGCAAGTCACGCGCATCGATACCTTATCGCGTGATGCCATCAGTGAGGCGACAGAAGCTCAAATCGTCGGATTCATGGGTGACATTATTGGCTCGGTGGACGCCGTCCTGTTGTCGCACTATCATGGAGGATTGCTGACGTCGACTTTGGTGCAGCATGTGCGGGACTTGTGCTGTCAGCACGGCGTATTGCTGACAGCAGACGTACAAGGGAATTTTGCTCAGTTTGCCGAAGTTGACGTCGTCAAATGCAACGCCGCGGACGCAGAGCGATATCTCAACCGCGACTTGTCGACGGACTCGGATTACTGCGAAGCCGCTCTGTACCTTCATCGGCAGTTTGCTGTCAAGAGGGCCACAGTCATAACTATGGGCAGCCGAGGCGTGGCCCTTGCAAGGTCTGCGGGCACGACAATCTGTCCAACACCTGAGGTGAGCGATGTTTTTGACACAGTCGGCGCGGGTGACACGGCAATAGCGGTTATTACCCTGGCGCTGGCAGCCGGGCTTGATGCCGAAGCATCTGTGCTACTGTCGAATTACGCAAGCGGCATTGTCGTTCGGCACTTGGGCAACTACGCGCCTTCGCCTGACGAACTCTTACGCAGCATTGACACTGACAAGCTATGACAATAGCTCGACAAACTCGATCGTATTGCCATCTGGATCGGCGAGGGACGCCACTTTTGCGCCTTTATACTCGTCAATCGGGTTAATCTCGCAGCCGTGATGTTTTGTGCCCTGTTTCATCACTTTTGCGATGTCGTCAACGGCGAAACGAAACTGTTGCCGATTCTGATCGGCAACGACACCGGCAATCGCATTTGGGCAAAGCGTCAACTCCAATTCGCCGAGTTTGCCGCCGTAGAATTGCTGTTCACCGATATGAACGGTGGGTTTGAGTTGGGCATCAAATACGGCATTGTAGAATTCGACCATGCTATCTATCCGATTGACAGCGATAGTCAAGCCTATCATTTGCATGCATTTATCCTCGCGGATCTCTTTGACACATCATATTATGCGGCTCATTGAATCGGGCCTGCTTTTGCCGAGGCGCTGATGTTTAATCCCCCAAACGCACGTAGCTTCTTTGAAACTGTCTGGGAAATAGTTCGCCAGATCCCTCCCGGCAAGGTCAGCACCTACGGTCAGATCGCCTCGATGATCCCGCCAGAAGACGATATGGATCCAATCCGAATGAAAAACCTCGCTCCGCGCTGGGTCGGCACCGCGCTTCGCAAAACTCCGCGCGGGAAGTCCATCCCATGGCATCGCGTCATCAACAGTCAAGGCAAGATCAGCTTTCCTAATGGCAGCGCACAGGCAAACGATCAGCGTCAATTACTTGAATTTGAGGGCGTCATCTTCGATCACCGGGATAAAGTGAACTTTGCGCTAGTTGGTTGGCAGGGACCGGACGACAGCTTCCTGGCAAATAAAGGGCTCTTGCCACCACGCCCGCTAAAATGAGCGCAGCCGCGCTCGATCAGAATTGCACGTAGCTGTTTTCCGCCAGTACAAACCGATGAGCATCCGGCATGTGCGGCGCCGAGGTAACACGCGTGCTATCTGCTAACAAGCTCCGATCGATACGGCCCTGAATGTTGCGAATTTCGCAGTCTTTCATCACAATGCTGGCTTCAATTTCGCTGCCTTCGACAACCACATTGTCTCCAAGCGCCGTATAGGGGCCAATGTAACTGTTTCGGATGATGGTTCCGGCGCCGATAATCACCGGACCGCGGATAACGCTGTCGATCACGCGGCTGTTATGGCCGATCAAGACGCGGTGCGATACTTCGCTTTTGCCCTCGACTTGTCCGCCGTTCTCCGGCGCCGGCGTGTAGGGCAGTTCCTCCAGTACCAACTGATTCGCCATGATGATGGCGTCGGGCTTACCGGCGTCGATCCACCATCCGGTCAATTCATATGACTCGACCGGATGTCCATCGCTGATCAGCACCTGAATAGCATCGGTGATTTCCAGTTCGTTGCGTCCAGACGGCTTGATACGGCTAATCGCGTCAAAAATCGACTTGCGAAATAGATAGACGCCAGTAATTGCCAGATTAGAGGGCGGGTCTTGCGGCTTTTCAACCACTTGAACAATGCGACCCTGGTCAATTTTCGCAATGCCGAAGCGTGTCGGGTCCGGCACCTCGCCCAGCACAATTTTCGCTTCCGCGCCGGAATCAGCGAATGAGGTCAACAACGCGGTCATTTTGTCCTGGAATATATTGTCACCGAGGAACACGGTAAAAGGGTCGTCGCCGACGAATGCCTGGCAAAGTCCGATTGCGTGTGCCAGCCCTTTCTGTTTTTCTTGCACGATGTATTCGATATTCACTCCGAGCGACTTCCCGTCGCGAAGCAGCGCGACAATTGGAGAGTTCAAGCTATTAACTACGATTCCGATATCGTTGAGGCCAGCCAGTTTGAGCACATCTATGGCGTAGGCAATCAGCCAGCGATTGGCGACGGGGACCAGTGACTTGGGCATTGTCAAGGTGACCGGGCGCAAACGAGTGCCCTGCCCAGCCGTAAGAATGACTGCTTTCATCGATAAACTCCTGATGCGATATGCTTTGAGCGTGGCTTACTGGCATACTACCAGAGGTTCGAAAATCGCGACAGCAAGATAGGGTTAAAGCTTGGCCAAGGCTCGATAAGCGCAGAGGCCTTACGCCTCTGTCAGGAGCACCGGTTCCCGCATCATTCATCAATGCTTCTGCCGGAATGGCGCCGTTGTCGCATCACTGCATAGGCGAGGATTGAAACAGCGCTGACCGTACCCAGCGATTGCTCAAAGGGGCGTCCGTAGGGGATTTCCAGCAATAGATCTGCCTGCCGCTGAAAAGAACGTGTGACACCACGACGCTCGCCGCCGATCAAGACAAAGACGGGCTGGGCCAGCTCCGCCTCGAACAGCGAAACGCTTGCGGTAGACTTCGCCGCGGTGGCTACGATCAGCCCACGCTGACGAAAGAAGTCCGCCGCTTCCATAACGTCGTCGGCAAGCGCTATCGGCATCAACTCCGACGCGCCCGCGCTGGATCGTCCAACGACCGCGCTAGCACTCGTCCAGTTGCGTCTGCGCAAGACCAAGCCGTCGGCTCCGGCAGCGTAGAGCGCGCGAACAGCGAAGCCAAAGTTGTAGGGGTCTTCAATCCCATCGAGCATGACGACAAACGCGGACCTGTCTGGTGGGATCAGATCTGCGAGACATTCGAATCGCCGTGAGCCTGCCAGCGCGACCACGCCGCCGTGAGAATTGCCTGTCGCGTATTCTTCTATCTTGGTTGAGGGAACATATGTCAACTTAATTGTCGCCTGATTCGCGTGACGGCGTATCTCATCAAGCCGCTGATCAAAGCGCTTGTCCCGATCGATCAAGATTTCAAATATGTCGCGTCTAGCGGCCTTGAGTGCTGCCGAAACAGAAAGCGCACCTTCCAGCGTGGCAGGAGATGTCGTCATCAGAGACCGGCACGCTTCGCCGCCTGCCAGAACTCATCGAGTTCGTCTAGCGAGTAATCCGAAAGCGCCCCGCTTTTCTCCCTTGCGCGTGTTTCCACATACGCAAAACGACGGTAAAACTTGGTATTGATTTCACGCATTAGGCTTTCAGGGTCGTCGACGCCAAGCCAGCGCAGCCAATTCACCAATACAAATATGAGATCACCGATTTCTTGTACCTTTTCTGCTCTAGTTTGAGCCGCGAAGATCTCGTCGATCTCCTCCCTGGCCTTCTGCTCAACTCCAGTAGCGTCTGGCCAGTCGAAGCCGACTTTGGAGGCACGTTGCGAATATCGATGCGCGACAAGCAGTGCCGGGGCGCCTTGAGGCACTCCATCGAGAAGCGAGCGTTCCTTAATGCCGGCGCCTGCTCGCTCGGACCGTTTGATGGCTTCCCAATTGCTGGTCACCTTTCGCGGATCGCCTTGTACATCGACATCGCCCCAGACGTGAGGATGCCGTCGGACCATCTTTTCATTGAGGCGCTGCAAGATGTCCGTCATGAAGAATTCGCCATCGTCGACGGCGATCTGCGCGTGCAAAACGATCTGCAGTAACAGGTCGCCCAGCTCTTCACAGAGCGCTTGAGCATCTTGAGCATCCAACGCGTCCAGCACTTCGTAGGTCTCTTCGATCAAAAAGGGGCGCAAGGACTGATGGGTTTGCTCGCAATCCCAGGGGCAGCCTTCAGGCGAGCGCAAATGAGCGATGATGTCCTGAAAAGCCTCAAAACTACTAAGCGGATCGATAGCCGGCAAATATATCGACGTCATGACGTCGATCTTGTCGCTACGATCGATTTCGTAGAGACACACTTCTTCGACAAGCGCCTGGTCTCGCCCGGCGCCGTGGATCAGCTTAACCCGAGAGGTGTCGGGATATTGATTCATCAATGTGAGTTTGAGGTTCGACGCAACGGCTTGACTGTAGACTTGTGCCAGCAAGGCGGGTTTGGCCGGATTGATCGAAGGATGATACTGCGCTGCGACCTCCAGCGCGTCAAGTATTTGTAACCCATCGAGCGCGTCCACTCCAAGAAGAGACAGGCATGGCTCTATGAAACTAATGCCATTGATAATTTCCAATTCCAGGGGTTCTGAAGTTGCTAGCTGCACCAGCCGCGTCACCGTGGCTTCCCCCACCAACGGGTCACCCGGAACGGCATAAACAAGATCGACTCCCGATCGCGCGACTGCGACAAGACGGTCACAGATTTCGCGATAGACATCATCAAAATCGTCATATGCCTCGTATACGTGATCGAAGCTGACAATGTCCAAATGCGCGGGCAATGAATCAACGCAGGGATGTCGGCGGGTGCGCAGGTAGAGGGTGTCGATGTCTTGCAATTTGCCCCATGCTCGCAAGGACATGTCTTCCATTGAGCCGGGACCTAAGCCTATCACCGTAATCATCGACATTCGTCCGTTACAATTCTACGTCGTGCGCCAAAGCGCCTGCGCGAATGCGCGCGTTTTTTGTGGCAATGTATACCTTGCACTTATTCGCATCCCACGATCTGTCAGCGAAATAATCGAACCCGTGTACGATTAATTCATCAAATGAGTGGTGTAATCGCACTAGAACTTGGGAAAATAAAAGCAGCCAAATGTTTTTGCAAGCAAATGGCTGCTACGATGACTGAATTCGATAGGCACTAGCGCTTTGTATAGGTGGGAGCCTTGCGCGCGCGTTTGAGACCCGGCTTCTTGCGTTCTTTGACCCGCGCGTCACGTGATAGGAAGCCTTCTCGCTTCAAGGTACCGCGCAAGTCCGGATCAATCTTCTCTAAAGCGCGGGCGATGCCAAGAAGGATTGCGTCACGCTGCCCGGAGACGCCACCGCCATTAACATGCACGGATACGTCGTAACTACGCTCCTGCCCGATATGGGTCAAGGGCGCCATGCAAAGTTGCATATCGCCCAGGCGCGGCATGTACTCGTGCCCTTCTTTGCCGTTGATGATGAACAGGCCTGTACCACCCGGGAACAGACGCACGCGCGCCGAAGACGACTTGCGGCGGCCGATCCCCTCGTAATATTGTGCTGACATTTCTTCGCTCCTTTTCCAGTGTTACTTGCGCAATTCGGGCAAGCCTAAACTTTAAGGGCTTGCGGCTGCTGCGCTTGATGCGGATGATCCGTACCCGCGTATATTTTCAGTTTTGTCATCATTTGACGCCCCAGGGGGCCTTTTGGCAACATCCCCTTGACGGCAAACTTGAGCGCGCGCGTTGGATACCGCTTCATCAATTCGCGCAGGGTCATCGTCTTCAAGCCACCGGGATAACCACTATGACGATAGTACTTCTTCTGATCCATGCGCTTGCCAGTTACATGGATCTTGTCCGCGTTGACAATGATTACATGATCCCCGGTATCGAGGTGCGGTGTGAAATAGGGCTTGTGCTTGCCGCGCAAGATCGGCGCCACCTTTGACGCGAGCCGGCCAAGCGTCATGCCCTGCGCATCTATCACCCACCAGCCACGTTCGATAACAGAGGGTGTCGTAGCGTACGTTGTCTGTATTTTCTGTTTCATTTTGTTCACTCCAGTTTCGATTCCGGCGCTAGCGCGGAAGGCCGCCTTGAAATCGACTCATTGACTTCGAGCGATGGATAACCCACGGCTTCAAGAACTAATCCTGCGGCTGGCGCCAGCAGTTTCGCCCGCTGAATTTCGCAGCTCAACAGTATATCCTTGAAATCCTTAAGGTCTATTTTGCCAATGCCAACTTGCACCATCGTTCCGACCATGCGCCGCACCATATGATAAAGAAACGCTGTCGCGCGTACACGATAGGTAAAAAAGCTGCCTTCATCCTTCTCTTCCAACTCCCACATTGAACACAACACCTCACGAACCGTATTGCTGCTACCCTCTTGCGGCGCAGTGCCAAAAGTTGCGAAGTCGCGCTTGCCCAAGCATTGTGCAGCTGCATCCTGCAGCGCGCCGAAATCCAGACCTTGCCCGACAAGCTGCCACACCCGCCCCACTAGCAGTGGATTCCTGACAATGGGCGTCGCGATGCGATAAACGTACTGCCTCCAGAGCGCATCGAAACGTGGGTGGAAACCATCCTGCCTCCAAATACATTGCAGTGCGATATCCAACGGAAGCTCCGAGTTAATCGCCCGCAAAAGATCGCTTTCGTAGTGATTCCACTCCACATCAAATGCGACAACCTGCCCCTGGGCATGTGCCCCGGTATCCGTCCTTCCGGCCGCAATCACTGTAACCTGCTGCCGAGTGACTCGCCCAATAGCGCTTTCGAGCGTTCGCTGGATTGTAGGCGTCGGCTCCGGCTGACGCTGGAAACCAAAATACCCTTTGCCATCGTATGCAAGCTTCGCTACAAAGCGCTTCATCGTCCTCTGGCAGATCAATCCTCGGTCGAATAATCGACCAATTCGATCAGCGCCATCTCCGCATTGTCGCCCTTGCGTGTCCCTAACTTGTATATACGTGTGTAACCACCCGGGCGATCGGCATAAAGTGGCGCCAATTCATCGAAGACTTTGCCGACAAGCACGCGATCGTTATTCAATCGTCGCGCGACCTGCCGCCGCGCATGAACAGAAACCATGTCGTCCCCGCGCTCTTCTGCCTTTGCCAGGCCGCGTTTGGCGATGGTAATCAATCGTTCGGCATGCCCTTGGACAAACTTCGCCTTGTGGAACGTAGTTTTGATCCGACCATGTACGAACAGTTGGCTGGCCAGGTTCATCCGCAGCGCCTTGCGATGGCTGCCACTGCGATTAAGCTTTTTCCCACGAATTCGATGTCGCATGATTGCGCCTCACTTGCCGGCTATTCAGCCTTGTCCTTTTCCAAGGGCCAGTAGTTCTTTTCCCGCAATTTCTGTTCCAGTTCATCCAGGGACTTTTCGCCGAAATTACGAATCGCCAACATAGCGTCAGGTCCACGGTTCAACATATCGAGGACATCGCCAACAGAGGTGATGCCAGTACGCTTAAGAGAATTGAATACGCGAACACTCAGATCGAGTTCTTCAATTGGCTTGTCATACAGTGGCGGATACGCAGGCTCATCATCGTACTGCTGCGGCAATTCGATTGACTGGAACCATTCTTCGTCCACGCCAGCAACTACTTTAAGGTGATGCATCAAGATCTGCGCCGATTGCGCCATCGCCTCTTCCGGACGGATTGTGCCGTCGGTCCAGAGCTCCAGCACGAGCTTGTCGTAATTGGTACGCTGACCAACGCGGGCGCGATCCACTTCGAAATTGACGCGCTTGATAGGGCTGAAAATCGCATCAACCGGAAGTTCACCAATCGGCAAGCGGCCCCGTTCTTCGGCCGGGCTGAAACCACGACCGGATTGCACTTCGAATTCCACTTCTATATTCACGTTGCGATCGTCCACCGTGAAGAGATACAAACTCGGATTCTCGATTTGTACCTCCGGCGGCGCCCAGATATCCGCAGCGGTGACCGTACCTTCTGCCCCTCGGTGTTCCAAACGCAGGCGCGCGCTGTCTTCGCCATGCAGCAGCAGGCGCAACTGTTTGACCTGCAGGATCAACTGCGTCATGTCTTCGCGCACAAATGGAATTTCAGAAAACTCGTGATGCACATCGGAGACACGAATACTTGTCACAGCGGCGCCAGGCAATGAAGACAGCAGTACGCGGCGCAGCGCGTTGCCCAAGGTCAAACCGTAGCCACTTTCCAAAGGACCGACGACAAACCGACCGTAGTCCTTCGTGATGTTCTGACTTTCGACCTGGTGCGGCAGCACCATATTCGCGGTTACCAGGTTAGCATCAACCGTGCTCGAGCTCACAGATGCCGAATCGGATGGATATGCCATAAAGTCGGGTTTCCCTTTCGACTAAACGCGGCGGCGCTTGGGAGGACGTACACCATTATGAGGAACCGGTGTCACGTCGCTAATCGAACGCACTTTCAAACCACTTTGCTGGATCGAGCGTATCGCTGCTTCGCGTCCGGGACCGGGCCCTTTCACGAATATATCCACCTCTTTCATACCATGCTGCTGCGAATTGGCCGCTGCCGTTTCGGCAGCCATGCGCGCGGCGTAGGGCGTATTCTTGCGACTGCCTTTGAAGCCGGACGTGCCGGCGCTTGCCCAGGCGATCACGTTGCCAGACTGATCGGTCATCGAGACGATCGTGTTGTTAAAGGTGGCGTAAATATGAGCTTGACCATAGGGTATATTCTTGAACGCTCGTCTTGCAGTACCGCGACTGCCTCTTCTTGCTTTCGCCATTTACCTGCTCCAAACGGATTATCTTGAGTTTCGCATTTGATGCTTTTCCCCGAAACGCAGCTTAACACCTCGGTCCGTATTCATGAGAAAACAACCGCGATAAAGTTTTCGACACTACTTCTTGGTGGCTCCGCGTCGCCGGCCGCGTCCGGCCACCGTCTGTTTCTTGCCACGACGGGTGCGCGCATTAGTTTTGGTACGCTGGCCGCGCACTGGCAATCGACGCCGATGCCGTAAGCCGCGATAGGAATTGATTTCCATCAAACGCTTGATATTCAACTGCGTTTGGCGGCGTAAATCACCTTCGATCGTTAGATCATTGATTAGCTCACGCAGGCGCTGTATTTCGCTTTCGCTCAGGTCTCGGACCCGAGTGCCATGATCTATACCAGCCGAATCCAACAAACGGCGGCTAGTGGTCCTTCCGATACCATAAACGTAGGTCAGACCGATAATCACTCGCTTATCGCGAGGAAGGTCGACACCTTCAATACGAGCCATTCGTCACGCTCCTTTTCGGGGTCTAGCCCTGTCGTTGCTTGTGCTTCGGGTTGTCACAAATGATCATCACTCGACGATTTCGCTTGATCACTCGGCACTTCGGGCAACGACGCTTGACACTGGCTGAAACTTTCATGCTGCATACCTCTTCTTCGTCAAGTACAAACCCACGGTTTCCCACAAAATGAGAGACACACTACAAAACAAACCGTCTGTAGATGCGCCAACTTCCAATCATTCTTTTGTTTGAAATCCATCCCGCTTGCTTGCCGGATGGTACACAACGAACGAGCATTGTATCACAAGTTTTTCGCGTGTAAAAGGACGTTTCTGTAATTCAGAGATCAATGTTTAAGGGCGCCGAGAAAACCGGGGGTCTCAATTCGCCAACGCAGTCATCTGTGGGCTGCAAACGTGGATCCGCCAGGAAATTCTGCATAACCAATATGGCACAGGGCTCTGCCTGCAAAACGCCGTGGCTTGCCGCCGGGAAGACATAGTGCCAACTTGTTTTCAATGACTCAGCCGCGAATTCGGCCCAATGTGGCGGGGTCGCGGGATCGTAAGCGCCGGACAGCAGCAAGGTAGGAACGACACTCGTGACAACTGTCATGATTTGCTCTGGCGCCGGGCGGACATCCCAAACTTCACATTCGGAAAAATGGTTTCGCACAATCGGACTCAAGGCTATCACGATTTCCTCTCTTATGAACTTGTGTTCTGCCTGCCAACGTTCTGAAACTGCAAGTGTAAGATCTTCCGCACAGCGAACACTGTAATAGGCGCCTTCGCTGTGCGTATCTTCCTCATTCCAATAAGGCGCTTTTGCGAATGCATTGATCAAAAGCAGGAGATCGTAATTTCCCCTGTAAAACCCTTCGATGAGAAGCGATAGCATCGGAATCGCATCCGCATAACGCAGCATGGTGGCGGTCCAGAGCAGAAATTCGTCTCCGGTCATGAAAAAGCCGGTGTTCTCCCCCATGTTGTTCAATTCTGGAGGTTCTTCGTTCATGTCGGCAACGACTTGGTAGAACTTGAGGCGAAGTTCTGGAATCAAGAGATTACAAGCGGGAGTGGTCTCGCAGTCGTCAAAAAGACGCTCCAGCGCCTGCTCGGTGTTGTATGCCATCTCCACTACGTCGCTTCGGGACGGTGGATAAACGCCATCCAGCACCATTGACCGGACTCGTTCCGGAGCGACCTGTGCCAGCAGCAACGCTAACCGACTTCCAAACGAGTTTCCGTATAGGTTCACCTGTTTGATGTCCAAAGTTTCAAGCAAATCACGCAAATCCCAGACGACAGCCATGGTGTGGTAAGCGGACAGATCAATGACCTCGTCAATCAGTCGCGCGCGACAAGCCGGAATCCATTGGTTATAGCTATCGATCTCCGGGCAATCCAGCGATGGCCGCGACAGTCCTGTTCCCCGTTGATCCAACAGAATGATGTCGTAATCCTGATGAAATCCTGACTCGAGCCAGAATGCCAGGTCATCAGAGGCGGCGTCGCCAGGTCCCCCAGCCAAATGCAGCAGCGGATTGTTGTCACTCTGTTCCAGAGATCGAATGCGCGCGACTAATAGCTCTACCAGCCGCCCGTTCTCGGGCGTTTGCCGGTCTTCCGGAACAACAAACCAACCGCAGTTGATCAAGGCCTGATGGTCGTGCGCTACTTTCTGTATGATGGCAGGACATTGCGCCGGATTGAAACCGGGGGCAACTTCCTGCGCCGAAGCAACTGCAAGCATGCAGTACATCGTAAGGTACAGAACCGCGCATCTGGCGTATGACAAGCTGCGAACTCCAACCTAAGGCAAGGTCAAGATCGATGGTCCGTCTTCGGTTATGGCCACGGTGTGTTCGAAGTGAGCCGTCATTGACCCGTCTTTTGTGACCACCGTCCAGCCGTCCTCGAGTTCCATTAAATCGCCACGGCCGGCGATCAGCATGGGCTCAATGGCGTAGGTCATTCCCACTTGCAAGTCGTAATCTTGCCACTGTACCTTGCTGTTCTTGCTTGGCCACCAGTTGGGCACCTGTGGTTCTTCGTGCATTGACTTGCCGACCCCGTGACCGGTGTACTCGCGCGCGACACTGTAACCCATCCGGCCCGCACAGCGCGCGGTGGCCTTGGCGACATCGCTGATTCTGTTGCCAAGTACCGATGCATTGATTGCCGCTTCCAACGCCGCTTCTGTCGCTTCCAGCAATCGCATCGCCGATCTGGATACCTGGCCTACGGAATGGCTGAACGCCGCGTCGCCGACGTAGCCCTGATAAAAGCAGGCGACATCCACGCCGATGATGTCGCCATCTTGCAGAATACGCTTCTCCGAAGGGATGCCGTGAACCAGTTCGTTGTTGACAGAGGCGGTAATAGTCGCTGGAAAAGGCGGGTGATTTCCTGGCGCATATCCCAGGAAACAGGGCGACGCGCCGTGGTCGCGCAAAACAGTAGTAGCGATATAGTCCAAAGTCTTGGTCGAGACGCCGGGTTTGATCGCACGGCGCATTTCTTCATGGGCGATTGCGACAATGCGCCCGGCTTCGCGCATTATTATTAGCTCTTCCGCGGATTTGAGTACAGGAGCCATTGTCTCGCTCGTTGCAGTGGGGTGCGCGCTAGCGGGCGTCTAGCACATTTTGGATGTCCGCCCAAACCGCCTCAATTGACTGATCCGCGTTGACCCGGCGCATGATGCCCTTGCTTTCAAAATAGCTGATCAAGGGCTGTGTCGTTTCAAGGAATGTGTCGATCCGCTTGACTATCGCGTCAGCGCTCGCATCGTCCGGCCGACGCTTCAGCGGTATATCTTCGCCCGCAAGCGAAGCTTCCAAGCGCGGTGGGAAAAGATGATCATCGTAATTCACCCAGCGAAAATCGACGCCGTCGGAGTTGTAATAATAGTTGAAGCTCTCGCCGTCTGCGGCGGTCACCCGGCCGAAAGCTCGTTTGAACGCCGTATAAAGATCAAGTTCAAGCAAGAGCACCGCATCCACTTTGGCTCCCTTGGCAGCCAGGTGAGACTCCAAAAACTGCGCCTGAACTCGATTGCGCGGATAGCCGTCGAGGATGACGCCGTTCCTGGCGTCGTCCTGCGCCAGTCGGTCCTCGACGATGGCGTTGGTCGTATCGTCGTCCACCAGACGACCGGACGCCATGATATCCTGGACTTTTAATGCCAGCGCATCGCTGCGCGTCCGCATGGCGCGGAACAGATCTCCTGTGGATACCTGCGGAATGCCGTAATTCTCTTCAATCAGCCGCGCCTGCAAGCCTTTGCCGGCGCCTTGCACACCCATCAGTATGACATTAAGTCCCATCGCGCAATCTCCATTGTACCGCCGTCCAGCCGACTGGTTAGAAACTATCCTACGACTCCATCAGGCAAAAATAAAGCCGAGCACAGCACATACTCGGCAAAATCGTGAACTGGACCCCTGGAAGATTAGCGCATGAAACCTTCATAATTGCGCATCACTAACTGCGCTTCCAGCTGGCGCATGGTATCGATTACCACACCGACAACGATAATCAGACCGGAGCCGGAAATCACCAGACCGGCATTGATGACCGCGCCAGATGTCGAAGCCTCCAGCGGGAATATAATGCGATTAACGAAATCGACCATGCCCGGGATAATCGCGATAACACCGAGGAAAAAGGCGCCCACGAAGGTGATGCGACGCGTTGTCGTCTTTATGTAATCTTCGGTGCGTTTGCCCGGCCGTATGCCGGGAATAAAGCCGCCGTTGCGCTGCAAGGTCTCGGCCAGATTCTGGTTGCCAACCATCACTTCGGCATAGAAAAAGGTAAATCCTACGGTCATCAGGAAAAACGTGCCCCAATAGAGCAGGCCCTGTTGATTGCCGAAAGTCGTCTGAATAGTATTGCCAACCGCGCCAGGCGGGAACAGACTCGCGATAATAGCGGGAAAGGTGATAATCGACTGCGCAAAGATCAGCGGAATCATGCCTACGGGATTAACCCGTAGCGGGATGAAACTGTCCTGCTGCGCAAACTGCCGATTTCCACGCACTCGCCTTCCGTATTGTACGGGAATACGCCGCACACCTTCTTGGATGACAACCACCGCCAACACACTCAAAATTGTGATGACGACAAAGAGCGCCAGATTATAAACACTGCGATCCGGCTGCTGGGTGACCAAGCGAATCAGGTTTTGCGGCGCCTGCGCGACGATTCCTGCGAAAATGATAATCGAAATACCGTTGCCGATGCCCTGTTCGGTGATTAGTTCGCCCAGCCAAATGGCGAACATGGTACCGGCAGTCATGGTCGTCAATACTGATACTGTAAGCAGCAGGTTGCTGCCAATGCCAAAACCAAAGCCGGGAATAATCTCGGTACCTGTGCCAGTCGCAAGGTTGAATATACTTATCTGACCCAGCGCCTGCAATACCGCCATAGGGATGGCGACGTAGTAGGTATAGCGTTGGATCTTTTCTTGTCCACCCGGTTCACGCTGGATCCGTTCCAGAGCTGGTATAATCGGTACCAGCAATTGGAAGATGATTGAAGCCGTGATGTAGGGATAGACGCCGTTGGCGATCACGCTGAAGTTCGCGACCGCGCCTCCAGAGAGCAGATTCATCACCTGAATTAAGTTGCCGGCGCTGCTGCCGCTTTCGAATACCTGCCGCAGGGCGACTCGATCGACGCCAACAACCGGCACATGGGCCGCGAATTGATAGACGACCAGAATAAAACCGGTGAATAGCAGTTTGTTCCTTACATCGGGCAAACGCCATGCGTTGCGCAAAGCTTGTATCATATTCCTCGTCCCTCGAAATTAAGCACCCGCACGAAAACACAATGGCTGTTTCGTCGGCGCCTGCCTTTTATCCCGTGTCAATAGCGTATACGCAGGAACGCAACTCAGGTCTCAGCCGCGCTGAACGATGTCGCTCAGCGAGCGAATCGGCGTTCAGCAACCAGCCCTATTCACTGTTACCGTAGAGCCGCTCCAAATCGACCTTGCGCAGCTTCTTGACGGTCGCGCGCGCGCCCGTCACCTTGAGCGGATGACGATTAACGCTGCCGCCGGCGCCTTCAATCTTTTCCGCGGCGCTTTTCGTGAATTTGTTCGCATGCACTTCCAGTTTCTTGCCCAGTTCGCCACGACCGAGTACCTTGATCGGATCACCTGCATCGCGAACCAATCCCGCGGCCTCCAACGACGCGCCGTCGACGACAGCACCCTCTTCAAAGCGCGCTTCCAGCATGTCCACGTTCACTTCCTGATAGGTGATACCGAAGATATTGGTAAAACCGCGCTTAAATGGAAGCCGCCGCACCAATGGCAATTGACCGCCTTCAAAGTAGGGAGCCTTGCCGCCTCCGCTGCGCGCGCCTTGTCCCTTGTGGCCACGTCCGGCGGTCTTGCCTTTGCCCGCTGAAATCCCGCGCCCAACACGTGTGCGCTTGCGCTTCGAACCGGGATCCGGCTTCAAGTCATGCAGTTTCATGATTCGTCGACCTCTTCGACTTCGACAAGGTGGCTGACTTTGGCGATCATGCCGCGGATCTGAGGCGCGTCGCCGATCATCACCGTACGTCCCATACGCCGCAGTCCGAGCGACTTGATGGTAGCTTTCTGCTTGCGGTCATAGCCGATGGGACTCTTGACCAACGTTACCTTCAACATTTTTCCACGTTGCTCACTCATGGTCCGCGCCTCTACCGGTTCGACGTTCCCAAACCGGCGCAACCTCGTGCACCTGTTTGCCACGCATTTGCGCCAATTGTTCCGCACCACGCAATTGCTTTAGCGCATCTAGCGTCGCCATGGTTACGTTAAGCAAGTTGGCGCTCCCTTGGCTCTTGGTCAAGATATTACGCACGCCAACTACCTCGAGTACCGCGCGTACACCACCGCCGGCGATGACGCCCGTACCGGGCGCGGCCGGCTTTATCAATACACGAGCACCGCCATATCGACCCGTTACCGTGTAGGGAATCGTCGTGCCCGAAAGCGCAACCTTTTCGATATTGCGGCGCGCGCGCTCGGCAGCCTTGCGGATGCTATCCGGCACTGCCCGCGCCTTGCCAATACCGATACCAACATTTCCTTTGTTGTCGCCGACGACCACCACTGTCCGGAAAGCGAAACGGCGTCCGCCCTTGATCACTTTGGCGACGCGGCGAATATCTACAACGCGTTCATCCATTTCATCGCGCTCATCCTGCTTTCTGCGCGAATCCCGACGTCTACTGTCTGCCATATCTCTACTCCACGCCTAAAATTCTAGTCCGGCCTCGCGGGCGCCCTGTGCCACCGCCGCCACGCGTCCGGAGTATTTGAAACCACCACGATCAAAAACAACAGTGGTGATGCCTGCTACCCTTGCTCGCTCAGCTATTTGCTGACCGACGATTTTCGCCGCTTCGATCTTATTCTTTTCGACCAATGTCGGCGCAACGTCTTTGTCTATCGTCGAGCAAGAAATCAATGTGCGCCCTCCAATATCGTCGATCATCTGAACGAAAACGTTGCGATTGCTGCGGTAGACGTTCATTCGCGGACGCTGCGGCGTGCCAGAAATATGCCTCCGTACACGCCGATGACGCCGCTTGCGAGCCAGATACTTTCTGCGTCCTACAATATCAGCCATACATCCAACCTTTTATCTTCCCGGTCGCACGACGATACGCATAACCGTCGCCTTCATTGCTTCTTGCCTGCCTTACCAGCTTTGCGCCGGACGTATTCCCCAAGGTAGCGAACGCCTTTGCCCTTATAGGGCTCAGGCGGCCTCCATCCGCGGATATCCGCCGCTACCTGGCCGACGACCTGTTTGTTGATACCGTCAACGTGAATGATGGAGCCGCGCGAATCTTTCGGCACATCGAAAGCGATGTCTTCCGGCGGCTCGACAATGATTTCGTGTGAATGCCCAAGACGCAATTGCAAATTCTTGCCCTGCAACGTCGCTTGATAACCGACCCCTTGTATCTCCAAAGTCTTGCGATATCCCTGGGAGACACCGGTCACCATGTTCACCAGCAAGGCACGTGTCAGACCGTGCAACGCCTTGTGATGACGCAAGTCCGACGGTCGCTCGACGATCAAAGATCCGTTGTCTTGCCGGATCTTCATCTCCGGATTGAAATCCTGCGACAGCTGACCCTTGGGACCATTGACTGAGACCGAATTCTTTTCGATTGTAACTGTCACCTTGTCCGGCAGGATGACCGGTTGCTTTCCAATGCGAGACATGACCGTTCCTTTCCCCTACCAGATATAGCAGAGCACTTCGCCACCGACGCCGTTGCGCCGGGCTTGCTGCGCTGTCATTACACCCTTCGCCGTTGTCACGATAGCGATACCGGTACCGCTCAAGACGATCGGTAGCTCGCTGCGTTTTCGATAGACCCGACGTCCCGGCTTGCTGATTCGCCTAAGTTGCGTAATCACCGGACGCCGATCCCTGCGAGAACCAAAGTACTTCAACTGTATATGAATCAAGGGCACCGGGCTCTCATCGCCAATTGAGAAGTCCTCTACATATCCCTCATCTTTTAGGATGCGGGCGATCTCGATCTTGATACTCGATTTGGGTACGATCACCTTGAGCTTGCCCGCAGTCAGCGCATTGCGGACGCGCGTCAACATATCAGCAATGGGATCATTTGTAACGTTAGACACCGTTTCCGCCTCCTACCAGCTCGACTTTACAACGCCGGGAACTTCGCCGTTCAGCGCCATCTCGCGGAAGCAAATTCGGCATAAGCCAAAACGGCGGATATAAGCGCGCGGTCGTCCACATATCTTGCAACGGTTCCGAACGCGTACATCAAATTTGCGACGCTGTTCCCGATACTTCATACATTTCTTTGCCATAGATGTCCCTCTAGTTTCCCTGGAAAGGCATGCCGAGCAACGAAAGCAAGCGGCGCCCTTCCTCGTCAGTTTTTGCCGTCGTCACAATCGTTATCTCCATCCCGCGAACTTGGTCGATTTTGTCAAAGTCAATCTCGGGAAAGACGAGTTGCTCACGCAAGCCGACCGTGAAATTTCCACGTCCATCAAGCTTGGGCGACACACCGCGGAAGTCGCGAATACGTGGCAACGCGATGTTGACCAGCCGATCATACAAAGACCACATCTTCTGCTTGCGCAAGGTCACTTTGGCGCCGATGGCACGCCCTTCGCGCAGTTTGTAGGTCGCAATGCTCTTCTTGGCGCGGGTAACGATCGGCTGTTGACCGGTGATCACCTTCAAATCCTCAACGGCGCCATCCAGTGACTTGGGCTCGTCGATCGCTTCGCCAACACCCACATTTACCGCTATCTTGCTGATGGTTGGCACTTGCATCAGATTGGTGTAACCAAATTCTTGCTGCAAGATCGGCACAACTTCCTCTTGATAGCGGGTGTACATGCGGTTTTCCATAATTCACCTCGCTCCGTTGCTACTTGATATCGCTATCACATTTTTTGCAATATCGTGACTTGACACTATCGTCGCCCTTGCGATAGCCCACACGGGTGCGTTCTTCACAACTGCCGCACACCACCATCACGTTGGACAAATGCATCGGCGCTTCGAATTCGATAATCTGCGCCGGAATCTGCTGACCGCCGGGCGCTGGGCGCGCCTTGCGATGTCTCTTCATAATGTTGACGCCGTTGACGATCACTCGGTCCTTCTTGACAAGCACGCGTACCACCTCGCCGCGCTGTCCCTTGTCCTTGCCGGCGATCACTTCGACAGTGTCCCCTTGCTTCACACGTTTCATGATACTACCCTCGGTTACAGCGTCTCTGGCGCCAGCGATACTATCTTCATAAAGCCTTTGTCGCGCAACTCGCGCGCGACCGGTCCAAAGACGCGGGTGCCGCGCGGATTTTCCAAGTCTTCCGCCAAGACTACCGCGGCATTGTCATCAAAGCGGATGCTCGATCCATCTGCGCGGCGATATTCCTTGTGCGTACGGACGATCACTGCGCGGACCAATTCGCCCTTCTTAATCGAGCCGGACGTCGAGGCCGATTTGACCGTGCCCACGACGACGTCGCCGACATGACCATACTTGACCCTTGAGCCACCTATAACGCGGATAACCAGAATCTCTTGCGCTCCACTGTTATCAGCTATTTTCACGCGGGATTCAGTCTGAATCATTGCGGACTCTCCTTATGATTCCAGTTCGGCCGGCTGTTCCAGCACGGCTTCTACGACCCAGCGTTTGCGTTTGCTGATCGGGCGACTTTGCACGATGCGTACGACAGCGCCTATACCAACTCCAGTTTCGTCGTGTGCCATGACCTTTTTGGTGGAAGTCACAACTTTGCGATATATCGGATGCATCTTGCGGTTCTCGATTGCGACGACAACGGTCTTTTGCATCTTGTCGCTCACGACCGTGCCAACCATGCGTTTACGATTATTGGGCATCGTTCGCCCCTCCTTCGGCAATGAGTTCGGCAGCCAGTTCACGCTCGCGCAGAGCGGTCTTCAGCCGGGCGATATCGCCCCGCGTTTTGCGGAACAATGTCGTATCCTTGAGTTCGCCGGACTCTTTCTGAATACGATAGGTATACATTTCTACTTTCAAGTCTTCAATCTTGTCCAGGATGTCATCGGTAGACATAGCTCGGATTTCGTCAATGTACATCAACTAACCTCCCGACCGGAAATCGGATCGAAACGTTTGACGAATTTGGTCTTAATCGGCAGCTTATGTGATGCAAGGCGCAAGGCCTCCCGCGCGTCGTCTTCCGGCACGCCGCTCATCTCGAACAAAACACGGCCCGGCTTCACCACGCAGACCCATTTTTCTACCGAGCCTTTGCCCTTGCCCATACGGGTCTCCGCGGCCTTCTGCGTTACCGGCTTATCCGGGAAAATACGGATCCACACTTTGCCACGCCGGCGAATATAGCGCACCATGGCACGACGGCATGCTTCAATTTGCCGACTGGTTACCCAACTTGGCTCCAAGGCTTGCAGACCATAGTCGCCAAACTGCACCACGGCGCCACGGCTCGCTTTCCCGCGCATTCTGCCGCGCATCTGCTTGTTATATTTTCTACGTTTCGGCATTAACATTTGGATTGCTCCTTTTTGCTGTTGCCCAAATTGCAAGGCCGCAACAGCCATCGCGCCGTTGAACTCTTCAAGAGTCTCAGTTCCGCCGGCCCCTACGTCCCTCTTGTGCTGGCCGCGCCGTATTGGCAAAGGGACTTTCGCCCGGCAAAATATCGCCATTATAAATCCAAACTTTGACGCCAATCTGCCCAAACGTGGTTAGCGCTTCCGCGAATCCATAGTCGATATCCGCACGCAGCGTATTCCGCGGCACGCGCCCATCGAACATCCACTCGCGCCGGGCCATATCCGCACCGCCCAGACGCCCGCTAACCTCGATGCGGATCCCGCCTGCGCCCTGCCGCATGGCCTGCATGATCGCACGCTTCATCGCGCGGCTGTGCCCAATGCGACGAATCAGTTGCGAAGCAACATTTTCAGCAACCAGGGTCGCGTCGAGGTCGGGCTTTTCAATTTCACTAACTTCTACCTTGACCTTCTTCCCGGTCATGTCCTGCAAGTTCTGCCGCAACTCTTTGACTGCTTCGCCCTTGCGGCCAATGATTAGACCCGGGCGAACCGTATTGATCGTTATAATCACCAGATTGGGATGACGTTCAATCTCGATTCGTGAAACACCCGCGCGTGTCGTCTTCTTCTTCAAGTATTTGCGTATCTCGCGGTCTTCCATCAACAGATTCACATAGCGTTCGCCCTCAGCATACCAACGGGCGTCCCACTCACGAATCACTTTCAGGCGAAATCCTTTGGGATGAACCTTACGACCCATTATTCTTCTTCCTCTCGCTCTGACAAGAACACCCACAGATGTGCCGTGCGTTTCAAACGCGGCTTATAGCGGCCGCGCGCCCCGGCCTTAAAGCGCTTCAAGGTAGGACCGTCGCCCGCGTAGATCTGCGAAACAAACAAGTCGTCCGGATTGAGATCGAAGTTGTTTGTCGCATTTGCCATCGCCGATGTCAGCGTCTTGCTGACCAAAGCAGCGCCCTTCTGTGGCATAAAGTCCAGGATGATCATCGCTTCTTGCGCGTCCATGCCGCGCACTTTGTCGCACACCAAACGCAATTTCCGTGGCGAGATTGGCAGATACTTGGTCAAGGCACGAACTTCCATATCAGATTCCCCTATCTCTTGCTATCAGCAACGTGCCCACGGAAGGTTCGGGTTGGCGCAAATTCGCCAAGCTTATGTCCGACCATGTTTTCCGTGATATAGATTGGCACGTGGCGCCGACCGTCGTGCACGGCGATGGTATGACCGACCATTTGCGGGAAGATCGTACTTGCCCGGCTCCAGGTCCGTATCACGACTTTCCTATTCTGGTCATTGAGCCTCTCGACTTTTTCGAGGAGCCTCGGGCTAACAAAATAGCCCTTCTTTAAAGAACGTGACATGCTAGATTCTCCCGAGATTAACGGCGCTTGCCCCGTCGTCGGATGATAAACTTACTGGTCCGCTTGTTACGTCGCGTCCGTACACCAAGCGCTTTCTTGCCCCATGGCGTTTTTGGAGCGGGCATACCTATTCCAGATTTCCCCTCGCCGCCACCGTGCGGGTGGCTCGCAGGGTCCATCGCGGAACCGCGTACGGTAGGCCTCCAGCCCAACCAGCGTCGGCGGCCGGCTTTGCCGAGTTTGACATTGGAGTGTTCTGCGTTACCGACCTGGCCAATAGTTGCACTGCAAGTTTCAAGGATCATGCGCATCTCGCCACTGGGCAGACGCAAGGTGATGTATTTGTCCTCGGATGCCAGGATTTGCGCCGACGTCCCAGCGGAGCGCGCGATTTGCCCGCCCTTGCCCGGTCGCATTTCAATGTTGTGTACAACTGTGCCTAAGGGAATATCCTTAAGCGCGCGGCTATTGCCCGGGCGCAAAGCGCTCATGGCGCCGTTACCGATGACATCTCCAACACTGACACCCATGGGCGCGATGATATACGTTTTCATCCCATCCTCGTATTGCAGTAGGGCAATGCGCGCGGAACGATTGGGATCGTATTCGATCGCGATCACTTCGGCCCGGCAATCTTGTTTGTCGCGCTTGAAGTCGATGAGCCGGTACCTGCGCTTGTGACCTCCACCGCGATGACGAACGGTGATACGTCCAGAATTGTTGCGTCCGCCCGTTTTGCGCAGCGCTGTGGTCAAGGCGCGCTCTGGCTTCTTTTTGGTGATTTCCTCAAACGTGTAGCCGGTCATATCCCGGCGGCCCGGCGATGTCGGCTTGTAAACCTTGATCGGCATCGTTCATGCTCCTCTAGACATTGAACAGCTCAATGGAAACGCCGTCTTCCAAGGTAACGACAGCCTTTTTCCATTGACGAGACCGGATATACCAGCTTCGTCCGCGACGGCCCCGCTTGGCAGGCATATTCATGGTGTTCACTTTTAGCACTTTGCCTTCCAGTTCGAAAATCTCTTCGACAGCTTCCTTGATCTGGATCTTATTGGCGTTGCGCGCTACCTCGAAGACATACTTATTGTCTTCGTCGACCATACCGGTCGTCTTTTCCGTTATCACCGGACGGCGAATAATATCATAAATATGAAGCTCTGCCACCTTAGCCCCCCTTACTCCAGATGCGCCTCACGACCTCAAGCGCGTCCAAAGACATGATGACCTTGTCATACTTGAGCAGGTCGCGCACATTGAGATAGTCGGCGATGATCGAATCCGCGCTCGATAGATTGGCAACGCTTTTGCGCACGGCCTTTTGTTCCGAGCTGACCACAACGAGTGCCGACTGATCTCCTACCAGCGCCGAGATGACTCGCTTCATCTCTTTGGTCTTTGGCCCATCGGTGCTCAAATCTTCGACGAGTACTAGTTGTTCATCCCGAACCAGTACGCTCAAGGTCGAGCGAATCGCCCCGCGACGCATCTTCTTGGGCATGCGCTTCGAGTAGTCGCGCGGCTTGGGTCCATGCGCCAATCCACCACCAACAAATATCGGGGCGCTCTGCGCACCGTGGCGCGCGCGCCCGGTCCCTTTCTGGCGATACCATTTCGCGCCCGTCGCACGTATCTGACCGCGCGACAATGTGCTCGCCGATCCCTGACGCGCATTCGCCATTTGGCGGACAAACGCCTGATGCATCAGACCGACATTGATCTTCGCTTCAAAGACATCCGACGGCAACTCAACCTGGGATACTTCCTTGCCGGCGCTGTTCATTACTGGGAATTGCATGGTGAATGCTCCTATTTCCTCGACCGCCGGCCGGCTACGCCTGCTTGCGCGCGGGCTTAATTATCACGATACTGCCCCTGGCGCCGGGTATGGAACCCTTGACAGCAATCAGGTCATTCTCGGCATCGACCACTACAAGCGGCAGATTCTGGACGGTCACGCGATCGTTTCCCATCCGACCGGCCATTTTCTTTCCCTTAAACGTGCGACCTGGCGTTGCACACATGCCGATTGACCCCGGCGAGCGCATGCGATCTGACTGGCCATGCGTCTTGGGACCACGCGCAAATCCATGGCGTTTGATCGTTCCCGCATGCCCACGACCCTTGCTCGTGCCGATCACGTCCACCAATTCGCCCTGCTCGAAAACATCAACCTTGAATTCTTGGCCTTCTTCAACGGCAATCGTCGCATCGTCCGACAGGCGGAATTCCCGCAAGTGGCGCAGCGCGGGCAGATCCGCCTTTTGCAAGTGCCCCAATTGTCCTTTGGTCAACTTCCTGGGCTTGCTTTCGCCATAGCCGAGCTGAACGGATACGTATCCATCCCGATCGGTGTTACGCACCTGGGTGACGTAACAAGGTCCCGCCTGTATGACCGTCACCGGGACGACTGTGCCTTGCTGGTCGAAAATCTGGGTCATTCCGACTTTTTTGCCAATCATGCCCTTCATGATTTAGCCTCCACTAGGTCGCAGCGTCGCTTGTTCGCACCTGGCTACCAACCTGATAAGATACCTCGACTCCATGCGGACTCATGTTCCGTTAGTCAGTCCGTCTTACTGGAAAATCCTTGCTCTTGTCTTCGCGCAGATCAAGAGACAAACCTCTCTGCGCGCTCAACCCCAAACAAAGAACCCTAGATCTTGATCTCGATATCAACACCCGCCGGAAGATTAAGACGCATCAGTGTATCAATGGTCTTGCTATCCGGATCGAGAACATCAATGAGCCGCTTGTGAGTGCGCACCTCGAAATGCTCCTGCGAATCCTTATCGATGAATGGGGATCGCCGCACTGTAAAGCGCTCAATACGCGTTGGCAAAGGAACAGGCCCCACCACTCGCGATCCGGTTCGTTCTGCAGTCTCCACAATACGTTGTGCCGACTGGTCTAGCACCCGGTGGTCATAAGCTTTGAGCCGGATACGAATCTTGTTCTTTGCCATTCCGCAACCTTTTTGCGTTAACTGCCAGAACTCACGTAAAGCAAATGCAACCTAATTTTTTCCTTGTAAGAGCGAGACGCGTCCCGCTCTCTGAAAGCGGCTATCTTGCAACGCCGCCGAAACGCCTGGTCGAGCCGGATACATGACCCGGCTCAACGCGCATTGCCTGGCGCAAGCTTACTCAAGGATTTCCGTAATGCGGCCGGCGCCAACTGTCAGACCACCTTCACGGATAGCAAAGGACGAGCCGCGCTCTAGCGCAACCGGCGTGATCAATTCCACATCGAGATTCACGTTGTCGCCGGGCATGACCATCTCGACACCGTCTGGCAAGGTAATCGTGCCGGTGACGTCCATCGTGCGAATGTAGAATTGCGGGCGATAGCCGCTGAAGAACGCCTTATGACGTCCACCCTCGTCCCGGCGCAAGACGTAAACCTCGCACTTGAACTTCTTGTGCGGAGTGATCGAATCAACCTGTGCGATCACCATGCCTCGCTGAACCTCTTCACGATCGACACCGCGCAGCAGAATACCCGCATTGTCGCCGGCTTGCGCCTGGTCCAACTCTTTGTTGAACATCTCGATGCCGGTTACCGTGGTCTTTTGGATTTCATCTCGCAGACCGACAATATCAACCTGTGTACCCTTGAGCAGGGTGCCACGAGCGACGCTACCGGTAACAACGGTGCCACGACCTTTGATGGAGAAAACGTCTTCAATCGCCATCATGAAAGGCTTGTCGACATCACGCATCGGCGTGGGAATCCATTCGTCCACGCTAGCCATCAATTCGATGATCGACTCATACTCCGGCGCGCCGGGATCCGTGCTGTCAGATTCCTGGGCCGCCAGGGCGGAACCCTTGATGATGGGTGTATCAGGATCGAAGTCGTAACCCTCGAGCAATTCCGACAATTCCATTTCGACCAACTCGATCAACTCTTCATCGTCCATCTGATCGGTCTTGTTAAGGTAGACGACCATCGCCGGCACCTCAACCTGCTTGGCCAGCAAGACGTGTTCACGCGTCTGCGGCATTGGGCCATCGGGCGCGCTTACGACGAGGATCGCGCCATCCATCTGCGCGGCGCCGGTAATCATGTTCTTAATGTAATCGCGGTGACCCGGGCAATCAACGTGGGCGTAGTGACGATTGTCCGTCTCATACTCGACGTGGCGGATATTGATGGTAATACCGCGCGCGCGCTCTTCCGGCGCGTTATCGATATCGCCGTACTCACGTTCCTGCGCCTGGCCCTTTAGTGCAAGAACTTTGGTTATCGCTGCCGTCAATGTGGTCTTGCCGTGATCAACATGACCGATCGTGCCGATATTGACATGCGGTTTGCTACGTTCGAATTTTCCCTTTGCCATCTGACAATCCCTCGTGTATATCCTGCCAACTTGAAAATGAATTAACGAACGAAAATTGCAGACCGGGCATACGCCGGACTTCTACATTATCGCGAACCAGATTTGACAGCTTCCGCTATGTCGTCCGGCGCGACCCTATACTGATCAAACTCCATGCTAAAATTGCCGCGTCCCTGGGTGAAGTTGCGCAGATCATTGGCGTAGCCAAACATCTCACCCAAAGGCACTTGCGCCTTTATCACTGAAATTCCCTCGCTATGAGGCTCCATACCTTGGACTACGCCGCGGCGCGACGCAATGTCGCCAACGACCGCGCCGGTATAATTATCGGGAATGACCACTTCCACTTGCATGGCCGGCTCGAGGATCACCGGTTTGCCCTTTTGGATACCTTCTTTTAGACACATCGAACCCGCAATGGTGAAGGCGATCTCGCTGGAATCCACCTCGTGGAAAGCCCCATCGATCAATGATGCCTTGATGTTGACCACCGGGTAGCCGGCGATGACACCACCTTGCATGGCTTGAGTGGCGCCTTTCCTTACAGCCGGAACAAACTCCTTGGGAATCGAACCACCGCGAATAGTGTCAACGAAGAGGAGTTCGCCATCAGCGCCTTCATTTTCCTCTTCCGAACGCGGCTCAAAGCGAATTACACAGCGGGCATATTGGCCGGCGCCACCGGTTTGGCGTCGGAAAGTCGTGTCTATCTCCACCGCACGCGTAATCGTCTCGCGATAAGCTACGCGGGGGCGACCGACGCGTGCTTCAACGCCGTATTCTCGCATCAAGCGATCAACCAAAACCTCAAGATGCAGCTCGCCCATACCCTTGATCTTGGTCTGGCCAAGCTGATCATCTACTTCAATCTGGAAGGTCGGATCTTCTTCTGCCAGCTTGCGCAAGCCCATGCCCATCTTATCCTGATCGGCCTTGGTGTTGGGCTCTATTGCCACCTCGACAACTGGATCAGGAAAGCTGATATTTTCCAGCAAGATCGGGTCGCCGGGCGCGCTGAGCGTATCGCCGGTGAAAGTCTCTTTCATGCCGATAACTGCCGCAATGTCTCCGGCGTTCACTTCTTTGACGTCCTCGCGACGGTCGGCAAACATTCGTACAATGCGACCGACGCGCTCCCGCTTGCCGTTGGCGGTGTTGATCACTTGAGCTCCCGCCTTTAAGACACCTGAATATACGCGAGTGAATGCAAGCCGGCCGTATTGATCCGACACGATCTTGAATACCAAAGCGGAAAGGGGCTCGTCATCGTGCGCGTTTCGCTGCAATTCCCTGCCGTCTTTGGGATGTTCGCCTCGAACCGGCGGAACATCCAGCGGCGATGGCAACAGTGCCACAACCATATTCAAAAGCGCTTGCACACCTTTGTTTTTCAGCGCGGCGCCACACATGACCGGATGCAATTGACTTGCGATAGTGCCGGCGCGCAATGCTGCGATGATTTCCTCATCCGTAGTCACTTCTTCCTCGAGAAACTTCATCGTCAGGTATTCGTCAGTTTCGACGATCTTTTCGATCATGTCCTCGCGGCGCGTCTCGGCCATTTCCCGGTGACTCTCGGGAATCCGATGATAATTGATATCTGTTCCTTCATCGTTCCCGTAAGTAATCAACTCCATGCTGAGCAGATCAATGATGCCTTCGAAGTTCTCGCCGCTGCCATAGGGCACCTGAATCACAACCGGATTCGCCTTCAAACGATCAACCATCATGTTGACACAGCGATCAAAATCGGCGCCAATGCGATCCATTTTATTTACAAAACAGAGGCGCGGCACACTGTATTCCGATGCCTGCCGCCAAACCGTTTCCGACTGCGGTTCGACACCTGCGACACTATCAAAGACCGTAATGCCGCCGTCCAGCACGCGCAGACTGCGCTGTACCTCGGCGGTGAAGTCGACGTGGCCGGGCGTATCAATTATATTGACCTGATGGCCGTCCCAACTCGCGGTTACCGCAGCCGAGGTGATGGTAATGCCGCGTTCCCGCTCCAGTTCCATATAATCGGTGGTCGCCGAACCCTCGTGCGTCTCGCCGATCTTATGAACCATTCCGGTGTAATAGAGCACGCGTTCCGTAACGGTGGTTTTGCCCGCATCGATATGCGCAATGATACCGATATTGCGTACCTTGCTGAGATCAAAACCGGATTGCTTGTCTGCCATGTTTCATCCAATTCCCGTTCGTTTGCGGACGGGACGTTTTTATGTTCGATTTATCGGAAGTGCGCGAAAGCCCGATTGGCTTCTGCCATGCGGTGTGTTTCGTCTTTCCTGCGAATTGCGCTGCCCTGCCCGTTAAAAGCATCAAGCAACTCATTTGCGAGCTTTTCCTCCATGCTCCGTCCGTTGCGGTCGCGAGCAAACTGGATCAGCCAACGCATCGCCAATGCGATGCCGCGGTCTGCCGACACGTCAATCGGCACTTGATAGGTTGAACCGCCAACGCGCTTCGGCTTGACTTCAACAGCCGGCGCCACGTTGCGAATCGCAGTTTCGAAGACCTCAACGGGATCTTTCTTTGTGCGTTCGCCCATCGACTCCATCGCTTGATACATGATGCGCGTTGCCAGGCTCTTTTTGCCACCGTGCATCATACGATTAATGAACATCGCGACATGAAGATTGTCATACTTGACATCATTCGGGGGAACGCGCTTGGGCGGACGATTTCTTCTTGGCATTCTTATTCTCCCTGACTAGCCGTTGCGCTTGGTGCCGTACTTGCTGCGGCCTTGCTCACGGCCATCTACACCGCTGGTATCAAGCGTGCCACGGACAATGTGATAGCGCACACCGGGAAGGTCTTTTACACGGCCGCCGCGTACCAGCACCACACTATGCTCTTGTAAATTGTGGCCCTCGCCGCCAATGTACGCGGACACCTCGATGCCGTTCGTCAAGCGCACGCGCGCCACCTTACGGAGTGCGGAATTGGGCTTCTTGGGTGTCATCGTCCTGACTTGCGTACAAACACCGCGCTTCTGCGGGGCGCCTTTTTTCTGGCGCGAACGACGCTGATCCAGCGCATTGAAAGTAAATTGCAATGCGGGCGCCTTGTTTTTCTTACCCTTGCTTTTGCGTCCCTTGCGAACCAACTGATTGATGGTCGGCATAGTTGACTCCATATCTCTGTCTCATGCTGCACTGTCGTTTCGATACACAAACAGGCGCACATTATGGACGCCCGATCGTTTTTCCTTCATGACGAGACGCTCCACTTTAAGCAAAGCACTTTCGTCATATCTGCTCAATTCAGCCCGCAGCGCCTCCATGACCAGAGGTTTCCGGCTGCCAGTGCAAGCGAGCATATTATCAACAATGGAAATGCCTGTCAAGGCATTTAATGGAACCGATTTCCAAATTAGCGCGAGAGCGCCTTGCCGGTTATCCGCTGTGAAAGAGTTCGCGCACGATGATATTACGTTGGATCTCGCTGGTACCTTCGTAGATCTGAAATATCTTGACGTCACGAAGCAACTTTTCCACCGGATACTCTTTCATATATCCGTAACCGCCGAAGACTTGCACCGCATCCACGGCGGCTTTGGTCGCCATATCGGCGGCAAATGCTTTGGCGTAGGCCGGTATGCGCGGGTTGAAAATGCCCTGGTCGACTTGCCAGGCCGCTTGCCAAGCCAGCAGTCGCGCCGCTTGGTAATGGATCGCCATGTCGGCAATCTTATGCCCGATTGCTTGATGTTGATATATAGGCACGCCAAATGCCTCGCGTTCGCTGGCGTATCGGACGCTTTCTTCCATGGCGCGGCGCTGCAAGCCGACCGCAGCGGCCGCGACGCCGGGGCGGCTATAGTCAAATACTTTCATGGCGATATAAAAGCCCTGGCCAACCTGCCCCACGATGTTTTCTTCCGGTACTTCGACATTCTCAAATACGATTTCTGCCGTATCCGAAGCGCGTTGACCCAACTTGTCGAACTTCTTGCCGACACTAACGCCAGGTGTTGCGCGGTCGACGATGAAGCAGGTCATTCCGCGATGGCCGGCTTCCAGATCGGTCTTGGCAAATATGGTATAGAAATGAGCGTGACTTGCATTCGTAATAAACGTCTTGCTTCCGTTGATCAAGTAACTCGACCCGCGCTTTTCCGCGCGCGTAAGGATTCCCGCAACGTTGGATCCCGCGTTGGCTTCAGTCACGCCGTAAGAGACAAAATGACCTTTGTCGACCACCCTTTCACCAAGCCAGTAGGCCTTCTGCTCATCGCTGGCTGCGATCAATATCGGCAACACAGCGAGCGAGTTTACGCCGAGACTGGTACTAATGCCGGTGCAACCGTAGCCCAACTCTTCCGACACCAGAACCTCTTCAAATGCCGATGCCCCCACGCCTCCGTATGCTTCGGGCACGAGCATATTGACGATGCCCAATTCGCGCGCTTTGTGGAAAATCCCTTCGGGAAACTTGGCCAATTCGTCATATTCGGCGGCGACAGGAATGATATTGTCCGCGACGAAGTCGCGGGTCATGCGCACCAACATCTCTTGCTCTTCGGACAAACTAAATTGCGGACCTGCCGTGGTGTTTGTTTTTGTCGCTACCATGCCTGTTATCTCCAGACTGTCTCGCGCAATTAATCTAACACCGATTCGATTCACTAGCCAGCCTCTTGTAAGAACGCAAGAATCACCTCGGCAAGTTGCGCATGCTGATTCTCGTGGCTGATCGCCGCCGGATTGTCACCGGCTTGCGGGCCGTACCATTCGAATTGCGCGTGATTGCCTCCTGCGATCTTGACCTTGGTGGCATTGGCAGGCTGGAGACGGAACGACGATTCAATCTCGCCAAGCTCTGACAATCCATCCAAGTCCGCGTAAACCGTTACAACAGGGAGACCACTGCGCGACAAATCTACGCCGTCTTCTGGATAGGCGGCGACCAGCGCCAGCCCGCCAACTCGATCCTGATTTGCATACGCATAGCGTGCCGCCATAACACCGCCCAGCGAATAACCTGAGGATAGACGTCAATAACGGCATCTGCGGCATCAGGAGCCAAAATCGCCAAGATAAACGGCATCGGAACAATAACCGCCAGGTAACCTTTGTCCGCGACCGCCTTGCCCAAGGGCGCGTAGGCCTCCGCTTGCACACGGCCACCGGGATAAAATACTAAGCCCGTTGACGAGATTCCCGCTTGTGGTTCAAAGATAATCCAGCGGTCACGCTGGACGACAACGCGCATCGGATTCCAGGGCTTCCCGCGCTTGCGGCATTAATTCGCCAGATGGCGTATTCGTCCAAGCAGCGAGACCGAAAGCGGCGAGCGCAAGCAGCGCCAATAGCAATGCGATGAGTCGTTTTGGTTTCCGGATCACCTTATCAAACGTTGGATAGCGCGTCTGAAAGCGCATTGCCTGCTGCGATACCAGATACAAACGCGCCTTCGACACGGCCACGCCCACCAAAGGCGTCACCGGCGAAAGCAAGACGCGGAAGGCCGCGCGCCAGCAAGAATTCGTGGGGATATGTGGTCAGTGGAACGGAGAATCGCCACTTCTTGAGCTGTGTGCTAGCGATTCTTGCGCCGTCTTTGAGATACGGTTGCACAGCGGATTCCAACTCTCGGATGATATCAGCTTCAGATGCGTCCCAGTTCTGTCGACTGTATTTAGCGTTGGCATGGCTGGTGACAATCGAGGTTTTCGAAATACCCTTGGCATGATTGTCTGCAACCCAGTAGACGTCGCTTTGGAAGTTTTGAACAGCGCCCGGCTCGGGCAATTCCACTTCGCCCTCAATCTCATGGATGCCACAAAGACAAGGACCGAATTTAATGGAGCGAAGCTCGTTATAGTCGCTAGCGTGCAGGGGGACTTCATTAGACGACAGCAGTTCCAATGTCTCTGGCATCGGCGGCGTCATTAGCAGGGAGCGGCCATCGTATCGCCCGCCGTCACTGTCAATCAGGGACCAACTCTTTTCGCGCATGTGCACTTTCGTGATCAACCGGTTAAGCGCGATATCATGGTCACGCGCCAGGTATTTCGCCAGCCTGTTCATGCCGCCACGAACCGCGTAACGAGGATGTCCGTCGCCAAACGTGCGCTTGACGCTGCCATCAGACCAACCCGTGCCCCAGACATAAACCAGGTCTTGATGAAGCCACTGATCAACGAAACTTTGTAATGTTTCCGAACGCACGGTGAAGAACTGGGCGCCATGATCTGCCAGGCCACCTTCGCCGACTCTGCGCGTAGCCAGCCGCCCGCCGACACTGCGTCCCCGCTCGACGAGTTGAATGGAATGGCCATGTTCTTTCAAAGTGTTCGCGGCCATCAAGCCCGATAGGCCAGCACCCACAATCAAGACATCAACCGCCACGATATGCGCCTTTCATTGTCCCAACGCCTAATTGCCATATCATACCTTATTCAGTACCATATGGGAGGTTCCTGCGACACCGTGAGGTTTTGGCAGGTCGATGTATGTTTACTTCAGTGACACTTCAAAAGCTGCCGGATTTATGTTATGATGAGTTTGAGCGATGGCGCAGTTCGCGAAGGGACGGGCAGCGCCGTCAGCCATCACGGGGGCGAATTAGATTCGACGTTGGTGGTTGAAGCCGCACTGCAAGCCGTGGTGCCAAGACACGTTAAACTGGCAACGCACATAGGTGCAAAACCAAACTTTAACGCCCTTCCCGCAGTAGCCTAGGTTACTCTAAGAAGGGTGTAGAGGCATAAAGACCTCTACCGCTCCTGCAGAGTCGTCTCCCTTCGCGATTTGCAACGAGTGTCATAAAAAGTGAGGGTGCCCGTCGTTTACGCCGATAAGGCGGCGCCAAGACCCATCGGCTAGCGTAGTGTGAACCTCGCCCTCTGGGAAGGCACGGCGCGAAGCTGCACAGAGGGCTAAGCTTGTAGAAGTGCGAGAATCGAAACCAGCGGACCCGGGGGGCAGGTCCCCGGCGCTTCCACTCTAAAAACCGTCTCGCAGGGCTTGGGACGGTTTTTTAGTTCTTGGGTATAATCTGCCACACTATGAGACGGAAGAGACTGCGGTGGATGACGCTAGGCGCCGTGTCACCGCTCCTTATCAGTCTGCTGATGTTCACAAGTTTGGCGCTGATAGCATGTCGGACATCCGACCTGCCCTTGAGCGTCACCGCTGAATATGAAGCTGTCGCGACCGAATTGGACCGATTGCGCGCCACGGCAACGGTTGCCAGAGCGAGGCTCCAGATCACGCTGGACTTTGCCGGCACGCGAGTGGCGCAAATCGAACAATCTGGCGCCTTTTTGCGTTCGAACCTGTTGGCCCTGGGTACAGATAGCGAATTCATTGCAGCAAACCTGCGCAATCTGCTAGAAACACCGCAAACTGTCGTTGTTTCAAATGCAGAATCGCCGACCAGCATTCGCTCGACAGAAGCGATAGACCCGGGAGACGCATTCGTGGCCACGTATACGGCTACCGATCCGCCACGAGCCGAGGTGACGCCGGGCTTGCGTCCTCGGTTGGATAGCGTGGTCCTCTCGTCTGGAGTCAACAGCGACGACTGCCCGGTAAACATTAACCCCTTATTCACGCCGGAATCTCCTGAAATCTATGTAGTCGCCAAAGCGTACAACATCCCTTCGGGCGCCACGCTGACGTCGATTTGGCAGCATCGAGATCAAGAGGTTGTGTCCCACAGTTTTCAAACGGAGTATGCGATTAACGATAATTGTATCTGGTTCTTCATTGATCAGACCGATACAACTTTCACGGCTGGGCGGTGGGCAGTTCAGATCAGCCTCGAGGGTAGCGCGCTTTCGCCCTTGCTACCCTTTGAGATCGTTGAAGGCTAGAGGTGTAATCGACAGCTAGGCAACTGTCTTCAAGCCGAAAACTGTGATATGTTATGACTGCTTTTCCGGGCAACGAATGGGAAGAACTTCCGTAATTGAGGTGTACTTCCTGGAGCAATCTACGGGACAGGCAATATGGCAATAGTGACACGCTGGGACAATAAGAAAAAGACAGTCGTCCTCCTGGAATTCGAGTCGGAATGGTCGTGGGAGGAACTTGAAGAAGCGGTACAGCGAGCTGATGCGCTAATTGGCAGTGTTGGTCACTTCGTCGATCTCATTATAGATCTCGACGGTACCGTGATACCAAAGGACGTGTTTAGCTCCGCCAAGACTCTGCTGGCCTCGGGGGAGGCTCGTCCAAATGAAGGAGCGCGCGTGGTCGTCGGCGCAAACGGGGCGATAAAGACCATTTATCAGACTATCCAAAAGACTTTCAACAATGCCGTAGAGGGCCGTGAAATCTTGTTCGCGCCAAATATGTCGGATGCGCGAGCGATTATCAGGGGCTTGTCTTTGGATCGATAGGCGCATTTCAATGCGTTGCTGTTTCACACCTTCCATTGTCTGACCATATTGCTCCAGTCGGACGAAATGCTTTGGCATCTTCTATTTAGTTGCATGCCACGCGGATCAATCGAGCACGCTGCACACAATCTGGCGCGAACGCGACAGTTCTTTCCGTTGCCGCCGAGCGCCTGTGAAAGTCCAATTCGGACTAGCCAAATGATTGGCTCACCCAATCGTATTGGCAGTGGTCTCGACCGCGCCTTTTGCGCTAGAGTTGGTTCAAACGACCAGACAAGGATGGATGATGATGAGAGGCGGCGGATGGTTCCGCTACATGCACGGCTTCGAAGCTGCGGCCAGGCCGAACGTGTCGAGGCGACTGCTGCTGCGCGTACTGGCTTATGCTCAGCCCTATCGACTACGGATTCTGGGCATGCTTGGCACAATTCTGATAACAACCTTCCTGGGCTTGCTCAATCCGCTCATCTTCCGCGAGATCATAGACAATGCGCTGGCCAACAAAGACCTGGATCACTTGCATCTGCTGGCGCTGGGATTGGTTCTGATCCCTGTTCTTAGCGGTGGCATACGAATCATACAGCGCAAGCTAAATGTATCGATCGGCGAAGGCGTGATCTACGACCTTCGCGTCGCGCTCTATCATCACTTGCAGAAGATGTCGCTGCGCTTTTTCACCAATACCAGGACCGGCGAATTGATGAGCCGGCTGAACAATGATGTCGTCGGCGCCCAAAATGCCATCAGTAACACGATCGTTTCTATCGTCACCAATGTGATCACAGTTATCGCGACCTTGATCATGCTGTTGGCTTTGGAATGGCGTCTGACGATTCTAGGTGTATTGGTGCTGCCACTATTCATCCTGATCGCGCGGAGATTAGGCAAAAGACTGCAAGCAATCGCCCGCGAACAAATGGGTTACAACGCGCAGATGAACGCAATGATGAACGAAACGCTCAATATTAGCGGCGCACTGCTAGTGAAGCTCTTCGGCCGCATCGATACCGAAGTTCAACACTTTGAACGACGCGCCGCGGACGTCCGCGATGCTGGTATTGAACGCGCCGTGCTCGGCAGTCAGTTTTTCGTGATGATCGGGCTGGTCAGCGTGGTAGGCACCGCGATCGTCTATTGGGTGGGCGGTGTACTGGTCATTCAGGACGCCTTTACTGTTGGAACAATAGTCGCTTTTGGCGCCTTCCTCACGCAACTTTATGCGCCTCTGCAAGCGCTGACTAATGCGCCAGTAGACTTCGCGCAGTCAATTGTCAGCTTCGAGCGAGTGTTCGAGATCATTGACTTGCCGCTGGAGATCGCGGAGAAACCCAACGCCGTGCATTTGCAAAACGTCATTGGCGAACTGGAATTCGAGAGCGTGTCCTTCCGTTACAGCATCGATGAAAGCAATCTACTGTCCGATGTGGAGCGAATCGGAAAGATTGACAGTATTGCCGCTACACGATCGGGCGATCCGGCGAAACGGGGTAACGGCCGCGCCGGAACGGCGAAAGTCCACCAGGCGCGGCAACTGGCCCTTGAAGACATCTCCTTCCGTATTTCGCCCGGACAATTGGTTGCGCTGGTCGGGCCCAGCGGCGCGGGCAAGACCACAATGACCTACCTGATACCGCGCCTTTATGACCCTTCAAAAGGCAGGATCTTGATCGACGGCCAAGACCTGCGAGATTTGAGCCTTGGTACCATGGCGGGGAACATCGGTATGGTGA
Source organism: Phototrophicaceae bacterium (assembly GCA_965262165.1). Classification (GTDB taxonomy): domain Bacteria; phylum Chloroflexota; class Anaerolineae; order Aggregatilineales; family Phototrophicaceae; genus UBA6055. The sequence goes on along the minus strand of OZ253499.1, from coordinate 2,224,519 downwards.
CGCAAGAGACCTATCTTTTCCACGACACCATTCGCACCAATTTGCTCTACGCCAAACCGGACGCTACACAAGCTGAGGTCGAAGCCGCGGCCAAGGTTGCCCATATCCATGATTTCGTTATGGGATTGAGCGAAGGGTACGACGCCATTGTTGGCGAGCGCGGATACCGGCTCAGTGGGGGCGAAAAGCAGCGGATCGCCATCGCCCGCGTGGTTTTGAAAAACCCGCGCATTCTGGTTCTGGACGAGGCGACCAGTCATCTCGACAGCCAGTCGGAGGCGCTGATTCAAGATGCCCTGAGCCACATCATGAAGGGGCGCACCAGCATCGTCATCGCTCATCGCCTGAGCACCATACTCGCTGCCGATCAGATTCTGGTCCTGGATCGCGGACGCATCGTCGAAGGCGGTACACACAGCGATCTCATCGCCCGGGATGGGCTCTATGCCCGGCTTTACGAAACGCAATTCAGCCAACAGCGCCAATTGGCATAGGCGTACCGTGGGCCTCGCGCCACAATCACGTTCGAAATCACCTAAGCTCACTGTAGCATGATCACGGGCGCGACGCGATGAGAGTGACAGTCACCCAGATAGATCCAAATCAGCTTGAAAGCCATTGGGAGGATCTGCGACATCATGTTAGACGGACCTCCGGCGAGATAGTCCTTTTGCCGGAGATGTGTTTTGCGCCCTGGTTTTGCACGACGCCTCGGCCGGATGACGCGCGCTGGAAAGACGCGGTAGAGTCACATGACAAATGGTTGCAGCGCTTGCCGGAGCTAGGCGCACGGACGATAGTCGGCACATCACCGCGCGTTGTTGAAGATAAGAAGCTCAACGTCGCGTTCATCTGGACGCGGAGCGACGGACTGCGCTGGGACCATCAGAAGACCTACCTGCCCAATGACGACGGCTACTGGGAAGCCAACTGGTACGACCGTGCTACCGTCGAGTTTCAATTTGTGTCGATCGGCCCGATTCGTGTCGGTCTGATGATCTGCACTGAGATCTGGTTCATGCAACACGCGCGAGCTTACGGCCGGCAGGGCATTCACCTACTGCTTAATCCGCGTAGTACGCCGATGGGCACGAACGACAAGTGGCTGGCGGGCGGAGGCACTGCAGCGGTTGTGTCGGGCGCCTTCTGCCTATCGTCCAACCATTCCGGCAATGCCGATCAGTTCGAGTTGGGCGGCGCGGGTTGGATATGCGATCCCGACGGCGCCGTTCTCGCCACGACAACAGCAGACCAGCCCTTTGTCACGCTTGATCTTGACCTGCGCCTGGCTGAGGCGGCGAAATTGACCTATCCGCGCTACGTGGATGACAGTCCGCTCTAATTCACTCAAGTATCACGGACGATTCAACCGCAAACCTGAGCGGCGATCTTGACCTGTTCGGGCATCTCGTTTCAGTGGACAAGGCAAGCCTGGCTCTGCTAACATAGCGGCGCCACTCACATAGCGAGATAACGATGTCAGAGTTTCATCTGATTGTTGGGCTTGGCAATCCCGGGCTCAAATACGAGACAACGCGCCACAATATCGGATGGTGGGTGATTGACGAGTTCATCCGCCGATATGACCTTGGCAAGGGCAGGAGTGACAAGCGCGCGCAGACCTGGGACGCCATTATACGAGGCAAACGCGTGAAGTTGGCCAAGCCACTGACCTTCATGAATCGCAGTGGCGAAGTAGGTCGGGCGTTATTGGAGTACTACAGAATTCCCATCGAGAATCTCCTGGTCATTCACGATGATCTCGATACACCTTTTGGCGTGCTGAGATTGCGGCAATCGGGCGGTCACGGCGGGCAAAACGGTTTGCGCAGTATCGTGCAGCACCTTGGCAGCAAGGACTTTGCTCGCTTGCGCTTTGGTATCGGCAGGCCACCCGGCAAAATGGATCCGGTGGATTATGTCTTGCAGCAGTTAAGAGACGACGATCTCATTCTTGCGCGAGATCTGACGGTTCGGGCGGCAGACGCTGTTGAGACCTGGCTGCAAGATGGGATCGACAAAGCCATGTCGGCACACAATGGCGACGGCGCCAAGGCGCGCAAGCAATCGGTGGATCTTGAGGATCAACTACATATCACGCAGCGCGCCCATGAGCTCGCACCCAACGATCCCAAGCCCTTATCCAAACTCATCTCTCTGCAAAAGCAACTTGGAATGCTCGATAAGGCAGTGGACAATCATCTGCTTTTGGCAAGGTTACACGAAGCCAAAGGATCGTCGCAGCTTGCCGTCGCCGAAAAAGTCAAGGCAGCAACCATCAGTCCCGGTTTGATCGACCTGCAACGCGAAATCGCGGAGTGGTATCGCAGTCATGACAACAAGAAGAAAGCTGTCAGTCGAATTCTGATCTTGGCTGACTATTTCCTGGGGCAAAAAGACTTGACCGCGGCGAAGGCAGCCGTAGAAGACGCCCTGGCGATCAATCCGCAACATCCCAAGGCGCTGCAAATGCAGATAACGCTTGATGAAATCGTAGCGCAAAATGAACCAAACGAACGCGAATGAGATTGCTGTGATCGTTCACTTTCCACATGCAAAGCAAAAAAGCGAGCAATCGCAGAGCAATGCCGCGGAACGCGCACAATCTTGAACCAACCGAAGAACATACAGGAGTCACTCGATGCGGATAACTGAAGCGGAAAGGGTCGGCTTGTCGTCTGACCGACTCGCGAACATCAATCACAAACTAAGCGGGTACGTGGAGGCAGGCAATGTCGCCGGGTTTGTGACTCTTGTCGTGCGGCAGGGGGAGGTCGTTCATCTCGAGACTATCGGTCATCGCGATGCCGGACAAAAACTACCGATGGAGTTGGATACCATCTTTCGAATTTATAGCATGACCAAACCTGTCACGTCCGTCGCCTTGATGATGCTTTACGAACGTGGCAAGTTCCAGCTTTACGATCCGGTCAGCAAATATATCCCCGCTTTCGCCAAGACGCGGGTCTTGAGTGGTTACGGGTTCCTGGGCAAGGAACTTGTGGAGCAGGATCCACCCATGACCGTCCAGCTCTTGCTGACTCATACGGCTGGCTTGAGTTATGGATTTTTCTACGACACCCCGATTGACGAAATGTACCGCGATTCCATCTTCCGTAGCGAGACGGCTTCCCTGGAAGAAAAGATCCTCGGCATGGCGGATCTGCCGCTGCGGCACCAGCCCGGAACAGCCTGGAACTACAGCATCGCTACGGACGTCTGCGGGTATCTGGTGCAAGTCCTGGCGGATATGCCTTTTGAAGACTTCTTGCAGCAAGAGATCTTCGACCCGCTGGGCATGGTTGATACGCAATTCCATGTTCCTAAGGAAAAAGTGCGTCGCTTTGCCAAGCTCTATCAGCATCGACCGGTGGATGGCAGCTTCCGCGAATATGAAGGCGCGCCGAACATCCCCTTTCATGATTTCACTAAGCCGGCGAGCGCGCCCTCAGGCGGCGGTGGCTTGGTCTCGACAATCAGCGACTATTGGCTGTTTGCCAGGATGTTGCTGAACCGAGGCGAATCCAACGGTGCACGCATTTTGGGGCGGAAGACCCTGGAGTTTATGACGATGAACCACTTACGGTCGGAACTCCTGCCCATCGATATCGGCGGCAACACCATTGGCGGCAGAGGTTTCGGTTTGGGCTTTGATGTGGTCATTGATCCGCCGCAAACCGGTGTCCTTAATTCAACAGGCGCTTACGGGTGGAGTGGCGCCGCCGCCACGAATTTCTGGGTGGATCCACAAGAGCGGATCGTTGGCATAATCATGACCCAGTTGATGGACAATCTGCTGAACTTCCAAGCTGACTTCCGGTCACTGACGTATCAAGCGCTAGTGGATTAAGAAGCCGGCCAAGATCGTGCCGGCTTGTCCACAAGGCGCTTCACGAAGAAATCTAGCTCGGCGAACTAGTCCCTGGTATACTGCTCTGTCCCGCCAATGCAACAACGGAACATAAGGTCACGCATGTCGATTTGCCTCTCGGGTCTCTTGGATGTTCTGCGCGAATGCCCGCCCTATCAAGCGCTTCTACGAGAAGCCACTGACGCTTCCGCAAGAACGCGGTGCAAAGTGGTACGTTCGGCGCGCCCTTTTGTCTTGGCGGCGCTAGCAGCCGACTGGGACGGTCCGCTGATCTATTTGACGGCGGAAGTGCGCCGCGCCTACAACGTGAGTGAGCAGCTGCCTGTTTGGATCGACATGCCCGAGCGTCTGTATCGGTTTGCCGAGCCCTCCGCTCTTTTTTATGATCGCGCGCCCTGGGATTCGGCGGTAATCCGCAACCGAATCGAAACCCTAACAGCGCTACAACGAGAACATTCCGCGGACCATCCCATCATCGTGGCGTCGGCTCGTGCGCTGATGCAAGTGACGATGCCCCCCGATAAGTTCGGCCAAGAGACTCAAACGCTGGCCGTCGGCGAAAGGCACAATCTGGACGCCTTGATCCGATCCTGGACGGGCATGGGCTACGAGCTCGCAACGATTGTCATCGAACAGGGCGCCTTCAGTCGCCGGGGAGGCATACTTGATGTCTTTCCGCTGGCGGAAGAATATCCTGTGCGCATCGAGTTCTTCGACGATGAAATCGAAAGCTTGCGCCTCTTCGACCCCAACGACCAGCGTAGTATCAGACATCTGCGCTCAATGAGCATCGTACCTGCCAGGGAAGCCTTGCCTCGGTTGATGCCTGCGGTCGGTGAAACCTTGGCTGAATGGACCCAGTCTATCTCCAATGACGCTGCTGAATTTTCCAGCATTCATACCGATATCGACAGTGCAAAAGAGGGGATGACCTTTCCTTATCTGGAGCACTACTTGCCATTTACCTGCGAACAACCGGCCTGCCTGCTGGATTACTTGCCCGAAAACAGCTTAATCCTCATAGAAGACGAGCCAGCAATGGAAGCCGCCGTCGATGAGCTGACATCACGTGCGGAATCAAATCGCGCCGACGCCTTGAATTCGCATCAAATCGCGGCCAATCATCCCGAGCCGTTTTTGCGCTGGGACGCCTTGAAGCAGCAGATTTCATCTCGGCAAAGCTGCGACTTGTCCAACTTTCAAGTTGATGCTGAAGATCGTCTGTTTCAGCCGGGCCAAAGATTTGGCGGCCAATTGCGAACCATGTTGAATCAAGCGCGACAGTACCGCAACCGTGGCGACCGGGTCGTGATCGTCACCGAGCAAGTAGAACGTTTGGAAAACCTCTGGTACGAGCAAGATGCTTCCGAATTTATACCGACATCACAGTCGATCTCCCAGGCTCCTGATGCGGGTACATTGCGTTTTGTTCGTGGCACAATGGCCGAAGGCTGGTCTCTGCAAAGTGAAAATGGCACGCTTCACTGCATGACCGATGCCGAAATCTTCGGCTGGACACGTCCCGAGCCACGGCGCCGGCGCGAGACGACCGCTCGACGTGGCAGTAAGACTCCGGAGACCGCCTACATGGACTGGTCGGAGGGTACGCACGTCGTTCATGTTGACTATGGCATCGGCAAATTCTTGGGTATGCGCCATCGCACGGTCAACACAACTAAGCGCGAATTCCTGCTCGTCGAATATCAAGGCACCGACACCTTGTATGTGCCGATCCATCAAGCGGATCGACTTTCCCGTTACGTGGGCGCAGACGAGAAGCCGCCCAAGCTCAACAAACTAGGCAAGCCAGAGCAGTGGCTGAAAGTGAAAGAAAAGGCGCGCCGCAATGCCAAGGAAGAGGCAAAAGAATTGCTGGCCATTTACCGTGAGCGCGCCCGCGCGCAAGGATACGCCTTCAGCGCTGACAGCGCCTGGCAACACGAGATGGAGGCAAACTTTGCCTTTGTCGAGACTGAGGATCAGGTTCGTGTCATTCAAGAAGTCAAGTCGGATATGCAGAGTGGCACACCGATGGATCGCCTGATCTGTGGCGATGTCGGATTCGGGAAAACGGAAGTTGCGCTGCGCGCCGCCTTCAAATCCGTACAAGACGGCATGCAAGTGGCCGTGCTTGTGCCTACCACAGTCCTCGCCCAGCAACACTACGACAACTTCAAGTCGCGCTTGGCTGCCTTCCCGGTCAAAGTCGAGATGCTGTCGCGATTCCGCAATAAAGCACAACAGAGCGACATCGTGAAGCAAATCGCTAGCGGCGAAGTAGATATCGTTATCGGTACCCATCGGCTGCTATCCGCAGATATCGAATTCAAGCAACTTGGCTTGATGGTCATCGACGAAGAACAGCGATTCGGCGTCAAGCACAAGGAGCATTTCAAGAAGCTGCGCGCCGAAATCGACATTCTGACCCTTACCGCGACACCGATACCGCGTACTCTCTATCTCAGTTTGAGCGGCATTCGCGACATCAGCATGATTCAAACCGCGCCGGAAGAACGTCTGCCGGTTATCACTCAAGTTGGAACATGGGACGACAAGTTGACACGTCTGGCCATCATGCGAGAATTGGAACGTGGCGGTCAGGTTTTTGTCGTGCACAATCGCGTCAATTCCATCCACATCATCCGCAACAGAATCGAACGCATCGCGCCCGAAGCGACCCTTGCCATCGCACATGGCCAGATGCCGCCGCGCGCACTGGAAAGTGTGATGTCGGCATTCTCGCGCGCGGAATTCGATATCTTGATCTCGACCTCGATTATCGAGAACGGCATCGACATGCCTCGGGTCAACACCTTAATCGTCGATCGCGCCGATCACTTTGGCATCGCGCAACTTTATCAACTGCGAGGTCGCGTCGGGCGCTCGGCACAACAAGCGTACGCCTACTTTTTTCATGCGCCCGCTTCGCTCACCCAGGAAGCGCGCGAACGGCTGGAAACGCTCTCCGAAAACACCAATCTGGGTGCGGGCTTTCAGATCGCCATCCGAGATCTCGAGTTACGCGGCAGCGGCGATATTCTCAGCACGAGGCAATCGGGAAACATTGAAAGTGTCGGACTGCATCTGTACACTGATATGCTGAAACAGGCGGTTCAAGACCAGAAGCAGGGCACGGAAGATGGCGCGGCTGAAACGGCGTCCGCCTCTTCCCGTGATCGCATCGTAATAGACCTGCCCGTGCCCGCGTACATTCCTACCGACTGGATACCGGAGATGGCGCTGCGCTTGCAGCTTTATCGCCGCATCGGCAACATTCAAAACGTAGAGGATGTAAGGACAATGAATCAAGAGCTGGTCGATCGCTTCGGGCAGTTGCCGGTTGCGGTCGAGGGCTTGATGTTTCAGATCGAAGTCAAGGCGCTGGCACAAATGATACATGCCTCGCATGTGAGCATGCCGCGCGGGGATGTCCAAATACGACTGCCCTACCTTGCTACGATCAATCGCGGCCTTTTGTCCTTCGCGCTAGGTTCCGACATCGAAGTCACCCGTACAGATGTGCGTTTCCCCGCGGAAGACGAAATCTGGCAGAGCCGTCTGCTGGACCTGCTGCGAAATCTGCAAGACAAACTCGACCTGCTGGCTATGGCAAGACCAAATGGCAGCCCTATTGCAAGAGTGCTAGACTAGTGTCATAGGCAGCCTTGATTCGACAGGGTTCACTTTGATGACGAATGAAAGGGTTGCGACGGCCGCAAGCACACTAGCAATTGCGCTACTCATTCTGCTGAATACTGTCCTGCACACGCAGGTTTATGCGCGACGCAACTATCGCGAAGATGAGATTAACACGGTCCACGCGGCATTGATCAAAACGCCGCCGGAAATTGTGCAATGGATGGCGGGCGATGTGCATCCGCCTGGCTGGCGCCTTTTCGCCGACTTTTGGGTGGATACCTTCGGCAAGGCTGAAGCGATCACTCGCTGGTCCTCGCAATTACTCAACCTGCTAACTTACGCCTTGGTTTTCCAACTGGGAAAACAGCTGATAGACCGGCGAGCCGCACTTTACGCGGTCGCTTTTATGGGTGTCTACGGGTTCGCTGCCAACGGCATGTACGAGTTTCGCCCTTATGCCATGCTGGTCGCGCTGACGACTGGCTTGCACCTGGTCTTCTATCACTGGCTTGTCAAGCCACGGTCGACGGTGATGATTCTTTACGTGGTTCTTGGCATAGCAGCGATCTATACACACTTTTTTGCCTTCTATATATTCGCTGCGCACGCTGTATTGCTCTTGGTATTCCACCGCGTTCGGCGCCGCGTTTATTTGAACTCCATGTTGATGTGGGTGTTTATTGCCCTCTCGTTTTCCGCCTGGATCATTCCTTTGCTCGGTGTCATTCTGGGTCCCTTTTCCGGCGGATACTACGTGGATCTGCCCGACGAGCTATATCAGCATTTGCATTTTCGCCCCGAGATCGTCTTTGGTTTCCTGCTCTTGCTTAGCCTGTTCGCGCCACGGCTCTTGCGACGGCGCGGTCTGACAAGCGACGCCTTCACCCCATTGCGCTGGCGTAAACGTTGGAATCTGCTCTATCCTTTGACTTTGCTGCTCGCCACGCTTATCACGGCCGGCTTGGCAAATTCGGTTTACGGCAGCCTAAATGCTCGGGGCTTGCAATCCGTAGTCATGCTGATCGCCCTCTTGATGGCTTTGGGCTTGCGCACCTTGCCCGTCCAAGCGGGCGGCATCATGCTGCTTTTGCTTTACGTTATGGCGCCGCAGAATATACTTGTCCAGCCCTCCAATGGACCCTATCGCGAGATCGTCGCCGCGATGCGTCAGAGCTACCAGGACGACAGCATTCTAATCAGCGAGTTCGACTGGGCATGGCGCTGGCTAACGCCCGCCGCCTATTTCCTGATGGACTTCACGCCGGATCAAATGTCGAAAGAGCGCATGTTTCACGTGATAGGATCCAGCGACAGCGGGCATCCGCCGACCTTTCCCGATCGGCTGGCCAATATTCACATGTCGTTTGATCCCGAAAACTTCGATCCAAAGCGCAACCACAGTCAGCTTTGGCTCTTGCGACAAGGAGACGGCAATCGCTGGGGGAAAAGAATCCAAGACTGGCTCGATCGAAACTATGCGTTTGTCCAATCGACCCGCTGGGAAGAGCCATATCACACATCGTATCAACTGAGTGAATACATACGCGCCCCGCAAAAGAGCGAGCCCCTGCTTGTGGCAGGCGACAGCATGCAGCTATATGACTGGTCACTGCTGGATTCCGTTGATGTGCAACCCTGCCAAGACGTCACCGTGGAAAGCTGGTGGCAACTTGAAAACGAAGACAACACACCTTATACGCTGAGTATCATTTTGGCTGACGATGATGGAGATGGACAGTTAGCGAGAACTCCGTCAGTGCCCGCTAATGTTTTCACAAGCGACTGGGTAGCAAACAAGTATTATCGTGATCATTCTGTACTGCAGATTCCCTGCGAAATCGAGACTGGCAGCTATCCGCTCCTGCTCGGCTTTGTGAAGACGATCAGCGGAGAAGAACTGACTCTGCGCTACTTTAGTGGCGACGTGATCGGCTCGCTAACTTATTTGACAACTCTGCACGTCGATTCCAGCGAATAGATACAGGACCGCGCTAGGCTCTGGCTATATCGGCAAAGTTTGCTCGCGTCACTTGCCGCAACGAGGCGAGCTTGATCGGGAAAATCGCGTTTTCCGCTCCACCGGCCGCGAACACGATGTCGTATCGTCGAAGGCTCTCATCAAGAATCACGGGTATGTTAGCCCAACGGTGACCCAGCGGTGGAACGCCGCATGGCCAATAGCCCAGGATTGACATGCACTGCTCGGGGCTCACCATGCGGACTTTCTTGCGTCCCACCTGAAACAGCGACGCCAGCTTCCGATCATCTACGGACCGATCACCACTTGCTAGAACCAAAACCGGCTTTGCTTTCTGAATCAGGAATCCCAGGCTCTTGACGATCTGCCCCAGTTCGCAGCCATCGTTTTCAGCCGCCTGCTGTGACGTAGCGGTTGGTCTGTCGAACACGATGATCTCGATTTTAAGCTGCAGATGCTCAAGAGCTAGTCGCACATCTTGAACGCCCATTGCTTGCATGCTGTCTCCGATTCAGATAGACTAACGAGCGCAATTGTAATTCAGCCTCGACGAATCGGGCAACATTAACCTGCGGGAGAGCGATCATGCGAGTGGATGTGAATGGTTTCAAGGAACGTGGACACGTCACCGTTTCGGGGCTGTTTACCGACGATGAGGTGGCGGCATTTCGTCAGCACTTTATGGAAATGCGCCGCGCTGGAACTTATGACGGCGACTTCAGTGGCGTGGACAGCAACGCGGCAGATCCGCTCAAGCGGTTTCCGCGCTTGATACACATGCATCGGTGGGACCAGACCAGTCTCAACTTGATGCTGGATCCGCGACTGGAAGCCGTATTCGAACAGTTGCTGGGCAATGCGCCTTTGGCAGTACAGACGATGATGTACTTCAAGCCTGCTGGCGCCCGAGGCCAGGCTTTGCACCAAGATCAATTTTACTTGCGCGTGCAGCCGGGCACTTGCATCGCCGCCTGGATGGCGCTCGATGACTGCGACGAGCAGAACGGCTGCTTACAAGTCGTCTCAGGCAGCCATACCCTTCCCGTTTTGTGTCCCGAAGACGCCGATACCACGCTAAGCTTCACAGATGTGACGGTTCCGCTGTCCGCGGACATGCAACCCGAGCCTTTGATTATGAAGGCGGGGGACGTACTGTTCTTCAATGGTCAACTGATCCACGGCAGCTTCCCGAATAGTTCCGAGTCACGATTCCGCCGCGCCCTGATCGGCCACTATATCGACGCGGAGGCAGATCAAGTGGCGAAATATTATCATCCTGTGATGCGTTTCGATGGTACGACCGTAGATCTGGATATCAGTGAAGACGGCGGTCAATGTGGCGTTTGGGTGGAGGAAGACGGATCAGAGGTCCTCGAAATGATGGAACGTCTCTAGCGGAAACCGTCAATCGGCGAATATTCGCCCGCCGCGGTGGACGAAAACGTCGCTTGGTTCCGCAATATCCGCCTTGGGGTGGCCTTCCGAAATCATACTGACCAGCACGCGGCGCTTCCCAAAATCAAAATAGTAGACGCACATACCATGATCAGGCTGCAATTTAACTTTGCTCGCGATGCGCTTGTCGAAGCGGACCGACTCACCGGACTTGCTGGCAAGGGTTGTCTTCTTCCAAAACCGCCAGCGCGCATGAATCTCTTCGGGATAGAGGACGCGATAACATAGCTTTATCCGCGCGAAACGAACCGCGCGCATCGCGACAGTTATTAAGAAACCGACTATCAGCGCGATCACGAGAAAACGACCTGCCATGCCATAGCGCCCCAGCAGCAGCGCCAGCGGCACTGACAGGAGCAAGAGCGACGTCAGCGGTTCCGTGATCAATTCCAGCCATTGCCGAGACGATAGCCGACCCTCACGATTGCGTTTGAAGTCGTTCATCAAGTCTTTTGAAAGTCTTTCCGGTGTCGCGCTCATACGCATACTTTAACACCTATCCAGCCTCGTGAGCAATATTGACATTAACTTGGCTTTTAGCACGAAGTTGCAAAATGACGACGCTGCCGATTATCAGCGCTGCGCCCAGCCATTGTAGGGGGACGATTACTTCACCCAGAAATAACATTGCCACGATCATCGCCAGAACCGGTTCAATAGTACTGATCAACGATGCGCGTGCCGGTCCAATCCGCTGAATCGCAGTATTAGTGGCGAACACCGGCAGCACCGTTCCCAGTGTCGCGATACAGAAGAGGCCGACAAGCGTTGCCGGATTCTGCGGAAGCTGCAAGCCCCGCACCGGTACCGACAGCAACAAGATAATCAATGTGGCGCCCATCATGTGCGCGCTCGCCCGCGAAATGTCCTCGACGCCAGCCAGGACACGTCGCGCCATCAAGTAATAAACGGCGACAATGGCCGCGTTGACCAGTGCCAGAATCACGCCCACCGGATCAATCGCATCGGGCACGACAAAGTCCGGCACGGTCAGTCCTACACCGACAAGCGCCAGCGCCAGCGCGAGCCAGGCACGTGGAGTGATTGATTCGCCAAGCAATGCCGACAGAAGAACGATCATGGCGGGATAGGTGAAAAACAAGACCACATAGGTGCTGCCCGGCAATCGCTCCAACGCGAAAAATGCGCAGAGGACAGCCGCTGCGAATAACAAGCCTGTAAACATGGCGCCTATTGCTGAGATGTTTCTACCCCGCGATGGACCCCCCGAACGCCTTCTCAATCCGACCAATGCCCAAATGAGCGGGACCGCAAGAATAAAGCGCCAAACAGCCAGGTCGAGCGGTTCAAAGCTCGACTGGCTGTAGACCGTTTTGACGATCGTCGGGATAAAGGCGAATCCAGCGGCCGCGGCTAGAATCCAAAAGAAACCCTCACGTTCTCGTGTTGACATCGTCCCTCAACTCGTCAAAAATCTTTCAAACAAAAAAGGCGAGCACTAGCGCCGCCTCGTCGTTGATTGCTTACGATGTGACCCGCAAAACAGCTGCTCAAGTAATGCTCACCGAGCTCACCAAGTTCGTGGCAAGAGGATAGAAAACGCCAAAGATCATCGTGCCTGCCAAGGCAATATTGATCGCCCATCGCACGGCTGGCGTTTCCAGCGCCGGTTGCAACTCGCCTGAACTGTCGCGCAGGTACATATTGACCACCACGCGCATGTAGTAGAAAGCGCTTACGACGCTGGTTAGGACACCAATGATAGCCAAGCCGAACAAACCCGCTTGCACAGCAGAGGCGAACACCATGAACTTGCCCAAAAACCCGGCAGTCAGCGGAATGCCCGTCAGGCTAAGCATAAAGATCGTCATTGCCATAGCCATCAAGGGGCGCGACCGTGCCAAGCCGGTAAGGTCCTCAATATTGCCGCCACTGCCGTCTTCTTTCTCGATCGCCATGACGACGGCGAAGGCGCCCAGATTGGTAAACATATACGCCAGCATGTAGACCAAGGCGCTCTGCGTCGCCGCGTCAGCCACGCCCGCAGTACCGCTAGCCGCCACGGCCACCAGGATATAGCCGGCATGCGCGATCGACGAATACGCAAGCATGCGCTTCAGGTTTCGCTGGGAAACCGCGACAAAATTGCCAAGAACCAAGGTCAAGACTGCCACAAGCGAAACCGTCGCTTGCCAGGCAACCGGCTCGCCTTCCGCGATGACTAATGCAGCGAGACCAGTCACCAGGAGCCGCAGCATCGCGGCGAATCCGCCAATCTTTGCCGTCACGCTCATGAAGGCGGTCACCGGGGTGGGCGCGCCTTCGTAGACATCGGGCGTCCACATATGGAATGGCACGACCGCTACCTTGAATCCCAGCCCCACAAACAGCAGAGCCGCGCCGATGATCAAATAGAATGCCGCCGACGATATGCTACCGGCGATACTGCCTGCCAACGAAAAGATCTCCGGAATATTTGTGGTACCCGTAGCGCCATACACCAGCGCCGATCCAAAGACCAGAAAGGCGCTGGAAAACGCCCCCAATATGAAGTACTTCATGCCACTTTCTTCGGATTTGAGCGCCAAGTCGCTGCCGTCGTTCTTGATCGAACGGAAGGCCGCCAGAATGTAGAGCGGAATGCTGAGCAATTCCAGGGCGACGAAGATTATGATCAAGTCGTTTGCGCCGACCATGAACATTGCGCCTGCCGAAGACAAAAGCGCCAGCACGTAGAATTCGCCCCGGTGAATATCGGCGCGGTTGAGATAGTCCCAACTCATCAAAATCGCGATCAGCGTGGCCACCAGGATCACGACATTCAGAAACCCGGTGAAGGCATCGGCAACGAACATGCCATAAAGCGCGATTTGTTCGCTTTCTGCCGGAGAATAAACAAACAAGTTCGCAACAAAGCTGATGCCCAGCCCGACACATGCCAAAATTGGCGTCCAGCGTTGACGTTCTTCAGGCAAAAAAAGATCAATCAACACAAGGATCAAGGTCCACAGCACCAGCAGCGTGCCAGGCAATGTGGATGCCAGATTGGAATGTGCAAGGAATTCCGCGATAGTGGGCGTCTCAAACATGAGCTCTCCTAGGGAACGAACAGCGCTACAATGCTATCCACCGATATGTCCAGCATATTGAAGAAGACGATAGGTTGGATGCCCATCCAGAAAATCATTATCAAAATCGGTATGAAAGCCGCAATTTCGTTCCATTTCAGCTTGTAACCCGCTTCATCCGAAAGCGGATTATCATGCTCGCCCATGAAAACATGCTGGAACATTTTCAACAGATAAATCGCCGCCATGATCACGCCCAGGGTCGCGAACAACGTAAACGCAAATCCGAGGTACTCGCTGCCCAGCGAACCCAGCAAGATCGTGAACTCCCCGATGAAGCCGTTCAAACCGGGCAAGCCCATGCTGCTCAAAGAAATCACCAGACTGATCGCGCCGAAGGCGGGCATGACTTTCCAGATACCGCCGTAATCCGCCATCTCTTTGGTATGCCAACGTTCATAGAGCATTCCCACGATCAAGAAGAGACCACCCGTGCTGATACCATGGTTGACCATTTGCAGGGTCGCGCCTTGCAAACCCTGCGAATTCAGCGCGAAAATACCGACTACCACAAAGCCCAAGTGGCTGACCGAAGAATAGGCGACCAGCTTCTTTACGTTGTCCTGCGCATAACTGACCCAGGCGCCGTAGATGATCCCCACCACGCCAAGAAAGGCGATTGTCGGCGCCCAAGCCACGGCGGCTTCCGGAAACAATGTCAGATTAAAGCGAACGATGCCGTAAGTGCCCATTTTCAGCAGGACACCCGCTAGTATGACCGAGCCGGCCGTCGGCGCCTGCACATGGGCATCAGGCAGCCAACTATGGAAAGGAAAGATCGGCACTTTGATGGCAAAGGCCACCAGGAATCCCAGGAATAAGAAACTTTCTACGGAACTAAGCAAGAACCCGGAATCTTCCTCCTCATCGACCGCCGGATCCCAATAGCTGCCCTCGCCTTCGTAGGTATGCACCATCTCGATAACACCAACATCGCCCGCAGCGCTGTAAGTACTGAAGGTGCCGGACTTGTTGCCAACGTACAGAATGGCGATCAACATCAAGATTGAACCGGCCATGGTATAGAGGAAAAACTTGACCGCGGCGTAGATTCGATCTTCCGCGCCCCAGATACCGATCAGGAAATACATCGGCACCAGCGTGACCTCCCAGAAAACATAGAAAATGATCAAGTCGTGTATCACAAAGACACCGATCATCGACCATTCCAGAAGCATCAGAAAGATGTAGTAGAGCTTTTCTCGTCCACGTTCTTCAAAGATATGGCTGCCAAAGGATCCCAAGATTGCGATCGGCATGATGAAGGTCGTCAACAGTACCAGCAGCAGGCTTATACCGTCGACACCCACAAAGTAGCTAATACTGATCACCGACTCGCCTAGCGAGACCTCGGCCCAGGTATTACGCTGTACCATCTGAAGCTCAGCCACACTCGGATCAAAGTTGACCCACATCAAGACTGATGCGACAAAGGCAACAATGCTCGTGCCGAAAGCTACCCACTTGATGTTTTGCCTCTGTGTCTCGCCGTTCATGAACAGCAATATGGCAAGCCCGATCATCGGGATAAACAAAGTAATTGTCGTAAGCGATAGTCCGGTCAAGTCCATAGAACGACGTTCTCCTTAAGAGCCACTTTGGAGCATGGTCTGTATAAATGGCAAAAGCATCATCAGTATGACAGCCACGACGCCAATGAAGATCACCACCGCATACATGCGGACATAGCCCGTTTGCATGCCGCGCATCCAATTGGCCAAGCGCTGTACCAGCAAGGCAACGCCGTTCACCGCGCCGTCGATGATGCCCAGATCGAAGGGCTGACCCAGCAGTTTTGCAATGCTGTCGAAGCCACGTTTGATGATGCTGTCGTGGAAGTAATTGTGCAGGAAATCCCAATCGACTCGGTCGGCAAGGAATGTCGCCAGTCGATTGAAGGGCTGTTCGATCACGTTGCCGTACATCTCGTCCCAATACAGGCGAGCATTCGCCAGACGGAAGGCCACACGCGACGAGGCGTGCATTTCCAACTGATCGCGATTGTCACGCGCCAGTCCCTTGCCTTTATAGATGTTGTGCGCCACTACTATTGAGGCGATCCCAAGCCCCAATGCAATGCCGGCAATCAACAGATTGAAATCGAGCGAGTGCCCCCGCGAAACGCTGAGCAAGCTATGTTCCAGAAAATGTTTGAATTCGTAGGTTTCATAGATGTTGGAGAAGATCGGCGTCGCCTTAGGCACGTTGATCAAACCGATAATGCAAGTGAAGATCGCCAAGACGACTAACGGCAACAACATCGCGCTGTTGCTCTCCGGCGCTTGTCTAGCGGCCTCGCTCCGCGGCTCATCAAAGAAGACCAGCACAATCTGACGCCACATGTAAAACGCGGTGAAGGCTGCAGCGATTAACAGAATGCCGAAAGCGATGAATCCCTGCAGTTCGTTGAGTTGGAATCCTTCGTACCAGGCATCGGCAAGAATTTCGTCCTTGGACCAGAATCCGGCGAAGGGGAAAATACCTGCCAAAGCCAAGGTGCCAATCAAATAAGTGATATACGTGATCGGCATTCTCTTGCGCAAGCCGCCCATATTGCGCATATCTTGCGCATCAAATTCGTGGTCATGGTGATCGTCATGGCCGTGGCCATGCTCGTGCGCATGATGGTGCCCGTGTTCTACACCGTGAATGACCGAGCCGCTGCCCAGGAAGAGCAGCGCCTTGAATACGGCATGCGTCACCAAATGGAACATGGCGGCGACGGGCGCGCCGATGCCAACCGCGGCGACCATAAAGCCAAGTTGTGAAATCGTCGAATATGCCAGGACACGTTTGATATCCCACTGGCCCAGCGCGATATAACCCGCTATCAACGCCGTACCCGCTCCGACCAGGGTGATGATCAGTCCTATGACGTAGCCACCGTGGTTGAGTTCCCACAAAAGGACGTTGGCACGGACCATCATGTAGACGCCGGCTGTGACCATCGTCGCTGCGTGAATCAGTGCGCTGACAGGTGTCGGTCCCACCATCGCGTCTGGCAGCCAGACAAAGAGTGGAATCTGTGCCGATTTGCCGGTGACGCCGAGTAGCATGAACAAAGCGATCAGGAAAATGACATCGTCAAAGGCCATCTGGAAACTGCCAAAGTCGACGATCTCGCCCTTGCCGAAGCGCTCGCTTGTCTGCCCGAAGACACCCAGGAAATCCGTTTCAAAATGATTATTATCGCAATAGATCGCGCGAATGTCGTTTGCTAGCGGATTCGGTCCGCCGTGATCGGATTCGGCGCCACTGGGATCGTCAGATGCGTGCGCGTCTTCTTCGCCTGACGTGGACGTTTTCTTTTGCGTTTCGTCTGTAGCTCGCGCATTTGGATCTACCGGCTCGCAAACGTAGGAACCGCCATGCCCGTCATCCGCACGCTCATCCCCATCGGCGCTCGTCGCGTCATCGGTAACGTGGTCGGCATTTGCCGCGTGACCAACCAGGTCATTGTGTTCCCGCCATTCCACCAAATACTTGGCTTCCGTATTCGGCAATTCACCGGCTTTGTAGAAGTCCAAGGTACCGAAGGTCCAGAAGATCAGGAACATCGCCATCAAAAGCCCGAAGTCGCCGATACGGTTGACGATGAAGGCTTTGCGCGCGGCATTGCTGTTCTTCCAGCCTTCCGGCATCTTCTTGTCCCACCAGAAACCGATGAGCAAGAAGGAGCACAAGCCGACACCCTCCCAGCCGACAAAAAGCATCAGGAAGTTATTCGCTGTGACCAAAACCAGCATGAAGGCCAGAAACATATTGAGGTAGGCAAAGAAGCGTGGGTACAACTTGTCGCCCTGCATATAGCCACGGGCATACAGGTGAATCAGCGAACCGACGCCGGTCACCACGAGCATCATCGTGACACTCAGCGAATCGACGCGCAACTGCCAGGGAATCTCTAGGTCGATAGACTCAATGCGCAGCCAGCCATCGACAAGCGGAGGATTCACGACCGCGGCACTGCCGTTGCTGCCGGTGACATAAGTCAGGAGCAGTAAAGAAATAATGAAAGCAAAAATCGAAGCGAAGCAGCCGATATAACCCGACCACTTCTCCCCCAGCCTTGCGCCGACGAAGAAATTGATAATCGCCCCGAGGGACGGCGCCAGAATGACTAAGGGAACCAGAAGCGGTAGATTTTCCATACCTTATGAGCCTCTTCCGACGGCAATCCGCTAACCTCGCATTTGCTGCAAGTCGTCAATATTGATGCTCTGACGCTCACGGAAAATATTCACAATTAGTGCCAATCCGACGGCTACTTCCGCCGCCGCGACCGTCATTACAAAAAACACAAAGACATGTCCATTGACCTGTTGCCACTGTTGCGCAAAGGCCACCAGCGCCAGGTTGGCGGAGTTCAACATAAGCTCGACTGACATGAACACAAGAATGGCATTGCGCCGCATCAATACACCCATAGCCCCCATGAGGAAGAGGACCAGGCTCAACATGATATAAGGCTCAGTGCCGATTGAGTGCATCATCCATTCTCCTCAGCGGCTACTCGTTTGCCGGGTCATCGGATCCGCCCGGCAATTTCGCGAGATAATCGCCACGCAGGACATCGGAACCGGTCTGCCGAGATAAGACACTGACAAGGGGCCTGCTTACGCGCCTGCGCTGATTAACACGTCGCCGTTCGGCTTGCCGCAGCGCATTGGGACGTGCCAGCACAATCACCCCGATCAAAGCGACCAGCAGTAGAATACCAACCAACTGAACCGGCAAAACGTATTCGACAAACAACACTTGGCCAATTGACTCCGGGCTGCCGAATGCCGGCTTGCCCAGCGCATCAAACATGACCGCACGGTAACTGGCTTGCCCGCCGGGAATACCCGGGTCTCGGACCAGTAGACGGGTCTCGATCCTGCCACGCTCAGCTTCGTAGTCGGCCAAGGTACGCAGCACGTTCTGCTGCCCGTCGACAAAGGCCAAATTGTACTTGCCCTCGTCCAACTCAATGCCGACGCTCTCACCTGTTGGCAATTCGCTAACAATCACGCGATGAGGTATCAATGAGTCGCATGAATTGCTTTCACAGAGTGAGCGAATCGCTGTGTACTGTCCGATATCCACTAGTGATACCTGGACATCGGCAACCGTATTGATAAGCGTAAGTCGCATGGCGCCAACTGATGGCGCGCTGAGGTCGTCATCCAAGACGGCCATGTTGACAAGATTATCTGAATCTTCAAATGCCACGAGCGTAAGCGCTTCGTCAGCTGACAGCTGCACGTTTTCACTCAGGATAGGCGCTGTAACAAATTCCCTGCTTCCTGCCATTGCATGAAGAGACGCGCGCAACACATACGCGCCGGCAGGCAATTCGGTATAACCAAGTATTGCTTCGCGCGCATCAAAATGGACGACGGATTCAAATGCGATATCCGCTAGCGAATCGCCGGAAGAGTCGAGCACGACGTCTATATTTACAGTACCTTCAAGCAAGGTTCGATCCATTGATGAAGCCGAATAGTCTGCCCCCGGTTCTACGACACCGGTGGCTTCTCCCGCCTCGGTCGCTATTGCGTTGATGACTCGCAAGCGCGCTTTCGCGTCAAGCGGTTCAACCACGTCATCGCCCAGCATGTCCGAGGCGATGGGAAAACCGAAGATTAGCAAGATTAAGATTGCGACCGCAGTACTCGCGAAGCCCAGCCATCGCATTCGACCGCTGGTATCGGTTGTCGCTTCGGCGCCAAGCAGCATAATCACAAATAAAAATAGTACCATGATCGCGCCGGTGTACACTGTCACCTGCACCAAGGCCAGGAATGGCGCATCAAGCATCAGATAAAGGAAAGCGACGCAGCCAAAATTGACGATCAGAAATAGAGCGCTATGCACCGCGTTTTGACGCGTCAGCATCAGGCCAGCCGCGACAACCGCGACAACGCTTACGACCAGGAACAACCACTCCATACGGTTCTAATCCCACCCCAAAACGAATTTGTGCATTTTAACACAATCGCCATTCTTGTTCAAAGCGAAATTACGACGCGGACAAGCTCACATCAAGGAATGAACTGCCCTACGATGGATCTTCCATATCGGGAATAGACCGCGTGTACACCCCGGGCTCGACTTGCTGTGGTGTATCACCGGCGCCTTCCTGCGGCAGGTCTATCAGCATGTCCTTGGTATAGATGGCGTCGCGCCGGTCGGTAAAGGACATCTGATGTTCGTGCCCGAGTTGGATCGCTTCGGTCGGGCAAGCGTCCTCGCAATAGCCGCAAAAGATACAGCGAAGCATGTTGATCTCGTACGTTTTGGCATAGCGTTCACCCGGGCTGTAGCGCTCTTCATCGGTGTTTTCAGCCGCTTCTACCCAGATGGCGTCCGCCGGACAAGCGGCAGAACAAAGCGAACAGCCGATGCACTTCTCCAGGCCATTCTCGTAACGCCGCAGATGATGGCGGCCCTTGAAGCGTTCTTGAAACTTTTGCACCTGCTCCGGATATTGCACGGTTACAGCGTCGTCCATCAGATGCTTGAAGGTCGTCCTGAATCCTTTGATCACGTTCATCTTGCGTTACCTTTGTTTCACTCTTTTTCGCGAAAACCTGTCAGTGCATGCCGACTAAAGCAATGCAACGCCTCTAATCACCACCGCCCGATGTCGTGATTGCCGCGTCTCCACTTTCCAATTGGCGATCCTCTTCAGGCGTGCGCCCAAAACTCGCCATGCCTTCCAATGCCTTGGCCTGGAATCTGATGTGTACGATGGGAATCGCGACCAGCATGCCAACCAGGTGCACCAAGGCCCATCCTAAGCCGCGGCGCTCACCGGTATACATGGGATCGTCTTCCATCGGGATCGCTTCTTCGCTAGCTTGATCTTGCTCAAGCCGCCGCAAGACCAGAGCCCCGATCGCAAGAACCACAACAAAAACAGCGCCCGATATGAAGGGGTAAGCAGTGCCGCCCAAGGCGTCACCCACGACCACAGCTACAGCTGTCCAGGCAATCGCCAGCAGACCCAGCGGGATCATGACTTTCCAGCCAAATTGCATAAGCCGATCATAGCGGATGCGCGGCAGGGTCGCGCGGATCCAGATCATGCCACAAAGGCAGAGGAATACCTTTCCGATAAAGATGACCGGCGCCAGAATTGGCAAGCCGTCCATCGGCCACAGGTGGTATCCTCCGAAGAATACAGCCACAGCTACCAGGCTCACAGCGATCATGCCCAAGTATTCAGCCATCATAAACAAGGCGAATTTCATGCCGCTGTATTCGGTCATGTAGCCCTGAGTGAGCTCCTGCTCAGCCTCTGTCAAGTCGAAAGGAGCGCGGTTCGTTTCCGCAAGCAGCGCCAGTATGAGCACTGCCGCCGCCAATGGATTCTGGAATACGAACCACTCCCAGATATTGCGCTGCGCATCGATGATATCACCGATGGCCATGCTGCCGACGATCATCACCGGCACTGCCAGGGACAGCGCAAAGCTCAACTCATAGCTGATCATCTGAGCTGATGCGCGCAGCGCGCCCAACATGGCGTACTTGTTGTCGCTAGACCATCCGGCAAGCACCACTCCATAAGTGGCGATGCTCGTGATCGCGATCACCCACAAGATGCCCACGTTGGAATCGATCAGGCCCTGAGGCACCTGGAACCAGACGTCGCCAAGCGAAGGCGCAAACCAGGGAAGGACCAAGTCCGGTCCCATCGGGATGACGGCGGCGATCATAAGAATTGGAATCACCTTGATCATCGGCGCCAAGCGGAATACCCACTTGTCGGCGCCGGCCGGCAACAGATCCTCTTTGAAGACCAGTTTGACACCATCCGCAGCCGGCTGCAAAAAACCCATAGGACCAACACGGTTCGGACCCACACGGTGCTGCAAAAATGCCAGCAGGCGCCGCTCCAGCAAGGTCGTATACGCGAAACCTGTGACGATGACAAAGGCGAAACCAGCGGCAAAAATAATCGGCCAAAGCGCCGAGCAACCGGCATCGTCCTTGCATTGAATCACGTTTTGTACACGCGCTTCGGGATTGAGCAGCAGACCCAACGCGCCTTGACGACCATCGAGATTGCCCGCATCGTCAAAGCCGATCCAGGTCATTATCGGGCCCAGGTTCGCCAGGATCAGCACTAGAACGACGATCAGTCCGATCACCGCTATTAAGCCCACTGCAATTGCAATTTTCAGATTACGGCTCATAGTTGCTGTCCTCTAGCCTCAATCACCAGAAGCAACGGCTTCGGTTACCCTGCGGATCACGCCGCTCGTCACCGTCATCGGGATGGCCTCGTCCGTCATATGACGGGGCAGCGCTACCGCACCCGGGGAAATCTCGTCGCTGACGTTCGCGACAACTCTGACTCGTGACTCGCCAGCGGAGATTTCGACAACATCACCGTGCACGATCCCCATGTTCTGCGCGTCAGCGGAATTAACAATCACGAACGGTGACAGAATCCGCGGTTCGAGCAGGAGCGTCGGTCGGAAACTGCGCTGCCGATTGTAGAGACGCGTGATCGGCATGACGATAACTTCATTCTCACCCGCTTTGATGCCTTCAGGCAAGGTCAACTTCGCTTTCTTCGGCTTCTCGCCTCGGTCGGCCGCGCTCGCGATCTGAACGCCCAATCCGCCACTATTGTTGTAGGCCGTGCCACCATAATACTGATCGCGCCCACCGACATCGGGAAATTGCCTCGCGACTTTGGAGAGCGCTTTGTAAGACGCCCCGTCGAAGGCATCGACTCTTTTGCTTATTTCCAACATGACAGCGGCCGCCGATGGCTTCAAGCGTGACTGACCCAGCGCCTGCCTGATACTGCCAAACAGCTTCCAGGTCGGCAGGGCTTCACCCATCGGACCTTGCGCCGTATAGAAACGCTGCACACGCCGTTCGCCGTTGACGAAGCTACCATCGCGCTCCGCAAAACTCTGAATGGGCAGCAGAACCTGTGCAAGCTCTGAGAGTCCGTCGTCAAATTGGTTGGCGACAATGACGGTCTCCACACTGTCCAGCCAAGCCCGTGCTGAGGGGTCATCATCCAGCAAGTCGGCCTGTGCCACAATCAGAACTTTAGGGGGATTGGCGACAATGTCTTGTGTCGCTTCGGGCGAGAAGCCCAAATAGTGCAGGCCCATGCCGTTCGCCCCGGGCAAGGCCGTAAGCAGACCGTTGTTTGACTTTCCAATATGCCTGGTTTCGATCAAGAAATTGGCGGCCGCTTGTGCCAGCGCCTGGCTGCCGTCGAGCGTCAGACCCTCGGCGCCGGTTACGATTATAAGGTTTTTGGCCGCTTTCAAACGTTGGGCAACATCCGCGTGATTCTTTTTCAGATCGCGCATAACAGCGACGGCTGCGCCCGCACCGTAGCGGATGGCATCCCCAGCGACAACCTTGTCGTTCCGAGCGCCCTGAACGGCGAAATCTTCCAAACGCGTATGACGAGCATTCGCGACGACCAGATAGGCGCCTCGATCCTGCGCCTGCTTGATGCGCAAGCGCCAGATTGGCACTTCTTCTTCCAAATCGCTGGCGATCACCAGAATAGCGTCATCCCTGCCAAGCTGCCCCAGGTTCGTACCAGCGCCGACACCAACTTGCGCCACTTGTTCCGCGCCGCCGTGCGTGGGTGGCCAGGCGCCCAGGCGCGTACCACCCAATCCCTCGACCAGTTGCCGCAACTCCCAAAGATCTTCATTGGACATGCCGCTGCCGGCTATGGCGGCGATGCCGCCTCGCGCAGCCTTCAAAGTTGCAGCCAATTGCGGAAGAATTGTGCTCCAGTCAGACTCTCGCATTTCCGCGCCGGATCGGGTCTGTGGTGTTTGCAGGCGATCCTCGCTGCGCGTGAAATGATGACCGAAGCGGGTTTTGTCACTGATCCAAATCTCGTTGACCCATTCGTTTTGACGCGGCATCACGCGTTTTATCATGGCCTTGCCGTCGAACTCTCGGTCGAGCCGCATACTCAAGCTGATGTTTTCTCCTGCACAGTCCCAGGGAGAGATGCTCGGCACCTCGTTCAATTCCCATGGACGAGCGCCAAAGCGAAAGTCGCCTGTGGTCAACGCGCCCACTGGACAGATGTCCGTGGTATTGCCACTAAAGTAGGTATCAAAACCGGGATCAGAATGGGTGATGATCTGAAGTCGGCGTCCACGCTCATGAAACGCCAGTACGTCGTCGCCGACGATCTCATCCTGAAACCTGACGCAGCGCGCGCATTGAATACAGCGCTCACGGTCGAGCAAAATCAGGTCACCCAAGGGATAGTGCTTTTCGAGTAATTGCTTGTCTTCAAAATACATGCGGGACGACTGCGGACCATGGCGCATAGTTAGATTCTGCAGCGGGCACTCGCCGCCTTTGTCGCAAATAGGGCAATCCAGCGGATGACTTGACAACAGGAATTCCAGGACATCACTGCGAGCGTCAATCACTTCCGGCGTATCTGTCTTGACATGCATACCGTCGCTGACAGTGGTGGTGCATGCCGTCTGCAGCTTAGGGAAATAGCGTATCTGTGGTGAACCGTCATCGTTGAGCATCACCTCGCCGGTGGCGCGATCACGGCCAGGCGTGCCCAGCTCCACCAGGCACATGCGGCACATGCCGACAGGTTCCATTTTGGGATGATAGCAAAATACCGGTATGTCATTGCCTGCATGCCATTTGGCGGCATCAACCAAATTCGACCCGGCTGCTACTTCGTATTCTTTTCCATCAATGTAGATTTTCACCGTGTCGGACATTCACGCCTCCACCTCAACAACCTTATTGTGCAGTGGCGATCGCTACCGGCGCCGCTCCACCAGCTCGATTCCCTGCAGGGCATTGTCGCGCATCACCTGCTGCAACAGGCCCCATGTCTTGTTCGGGTCTGTTGCCTCCGCGATTTCCACCGCTGTCTCAAAGTCCGCCCTCGCACGCTCGTACTCGCCACGTTTGGTCAACAGTTCGCCGCGCAATACATAATGGGTGATTGATTCCGGCATTAATTCAATATAGTCGCTCAATTCGCGAAGGCGCCGATAAAACTCTCGCTCTCGTTCTAGCGGACCTTGAATCGCTATGTTCAAGACTCGCCGCAATAACCCGGAAATATCTTTGGTCCGCACCGTCAACAATCTCGCTGGCGGAGCCAAAGGAGCTCACTTGGCATCACTAGTATGAACCGATCAATCACGCCCTAATCTCCACCCTCAGCCGCCAACTGCACATGCTGCGCGAAGTCATCCGGGAACAGTCTAATCGTATGGATGATCGGGTTAGCAGCGAAATCACCCAAGGCGCAAAGCGTAGTGCCTTGCATGTTTTCAGCAACATCCGCAATCCGCTTTACATCATCAGGCGTCCCGCGACCATCCAGAATGCGATCGATCACCTTGTCGAGCCAATACGTGCCTTCACGACAGGGTGTGCATTTACCACAGCTTTCGTGCTCAAAGAATTTGGTTACCTTTGATGCGACCCAGGTCATATCGACCGATTCGTCCATGACGATGATGGACGCGGAACCGATTATGGTGCCGATATTCGCGCAGTGTTCATAGCTCATCGGCGTGTCCAAAACTTCGTCTGTTAAGGGCACGATCGGACCTGAGCCGCCCGAGGGCAACATCGCCTTGAATGCACGGTCATCATATAAGGGCCCGCCAGCATGATCGTAAAGCAATTCACGGAAGGTCGTACCCATCGACAATTCATAGTTGCCCGGTTTCTTGATGTGACCGCTGATACAATAAACCTTGTTGCCCGCGCTTTGCTCGGTGCCAATCGATTTGAAAGCATCCGCGCCTTCGCGCATGATGAAGGGACAATTGGCCAGCGTTTCAACATTGTTGACGACCGTTGCTTCTTTATAGAGGCCGCCGCCCTTTTGCGCAGGAAACGGTGGGCGCACCCGCGGTTGTCCCAAATAGCCTTCCAAACTGTTCAGCAGGGCGCTCTCTTCGCCGCAGATGTAGGCGCCGGCGCCGAGATGCGTATAGACCTCGCAATCATAGCCCGAGCCCATGATATTCTTACCGACATATCCTTTTTCGCGCAATTGCTCGATGCACTTGTCAAGCTGCGAACCGATATCCCAAAACTCGCCTCGCAAGTAGATATAAACCGCCTTGGCTTGAATGGCGTAAGCGCAAATCAACGAACCCTCGATCAGTTGATGCGGATTCTTTTCCATGATTTCGCGGTCTTTGAAAGTGCCGGTCTCGCTTTCGTCAGCGTTGACGGTGACATATTTGAGCGGCTCGTGCTGGGGGATGAAGCTCCATTTAACGCCTGTGGGAAAGCCCGCGCCGCCGCGACCACGTAATCCTGAGGCCTTCATCTGGTCGATCACTTCGGCAGGCTTCATAGCCAGCGACTTCTTTAGGCCCTCAAAGCCACCGTGCTTTTCATAGACGTCCAGCCGGTCGATGTTTTTTATATCGCGTCCGCGCAAGAGAATATGCATGCTTCGTTTCTGTTCCTTTACCGTTCCCTAGCGCGCCTAGCCCTTGGCTGGCTGCGCCGCTTCCTCGCGCCATTGGGCCAACAGCTCTCGCATTTTTTCCTGACCCAGATTCTCTACATAGTGGAAATTGCATTGCAGCATGGGCGCCCTATCACACGCGGCCAGACACATGACATGTTCAACAGTAAACATGCCATCGTCGGTCGTGCCGCCCTCTTCCACGCCTAGCTCATCCTTCAACCAGGCATGAAACTCATCCGCGCCGCGCAAGGCACATGGCAAATCCGTACACACTTGCAGCCAGTACTTGCCTTTGGGCTTTTCTGAATACATGGTATAAAAGCCGGCGATTGACTTGACTTGTGTTGGATCCAGATCAAGAATCTGCGCAACTTCTTCTATTCCCGGCTGATTGACCCAGCCGTATTCTTCCTGCGCGATATAAAGAAGTGGCATCACTGCCGAACGCTTGGTTTCGTATTTGGCAAGATGATGCTGGATACGATCTTGGTATTTGGGATTGTCGATGATTGCCATCAATCAATTTCCTTCAAAAATGTGCCCCGTCTTTTAGGTCGGGGCATACGCATCGATCCGTTTAACAGCGCCAGAATTCCCATTGGCCTAACGATCACAATCGCCGAGAACGATATCGACACTTCCAATGATCGCCACCATGTCTGCTAGCAGATAGCCACTCGACATGACCGGAAGCGCGCTGATATGAATGAATGAAGGCGTCTTGAAATGCACCCTGCGCGGTTTGTTGGCGCCGGTCCCGTGTAAGTAACAGCCAATCTCACCACGTGGGCTTTCAATCGCGCTATAGATCTCGTCATCGGGCGCGTCATAGCCGTAGGTCCACAACTTGAAGTGGTGGATCACCGCCTCCATACTTTGTCCCAATTCGCTACGCAGGGGCGGAACATATTTGCGATTCTCCGAGCGGTAAGGTCCCTTCACCGTTTCAAGGCGCGCAACAGCCTGATTCAGGATCTTCATGCTTTCACGGAACTCTTGAAGACGAATTAAGTAGCGATCGTATACATCGCCGTGTTCGCCCAGCGGCACGTTGAAGTCGTAAGTCTCGTATCCGCTGTAAGGCTGCGCCTTGCGCAAGTCCCAGTTGACGCCGCTACCACGCAATGCCGGGCCGGTCATACCGTGCGCCAGCGCCACATCCGGCTCAATCACTCCAACACCCTGCGCCCGGTCCTTCCAGATCGGATTCTGGGTAAGCAGCGCTTCATAGTCGTCGACCTTGGCCGGGAAGTCGATGAGGAATTGCTTGATCGTGGGAATAAAATCATCCGTCACGTCGCGCCAAACACCGCCTGGGCGGATATAGCTGCTCATCATACGCTGGCCCGACAGCATCTCGAACATGCCGAGCACGCGCTCGCGCTCGCGGAAGGCGTAAAGCAAGACGCTCATCGCGCCCATATCAATGGCGTGAGTACCCAGCCATACCAAGTGACTGGCACAGCGCGCCAACTCAAGACAGATCACGCGTATAATTTGACCGCGTTCCGGTACATCCAGATCGAGCAGTTTCTCGACGGCGCAGGAATAAGACATGTTATTGGACATCGGTGACAGATAGTCCATACGGTCCGTCAGCGGAAGCGCTTTTTCATAGCTCTTGTCTTCAAGGGACTTTTCGATGCCCGTATGCAAGAATCCGATGTCGGGCAAGCAGGTGACGATCTCTTCGCCATCCAACTCGAGAAGCAGGCGCAATACACCATGTGTGCTTGGATGATGCGGTCCCATATTGAGCAGCATGGTTTCGCCGGTCATCGCCCGTTCGGAAACCAGACCCCTCAGTTGGTCTAGGCTACCTTCCCAGGTGCGCTGTTCTTCGATTGATTGCGCTTGCGCCGCAACTGCCATTATGACCTCTAAATCTAGTTCTGCGCGAAGGGCTTATGCTTGCGGATTTCAGCTTCATTGAAAGAAAAGGCGACCGTTTCTTTGCCCAAGGGATAGTCGCGCCGGTGCGGGTGCCCGTGCCAATCGTCTGGCATCAGCAGTCGACGCTGATCGGGATGACCGTCAAAGGTAATGCCCATCATGTCGGCAATTTCACGTTCCAGCCAATTGGCGGCGGGCCAAATCACTGTCGCCGTCGGCAGACGCGGATCCTCTTCTGCGGCGAAGACCTTCACACGCAGCCGCCGGTTATAGAGCATCGAAAGAATGTGGTACGCGACCGCGAAACGCTCGGGACGATAATCGCTTTCGTCACCGTCAAACCCCTCGCCATAATCGTCAGGAAAATAGTCGACAGCGCTGACATCGGAGAGCATGTTATATACCAAACCGGAGCTAACACGTAGAAAATCTAGCGCCTCGGGCAAGCGCGCCGGTTCTACGACTAGTGTCGTTTCTCCACGAAACTGTTTGACATGCAGAATGGCGTCGCCAAAAATGTCACGCGCTTCTGCTACCGGGTCTTTTGCTACTGGAATTTCCATTGCCAACGTCGCCTCAGTGTATTGACGAAAGGCACACGATTAGTTTACGCCCAATCCGTGATGCGCTCGCTTTTCACTTTTTCGTGCAGCGTCAAAATACCGTGCAATAGCTGCTCGGGACGCGGCGGGCAGCCAGCAATGTAAACGTCGACAGGGATGATCTCGTCAACGCCTTGCACAATCGCATAGTTGTTGTAAACGCCACCGCAAGAAGCGCAATCGCCCATGGAAATAACCCATTTCGGTTCTGCCATCTGATCATAAAGTTGGCGAATCACTGGCGCCATTTTACGTGACAAGCGTCCCGATACGATCAGCAAATCCGCTTGACGAGGCGTGGCGCGGTTCAACTCCATGCCAAAGCGAGACAAGTCATAGCTTGAAGCCTGCGAGCTCATATACTCGATTGCGCAGCAAGCCAAGCCAAAAAGCAGGGGCCACATGGCGCCGGTACGCGCCCAATTGACAGCTTGTTCAACGGTGGTTGTCACAACACCCAGGTTTCCGAGTTTGGAGCTTACTCCCATTCCAAACCACCCTTCTTCCACTCATAGACGAACCCTACGACCAGAATGGCGGTGAAGACCGCCATAACAGCAAGCCCATAGACTCCGAGGTCGCGCATGGATACTGCCCAGGGTAAAAAGAAAATCACTTCAATATCGAAAATGATGAATAATACCGCTACCAAATAGAATTTTACGGGCAGGCGTCGCAGAGCCGGACCAATCGGCTTCATTCCACTTTCATACGGTACCGACTTACGATAGGTTGGCCGATGCGGGCCCATCACGCGCGAGATGTTGGCGATGATCAGGGCGAGCGCGGTTGCGATAACCAGCAGCGCAGCGACAGGGCCATATTCAAGGACGGTCATACGGGCATTCCAAGCGTTTGTGCTTTTTGGAACAAATCAAGACTTAACAGAGATTAGCATACAATTTCGGCAAAATCAAGAAAGGCTGAACAGGGCTTTGCACTGGTTTCAACCTCGACGATTATTCTACCTCAAGCGCGCGACATCGCGCGAGGCCGGAACAACTCAATCAACACGCTGATTCCGAGTCCATGCGTCAATGCAGGTTCATGCATATTCGCATGCCTGAGCTTCTGTACCGACAATGCGCTAGAAAAAACTAGAGCGCACCATAACGATGCGCTCTTTGAGATGTTCTTCTGTGAATTGCGAATTAGCGACGGCTTGAGCCTAGACCCAGCAAACCGGTTGCCGGCTGCGGCCTGCGCGTTTGCTCGTCGTCCTTGCCAAAGCGAATGACATCGCCGTTTCCGGTAATTGCCTCGACAGCCAGTCCCAGACTTTGCAGCTCCTTGACCAATACGCGGAAACTGGTGGGAATACCCGGCTCCTCAATCGGTTCGCCCTTGACGATGCTCTCGTAGGTCTTGACACGACCCTGCACATCGTCAGATTTGACCGTGAGCATTTCTTGCAAGATATGCGCGGCGCCATATGCCTCCAGCGCCCAGACCTCCATCTCGCCAAAGCGCTGACCACCAAACTGCGCCTTGCCACCAAGCGGTTGCTGCGTTACCAGGCTGTAAGGACCGGTCGAGCGGGCGTGCGCCTTGTCTTCCACCAAGTGCGCCAACTTAAGCATGTGAACATAGCCGACTGCCACGTGGCGGTCGAAGGGTTCGCCAGTTCGGCCGTCGTACAAGGTCTGTTTTCCATAGTGTGGCACGGGCTGACCGGTCTCGAACATCACTCGGTCGGCTATCTCGAAGAGTTCACGAAGCGAGAGCGTGTCGCTCAATTCGATTTCATCAGGCGACGTCTGTTCAATCCACAAGCACAACGACGCGCGCAATGCCGCCAGGTCCCGTTCATCACGAGTGTCAACCGCCAGGTCGGCATTGTCGTAAACCATGATCTCATCCGGATCGTAGCCCAGTTCACGCAAAACTTCTGCCACGGCGACACGACGCACATAGATCTCGTCACGCTGGAGGATAATCGCCTCGTTGTCGTACAGATCGCTTTCGCCGACACGATCCAGCAGATAGGCGCATATGACGTGATTATCGTCATCGAAATCTTCGCCGTCGATGGCGGCGATTTCCGCAAGCCGTTCCTGGCTTTCCCAGGCTTGTTCCGTAATCCGCTTCCAAGCCCAATCAAGCATCCAGGCGCGGCCAAGTTCCGCTTGAATCTCATGTTCGCGTACACCATCGAAAACCGGTGTCACAGCGCGAAAACCCAATCGATCCGCTGCCCAACCCAAGTGCAATTCCAAGATCTGGCCGATGTTCATCCGTGACGGAACACCCAAGGGATTGAGAATAATCTCAACTGGCAGACCGCCGTCAACATATGGCATATCCTCGATTGGCACGATCTTGGAAATAACGCCCTTGTTTCCGTGACGTCCCGCCATCTTGTCGCCAACGGTCAACTTACGGCGCTGTGCCACACTGGCGCGTACCATCTTTTCGACGCCAGCCGGCAAATCCGGATGTTCTTCGCGCGTGAATACTTTCACATCAATCACTTTGCCGCGGTCACCATGGGGCAAGCGCAAGGACGAATCCTTGACCTCCCGCGCCTGCTCGCCAAAAATCGCGCGCAGCAGCTTTTCTTCGGGCGAAAGTTCCTTTTCGCCCTTTGGCGTGATCTTTCCTACCAGGATGTCATTCGGTCCAACTTCGGCGCCGATGCGTACGATACCGTGCTCGTCGAGGTCCTTGAGCGCTTCCTCACCCACATTGGGAATGTCGTAGGTGATTTCTTCGGGTCCCAGCTTGGTATCGCGCGCTTCGATCTCGTGTTTCTCGATGTGAATGCTGGTGAATTTGTCCTTGCGCAGCATTTCCTCGCTGATGAGCAGCGCATCTTCGTAATTGCCGCCGTCCCAGGACAAGAAACAGGTCAATACATCGTGGCCGAGCGCCAATTGCCCAGCAAATGTCGACGAACTGTCCGCGATCACGTCACCCGGTTTAATGTAATCCCCCTTGTGCACCAGCGGCCGCTGATCAATGCAGGTCGACTGATTGGAACGTTCGTATTTTCTCAGTTGGTAGGTAAGTTCTTCACCATCGGCGGTGCGCACTATCACGCGATGCCCCTGAACGCTGATCACTTCCGCTTCGATTTCCGACACCAACACCTGGCCGCTATCGTAAGCTGCCTGACTTTCCATACCAGTGCTGACGACCGCGACATCCGGCGTCAGCAAGGGCACGGCTTGCCGCTGCATGTTGGAACCCATCAACGCACGGTTGGCAGCATCGTGGGAAAGGAAGGGAATCAGCGCGGCACTAATGCCAACGATTTGTCGCGGCGCGATATCCATGTAGTCGATACGCTGAGGCGGCACCGAAAGAAACTTCTGCATATAGCGCGCGGAAATACGATTCGACACAAATTGGTCTTGTTCGTCGAGCATCGCGTTCGCTTGCGCAATGGTATATTTGTCTTCGGTATCCGCCGACAGATATTCGATGTCTTGCGTGGCAAACGGGGCAACCGGCACCTCAGTGATACCCTGCCTCTTCAGTTTTTTCACTGCTTTCGTATCAAGGATTGTATCTTCTTCGAGAACGACCTTGCCCTTGCTGTTTTCTACGTCGTCCAGCAGCTTGCGACCAATCAAGCCGGGATCATCAACACCAAGCGAACTTATCACCTTGCGGTAAGGCGTTTCAATGAATCCCAGATCGTTCACTTGCGCGTAGCTTGCCAGGCGCCCGATCAACCCGATGTTGGGACCTTCGGGCGTTTCGATCGGACAGATCCGCCCATAGTGGCTGTGGTGCACGTCGCGCACATCAAAGCCAGCGCGTTCGCGGCGCAAACCGCCCGGACCCAACGCCGACAATGTCCGCTTGTGCGTCAATTCTGACAGCGGATTCGTCTGCTCCATAAACTGAGACAATTGCGACGAGCCGAAAAATTCGCGCACTGCGGCAACAATCGGCCGTATGTTGATCAACGAAACCGGGGTCAGTTGTTCGGCTTCGCGGATCGACATACGCTCTTTGACAACGCGCTCCATGCGGCGCAGCCCAATACGCAATTTATTCCCGATCAACTCGCCAACGGTCTTGACTCGACGGTTACCCAAGTGATCAATATCGTCACGGCCGCGCTGACCGCTATTGATGATGATCATGTGTTTAACCAAGGCGACAATGTCCGCTTTGCTGATGGTGCGGTGACTGGGATCAATCACACCTTCCAGGCCAAGGCGCTGGTTCAGTTTATAGCGTCCTACGCGTTCCAGGTCGTAGCGCCGTTGATCGAAGAGCTGGCCTTCGAGGTAATCGCGCGCGTTGTCAAGCGTTGGCGGGTCGCCGGGGCGCATGCGCTTGTAGAACTCGATCAATGCCACTTCGCCGATGGTCTGTTTCTTCTTGACATCCCAAACCGGTTCGTTCTTCAACGAACTCTCGATATATTTGTGCGTTTCGTCGTTGTCGACATCGGCGAACAACGCCAATATCTCTTCATCGTCGCCCGTCTTGATAGGCGATTTCGATTTGCCCAAACCATCGTCTATGGCCGCCAGCGCCCGCAACAGGATCGTCACCGGGATCGTGCGCTTACGATTGAATTTGATAGTGATGTAGTCGGTTTTGCGTGTCTCGAATTCCATCCAGGCGCCGCGATCCGGGATCAGCTTCGCGTTGGAAAGCTGTCGACCAGTGGCGCGTTCTTCCTCGACATCAAAGTAGACGCCAGGCGAGCGAATCAATTGGCTGACCACGACGCGCTCCGTGCCGTTAATGATGAATGTCCCTTTTTCCGTCATCAGCGGGAAATCACCAAGAAAGATATCCTGGCTGATGATTTCGTCGCCCTGATCGTGATTTACCAGGGCAACACGGACATAAAGCGGCGCCGCGAACGACATGTCGCGTTCCAGGCACTCGTCTTCGTCGTATTTCGATTCTGCGAACCAATACTTTAGTCCGAATTCCTGGGCTTGCGGAATATTGCCCGGGAAATACAGCGACAGATTGCCATTGAAACTCTGGATGGGATTAATCTCGTCGAACAGTTCGAGCAACCTGCCGCCATAGAGAAAGTCCTGAAACGACCGTAACTGAATATCGATCAGCGACGGAAGCTCCTGGATTTCCGGGGTACGTGCATAACTCTTCACGTTATAGTAGTGTTTCAAGGTGCCGCTCCTCGGAAAGATAGATGGATCTGCCGAACATGCAAAAACGAACCCGCAAACGCCACTACTCTGCTACAACTGCCTTTAGCAGAGCAACGAATTCGCGCGGAATGGATGACGCGTATATATGGTCGGTTTTCATTCAACCAAACTATGTCACGGAAAGAGGACTGCAAACCTGCAGTATAAAGCTATGCTGATGCCCTTGTCAAGACAGCAATTTTCATGTGGACACAATCCACATGTTTGACAATTATTTTCAACCATGTTACGATGTTGGAAATAATTTTCATCATTTGGAATTTGTATCATGAAAAATGGGTACAATCCCGAGCGCGGTTCGCTCTCCATAATCTCCGATGCGTTGCCTAATCTAAAAGGTGCCACCAGGAAGGTGGCCCAATTCGTATTGCACCTGCCCCAGGAGACAATCAACCTCTCCATCACAGAGTTAGCCGCGCGCGTAGGCGTTAGCGAGGCAAGTATCGTCCGATTCGCCCAGTCGCTTGGTTTCTCTGGCTTTCACGCCCTAAAAATTCGTCTAGCAGAAGACATCGTCTCGCCAATGCTGCTCGTCCATGAGGACCTCATGCCAGACGACGATCCAGCGATAGCCGTGCAAAAGGCCATGACTATGGGTCTGCGTTCGCTGGAGGACACTGCAAACATTCTCGACCCGTCCGCGCTGGAAGCATCCATACGCGTGATGTGCAACAGCAGGCAAATCGTACTTTTTGCTTCCGGAAACTCCATCCCGATAGCCTTGGATCTCGATTTTCGCCTGACCAAGATTGGCTTGTTGAGCCGTTTTTCCATTGACCCGACGATGCAGGAAATGTATGCCGCATTGACATCGCAAGAACACGTGGCCGTGGGCATTTCTCATACGGGAAGCTCCAAAGATACCGTTCATGCCCTGGAATTGGCGAAGCAACACGGCGCCACGACCATCTGCATCACGAATCATTCGGACTCCCCTCTGACCCGCCACAGCGACTATTGCTTGTTCACCGCCACTCGTGTCAGCCATTTTCGCGAAGAGCGCTTGAGTTCCAATTTGGCGGCGCTTGCGCTGACGGAGGCCTTATTCGTCGGCATCTGTATTGAGCGTTCTGATGCTTTGGTGCAGTCTGTCTTCAAAACATCAAGGGCGACTGATCACCGAAAATATTAGGTAAACAAAAGAAAGTGGGGGCCTATGTAGAGAATTCTTGTAGCGCAATGCGAGACGCGGCCCGGTTCGACCAGGCGTTCGTGTTTCGTATCAATTCGAATTCTACTGATTAATGTCTTAAGGAGAGATTCACAATGAAGAAGTATGCAGTAGGTTTTTTCATGATTCTCGTTCTGCTGTTTGTGGCAGGCGGCGTCATGGCACAGGATGTGACGTTGGAATTCCAGCAATGGTGGGAGCCGGAATTGCCGGAAGGCTCGTTCCGGGCGATACTGGACGACTTTGAAGCGGCCAACCCCGGCATCAAGGTTGTGACAATCAGTGGACCCTACCTGACCACCAAGGACCAGATCATCGCGAGCGCGGCAACCGGCACAATGGCGGATGTCGTTGGCTTGGATGGCGCCTGGGTCAATGTGCTGTGGAAGCAAGGCGCGTTGGCAAGTTTGACTGGGGCCATGATGGATGCTGGCTACGATGACAGCGAGTTGGCGGCGCAGATTCAGCTCGCCGGGGAGACCTACATGATCCCCATCGCCAACTTCATCTATCCGGTATTTGTCAATCTTGACATGCTGGAAGCGGCTGGAATCGATCCACCGTCGACGCGCGCCGAATTCGCCGCTGCGGCTGTAGCCTTGACTGACCCCGACAATAACGTATACGGCTGGGCGCAGCCGCTTTCGCTGGAGCAGCCTAACGGCATCCAAAACGACACCATGTCCTGGCTCTGGGCCACTGGCGGCAGCATGCTCGATGATATGGGGCAGCCAAACCTGGCCGGTAACGAGCAGCTGGCCGATACGATGGCTTACATCAAGAGCCTGCACGACGCCGGCGTGGTCGCGCCTGGTTCCTTCACCATGAAGGAGAATGAGAAGGTTGAAGAGTTCGTAAACGAGCGCGTCGCCATGATCATCAACACCTTGGCGCACTTCACCCTGATCCGCGAGCGCAACCCGGACTTGAACTTCGATATCAGCGCGCTGCCGGCTGTCGAGGGCTACGATGGGCCGCGCGGCCTGCCATACGCATCCTGGGGCATCGGCATCTCTTCCAACACCGAGCATTCTGCTGAAGCCTGGAAGCTGATCGATTACCTGACCAGCGTCGAAGGCAACACCAAGCTGACATCGATTGCCAATGCCTTCCCGGGCAATGTCAACGCGACGCCGGACTTCATTCAGACGGATCCGCTCTTTATGACAGCCTTCGAGATCTTCCAGGAAGGCTATCTGGCCAATGAGTTCACTGGGCTCCCCGCCGCGGAAGAGTTGATGCGTCAATTCGACGAACCCCTCCAATTCTATCTGGAGGGCGATATCGACATCGATGAGTTCCTGGAAATCGCGCAGGAAGAGTGGGAAGCCATATTCGAGTAGGGGCTTCACCTTGGTGAATCCCAAAGTTGTGTGACGTACAAGAGGCTGCAAGGTCTGATTCCTTGCGGCCTCTTCGCAAGATTCCAAGAGAGTTGAAATAGAAATGGCAGAGACGCGCGCCATAACGGAACCCGCGAGTCTAAAGTGGGAGCGGAGGAAGCGAAAGTTTCTTCCCTATGCGTATCTTACGCCGACGCTGACCTTGCTCGCGGCCTTGACAATCGTGCCCATCGTGACAGTCTTCCTGTATTCCCTGGTGGACAACGTTATTGTCACCCAGAAACCCCCAACTTTCGTCGGTCTTGACAACTACGTCGAAGTGCTTTCCCACCGGAAGTTCAGGGGCGCGTTGGGCAACACGCTTTACTTCGCGATTGCCAGTGTCATCGTGCACTTCATCATCGGCTTGTCATTCGCGCTGCTGTTGAATACGCGCTTGATCGGGCCAAACGTCAAGGCGATCTTCCGCGTCATTTACATTCTTCCCTGGGTCTTCACGGCGTCGATCATCGCCATTTTGTGGCGGCTACTTATGAACCCGCACGGGGTCATTAACTTTGTGCTGCT
Source organism: Phototrophicaceae bacterium (assembly GCA_965262165.1). Lineage (GTDB taxonomy): Bacteria > Chloroflexota > Anaerolineae > Aggregatilineales > Phototrophicaceae > UBA6055. The sequence goes on along the minus strand of OZ253499.1, from coordinate 2,187,298 downwards.
TGAGTTGGGGCTGATCCCGGAGCTTGTGGAGTGGCTCAGCGACCGCGATTTTGCGTTGAACGCGGTCACCTTTATCAATATCTGGTCGGGTTACCCCTTTTACCTGGTCAGCTTTCTGGCCGGATTGCAAGGCATCCCCGATGATCTATATGAAGCAGGCAGGGTCGATGGCGCGAGCTTCGGGCAGCTATTTTGGCATATTACTCTGCCGCAGTTGAAACCCATCATTATCAGTCTGGCGCTGCTAGATTTTATTTGGACGATACATCAGTTCACCTTGATCTGGATGACAACCGGCGGCGGTCCCATGCGTTCGACAGAGGTCTTAAGCACCTACACCTATAAGGCAGCTTTCAGTTCGCATGAATATTCGATCGCGTCCACCCTGGCGATGGTGATTCTAGCGATGTGTACCTTTGTGGCGATCTTCTACGTGCGCAATCAGCGGATGGCGGGCGAATAGCCGCTCGGCGGCAGCGGAGCCGGATAGCGTGTGAACGCAATAGAATGTTTCTGTTAAGCTAACGCATATTGAGGTTCAAGAGATTGGAATGATCGGCAGTCGCAGAGAGATTCTCGTCAGGAAGATACTGGTCTGGATTGCGCTAATTATCGGGGCCTGTTTCGCCGGCTTGCCGGTGCTCTGGATGGTTTCTTCGTCTTTTAAGTCCAATCTCGAGATATTCGCCTATCCACCACATTTAATTGACGACTCATTCTCTTTAAAGGCTTACCAGGCTGTTCTGAGCGATCCGGGGAAATTGCGCTTCTTTTTCAACAGCTACCTGGTCGCCATCATGGTGACGATTTGCACCGTGATCACCAGCATCCTGGCGGGATACAGCTTAAGTCGCTATGACTTCCGCTTCAAGAAGGTTTTGACATTGATTATCATCGGCGTTCAGTCGGTGCCGCCGATCACGCTGATGATCCCCTATTTCGGGCTGATTGTTTGGCTGAAAATCTACAACACCTATACGGCGCTTGTGCTGACCTACATGGTGTTCACGCTGTCTTACGCGATCATCATGATGACCGGCTATTTCAACACGCTCCCGCGCGATCTGGACGAGGCCGTCATGATTGACGGCGGAGGCAGCTTTGTGACCCTGTGGCGCATTCTGGTGCCGATTTCATTGCCCGGAATTGTCGCGGTCGGCGTCTACACTTTCATGCTGGCCTGGAACGAATTCCTCTTCGCGCTCACCTTGACGCGAACGAACGAAATGCGTACCGTCCCGATTGGCATACACTTGCTCATGGGGCAGCACTCTTTCGAATGGAACCAGATGTTGGCTCTTAGCGTGCTGGGTTCGCTGCCTGTTCTAATACTATTTCTGCTTTTCCAGCGCTACTTTATCGCAGGTATGTCGGCCGGTTCCATCAAGGGCTGAGCCGTCGTAGCGGGTTTATCCACATACCACGAAATGAAGATGCCACTATGTTAATCAATATGAAAGACTTGCTGACGGTTGCCCGCGCGAACCGCTTCGCAGTGCCTGCGTACAACATAAGCAGTAACATGCTGCTTACCGGCGCGATTGAAGCGGCGGAAGAAGTGCGCGCGCCGGTCATTATTGCCATCCATCCCGACGAACTGGCGTTTGTGGGAACGGCTTTTGTCAAGATGGCGCTGGAGCTAGCGACCAATGCCTCGGTGCCGGTCGTGATTCATCTTGATCATGGCTCGTCGCTGCAGCAGGTTATGACCGCCATTCGCGCCGGCTTTACATCGGTAATGATAGATAAATCGGCGCTACCGCTGGAAGAGAATATCGCGGCTTGTCGGGAGATTGCCGAGCTGGCCCACGCTGTAAATGTGTCGGTCGAGGGCGAATTGGGTACCATCGGCGAGCTCGACGAAGAGGCGGAAGCCGGCGCTGACGAGGTCATTTTCGTCGATCCGGACGAGGTGAAGAGGTTCGTAGATGCCACCAATGTCGATACGCTTGCAGTCGCGATTGGCACCTCTCATGGCTTATACCCCAAGGACATGAAACCGGAAATACGCCTGGATTTGCTAAAAAAGATTAGCGCCAAGGTTGATATACCACTGGTGTTACACGGAGGCTCTGGAAATCCAGACGCGGATATCGCACGGTCCGTCGCATTGGGCATTTGCAAGATCAACATATCCGCCGATATGAAAAGCGCCTTTTATCAGAAAGCCCGGGAAGTATTGCAGAATCCCATTCTGCGAGAACCCAGCAGCATCTATCCGCAATGCATAGACGCAATGAAGGTCGTCTGCCGCCAGAAGTTCGACCTCTTCAACACGACGGGCAAGGCGGCGCTATACTGATGGCGCCCTACTCATCTTTTGGCTTTTGGTCTGGAAGACCGCCCCGTTTGTCCAGGTGAATTAAAATCGTGAGCGAGAAGATCGCCCTCGGCTTCTGCAATAATGTCGATTATGAAATCGTCTGGAATGCGGAAGTGCTTGAAGAATTCATTTCCTCGTATGAGATCAGTGCCGATGAATTGCACTTGCGGGGCGAAATACGCTCCGAGCGCGACCTCGTGGTCTCGATATTAGGCTTCATGAAGACGTCGGGCGGCGGCGAGCGATTTGTGTCAAATTCTGCGATCATCGAAGGTTTCGCTGCCCGCTTCGATAAGAAAATCACGCTAGGCGGTACGTCTGTACGCGCCGCTATCGCGATGAGGGAATTGGGCTATACCTCGGTGCTACATCTTATCACTATGAACAGCCATGTGCGCCGACTATTGCCGCGCGATTGCCCTTACGTTTGCAGTGATACACGCGACAGGTCGTATCCGCATTTGATTGTGCAATTCGACACGGACGCAAGAGTACATGCCGGTGACATTGATATTCGCGCCAGACAGCCGAATCGACTCATTTATCATTGCAATGCCGCTCGAGTCGCAATGAAATTGAACGAAGACTTCGCTGACCTGATTACAGAAGCGAAGGTGTTACTAATCTCGGGCTTTAACGCGGTACAGAGCAAGCAGTTGCTCGCGGACCGGCTGGGTACGCTCAACCGTATGTTGAAGCGCCTGCCACGCGATGCCACTGTGTTCATCGAAGATGGCGCATTTTATGACCCAAGCCACCGCCAATTGATATATCGGGAGCTCGGGCCAAGAATTGACGTTTTCAGCCTGAACGAAGACGAGCTGCAAGCTCATCTCCATCGGGCGGTGGCGTTGCATGACGTGCAAAGGGTGACAAGCGCGCTGGCAGATTTGAGCCGGTTGATTCCAGCCACCACCATCGTCGTGCATACGCGGCACTGGGCACTCGCATACGGCGACAGTGCCAGCATATACGTTGCGGCGTTAAAGGCCGGTGTCACGATGGCGACAACGCGTTTTCGCTTTGGCGATGACTTCACGACGGCGAACTACCGTGAAGTCGAGCAACGAGAACCGAATGCGGAAGATGCGAGATTCGCCGACATCATCAACAATGCGCCGGGCGACAAGATGGTGTGCGTACCGGTAGCGGCCGTCGAACAGGAGAATGGGACCACTATCGGACTCGGCGACGCATTCGTTGGGGGGTTCTTGCCATCCTTGATATCCGACCCGAACCTGTCATAGATCCATACCTCTCAAGAACAAGTTTGACCTTGAGACTCCAGGATTCTGGATATAGAAAAATCTGAATAACAAAGGCGACGCATGGTTAAGAACGACATGAAGCAACAGGTTCAGACGCGATTCGGAGAAGTCGCGGCCAACTATCGCGTTAGCGCCGTGCATGCGGCTGGAGCCGATCTTGAAGTTATGGTGCGAAACGCGCCGCTGCACCAAGACAGCTTGGTGCTGGACGCCGGTTGCGGCGCCGGGCACACAGCCATGGCCTTCGCGCCCTACGTTGGTTGGGTTTACGCTTGCGACTTCACCGGATCAATGCTGGAACAGGTGAACCTTCTCGCGCGGCATCGGGGTATTGCCAACGTTACACCACAGCTCGCCGACATAGAGGACCTACCCTTTCTCGATAGCAGTTTCGACATCGTTTCGACGCGCTACAGCGCGCACCATTGGAATCATCCGGAACGGGCCTTGGACGAGATCCGCCGCGTATTGAAGGACAGTGGCATATTGATCATTAGTGACATCATGGCCAGCGAAGATTACGCGCAGGATACCTTCCTGCAAACCATCGAGCTGCTGCGTGATCCCTCACACGTGCGCGACTATCGCGTTTCTGAATGGCGTACCATGTTGTCGGAATCAGGATTCTGCTGCGAGGTTGTGCATCGATTCGAGCTTGAACTACATTTCGGAAAATGGACGACGCGCATGCAGACCCCTTTACAATACAGGGAAATAATCAAAGCCATGTTCAGAGGAGCATCGCAAGACATCAGACGCGGCTTCCAAATGCCCGATCATATCGAAGGCGACGATTTCAGTTTTTTCATCCCGGGCGCGGTGATCAAATGTCACGTGAATCGATGAATTGCATTCATTGCCACGCCTTACTCGGTGAATACCCGTCTGGCAATTGAAAAGACGTTTTCCGCGTTGACCTCCGCGAGATCGTAGATGATGACGTTTGTATCATCGTACAGCTTTGGCTCGAACCAAAACATTTGCAGCGCCCAGCCTTTGGTGCGTCCAATAAAGCTCGACACCGGTACTTCTCGATGCATGACCACGTAACGGAATCCGTCATCCAGCAACTGCTTGATAGCTATTTGCCAATCCTCAAGCGTCAAGTCCTCGTATTCGACCTTGCTGGGATCGCGAAATGTCGCCAGCAGCAGGTTTTGATTGATGTAGTCGTAAGTGCCCGGCGGTACGCGCGCGATCATGCCTTCCGCAAGCGGACGATCATGAAATCGCTGCACCGACATGTAGTACTTGGAGACATGCCGGCCAAAGGGCACATCAATGATGGCGCCCTCAGGCAGTTCTGCCAGCTTCGATAAATATTGTGGCCGCGGCGCGTCACGGGTCGGTATGGGAAAGATGCTTGTGCCATACAGCAACATGAGAACGGAAATGATCAGAAACAGTTTCTGTGATCTACCCAAAACAAGTGAACTCAAGCGGCAATGCAGGCCATAGCCGATCAAAACGGAGTAAGGGAACAGAAATACCAATGTCATGCGGAAAGGCCACTTCAGCGCGCGAAAGATGAAGTTGTCTTCCAGGAGTCGGTAAGGCGTCCAGTAAAAGTCGACCGCGGACCGATTGAAATAGATCACAACCCCGAGGCTCAACAGCCAGAAAAACAGCGCCAGTACGGACCAGATCAGGACCGGCCGTTCGGCTTTGATGGCATAGAACACGCCCATTAGGGCAAAGAAGATGCTCACCAGTCCCACATGCGACAATCCCCATGTTACAAAAGTGTGTTCTACCTGGTCGCCGCTCAGACTCGCGATACTCTGCAGATAATTCAGCGGACGCTCGTGATCTGCCTTGAGGTATGTGAGCAGGTCCATGCCTCCCCAGACATCCGCGACGACCGGGTCGGAAGTCGCGGCGAACAAGTCTTCGGATCGAATCATCGGCAAAAGCGACGGCGCGCAGATCAATAGGCTTGCCAAAGCAAATACGACCATCGACAGCCAGAATAATCGAAGCTTCCAGAGCCGATGAACAACCATGTAGAGAAAAACGAATCCACCGCCAAGTAACATGGCGAAGATGCCAATTTTCAGGTTTGCGTAGACATTCAAGGAAAACAGAAACGCCGCGATAAGCATTTTCCCATAGATAGGGCGGGTGCCGGCACGTGCCCGAACCTGCATAAGTCCATAGACAAAGGCGAGCATGAACCAGGGAATCCACTCGGATGCGCCCGTAAAGGGCTGCTGCAATGCGTGTGTCAGGTTGGCGCCGGCGAAGGCGTAAAAGGCGCCACAGACCCAAGCGGGAATGCGGCGCTTGTAGATGAGCATGCCAAAGAGGTACATGCCGTATGCCCGTAGCAGGATGCCAATCGCCGCCGTCATATTGAAGGCAAAGGGGTCGCCAAAGAGAATGTAAAGGGGTGTCCAGAAAACAAGACCGGTCCAACGCGGCGGCTGCAGCGTATGATCCAAGCCATTCGGATGAAACAGATACGGCGTGTAGTTAACATCGTGACCCTGCGTCAGCGCTTCCAGCACCCACCAGTTCTGCCACAGCGCTTGATGCGTATCGACATTGTCCAAGGGCAGGTGGCTGTGCATGCGCAAGACAAAGGGATAGCTCATGACGATGAAAGTCAGAAGGTAGAGCAGCAGAGCTACTCTGTCGCGCTGCCAGCGCTCAACCAGCAGTCTCATAATCGAGCTAGCTTTCGGCATTTGAATGTCCTATTGGAATCACAAAGCCTCGCGAACAGCAGCCGTAGTTAAACCTGTCTCGCCGCCTCAAGATACTCAGTATAGCCGCCGGCGAATTCCCTCAATTCCCCAGCGCGGATCTCGACGACACGATCGACCGTTTGATCCAAAAAGTACCGGTCGTGCGAAATAATCAACACAGTGCCCACAAAGTCTTCCAAAGCGTCTTCCAATACTTCCACGGATGGAATATCGAGATTATTGGTGGGTTCGTCTAACAATAATAGATTCGGTTGCCGCAGCATCACGAGCGCTAACTGCAAACGGCTGCGTTCACCACCGGAAAGCGTCCGTATCGGCTGCCGGACCTGATCGTAGTCAAATGCCATTCGCAGCAGAAAACTTATGGCGTTTGATTCGCTGCTATTCTGTATGTTGCGAATGAGATCGAATGGTGTCTTGTCCAACCATGCCGAAAGGGTCTGATGCTCTTGCGAATAGTAGCCGACTCGGATGCTGGGTCCCAAGTATATGCGTCCCTCTGTTGCTTCCAGTTCACCCAAAATCAGTCTGCCCATAACCGTTTTGCCAGCACCGTTGGGTCCGATCACGCCAACACGATCACCATGACGAAGCAGCATATTGGCGCCACTGAAGAGCGGGTCGTCGGAGAATGCCATGGCGACATCAACCAATTCGAGCACTTTTTTGCTCCCGCGCCAACCCGACACCTTGAAATCCATCAGCGTCGGATCCAATACCATGTCAATGATCTCGCCGCGTTCTTCCATCTGAGTTAACATTCGCCGCCGTTGCCGGGCCGCTAACATATGTTTGCGGCTCAGCACCTGTTTTGCCCAACGTTCAAAGCGCTCGATCATCTCTTCCAGGCGCGCTATTTCCTTCTGCTGCGTGGTGTAGAGCTGCTGCTGTCGCAAGCGCCTTAACTGTCGCTCATTTTGATAATATGAATAGTTGCCATGATAAACGGTGATCTTGCCATTTTCGAGTTCAGCAACTTGCGACGCGACTTCGTCCAGCAGGTAACGATCGTGCGAGACGAGCACAACGCTTCCCGGATACTGCAAAATAAATCGCTCAAGCTGCCGCTTTCCCACAACATCAAGATGATTATCAGGCTCGTCCAGCAACAGGATTTCCGGCGCAGCCACCGCAAGCTGTACCAAAGCCACCAGCTTTTTCTGCCCACCCGATAAGGTTTCGGTCGCGCGTTCGAAGTCGGATTGCTCGAATCCCAACATCGCCAGCAATTCGCGAACGTGGCTCCCGTGGCGATGGCCGTTCATTTGCTCGAATTGCACGAGCAGCGTTTCGTGCGCTTCCAAAACCCGAGACAATTTGGACTCATCGCTATACACTTCTGTTTCGGCCAACTGCGCTTCGACCGATTCCAGTTCTGATTCGACCTCCACCAACGCGGGAGGTTTGACCATGGCCGTATCAATCAAGGTATTGCCTCGCTGCAATTCAATATCCTGTGGTAGATAGCCGATGCGGATGCAATTTTGCAGCGCAATATGGCCAGCGTCTGGCTCAACTTCGCCGAGCAGTACCTTCAGCAAGGTCGACTTTCCCGCGCCGTTGGGGCCGACCAGTCCAATGCGGTCTCGATCGTTTATGACCCAGGAAAGATCGCGGTAAAGCTCGCGCCCGGCGAAGTTCACAGTGATGTTATTGACGTGCAGGATGTGCATTGGTTTTCGCTTCCAAACAACGGTGTCGGCGAGCCGGAAACAGGATAGCACATGAGCGCCAGTTGCCCTATCGTTGGGGTCATCACAAGGCTAGAATGAAGCCTGTCGATTTCTGCTATAAGGCCAAACATGTTCATCGTAGATGCCCACCAGAACATCGCTTTTAACGCCCAGCAACTGGGACGCGATTACAAACGCTGGGCATGGCGCCTTCGCGAAGCGGAAGCCGAACCAAAAGGTCCGCCAGCCATGACCAGCCTGCCGGACAATCTTATGTCGGGCATAGGGATCGTCTTTGCAAGCATGATCGTCGTTCCGGAGTCGTCACCCTGGCGCGAATCGTGGCAACACCTGACTTATCGCACGGGCGACGACGCTAAACTGCTGGCTATGTGGCAGATAGACTATTACCGTCGATTGGCGGACGAGCAGGATCACATTCGTTTGATCCTGTCGCGGAGCGATCTCGATGAAGTCATCGAATCCTGGCAAGACGGTGTGCCGCTCTCTGAACGGATGCAAGGCATTGTTGTGTTGATGGAAGGCGCAGAACCCATCACGGAACCCCGTCAGTTCGAAGAATGGATGGACTTGGGTGTCAGAGTCGTAGCGCCCGCCTGCCAGCCTACCCGCTATTGCGCCGCCGCCGGCTATGACGGTGAACTGACATTGCTCGGATATGAATTGCTGGATGTGCTCGCGGATTACCGAACTCTGTTGGACATTTCCGACATGTCGGAACACGCTTGCCAGCGAGCGATGGAGCGATATGCAGGCGGGATCGTCGCCAGTCACGCCAATCCCCGGCACTTTCATGATAGTCCGCGCAGTCTTTCCGACCGAACTATCAATGCTCTGGCGGAACGTGATGGGGTGATTGGCATCATGGTGTATAATCGGTATCTGAGGCGGGACTGGCATCCCAGCGATCCGAGACGAAGAGCGAGTCTCGGTCATTGGGTGGACGCTGTCGATTATGTCTGTCAGTTAACCGGATCGGCGGCTCATGTCGGTTTGGGTAGCGATATCGACGGTGGATACGCATACAGCGGTTTCCCGGACGAACTGGATACCTCCGCTGACTTATGGCAACTGGCAAACCGCTTGAAAGAACGCGGGTATGCCGACGAAGATGTGGCAGCGATATTGGGCGGAAATTTTGTGCGTAAACTGAAAGAGGCATTGCCAGACGGATAGGCATTCATGTGGCGTTTTGCGCAGGTCGGCATCGCATTAGGGGCGCTTGGCGTCATGCTTTGCTTGATGGGTCTGTTCCCCGGAGTAACCGGCGCCGAGCCAACCGCCGGTATCGGCTTGGTTCAGGTAATAATGGTTCTGGTGGGTTATGGTCTGCTGATCATGGGCGCGCTTGTTTACCTCAAATACACCTTTTACCTGGATGTGCCTTCGACACTTGTACAGCAAATCGGCACCAGACTGGCCCTGACGGGTATACTGTTTGCGGCGCTGTCCGGGCTTGCGGACCTGTTTGGTTTCGGCACCCATATTCGTGACGATGTAGTTGATATTTTCTTTGGACAACTGCAAATGGTAGGCATTCTGGCCAGCTTTGGCATGTCATCTTTGGGTGTATTAATATATGTGCTGGCCGGCGCGCCACTGGCTCGCCACGCTCCGGTCGAAGCCCTCAGCGACCGTATTTCCGGCGTCGATGATACGAGCGAAATCGTCCTGGCCGAGCTTGACGACTCCCCCTAAGCTCAATCTGTGACCGCGCCGTAGAGTCGACAGTGAATCAAAGAAAACAGCGAGTTTCACGCGCAGCACAAGGGTTCCGCATTGGCAGTTGACGCGCCCAAGCTTTTATACGTTGTCAATATTCCGCGCTTTTTTGTATCTCATCGCATGCCCTTGGCATTAGCGGCCCGGCAGCGCGGGTACGACGTCCAGGTCGCGACAACAGTGCAGGATAGTGAATCGGTTGCTGCTATCCTCGACCAGAAACTGCCGCTGCACCCGATTCCCTTAAGCCAGCACGGCATGAATCCTCTTTCCGAGCTTCAGACGATTTACGCGCTTAGGCGGCTCTATGCCAAGCTCAAGCCAGACTTGATTCATCACATTAGCATCAAGCCCGTCTTGTATGGCGGTGTGGCAGCGCGCCTAACCGGTCAGGGCGCGGTCATTCACGCGATGAGTGGCCTGGGATATGTATTTGTTAGCGCCGAGCGCCGAGCGGCGCTCTTGCGGCTTCTGACCAGACCGGTATTTCGTGCGGTGACCACAGGCAACGGTATCCGCATGATTTTCCAGAATCCCGACGACCGGCAACGGTTTGTCGATAGTGGCATGATTTCAAGCGAAAAGACCATGCTAATCCGCGGCTCCGGCGTCGATGAAAATGGTTTTGCGCCTCAAGCCGAGGCGCTTAATGTTCGGCCCGTGGTTTTGTTTGCTGGAAGGCTGCTCTGGCAAAAGGGCATTGGAGAGTTCGTGGAAGTTGCGCGGCGCCTTCGGGGCATGGCGCGTTTCCTCGTGGTTGGTTACGAAGAGGCGACCAGCCCGCTCAGCGTTTCCGCTTCACAGTTGCAGGCTTGGGCGGACGAAGGACTGATCGAGTGGCTTGGCAAACGCGATGACATGCCGCAAGTATACGCGGAATCCAATATCGTTTGCCTGCCCTCAACCTATGGCGAAGGCGTGCCAAAAGTCCTGATCGAGGCGGCCGCCTGTGGTCGCGCCTGTGTGACAACTGATACGCCGGGCTGTCGTGAAATCGTACGACACGACGTCAATGGTCTCTTGGCGCCGCCAAAGGATATTGATGCGCTTGCCGCAGCTGTTGAACGATTGATTATTGATCCGGACCTACGTCAACGAATGGGCGCCAAAGGCAGGCAAATCGTTCTGGACGGATTTACACTGCGCCAGGTTATTGACAAAACTCTCGGGCTTTATCAAGACCTGCTCGGCATCGACGGCTAATAGTCGCCGTAGTTCGCCTTGTTTTCGTGATGAGCTTCAACAGGCACGACACAATTGGCGAGTTGGCCGATGAGATGCAGGCTTGACACATACTGAATCAGAAAGACAAAGGCGCCAACACAGAATATGGCGATGAAGATTAGGTAGTTGCTAAACTTCAGCGATCTGTCAATCCAGGTGAAACCCTGGAGGATCATATTGTTGGCAACGACATAGGCCGTGTTCAACAGCACCAACCTCGCGATCAAGGCGAGCAACAGCTTTCTGTTCTCGAACATGATCGCCAGGTTTCCTGGCAGGTCAAAGGCGGGAGCCAATCGCCCTTTCACGGCACAACGTGCCGCTGCCACCACAAACTCGAGCGCAAGGATCAAAAGGACGGCCACCAATGCGATGTCCCAAACAAGCAGTTGCCAAGCCGCCGACGGTGATGGCCGTTGAATAAGACCGAAGACCAGAACCACAAGCCCAACCCATAAGAATCGCGACAACCAGAGCGTGAATCCTCTCAGAACATTTTTGAAAAAATGAATCGCCGGCAGCGACCTGTATCCGTCGCCGGTTTGCCGAATCACTTCCAAACTGTAACCCGTTAGCCAGGCCACGAAACACGTGAACGCTAGAAAAAGACCTGCGAGGCCAGAATCCACCAGTATTTGGCCAGAATCGCTGACATAGTAGGACCTTGAGCCTCTCATTTCCTCGCCACGTTCGACCATCGACGCAAAGGCAACCAAAGCAATGCCCAGAATGAGCACTATCGTCATAATCTTGGGAATGTTACGGTAAGGATAATTAATCGCTCGCCGAAGATTCATGATTGTCCTCCCATGCCGAACGTTCAAACTAGTTGGCTTACGATAACCCGAATAGTTCAATTGCTTTATTCCACTAACTATACATCATCCGAGCCCAGTATTCCCACATATTGTCATTAGCGCGGGAATCGCGTCGGCCTGGAAGAAAACTTAAGGAGACACACAAGCTTCCGATGCCGCGCGATGCGCTAGCCGAATCGGCAGCGGCAGCCTAAACTTGGGCGTACAGGCAAGCACCAGTTGCACCGCGCTTTCGATGTCAGCCATGTGCCCGACCGACACGTAGATCGGTTTCACATTCGGCCGGGTGCGCAAGACGACGCCCACTTGTTGTCCCTGATAAGTCACGGTTGAAGAACAGCCCTTTTCATTGCCCGGCTGCTGATATTCGCCGATAAAATGCCGCTTGCCGCAACCAATTGTCGGGCGGCCCAGCCACATCCCTAGATGAGCGGCAATACCCATACGGCGAGGGTGCATCTGTCCCATGCCGTCAAAGATAAACACATCCGGCTCGTTCTGCATCTTGCGAAACACAGCTTCCTGCGCCGGGCCTTCGCGAAACGTCAGCAAACCGGGAATGTAGGGGAAACTCGTTGGTTGCCGCGCGCAAACGGTCTCTATCAGTTCCAAATCGGGATAGCTCAAGACGACCACGCAAGCACACGTGGTTCCGTGTTTGACGCTGACATCGACCCCGGCAACAGTATTGATACTTTTGAGGTCTATGGGACTGTCGCCGACCAACTGAGGCGCCAGCTTCTTTTGCAAGGCGATGGCTTCTTTTGGGCTCAGATCCCAGTCATGCAATCGCTGGATTTCCATAGAGGAAAGCGTACGGAGAACGCAATTGCCCTTACGATTCCAGGTAGTCGCGCAATTGACGGGAGCGGGTAGGATGGCGCAGCTTACGCAGAGCTTTGGCTTCGATCTGACGGATTCGTTCGCGTGTCACGCCAAAAAAACGGCCGACTTCTTCGAGCGTATTGTCCTGGCCATCAAGCAGGCCGAATCGCATTTCCAGCACCTGTCGTTCGCGTTGGCTCAAAATACCCAGCGCCGCACGTATTTGTTCTTTTAGCAGTTGGCGGCTGGCCGCGTCCACCGGACCCGGCAAATTTTCGTCCGGGATGAAGTCGCCAAGCTGGCTGCTGTCTTCTTGACCAACAGGCATATCAAGGCTCATCGGCTCCTGGCTGATGCGCATGATCTTGCGAACTTTTTGCGCGGCGCGACGTAATTTTCGATTCAAGTTGGTGTCAAGAGGAACGCCATCACGGGTTCGCTGTTTGATGGCTTCCCGATCCTCGTCAGTTAAGAGGTCCATTTCCAGGGCGATCTGCTCCGGCGTCGGTTCGGCGCCCAATCGTTGCAGCAGTTCGCGCTGTATGCGCATGAGCCGGTTGATGGTTTCGACCATATGCACCGGAATACGAATCGTACGCGCCTGATCGGCAATCGCTCTGCTTATAGCCTGCCGGATCCACCAGGTTGCATAGGTGCTGAATTTGTATCCTTTGATGTGGTCAAACTTGTGCACCGCGCGCAGAAGGCCTATGTTTCCTTCTTGAATCAGATCGAGAAAACTGATGCCGCGGCCCATATATCGTTTGGCTACACTGACCACAAGACGAAGATTCGCTCGCGTAAGATCTTCCGTCGCCGAGGCTGCTTGACTTTCCACCTGCTCCTGTTGCTGCTTTGCCAGGACAATCGGGTCCACTGTGTCTTCTATCCAGCTGTCAAATTCCGCGACGGACGGCAATCCGTGCTCACGGTGGAAATGCAGACGCATATGCATTTGGTGCTCAATGGGAAACAGAAATAGCGCATGCACGATTTCAAACAACACTTGGGCAACGCCGGTCCAGGCATCATTGCGCCCCCATTGTTGTTTTGTGAGATACTGTCGTATGTACGACTCTTCCTCCATATTCCAGTTGCTGGCGATGGCCTGTGCCTCGTACAGCACCTTGAGGAAATCGGGCATTTCCACGTCGAAGGGATGGATAACTTCGCCAAGTCTCTGCCAGTTAGTACATAACTTTCGATAGGCAAATCGTTCGACGTCCAAGTGATTGGGGTCGCGCTTGCCCAGTTGCGGATTGTCAAGGCTCATTAATTCGTCACGGAGCGCTTCGAGCTGCCGTTCGGCGGCGATTTGCGTACTTAGCCACATTTCGCGATTGCTATCCAGTAGCGGGACCTGTCCGATTTCCTTGAGATACATGCGCACAGGATCATCGGAAAGCGGCACATTGTCATAGGCGCCTTCGCTGGTCGTTTCACCGGTCGAAATGTCGTCCCCATAGTCCGAACGAGCAAAGCTGCCGGTCGTATCACTGTTATCAGACACCGAACGTTCGTCGTCGGTGTCTTCATAGCTGCTATATTCTCGGACCCTTTTTTTTCTACCTGCCATCAGTCATCCCGCTTCCGCTATTGGTTCCGACGCCTCTGAATAGCTTCGTTACTAGTCAATGTTCGTTTTCTCACGACCGTTCGAGGCTTTAGCTGACTGCCGTATCGAGCCGCGCCTTTGCAGTCATCGACAACATAATTTTCTGGTTTAGATGATCTAAATGCAGTTGATCTTGATCGGTAGTGGAATTCACCTCTTCCTGCAGATACTGCATTTCGACACGCTCTTGCTCGAGGCGCTCCAAACGTAAGCGCAATGCCCTGTTTACCAATTCGTTCTGCAAGTCGACACCTTGAAAATGCTTGGCTCGACTGCGGCGATATATGTCTTGCAGGTCTACCTTAAACATTCCGCGAGAAACTGCAGGTATCGCCGCTGGATCTTCGCTCAAGAGCGACCGATACTCCACCTGCAATTCTCCGTCCAGTGCCGAACCGACGTAATCCAACGGCTCTCTGTCGTCTTGTGCCATCGCCTCTTGCAAGTGTGCCATCAAAATACGATATTGGCTCTGAGAGAAATCCTCGACGCAAAAATCGCAGAGCGGGCCATTGAGCAGATTTACGTCATTACCCGCCAATTCACGCAGTTTGCGATTGACCTTGTAAAGCAGGTCTGGGTTTTTGAGCAGCAGGCTCAGACAATAAGGTTCAATGGCACGATGATGTGTTTCGGGCATCGTTCGCGATGAATCCGCAACTGGCTCGCTATCTGGCGCCGCTCCATCGTCCTCGTTGTCCCAATATTCCGGTGGTGGAAGCTCCGGTTCTGCATCCGATTCTCCAGGAATGATGTCTTCGGACCTGACCTTGCCACCAAAGACCAGCGCCTCCGAATGCTCACTATGCGACCACGCCAACAGATCGCGTTCACTTATGCGCAAACGACGCGCTAACTTTTGCACGTTTTCGCGCTGATAAAGGTTGTTTTCGGAAGCGCTCAGAATCGGCAGAATTTCCGTTGCAAGCTGCTGTCTCAATTGCATGCTAGCGTCGCAACTCAATCCGGCCGTTTCCATATCAATCACGAAGTCGGCCACGTCTTGCGCAGAGTCCACCAACGCGCCCCACTCTTGCGGTGATTCTCGCAAGAAGTCGTCAGGGTCCTTTCCCGACGGTACTTGCAGGATCCGCACATCAACCGAAAGTTTGCCGGCATAATCCCGCTGAAGAGTCTGTCGAGCCACCTCTAGGCTGCGGCGCGTCGCGCTTTGGCCAGCTTCATCGGCATCGAGAGCCAATACGATCTTGCGCGCGAAGCGTGGCGTCAACCGGCGGATCTGCGCCCCGGTCATCGCCGTACCCATTTGTGCTACCACATTGCGATAGCCGGCTTGATGCGCTTGAATCACGTCTATATAACCTTCGACAACGACCGCCGTGCCCGATTCGCGGATAGACGCCTTGGCGCTATTCAGTCCAAAGAGAAGGCGACTCTTGTCGAAGAGCGCAGTTTGCGGCGAGTTGATGTACTTGGCGGAGTCATCCGAGTTGAGCGCGCGTCCGCCGAAACCGACAACTCTGCCGCGTTCATCACGGATAGGGATCATCAGCCGATTGCGAAATCGGTCGTAAACACGTCCAGTGTCGTTGCGTACTGCGAGGCCTGCGTCGATGATCTCGTCTTCACTGTGACCCAAAGCGCCCAAGCCCTGTAAAGCGAAGTCCCAGCTATCGGGCGCATAGCCCAATTGAAAATCCCCAACCGTTTCCAGGGTCAAGCCACGCCGATTGCGCACATATCCTAAGATTGCGTTGGCGCCCGGGTGAAAAAGCTGCTCGCGGTACATCTCGACAGCGCTCGCAAGCAAGCCACGCATGCGCCCCAATTCATCGCTGCGGCTCTGTTGCTGTGGCGTCTGCTGGCGAAGCTGCACGCCAGCCTCTTGAGCAAGCTCGTGAAGCGCCTCTTTAAAGTCCCAGCCCTGAATCTTCTGCGCGAAGTTGAAGAGGTCGCCACCTTCGGAGCAGGCGCCAAAACAGTGCCAGGTCTGGCGCTCCGGATTGACCACAAACGACGGTGTATTCTCGGTGTGAAAGGGACAGCAAGCTTTGTGATTGCGCCCGGCCTTTTTTAGCGTGGGCACAAATCGCTGTACATAGCTGACAATGTCGATGCGTGATTTGATCTCATCCGTCACTGACATGGACGGCCGCCCCCAGTCAAATAGCGAGCACCGAGTATAACTTTGCTAGTTGCCAGATGCCATAGCAACGCGGCCAGGTTGGAAGATCTATACGATGGTATGCTGTTAATTATGCCCAGTTATCTAGCCAGCGCAAGCATGTTGCCGGCCATCAAGAGTTTCGAAATACGTACCAAATGTCGGACCTGTTCACTTCCGGTTTTTCGTAGACGAGCTGCGTCAATAGGACCCGATCTGGGGCCGGAAGCGAATATACCTAGAAGTTGTCCAGCTCGCTTAGGTCTGCTCGACCCTCCTGCATGCCGCTAATGAGCTGCAGCAGCGCGATACGATTGTTACGCACTTGGATGTCGTCGGCATGCACCAGCACGTGATCGAAGAAGTCTGAAACCGCCGGAACCATCTGTTCAAATGCCGCCAAAAAACCGCCGATATTGTCGTTTTTGTCCAAGCTTACCAAGCTCGACGAACATGCTTGAAAAAGCGATATCTCTTGCGGCTCGACGAGCAACTCCGGAACAAGGCTCTGTGCCTCCTCATTGCGTGTTATGCGCGCGCAACGGGCAATGCTATCCAGAATGGATTCCCATTCCGCTCTTTTGACCCAAACCGCTAATGATTCGATACCCTGAACGGCGCTATATGGATTCGGCGCTTGCTCGACCAACACAGCGCTGATGACATCACGCGGAACGGTCAGTTTGTCGCCCAGCCAACTGTCCAGGCGCCCGGTCACGAATTCAAGAACTTGCGTTTGCACATCCTGGTCAACGTCGACCGGTTGAGCCCGCGCTACCTTTTCAATCGCCAGACGCAGATCTACGGAAATGCGCGCTTCCACCAGAATCCGTACGATGCCCAAGGCGGCGCGCCGCAAGCCATAAGGATCGGAAGTGGACTTGGGCGCCAGACCGACAGCCAAAAGCCCAACCAGGCTGTCGAGTTTGTCCGCCAAAGCCAAGAGGCGCCCGGCATTGCTGCTCGGCAACTTGCCTCCAGCGCCGCTGGGCAGCCAATGCTCGGCGATCGCCAACGCCACGGCGGGATCGGCCCCTTCTCTTAATGCGTATTCACGACCCATGATGCCCTGCAGCGAGGTCATCTCGACGACCATGCTCGTCGCCAGATCCGCCTTGGCGATTTGCGCCGCCTGACTTGCGATTTCGATATCCGACGGGTCGAAGCCCAGTAACGCGCCTAGATCATCTATCGTAGAAGCCACACGGTCGTTTTTCTGGCGCATGGATCCCAGCGCAGCTTGAAATGTCAGCGTTTCCAGACGCGGAAGGAAATCCCTTAGCGGTGTCTTGACATCGGTTTGATAGAAGAAGTTGGCATCGGAAAAGCGCGCGCGAATCACCTGTTCATTGCCGTTAATCACCTTGTCCAGGTGCTTGCTGTCGCCGTTGCGCACGCCGATGAAATATGGCATCAGATTGCCATCTTTATCTTCGACAGCGAAATAACGCTGGTGTTTTCGCATGACAGTGACAAGAACATCGCGCGGCAACTCTAGGTAGATCTTGTCAAATTCGCCACGAAAAGCTGTTGGCGCTTCAACCAGGTTTGTCACTTCATCCAGCAACTGCTGGTCAGACGGGACGACTCCGCCAACCTCATTCGCTAACGACTTGGCCTGTTCCTCTATCGATGCACGCCG
Organism: Phototrophicaceae bacterium; assembly: GCA_965262165.1. Classification (GTDB taxonomy): domain Bacteria; phylum Chloroflexota; class Anaerolineae; order Aggregatilineales; family Phototrophicaceae; genus UBA6055. The sequence continues at coordinate 2,169,334 of OZ253499.1, read as the reverse complement.
CCGATCAAAGCCGAGCATAATGCCGTCTTGATCGCAAACACGCTGATAAGCCTGCAAATCCTCTATCAGGAGTTCTTGTGAACCGTATGGGCGCAAACCACGAGTGACGTTTGAACTGGCAACAGCCCCAAGTTCGAAAGGAATAATCGTATCGCCGTATAGTGCTACAATCCAGCGTATCGGCCGCGAAAATGCAAGTCCGCTGTCATTCCAACGCATCAACTTAGCAAACTTTAAGTCGGACAAGAATTCGGGTAAATTGCTCGCAAGCACTTCCGTGGTCGGTAGTCCAGCAACTTTCACCAGCGCCGTAACATAACTGCCACCGTCGATCTCCTGTACAACCAGGTCGGCAACATCTATGCCTTTGCCGCGGGCGAAGCCTTCGGCTGCTCGAGTGGGCTTGCCGCTCTCATCAAACGCGCGCGCTGCCGGCGGTCCTTTGGCAACAAATTCCTCGTCATGCTGCCGAGGCGCGACCTCGCGCGCGGCAATGACGATGCGGCGCGGCGTCGCGCTTGTCTCGATACCCGTGACGGCAAGTTTCAGTTCAGCAAAGAGCGCCGGCATAGCACTTTGCATTTGTGCCAGCACGTCAGCGACATCATCGGCGGGCATCTCCTCAACACCGATTTCGATCAGCACGTCTGCTGGCGACACCGGCGGCGCTGGCGTTTCGCCCGCTACCTGAGCGACGGGACCGCGCCATTTTTCCGCCATCTTCGTCAGCGGATAACCCATTGCTTCCCGCTTTTGCAAATACTCTCTAGCGATCGTGCGGGTCATCTCGCGCATACGCCGGAAGTAATTCGCGCGCTCGGTGACGCCTATGGCGCCGCGTGTATCCAAAACGTTGAAGAGATGGCTGCACTTGAGCACGTAATCGTAGGCGCTGATCAAGGCGTCGCCTTCCAGCGCAAGTGAATACTCGCGTTCGTAGGTATCGTAGACTTGCTTCAGCGCGCCAACATCAGCGACATCGAAATAATATCGACAGTGCTCGACTTCTTCGTTGAACATGATGTCGCCGTAGCTAACGCCGTCCAACCAGTCGATCTCCCAGGCAGAATCCTTTCCTTGCAAAGCTAAGACGATTCGCTCGATGCCATAGGTGATTTCAACACTAACCGGATCAAGTGTCATGCCACCGGCCTGCTGGAAGTAGGTGAATTGCGTGATCTCTTGCCCATCCAGCCAAACTTCCCAGCCGAGCCCCCAGGCGCCGAGTGCGGGCGATTCCCAATTGTCCTCAACGAAGCGAATATCGTGCTCCCGCTGATTGATACCCAGCGCCTCCAACGACGAAAGATAAAGCTCCTGGGGATTGCCCGGATCCGGTTTCAGGATGACCTGATACTGATAATATTTTTGCATCCGATTGGGGTTTTCGCCGAAGCGGCCATCATCCGGGCGCACGCTTGGTTCGACGTAGGCGACGCGCCAAGGCTCGGGACCCAAAACGCGCAAAGTCGTCGCGGGATTGCCAGTGCCGGCGCCCACTTGCACGTTGTACGGCTCCCAGATAACGCAGCCCTGCGCCGCCCAAAACTCATGTAATTTTAGAATGACCTGCTGGAAACTCAGGGCTTTCGGCATGACGCTCCTTGCTTCCTACGATCGCGGGAAGTAACGCGCTGCATTATACGAGTCCGACAGCCAAATAACGAGGGGATACACAACGCCAACAGCATCCAACAGGAGAGGCTGATCCTGATCATGAACAGCCTCGCTATCCAAGCTGCCGGCGAGATTGAGCGTCGACTTATTCTCCCGCGGCCGCAGTCGTGTTCTCAGCCTCTTCCACGACAATGCGCAAGAGATCCGCGTGGTCCAATTCGCTAAAGGCATCTAGCGCGTACGCTCCTACAGTCACATAGTATTCCGATGCCGAAGACTTCAGAACAACGTTACTGTCGTCTCGCTTTGTGCCGAAAGACAACATGTAACTTTCCGTGTTGTAATCCGGCATCTCTTCGCTACCATCAGTTTCGTTCTCTTCGCTGTCTGAAACGTCGTCGTCAGCGCTCTCGGCTTCTACCTCCACAATCTGACGATACTCGACTTCAACTGTCACCGTCGGGTCGATCATGCCGTATTCGTCCTTTAAAACCAGACCAAGCGGCTCAACTATCCGAATGGATGCCGCGTTGCGCAAAACGCCTGGCATCTTGGTATCTTCAAATGATTCGCCGTCTGGCAGGCCAAGGTATCGCCACGTCTGGCCATCGCGCTCAAATTCAAATAGGCCATTGGCATTAACCACCGTGATTCTCGTGACGTCCTCTTGCGGGACGCTGACGTAGCTAGTGTCAATCCACCCGGATACTTGTGGCGAAGCTTGCCAGGCGCTGAGGCCCGCGCCCAAATACACCTGGTTTTCGCCCTCAATGCGCACGTAAACAGTATCGGCGCCGGCGCTGCCGCCAAGAACAAGCACTTTCGTCTCTTCGGCGCTGCCGATGCTCAGCTTGCGCTGGAATCCGCTGTCGGCCACTTCGAGTCGCGCGAAGTTCGCCGGATTGGTAGCGACCAATCGACTCGTATCCAATCCTAAAATGCTGGCAAGCAGATCATCGACTTCGTCACTCTTCACCGGGTAGTTGCCGGCGCCGGGCAGCACCCAGCCATCATCGCCGCGCGCGATCCTCAATGAATTGCCAAGATCATCGGCGATCACAAGCTCTAGCACATCAACAGTGTCAAGTCCCGGCAACAAGGGTTGTACTGCGCGGTTTTCCGTGCCCGTCCTTGCCACCACCGAAACGGCCACCAAAACGATCTGAACACCGAGCACAACAGCAAGCAAGATATTGCTTCGGTTCAGCATTATACGCCTCCTTCGGTCATGATCGCGCGTGTATCTGCGTCATCGTTTGTCGTGTTGGGCAAGCGGTCGGAGGGTACGATCAGCGCGATCGGTTCTTCGGCACGGCGCTGCATCTGCCAGAACACAGCAATCAAAACCAGTCCAATCAAGGCAACAGCATAGTTCATCAGTACCCACTGATTCTGCTGCTCATCCGGTATCGGCGGCAGGATGCGGGTCACGCTGCCGCGGCTGCGGATGGACGCCAGGGAAAGATCTTCGGTCAGCCAATCAATGGCGTTAGCGAACAACTGCAAGTTGCTGGCGAATCGATCCCCACCAAAGTTCAGAGATATCTGGTAAACGTTGTCATTGATGAATTCCGAACTGCCGAGCACGATCAGGCGCGTCTTGCCGGGCGAATGCTCAATCAGACCAATCGCTTCCGTATCGGCAGACTCTCCCTCTTCCGCAAGGTCTTCAATGTCGTCAATTGTGAAGGGCGAGTCTTTGCCGAGGAAGAAACTCTCAAACGAACCTTCTACCAATACAGCCAGCGGAAACTGTCTCTGGTCCTCGCCTATCAGAAAACCCAATTCGGGGAACAATTCCAGATCGGGCTGCAAATTGCTGTCACTGGTTTCCCAGGACGAAGCACTCGACCGTATCAGTTGAGTGACTTCGGCGTTTTGAACTAGCGAATCATTGACGGTAACCGGCGACGCCCAGTTCATAGTGACAAATGGCAAACTGCTGACAATGCTGCTTTCAGCATCCAGCCCATCAGGCCGAATATCGACAAAGAACGGATAATCCAATGCCTGCACTTCAGTCACGACCATATCACCCAGGTCACGCTGCGTCTGCATGGGGAATGGCGCATTCTGTCGATCCAGCACCATGCTTTCTCCCAGGACTATGCCGTAGCTCGCGAGCATCTCCGCGATGCCATTTTCATTGACGGCCAGCATCAGCGCCCCTTGTATGGGATCAATGCCGAGGCGATAGTGTCCGGCGGCGACAATAACCGAACCGCCACGCATGATGTATTGGTCGATTGCGTATCGCTGCAATTCCGTCATGTTGTGCGGCGCAATCAGAATCAACACGTCAAGGTCGCCGGGGATTTTGCCGGCGTCAAGCGTCAGGCTGCGCAATTCATATGATTCGCGCAAGCTGTCTTCCAATATCGCATACTGCTGCAAGCTCGGCATCTGACGCCCGAACTGATCGATACCTTGACCCGGAGGCGTCCACAAACCAACTACTTTCAAATACCCGGAGGACGAACGCTTTAGCGCCGCTTCGATTGCGTTGCGGATCTCCGCCTGGCTGAGGTCGCCTGTGGGGAAAATCACCTGGAAGCTATCCCCGGTTTCCACTACCAGGTGCAAGAAGAATGTCTCGACAGCGAAGAAGCTGGTCGCCACAGGTTGGATCTGATAGCGTTCGAAAAGGTCCTGCTTGCTGATGCCAACATCGGGGGCGGATAGGTCGACGACCTCAAATGCAACTGTGTCCGGGTTGGCTTCAGAGATGCTCTTGGCCACATCCTGGATCGTTTGGCTGACCTCTTGCAAAGAAGGGGGCAAGGTGGAAGACCTTAGATACAGGGTTAGATCGGCAGGTTGATCAAGCGAGGAAAGCACCGCTTCCAGGCTTTGAAAACCGTAGACAACTCGCTGAATGTTGCTGGTCAAATCGTATTCCAGGTTGCGCAAGCGAACGTTGACGCCGAAGGGCGAGTCGAGAATCTCAATGAGATCCGAGAAGTTGAGCGTCGCCGTCTGATCCCCGTATACGATCAGCAAGTCAAAATACATGTTGACCAGGGATACGCCGCCGCGGTCGCTGACTTGCAGCGGCGTCGGGCGAATGCCATAGATCTGGTTCGCTTCACGTTCCAATTCCGGGTAAGCCACGGGATCGACAAAGGCAAGTTCCAGCTTGCCATTCGCCGCCAGTTCAAACTCGCGCAAGGTGTCCTTGATGCGCGGAACCAGCGGCGACAACAAGGGATGGCTAGCTTCGCTGAAATATCCGCGGATCAAGAGCGGTTCCTGAATTCCGTCCAGCAAAAGCCGCGTCACTTCGGACAGGCTGTATTCCTTATGCTGAGTAAGATCTAGCCGTGCGGCGCTGGCAGGAGCAATCAGCAGGTTGAATGCCAGCAAGTTTGCGCCAACCAAGGCCAGACCAACCTTGCCGTTCAGACGACGGTTGCGCAGTTGCGCGCCGCTGCTCCAGCGTTTACTTTCCAGTGACAGAATGTTGGCGGCCAGGAAGAACAATGTCAGCGACAAGTAATAGATCAGATCAAGCAGGTCGATGACGCCGCGTTCGATGCTTTCAAAGCGGCTGCCGGTACCGAACAAGCGCAAAATGTCGCCAGTGCTCGCGCCGACAAAATCGGTGATGGCAGGAGAGCCAATAGCCTGGAATAGTCCGCAGACGACGACAGTGCCTATCAGCGCAACCAGTTGATTGTCCGTTCTCGAGGAAAGGAACAGCCCGATCGCAATATAGCTCGAAGCAAGCAAAAGTGTGGCCAGATATCCTCCAATGACAGGTCCCCAGTCGAGATTGCCCAGGGAGACGACGGTGAAAGGCAAGAACAGTGTCAAGGCGAGCGCGACAGCAACCAGCGTCAGTGCCGACAAGAATTTGCCGGCAACCAGTTCAACCAAGCGCACCGGCAAGGTAAGCAAAACCTGCAGATTGCCACTTTCTTCTTCGCGGCTCCATTGATGCATGGTCAGCGCGGCTACCAGCAGGATCATCAGCAGCGGCATCCATTCGAAGAGCGCCCGTACATCTGCGATACCGCGCGCAAAAAACGAATCCACCCAGAAGAATACAAAAAGCGTCAAGACCAGGAAGACACCAACAAAGATGAGGGCCATGGGCGAGCCAAAATAGAGTTTGAGTTCCTTCTTGGTTATCGAAAGCAACTTTTTCATCTTGACCCTCCTACGCCGTAGTCGCCAGCTGATTGAAAAAAGACTCAAGCGTGATGTCGTCTCGGCGGATTTCCCTTACAGCCCACTCATTGGCGCGCGCGATGTCGTAGATAGCTGGAGTGATCTCGAGATTACTGATGATGCGATACGCGGGATAATTGTCTTGCGAGCGGGTCGCGTTCACCTGGGTAACGCCCTCGATTTCTGCCAACGTCGTGACTATGCCCTCGATATCCGATTGCAGCACCAGCGTGGCGTCGTTGCTCAACCGAAGCTCGCGCAAGTTTTGATCCGCTTTGACTTCGCCATTGATTATGATGATGACACGATCGCAAATCGCTTCGACATCGGACAGAATGTGTGACGAAAACAATATGCTGCTTTCCTGCGCCAACTGCTTGATCAATGTGCGAATCTCGACGATCTGTGTCGGATCAAGGCCAACCGTCGGCTCGTCCAGGATTAAGAAGCTTGGTTTGTGCAAGATCGCCTGTGCCAATCCAACCCGCTGGCGCAAACCCTTGCTGAGCGACGAGATCGGACGAGTCAGATAGTCCTGCATTCCCGCGCCGAAGATGGCGTCTGAAAGTAGCGAGAGCGCTTGCGCAGCAGGCACATCGCGTAGATCGGCGATCATCATCAAGTAGGCCTGAACCGACAACTCGGGATATAGTGGTGTATTCTCCGACAGATAGCCGATCCTCGCCTGGACAGCGCGCAATTCTGTTAGAACGTCCTTGCCATCGATTTCTACCCAACCGTCGTCGGGATGAAGGAATCCGGTTATGATCTTGATCGCAGTTGATTTGCCGGCGCCGTTGGGTCCAAGCAATCCCACGATTTCTCCAGGTTCAATTGAAAAACTCACCCCGCGCAGCGCTTCAATTGCGCCATAACGTTTGGTGATATTATGCACATTGATCATTAACAGAGACCTTTCTCGCTCGTCCCGCATTGGCTAGGCTGTCCGCAACCGCTGCTGCACATGGATGAAATGCAGCGCGCAAACGTGAAATTTCGATGAACGCTAAACTACACGCTGGCAATCATATGGTTTGCGCATAAGAAATGTATATGAAAACCTTTAAGAATCTGTAAATTCTTGGCCCTTTAGCTGGAGAGGGTTTCCACGCGCGTTTCTCCAAGCATCTGCAAATAATGCTCGTAGCCGAATTGCGCTCCCCCGGCGTACAAGGCGTTGACCGTGCCCGCTGCTACGCCGCTGCGGATTGCCTCGGCATAGCTATCTCCACGTATCAAGGCGGCGACGATGCCTGCGTGAAGACAATCCCCGCTGGCGATCGGATCCACCGGTTGGATCTGCGGCGGCGTCGCCTTGACAAGTATGTCCTCGGCAAGCAGCAGCGCGCCTTCCGACCCAAGCGATATGACAACGATTTGGATGCCATCGTTCAGCAGCTTATTGCCAGCGTTGATGACCCCCGTTCGACACCCGGCGTCGAGGCCCATTGCAGCCGCAAGCTCGTCAGCATTAACCTTGATGGCGAAGGGCTTGGCTGCGATCGCATTCGAAAGCGCCTGACCACTCGTATCGATCCAAACCTGCCTGCCAAGCGCGTTCAGACGCTCGATAGCGTCTGCCGGCGCGTCTGCCGGCACGCCTTCCGGATTGCTGCCGCAAAAGCAGACTGTGCTCACGTTCTCACTATTCGCGACTCGACAGATATCGTCCACCAACGCGCGCCAATCGGAGGCATAAACTTGCCCGGATTCGTTGATGACTGTGGATACGCCTTCCGCGTTTGCAATGATTGTGCAAGTCCTGGTCTCGCCGTCGAACCAGGTCCATTCGGCGCTGTAGCCCGATTCCTGCACCATCGCTGCCACCATGCGACCGGTATGCCCGCCAAGCAATCCCATAGAAAGTGGATGACCACCGAGTATTTTCAAGGCCCGCATCATGTTTAGTCCCTTGCCGCCGGGCACCACAACGCCGCCATTAATGCGCGAGATATGTCCGATGGCAAAATCCGGCACGACCAGCGTACGATCCAATGCGGCATTCGGCGTCACACAGATTATCTTATCGGTCATTTTCTCGTTCGCTTCTCGCTTTAGAAAGTTTCACACTACCGTAGTCCAATCGTCGGCTGTGGACAAGCACAGACCTGCGATTGTTATACGCGGCGGTCTGCCACTTTGCCCCTCTTTCACTCGTAGCTACAATACAGCCTACCCACCAGGCGAATTCATTTAGAGATTCACGGGAGCTGAGCATGGCCGCCTATGGCCGACTCGACGTGCACGACCCCACAGGAGCGGTCAAAAGCTATCATTTGACGAACGAAGTAACAACCGTTGGGCGTTCTGTCGACAATTCAATCATCATCGACCACCCAACGGTAGCCGATCGACATTTCCGCCTGCAACTGATTGACGGCGTGGTCCATCTGATTAATCAAGACTCGTCTGTTGGAATTATCTTCGCTGGTTTGGAAGTGCGAGACAGTCTGCCGCGACCGATGAACGATGGTGTGGAATTAGCGCTTGGCAAGACAAAGATCGTGTTTTACCCAAGCAGCGACCAACCAACGCTCCCGATGCGTTCTGTCAGCGAGCCTACGCGGCCAATGGACGCCTCCTTTCACGTCGACCTGGAAAAGTCTGTAATTGACGTTTATCCAGCGTCCAGCAGCTCAGTAGAGATTGCCATTACCAACCGGAGCGACAAGGAGATGCAATTCGCCATTGATGTGGACGGCTTGCCCAAGCGCTGGGCGAAACTGAGCCAGTCCTCAGCGCGGCTTGAAGGTGATGATACGGCCTTCGTTGTCTTGAGCGTGGCGCCGGCACGCCGAGCAGATGTCCAGCCGGGGGAGTATCCCGCCTCGATCATTATACGTTCGCTCGGCGACAATGGTACAGGCGCGCGTTTGGCGCTTTTGGTCAGGCTACATGGCTTTGGCGGCTTGAGCCTGGCGGTGGAGCCGGCGCTGGTTGAAGATAGCAGATCCTTGCAACTCTTCATGCTTAATCAGGGTAACGAAGACCTGTGCCTGGCGGTCAGCGCGTACGATCCGGAAGGCCAACTTGACATCGGTTTGAAGGAGCGCAGCGTTCAGCTGGCGGCCGGGCAGCGTTGGAGTATCGCCTGCGGCGTCGCTGCGCGTAACCGTCCCTTAGCCGGAAAGTCTCGCAAGATTCCTTTCGCGCTTCTTGTGCAGGCCGAAAACGACAGTGCTTATCTGGCGGCAATACCAGCGAGCGTCTTGGTCAAGCCACGATTGTCCGCTCTTAACATAGGAGCCATTGTCGTCCTGATTGCGGCTTTTGCGGTGACGATGGCATCTTTGCTATCACGCACTCCGCCACCCGAAATAACTTCGTTCACGATCTCTGAATCCCGGGTGGCGCGTGGAACAACTGTCGAGCTGACATGGCAGGCCGCATTTGCCAGTCACTTTGTCATTGAAATCAATCGCGTAGCGGTAGCGGAGGTGGAAGCGGAAACCAGGTCGTTTGCCTTGTCGACTGATGACTATATTGATCCGATTGAAGTCGCTTTAATCGCTGTTGCAGGTGAAGCGGCCGATATAGAGAAACGACAACTGGTCGTGTATCAACCTGTCACGATAACGAATTTTGAAGCCGACCGGAACCAAATGTTTCGCAGGGTGGAGGGCAAGCTGGTCTTAATGTTTCAGGCTGAAGGCGATGTATCAAGTGACATAGTCTTTCCGCCGGAATTTGATATTGTGTCCAACGAAGACCTGGGCGGAGGAATGCGAAGGCTGGTGTTAAAAGGTGTGCCGGATTCCGACTTTGATTTAGTCCTCTCCGCCACGGACGAAATTGGAACAAGGGTCGAAGGGCGTATCACTATCGTCACAGCCGATCCCGAATGTACACCATTGCGCGATGTCACACTGTTTTCTGGTCCAGACAGACTGTTTAAGCAGACCTTTGTCGCGGTAAGCAACGTGCCAGTCCTGGTCGTTGGACGCGCCACAGGGGGAGATTGGCTATTGGTCGAGCTTGCCAGCGGGGAAAGCGGCTGGGGCACAACCAGCGACTTATTCTGCGGGGCGTTTGATCCAGCCGCACTAGTCGTTATCACTGGTTTGCCGCAGTTGCCAACAACAACTCCGACACAGACACCCGAACCCACACCTTCTCCTACTGCGACCGAGAGCGTGTCTCCGACCACAACTCCAAGCGCGACAACCGCCGCGACAGCCAACGATGACGAATCGTGAGTGGTATGGCAAATGTCGCTGGATGACCGGTCAGCGGATCGGTCAGTTCGACTTCACCAAAGGCAAACCTTAGTTTTCCCAGTACTCAATTCCACCGATCATTTCCTTTACCGCATAACCCAGTTGCGCTAGCTTGAGCGCGGCTTTGGTAGAAGCATTGCATCCAGGACCCCAGCAGTAAACAACGATGAGCGTATCTACCGGGAAAGCGCTCAGACGCGCCCGGTCAATTGACCGGCGCGGCATGTTTATCGACCCGAATACGTGCCGCTCCCAGGCGGCTCGTGCGCAAAAGTTTTCTATTACCGCAAGCTAGCAATTGTCAGCGCCAAACCTGTAGCGTATAATCGCGCATTCAGTTGATTGCTATTGACAAGGACCGGACATCCTCCATGAGCAATAGACCGCCCGTTTATCCCTTCACCGCAATAGTCGGACAAGATTTGATGAAGCTCGCGCTCATTCTCAACGCTGTTGACATGCGCATCGGCGGAGTCTTGATTCGTGGCGAGCGAGGCACTGGAAAGTCGACCGCGGCTCGCGCTCTTGCTGCGCTTTTGCCTCAAATCAACGTGATTTCGGACTCGCCCTTCAATGACGATCCCAATCGCCCCGAATCGTGGTCGGATTTTGCGCGGCAAAAATACGAACAAACAGGCGATGTCCCGGTCACCAGTCGGCGCATCAGCTTTGTCGATCTGCCTGTCAGCGCTACCGAAGATCGCGTGGTTGGCACGCTTGATATAGAAAAAGCAATCCAGTTCGGCGAGCGCCATTTCGAAACTGGCGTCCTCGCCAATGCCAATCGTGGCATACTTTACGTAGACGAGATCAACTTGCTTGACGATCACATTGTCGATTTGCTGCTCGATAGCGCGGCCATGGGTATCAACTTCGTGGAAAGAGAAGGCATCAGCTTTAGCCATCCAGCGCGCTTCATTCTGGTCGGCACCATGAACCCGGAAGAAGGTGATCTGCGGCCGCAACTGCTTGATCGGTTCGCGCTTTCGGTCGACGTCACTGGGATCAAAGAGGCCACAGAACGCATCGAAATCCTGGAACGCCATATCGCCTACGAGAACGATCCGCTCGACTTCAAGGCGGAATGGGAACCCGTGGACGACCAGTTGTCGCAACGAATTGCCTCCGCACGCGAAATCATTGACGACGTGACCCACAAGACGAGCGATCTGCGCGTAATCGCCAGCATCACTAGTGATCTGCGCGTTGATGGCCATCGCGCTGACCTCGTAATTCTGAAAGCGGCGCGCGCGCACGCTGCTTATGAGGGTCGCACCGCGATAAACGATCGCGACATTACGCTGGCTATTCGCCTGACGATTCCGCATCGGCTCAAACGAGGTCCGTTTAGCGATGCCCAGGCCGACCTTAACTCCGTGGAATCAGCCGTTGATGACAAACGTCAGGAAATGGCGGAAGGCGAAGAAGCAGGCGAATTCTCAGAAAACAGCGACGAGCAAGCCGCCCAAAGTAAAAAAAAAGTGACTCCGTAAGTAGCGAAGGCGAGCCGCAAGAACAGGAGCTGGGCCAGACCGAGGCCGCGCCACAGGACGTTTTCCCATCGTCGGACGCTCGCTGGTGGGAAGGCGGACAGCAAATCGAATCCAAAGCCGAATTCGAAACGCGAAAACTCCATTCGCAACTGGATCGCATGACACGCCGTCAATCCGGGCGACGGTCTACCACACGCACCGACCGCAAACGCGGACGTTATGTTCGCGCTAAACAAGCCGGCGAGAAACCGCGCGATATCGCCTTTGACGCCACCTTGCGCGCCGCGGCTCCCTTTCAAGTAGAACGAGTGGAACAGAAGCAAGAAACGGGAATGGCCTACGCCCTGCGCAAAACCGACCTACAGGAAAAAGTGCGCGTGCGTAAAGCGGCTAACTTGATCATGTTTACCGTCGACGCTTCCTGGAGCATGGCCGTTTCCGAGCGTATGCAGGCGACCAAAGGGGCGATTATGTCGCTGCTGACCGATGCCTACCAACGCCGCGATCGCGTCGGGCTGGTGGTCTTCCAAAAAGATCGCGCTTCGTTGGTCCTGTCGCCTACCAATTCAGTTGTGCTGGCGAAGCAGGCCATGTCGGACATTCCTGTTGGAGGGAAAACGCCACTTTCCGCCGGCCTTTTGTTGACCTACGAAGCGGTCATGCGCGAGAAGACCCTCAATCCCGACGTCATGCCGATGATGATCTTGCTCACCGATGGCGCAGGCAACGTCTCAATCAGTAATTCCATCTCGCCGCAAGAAGAAGCGCATTCGATCGCGCGGAAGATCCACGAAGCCGAGATCCGTACAGTGACCATAAACATGGAGCACGTCGCCTTTGACCAGGGGCTGGCGCAGCGCCTGGCCGATCAACTCGGAGGTCCTTGCTATACCCTGGCCCAAATCCGCGCCGAGAGCCTCTTAAATACGGTACGTGCGGAAATGGACAAAATGTAGCACAATTGAAAAGTGTTTTCCGGTGAATTGTTTCTCGAATTTCCATTGCGTTCGCGTCAACTGTCGCCATGATCCGCTCTTTTGTAGAGAAACCGTAATTATAAAGATCTGGAGTTTCGTACTCGTCTTGTGAAGGGTCTCTGCGCCTACTACATCGTCAGTCGTTAGATCACCCGGTTCGGTACACGGATGGAACGAATATCAGCGAGGTCTAACGCGCCCATCGATTGATTGCGCTGGGCGACCTATGGTAAACTATGTTGAGAGAGATGCGCTAATTGCGGAGAAAACACAATGAACGACAAGGATTTAGGCGAACGAGTTGCAAGGATCGAGGGGACACACGAAATAATGATAACCGAGCTTCAGCGCGCGCGTGCTTTCAGTCGCTTGGCACGGGTTACGCTCGCGGTTGTTTTGGTAACTGTTGCCGTTGTCGGCGTAAAGATCGGGGAGTCATTCGTAGAGCATTGCGGATGGATTTGGTAATGTCAGGAAAAGTCGCGGAGAAGTACTTCCCCGCGGCCTTCGAAATCAATCGTCACACCATCTAGTAACCGTTCGGTATACATAGTAGGAAATCCACTGCGTACCCGTATTTCGTCCGACCGAGACGCGAACTCTGGTCTCATCTTCATAGTGATATACTGAGTTCACGCTACCCGTAAAGCGTGGCCATGGGCTCCAACCATAGGAACGAAAACTAGCTGAAGCACCAGGATTTTCCTCGCTTGCGGTACGGATGTTGACGGAGCCGGCAGCATACCCATCGACTGTGAGGTTGCGTGTGCATACCCCCTCAAGATCGGGCCAAAACCTTGCAGATATTGCAGAGGTTGGCATGGCGGCGAACATTAACAACGCTGTGAGGATTGCATAGAATTTCTTCATTTTCTTTCCTCCTCCATTGATAATTTGTCACCACCTTCACTATTGTCCACTACGTGTAAGATGTCAATGTGCATTAGTATATGTTGCACAATTACAAATCCGTTTTCCTCATGCAAAATATCTAAGTGGCATTTCTCAGCGCGTATCGAGCTCTGCCATATAGGCTCTCACATCATCCCTGATTCCAGGTATAATCATGATCAATCCACGTAAGGGAATGTAGTCATGAAACGGATACGGGTCGTAGAAATCTCCGGCAGCGCCTATAACCTGGGCTGGCAGCATGGCAAGCGCTTCCACGATGAGATTCACATGTTTACCGAGGACCGGGTTCACCTATGCCAAGACCCCAACTGGACCGGACATAGCCTCTCTCGGGAAGCGATAATCGCCCTTGCCGAAGCTTGCGTGGCCGAACATATAACCTACGCGCCAGATTTGATGGAAGAGTTGCAAGGCATGGCGGATGCCACCGGGCTTAGCCTAGCGGAACTAGTCATCAACAATGGTTTTACCGATTTTATAGATGTGGTATACAACCTGGGCGACATCACGGTTCCTGCAGCGGCGCCGTCGAAAGTTGCCGACAACTGCACAGCCTTCCTGGTACCCAACAATCGCAGCGCAACGCGGCAAGCCTTCTTTGGCCAAACCTGGGATATGCACGCGTCCGCTACACCCTACGTCATCCTGCTCCGCGGCAAACCGGATGAAGGTCCAGAGTTCCTCACTTTCACCATAACCGGCTGCGTCGGCATGATCGGAATGAATAGCGCTGGGATCGCCGTTGGCATCAACAATCTGATGGCTACTGATGGCCAGATCGGGGTCACCTGGCCCTTCGTCGTGCGCAGAGTCTTGCAGCAAGACAATCTCGACGATGCGCTTGAATGTGTCACCAATGCCAACTTGGCTGGCGCGCATAACTACTTGCTAATGGACCGCAACGGAGATGGGTGTGAAGTCGAAGCGATGTCAACATCGCAGTTCGTGCGCGAATTGGGGGACGAGACCATTACCCACACCAACCATTGCTTGATCCAGCAGAACCTGGATGTCGCCAGAGAACGTCCTTTAGCTTCGCAAAACAGCTCACAAAATCGCTTGGAACGCGCCCGAGAATTGCTGACGAGAAACCAGATCAACCTGGATGACCTGATGTCACTGACACGCGATGAGGTCGCCATCTGCACCCGCCCCAAACCGCCGATGGATGTGGAAAGTTGTGGCGCGGCAATCATGTGCCCCGCCACCGGAGACTTCTGGTCCGTCTGGGGTATCCCGGCCGACAACGAATACGAACACTTCACAGTTTAATCTGATTCCGCTAGTCCAAACGCGAGACAAGTAGTTGGATGGGCATAGCCTGATGAAACATGAACAGGTGAGGATTTTTGGTATCCCGATGGACTTGGGGCAAAGCCGTCGCGGCGTCGATATGGGGCCGAGCGCTATTCGTTATGCGCAATTGCACGAGAAACTACGATCGCTCGGCTACGATACAATCGACGAAGGAAATATCCATGTGGCTCTGGCGGAGCAAACACCGGCGTTGGCGCGCGTATACCCGAACGCGCACTTTTTGCCGCAGGTGGCGAGTATCTGCCAGGCAACCTTTGAATCCATAAATGATTGCTGGCGGCCCGATGAATTCGGTTTATTCCTTGGCGGCGATCACGGTCTGAGTATTGGCACAATAGCGGCCGTAGCACAGCGCGGGAAAACCGGCGTTGTCTGGGTCGATGCCCATACAGATATGAATGCGCCTGAAAGCTCGCCATCGGGCAACATCCACGGCATGAGTCTGGCCAGTCTCTTGGGCGATGGACCTGCTGAACTGGTGAACGTTGGCTTTGACGGAGCCAAACTGTCACCACATCAGGTCATTGTTATCGGCGCGCACGATGTTGATCCTGCCGAAAGGCTGCGCGCCAAACAGAGTGGCATAGCAGTCTACACAATGCGTGATGTCGACGAAAGAGGCATGGCATCTCTGGTGCGCGAAATACTAGACAAATTCTCGCAACTGGATGCCATTCACGTCAGCTTTGACCTGGACAGTTGCGACCCCGGCATTGCCGGCGGTGTCGGTACACAGGTGTCCGGCGGGTTCACCTTTCGCGAAATCCACCTGCTGATGGAGTCACTGGCGGATTCAGGCAAGGTATGCTCAATGGATGTTGTTGAATGCAATCCTATCCTCGACGAGCATAACCGGACAGCAATCCTGGCGGTGGATATGATCGCGGGCTTGCTCGGCAAGCGGATCCTCTGAGATATTCAACTGCTCGCGCTTCAGGTATTTGCCGCGCTTAACCACAATTGCCTTGGGCGTATACAAATTCAGCAAGCACCCAGCCCGATATACCTAGCCATTCGACATAAAACCATTCGTCGGTTCTCGCCGAAGCATCAAGACGAGCCAGATAGGGAATCCAGTCAAGGACATTAGGGCCAGCGGGCGCATCACGCAAGTTCAAGATATAGTTCATGGTGACCTTGCAAGATTCCAGTTGGACTGCTTGTATCGGTACCTGGACGGTCGTCGTGGATTCCGCAGTCGTGGATTCCGCAGTCGTGGATTCCGCAGTCGTGGATTCCGCAGTCGTGGACGGAATAAGCACTACCGAACCCGGGCGATCGATCACGGTACAAATCATGCCCTCAACTGAAGTGCTTTGGAGCGGCGTTATTGTTCGTGGGGCAGCTGCCGCGTCAAGGAATAGTAAAGAACCGGACGCATCCTCAAAGCACACTTGCGCTTCCCGGACGTTTCCCCAGACATCTACGGCATTTGAAAATCCCGCTTCGATTATGCTCGCTATTCCGATCCCCGCAGCGTCCAATTGCTGGCACTGAGTGCCACGTTCTAACCCACCACCGGGCGACAAAACGACGATGCCGCTATCAGCGTCAGATAGCAATTCGCAAGTCTTAACCGAAATCGGAGTCGGCGCCTCGGCGAGGATCGCGTCTTCATCTGATTTGGACCCCCTCCGTCGCCGAGCCGTCCGACCCACGTTACGCAGGGTCGCTCGCACGTCTTCACCATAAGAGCCATTGATATATGCCGCGACATCAACTTGGAAATCCCTCTTTTCACCTTCGGCAATGCTCGAAACACTTGCAATTGTTGACGATCTCCCTGAATGCGTTGTGGAACCGGACCAATCGCCCCAAGTGGGACTGTCCGAAGGTTTTTCTCTATAGTGTAAGGGAATAAAACTCCACATTGCCGTCCGAGGGCGCGTTCCACCGTGCGACGATATCGTCCTCGAGACCTCCAGGTCCCTCGCGTACGATTCGCACGTTTCTGGGCGGCGACGGTTCTTGAGCTCGATATTCGGTTTCCGTAAACAAACAGAGAATTAAGAAAAGAAATAAACTCACAAATAAAGATGATGGTAAACGTCGCATCGTTCCTTTGCCTCTCTCGATTGGCATTGTCGAGATTTCAACAAACCGAAATACTACAAATTTAACGTGCCTCGACGCCGCCAACTTGGACATCCTAATTTCGGGAAAATAGCGAAGTGATAAGCGTATAATAGACTCCTTTATTTAATTGTATATCGTTTTTCTAAACCGTCAAGAAAATGCGGCGCTGGTTTCCCGAAGGTACATTGAATTCTACAGCGAGATTTTCCAAGGCAGATTGGCTACAACGCGAAAGCCGACTTGTCCGAGTCGTTTAGCTTTCGTCTTACTTGCATAGGCGGATCGACCAAGTGCCATTTTTGGGCAATCTGTATCAACTTCATAGATATTTTTCCTACATCCTGTACAATGAAGTTATTGCTATTGCACAGGAGATCGCCCATGGACATCGGAATCCCCAGGGAAATCAAAGCGGATGAGCACCGTGTATCATTGCCGCCTGCCGGCGCGCGAGAGTTCGTCAGTCGCGGACACCGCGTTTTGGTCGAATCTCAAGCCGGCACTGGCAGCGGATTCACCGACGACGAATATTTCGATGCCGGTGCAACGATACTTGACTCCGCCGCGAGCATTTGGTCGCGCGCGGACATGGTGATTAAGGTGAAAGAACCCCAGCCGAGCGAGTATCCGCATTTGCACCCGGACATGGTCTTGTTCACCTATCTTCATCTCGCTGCAGAAGCCGAACTCACTCATGCCATGCTGCAAAGCGGCGTCACCGGAATCGCCTACGAAACGGTAGAAGACGCGTCGGGTCGTTTGCCGCTGCTGGAACCGATGAGTGAAGTAGCCGGACGCATGTCGGCACAAGTCGTGTCGCACTATTTGGAGCGGCACAAGGGAGGGCGCGGCGTGCTGATGGGCGGTGTGCCCGGCGTGGCATCCGCGAACGTGGTTATCCTGGGCGCGGGAACCGTCGGCGCCAACGCTGCAAAAGTCGCTCTGGGCATGGGTGCGCACGTAACGCTGTTGGACATTAATCTGGATAGGCTTCGTTATCTTGATGACGTGCTAGACGGAAACCTCAGTACCTTGTACTCCAATAGTGGCAACATTGCCGCCGTGATCCGTAGCGCAGACGCGCTTATTGGATCCGTGTTGATCACCGGCGCGCGCGCGCCTATGCTTGTCACCCGCGAAATGCTACCGTCAATGCCCGCGTCGAGCATCATCGTCGACGTTGCGGTCGACCAGGGTGGCTGTGTTGAAACCACTCGCGTAACGACGCACAGTCAGCCGACCTTTGTGATAGACGGCGTCCTGCATTATGGCGTTGCCAATATGCCGGGCGCGGTGCCACGAACCTCGAGCCTGGCCCTGTCCAACGCCACCATGCCTTATGCCTTGAAGATCGCCGATCTGGGGGCAGTCGAGGCATTGCACAAGGATGCCGCGCTCCTGAAAGGGCTCAATACATTTGATGGGCAGTGCACTCATCCAGCCGTTGCCGAAACATTTGGCCTCCCGTACAACGCCCCTTCGGAAATCCTTCGCCGGGTTGGAGATAGCGAAATGGCGCTGATCTAACCAAGGCGCTTCTCGCACTCACAAGAGCCTCAACAGCTCTCGCTTTAGTAGAAAACGTATCGTTGAGTAATCTGGACTGGCCTGTCGCGAATGCAGGCCGGCCTTTATTCCATTTGCGAACCAGGACCTGGCTTGGGTCTTTCAAGACAGTTACGGCTCTGTTATTGTCAGCGTTTGAAGACAAATTGGCATGGTGACTGAGCGCCGATGAAAAAGGGCAGCAAACGCCTCGCTACTACGAGCGGCATCATCATTAGTGTCGCGTTTCTTTACCTCGCCTTTCGCGATCTAAAGGCGGAACAGTTTTTGGACAGCGTCCGGACGGTAAACGTTCAACTGCTATTGCTCGCTGTGCCAACCTATTTTGTCGCCCTGATCGTCATTGCCTTACGCTGGCAGTATCTGTTGCGCGCGGTGCGGCTAGTCCCTCTACATGCCCTGGCGCAACTGGTTACCATCTGCTACATGGGCAACGGCGTCTATCCCCTGCGTGCCGGCGAGGCGCTGCGTATCTATTTGCTGCGGCGCAATCATAACGTACCACTTGCCAGCGCAACAACCACAGTCATGGTCGAGCGGGCCTTTGACGGCGTGGTCATGTTGTCGTTTGTCTTGCTTAGCCTACAGTTCATCGATATTCAATCTGCCGAGGTTGAGACTATTGTCAGCATTGCGACACCGCTTTTTGTTGGCGCAGTGCTTGTGTTTTTTCTTCTCGCCGCGAAGCCAGCGCTCCTACGCAGGCTGATAAAGGCGGCTGGCCAAATCCTGCCAACTCGACTGGCGACGCTGGTCAGTCAACTTGGTGAAGACATGATTTCCGGCCTGGCTGGATTGCGAACGCCTACCTTGCTCTTGGGCGCTGTCGTTAGCAGCTATGTGACCTGGGCGATAGAAGCCGCCGTTTATTGGATCGTCATGTTTGCTTTTGGACTGGATCTCAGCTTCGCCGTCGCTCTACTTGTCATCGGTACCGTCAACCTTGCAGGTATTATTTCGGCGTCACCCGGGCAAGTTGGCGTTTACGAATTCGTCGTAAGCACGATTCTCATCGCCGTGGGCATACCTGCCGCAGTTGCAGCCAGCTATGCGATTGTTGTACATCTCGTGATATGGGTACCAACGACGCTTTTAGGGTTTCTTCTCTTGCTGCGCCAGGGCATGCGGTTCGCCGACATTAAGCGAGCCGGTGAATTGGAGCAGGCCCTGTCGTGAGGACGCTCGTCGTCTAATTGCCGGTCACGGTATCAAAGTGTTTGACCAGCTTTTGCAGCTCCGGCCAAAACGAATCAGGTATGTCAGTCTGCGCTGCCGTGAAACTCGATGCCGCTTCTTCAGAGATCCGCGCGCCTGGAATCGTAGAGGTGACCTGCGGATGCCTTATGCACCATTGCATTGCGGCTGCGATCATCGGTACCGAAAAGCTCTGGCATAAGCGCTGAATTAGATGGACCTGATCGAGGCATGCCGGCGAGAAATAGCGGTTCAGATACTCCGCGCCCTCCACTGGACCCGTTACCAGTAGACCCCGCTCCAATGCCGTAGCCACTACCAAACCAACATCATGTTTTTCAGCAGAGGCAAAGATGCCGCGTTCCGCCGTCAAGTTGATCAGGCTCCAGGAATCAGCGATGACTGCGGCGTCGAATTCGCCGGTGCTGATATAAGGAAGATTGGTCGGCGGATCATTGGCTGCCGTCCCGATAAACTTGATCACGCCTTGGTCCTGCAAGTGACGCAATGCGCCCAACGCGCCACGATCGGACAAGACGTCTTCCATGGGATAACCCATCGGATCGTGGATGTAGACAAGTTCCAAACGGTCCAGGCCCATGCGCTCCAGGCTCGCGTATACGCTGCTGAGGATACCGTCGTAACTGAAGTCAAATCCTTCGTAGGTTCGTCCCGCTTTCGTGGTAACAATAACGTCATCACGCAAATGCGGTCGCTGGCGCAGCGCCTCACCGATCATGGTCTCGCTTATCGTGCGCCCATAGAGAGCAGCGGTGTCTATGAAACGGTAGCCGATATCAAGCGCGTCAACCAAGGTCCTGACACCTAGCTCTTCGTCGACCTGGTTACCACCTTGAAGGTATTCTTGCAGCGTTTGGCGCTGCGTGGGGATGCCGGTAAACGCCGTGCCCAATCCAACAATGGGCAGCAGCAACTCTGTGCGGCCAAGTCGTTTATGTTTCAAAGCTGACCTCATTTAGGTGTACGGCTCAACCGATTCGTGGCCCTTGGCCTCGATCTGCTCGTCCGTCTTGCCAAAGCGGCGCTGACGCCTGCCATATTCCAGCAATGCTGCGTGAAATTGGCTACGGTCGAAGTCCGGCCAAAAAGTTGGCGTCGTATAGATCTCGCTATAAGCCCCCTGCCAGATGAGAAAGTTGCTTAGGCGGAACTCTCCGCTGGTGCGGATAATGAGGTCTGGATCCGGCAGGTCATTGGTGTAAATATAGTCGCTGATCGTTTGCTCCGTGATCTGCTCGGCTGCGATACCATCGCGAACGATATTCTGAACCGCGTGCACAATTTCATCGCGGCCACCGTAGTTAAACGCGACATTCAGGATCAGACGTTGGTTGTCACGCGTATAGTGACACGCTTCGACAACTTTGCGCGCCAACCGCGGTTCGATGCCTTGCAGGTCCCCAATGTGTCGAATCTGAACGCCCTCTTCGTGCAACTCGCGCAATTCGCGGTCGATCACCATCTCGAGGATACGCATCAACAACATGACTTCGCGGCGAGGACGTGACCAATTCTCTGTAGAAAAAGCATATATGGTCATGATCTTGACGCCAAATTCGACTGCGGCGCGGATGATGCGGCGCAAGTTTTCCGTTCCCTGGCGGTGCCCTTCTGAACGCGGCAATCCACGCTGCTTTGCCCAGCGCCCGTTGCCATCCATGATGATTGCCACGTGTGCAGGAACCTTCTGCAGCACGGGCAACTCAAGTTGGGTACGCTGGTCTTCGCTTGCAAATACAACCATGTATGATTTCCGGCTTCCTTTTGCGCTAGCAGTCGTCCTCGCTGTGGTCCTGTCTATTTACACCAGTGCCGCACAGTTTCCTCACGCTGCCGCTTAAATTCAGCAGCCCTGAAATTGTCACTTCCTGGCGCCAACCCCTGCTAGACGTCCATGATATCTTTTTCTTTGTCGGCGCCTAGTTCTTCGATCCGTTTGACAAAGGAGTCAGTGAGCTTCTGTACCTCGATTTCGCCGCGTTTGCGTTCGTCTTCAGAAATCAACTTCTCTTTCTCAAAATCCTGTAAATCACCATTTGCCGAACGCCGGATATTGCGAATAGCGACACGTGTATCTTCCATTCGCCGATTGAGAAACTTCACCAATTCTTTGCGGCGTTCCATCGTCAGCGCCGGCATATTGAGCCGAATATTCTCGCCATCGACGCTAGGATTTACGCCGATATCTGACATTTGTATCGCCCTCTCGATGTTCTTGACCGCCGACTTGTCAAAGGGGCGGATCAAGATCAGCATGGCTTCCGGCGTAGAAATGCTTGCCAATTGACGTAATTCGGTGTCTTGCCCGTAGTATTCAACCATCATGCGATTAACCAATGCCGTGCTCGCGCGGCCACTGCGCACTTTGCTCAATTCTTCGCGGAATACCGACAATGTCGATTCCATTTTTTGGGTCGCTTCATCCACGATTTCGTCAAACATAAATCACTTTCCATTTCGTTGAGCCAGTCACGAATAGCGCCGAATTCGCCAAGCGGGTTTGGCGCCAAATCATCAAACATCCCTTCATGCGCATGTGTCGAACATATCTGTTCCCATGGCCTTTTCCGCCAAGCAGTTTGTCAGAAGCGCACCACGAATGTCGCCGAATGTAAACATTATATCGCCATTTGCGCATCAACGTAAGTAGCTTGAATTCACAAGGTGTCGGCGCTGTACATCGGGCTTGGCGCATCTATCAAACGCGACGCCTGCCAAGTCCACCTGAAATCTCATCGCCGTATGAGGGGAGGGATCCATGTCGCAAACGCTCCGCCCATGCGGGTTACCTGTTGCAGGTTGCCTCCGTCAGCAGTCATCAAGAACAGTTGATCTTCGCCATCGTAAGTTGCAGTCACCACGATGAATTTGCCGTCAAGGCTGTAATTCGCTGACCATGCGCTTCCGGGACCCGTGTAAAGTAGCTCGCGATCGGATCCGTCGAGCGCCATGCTCGCAACGACACGGTTGCTGCCGACGGAAGATACGTACAAGATGCGTTTACCGTCCGGGCTAAACGTGGGAGACGCATCACGATTCTCGTTTTCGGTCAGCAGGCGGCTCTCGTTGGTACGCAAGTCCAAAAGTCGAATCTCCCAGGTAGAGGCATCGCGGACGCCTGCACCCGAAGTAAATACAAGCGACTCGCCGTCTGGGCTAAATCGCGCATGGCTGTTTCGCTGACCATCACTGTATACAAGCTGTTCGTCACTACCGTCCGGGCGGACTCGGTAGAGGTCAAAGGTTTGATCGCCGCGGACATCCGACGAATAGACGATCCACTCGCTGTCCGGCGACCAGGCCGGCAACCGATCCCAGACGGAATTGCGCGTGATCTGCCGTACTTGGCCGCCCAGAATGTTGGCGACAAAGACCTCGAAATCGCCGTCCCTGTCTGACTGAAAGGCGATCCAGCGACCATCGGGCGACGGCTGCGGATAAGTGCTATCTGCGCTATCCGACGTCAGAAACCTGTCTTGCCAGGACTCCAGATCCCTAGCCATGACTTCGAATGACTCTTCGTCTCCGTTTTCCGCTGGTCGTTTGCCGAAATATACGAGCTTGCCGGATACGCCTTCCAGCCCTGTGTTCAGCCGAGGCCGTTCATCGGAACCAATCAGTTGAGCTAGCTGCGATGAAGTCGGTACGCCCTGCAAACGAGCCAGCGCATCCGCTTCGATGGTTGCCGCGGCAACTGCGTTCCATGCCGCTCTGGTGAGTGCGGCTGCATCGACCGCAGTGTCATGGAAGGCGGTGGCTGGCGGACTCGCAGCCGCAAAGAGCTGCGCTGTTGCGGTGATCACTCGAACAGACGCCGTCGCCGAAACCTCTTCTCCAACAGTTCCAGGTTCGCCTGACATGGCCAGAAGCAGCAGAATGCCAACAACGAGCAGAAGCCCCAGCAGCGCGCATCCAACTACCCCACCAGCTGCCATGCCCTTCAACATTCCCACGGGTCTGCGCTTTTGCCTCACCTGATCCGCATCTAGCGAGCGATTCATCGACGGCAGTATTTCCGCCGCCGCGTTCGTTCCATTGGGGATGCGGTCCGACAAAGGCGAAGCAACGTTTGCCTGCACACTTGGAATTGTCGCCGGAATGTCGAATGGCGGGATATTCGGGTCAGTATCACTGTCATTCTGCGGGTGATCCACCGTCCGGCGCAAGGCTTGAGCCAGCGCGCTCGCCGTTGCCGGTCGCTGATCGGCCTGTTTGCTCAAGGCTTTCAGAATGACCCTGTCAACCGCAAAAGAGATATTCGTTTCGAAATCGCGCAGTGAAGGCGGCGGCGTTGTAACGTGCATCACGACAATGCTGTAGGGCGTATCATTCTCAAAGGGACGGCGACCACAGATCATCTCGAAAAGCATCACGCCCAGCGAATAGATGTCGCTTCGACCATCTAGCCCCTCGCCACGGGCCTGTTCCGGCGACATATAACTTGGAGTGCCGACAACGCCCTGCGTTGTGAGCGTACTGCTGGTCTCGCCCAGGATTCGGGCGATTCCAAAGTCGGTGATGAAGGCGCCCCCGCCATCGTCGAGCAAAATGTTGCTGGGTTTGAGATCGCGATGAAGTATGCCATTCTGGTGGGCAAAGTCGAGCGCAGAGGCAATTTGCTCGGCAATGCCAACAACACGTGAGATGGGGATATTGCCAGCGGTCAGCAAGTCTTCGATCGATCCAGAAGACATATAGCGCATGACAATAAAGGGTTGCCCATCATGTTCGCCGTAGTCGTATACCGGCACAATATTGCGATGTTCTAATTGGGCGACAATTTTGACTTCGCGCTCGAATCGCTGCAAATAGGTATCGTCGTTGATGAAGTTGCTAGGCAGAAATTTCAGCGCCACATTGCGGTTCATGGATTGCTGACGTGCCAGAAATACCGTGGCCATACCACCAGAACCAACCTGGCGCAGGATCTCGTATCCGTTGATCGTTTTTCCGATAAGCTCTTCAGACATCAGTTCCGCCAACGCGTCGTGGCTGCCACAATCAATTAGAATTCAGCATTTGACATGGGGTCATGCTAAATCCAGTTCGAGCAATCCAAACGATTATATGCCATGCGCAAACGGCTATCAAACTCCGACGACCTATATCCGTATTGATAACATGCGCGTTCAAGTTAGCGAATACGTACAAATGTTTACGCGTCGATTATCAAAATCTTGACAACAAATGCTACAATACACTCAGTTGACAGTAAGGCGTCAAGTTCCTCGAGAGTTTTGTCATCATGGGTAACAGGGCTGTTGCCGGCGCAGGGCAATCCTCTAATTTGCGGTTACGGATTATCACCGCAAGTGTACTGCTTCCGATCGCGGTGGTGGCATCCTTTGTGGGTGGATCTCTATTCCTGTTTGTCACATTGCCGGTCATGTGCATTGGCATGCTGGAATTCTATGTCATGGAAAAGGATACCAGGATGCAGGGCAGTTCATTGACCGGCATCCCGGCGGGAATCGCAATCGCATTGGGTTTCTTTTTCAACCAGGATTGGCTCTGGCAAATGGCGATAGGCGCATGCATCGGCTTGACACTGTTATTGGAGATATATCGCCGGCCCAGTGATTTTGTACCTGCCCTGGCACAGGTCGGCACAACAATGTGTGGCATCGCATATATTGCGTTCCCAACGGCATTTTTGCTGAGTCTGCGCAATTTACAGCCGGACGGCCTTATGTGGCTTTTTGTCGTTTTTGCAATCACATGGGGCACCGATAGCTTTGCCTATGTCGTGGGGCGGATTTTCGGCAAAACCAAGTTGGCTCCGCTGATCTCCCCCAACAAGACGGTTGAGGGCGCCATCGGTGGTATCCTCGGCGCATGGATACCGGCATTTGGAATCCTGATCATTGCCGGCGGATTTGAACCGATCTTGATCCCGATGATTGTTGTCGGTCCCTTTCTCGCGGTAGGAGGCGACCTGTTTGAGTCGGCGCTAAAGCGGTTTTTCAGGGTCAAGGACAGTTACGTTCGAGGACTAAATCTATTCCCCGGTCACGGTGGCGTTCTGGACCGGATAGATGCCCTGCTCTGGGTTGCGACCTGGGTCTTCCTCTACCTACTGATTGTTGGCATCTTATAGAATTTCGCGTCGACTCTGATTCGACATTTTTTCTCTCGCGTAATGCGCGCTATCGTAGCGCTTTGCAGACTGCATCTTGTCAAGTTATAATGTGGCGCACAAATTGTTCGCTTTTCCCTGACCGCGCACAAGAGCTAGCCTCCAATTGATCGCCGTGCGAGTGAGGCTGCGTTAAACGTATTGCACAAGTGGAAGTGGGTAGTTTATGCCGAAGTTCCAGAACCAGGTCCTGATAAACCGCCCGGTCTTTCAGGTCTTCCAATATGTGGGCGATTTCAACAATGATGTCCACTGGCGCAACGTACAGGGTGTTGGCATCACCAGCGGCGATCCCATCCGCGCCGGTTCAATGGTGGCGATGACGCGTCGCATCGTCGGCCGCAAGGGATTTGTAAACTACGACGTGACTGACTACGAGCGCAACAAGAAGATTGAACTCAAGGGTTCCTACTGGGGATTCCCCTTTCTTTCGACAATTACTTTCGAACACCGCGGTCAACAGACCAATGTCCGAGAGGCGCTCGATATCCGCACCCGCTGGATGTTCTGGTTTGGCGTCTTTTTCAATTTGACTCTAAAGGGCGTCCTGCCAAGAGAACTGTCTAATCTCAAACAGATTCTCGATTCCCACGGGGATCGCAAGTCTGCCTAGCGCGAATCCGGAGTCTATGCGAACTCACGGTCCGGCTTATTCAACTCTCAGCGACACTCCACTGCAAACGCCGTACGGATTAAGCTCAAGACAGCGCCTTCGCGCCGCCCATTGCGCGATCTTGTCAATCCATCGCCAATACTGCACTGAAGAATATCTCATGACAGTCCGGTCATGACTATTCGTAGTCCAGCTTTTCCTTGCCCGGCATTTCACGTTCATATAGTTCAAGAGCCAGCCCGTACTGCGCTATCAAATGCTGTGTCGAGAAATGCAGGAACAGGTTGGCAGCAAAATAGATGATGAAGCCAAGAGTCGCGGCAACGACAAGGTCAGGGCCCACTACAGCGCCGAATAGCCTTTCGAGGATTCCGCGCACCACGCTGTAGACGACATAAAGGAGCACATTGTAGCCAAGGAGCTTGAATGAGATGCCAAGGTTTGCCCGGGCGATTCCAATGTTCCTGGAGATGGCAAAAAGCACTTCCCGCTTCTCCTGCACGGCGTACATCGCTATGCCAATGAGATATCCCCAGCCCGACAGGCAGACAAAAGCAAAACCGGCAATGATCGCCGCTAGCGCGCCCAAGACGCCGATCAGTCCACCCATATTTGATATCAAGGAGCCGATCAAAGCCAGAACGCCCATAACCACCAACGCGGCTATTCCGTACCACAAACCGGACAAGAAAATCCAAAAGCCTTTGCGAATGTTAGCGCCTATTTCAACTTCCGGCATTGTATCGATGCCGTTCATCACAGTTCGAACGACGTCTACACTGTAGCCGTTGATCCAGAAGCCACCAAACACTAAAAATGCAAGTAGGCCCATCAAGCCAACGAATACGCCAGCGCCTGGTTCTTCCGACATATCAGCAACTTCTGCCGCGTCGCCGTAACCGAAAGTCTGCAGGTGCGGCGCCCAGTCAAAAGAGTTTGCGATCAATATAACGAAGAATGTAAAGATTATGGTCATTACCAAGACGATGCTTGTGACCTTGGCGCTATTGTGAAATGGGAATCTGAACGCGCGTGTGAATTCCATAGTCTCTCTCTTTTCTACTACAGTCTCATTTATCTTAGCACAGGGTGGCAAAATCGCATTGAGGCCCTTATACCACTTCCTCCAAACGGTCATGAGCGGGCGGGGGAGCGGGTGAAAGCGCAGCAATCTGCGCGTACCAGTCTTCTGTCAAGTCTACATCAAGCGCTGCCAGCGAGGCTTCCAATTGTCCCAGATTTCGCGCGCCAATGATCGGCGCCGTTATCGCCGGATTCGCCATCACCCAGGCCACCGCCAAGGTGGCAGGATGGACGCCGCGTCCCTTCGCATGCGCGCTGAAATTCGCAGCCGTCTGATAGTAGTCGGCTACGCCATAACGCTTGACATAGTTTTCGTTCTCGATCAAGCGGCCGGAGTCTGGCCTAGCTACCGGTGTATACTTGCCAGTCAACAGTCCGCCGCCCAAGGGACTGTATGGAATAACGCCAATCTGCTCTTCGCGCGCCAGCGGAAGGATCTCTACTTCAGCCTGTCGCTTGACCAGGTTATACATCGGCTGAAGACATTCAATGCGCGCCAGACCTTCGTGGTTTGCGATTCCCTGCGCCTTCATCACCTGCCAGGCAGACCAGTTGCTCACGGCCGGATAGAGAATCTTTCCCTGCCGTACCAGATCATCCAAAGCGCGCAGCGTTTCCTCGACCGGCGTCTCGGCATCGTAGTGATGCAGGAAATAAACATCAATCCGGTCTGTTTTCAGCCGGCGCAAACTTTCTTCGACGGCGATCTGGATGTGACGACGGGAAGCGCCGCGCTGATTGATATCCGATCCCGTACCGGAAACGACCTTGGTTGTCAGAACAATTTCGTCCCGGCAGTCGGCGATCAAATCGCCCAGGATCTCTTCCGAACGACCACCGGCATAGACATTGGCGCAATCAAAGAAGTTGATGCCGACTTCTAGACAGCGATTGAACATGCGCGCCGATTCAGCTTCATCGGCGATATCGCCAAATGACATCGTGCCAAAACATAACGATGAGACCTTAACGCCAGTACGCCCAAGTACACGGTATTCCATCATCTCCAGCCCTCTCAGTTGTGCGAAAATATCGCAGAAGTGTACTGCACAATGTTCGCGCGCGGCAAGAGGCGATGCCCGGAATCCGACAGGCTTTTGCGAAGCGCGCCAGCGTCAATCATCCGCGGCGAGCTGTCCCTGCGCAACCATTTCTACCCGACCCCCAACATGGATGTCGATGCCTTCGGCGCTCCTTTGCGCCTCCAAATATAGCAGGGAAGGACGACCGATCTGATATCCTTGCTCGGCACGGAGTTTGACCCGATCGCTGCCCAAATATGCGTACTGGACGATATAGGCGGCGATGCAGCCGCCGGCGCTGCCAGTGGCGGGGTCCTCCGGCGCGCCGTAAACATCGTCCAGTACGCGCACATGTATGTCATTTTCGCTATCGAGCGCCTCTGCGCAGAATATGGCCGGCGCTATAGCCTCATGCGGGCCCAGCATGGCGCGCAATCGATCAAGATTTACTTGTGCCCGCTTGACCGCTTCCAGGGACGCCATCGGCGCCAGCACAAAGGGCATGCCGGTTGAAACCTCCTGAATCGGAAAGCGCCCGTCGATGTCCTCTTCATCAACGTTTAGAATCCGAGACATATCCGCCGCTTCAAAGCGCTCACCGAATGTCGGCTGATTCTGGCGCATCCAGATGACGCCGTCTTCTGCAAAGAAAACCGGGATCTGTCCCACAGCCAGGTTGAGGTTCACGCGCTCAACTTCCTCCCGGATAAGTTCCCGCCGGATCACGAATGCGGTGCCAAGAACCGGGTGCCCGGCAAAGGGCACTTCGACCTCCGGCATAAATATCCTCACATTGAATCCGCCGTGTTCGGGCGTGTTTGATGTGACAAAGGTGATTTCGGAAAAATTTATTTCCTTCGCCAACTGTTGCATCAAATCCGTCGGCGGATCTCCCAGGTAAACTGCCAGTTGGTTACCCGTGTATTTTCTACCGATGGTGAAAACGTCGACGATGTAGAAGTCCATTCTTGACATGATGTCCTGCTCCGTGTCTAGGAGAGTGTACCTTTCCAGCGTTCAGGCGGCGTCGGATCATATTCTGCCAGCAGACGACCATAATGCTGTGGACGGCGCTGATGCAGCAAAGGAAAGAGCTCCAGGTATTGCTCGCGAACATCCGCTTTCAATATGGCATGGATCACTTCGTCGCCTTGGCGGCCAGCCTGCGCCAAGACATTGCCCAGCGGATCGCAGACAAAACTGCTGCCGTAAAATGTCACGGCGTTTTCGCGCCCCACGCGATTGCAGGCGGCAACAAAAACGCCATTGGCGACGGCATGACCACGCATAACGGTTTGCCAGGCATCGGCGGAATCGAAGTCGCTCGCGGTTGGTTCCGAACCGATAGCCGTCGGATAGGCAATCAATTCGGCGCCCTCGAGCGCATAGATCCGCGCCAATTCGGGAAACCACTGATCGTAACAAGTTGGCGCCGCCAGCTTCACCTCTGCCAGTTCGTGAACCGGAAACCTGTCATGCCCTTCAAAATAGTCAGTTTCGTGATATCCCTCGCCAGACGGTATGTGCACCTTACGGGTAAAATACGCCAGGTCTCCGTCGCGCCTGTGAACTGTGGCCGTATCCCAGTAGCGTCCATCGTCGTCGCGCTCAAACAAGCTGCCGACAATTGTGACAGCGTGCTCGAGCGCAAGTTCACCGAAAAACTTCTCAGAGGGACCTCCTTGCAAAGGCTCGGCCCAACGAAAGCCCGCTTGATCACGCACGCCGGGGAAATACGGCAGTATCGAAAACTCCGGTAAGCAAATCAGACTCGCGCCGGTCCCCGCCGCTTGCGCTACTTGTGCCCGATATAGCGCTTTGGTCGACGCTTGTTCACCAGTCCAGTGACCTTGCGCGAGCGCAATATGAAGGTCTTCCATGCCCACTCTCTCAACGACTCGCAATGATTTCGCAGGCCGCGCGCTGCCCTGTGAAGTATGCGCCATGCACCATCGCAGTAAGATGATGTGGCGCGCTTGCCTCCCCTGCCCAATACAGTGGCGGCGTGGGCTTTGCCAGCTTTTCGCGTGCGGCGTAATGCCCGGGCAGGCAGACACTATAACCCCCCAGGGCGAATTCGTCCTCGGGCCAATTGATCCAGCGCGCCTTGCGATATCGCAGGTCGGGTTTAGCGATCTCGCGGCGCAAGGTATTCAGTCCTTTTTGCAGAGCCGCCTGCTCGCCCAGGGCCAACATCTCGCGGGCGTAATCGCCGGTGAAGAAAGCGGTCCAGACAACCGCGCCGTCTTCTCGCCCCAGCGAAGGCGACCACCACATCGGTGGATTGTCTTTGGCATAGATGGCGCCAATCGAGCGATCGAGAATCGGCTGATCAAACTCGTAGACCATCTTCATGACCGGACCCATTTGCAAGCCATCCAGGGCTTCGCTTTTCGATCCGGGCAGAGCAGGATCGAATGCGATCTTGCCCGCCTTCAGTACGCCGACGGGCAAGGTCACGACCGCGACATCGCCTGCGAATGTCTCGTCCGCATGGGTCGTGACAGAGATTCTGTCTGTCCAGTTGATTGCGCGTACAACCTTGTTCAGCCGAATATCCAAGCCCTCTGCCAGTTTCTGGTAATATGAATCGTAGCCATCCAGGATACGATAGTCGCCGTAGTCGTCTTCGCCGTCGCTGTCTTTGAAAAGATGCGCGTGTGCCTTGGCATTGAGAAAGCGCATGCTGTCGCCCTCAGCGTTGGCGAAGGACCGTTGCACGTAGCGCAATTGCACATCCGAAAAGCCGATCCGCCGGAGGTAGGTCGCCAGATCTTCTTGGTCCTCCGGCTCCGCCACATCACCCAGGTCCCAGGACCGCGTCGCGTCCAGTTCAGGGGATACTTGCCGCGCCTGATCCATCGTCATCCAAGCGCCGTCTTCCATGCGGATCATCGAATCCGTGGTCTTGTTCCAATGCCAGGTGGAGAGGCCCAGCTTGTGCACCCATTCCCAGGTATTCACATCCGCTGAACGCCCGTGTATCAACTCAGCGCCGAATTCAACCGGGATATCGGCGAAGTCGCGGCTGGTCCAAACCCGGCCGCCGATGCGATCACGGCCTTCCAAAACAACCACTTTGATTCCTGCGTCCGCAAGATGATACGCGGCAGAAAGTCCTGCGATCCCAGCGCCAATGACGACTGCTTTCATTTGACTTTGGCTCCAGCCTGGTGGTCAGGATTCTCCCAAACGATGAGTACGCCGGCATTGCCCGCCGCCGGCTCGTTGAGATAGTCCGTAACCACATAGTCAACGCGGAATCCGCGGTTCATTTGCATAGTCACCGTCGGATCAATCAGTTCGCGCGTCATCACCTTGTTTCCATAGCTAACAACGTCAAACTGTTCAGCGTATCGTCCATAGCCCATTAACATACCCACCGCATACCATCCGCGCAAGTTCAGCGATCGCACGAGTTGAAAGCGCGCCTCGTACAAACGCGTGCCGATGCCACGGCGACGAAAACCAGGCCGTACTGCCATTTCGACGCCGTAAAGCCATTCACCCGCCGCTTCGTGAGCGCTAATTTTCAGATCGCCAATGGCTGCCATCCAGGACAGCGCCTTTTCGCTCGGCCCGCGCGAAGTGCGCATGGTCGCGGCCATGCCGACCACTTTGTCACCAGTGACTATTGCCGAGAATTGTCCTGCCGGAAAGCGTCTGATCTGCGCTTGAACATGTGCCGGGGTCATGCAGTCGTCGCAGGCTTCACGGGGGCCCACGCCAAATGCCTCGCGCACTGTTTCACTGACACCGACAGCGTGTGTTGGATCCGTATTGAGAATAAGCAGATTGTTTAACGTTTCGGGAGCGCTCACCATGCAGACAACCTTAGCGCAAAGCGGTAAGATAAGCTAGAATGAGGCACGCTGGCGATGCAATGATAAGTGCTGTATGCCAGTCGAGTACGAGTCACCGACGGTCTTCTCTAATAGAAGCATTCCAATCGAGGTTCTTTGAGCGCATTCCATGACAGTTTGGCTTAAGCGCAAAAGAGAGAGTGGGCTCCTGCTGGCGATTCCTACCATCGCCTGGCTGTTGATCTTTTTTGTTCTGCCCCTGGTCATCGTCTTGATTGTCAGCTTTATGTCGCGAGGTCGGGGTGGCGTTGCAGTGATGCCCTTTACCATCGGGCACTATCAGCGGACCCTCGGCATCTTCTCGATAATTCTTTGGCGTTCGATTGGCTTGGCTGCGCTTTCAACAATCGTTTGTCTCGTCATTGGCTATCCGCTTGCATTTTTTATCAGCACGCGTCGAAACCGACTCTTTCAACAGATAACGCTCTTTCTGGTCATTTTGCCCTTTTGGACAAATTTCTTGATTCGCACGTATGCCTGGCGCATATTGCTTGGCGAAGAAGGCACAATAAATGGATTGCTGACCAGCGTAGGCCTGGTTGCCGAGCCGATACAAATGCTCAATACCCAGTTTGCCGTGCTGGTTGGGCTGGTTTACGGCTTCTTGCCTTTTATGGTTTTGCCGATATACGCCTCTGTCGAGCGCTTCAACTTTCGCTATGTGGATGCCGCGCACGACCTCGGCGCCAATGATTTGCGCACTTTCGTTCGAGTTGTCTTGCCTTTGACCTTGCCGGGAGTGCTGGCTGGCTGCGCGCTGGTTTTCATTCCGTCGATTGGCGCCTTTGTCACACCCGACCTGCTGGGCGGCACCAAGGGACTGATGATCGGCAATCTTATCAACAACCAGTTTGGCGGCTCCGGAAACATGCCATTGGGGTCGGCATTGTCAATCGTCATGATGGCCGTCGTGATGCTGTCGCTGGTTGTTTACCTGCTTGCCTATCGTCGGGACCGAGGCTCCTAGCCGTGTTGACCGCAAATCAGCAATTGATCAACGAACATGCCATGAGCCGGAATCTATTCGTGCGCCGCCTTGGCACAGTCGGGCTGTGGCTAAATCCGGTGTTTGCATACTTCTTCTTGTGGGCGCCTATCCTGGTTCTTGTGCTCTTTTCCTTCAACCAGAGCCGGTCCGTGGCTTCGTTTACCGGCTTCACCCTAAAGTGGTACGGCAATATCCTCAACAACGTGATGGGCGCGGAATCGGCTTTTTCCACCGAAATCATGCTCAACGCCTTTCGTAACAGCCTCTTTGTCGGCGCTTTGGCTACCGGCATTTCTACTGTATTAGGGACAATGATCGCGCTGAGCATGGCACGCGGCAAGTACAAGGGGAAAAGGCTTCTGGATGCGCTGCTCTTTTTCCCGGTCGTCATACCAGAGATCACTCAAGCCATTTCGCTGGCGATATTCTTCAAAGTCGCATTTGATTGGTTCACTCTTATCAGTGGCGAGCGCGTCTTCCCTGGCTTTCATACCATCATCGCTGCTCATGTGACTTTCAACATTTCGTACGTAGCGATCGTTGTACGCGCGCGCTTGGCCAACATGAACCCTCAACTTGAAGAGGCGGCCAATGATCTTGGCGCCAATCCCTGGCAGACCTTCTGGCGTGTGACCTTCCCGTTGATCTTGCCCGGCGTCATTTCGGGCGCCCTGCTCGCCTTTACGCTTTCGCTCGATGACTTTGTCATCACTTTTTTCACCTCCGGCGTTGGCACCACAACTCTGCCGGTCTTCGTTTACGGTCTGCTCAAACTGACTGTGACGCCGGAAGTGAACGCGATATCGACAATTATGATGGTCTTGAGTACGCTATTGATAGGTTTATCACTGGCAATGCAGGGGCGCAGCGCGTCCCGAACGTAATGTTTATCGTCTAATAGTTTTGAAGGAGACACTCATGAAGAGATTTGCGCTTTTGCTAATCGTGCTGTTGCTTGCCCTGCCTTTGGTCTACGCCGACAGCCACGAGTACGAAGCCTGGACCTGCCCGGAAGGTTACGAGGGACAGACCCTGAGCATCTTCAATTGGTCTACGTACATAGCGATGGACACAGTCCCGAATTTTGAGGAAGCTTGCGGGGTAACCGTCAACTACGACATTTACGAGAGCAATGAAGCGATGCTGGCGCGCATCCGTCAGGGCAACCCAGGTTATGACATTGTGGTCCCGAGCGGTGGAACGGTGCAGCGCATGGCAGAAGAAATGCTCCTGATTCCGCTCGACATGGAAATGATTCCAAACGTTGTCAACTTGATCCCTGGCTTGCTGGGAGCGGCCTACGACCCGGAGAACGAATACTCCTTGCCGTATCAGTGGGGCACGGTCGGCGTCGGCTATAGCACTGAAGACTTTCCCGATGGCATCAGCTCATGGAATCAAGTGTGGGAACATGATGGCTCGGTCGCCTGGCTCGATGACAGGCAGACGATGTTGGGCATCGCCCATTTGTTCCTGGGCAACGATCCCAATACGACCGATCCCGATGAGATCACTGCCGCGCGCGATTACCTGATTGAGAAAGGTGGCAATGTTGTGGCGGTGGCGGCTGACGATGGCCAGGTGCTGCTGGAACGCGGCGATGTTGACATCGCCGTTGAATACAACGGCGATATCTCGCAGATCATCGCCGAGTGCGAATGTGATGACTATGCATACGCGATTCCTGACGAGGGCAGCAACGTCTGGATCGACAATCTCGCGATTCCGGTTGACGCGCCCAATCCAGAATTGGCGATGGTTTTCATCGACTACATTCTGGATGCGAAAGTCGGCGCCGACTTGACGAACTATATCGCCTACGCCTCGCCTAATCAGGCGTCGATCGATTCGGGCTTCATCGACGAAGAGATATTGAATGATCCGGCGATTTTCCCGCAATGAATGGATGGGGGCTTGACAACAAAGTACAAGCCGTACCATAATTAGGGTACAAGAAAGGAGCAATTATGCAACTAGTTAATGTAATGACCCTATTCCCGACACGTGAGACTTGCCTTGCACATCTCGAAGCTCTGCGCTTCATTGATGGCGCGTTTTGCCCGAAGTGCGGCAGCGAGGATGTTGCCAAGAAACGGGACGGCAAGCGTGTCGGTCGCTGGAACTGCCATAACTGCCGCGTCAGCTTCAACGTTCTAGCAGGGACGATGTTTCAAGGCACGAAGATACCCTTGCAAAAGTGGTTCCTGGCGATCGCTATCATGGTGAATGCCAAGAAATCGGTATCGAGTTACCAACTGGCGCGGGACTTGCGGATGAACCAAAGCTCCGCATGGTACATGCAGCAACGTATCCGGGCGGAGATGGGGCGCCGTCAACAGACGATCACCCTGCAGGGCATTGTCGAAGCGGACGAAACGTACATTGGCGGCAAGAAGCGCAAGCCTAACAAGCGGGAAGACGATCCGCCGGGCGGCCAAGGCGTACATGACAAGACGCCTGTGCTGGCTGCTGTAGAGCGTGGCGGCGATGTCTTAGCCGAGGTGACGCCGGAAGTGACTGGCAATGCAGTTATCAAGTTCCTGCGCAGGCGCATCAATGTCGAGAACACGTTCCTTATCTCGGATGAAGCGCAGGTCTATAAAGCGGCGCGCGGTCTCGTGCCAGGTGTGGCAATCAACCACAGCGTGCAGTTCGTCGCCGGTCCGGTACATACCAATACTGTCGAGGGATTCTTCGGTTTGCTCAAGCGCGCGTGGTACGGGACACACCACCACTACACCGAACGCTGGATGCCGCTCTTCGTGGCCGAGGCTTCATGGAAGTACAACCATCGGAAGAGCGGCAACGCTTTCGATGAGCTTATTCAGGGCGCGGTGACGGCTTAGGGTTAGCGTAATGCCCCGCGATCGCGGGGCATTTGGGTTACTTACTCGGAGTTGGTGACGGGAGACACTGGTCAAGCAACTTGACCGCTCCTGGCGAGTTGAGTTGGCCATGTTGAACAGCGTTCGTCCACACGCGCTTCGCGATCGCCATGTCGCACCCGAACAGGTGCGCATACTCCCACGTTTCGATTCGCCCGTAGTACAGTGCTCTCAGTTCGGGCTCGCGGATATTTGACGACTTGCTTAGGGCATAATCTGCGCGGGACAGCGCATCGGCAATAGCCAATTTGCTCAGAGCTTGCGATTGCATCGTATCTTCCGTTTCGTTGCGCTCAACATCATTATCTGACATTATAGCATCCTTTCGACGAGCTTATTAACCAACTACGTGCTTCTAGGAATCCGTCCCGAAAGCCGCTGGATGAAGTCATCCAAGGCGTTGTTGTACCTTTGGTAGGTCTGATCGATCTCAACGCGGATCCCATACAGCCCGATCTCCATGCGGGTCATCCAGTCGTGCCAGGTTATGTACAATTCAACCCATTCTCGGCATGGCGGCACTCTCCGAAGCATGTAGTGGTAGGAGAGGTATAAAGCATCATGGAATTCCCGCCGCTTTTGAGGGAACTCCACCCTTTCCCTATCCATCTGGTAAAGCGCTCGGACAGCGTCGCCGCTGTCCATTATCATATCAAAAGGATCGGGAGAGGGCGACGCATCAAAATGTATCAGCTCGGGACCGGTGCATTCCCGCAAATACCTGTACTCATCCGCCTCCCTTCCCTCCTGCGCCCGGAGTGGCGCGGTGTAGCACAGTAATAGAACAACAAACAACAGCGTGCGAAACATCTCGATGTGCCTTTCAATCTATATTTATGAGAACAGAACCCCCATTACTTGGATCGGCAAAGCGATGTACGCTACAATAAACATGGGAAACGTTGCGTTTTCCCATGTTGGGCAATTCCCCGTGACACATTAGGCTCAGAACCGAATGTCACGGGGAATCCCGAATTACTGCCCGCAAAGGGCAGACTATATGTTACCGGACAACGACAAGAAACGCAATCAACTGGTTTTGATTGCGTTTCTTGATTCTTAGAGTCTGTGCGGATAGCAGGATTAAGTATAAGCCAATGTCAGCCTATTCCACAGAAATTATTACTAAGCCCCCATCCATTCATTGCGGATTTTCCCGCCAGCCGAGCAGGTCGCAAATCTGTTCGCGATCATAGACGTCGGCGCCGAGACAGAAGAACTGATCAACAATGCCTGGGATGAACTGTTGATCTTCCTGGGTCAATAAGAGTCCCCACACCTAATGCAGGAGAACCTCTGACCGGTTCTCCTGTTTGTTTTCTTCCTCAGGACCGTCCCATGTCGCATTTCGACGTCGAATTGACCGATATCGTCAAGGAATTTGAGTCCGCTGGAGCGATCGTGCGCGCGGTCGACCATGTTAGCGTGCAGATCGTTGACGGCGAGTTCTTCGCACTGCTCGGTCCCAGCGGCTGCGGCAAAACCACGACCCTGCGCTTGATAGCCGGCTTCGAACAGCCGACGCAGGGCCATATCTTGATCCGCGGCCGAACCATGGAAGGAATCCCGGCGTACCATCGCCCGGTGAACACCGTCTTTCAGGACTATGCTCTCTTCCCACATCTAACAGTCGAACAGAACATCATGTTCGGCTTGCAAATGGAGGGCGCGAACAACAAGGATGCGCAGAAGCGCGCAGAGGAAGCGCTGGAGATGGTCCGTCTGCCGGGGGTTGGCAAGCGCAAGCCGCATCAGCTATCCGGTGGCCAGCAGCAGCGGGTCGCGTTGGCGCGCGCGTTGGTCAAGCAACCGGCGGTCCTGCTGCTGGATGAACCCCTGGGCGCGCTTGATTTGAAACTG
The DNA here is from genome assembly GCA_965262165.1 of Phototrophicaceae bacterium. GTDB lineage: Bacteria > Chloroflexota > Anaerolineae > Aggregatilineales > Phototrophicaceae > UBA6055. The sequence continues at coordinate 2,131,321 of OZ253499.1, read as the reverse complement.
CGCAAGAACATGCAGTATGAACTCAAGGCGCTACAAAGAGATGTCGGTATCACGTTCATTTATGTGACACATGACCAGGAAGAAGCCATTACCATGGCCGACCGCATCGCCGTCATGAACGAGGGTAAAATGCTGCAAGTAGGAACGCCCGAGGAGATTTACGAACGCCCGGGCACTCACTTCGTGGCCGACTTCATTGGCGAGACGAATTTCATTCCAGCCAACCTACTCGGCCGCGATTCCGAAGGTCTCGGTCGAGTTCAACTACCCACCGGAGATGTCGTTGCCGCCCTGTTATCGCATGCCCTGGAAGCGACTAGCGGCGCGGTGACCCTGGCTCTTCGGCCCGAACGAATTGGCATCTCAGAGCAGCATGCTTCAGACGAATCCGAGGACAGCGACATGTCCGGCCTCGATGCCATTTTGGTCGAAAGCCAGTATATTGGCACCGATACCCGCTACACCGTCAGAATCGCCGAGGATACTGAAGTGGTCGTGCGGATGCAAAACGTCGACGGACAAAGCAAAGCGTCGCTGGAAATCGGACAAGCGGTGAGAATCCATTGGCACAGGTCCAGCACCACCGTGCTCGACCACTGAATTCTGTAGTCTCTTTCCGTCCCCCGCAATCCCGCAGATAGCAAGACACTCCACTTGATGTTAATATCGTAGCAATGAGATCTGTCATTCGGTGATCAGGCCATGATCGAGACTGCTCCAGTGAAAGCGCGCGACTGTCCCTGCGAAAACTGCGTTTGCCAAAAGCCGGTAGATGACAAGACCGGCTTTGAAGTTTCCAGCGAGTTCGAGCGCTTCAATCAGAAATACGATATGTTCAATCGGGCCGTTTGGGACGACGATGTTCGCTCGGCTCGCTCCCAGAGTTTCTTCGAATCATATTTCACCGATTTGGCGAAATTCCGCAAGGTCGAGGGTTTTCAACACCGCGACTACGCCCTGCGCAACGCTGCCTGGTATATCGCGGATTTCACCTCGGATCTGTTGGAGCTGTCGGGGGACCGTAAGGAGGGTTTCCTCGATTCTTACACCATGTTTCGCGAGGGCGCCACGCGCAAAATCGACGGGAGCGCGGGGGACAATACGGCTGAACTCAAACGGGCTGGCAAGTTCCTCGGCGCGGATGCCATCGGCATCTGCGACTTCGATGAACGCTGGGTCTACACGCATAACTACAGCCGCCAGAAACTAACCGACAAACCGATGGACTTGCCGGAGGATCTGACCAGCGTCGTGGTGATTGTCAACGAAATGCATCACCAGACCATTCAGACGGTACCATCCGCCCTGAGCGGCGCCGCTACGGGTCAAGGATACAGTCGAGATATCATCGCCGTCTTGTCAATCACGCAATACATACGCAATCTCGGCTACCGAGCCATTGCCAGCCTCAACGATACCGCACTGTCTATCCCGCTGGCGATTCAAGCTGGACTGGGACAATATGGCCGGCATGGTCTGCTCATCACGCCGGAGTTTGGTCCGCGCGTACGGATTGCCAAGATTTTCACCGATCTACCGCTGAATGCCGATGAACCGGTCGACTTCGGCGTTACCGAAACCTGCAACATTTGTCGACGCTGCAGCGACGCCTGCCCGGTCAAGGCAATCCAGGCCGACGAGCCTGCCTTCGTGAACGACAAAATGTCACATATTAAAGGCGTCAAGAAGTGGACGATCGACGCCAAGAAGTGCTTCCAGTTTTGGGCAAATCAGGGTACGGATTGCTCGATCTGCATACGCGTCTGCCCTTACAACAAAGATTTTAGCAAGCAGTTTAATCGTTTTTTGCGCTGGATGCTGAGCAATCGCTGGCGTCGATTGGCACTCTGGCTTGATACCAAGCTCAAATATGGTGAGCGGCGCACTGCCGGCTGGTGGTGGCGCCAGCCAAACGCATAGGTCAAAATACAGACTCGCTTTTCTGGACGTGATGATCGCCTGCAAAGAATCGATTCTCCTTTACCGATTGCGCGATGCGTATGTCAGTGGGAATACGTCCGCGCTCGGTCACGCCTTTTACGGACTGGCACAGATGTTTTGGTCAAAGGAACTCGCTGACGCCGCTGTAGAAACGCTGGCTTTGCTCCTGCGGCAAGACAATTTGCCGGCCGACCTGCAGGAGTCGGCGGAAGAGCTGGTCGCGGACATCGAAAGCCGAATCTGTCCGCGTGTGATCCTCGACGCCCAAAATTTCGTGGCCGAAATGGACCTGCAAAGCATGACCGAATATCTGCTCGAGGACAAATGGAACTGATGATTCGTCAACGATCTGCACATTTCGCTTGATCGGCATTTGATCCCTTTGCCAACCTGATCCATCTTCAGCAGACAAAATAGAGGCGCGCGAATTGATGCAGATTCCATCCTGGTTTCATCATCGCTTGCTGCGCTGGACAGCGGCGATTGCCTGGTCCATCTGGATCAGTATCTTGCTGATACAGTCGGAAGCCAACCCCATTATCAGCCTGGGCCTCCCCTCTGGTCCGCAGACCTTCGCGCGCGAACTGTTCTTCACTTGCTTGCATTTGCTGGCCTTTGCGATTACTTGCACGTTATGGCAATGGGCGCTTTCGGCATTACTGCGGGCCCGCGCAAGCCTTGTAGGCGCGTGTATCATCGCGATCGGCCTGGGCGCGACGACCGAGTATCTGCAAACACTATCGCCGGATCGCTATCCTTCCTGGACCGACCTTATCGCTAATTGCTATGGCTCGTTGCTGGCGGCGTGGTTCATTTGGCGACGGGCCGCCGATCATCCACTAGAAAATGGCAAGCCGGCGCAACCTCCCTGAATATCGCAGCTGACGGTCCACCTGTTTAAGCGACTGTCGAATCCCGTGCTAAGATGGTATTCAGAAGTGTTTGGGGGGAAAACTGTGCCATGAAGAAGATGCTTTTGCTCTTGCTGTTGGCGCTTGCCGCAACCGGCAACCACCTGTCAATCGCGCAAACGTCCAATTCCGACATTTACACCTACCAATATGGCGATCTGTGGAAATACAGCCTGAATACAGGCACGGCCATGCCGCTCACCCAATCTGGCTACAATGGCGGGCCTGTCCTTTCGCCGGATGGGCGCTCAATCGCGTATCTGGAAGCGGCGCCTATGTTTGTAGCCGACTTCAATGCTGGAGCTGCGGGCCAGACGGCGGGCTCGCCGCCGGCAGATATCTGGATCCTGGATATTGACAGCCAAAACCTAAGAAAAGTTGCCGACCAGACTGGCGCCAGTGGCGCTGGCTATTTGCGTTCGATTCCGGCCTGGTCGCCCGACGGCCGCAACCTGGCCTGGCTGCAAATCGACCCCCAAGTGCAATCCCTGGAAGATGCGTCATTGCAGATCTATAGCCTCGACGCCGGCATGACCATTAGCCTCGCCGGCGATGTCAATCTCGGTTACCAAGAAAGTAACATCCGCGTCCCCGGTCTGCGCTGGGGAACCGGCGGTATCGCTCGTTTGCTCTTCGTATTTCTCTACGGCAACCAAAGCCCGTTTTTGTTCATTGAGGTCTTCAATCCGGCCACGGGGACGCGCGCGCAGTTCAACCTGAAATTAACGCCCGACAAATCCAACCTGGTAAGTGATTTCATGTGGGCCAATCACCTTGGGCAGAGCGTCATACTGCTACGGATACAGGACTATTGGGAAGTGCTGAATCCGCTGGATGGATCGCGCTCGCGGCTGACCGATGCGCCTCGTCTCAAAAACCGATTTATCACGGGCGCATTGGAGCTGATTCCAACAGCTGTTTCAAACGATCGCGGCGACTGGGAATTTCACTGGCGGGCAGTGACAGGTGGCCACCTTTATGATACCGGCTACATCAGTCGTGACGTAGACGTTAATCATCAGCCAGCACTTTCAAATGATGGCTCGCAAATGGCCTGGCATAACGGGGAACGGGTAAGTACCTGGCGCCTGGGCATGCTGACTGACGCCAGAGCGCTTGCCGGCGATGCGGTCACATACAATGCCTTCCCAATACCCGGTCCGGTTAGCCTGGCGTGGGCGCCGATGGAGTGGGTGACCACAGGCCTTGTCGCAGCGGTCGAAGCCGTGCCGACGTCCGAACCCAACCCCGGCATTTGCACGCTGGAGCCTCAGTTAAGTCCGGGCCAGCAAGCTGCTGTCAGCCCGGGCTTGGCGAACAGAGTCCGCGCGGCAGCCAGTCTCAATGCCGAGGTGGTCGGCAACATACAGGCCGGCGAAGTCGTCACTATCGTGCAGGGTCCCGTTTGCGCCGGCGGATACTACTGGTATTCGGTTCGGGGCGCGGGCATCTCCGGTTGGACCGTCGAAGGGTTAGACGGTGACTATTGGCTGCTCTACCACGTCGACTGCTTCAATAGTCCGCCGCTTCGGCTTGGCAAGGGCATGATCGGCGCAGTTTCGGCGGGACAAGCGAACAATATCCGGGACGGCGCCGGGACCGTGGGAACAACAGTTCTCGGCAGGATGCCCGCCGGGTCAAACTTCGTCATCACAGGCTATCCCGAATGTGATGCCGAAGGCAGACGCTGGTATCCAATCCAATACAATCTGGCCGACGGCTGGACGGCGGCGGGACAAGGCGAGGAATACTGGATCGAGCCGGCGCCTAGCCAGGCGACCGGTTAGGCTGTTTATTCGGGACTCAGCTTGGTCGCTACCTGGTTGGGCTTGAAGTATGGATTCGTCCAGACGATTAGAGTTGCCCAGTTGTCCGATGCGGCGTCTTCAATGTAATCTTCCAGCAGACCACGGACGACGAAGCCTCGACCCAACTGGAACGAAAGCGTGCTGTCCTGCAAGTCGCCCGCTACCACGCGGTCAACATATTCCTGCACCGAGATGCGGTCCTTGAAGTCAGCGAAGCCCGGGATGAGGCCGCCGGCGACGATTCCTCTGCGATTAAGTCTTTGCACAATCCCCTTGCGTGCCGCGTATAAGCCGGAGCCGATCCCGCGCCTGCGAAAGTCAGGGTGGACGCTGATATCGCCACCGTAATACCAGCCGCCCTGGGGATCATGATAGCTGTAGCGGCCACCATCGATGATCTCCTGGAAACTGTGCTGCGCGTGATTGAAGTCGAAATCAATCAAGAAACCCGAACCCAAACCTACAACACTGTCGCCGGAAAGCGCCACAAAGTTGCCATCAGGGAACAGGTGGCAGTGATTGAGAAAATGCGCCTCGCGCATCAACTCGTTGTCCGCGAGCGTCGGAAAGCAATCACGCTGGAGTTGTTCCAGCGCTTTGGCGTAACTTGGCTGGATCGTGTCGATTCTGATCGTGTCTTCCGGCAATAACTTGTTCCAATAACGGTTGTTGAACGTGATACAAGAGCTAGTTTAGACTTGCATTTGCGCTGTCGTCAACTTTGATAGCCGGCAAAAGCCGCCCAATGGTCTGAATGGACTGCAATGGACATAGGATTCTGCAGTCGTATCACGTAGGATATGTCAGGAATCGGTTCAGCAAAGTGAGGCATCAAAATGGCAACAAACGGACACCAGCAGAACGGCAACGAGACTGGCACCAACAAAGTTAAGCGTGGCTTGGCGCAGATGCTCAAAGGCGGCGTCATCATGGATGTGGTAACCCCGGATCAAGCCAAGATCGCGGAAGATGCCGGTGCCTGCGCCGTGATGGCTTTGGAGCGCGTACCGGCCGATATCCGCACCCAAGGCGGCGTCGCGCGCATGAGCGACCCCGATATGATCGAAGAGATCATCAGCGCCGTCAGCATCCCGGTGATGGCGAAAGCCCGCATCGGGCACTTCGTTGAAGCGCAAATCCTGGAAGCGCTTGGCGTGGATTACATCGACGAGAGCGAAGTGCTAACACCGGCCGACGAAGAACATCACATCAATAAATGGCAATTCACCGTTCCTTTTGTTTGTGGCTGTCGCAACCTGGGCGAAGCATTACGCCGGATCAACGAAGGCGCCGCTATGATGCGCACCAAAGGCGAAGCGGGCACCGGTGATGTTGTCGAGGCGGTACGGCACGCGCGTTCGGTCAATGGGGAGATCCGCCGTGTAAGCTGCATGGACGAAGACGAAATGTATAGCTACGCCAAGGACATCCGCGCGCCCTTCCACCTGGTCAAAGAGACCGCTGATCTGGGCCGGCTGCCGGTCGTCAATTTCGCCGCCGGTGGCGTCGCCACACCTGCCGATGCTGCGCTTATGATGCAGCTCGGCGTCGATGGCGTTTTCGTCGGCAGCGGGATTTTCAAGAGCGGCAATCCAGAAAAACGCGCCAAGGCAATCGTCAACGCTGTCACCCATTTCGAAGACGCCAAGATTCTGGCGGATGTCAGCCGCAACCTCGGCGAGGCCATGGTCGGGATCAACGTGACACCCGAGGAAGTGATCCTGGGCAAACGCGGCTGGTAGGGACCGATTACGCCAATTAACTTGCCAGAACAGTCTAATTACTCGAGAATGTGTTCCGCCCCTGTCCAACGAACTTGACAGGGGCGATTTCTTTATGTTTTGATTCACTCGCCGTAACCTGTTCGCAATCCGAATTGTAGACCTCGAAGCAGATAAAACGCTTTAGCTTTTCAGTATTGTTGACAATCCCATGTCAGCGCGATATATTCCCTGCAACAAATCGCCGAGAGTCCAGGGCATTGAGCAAGCATCTATGCCGCAGCTTTGAAAATTGCATCGCGAATTCACACTGCACCTTTGCCAATGCCATTCTGTGAAAATGTACGGCTCGCGTCGATTTGGTTTGTTTCTCAATCTGCTTAAGGAGTCACAAAATGCTTCAAAAGAAGCGCTTACTTTTAGCTGTAATCGCACTGGTTTTGATTCTGGTTCCCGTGAGTTCGGCGGATGTCGAATGGACTGGCGCCTTCGTTTTGGGCAGTTGCTGCGAGCCCAATTCCGTGGATCCGGCCGCAATGGGCATCTCACAAACCGAGGGCTACGTCATCAATGCGATGTACGAAGGTCTTACGCAATATTCGCGCGATGGCGAGATTGTACCGCGGCTGGCGACGAGTTGGGAGATATCTGATGATGCCTTGACCTATACGCTTTCGATAAGGGAGGGCGTACAGTTCCATGATGGCTCATCTTTGGACGCTGAAGCCGTCAAACATTCGCTCGATCGGCACAAGGATCTGGGCATGGGCAATCTGGGATTCATCCTCGCGCCCGTTGATTCCGTCACGGTCGTTGATGATATGACTGTCGCAATTCAGTTGAGCTCGGCGGATTTCCAATTCTGGGCTGGCTTGCCGCACATCAAGATCGTCAGCGCGCAGGCGCTTGCCGAGCACGATATGGACGGTGACATGGCCGGTGAATTCTTCCGCGAAAACGCGGTGGGAACAGGTCCCTATCAGTTGGCGCGCTGGGACCCCGGTCGCCAGACTGAAATGGAAGCCTTCACGGATTACTGGGGCGGTTGGGACGGACCCCATATCGAGCGCTTCATCGTCCGCTATGGTCTGGACTACACCACGCGCCTGCTGTTGATGGAAGATGGCGAAGTTCATTTGATCGATTGGGCGGGCCTTTCGGATGTACGCCGTGCCGCTACCAGCTCCGAGATCCACCTCAACTTTGGCAATCCTCTGCAAGCTTTTTACCACTTCATGAAGCAAGACGGTCCCCTGGCGAACAAGCAAGTGCGTCAAGCGCTATTGCACGCCTATCCCTATAGCTCCATGGTCGAGGTCATGGGCGGCTTTGCCGTGCCTCTAACATCGCCGGCGCTGGCTGGAACAATCGGACATTGCGATGTCTTTGAACCAGTTCAGGATTTGGACAAGGCTCGTGAATTGCTGGCTGAAGCCGGCTATGCGGACGGCTTCAGCGTACGGCAGGCCTACCGGCACGCCAACGAACCGCGCCGTTTTGCCGCCGTGCTCTTCCAGGAAGCCCTCGCTGAACTGAATATCGAAGTCGTTTTGGAAGACATTCCCTGGGGCACCTTCATCGACGCGCAACGCAACTTTGATACCGCGTACGATATGAGCAGCCACTGGCTCAATATTCCAATTCCTTATGCCGGGGAGATGCTCTTCCGGCTTAATCACTCGTCGCTGATTGACACGGGCACTGGAAACTGGGCCTGGTACAACAATCGTGATTTTGACGCCCTGCTGGAAGAGGCGCCGACACTGGCTCCTGGCGATCCTAGGATCGATGAATTGCTATGCGAGGCGCAGCAAGTCCTCATTGACGAAGCGGTCGTGATCCCGGTAATGCTGTCACAATACATCGATTTGACACATTCGTCAGTTCGCGGCTACCAATACGATCCCTACGGATTCCCGGGCGATTTGCATCCTTACGATATCTGGTTGGAAGGCTAGCTGTCTGGACGCCAACGCACCTAACGTAGAACGCGGCTCGATGATTGGGCCGCGTCCTGCGCTTTTACGATACCTATGGGCCGCTTAGTTCTTGAACGCCTTTTTACGCTGATTCTCAAGCTCTTTGGCATGGCGGTGATACTCTTCGTCGTGACTCAGGTCTTGCCTGCCGATCCTGCTGCTGTCGCGGCTGGCACCAACGCGCGCCCGGAACAAATCGAGAAACTTCGGCAGGAACTGGGTTTGGACAGGCCCTTCCACGAGCAGTTTTTCACTTACATTTCCGGATTGGCCCGTGGCGACCTGGGCAAATCGCTCTTGACGAGACGAGCCGTCAGCGATGATCTGCGCCTGCGCTTCCCGGCGACGGCAGAGTTAGCGATTTTCTCTGGCGTGGTCATTGTCATTCTGGGCATCTCGATGGGTATACTGGCAGCAGTCAACGCCGGCAGGCGGCTGGATATATTTATTCGCATGGTGGTAGTAGTGAGCATGGGCATACCGCCATTTGTCCTGGCGCTGTTCTTGCAGCTCATCTTCGCCAAGTCGCTCGATTGGTTCCCGCTGGAAGGGCGCCTGCCGACCCTGATCGCGCCGCCGCCTCACGCGACCGGGCTCTATACCATCGATAGTTTGCTCGCCGGTCAATGGGATGTCTTCTGGTTGAGCGCGCAGCATCTGGTTTTGCCCGTCGCGGCGCTATCCTTGGGACGTCTTGCGGTCGGCGCGCGCTTCACACGCAGCGGCATGCTCGAGACGCTCTCACAACCATACGTGCGTACGGCTCGCGCCAAGGGCTTAAGCGAGAATCGCGTTATTCTTTGGCATGCGTTTCGCAATGCCTTGATTCCGGTTGTCACCATGTTGGGAGTCCAAATCGGGTTTCTATTAAGTGGCGCGGTCCTGGTAGAGGTCGTGTTCACCTGGCCGGGATTGGGACGTTACGCCGTTGAGTCGGTTGTGTCTTTCGATTTTTACGCCGTCATCGGCGCGGCTTTGGTAATTGCCGTGATATTTGTGGTCTCTAATACCATCGTGGACTTGCTTTATGTACAGTTGGATCCGCGGATTCAACATCAATAGTGACATAGCCCGAATAAGGACGCAACATGGGATACGAGTTAGGTTTTGATATAGGCGGAACGTTTACCGACTTTGCTTTGCTCGATACCGACACCGGCAAGCTCGACATTTTCAAAGTATTGACGACATCGGAACATCCCGAAGCCGGCGCCTTGCAGGGTATGACTGAGTTGCTGGAAACGTCCGGTTTAAGCCATGATCAATTGCTCAACGTCTTTCACGCCACAACCTTGGTGGCAAACACGCTCATCCAGCATCGTGGCGCGTTGGTCGGCTTGTTGACCACCGCGGGCTTCCGCGACATCCTGGAAATGAGAACCGAGCAGCGCTATGCCATTTATGATCTCTTCTTGCAATACCCGCCTCCGCTCAGCCCGCGTTATTTGCGCCGCGGCATCGGCGAGCGCATTGACCGGGACGGCACAGTCCTACAAGCAGTCTGCGAAGACGACGTGCGCCGCTCGGTAGCAGATTTCAAGGCGCAAGGCGTCGAAGCGATTGCCGTGTCTTGCCTGCATTCCTACCGCAATCCAGCCAACGAAAGGCGCATTGCAGAGCTCGTGCGCGAATGCTGGCCGGATGTTCCGCTCACCCTTAGCAGCGATATCGCGCCGGAAATCCGTGAATATGAACGGACATCGACAGCCGTGGCCAACGCTTATGTTTTGCCGCTGATGTACCAGTATTTGCAGACCTTGCGTGACGAACTTGTTGCGTCGGAATTCAAGGGCAACTTTTATTTGATGCTCTCGTCCGGCAGCACGGCACTGGCTGCCGCGGCCGCAGAACACCCGATACGACTGGTCGAATCCGGACCGGCAGCGGGCGCTCTTGCCGCGGCGCATTATGGCAAATTGGCGGGCCATTCCGATCTCATTTCCTTCGACATGGGCGGGACAACCGCAAAAGTGGCGCTCGTTCACGACGGAAAACCGGCGATCGCTTCCAATCTGGAAGTCGCCCGGGTCGACCGTTTCTCCAAGGGCAGCGGCTACCCGCTGCAGTTTCCCACTGTCGATATCCTGGAAAGCGGCGCCGGCGGCGGCAGTATCGCCTGGGTAGATGACCTGGGCTTGCTTAAGGTCGGCCCGCAAAGCGCAGGATCGAGTCCGGGACCGGCAGCTTATGGCTTCGGCGGAACAAAACCGACCGTGACCGATGCGGATCTGGTTCTCGGCTATCTCAATCCGGATTACTTTCTTGGAGGCGAAATGTCGCTCGATGTGGCGGCGGCTGAACGCGCGTTGCGGTCGATTGCCGAAGAATATTCCTGGACGCTGGTCGAAGCCGCCGACGCCATCTACAGGCTGGTCAACGAAAATATGGCGGCGTCGGCGCGCATTCACATTTTGGAAAAGGCCCGTGATCCGCGCAACTATGCCATGATTTGTTTCGGCGGCGCTGGACCCGTGCACGCCGCAGGGATCGCTGCCATTTTGGGGACTCCCGAAGTCGTTGTTGCGCCCGGCGCCGGCGTCGCATCCGCGATTGGCCTACTGATCGCGCCGATAGCCTTCGATTTCGCTCATTCCTACCCAACCATGCTGGCAAACGCGAATTGGTCAGTCGTCAAAGATCTCTTCAACCACATGGAAGCCCAGGGTCTGCAGATGCTTGACGATGCGAGCATCGCCGAAGAGGACGTGATCGTCGAACGAAGTGTTGACGGTCGTTTCCAGGGACAACTTCATGAGATCCAGGTTCGGCTTCCCCGTGATTTGAGCAATATGGATGTTTCTGCCTTTGTTGACCGATTCAACACGACCTACAAACAACTTTATCATTACGTACCCGACCATACACCCATTGAACTGTTAACGTGGCGCAGCCGGGTATCCGGTTCGCGAGCAGCCATCAAACAGCAGATGCTTGCGGATATCGGCGCGGACCCTGCTCCCTCTTTCAAAGGCAAGAGGCAAGCGTACTTTACCGACGCGGGCGGTTTCGTCGAAACGCCGACCTATGACCGCTATCGGCTGGGTGCGGGCATGGCCATCGAAGGTCCCGCGATCATCGAAGAGCGCGAGTCGACGATTGTCGTGCCACCAGGCATGATCGCGGACGTCGACGCTTACGCGAATGTGCGTTTACATCTACTTTAAGCGCGCAGAAGGGAGCGAAACGGCATGAGAATCTTGTGGATTGACCCGATCGTAGAGGACAAGCTCTACACCGGCGCTTTAAAGGCCGCTTTCGCCGCTTCTCGGCGACCCGACACGGAGGTAGACATACTGTCTCTGCCCCCGGGATCGCGACCGCGTCACCTGCGCTACCACGCTTACGAAGCCCTTGTCATGGCCGACATCGTGACGACGGTCTATCGATTCGCGGACCAATATGACGCTTTCGTGATCGGCTGCTTTTATGATCTGGCGCTGCGCGAGGCGCGTGAAGTATCAGGAAAAGCCATTGTGACCGCGCCCTGCCAGTCATCTATTGCGATAGCATCGCAACTGGGCAACAGCTTTTCCGTGCTGGTGGGGGCCAGCAAAGCGATAGCCAAAATGAGCGAAAACATTCACAGCTACGGTTACGGCAATCGCCTGCGCTCGATGCGCCCGCTGAATATGAACGTACTCGACTTTCAAGCGCAAGCCGATCGCACTATGGAAGCCATGCTGCGCGAAGGACGACAGGCCGTTGAAGAGGATGGCGCCGAAGTCATAGTTTTGGGATGCAGCGCCGAAGTCGGCTTTCATCAAACCTTGCAAGAAGAATTAGGCGTTCCGGTCATTGATTCGGCTTTGGCACCCTTCAAATATGCCGAATTCTTGGCGGAAACAGCGGAACGATTCGGTTGGCATCCCAGCAGAAAATGGGGCAGTGAAGCGCCACCTGAAGATGAGATCGAGGCTTGGAATCTGTTTCAGACACAAGAACTGGAACCAAGGACCTTGATCAAGAAAAAGGGACAATCAACATGATCGAGACCAGAATCGACCTACTGACACTGGAGATCCTCTGGCAACGGTTGATCGCCGTAGCCGATCAAATGTCCACGACGCTTGCCCGGACGGCCTTCTCGACTACCATAACCGCCTCAAATGACTACGGCTGCGTTCTAATCGATGCCGATGCGCAGTGCATCGCTCATGCGCATCGCAGCTTGCCGATCTTCAATCGCACCATGCCCTACACCTGTAGCATCGTGCTGGAAAAGTTCGGACGGGACAAAATCGGTCCGGGCGATGTCTTCATTTCGAATGATCCCTGGCAAAACGCCGGGCACCATCCCGATATCACCGTGATCACGCCATTCTTCAAAAATGACATTCTGGTGGGATTCGCCGCCAGCATTGCGCACCACGCCGATGTCGGCGGCTCTATCGACACCAACCGCGTCACCGACAGTTACGAAGAAGGCTTGCTAATCCCGCTCGTGCGCCTCTATCACAGCGGTGTACTGAACCAGACTGTATTAGATTTCTTAGCCGCCAATGTCCGCCTGCCGACCGCCGCCATCGGTGACATTCACGCGCAGGTCGCCGCCAACCAGACCGGCGCAGAACGTTGCCTGGCGCTGCTGGATGAGTACGATCTGCCGGATCTTCGGACAGTTTCACAAGAGATCCACTGTCGCTCCGAACAGGCGATGAGAACGGCGATCAGTGCCTTGCCCGACGGCGTTTACCGTTCAAAAGTGATCGTCGATGAGCTGGACCAGCCCCTGCAGTTGGTCTGCACATTGGAAGTGCGCGGCGACGAAATCTATATCGACTTCAGCGGCACCTCTCCGCAGCAGCCGCGTGGTGGCATCAATGTGACCTTCACGTTTACACATGGGCAGATCTCTTATGCGCTAAAGGCAACCTTGTTGCCGGACGTGCCTGGAAACGACGGCTGCTACCGACCGATTCATGCCAGCGCCCCGCCCGGCTGCATCCTCAACGCGCAGCGGCCGGCGTCCTGCAATCAGCGACATCGCATCGGCGCTCATATCTTTGGCGCCGTTCTGCGAGCGCTGGCAGAAGTATTACCAGATCGCGTGATCGCCGGCTCCGGATTCCTTGTCAGCACGCGCGTTTTCACTACCGCCACCAAAGACGGCTCAATAGACCACTGCTATTTGTTCAGCGCAGGCGGTATGGGAGCGAATGCCGTCTCAAACGGGATCTCGACTGTTCAGGTACCCGCGCTTGCCGGCGCAGTTCCGGTTGAGCTTTTCGAAATCACGGTACCGATATTGACGCGCTGCCGCGAATTTATCAGCGATTCGGGTGGCGCAGGGGCACAGCGCGGCGGTTTGGCCCAGCGTTTGGAGTTGCAACTCTTGCCGGGCTTCGACGGCACGGCGACAGTCGCGGTGCATGCTGCCGGCCAGCATGTGCCGCCATTTGGTTTGCGTGGCGGCCGCGGTGGTGTATCCGCCGAAATTTTGCGCGACGGAAAGGTGCTGACGCGCGCCGAAAAAGTCGAAGTCGCCAGCGCGCTCCCGCTCACGGATGTCGATATGACGGTTGGATTTGAAACTGCGGCCGGTGGTGGCTACGGTTCGCCACTTGAACGATCACTCGACAGTGTGCAAGCGGACGTGCGCGATGGTCTGGTGTCGCTGGCACATGCTGAGACGGTTTACGGCGTCATTCTTGATTCGGAATCGCTGCAGTTGGACAGGCAAGCGTCCGAGGCCAAGCGTCGCGAGCTTACTAACGGCGGTTGATACGCAAACGCGCTGATGAATAGGAGGGACACACAGGTGCAAGATGACCACGTTGCCGCAAAGCTGACGCGGTATTGCAGGATGAATCCCGGCTTGACCACCGGGGGACTGCTTATCTTGCCCTTCTTGTTGTTTGCCCTGCTGCCCGAGATCTTCGCCACGCACGACCCGATCAAAACCTCGATCCGCGAATTATATGTGCCTCCGAGCGCCGAACACTTCTTCGGCACCGATGAACTCGGCCGAGACGTCTATAGCCGCGTCGTATTTGGCGCGCGCATTTCCTTGGTTGCCGCCTCGCTGATTATCGGCGTCGCCTGCCTCGTCGGCGTGATCCTGGGCATGGTGGCCGGCTTCTGGCGGGGCTGGAGCGATCGTGTCATCATGACCCTGGTCGACCTGGTGCTGGCCTTCCCCAGCTTGATTCTGGCGCTGGCAGTCAGCGCGGCGCTCGGTCCCGGCCTGCGCAGCGCCATCATCGCCGCGGCTGCGGTGTGGTGGCCCGTTTACGCGCGCTTGCTACGCGGCATAACGATCCAACTCAGTGAGATGGAATACGTGACCGCGGCCAGGGCAATGGGCGCGTCATCACCGGCGATTATTTTCAGGCACATTTTGCCAAACGCTGTTTATGCCATCATCGTTCGCATAAGTCTCGATCTGGGACTTGCGGTTCTGTTGCTAGCCAGCCTGAGCTTTATCGGTCTGGGCGCAAGCGCCCCGACGCCGGAATGGGGAGCGATGGTCGCCTGGGGACGCATCTATTTTCTGACCGAATGGTGGATCGGCGCCTTCCCCGCTTTGGCGATCACGCTCGTTGTGGTTGGCATCACCTTGTTCGGCGACGGATTGAACGATGCACGCAATCCTAATCGGTATTGAACTCGCATTCTTTCCCTTGACACGAGAGGTCGCTTTCAAATGATTAACCAGACCCGTTTTGACAAGTTTTACGAAATAATGAGGGATGCCGAGCTGGACGTAGTCGCGCTGATCCCGGGACCCAACCACCGCTACCTTTTCGACGCTGTTCACTTTGTCCTCGAGCGCCCTATTGTCACATTCTTATCGTTGGACAGCGAACCGGTTGCTGTCATCCCGGAACTGGAGATTCCCCTTTTCAAGCGGCATGCAGTACAAGCTCGCTTGTTTACGTACACGGATGCGCAGGGTTACCAAAGCGCCTTCCGCGACGCCCTGAACGCCCTTGCGTCGCCTGGAAAGACAATCGGCGTCGATGGCTTGTTCATGCGCTTTTTCGAGGGCGAGGCTATCCGATCGGCCGCGCCTGACGCCGAGGTGGTCGACGCGTCCGAGGCACTGGAAGAGCTACGAATGATTAAGGATGCCGGGGAAATCGCCGCTCTGCGCCGCGCTATACAAATCTCCGAAAGCGCCTTGCGGTCAACTCTCGACGAAGCGCGTGCTGGCATCAGCGAAATCGAGCTTGCCGCCATTCTGGACAATCACATGAGAGAAATGGGCGGGGAGGGACTGTCCTTCGACATCATCCTGCACGCCGGGGGCAATACCGCGCTGCCGCATTCCGGTCCGCTGGACTATCGCATGCGGCATGGCGATCCGCTCTTGTTCGATTTCGGCGCGACGTTCGGCGGCTACTGTGCCGATATCACGCGCACTGTTTTCCTCGGCGAGGTCAGCGACGAACATCGCGACTTTTACGCCGTGGTGCAGGCCGCAAATGAAGCCGGACGACAGGCCGCAAAGCCCGGCGTTACCGCCGAATCCGTAGATCTTGCCACGCGGCAAGTTTTCATCGACGCCGGATACGAAGCGCTAATAAGGCATCGCACCGGTCACGGTCTCGGCATGCAAGCGCACGAAGCGCCATACATCGTCGAAGGCAACGGGCGGCTGTTGGAACCGGGCATGGTCTTCACCATCGAACCGGGCATTTATCGTATGGGCGAGATCGGCGTTCGCATTGAGGATAATGTGCTCATTACAACAGACGGCTGCGAAAGCTTGACCACTTTTCCGCGCAGTTTACAGATTGTTTAAAGGCAGTGGCGAGCAAATGCCGACTGACCGCAAAACCTACTTGTTCACGGGGCCAATAGCTGCCCAATTCGATCCCGTGTTTTCTAATACAAAGGTCTGCGTGAGGAACAAAAAAATGTTATGGTTGTCCGAAATATAGATTCGCTGACTTGCGCCGCTGAAAGCCGAACGAGCCGTGGCCGTCCGCCCGATCTTTTAACTAGAATTCGCTACAATTAGAGTGTGTCATGTGCGAGAGCAACCAGGCTGATACCTGACACCGGGCATGAGGCCTGTGAAAGCGCGTATTGAGAAGGGACTCAACCAACAAGGAGGTGATACCCGAGACAAAAAGTAATCAGTTTTGCCACTTGGACGGAAATTAATTTTTCAGGAGGAAACATAAACTCAGAAAAGAAAAAGAGTCGCCGCGATCTGTTGAAACTGGCAGCCGCCGGCGGTACCGGACTAGTGATGAGTGGATTGCCGGTGCGCGTGATCGCGCAGGATATGGTGACGATCAAGGTGCAGACGGCCGGTCTCGATGATAACACACTGCAGCCGGTTGCCGACATACAGATGGCGCAGAACCCCAACGTGAATGTCGAGTGGGTCGTGCTGACCGGTATCGACCACGAAGAAGTTGCCGCCAAGATTCTCGCGCTGGTAGCAGCCGGCGAGTCCGTTGATGTCGGCTATGCCGCGACTGAAGCGACGCAGCTCTTCGCCGGTCAAGGCTTGGCTGCGCCATTGGACGACCGCATCGTTAACGACCCGGATCAGGGCCTCTGGACCGACTTCTTCTCCGATGTACACCCCTCACTGGTAGAAGCCATGATGTACGAAGGCGCCTTGTACGAACCCCCGCGTGACTTCAACGCGGCGAATATGTACTTCAACACCAGTGTATTGGCTGAAAGCGGTTTTGATGTTCCAGAAGGGGATTGGACCAAGGACGACTTCGTCGAGATCGCCCGCGGCACCACCAAGAAGAACGACGCTGGCAATACCGAGGTCTTCGGTTTTGCCTGGACGAATCGTCTCTGGGGTAGCTGGATGCCCTGTATCTTTGTCGCCGGTGGCAACCTCTATACTGAGCAACGCGCGCCCGGCGGCTCTTGGGTCTGGGACGGCTACTATGAAGGCGATCCGGCTGCGGACGGACGCGGTGGCGGCTTCCGCTGGCGCACGCCAATTGCCAACTCTCCCGAGGTGGTCGAGGCGCTGCAATTGGTCGTTGACCTATGGCAAGAAGGCATTACCCCGGATGTTGAAATGGGTAGCGGCCAGACACTAACCGGCTTTTATGCGACCGGCAAGCTGTGCATGACGCCGGCTGGCGGTTTCTGGGCTGGACGTCTTGGCAATGAGGGTATGGAAAAAGGCGACTTTGATGCGCAGTTGTGGCCCGCCTGGCGCAACCAGAAACACCAGTTTGGTACCGGTGGTCACTGGCTGAGCGCAACTTCGGCAGCTCCGGATGAAGCTTGGGAATTCATCAAGATCGAGGTCAGCCACGATGGCTTCCAGAGCAGCGAGTTCTTCAATCCGGTGATCATCACGACACCGGCACGCCGCTCCTATGCCCAAAAGGACGCTTTCGAAACAACGGGACCAGCAAACAGCGATGTCTTTTACAGTACGCTGGATGACCACCCGTCGACCTCGCCGATACCGGCGCCGCCCTCTGGTCGAACCCGATGACCACCATCTTCACCACGGGGACCAGCAATGCCATGTCCGGCGCAGTGACACCGCAGCAGGCGATGGATGAGATGCAGCGCGAACTGGAAGATCTGACCACTCGTCAACCGCAATACTACGCCGATAACTAACTATTTGTAACGCATGGAGCCAGTACGAATTGTATTGGCTCTACCCCCTCTGTAGATCGAGGATACGCAATGACAACGTTGAAAACAAAAGCCGATAGCGGCGGCGGTGGATTTGTGCATTGGCTGTTGCAGGATACCATGGACGGGTTGCGGCGCCGGCGCGCTCTTTTGGGATACATCTTTTTGCTGCCGACCTTGCTCGGCAGCTTTATTTTTACCGCTGGTCCGGTTTTTGTTTCCTTTGCTCTCAGCCTCTATCGCTGGAATATCTTCAAGCCGCCTGACTATATTGAATTGGCCAACTACGAGCGCCTGATCAGAGATGTCAGAGTCGGCATCAGCTTTGCCAATACACTCAAATTTACCGTTCTAGCTGTCGCCAGCCAAGTATCGATTGGCCTGATTTTGGCGTTGGCTGTGCATCGGATTACCAATACCGCAATGCGCTATTATTTCCGCACGGCGTTTTTCTTGCCGCTTCTGATTTCCGGCGCTGCTGTTGCCGTTGTGATGGGATATATCTTTCATAAAGAATTTGGACCGCTGAATTATTACCTGGGGCTGATGGGAATCCAGCAAATACCCGGGAAGACCTCCGCAGATTGGGTGATGATCACTATTGTCATCATGTCCGCCTGGCGCAACCTCGGTTTCACATTCATCTTGTTCATTGGCGGACTATCCAATATTTCGCGAGAAGTGCTTGACGCAGCTGATGTCGACGGCGCGCAAGGCTTGCGCCGCTTGTGGTCGGTAGTGATTCCCCTGCTAAGCCCGCAGATTCTGTTTGCAACCGTCACCGGCGTGATCGGCGCGCTTCAAGTATTTGATGAGCCTTACATCATGACGCGCGGCGGTCCCGGTAATGCGAGCCGCACTCTTGTGATGGTGATGTATGAACACGCTTTCAAACACATCGAGTTTGGCTACGGATCCGCCATAGCGATCGTCGTCTTTTTGATGATTCTTGTGATGGCGATGGTCCAGATGTGGCTCTGGCGAAGTCGAGTATTTTACCAGTAGGACGTAGCAGGAGCAATTCGATGTCGACCAAGCTAAGTAGTGTACCCGGCGAAGTATCGCTAGGGGAACACCGGCGACAAGTTTTCTCCAATCAATTGGGTCGTTGGCTGCCGCTAATGGTGCTGGCGATTATGAGCGGTGTCGTTTTGGCGCCGATCATGTGGACGATTTCGACTTCCTTGCGCAGCGGCGTAGATTCATTTACGGTGCCGCCGAAGTGGCTGCCGACGGATCTTGCGGTAGAAAACTACGTCCAGGTATTTGAAACGGTGCCCTTCGGCCGACAAATCGTCAATAGCACGATCATCACCTGGGGTACGGTGCTGGGACAGCTCATAACGGCATCACTGGCTGGTTATGCCTTCGCCCGTCTCGAGTTCAAAGGACGGGATCTGCTGTTCTGGATGGTGCTGGCAACTATGATGATTCCCATCCAGGCGACCGTCATTACCGTGTTTATTCTGATTCGAAACCTCGGATTGTATGATACGGTATGGTCACTGATTCTGCCGGCGACTCCGACAGCGTTCGGCGCCTTCTTGCTGCGACAGTATTATCTGACCATTCCCATTGAACTGGAGGAGTCGGCGCTCATTGATGGCGCCAATCAATGGCAGCTTTTCTATCGCATCTATTTGCCGTTGGTCAAGCCGGGACTGGCCGTGCTAGCCATTTTGAGCTTTAACTTTCATTGGAACGAGTTCTTCCGTCCTCTAATCTTCTTGATCGACAACGAGAATTTCCCCATTACGTTAGGCATTTTCCAATTGCAAGGTTATATGATGACTGGATCCATAGCGGTAGTTCTGGCCGGGGTCGTCATGTCACTGGTGCCCGTCATCATCATATTCCTCTTCGGGCAGCGATATTTGATTGAAGGCATCATGCGCGGCGCGATCAAGGGCTAGTGATGGCGAGCGAACGACAATACCTTGATCGCATCACGGCTGATCTGTTAGGCCCGCCCCTATTCAAAACTGATTTCGGATCGTTGTCACGGTTTGCCATCTTCGCGTCTGGCCCGCGGATGATTGCATGAGCGAAAAGGCCCCCTTCCACTCTCGCAAATCTTATCGACCCGGTTTGGTTTTCCGGCCTCACGCGCATGATAACATTCAGCGCGGTATCAATACCCTCGTTTCGGCGATTCGCCCGACGCTGGGTCCCACCGCGCGCACGGTAGCCGTCACATCGCTAATTGAAAATAAAGACACGCCCGAAGTGCTCGATGACGGCGGCATTATCGCCCGTGGCGTCATCGAATTGCATCATCGCGATGCCGACATCGGCGCCATGTTGGCTCGCGCCTTGATTTGCCACCAAAGCGAGCGCATGGGAGACGGCTCCGCCACAACGGCGGTGCTGCTGCAAGCGATCTACAACGGCGGCTTGCGTTACCTGGCATCAGGCGGGAATGCCATGCGACTGCGAAAGTATCTGGCAAAGGCGCTGTCAATGGCGCTCGACGCCCTCGACGAACAGACCTATTATGTCGAAGGTAAGCAGAGACTGGCGCAAGTTGCCGAATCAATATGTTACGATGCAGGCCTTGCGAAATTGCTAGGCGAAATCTTCGACATCATCGGAGCCTACGGTCGGCTAGACATTCGCAAAGATCACAGCCGGATCTTGCGGCGCGAATACATCGAAGGCATGGCTTGGGACAGCGGCGTCTTCTCGCGCGATATGATCGTCAACCGCGCCGAGTTGCAGACTGTGTACGAAGAGCCCGCCTTGGTACTCGCGGATTTGAAAGTCAATGATCCGCGGCATATCATGCCGATGCTTGAGATCGCGGTCGACCAAAAGATCGAAAAGCTGATCTTGGTGGCTGCCGAACTCTCCGCCGAAGCCATCGCCGGCTTAATGATGGCGAACGGCAAACTCAAGGATTTCCATGTCATGGCGGTTAGGGGTCCTGGCCGGAACGCCGATGATCGAGCGGCTGCTTTCGAAGACCTTGCAGTCGCGACCGGCGCCAAAACGC
The DNA here is from genome assembly GCA_965262165.1 of Phototrophicaceae bacterium. GTDB lineage: Bacteria > Chloroflexota > Anaerolineae > Aggregatilineales > Phototrophicaceae > UBA6055. Next base: position 2,110,393 of record OZ253499.1, on the reverse strand, counting down.
TGATCGGGGTAGCGGGAGAAAGTCTCAAAGACGTCGCTTACGGGCACTTCGGACGAGCGCGGCGCGGCTGGGCCAGCGCGCACAATTTCGGCATCATCGGCGGCAAGGGCGATCCGCGAAAGCTGCGGCAACATATCTCTCGCCTGCAGAACTGGCTGGAACAAAGTGATGACCCGCAAATGCGCGAAGCGCTCCAAAAAAGGTTCGGTCGACTCATGGGTGGATCGGCGACCTTGTGGATCGGGGGCGTGTCCGAATTCGAAATCGATCAACAGAAGACACTGGCGGAAAAGACCGCCAGCGCGATGCGCGCCGCGGTCAGCGACGGTGTATTGCCGGGCGGCGGTATGGCTTTCATGAATTACCGCGGCGTTCTGGAAACTAAATCACACACGGGCGATGATCCTGACGAGCGCGCGGCGCACCGCATCCTCTTTAGTGCCTTGGCGGAGCCCGCGCGCGCTATCTACGAAAATGCCGGATACGAACCCGGCGCAGTCATGGCGAAGCTTTCAGCCGCGGACAATGGCTGTGGATTCGACGTCCTGAGCGGGTCGATTACCGACGGCAACAATCTCGTCGACAGCGCTGCCGTGATGAAAGCCGCCTTGCGTAACGCGGTACTGACTGCCGGGATGATGCTGACAATTGATGTCATGGTGCATCACAAGACGCCGGAAATCGCGCGCCAACCCGGGTAGGAAAAAACATGCGAGGTAAACGAAATAGCCTGGAATTTAGCGGCTCCGACGAAACAGCTTATGCGCTGTCAGCGTCGCCGGCATTCGAAAACGACGGCCTTTGCTTCGCCGCGACATCGATTGGGCTGTATCGCTCAACCAATGGCGGCGACGGCTGGAAACGGCTAACCATTACCGACGAACAGATATCTCAAATGGCTGTGACGGCTGTGGCGGTATCGCCGTCATTTGCCCAGGATCGGACCGTGTTTGCCGCGGTCAAGGGTGGTATCCTGCGATCCAGCGACGGCGGCGATACCTGGTTCATCGCCAAGTTTCCGGCGCCACCTCCACTCTTCACAACATTGGCCGTCTCTCCAGATTTCGCACACGACGGGCTGATGCTCGCCGGCACCATGGAAGACGGCGTATTCTCGTCGACAGATCGTGGCGTGAATTGGCAGCCCTGGAACTTTGGCTTGTTTGACCTGGGCGTACTTTGCCTGGCGACGTCGCCACACTTGTACCAGGACGAGACGATAGTCGCAGGTACGGAGACCGGTTTATACCGCAGCACGAACGGCGGGCGCGCCTGGCGAGTCAGCGGATTCCCCAGCGAATTTGCGCCGATATTAAGCCTGGCGTACACGACTGCAACTTCAGCCGAGCAGGACGAGACCCTGCTCTTCGCCGGTACCGGAAACCATGGCCTATTCGTCTCACTCGACGAAGGCGCAAGCTGGGATCGCAGGGCGACTGACGTGCTTTACGGATCGGTCAATCAGTTGCAGATTCGGCATAAGCCGGATGGCTGCAGGGAAGTCTTTGCACTGGCGGATGACGGCGTATTTGTTTCTCGCGATGCGGGGCAGAACTGGCATTTCCTTGTAAAGAACGAAGACCCGCCAACTGTAATGTTGCTACCCGATTGCAACGGCAAGACCTTGTTCATCGGTATGATTGGAATTGGGATTGTCCAGTACGAGCTTTAGAGCAACGCAGGACGGCAAAATGACATTCCCTTCCGCCACAGACGGAGTGCTTCTGTGACAGCCAAACCATTTTCATTCGACGTCGGACAGGTCAAGTGCATTTCGATCAGTGACGGCATTCAGCCGATCAACGCTGATTTGCTGCCGACCTTTTTTGCCGGCTCGTCGGCTGAGGACCTGGCCCAAGCATTGAGTTCGCATGGGATTTCGCCTGACTACTATGAGTTGCAATGGAACTGTCTGTTGATCGATACGGGCGACGCACGCGTCTTGATCGATAGCGGTGGCGGTCCATTTTTCGATCCTCATTTAGGACAGCTTTTGCCCGGTCTCAAAAGCATTGGGTACCAGCCAGGCGATGTCGACATCGTCGTCCTCACTCACGGTCATCGCGATCACGTTTGTGGCGGCGTCGCCGAAGACGATTCTATGATCTTCCCTAATGCAAAACATGTGATGGTACGCGGCGAATGGGAGTACTGGGTCAACCTCAGCGATAACACGATCAAGAGCATGGCTCACGCCGAAGACATCCGCTTCGCCCGGCATTGTCTCACGACTGTTGAACGCCAACTTGAGTTGATCGAAGCGGGTGATGAGATTGCGCGCGGTGTCCGGTCGCTGTCCACTCCCGGTCATACGCGCAACCATATCTCCGTCGAGGTAAGCTCTGGGGACAGGTCGCTGATCTGTCTCGCAGACACCATGGATCTGCCCATTCATATCGAAAATACCAACTGGCACCCCGCCTGGGATGAATTGCCGGAAACAGGAATAGAAACGCGCCGCAAGCTGTTGAAACGCGCTGCAGAAGAGAATGCGCTCATCCATGGATTTCATTTTCCCTTCCCCGGAGTGGGATCTGTGCGTGCGAAAGCGAAGGGTTGGCGCTTCGAGCCGTATCGGAAGACGTAGGGGCAAGCTCAATATCGCTACTGGAGTGAGCGCGTGAAAAATGTCGCGATGAGATTGGAAGGCAGAGTTGCCATCATCACCGGCGCGGCATCGGGGATCGGCCGCGCTACCGCCCTGCGTTTTGCCCGCGAAGGCGCGAACGTAGTCATCGCCGATATCGATGAGTCGGGAGGAAAAGACTGCGCCGACGAAATTCGCGCCTCCGGTGGCGAGGCTCGGTTTGTCGAAACCGATGTCAGCCTGGAAAGCAATTTGATCAGAATGATTAACTGCGCGGTGACAATCTATGATGGGCTGGACATTCTGCATAACAACGCGTTCTGGGCGCGGGGCGCCACGGCACTGGAAACATCCGCCGACGACTGGCAGCGAACAATTGATGTCACGCTGCGTCCCGTTTGGCAAGCAAGCAAACTGGCGATACCTCACCTTTTGAAGAGCAAGGCGGGGGTCATCTTGAATACGGCATCCGTGCACAGCATCGTCGGCTTGACCGGCAGCGCCGCCTATCAAGCGTCCAAAGGAGGTGCTCTGTCATTAACGCGCGTGCTGTCGCTGGAGTTGGCGCCGCATATCCGCGTGGTAGCGATTCTTCCCGGTACGATTGATACACCGGCGAACCGCGAAGTACCGGCCGATGTCAATGCAGCGTTCCTGCAAAAAGTCCCGCTGGCGCGGCGCGGGCAACCGGAAGAAATCGCCAGCGTTGCCGCCTTTCTGGCATCCGACGACGCCAGCTATATCACGGGCACAGGGATCGTGGTCGACGGTGGATACACCACGCATTAGACCTGCCTTGCAGACCCACTAGGCTTACTGAAATTGACGCCAAGTCCGAACAAGAAATGGAAAGAGATTGACTGTGACAAAAGATAACCGGCCAGATTACTCGTCGCCCGTTCCCCGCTTCACCTTTGCCGATGACGTAGCCGCGCAAGAAGAGCAATTGCGCGAGAATCCGCTTCTCATGCGCTTCGACGAGTCACGGGCAAAGCTCGCCGAAGACCCTCACCGTCCGCTGTATCACTATGTCAATCCGGAAAGTACCTTAAATGATCCCAATGGTCTTTGCTTCTGGCAGGGACGCTGGCACTTGTTTTACCAGGCATATCCGCCCGAGGATACGCGTCAGCATTGGGGGCACGCCGTCAGCGACGACTTGATTCACTGGCGAGATCTTCCTTATGCGATCTATCCCCATCCGGAAGAGTGCTGCTATTCCGGCGCGGCATTGGTAGAAGACGATCGCGTCATTGCCATCTATCACGGCACCAGGATCGGGAATATGGTCGCCACATCCTCGGATCCGCTTTTGCTAAATTGGGAAAAGGTGGGCGACGGCGCTGTCATTCCAATGGCAAACGAAGGTGATCCGCCTTTGCCTTACACCGTATTCGACCCCTGTATATGGGAGAAAGACGGACTATATTATGCCTTGTCGGGTGGCACCCTGCCAAAGGGACCGGACCAGAAACAAACCCGCGCCAACTTTCTCTTCCGTTCGGCTGACCTGGAACATTGGGACTACCTGCATCCCTTTGTCGAGAACGATCAATACACGGTGGTCGGCGATGACGGCGCTTGTCCTTATTTTTGGCCGATAGGCGATGACAAACATATCTTGCTCATTTACAGCCACATGACCGGCGGACAGTACCTGCTGGGTGACTATGACAAAGACCGTGACAAATTCGTCGTCACTGATGGCGGCTTGTTCAACTTTGGTCCGTCGACACCTTCCGGCGTACACGCGCCGTCGGCCACGCCCGATGGCAAAGGCGGCGTCATCGTCATCTTCAACATGAACCAGGGCATGCCTACGCGAGGCTGGAATCAGATTATGACTCTGCCACGCCTGCTCACCCTCGACAAGGATAAGCGCATTCTCATGGAGCCTGCGGGTGACATCGAGTCATTGCGCAATGATCATCGGCAGTTGGGGCCCATGTCCCTACCGGCCAACCAGGAAATCATTTTGGGCGACATTGAGGGCAACGCGATGGAATTGTTTCTCGAGCTTGACCCAAGCGATGCGCCTTTGGTCGAATTGAATGTCCTGCGCTCACCCAAGCGAGAAGAGTTTACGCGTATCGCATTCTACAAACATCGGGGACGCCGCTATCGACAGCGGCTATCCAAAACCACGGCTATGAACGCCAGCTCAGCTGCCATGCAGAAGCTGCCGGAACGATATGAAAGCATGATCACGATCGACACATCATATGCGTCGACATTGCCGGACGCGCTTTCACGCGCGCCGGAAACCGCGCCCGTGCACATCGCTCCCGACGAGCCCCTGCAATTGCGCGTCTTCATCGATAGCAGCATGGTCGAGGTTTTTGTCAATGGCAAACAATGCGTGGCGACGAGGGTGTATCCCGGCCGCAAGGACAGTCTTGGCGTTTCACTTCGGTCTCAGGGTACGTCGACAACGGTCACCAGACTGGACGCCTGGCAAATGCGCAGCGTTTGGGATGATAAGAGCTAGCGTCGCCAATCGAACTTGCACACCATTTAAGGAAGGAAGGAGCGGAAGCCCTTTAGCTTGCGGAAGATGATCCGATTCGAGTCGTGATAGCGGATGGCGCCTCGATAGGCAGTGCGCGCCAAGTAGATGATATCGTCGCCGTCGAACTGCCAATCGACGTACTGAAAGCCCGTGAGCCGCATCGAGTCTTCTGCCGATAAACCGCTTTCGTCTGTCATCAAAGTCTTGACAACCCGCCAATTGCGCAGATCTCTCGAAACACTCAAGGACAATATATTTCGCTGTTTGGTCCATTCGGGGTTGGTGACGTTGTTGACCAAGGCGAGATAAAAGCCAGACTCCGAATCGTAGCGAATGCTGAACTTGGTCCCACCGCCCGGGAATTCGATGAATCCCGTCTTCGGATCGAAGGCAATTCTCCGTCCCTCGTCCTCGATCTTGACAATCACCGCGCGGTTGACCATAGGACTGGCATTCAGCCGCAAAATATTCCACAGTTCCCCGCCCGGTGTCAGCACCACATTTCCTTCCAGCCAACAGGGTCGTTCCGGCCGATCCCAATCAGCCGGCGCCCAGTCGGGATCAAAGGGGATTTTGTTGCTGATCGTCCAATTAGAGGCATTTAGCAAATCGGCCTCGGCTGGCGCTGAAACCACGCACGAGTGAAAGCTCGGTCCATGAATAGGCGGATCGGCATCTTCGAAGGCCTTGTAGAGTCGTCCATTGTGCTCCAGTACCGGCACCGGCGCGCAATGATAATTCGGCGCGTCACGGTAGGGGCCACCGCGAAAGAGCAACCCCGACGATTCATCCGCCGGGTGTGTCCAGGTGAAACCGCCATCATCGCTGCGGCGGATAACGATAGACCCGTATTGCTGTGAGGTGCCGAAAATATACAATTTGCCGCGATGTAGAAACAAACTGCTCCAATAGCAATTCATGATATGGGTCACGTTGACCCAGGTTTCGCCGTCATCTTCCGAACGATAGATGCTCGTCAAGCTTTCTTCGGCTTCATGATTCTTCGGGCATCCCTTCAAGCCAAAGTAATCGTGCGATGCGACAAGGGTGCCTTCCGCCAAGCGAACAATGCTGGGACTGCCTAGATAGGTCAACGATCGTTCGGGTTGAAACTTAACTTCGTGCCGGACCATCTGCGCCTGCTTTCCCTTCTTACAGTAGCTCGCGGAAGTTATTCAAACGCCGGAAGATGATCCGGTTGGAATCGTGGAAGTTGCGCGTGCCGCGGTAGGCCGTGCGCGCGACATAAATCAAATCGTCGCCATCGAACTGCCAATCGACATACTGGAAACCGGTCAGCAAAACCGATGCCGCCGGCTCCAAACCGGTGTCGTCACGCATGAGCGTCTTGACGAGGCGCCAATTCCACAGATCGTCCGACACGCTCAACGAGAGCACGTTGCGCTGCCGAATGGGATGCTTGCCACGGTGGCCCTGGGCTTTGAGATTTCCCTCGGCCATCTCCCGCAACAGATCGGGATCCGCTATGTTGTTGACCAGGGACAGGTATTTTCCTGTTGCCGGATCGCGGCGGATGGTGAATTTCGCCTTGCTGCCCGGAAATCCGATATAACCGCTTTCGGGATCAAAGGAAAGCGATTTGCCTTCGTCTTCGATTCTCAGACGAGTCGCGACCTCATCCACGATAGAACCCGCTTCGTAGGTCATGATATTCCATAGTTGGCCATCGGGCGCGGCCACGACATTGCCTTCTCGCCAGCCCGGCGCCTCGGCATTTGCCGGGTCCCACTCGGACGGAATCCATGCGGGATCAAATGGGATCTTGTTGCTGATGGTCCAGTTGGAAGCGTCCAGCAGGTCGGCATCAGCCGGCGCCGAGATCACGCCCGCCTGGAAACCTTTGCCCCAAATCATAGGGTCGCAATCTTCGAATGTGCGGTACAAGCGTCCCTGGTGGCAGAATACTGGCATAGGACCACAATGATAATTGGGAGGCTCGCGATGGTAGCCACCCTGGTAGAGCAGGCCACTGCGCGCATCGGCCGGGTGCGTCCAGGTGAATCCGCCGTCAAGGCTGCGCCGAATCACAATTGAGCCATATTGCTGCGATGTACCGAAGATGTAAACCGCTCCATCATGAAAAAAGAGACTGCTCCAGTAGCAATTCATGATATGCGTGATATTAACCCAGCTGTCACCGCCGTCTTCCGTGCGATAAATGCTCGTTAGACTTTCTTCACCTTCATGGTTTTTGGGACAGCCTTTCAAACCAAAGTAATCATGAGAGACCAGCAAGGCGCCGTCTTCGAGCCGAACAATGCTCGGGCTGCCCAAATAGGTCAACGTCCGTTCCGGCTGATATTTGACTTGTGACCATTTCATAACGCGCCCTTTCTGGCAGGACAGAATACACCATCAAGCCGGGTTGAAAATGAATATCAAGGGAATGGAGCCCGCGCGACGAGCGCGAGCCCCATCAGAATGCTTACAGTTTATTCACTGACGTACCATTGGTCGGAGTGACCGCTTTCGAGGTGGCTGATATAGACGACACCTTCCACTGGCGTGAAGTTGTGCAAGCGGTTGGACCGGATGAATACTTCTGGCGCCTCGCCTACAGTGCCGAAGTGGTAGATGTTCTGGACAGTATTGGCGACAAGCTGCGTACCCAGCTCCAGATACTCGTCCGAGCCGATTTGCGTCAGTTGCCATTCGTCGACCATGCGCATCTGCTCCTGCTGGTACTCGGGCGGTTCCTCGCCGTCGGCGCCATCGGTGAGCCACCACTGCCGCCAGGCCAGGCCACCACCTACCGGTGTGGAATCAATGCCGTAAGGCGGGCGCAACCAGATCGGCCGCTGATAGAGATCCTTCTCCGATACGACATCGGCAAACCAAACCGATGCGTGCACCTCGTTCGCAAGCAAGGCTTGTTTAAAGGCTTCGCGTGTACTGGGATTAATCTCGACATCAACGCCGACGTCTTCCCAGTATTCGGCGACCAGCTCGGACATCGGGATGCGGTTGATCGCGTCCCAAAGCACGATAGACAGTGGCGCGCCGTCCGGGCGCGTGCGAACGCCATCATCGCCCATGGTCAATCCCATTTCGTCGAGCAGCGCGCTGGCCTGATCGGGATCATAGTCCGCGTAGTGTCCGCCCATCCAGTCTTCATAGAAGACCGACGCCGACGAAACGCCCCAGGCGCGCGGTACCGCTTGACCGAAGAATAGGACATCGTTAATCTCGGACCTGTTGATAGCCAGCGACAAAGCCTGACGGAAGCGCAAGTCGTTGAAGATCTCGTTCAGCACTGGATCGCTGACCGTGATATTCAACTGATATTTGCTCATCGCGCCTTGATCGGCCGGCCACAAGATTGTCGTATAATCGCCATCCGCCTCGCCCGCCTTCAGCACCGGCAGATCGCTCACTTCCAGATTGTAGAAGCCGTAGTCGATTGTGCCGGCTTGTACGTTAAGGATGACCACTTCCGGCTCACCCAGCAGCAGGCGCACCTGGCCGTCGATATAGGGCAACTGATTGCCTTCCGTGTCTACCTTCCAGTAGTATGGATTGCGGACATAGAACTTGTTGCCGAATTCATCCACTTGGCCCAGCGTCCATGGCTTCAATACCGGCAGATCCGGGTCGAAGTCGTTCTGGCCCGTTTGTCCATTCATGTGGAATTGGAAGGCGCCAGCCCAGCTGTCATAGCCTTCGGATTCGGCCAACGCGGCCGCATCCTCGTTGTAATCGGCGTGCCACTGCTGTAGGTAATGGCGCGGCGCCAGCGGGAATCCCTGGCTACTGCGGGCTACCACGATCGGAAACGCCGGATTGGCCGTGGCAGCGGTGAAGGTGACGGTATAGTCGTCGACTTTCTCAATGACGACTGGCGTTCCACCGGGCGAGAGAGCCCCTGGCATATTGGGCAATTCCTCGTGCAAAATGATGTCTTCGTACCAGAACATCACATCATCGGCGGTAACAGGAACGCCATCACTCCATTTCATCCCGCGGCGCAAGGTGACGGTGGCCGTGCTCAAATCGTCCGACATTTCCACGCTCTTGGCGATCTCCGGGAATATGATCTCCCAATTAGTGGAGAATCCAGTCAGGTGCTGGTCCCAGGCGGTGAAGCCGGTATTGCCGAAGGAGGTCGGATTGGTTGCGTTAAAGGTGATCTCGCCACCGTAGGCGCCAATCGCCTCGCGCGGCTGAACGACCGAAATATCGCCGCGATCCGGCAGACGTTCCTCAACCGGCGGCAAATCGCCCGCGGCTACAATTTCCGCCAGCATGGGCGCTTCGTTGAACATGGCGATAGAATTCCCGGTGGCAGCTTCGTATTCATCCAGCGACCAAACGCGGTAATTATCCGCCGACGAGAATCCGCCGTCTTGTGCGGCCGACGAAAACGACATCAGACCCACAATGACTATCAGGCAGACTAACCATGAAACTTTCACTTGCTTGCTAAGCATTTGGAATTTCCTCCCTACAATTTAATGGACTTCGAGCTGTTGATAACTGGTCAGTATGAATCGGCTACCTCCTTTTCAGCTTGATCATTTCACACCTGTCAGGCAGCGAGCGCTGATGCCCGCTACGCTGTTAGGTTCCTGTCCCGCAGTTTCAGGGAATCCATTTGTTTTGCGATACTATCAAGAATGCGCTTATCGTAGTCAGTCAGCGCCGCTTCATTCACGCGGCTGACCGTGGTCATGTCGAATCCTGACTGGCGTCGATAATACTTCGCCGAGACCGGATACAAATGATGAATCGTTGGATCCGCCATGCGCAGCAAAGATTGCACATTTTCGGCCTCTGCATCGCAGAAGCGCTCGCAAAGCCAAATCAGCGGTTCCGGATAGAAGTTTGCCGCGATACCGCAATAACCCGCCGCCCCGAATCTCATCGATTCCAGCAATGTCGTGGCATCGGCGTTGTAGATACCTATGCCGGCGCCCGCGGCCGCTTCGACTTTCGCGCGTACTTGGCTCAAAGAGCGCGACGTCTCTTTGAGCAGGCAGAATCGACCAGTCCCGGCCGCCCAAGCGACCAAGTCCGCAGATACCAAGCGATGATATGGCTGGGGGCATTCATAGAGTCCTAGTGGAATATCTCCCGTGGCGTCTAGCAGACGGGACACATTGCTTCGCCAGATCGTGTCATCGTCGTCTAGCTCTGCCATCATGCTGGCGATAAGCACCACTTGCGTGACCCCGAGATCTGCCATCTGCCGGACGAACTGGGCCTGTGCGGCGACGGTGCGATCAAAGGTGCCGCTGGCGACGATGGGCACGCGTCCATCGGCTCGCCGGACGACACGCGCTGCCAGGCGAAGTCGTTCGCCATCACTGAGCGCGAACATCTCGCTCGACTGCCCCACAGCAAATAACCCCGCCACGCCCAAATCAATATACCAGTCGGTCAGACGGTCGACGCCATCCCAATCAATGGACATATCCGTCTTGAGCGGTGTAATCATCGCGGGGAAAACACCCCTGGGTGTTTCTGCTTTTGTCATGCCATATTTCCAAATTGTTAGTGATGAATAAAGTGCGCCGATTTCGTCACCAGCAACGACGGCGTGGCCGGTACGTAACCCATCCGCCGAGAAATCTCTTGCGCGACATAGAGTAGATCTGCAGCCAGTCCGTTTGAGCCACCATGGACAATGCTCTCGTCGGCGCCGGATACACTGCAACCACCAATCGGTTCGCCCGCTGCGTTACGAATGACCGCGCCCAGACAGAATGTGCCCAACTCGTGCTCTTCGACATCGACCGCATAGCCACGTTGACGAGACGCCTCAAGTTCACTATGTAGCAGCGCAATATCCGTTATTGTCGTATGTGTGAATCGCGGCATGCCCGTCTGTCCCATGATGTCATCGACCTGATCGGGCGAAAGCGCTGCCAGAATCGACTTTCCGTTAGCCGTGCAATGCAGGCGAACCTGCTCGCCAACCGCCGTGCGCGCCATCAAGCGCTTCGACGATTCAACCGCGTAGATATAAAGAATATACCTGCCGTCGAAATAGGTCAGATAAACCGATTCCTTGGCGATCTCCGCCAATTCGCGTAGCAGCGGCGCAGCGCGATCGCGCAGTTCGGCATTCACCCGAACGGCCTGCGACAAGGTGATGATCGCCGTGCCGAGCGCATAGGAATCGTCGTTCACTTTCTCAATGAATCCGCGTGATATCAGTGTCGCTAGCAAGTGGTGTGTTGTGCTTTTGGGCATGGGCAGCCGTTCGCTGATCTGAGCCAGTGTCAGGCAGGGCTCTTCGCTGCTAAAAACGGTCATGATGTCGATGGCCTTCAAGACGGACTGGATCATATGGACACACCTTCCAGCTCAAGTTCTTCGGCGAAATGGCAGGATACATGATGTCCCGGCAACACTTCGCGCAGTACCGGGGTCTCCTGCTTGCATCGGTCTTTGGCGTATTTGCAGCGCGGATGGAAATAACAGCCGCTTGGCGGATCCGCCGGATTCGCGACTTCGCCGCTGAGGATGATTTGCGCCTCTAGCAAGCGGGGATCCGGCTTCGGCACGGCCGAAAGCAGCGCTTCGGTATAGGGATGCTTCGGGCTCAAATACAGCGTTTCAGTCTCCGCCAGTTCAATGATCTTGCCAACGTACATGACCGCGACACGATCCGCGATATGTTCCACGACGCTCAAGTCGTGAGCGATGAACAGATAGGTCAGTCCGAGCTTTTCCTGCAAGTCTTGCAAGAGATTGAGAATCTGCGCCTGAATCGACACGTCCAGAGCCGAGACCGGTTCGTCGGCAACAATCAAGTTGGGATTTGTGGCCAAAGCCCGCGCGATGCCGATCCGCTGGCGCTGCCCGCCACTGAATGCATTCGGGTAGCGATTGAGGTGCCCGGTATTCAACCCGACCACCGAGGCCAGCTCTTTGACCTGCGCTTCCAAAGCCTTGCCACGCACACCCTGCGCCCAAAGCGGCTCGCCGATAATATCAAGCACGGTCATGCGCGGGGAAAGCGACGAAAAGGGATCCTGAAAAACCAGTTGCATTTCCTTGCGCAGCGCACGCAATTGTTTTTTGTTCAACTGCGTGATATCTACTGTTTCGCCCTCATGCGTCCGCAAGAAAACTTCGCCCGAAGTCGGATCAATGGCGCGCAGAATACAGCGGCCGAGCGTCGTCTTGCCACAGCCGGATTCGCCAACCAGACCCAGCACCTCGCCCTTTCTTATCTCGAAGCTGACATCGTCGACAGCTTTGATGTGCCCAACCGTCCGACGCAGCAAGCCCTTCTCAATCGGAAAATACTTCTTGAGAGACTTGACCTGCAGGATCACGTCATTGCGTTCCATCGCCCTGCCCTTCAAGTTCCGTCAGCGTTGCCGCTTCTGCCACTTCGGGGTATAAGAAACATGATGCCGCATGGCCGGGCGCGACCTGTAGCAAAGGCGGATCCACGCGGTCGCACAAGCCAGGAATGGCAACCGAACAGCGCGGGAAAAAACCACAGCCGGGCGGACGATTGATCGGCACTGGCACCGCGCCTTGAATCGACTCCAAACGGCGGCGCGATTTCTTGCCGATCTTGGGAATCGACTTGATCAGCGCGGAAGTGTACGGATGCTTTGCTTGATAGAACAGGCTGTCAACATCGGTATATTCGACGATCCGGCCCAAATACATAACCGCTACATATTGGACCATGCGCGCGATCACGCCCAGATCGTGCGTGATATACAAGATCGACATGCCGAACTCGTCTTGCAAATCACGCATTAGCTTGAGCACCTGAGCCTGTACCGTCACATCAAGCGCCGTTGTCGGCTCATCGGCAATCAGCAGCGATGGCTCGCATGACAAAGCCATGGCGATCATCGCCCGCTGACGCATGCCACCCGAGAGCTGATGAGGGTGTTCACCCATGCGCTGCGACGGATTGGACATGCCGACACGCCCCAACAAGTCGATTGCGATCTTGTGCGCTTCTTTGCGGTCTTGCGCCCGGTGTACGCGAATCGCCTCTGTGATCTGGTTGCCGATGGTGTGCAAGGGCGAAAACGAGGTCATCGGTTCTTGAAAGATCATCGCGATCTCGCCACCGCGAATGTCGCGAATGCGCTCGCCGTGGGGGTCCAATTGCACGATATCAACCGGGTCCCCGTCTAGCGGATGATAGATGACACGACCGGAGATATCGGCGAAGTTCGGCGCGAGCCGCATGATAGAGCGTACCGCCATGCTCTTGCCACAGCCAGATTCGCCAACCAGTCCAATCGTCTCACCGCGCCGAATCGTGAAACTGACGCCGTCGACCGCCTTCAAAACGCCTTCTTCCAAAGGCAAATGCGTTTTCAGGTCTTGGACTTCCAGTAACACGTCGTTCATCGCATATCCTAAATATGCTTGTAGGGATCGGCCGCATCACGCAGACCGTCGCCCAGGAAGTTGAAAGCGATGACAATGATCACGACCAACCCGCCCGGCAACAGCAACCAGGGATTGATCGTCACCGTTTGCACATTCTGCGAATCTTGCAAAAGCGTACCCAGACTCACCGCCGGTGGTTGGATGCCCAGCCCCAGAAAACTCAGCGCCGTTTCGCCCAGGATCATTTGCGGGATTGCCAAGGTCAGATGCACAATCAAGTAGCTCAGGAAACCGGGGAGCAAGTGCCGCGTAATAATGGCCAGTTCGCTCAAACCAGACAACTTCGCCGCCAGCACATAGTCTTCTTCTCTCAGACTGATCAGTTTGCCACGTACCACCCTTGCCAAACCGGTCCAGCCCACTGTAGCCAAGACCAGGGAAATGCCGAAGTATACCTGTATTTGCGTCCATTCCGGCGGTACCAAGGCCGCCAAAGCCATCCAAAGAGGCAAGGTGGGCAGGGATTGCAGGAACTCAATCAGCCGCTGTATCAGCATGTCGATGCCGCCGCCGTAGTATCCGGAAAGCCCGCCAAAAAACAAACCGAGCGCGAAGCCGACCGCCAGTCCCATCAGCCCTACAAAGAGCGACGTGCGCGCGCCCAACAACATCCTGCTGAAGAGATCACGCCCCAAGCGATCAGTTCCCGAAGGGAAAAACACGCCAGGTCCGTCGACACCGAATAAGTGTATGTCGGTTTCGATAAAGCCCAAAAGACGATAAGGCTGGCCCTTTGTGAAGAACCGAAGGTAGTGTTTCACGCTGGTGTCCTCCACATAGGCGCGTTGGTAGGTGTTCAGGTCCAATTCGCTGTCAATCTTGTAGACAAAGGGACCCGGATGGAAGACGCCGTTTTCATCGACAAAGTGAATCGGCGTGGGTGGCGCGTATAGATAGTCCGTATAGCGCTTAAAGGGTCCGTATGGCGCGAAAAACTCCGCGAAAACCGCCAGTAAATAAAAGAGAACGAGAAAGATCATACAAAAGTAGGCGACTCGATGGCGCTTGAACTTGCGCCAGATCAACTGCTGCTGCGAGAGTATCTCGTAGTGCAGCCCGTCCGGGGCAGCAAGTTCCGCAACTGTCGACCGCGTGGACATCAGTTAGCCCTCTCATAGCGAATGCGCGGATCCAACCACATCAGCAGCAAATCCGACAGGAATACTCCCAGAACCGTCAAGACGCTAAGCATCAGCAGCATACTCGCCGCAGCATAAGAGTCCTGGGCGATCAGCGCGCGCAGCAAAAGTGGGCCGGTTGTCGGCAATCCCAGCACGATTGACACGATCGCGGAGCCGGACACGATCTGCGGCAATAAACTGCCGATGCCACTAACGATCGGATTAAAAGCCATGCGCAGCGGGTACTTGATGATAAGGAAACGCTCGCGCAGTCCCTTCGACCGCGCGGTCAGCACGTACTGTTTTTGAAACTCATCCAGCAGTTGCGCGCGCAGGATGCGAATCAATCCAGCGGTTCCCGCTGTGCCAATTACGATCACCGGCACCGGCAAATGCGTCAGCATGTCCCAGAACTTCGCCAGGCTCCAGGGCTCTCGCAAGTATTCGGGCGAGAAGAGTCCGCCAGGTGTCACACCGAACACCCGCAGCATGATGATCATGAATACAAGCGCGATCAGGAAGTTGGGCGTTGCCAAACCGATCAGGCCCAAGAAGGAAAAGAAATAGTCGCCAATAGAATACTGATTGATCGCAGAATACAGCGCGATCGGCACCGACACCACATAAACGAAGATGATCGAGGCGATGGAGATGGTCATCGTCAGGAAAAGCCGCTCCTCAATCAGCGGCCATACCGGCTGCCCCCACTCGAAGGACTGCCCAAAATCGCCTTTTGTGACTAGCGGCACTACCCAGCGAAAGTATTGTTCGTGTAAGGGAAGGTCCAGGCCATAACGAATGTTGAGAAAATCGAGTTCTTCCTGGTCGACGATGGCGCCCGAGGCTTCCAGTTCCAGCGCGTAATTCTGGATCCAGCTACCCGGTGGCAAATTGACAATATAAAACGACAGGATGGAAACTAGAAACAACACGATAGCCATATAGAGCAGGCGGCGCAGCAGATAGTTTAACATTGGGCGTCGTTGCGACCTCGGATTCTGCCGTTATCTCGATTCCACGTAATCCAGGAAAGCGTTTCCCATAATGTAGAATGCTATTCCACGGTATTGAACAGCATTCGGAAATTAACACGTCGCGAATGCCTTGTCAAATTTTCAACTGCAAAAGCTGCCCAGGTTGCAATTTGCCACCCGCTCGGATAAGCTCTGTCCAGAATTGAATTCATGTCTGGCAGGACCAATGAACTATGGCAATTAGCACCGTACACGATCTCGAAACACCAAGCATCCTGATTGACCTTGATCTTATGGAGCGCAATATTGCTGCCATGCAAAAGCGCTGCGACGATCTTGGCATACGGTTTCGTCCTCATATCAAAACGCATAAGATTCCGGATATAGCGCGCCGCCAAGAGGAAGCCGGCGCCGTGGGCATCGCCTGCCAAAAAGTGAGCGAAGCAGAAGTCTTCGCGGACGCCGGATTCAAAGACATTCAGATTCCCTACAATATCGTGGGAGCCGCCAAAACAAGGCGTCTTGCGCAATTGGCGCAACGCGCCGATGTAACCGTCACAGTAGATAGCCAGGCCGTGTTGGACGGCATCGCTACAGCAATGCGAGACGCCAACGCCACGATCGGCGTGATGGTGGAGTTGGTTGCGCTCAATAACCGCACCGGCACCACGCCGGAAGATGCCCTGGAATTGGCGAAACAAATCGTCGCGACCGATAACCTGCGCTTTGCCGGCGTGATGATCTACCCCTCCGACGCAGGCACTCGTCCACGTTTGCAGACGACGATTAAGTTGCTGCAAGATGCTGGTATTGAGGTAGAAACCGTTAGCGGCGGCGGCAGTGGCGCCATACGGGAATCGCACCTGATCCCGGAACTGACAGAAATGCGCGTTGGCACCTACATCTTTTGGGATTGGGGCAGCGTATCCGGAGGCATGACAACCTTTGACAAATGCGCCATGCGCATTCGCGCCACCGTGGTGAGCGCCAACGAGCCAAACCGCGTGATTCTCGATGGGGGCAGCAAATCCATCCATTCGGAGACGGTGGACGGCTGCTATGGCTACATCACAGAATACCCCGACGCGCGAATATACAAGGTCAACGAAGAACACGGATATGTCGATTTCACTCCCTGCGACCATCAGCCGCAAGTCGGCGACATTGTGCACATCATTCCCGTGCATACCTGCGTCGTTACCAATCTGCATAACCAGCTCTATGGCGTGCGCGGAGACCAGGTCGAGGAAGTGTGGGATGTGGCCGCTCGCGGATTGGTTTGGTGATCGCCTCAATCGTTTCATTGTTTGATATGCAAAAAGAGGAATTAGCCGATGTTAATCATTGATGCGCATCTGGATCTGTCCTGGAATGCCCTGGGCTGGAACCGGGACCTGCTTAAATCCGTCTATTCCATCCGCGCGGCGGAAGGGCTCATACCGGGCAAGGGACGCGCCCAAAACACAGTGGCGCTGCCGGAAATGCGACGCGGGCGTGTCGCGGTCAGCTTTGCCACTATGCTTGCGCGTTCCACCGGCACAGCCGCGCAGCATATTGACTATGGATCACAGGCGCAGGCCCATGGCGTCGCACAGGGTCAATTGGCCTACTATCGCGCATTGGAGCGCGACGGGCATGTACGTATTCTGGTTGACAAAGCAGGATTGACAGCGCATATAGCTGAATGGACGACCTGGGAGATTGATGGCGGCGACAGCAACAATACGCCCCCTCTTGGCTTTGTTATCAGCATGGAAGGCGCCGATCCGATCCGCGACCCTGGCCAACTACAAGAGTGGTGGGACGCCGGGCTGCGTCTTCTGGGACCCACGCACTATGGTACTGGACGCTATGCCGGCGGAACCGGCACTGAACTGGGACTGACGAATCTCGGTAAACCGCTATTGCAAGAGATGATGCGCCTGGGCATGTTGCTCGATCTGACCCATTTTTCCGATCAGGCGTTTTGGGAGGCTGTTCGCATATACGATGGCATGGTGCTGGCAAGCCATAACAACTGCCGGGCGCTCGTGCCGCACCAGCGTCAATTCAGTGACAAACAACTGGAGCTAATCATCGAGCGAGATGGCGTTGTCGGCGCCGCTTTCGACATCTGGATGCTGAAACCGGGTTTTGTCCGAGGGGATGGCAACGAAGGCGTCTTCATGGACCATGTCGTCGACCACATTGATCACGTCTGTCAATTGGCCGGGAACAGCCACCATGCCGCCATCGGTACAGATCTGGACGGCGGCTTCGGCCGCGAACAATCGCCCTGCGATCTCGATACCATTGCCGACTTACAGCAAATTCCAGCCAAGCTCGCCGCGCGTGGCTACGGTAACAGCGATATCGAAAATATCATGTTCAAAAACTGGCTGCGGCTATTGGTCACGGTTTGGGAATAACATAAAATCGCTGGATCAAATCAGCATTGGTTTCATCTGGCCAAGTGCTCGCTCCAACAGGTCAACTTCTACGGCAAAACACAAGCGCAGGTAGCCTTCTCCCTGCGGCCCAAAGGCAGCTCCCGGCGCCAGTCCGACGCCGGTCCTGTGCAAGACATCAAGCGCAAACGAATAGCTGTCTTGCATGCCGTCGACGGCAAAAAAAGCGTAGAATGCCGCCTGTGGCACCGGCAGGCTCACGCGCGGCAATTCGGCAAAGGCTTCGATCAGCAGGTCCAGCGCCGCCCGATAGCGCGCAGTCGACGAGCGTACGAAAGCTTCGCCGTGCTGAATCGCGGTGATCCCGGCAATCTGCGTGGGCGAGAAAATGCACGAGAAACTGAATTCGGTCACCATTTCCACCGCCGGAATCAGCGAGGTAGGCGCTGTAATCCAACCCAGTCGCCAGCCTGTCATCGCCCAGGATTTTGAGAAGCTATTGACGATCAAGTATTTGTCTTTGTCGCTAACCTTGTCGATGAAACTTGGCGCTCGACCGCGATCATAGACGATGCGATTGTAAACTTCGTCAGCGATCAGCCAAATGTCGCGCTCTCGGCAGAATTCCAAAATCGCCTGTTGTTCATCGTCCTCGAGCATCCAACCGGTCGGATTGTTGGGAGAATTGATCAACAGGGCGCGTGTATTGGCGCTGCAAGCCTCGAACAACTCATCCAGATCAAGATGCCACTTGCCCTCCAAGGGTCTTAACGAAACGCGTTCTATTTCCGCCCCCAGAATCCGAGCAGCAGAAGGCAAATTAGGCCAGACCGGCGAGGGTATCACCACGGAATCTCCCTCGGCCACGATGCATTGCAAGACAACTGACAGCGCGGTCATGCCGGAGGGCGTCACCGCAATATTGTCGACATTCAGGTCCGTTCCGTACAAGCCGTTGGTATAAGTTGCCAGGGCTTCTCGCAACTCGACGATTCCCAAATTGGGCTGATAAAAGGTCTGCCCCTCGTCGATCGCGTCCTTGGCGGCTTCACGGATGAACTGTGGTGTGGGTTTGTCGGGTTCACCAAACCAGAGCGGAATGACATCTGATTTTCCAATTGCGGCGTTCGCCACTTTACGAATCAAGCTCGGCTGGAGCGCATTGACGGACGGTCGTGAGGCACGTAACTGGTTCGTCAAGCTCAGTCCCCGTCTTGTTTGTAGATGGCGACCGCCGCAACAATAATGATGCCCTGGATCAATCCCTGAACAAATTGATTTACGCCCAACATCACCAGCAGATTCGCCGTAACGCCGAGCAAAAGTACGCCACCCAATGTCCCCACGACGCTGGCGCGCCCGCCAAACAGGCTGGTGCCACCGATGATCACTGCTGTGATCGCCTGCAGTTCGATTCCATTGCCGATAGCTGGATCGCCAATGCCCATGCGCGAGAGCCAGAGCAAGCCGGTAATCGAAGCGGTCACGCTGCAGATGACGTAGACACCATAGCGGACTCGCTTGACCGGCACACCGGACAGATGAGCGACCTCCTCGTTGCCGCCGATCGCAAAAAGATGCTTTCCGAATACAGTGTAGCGCAGCAACAAAGCCGTCAGTATCAGCAGTACGACGAACATCCACGCGATGATAGGTACCGGTCCAATTTTCTGTACATAAAACATGATAAAGGGTCTGCTGGCCGAACCCACAGGCGATGTGGAAATGCTGAGGCTGATGCCTCGCAATATACCGAGCGAAGCCAAGGTGACGACAAAGGGCGCGATCTTCACTTCATTGACGAGAAAGCCGTGTACCAGCCCTACCAGCAAGCCCAAGCCTAGTGTTGCCGCGATGGCCGCTCCCTGGTTGCTCGTTTCGCCATCCATCACAATTGCCGATACCAAAATCGACAACTTCACCAGAGACCCGATCGACAGATCAATGCCCGCGGTCAAAATCACAAGCATCTGCCCCAGGGCGACGATGCCCAGGAATGCGGACTGACGGGCGACATTCGTCAGGTTGCGCACGGTCAAGAACCGTTCTGACTGCGTCGACCCAATGATGAACAGGACGATGATAAAGCCATAAACGGCGAAGATCGGTCCATAACGCCGCAAGAATAAACGCTGCGAATCTGTTAGGCCGCCGAACAAACGCGCGGAGATGTTCATGACTGCTCCGCCTTCGAATTCGCCATGGTCGCCAACTCAATGATCCCCGCTTCGGTTGCCTCGCCTTGCGCAACTTCCCCCACAATCCGGCCATCGTTCATGATCAGGATGCGATCGCTCATGCCGATCACCTCGGGCAACTCCGATGAGATCATCAAAATTGCGATCCCGCGATCATTTAACTGCCGCATGAGTTTGTAGATCTCAAATTTCGCGCCGACATCAACGCCGCGTGTGGGTTCATCCAAAATGACCACGTCCGGATCGGTCTCCAGCCACTTTGCCAGAACCACCTTTTGCTGATTGCCTCCGCTAAGATATTGCGCTTCCTGATCGGCGGAAGCCATTACGATAGAGAGGCGCTGACGAGCCTCATCGACGATCTTGCCTTCAGCCTCGCGCTGCAAGACGCCGAGGCGTGTCACCCGCGAAAGTATGGGAATGGTGATGTTGATCCGCACCGAGAGATCGGTAAAGAGCCCGTGAGATTTGCGATCCTCAGGCACCAATACCAATCCGGACCGAATCGCCTGCGCCGGGTTGTTCCAGTAGGTGCCTTTCTTGTCGATAAGCGTGATGCTTCCGCTCGTTAGCGGGTCCGCGCCAAAAAGCGCCCTTGCCAGTTCCGTGCGACCGGATCCAACCATGCCGGCGATGCCCAGGATTTCACCCGCGTACAACTCCAGACTGACGCCGTCAAGAATGGTGTCAGTAGAGATATTCTCCGCTATCAACACCATCTCGCCCTGATGATGATCGGTCTCGGGAAAGATCTCATCCATCGGGCGCCCAACCATGAGCTCGACCAAGGTCGGGCGATCCAGTTTATCTATTGGGCGACTATCCACCACCTCGCCATCTTTCAACACCGTGACCTCATCGGCAATTCGGAAGACTTCCCCCAGACGGTGGGAGATGTAAATGATGGTGACGCCCTGCTCCACCAAATTGGATATGATTTCGAAGAGTTGATCGAGCTCGCTGCCCGCCAGGATCGCCGATGGTTCGTCCATGACAATCAGATCGGCGTTCTGCGATAATGCTTTGGCGATTTCGACCAATTGCCGTTGGGCGACCGTCAGCTCGCTGACAGGCAAGCGCACATCCAGTGAGATGCCGAGCCGAGCGAGCAACTCAGCAGAACGTGCGTGAAGTTGCTTTAGATTCAATATCCCCAATGCGCGACGAGGTTCGCGACCGAGGAAGATGTTCTCGGCTACGGACATCTCTTTAACCAGCGCCAACTCTTGATAAATGATGCTGATCCCGCTATCAATGACATCGCCGGCTGAGGCATTGTCGCGCTTCCGCCCCTTATAAATAATCTCACCGGTATCCGCTCGGTAGGCACCGGCAAGGATCTTCATCAAAGTCGACTTGCCGGCGCCGTTTTCACCAACCAACGCATAAACCAGACCGGGGCGACAGCGAAACGAGACATCTTTAAGCGCTTGCACACCTGCAAATGCCTTGGAGATGTTGTGCATTTCGAGTATGTAGTTATTCATCTCGAAAGCTCACAATTTCAACTCAAAAACTATCTGGGGCAGAACCTCGCCCCAGATAGTTGTAAATTCATTCCAGCGTCTGCAGAGGGAACTATTCCTCTACCAGGAAGCCCAATTCTGCAAGTTTCTCATCGGGCATGGTGACTGGTCCGTGTACGTCGTCGCTCCATCTCGGTCTGTAGTAATCCGCGGCCTCGGCATCGGTGAAGGGACGGGCTTCGGGCATCGTGTCGACGAAATCGATGAAGCGCGGGATGGGCTCGCCACGCAGAATCTGCACGGCGGCGTCGAGGCAGATTGTGATCATGGCGTTGGGGTACATCCAGGCGTAGAATTGGAAGCCGTGTTCAAGCGCCGAGCGCAGGAACCCATTTTGCATTTCTCCGCCCGCGATCGGCGGGATCGCCATTTCGGCATCCTCATAGGCGCTGATCATGCCCTGGGACATCTGCGCGCCGCCGGACCAAATGCCATCAATCTCGTCGCCGTGCTGCGCCAGCCAGGTCTCCGTGATCTCCTTGCCTTTGGCCGGCGACCACCAGCCGGGCTGTTTGTCGAGCAGCTCAATGCCGTAAGAATCAAAGACGGCCAGGGCGCCTTCTTCCATGATGTCAGAGGTGGAAGTGCCTGGGATGCCGGTCATCATCAGGAAATCGCCATCGACGCCGACCGTGTCAATCAAGTATTGCGCCAGGTTTGCGCCGGCGATGTAAAGATTGGTGCCGACCTCGGTGACGAAATTGTCGGTTTCCACCGCGCTGGCGCAGAGTACAACGGGAACGCCCTGCATCATCGCGCGCTCAACTGGCGCGGAAAGCGCCGCCGCGCCCATCGGCACAAGGATAAGCGCGTCCGGTTCCTGCGCCAGCAGGTCTTCCACCTGCGGCACCTGAACATCGGCGCTGGCTTGGCCGTCTCCGTAGAGCAATTCTGAGACGACATCCTCGCCCAATTCTTCTACGTACCAGTAGGCGTGCGCGTCAAACAGCGCCGACCAGGCGTTGCTCGTGCCTTGCGCCGCCAGAGCGATCCGGTAAGGCGGATCCTTTGCAAACTCGCTAGTGTCATACTCTTGATCCAGACGCGGAATCACACTCTGCAAATATGGCGAAGCATCGATCATTTCTTGTGTGATTTCGAAGTCTACCAAGCCTTCGTCCTGGCCAATCGACACGAGTGACGTGCCGAGCAGCAAAGACAGAATGAGCAGCCCGTAAGTCAATTTCCTCAACATTAGATTGCCTCCCTAAGTTTACTAAAGGTCAACACGAGTTGATTCGTATGACCTGCTTTCCAAGGTTCTTTTTTTCAAATCCTCCCCCTTTTCACTTCAATCCTTACGCTTCGGTACTGGCGAGACTGTACAAGGTTACCGCGCCCAGAATCACCAAACCTTTAATGATAAATTGCACCTCGATATCCAAGCCCATCAGCACCGCCATCGTGCTGAGCAACTGAATCAGCAAGACACCGGCGATCGTGCCTAGCAAGCCGCCGCGTCCCCCGACGAAGGCGGTCCCGCCGACGATCGCCGCCGCAATTGAGTCCAGCTCAAGTCCCGTGCCGATAAAGCGATCCACATAGCCGACGTAACCCGTCAGCACTACGCCAGAAACCACCGCCAGACAACTGCCCAGGATATATACGGAAATGCGCACGGCGTCGACCGAGATACCCGAAAGGCGCGCCGCCTCACTGTTACTGCCGACGGCATAGACCTTGCGTCCGTAGGCAGTGCCCCGCAATACGAAAATGAAGAACGCGTTCAGCCCCAGCCATAAAAGCAGCGGAATCGAAAGCACGAACCAGGACTGATTGACAATGCCCAGGATCTCCGGCACGAAACCGCCCGGCACGCCCCTTGTGTATGCATGAGTGGCGCCTTTGACCAGAACCAACATGCCAAGAGTCGCGACAAACGGGGGCACACGCCTTTTCGTCACCAAAACACCATTACCCGCGCCAATCAGCGCGCCAATACCGAACGCGATCAAGATCGCTGGCAGCACCATCTCATTTCGGCCGTTGGTGACTTCCGCCACCACGATTGAGGTCATGATGAAAATGCCGCCAACGGATAGATCAAGGCCTGCGACCAGCAGAATCATCGTCTGCCCGATGGCGACAATGCCCAACTGCGACGCCTGCCGCATGACAACAGCAATGGTGTTGACCTCGTACAGTTTCGGCGTCAAGACGGTGGCGGCAAGCAGGAGAACCAGCAGCGCAATGTATACACCGAAATTGGCGATGAGCTTGCGCAGTCGCCAGTTGGTATTAAGTGTCGTGTTTATCTCGGTCTTTGCCAGACTCATAAAGCAACTCAAATGACGCCGCAGCTGTTAGGGCGTTGCGAGAACGCGTTGAACCGCGGCGGGAACCAGCGGCTTGTTTGGGCGAAGCAAGCGTATTGGGCTAATCGTCAAGGTACTTCGCCGCCCACTCAACACCCTCCCAGGAAATCGTCTTTTCCGGCGTGATCTTGACCCAATAACGCGGACGATCCCTAGATGCCTCCAAATATTCCGGACCCCGATCCCCCAGATAACGAACGGACATACGGCGTCCCATTTCCAGCCATTCCCCGTGCATCAGCACAGGACCTTCAACGATGTCAGCGCTCCCGCGGAAAAGCGCGCGCGTATAGGGACTAACATCCATGGCGCAAGACACCGAACAACGTGGAAAGCGTTTCAAATGCTGCGCAAAGATGGTTTTCGCGCGCGGGATGACCCACATGGCTTGGCCATCCCACTCCTGCCAAACCGGCGTTATATACGGGTCGCCCTTGCTATCCACGGTGGCGATTCGCGCGACCACCGGCCCATCAAGAAACTCCTTGAGTTCCGGTTGCGACAAGCCCCGCATCTTGCCCATCCAATCGGGATATTTTCGTTCTTCGCTCATATGACTGTATTCCTCCAAATAATCTAAGAACTGCTAAGCTCAGGTCTGCAGTAGTCTTGGAATTGTAGCGATATTGATATAATTATAATGCCTTCTACTGGCAATATCAATGATACCCGACATAGTTACCCTGTTGATCGCTGCCGCGCACGCGGCGATTCGACCTTGCCGACTCTCGCGCTCGGCTACTCTGCCAGCCAATGTTCGACCTGCTGAGTACAAAGGCACACAATGCAAAAGTCTCCACGCGGCTGCAGGATTAGCGCTTGACTAGACTAGTTCAATCCTTACACCGGCTGCGTCTTCGGGCGGGCTTTCCCGCGGCTCTCTGTCGGTCTTGAAGCGAATCCGATAGGGCACGGGATTGCTCGCTTCAATGTGTTGATGAAGAGGACTGCTGTCGTCTTTAGGCGTCAAATATTCCAGCCGATGCCGACCGGCTTGAAAGGCGACACCGGCTGCGTTCAGCGCCAGGTCGTTAACCGGCTCACCGTCTTGCCCCAGAGCTGCTCCCATGATCCGACGCGCTATGTCGAGATCACGCGCCGCCAGCGTAATGGTATCAATGCCGGTAACCCCGTTGGCGTGATGTCTTTCCTTCGGAACACGTTCGTCGCGCGGCGTCTCGTCTTCGATCACAAAGGGAATCAAGCCTTGATACGGTCCATAGATCTCGTTGTTGAGCCAGGCAAGCTGATAGCCATCGACGCGAACGCGGCTGAGACCGACCAAGGGACTCATCTCCACGGCTTGCGCTTCGAAAACGGCGTAATCCGCGCGGATATCGTCCGTCTGCATACAGAAATCGATCAAGCCGCCGCCGCGTTTGTGCAGGGCGTCCCACCAATAATGATTGGGGCTGTCTTCGTAGAATGACAGCAGCTCAATATAAGCGCCATCACCCAAGCCGATCAAGTTGTTATAGGAGCCGATTGGGTGTTTACCGCCACCGACAACCGTGAATCCCAGCGACTTGAAGCTAGTTGCCAGACCTTCGAGCTCTGGACCAGCAATGACAATGTGATCGATTCCGTGAATCATGTTTCTCTCCGCCTGCATTCGAGTCTGCGCGCGAGTATAGCACAGCCAGATGTCGCCCAAGGTGTCGGTGATCCGTCGCGTTGGCATTTGGCTCGCTTGACTTAGCGGTGGGAATCGGTTCTATTTGTAGGGACTTGAGTGTCTTTGGAGAAGCCACATGAAAATGACCAGCGATCTACACGTTGTCGGAGGCGGCTATTTCGGCTTTGGGCTATCCGGCAGGCTCGATTGCCACGTGTTTGTGCTCAACAGCGGCTCGGAGTTGGCGCTGGTTGATCCCGGCATGGGCATGGACCGGGACTTTGACACCATCCTCGACCACATCCGCGACGACGGGTTGGATCCGGGCAAGATCCGCAAGCTGATCTTGACGCATTATCACTGCGATCACATCGGCGCTGCAGCCGAAGCGCAGAAAAGACTCGATGTCGAGGTCTATTCCTCAGCTTTTGCCGCGCCCGTCATCCGCAACGCTGACGAAAAGGCGGTCGCCCTTGATGTCGCCAAGGCGGCTAACTTTTATCCCGAAGATTTTTATTTGCAACCCTGCCCGGTTGACGTGGAGCTTGTCGAAGGCGACGCTGTCAAAGTCGGCAATCTGGAATTGGAGACATACGAGACGCCGGGGCACTGTGACGGACACCTCAGCTTCCTCATGCGCGGCGGCGACCGAACCTATCTGCTCGGCGCTGACCTGGTGTTCTGGGGCGGGAAAGTGGTCTGGCAGAATATCCACGATTGCCGCGTAGACGCCTACGCCGACAGCATGTTGAAAATGGAAAAGGTCGAGTTTGACGCGCTTGTTCCCGGGCATCTGCAAATCTCGTTGCGCGACGGCAAAGTGCATTTGGACGCGGCAGCCGCCGCCTTTCGTCAATTAGCCGTCCCGCCTAATTTGTTGTAAATACGACCGGAATCGTTAGCCGCATCGCTGTTTTCATAACGGAATTTTTTCTCCGTTGGCATCATGTTGATTTAATGGAGGTTCTATCGACAAATCATTGAATTACTGTTTGCATTGTGTAGCTCACATACAATATCGCCTAATGCTGCGTCTGGTGCTGCCGGGTATAGTCACCGTCGCTATTTATGCTTTCATCAACTTCTGGAACGAATTCCTCGCCGCGCTGATCTTTATGTCCGACCAGGACAATTTCACCTTGCCGATTTTCCTGACCTTGATCAGGAGTGGCATCTGGGGTGAGGTCGATTGGGGCGCCTTGCAAGCCGGCGTCATCATATCCATCATTCCCAGCCTGGGCATTTTCCTGGCGCTGCAGCGTTACTACATGGACGGACTGATGGGCGGCGCGGTCAAGAGCTAAATACACTCAGCTCCAAAGGATACACATGGACAAACTACCCCGGAGTCGCGAGCCTCTCTACGCCGCCGCATTTCAAGCCTTGCCGCTGGGCGCTATCAAACCGCGCGGCTGGCTGCTCAATCAGTTGCAGGTGCAAGCGAATGGACTCAGTGGCCACCTCGACGAATTCTGGCCAAGCGTTGGACCCGACAGCGGCTGGTTGGGCGGCGACGGCGAATCCTGGGAGCGCGGGCCTTATTACCTGGATGGACTGCTTCCCCTCGCTCATCTGCTAGAAGACGAACGCCTGCTGGAGAAAGTCGAACCCTGGATCGAATGGACGCTCAACAGCACCGACGAGCGCGGCTACTTTGGTCCGCGTGATCCCGATTGGTGGCCGCGCATGGTGATGCTCAAGGTGCTGATGATGCACTACGAGTCCAGCGAAGACGGACGCGTGCTCAGCCTAATGCACGATTACTGCCGATATCAAATTCGCGCCTTGCCCGTCCGTCCTCTGTATTTGTGGAGCTGGGCGCGCGCCATGGACAATGTGCTGGCTGTGCATTGGCTCTACAACTTTACCGGCGACGACTTTCTGTTGGAACTGGCTCA
The DNA here is from genome assembly GCA_965262165.1 of Phototrophicaceae bacterium. Lineage (GTDB taxonomy): Bacteria > Chloroflexota > Anaerolineae > Aggregatilineales > Phototrophicaceae > UBA6055. The sequence goes on along the minus strand of OZ253499.1, from coordinate 2,082,869 downwards.
AGGGCTGATTGACCGAACGCTCGACTGGCCCGAGCTGCAAGCGAACTACAGCCTGCGACACATCCTGCCGCTGGAAGAATGGGATAACGGGATGATGACGCATGCCCCCAACAACGCGATGGGGGTCAAGGCTGGCGGCGTCTTTTATGTGCAAACCGGTAAACCCTGGCACCGCATGGCATCGCGCCTCGGTATCGAGCAACTGATGAGATACCATGGTCAACCGAACGGCATATTCAGTGGCGACGAACACCTGAACGGCACCTCACCCGTCAGCGGCACCGAGCTCTGTACCATATCCGAGTACATGTTCTCTTTGGAAGAACTGATTCGAATCCTTGGCGATCCCTTTTTCGGCGATGCCTTGGAACGAGTCACCTATAACGCCCTCCCCGCCACCTTCACACCCGATATGTGGGCGCATCAATATGACCAGCAAGTCAATCAAGTCTTGGCGACAGTGGCCAAGCGTAACTGGACAAACAACAGCGACCAGTCTAACATCTTCGGCCTGGAGCCGCATTTTGGCTGCTGCACCGCCAATATGCACCAAGCCTGGCCCAAATTTACCAAGAGTCTTTTCATGTCGACTCCCGACGATGGCTTGGCAGCAATCGCCTATGCGCCCTGCCAAGTCAAGACGACGGTCGCCGGCGGCACTCCAATCACAGTAACAGAGACGACTGATTACCCCTTCAAAGGCGAGATTCAGTTTGCCTTCGACCTGGACTCTCCCTGCGAGTTTGACTTCCGCCTTAGAATTCCGGACTGGGCGCACGAAGCGACGCTGACGGTCTGTGGCGTAACGACTCAGTTATACGCTGCAGGTAGCTTCCACGAGCTAAGCAGAACCTGGCGGTCGGGAGACGTCATTAGGCTGGAGTTGCCGATGGACCTGCGCCTTAGCGAAGGGCACAAGGGCCTGCTATCCGTCAATCGCGGTCCGCTGCTATTTGGCTCTAGAATTGACGAAGAGTGGAAGCAGATCGCGGGCGAACTGCCTCACGCCGATTGGGAGATATTTCCCAAATCGGCATGGAACTACGGCTTGATTCCCGATGAGCAGACGGTGCTTGCCGGTTTGACCGTGGAGGAGGCGGAGCCAGGAGAAATACCCTTCGCCACTGACCAACCGCCGGTAACTTTGAAGGTGAAGGGAAAGCGTCTGCCGGACTGGACCCTAAAAGACAATTCCGCCGCCGAAATAAATGCTGGTCCGCATCCCTCTGACGAAGCAACTGAACAAATCACGCTTATTCCCTATGGCTCGACTCAACTGAGAATCGCCGCCTTTCCCATTGCGCAGGCGGAAAAGGACAAGACATGAACGACGGTATTGGCGATTATCCGATCCAACCCGTCCCACTCACCAGTGTGACTATTCAGGACAAGTTTTGGAAGCCACGCATCGACACCGCCGTCAATGTCACGATTCCCTACGACTTCGAGAAATGTGAAGAGACCGGTCGCATTGACAATTTCGCCAAAGCGGGTGGGTTGATGGACGGTCCGCACAAAGGCATCTTCTACGACGATTCCGATGTCTTCAAAGTGGTGGAAGGCGCCGCCTACGCCCTGCAAATCGCGCCAAACGCTAAGCTGGAGTCCTACGTCGACAATCTCATCGACAAATTCGCCGCCGCGCAGGAAGAAGACGGCTATCTTTACACGGGACGTTCCATCGACGGGGACAAGGTCAACAAACACTGCGGTCCCGAACGCTGGTCAAACCTGGCGGTCAATCACGAACTATATAACGTCGGCCACATGTACGAAGCCGCGGTCTCCTATTTCCTGGCGACCGGCAAGCGCGCATTCCTTGATGTCGCGCTCAAGAACGCCGATCTGATTGACTCGGTTTTCGGTCCGGACAAGCTGCGCGATGTGCCCGGGCACCAAGAAATCGAGATCGGCCTGGTGCGTCTCTATCGCGCAACCGGTAACAAGAAATACCTGAAATTGGCGAAGTTCTTCTTGGATGAGCGTGGGCGCGGCAATGGACGAGAGGTTTACGGTCCGTATTGCCAGGATCATCTGCCGGTGACCGAACAGACCGAAGCCCTAGGCCATGCCGTGCGCGCCGGTTATATGTATGCCGGCATGGCCGATATCGCGGCATTAACCGGCGATGCCGCTTATGCTTCGGCCGTGACTGCGCTCTGGGAAAACGTGGTCGGCAAGAAGCTGGCCTTGACCGGCGGCATCGGCGCCCGTCACGAAGGTGAGGCCTTTGGCGACAATTACGAGTTGCCGAACTTGACCGCGTACAATGAAACCTGCGCGGCGCAGGCCAACATTCTCTGGAATCATCGCTTATTTTTGTTGAGCGGCCAAGCGAAATACATTGACGTATTGGAGCGCACACTTTACAACGGTTTTCTGTCGGGCGTGGGCATGGACGGACGCTCCTTCTATTACGTCAATCCCCTGGCATGTGACGGCGAATACCCTTTCAATCGTGAACAAGCGATGAACCGTCAGCCGTGGTATCAGACCTCCTGCTGTCCGACGAACGTCGTGCGACTGCTGCCTTCTTTGTCCGGTTACGTCTATGCGCTGCGCGATCAAGCGCTTTATGTCAATCTTTATGTCGCGGGCGAGACCGCATTCAAATTGGACGGAGCCGATATTCGCGTCACACAGACAACGGATTACCCTTGGGACGGCGCGGTTGTACTAGACATCGCCGTGTCCCAGCCAACCGATTTCGCGCTTAAGTTGCGCATCCCATCGTTCGCGCAGGGGAAGCCGCTGCCCGGCGATCTCTATCACTACGTTGACGAGACTGCTGATCCAGTCAAATTGTCCATTGCCGGCCCAGAGATTCCTGTTGAGACACAAGACGGCTACGCGGTTGTTTCTCGCCGCTGGGAGGGCACGACGCGCATCCACTTAGATTTGCCCATGCGCATTCGCCCTGTTGTCGCGCATCCTGCAGTAACCGAATTGAAGCACAAAGTGGCGCTTGAACGCGGACCGCTCGTCTATGCGCTGGAAGCGGCCGACAATCATTCAGCGCTGCTTGACCTTGCGCTGGACGATTTCAGCCATCTTCGCGCCGAGCATCAGCCAGATCTGCTAGGCGGCGTCACGACGGTCCACGGTAGAGCGCTGGACAGCCAAGGGAACTCCATAGACTTCACCGCAATCCCCTATTACGCCTGGGGACATCGCGGCGACGGTCCGATGACAGTCTGGCTCAATCGACAAGCTTAAACTACATCTTGGGCCAGGTATCGGTGAGTCGATAGCCGTGCGGCCAGGGGTCGTCTGGATCGAGCATCAGTTGCTGGGTACCGGTAATCCAAGCCCGTCCACGAATGCCCGGGATAATCGCCTCACGATCGGCTACAGTCGTAACAACATTGATTTGACAATCGAATCGCGAACCGATAATCGAACGCGCGACAAAGCGATCGCCAATGGCCATTTCTCCCCGCGCATGCAAAACGGCCATCCGCGCCGAACAGCCCGTTCCACAGGGCGAACGATCCAGTTTGCCGGGATCGATAGCCACCGTGTTTCGCCCGGTCAAGACATTGCCTTTCCGCTCCACCGGCAGCGTGAACTGGCAGAACGAAATGTGACTCCATGCCTCGCGCTGGAGATGCTGGAATCCAATCTGCTCATTTGCGGCGACGGTAATTTTCCTGCCCATCTGCGCCAGGTCCAGCGCCTCATCGGGCACGATCTCAAAACCCAAGGCACGAGCATCAACCAGGACAAAGCTATCGCCGCCATAAGCCGTATCGACAGTCAGCGTCCCATGTCCATCAAGCTCGAGCTCGACGTCCAATTGGTCGACAAAAGACGGCACGTTTTCGATTTCGATACTCTGCGCCTTGCCGCCCGCGCAAATGGCGCGGACACGCACTAGTCCCGCCGGCGCTTCCAGGAAAAACGTCGTCTCCGGCTCTTGCATCTCGATCATTCCGGTGTCTAGCAACACGGTCGCGACACAGATCGAGTTGGAGCCGGACATGGGCGGCGTATGCTCTGGCTCCATGACGATGAAGCCGTACACTGCGTCCGGATGCTTTGGCGGGACCAATAAACTGATATGCTTGAATACACCGCCACGCGGCTCATTTAGGATAAAACTACGCAGGCCTTTATCCTGATCAATCCAGCGCGCTTGCTCCCAGATGGTGTTTCCGGGCGGCGGGGGCACGCCCCCGACGATTACATTGCCGACTTCGCCTTCGGCATGACAGGAAACGATATGAATCACCTTTGATGTTCGCATCACCCTTCCAAAGCATCCTTGTGTCACTGTTTGAAGTACAAATATACCATTCGACGCCTATTCTTGCATTCGGCGTCGCTTCGGTACATTGCCTGCGACATTCGATTCGACATGTTAAGATTAGAAGTCATCAACGATCGAACGGTAGTTATGACGACCAAGAGTCAGCGTGCCTTTGTAATTCAACCGGGCTCCATCCGGCTTGAGCCCGACGAGCTTCCACCGCCAGCGCCCGACGAAGTCACGGTACGGACGACCAAGACCTTGATCAGCCCGGGCACCGAGCGGGCCATCATGTTGAACCTGCCGGGTCTGGCGGTGCAGTATCCAAAAGCGGTCGGCTACAGCCACGTCGGTGAGATCATTCAAGTTGGCGCGGAAGTCCACAAACTCAGAATCGGTGACAGGGTTGCGAGCAAATCACGCCATGCGAGCCATGTTCTCGTGAAGGAAGCGCTCTGCCATCCAATTGCACCCGACCTGGACTATGAGCGCGCTACTTTTTTTCAACTCCTGGCGACTTCGCTGCAAGCTGTTCGCAAGACGCGCCTCGAAGTGGGCGAAGCGGCTGCCGTGCTGGGCGCAGGATTGGTGGGCCAGTTGGCATTGCAGGTTTCACGTATCGCAGGAGCCCTGCCTATGGTCGCCATCGATCGTCATCAGGCGCGCCTGAAACTGGCGCAACAACTCGGCGCTGACCAAGTAGTTTCACCGGATGACACGACAAAAGGCGCAATGGCGAAAGGCGCCCTTTTGGAGGGATTTCAAGTTGCAGTTGAAGCCACTGGGAATCCCGCCGCATTGGCGACAGCTTGCGACATCACAGCCTTTGGTGGCAGGATTGCCTTGCTCGGCAGTTCACGCGGGGCGACCGAGTCTTTTGATTTCTACAAGCGTGTGCATAAAAAAGGTATCACCCTGATTGGCGCCCATATCGATACCGCCTCACGACTTGCTTCGGCGCCGGGGTGGTGGACCTTGCACGATGAACAGCGCACTGCCTTATTGTTGCTTCAGCATGGACGCGTCGCGGTCGCGCCATTGATAACGCATCGCTTTCATTTCAGCCAGATTGCTGCCGCCTATGATCTTCTGGCGGAATGGAATCTTGATGCGCTGGGGATTGTAATTGACTGGACCTGACGCGCATGCAATATCGATCGATCTGAAGGAGAAACAACATGCCTAAACTTACTATGAACGATGTTTTCAAAGTGCCAAATTATGAAAAACCACGTCAGTTGCGTCAAACCTGGCTCAAGGACGTCGGCTACGACGAAGCGCCCCGGTACATTGAACGAATGGGACTGGTCGAATTGGAAGACTTTCTCGAAGTGGCCGGACAACGACTGGATTTGGTCAAGATCGTCACCTCGCAGGTCATCTACAGCCCGCACGAGTGGCTCAAACGCAAGGTCGCCACTTATCAGCGCTTCGACGTTGAGCCCTACCTTGATCACGGATTTTTCATGACAGCGTACCAGAATTGCGTAGTCGAAGAGGCAATAGTCGCCGCGCGCGAGCTGGGTTACCGCGTTATCGAATTCATGAACACGACAGACGAGGTAAGCCCCGCACAGTGGAAGGCCTGGCGCAAATTCGCCCTGGAAAATGAAATGCGCATCATTCAAGAGCATCATCCGATTTGGCATTGGAACAGGAGCCTTCCGCGGCGCCCGTCCTCTGCCGATGAGATTCTACGTGGGGTATCGCCCGCCCTGGAAGATGGCGCGTTCATCGTCATGATTGATCACGAAGAATTCGACCTGCAAGGTGAATGGGCCGCCGATGAAATCGGCAAGGTCGTGGATGAACTCGGCTTGGAGAGACTGGTTTTCGAAGCGACCTCGCCCAAGGAAGGACCCATGCTCTGGTACGACAACTTGACCAGCTACTTCGCGATGTTTGGCGAAGACTGCAATGTATCCAACGTGATGCCCAGTCAGGCCCTTTATGTCGAAACCATGCGCGAAGCAGCGACCAAATGAAGAAACAATAGAGCAAATCGGGTAACGGACTGAATAAAGGAGATAAGCCCAATATGCAGGCAAACGTATTGGAAAAGCTGCGTCAGTTTGACACGGCGACCATATGCAACGTCATTGAACTATTCGAGCTTCGCCCGCGAAATCAAGGCTTTATGCAGCGAGAGATCGGAGCCGCCTTTCCCGATCTGCCGCCTATGGTGGGTTTCGCTTCCACCGTGACCTGCCGCACTTTTGTGCCGCCCGTCAAAGGCAAAACCGCCAGTGTACCCGATGTGATCGAACGCTTCGGGGAATTATCCGGTTCCGCTGTGGCTGTGATTCAAAATCTGGATAGCGGCGGGTCGGCGGCTACGTTTGGCGATGTCATGTGTACCTCGTTCCAAGCCTTTGGCGCGGTCGGTTTGGTAACCAACGGTCCCGGCCGCGACCTGCAGCAAGTGGCGCCGCTCAGGTTCCCGGTATTTTTCGATGGGATTGTCTGCGCCCATGGCTACAATCACATGCTCGATGTCCATGTGCCGGTTCAAGTTGGCGGCATTACGGTTAGGCCAGACGATTTGCTTCATGGCGACGGCAACGGCGTCACCAACATTCCTCGCGACATCGCGGAAGATGTCGCCGATGCCTGTGCGGAATTCGCCGCTGCCGAAAAAGTCATCCTGGACTTGGGAGCGCGTAGCTCACCGAGCCAGTCGGAATTACGCGACGCCTATCGAGATAAAGCGCGCCTGGTCGCCGAGCTGGGTGCGCGAGTGCGTCAGTCGCGATAAAATTCTTGACCTTGAAGATCGCCTGAAAGTGAGCGACCCATGCGACTCTATGTCACCGGTGGTACCGGACTCGTCGGCAGCAACATCATCCGTTTGGCACGCCAACGAGGAATGGAAGTTATTGCCTCGCAATACGGTCCCGAACCGGAATGGACCGTTGATTACCAGCTTGATCCGCTGGATTTCGCCGATCATGAGGGCGTACGAGATTCGATTCGCAAGTACCAGCCCGATGCCGTTATCCACACGGCTGCCATCCTCGACCAGATCTTCATGGATTCCCATAGAGAACTGTCATGGTCGATTATGGTCGACGGCACGCGCGCCTTGGCGGAAGCCTGCCGCGAGGTCAACGCGCGTCTGGTATTTGTCTCTTCCGACTGGGTCTTCGACGGTCGCGCCGGCCTCGTGGACGAAAGCTCGCCACCTAATCCGGTAAACTACTACGGCATAATGAAGGTCGCCTCGGAACGTGAACTGGGCGCCATGGACGGTCTGAATTATGGCATTGGCAGGCTGGCCGGTATCTACGGCTTGAACTTCGTGGCGCCCTCACTGGCGCGCAAAGATAACGGCCTTGGCTTCGACTTTTCTGTCTACGTCATTTACCGTTTGGCAGCGGGTCTGCCGGCGACCGTCTGGACCGGACCCCAAGTCAACGATATCGCGCATCCGACTTTGGCTTCGGACTGCGCCGACATGCTCTTGCGGCTAGCGCAAGTGAATGAGAACGGCATATTTCACTGTTTCGGCAGCGAAGCCATCGGCCGCGTCGACCTGGCGCATAAGATTGCAACAGCCTTTAATGCCGACCCAGCCTTGATCAACACCACATACACCGACCCGGAAGTCCTCGATATATACCGTCGCATCGGCATCCCCTTTCGGACGATCGCCAGCACCGAGAAGACGGCGCAGGTCTTGGGACGGCGGGCATTCAACGTGACTGAAGGGTTGGCGGCATTCCGGCGCGAATGGGATGAGTTTTGGGCTTAGACTTAACCCTACGCTGATTATGACATTATCTGATCAATATATACCGATTATAAGGAGACCTACAATGATGAAGTCAATCTCTTTTGTACTTGCCATTGCACTTTGCATTATTGTCAGTCCCGCCCTTGCTCACGATGATGGTCCTGGGCAACAAGGCACCTTCAAACTCCCCTATCGTGTGAGGAACTTTTCTGACGCCGTCGACGGAATATCGCTTCGTGTCATCGGTATGCAGCGCCCGGCAGAAATGGCCGACGACATGGATCCCGCGGCGGAAAGGCAGGAATACGTTATCGTATCGGTGGAGTTGACCTGCGAACCATCCCGCAGCCAAAACTGCATGGTTGCATCGTGGGATTTTGAGGTGGCGGGTGACGATGGCATCATCTATCCAAATAGGGTGGACGAGGCAGAAAATGCTTTCGATCTCGCTCCGGGCGAAGAAGGCTCTGGCGATATATTTGCCCTCGTCAGTAGCGATGATACTAATTTGTTGCTGCTGTTCTACCATTTTCCATCTATTCCTTACACATTTCCCATTGTCTTCGCCACTGAGTCGAGCGACGAGCCGAGCGCAGGGATTCCCATCAGTGCGGCCCTTGGCATAATCGCGCGGGATGGACCGGCTTATGGTCTTGACTTCACAGGCGTTTTCAATCGCGGCGAAGAAGTCCTCGCCCATGGGCGCAACACGGATGGCAGTTGGCTTGAGATTCAATTCGGCTGGGTGCCGGCGGCGCTCGTGGAAGCCGAAGGTGACATTATGACTTTGCCCGTCACATCGGCTTTCGAGTAATTCGCTCATAAATGGAAGAGTGGAAAAAATGTCGAAACCAAATGTCGTATTCCTGTTGACCGATCAATGGCGCTTGCAAGCCCTGGGATATGCCGGCAATGCGCAAGTTCAGACGCCAAACATCGACCGGCTGGCTAACGAGAGCCTCAATTTCGGGCACGCCATTTCTGGTTACTCAGTTTGCTGTCCCTGGCGCGCCAGCTTTCTCACGGGTCAGTATCCGCTGACGCACGGCGTCATCATCAACGATGTGCCGATCAGCAGCGATCCGGTCGGGCTCGGTGATGCCTTCAAGCAAGAAGGATACAATACGGCTTTCATAGGCAAGTGGCACGTGAATAGTCATGGACGCAGCAACTACATACCGCCGGAGCGGCGCTTGGGTTTCGACTACTTCAAAGCGCTGGAATGCAGCCACGACTACAACCGGTCGGCGTATTACGCAAATGATGACCCGACAATGCGATATTGGGACGGCTATGATGTCTTCGCCCAGTCAGAGGACGCGCAAGCCTATATCAAGTCGCAAACTGCCGAACAGCCCTTTCTATTGGTGCTGTCTTTGGGACCGCCGCACGATCCTTACGAGACAGCGCCAAGGGCATTTCGTGACATGTATGATGCGCAGGATATTGATCTGCGCCCTAATGTACCGGCCGACGTGGCGGAAAGCGCCCGCGAGGACATTGCCGGCTATTACGCTCATTGCACAGCTATCGACAAAAGTGTCGGCGATATTGTGAAGACACTCGATGAGTGCAATTTGAAAGACGATACAGTGCTCGTCTTCGCTTCCGATCACGGGGACATGCTCGGCTCGCAAGGCTTGCAGCGCAAACAGAAGCCCTACGATGAGTCGATTCGTGTGCCATTTCTGCTGCGCTATCCGGCAAAATATGGCAACGAGGGACGGTCCGTTGGTCCCTTCCTTAACGCGCACGACATCATGCCGACGCTCCTGGGCGTCTGCGATCTGCCGATTCCAGAATCTGTCGAAGGTCGTGATATTTCGAAGGAGCTTGACCGCCCGGCTGATAAGCGCGATGGCGCATTGCTGGCCTGTTTCCACCCATTCGGCGAATGGAATCGTAAGAACGGCGGCATCGAATATCGCGGCATTCGCACAGCGCGCTATACCTATAGTCGCAACCTGGCGGGACCCTGGCTGCTATTCGACAACGAAGCCGATCCGTATCAGCAAAACAATCTTGTCAATCGCATGGAATGTTTCGATCTTCAGAGGGATCTGGATCACCAGTTGCAAGCGAAACTCGACGAGATTGGCGACGAGTTCCTTTCGGGCAAAGAGTATGTAGATAGATGGGCTTATCCGTTGGACGAAACCGGCACCATGCCCATTAAGTGGTAGCGCGTAGCGGATTCCGAATCAGTTTTGCAAACGGACGTAGTCCTTGCTCCGATGGTAAATCAGCGGCGATTGCAGATCGTCATCCAGCACATCGCCTATCGCAATGCTCTTGACCTGCTCCTCTGACAAGATATTACGCTGTCCGTTAAAGGTACTGCCATCCGGCATGTAAGCGCAGGTCATCGCCCTTCGGTGATAAGGTGTCATATTGGCGCCGGCGCCATGCGCCAGCAAGCCGTTGTGAAATGTGCAGGAACCGGCTTTGATTTCCACGCCGACGGCGTGCATCTTGCTCCATTGTGGATAGGCGGTGAACAGATCACCGATATTGTTGCCGATTCCAACATTGTCATAGGTAGCCGTCTTGTGGCTTCCCGGGACGAAATAGAGGCAGCCGTTGTCTTTGCTGACATCATCCAGCGCCACCCAGATGCTTATCGCATCGCGCGAATAAAACGACCAATAGGGGTTATCCAGGTGCCAGCCAGTGGGATTGCCCCAAGGCGGCTTTATCAGCGCCTGATCATGCCAGATGCGAATGCCATCAACACCTGCCAGATCCGCCGCCATCTTGCCCAGACGGTCATCAATCAGTAGTTTCCGCATACCCTCATGGTCGTTCCACAAGTTGATGCGTTGGGTGAAAACTCGAGCATAATAATCATCTTCTTCCCGCATGCTGCCATCGGCAAGCTTGCGGTCTGCTCTGTTGGCCACCGCCTCGCCGACATTCCGGCGCCATAATTCCAGTTCTTCGGCGGTTAGAAAGTCCTCGATTGCCACATAACCATTTTCCTGATAAGAACTGATCTCTGCCGCGCTTATTTCATGCCTCATTGGTCTGTCTCCCGTCAACCTTCGACAATATTACCAGATTCTGACGATGTTTTCCGCCGCGCGCCATGCCAGCGCCATGATGGTCTCCGCAGGATTAAAGCCGCCGTTGGTCACATGCGGCGACGAGTCGGCAACAAAGAGATTATCGTGACTGTGTACCCGACACCAACTATCCACTACTGACGAGGCGGGATCCTCGCCCATACGACAGGTGCCGGCTTGATGTTGCCCTCCCGAGAGACGCAGGGCCGGCTCTTTGCCCCATACTTTGATCGCGCCTGACGCCCACAGCCATTCCTTCGCGCGCTCGTGCATAAAGGTCGCGGTGCGTACCGTTTCCGGGTGAGTCGTTCCCGAAAAATGTGCCACGGGTATGCCGTAGCGATCCTTTATTTTCGGATTTATCGTCACCCGCCCATCGGGATGAGGAATCTCTTGCACTGGCCCGGTGATATCGTTGATTCGGCGGAAGTTTTCTCGCATGAAGCGTTTGGCTTTGATGCCCCAACGTGGCGCATCCGGCGGGCATTGACTCTTCCAAACCACAATCGGCGTACAGACATCGGAATCGGTCAACATACCTCCGCCGACGATATCTCCGTTGTCGTGATTGAAATCGCAGGTTGCGACTGATGCGCCCGGTCCCAAACCATCATAAATGTCGTTTGGGAATAGCCCAAACGCCCCATGATAGTAGTGCCCCTGCAGATGCCGTCCTACCTGATCGCTGTTATTGCCGACACCCTCGGGCTCTCGCCTGGTCGCCGAATTGAGCAATAGGCGCGCCGTTTCAACCGCGCCACAGCTCAAGACCACGACCTCGGCTGTGAGGTCTTCTTCGGTTCCGGCGGCATTGACAACGGTCACGCCATTAATCGTACCGGAATCGCTGGTCAGCAGTCTGCGAGCCATAACCTGAGAACGCACCTGACAGTTTCCCGAGCCCAACGCACGCGGAATTGTTGTGTTGTGGCTGCCGTTTTTGGAGTCGTTTGGGCAACCGAAGCCAAAGCAGTGCTGACAATAGGCGCAGCCCGGTCGATCATTGTATGGAATGGAATTGATCAAGCGCGGCATCCGCAGTCCGCGCCAGCCTAAGGATTCCAGTCCTTTCAAATGCACGCGCGACTTGTCCGGCAAGGGCAAGGCCGGCATCGGATAGGGCTTGTTGTATTTTGGCAGGTGGTACATGGTCCGGTCATCGCCACAAACACCGATCTCCCATTCCACTTTTTCGTAGTAGGGCGCAAGGTCGTCGTACGAAATAGGCCAATCAGCCAATGAGCTGCCCTTGGGAACCCCGTAGATGCTAGCCATGCGGAAATCTTGCGGCATGTAGCGCCAAGCCTGTCCGGCATAGACGCGCGTGCCGCTGCCGAGGCAAGCGGCGTTGTTCAAGTAGCCCGGCTCGTGCGGTCGAATAACCCGACCATCGTCGCTCGTACGTGGATTGCCGTCGATGTCCGGTCCGGCGTTGTGCCCATAAAGAGAAACACGTTGGTTACGCAGGTGATCGCGTCCGATGTCGTCGTTTGACAACTGTCGACCACGTTCCAGCAGCAATACCGACTTGCCCGCTTCCGCGAGAACCGCCGCCGCAACGCCACCACCGGCGCCAGACCCGACCACAATCACATCGTATCGGCTCATGCGGTCACCTCGAATCCCACCATGGCCCAGGCTATGCCGTCGCGATTGGCTCCGTTGCCCGGATCAGCATAAAATCCTTCAGTACAGTGCTCAACAATCGTTGCGAAAAACCAGGCCTGATCGACGCGCCAATCTGACTTGATATCGCCTTGCTCTATGGCTTCGAGCAGAGAGGTTCTCGCCTTCAGATCGAGGCTGGCAAACGACCGCTGAAACACTTTTTCAGCTTCGATCTCGAGCGCATCCAGCCAATCTCGATACAAGGGCAGACAGATTTCCAGATCACTTTCAAGTTGACGGAGCAGGTAGTCACCGACGCCCGCCTCCCAGCCGCCCGGATAGCCATCTTCCGGTATGATGGTGTCTACCAAGGTCTGCAATGTCTGCAACTGTCGTGGTTCAAACACGTCTCATCTCCCTAAGATCTGTTCCTGTTCCGTCATTTTGCTATCTGTACGCTCTTCTGCGGATGACGTCCTCAAAATATACCAAGATACTAGTAGGCTCGGCTACCTAGCGCATTGGCTCCAATCGCCTTTCCCGCATGTGACGGGTCGCTTAGCGCGTTGTTCTCGGCGTTTGTTTGAATGAGTACCTTACGCCATAAGACCCAAATCAGCATCTCGCGGACCAGCAGGAATAACGCCAGCATCATGGCCATGCCGATTGCCGCAAGGTCTATCGATAGCTTAAACCACCATGCAGTTGCCTGCGTCGCCGCGGGCACAGCTATCGCAATCGCGAAACTCAAAACCTGCAGCACGACGTAGCATACCAATACCAGGCTTGTTCCGTCGATCTGGCCCTTTAGCCTGCGGCTTAACGCCATCGGCAGCAAACACGCCAACACGACAGACTGCTTGTGTTCATGCACGATCACAAACGAAAAGAGTGACATTTCAGTGAGCAGCAGCGAAAGTTGACCCGTATCTATGCTCTCCAACTTCGGAAGCGTGATCAGCACGGGCAAAGCCAGAGTAAGAAATAGGATTCCGGCTGCAAACTTCCGTAGCATCGTCACCCATGCCAAGGCATCCTGCTCGTGCAAGACCACCTTGCAAATTGCCAAATAGATGAAGACCCGGCCCGGTGGAATCACGCTCACCTCGTCCAATACGCCGTCGCGACCCTGACGCGATATCAGCGAGACGATACGATAGATCCAGCGGGCAGAGCAAATGAGGCTGTAGAGCGTCAACCAGAGCGGCATTGTCCAGAGCACACCGGATCCGACGATTGCAAATAATCGCGCGACCGCCAGCAGCATGAATAATGCCGCCAGCAACGCGACCGCGATGACCGAGGGACCGGCTCGATCGCGTTTGAGTTGTCTCAGGAAATGCTTGGCGATGGGATGATAGACCGGGCGGTTAATGCGCTGCCAGATGCTGTGGCTGACGAAGACCGTCCCCACAACGTATTTGATCCGGTCGATGAATCGCGCATCCATCTGCAGGTGTCCGAATTACCGCAAGCAATTTGACAGACCAGGTTAGCTATACGAACGCGGTTCAAGTAACTGCAGGGGTTAGAAACGTCTTCTTGGCAGGATCCACGTTCTCGTCATAGAGGAAGCACTTTACCGCGCGGCCCTCATGGATCACGCTCGGCGGAATGTTTTCATGACAGATGTCCATCACCGCCGGGCAACGTCCCGCAAACTTACAGCCGGTTCGCGTGTATTCGTCCGTTTCGATCACTGCCAGGTCGATCTTCTCGTCCCAGGCGTCGTCGGCTTTGATACTCGGTATCGAGGTCTTCAAGTTCTGCGTATAAGGATGCAGAGGATTGCCAAGCACCTGCTCAGTCGAACCCATCTCGACGATCCAGCCGCGCAGCATCACAGCAATGCGATCGCCGGCATAAAAGGCCGTCGCCAGGTCATGCGTGATGTAAATGACACTGACTTTGTTGTCGTCTTTCAGCTTGCGGAACATATTCACAATCGACATACGCAGGGAGGCATCGAGCATCGATACCGGCTCATCGGCGACGATCAATGACGGCTTGGTAATCAACGCCCGGGCGATAGCGACACGTTGCGCCTGACCGCCGGATAGCTCATTGGGATAGCGCCCGGCAATTTCCGCCAGCGTCAAGCCCACCTCGCTTAGCACCTCATTGATGTAGCGCGGCGTTTCCTTTTTGTCAGCCACCATTTTGTAATTCTGCGCAGTCTCATAAAGGTAGCTGTCGATTCGCTTCAGAGGGCTAAAGGCCGCGAATGGATCCTGAAAGACCGGCTGCACTTCGCGGTAAAACCAGGACTTTAGTTCACGCTTGCTCAAGTCATTGATCACGCGGTCCTTGTAGCGCAAGATACCTTCCGAGGCGACTTCCATGCCCAACACCATCTTCGCCAAGGTGGTTTTGCCACTGCCGCTCTCACCGACTATGGCGAAGATCTCCGGCTTGTCCGAATCAATGACGATGGAGGCATTGTCTACCGCATGGAATTCCTGCGAGGAAAAGCCCTGCCTGATATGGAAAACCTTGCTCAGGCCTTCGATCTGAAGTAGTGGCTCAGACTGTTGGCGCATGGCTCAATTCCTCTTCGACCACATGACATGCAGCGAAATGACGGGGCGCTATCTGTATCAATTCGGGCTCAATTGTCTTGCAGATATCCATCGCTAGCGGGCAGCGCTCGTGGAAGCGGCAGCCGCTCGGCGGACGATCCAGCGCCGGCGGGCGGCCTGGAATGCTCATCACTTCCTCGCGCGAGTCGAGATTGGGCAATGACTCGATCAGGTAGCGCGTGTATGGGTGTTTCGGTTCTTGCAGTATGGTAGATGTATCCGCCTCTTCCACCAGCTTTCCAGCGTATAGAATGCCGACGCGATCAGCCAGGTTGGCGTGTACGCCGATATCATGAGTGATCAATACGAGTGTGCTGCCTTCCTTCTGCTGCACGTCCTTCAACATCTGAATCACGCCGCGTTGAACGACAACATCAAGCGCGGTAGTCGGCTCATCGGCAAAGATCAGCTTGGGCCACAAGATCGTCGCCAGCGCAATGGTCACGCGCTGCCGCATGCCGCCCGACAACTGATGCGGGTATGACGCCATCACCTTTTCCGGAAGTCCCAGATCACGCAAATACTCCGCCGTGAGCTGAAACGATTCGCGCTTGGAAACGTCTCGATGCGCGCTGACAAAATCGTGAAAGGTATCGCGAATTCGACGAACCGGATTGAGCACGTGCATAGACCCTTGCGGGATGTACGAGATTGTGCGCCAGCGCAGATCGCGCTGCTGTTCTTCCGTCATATCGGCGGCATTCATCGCCTCGCCGTCGAAATGGTAGATCACCTCGCCGCCAACGACGGTAAGCGGAGGCTGATAGTTACCGAGCAAAACTTTTAGCAGGGTGGTCTTGCCGCAGCCCGATTCTCCGGCGATTCCATAGACCTCGCCCTCTTGAATCCGAAGCGTTATGTCATCGACCGCTTTGACTGTTCGTTCGACCCCGTACGCTTCGGTGATGTAATAGGCGCGCAGGTTGTTGGTTTCGATTATGGTGCCCATACTTCATCCTTCTCTTTGCGCGGGTCATCGTCTTGCGCCTCGGCGCCCGCGTGTGCCGTTAGGCGAACCAGGCGCTTGCGCGGATCAAGGTATTCGCCCAGCCCGACAGACATCAGATAAAAGCCCAATACCATGAGAATCGCCGCGACCATCGGCACAACCATCACCCAGGGCCTGCCCGCGGGAATCGACTGGTAGTAATTGCCCCAATAGATCAGAGTGCCGATGGTCGGGCTGTCAAGGTTGGCCAAGCCGAGATAGGAAAGCGTGACCTCAATACCGATGGAGAAGAGAAAACCACTGATGACATCCGCCAGCAAGAAGGGAATGATGAAGGGCAGATGCTCGCGAATTACGATCTTGACAGTGCTCATACCACTGAACACGGCCGTATGCGTGAAGTCGCGCTCTCGCAAGCTCAAGATCTGCGCGCGGTAGCGTTTCGAGGGATGTGCCCAATCGAGTATTCCAATGAGAATGCCCAGCGAATACATGGTCAGGCTTCCACGCAGAATGGCGCCGATCAATATGAGCAAGGGTAATCGCGGAATGACGATCACGCTCTCGACGATGGACTGCGCCGTGCGGTCAAAGATCCCGCCCAAATACCCGGATATCATGCCGAGCATTACGCCGATGCCGCGACCAATAGTGACCGCGATGCCAGAAATAATCAGGGTATTGCGAATGGCGAAGGTCAGCGTCCAAAAGACATCCTGACCCTGCGATGTCGTGCCGAAGACGAAGTCGGACGACGGCGGTAGATTGCGCTTCACCTTGCGGCGGAGCCTATCTTCCTCATACGGGGAAAAGATAGACAAAATCACAAATGCGGCAACGACGATTAGTATCAAAGAGCCGAAGCGAAAAGACGGGCTGAAACGGAATAAGTCGCGAATCGTAGTTAGCAAAGTTATTCCTTATCGCAAACGGACGCGTGGATCGAAGATCGGATAGAGCAAGTCAATGATCAGTGATGCGGTAGCGATTCCGGCAATCGACAAAAGCGTGATGCCCATGATGATGTTGTAGTCGGCGTTGTAGATCGCGTTGTAAAGCACGAATCCCAAACCCGGATAAGCGAATAAGACTTCGGTGATCAGCGCACCTTCAAATAAAGCGCCTAAGGAAAGCGCCAAATCAGTCACTTGTGGCAGCATGGTGTTGCGCGCGACGTAGAAGAGAATGATCTTGCGCTTGGGCACGGCCGCCAGTTCGGCGTACTGTACATAATCGCTGGCGATCTCGGTCGTCGTCAGAGACTTAGCCATGATGAAGCGGAAGGCGGTCGCCCCAATGACGATCGACAGCGCCGGCAGGAAACCGAAATAAAGCAGTGTGCTGATATAGTCCCAAGTGAGCGCCGGTTGCCCGCGCGATCCACCTACCAACGGAAACCATTTCAGCCACCAGGTAAATATGTAAATGAGTACGAAGGCGATGATAAGGTACGGTATGGGATACACAACGACAACGACGCGCTCGAGAACTTGCGCCCAACGCCGGTCGTGGAAGTAACCGGCCACCGCGCCCAGAAATACGCCTGATACCCAGGAAATGAAGATGGCTACACTTAACAGCCCGATCGTCCAGGGCAAACCAGCGCGGATGATATCCGAGACCGGGCGCGGGAAATTGCCAAAAGATACGCCTAGATCTCCTTGCAGCAGACGGTCCCAAAACCTGATGTATTGCTCGAATATCGTTCCGTCCAGTCCAAAAAGCGCCATGGCCGATTCGCGCATACTGACAACCGCATGGGGGTCGATTGACGCAAACGCGGTCATGCGCCCGATCATTTCATCGACTGGATTGATCGGCGACAAGCGCGGTATAAGGAAGGTTACTGAAATACCGACAAAAATGACGACAGCCCATTGGAGGATGCGCGGCAGGATGTAGGTGCGCAACAGATTCATCTAATGTCCCTAATATCGAATCCGTACGGACGAGCCAGCGGCTCGCCCGTACACACTTGCAAAAACGCGGTACGCCAGAATTGAAACTGTAGGGGCGATCCTTGGATCGCCCGCACAGCAAACTAGGTTACGACGTCGATGTCAGGCCCTGGATGGCGTACTTGCCGCCCTGGAACCAGTACAAGGGCATAGCAAACGGATTCTCAGCGGTCGGGAATCCAGTCCAGTACTTCTCGTCCCAAGTGACCAGCTTCTTGAAGGCGATGCAGGTGATGTCGAGCATGTTCTCGACCCAATGCTTGATGAACTCCATGTTCAAGGCGATATTTTCATCGGCTTGTCCAACCGGATCGACCCCCTCCATAGCATCGAGCAATTCATCAATCTTGGGATCCACCAGGCGTCGCACACCATTACCGCCCAAGGGACGGTAGTCTTCGCCCGCCGGGGCATAGAAGTCCGAATGCATGCCGTTAATGCGCGGCCAGAAGTCGCCGGCTGGCAGAGCAAAGGACTGCCAGGGTGTGCTGACCTCGAAAGCGCCAACGTAGTGGTTCTGCGACCAGGCGCCGCGATCAAGCGTAATGAAGTTGACGTCAATGCCGAAGTCCTGCCACATGTCGGCAGCCGCCTGCCCCATGCGGTAGGCATCGTTCTCGCTCGGGTCAGACTGCAGGTCGAGGGTCCAAATTTCGCCATCAGGCGTCAGCCAGTTGCCACCGCCATCGCGGCTCAAGCCGGCTTTCATCAGCAGTTTCTCAGCCGCGTCAGGCGCGAACTTCCACCAACCGGTGCCAAATATCTCCGCCGGCGTGCCGGGCACATCATAGCCCTGCGCTACCGCCCATTCGTTGATCTGTTCGGGCACAGTCGGGTCATAAACGGAGAACATCTCGCCATCGCCCATATCAATCTGCAATTCGTTGAGCCAGGGTTCCAGCGCCTCATGATATACCCCCGCCATGGTCGCCGTCGGCGGTACAGCGAAGGTCGTAACCTTGGCGATGCCGCCGATATACTCGGTCTGCAGCTCAACGTTATTGATAGCCAGCGCCAGCGCCCAGCGGACGTCCTTGTTTTGCAACAAGGGATCGCCTTCGTAGTTGAAAGCCAATTGACGCGTGCTGTACTCATTGGGGAAAGCCCAGGGGAAGTCTTGGAACCAGCTGCGAGCGGTCGGCGTGGTATCAAGCGTGGTCTCGAAGGACTCGATATCGACATCGAAGTAGACATCCAGCTCGCCGCGAGACATGGCGATCGCCTTCTTGATGTTCTCGTTGCCGTAGAAGATGCTCATGACGTAAGGCGCACCAGAACCACCGGTAATGATGCCAGCTACCGAATTTTCCGGATCGTCGCGGCGCTTGAACAGCTCCCAATAACCGTTGGCATCGACCTGCATGGGCAGGTAGTTGCCCAGCACGATGACATCTTCGGCATCCCAAGCCCAATCAGCAAGGGTCTCGCCCTCGGCAAGATTCGCTTCCACCTCGGAAACGTAATGGCTTGGCATCATGTAAAGGCCCGCCCAGCGCGATTCAAACACAGTGTGCAAACGCGGGTTCGACAGTGTGGTGAACTTAACGCTGAATTCGCCAGTCTTTTCGACGCCGACATCAAATTTGGTCAGCTGCGCGTGCCAGCCTTGTTGTGTCAGGCCCGAGTTGGCTTTGACCGTCTCAACGGTATAGACCACATCATCGGCGTTGAATTCTTCACCATCGGACCACAGAACGCCTTGGCGCAGGTCAACCGACATCTCGGTGAAGTCATCATTGTAAACCGGGCCGGAAATCGCCAGCGCATTAATGTTCTCGCCAGTCTCCTGATCACCATTCCAAAATGTCTCCAGCATCAGCGCATGGTGGTGCGGGGTATTACCGCCGGTGCGCCAAACATTGAAGTTGCCTACAGAGCCCCAACGGAAGATCTGGTCGAACACAAACAGATTCGCGCGTCCGCCCGGTACTTCTACCGGCAGACCCTGTGGCTCCTGGGCGACGCCAACTAGCGTCGGCACTACAAGCAGCGCCAACAAAACAAAAAGTACAAGCTTCCTTGCCATTTGAAAAACTCCTTAACTGAATGGAACGAAATGCTCCGGAGCGCTCGAATTGCGCTCCAACTTGCCCAAATCGGGCAATCGCAGCGCATATAGTAGCGCAGAATCGCGACATTGCAAGTAATCGGTTTCCCGAACCTGCCAATTCGCGCCGGAATAGCTAACTTAATGGCTTGTTTGTCGAATCTGTAGCGCCGACTGAGCGCCTTAGGCTTACAGATTCCTAGCTTCTGCAACAACCCACATAAATTTATTCTCTCACTTCCAAGCGGCTCAGTCGGGTTCGTGGATCAAGATATTCACTTAAGGCCAGCGATACCAGGTAAAAGCCGACCAAATCTTAGCCGACAACTGTCCTTATCGAGCCAGTCGCTATCTCAACAATCGAATTGAACAAGAGCATCGCTTTATCAAGCGACGGGTCAAGCCAGGCTTGGGATTCGCCTCCTATCAAACGGCTTGGCGGACGCTAGAAGGTTACGAAGCGATGAATATGATTCGGAAGGGCCAAATTAAGGGAGCAGAAAAACACAATCTTCAAGCGCAAAATCAGTTCATCGAAACTTTCTTTAGTCTAACTGCCTAAACTCAAGCCCCCACTTGACTTTCATTTGTCTGGTCATTCTCCAAGAAACTCTTTGCAACAGAACCGTAATTGTACCCGACTAGGCCGTTAAGCATCCGTTGTCTCTTGGATAACACACCCCCCTTCACGGTCTACCCGGATGTGTGGATCAGCAATGTCTTCCAGTCCTTTATAAGCATAAAGGTCTTCGCCAGCAATCATGACAATATCACGGTAATCAGCGATAGCCATGTGTTCACCTTCACGGGGCGTATGCCATGGTAAAAGCGAATTGGCATTCATATAATGATTGACAAGAACACGACGGTGGCCGCTTTGCATCCGATTCGGAAGAGAACGGTGTAGCAGGTAGCCGTTGAAGAACACAATCGCACCGGCCTTTACCTCAACAGGAATGGCATCTTCATCTTTATAGGGGAAGTTAATTGACTCTTTTGTACAGTCAAAGCGTTCATCCTCAGTTTTTTCCATTGGCCACAAAATGCCGGGTTTATGCGATCCGGGAATTACCCATAAGGAGCCATTTTCAATGGTGGCATCATCAAGCGCAATCCATCCACCAGCCAAAGTGCGATCACGAGTCGGGATGAAGTCTTCATCTTGATGCCATGCTTGCCCCGGTTTTCCAGCAGATTTGACAAATAACATCGATTGCATACACTTGACGTTGGGCCCGATGATCTTCGTCAGAACATCGACCATCACTGGATGTGCCAGATATCGTTCCATAATTTGTGATAATTTGTGAGGAAAGTGAATACACAGATAACGTTTCAAAACTTCGTTATCATTTTCATTGGAAGTCGCCGGTGTCACACCACGAATCGCACCTCGTTCACCACGGCAGAGTGCGGTTGTTTCCGCTCGTAATTCGTCGATTTCTTCCTGGGTGAGGGCGTTTTCTACAATGAGATAGCCATTATCATGATAGAATTCAACATCTTGTGCTGTAATTGTAGGAATTCTCGCAACCATACTGATTTATCCATTATAAAACTCTAGATTTGAATTTTACCTGAAAACTGTATCGTCACTAAGGTTATGCGCAGCAATTTATTGAACCGCAAAGACAGAAAGAAAGATAGAAAAAGATGGAAACTATGCCAATCCTGTATCAAACTATGCCTTTGTAATGCGCTTTGAAAATGCTTTGATTACTTTATGACGTGAGATCATAAATTGCAGTTATCAATATTGTATCACGCTTTTCACTAGAGCCTATGGTTGAATGGCCCCTTCGCCAAAGACCTCACCTTCTTTAATTTGCACCGAGATATCATCAACTGCTTGAACCGTCCGTTCAACACCATAGGCCTGTGTAATATAATAGGCTTTCAGATTCCTAGCCTCTGCAATAACCGACATAAATTCATTCTCTCACTTCCAAGCGGCTCAGTCGGGTTCGTGGATCAAGATATTCACTAAACGCCAGCGATACCAGATAAAAGCCGACCACCATCACAACTGATGCCACAATCGGCGCCGCCAGAATCCAGACGCGGCCTCTCAGCAATGCGTGATTGTAGTTGCCCCAAAAGATCAAGGTTCCGATGCTGGGCGCCGACAGGTCGCTCAGTCCCAAAATAGATAGAGTCACTTCCATACCAATTGCCCAGAGAAAGCCAGCCACCGCATCCGCCAGCAGAAGGGGGATCAGAAATGGCAAATGCTCTTTCACGACCACGTTTATGATATTCATGCCCGAGAAGACTGCCGTATGGGTAAATTCACGCTCGCGCAGGGACAGAATCATAGCGCGGTAACGCTTGGAAGGATGCGCCCAGTCCATAAAGCCCAATAGCAAAGCAAGCGCCAATACGGTCATCTCGCCACGCATAATTGTCGCGATCAGAATGAGCAAGGGCAGTCGCGGAATGACGATGATGCTATCCACAATTGAGGATATGACCCGATCGGTCTTACCGCCGAGATAGCCGGTAATCATCCCCAACATGACGGCAATACTGCGTCCAATGAGCACTGCCAGACCCGATACCATCAAGGTGTTGCGGATGGCAAAGGTCAGGAGCCAGAAGCCATCTTGCCCACTGCCCGTCGTACCCAAAATGAAATCTCCTGATGGCGGTTCATTGCGGGGCACAACCCGGCGGTCATCGGATTCAAATGGGGAGAAAAAGGAAAGCGCAATAAAGATGCCAACCACTATCAGGATAATCGAACCGAAACGGAACGACAGGCTGAAACGAAAGAGGTCTCTAATCGTAGCTCTTAGCACATCATTCGCCATATAAACTAACGATAGCGGACACGGGGATCAATCAAGGGGTACGTGAGGTCGATGAGCAGGGAAGCCGTCGCAATGCCCACAATTGACAGCAAAGTGATGCCCATAATCGCGTTATAGTCGCCGTTGTTGATGGCGGTATACATCATCGTGCCAATCCCCGGATAACCAAATACGAATTCGGCGATGAGCGCGCCGCCAAAAAGCGCTCCCAAGGACAAACTCAAGTCCGTCACCTGGGGCAACAGCGTGTTTCGTGCGACGTAAAACAGCAAAATTTTGCGTTCTGGCAGCGCCGCCATCTGCGCGTACTGCACATAATCGCTGGACTTTTCGCTCGTCGTAAGGGCTTTGGACATAATGAAGCGATGGGCGGTAGCGCCAATGACAATGGACAGAGCCGGCAAGAAACCATGATGCAGGACACTGCTGATGTATTCCCAGGTAAGGGCCGCAGTACCGCGCGCCCCTCCGATAAGCGGGAAGATCGGGAGATAAAACGTGAAGGCCATCAGCAATACAAAAGCCAGTATGTAATACGGCACCGGGTAAACGGTGATCAGCGATTTCTCCAAGCCTTCCGACCACCAACGGTTCGGATAGTATCCGGCCAAGGAGCCGAGAATCACACCCAGCGTCCAGGCGATGAGAATTGACGTGCCGAGCAATCCAATCGTCCAGCCAATGCTTACGCCGATCAATTGATTGACCGACCTCGGGAAAGAGGCAAGGGACGGACCCAGATCACCCTTGAGGACGCGTTTCCAGAAGTTGACATATTGTTCCAGAACGCTGCCTTCCAGCCCGTATAGATCAAGCAAGGACTCACGCATTATTTGCACCGCCTCGGGGTTTATATTCTGGTACATCTGCATACGCGCCAGAGCTTCCATTACCGGATTGACCGGCGACAAGCGAGGGATGATAAATGTAATCGTGACGCCAACGAAAATGACGATGAGCCATTGCGCAAAACGAGGCAATATGAATTCTTTAAGCAGGGTCATGAGCGAAGTCGTGTCAAACTAAGTTGTTCCAAGTCAATCAATTGATATGCTTTGTAGGGGCGATTCTGTAAATCGCCCGATGTTGTAATCGTGTATCGTCGGGCGACACACAGTGTCGCCCCTACGGCTTTCGACAGGATTGAAGGAGGAAGGGTCCAAGCCCTTCCTCCACTCACGCTATGTCATTTGCGAACCGGAATTCGGACTCGCCCACTGTATTATGAATCGACCGGCTTCAGATTCTGGAAAGTCAGCTTGCCGCCCATGAACCAGTACAAGGGCTGTGACGCCGGGTTCTCAAAGGTCGGGAAACCGGTCCAATAGCGCTCATCCCAGGTGACGAATTTGTTGAAGGCAACGATGGGTATCGAGTACATATTCTCTACCCAATACTGCAACATCTCCGTAGTCAGCTCGAAGCTTCTCGAGTCATCGGGACTGACGGACACCATGGCATCGATAAATTCACCAATCTTCGGATCGGTTAGGCGCATTTTATGGCCACCGTTGGAGCGGGCATCCTCGCCAATCGGAACAACCAAGTCCGGGTGAAAGATGTTGAACACCGGCCAGGCATCACCAGCTGCGAGGGTGAAAGAGAACCAATCGTTGCTGATGTCGAACTGCCCGGCATTTGCGGTCGTCGTCCATAGTGTGCGTTCGTGCGCCGCCAGGCTAGTATCGATGCCGAAGTCTTTCCACATATCGGCCGTCGCATTCCCGAAATGGAACTGCTGAACCGAAGTTGTATCGCTGAGGACTTCGAGTTCCCAGGGATTGCCGTCTGGCGTCAGCCAATTGCCGCCATCATCACGGCTGAAACCGTGCTTCATCAGCAGACGGTCAGCCACATCCGGCGCGTGAGCCCACCAACCGGAACCGAATACAGCGCGCACATCACCCGGAATTTGGTAGCCCTCAGCTTCCGCCCAGGCGGCGATCTGATCGGGGATCGTGGCATCGTAGGGCTTGTACATCACGCCCTCTTCGATCTCGATCTCCAGATTCTGGAACCATTCTTCCATCGGGTCATGATAAATGGCGGTCAAAGCCGGTGTAGATGGCACTGGCATGTTGGTCAACTTGGCGGTACCGCCTAAGTAATCAGTCACTACTGCCTGGATATCCAGCGCCAATGCCAGCGCCCAGCGCACATCCTTTTCCCGCAGCCAGGGCTGGGTTTCCGATGCGAAGTTGAAGATTAACTCCCGCGTGCTGACTTCACCCATATAACCCCAGGGGAAGCCCGCATACCATGAACGAGCGGCCGGCGCCGTTTCGAGCGTGCTCTGGAATGACTCGAAATCCGAATCGTAATAGACATCCAATTCGCCGCGGGACATGGCAATCACTTTTCTGTCCGGGCCGCCATAGTTGATCTCCAGAATGTACTTCGGTCCCGGGTTGCCGGTGATGACACCGGCCGGCGAGCGTTCCCAATCGTCGCGCCGGCCAAACAGTTGCCAGACCCCGTTGGGGTCCTCCTCCAATGGGAGGTAGGCGCCCAGGTAAGGACCATCCGCATAGGTGTAAGCCGGCAGATCGTCGATGTTCTCAAACACATGTTTGGGCATCATGTAGAGGGCGTAAAAGATGGCCTCGAAAATGGAATGGAAACGCGGCGTCGGCTCGGTCAGATGGAAGGTGACGCTGAAATCGCCCGTTTTCTCCACCGAAGCCAGCGACTTGTTCAGGTTCGTGCCCCAGCCTGCGCGGTTCAGTTCCGGCGTGGCTTTGACCGTCTCCACGGTAAAGATCAGATCGTCGGCTGTGAATTGAACGCCATCGCTCCAATAGATATTGTCCCGCAGTTCAACACTCATCTGGGTGAAGTCATCGTTGTACATCGGGTCGGAGATGGCGGCATCGTAGACACGCTGACCTGTTTCCTGATCCCGAATCCACAGCGTTTCCATTATTAGGGCCTGGGTAACGACCGGATGCGGACCATTGATCCAGAAGTTATGGTTCCCAGGCACGGGCGCAGTGATGATCACATCGACAACAAAGACCTCTTCACGCGGCACATCGACTGGCAGCTGAGCTACCCCGACAAATGTTGGTATAGAAAACACTACCAACAAGAGCAAAAATACAAGTCTCCTTGCCATTGCAAAACTCCTTACTTGATAAAACGTAGTTTTTAAGAGCGCTCGCTTCGCGCTCCCGCTTGCCCGGTATGGGCAATCGCACCTAAAGTGTAACGCGGAATCGCGACTGTGCAAAAAATCCGTTGTACAAAACAAGGCAATATAGATTCTTTTAGCAGGTTCATGAGCGCAGTTTTGTCAAGCTAACTTCTGTCAAAGGAATGCGTGAAGAAGGAAGGGTCCAAGCCCTTCCTCCCATTCTGTGCTACATCATTTACGATCCGAAATTCGGACTCGCCCGCTGTATTATGAACCGACCGGCTTCAGATTCTGGAAAGTCAGCTTGCCGCCCATGAACCAGTACAAGGGCATGGACGCCGGGTTCTCAAAGGTCGGGAAATCGGTCCAATAGCGCTCATCCCAGGTGACGAATTTGTTGAAGGCGACGATGGGTATCGAGTACATATTCTCAACCCAATACTGCAACATCTCCGTAGTCAGCTCGAAGTTTCTCGGGTCATCGGGATTGATGGACACCATGGCATCGATAAATTCACCGATCTTCGGATCTGTCAGGCGCGTCGTATGGCCGCCGGTGGAGCGGGCATCCTCGCCAATCGGAACAACCAAGTCCGGGTGAAAGATGTTGAACATTGGCCAGGCATCACCAGCTGCGAGGGTGAAAGAGAACCAATCGCCGGCGATGTCGAACTGCCCAGTCTCTACGGTCGTCGTATATAGTGTGCGTTCGTGCGCCGCCAGGCTAGTATCGATGCCGAAGTCTTTCCACATATCGGCCGTCGCATTCCCGAAATGGAACTGCTGAACCGAAGTTGTATCGGTGAGGACTTCGAGTTCCCAGGGATTGCCGTCTGGCGTCAGCCAATTGCCGCCATCATCACGGCTGAAACCGTGCTTCATCAGCAGACGGTCAGCCACATCCGGCGCGTGAGCCCACCAACCGGAACCGAATACAGCGCGCACATCACCCGGAATTTGGTAGCCCTCAGCTTCCGCCCAGGCGGCGATCTGATCGGGGATCGTGGCATCGTAGGGCTTGTACATCACGCCCTCTTCGATCTCGATCTCCAGATTCTGGAACCACTCTTCCATCGGGTCATGATAAATGGCGGTCAAAGCCGGTGTGGTTGGCACTGGCATGTTGGTCAACTTGGCGGTGCCGCCTAAGTAATCAGTCACTACTGCCTGGATATCCAGCGCCAATGCCAGCGCCCAGCGCACATCCTTTTCCCGCAGCCAGGGCTGGGTTTCCGATGCGAAGTTGAAGACTAACTCCCGCGTGCTGACTTCACCCATATAACCCCAGGGGAAGCCCGCATACCATGAACGAGCGGCCGGGGCCGTTTCGAGCGTGCTCTGGAATGACTCGAAATCCGAATCGTAATAGACATCCAATTCGCCGCGGGACATGGCAATCACTTTTCTGTCCGGGCCGCCATAGTTGATCTCCAGAATATACTTCGGTCCCGGGTTGCCGGTGATGACACCGGCCGGCGAGCGTTCCCAATCGTCGCGCCGGCCAAACAGTTGCCAGACCCCGCTGGGGTCCTCCTCCAATGGGAGGTAGGCGCCCAGGTAAGGACCATCCACATAGGTGTAAGCCGGCAGATCGTCGATGTTCTCAAACACATGTTTGGGCATCATGTAGAGGGCGTTCCAGCGGGCCTCGAACATGGAATGGAAACGCGGCGTCGGCTCGGTCAGATGGAAGGTGACGCTGAAATCGCCCGTTTTCTCCACCGAAGCCATCGACTTGTTCAGGTTCGCGTGCCAGCCATAGCCGTTCAGTTCCGGCGTGGCTTTGACCGTCTCCACGGTAAAGATCAGATCGTCGGCTGTGAATTGAACGCCATCGCTCCAATAGATATTGTCCCGCAGGTCAACGCTCATCTGGGTGAAGTCATCGTTGTACATCGGGTCGGAGATGGCGGCATCGTAGACACGCTGACCTGTTTCCTGATCACGAATCCACAAGTTATCCATAATAAGGGCTTGGGTAACGAGCGGATGCGGTCCTGTGATCCAGAAGTTATGGTTCCCAGGCACGGGCGCAGTGATGATCACATCGACAACAAAGACCTCTTCACGCGGAAGATCGACTGGCAGCTGAGCTACCCCGACAAATGTTGGTACCGAAAGCATGACCAACAAGAGCAAAAATACAAGTTTCCTTGCCATTGGAAAACCTCCTTATTAGACGAAACAAAGTTTTCAGGAGCGCTCGATTGGCGCCCCAGCTTGCCCAGAACGGGCAATCGCAAGCCTAGTATAACGCGGAATCGCGACTAAGCAAAAAATCCGTTTCCCATGCTTGCGAAATCGCGCAAATAGTGCTAACTCAATTGTGGTCTTGTCAAACTAGCTTCATTCAAAAAATGCGTGGAGGAGGAAGGGTCCAAACCCTCCCTCCTGTTGTGCACTATCATTTGCGATCCGATATTCGGACTCGCCCATTTGATTTATTGCTCGACAGGCCTCAGATTCTGGAAGGTCAATTTGCCACCCTGGAACCAGTACAAGGGCTGTGATGCCGGGTTCTCAAAAGTCGGGAAGCCGGTCCAATATCGCTCGTTCCAGGTCACGAATTTCTTGAAAGCCATGACCGGGATAGAATACATGTTTTCAACCCAATACTTCAGCAGCTCCGTAGTATGCTCGAAGTTTCTCGGCGAATCGGGGTTGATCGACACCATGGCATCAATGAATTCACCGAGCTTCGGGTCTTTGAGGCGCATCGGCCTGCCACCGGTTGACCGAGCATCTTCCCCAATTGGAACAACCAAATCCGGGTGCCAGCCATTGAACTGGGGCCAAGCATCACCGGATGCAAGGACAAACGAGAACCACGACGAATTTACTTCAAACTGTCCGGTCCACAAGATCGTTGACCATAAAGCGCGTTCAAACGCAGCGAGTCTAGCATCAATGCCGAAGGCATTCCACATATCCACCACCGCATTCGCAATCCGCAACTGGTCAGGCGCATCAATTGGGGTAAGGACTTCGATTTCCCAGGGATCACCGTTTGGCGTCAGCCAATTGCCACCATCATCGCGGCTGAAACCGTGCTTCATCAGCAGACGTTCTGAAACGTCCGGCGCGTGAGCCCACCAGCCGGAACCGAATACATCGCTCGCGCTACCTGGAATTGCGTGACCCTGGCCTTCAGCCCACGCGGCGACCTGATCGGCGACTGTGGGATCGTAGGGCTTATACATCTCGCCCTCTTCGATCTCGATCTCCAGATTCAGGAACCATTCTTCCATCGGGTCATGATAAATAGCGCGCAAAGCTGGAGTGGTTGGCACCGGCATGTTGGTCACTTTGGAGACGCCACCGATGTATTCAGTCAGTAATTCCACGTTATCCAATGCCAATGTCAGCGCCCAGCGCACGTCCTTTTCCCGGAACCAGGGCTGCGTTTCTGATGCGAAGTTGAAGATGAGATTCCGTGCGCTGACTTCATTGGGATACGCCCAGGGGAAGTCCGCATACCAGGAACGAGCGGTCGGTACTGTCTCGAGCGTACTCTGAAAAGCCTCAAAATCAGCATTCTCGTAGACATCCAATTCGCCACGGGACATGGCAATCACGTTTCTGGCGGTGTCACCATAAAAGATTTCCAGGACGTATTTCGGTCCCGGGTTGCCGGTGATAACGCCGGCCGGCGAGCGTTCCCAATCGTCGCGGCGGGTTAACAGCTGCCAATTCCCGTTGGGATCCTCTTCGGTATAGGTGTAGGCGCCCAGCACCGGACCATCTAGATAGGTGTGTGCCGCTAGATTGTCGATGTTTTCAAACGCATGTTTGGGCATCATGTAAATACCGCTCCAGCGCGCCTCGAAATTTGAATGGAAACGCGGCGTCGGTTCGGTCAGATGGAAGGTGACACTGAAATCGCCCGTTTTCTCAATCGAAGCCATAGACCGATTCAGGTTAGCGCTCCAGCCACCGTTGTTCAGGTCCGGGTTGGCTTTGAGTGTCTCCACGGTATAGACCAGATCATCGGCTGTGAACTGAACGCCATCGCTCCAATAGATGTTGTCCCGAAGGTCGACGCTCATCTGGGTGAAGTCATCGTTGTACATCGGGTCGGAGATGGCGGCATCCTTGACGCGTTCACCGGTTTCCTGATCACGAATCCACAGCGTTTCCATCGTCAACGCATGCGTAATTCCTGGCCAGGGTCCAGAGATCCAGTAATTGTGATTATTAGGCACGGGCGCCCTGAGGAGAGCATCGACAACAAAGACCTCTTCACGCGGCACATCGACTGGCAGCTGAGCTACCCCGACAAATGTTGGTACCGAAAGCATGACCAACAAGAGCAAAAATACAAGTTTCCTTGCCATTGGAAAACCTCCTTATTAGACGAAACAAAGTTTTCAGGAGCGCTCGATTGGCGCCCCAGCTTGCCCAGAACGGGCAATCGCATTCATATAGTAACACTGAATCGCGATTGTGCGAGAAATCCGTTTCCCATGCTTGCGAAATCGCGCAAAAATAGCTAACTTAATGGCTTGCTGTCGAATCTGTAGCGTCCCGTAAGCGCCTATGGTAGAATTCCCCGCGATAGAAGGAGCGGAGCCTATGCCTGATAAACCGAATATCTTGCTGATTGCAATTGACTCAATCCGTGCCGACCACATGTCCTGCTACGGATACGACCGCCTGACGACAGCCCATATCGACCGTTTCGTCCAATCCGGCGCCCTCTTTGAAAACACCTTCAGCCCCCACATACCGACCACGCCCGCCTACGCCTCCATGCTCACCGGGCTTGACTGCTTCGGCACCCAGGTGGTGGCGCTGCGCCATCAGGGACCCTTGCGCGCGGAAGCGCCAACCGCGGCCGAGATATTCCGTGAATTCGGATACAACACCACTTCCGTCGGCTTCCAAGGCAATCCCAGCTCCCGCGGGTTCGACAACTATCTCGAGTTTGCCGGTTGGGGTAGCTTCAAGACTGGACGCAGCCCCAAGGCGCAGCGCCTGAACGAAGTCACTATGCCCGAGCTGGAGCGATTATGCGCGGCTGACAAGCCCTGGTTCGTCATGCTGCGCCACATGGATCCGCACGCGCCCTACCTGCCGCCCGAACCCTACGAGCGCATGTTTTACCATGGCGATGAAAAGGATCCTGATAATCGCTCGATGGATCCGGTGCTGAGTTTCAAACCATTCTGCGATTTCTTCAAATCCTGGATGCCGCCGGGCGTCACCGACAAGGACTACATCATCGCCCAATACGATGGCGCAATTGCCTACATGGACGCCTGCATCCAATCCATTTTCAGGGCATTGGATGCGATGGGCGAATTGGATAATACCATAATTGCTCTCAATGGAGACCACGGCGAAACGCTTTATGACCACGAGTTGTGGTTTGATCACCACGGCATCTATGACAACGTGCTGCATGTACCGCTAATTATCCGATATCCGGAAAGAGTGCCTCCAGGTTTGCGCATCGCGGGTTATAACCAGCACAAGGACCTTTTGCCTACCCTGCTCGATCTAGCCGGATTATCGCAAAACGCTGCTGACGCCGGTCACCAGTTTGATGGCGAAAGCCTGATGTCGATGGTATCTGGTGATGTGACATCGTTCGACAGCGAGTTTTATATCAGCGAATGCACCTGGATGCGCAAGCAGGGCTGGCGCACGCCCACATGGAAACTGATGATCGCGCTTGAGCCGGACTTCCACTTCAAGCCGGAGATTGAGCTATTCAATCTGGTCGAAGATCCGAATGAGAACAACAATCTTGCCGATGAACGGCCTGACGTGGTGGAAGCGCTGCGCGGCCGCATGGAGGCCTGGATCGCCAAACGCGAAGCGGAAACCGGCCTGACCAACCCGATGCTCACACAAGGCGACTGGCACGGCATCAAGGGCGTCGGTCCCTTCAAGACATCGCAGCAAGCGTACGATTCACTTTATATCGGCGATTTGGACAAGGCGATTAGATTGCAGGCGGAGTCGCGCGAAGAAGAATAATGATCATAGATATTTGCAGGGGCGACCCGGCGGGTCACCCGTATTAACTAGGAGACAAGAACATGACTTTGCGTGTAGCCATCGTAGGCATGGGCGGGATCGGCAACAATCACGGCCGCTGTTATACCAATCATCCGGACGCGGAAGTCGTGGCCGTTTGCGACATCCTACAGGAGCGTTCGGACAAGGCGGCGGAGGCCTTCGGCTGCCGGGGCTTTTACTCTGTGCAAGACATGCTCGACAGTGGCGTCGAATTCGATGCGGCCAGCGTGACCACTGCCGGCGTCGAAAACGGCGGCGATCATTACGCGCCGACAATGCAGCTGCTGGGCGCTGGTTATCCGGTTCTGGGTGAAAAGCCAATCTCAAACCGCGTCCCGGAAGCCGAGGAGATGGTCGCGCTCGCCCGTGAGAACAATTTACGCTACGGTATCAACCTCAATCACCGCTTCACGCCTGCTGCCGTCTTGGCAAAAGACTGGATGCTGCGCGGACGGCTCGGCGAAGTCAATATGATCGATATGACCATGTGGATCAACAATCCCAAGGAATCTTCGCCGCATTTCCACATGCGCGCGCTGCACCCCCATTCGCTTGATGTCATGCGCTATTTCGCCCAGTCCGACGTGAGCCAGGTGCACGCGATTTTCAAAAAAGGCAAGGGCCGCAAGATCTGGTCCAACGTGCAGGTGAATCTACTTTATGAAAATGGCATCATCGGCCACCTGCGCGGCAGCTACGACGGAAACTTCGGCCATACCAGCCTTGGCGGCGGCTCCTACGGGTTGGAGACGCTTGATGTCTTTGGCTCGGACGGGCGAATCTTCCTCCGCGACGCCTGCGAAGAACTCACCTTCTTTCCCCGCTTCGAAGGCTCGCTCGAGCGGCACGAGAACTACGGCGGCATGAGTAATTTCGGCGAGACCTTCCAAAGCCGCATCAACCATTGGGTCGATCAGAATCTCGCCCGTGTCGCGCCGGACAAGATCGACGCATCGGGCGCCGACGCGCTGCACGTTCAACGCATCATCGAAGCAGCGATCGAGTCTTGGGATACGAGGCAGGTGGTTTCGCTGTGATAACCGTTATCGGCCGCGGTCACAGCGGTACGCGTGCGATTTCACATACGCTCTACGCATCCGGCGTCTACATGGGTCAAACGCTGAATCGGTCGGGCGACCTGGTCCCGGCGCATGCGATGTACGACGCTTGTCGCGTTTTCGCCCGCTACGTAAAATGGAACGGCGACCTCAGCTGGGACTTCAGCCGCGTCCATGAAGGTGAGATTCCGCAGCGATTCACTGACCTCTTCAACTGCTATCTCGCTTCGGTGCTCAATCATCGCTGGCCGCTTAAGGGCTGGAAAGTCCCCGAGACCATACTGATCTATCCCTGGCTCGCGCGCATGTACCCCGATATTCATTACATTTTCTGGATTCGCAATCCGCGCGATTGCATCATCGGCCGGCACAAGACCGATGATCTGCGCGACTTCGGCATTCAATATCCCGAAATTGAAGACGAACGGCTTCGCCGCGCCATTTCGTGGAAATATCAATACGATCTGGTGAAGTCGATGCCCAAACCTCGGCGCTGGATCGAAGTTCGATTTGAGGATTTCGTACTCAAGCAGCAAGAAACCCTGGAGCGACTGGAAAACTTCCTGGGCATTCCGCTGGCGCGCGTCGTTATGCGCAAGGACACGATCAATCGCTGGCAACACGATGACGGCATCAACTATTTTGATTTCTTTGAGCCGGCAATGCGCGATCACCACTATGAGATTTCGTCGTCCGTATCCACTGCCACACCCTGCAGGAGCGCAGTTCAATGACACTGAGAGTTGCGGTCATCGGCTTGGGACCCATCGGCAATCGTCACGCCAAGCTCTACCGGAAAGATCCGCTGGCCGAACTAGTCGGCGTCTGTGACATTATCAAAGAAAAGGCCGACCAGGCGTCCTGCGCATATCGGGCGCCCGCATATTATGACATAGAGAAGATGCTGCGCGAGCTGGCGCCGGATGTCGTCAGCGTCACAACGGGCGGCTTCGAGAACAGCAGCGACCATTATCAGCCGACCATGCTGGCGTTGTCTGCCGGTTGTCATGTCTTGGGCGAAAAGCCCATATCGAACGAGATCGCGCCCGCGGAAGAGATGGTCGCCAAAGGCAGAGAAATGGGCGTCTGCTATGGCATTAATCTCAACCACCGCTTCACGCCGGCAGCCAGACTGGCGAAATCGTGGATCGACGCAGGACGGCTTGGCCATTTGCTGTTTGTCAATATGGCAATGTGGATCATGAATCCAGCCGAGACCTCGGCCTACTACCATATCAAGTCATTGCATCCCCATACCGTCGATGTCATGCGCTATTTTTGTGGAGATATTTCTGCGGTGCATTGCTTCGGGGCAAAAGCGCCCGGGCGTCAGATTTGGTCGACGGCGCAATTCAGTTTTCGTTTCAAAAACGGCGCGGTTGGCGCGTTGACCGGCAGCTATGATATCGAACGTGGTCATCCCATGGAGCGCTGTGAAGTGGGGGGCACGGGCGGACGCTTCGTGCTCGACGATATGTGGCGCGAATTGACGCTGTATCCGGCCGGCAAGTTGGAAAAGACGGTGTATTCCGATCCGCTCTTCGGCGGCTTTCACAATTTCGAGAATACCTTCCGCGAGCGTATCCATTGTTTTTTGCGGCAAATCACGGACGGTGTCGCGCCGGATGATATTGACGGCAGCGGGGCCGATGGCTTGGCGGCGCAGAAGGTCTTGGCGGCGGCCATCAAGTCTTTGGAGACGGAGTCGGTTGTCTATGTTTCTGAAGCCGAAGGTGAAAGGCTTCATGGGAAAGTGTAAATTCTGCGGAAAAAACGCGGGTTTTTTGCGGAACATGCATCGGGATTGCAGTCAACGAAATAGAGCAGGAAAGAAACAGATCGTCGACTTGGTGCACGGAGCCGCAGGCACATCCGTCTTAAACATATATCAACTAGAAAAGGAAATTTGCTCGATCGCCGACACCAGCTTTATCCGAGAACACGAAAGTCGTCGCTTGGCATATACCGGATGGCAATATGCCGTTATTGATGCCATCAAACGGGAGGAGTTTACAGAAGAGAATTTCTGGACTTTGACACGTCTTGCAAAACTGAATCAACTGTCGAAAGAAAATATTTGGGCCAGCATGATCTGGTCAAGATTCATGACTGGACGACGCTGGAAATTTCCTAAAGTAGTGAATCGAACGAGAAACCTTGAGCATAAAGCCGCTGAAAACGAACGAAGAAAACAAGATGAAGCGGAGCAAAAGAAAGAACTTGAAAAGAAAGCATCCGAAAGATTAGAACGAGATATAAAACGAGCGATACAAGAAGGGATCATTATCTCGATCAAGAGTGGAAGTATTATGAATCTTGATTTGCCAAAAGAAGAGACGCCATTCAACCTGCAGAAGTCAGAGAAGCTCATTTGGGTTTTCAAGAATACAACTTACCGAGAAGAGCGTGTAAAGAAACGTAGAACCCACAGATCTTACGGTGTCTCTCCAACCGTGTTTGGTTTGGAGACGGCGGGCGTAGGTATACTAGGTTTGACCACGAAGCACATTTATTTCGTAAGCAGTCGAGAACAGTTCCGCATCCGTTATGATAAAATCGTTACATTCAGAAAGTTGATGGGTGGCATTGCCATAAAGCAAGATTCAGTGAACGCACGTACTAAACATTTCATCAATGGCGAAGGCTGGTTTACATACGAACTTGTTAGTGCTTTGGCCAGAAGCTATTGATGTAAACCCTATTCGCATCTTACAGGAGATACAAATGAAACTCGGAGCAAACTCACTACTTTTCGGCACGTGGGACATGAAGACCGCCTTCAAGTATTTGGCCATGGCCGGCTACGACGGCATTGAAATGTCGGCGATTGACAGCATGAGCCAACATCTAGTCTTGGATCGCTGGCAAGAAATCGCGCCCGAGGTCAAGCGGCTTGCCAAAGCCTACGACCTGGAACTGCTGGCGATGGAACAGTCCTCGCGCGACGAAGCGCTGATGGAGAAAGCCTTCCAGGCGGCTGTTGAAATCGGCATTCCCATCATCTGCTGCGGTCCCGGCGGAAAATCCGATGACGAATCGACCTATCAGCAGGTGCTGGATGAATTGGGTGTGCTGGTACAAAAGGCGGAAAAATATGGCGTGATGCTCTGTGTCAAGGCGCATGTGGGAAATTACGTTTACAACACGCCCACCAGCCTGCGCGTCTTGAGCGATATCACCTCACCCTGGTTCGGTCTGGATATGGATCCTTCGCATATTCATCGCGCCGGCGAGAACCCGGTCGAGGCAATTGCGTCGGTGATCTCGCGTATCAAGCACGTACACATTCGTGATTGCAAGGGGCGGCAGCAGGGTCCGGGCGCGCCGGAGGATCAAGCCAACGGACGAGGCGATATTGACCTTGTCGGTTACATTCGTGTATTGCACGAAAACGGCTATACCGGTCCGCTGGACCTTGAGGTGATTGGCACCAAAGCGCAAGGGCATTCATTGGAGCAGTGCTGCATCATCGCGGCCGAATCGCGCGGTCACATGCAAGCATGCCTGCAAGCAGCCGGCGCCCGCTAAGGAATTCGGGAAGGGACAAAAACGAATCATGAGCTTTCAACCGAGCGACAAACAAGTCAACTCGGCCTACGATATCGCGCGCGAGCGCTACGCCGCCTTTGGCGTGGATGTTTCCACGGCGACTGAAACGCTGAAGACCGTGCCTATCAGCTTGCACTGCTGGCAGGGCGATGACGTGGGCGGATTTGAAGACCCAGAGCGCGGTCTCAGCGGCGGTATCATGGCGACAGGCAATTATCCAGGCAAGGCGCGTACGCCGGAGCAATTGCGCGCAGATCTGGACAAAGCCTATAGCTTGATCCCTGGAACGCATCGACTTAATTTGCATGCGTCTTATCTCGAAGCGGATCATAAAATACCGCGCAACGAGATCCGCGGAGAACATTTCCAGAACTGGGTTGATTGGGCCAAGGAAAACAATCACGGTGTCGATTTCAACCCCACGCTGTTTTCGCACGAATTGGCGGACGATGGATTCACACTGTCGCATGTCGACGACGGCATCCGCGCTTTTTGGATCGAGCATTGCATAGCCTGCCGCGAAGTCGGCGCATATATCGGCGCTGCCCTAGGCGACCCCTGTATCACAAATATTTGGATCCCCGACGGCTATAAGGATTTTCCCGCCGACCGGCTAGCCCCACGCCAGCGACTGAAAGATGCGCTGGACAAGGTCTTTGAAACGCCGATTGATCCCGCGCGCAATTTGGACGCGGTCGAGTGCAAACTCTTTGGCTTGGGTTCGGAAAGTTATGTGGTAGGCTCGCACGAGTTCTATCTGGGTTACGCTATCGCCAACGACAAAGTGCTCTGCCTCGACGCCGGACACTTCCATCCAACGGAAACAATCGCGGACAAGTTGTCGTCAGTATTGCTTTATGTACAGGATATTCTGCTGCACGTCAGCCGCGGCGTACGCTGGGACAGCGATCACGTGGTCGCGCTCAACGACGACTTGCTGGCGATCATGCAAGAGATTGCGCGCAGCGACGCCCTTGAGCGGATACACATCGGGCTCGACTTTTTCGATGCCAGCATCAACCGCGTTGGCGCCTGGGCAATCGGTACGCGCAACGCTCTTAGGGCTCTGTTGATGGCGCTGCTGGAGCCACGCGATCTCTTGCGTCAATACGAAAACGAAGGCAACTTCACCGCTCGGCTCGCGCTGCTGGAGGAGCTCAAAGGTCTGCCCTTCGGCGCTGTTTGGGACCATTACTGCCTGTCGCAGAATGTGCCGGTCGGCATGGCGTTCATGGACGAGATCAGCGCCTACGAGCGCACGATATTGCCACAGCGCGCCTGAACGATCTGACGCTTGCAGGTCAGCGCGGGTCAACAGCAAGCGGATCTGGGCATCGACGCAAAGAGACGATCAATTGAAGTTTCTGTATTCGACTAGGCCATAGAGGACACCAAATGCAGCTCTTCAAGCCCGACGATTACCGTTTCGTCAATTACCTTTGGGACGACAGCCACGCTGACTCTCTTGATGCGGTCGATCGCCTGGTCTATCGTTCAAATCTGCTTGGAGAAGATCAACGCGTAACCAACACGGGCGGTGGCAATACTTCCAGTAAGATCTTGCAAGTCGATCCCTTGTCCGGCGATGAAGTCGACGTGATGTTTGTGAAGGGTTCGGGCGGCGATCTCAGGACCGCCAAACGCGCCAATTTCGCCTCGCTCTATATGGATAAGCTTATGCAACTGCAGGCGGTTTATCATGCGGCAGAGGTGAAAGGTGTCAAGACGCCGATTGAAGACGAGATGGTGTCGATGTATCCGCACTGTGTCTTCAATCTGAACCCGCGCGCCAGTTCCATCGACACGCCCCTACACGCTTTTATTCCATTCCGCCACGTTGATCACACGCATCCCAACGCGCTTATCGCAATCGCAGCGTGCAGCAACGGCGAGCAATTGACACGTGAGATTTATGGAGAGGAAGTGGTCTGGGTCGACTGGCAACGTCCGGGTTTTGACCTCGGTTTGGTATTGCAAGAGACGATTGCCGCCAATCCCGGCATTGTCGGCATTGTCCTTGGCGGACACGGACTGATTAACTGGGCAGATGGCGACAAACAGTGTTACGACCTGTCGCTAACGCTGATCGAGAAAGCCGCGCGCCATCTAAGCAAGTACGACTTGGGCGAGTCCACCTTGGGCGGCGTCAAAACCATGTCTCTATCTCCCTGCGAACGCGATGACACCCTGGTCGAGATATTGCCCCAGTTACGGAAAATGGTTTCGGCGAACAACCGCTTCATCGCGACGATTCAGCAAGATGCAGATATTCTGACCTTCGTGAATAGTAAGGGAGCGGCGCGCCTGGCCGAATTGGGCACATCTTGCCCTGACCACTTCTTGCGTACCAAGATCAAGCCACTATACATAGATTGGGATCCACAGCGTGAGGACAGGCAGATCTTGCTGCAAAAGTTGGATGATGGAGTCAAGCAGTATCGCGAGGACTACTCGGCATATTATGAGCAATGCAAACATCTTGACAGCCCTGCCATGCGCGATGCCAATCCGCGTGTGATTTTGATTCCCGGAATCGGCATGATCGCCTACGGCAAGAACAAGAGCGAATCGCGGGTGACCGCCGAGTTCTACAATTGCGCGATCGCCGTCATGCGTGGCGCAGAAGCCATCGGCGAGTATGTGGCGCTACCGAGGCAAGAAGCCTTTGACATCGAATACTGGGCATTGGAAGATGCGAAACTGCAGCGCATGCCGCCCGAACGCACCTTGGAGCGAAAGGTGGTGCTCGTCGTGGGCGCGGGTAGCGGGATCGGCCTTGCTGTGGCCAAACGCGTCGCTGAAGAAGGCGCGCACGTTGTCTGCGCGGACTTGAACCTCGACGCAGCGCAAACCACCGCAAACCAATTGATCGCGACATACGGCGCCGGTATCGGCGTCGCCGGCTCCGGCATATCTAACTGCGGGCAAGCGATCGCCTTGCCAGTCAATATCACGACACATGAAAGCGTTCGCGAATTCTTGAATCAAGTGCTGCTGGCGTATGGCGGCATCGACGACATTATCGTCACTGCCGGCGTCTTCTTCGCGCCGGACAAGACCGGCCATATTCCCGACGACAAGTGGCGCTTCACATTTGACGTCAATGTTCTCGGCGGCTACATCGTGGCGGACAGCGCCCAAACGATATGGCAGGAACAGGGTCTGGCATCTGCCTTGGTATTAACCACCAGCGTCAATGCGGTTGTCTCCAAAAAAGGTTCCGTGGCCTACGATACCAGCAAGGCTGCTGCCAATCATCTTGTGCGCGAGATGGCGATTGAATTGGCGCCTTTGGTTCGCGTCAATGGTTTGGCGCCAGCGACAGTTGTCAAAGGCAGCAGCATGTTCCCGCGCGATCGCGTCATTGGTTCGTTGAAGAAATACGAGATTGACTATTGCGAGGACGAATCAACGCCAGAGCTGCGGGATCGACTTGCCACTTTTTATGCGCAGCGCACCTTAACCAAATGCGCCATCA
Source organism: Phototrophicaceae bacterium (assembly GCA_965262165.1). GTDB lineage: Bacteria > Chloroflexota > Anaerolineae > Aggregatilineales > Phototrophicaceae > UBA6055. The sequence continues at coordinate 2,042,632 of OZ253499.1, read as the reverse complement.
CGCCGGAAGACGAGGCGGAGGTCGCGTATCTCTTGATTACTAACGCCTTCAGCAAAACGACCGGACAGATATTCAGCGTCGACGGCGGTTTGAACGAGGCCTTCCTGCGGTAGTCCTTCTGCTAAACGGTTTTGTACCAATCCGGCGATCAGCGCATTTCAAAGGTACGAAAGTAATTGACAATATCCCAGCGCTGCTCTTCACTTCGGTCCCCGCTACAGCGCGATAGATTTCGCCACCCGTCTGCCACAACCGCATAAAGAAAATCGTCACGAACCACGTTTAACTGTCCACGTAAAGCGCGGAAATCCGACGATTGGCCCTGCCATATCAGACAGTATTCTTTGTATAGCGCCTCGCCGCGCGCTAGCGAATTAGCGTCGGGCAAGACTGGGTTGGCGCGTTCGGGTGGCGGGTTGAGAGTACGTTCATACTCTCGCTGCTGTTCAGCGATCAAGGCGGCGCCGATACCCATCGTACCAAGCGCCACAACAATGGCGCCGCCCGCAAGTAAACAGCTTGCAACGCTTAAGTTCATCCTGGCAAGAACGCGCTTTCCCGCGGGATAAGCCAAAATGCCTATCGTTAGCAAGACTGTCGCAAGCGACACCATTTGCAGCAGATTCGCATCGCGCGATTGTCGAACGGTGGCGGCTTCGCTTATTTGCCAAGAAAACGCCGCGCGTGTCTGATTACCTTTCTCAACGACATCAATAAGTGTCCACCAGTTTCCCGCTCTGTTGATATCGTCGCCGGCAGCCACATACAGACCCGACTCCGCCTCTTCCGCACGATACCAGGGGCTGCGCCGACCGAATTCGGGATGGACCATCTGTAGGTAGACAGTGAGGTCGGCAACTGGTGTATCAACGCGGTAGACAAGCACATCGTAGGTATTGACGCCGGGTCCGCCCGGTAGTACGGCAGCCGTAATAGACAAGTCGCCGGTCGTTTTCGTCGATTGTGGCGCTTGCGCATCGGGAGGGACGGACCGTGGTTCCGGGACTGGCGTCGCGCTGAGCCAAGAAACTGTCAGCAATGTCGCCAACGCCAGAAAAACTTCCAGGCGCAGCCAACCTGTGCGGCGATCAGCCCAAGGTCCAAGGCCAAACCTCGCCAGCTTGCCGCCGAAGCGTTCAAGAAGGCGCGGGCGAAGCGTTACATGTTGCCAGCCGCCGGCCAGCAGTAGCAAGACGGCGAGCAGCAGCTTTCTCCCTAGAGCGCTCCCATAGCTCGTCGACAGCTCGGCAGGTGTAGCAAAATAGTTCAGCGCGTTGTATAGGCCGGTAGAGATCACGATAGCGACCATCATCATAGCAAGTCGCGAGAAACGCAGCAGGACGGCGTCATAAGCGCGCTGACTCTCGTCCCCTGTGTAACGATCAAGCGCGACCGGCAGAACCAGCGCCAAAGCGACCAGACCACCGACCCAGCCGGCGACCGCCAGCGCGTGCATCCAATTAACCAGGATGGCAAGCCAAGGCATGACCAATGATCCGGCGGCGTGGCTGGTTATCATGCTCAATCCGATGAAGAGCGCGCCAAGCCAGGTCATGATCTTCCAGATACCGACTGAAATCTGCGGCACAGTGTCTCGGATATATTCGGCAGCAAAAACAAGAACGGCGGTGAAGACAAGCAACACCAACCGGAAGGTCCAAACGTCGCCGAAGCGCGAGCCAATCTGCACAACCTGCCAAAGTCCCTGTTCGAAGACTTGAGACGCGTCCGTGTTGAAAAAGACCATTGATTGCTGAATTAGTGCGACCAAATTGGCGACGATGCCAATAGCCGTAGCCAAGACAAAACAGTTCCGCAGGCGCCGCATGACACGCGGAGGCAACCCTCCTGACGAATTGCGTGTGCTGCCCCATGCCGGCAATAAAACTGTGGCGTAGGCAAAGGCAGTACCAAAAAACATCGTATTCGAAAGGCCAAGCAAGTATCGCCAGAAAACTTCAAGCGGGATGGCCCGGTCGTCGGCCGCTCTTCCGCTGACGCCGCCGACCTCCTCCCCCACGAAGAAAACGCGACTTTCGGCGATGACATGGCCGTCGCTGGCGAATGCCGGACGTAATTCGACGATATAAGCGCCGTCTGGCAAGCCGGTTGGAACGCGCAAAGATAGCAGAGCCAGACTGTTCTCATCAACGCCACCGCTGGCGATGATGTTGCCCGACTGATCGCGCAGGTTGATCTCGCTGAAGCGCGGCTCAAGCGCTTCGCTAAACCAATACTGCAGGCGCGTTGGCGGGCGCTCGAGCGTGCTGCGGTCGGCGGGGATCGCTCGCACGACATAGCCATGCGCCCGTATCAGCAACAGCGAAGCCAACAGCGCTGACAGAGCGAGCAGTAGACGCAGGAGTCTCATAGGTGCGTCCAAGGCGACGGCATTGAGAATGGCAACATGGCCTCATTATAAGAGGCGGCCGCAAAACTTGGAAACGCCGAAAACTCTAAAAAACTCGAGAGCGTAAACTGTCGACGCTTGACCCATAAAAAGCTCTCCTGAACAAACTATTCATGAATTATGTGATAGAATGTCAGCTTGCGCATCAATTCTGGGAAGGTAGAGCAAGAGCAACATGTCAGAAAACGAGGCGAAGAAAAACTTCATTACCGCCATCATCGAAGAGCACAATGAAAATGGGCGCTTTGATGGCAAAGTTCATACGCGCTTTCCGCCCGAGCCTAACGGTTATTTGCACATCGGCCATGCCAAATCGATCTGTCTGAACTTCGGCATTGCGGAACAATACGGCGGTTCGTGCAACCTGCGCTTTGACGATACCAATCCGGCAAAAGAAGAACAGGAATATATCGACGCCATCACCGAGGATGTACACTGGCTTGGCTACGACTGGGACAGTCGACTCTATTACGCCTCCGATTATTTTGACCAACTTTACGAGATGGCGATTGAGCTCATTCAGATTGGCAAGGCATATGTCGACGAGCTTAGCCAGGACAAGATGCGCGAGTACCGTGGCACCCTCAACAAGCCGGGCAAGGAAAGCCCCTACCGGGACCGCCCGGTCGAGGAAAACCTTGAGCTATTCGAGAAAATGCGCGCCGGGAAACTCAAAGAGGGAGAAGCGGTACTGCGTGCAAAGATAGACATGTCGTCGGGCAATATCAACATGCGCGATCCGGTCATGTATCGCATCCTCGATGCAGCGCATCCACGTACCGGCGCCAAGTGGAAAATCTATCCGATGTACGACTTCGCACACGGACAGTCGGATGCGATCGAGGGCATTACTCACTCTATCTGTACCCTCGAATACGAAGATCATCGTCCGCTATACGATTGGTACCTGGACAGTATCGAGATTTTCCATCCGCAACAGATCGAATTCGCGCGGCTGGAACTCAGCCATACTGTGCTTAGCAAGCGCAAGCTGATTCGTCTGGTGCAGGAAAATCACGTTAGCGGGTGGGACGATCCGCGCATGCCCACCATTGCCGGCCTGCGCCGGCGTGGCTATTCTCCGGAGTCCATCCGCCAATTTAGCGAAGATGTCGGCGTAGGCAAAGTCAAGGGCGTGGTCGCGTTCCACAAACTAGAATATCACGTCCGTCAGCACTTGAACAAGACCGCGGACCGCGTCATGGCTGTGCTCAATCCGCTCAAGGTCGTGATTGAAAACTATCCCGACGATTTGGTCGAAGAGTTGGAAGCAATCAACAATCCAGAAGATGAATCGGCCGGCACGCGAACAGTACCCTTTTCCAAAGAGCTGTACATCGAACGCGACGATTTTATGGAAGACCCGCCGCGCAAGTTCTTCCGTTTGGCGCCGGGCCGGGAAGTGCGGCTACGTTATGCCTATTTCATCACCTGCACCGAAGTCATCAAAGACGAAAGCGGCGAAATCGTGGAGTTGCGCTGTACTTACGATCCGGCGACAAGGGGAGGCGCCGCGCCCGACGGCAGGCGAGTGAAAGCGACCTTGCACTGGGTATCGGCGCAGCACGCGCTCCAAGCCGAAGCACGGCTCTATGACAGTCTCTTCACTGTTGAAGACCCGGAAGCCGACAGCGAAAAGGACTTCACCGACTTTATCAGTCCCAATTCGCTGCGCGTTGTTGACCCTGTCTTTGTTGAACCAAGCGTCCGCCAAGCGAAGAGCGGCGATCGTTTGCAGTTCGAACGTTTGGCATATTTCGTCGTCGACCGAGATTCCACTGCCGACAAGCTCGTCTTCAATCGCACGGTTACTTTGCGCGATCAATGGGCGAAGGCGCAGAAAAAGGGCGGTGGGCAAGCGCGGAGGAAGAAGCGCGGCAATCGTTGATCAAGCGTGGGGTGTGGATCTGGCATATGTGCTAGCATAAAGCCACCTGGTCTTTTGTGGCCGAAAGTGGAATTGCCTTGTCCCATATCCGATATGCGCTGGCGTTGCCGCTCTTGCTGGTTTTTGCCCTTCTTACAGCGGACGCGCAAGAAGCGGTCTGCAACGGAATCGTGGCTCAGGCGCTACTGGACTTAAGCGAGAACTGCAGCGAACTTGAGCGCAACAGTTTGTGCTACGGCCATTCTCAAGTTAATGCCAGCTTCACAAAGGATTCAGGCCTTATCGAATTCGACAGGTCCGGCTCACGCGCCCCGCTTGCCCAACTAGAGAGCCTGCAAACTTCCGGGCTCGATGTCGGCAACGGACATTGGGGCCTGGCCATAATGAACCTGCAAGCGAATCTGCCTCAGTCGCGCCCTGGCTCCGGCGTGATCGTTTTGCTCGGGGGCGATGCCGCCCTTGCACACGATGTCGATGTCTCACAGATTGACGCGATTGGAGAACCTTTAAGCACGGTCGCGCTCGAGTCGACGACGCGCTTCGCTCAAGCCGCTACCATCGCCGAAGAGCTTGGGCAACTGCAAAAGGACGAAATCGCGCTGATAGACGCCAGGACGAGTACTGGCGAATGGCTTCGCGTCGTCATTGACGGAACAGTATCCTGGGTCGAGCGTGATCGTCTGGCGCCACTGCAAGCGATGGAATCGCTGCCCATAGTTGACACCCCAGATCCTTTTGCCATGAAGGCATTTTCGTTTTCCTCGGCGAGCGGAATGCCAGAATGTGACGCGGCTGAACCAATTCTCGTTATTCAAACTCCTGCCGAGACATCGGTGAACTTAACCGTGAACGGCGTAGACATTCATGTGGAGTCATTTGTCAGTTTTCAGCAGGTTCACCGCAACGCGCTCAGCATGTCCGTGCACCGAGGCTCGGCGACAACCGCCTTTGGCAACACCATTCTGGCGGGAAACACTGTCGTCGGCATCCTGGCCAGCATAGGAAACGGCAAGACCACAATCCTGGATTGGAGCGGCGCCTTGCCCGTTTCTGACACTGAATTGGCGCGTGGTCAAAGAGTGCAGGAAGCATTGAACGGACTGGCGCGCGTCAACGGCTGGGAAGAATACGACACTGTCATGACCGTGGGCGACCTCGTACACATCGTCGTCTACGGAGATACGCTTTACGCTTTGGCGCGTCATTACGAAGTCCGCGTTGCAGACATCGTCGCCGCCAACAATCAACTCTCGCCCTTGCGGCTATTTGTCGGCGCCGAACTTCTGATTCCCAATCCAGGCAGTGGTTTCGGCGGGGCGGGACCGGTCACGACCGCACAGCCCGCAGATCCCAATGCCGCAACGCCGATTACAGCGGCGCCGGACTGCAGCAGCCTGCGACTGACGTCGCCCATGAGCGTCGCTCCAGGCGACATCAGCCCCTATTATTGGGACGGCATCGCTGCCGCAACTGCGTATCAAATCAACGTTTATGATCATGGTACCGGCACACAAGTCGGCAGCTTCCAAACAGGCGCCGGCCAAACGACGATCAGTTTCAGCGCCGGCCAACTCCACGTCGGCGGCGCCTTACAGTGGGAAGTAATCGCGCTTGCGGACGGCCAGCCGATATGCAGCACCGGTAAAAGCGCGCCCTTGCCACACGTTTCGCCTTGACGCTGCCAGCCAGTGGTTGCAAGCGCAACTAGACCGGTTGTGATACCGATCGTTTGAGCATTTCCACGAATGCGCCGCGATCCGCGCTTGTCGCCACCTTCATTTGCGGTTCTCGTCCTGTAACAGCCAGCACATCCACGACCGTTATGCCGCGCTGCAAACCGTCGCCCGTGGTTACATCGACGCGAAAATCTCGACATGTCGCGATGGCTGGATCAATTGCGACTGCCATCGTAATCGGATCGGGCAGGTCGAATCCAGCAAGATGCGACGAATCAATGGCGTACTGTGTCAAAGTGGCCTGGATATCTACGACAAAGTGAGCCAAAGGCGTGCCGATCTCGCGAATTTCGGCCGCTTGTTTCGGATCGAACGTGGCGTATTTCCACGAGATATCCCAGCCAACCATGGTCATCTTCATGCCCGATTCAAAGACGATTTTGGCAGCTTCGGGATCCACCCAGATGTTGAATTCGGCAGTCGGCGTCACGTTGCCGTGCCCCTCGCCAATGCCTCCCATGATATAGCAGTGCTCTACCAGCTCGGCTAATTCCGGCTCACGCAGCAAGGCAAGCGCTACATTGGTCAAGGGTCCCAGCGTGACCAACGTGATGTCACCGGCGTGTTCCCGGATAACGTTTCGCAGAACATCGACCGCATGTCCTTGCGCTGCCTTTCGGCCCGCGAGCGGCAGGCCAATGTCGCCCATGCCATCGGCACCGTGTACATCTTGCGCCGTCTCCAGTTCACGCAAGATAGGCTTTGCGCAGCCGACGGTTACCGGCGTATTCTTCGCGCACAATTCCACCGTATAGAGCGCGTTTTGCACCGCCTGATTCAAAGGGACGTTGCCTGCCACGACTGTGATCGCGCGCACATCAATATCGGGATTTTTCAGCGCCATGACCAGCGCGACAGCATCGTCGGAAGCGGTGTCAGTATCAATGATGAATTTGCGCATGACATTCTCCTTCCAAGAATCTTTCGCGAGTATATGAAAGTCGCTGACAACATGCAACATTGTGGCGAATCCGACCTGCTATATTGCATAAGCGCAACAATTTTCGCCACATCTCTGGACCGCGTATGGTATACTCGCCTGTCAACATTTACGGCAGGATCAGAGAGGTTCCGGGCATGGAATTCACCATTCCCCGACATGTGCAGACCATTGCGCACCGTGTACGTCGATTCCTCGACGATGAGGTCATCCCGGTTGAAAGCGAGTTGCTGCGAACTGGTGCGGATCTAAACAACGACATCTTGCAAGAGTTGCGTGCCAAGGCAAAAGCGGCCAATCTTTGGGCGCCCACCATGCCCAAAGCCTGGGGTGGCATGGGCCTCAATATCCAGGAGATTGTGCCGATTTTTGAAGCGGCTGGCCGCAGCATGCTGGGACCGCTCGCGACGCACTGTGCCGCGCCCGACGAAGGGAATATGCACCTGCTGCACAATTGGGCGAACGAAGAACAAACAGAACGATACCTGGCGCCGCTGGCAAAGGGCGAGACCTTTTCCAGTTTCTCCATGACCGAGCCAGCGCCCGGGGCCGGCAGCGACCCGCGAATGATCCTGACGCGCGCCGACCGGGATGGTGACGACTGGATCATCAACGGACATAAGTGGCTGAGCACCAACGGCGAAATCGCCGATTTCTTTATCATCATGGCGGTGACCGACCCTGACGTTCACCCCTATCAGGGATGTACACAGTTTCTGGCGCCACGTAACACGGAAGGCATTCATATCGTACGTGATGTGCCGGTGATGGGCGCCAAGGATTTCGGCGGGCACGTCGAGATCCGCTACGAAAACCTGCGCTTGCCGGGGAGCGCAATTTTGGGTGGAGAAGGCAATGGATTCATGCTGGCGCAATCGCGCTTGGGTCCGGCGCGTCTGACCCACTGCATGCGCTGGACCGGGATCGCTCAGCGCGCGCTGGAAATCGCAACCGAGTACGCGACAACCAGGGAGGCATTTGGCGGCGCACTGACGTCTCATCAATCGCTGCAATGGATGCTGGCCGACTCCGAGATGGAACTCAAAATGGGGCGCCTGCTCATCCAAGAGGCGGCTTGGCTCTTGGCGCAGGGCGAACAGGCGCGCGTCGAAACGTCAATCGCCAAGGTGCAAGTGGCGGAAGCTGTCAGTCGCGTTTTGGATCGCTGTATTCAGATCTGCGGCGGACGCGGGATCTCTCGGGATTTGCCGCTCTCGACCTGGTACGAGAAGGCGCGCGCCTTTCGTATTTATGACGGCGCGTCCGAGGTCCATCGCATGGTCGTCGCGCGAGATGTGATCAAACGTTACGGAGCATTGGACGAGTCTCGTTAAGGCGGGACGATCTGTCTCTGGCCTCGGCACTGAATCATTTTTCACTGTCGCAAACCACTGAACATCTGGCGCGGAATCCTACACTACGTAGAGAGATCGCCTATCCAAGGTCTGGGAATGCCCAAAGTCTTCATCAGTCATAGCAATCAAAACAACGGCCAGACCCTGTTTATCGTAGAAGGATTACGACGCGCCGGATTCGACGTCTGGGTCGATTTTGAGAACATTCGCGGCGGCGCCGATTGGCTCTGCGAGATTCAAGCCGGTATCGATCGATGTGATGCCGTGGTCACGGTAATTTCCAGGGCGTCCCTGGCATCGGTTTGGGTCGAGCGAGAATGCCTCTATGCCTTCCAACTGAAGAAGCCGGTATTCTCCGCGCTCTTGGATGATGTACGCCTGCCATTGCATCTGGTCAACATCCAATACTGCGACTTCCGAGACGACTTCGCGCAAGGGTCGAGGGATCTGGCTGCGTCCATTGGGAGTGCCTTGTCGTCGCCCGCCACCGAGGCTGTCTACCCAAGTGATGCCAATGCCATTGAGCCCAATAAGTTAAACTTTTTCCCGTACGTCGAGCAATTGCCACAGGGCGAAACCGCCACACTTGTGGCACGAGACTTGTTTCATTGGGCGGCTCGATTTGCAGATGAGGTGGCTTTTGGCGGACGAGTGAATCCGGGTTGCCATGTGCGAATCAATCTCAAGGGCCGGCCGCTGACCGTTCTGACGATTTGGGCTTACCCCAAGACACCGGCAGCGCAACTGTATTTTGACCATCTGGCATCCTGCGCGCCGTACAAACGCAAAGCGGCGCGGCGCGCCATCCTCAAGCGACTTAACCGGATACTGCCTGCGGAAACTCGCTTGCCCCTGAACAAGTCCGATCGTCGACCGACCATACCGCTGCGGATGCTGAGCAACGCAGAAACCCTGGAATCATTCAAGGGGATTTTGACGGAGATTCTGGACAAGCTGCGAGCAAACGAATAAAGCTGGAAGGCTAGGTCAGCGCAGCGCCTCTTCCAGATGCTCGCGCCGCAGTTGTCGGTCGTAATATTTCTCCGCAGCTTCCGCCATACTTTGCATGGTCTGAACATTGAGGAAGGCGTTGACGACCGCGCCAGCCAGCGGAACAAAGCCGACGATCATCCTGGCCGGCACGCGTGCGCCCAAGCGAGACGCAAGTTTGCTGGCCAAACGCCAACTGACTTTGCGCCCCAGAGGCCGAGCCAACATGACTTCGTTGTCAAGGTGCTGCACGTTTGTTTCGCCACTCTGCAGCAATTCCTGGGCAAATGCAGGTCCACGTAACGCTTCCAGCATCAACAGACCGCGTTCGTCGCCCGCCACGTAGTTCTCCACCAAACGCTGCAAAATATGATAGGTGCGCAGAGTCGTCTCGTCCGTGGACGATTCCAGCAGCTTGGGCATGACGGCTTGTCCCTCTGGAGACATTGCCCAACTGAAACACTCCAGCGAAATGGCGAGGTGTTCGATAATGCTGGCGTCAAAGTGCTTGTTGTTGGCCCACAGCGCCAGAATATTGCGCAAATCCGAATAGGCTTCGGTTTCGACTACGAAGGCGCCCTTCAAGGCGCCGACGCCCCAACTGATGTATCCCATCTTGTGCAGCAAGTAGCTGATGCCAGTAGGAATGGTAAAAGCGTGAAGGCCTGGAATCACCATCTCTGCCCCGCCGACCAACGCGAGTTTGGTATGCTCTTGCTTGATCCATTGCGCCGCAGATTCACATTCCATCGCGGAAGCGACCGCCTTTTGCGGGTTCCCGGCCAGCTCGTCCATCGCCAAAACAATGGCTTCCGCTATAGTGTCTTCCAGTCCCATTTGCTTATACCTGTTTTCGGATTTTACTCGTGTACAGTATACGCGACTTGGCCCACTGCCGTTGCGAAATCAAGAACTGGCTCCTAGTCACCATGCGAGCCAGACTCGGTCAACGTAGACCGCCAGATTTTAAGGTCGTCAAATGCCACTTCGACCGCCCTGCCCGTATAGTTCATCACAGCCGACAGACCGACCGCGCCCTCGCTGGCGCGGTTGTCCCGCGCTTCGGCCACAAATTGATCGTTGATCCAAAGCGCCAAATAATCTCCCACGCAAATCGCCCGAATGCGATTCGTCGACGCGCCTCGGTATATTATGCTCGATGGTTTGGCGCTGACGACGACATCCAACGAGCGCCCATTGCTCCAGCGAATACTGAAATAGCCGTCGCCGCTTATCAAAAAGTAATAGCCGCGGCCGCTGTTTGCTGGATCGAGCCGACACGCGATTCCATAGGCGTTATGATCAAAGTCTGAAAGTTGCCGAACTTCCGCTTCAATGACGACATCTTCAGTTGCGAAGGGCAACTGCGTCCAAACATATTGGCGCGCCGCCAGCATGATTTTATAAGCCCCATCTTCCACCACCATCCGAAGCGTGTCGCCGCCATCGTAACTGGTCCAATTGCCGGCGCTGTCAAATTGGTCACTGTAAACCAGATCCAGGTAACGATAGCCGACACTGGGGGCATGACCCGAGCGCAGTCGTTCGACGATGGGCTGGCAAGATGTTGCCAGCACGATTAAGGCAAGGATTAGAAGAATACGCAAGAACAACCTCGTGGCGTCGGCTGCTAGAAGTGTAGTCAAAATCTGCGTCAAATAGTAGATTTAGCCGCGACGACCACGGTCGATTCGGTCGATCAAGTTTCGGTCGATCAAATGCAAGATGTTTGATGTGCCGCGATATAGGTGTATAATCTGAGCAGGCCCAATCTGAAGTAAAGTGATCGAATTTCATGATTGAAATGATCGTAGACCGTGTCCAGGTGAGTCTGATGTCGCAGCATCGCCTGGTCGTCTTGCGGGACACGCAGGAAGAACGATATCTGCCGATCTGGATCGGCGCATTTGAATCCGAGGCGATCACCTTGGAGCTGCAGGGTATGCTGCGTGAGCGACCTTTGACACACGATTTGCTCAAAGCCACGATCACAGAAATGGGTGGCGCCGTTCGCCACATTTTCATCAACAGTCTGAGCAAGGACGTGTTTTACGCCCAGATCAACATTGAGGTCAATGGCGATACGATAGACATTGATTCCCGCCCCAGCGACGCCATCGCTCTGGCGGTTCGCCTCAAGGCGCCGATATACGTCGATAAACAGGTAATGGACAAAGCCGGCATTCGGCCAGACCGGAATGTGGAGCCAGAGATTCTGGGGCTGGACGATGACTTGGCCGACTCTATGGATCATTCGGAAAAGGTCGACGAGACCAAGCTGAGCGCCTTTGCGGATTTCGTAGATACGCTCAATCTCGATGATTTTGACGAAGATGAATAATCGCCGTCGTTGTCCCGATCTAATAGCGGGCGATCGTCATCCGAGCAAACTATGCAGATGCCAGTTGTAAGAACGCAGCGGAATAACTGCCGCCGAAGTGTTGTTCCTGCGGAACCTAGCGTATGACAAACCCGTTGACACAAACGCACTTGCAAATACCGGCCAGTATCGAAGCCGAGCAGGCTTTGCTCGGCGCAATTCTGTTGCAGCCCAAAGCCTTTCTCACCATCGCCTCGTTCTTGGAGGGCGATGACTTTTTCCTCAAAAGGCACGAATTCATTTGGAATGCGCTCAATCGCCTACAGGAACGCGGCGACGTAATCGACTATGTGACCTTGACGCGTGAGTTGCAGGATATTAATGCCCTGGATGAAGTCGGCGGCCAAGCCTATCTGACCAGCCTGGTTAACAATACACCATCGTCGGTTCATGCTGAAGACTATGGCAAACTGGTAGAACGCACCTCGATCCGGCGCAAGATGCTGTTTGCTTCGGACGAGATTCGTCGCCTGGCGGTTGACGAAGAATTACCTATCGACAAGGTGATTAGCGATGCCGAACTGGCGTTGTTCGCCGTCAGCAACAGCCAGATCAAGCGCGAATTCGTGCCGATTTCCGATGCCCTCAGCGACTACTACGATGAAATGGAACGACTTCTGGCCGACGGCGGAGGCATGGTCGGTTTGCCGACCGGCTTCAAAGCGCTTGACGGCCTGCTGGGCGGATTTCAGAAGTCGGATTTGATCGTCTTTGCCGGGCGGCCCGGTATGGGCAAGACGAGTTGGATGTTGACCGTCGCATTGAGCGTCGCGCGGCTTGGCGCTCGTGTCGCCCTGTTTACGATGGAGATGGGCGTCGAGCAGATGGTTCAGCGCCTAATTTCGATGGAGACCGGCATTCGCATTCAACAGTTACGCTCGGCAAATATTTCGGCGCGCGAAAATACACGTTTCACCGAAGCCATCAGCCGAATCTCCAGTTTACCGCTTTTCATCGACGACACGCCTTCCATCACACCGATTGAAATGCGCACCAAATGCCGCCGGTTGCAGCACGAGTATGGACTAGAAATCGTGATGGTGGACTATATGCAGCTAATGTCCGCCGGCAAGGCTTACGAAAACAACCGAGTGCAAGAGATCAGCTATATCAGCCGGTCGCTCAAAGATCTGGCTCGCGAACTTAATGTCACAATCATATCAACAGCGCAACTTTCGCGAGCGGTCGAGCAGCGACAAGATAAGCGACCGCAATTGTCCGATCTGCGTGAAAGCGGGAGCATCGAGCAAGACGCGGATGCTGTATTGTTCTTGTATCGCGACGAGGTCTACAACCCGGATACAACTGAGTTTCCCAATCAAGCGGACGTGATGTTGTCGAAACATCGTCACGGACCCACCGGTACTATCCAACTATACTTCGAGAAATCGATTACCAAATTCATGGATGTCAACATGAAGCGGGTCGATCTAAGTAATCTGGAATGAGCGATATGAACGACAGCTTGGCGGGGTTCGTGATGCGAGATGAGGTCGTCGCGGTGCCGGCGCAGTTGCTTGAGTCCGTCCTGCTGAGAATTGATGATCTCGCGGAGTTAAAGCTGACGCTCTTTTGTCTTTCCGCGTTGCAGCAGAAAGAAGGCAACTATCGCTATCTACGTTATGAAGAGTTGCTCACGAACCAGCATTTGATGGACTGCCTTGAGACGGCTGAAAGTTCGCGCCAGCCTAGCGAATCGCTCAATGCCGCGCTTGATAGAGCTGTAGAACGCGGCACCCTCTTGCGGGCGGATGTTGCCCACAAAGGATCGCAAAGGCGTTTCTTTTTGCTCAGCGATGCGGCTGGCCAAACCTTGCACAAGCAGCTTGTCGCCGGAGAATGGATACCCGCCGGCGAAGACGAGATAGAAATCCTGCCGCCTCGACCAACGCTATACGGGCTATACGAAGAGAATATTGGCGTGCTGACCCCTATGATTGTCGATGCCATCCGCGAAGCGGAATCGGAATTCCCCCCAGACTGGATCGAGGATGCGATGAAATACGCGGTCGAGCGCAACGCCCGCAATTGGAAATACATCCGCAAGGTGCTTGATAGTTGGCGGCAAGAAGGACGCAGTCGTGAAAAAGTTGGACGACATCTTGAGCGGCACAAACAGTACACCGCCGGGGAATGGAAAGACTACATCGAAAGTTGAGCCGGAAACCGAGCTCGAGCTTCCCCAGCAGGTCATCTGTCGCGACCCGCAAGACAAAGCTGAACCTTGTCCTGTATGCGGCGGTAAAGGTGTTTATGCTCTGGATGTCCCGCTGGACGATCCGCGCTTTGGCAAGTTTCAGCGCTGCCCCAACAATCCGATCCAGGACGATCGCGAAATGCAGGCGCGTCTGCGCCGCTTCGGAAACCTCGAGGCTTACAAGGATAAGACCTTCGAGAAGTTTCAGACCGATCTGACTGGTACCAGCTATACTCAGAACGTCGTCAGTTCACTCAACAATGCCAAGCATTCGGCTCAACTCTTCGCGGACAATCCAAAGGGCTGGATCGTGTATGAGGGGCGCTACGGCTGTGGCAAAACACATTTGGCCGTGGCGATTGCCAATTGGCGCCTGGAAAAATACGGCGAGCGCGTTCTGTTTATCACGGTGCCGGATTTGCTCGACTTACTGCGTTCCACGTTCGATCCGAGTGTTCAGAGCTCGTTCGACACCTATTTTGATCGAATCCGTAACTCAGCCTTCTTGGTTTTGGATGATCTGGGTGTGGAAAAGCCAAGCGACTGGGCCAAAGAAAAACTGTTTCAGCTATTGAATCACCGGCACGTCGAAGCGCTGCCGACGGTCATTACAACCAACAGGCCGATCGACGATTTGGATCCACGCCTTGGCAGCCGCATTAAGGAGCGGCCACTCGTTAAGCACATAAAGATTCATGCCCCGGACTACCGCAAGGCGTATCGCACACAGTCCAACGAAAATGACATTTTCAATATGCACCTATATCAGGATATGCGCTTCGACAAATTCTCTACCAGGAGCGATGACCGAAACGAATCCGCCAGCCTAATGAAGGCGAAAGAAGCTGCCAAACAGTGGTCGGCCAATCCGGAGGGCTGGCTGTATATCATGGGCGAGTACGGTTCGGGCAAGACGCACCTGGCGGCTGCCATTGCCTACGATTTGCACGAGCGTGGCCACGACGTCATGTTTACAACCGTTCCCGACTTATTGGACTACCTGCGGCTGACTTTCAATCCGCGTTCGGATGCGCATTTCGACAAACGATTTCACGAGATCGTCAACGTACCGTATCTCGTGCTCGATGATTTGCGTATGGCCAGCGCTACACCATGGGCGAAAGAAAAACTCTTCCAGATTATTGACTACCGTTATCTGTCGCGTATGCCCACGGTCATCACGTCGTCCGAAACTGTTGAAGAGACCGATAAACGACTTGCCACGCGCTTGCTGGACCGCAGGCTGTGCAAGATCTTCGCTTTGGAAGCCCGAAGTTATGTCAAGCGGATGAAAAAACATTCCTGATGCTTGGAACGCGGCTTCACATTACGCCATACGATCGGCGTTTCCGCAGCGAAATTCTAGACCTGTCCTGGTACAGTCAATGGACACACAAGCACCTGGATTGGTATACAACCAGCCGTTGGCTGGATCGTGAAGATGTGCTGGTTTTCCTGGCATGGGACGGCGAACAGCTAGTTGGTTACATTGGCTTGTCGCCGGAAAACTATGGATCGTCCTGGATCCGCCTCATGGGCATCCGTGATGGCATTATGCCGGAAACGATCGTAAGAGAGTTATGGCAATGCGCGGAGGCAAAATGCCTCGATCTCGGCATTCGCAACGTCATGGTATTGATGGTTACCAATTGGCTGCCCACTTACCTGCGTGATTACGGTTTTATATACTGGGACGATATCATCACCTTTAACTACCTCGGCGACTACGATCCCCGACAGCCCAAACCATCACTAGAGATACGACCTGCTGAAATGGAGCATCTGCCGGCCATAACCCAGATAGATCGGATGGCCTTCCGCCACACTTGGCGTCTGTCACAGATGGATCTGCGCCAGGCGCTGCGTTTAGCCGCAACTGTTACAATTGCCGAATTTGAGGGAGACATCGTCGGTTACCAGGTCAGCACGAGGCATCGTGAGATCGGCCATTTAGCTCGGCTGGCGGTCGTACCTGAGTTGCAAAAGAACAATATCGGCTCAGCACTTCTCCAGCGTCAACTGCGCGACTTCGAAAGGCGCCGGATCACGACAATCAGTGTCAATACACAGCTTAGCAACCTTCCATCACAACGACTCTATCAGCGCTACGGCTTTTTCCGCAATGGCTTTGATCTTGAAATCTGGAATAAACGCCTGTCTCATCCCCAGCGAGAAGGTCTAGTCAAAGGTGCGCAATGAGCATCATCTACCATGAAAACGACGCCAAACTCAAGGTGCTTAGCGGCAAGACTGTCGGCATCATCGGTTACGGGAATCTGGGGCGCCCGGTCGCAAGAAACCTGCACGATTCGGGCATTCGCTTGTTGATCGGGCTGCGTGAAGACGAGACTCGCGATCATGCCCGTGAGGATGGCTTCGAACCGCAAGATATCCAGGAGATCATACCCAAGAGCCATATCTTGCTGCTGTTGCTTCCCGACGAAGTCTTGCCCGAGGTGTATTTGGAGACGATCTCGCCCGCCCTGCAGCGAGGACACATGCTGGTTTTTGCCAACGGTTACAATATTGCCTTCGGCTTCGTGGAGCCGCCGCCTTTCATTGATGTCGGTATGATCGCGCCACGTACCATTGGCGCCGCAGTACGAACGCGCTATCTCGATGGCAGCGGGTTTTTTAGTTTCGTCGGCGTTGGGCAAGATGCAACCGGCACTACCTGGGAGTCGCTGTTGGCCTTGGCGAAGGCCATGGGGAGCTTGAAGGCGGGCGCCATTGAAGTCTCCATGCGCCAGGAGGCGCAGCTTGACCTCTTTGTGCAGCAAGCTATATTGCCCGCCTTCCACCATGTGATGACCACTGCGGCTCACGTTTTGCTGGAAGTTGGTTACCCGGCGGAAGCCGTGATGACGGACTTGATTTTGTCGGGAGAATTTACAGACTATTTGTCCCGCGTGGCGCAGGGCGGCTTGTTGCACGCGATGCGTCTGTCGTCGCTTACCGGGCAATACGGTATCTTCAGCCGGCTTCCCCGCTTCAAAGAACTGAAGCTGGAAGGACTCATGGAAGCCACCTTGGAGGAGATCCGCAGCGGCGACTTTTCCAAAGAATGGGCACGCGAATATGAGGCGGGCTATCCGCATCTAGGCGCCCTGCTGCGCGCGCAGGAAAGCCACGAATTGTGGGCGCTCGAGCAGCAGATCCTGGATCTCCTGCGTGGCAGTTGATCGAATGCTTCAACTGCGAACTTAAAATTCCCTTACACGTGCTAGAATAACCGCTTGATCCGACGACAGTGAGGAAACTTACTTTGCTCCAGGACATTCGTGCGATTATCTCCGACATGGACGGTGTCTTGTGGCGCGGCATGCAGCCTTTGCCCGGCTTACCAGGCTTCTTCGACTATTTGTTCCGTAACAACATCGATTTTGTGCTCGCCACGAACAACAGTAGCAATACCCAGATAGACTATGTTGAAAAACTCGCGAAACTCGGCATAAGTGGACTCCTGCCCTCGCACATTGTCACCAGCGGGACAGCAACCGCTAGCTATTTGCAGACAAAGTATCCCTCCGGCACGCGCATTTTTGTGGTCGGCGGCGCAGGCCTGAAGAAAATCTTGACCGATGCCGATTTCACGATTTCAGACGATGAAGTAGCTTTGGTCGTCTGTGGTATCGACTTTGATTTGACCTACGAAAAAGTACGGAAAGCCACGTTGCTCATTCGCGGTGGCGCGGGATTCATCGGCACAAATCCGGATTCGTCATTTCCAACTCCCGAGGGCTTGGTTCCGGGTGCCGGTAGCATTCTGGCACTGATCGAGGCGGCAACCGGTCAGCCACCGAAAATCATCGGGAAGCCGGCAAGCGGCATGTTCGAGGCCGCGCTTCGTCAACTGAGCACAGGCCCGGAAAATACGCTGATGATCGGCGATCGCATCGGAACTGACATCGAGGGTGCGCAAGCGCTTGGCATCAAGACTGCGCTAGTCATGACCGGGGTTGAAGATGAAGCGAGTTCAGCCGCGAGCGAGATAAAGCCGGACTACGTATTCGAGGGTATGCCGGACTTGATTGAGGCGCTGAAAAGCACCGATTAGCGGTCAGGGTCTGTCAAAGCACCCAGAACATCTTCGAGCTTAGGCAATTCGTCACCGTCCTTGAAATGGGACATGCGCCGGTAGATTTCGTGGGCGGCGAGGAAGAATCCGTTCGGCAAGCCCGCCATTTCGAAGGTATCAGCGATTTCCTTCATTTCGCCCGTGAAGCGCCAAGCTTTATCCGTAACGCCACGCAACCTGTTCTGTGCATTGGTTGCGGAGTCTGGATCGCGCCTTTCCCACTCGCGATACAAGTCTTCTCTCACCCCAAGTCGGTCTGCTACCGCTTGAATCGCCGACTGCAATGCCGTGAATCCCTTGGTCTGTGACGCGAATACCATTTTGAGCGCCGAGGCTCGTCCGACCTCGTCGCCTATCACAATCGCTTCCGTGACAGTGCCCGCAAACAGGTCGGCAACTTGCGCGGCTGACGGGCCGGATAAGTAGAAGCGAGTTGTGCCGGGCTTCCAAGCCGGCGGACCGATGATGCTGCCGTCGACAAAGTCAATGCCCGCCGCGCTCATTACGCTTCCAATTGCGACAGCCTTCTGCGGCGCGATGGCGTTGCCATCACAATACAATCCGCGGAATCCGGCTTCAACGACCGATTGCGCCACGGATTCTGCGGCATGTGGCGGGCAGACGCACACAATAAATTCAGAAGTCGAACACAGATCGTCAATCGTATCGACATCAAGCAAGCCATGTTCCGCAGCCCGCTGACGACTCGCCGAGCTACGACCGGCGGATGACCAAACTACATCGTGCCCGGCAGCCCGCGCCGACGCAGCGATGGATATGCCCATGGCGCCCGGATTGATGATGCCAACTTTGCTCATAGTCTAATCTCTCGACTTGATAACTTTGTCGTTGTAAAGCGAAGATTCAAAGCGTTCGTAGGTTTCCGACTTTTCGTCGAAGACATAATTCGGCCGCGTTACAATGATATCTGTGCCGCCCAGATCGCGCAGGTGCTGCATGGTCTTGTGGATCAGATCCGATGGCACCAACAGATTGGTCTCGAACCATTTATCGGTTGTCCCCTTCGGACTAGCCACTTCAACGACGCCGGGCCCCTTGCTTCCGCTTAAGGCGGGGTTGGCAAGAATTCGCCGCTGTACATCAGCGACGGATTCGCCGCGGATGTTCGCGCGCAGCGATACAAAGCGACGGGCGCGACGATGCGCCTCTATTAACTCGATCATCTCGCGCAAGGTTTCCAGCTTGGCCGGCGACTCTTGCAAGGTACGCCGATTACCGATCAGCACAGCTTGCGAAGCGATTATCGTACCGCCATCAATTGGTCGCAGATGGTTCTCGCGCAAGGTCGTGCCCGTTTCCGACAGATCAGCTATCAAATCCGCGTATCCCATGCGCGGCGCCGCTTCCATAGCGCCATCGGCGTGAACCAGCAGAAACTGGGAAATGCCCTGACGGTACATGAAGCCCTTGGTCAAGTTTCCATACTTGGTGGCGATACGCACCTGTTTGCCGCGTTCATGATGGCGCAAACTCAGGTCGGCCAAGTCGGCAATCGAGGTGACATCAATCCAGGAGTCCGGCACAGCCAGGAGTAACTCGCATTTGCCAAATCCAAGCTTGTCAATGATGATCACATCTTCTGTTTCGCCGCCATATTCGGCAACGATGTCGAAGCCCGTGATGCCGATATCGACGCGCCCCTCGCCAACCTTGCCGAGGATATCGCGCGGACGCTGATAGACGACCTCAGCACTAGGCAAACTTGGTATCGTCGCCGTGTACTGGCGCCGATTGGGTTTGTATATCTGCAAGCCCGCCCGACCGAAAAAGCTCTCGGAGGCGTCCCCCAGCCTTCCCTTGCTTGGCAAAGCCAATATCAGATTACTGGCAGGAATCCTGTCAATCATGCTCGGTGAACATCCTCGTCACAACATCAGGGACATCTTCCTGAGCGACCTGCATTTCTTGATGATTGCGCATGTCTCGTAAGACGACTTGCCCTTGCTTGCGTTCCCTCTCCCCAACGATGACAACCGCGACCGCGCCCTTACGGTCAGCGTGTTTGAGGCTCCTGCGCAAATTGCGCTCGTCAAGGCCGACCTCCACCACCAGGCTCTTCGCGCGCAAGCCATTTGCCAATTGTAGACTGTAGGCGAGGTCACTGTCCTCTACCGGAATGACGTAAACGTCTGGGCGATTTAGCGACAGATCCTCACCGGAGCTCAATACACTCGCGATTCTCTCGATGCCAAAAGCGAAACCTGCCGCCGGAGTCGGCTCATTTCCGCCCAGAACACTAACTAGATTATCGTAGCGACCGCCACCACATAGTTGGATATCTTCGCCGCTATCGTTTGGGAAGTGGATCTCGAACATCAAGCCGGTGTAATAGTGCAGTCCTCTGTTCAGCCCCAAGTCCAAGTGGATGTCCCCGTCAAGTTCACCGAACAGACGGAGTTGAGCCAAGGTTTCCTCGAGCCTGTCCAATGCGCCTGGGTCGACGCGGTATTCCGCGAACAGGTCGCGCGCCTGGCCCAGGACATCTTCCGTTGGACCGGTTAGGTCGCTAAGCTTTCTCATATAACCAAGCGCGGCCCGAACTATCGGCGCTTGCTCATCTTCTCGAATCTTGTGCAATAGCCGGTCGATAACTTCTTCTTCATCGCGATTGGTATCTATGCGGATATTGAGGCTGTGCAGAAAGTCCGTGATCGCTTGATGCGCTTCACCATCACTCATCTCGCGCAATACATCAATTAGCTGCTGACTCTTGACCCCGTCGGCAGGTCGAAAACCCGAACGATTGGTACCGAGACCATCAAGATCAGGATACAGATCAAAGAGAGAATCAATGACGGAATCCATGCCCCGTTTGCGGACATTTTCCATATTTCGAAGCAGAAAGTTCAAAAGTTGCCTGCGCAAGCCCAGTGAACGCAAAAATCCTTCCAACACCTCGCTATGACCAACAACCAGACGATAATTACGAATGCCCAGCGCCTGCATTCCGCTGCACGCCAAGTAAAGTATCTCGGCATCCGCCAGCGTCCCTGCCGCGCCAAGAAGCTCGGCGCCGGCAACAGTGAACTGCCGGAAGCGGTTTTGTTGTGGTTTTTCGTAGCGAAAGACTGGACCTGCATACTGTATCCGCAGAGGTAGCGGCTCGTCCTGCAAATGCTCAACATAAGCCCGCAAGATTGACGCTGTAAGCTCCGGTCTCAAGGCAATACGCCGGCTCTTAAAGTCAAATTCGTACAAGCGGGAAGCGATGTCTTCGCCGGATTTGCGCAGATAGAGTTCGGTATTTTCCAGGATCGGCAAATCGATGGGCACAAATGAATGGCGGCGCAGATGCCCTTCGAGTTGCGTTTGAATTTGTTTGCGTTGGCCGTATTCAGCGCTGAATACGTCACGCATTCCGCGCAAGGCGGTAATCTTCTGTGCCGATGCCATGATCAGCGCGCCATGTCTACCCTTCGAACGTCACGACAACAGGCTACCATGCAAAAGCGCGATCGAGTAGAGTGTGGCGCAGGCGCTCAGACGTAGCTACCGATCACAACAGTTTGGCGAATTGCCTTTTCGTCAAAGAATTGGATCAGCCGGTTCCCCTCTTCGCGTAGTGCCTGCGCGCATTTCTGTGATTGTGGCTCGAATTGCTTAATTTGCAGGGTGACCGAATCTTTGTCCTTCTGGACCTTCCATGTTGCGCCGACGAACCCGTCAATCAAGACCGTGCCAACAACGCGACCGGCGCTTAGAAACACTTTCTTGCGATGCTCTTCGGGGAGGGTATGTGACCGATCCCGGTACGCGATGAGAATGCTATCGTATGCCGGGAGGAAACGGACGGGCGCAAACGTATCAGGCGCGATCATTGGCTAATCCGGCAAATCGGAGGAATCGGCCGTTCCCAGCCAGCTATCCGCAGTCGTATAAGACGCGCGTGTGCCCGCGCCCCAGGTCCCGCTTAAAGTGCTGTCGCGACAGTTTCCTCGGTGATGTCCTGCGCATCGGAAGAGCCAAATAGTCGCCGGGTGAGCAATAAACCGAAGCCAGCAAATACAGCAAGAATCGCCGCAAAATGAACACGCGCGGGCATTTGCCGTAGTCGTGCCATCACGCCCGGTTGGCTATCCAGTAGTTGAGATTTCAAGTGAACTACATATCCTGCGCTCGGCTCAACAGGAACCAGCGTCTCGTGCAAGCCTTGAACAACAGAGACCAGACCTGCATATTCTTCGTCGGCGCCGTCAGAAAGGTCAAGAAGCGGGTCGATCGCTTTTCCCTGTTGCAGCACGCCGGTGATGTTATCGACAAGGTCTTGCATGTTCGCATCAGCATGTGAATCCATGATCGCTTTTATCCCTCTTTTCCACTTAAACGACGAGCGGCGCCGATATCTTCCTGTTGCTGCAAATCTTCCCGCAATGCCAGTAATGTCCGGTGATACAGCGACTTGATCGCCCCTTCTGTTCGACCCATGATTTCGCCGATTTCGGCATTGGACAATTGCTCGATGAACTTCAGCAAGAGCAACTGTTGACGATCATCGGGCAATCGGCGTACCGCCTCCATCAAATGCTGTCGCTCTTCCTGCTCTTCGGCCCAGCGATCCGGCGCCTCGGACTGCAACGAATGTGCGACAAAGTCATCAAGCGCGATGATCTTGCGCCTGCCCTGATCGCGATGCCAGTTGGCAACCAAATTGTGAGCGATTCGATAGAGCCATGCCTGAAACGGCACACCCCTTTCGACATAAGCGCTTATATGAGACATCGCTCGATGAAACAGCTTGGCGGTCAGATCCTCGGCATCGTGCGTGTTTCCCGTGCGATAATAGATATAGTTATACATCCTCAATAAATAGCGCTCGTAGAGTTCGCCAAATGCCTCCTTGTCGTCGGCAGCCAAGTCTACCAGAGCCTTGTCATCAAGCGTTTTGTATTTGTTGCGTCTGGCAAACAACGTTTTCATAGTCTAAAACCCGTGACAATATGGCCGGTTACGCAACTACCCGCATCGTAAGCATTTACAAACTATCCGCTTCTAAAAGTGAGTCTACGTCGCTTAATCGCGGCAACGACGACATAGTGCCGTGTTTGGTACAGGCGAGTCCAGCCACCGCTGTGGCGAATTTCAGCGCCCTTTTATCGGGCCACTCTTGGGCCAGCGAAAGCGCGTAGGCGCCAACAAAGGCGTCGCTTGCGCCAGTAGTATCCACGACGTCGACCGCGAACGCGGCTTGCGCCAACTTGCGCTTATTCTCATAGAGAATGCAGCCATCTTCTCCCAGCGTCAACACAACCTGTTTGATACCCATCTTCAGCAATCGACGCGCTAATTCGGCCGGGTCATCGCTGTCGGCCCCGGCGATCAGTTGTGCCTCCAGCATGTTGGGTACGATGATATCCACCAGGGGAAGATAGCCGAATACAAAAGCGTCACGGGTAAAGAAGGGCGCGGGGTTTACTACAGTTGTGGCGCCGGAGTTTCGTGCGATTGTCAGCGCATAATGGACCAGCGGCTGGGGTATTTCGAAGTCAACAAGCAGCAGATCGTCAGGTTTCAAACACTGCAGGGCCTTGTCTATATCGCGCTCGTTGAGCTTGCGGCTGGCGTCCGGCGCGCCGATAAAGCCTGGCACCATGTCTTTGACCACAATGCTGGCCAAACTGGTCCGAGCGGAATCGTGCACAATGACATGCTCGACATTCACGCCGATCTGCTGCAATTCCTGTAGCATTTCAGCGCCGAACAGGTCGTCGCCCACGCATCCAATCAGCGCAACTTCGCCGCCGAGAAGGCAGGCGGCCGCGGCCTGATTCAACGCCTTACCGCCGGGGGATAGGGTCACCTGGGACGCATGTACAGCACGATTGGGTTCAATCCAATCCGGCACATTAAACACCAGATCGTACACGAGGGCGCCAAGGACATGGATTCTAGGCATTGCCGATATCCCAGAGTGTGGTCAGTTCGCCGCTGATTGTATCACGCTTTGGATAGTCCTTCGACGGAAGCGGGATTCCCGAGTCTCTCGTCTTCCGGGCTCAATTCGTTTCCATATCGGCTTTTAGGGGCAGCCAAATCATCACCTTGGTGCCGCTGCCGGGCCTGCTCGTCGCCGAGATTCGTCCACCGTGGGCCTCGACAATCGAGGCGGCAATTGCCAAGCCCAGACCGCTGGCTTTGTCGGTCGGATATCGGGCGCTGTCAACACGGTAAAAGCGCTCAAATATGTTCTCCAGTTCATTTTGGGGAATGCCGCTTCCGTTGTCGCTGACCGCCAATAGGAGTTGATCACCGTCCGGCTCGGCAGACAGCTCGATTTGGCCGTTCTCCACGGTATAGCGAAGCGCATTGCTGACTAAGTTCCTTAATACCTGCGTCATGCGATCTCGGTCAAGCTCTGCCACTTTTGTATCCTGGTGCACGGCGACAGTCAAGTCGACGGAGTGTGACTCCGCCATCGGTGAAAACGACTTGGCGACGCCCGCCAGAAGCTCACGCGGACGCACAGGTTGATATACCAAATTTAGTTCGCCGGCATCAGCCAATGACAGGAGCCGCAGATCTTCCACAAGCCGATTGAGCAACTGAGCTTCCTGATAAATCACTTCAAAGTTTTCACCCGTTGCAGGGATGACGCCTTCTCGCAATCCCTCGAGATAGCCCGATATCACAGTGAGAGGTGTGCGCAGTTCATGAGCAATATCGGCCGTCATCTGTTTGCGGAGCTTGTACACGCGCTGCAGCTCCTCCGCAAGCTGATTGAACGCGCTTCCTAGCTCGCCTAGTTCATCATTGGCGCGCACCGGCACTCTTTGATCGAATTCGCCAACTTTCATTTTGCGGATGGCGCCGGTCAGTTCCGTCAAGGGTTGCAGGAATGCCCTCGAGATTAACGTTCCCACAAGAACGGCCAAGAACACTGCAGACCCCGCGGCCACCACCAGGAACCGGTTGACTCTACCCAGAAAATCCAATTCGGCGGGCGCGAAACCCGGCGAGGCCACGCCCACAACTGTTGCGACCTTTTTGCCATCCAACACGATGGGCAGTCCACGTGCAGTTTCGCCCGGCCGCAATTTGT
Source organism: Phototrophicaceae bacterium (assembly GCA_965262165.1). Lineage (GTDB taxonomy): Bacteria > Chloroflexota > Anaerolineae > Aggregatilineales > Phototrophicaceae > UBA6055. The sequence goes on along the minus strand of OZ253499.1, from coordinate 2,017,601 downwards.
CGCCTGCGCGATAGTCGCCGGCGGGCTGAACAACCAAGCCGTCTTCGTCCGCGACCACGAACGATGCGCCATGCAGTGTTTCCACAATCGATGAATGTAGGGCGGTTTCGGCATCAATGGAGTCCGCCTCCATTAGAGGCTTGTCGACATAAATGCCGGTCCTGATAATGTCGATTTTGTCCCATGCTTTGTTGCGTTTGTAGAATTCGCCCACAAGCCTACCGTACAGCGATCGCAATTCCCGATCACGATGGCGGCGAAACTCACGATAGTTTACACTCGTGGCAATCACACCCACCAGCAAAATCCCCGCCAGACTAGTCGCGAACAACGTAAGGCTCCACTTGAAGCGAAGGGATCGCATCATAGGTCAGGTATCCTGATCATTGAATCGATAGCCAACGCCAAATACCGTTTTGATATAGCACGGTTTCGCCGGCTCATTTTCGATCTTGGTTCGTAAGTTGCGAATATGCACATCAATCGTGCGTTCAACCCTTTCATAGGCGTCCAACCGCAATCGATGCAGAAGCTCCGCCCTGGTGAATACGCGTCCCGCCGAATGCATCAATATAGCTAGAAGATCAAACTCAGACGCGGTCAAATCAATGGATCTGCCACTGATTTTGGCTGGACGGGTCGCCCCGTCCAGCGTCACATCGCGGACGCGAATCAACTCCGAAGGGGTTGCCTCACTTTCGTAGCGCCTCAACACGGCACGTATGCGAGCCAGCAACTCTGCCATCCCAAAGGGCTTGGTTACGTAGTCATCGGCGCCCAACTCTAGGCCAATAACCTTGTCCGTTTCCTCCACTCGCGCTGTTAACATGATGACCGGCGTATCTCGCTCTTTACGATACGTCCTCACGAAATCGAAGCCATCCATTTCCGGCATCATGATATCCAGGAGAACGAGATCGGGCTTTTCTTGACGTGCTACGAAGAGCGCCTCGCGGCCATTGGAAGCGGTTACGGCATGATAGCCCTTGCCACGCAGGTAGTCGCGAAGCATCTGTACGACGCTCGCCTTGTCATCCACAACCAGAATCGTCTTTTCCGTCACTTTTGCCGTTTTCCGATCTGTTGGCCGCGCTCTAAGCGTTTGCCCCTTTTACCCAACAAACGATTGGTAAGGGTACCGTGAGCCAGGCGCGCATTTTGCCAGGTGGTCGCATCACTATATCAGTCAAATGTTAGGAAAATGTTCAGAATCTTGCAAATGTGCAGAAATCTGTCCAGGTATGTCGTGGACCGCCAAGCCCGTCCGATGGCGCAGGTGCTAGTCTTTTTTGGACTCAGGTCTTGCATTAGCTATAATAAGTAGTGTTGGATGGATCGAACGAGCGGCTGATGAATCGTCAAAGAGCAATAGATCTTCCGCGACCGGGCTTTTTTGATACGCGACGCGGTAGAATCGTCCTGGAAAACTTGACCGCTTACGTATTTCTGGCGCCTGCCGGCCTCCTCATTGCCTTGTTTGGGCTTTTCCCGGTGGCATTCGCTTTCTTTGTCAGCTTGCATCGCTGGCGCCGCTTCCCTGATCATTACAACGGACTCGCCAACTATGAGAAGGCGCTGGGCAACCTGGCATACATCGTGTTTTTCTGGTTCGCGATCGTCGCCTTTGGCTTTGCATTATTGATCATACGGCGTTTACTACGTACGCTGAGACAGTCTGAGGCGCCGTCTGACTCGGCGCATCTATTGTCTGGAGCCGTTTGCGGCTACGCAACGCTGCTGATCGTTGACTGGTTTTTCAAGCTCATCCCCGCAATCATGCTGATCCCCCGTCAAGTTCGGGGACAAAATACCAGCCTGGAACTTTTCATGGAAAAACTTGGCGAGAGTTTCGCCATGCCTGATGTGCTCGCCGCCGGAAACCTGATGATTCTCGGACTGCTTATCGCTGTTTGCCTCGCAGCGCTGCTGGCTTGGTTTTTTCGGTCACCCCATGGCAACGACTTGATTATCCGGAGCGCCATTGCAACTGTTTTGATCGTTAGTGGCGCCTTCATGTTGCAGCTCACCCTGTCCGAAATCCAAATTGCGCTTGATGCCGCCCGCGAATCCGGCGAAGCCCTGCCAATTTGGTCCCAATTGGTCTTCGTCAGCGCCGGCGTCTTGCTCATTGCCGTGGCCTGGAATGTCTTTCAACGTGGCATAAAAGCCCAGGATAACAAGCGCTTCGCGCTATTTGCATTTAGCGGACTCGCACTCGCCGTCGGCGGATACATGCTGATGGCAGAACTCCCCGCCGCCCTCTCCGCGGCAGATGACGACCTGCTGCAAGGCTTCTGGGTTACTGTCATGTACGCATTTGGCACCGTGCCGGTACAACTGTCGGTTGGCTTGGTACTGGCGTATTTGCTTTTCCAACCTATTCGTTTCCGCGCCTTCTTCCGCATGGTTTATTTCATACCCTATATCACACCATTTGTCGCGACTTCGATCGTCTTCCGGGTCATGTTTGCCGCGCGTCAAACTGGGCCGGCGAATCGCGCCCTTTCGCTCTTTGGTATCGAGCCGCAGCGATGGATCCTGGAGCGCAGCTCTATGGGTGATCTCCTCGGACTCCCCGATTTTCTAGCGGGTCCCGCCTTGGCGCTCGTCGTAATCATGATCTATTCGACCTGGACCTATATCGGCTACGACGCGGTGATATTTCTGGCCGGCTTGGGCAATATCCCGGGCGAGCTTTACGAAGCCGCTCGCATAGACGGCGCCAACGGCTGGCGCATCTTTCGCCACATCACTTTGCCCATGCTGTCCCCCACCGTGTTTTTCTTGTCGCTGGTGGCGATAATTGGCACCTTTCAAGCCTTCACGCAAATCTGGATCTTGCGTACGGGCGCGGTGGGCAACAAAGTCAATACGGCCAGCGTCTATATCTTTGACGAACTGCAGAATAGCAATCGATACGGCTATGCCTCGTCCATGGCCTTCGTACTTTTCGCGCTGATACTGTTGATGACGCTCTTCCAAAACCGCGTGATGGGGAGGCGAGTCTTTTATGCGTAGTGAGAGCCGTGATCTTGTGGCATCCGACGCGAAAAAGCTGCCACCACCGCGCGTTAACCGGACGCAACTCGCGATTTACGCAGTATTATTCGCCGGCGTTATTGTTGCGGTGGGTCCCTTCCTCTGGATGATCAGCGCCTCGTTTATGACCCTGAGCGAAGTAAATCTGACGCGGCTGCTGCCGGAAAACTTGCTCTGGGAGAACTACGCCACGGCTTTGCGCAGGGCTAACTTTCTCGATATCGAGTTGACAACGGATCCGACAACCGGCGTCTTGCAGTCGATCGGCGTATCGGGCTACCTTTGGAATAGCCTGCGCGTTACTTTGATCAGCGTTACGGGATCGCTCGTTGTCTGCATACCCGCCGCCTACGCTTTTGCGCGAATGAACTTCATCGGGCGCAACTTCATATTTGCCCTTTTCCTGTCCACAATGATGATCCCCGGCATCGTGATGCTCATTCCCCATCTTTTGACCGTGATCTGGCTGGGTCGTTTGAGCGAGAGCCTTTTTGGCCCGGTGGGCGCCTGGTTCAACAATTGGCCGGCTCTGACCATCCCCTTCTTTGCGTCCGTATTCAACATCTTTTTGCTACGACAATTTTTCATTCAAATCCCCAATGATCTGTGGGACGCCGCGCGGATTGACGGGGCGGGTCACTTCAAGTTCTTGCGTAGTGTGGTTCTTCCATTGTCAAAGGCGCCAATTATGACCATCGTTACGCTGGGCTTTATCGGCTCCTGGAACGCCTTAATGTGGCCTTTGCTGGTCACGATCAACGACGATTGGCGTCCGATAGCCGTTGGCTTGTCCAATTTCGTAACAGCCGACACGCCCGGAGATTTGAACTTGCAAATGGCGGCTTCCGTGATTACTGTCATACCGATTCTGATTTTATATTTCGTGGCGCAGAAGCAATTCACCGAAGGCATCGCGCAGACAGGTATCCGAGGTTAGCATTGAACCCTCCACCGCATTGACGTAACGCGGTGTTCATTTCGAGGCTGACTCCCATAAGAGGGGGTATGGAGCAGCCGCCTATTTCGATAGCTAATTTCATGCGAAGGAGAAATGCAAGTTATGAAGACAAGAATGATTATCGCGCTCATGTTGTGCGTACTAACGCTTGGACTGGTTCAAGCGCAGAGCACAACAGACTATGAGAGTGTTGATCCGAGTGGGCAGACGGTTGTCTACTGGCATCAATATTCCGATGACAGTTCCCAAGCCGAAACGATGTCGGCATTGATCGAGGACTTCAATAGCAGCAACGAATACGGAATCACGGTGGAAGCCATCCATCAGGGCAGCTATAGCCCAATTCAAGACCTGATGAACACGGCCATTCTCGCAGGGGAGCTGCCGAACCTGGTTGCGGGATACGCCAACGCCATCGCCGGATGGGCTAACGAAGGCGTCGTGGTTGACATAAACCAATTACTCAACAGCCCGCAATGGGGCATCCCGGCGGACGAGCAAGCCAATCTCAACTTCGATCTGCTTGACGTTAACCAATTGGACTTCGCGCCGTTTTATGGCATGCGCGTCGCCTGGGCGAATCAGAATTCGCTTAACGTCTTCTATACCAATCTTGACATCGTCGAAGCGCTGGGCTTTGAACGGCGCCCGCCAGAGACGCTGGCAGAGTTTGAAGAAATATCCTGCGCGGCCGGCGCCAGCGAGATGTACCAGGGCTACCCCATGGATACCGGCACATCGCACTTCGAGAGTTTTGTCGCCGCGCACGGCGGCGCAATTTTTGATTCCGACTCCGGCGCGTACATCTTTGAATCTGACGAGGTGGCCGCCACCTTGGAAACGTTCACGCGGATGTTGGAAAACAATTGTGCTTATCTGTTCGCGGAACGTTACCAAAATACGGGTGACTTCTCGGTGGGCATCACGCCATTTGCCGCTGGCAGTTCTGCGGGCATTCCATTTGTCACCTGGGACGCCGCAACCGCCGAAATGACCGATGATTGGGTGGTCTCTGGATTCCCCGGCGCCGACGGGGTCGGTCCCACGCTTCAACTCTTCGTGCCTAGTCAGGCGATCTTGACCGCAACGCCGGAGCAAGAAGTAGCCACCTGGCTGTTTGTTAAGTTCCTCGCCGGCGCCGAGGCACAGCTTGCCTGGTCGGGCGCCACCGGCTACTTCAGCATTCGCAACGATATCGAGGTCACCGAGGACGATTTTACAGAGCCGCGGATGCCCTATCACCGCTTTGTAGAAGTACAAGGCATTCTGGCTGACGAAAGCGTCAGCATATATTCGTCCCCCGGTCTTCCGAGCTACAGCGCTGTGCGCGGTCTGGTGCCAAACGTGATCGCCGAAGTCGTTAGTGGCGATGCCACCGTCGCCGCCGCGCTGGCGGAATTGAACGAGGAAGTTGCCGAATTGCACGACGATTTGGACATGTAGTATTACTGAAGCAGCACTGATGATCCCCGCCTGCCGGCGGGGATCTCTCAATTCAATCGCGCTGCGCCAGCCAACTTCTCTTCGCTGCCTAAATAGATCCTGTTAATCCCCTGTTTTCCAATTGACGCGACATACATTCTATGTTACATTGAAACTCGTAAGCTCGTTTTTCCACCTTTGTACAAGAAAACGAATAGGCGTGGAGTGTCAAAAAACCTCTTTTGGCTTGCCACGTAACGAGCGAAGTAAGTGAGCATCTCTTGAAGGTCACCCGTCTATCAGGATCCCGATCAGTTGAGCATCTCCATCTTTAGTGTCTGTGGGGGCGTCATCTCTCAGGTTCTCGAGGAAACGGATTCCCGGTAATAATCCACAAATCCAGTGAACGTGCAAAGGATATACTCTCAGTTCGCGCGGCGACCCCACAATACGCCCCTGCCGCAACAGATTAACCCAGGACAATCAGAATGAATATCGCAAAACTTGAAACGAAGACCCTTCCCGAATTACGCAATTTGGCGCGCGACCACAATGTGCCACGCTTTAGCCGATTGAAGAAGCAGGACCTGATAATCGGTCTGATGCGTCAGGACGCGGTGCGACGCGGTCACGAGCTCCGTGGCGGTATACTAGAGGTGGTGGACGACGGCATCGGTTTTTTGCGTGCCGAAGGTTATCTCCCGGGCAAGAACGATATTTATGTTAGCCAGACGCAAATCAAGAAGTTCAACCTGCGTACCGGTGACATGTTGATCGGCCAGGTGCGCCCGCCAAAAGACACCGAGCGCTACTTCGGTTTGCTCCGTGTGGACTCCGTCAATGGCCTTAACCCTAACGAAATCCGGCAGCGGTCCAATTTCGAACGATTGACACCCATTTTCCCTGAAGTACGCTTCAACCTGGAAACTCTGCCGCGCATCATGTCCACTCGCATGTTGAATCTGATTGCGCCGATCGGCTTCGGCCAGCGTGGCATGATCGTCTCGCCACCCAAAGCGGGCAAGACCACTGTTCTAAAAGACATCGCCAACGCGATTAGCCACAACTACCCTGAAGTGCACCTGATGATTGCGCTGATCGGCGAGCGCCCGGAAGAAGTGACTGATATGGATCGCTCCGTTGATGCCGAAGTCATCGCATCTACCTTTGACGATCCGGTTCATCACCATGTCCGGGTTGCCGAAATGGCGCTGGAACGCGCCAAGCGCCTGGTCGAAGTCGGGTGCCATGTTGTGATGATGCTGGATAGCGTCACTCGTCTGGCGCGGGCCTATAACCTCGTCGTTCCATCTAGTGGGCGCACTCTTTCCGGGGGTCTGGATCCCTCCGCGATCCACCCGCCAAAGCGCCTGTTTGGCGCGGCTCGCAACGTCGAAGAAGGCGGCAGCCTGACCATAGTCGCGACTTGCCTGGTCAATACCGGCAGCAAGATGGACGACGTCATCTACGAGGAATTCAAGGGCACGGGCAATATGGAATTACACCTCAGCCGTAAGCTGCAGGAGCGGCGGATCTTCCCGGCTTTTGATATCGATCAGTCCTCTACCCGTCGCGAAGAACTGCTGCTTGGTCCCGATGTATTGCAGCGCGTGTATACCATGCGGCGCATGTGGTCTCATTTGGCGGAGCAGCCGGAAGGAATTGTCGGCGCCACCGAACAACTGCTGCATAACTTCCGTCTTTACGACACCAACCAGAAATTCCTCAACAGCTTGAGGAGCTCCAACGGGCGCTAGTTTCCCGATTTCCTGGCAATATCGCAATGAGAAAAGGCGTATTGACGATGATGTCGACCGCCCGTTTTCTGTTTCCATAGTCTACAGGGAGCGAATACCGTGAGAATGGATCGGGTTGTAGCGCTAGTCACCGGCGGCGCATCGGGATTGGGCGGCGCGACCGCGGCACGTTTTGCCGCGCAAGGCGCAAAGGTCGTACTTCTCGATCGCGACGTCGAAAAGGGTCGCGCGCTCGCGGAGTCCATAGGCGCTAGCGCGCGCTTCGTCCAGGCGGATGTAACGAGCGAGTCAGAAGTTCAAGCAGCGCTGGATCTGACAGTTGTGGCATTCGGCGGTCTTAACGCAGTTATCATTTGTGCCGGTGTTGGACTCGCCAACCGTACGATCAGCAGCCGCGGACCTCATTCGCTGGACTTGTTCGAGACGGTTATTCGTATCAATTTGATCGGCACATTCAACGTCATTCGTCTTGCCGCGGCGATGATGGCAAGCAATGCGCCAAACGAGGGCGGAGAAAGGGGCGTGATCGTCAACAGCGCGTCCATTGCCGCATTTGAGGGGCAAATAGGACAAGCGGCCTATTCAGCATCTAAGGGCGGCATAGTCGGCATGACCTTGCCGATCGCGCGCGATCTTGCCCGAAATGGCATCCGCGTCTGTACGATCGCGCCGGGCATTTTCGATACGCCGCTGCTGGGCAGCCTGCCGGAAGCCGTCCGCGACTCGCTTGGCAAGCAAGTGCCCTTCCCCTCGCGCCTGGGTCTGCCTTCGGAATACGCGCAGTTGGCTCAGCAAATCGTGGAAAACGAAATGCTCAATGGCGAAACGATTCGTCTTGACGGCGCCTTGCGCATGAGTAGCACCTGACCGAGACTTCGCATTCAAAATGAATTGTTGGGGCTGGGAAACGAATTCCAGCGAATGAGTTGACAAAGGCGCAAACATGCGCTAAGCTCTGCTGCACTTAGTCAAGAATTCAGGATATCATAATGATCCGCACTTGCTGTTCCGCCTGTTGTTGTCAGACACTATCTTTCGATAGTCGTACGGTGGAGCTGCGCTAGGTCGCTGAAGACCTGGATTAAACCGAAACAAACAGCCCCGTTACGACACGGGGCTTTTTTTTGTTGCACGATGCAAGGAAAGAATGGGACGATGCTAACAAACCAGAACCACCGCTGCCACGTTTGTTGTTGTCGCTGTACCAAGCCGAAGAGGCTGGGTTATCCACTGCTGGCAGGAAATTTACGCTAGCAGAGTCGTTCAGAAATGTTGGAGCGCTTCGGATAATCCGAAGCGCTTTTTGTTTAAGTGTTTTATCGCGGAAGAGGAGTTCAAAGTGTTGGGATCGAACACGAGCGCTGAACAGATCAACCGGCTAGCAGAACAATTTGAAAGCGCCAGTCCACGCGAAATCCTGTGTTGGGCGAACAAGACTTTTGGCGAGAAGCTCGCCATCGTAACGAGCTTTCAAGCAACGGGCATCGTTACGCTGCATATGATGCAGGAAATTGATCCCGGTACGCCGATACTGACACTCGACACAGGATTCTTGTTTCCGGAAACTGTCGACCTGATGAATTCACTGGAAAAACGCTTCCAACTCAATCTTCAGCGTATCAAACCTCGCCAGACGCCGCGGCAGCAAGCGCGCGATTATGGCGACCGTCTATGGGAGCGCAATCCCGATCGATGCTGCCATATTCGTAAAACGATTCCCCTGCGCGAGGCGCTTTCGGGTTTTACGGCGTGGGTAACCGGGCTCCGTCGCGATCAATCGGCAAATCGTGCCAATACGCCAATCGTCAGCCGAGACCAGCGAACAGGCCGTATCAAGATCGCGCCATTCGCCAATTGGACCGAAGACATGATCTGGACTTATGTACGCACGCATGGCTTGCCCTATAACCCCTTGCACGATATCGCGTATCCCAGCATCGGCTGCTGGACCTGCACCAAAGCAGTCAGTCATGACGCCGATGCTCGCAGCGGTCGTTGGTCGCATCGAGACAAAACAGAGTGTGGCATCCATATTGAACATATTGCCGAACCGGCCGGGATTGGCGCCCATGCCTGAGCCGACCGTCGGTTATCCCATCTTGTTGCATCTGCAAGACAAGCAAGCTGCTGTCATCGGCGGAGGCCGAGTCGCGACACGCAAGGTCAAGCACTTGCTCCAATCGGGCGCGCGTGTGCTGGTTATCAGCCCGGTGGTCTCAACTAAGATTCTGGAACTGGCCAATGAGGGCGAGATCGAGCTGATCCAGTCGGACTACCAGCGCGACATGCTAAACGAATATATGCCGTTTCTGGTGATTGCCGCTACAGACGATGAGCATGTCAACCAGATCGTAGCGCAGGACGCGCATCGCATTCGCGCCTTGAGCAATGTTGCCAACGGAAGCAGCCATGAAAGCGACTTTAGCAATATGGCGGTGATCGACCAGCCGCCACTGACAATCGCGCTCAGCACCAATGGAACCTCACCTGCGATGTTGCGGACACTAAAAAAGCAACTCGAAGATGTAATTGGCGCAGAGTACGCGGTCCTGAGTGAGTGGCTGGGCGAGATACGAATGCCGTCGAAAGAGCGACTTGATTCCCAATCGGAAAGACAAGAACTTTATCAGCGAATTCTGAATTCGGATGTACTCCAACTCTTGCGCGATGGTCAACCCGAGCGCGCAAGGACTGTCTTCCAGGAAATTGCCACCCGGGAAATTGCCACATGAGAGATACTGCGCTGATACTCGCCGGTCACGGCTCGCACATCAGCCCAAACACCGCCGGTGTTGTCTGGAACTATGTCGACCGCCTGCGTGAATCGGGAGCGGCTAGAGAAGTCACGGCCTGCTTCTGGAAGGAGCCGCCGGCTTTGCACCAGGTGCTCGATACGGTGGAGGCGACAAACGTATTTGTCGTGCCTGTGTTCACGGCGCGAGGGTATTTCACCCAATCTGTCATACCGGCGGAAATGGGTGTGCATGGACCTGTGACAAAGCAAGACGGTAAGACGATCACGCTTACGGGACCGCTGGGTGAACATCCGGCAATGTCAAGCGTCGTACAAAACATCGTGCTCAAACAAATGAACGAACACTGTCTGGATCGGGCAGATACCGCCGTTGCAATCATCGGACATGGCACTCGTCGCAATTCAAATAGTCGGAACACGACCCGGTATCAGGCCAATTGCTTGCGTGAATTAAACTGGGTCAGCGACGTCGTCGACGTCTATCTTGACGACGAACCGGGTATCCCCAGCATTTTCGACGCTACCAACGCTGGCAATATCATCGCCCTGCCCTATTTCCTGGCACCCGGGTCCCACGTCAGTATTGATGTGCCGCGCGCCCTTGGAATGTCCGGTCTAACGACTCCGCAACCGGTCGCTGGACGTCAAATCTATTACAGCGAATCTTTGAGCACGGACGATTCCATCGTTTCCGCGGTTCACGAATTAGCTCTGGACGCCGGACTTCCTAAAGATTGTGTCACGGACACCAGCTCTTGGTGCGGATTCCCCCAGGTCGGTCGCCGGACGCTGGTTCACGCGCTTAAAAAGGGTGTGCCGCTCCGCTTCGGTCAAGTGATGGTTTCGGAAAAGCGTGTCTGGCATCGTGACAATGACGAGCACAGCACGCGTTTGTCATCAGCGGCGCAACTGCGCGCCTGGTTACGCGACGATCCCTTCCGGCCTTTAGCCACGTCAACAGACTTGCCCGCGGGCTGGCACGTTGACCTCGATCATCCAGCGCAGGCGCACACCGTGCTGGAAACCGTTTATCCCAGCTTAATCGCCGATTGGGCTGCTGAACGTCAGGGCAGTTTCGAGCCGGAGCCTCTCCAATCCACCAGCCAGCGACAAGTTGGCATGTTCAATGGGATACACAATCTGGCAACGGACCTGATTGAAGAGACAATTGCCAAGATATGTGGATCGTGTATCCGCCAACCGACCTGGTGGAAGGACGAGTCCCGATCGGACCTGCCCTGTAAAGCCGCCTGCAATTACTGGTTGTCAATCGCTGCAAAAGTGGGAGAATCGGTGATATGAACATCGGCAAGGTTTATCTGGTCGGGGCAGGACCCGGCGATCCGGACTTGATCACGCGCAAAGGATTGCGGCTGCTGCAGGAAGCGGACGTCGTCATATACGACCGTCTAATCCCGCCGGAACTCCTGTGGGAAGCGCGCCCCGACGCAGAATTGATCGACGCCGGCAAGCAGCCGACTAAACACCGACTTTCTCAGGAAGCGATCAACGAGACCATGATCGAGCGAGCACTTCAGGGCAATACGGTCGTACGTCTGAAAGGTGGCGATCCGCTGGTCTTTGGGCGTGGAAGCGAAGAAGCGCTGGCTTGCCATAAAGTCGGCATCTGCTTTGAGATCGTTCCCGGCATTTCAAGTTCATATGCGGTGCCCGCCTATGCCGGTATCCCGCTGACGCATCGCCATCTCAGCAGTTGCTTTACCGTGATCACCGGGCACGAGGATCCGCAAAAACCCGGGAGCAGCATCAATTATGAGGCGCTGGCAATGATCGGCGGAACTATCGTCATTCTGATGGGCGTGAAGCGCCTGGCACGCATAACCCAATCCCTGATCGAGCACGGTCTCGATGGGGAGACGCCGGCCGCGACCATTGAATGGGGCACCCTGCAACATCAGCGCGCCGTGATCGGTACACTCTTGACAATCGCCGATATCGCTGGCGAACAGTACATTCAACCACCGGCCATCACCGTAATCGGCGAGGTCGTTCGTCTGCGAGCGCAAGGCGTTCAGTGGTTCGATCTTCTACCGGCTGATCTTGCTGTACCGACTTAAGCATCAGACGCAATCGTTTAAACAACGGGAAACTCAACTCTCAACCGACAATGTTGGAAACGGAAGGGCAAATCATGAGCACATGGAAAGAGCAACTTGCGGATCAGATTCCTGCCGAAATGGGCAATTTGATCGACAGCTTTGAAGCGCAGATCGAATTGCGCAAACAAGGCAAGCTGGACGAAAAAGTCTTTGCCGAGCAGAGGCTGCGCAAGGGCGCCTATGGACAGCGCTATGACAACGGACAGCGCCATGACGGCGTTCGCACCCGTGACCTGAGCTATCCTTCGGGGGACCTGGTCAAGGGACCGGATACGCTCTGGGATGCGCCCGGTATGCAGCGGATCAAAATACCCTATGGTGGGTTAACCGCGGAGCAGCTCGAAGTGTTGTCGGAGCTTGCGGATGAATATGCCGATGGCATCTTGCATATCACCACGCGCCAGGACATTCAGCTCCACTACGTGCATATCGACGACACGCCAGACTTGATGCGCCGTCTCGCCGCGGTCGATATCACCACGCAAGAAGCCTGTGGCAATTCCGTGCGCAATATCACGGCGTGTACACTGGCCGGCGTCTGCCACGACGAAGTTTTCGACGTCAGCCCCTACGCCGACGCCATGATGCGCTTCTTGCTCGATCATGACGATGTCCAGGATTTCGGACGGAAATTCAAAGTGGCCTTTTCCGGCTGTGCCGGTCACGCCTGTGGATTGGTCAAGATGCACGACCTGGGTCTGTTAGCTCAGACGCGCGAAATTGACGGTGAGATCAAACGGGGGTTCGCGGTCTATGTTGGTGGCGGACTAGGTACCGTTCCTCAACAGGCGAAAGTGCTGGCGGATTTCGCCACGGAAGAACAATTGCTGCCACTGACACAAGCGGTATCGCGGGTGTTTGCGCGGCTTGGCGAAAAGAAGAATCGCAATCGCGCCCGGATTAAATTCTTGGTGAGCAAGCTGGGTATCGAAGAGTTTCAGCGCCTGGTGTATGAAGAATTGGAAACGGTGCCGCACGATAACCGCCACACCGCTTATCTCGACAGGCTGGGAGACTTTGCCTATGAACCAGCCAAGGCAGGCATGGCGCTGAATGGGACGCCCTTGCCTGATGGTTTCTCCGATTGGTATCGCACAAACGTTTATCATCAAGCGCAAAGCGGCTACAGCACCATCACGCTCAACGCGCCGCTCGGTGATTTCACTGCCGTGCAAGGTTTCCAACTGGCAGAAATCGCCCGACGTTATGTCGGCGACAATATACGGCTGTCGGTGGAACAGAACATTGTGCTGCGCTGGGTGGCCGATGCCGATCTGCCCGCCATTTACCGCGAACTCTGCGGGATCGGATTGGGCGATGGCGGCGCAGGAACCATTGTCGATATCACCACCTGCCCGGGCACGGATACCTGCAAACTCGGGATCGCCTCGTCTCGCGGTCTAACCGCCGAGCTGCGCACGCGGCTGATCGAACGGATCAACCTGCTGCCGGACGCCGTCCGTGAACTTAAGATCAAGGTCAGCGGTTGCTTCAATTCCTGCGGTCAGCATCATGTCGCCGATATCGGCTTTTTCGGGAATAGCAGACGATCGGGCAACCACAAGATGCCGCATTTTCAGGTCGTTCTCGGCGGCCAATGGAAAGAGAACGCCGGCAGCTACGGTTTGGCAGTTGGCGCCGTGCCAGCAAAACACATACCGGAAGTCCTGGACGCCTTGACCAATCGTTATGTCGCCGAGCGCGCGGAAGACGAGATTTTCCAGACCTGGGTAAAGAATCTGGGGCGCAAAGAAATCAAGGCCATGTTGCAGCCCTTCATGAAATTACCAAGCTTCGATGACAAACCCGAGTACTTTAGTGACTGGGGAGACTCTCGCGTTTACACCATCGACGATATCGGCGTCGGTGAATGCGCCGGCGAGGTGGTTTCGTTGTTCTCTTTGGAAATCACGCGCGCCGAATCCGCACATTTCGAGGCCTTGCTCGCGCTGGACGACGGCAACTACCCACTGGTTGATCAGCAGGCATATAGGGCGATGGTGCTGGCTGCACGGGCACTGGTGCGTACCAAATACCTGGATGTCGGCGATGACTATGGCAATATCGTAAACGAATTCCGCGCCCGTTTCTATGAGACCGAGTTAGTGTATGATCGCTTCGCCAAGGGCAAATTCGCTCGCTATCTTTTCAAGCGGCACCAACAGCCACCGGCGCAGGTCAGCGAGGATTACGCGCATCAATTGATCGACGAGACGCAACTGTTCATTGAAAACGTTCACAGCGCCGAGCAACGCATTAACGGCGTCATCGTGAGCTAGACGCAATTGGAGTCGTGGACAAAGCACCTGGAGAAAAGCAAATGACAATCGTTCCCAATCGGCTTGGGGTCAAATTCAACTTGAAGCGCCAGCCGACGGCAACGGCAGGCGATATCGTACCGATTTTCCAACGCTGGATTCAAGAACACACTGTCGAAGGCATGCTAATCGATGTCATTGATTACAAACATGTTCCCGAAGGACCCGGCGTGATCCTGATCGCGGACGATGGCGACTACGCATATGACTTTGGCGACGGCCAGATCGGCTTGCACTACATCCGCAAACGCGATCTCCCGGGGGACTTGCCTGGCGCTCTTCTGATTGTGTTTCGCCTGGCGCTGCAAGCGGCATTATGCCTGGAAAACGAAGCAACCGGCGATATCGAATTCGATTTCAGCAATGCCAAGATCAGCTTCTTAGATCGCCAGCATTACCGCAACGAGCCATCGCGATTCGCGGACATACAAGATGAATTGAGCGCGATATTTGCGGACATCTACGGCGGCGATGTTGCGCTCGAGCGCGCCTACGACGATCCGCGTATGACATTTGCCCTGCGTGTTTCAGCACAATCGGACAGCGTCGACGGACACGAGCTTCTCGCGCGTTTGTCAGAACGTCGGTTGGGCGTCCATTAGCGGATTTCGGTCGCCAAATCGTATTTTCTCTGCTTCACGGTTCGCAGTGGCAGTACTCTGTTGGCTCAATTGCTCTGGGACACGGGTATCGCCGGCCGGCCACAGGAACATTTCTATCACAATATCGGGCCGGAAAACCCCGCTGGCGACATTGTTTTCGACTACCGGGGCTTTCGGAACAAGCTCTGAAACGTGGTTCGACAGCAAACGGCGTCTTTGGCAGCAAGATCGGTGGCGGCTACCGGCACGACTCTGTCCGGCGACTGCGCGCCATAGACGGCATGAGGGCGCTGCCGCTGAACGTGGTGCTGGACAGGTTTTCCCCAATCTGCATTACATACACTTGACGCGCCGTAACAAGATGAGGCGGGCGGTCTCGCATTGGATGGCAAATCAAAGCGGCCGCTGGCATTCGACGAACGCCATAAGCAAAGCGAAGTCCGTATACGATTTCGCCGCGATTGACCACTTATTGGGTGAGATCGTCATTCGCGAAGCAGAATGGGCAGAATGCTTCGCCAGCAATCGCATCAAGCCCAAGGTCATGGTCTATGAAGATTTCGTTCAGAGCTTGCACGGGGCACTTGTCGAGATTCTGCGTTTCCTCGACATTGACTTTTCTGCTAACCTGGAAACTCCGGCGCCGAATTATGGACGCCTCATCGACGACATCAGCGAAGAATGGCTAATGCGATTCAGACAGGAAAAACAGTCCGGTTGGCGGCGACAATTCTGGTAAGCGGGAGCAAACCGCCCGTGCATCTATCTGCGCAATCGGTTATAGTTTCTGGCATGTTTTTCCCGAATACGCCTTGAATCGCAGAAAGCAATAACATGACCGAGTATAACTTCGATGAGATCATCGACCGCACGGGGCATCACAGCGCAAAGTGGGGCGCGGTAGACGAGGGCTGCTTGCCGATGTGGGTGGCGGATATGGATTTCCGCTCGCCGCCCGCCGCCATCAACGCCATGATCGAGCGCGCGCAGCATGGCGTATTCGGATATACGCTGGACCCTCCCAAACTCAAAGAAGTCATCGTCGAGCGCATGAGCAGGCTCTATGATTGGGACATCACACCGGATGACGTACTCTTTTCGCCTGGCTTGGTGCTGGCGCTTTGCGCGGTCTGTCGCGGCTTTGGCAAACCCGGCGATGCCGTCCTGATCCAAACACCGGTCTATGGCTCCTTCTTCAAAGCGGTGACAACCAATCAGAAATTCACTTACAATCTCGACATGGACACCGTTGCAGACGACGCCCATAGTTTTCACTATGAATGTGACTATGACGCATTCGAGCTGGCTGCGCGCGAACCGCAGACGTCCATTCACTTACAGTGCAATCCGCAGAATCCAGCCGGTTTCATTTATCCGCGCGCGGAACTTGAACGCATCGGGGAAATCTGCCTGGAAAACAATGTCTTGATCGTTGCCGATGAAATCCATTCCGACTTGATCCTGGAAGGCGAGCATATTCCTATCGCCACCTTGTCAAACGAAATCGCGCAGAATACGCTGACAATGATCGCGCCAAGCAAGACCTTCAATCTTGCCGGCATGGCGTGTTCGGTCTTGATCGCACAAAACGAGGAAATCCGAAACACAATGTCCAAAGCTCTGCAAAGCATCAGCGCGCATGTCAACATCATGGGTTACGAAGCGGCCTACGGCGCTTATGCCGGCGGCGAAGAATGGCTGCGTCAATTGCTCCCCTACCTAAAGGACAATCGTGACTTCGCTATTGACTTTGTTCGCCGATATTTGCCGCAGGTTAAGTCAACGATCCCGCAATCCACTTACTTGCTTTGGCTCGATATGCGCGACCTGCCGATTGAAGGCGATGTTGCCGCGTTTTGCACGGAGAGCGCTGCTGTCGCGCCAACCGGAGGCACCTTCTTCGGTAACGCCGGAGAAGGCTTCGTCCGCCTGAATTTCGGTTGTCCGCGGTCCGTCCTGGAGGATGGACTTCAACGATTGAAAGTTGCGGTCGATAGCCTTGCGCTAAGAGTATAGGCCGCCTTAGGAGACGTGGATATGCCCCGCCCTTTTTTGATTGATACAGACGCTGGATCGGACGATGCCGTCGCGATCCTCATGGCGCTGCGCCACAGCGATGTTAATGTCGAGGCGATCACCGTGGTTGCGGGCAATGTGCCCCTTGACCAAGGAGTCGAAAACTCACTTTACTTCGCCGAACTTTGCAAGGTTGACACCCCGGTTTTTGCCGGCGCCGATCGGCCGCTCTTGCGCGAATACCTGTCGGCGGATTGGTTTCACGGCGCCGACGGTCTAGGCGACTGGGGCGACCGTTACAAACCCCGCCGCAGCCAGGTCCAAGAACAACATGCTGTAGACGCGATCATCGAGCAGGCCCGATCCACACCAGACATCGTCATCGTAACCCTGGGTCCCTTGACCAACCTTGCCCTCGCGCTTCGACAAGCTCCGGACATCGTGTCGCGGGTCTCCAGGTGCATTGTGATGGGAGGCGCCGCCTGTACAAACGGCAATGTGACGCCGGCGGCCGAATACAATATCTGGTGCGATCCCGAAGCGGCACAAATTGTTTTCCGTTCCGGTTTGCCCGTCGAAATGGTCGGCTGGGAGTTCAGCCAAGGCGAATTTGTTCTTTCGCTGGAAGATATTGACAGCGTACGCGGGATCGGGTCCGAATACGCTGATTTCACGATTGATTGCAATATCAAGGGCATGCGCGGCTACGAAATACAAACCGGCGAAATCGGCATATCCCTGCCCGATGGCGTTACGATGGCCGTCGCCATTGATCCGTCGATCGCCACCTCAGCCAGCCATCACTTTGTCGATATCGAATGCCGCAGCGAACTCACACGAGGCATGACTGTAGTCGACAAGCTCAACCTGGCGGACGACGTGCGGAATGTCGATACCTGGCGCGAGGCGCTCAAGAATCCCAATAAACCCCTTATCTGCTGGGCATTGGACGCCGCGCGCTGGAAGCAAATGCTTTACGAATTGCTGCCTTAGACGAGCTGCGCCGCAGGTTCTTTTACAACTCAATCTTAACGAATACGTAGAATTTACTGGATGGCGCAATCGTAAGATTAGGAGAAAACAATGAGCGAAGATCCGCGCAAACCCAAAAATCAGCGCGATTGGGTTGAAGAGATGGAAGTTGCCGGCAGCGAGCTTGTCGATCACGTCAAAGATCTAGTTGCAGAAGGTAATGTTCGCCGCCTCATCATTCGAAACGCGAACGACGAAGTCCTGCTCGAAGTCCCGCTGACACCGGCCGTCGTAGTTGGCGGCGTAGCCACTGTCTTCAATCCGGTGCTCGCAGCTTTGGGAACGATGGCTGCATTGATCGCCAAACTTAAAATCGAGATCGTGCGCGTGGAAGACATCGACGAAGATGAAGAAACTATTGAGATCTCGGCGGACGATGTAAAGCCTATAGAACCGGAAGCCTAAACCAATCGCCTTCCTGCTGGCCGGCGAAGAGACACGCAGGGCCGTGTTTTGGAGGCAGAACATTCGGGACGGATAGCGTACAAAGAACAATAAATCAGAGCGTCGTCATTTTAATGAATTTCCAGCGCCGCTCGCTCGTGTTGATGGTGGGAAGTCTGCATGTCTTGGGCTATAATGCGGGCGAAATGAATTTGCGCGCTGGCCGGAAACGGCGGTGCCCAGGGCCCCCTACCAGAGGAAGACCATGATCGTAAGTGTGCTGCAAGAGAACCTGGCGAAGAGCTTGAATACAGTGACCAAAGCGGTGGACAGTAATCCCCCGCTTCCGGTACTCGCCAACGTACTATTGGAAACAGAAGATTCACGCCTGAAGCTCTCGGCGACTAATCTTGAAATGAGTATTACGGTCTGGATCGGCGCTAAAGTGGAACAAGCCGGCAGCATTACGCTTCCCGCCAAGACTTTCAGCGAACTGGTTAACAATCTTTCCAGAGAGCGCGTCGATCTGCGCCTGGACGCCTCCACGCATACAGTCAATGTGCGCTGTGGCATTCAGTCATCCAACGTACGCGGCATCGACGCAGACGAATACCCGCCGATCAATCACAACGAAGGCGCAGACCTATATCTGGAAGGCAAATCCCTGCGCGAGATGATCGTGCAAACGGCTTTTGCCGCTGCCCGCGAGCAAAACCGACCGATCCTGACAGGTGTGTACACGCAACTTGAAGGCAAGGTCCTGACGATGGCGGCGGCGGATGGCTATCGCCTGGCGGTGCGCACAGCGGAGATCGGCGAGAATTTCAGCGAACGTCAAGATATGGTTGTTCCAGCCAAGGTCATGAGCGAGGTCGCCCGTATCGCCGAAGACGACCAGGAAGTCGGCATTTCCTTGCCCACCCAGCGTAATAGCGTGACGTTCTTCATGCCCAACATCCTGGTGTCATCCCAATTGCTGGAGGGTCGCTTCCCCGATTTCGCCTCGATCGTTCCGCGCTCCTTTGCGACCTCAACAGTGATGTATACAAGTGACTTGCTCATCGTCTGCCAGCGCGCCGAGATCTTCGCCCGGGACAACGCCAACAGCGCCAATCTACATGTCAAGCCCGCGCAGAACCCCGGCGAACCGGCCGAGGTGCTGATTGTGGGAAAGAGCGCCGAACGCGGTGATAGCGAAGGTATGCTCGACGCCTCCGCTGAAGGCGAACCCCTGGATATCTCGTTTAACATCAAGTATTTGATTGAAGTGCTGCGGGTGATCAAGGAAGAGCGTGTGGTATTCCAAAGTAACGGCCCGGAAAACCCCGGCATCTTGCGCCCGGAAAACCGCGAGGACTTCACCCACGTTATCATGCCAATGAGCAAATAGAGCTTTAGGCGCAAGACTAACGAACCGCAATCATGATCCAACCGAAAAACGCGCGGCGAGTCCGGCCGAATATGCCACACTACGGTGTCAACGCCGAAGAAACCGGATCGATGCTGACCTGGAATTGGGTAGAGGGCCAGATGACCTTGGCCCGTAACTATTGGCTTTGTACAACATGCCCGGACGGCAAGCCACATGCGGCGCCAGTCTGGGGCGCCTGGGCCGAGGGGCATTTATACACCGCCACCGATCGAAATTCGGTCAAAGCGCGTAACATTTCGCACAACGGCCGGGTTGTCATGCACCTGGAAAGTGGCGACGAAACCGTTATTTTCGAAGGCATTCTGTCCGAAACCGTACCGCGTGCGAGCTTGCAAGCAGCGATTACCCAAGTTTACGTCGACAAATACAATCTCGACCCCAGCCTGGACGAAGGAGACGCCGTTCAGTATCGCCTGGAGCCTCGCAAAGTCATGGCGTGGCTGGAAAGTGATTTTCCCCGGACTGCGACCTACTGGTTATTCGACGTCTGAGGCTTGAACTGAATCAGTCCGCGCTTTCCGTTTACCCGCCATGTTGGATCGCTACGGTCTAATTCTTCCGCGGCGGCTGGAGCAGGCAAGCCGACGATCGGATCGCTCTTGAGCGTGCGCAGGCACAAAACCGGCGCGTCCAGGAAAGACATCACATCGCTGAATGGCGTGTCTGCCGGCCAAAGGCAATCACCGACTGCGCGCCGGTAATTGGCGTCTCCCTTGATTATCACGAGTCTCGATGTGTTGATCCGCTCGACCAGTTCTTTTGGCATATCGCGCAAAAGCGTGCTGCTATTCCAGTAATGATGCGGCACAAATAGCAAACGTCCCGATTCCCAGTTTGTAACTAGTCGTTCAGCCAAATGAGCAATAGCGCCGCCACGCCGCTTTATCTCTCGCAGCATGATCCAGACGTCTTCCGGCGTAGCATCGCTTACAAAAGTTGGATGGGTCTTAAGGTACAGAACAACGCGGTCAGTCACGTGCTGCAACAGGCGATCCGCCAAGACCAAGTCCATTGCCAGCTCGGAACCGGCGTTGTCCACCACAATGTAAACGGTGCCGTCAGCGCGCATCTGGCCCGGCGCCGTCGCCGAACGCCGAAGGTAGTCCATCAAACAATCGCTGTCATCCACCAGCATATCTTCCGGCGCGATATTGGTACCGCGTTCCAAAGACGCGGCATAACTGAGATCGATGCGGTTCGCCCACAAATCCAGGACTACGGCTTGCGCGACCTGCTGCTCCGCCGCTAAATCTGCTGTGGTAGCGCCTTCGAGAAGCGACCAGAGCGCCTCGCTCTTCAGTTCAGCATTCTTCTTGGGCGCAAAGGGATCTCGCCGCGATTCGAAATAGCGCGTCACCTGGACCAAGCAGCGATAAGCATAGGTTTCGGCGAAGAACCATTCGGCGTTGTGCCAGGTCACTTCCTCGCCAACAATCACTTGCTGCTGCTGCAATGCGAGAAGCCACTGTTGATAGTCGCTTGCCTGCTCGATTTCCAAAGGTGGGATCACCTTCCCGGCACGGATGTAATCGCGTAAGCGACATAAGCGCTTCTTGATACTCGCCGGATAATCCGGATTTAGGTCGAGCGTTTCTTGTATGATGGCGGGAATGCGCACAGCCATGGTATTGTGCGCGAAGGTGTTGCTATGATCGGTACGGAGGGGCGGTGGTGGAGTCAGCAGCGCGGGCATGGAAGCTCTTTCGGCGGCTGCGCAATTCGCTTAGTCATCGCGGAAGATCGTGACATAGCGACGCGGTTCATCGCCGACGCTGGCCGAATGCATATGCGCCTGGCGCGCCAATTGGTGTTGGCGCTTGCGTATCTGCGATACCTGTGGTTTGAGGTCGATATAATCTTCGCCGGCACGAATGCGCCTGATGGCTTGTTCCGCTTCTTGCGTGGCTTGACCAATGGGGTCTGGATCTTTCCTGCCGTTTAGCCGGAAAAGATCAACCAGAAAGTTCTCCATTTGTGTTACCGTATTCGCGCGCAAGACATAAATCGACAAGCCGCGTTTTTCACCGTCGGTGATCAGACGAGGGCGGCGACGATAGTGCGTCTTCAGGGTCACAATAGCTTGCGCGTCGCCAAAGTCATCGGTCAGCATTAGCGGCACGTTCAGCCGACGCGCGGCTTGTTCGAGCCGATTGCGCGCCACGCCATACGCATAAACGCTCACCGGGCTCAGATCGCGTCTGTCCAACTGAGCGAGATCGTCTCTCATTTCGTTGCGCGTGACGCCATTTTCACGCGTGCCCCGAACGAGATGCGCGTTCAAGTCGCGTCCGGTGCGTTGCAATTGCGCGTCTGGGCGAGCCGGCGAAGAACGCGAATCGGCTTCCGGCACATATTCATTCACGTGAATGACGCCTGTACTTTCTCGCTCGCGTAGCTCGGCCGGTTGTGGTCGATTTCGCAGCATGGCGTCAACAGCCGTTGCTACGTCCGCATGTACAACCAAGCGGTCGCGCGCTTGAATCTCGATCATAATATCGAAGGTCGGCGCCGTTCGCCTTTCCAGTACAATCTTCTGTGTGCCGCGCCGTCGCGCTTCGTCGTCGGAAAGCGTGACCGATTCTATGCCGCCTATCAGGTCGGACAATGTCGGATTCAGCATCAGGTTTTCCAGCGAGTTGCCATGCGCCGTGCCAATGAGTTGCACGCCACGTTCCGCGATCGTACGCGCTGCCTGTGCCTCCAATTCTCGGCCAATTTCGTCAATCACAATCACCTCGGGATTGTGGTTTTCCACCGCCTCGATCATCACTTCATGCTGACGGTCGGGCTGCGACACTTGCATGCGCCGCGCCTTGCCGACCGCTTCGTGCGGGATATCGCCATCGCCACCAATTTCATTGGAGGTGTCGACGATGACCACGCGTTTATGCGTCGCCCGCACTCTGGCCGCTTCCCGAAGCAATGTTGTCTTGCCAACCCCCGGCGGACCAACAATCAATACGCTCTGGCCCGTTTCGATCAAGTCGGCGATGATGTCAATGGTGCCGTATACCGCTCGCCCGATTCGGAGGGTCAAGCCGACAATCTTGCCGCGGCGATTGCGAATTGCCGAAATGCGATGCAGCGAACGCTCGATGCCGGCGCGATTATCATCGTCAAAATCGCCCAGTTCATCCACCAACTGCCGCAGATCTTCTTCCGTCACCTCGCGGTCGGAAAGCTCATATTCGCTGTCGATGTAACGGGAGGCTGGGGTTCTTCCCAGATCCAGAACGATCTCCAAAAGCTGACCGGTATTGCCGTATTCGTCAACCGCATCGCGGATGCGCGGGGGCAAGACGTTTCTGAGTACTTCAAAATCGTCTGTTATGCGTTTGTCCATGTACTCGGGTGTTTTCCTTTAGCTATTGCTGATCTCGGGTAAACCAGTTTAAGTTCTTAGGAAGATTAACCTCATTCTCGTTCAATCTCGTAGCGCAAGGTTATCGTTGAGGCTGACCATCTGCAAGGTAGCAGCCGGTTTCTGCCTGCCACTCGCGCTCAAACTAACTTGCGCGAACGAGGTTTGTCTTATGCCTGCGGTCAAATGCTTGACCATCACTGCTTGCTCCAACCAGGGACTAAAACCCAGATCCAGCATGGCGTTCTCTAACCAACCCTGATAGCCGCGAACACTGATGTAGACCGGCAGCTTGCGGCAGCGTTCGATCTTCTGCAGCGCAGCGGCGACTATGTCCGACGCCTCACTCAACACTTCCGGATGCAAGAAGGGCAACAAATAAACGCCATGTTTGCCTTCGGAATAGGCGACGTATGCTTCCACCTGGCCATCTTTGCGATAGACCAAACCTTCCATATCGGCCGAGGGTCCCATGACTGCCTGCATAATACGCGGAATCGTGCATCCCAAGAGCGCCGCGATTCCTATCTGATCGTCTTCGCATTCCGGAGTGACCTGCAAATCTGAAAACGGGAAACCCGCGACGATAGGGCTATGTCGCCAAATCACTTGCCGGCTATACACTGCGTATCCCGCTCGACGCATTGTCTCAAAAAGCCTGTGGCTCAATTCAACTTCGCCGACCAGGTTATGCGCGCCATTCTCGCCCGCTTGTTCCGCCATGGCATCAAGCATGTGAAGCCAGGTGGTATCGTCCTCGTGCTCGTCCAGCGTTGGCGCCAGGTACACGATATGCGCATTGGACTCGCCCGGGCGATAGCGGAATTGACCAACAACATTCTTGTCGTTGATGTGGCCCAATAGCGTATGCAACCCGCGCGGGAAAACGATACTGGAAAGCAACGCGCTATTCTGTCCACGGGCGTCCTCGGTTAAACCCAATTCGCTGTGCAAGACGATTGCGTTCTGCTTAAGCCGCAGCATCAAGGGTAGATCCCTGAGCTTGATCGAGTGCGTATCAGTCTGTAGCGCCATGTTGGTCCTCGCTCGGATATCTCCACAGGAGACAATTCCGACCTTATTGTATCACCTTCCCGCCAGCCATGACAACGGAACCCGCCCTCATGATACTGGCAACAGTGTCTAAAACTGAAGTCGAGTGGCGTTAACGAACTCGGTTATGACGAGAGTGAGCTGGCAAGAATTTGGGTTAAACTTGGGATAAATTGGGATAAATGTTTCACTTGGTCTTGCGAATATCTCTTCACTGTGAGCGACAAAACAGTCGGCGAAAGTGGTGAGCAATTGAAAGACCCATGCACGGTCTTACCGCAGTCGTCGTCGCGCTGATGCCTGGTTAGCATGACGGCGCCTTGTCTTCAACGAGAACATTCTAGGTGGTACAATCCTGCCTTGCAATTTCGGAGACGCTCGCGATTGGTTCAGGCACAATTCCTGAGATTTAGTACTCTGGATTCGCCCGGCTTGAGCGCGCAACTAGTTGAGGATGAAAATGGAAAAACTTCGCGTAGGATTCATCGGAACAGGAAGAATCTCGGATTTGCACGCGCTCGCCTACCTGGATGACTCGCGAGCGGAAATCGCGGCGGTCTGCGACCACAACATAGAATTGGCACGGACGCGCGGACGCGCCTGGCATGTACCAGATTCTCGCATTTTCAGTAACTACGACGATCTCTTGGCGCTTGACGATATTGACCTCGTGGAGATCCTTCTGCCGCATCACTTGCACTATCAGACGACCCTGGATGCGGCCGAGGCAGGCAAACACGTTTCGTTGCAAAAGCCGATGGCGCTGACGGTCGCGCAAGCCGACGCCATGATCGACGCGACGCGGCAAGCCGGTGTCATATTCAAGGTTTACGAAAACTTCATATTCTATCCGCCCGTGCAACGAGCCAAAGCGCTGGTAGACAATGGCGAGATCGGGGACTTGCTAACGATCCGAATCAAGAGCAATTCCGGTGTAAGTCCGACGGAGTGGGATGTGCCGAATTCTGCGCTGGCGTGGCGCTACGATCCTGACGAATGCGGCGGTGGCCCGCTGGTTTTCGACGATGGGCACCATAAATTCGCGCTGGGTTGGCACTTTATGGGCATGGCCGAGCAGGTGCATGCCTGGATCGGCAGCACAGAAGTCTCCCCCGGCATGATTCTGGACGCGCCCGCGATCGTCTCGTGGAAGTTCCCCAACAACCGCTTCGGCTCTCTTGAAGCGGTCTATTCGCCCGAATTGGTCTTGGACACGCGGCAATACGCGCAGGATGATCGCGTTGAGTTGACCGGTAGCAAAGGCGTTATATGGGTCACGCGGGGACATGGAAAAATGATGGATGTGCCGCCGGTGGTCATGTACAAAGACAGGCAGACGCGCACCTTTTCCGATATGCCGGTCGGCTGGGAACACAGCTTCATCAATTCAACGCGCCATTTTATCGATGCATACTTCGCCGGCGACGCGCCGAAGCTGACGGGGGAAGAGGGTCGCGACGTCTTGCGCTTCGCGCTTGCCGCTCAAGAGTCCGCTCGTACCGGTCAAGCCGTCGCACTATAAGACGCTAACGGCTCTATTACCGAGCAAAACCGCGCAAAACTCAGATATCGCGAACGGTGATTGTCTCGCCTTCCATTCTGGTAATCGTAGCCAAGGCGTGAATGGGCACATCGTATTGTTCAAGCATGCGCTCGCGCCCGCCTTCAAAGGTCTTTTCAACGACAACACCAACACCAACCAGCTTCGCATTTGCGCTGGCAACGATGCGCGCCAAGGCCAGCAGGGTCCTCCCCGTCGCCAGGAAGTCGTCGATGATTAAGACTTTCTCTCCGGCGTGCAAGAATTCGGCCGCTACCAGCAGCAGAGTTTCGCCACCCTTGGTATGGCTGGGCGCTGTTTCCAGAAAGACGGGACCAGCCATGGTTATGGGTTTTTTCTTCCGCGCATAAACCACTGGCACATTCAATTCGATTCCGGTCATCAAAGCCGGCGCGATTCCTGAAATCTCGGCTGTCAAGATGCGGTCAATGGCCACATTGGAAAAGCGCTGGGCAAAGGCCTTGCCCATGCCTTCCATCAGCGGCGGATCTAGCTGATGGTTGATGATGCTGTCCACTTTGAGGATTCCATCGCCCAGATTTTTGCCCTCCAACCGAATACGTTCGATCAATGCTCGCATCATTCATCTCCTGCTAGCTCCCGATCTTATTGTGTATGCATCACGGAAACGTATGCTATTGCGCCAATACACGAGTAATCTGCTCCAGGTGATCCAAATCGTGCAAGCAAACTTGCATTACGGCATCAGTCATTGTAAAGCTGTCTCGTTCCGGATGGACGCCGTCACTTTCCCACTGGTCCGGCGACAGAGACGCAAAAAAGGCGATGAATTCGCGCCGTGACTGCATGAGCTGCACGCGGACGCGCGTGAGCTGCTCTTGCTGATATGCGCGTTCAACTGCCATTGCTTCGTGGTCATAAGCCGGTAAGTTTGGGCAATCCTCGCTTAGCATCATTTTGGCACGGCCGTGAAAGATCTTGTCAAAATCTCGAAGATGACACACGATCTCGATAATTGACCAGCCGTCCGGACCGTCACGTAGGTCGTGCGCCTGTTCTTCACTCACTCCTTGCAGAATATGGTCTAATATCTTGCAGGTCAAACGTATTGCGCCGATATGACGTTCTTGTACTTGCTGCAAGCTCGTCGTGCTCGTACTCATACAGATTTACCTTTGTTTCACTTGAAGGAGACAGTGCTCATTCTAACGTTTGCCCGTTGATGTCGCCATAAATCGCGATTGCAGTTGGAAACGGTCAGCCGATCGCCCAGAGTATCGCCCGGTTGTCGCCGGAGCCAGAGACAATCATCGTGCCTTCGGGATTAAAGACCGTGCTCAAAACAGGTCGCGTATGTGCCGCCAAACTGCGCAGAAGACGTCCGGAGGCAAGATCCCACAGGCGTAACATGTTGTCCCGTCCACCACTTGCCAGTAGCTTGCCATTTAGCGAAAACGCTACTGTATCAGCGCCGCCTGGATGCCCCGGCAAGGTATTCGGTCTGCCCGATTTCCGCAGATCCCAGATCCGAATCATGCCGTCCTTGCTCGCCGAAGCCAATCGCTGCCCTGCCAAGTCCAGAGCAATCTGACGTACCCAATCGTCGTGGACGCCAAGGACAACGCAGTGGTTCTTCCGTTGGAGATCCCATGCGCGTATCGATCCATCGCGGCCGGCAGAAAACAGCGCCCTGCCGCTCCGATCAAACAAAAGCGATGTCACTTCATCGCTGTGTCCCGTGAGCACGCGTTCGGTATTCCGTGTTGTCGGATGCCAAAGGCGAATCGTATGATCAGTGCTTGCGGTCGCTATCAGCGATCCATCGGGACTAAACGCCACATCGTCGACCGAACCCTCGTGACCATAAAACCTGCCGCATTCGTTAAACCCGTTATCTCGAAATGTCCACAGTCGCAGGGCGGTGTCTGCGCCGACGGACGCCAGCAGACCACCAGATGGATTGAAGGCGATGCCCTTTACAGGAGCGCTTTGCCCCTCCAGCCTATACTTGGGTTGCCCGCCGAAGCCATCCACGTAGACTGCGATGCCATCGCCGCCGCAGACCGCGAGCATGTTTCCCGTTGGCGACCACAAAACTTGTGAAATCCAACCGAAACCGACCGAGCCCAAGGGCTTGAGATTGTCAAGGTTTCTGGCGGATATCCGTTTCATGTCCTTCCTTTTCTGCGGGAAAGGATTTTGCCTGCAAGAAATCCACTATAGCATAGACCTGCAGCAGACCAACAAAGATATTCCTGAACTTCCTTGATTTGCCGCTATAATGGCGGCGGATTCGCGCGACGGAAAGGGACCGACTAACCATGCCGAAAACACAGGTAACGCTTGACGACATCCGTCAACTGGAAAGAATGCATCAACAACCTATTCCCACCGCTTTCATGGATGAGAATTCTCATATGAACGTGCAATTCTTTGTTCATTTGGCTGAACAAGGGCTAAGCGAATTCCTCCGCCGTGTTGGCATGGGCCAGCTGTATGCCGCGGCCGACAAATTCGGAAATTTTGCCTTGGAACAGCACATCCAATACTTCGCCGAAATCTTGACCGGTGACCAAGTCAGCGTATACGTGCGCTTGATTGATGTTTCACCAAAACGGAGCTATATGATGGGCTTCCTGATCAACGATACGCGCGAGCAATTGGCGGCAACTGTGGAAGTGGTTATGATGAATATCGATATGTTGCTGCGAAGAGGCGCGCCTTTCCCGGACGACGCCAAGGCCGCGCTGGACACCTTGCATGCCCAGCACCAGGGACTGCCTTGGGAGGCGCCAGTATGCGGCGTCATGCGCGCCTGACACCTGCGAACTCTTGATTGGCCGCTTTTTGCTTCCCTCATCGCCGTAGATATTTGCGGATCGCTTCCAGAGCCGGTTTTGGGCGGTAATCCGAATACCAGATGCCAAAGTGATGCTCTTGACTGTCCGAACTTTCGCAGGGAGCAGGATAACAGGTTGCCGTTAAAGGGAAATCAAAGGCGGTCCAGATCATCCATCCCAACAAATCCGCTTCTTCGCTTGCTGCAATTGCGGACGCCAAGGCCTGCGCCTGCGCTTCCGGGCTCGAACCTCCGTAGGTGCTATAGCCAACCTCTTCCAGCAGGACAGGCTTGGCTGTCGAGAGTCGCAACTCGCGGATTCGCCGCTGCAAATCCTCAGCCGATGTCCAATGATGAAAGCTGACAAAATCGACCGAGGGCGCGGTAGAATGCGCTTCGTTTAACCAGCCTGCTGTCAGCAAATGATTGTCGTCAATTGAGCGAATAAATTCCGCCGTCTGGCGCAGCCAACCCAGCACTTGTACGCGCGCAAACCGACGCTGAAATATGTTCCGCGACCCATAGTCAATATCGCCTTCGTTGCGTAAATCCCAAGCCAGAATCACCGGTTCTTGCGCATAGCGACTGATAATGATTCGCGTCTGCTCTTGCACGTTTGAGGGATTCTCGTAAAGGGGTTGCTCACTGAGATCAGGCATATCGTTTAAGGTCACAATCAGCCGAAAACCGAGGTCGCTCGCGAGATGCATCAGTTGGTCAAGGCGGCCAAACGCCGCTGCGCTTGGCAGGTCGGGGGCGCCGTCACAGGGAAAGAGCGCGCCATACCATAAGAAGATTCGCAGCGCATTGAATCCGGCATCTCGGATTAACTGTAACTCGCTCCGAACCCCCGGCATCTCGGACTCAAGCAGGAAACGACGCCAGGGTGTCTGCGCAGGATAGTAGTTGATGCCTCTCACCACGAACGGCTTGTCATCATCTACAAAGCTGTCATCACGAAGCTTAATGAACGAACGCGCGTCCGCGCTTTCAAATGTGGGCAACTCAATCACTTCAATGCAGTTGTCATCGGCAAGGGAAATGACGCCCTGCGCAAGCGCCATGCCCCAAAGAACCAGCAACAGCAGGCGTAGATTCATAGGGAGTTATGGCGGGTTAAAGATCTCGCGGGAACGATGTCAAGACATCCAAACCATCTTCGGTGACCACCACATTGTCTTCGATTCGTACGCCGCCGACACCAGGAATATAGACACCGGGCTCGATAGTAAAGACCATGCCCGGCAGCAGCACCTGTTGATTGCCCGCCACCATATTGGGCAATTCATGTACGCTCAATCCAAGGCCATGTCCCAGGCGATGAATGAAATACTCGCCCAAGCCCGCTTGTTCGATCACATCGCGGGCAACGCGATCTACCGCTTCACAAGTGACACCCGGTCGCGCGAATTCGCGGGCTGCCTTATTGGCGCCGTATACCGCCTCGTACATAGCGCGCATTTGCTCGGTCGGCTGCCCATAGCAGAAGGTCCGTGTGATATCCGCAGGGTAATTCTGAAAACGGGCGCCGAAATCGATCAGAAGGAATTCATCTTCGCCCCAAACGCGGTCACCGGTATCTCCGTGCGGTAAGCCACTCTTCACACCTGTTAATACCAGCAAGAATGCCAATCCTTGCGCGCCGCGCTGCAGCATTTCGGCGGACAATCTATCGGAGATTTGCCTCTCGGTCATCCCGGGCTTCGCCCATTCCATGGTCGCTTCCAATGCCGTTTCGCTAATTTCAATCGCCTTGCGCATACTGGCGATTTCCTCGGGCGCCTTGCGGGCGCGCAAGTTCAAAAACAAGTCGCCTGCATCAAGCGCTTGATCGGCAGAAACGCCCGCCCGGTTAAGCGCCAGCCACTCGAACAGGCGCAGAGTCTGTCCATCCATGGCAATTGGTTTGTCCTTCAGCCTCAAACCGTCTACCGCGTCCACAAAGGCATTATCATACCCGTCTCGGTCTGTCCACATGAATCGGCGCGCTTCCAGGTCCGGTCGAGCTTCCAGCTTGGCGACTTCCAACTCTGGGATGATAAACGACATTCCTTGCCGGTTATACAGCGCCACGATCGGGCGTTCCGATAGATGAAAATGCAAGCCGGAGAAATAGACCATGTTTTCGCCCGGCACCATTGCCACAGTGTCGGCGCCGCTCTGTTCCAGCAAGTTGTCCAAACGCTCTTGATAATTGATCTGCATAAGTGTTCCCCCTCAAAGAACAATCAGCTTACTACGAAGTAACCGGCACTTCAACTGAATCATGTGAGATAATCCTTGAGTCAAGCTGCAAACATGCTATCCCTGCAAACAACCGTATTGGCCATTTGGACAAACGCGCAGCGCGATATTTCCGCTGCAAACAACCTTGATTTAAAATGAGAGCGGTACAATGCTTTTGACACTGTAGTGAGAATCGACGCATATGAATCTTGACTATCACCTGCTCGACGTCTTCACCAATCGACCGTTTGGCGGAAATCAACTAGCGGTCTTCACAGATCCACCGGGCGACCTCCGGACTAGCACGATGCAAGAGATTGCCAAAGAGATGAATCTTTCTGAAGTCACATTTGTCTTTCCACCCGCGGACAATCGAAACGACTTTCGCGTGCGCATATTTACACCCGCCACCGAGTTAGCGATGGCCGGTCACCCAACTGTCGGGATTGCTTTTCTGCTGGCGCAGATCGGCGCGCTTGGTGAGATCCGACCCTCCAGCACAATAACCCTTGAGGAGGGCATCGGACCGATTCAAGTGACGGTTAATAGCGACGAATGCGGCGCTCCAACTCAAGTATTGATGCGTCAGCCCATTCCGCAATTCCTCGATATCTACGACGATCGCGAAGCCATTGCGCGAATGCTTTCTCTCGCGCCTGACGATCTTCACCCCAGCGCTCCTGTGCAAGTTCTCAGCAGCGGTCTGCCCTTTCTGTACGTGGTGGTCAAGTCGTTGGACGCCATGCGGCGCCTCAATCTTCGCATTGACCACTGGCAAGCCTTGCTCAAGGGAAAGTCCGGCGAGCAGGTGTTTGTCACTACAACCGAAACGGAATACCCAGGCTCGACCGTGCATAGCCGGATGTTCGCGCCCGCATTAGGCATCGCAGAAGATCCGGCGACCGGGTCCGCAAGCGGCCCGTTAGGCGTATATTTGCTGAAATACGGTCTTGTCAGCAGCAAAAACATCGTCAGTGAACAAGGTATCGAACTGAGTCGACCCAGTTTCATCAATATATTTGTTGAAAGACAAAGCGATGTTTTCACGGATGTGGTGATCGGCGGCGCTTGCGTCTATATGGGACACGGGACGTTGATCATTCCTTAAGATCCGCATAGCCGGCAGTGACAATTCATCTCAGTATTGCAACTGTGCCTTCGCCTTGCCGCAGGCAAAAATCTTGCCGCCAAGTAAGCCGCGCCGAAAAGCTGATCTGACGCGAAATATGCTATCATTGAGATGAATTGGAGCGGCGACGGAGATGTCAAAAAGCGTCGTTATCGACCACTATGAACCGAAAGCCGTCATGCGAGGATTGCTGGATGGAGATGACTTCAGCAACCGCGTGGCTGGTACCTGCATCTATACTTGTCCGCGCTGCGCGCACCGGATACGTTTTCGCTGGCGAAGCTTCTACCGCGCGGATGGACGCTCCCTAATGCCTCGCCATCTTCGCCGAATACTCGATGACCTCACGCCTAACCTGCCAACCGATGAACAGAGCATCATCGACTTTTCTTGTCCCACCTGCGAAGCGCCAACTCGCGTCATCTTCAGCATTCTCGATTACAACAAGATCGCATACCACTTCGATATCTATGCCGTGCTGGTCGGTGAAGGAAAGCCGCAGAAGTGAGGGACCTGCTTGCGACCCTGAATACTTATGACCCCGGTATGCTGCCTGCCTTGGCGGAGATTTGGGGCATCGCCAGCAAAAGCCTTGCCGACGATGCGGTCATTCCAGAGTTGCACCGCGTGATGCTCGATCCACAGGTGTCGGAGGCGGCCTGGGACAAGCTTGACGAGAGCGCCCGTACCGCCTTGCAACTGCTTGTGAGCAGTGCGCAGCAGCGTATGAAGATCGGACAGTTCGAGCGCTTTTACGGCAAGGTTCGCAAACTGGGACGCGCGCAGATCGAAAAGGAACGACCCCATCTACAAGGTCAAAGCATCGCCGAAACTTTATATTATCGAGGCTTCATTGGCGAAGGTTACGACAAGGTCGATGACAATCTCATCGGCTTTTTCTATGTGTCGCCGGATCTGGTCAACTCACTGCCCCTGCACAAGACAAGTTTTGAACATATCGAGGTAGAAGAAGCCCCCACTGTTGACCTGCCGTCGCTGCCCACGACTGAGGACGTACAAGATATCAACCCCACGGATACCTCGGCAATTGACGACCTGACCACATTGATAGCGTTCTTGCAAGCCAATAGCGCCGACATTGAGGATGATGGCCTCTCCGAAAACGTTATGAACGCGCTGATCCCACATTTCTTGCATGACAGCGTAATCCGCCTGGACTTCCTGCTGGGGTTGGGCATCAGCGCTGGCCTCATTACCTCACAGGACGGCAAAGCCTATCCGCGACGCAGTGACGTCCGCGCCTTTCTTGCCGGAACCCGCGCGGAGCAGATCCGCCTGCTCGCGCTCGCATGGCTAGAGAGCCAAACCTATCGCGATCTTTGGCATATTCCCGGTCTTTTCCCCGATGATTCCGGTTGGTCCTATGACGCGGCCGGCGCGCGCGATGCTGTAATGAGCCTTTTCGCCGAATTGCTGCCCGAGCAAGGCTGGGTCTCTGTCAACGACTTGATCGAAGTTATCAAGGATATCGAACCGGATTTCCAACGCCCGAATGGCGACTTTGACAGTTGGTACATTCGCAACGCGGCCGGAGAATTTCTCAACGGGTTTGAGAGTTGGGACGCCGTGGAGGGCTCACTTATCGAATTCTATCTGATAGGTCCAATGTATTGGTTGGGATTGGTCGATATCGGCGAAGACGTTGTGCGCTTGACCGCCTACGGGCGCGCATTTCTGGAAACCCAGGATTGGCCCTTGCCACCAGAACAGCCCTACCCGATCGAGATACGAAACGACGGAACCATAATGGTGTCACGCCGCGTCAACCGTTTTGAGCGCTTTCAACTGGCGCGCTTCGCGCGATGGGAGCAGGCGGGTGATCCCTACGTCTACCGGCTTGACGCCGACAGCATACAGCGAGCCACAACACAGGGCATCAATGTACAGCACATTCAGGCTTTTTTGGCTCGACAGTTGGACGGAAAACCGATACCAATCCCGATCATCAAATTGCTCCGCAACTGGCAAGATGGCGCCAAGACCACGGTGACGATCGAATCACATATCGTAATGCGTACCAACAATGAGCAGGTGCTGGACAAGATTTTTGCCATGCCGGTCTTCCGCCGGTATCTGGGCGCGCGTCTTGGTCCCATGTCTTGTGTTGTTCGCGAAGGTCAATGGCGAGATCTCAGTGACAAGCTCGGCGAAACCGGCATAGAAGTGGATGCATCAAGCGTGGCTGACAGCCCCGATTGAGCATTGACGACGGTCAATCCTCCTTGATCCCCAGCTGATAGACTTCGCTCTTGGACCAACCCGCCTCTTTGGCAGTCGCTTTCGCCGCTGCCGAAAGGCTTTCGCCCGTGGCAATTCGCTCATTCAGGGCAACAACAACTCTCTCAGTTGGCCAGCGACTTTTTGTGGGTTGGGCGCCGGCTATTAACAGCGTCACTTCCCCGCGTGGATTCTCACGAAGGAAGTAGTCACAGGCCTCCTGCGCAGAGCCGCGAAAAAACTGCTCGAACTTCTTGCTGATTTCTCGAGCGACACACACACTCCGCTCACTTCCCATAACGTCAATAATCGCCTGCAGCGTATCGCATAGTCGGTATGGACTCTCATACGCGACGACGGTTCCGGACTCGCGAGCGAGTTGACCTAGCAGCGTCTTTAGCGCAGACGCCTTTCGCGGCAGAAACCCGACAAACAGGAAGCGGTCCATCGCCATGCCAGAGCCAACCAAAGCGGTGGTGATGGCGTTGGCGCCGGGCAAGGGAACCACATCGTAGCCCCGTGCGATCGCTTCCTGTATCAATTCTGATCCCGGGTCGGAGATTCCCGGTGTTCCGGCGTCCGATATCAAGGCGACATCCCCGATCGCCAGCGCGGAAAAAATCTTGTCCAGTTTGGAAAACTTGTTGTGCTCGTGATAGCTTGTCATGGGAGTATTGATGTCAAAATGGCGTGTCAACACGCGCGATGTTCGTGTGTCCTCGGCGGCGATTAAACTTGCCTCGCGCAGGATCCGCAAGGCGCGCAGCGTAATGTCCTCCAGGTTGCCAATCGGGGTTGGGACAAGGTATAGGATTCCCATGCGTGCTATTCTCTCGAAGTTGGGCTCAGGGAGTGTGACTCGCCCGTGCCGGGAAAATATGCGCCAGCGCTTCCGGCAGGACGCTCTTGAATGCCGCCAGGCTGTGGCCGCTGCCCAACTCGACAAACTTGTATTGCAGATCGGGATCGTGTCCCATCCGTCGCTCCAGAATGCCTCGCAGCGCTAACGCCGGCTGATAGAAGCGCAAGTCCTGTTCGTAACGGCCGACAGAATGGAAGATCCGGCGAGGCAATAGCGGAGAATCGCGGAAGCGTTCCGCATATTCGCGCAATTTGTGTACGGCTGGCTTCCCGCCCAAAGGCGGCGAAATCATAATCAAGTGCGCGAATATCGCCGGGTTCTTGAGCGCCGCGTGAGCCGCAGCCACAGCGCCTTCGCCGACGCCGCCTAGTCCAAGATTGACGGGTTCAATGCGGTGCTCGGTCTGCAAGAAGGGCAGCAGTTCCGCAACAACCAGAGCGTAGTGATTGTCATTGCCAATGTATTCAGTCACTCGCTCCGATTGGCTGCCGCTGGCGAGCATGGCAATGATCACCGGTTCCATGCGCCCATGTTTGATCAGCGCATCGGCGACATAGGGAACCTCAAGGACGTTCAGCGCCCATTGGCCGTCCATCAGTATCAGCAAGGGATAAACAGTGCCCGAATTGGCATCGTAACCGGGCGGCGTATATACCCACAGACTACGGTCGTTAAAAGCCAAATGCGTCGAACTGAAGCGATGACGATAAATATGTCCGCGCGGAACCGCCGTCATTGCCTGCCAATTGGGGACGGGACGCGCCCGCGGCATTTGCAAAACGGACGTACTGACCTGAGCCGTCTGGACGGTAAGGGCATTAAGAGGGTCGGCTTCCCAAAAGCGATCCACACGATCCATCAAGTTCACTTCTTGCGCAAGCGGCGTGCCCGGGTCATCAATCGCGAACATATAGTCGACCAGGGCATCACGATCGAAGTAACGTTGGTAATACCACAACGAGGTGTCGTCCAACTGCACCAGGTTTTCAAAAGGTGGATCCCGATTGACGATATCGATGTTGACCGAGACCTTGTGCGCCGTCAAGGAATCATAAACAAAAGTGGCTCGATCACGTTCGACCCAGGGCCATTCTGTGTGCGTCGACAAGAGCTCGTCGACAATGGACTGCCGAAGATCACCGGGCAGTTGATAGACCTCACATAGAAACTGGATGAAGGAATTCCAGCGCGCAGACGTCAAGTAGAGCACTCCTGCTGATTACCTGAGAACAGGTCTATTCTATCATTGGCTTCAACTATCGAAAAACCCGATCTGCATGGTACGAAACCTCGCTGTAGGCTCCCGCGATACTCTATGCAAGGTGTACAAGGTCGTTTTCGCCCCGGGCGCCGTGCGTTATTATAGACTTATTCTTTCAGTCGCCGCGATCAAATAGCGTCGCGCATTTTGACAAATCCACCACCGGAGAAAGCATCGCCATGGGTAAACCTTACATCTATTCATTCACGGAACCGATCAATCCTGAAGCATTGCACGTGCTGCTGCGGCAGACAGACTGGGCGAATACGCGTTCGCCCTTGGATATTCAGCGTATGCTTGACCGCAGCCAGATCACCCTGGGCGTATGGGACGACGACAAACTGATCGCCTTCTCGCGTGTTATCACCGACGACATGTTTCGCGCCCTGATCGACGATGTGGTTGTCGATGCCGCCGTCCGCGGCCAGGGCATCGCCTCAACTATGCTGGACAAGCTTCTAAAGCGTCTGCAACATGTGGAGCAGGTCATGCTGGATTGCGATACCGGCTTAAGCGGCTTTTACGCGCGCTCGGGTTTCCGCAACAAAGGCGGCTGCTCGATGCTGCTGGAAAAGCAACTTTGAGAGGCGGCCTTCGCAGCGCCGCGCAAGACATGCTTATCACAGGCGGTGGCATCCGCTATCATCCACATTACGTAGCGGCTCGTTGATACAGCCAACAGAGAAAGCGTCAAATGAGCGAACTCACATACAACCCGGATATCCAGCCCTTTACGCGCGCCGGAAACCGCGACTCGCTGGAAGGGTTACAACAAAAACATGGCATAAGCAAAATATACCAACTGGCAAACAACGAGAATCCATTGGGTCCTTCTCCAAAAGTGATCGACGCTATTCATTCTGTTGCCCCAACGCTGTCTTATTACCCGGATTACTCGGATATCGGTCTGCGACAAGCGATCGTCAAGGTGCTTGGGCAAGGCCTGACGCCAGATCATATCTACACCGGTTGCAGTGGTTTCGAGTCTCTGGAGTTGATCGCGCGCGGATTCCTGAGACCGGGAGACGAATTGATTTTGTCCTCACCGACATTCACGGGCGCTTACAAGAAGATCTCCGAACCCTTGGGCGCTGCAGTGGTGGACGTGCCGCTGACACCCGATTCATTCGAGTACCGTGTCGACGCCGTGCTGGAAGCGATAAACGACCAAACCCGGCTCATAATGTTGTGCAATCCCAACAATCCCACTGGTACTGTGATGCCAGCGGAGTCGATGGACGCCTTGATGCGCGGTGTTCCTGACCACGTCTTGGTCGTTGCGGACGAGGTCTATCATCATTTTGTGGACGATCCCACCTACCCCGATTCGCTTCAGTACGTGCTCCAAGGCATGAATATCATCATTGTGCACAGCTTTTCCAAGGCCTATGGTCTTGCTGGTCTTCGCTTGGGCTATGGCGTGGCCAAGCCCGATCTTGCCAACTATATTGCCGGATTGCATCGTGGATTCCACCAGAACAAGGTGGCGTTGGCCGCTGGCATCGCGGCCTGCGGCGATCAAGAGCATGTCAAGAGCGTTGTAAAGTACTTGCGAGCGGAGGCCAAATGGGTCTCCGGCCAACTTGATCAGATGGGCATCAGGTATTGGAAGCCGGCGGCGAACTTCGTTCTCTTCGAAACCCATATGCCGGGCGATGATTTACAGCAGGCGCTGTTAGAACGTGGTTTCTTGCTGCGCGCGCAAACGCGCAACAAGATGCCCTATGCCATAAGACTTAGCTTGGGCAAAAGAGAAGCCAATCAGGCTTGCCTGCAAGCCTTGCAGGCGATACTCAGCGAGTCCAGTTGATTTGGCTGGCTGCGACATGGTCCGAAGTCCGCCTAAATGTCCCACTGCCATTTATGTAACGCGCCATCGACAACACCTCAAAACCTGCCGGTCCCTGGTAAAGACATCATTGTCGCCTATCACAGCTTGTGATAAAATCCGCCGCGGAATCGCTAACATTTGCGCGCTTCCAAATTCCACACGTCGGGACTCTTGGTGGGTGTTGTCCGCCCAAGGCGGATGTTCACCGGAGGATGAACGATGTGCGAGACTAAAACACCAACTAATCAAGGAGAGTTGTAATGCCCTCAGCGGTTAAGATGCGTTCCCTTCTCGAAACCGGTGTCCACTTCGGACACCGAACCAACAAGTGGAATCCCAAGATGGATGAGTTCATCTTCACGCAGCGCAACGGTATCCATATCATCGATTTGCAGATTACGCTGAAGAATCTCAATAGCTTCCACGACATGATCGCCAAGCTGATCGCCGATGGCGGCAGCGTACTTTTTGTTGGTACAAAGCGGCAGGCCCAAGAGATTGTCCAGCGCGAGGCCGGCCGTTGCGGCATGCCCTATGTGACTTACCGCTGGTTAGGCGGAACGCTTACCAATTGGAAGACAATCCGTAGCCGCATCGACACATTGAAGCAGCTTGAGCAACGGCGAGACGCCGGCGAATTTGACAAGCTGACAAAGAAAGAAGCGCTGGTGCTTGGCCGCAAGATATCCAAGCTGCAATTGCGCCTCGGTGGCATTCGCGAGATGAAGCGCATTCCCGATATGTTAATTGTCGTCGATGCTGAACGCGAACACACCGCCGTAAAAGAAGCCAATATCCTCGCTATACCGGTCCTGGCGCTGGTCGATACCAACGCCGACCCAGACCTGGTTGATCACATTTTGCCCGCAAACGACGACGCCATGCGTTCGATCCGGCTTCTGGTTGGCGCGTTGGCGGATGCCGTGCTCGAAGGGCACAACCTGCGTCAGTCGGCAGGCGGGGAAGAGGAAGAAGAGCACGCGTTCACCGATACTTACGACGACGAGCTCGGCGACGAGGACTTGCTGGGCGAGTCGACGCTAGCGAAACTGCGCGATTCCAAGCTCTTCGGCGATGGCGAAGCAACAACGGATGAATCCACCGCCGAGGCCGGTGGCGAGGCCGCCAAAGAACAACCGGTCGCCGCCGCGGCATCAAAAACTGAAGAATAAACTCGACCCTGTCCATACGGAGCATGTGAGGCAAATGGCTGTAAGCGCAAAAGAAGTCAAACAACTACGAGATAAGACCGGCGCCGGTCCTTTGGATTGCAAGAAGGCGCTGGAGCAATTTGACGGTGATATGGATCAGGCGGCGGCCTTCTTGCGCGAAAAGGCGCTCAAGGATGGTATCAAGCTGCAAGGCAAGGGACGCAGCGCCAATGAAGGTGTGATCGGCAACTACCTTCACTTCGACAATCGTCTCGCGGTTATCGTTGAGGTCAACTGCGAGACCGATTTCGTCGCGGCGACGGACCAATTCAAAGCCTTTGCAAAAAACATCGCCATGCACATCGCAAACCTCAATCCACAATACGTCAAGCGAGAAGATGTGCCGGAAGACATTGTCTCGGCCGAGGCAAAAATCCAGCTTGAGCGAGCGCTTGAGGAAGGCAAACCAGATAACATCGCCGAGAAGATCGTTGCCGGGCGTATGAACAAATGGTACGAAGAGATCATTCTGATGGAACAGGCTTTCATAAAAGACGATGACAAAACCATCAGCCGCTACCTGCAGGAGACGGTCGCCGAAGTAGGCGAGACTATCAATATCGGGCGCTTCCAGCGCTTTGCCATAGGCGACGGGGAATAAGGCCTTGCGAGAAAGGCCAGACCATAAGCCGTTACCTTCTGACGAGTGAAACCACATGGGGATTAGCGCCAAGCTAGTCCCCTTTTTTTGCCGGCGCTTGATATGCTAAACCACATGGATTGGGACATAAGGCTCTTTGTATATCGCCAGTTTGTTGGAAAGGGTTATCCACCTGCCGTCGACGAAATCGCGAAGCGTTTCGACATGGCTGTGTCGGATGCCACAAGAGCCTTACGACGGCTGCACGACTCTCATGCGCTGTTTTTGCGTCCGGGCTCAGACGAAATCCTGATGGCGAACCCGCTGTCCGCAGTCGCTACCGACTATCAAGTCAAGGTAGGCAAAACGCGACTCTTCGCCAACTGCGCCTGGGACTCGCTGGGTATTCCCGCAATGCTCCACAAGGATGCGAGAATCGAGCTGCGGCATCCGCTCGATCGTGAGTTGGTCCGTTTCTCAATAGAGGACGGCAAACTGCCGTCACAGGTCCCAGGGATCGTACATTTCGCCAAACCCTTCCGGAATTGGTACGATAACCTCATCGATACTTGAGCGACCATTCTGTTCTTCCGTGAGGAGAACGAGGTTGACCAGTGGCGCCGCAGCGAAGGTCGGGAGCAAGGTGCGATTGTGTCGCTGCAAAAAGTATGGGCGCTTTCGCAGCAATGGTATCGCGATCGCATGTCCTCGGCATTCCGCGGACGGACGACTAACGATGCGCGTAAGATATTTGCTCTGCTAGATTTGACCGATGACTTTTGGACCTTGTAATCCGGTCCGGTGAGCAGTGATGACAATGATTTGGAACAAGGAGCGACAATGAGCAAGCCTGGAGAGCGACCTTACCAACGTGTATTGCTGAAACTGAGCGGAGAAGCCCTGGCGGGAGACAGTGGTTTTGGTATCGATCCCGAAATGACGGCATACATTGCGCAACGTGTGCGGGAAGTCTACGAAATGGGTATGCAGGTAGCGATTGTCATCGGCGGTGGCAATCTTTGGCGCGGCGAGCCAGCAGCGAAACTCGGCATGGAGCGCAGCACGGCTGATCACATGGGTATGATCGCGACGGTGATGAACGGCTTGGCTCTGCAGGACGCCATTGAACGGACTGGCATCATCACCCGCGTGCAAACGGCGGTACAAATGAATTCGATTGCCGAGCCCTATATCCGCTTGCGCGCGATTCGGCATATGGAAAAAGGTCGTGTGGTCATCCTGACCGGTGGCATCGGCACGCCCTATTTCACGACCGATTCCGCAGCCGCCTTGCGCGCGAGCGAGATTGACGCTGACGTGATCGTGAAAGCGACCAAGGTTGATGGCGTGTATTCCGAAGATCCCATTCACAATCCCGACGCGACGCGATTTGGAAAGCTGGATTACCAGGAAGTTCTCAATCGCCATCTGCGCGTGATGGATACGACGGCATTCACGCTTTGCCAGGAAAACGAGATGCCGATCATCGTACTTAACTTTTGGAATCCGGACGATTTGGTCAAGGCGTTGCGAGGAGACAGGTCTATCGGCACTCTGATTTGTGACGAGCGGTGATCGATTTTCATAGCATCAGGGAACCGCACCATTGACGGGCGATAAAGTACCCTGTGCCCGCAATATGCTTTCACCGAACGTGTTACACTTGGCAATGATTCGTCCATAAGTCAAATGGAACAAAATGGTATCGAGCGAAGGCAAGCGCATCGCCGTTTTTTCCATGTCACCACTTTTTCCTGATTTTGCGATTGGCGGCGGTCAGGTTCAACTCAAGAAGGTCGCGCTTCATTTGGGCGAGCTCGGCCACAGAGTGACAATTCTTTCGACCCGGCACGAAGCATCCACTACGCCCTTCTCGTGGCACGAAAACGTTTACATCAAGCCGATCTTACGCTTCAAACAGCCTTATCCGGAACCGTATTATACGCCCCTATACCATATCGCTAACGCAATGCGCTATGTCGGCGACGCAATTGCAGAGGCCGATATCCACTACAGTCACGACGGTGGCCTGATATTCCCTTACGTTTACCGAGACAAGCCCACCATCATTTCGCTGCGCAGCATTCTGTTTGCAGAGACCCTACAGTCCGCGTTGCTGTTTCAAGGTGATGAATGGATTTTGCCCTCCGAGCACACAAGAGCGTCTTATGCGGCGGTCGTAACACAGGTCTGCCCGGAGGTCGAAACGAGGATGCACGCCATCCACAACGGATTCGACTGGCAAAAGTTTCGCTATACAGAACCAGATGCCATCTTCGATGTGATACCTAGAACGACAACCCAGTGCCCGATCCTGTTGTTCCCACACAGGCCGGAATTGAACAAGGGCATCTACGAAGTGATTAAGGTGGCTGGAAAGCTGGTCTATGACCACGGTTGGACCGATTTGCGCGTGCTGGTTCCACGTTGGGTAGACGCGGATACAGAACCGGGCAATCGAGCCTACTATGTTCAATTACAGCGAGATATCGGCGAGGCAGGACTGTCTGACTCCTTCTACTTTCACGATTGGATCAACGAGGACTTGATCGCCGAATATTATAGCCTCGCCGATATAACCATGTGCATCGGCAACTATGTCGAGACCTTTGGCAATACGCCGTTTGAATCGCTGGGCTGTGGCACGCCGGCGATTTTGTCACGAGTCTCAACCTACCGTGATCTTTTTTCGGACGAGCATGTTGATCGCATCGACTACGGGGATATCGACCGGGCAGCTGAACTTGCGCATACCATATTGAGCGAAAGGCGGCGCACGTCGCCAACGACGCTGCAGTACCTCAAGAAGGAATTCTCGCTGCAACGGATGGTGACACGATACGCGGATGTGATCCTGAATGCAAAAAAGAAATCGCCCCTAACTTACCGACTTCCAAAACTCACTGGAGAAACAAGATACCGCAAAGCGCCTTGGTGCTATCTGTCAGAGCGCTTCGGGATCTACCACGATTTCCGCGCGAGCTACAACGACGACAGCCTTCTGGTCTCGACCATGCGCGCGAATCCAGACGGATTTGCCGGTGCGAGCGTCGATTCCGCAACACTGCATGATTGGCTCGACAATGGATACGTGGTACCTGTGGTTGGCGCCTAGATCCACGACCGGTCTCAAGGGATCGGACTCGCTTTCGGACTAGCTGAAGTGTCATTGGCGCCGCAACGAGACGGGGCACGCTGCGTAGTCGTAGGGTAACATGCTATACTGACTGAAGGCTAAATGCTGGGGATATCGGACCTATGGCAGTCGTCAGCGAACTGATTGATGTTGGCCTGACATTAAAGCAGCAAGGCAAACTCAAGGGTGCTATTGAGCATTTCCGGCAGTTGCATGCGACTTACCCCGGTAACGCCAGGATCATGTTCGAATTAGCGGTCTGTTGGTCAGCTTTCGACGTTCCCGAACAAGCAGTACCACTTTACCGCGAGTTGATAGCGCGTCCCAAGGGCAAAGGCCTGCCAGCCAAGGACCTGCCCCGTCTCTACACGAGGCTTGGCGCCGCTCTTTATGCGCTTCAAGAATACGACGAGGCCTTGTCGATTCTGGACGATGGGCTGCGCCTCCATCCGTCATACCGCCCCCTGCGCGCCTATCGAATCTTCGCGCTTCACGCCGCTGAAATGCCAGGTAACGCCCTACATGATGCGCTTGAGCTCATGTTGGAGTCGCTTGCGCCTTCACGATGGGATACCTTTGAAGATCAGATTCGACATATCGTCAAAGCGATGCGTGACGCGCATGACGAAACCGGCATAGCCTCAGCCGCATCATCGGCCCAAGCCGATATGCCAGCGGTCGAGAACGTCAATACACTGGCAGCGGAAAAGTCGACCGCCGGAAGCGAATCGGACCTGTCCGACAACGCGCCCGCCTCAACGTCAATCCACGCGACGAAAGCGGACAGGAGCCCCGGCGCGGATATGATCGGGGAAAGCATCATCACAGTCGACCACGCCGAAGCAAATGACGACGATT
This sequence comes from Phototrophicaceae bacterium, assembly GCA_965262165.1. Classification (GTDB taxonomy): domain Bacteria; phylum Chloroflexota; class Anaerolineae; order Aggregatilineales; family Phototrophicaceae; genus UBA6055. The sequence continues at coordinate 1,973,659 of OZ253499.1, read as the reverse complement.
TCGAACTGGATGTGCATGTCGTTGCGAAAAAGCCAGAGGCACACAAGAAACGACAGACGCGGCGCGGGCGAGGGCAACGGGGCAAGAAATCAGTGCGGATCGACATTAGCGCTGCGGATGAAGAGGCTGGTTCAAAACCCGAAGACGACGCGCCCCCCGCCCCAACCGGCAAGGTCCAGATTCCAATTGATAACGATTAAGAGCTTTGGGATTCGATGTTCGCGTCTAGTTCTACCGTAGACCCTCAACCGTCGGTTCAGATTTGGCTCACCTTCCTCTATAATCAACTGCCTGTAAATTGATCAACTTGAAAGTCTCCCATGACGGTCATACTGGCGCACGGCGCGCTTGGTCCATTTGATGAGATCATATTTGTGAGCATCGCCGTCATATTTGTGGTCATGATGGGCATCAGCTGGGTGCGCAGCCAGGGATTGCCCGAACTAGAAGATGAAGAAACAGAAACTACGGACAACGAACATTTTGAATTGGAGTAAAGGAAAGTCATGAGATTAGAGCACGCGGCATTCAATGTAAAAGATGTTAAAGCATTTGCGGCCTGGTATGCCGAAAATCTGGACATGGTCATTGTTCGTTCCTTCGACGAAGCGCCCTTTATTCATTTTCTGGCGGATTCGGCGGGCAAGAGTATGATCGAAGTTTACAGCAATCCCCTGGGCGAGTTCGTCCCGTACAGCGAATATCATCCCGTCACTTTTCACTTGGCGTTTGCGGTCGACGATATGGAAGCGGCGCGTCAGCGCCTGGTAGCTGCCGGGGGCGCGTTGGACGGTGATGTCGATACGACACCGGCCGGCGACAAGCTGGCATTCGTGCGCGATCCCTGGGGCTATACGATTCAACTCGTACAGCGAATGAAGCCCATGTTGGATTAAGCCTGACAGGGCAAACGTTTACTGACGCCTGTCGGGGAATGGGCGCCAACTCGAGGAATCCCAGTGGAGATTCAATTCGACTTAAAAACTGTAGGCGAAGCGTTGCCAGAGGCCTTCCTCGACGCGACTGAACTTGAGCAAATGTTTGAAAGTACGCGACGCTCAATCGGAGACGGGCTGCGCCGCAAGTTTCGCGACGTCGCCTGCGCCGAGCACGAACAAGTGCCGGTATTCCTGATCAGTGGCGTTTACGACAACAAAAAGGAAGAATTGGATATTCAGTACCATGTGGATACCTGTTGCCGTTATTTCTTGCTGCGCGTGATGCAAATTCTCAATCAACAAAGCTAGTGGAAAACACCGCATGAGAGTTTTGCTGCAACGTGTGAGCGCCGGATCGGTGACTGTGGATGATGAGATCTGCGGATCAATTGAACAGGGATTCGTGGCGCTGGTCGGCGTCAAGCACGACGATACTCAGACGGAAGCCAAGCGCCTGGCACAGAAAACAGCCAACTTGCGTGTATTTGCCGACGGAAACGGCAAGATGAATCTGTCGCTACTAGATATAAACGGTGGCGCCCTGGTCGTTTCGCAATTCACGCTGTATGCCGACGCCCGCAAGGGCCGCCGCCCCAGCTATATTGCCGCCGCTCATCCACAGCATGCCGAACCCCTGGTTCAGCACTTCGCCCAATGCTTGCTCGACGCTGGCGTCAAGCGACTTGAACACGGGATCTTCGGCGCGATGATGCAGGTGACAATCCATAATGATGGTCCCGTGACCATCATGCTTGATAGCGATCTCATGTAATCGACACCCAATAGGAAATCAAAAAGCGGCTCTTTTCGAGCCGCTTTCGTTTATCAGTTTCGACCGTCTCTGTGCAAGAGACTTACTCCTCGTCGTCGCGCAGTGCCAGAACATTCGGCCAGACCGAGGCATGGTGCTCAAAGGCATCTATGCCGATTCTGTCAGCTTCGGGATCGACGTGTAAGATATTGGCGGCTTTCAAAGCGCCAAACATCAGGAAGCTGGTGACTGCGGTCCAGATACCCACGCCGGCAACCCCGACAATCTGTGAACCAAGCGTATCCAGCGTACCGCCATCGAGCAAGCTCGGTGCGCCGAGCGCGGCAGAACCAACGATGCCGATCATAAGTGTGCCGAAGGCCCCGCAAGCGCCATGCACCGAAAAGGCGCCTACCGCGTCGTCAATCTTCATTGATTCGACCACGCTGACCGAAATAACCACGACGATTCCGGACAATAGGCCGATCGTAAGCGCGCCAATCGGTGTTACGAATGCGCATCCCGCCGTGATTCCCACCAGACCCGCCAGCGAGCCATTCAAGATGAAGCTCACGTTCCAGTTCTGGGTGAGGAAATAGGTATAAAACATGGCGCCAAGCGCCCCAGCCGCAGCTGCAAGCGTGGTATTGACGGCGACCAGGCCCAATTGGTTGGGGTCGCCTGCGCCCAGTGTCGAGCCGACATTAAAACCATACCAGCCGAACCAAAGGATAAAGGTACCGAGCGCCGCAAGCGCTAGATTCGATGCTGCCGGCGGACGCCCGAAGATACGTCCGGCGCGCGGTCCGACCATGTATGCGCCGACAAGAGCGACGATACCGCCTGTCATATGTACAATTGTCGAGCCTGCGAAGTCGATGAAACCTTGCTCGGTGATCCAGCCGCCACCCCAGGTCCAGAAAACAACAACCGGATAGATGATCGCGCCCAGAATCGCGCTATAGATCAACTTTCCGACGAAGTTCGTGCGTTCCGCCATTGCGCCCGTGGCGATAGTTGCGGCCGCTCCAGCAAAAGCAAACTGGAAGAAGAAGCCAACCAGCTTTTCCCCGTCACCGGAATCCGCACCGTGTACGCCGCCCAGGAATAGTTCCACCTGGCCGAGAATCGAGCTTCCGATTCCCGCCTCGGCATCATAGACGCCATAGGCGATTCCATAACCGACAATGAAAAACACAATGCCGGTAACACAGGCGTCCATGAAGTTTTCGGCGAGCGAATTGACCACTCCCGTTTCACGGATCATACCGCCTTCCAGCATGGCAAAGCCCGCCTGCATGAAGAAAACCAAGAAACCCGCCAGCAGAATCCAGACTTGATCCAGATTTTTCTGCACATCGGCCGCGCTGATTTCATCTGCCATCATCATTCCTTCGGCAGCGGCGTCCTCTGCGGGAGGGTCGTCTTGCGCGATGGCATCAAAGCCGAAGCTATACAGAACTGCCAAACCAATCAAAATGGATAAAAGCCGGTAAAGCATCTTGCGCTTATTCATACACATCCCCCCACACAGTTGAACTGCATCTCTTACCGAGCTAACGTTAAACAGTCTATCTGAGACACGACCCTTAGAGTCACCGCAAACCTATCTCAATTCCAAGCAATACTTTTGGCTGTTTTTTACAATGCTATTAGAATTATCAACAAAATATTAGGTCATCAACCGAAATATTATCGCAAATCGCGCATTCTTGGCATGCGATTCCGCCGCCCATCTTGAACAATTTGTCAGAAATAACCATACAAGCTGGAATTACGGTTGACCGAGCGAAACCTCTTGGCTGATAGAGGCCGGATAATCTTTCTCAGCAACGTGTTTCGGGGATAGTTCATGCCAATGGCAAACACCTGCGGAGTCGCTTTGTAAGTTTCTGACAATAGAGCCCGTTCTTGCAACTCGACACTGCTCAAGCGCGTCAAGATAAGGTGTCATGTCTGATCGACTTTAGACGCTTCATCACATCGTTGATTCCGCGTCCGAAATAATCGTAGAGCAACCGGTACTCGGCGTATAGTTTGTCATACACCGCCTGGTTTCCCGGGATTGGCGTTACGACCGCATCTTTGAGTCTGCCCATGGTCACCGCGGTCGCATGGATATCCGGGTAAACGCCCGCCGCCACAGCGGCATGCATGGCCGAGCCAAGCGCTGGCGCTTGCGCCGAACCGGAAAGTTTGAATGTTCTTCCCGTGACATCGGCATAGATCTGGCGCAACAGAGCGTTTTTCTCTGGCAGGCCGCCGGCCGCCACCAATTCTTTGACTTCGACGCCCTTCGTTTCGAATGCTTCGATGATTTCCCGTGTGCCAAATGCCGTCGCTTCGATCAGCGCCCGGTAAATATCGGGCGCGCGCGTCGCCAGCGTCATGCCCAAAATCATGCCGGTTAAATCAACATCGACCAGGGTGCTGCGGTTGCCATTCCACCAATCCAACGCGATCAATCCGTGTTCGCCGACTTGCTGTTTTGAAGCTTCCTGTTCCAGATATTCATGTATGCCCATGCCCGCGCGCTCAGCAGCTTCATGATATTCAGGGGGCACAGCGTTGTCCACGAACCATGCGAAGATATCGCCGACCGCGCTTTGGCCCGCTTCGTAACCGTATAAACCGGGAATGATACCTCCCTTGACAACGCCACACATGCCGTCGACAACCTTCAAGTCGATGCCGGACAAAATATGGCAAGTGGAGGTGCCCATCACCATCACCATGACACCCGGGGCTGTGGCTTTAACCGCCGGCGCTGTGACGTGGGCGTCGACGTTGGCTACCGCAACCGCGATGCCAGCCGGCAATCCCATCATCTGCGCCATCTCGGCCGTCAAGCCGCCCGCTCTATCACCCAGTTCAGCGAATTCTTGCCCAATCTTCTCGTCAACCACATTCTCGAAAGCGGGGTCCAGCGCCTTGAAATAGGCTTTGGAGGGGAAATCGCCGTCTTGCACCATGGCCTTGTATCCGGCCGTACAAGTGTTGCGCGTTTCCACTCCGGTCAGTTGCCAGATTACCCAATCGGCCGCTTCCACGAATTTGTCGATCCGGGCATAAATGTCGGGTCGTTCTTGCACGATTTGCAGAAGTTTGCTGAAGAACCACTCGGACGAAATCTTTCCGCCGTAACGCGGCAGCCAGCTTTCCCCCATTTGCCTGGCGGTCTCATTGATTAGGTCGGCCTGGCGCTGCGCGGCGTGGTGCTTCCACAGCTTGATATAGGCGTGCGGCTCGTCCTGAAATTCCTCCAGAAAACAAAGTGGCGTACCATCGGCTTTGGTCGGCATAGGAGAGCTCGCGGTGAAGTCGATACCGATCCCCTTGACATCGGCTGGATTAACGCCACTGTCCCGCAAAACCACCGGAATCGTGTTAGCAAAGACATCAATATAGTCCTGTGGATGTTGCAGCGCCCAATCCGGCGGCAAGCGCTTTCCTGAAGGCAAACACTCGTCCATGACCGCGTGCGGATATTCGAATACTGCCTCAGCGATCTCACCGCCATCGCGCGTATCAACCAGAACCGCGCGCCCGGACAGCGTCCCGAAATCAAGCCCTATGGTATACATGAAGCATCCTCTTCTCGTTTGCCTTTTTCTGCAGCGTACATTGTCACAAGTCTAGCAAACAAGTGCAAACAAATCCTACTCTCATTTACTTGAGATTATCAACAAAGCGCGTTATCGGATAGAATCTGTACAAGGATTGTACTTAGCCTCCCAAGACAAGCATGACGAGATCCTAATATCGAGGCAAGCGTTAATGAATGAGGGTCGGTTTCCCCCGGGACCGCCGGATATCGGCAGCAGTCCCATTGAACAATACCTGACGTATCGTAAGTTTCTGGCCGATCCGCTCAAGCGCGTAACCGAATGGATCGCCGCCTACGGCGATGTCATGCACTACAAGTCGGGCGATCACCACCAGTTCATGGTTGCCAATCCCGACATGATCCGCGAAATTCTTGTACGCCAAGCGCATATCTTCATCAAAGGACCCGACTACACCAACGAAAAGACGGGCTTGGCGCGCTTCATGGGCAAAGGATTGGTCACCAGCAATGGTGAAATCTGGAAGCGTCAGCGGCGCTTGGTTGCGCCTGCCTTTCATACGCAGCGCATCTCTGCCTATGCCGACACCATGGTGAATTACACTTTGCAACGGGTGGAGCGCTGGCAGGACGGCGACGCACTCGACGTTGACGAAGAGATGATGCAGCTGACACTAATGATCGTCGGTCGGACGCTTTTTGACGCTGATGCCTCTACCACGGTCAACCAGGTGAAATCCGCCGTGGAAGTGATGCAGAAAGCCAGCAATACGGCAAACCTCTTGCCGGCCTGGGTTCCAACGCCTTTGCGTATACGCTCACGCCGCGCCAACGCCGTTTTCGACAAGATCGTTTACCAATTCATCAATCAACGACGGGCTACCGGCGAAGACCGAGGCGATCTTTTGTCGATGCTTTTGCTGTCTGAAGATGAAGACGGCCAGCGCATGACTGACTTGCAAGTGCGGGATGAAGCCGTCACCTTGTTCCTCGCCGGTCACGAAACGACGGCGAATGCGCTCAATTGGACCTGGTGGCTGTTGGCGCAAAACCCGCAGGTCGAACAACGCCTACACGACGAGTTGGACAGCGTTTTGGCGGGGAAACCACCAACACTGGAAGATTTACGCCATCTTCCCTATGCCGATATGGTCATCAAAGAATCGATGCGTTTAATGCCCCCGGTTTGGTCAATCGGTCGCACGAATCGGCAAGCGACAGAAGTGCTGGGTTATTCCTTCCCGGAATGGTCGGGCACGCAGATCCTGATCTATTCTGTCCATCGCCACCCGGATATTTGGGCGCAGCCAAACGAATTCATTCCCGAGCGCTGGACCGAAGAACGAATTAGTGAGATCCCGAAATACGCCTACATACCCTTTGGAGGCGGTCCACGCATCTGCATCGGCAACAGTTTCGCCACCATGGAGGCCAATCTCTTGTTAGCGACGATCGCTCAGCGATTCCAAATGCGTTTGGTCGAAGGTGTGGAAATCGTGCCACAGCCCTTCATCACCATGTTCCCCCGCGATGGCTTGCCGATGCGGCTGGAAACGCGTCAGACGCAACTGGAGCGCGAACCAGTTCTCGCTATAGGGCATAACTAGTCCGATAAACCCGCTGTCGATACCCAATCGAATAAGCGTTACAATACTGCTCTGTACAGACAGTGATATTGGAGTTCATCGTGATTGAACTGATCCGCAAGCTGGTGGAAACTTGGGGACCGCCCGGCTATGAACATCGCATCCGCGACATCATCCGTGAGGAAGTGAGCGCGCTTGCTGATGAAATTTGGGTGGACGGCCTGGGCAATTTGATCTGCCGCGTCGGTTCCGGCGGCAAGAAAGTATTGGTTGCGGCTCACATGGACGAGATTGGCCTGATGGCCAACTACCAGGAGCCGGAAAGCGGCTATCTGCGCTTCACGGCCATGGGCGGCTTGCGCCCCGATACGCTCAATGGCAATCGCGTGCTTTTTGAAGACGGAACCATCGGCGTGATTGCAGTGCAGAACGGCGGCGGCAAATCCCTTGGCGACTTTTATATTGATGTGCAAAACGATGATGATAACAATGCCGTTCCAGCGGGACAGCCGGCCGGTTTCATGCGCGAGATGCAGACGCGCGGCAAGCGCATCGTGGCCAAGTCGCTCGATGATCGCATCGGCTGCGTCGTGGCAATTGAAACCATGCGACGGCTGGAGCGCCAAGCGCCAAACGAAGTGACCGTCGCATTTACTGTCCAGGAAGAGGTTGGCTTGCGCGGCGCGAAGACCGCAGCGCAGGGCGTCCGTCCGGAAATTGGCATCGCCATCGACGTAACCGGTAGCGGCGACCAAATCCGCGGGCGCAAAATGCTCGTCAGGCTCGGCGGAGGCGCGGCCATCAAAGTGCACGATCCTGGCCTGGTGGTTCCTGTGGCAATCAAGAACTGGATGATCGACCGCTGCGAAGCGGATGGCATCCCGTATCAACTGGAATTGCTCGCTGGTGGAACAACTGACGCCTCGGCCATTCAACTGGCCGACGCCGGCGTACCCAGTGGCTGTATCTCCATTCCCACGCGCTATTTACATACGACCAGTGAAACCGTCGACATCAGAGATGTACAGGCTTGTATCGATCTGCTGACAGGTTTGCTCGCCAATCCGATAGCAATCTGACTCTAACCGAGACTTGAAATAGGTCAGACCCGAGGACTTGGATTTGCGCAACTTATGAAAGCCGTTCTCTGTAAATCCTTCGGCGCGCCCGATCAACTGACAGTTGAAGACGTAGAAAGCCCACCAGTCAAGGCGGGCGAAGTCAAGATCACGGTGCGCGCCTGTGGTGTCAACTTTCCCGACGCCTTGATGGTCCAGGGCTTGTATCAATTGAAGCCACCCTTCCCTTTCAGCCCAGGCCTGGAGGTCGCCGGTGATATCAGCGAAGTTGGCGTGGGCGTCAACGGCGATCGCGTCGGCCAGCGAATCATGGCCACCATGATGGTCGGCGGGTTCGCCGAAGAAGTCGTCGTCCCTGAGGAATCCACCCTGCCTATGCCCGACAATATGCCCTACGAAATTGGCGCGGGCTTTCCGCTGGTGTATGGCACGGCGCATGTCGCCCTTACACGTCGAGGCCGACTGAAAACTGGCGAAACCTTGTTGGTATTAGGCGCAGCAGGCGGCGTCGGTTTGGCGGCGGTGGAACTGGGCAATCTGATGGGGGCACGTGTGATAGCCGCTGCCAGCAGTGCGGAGAAGCTGGACTTAGCACGGTCCCGCGGCGCCAGTGACACGATCAACTACAGCAGCGAAGACCTGCGCGAACGCATGAAATTGCTAACGCATGACCAGGGTGCGGACGTCATATTCGATCCAGTAGGTGGTGATATCTTCGACCAGGCGGTCCGCCGTATTGCCTGGGAGGGTCGTTATTTGGTAATCGGATTCGCCAGTGGGCGGATACCGACCTTGCCCGCCAATATCGCCTTGCTTAAGAACGCGTCTCTGGTCGGCTTATTCTGGGGCGCCTACCTGCTGCAAGATCCCGCCGTTATTCAGCGTTCTTTCCAACAATTGCTGACCTGGTACAGTGAAGGTCGCCTGCGGCCCAATGTGCACCGTACCTACGACCTCAAAGACGCCCCTAAAGCGCTTGAAGATCTTATCAATAGGCGGGCCATGGGCAAGCTGGTACTGACGGTCTAGCGACTCCCTACTCACTCAGCGCTCCTTCAAACTTAACCCAGAATAGCGAATATATGTTCTAAGAACTATCGCCCGATATCGGGTTCTGTGATATGCTAAGCGCGGGGACGCAAGTATTTGGGGGGCAGATACTGATTTACCCGACTGTTGAGTCAGATTCAAGCAAGGTTGACTGATGGCCTATCGTAACGACGATGAGCCTGAATACATCGACGACGATGAATATTTCGACCCGGATGCAGCGAGCAGTGGAGAGCGCAGCGCGGACGGTCGCCCTTCAGATGCGACGAGACGCGGCTCTTCCAACGTCTTGGGAGCAAGCGGGTCGCGCAAGGATGCCAGCGACGGGTCAGATAGGACCGGTGACGCACGGGATGACCCTTCGTCGGGGGAGGGTCTTGGCGGCTCGCGCGAGTCCATGCGCGCCCAACAGAACCGTCCCGCCAAAAAGTCCCGTCGGACCAAGGGGAAAGCCGCCAAAGCCCGTGATGGCAATGGCAAGCGAGATACTCGAAAGCGCGCAAAGGGTTCTCGGGATAAGACGAGCGATAATAAACGCGCAGCACGCGACGATCAAAAAGGCAGCTCCAAGCGTCGGTTCCTCAGTTTGCGATCACCGTTTCGCCGGAAAAAAACGACAGAAGAAACAGATGGTAAGGCCCGTTCTCGCGACAAAAACAGGAAGATCGCTAAACTAAGCGCCCTTTCGGGCCGTGTCGGAAACTTGCGCCGTCGCCTGAAACGAGCGAAACCAAACGAAGATTCGCGCGCGGAACAACCGGCCAGACGCTCGGAGGGCAAAACAAGCAAACCGTCCGTTCGCTCCGCGTTTGGCGCCAGCCGAGGCGATACTCGCAAGACGCGGCACGAAATGCAGTCCGCAGGCGCAGCCCAGGGCCGCTTGGATCGTATTGACGCCGACGAGCAACATGCAACTCCCGGCAGCCACACCCGCCCCAACAAGGCGCCAATCTTCAAGTCAAGCGAATGGCTCGACCTGGATCGAAAGCTGGATCTAATTGGCGTGGGACTGGTCTTCGGCGCCATTGTCCTGTTTTTCAGCGCGCTTTCCCACAAACAGGCAGCAATAGGCGCGGTGCACCAGCTGATCGGCCAGATTCTCGGTTGGGGAGCATTGGCTGTCCCGATCACGATGTTTGCTGTTGGCATGTGGTTGATCGTAAGACACTTCGGGGACCAGGCGCCTTTGATTGATCCCATTCGTCTTGCCGGCATGATCATCGCCTTTGTCGGCGCGTTGGTATTGTTCCAGTTCGGGGAGTCCTTGACCTACGCCGGCGACAGCTATTGCACGCCAGATTGTGTCCGTGGCTTGGTAGAAAGCTCCTATCTTGGCGGTCGCGGTGGGGGACTGATTGGCGGCTGGATATACCAGGTCCTCGTCATCAATCTGACTGAGGTGGGTGGTTTCGTGATTGTGGCCATGGCTTTGACATTCGCAACGATGATGATCACGCGCTTAAGCATGGCCGAGCTTTCCACCGTGCTAATCGGAGCCACACGCAGCATGCGGGGCAACATGGCGCAGCGGGCTGCCAAACGGCGCGCGCGGCAGTTGCAGGCTGGACAACAGATGATGCTCGCCCAGCAGGAAACGACCGTGCGTGTATCAAAACCGCAAGCCGCCAAATTGTCAGGCTCGGTAGCCGGCACGAACGCCTTGCCCGAGCCATCTGGCGATATCATGCCAATATCGTTTCGGCTGCGGGATATGCTTTCTAAACGCGTCAGTCTTTTGCGAGCCTCGGCCGAAGCCGGCGCAGAGACCACCGCCAACGACGTGCGGACCGCAACGACGCCGGATCGGCATGGATCGCGACTCTTCGGCAGGCTCTTTGGCGGCGGTGACGGCAAAGCAACAGGTGCTCGAATTGATACGCCGGCCGCAGATCACAGTGTGGCGACCGGGGCTGCGCCAAAGGTGAATCCTGCCAGGGGCGGCAACTGGCGAGCGTCAGGAGATCGACCTCCGCCGCCGGTCAAAGTGTCTGGAGATAAAGCCTCTCTTGCACAGCCGGCCCGGCCACCATCATCTTCACTCTCATCTTTAAGGGGAAAGTCGCCGACGCCTCCAATGGAGAAAGAATCTGACGGATCCGAAATTGCGCCATCCAAGCGGCAAGATTCGCAGCCCTCTATGGACGATTTCGCTGATGAAAGCGCGATCGCGGACGATATCGCGCAGGAAAACTCGTACCCACCGGAAACACCCGAGCCGCAATTAGCTACGCTGAAAGAGTCGCCTCCAACAAGCGACGGGGAGAATCTGTCAGATTCGCTAGACGCGCTCGATGTCCCAGCCGAGCAGGAAAACGACCTGCCGGAGGCAGTCCTGGAATCCGCAACTGAATTGTCGAGTGGCGCCCAACCTGTGCCGCAGACAGCGGAGCCAGTGGGCCCTGAAAAACAGATCGTTTCGACGGGACCGGTACAAAGGTCACGACCTCGCAACGAATGGCAGCTGCCCGAATTCCACGCACTGCTTACTGGAGGTTCCACGGGCGAAATGGACGAAGAGGTACTGCTGCAGCAGGCGCAGGTGATTGAAGACACGCTGGCAAGTTTCGGCGCGCCCGGACGCGTGGTCGAACTCAATACCGGTCCTGTTATTACGCAGTTTGGCGTCGAACCCGATTATTTGACATCGCGAACCGGCAAGCGCAGTCGTGTCAAGGTCAGTGCGATCGCCCAATTGGACAAGGATCTTCAGTTGGCGCTGGGAGCGAAGTCGATCCGGGTAGAAGCGCCGGTGCCGGGCAAAGGATATGTCGGCATAGAAGTGCCCAATCCGGACTCGGCGATGGTTAGCCTGCGCGATGTGATGGAATCACGCAGTTTTCAACAAATAGAATCTCCCCTGGCTATCGCACTGGGCATGTCCGTTGAAGGCAATCCGGTTTCTGCCGATCTGACTCAGATGCCCCACCTTTTGATCGCGGGCACCACCGGTTCTGGCAAGTCCAAATGCATCAACGCCATCATTATCAGCATCCTGGCCAGCCGATCGCCTGACGATGTCAAATTCATAATGGTTGATCCAAAACGGGTAGAGTTGACCGGCTACAACGGTTTGCCGCATCTGGTCGCGCCTGTTGTTGTGGAACTCGAAAAAACCATAGGCGTATTGCGCTGGGTCACGCGCGAAATGGACGAGCGCTATAAGAAGTTCAGCAAAGCCGGAGCGCGCAACCTCGTCGATTACAACCACATTCTCGCTCCCGATTCGGCGCCCATGCCCTATATCGTGGTGATCATTGACGAATTGGCTGATCTGATGATGAGCGCGCCTGAAGAAACAGAACGTGCTGTATCGCGCATCGCCGCGCTGGCACGCGCAACCGGTATCCATTTGGTGATCGCCACGCAGCGACCGTCTGTTGATGTGGTGACCGGGCTCATCAAGGCCAATTTCCCGGCGCGCATCGCCTTCGCCGTGGCAGGCAGCGTGGATAGCCGTGTGATCCTGGACCAGCCCGGCGCTGAACGTCTGCTGGGCAAGGGCGATATGCTCTATCTGTCCGGGAACGCGCCCGCGCCTTTGCGCATGCAGGGCGTCTTTGTTTCCGATGAAGAGATCAACAGCATCAGTCGCTTCTGGAAACTGCAGAATCTGGGCCTTGCCGAGATCAAGCCGATCAGTCTGCCGTCAGCGGAGGGAGCGACATCCAGGAAGCGCCGCAACGGGAATGATTCCGCTGATCAATTTGCCGAAGCGCCTAGTCAGGCTTCGTTCTGGGAAACCTCCTCGCAGCGAGACATGACGGGCATGGCAGTCGAAGACATGACCGGCAATCCCGATCCACAAGAGGATGACCTGTATCCAACTGCGGTCGATATGGTCAGACGACTGGAAAAAGCGTCAATCTCGCTCCTGCAACGGCGTTTGCGCATCGGATATACCCGCGCGGCACGCCTGATCGACATGATGGAAGAGCGCGGCGTGGTCGGCCCGCCCAAGGAAGGCAGCTCCAAGCCGCGGGATGTTTTGCCTGAATAAGGACAAGCGACCGCTCTTTTTTTCCAACTCTGACTCGCCACTGAGAACAGCCCAATGCGCTTAGCGCTTGATTCAAGAGCCGCGCCGCGATGACGCTGCCAGCGCCTCATACCTCCTAAATCGCCTGGATCCACCGGCAATCCCGTCTGCGGTGAATATGCCGCTTTTTCCTTCGGGGCTTTGCGATACAATGAGGCGCGCACAGAAAGGACTCATTTGCGATGGAATACACCAGAATCGACGGCGTGGACAAACCCGTGGCACGGCTAATGCAGGGCACAGTGATGTTGTCGTCCGAGACGCCCGATGACAATCGTCGCTTGTTGGACGCGCTCTTTGAAAACGGCTACACCACCTTCGATACGGCACATGGTTACGGCGGTGGCGACAGCGAAAAGGAGCTAGGCGCCTGGATAAATGAGCGAGGAATAAGAGATCAAGTTGTGATCTTGACCAAGGGCGCCCATCCCAACCAGGGTGAACCCGATCGTGTTCGGCCCGAGTTTATCCGTCGTGACATGGACGAATCGCTGGAACGCTTGCAGACCGACCAGGTTGAATTGTATGTGCTGCACCGCGATAGCCCGGATTATCCCGTGGACGAGATCGTCGATGTGTTGCACGAATTCAAGACGCAGGGCAAGATCGGCGTCTTTGGCGGTTCCAATTGGCGCGCGGAACGGGTCAAAGCTGCCAGCGAATACGCTGCAGCCAATGGCAAGACGCCCTTCACGATCAGCAGTCCACAGTTTAGCGTCGCCGAAATGATCAAAGAGCCATGGGCTGGTTGCATCAGCGTCAGCGGGTCGCAAGGAGAAGCCGATCGCGCCTGGTACGCTGCGAACCGGATTTCTCTCTTTACCTGGTCAAGCCTGGCCGGCGGCTTCATGACCGGCAAGTTTCGCCGCGACAATCTGGACAGCTTCACCAGCTATTGGGATACCAATCCCATCGGCGCCTATGCGTACGAGAGCAACTTTCAGCGCCTGGATCGTGTCTTGGCCCTGGCTGCCAGCAAGGACGCCACGCCGGCCCAAATCGCCGTCGCCTACGTGCTGAGCAATAACCCACGCTACCACCCGATCGTGGCCAATTGGAAAATCGAAGAAATTGCGAATAATGCGGCGGCGGTCGACATTAAGCTCAGCCCCGACGAGATCGCCTGGCTCGAAATGAAAACGGAGGAAAAGCCTTCATGACTGACAGCATCCGTTGGGGGCTGATCGGTTTGGGATCGATATCGCGAAAGTTTGCGACCGGCCTGGGCTTCCTGCCAGATGCCGAGGTTTATGCCGTCGCCTCGCGCTCGCAAGAAAAGGCCGATGCCTTTGGCGCCGAGTTCGGCGCGACCAAGTGCTACGACAGCTACAAAGCGCTGGCAAATGACCCGGATGTCGATGTCGTTTACATCGGCACGCCACATAGCTATCACATGCCCAATACGCTGCTTTGCTTGAACGCAGGCAAGCACGTGCTCTGCGAAAAACCCTTCGCCGTCAATCGCGCGGAAGCGCAGGCGATGATTGATTGCGCGCGCGCCAACAAGCGATTCTTGATGGACGCCCACTGGACGCGCTTTTTCCCGGGAATGATCAAGCTGCGCGAGCTACTCGCCGACGAGGTCATCGGTGATGTCATGCTGCTTCAAACGGATTTCGGCTTTCGCTTAAGCCAGATCATGCCCGAACATCGTCTTTTCGATCCTGAGCTTGGCGGTGGCGCGCTGCTGGATGTCGGTGTTTACTGCGTGCAATTTGCGTCGATGGTCTATGGCAAACAGCCAAGCGAGATCATTTCTCAAGTCGCGCTTGGCTCTACCGGCGTCGATGAGCTTTCGGCAACAATCTTCAAATACAGCGACACCGAAATGGCGACTATCGCTACCGCAATCCGCCTCACTACGCCGCACGAAGCCCGCATCATGGGCAGCAAGGGCTACATCGCGCTGTCGGATTGGTGGCGCCCCAGCGAGATGACAGTCGTCGTATCCGGGCAAGAACCGGAGACATTGACATTCCAAAACGAAGGCAATGGCTTCAATTACGAAGCGGCGGCGGTCGGTCAGTGCATTCGATCTGGACTCACAGAATGCGACGTCATGCCCTTGAACGAGACCTTGGCAATCATGGACACCATGGACCGAATTCGCGATGTCTGGGGTTTGCGCTATCCAGTCGAATCCTAGTGGCTTCCGTAGTCCACAGGCAGAAGACATCACGTCAGATGGTTAGGTTAAAATAGGGCAATCGCATCAAAAGCGCAGGTCTGTATTCAGTGCAAAATTTCACCACCGAGTACACCGAGGGTCGCGTAGACACTGACCGGCGCCGGGTTTAAGACCATTACAAGGTGCGACCATCTCCAAATCTGCTATCAACGGCGAAAGAAATCTGCCCTTATCGCTCATAGTTAGCAGAAATGCGACTGTATCTTTATCACAACGATGTTTTTCTCTGTGTCTTTGTGCCTCTGTCGTCGATTTGTCTTTTCATTAATTCGCATATTGGCGCACAGTGATTTTGATGCGATTGTCCTGGGGTAAAAGCCGAGTCGTTTGACAGGCTCAAGCGCCTGTGCTATGCTCAGCGCAGGTACATATTTCTAAGACTTGGGTGTGCCCGAACCCGGATGTTCGGCACTAACAGGGAAAGTCGGTGAAAGTCCGACACTGTCGCGCAGCGGTAACTGATCGGTTGATCAGAAGTCCGAATTCCTGCCCCGGTCTTAGCTCGTGAAACTTTCGCGTCAAGAGGGAGACGAGCGTGGTTAGTGTCACTTACGCCCGCCGAAACCCGGCGGGCTTTTTTGATACATGAATAACCAGCCCCGTTTCCTCCTTTATCCTGAAGGAGGGTTAAAATGCCTAGCAAACTTGTTGTATTGTTCACCGTTCTGATGTACATAGTCCCGGCAACGGCGCAAGACGCAAACGTGACCGATGGTTGTGTCAAGGACTATAGCGTCGATGTCGACTATTTCCCCGACAAGATCGAGATACTTGACGCGGAGAAGTTCGCAGTCGAGTATCACAGCCATTACAAAGTCGTAAGCGTCAGAGATGCCTACGACGGCGCGACCAGCTTTGACTACGTACTGGTGCAATGCGGTACGCCCGCGCCACTCGCGGCTGACTTCGCGGACGGCACTCAATTCATTGTGGTGCCCACGGGCGATATCATCACCCTTTCCACGACGCAATTGCCTGCTCTATCGCAACTGGGTTTGCTCGACCATCTGGTGGGTGTCGATAGCGCCTTCTATATCAGCACAACGGAAGTGGTCAATGCGGTGGCAGACGGTCAAGTGACCGAAGTCGGTTTCGGCGCGCAGATCAACATCGAGCTGGTGCTGAGCCTGGAGCCTCAGTTAGTTATGAGCTACGGCTACAATCCGGCTACCGATGCCCATCCGGTCTTGCTGGATGCCGGCATTTTCACAGCGCTGGATGCCAGTTGGCGTGAACTGTCGCCGCTCGGGCGCGCAGAATGGCTGAAGTTCATCGCCCTGTTTTACAACCGCGAAGCGGCGGCTACAGAACACTATGACGCCATCGCCTCCGAATATACGGCCGCGCGGCAACTCGCCGCCAGCATAACCGGTTTGGACCGTCCGCGGGTGCTGACTAACTCTTTTCTGGGCTATGCGGATGCCTGGTTCATCCCAGGTGATGATACCTATGTTGGCAGGCTGATCCGCGACGCCGGGGGCAGCTTGCTGCTGGCGGAGGAAGGATCGACCGCAAACCAGGGCTTGAGCTTTGAATTTGTCTATGATGGCGGACTCTCCGCGGATGTTTGGCTTGTTGAGACTTTTGGCGTCTCCACTCAAGCGGAGTTGCTGGCGCTTGACAGCCGCTTTGACGACTTTGCAGCCTTCCAATCGGGCAATGTCTGGAACAACAATGCCGACGAAAACGCTAACGGCGGCAACAATTACTTCGAATGGGGCGTGACCAATCCGCAACTCGTTTTGCAGGATTTGGTGGCAATATTCCATCCGGACTTGCTGCCGGAACACGCATTCGCCTTTTATCAGCAGCTTGCGAGTGAGTAGGATGTCACAACTGGTTCAAGAACCCGCCCAGGCATCGTCGGCCATCATTCAAGGGGATTCGGCCGACCTTGCGCATTTTTGGAAGCGCCGCTGGGCTGCTGCCAGCGCATCCGACACGGGTCGTCGGTTAATGATCTTGCTGCTGATGAGCCTGGCGCTGGGATTGCTGCTGCTTATGAGCATGGCGCTGGGTTCGGTATCAATTCCGTTGGATCAAATTGTTTCGACGCTTCTTTTTGGCGAATCGGATTCAGTTGCCTGGACGAACATCGTTCTCAAGTTTCGATTGCCGAAAACGCTGACCGCGATGTTGGCAGGCATGGCTCTTGGCGTTAGCGGGCTGTTGATGCAAACCTACTTTCGCAATCCCTTGGCGGAGCCCTTCGTGCTCGGCGTCAGTTCAGGCGCCAGCCTGGGTGTCGCGCTGGTAGTCCTGTCGACCGGCGCAACCGGAGTGGCGATGATCGCCGGTTTAGGATTCGTGGGCGACTTGTTGTTGACGACGGCGGCAGGACTGGGCGCCGGGCTGACCATGGCACTCGTTTTGCTGGTTGCCACGAGGATCCGCAGCAATTTGACCCTGCTGATCCTCGGTCTCATGTTTGGATACCTGGTAGCCTCGATGGTTAGCCTGCTGCTCTATTTTGCGCTGCCGGAGCGAATCCAAGCTTATGTCAACTGGACCTTCGGCTCATTCAGCGGCGTCACCGGCGATCAGTTGCCGCTGCTTGCGGCGTTTGTTGTCGCGGGTTTGTTGATCGCCGCGACATCCGTCAAGCCGCTGAACGCGCTCCTACTCGGTGAAGACTATGCGCTGAGCATGGGAATGAACCTGCGACGCACGAGACTGGGGATCGTGCTCTCGACCGCGCTCCTGGTTAGCGCAGTGACGGCTTTCTGCGGCCCGATCGCGTTCATAGGAATTGCCGTGCCCCACCTCTGCCGCGGCGTTTTGCGCACCTCAGACCATCTGACGCTGTTGCCGGCGACTTGCCTGACTGGCGGTATTGTGGCCTTGTGCGCCTCTTTGATCGCGGAAATGCCGGGCAACAATCTTGTTCTGCCACTCAACGTCATCACCGCGCTGCTGGGAGCGCCCGTGGTGATGTTCGTAATCCTGCGCCAGTTCCGAGGGCGATAATGAGCGTTCCAGCACTGCAAACGCGCGATCTCTCAATCGGCTACCCGCGAAAGCGCAGGGGCGACATTTGCCTGGCAAGAGCGCTCAATCTACGTTTGGACCCCGGCAGCTTGGTCGGACTGCTTGGCCCCAACGGCGTCGGCAAATCGACGCTCTTGCGCACCTTGGCTGCGATTCAGCCGCCCTTATCCGGTCAAGTGCTGCTGGAAGGCGAAGACGCGTGCAGGTTGCGACCTGCTGATCTGGCGAAACGGCTTAGTCTCGTCTTGACCAACACCCCCTATCCAGGCTTGATGACAGGCTTCGAGCTGGTCGCCCTCGGCAGGTTGCCGCACAGCGACTGGCTGGGCAGGTTAACCGAGCGCGACCATGTGGCCGTCAATTGGGCGCTGGGCGCGGTCAATGCGGAAGACCTGGCTAGCCAGGTTGTCACCGCGCTCAGCGACGGTCAACGCCAGAAGCTGATGATTGCGCGCGCGCTGGCGCAGGAGACAGCGGTCATGCTGCTGGATGAACCAACCGCATTTCTCGATCTGCCCCGTCGAGTTGAAATCATGCGCTTGCTCAAGCGGTTGGCACATCAAACAGGACGCGCCATCCTGGTTTCCTCGCACGATCTGGATCAGGCCTTGCGAACCTGCGATCAACTCTGGTTGATGCGCGAGGGCGCCATGCTGGTTGGCACTCCGGAAGATCTGGTGCTGGACGGAGGAATTACGGAAACCTTCCGTACCGACGGCATCAGTTTTGATGTACACAGCGGCGCGTTTGCTGCTGAAGAGCCAGTTGGGGCCGCGATACGCGTCACTGGCAATGGCACAAGGGAAACCTGGATGCGGCGGGCGCTTGAACGGAATGGCTATCGCCTTGATCCCGTTGCAAGCGTCGCAGATCTGTCCTTTCATCAGAATGGCCAGGGACCCGAATGGCAACTGACGATTAAGGGGCGTCTTAGCCTCCATCACTCAGTCGCCGCGGTCTTGGACGCGCTAAAGGATGCGGGCATATGAGCGAACATACTGATAACAGACGAGGACTCGTTTTGCTCCACACTGGCGAGGGACGCGGCAATTCGACATCGGCCTACGGCGTTATTTTGCGCATGTTGGGGCGGCAGAAGAGCGTCGCGCTGATCCAGTTCTTCAAGCACGAGAGTGGCAATTGGGGCGAAGTCCGCGCATTCAAGCGGCTGGGACTGGAACCGATCAAGACCGGTGACGGCTTTACCTGGACCTGCAAAGACATCAACGAGACACAAGCTCGGGCGCTACATGGCTGGCAAAAGGCGGGGGCGATCATCTTATCCGATGATTACGAACTGGTGGTGCTGGACGAGTTTACTTATCTGATGGACTTCGGCTGGTTAGATGCAATTGAATTGATTGACTGGCTGCAAGCCAACAAACCCGTCCGCTTGAATCTGCTCATCATCGGGCGCAACGCGCCGCAGCAGTTGACCGATTACGCCGATACAGTCACAGAAATGCGCAATGTCAAACATGCCTACGATAGCGGCATTCTGGCTCGCGCGGGCATTGAGTTCTGACACGCCGGCGACACGAATGGCGCTAGATGACCACGACGGCTGATCGTGGCGGAATCGAGATCCCACCGTCCAAATCGTGCCAATGTTCATCGTCCACGATCCGGTAGCGGCTAAGTGAATGATCGCCGTCAAGCGCCACATCGACACAGATTGATTCGTCTTCGTAATTGGCAATTGCCAGTCCGGGCGCCTGTCCTAACTTGTTGATAAAAACGGCATAAGGATGGTGAGGGCTGCCATGGTCTGTGGTCACTGAGGCGCCGACCGTATCGCGATATTCGCCGTCCCAGAAATAATCGCGCAGTTCACTGCGCAAGGCATCCATTTTCTTGCCATAATCCATCGTCAGCGGAAAGTCATCCAGGTGGCCTTTGAAATTGTAGGGTTCATAGCTCATGATGTAGCGACAGAGCAAGCACTGATTGATCATATTGCGATCATTGAAGCCGCTGATGGCGGTCATCAGTGGCATGTGCGGCAGCATATAGCGCGAAAGCGGCACGTGCTGCTTTTCCCAACTGCGATGGTAAGACAGGTGATAAACTCCGAATTGCCAGTCGTAGATGCCTTCGCCGGCGAAAAGAAACTCCGCATTGGCCGGCTTGCTTAACTTTTCCAGATGCTGCTGGAAGTCGTTATCCCGGGAATAGACAGGGAAACCCGGGCGATGCCCGTGCGCCGTATCAAAGCAAAGTAGAGTCGGCGTATGGTGTTGGTTCTCGTCGTAGAGGATACCATCAGCGCCCAGATCGAGCGTCTTCTGAAATTCCTTGGCGCTAACCTCCAAATACTCGTCGCTGCCGAAGCACATTGGGATCAGGCGCTTGGTATTGATATCCAGCGCCTGTGTCGCTGTCTGATATTGATAACCTTTGTAAACATAATAATCCCCGTAGGGATCCTTGATCGCTAGTCGATGTAAATCCTCGCGGAACCAGTCAGTGGCGCGGTCCGCCCAGGTGAACTTTGCGAACAGAATCAGTTTGACGCCGTGACTCTGGATTTCGGCGATCGCCGCCTTTAGCTCGTCAAATGTGCCCAGACGTGGATCGGGATCGTGCGACGGGTTGCCCTGGTCCTGACCGCCATCGTTCCAGCCGACCAGTTGAATCGCTTTGACGCCATGCCGCGCGCATTCCTCACCGATCTTGCCTAATTCCGTGAATGGGATCCTCAATTCGTCTTCCGGCGAGTTGATATGCAACTGCCACCAGGCATGGGGATGTCGTGTCCATTCCGGCAATTCAGGTGTCGTCATCCAGCTATCGCGCCAGGACTTGTAAACGTCGACGCCTTGTTGCCAGCTGCCCTGATAGGGTTGGATAGCAATCGGCGTTAGGGCGCGTGCATCACCGGGCTGAATATAAGGCAATTGAATGGCTGCGAATCGCGTGGCGACATCCAGCCCGCCGATGGCGGCGGCGTTTGGCACACGCGAGTCGATGGCGCTGTCGTATCCAGGACGAAGCTCGTTATGCCAAGTGACCAGTTCCGCGCTCGGTTCTGCGATGCCAACATAAAGTCCCTGATCGGCGCTGCGCAGCAGGACGTATGGTACCGCCGGAGCAGCACTGCGCCAGGAGTCCGGTCCATATTGCACCGGGTGGTCGAAACCGTAGTAGCCCAGCGTATTCTCGAAGCTGGGATACAACTGCCGACATACTGCCGTTGCATAGCCATAGTGGAATATTTCGAACCAGTCAGCCGCCGCCGGTGGCTGCACATCTCCAAAATACGGACAGTGCGCGATCTCGACGACGTATTCCGATTGGTTGTCTATTTCCAGCGCAAACACAGCTTGCCGTTCCGACAGCACGACAGTCATGACAACCTTGATGGCATGTTCGCCCCCGTAGGCGGATGTCACGCGGTTCCAAGTGAAGCAGACGCTGCGCTGATCGTCGTCGATTTGTAAGGACGAAACCTGCTGACGCTCTCCGTGAACGGGATTGTTGCGTCGGCCGGGCAAGGGAATCATCAGCTGGAACGACAGTCCCAGATGATGCCGGTTGAGAATCTCCCAAGCCGTCTCTTTCGCGCTGACACCGACCAGGGCGCCGTTCTCCCGCGCAAACTGTAAGCGGAGCGCGCTATTTTCCAGCTTGATGACGTCCATTTGTCTCTCCTTCTAGCCCTTGATCGATCCCGAAGTTAGACCCTGAATGAACCAGCGCTGCAAGAAGACGTAGATAACGATCATGGGTATGCTGGCGATGCTCAATGTGGCGAATATGATATTCCATTCTGCTCGCCCGAATTGGTGGAAGAAGACCTGAATAGTCAGTGTCAAGGGACGCAACTCTTCGGAACGAATCAGCAGCAAGGGCAAAAAGTATTCATTCCAGGCGCCTACAAAGGTCAAAATGCCAACAGTTGCCACCGCCGGTCCTGAGATCGGCATAACCACTCGTAAGAACGCCGAAAACTCGGAACACCCGTCAATCTTCGCCGCTTCACGCAGCTCACTCGGAATGGAACGGAAAAACGCTTGAAAGATGAAGATCGATAAAGGAATCGAACCGGACGCTATCGCCAGGATTAGACCCAGGTAACTATCTGTCAACTTCAGACGCACAAACAACACGTAGAAAGGAATAATGGGTACCGGCGCTTGCATGGTGAAGACGAAGAGCAACAGGATAACGGTGCTGAAGCGAAACGAGAACTTTGCGAAGGCGTAGCCGGCAATCGAAGACAAGCAGACGACTAGCAGGACGGCGCCAATAGATACGATGCCGCTGTTCAACAGCGATCGCCCGAGCTTCGCCTTTTCCCAGGCGTGGGCGTAGTTCTGATACGCTGGACTGGCAGGTAAGCCCCATATGTTTGAGACAAGCTCGCCCGGGGTCTTGAACGAAGCCAAAATCATCCACAAGACCGGATAAACGATTATCACGGTAAACAGCACAAGAATCGAATGATTGAAAAGCGTCACTAGAATGGGACGCAAATGGATGCCCTGTGACCGCGTATTCTGCTTGGTGAACATAGCTTCGTTCATAATCCGGTGATACTCAGTCCGTATTGTCGCCGCTGGTCATAAGTCTGAGCTGGATTGCTGCAACCAGGGTGACGATGACAAGCAGGACGTAAGACAAAGCGGCTGAAAAGCCGAATCGATAGAACTTGAATCCGCGAATATAGATGTGCAGCGCCATGACATTAGTGGAATTGGCCGGACCGCCGCCCGTCATAATGAAAGGAATATCAAAGACGTTGAAAGCTCCCATGAGGGAGATCGTCACATTGACAATCATAACCGGATTCAGCATGGGCAGGGTGATGTGCAAGAATTGCTGCCAAACCGACGCGCCATCTATTCGCGCCGCCTCATAGAGTTCATCGGGAATCGATTGCAGGCCGGCGAGGAATATCACCATGTGGAAGCCGTACCACTTCCATATATCTACCAAGATTAGGGAATTCAGCGCGACTGCCGCGTCACCGAGCCAGTCCGGCACCAGAAAGCCCAAACCCAATCCACGAAGCAAGCTGTTAATCAAGCCGAATTGCGGATTAAACAACCATGACCACAATACACCCACGACCACAAACGACATTACCACCGGCATGAAAAGACTTGTTCGATAAAAGGTCCGCCCTCGCAATGCCTGATGCAGCAGAATCGCCAAAAACAAGGACAAGGCGATCTTGCCCACTACCGTCCCGACCGCATAATGCACGTTGTTCATCAAGACAGTGGCCGTCATTTCATCGCGCAATATTTTCTCGAAATTGCGCAGACCAATGTATTTGGGATCGTCAATCCCGTTCCAGCGCAGCAGGGACATGTGCAGTCCGCTGACCAGCGGATACAGTTTGAAGATGCCGTACACAAGCAATGCCGGCAGGACCCAAAGGTAGGGCGCCAGTTTGGAGAGTCGCCTCAACAGCTCTCTAGTCGGCGTGTTCTTCGGTTTTGAAGTCGCTGGCATACGCCTTCACCCTCTATATCAAAAGCAGCATAAGCGAAGCAATAACGTCACATGTTGCTCTTCTCAAGCGCGGCAGACTCTTTCACAGGTAATACAAAAACTAGGGTAAGGGTGTTCACCCTTACCCCCTAATCAGACTCAAAGTGACTAAATCTCGAATTCGTAGCCTTCGGCGTACAATTCGTCCAAAACATCCTGGATAGACGCGGCGGCTTCGCCCGCCGTGACTGTCTTAGCTACAATCCCTTGTTGCTGTTCCTGGAAGACGCGTGTGATCTCCGGCGGCCAGTACCAATCGAGATAAACGAATTGATTGGGTGCAGATATTTCGCCATAGCGAACCGCCAGCGGATCATCGCTGGGTTCAACTCCAATGTTGGTCGAAACCGCGTCGGAATAGACCTCATTGCGCAACGCAACCATTTCGTCACTGGTCATGAAATCCAAAATCTCGAACGTGATTTGCTCCCGTTCAGGCGCGATCCGCGAATAGATACCGGTGGCCCATCCAGTACCACCTGGCAACTGGCGTCTGACCGTCGCATCTTCCACGGAACGCAAAGGATTAACAAACGACAGATCAAGTTCGGGGAAGTCCTCTGGTCCATAGCTGCCGGCCCAGCCGCTCCAGTGATACCAGAAGGCGGCATTGCCCGTGGTCAGCGACAACTGAGCCGCTGGCGTATCCAGGCTGTTGACGCCGTCAACGAACATGCCGTCGTCGGTGTAGGCCTGCAAGATTTCCAAACCGGCCAAATGCTCTGCGTCGGTAAACTTGGTATTGCCGGCCAAGACATCCCACGTGCCCTCGACTGGCCTGTTGCCAGAAGTCTGCGCATAGGCCCAGAATTGCCACACCGGCCACAGATAAATGTTCTGCCCGGAATGTGTGAAAGGCGCATAACCGGCAGCCTTGAGATCGCCCGCCATATCAAGTAGCTCTTGGTAGCTCTCCGGATCGCCCTCGAAACCGATAGCATCCATCGCCTTCTTATTGTAGAAGAAGGGGAATCCGCTAATGCCGCCGTTTGGTATCGCCCAAAGCTTTCCGCCGATAGTGTAAGTCTCGAGACCGATAGGACGGAAGCGATCGAGGTAATCGACATTGGACAAGTCCTTCAAACG
The DNA here is from genome assembly GCA_965262165.1 of Phototrophicaceae bacterium. Lineage (GTDB taxonomy): Bacteria > Chloroflexota > Anaerolineae > Aggregatilineales > Phototrophicaceae > UBA6055. The sequence goes on along the minus strand of OZ253499.1, from coordinate 1,948,893 downwards.
TCCACCGACGGCGTAACGGCGCAGGTCCTGCCCATTGAGATCCATGATATCGATCTGATCGCTCGCGATTTCGGCAGCGGCGAAAAGCTCGGTATAACGTTCGCTGGTCAAGCTACGCCATTCGATCTCAACACCTGGGAATGTCTCCTCGATGCGGGCAATTAATGTCTCCTCCTGCGAGGCTTCGCTGGCGCTCATGAAGACGATCTTGCCCTGATAGTCACCCTGCCCAAGTACGGGCAGGCTTCCAATATTGGAGGCTACCGCGACGACGGCGCCACTAGCGCCCGCAGCGGCCTTGAGGAAATCTCGTCTACTAAGTTTGCTACTCATTTTTTATTCCTTCCATACGTCTAGTTCGGCGTACACGAATCCTTCCGGTATTTTTCCTTTACCAATCTCCTTTCGACATAAAGAATACGGATGTCCTCTTCTCCAAGTTTACTCAGCACAGGCGATTCAGTCAAATACCAAACAAAAAGACCGGCATCTTTGCCGGCCAATTACACTAAATATGGGCTGTACAGGACTCGAACCTGTAACCTCCTCGACGTCAACGAGGCGCTCTGCCAGTTGAGCTAACGGCCCGTTTCGTATAGATGAGTATACACTCTTTGCCACCGCGGTCAACCCTACCCCCGCTTGCCATGCCCGTGTGTCTGTCGCGACGATGCAATCCAGCCCTTTGACAAACCCGACCAATCCGTCTTAGAATGACCCAGGCTGCAACTTGGCAGCGAATCAAAAGAGAGCCCGCGTGTGCCAACCATCATCGCCGATTATGTGAAGTCGCGCTTTCGCGAGATTCAGGATGTAAAAACCACATCGACGCGACCGGACGCCAACCTGGTCTTTCGTAGCCACGAGCCGGACGTCATCGTTGAAACCTGGATGAACAGCCTGCTTTACGTATACGTCCTCGATCACGCCCCAAGAGCGCGAACGATACGATCAATCCTCAAACAGAACACCAGCGCCAGCATCGGTACGCTGTTTCTGGTCGATACCGGGCTTTTGCCGCACGATGGATATATAGGCAGGATTGCCAGTTGGCAGGACGACCTGCGCGTGATGAATATGGGCGCTATCTACGCCTACGACTTGGAAGACGACTCGATTCGATTGATCCAGATAAATTATGACGAGACCACGCAGCGCAACCAGTTTATCGTCTGGCACACTACCGAGTTCCCCTGCGACGCCGTGTCCGTACGGCGGCGCGATTTTCAATCAAATATCCGGGGCAGTTGGTATGTCGGCGATATTGCCTCGCCCCGCTTTAAGCGTCGCATCAACGAAGAACGCGCCTGGCAACGTTTTCACTATCAAACCAAGCGCACTCAGAAGATCGACGGCGAGCCTGCTGAACAGATCAATGCCGCATATCTGGCGCTGCAGATTGAAGTCGGCGCGGGTCAAGAAGCGGTCAAAGAAGCATTCCGCAAACTTGCCCGGAAATACCATCCCGATGTTTCCGCACATGAAAAAAACGAAGCCGAGCGGCGCTTTAAAGAAGTCCAATCTGCATACGACCAAATCAAATCACATCGGCGCTGGAGCTAGAATTGGGGCACACGCTATAGCCGCAGACATTCTAGCGGCCTGTCTGCCTATGGCAAAAGCTCGCGAAACTCAAATCAATGTCGACCGGCTCTTTTACGGCAGCGACAATTTGCAGCATTTCGGCGCGATGAAGCGTATTGTGATTGAAGACCTGGAAGACCAGTTGCCAGGCAGGTACAGTGATTGGCTTGTCCCGGTAGACCGTATCAACCATGCGGTCGAATTCCCGATCGTCGAATCGAGCCATGTACGACTTCCACTCTGATTCGACGGCATCCCACCGTTCCCGCACAAGCGAACGATCTGGATCATTCGTGGCGAATGCTCTGGTGACTTGCTTGCTGCCGTGCAGCCTCTGCATATAGCCGTGCATTGCGTCAATCACGTGGGCGCACTCGCGCTGCAGACTGCTCCAGGAATATCCGGTATCCGCGTAGAACAAATTCTCGTCAAGAGGCCTGATGACTTCGTCCCAAAGACGCCGATCCTCGCGCATCTGGTAGGCAAAGATAGTATTGACAAGGTCTGACTTCATTGGCGCAACAATCCCGTCAAATGCTGCAACAGGCTCAGATCGAATTCTACGGGCTGATTGACCTCCGCCACCAAGCGCAGAATATTTGAACGACGCGACGTACCATGATAAAGGACGTGAAATATCATCTGCCAGACAACCATTGAGCAGGGGATTCCGTCGGACTCAAACTCGCAGCTTGTGAAAAACTGATTTTCATCAAGTTCGTCCGCGAAATCTGTCCACGCCTGCCGCACGGACGTCCACCCGGCAGCTATCGCTTTCCGATTTGTTGTGTCATCAATTGATGCGCCAGCAACGCCCGATGCGCCGCGGATTCGCTGAAGATAGACCCATTCTGTGTTCATTATTTCGAGGCATTCACCTTGAACCGATCCCTGCAAAAAGCTGAACTCCTGAGTGAACTGGTCATCGGTCAGTGGCGCAATGGCCAAGTCCCAGACGCGTTGGTTTTCCCAGAAGTTAAACTCAATCAGCTTTAGCGCGAAATCGACATCAAAGGCGTCTGATTTGTTATCCAGAGTATTGTCCTCCAACGTATTTCGGAGATCGAAACGGTACAAAACGGGGAACAGGCAAGAAGAATGCGACTAAGAACAGGGACGATTGTCAGGTGGGTCCACCAGGACTCGAACCTGGAACCAATCGGTTATGAGCCGACTGCTCTGACCATTGAGCTATGGACCCGCGTATCGCACCATCATACGGAGAATGAAACGCGAAGTCAATGAGGATGCCGTGTGAGAGCGGGTAACGGGATTCGAACCCGTACTGACACCTTGGAAGGGTGGAGTGCTACCGTTACACCATACCCGCGTGTTCCGTCGTCGGAAGTCGGGGCGCCCGGATTCGAACCGGGGACCTCACGGACCCAAACCGTGCGCGCTACCGGGCTGCGCCACGCCCCGAATGCTGCTCTATGCTACAGCGATACGAGGTCAAAGTAAAGCCACAGTTCAACAGGGCCAAACGCTCACACCAGCTGCGATCAATGGCTGTCAGCCGTTTCACATTGGGCTGGAACGCGACTCGTCGCCGCCAAACAAATCCATCCATTCGTCCACTTCTTCGTCAGACATCTGAATATCAACTTCCTCGCCCGGGGAATCTTCAATCGGTCTGTCTCGCTCCAGCCTTTCAACAAATTCGGCGGAGGTCAGCCATTTCATGCTGTATGCCCTGGCACAATCCAGCACGGCCTGGTCGGAAGAAACAACAGTCCAGTTTTTTGGATCTTTCGTGCGCCGGATGCGTAGCTTGATTACGCTGTCCGCATCGGAATGATGCATCGCGGCAAAAATGACCTTAACAGAACTGGTCGACATGGCGGAATAACCGCCGGGCAGTCCGCAGTCAAAGATCACGGTACATTGCATGCGACCACGCTTTTTCGCTACAAGACCTTTTAGCTTCGTTACCAACTTTGCTTCGTCATTTGGATCTGACAAGTCGATGTCGGGCAACCCGGCGATCAAGTTGTGTCCATCAATGAGATAAGGCATTGCCAGTGTATTCCCGCTTGTGGATGAAGACGCGCTCGCTTCGTATACGCAATTTCACCGCGCTTGTCGCTGGCTTATCCGAAAAGGGGCAAACCAATGGCGAAGGCGCTCCCGACATTCAAGCGGCTGCGAACTTGCAAAAAACCACCATGCGCTTCGCAAATCGCCTTCGCAACATACAGACCCTGCCCCAACCCTCTCAGCGTATCGCCGTCTTCGGCGCGGCTGCTATCGCCGCGGTAAAAGCGCTCGAAAATATGAGGCAAGTCCTTTTCGCCGATGCCGACACCGTTGTCGGTGACGCGGATCGAGGCATAAGCCCTATCGGCTATCGCGCTGGTCCGCGCGGACAAGACAACATAGCCACCTCGCCGATTGTATTGCGCGCCATTGCGGATCAAGTGTCCGAGAGCCCATTGCAGGCGTTTGTCGTCTCCTCGGACCTGCAAATTGCTAATCCCGCGCGTCATGACCAAAAGATCGATGCCGCGCGCCTTGAGATCCAGGTTGATGCCGCGCACAACAGACCATAAGAAATCTTCGACCGTAACGGCCTCACGTTTGACGTCAAAGGCACCGGCATTCATCTCGGCAATATCGAGCAATTCCAGGACCAATTGGTCGAGCAAATCAACGTTGAACAACAGCTTGTTCAACAGTTGTCGATTGACCGTCGCGTCCACCGGCCTGGCATTAAGCAACTCTCCCGCCAGCTTGATGACGGACATTGGCGCTTCCAGCTCGCGCGTGATTCGTGTGACATAACCGTCCTTCAGGCGCTGCGCCAAGGCATCGTGTGTGACGTCGCGCAAGATGATAACTGTGCCAATCCGTCTTTTGTCATCGTCGCCGATGGCGACCATTTGCGCGCGCACAATGCGATGGTTTAGCGGTATCTCGTCCGATTGTCCCAGGGGCATTAGCTCTGCATGCGTTTGTGTTACAGCGCGATACTGCTCGAATAGCGATCCCAGCGCGCTATCCCAGAAAGCTTTTCGACCACCCAGCATGATCTGCGCGGTCTGGTTCATCATGGTCACTTTGCCATTCATGTCCTGCAAAATGATGCCGTCGTTAACGCTGCCGAGAACAGCGTGCAGCCGCTCCAGTTCGCCCGCGCGAGTGTGCAAGGCACGCTGTAAATAACGCTGCCGCCGGTTGAGCTCTTCGTTGCGTTTGGCTTGCTCCAATAGCAGTTCGTGTTGCTGGCGCAGATGTTCTTGCACATCGCTACGTCCATGCAAGCCACGATAGAGGCGGCGGAACACGGATTCGCTCGCCGCGCCGAACTTGTGGACTTGCCCTACTGTGTTGCCTATGTCAGTCGGACCTGCTGAAGTTATTTTGCTCATTTGTCGTTCGCTGGTCGCATCAATCTTATACGGACCTGCTGAAATCTTTGGGCGATATGGACAGGTCCAAAACAGCGTTGCAATGAAAAGTCGTAACTCAAATAAGTATAGTCAAGATGCGTAATGGGCGCGAACCGTCCAAGGGAGATTGCGCTGGCCCACATTCAGCTTATGATGGTAGTCAAGAACTTGTCTTCGGGAGTCAGCGTTATCGAATCGGACAACCTGGTATGCAAAGCGTAGCTCCAACACGCCGGCTGAGCAGGCGTTCTCGCGATCTCTTGATAGCAGCCGCAGTTGTCTTTCTCGTGGGCGCACTGGTGTCGATTGCGGGTATAGCGCTTCATATCTTTAATCTGGTAGTCCCGTTTAACCCGGGCTCACAAACATACGACTTGACGAGAAAAGCAATTCTGTCGATCGGCATTGGTATCATCTTCTCTTCCTTCTTGATGGCGCTGCGCGCGATCACCTGGAAAACGGACAACGCCCTGGCTCGTGAACTCGGATCGCTGCTCGCCGCAAATCTGGACCGCCAATTCGTCTACATCCGCAACATCAGCAAGCGGCCCGTCGGCTATCTGGATGCGGTGCTGGTCAGCAAACACGGTGTGCTGGTTTTCCGAATTACCAAACGAAGAGGGCTGTTCTTCAATGACAAGGGAGATTGGCTGCGGCGGCGCCCGAAAAGCGACTGGAAACCGATGCGTTGGAATCCTACGCGCGAGGTTGTCATCCAGGTTGCGAAGCTGCGCGAGTACCTTGAGGACTTCCAATTGGCCGCCATCCCGGTTCGAGCCGTGATCGTCTTTACGCGCGAGAGCCCGCTGGTACAATTGACCGTGCGCGAACCGGCAGTTCCCGTCATTCAAAGCAATCAGCTCCTGGAACATCTGCGAGACAGCTATCTTGCAGACGACCATTTGGATGCCGAGACCGTGCAACGGGTTGTCAACCTGCTCTATCACTAAGGGACGATAATGCCTGCCAATCTGTATCTGGCTCCGGTCGGCACGGACAAGACCGCATCTGTCGTGGATGGCCTCCTGGACACGATCCAAAATCAGCAACGGACGTTCCCCAAGGTCTGGGTGCTAACGGCTAACCGGCGGCAGGCCATGAGCTTCCGGCAGCGGCTGGTGGACCGAAGCGAGGCCGAGACGACTTTCTTCAACATCGAGTACTTCAGCTTTTACACACTAAATGTTCGCTTGCTCAACCTGGCCGGCCAGCCAGCGCGCAGAATCCCGGGTCTTACGCAATTGGCGTTGCTGAGCGGCCTGGCAGATCAATTGAACGCCAAGGGCGAGCTGCGCTATTTTCACCGAATCGCAAATACCCGTGGATTTATAGAGATTCTGGCCGACCTGATTAATGAGTTAAAGCAAAACGGTGTCGATGTCGAGCGCTTCGCGCAGGCAGCAGGCTCTGACAAAGACCACGATATCGCCGCAATCTATCGGCAGTATCAGCAAGCGCTGAAAGACAGCGAACTGGTGGATGCCGAGGGCGAAGGATGGCTGGCGCTGGCGACGCTTCGTCAAATGCGAAAAGCCGTTCAAGACGTGGATCTGGTCACCGTCGATGGCTTCGATCAGGTCACGCCAGTTCAAGCGCAACTCTTGGCGGAGTTGGCTCGCGCGGTGCCGCGGGTCGATATCACCCTAACGACATTGCCGGAGAAAGCCCTAGCGTTTTCCCGCCGCAGCGAGCTCACTCGTACTCGACTGGAAGAAGCTCACAACGAGCTTGGATCGAGTCTTCGCGTAATGACATTGCCAGCTCGAGGCAGCGGCCGTCAACCGGAGCTTCAGCAATTGGGTCAAGTGATATTCCAGGCCAGGGCGGCATCATCTGGTGGCGAGGCCATACGACTGATCGCCATGCCAACCGAAGCTGAAGAAACAAAAGCAGTGTTGCGCGCGGTCAAAAGTCAGCTGCTTGAGGGTGTACACGCCGAAGACATATTGATTGCGTTACGCGACTGGGATCGCTACGCGTCTTACTTCCGGCACGGGCAACGCGAATACGATTTACCCCTGCTGCTGCATAACCAGCCGCTTTTACATACGATACCTGCAATCGCCGTTTTGATCGACTTGCTCGACCTGGCGCCGCATTTTCGCCGGTCTGATCTCCTGGATGTCTTCCGTTCGCCCTATCTCGATTCCGGCTTGAGTAAAGAAGATATCGACCTTTTGGACCGAATCAGCCGGGAACAATTATTCTTGCGCGGCACAAATGACAATTGGTCTGATATGGTCACCCTGGCTGCCGTCCGCCCGAGTGATGACGACAAAGCTCTCGTCAATGTCACGCAGGAGCAAGCCGACGAACTAGCGCAAAAACTGACTCGTTTTCTGGATGGCATCACGCCTCCGGCATCAACAGACGTCGCCAGTTATGTCAACTGGCTGGATAGATTGATCGGCCGCGATCCCTATCTTGCAGAGCAAACGCTGGACACCGGTGACGTGTTTTCGCTGAAGATCGGCCAGCGCATTTTCGACGGCTTGCGCGCGGATGACCCCATTTCGCAGCGCGATGCCGCGGCGCTTGACAGCTTGAGAAACATTATGCGCGATCTGCTTGTTACCGGTCAGATTCTCCGTTCGGGACTGGGAGCGTCAAGCGAAATCGAATGGAATCAATTCTGGTCCAATCTAAAACACGCGTTGCAGAATTCGTCCGAGCGGCCGACCGACGCCTCCCGCGATGGACGCGTGCTGGTGACCACCGCCACGGAAGCGCGCGGTTTGCCTCATGAGCACGTCTACATCATGGGCTTGGCGGAAGGCCTTTTTCCGGCCGAGACTTCAGAGGATCCAATCTACCTAGATTCGGAACGAGAGAATCTGCAGTCCAAAGGCATTCAACTGGCGGCACAAGCGGAGCGCGCCGACGATCGTGGCTTGTTCGTGGAGTTGATCAGCTTGCCGCGACGGTCCCTAACCTTGTCGCGCCCGACATTCAAGGATGGCAAAGTCTGGCTGGAGAGTTACCTGTGGCGCTCGGTTGTGCAAGCGTTCCCACAGTTGCCGATCGCGACGGCTGCTGTCGGTCATGTCGTGCCCCTTCATAAGGCGGCCTCGCCTGCAGAACTGATGCTGGCAATGGCGGACCAGCTTGCAGAGGAACGAGCCACAAGCGCCAACGACGCCTTTGCCGGACGCGCCTGGTTCGACAGCGATCCTCAATACGCGCGTCGCTGGCGTCAAATCAAACGCGGACAAAAGATCGAGCTGGGACGGCTGTCCACGAACCCCTATGACCAATTCAGCGGGCAAATCACACGTCCGGATTTGCGGTCAGAGACAGCCAAGAGACTGGGCGCGAACCGAATATGGAGCGCGTCCCAGCTAAAGGATTATGGCTTATGTGGATTTCGGTTTTTCGCCAAACGCCTGCTGAAACTCGACGAAATCAAAGAACCGGAAGCAGGCTACGACGTCCTGCAACTCGGTCTGCTCAACCACAAAATCCTGGAGGACAGCTATCGTCAATTTTGTGAAATTGGGCTCGCCATCCATGCGGACAATCTGACACGGGCGCTGGAGATATTCGAGCCGATCGCTAGCGCGCGTCTCGATAGCGCGCCACAAGACTTTGGTTTCCTGGCCGGAGCTAGCTGGCAAGCGGAAAAGACAATGCTGATCAGGCGCTTAAAAGCCTTGATCAAGCTGGATTTCTCCGCCGAAAGTCCGCTCAATCGCATCGCCGGAAACCGGCGAGTCTATGACGTGGAACATAGTTTTGAACATGTAGAAATCGAATTGCCCGAACTCGGCGAGAGGCTGCGCATGCGCGGCGTGATAGATCGCATCGACGTCGTGGATGGGCAACTGATATTGCTGGATTACAAAACCGGCACAACCCGCATTGATCGAAGCGAGATGGAAGTCGGGCGAGACTTTCAGATGATGACCTATGTATCGGCGTTGGCAGCTGTATTGAACAATGCATCCGACCCTCCCCAAATAAAGACCGGCCTGTTTTGGCATTTGCGTAATCTCAAGACGAGCGGCGAAATCGACCTCGACAATCAAGAAGACCTTGAAGCGATAGCAGCGGCACGAGCGCACGTTGCCGAGAATGTGAAGGCCGGGCGCGATGGCCGTTTTCCCGTGCGTCCGACCAAATTCGAAGCCGGTAAATGCGCTCGCTACTGCGAATTCTCGCACCTTTGCCGCGTCAATGTCACCAATCGCTTCAAGAGAGCGAATGCCTGATGAACGAAAAATCCGCGGTCGACTCCCAAATGCAGTTCACCGCCGAGCAATACGCCGCTGTCCACTCCCACGACAGGAACCTGATCGTCGTTGCCGGCGCCGGATCCGGCAAAACGCGCGTACTTGTCGAACGCTATCTGCAATTGCTGGAAGCGAACCCTACCTGGCCGATCAAATCGCTGGTTGCCATCACCTTCACGCGCGAAGCCGCATACGAGATGCGCCATCGCGTCAGGCTTGAATTGGAGCGGCGCGCTGACAAAAGCGGGGATACCGTTTGGCTGCGCCATTTGTCCGAGATGGACAGCGCGCGCATTGACACCATCCACGGCTTGTGCGCGTCGATCCTGCGCGCCAATGCGGCTGAGGCCGGCATTGATCCAAAATTCGAGGTGCTGGACGAAACCGAAGCGGCGATACTGCTGGAAAACGCTGTAGAGGAGGTCCTGGCATCACTGGATCCTGAGCTGCTGATGCTCTTCTCCTTCTACGACGCTGACAAGATCCTGAATTCACTTAACCGACAGGATCTTGTCAGCGTCGTGCTCCCCGGCAAAGCGCCAAACCCCGACGACCTGTTGGGGAGGTGGCAGGAACAATGGTCGCAGGCGCTCCTGCAGGTTCGCCAGCGATTATTCAATCGAGAAAACGTTGAGGAACTTGTGGATGCCGCAGGTTACCCGGCTGAGGACAAGCTCGGCGCGCTTTATCAGCAGTATCAGACCTATTTGACGCTCATAGCAGCGGAAGACGATGCCGAAGGTATTTGGCAATTGCTGTCGGAATGCCATCGCCAGGGCAAGGTAGGCAATGTCGGTACGGCAGCGGCTTGGGGCGGCAAAGAAGCAAAAAAGCAGGCAGCAGACCTGTTACGCCGTGTACGTGATGAACTTAAAGCTCTGCTGGACGAACTTGGCGATCCCCTGGGCGAACTGGATAGCTTGAGCGCACAATTGCTCCCGCGTTGGATCCAACTATTGGTCAAGGTTCAGCAGGCTTATCGGAAGCAAAAGAAAGAGAGCGCCCTGGTCGACTTTGACGACCTGGAGCGCTTGGCCGCGCAGGTCCTGTCGAATGACGCAATCAGGCGACGCTACCGCGAGGATGAATTCAATCATCTACTGGTGGATGAATTTCAAGATACCAATGACTTGCAATGGCAGATCATTCGTGCCTTGGCGGACCTCGGCCGCGGCGGTACGCTCTTTGCCGTTGGCGATCCCAAACAAAGCATCTACCAATTCCGCGGCGCAGACGTCAGCGTTTTCAACCTCGTCCGCGACCAAATCGCCGGAGATGCCAATGGGCAAAAACTTTCGCTCTCCACTTCATTTCGCAGCCATCGCCGGCTGATTGCGCAATTCAACGGACTATTCGAACGCATTCTTGTCCGCGAGCATGACAGCCTGGCTGCGAGCTTTCAGGTGCCTTTCGACAAAGCTATGACCCCCTTTCGCGAAGATTCGCCGGAGGGCGCGCCAATCGAATGCCTATTGCTGGATTATCAGCCACCAGACCAAGACGACAGTTTTGCGCCGTCGAGGTCAAGCCGACAAAAGCGCATCCCGGCTGAAGAAATGCGCTCTTGGGAGGCCATCGAGATCGGGCAGCGCATCAAAGAGCTAATTGACTCCGAAAGGCCTGTCTTCGATCGCGAACGCGGTGGATCCCGACCCATCAATTTCGGTGACATCGCTGTCCTGTTCCAGGCAATGAGCAACGTCAACATCTACGAGGAACGCTTTAAGGCGCAGGGGATTCCCTTTCTGACAATCGCCGGACGCGGCTATTACGACCGGCAAGAAGTTTGGGACATGCTGGACCTTTTGCGCTGCCTGCACAATCCCCTCGACAATCTGTCGCTGGCGACCGTGCTGCGCTCGCCCATGTTCGGATTCAGCGACGATATGCTGTTTGCCTTGCGACTGATAAAAGATCTGGACTCGGCGTCAAGCAACCCCTTGCCCTTGTGGCGCGCCCTGCGAGTCTCTCTGATCGAAACGGTGCCGGGCATTGAAGACGAAGATCGGCAATTGCTCGAGTTCGCTGTCGAGACGCTGGACGAGCTACATCAGCTGGCGGGACGTATCACAATCTCTGAATTGTTGCGGCGCGCTCTGGCCGCGACCGGCTATCTCTCGATATTGACAGGACTGCCCGACGGCGCCCGACGGCGCGGCAATGTTGAGAAACTGCTGCAACTGGCCGAAGACAGCGGCAAGATCACTCTGGGTAAGTTTTCACGCTATTTGACTGACCTCAGTTCGCGTGAAATCCGCGAAAGCGAAGTTCTGGTCGAAGCCGGCAATGCCGTCCGCTTGATGACTGTGCATGCCAGCAAAGGGCTGGAATTCCCGATGGTCATCCTGGCAGACACTTCCTGGACGAGAGGCAGTGGCGCAGCGCCAACATTGCTCAGCGATGCAGATTTCGGCTTGAGCTGCCAGGTTTTTGATATCGAGCAAAATAGAACCGTCAACGCCTTTGCCCACCGTCGTAACGCCACGCTGCTTTCGCAAAAAGAAGCGGCTGAACGTAAGCGACTGCTATACGTAGCGGCGACCCGTGCCCAAGACTATTTGCTTATCAGCGGACAGATGAGCTATTCAAGGAGCGGGCAACTGACCGCACGCGGATGGCTGAAGCAACTGCTGGTTGCCTTCGACATGCTCGATCTCGAGCGGAAGGACGATCAAAGGCACAACTTCAATGGTGACGAAATCCGAGTGCGAATGCCACCCGCGCCACCATCACGTCAGATGCTACATGGTGGTTATGACACCGGAATCAGGCTTTTGGACCCGGTGCAAACTTCCGGCGAGTCTCTACCGCAGCCCCCGCCATTGCTCGAAAGGATTCCACCGCAGGGCGGCTTGAGCCTCAAACACATATCAGCGACACAGTTTGCAGACCTAGGCGGATACCAGCGAAGCGGCGGCAAAGAACGCGAAGATTACCGCAAACGTCTCTTGAGTTCCGACGCAGGTGACGATCGCGCTGCAGCGCCCGACTCAGGCAGCATTGGCAAGCGAACCCTGTCAGCCCGTTCACGGGGCGCGATCGTCCACGATCTGTTGCGTTTCGGCGACTATGAAGCGACAGGAGCTATGATCCGCTCCCTGGCATGGCAAAGAGGATTGACTGCCGATCGCAATCTCGACTTGGCCGTGGACGAGGTCAAGCGCTTACTTTCCGACTTTCGACAAAGCAAAGTCTTCCGTTGGATCAAATCCGCACGCGCCGAGCGTCGGCCCGTGCATACTGAATTGCCCTTCGTCTATCGCGCCAACGGTCGAATCATCCACGGCGTCATGGATCTGCTGCTGCAACAGGCGGACGGATCCTGGGCGATTGTCGATTACAAGACAACGGAGATCATCGGAAGCCCAGAAATCCACGTCCAACGCTACTATTTGCAATTGGCCGTCTATGCCGCGGCAGCACAGGCGCACTTGGGATTGCCGGACCTCCCGGCAACGTACGTTCATTACTTGGCTGAAAGCCGAACTCTGTCAATCGAAAGAGATAACTGCCTCGCGGCGCTCAAGGAACTCGAAGTGAGCATGGGCGAATTGGAACAATTCTATGCCTGAGCGCTGGAAAACGCTGCTACCCTACTGGGCGCGCCCAGAGCATCCGATCCTTCAATACGAATTGGCGAATCTGCGGCTCAGTGGCTCGCGCTGGAAAAGCATAATTCAGTTGCTGTTGTTGGCTCTGCTACTTGGCGGCGGTGGATACCTTTATGCCGGCAGCGCGTCCACTGACACCGGCGCCGGGAACCTTCCTGATTTTATCTGGCGCTGTCTGTACTTTCCGTCGATCCTGGTCCAGACGGCGACCGTTCTTTCCGCCTTGGCCTTCGGCATCGGATCGGTCGAAATCGACCGCAGCCGGCAAACCTGGGACAGCCTGCGTGTCACCGAAATCGGCGCCGGGCTAACGCTGCGTACCCGCTGGGTGGCGATTCTCTATCGGCTTCGCGCGCCGATTTTGGCGCTGCTCCTGGCGCGTCTGTTCTTGGTACTAGGCATGATCGTAGACATGACAGCCTTTGGAGGAGGGTACCTGCGTGTTCTTGGCAGCGCTATTGTGGACTCCGGCTACAGTTGGTGGATCACGCTGCCGATGCTCGCCCTGCTGATGACAGCCAATCTCTTGCTTCCGCTCACTACTGTTGGCGCTGCCAGCGCGCTCGGCATTTTGATTTCGGTCGCGATTAAGCAGCGCCTATTCGCGATCACGGTTCAACTTGTCTTGTCAGTTACGGTAGTCGCGGGGGTCGCCGTAGGGCTGTTCGGCGTCACAAGCGCCTTACAAGGCCGCTTGATCGCTTCGGACGGTCTGCTGTTTTTCCTCTTCCTGGGATACAGCGGTTTCGCCGATGGGGGACTGCTCTTCGCTAATTTGGGTAGCCTGGGCGCGGTTTGGCTGATCCTGCAGCACGGCATTTTCATCTCACTTGGAATCGTGATCATTCTTACTTTGCAGGCACTGCTCATTGATGGATGCCTGAGTTTGGCGGTACGCCTTTCGGAACGGGGAGAATAGTCGGCAACTCTGTCGTAGCTTGATGCAAGCTGCTAAAATCGGCGCGTCTTTCACCAAACTTGACCAACTCAATGGCCGATTCCGCATCATCCATGCCAATAGACAGCCGCGACTACAAGAACCTGACCGACTACTTGCAGCACCTTTATCAATGTCAACCCTTTGCGCGCAACGGCATCGAGCATCCGGTGACGGTTTATTACCCCGCGGCGGACCAAATTCACGATACGGACAGCCTGCTTGATCCATATCCGCCGGCCATTGAGCCACGCGACTATCCCGCGTACGACTATAGCTATCTGCACGATCTGCAAAACCGTAAGCCGTTTTTGCACAACGGTTACACCTTTACCATGAAGCGCCTGACTGCGGAGCCGCTCAAACTACGAGGATCACTCGGGCGATACTTCGACATGCTTGCAACTTGCGCTTCGCTGGAAAACGAGCTGCGCGATGCCGTGGCCGACGGCTGGATGCGCGCGCCATCACGAACCAGCTATCACCGGTCGGTCGACCCAAAGGATGCGCTTCTGCGCGGGATCAAACGCTGCGCCGCGATTGGCATCGGCACCCTAACCGTATTCAATGACCAGGGCACGTACAAAGCGATGCTGGCGCGCCGCTCGGAAAAAACGGCCTACGACAGCGGCATGTTTCACGTTTTACCGGCGATGATGTTCGGTCCGACTGCGCCGGATTTCGCCAATCCACAAGAGTGGAGCGTGAGACATCAGGTCTTGCGCGAAGTGCTGGAAGAAATGTTCAATATGCCGGAAGAATGGGCGCCAAAGCGCTGGGACTTCTTTTATCAGCACCCGTCACTCCTGTATCTGCAATCATTGATGGATGCCGGCAAAGCCGAGCTCTGTCTGACTGGCGTCATTATTAACTTGCTAACCCTGCGACCGGAGATCAGTACCCTTCTTCTAATCCACGATCCGGAGTGGTACGCGCGCATTACCGCTCCCGACAGCGATATTCCTTTCAGAACGGCCGACGAGACCTTGAGCCAAAGCGTCGTCGTTGCGCCGATTGCCGACGACGCCGAGTTCCTTTCGCGCTTTCCCGACGAATTGCACTTGCAAATGCCGGCTCAGGCAACCGCGACACTTTGGCTCGGAATTGATCTTGCGCGCGAACTGATCGCCAGACATTGCTGAGCGTCTGATGTGACTTGGGGCCACTTTGCATGCGAATGCGCATATACCGCGACGCGCCATCAGTTATAATCTAACGCATCTTTGGACAATGACGAAAGGAAAGCGCGATGCCATTCGTAGGAGAAAAAGCGCCGGATTTTGAATTATTGAATCAAGACGGCAAAGCGGTCAAATTGAGCGACTATCGCGGCAGCAAGGTCTTGCTGTTCGCTTATCCCAAAGCCGGCACATCCGGGTGCACAGTACAAGCCTGCGGCTTCCGCGACAACTTCGCCCAAATCGAAACGTCGGCAGCCGTCGTACTCGGATTGAGCCCCGATGAGCCCCCGACGCTGAGCAAATGGATCGCCAAAGAAAACTTGCCATACGACTTGCTGTCAGATCCGGACCATGGTGTTCTGGAGGCATGGGATGCCTGGGGAGAAAAGTCCATGTACGGGAAGAAATACATGGGTGCAATCCGTTCGCACTGGATCATCGGCGAAGACGGCACAGTGCTGGATGCCCAGGTCAAAGTCAGTCCCAAGAAGAGCATTGATGCGGCGTTGACATTCCTGGCGCATCACCAATAGTCCATCTAACAGTTTCGCCCGGGTCGTCTTTGTTGTCATGACATTTCGTTTCGTTCTTCTGATAGTGCTGTCTTTGGCCGTTGTCGCCTGCCAATCGCAGAGAGAAGCCGCGCTCGCCAACGGTACTTCTGCGCCGAGCGCCACTTTCGAGATCCTCTATGTGACTCCGACTTCCGCGCCGAGCCGCGTACCGACCCTGGCCAGGCTGCAACCGACCACGATTCCCACGGCGACGCCACAGCGACTTGCGCAGACGAGCGACCGAGTTGACAGCAGCAGGGAAGTCGACTGCCAAGACACGCTCTTGCATCTCTATACAGACGCGGGAAACCGCTGTCTGAGTGGTCCGAGCGGTCATTTTTGCAACGGCGGAGCAGCACCGAATACCGAGCCGGATGAAGATCTATTGAAAGACCCGGGCGCGGTGATAGAGGCGAGCGCGCTTGACGCCTTGAACTCCGTTGCCCTTCAAGGAACGGAGGGTGGCGGCTTAGTCTGGCTGCGCCTGGAAGAGAACATCCTGTTGGATGCCCTCTTGATTGGGCAGGTCAGCATTCAGAATGCAGTTCTGCCGGATAGCAACTTCGCTAAATGGCGGTCATTCACGATGGAAAGCGGCACGAGCGAATGGCAGTGCGATGAGGCGCCTGAGATTGGCACCATGGTCGTACAAGGGCTGTACGGCCAGACATCCCGTGTGGCGATAAACGGTGTATCTCTTGAAATCAACGGAACCGTAATCGTCCTTACCCAAGACGCAATTACCAAATTCATCGCAATAGAAGGGCAGATCCGCCTGATCGCGTTCGGTCTATCCATGACACTGTATGCCGGCGAACAACTGAATGTCAGCTATTCACCGAACGATTGGCGGAAACCCGAAGGATCCATTTCAAGCCCATCATTGTTCGAATACGACCTGGTCAAAGACCTGCCGATCGTACTGTTTGACCGGCCGGTACCGATTCCGCAGCCCGGTTACGCGCAGACGCAGGGCGGCGTTAATATGCGTATCGCTCCCGATATCGACTCTCAATTGCTATTTCAGGTGCCCGCCGGCGAGACGATGAGTGTACTCGGCATCAGTACGAATCGCGAATGGCTGCACATCCGGCTGGGCAACGGTGAAACCGGCTGGATGAGCGCAGGACTGCTGGCTAAGAACCTTGGCGAGATCACGCAGGTCTACGATGTCACGCCACTACCACCGCAGCGATATGGGGAACTCGGCAGCCGCGCCTACGTCAACGTGGCTGCTGGAGGAAACTTGCGCGAAGCGCCCGATACCGCTTTCCGTGTCAAACGAACTTTGCCTTACGGCACTCAAGTGGAGTTGCTGGCGCGCAGCCCATACAGTCCTTGGGTAAAGGTCAATTCTGGAGGTGAAATTGGCTGGATGGCCCTGTTTACGCTGAGAACAGAATCGGTGATCGGTTCGCTGCCCATCGACTACAACGTGCCCTTTCCGCCGCGCGCTACCTCGACGCCCGTATTCAGCTACGGAGGCGGTCACGCCTATCCCGACCCTGACGCCGGTTTTTAGCCGGCTTCGATATGAATTGTGGTCAGCGGAACACTGTCACCGATCACATCGCCTTTGTCATCGGTCACCGTGGGACGATAGCCATTGCCGCAATCGTCCGCGGGCATCAACTCGCAGGTATACAAGCCGACGATCAGTTGATATTCGCCGGTCACTAGATTCTCCGGCAATTGCAAATCATAGGTATCGATTATGTAGCCGTCGGGTCCCCACCATTCGCTTATTGCCCTGCCGGCAGGATGCAACTTGTCGACCTGCGCATGGGGTGGTCCTCCAGTAGAAAGATGCAAGAAGCTGGAAAAATTGTTATCAATCTCCTCCAGCGCATACCAATAAACGCGCAGGCGCAAGTGATTCCCCGGGCGCAATTCATCGCCGCTGAGGTCGTAGCCGAGCACACGCAATTTGTTATCTAGTGTGAAGCGCGTCTGGTATTGTGCCGGCAAGGCCTCCCCGGGTGGAGAGTGAAGCCAAGCAACACCTTCCTGGAAGAAGACGAGAATGGAAAAAAGCGCAATTCCACCGCCGAGAAGCAGGCCGACAGTCGACGCTCGCGATAGCGGCGCGATGCTCCAGTATGGTCGCGGCAATGTGCGCCAGCGGCGTAACTTTGTCACGGCGCCAACTGTGACTAGTACCGACAAAAGCGAAATCCATGCGGCCAGATCGCGCGCGCTCGTCGAGCCGAGATACACACGTACATCATGTTCTCCGGATGGCACGGGGAAGGTGATCAAGCCGTGGTGAATCGACGGTGTAATCTTGACATCGTGCCCGTCAATCTCCGCGCGCCACCCCACCCAATAGAAATTGTAAATCTCCGCAGTAAAGTCCTGGTTGGACTTGATACGCCACTCGTGTGACTGGGGTGAATTATGAGTCAGTTCGGCGGCGGCTCCTTGTGGCAAGATCGAGCGATTTAGTTTGTCTATGGGATAGCCATCGGCGTAGTCTAGCAGCAGGTGTGACGTGGGATCAGGAACGGAGTGGACATTTCGAGGACGATATTCGCCGGTGAATGTGGTGCCCAGTTGCCGCCTCGCTGCCTCTTCGGCATGATAGGCTTCGATCGACGTATCAAGTGTTTCATGACGCCATTCCGGCACATAGAATAGGGGTATCGCCATCACAATGGGAAGCGCGACTATCATTGACACCAAGCTGATTTGCCAGCGGGTGTCGAGCCTTTCCAGCCAAAGGCCGTTGACTCCTGCGATGATCGCCAGGCAAGCCGCCATAGGTCCCAGCAGGCGCCACGGAAACTGCAATAGTTGTATTGGCCTGAAACTGTCCCAGATGGGCAACGCCCTCGGCAAGACCAGAAACAGCATTGCAAACGCCACTATGGCAAAAAACGCGACGCCCAGAAAGCTCTGAGCATGATGCGTTCGAAGACCGCGAATGTATAGTGCCGCAGCGGCCGCCATACCGAGCAGCGCCAGCATCCACTGCGCGACGCCCAGGATCTTCAACTCGCTCAGTCCGTTGATAGCGCCTGCGTCATGGATCGGTGGCAAGGCAAGTAAGTCTGGCAGCCGTACGAAGGCCTCTCGATAGTCAAGCAAGCCGGCCACCGTCAGGTTTTGCAAGTGCACGGAATCACTTTCCAGCAAGACCGGCAACCAGAAGGTTGCCGCGGCTCCTATGCCCAACGAGATTGCGAGGGATGCCCAGGCAGCCGAATGCCAGCCCAATCGACTTGCTTCGCGATTCAGTTGTTGCAGGATTGTTTCGAATGCGATCCAGGCTACCGTTATTCCTGTTAAGACCAGAGCCATTAGATTGTGTGCGTTGATCAGCGCCGTTTGCAGCAGGACCAATAGCAGGAAGTTGACAGCTGATGGCTTGTCGCGCACCGCATCAACGCGCCACAGCAGCCAAGGGAAAAGCGCGAAGGACAGCAATTCCGGATACGTGCCTCTGGCGTAGGCTTCGGTATACATCAAGTAGGGACTGTAAACGTAAAGCAGCCCGGCGATGATGCCACTCAAGCGTCCAAATCGCCGCCTTGTAAACAGATACATCCCACTGCTGCAACCCAAAAGGCTGAGCGTCAGCAAAGCGCGCAAGGCGTCGAGCGCGCCCAGGCCAAATACGACGTTTGACAAACTGGTGATCGTATAAGTCAAGCGCGCGTAGAAGTGAAACAGGGGCGATCCATAACCCAGGTAGAGGCCTTCCGCCCAGGTCGGGAAAAGCAGACCATGCGACCAACTGCGGTTCATCTCCGCCACGCGATAGCTGTGATAGAGCACATCCGGTCCGTTGGGCAAGCCTGGGTTTCTTAGGAGTGGAATGAGGGTGAAGAGCGTCAACGTCAATACGAAAACAAGACCGGGATCAATGGATTTTCGCATGTCGCTCAACGAAGGATGGTTCATGTTGCTCGCTTGTACGCCAGTTCTGCCAGCAGTCCATCAGTATACAATGCGGTCAAGTGCCGGGCAATTTCGAGTCCCGACGACAGCGGCCGTCGTCAAAGTATGTCAAGGTTAGCGTTTCGATGTATCTTTAGGAGAGAAGCGTTTACAGGTTCGAGGGGATCTGGCCATGTTGAGCGAACGAGCCCAGCCGGGAGAATCCGCATACAGGCGTCGTATCAACGCCTGGGCGATGTACGACTGGGCAAACTCCGCCTTCGCGACCACGATTCTCGCTAGCCTGCTGCCGATTTACTACAGCACCGTCGCGGGCGCCTACCTGCCCAGCGAATCCACTGCTACCGCCTACTGGTCGCTAACAATCAGCCTGTCGCTATTTGTCGTCGCCATCTTCTCGCCGATATTGGGAACCGTCTCCGATGTCATGCGAAACAAGAAGCGCTTCCTGGCGGTTTTCATCGGCGTGGGCGTCGTTGGCACTGGGCTGCTGATCTTTGTCAGCACGGGCGACTGGCTGCTGGCGTCTCTGTTTTTTGTATTGGGACGGATCGGCTTTGGCGGATCGCTCGTATTCTATGACGCTCTTTTGCCCCATGTCGCCCGCGCCGAGGATCGCGACTGGGTTTCGACCAGAGGCTATGCCCTGGGCTATTTGGGCGGCGGTATTCTACTGGCAATCAATGTTGCGATGTTCTGGTTCATTCCCGACAGCCTGTTCGACAACGCCGGCATAAGACTCTCATTCTTGAGTGTCGCCATTTGGTGGGGTCTATTTTCCCTGCCGATTCTGCGCCAGGTACCCGAGCCACCGTCCGTCACGGCAACCTTAAGACGTGGCGAGACGGTCATCGGCGTCAGCTTGCGCCGCTTACGGGATACCTTCCGCAATATCACGCGATATCGAGAGCTGTTCAAATACCTGGTCGCCTTTTTGATCTACAATGACGCCATCGGCACCATCATAGCGCTAGCAGCTATCTATGGCGCCGAACTCGGTTTCGGCATGGTCGATCTGGTATTGGCGATTCTACTGGTGCAATTTGCCGGAATCCCATTCAGCATCATTTTCGGACGCCTGCCCGCCCATAACGACGAGCGCGCGCCACTTTACCTGGCATTTATTCTGATCAATGCGATTGCGCTGCCCCTGCTCGGTTTGGCTCTGGTCAGCACCCTGCCCTCAGACATTACCGGCACGCCACCCTCACCCCTTGTGGCTGACGGCGATTTTGTCGGCGAAGGCACATACCTCATTGGCGAGGCGCCCTTCGCTGCCTATGGCAACTGGAACGCCCTAAGCGTAACCGGCGGCGAATTGATTGGCAAAGGATTCGCAGGCAGCTTAACCGCGCTGTTGACAGGGCGCCCGGAGGATCTGAGCTATCAGATGACCGATGAAAATAACGCCTCCCAGACCTTCGCATTTAACGGCCGAGTTGTCGAATTGGAGTATCGCTCGGCTCCCGACGGCGGCGTCATCGGTTTCCGGCTCAATGGCGAAGTGTTGACGGAAACAAATATCGACGAAGAAGGCAACACGGTCCTGGGTCCTGTCACCGTCGACACATCAAGCGAGACCTTGCGCTACGGCGCAACCTTTATCCTCGAATTAGACCAGGCGGGTCGACACAACCTCTCGATTGTCAATGTATCCGGCGAAAGCGAGAGCGGTGTCACCAAGGTGATTGCGCTGGGACAAGTTGAAGTCGTGCCGGCAGCGCGCCAGAGCAGCTTGCCGACGATCATCGGCATTATTGCCGCCTTCGAAATTATCGCGCTGCTGGTGGCGTGGCTCGTACAGGCGCGTTTCGTCGAGCTATCCAACTGGCTGGATACCAGGCGCAGCATACTCTTGTCTTTGTCGGTGTATTCGATCATCGCTTGTTGGGGATTCTTCTTGAACGCCACGCTGGAATTCTGGATGCTGGCATTGATGGTAGCAATGGTGCAAGGGGGAAGTCAGGCGCTGAGCCGCAGCTTGTATGCCAGCCTGTGCCCCAAAGCCAAGAGTGGTGAGTTCTTTGGTTTCTACAGCATCATGGAGAAGTTCGCCTCCATCATCGGACCGCTGATCTTTGCCTTTGCGGCCATCGTGCTGGGCAACAGCCGCCCGGCCATTCTCAGCTTGATTCTGCTCTTTGTTGTGGGTGGGTACCTGCTGAGCCGCGTCGATGTGGAAGAGGGACAACGTGTCGCGCGCGAAGAAGATGCCGCGCACGGCCACTGAAGCGACTGACAAGCTAAGCATTCAGACGGAGCTAGCCGCCCCTTGCCGGATCGTCAAAACCATCGGTCTGCTCCCGCAGCAAATCCATCACGCTGTTGAAATGACGAACGCCCATCAGCGACAGGCGACGCGGATGTTCTGCGGACGCGCGCGCTCCCCCCGTTTCATCACGAAAGAAAGTGATATTGCCCCGGTCGTGACGATCATGCCGGACACGTATTGAGCTTAGCGAATCGAGACGCATGGATCGTACGATCTTGTTCTTGTGCAAGTCCGCGACAATTACCCGCTGGTCAGTGATCGCGTTTACGCCGCCGATCATCAGCCCAAATGCAAAATAGAGCAAGATGAACAACAGGCAGATGCAGTCCACGATCAAGAGCGGAACGATCAACCAACCGAATGACGAGGTCTCCGGCAAGAGCGCCGGCACAAATATCAGCAGAAGTATCGCCGCATTGACCAATAGAGTGAATAGCGTTAGCGTCTTGCCGAAACCGCCTATCAGCGACCGATCGCTCAGCTTATCCCACCAGAGCAGCGTCTCGCCATATTCGAGCAGCGCCTCAATCTGCTCTGCCAAATCTTGTCCGTCCGTATTGCCGCGTGTTTTCATTGGGAGCGCTGCCCGATCATAATCACTAAAGAGACAGGCCGTCATTATACGTCAGGCGATCTGATATAATCAAAGTCTAACGTGGCAGTCAGTGCTAAGAGTGCCACTGCTGGCATGCTTGAAATACCCAAGCGCCCTGTCTTGAGAGGAACAATCCATGCCCGTTATTGGAAAGATGGCGCCTGAATTCCAGCTCAGCAACCAGGACGACGAACTGGTCAGGCTCGGCGACTACCGTGGCAAAATAGTGATCATCTTCGCTTTTCCCAAAGCCAACACTATGGGCTGCAACAATCAAGCTTGCACCTTCCGCGGCGTGTTTCCACAGATCAACTCCAGCAATGCCGTCCTCTTCGGTGTCAGTTCGGATTCCACCGCCACACTGGCTGTCTGGAAAAAGCGCAAGCAACTGCAATACGACCTCTTGTCCGATCCCGAACACAAGATGCTGGACGCCTGGGACGCCTGGGGATTTGACCTCAAATTGTTCAAGTTGCCACTTGGGGCGACCCGTTCCTATTGGGTGATTGATGAGGAGGGAATTCTGGTCGATCAACAGATAGGTGTGCGCCCACTGGAAAGTGTTGAAAAGGCCTTGGCAAGCGTCGAAAGACTCACGGGCGCTGTATAAGTCAGGCTACCTGGTTTTCGCATACTCCTTGTATCATTGTCCGCCGGGCAAACCAAACGCGAAATGGACCACATGATGAGACTTATCCTGATTGGTTTTGGTGTCGTCAGCCAAGGATTCGCCAAAATTTTGCTAGACAAAGCCGACCACTTGCAAGCGAGACATGGTTTCTCAGCCGAAATCGTCGGCGTCGTGACCGCCTCCAAAGGCAATCTTTATCACCCCGCTGGCTTGGATATCGCGCACTTGCTGCGGACGGCAGAGAAAGGATCGTTCTCGAACTATCCGGAAAGCGCGCAGCTCCGACGTGACTGGGACGCGCGCGAAATGATCGTCAAAGGCGCCGCAGACGTGTTGCTGGAAGCCAGCCCGACCAATCTGGAGACTGCTCAGCCCGCGCTCGGATTCTGTCAGCTGGCGCTCGAACAGGGCTTGCATATCGTCCTCGCAAACAAAGGTCCCGTGGCGCTGGACTTCGCGAATCTGCGAGCAAGGGCAACTGCCAAGGGACTCTTCATGCGCTATGAAGCGACAGTGATGGCAGGCACCCCGACCATGCATCTGGCAGAAGACGCGCTTGCCGGCTGCCAAATCCGTTCAGCGCGCGGCATCCTCAACGGCACAACCAATTACATCCTGACAGAAATGGAAGGCGGCATGTCATATGACGAGGCGCTGGAACAAGCGCAGGCATTGGGCTACGCCGAGACCGACCCGACCGGTGACGTCGAAGGCTGGGATGCCGCGGGTAAAGTCCTGATACTAGCGAACGCCCTCTTCAACAATTCTTTGACGATGGAAGACTTGGATGTTCAAGGCATCACAGGCATCAGTTCAAAGGATATCGACCATGCCCGGGCATCGGGACAGCGTTACAAGTTGATCGCCGAGGTTTCGGCTAGCGGCGGCACTGTGGCTCTTCAGCGCTTGCCTTTGAGTGATCCCCTGGCGAGCGTCGGCGGATCGACGAACGCGATCACGCTTGATACGGATCTGTTGGGCGAGATCACCTTGATTGGCGCGGGCGCAGGCAAGTTGGAAACGGGGTACGCGCTGCTCTCTGACCTAATGGCGATTCAGCGCGCAACATGAGCATCTGCAGCGCGTGAAACTCGCTCGAGGGAATCGCGTATATACCTATACTCGCAGCCACTACGATTCTGATATTCTTGAAGCCTCTATGCTATACTGAATTGATATTGCAACTGTCGGCAACGTAGGTCAATAAGGGGACGAATTAAACATGCCATCCATATTACAGAAGGTTCAAACGCTTTTCAGCGCCAATATGCACGGCATGATCGACCGTGCCCTGGAAACAAACTCGCTGAAAGTCATGGACGAATACATCCGACAGGTCGAGCGCAACCTCGATGCGCTGGAAGATTCCGCAGCGACCGTTGGCGGTTCTGTGCGCACATTAAAGCGCAAGTATGAAGAGTTCTCCAATCAGTCGGACAAGCTGGACCGCGACATAGACACCTTGATCTTGCGCGGCAAGGACGACCTGGCAGCCGCCGCTCAAGCGGAAATGAATACCAAACAAGAACTCGCGCAGGAATATTACGAGCAGTGGCAGTCGCAAGAAGAGCAATATCAGGGCATGTTGAACATGCGCTTGAAACTGGAAGGTCGCTTGACCACTATCAAGCAAGAGCGCGAAAAAATGCGTTCCCTGCTCGAATTGGCGGAAACCAAGAAGGTGATGACCAAGACGCTGCGGAGCATGGACAAGCTGGATACTTCTGGCGATCAAGAAATCGATACCCTGCTTGATTCTATCTATTCGCAGATCGACCAAGAAGACGCCCGTGCCGATTTGGCAAGCCGCAAACTTTCCGACCAGATCGAGGACACCGTTGGTATCGGCCAGGTTGAACTCCAGCTCGAAGAGCGCAGGCAACGTTTGCTCAGCAATGACTAGATCTTTCAAGCAGTAAGCGCCAAGCGCAAAAGTCATTGACCGAGTCGATAAATGAAATTCGTGATCCGAGAGCAGCGGCATTATCGCCAATTGAGCCGGAGTTGCCATGTCTAGCAGCGAAAACGCGCGGCAAAAGGTTCTTGGCACACTGCTAGCCAACGCGCTGCTGCGCTGGGAAACATTGGTGACCTTCATGGTCACCGCTATCCTTTTCCTGTTCGTACAAGACGTGAACCTGCCAATGCTGGAATGGCAACCGTGGTTTTGGCTGGTCCTTGGCGGTCTGGCGGAATCAGTGCTGATTGCCGCCACCCTGACCGACCCGGAAGCGACCGAACAAGCGCTAGCAGAAGACTTCGAGCGCGAATACGACTTGCGCAATATCCGCAATCGCGTTTCCCGCGAACGACTGCGCGATGCCTTTGAGTACCGCCGCAATATGCTCAAGCTGGCGGACCGCAGCAAAGGCGCTATGCGCAATCGTCTACGCACCTTGGTCAGTGACGTCAGCGACTGGATAACTTACATGTATAACCTCGCCGAACGCATTGACCTCTCCGAAAGCAACGACCTGGTGCAACGCGATCGTCAGCAAGTCCCGCGTAAGATTGAGAGCGTCAAGGCGCGCATAAAAATTGAACCGGACGAACACGCCCGCCGCAGCCTGCAAGTACAGTTGACCCACCTTCAGCAACAGCAGATGAGCCTGGAAGCGACCTTCAGCAGCATCAAACGCGCCGAGATTCAACTGGAAAGCACCCTGTCCGCCCTCGGCACTGTCTATGCGCAGATGTCACTGCTGGGCACCAAGGGAGCCGATAGCGCCAAGGGACAGCGACTGAGCATTGAGGTCAAAGACGAAATCGACAAACTGCAAGATACCATCGACGCCATGGACGAAGTGCAAATGCAGAGCCTGCGTTTGAGTGCCGAGGTTAAGGACGAAATCGACAGGCTCGTCAACGAAAGCTACGAAGAAGACGAACAACTGCTAAGCCAGCAACAATAGGCGAACAGTAGTCTAACCCGCGCTAGGGATAGTTAGATATGATCTTTGATTACACTTAGTGCTTAAAGCCTATAGAAAGTAGGACAGGAATGAGTAAACAGGGGTTGTTTAACCAAAGATGGTTCCTCGTTGCAATACTTTTGGCGTCCGCGGTCGTTGGCTTTCACCTTTTACACCCAAATTGGATAAATTGTAAACTAGCCGAAGGACAGGAAGTTGAAACATTGTGGGAAGGTTCGTTACGGCGGACTCCAAACGGCGAATTAGGGAATAGAGTATTGTCTGCCGGCGAAAATGTGCTAGTTGTGGAAAGTAGGTACACTTTTGGCGACTCTACTTGTTGGGTGAAGGTTGAAGTTGATGATGGCGAAAAAGGTTGGATGACAATTGAGGAGTGGGAGTGACCAATGCGTTCAAGTCAGGTTGCAAGGAGCAAAACATGTCAGCCATTCATTGGTTCGAAATCCCGGCATCCAGCTTTGAACGCGCCAAGACATGCTATGAAACTGTCTTGAACACACAGATATATTCTCAAGATTTACGGGAGACGATGGGAAGCATTGTTGGAATGCTTTAGGGCGGTGATGGCGTTGGAGGCGCACTGGTTCACAATCCGGAATCCGGTTATTTGCCCTCACGCGAAGGCACTTTGGTTTACTTGAATGTCAGCGGAGACCTGGACGATGTCCTGGGGCGTGTTGGCGCTGCTGGGGGCGAAGCGCTGCTGCCCAAGACCGCTCTGGGCGGAGATGCCGGCGGCGGATACGTCGCTTGGGTTCTCGACACAGAGGGAAACAAGGTCGGCTTATTTTCGCAAGAGTGACGCTAGCAGACAGGCCTAGTCGAAAGACTCGGCGATATATTCACGTTTCTTCTTTCCGGGGACTAAGGATTGTAGGTGTTGAATAATGCGGGGCGTTTCGCGCTCAATATTGATCGTATCCTCCAACAAGTTGACCACGGTCGTCGCTAGAATGACCAGGGTCAAATACATATAGGCAACCACGGCATAGGTCTCGACATAGCGGAAGGACCTACCTGAAGTTGTTTTTGCGATCTGCGTTATATCCCGAATGCCTAAGAACGCCAAGAGCGACGAGTCCTTTATCATTGCCACGAAGTCGTTTCCCAATGGCGGAAGCACATTGCGAAAAGCCTGCGGTAATATGATCGACCGCATCGTCTGCCAGTAGGTCATCCCGACAGAATACGCCGCTTCGAATTGGCCTTTTGGTATTGACTGGATGCCTGCTCGTACCGTTTCCGACATATAAGCGCCGTAGGTTATGGCTAAGGCCACAATCGCGGTACCCGCAGAACTGCCGCGCCAAATGAGATCAGGAATCTCCGGATCGTTCACAAGTTCGCGGACGCTCTCGACCAAGCTCGTGTTGATCAAGTTGCGCAAGGCCGGCACCACAATGAATCCAGTAACCAGCAGCACGACCAGAATAGGGATGCCGCGCATCACGCTGACGTAGACCGTGCAAACATTGTAGCTGGCAATACGAATGACCCGTGTGAGCGCTTTGCGCGTTGACTCGCGCGATTGGGGCGGTTCGGGTGGATTTGAGCGCACGATACCAACTATGACCGCAACCGATAGCGCACAAATGTATGACGTACCGCTGACGAAAAGCGTCATGCCTACGCCTTCCATCAGTTGTTGGAATATCTTCGAATAAATCTTGTCGGTAACAATGCTGATCGCCAGCAGAATACCCAGCGTCACCAAAAAGAGAATCCAATAAGGCAAGGTATAAAAACGCGCAAATCGCATTGCCCGCCCGCGGGACTCGGCGATGATCTCGTCAAGATCAGGCTCATTCCTGGCGCGTTGGTCACGGTCGCGCTGCGCTGGCTGGGACATCGGATTCCCTATTCAACTCGTATGGGACAAGAAACGGAAACGAAGTGGGACAGGCTGAACCTGTCCCACAACTCTATGCACTCACTTGGATGGTGTGTCACTGCCAGCTATTAGCTGTCACCGAGCCATTTGGCGTTGATCGCATCGAGCGTGCCATCCGCTCGCATGCTCTCCAATGCCATGTTGAACGGCTCTACCAAGTCCGAACCTTGCGGGTAAATGAAGCCCAACTGCTGCTTGATCAGGTCATCCGACAACAGCTTGATCTTGTCTTCGTTCAAGCCGGTATAACCTTGTCCAGCAACGTCGTCGATGACCACTGCATCAACATCGCCCGTGATCAAGGCTTGCACGGCCAGGCCAAATTCGCCATAACCGACGATGCGATCCTCAGCGACCAGTTCGGCGGCGGCGATGTAATTTGTCGTGGCGATCTGCACGCCGATGATAAAATCGCCGGCGACGAAATCTTCGGCATTGCTATAGCGGTCCTCACCGACGCGCACCATCATGCGCTGGATAACATCTATGTATCCATCCGAGTAGTCGACGATCTCGGCGCGTTCTTCGGTGATCGTGATGCCGTCCGCCGCCATATCGTATTCGCCGTTGGAGATGGCAACGATCAGGCCTTCCCAACTGGTCTCGATGTACTCTGGCACACAATTGACTCGCGCGCAGATCTCGCCCAGCGTATCGTAGTCCCAGCCAACGCCTTCGCCTGTCTCTTCGTCAATCACATTGAAGGGAGGATACGCGTTCTCCACCGCAACCGTGACGGTCCTTCCGCCGAGGTCGGGCATATCCATCGCTTCTTCTTCATCGTCACCGAGCCATTTGGCATTGATCGCGGCCAGGCTGCCGTCCGCGCGCATGGTCTCCAAAGCCAGGTTGAATGCGTCAACCAGGTCC
This sequence comes from Phototrophicaceae bacterium, assembly GCA_965262165.1. Taxonomy (GTDB): domain Bacteria; phylum Chloroflexota; class Anaerolineae; order Aggregatilineales; family Phototrophicaceae; genus UBA6055. Next base: position 1,920,316 of record OZ253499.1, on the reverse strand, counting down.
GACCCTTGAGGGTAAATGAATCCCAATTGCTGCTTGATCAGATCATCCGGCAGCAGCTTGATCTTGTCGGCGTTTAGTCCGGTATAACCCTGGCCGGCAACGTCATCGATAACGACTGCGTCAACATCACCTGTGATCAGCGCCTGCACCGCCAAACCGAATTCGCCATAGCCGACGATCCGGTCCTCGTCCACCAGTTCTGCAGCGGCTATGTAGTTGGTGGTGGCCACTTGAACGCCAATGACAAAATCGCCCGCGACGAAGTCGTCTGCGCCGCCGAAGCGGTCCTCGCCAACGCGAATCATCATTCGCTGTATGACATCAATATAGCCTTCGGAATAATCGACGATCTCCGCTCGTTCTTCCGTAATTGTGATGCCATCCGCTGCCATATCATATTCGCCGTTGGAGATAGCGACAATCAAACCCTCCCAGCTGGTTTCAATATATTCGGGGACACAGTTCAGCCGGCCACAAATCTCGCCGAGTGTATCGTAGTCCCATCCAACGCCCTCGCCCGTCTCGTCATCTATCACGTTGAAAGGCGGATAGGCGTTTTCCACCGCCACCGTTACCACACGGCCGTCAAGATCCGGCAAATGGCTGTCCGCTAGCACCGACGAAAACGGCAGCGCCAATAACAGAATTCCTACGATTAGTAAGCACCTTTTTGTTGCTTGCATCAATCTCCTCCTGAAAACCCTCGATTAACCCGCAAGGTATTGCGAGGTCAACTCATTGTAACACGCAAGGTTATGTCGTCAAAGAGTTTGGCCGCGGCTTGGTTATTCGGGATATGGGCGCTATCATCTGACCAACTTCTTAAGCCTGTGAGACTTTGACCTAACCCGGAGCCGATTAACGATGATTGAACTCGCGATTTCTTCCTGGACAGTACACGGTTTGCTTGGCCAAGTGTGGTATGAATTGGATACAGAAGGCAATATGATCAACCAGAGCGAGCCACAGGTAGGATCCATGGCTTTGACAGACCTGCCCGCATTTGTTGCCGCTGATGGATTTCGAGCGCTGGAGATATGCAATTTCCACCTGCCTTCTATAAAAGACGATTACCTTCGGCAATTGCGCAAAGCCCATGAGACAGCAGGCGTCACTCTGGTCAACCTGTTGATTGACACCGGTAACCTGGCAGCCCGCGACGAGGCGCAATGGCGTCTCGAAATTGAATCCGCAAAGCGTTGGCAGGATGTCGCTGCCAAGCTGGGCGCCCATGGCGTCCGCCTGGACTGTGGCACAGAGCAACCTTCCGAAGGGACCATCACTCGCAGTAGCCTGGCATTGCGCGAATTAGCCGATTATGGCGCCAGCATCGGTTTGGAGAGCACGACGGAGAATTGGCGCGAAACAAGTGTGGAAAGCGACCACTTGTTGGACATCATGAGTCGCGTCGAACGTCCGCTGAGACTTTGCCTGGACTTCGGCAATGCAGCAAAAACCAGCGACAAATATGCCACCATGAAGGCGCTGCTGCCGCGCGCGACGTCGCTACACTGCAAGGGCAATTTTGATGAGGATTCGCTTGACATTGATGAATTTCACCACAGCTTGTCCCTTGTCAAACGCGCCGACTTTTCTGGCCAAGTCGTATTGATTGAAAATGGCACCGAAAACGAATGGGAACGGGTGCTCATCTTAAAGCAGCATGTCGAACAGGAATTGCTCGCCTGAGAGTAGGAATTCCGACCGGAACTGTAGAAAGCGAAAGCGATGACCATTTCCCATTGGCAGAGAGCCGAGCAGACACATCGAGAGGTCGATTTTCTGGTCGTAGGCGCCGGCCTAGTGGGCAGCGCAGCCGCATATTTTGCGAAGCAGGCACACGATCGAGATGTCGTTGTCACCGATGCGCGTGATGTTGGTTTAGGCGCCAGCGGACGCAATGCCGGCTTCATGATCAGCGGAATCGATACTTATTATCACCGTGCCATAGAAGAGTATGGCCATGACGTGGCGCGGGAGTTGTGGGCACTCTCCAACCGCAGCATGGACCTTTGGCGCGAATTCATTCGCTGCAGCCCCTTCAACGTGCCCATAGATAACAGCGGGTCCATGCTATTGGCAGAAAGCAAAGAAGAAGCAAAAGAACTCGAGCTTGCCGCCAAGGCATTGTCGGCAGACAAGATCGCGATCGAATACTATAGCAAAGACCCGTTGCGGCGTGGCTATCACGCCGGTATTGAACAACCTCTCGATGCGGGTGTACAGCCATATCTGTTAGCGAAGTCAGTGATGGCGCAAAGCGGAGCCGAACTGATCCCTAACAACGAACTGTATCGTATCGAGCAGAATGATGACGAGTCGGTACAGGTTTCTACCCGCCAATATATTTTTAAGGCGCGCTACGTGCTACTCTGCACCAACGCCTGGTCACCAACGATTGATCCCTATTTTGTCGGCAAAGTGATTCCCACTCGCGCTCAATGCCTCGTAACCGAGCCTCTGGATCATGTGCCCGTGCCCTACTGTGGCTATAGTGATTACGGCTATATGTATTACCGAAGCACCTTTGACGGACGCTTCTTGCTGGGCGGCGGACGGCAACATTACAAATGCGAAGAAGACAACACCACTGAAGATCGCCTGAATCCAAATGTTCATGACTTTCTCGACAGCTATTTGGCGCGATATTTTCCCGATGTGACGGTGCCAGTGGCACACCGTTGGTCCGGGATTATGGGGTTTAGCGTCGACGGACTGCCTCTCGTGGGATCCTTGCCAGGCAAGAGTCGCGTTGGATTCGCTGTGGGATTCACAGGCCACGGTCTGGCGATGGGCGCGGGCTCGGCGGAACGCGCCGTGGACAAACTACTCAACCGGGTTTCTGCTGGAGCAGTCGATATCGCGCGCTTTGCCTAACCGTTTCTTTCACGACGACGTTGTAAAGTCACCCCGTATCAAGAACAGCACCGCGATCAGTTGTGTTGATGTAGGGGCAAGACAACCCTAAACAACGAGCCTTGTCCCGGCTTGCTCTCCACCTCCACAGAGCCAGAGTGCACATCCGCGATCCACTTGACAATGGGTAGACCCAAACCGGCTCCGTCCGTGTCGTTCAGGTGCCTGCGCGATCCGTCTGCTTGGAAAAAGCGGTCGAATATGCGCGCAAGGTTTTCGTTTCCGATGCCTATTCCGCTGTCCTCTACTTCAAGAATCGCGAACCTGTGCTCTTGTGATCTCAATGAAACAGTTACTGTTCCGCCGTCAGGCGTAAATCGGATGGCATTGGCGATCAGATGTTGAACGAGCAATTGCAAACGCTCGTAGTCGCCGCGGATACACACACTCTGTTGCGTGTCGAGCTTGATATTCAATTCGCGGTCTTTCACATCTGGCAGAGCAAAGATCCGGTCAAATGTCTCCAATACGAGCGCGTCAATATCCAATGGTCGCAGGTCGACAGCAATATCACCGCTATCCACGCGAGCAAGCAGCAAGACCTCGTTAACCATTCGCGTCATGCGTTTTGTCTCGCCTTCAATAGCCTCCAGCGCGGCCTCATCGGAACCGTAACGCTTTAACAAATCGAGATTGCCTTGGATGGTTGTCAAGGGCGTACGCAATTCATGCGACAAATTGGCGACAAACCTCTGCTGAATACCGAAAAGCTGTTCCAACCTGGCCATCATATGATTAAAAGCCCGGGTGAGTTTGCCGATCTCGTCATTTGGCAAGACCGTCGGAAGGCGTGTCGTCAAGTCAGTCGATGTCGATATTTGCGCTGCGGCAGCAGTCATTTTCTGAATCGGACGCAGCGCGCGATACGATACTGCCAGACCCAAGAAGATGGCAACGATCACACCGATGACGGTTACCCAGAGCACGATCCCCAATATGCCGTCAGTCACGTCCTCGACAATGCTCGCGGCAGACGCGATTTGCACCACGCCAATCTGCTTCCCTTCAACCGTAGAGTACGGACGAGTCAGCACGCGCAATAGCGTATCACCAAGCGTAGGCCCGGTTGACACATCGGAGTATTGAGCACGGTCAAAAATAAGGCGTGAAGCATCCAGTGCGGTTTCGACATCTGCCAAATCCAACGAGGCGGCGATAAGCGAGGGATCGATCGGACTGTCGCCATCACTGGTTTGCCACACCTGTAGCGAAAAACCATGCATTCGTAACATGTCGTCGCTACGAATTAGCACTTCCACTTTCGCGTTGTCGGGCGCCCGCAAGGGTATCACGAGGATATTTGACAACACCTTCGACGAAATGTCTTCCAGGCTATTGTCAATAGAACGAATGATGGTCGGCTTCGCCACACCGAAGATCGCCACGCTGAAGGATACGACAATCAACGCCAGGAAACCTGCATAAAGCAGCGAAACTTTGGTGCGGAACGCCATTACAATTGGCTACTCCTCTCTCAAGACATACCCCACACCACGCACCGTGTATATCAGGCGGCTCTCGTCGTCATGTTCCGTCTTCTGGCGTAAGTAGCGAACGTATACCTCGATAATATTGCTCTCGCAACCAAAGTCATATCCCCATACGCGATCAAAAATTACATCGCGCGTAAGGACCTGCCGAGGGTTGCGCAAGAACAGCTCCAGGAGTTCATACTCTTTGGCAGTCAAGTCAATAGCGCGGTCATTGCGATAGGCGCGGTGCGTACCTGTATCCAGCGCCAAATCGGCAAATCGCAGCACTTCCGGGTGGGAACTTGTCGTCGCGCGGCGCAGTAAGGCGCGAACACGCGCAATCAATTCATCAATCGAAAACGGCTTGACCAGGTAATCGTCGGCGCCGGCATCCAAGCCCACCACACGGTCTCGGATGTCGTCCTTGGCAGTCAGCATCAAAATGGCGACGTCGCCAGCCGCGCGCAGCCGTTTGCAAACTTCCAATCCATCAATCCCGGGCAGCATCCAGTCGAGGATCACGAGATCCGGCGGGTTGTCTCGCGCAATATTGAGACCGGTCTGACCATCGCGCGCCACTTTCACGTGGAATCCCTCATAGATCAGCCCTCGTTCGACAAACTGAGCGATACGTGCTTCGTCCTCGATGATCAGAATGCGTTCCTTCGCCATCTTTCCCCCCGTGACAGTATGGTGTACTGCTATCTTAACTGGCTAACATGAGAATCAGTTTAAAATTGACTAAGCACAGTCTTTTCCTTGCTTCAGCTATCCCCATTTTGCGTCGCCACGTATCAAAGCGCGTTCTAAATGGCTCGCGTTCGTTACGTGGACACTCCGACAGCTTTTGTACTCACCATTCGGCAATTGAACCGTCCTCCCGGCGTAACAGCGGATTTCGCCAGCGAAATTCTTGATCGTTGGCGGCGCGAACCTTGTCCTCATCGATTTCGATACCAAGGCCGGGGCCAGATGGCACCGCGACAAATCCGTCTCGATAGTCAAAAATGGTCTTGTCGGACAAGTAATCCAATAGATCAGCCTCCTGGTTGTAGTGGATGCCCAAGCTCTGTTCTTGAATCAAAGCGTTATATGCCACCGCATCCACTTGCAGACATGAAGCCAGCGCGATCGGTCCCAAGGGACAGTGGGGCGCCAGAGCAACGTCATAGGCCTCGGCCATGGCAGCGATACGAACCACTTCGGAGATTCCGCCCGCATGTGATACGTCCGGCTGGATAATGTCAACGCTGCCGGACTCAAGAATCGCTTTGAAGTCCCATCGCGAATACATGCGTTCGCCGGTCGCTATGGGAATCGATGTGGAACGCTTTAGATCTAGCAGCGCCTCGTTATGCATCGGCAAAACGGGCTCTTCCACGAACATCAAGTGATAAGGTTCCAACTCCTTAATGAGCATCTTTGCCATCGGTTTGTGGACCCGACCATGAAAGTCCACTGCGATGCTGAAGTCGTTGCCGACCGCTTCCCGGGCAGCCGCCACCTTGGCAACCGCATTGTCAATATGCTGGAAATTATCTACGTAGTGCAGCTCGTTGACAGCGCCCATCTTTATCGCCTGCAATCCGTCTTGCTTGCATCGCAAGGCATGTTGCGCAACTTCTGCGGGACTGTCACCGTGGACACCGGCGTAGATCTGCACACGATCTCTCACTTTCCCCCCAAGTAACTCGTAAACTGGCACGCCGAGAAACTTACCTTTAATATCCCACAACGCTTGATTGACACCGGCTATCGCGCTCATCATCACCGGACCGCCGCGATAGAACCTGCCGCGAAACAAGGTCTGCCAGATATCTTCGATCTGAAGGGGATCTCGCCCTTGCAAGTAATCGGCCATGTCTTCGACGGCGCCGCGTACCGTGCCGGCCTGCCCTTCCACGATCGGCTCGCCCCAGCCGAAATAACCTCCGTCTGTGGAGACTTTCAAAAAAAGCCAACGTGGTCTTACCGTAAAAAGCTCCAAATCAGTGATTTTCATACGGCCTGTCCTTCATCCTGGTTACCAAGATTTTGCTGTTGGATTATAATCAAGTCCAATTTACATTCGCAATTATTAGTGGAAGGCGAATTCACTTGAATCGATTGAGCGGACTATTTTCCCGACGTCTGTTCATGCTCGCATTCACGCTGATTTGGCTTGTCGGCGGGACGCAGCTTTTCGTCCTGGCAGAGAGTACGGACGAACACGCCGTCGATGTAAACCCATTTATTCCGCTTATGTTTGCTCTGGGCATTATCCTGCTGGCATCGCGGACAGGAGGCGCGCTGGCAAGACGCTTGAATCAGCCGCGAGTCTTGGGTCAGTTGATCGTTGGCCTTGTGCTTGGACCCACCGTATTGGATTTCTTGAACTGGGGCATTCTCCAAGGCGCAGATCTGCAACATTCGATCAAAGAATTCGCAGAGTTGGGTGTACTGCTACTGATGTTCAACATCGGTCTGGAAGTCCACTTGAGCGAATTGGCGAAAGTGGGCAAGGTGGCCGTATTCGCCGGCGTCCTCGGTGTGGTTGCGCCGGTAGCGTTCACAGCCATGGTGCTGATTCCGGCAGGTTATGACTGGCAACCGGCTCTATTTGCCGGCGTGACCTTGGCCGCGACGTCCGTCAGCATCTCGGCGCAAGTCTTGCTGGAACTCGGTTACCTGCGGACAAAAGAGGGCAACGCTCTGCTCGCCACCGCACTAATCGACGATGTGCTGGCGATTCTGGCGGTCTCGCTGACGCTGGTGCTTGCTGGCAGTGGAGGCAGCGAGGGCGATAGCGATATAAGCCAACTGTTGGTGATTATCCTGCAGATGGCGGGTTATATAGTGGTTGCCTGCCTTGTCGCCTGGTACTTGCTGCCGCGCGCCTTGCAATGGATAGAAGGGCGCCCGGAACTCTCGCAGGCGTATGGCATACCAATTTTCGCGTTGGCCAGCGCCTTGATCTTTGGTTGGTCAGCGGAGTATTTGGGCGGTGTAGCGGCGATCACGGGCGCCTTCATTGCCGGCGTTGGCTTGAGCAAACTACAGAACCGCAACATGAAACACGAAATCGAGCAAACGATGAGCCATCTGGCCTACGTCTTTCTCGTTCCGATATTCTTTGTAGATGTCGGCTTGGGAACGGACCTCAGCAATTTTCCAATGGACGCTTTGCCCTTCATGCTGATACTGCTGCTAATGGCTGTGATCAGCAAAGTATTTGGCGCCGGATTGGGCGCTCGCATGGGTGGATTCAATCTGCGCGAATCGCTACGCGTTGGCGTGTGCATGGTTTCGCGCGGCGAAGTTGGCCTGATTATTATTTCGATCGGTTTATCAAGCGGCATCATCGACGGCGGCAGCGAACTCTATGCCTCGCTTTTCATGGTCATTCTGTTGACCACCGTGTTGACACCGCCCCTGGTTCGCTGGGTATTTCAAACCGGTCAAGCAAGCACAAGTGACCAGCCGCCGTTGGTAGCTTCGGCAACAGGAGACTAAAGACATGAAGCTGATTATTCTGATCACATCCGACATCGAAAGCGGTTTGGAAGTCGCCAATCGTTGGCAAGACGCGGGAGCGCCCGGCGTGACGATCGTCAAGAGCGTCGGCTTGCACAGCCTGCAACAAAAGATCATGCGCGACAGCCTCGAAGTGCCTTTGCATATTGCAAGTTCAATGACAAGCCTCATGGCTTTTGTGCTGCGAGAGATGGAACATACCAACCACGTTTTGCTTTCAGTTGTGCCAGCAGCGCTGGTACCGACCCTGCTGGACGAAGCCCGCGCTGTCATGGGCGACCTGCTGGAACCGAATCACGGTGTCGCCTTTGTGGTGCCGCTGGACGAGGCAATCGGGGTGCGATCGCACGATTCTAGCCAGGACGGCTAGCGAGCGAGGCAGTTCGCACTTGAGGATCACGCTGAATTTGCTACAATGCCTGCGCTTTTTAGCGAGGTAGCTCAATCGGCAGAGCAGGTGCCTTTGGAGCACAAGGTTAAAGGTTCGAGTCCTTTCCTCGCTGAGCAATCGGAAGTCTGCCCTCGGGCAGACTTTTTTGTTGTCATTTACCTGCCCGGCCTGCCACCAGGCCTGTTAGCCATCAGACACCAGGCGATAGTCGAAAGCCAGAATGCTGCGCAAGGCTTGATGCAAGTCATCGATTGGAGATATCGGACTAGCTTGATGCCACAGAATCGCATCGTGATAGAGATAGCTATCCATGATATTTGTGAGGCGAAAACTGCTGAGCAACTGCCTGTCATCATCATAGATCGAAACATCACCGCCCCAGGCATTCAACAGTTCCGCCAAATGCACCGACACATACTCAGCGCCGTTCCGGTGTACACCTTCCGGAGTTAGATGACCCTGCTCGGCCGCGCCGGCGGTCACGCGGATCAGGTGTACCTGCACCTCCCAGATGGATTGCCTCTGTTCAAGACTGGCAGGGAACAGATCAAAGTCGAAGCGGATGAGCTCACGCAGGAATAGGTTACTGAATGTGCTGTCCAACATGGGCGCAAACTTGCGCACATATCCGCCAGTTACTTGATTTATCTCCGCGCTCTGGAAATATTCAACATGCGGCAAGGGAGTTAATTCGCCGCTGGCGGGCAAAAAGCGGAATCGCCCATATCGACGAAAGCGATATTTGCTGTCGCCGGACGAGAATTCGTCACAGGGCAGATCAGCGTAGTCAATCGATAGGCTTAGCCAAGACTCTCGCAAATCGTCGCCAATATCTATCTCCCGGGCAGGAAGTAGGCTATAACCTTTCCCGGCCAATTCACTCTGCACGGGATGGCGCGTCGAAATGCCTGGCACGGCGGTTTCACCGCCTTTCCAACTGTTTGATTAAGCGCCCGAGAACCGCGATGCCGGTCTGGAGATCTTCCTTAGGCACGTAACTGAATGAAAGGCGAACGTGATGAGCGCCGTCCTTGGGATCCACGAAAAAGCCGCTACCCGAGGCAAAATAGACACCTTCCGCCTTCGCCCGATGTTCGAGTTCGTCGACGGTCACCTTGCCGGGCAATTGCAGCCAAATAAAATAGCCGCCTTCGGGCTTGGTCCAGCGGGTCGACGCTGGCATGGCAGCGTCCAGCGCAGTCAAAGCACAATCTCGCCGTTGCTCATACTGCGCGCGCAACCACGCGCCATGCGCTTCCCAGCGACCGCTGTTGCAGTATTCGGCAACCATCGCAGCCGTAAAGGGATTGGCGCCGCCGCCCATCCGCAGCATGCCGCTTTGGACGAACCGCTTAATATATTCCGCAGGCGCAATCAACCATCCGATTCTTAGACCAGGCGCAAGCGTTTTTGAAAATGTGCCGAGGCGCAATACGTTTTCACCGTGGGACAAGGCATAGAAGCTGGGCGGCAACGCGTCGACGAAGCGAATATCGCGGTATACATCATCCTCGACGATGATAAATCCGTAAGTCTTACTCAAGTCGACGATAGCTTGCCGGCGCTCCCGCGAAAGCGTAATTCCGGTCGGATTCTGGAAGTTGGGTACGACATAGTAGAATTTTGGCAGACGCTTCCGGGACGCCAATTCACGCAGCAGTCGCGCCATTGCGTCAACGATGACGCCGCCATCGTCAATCGCGATGGATTGCACATTCAACTTTGCGTCGCTGAATATGTGCAAGGCATCCCGATAGGATGGCGCGTCAACCAATATGGTATCGCCCGGTCGCGTGAGTTGATGCGTGATCATGTCAACGCCCCAGGTCGAACCGCCGATGATCATCAAGTTCTTTAGACTGACTTCGAGCGATTCGCTACGTTGGAGTCGCGCGGTCAGGAAGTCCAGCAACCGCGGATTTCCTTGCTCATCGCCATAGTTGAACAAGCGCGTCACATCTGGCTGCGCCCAGATCGTGTCTACAATCCCCCGTACATCGGAGATGGGCAACAGCTCATGCGCGGGATGTCCGGCAAAGAGCGGGATACTGCCCGCGACAACACCCTGTGGGGCTGTATGCAAGTCCATCTACTTCGGCGTCGCCTCCGGCGGCAAGGGGCTGACGTATGCTCTGCCGGCAAGAGCGCGGTTGAACTCGGCTTTCGCTTCTGCCAATAGGTCGGACTTGGTCAAGAGGTCAAGACCGGCCAACGCCATCGTCTTGGCCGCGAAGATCATGCCTTTGTTGCCGATACTGGAGCCACATGATGCTACGGTCTGCCAACTATGCCCGGGTGTGCCCAAAGGCCAACATGTGGTGGTCATCTGACCCGTCGGTGTAATCCAACTTACGTCGGCTACTTCGGTCGAGCCACCCATCAGGGGTGGCGTAGGCGAATGCGGCAGTACCCGCTCCCACAAGGGATCGCCCACTTCCGCGGGATCAAGCTGGGCGCTGCTGGAAATCTGCGTCCAATCAAAGCCGCGCTTTACCGATCCTTCGGGAAATGTCGCCTGCAATGCTTTGGCGAACTCGCGTTCCTGGTCGGTGAATTGCATGTCATTGATCTCTGCCATCTTTTCATATAGCAGGTCGGACATGACATCATTTGGCAAGATTTCATAGCAACCGGTGATGAATTCGATCTCATGCCTGGTGCCACTCATTAGCGCCGCGCCCTTGGCGATATCCTGCATCCAGCCATACATCTCTTGGACCTGTTCACGATGGGGGGCGCGCACAAAATACCACACTTGCGCAAAGGCCGGCACAACATTGGGCGCTTGTCCTCCGCTTGTGATGACACTGTGAATCCGAGATTCCGGTGGAACGTGTTCGCGCATATAGTTGACGCCGGCGTCCATCAGCACTACGCCGTCCAGAGCGCTGCGCCCCAACCAAGGCGATCCCCCGGCGTGCGCGGCCACCCCGTAGAAATTCACTCTGAAGGAATTCATCGCCAAAGTGGAGCCGTTCCAGGTAATGTTGGTATCACCCGGGTGCCAACTAATAGCCGCATCCAGATCGTCAAATGCGCCCTCGCGCGCCATGAATGTTTTGCCGACCAAGGTCTCTTCCGCGGGGCAGCCATAAAAGCGGATCGTACCTTTGACCCCGCTTTGTTGTATCGCCGATTTCAAGGCCATTACCGAGCCCATGCAGGCCGTGCCGAAAAGGTTGTGACCGCAGCCATGGCCGGGTCCACCGTCATTAATGGGCTCCTTTTCGCTGGAAAGCTCTTGCGACAAGCCGGGCAGCGCGTCGTACTCTCCCAGAAAACCGATCAGCGGCGCGCCCTGGCCCCACTCGGCGGTAAATGCTGTCGGCATGCCGCCGGCGCCCCAAGTGATCTCAAAACCGTCCGCTGCCAGTTTTTCTGCCAGAAGCTGTGAGGCAAAGGTTTCCTCCAGGGCTACTTGCGGATGGTCCCAGATTTCTTTGGCGATGAAACATAGCTCTTCGTCTTGTTGGTCAATCCGCTCCAGAATGATCCGTTTTGCGTCCATTGAGGCTCTCCCTTGCGCACTTGCTCGACATGCAAAGAGATTAGCGCAATCGCCTTCAGTTGAGAATGTCCAAATACAGGGAACGGAATGGAAAACGCCCCGCGGGAGCGGGGCGTCGGGGATTCAATAAATCTGCTTTCAATAAATCTCTCTTGTTGAACTTAAGCTTATGTCGTATTCACATGTTTGTCAAGGAAATTGACAAAGATTCATAGAAAATCATGTAAATTCGTACAACATTTTTACCGATATTGAACAATTTGACATGCGATGCCGAGTCATCCCCTTGTTAGCTCCTGGCCTTGCTCGTCTCTCGGTTCTTTCCTAGAGCGGCAAGCATGTCTTCGACCGTAGTGAATTTTACGCGGCTGCGACCGCTCTCGGCGCCGCGTTGCCGTTCGATCGCGTCCAGCCGTTCCCAGTCGGCAAAGGTACAGTATGTCGGTTTGCGCGACTGAACCAGATCGAAAATCATCTGGCTGCGCGTATCGACCGGTTTCAAAACTTGATTCGCTTGCAGATCTTCCAGGAATCGATTGGCCGACTCGATGGCGTCGGGCTTGTTGGTGCCGATGATGCCGCTTGGCCCACGCTTAATCCAACCGACGACATAGTTTCCGACCAAACGATCTCCGCCCTCTTGCTTTGTCATCACACGGCCATGGTCGTTGGGAATCGTGCCCCAGCGATCATAGAAAGGTACGTCTGGCAGCCTGACACCTTGATATCCAACCGAGCGAAAGACCATATCGACTGGCAGCGTCTCGTGGCGATCCGTCAGCCTTGGCCGCAAAGAATCATGTTCGTCCCGATAGAGCTCGTTGCGGACGATGCGTATCGCCTCCACTTTCTGCTCGCCGATCAATTCTACGGGCGATACCAGAAATCGCATAACAATCTGGCGAGAGTAACCGCGCAATCCGCGTTTGGCATAAGATCTTAGAATCTGCACGTTGCGCATGGCCGCGCGATCGCCGTTGGCTTTCAATTCAGCGGCGCTCAAGTCATCCAGCGTCGCGTCTTCCAGTGAAACGACGATGTCTGCATCCGCCATTTCGCCCAATTCCTTTATTTCTGGATTGGTAAAAGCCGCCTGTGCCGGACCTCGTCGTCCCAGCACGAATATCTCTTCGACCTCGCTGCTTTCCAAGGCGCAAAGCGCATAATCAGCGATATCAGTTTTATAGAGTTCTTCGCTAGTGCGCGCCAGTATACGCGCCACATCCATGGCGACGTTTCCAACTCCGATCACGGCAACGCTCTTGATACCGGTTAAATCAAAGTTGTAATCGTGATAGTCCGGATGTCCGTTGTACCAACCCACGAATTCTGTAGCAGCAAAGCTGTTCTGCAACTCTTCACCTGGAATCCCCAGTTTCTTGTCGGTTTGAGCGCCCACCGCATAAATTATGCCGTGATAGTGCTTGCTGAGGTCCGCTCTTGTCACGTCTGAACCGAATTCAATATTGCCGAAGAAATTGAATCGTTCATGCTTGGCGATCCGACTATACAGTTTTGTAACCGACTTGATCTTGGCGTGATCGGGCGCCACACCGCCGCGCACCAGGCCAAAAGGGGTTGGCAGCCGTTCGTACATATCGACGATGATTTGGGGATCGGTCTGTTTTAGCAGGTGATCAGAAGCGTAAAAGCCCGATGGACCTGACCCGATGATGGCGACACGAATTTGCGTCGATGCCATGATTTCCTCGGCCACTATTTTTCGATGCGTTGCTTGCCAAGCGGAATCACCAAGTCCTTGCGAAAGGACGTCAAGGAGACCAATGCACCGCTATCGTCAATGACGAATAGGTCCTCTACGCGTACACCAAAACCGCGGTCTGGATAATACAGCCCCGGTTCAATGGTCAAGACATTCCCGATTTGAAGGACATCGTCACGCCTAATATGGCTGATAGAAGGACTTTCGTGAATCTCGATGCCGACGCCATGGCCAAGGGAATGAATATAGCCTTCCATTGCACGCGGATCGGAGCGGATCGTCGGATGTCCATTTGCTTCATAGTGGTCCAAAACGGCTTCTTGCATCAAATGGGTTGGTTTGTTTAAGCCGAATGTTTCTACCGAAATGTCAAACGCCTCCATCACAGTATCATAGGCGTCTTGCACTTCGGCCGGGGCATAGCCAATGCACCAGGTACGCGTCATGTCGTGGTGGTATCCACCGCCCGGTTCTCTTGGGAACAAGTCAAAGACTATGGCCTGGCCGATTTGCAGGGGCATTTCCGCTTCGCCGCGACTATGGGGAAAACCAGCGTCGCGTCCCTGAGCGAAAATCATGTTAGTGTCTTCCAGGCCGCGCGCCATCAATTCACGGCGGACCAGGATCTTGATGTCGCCAACGGTCACCAGGTGACCAGTTTCGTCAAACAGAAATTCGCCCTCAACATTCAATCGGGCGATAAAATTCCAGGCGATCTCCATCACAGTATTGGTGCGTTCAGCCACAGATACAAGTCGGCTGATCTCCTGCTGATCTTTGGTCAGCATCGCTTCTTCAAAGAGCGTGCGTTTTCCCTCTGCCACGAATTGGTACTGAGGTAGTCGCTCACGTAATACTTCCAGAAGCGCTATTGTTTTGTTAACTTGCCAGGTGCCATATAGTCCGACTCGCCCACCGTTCAAGCCCAACCTCGACAATATGTCCGCCCAAAACAGAGCGGTTGCCCGGTAGCTATCGCCCTCGGCCGCTGCCAGATGCTCATGAAAGCCCAACTCGGCATCAGTCTGCACGCGCAAGCCGCTCTTCTGCGCTTCTTCCAACTCCATACGGCTGCAAACCAGAAGGGCCTCGTTGTCACGCAGCTTGAATACCGAACCATGGGTGATTTGCGCGCCGTTGCTCAGGTAGAAACGAATCGCGTTGAATTCTTCCCCACCGGTTACGATGAAGGCATCTATGTTACGCTCCAGCATCAACCGGTCCAAATCTGACTTCATGGCAGTATCCCCTTGTCTCCGTCGTCATCAACCGCAGTTGACGTAAGCACTTGAATCAGATCAGCCTCTTGCTCGGGCAATACGGTGCGTGGATCCAGCAGAACATGCCCCGTCGAAACGCGGGCAACCACAGGTGGATCCGCCTGCCGAAGCCTGGCGGTAAACCGCGCGGGTGACCGCGCTTCGATTGCTAATAGACGCGTCGTAAGGGATGTGCCGGGCAAACTGCCTCCACCGACGGTCGACTGCCCTTCCAGCACCTTGCCCCCAACTTTCGAGGCCCAGCGCTCGGCTGTATTCTCGATTTCATCTAGCGGCCGCGCGATCATTCGCCAAACTGGAATCTGTAGAAGCGCTTCGTCATGACGATAATGTTGCAAGGTCGCGATAAGCGCGGCATAGGTCAGTTTATCAACGCGCAATGCGCGCGCGAGCGGGTGACGCTTCAATCTGGCAATCAACTCCGCCTTGCCGATGACGATTCCCGCCTGCGGCCCGCCCAGCATTTTGTCGCCGCTAAAGCAGACCAGATCAAACCCAGCCGCTATACTTTCTTGAATTGTGGGCTCGTATGCTAATCCGAACTGCCTTGTATCGATTAAGGTGCCACTTCCGAGATCGTCTACCGCCCGCACGCCGCGCTGACGGGCACAAACGGCCATTTGCCTCACAGAGGGTTGTTCGACGAAGCCAACTTGCCGAAAGTTCGAGGCGTGCACACGTAGCAACATGGCTGTCTGATCGCTCACTGCTGCCTCATAATCTTCAATGCGTGTACGGTTGGTAGTTCCTACCTCGACCAAAGTTGCGCCGCTTTCCTCCATTATTGTCGGTATCCGGAATCCACCGCCGATCTCAACCAGTTGGCCGCGTGAAATGATGACCTCGCGATCTTTAGCCAGGGCACTCAAAATCAGTATCAAGGCGGCGGCATTGTTATTGACCACAATCGCATCTTCGGCGCCGGTCAAGTCGCGCAGCAGATTCGAAGCGTGAGTTAGACGGCTACCGCGCTTACCCTCTTCAAGGTCGTATTCCAGCGTATTGTATGCGCCGGCTATGTTTGCCATCGCCGCTTGAGCGGCATCTGACAAAGGAGCGCGTCCCAAATTCGTATGGATGACCACGCCGGTGGCATTGATGACCCGACGCAAGCTCGGTTGGAGCTGCGCCTGCAATTCGCTAGCGACCCGATCAAGAACCGCGCATTCAGAGGCATCAAGATCCTGCTCGGCGAGAATGGCCCTGCGAGTGAACTCCAGGTCGTCGCGAATGGTCTCAACCACCAAATGGTGACTGAACTGTTTGATCAAATATGAGACACGGTCATGTGACAGCAGTCGGTCGACGGATGGCAAATTCCGCAGCCGGTCCAGCTTATCGTTCATTCGCTAGTTCTCGGTTGCGGAGAAAGACTTCAATCACAAGGAGAATTAACACAAGGATCAAGACAAAAGATAAAGACAATGCTCGCGGAATTAACAGCCAAGCGCTGGACACAACAAAAATGCCGACCCAGACGCTTCGTCGCACAACTACGCCAACCGGTATGGGGTCATTGTTTACCGACGTAAAGCGCAAGCTGAAAAAGCGCAGCACCGGAATGACGGTTCCCGTAATCGCAATCTGCAGCAATATGAAAATAAGCCATAGTTCGCCGCCAATGCGAGGGCGCGTCGTGGTCACCAACTGAACCAGCCCACCCCAGCCAACTACGGCCATGACAATTGCCGCAAGAACCACGCCCTTTTGCTCGGAGGAGAATTTGCTATTCCGAGGATTTTCGGACACAGAATCTGAATCCGGCAAGTGACCTGGCAACATCAACGTTCCCTGAAACAATTCTTATCGATTGGCAACGATACCAGTATATCAGAAGGGGGCTTTGAAGGCGATCCGAAGTGCCCGGATCGCCTCTGGATCCACGCGGAAACCCAATCTACTGATCCAGGGATTGGAGCAATGCCCGCGTTTCATCGGACGGTGCGACGCCAAGTTTTCTCTTGAGCATGCGCTCCAACAGACTGCACTGCTGACGCGCGTCCTCAACGCGACCCAAATTGATGTACATCTCGATTACTTTGCGGTGGATGTCCTCGCGCTGCGGCGTTTCTCGCAGTACCCGGGCATACGAGCCAAGCGCTCGCTCCCATTCTCCTCGTCCGGCTTGCAGGTTTGCCAAGCCGATCAGCGCTTCGGCATACATCGTCTGCAACTGTTTGCGCCGGGCATCAACCCAGGCCAACTTGATCGTATGCAAAAAAGGCGCCTTGTAGATATCCACAGCATGGCGGAACAATACCTCTTGCTCGTGTAGATTGTTCGATATCAGCGCGCCTTCCATCGCGTGCTCGAAATCGGCTACATCGTAGTGGCGCACAACCTTGTCGCTCGGCACATAGAAGCCGGATGAATAATTTGTGAGTTCGTAGTTGTGCTCATCATCAACATGCATTGAAATGCGCTCGGTGATCTTGCGTTTGGTCACGTGAAAAACATTTGTTGCGTCTTTTATCGACAGCTTTGGCCAGAAAATATCAAAGATCTGGTCGCGAGTGACCACGGGGTTGTCAACGAAATAGAAGAACAGATTCCGGGGCAAAGCACCGTCCCAACTGCGGATCTCCCGCCCGTTAGAGATGGCATGGCCACGACCGAAGGCGTACACTTCCAATTGTGGTTTGGGTGTCGCTTCTTTCGTGAACATCAGATTGTTGGATCGATGCGCTGTGCCCAGCACCACAGCCTGGTCGCTGTTCACCCAATTGATCCATGGCTCGTAGGTGAGCAATCTAGAGTTCACCGCCAACTGGACGTTAGCGGGCAAATTGTCGACCAGCGCGGTCATGAACGACCGGAATTCCGCGTCTTGGGGCACCCGATCGAGTTCGTCCAGAAACAATACTACTCGCTCAATATTGATCTGTCCGAAATCAGCAGCCAACGCCACGCCCATTTCACTTGCGGACGCCCCATCAAGCGCATCCTCAAGTTGCCTGCCAAAATCGCCCAATCCCAACTGAATCTCGTCTAGTAGTCCGCCCAGCCAATCCCCCAAGCTGTCGGGTTTGTTTGGGATTCGATGATATAGCAGTCCTTCACCGATATCGTTCAGAAAATAACTCAAGAAGACATTTCTAAAGTTTGCCCACGGATAAAGTAGAACCACTTTTTTGCCTTGGGCAAGATCTCTAAACGACTCGAACGAAACACTTGTGACTTTATTTGGTAACATTTTGAAACCTTTCGATGTATCTACTGCGATGACGGTGCCTACCTCGTGCCAGATGTAGACGACGATTCTGACACAGTTGCCTACTATAGCACCAATTCAGCCGCCCCACAAACGAACGCTGACAGTCTTGCACAGCAAAGACCACTCGCGTTTTCGTATACCACAACGTATTATCAACTATCTTAACACTTTAATCAGCTACATGCTGCTAAGTTGGCGCCTCCCCTATCCTTAGTACATATCATTTTCGGGCTTCTTGCATGTATTGGTTTGGATCGGTTCCTTGACGTACCGAGACAACGTTTCATGATCGAACTCTATTCTGCTTATGTTCGAATTGCTAAAGCAACAACCAGCGAACGCTCAAGCCCCATACTTGGCATACGGCTTGAAACACTTTGGAAATATTAATGTTTCTCACGGTATTTCATCCGATTTCCTCTACAAGGTATCTATCCAGGAATCGGCATGCGGCGACGCGAATCACTGGGGATTATCAGATTTACAAACACGTTATATTCGGAATTGTAACTCAGCTTCAATTCGAAAGCAAACGAAAATACTCACCGTGGACAGCCGACTTAGGTGACGCCACCTTAGGCGATCGCTTCATCTGCCGAGAATCAGATGGAATCAGTTGTGTTTGAGCTAGAAACCAAGCGGCGACGGGCCAATGGTATCGGCTCGACCCAGAAGCCTGCACGAGGTCTGCGCGATAGTACAGTGATACGGGTTACGCGAGCTAGCGCTCCTCTATCGTGACGCTCTTGATTTTGTCCGCCACGATAGCGCTCTTCGGGCGCTGAGGGTCTATCAGTTGCAATGCGCTGAGCACCTGTAGGCTGTCGTCATCGCTCACACGGCCAAAAACCGCATGGCGCCCATCAAGATGAGACGTTGGCACAAAAGTAATGAAAAACTGCGAGCCGTTGGTGTTGGGTCCAGCATTCGCCATGCTAAAGGTACCCGGCGCATCGTGAGGGATGAGCAAAGCCGAATCCTCGTCGTCCCACTGGTAACCCGGTCCACCGCGGCCGCTGCCGGTGGGGTCGCCACCCTGCGCCATAAACCCTTGCAACACGCGGTGGAAGACCACGTCGTCATAAAATCCATCGCGGCAGAGGAAGACAAAATTGTTGACGGTGATCGGCGCGCGGTCGGCAAAAAGATCGATTGAAATCGCCCCTTTGCTGGTATCCATTTTTGCGCGATAGGTCTTTTTCGGGTCAATGCCCATGGCGGGTGGGCTGGCGTATTGTTTCGGCACGGGACGCTCCTGTTGGTTCTGAGAGTTTGTGCGGAGAGGGTAACAGAGAACACCTAGCAACGCAACGCAAGGGCAATTCTGTGTTTTTATAGGCGTTGGCGACTGAATCCTGTGAGGCTATACTATGCTCGAGAGATTGAGGCGAGAGTCATGGTTGAGGTAAACCACAGAATCATAAAGTGGGCAAGGGAAACAGCAGGGTTGTCTTTGGAACAAGCAGCGAAGAAGCTCAGAATTCGAGATTCCAAGAAACATTCAGCTGTCCAAAAACTCGAAAGGCTGGAACGTGGCGAGGATAAGCCCACAACTTCGCAACTCAACAAGATGTCGAAAGCATATTATCAGCCGCCAATGGTCTTTCACTTGAGCAATCCGCCGAAAAAGGGTGATAGAGGTGACGACTTCAGAACACTGCACCAGCAACAATCCGATCGTAGAGGAAATGCACATCTTAATTTCTTGATGCGCGATGTTAAAGCGGCGCAGAATCTCGTGAAAGACGTGCTAGAGGAGGACCAAGCCAAGCCGCTTGCCTTCATAGATTCGGCTTCTATGTCGATGGGCGTG
Source organism: Phototrophicaceae bacterium (assembly GCA_965262165.1). Taxonomy (GTDB): domain Bacteria; phylum Chloroflexota; class Anaerolineae; order Aggregatilineales; family Phototrophicaceae; genus UBA6055. The sequence continues at coordinate 1,900,486 of OZ253499.1, read as the reverse complement.
GAAGCAGTCGCACGTAGTATTAAAAATGTATTGGGCTTCGACCTCGAGGTATTCCGTGCAGAAGAAAAGGTGCGCGATGCGTTCGCGTATCTTCGACAACAGATTGAAGGACAGGGCATATTTGTTCTGCTTCTAAGCGATTTGGGTAGCCACCATACAACGATTCCAGTTGAAGTGTTTCGGGGTTTTACATACGTCGATGAAATTGCGCCTTTCATCGTGATCAACCGCCAAGATGCAGCATCCGCGTGGAGTTTCACTGCCATGCATGAAGTAACCCATCTGTGGCTTGGCGCGAGCGGAATATCGGGTGCTTGGGGAGACATGCAAATAGAGCGGTTTTGTGATCGAGTAGCCGGAATGATACTGTTTCCCCTTCACGAGCGCAAAGCACTCGTACTTGAACAGAACATCGGTTTCGAATACATAGTTGATCAGATCAATGCCATTGCCGAAGAAAAGAATGTGAGTAGATTGATGATTTCCTATAATTTGATGTTAGATGGCGGGATCCAGCAGCCCCTTTGGGAACGTCTGCGAAGTTATTTTGCAGAGGAAAGGAGAGAAAAGGCGGAACAGGATCGGCAACGGCGAAGGACTCGAGGCGGGGGACCCAGCTATTACACCGTTCGCCGGCATCAATTGGGTAAGGCCCTTGTTGAACTTGCTAGATATTCAGTCAATTCCAGAGCCTTAACGCCTTCGAAAGCTGCCGTAGTACTCGGCATAGCACCGAGAAATGTATACCCAATGCTGTTTCCCGAACTCGCATAGAGGTTTCCAGCGTGATTTATCTCTTGGATACTAATGTATTGATAGAAGCAAAAAACTTGTACTACCCGCTTGACCGCATTCCGCAGTTTTGGCATTGGATAATCGAGCAGGCAGAGCAAGGGAGAGTAAGCATACCTTCCGCGGTAATACTCGAGATAGAGCGCGGTCGTGACGAAGATGATCTGCTTGGGTGGGTCAAATCAAACAGAAAAATGTTGGAGTTCAACGAAGAGTTGGATCAAGAAGGCTGGAATGAAACGTTGACAAAAGGATACGGCTTCTCATCTACTGCCGTTGCAGAAGAAACTTTGGTTGACAAACGTGCCGATCCCTATCTTATCGCCCATGCGTTAGCTAATTCCGAGAATAGACAAGTGGTTACTTTGGAAAAGGCCAGGTCGGCGCCCGTTAATCTTCCGAATCCGAGAAACCGGAAGATACCAACCGTTTGCAGTCTATTGGGTATTGAGTATATCGACACATTTCAACTTATCCGCGTTCTTGATTTTCGTATCACATAGTACGGGAATGTTTTTTCAACAAGTGACCCGTTGTAAGGACCCCACCCCATGCCAAAAGTAGCCGAACTCTTCAAAACCATGACTTACGGGCCGGCGCCGGAATCCGACGCCGCAGCGAACGCCTGGCTGGACGCGCGCGGCCGCCATTTCGATCTCTTCATCAACAACAGCTGGGTCGCGCCGGCCGAGGGCAACACCCTCGCCGTCAATAACCCGGCGCGCGCTGAAACCCTGGCGCAAGTCGCCGACGCGACCGCAGTTGATATTGACCGCGCGGTCGAGGCAGCGCGCGTAGCTTACCAAAGCTGGAGCGCGCTGAGCCCATACCAGCGGGCGCGGCATCTCTACGCGATCGCCCGCAACGTGCAAAAACACGCCCGCTTGCTGGCGGTGGTGGAAAGCCTGGACAACGGCAAAGCGCTCCGCGAATCACGCGACATCGATATCCCGCTGGTGGCGCGCCACTTTTATTATCATGCCGGCTGGGCGCAACTGATGGAAAGCGAATTGCGCGACTATCAGTCCTTGGGCGTCGTTGGGCAAGTGATCCCCTGGAATTTCCCCTTGCTGATGCTGGCATGGAAGATCGCTCCGGCCATCGCCATGGGCAATACCGTGGTCATCAAACCGGCGCCTTACACGCCGCTTTCTGCCCTGCTCTTCGCCGAGGTCATCGCCGAAGCAGGCTTGCCACCCGGCGTCGTCAATATTGTCACGGGAGGCGACGAAGCGGGCGCCTCGCTTGTGGCCCACACCGGCCTCGACAAGGTTGCATTCACCGGGTCGACAGCGGTCGGGCGCGTCATTCGACGGGTGACCGCCGGCACGGGCATCAAACTCACGCTGGAATTGGGAGGCAAGTCACCCTTCGTCGTCTTCGACGACGCGGATCTGGACGGCGCAGTTGAAGGTCTGGTCGACGCAATTTTCTTCAATCAGGGCGAGGTTTGCTGCGCAGGATCGCGCCTGCTGGCGCAGGAGAATATTGCCGACCGTCTCATCAGCAAGCTGAAACAGCGCATGTCTCGTCTACGCCTCGGGGACGCCCTCGACAAGGGCATCGACATTGGCGCGATTGTCGATCCGATCCAACGAGAAAATATCGCGGGCTGGGTCAAGCGCGGGGTTGAAGATGGCGCCGAGGTCTACCAACCGGAGCTTGAATCGCCCGGCAACGGCTGCTTCTATCCGCCGACGCTCTTGACGAATGTAGAAGCAGCTTCGGCAGTGGCGCAGCAAGAAATATTTGGACCTGTCTTAGTGGCAATGAGTTTCCGAACACCGAGCGAGGCGGTTGAGTTGGCGAACAATACGCGTTACGGTTTGGCGGCTTCGATATGGAGCGAGAACATCAGTCTGGCCTTGGATACCGCGCGTAAGATCAAAGCAGGAAGCATCTGGATCAACAGTACCAACCTGTTCGATGCGGCAGCTGGCTTCGGCGGCTATCGTGAGAGCGGTTTTGGGCGCGAGGGAGGCAAAGAAGGCCTTCTCGCATATCTACGCCCGCGTTGGATGCAGCGGGCTCGGCCGAAAATAGCTGATGCGCCGGAAGACTGGGGCGGTCATATTCCGCCGGCGCCGCCATTCTTGGGAACGCAAACAGATGACACCTCCTACGTAGACCGAACAGCGAAACTGTACATTGGCGGCGCACAGAAACGACCCGATGGCAATTACACGCGGGCAATCATAGCTCCGTCCGGTTCTCTGGTCGGGCAGGCGGGTGATGGCAACCGCAAGGACATTCGCAACGCCGTCGAAGCCGCGCACAAGGCCAAGAACTGGGCTTATTACGCGCCACATAATCGCGCGCAGATCTTGTATTACATCGCGGAAAACCTGTCGGCGCGTCATGATGAATTCACGCGTCGCATTCAATCAATGACCGAATGCAAGTTGGCATTTGCAAAGCAGGAAGTCGACGCTGCAATTGACAGACTTTTTTATTGGGCCGCGTTCGCTGACAAATCCGGAGGCAGCATTCAAGAGACGACCCTGCGCGGCTTGGTTGCCGCGATTCACGAACCGATCGGCGTCATCGGTATCGCCTGCCCTGATGCCTATCCTCTTTTGGCTTTCGTGTCCATGCTTGCGCCGGCCATCTCGCGCGGCAATACCGTCGTCTGCCTGCCATCGCCGATCTACCCGCTCAGCGCGACCGATCTCTATCAGGTATTGGATACATCAGATTTGCCAGCCGGGGTTGTCAACATCGTTACCGGCGATCGCGACCACCTGGTGAAGACCTTGGTCGACCATGACGATGTCGATAGCTTATGGTACTTCGGCAGCGTCGAAGGCAGCCGACAAATCGAAGCGCGGTCAGCATCCAATATGAAGCGCACCTGGGTCAACTACGGCGCCAAACGCGACTGGTTCGATCCGGTCCAGGGTTCCGGCAGCGACTTCATCCAAGAATCGATTCAGGTCAAAAATATCTGGGTCCCGACCGGCGCCTAGCCCAGCGTATTGATCAGTTCAATCAAGGTATGGAGCATCAAGTTCGCGCCGTTGATGCAATCCGCATCGGTCGTGAATTCTTTGGGGTTGTGGCTGATACCGTGCGCCGACGGCACGAAAAACATAGCGGCGGGACAGACTCCCGCCATCGACTGAGTATCATGGCCGGCAAAACTCAACATGCGCTTGTGTGACAAGCCGAGTCCGTCGGCTGCCCGCTCAATTGCTGTCATGACTGTTTCACTCATGCGCGCCGGATGGACGGCCGGCGTCTCATCGGAACTTACCTTCAACCCAAATTCGCTGGCGCATTCGTTTAGCAATCGCAGCAGATCTGCTTGCATCGCATCCATCTCAGCGGCAGAGCCATGCCGAAATTCCAGCGCCAGATCGACTTGAGCCGGGACGATATTAAAGGCGCCGGGTTTGGCGCTGATCTTGCCGATATTGCATACGCCCGGACTGTAGTTGTCCATGACATGTTGTCGAGCGCGCAACGCGAATTGCGCCGCGCCCCATAGCGCATCGCGCCGTTGTCGCATGGGCTTGGTGCCGGCATGCGCCGCTTCTCCACGGAAGGTCACATTCATAGCCCGAATGCCCACAATGGCGTCAACCACGCCGATGTCTGTGTTCGCCTTCTCCAACCGCGTGCCTTGCTCGATATGCAATTCGACCCAGGCCAGGATGTCATTTCGACGCGCTTGCAACATGGACTCGCGCGAGATTCCTGCACCGTCTAGCCGATCAGTGAGTTCTGCTGGGGCGATCTTCGCCCGTTCAAAATCTTGCGCCTCGAGCTGCCCGACCAGCGCGCGGCTACCCATCAAGCCCATGATGGCGCCTTCCTCGTCGGTGAAATTGACCGCCTCCAAGGTGACCCCGGGCTTGATGCCGTGGTCCTTCATCGTGCGCAGCGCCTCGAATACGACCATAAGCCCCAGCGCGCCGTCATAACGGCCGCCGTCGGGCACGCTGTCCAGATGGGAACCCGCTAATATACGCTTCTCACTCGCTGGATCGCTCCACAATATTGCAGATTGGTTGCCCGCCCCATCAATCGCGTAATCGAGTCCTGCTTGGGCGATTTTGCGGCGAAACCATTTGCGTGCCTCGATATCGTGAACGGTCAAGGCGGGACGAGATACACCACCCTGCGCGGTCGCGCCGATCAGGGACAGTTCGTTCAGATCGGCCAGAAAGCGGTCTTGGTTGATTTTGAGCATAGGTCCTCATTCCTCGCAGATTAGCCATCGCGGGATCGCCATCCACGGACTTGCAATTGGATTGGATTCGAGCCCGGCGCTTGCTTCGTCATGCTGTGAACTCAATTGCGTCTTACTCGCTAACCCGTATAAGTCTATAATATCAGCATCCATAGACCAAAGTAATCCACGGGGTAACGCATGAAACTCTATTCATGGAACGTAAACGGCATACGCGCCGCGCAAAAGAAGGGCTTACTAGACTGGCTGCACACCGCGCAACCAGATGTCTTGACCGTCCAGGAAACGAAAGCGCGCCCGGAACAACTCGACCCTGAATTGCGGCAGCCGGACGGATACCACAGCTGGTGGGTCAGCGCCGAAAAGAAGGGCTACAGCGGCGTCGGCTTATTCAGCAAAACGGAGCCGCTAGATGTCAAGCTCGGTTTGGGCATCGAGAAATTTGATAGCGAAGGGCGCACCATGATCGTCGATTACGGGCATTTTACCCTGATGAGCACCTACCTGCCAAATGGCAAGGCGAGCGAAGAGCGATTGCGCTACAAGATGGAATACAAAGAGGCATTCCTGGATTATGCCAACTGCTTGCGGGCGCAAGGCAAGTCGGTGGTGTTTTGTGGCGACATCAACACGGCGCACAACGAGATCGACCTGACGCATCCCAAGCCGAACTCCAAGTATTCGGGCTTTCTGCGCGAAGAGCGCGACTGGATGGACAAGGTGGTCGACCAAGGTTACATCGACAGCTATCGGCGCTTGAATCCGGACAAGGAAGGCGCCTACTCCTGGTGGTCGATGCGCAGCGGCGCGCGGCAGAAGAATGTGGGCTGGCGCATCGACTATATCTTCATCTCGCCCGACCTGCTTGACAATGTCGTAACGGCGGAAATCCATGCCGATGTCATGGGCAGCGACCACTGCCCGATCAGCTTGACGCTGGATTTCTAGCCAATATACCTCGCATTGAGGGAGCGTCGAGCCATGTCGATTCGACGCGCTCGGTATAGCCGAAAATCTTTGATAAGCCGACGGAATCCAAGCCGCCGGCGCCTGTTGTACTGCCTGCCCGTTAATGTGCTGTTCGGACTTGCCAGATTCTCAGCGAATGGCAGTCGGATAATGACCAGACGAATCGTACATTGATAGAGCGATCAGCAGTATGAGAACGAAAATCGCGAAAACGAGCGCGGGATGATTGGTCCATAGGTCAGTTATCTTGTCGTCAATCCGTTGTCTGAAACCCGCGTCCTCGACAGGTATGTCCTCATTCCACAATTCAGACCGGGTTCGAATGCGGCGTCGCGTTCGCGCCTGCGCAGGTCTTTCGGTGGCAGCACCGCTGGATAGAAGGCTCTTCAAAGTTATCGGCTCGGATTTGCCTGTTAGCTTTGCAGCTTCTCGCAAAGCGATCGGCGGTCCAATTGCGTCCGCGCCTATTGGCGCATCGCGATTCTGCTGCGAGGTGAGATACTGACTGTGATAAGCGTTGATCTGCAAAACCGAGTCGCGCAGCGCCTGCAATTGATAAGAATCCAGGCTCATCCATTCTTCGCCCAAAGTCGCGTCATAGCGCTCATGAAGAAAAGACTCCACAGCGTCCAGGTCGCTGGTCTGAACGATGGCAATTAACTCGATCCCAAAGTCACCCTCTCGCTCGGCCAACACTTGGTCAATGAATCCAGGTGGATAATCCGTTTTGTCAATTCGATAGCAATCGCTATCGACGTCCCGCACGACACAAATGTAACAGGCCGGCAACTCCAGCTTGGCAAGAGCGCGGTAATCGCGCGGAGGCAAGCCCCACAACTCACATTCCTCTAAATTTGATTGCATCTTACGCTCGATCTTTGGATACATCACCTATTTTCATTCTATCATGCAGAGTAAGCAAAACTCTTGCTCCATATTAAGCGTAACTTAGAACCCAGATTCGCTACAACATCAAAAATTGGTGTACCAAGTTGGCAGAGATTCCACTTCATTCGAAGGCTCCCTCCGGTTGCAGTCTACAGAAGGCTGGTAACCGTGATTGCGCTTGGCAAGCTGTCACCCAAACCCCTTTCATTTGTTCCGATTCCCGCTCAAAAGAAATACGCCTTTTCAGCGCGGTTAGTCGCGCGTGATTCCAGCGCTGCTGCCCGCAGACTATTCATGTCCGCGTCTTTAATTCCGCTTATAATAGAATCATGAATATCCAGGATACCTTGCGCGACAGCTACAAAAAGGCGTTAAAAGCGTTGGTGATGGGCACATCGCCGGAATCGCTGGCGCGGGCGCGTGAACGCGCCTTTGTAAAAACCCTGGCGACGCAACTCGAATCAGCTTACGAAGGCGAAGACGTCCGCGTATTTTCTGCCTATGGACGCGGTAATCGCCGCGACTTTGGCATTGAGCAACTGCTCTTCGACATTGAAGTTTGCCGCGTCGCTACCGCAAATTCCGCGCACCGCAAGCAGGAGTCGTTCTACTACATCACTGAAGCGCTTTGGCAAATCGAAATTGAATTATCGCAAGATTGGCGGCAAGTTGTTTTCGCCATGAATCGACTCTGCTGCGGGGCTGCAGCAAACAAGCTTATTGTCGCGGCTCAATCCGCGGACGGAAAGGATATTTTTCTCGAAACGCTGGAACCCGGCGGGGCCGGCTGCGACGGAAACCTATTCCTGGCGACGATCCCTCATCCGCGCAACTGGGAGGACGAGGAAGAGACGCTGAAGGTCTGGCAAATCGCCGACAGCAAATGGCAGGCAGTCAGTTAGCATTTGCCTATTTTCCACTTTCGTGTGTCAGTTTGGAACTTTCGCAGGCGACCTGACGTTCCATAAGTACAGTTTGTGAAAGCAAAGGAGAACATATGCTCAAAATCTATCTTGCGCTCGCTTTGGCGCTCGTGGTCATCGGATTGTCCGCCGTTGTGCAGAACAAAGATGTATCCACATATCGCGTCTGGTCCAGCGTCGACGCGGTGAGCGTATCGCTGTCGGACGCGGACCTCGGCGCAGACCGAGCGTGGGAGTTGTGGGTCACTGGAAGTCATGGCGACGCCTGCGCCCTGGAATTGCATAGCGCCATCGCGCGCTATCCGCACAATATCGACATTCAACTCTATCGCGAGATCCCGTCCACAGCCAATTGTGAAGGCGACGAGGCGGTCTTCGAAAGGCGGCTAATGCTCACTAGCGATTTGGTCACGGGGCAGCCGGCCTACCTGATCATCAACAGTCAGGTATGGGCGCTTTTGTATCCGGCAGCGAAGGCCGACAAAGTGCCAATATTTGAAGAACAGGCGCTGATGCCGATCAAGGTCGAGCAAGCTGGTCTGATTGCCAGCGCCGATGCGGCAGAACGATACGAGTTGCACATACGAGGCAATCAAGCGATCGGCTGCGATTTGCCCGAGCTGTATTCCATGCGCTTATCAACCGAAAGTGTCATGTTGGGCGCCTTTAATGCAATCGCCGCGGAAACTGCCTGCCCGGATATGATCGTTCCTGTTGATGAAATTTTGACCCTTCCTGCAACGGATCCACTGTCGGACTCGTTATTCAAGTTGAACGCAATTCCGATCAATGAACTGGAGATGCCACAAATGAGCCCTATTGACAAAGTCTTGACCAATATCCTCAACGTAACAGTCAAGATCGTTAAGTCCGAATCGATTCAAGTCAGTCTCGATGTTAAAGGAGAACACCCGGACGGTTGCGATTTCCCTGCTGTCGTCAACCAGGCGCGACAGGGAAACACCATCACGGTCGAGGTATTCCGTGAGGTGCCGGTCGATATGTTTTGCCCAATGATCCTCAAACCCTATCAGGATACGATTCGCCTTGATGGAGACTTTGCGCCGGGCGAATACATCATCAACGTCAATACCTACACGCAAGCGCTGGAGATATGAGGAAGAACACAATGCAACTGATCAAAATCGCCCTCTGCGCCGCATTGCTGCTTGGCAGCCTGTTTACGTCCGCTGCGCAAGAGGCAAGCCAAAGCGTTGCCGTTACCGTTTACAACGAGGGCACGGCCCTGATTCGTGACCAGCGTAGTCTGACGCTCAACGAAGGCATCAACCGGATCGACTTTCGCGATGTCGCAGCCACCATTGATGCAACTTCTGTAACCTTGGTTTCGCTGAGCAATCCCGAGGGAACTGTCGTTCTGGAACAGAATTATATCTACGACCTGGTCAATAGCTCCGCACTACTCTCGCGCTATCTCGACGAGACAATCAATATCACCTCCGCAGACGGCACGCTCTACACTGGCGAGCTGCTGAGCGGACGCAATAACGAAGCGATCCTACGGACGGAAACTGGCGAAATAGTCGTTATTCGTCTGCACGATGTTCGTGATATTCGTTTCCCGGCTCTGCCGGAGGCATTGATCACTCGCCCGACATTGCAGTGGCTGTTAAGCAGTACTACAGCAGGTGAGCACGATGTCGAATTGACTTATCTTGCTGGCGGCATGAATTGGACTGCCGACTATAACCTGCTCCTGACGACCGATCAGACCAGCCTGGATCTCAAAGGCTGGGTTACCTTGAACAATCACAGTGGGCGCGCCTTTGCCGACGCGCGTCTCAAGTTGGTCGCCGGAGATCTAAACCGCATACAGCCGACAGTGATGTTTGCAGAAGCGCGCGAAGAGATGGCATTCGATATGAACGGCAAGGGCGGTGGTGGGGTTGCCCAGCGAGACCTCTTCGAATACCAGCTCTACGAAATCGAGCGACTGGTCACGATCGGCAACAACGAAACCAAACAGATCGAATTTGTCAACGGAGCGAACATCGCGGCGCACACCTTCTTCATCTTCGATAAGTCGCCGCAGTTTGGCGCCTATTATTCTCCGGTCGACTATCCAGAAGGCTATGGCGTCGACGACAGCGATGATGTACTTGCCTATCTGGAGTTTAACACGGGTGAGGAAAGCGGTTTAGCAGCGGACCTTCCGGCTGGACGTATCCGCGTGTACCAAGAAGATGTCGATGGCGCCGGATTGCTCATCGGCGAGAATCGCATCAATCATACGCCCGAGGGCGAAGATGTGCAGATCCTGCTGGGCAAGGCTTTCGATCTGGTCGGCGAACGCAGTCAGGCCAATTACCGGTCCGTGTCTCGCGATGTTGCTCAGGAAACATTGGAGATCCGACTGCGAAACCGCAAAGACGATGAGCCGGTCGAAATCCGCATACCGGAGCGGCTCTATCGCTGGAGCGAATGGGAAATTGTAGAAAGCTCCCTTCCCTTCGAAAAGCTGGACTCTTCCACTATCGAGTTCCGCGTAGACGTAGAGCCGGGCGAAGAAGCGGTTCTCACCTACACCGTGCAGTACACTTTCCCGAGCAATCGATAGGTAAATTGCGCTGAACCCCCAGTAGCTGGGGGTTCGCGTCTATTGCTATGTTAACCTGTCCGTCTGAGATAGACTTGTCCAACGGCAATCCAAGGCATGAAGTTTGTCGCTTTTTCTGGCACAAGTTATCGCAATAGCCCTACCCCAACCCGATCAATTGGGCAACAAGTGCCGGTATAAAAATGTGTTGCTCAAGGCATCGGTGCGGTACGATGGTCTAAGACCACAAACTTAAAGATACGTGGCAATGACAACAGAATCCGTCGACAAGAAAGTTGCATTCGGTTCATCGGATGGTCGCCTGCGCCGAATGCGGCCGCGCGACTTTCGAACCGCGCCAAAGCTCGATTCGCCGGCTGCCTATATATGTGTACTCCGCGATCCAAATGCCAGCGCCTACCGGATCGAGGCTACTGACGACCCTAATGCGCTAATCGACAAGCTCCTGCAAGAAGGGGATTTCCAGTTTGGCATGGAACTGGTCGCCCTTGTGGCAACGGATGATCTCGCCGCAAGCGAGGCATACCTTGATGATAAACACGGCGCCGCGTTGAGCAGCCAATGGCTGAACTTTGATGAGCATCAGATCGCTGCGCTTAATCATTCGATCCTTGTCGCGCAGGCTCGCAACGGTTTCTATATCCTTCCGGAGAACCAGACTGCGGCCAAACACCCTTTCAAAACACCTCAAAATGTCAGCCGATTCCGGTCCCGTTATGACGATCGCAGAAGATGGCGCCGTTCGGACGCGTGGGATACGGACCCTGAACTTGATGAAGAAGATGCCTACCTGTATTCGATATTCGCAAGCAAGCGCGTCGAAATTGGACTCAAGATTGCTATAGTTGTCGTTGCCCTGCTGATTTCTCTGGCGAAAAATAGCTAATTGTCATGCCGGCCGACTGCCGATGCGAGGTCAGTTAAATCGTTAGGTTGTTGCATCCCGTGACAGCCGCAGATGAGTACTCCAGGCGCGTTGCGACGGATGAGCGCGAGTTGGTGCTAATCCGCGCGCTGCATGGTTTCTGATCTTGCGTTCGCCGAATCTGGAAGAATCTAAAGACAAAAATCTAGTCAGGCGTCTCACAGACACCGTAGCTGTTCTCCATGTAAAGGACGTGCGAATCGAAGGCGTTCATATCCTTGGTGTCCCAAAGACGCTGATACTGGCCATCGCGCTTTAGCAGCCACGAATTCTTGATGTCTTCAATATCGGTCTGCAAAATGCGCAGAACGCGCCACTGAATGCGTGGATCGAGAATAGGAAAGACGACCTCTACGCGATTGAGCAAATTGCGCCGCATCAGGTCGGCGCTGCCCAAATAGAGTTGCTGATGTTCGGGCGCATTCCGGAAATAATAGATCCGGCTGTGTTCCAGGTACCGGCCCACAATGCTCTTGACTGTGATGTTCTCGCTCAAACCCGGTATGCCCGCGCGCAAACAGCAGAGACCTCGTACGATCAAGTCGACCTTGACGCCGGCTCGCGAAGCCTCATACAGCTTTTCAATCATTTGATCTTCTTCCAGTTGATTCATCTTGAAGATCAGGCGGGCGTCTTGGCCGCGTTTCGCAGCTTCAATTTCATTGTCGATCAGTGAAACAAGCGCATCATGCAAGTACTCGGGCGCCACCAAGAGACGGCTATACGTGGTATCCGGCGCGTAACCGGTCAAGCGGTTAAATAGCCGCGTGGCATCGTCGGCGATTTGTTCGTTGCAAGTAAACAAACCGATATCTGCGTAGAGGCGCGCGGTTGTGGCGTTATAATTGCCCGTGCCCAGATGCACATAACGGCGCAAGCCATCACGTTCGCGGCGTATGACCATCGATATCTTGGCGTGCGTCTTTACAGGAAGCTCCTCCACGCCATAAACGACGTGAACACCCTTTTCTTCCAGCGCGGTGACCCATTCCAGATTATTCTCTTCGTCAAAGCGCGCTTTTAGCTCCACCAACGCGGTGACCTGCTTCTCGTTGTCGCGGGCGTCCATAAGCGCATTGACCACTGGCGAATTTGAACCGACCCGATACAACGTTGTTTTTATTGCCAGCACGTCCGGATCGCGAGAGGCGCGTTTGAAAAAGTCCTCAACCGGCGAGAACGAATCGTAAGGGTGATGGACGATCACATCCTGTTTGCGGATGACTTCAAAAAAGTCAGAACCTTTGTTGAAGGGTTCCGGCAGCCGCGGCACATAGGGCGAATCCTTCAGATCGGGTCTGTCGACCTGCAAGACCTCAAATAGATTGGCCGATCCCAGTTCGCCTTCAATCGAATAAACTTCGCGGTTTGAAGGTACTTCCAGCGAACTCATAAGTCGGTTGAGCATGCGCTCGCTAATTTCGGCAGGCACGCTCAAACGCACAACCGAGCCAAAGCGCCTCTCACGCACTCCCTGCTCAATTATGGATTTCACATCCAGCAAGTCTTCGTCCTGCTCGTGTTCATAGTCGATATCGGCATTGCGCAAGATGCGGAATGGAAAAGCCTCCACAATGCGCATGCCGGGAAACAACTCAGTCAAGTGATCGGCGATGATATCTTCCATCCATAAGAAGTGATACCCATTCTGCCCGAGTCCAGAATAGCTTTCCAACACCGATTCTAAACGGACGATGCGCGGCAGAATATCTACCGGCACCTTGATACGCGCAAAGTCGAAACCCGAATTCATATCGTCGTTCGTACGTTCGAGATAGACGCCCAGATTGAGGCTCAAATTCGATATAAACGGGAATGGTCTTGCGTGGTCAACCGCCAGAGGCGTCAGTACCGGGAATACCTCCGAACGAAAGTACAAAGACAGCGCGTCCCGTTCGTTGTCTGTCAAATGATGCGTCTTGACGAAATGGACACCCTCTTGCGCAAGCAAGTCGAAGACATGGCGCCGGACCTGTCGCTGCCTCGCGATCAAAGCGGCAACCTTCTCGTGAATCGTGCGCAGCAATTGCGTTGGGGTGATGCCATCGGGACGGGTCTTGGGATTGTTGAGGTGCAACTTCTGAAAATATCCCGCCACGCGCACCATGTAAAACTCGTCAAGATTGTTGCCCACAATTGCGATATACTTCACTCGCTCCAGCAGTGGCGTCGATTCGTCCTCGGCCAGCGCAAGCACACGCTCTTGGAAGTCTATGGTACTGATCTCACGGTTGATGAAGTTTTCCGGCGAAAGCTGTGGTGCACGATTCTGTACTGCTTCACTCATAAACGAACCTAACTCAGTGCGTAAATACTCATACCGATCGCCTTCATAATACTGTAAGATTGGTGGAAATGCGAAACTGTACCCAAATCGTCGTGACGAGACATCGGCCGCAACCATTTAGCGTGCGCTCGCGTATACTATAGAAATGTCACAGATAGAGGAGTTGCTGGATGAACTTCAAAGTCGGAATCGGAATCGTTATTGCAGTCATCATCGGCGCCCTGCTGCTGTCAGGTCTGCTTGGCAAGTTGATTGGCTTGGCAATCTCGTTGGCTATATGGGGGTTCGTCGGTCATATGGCGGGCAACCTGGTTCAGGGCGAAGGCTATGGCTTGCTAGGCAATATCGTGCTGGGCATCCTGGGTGGGTTCGTTGGTTCGCTGCTGGTTACGATAATTGGCTTCACCGGCTTGATCAAAGTGCCCTTCGTTGGCGGGATTCTGGTCGGCGTCCTGGGCGCGGTCGTGGTGGTTCTGGTAAGCAAATTTTTCGCCAGAGAAGGCGCGGAATAGCTGGACCCAACCTGTAGAACAGGCGGGCCCCGCAATCACTAGTTTTCTGCTTCGCCGGGGCTTTCGCGCCTCCAGATATGCAGTCCGGCGCCTCATTCCGCAAGCCCCGCATATTTCTCTCTTACACGTCGAAATTGCAGTATTACAGACGGTTTCCAACTCCGTTAACAATTGATCGTCTTGGTCTCGCTGGAAAAAGCCAGAATACCGAAAAACTTGCGTTATATGTTATACTAGCCGCTCGAAATGGAAACGGCTGTTTTGCGTACGCACGAAGGGGACGCAATGGCAACACCAACCAAAGAGATGCTCTTGGAATGGTACCGCCAGATGGTGCTGATCCGGGAATTTGAAGAAACTTGCCATCGGCTCTACGAAGAAAAACGCATCACCGGCGTCTACATGCACCTCTATAGCGGGCACGAAGCCAGTGGCGTCGGCTCGATAGCCGCGCTGCGCCCCAGCGACCACGTTATCACCGCCTATCGCGACCATGGCATCGCGCTGATTCTGGGCATGGATCCCGGGCCAGTGATGGCGGAAATGATGGGCAAAAAGACCGGTAGCAGCGGCGGCAAAGGCGGCTCTATGCACCTCGCGTCCGCCCAACACAACTTTTGGGGCGGCTATGCCATCGTAGGAGGACATTTGCCGCTGGCGGCGGGTATAGCGCTGGAAGCGCGTTATCGCGGCACCGACGATGTCACCATGACCTACGTCGGCGACGGCGCCTCCAACAACGGTTATTTCCATGAGTCGCTCAATATGAGTTCGATCTGGGATTTGCCGGTCGTCTGGATCATCGAGAATAACGGATACGGTATGGGTACCGAAGTGAACCGCGCGAGCGGGCAAATCGAATTGCATCGCAAGGCGGAAGCGTACGGTATCAAGAGCTTCGGCCGCGTCAATGCGCAAAACGCGCTGGACGTTTACGATGTCGCGACGCAAGCGGTCGAATACGCGCGTAAACATGGACCGGTCGTGGTAGAGCATGTGACCTATCGCTACCGAGGGCATGGTGTTTCCGACAAGCAATACGATGCCCGCGAAGACATGTCGGTCGAGTTACGCGAATGGATGGAATGTCGCGAGCCAATCAAGATCCTGCGCGATCACATCTTGAGCAAGTACAAGGGTGTGAAAGCGCTTATGGCAGCACACGAGGAAGACGCGCTGCGGATTGTCAAAGACGCGGTCGATTTTGCCGAAGCGAGTGAACTGCCAAACAGCTATCAAGAGCTTTTCCAGAATACCTATATCCATTCAAATCTGGTTCACAAGACCGAGCTAAGCGTAGGCGCCGGCATCGATTAGAGCGGCTTCGCTGGCACAAGTGACTTGGCAGACTTGCACCGAATAAGGGAAGCGCGATGGCAGCAAGAAATGTCGCCATGCGGGAAGCTATCCGCAGGGCGCTGCAAGAAGAGATGCGCCGCGATGAAAACGTCTTTGTCATGGGTGAAGAGGTCGCCTATTGGCAAGGTACCCATCGTGTCACGCGCGGCTTTCTGGACGAATTTGGCGAGAGGCGCGTGCGCGACACTCCGATCAGCGAGATGGCAATTGGCGGCGTCGCGGTTGGCGCGGCTATGGCTGGCCTGCGCCCCGTTGCCGAATTCATGACAATCAACTTTGCCTTTCTGGCGCTCGACGCGATTGCCAATCACGCGGGAAAGGTGCGTTATTTCTTTGATGGCATGTTCAAGGTGCCCTTGGTCTACCGAGCCGCGAGCGGCTGGGGAAATCAAGCAACGGCATCGCATTCGCACACGCCCGAACCGATCTTCGCGCACTTTCCCGGTGTTTATGTGGGCTGCCCTTCCAACTCCATGGATGCTTACGGGATGCTGAAAGCGTCGATCCGCGATGACAACCCGGTGTTGTTCACCGAGAGCATCGCTCTTTATCCCAAGCCGGGACCAATGCCCGACGATGGCGATACCGACTATCTTATTCCCATTGGCAAAGGGGATATCAAGCGCGAGGGCGCCCATGTCACCTTGGTGGCCTACGCTCGCGGTGTCGATTGGGCGCTGCAGGCGGCGCGTCAATTGGCGAAGGACGGCGTCGAAGCCGAAGTGGTCGATTTGCGCTGGCTGCGTCCGCTGGACATGGACTTGGTATACACCAGCTTTAAGAAGACCAATCGTTGTGTCATCGTCGAAGAATCGCTGCCCATGTACAGTTTCGGCAGCGAGATCGCCGCGCTCATTCAGGAAAACATGTTTGATTACATGGACGCGCCAATCAAGCGTGTCGCGGCGGAAGACGTTCCCCTTCCCTATTCCAAAGAGATTGAGCTCTTGGCGCTGCCCAACGCCCAGAAGGTCGTGGATGCGGTCAAGGAGATTGTTTAGATGGCTTACGAAGTTAGACTTACGACCGATGGACTGCTGATCAACTGGTTGCGAGAAGTCGGCGAGAATGTCTCGTCAGGCGATATCATCGCCGAAGTTGAAGCGGATAAGGCAACTGTCGAGATTGAGGCGGGCAGCGACGGCACACTGCTGGAACTGCGCGCCGAACCCGGCGACGAGATCGGCGAGGGAACGGTCATTGCGGTGATCGGCGCATCGGGCGAGACGGCAAAGTCGGAACCGGTTTCCGCACCCGCAGAAGCTGCGCCACTGCAGACACCCGCTTCCCCCGCGCCCGATACCAACGGCAAGTCCATGACCGACGAGGGACGCATCAAGGCGTCTCCCCTGGCCCGTCGGATGGCGGCTGAAAGAGGCATTGATCTCAGCCGCGTGCAGGGTTCGGGACCCGGCGGCAGAATCGTCAAATCCGATATCGAAAATTTCGCTGAGAAACCCATGTTGCCGCCGACGCCGGCGACAGCCCCGGCAGCCGGTGGCCAACCGACCTGGGGCAAGTTACCCGAAGAAGACGTCGATTTCTTGCCCTTGTCGCGCATGCGCCGGGCTATCGCAGATGGCACGATCCGCAGCAAGAGCAATACACCGCACTTCTATGTCACCGTTGAGACCGATGTCGAGCCGTTGCTGGCGCTGCGCAAGGAGATCAACAAAGCCTTGGCAGACGACGGCATCAAGATCAGCGTAAACGATATGATGATCAAGGCCTTGGCGCTGACGTTGCGCGTATTCCCCAACCTCAACACGCATTATTACGGAGATCGATTTGTCCTGCACAATCGCGTCAACATCGGCATCTCGGTTGCCCTGCCGGAAAACGGATTAGTCAACGTCGTTTGCCATAACGCCGATACCGTTTCCTTGCGCGACATGGCGGTCAATAACAAGGCGATGTACGAACGCGCCCGCTCAGGCAAGATCAAGCCGGACGATATCCGCGGCGCAACCTTCACCATCAGCAATTTGGGTCCTTTCAACGTCAAGGACTTTTCGGCGATTATCAGTTCACCGGAAGCAGGGATCTTGGCTGTATCGTCGTCCCGACGTGTGCCCATCGTGCTGGACGACGGAACGCTGGGCGTGGGCACGCGGATGAATATAACGCTGAGCGTCGATCATCGGGTCAGCAACGGAGCCGAGGGCGCCGCCTTCTGCAACCACCTGCGCGAGCTCATCGAGAATCCGCTACGGCTTCTGAATCTGAAACAGGTATAAGCTGCGGCCCCAATGGCGATCGCGCAAATTGAGCCGGTAAATGAGCCTAGTTGGACCGCTCTAATGCGTTTCCGGCAGCGGTCGTCGTAGTCAACCTTCCATTGACGAGAACCGTCACCATCATTAATCTCAACGAGTGAGCCAACCAGGCAGAGGTAACGAGCCGATGCCAAAGCGCGTTCTATTTGTCGCTTCGCTACACCATCCCGAACAATTGCAGGAAGATATCCGCCACGCTTCCGCGGACAGCCCGACGCCCCTATTCCCCAGCAGCATGGGACAACACTTCTGGGAACGCGCCATGCGGGCGGCAGGCTACGAACTGCAGGTTTTTTGGCGAAATCTCCCCGGATACGGCTATCGTGACATTGCCACGCTACGCAGCGATGTCTTCCGCGAGCGCATGACGCCCGGCAAGATCGCGGCCGGGCTTATGCGACGTCTGCCGCCCCAACTCAATCCCGATTATCGCCGTCGCAATCAACTGCTGCTAGAGCAGGCGCGTCGCTTCCGCCCGCAGATAATCTGGCTCTCCGGGGATAACCGCGCGATCTTTCCGCAAACACTGCAACAACTAAAGCGGGAGCACGACTGCACGATCATCTACGTGACCGGTGTATCGCCAATTGTCTTCTCCCATGCCATCGAACGAGACGCGGCCCGTCTCTATGATCTGGTGCTTGTGAATGACCACTATCATGGCGTGCAGTGGCTGGAACTGGGCGCGAAACGCATGGAATGCCTGCCCTATGTCGCTATCGACCCGGACTTTCACTTCCCTCAGCCGAAAACAGATGTGCCAAACGACTACCTCTGTGATATCGGATTTGTCGGCACGCTGGTTCCGCATACGCTCTATAGCGAACGAGTTGAAGCCCTGCGAAGCCTGCGCGAATTCGACCTGGGCATCTGGAGCATGCACGAAGTTCCGGAACCCTTGCGACCCTTTCACCGCGGCAATGCGCTGGGAAGGGAGATGCTGCAAGTGCTGTCCTCTGTGAAGATCAGCCTCAACGCGCATGGCGATTTCATGCGCTACGGCGGCAACATGCGCCTCTTTGAAACCGCCGCCATCGGTACCTTCCAAATCGTCGATGACCGGCCCGGTATCAGCGACTGGTTCGAAATCGGCGAGCACCTTGAAACCTTCAGTGATTTAGACGACCTGCGGACGAAAGTTCAGTACTACCTTGAGAATGACGCCGAACGTCAGAGGATCGCGGACAATGCGCGTCAGCACGTCCTGGCGCATCATCGCTACGATCAGCGGCTAGAGAATGTTGACATGTTTCTCGACAAACTGTAGACCCCCAATTATTGGAGGCGCGCCGCGGTCAAGATAGCGGTAACAATGGGAGCAACAGCAAACAGTTCGCGTGGGAGGCATGAGATGATAGTATTGCCAGCGATACCAGTAATCGTAGCCGCGGTAACACCCATTGTTGAGGCAATTCTAGTCGCAGCAGGAATAGGCGCGCTATTTGGCGGGGCTACTGGCGCGGTTGGGGAAGTAGTATCGGGAGTCCAGGAACATGGTACGATCAATCAAGCAGTAGTTGAGAGTGCTGTGCATGGTGCAGCACAAGGTGCTGCGGAAGGCGCTCTAGTCGGTGGCGCATTTGGCGTGGTCGGTGTTGTCGTAGCGCCAATCGTACCGGTGGTTGGTGGCGCTTTGCAGCCTGTGATAGGCGTCATCGATGACGTCGCCAAACCCGCAGTTGATGTGGTTGGCAAGGCCGTTAGGCCGGTGCTTGGGGCAGTTGACGATATCGCGGGACAGAACCTCACGCGAGCGGGTAATGCCGCGAGTTCGGCGGCAAAAGGAGTTGGTGGCACAATAGCTGTACCATACAGAACGGTGACCGCCGCGTTGAATGCCCGCAACTTTCGTACATTGCCAAGAGCCGTATGTGGCGGAGGGTGCCTGTATGTCATGGACGATCCAGCCCACGCCCTTCACAAAATCGGTGTCACCTCCAATCCCGTCCAGCGCCTCGCTAAAGTACAACGTGACGTTCAGAGCAAGTTGAACTATGTTGGCATTTCACCTGTAGACGATGTGTTTAAGGCGGAAAGCAAAATTCACCGGCAATTTGCAATGCAGAACATTCCCCACCCGAATCACCTGAAAGGCAACGAGTGGTTCAACAGCTTAAGCCCATTGGACGTGGTAAAAGTATTCAGCAATTAGACAGGCAGGCGGGGGGCTCACGAGAGCCCCCGCTTCAACAAATATGAATCAAGTCCGATCCAGTATGCAAGATCCCCCGCACTCACGGCAGCGATTGGTACTCTGAGGAGAATAGACATTGAATGACGTCATCACCACCAAATACGACCACATCCTGCGCGTCCAAATCAACCGGCCACAAAAGAAAAACGCGTTGACGCCAGCCATGTATGATGCCCTGCGCCAGGCAATCGAGAACGCTGACAGTGAAGACGATATTCGTGTCATCTACATCACCGGCAGCGGCGACAGTTTCACCGCCGGCAACGACCTCAACAGCTTCTTGCAAGAACCCGGCTCGGTCGCCCCGGCACAATTCATCAAAGCGATCGCGTCTGCGCAAACGCCAATTGTCGCGGCGGTCAACGGCGTGGCTGTGGGTGTCGGCGTGACCCTGCTTCTGCATTGTGATCTGGTTTATGCCGCAGACAGCGCGATTCTTCGTTTGCCCTTCATCGACTTGGGATTGGTGCCCGAAGCCGCGTCGACATATCTGCTGCCGCGTATGGCAGGTTACGCGCGCGCCGCGGAATTGCTGCTGCTTGGCGAAGCCTTCTCGGCTGCGAAAGCGCAGGATTGTGGCATCGTAAACGCGGTGGTCACGGCCGATGCGCTGGATGAATTGGCCTGGTCGAAAGCGCAGCAGTTGGCGGCCAAGCCTCCACAGGCGCTGCGTCAGACCAAGATGTTGCTCAAGCGCGGGAGTCAAAAGGCGGTGCAGGAGACAATTGATGCCGAGCTGGAAATCATCGCCGAGCGTCTGGTTTCGGACGAGGTGCGTGGCATCATGGAGGCGTTTTTTGCTGGGAAGCGTTAATCGCCGATGAATCGTAAAGAGGCTCAGAGGTATCTGCGTCGTTCGACCTCAGCAATTGGGACAAACAAGCCTTTGATACAACAAAGTTGTCCAACTGGCGTACATCTATTCAGGAGGGCATGACAAATGAAAGGCGTATTTTTCTCCAGTGCATCCTTCGTTGTGGGTGTGCTATTGGCAAGTCATTTCGGTGTGCCTGTTGCAATTGCTGCCGGAGTCGGCGCAGCAATTGGTGCCACACTGACCGCAGTCGCGGGAAAAAACCGAGTGATGGGCGCACTGGTTGGAGCCGCCGTAATCTCAAGTGCCGTCCTTCTCCTGAATCCAATCGGCCGAGACGCGCCGCGTTGTAGATTTGATGACCCAGGCGCCTTGCCGCCTATGCAGCATCCCGCCGGTTATGTCTACGTTATTCAGGACATTGATATAAGCAGCTTCTATAAGATCGGAAGAACAAGCAACCCGTCTCGTCGGTTCAAAGAGTTTTCGCAATTGCTTCCGTTTGAGATCGAAGTCATTGCCATCGTACCGACGGAAGACGCTCCAACTCTTGAATGGCAATTGCATCAACGGTATGCTGAACAACATCAAAGAGGGGAATGGTTCAAACTGCAGGACCATCATGTGCGAGAAATATGCAATATTTAAAAGTGACTTGACATGCCTAAATTCATCCGACACATCATCTCCGGAGCCCTGCTCGGCGCAATCATCGGCGCGGTTGCTTTCTTCTTCCTCGCCGAAGGCATGACCGAAGGCCTCTTCGGCGGCGCCATCATCGGCGCTAGCGTCGGCGCTCTGCTGGCCGCGCGCATCCACGCCCAGCGAGCATCCATCGACCTGGCCAAACGCGATCCCGACGAAGCCCAGCGGCAAGCGCGGCTTCGCGATGCGCGGGGCAGAGTAACATCACGCGCCCATGAGCGTAATCCACTTAGACAATCCGCCGGCCTCCACTATCTGGATTCTAAGATTCGCGATGATTAGCCTTGGTATAATTGGGGCAAGCTTTAAGGACAGAATCGAGTGATCAGGCTTCTTTTGTACGCGCTTGTCTCCGCCGCAGTCGGCGCAGTCGCCGGCTACTTGCTCGCGGAAGGGTTAGGCGATGGCGCGATCGCTGGTGCAGTGGTCGGCGCAAGTTTAGGCGTCATTATCGCTGTACGGCGTGGCGCCAGTTCGGCTGGCGTCTCATTTGAGTTGGAAGCCGCCGGCATTCATGACGACAACCTGATCACCGTCGCTCGACGAAATCTCAGTCGCGATGCCTATCGCGATTCCTTCCACTTGAATGAGCGAGAACGTGGGAACCGAAGCGGTCGCAGCAAAAAATCCGGTCGGAAACCTCAACTCGACGTCCATAGCAACGAAGGAACTACAAGGGAATCGACAACATGATCCGCATATTCCTAAGCATGGCTGCCATAGTGGCTGGTTCTACGCTGATAGGAGCGCTCGCGGGTGGAATCCTGGCGGGGCAATTGGGCGCGGAACTGGGTGTAATTGTTGGCGCGCTTCTTGGCTTGGCGATCGGCTTTCGCTATAGCGCGGATATGACAGACATTGCAGACGCACAGCGTGACATGGAAGAGGCGTATTCGCTGAAAGATCGCTTGCGGCGCCGTCGCGGCAGACGCGACCCATTCGGGGAAGCAGCCAGACGCGGTTTCTTACGAGACAGACGCGGCGAAATCTGGCATGCCCTGGCGACCAAACGACGTGAGCGATTGGCCCGTTCGCCGCTCTCACGTTATGCCAGCCAACGGCATCATGATCTGGAGCTCTCCGATATCGGTATCCGGCGCAAGAGCAAGCCCAAACGATAAGCCAAGGTTCTCGCTAATCCCCGCCGTACAGCAGCGTATCAGGGTAGAAGCCGAACCAGCCAAACCAAAACGCCAGATGCCCGCCAATTCTTTCCAGGCGCTCGCCATCTTCAGCGGTCAACGCCGCTTCCGTCAGTTGCCAGTTGCGACCGTCGTGGCTGACCAATGTCGATTTGTCCGCTCCCGCCGCAAACACCCGGCCGCCGCTTTGGTAAGCGCGTACGGCAGCTCCGCCAGGCTCGAAGAAGTCACGCTCGGGCGAGGCATCTGCGACAATGACCAGGTTGGTCTGACCGACGCGATCGTTGATGATGCGCTCGGGAATGATCGTTTCCAGCGGATACGCTTTTGCCTCCCCTTGCAGACGCAAGGCGAAGACCATGTCCTTGTTCTCAACCAGCGCCGTGTCCTGCTGCCACGAGGGGAACATCAATTCGCTGCTGTTGAAATAATCGCTGTAGGCGGCGCCATTTGTGTAATTGCGCAGGAAACCGGTATCCAGGCTCAAGACACTGGAATCGGGATGCTTTTCCAGCCAACTTGCCCAATCCGTGACCACCACGGGCAGCACATCCAACACAATATCGCTCGACGCCAGCGGCCCAAATGCAGGCGTTCCGCTAATCGCATTCCAGACGGTATCGGTATTGCGATCGTACATCAGTTTGTTGGAGCGCATGAGTAAGCCCGACGAGCCAAACTCCAGCGCCGTGTCGCCAAGTTCCACGATCTCGCCGTCAAGATCGATGTACGAAAAATCCGAAATCTGGACATCGTACAAAACGCCCGCGCCACAAAGCGTACAGTATGCCAGCATGTTCGGACGTCCGCGAACCCGCCCAGCCGGGCCATCGTCGGTCGGTTCTTCACCGGCGCCGACATCCGGCAGGCTCTCCCATATCGCGGCGTCGCCTGTCCATTCGACGACCTCAGTTTGCAGCCAACCCGTACGCGGGCAGGCCGCCGATTGTCCCTCGACGAGGATCCAATCGTCGCCCGCGCGTCCACGAGCCGAAAATGTTGTCGGCGCCCGGAAGTCACACACTTGCTCGCCATCAGGCGCGTCATACATTGGCGCATGGCCGATGACGTCGTTGAACATCTCGTGCCAGTTCAACAGGCGCAGCGGATAGGCGCGGCTGTCGCCTTCCAGGCTGACACCGAATACCAGCTCGTCCGCTGCTGGGTAACTGCAATCGGACTCGCGGCAGAAGTCTTCGTATTCGTAACCTTCAATTATCGCATCTTTGGGGCTGATCTGCCGCGCATTGACCAGAGACGGGATGCCGTCCACCGTAACGCCGCCCCAGACTGGTTCAACCATATTGATCTGTGCCGTTTCCAAGACACCGGGAGCGAAGAAACGCGTGAATTCCGCGTCGACGAACGCGGCCAACAACTGCCCCTTGAACTCGTCATAAGACGGCGGCAGCGCTATATCATGCCTGCCCGCCCATTCAAAATATCCGCGCCAATCCATGTCCTCGCCGGTGAGCGAGTTTAACGCGGTTATGACAGTACGGTTCAGCGTTGCGTCTCGCGCGAAGTAAGCAACGTCTATCAAAGGAGCGATATAAAGCGGATCGCCCGATTCAGCGATGGCATCATAAATGCCCAGGTCGGACTGTCGACCGCGCGCCACATCAAATGTCGCCGCTAGCAATTGGATCATGGTTTTGCGGTGATTCGATGGTTCAAAGTTCGCCGCGACCACAAATGACGGCAACAAAAATACCAGCAACAGCAGAGTCAGCAATTGTCGGACAGGTTTTGAATGATTCATGATTATGCCTCCGCGCACGTTTTGGAGTGGCTACAGGAATAGCTTGGCAGCAAATTCTTGCCATAGTCTTATAGGTAGTCTTGCTTTGGAGCAGCGCCTCACCGCCATGCCGAAATCGCTGCCAAGCAATCCGCACTGACGTAACGTTTATCCTGCGACGGTAAACGCGCCCAGTTCGATCGTGCTATCTTGCGCCCCGGCTACGTTGGTCAACACATCGTATCGCACCATGTCCGGCAGCGCGTACCAGCCGGTCAACACCAGGTATTCTCCCGGCTCGAAGCCGTCAATATCCAGCCGTACCGTTTCCAAATGGTCGGAACCGGCCTGAACCGCGCCAAATGGAATATCGTCCTGCCGCATAAGGACACGTTCTTCGTTTAATATGTGTACAAAGCGCTGGTCATTAAACGTGCGCGGGGAATCGAAGCTCCACCAAAGATGGATGACGAGTTCGTCCTCAATGTCTTCCGGCATATGGTAGCCCGAAAGCTCGATGCCGCCCGCTATTCGAATCGGGTCATAAATCGCGCCGTCGGTTAAACGCTCAATCTGGAGACCTGCCAGCGCCACATCATGACAAAGCAGAACCGTAGTATCAATGCGATCAGGACAGGGCGGATCCAACTCAATGCGTAGCGTGTTATAACCTCGACGCGCGATCGGCAAAGGAAAGGACACGACCGTCTGACCGACAACATTTACTGTCTGCAGCGGTACGCCGTTGAGCGAGAAATCGACACGGCGATTTACTGCCGCCAGGCTCGCGCGGAATGCCAGCCAGCCTGGTCGCTCCTTATATGCGTACACGTTATGTTTTCCCGCGTCCGAGACGACGGAGAAAACTGGTTCTTGGACCGCGCGGTTGCGCGACGAACGCGTCTGGAAAACCGCGTATCTTTCATCTTCAAATAATGGGTCGCCCAGGCGTTCCAACGCTCGTGGATAAAGCGTGCTGAATTGACCGCCTTCCAATGCGCGAACCTTGTTCATGATCACCACGTCAGCGCCGGCCTCGGCCAAAAGCGCGGGCTGAAAGCTGGAAAGCAATACGAGCCTGGCTGGATCCACCGGGGTGACACGCGTTTCCTGTCCAGCGACCAATGGTTTTCCATGCGCCGTCTGTAAATACATCGCCTCTTTGACTGAGAGCAGATGATCGTGCGGCACGTTATAGACAGCGCGAATATCGCTTCGGTTCGCCAATTCATGAATGCCTTGAGGGATGCCCGCGGGGACACTGGGGAATGTCGCGAACAACTGGTAGTCATGAAATATCAGAAACGCAAGCGCTACTACCATACTGTGGCGCACCAGCCGACTGCGCCGCTGAAATAGCCAACTTCCCCAAAGCACCAACATGCCGTATCCTGCCATCATTGACAAGGCGGCAGCAAACAAAAACATGAAGCGCCCGGGGGTACGTGCCAAGTCCACAAAAGGAAGGTTCATCAACAATGCGTAGGGAAGCGGTATAACGGTATCGTAGCCGGCGATCGATAAGGTTAGCGCTTGATCAAAAGCCTTGAGTACAGGACCCAATGCCAGCAGCCACGCTGATATTGCCACCAGCATCCACCAGTGTGTCTGTCTACGGAACAATAAGCCGACGAGCGCCAGAACCCCGCCAATGACACCAATGTAGCTGGCGCCTTCTCCAAGGTTTGTACCGAGAACGCGTCTGGAATGGAGGGCGATATCGCCCCAGAATGGATTCTCGAAAGAAGGAGAAATCGCGCCTAGCAGGTCGACGCTGTAACGCACGTACCCGCCCGCTTCGCCATACTGTGACATTTGCGTAGTCCGGGCAAATACTGGCCACAAAAACCCGAGCAAGAGCAGTGTTCCGACAAGCGCGACCAACGCCGTGCGTGTTGCGCCAACATAGTCCCTACGAAACAGCCGTGCCAGCAGAAAAAGCGCGAAAAGGGGCGAAAGCACATACAAGAATTGCAAGCTATGTCCCATCGCGGACAGTAGGAAAAAGATCACCGACATCAGAAACCACCGCTTGCGACCGGCATCAACAAATGCGAACAGGCTCAAGAGCAGAATCGGCACCGGCCACTGCACCAGTAATCCGGCGTGCCCGTCAAACAGATGACCCTGAATGATGGGAAAAACCATATAAACCAATCCCGCTATCCACGCAGGCACTCGAAACCAATGGGAGATATGCTGGCATGCAAAGATATACATCGCCCAGCCGTTCAAGGTCACAGTTAAGAGAATTCCTAAGTTATATGCCGTTGCGAGAGGCATTGCGAAAGCGAATAGCCACATAGGGAAAAACTGCAATGGGTTCGCCCAAAGAACTGCGCCGGGGAAACCATCTGGATATGCCAACAACGATTGGAAGAAAACATTCTCGCCGTTTTCCAACGCGGTCTTGTACCACCAGACGTGGCGCGCCATTTCGTAGGCATCGCCCGTATCGCCGCCCAGGAATCGAGCAGACAGCGAGGGCAATACGGGTGCGGTCAAATAGAGGGTTACTATCAGAAAACCGCAAAGCGCCAGAAGATGATGACGTGGTATCCGTCGCAACAAAGCAAATCCTTCAGCGTTGGCTCAACTATTCATTGTCACATTTTATCATTTCGGCGTCAAACTCGTCGGCTATCCCGTGTCGGATGCCGAATAGGTCATTCCTATTCCTGTCCGTCGGTATCACGCTCAGCGGACAACAATCTGTGCGTTAGACGTGTTCGATATATGCGATATGGCATCATGTGCTCAAATTGCAAAAAGACTTCTTTTGTGACCTGTAACTCTTGATCGGCTATCTTTAGGAGATAATTGTCGCGGTTTCGTCCACGGCGTATGACCCGCTCTACATCTCCCGCGAGTTCCTCGACGCCACCTGATCGCAGATCGCTGTCAACACGCATGGCTTCGCGCCCTACATAGCCGACCATAAGCGCGTTTACCAACGTTAAGCCTAAACCTGCTACCATCATGATCGAGTTATCTTGAATCTGACCGGCAAATATCAATGCAGTCGAAATCAATACCAGTACCAAGAATATGAGCGCGGCAACTAGCGCCGAACGACGTTTGTCCCGCCGCATTCGCTCTTCTTGTTCAATTGTAAGCTCGCCAAGTCGGTTCGCCCGCAAGTCCTCTTCAGTGAAATTGAGGGCGGCTCGCAGGTCATCCATGGAACGCGTCATTAGTCGGTAGATGCAGGAATGTCGGGGGTCTTATCATCTAGCTGCGAGGTTTGCCGAGGTTCTTGCCGGAACTCTTTGTCCGCTCCAATCGCCGATTCCTGTTCCCGATTATTGGCACCGGGCATGTCTTCGATGTAAAGCGATTGGCTTGGGAAGGCAAAGCTGATTCCGAGTTCCTCGACAATGCCCATAATCTCGAGATAGAGCGATTCCTTGAGCGAGGTATATTCCCGCCAATCGGCGAGCAGAATCTGGCATATGACAAGCACATCAAGCGAGCTCGCGCTGAAATCCACGAAATGCACGATCACCGACTCGGGATCGATATTCTCTCTGTTCTGTAACATATTTCGTATCGCTTCCACGACTGCGCGCATCTGCTCCGAGGTCGTGCTGTAGGTGAGTGTTAATGTGACGTTGAGGCGACGTTTCTCCAGGCGCGACCAATTGAGAACGATAGCATTGGTCAACAAGTTGTTGGGCACGGTTACCAAGGCTTGATCAAGCTGACGCACGCGGGTTGATCGCATGCCAACTTGTTCAACGATGCCAGTGACATTGGGCGTCTTGATGTAATCGCCAACCTTGAAGGGGTCGTCGCTTACGATGGCGGCGAAGCCAAAGAGGTTACCTACGGTGTCCTGCGATGCCAGCGATATGCCGATGCCAACGACGCCCAGCGACGCGATTAATGCTGTGACGTCGAAATTCAGCTCCTGCAAGATAAATATCGCGCCCAGGGCAATGATGACGTATTTGACGACTGTATTTATAAACGGCAACAAACGATCGGGCATAGTCAAACCGGTGATTTGCCTGAAGAACGCCGGATGCAAAGAGACGACCTCGAAAACCCGGATCATACCGAAGAAAATGGAGCCAATGATCAACGAACGCCCAACCGTTTCCGCGACCTGCTGTACTTCCGACCCGAACTGGAATAAGTTGACCGTAAAAATTAGCCCTAAACCGACAACGGTGACTCGAACTGGTGTAAGACTTTGATTTAGCAACTCATCGTCGATATCGGTGTTTGTGCGTCGCATCATCATGCGCAGGGGACGCAACAAAATCGCGGTCAAGACCCAACGCATAATTACAATTATCAAGAAACAGATAACGATCAAGATGAGGTTGAGGACAAGGTCTCTCACCAGCGGAGGCTGATCCTCAAGAAATGGCAACTGTGCGAGAAGATCCATGTTGCGCCTGAACTAGCCAGCAGCGGTCAGTCTGACGAGTGTTATTTTGCCGTAGTCACGGAGGAGTTTCAAGCCTTCACAAGTTCAAGGGTCGAAGTGTTGTAGAATTGAATCCTAAGGTCTGTCTGGCGCGGGATCACAGCGATCGCTAGACTTGGAAACCGTTGCGGTAATCGACGACCTTGCGCTCATAATCTTCGACATAGCGCATCAGTTTGCCTTCCAATTCGTCCCACTCATCACTGAGGAACAACTGTCTCAATACTTCGGCGTTTTCCGTTACAAACTCGATTTTGCGCATGGGGTAATCACCGTAAGCAATATGCCACGCCATATGCATGTAGACGCCCAGTTTTTGAATGGCTGGCACAAAGCTGCTAAGCATGTAGCGGTAGTATTGGTCTTGTTTATCGGGTCTGATATTGTAGAATAAGATCAGTTTGTACCTGGGTCTGATGTGTTGGGATGACAGCATAAGTGGTTGATCGTTGTTGAAGTAAAGTATAGTCTAACTTTAACATAGTTTTCCCCGAAGTGGTAATTGGATTTGTCTTAAGCCTTTTGCCGTCGCGGCTGATCCTAGCCACGGATCCGGTTAGGTTGCATTGAAAAGGGATGCACTAGATGCAGGAATTGCAACGGGCGATTGACGATCTGCGTCAACGAGCGCGCCGCACAACCGACCCGCATGCCCTGACCGAGCTTGAACAAGAAGCTCGAGACCTGTTGACGGAAGCCAAGAATACCCCCCTTGAAGCGAGCGCGCAGGCGCTTTTTTCCGAGATTGCCGGCAGCAGCCAAAGCGGATCGCAAAGCAATATTGCGGCCATCCGTGGTCTGATACGCCGCGCCCGCATCCGTATCGAGATCGCGGGCGACGACGACGATATCGACGAAGCCATCGATATTCTGGCAGACGCCTTGCAGCTTGATCCCGGAAATCCTGATGCGATCAACTTGTTACGGCAGGCGAGCAGGCATAGCGCGCAAGCAAGACAGCGAGTTCAGGAGTTGTTCGCGCGTCACAATATCCCCACGTCACCGACGCAAGATGTCACGCCTGCCCGACCCGCGAGAATGGATTCACCTCGAGATCCGTCTGCATCGGCAGGCTACGCGCCACCCTCGACTCCGGCGCAGGCGACTCCGCCGACAAGCAGTCCGGCGGAAGAATCGGGCGTGCAATCAAGCGCGCCGCTGGACGACCTTCTCTCGCGATTGACCGAATACTACTACTCCGGCGAGTACCAGCAAACGATTGATGTCGCCAACCGTATCCTTGCGATACAGTCAAACAACCCGACAGCCCTGGACTACCGGGAAAAATCCGAAGATAACTTGATCCGCGGTATCGTACCCGATCACAGGATTCCCTTCGAGGCGCGCGTCGCCTACAACCGCGCCAACTCGCTGGTGCGTGCCGGCAACTACGAACAAGCCTCGGGCTTATACCGCGAGGCCCGCGAACTGGCGGAACGAGACGGCATCCTAACCTGGAAGGACGTTGAGCAAGCCCTGCTGGATATTCAAGATCTGGCTCTTGCTCGTGAACTCCTGGCGGACGGCGACCGTTTGATGGCGAACGACAGCTTTTCCGAGGCCCTGCGCAAGTACGAAGGCGCCTTGCGCGTGGTACCCAACGACCCGCAAGCCGAGGAACGTCTGGAAATGGTCCGGCGGGTACAACGAGACGTCGATCAGATTTCCGTCAACATGAATACGATTGGCGGCACACTCGAGGAGCAGGTCGCGCAGATTGGCGGCGTGCGAACATTGCTCTCGCATGGGCGGCAGCTCTTGCCCAATAGCCAGCGCCTGGCGCAGATGCAGCACGAGCTGGATTCAAAGCTCGCCGCGATACGCAGCCAGGTCAACGATCAAGCGCAACTGACCTTGAACCACGCCAACAATGCGACCACGCTTGATGAACGTATATTGCTAATGAATGCCGCCATCAAGCTGATTGAGTTGGGTTTGGAGCTAGACCCAACCGATGGCTCATTCTCAGAATTGTTGATGCGGGCACGTAACTTGCAATCCGATAGCAGCCGCGCGCAACAAGTTATCAAGCGGGCGCAAGCGCTGGTCACTCAGAATTTCGATGCTGAATTGGCGCAGGCGCGTCAGATGCTTGCGGAACTCGTGGGCGAATACGCCCAGGACGAACGATATCGCAGCACGGTAAACGATCTATTCACACGGTACCTGGAACGCGCGGACGAAGCGCTGCAGGAAGGCAATACGCGCGATGCCAAGACCTGGCTCGATGCGATGCGCGAAGAACCCTTCCGAATTCTAGGCAGGCGCACTGATCTTTCACGCGTCGAGAGTGTGATACGCCGCAATCGTAACCGTGGTCGCATCGTCATGTTGATCGTGATTGTTATCTTGTTGGGTATGGGAGGCGTCACGGCTGCTATGACTCGCGGACAGTGGGAACCCATTCTCTTCCCAACGCCGACTCACACGGCGACGCCAACCTTTACACCAACCGCGACGCGCACGCCCACCATCACGCCGACGCCGACGGACACCTTCACGCCGACACCTACACCCACACCTACCGACACGCCGACAGACACGCCAACACCAACAGATACCTTCACGCCGACCTATACTTACACGCCTTCGTATACGCCTACCGACACGTCCACGCCGACAAACACTGCGACCGCTACCCATACGCCTACACCAACTGACACACCGACGATCACACCGACGCCACCGGAGCTTTGCCGTGCAGTTGTCCTGGGTCAGAATGGGATAAACTTGCGCTGGCGGCCCAAACGTTCGTCCGAACAGGTCGCGCGCATTCCACCGGCGACGATCGTACCCATTTTGCAGCAGCAGCGTGAAGAAGGCACGGTAAACGGCCCGATCTGGTATTACGTTCGGGTCAGGATCGTCGACAGCGACCTAACCGGCTGGATCCGCAGCGACACGGTGACTACGGTCACCGGTTCAGACTGCCCGGTTCTTCCCTGATTTCACTAGCGCAATTTCGCTCAGCTGCTAGATCGGAACCCTGTCCAACGTAAGACGACTCGTCGGTTTGGCAGGATGTCTTCCCGTGAAATACGACTCCGGCAATGCAATACGATACGAGGCTGTGCAGGCCAAATTTGGCGGCAATTTGCGGCGCTATCCAATCGCAGTCGGTGTTGGCGTTGACTGGAAACAGCGCGGCGGGCAGTCCACTGGCGGGCTATGTCTGGTCGTGATGGTTTTGCATTAACTCCCCAGAGCAAAAACTGCCGATTGCGGAAGTCTTGCAAACTGCATTGGATGGTATTCCGTTTGATGAAATGGGAGCAGACACGCTAGCGATCCAGCCGGTCTGCCAGCCGCCACTTACCAGGACGTATAGCCGCCATCGACCACCAGATTGGTGCCAGTTGCGAATTTGGCAGCCGGCGATGCCAAATAGTGGATAGCGTTTGCGATATCTTCCGGCTCCCCAATACGGCCCATTGGCGTCATTTCGTGCCAGGTCGCGTTCCACTCCGCGTTACTGAGAGCAGGCGTGGTCATATCAGTGCCGATATAGCCTGGGGAGACGCAGTTCACGCGGACGTCTCGGTCTGCCCATTCTGCAGCAAGTGACTTGGTCAATTGGATAACGCCAGCCTTTGCCGCATTGTAATGAGCTTGCCCCTGCGGCTTGTTCACGATCATCCCCGACATGGATGCCAGGTTGACAATCGCGCCGCTGCCGCGTTCCAGCATGTGCCGGCCAAGGGCGCGGCAGCACCAGAATACGCCGTTAAGATTGACGTTCATCATATTAAGCCAATCTTCATCGCTGCATTCTTCCGCTGCAACGGCCTGGGCGATGCCGGCATTGCACACCAATATGTTAATCTGAGGGAAAGCTGAAAGCGCTGTCGCGGCCATGGCGTTTACACTCTGCGGCGACCGCACATCGACCTCGATGAACATCGACTTGCGACCCATTGATTCGATCTCGGCCGCAGCGCCTTTGCCATTCTCGGCGATGAATTCGGCGATGATCACGTCAGCGCCCGCGCCGGCAAATACCCGCGCCGTGGCCAAGCCAATGCCCCGCCCTGCTCCGGTAATCAACGCCGTTTGTCCACTCAGGTCAAAGTCCGGATTGCTCATGTCCAATCTCTTTCTAGTTATGGCTAAGAAGCAATGGCAGCGACAATACCACACCAACACAAGTCAATGCAAGCTTAAGCAGCATCACATAACGTAGAGAGGCGTTGGTCGAGGCCGCACCGTCAATTGTCAATCAAAATATGCGAGTGAATTCTGAAGGTCCCGCGCCATCAAGGAGGGAATCCTATCCGCCAATGTGGTACATCTCGACCTTCTTCCGCTGATCGCGCATTTCATCGGTGAGCGAATGGCGGATCTCAGAGTAGCGGTCAATGCGATCTCCCCAGGTTTGACGAATGATCTGTTCCAGTTCATCGTCGGTCGCGCCCTTACGTAAAGGATCGCGCAGGCTGGTGCCCTCTGTCGCGAACAGGCAAGTGAATATCTGCCCCTCCGGCGAGAGTCTCATACGTGTGCACGAACCACAAAAAGGTTGTGTCACCGAGCAGATCAAACCAATTTCGCCCGCGCCATCAACATAGCGGTAGCGCCGAGCGACCTCGCCAAAATAATTACTGGCAACTGGTTCCAGGGGCATGGCGGCGTGAACGCGCTCGACGATTTCGCGCGCCGGCACAACCTCGTCCATCTTCCAGCCGTTTCTGTTGCCAACATCCATATACTCTATGAAACGCAAGATATGCCCACGATCCTTGAAGAAACGCGCCAGCTCAACGACCGTGTGATCGTTCACGCCCCGCTGAATGACGGCGTTTATCTTCAAGGGGCTGAACCCAGCCTCTTCAGCCGCGTAAATCCCCGCCAACACCTTATCAACACCCGACCTCCCGCCATTCATTTGTCGGAAGATCGCATCGTCCAGCGTATCCAGGCTAATCGTCAAACGTTTCAATCCGGCTGCCTTCAAGGCGTCGATCTTCTGTGGCAGAAGATAGGCATTGGTTGTCATCGCCAGGTCTTCGACACCTTCTAGCGCGTCCAGCATGGAAACCAAGCGTTCGATATCTTGACGAAGCAGGGGCTCCCCGCCGGTCAGTCGGATTTTTACCGCGCCCAATTTGACGATAACACGGGTCAATAGGGTGATTTCTTCAAATGCCAATAACTCTGGTTTGGGCAAAAACTGATAGCGCTCGCCGAAGATTGCCGCAGGCATACAATATGGGCAACGAAAATTGCAGCGGTCAGTAACGGAAATGCGCAGGTCGCGCAGCGGTCGGTCGAATTGATCGATTAGAGTCATCGGTAGCGATCGTCTTGATAATCGGCTCATTAGTGTATAAACACGAGTCCGTTTGTGCAAGTCTGCAAGAGCATGTGAATACACCCGTTATTTGCAACTCGCGTCCTCGGCAATCGTTGCGACATATAGTCAGTATAGATGAACTGTCTTAGAATTGGATTTGAATGGTAGTTGGGGAATGTCCAAGCGCCGAACGCGCGCAAATCGGATCGTACCGATCTTCAATCTGGCAGCTTGCCTGTTATTCCTTTACGTGCTGCTGCCGGTGGTTCAAGACAGCGGCTTGCGCCTCTTTCCGGAAGCTTCGAGCGATGCCGTTACCGGCTTGATAGGCTCGTATCGATTCCGCCTGGCCGGGCGATTCGCCATCCGCTTCCTGACGCTATCGCTGGCCATCTAGCCCGGCGGTGCATTTGTTTGGCTGGAGGCGCCTGGTTCCGCTTCGAAAATGGGCTGGGCTCTGGGCTTTTGCATTCGCGCTGCTGCACCTGAGCTTTTTCCTTTCCGACAATATCTGGCGGCAGTATTTTGCCGTCTTTGGCATCGCCGCCCTAATCATATTGATATTGATGGCGCTGACGTCGCACCGTCGTGCCATGAAGCTGCTCGGACGCAACTGGAAGCGTCTACATCGCCTGGTCTACTTCGCTGCAATCTTGGTCGTATTGCACAGCATCAATGGCATGCTGTTTTGGGAGCAGATCCCCTGCTTCGACGTCGCCTTCCTGGAAACCCAGATATATGGGCTACAGATCGCCCTGCTCTTGCTGTTGCGATTGCCCCGGTTTCGACGACTGGTAGAGCGTCTGCTAAGAATGCCTAAGCAAAAACGCGGCAAAGCAAAGATGAAAGCCTGACCATTGTCGTCAGCGGCGCCAATGGCTAAGCTAGTTGTTCCGTTTGTACCTAATCAGGATGAGCAATGACGACAATTCGATGCAATTCATGTGGCGAGCCGGCTTTGGCTCTCGCCTGGCGCTGCCAGAGCTGCAGAGGTTCCCTGGATCTCGCCGGCCTGCCAGCTTTCGACCCGGATGCAATCAATCATGACGACTATTCGCTTTGGCGATATGCGGCCATGTTGCCGGTGCGCAAACGCTTCAGCCTGGGCGAAGGCATGACACCCCTGGTGACCGTCGAGCTGGACGGGCAGCCCTTCCTCGCCAAACTCGACTACCTGAACCCGACCGGCTCGTACAAAGATCGCGGCACGTCGACCCTGCTCAATCACATTGCCGGATTCGAAGTGCCTGAGGTCATCGACAATTCGTCCGGCAATGCCGGCGCGTCGCTCGCTGCTTAT
Organism: Phototrophicaceae bacterium; assembly: GCA_965262165.1. Lineage (GTDB taxonomy): Bacteria > Chloroflexota > Anaerolineae > Aggregatilineales > Phototrophicaceae > UBA6055. The sequence continues at coordinate 1,865,164 of OZ253499.1, read as the reverse complement.
GCCAGCCTGGCGGGTATCTCTGCCCGGATATTTGTGCCAGCCGCTACGACCGTCGAAAGCAAGAAACAATTGATTCGCTCTTTTGGCGGCGCGATCGTGGAATCGCAACAATCGGTCGACGATGTCTACGCTGCAGCGCAATCCACGACATACGCCAGCCATGCCTGGAGCCCCTGGTTCGTGCTGGGTCAGATGACCGCAGCTTGGGAGACTTGGGAGCAAATGGGCCGTCGTGCGCCGGATGCTGTCGCAACGCCCGTCGGTCATGGCGGCTTGTTCCTCGGCTTCTATCGTGGATACAAGGCGCTGCTGGATGCTGGCTTGATCGAGCGCATGCCGCGCATGATCGCCGTGCAATCGAGCGGCGTGGACCCGGTCGTGCAGGGTTGGGAACAGCAAATGGAGTTGCCCCCGGCGATAAGCCCGGAACCCAGCATCGCCGACGGCATCTTGGTTGACCTGCCTGTACGCGGCAAACAGATCCTTTCCGCCCTGTACGAGACAGATGGATTCGCACTGCGTGTTGACAACAAAGCAATCAAGACCGCGCAACCTCGCCTGGCTAGGAAGGGGCTGATCATTGAAATGACCAGCGCTGTTGTCGCCGCTGCCCTGCCACAGATTCGCGAAAGGGCGGGCGGTGATGCCAACGTAGTACTCGCGTTCACAGGCAATGGATTAAAGAACCTCAGGTAAGACTCCCGCCGGGAAGAAGCATCGTCGCGGGCGTTCTATTGTATAATGCTGCGATGTATGCCCAACCGACAACGAGATGACCGCATATGTCGATGGACCTGTTCCGCCAATTGCTGGAAGCGCAGCGGCTCGCGCAAGCGGACCTCTTGCGGCGGCGTGGCGTAGTTGGCGTCGCCATCGGCTTCCGCAACTTCAATGAACGCGTGACTGACCAATTGGCTGTAGCGGTTCTGGTCGAACAAAAGAAACCGGTCGAAGCGCTTAGCGAAGATGATCTGGTTCCCCAGCAGGTCAACGGCATGCGCACGGATGTCGTCGAGGTCGGTCGCCTGGAAGCGCTTGTTGATCCCCGGGATCGCTTTCGACCGAACATACCAGCAGGCGTCAGCATCGGGCACTACATGGTCACCGCGGGTACGCTCGGCGCGATAGTATTCGACCGCAATACCGGCGAGCCGTTGCTGCTTTCCAACAACCACGTTCTGGCCAACAGCAACAATGCGGTCATCGGTGACGCCATATTGCAGCCGGGTCCCACGGATCACGGTGTCCGCCCTGATGACGTTGTCGCCAAATTACACCGTTTCGAAATGCTGCGTTTTTACAGCGACTATGGCCAGGGCCCGACACCGCCGACCACAACTCCGCCACTCTTGCCCGTGGGCGGGTGCGACATCGTTGATCTCTTTGTCAACGTGGGAAACGCCCTGGCAAAGATCAACGGATCGGCAAAGCGGCTGACAAGCGTGCCGGCGCCAAAAGCACAAACCTCTGACACGCCGATTTTCCCCAACCAGGTTGACGCGGCGCTGGCGCGACCCAATAATCCCATGCTCTTCCAGCAAGACATTGCAACCATCGGCAGGCCCAATGGCACCAAGAACCCTCAGTTAGGCATGCAGATCCGTAAGTTCGGGCGCACCACTGGCTATACCGAAGGCACTATCATGCTGATGAATGCGACTGTCGATGTGTCGTACGGCGAAAACTTGCAGGCGCGCTTTATCGGCCAAGTCATCACATCGCCATTGAGCCAAGGTGGCGATTCCGGCGCTTTGATCATCGAAGAAGGCAGCTTGAGAGCGGTCGGACTGCTTTTTGCGGGATCGCGCCGCGCGACCATCTTCACACCGATGGATGTCGTGCTCGATGTGATGGATGTTGATCTCTGATTTGGCTCAAGCTTCGTTCAGATCGTCAATCGCCTGATACACCAGATTGGGGACTATTGAGCGCGGCGGATGCGGCTGCATGGACCACATTTGCGTCATCAACAGTATGATTAGCTCCTCAACTGGGTCGACGACAAAATAGGTGGCGGCGGCGCCCGCCCAACCGTATTCTCCGGGTGAGCTATAGCCGTTCGCCTGACCCACATCCAGCATGACGCGGAAGCCCAAACCGAACCCGTAACCATAACGCTCCATGCCGATTTTCAATGGTAGATAGGCCGGTTGAACCGCATTTGTCGTCATGCGCTTGATGGTCATGGGGCTGACGATGCGCGTGCCATCCAACTCGCCGCCGTTAATCAACATCGTGGCGAAGCGCAGATAATCCGACGTGGAGGAAACCAGTCCCCCGCTACCGGAAGGACAAAGCGTAGGCTTTCGCACATCACCAAGAGCCACATTTTCGAGAGCAATAGGTTGAGGATCGTAAATAGCGTCGGAACTATATACCTGTGCCAGGCGATGCGCTTTCTTCGGCGGCACATGAAAATCTGTGTCGATCATGCCCAGAGGCGTGAAAATCTGTTGCCGGAGAAAATCGGCCAAGGGCATATCGGCGATAACCTGTACCAAATAACCCAGCACATCGGTAGAGACGCCGTAATTCCAGTCAGAACCCGGCTGGAACTTAAGCGGCGATTCGCTGAAGTTTTCGACCAGGTCCTCCAGCGTCATATCGCGGCGATAGAATCCATGGCGTTCGCTAGCGCGCGCGAAAAGTTGATCGGCAGGATGCCAGGGATCGCGACCATTGGAAAACCCGGACATGTGCGTCAGAAGGTGAAAAATGGTCATTGCTGGATCTTGGTTTACCAATTGCGCCTGGCGTTCCGATACATGGCTGAAGACCTTAATCTTGCCGATGCTCGGAAGGTATTTCGCGACCGGATCATGTAACTGCAATCGCCCTTCGTCGTGCAGCATCATCACAGCCAGGCTGACGACCGGCTTGGTCATGCTATAGATACGGAAGAGCGCGTCCGCTTCCATTGGTATGCCGGCTTCAATATCCATCATGCCGTGCAAACTGTGATGAACCACTTTGCCGCGCCGTTGCGCCACGGCGATCAAGCCCGGCAGTTTGTCATCAGCGACCTCGAGATTAAGATAATCGTTGATGCGCTGCAATCGCGCGCTTGACATGCCCGCATCTTCGGCTGGAAACACCATTATTGACTCTTCCCCTCATGAATAGCGTTAATAGTTGGCTAGCTATCGCGGCATCCAGACACGCAGGCGACCGTCCGCTGTGCCCACAGCCAATGCCAAGCCCTGGTCAAGCAATTCGACCGGCGCGAAATTGCTGGTGATTTCCGCGCCTGCCCCAAGGCGCCATGTTTCCCGCGCGCCTTCCGCTTCGTGTTGCACGGCGACGACCTGAGCGCGCGATCGGTCCATGACCAGTACCTCGGGTCGGTCGTCGCCATTGAAATCGCCGGCGGCCGTTTGATCGAGATTGCGCGAACCAATCAGATGCGAAGTCACGCCGTCGTAAGATGCTTTCACACGCAAAGCCCCTTTCTCAAGCCGCAAAAACTGCACGGTTCCGCCGATATGCGGCGTCACGATATCGGCCACTTCGATCTCGCCGGCGGGTCCGAACGGTCCGGCTGTCAGTTGATGCCGCCAACGCTTGCCCCGCCCGATGGCAGGACCGTCGACTTCCTGACGGATCTGATTGCCGTCCCAAAGATACAGGCGCAGCCGCGCCCCGAAAGTTCCGTCGGCTACCGTCGTTACCAGGTCTTCGCGGCCATCGCCGTCGATATCGGCCCAGAAGGGCGCGATGCCTTCGAAGACTTGCTCGCCGGGCAGATCGACACGCGCCAAAATGCCTAACTGACTGTCGCGAACTTCCAGCACGAGCAGCGTGGCGCCCTCGAGGCTGTCACCCATGATACCGTGTACATAGCGCTGATCGGTGGCGTTGGCGTAAAAAGCGACCTGGCCAACGCGATTCATTACCAGGCGGGCATCGGGCGCAGCCTGGATTGGCAAGCTCGCCACGACGCCTTCCTCGCGACCCAGCGCCAAATCGCCCGCTCGATTGATGTACAGCACTTCAAAGTCGTTGACAGGTATTGGATGCGAGATCGGCGATACGGAATCGTCACTGCGCAAGATGTAGGTGCCCTCGACCATTGACACGCCAACAACAGGCGGAACCGCGCCATCGAACCAGCCCATCTCGTAGGCGAGGATCTGGGCAGAGCCGTCCGGTCGCACTTCGACGACTTGAAGATCGCCATTGTCCATGACCACATGCCAGATCGCCGTCTCCATCGCGTAGCCGACAGCCCAGTACGGGATTCCAGCCAGCGGCACGTCAATTGTCCGAACGTCGGGGAAGCTGCCGGCCCCGCGAACCAGGCGGTTGCCCGCGGGATTGTGATAGGTGTAGAAATAGCGATCGAGCAAAGCCATGTCCTCCTGCGCAGGTGAAAGTGTAGCAGACAAGCAGAGCAGGGTTAATATGAGTAGATGGCGAAATATCATTAAGGCTTTGCGACTGAGACCTAGCTTGCCGAGCGACAGACTATATCGCAAACCCGTGGTCAAATAAAAAAGGCGCCCTGCGATGAGAGCGCCTTTCCACGTTGCGAAATTTGACTTGCCGATCTAGCCACCCGTAATGATGGTAGGCTGCGGCGCCTTGAAGTCCGCGCCCAGATCTGCGAAATCGTCGACATTGAAGATGAAGGGCGAATCCGATGGCAGCAGCGCGAAGGCAACGTTGTCCGACAGGTTAGCGACATAGAGATACTGGATCAGGTTGGGATTGGCGGCGATCTGATCGCTGATGACGCGCAGGGCTTCCGCTTCCGCCTGGGCTTCGATCAGACGAGCATTAGCGCGACCGCGGGCGGCTTCTTCCGCGCCATCGGCTAGACCACTCGCCTCGGTACGTACACGTTCCGCTTCGGTACGGGCACGTTGCAGCTTCTGTTCCTCGATCTGTTTCTCTTCAATCGATACCCTAAAGGCATCGTTGAAGCCGATTTGACGCACCAGGAATGAGGTCAAGGTCAAGCCTTGCTCCAGCAAACGTTCGCTAACCAATTCGGAAATCTGTCCGGTAAGCGCTTCACGTTCGAGACCATAGATCGCTTCCGCCTCGAATTGCGATACCACATCGCGCGCGACAGCGCGAACTGTCGGGCGGATGAAATCGGATTCGTAACGATTCTGCCAATTCAAATGGATAAAATTGACATCTTCACGATCAATGCGATAGAGCACCGTAATGTCCAGCCGGATTTCCTGACCGTCGACCGTCAAGGCTTCCACAGCATCGTTACCTTGTATCCGTCCCTCGCTGGAGATGCCGGACATGGTGTATTCCTGCTGATCGGTCGGGTAAACGATAAATTCCTGCAAACCCGGGATAATGATCGAGGTGCCCGGCGCTCGCGCCGGTTCCTCCAATTCACCAGAAAGCACGTTGACGATGACCGCCGAGCGAGCCGGTGGCACGATCAAAATACCCGAACTGACGACAAACAACACGATACCGCCGACGAAACCCACCAGCGCCAACAACACACCACCACGCGCCGACCTGCCCTGGGATGCCAGGGTGAAGGTGAACGCGACACCGAGGATGCCAACGCCAAACGCCAGTATGGCGATCACTTGTAAGATTGAACCGAAGTTCATGACTGCTCCTTCTAAACGCGATTACGTTTCCTGTTTTCGATTGCTCGCATGATTATATCATAAGACGGGAACATACCCGCTCCCACAATCATTAGGGTTTACACACGATACTATCTCTACGTTATTTGTAAACAGGGGTTGCGCTTCTGGCTCATCAGCCCCGCCAACCGGGACCGCGAACGACGCGACCGGGCATGTTGCCTGTATGGTCGCCATCGCGCAAGACCTGCACGCCATTGACAAATACGTGCGCCATGCCCTCGCTGTATTGATGTGGATCGCCGGGCACTGAGTGGTCTTGCACTTTCGCCGGATCGAAGATGGCCAGATCGGCAAAGTAGCCCGCTTTGATGTAGCCGCGATCTTTGAGCTTGAGATTGTCGGCGGCAAATCCCGAAAGCCGGCGCAGGGCGTCCTGCAGCGTGACCAAGGCTTCGTCACGGACGTACTTGCCGATGACACGGGCGAAACTGCCGTAGGCGCGCGGATGCGGATGATAGCTGAGAAAGTTGCCTTCGGGAGCGATGGACCCGGCATCGGAACAGAAACTCACCCAAGGCAACTGAACTTGTTTCCTCAAGTTGTCTTCGGACATGCTGAAATAGAGCGTGAAGATGCGGCTGTTGTCTTCGATCAGCAAGTCGATCACCGTGTCCGTCGCCGAAGTACCGCGCTCCTGCATGACCTCGCGTAGGGTCATGCCTTGATTCACCCGCAATTCCGTTTTCGCGAAGCCGGCCAACATAATGCGATCGGGTCCGTTGTCGTAAAACATGTTCTCCCAGTCTTCGCCGGGCTGGTTCATTTCGGCTTTGATGCGCTCTCGTGTCGCCGGGTCTTTCAGACGTTCGATCATAGCAGCGAAGCCGCCGTCGTGCGCCCAGGCCGGAATGCATGATGCCAAGCCGGTGCCACTATAGGGATAGGTATACATATCAGCCGTCAGCGCCAGACCTTCGGCTCGCGCCGCTTCGACTTTGTTGATGGCTTCGTCCATCTTATGCCAATTTAGCTCGCCCGATGCTTTCAGGTGATAGATCTCACCGGTCACGCCCGTTTCGCGCATGATGTGAATCTGTTCGTCCAGCGCGCGCATGAATCGCGCGCGTTCGCTGCGCAGATGCGTGATGTACATGCCATCGTATGCGGCGACCACGCGGCACAGTTCAATTAACTCTTGCGTGCTCTGATAAGTCGCCGGCGGATAGATCAAGGCGGCCGACATGCCCATCGCGCCCTCACGCATGGCTTGATGCAGCAGGCGCTTCATCTGCGCCATTTCGGAGTCGGTCACTGCGCGATCGTCATAACCGGCGGCGTGGATGCGCAGCGTTGCCGAGCCCACGAAAGACGCGACATTAGTCGCCACGCCCTTGCGCTCCAGATATTCCAGATATTCGCCTAGCGTCGTCCACTCGATGTCGTAATTGATATCGGCGGTGGAGAGGATGGTATCGCGCGACTTCTTCATCTCGTCGCTGAGCGGACCCATCGAGGTGCCCTCGCCCATGACTTCGAGCGTGACACCCTGCTTGATATCGCTCATGCTGCGGCCGTCTTCGATCAGCGATTCGGTGGCCCAGCTGAGCATGTTGATGAAACCCGGCGCGACAGCCAGTCCGTCGAGGTCAATGGTGAGGTCGGCGGCGTGGTCGCGCAGGTCGCCGATGGCGCTGATGCGGTCGCCGCTGATGAGGATGTCGGCGGTGATAGGTGGGCTGCCTGTGCCGTCGTAGATGGTTCCGTTTCGGAGCAGGGTTGTGGGTTGGGTCATGGGTTATCTCTTTCTGTTGAAAGTCCGGCAAATTGTGACCACTTCTGATGATGATCTGGTATAGATGATCTGGTTGGATGATCTGGTTGTGGGGCGCTGTGCCCCTTTCGTGAGGGTAACTACGCCTCTTTCGGCAGGGGCATCGTGCCTCTCTCGATAGGGTAATGATTCCCCTTTCGATGGGGGCACCACGCCCGTATCGTGTTTTTCTCTTACACCGTGTTCTGCAGATTCGTGGTTCAAGATCTGATTGATATGGATGCGATAGACAATCGTGTGATTGAACCTGGAAACCGCGCCTTCGGGGATCAGCCAGCCTGCATTACGCAATTTGATCACATGCCTGTTGACCGTCTTTCTGTCCATGCTCATGTCGCTGGCAAGCGTCTGCATAGAGGCGAAGACATTGCTTCCATCCGCGTCCGCATAGATGGCCATCGCGTGTAGCAGATGCTGCAGTAAAGTAAGAGCGCCACGATTGCACAACAGGAGATGAGCAGAATAGTACAAGTTTACAGTAGCAATTGGTTACAGTGTAGCATGGCGAGGTGGTGATAGTATTACAATGTTACAGTAATATACTGTCAGATCGCTGACACGATTAGAATTCATTCTAGATGAAGTGGCAGAAGGTGCCTGAGCTCCGCGTGTCACCAGTCGGTCAGCTGCTCTTTACTCTGTATTCCAGTCTTCCATTAAATCAGGCAGTTAACGACAGCGTGCTTATCCAGTAGCCTTAGTTGGCATGATCAGAGCGTTGAAACTGGAGCTATAACTAGATGATCAAACTGGAACAACTAGACCGAAAAATGCGCGTCTATGGCATCGTACCCAATCAAGTGGTCGAGCTGATTGATGTGGAGCATAGCGGCCCAAATTCAGTGTCCGTGGTCTATCGCCGCGCCGACGGCGGCCATGACGGAAGGGTGCTTTACCGTGCGGACGAAGAGAATCTCACCACACCACCGGAGGATAGGCTTTGGCCATTTGACGGAGATGGGCGATTGTTGAGCCTCGTATCCGAGGCTTATCGAATTCACCTGGGACATCTCTTCGACCCGCTATTGGCCGTGCATACCTCACTCATCGAACCGCTGCCACACCAGATCACAGCGGTCTATGATGAAATGCTGACACGGCAGCCCTTGCGTTTTCTGCTCGCGGACGATCCCGGCGCAGGCAAGACTATCATGGCGGGCTTGCTCATCCGCGAGCTAATTGTGCGCGGTGATGTACGACGCTGCTTGATCTGCGCGCCGGGCAACTTGACCGAGCAATGGCAGGATGAACTCGGCAGCAAATTTCAACTCGAATTCAAAATAGTCACGCGCGACATGATCGAAGCATCGCGCACTGGCAACACCTTTGCCGAGAACGATCGATTGATCGTGCGCTTGGACCAGATCAGCCGCAACGAGGAGATCCAAAGTCGGCTGGCGCAAAGTGACTGGGACCTCGTGGTCTGTGACGAAGCGCACAAAATGTCCGCGACCTATTTCGGTAATCGACTGGAGGAAACCAAACGCTACAAACTCGGCAAGTTGCTAGGCCAGTTGACGCGCCATCTCTTACTGATGACAGCCACACCCCACAACGGCAAGGATGAAGACTTCGACCTCTTCATGAAGCTGCTGGATCCGGACCGGTTTGAAGGTAAAGCCCCGGTAGGCACTCGTCGCAGCGATGTCGCGGACTTGATGCGGCGTATGATCAAGGAGCGGCTGCTAACCTTTGAAGGCACACCACTTTTCCCCGAGCGTCGAGCGACCTCCGTCAACTACGACCTGTCATCAGAAGAACGAGACCTCTACGAGAGCGTCACCGAGTATGTTCGCACGGAGTTCAATCGGATTGATGAACTGGAACACGGCGGACGCAAGAGCGCGATCGGCTTCGCTCTGACGATTTTGCAACGGCGCTTGGCTTCGTCACCCGCTGCCATCTATCATTCGCTGCGGCGGCGGCGCGAGAAGCTGGAAACGCGGCTGAAGGAAGCGCGCGAGCACCCAGAAGGCGTCGTGCAGCCACCAAAACTGAGCTATGACATCAATCTAGATGAGGACCTCGACGATGCGCCGGAGGATGAGGTAGAAGCGATCGAGGCCGAGCTGATTGACCATGTGACCGCCGCCAAGACCGTAGCCCAGTTGGATGACGAAATCGCCATCTTACGCGGGCTCGAGCGGCAGGCAAGGCGCGTCCTGCACAGCGGTAGCGACAGCAAGTGGCTCCAATTGCTGAGCTTGCTGCAAGATACGCCGGAAATGAAGAATGCCGACGGCACGGCGCGGAAACTGGTCATCTTCACCGAACATCGCGATACGCTCGACTATTTGACAAACAAGCTGAATACAGTGATCGGGCGGCCCGAAGCGGTCGTGACCATTTTTGGGGGTACCCGCCGCGACCAGCGCCGCCATATTGAAGTACGCTTTCGGCATGACGCCGATGTGCAGATCTTGGTGGCGACCGACGCCGCCGGCGAGGGTATCAACCTTCAGAGCGCCCACCTGATGGTCAATTACGACCTGCCCTGGAACCCGAACCGGCTGGAGCAGCGCTTCGGGCGCATTCACCGAATCGGGCAAAAAGAGGTCTGCCACCTCTGGAATCTGGTGGCCGGTGAAACACGCGAAGGCGCCGTCTACCAGCGTCTGCTGGAGAAATTAGCAAGGGAGCGCGATTCGCTGAACGGCCAGGTCTTTGACGTCTTGGGCGAGCTCTTTCGGCAGACGCCACTTCGTAAACTCCTTGAGGAAGCGGTGCGCTATGGCGACCGACCGGAGGTGCGAGACAAACTCATTATTGCCATCGACAACGCCACGGAACAAGAGCGCGTCAAGGAGATCGTGCGCGACGACCTGCTGGTTAGCGGCGTCATGGACACGAGCAAAGTTGAGCAAGTGCGCGCCGAGATGGAGCGCGCCAATGCCCGCAAGCTGCAGCCGCATTTCATCAAAGCCTTCTTCGCCGAAGCTTTTCAAGAACTTGGAGGCACGCTGCACGAACGCGAGAGCGGGCGTTTCGCCATCAACAACGTACCCTACGCCTTGCGCAATCACGCGGAGGAACGCGGGCTGGGACCGATTTCACGCAAGTACGCGCGCATCTGCTTCGAGAAAAGCCAAATCCACCACGACACGAAGCCGGAGGCTGCTTTTATCTGCCCGGGGCATCCCCTGCTTGATGCGACCATTAGCTTGATACTGAAGCAGCAGCGCGAAACCTTGAAACGCGGCGCCATGCTGGTGGACCCGCACGACCCGGGTGATGAATTGCGCGTGCTCTTCTATCTGGAAGGCGCTATCCAGGATGCCGTTCCCAGTCGCGGCGCTGAACACAGCATCATCTCGCGCGAGGTGCACTTCGTCGAGATCGATGGCGCTGGGACGATTCAGGAAGCCGGTACCGCGCCCTACCTCGATTACCGCCCCGCGAGCGACGGCGAAAGAGCGCGGATCGCGCCGATGCTGGAGCAGGACTGGCTCCTGGGCGAGCAACTGGAGAAACGCGCCTCCAACTACGCGATCGAATACTTGATCCCGCGCCATCTGGAGCGCATCAGGGGACCGCGGGACGAACGGCTGGACAAGACCGAAAAGGCCGTTCAAGAGCGCCTCACACGAGAGATCAACTATTGGGATGGGCGCGCGGCGGAGTTACACGTCAGGGAAGAAGCCGGCAAGTTCCACGCGCGGCTCAACAGCCGGCGGGCGCAACAGCGCGCCGATGACTTGGCAGAGCGTTTAGAGCAGCGCCTGAACCAGATCGCGCAAGAGCGGCAGATCAGCGCGACGCGCCCGATTGTAGCCGGCGGCGCTTTGATCATTCCCATTGGCGCCATGTTGGACGAGGAAGCGCGCCAACAACTTATCGACACACGCAAGAGCGAAGCCATCGCCATGCGCGCTGTGATGGAAGCGGAGCGCTTGCTGGGCAACATGCCAAAAGACGTCGGCAGCGAAAAGCGCGGCTACGATATCGAAAGCAAACCGTGGGAAGAGAATGCCAATCTGCGTTTCATCGAGGTCAAGGGGCGAAAGAAGGGCGTACGTGATGTGACGCTGACCAAGAACGAATTGCATTGCGCGCTTAATAGCCGGGCGCAGTTCACCCTGGCCCTGGTCGAGATTGACAGCGAAAACGCCGGCGAACCGCGCTATGTGCAAGGCTTCCCCTTCCGCGAACTTGAATATTACGAAGAGAGCGTCAAGGTTAATCTGCGCGAGCTGCTCAACGCCAGCACGCCGCCGCGCTGAGCCATTCCTGCTCATCCCCCACTTTTTGGGGGCTAAGCCTCGCTCACAATATGGTAATATTTGGCGCAAATCACGCGCGAGAAACGGAAGCGTAACATGCCAGCAGCCAAGAAACTGATCGAAGTCGCCTTGCCACTGGACGCCATCAACGTCGCCAGCGCCCGCGAGAAATCTATCCGCCACGGCCACCCCTCGACACTGCATCTGTGGTGGGCGCGGCGACCACTGGCTGCTGCGCGCGCTGTCATCTTCACGTCGCTCGTTGATGACCCCGATGACGAGTACGCGCTACCCGCCTTTGTCGAGGCGTGTCGGCAATTGCCCGGCGATGGACCCAACGTCACAGCAACCGGCGACAGCCCGCGCATGCGCCTTTTCGATTTCATCGAGCGGCTGGTCACCTGGGAAGCGACCACAGACGAAAAGATCATGGGAAAAGCGCGCGAGCTGATTCGCATTGCCACTAACGGCAATCCGCCACCCTTGCTCGATCCTTTTGCCGGCGGCGGCAGCATCCCCTTGGAGGCGCAGCGCCTGGGGCTGGAAGCCCACGCCAGCGATCTCAATCCGGTGGCGGTGATGATCAACAAAGCCATGATCGAGATTCCGCCGCGCTTCGCTGATATGCCGCCGGTCAACCCGCGCGACCGCAAAAACCTATTCACTGGTAGGGGCGACCCGGTGCTTCGCCCGCGATGGAAAGGGGCGGCGGGATTGGCCGCCGATGTGCGCTATTACGGCGAATGGATGCGCGAGCAGGCATTCGAGAAGATCGGGCATCTCTATCCCAAGCACAATGGCGAAACGGTCATCGCCTGGCTCTGGGCGCGCACGGTCATCAGTCCCAACCCGGCGGTCAATGCGCCGGTGCCACTGGTGCGTTCCTTCGCGCTGAGCAAGAAGAAAGGGCGCGAGTGCTGGGCGAAGCCGATTATCGAGGGGACGACTGTGCGCTTCGAGGTGACGAAGGGCAAGCCGCCTCAAGATGAAGATGGCACGATGGGACGCAAATTCGGCGGTGGACGCTGTGTTGTCAGCGGCGAACCGATGTCTTGGGAGTACGTCCGCGCTGAAGGCAAAGCCGGGCGTATGGGCACGATGCTGATGGCGATTGTGACGGACGGTCATCGAGGACGCAGCTACTACAGCCCGTCTGCGGCGCACAGCACAATTGCCGAGAGCGCGAAACCGGAGTGGAAACCTGTTGGTGATGTGCCCGAAAAGGCACTCGGCTTCAGCGTGCAACTTTACGGCATGGATGAATATCACAAGCTCTTTACACCACGCCAACTGGTCGCGCTGACCACATTCAGCGACCTGGTGCACAAAGCGCGCGAGCGGGCGACGCAGGATGCGCTGGGAGCGGGCTTGGCGGATGATGATGTTCCCTTGCGCGAGGGTGGGCGCGCCGCGCGTGCCTACGGCGAGGCGGTCAGTGTGTATTTGGCGTTTGCTGTGGATCGGTCGGCAGACTTCTTGACAAATCTTGCCAGATGGCTTTCAAGTAACGAACAAATCAAAAACCTGTTTTCTCGTCAGGCTATACCTATGCTTTGGGACTTCGCAGAGACTAATCCATTGTCAGGCCTCTCGGGCAGTTGGATGTCGCAGATAGTTTGGGTATGCAGGGGTTTTCAATCCTTGACTGGAACGTCAATGGGATTTGCGCGATTGCAAGATGCGCGCGTGCTGAGACAATTTTCAATCGCAATGTCCACAGACCCACCCTATTACGACAACATTGGCTATGCCGATTTGTCTGATTTTTTCTATGTATGGATGCGGCGAAGCCTTCGAGAAGTTTATCCGGACGAATTTGGCACAGTCCTAGTTCCGAAATCTGCCGAATTGATATCCTCAACATATCGACATAAAAGTAAGGAGGCAGGAAAAGAGCATTTTGAATCAGGAATGCTTGAGTCGTTTGCCAATATTCGTGGCCTTGTTCCACATGACTACCCTGTTACCGTCTACTATGCGTTCAAGCAGCAAGACGCAGGGTTCCTAAGGCGCGGCTCAACCGTCGACTTGGTAAGTACTGGCTGGGAAACAATGTTGACCAGTTTGATTGATGCCGGATTTCGTATTGTCGGCACGTGGCCTGTGCGTACGGAGAGCAACATCCGAATCAACGCTCTGAACGCGAACGCCCTAGCATCATCCATCGTGCTCGTCTGCCGACCGCGCCCGGAAGACGCGCCAGCCACTTCCCGCCGGCGCTTCCTCGATGCCCTGCGCGCGGAATTGCCGGCCGCCATCGCCGATATGAAAACGGGCAGCATCGCCCCGGTCGATCTGGCGCAAGCCAGCATTGGTCCGGGCATGGCGATTTATTCGCGTTACAGCCGCGTCCTGGAAGCCGATGGCTCGCCCCTGACTGTGCGGACGGCGCTGGGTTTGATCAACGCCGCGCTGGACGAAGCGCTGGAAGAGCAAGATGCGCAGCTCGACGCGGAGACGCGTTTCGCTGTGGGCTGGTTCGACGAGGGCGGCTTTGCAGATGGTGATTTCGGTCGCGCCGATGTCTTGGCGCGCGGCAAGAATACCAGCGTCGATAGTGTGGCGCTGGCGGGCGTGGTAAAGGCGACCGGCGGTAAGGTGCGGCTCTTGCACTGGAAGGATTACGACCCGGGCGCTTATGATCCGCGGCAGGACACACGCCCGACGGTCTGGGAAGCGACGCATCATCTGATCGAGAGCTTGAGCCATCATGGCGAGGTGGGCGCTGCTGCACTCTACAACAAGCTGCCGGGTGACATACCCGATGCCGCGCGCGACTTGGCTTATCGCTTGTATCACATCTGCGAGCGCAAGGGCTGGGCGGAGGACGCGCTCGATTACAATGCGCTGGGCAGCTCTTGGTCGGAGATCAGCCGGCTGGCGGCGAGTGGGCGCGATAGTGGTACGCAGGCGAAAATGGAAATGAATTAGGGGATATGTGATATGGCGAAATCAAATCGTGATCGTGTTGGCGAAATCATGGACCTGCTCAAGGGCGGCTTGGGTCCCTATGTACTGCGACAGTACAGGTTCATCTACAAAAGCAAATATCTTAAGGAAATGGAACTCGCGCTTTATACCGGCGCGTTCAGCGTCAGTTTGCCGGACGACGCCGCGGCGCTCAAGAAAGTCGATACGCAGGGCTGGCTGAAGCTGATGTTCAGCAAGTGGAACGATGTGTTCCGCGAAAAGCTCGGCCACAACGAACGTAGCTACGTCAGCGAATTGATGACCGCGCGCAACAACTGGGCGCATCAAGACTCCTTCACCAACGAACAGGCGCAGCGTGTCGCCGATACAGCCAAGTTGCTGCTGGAAGCGGTTAATGCCACCGATGAAGCCGCTGCCGCGGGCGGTCTCAGTAACGAACTGCTGCGCATTCGCTACGAGCGTGAAATGACGCAGGCGACCAAGCAACCGCCGAAAAGCGTTGATATGCCGCGCACCACCGATGCCAGCTTGAAGCCCTGGCGACAAGTCATCGAGCCGCATCCCGATGTGCGCAGCGGGCGGTTTGCGCAGGCGGAATTCGCCGCTGATCTGGCGGCGGTTTTACGCGGCGAAGCGGCGCCCGAATATGGCGAGGCCGGTCCCTTTTTCAGCCGCACCTATATGACCGAAGGCTTGCGCGATCTGGTTATCAATGGCATCAAGCGGCTGACTGGCGTGGGCGGCGACCCGGTGGTGCAGCTGCAGACGAACTTCGGTGGCGGCAAGACCCATAGCATGCTGGCGCTCTATCACGCATTCAGCGACGACTTCAAGCTGAGCGACTTGCCTGATTACGACGAGATTCAAAAGCTGGTTCCCGCTATCGATGACGACCTCAAGGCGCGGCGAGCGGTGATCGTGGGCACGAGCTTCAATGTCTCGCAGCCGCGGCAGCACGCCGAATGCACCACGCGCACGATCTGGGGAGAGATCGCTTATCAGTTGGGCGGCTTGGCGGGTTATGAACTGGTCGAGCAAAACGACCTGGAAGGCACGAATCCCGGCGCGGATACGCTGGTGGAATTGCTGGACGCGCACGGTCCGGCGCTAATCATCCTTGATGAGTTGGTGCGCCTGACGCAGCAGCTTTATGGGGTGGAGCGCAGCCCGGCGGCGGGCAGCTTCGAAGCGGTGCTGGCCTTCATGCAATCGCTGACCGAAGCGGTCAAGCGCTCGAGCGATTCGCTGCTGCTGGTCTCAATCCCCGCGAGTGAGATCGAGATTGGTGGCGAGGGCGGTTATACAACTTTAGAGAAGCTGCGGCAGACGCTGGGCCGGCTGGAATCGGTCTGGAAGCCGGTGAGCGCGACCGAGAGTTACGAGATTGTGCGGCGGCGGCTCTTCACCGAGGTCACAGATTATCCGGCGCGCGATGCCGTTGTCAACGCCTTCCACAGGATGTACGGCGATAGCAAGACAGATTACCCGCGCGATGTTGCAGAAGGCGAATACCTGCGCTTGATGCGGCAGGCCTATCCGATTCATCCGGAGCTATTCGAGCGACTGTATCAAGATTGGTCGACGCTGGAACGCTTCCAACGGACGCGCGGCGTACTGCGCATGATGGCGTCGGTGATTCACCGCTTGTGGATCGACGGCGATCAGTCGCTGATGATCATGCCCGGATCAATCCCCTTATGGAACAGGACGGTGCAGAGCGAGCTGGTCCGCTACTTGCCGGAGAATTTCGGCGCTATCGTCGATGCCGATATTGACGGCACCGGCTCGAAGCCCTATCAGATCGATCAAGATGTCAAGCAACTTGCCAAATTCACGGCCAGCCGACGGGTGGCGCGCGCCATCTTCATGGGCAGCGCGTCTTCGGTCTCGGCACAGCGCGTGCGCGGTGTCGAGGAGGTGCGGATAAACCTGGCAACTGTGCAGCCAGGCGAACGAGCCGGCATATTTGGCGATGCCCTGCGCCGCATGAGCAATCAACTGACCTACCTCTACAACGATGGCACGCGCTACTGGTATGACACGCGCGCCACGGTCAACCGCACGGCGGAAGATCGCGCCCAGAGCATGGATGAATACAAAGTACAGGCAGAAGCCGGTAGACGCCTGCGCGATCAAAAATGGGACAAGCACTTCCTCGGCGGCGTTCATTTCCTGCCCGAGAGCAGTGCCGAAGTCCCGGACGAGCAGACCGCGCGCGTAGTCGTCTTGGGACCGGAATTCACTCACAAAAACCACAATGACAGTTCCGAAGCGATGCAAGAAATCAACAATATCATGAGCAGCCGAGGCAACTCGCCGCGCCATCACCGCAACATGGTCGTTTTCATCGCGCCGGACGAAACCCGCAACGCCGAATGGAAAGACAGCATCCGCAAATATCTCGCCTGGGAATCGATCAAGGGCGATATCGCGAACCTCAACCTCGACCAGCAGCAAATCAAGCAGGTCGATGAAGGTTTAAGGCGTGAAGGCGAGACGGTCGACAAGCGATTGCAAGAGACCTATAGCTGGCTGATCGTCCCGCAGCAGCCGGATAGCAGCCAAGTGGTCACGCTCAGTCAGGAGCGGCTTTCGGGCGACCAACCCTTCCTGGAGCGCGCCGCGCGCAAGCTCAAGAACAACGAGTGGCTGATTCACGGCTTGTCGCCGGACAATCTGCTGATGGAGCTGGAGCCGTTGAATATCTGGAAGGATGAGCCGCACTTGAGCGTCAAGAAGCTTTGGGAGTGGCTGACCAATTACTGCTACCTGCCGCGGCTTTACGACCGCAACGTGCTCGAGTCAACGATCAAAGATGGCGTCAGCAGACTCATGCCAGCCTTCGCTTACGCCACTGGCGTGGACGAAAATGGCGTGTACCGTGGTCTCACGATGGGGCAGTCCTTCACACTTTACATTGACGACAATGCCGTGATTGTGCAGCCCGAAATCGCGCGGGCGCAACTGGATGCTGAACGCGCCGCTGAACAGCGGGAACGGGACCCTGAGATGCCAACTCGTCACGCTGGCCAACCAACACAAACGTTCTTGCCGCCAGATACGCCACTACCGCCCAAACCCAAGACGCGCTACTACGGCACGGTTGGAATTGACCCACAGCGTGCCAGGCGCGACCTCAGCCAGATCGCGGATGAGATAATCGTCCGGCTGGCATCATTGCCTGGTGCGGATGTCAAAGTCACAGTGGAGATCGAAGGCATGCATGGCGGTGGCTTTGACGACGCCATCGTGCGCACAATTAGCGAGAACAGCCGCACACTCGGTTTAGATGATTTCGGCTTTGAAGACTAGCAATTGGGGATCTAATATGCCCACAGCCAAGAAACTGATCGAAGTTGCTTTGCCGCTGGACGCCATCAAGACAGCCAGCGTCCGCGAGTAATCTATCCGCCACGGCCACCCGTCTACCATGCACTTGTGGTGGGCGCGCAGACCACTGACTGCAGCGCGAGCCGTCGTCTTCACCTCCCTCATCGAGATTCCGCCGCGTTTCGCCGGTATGCCGCCTGTGAATCCTGATGCTCCGCTTGCCCCCTCCTCCAAAGAGAGAGATGATGGCGACACCACTCGGAAGGGCGCAGCTGGCCGGTGAGGCGCAGGACCTGCCGTTCAGTCTGTTTAATGTCTGCGATCGCAACGGCTGGGAGAAGCACGTCCGCGATTACAACGGCTTGATCGCCCACTGGCAAGGTAGCGATGGCATCGCCAGTGTCGCCGCACGTCTGCAAAACGATCCTTAGGAGCGCAGACTGCTGTAGAAGCAGATCTAAACTAAGCGAAATCACTCCATGTGACCTGCGAGTATTCCGCAGTCAAAGCAGGATCCAGGCGCTTGACCACCTCGCCTATCATCGTATAGTGATAAGGGCGCTGCAGGAAGTTGGCAATCATTGTGGCCGAAGACGATTCCAATACTTCCGCCAGAGAAGTGCGCTCGCGGATGTAATCTCGGCCATGCGCGTCCTCATCATCCTCGCGCTTCTTTCAATAGCCGTAGTTTTCCTGGCTCTTCAGATGGCCAACCTTCGCTCCGGCACAGTCAGAAGTGTATTCAGAGCTCTTGATCACCGGCTGGTTTGGCGCATGCTTCGTATAGGGAAAATAGTGGTCGGATTTGCTCAGAAACAGCAGTTAGAACAAAGTAGTAAGTAAAGCCTTATTTACTTACTATCCTAGTTCCGTTTTAACAGAACGGCAATTTCGCCCCGAAACTTGCCAACGGTCATAGGCGGCATTGAATCAGATATTGGATTCGATGCTACGTTAAATTGAATATTTAGATCAATTGTGCGAGGTTATGCATTTTCTCATCTACGAGAGCGATTGCTATTTGATCGGCTGCTCGATTTAACGGATAAGTGCATGCCATCATGGCAAAGCTCGTGCAGGCTGTCCTCCAGCGTAGCAACGATTAATCCAGCATACTATTTTGCAGCAGCTCCAGATATTCGACGATTTCATCGCGCCGGAGTATGTGATGATACAGCTGATTGTTATAATCACGCAGGCAACTGTAACAGCTTGTCTCGGCAGCGCAGTCGCTACAATCGGCTATGGTCAAGGCGCCTTGTACAACTTCGTCAAACTTGTCTTTGATCTGTTGAACATGCCCGGCGCCGCCCGGTACATCATCATACAGGACTATCGTCTGTTGCCAGCCGCCGTGTGAGTCAGTCTGTCGCGGAAAGAGTACACCATCAATATCCGTACGTTCGATCTGGAGGGCGCGGCTGGTGCCGTGGATCAAGGCGTACATCAACGAAGTCCAGAATGATAGGTTTTCAGGATGCTGCTGACAGGCAAACTGGAGGTGAAGCGTGTCGGTCGGTCGCTCATGGCCTAATGATACAGGTGTCATGTTTTGGCGCTCCTTCTTTGCCTTCACATGCCGGCCACGATCTTCACCAACTAGGCGAATATAGTATCCATATTCATTTACATACAGAAGCCTGCCTCCGCGATCGTAGGCATAATTGACTAGTGGCAAGATCTGCGCCGGCTTACTGACGTTAGATGGGAATAGTGCTGACTTCATCTGACTGTATTTCGGCTTAACATATCGTCCCGCAGCTTTGCCATTTTTATGGCGCGTGGCATAAAAGCCATCCGGGATTATGAACTTGAGAGCTGTCCGTTGGCGGCCATTAGGTCTTTTCTCACAGACGGGGCAGACATTAGCGAGAGGGATACCAGGACCTTCGCTAATCTGTAAATGATTGCAGGTTTCGCAAATTCTGTATTCTTGTTCTCTGACAGTGTCTTGATAGAATTGAACGCCATCGCTCCGCCAAATGCGTTTATCGGCCACCACTTCCGAATCTGGCGCATACTCACGAATCGCCATCTTTAAGTCGCGCTGTAAACGCAATTTCCCGGTACCAGGCAAATCGGGTGGTAGACTCAATTCGACTGTGTATATGGGGAACGAATAGCTCGGCAAAAAGCCATTGCCGCTGAAGTAATCAATCAGGCGTTCGCGACGGAGTCGATTCAGCAAACGGTCATACTAGTCCAGGTCTTTCCTATAGAGTTTGAAATTGTCTCTGGCTTTAGTAAAGAGATCATCGAACCGCTGCTTGTATTGATCCGTCAGGGTCGTGTATTTGTCGTATGCATCCTTCATATCCTGTCGGAAATACGCAAGCCACTGGACAACATCTGGATCGCGAACAGAGCGACCGAAACGAATTAAGAGGTCGATGATGGTATCGTATTGATCCCGCAACCACGGTTCAAGATGAACGAGATGTGGGTCTTCAATTGTGTCTTTGTCAAAAAATGTATCTATCGTCCGCCAATCCTGAGCTCCCATGCTCTGACGATATCGCAAGAAATAGCTCAGTAATATCGCATTTATATGTCGCCTTTGAATATGCGGATTATCGACGGCTATGTAAGGAATGCGCACTTCGCCACCGATGATTTCTGGCGGATTGCGATAATAGCTTTGGTCATGTGGACGGTCGGATGTCCAGGTCAGAATGAAGGCAGCACCACCAGCCCGACGTCCAGCACGCCCGGAGCGCTGGCGGTAATTTGCGACTGTGGGTGGAACATTGCTCATAGCCACCGCTTGCAGATCACCCAGATCGATGCCCATTTCAAATGTCGTTGAGCAACTTAAGGCGTTGATTTCGCCTTGCTTAAACTTGTTCTGGTACTCACGGCCCCTATCGGATGTCAATTGAGCTGTGTGTTCCTCTACGCGAAGCGGCACAACCGACCGGGAATAATTCTGATAAAAGTAGTTGTTCCTTTGATACTCGGCGATATTAACAGGCTCAAGATTGCCGTCGCATCGTATATGCGGGCAAGGTAGCTGCGGCCCATGCGCATACAGACGTTGGCATTTCTCGCATCGGTACCAATGGTTCGACGTGTCAAAAAGTAGCGTGTTGTAATCAATGCGATATCCTTCCCCAGCAGAACCGACCATTATTTGATTGTCGGGGTCAATGAGCCAAGCAAAGATCACGCCAAGCGCTTCGATCACCGCATCCGCGTCGTGAGGCAAGCCAGTATTCTGAAGCACCTGCTTCATATAACGGCTGCGACTGTGGCGGTCCGTCGTTCCTACCCAGACCTGCTGATAGCCGCGCGTTTGCCCGCCCCGGATAAGTGTTGGATGTCCTTCAAGCCGACCAAACCCCTCACTGGGATAAACGCCATCGGGAAATTCTAGGATTTTTTGTTTACGCAACCGATCCAGAAGGTAAGCCAGCAAGGTCTTCATAGCGTCGGGATTTAGCTTCAGTTTCGCGGCGATATCGTCAACATTTTTGAGGCATTTGTATCGGACGGCGATCAAACCCAGCGATTCCAGCGAAGTCCTGCGTGAGCGCCCGGTCGAGAATTCGCTAAGCAGATGTGTGTATACTTTTTCATCGAGTTCGATGCGTTCTTGATCGTCGGGCTGACGGCTGGTATGTCTGCGCCAGAAGCTACTCAACTCTGCATCATTGTGGAAAATGCCTAGCCTCCACCCTTTCTGGCGTACTTCTCTGACCAACTGGCCAAGACTGGGCACGACCCCTTTCCGCTTGGTGAAATCGCCGACAACATCGGGCACGATGTGCTGGTAATTCTGCATCGTGACGGTGGATTCAAGATATGAGGCGAAGCGCGCTGCTCCCTGTCGGCTATCTGTGAAAGAGAGTAACTTGCGACCGTTACCCGGTTTGTTGCGTATTTCGAGCTCAGAACTTGCGGGCAATCGACGATAGAGTTCATAAGTGAGGATAGATAGCGGGACGTTGCCACTCAGATTGATAGGGGTTGCTTGATCAGTGTCATCGCGCGCCTTCGACCGGCAACGTGGGCATTCATTCATTTGGGCGTATGGCTGAAGCTTGACTCTGCCGTTTTTGCCTTCGTCCCTCAACAGTAAATTCAAGGAACAGTGAACCGGCCGGTCATCTGCATCTGCGACACAAAGACAGCTGCCACCACGTACAGCCTCGCCACAACGCAGACATATTCGCACATCTTGTGTGTCGTACTTGCTTTGCGTCTGATCGTTTCCTTCTTCACCCTCTTCCACCTCATCATCGGCACCCAATGCCCGATTCTCCTCCATTATTTGCCACAAGAGATAGCGAACATCGTGCTTTGGTGTCAGATCATTTGGCGTATTAGGAATCTCACCGAAGTATCGCCCATTAATGTAGATGGTTTTCAGAAACACTTGCCCACAGTCACGACAAACAGATATTGGGAACACTTTGCAGCCGCAAGCATCGCAGGTCTCTCGCCTCATCGAAAACACCTTTGACCAATCGGCATCTGACCGCAACTGCTTTCCATCACAATCCGGATTTAAGCAAAGCCATATACCCTGCGGCGACCGCATGAACATGTGGTAGCGGGCAGGCAGTAAAGGGGCGGTATCTTCTTTGGGCCGGGCGAGCGCGCCTAACTCGACAAGGCGGTAGAGCGCTTGTTCATGTTCAGCCTTATTTCGGAGTCTTGTAGCGAAAAACTTGCCGGCAACATCGGTGAGAGAGCGTGTATCCTTTTCAAGCAGCCACTTGCGTAAGTCGATCAGATCGCCATTGTTGCGCATTATCTCGAAGACAAAGCCCCGTGGATTTCCAATATATTTAGTAGCGAGTTCGCTCCAATTGATTGCAGACGGGAGCAAGCCGATCGAGTCCATTTGTTCGGCGATGGACTCGGTAGAATGTTCCTTGTCCTGGCGGACTTTATTGATAAGCTCGTCAAATTCCGGGTGCAGATAGGCCCGTGCGTCTATACTGTATCGACTATCAGGCTTGGCGTAGTCGTGGTCGGGATCACCAAAAATAATGTCCGACTCCCCAAACGATTCCCCAAACAAATTTCTGGCGAATTTGGCTGCTTCACTGGCATCATCGTTGGTCAGGGTAGCGCTGGTAGCAATACATTGAACCTCATCGGGGCTCTTTTCCAATCGGTGTTTGACCCGGCGTATCAACATGCTTACTTCTATGCCTTGCGCGCCGGAGTAAGTGTGCGCCTCATCCAGGACGATGTATCTCCACGCACCGCTCTGAAAGAGGACTGAGTCCTCGGGTCGCAGTAGCAGGTATTCCAGCATGGCGTAGTTAGTAATTAGAATCTGCGGTATCTTGCCATCTTTACGAATTTGCTCGCGAGAAATGATTTCGTTTGGCGGCGAGTTCGGATGTTCTCTTTTCGCGTGTTCGTGGGAACTGAGAAGTTCGCTGGTGTAACGTCCGAATGTGATGGGTGTATCCTTAAGTAGCTTGCGTAAGCGCTCAAGCTGGTCATTGACCAAGGCGTTGAGGGGATAAATGAGCAGTGCGCGTACACCGGGGGCGGGATCCACTAATAGGTCATTTAATATCGGGATGAGGAAACATTCGGTCTTGCCACTGCCGGTACCGGATGACACGACAACGTTTCGCTTCTCAGCAATGAGTTTGCGGATGGCGTCCTCTTGATGCGAATATAGAGTGGCGTCCGTTGGCAAGGGCAGGTTGCTTTCAGACAATTCCAGCAGCTGGGGCGAAAGAACACCTTCAGCGGTCAAATCTCTGAGAGAGCAACCAGTCTTGTAAGGCGGCGTGACTTCGAGAAAGGGTCCCTTTGCCAAGGCGCCCTCTTTCTCGAAGCTCTTTCTGATCTCCACCGCTAAATCGGGCTCATTCCCATCACGATTCACATCGAACGCTGTCGTGAGATAGGAGTTCAACGAATGCTTCAATCTGTCTGATATATCTATCGGATTCATCGCATATACCTGTTCAACCTTCTAATGAGAGCTGCGCACGATAAAGAATTCTGACCAAGTTAAAGCCCATTCCAGCAAGGATGGGCAAATGCGGTTAGCGCTCTCTAGCAAGTTCATCAATTGGTCTTTATCCACGTCAGTATCCTTGAGTATTGCTAGCCGCGTCGACTGCTGTGTAAGCGAATATGAGCGCAGTATCATCGCCAAGGCAATCATATGTCGATCAAGGCGGATCAACTCGTTCGCAGTGTCACCATTGATCTCAATCACCATCTCATGAAGAAGCATTCTCAGTCGAGAGTCGTCGACTTCGTTGAAAAACGTCACCAAACTGCTCGCCCAATTCTGCAGCGATACAAAGGATTGCAATCGGAAAACTCCTGCATTTAAGCATTGCTTCCATTCGTTGTGTACGCTGCGATATCCAGCTGCCGAGATCATAACCAATTCAAACTTTGGATTGCGCCGCTCACTTTCCAGCAGACTAAAAGTGGAATCTGTCTTGCGAGAGAGAAAACTTCTTTGCATATGAGAGGGTGACCAACCAACAGATTGTACTCGGTGTTGTACTTGATGCGCTACGGCGATCCGGGCAAGCGGATACCACACTGCCTTTAGTTGTCTTTCGTTGTGGTGTTTCAGCATTCCGGGTTGTGTCGTTGCGAGTCTAAACAGTGTTTCCCGATCCAAATATCTGGGTGGCTCTTTTATCATATTTTTTATCAATGTAGCAGTAGGAGCCGAAGGCCTTGCATGGCGTGACAAAGACACATTTGCCTTTGGGGGTGTCTTGTCACCAGTGGTTTCTGGCCAACGCATAAACGTACCAAATGACCACTTTTCATCATCAAGCAGTAAGTCTAGCGATACCTCGGAAGACTGTTGGTCGTTTAAAATATCGCGCAATTGATCAGTGCGCAGTTCAGTTGTCGCTGCACCTCGAGTGTTCAGATCAACCGTATATGCAAATGCGCCCGCGAACAGAGTAAGCCGTGATTTAGGCAGTCCGCGTATTTCTATCTTTGCCGTATCCAAGTCTTCGGGGAAAAGGCGGTCACGCTGCGCAGTGCCGTCTATCCAAGCAAAGATCCGCTGAATCCGCCATTCGACAGGCACGACATACTCATGTTGCAATATATGCAGACGACAGTATGACGACCGCATGTCCGTCCATGTCGCGAGTTGTTCGCCATTGCCGGCAGCTTTTACTTTTGCAGATTCATCCGGCGACTCGACTGTTTCTGTGGTCACATTGCTGATTCGGATACGAGGCTGGTTGAGCGCATGGAATACGCCTTCGTCAGGACCGTTAAAACGCAGATTAGGAAGCACACTGAATTCAATCGGTGAAGCCAGGCGCGAGCGGAATCCATACGTGACATCAACGGCGTATGTGCCGATTTGCTCAGCGGGAATCAGTTGACTCAGATTCAAACGATAGCCCTCTTCCTCCTTCTCCGCATGCTCATCAAACGGTTCATAAATGTCGTCAATGGGACCCGTGACATGGACATTAAGTGCTCTGGTCGAAACAGAAATCTCTGGAAAGTCAATAAAAATGTCATTGCTGGTATAGACAGGTGGCAGTCTTTTTGACGTATTTGAGACTCGGTGACCCTCAGACAAGCGCGGATGGGCAATTCGTCTCTTGGTCCTTTCGATGCGGTGTTTAACGGTACCCGCATCTATCGTCACTGGTAGACTGATCTCATATCGTTTGATGTGCTGATGACCGGCGTTATTCTGCATGATCTCGGAAACATAATAGTCCGTTTGCTGCGGTGAGATGACCTGATGTTCGGCGTTAAGTAGCTGTAGTGTGCCGCGGAAACTCACCAGAAATTCCCCTGGTGTCAGTTGCTTAAATGGAATCGGAACTGCATACATGCCTTGCTGCGTAATTCGATAAAACTGGAACTCATCATTAGGTAACACTGGCACAGATTGCTCGAATATGCAGTTGTCGTAACTATCAAAGACATAGAATTTGCCATCATTTATGACCGGCCGATCGGCAGCGCTCATGCTAATTTCGCGGACGCGCCATTGCCCATTGGTCTGCTGTTCTGGCCAAATGTCTTGACTGACGCTGTCCCAATCCTGTAATGCCTTTTCTGCAGTGGCCAGGGACCAGACACATGTGTGCGGCTTTTGATGCGCTTCTGCGATCAGATTACGTAAGCGAAGTACCCAATCTTCCTCTTCGAAGGACCATACCCAATCCAGACGAGCGGGTCGTTGAGCAGATACCGAAACAACGATCTTATTGCCCAACTCGCTGACATATTCATCCCACAGATCTTGCTGAATTTGGCTTGAAAAGCGTTCTCTGATATTTCCCGCGTCCCGCTGCGCCATCAGTTGGTTTGTCGCAGCGGTTAGCTCTTCTATGATTTCAAGCGCGATATCGTGTGTATCGTCATTGTCCAGAAAATTCCTCAGGGGTTTTACATCGTAGGCATCCGCATTCTGCCCTCTAAGAAACTCACTTAGCTGCTCCTTTGAGAACCCACTCATGACGTGCAGGTTTTTCGCAAACCAACGAGCAAAGTCATCACGTACGTAAGCCGGGATTATCGTGTGTCGATATACTGGGCGTACGAGATCGCCATCCTTTGATCCGTATAGATCGAAACCCATTTTTTCGGTCAGATATGGTCTTGCCGTGTCGAAGAAATAAGCTCTGCATGTATCGTAGAATTCTTTAGTGTACTCGATATCCCAAACTTCCTTGGCGTACGGTTTCCAGAATGCACGCGAATCATCGTGCGAGTAACGTGCGCTAAACACCATTGAAGCGCAGAAAATCGCAGGTCGTAGGCATTCCACCGTGATACTCCATAGCGACCGCCCTTGGCGCTTTAGCTCTGCCCTGTTTCGTTTAAGCAGATCATTCATGAGTTCTTCCTTAGCTGTGGAGTGAGCTAAACGTGCTACAGACTCGCTGTACCAGTTGAGTTTTCGACAGTTTCGACGAAGTTCCGCACCAATCTTGCCAAACGCCTCTTCGTTGATGTCGACCTCGCCGATGAATTCAATACCGGCGATGCTTTCTTCCAGGAGGGACTCTATCTCACGCAGTGATTCCGTGCGCAGTATTTTCGAGGACAGATCATCCATACAGGAAAGACTCCCTTGCAAGCTTTTATGTGCGTCTTGTTCTTGCGATGAGCTTGTGTGTAGATTGATGTCGGGCTGGTCAACTCATCCGGGGCCAAGTGTAGTACAACGATCGTAACATCAACACGCCCAAAAGTAGGTTGATATCTGCTACCCTAGGACATGACCTTGACCGACCGGAAATGCATGCTGCAAGGTACGGGTGTGTGCGCTATGGTGGTTCGGCTGGTGGTTGGATTAAGGTACGTAGCAAGATCATCGGCACGTGTTACGGCAGCACGGATCTGTGCATCAGAAAATTGCGAGCGGATCTCTTCCAGGGAAAGGAAACACTGCTACTGTTTACTGGCACTGAGATGAGCAAAAACAACGATATCATCACAACTTTCGCCACCGCCGGCGGCCCCATGGCCTTCCACGGCGCGACCAGCGGCGGTCAGTTCAAGATGCTGACCTATATGATCTCGCAGAGCCTGGCGGAATCATTGCGAAGGGTTTATCTCAATACCTACCGCCAGTGGTGGGCCTTCGCCGAGCGCCACAGACTGGATTACCTGGACATCCGCTACGAGAATATCCTGGCCTTCCTGAACCAAATTGATGTCGCCTATGCCACCCGCCAGTCGTGGAAAACCCACATGCTACGCTTGCTGTACTGGCTGGAGGAATCCGAGACAAGGGGCGAATGGTATGCCAAACAACGGCGACGCGTGCTGAAGTTCGTCAAGGTGAAAAGGATGAATGCCGAGCGTGATGGACGCCGCAGCCAAAGAGCCTTGAGCAGGGCCGAGGTTGAGATGCTACGCTGGGACGATATCGATCTGGATGCCCATACCGTGACCGTGCGACACGGCAATGGCGACAAGCGGCGGATCGCGGCGATCGCCGATGCCACCGATGCGACCATGCTCGCCTTGTATGCTCTGTGGTAGGCGCAAGATGGGGCCTGCATCTGTGTCTTTCCGACCATGACAGCCGGGCGCAATCTCTAATTCGTGTCCGATAAGCCGATGAGCGCACAGACCATCGTGCGCTTGCTCAGCCTCAGCAGCGTGCGTGCCGGCGTTGGCCACCTGTCCGCCCATGACCTGCGGCGCACACACATCACCCTGGCGCTGAACAACGGCACCCCCCTGCGGGATATGCAACCGCAAGCCGGCCATGCCAACGCCGCAACAACCCTCCGCTATGCCCAACCCGCCGATGCCAAATCTCGTCGCCTACGCATTGCTTTCTGAGCTGAGTGCAATACTAATTCTTCGCCCGCAAAAAGGCGCGATCTATATTACCTCGAGGTACTCTCGATCCGGCATTGGCGGGAATTCGGCGTGAGGCTCGGCCTGATACCAGAACGCGGTTGACGCGATATCATCTTGCAGCGCCAGGTAGCGCCATTCTTCAAATGGCGCTTCGTGTAGCGACCCGGAGCGCCATCCCAGCGCCTGAATCGTTACCCGCAAGTCTTCCTCAAAGCGGATCGGATCCGGAATATGCCAGCGATACATACCGAAACGCTGCTGGCTCTGATAGAATCCGTCCGGCTTTATCACTTGTGGCAGACCCAAATAGGGCGTGGAAAAGGCGCTGTATTCACCTTCCTGATTTCCAAAACACCAGGCGCCACCAAAATAATCTTCGGTGCCGGTGCCGCAGATCGTAGGGAAGTCCGTATCGCCGTCCATATAGAACTTAATCTCGCCTTCACCCCACCAGCCGCGATTATTGCTGCCCCATGCCATATAAGTACCGACGTAGTGCCCCATTCCCTTTACATCATCGAGAATGGTATGCACTTCCTTATAAGGCAACGGATTGTTGCGGCGCCACTGCGCGTGAAGATAACCAACATCCTCCGGCACATCGGTCAGGGTGTAGGTGAATTGGTAAAACATTGGACGGACTTCTTTGTCCAGGAGATTCTCGATGGTGACGCGGGCGCGCTTGCGAAAGGGCATCTCCCAATAGCTGTTGAAAGCGCCCGTCGAATTCGCCGCAATCGGTAGCGAGTTGACATGACAATACTCCGTCCAGCCGTTGCAGAAGAAATCGCCAAATGGCACTTCAATCGATGGCGTTTCTTCCTCGTCCCAATAGAAACGCAAGATCAAGGAACGCCAATATTGCGGATACGTGGTGATCCAAATATGTTGAATCGCACCCGGGCCTTCGATCTCCGCCAAAGTGGTGACGCTATTCGGCGCCAGATTGATGCAAGGCGAGACCTTCCAGCCCTGTCCCAAGTCTTGCGCGGCTGACCAAGAGACGCCATCGGTGGACATACCACCTTTGCCCTTTTCGCCCTGAAAGTTTTCCGCGCTGATGGAGCGCGTCTTCGCTTTCGACAAGCGGGAAATGTTACCCATGTTCAAATGCAACCCGTTAAAGTAATTCATCATTGCACCCCATTAATCATGAAAAGAATCAACTGTTCTCAGCTATCTACGGGAGTCGCTGCGACGCTCTCCAAGCTAGGTTCGCTCGCCTGTGGATCAAAATCGACCGGTTTGTAACACAGCGCCTGACGCTCGTCCGAGACCTGCACCATCGGGGGTACGCTCTGCTCGCAGATGGGCTGGACATACTTGCAGCGTTTGGCAAATTTGCAGGCTTGGGCTTGGTATTCCTTTAGCTCAATATCCGGCAGCTTGATGTCCCGTTGCCACTTATGGTCGACAGTCGGCACTGAATCGAGCAGCAATTCCGTATATGGATGTGCTGAATCGGTCAGTATCTGATCGGATGGACCATATTCGACCACGCTGCCGCGATACATGATGCCGATATAATCGCTGACGTAGTAGGCGGTGGAGAGATCGTGAGTGATGTAAACGAAGCTGACCCGGTATCGCTCCTTCAATTCCAGGAAGAGATTGACGATATTCATGCGCAGTGAGGCATCGATCATGCTCACCGGTTCATCGGCGACGATGAGTCTAGGGCGTGGAATCAGGCTACGCGCGACCGAGATGCGCTGCAATTCGCCGCCGGAGAATTGATTGGCATACTTGCCTTCTATGCGCGACAGTTCCAGGCCGACTGACTCCAGCACTTCGGCGACGATTTCCCGCGCGTCCTTTTTGTTCTGCGCGATGCCCAGCCGCAAGGCCGCGTCAATTAAGTACCTGTCGACTTTCTTGCGCGCGCTGAACGCTTCGAAAGGATTCTGGAATATCGGCTGAACCGCGCGATAATAGTCTCGCCCTTTGAGTCCAGCGCCGCCTTTTTCAAACAAAGGATGCCCGTCGATCAGCACATCGCCAGAGGTCGGATGTTCCAATTCCAGGATGATGCGCGCCAGCGTGGTTTTGCCGCTGCCCGATTCGCCCACGATGCTCAGTATCGATGGTTCAGCCGCCGGCAGGCTCAGGCTGACATTGTCAACAGCCACCAGGCGCGTCCCCAGGATTAAGCCGCCGATGCGGAAGACCTTGCTTACATTGCGCAGTTCAAGCAGGTTTTCGCTCAAGATGCTCGCTCTCCGTAGAGGTGACAGGCTACAAAATGACCGGGTTCAAGCTCTTCTAGAGCTGGCTCTTGATGCGCGCAATGGTCCATTACTTGGGGGCAGCGGGCGGCAAAACGACAACCCCCCGGCGGGTCAATCAAATTGGGTGGCCGACCCGAGATGCCGACGCGCTGCGATCGATCTCCCACCTGTGGCAAGGATTGAATCAACATCTGCGTATAGGGGTGCAATGGATTGTTAAAGATGGCTTCGGTAGGACCATATTCCACTATCTTGCCGGCGTACATGATCGCCAGCCGGTCGCTGATCTGAAAATGCACGCCCATATCATGTGAGACCACAACCAATGTGTTTTGCATCTGCTGCTGCAATTCGATCAGCATCAGCAGGATGCCCTTTTGCACGACGACATCCAGCGCCGTAGTAGGTTCGTCCGCCAAAACAATATGCGGATGAAGAAATGTGCCTAAAGCGACCAACACGCGCTGTTTCATCCCGCCGCTGAGTTGATGCGCATACGAGGTCAATACTTCGACCGGCAACTCCAGTTCTTTGACATATGCAGCCACCCGCTCGCGGATTGCCTTCTTGCCCTTCGCCTTCAATGGATGGCCCTTCGGCACGGCATCAAAGAATTGACTCTCAATGCGGATTACCGGATTAAGCACACTCATTGAGCCTTGCGGAATGTAGGAGATGTACTCCCACCAATGCTTGCGGATTTCGCCCGGTCCCAGCGTCTTTAGACTGCCGTTGCCATCCGGGAAATCGGCTTCGTAGCTGCCGGAGACGATCTGCAGCGGCGGCTGCACATAGTCGTAGAGTACCTTCAGCAAGGTCGATTTGCCGCAGCCCGATTCGCCGGCTACGCCAAGCACCTCGTTGGACCGGATATCAACGCTGACACCATCCACCGCCTGCACGACGCCGCGCGGCGTATGGTAATAGCACTTCAGCTCGCGCAGCCTAAGCATCGCCGTGACCCCGCCTCTGCGCCGACAAACTCGAGATGCCGGT
The DNA here is from genome assembly GCA_965262165.1 of Phototrophicaceae bacterium. GTDB lineage: Bacteria > Chloroflexota > Anaerolineae > Aggregatilineales > Phototrophicaceae > UBA6055. Next base: position 1,833,759 of record OZ253499.1, on the reverse strand, counting down.
CGAAATCAGGAACAAACTGATAAACAGCACCACAATGGCAACAACGGGTGAGCCGATCCACCACCAGCGCTGCCCGAGTAGCGCCTGATGCTGCAGCGCCCAATAGATCGTCGTGCCGAGCGTGGCTTCTTCCAGGCTGGACAAGCCGATGACCGCCAAGCCTGATTCAGTGGCGATGGCCACCAGAACCGTGTTGACGAAGTTCGCCATTGCCCAACTGAAGATATGGGGGACGATCTCCTCTGCCAGAATCGTCAGCGTATTCGAGCCGGAGAAGCGCGCTGTATTGACAAACTGCCGTTCACGCATCGTCAAGGCGATCGAGCGCATTTGGCGGGCGGGCCAAGGCCAATTGAACAGAATCAATACGATGCTGATCAGAACCAGTGAGGCGCGTCCCTGTAGCAGAGAAGCCATTAAGATGAGGATGGGCAGGGACGGAACAACGATGAATACATCCGCCACTAGCGTGATGACGCGGTCGGGAAACCCGCCCAGGAATCCGGCCGCCAAGCCGGCAAAGACGCCGATAATCGTGGCAAAAAAAGCCACAAAGACGCCAATAAAGAGCGAGTTTTGTGTGGCGTAAGAAAGCAGCCAAAAGGTATCCTGCCCCAGATTCGTCGTGCCCAGCAGATGCTCGGCGCTCGGCGGCAAGTTACGCGGGTGCCTAATCCAGGAGCGCGGATCTTCCGGCGAAAAGAAGGGCAAGATGCCGCCCAGAATGATGAAGGCGGCCAGTACGATAACGCCAACAGTCAGCCGCGGATTTGAGCGGGACATCGCTATCTCAGCCTGATCCGCGGATCAAAGACGGGGTAGAGCAAGTCGATGATCAGGGTCGACGAGGCGACGGCGATGATGGAAATCGTAATCGTGCCCATCAGCAGGTTATAGTCGGCCTGCAGCACGGCGGAATATGTCATCGTGCCCAAGCCGGGATAACCGAAGAGGATCTCGGTGATGAGGGCGCCGTTGAAGATGGCGCCGATTTGCAGCGCCAAGACCGTGACCTGCGGCAGGATGGCATTGCGCAGGACATAGGCGGTCATGATTCTGCCTTCACCGGCGCCCTTCAACTTGGCGAAATAGACAAAGTCTTCTTCCGAGATGCTCGACGCAAGCGCCTTCATGCTCAAGACCCACCAGCCGAAGCCGACGATGACGATTGAAAGCGCCGGCAAAATCGAGTTATAGATGGCACTGGAAATGAATTGCCAGGAAAAAGGCGCGCCGCGAACGGAGAAGGCGAGCGGGAAAATAGGATTGATATGGATGAACAGGATGATCAAGATGAGCGCGGTGATGTAGTAGGGTATGGGATAGACGAAGATGGCGATGATCTCAAGGGTACGCGACGAGATCCAACGGCTCTTATAACCCGCCAGCAGACCAATGGTATTACCCACAATCCAGGCGATGATGGTCGATGTGAGCAGCAAGGCGAGCGTCCAGGGCAGCGCGCGGCCGATCAATTCGTTGACCGGGGTTGGAAACATGGAAAGCGACGGACCGAAATCGCGCGTGACAATGATTCGGTGAAAGAAACCAAAATACTGCTCGCCCAGGGTGCCCTCCAAGCCAAAGGCTTGCGTCAAGGTGCTGCGCATCGCCTTGACCTGTTCCGCTTCCATGTAGGCGCCTTGGCTCATGATGCGACCCAGCATTGCCTCAACCGGATCCGACGGCAAAAAGCGCGGCACCAGAAAAACAACCGTGATGCCAATCCACATCACCAAAATGTAGGTGATGAACCTCGTGATTACGAATTTGGCGAATTGCATGCGCGCGCCTCGGGCAAGCTGAAGCGGGTGTGCCCTTATTCTTGATGAACCACGCTAACTCATAAAGGCGTCAAGACTACGTCGCAGCCCTTGAGCGCGGAAGACCTGTTCGCTGCCGCCGCGCGGCGGGCACACCCAATCCAGAAGATTATCGGTTTAGCCTAGCCGTCGCTCTTTGGCTGGATGAACGGCATGTGATACTTGAATAGTGACCACCACCACCAGGGTCCTTCGTAGAAGTTGTCGGCGGTGGGCAAGCCATCCCAATAGGTAGTGATGACCGGCACGAATTTCGATGTGCCGAACATCGGCAGCCAGGGCCGCTCCACCACAAACTGCTTCTCGAATTCCGTAAGCAGTGGAATCGTGTCGGGGTGATCGCTCGGCAGCAGCGCGATTTGATCGAGAATGTCGCTTAGCGCGTCGCTGTCGTAACGCTGGTTGTTGCCGGGCGCTGGCTCGCCGATGGGGACGATGTGGCGCTTGTGCCAGAAGGCATCCAGCAGATCCCAGCTATCGGGCAAGGCGCCACAGCCGGGCCAATAGGAGCCGGCGTCAAAGGTGCCGTTGCTGTAACTGCTCCAGAAGGTCCCACTGTCCATCTGCTGCACGGTGGCATCAATGCCGAAGGCGCGCCAGTTATCAGCGACGGCGAAAGCCAGACGCTGCGACTGCACCTCAAAGTTGGAGGGCGAGTTGATGGTGATCTGCCAGGGGCTGCCATCCGGTTTGTGCCAGGCGCCATTCTCGAGCGTAAAGCCCTCAGCTTCCAGCATTTCCGTGGCTTTGGCGGGATCGTGCTTCCACCAGCCGACGCCAAAGAGGTCCACCAGGGCGTCTTCGCCGGTGGGCAAGCCTTCGGCGCCTTGGTCACCAAGGATCGCCGCGATATCCACGGCATAATTCGGATCAAAGGGCTGGTAGCCATCTTCAAAGGCGAATTCCGTCATCCATTGGCGCATGGGTTTATGGAAGGCGTCATGAATGACTTGCACCGGCGGCACGGCCAGCGGTGACACACGCAGGATGCCGGCAAATGTCGCCAGACCGACGCTCTTGATATCGGTCGCCAGCGCCAGCGCCCAGCGGACATTCTGGTTATCCCAGGGTTCCTGCGTGTTGGAGAAGACGATACCGCGTTCGCAGGGGTCATCGAAGTTCGCGTAAGGGAAGTTTGCGTGCCAGGCGCGGGCGTTGGGATTAGCGTCACGCAAGATATCCCAGGCTTCGGGCGAGATATCGGTGAAGATATCAAGCTGGTTTTGGATGCCAGCGATGATGCGCCGTTCTTCAGTGCCGTAGAAGCGGAAGAGCACGTATTCCGGACCGGGTTCGCCGAAGATCTGACCGACATCGGTATGCTGCCAGTCATCACGCTTGGTATAAAGGAACCAATTGCCATTGGGGTCAACATCCGTCATTGTGTAGGGTCCGCTGGCCACCGGCGGGTAATTCTGGAAGGTGGCCGGATCTTCGTTTTCCCAGACATGTTTGGGAATCATGCGGAAGTTGTCGCCCCAAATGTGCACGCCGAGGGTATAGGCCAGGCGCGGCTCCGAGCGCTTCAAGTTGAGAATCATAGTGAGCTCGTCAACCACTTCGTAGTTGTCCACTACCTGCGACAAGAAGCCACTATAGGGGAACTCGGGCGTGCTCAAAACCGTGTCGATGGTGAAAGCCATATCGGCAGTCGTGAGTGGTTCGCCATCGCTCCAGCGCAAATCGGGACGCAGCGTAATGCGGAAGCTGGTGAAATCGTCGTTGAGCGCCTCAGGCATCTCGGCCGCCAAAGCCGGGAATTGCTCGCCAGTGGCGGTGTTGATCTCCCACAGAGTCGAATAAATCAACTGGTGCAAGCCCGCACTCATGTGGGTACCCGCCTGGAAGGGGTTGGTCTGCGTGGGATTGTTGATGCGGCCGCCGAGTTGATCGACGATCAAGGTGCTTGCCCGCGGTGTTCCGACTTCAGTTTGCTCCTGCGCGGACACGAGAACAGTGGAGAGTGAGATGATGAGCAGCAAAAGTAGGAGCGAAAGGGTAAGCTTTGTGTATTTTCTGTACATGATTTGTCTCCGTAAATTTATGCTAAACACGCATTAACGATGTCGTCATTCTATTCGATCGCTTTATCCTTTCTCCTCCCCGAATCCGTAGCCTATTTCAACGTGACCTCTATAAGCTCTACAGCATTCACTATAGAGTATCGCAGCTTTGGTGCCGAATCAAACGAATTACGCCACACCAAGGCAGAATCCCGCCGTCTTTCTGCACCACAAATCACTTGTACCGTATCAAGATTCGTGCTTTGGGTAGTCCTGCCAGTTGAAGTGGCTCAAACACACCAAGATTCTCTACCATACGCTGCCACAATGCGACCCGTAAGTTTCACACGTCAGCAAGCATATACAGCGTAACGAGTGAAAATTCCTGCACCACTGCTGGGTCACGACGCAATGTTGCCGTATCGATGAGAGGAATAGCGTACACCTTTGCGACAAGCAGGCGATCCAGCCGGGGGGAGAATCACGAGAAAGCCTGAGAACTCCGCTGTTAGTTTTTAACAGCGAGACTCCGCCCGACAAGAATAAAGCCCAACTCCCTCACGGGAGTTGGGCTTTGGGGTAATCATCCTGATATGCTCAATCGAGACCTGCGATCACGCGAGCATAAGGTTCTGAGATAGGGTAGAACCCCTCCATCAGCAACTCCAGCATATGGACGTCGTCTGTGCAGGAATGCCCATTCAGATTCCAGACTCCCGTGCCACAAGGAGTATCAGTGAGGGTAAGCGCCAGATGCCCATTGTCTACAAGTTCGGTGCGATTCCGGTAAACCTTAATCTCCAGCACATGGTTCGGTGCCTGAGACAGCTGGTGCGCGTAAGCCAACGCCAGCACAAAGAACGCAGCCAAGACGATAACGGCACTTTACTACCACAGGTCAGCGAGGCAAAAGCTCATGATAGCGACCCTCAGCAGCGGCTGGCGAAGGCCGCCCTGCGCGTGAAGTATTCAGGGAGCTCCGCCAGAAAACCTCAGGCAATGCCCACTCTAGTTAAAGCACTGCCGAAGTTTGAAGATCGACTTGAAGCTTTCGAAAAGAAGTACCGCAACGCCAGCACCCAAGCTGAGAAGTTCACCAAGCGCCTGGAAAACGGTGAGCGTCCGGAAAATCTTGTGCCGGTCGTGGGCATTGTTGTCTACAAAGCGCAGCTGCGCTATGCTCAACTGGCCGATGTCAAGACGCGCCGTCTGCGGATCACTTTCTGAGCGAACGGTTATCGAGGATAATGTGATTCTTGAAGAAATTTTCCGTGCAGTTGCCGAATTGACAGATGAGGAGCGCCAACTCTTGCGACGCCATATTAACCAGGTCCTGGAAAAAGGATTTGACAGAATAGCGAAGATTATATAAACTAGGTTCAACAAGTTATATATCATAGATTACTTATCATATATCCTATATCAATCAAACGTGGAAGAAGATATTCCAAAGTGGAACGAAAACTGCGCGGGCCATCGCTAAATGTTGTCACTCAAAATCATATCAAAGATTTCATCATCGAAAATAACCTCGAGCCAGGAGACCCATTGCCTCCGGAAGGTGAATTCGCAAAAGAATTGGGTGTTAGTCGGGGCCCGGTTCGCGAAGCGGTGAAGTCATTGGAATCGCTCGGCATTATCGAGGTACGTCGCGGTGAAGGACTGTTTGTCCGGGAGTGGAATTTTGACCCAGTGCTAGAAACTCTGCAATTTGGTATGCGTGTCAGCCCAGAAACTCTAGTGGAGTTGTATCAGATTCGCAAATGGCTGGAGATCGCGGTGATCGGGGACGCTGTCAAGAAAATATCAGATGATGAGCTGATGCAGCTTGATATCTTGATGTTGCAGTGGGAGCGGGCTATAAAGACCGGAGAAGAATACATCCAATACGATGAAGAGTTTCATCGTATCATTCTGGGTACGCTGCAAAACCAATCACTTATGAAGTTGTTCAATTCATTCTGGTTGGCATTCAACAATTACAACCGCGGAGAGCTTTATTCAGCTGATCTCAACCACGTCATCAACGCGCATCGCTCTGTTGTAGAAGCCATCAAGAAACGCGATCCAGAGTGTGCGCGGCAAGCGCTTCAGGAACAGTTTTTGGGATTCCAAGAGCGTATAAGAAAGATTGTTGAGCAAGAAAAGCTACAGCAACAGAAGAGTGGCAAAACGTAGAGAGTTCTTTTCCGATCTATTTGAAGGGGTTTGCCGTTTCCTGTGAGAATGTCCCGGAAACAGGGACGGGTTAGAAAAAGGCGAATTTACCTCGCCAGTTCAGCGAGCTGAATGTTTACCCACACCAACATTGAGACCATGAACCTGGTAGAGCCACGTTGCTCTCCGCGCGTACGCAAATTTGACGCACTTGGACGGTGACACAATTGAGCATTCGAGTTGGAGATAAGCAAAAGCGCGTCACGGATTAAGGAGGTACTTGAAATTAGGCGCTGTTTCGTTTTTCGTCCGCGAAAAGAAACTCATAGTACAGAGTTTGGGAGGAAAGAAAATGACTACACGTCACAAGAAACTAGGAAACGGGCTGAGCCGTCGCGACTTTTTGAAAGCGACCGCCGGCGTCGCCGGTGGAGTAGCAGCAAGCTCATTGCTACCCGCGTCTATGGTGGCAGCGCAAGATTCTGTCACACTCGATTACTGGTCGGTTGCCTGGGGTGGCGCCGCAGAAGTTGCCAACAGTTTTGCCGAAGCCTACCAAACCGCTGGCGGACGCCCAGATGTACAGGTCAACTTCTCGCAATTTCCCGGTGATCGTCTTCCCGAGCGTGTATTGCTCGCTCTGTTGGCCAATGGGGGACCCCATTTCTTCAACCAAAACGACGTCGAGTGGACCAAATACACCTATACCGGGGCAGCGGACCCTCTGCCGCTCGATATTTTTGGTGTAGACAGCTATGACGGTCTAAACCAATACTACAAGCCTGGCATTGTCGAGCTCATGCAAAGCGCATCCCCCGACGGCCAGATCCGCGTACTTAACGAAACCGGCACTGTTTATGCCTTCGTTTACAATGCGACCGCATTCGACGATGCGGGAATCCCACGCCCGTCCCCGACCGAGCCAATGACCTGGGATGAATGGGGGGAAGCCGCTGCTGAACTGACAATATGGGACGGGGACCGGCTGGTGCGATCCGGATATGCCGCTCGCATGGAAGCGCCCTACTGGAAAGAAGCGTTCCAAAATCACTTTACCACGATGGTGCGGCAGGCAGGCGGCGATGTTTTGAGCGCGGACGGGAAAGAAGCGACCTTCACCTCGGACGAAGCTGTCGCGGGATTCCAACACTATGTTGATTTCTTCAAGAAATACAAAACAATCACCCCGGGCTTCGTTACCGATCCCTTCGGAGACTTTCAAGCGCAGCGCATCGTCTCCTTGCTTTCCTTCCCCGCCTTTTATGCCACCATGTTGAACCGCGATCTGCCTTTCGAGGTCGGCGTCGCGCCCTGGCCTGTTGTTGCAGGCGGCAAGCGCATCACCGCCGGCTCATTTGCCGGGTGGATTGTCAATCCCAACAAGCCTGACGAGGAGCGAGCCGAAACCTGGAAGTTCTTGGCATGGATGCTCATGAATCCAAATGATGCGATGGGCGTTGAGGTTGGCAAATATGGAACGGCCATCACCTGGCCCAACCAGTGGCACGACGATTTCATCGCGTCAGATGACAATTGGAGACCCTTCTACGAGACGCAGCAGTACGCTGTTCCAGCGCTGCTGCACCCAAGAGCGCTTGAGGTCAAGGATCAGGTGATGAGCGCCATTTCCAACATGATCATTGGAGACGCTTCAGTGGCCGATGCGCTGGCAGGGGCCAAAGAAAGAGTTGACGCTATCCTCGCTCAGCCTGGCATCTAGAGTATTTCTATATTGCCCTGAGCTATAAAGACTGGCGGACTACCGTCACAACTACTCAGGAAAGGCGCCGGTCAGCTCTCACGCTGGCTGGCGCCACCGTTTAGGCACTCTCAACGAGCCAAGCTTTGGCCTGGTGCAGATTATCGGTTCAAACACGGAGGATAGATAGCAGACATGGGAACTGGTCTAAAGGTATATATTCACTTTGACATGGAGGGGGTTGCCGGGGTCAACTTCCCAACGGATCCTGTTAGTCAGTCGCCGCTCAATACCTGGCATTCGCTCTGGCAACGCAAGATGAGTACTGGCGAGGTCAAAGCAGCCGTCGCCGGCGCGCTCGAGGCTGGCGCCGATACGATCTGGATCAATGACAAGCACTTCACCGGATTCAATTTGAATTACGAGGAATTTGAACCGCCGGTGGAACTCATCCAGGGTCGCGGGGCGCGCGGACCGACGTTTATGCCCGGTCTCGATGAGACTTGGGACGCAATCGTATTCGTGGGAGCTTTCTGCAGAGGCGGTACTTGGGGCGCGGTTGGCACGCATCAGCTTTGGTACATTGAAAGCATAAACGAGAATGACGAAGCTACCGAGCGAATTGAGGTCGGGATCTTCGGCGTCGTCGCTTCCGGTGGAGGCTACTATGATGTGCCAACTGTCTTTGTCAGCGGCGATGATTACGTCTGTCGTGAAGCCGAGGAATTGGTACCCGGGATTGAACCCGGCGTTGTCAAGGTCGCGCACGGACACTGGATGGCGCGCAGCCTCAGCCACAAGGCTTCTTGCGAAGTCATCCGCAAGGGCGTCATATCCGGGATTGAGAGGCGCAAGGAGATAAAACCTGTCAAGCTATCCGGGCCTCGCTATCGCATCACTGTCGGACCCAACCCAGAAGATATGTGGCACGACAAATCCGTCATTGGCGATAATTTTCTCAAGACATGGGAGACCGGACATAACATCCTGTGGGCGGATTTCGGCAACTACCACGAAGACAACTACGCCTGGCCGGACCGTATCGGCGTCGGTGACGACGGCAAACACACCACGGCTAAACGCGCGGAATATGACGAGGAAGGGTAAGGGTAGGCACGCGATCAGCGTGGCTAGGCTGCAACCGAGGAATACGGGGTCGCTGCGCGAGCGACCCCGCTAGCGGCGACCGGTCTCAATTGGACAAGTGAGATTCCCCATGGCGAAGGCAACGCACCAGGATTCTGAGCAACTGACGTCCTTCTATCAAGCCAGGCTATCTGATCCCTACCCGGTCTACCACCGGCTGCGTGCCGAGGATCCCGTACACTGGAGTGATCTCATCGGTGCTTGGATCCTGACCCAATATGATGATGTCAAGGCAGTTACAAATGATCCCCGTTTTTCCTCGGCGCGCGCCCATTATTTTATGGGTCAGTTGCCAGAAACGGCCCAAGAGCGCATGCGGCCACTCGGCCGTCAGCTTGAGCTATGGTTGATTCACTTGGATCCACCTGACCACACTCGGGTCAGGTCCCTGGTGCACAAAGCCTTTGTTCCACGAGTCGTAGAGGGATTGCGAGTTTCTTTACACCAGATTGTGAACGAGCTGCTCGACGGGGTTGAACAGGCCGGGGCGATGGATGTGATGGGTGATTTCGCCTACCCGCTGACGGCAAATGCCATCGCGGAATTGCTTGGCATACGGCAAGAAGATCGCACTCAATTCAGGCGCTGGTCTGACAACATCAACGGATTTGTCGGGGCTGCTCACGTCACGACAGGAAGCGCTGAGTTGGCCCAGCAAAGTATGCTGGAGTTAATGGAGTACCTGCATGCCCTCATCGAAGCGCGCCGGCGCTCGCCTAGCGATGATTTTATAAGCAGTCTGATCGCTGTCGAAGAAGAGGGGGACAAGCTGAACGAGGAAGAGTTGCTGGCGCTCTGTGTCTTACTGCTTTTTGCTGGTCACGAGACGACAGCCAACCAGATCGGCAACGCCGTGCTGGCGCTCTTGCGCAATCCGGATCAGTTGCAAAAGCTGCGGCGAAAGCCGGCCCTAATCACAGACGCCGTAGAGGAGTTGCTGCGCTACGATTCCTCGGTTCAACGCCTTGGCCGGGTAGCCAAAGATGACGTCAATATCTGCGGACAAGGGATTCAAAAGGGCGAGTTTGTTGCCGCGATGCTGGGAGCCGCAAACCGAGATCCGATCCATTTTGAAGAGCCCGACGCTCTCGATGTGGAAAGAAAGCAAAATAACCATGTCTCGTTTGGGTATGGGAGGCATTACTGCATTGGCGCGCCGCTGGCACGTCTCGAGATTGAGATCGCCATCAATACGATTTTGTCTCGCTTTCCGTCGCTGCGGCAGCAGACCCCAGAGGTGGAATGGTACGATAATTTCGGCCAACGGTTCTTAAAGTCGCTGCCGGTCGTCTTCTGATTCTCCAGGGATGTATTACCAGCACTCTCATTAAGGATGCGTCGCCCAGAGCACATGATCGCCAACTTAAGAGCACTCGATCGGTCGCTTACCTCAGATCAGGTTGCCATAGTCGATGAGCTTTCGGAGGGGTATTTGTCAGCCGAATGGAAATAAATGAATAAAGATGGACGGACCGCAAAGAGCGACGGCGTATTGCCAATTCCATTTGGTTACACGGAAAGATGGCAAGGACCAGATGCGTACCAGGTGCGGCAAGCTACTTTCCAGAATGACTCCATTATTCGGCTAGGACTCATCGGATTGGGTGGAATCGCGCAGGGTAAGCACATCCCGGCGTTGAAGCGACTCCAGACGATTGGGGAAGCCGTAGAACTTGTGTCTGGCGCTGATATTGATCAAAAGACAGGCGAGAGGGCCGCCCACTATAATAATTTCCAATGGTATAGCGACTACCGCGAGATGTTGGACGTAAAGGATTTAGATGGCGTCTTGGTACTCACACGACCGATACCCACGCGTACTGAGATCATCTCAGAATGTCTCAATAGGGGACTGCCCGTATTCACAGAAAAGCCGCTTCTGGATGATGGCGTGGATAATCTACCGCATACTCTGGCAGAGGCTAAGCGCCTGTGTGAGCTTGCCGAGGAAAAGCGGGTGCCACTCATGGTTGGCTTTGTCAAACGGTACGCGCCACCCTACGCCAATGCCCATCACTTGGTGACCTCCGGTGCTATTGGCAAACCAGCGATGATAGCCGCCAAGATGTGTCAAGGCTGGGGCGGTGAAAAGTTTCTCGAGCATTCAGCCTGTCATGCCTTGGATCTCATTCGATTTTATATGGGTGATTTGTCTTCCCTGACGGCATATGGTGTCAATCAATATGGCAACGCGTCTTATCCCTTTGACAATGCAACTATAGCGATGAAGTTTAGGTCTGGCGCAGTTGGCAGCCTGTCTGTTAGTTCATCTGGCCTATCGCTCAAGCCCTGGGAGCGGATTGAGATATACGGCGACCAAGCGTGGCTAGTTGTGGACGACAGCACAACCTTGACTTTGTACGACAGTGAAACCGGACCGGGGAAGGTATGGCAACCAATATGGCCTCACACCCTGCTGTTTGAAGCGGAATTCTCCGGATTTGCCTGGGAGCTGAGGGCTTTTTTGGATGCGATAAGAAAACGCCAACCTGGCATCTCGTCGGGATGGGACGGGTATCGGGTTATTGAATTTTGTTTGGCGATTCATCGATCTCTCAAAACCGGAACCGAGGTGAAACTACCAGTTCCGGTTGAGGGATCAGCCAGGTAACAATACTCTCGCGTAATTTATCTTGAGGAAGGTCAAATGACCACCATACTATTTTTTGATGACTGGTGGCTGGAGTCGCACCACAATATCGTACGAAAGATGGGAAACCCCCAACCGATCCCAGAGGCCACACTGCTGGATAGCCTGACAAAAGGCATATACAACTTCCCGACGGTGTATCGCGACCCTCAATCGAAAAAGTGGTATGCCTTCTACCAAGGCGTTGTCGGTGTGACCGAGGAGCTGGCGTCGGTACCGGCAGACATCCCGGTCTTAATGTTGGCCGAGAGCGACGACGGTCTGCACTGGACAAAGCCAGATCTCTCGGGAGCGCAGGATCAGCCCGCAAGGATGGCGCCTAACCAGGTACTCAAACATGACGACATTTATGATCGTGGACCGGTCTTTTTTGATCCCCATCCGCTTGATGAACGACAGCGCTTAAAGGCCATGAGCCTGTACGAGAGCGCAGGCGCCGACGGCAAGCGGGTTTTCACACAGCGGCTGACCTATTCGCCCGATGGCATCCACTGGAACGTTGAAGATCGCGTTTGGAACAATCATTTCTGTTCCGATTCCCCGTATCCGATCTTCTGGAATGAGGGACGTGGCCACTATTCCATCATGACCCGGCCCCAGCAAGCCGAGCGGCGAATTGTGCGCATTGATACGGAAGATTTTCTGACCTTTACCGGGCCACATAGCGTGCTGGCGCCCGACCCTCTGGACCCGCCTTTGGTCCAGTTTTACGGGATGCCGACATTCCCTTATGAAGGCATGTTTATTGGTCTGCTTTGGTTAATGTATGGCGACCCACTCGAGGTCGGGCTGCTCAAGCGCAACGGACCTATCGACTCGCAGTTGGCTTACAGTTACGACGGTGTTGCCTTCAACCGGGCATTCCGCACGCCCTTTATAGGGCGCAACCCCCGGGGCGAGGAAGGGGGAGGCTGTATCTACCCGACGTCAATGGTCACGGATGACAAGGGCGACATCCTCTTTTATTCCGGCAGCTCGCATAGCGAGCATTACAAAGATATTGACCAGCTTGACGCTGCGCTCTTGGTACACAAACTCAGGTGCGACGGCTTCATGTACCTCGAATCTGTGAGCCATGCAGGCCGGCTCATGACACGTTGCCTGCACCTCTCCGAGCCGCTTGTACTCAAGCTGAACGTGCGGGCGCCCAACGGCTGGGCGCGCGTTCAACTATCTGACGTCACCGGGCAAGCGTTGCCTGGTTACTCATTCGATGAATGCGCAGCCTTCCGCGGAGATGAATACGCGTGGCAACCGGCATGGAACGGCGGCGCAGAACCCATCAAGGACTCCGTGGGGCGTATTGAAGTGGAGCTGACCAACGCGGAACTTTATGCTATACGCGGCAACTTTAGCTGGTTGAGCATGCCGCATACCCGCAATTTCAGACCGGATGAGAATCAGCCCGACGCCGTCGAAGCCTGGCGGAAAGGCGGATTGGGTCACTAGAGCGCGACGTCGCATGAAAGCTAGCACAAGGCGAACCAGACCCTGGATTCAACTTACCTTCCACCGCAGGAAGATGTTGATAGCTTATCTCTTTGTGCTGCCTTCAATTCTCTATTTCGCCTGCTTTTTCGTCTTTCCCGTTCTGCAAGCCTTTTCACGCAGCTTCACCCGATGGGCGCTCCTCACCCCGCCCGTGCCCGTGGGGTTAGATAACTATGCGCGGCTGCTGCAGGACAGGCAGTTCCAGAATTCGCTCTTGGTGACCTTGTACTATACGGCAGGGGTTGTCTTAATCACAACTGTCCTCTCGTTGGGTCTGGCCGTACTGCTGCAGCGCTCTTGGCGCTTCCGCTCGATCCTGCGCATAAGTTACTTCGTGCCACTGGTTATTCCCTTGTTCATCGTCGGCGTCATAGGCAATTACGCATTTAATCAATCCTTCGGTTTTATACCCGAGGTGACATCGCTGCTCGGACTGGGTCGATCCGCTTGGCTTAGCGAACCGACTTTGGCTATGCCGGCGCTGATCATTGTGGGTATCTGGCGGATGCTCGGCTTCGATATCATTCTCTTCCTGGCGGGGCTCCAGGGTATCCCGCAAGAATTGTACGAGGTGGCCAGGATAGACGGCGCGGATTCCTGGGCGGAGTTTCGATTCATCACACTGCCACTGCTGCGGCGGACGATCATCCTTGTCTTGGTCGTCACTGTCATCAGCAACATGCAGGCCTTTGACCTGGTGTACTCAATGACCTTGGGTGGCCCCGGCGAAGCGACTCGGGTGCTCATGCTCAATATCTATGAGACGGGCTTTCGGCATCTCCGTATGGGATATGCACTGGCTCAAGCGATGGTTCTGTTCGCGCTTATGTTTGGGATCTCGCTACTGCAGTTGATCCTTCTTCGAGGATACAGCAATGACTAGCTTGGCGCGGAAATTGGGAGCAAACCCACTCAAGCGCTTTCTTAATGCTGTTACCTGGTTTCTCTTGGCGCTGGGCGCCCTGGCTATGGCCTTTCCACTCCTCTGGATGCTAACCGGCTCATTGAAGACAGTGGAGGAAATCTTTGCGGTGCCCATTGTTTGGCTCCCGGCTAATCCAAACTTTGGCAGCTATGGCAAGGTCATTGCCGAAGCGCATATAGTGCGCGCTTTCTTGAACAGTTTGATTGTCACGATACCCACTGTCGTAACAACGGTGTTTTTCTCCTCTCTTGCCGGATATGCTTTTGCAAAATACAGGTCTCGTGGCTTAGACATCCTCTTCACCATGATTCTTGCCATCATGATGATCCCGCTTACCGTGATACTGATACCGATGTACATAACTGCTTGGGAACTGAAACTGCTCGATACCCATGTCGGCCTGATGCTGCCTCGTCTGATGAATGCCTTCGGTATCTTCTTGTTCCGACAGATGATGATGAGTATTCCTGACGAACTCATTGATGCCGCACGGATTGATGGCGCCGGCGAGTTCCGGATTTATTGGAGAATTGCACTGCCGCTAAGCAAGCCAGCCATTACATCTTTGGCCATCTTGAGCTTCCAATGGACCTGGAATGACTTCTTGTGGCCGGTCATGATATCCAGTAGCGAAAAGACACGGACGATTGTCCTGGCGGTCAGCGTTATCCAAGGATCACAAGAATACGGCCAATCGCCCTTTAACGAGCTGATGGCTGCCGCTAGTATCGCTGTACTTCCACTAATCTTCGTCTTTATCGCGGGGCAACGATATTTTGTCAGTGGGATTGCCAGCTCCGGGATCAAGGGTTAGAACAGAACGACTAGCTTGGAAGCTAAGGAGCGTGCGCTCTATCCCCTCAATGACACGAGGACGTTCTGCAACTTGGGCCAATGATATCCCAACAGCGGACTAAACGGTGATGCGTGTCGTCTCACGAACTGCCGACCAGGCGGGTTTGGGTGACTTGGTGCCGCATGATCAGCACCGAACGTACATCACAGACGGGCTAAATAGCGGCGCGACGGTCGTCGATATGCAAGCACATGCCACAACCACTCTCCGTTATGCCCAACCGGCCGTAGCCAAATCACGCCGCCTACGGATTGCCTTCTAGTTTCACAGACAGCCTCCGGCTCGGTTGTTTGGTGCAACCAGTTACGGGGTGGCGCTGTACCGTTTCGGAGGAGGGTTGTGGGTTGGGTCATGGGTTATCTCTTTCTATCGAGTGTTCGGAAATTTCGACCACTTCTACCCCGCCCCCCGGCCCCCTCTCCAAAGCTTTCTGAGGAGCGGACAGGTTTGTGCTGATTTGAATTGCGGTGACTGGAGAGTGATGTAAGGATTCATCAGTAACACGTCTAACCACGGTTAAAGGATAGAACAGTGAAACTGATGAATCTGAAGGTACTTTACCAATGGGAACGGGAAATTGCGAGGCATTTCACGAGTTTCAGTGTGTGGCAAACTAAGCGTCTTGCAAGGTTTAGCATGGGATTGATTCGGTCCGAGAGCAGCCAGCAATTGGCAATCGCGCGCAATTGCAGGTTGAATGAGAAAGCGGAGAGTGGTGCTCGCCGATTGCGGCGTTGCATAAGGGATGGGAAATGGTCAGTTGCTCAGTTTACGCATGACTGGACGCGCTGGGTGATGAGTCGTTTGCCGCGTAACAGGACGGTATTGTTGGTAGACGAGACCAAGATAAGAGGTCGCTTTGGTGCAATGATGGTAGGAGTAGCTTTTGAGGGTCGTTGCATACTGTTAGCATGGCGTTGTTATCAGGCGAATAGTCGAGAAGGTTATCCAGCGGAAGGTCAAGTGAAGATGATTGCCGGCTTGCTAGCGCAGATAAAGGCAGCTTTGCCAGATGACAGAGAGGTCATGGTGCAGGCTGACCGCGGAATCGGCACATCACCGGACCTGTGCAAGGCAGTTGAGGCATTGGGCTGGCATTATTTGTTTCGCGTCCAGAAAACGGTCAAGATCATGACCGATCAGGGCGTACTGCTCCCCTACAAGGAAGTGAGGAAGGGTGGGCGATGGTCGGCGAGCGGATCGGTCTTCATCAAACGAGGGCGAATTCCGGCACATGTACGCGCCATCTGGGAGGGCAACTGCGCCGAGCCTTGGGTCTTGGTCACCAACAATCCTGAATTGACCGGTCGGGAGTATGCCATGCGCAACTGGCAAGAACAAGGATTTCGGGACTTGAAAAGCGGTGGATGGAACTTGGAAATGAGTCGGCTGAGATGTCATCACCATATGGAACGATTTCTGGCGATACTCGTGCTAGCACAAGGCTGGCTACTGGCGATCGGCAGGCAAGCTGAAGCAGCGAAAAGAACACGACCATACAGACGACTTCCCAACGGAGACCTTCGACGACAATGGAGTCTCTTCAAGGAAGGGCTTAATTGCTTTCATGAAGATGTACTGAGATACGGCAGATTCCAGACACTCAACTTCGTGATCGACAAATGACAATGATGAAACCTGTCCGCTCCTCAGCCAAAGCTTTAGAGAGGGGGAGCGCGCCTGTTGAAGATGGGATGCTGTTCGCAAATTAGTGCAATCTCCGGTCTAATCTTCCGTGTTCAAGGACGAGTCACCCTTCCCCATTGCGATGGGGAAGGGCCGGGGATGGGGTTTGTAGTGGACCCATAAAAGTGGGCACGGAAATGCAGAATCTTAGAGAGGACATTTGTTCCATGCCGCCTCAAATTCTACCGGCGTCTGGTAGCCTAGTGCACTGTGAATCCGTTGGTGCGGATAGACTACGTTGATGAAGTGTCCGATTTCATTCCGCGCCTGCGAGACGGTTTCGTAGTCGGCCCGGTACACTTCCTCATCTTTGATGGTGCGAATCACCCGTTCTGCGTATCCGTTCTCGCTCGGCTCGCCGGCCGCCGCCATGCTGATTTGCGCGTCATGCCTTAGCAGCTGAGCGATGTATCGTTGTCCGGCATACTGAGAACCCTGATCGGAGTGGTGGATCTCCGGTGCCGGATGGCTTTGCAGAGCCTGGTTCAGCGCTTCCAGCGTCAACTCTTGGCCGCTTGACCATTTCAGTTGCCAGCCCCGAATATTGCGCGTGTACACATCCATTAGAATCGCCAGGTATGCGTACCTTCCCGGCAACCGGACATAGGTTATGTCTGCCACCCAGACTTGATTCGGTTGGGTTATTGGCAAGCTCTTGACCAGATTGGGAAAACGTCGGTAACCATGCTTGCTGTCCGTTGTCTTTGTCTTGTCTTGCCTTGCTTTGGCAAGCAAGTTCCGTTCACGCATCACCCGTTGCGCTTGCTTACGATTCACCACGAGCTCGTGCGGAGGACGGCGCAATTGTGCACTGACACGACGAGTGCCATACATTGGGTGCTTGCCTGTCACTTGCACAATTGCCTTTTCAGCCCGACAGGCAGCCTCGCGTTCAGCCGGCTTGCGATAATAGCTACTACGTGGCACACCCAGCACACGACAGACATCTTTCACCGCAAATTCGGTGCGTAACCTGCCCACTAGACCGCGCTTCCGACTGGACGAGACTTCAACGAGTGAGATGCTTTTTTTAGAATCTCATTATCCATCGTCAACTGCCCGACCTTGCGCTCCAGTTCGGCAATCTTTTCGTCTTTTCGCCTGTCTTCTACGTCCTGCTTTTCTCCGTAAATCTGTGGCAACCGCTCCCAGAACTCCGACTTCCAACGGTATAGAAGGCTATTCTTGATCCGATACTTCCGGCTGGCCTCCATAGTGGTCATCTCTCCCGCAAGGATTTCCATCACCACTTTGGCCTTAAATTCTGGCGGATGCTTCCGTCGCATCGACATAGCTTGATCCCCTAACTTGAACACCAGTATACTCTCTTAGCTTGGTGTCCAGCTTTTGGGGTCCATTACAGTTGATGGTGGCGTTGCGGAGGAGGGTTGTTGGTTGGGTTATAGCGAACCTCCGAACAATAATGAATAAGGATGTCGAATATGTCGTTGCAATGTTTTGCATGCAACAGTTTCAAAGTCTGGTTTACCATCTACGTGGCGTCTTGGCCAAAGATGGTCAGCGTAAAGCCCTCGCTGCTCCAATCGGTCAAGTAAATCATCTTGCAGAATAAACGGAAGTGTAAACTTGTAGCCGCGAGTGTTGTATGAGTTGTCGCTACCGAACTCTTCGTCTAGATTCTTCCACTTATCTTCTGGTGTGTATTTCTCATCTGCTCTGCTATCAAATATGAATACGCCATCTTGCGCTTTCAAATTGCCGATGCGGGATCTCAACTGAGTAACAACTTTTAGGTCGCTTTCACGCATCGGAGTCAAGAACTGAAGTGCCCAAACTGCCATTCTATGGTGCTTGTCCTTCCTGAGTCGTTTTACGGTTTTGCGCTCGGCATAGGCGGCAAAGAACGCTGCGATATCAGGGCTACGTGTCCAGTCAAGCAACCGGGTCGGAATGCCATGATGTTGTGCAAGAGCGTCAACTACGCTCGTGGGATCACGCAACGACGGTAAAACACCATTTGCCAATTGGTGCAGATCGTGCGCGTCGATTGCCCTGTATTCGCCGCCTAACTCCAATTTCGAATCTGTCGGAATGTCCAAGTGTGCTTCGTCAGCGAATTCCGCGAAGCGACGAACTATGCGGTCTTCTAACTTCCGCTGTACGTATATGAACACTAGTCTTTCATGACGGTTGTTCCAGTTGAGACCTCCGTAGCGACCTGACGTGAGAACATCCTTCACATATTCAAATGTAGGTTCAACAAATTGTGCCTGAAATTCTTTGCGCATCGCTTTAGGAAGTAACGGATAGCTGTCTATGTTCTGGCCGCGAAACAGCCAAATACTGCTACCCGGTAACAACCGGTTTTCGTGGACAATGTACGTTTCCAGTTTCTCAAAGAATTCGTCTACTGACTCGCAACGTTTAGGAAGAAAATACCATGAACTCATACTACCTACCCCAAATTCTCATCCAATATCCGACCCAGCTCCCGCCGCACAAGACCGGGCCGCTCATCCCTTAACAGCGGCAGACGCGCGCGCGTCCGATGCAACTGATTCAAATCAATCTCCTGAGTGATCAGCGCCTCGTCAAAGTACAAGCCGTTTGTCATGAACTCGCCGTCGGGATCGACCACCGACGAGCCGCCCCAGAAGTTCTTGCCGTCTTCATAGCCGACGCGGTTGCAATGCAGGATGTAGGAGGTGAACATGCTGCCGTAAGCTTGATTGGCCATCTCGACCCAGCGCGTCGCGCCCAGGCGGTCGCTATTGTTGAGACCGCGCGAGGGACTGGAACTGTTGAGGATCAGAATATCGGCGCCGTCGAGCCAGAGCAGATAAGCCGGCGAGACATGCCAGAAATCTTCGCAGATCAACATGCCCAGGCGGCCAAAGCGCGTATCAAAGGCGCGGACGCTGTTGCCGCGCGCGAAATAGCGCGATTCGTCGAACATGGCGTAGGTCGGTAGGTACAGCTTATGGTGTACGTGTAGCGCTTCCTCCGCCGAGAGATAGGCATTGGCGATGTAGAAGCGGTTGCGCCGATCCCGATGCACAAAGCCGACGACGATGTCAATCTCGGCGCTGGCCTTCAGCAGCGCGCCGAAGACCTTGTTCTTGGCGTCAGTCTCGATCGCCACTTCCGGCACCAGATCTTGCACCTGATAACCGGTCAGCGACAGTTCCGGGAACACCAGCAGGTCGACCTTCTGTTCGCGCGCTTGCCGCACATAATCGAGGTGTACTTGCAGGTTATATGCCAGATCGCCGAGTTTTGGATAGATTTGCGCCAGCCCCACCTTGATGCGCATCGGCCACACTCCTTCGTCAGGTTTGCGGCACCATCATAATGCAGAGTCGGCGTGGGGACAATTCTGTAGCAGTTTCGATGCGCAAGGCGGTAACTTCGCCGCGCACGGACTTGGACCTAGCCGCGTGACTGATCCTGAAACCAGGCTCGCGCCTGTGAAAGCAGGTGCGCGTTGGTTCCGTCTATCGCGCCAACGTGCAACAGTATGCGCCGCGCGATCACCGCGTCGACATCCATTAGGCCGGCGTCATCTTCAATCACATCTATCAGATAAGAGGCGTATGCGCTCTTGCCGCAAGCCACCAGGAGAGCGGACGCGATAACGATCTCATGTTCGGCTATTGCCTTATCGTTGGCGATTGACAGCAAGTCGGCTGTACTTTCCCAGGCGGCCAGTTGGGTGATGTTGGCCGCGAGAGAACCGGCGAAATCGACTGACAAACGATCACGCAGTGTCTTGAGGCTGTCTTCAATTAATCTTATGAGGATCGCTACCAGGTCGTTGAGCCGATCCGACGGCTCAGCGGCTTCCAGCGCGAATACCAACTGGCGTGAATCGCTAATCATGAGACTGTAGTCTCGATGGGTCAGCGCATCGTCAAGTTGACGCAGAAGTAGTCGCAGAATCTCTGCCAGAGGCGCGTTCGCAAGCCTGTCGAGCGTTTGGGAGGACATTCTCCTAGGCGTTGTCGCCGCGCAGTTCCGGCGGACGTTGCGTAAACCGGTAGCCGACGCCGCGTTCCGTTCTGATGTAATGAGGGTGATGGGAATCGGCTTCAAGCTTGCGCCGCAGACGATGCATATGTACACGCAGCGTATCTTCGTAGACTTCTTCCGAGGGCCAGACCCGCGCGATAAGCATACGATTCTCGACGACCCGCGTGGCATTACGCAAGAGCACGTGCAGCATGATCGACTCGGTAGGTGTCAAACCTACAACTTTGCCGCCGACCACAATGCGGTTGTGGGCAAAGTCGATGCTTAAGTTGTCATCCACTCGGATCATAGGCTCGCTGGCATAGTCGAAACTCGGCATCCGCGCCAACACGACCTGCACTCGCGCCTCAAGTTCGCGCAGGTCAAAAGGCTTCACAATGAAATCTTCGGCATATCGATTCAGTCCGTCCACGATGACATCTTTGTCACCGGACGATGTCACAAAGATGATTGGCACATCTGCCATAGACTTCAGTTGATTCGCCAATTCGAAACCATGCGTGGATGGCAACGACAAATTGACTAGCGCGATATGCGGCAGGCCTTGCTGCTGCACATGGTCGATTGCCTGGGGACCGTCTGCAAAGCTGGTGACTTCATAGCCGGCGTTGTGAAGGTGTTCCGTTACGGAGGCGCTAAACGCGGTATCATTGTCAATCAATAGAATCTTTGACTTTTTCATTGGTTTTCCCGCTTTCTGCTACTGCGACAGTGTCAATCTCGCCGGTCCTAACGTTAAGGGAATATACCTTCATTGTAGCGTGAAGTCAAACGAAAATAGAACCATGAGCGTCAATAGATCTCCGTTTTCCATAACTCTAATGTTATTGATACGAGACTAAGCACTGCAATAGAATAGATTTGAACGATCTGTATCAAAGATTAGAGTCTACGATTGCTTGTGACCAATTGAGCTAACGTTTCGGTAACTTACGAAATTCGCTGCAAGTGCTCGAGGTTTTCAACCATCCAGTCACGCATTTCGGGTGTCTTGATGTTGATATTGACCAAGGCGTCGACATCCAAGGGAATCTCTTCGGGGATGAATTCGCCCCGCGCCGGATCGTCAAATTCTGGACCATATCGCTTGCTGACGTCATAGTCTTCCAAACGGCAAACAAAGAAGTGTTCTTCGAGCAGTTTACCAGCTTTCCGATGTTGCAAGACAAAGGCGGTTTCAAGAACAGTCGCCACGGCGCCTAGCTCCTCGTATAGTTCACGCTCCAAAGTCGCGAAGAGATCAAGATCTTCATGCTCTACACCGCCACCAGGCGCGACCCAATAGGGGGAACGATTCGTCGGCTTTATCCGCTTGATAAACAGGACAGAGCCCTTATTCGTCAAAAGTATCGCGCGAACGCGCCGATTGATGACAAAAGTATGTTTCGTGTCTGCTAGCATAAGACTTAAAGACTAACACTTTATGAATGGCGCCAAAGAATTCACGATGAATCAAACAGTCGCGGTCCATCCAATTGAACTCGCGAACGCCATTCGCTTTATGTGATTTTTAAAAGGGAACGGATTATATCATGGATCGTCGAAGAATTCAACAAGGATGTGGGAGGCCATCTTATGGCCAATGATTATTGGCTCTTGCGACTGTACTTGAATGGTGACTGGACCTTCAAAACGTTCGCGTGAGATAACTTCCAGCGTGTTTCCCATCTTCAGTCCACGTTCTTGAGTATCCTGCAACATATCGGGGTCTTCCATCACGAAGCGCCGGATACGCGCGCGTGTATGCAATGCCAGGTGGGAGAGAGGCTGCAAGTCTCGGTGGGGCATGATCCCATCCAGGTTGGGAATTGGATCGCCATGCGGATCGAATTTCGGGTTGCCCAATTTTCGCGCGATCGCGTCGATAAATCGATCTGAAACGCTATGTTCCAAAGCCTCTGCTTCATCGTGTATCTCGTGCAACTTGTACCCAAGATCGTGCACCAAATACGTTTCAATCAGGCGATGTCGCCGCAACATCTGCAAGGCAACCCGCTCGCCTTCTTCCGTCAATCGTACGCCTCGATATTTCCGATAGTCGACCGTGCCTTCTTCAACAAGGCGTTGCGCCATGTCGGTCACGGCGGGCGCGCTTACATTTAGCGCGTCCGCCAGCGCATTCGTCGATACGCGGTCACACTCGCGTTGCAAGGTGTAGACGGCCTTTAAGAAGTCTTCAACTGACTGCGATGATCCCGACGAAAGCTTGCGCCTATTCATTTCTGTTCCCGATTGATAACCGGAGGACGCGATCGGGCCTATCATATCATACGCGCAAACCTGGCTACCAACAGAATTCTTACACTACGCGATATATTATGATTGCAACACGTCAACGAGAGCAGGCCGCCAAAAGTTTCCATCCAGCCAACTGTGCGCGGGTCTCAATTGACCGCCTGTTTCGCAAGACGTACAATGTGCAGATAAGCGACTCATCCAAAATGAAGTCGGCAATAACGAGATCGCGTCCTTTTACTTGGGGCGTCGCACTTGGACCGGCCTACGGGATGTCTGTCAATCCAAAAAGCGGAACCAGAAAATGGCCAGAGATTATTACGAGGTGCTCGGCGTAAATCGAAACGCCGGCGAAGACGAAATCAAAAAAGCGTTTCGCCAAAAGGCGAAGCAATATCATCCTGATACCAATCCGGACAATCCCACCGCCGAGGCGCGTTTCAAAGAAGTCAACGAGGCGTACGAGATCTTGAGCGATGACGAGAAGCGTTCGGCATACAACCGCCATGGTGAAAACTGGCAGCATTATCAAGGATTCAACGGGCAGAACCCCTTCGGTGGCGCTGGCGGGCAAGTGCGCACGGACGATATGTCCGATATTTTTGAGACCATGTTTGGTGGTGGCGGCAGCCGGCATCGAGGAGGCGCCGGTTTTGGCGGCTTCCGAGCAAACGCGGCTCATCCGCGTCCTGGCGAGGACATCGAACAAGAGCTTGGCATCAGCTTGCGCGAGGCGTACGAAGGCACGCAGCGCATCATCAGCAAGGACGGGCGCGACATCACCGTTCAGATTCCGCGCGGCGCCGGAACCGGAACCAAAGTGCGTCTTGCCGGCGAAGGATATCCCGGCATGCGCGGTGGATCGGCCGGCAACCTTTACCTCGTGGTACGCGTTGCGGACGATCCACTTTTCGATCGCAAAGACGATGATATCTTCGTAGACGTCAAGGTTGATGTCTTCACTGCCATGCTAGGCGGTGAGGTCGAAGTGCCGACCTTAACACGCCCCGTCCGCATGAAAATTCGCCCCGGCACACAGACAGGCCAAAAGCTGCGGATGACCGGCAAGGGTATGCCTAAACTCAGAACGGACAATGCTTACGGCGACCTATATGCTCGGGTCATGATTTCGGTTCCTGAAAAACTTGATCCCGCTCAACGTGATCTGGCGGAGAAACTGCGCAGTAGCTTGAGTTAGCCTGAGGGCGCAATCGCCTTCGTCGCGGTATACGCTGTTTGGCAAGTGAAGCATGTCTTCAATGATCTTCATCTTTTTGTTCTCTATCGCTGTCATTGGCAACCTGTGTAAGGCGTGCCTCGCTGGCAAATTCTCTATTGTGGCTAGAATTGGACTTTGGCGCCTGAACGCGGCTAAATTCCGAAGTGCAAAAATACGCTCACATCGCGTCTTGCTTCCGGGATACGGCAAACTGCCAGGTAGCATACGGCCAACAGCTTACTCGTTGCTCTGCCTGATCGCGATAGTGTTGCTCTCTTCGTGCAGCGCCCTGCAAGGTC
Source organism: Phototrophicaceae bacterium (assembly GCA_965262165.1). Classification (GTDB taxonomy): domain Bacteria; phylum Chloroflexota; class Anaerolineae; order Aggregatilineales; family Phototrophicaceae; genus UBA6055. The sequence continues at coordinate 1,809,580 of OZ253499.1, read as the reverse complement.
AAGACAGCGTTGACGACGGCGGGACCCCTGTTTTCCCGCAGCCGGCCGAGACGAACAACGCTGGGTCCGCGGCGGCAGAGATAGTCGCGGCGGCGGACGCCGAATACGACCTGATCACCAACATTTTCGAGCGCGCCAGCCCTTCCGTCGTCAACGTGGTAAGTACGTTTAGGGACGTGAGCAACGGCAATGAAGAAAAACGGCGGGGATCCGGCTTCGTTTACGATCGCCTGGGCCATGTTGTCACAAACGCCCATTTGATTAAAGATGCGGACTTGATAACCGTCACTTTGCACAACGCTTGGGTGATTGACGCCCGGTTACAGGGTTTGGACAGCTTTAGCGACCTGGCGGTTCTTCAGATCGAGACCGCGGAGGAAAGACTGACGCCCCTTGAAATTGGCGAGTCAGCAAACTTAAAGGTGGGGCAACGCGCTATTTCCATTGGCAGCCCATTTGGTTTGAACAACTCAATGACGATGGGTATCGTCAGCGGGCTAGGACGTTCGCTGCGCTCGGCCGAGTTGATCAATGGCACAAAAATGCCCGGTTTCGATAACCCTTCGATCATACAGATCGATACACCAGTCAATCCGGGAACCTCTGGCGGACCCTTGCTGGATTCAAGTGGCCGGGTGATAGGCATCACCACGGCCATCCGCTCGGACAATGGTGTCTTCCAGGGCGTCGGCTTCGCCGTTCCGGCCGACACGATGCGTCGCGTCGTGCCCGAGTTGATAGAGCGTGGCCGCGTGGACTATGCCTGGATGGGTCTTTCGGTCATGCCGGAGGACGGAGGATATGGCGTAGCGGGCTTGAGCGAAGCACTGGGCTTGACCGTAGGTCGCGGCGTATTGCTGAAGGGCGTGACTCAAGGATCTCCGGCGGCTCTGGCCGGATTGCATGGCGGCCGCGAGACCATTGAGGTCCGCGGCACAGCGGTGTGTGCGGGGGGCGATCTCATCGTCGCCATCAATGACTATCACGTTAGAAACCTGGATGACTTGAATGCCTACTTGATCCAAAACACGAGGCCGGGCGATGAAGTGGAGTTATTGGTCATACGCGACAAACGCACATTCAAAGCGCAGCTTACGCTGCAGCCGAGACCAAGCGACAACCGCCCAACTTTGGATTGTGACACAGCGCAATAGGACGCGGCCTCATGGAACCAGTGGTTCTGGCAAATGAATCGATAAAGATGCGGTCCTTTGAGCCAGCGGACGTCGCGCCGGTCCTCGAATTGGCTAGCGCGAGAGAAATCGCGGAAAACACCTTCGTCCCTCACCCCTACTCGCAGGATGCGGCAGAAGAATTCGTCAACCGGGTGCGCGAGCAATGGTCATCAGATGAAGCGTATGTTTTTGCCATCCTGGACAGATCATCCGATGCCTTTGTCGGCGCCATGGGCATTCATCCCGAAGGGAAACACAACAGCGCCAAAGTCGGCTTCTGGATCGGCAAGCCCTTCTGGGGGCGCGGTTTGGCAACGTCAGCCTTAGGGCTGCTAATCCGTTTTGGATTCGAGCAACTCAATCTCAATCGCATTGAGGCAGGACACCTTGTCCATAACGCGGCTTCTGGACGCGTGATGCAAAAGGCGGACATGCGATACGAAGGTATACGCCGACAGGCCTTACTTCATCGAAACCAGTACAAAGATGTGGTCTGGTACGCCATTTTGCGCGAGGACAATTGTCATAGCAATTGCATGACATAGAGCTCGACAGGATCGTCACCTTTGAGAATTGAAAAGGACCCCAGAGGATTAGTCTGCGGTCCCTTGACTGTCGAATTCACAGTCTTTCGGTTAGTCGGGAGTACCCCCTAACGGAGCTTCCCTAAGAGGTGTGAATGGGTTAGAGGGTAGCCCCCTTATCACCGTTCATTATTTGACCACCTCCTCTACTCAGCCTACGATATGTGGAGCTTATCACAGGTTGAGGAAATTTACAATCCTTTTGCCTATGTTGATTCAACAAAAAGAGTCCCGAATGGCTCAAAAGAGGTCAGCAGAGTCAATTCTACCTTGCTAAGATATTGACCTTGCGCGATGAAGCACGAGACTTGTCATTTTCTGTAAGCGCGGTCGATCGTTTCGCTGCCCTGTAGCGGCTGTGATATAATGCAGTCGGCAATCCACGGCTGACGCGGGCGCAGGTATGACCAGGCATTTCAATCCCTCACATCGGCGGCAAGCGATTCAATGGGCGCAAAACCTCGTGACGCGCAACTTTTACGTGTTGGATACCGAAACGACCGGCCTCGGCGAACGCGACGAGATCGTGCAGATCGCGGTTGTCGATGGACAAGGCAATGCGGTCATTGACCAATTGATCAAGCCGAGCATCCCGATCCCCCCGGGCGCTGCCAGAATACACGGTATCACGGACGCCGACGTCGTCAATTCGCCGATATTCAGCGGCCTTTACATCAGACTCTCGAGCTTGCTAGCGGGACAAACGGTCATTGCCTACAACATGGATTTCGACTGGCGTTTGCTGCAGCAGACTGTCGCGCGCTATCGCTTGCCTGATATTCGAATTGGCAAACGCGATTGCGCAATGAAGCAGTACGCGAAATTCAACGGCAAACGTAACGGGCAGGGTCGCGGCTACGTATGGCATAAGCTGACAAGCGCCGTCGCGCAAGAGAGCATTTCTCTTGGAAAAGCACACGACGCGATGGGTGACGCGATGATGACGCTTGATCTGGTTCGAGCGATGGCAGACTCTTTACATTGATATCCCTTGATATCCCTTTTGGTCCTCTTCACCTGCCCCCAGGCAAATTGTTATCAGCTCCGGAATACTTGACACCAGCGACAAATAAGTCGCTTATTCGTTTGTTATCTATCCAAAATCGTATATAACAAATGTAAATCGGGTGCGCGCGGGCAATGCAATGGCGGGGGCCCTTTTGATGATTGCTGAAAATGTGGATAGGAATGGGACGTGACTGGATCTAGACTGAAATCCATCAAGCTGTGGCTTTTCCTGGTAACTGCGTTCTTGTTGCTTCCATTCGGCCGGGCATTTGCTGCCGACATCACCGTCGGCGAAGATTGCAGTTTGTATAACGCGATCCTGTCCGCAAACGGTGAGGAGCAGATTGAGCCGCTGAACAGTTGCGAAAATGGAGACGAAGCTGTCGATGAAACGCAGACTGGCACTGATACGATCACGCTCGATTTTTCTGGTTCCGATGAAGCCACCATTACGCTGACCTCTACGCTGAGCATTACCTCCGCAGTCGTTATTGATGGCGCAGGATTCGAGATAAGCGGAGACGATAGCTATCAGATCTTCAATATTGACGGCGGCTCGCTCGAAATCTCGAGTCTAACAATGACTGCTGGTTCTAGCGAATCAAACGGCGGCGCCATCGCTGTTAGCAACGGCTCCTTGTCCATGAACAACAGCGTTATCTCCAATAGCGCGTCCGTAGGCCACGGTGGTGGCATCTATGCCGACAACAGCGACGTTGTTATCACCAACAGCGCGATAACTGGTAACACGGCTGGTGTGGATGAAGCAGTTTCTGGCGCCGGCATCTTTTTTGCCGGTGGAGAAGAGAACAATCTTGTGATCGACAAGAGTGGACTCGACAACAATAGCGCGACAGACGACGGCGCCGGCCTGTACGTCAGCGGTGGCATCGCGACAATCACCAATACGTCGTTCGCAGAAAACACCGCGACAGACAAGGGTGGCGCCCTTTACAACGACGGATCCACGACCCTAACCCACGTGACCATCGTCGACAACAGCGCAGAGATAGGCGGCGGTATCTTCGACAACTCATTGCATCATCTATACAACAGCATCCTGAGCGGCAATACCGTGGAAGATTGTTCCGGCACACTGAACAGCAACGTTGGCAATTTGATTCAAGACGGCTCCTGCGGGCACGACGAATTGGTAAGCGATCCATTGCTGCTAAAATTGGCTGGACTACCGGTTTATTATCTGCTGCAGGACGCGAGCCCGGCCATCGATAGCGGAAACTCGAGTTACTGCTTGCAGGAAGACCAGCGCGGACTTGAACGACTGGAGGGATTCTGCGACATTGGCGCCTCCGAATATCTGGCGGGTTCATTTGCTTTCCAGATTCAAAGTGCAGCGGCAAATACTGTTGCCACGGCGACGGCGGAGTCTGCTGCGTCTGGACCGACAGCGGTGCCAACAGCCGCAACGCCCACTTGCGAATCGCTGCCCACTGGCGTAACGGTGACCGGCTATGGTGCAGGAACCCAATGTCAGCAGCGGGATGCCGGTGGCGTCGGCAACCAGATCATTGTCAACTATGGCTTTAAGATGGCAATCGATATCTGGGGAACTGTACCAGAAAACGGCGTGAGGATTTGCTTCCAGGACACCGGCGCGATCATCTTGCTCGACGCTGCAACGTCGCCACGTACGATCGTTGCCTTGCGTACCGTCACGGACGGCGACAAGCGTTGCGCGGATGTCGATCGTGAAGGCACGGCAGTGTTAATGGAACTCGACTTCATGACGTCCGGTTTAGTCACTGATTTGGAAATCCCACTGGCTGAATGTACGGTTACGACCACCGACATCCTCAACCTGCGCAACGAGCCCGCAGGCGATACCGTGCTTGCTGTGATCTTGAACGACGTTAGCTTAACGTCGATCATGCATGTCACATCCTGGTTCCAAGTGAACTACTACGGGATCGTCGGTTGGATCAGCGCCGACTACGTCACTACGACAGGCGCCTGTCAATAGCCTTCTATAAGAACGGTCTCGATCCCTCCATGGCGGTCCATGGAGGGATTTTTACGTCGTGGACCGGCCTATCGATCCATACGAAAACAGCCACGTTCATTTTGAAACCTTCGGAAACATTGGATTAAGCGTCTCACCCACATATAATGCATGTTTACCGTGCAAAATCATGGAAGGCGCGTCGCATGCGATTTGATGGCAAAGTTGTACTGGTAACCGGCGCTTCTCGCGGCATCGGGCGAGAAGTGGCCCGACAGTTCGCAGAACGGGGCGGCACGATCGCTGTTCACTATAAGCAAAACGTGGACGCGGCGAGATCGACGCTTAAGATGCTATCAGGAGACGGACATAAAACCTTTAGCGCCGATCTGGCAGATCCCGCCGCCGTGCAATCTCTAGTCAATGCGGTCGTAGAGCGGATGGGAGACATCGACATCTTGATCAACAATGCCGGCATTTACGAGGAGAGACCCCTCACTGAAGTCGATTACCAGGAGTGGCAAGCGCATTTCCAGCGCGTTATGTCGGTCAACTTACTCGGCCCCGCCAATCTCACTTACTGTGTGGCCCGCAAGATGATCGAAAGCGGCGGTGGACGCATTGTCAATATTTCGTCGCGCGGCGCCTTCCGTGGCGAACCGACGGCGGTGGCGTATGGCGCCAGTAAAGCCGGTTTGAATAGCATGGGGCAATCCTTGGCGCGGCTGCTGGCGCCCCACAATATCTTTGTGGGAACGGTGGCGCCGGGTTTTGTAGAAACGGATATGGCCGCCGAACGACTGGCGCAACCCGACGGCGATGATATCAGAAATCAATCTCCGCTTGGGCGCGTCGCCAAACCGGAAGACGTCGCCTACGTTGCGCTCTTCCTGGCATCCGCGGGCGCGGAGTTTTCCACCGGCTGCATCGTGGACGTCAACGGCGCCTCGTACTTGCGCACATGAGTCATTGAGCGCAGTGAATACATGAAACCCGTCGACCTGTCTACCAACCGATTGCGTATCCGACAGTTTAATGAGCGCGACATCGAAAACTGTCTTCGGTTGCGCGCGCAAGTCTTCGACGTTGAAGAACCGCGACAGAGGGCTGTAAACTGGCTGCAATGGACAATCGACAGTTACCACGAACTGGCTCAGCTCGGGCAGCCACCTTATGCAGACTATGCCCTGGAATTGCGCTCGCAGGGCCAATTCATCGGCTCGGCAGGCATAGTGCCGACGGTCATCCCCTGGGGCGCGCTGAGGGGCGAAGCTCGTGACGACCTGCTTAGTCCGGAAGTTGGCTTGTTCTGGGGCATCTTGCCGCGCTTTCGAAGGCGAGGATTCGCCAGCGAAGCTGGGTTTGCCTTGCTGGAATTCCTGTTTCATGAGCTGAACCTTGCCCGCATAGTGGCCACGACCGAAAGAGACAATATCGCTTCGCAAGCAACGATGGAGCGATTGGGAATGACACTCCAGCTCAATCCCCTGCCCGAACCATCCTGGTGCCAAGTCGTCGGAACGATCACGCATCCGCGCTCGCGCTGATTCTACAATATTCACAATGCCGTCAAGGGCATACCTATGTTAGACTTCATGTTGAATGGTAAAGTAGTCCGTGACCGGCTCTTATGCGGCAACGGGCCTGTTTTCGTAAATGCGAGGAGAATGAAATGAACCGTAAACTTTTTTGTGTATTAGTCCTGGTCGTTTTGCTTGTCGGTGTCGCCGGCGCGCAAGACGATGTCTTCGAGTTGACGATCATGCACACCAACGATGTACATGGTCACCACGAGCCGCAGCGCAACGGCGACGGCGGCGCGGCGCGGCAAGCCACAGTTGTTCACCAGATTCGCGACGAGGTTGACAACCACCTGTTGCTGGACGGTGGCGATCGCTTCACGGGTACGCTTTTCCATGTCCAATATCGCGGGCAGGACAGCGTTCAGATCATGAACGCCATCGGCTACGACGCCATGGCTTTAGGCAACCACGAATTTGACGACGGCAGCCAGGTGCTAGCCGATTTTGTCAATGGTTTGAACTTCCCGGCCTTGAGCGCTAATACCGATTTCAGCGAAGATCCGGTATTGGCAGGTTTGGTTGAGCCTTCAGTCATCCTCGAGGTTGGCGGCGAGCAGATCGGCGTTATTGGCTTGGTCACTCCGGAAACCGACATTCTCGCCAAACCCAGCGAGTACCTGGTATTTGAATACGACTTAATCGGCGTGACTCAAGAGCAAGTCGACAAGCTGGCTGCCGAGGGCGTCAACAAGATCATACTCGTTACCCATATTGGATACGGCGCTGATCTGGAAGTTGCGCAAGGCGTCAGCGGCGTGGACATCGTTGTCGGCGGCCACACCAATACCTTCCTTAGCAACACCTACAGTGACGCCAGTGGCGAATATCCGACCGTGGTAGAGAGCGCTAGCGGTGAACCGGTATTGGTCGTTCAAGCTAGCACCAAGACGGTTTACCTCGGTCGCCTGGATGTCGAATTTGACGCTGACGGCCTGGTTTCCGATTGGGATGGCGATGCGATTTTGCTTAGCCGCTACATCAGCCCGGATCCGGACCTGAGCGATTTGATCGCCGGCTTGGCGGTACCGATCGCTGAATTGAGCGCCAAACCCGTTGGCGAATCCGCCGTGGCCTTGACCGGCACCAGCCCGCGCCTCTGCCGCATCGAAGAGTGTCTATTGGGTAACGTGATAAGCGACGCCGTGCTCGAAGATTCGGGTGTCGATATCGTCTTCCAAAACGGTGGTGGTATCCGCGCGGATATCGACGAGGGCGAAGTGACATTGGGCGAAGTTCTCACAGTACTGCCCTTCGGCAACTTGATCAGCACCTTTGAGCTATCGGGCGCAGACGTGACTGCAGTCCTCGAGAATAGCGTCAGCCGCATTCAACTCGACGAGAACAACAATCCTACACTTGACGGCGCTTCTGGTCGCTTCATGCAGGTCGCCGGTCTGCGTTATACCTTCGACGCAACTCAGGAAGTTGGCAGTCGCATCGTCAGCGTCGACGTCATGCAAGATGGTGAATACGTCGCCTTGGATGCGGATGCAATTTACAGCGTCGCCACCAACGACTTCATACGAGCAGGCGGAGACGGTTACTCCGTGCTCGCCGAGAACGCCATCAACCCGTACGATCAGGGACGTCCGCTGGATCAGGTCGTAGCCGATTACATCGCTGCTAACAGCCCGATAAGCGCCATGCTGGAGGGACGCATCACGCATCAAGCCGGCTGATCGCATTCGAACACGACCGATCAACAAGAAGATTCAAAAAGACCGCTGGCAGATGCCGGCGGTCTTTCTTTGACCGCCAGACAGCGGCTTGCGCGCATCCGGCGCAACCGCATCCCGACTGGTGAAGAGCCCAAATTGGAACTATGCTATAGACAGATTTCGCTTCCCAAGGGCATGAACCAGCGCCATGCAAGATGGCAGCAGCATCTACGACATATTCTTCATCTACCACCCGGAAGATATCGACTTCACGCGCCGATTGGCTGAACAGCTAACTAGCCAAAATGTCGTCTGCCGGTTTGATGAAGAATTTGGCGAGTCGCGGACGGGTCCGCAGTCGCTGCGGGAGGCAGCGCTGCGCTCGCACACCATTGCCATCGTCCTGACACCCGATTCCGCCCAAAGCCAGCTCTGCAATGAATTGGTCGAGTATTCGGTCACCAACGGCAAACGTTTCATCAGTTTGATCGTCAATGAAGACATCGCTGTCGATGTACACCCTGCGATTGCCGAAAACGCCTATGTTTTTTTTCGCGACGAAGATGATCACGAATCTAGCATCAGTACCTTGGTTCAACTCTTGCAAGTTGATGCTCACCTGCGCCTGCATACCGAACTCCTTGTCAGCGCCAGCAAATGGAATCTGGAGCAGCGAACGGGCGAACTGCTGCCGCAGGACCGGGCCGAAGAGGCGCGCCAGTGGCTCGCGGACGGCGCCAATCGACTGCCCAAGCCATCGCAACTTCTCGTCGAATATATCCACGCCAGCCGTCGGCAAAAGCCGCTGCCAAGTCGTGGTTCCCCGACGCTTGTCGCGCTTGGATTGCTGGCTATCTTGATCATTGTTGCGGTAGTCGGGATCGTACAGAACGTCATGGCCAGTCAAAGCGCGGCAACCGCCACGGCAGTTTACTTCGCGACTAGCGAGCAGCAAACAAGAACGGCGCATTCGATCGCCGCAACCGCTACAGCGGAAAGCAACAGCGCTGCGCAGGTGATTTCAAACCTCGCGGCTACTAGCGCTCATATCAGAGACGTGGTCCTGGCGACTGCCGCCGCCCAGGCGCAAATCGCGACGGGGCAAGCGGCGATGACCGCGACCCTGCTAGAAGCGACGGCGATGCACGCTGCCAATGTCCGCAAGACAAAGATGGCGCAGCTGCAAAGCGAGATCGCAGCGCAAGCAGTTGTAGACGGCGCGAAGCGAACGCTCAGCGAAGGCGACCTTGAGTTGGCTTTGGCATTGGCCTGGGAGGCCGCACAGACCCTCGAAGATCCTTGGCCGGCTCTTCATATCCTTCGCCAAGTGGTCGAGCGAAGCCCAACGGCAACGATAGACAATATCTCATTATTGCAGATTCATCCGTCCGGCCAGCAAATTGCTCTGGTCCCACGCTCAAGTGAACGTGTGCTTGTATTTGACGCTAAGACCGGGCTGCTCGCGTACGAAATTGAAGACCATGATGACGACATCAGCGCAATCGCTTATAGCGGCGACGGACAGTTGCTGATCACCGCCGCGCAGGATGGCGAAGTGGTCATTCGATCCAGCGAGGACGGCGCCGCGAGATACCGTTTGCACGAGCATGAGGGCCCCATGCGCGCTATAGCCATGGTTGGAACAGAGAGCAAGATGGTCACTGCCGGGCAAGATGGACTTTTCCTTTGGGATCTCACTACCGGGGAAAGTCTCGCTAGTTTTGCCCCTGAACCGGGGGACAGGCTGTCGATTACTGAACTGATGGTGACCGCCGACGACGCGCTCCTTCTCGCCTGGTCGAATGCGGGCGGCAAGATCAGCATGGCCCAATATTCACCCGACACCCTGGAACTGATTTCTCCGGATACCGAAGCTCGCGTTTACCTGGGCTACGACCGAAGCGGCAGCATCGCCTATAGCGGCGGACGCGGTTTGCCAGCTTATGCCGGCGATCCCAACACCGGCGACCTTATACTCTGGAATCCATCGACGGGAGAGCAACTGACGCGGCTTTCCGAGGGCTTCACGTGGTCACTGATCAGCGGAGGAAGTATCGCTAGCGCGACTGACAGTCTCGAATTTATCGCATTTGGCGAAAGCGCCGCCCTGCTGGGCGTAAAGAACAGCATCGGCGAGCATCGATCAGTGCTGGTTGGTCTTGAAGACGGGGCCGTTTTGCGGACTTTCGATGGCGAATTGGCGGCCGGACTGGTCTCGGCGGATTTCCTTGATTCCGAAACGGTGCTGTCTCTAACGAGCGACAATCTGCTGGTTACCTGGTCTACCACCGAGGGCAGATTGATTCGCCAAGTGGGCTTTTCGCCGCAGCCTCTGGCGCGAATCGAGGTCGACGCGCGCGGCACGATAGCGCTGGGACAGGCGATTAATGGTACTGTCTATCTCTGGAATCTAGCGCCAATGACATCGAATCGTCCTCGAGCGCTAGATGAGTCCGCCGACGACATCACAATCAACCAGGCAGGCGCCGCCCTGCTCATCAGCGGCGACATTGGTACGCGGCTTGAAAAACTGGACGACAACGAAATCCTGTTCCGAAGCGAGGCCCGTGGTCTGACACAGATTAACGAAACTGGCTCACACTTTGCGATATCAACTGAGCGCGAGATCCAACTCGTCGACGCGGAGAATGGCCAAATCGACGCGAGCTGGTCAGTTGATTCTGACGCGGTAACAAATCTACACTTGGCGCCAAATGGCGAGACTTTGCTGGTCGAAACCGAAGGTGACCAACTGCTGCTGCTGCGGTCTGGCGATGATGAGTTACAGCAATTGAACACGGGTGGCTTTGGAGAAACCAGGCTTGCCAGATTTGCGGCCGACGGCAGCGCGGTCCTCAGCTTGCATCCGGAAGGCGCGTTGCTGTGGCAAGGGGACGACGCGGACCCGGCCGGAGCCTTCGCGCTGGGCTTAGCGCCCGAATTTGCCACGCCTGATCGATTCAGCGTCGCATTTAGCGATACGGGCGATCGTCTCTATTTCTTCGTTCGCCTGGGAGGTGGCTTGGCGGGCCTGACTGTAATCTCGCTGGACGAGGATTCGATCCAGCGCCAAACCTTTGTTGATGTCGCTTACGGCGAATTGACACCCGATGGCAAGTATCTCCTGCTAGCGCGCGTCGATGGTAGCGTCCAGGTCATCGACACGACCAGCGCCGAGAGCCTTCATGAATTCACCGCCGGCGGCGTCTCGGTGCGGAGCATCGCGCTTCTAGAAGAGCGAAACTGGTTGTACATTGCCGTCGACAAGAATCTGCTGATATGGGATCTGGCATCAAAGGCCCTTGTGCAGGGTTTCCAACATCCTGATAACGTATTGGGTTTCAGCCTCAGTCACGATGGCCTGCATGTTGTAACCAAGGATGCCAGTGGCGTATATAGGCTCATTCGGGTCGAAACCGCGAGTGAGTTACTTGACCGGGTTCGAGAGCGAATCACGCCGCGCGAGCTGACCTGCGTCGAACGTGAACAATACCTCGCCCTGCCCTTCTGCGAGTAAAACAGGTCGTATCGATGAAGCGAATACTGTTTGCGTCTTGGTATACCGGTCTTGGCGGCGGCGAAACGGACCTGCTGACGCTCGCCGATTCGCTCGATTCCCAAGACTACGAATGTCATCTGCTACTGCCGGCCGAAGGACAGTTGAGCGAGCGCTGGCGCGACACGGTCGGTCCGGTCCATATCATCCCCTTTCGCGGCGCCACGACTCTGTTTCTGCCATGGGTTTGGGCGCGCTTCCCCGTGGTCAACCGCGTCACTGATCTGCTGCGCCGGGAGCAAATCAATCTCGTACATTGTGATTATCACTGCTTGCCAATGATCGCGCCGGCGGCACGACTGGCTGAAGTGCCGCTCGTCTTCACGCTCTGGGGCTGGTGGTTTAAACCGAAACCATGGCAGAGGAAATTTTTTCGCGACGTACCAATAACGGTGGCTAGATCAATTGCCATACGCGATGGCTTTCTCGGTACGCCCCCGTTCATACCAGTCGAAAATGTGCCCGTGGTTTATCCCGGCGTGGATACCGAGCGATTTCATCCCGATCTCGATGGAACGGGCTTGCGTGACGAATTGGGCATCGCGAATGATGCGCCTGTTGTCGCCATGGTCGCCCGCTTCCAGCGCGTCAAGGGACACCACACATTTCAATCACTGGCAGAGGGCATTGCGCGCCAACGACCGGATACGCGCTTTGTTGTCGCCGGCGACAGCGTCTTTGGCGTAGCTGCCGATGGTCGCTACCGAGACCAAGTCTTACAGAATGCAAAAGGAAACGATGTTCTGCGTGATCGCCTGCACTACATCGGCTTTCGCCACGATGTAGAAAACGTCTACGCCGCCGCCGATGTGGTGGTATGCGCTTCCGATTTTGAGAGCTTCGGCAAAGCCAATCTCGAGGCGATGGCTTGTGGCAAGCCAATTGTGAGCAGCAACCGAGGCGGCCCGGCGGAGACAGTGCGCCATGGTGAGACCGGATTCCTCATCGACCCCGGCGACCTCAACGGATTCTCGCAGGCGGTGACACGCCTGCTGGATGATCACAGTCTACACAAAAGCATGGGACGGGCTGGGCGCGCTCACGTCTGCGCGCGCTTCTCGGTCGAAACCGCGTCAGATGCCTATCGCCGCATATTCGAAGACCTGCTGAAACTCAATTCACAGTAGCGTTGCAGAAGAACTTGGCGAAGGTATCGCCGATGGTATTGTTGTTCAGATATTCGATGTGCTCGCCTGCAAAAGGAATAGGACTCATGCCAAAGTGAGTTACTAGCGCATTGTTCGGTACGGTATTCGGCACCGCGAGCAATTCCAGCAAGCTGGTGCTCACGGGAGAGCCGGGCAATACCGTCTGCATCAACTGCACCACCGGGCGCACCAGCGCGACCGGAACCGGCACAAGCAGCCGCCAACTATTCATAGCGCCAATGATGCGCCGCTCGATTTCGCCCAGAGTTAACACTTCCGGGCCACCCAGCGCCAGCTCCTCGCCGATGGTGCCGTCATCGTCGAGACTGCGGATTACCGCCTCGACAACGTCGTGTACGGAAACCGGCTGGAATTCGGCTTTGCCTCCGCCGATCAACGGAAATACAAACGGAGTCAATTTCAGCAGACGCGCGAATGTATTAAAGAATTCGTCTTGCGGACCGAATATGGCGGAGGGACGCAGCGCCGTCCACTCCATTGTAGATGCCGCTACATATTCCTGGGCGCGCCCTTTGCTAGCGAGGAATCGATACGGCAGGTCGCTGCGGGCGCCGTTCTGGCTCATATTGATGAAACGTTTGACGCCAGCCGCATGCGCCGCGTTCAATACATTGACTGTGCCTTGATAATTGACCTGTTCGTAAGTCTGTCCGCGTTTCTCCATGGCGATGGCGACCAAGTGTATGACCGCGCTAACGTCGTTCATAACGGCGGTCAGACTATCTGGCACGGTGACATCACCCTCGACGATCTCGATGCTGCCAGCGACCTCTTGCAGGCGCAATTGCGCTTTGGACGGGTGTCGAGCCATCGCGCGAACGGGATGGCCCAAGGCGACAAGTTTCTTGACGATCTGATTGCCGAGGTATCCGGCGGCGCCTGTAACCAATACTGTCATAGCTGATTCTCTCCGTTTTCGTCTCTCTAACAATACGATATAGATATTAATCGGACTTTAGCGTTGAGCAACTGCCTATTTCATCTTCGGCGACGAATTGGGCTTCCTGCATGGTAGAATACGCCAGAAATTGTCAGGCTTCACAACCAGTCATCGCAAGAGACTGTCCATACACGCAGGCTGCGCCAGTCATATGCGCGAACCATACACTACCCAGACACGCTTCTTCCAGGTTGATCCGCTGCATCCGGACCCGGGACCGATAAGTTTGGCGGGCGAAACCATAAAAGACGGAAGATTGGTCGCCTTCCCCACGGAAACGGTCTACGGATTGGGCGCCAATTCGCTCGACAAGTCTGCCGTGCAGAAAATCTTCCGCGCCAAAGGGCGCCCGGCCAATGATCCCCTAATCGTTCATATCGCTGAGCTATCCCAATTGGCGCATGTTGCGGATTCGGTCTCTGAGACAGCTTATCGGTTGTTTCAGCGCTTTGCTCCGGGCGCGTTGACGCTGGTCTTGAACAAACATGAAGCTGTGCCAGCTAATCTCACCGCTGGCATGGACACGGTTGCTGTGCGCATGCCCGATCACGCGGTTGCCCTGGCGTTGATACACGCGGCGGGTGTACCCATCGCCGCGCCCAGCGCCAACAAATTCTCGCGCCCCAGCCCCACCACCGCGCAACATGTTGTTGATGACCTGGAAGGACACGTGGACATCATCCTTGATGGGGGTCACACATCGATTGGTCTTGAATCGACCATCGTCAGTTTGGTTGGCGAAGTCCCGCAGGTGCTGCGTCCAGGCGGTGTCTCGCTGGAAGCATTGCGCTTGATCGTTCCAGATCTTTGTTATCAACCTCAATATCTAACCGATGGTGTCGCCGCTGCGCCGTCCCCTGGCAGCCTGCTGAAACATTATTCACCACGGGCGAATGTCATTCTTTTTCGCGGCGACGAAGACGATGCCGTTTGGGCTGCCATGAAAAAATTTGCCGATGAACGAGACAATATTGGCGTGATGGCGCTGCAGGAAGATGTGGCACATTTTGCGGATCTCGATGTCATAGTCGAGAGCTTGGGCGCTGATCTCGATGAGGCCGCTTTGCGCCTGTTTTCAGCACTAAGGTCGCTTGACAAGCGTGGAGTCAAGTGGATATTGGCTCGTGCGCCGAAACCTGTAGGAATGGGCCTGGCGATCAGCGATCGGCTGCTGAGGGCTGCTGTGGGCAATGTGGTTGACGTAAAGCCGAGGTGTTAAATGCTTAGATCAGTCATGCTATACTGGCTGGACGAACCACCGATTGCATCCAAAGGAAGGGATTGTGGCAGAAGTTATACAGATCAAGGATATTGCCGGCTACATAGGTCAAGAAGTCACCCTGCGCGGCTGGGTCTATAACAAGACCGGCAAGGGCAGGCTGCAATTCATCCTTCTGCGCGACGGCAGTGGCCAAGCGCAATGTGTCGCGTTCAAAAAAGACATGGACGCCGAAGCATTCGAAATTGCCCGCGGGCTGACGCAAGAGTCTTCGGTTGTCATTTCTGGCGAAGTCCGCGCTGATGCGCGAGCGCCCGGTATTCCTGGCGGTTACGAAATCGGCATCCGAGAACTACAGCTTGTGCAACAGGCAGAGGATTACCCGATCACACCCAAAGAACATGGCACCGAATTCCTGATGAACCACCGCCACTTGTGGGTGCGCAGCAACCGACAGTGGGCGATCTTGCGCATCCGCGCCACCATCATCAGGGCGATGCGGGACTGGCTGGACGATCAAGGTTTCCTGCTGGTGGACACGCCTATCATCACGCCGGCGGCCGGTGAAGAAACGACAACTCTTTTCGAGGTCGACTATTTCGGCGATCAAGCGTTTCTGGCGCAGACCGGTCAACTCTACAACGAAGCCAACATAATGGCCTTTGGCAAAGTTTATTGCTTTGGGCCAACCTTCCGCGCGGAAAAATCTAAAACGCGCCGTCACTTGATCGAGTTCTGGATGCTGGAGCCGGAAATCGCCTTTTGCAGCCTCGAAGAATTGATGGAAATTGAAGAAGGCTTGGTGACCAATGTCGTGGCGCAGGTCTTGGAAAAGCACCCGCAGGAACTGGCGATCATCGAGCGCGATGAGGACAGCCTGCGCGCGATCACAGCGCCCTTTGCCCGCATCAGCTACGACGATGCCGTCGAGCGGCTCCAAGGGCTAGGGGACTCGATAGAGGATCCCGAAGCAAAGGCCGAAGTGACGATAACATGGGGCGAAGATTTTGGAAGCCCGCACGAAACTGCGTTGGCGGAGATGTTCGATAAGCCGGTCTTTGTCTACAACTACCCTACCGCCGTAAAAGCCTTCTACATGACACCGGTAGAAGGACGTCCCGAGGTCTGCCGCAGTGTCGATCTGCTGGCGCCGGAAGGCTATGGCGAGATTATTGGTGGCAGCGAACGCATCCACGAGCTGGAGTTGCTGGAGCAGAATATCGACAAGATGGGTTTGGGACGCGAAGCCTACCAGTGGTATCTTGATTTGCGCAAATTTGGAACGGTGCCCCATGCCGGTTTCGGCATCGGCATCGAGCGCACGGTGGCCTGGATATGTGGACTCAATCACGTGCGCGAGACGATACCCTATGCGCGTCTGCTCAACCGAAAGTATCCCTAGTCATACGATCTTCATCAGTCTTTCGAGAATACTGCCCGCAGCGCTTCGGACAGATTGCGCGCCTGTAGCAACTGGATCCCCTGCGGTATCTCGTCGGCGTTGCGCGTCAACCTGGGAACAAGGGCGCGCTTGAATCCGATCTTTTGGGCTTCATTCAAGCGCATACTTAGCTGACCGACCCGTCGAATCTCTCCGCTCAAGCCGACCTCGCCGACAATTGCCAGATCCGCCGGGACAGCGCGATCGTAATAACTGGAAGCAATCGCAACCGCCATCGCCAGGTCAGAGGCCGGCTCGCTAATTCGGATACCGCCGATGACATTGACGAAAATATCCTGTTCCCACAGCTTGAGCCCGATTCGCTTGCTCAAAACGGCGCTGATCAAGAGCAAGCGATTGATATCAACGCCGTTGGGCGTGCGGCGTGGATTTCCAAAAGATGTAGGACTGGTTAGGGCTTGCATCTCTACCAGGAGTGGACGCGTGCCTTCCATGGTAATTGCGATGGCGGAACCGGAGGCCTGGACGACGCGTTCTTCCAGAAATACCTGCGAGGGATTCTCCACCTGGACCAGGCCCCGCCCCTGCATCTCAAAGACGCCCACTTCACTGGTTGCGCCAAAGCGATTCTTGACGCTGCGCAACAGGCGATACTGCTGGAAGGGATCGCCTTCCAGGTAAAGCACGGTATCAACGATGTGCTCCAACACTCGCGGCCCGGCGATATTTCCGTCTTTGGTCACGTGCCCGATCATCAATACGCTCACGCCTGAGTTCTTGGCCAGCGACTGCAAGCGAATGGCACATTCTCGTACTTGCGCTACCAAGCCCGGTGAAGAATTAAGTTCGTCCGTGTAGGTTGTCTGAATGGAGTCGATGACGACCAACACGGGATTCAACGCGGCGATCTGATCCAATATATTGCCAAGATCGGTTTCCGCTAGCAGAAAAAGATCTTGCGTTCGCAGACCCATGCGCTCGGCACGCATTTTGATCTGGCGAGCGCTCTCCTCTCCACTGACGTAGAGCACTTTTCCGACAGACTGTGCCAGAAGCGCCGCCAACTCGATGATCAGCGTGGATTTGCCCACCCCCGGTTCACCGCCAAGCAAGACCAGGCTGCCCGGCACCAAGCCACCGCCGAGGACGCGGTTGAATTCGCTGATCGGCACCAGCAGACGACTTTCCTCTCCCTGCCCGACCTCCTCCAGTCGTACAGGCGTCCGTTGACCGCCGCTCGATGAATGACGCTGGTTGCGGGTCTTCGCCGTTTCCAGAACATGCTCATCCATGGTTTCGAATTCACCGCATTGCGGGCAGCGGCCAAAGTAGCCGGAACTGCGTTTGCCGCAATTGGAGCAAATGTAAGTGCTGCGTTTTTTCGTCATCGCTTTGCGGGCATGCCTTTTGGGACTGTGTGGGTCTTTTCGCGATGATAGCATAGAAGCGTCCACTGCGGGAATTCACTGATCGTTACGCTTGTTCGCGCGCCATTGCCCTAGCTCATCCAATACATCGCCTCGGAATCGCAGCGGCGGTTGTGCTTGACCGAATCAGGCATGTCCTAACCTGACTAAGATTAGGTATCTATACAGTCCATAGGGTCGCTTACGCGACTCTTAGCAGTCGCAGTCGGCTCCATGCTGCCGCATTGCTGATGTTGGTGTGATTCCTAGCTAGCGAAGCAAGCTCACATTGTAGACGTCTTTCACATAAGCCAAGCGCGCTTCTGCCGCTCTGCCTAGGGCTGCTGCGGGTTTCGGCAATCCTATCGAGTGCGTCCCAAAAAGGCTTGAAGAACGACTGTGGACGATGCTCCTGCTGACAGTAGCAGGCGGCATCGTGTGGGATCCCGGATAGCCATTTCAAACTGTACTTGGAGCATTCAAGCACTGTATAACCCTTCTCAATTCCGCGTAGGCTAAGCGTAGAAAAAGCGAAGGTTTAACAAAGGCGACGCGTCATTTCTTGTATTACAAAATATGCTAGAGTGAGCGCACGTCCGGGTTCTTTGTCCCCACACGGAACCAGGACACCCCCCAAATATACCAGGCGTCCCATGATGAATTGGGACGTTTGGCTTTTAATGCCCAATGCTCAGGACATGACAACATACGTACAGTTAGACCAGTCCCCTTCATCACGGAAGGCGTGCACGCACTGGCTCAATAGCTCTCCTATCTTTTCGTGACCCGCGTTGTTCCAATGGACATCGGGTCTTCGCGTGTAGTCCGTTGCTTCGTCAAGTTCTAAACGCGGATCAATGAACGGGATCTCAAGCTCTTCCATTAATTGAATAGCAGTCAAATAGCGTCCGCCCGGTGAAACCAGGTCGCCGCGATGCGGGATTAGCAAGATCAATAGTTCACTGTTCTGTGCTGATACAGCATCGCGCAAATCGGCTAGGTATTTGCGCGTGACTTCCGTTTCCCTCGTTACTCGAACGCGTTCGTAAGCGCTGTCGCCAATCACATCAAATAGCCGCAATACCAGCGTTCCCAGGCGAGTGATGCCAACAAGACGCTCCAGCTCGCTCGCGGGCGGATCTTTCCGCTGTTCGCGATAGTACCAAGTGGAGGGAAGGTCCAGCAAAATGGTGTTGCCCCAGCGATCCTCCCAGCGGAACCAGGTTTCCTCTTCGCTGGCGTCTGTCGCCACTTTTTGACCTTGGATCGGCACCATATTGTCTTTGAAGTCGTTCATATAGAAACCGAGCAAGGTCAAATGAGGATGCATAACCGGTCCGAACACCGAAAAGGACTGTAGCGCCTGTCGGGTTCCCGTGCCGGCGATTCCCATATTCCATAATACGACGTCGGTGTAATCGGTCTCGACTTTCTCGATATAGGACACTCCCAAGTCAGCTGACATGCCAAAGGTAAACGAATCTCCCAGGGCGATGATGCGAAACTTTCCTTGCAAATCATCGCTCGCCCTAAATTCTTGTAAATCGTGAAATCCCTGTCGATTAAGAGAGCAGTATCGCCCTTCAGCGTGTCCAATCTGGCAGGCTTCTTCCAGGACCTCCGGGTCGTAATGGCAGCCGGCCTCGTCGCAGATGTTCCAGGGTTTGCCGCTATAGTATTCTTCAGGAATCTGGGCCGGAAAATAAGTCGACATGTTTAGAATCGCCAGCAAGATCTCCAGGACGAGCAGTGTAGCGGTCGCGATGATCAACGCTGCGAGTACATTCTTGCGCCAGGCGACCAAACGGCGCCGGCGGAGATCTTCTCTGCGCAGCGCAAATGCCGATGCCGCCAAAATGAGACCGCCAGCGATCGCCAACAGTTGCGGCAGGTTAAAGCCAGGCGTCGTGCCAGGGAAAAGATCGAGACCGATTCCAAAGGCGGCAATGACGAGCCCGATTAGCGTGAGAGCGGCAAAAAGCGCGTTGAGAATCAGATTGGCGCGTGCGCGTGAGCGGGACATCAATGCCTATCTTTCGGGCGTCATAGTCGTTTCAGGTACCGTTGGCAATTATAGTCGATTCCACGCGTTGATGTATGCCTGTGCGATTAACGTCTGCGCATGAGCGCAAACGTTATGGACTGCGCCCTTGGCTCACCAGCGCCGCACTTGTAAGGGTATCGTAATCTGAGCTTTCTAAAATGAGGGCAATTGTACTGAGAAAGGACCGCATGCATGCACAAGGCGCTCAGTCGGCGCGGAATGATGACAGTTGCCGCCGTCTCAACTCTTTTATTGTTCGTCTGGATCTTTGGCTTTTCCTCAAACCAGGCGCAAAACCAGGAAAACTGCAGTCCTAGCCATTTGCGAACGGCCAATTGGTCGACCGACTTCTGCAGCAGCATTGTCGACTTCGCAGAGATTCTGGTCGGCAATCCTACCAAGGACGGCATTCCCTCACTCACAGACCCGAATATGGAGCCAGTATCGGAAGCAGCTAGCTGGCTGAGCGATCGTTCGCCGGTGATCGCAGTCGAGATTGAAGGAGACGCTCGCGCTTATCCCCAAGCGATCCTGATGTGGCACGAAATAGCCAATGTCGAAATCGCCGGGGTTCCGGTTGCGGTCACATTCTGCCCGCTTTGCAACAGCTCGATTACCTTTGATCGCCGCGTCGACGAAGAGGTGCTGGACTTTGGTGTTAGCGGCTTCTTACGAAATAGCGATCTCGTCATGTATGATCGTCAAAGCGAGACTTGGTGGCAGCAGTTGACCGGCGAAGGCCTTGTGGGGAGCTATGCCGGCGTTCTGCTGGAAATCGTTCCTTCGCAAGTGATCAGCTTCTCCAGCTTTGCAGAGCGCCATCCGGAAGGTTTGGTCTTGTCGCGCGATTCCGGTTTCGCGCGCCAATATGGCGCCAACCCCTACACCAATTACGATAGTCGGCCAGGACGACCATTCTTGTTCCGAGGCGAAATCGACGAACGGCTTGGCTCACCGGTGGATCACGTGTTGGCGGCGACCGTGGATGGAATCGCCAAAGCTTATCCCTTCACCGTTTTGCGTGAGCAACGGGTGATAAACGACTCGATCGGCGAAACGCCTGTTGTGGCTTTCTTCCAGGCAGGTGTCGCTAGCGCGCTGGGCGACTCGGTCATCGACAACGCTGCCGATCTTGGCACAGCGGGATTGTACCGGTCGACCCTTGACGGACAGACCTTGACATTCGTAATGCAGGAAGATGGTATGTTCACCGACGAGCAATCGGGATCGACCTGGAATGCCTACGGAGAAGCTGTCGCCGGTGACCTGGAAGGAAACGAGTTGGAGTGGGTGGACGCCTTCCCTCACTTTTGGTTTACCTGGGCCGCTTTCCACCCGGAAACGGAAGTCTACGGCATCTAACGTCGCGCCGGGCGTTCAAGACCGAAAATTTCCCGGTTTGTTGCGTCCACTGAGATCGGAGACCCAACGGAGTGACAAAGCGCAAGAAAAACGTCAAAGATGTGGCATACCTTGTGCTGATCGTGGCCGCCTTCATCGTCGTCGGGCAGGGACTGTTTCAGACCCCCGGCTCGGGCTGGAAAACCGACTTCGACAACGCTGCCATTGACATGGACGAGGTGATTTCGGGCGGGGTGCCGCGCGACGGAATCCCGCCAATCGATGACCCGAGATTCGTTGAGGCGGCGCATGCTGTTGAATTGTCGCCACAATCACCCGTGATCGCGCTGGACATTGAGGGAGATGCACGTGCCTATCCGCTCGAAGTATTGACCCGCCACGAGATCGTCAATGATGTTGTCAGTGGCGTACCGGTTGCGGTGACCTTCTGTCCCTTGTGCAATAGCGCCGTGGTCTTCGACCGCCGCGTTGATGACATGGTTCTGCGCTTCGGCGTATCGGGCAATTTGCGTTACAGCGATCTGGTCATGTGGGACGATCTGACAGAGACCTGGTGGCAGCAACTGACGGGCGAGGCCATTGTCGGCGAATTGCGCGGTCACACCTTACGTATGGTATCCTCGCAGCTGGTCAGCTTCGAAGTCTTCAAGCTGCGTTATCCCGCGGGCAAGGTGCTTCGCGGCCCGCTCGGGGGTTATGGGCGCAATCCTTACATTGGCTACGATAGCAGCGCAAAACCCTTTCTCTTCAAAGGACCCGTCGACAATCGCCTTTTCGCAACAGAACGCGTGCTAGGCGCGCTCATCGGCGATCAAGCCGTGTCATATGCTTTCAGCGCCTTGAAAGAAGAACCCGTTATCAATGACAGCGTATCCGATCGCGACGTCGTCGTATTCTGGCAGCTCGGCGCGGTGAGCGCCCTCGACGCGGGCGATATCGATGCGTCCACGGATGTCGGCATGGCGCTGATGTTCGACCGACGACTGCCTTCCGGCGAAGTGCTGACCTTCCGTCAAGCTGCCGGCGGATTCATCGACAACGAAACGGAGAGCCATTGGAACATCTGGGGCGAAACGACCGCTGGTCCATTGGCGGGAATCAGCCTAAGCCAATTGCACGCCTTCCCGCATTTCTGGTTTGCCTGGGCAGCATTCTATCCCGACACGATTTTGTACTCAATCGAATAACCATTCACTACAAAGGACGTATGATGCACGATATCCGCAAAACGCTTCCGATTATCATAGTGCTTGCCGCATTGCTGCTACCGGCTTTCACGCAAGCTCAGCTCACCTGCGATACGCCGCCCGCCCCCTTTGACCGGCCAGAAGTGCTGGAGAACTGGCAATCTGTTTGGGATCTGATGGATGTTTGCCGAAATCAGGAAGGCGTATTTAACGAGATCATTTCTGGCGGAGTCGGGCGCGATGGTATTCCACCTATCGACAACCCGGCCTTTGATGACCTGGCCACAGCAGATACCTGGCTACAAGACGCGTCCCCGGTCATCGCTCTTGAGATTGACGGCATCGCACGCGCTTATCCCTTGGCTATTCTGACGCGCCATGAAATCGCCAACGACACCATCGGCGAAACGCCGATCGCGGTCACATTCTGTCCCCTGTGCAACAGCGCCATCGTGTTCGACCGTAGGGTAGGCGAGAATGTGCTGCGTTTCGGAGTAAGTGGCTTGCTGCGTAAAAGCGATCTCATTATGTGGGACGACGTGACACAAAGCCTGTGGCAACAGTTGACCGGCGAAGGCATCGTTGGCACGCATACTGACACACTATTGGACATCGTTCCCTCGCAGCTGGTGGGTTACGGCGCCTTCAAAGAGCAGTACCCGCATGGCGAGGTGCTTTCGACAAATGGCCGATTTTATGGCGCCAATCCCTACGTCAACTACGATAGCAGCGCGCGGCCTTTTCTGTTTTCTGGTGAGCCCGATGGCCGGCTGTTTGCCACGGAACGCGTACTTGGCGCAACACTGGGCGATGTGCGTATCGCGTTTCCCTTTGCAGCCTTGTCCGAAGCCCGGGTGATCAATGATACTGTGGGCGACGTGGATGTCGTGGCGATCTGGCAGCCCGGCGCCTTCAGCGCCCTGGACGCAGCCAGCATTGATCTTTCGCGCGATGTGGGCATGGCGCTCTTGTTCGAGCGAGCTATCGATGACGGCCAAACGCTGAGCTTCCGCGCCGACGGCGATGCCATCGTCGACGAACAGACTGGCAGCAACTGGAATATCTTCGGCACAGCGATTGCGGGCGAGCTCGAAGGGACTCAGTTGCAGTCGATCAATGCTTTCCCGCACTTCTGGTTCGCGTGGGCGGCATTTTATCCGGATACCAAGTTGTACGGACACGAGTCGTCCAAAATGGTCCTGACCGAACGCAAGCATCTAGACCCGATTCTAGGCAATCCGGACGCGGCCGTCACGTTGATCGAATATGGCGCGTACGGCTGCAGCGCCTGCAAATACTGGCACGAGCAAGGTGTAGTCGAAGACATCCTTCAAGCATTCGACGGCAAGGTTAATTTCACCTACAGGGATATTCCCATTATCTTGCCGGGTTACAGTCAAACCGCCGCCGAAATTGCACAATGCGCCCTGGACCAGGGCAATGACCAGTTTTGGCTTATGCACGATGCCTTGTTTACCTTGACGAGACCGGGGCAGTCGAGCGCCGATGACATGATTGAAATCGGCGCACAGGTCGGTCTGGATGCCGACGCGCTACGGTCCTGTTTTCTGTCTAGTATCCATGTAGAGACGGTGCGCTTCGACCACCAACGCGGCGAGGCTCTGGGCATCCGCGGCACGCCCACCTTCATGGTCGGCGAACAACCGGTGTTTAACGGCAATCCGGATCTGCTGAGACAGCTAATTCAAGCGGAATTGGACAAACTCGAAACCTAGGCCAAAACAGAAGGTCCCTCCCGCGGCGCGAGAGGGACTTTTTCCTTACTTGCCTTGCTCTAGCAATGACTAGAGTATCTGATCAAGAAATTCCTGAGTACGCGGATGATGCACGATATCCGGGCTGAAGAAATTCTCCGGCGGTCCCTGCTCGACAATACGCCCCATATCCATAAAGATGACGCGGTCCGCCACTTCGCGCGCGAAGCCCATCTCGTGCGTGACCACCAACATGGTCATGCCACTATTCGCCAACTCTTTCATGACGTCAAGCACTTCCTTGATCATTTCCGGATCAAGCGCCGAGGTCGGCTCGTCGAATAGCATGATCTTCGGCTCCATCGCCAACGCCCGAGCGATTGCCACGCGCTGTTGTTGCCCACCGGATAGCTGTCCCGGATACTTGTAGGCTTGTTCGGGAATCTCCATCTGCTCCAGCAGTTCCATGGCGCGCTGTTCGGCTTTGTCGCGCGCCCAATGCCGCACCTTCATCGGCGCCAATGAAATATTGTCCATAACCGTCAAATGCGGGAAAAGATTGAATTGCTGGAAAACCATGCCGGTTTCCCGACGGATATCGGCGATGTTCTGGACGTCATGGCTGAGCTCGATATCGTCGACGATGATCTGCCCGTCCTGATGCTCTTCCAGCCGATTGATGCAGCGGATAAAGGTCGACTTTCCCGAGCCGGATGGCCCAATGATAACCAGCACCTCTTGCGGCATGACCTCCAGAGAGATATTGCGCAAGACGTGGAAATCGCCAAACCACTTGTTCATCTCCCGACAGATAATGATCGGCTCGTCCTCTCCCATCAATTGCTTGGTACCGTCTTCCATAATGTCCTCCATCAATCCCTTTTGCTGGGCGGGAAATCCCAAGAGTCTCTTATCATCACAACTGCTGAGCCCGCGCGGCGCCCGAGCCGGTCGCTTCGACGCGGCGGCTTATATATGACATGATGTAACTGAATACGAAATAAATCATCGCGACATACAGGAAGGTCTCTTGCCGCCGCTGCAAGAACTCCGGCTGCGCCACCACACGCACCGCGATACCGGTAATTTCCGCCAAGCCGACGATGAATACCAGCGAGGTGTCCTTGAACAAAGAGATGAATTGGCCGACCAGCGCCGGAATCACAGCGCGCAAGGCTTGTGGCAATAAAATGAAAAGCGTCGTATGCCAGCCGGACAAACCGATCGCTTGCGCGGCTTCAGTTTGTCCGAGGTCGAGCGACTGCAAGCCGCCACGAACGTTTTCCGCCAAGTAGGCGGCGCTAAACAAGGTGATACCGACCCAGGCCCGTACCGCGTTTTCTACCGATGCCAGCGTCGGATCAATCAGGGGCACCAACAATGTCGCCAGGAAGAGCACGGTGATCAAAGGCACACCGCGAACCGTTTCGATATAGACGATACAAGTGTATTTAACAACAGTCAGGTTACTGCGCCGTCCCAATGCCAGCAGCAAGCCAATCGGAAATGAAGCTACTATGCCGAGAATCGTCAGCTGCATCGTCAGCATCAAACCGCCCCACAGGCGCTTGTCGGAAAGCGGCAGCAAATCATGTGGCGATGCTTGCAGTACGCCCTGCGATTCCAGCCCCAGAACAAAGCTCGGGATGACAAGCAGCACAACAAACCAAGCGAGCGCTAACGCGCCCATCGTTCGCCTGGGATAGCGATACAGTACCGGTCCGCTTTCATCGCGTTTCCATTTGAGTTTATCGCCTTGCGCCTCTTCCCCGCGCTTGAAGGCCATCGCGCCCACAGCCAGCCAAATGATGAAATAAACTGTTGACCAACGGTCCACATGGGTCCAGGTCTGCATCCACAGAAATGTCATCAGCAACAAGCCGATGATGACGCGATTGGAGGACCAATGAAGCGACCCGCTGAAGAACATCCAGCCCAGCCACAAGACCGTCGCGATGGCAACCATTGTCGCTGCGGATCCGTCACCGTTTGCTGAAACCAGATTTGAATTTGTGAAGACGAAAACAAATACGATGCAAGAGACCAGATAACCGATGCGCTTGGCGTTCATGTCAATGCCACTACGGCGCGCGAAGCCCAATAATCCCAAGCCGACGCCAACGATCGCCAAAGCCAACCAGATCAGCACGGAACTGACCGGGTCGACAATCCAGTTTTCCCATACGACATTGATGACATAACCTTGCGCGATCTGCAGGAAGAATCCGCCAATCAGCAATGCGTAACCCGCGCTGCCGAAGAAGTTGAGACCGATGAAGTACATCAGCAGCAGCCAAAGCAAACCGCCTAATATGCTGCCGATCGCGGCGCCCGATAAGCCCCCGGCGCCCGATGCCATCAGGTACATGGCCAAGGGATAGATGCCCCAACCGTAGATCAGCAGCTTGGCAATCGAAGCTTCGGACTCTTCCCCGCCGTTTGTGCGGTTGAGCCAACTCTCGATGCGCCGCACGAGCAGCACTGCGGCAAATGCAGCAACAATTTTCAAGACCAGGGCCGGCAAGCCTTCAATCGCGCCCTCGCCATCCAGAATCGCAAAATAGGCCAGCAGGATGAGCAAAGGGGATATCGCAGTTGCCAGCACGACGGCACGGCTGTTGTTGCTATTGAATATCGTCTGCTCGCCAAGTAGATGCGCAACCGCCCGACCCAGGGCATAACCCAAGGCGACAGTGATGAAGAATGGCAGCAGCAAGACCTCGATCTGCTCGAGAAAGAGCGGAATAAAATGCACCAGATAGGTTGGCACATCACGCAAACCGCGGAACTGGTTGTCGATCAAAGCGATGATCGGCGCGGCCTTGCCGTCGATTCGTGGTCGGCTGCCAAAAATTTCCAACTCGTTGTCGGTCAACCGCACAAACCGCGATTCGGACGCGCTCAAGGTGCGCTCAAGGATCGGAAAGATGCCGCCTACCACCAGGATTCCAGTGCCCTCTTCGCCCTCAACTGCGTCCTTCGACAAGATGTACCAGCCGTCCTGCGGTATCACATAGGAGACCGTCTCCCCCGCGCGACTGACCACGCCCTCCGCCAACACCGCGAAAGTCTCGGCATCGCGAATCGAAACCTGCATCGGTGTTTGAGCCAAATCGTAGATATCGATGACCGATTGCGGCGTCAGAAGGCGCACGAACATGTCACGAAGGAGTCGCTCTTCCCACTTCACCGGTTCAATAAGATCTTCGTCGTCGTCGGCTTGGTCGGGCTCACCGATCAGATCCTCCGACAATTCCAGGATCAATTGCTTGCCCAGGTCCTCGATCTGTGCGCTGTTTTGTATCGCAGCCGTCAATTCCACGATGGCTGCCCGCGCCTCGGCAGTCATTTGGTCGTCCGCAGTCATATTATCCACCGCGTCGTCCACTGCGTTCGCTGCCGCGTTAATCGCTTCTTCGGATTCGTCAAGCCCTTTGACAGCCACACCCAGCCGCTTCAACCAGGCTTTCAGTTCAGCGATTGAGGCATCGGTCGCGGTCAAGTATTCGCCGAGATAGCCCACGTATTCGAATGTAGACGCTTCCATATTATTGGTGCGGGTAAGGGTGCGGATGACCAACCGAGTACGCTCTTCTAGCGCTTCTGTCATTTCCCGGCTGACCATTCGATCGAAGGTTTCGCCGGTCAGTTCGATTTGCTTGAGCCGATTTCTTGCAGCATTGGCCAAGGCATTGGCCGCCCGGTCGGAAAATCCAGGCAGCTTGCTAAGCGTCTCGACGTCAACAACCTCGTCCTGTGCCAATTGCAGCGAGACCGTTTCCCCCGCTTGAGCAATAAACGCCAGATTCTTTTGCGGCGTCAATGAAGAGGCGCGGTCGACAATGCCAACATTGCCCGACGTCAAATAGGACTTTGGCTGCGAGATCGTGGCATTGATCAGCGGTGGCAGGATGGCCATCAAGACCAGCGCCGTGAGCGCGACAATTGTCAACATGCGCAGCGATCGACGTGCCCAAGCGGCAATGCTCACGCCGGTTAGCAGAGCCGAAAGCAACACGGTGAGAGCCAGCCGCCATTCCAGGCTGCGCTCGAAGCGCTCCATCATGAACAGACGTTGATTGTTGATGATGGTAAACCAATTGGCGGTGCGTACAGCCCATTCAAAGAAGCCGACCGCCAGCACCAGCACCAGGACCGCCATCACGATCGACACGACGATATCCGCTGGCGATCCAAAGAGATTCTGGCGCAGCCAGGCCGGCAAGCCCACCTCCAGTTTGGGCGGCGATCGCGCGGGTTCTTCGTCGTAGTGGATGATCGATTGGGTGGCGTCAACGCCTCTGTTTTCTGCCATGGTATGCCTACCTTGTCACCAACTGAAATCGCTGATTAAACAGGTTCATCAGCAACGAAATCGAGAGGCTTATCAGCAGATAGGAAAGCATAATCATCACAATGCCAGTGACGGATTGCCCCGACTGATTGATGATGGTGTTTGCCACCTGGTATATATCCGTGTACGACACTGCGATTGCCAAGCTCGAGTTCTTGGCCAGATTGAGATACTGATTGCCCATGGGCGGGATAATCACCCGCAGCGCCTGCGGCAAGATGATCAGGCGCAGCATCTCGCCTTGAGAAATGCCCAGGGCTCGCGATGCCTCCAACTGGCCCTTTGGCACAGCTTGGATGCCCGCCCGCACGATTTCGGCAATAAATGAGGACGTATATATCACCAAGCCCAGGAAGACGGCCAGATACGAAGGCGATATTTCGATGCCGGTCTCGATATTGCGGCCACGCCGGTCCAGGGTCGGCGGACGATAGAGCAGCGGTTGCCGGGTGAATTCCAATTCTTGCTCGATGGTCAACAGGCCGGACTCGAAGGCATCATCGTATGGCATATCGACGATGCTGTCCTTGTCATCGTCAAATATCGGGATAACCGTCGGCGTGGGGCGCATGCCCAGGACGACCCAACCGATCAATGCGAATCCCAAGATTGAAATTATCGCGTAGCGGGTACGCGGTATCGGCCGGCCCGTTGATTCGGTGACGTAGCCGAAATAGCGCCAAAGCGCCGTCCCAACCACCAAGCCGATCACCACAAAAACCATCCAGATACCGAACATTGAAGAAGGTATCAACTCGAAGATGGCGACACCCTTGATACTGATATATAAACCCGGACGGAATTCAATCGGGCTTCCGGCGCCCACCAGCACGACGCCCAAGAGATTGACCAAAACCACGATGGTGATGCCACCCTGCCTTATGCGCGTACGCCAAATCAGGTTGCGCAAGCTGCCGCCGTACTGCCAGATAACAAAAATGATGAACAAAGAAATGGCATATTGCAGCAAGGGCAGACTACGGATGCCCTCGCGCGGGTAAGCAAAGGCTTCCTGCTGCGATGGCAAGGCAAAAATCGCAATAAAGAACCAGGCGAAGATCTGCAGCAGGATTGGCGTATTGCGCAGCACTTCAACATAAGCCCGCGACAGGGTCCGGACCAAGAAATTCCGGCTCAGCAGGAAGATACCGACCATGATGCCGATCACAGTGGTAGCAACCAAGCCGAGCAGCACAACACGCAATGTATTGATGAAGCCGACCTTGAAGGCATCTATGTAACTATCGCTCGACTCATAGTCGCCGGAATCGGCAATGTCGAAGCCAGCGCGATTTTGCAAGAATTCAAAATTGGGGGACTGGTTGGTTGCTTCCAGCGCGGTGTTGATACGCGTACTCAAATCGTTTAATAGCAGCACTACGATAAGGACAAAACATAATTGAGCGATTCCCTTCAAGATTCTGCCATCGCGAAAGACCGCGGGCAGAACGCTTTCGCTCGGTGTCTTGGCGCGCATCTGCATTAGCTACTCCTAAAGAAACCGAAATTTATATCTTTGCAACAAGAGTCTTATTTCTGTACATTGTATGCAAAAGCCGACGATTAGACAAATGATTCACATTTAGCGGCAGGGCAATCGCATCAAAAGTGCGGGTCTGTATTCAGTGCAAAATTTCACCACCGAGTACACCGAGGGCACCGAGTTTAAGTACATTACAAGGTGAACCATCTCCAAATCTGCTACCAACGGCGAAAGGAATCTGCGCTGTTCTCTCATTTATAGCAGAAATACGACTGTATCTTTATCACATACATGCTTTTCTCTATGTCTTTGTGCCTCTGTGGTCGATTTATCTTTTCAATAATTCGCATATTGGTGGACAGTGATTTTGATGCGATTGCCCTGCATTTAGAGGCGCCAGAATCTGTTACGACCGTAACGCATTGCTTTCAGCGAACAGTCGATAAAAGCAAACGGGACGCGTCACCAAATGTTGACGCGTCCCGTTTTGACTGCGCTAGGCCAAGCTAGCTTTCGGTTTAACGGAAGGGCGCTGAGTAGAGCAGGCCACCCCTAGTCCAAAGATCGTTGAAGCCGCGTTCCAGTCCAAAAATCGTATCAGGACCGAGATTACGGTCGAAGATCTCGCCATAGTTGCCCAATTGGGTGATGACATCGACCATGAACTGGTCATTAATGCCAAGAAATTCACCGGCAACATTGTCGCCAAGACCCAGCAAACGGCCAATGCCGGCGTCGTCGCTACCCATGAAATCGCCAATGTTATCGCTGGTAACGCCGAATTCTTCAGCCTGCATCAAACCCCAAACCGTCCAGCGAATGATGTCCGCAAACTGCGCATCGTTCTGCGGGCTGACGGGACCGAGCGGTTCCTTGCTGATGGCGCCCGGCAGGACAACGTGCGCGGCCGGATCAGCGGATGTGGCTTTACGCGACAGCAGGCTGCTGATATCGCTGGTGAAGGCGTCACAGGCGCCAGCCTCATACGCGTCCATGATGGCATCGAAATCCGGGAATGTACTCAGTTCCCAGTCGGCATCCAGCTTGTCGGAAAGATCCGTGATGTTCAGCTCGGTGGTGGTACCGGCGGTCGCGCACATCGTCACGGACTCTTCGCCCAGCTCGGCAATCGTGCCGACGCCGAAGTCAACTTTGACCATGATACCTTGACCATCATAGAAGGTAGTGGGCCCGAACGTGGCGCCCCACTCGGTATCTCGGCTGAGGGTCCAGGTGGTGTTGCGGCTGAGCATGTCGATCTCGCCACTAGCCAAAGCAGTTGGACGCTCGGCGGCAGCAAGCGGACGGAAAGCAATCGCATTGGCATCACCCAAAATCGCCACAGCGACGGCGCGGCAAATATCAACATCAAATCCTTCAAAGTCACCGGCGTCGTTCTGCGTGCCGAAACCGGGCAATACCGAGTTGACACCGCAGATCAATTCCCCACGCTCTTGAATTCGCGACAGGATGTCGCCGTCCGCAGCAAAAGCCAAACCGCTTCCAACAAACAGTACTGTTACCAACAGCAGATGTGTCAATACGAGACGTTTCATTTTGTGTTCCTCCCTCATTCGGACAAGACAAATCGATGGACTTGCTTTGCAGCCAATCTCTTTTTCTGTTTCTGCTCCAACGTCGTCTACCGTATCAGTGTATAACAGTGCCGCATTTGTGCCAAGACCTGCGGAGCCCTTCGTCCGACGTAAAACAGACTGACAGCTAATGCCGTCAGTCTGCTCGACTAATAAATGTGACCTATTGGGCTGATTGTGCAAAAGGCGCTAATCGCCGGCCAATTCGAAGTTCGCCGGCCGGATCGTATTCAGCACACCCATAATTCCGCTGCGGATTTCACCCGGTTCGGCGTGCCGACCGGCCTCCGCCTTGGAGAAGATCAGATCGCCATTTACCCAGACATCAAAAACGCCACCGACGCCAGGTATCAGCTTCCAACTGCTCACAAAGTATTCGATTTCGCGTTCGTTCAAGATTGCGTCCGTCAAACTGACGGCAATAGGTTGGTGTCCTCAAGCGGCGCAATACTTGATGACGATGTCCATTCCGCCTTCTTGCATGACATTCTCCTTTGTAATTTCATTGTCTGTTTCCGATGGCACAAGCATAACGCAGTTGAGCAGGAATGGCAAATACGGGTATGGACACTCAGGGCAATCGCTTCAATTCTTTCTTTACCACCGAGGACACAGAAGTAGTTCCAAGTAAGTAATGAGAAGAAACTTCATTTGTAGCGAGAGTTCTGAGTTTAGTCTGTATTCCAGGGAAAGCGCTCCCCTTCCCTGATGCCTCGGGGAAGGGGCCGGGGGATGGGGTAGAATCACACAGATCGCGTTTTCGCATGACTAACTTGGTATTACTGAGGACACAGAGAAAAGCGGCGGGAACCTGACAATCAATGGTCCGACCTAAATCACGACATTGACCTTGGGATCAGTCCCATTCCTGCCCGGTATAAATATCGTGCGCCGGGGCGGATTCCCGGCCAGGCTGCGCTGCGCTGCCTCGCTGGCCAATGCCAGTTCCAGCGCCCGCTCCTGCTCGATATCCACCGCCACCTCGATTGTACCTCGCGGCTTGCCGTTGATCAGCACCACCAGCTCCACCTGTTCTTCGCGCGCTTTGTCCGCATCATATTCCGGCCAGGATTGCAGGTGCACACTATATCCATTACCCAGCCGCTCCCACAATTCCTCCGCGATATGCGGCGCGAAAGGCGCCATCAGTCGGATCACGCGGCTCATCACGCTGTTCCAGGTCTCCGGCCCGATCTGGCCCGCGCGCAATGCCGCCTTTAGCGCATTCTTGAACTTCATCTGCTCGGCAATGGCGGTGTTGAAGCTGAATTCTTCCAATCCACGATTGATAACCGCAATCGTTTGATGCAGCTTGCGTTTGATGTCCCGTTCGCCGGCCGCGTCTCCTACGCCATTTGGCGCGCCAGCCATGGCGATTTCCCAGATATCGTACAGCCAACCTTGCGGACCCTTGATATTGTTCTCGTTCCAGGGACCGCCCTTCTGCCAATCGAAGTTGAACATCAAATAGCAGCGCACCGCATCGGCGCCGTATTTCTCGACCAACTCATCAGGATTGACGACATTGCCCTTACTCTTGGACATGCGCTGGATATCCAGATGATGTCGCAGCTGATTTATGTTGTTTACACCGGCGATTTCTGGAATGATGATTTCGGCATCTGGCGAGATTTCAACCAACTGCGTGACACCCGCCATGTCCAGGCGGATCAAGTTTTCGGTGCGGTGTACAATTTCGCCGAAGTACCCGTCAAAGCCGGCCGGCACATCGCTCCAGCCGACCACCTCAACGCGATTCGCCTGCATCTTTGCGCCAACAATTCTGCCATTGCACAGTACATAGTCCCCTTGCCGTTCGGCGCCCAGCACCTGGCCCTGATTGCGCAGAACGACCATGGGTTCATCGAAGGCGCGCTCCGGATCGCGCCCCATCTGTTGCATCACAGCGGCGGCATCGTCAAAAACGCCGATATCGCGCAGCACTTTGCTGAAGAAACGTGTATACAGCAGGTGCATCACCGCGTGCTCGGCGCCGCCCGTATAGACATCAACCGGCAGCCAATAGGCCGCCTCCTCCGCGTCAAATGGCGCCTTGTCGTCATCCGGTGACAAATAGCGCAACTGATACCAGGATGAACACATGAAGGTATCCAGTGTATCCGTTTCGCGGCGCACCTTGTCGTCCACCTTGAAGAAGGGTACGTGATAAGTCAACGGACTGCGCCCGGTGGGCATAAAATCGACGTCCTCCGGCAAGACCACGGGCAGATCTTCATCAGCGACCATCTCGATAGCGCCATTGTCATAAACCGCCGGGATAGGGCTGCCCCAATAGCGCTGACGGCTGATCAACCAGTCATGCAGTCGATAGTTGACCGACTCTTCGCCTTTGCCGGTCGATTCCAGCCAGTCGATCACCCGCCCTATCGCCGGATTCGCGCGGCCCTTACCCTTGGTGCTCACACTTCCGTCCATCGCATCGGAATTGACCATGAGTCCCGGTCCATCGTAGGCTTCCGCCATGTCTTCCACTTGCAGCAACTCTTCCATCTCCGCGGGCTGGATTACCACTTTGATCTGCAGATCGCGCGCCTGGGCAAATTCAAAATCGCGCTGGTCATGCGCTGGCACCGCCATAATCGCGCCCGTGCCGTAGGTGATCATGACATAATCGGCGATCCAAATGGGAATACGTTCGTCGTTAACTGGATTAATGGCGTACGCGCCGGTGAAAACGCCGGTCTTCTCGCGATCATCCAGCATGCGTTCGATCTCGGTTTCTTGCGCAGTTTGCTGAACGTAGGCTTCGACCGCCGCACGCTGATCCTCAGTCGCGATCTTGTCCACCAAGTCATGTTCGGGCGCCAACACCATAAAGGTCGATCCCCAGAGTGTATCGGGCCGGGTGGTGAAAATCTCGATGGGATGTCCGCTGAACTCGGTGCGGAAGGTGACGCGCGCGCCTTCGCTGCGCCCGATCCAGTTGCTTTGCATGATCTTGATCGGCTCGGGCCAGTCCAAACTATCGAAATCCAGCAATTCGTCGGCGTATTTGGTGATGGCAAAGAACCATTGTTCCATCATTTTATGAACGACCGGCTGTCCGGTGCGTTCGTCCCGCCCATCAATGACTTGCTCGTTAGCCAGAACCGTCTGCAAAGTTTCCGACCAATTGACCAGCGCTGTGCCGCGATAGGCTACGCCGTTCTCGTAGAACTTCTTAAAAAACCATTCGGACCATTTGTAGTATTCCGGCGTGCAAGAGATAGCTTCGCGCTCCCAATCGAACATCGCGCCCATGCTGCGCAGTTGTTCGCGCATGCGCTCGATATTGCTGTAGGTCCATTTCCAGGGATGGATATTGCGCGAGATCGCCGCTTGTTCCGCCGGCAATCCAAAAGCATCAAAGCCCATTGGGAACATGACATTATAACCCCGCATTCGCATCCAGCGCGCGCGGGCATCGGAGGGCGTCATGGCGAACCAGTGACCGATATGCAGATCGCCCGATGGATAAGGCAGCATGGTCAGGGCATAGTGCTTGGGACGTTCCCAATCCACTTGGGACCGATAGATCT
This sequence comes from Phototrophicaceae bacterium, assembly GCA_965262165.1. GTDB lineage: Bacteria > Chloroflexota > Anaerolineae > Aggregatilineales > Phototrophicaceae > UBA6055. The sequence goes on along the minus strand of OZ253499.1, from coordinate 1,774,641 downwards.
GCGTCGCGTCCCATTTCTGCTGCCATTTTACTTCTATTTCATGCGGCTGATAATTTTTGCTCATGACTGGTTCTCAATCTCCGCTACTTGGTGACTAGCAATGCCCATACAGCACGAAAAAGCTCGACAAACTTGCGTTCTCAAGCGCTGAGGTAATCGAATCAGATTTTGAAGGTCGGGTGGAGCGCGATACGAAGGGACCCTATGGATTACATAAGCAAAGAGCGGGTCACCCCAGAACCCGACGACGTTTTCACTCTCATCGCTTACCTGCTTTCATCAACTCTTCGAATCGCTAGGTTTCATATCATAATACGAGATAGTCGATTTGTAAACCAACTAATCCTTCCAGGTCTTGCGCAGCACGCGCACCCAGTTCTGATGCGTCAGCTTGTGCAAAAGGCGGTCGTCGTACCCGGCGCTCTTTAGCGCAGCAATCAGATTCGGCAGCTTCGAAACATCGCCGACATCATCCGGTATGCGCGCGCCGTCGTAATCCGAACCGAAGCCAACACGCGATTCACCGAGCCGCTCGACAAGATAATCCAGGTGCTCAACCATTGTGCTGAGCGGCGTGTCCGGATCCCATCCGCCGTCCGCCCGCAAGAAGCCGGTGGCAAAATTGAGACCGACCATGCCGTCCGACGCCTTGATCGTATCCAGTTGCCGGTCGGTCAGATTGCGCGATGCCGGGCACAGCGCATGCACATTGGAATGTGTAGCGACCAGCGGCGCATCGCTTAATGCCGCTACGTCCCAGAATCCTTGCTCGTTCATATGCGACAGGTCGATCATGATGCCTAATTCGTTGCAGCGTTCGACCAGCCGTTTGCCGGCATCGGTTAGTCCGGGACCGATATCGGGAGAAGACGGGAAAGCAAATGGCACGCCACTTGCGAAGATCGTCGGCCGGCTCCAGACGATGCCCAATGAACGCATTCCCGCCCGATAGAATACCTCGAGCGCGTCGAGATCCTCGTCTATCGCTTCGGCGCCTTCAAAGTGCATGATCGCCGCGAAGATATCTTTGTCGATGCAGCCCTGTAATTCGTCGGCAGTGCGCACAACCTTGATCTGCCCAGCCGATTCCGCTTCCAGTCTGAAAAGATCCGCCATCGAACGAAGCGCGATACCTTGCGAATACCTTAGCTCCAAGGCTTCCGGCACATAAGGTTTCGTCATATCGGGCATGCTGTCCGGCGCGATTCTTCGGTTGGGATTTGGCACATAGACCGCGAAGAATCCGCCGGCGAATCCACCTTGGCGGGCACGCGGCAAATCGATGTGACCGTCCTTCATCTCGGTGAAGAAGTCGGAAAAGTTGACATCGTCGTTCTGGTAAAAGCGCAATAAGGTATCGTTATGTCCGTCGAAAATAGAGAACTCCGCCACGATTGGCCTCCTCACATGATTTCATCGCTCTGTCCACCAATGATGTCAGCGAATGGCGACAGATGCAACGTCCGCCTGAAAACAAAGAAGCGCAGTTCATCTGAACTGCGCCGCTACAACTAGTGTCTCCCGCGCTGCCTAATCTCTATCGTAGCTGCCACGGCCCTCGCCCACCGGTACCGGAACACGCGCCGGTTTCCGTGGCTGCCGCGCTTTCGGATCGAGAAAGTCGTCGATCTCTCTGAGAATACGTCGACCAACTTCCAGTAATTCGTCCCAGACATTACGCTTGTGCTTAGCCACGATACCAGCCTTTCACAAAGGTTTAAGTCTCAGCATGAAACCGGTCGCCAACTCAAATGGACCTAAGGGGACTCGAACCCCTGACTTCCACAATGCCATTGTGGCGCTCTCCCAACTGAGCTACAGGCCCGCCATCTCGAATAATGGTAACGGGAAGTGTTGAGGCTGTCAACATTCGCTCGACATGAGACAGTGACAATCTCCGATACCAACAATAGAGACGGCTACTGTACAAGAGTAAGCGCCATAGTAGGCAAAGGGTTACGCTCACGAATACGTCCGGTAGCCGGCAAGCTCCGTTTGCATTTCTTCAAGGACATCCCCCGGTAGGGTCTCCATCGGTCCGTCGTTCAGAAAGTCGTCAATAGATTGCAAACGGAAGGCGTCGTGGCAGTCGCAGCCCGGTTGATCGACCCATTCGATGTTTCCGGTGTTCAGGTCGACGCGCGCCCCCTTCACGCCGCCACTCGCGCTGTCCGGCCAGATCCAGGTTGTGTTCATACCGCTATCCCTTGTCATAGGCTTCCCCTCTTCGCAAGAACTCATATCTAATGATCAAATGTCGCTCGGTATTCTCATCGTCCGCAATGGCGACAAAACGCTCAAACGTCCCGTGCCATTCGCCTGCATTGTATGGCATAATATCCGCCAGTGTCTGCCACTACAAGAGAGTGAGCGATGGCTGAAACGAACAACTCATTGAACGTATTCGTTACCGGCGGCGACAAAAGCGCCGGCTTGGCAATCGTCAAAGCCCTGCTGCAAAAGAGACACAAAGTCGTGGCCACAGCGACCGACGCATCGGGCGCCGTCGCCATTCGTCAAGCGGGCGCACTGCCAGTTTATCCCGATCTGCGCCGCACGAGCGAAGTGCTTAGCACCCTGCAATTTGCCAAACCGGATGCGGTTATTCATGCCGCGCCACAAGTCGTCGGCGGTAGCCCTCATTCAAGCCGCGAGCTCTTCGCCGAAGCAGATCAGCTTACTTCCTGCGCGGAAGCGCTTGTGCAGGCCTCGGCGCAACAACACATCAAACAGCTTGTTGCCATCAGCTTCGCCTTTCTTTATGAATCCGGCCACGGCGCTGCCAGAGAAGGCGCGCGCCAGGTGCGTGACGCCGAATATGCGCCCATGCTCGCCGCCGAATCGGTGCTGCTCAACAGCAACTTGAACGGTTACCTGCTGCGCGCCGGATATATCTACGGCGGCAATAGCCAGGCAACCGCAGATCTCGCGGGGGTGATCAAACAGTCGCAAGCCCTGCCAAATGGAGGAAATCTCGCGTCTTGGATCCACGAGGACGATTTGGCTGCGGCAACCGTCGCGCTGGTCGAATCGGAAAGCCGCGAAGGAATGGAAATCCTCAACGTCGCCGATGGATCGCCATGCAGCCCCAACGAATTCGCAATCGCGCTGAGCGACGCGCTCGGCTTAAACGCGCCTGACTTTAAAGCAGATGGGCTTTTCGATTTCATGAAAGCCAAAACGATGCGCGACAAGTTGCTCAATCGCGAAATAGTCATCGACAGTCGTAAGATACACGAGGAATTCGGCTGGACGCCAAGCCATGCCAGCGCTGCGGCCGGCATGGAAGCCACCTCCATGGTCTGGCGCAGGCAAGACGCGGTCAATCCGCGTGACTTTTACACTGTATATGAGGACAAGGCCGCAGACGCAATTGGAGCGCTGGAAAGCGGCGAAGCCTTGCCAGAGCCGGTCGCGGTAGCAGAAAAGCCGGCAGCAAAAGCAGAAGCCGTCGCGGAAATACCGGCGCCGGTCGAGGCAGCTGCCCCACCCCCATCCGACGGTCCCACACCCTGGAGCGAGGACGATGCCAAGCGCGAAGAGCGCAGGCTCAAAGCCCTCGAACGCAAAGCAAAACGCGCTGCCAAGCAATCCGGCGGAAGCTGAGCATAAAATGCCTGACCAGCTAAAGGGTGTCCTCTTCGACTTCGACGATACTCTCGTTGATTGGAGCGGCGTCAATATCGGCTGGCGCGAAATCGAAACCGCTCGGCTTGCCAGCGTGATTGACTATGTCCGTAGCCAATTGCCCGCTTGCGAAATCCGTGTCGAAGAGATGCTGGAAAACTACTGGGCACGTACACGAGCCGCCTGGACAGATGCGCGTGTCAATCTACGCGCGCCGATCATGCCAGATCTTTTGCTCGCCACATTGAAAGAGCTAGATATTCGCACAGGTGGTCTCGATTCGCTTGAGGTCTTGCGGGCCTACGATTGGCAAGCGATACCCGGTACAGAGGTTTTTCCTGATGTGCCACCCGTATTGGAATTGCTGCAGGAACATGACATCAAGTTGGGGATCGTCACCAATGCATCGCAGCCGATGTGGATGCGCGATGCCGAATTGAGAGCGTTTGGTATCATCGACTACTTTTCCGATTGTCGCCTTTCCGCCGCGGATGTCGGCTATCTCAAGCCGCACGGGCGCATCTTCAAGAGCGCCCTGGAAAAGATGGGGACTCGGGCAGAAGAGACAGTCTTCGTCGGAGACAATCCCGTCGCGGATATCGGCGGCGCACAGGCGGCCGGCATGCTAGCTGTACGGCGCTTTGATCCCAATCAACTCGACGACGGACATCTGGCAAACGCTCATCCTGCCATACACTCCCTGACACAGCTGCCCGCAATCCTGGATCGCTGGTATCCGGGCTGGCGCAAAAATGGCAAGTGAACTTTCACTCCACGGCGATCTTAACCTCATAATCACTGGCTATATCGAACCAAATAGACCTCGTATATCACGGCAACTGGCGCAACAACTTGGCATAGAGATGATCGATGTTGAACGCCGAATCGAAGAGCGCTTCGGTGATACCATCGACAACATTCGCGCGCAGTACGGCGAGCGGCGCCTGAGAGCCATCGAAAACGAAATGATGGATGACGTGGCCTTATACCGCCGCGCTCTGATTCGTGTCTCTGGTAATACGCTGGTAAATAGTGGCCAACTGGAAGAACTGCAGCGCAATGGTGTTGTCATCTGCCTGGTGGCATCTTTGGATTCGATTCTAAGCCGCATTCATCTTACTTTAGGCGCCCGCTTTCATGATCCGGTTGAACGTTCGCTGGCCATCGGAGAATTACAGCGCGAGTGGAAAATACGCGGAGCGGAAAACGTCTTCGAATTTGATGCGACCTATATCAGTGAGGCAGACTTGATCAATCGGATCGCTGACTTCTGGCGTGACCTCGCCCTGAGGCGCGGCTAGCTGCCACACCTGACTAGAAAGAAACACCCATTAGGCCACGCGTGACCTGGAAATCGTCCGTGCCCGTCAGATGATGTTTTGGTATATGTTCACCACGCAAAGTATCCACCACCAGGTCCAGCAGGACCGGACACGGGTCGCGATCCGAATCCAGAATGGCATCCAGATCGTCCGTCGATCCCGTTCCAAGGCTCACCTGCAGAACAGGTACCAGTGGATGCCCGGACAGCGCGTAACCTTCATTGACGCCTAACATCAATTCTACGCTGGTCGCGCCCAAACCGGTCAGCGTCTCGCTCCAATGTTGGCGCGGGCTCGCCATCACATGAAAGCCGGGCGCTGCCGTCGCCTGGCCATATCCCAATGTCGCTGGAAGGTCCTCTTTCAAACTCAACTCGGACAAATACACGCCATTTAGCAAACTGTCCTTGTCCGAAACAACTACGGTGCCTCCACCGCGCACAATTATTTTGCACAGCCTCGCCAGACCACGCGCCACACGGTCACAGACCGTGCCTTGCGACAACAATCCCAGCCTCACGGCTTCCATGCCCGCAGCAGTCGGCGCAGGGACACTGTCGCCCTCAATCTGCTCGTTGAACCAGCGCGTCATCTTTTGCATCACGGAATCGATTCCGCCATCAAGCTGAATGCTCGCCCAGCCAAAATCTGCCGGGTCCAGGCCGCGCTCCGCCATCAACTGACGGAAATAGCTGTTGTGCGTAATCTCGCAGCCATGCTCCAAGAGCAGTACGTGTCGCAATTTGGGATGCTGCAAATAGCTGATCAACGTATCTTTGTACTCCGGCACGACAGTGCCACCGCAGCCTTCTGTATGCACCAGCGTGACAAATCGTGAGAGTCCGGCCGATGCTGCCAGATCAGTCGTATTGAGCGTATCGGTCGTCATGCGCGCAATCTGACCGGAACACAAACTCGTAGGCAGCACCATACCAACCTGCTCGGTAGTGACTTTGCCTGCGTTTTCATAAACGGGTATCGAAACGCTGGGCACATCCACATCGTCGGCGATGACCAGCGGCTCTCGCGAATAAGTAGGATCTTCCAACACCGTGACATTAACCGGGCGCGTCTGCTGCCAATCTCGCCAAATCTGCACTTGGTAATGCCCGGCTCTTTCGCCCAGGGAGCGTTGCCCGCTCGCGACAGCAACCGTCAGATCGAGCGTGCGGGCGCCAAGTTCGTCCAGGGGCGTGCCATCCAGGTACTCGCCGGCGTTCACATCCATGTCATATTTTAGCAAGTCATGGCGCGCGCTGGTGGTGACAATCTTGATGGTCGGGACGAATGGAAAATTCGTGATCGAGCCATTGCCGGTAACAAAATAGATCATGTTGCTGCCGCTAGCCACTTGCCCGGCGACACTCTCCAGATCGTTGCCTGGGCTATCCATGAAGTAGAAGCCACCACTCGTCATCCGTTGGCTATACTCGATGATATCGTGCAGCGGCACGTCGGGATTGCGCTTGGCTGCTGCGCCCAGCGACTTAAGATAAATATTGTAAAGTCCGCGATATTTGTTGCCTCCGGATGGATTGCCCTCGGCGGTTTGCCCGTGCCAGCCCACCCATTCCTTAAATCGTTCCACCTTTGACAGAAAATTGCGTACCGTCTCCAGCCGTTCCACCTTGTCCAGCACATAAGACTCAGCGCCGATGAGTTCATCAGTTTCCGCCAGGTTGGCCGAACCGCCATAGCGGATGACTTCTCTGGCAACCCAGGCCGCCAGCGGATTGCCGCTTACGCCGGAAAATGCGTCCGACCCCCCGCACTGTAAGGCGATTTTAAGATGGCGCAAGGACTGTGGGCTTGGCGCGCTGGCATTGACCAAGGGGAGCCACGTATTGAGCAGGTCTTTGAACCATTCGACGTTGGCCTCAAAGCTTTTCTCGAGCGAGTAGAAAGCGTGTGTCACATACTCCAGAGGGTAGTCATTGTCGATCAAATACTGTCGCAGGTCGGCGTTGGTGACCGCCTCGCTGCCGTAATCTATCGCCACCACTGCGCCGACATTGGGATGTACGATGAGCCCAGCCAGGGTGCGCAAGAGCAACTCGCGATTGTTGGGATCGCGGTGCCCACCTTCGGTGTGCGCCACCGGTACAATCCCGTCAACATTCTGGTATCCATCTGTCAATTCCGCGGTGAGTTGCGCCAATGTGCGCACGAAACCAGCAACCAGGGACGTGGTGCCGAGCACAACAATCATATTGCGTGTACCGACGCCGCGGCCACCCGACCGCGGATACCCATCGAAAAACCGGGACTGATCGTAAAGTGGCAGGGGTTGCGCCGGCACAAAAGTTGATTCATCAAATTCAAATGGGGCAATATGGTTCTCAAAGTTTGGCTGCGCCGGCAATGCGAAATCTAATTGACGACGATCCAGCTCGATTTGCACGCCTTCGTTGATCACGTACTCACCCGCGGCGATATCGCGCAAGGCGATGCCAAAACGCTGTCCCCAGGAAGTCAAAGTCTCGCCACGGCCAATTGGTCGAACGGTGAAGCGATGTCCTTCCAGAACGGTGTGCGAAAGAATGGTTTCTTCATCGCCCTGCTGGACCCGCGTCCCCGCAGGCAAGTCACGGATGGCAATGGCGCAATTGTCCGCTGGATCTGGCAAACGTCCTACTTCGTTCAGACTTGGCATGGCATGATCCCATTCGCAATCGCAGCCGCAGTTGATTGCGGCCATTTTATTGTGTCGGTAATATCCTGCAAATTGTGCCACTGAACGCGCAGATTTACCACCTGACGCGGAGAACACGCAAGGCAATCGCATCAAAATCACTGTCCACCAATAATATGCGAACTATTGCAAATATAAATCGACCACAGAGTCACAGAAGCAGTTCCAGGTTAGTCCTGCGAAACCAAAAATCAAGGCGAATTGTAGGGGCGACACTTGTGTCGCCCGAAACCTCAGCCCAAGATGTTCACGAAATCTCCATTACTTTCTTGGAACTACTCAGCTTAAGTTCGTAACATGACACGTTCCGCTCTAAATCTGTAACCAAAGTGTAGGGAAAACGCCCTGATCTGTCATTACGGCTAGTCGTATAGCAGATATATGTATGGTTCTTCGTTCATAAGACGCTTTTCTCTGTGTCCTCGGTGTACTCGGTGGTAAAGAAAGAATTTGAAGCGATTGCCTTTGGGAGAACAGGGAGCGGATCTTCGAGCATATTCCCGGGAGGGCAACCGTCGCCGCCATCTGATCAATGCTTGAATATCGACCTGATGTCCCCTATCGTAAGGACTGCGAGCTGGCCACCAGAATGAAAGCCTGCGATGATCAAGTTCATGATTCTGTTTGACCAACCCGAGGAAACTGATAGCTTCGAAAATGTCTATCAAGATTTTCTGGCACTGGTGGAACGGATGCCCCATATTCTGCGCCGACAGGTGGTGCATATCACTGGCAGCCCACAAGGTACACCTCAGTTCTACCGCATCCTTGAACTCTATTTTGAATCGGCGCAAAAGCAGCAAGATGCGCTCATGTCAACGATCGGTCAGGAAGCCGGCAAGGAACTGAGCCGCCTGCCAGGCAACGTGCAATTGCTCTTCGCAGACGTCTATGAAGAAGACGGCGGCAGTACGTCGCCCGTCGATAGCCCGGCGGAAGCCACGGAAGAGGCGCAAGATACAGAGGCCGAAGCCGAGTCACCCGCCAATTAGTGTCGTGATGCCGGCTACAAACTCGTTTTTGCCGCCTTGCGCCGGATGCCGAACCTTGTCACAGTGTATGCCGGTCTTAGCCAGTGTCTCGTAAGCGACATTCCCCACAGCGATCACCCGCTGAAAGCCCCACAGTTCCGTTATCTCCCGCAGAAAAAATGCGCCAGATTCGGTCTCTGCCCGGCGTGGCTTGCGATTGCTGCGCGCGATACCGAGCTTGCAGGGATGGAAGGGGAAGGTATTCCAGATAAAGGGCAAAACGCCTAGCTCCGCCAGCGTGCCCCAAACAATGGTTGCGGTCTGTTCGCCATAGATTCGTTCAAACCCGACTTCAGCGACATCACGGTAGCCCGCGTCTCTGCCAAAGATGCCAAACTCGGTTACGCCTTCCAGCAGTATCTTGCGGCTGGTCACAGGTACGCCGGTCAAACGACAACCGCGATAGCCCGGCGCTTCCATCACCAGCATGGTTTCTGGCATCAGCCGCGCCATCAATCGCATGTAAAGCCGCAGATTCTGTCGACGAGTGTCATTGTTGGCAGTATCATAGGCGTATTCATTGAACGTGTCCGCGGACGTTTCTGCGCTGGCCAGCCGGTCTATTAGCTGCTCGATCTGCGTTTCGCTCGTCATTTTCGCCACCGCGCCAGGAAACAGCTTACACAAGCCTGAGGTCCCGGGTTCTAGTTTTCTTGCAACCCCGTCATTGTAACGCAAACGAGTGCAATCCATGGATTGTGACGACGGCGTTTACGGCGCCGACTACGCCGGATGCGCCGTTGCCGGTTACTTGTTCAAGTGTACAGATCATGTCGCAATGATCCTCGCCACTGGCCAAACTGAAGTTCACCCTGATAGCTTCGTGCCCATGAAGTGGCGTTGACTGCGAGACTGACCCGGACTGGAGTTACGTCATAATGCCGCTCCGTTACTGAAACAATTGCGTCGTCAAGTTGCGACTTCGCAAAGGTCATGGGCCTGGCGCAATGCTGAAGCATATTTGAGCGCCGCAAATGGCACCATCAAGACTTGGAAAACGATATAATGGCGTTTATAGGTCGCCGACGACCCAATGTCATTGGCGCAGGAAACGCAATTTGAAAGCCATTCCACATGACGTCAAGTGATCCCTCACTGCTGACTAACATCACCCATTCCGATTCTTGTGCGCAGGATTGGCACAGGAAACGAGTCTCGCTCTTTTTGGCGCGTGCAACAGTATGCTTCCTGTTTTTCATATTGTGGCTGTTGGCTCCGGTCGCGCTGGCGCAAGGCGATGCCCGCGACTATGCCATAACAACGCCCTTAGTAAGCTATGCAGCTGATGGCGCGACCGCAATTGTCACGCTGAACGTCACCAATCTGGGCGGTGACGCAGTTGAAGAATCAATTGTCACGATTGCAGACAACGAGTCCGGTCGGATCGAGACCAGCGTCGACCTGCCTGCGCTTGCCGCCGGCGACGTCTTTCCCTTTTCAACTGAGCTAACGCTGGATCAGTTTCCCGAAGGCGATGTCTATTTGAAGGTCGAGGTCGGGATTGACCAATACGAGATAGCCGGCAGTCCGATCGCACGCAATAATAGCCAGCTAATTCGAATCAACGTGGCCGAAGCCCGCGCGGCGGCTACAGTCGCCAGTCCATCCTCATCAAGCTCAAGGGCGGCATATGACTTTGTTGTCCCCCTGTTGAACATCGGAATCAAGAATCTCGAAGACGGCATTCAGATCAACGACAGCGTATTCTCGCAAACCCAGATTCTCGTCGGCGTTCTCGTAGCCGTGCTGGCGCTGGTGCTGCTTTGGTTCATCAGCCTCATGATGAGACTACTCTTCCGGCGCTCTCCTTCGTTCGATGCCTGGCAGCCGCCGTACGCTGTGGGCGTGTATCATGATCCAAATTCGGCGCCGGGGCGCCGCCAAAGCTGGCAGTATCATGCGCAGAATAGCGCCATAAACGTGCCCTGTACGCCTAATCATGCAGTGGCAATCAAGCGCCTGGTAAATGCCGAAGGACATGCGCTAGTCTCGTGGACGATCAAAGCGATTCGCAGCGAGCAATTCGATATTTATGGACGCATCAATCGAACTGAAGCGATCATGCCACGCAAAATTGTCAAGCAGCTTAACCAGATCGCCGGGCATTCCAGCGAGATGGACAATCAACAGCTGAACAAGGCATTGCAGCCCATTGCCAATCGTATGAGCAAAGCAGCGCTGCGTGGCATCGAAAAGCAGAACCGAAGCTTGCCAATCGCGCTGGACCTGCGCTTTGAAGGCGTTGCCGACGCGGCGCGAATCGTATTTGAACTGTATCAGTGCCGCAATTCAGCTTGGCACCTCGTCGACCAATGGGAACCGGAATTAGGCGTAGTCGGCAGTCGCATCCCCGAACAATTCACTTACTCGCTTAACGGACTGCTACCCGGCGAAAGTTATCGCGAATTCAAAACGCGCATTCCGCAAGATTTGACACATCTGCTGGGCGGCTTGCTCTTTCATCATCAGTCCACAGCCGACTCCAGCATATCGCCGGCGGATAGCGAGCAAGCTGTGGATTCAACCAGCGAAGAAAGCCTCGAGGCTTCTTCAGACGATACAACAGAGGCTAACAATGTCTAACTTTTTCAGATAGCGTTATCGACAGTCAATAATTCAGCAACAATATATGAAGGAGCCAAGTCTTATGTCCGCAGTAATTGCAGACAACCTCAAGGATCTTTTGCAACGACCGATCGTGGTCGCGTTCGCTACAAGCAATCCCGACGGACAGCCGCAAGTGACGCCGGTCTGGGCGAGCCTGGAAGGCGACCAGGTCTGGATCAATTCTGCGGTCGGGCGCCGTAAGGACCGCAACGTCCGCGCCAATCCTAAAGTAACGGTATTATCGCTTGATCCGCAAGACCCTTTTCACTGGGTGGAGATTCGAGGCGAGGTCATCGAATTTGATGAGAGCGATGCCGCCCTGGCACACATTAACAAGCTGTCCGGACTGTACGCCGGCAACGATGACTACTATTCTTTTAATCCCGGCAGCCGGGGTGATGAACAGCGTGTGATATACAAGATTCGCCCGACCAAGGTCAATGGCATGTAGCTCCATCAAACGCGGCCGGCGCGGCCGGTATAATCGCGCAGGTACAGGAAGTCATGCCCGATACTGCGCTTGGAGATCTTGGCAATATTGGGCATGATTCGCTTGTAATGGTTGGCTTTGACCCGTTCCCAAATGCGCACCACGAATTCGCGTTCGAAGCCTTCCGCCGCTACCTCTTCCGCCGTGTAACGCTCGTCAACCAGAAGCATCAACACTTGATCGGCTTCGTCGTAGGTGAAGCCGAGTTCAGCTTCGTCTGTCTGCCCCACCCACAGATCGGCGGAGGGCGGCTTCTCGATAATTGAACGGGGCACTCCCAGAAAACGCGCGAGTTGTCTCACCTGACATTTGTAAAGGTCTGCGATCGGGTGCAAAGCGACGCCGCTGTCGCCGTAGATCGTGCTGTATCCTAGAAGAAACTCCGTTTTGTTGCTCGTGCCCATCACCAGACCGCCCCAGGCCATCGACTGATCGTAGAGCGTGACCATGCGCATCCGCGCCATGATGTTGCCCCGCCGCAGCTTGCTCATGTCCGGGAAACGCTCGATCAGGGGATCGGCCATTTCGCTGATCGCAAGTGTCTGATTTGGCAATCCAAGGTCTTCAATAACCGCTTCGGCATCGTTCAAACTGTCCGCCGAAGACGTCTTGTATGGCATGCGCAGCGCCAGCACGTTCTCCGCGCCCAATGCCGTCGCGGCCAGATATGCGGACAGCGCCGAATCAATCCCGCCGGACAGCCCAATCACCGCGCGGGACATCCCCGCCTTGGTGATGCTGTCGCGGATAAAGCCGGTCAGGATTCGCGTCGCCAATTCGGTGTTGATCTTTAGCCGATCCAGGATTGGGCCGTTATTTTCCGCGTTCATAGCAGCACCTTTGCTTCAGCCTTGCTCAATTGGCCGCATTGAATAGTGGATGATCTGATGCGGGAAATTCTCGTTCACGACCATCTCAACGCGCAACTGTGACAGGCCTTTTTCGCCTTGCATGATAAGATCTATCTCGTAATCCTCGGCCTTCTCGACCTCAACTACCTTAAGGCGACCGTGCAGCTTACGTGTGGTTTTGAGGTCAAGCAGACGGCGATCGGCCGGATTCTCCATCAAGATCAGGTCATAGTAGCTGCTGTGGACGAACTGCCGCAATCGCTTGAAATCGCCGCCATTGTATAAGTTCATCTGGGCGATAAAACGACGGCCGGCTTTGCTGGCAGCAATGCGACCGGCGTTTTCGTTCATGAATGACGACTCGTCCTTCCAGGCTGGTCAACCAGCCGCGTGCCTGGCTCCGCCAATGCGGAGCTTATCATAACACATGCGGGCTGTTATCAAGTATGATACTCTAGCGGTAATACAGACGCAGCAGGAGCAAGAATGGCCAACAGATTGGCGGATATTCAAGAGGCGATTGACCGCTTCCAAATGGACCAGGCCCGGGAACTGATCGCTGAGGAATTGGATGAGATTCCTAGCGCTGATGCCTACTATCTGGCCTCACAGGCCGCGCTCAGTCACGGAAAGCGTATTGAGTATCTGCAATTGGCGCTGGATCTGGACCCCGATTTTCGACCGGCCAGCGATGAACTTACCGGATTATTGCCCGAGCCTGCGAAAGAGCTGCAAGCCGCCGCACCTGTTGTAGAACCAGAGGCAGCGCCACAACAAGTAAGACTGGCGTCGGTGAGAAAACGCTGGCTGGCCGTCATCGTGGACGGGCTCATCGTGGCAGTGCTGACGCTGATGCTAGTCGGCGTGAACGGCGCATTCGGGACCATGGAAGCGGCACTGCTTTCTGATGACGCTGTAATGGTTTCGGCCGCCGGCTCACAGTTTCAGAACGAAGTGCTCACGATGAACTTGCTGGTAAGCGCGATATATAACGTCGCCTTCATGACCATATTTAATGGCCAGACGCTGGGCAAGATTATGCTGAAGCTGCGCGTGATTAAGAAAAACGGCCAGCGCATCAGCATCCTGGACGCCATCATACGCAACGTCTTCGGGTATACGATTAGCGGCATGTTCCTCTTGGGATACCTCTGGGCTGCGCTCGACCGAGAGAATCAGGCATGGCACGATAAACTGGCTGGCACAGTTGTTGTTGACGAGCGGGATCCAGCGCTCCCCACAGAGATGATTGCGAAATCTTCAAAGTGAAGCATTTGCCATGCATCGCTTTCGCCAGCGCGATACGCATCATTTGCAAAGGAAATAGTCCGCTACTTTTGCAGCGGACTATTTGTTCTAACATTCGGTGTCTTTAGACCGTGGTGGTCGAATTGCTTTGACCAACAGGCGAAAGATAACCACGAGGCTCATAGCTATCACAGCGACCAAGAACATTTCAGTTGCACCGAGTTCAGGCATTTTTGGTGCAACTCAGGTTAATCGCGCGGGTGCTGACGGGTAGCCCTGCGAACCAATATTTGACCGTGCCGTCGAAGTTGATCTTGATTTTGCGCCCGCTATTTTGGATAGAGGCGCTAGACGTACCAGTGACAACAGCATCAAATGTTGGTAACCAGGTGACCCACTCATAGTTCCAGCCGGTACTTTCGATAGACGTAATCCGACCATTGGAAACCTTCGCGTCTGCCCACCAATTGATCGTCAATCCGTTACCCGCGTACCACTTGGTCTTTGAACACTTGTACCGCTTTGTGTTACCTGCAGACAACGCAATTTCGTCTTCGACCTCGTTGTCTACGAAGCTCGCGCGCTCTATACCTCCTAAAGCGTCGGCCAATTGGTCGACTGATACCTGAACGTTATGCCCATTGGCGACTGCCAGTGCGATTGCGGCACTGGCACGTGTGTATGCATCGGCTTGCAGATCTATGGATTGTGATGTGCCCTGCGCAAACGACTGACTGAGGAACGCTGTCAAAAGGACGGCAGCGAGTCCAATTCTGACCACCTGCTTAGTCATGTCAACACTCTCCTTTGATGCAACCGGACATTACTTAAAATATCATGCGTTTTGGACATATATGCAAGAAACTTTGTGCAGACTGCACAATCGAAATAGACAGACTAGCTTTTTTGTTCTGGCCAATAGAGATGTAGCCAAATAGCAGTGACGACATGAGGAAATAAGATGAATGCTTGAAACTCCAATAAATATCAGGAAATCGCTAGGCTCCAGGGGGTTTACTTTTCCCGGCGATTATCTTTTCTGCCCATAACGCCGCAGCCGCAAATCGCACTGCTCCTTATGCCCCAGAAAACCCTCGAGATCACAAAGGCGGCTGCCATATTCGCCAATGACGACGCTCGCATCTTCCGTCACACGCTGGTAGGTCACGGTCTTAATGAACTTGCCGACCCATAGCCCGCCGGTATAACGGCCGGCTTTCTTGGTCGGCAGCGTATGATTGGTGCCAATGATCTTGTCTCCGTAGGCGACATTGGTCTCCGGACCCAGGAAAAGCGCGCCGTAGTTGCTCATGTTTTCCAGGAAATAATTGGGATCGCGTGTGAGAATCTCGACGTGCTCGCTGGCGATCTCGTCCGCAACCTGGACCATTTCTTCGTCGGTATCAACCAGGATCACCTCGCCGCAATCGCGCCAGGCGGCCCCGGCCAAATTGGCCGTCGGCAGCGACTCCAGTTGACGACCGATCTCAGCTTCAATGCTCTCGGCAAGCGAAACGCTTGTGGTTAGCAAAACGGCGGGCGATGTGGGACCGTGCTCTGCCTGCCCCAGCAGATCAGTGGCGCACATTTCGGCATCGGCGGTCTCATCAGCGACAACCAGCACTTCGGTTGGCCCTGCCAACAGGTCAATGCCCACCAAACCAAATAGCTGCCGTTTGGCTTCAGCAACAAAGGCATTGCCGGGCCCGACAAGCATATCGACGGGTCCGATGCCCAAAGCGCCGTATGCCATGGCGGCCAAAGCTTGTACGCCACCCAGAAGATAGATTTCGTCAGCCCCGCCAAAGTGTATCGCGGCGATTGTAGCGGCCGGAATCTCGCCCCTGATCGGGGGCGTACAGGCGACGATTTGCCCGACCCCGGCAACTTTAGCCGTAACGACGCTCATATGCGCCGACGCGACCATCGGGTAACGGCCGCCCGGCACATAACAGCCGACTCGGTTGACGGGTATGTTTTTGTGCCCGAGCACAACGCCGGGCAGCGTCTCTACTTCAACGTCCTGCAGCGCCGCGCGCTGCGCTTTGGCGAAGTTTCGTATCTGTTCCTGCGCAAATTTGATGTCGGATACTGCCTGATCCGGTAGGCCGGCGACAATTTCCTGGATCTGGTCGTCTGATAACTTGAAGCTTGGGGGATTCCATCTGTCGAATTTCTGCGAAAACTCACGTACCGCATCGTCGCCGCGCGTTTGAATATCCGCCAGGATCCCTCGGACGGTCTCTTGTACTTTGGCATCAGCGTCAGCTTTTTGCTCAACTGTCTTGCCCTGCTTGATGATTCGAATCGCCACTCGGCTATATCTCCTGCAAGATCATCAATTTCACGTTTGCCAGGGTTAGTTCCAAAGCCGTTCGCTTGCCATCCCTGCGCCTTCTGCCAGCGACCCTAGTTTCGCGTATGCGATATCCGGATGTATCGCGCCGAAACCGGCGAAGGTGCCGAATCCGCAGTCGGTACCGGCTATGACCCGTTCCTTGCCCACGATCCGGCTGAAGCGCTCGATGCGCTCCGCCACCAATTCCGGATGTTCGACGAAGTTGGTTGTGGTATCGAGCGTGCCCGGGATCAGGATCTTATCGTCGGGGATATCCGCTTCCGCCCAGATTGCCCATTCATGCTGATGACGCGGGTTGGCGCCCTCAAATTGAATCGCTTGTGGCTTGGCGGACAAGACAATGTCGATGATTTCACGCAGATCAACATCGTGGTGATGGGGTCCCTCGTAATTGCCCCAGCAGAGGTGCATGCGCACGCGATCAGACGGCACGTTTTGCAGCGCATAATTTAAGGCTTCGACTTGGGCCTGTGCCGCCTTCTTGAAGGTTGCCGTATCGGCGTCGCGAAAGCGGATATGCCGGCCCATTGCCAGATCCGGGCAATCTACCTGTAGAACCAAGCCGGCTTCGCTGATCATCTCGTACTCGACCCGCATCACGTCCGCCAGCGCGCCCAGGTATTGTTCGTCGTCCGCATAATACTCGTTGGGCTGGAACACGGCGATGACACCGGGCGATGCCGCATTCATAAAGGCTTCGTGAGCGCCAGCTTGGTCTTTTGCCGAAAGCAGATTGGCAATGTCCTTCTCCAGCGGCGCCAAATCCTTGATCTTGATCTCGCCACGTACAACCGGACGATGGTACTTGGGTGTTCCGCCGGCATCCGCCAGTCGTTTCTTGTATGCCGGGAAATCGTCAAGGTCTTTCGGCGTGGCGCGCGGCACCTCGGCGATTTCAAAGCCAGTGAAGCGGTGACGAATATAGGTGGCGTAACTGATCTTGCTCATCTCGCCATCGCTGATGATGTCAACGCCGGCGTTCACTTGCTTGGCGGCCACTTCTCGTACGGCGCGTTGCATCACGCGGTCAAATTCGACTTCGTCATATGCCTCGCCCTGGTCCTGCGCGAATAACTGATCCACCACATATTGCGGGCGTGGCATGCTGCCTACATGCGTCGTCAGGATGCGCTCGGTGCTCGTCTTCATGTTATTTGCCCTTCACGAATTTCGGCGGCCGGTAGTCCTTCAAACTGACGCCGGTCAGGTCGCGGAATCTCCCGCGCAGATTCTCGTCTTGTCGCGCCTTCTGCGCTTCATAGTCGGGCGGGTGTACCATCTTGCCTTTCGCGTCCGCTTCATAGCCATTTTGTAAAGCAGCTTCTTCAATCTGCGGTGACCAATAGGGATCCTTGCCCTCAAAGACCTCGTGCGATTCCAAGACAGCGTAAAACCAGCCGATCGAATCGCCGCTGTACTCAAAACTGCGGTACATGCCCGGCGGCAAGGAAATCATATCCCATTCGTTCAAAACGAACTCGCCCTCGACTTTGTCGGGGTCGTCTTCATTACCCCAATAGAAAGTAAAGGGACCGGTGAGGATGAAAAAGGACTCGGTATAATCGTGGGTATGCCAAGCGGGTCCACAACCGGGCGGCGCCCAGGCCATGCCGATCTGATAACGGTGCGGCTCCGTGATCGCTCGTTTGATGCTGTAGTCCGGGTTCTCCGCCGCCGTATCGCCGATCACGGCGTAATTCATGCGCTGATGGCCCGGCAACATGCTGTCAATGAACATGATGGGAATGCCCTTGTGTTTGAGCTCATCGAAGCGCATGATCCGCGCCGCCATACTCTCTTGTGTTTGCTTGGGATGTTCCATTTGCGGGTCTCCTGGAAGGACCAATTTCTTCGAAAATATAAGAATACGAAGCCTAAACAAAAAGCGCGCCTTTGTCAATCAGCGACAGGGCGCCGAGACTGTCAGCGTGATCTCTTTTTCAGATCTGGGACGTTTCCACGTCCCAGATCAACATGCATTCGCCAACCAGCATGAGGGAGACGGCCAGCAAGATCGTGCCTGATTCACCAACGATCTCACGCGCAATATCGAGCGCATCACTCAACCTTTCACTGTGAACGGCATCGGCCGGCAACGCATGCGCCACCCGCAGCGCGTCCTCTCGTGACGGGAAGCGTGTACTGGGATTGATGTCTGTTTCAGTGATGACCAGAGTCCCGCTGACACGCGCCATGACCTGGTATACGCCGGCATAATCACGATCGCGCGGGACACCGACGATCGCCACTACCGGCTCGGAAAGCCTCCATCGTACACTCTCCACGAATGATTCTGCAGAACGAACGGTGATGGCGCCATCTACGAATGTGGCGGGCACTTGATCCAGCTTCTGGACGCGACCCAACCACTTGACCTGTGACAAGCCCGCTCGAATCAATTCTATGAATCGATCACCTCCAGCCGGCGGCGATCCTATTCGCGCTTGCAGCATTTCGACGGCGCGAATCGCAAGCGACGCATTTTCGATCTGATATCGCCCTAGCAGTGGCAATAGCATCTCGCCGTAAGGTGGCAGGCGAATCAATTGACCGTCGTGCACGTCTGCCAGCCATTGCGCGCGATCTGTTTCATCCAGAAAACGGATCGTTGCCCCTTGCAACTCTGCTTCGCGTCGCAGAACTTCTTGCGCCTCCGGTGGTTGTATTGTGCTCAGCGCAGCGCCATCTCTTGGGATAATTCCCACTTTGTGCCAGGCAATTCGCTCCAACGTTTCGCCCAGCAGAGCCGTATGTTCCAGCATAATCGGCGCAAAAACGGCGAGCCAATTTGGCACAACCGCGATATCATCGAAGCGACCGCCCCGGCCAACTTCCAACACGGCTATTTCAACATCGTTCTCAGCAAAATTTTGCAGCGCCATCGCCAGAAATATGCCCTGCGGACTTAGATACTGCCGCTTTTCCAAGTCTTCGGTCACCGTATCGATTTGTGGTCTCAAGTCATTGAGGATGCGCAAGAAGTCGTCGTCCGGGATCATGCGCCCGTTAACGCGGATCCGCTCGTTCCAATGGACAAGGTGTGGGCTTGTCACCATGCCGACGCGATACCCAAGCGCCTGCAGCAACTTGGCCATGATGGACGCGACAGAGCCTTTGCCGCGGCTTCCCGTTATGACCACGTATTCGCATGGCGCGGCGGGCAAGTCTGCGACGCGCAGCAGTTCACGCGTCGCTGTGGTGTCGCGTGTATCTTCGTCCAGACCGCGTGGCGCATCGTCCAGCCGCCGCCGCGTCCGGAATATGTACTCAAGCGCTGTTTCCTTAGAGCGAAACACGAGCCGTTTCCATCAGTTGCCATTGGCAGCAATCATAACTGATGTTTCGCGACATCCCTAGTTGTGCCAGGCATTCCTGCGCAACGCCAGCTCCGCGCCCGGCTGCGAACGAGATTTCGTTTTCGTGTATACAATGTACGTGCTGGCTGTTGCTACACACGCACCTCGCTCCAGCGATCGTTTCGCCAATTGTGTGGCAACTGAATCGTCCGCGATACGAGCGACAATGAGCGAATCCAACCAGTTTTCCGGTAGTGACGCCAAACGCGCCGCGCGCAATGTCAGCGCCTTGGTCATCGCCAGTGTGATCAGCAAAGGAACGCTCTTCGTTTGGCAACTGGTCTTGTTCGCCTGGCTTGGCGCCCACAACTACGGCATTTATGGAACTGTCGGCGGTTTGATGGTCATAGCCGGATCGATCACCAGCTTCGGTATGAGCCTGATTGTCATCCGAGATGTGGCGCGCGAACCACAAAAAGCCGGCAGCTATTGGTCGGCGATGTTGTTCTGGCAAGCTGCCTTAGGGCTGGTCGCATACCTGGGAATCAACAGTTTTTCCGTCGTTTACGATGAAACACTGCGCGCTTTCGTGGCGCTGGCAGGATTGAACCTATTTGTCGACCTCTTTGGGAACATGGGTTATGACCTGCTACTGGCGCGCGAGGAAATGCTCAAGACCTCCTTAGTGGAGATAGCGCATGTTTTGCTGCGCATTGGACTGGCCGTCCTGGCGCTCGTCCTGGGCTGGGGATTGCTGGGAATATATGGCGCCGCAATATTGTCCGGCTTAATGCGCTCGTTGGCCTTGGTGGCGCTCAACCTGCGTGATGGCCTGCGTCCGACCTTCCCTATCGATCGGAGTATCAGTACCCCCCTGTTGGTCAATAGCATTCCTCTGGCCTTGTCCGCTTTTCTGACGCTGGCATATCAACAGACGGACAAACTCATGACCACCGGTATTCTGGGTGCTGAGGGCACCGGGTATCTGACCGTCGCCTTTGTCGTTAATTTTGGCGTGATCGAGCTCTTCAGCACAACCGTCCTGGTCGCGGCTTTTCCGCTGCTATCCCGTTATTTTGGCGAGGGTAAGAATCCACTGTTTGGCTTCTTGCTCGAAAAGCTGACGCTGTACATGGTCATCATCGCGTTACCCCTGGCACTCTCAATCAGTCTGCTGGCGCCGGACGCGATTAGCTCGCTTTTTGGGCAACAAAACGCAGCTACCGCAGGCATTTTGAGTATTTTGATCTGGTATACGGCTATCACCATGATCGGCAACGTCTTCAGCAAAGGCATGTTGATTCAGAATCGACAGCGACTACTGCTTGCCTTCCGCGCCGTCGGCCTGGGCCTTAACATCGTACTAAACACGATTCTGCTGACACAATGGGGGGATCCACGTGGCGCCGCAATCGCGTCGATCATTTCTGAAGCAATCGTGTTGATATTACTGCTATTGTCCTTTCGCGCACTTGGCTTCCAACGGCGACGGATCGCGAACAGCGTACTGCGCCTTCTGCTGATTGCGGCGCCGGTTGCTTTGCTCATGCTTGGCATCCGCGGTTTTCACTTCATTCCGGCGCTGCTGATCGGCCTGATCGTCTACCTGATGAGCATGCGCTTCGGACGGGTCTTCAATAGCGAGGACATTGACCTGCTGTATAGACTTGCCGCGGCTTTACCCGGTGGCGCGCTGCTATTGCGCTACTGGAAGCGCGATGTCAAGTTGAACTGGTGACATACCAATGCACATTTTGCATCTGACGCCCTATTACAAGCCGGCTTACGCTTACGGCGGCGTGGTGCGGGCAGTGGAAGGCATGGCGACCTCGCTTGTCGCCAACGGGCATCAGGTCACCGTTCTAACCACCGATGCGCTAGATCAAAACGCGCGATATCGTGGTCCTGCAGATGAAATGATTGACGGCGTACGAATCTTGCGGCGGCTGAACCTATCAACCCGGCTGCGTGGCCGGCTCAACCTTTCGACGCCGCGCAGCATGAAGCGGACCGCTGAGTCAATTCTACCTAATATAGATGTAGCACACGTTCATGAATTCCGCACCGTCGAAAACCTGCTGGTCACTCCGGTAGCGCAGACCCTCGGCGTACCGATCGTTCTTTCCCCCCACGGTACTTTGAACCTAATGACTGGACGCGGGCGATTGAAGTCCGCCTGGGACCGGCTGATTTCCCCCGCGGTCGCGCAACGCATCGACCACTTGATCGCATTGACCGAAACAGAACTCAGCGAGGTCAAGGAAGTATGGGCGCAATTCAGCGCCAGGCAAACACCCACCAGCTTCAGCGTCATTCCTAACGGTGTTCATCTGAAAGAATTCACCAGTTTGCCGTCCGCGCACGACTTCCGCAGTCGCCATGACCTGGAGGACGCGCCAACCGTCTTGTTTCTCGGTCGCCTGCAAGCGAGAAAGGGCGTGGACATACTTGTACGTTCCTTTCAGCGCGCTAAAGTCGACCATGCGCTTCTGCTCATCGTCGGTCCCGACGAAGGAATGTTATCGCAGGTGCAGGCCTTGGCGGCTGGCGACTCCCGCATCGTCTGTACAGGTTATCTGGGCAGCGGCGAGCGTTTGGAAGCCTTGTCCGCAAGTGATGTCTTTGCTCTGCCAGCGAAAGGCGAAGGACAGTCGATGGCAGTACTCGAGGCGCTGGCAGCCGGGTTGCCGGCCGTCATATCGCCGGGCTGCAATATGCCGGAAGTGGAGACCGCTGGCGCGGGATTCGTGGTGGATGCATCCGTGGACGCCGTCGCGGCCAAGCTGCGTGAGTTGCTGGTCGATGGAGGTCTGCGAGAGCGAATGGGCGCGGCGGCGCGGGAGCTTGTGGCCGAGAGATTTACGTGGGAAAGGGTTGCCATAAATCTGGAGGGAGTGTACGAACGGTTAATCATGAACCCGGGACAACATGCCAACGGCAGCAATACGCGTTGATTTTTTGCCTAAATTTGGTACATTTATTAACGATTAGGGAGGTCCAAATGATAGGATCCAGGTTAAAGCAAGCGCGGTTGTTGGCAGGAATGAAACAAATAGAGTTGGCAAGTCAACTCAATGAAGCAGGTTACAAGATAACGGCAGCAGCGGTCTCGAAATATGAAAATGACAAGAGTTACCCCCCTGCGCAATTTATGTTACTCGCGAGCAAAATACTAGATGTACCTAGTTCCTACTTCATATACCAACGCGCCAGATCTATGAAATGGATAGGCTTCCGTTGCCGCCAACGACTCGGCGAAACTGCCCGCAAAAGGATAAAAGCATATGCTAGTGATGTAGCTGAGCTTCAGGCGGAGCTGAGGGACTTGCTATATCCGGAGAATAAGCTCTCTTTGCCTTGTATACCTGTAGCAAATCTGGGTGATGCGGAGAGCGCAGCTGAGCAATTACGGCAAGAGTGGGATGTAGGTAATCGCCCATTAGACAATTTGGTGCAGACTGCCGAAGATCGCGAGGTCATTGTAATCGGGTGGAATGACGAGAAAGATCTATTCGATGGTCTTTCGGGCAGATGTGACGACCGGCCCGTGACCGTCATCAATACCCATTTTCCCCTTGATCGTCGGCGTCTAACTCTAGCGCATGAAATCGGGCATTTGGTAATAGATAGAAGTCCAGATGCGGATCAAGATGAAGAGTCGCTTGCATTTCGATTTGCGGCCGCGCTTTTGGTGCCGGCACAGCATGCCTACCGAGAACTCGGCACGTCCCGAAATCTGCTAAATTGGGGTGAACTTAAGTCTCTGAAACGAAAGTACGGCCTAAGTATGTCTGCATGGGTACGTCGTGCATATGACCTGGAAATAATCAATCACTCTGTCTATAAGGCGCTAAACATTGACTTGAGAAAACGGGATTGGCATAAAGCCGAACCAATACAATACCTGGGGGACGAAGAACCGCTACAATTGAATCAAATGATGCGTCGCGCGATGGCGGAAGGCTTGGTTGCCCCTGATAGATTCGCTCATTTGGACGTGAACAATTCGGAGCCAGACGAAGATATGATGCCTAGAGGCGAATTCCCTTCTGCCATCGAGCTTATGGAAATGGACGTCGATACTCGCGAGAATTGGATTGCTCAGATGTTTCAGTGGGCTGAAGGCACAGAATTTGAAGAGTTTGCGGCTTACGGTGAGGAAGAACTCTAGGCATGGCACAAGTCGATCCCAAACGCGGCGAGATCTGGAACGTCAATTTTGACAGAACGCGCGGTGACGAGATCAATAATATGCATCCTGCGCTCGTGATAAACATCAGAGAAGCCGGTCGGCTTGAACTCAGACTGGTAGTTCCAATTACAACTGCAAACCCCCGGCTTCTTGAGACACTTTTGGATGGTGGGCATCCGAGCAAATTCGACGAACGGCTTAGGTCCCGACTCGTATGCCGATACTTTTCAGCTCAAATCCGTGTCATTAGATCGATTCGTTAAAAAGAAAGGAGAGATCACCTCTCGCCATGTTTTGAATGAGGTTTTGGCAGCTATAGCATTGTGCGTCGGCTACGGCGCAAAGAATTAGCTCAAGTATAAAGAAGGATCATCAATGCTACGATTTGACCGATTCACCGAACGCGCGCAAGACGCCGCCCATCGCGCCTACGATATTTTGCAACGTTACGGACATACTCAGGTCGATAGCGAGCACATTCTGCTGGCGCTCCTGGAACAAAGCGAAGGCCTGGTTCAGCAGATTCTGGAACGCTTGTCTGTAGACATTGCCGGGATGCGATCACGCGTGGACGACGTACTCCGCCAAAGCCCGCGCACAGCAACGATCTACGGACACGGAACCAACCAGGTTTTCATCACGCCGCGCCTCAAGAGCGTAATCGACCGCGCCAACGAAGAAGCCAACCGCCTGCGCGACGAATACATCAGCACTGAACACATCTTTCTGGCGCTCCTCGGCGAGCGAAATACGGCCATTTCAAAACTTTTTGAAGACATGAATGTGACACGCGATCGCGTGTCGGACACGGTCAAAGATATCCGCGGAGGCCAGCGTGTTACCGATCCGCAAGCCGAAAGCCGCTATCGAACGCTGGAGAAATACAGCCGCGATCTTACACGTATGGCGATGGAAGGCAAACTTGATCCCGTTGTTGGCCGAGACGGAGAAATCCAGCGCGTCATCCAGGTCTTGAGCCGCCGCACCAAGAACAACCCGGTCCTTATTGGCGAAGCCGGCGTCGGCAAGACAGCTATCGTGGAGGGCTTGGCTCAAAAAATAGCGACAAGCGACGTACCCGATTTGCTCTTGGGCAAACGCGTACTTAGCCTTGATCTCAGCGGCATGTTGGCAGGCAGTCGTTTCCGCGGCGAATTCGAAGAGCGCTTAAAAGCAACCATTGACGAAATCCAGCGTTCCGATGGCGAGATCATTCTCTTCATTGATGAGCTACACCAGGTGGTCGGCGCCGGCGCCGCTGCCGGCGCCATGGATGCGGGAAATATGATGAAGCCGGCATTGGCGCGCGGCGAATTGCAGACGGTCGGCGCCACGACCATGGACGAATATCGTCAACATATCGAAAAAGATAGCGCGCTTGATCGCCGCTTCGCGCCGATTTTCGTGGAAGAACCCAATATCGACGACACGATTGAGATGCTCTTTGGGATCCGCGATCGCTATGAAGCCCACCACAATTTGACCATCGCCGATGACGCCATCGAAGCTGCAGCGCGTCTGTCGGCGAGGTACTTAACTGAACGAAAATTGCCCGACAAAGCAATTGATCTGCTGGACGAAGCGTCGGCGAAATTACGCGTCGCGCTCTTTTCCATGCCACCACGTTTAAAAGAGATGCGCGAAACGATCGATCAATTGGCGATAGAAGAACAAGCCGCCGGCCTCGGGCGAGACTATGAACGGGCCGCCGACTGCAAAATGCAGCGCATTCAACTCGAAGAAGAGTTTGATCACGCGCGACACGCCTGGCGACAGGAACACACGCTTGACGAGGTCGTCACCGCGGACAATGTTGCCGAAGTGGTCGAGCAGTGGACCGGTATCCCCGTACAGAGCATGCTCGAAACCGAATCGGAAAAGCTGCTGCGAATGGAAGAGACCATCAATGAACGCGTCATCGGCCAAGAAAACGCGGTGGCCGCCCTTGCCGATGCGATTCGCCGCGCCCGCAGCGGCTTGAAAGATCCTAAACGACCGATCGGCTCTTTTATCTTTCTCGGGTCAAGTGGCGTCGGCAAAACCGAATTGGCTAAGGCGCTGGCAGAATTCATGTTCGATGACGAAGACACGCTTGTCCGTGTCGATATGAGCGAATATCGCGAAAAGCACACGGTAAGCCGACTGTTTGGCGCGCCACCCGGCTACGTCGGTTACGAGGCAGGCGGTCAATTGACCGAAGCCGTACGCCGTCGTCCCTATCGCGTCGTGCTCTTTGATGAGATCGAAAAGGCGCACCCAGATGTTTGGAGCGCGCTGTTGCAAGTACTGGAAGACGGGCGCATGACGGACGGACAGGGACACACCGTTGATTTCCGCAATACCGTGCTGATTATGACGAGCAACCTGGGCACGGAGTTTGCCAAACAAGGCGGTGCCCTTGGATTCTTGCAGCATGACGACCGCGCCATCGCCGATCATCGGCAGATCGAACAAGCGATGCGCGATACCTTCCGGCCGGAATTCCTGAATCGCATCGACGAGGTCATCATTTTTGAACCGCTCACCCTTCAAGCCGTCGAGCAGATGGTCGACCTGCAAATCCGCGGTTTGGCAGAACGCATGCACGAATCCGGCTTGGCGATTCATCTGACCGAACCGGCGCGCTTTTGGCTGGCGAAACAAGGCTATGACCTGCAATTCGGCGCGCGCCCGCTGCGCAGAGCGGTACAACGACACATCGAGAATCCCTTGAGTGTACAGTTGCTCAAGGGCAACTTTGATGATGGCGACTTGATTGTCATCGACGAGCACGACGGACAGCTTCGGTTTTCCGGGCACGTCGACCAGCAGAGCGACTACGCAGAAAGCGTAGATGAAGTCGGCGGCGAATTCGACGAAATCCAAGAAGGCAACTATCAGAACGGCGATTATTATGACGACGAACTCGATGATGAAGAATACGCCGATTTCCTTTCACAGACGGCTGACGATGAGAAATGAGAATCTCCCAATATGCATTCTGCATACACCCGTTCAGACTTTGCCTTCCTTTTGTTATTTCCCGCTACGATGACGAAACTCCTAACCCCGGCCAAAAA
Source organism: Phototrophicaceae bacterium (assembly GCA_965262165.1). GTDB lineage: Bacteria > Chloroflexota > Anaerolineae > Aggregatilineales > Phototrophicaceae > UBA6055. The sequence goes on along the minus strand of OZ253499.1, from coordinate 1,747,867 downwards.
TGTTTCGTTGGCCAATTTGTCCTTTGATTCTGCGATTGCAATGGCTATAATTGCCTTCCAAACGTTAGGTAACGGACGTAGGACACAAGTATGAGCGCAGAAGAACTAGGCAAGGACGAAGAGATCAAAGAGACCGATTCGTCCGCCGAGCCGACGCAGGCAAATTCGGATTCTCCCGCGACAGCGGAAGCTTCGACAGAAGACCTTGGCACGACAGCCGGTGAAGACACAACAGAGTCGGCATCGGAGTCGACAACAGAGTCGACAACAGAGTCGGCATCGGAGTCGACAACAGAGTCGGCATCGGACAGTGACGGCAATCTGGACACAGCGGTGTCTCCCGTTGCCGTGCTTGAAGCCAATGGCCAAACGGAGCAATCGGCGGAAGCTAGTGACGAAGACAGTGTTTCGGCGAGCGATGAAGCCGATGTCGATGTGGAGCGGGTTGATGAGCAAGTAGAACCGGAACAAGCAGCCGCGCCTGTGGAATCGGAAGCCCAAGAACCAGTGACCGAGAGTCCTCCCAAGGCCGAAGAAGAACAGGCTTCAAAAGACGAAAAGCCACCAAAGTTCCGACGAGGTCAGATCTGTAGCGGCGTTATCACCAAGACGTCGCCTACCGCGGTTTACGTTGATCTGGGGGAGGGCGACGAAGGCCTGGTTCCCGGGCGCGAACTGGAGTTGATGACGCGCAAAATGCTTGAATCTTTGCTCGTCGGCGCCGAAGTCGAAGTCTATGTTGTGAATCCTCGCAACCATCGTGGCGAAACAATCTTGTCCATCAACCACGCGCTTGAAGAGCTTGATTGGCGCAAAGCCGAAGAATTCGCCAAATCCAAGAATGTTTTCGAAGCCTTGATCGGCGGCTATAACAAAGGCGGATTGATCGTGCGCTTTGGGCGTCTGCGCGGATTCGTTCCTCAAAGTCAGCTCGCAGAGGAGCGCGCAAGGGGCATGTCGGGAGAAACGCCGGAAGAGCGTTATAGCCCAATGGTCAATCAGCCGATCGGCGTGAAGGTGATGGAAGTCGATCGCAACCGCAATCGACTGATCCTGTCCGAGAGAGCCGCCATGCGAGAAGTCCGCCAGAGGCGCAAGCGGGAACTGATTGAAGAGCTTAGCCTCGGCGAAATCCGCACGGGCACTGTCGTCAGCCTGGAGACGTTTGGCGCCTTTGTCGATATCGGCGGCGCCGAGGGCTTGGTACACCTGACCGAGTTAGCGTGGGGGCATATCACTCACCCGCGACAGGTGGTTAATGTCGGTGAAGATGTAGAGGTCGAAGTCATCAGCATTGATTCGGATTCGAGGCGCATTGGTCTCAGTCGACGCCGTGTATTAAGCGACCCATGGGACGATGTCGCCGGGGCATTGCGACGTGGTCAATTGGTGCGTGGTCGTGTTACCAAACTCACCAAGTTTGGCGCCTTCGCCCGCTTGATCGAAAATGACGCGGTCGAAGGTCTGATCCACATTTCGGAACTTTCCGGCGAGCGTGTCAGCCACCCTCGGGACGTAGTCAAGCGCGGTGACGAGCTAGTTTTGCGTATCGTAAAGATCGATATCAAAGAACGGCGCCTCGGCTTGAGCTTGAAGTCCGTGAACTCGACCGAGTATCTGGACCTCGATTGGGAAATGGCTATCCAGGAATCCGCCTCCTTGCCACAGGATACGTCGACCGATGAAACGCCTGCAGAGGCGGAGGCACAAACGGAAGAATAGGCGTATCTGCCGGATATAAACTACCGAAGAGGCATCCCTTGGTGATGCCTCTTTCGCATTCTAGCGGATGCGACACATCCCTGTCCTCGTTTAGCGCCCCGTGAGCCGTTTGGGCAAAATGGCGGTTCTGCGTTGATTATTTTTACGGTCTCCGCTAGCATACGGTGAAGATGTCTTGCTAAATGTTATTCGCGATCTATCAACAGAGGTCTACCTATCACAGCAAATGAATGGGTATAATAATCGTCACGTTTTCTTTCTTGAAATGCCCGATGAGGGTTTACGCGGGATCGCTGCCAGAATGACCTTGCCGCCTGCGGACGTAATTACAAAAGACAAACCAGGTGCAGATTAACGGTCCCACTGAGCAATCCGGTGCTAGAGGATAGTCCATTGATTCGAAAGGTCAATGTCGTTTCGGCCAGAGTCAGGGACGGAATCACCTAATGCACATGATCGTATTACAGGCGAGCGGATAGGGCGACCACTTTCCGCGGCGCCCGCATCCGTAAGACATTGGGACAAGTGCGGCTTATGTTGGCGCGCACCTTTGATGATGGAGGGATAAACCGTGCCAAACAAAATGGAACGCTTTACACAGCGGGCGCGGCGAGTGCTAAGCCTGGCACAGGACGAGGCTGAACGCTTACAACATCACCAGATCGGTACCGAGCACTTGTTGCTGGGTTTGATGCGGGAAGAAGGCGGTGTTGCTGGCCGGGTGCTGCGTGACCTGGGACTGGACCTGCGACGTGTTGAAGAGTTGGTTACGCGGCTCTCCACTTCCGAAGGAAAATCCAGCAATTCTCAGCTTGATCTGTCGCCGGGAACCAAGAAAGTGTTGGAACTCGCTGTGGACGAAGCTCGGCGTATGGGACATCACTATATTGGCACCGAGCACCTACTGCTTGGTTTGGTACGCCAACAGGAGGGCATCGCGCTCGATGTGCTGCGCCGATTGGGTGTCAGCCCGGAAGAGGTCCGTCGACAGACGAGCAAAGTATTGCAGGAAAGCCCGGTGCAGTCCCAGCAGAAAATGCAGGATCGCCCGACGAGCAAACCCTCGCGCAAGGACAATACGCCGCTGGTGGATCAACTTGCCACCGATCTGACAAGCCTGGCCGAAACCGGAAAGCTTGACCCGGTGGTCGGACGGGAAATGGAAATCGAGCGCGTCATACAGGTGCTAAGCCGGCGACGCAAGAATAATCCCGCCTTGATCGGCGAACCGGGTGTTGGCAAGACAGCAATCGTTGAAGGCTTGGCGCAACGCATTGTCGAGGGCGACACGCCCAAACCGCTGCTCAACAAGCGCGTCTTGCAATTGGATGTTGGATCTCTTGTTGCCGGCACCATGTACCGCGGGCAGTTTGAAGAACGACTCAAGCGAGTGATCGAAGAGCTAAAGGCGTCAAACACAATCCTCTTCATCGACGAAGTTCATATGTTGGTCGGCGCGGGTTCCGCCGGCAGCAGTGTCGATGCCGCCAATATTCTCAAGCCGGCGTTGGCGCGTGGTGAACTTCAATGTATCGGCGCAACCACGTTGGATGAGTACCGCAAACACGTTGAGAGTGACGCCGCCCTCGAACGAAGATTCCAGCAGATCCAGGTCGACGAACCCACTATCGAAGAGACAATCGAGATTCTGCAAGGCATCAAATTCCCTTATCAAGATCATCACAATGTTGAAATCACAGACGACGCCATCGAAACGGCCGCGAATCTTTCTGCGCGTTATATCCCAGATCGATTTTTGCCCGACAAAGCAATTGACCTGATTGACGAAGCCGCGGCCCGCTTGCGCATGTACAAGAGCCCAGAAGCGGTGGCGGTCCGCCGGGTGATGGACGAGCTTGAAGAACTGAGTGACGAAATCGAGCTGGCGGAAATCGCCGGTGAACTAAAAGAAGCCGATATACTCAAGCTGCGTCGCGAGTCGCTGGATGCGACACTGTCTGATATCAGACACAACTGGAACGAAGAAACCGGCCAGCCACGCTTGGTCGGCGACGATATTTCCGAAGTGGCGGCGATGTGGACTGGCATTCCGGTCACACGCATCGCCAACGAGGAAAGCGAACGCTTGATGGAGATGGAAGACAAACTGCACGAGCGGATTGTCGGCCAGCACGAAGCCATCGTCTCGATCAGCAAGGCCGTGCGCCGCGCCCGCGCCGGCCTGAAGGACCCGCGGCGCCCAATCGGCTCCTTCATGTTTCTGGGTCCCACCGGCGTGGGCAAAACCGAGTTGACTAAAGCGCTGGCGGAATTCCTTTTTGGCAGTGAAGAGGCGCTAATCCAACTCGATATGAGTGAATTTATGGAGCGGCACTCGGTCGCGCGCCTGGTTGGCGCCCCACCCGGTTACGTGGGCTACGAGGATGCCGGTCAGTTGACCGAAGCAGTCCGCCGCCGTCCTTATAGCATTATCGTTTTTGATGAAGTGGAAAAGGCACATCCGGAAGCCTTTAATATGCTGCTGCAAATCATGGAAGAAGGTACATTGACCGACGCCCGCGGACGCCGTGTCGATTTCCGCAATGCCATGATTGTCATGACCAGCAATGTCGGCGCGGATCTGATCAAGCCCAACTCCAGTCTGGGATTCAATACACAGGTAGATCACGACAAGATAGACGAAGAAGCCTACGAAGACATGAGCCGCAATGTAACGGACCAGTTGCATCGCATGTTCCGCCCGGAATTCATCAATCGCGTCGATGCTACGATCATCTTCCGCTCGCTCTCCCGCGGCGAGATCAAGCAAATTGTTGATCTCGAACTGAATAAAGTACGGGAGCGGTTGCTAGAGCACGCAATTACTCTGGAAATGACGGAATCTGGCATCGATTGGCTGGCGGAAAACGGATACGATCCTGAATACGGCGCGCGTCCCCTGCGTCGGCTGATCCAGAACGAGATTGAGGATCGCTTGTCGGATGGCATCCTGTCCGGAGAGTTCGGCCTGGCGAGCGTGGTCCATGTTGATATCGATGACGATGGCGCGCTCACCATGACGAGCGTCGAGGAAGACGAGGTCGCCGACGAACTCGAGGCGCAGATCTAGATCATTCTTGTCGGGATTCACCGTAAACGAGACCACTTCTTAACAACGAATTCGATTATCTGATTTGCCCTCCCTACGGCAGGGCGTATACATCCACGTGCGCAATCACCTTTAACGAATTCAAAAGGACTGCCATGCGACAGTCCTCGATTCATTCCTAGTCAGTTTACGTTTCACTACCCAAATATCGAGCTTCGTTGCAGGTACGCGATGAGCAAAAGAAGCAATTACACTATTGAGAAGGCGCAAACCCCATTCCGGGCGAGTCAAGTTTGGCATTGATACTCGCGAGTTCTTCCAAAACCCGCTGCATCATGCTTTCCAAACTGTCAAGTCGACTTGAGTTGGACTCTAACTTCAAGGTGACGTGTTCTAGCTTGGTGGAAACTTCGTCAAGTCCGGTGGAAACTTCGTCAAGTCTGGTGGAAACTTCGTCAAGTCTGGTGGAAACTTCGTCAAGCCTGGCGGAAACTTCGTTAATCCTCTTAGAGTTATCCTGTACGCTTTCAGACAATTCATCAAGTCTGTCGGAAAGTCCATCCTGATTTTTTGCGTTTTGTTGCAAGACTTTCAAGGTGGCGGCCTGTCCATCAACCAAGGTGCTTGTGAATCGTTCAAGGTTTTCCAGACGTAGTACCTGTACTTCTTGCATTCGACGTTCCTCCAACGTATTGGTCGCAAGTAGACACCAATAGCCTAACACATAACCGACAGAATTTACAACTTTTGTCCAACCAAAAAAGGGACTGTCACTTGACAATCCCTTTCCGAAAATCTAACTTCTGCAATGAGCCGGCTTACATCATGCCGCCCATGCCACCCATGCCGTCCATGCCGCCACCGGGCATCGGAGGCGGAGCCTCTTCCGGCACGTCGGTGATCAGCGCTTCGGTGGTCAAGATCATGGCAGCGATGGATGCCGAGTTCTCGATGGCGCCGCGGGTCACCTTGGCGGGATCGGGAATGCCAGCTTCTATCATATCGCCGTATTCGCCATTCATGACGTTGAAGCCAACACGATGGTTGCCGCTCTCGCATTGCGCGCGGCGCACGTTCTGGATAATGACCGCGCCGTCTTCGCCAGCGTTCGCGGCGATTTTGCGCATCGGCATTTCCAAAGCACGACGCATGATGGTAATACCCGTGTTCTCGTCAGCGATACTGAGGCTGACGTCATCCAGCGAGCTAACGGCGTTGATCAGCGCCACACCGCCACCGGGCACGATGCCCTCTTCAACGGCAGCGCGGGTCGCGCTCAAAGCATCTTCGACACGATGCTTCTTTTCCTTCAACTCGGTCTCCGTTGCAGCGCCAACCCGGATAACAGCCACGCCACCGCTCAGTTTTGCCAGGCGTTCCTGCAGCTTTTCGCTATCGTAATCGCTGGTGCTGTTGTCGATCTCGCGGCGGATCTCTTCGATGCGGCCGGAGATCGCGCCGTCTTCACCGGCGCCGTCAACGATAACCGTGTCGTCTTTGGTGCTGACGACTTTGGCAGCACGACCCAGATCTTGAACGGTGACGCTGTCCAGCTTACGCCCGGTCTCTTCGCTGATGACAGTTCCGCCGGTCAATACGGCAATATCGCGCAGCATGGCTTTACGGCGATCGCCAAAGCCCGGCGCCTTGACTGCCAATACGGTGATCGCGCCGCGCAACTTGTTCACTACCATAGTCGCCAATGCTTCGCCATCGACATCCTCGGCGATGATGACCAGCTCGCGCTTGCCGATCTGATGCAGCTTTTCCAAGATCGGGATGATGTCCTGTGCCGCGCTGACCTTCTTGTCGTGGATCAGGATATAGGGTTCTTCGATGTTCGCTTCCATCGTTTCGCTGTTGGTGACGAAGTAGGGGCTGATGTAACCGCGGTCGAACTGCATACCTTCGACATATTCGGTTTCAAATTCCAGGCCGCGGCTCTCTTCGACAGTGACCACGCCGTCTTTGCCGACCTTGTCCATCACCTCGGCGATCAGATTGCCGATTTCTTTGTCCTGTGCCGAAACGCTGGCGACGTTGGCGATCTCGTCTTTGGTGTCGATCGGCGTGGCCTGATCAAGAATGTTGCGGGAAACAATATCGGCAGCGTGGATGATGCCGCGCTTCAGCAACATCGGGTTGGCGCCAGCCGCCACATTCTTCAGCCCTTCGCTGACGATCGCTTGCGCGAGTACGGTAGCGGTGGTGGTGCCGTCACCGGCGATATCGTTGGTTTTGGTGGCCGCTTCCTTGAGCAATTGAGCGCCCATGTTTTCGTAGGGATCTTCCAATTCGATCTCTTTGGCGACTGTAACACCGTCGTGGGTGACGGTCGGCGCGCCAAACTTTTTGTCCAAAGCCACGTTGCGTCCCTTGGGTCCCAAGGTCGTGGTGACAGCGTTGGCGACCTTGTCGACGCCGGATTGCAGCTTGCGACGGGCATCTTCCTTAAATATGAGTTGCTTTGCCATGGATTCCTCCTGAATGGTCTGTGTTCACTGCACTTGAAAAACGATTCGCGATGCAAAAGCCCATTTAGACTTCTACAATGCCGAGAATGTCGGATTCTTTCATGATGAGCATCTTGGTGCCGTCAAGCTTGACCTCGGTGCCGGCATACTTGGCGAAGAGCACGCGGTCGCCTTCGCTGACATCCATGGGGACGCGCTTGTCGCCGTCTTCATCGTATTTGCCGGGGCCCGCTGCGCGGATCAATCCTTGTTGCGGCTTTTCCTTCGCGGTTTCCGGCAAAACAAACGCGCCACCAGCGAACGTCTCTTCAGATTCGACTGGCTCAACCAAAACGCGGTCGCCGAGCGGACGGATATTTACAGGCATTGTCTTTTCCTCTCTACAACTACCGTTGCAAACGTCTACAATTCGAGAAACTTTAGCACTCGATCACAAAGAGTGCTAAATAATCAGCGGTAATTTAGCATATTTGGGCATACAAGTCAACAGACTTGGCAACGATGAATGGCGCTTGCCAAAAATAATATGAATTTCTTATGTTTGATGCTTTCCTCAAACAAGGGGTGGCCGTCAATCGCAGCTCGATCTTTGGTACAAAACAATCCTTACGTTGTGTATGTCGTCATCAACTCGACAATCCTCAAACTGTGAGTGCAAGGCATCCTGCCACAACGCTTCATATCGGTCAGTCTTGTCCAACTCGTAAGCGAGCCAAACCCGGTTGTGGCTTTTCAGCTGCTCGCGCAGCATAGCCGCGATCGCATTGTTATCGCTCTTACCAAGTTCATAGGTATGCTCTAGCGCTACTTCAACGCCGTGCTCCGCAAAATAAAAGTCCGCGACGCCACCGTATACTACGGATTCAAAATAGAGGTTTAGCCCGTCGCTCCAGCCTGTCAGCAGGTCGCCTTCCAGAAACTCGTCCTGCAAATGGCGCTGTATCAGATGAATCGGCAGGGTGTTGTAAGAACGAACGAATTGCCCGGCGCCGACCCGTCGCTGGAATAGCATCCCGCTCGCAAGCCAGAAGACAAGTACGCCAAGCAGCAGCAGTTTCCATCGCGATAAGACCTCAAGTCCCTTAAGCATCAGCAGAATTATCAATGGAAAGACAATCACGGCATAGCGCGTTCGTGGGAAGTCAATGACCCCTAACAGTTGATTGACGATCACATAGAAAGCCACCGTCACCAGCAGGATCAGCCAAAGCGCTATTGCGATTCGATCCCGCCGCAAAGCGCTTACGGCTGCAAGCGCAATCAGCAATAGGAACAGGTTGCTGGCGTTTATGCCAAGGCTTGTGATCGACCAAATCAAATCGATAGAGCTAAGCGCATCGATCGCTTGCTCCGCCCTGCCTGTTGCGTAGGCTGTGCCTTGTATCAAGATGCGGAGCCAGGGCAAGAACACCAGCCCGGCGACCAAGAACGCGCCGGAAATGAGAAACCAACCGCGCGTCTTCGCCACAAAGAAAAGATGATAAACGCCAATTGCGCAAAGCATCGCCAAACTGAAAATGTGAGTATATTCGAATAAGACGCAAGCAAGGCACAACGACACGAGTTCGGCGCGAGTTGGTTCTTGGTTGCGGAGCGCGCGCAGATACAGCCACAAGAGTAATAGCGCCGCGGCGACAAACATGGTGTACATGCGAATCGGAAGGTACCAGACATTATAAAACGCCAGCGACGCCAACATAGCGGCCGCCAATAAGCCGGCTGTCCTGCCGATCAAGCTCCGCCCCAGCCGATAAAACAGCGCCAGGCTAAGAATACCGAAGAACACCGAAAGCAGCTTCAGAGCAAGGGGCGACCAATCAACCAGTTTTCCCCAAACATGCAGAACCAGGAAGTAGCCGGGCACGTGCTGTTGACTCTTTACCATCAGTCGATCCAGCACGCCGTCCAACCCCGCGGCCTGGTCGAAGTAACCGGCTGTCGCGATCGAAAACAGGCCGTCCACATAGATTGGATAGTCGTCCAGCCGCAGAGCAGCAAGGACAAACGCTCCATAGATGATCACAACCGCTACGATCCAGCGTTGTGTCAGGTTTTCAATTATCCCGTTCAGGCGCGAAAATGTCTTGTTCATTACAAGCACTCAAGCCCGGACAAACTCGGCATCCTAGCTGCAGACGTCACGCTGATAAAGCTCGATGGAGACGTTGGCAAGCGTCCTGTCATTGAAGCAGCGCACATGGCTAAGTGCCAGCGCGCCCTGAAAAAGCTCTTGAAATCGATCGGTCTTGTCCAATTCATAAATCAACCAAATGCGCCCGTATCCAACAAACCGTTCGATCAATGCCGCGCTGATCTCGTCGTCGCTAAGCTGCTGCAATACATAAGTATGCTGAATAGAAATATCTATCGGATGATCAGAAAAGTAATAGTCGATTACGCCGCCGTAGGGCGTTTGATAAGTAAAACTTAGCCCGCTGGACCAGCCGGCGAGCAAGTCTCCCTGCTCCAGATCCTCGCGCAGGTGTCGCTCGACCAGATGGATAGGAATCGTATTGTACGACCGCACAAAAATATCGGCGCCGACGCGGCGCTGGTACAACAATCCGCTGGCAATCCAGAATAGCAATAGTCCCAGCGAGACTAGCTTCCACCGGCGCAATGGCGCCAGCCCGATGTTGAGCAGCAGAATGATTAACGGGAAAAGCACAACAAAATAGCGCGACCGATGGAGGTCTATCGCGCCAGTAACCTGATTGACGGCAACGTAAAAGGCGATCGCGACGATCAAGATCGTCCATAGTGCAATGGGCATTCTGTCTCTCTGCAGAACCTGTCTGATAGAAAGAGCCAATACTCCAAGGAAAAGCACGCTGGCGTTCATAGACAGACTTAGAATCGTGGTCACCGTTTCGACCGGACTAAGGACACGTATATCCCCAAACTCGCCTCCCACAATCTCTGCCGTGCCGGTCAAAAGCGTACTGAACCAGGGCAAGAACATTAGCCCGGCGAATGCCCCTGCTGCTGCAACAAGCAGCCAATGCCGCGTCTTGGCTATAAATGCCAGATGATAAAACGCGAGACCCAGAACCACTCCCAAACTGAATATCTGCGAATACAAAAACAACGTAAAAGCCACGAACAAGAGCATGTAATGTGCAGGCGATGTTTTATTCTGCAATACGATGCGAAGGTAAACCCACAAGAGTAATAGTCCGGCCGCCACAAACAGGGTGTACATGCGAATCGGCAAGTACCAGAGGTTGTAAAACGATAAAGACGCCAACATCACGATCGAGAAAAGCCCGGCTTCCCGCGAAACGAAATCCCGCCCCAGACGATAGATGAGCGCCAGGCTGACGACGCCGAAAAACACCGAGGGCGCCCGCAGCAGCAGCGGATCCCAGCCGGCGATTTTCCCCCACACAAAAAGCGCCAGGAAGTAACCCGGCACATGCTGTTGACTCACGTCCGTCAGTTTCTCGATCACCGAAGCAAAATCCGACTCGGCTTCGAGACCGCCCGCAGTGGCAATCGAGCGCAGACCATCGGGCAATATCGGATAATCATCTAATAAGGAAGTCGCGAGCGCGAAGGTCACCAGGATCACGAGCATAGCTGGCATCCAGCTGCGTATCGCCCATTCGTAAATGTATTCGACTCGCAACTGTAGGGCTCGTAGACTCGCCATTCGGCATCCGAAACCAGTGGAGAACAACCAGGCAATAGTACCAAAACCTTAGGTGTTTAGCAGGGTTGATCAAGTGCAGGGCTGTGCGCAGGCTAAGGTTCAATTACGACAATAGCTAGCAAGTCATAATAACGCAGTGCGCAGCGATTGGTGGGATCACTGCCCAGCGTGGTCACCTTGACAAAGCGCGCCAAATCAAAATCAAGTGGCGATACCTCTACCGCTTGATGACCGGACTCTCGCAGAGAGACGATCTTTTGATGGCGCGTGTCCCATTCCCGCGCGTAGCTTTGAAAGCTGGGAATCAAACGCGCGTTGGCGATCACGATGCCAAGTGTGATCGAAACCACCAGAGTCAAACAAAGGCGAACAGGAAATCCCGCGCCGAAATGAGTAGACTGTCGAATGTGGCAGAAGGCAATCCCGTACAGGCCTCCGCATAACAGTCCCGGAGCCACCAGCAAAAACGACGCCGGCGCCAATATGCGCGCGTCGACGAAACCGCGCCCAAAAAACGCCGTAAATACGATTGCCGCTAGCGACAGCACCGCAACCGCCAGTGCGTAAAGCGACAACCATCTCAGTCGTCGCACCAGCGGATCATCAACAACCGCGTTTAGTTGCCCAATCCCAACAAATAATACGCTGAGGGCGCTCGTAAACAGGAAAACGGCCGCCCGAAAATGTATACTCCTCACCTGGGTGAGGGCGAAAAGCAGCACCACGATTAACAGTATCAGGTTGACGATATTCTGGTTGGCGGTTGGCCGCTCGCTCAGCCATCGGTTGAGACGGGCGCTCTGCTGAATCGCGATCAGAAGGCCAACCAGCAAGATTAAATTGATCGCGACGACCAGCAGGAAGTCCGCGCTGAAACGCCCGAAAAAGCGCGCTTCGTCGCTGACATGGGTCCAAAGCAATGGGTTCCACAGCATCTGGAAAACAAGCCCGATCCAGATGTCGCGAATCGCCAGCCGAGGAGATCCCAACTCGCTTACCGACGGTTGCGGTCGATTGCTAAAGCGGACCACAAGAAACGATATGCCGAAAAGTAGCATGAACCCGGCAAAAACAGGCGGATTCCCCACAAGCTGAAAGGTCTGGCTCAGTGTGGCCGTCGCCAGGTCTGATGCGTTGCGTATCGCATGGCCAAATCGGTCGGCGTCTACGGCTGCCCGTGTAGCCAGCCCGGGAGAGTTCACCTGCAGCAAGAATCCGACCAAGGTCGCGAGCCAACCGGCACCCAAGACAATAGCTAGACCTTGCACCATTCGCCTGCGCCAAAACGCGATGATCGGCAGCAGACACACAGTCACAAATGTCAGCTGAAACGCGACAAAGATTTCTGATGCGCCCGCTGTAATAAAGCACAATATCGCGCCGGCAATCGCCCATCGAACTGCCCGGTCACCAGCACGTCGCCGCCACACATGCGCGCATATCCCTAGATAAACAGAAAGCAGCGCCAATGGCAAGGCATAGTGCGTGCTAGCGGCAAACCAGTAAAAGGACTGCGGAGAATAGAATGCGTTCAAGCTGGCAGCTACTAAGGAAGAAGCGATCACAATCGCGCCAAGCTTTCGCTGGCGAAAGCCCAATGCGCTTAAAACGGAGCCTGCCAGCCAGACTGCGCCCAGCATCCAGACGATGACAATGACCGTCGGCGTTAATCTAGGCAGCAATATATCAAGAGGGGTTAGTGCGCTCTTTAGGAAAAAATTGGCATAGCTCCCCGCCCAGTTGTTGAACCAGTAGAGGGTACCCTGCCAAGCGCCCAACTCCCGACCCACGGCGATCGCGCAATAATCGTCGGACATCAGACGACTAAATTGGCCGAGATAGGCGAACAGTCCAAGCGGAAGAAGCGCAAACAGCACTACCCACCACTCAACGAGTTGGAGCGGTCGGTCCCGTAGCCCTTTTGAGCGATTTTCTGACATGAGCGGAATACTTTCGCGAGAAAGAATTAGCCGAAACTACACTTGGACAGGAAGAAAAACCAGGTTTCCAGTTGAACAGGTCAAGAATCGAGTCTGACACGTTCATTCTGCGGGCGTATGCAAAGTGCCTAACCGTCTTCTATTGTCGCAAGAAACACCGAATCGGCGCTGTTCCCAACCTGGTCGAAGGCCAACGCGACGAAATTCACCGTTCCCGTGCCAAGGATTTCGTATTCAAAGCCATAAGGCCATTCGCGGTCGACGCCCAGCAATTCAGAACCTTGATAGAACTCGACGCGGTCGATTGACAGGTTGTCGCTGGCATCCGCCAGCAAGGAAATGACTTGCTCCGACGGATACTTTGCCTTGGAAGCGCCATCGCCTGTCCGCAATTCGATAGTCGGGGGTGTATTGTCAAGCGTCACCTGCCTGGTATCGGTGATGGTTCTGCCATCATCCGTGAGCGCCGTCAGTTTCAAGGTGTAGACGCCATGCAACTCGGTTGTGTCCCAGGCGACGCCCAAATCGGTGGGCGCCGCTTCCGTACTTTCTCTGGCAATCTGAATCCATTCTCGCGGGTTCACACCGGCGCCATATTCCAGTACATAATAAAGCGTACCCGGTTCATTGATGCTTCCTGTGATCTCTACAATTCCACCGACGTAGGCAAAACCTGAGGGTTGAATCAGTTGGGCAACCGGAAGCTCATCGCTATCTCCGTCGCTGCCATAGGTACTGGGCGGCAATGGCCTGCCATCTGCAATCCACCAATCCATGATCTTATCCGGCGGCACGAAGTATGCGGCCTTGCGCCTCTGGTTATCTGGCGTCGTCACCGTCGCCAATTGTCCCGTCAGGCTGTTTATCTCGACTGTCTGCCACAGTGTATCACGACGCAAAGGTGAGCCGGCCGGGACAATCTCCCGCCGCGTCGGGCAATGGTCTGTCACAGGGGGTAGCTGTCCCGAGATCTCGCATACAAGAAATTCTTCTATATCGACGGGAGTTGGCCAGTCCCGTTCCGGCAGGTTGTCTCGATCGGTCATATGGTCCATCAACGCTCGCCATATTGGCGCCGAGGCGGAGCGACCGTAGTGTTCGAGATCCATTACGGCGCCGTCTGCACGAGCGACGTTCACAGCCACCACAAATCTTGGTGTGTAGCCAATTGTCCAGCTGTCACGTCGGTCGGCGCTCAAGCCGTCAACAACGGCAGCCGGCTGCGCAACCTGTAGTCCTTCGTCTGCCCTGTCCAAAACACGCTGTCGGGTTGCTTCGTCGGCCAGAACATCATTGACAAGATAGGCCAGGCTTGGTTCGATCACGGGAGTCTCGTTCGATCGTCCTTGCGCACCCTGGTATTCCCAAAGCACATTGCCGTCGGCATCCGTGATTCTCAAGATAGCGACAGGATCTCGCCCGCGAAACCCGGCGGCAATCGGTTCGGCCGGCAAGCCGCGCATCACACCGGTTGCCGCCAGGACGCCGTAGGCATAACCAACATCCAGAACCGAGACCGCGCCTCCTCGCTCGAGAATATCGAGGTTGACCCGGTTTGCGTCCAAACTATTAAACCCGAGACGATGAGCCGTGCGAATGACCTGCTCCATCCCGCGACTATTGGCGACTTGAACAGCCGGCGGCACTAACGCTGCGGACATGGCGTCGCGTAGATTCAAGGGACCTCGAAACTGGCCATCGGGATTGGCAGGCGCGTAAATGAGCCCGTCTGCCGGACCGGGATAGACCTGTGGAATATCGTAGACCATGGTTGCCGGCGTATACAGTCTACGCAGGAAGCCTTCTATATAAACGAAAGGTTGAAGGACCACGCCCGGTTGGCGCGCAACCTGCGGAGCGTTTCCCAACATACTTAGGATCACGCCGCTATCGACGTCCAGTATTACCAGCGTGGCCCGGTCCGGCCCGGCGGCGATACGCGCGGTAGGCAAGAGCTCTCGCGTGGCGATACACTGCGAGCCCTGCAAGGTCTGCACGGCGCTGGAGCCACCGTTTAACTGCTGCAGGTGCGCGCGAGCCACGCACTCGGCTTGGAAGTAAAGATCCAGATCAAGCGACGTCGTGATATGCAAGCCGCCGCCCGCCATAAGCCGCGCGCCATCATTGCCCAGATTGTCGAGAATTGTTTTCGCCTGCTGCCGCGCGAAGAGGTAAAAGTCCGGCGCAATCTCGGGACGCCGATTGATCTTTTCTATCGTCGCGCCAGCGCTCTCGGTCGACGCGAGGTCAAATGCCGCCTGGTCAATCAGACCCATGTTCAAAAGGTCCAGGAGCAAATCCGCCTGTCGTTGACGCGCGCCCCTTTGGTCATCAATGGGATTCTGGCGCGGCGACAGCGGTATGGCCGCCAGAATCACCGCATCCGCCAAACTAAGATTTGCCGATGTCTTGCCTAGATAAACCCGGGCCGCGGCTTCTATTCCAAAGGCGTCATTGCCGTAATAGTTCGTGTTGAGGTGCAGCTCCAGCAGTTCATCCGCGGAGTATCGCCTTTTGCCTTCGGCAATCAGCGCTACCTGCAGCAACGACTTATCCAGGCCGCTCGCGCTCGCGTTGGGCAAGAAGGTATTTTGCGCCAAGCTGCCGAGGATGCCCGTTTCGTCGTGGAGCGACACACCCAGCATGTAGCGCCAAACTCGAATCAGGCTTTGCACGGGATCAAAGTCGGCGCTTATCGCATGG
Source organism: Phototrophicaceae bacterium (assembly GCA_965262165.1). Classification (GTDB taxonomy): domain Bacteria; phylum Chloroflexota; class Anaerolineae; order Aggregatilineales; family Phototrophicaceae; genus UBA6055. The sequence goes on along the minus strand of OZ253499.1, from coordinate 1,732,327 downwards.
CTTTGATTCTCTGCGACTAAGGTGGCATCGCCGACGAATTTGGGCAGGTCTTCCAGGCTCAACCACCGTCGCTCTTCCCCAAGTGGATCAACCGCGGTATGGATTGATGTCTCGCCGCTCCGATCATAAAAGCGCGTCACGTCTTTTTCGGGGTCAAGGACGATGAGTGTCTCTGTTGTAGGGAAAGTGCTTGCGGCTTGTACGTAAAGCCAAAAAGCCAGCGCCAGCGCCCCGAACAAGGGCAAGAGTGAGAAAAGGGCCGGTACGCCCAAGATCAGCGCAAGCCAAAATGTGGTTCGTCGGCTCTGAGCCTGTTTGCGAAGTTTGCGGGCATGACGGCGGCGAATGATATGGGCAACGTTGGGCATGCCCTATCCTTAGATTGAGTTGCTTCTATTGCTTGATCAAGAGGGCTTCATCCAGATATACGTAGTGGGCGCGCATCCACCTCACTCCTGCTCACTTTTGAGTAAGGCCGCGACGGGCGCTGCAACCCGGACTAGGATGCGTCTACGACTGCGCGTAAGCCGACCCAATCACCTTTTGCCGCGCAAGCTGCCTGCATTGGCCAGGTCTCGAGACCTGGCGGCGGCACTTTGCCAGCCGCGACGATAAGGCCGGTGAGACCCTCGCTTGAACTATTGGAAAGTTGCTCGAAGGTTTTGATGCCCGCTTCGCGCAAGATGCCGCTGAAAACTTTGCCAATTCCGTATATCTTTGTCAAATCATCGGCGTCAAGCGTGTCGACTGAAGCTGCTACTCGGCTGGATTGATGTTCCACTTGCGATTTTTCTTGTGTGCGCTTCGCCAGTTCTTCTGCCTGGCTGGCGCTTTCCTCGGCCGCTTTGATCGCCTCGTCGCGCTGTTCCGCTAAGGCATCCCGGCGCATCCACAGCCAGAAAAAGATCGACACGAAAAACAGCCCAACCGACCACGAAAGCAGATTACGATCATTTCCATCGAGCGCCACATCGTTCAAAGCCAGCGCTACTGCCCCAACCAGCGCAGTCATCGCGATCAGATTCTTAGTTTCTTGACTGAGATTCATGATCATTCCCGCCGCCTACAAATTGTCATTTCTTATACCAGAATTATAGCATAATCCGAACTGGCTCGCCCTTATCAACACAGTTTCAATTCAGCAGGGCACAGTAGCGCATATTCGGTTTCGCCGTTTATCATAGACTACATCACCTGAACCATGCCGGGAGCAAGCGAGATGGATTTCGTTTTTGGCAAATTGATTAACGATGAACTCAAGCTGACCTAACATCGCGCCAGTCGCCACGGGGTCCAGCACCTGCACCGGATCACGCCGGCCGACCCGTCGCCGCCAGACGCGGTGACGGTGCAAGTCGTCACTTCAGGTGACTTTCATATTCAACGTGTCGCATTGTATTACACAACCGATGGCAGCATTCCCCAAGCCAGTCGCGGCAAGTCCAACAACGCTACAAATGTGGAATTCGAGTGTGTTGGAACCGAGTGGGATACGCTCGTTTGAGACTACCTGCGCGCCTGGGAAGCGCTCATTCCCGCCCAGCCCGATCAAACGACCGTGAACTATGCGATCGGCGGCTGGAGTGAAGACGGAGAAGAAATCTTTGCTGACTACCCCGATGCCGAAGAGCGCCTGCGGCACGCGACAATGCGTTTCTTCAAGAGCCTGCCCGAGGATTCAGTTTATGCGCCCGAGGAACAAGGGCCTGCGCCCATCTTCACATATCACGTCGATCGCATATCCTCGCCAAGGTGGGCGCAAGAAGCGATCATTTATCAGATCTTTCTTGACCGTTTTTACCCGGGTGATGGCCGGGACTGGCTGCAGACCGCCGATCTCAACAGCTTCTGTGGCGGTACGCTCTGGGGCGCGCACGCCAAGCTCGACTACCTCGCCGATCTCGGCATAAATTGCCTCTGGCTAAGCCCTACCTGGAAAAGCCCCAGCTACCACGGTTACGACATAACTGATTACGACAGTGTCGAGCCAGGTCTGGGCGGCGATGACGCTTTGCGCGCGCTCGGCGATAGCGCGCATCGGCGCGGAATACGCGTCTTGCTGGATCTGGTATGCAACCATGTCTCCAATCAGCATTCAATATTTCTCGATGCACGGAACAACGCCGACAGCGCCTACCGCGATTGGTTTGATTTCGACGAGCGACTCAAACACGGCTATCGGTGTTTCTTCAATGTCGAAACAATGCCGGAGGTCAATCTCGAACATCCGGCTGCTAGAGAATGGATGATAGCCAATGCCGTCAACTGCTTGCGTGACTTTGACGTCGATGGCTTCCGGCTTGACTATGCCAACGGCGCTGGACCCAACTTTTGGGCTCACTTTCGACCACGGGTCAAGGCCGCAAAAGAAGACTGTTTGCTTTTGGGAGAGATCATCGATACGCCAGACCGGCTACGCCTCTATCAAGATCGGCTAGATGGCTGTCTCGATTTCCCTACAAACGATGCCCTGCGCAAGACTTTCGCCTGGGAAACCTGGGACGGAGATCGTTGCAAGGCAATCGTCCAGAACCACAATGATTACTTTGCGTGAGACTTTGTCATTCCCAGTTTTCTCGACAATCACGACATGGATCGTTTCTCGTATGTCGCTAAGAACGAAAGCGATCCATTGAAGCGCGCCGTTGCCGCCCAAATGCGCTTGCCCAATCCGGCAATCATATTCTAAGGCACGGAAGTCGGCTTGAGGCAGGTCGAGAGTACACGTGACAAAACACTCGACGTCAGCCGTTTGCCCATGGTTTGGGACAAAAGGCAGGATCAAGATCTGCTTTCTTTTTATTGTGAGCGCATCCAGGAGCGTGAAGCCCGACACTCATAGGGGAATGGAATGGCGCTATCTGTCCATAATACGGACTTGCTCGAATCTTGGTCATGCGCCTTGCGCAAACGCCCGCAAAATGGCAGCATATATGTTTGCAATAATTGAAGTTTTCACGCCTAGTAGTCGAAGGACAGATCATAATGCGAATAGAAGCCTCCGGTATATTCGTCGATAACCAGGAGAAAGCGCTGCGATTCTATACCGATGTGTTGGGTTTCCAGCTAAAACACGACATACCGGTAGGAGGAGACGACCGCTGGCTAACGGTCGTTTCGCCCGAAAATCCCGATGGGGTTGAACTGCTGCTGGAACCCAATGGCAATCCCGCCGCCAGCACTTTTCAAGAAGCGATCTTCGCGCAGGGTATCCCGGCGACAATGTTCGGCGTCGATGATATTCAGTCCGAGTTCGATCGCCTAAAGAACCTAGGGGTGGCGTTCACTATGGAACCTACTGACGCGGGGCCGGTGACCATAGCCATTTTCAATGACACTTGCGGCAATTTGATTCAGATCGCACAGATGAACTCGACGTGAATCACCGCCTCAAAGAAAGGTGCGTGGCTAGGGCATGCCCCGCGTTATTATGCTTTTCTTGACGGATTTCGGCTCGACCTAATAATTGGCAATTCGACCGGGATACGGGTCGCCAACCTTAGCTTTTTGAGGATCACGAATCTTCTTTGACAGTTACGGTTACACCGTAGTAACACTTGGCATCTTGCTCACTCATGTAGTTGCCGAAGCTGCGGGGCATCGGATCAACCGTGATGGGAGTCTCCCCGCTATCGCGCATGGCGAGAATCTTGTCATGGTTTGTGTCCCACTGGCTGGCATGCCGTTGGTACAGGTCTACCAGCTCAACCTGACTGCGTACCATTGCCAACCCCAAAACCAGAATTACCCCAACGAGACCGAGCTTAATTGCGGATTCCAAGCGTCGTTTCGATTGCGGAAATCGCAAGAATCCGTGGACCCAGTAACCAAGAACGGCTCCCCAAATGAGACCCGAAATCATCATCAAGACCGGTCCTGCGGTCATCGTGCGTATGAACACTTCTCCGCGCGCAAACAGCAATGTTGCCGCCACTGATGCCTGGCTAAACCAGGTGATCGTCAGGCAGAGAATCAAGATGAAACCAGCCCGTCGTAGCGACCAGAGCGGTGCAGCCGCGGGAGACTCCCAAACAAGCGAAGCTAGAAAAAGTACAATCGTGCAGAGAAGATACAACAGGGCGTATATTCGTATGGCCGTTATCTCCAAAGCAAGCAGGGTAGAAAAAACGACCAGTAGCATGTTGAACGTGGTTCGAAGCCGAGGTCCAAACTGAATTAGGCTTGCGTTTACTCGTTTCCGTTGCCACAAGAGCAAAGCGTAGACGACTAACATTACGATGTTGAGAAGAATGAATGGCGCATAACGGATGCTAAACCGCCCCAGGACCTGGGGACTGTCACTGACATACGCCCAAAGGATGGGAACGCAGCCAATCTGAACGATGATCCCAAGCCACAGAAGTGGCGCATGAAGGCGGGCTGGGCGCTCCTCCGGATTCACCAAGGGTAGATCACGCTTTGCCAGCGTGTATAGCATTCCGACAGCCGTCAGCAACAGAAACCCCGAAGTGATCTCTGGATCGGACAAGAATGCGAATGTACTTTCCACTGTTGCAGCCAATAGGTGGGGAAGCGAACGCACGGGTCGGACAAAGGCATCCTGAGCGACGGCCAAGCTGCGATTCATCACTCCCGGCGAGAGCAACTGCACGACCAAACTAGCGAGGCTCGCTGCCCAACCAACTCCCAGCATAAGAACAAACGAGAACCGAGTGGAACCGCGAAGTGACACGAATGCGCAAAGCAAACAGAGCGCAAGAAAACACAGTTGGAATACCACAAATGCTTCAGCCAGACCGGCACTGAGGAAACAGATGATCGCGCCTGCCAGCAAGGTCTTTCGTGAAACCGCCCCTTGGCGCGCGGCGCGAATGGAGAGCGCAAGATACGCGCTTAAAGGCGCGAAGGGCAAGGCGTAGGCCGTATTGGCAACATACCAATAGATGGCTCGTTCCGATGGAAACGCGTAGACCGTAGCGGATACGGTTAACGCGGACAAAGAGATCGCAGTCGCCCAGCGCGAGGTCTTGACGCCCAGGCTAATCAGCGCCTCATAGAGCAGCCAGCTCAAGCTGCAGAACCACAGTGTGACGATAATTGATGGCGTAATAGCGGTTGCCACATGGTCTAGCGGACCTAGCAGCCCGATCAGAAAGAAACGCGTATAACTGCCACTCCAAGCATTGAGATGGTAAAGCATAGTACCCCAGGCGTCGAAATGCTGCGCAGAGGCAACGACGCAGAAGTCATCGATTTTCATCCGACTGTAGAAACCGGCAAGAGGAATCAGACCCAGAGGAATCAACGACAAAACAACCAGCAGCCATGAGAAAAGTGATCGACTGAATACCATTGCAGATTGCGACCTTACTGCGACTGCCCCGATTTCACTCGCGCGTCGGTTTCTAATAGCACAAGGGACCGACAGCGCTCGCTGAAGAAAGGCAGCAATGCACCATGAAAATCGGCGTTTTGGCCCTCCTCGAGCCGAGGAAATGCCAAACGGCAAAGAGCCATCCTTTGAAATTGTCGACGAACGTCAGTTCTGCCAATTGCGAGCTTGGCTGCCTATTTGCCATGCTGACGCAGCAAGCGCAAGGCGCTTTCCGCCAATACACCGACGCCGACGGACAGGCAATCCTCGTGGATGTCGAAAATAGGGCTGTGATGGGGTCGATTGAGCTCGTCAAATCTGGCGCCCAGCCGCATCATGGCGCCCGGCGCTTTCTGCGTCATGAACGCGAAGTCCTCGCCAGCCATGATCGGCGCGCCTTCCCCGGACAAATCTTCGCCCAGCAGGTCCTTGCCAACGCCGCGAATCAATTCAGCGACAGCCGGGTCATTGTAGAGCGCCGGATAACCGGTCGAGATGCTCAACTCATAGTCGCCGCCGAAGTGACGCACCAATGCAAATGCCTCCTCCACCAGCCGATGAATCTCCTCGCGCGCTTCTTGCTCAAATGTACGTATGGTGCCGCGCATAACCAGCTCATTGGGAATCACGTTGTGCGCCACACCCGCGTGAATCGCGCCAATAGTGACTACAGAACGCTCGGTAGGGTCGCGCCGCCGTGAACGGATCGCCTGCAGCGCATTCACCACCTGCGCCTGCAGCCAGATTGGGTCCAAGCCGTTGTGAGGCGCGGCTCCATGCGTGCCTTCGCCGTATATGATCGCATCGAAGGTGTCTGGCGCAGCCAGCGAAAAGCCGTCAGTAACCTGTACTTCGCCTACCGGTTCATTGCTGGCAACATGACAGGCGATCACCGCGTCCAAGCCATCGAGTGCTTTTTCTTCGACCATGAGGCTGCCGCCGCTGTGGCCGTCTTCGTCGCGCCATTTCTCCTCGCTCGGCTGGAACAAGAGGCGAATCTCTCCCGCCGGACGTTCGGGCAGGTCGTTAAGCACTTTTGCAACACCCAACAAGATCGAGGTATGAGCGTCGTGGCCACAGGCATGCATCAAGCCGGGCGTTTGAGATTTATACGGTACCTCATTGGCTTCCTGGATCGGCAAGGCGTCCATATCGGCGCGGATGCCAACAGCGGGCCGTCCTTCCCCGATGCGCGCCACCACGCCGGTCTCCGCGACACCAACCTCAACCTCGATGCCCATCTCGCGCAGTGAATCCGCCACCAGGCGCGACGTGCGCATCTCTTCGAAACCAAGCTCGGGATGCATGTGGATATCGCGCCGCCACGCGACCAACTGATCTTGCATGGCATTGGCTTTCTCAAGAATCGTCATGGGCATGTCCTTTAAGTCCTATTCGCAAGTGGATCAATCATACCGCAAGTTGCCGCCGACGCGAATATATCGACAATCAACCGACTTGCGCCATCGAATTGGACGATCTCCGAGCCACAGACAGAAGCGAGCGCGCAAACAGCGATTGAATGGATCATCCGCCTGCCACAGCGTCGTCCAAAGGGCAGCCGCGGTTTGACGACGGACCTGCCTCATCAGGGCATTCGTCCTGCGAGGTATCCAATCCATCGTCATCGGCGTCGCGGCAGCCGTTGGGACTATCGGGTGCGAACTGGTTGGGGCAGAGATCGGCGTCAGCGCGAATCCCGTCACGGTCCGGATCATCGGGATAGGGGCAGCCCGCGTTATCGGCATAACCAAATTCGCCCGGACAGTTATCCGCGCTATCTAGCACGCCATCGCCATCAGAATCCGCCGGTCCGTCGGTCGCGGTCGGTCTGGTGGGCGAAGCTTTGACAACCGACGGCGAAGGGCTGATAAGTGTCTGCGCCACAAATGGTTCAGTTGGCGCCGACGTGGGAGGTATGAACTGGCGCGGAGTCGGCTGCAAGATGCTAAGCGGAGTGATGGACGGAATGCGAACCAGACTCGCGGCGGTATCCGACCCGGCGGCCTGTTCGCCACCCAAGGGCGTGAATGTCGCGTTACTGAGTTGGGTCAGTGAGGCTGTAGGCCGCACATTGTCCGCCGGCGCGCTGCCGATAATGAAGACGCCCAAACAATAAAAAGGAAAGGTTCCCATAATGATCAGTAGCATCAAAAAGCGCAGGCTTTGATTGCGGTTACTACTGTCCTGGATGACGTCGATTGTTCTCATCAGATTTTCTCAATGGCGCGACACAATGCGGAGTATGGAACCGCCGTCAATCACAAAATCATTCTAACCGATTGAACAGATCTTGCAGTTTTCAGATGGCAAGATCACGTATCTGATAAAGCTCACCGTCCTCGAAGCCACGCTTGCGATAATACTCGCGCGTGCCGATGGCGGAGATGACAGCCAAACGCGTATAGGCACGCTCGGCAGCGATTTTTGCCGCCGTTTCAATCAATCGGCTGCCCAAGCCCAGATGCTGTGCCCGCCCGCTCATCGCCGTGCCGATGCCCAATGACAAGCCGTAGACATGTACTTCGCGGATCATGGCGCAACCGATCAATTCTTCCAAAAGCGGCGCCTCGTCGATATCGGGCAGAGACAAGCGCAAAAAGGCCGCGATCTTTCGCTCTTCGGTTATGTACTGCAAGAAGACTTCGTCGCCAATACCGGCGCTGTACTCGCTGACATCCAACCGCAAGTCGCCGTCTGTTACGTGATCCCTGCGGATCTCCCGGGCGCGGATATCGCTGCTCTTGCCGCCTCTTCTAACCAATTCTTGCTCGACCAACTGGCGGAAATTAGTCACCTTGTTGCCATCGACGATATCCGTACCCGGAATATCACGGATGACCCGCGTCAGCCGACAGTATTCCGGCGTCCTCTCAAAACAATCAACCAGCAGATCAAGCAACTCGTCATGCGTATAGGGACGCCAATCACCAGCCCGATATCGCTGCATCAATTCGGCGCTTTCAATCAGCGAACAGGGATAAATCTTGAGTTCATCCGGGCGGAATTCCTCATCGCCAAAAATCTTTTCGTAGTCTGCGCGGTCCGCATCCGGCGACGAGCCATAGAGATTCGGCATCCAATGGGCGTGTATCTTAAAGCCGGCTTTGCGCAGCAGTTTGACCGCTCGGCGCGTGGCAGCAACATCATGACCGCGTTTGTTCATGTCCAGAACACGATCGTTCAAGCTCTGGAAACCGATCTGTACTTTGGTGCAACCCAGACGTCGAATTCGGATCACCTCTCCTTCGCTGATATGATCCGGCCGCGTCTCAATGACCAGCCCGACGGAACGGCAAGGGGCAGTCTCGTTTTCGCGCTGCGCCAGCTCCAGTTCATTCCAGGTCGCAAATTCATCAACCGGTGATCGTTCGCGCTCCCCGGTTATGATCTTGTCTACCAGTCCGCGAGAGCGATACATCTCATCAGCGTAGATGTCCTGCACAACCTGGTTGTAAGATGCCGTCATTTCCGAGCCACTAATGACCACGTTGCTTATTTGTTCTCCGCCGAACATCGACCTGTGCCGCAATGCCGCAAAGACTTCAGCGCGGCGATCGTTGCCCTCGCCAAAATCGTGCATGGCATCAAAGATTCGCTTTACGAACCAAATCTGGTAGGTTTCTGGATAGAAGGACCAAGTGCCTCCCAAAATGATGATCTCGATCTTGCCGGTCGAATGCCCCAGGTTGTGATAGGTCTGCAAGCGCATATAGGTCTGCAAATACGGGTCGAAGGCGTTTTTTTCCGCCCGCTGAGCGCCCGGCTCATCCGCAAGATAACTCTTGGGCATGCGCACATCATTGGGACAAAATATGCAAGTACCCGGGCAAGGAAAGGGTTTGGTCAACAAAGTGACAGGCGTGACACCGGACATGGTGCGCACAGGCTTGCGCCTCAGTTTATGCAGCATGCCCTCGTCATATGCCGGGACGCCATCTTGCCCGGCAAAAGCGCGCCAGGCGTCGACTAAATTGGCAAGGCTGTAAAACCCCTCGCCAGCCGGTCTGGGATAGCGTCGCATCAATTGTTGATGCTCGCGCGAACTGAGGCGATTTGGAGATGCCAGGATCACCTTCAGCAGCGGAAGCAACTGATCGCGGTGTTCCTCGACATCCAGTTCATATTTGGGGTTCTTGAGCATCACGCTACCGAAATGATTTGTTGCGCCTTCATTCTAAAGCCAAATCAATGAAATATGAACCAAGATTTGCTATGTCACAGACGCCTTTACCGGTGAATCACTACTTACCGCCACGCGATTTTACGTTAAGATGGCAACGGCCAAACACCCGGAGAGAGAGCTCAACAACGATGCGGCACTTGCTACCGCCCTTCACTCGCGCACTGACGCGCTATCCGGCGTCGAATTTTGACCACGGTGTGACGCTCTCAGCGCACCTTGGCCAACCGGACTTTGATCTGGCCTTGCGACAATACGAAACCTATCTGCAAGCCGTCCGAGATTGCGGACTCGAGCTCACGGTGTTGCCTGCCGACGATCGCTTTCCCGACGGTCATTTTGTTGAAGACCCGTTCGTGATATTTCATGATCTGGCCTTTCGCTGTCGTTCCGGCGAGCCTGCACGGGAAGACGAAGGCCAATCGCTGGAGCCTCATCTTGCGCCCTTGTGCATCGTCGTTCCAGCGCCCGAGGCCCGCATCGATGGCGGCGATGTCTTGATCTGCGCCGACCGCGTATTAGTCGGCCTATCGGAACGGACAAATCAGGCTGGTGTTGATGCATTGCGGCGGGCATTAGAAACGGCAATAGGAGACATCCGTGTCGACGCAGTGCCATTCTCGGGTGTCTTGCACCTGAAAAGTGGGCTGACGGAACTGGCGCCAAAGGTCTTGATTCATGACCCCGCGCTGCAAACCGGATTCGATTTGTCATGGGCCCGGGTCATTACGCTGCCACCGGAAGAGGGTTTCGCAGCTGATGTTATGCCAATCAATGACACGCTATTGGTCGCGGATGGATGCCCGCATGCCTACGCTGCAGCGCGAGAATATTACGACAGAGTTGTCGCCCTTGATATGAGCGAGTTCCGCAAGATGGATGGTGGCTTGACATGCCTTTCGCTGCGCTATTGACACGGCTTTTCGTAGTACTCGCGCTCGCGCTCACCTTGCCGTTTTTGGATTCCTACAGCGGCGCCCGAGCGCAGCAACCGGAGTTGGGCGAATGTTCGGAACGTCCACGTGTGATCACCGGGGCGCTCTTCGTTGACTATCTGCGCTGGTGCGTTGAGAGCGTGATTGACGATTCGAACATTGAGCCGCTGTCATTCACCGCGCTGGAAGCCGCGCCCGATGGCTCAGTCTTTGCTACGCGCCCATTGGCCGGCCAAGTCGTGATCATCGAAGACACCGATGGCGATCAATTGCCCGATACGATGAAAACGTTCGCTGATGGACTGAGTATGCCCAATGGCTTAGCATATCACGACGACAATTTATATGTATCAGGCGGCTCGAACATCTATCGAATCTCGCCCGACGGATCGGTTGATACGATCGTATCCGATCTTCCGGTTGGCGCCGGTTTCCCCGTTGGCGGATTGGTTGTTGGCGAAGACGAGCGTCTTTATCTTGGTATAGGCGCGCCCTGCGACAATTGCGAGTTTGATGACCCGGAGCGTGGCGCGGTACTCAGCATGACGCTCGACGGGGCTGACAGACAGGTAGTCGCCACGGGCTTTCGCCATCCGGCGGATGTTGAAGTCTACCGGGGCAAGCTGTGGACACTGGACAGCGCCCCGCGAAGTTATCACAACGGAGCGGTTGATGAACTCAATCGAGTAGCAGCGGGCGCATGGTACGGTTTCCCTTATTGCCTGGGAGCGGACACTGTCAACCTGGCATCTGATCAATTTGACTGCGGCTCAAGTACGCCTCCGCGTGTTCTGTTTGGCGCCGGAGCGCAGCCGACTGCGCTGGCGGCATATCCCTACAACAACATGACCGGAACCGCCGACACTCTGATTGTGGTGCTCAGAGGCGAGCCGACACAAGTCGATTTTGTGGGATACAAGGTAGTGATGATCCACTTTGACGAGTGGGATCAACCCTTGGGCGCGACTCTGCTCTTGCCTTTTCGCATCGAAAGCACCAGACAAGCTTATGTGCCCTATGATGGCGAGGGATACTTTTGGCGGCAGTACATTACACTAAGCGAGCTTGGCTGGGGCATATATCCTCAGCAGCCGCTGGCAGTCGCGGTCAATTCCTACGGTTGGATTTATGTCAGCATGACCGGCGGACGGATTATCGCCCTGCGCCCGGCAAACGAGACGCCGCCCTGGGAAGATTTCTATCCCGTCTGGACACCAATGAATCCAAGTTATGACCCGGCGGCAGCACCCGCAAACCAAATAGAAGAAGCACAGAGGGATTAACTCTGCGCTTCCAAAAGCTGATGTGGCAGTGCTAGAGGGTTCTGTGAGCTTATCCCTCGTCGTCCGTGTCATCCATGTCATTCATGCCGTGCATCCCGCGGCGGCCACGACGACCTTTGCCTGCCATATCGAAGCTGCTGTGGACGCGCTCACTGATGTTTTCTTCCAGCGTTTCCAACCGTGCAGCAACACCTTCATTGATCATGTCGGTCGCTGCAGCAACCAGCTCGGCGATCACGCTATCGACAACGCCGCCATTGGCTTCGACCAGTTCTGCGATAGTGGAACCGGCTTGCAACGCTTCTTTTAGTCCTGCCTCATCCAAGCCTGTGGCTTCGAGGATGGCATTGCTGACGTGTTCCATGCCCAACATTCCCTGTGCGCCAAGATGACCCAGAAAGCCAAAGCGCCCCGTACCAGCAAAGCCGAAGCGCCCTTTTCCAGACAATCCCTCAAAAGAGCCATTGAGACGCGCGGAGATTCTGGCTTCAAGCATTTCCAGGATCGAATCGGCACGCTCCTGCGTCAATTGACCCGCCTCCATACGGGTGTTGATGGCTGCGCTAGCTGCAGCAACCAGCTCGGCGATCACGCTATCGACAACGCCGCCATTGGCTTCGACCAGTTCTGCGATAGTGGAACCGGCTTGCAACGCTTCTTTTAGTCCTGCTTCATCCAAGCCGGTGGCTTCGAGGATGGCGCTGCTGACGATTCCGAATCGAGATCCTCGCGTTTTGGAATCATCGTTCTGGGCGCTAATTGCGAATACCAGCCCAGCGAGCGTGGCAAATATCAGCGCGAGGTGAGTGAATCGTTTGACTGTCATGTTGCTTCTCCTACTTTGGATTGACAAGTGAATCATCTCTGACTCACCGCCATCATAGGAAAAGCATGTTCAGAAGATTTATATTTTCTGCGGACAAATGTAAAAGATTTGTAAGCCGCGTCAAACGTTTTTGGCAAAGGCGCGGGTCTCATCGGCCGAGGCTGGAATCGATCAGTTGCCACTCGTTGACACCCGTCTCCCAAAACGGATAGATGGCGATGCCATCAAGTCGTTCTGATAAACCGTCGCGCAATCCGCTCAAAGCGATGCGCAGTGTTTCGGCCTGTGTCTGATGTGATGGCGTCCATTCTTCAGAGCTCGGCAATCCGATGAGCAGTTCTGTGCCGATATCAAGCAGCGTTTCTTGACCTGCTGAAGTTTGATACGCAACCCAATTGAGATAATCGCGCGGGAAAATCAAGCCAGAGTCGTAGGCCATCAGCACGACCTGATCTGTTCTCTGCGCGACTTGTTTCAGATAGCCATGGGACCAATGGTGTGAAAGTACAGGATACGGCATGGTAGTCACAGGTTTCACCATGCGCAGGGGATGAGCCGTCACCGACAGGAACGCTTCAGGCGGCAGACCTTGGCGGACCTGGTCCAGAGTATCCAGATACATCGGATCGCCATCGGCGATCAATTCAGCATTTAAGTGAATGCCGTCAAATCCAAGTTCTCCCACTGCGAATCGCGAGAACTGGGCGACCTGCTCGCGGATCTGCGCCGAATGCAATCGGTTGGCGATGGTCGTCCCATCCGCTCGCTCGACCGATATCGGCACCCCGATCCAAGCCAATATGCGCATCCCCGGCGCATGCCGTTTCATCTGAGCGACGAAAGTCTCGGCTTGTCCATATGTCGAGTTGAAATTGTCATCCGCTCTCAAATAACTTACATAGACGTAGATTTCGTCGATGCTCTGGGCTTGCAAGGTCCGCGCCAGCTGACGCTCTTCAGCCGCATCATGTTCGTCCATCGACCAGGTGACGCCGAGCCACACTGCCAGCCGCAAATCTGCTCTCGGCAAGCGCAGGTCGGGCAGCGGCGGCGCGAACAGATAAGCGGCAAGGCCGACAATGATAATCGCCACCAAAAGAAAAGCTGGAAGCGGCCACCTTTTTCGAATTATTACACTGCGTCTGCGCGCCAAAAGCAGATTCTTTCCGAAGCAAATGAATGGAGATTCCAGCGGACCATCCGTCATTGATGTTCTAGTGCCTTGTCCGTTCAGTCGCTATCGAGCAGTTCAATGTCATCGTTAACCTATGATATACCGAAGTGATTGGCATGCGGGCGCGACTTACCAGATGCAAGACCTCGGCCCATTCTACACAATAGACGTATGAGGAACGCATTCAAACTGAGGGCTCGTCGTCCTCGATATAATGCGCTACAAGCGCCCTTGCTTGATTAAACGAGAACTGTATCCTCCCTGGTCGATAGCGAACGCATAGAGGAGAAACGCCTGAGTTCGCGGCTGTCGACGTTTGGCGAAGGCGCTCATGGCCAGGCAGGAAATAGAACGCGACTTCCGCTATAATCGCCTAGCCATTCCCAAAGCGGAGACAACCGATGAACGTACTCGACATCATTCAGAAGCACAAGATCGTCGCCATAGTCCGCTTGGACGACCTTTCGACGGCGCAGCACATCACCGAGGCGCTTGTCGAAGGCGGCATACGCGTCATCGAGTTTACCTTAACCAACCCGGACGCGGTTAAAACCATTGCTGCCATGCGCAAGACAGTCGACGAAGCAGTCGCCATCGGCGCCGGTTCTGTGATCACGGTCGAACAGGTACGAGCGGTTGCTGACGCCGGCGCGCAGTTTGTCGTCTCACCTGTGAGCAAACAAGACGTCATCGCGGCATGCCTTGAGCGTAATCTCCCGGCAATGCCCGGCGCATTCACCCCGACCGAGATCCAGCAAGCCTGGGAATGGGGCGCAAGTGTGGTCAAGGTATTCCCGGCCAATCATCTTGGCAAGCGCTACATCAAGGATGTCAAGGCGCCGCTGCCCCACCTGCGCCTGATGCCGACCGGCGGCATCAATGTCGACAATCTATGCGAATTCCTCGATCTCGGCGCTTTTGCAGTGGGTGTAGGCTCGTCCTTAATCAACAACGACGCTGTCGCCGACCGCGATTGGAATCGACTGCGCAAGAATGCCGAACGCTACGTGCAGCAACTCGGCTAAGGCTCGTACTCATTTAACAGTTTCAGCAGCCTTTGGCAAGTATTCCAGTTGCGTGCGCTGGCTATAGTCTGCAACCGGCGCTCGATTCGGCTGTTGTCCAACTTTGACCCGGCCTTGCCATCTACATAATAAATGTACAGTTCGGTCGCTTTCGCGTGGATGATCTCCGCACCGGGATTGCTTTCGATCAAGTCAGCAAGCGCAAGGTCGCTCGGCTTTGAATCCAGGAATACCACCGAGATCTTGCCGCCTTGGCTGAGCTGCTCATCGTCAAAGGGATGGCGCGCGATCAAGTCGCGATAATCCTCTGCGCCCCGCAAGATCACACGTACCTCGAACCCGAAACCATTTTGTATGCCGGCTTCAATCCGTTTCCTTAATCTGGTTAAGTCGCGCTCACCGGTCCGAAAGACCACGTTGCCGCTCTGCAAAATCGACCGAACATCACCTAAAGCCAACGAGACATACAGTTGGCGTAATTCGGCCATCTTGATTTTCTTGTGTCCACCGACATTGATACCGCGCAAGAAGGAAATGACCTCTGGCATGGTCGTTGAAACTCCCCTAACATTCGTCACCTACGCATACGATAGTATCAGATCATTCAAGTTATCCGAGGCTCTTGGGTGTGCTGCTTCGGGATATGCTGGGACGCGCCAATCAGCGCATCGCTGAGCGCGCGGATGAGGCGTTTCTGTTGGTGGCTGGCTTGCCGTGGAAGTTGAAATAGGGCTAGATGCTGTCGAAGAAGTCGGGGTCAACTGTGATACGCTCCGTGCTGACTTTTTTAGTACTGACACCGAGCGACAATGCTTTAAGCTTGTCGATAAGCTGTTCCCCATCAATCAAGTCGATTTCTGGCACACCATCTCGTCTGGCTTCTCTCATCGCTTCTTGAGTAAAATTACCAGTCGTAACAATTAGTCCCTTGTCCGTCCGTCCCATCATTGCGCCACGAAAGTCGCGCACGGTTCGCGGCCCGACAGGACCTTTCCAGCGCTTGCATTGGAATAGTACGCGAAACGACAGAAATCCGCCGATACGAACGATTCCAATACCGTCGACACCGCCATCTCCGCTGCTTCCGGTTACATCAACTTGTGTGAATCCGCTTTCACGCAGCATCCGTTGTACCAATCTTTCAAATCCTTCGGGCTTCATTTGTATTAGCAATTCATGTATAGTTGTCCGCCATTGTTCAGTGTCATCTATCTTTTCTGAATTAGCTTCTATGCTCCCTTCCTCTAATAAGTGTGACAGCCTAAGCCAGTGTTTCTGTTCCCATTCTTTTACTGCCGTTGCCTCCACATCGGCAGGATTCAAGGTGCGAGTCTTTTGCCCATGACGTGTTAACGCCCAAACACCCTCTACTCGATTATCAACCACTCCAATTCTCTTCAGCCAAGTTCTTGTCCAGGCCAAGCGAACGGCAATCTTAGTCTTGTGACTGTTCCCCGGATCACGCAGAAGCTGGATCTGTTCGTCAGATAGGCCCAGAATCTTGACGACTTCATCGTGAATCTCCAGGTTGGTTCCCGAACCACCCAAACTATGTAGTGCCTGTAACGTCGGATTGAACAGTTCTATGTTTGGAAGCTCAATTTTAACCATATCGTTGCTCCGATTCCCGAAATCACGGTAATACCAATGTGGTCCGATGCTACACACTCGCAAACCAGGCCTCATCAATCACGACGCGCTCCACCAGTACCTGCTCCGTCACCAGACCCAGCTTCATCTCCTTCAACTTATCAATGAACTCCTCGCCATCAATCAGCTTGATCTCCGGCGCGCGATCGCTGGCGGCTTTCAATTCCGCTTCCTGCGTGAACTTGCCCGTCGTGATCAGCAGACCGCGATCCGCCCGACCCACCATGACCTCGCGGCGAAAATCATCAATCTCGCCCGAACTGATGCGCCCGGCGCCGCGTATGCACTTGAACGATACACGGAAGGAAAAGAAGCCGCCCCCGCCAACCGTACCGATGCCGTCTATCACATCGTTGGCACCGGACAATTCTATATCGCTCATGCCATCTTCACCGAGCAGCCGCAGGAACAAACGCTCAAAGGCCTCCCTCGGCATCTGCTCCAGCATGTCCGCCAGGGTTTCGCGCCAGCCGACAAGTTCAGTCACAAGGTCATTCACGTCAACCTGTACCAGACTGGCTTCTTCAACTTCATTTGTTGGTATGTCCATCATGTCTTCCTTATCTTCTTTGTCATCTGCAACTGCGCGCTGCGCTAACTCCACTTGCGACATGTCAATTGACCCTCTTTGTATACGTCATGCAGCGCTTATTGTCGCGCCAGGCTCGCAACGAGCAAGTCCAGCGCTAGCCGCGGCTCAATCCTGCCCGTCTTCATATCTTGATCATAGCGCTGCAAGTGCTTCAGTATCCGTTCCAATTGCGCCAAAGTGAAGGCCCGCGATTGCGTCGCCAGTTTTCCCGCGACAAAAGGATGCACCCCCAGCGCTCGCCCCATAGACTGCGCTTGCGACGATCCGCCGCTATCCAAATGGTCTTTCGCCATCACCAGCAAGCGAAATTGCCGCACGACCATGCCATACAAGTTGAAACCAGGATCTTTGGGATTATCGTGCAATGATTGATAGATCAGTTGCAGGGCGCGCTTGCCGTCGCCGTTCGCCAGCGCGTCCACCATCTCAAAGACATTGGCTTCGGGCACATAAGGTGTCAGCGCGGCGACATCCTGCTCGTTTATATCGTGCTCGCCATCGACATAGCAAACCAGCTTGTGCAGCTCGTTATCCGCGCGCAGCAAATCATCGTAAACGACCGAAGCGAGCGCCTGCGCCGCCCCCGGCGTTATCTTGGCAACATATTCCGTTTTGGCGCGCTGGATTATCCAACCGGTTAAATCTTGCGGCGTCTTGAAGGCGCCAATATATCCCTTGCCCGAAGCCTTGGCGGCCTTCAGCACCGCGTTTTTGTCCGATAGCAGGTCGTCTTCAACCAGGACCAGCCGCGCGAATTCGGGCAGACCCGGTAACTCCTTGATCAACCGTGCGGTCGCCTGCTTGCCCGCCTGCCCGGCGCCTTTGCGCGTAATGTGGCTGATCAGTCCCCGGGCAATCACCAGCCGCTTGTCCGCCAAAAAAGGCAAGGACTTGGCCGCCGCCAAGACCTCGGGGACGGACGTCTCGCGCCCGTCGAATTCGCTGCAGTTAAGTTCCGCATCCTCGCCCAAGGCGGCGCGCATTTTTGCCAGCGCCTGCCGCCGGCTGATACTGTCATCCCCGTGGAAAATATAGAATCTCGGCGCCGCGCTCATTCGCTGATTAGCTCTGCTGTGTCAAAACGCGATGGATCGTCAATTGCTGTCCGCTGAAAGGCACGTTCAAAACCTCGCGCTTGACACTGAGCAGGCGCAGGTCGCCTGGGTCGCCTTCCGTGGTGATATGCCGTTGCAGGCTCATGCCCAGCGGCTTGGAAAATAGAACAACTGCCATCATGATAACCATCATCGACGGGAAGCGTTCCCATCCGCGCCGCCATCCTCTGCCGGCGAAACCGAGCCAGGCAACCACCGTCGCCATGAAACCGGCCGTCACCAGATTCGTACCACAGTTGGGATGGACCGCCAGCTTATGTTCGCCCGATTGCATTCGCTGCAGCGCCTCCTGCACGGCGCTTTCTACTCGATCGGTGGGCACGTTGCCGAAGATGATGAATCCGTGATCGCTGCTGCGACCGGACAACTGATAGTTGCCACGACTCAAAATATGAATGGTGGCGTGTTCCAAACCATGATTGCGGCGCGTCCGCAAGATATAGGGCGAGGTCAGCAGCGGTTCGGCGTACTCGGCCAGGCTCAAAATCGGATTCATCTGATGTCCTTCCACAAGCGCGTCCTGTAACTTAACACAAATACGGCGCGCTCGTCAAAAGGTCAAGGCATATATGATACAATGCCACCCATGAAAGCCCCAGCCAAGCCCCCGCATCCACTCACAAGAGTCATGAGCCTGGCGAAGACCGGTCCCTTGCCGATTTTGCTCCGTTTCGCCGATCAAGCCTGGCGAAAATTGACCGGCGCGCCGCTCTGGTATCTGAGCGAAGTGACGCCGCAACTTTTTCTCGGCGGACAGCACAATGCCCGCGGATTCCAAACAATGAAGGATCATGGCATCAGCGCCGTTATCAACATGCGCGAACAGCGCTTCAGTGATGTCGCCGCGGGCATCGCCGGTCAACGGCACTTGCACCTCGCGACAATTGACAATACGCCTCCTGCGGTCGCCGACTTGACGCGCGGCGCTCGGTTCGCCGTCGACGAGATTGCGCGCGGCGGAAAAGTCTACATCCATTGCGGCGTGGGGGTTGGGCGGGCGCCAACCATGGCCGCCGCCTATCTGATCGCGACCGGATTGGCGCCCGGCGACGCCCTGCAGCAGATCAAACGGGTAAGGCCATTCATCCATTTAACATCGGCGCAGCGCGCGGTACTCGATGAATTCGCGGCTTCGTGGCAGAAAGGGCACGGTCACGCTCAATGCAGCGGCTGATCGTCACCGCCGACGATTGCGGCATGTCCGAAGGTATCAATCAAGCCACCTACGACTTACATAAGCGGGGTTATATCAGCGCGGCCAGCGTAATGACCAACTTCCCGGGCTACCAGCACGCGCTCGAACTTTTCAGTGATTGCCCCGAACTTGACATCGGTGTACATCTGACGCTGACCGACGGGAGCCCGGTCGACCGACGCGGACCTTACCACTCGCATCTGCTAAAGGCAGACTACAGTTTCCGTGACAAGTTCAGCCTGTATCTGCGAGGTATGTTCTTCAGCAAAGATACCATCCGCTGGATTCGCAGCGAACTGGACGCGCAATTGCGGCGCCTGGTCGATGCCGGTGTGCGTCCACAGCATATCACTACCCATCATCATTTTCATTCGTTGCCGATCCTGCGTGACATCGTGCACGAACTGGCGGCGGTTTACCAAGTGGACTGGGTTCGAGGACATAGCTTCCGAGCGACGATATCGCCCCATGCCATTTTGCCCCACACGCAGAAGCAATCACAACGATACGCGTTTTTCATGCCGGATTATGTGACGGGAATACAGGGCTGGATATCGCGCTTGCCGGCCGAATTCGCCGATCGCGTCGCGTCATTGCCTGGTACGGTCGAGATCGTTGCGCATCCGGGACTTGCGAATGATCCGGACTTCCCCATGAGCTTGAGCTATGGTCCAGCGCCACGCTATGCCGAAACGCAGTATCTAATCGAGGCGCTAGACCTGCTGCGAACGCGTGTCAGCTCGCCCTATTGATATTTCCTGACTGTTGCTGACCCTTGGCTGTCCCATTTGCCAAGTTCATTGACATCACTCCAGCCCTGCCATACAATGACAATCGCCTCATCCTGGCCGAAGGCCTCAATCGCTATAGCAAGAACGATTGTAAAAACAATGATTACTGAGAAAACCATCGTTACCCTGGAATTGCACAAGATCCTGCAAGATCTCTCGCGTTACACCACTTTTGGCGCCGGCGAGGAATTTGCCATTGAATTGGCTCCCTCAACGGAAATCGAAGAGGTGCAATTATGGCAGCGTGAGACCGCTGAAGCCCTCGCCTTGTTGGAAGAAAAGTCGAATATCACAGTACAGGGCGCGCGCGACGTGCGCGATCCGGTCATTCGCTCGCAGCGTGGCGCCATCATCGAACCGAGCATCTTGCTCGACATCCGCTATACCTTGCGCCGGGCATCGACGCTCAAGCGCACCCTGGGCCGCCTGCAAGCGAGCTACCCCCTGCTTTCGGACCTGGCGAACGAACTTGAAGAGTGCAGTGAACTCCAATTGTCTATCGAAAAGTCCATCGACGACAACGCTGAGATCAAGGATACCGCCAGCGCCAGATTGGCGATCATTCGGCGCGACTTGAAAATCGCCTTCGAGCGCCTGCAAAACAAGTTGAATCGCATCGTCAGCAATCGTGCCAACCACGACAAGCTGCAGGAAGCCCTTGTTACCATGCGCCACGGCCGCTATGTGATACCCATCAAGGCGGAGCACAAAGGCAAGATCAAAGGCATCATCCACGACTCGTCATCGTCTGGCGCCACACTTTTCATTGAGCCCCTGGATACCGTTGAGCTCAACAACAAGTGGCGCGAATTGCAGATAGACGAAGAAAAAGAGATCCGCCGCATCCTCAGCGCCTTGACCGAAGAAGTTGCAGGCGAAAGCGAACGCATCGTGCGCACCGTGCAGTTGCTCGGCTATCTCGACCTGACCTTTGCCAAGGCCCGCTACGCGCTGGAGCACAACTGCATCCAGCCCAAAATGGTCGCGATCGAGCAGCGACCGCCGGGAATCGATCATCCCGGCTCAACGATTCACATGAAGCAGGCGCGTCACCCCTTGCTAAAAGGACAGGTGGTGCCGCTCGATCTCAGCTTTGACGACGACACTTGGGTGATGGTGATCACAGGTCCCAACACCGGCGGCAAGACGGTCGCCCTAAAGACCGTTGGTTTGATGATCCTGATGGCGCAGTGCGGTTTGCACATCCCAGCCGCCGATGCGACCCTGTCTGTCTTTCGCGGCGTTTACGCCGATATCGGCGACGAACAGAGCATCGAACAATCGCTATCGACCTTCTCGTCGCACATGACCAATATTATTGAAATCCTGCGCCACTGCGACCAGCGTTCACTGGTCATTCTTGACGAAGTTGGCGCCGGCACCGACCCCACCGAAGGTTCCGCGCTGGCGCGGGCGTTGCTCAACCAATTGAAAAGCAGAGGCGTTGCGACCCTTGTGACAACCCATCATCCCGAACTCAAGGTGTACGGTGTCGAAACCCCGGGCGTACGAAACGCCAGCGTCGAATTTGACCTGGAGACGCTCGGCCCCACCTACCGACTGATCGTCGGCTTGCCCGGCCGCTCTAATGCGCTGGCTATCGCCGAACGCCTCGGGCTGAGTAACGAAATCATCCTAGATGCGCGAGGCATGGTCGCTACTGACGATTTGGCCGCTGACGACCTTCTCAACGAGATTCAACGTACGCGCGTCGACATTCGCCTCCAGCACGAAGAGGTCGACCGACTGCGCGAGGAACTCTCCGGACAGAGCGACGAACTGCAAGTACGCCTGGACAAGATCGAGGACGAGCGCCGCGATGTCATACGTGCCGCCCGCCGTCATGCCGAAGAAGACCTGGCGGACTTCAACAAGGAGTTGCGCAAGATGCGTAACGAATTGCGCGCGGCCGGGATGCCCGCGCAAACGATTATCGCCCTGCAAGCCGCCGCCGAAAAGATGGCGAGCTGGACCCACGCCCCGCTTGACGAGGCCGAGGAAGCGCAACAACTCGAACATGCCGATTGGCTTCCCCGGATCGGCGACACGGTCTTTCTCGATACGCTTAATGCGGAAGGTGTCATCGCCGAACTTGATGGCAAAGGGGCGCAGGTTCAGGTCGGCTCGCTGCGGGTACGCGCCAAATACACCGACATGCGCAAGCGCAGTCGCAGCGAATTACGCGCCAAAGAACGCGGTCACGTGCGCGAATATCAGCCGATCGACACCGTGCCGCCGCCGGTTGAGTCACCGGGCATGGAACTGGATATCCGCGGCAAACGTGTCGAAGAGGCGCTGGAAATCCTCGACCGTTACATTGACGCGGCTTACACATCGGGATTGCCCTTTGGAAGGATCATCCACGGCAAAGGCACGGGTCGCTTGCGTCAAGCCGTGCGTCTGTTCCTGCGCGAGCACAGCCTGGTAAGCAAAGTGACGCAGGGACAGAACAACGAAGGCGGCGCCGGAGTCACAGTCATTCATATGGTGCCAATCACCTAACGCGGGACGCCAACTGTTGAACAAAGATCGGCGACGAAACTTCAGCGAGCGCTATGCCGCGGGCGACATACCCTGGGATAGTGGCATCACCCCGCCGGAGATCCACGAGATCCTGAAGGAGTTGCCGCCCGGCAAAGCGTTAGACCTGGGCTGTGGCACTGGTACAGTTGTGCGCGATCTGCTCACGAGAGGTTGGCAAGCCGATGGCATCGATTTCGTGGGACGAGCGATCGACCAGGCCCGAGAAAAATTAAGGACCTATCCCGCCGATACCTACCGCCTATTCTGCCATGATGTCACCATGCTCGATGAGCTACCCTGCTTGCAACCGCCCTATGATCTCATCATCGACATCGGATGCGGTCACTGTATCGACAAGAGCGCTGCGTCCGGATATGCAAAGGCGATTGCAAAAACGCTCAATGTCGGTGGCACATTCATGCTTTACGCCAGCCATCCGCGTCCCGATTCCTCAGTCGGCTGGGCACCGGCCGATGTAGAGCGGCTGTTTACGCCAGAACTCAGCTTAGTCTGGCAACGGCAGGGTAGCGATGTGGCGCTTGGCGCGCCTTCGGGCTGGTATCGGATGAGCAGACCGTGAAGAATCCGCGTTCCATTTTCATAATGGCGGCATTATTGTCAGTCGCTGGAATAGCTGGCTTTGTCCTGAGTCTTATTCAAGGAGTGCCGCATAGCGGGAAGCAGAAAGAAGCGCCAGCGACATCTTGGCCTATGATCGCCCCGAGCTTGACGGACCCGGCAGACACGAGCGAATTTGTTGAATCCGATATTGAGTTGACGTGGCAGTGGCATCCCGACTTGAAACCATCTCAACGATTTGCTGTTAGGATTTGGCCTGAAGATCGTCCGTTTCACGAGATCTGGACCGTTGAATCTCGCATAAATGTAAAGAATGCGATTGATAGCTTCAGCGTCGCGTTGGGCAGCTTTTTCTGGCAAGTTGCGGTAGTGAATGTTGACAGCAGCGGCGCTTTCTCCACCATGGCAAGCGAATGGAGCAATCGTTACGAGTTGCGTCGGGTGCGGCGTCTGAGCATTTTTGCAATTGGCATAGACAAAATGTCAGGTATCGCAAGACAAATTCATGAGAAGAATCTGTCCCCAAGTGAAATTGTTGATAGAGTGCATCAATTTGTGCAGGTCAACAGCCTTGTTGATCTGCAAAAGGAATACGACGCCGATTACGGCGACGCGATCGAGCTCATGTTCAACTATTCGCAGGGCTTTAGTATCGAGCGGCCATCATTGCTCTGTGATGGCAGGTCAACAGCCATGTTAACGATCTTACGCGAACTAGGCATCGAAAGCAGATTGGTGTTTCTGTATAGCCCGGTTCCAGGCTACTTGGCGCAGCATACAGTGCTTGAAGTGTTTAATCCCGAACAGCAGCGCTGGCAAGTACACGACCTTGCCCGGGATTTCTATTACGTCGACATGACATCGTTAGAGCGTGTTTCCGCCGCGCGCATCTTGTTTGGACCGCGCAAGAATCTGGCAGGATGCCCAATTTCGGGCGGCGATTGCAATACGCAAGTCATCCAAGAAAGCATCGGATACTTCGACGCATTGCGTTACGGCTGGTCGTTTGAGCTTTGGGTGAATCCCGATCGCTTTCCAGTCTCCAGACGTTTTGAAGGACAGAATGGTCAAAACATCGCCGAGTTTATTAGCGACGGTAACCCTCAAAAAGTGACAATTCGAATGGACAGTTGGGAGCAACATGATGGTTAGGGCCCGATGTCCAGTCATAGCCAAAAATTTAATTTGGGTATACCATAAAATCCAGGTTGACTAATCAACGAGCAGAGCGCCGTGCATCGACTGGCTATATGCAGCCTGCTAGTCATACTTGTCTTGGTCGGATGTCGACAGAAGGTCGAGGACTCTGCCGCACCCCTACCCACCGTACAGGCTGGACCTACCGCTGCCCCCGATCTCGAATCCGCGGCCAAGGTTGCCGATTCATTCCTTAAAGCATGGCAAGAACAGAACTTCAATCAAATGCATCGCCTGCTCACGCAGCGCCTGCAAGACGCGACGCCCCTCGCCGATTTTCGGCTGGCCTATGAGCGGGCACAGAGCACAATGTCGTTTGAGCGGCTTGCATACAAGGCGGAAGCGCTCTTGGCCACAGACGCGCACGTTCTCGTTTTCCAGTACCAAATGACCTTCCACACGCGCATCCTGGGTACCTTCATTGACCCAAAACGCCGATTGCACCTGGTCCTTGACCCAGCTGCAAATCAATGGCGCATCGCTTGGTCGCCGGCCGACATTTTCGCCGAGATGGGCAACGGCGCGCGTCTGGTATTTCAACCTCAGCTTCCCGGACGCGCAAATATTTACGACCGCAACGGCGAATCGCTCGCCGATCAATACGGCCGTATGGTGCGTATCTTCGTCAACAATGCCAGGATCCCCGACAGAAGCGCATGCTTCCAACTGCTGGCGGAAGCGCAGAACAAAGCGGTCAGCGAGGTTACCGATCTGTTTGACCTGCGATCAGGCGCCGACTGGCTTGTCGACGCCGGCATCCTGGAGCCACAGATCTACATCCGACACGGCGACAAAATCGAAAAATCCTGTAACGCCGATTTCGAGCAAGAAGCGACCCGCCGCTATGTCAACGGACCATTGATGCCCCATATCCTGGGCCATGTCGGTTATCCGGATGCCGATCGAATCTCGCAGCTTGAAGCAATCGGATACAACGCCGGGACCATCATTGGAAAAGGGGGCATCGAAGCAAGTTGGAACGATACCCTGGCCGGGCGTCCGGGCGGAAAACTGTCCCTCGTATCCGCAAGTGGGGCGCGGCTACGCCTGCTAAGCGAAGTTGGTTCTAAAATTCCGGAAAGCGTCTGGCTGACAATCGACGCCAAGCTACAAGAAAACATTGTACGCGTTCTCGACGAAGCCTATCGCACCAGCGCCTGGGGCAGGATTTCCTATGGAGCGGCTGTCGTCGTTATGGATGTCAACAGCGGTGAGATACTGGCCATGGTCAGCTACCCTTCCTTTGACGGAAATGCCTTGAATCCATATCCCGTTGTTGGACGGGAAACAGCCAACAAAGTTCTGGAAAAACTGGCAGAGGACGAACGAAAACCACAAATTAACCGCGCGACTCAAGGCCTATATCCGACAGGTTCCGTTATGAAAGGGTTAAGCGCAGTAGCCGCGCTGGAGAGTGGCGTTTACGACGAATCGACTCACTACTACTGCACAGGCAGTTGGACCTACGGCTTCGACACGCGTTACGATTGGCTGCCGGGTGGGCATGGCAGCATGTCGGCGCAGACGGGCCTCACCCACAGCTGCAATCCCTTCTTTTATGAAGTGGGCTTCCGCCTCAACGCGGAAGATCCTAATCTGCTGCCCGCGTTCGCCGCGAAATTCGGCCTTGGCCAGCTAACCGGTATCAACGCGATACCGGAAGTGAGCGGTAGCATTCCCTCGCCCGACAGCGTTTTACAGACCACTGGCTTGCCATGGTCCTACGCTTTCGCCGTCAACTTGTCAATTGGCCAAGGCGAAGTGCAGATAACACCCTTGCAAATGGTTCGATTGTACGCCGCAATCGCCAATGGTGGCTACCTTTTGCGTCCCCTGCTGGTTCGAGAACGAGGCATCCTCGATCAGCGCACGCTGGTCGCCAAGCGCGATGTCATGAACGATACCCGGGTTTCGCCCGAAAACCTCGCTATTGTTCAGCAGGGCTTATGCGGCGTCGTGAGCAGCTACGGCGGGACGGCAGCGCACCAGTTTCTCTATTCACCGCTGCTGGATGTTGGCGTCTGCGGAAAGACAGGCACAGCACAGGCTGCCGGCGATGACGAATTGCCGCACAGTTGGTTCATCGCCTACGCTCCAGCGAAAGATCCGCAAATCGCGATTGTGACCATGGTGGAAAACTCCGGCGAAGGCTCCGCGATCGCCGCGCCACTCACGCGCAATATCCTGGAATACTACTTCTTCGGCGCCTTCTAGGTTCAAGGCGCTTTATCGCGCAACCACCCAGCTCAAGGCGATGATGCCGATTTCGACCAACAGGATCAACAAGATTCGTCGTCGTGTCTGTGCCTGGTCCAGGCGTTTGGCGAAGTAATCGAAGCAACCGATTGTGAAGCCTACCAATATTACTCCGCCCCCGATCAGCCAAACATTGCGTACGGTCACCAGCGAATAATGCTGGCGCATTTCGCTTTCAATGCCATGATAAATCATCGTGGCAGCCACAGTCAGCAATAACTCCTGAATGGCAAAAAAACAAACGAATGTCGAAACTGTCATCAGCACAAGCAGAATCAGGTTGATCAACTTCGAAAGTGAATCTCTTGCGTTGGCTGGCAACATGTTTCCTTTCTGGCGGCCTATTGCCCGACCATCATATGATACACGATTGGCCTTATCATACTCAAGCTACCAGGGCGCCATGCAGGGCAATCGCTTCAAACAGGCAGGGCTGTATTCAGTGCAAAATTTAACCACCGAGGACACTGAGGAAACCGAGTTTAAGTACAGCACAAGGTGAACCATCTGCAAAGTTGCTACCAACGGCGAAAGGAATCTGCCCTGATCTCCCATTTGTAGCAGAAGTACGACTTTGTCTTAATCACGTAAGCGCTTTTCTCGGTGTCCTCGGTGCACTCGGTGGTAAAGAGAGATTTGAAGCGATCGCCCTGGGGCGCCATCTCAGCCGTCGGCGCGCTCGTTCCACGCCCATAGAGCCTGTTTACCGCAGCACACGCAGCATGCAAAGTTCACAGCACTGCCCCCGATACCAGCGTGGCAAAATGCGCTGAACATGCTTGTAATGCCAAGACCTTTTCGGTAGAATTGTGAAAAATTAAACAAGCGCTTGTGACCGATCCAGGATAAGCTCTTTGGCGGCTGTATTTTGTCGCTTCAAAAGGTTGATAAATGATAATCTTGGGTGGCGTGTCCGCGTGTAATCCAGCTTGCGAAAATCAGGTGGAAATCCGATATGGATAACAACTACGGAAACAGACCATCTATAAGCCCGACGACGATTGTCGTTGCTGCGGCTTTTTTGCTGGTTAGCGTCGTCGGCATCAACTGGTTTACCACCTTTATTCCTGGCGCCTTTCCACCGCAAGCCTCTGCCGAATCCAAGAGCGTAGACGAGCTTTTCTACATTCTGATGATCATCGGTGGCATCGTCTTCTTCTTGATTCAAGGCATGCTGTTGATATCAGTCATCGCCTTCCGCGCGCGCGAAGGTGATACCAGTGACGGTCCCACCAATCATGGCAACATGGTTCTGGAAATTGTATGGACGATCATTCCTGCGTTAGTCGTGACCTTCCTGGCTGTCATCAGCTTCAACGTCTGGAGCCAGAACTCTGCGCCCAAATCCAACGTCAATATGGTCAACGGCGCCTCCATTCCGATCAATGTTATCGGCGCGCGCTACGCCTGGACGCATACTTACGCAACCGGACGCTATACGCCGGATGGCGATCCTATCGTCATCAACAGCGCGGCCAATTTGCATACATACATCGGTCAGAACGTCGATCTAAGGTTACAGACACAAGATGTCATCCATTCCTATTGGGTGCCGGCGATGCGCGTCAAGCAAGATTTGCTGCCCGGCGACCCCACGCAAGGCGGCCGCCCAACCGAGTTGCGCTTTACGCCGGTCCGCATTGAAGGAGTCGAATATCCGGCCGAGTATCCCATCGTCTGCGCCGAACTTTGTGGCGATGGCCACGGACGCATGCGCGGAGCCGTGATCGTCTATGAAGACGAGGCGCAGTTCCTGGAACAATTCTTTGAGCCCGCGATACACGCGATTCTCAATCCGCCGGCCGATCCGGTGCTCCGTGGCGAGATGGAAATCCAGAACTATATCTGCAACAGTTGTCACGTGCTCGACAGTCTGGGATGGACAGGTCTCACAGGTCCTCCATTGAACGGCGTCGCCGAACGCGCCGGGGAACGTGTGCCTGGCCAATCGGCAGAAGAGTACATCATCACGTCAATCTGGAACTCCGGCGCGTTCCGGGTGCCGGGTTATGACCAGCAGATGGCGTCTTTTGGACCGGATGTGGTCGACGCCACCAACGTGATGACTGCCGAACAACTCTATTCGATCGTGGCTTACCTCTGTACCCAAGGTGAACAATCCGACTGCGACATGGAAAATCGCGTTACCGCCATTCCCGACGCCATCAAGACTACATTTGATCTGGACGTCGATATCACTTTTGGAATGGTCGATGATGCGGAAACTGGCGAGAAATCGGATACAGAAGAAGCCCAAGAATCGGCGGAATCGGATACAGAGAGTGATTCCGCCTAGCGCTGAGAAACGGCGTTTGCTGATACTGAATTGAAGCATCATATTTGACGCTGAGCGAAGAGGCAAACCTATGGCAACAATTGCCGTACCCCTCGGGGGGCAACAAGCAAGACGAGAGGTCGACGCGGTTAGGCGTCCCGCGCTAAGCGAGTACCTGCGCTGGAGCGTCGATCACAAGATCATCGGCGTGCAATACGGTGTCACAGCCCTGCTCTTCTTTATCGTTGGCGGCACGCTTGCCATGGGCATCCGGCTGGAGCTTTGGACGCCCGAATTGGACTTGATGGTATCGGGCGCGGCTTATAATAGCCTCTTCACTATGCACGGCACGATCATGATCTTCCTATTCATCATTCCCATGTGGGCGGCGTACGGCAATTTCGTCGTGCCCTTGCAGCTTGGCGCCAAAGACATGGCTTTCCCCTGGCTAAATGCCTTCGCTTTCTGGCTGATTCCACCAGCGGGCATCGTCATGCTTCTGGGTTACTTCGTCAGTCCCGCCGAAGCCGGCTGGACCTCCTACCCACCGTTGTCGACACTTTTCAGCGGAGATGGACAGACATTGTGGGCCCTGGGCGCGCACTTGTTGGGGCTTTCGTCTATCTTTGGCTCAATCAATTTTATCGTAACGATTCTCAACATGCGCCCACCGGAGATGACCATTTGGCGCATGCCGCTGCTCTGTTGGGCAGTGCTGGCAACAAGCATCATTGCCGTGATGGCGACGCCCTTTCTGGCGGGCGCCTTAACATTGCTGCTACTCGATCGCATGACCGGCACCACCTTTTTTGACGCCTCCGGCGGCGGCGACGTCCTGCTTTGGCAGAACATCTTCTGGTTCTATAGTCATCCGGCTGTCTACATCATGGTATTGCCCGGGATGGGTGTGCTGTCGGAAGTGCTGTCTGTTCACAGTCGCAAGCCCGTTTTCGGCTATCGCATGGTCGGGCTATCCAGCATGGCGATTGCTATCGTGGGCTTCACCGTTTGGGCGCATCACATGTTCACCAGCCTGCAACCGGAATTGCGTATCCCATTCATGATAACCACCATGATCATCGCCGTGCCCACCGGTATCAAGATGTTCAGTTGGCTGGGCACCATCTGGGGCGGCAAGATCCGCTTCACCAGCGCCATGCTCTTCGCGCTCGGTTTTATGTCGATGTTTGTTATCGGCGGCATCACCGGCGTCATGCTGGCAGCGCTGCCCTTTGATATCCACGTTCACGATACCTACTTTGTCGTCAGTCACTTCCACTTTGTACTTTTTGGCGGCAGCGTCTTCGCCATCTACGCGGCGCTTTATCACTGGTTCCCCAAGATCACGGGCCGTATGATGAATGAAACGCTGGGCAGGATTCATTTTGTCTTCACCTATTTCGGCTTTCTGATCACCTTTTTCCCCATGCACGTCGTAGGCATGCTAGGCATGCCGCGGCGCGTTGCGGTTTATGACCCGGCCTTTACCGACTTTAACCGGCTGATCA
Organism: Phototrophicaceae bacterium; assembly: GCA_965262165.1. GTDB lineage: Bacteria > Chloroflexota > Anaerolineae > Aggregatilineales > Phototrophicaceae > UBA6055. The sequence goes on along the minus strand of OZ253499.1, from coordinate 1,701,885 downwards.
GTTTCGCTGCCTTCATATTGGGCTTCTCGACCTTCATCGTCATTTACAACATGATTCGCAGCTACTTCCATGGACCGATCGCCGGCGCCAATCCCTGGCGCGCTCTGACACTGGAGTGGGCCACGACCTCACCGCCGCCGCCAACCAACTTCGATAACGATCCCATACCTTATGAAGATCCTTACGGCTATGGCACCGAGGCGGCAACGGCTTATCTTGAAGCAATCGATATGGCATTTGACCGGCGCGATCCGGCGCCTTCCGGCGCTGACTAGGCGCGAGCCGACAATGAGCGAACTGGGCAATTTGCGGAGTCTGATGAGTTAAGCATGACGACCTATGTCGAGCGGCAAGAGAAACAAAAAATAGGCGAGCAGCGAGCGGCCGTGATTCGGCTGAAGAATAACCGGCTCGGCATGAACATCTTCCAGGTCAGTTGGATCATGGCCTTCGTCGCCATGATCGTTGTCAACTGGCAACTGCGCTTCAATTATTCGCAGTGGCCGCCTGCCGGCGTAGCGCCTTTCGACCTGTTTTTGCCAAGCGTTGCCACCCTGGCCTTGCTCATCAGTTCTGTCATAGTCATGCAGGCGTTGAAGGTCCTGCGCGGCGGACTAGTCACCGGATTTCTAGTGAATTGGCGACTAGCGATAGGGCTGGGTGTCCTGTTCTTGGCGATCATCGTTTATGAGTTTCTGAACGTGTCCGACGCCGCGATGGCGACACAATATGGCAATACCTTTCGTTTGATGACGGGATTTCACTTTGTACATGCCATGGCAATTCTCGTGATCATGTGCCGCGTTTATCAGCAGGCAAAACTGGGAAATTATACCGGCGGTGAACACGACTCATGGGCAGTAGAAGGCGCGGCAAAGTTATGGTATTTTGTCACCTTTGCCTGGATGCTATTTTATGTCGTTATATATTGGATTCGTTGACTGACATTAGAAGATCAAACGGGTTGAAAGACTAGCTTTAGGTTGGGACAGGCCATCGGTCGTAGGGAGTAGCAATTCATGGACAAACCCGGACTCGCACGGGCCATACCTTATATGATAGCGGTATTTGTCTTGTCGCTGTCAATTGTCTATGGCATTCGCACGCTACAAGACATGGATCCGGTCTGGATGAATGTCGATAGCAGTGAAGGCGCGCAAGTCGGCCTGGTCTTGGCCGCATTTGCGTCTATGGGCGCATTCATGTGGGGTGTTGGCGCCTTCGACCCCAAGATGAGCGAACATGGAGACCAGGCCCACGAGGTCGAAGAAACAGCGCCAGAAAGCGAATTCACACTCAAGACGAGCGGATCGGTCTTCCGGCTAGGCAAATTGCTCTGGGACCTCGCCTGGCAGATCGTCAACGACACGCCAAAGCCCAAGCAATTCCCATATTTGAACGTGGGGCTGCTCCTGATCCGGTGGATCATTAATGTCGTTTGGTTCTTGATCTGGCTGGCGATTTTCGGCGGCTGGCGCTTCTTTTTGGGCGCGATTGCCGGCATCCCCGGCACCCTGGGCGCGGTCTTAATGAGCTTGTCTTGTTTGTGGCAAACTATCGCCTTTTACGCCGGTCAACTCTTCCTGGTACTTACGATTTCGGTAGTCAGCACCATCATATTATTCGGCTTCGCGCTTTTCCCGCATGGCTTGCGCCTGCAGACAGCGACGGAGCCCAATGCCGACGCAGCTGCCAACGGATTTGGCCAATTTGTCATTCCCATTCAAGATATCCTGGGCTTGCTTTTGCCGCCCGATAATTTCTCCAATCAGGCCATTGAGGGAACAAGCCAGTTCACGATTTTGCTAGGATTTATCGTCGTCATCTTTGTTTCGCTGGCAGTAGCTGCCGGCGGGATCGCGGTATTCTTTTATCTGGCACATCGTGGAGTCAAGCAGGTACAAGAAGGTGATCCCACAGATGGCGAACGAACACAAATACTCCCCGTCCGCGAAATGGGCAAGATCGCCGGCGGCGTCGCGGGTGTCATTCGTGCGATTCCGCGCGCTATTGGTTACGAAAAGTAAGGTGAGAGATAAAACATGGCAGAACTGACAGCTGATCAACTGAGCGCTGCTGCCCACGACGATCACGGCCATATGAGCGCCGAAGATCACAACGAGAATATGAAGCTCGGCATGTGGCTCTACCTGGGATCCGAGATCGTCATATTCTCGATAATGATCGTTGGCTATGTACTTTTCCGTATCAACGAGCCAGATGTTGTTGCGCAGGCGCACGAGAAACTAGGCATTGGCCTGGTCACCGCCAATACCTTCGTCTTGCTCGCCAGTTCCTTCTTCATGGTGATGGGCTTGCGCGCCATGCAACAAGGCAATCGCCAAGGCATGCTGCGCTGGATCGGCGCGACCGCTTTAGGTGGCGCGGTTTTTCTGGCCGGTCAATACATCGAATACAGCGAACTAGCGCACCTTGGCATCACGTTAGGCTACGACATCGGGTCACAGTGGAGTAGCTTGGGCATGCGCTTTTATGCGCCGACATTCTTCCACGGCGCGCACGTCTTTGTCGGCGTAATCTGGGCGCTGGAGGTGATGCGGCGCGGCGCCAGGGGGCGTTACGATCATAACCCCATCGGCATCGAGATGTTCGGGCTTTATTGGCACTTTGTCGATGTAGTCTGGATCATGCTGTTCACATTGATATATCTGGTATGATGAACCACTTTGCGCACAAGAGCAGTAGAGTTCGTTATCTTGCACAAGCGCGGCAGATCTTTTCGTTGCCGCCGAGCGGCTGGTTTAGGAGCGTGGCACATGGCTGAAGCTTCCCAGGAAATGACGCACGACGATCATGGACATCACAGCAACACGGTAGCGCTGCTTGGTCGCGAAATCACTGTGGAAGGTGGCATATACACCGTCGTCTTTGGCGGCTTGGCGATCCTGACCGTCATCGAAGTTGTCAGCGCCGAATTCCTTAAGGGCGCCATCCACGACGCGCCGAGCGCTGCAGCCACTCTGACCGCGATCAAGGCGATCCTGCTTCTGGCTATAGCGGTCGTCAAATCAACGCTGGTGATTTGGTTCTATATGCACCTCAAAGACGAGAAGCGCATCCTGGCAGTCGTGCTCATGTTGCCACTGCTGATCGCCGCGCTGTCGGTCATGTTCGTCCTTGCCGTCCCGCCAACTGGATACTCTATCTAAGCCGCTACCCTCAGGGCAATCGCATGTAAAGTGCGGGCCTGTATTCAGTGCAAAATATAACCACCGAGTACACCGAGGGCACCGAGTATCAGTACATTGCAAGGTGGACCATCTTCAAATTTGCTACCAACGTCGAAAGGGATCAGCCCAGATCTCTCATTTAAAGCAGAAATACTATTGTATCTTTATCACATAAGGCTTTTCTCTGTGTCTCTTTGCCTCTGTGGTCGATTTATCTTTTCAATAATTCGCATATCGGTGGACAGAGATTTTGATGCGATTGCCCTGCCGCTGCACAGCATCTTATGACAGTTCCGTCGCCCATATGCTATACTCAGGCAAGTAATAGCGATTGGTGAAACCTCCGATGGCCATTCAAGAACGCTTATTCGATGTGGATGATGTCTGGGAATTGGCGCATGATCCAGACAACGAGAATATCTACTTTGAACTCATCAACGGAGAATTGTTTACTATGGTGCCACCGGGCAGAAGACATGGACTGCTCGCAGTAGAGATTGCGGGCCACTTGTGGCAATACAGCAAACTCCATCCCTTGGGAGAAGTAACAACCGAATCGGGATATTATTCGGCAGATGATCGCCACACTTTGCTCGGACCCGATGTGGCCTTTCTGCGCTTCGACAGGATGCCGCAGCCACCCACTGAAAAATATGTATCCGTAATGCCGGATTTGGCAGTAGAAATTCGTTCGCCCTTTGACACGCTTTCCAAAGCCCGAAGAAAAGCCGAAGTCTACCTCAGGCGTGGCACGACGCTGGTTTGGATCGTCTTGCCTAGGCAAGAAAGTGTCGAAGTGTGGCGCCTGGATGATACCGGTCACTTGCGCTCCGAGATTCTAGGGATGGGCGACAAGTTGAGCGGGGAAGAGATTCTGCCTGGTTTTGAGCTGGAGATCAGCCTCCTGTTCCCGCGCGATAAAATGTAGCGAGGGACCCGTCGAAGTAGAGCCGCGAAATTATCTTTTGGAGCTTAAAATGCCCGTTGAAATCACCCTTCGCGATGACACCCGAACTACGATCAAAGTGCGTCAACACGAATGGCATATCGACGAACCGGTCGAAGATGGCGGCACGGATACCGCCCCGACTCCCGGCGAAATGATGCTCGGCGCTTTGGGATCGTGCATGGCGATCACTTGCAAAATGTACGCTGAACGCAAGGGTTGGGATCTACAGGTCGTCGAAGTAAAGGTTGATTACGAGCGCTTTAAGGGCGCGGACTATCCCCTGCACGAAGGCGCAGACCTCTATGTACACGAAGTTCGCAAAGCCTTGGTATTCCACGGCGATCTCGATGACAAGCAGCGGCGGCGTCTCTACGATATTGCCGGCAAGTGCCCCATCCATCGTCTACTTGGTAGCCCTACCTATTTCGCCGATATGGCGCTGGAAGAAGGATAGGCGCGGCCTTCACACAGGTACCTGGCTTCCCCTACTCAAAGCCTTGCCATTGTGGTTTACTGACCGGCGCGCAAGGATGACTCTTGTGAGCGAGGCGCGCGATGTTTTCCAGCCCCAAAGTACTTCTTGATAGCTACGATCTCTTCCCCAAAAAGAGCCTGGGTCAAAACTTCATGCACGACCCGCAGGCTTTGGACAAAATCGTCGATTCCGCAAACCTGACGTCCGACGACACGGTAGTGGAAGTGGGGGCAGGTACCGGCTCCCTGACAGCGAAACTGTCAAAACGCGTCCGCGAGGTCTTCGCGATCGAACTGGACCAACGCCTGCAACCCATACTCGAGGATCGCTTTGACAATGTGTCCAATGTCTATCTTGTTTTCAGCGACGTGCTGAAAACCGACATCAATACCTTGGTTGGAAATCAGGAATACACCGTGGTCGCCAATGTGCCCTACTATATCAGCAGCGCCATCCTCTGGCACTTCCTTGAAGCCGAGTCTGCGCCGCGGCGTATGGTGCTGACGATGCAATATGAGGTGGCGGAACGCATCGTAGCGGGTGATGGCGCGATGAACCTGCTTTCGGTCGCGCTTCAGTATTATGGCGTCGCTCACATTGTCAGCAAGCTGAGCCCGGCTGTCTTTTGGCCGCGCCCCAATATTCAGAGCGCCATCGTGCAAATTGAAATACATGCGAGCGCCCCCGTTGCCGTACCATCAACCAACGCCTTCTTTCGCGTGGTCAGAGCCGGGTTCAGCATGAAACGCAAGCAACTCAAGAACGCGCTGTCCGGTGGATTGAGTATCAAGTCGGCGCGAGCAAGCGAATTGCTCAGCGCGGCCGGAATCGATCCCCAGCGCCGCGCCGAGACGCTGACGCTGCCGGAATGGGCCGTCCTGACCCGTACGTTTCACCAGAGCGGTGACCTTCTCTGACGAAGATTTAACGCCGCCGTAGGAATTCGGCAATATTCGGCGTCAATACTGTAGTCATGACCACAAGACGGAAGGACAAGAATCATGGGCAAGGAAGTAGCGACCTTAGGCGGCGGCTGCTTTTGGTGCGTGGAAGCTGTCTTCCACCAGCTGACAGGAGTTGAATCGGCGATATCCGGATACATGGGCGGCCATGCCAACAACCCGACTTACGACCAAGTCTGTAGCAAGACTACCGGCCATGCCGAGGTCGTCAATGTCACTTTTGATGACGAAATCGTCAGCTTCCAGGACGTGCTGAATATATTCTTCACCACTCACGATCCCACTACGCTGAACCGACAGGGCAACGACCGCGGACCGCAGTATCGTTCGGGCGTCTGGTACCACTCAGAAGAGCAACGTCAAATCGTGGAGGATACGATCAAGCGCCTTGAAGCCGAGGGATTATATCCCAACAAGTTTGTGACCGAGGTCACGCCGGCAAGCACCTTTTGGGTCGCCGAAGATTACCATCAGAATTACTTCGCCAACAACCCCACACAAGGCTATTGCGCCTACGTCATCGCGCCAAAAGTCGCCAAGTTCCGCAAGCAGTATTTTGAACGCCTCAAGGCCTAGTGCACATTGGATTCCATTTTCAACACAAAGGGCGAGCCGACGGCTCGCCCTTATAGATTTGACATCGAATGTGACGGCATTTCTTCGACCGTCAATTGCTTGCCTACATAATGCCTTCAACCCGGACGCCGGGTCCCATCGTTGAAGTAAGCACCGTACGGCGCACGAAGCTCCCTTTTTGCGAATCCGGCTTGGACGACCGTATCATGTCGACCACTGCCTTCAGGTTTTCTTGCAGTTGTTCGTGAGAGAAACTGGCCTTGCCCACCGGCACATGCACATTGCCGGTTTTGTCATTGCGGAATTCCACACGTCCCGCTTTCAGTTCGTTGATCACGCGCGGCAGATCATCGGCCGGCACAACGGTGCCCGCTTTGGGATTGGGCATCAAACCGCGCGGACCCAAGATACGGGCGATCTGCCCGACCTTGCGCATCATCGGCGGCGTGGCAATGGTCGCGTCGAATTCAAGCCAGCCGTCGTTGCGTATCTTGTTGATCACCTCATCGGTGCCAATAATATCCGCGCCCGCAGCCAATGCGGCATCCGCGTCATTTTCGTCGACGAAGGCCAGGATGCGGACGGTCTTGCCCGTGCCATTTGGAAGCATAACCGTGGTCCGCACCTGCTGTTCGCTGTGCCGCGGATCAATGCCCAAGCGAAAATGGATTTCGATCGTCTCGTCAAACTTGGCGGTGGCGTTGCTCTTGACAATCCGCAGCGCTTCTTCCAGCGGATAATTCTTCTGCCGATCGAATGCCGCTTCAGCCGCTTCATATCTTTTACCCATGGTGTTTTCTCCCCGTGGTTAGCGGGCTATCGCCCTCCCACAAACTGAATAGTTATTGCGCTGCTCTGTAGTTACACTGAAATCGAATATGGCTTCCGACCTTATTCCGCGACCTTGATTCCCATCTGTCGCGCGGTGCCTTCAACTTGTCGCATGGCGCCCTCGATATTGATGGCGTTCATATCATTCATCTTGACCTGCGCGATCTCTCGCACTTGGTCGCGGTTCAAGACGGCGACGGTCTCGATTATCGGGTTCGACGCCGCCTTTTCCAGGCCGGCCGCTTTCTTGATCAAGAACGACGTGGGCGGGCTCTTCAGCGAGAACTTGAAGGAACCGTCCGAAAAGACGGTGATTTCCGCCGGCACGATATCACCCATCCGGTTCGACGTGCGGCCATTATATTCCTTGCAAAACTGCATCAAGTTGATGCCATGTTGCGCCAGCGCCGGGCCAATCGGCGGCGCGGGGTTCGCTTTGCCAGCGGGAATCTGTAGCTTGACGACTGCCCTAACCTTTTTTGCCATGTCTTTACCTCATTCTTTTCCTGATTCTGCTTTTGGCAGCAATGCTGGCTGCCGCGCCAACCACATCACTAATGGCGGCGCTCTTACATTCTCTCAACTTCCATAAAGCTGAGCACAACCGCAGTCTCGCGACCGAAGAAATCGACCATGACGCGTACTTTCTCGCGGCCGGAATCAATCGACGCCACAGTGCCGGGAAAATCGTTGAAAGGACCGCCGACGATGCGCACACGCTCACCGATCTTGTAGTCGACCTTGACCACCATGTCCTCGGAATCCATGCGGTCCATGATACGCTTGACCTCTTCGTCACGCAGCGGGGTCGGCTGATTTTCTCCGCCGACAAAGCCCACTACGCCGGGTGTATTGCGCACGGTATACCAGGCGTCTTTATCCAGTTCGGCTTCATCTTTGTTCCAGCGCATTTGCACCATGACGTAACCGGGGAAGACGCGCTTTTCCACGGTCCGGCGTTTGCCATCCTTGACCTCGATTTCGTCTTCTGTGGGGATCAGCACATCGTAAATCTGGTCTTGCATTCCCATGCTGTCAATGCGCTGGCGCAAGGCGTGTTCGACCTTTTTTTCGTAGCCGGAATAGCAGTGGATGAAAAACCAACTGCGCTTCGACTCTTCATCTGCGCTACCATCATCGAGAACGATGTTCAGCCCTTCGACGTCCTCAACCGGCGGCGCTTCGTCGAGATAAACGGGTTCTGGATCGTAGTCGGTCGCTTGCTGCATGTCTTTCGGTTGTTTGCTCATGATTCTCTTCTTCAATAAGCCTGTTTGCTCGCTGGAGCTAAGGGCTTGATACTTTTCTTGTAACTAGCGTACCTGATCATTGCCGCCAAGCGGCTTTTACTAGATCTGACAGAAGTCGCGTTTGGCCGCCCTAAATCGAACCACGCCGAATCATCAACAAGGCGAATCCCACCATGGCTACAATCACCGCCAGTAGCATCCAGGCATAACCCGGGTTCAGCCCGATTCGCATAAATTCAGACCAGAGCACAGCCAGAATACCCAAAAAAATGGCGGAGGCAATCGTCACGTTGATGCACAATATGGTCAGGCGCCGGGTATCTTCGCGGCTGGGCCACGCCACCTTGTTGAGCTCCGACCGGACGTTCACGAAATAGTCCACTACTTGGAAGACCGGGCGGGTCATAGTATTGCCCTGCGGTTCCGGCTTGCCCTTCTTGATCTTGCGCGTCCGGCGGCCCGGCGTTGCGGAACCTTTCCGTTCGGTGATCGCGCTTTCCCTGTTTTCCGCGGAATCCTCTGCTGCCATGGTACCGGCCTCCTTGCATTACTTTTCGGCGATTGCCGATGAATAAACACCGCCACGGTGGACGGTGTTTATGGATTTCGTCAGGGGCAGAAAGACTCGAACTCTCGACCTACGGTTTTGGAGACCGTCGCTCTACCAACTGAGCTATACCCCTATGATACGATTTCTAATCCAGCCAACGACCGCGCTTGACTATACATTAATACGTAGGCAAAAGCTACTTGGTTTCCCGATAGATCACATGGCGGCGCAAATACGGGTCATACTTGCGCAATTCAAGACGCCCCTGCGTATTACGACGGCTCTTCTCGGTGATATAGATGTGACCGCTCTCGGTGCTGCGCATCTTTACGACAATGCGCTGTCCTCTCTTCGCCATTTCATCTCCTGTTTTCTACTCGCGTCAGGCTTAGACCAGCCCCTCACCCTGGTATTCCAGATCAAGAGCCTCCGATGAGATTTGAACTCATGACCTCGCCCTTACCAAGGGAGCGCTCTACCCCTGAGCTACGGAGGCGCACAACCGCGCTCGCTTACCGAAGTTTGCTTCGTCAATGCGAGCAACGCATTCTGTACAAATAGTGGGCCGGACTGGATTCGAACCAGTGTAGGCTCTCGCCAGCGAATTTACAGTCCGCCCCCTTTAGCCACTCGGGCACCGACCCCCAATTGATTTGGTTGTTAAACCAGCCGCTTGGCGGCAGCGAGAAGACTTGCCGTACTCACAGAAAACTGCAAGCCTTCTCCTTGCACTTGCAAGGAAGTCTATTAACCAAAGCCACCACTGGGACTCGAACCCAGAACAACCTGTTTACAAAACAGGTGCTCTGCCAATTGAGCTATGGTGGCATAGCCGGAGCAGTATAGCATAGCGGCAGAGCAGGCTCAAGGTATTTCCCAGGAGCGGTAGCGCCAAGTATTCTACGACGGGGCCAGAGCAATGTCAAGTGCGCGCGGCAGCGCCGAGCGGCTCAATCGGCTTGATCCGGCTCCAGAAAATCGTCCGCCAAGTAAGCGGGATGGGGGTAGCTGTAGAAGCCGCGACCGGTCTTCACGCCCAGGTCGCCCCGTTCTATTCTTTCCGTCAAAGTCGGTCGAGGCAGATCGTCCGTATCGCCACTTTCTTCCGCGTAGCGCATTTCGATATCGTGGATGACGTCCAGGCCGATGCGATCCATCTGCGCGAAGGGCGGCGGTTTCTCCCGTCCGAATTTGATCATCCAGGCGCGGTCAATATCTTCAACCGTCGCGACGCCGCTATCGGCTACTTTCATCACCTCTTTTTTGATTGCCCGCCAGACACGATTGAAGATGAATCCCGTGCTTTCACGTCTCACTGTCAGTGGCAAAATGCCGATCTCGCGCGCGAACACGCACAACGCGTCCAGCACATCAGCCCGTGTGCGACTGCCGCCGCCAACTTCCACCATCGGGCTTTCCCAAACGGGCAAATAAAAGTGGAGATTCGCCACTTGCTCCGGGCGCTCCGTAGCGTCTTCCAAAATGCTGACGCGGATCGACGAACTGTTACTGGCAATGATCGCGTTTTCGCGTAATAAGCCATCGACTCGCTTAAAGACCTGTCGCTTTAGCTCCAGTTTTTCAGGCACCGCCACAATCGCCAGATCGGCATCGCGCAAGGCGACTGCGAGGTCTGTCTCGTAGCGGATGTTACCCAAGACCGTAGTCCTCGCGTCCTCCGCTTCATCGCCCGCGGCAATCCAATCAGCGACGATCTGCTTCTGATCCACCGCCGCGTCTTTCAATACAGAATCGTCGATATCGAACAATACGACTGGAAAGTGGTGTCGCGCGATCTGCAAGGAGATTTGCCGACCCATCGTGCCCGCGCCAACCACCGTCACGGTTTCAATCCGTTTCATTGTTGGCTCCCCCAAGCGCGAAGGTCTGTGGCGGCAGGTCCTGCAAGAGCTTGCCTAATGCCGCCAAGCGTTTGTCACGCTCCAGCAGCATCATGTCTCGCTCGTCTTCACTGTAATCATAAAACCCGGCCAAGGTCTTGGCGCCGTAGCGTCCCTTGTCCACGACAGTTCGCAGCAGGTCCGGCAGCTCCCACCCCTCGCCCAAGCCCCGCTCTAGTTCGCCGAAGATGCTCGAATAAACGTCCAGCCCAGCCATGTCAGCGATCTGGAAGGGACCGTAAAATGGCAAGCGAAATCCGAAGCTGCCACGCACCAATTCATCCAAATCCTGCGGCGTCGCCAACCCTTCCGCCACGCAGGCGACCGCTTCGCGGAAGAGCGCAAACTGAATGCGATTGGCCACGAAACCCGGACCGCTGCCGACTACAGCCGGACGCTTGCCAATCGCCAGCAGGAACTCGCGCGCGCGTTCGACAACCGCAGTATCGGTGACCGTCGAGGGGATGATTTCTACCGCCGGCGTCCATTCCGGCGGATTGAACCAGTGCATGCCAAGGAAGCGTTCCTTGAGCCTGACGTAATCCGCCAACTCATCAATAGGCAGAGACGACGTGTTTGAGGCAATAATGGCATCATCAGGGGCGTTTTGGTCACAAGCGGACAAGACTTCGCGCTTGATCTCGCTGTTCTCCGACACCGCTTCCAGGACCAGGTCGGCATCGGCGACCGCCGCTGCGATGTCCTTTGCTGTTCTTACGGCCGCAGCTCGGTCCGCGGCGGATGGCTCAAGCAAACCCGCCTCTATATGACCCCGCACGCGTTGCGCCAGCCGCTCCAGCGCCAAGGCCGACAATTCAGGGCTGGCATCCATGAGCACGACATCAAGGCCCGCGGTGGCAAAGCATTCGGCGATACCCACGCCCATCGCGCCGGCGCCGATTATCGCAGTCCTGGCAATTGTCGTCATCGTCAGCCTGCCACCCCAGCGACGCTCAAAAGCAGTTCCCCAAGCGGGGAACTGCTCAACTCGCAAACTGATACAAGGTCAATGACGCGCTCACCGGCTTCGGCGATCTGTAAGGGTCGCTCTACGGTGAATTCCTAGAAAGCTTTCGCTTATTCCATCCAGAGCATTTGCATGCCGCTGTACTGGGACTGAAAAGCGTAGGTCTCAAGGCTCATGGCGCTTGCCTGCACCGCAACAATCGTGCCACAGGTTCCGCGTCTGCGTCTGCGTTTGTTCGCGTCGTTCAGGCATTCCAGCACATCTTGCCCGGGCGCCGTCTGAGTGATAAGCACTTGCGTCCGCTCAGAGTAGGAAACATACTCTTCTTTTTCATACAGCGCCTGCTTCCCTTCGTAGAACATGGCGCCGGCATCGCTCGAGACAGCCATACGCGTATGTGACGCCGCGAACCGCTCCCGCTGGCTCATTTGGAAATGCCGCTCAGTCGTCACGATCATGCTCAACTGCGGCTGTTGCTGGAGCCGCTCGAGCTCTTCCTGGGCTGCACGCAACTCTCTGTCAGTCAAGACAAGCTGCTGATTCCGCTGCTGCAAAACGCGCAGAGACTTGCCCCATCTGTCCTTCACGTGATCCCGTTCGTTTTTCAACGCGCGGATCTTGCTGTTGGCGGTGTCGAGCTGTTGAGCGCTCAGCTGCAATGCAAGAGTCTCATCCTGCAGCGCAGCTTGCGTCTGGGCAAGCTCATTCTGTGAAACCGCATGTTCACGCTGACTCGCAGCCAGCGCTTCATGGACCGCCGAAAGCTCGCCCATAAGGTTCTTAACGCCACCGACCACCATCACGGCGACAATGGCGAAGGCGATAAGCAGGCCAAGCAGCCGTGACCAAAAAACCGACTTTCCCTTTGTAACAGCTTTGCCTTTCATCATAACCTCCAAATAACGATAGTTTTGTATGGGGCAGATTGCCCTAGATCTTGCCAGCGAAAACTGGCGTTACCTTATTGTACCTCATTTGCTTGAATAATGCCCAAAGTTGTCCCTTTGCGGATCGCCAACTTGACTTCTCCAATCGCCCGGGTGACTTCTATATCACGCGGACAGGCCGGCGTGCAGTTGAAGATGGTGCGGCAACGCCAAACACCATTGGGTTCGCTGAGAATATCCAGGCGCTCCTTCCCCGCCTGATCGCGCGTATCAAATATGAAACGGTGCGCCGATACAATCGCCGCCGGACCCATGTAATGCCCGTTTGCCCAAAAGCTGGGGCAAGATGTGGTGCAGCAGGCGCAAAGGATGCACTTGGTTGAATCGTCGAACAGGTCACGATCTTCCTGCGTTTGCAGACGTTCGCGGCCGTCCTCCGGCACCGGATTGTCATTGACGAAGTAGGGCATGACTTGCTTGTAATGGTCGAAGAATGGCTCCATATCGACGATCAAATCTTTGATCACGGGCAATCCCAGAATCGGCTCGATTTGCACCCGTTCCCCGACATCTTGTACAAGCATCTTGCAAGCCAGGCGATTGACGCCGTTAATGCGCATGGCATCGGAACCACAAACGCCGTGCGCACACGACCGGCGCAGCGACAGCGACCCGTCCTGTTCCCATTTGATACGATGCAACATCTCCAAGACACGATCGCTCGGATCGACGTCCGGCAAGACGAATTCTTGCCAGTAGGGCTTTTCCTTGCCCGGAATCTCCGGGTTCTGCCGTCTGATTTTGAAGGTCACGTCCATCGTTCAATTTTTCCCTATAACTCTTGTTGATAATCGCAGATGCTCATCTAGTATACACGCGCCTTTGGACGAAACTTCTGTTTGTCCTCGGGCAGGCCCTGCGCGATCTCCTCTTCCCACAGTGACAGATCAACCGGCTTGTCGAAACTGACCGCATAACTCGGACTTGCAAGCTGACCGTCATGGGAGATCAAAGAATGCGCCATCCAGTTTTCGTCATCGCGTTCCTTGAAGTCCTCGCGGCTGTGCGCGCCTCGGCTTTCTTTGCGCTCCATAGCGCTACGCGCGGTCACATCGGCCAGATCGAGCAAAGCGCCCATTTCCCAAGCTTCCATCAAATCGGTGTTGAAGACACGCGCTTTGTCGTCAATCTGGATGTCCGTGTAAAATCGCTCACGTAGCTCGGCAAGGTCATCGATACCTCGCTGCATCGTTTCCTGCGTACGAAAGACACCGATATTCTCCATCATAGTTTCTTGCATTTTGGCGCGCAATTCTCCCGGTCGCGACTTGCCGGTTGAATTGCGAATTCGGTCAAATTCAGCGCGGATCTCCGCCTCGGGATTGGCCGGCAGCGCCTTCCAATCGGCTTGTTTGACGAACTCCGCCATTTGCATACCACCGCGTCGCCCGAACACAACCAGGTCAACCAGCGAATTCGTGCCCAGCCGGTTTGCGCCGTGTACGCTCACGCAAGCGGTCTCGCCGGCCGCATACAAGCCCGGCATCACCGTGCCCTGCGCATCAATTACGGCCTCGGCATCGACATTCGTGGGAATTCCGCCCATGGCATAATGCGCCGTCGGCTGTACAGGCATCGGTTCTTTGACCGGGTCCACGCCTAGATAAGTCCGGCAAAAATCGAGGATATCGGGCAGTTTGCGCTCAACAGTAGCGTCGTCGATAAATTCGCTGCGGTCCCGTCCCTCTTCCGCGAAATAGCGGTTGACCGTTTGCGGGCGGATATCCAGGTGCATATAACCGCGATTCTTGAAACTGCGGCCTGCGCGCGTCTCCAGGTAGATCGCTCGGCTGACTACATCGCGGCTGGCCAAGTCTTTGGCGCTGGGCGCATAACGCTCCATGAAGCGCTCGCCTACACTGTTGATCAAAACGCCGCCTTCCCCACGCACGCCCTCAGTGATCAAAATGCCCATCCGATAGATGCCAGTGGGATGGAACTGGAAGAATTCCATATCTTGCAGCGGCACGCCGCGACGCAATGCGATAGCGGCGCCGTCACCGGTCAGAGTGTGCGCATTGCTCGTCACCGACCAGCAACGCCCCCAGCCGCCCGAGGCGAAGAAACTGGCCTTGCCGTGGAAAACGTGAAACTCACCCGTGCCCAATTCGATCGCGATGACGCCGGCGACCGTGCCATCAACCACGATCATGTCCACGACCTGAAACTCGTCGAAGAAGTGGACTTCGTTCTTGATACATTGCTGATAAAGCGTCTGCAAAATCATGTGGCCTGTACGGTCTGCCGCGTGGCAAGCGCGGCGCACCAGCTGCTCGCCGAAGTTGCGTGTATGCCCGCCGAAGCGACGCTGGCTGATGCGTTTTTCAGAGGTGCGATCAAAGGGCAAACCCATGTGCTCCAGTTCGATCACGGCATCAACAGCATTCTCCGCCAGAATCTTCGCCGCCGCCTGATCAGTCAGGTAATCGCCACCTTTGACCGTATCGTAGGTATGATAGATGGGTTTGTCCTCGTCGAGATTGCCCAGTGCCGCGCCTATGCCGCCTTGTGCCGCGCCGGTATGGCTGCGGGTGGGGTAAAGCTTGCTGACCACGGCGACATCCGCGCCGGCTTTGCTGGCATAGAGCGCAGCCATCAAACCGGCGCCACCCGCCCCGACAATAATCGCATCGTGTTTATGAACTTTCATCAATTGCCCCCGTACGAATCTTCCCGCGTCGAGCCTGAATCCGACGAGGTCGCCTTCGCATCAAGTTCAGTCATTAGTCTTCGGCTTCGCCGTCGACAGCGCCCGCCAGATAGGCTTCCAGCTCCGCCGGCACTTCTTGGCCGCGCAACACGTAAATCTCTGCCGTCGCCGCCAGCGCGTCGTTCACAATGTCCTTCTCGATCGGTACAAAGAGCGCCGCAGCGCCCACCGCCAACAACACCGCCGCGATCACCGTGCAAAGCGCAGCAGATATACGCCGAGCAAAGGGGTGGAAGCTGGTGTAGTCGGTTAGTACGTAGCGCAAGCCATTGAATCCATGCAAGGTCACCAGTACCAGCAAGAACAGATCATAGACGCGCCAAACGTAAACGCCCCAGGCGGTATATGTCCAGCGATGATAGACAAATTCCACCGCTGTCGGCACGGGCCCGATGGTGCCGTTTTCTTGCAGCGTGCCGGCCACCAGCTGCGCGGCGGTGATATCGAAAACGCCCTGCACAACGTGCATTAGCGCCAGATGTCCGAAGACCAGCGGCACGATCAACAAGCCACTGAGGCGCATGAACGCCCACCAGAAGCTCTCGACCGGGCTTGCTTCCGGGTATTTGCCGCGCGCGCTCGTGCCGCCGTCACGGATCATGCCATAAAGCGCCGCCAGTATGATCGCGGCCGCCAACGCGCCGACGAATCCGGCTATAAAGGGCAATTGCTCGATGATTGAAAAGACCACGACGTCAAGCAGCTTGTCGCCGGCGATTGCGTGTTCGGTTACGTAAAAGTCCACCACATGCCCGGCCATGCCCAGGAAAACCGGAGCCAGCACCAGCAAGGTCACGATCAATACCGCTACAGCCGCTTGCGACTGATAGCGCCAGAGCTCCGGCTTGTAATCAAAGATGACGATACGTATGCCGTTGAAGGCATGGTAAACCACCGCAAAGACCAAGCCGAACTCGCCCAACGTAAAGATCGGTGATTGATAAGCTGCAATCGCCTTGACGTATAGTTCAGGATAAAATACCGCCCACGAGGTATCGATCACGTGCAGCGCCAGGAAAAGCACTACACCAACGCCGGTCAGGCGATGCAAGACCCAACTCCACTGCCCGATCGCGCCACGGTAACGCAGAGTCTCTCTGACGGTCAAAACAAGAGAAGTCAAGTGACGCCCTTTCTCTCACCTGCAAATCGACTACAGCCAGATGAATTGTCTCGGAAAAACCAGTAACGCAGCGTATTATAGCACGGTGGATAATACGCGCAAAGGTGGGCGCCCTGAACCGACATTGACAGCCTCCTAAAGGTTGCGTAACCTCACACGGTAATGACCTTGAAAGTGAATCGCCTCGCAGAATCAGAGGGAAGAAACCGATGGACGAGTTAGCTGCGCGCTTGACCGCTCTGGATGGACTGAGCTTACTGATTGGCGTTGTGGGCGGGTTCCTCTTTGCAGCGGTGACCTACCGTTTCTATGGCAAGAATCTACGCAGTACTTTCGAGGTTGTATTGGACGAGATGAAATCATCCTTCAAGAGCTTGTCATCGGATGCCCTTCAGAAAAATCAAGATTCGTTCTTGAATCTGGCCAAGGACAAACTTGATACGCAGACGCAGCAACATAGCACCGAACTTGATAGCAAGAAAGAGCTCATCGATCAGCAACTGAAGCAAATGTCCGAGACGCTAAAGACCGTGCCGACGGAACTGGAAAAGAATCAGACGAAAGTCACCGAGGTCCTGGATAAATCGTCCGAGAGCCTCAAGGAATCCAATCAGAATTACCTGAATCAATTGACCGAAAAATCTGCAACGCAGACCAAAGACCATAACAAGGAACTGGAAACCAAGA
Organism: Phototrophicaceae bacterium; assembly: GCA_965262165.1. GTDB lineage: Bacteria > Chloroflexota > Anaerolineae > Aggregatilineales > Phototrophicaceae > UBA6055. The sequence continues at coordinate 1,684,766 of OZ253499.1, read as the reverse complement.
AGGAGTTGATCGACCAGCGGTTGACCGATATGGGTGTCAAGCTGGGCAAGGTCGAGCGCCTGGTACAAGAACTGCAGACCGACCGCAAGACGCAATTTGGCGCCCTGGGGCAGCAACTGCAGAGCCTGACCACGACCACCTCGTCGCTGCAAAAGGCGCTCGCCGACAATCGCGCGCGCGGTCAATGGGGCGAACGCATCGCCGAAGATATCCTGCGATTGCTCGGTTTTGTCGAGGGTGTCAACTACGACAAGCAATCAACAACCGAAGAAGGCAGGCGACCCGATTTTACCTTTCATTTGCCCAATCAATTGTCGCTGAATATGGACGCCAAGTTTCCGCTCGACAATTACTTGCGCTATTTCGAAGCGGATTCCGAAGCGGACAAACAGACGTACAGTGACAAGTTTTTGCGCGATGTCAACTCGCGCGTGGCGGAGATTCAGAAGCGCGAGTACATCGGCGCCGATACGCTCGACTGTGTGCTGATATTCATTCCCAATGAACAAGTTTACCGATTCATTCACGAACAAGATCACTCGATCATCGATAGCGCGCTTCGGCAAAAAGTAATCCTCTGTTCGCCATTGACGTTATACATTGTATTGGCGGTGATTCGCCAGGCCGCGCAAAACTTCAATGTTGAGCAGAAGTCGCGCGAGATTGTCGCGATCGTCAATGAAATCAGAGATGAATGGAAAAAGTACACGGATCAAATGAGCAAGCTGGAACGGAGCTTCAAATCGGTGAGCGACAACTTCCACCGGCTGAATTTCACGCGTTCACGCGCTCTGGATAGAAGATTCGACCGTATAGAAAACATGCTGGAAAGCAACGAACTAATCGCTTCAGATGATGAGCTATTGCCGCAATTGCCTGAGGAAACTCCCTAACCCGCCGGCTTGACCGCCATTCGCTCGCTCATCAAGTCCAGCAAGGTGGCCGCAATCAAATCGGGATTGTGGCGGATGGTGTCCTGCTTCTGCCATAGCGCGCGCTTACCTGATCGCGTATCGGCGACATCGGCCAGCACAGGCGTCACGTTCATCGTTTTTATTTTGTGTATCTCGTGCGGCGTGGGCAGCAGCACGTTAACCCGTTCGCGCGCATACAAGTCCATCAATTCCGAGCTCGGCTGCGTCGAATTCAAAACTACATAGTCAAGGATGCCCAAGCCCAAATACGAGACCACCTGCTGAACGTGATCGGACAATGAATAGTCATCGGTTTGACCGGGCTGCGTCGTGGTATTGCAGACATAAACCTTAAGCGCCGAAGAATCACGAATCGCCTGCGCTACCTCTTTAAAGGCAAGACAGGCGATCACGGTGGTGAACAGGCTGCCCGGTCCGATGGTAATCAAGTCGGCCTGCCGCAGAACATTGATACAGGGCGGAAAAACTGTCGCTTCGGGGTTCTGCACGAAGATGCGTTTGATAGCTGCTTTGTCCAACTGCCGCACGTTGAATTCTTCTTCGACGATGGTCCCGTCCATCAGCTCCGCGCAGATATGTGTGTTTTCCTCGGTAACCGGGAAGATGTCGGCTTGGACATCGAGAAAATCGCTGATCTGTTGAATTGCCTTGACGAAGCTGTCCGACATTTGTGTCAGCGCGGCGATAAAGAGATTGCCGAATGCCATACCGTCAAGTTTGGGGTCGCCTGGCGCCACAATCCGATGCTGCATGACACGCGACAGTAACGAGTCATCATCGGCGCTGAGCGTGGCAAGCGCATTGCGGATATCCCCGGGCGCCGGTATCTGCGCAAATTCGCGAACGATGCCCGTGCTACGTCCAGTATCGGTAACAGCGATGATGCCGGTCAACTGGTCGGTGTGGCTCTTTAAGCCTTGCATCACCTGGACCGCGCCAAGCCCACCACCGATGGATACGACGTTCATCCCGTTTACACTCATTCCTGCCTCAAGTTTGCCGCGTGGACCTTGGCCTAGTATAACTCAAAACGGACAAGCGGATACACGTTACCGTCGACAAGTTGGCGTGGAAAAAACCCGAGATTGTGCCATGATACGCTCGTGCCGAAACTACTGTCAGACGAACTTGAAATGACTCGCTCCCGCTTGGAAATCGCGCTCTTCCTGACCATTTTCGCGGGCTATTTGATAGCCGGCGCGCTCTTTGCAGTTTTTACACCGCCCTGGCAAGCGCCTGACGAACCGGCCCACTACAACTACGTCCGGCAAGTGGCGGAAAGCGGTTGCTGCCCGCGCATAGAAATCGGCGACTGGCAGAGCGACTACCTCCAGCAATTGACGTCTACGAGATTTGCGCCGGACTCGCTCGCTCGTCTGGATACGATCCGATACGAAGACCATCACCCGCCGCTCTATTATTTTCTGGCATCGCTGGTCTACAAGCTCAGTTCCGGCAACCTCATCGTACTTCGCCTGTTTTCGGTCTCGCTGGGAGCCATAACAGTCGCTCTCAGCTACATGATTGGAAAGGTCATTTGGCCCGTGCAACCTCAGATCGCCTTAGGCGCGATGGCGCTTGTGGCCTTCATTCCGCAGCACCTGGCGATGATGAGCGCGGTCAACAACGACGCCTTGGCCGAAGCGATCGTCGCGCTTGCGCTGCTATGGGTGATCCGTTATATGAAGAAGGATTCCGTCCCGATCTGGCAATTCGGACTCATTGCAGGCCTGGCCATACTCTGCAAGATCACGATCTATTTTCTGCTCTTGCTTATTCCGCTCGCGATCTTGCTCACCTGGACCAAGCAGGAAAAACCGTCTCCTGTTCTGGTTCAGCGTCTTTCCGCCTTCCTGCTCGTCGCCTTTATCGTCGGGGGCGGATGGTGGCTGCGTAATATCAGCGCCTACGGATTCCCTGATTTCCTGGGTCTGGCTGCGCATGACGCAGTCGTGGCCGACCAAACGCGGACGGCAGACACTATCGCGCGTCTTGGATTCGGCAGCTACCTCCAGCAACTCATCGCTGTGACCTTCAAGAGTTTCTGGGGACAATTTGGCTGGATGGCGTTGCCGCTGGACAGCGTGCTTGGCGGCTGGATCTATCGTGGATTCGCTCTTCTGACGCTGGCTGGACTGTCGGGAGCTGTGATCTCGCTTCGCTCATCGCGAACTTTGGAAGACAATGCAATCACGGAGCGTCGACACATCAGAATTATCTTCGCGGCAGCCATCTTTATCGTGCTGGCTGCGTTTCTGTATTACAACATTGAATTCGTCCAGTGGCAGGGACGTTATCTCTTCCCCGCGCTGATTCCGATCGCATCGATTCTGGTCATCGGAGTTGATTTCTGGCGCGGGAGGATACTCGCCAACTGGCAGTTATCGCGCTGGCTGACGGTCCTCGCGATGATGGGTCTGTTCGCGCTGGATGTCTATCTACTGTTTCGCGTGATCGTGCCCGGTCTGTCACCGGGATAATCAATCCACGCAAACTGTAAGGTCAACCCGGCAGGTCATCGCCGGGGCTACTTGCTAACGCGCGTGACGTATGCCTCATCTTCTATGTTGACCTTGACCACATCGCCCACGTTTATGAACATCGGCGCGCTGACCTCGAAGCCGCTTTCCAGCTTGATCTTCTTGGTCGGGCTATTAGCGGTATCGCCCGCCACAGCCGCTTCGACCTCAATCACCGCGTATTCCATCGTCTTGGGCAACTCGTAATCGATGATTTCGCCCTCAAAGCTCAACAGCTTGATGCCCATGCTGTCTTTGATGTACTTGAGGTCATCGCCGAATACGGCGCGGTTAAGTTGTGGCTGCTCATAAGTCTCGGTGTTCATGAAGGTGACAAAATCGTCATCGGCATACAGGTATTCCACATTGCTGGCTTCCACGCGAATATCTTCCACACGCTCACCGGAGTTAAAGGTCAATTCCGTGGTCGAGCCGGAGCGCAAGTCGCGCACGGTGATACGGATGGTCGCCTTGCCGCGTCCCGGTTTGTGATGGCGATACTCCATCACACGGTAGAGGTTGCTGTTCTGGGTAAAGGTGGTGCCTTTTCGCAATTGATTGACATCAATCATTGAAGTGTTACCGCCAGTCTAAAGCTGTCAAAGTCGATCGATTTGAGTATATCAAAGCGCTTGCGCTATCTGTAGCCTACGATTCCAGCAATGCAATCGCCTCGACCTCAATCAATGCGCCGATGGGCAAAGCGCCGGCTTGCACCGTTGTGCGCGCCGGAGGATCCTGCGGGAAGTACCCGCTGTAGATGGCGTTGAAGGCCGCGAAATCGTTGATATCCGCCAGGAAGACAGTGGTCTTGACCACGCTGGACATGCTGCTGCCGCTCGTTTCCAGTACGCCTTTGATGTTGTTCATGACTTGACGCGTCTGCGCTTCGATCCCGCCTTCAGCCAGATTCGACGTGCCGGGGATCAAGGGGACTTGCCCGGCTGTGAAGACGAAACCGTTGGCAATTATACCCTGCGAATAGGCGCCGACCGCGGCGGGCGCATTATCTGTTGCGATGACTTGTTTGCCCATGAGATAGCCCTCCAGGACTTATGGTTTCTGTACTGGCATTGTGGTATCTTTATGATGCCTGTCAAGGGGAAGGACCCAATAATGACGCCAGCGGATCGCAAGCCAGCCGCCAAAGTGAAGGACAAAGACATTGAATTCGACGCGTCATTGGAAGATGACGACCCGACCACGGAAGAAATACTTGAGAATATTCGACGGAGTATGAAGCAGGCTCTCGCCGGGCAAACACGACCTGCACGGGAAGCGCTTGCCGAAATACGCCGTGAGATAGAGGCTGATACCGACACGGGTTGAAACCACTCCTGACTTCGAAAAGGAATTGGATCGACTTGGTCGGAAATACCCCGCCGTTTTTGACGTCACCGCTAATCTCATTACTATGCTTGAGCGGGATGAGCGGCCGGGCGCAAAGGTAAGCGGAGTTGGTTATGACGTATACAAGATAAGATTGCCTAATCCATCCGCAAGACGCGGCAAGCGTGGAGGGTTGCGGGTAATCCTGTACCTTAGAACTCGAACCCGCGTTATTCTCATCTCAATATACTCCAAGACAGAAAGCCCGGATATTTCGAATACTCGCATCCGTCGCCTCCTTGACAGTTTGGAGTAAAGACCTATTAGGCAGCTAGTTGCGCCGTGCCCCATGGCAACGCTTGAACTTCAGCCCGCTGCCACAAGGACAGGGATCGTTGCGCCCGGCTTTGGCGAATGCCGCCCCCAGCTCCGCATCTTGACGCGCCATCATCATCATCACATTGGCCGGCGGACGCCTCTGAGCCAACTCGCGCCCCATAAAATCCATTGTGGGCCGCACGTGATTGAAAAAGGCGCGATAACCCGCGCAGAGGTAATTCAAGCCGCTTTCGCCATCGGGCGTCTCAATGAAGCGGTTCTTGGGACAGCCGCCATTGCAGACGAACTTCACCTCGCAATCAAGGCAGTACTGCGGCAAGGTCTCGCGCTTGGCTAAACCGAATTCACGCTGCTCTTCCATCACGACGATTTCACTGAGCGGGATATCCATGATATTGCCCAGTTTATAGTCCGGCTCGACGTAGTGATCGCAGGAATAGACATCGCCGTTGTGTTCCATCGCCATCGCCAGCCCGCAGGTCTCGTCGAAGATGCATAACCCCGGCGGCGCGCCCGTCCAAGCCGCCAGCGCGATATCGAATATCTGAACATAAACGCGACCGACATCCCGCCGCACCCATTCCTCGTACATGTCAATCAGGAATTGTCCGTAACCCGCGGCGCTGATCGAGCGGTCGGTGACTTGGTCGCCTTCTTGATAACCGGTGTCGTTGTCGCGCTCGACGATGGGAATGAATTGCATGAATTTGCTGCCGACTTCGTCGCGCAAAAACTTGTAGACGCGCTCGCCCTGGCCTTCGTTGGCGGCGTGCACGGTGGTCAAAATATTGTACTCGGCGCCATGTTTCTGCAGCAATTCGAGACCCGCCATGACGCGGTCAAAGGTGGGCTTGCCGCCCTTGTCGACGCGGTAGGCGTCGTGCACGTCTGCTGGCCCGTCCAGGCTGACGCCCAGCAGAAAGTCGTTTTCTGTAAAAAACTCGCACCATTCGTCATCCAGCGTCACTGCGTTGGTCTGCAGCGCGTTGGTGATGCGCATGCCTGGCCGCTTATGCTTCTGCTGATAGCGCACCGCCTGCCGGAAGAACTCCACACCCATCAGAGTCGGTTCGCCGCCCTGCCAGGCGAAGTTGATCTCGTCCACCTGCTGGGCGTCGATGTATTGGCGAATGTACTCCTCCAGCAAGTTATCCGACATGCGGAATTCGCTGTTGGGATAGAGCCGTTCTTTGGAGAGGAAATAGCAGTACTTGCAGTCGAGGTTGCAGATGGCGCCTCGCGGCTTGGTCATCAGGTGGAAGGCGGTGGGTTGGTAGGTCTCGGTTTGCATGGGTGGGAGTATAGCATAATTCAATTATTCACCACAGAGGCACAGAGGGCACGGAGCTTTTGTTCAGGATATTGCAATAGGTTATAATCAGGGGATTGTTTCAAATTGTGGCGGATACAGAAGTAGTTGTGGCTATAGGCCGTTTAGTTACTTTGGTGCTCAGTCCCCTTATAGACCTTGCCCAACAATCGATGAAACTATATCGCGCATCCTTGTCATTTTTGACATGAAGCATCAGTGAGGATTCACAATGGATAATTATGCTATGAGCAGGGGTGTAGCGCCGGGCCTGATTGGCGGATACATCTTTCTTGCATATATCGGTGCTGGCATGGTGCCGACAGGAGTCGGCGAAGATGGCGCTTTGATTATGCAAATGGGCAATGGCATGATCGATTTCGTCGGAGGGATGATAGGTGCGGACGCGTTCATTGGTTTCGTCATTCATATCATTGTCAGCGTCGTCATTGGCGCTCTCTACACTGGTGTGTTCTTGCAATACGTGGATCTGGGCAACCCATTTATGAACATTGTTGTTGGCGGCGCGATCTACGGGCTGATTTGGTGGATCATCGGGGGCAACATCATTATGCCGGCAGTTGCAGGTGGCGAGGTTTTGCAGCTTTCAATTGGTCCAAGCTTCTACGGGCACATCATGTTTGGCCACGTACTGGCGTTCTTGGTTGTATTGCGTGACAGGGCTATAGGTTTTGAAGATTTTATGCTCGTCGGGGATGTGAGTGTTGGAGAATCAATGCATGTCCTTAAGCAAACCGGGCGCCAGTTTGTCGATGTCGGTCAATCCTTGACAGCTAGTTTAGCAAAGAAAGCTCAGACTACGGTCAAAGAGAAGTCGCCAGCATTCAATGCCGAAAATAGCGGGGAAATCCGTGTTTATGCTGAATGGAGAGGTCACTCATTTGAAGCAACGCTAGATTTCGACGAATTGTATCTTCTTGGATCCCGGATTTCGTTTATGGGGGTGTCCGAAACGCCCAACAATGCAGCATTAAAGGCGGTAAATACGGTTAAGCCCGATTCTAAGATTGTCAACGGCTGGGCGTTTTGGAAACTAAGAGAACCTAATGGCGATAAAGGACGTCCGATTGAAGATTTGCTCACGGACAATGCCCTCGTGCGTCGAGTCCTAAGAGTGCGATAGTTTTCCAGTTTCTTTAATCTCTCAGTGCCTCTTTTTTGACAAACCCCCTTGCTCGTGCATGGAGTAGGCTTGTTATTTTGTGTGAGCGCGGCAGACTTTTTCGCTGCCGCCGAGCGGCTGTGGTGAATATGAGAACTTACAGCCACTCCTCCATCGCATCCCCCAACCCCACCAGCAACTTACTCTCAAATCCCACCCTCTCACACCTGACCGGATGCTCATACGCCATCTCCTCCGCTTACAAGTGCTGCCATTTCACCCAAGAAAAACCACCTAGCTAGATCGCGATCTTCCACATTGCAATCTCAACCACAAAAGCTAATATAAATATTCTGATATATGTCTATTGTCGCGATTCTTCATCGCGGAATTTTACCTACCTCTCTTGCAGGAGCACCAAAATGGACCTCATCGACAGAATGCGTGAGATATCTAACCAGGCGCCGCGCCAGCTCGACTTCATCAAGACCGAAGAAGCGACCAAAAATGCTTTTGTCATGCCCTTTATTCAAGCGCTCGGTTACAACGTCTTTGATCCCTCCGAGGTCGTGCCGGAGTACACGGCCGATGTCGGCACCAAAAAGGGCGAAAAGGTCGACTACGCGATCATGCAGAATGGCAAGCCAATCATTCTGATCGAAGCCAAATCCGCCACCTCTGACCTGAACGATGAGCACGCATCGCAGCTCTTTCGCTATTTCAGCGCGACCGATGTGCGTTTCGGCATCCTTACCAATGGTCTGCAGTATCGCTTTCATTCGGATCTGGAAAAGTCCAATCACATGGACGAAAAGCCCTTTCTCATAATTGACCTACTTAACTTCGACCCGCGCCCGTTCGCCCAACTGAAAAAGTTCGCGAAATCTGCATTTGACGTCGATAGAATCTTGTCCAGCGCCAACGAACTTAAGTACAAACGGGAAATCCGTCTCATACTCGAAAGCGAGTTTAACCAACCGTCAGTAGACTTCGTTCGACACTTTACCAGGCCGGTCTATTCTGGGCGGCTTAGGGAGTCGGTAATCGAAGAATTTACCGAAATCGTCAAGCAAGCCTTTCGCGAATTTCTCAACGACAAGATCGCCACTCGCTTGCAAACAGCCATCGACTCTACCGCAGGCAGTAACGAAGACGGCGCCGAGGATGATGCTGACGACGCGGACGCGGATGCCGTAACGGACGGCATTGATACGACTCAGGAAGAAATAGATGGATTCTACGTAGTAAAGTCAATCCTGCGCGAATCGATAGACCCGTCTCGCATTTTCATGCGCGATGTGCGCTCGTATTGCGGAATTCTGCTAGACGACAACAATCGTCAGGCGATCTGTCGACTGCGCTTTAATCGGTCGACAAAGTACCTGAGTCTGTTCCACGGTGACGAAGAAGAACGTGTTCGGATCGAATCAGTGGACGATATATATAAGTACGCCGATGAGATTAAGGCGGCGACGGCCAAATATGTGAAAGCCGAATAGGGATCAGCGCAACTTGTCCATCACAGCCCGCAATCCCACCGTCAACTCACTCACAAAAGTCATCCCCTCCCCGCGCGTGAATCGGCAAAACCAGCGACGCCATGTTAAACTTTGGCCAAGTTCGTCGGGTGCTGGAGTGTAACAAATGAGTTTATATACCGAGTTGAGCAAGATTTCTACGCAGATACATACTCAGCGTCACCTGATGGACCATAATGAAGACGCGACTATACTTGTCTCCATCCAGCCTTTCATCCGCGCATTGGGCTACGATATCCAAAACTTATTGGAGGTTTTCCCGCAATATAACGCCGATGCCAAGACAACGGGCGGCGAAAAAGTCGACTACGCGATATTTCGCGATGCTAAGCCTATTATCTTTGTCGAAGCCAAAGCTGCGAACATCTCGCTTAACGAGAGCAACTGGAAACAACTTTACAATTATTTCAATGCGGAAGATGTACGCTTCGCCATTCTCTCAAACGGTATTGAATACCGCTTCTATACCGACCTCAAGAAACGCAACGTCATGGACAAGCAGCCGTTTCTGTCGATTCACATGCTTGACTTGGACGAGCGGCTGGTCAATGAATTGGAAGGATTTACAAAGTCTGGCTTTGATCGTGAACGCATTATCGCCGGCGCGCAAAGACGTGTGATGGCGCGATTGCTGCGACAAGGAATGGAGAAGCCATCACATGAGTTGATCAAACTGTTCGCCCGGCAGGTGCAATCGGGGCGGCTGGGGGCGGCGGAAATTCAACGCTATTCGCGGCTATTGACAGAGGCCTGGCGTGAATTGGTAGAGGAAGAGATTGCCAAACGGCTGCAGAGCGCTGTCGAATCCAATTCGGCGTCTGACAAAACCGAATCCGAAGGAACAGACGCCTCAAAACGTACACCGCCGCAAACAACGGGCAGGGACATCCCTGTTATTGGCTATTATGAAGGGCATCGATTCGAAGCTGAATTGCTGCGCAATACAATGGGTCGTGGATTACAAATTGCTCGCCATCATATTCGTTACAACGGAAAGTCAACGTGGCTGAAGAACGCCGCCGTTATGGCGATTCGTTCCGTTGATCCGTCCTTTCAGCCGACGCGGACATATCCCAACGGGTTCACATTCTGGTACGTAGTCGACCCCGCCGATGGCAAAGAGCACATGATTCGCTACATCTCCGGTTGGGAACAGACGGACGAAGCGCTGCGCCAGCGGGTGCTGGATATGTCCTGATTAGTAATTCTCTGCGCCCTCTGTGTCCTCTGTGGTAAAACCAAAACCCTACCGCAACTTCTCCATCACAGCCTGCAACCCCACCGGCAGCTCACTCTCGAACGCCAAGCGCTCGCCCGTGACCGGATGATCAAACGCCAGATGTCGCGCGTGCAAGAATTGCCGCTTCAACCTTAGCCGCTGCTTGCGATAGCCATACACCGTATCACCCACCACCGGACAGCCGATAAAGGCCATGTGCACGCGAATCTGATGCGTCCGTCCGGTCAACAGCCGCAACTCCACCAAAGCGCGCTTACCTTGGAAATCATCATTCAGCACCTTGAATTCAGTCTGGGCGGCCTTTCCCTCACGTGTCACCCACATGCGCTTACGCTTTCGCGCATCGCGCGCTATCGGCGCGTCCACCAGTCCCGTGTTGCTTTCGGGCCGCTTCTCCAGTAGCGCCAGATAAACCTTATCCACGCTGCGTTCCTGAAACTGTCGCATCAGCGCCAGCAGAGTCGGTTTTGTCCGCGCGACCACCATCAATCCGCTGGTGCCGCGGTCAAGGCGATGCACGATGCCCAGCCGATCCTGCGTCTCGCTATCGTCCATCATGTCGGCCAGCTCCGGATAACGCGCCAGCAGCGCATTGACCAGTGTCCCGCTCCGGTTGCCCGCGCCCGGATGCACCACCATGCCCGCCGCCTTGTTGATTACCGCCAAACAGGCGTCCTCGTAGACGATATCCAGTTCGATCTCTTCCGGTTCGACGGAGACCTCTTCGGGTGCTGGCAGGCTGATCTCTACTCGTTCGCCACCTTTGAACTTGAAGCCGGCTTTCTCCACCTGTCCATCAACCAATACGCGTCCCGCGCGGATCAGCTTTTGAACCTGCGCGCGTGACAATTGCTCCAGATGATCCAGCACAAAAAGGTCGAGTCGCTGTTTTCCGGCCTCAGCAACCAGGTGGAATTCTTGCTCTTGCATGGGGCGTTCTTTCCTTCAATTGGCAGCGTTTGGGCGTCAAAGCGCGCCCACGGACGAACTCAGCAGCGCCGCTATGGTGCCGGCAACCACGATCGCCAGCAACAAGATTAGCGCCATCCGCAGCAGCTTGATCAGCGCCTCTTTTTCGGCTTTGCTCCAACCCGACCGCTTGTCGCCCATATCTGCCTTACGTTTTCAGCTACAATGACGTCGCGTCCTCGATTAGACCATAGCAGCGCCGCTTGTCAATGCGACGACACCGACTGCTATCGCCGCGCGGTTTTGTTTGCGCGTGGCGAGTGGCTATAATAACGGCTATTGTGCCGCAGCGTTTCCGCTAAGCCGACATTGCCCAGACGAGATGAATCCTTGATATTCTGCGGGAGCATGGCAGACCGATTCGCTGCCGCCGAGCGGCTGGGAGGCAAAACATGATGCAAGTCTTGGTAACCGGTGGCGCCGGTTACATTGGCAGCCACGTCGTTCAGTTGTTGATCGAGCGTGGTTACGATGTCGTTGTTTACGACAATCTTAGCACGGGCAACCGGCAAGCCGTTCATCCCGATGCCAAACTGATCGTGGGCGATCTTCACGATGTCGAGGCGCTTTATGCGACCTTTGGCGCGCATCAGTTTCAAGGCATCTTGCATTTTGCATCGTTGATCCTGGTCGGCGAAAGCATGCAGAAACCTTTCTTGTACTTGCGCGACAACCTATACACCATCGTCAATGTTTTGGAGCAAGCCAGCCTGCACAAGGTCAAACGCTTCATCCTCTCGTCGACCGCCAATCTCTTTGACAATCCCCGCCATATCCCGATTGACGAAAACGAAACGCTCATCCCCGGCAGCGTCTACGGCGAAACCAAATATATGGCCGAGCGCTTATTGGCTTGGATGGACCGGCTATACGGCATCAAGTACTGTTGCTTGCGTTACTTTAACGCCTGCGGCGCCCATCCCGACGGACATATCGGCGAGGCGCACGAACCGGAATCGCACTTGATTCCGCTGGTGCTGCAAGTAGCCCTGGGACAGCGCGACACCATTGACATCTACGGTACCGATTACGATACACCCGACGGCACCTGCATCCGCGATTATGTACACGTGCTAGATCTGGCGCGGGCGCACGTTCTGGCGCTGGAGGCGCTGCAAAACGGCGCCAGTCGTGTCTATAACCTGGGCAGCGGCAGCGGTTATTCCGTGCGCGAGGTCATCGAAAGCTCCCGGAAGGTTACCGGACACGCCATCCCCGTGAACGAAGCGCCACGCCGCGCCGGCGATCTGCCAGTGCTGGTCGCCGATAGCGACAAAATTGGGCGGGAACTCGGCTGGGAAACGCAATACAACAGCCTTGAGGCCATCATTAAAACAGCCTGGAACTGGCACCGACGTCACCCGCTCGGATACCAAGCTTAGTGATGAAAATTTAGAACTCGGTTGTATCATTCTCGATCAAAGGAGAGATTGATATGACCCGACTCGCGGTACTCGCCGATATCCATGGCAACTTGCCAGCTCTTCAAGCCGTCATCGACGACATGAACCAGTTTGACGTTGATCACGTCGTCGTGGCCGGCGACAGCGTTAATTGGGGGCCCTTTTCGCGCGAAGTGCTGGAGCTCGTCCTCCAACGACGCTGGGCGCTTATTCGTGGCAACAATGCCTTCTACGCGCTCGATTATGGTACCGTACGCGCGCCAGATTATTGGTCGAGTTTCAGCTTACCGCAGGTATTGCGCCATCAACTGGGCGAATCCTGGCTCAATGCGATCAGTTGCCTGCCCGACACACTTTCGCTGCGCTTCGTCGATGCGCCACCTCTGCGCGTTTTCCACGGCGTTCCCGACAATCCCTGGCAGGCGATCTTCCCTTGCTCCACGCTAGACGAGGTCGCGGACTGGCTTGGCAGCGTAAATGAAGGCACTGTCATCTGCGCGCATAGCCACATCCCCATGGAACGGCACATCAATCGCTGGCACATCTTCAATCCAGGCTCTGTCGGCGTGCCGCTCGATGGCGATTTCAGCGCCAGCTATATGATCCTCGATGGCCATACAAAGGACTGGGAGTTGGCAGCTTATCGCCGCGTTCCCTTCGACTACGATCCGCTCTACCGCGAATTTGACCGGCAGAACTTCGTCTTGCGCGGTGGCGTCACTGCGAGCCTGGTCGTGGAAGAATTCCGCACCGCTAGTCTACAAGTGCATCCTTACATCCATTGGAAGCTGAGACACTTTGGCGATCGCCCGGACAATCGCGATCTCCTGCGTGAGTTTCTTGAGCTGGAAGATGTTGGCGAATATATGCCCGCCCCATATCGCAACCTGAACGGCTGTCTCCACCGCGACTAAGCGATAGCGGCGTGCTAAAATAATTGGAAGTTGGACGAACAGTTGGGGAAAACGCGATGTGCCGCAACATAAGAACACTCTACAATTATGATCCGTCCAGCACTGCCTGCGATATCGAGGCGGCTGCCTTGCAATACGTGCGCAAGGTCAGCGGATACCGTAAACCGGCGGCGGTCAACAAAGCAGCGTTTGAACGAACAGTCGTCGAGATCGCAGACGCAACCGGCAGATTGCTCAGCGATTTGCAAACGAGCGCCCCGCCCCGCGACCGCGCCGCGGAAATCGCCAAAGCGCGTGAACGCAATGCCAAACGCTTCGGCGTCTCATAAGCTGTTTACAGCGTTAATGCCGTCGTTTAGACTGTTGCCATATTGTCCAATTTCCCTAGAGGCTTGACCATGACAGCGAATGGTGAATCGATGATGGCGGTCAGCATGGCCCGTATCGGCAAACCGCGCGTCCTGAAATACGGACCTTGCCCGATGCCGATACCCGCCGGCGACGAAGTGTTGGTGAAGATACACGCCACATCTGCCAACCCCAGTGATCTGCTATTTCGAGACGGTCGCTTGATTATCCGCAAGCCGCTGCCGCATATTCTGGGCACCGATCTCGCGGGAGAAATCGCGCAAGTAGGACATGATGTCAGCAATTGGGAGGTGGGCGACCGTGTCGCTGCCAGCTTCGAGGGTCTGGGATGCGAACGCGAAGGCAGCTACGCGGAATACTGCTCCGTGCCCGCCGATCAATTGGTCAAAATGCCCGACTCGCTCGACTTTCAAGTCGCGATGGCTGCCGGCGCTTCTTTTGCCAATGCCTGGACGGCGCTGGTCAGCAACGGCAAGATCAAAAAAGCCGATCGTGTGGTGATCCAGGGCGCAGCAAGCCCTCTTGGCATCGCCGCCGTGCAGATCGCTCGTGCCAAGGGTTCTCTGGTTATCGCTATCAGCCGCAGCGAAACGGCCGCACAGTTGCGCGAGGTCGGCGCCGATATCGTCCTGGATGATGCCGGCAGCGATCTGGTACGGCAAGTCAAAGTCGCCACCGATGAACGGGGCGCAACTCTTGTCCTGCACAGCGCGGATAATGAGGCGCTTGTGCAATCCATTGACATGCTCGACTACAAGGGACGCTTGGTCCTGGCAGCGCCTACGCGACGCCGCGACGCTCGACTCAACTTAGTGGACGTCTACCTGAAGAATCTCAGCATCCTTGGCTCCTACGATTCACTCAAGACCAAGGACTTCGGGTCAATACTCCAGGATTTCTCGAAAGGCAAATACCAAAGCGCCATTGACGTGGTAATGCCGCTCAGTCAAGCGCGCAAAGCGCATGAAAAGATGGAGAAGAATCTCGGCTTCGGCAAGATCGTTCTGGTGCCGGATGCGGTCCTGGAAGCGGCGAAGAAACCTGCCAATTGGATACCCATCGACTGATCGGGCCTAGTCCAATCCGGGGTATTCCAGAAACAAGACGTCCAGCGCCAGCCTGACATTGGCATTGGTGTCTAGCGCCCGCGCAGTCCGTCTTGTGGCGTTGAGCGCATCCAGCGCTTGTGTCGGGTTCGCTCGCATCGCCAGCGCGCGAATCTCGTCCTTGCGGTCGCTGTTGCAGGGCTTCACCGGCGTCGCGTAGCACTCGAGCAGCAAATCGCGCCAATATGTTTGCCAGATGTCCAGGGTCATGCGCAGCTGGCTCTTGTCTCGCGCTACTTTTCGGCTTAGCCGCTCGGAAATCTTAAGGCGGTCCACCCTGCCGCCGCGGACAATCTCCCGCAGCAGATCCAACGTTTCACCGCGGGATTCCAGCAGCGCTTCGTCGTCCAGCGCGTTCAGGGCCCAGCCCATGCGTCCACTGCTCAAGCGGGCGATTAGGTCTGCGCGATCCTCTTCCGCGCCGCGGCTGATCAGATGATCTTTAACAAGCTCAAGAGGCAAGGGACGCAAAGGAATGATCTGGGTACGACTCCGGATGGTCGGAAGAATGCGTTCCGTCGATTGCGCCAGCAATATCAGAACCGCGTGCGCCGCCGGTTCTTCCAGGGTCTTTAGGAGGGCGTCTTGTGCCTGTGGCAGCACTTGATCAAAGTCGTCAAATATCGCCACACGATAGCGTGCGGCATAGGGTTTCAGCGCAAGCAAACGAATCACTTCGCGAATGGCGTCAATCTTCAGCCGACCGCTCTCATCCGCACGCGCGTGAATCAGATCAGGATCGCTCCCCTTGGCAATGCTGCGGCAGGATCGGCAGCTAGCGCAAGGCCGTTGCGCAATGTCATCCGATTCGCAATTGAGCGCCATAGCATAAGTTAGCGCCAAGGTCATCTTGCCCACAGATGAACTGCCCGCGAACAAATAGGCATGACGGCCGCGCCCGTTTAGAATGCCACGCCGCAGGAATTCGACCGCCCAATCATGTCCGATGATGTTCCAGTTGTGGTTTCCATCCAAGGTCTCGTTCATGCGCCAATTATACCTTTGCGACGAACGATTACGAGACGGCGCATTGTGTTCGTCCAGTGCGTCATTTGGTCGTTCCGATGCGAGACGTAGGCAGACGCTCACACTATAATAGTTTGAAGCCACCGAATACAATGGCTTCCTGATCTGTTCTGTTGTCCGCAGGTACCGGGCGAAGGATTTTGAAATGCGATCCTCCATCTCATTATTAAAAGCGCAACTGACTGCGAAGCACTGGCCGAGCCCCGGTTTGCGGTTCATGCTCGTGATACTGCTCTTCACCGCATTCGCATTGACCGCGCCGGCACAGGATGCGCCGACCGTGACAATTACGCCGGATTCGGGCCAAGTGGAAAGCGCGCTACTGACGATTCTGATCGAAGGATTGCAGCCGAATAGCGCTTACACAGTCGATTTCGTCTTTGATGATCAGGTCGTTTTCAGCAGCGAGGAAACGAGCGACGACCAAGGCGTCATCACCTATCCGGCCGGCAGCACAGAAGGCGATCTGCCAGGCACTTACACCGTACAAGTGGTACAAGACGGCGAGGTTCTCGCCAGCGCAAACTTTGAACTGACCTCGAAAGAAGCCGTCAGCGACCTGCCGGGCAATGTCACGGTGACACCGTCCTTTGGTCCCATCGGCACCTTGCACGAGATCAAGATCGCCGAACTCGACCCGCAGACGCGCTATACGGTGGAAGTCACCGCCAGCGAATCGCAGCAAGTTGCCTATCGCCGCGCGCGCACCAGCGACACGGACGGCGTCATCGAGATCGAAGTCTTCGCCGAAGAAGACGATACGCCCGGTCTTCAAACGATCGCCATCTATGATTCGGAGGGCGAAACGATCGCCGAGGGCGAATTCACCATCGACGCTCCAGCAGAGCGAGATGTTGTCGTCATGGTAACGCCACCCGTCAGTGAAGCGGGGAGCCCGTTCGAAATCAGCGTCAGCGGGCTTGCGGCCTTTGATGGCGTAAGCGCCCAGGTCAAGTCGGCCGACAGCGTGCTGATTGACTCCGTCATAGCGCGCGCCTCGAGAGACGGAGATGCCAACTTGATCTTTGTCGCTCCCGACGATCTGGAAGAAGGCAGCTACAGTGTCGAAATCTTCGTTGAGGGCGATGCCGCGGCAAGCGCCACTTTGACGATTGGCGACTCTGCGGATGCCATGGTGGAAGTAGCCGCCAAAATCTCTATCACGCCGCCGAGCGCAGCCATCGGTTCGGAGCATCTGATTGAGGTCAGTGGATTGGAAGTGGACCTCGACTACACGCTGACCATATTTAATCCAGACGGCGCCCAGGAATACTCCACAGCGCGAACGACCGATACAGAGGGCATATTCAACCTGAGAATCAGCAGTACGCCCGAAGATGAGATCGGTGTATATACGGTCGAGATCCGCGATGCTGCCGACGAAGTCCTGTTTGCCAGCGCCACGCTTGAAATCACCGCAGCCGAAGACGAACGCGGAAGCGACGCCATTGCCACGATTGAACCGCAGTCAGCGGTGATCGGCTCAAGCCACGTGATTACCGTAAGCAACTTGATCGCCGGCGAGCAGGTAAGGTTTGATGTGACCTACGCTGGCGGATCCGTCTACGAGAGCGAAAAGACGGCGGATGCCGCGGGCATGGCGCGGCTGGAATTGGTCACAGGCGCGGATGACGCGCCGGGAGACTATTTGATCACCGCCAGGCGTGATACCGGCAACCAACCGACCGTCGTTTTGACCGCAACCACTGAAGACACACCGACCCCGGCAACCATCGTGTCTATGGGAGCGGGAGACGTGACCGAAGGCAGTCTTGTTAATGGCCGCGCGGAGATCGAATTCGAAGGCGAGCAAGGTCAATACATGAGGATATCGGTTCGATCTGATGATTTCGATTCTGCAGCCGCCTTATTCGATCGCGACGAGGTAGAGATTGCCTTTAATGACGACAGTCGCGGACGCAAGTCGGCGGTCATCGGACCACTGCAGTTGCCCTATAGCGGCGCGTACGTTTTGGAAGTCTTCCCGTCGCCCTTGCTCGCGGATATTAGCGGAATCGAAGGCGACTTTATTGTGAGCGTCTATCCGGTAAGCGTCGCGAGGATCGAAAATGTCAACACCCTGCCTTTCTCGCTAAGCGCCAGTATACCAACGGTCTACTACGAATTGCCGGTGCAAACGGGCGACAGCCTCACACTCACCGTGGACAGCAGCGGTAACCTTGACACTGTATTGCAGGTCTTGTCTTCCGACGGTTTTGAATTCGCCTTCGACGACGATAGCGGTCCCGGATTCGATGCCGAAATCAGCAATCTGATTTTCGACCGGAACGACGTTTACCTGCTGGCAGTTTCGACTTTTGCTGAGCGTGCGACTGGCAGCGGCAGCATTACCGTGAACCGTAATCCTGCGCGCGCGCTTGAAGATGGCGAAGTTATCATCACCCTTAGTGACAAGGCCATTCGCGACCTGGTCGTCTTTAGCGCCGAAGAGGACGAACTGCTGATTCTCAATTTGGACAAGCTATCCGGCGATGTCGAAGATCTCTTTGTCACTGCCACGATTGATGGCATGGAAGTGATGTCGTACAGCACGATGGGCGTACCGGACCGACTACCCCTGGCATTCATCGTTCCTACCAGCGGCCAGGTGGTCGTCACCCTGGAGAAGTTCGGCTTCGACGATGGTATCTCGCTAGCGGTCTCGCTTGAGCGACCATGAGATGCAATATCCTTGGGGCAGGGAACGCCTAACTGAGTCCATGCCCGCCCAGCCCGGCGCCATATCATCTAATAAACTTGCAGCCCCCTGGCCTCTCGCTTGCCATCCCGCCAGGCTTCGCTCTGACCATTGTGCGCTGGCCGCTGCTTAACCCGGGTTCCGGAAAGCTCGGCTACCTCGCGCTCGGCGTAAAATACGTCCAGCCGCCGCTTCAATGCAGCAGCGATTTCAGGACAGGCAGCGTAGAGATTGTTCCGTTCCAACGCATCAGCCTCCAGATCAAACAGATCGTGCGCTCCTGCCGGATAACGAAAGACCAGCTTCCAGCGTTCGTCGCGGATCATGCGCAGGTCACCGTATTCGCCAAAACGCGTATTCTCCCAATTGATCTTTTCCCCGCGCAAAAGCGGCGCATAGGATTGGCCAGCATAGACTTCGGATTCGGGCTCTGAAACGCCGGCAAGCTCACAAATGGTGTGGAAAGTGTCATAGTGGTCGACATAGTTTTCCAGCACGTGCGACGAGACGCCGGCGCCCAAGATGATTAGGGGCACGCGCAGCGAAATCTCGTACATGTTTAACGGACGTGTGCTATTGCCTTTGCCGAAAAAGCCATTATGCCCAATGGCGCAGCCGTGATCGGAGGTATAGATGACCACAGTATCTTCCCAGCGCCCGCGCTCTTTCAGCGCAGCCACAATGCGGGCGATATTGTCATCGGTTTCCGTCACTGAGGCGTAGTAACCGATGGCGCGGTCGCGCAGGTCCTGTTCGCTGAGTTCGTTGCCGCCGCCTTCGTTCTTGACCCAGGGATGCGGATCCCAGGGCGGGATCTCCGCGAAGGGACAATCTTGATAGCGCGCCGTCTGCAGCGGATCATGCGTTTGCTGTCGATAGGGCGAGTGCGTGGCGATATAACCGACGTTGAGGAAAAACGGCTTGTCATCGGGAACCGTATCCAGGAACTCGATGGCGTGATCCGTGATGAAACGTGACTTGTTTCCTGTCAGCTCGACCATTTCGCCGTTGCGGACGTAAGTATAAGCGCTGTTGTGCCTGCCTTGCCATCCCGGTAAACCGAAATGGTAGTCCGCTCCCTTTGGCGCCAAATGCGATTGACCCAGGTGCCATTTACCACTCAAGCCCGTGTGATAACCGGCCGCCGACAGGTAATCGAAAAGCGTCCGCGCCCCGCCCAGCCAATCTCGTTCTGCGACTTCTGGTATCGCCTCTTCCAACCAGTCGTGGATACCCACCTGCGAAGCGGTCTTGCCGGTCATGAGGCAGGCGCGCGCCGGCGAACAAACCGGCGTCGGCGTGTAAGCATTTGCAAAGCGCGTACCCGCAGACGCCAGCGCGTCGATGGTCGGCGTATGCACCTCGCCGTTGCCGTAGCATCCAGTTGCCCAGGCGCCATGGTCATCGGTGAGGAAGAGCAGGATATTCGGTCGTTCGTTCATATATGAGTTCCTCGGCAATTGGGGGAAGAGCGCATCAAAGTGTAATCGATGCTCGCTCAAAATATCTATCCTGAGTTGTTTGCCAGTACGGCAAGCCATCCGCTATACTCGACGCAAAGTGCCGATAGGAGCGGGCCAAATGCCAATAGTGACACCCGAACAAGTAAAACAATATCATCGCGACGGCCACTTTAACCTGGAATCTGTCATACCCGAAGACGTTGTCGATGCGCTGCGCGAGGAGTGCATGCGCTTCGTGGATATTTTCGAAAAACAGATGGAAGCGAAAGGGCTACAGACCCAACATATCAATCATTACAAGAAACGTTATTTTATCGGCAATCGCAGCGCAGATAGTCCGATTATGACCAGATTCCTGTTCAGCAAGCTGATGGCGGATATCTGCCGCGCTACCCTGGGCGATACCGCTTACCTCTTTCATGAACAGTACGTGGTTAAGGCGGCAGATACCGATACTAAATTTGCCTGGCATCAGGATTCCGGTTATGTCGGTCACTATCATCGCTCATACCTGTCCTGTTGGTGCGCCCTGGACGATATGTCCGTCGAAAATGGCACGGTTTACATCCTGCCCTACCAGCGCGATGGTCGCCGATCTACCGACGACATTATCGATCACATGGTCGAAGAACGCTTGAACGACAAGGTTGGCTACCACGGCGATGACCCTGGCGAGCCAGCCATCGTGCCAGCCGGCAGTATCGTCGTCTTCAGCAGCCGCACTTTTCACCGAAGCGGCCCCAATATGACCGACAAGTATCGTCGATGCTACCTGGCTCAGTATTCCGCCGAGCCAATCATGAATCGTGATGGCAGCGCCTTATGGGGGCGTGCCGAAGCGATCTTACGAAATGGCGCGCAAGTTGAGCCCACGTATTAACGAACCCGGGCCTAGCCAAATAGCTGCAGCGTGCCGCGCATTTCCATCGGCAGCGTGAAGATCTGCCAGGCAGCCAGCATCATCAGCAGGAAAACCATTGCCCAGGGAATCAGACCCAAGAGGGCTTTGCGCCGGTAAAGACGAAGCGCCGTCTTTTGCGCCAGCCGCAGGCTCCACAAGAATCCGCCCATCAGCGCCAGAAACTGAATGATGCCGATCAAGACCAGATCCAGGCTGAAACTCCAGTTTTGCCAATCGCCAACTGCGCCGAGGAACTCCTGAACGACCGGTACGATCAAGCCCGGGCCTGTCAGCAGATGAAAGCTGTAATGGGCGAACCAGATGCCCATTCCGATCGGCACAAAAGCCGGCGCAAAGGCCGCCACTGTGTCGCGGAAGGAATCCCTTTTTCCGGTGCCGGTTAGCCGAATTCCCAGCAATGCCGCGCCAGCGGCCGCCGTCACCGGCAACACCAAATTGCTTAAAGCAAAAATCAGCAGCAGCACAACGAGTTCGTTTGTGATGCCCAGATTCAGAACCAACCACTCCTGTAATTCGTAATACGGTGGCACCATGCCAAAGGCGTTAGAAATGCCCATGAAGGCCAGCGCGATCACCAGCAAGGAAAGGTCCCAGCGCCGCGGCCAACTATCGCCGCGGCTCAATTCTTGGCCGGGCGCGCGCATGAACAGGCTGACGTTGTCATGGGGGCAGGCGCGTACGCAGTCCAGGCACATCGTACAATCCATATTGCCGCGAATTTGCGGCGCGAAGAGCTCGGTGCCACAGCCCAATGTCCCCTGCGGACCATGTTCGACCCGGACCTCGCGCAGGGCATCTGTGCCCGCGATCGCGATCTCGTCCAGACGAATCGTGGTCTGCGGCGAATAACTGCCGTTGACACATTCTTTGCCGACACAGGTCGCGCAGACATCATGCGATTTTACGGCGATCTGAGTTGGCGAAACTGTCGAATAAACGAAGTTGAAGGCCCCCAGCGGGCAAACATACTTACAGAAAGCCGACTCAGTGAAAATCGCTTCCAGCGCGAACGAAGCCAGGAAATATGCCACGATCACCCAAGCCGTCAGCCAGGGGCTCGCCCAGAGGTTCAAGTATTCGTAGACGGAAAAAAGCAGAAACAAGCCGAAGATCGAGATCCATTTATTGCGCAAACGTTGGGGAAAGCGCCGTCCCCGCAGCGACAGACGCTTCGCCAGCGAACGGGGGAGCGTAAAGGGACAGCCCATGCAGAACAGGTTGCCCGCGAGAAGTAGGATCAGCACGGCAATGCCCCGAAATTGCACCCAGGGTCCCACCGTCGCCAGGTTACGCGCCGCCACCTGCGGTCCGGTAAAGCCGTCGACAATCAGCGCGATCGCCATCAAGCCCAAAACCGACTGCAATACCAGCCTGCCATAACGACCGCGCAGCAACCTGCCGATGACCGGCAGTTGCAGCACATCAAACCCTAAGGCAGGGCGATGATGAATCGCGTTTTCGCGATTTTGCATGATACGGCTCGAATCAAACTGCCACGCCGGCTACCAGCGTATACATGACATAAACGAGATAAAGCGCTAGCAAAACGTAGCCCTCACGGCGACTGAGCATGCGCTGGCTTTGCAGCAAGACGTATAGAATCACGGTCGTTGCGACCAGAATGCCGATCGATATCCACAAGCCGTCGGCGCCAACATGGATCGATGCCATACCCGCGAAGAGAATAGCCAGAACCCAGGGAATGCCCAGGCCGATGAAGATATCAAAAATATTCGAACCGACGGCGTTGGCCACAGCCATGCCACCACGTCCAGCGCGCGCCACGTCAATCGATGAGATCAAGTCCGGCGCCGATGTGCCCGCCGCAAGCAATGTCAGCGCCACAATCACCGGCGGCATGCCGATGCCGGCCGCGAAGACGATGGTCGACTCGACCAGGACATAACTCAAGGCGACGATCAATGCGATGGCGACCACAAACGTCCAGACATAGTTCTTCTCCGGCGCACCGGTGATCAAGCGCAGCAGTCGCACAATGGTCGATTCCACTTGATGCAAGATGCCATGCCCCGCTTCGTCTTGTTTTTCAGCGGGTCGCGCAACTTCCTTCGCTTCTTCAATGGGCGCTTTCGGTCCCTTATAGAAGATAAGCAGCAAGACGTAGATGACATAGGCGGCCAATCCCAAAAGCGCTTCCCAGAGAACGACTTCGCCGTCCACAAAGATGAATGCCAGATAGCCGATGGAAAGCAAGTAATAGAGCGTATCGCGCCGAACGGCAAAGGGGTGAATATGTAAGCCGTCCGCCACCACCGCGGAAACGCCCGTGATCACCAGAATGTTGAAAACGGCCGAGCCCACAATCGTACCGATGCCGACGTCGCTATGCGCGCCGCCGCCAGAGAATAGCGCTATTAAGGCTATCGCAAGTTCCGGCGCCGACGAACCCATCGCCATCAAAGAAGCGCCGGCAACTTCATCTGACAGCTTCAAGCGTCGCGAAATCTGATCCAGGCTGATGATGAAAAAGCCCTCAGTGATCACCGACAGTATGTAGACCGAAACTAGAATTATCGCCAGGCTCGCCAGTATCTCAAACAAGATCGGCCCCGCTTCCCGCGTCGCAACACTTTCCCGAACGAAGCAACATTCTAAAGCGCCCATTCTTATCGTCATGTGCCCCCCAACGAGCCACGATCGCCCGGAAAACCATCGGCTGCGCATGCATCTCGTCCGGCGCCGCGCACTCCGTCTCCAGCCAGCGATTCAGTCGTTCAACCGCGCGCGCATGCAGGCTGGCCGGCAGATGCCAATCGCTGCTGAACATCTTCTGCCGGCGACGCTCTACCATCACGCGACAAGATACCGCGCGCTCCGTGTAGGGCAATAGATCGGTTAGCTGCACGGTGGCGCCGGTCGAGCGAAGGTATTCCACCATCATCTCGTCCGTGCGGAATATCCCGTGACGTACACCGTCGTTGCCAACACCCAGGCTTGCGAGGATCTCGTCCCATTTTCCGTGTACGATGGCCCAGGGCGGCTGCGCGTCGCTCTCTTTCGATGCATTCCGCACGACAAGCAGATGGCCACCCGGCTTCAAAACGCGCCGCACCTCTTGAATACAACGCTGCCAATCGTCCAGAAGATGAAAAACCCGCACTGCCTGCACGAGCTCAAAACTGTCATCGGCAAAGGGCAAGTCGCGAGCGATATCGACCTGCGCCAGGTCAGCGCGCATGCAACTGCCCAGCTTTGGCGCGATCTGTCCCATCATCCCTCGCGAGATATCGACGCCGACATAGCTGTCACCGGCCGCCAAAAAAGACGCCCCAATCAGGCCGGTTCCAATCGCCAGTTCGAGGATGCGCGGTTTATCGTGACCAGCGAGATAGGGCCGAACCGCCTGTCGATACCGCGCAGCGACGCCAGGCCGTAAGGCGCGCGTCTCATCGTAGTAGGCTACCGCCTGGTCGTAATTCACGGTCGTCATCACATGCAACCATCAGTAGAATATCTGTCTTGTGCAACGAATACGATTATAACATTGAAGCCGTTGCAATTAGACGCCGACACCGGCAGACGACAGGAGCAACCATGAAAACCGACGACATCAAGCTGCTTTACCAATACAACGAGTGGGCCAACAAGCGCATTCTCGCCGCGGCCGAGAACACAACGCCCGAACAATTGACGACACCCAACGAACTCGGCTGGGGCAGCTTACGTGGCGCGCTTGTGCATATCCTGGACGCCGAATACGGCTGGTTCGATTTCCTCTTCGGCGAAGATGACGCGCCCGATGATGTTCAGCCGGAGAATTTTGCTTCGGTCGCGGCACTGCGGACGCGCTGGAATACAGAGAACGCAAATCTCTGGCGCTGCCTCAAGGCCTTGCAAGACGCGGACCTGACGCGCATCCATACCCGCGAGAGAGGCAGGAGGCGCTACGATTTTGTCTTATGGCAAGCGCTGGTTCACGTCGTCAATCACGGCACGCAACACCGCGCCGAATGCGCCGCCTTGCTCACCGGCTTTGGACATTCGCCCGGCGATGTCGATTTTACGCTCTTTCTCAGCAGCCGCGGGTAGCATTTAACAATGGAGACATTATGAACAAAGGAAATATCGAGCTTCTCTTCCAATACAACGATTGGGCGAATGAGAGAATACTCGATACCGCCGAAAAAATGTCCCACGAGCAATTGACGACTCCAAACGACCTTGGCTGGGGCAGTCTGCGTGGCACGCTGGTCCACCTCTTGGATGCCGAAACCGTTTGGCGTACCCTGCTCAAGGACGGCGTCTTTATCGAGGAGTTGAACCCAGAAGGTTTCTCGGACATCTCCCTCATCCGCGAACGCTGGGCAGCGGAGCGGCAATCTTTTTGGGCTTACCTAAATGGCCTGACCGACGCGGATTTGGCCGGGACCATAAGCTATGAGGCAGAAGGCAAAATACGCCATCGCGTACTCTGGCACTGCCTTGCCCATGTCGTCAATCACGGTACCCAGCACCGCGCCGAATGCGCCGCCCTCATGACCGGCTTCGGCCACTCGCCGGGCAATCTCGATTTCATTGTGTTCCTGATTGACAAATAATACCGCTCCATCAGGCAAGACATTGCGGCTGAATTGCATTATCAGTCATGATTCGTTAAACTAATCTGCAAGAGATGGATTCTTCCGTCCTTTGACCAATACTCGGAGGCAGCAGCGATGTCTCCTCCCGTTTATGAATCTCGCAGTAAGGCTTTTGAAAGGAGCCATGTCATGCGTAGTTTCGTTTTTTTGGCAATTTTAGTACTTGTCGTCGTGTCGCTCATCCCGGCGACCCTACTCGCCCAGGATGCTCCTACAGTGACGATCGTCACTTGTTGGGGCGGGGCCGAGGGCGTGGGCTTCAATGCTACTAACGCTGTCTTTACCGAAGCAACGGGCATCGAAGTCGAGCATATCGATGACCGCGACTGCCACTTGCTGCCGCAAATCATGGCGAGCGCGGGCAACCCGCCCGATATATCCGCCATGCCGCGCCCAGGCGTCATGGCCCAATTGGCGCGCGAAGGCTTGATCCTACCTTTGACCGGCGGTGATGATCCGATTCTGCCAGATGGCTTGATGGAGGACAATTACAGTCAGGCGCTTATTGATCTGGGCACGGTTGATGGCCAACTCTACGGCGTGATCTCCTCCATCAGCGCCAAGAGCACTGCCTGGCGCCGTTCCGATGTCTTTGAAGAAATCGGCGAAGACGCGCCCACAACCTGGGACGAGTTTATCGAGTATCTGGATATCCTCGCGGAAGAAGGTCTCGCGCCTATAGCGCTCGGCGCCTTGGATGGCTGGACGCTCACCGACTTCTTCGAGAATCTCTATCTCAATATCGCCGGTCCGGACATGTATCAAAAGCTCTTCGTGACGCACGAGGTCGAATGGACCGATCCCACCGTGATCAGCGCGCTGGAGCACTTCGCCGAAGCGGTATCACCCACTGACACACGTCTGGCCGGTGGCGCGGATGGAGCGCTCGCTACCGGATTCATCGACGCCATGGACAAGGTGATGCGCGGAGAAGCCGGGCTATTCCCCCTGGCCAGCTTCATGCGCAGTTTCGCGCAGACAAACTTCGAGGGTCAAACCTGCCCCGATGATTTTGGCTTCTTCCAATTCCCCACCATTAACGAAATGTACGCCAATTCGGTCGTTCTCGGCGGCAACTTCTGGCTCATGTTCAACGACCGGCCCGAGGTGCGCGAATGGCTGCGCTGGATGGCCGGCGCCGAAGCCCAGGAGTTAATGGCTACCCAGCCAGTGGGACCGTTCATGTCGCCTAACTTCAACGTTTCCCCCGATTTATACGCGGAGCCCTGCGATGGCGCGGCGGCAGCAATGGTCGCCAATGCCAACCATGTAGCTTTTGACGGCTCCGACCTGGCGCCCGGCGCCGTCGGCGGCGACGCCATGTTCACCGGCCTGCAAGATCTGGTCGCCAATCCCGATGCGGTGCAAGAGGTCGCCCAATTCATTGAAGATGTGGCCGATATCGCCTACGGCGAGTAAGTCAATTTCAGCTTTAGCTATGAGGGCAGTCCGGACGGGCTGCCCTTTCTGTCTAATGCTCGCGCCCTCCACGATAACCCAGACTGAAGCAATCGGACTGGGACACATAGTATGCATACGAGTCGATTCAGCAAACTGATCCCCTGGCTCTTCGCCGGACCCGCGCTCATCGCGATGGCGCTCTTTTACGTCTACCCGACGATCGTGACGGTCATACTGAGTTTCACCCGGGGCACGATCACAACACCGGCCAAAAAATTTGTGGGGTTTGATAACTATCGGATACTATTGACCGAAGATCGCTTTTTCTTGAGTTTTGAGAACGGCGCTTTCAGCGGCGCGCTGGTCAACAGCTTTGCCTGGCTCATCATATTTCCTACCGCCGTCGTGCTCATTGGACTTCTGGTCGCCGTCTTGTCCGACAAGGTCAAATACGAGGCGATCATCAAGTCTGTCATGTTCATGCCGATGGCCATCTCCGCCACCGCCGCCGCGGTCATCTTTCGCCTGCTTTACAACCAGAATCCCAACCTCGGCTCTCTCAACGCCTTCCTCACGACTATCTTCCCCGATTTCGAGCCGATCGCCTTTCTGGGCAGCGTTGACGTCGCGAATCTGGCGGTGATTTTCGCCGGCGTCTGGATCTCGACCGGTCTTTCCGTCGTTGTGCTGTCGGCCGCCTACAAGGCAATTCCCGCCGAGATACACGAAGCCGGAAAGATTGATGGCGCCAATGCCTGGCAACTCTTCTGGCGCGTCTCCGCCCCCATGCTCAGCGGACCGATGACTTTCATCGCGGTCACCATGATCATCAATGCCCTGAAGATGATCGACCTGGTTCTGGTGATGACCAAAGGCGCGCCACGCGGGGCGACTCGCATCATCGGTTACACCGTATTTTGGGAGACCTTCAACAACAATCGATCCGGTTACGGCAGCGCGGTAGCTGTGATTCTCTTCCTCTTGGTCACCCCCTTCATCATTTATCAGCTGCGGCAGGTCCGCCGCGAGTTA
Source organism: Phototrophicaceae bacterium (assembly GCA_965262165.1). Classification (GTDB taxonomy): domain Bacteria; phylum Chloroflexota; class Anaerolineae; order Aggregatilineales; family Phototrophicaceae; genus UBA6055. The sequence continues at coordinate 1,656,530 of OZ253499.1, read as the reverse complement.
TGAGGACGCTTTGGACGCGCAAAGCTTAAACGTCGACAGGCGGCGCCCAAGCCTGACCGAATCGCTGATCAACTTGACGAGACGGGGTCCTGTCCACGCCGTATTGCTGATCATTGGCATCATTTGGTTGGTGCCATCTGTCGGCCTGGCAGTCACTTCGTTTCGAACCCGCGGCGATATCTCGGCATCTGGCTGGTGGACCATCGCCAGCGGAAACCGCACCATAACCGACAAGCTCTTGGAACTCAACGTCAGCGCGGAAGGCGATAGCAGCGAAAATGCAATTGTCGCCGGCAGTTCATTGACAGGCGAATCACTCGATGATGCCGTTCCAGGCGTGCCCGCCGCCACGGTTCGTTTGGTACGCGTTCAGCGGATTCGGGGCACATTCCCGGTCAAGGCAATTGACCAACCAATCCCTCTTGACGCTGTCGGAACATTGACGGTGCACGAGGACGGCACGTATGACTTCCTCGCCGATGAAAATTTTGTCGACGCTTTTGTCGTGGATGTGAATACAGGCGAGACGCCCTTTGCCGTGCACTACGAGCTTAGCGGTTTCGAGTCCATTCAAGGTGAATTGGAAATCGACGCGATCGGAGAAGACGTTCGTGTACCCCGCGCCGGCAAGATTACCGTCAATGCTGATGGCAGTTATAAATTTGAGCCTCGGTCAAGTTTCGCCGGCGCCTTTTTGGCAACCATCGATACGGACGTCATCGACAATCCGCCCTTTGCCATACAGTACGCGATGGAACGCGCCGGCGGACCCTTATTGGAAACCGATCCCGGCACCATGATCGTGCTGCCGCTGGCCGGCGCCTTCCAGGCCAGCCAGGATGGACTCTTCGAATTTCATTCTGCAGCGGACTTCACCGGAACGGTCGACATCGAGCTGGGCATCCAGAATGCATTATTGACGCTCGATAATTACACGGAGATCTTTAATCGGCCGCAGTTAGCGGAACCGGGATTCCTCAACTTCTTCAAGAACAGCTTCATCATCACTATTCCCAGTACAATCATTCCGATTGCAATTGCATCGCTCGCCGCCTACGCTTTCACCTGGCTGAACCTGCCCTATCGCAATGTTTTCTATCTAGCGACGATCGCCATGCTGATCGTCCCGCTGCAGACCACCTGGATCCCGGTCTTGCGCATGCTGAATGCCGCGGGCTTGATCGGGACCTGGCCCGGCATCTGGATCGCACATTCGTCCTACGGGACGCCCTTCGCCATCTTCCTGCTTTACAACTTCTTCCGCGATCTGCCCGGTGAACTCTTTGAAGCCGCGCGAGTCGACGGCGCATCCGAATTCGGCATGTTTTTCCGCATCGTCTTGCCACTCTCTTTGCCCGCGCTCGCGTCGCTGGCCATCTTCCAATTCGTCTGGGTCTGGAACGACCTGATGAACGCGCTGATCTTCCTGGTTGACCAGCAGAAGTTCCCGCTCACGGTCGGCATACGACAACTCGTTGGGCAATACGCCAACGAATGGGATATTCTGGCCTCCGGCGCTTTCATCACCATGTTGGTGCCGCTACTCGTCTTCTTCAGTCTCCAGCGCTATTTCGTTCGCGGCGTGACGGCCGGCGCGGTAAAGGGATAATTGCGCTATGGCACCGTGGATACATGAATTGACAGTGGGCCGAAAGAGACTCACGCGTACTTGTCGATTGCTCGCCTTGCTTTTGCTCTTGGCGCAACTGTCAACTGCTTGGGGCATGGTCGTGATGCTACACGTGCCCGGAGACTACGAAAGCATTGCCGCAGCAATAGCGGACGCGCCCGATCACGCTATCATCGAGATCGCCACGGGCGCTTATCGCGAGTCGCTGGTCATTCAACGACCGCTTACGCTGCGCGCTGAAGAGGGCGCCCAAGTGACCCTGATCGCGCCAAATGACGAGTCGCCGGTGGTCGCTATCGCTGATACCGATGCCGTTTCGATCGAGGGACTGACAATTGTTGGTGGCGAGTATGGCATCTTCGTCACAAGGAGCCAGGGTATCACCATACAAAACAATACTGTGGTGGATAGCCGTCTGGCGGGCATCAAAGTGCGGCTGGGCGCGGCGGACATCGTGAAAAACTCAGTAATCAATGCGCAAGCGCCTTATGGTTTCGGCATCCATGTCACCAATACGATGGCGTGGCCACAATCGAATGTCATTGACAACATCGTATACGGCAACGCCAATGGCGGCATCTACACCAACATGACCTCGATGATCAGCATCGTCAACAATACCGTGCGGCAAAACGGAGAATATGGAATCGCTGTCACTGAAATGTCGCAAGCCGATGTATTAGGCAATACCGTCACCGACACGACTGGGATCGGTATCAACGTCCTGGACATGTCCATGGCGCTGGTATGCGACAATGTCGTTTCCGATACCAGAAGCGACATTGATTCACAAGGTATTCGCAACGGAACCGGCATTGCCGTTGACTATCACTCCGAAGCGTTCCTGTCAGGCAACGCGATCGCAGGCAGCGCGCTTAACGGTCTCAGTATCTTGTTTGGTTCCGTCGCCTATCTGCACGAAAACCAAATCAGAGACAGCATGGAACAATCTGTATACGTGGACGATAGTGTCGTCGAAGAGGGGCAAGGCTGCGAAACCGACCACTGAACTCATTATGACTCTCATTAGAGTTGAAGAGAAGTAGTCAAATCAGACCAATATCACGCGGCGGCGGTTCCATGTCTATTTGTGTGATTCTGCAGCGTCATCGCTAGGCATGTCCCAGCAATCGATAAAACTCTAGTTTCCTTTGGCCATTCTGCACAATATCTTCAGTCGTAAACCAATAGTTGACACTAAACTTACTCGACTCAATATCGTCTTGCGCTTGCAACGACATAGATACGCCAGAGACTACCAAGATAGTGATTGCACCGGGACTCTCTTCTTTTGCGCGCCTCAGGCTCTTAATCGCAGCGCCTACGCGTTCCAATACCCCTGCGTTATCAATACCTCCTTTGACCTCCACTGCAGCTTGAATTCTGCCATCGGTATATATGACTAGATCAGGCTCGCTACCCATTTTCAATGTTCTGCCGTCACGCAATTCTAGTTCGAAGCTGCGCCTATAGACATTGACTGATTCGTCGCTAGAAAGCAAATCTTTGTGCTTTAGCTGATCTACTACATGCTGTCGCAACCTATATTCAGCCTGATCGCCCTTGCGATTCTGCCATGACCCTTGCGCCTGAGAACCTGCCGCCATCCCACGCCATATGTCAAATTCACGCCTAATCACTTCGTCGTCGCTTTCCACAAGGTTACTTATTAACATATTTAGGTGAAAAGAGATCTTCTCGGCCGTAGCGAAGTCCGGCAGTTTGCCGATCTTCTCAAAGCGAGTTGTTGACAACCCAATCTGCTGCATTGACTTTTGAGAGACCATCGCGAGCATTCGATAGTAGCTCACCGACCTATCAACTGATGCCAACACCTCCGGATTAGCAAAGACAATTATGGGCTTTATCCCACTATGAATGATTCGATTCCACGCCACATCCGATATTCCAAGCTTGTCCAGTTGCCACTTCAAAGCTTCGCCCGGAACACGTTCGATCTCCTTAGCAACGGATATCAATCCCCAATCATGAAGTTTCTCGAGGAAAAACAGGCTCTTAGCATGTTGATCCAACTGCCACGCCTGCCGCTTGCTTGAGGTCATCATCGTCTATTTTTTCCAAACCAAAATGCTCTTCCGCAAGGCCTCGCGACCATACTTCCCCATCTGCTGGCTGCTGTTGCCTTTCCGTTTCGGCAAAACATCTATTCTCTGTGGTGTGAAACCGATCCTCGCGGCTATGTCGGTCAACAGAAGATCCACCGGTACAATCTCCCCGCTGTAGCGAACGTTATCATTTACTATCGCCACGTAGGCGCCCGTCTTGCAAACATTGAACAATTCAAGAATAACAAATGCTAATTCAGTGAAGTAACCTTCAACCATAGAGATTATGCCCCTATTGTTAACCTCTTTAAGCTGGCTTCGAACTCGCAAGGCTTCTATTGTCTCTTGTAGCGCTCGATGATCATCCAATATCTCTCTCACGCGCTGATAGTCTTTCAACCTTCCAACCCTCATGTAAGTTTCTTTTAGCTGCTCCAATTTGGGCCGGTTCTCCACGGTACAACTGAGCAATTTTTGTCGAAGGTCTAGGACTTCCCTATTGGAAACACCGAGAAACGCCAATTCGAGCGCATAGGTGCGAGTATAATCGTACCGATTACAATATGGAGGTGAAGTGATTACAGCATCAAACTGCGACGCGTTTTGAAGTGGAAGCGAATCGAGCACCGAATCAATGATGAGCTGTTGCCGTCCATTCACGGCGGACGATTTTGGGCTATGGGAAACGTCCCTAATTATAAGACTAAGAGCCTCTACGATTGCCGATTGAACATCCAAGATTTGAGCTTTCTCGAATGTTCTGGTAGGCGGTCTTCCATCCGCCTTTCGCTTTGCATTGCGCGACTGGACTTTCTTTGATCGACTATCCCATCGCAAGAATTGACCATCCTTGCTTGTAAAGCTGATATCCTCCAGCACCGAAAGCAGGACAAATTTCAGCAACTCGCGATGGCTTTCATCGACATCCAATGATTCGAAGTGATCGTGGTACCACATCAATTGCGCTTCCTGCACGGGCGCAAACGCATGACGTGTAATGGGAATGTGGGGGAAGCGCTTCGAGGAGCGCTGCGGTGTCTGGGTTTTCGCCCAGTCTAGAATATTGCTAAGTATAGAAATATCGTAGTCGTGTACTCTTGATTTGGCTTTCCAAACGATATCGCCAATCGGCATCACTTCTATTCCTGTCGCCGAAAGACCTAATTCCTGTGCCACCAGAAGAGTAGTCGATACTCCTGAAAAGGGATCCAAGATATGATGCCCAGGCTTCAAATCAAACTCAGTGACAAAGTTTCGTACAAGACGAGCGGAAAAACCTTCCTTGTACTTAAACCAACGGTGCATCGTTGCAGATTTGTTGGCCTGGTAGCTCACCAACTTCCTGTTAAATCTGCCGGTAGGTTGCAGCAGTTCTTGATAGTGTCTTTCCAGTTGCGCCCGTGCAGACGACGAAGTGACTCCATCTGTCTCATAGAGAGCACTCAGTGAGTCTTCCTGCTCAGTTGGCAAATCGTCGAGAAAAAGGGGCAACTGATTAATGGCCAAGAGTCCTATGCTATGATCCGGCGACGTTTCCCAATTATACTCTATGATGCTCAACAATTGATCTTCTGATCATTCTTCGATCTCACTGCTACGTTGCCCCCGGCTGCGCAGCAAGCGCGCACCAAGATTCACCTCCGGCGCCGGTTCCGGCGGATCACTCGCCGAACGCGTCGGCACGGCGCCTCCCGAAGATGGTGACCCCGCTCCACTAGGACTGGGATCAATCCGCGGAGCTTCGCCATACCCGGTCGCGTCTCGGCTGCGGCTGCGCACATTGAGCAAGGCCTGTACACGCTGGGTTCGCTGTTGATCCTCACTTTGACGACCGGACAGATACGCCCGCAGTCGCGCCAAGTCACTGCGTGTAATGATCAAGCGTCGGACAGCGATATCCAATGGCAACAGGATAAGGGCCAGCAGAAGCAAGTTCTGCCACATGCCAACCGCTGCCTGACGCTCACCCAGGTTATGCGCGAAGACATCCGCTGGATCCGGCTCCAGATTGGCGCCACCGGTGATCTTAGCGATTTCCGCCAGTAGACGTTCATCCGGTTCGCGAGGAATATACTCCGGCGAGTAAGACAAAACCCATCCATTGAGATCGTTTAGCGTCGTGTCTGCATCATCGAGTTGCGCCAGGCCGTTAATCGTCAAGAAATAGGCGCCTTCATTCCTCGGCTTGAAGGTCGCTCCGTAGCGGCCCGGCGCTGTCTGCTGCAAGGGAATACGACGGCTGTCGCCGGTGGGATTGAGTACAGCGCTGCTCAACTGCAAGCCGTCCAGGAATTGGCCAAGGTTGTCACGCGCGTCAACCACAATTCGCGCGTGCTCATCTTCCAAGGTGATGCGCGTTTCCAGGTTGTTGTTGGCCCCCGCGTTGATGCTCCAATTTACAGTCTGTCCCCAAAAGCGCGAAAAGTCGTCCCAGGTCACCCACTCGTTTGCCCAACGCGCGCTCGCATCCGAAGTCCATGCGACCACCCGGCCCAAGCCATATTGCCACGACGCCATAAGCGGATCGGAATAGGGTTCGGGTCCACTGAGGATGCGTTGAGCGGCGGTCTTTGGTGTGGTCGCCACATAGCCGCGCAAGGGCGGGAAGCTGCTGATGCCGTCGATGATCGCGCTGCTACCTGTTACACGGGCGGTGAAGTCTTCTTCCACAATGTAGGAACGCGACGCCAATACCGTTTCTTGTGCAAAGATCAACGGGATCTGCGCCACGTCGGCCACTTGATAGTAGTTTCCCTCGCCTGCTTCCGCCATCAGCTCGAGGAAGCCCGCCGAATTGCGACCGATGGCGATAGACGAAAGACTGACACCAAACTGATCGTGAAGCAACTCGGTCAATTCGACCAGTCCGGTTGGACTTGCGCCTCCGTCCGTCAGCAGGATCAGGTGCTTCAGCTGCGAGGGTTCGTTGATAATATCACGCTCCACCAGCCGCAACCCTGCAAGAATATCAGTGCCGCCGCCCGAACGGATGGTGTTGGTCATGGCGATCAGTGCCTGCGCGTCGTTGACCTGCTGGAAGGGCACCACCCAGGCGCCGCCGGTATCAAAGGTGCCGATGGCAACCCGATCACTCGGTTGCAGCAAACTCAGAGATAGCACAATTGCCCGCTTCGCCAATTCCAGGTTGGGCACGCCGCCGCGGCCGATCTGCCCCATACTGCCGGATCGGTCAATCAAATAGGCGATGGTCAATTGGGGCAAGCGCTGCTGGTCTTTGATCTGCATCTCAACCGGCAGGGTGCGCTCAAGCGGTGTCTGATAATATCCGCCCGGCGCATAACTTTCCGGCCCGCCGATCAGCACCAGACCGCCACCGATGTCGCTGACATACTGGTCCAGCAGATTCATCTGGGCATTGCTCAGTTCGGTAGCCGGCACATTGACCAGGATGACACTCTTGTAATTGGCCAGTTGAGCCATATTCACCGGCAGCGCCTGTGGCGATACCGCGTCTATCAAGAGACCGGCCTGCTCCAAGGCCGGCAACAGATTCTGTATTTCCGTGTCACTCACACTAACTAGCAGCGCGCGAGCCGGACCGATCACTTGGCTGAAAGCCGCCAGTTGATTGTTCTGATTGTAATTGTCGCTTTCGCCAGGCACGACAAGCTGTGCGGTAAAATCAAGAAAACCGCTCTTCTCGCTGGTCTGGGAAAGGGCAAAACGGGTATCTCCCCGCCGCAGATTCAACGCCTCTTCGTGGATCAGGCTGCCGGCAGAGAAGATCAACAGCGTTGCCGATGTCGCTTCCTCGGCGTGGATGCTGACCGCGATATCGAAACTCTGGTTTTCCCCAACGCGGCTTGGAGCGTCCAAATCGGTAACTCTAACGTCTGGCTGCGCCTCGCGAAAAAACGGCACATAGCTAATCTCGACACCCGAAGCAGCGGCGCGCTGCGCGCGGGCGACGGCATCGCCCTGCGTCGGTTGTCCGTCGCTTAGAACGACGATACGTCGAGAAGCATCCGCCGGGAACATCGACAACGCCGTCTGTATGGCATTGGCGATATCGGTATGAGTCGCGATCGGTACCGACGCGAATCCGTTAATTTTCTGTACACGGCTGAAATCGCTCTCGGGCACCGCGTTGTCGCCAAACAAGACAACCGCCCATTCGTCGTCGGGCTGCTTGTCGGCGATCGCTTGACGTATGTATTGCAATTGCGAGTCTTCAGTAGCGGCGCCCATGCTATCGGAAGCATCGACCAGAAAGACCACCGCCAGCCGATCTACCGCTTGCACATTCTGCAAACCTGCCAACGCCAGGACAAGCAGCACCACGATCGCTGTACGAAACACCAAGCTACTGATATCTCGCCGGCGGCGGAAGGCATGACGGGGAAAACCCACATACCAGACAATCGGCAAAGCTATCAGCAGAATCAATCCGGCATTTGGCGTTGTAAATTGCATCGTGTTTCCAAGTCCGCTTGATGTCGCGCCGCTGTGCTCCGGCGCCTGTATCGATTGTAACTATAAGCACAGCGCCTTTACAGGGTGACCGAAGCAAGGTTAAGGTCAGATGACGGCCCGCCGTCAGCGGAGAATCCCACCCGCATCTTCGATCTGTAGTGGTCAAGACAATCCAAGGGCTTCTGTTAGTCCTCATTTTATGACCGCCCTGAGAACCTTGTATCAATCCGAACTATTTCCTCATTGTGTGGGGCGAGGCATGTCTATCCCCCTGCAATGGGATACACTAGCGACTGGTTCATTGTTTTAGTTTGCTATATTTCGCTGACTTCCACTTGCACCGTAATTCCGCAAAAAACTCGGCGCATTCGGAGCATCCTTTCTTATGGTTTCGAATGCCGCCAATACAGTGTCTTTTTGATTGTTACAGGTTAAAGTATCGTAAGTGATATAGATTTCTACATAATTTATCATATTTAGTGGACTTTGGGCAGAAAAAGTTGTAAAATCGCGTTAACGTTATTGTACGTATTGTGAAGCTTGTTCCCGACAAAAAGGGGGGATGAATGTCCGAATACGAAAACAACGTACCCCCGACCGATTCTCACCTGGAAGACGTTGAATCATTCCCGGAAGAAAAACCAGATATTATCAAGGTCTCTGCTCGTTCACGTTCGACTGCCGTTGCAGGCGCCATCGCTGGCGTTATGCGACAGCATAATCTTGCCGAAGTCCAAGCGATTGGCGCGGGCGCGGTCAATCAGGCCGTTAAGGCATTGGCCATCGCCAGGGGATACCTGGAACGTGATGAAATGGACATAGTCAGTACGCCCTACTTCACAGAGGTCGATATTGACGGTCAAGAACGCACGGCGGTTCGCTTCCTTGTTGAACCACGTCCCTAATTGAGCAGTTGATCATATCGGTTGGTGATTGCCAACCATTAACCAAATATCAACGACTAGGTGAATACCAAGTATTCACCTCTTTTGTTATTGGCGACATTTTGTCGGCGCTACCTAACGCGTCGTGCCTCCGTTATCCGGATCGAAGCAACGGCATTCGGCGTCCCTCTCATACGTGAACGTGACTAACATAATCCTGCTTTTGACCCCATCTCGGAGTCGAGCGAACTGCGTGGGATTCACGAAAACCGCTCAACCATCATGGTTTAACCGGTGTTATAATGCACTCGGAAATGGTGTCGGACACAAGATTGGAGCGACGCGGTGGTAGAGTTAGAGAATCTGGCGATCAATACGATCCGCTCCCTTTCAATGGATGCGGTGCAAAAGGCGAACAGCGGCCATCCCGGTTTGCCAATGGGCGCAGCGCCACTGGCGTACACCTTGTGGACGAAGCACTTGCGCCATAATCCCAAAAACCCGAACTGGGCAAATCGCGATCGTTTTGTGCTAAGCGCCGGACACGGCTCGATGCTGCTGTATTCGTTGCTACATCTTTCCGGTTACGCTGTGTCATTGGACGACATCAAGAGTTTCCGTCAGTTTGGCAGCAGCACACCGGGACATCCGGAGTATGGCGATACGCCTGGCGTGGAAACTACCACGGGCCCTCTGGGGCAAGGCGCAGCCACCGCCATAGGCATGGCATTGGCGGAAGCGTATCTCGCCGGCCATTTCAATCGCGAAGGCCACACGATTGTAGATCATCACACATATGTGCTGGTCAGCGATGGCGATTTGATGGAAGGCGTCTGTTTTGAAGCGTCTGCATTAGCTGGTCATTGGGGTTTAGGCAAGCTGATCTTTCTCTACGACGACAATCAGGTGACACTGGATGGTGATGCCGACATGATCTTCACCGAAGATGTCGCTATGCGCTTCCAGGCGATGGGATGGCACTACAGTCGTGTTCCCGACGGCACAGACGTCACAGCAATTGATGGAGCGATCTCGGCGGCGAAATCCGTCACGGATAGACCGAGCCTTATCGCGGTACGCACCATCATCGGTCACGGCAGCCCCAACAAGCAGGGTACCAGTGATGCGCATGGCAGCCCGCTCGGCGAAGATGAAGTAAGACTGGCAAAAGAAGCCCTGGGCTGGGATCCGGACGTCAAGTTCTTCGTCCCAGGCGCGGCTTTGGAGCACTTCCGCAGCGCCGTTGATTCGGGCGCGGCTGACGAAGCGGCGTGGAATAGCAGATATGTGGCTTGGCGTAGCGCATATCCCGATTTGGCAAGCGAGTGGGATCGCGCCCAAGCCGGTCAATTCAATGACGGCTGGCGCGACGAACTGCCAAGTTGGCAGGCTGGTCAACAGGTCGCCACACGCAACGCCGGCGGTGACGTCTTGAATGTGCTCGCCAGCAATGCACCAACCATGATCGGCGGCGACGCCGACCTGGCAGGTAGCACCAAGACCTTAATCAAAGGCGCCAATGACACCGGTCCCGGACGGGCGGCGGAACGGAATTTGCGCTTCGGCGTCAGGGAACACGGGATGGCAGCCATCGTCAATGGTCTGGCACTGCACGGAGGCATCGTCAAGCCATACAGCGCCACTTTCTTCACCTTCAGCGACTACATGCGTCCGGCAATGCGCCTTGGCGCGCTGATGGACATCCCAACTGTTTACGTCTTCACGCATGACAGCATCGGCTTGGGCGAAGACGGTCCAACTCATCAACCCGTAGAACACTTGATGGCGCTTCGTGCCATGCCTAATCTCTATGTATTCCGTCCGGCGGACGCCACTGAGACCGCCGGCGCCTGGGCGGCTATTGCCGAACTTGATCATCCGGCTGCAATTGTCCTTAGTCGGCAGAATCTCCCCGTTCTCGGGGCCAATGACCACGGCATCCACGAAGGTGTTTCTCGCGGCGCTTACGTACTTTCTGAACACGAGTCCGGCGACATCGACGCAATCATCATGGCAAGTGGCAGCGAAGTGAGCATCGCATTAGCAGCGGCTGAATTGCTCGAAGAGTCGGAAATTCGTGTGCGTGTGGTCTCGATGCCCTGCTGGAAGCGTTTTGAAGAACAGGACGACGACTATCGGGAAAGCGTCCTGCCCGCCGAAATCCGCCGCCGCGTCAGCATTGAAGCAGGTACCACATTTGGTTGGAAACGCTACATCGGCGACGAAGGGATCGCGCTTGGAGTTGACCGATTTGGCGCCAGCGCGCCCTACACAATAATCTACGAAGAACTCGGTCTCACACCCGGTCACGTTGCCGAAGCCGTCAATTCGCTTCTCGATGACTAAAAAGCCGCCCAGTTTCCATCCGTGTCCAACTGTAGCCAAATCAAAGCGGGGCATACATGGCGGGGTAACTTATCGTGCGCAGCCTCTTGGTATGGACAGTAGCGGATGAATCTGGAAGAGACCTTTACAAGCGATTAGACGGCTGCGCGCGCCTTGGGCGAAAACCCTATGTCCTCTGATTCCTCCAAAGTGATGGTCGTCCTGCCGACTTTCAACGAGCGCGAAAACATACGTGAGCTTGTCGCGGCCCTTTTTGACCTCAATATTGCGAACTTCCATCTGCTGATCGTTGACGACAACTCGCCAGATGGCACGGGCAAAATCGCCGACGAAATCGCGCTAAGCGACACATTCCAAGGCAAGGTCAATGTACTGCATCGTCCGCAAAAGCAGGGCTTGGGACCGGCTTACGTAGAGGGGTTCAAGCGAGCGTTGGCGCTCGGCGCCGAGCTAATTATTCAGATGGATGCCGATTTTTCACATCAGCCCAAATACATCCCGCAACTGCTGGAACAAGCGCAAACACACGACCTGGTAGTCGGATCGCGCTATGTCGCCGGCGGCAGCGTAGACGAGCGTTGGGGATTTATCCGCAAACTGCTGAGTTGGTGGGCAAATCGACTTTATACGCCGACCATCCTTCAATTCCCTCTCCGTGACGCTACAGGTGGATTCCGGCTCTTCCACCGCAACTGCCTTATTGGCCTGGATCTCGACCGGATCACGGCAAATGGGTACGTCTTTCAAGTGGAAGTCGTCTACGTAGCGCACAAGCTCGGTTACGCCATCAAAGAGATCCCGATACATTTCCCCGACCGCGAGCGTGGCGTTTCCAAAATGTCGCCGTCAATCGCGGGTGAAGCGGCTCTACGCGTCTTCCAGCTCATCTTTCTCCATCGCGGTTTGTCCCCAATTCGACGCCGCGAGGCACCCTACCACAAGGCGTGAGCAGTGCCTCAAATTACAGGCAGTTGATGGTCCACAGCAGGCCACGTCGGACGATTTCGCGGGCTTCCGGCACATCAAAATCGCCAATGACATGCCCTAGCGAACAATAGAATACCTTGCCCTTTCCATAGCGCCGCGTCCAGACCACTGGCATCACCGTGCCGTCGACCCAATGAGCATGATCGCCGTTGAAAGTCGTGGTCGCCAAAACTTCGTTGGAAGGATCGGTGTGCAAGTAATATTGCTCCGAATGCATATCAAAATCGGCGATACCCGCCATGATCGGATGCGCCTGATCCCGAACGTTTACACGATAGTCTATGATATTGCCCGGATGCGCCACCCATTGCCCGCCAACCATAAACTGATATTCGGTGTTTTGCCGGAAGGCATCCGCCATGCCGCCGTGCCATCCGGCAACATGAACGCCGCGTTCGCGCACGGCTTTCAGCAAACCCGCTTCTTGCTCATTTGTGATCGTGCTCATGGTGTGCACCGGCACGACCATATCGACAGAACCCATCAGGTCGGAATCAAGGAAGCTATCCAACGACTCCGAGAGCGTCACTTCCACGCCCGCTTCTTCCAACAGCCCCGCGAATAAATGTGAAGTTTCTTTTGGATCGTGACCGTCCCAGCCACCATAGACAATCAGCACTCTTTGGCTCATCTTTGCTCCACTTTCAATCTTTAGCCCACATGCCACCAGTATAGTCGCATGCGGGCGGATTTTACACGTATATGACGATTATCGCTAGCTGCCTCGCGAAGGGAGACTGCTCAACTAGAGAGTGCCTCTAGGCATCTGGATTCTTGTGCAACCGGAAAATGCTGTTTCCAGAAGCCACATAAACAATGTCGTGGATCGGATAGGCGACTATGGCAGACAGCAACTCGAATTTGTCCTGCTCAACCGCTTGATAACTTTCCATGAAGGTACCCGCCAGAGTCGTCTCGTAAACCGCGCGGGCACCCCTGCTGATCACAAAAAATGCCGGCGCGAAGGGGCTGTCGTTGAGATAAAATCCTTCGGTCAAAGTGGTATTCAGTTCGCTGCCTTCGTTGAATCCACTGAAGGCGAAAGTCCGCTCTTCGCCGGCATTGTATTTTTTCATGACGCCGTCATCGTACAAGACGTATACGTCGCCAGACAAACTGATGGTGAAATCGACCACGTTGCGCAGATTTGGACGCGCGTCCTTGGTGAAATACTCCCGGGGCGCGCTGGGATAACTGGCGCCGGAAGGATCGTATTTCCAGATCTGCCCTCCTTCGCTGTCGAGTATGTAAAGACGGCGGCCCCAGACCGTCAGCGCCGATGGGTCATCCCATTGATCGACGCCCAAAATGCGCTGCGCGTTGCAGATCATGATGAACTGCGGCCGGCAACGAACCAGCGTGCCGTTTTCGTCAATCATTGCAAGCTCGTTGGAAACATCGTCAAAGGCGATATCGACGATCTGGCCGATGCTAAACCCGTCTACCGTAGCCCCTCGCCGCATATTGGGCACCGGTTCCTGTCGCTCGACCTCCGTGCCATCGTCAGAGATTTTGATGCGATAGACCAGGTGATTCCTGGCATCCAGCGCATACATATCCGTGCCTTTGAGCCTCAAACGCGCGATGCTGGCGTTTTCAAAATTGGTCAAGGGCTCCGCCCTGCGTCTTTGAACATTGTTTAGCGTATCAACGACATCCTGCGCTTCCTGCCGCATCGCTTCGATCACTGGATCGCCAGGACGCATGTTCTCGCAAACTTCGACAATTTGCAGCGCGGCATTCCAGGCGGAGGTGATGCTCCTGCGATTGCTGTTGTCCATTGAGCGCGCCAGGCTGGCTGTCTCCTGCAAGCGCTGCAGGCACTGTTCGAATTCAGATTCACCGGTATTGGACACCCAGGAAAAGACAACTACACCAACGATGAACAAGGGTATCAAAAGAACGGCCATGGCCATTGAACCCGCGGCAGGATTCCGGTCGCTGCCCGGTTCCGGCAAGGGCAGGAATCGCTGAAACAGGCGGCTGAAAGCTTGCAAGCCTGCGGAGAGTCGCCGCGCCAACCGCACCAATCCCCAGCGCAATACCGCGCTTAAACCGCGCTTCCGCTGAACTGGCGTGCTCGGACTCTCGCTCTCGACTTGTAAGCGAGCTTCGTTCAACTTCGCGTTCACTTCTATCGAAGATTCGCCCGGCGCCGCCGGTACCTTGCTTTCAATGTTTGGTGGCACCAATTCCACCAGCATCAATTGCCCTTGTACCTTGATCGCGCTACGTAGGCTGTCCAAGGCCTGTTCAATGTCGTTCTCCAGCAACATGCTGGTTAGCTGGTCAACAGAGATCTCACAAAGGTTGGCATCCGCCAGCACTAATCGGCTGCCTGCATCGACTCCATAGCGCACCATGGCAACTTCCGGTTCCGGTGAGATGCCCAGAGGAGCATTGAAGAGCGGTTCTTCTTGCGAGAAATCGTCAGGGAACGTAAGTGTCAAGCCAACCGTCTGCAACACCGAGACGACCGGGCCAACGCGCGCGACGTACATGTCGTCGCCATGCAAGACAGCAACAATGGCACTCGCTTCAAACTGCTGCTGCTCGTACTCGTCATGCTCTTGATTGTGTTCGAAGAGGTTTCGGTTAAGTACCTGGAACATCGTGCGCATGGCAATCGTGACGCTACCCCCGGTATTGAAGTAGCGTTCCGCCGCCAATACTGCCAACTGCTCGTAAAACGTGGTCGGAGCTATCGTTCCCGAGGGGACAATCAAGGTAAAGAAGGTATCGCCTTCACGACCTCGCGCGGCATCCGGCGGCGCCACCACGACCAGCGCGCCCGGCGGATTAACATTGATTGGACGGCCTCCAATAATATAGAGGTGACCGACCAAAGCTTCCAATTCAAATGCCATACGAGAATCATCGCGCGAGTCAACAACTAAATTGATTTTACATCAAGATGTGAATCGCGCTACAGGACTGCCGCTGGACTGACAAACTGTAGGTTCCAGTGATACAATGCCTCAAAGCAACTGCGTGCTGACACCTCACTCCGGTGTTCATCGAAAAGGATTGTGAAAGGACCAAGAGCCATGTCAACAATCCCGGCAGTTGAGACACGTACGCCGGAAAAAAGACTTGCGACCTCACGTAGTGGACACCCCGCGGATAGTGTACGGCTCGATTGGTGGCAGGCGATCGTCACTTGCTTCATGATCTTTGGTCTCTTTATCGACGGATGGGCACACAATCACGATCGTGTGGACAATACATTTTTCACTCCCTGGCACGCCATACTGTACAGCGCTTACGGCGTTGCCGCGCTTAGCCTGATCGTCCTTCACTTTCGCAATGTCGGCAGAGGATATCGCTGGAACCGTGCTCTGCCCGTAGGTTACATGCCCGCATTGGTCGGTGTCTTCCTCTTTGCCATAGCCGGTACGGGGGACTTGTTTTGGCATGAACTCTTTGGTTTTGAAGAGAGCCTGGAAGCCCTTCTCAGCCCGTCCCATCTCATCCTGGCGCTAGCGGGCCTGCTGATAAACACGGGGCCTATTCGCGCACTCTGGCAGCGCCAAACCGCATCCGACTGGCGCAGCCTGATGCCGGCGATTCTCGCATTCAGCGCGATCACCTGTGTATTCACCTTTTTCATGTCCTTCGCCGCCGTCACCGGTAAGAATATCGTTCTGACAGGTGTCAGGCCGGAAACTCACATGCTTACTGACGTCTATGGCGTGCAGGCGCTTGTCGTGCATAGCAATATCCTGCTCGGTGTCATCCTGTTCATGAGTCGTCGCTGGCGCCTGCCCTTTGGTGCCGTTACTTTCATTTACACAGTCAACGCTGCGCTCATGACCTGGATTCATGTCGACGCGACCGCGGAATTCCTGCTAGTGGCCAATGCGGCCCTCATCGGGTTCATCGGTGACCTGCTTCTCCGCCGCAACTCGCGAAAGTCCAAAGGCGGCATTCGTCTGTTTTCATTTCTGCTTCCTTTTGGCTATGGCCTGGGCGCGCTCATCGTTATGCACATCCTGGGAACGACTGCCTGGGGTCGTGGCGAACTCTGGTGGGAGATACACATGTGGCTGGGCGCGCCGGTGCTGGCTGGCGCATTTGGTTACGGCCTGAGCTTGCTTGTCCACCCGCCCGCCTCGCCAACAGACTATCGCCAATAGGCCATCACGTTGAACAAAACTCTGCGGCAGATTCTCTGCGTTCTTCACTTCGTATTGCTCTTGACTGCCTGCCGTCAAAAGCAGGTGTCTTCCAGAGATATCACGCTTGATATCTCTGTCAAAGGACACCTAGTAGGCGAGTCAAACATTATCGTCAGCGTTCGTGACAAAGACGGCAATTCAATTGAAAACCCCGGCGCCTTAGCCCTACGCGGCGACATGGAGCACGCCGGCATGGCGCCAGTCTTCGCCGAAGCAAGCGACGCAACCAATGGTGTTTTCACCTTGCCATTTGAATGGACGATGGCCGGTACATGGATTCTGGAGGCCAGCCTGACATTGGACTCAGGTGAAGTTGTTACGGATACGTTCCGCTACGAGATTCTCTCGCAAGCCGGGGATCAAAACAGCTCGGACATGGATCACAGCAGCGGGGACACCCGCACGATGGAAGGCGCCGGTCATAGCAACATGAGCGGCGAATCCAGCGCAGTCTACTTGCAAATCGCAAACATGGGCAGATCAGCAGTCATCATAAGCAGCGCAAGCAGCACCGTTGCGCAACAGGTCGAGTTTCACCGGACTGTCCTCGAAAACGAAATTGCCCGCATGGAACCGGTCGAGTCGCTAGTCATACCCGCCGGCGCGACACTTGAACTCCGCCCAGGGGGCCTGCACATCATGTTGCGGCAATTGAGGACGGACTTGAAACCCGGCTCCAGCCTAGATCTACATCTCGTGTTGGCAACAGGCGAGATGATTCAACTGTCGATTCCAATAATGAACATGCTCATGGACGAAGATGCGGCTCCAACAACCGTTGGCGACTTGGTCTTCAGCAAGCTCTGGGCGCGCCCGGCAAATGCCGGCGCCCCGGGTGAAACTGTTACCGAAGCTGTTGAGCCCGGCACTTCTGAATGAACCGCCATCAGGAAAACGAGGACGATATCGCAAGGCCTTGAGCCGGGCCTATAGCCCGCCTAGCCATCGTGCCAGCCTAAATCCACGCATACTCTCCGGCAACAACGCCAGCAACGCCGCGCCTTCTTCGGCATCCAATGGTCGCAAGAAAATGAGTACCGATACGTAAGCGAGCACAGCCATGAACAGGGCGATTATGCCTTGACCGAATATACTCAATACCAAGAGCATGACCGCGAATGCGGCTAGCGGGCGCCACAGCAAAGAGACCACCCTCACCTGCTGCAACGATCCACGTACCAGATAAATGAATGGCAGGAACAGAACCACCTCGGAAGCGATGGTCGCGATCGCGGCCGCCTGAAACCCGAATTGCGGGATGAAAAGAATGTTGGCGGTGATGTTGAATACAACCGCGGCGGCGAAGGCGCGCGTGATTAAGCGCTGCCGTCCCAGCGCGACCAGCACATATTGCATCAAGCTGTTCATCCAGCCGAAGGGAATGCTCCAGATCATCAATTGCAATGCGATTGCGCCGTCCGGCACATACCTGGAGCCACCCAAGAGCAAGGTCAGTGGCTCCGCCAATACCGTGAATAGCAACGCCAGCGGCAAGGTTATGGCGAAAAGCAATTTGATGCCAAAGGTGCAGCTGCGCTCCAACGCAGCCAGGTTGTCTTTGGCCTGCCGCGACATAACCGGGAATAGCGCCTGCGTGAAAAAGGCCGGCACGATATTGATCGCCAATAGCCACTTATAGGCCGTGCTATACTGCGCAACGGTTTCCGCGCCTTTGATCGCTTGCAAGATGACGATATCGATCTGGAAAAAGATCGTGGCCAAAAAGTGATTGAGCATCAAGGGAAAGCTCTCGCCCACCATTTCGCCGATCAACTTGCGGTCGGGCAGCCGTTGCGAGATCTTGCCGATCAAGCGCCGCCCTGCCCAAACAAGAACCAGCAGTGTCAACACATTGTTGAAGATGCTGACTGCCGCCAGGCCAACAATGCCATACCCCAGCAAGAGTACGATGACGCCAAAGACCGCCTTGTTGAGCGTGGTGATTGTTGCGATCGCCGCGGGTTTTTCCGCTTGT
This sequence comes from Phototrophicaceae bacterium, assembly GCA_965262165.1. Classification (GTDB taxonomy): domain Bacteria; phylum Chloroflexota; class Anaerolineae; order Aggregatilineales; family Phototrophicaceae; genus UBA6055. Next base: position 1,638,030 of record OZ253499.1, on the reverse strand, counting down.
TCGTTGGCATAAAAGAGCGAGGTCATGCCCTTGGATAAACTGGCCGGGAACAGACCGAGGTAGAGCAAGCCGATCGCAGTCAGACCGTCAGCGCTAATCGCCTCTACGCCGGAGCTTTGCCACAGTAGCATGGCGCCAGCCAACATCGGCACGCCGGTCAAGCTTAAGATCAGGCGAAAGAACGACGTATTGTACAGATAGTGACCGGCGCGGCTCTGGCGCTGAGAGGTCTCGCGGATTAAAAACAGATCCAAGCCGAAATTGGTAAATATGTCGAACCAGACAAACAAGACCACGGCGAAACTGTATATGCCGATCTCAAACGGCTGCAGCAATCGATACATTACGATGGCAAATGCCATATCGATCCCGCGATTAAACAAATTGAGGATGATCGGCGCCAGGCTGTTCCGTGCGACTTTCGCCACGCCCGACGATTGCTCGGTATTCATGCCGATATAGGCACGCCAAAACCAGGTTCCTAGCAGAAGCACGATCAAGGCGACGCTGATCGTCGAAGCGAACATGCCCAGATGCACGCTCGCTGGACTGTAAACCAGCCTCACCGTCCAATTGCCCGCCGGCAATTCAACTCCCTGGAAGTTCGCCAGCACCAGCCGTACCGCCAACCCGAATTCTTCCGATTCTCCACCACCCCAAGGCCGGGCGAATGCCCGCCAACCCGGCGCATAGCTCTCGCTGATCACCAGCCAACTCGATTCTTCCACGCTCACATCAACGAACTTCTCGCGAGCCGTATCGCGCGAGATTGACGCCGCCTGGTAGTTGGCAATATGCAAGGTCGACCCGGTATTGCTGAATTCGCCAAACCTAAAGCCACCGCCGGCTTCCGCAAGCCAGTGCGCATCCCAGTCATTTTTCGCAACTGCGAAGGCGCGCGGCATGAACGACTCGTTCTCCCAAATGGTAACCGCCTCGTCGGCATAAACCGTTTTCCACCCTCTCGGGGCACTCTGCCAGTCACGCGGGGTCAAAACGTAACGAATATTTAGCAGGTTAAATAGATCAGCAGCAAGCACAGCCTCGTATCCACCGGCATGATTCCAGTCCGGCAAGGTATAGACCGGTGATATTCGATTGTGGTCCATAAATTGCTGTGGCTGTAAGGCGCGCATGGTCGCCACGTAACCGGCGGGAACGATGCTGTCATAGCCACGCACGTCGTCCAGTCCATAGCCCATGCTCGTGTTTGGACTGAGTATGGGCGGCTGCTCTGGATCAGCTTCCAGGCTGGTTATTCGGAAGTGGCCATCTTGCCCCTGCAAGTACTCGATCGCCGGTGGCGTGAACGCCAGCAGCAGCGGGTCGCTTGCAGGATAGAAGCCATAGGTCGCCAAGAGCAGGTCAACGGCGGTAATCAACAACGCCAATGCCATCCAGACGAGTGACCGCCAACGCGCAGCCCAAAGAAAAACCACGCCACTGGCAAGCAACATTAACGCCAGAGCGACGACCTGAGGAAACTGATAGCTGAAGAACATGCGTCCGTCAGCAAAGGCGTCTTCCGCGTTTGCCAAGCCCGCGACGAATCGATCAAAGAGCGGCGACAATTGCGCGAAATTGCTGTAGCTATAGCCTGCCCCGATAATGAGAGCGCCACCAAGAACCACGACCATCAGCCCCAGGATGGCAACCGGAAGGACATTACGGCGTCGCTCAACCAACAGATGTAGACCGAGACCGGACATCGCTGCCACCGCCACGGTTAGGATGTATACCCAGCGAAAAGGTGAATTCAACTGATTCATGCCCGGCAGCTTAAACACAAAGGCGTAGGTAGGCGCGCCGAACATGAACGACAGCGCCAACAGAGCGATCAATGTCAAAGCGATGATGATTCCCGCGAACTGCCGACGTCTAATGCCGGCGAAAAACGCATAAGTCGCCAGGAGCAATGGCATTACACCCAGATATAGCGCGCCTTCCACATAATTCTTGATGCCCCACTCGATATAATCAATGGACTGCCCGGCAGCATTTCTCAAGTCGGTGACACGTTCCATGCTGAACACGTCGACATAACTATGATGAGACGGGTTGCCGTAAAAGTTAGGTAGCAAAAACTGCAAGAAGTCGCGTGGTTTATGCGCATAGTTCAGCACGGCTTCAAGACTATCGCGCTCGGCACGCCAATTGGTCTGCGCAAACTCGACCAGAGGCGCCAACTGCACCCCGGCAAGCCCCGTCCCCAATAGCACGATTATCAACAACCAGATTGCACTCTTCACCGCCCAGCGAATGGGAATCGCGCCGTCGGTTTTCCAGTGTCTGGCGACCTCGTAGAGCAAACGCAAGCCCGCATAGACCAGCGTAGTCATCATCGTATAGGCGGAGACTTCAATGTGCCCGGCGAGAATATTACAAGCGATCGCGCCTGCCCCGATCAAAACCCAGGGAATGGCCGTGCCCCGGAAGATCCACAAATTGCGGCCGCGCAGAACGTTCTCGACCATCCAAAGAGCCAGTGGCATCCAAACCGCAGACGCCACCACCATCGGGAAGAGCGCGCTCACGATCATAAAGCCCGACAGCTGATAGACCACGCCAGCGAGCGCCGCACCGAAGCGGTTGACGCCCAGGCTCCGCATAAAGCCAGCCATGAATAGCCCGGCCAGCCAAAGACTGATCACGATGAACCAGCCGTAAGCGCTGCTCAAGGGCAGCACATAATAGATGATACTAAGCGGATATAGGGCCGAATGTTGCCCCGCCGCCCAAAAAGGTACACCGGCAAAGAGATGCGGGTTCCATAGAGGGATTTCCCCCTGGGCGATTTGTTCTCGGATGAAGGATTTCCACTGGTAGTTCTGCAGCACCATGTCCGAGATCAAGTGATTGTGAGGAATCGCAGGCGCGCCCACGACCTCTCGATATACCGAATGCGGCAGGGACTGATACAAGTTTTCAGTGGGCAGCAGTGTACGGTCGCCCAAGGTCTGCTGATGGAACATCATGAGCGGCAGAACCAACAGAAGGAGGATCAGGCCCAGATCCGGCAGGATGCGACGCCACAAATCCCTTGTCATTGGATGAATTTCATACTCCTACTTCTGCCGCCGTGCCGCTCGTTTTCGGCTGCGACTGTCTGTTATACACAGGCAGATCAATATGCGCCAGCCAGAGGAACTTCCACATGGATATCCCAAGTTTCAGTCATTATATCCCAAAAAATAGAGCGTATATCCCTTGCGCGGCCCTTAGATCGGAATACAATGAAAAATGTTCGACGTGCTGCATCAGGCGATTTTGCAGCGATACGCGCTCCAAGAATCCGTCGCATTTCGGCATTCTCGTTGTGCTAACCCTCAACGAGAGCCGAATCATCGAACGAATTTCTGGCCGGCTTAGTCTGATCATTTGGAATAAAACCATGGCGGACAGCTTGTTCGACAACCGCTACCGGTACAACTACATCTATCCGCGTGGGCGCTCCGGCGAGACTTTACGCGCGCTCGACACGGTAACAGATGACCGTCCTGTGGTCATCAAGCGTCCTGCGCCTAACGACGCGCCGCCCATCCGCGCAGGACAAGAAGTCAGTATCGTTAACGAACGCGAAGCCCTTTCCCGCCTTGCTGGCCACCCTACTCTAACCGAATTGGTCGGAAGCGGGCAATTCTTCGTGGGCGGCATCCCGCATCAATATATTGTGATGGAACGCGCCGAGGGCATCATCGTTGCGGATGAAGTCGTCCGGCTTGCCGCGCTAAACGAACGCTTGCCCGAGCTGGAAATGCTGGAGATCATCGACCGGCTTGTTCACCTGTTGCAAGCCGCGCATGACAAAGACATCGTCTACAACGATGTCGACGCCAAGCATCTCTTCTGGAATCGAGAACACTATTCACTTAAGGTAATCGATTGGGGCAATGCGGTTTTCCTTGAAGGCGACGAAGCTACATCACAAGGTATCAGTCGTCAGACCGATATTTACCAGATCGGAGAACTGCTCTATTTCATTTTGTCCGGTGGCCACAGGGTAGATGTGCCGCGCGATGCCGGGCACGATTTCAAGCTGGACTTTCACCAGGACGCGCAGAATGTCAACCATCGCCTGCAAGAGATCGTCAGCAAGGCCGTACATCCTAGCGTCCGCTATCGCTATACGTCGTTGAAAGCGATGAACGCCGATCTGGCACGCTACCGTACACCTTTGGAACACGTCCGCAACGCGATCGTATCCCGCACCATTACCAGGCTCAAGAACCCCAATCTTAGCCGCAGCGAGCTCGCGACGCTACAGAATCAACTTGAATCGGCGATACAGCAGAATCCGGCCTATCCGGTCGCGCGCTCTACCCACTCCGACATCGTTGACCGCCTGCGCGATCTAGAAGTATCTGCCGATTTGGATGCCGTGAAGATTTACATGGGCAATGGCAATTGGTCTCGGGCAGCGGAGTTGCTCAACGACATGCGCGAGCGAACCGGATCAAAAACCTCTGGCATCGTGCACCTGCTGCTGGATTGGTGCATGCTTCTGATTGATACACAACTGGACACGATCCCGCCCGCCATCACAGAAAGTACGACCTTGCTCTTCGAGTACAAACCCGATAAAGCGGCAAACGCGCTGATGGTCGACCGTCGTGAAGCGGAAAGTATACGTGCCGTGCAGTGGCAACTGGCAGAGCGCATTTCGTCGCACTTTTCCGACATCTTGCTGCTCCGCCCAAATGTCACTCGGCTGGACAACGCCGTACGCCAGTTGGGCGCGGAGGGCATCCCGGTAGACGAGCTAACGACAATTTTGCGGGATATCAGCCGCATCTTGGACCAGACCGAGGAAATGGAAAAGCCCAGCGCAACACAATTGCGCGATATTTATGGCGAGGTGGTCGAAAGCATAAGTTCGCTCAACTCTAAACTGCAAACGCTCAGCCTGCAGCACGAATTCTCCGAACGGCGTCTGCCGCTCAATGCGCTCACACGCGCCTTGAACGCAGCTATGGCGCTGGCCGACAACATGCACGTCATTGGTAAACAAGCCGCGAACAACCCGCGCGATGCGCTTACCGCTTTGGATGCCAGCCGCGCGATTGATCCGCCTAATCCGGTCTGGGACCAGATCGAAGATTTCCTCAGCCACCTCTACGAGATCCTGCAAACCAGCCAGACTTTTGTACCTGCGGTTGATGGGTCCGATCTGTCCAACTGGCTACAGGAAAAACATGACGAACTCGCGCCGTTTTCCGAGCATCTCTTTGATGAAATGTTGAGCGAAATGCTGGAGAACATCCAGGCAGCCCAAGCAGCCTGGCAGAGCTATCGGGATGTCATCGTCGCCGGCAACAAGATCGAAGCGCTCGATCTCTTGACCGCGGCCGCGAAATCCGTATCCACCATCAGCCCAACGCTTTCAAGTTGGTTCGACCAATTGCATAGCGTTGTCAAAGGCGCCGATTATGTCGAACGCCATTCCGTGCCGGGCCATCTGGGACGCACGCTGGCAGATGGATGGGCGGCTTTTGACAATGGCCAGCTGGCGGATTCCGAGCGCCTTGGGCAGCAGGCAATGGAAATCGCGCGTAGCGACAACGAGCAGGCGATCGCCGACCGCCTCTATCGATTGTCCCATGTCTCGCGTGAATGGGTCGAACGCAACGGCGTCGAAAGTGAAAGCCGTACGCAAAAGGCGCTGCTGGATGTCGAACACCTTTACACAGAACAAGAAGACCAAGCGATTGGCGACTTTGCCAGCCAAATGCCCAGCACCGATACCTATCTCAAAGCGATGGGACAGGGTCTCGTGCAAGCGTTTGGCAACAGCAACACCGCCTCTCTGCGCATACTGTTCGCTCAATACGTGCTATGTGGCGTGCTTGACGCGCACGACGGCATCATAGAAGACGCCCGCTTTTGGCGCGCGGCTGCCGACCGAGCTTTGCCTGAATCGGAAGATCGCCAACCTGCGATGCGCAAACTGGATGAATTCATAGAGCGGCGCGTAGCTTTATTGGACGCGCAGAACCTGCTTGATTCCGTAAACGACAAGCAATCGCTCGACAAAATCGACGACCTCGTTGGTCAACTTGAAGAGAATCCACAAGCGCGCCTGCTGGCGCCCGGCGTTCACAGCTTGCGAACGCTGGAAGCGGCGGTGCAGGACTGGGCAAGCGCAGAATTCCGCGCGGCCGGCAGCAAGATTGAGCAAGTGCTGCGGGCGATCACAGAAACCGAATCCAACGCGAATATCTCGCTCACCCGCTATCGCGACTGGATGATGCAATTGCAAGCGGCGCTGGCTGCCTTGAGCGTAAAACGACGTGGCTTGCTGCAAGATATCGACCGCCAGCTCGACGAACCGCAAGCGACGATTCGAGACACCATCCATATCCAGGCGAAGATGACCGACGACTTGCTGGGGCAAGGACATGCGCAATCGATGTTGTCCTGGCGGGACACCTACGAGCAGTTCCTAGACATTTACACCAGCCGCATGCGCCGCAGCCAAAAGCTCGAGGATATGAACGAATTGTTCAAAGCGCTGTTTATCGAACGTAATCCGGCTTATGCTCTCTTCCGCCACTGGTATCGCCTGGTGGAAAGCTCTCCGGAAGAAACCAAAACCGAGGCAGAATCCCTGCTGGGCGTCGATGATGATGCTCCGTCAGAAGTCGTCGCCGAAGCGGAACCGGCTGGCGCGGATCACCCTGTCACCACAGTCAAAGGCAAGCGCGCTGGCATGAGCCGACTGCTATTCAATATGGCGGCCGTGATCGGCTTGATCCTGGTTATCGGTGGCTTGATTTCGCTGGCTGCCGATGGCAACCTCGAGACAATCCTGGCCGACATAGCTGTGAACCCGACCGCCACCGCTTTGCCAACGAAGACCGCCCTGCCCGCTACGATCGTCGCTCAAGAGGCAATTGATGCAGCCGCCGTAGACAGTGAGACGGTCGAATCAGACGACGAGAACTTAGACGCTGCGTCAGCGTCGGCGGTCTCCGAACCAAAGGACGCCGGGGATAGCGACGATACTACCGAAGGGCAGCAAGACCTTGTGCCGGCCGAGACTGATATGCCGGAGGCCACGGATTTTCCAGAGCCTACGGCGACGGATCTGCCGACGGCCACTCCCTTGCCCACGCATACGCCTCCGCCAACCTTGACGCCCACGCCCGCCTTGCCACCGGAAGGGCTGCGCGGCGCGCAGAACCTGCTTGATCTATACAGCAATTCGCTTGCCGCGCCTTTCTGGAATGAAGAACGCTTCTCGTCCCAAGAGGGTACCTGGCGCCTCGGTGTCGCCAGCCAGACCGACGGCGAAACCACTTTCAATTTTCCGCCGCCCGACTTGCTCGACAGCAGGTATGGCAACGAAGCGCCTCGACGGATCAGCCGCATAGAAGTCGATCTGACCCTGCGCAGCTTTAACCCGGCTGTCGTCAGCGGAGAAGACGTTTATTTTGGCATCTTATTCCAGAGCACAAGTGGCAGCGAAAACGCCGGGATTCAAGTGCAGGCGATTGGTCCCAACGTGATCAACCTTGCGCTCTATAGCAACAACGTAGCGGATTTCATCAGCCAGCGCTCGGTCAACGCCGTCATCGCGCGTTTGCGCCTCGACCGCGACCCTCTGACCGGCGTTGTCTTCGCCTATTTTAATGATTCGCAAATTGGAGCGGGCATTCCCTTTGTCGCGCCCGATGCGGAAGTGGTGCCGGTCATCTTTGTCAAAGATGGCGGCGTCGTGGTCGGCGTATCGTCTTGGAGCATCACCCTGCAGTAAGGCGCCGTCAATAAACAAGAGATGCGCTCAACAAGCGCTGTTGACTTTCCAACACACGAGCCACGGATCTTGATTTCTAAAGCAATTGGGGCGATTCGATGGAACCGCCCCCGCCCTTAGGCACGTTGAGCGTTATGCCTCAACGGTTTCTTCCTTGTCATGGGTCACCGTGTGATCGGACCCGTTTGCTCCGCCGCCGCCAGCAATCGCCATCCCGCTCATCGTCGCCATCATATTCTGAGCCATACCGGTCAGCTCCATCGGCAGCACAAACTTCGTAGACGGACTGCTGCCGACGCTTTGCAGCATTTCCATGTATTGCAGCGCCATCGTCTTGCTGTCAATATCGCGCGCCTGTTCGTGAATGGCATGCAGGGCCGCGGCATAACCCTCCGCACGCAAAAGCTGAGCCTGTCGCTCGCCCTCCGCGCGTAGAATCTGTGACTGCTGCTGACCTTCCGCTTCCAGAATCGCCGACTGCTTGTTGCCCTCGGCGCGTTCGATAGCTGCCTGCCGCTCACCCTCCGCCATGATTACCTCGGCGCGGCGATCGCGCTCGGCACTCATTTGTCGGTTCATTGATTCCTGAATCGCCCTCGGCGGATCAATCTCGCGGATTTCCACCGTGGTGATCTTTATGCCCCAGCGTTCAGTAGTTTCGTCCAATTTGACGCGCAGCACATCGTTGATCTTTTCGCGGCGCGACAAGACATCGTCCAGAACAATGTCGCCGATGACAGCGCGCAAGGTGGTGATGGCGATATTGGTCGTCGCCTCAACCACATTCTTGACCTTGATCGTCGACAGTTCCGGATCCGTAATGCGGAAGTAAACCAGGAAGTCAATTCCGATCGAGGCGTTGTCTTTCGTGATGGCCGTCTGTTTTTCGATATCGAAAAATCGTTCGCGCATATCAACTTTGACCGCCAGCTCGACGAAAGGTACGACAAAGGTCAAGCCGGGACCGCGAACAGTGCGAAAGCGACCAATGAAAAAGATCACCAATCGCTCGTATTCCTTGACAGCGCGGACGGCACTCCGCAATATCCCAAATATGACTAGCAGCAGAACGACCAGAATGACCGCTTGCCCGCCCGATTGCAGCGCTTGTGTTAATCCGTCAACATTCATCACTTAGCTCCTTTTACTATCTTGTCTAGACTTACTTAAATTGATTCACGCGCCTTCATCCGAGGCGCTCCGTTTGGCCTTTTCAACTTGCAATTCCAGCCCATCCCGTTGCGTCACCACGACTTCCGTGCCGCTTTCCAAGCGCGACCGGCTGCGCGCCGTCCACAATTCGCCCTGGACATGCACGGTAAGGCGATCTTCCATCGTGCCCATCACGCGTCCCCGAGCGCCCACCAGGAATTCATCCTTCTGCGTCGATGAGAGCTCGCGCTGCTGCCGCAATATCGCCCGCAATATGCCGCGATGATACAGCCACGCCAGTACCACACCCAAGACAATGAGCACTGGCGATACTGACGCGTCGGCAAAAAGGAAAAAACTCGCGGCAACCTGAACCGCCAATCCGCCGATCGCAACCTGCTCCCACTCCGACTTTAACAATGGCAGCAAAAAGAACAGCGCTGCGCCAGCAATAATCGCGACGACGGCAATCCAATTCACGGCCAGGGCACTCAACAAATACAGCGTGCCAAGAATCAGACCGGCGCCCGCGATTTCGGCAATTCCCGTACCGGGAATATAAGTGCCGGTGGCGCTCACCCATAGTCCAGCCATCAACAACAAATAGATGAGGTTGGGATCTTGAAGTATATCCATAACGCGTCCTTTAGTCCGCAACAGCGGCGATAATCAATATTATCGCGAAAAGCATAAAACCGAAAACGCCTAGTCTCAGGGTTAGCGACAGTAACGCGGTTAGCAGGGCGAAGATCACTCCTCGGAAGAGAAACGCCAGAATCAAGAGCGCTAACCAACCCATCACAACCTCCGCAAAAACTATCTATATTTAGTATATGACGGAAAACGGCGCTTGGTGCCCCCAATTAATGGGGGACTCAGTCGATCTAAATTATCGAACACGCGAGATACGATACACAACGAAGCGATTGTTCTCATAATCAACGGTAACAGAAAAGCCCGCAGCTCTCAATGCCGCAGTCCAATCCTCATGCGGGCGATCGCCTAGCATCAGCAGATAGCGATCCTCGACCTCGTCCAGCGCCAATGCCCCATCCGCCAGCGTTTCCGCGCTTGGAAAATGCACACGACGCTTATCGCTCCACTGCCCCAAATAGTACCCCAGCTCCCAGCCCAGCCAGGGATCATAAATCACCGTCGCCACCGGCTTGCTGTTCAGATAGTTCGCCAACTCGTCTATCCCATCATGCTGGCCGCGATCTCCTCCGATCGGCAGCCCAATTCTCAGCGACCCGAAAGACACCATTACAAGCACGAATACCAAAGAAAGCGACAGTCGTTTCCGCGATCCCTTGCGCCATGACGGACCCGGCAATCGACTGCTCATAAACAGGATCAAGGGTGGCAAGGCCAGCAACAAGTAGCGATCGTATTGATTGAACGCGAGTACGGTGTGCAGCACGATGTACGCGATGACATAACACAAATAAACTCGCGATTGCATCGTCTTCGTGAACGGTCCTCCCGCGACGAACAGACTCAAAACCGCTAGTCCGATCAGCGACACGGTCACGACGGGCGGACCCAGCAGCCAAACAGCCAAGCGCGCCCACTCCACAAGTCGCGGCAGCCAGTCAGCGGAATCGGCAATCCACTGCGCTGGCAGATTGTTGACCGATCCCAGCAGGAATACGCTAGTCTCCGGGCGTGCCGCGTCCCAAACGTTGAGCATCAGCGACATCAGCGCCAAGGGCATCCCCAGGCGGATGACTGAAGCGCGTCTAGCGCGGCCGGCCCAAAGCAGCAACACGACCAAAGGTAGAATGAAAAGCGCCTGTTGCTTGCACCAAAGCACCAGACCCAGCGCCAACCCAGCCTGGCCAAACCGATGACAGGCCAGGCAATACAAAGCCAATACCGAGAAAAACAGCAAGCCTATATCGGTGAAGGCGGTGGCGCCAAATGCCAGAACGTACGGTGACAGCGCGGTAAAAAGCCCCGCCACTAACGCGGAAGCCTCGTCACGGAAACTGACCCATGCCAGGCGCATCATCAGTCCCGTGAGCAAGATCGCCATCATGACATTTGGAATACGCGCGGCAAATTCGCCCGCTAGAGGATCCAGGTGCAATACACCCATGTCATCGGCAAGCACGCCTGTAGCAACCATGCTGATGGCGCTCAGGTAAATCGAAAGCGGCGGTTTATCCAGCGCGCCCGGCAACATCCAGTCGCCATTGACCGCGGCGCCACGTGCGAAAGTCATGAAATTGGCTTCGTCAGGATGGAAGCGGATATCGCGCCCCAGTTGATGTAATTGCAGCACGCTCGCCAATAGGACAAGCAAAAGTCGAGCGAACAAATTGTTCATATCTCTAGCAGTCAATTAAGCGCCCAAGACGGCGTTCAACCGTAACGCTTTCTGAGGTATTCCAGCACGACGCGATCAATGGACCGTCGATTCTTTTCAAGCGTCCAGCGCATTTCCAGGTTCTCGTTGCCGATCAACATCCAGAATACTTGCTGACAGACCTCGTCCCAAACGCCGTTGATCTCACCCGTCATGTATCCCTGCGCAATCAATACCGTCTGCAATTCGCGGGCGATCTCGTCGTCTATCGGCAGCAGGTCTTCCGCCTTCGCCGTCTGAAAATAGAGATGATGCAACTGCACGAGGTCCATCAGCGCCAAAACGGGTTCCTGTGCGTCATCAACGCGCAAGTCCAGATAGCGATCATTGTCATTGCCATAGCCGCCGTTTACGCGCACCACCTGGACCGCCGCCGACTGTTTGCCGCGGCGGTCTCCACCGGCGACTTCGCCGGCGCGCAGCGCTCTCACCAGGCGATCCGCCAACTCGCCTTCCGATGTCAGAAATCCGCTTGCCATCGCCTCGATAACGCCTTCGTCCGCCAGCAAATTGCCCTGCACACTATAACCATTGCCGGTCTTGTGCCCAGCCCAATCGTGACAGTCGCCGCCGGTATGCGCCGCAACTTGCCCCTGCGCGTCTACCATCGCTACCTGCCGTACACTCGCATTTTCGTCGGCCACCAGCAGCGAACTCAATACCTCGGGAGCAGAGGCACCCTTTTCCAGCAAGTCCAAGCCATCGGGGCCGTACCCTATTTTGGAATAAGACTGCGTCGCGACTGCTCCGGCGTCAGCCCGCGCCCAGGGCACCACCGCTCCGACTGCCGGGAACTTGCTGGCTACCGCTACGCCCCATGCCGCTTCATCTTCCGAATACGCCACTATCGAAAACGTATTGATTTTCATCGCAGCCCCGCCTCTCCTATGGGATTCGCATTATAGCAAACTTTGCCGTACCAAGATCAACTCCGCCAAGACAAGGGAAATAGACCAGGTTCCCGGATCCCGGTTTTGTATGATTCCGGGAAGGACTCTCTGCGCACTCAGCACCCTAGTTGCTTGAAGCCGCATATTACGCGAAAGGGCGAACGTGTCCTTGGTCGCCAGGCATTCATGACATCGAAAAAACTTGGCTTCTGCGGCACAATAAGGCTGTCAAAAAACCTATCCAATTTCGATTTAAGGAATGCTCATGGAAACCCGCATCTTGGGACGCACCGGATTGAAAGTGTCCGTCATGGGGCTCGGCGCCGGCGGACCCAGCCGCCTCGGACAAAGCGACCAGGTCCGCAGCGAGGCGGAATCGGTCGCGCTCGTGCTCCAAGCGCTGGATGCCGGCGTTAACTTTATCGATACGGCGGAAGCTTACCGTACCGAAGACATCATCGGGAAGGCGGTCGCCCAGCGCGACCGCAATTCGATCATCATTTCCTCCAAAAAACGCCTGGGCGGTACCACCATTACCAGAGCGCAGTTGCGCGCCGGCTTGGAAGACAGCCTGCGTAGATTACAGACCGATTATGTCGATATTTATCACTTGCACGGCTTGCGCCCGGAACACTACGACTACTACCTAAACGAAATCGGTCCGTTTATGCAAGATCTGCAAACACAGGGAAAGATTCGTTTCCTTGGCGTGACCGAGTCCTGGGGCCGCGATCGCCAACATATCATGCTGCAGCGCGCGCTAAACGACGACATCTGGGACGTGATTATGGTCGGCTTTAACCTGCTCAACCAATGCGCACGCACGAGCGTGCTGGCGCCGGCGCTCGAGAAACAAATTGGAGTGCTTATCATGTTCGCAGTTCGGCGCGCGCTGAGCCGGCCGCAGCGACTGCGCCAGACCCTGGAATCGCTGATCGAAAGTGGCGAACTCGATGCCAGCGAAATCGACCTGGATCGTCCCTTGGGGTTTTTGCAAGACGATGGCGCAGCCAGTGACACGACCGATGCCGCCTATCGCTTCTGTCGCGATGAGCCCGGCGTACACGTCGTCTTGTCCGGCACAAGTAATCCAAAACATCTTGCAGCTAACATCGCATCATTTGCGAGGCCGCCCCTGCCGCGTCAGCATACCTCGCGACTGAAACGAATATTCCGGGACGTGATTTCCGCGACCGGGGAATAAAAAAGAGCAGGTCGTTTGACCTGCTCTTTTATTGATACTAATGGTTTTATGGGATCAGTGGCCGCCGCCCGAGCAACCCATACCAATATCGTAAGCGCTCATCGGTACCGGATCGTTCAATTCGATGTCGATGTTGATGTTGCCGTTGGCTCCACCCTCAGCGTGGCTGACGATCAAGACATATTGGCCATCTGCCGGCAGTCTGAAACCGTCGATGCTGGCGTCATACTCATTGCGAGAAATGTCATCATCACCGATCAGAGCGCGGTTGCCAGGCCCCACTAGCACAATCAAGGGATCCACAAAGCCCGGCTCCATGGTGTCGACGTCTATGTCGACGGTCTGTCCCTTTGCCGCACTGAACGGAATACTGTAAACCCAACCTTCGCGCATTGGCAACTGGAACTGGCTGTCGCCCTGCAGCTCGCTGTGATACAAGTTACGACTGCGGTTGCGCATCGCGTAGTGGTAATAGTCCGCAGCGCTTGAAGACGACTCACCCATCATTTCGTAGGTGATTCCGCGTGACAGATATGGCAGCGCGTAATCGTCATCCAGACGCATCGCCATACTGATGTAGTTAAGCGAATTCTCGTACTCGCCCATGTACCGGTAGGTAACACCCATCCAGTTCATGGCTTCCGCGTCCTGGCTGTTGAGGTTCAAGGCCTGGCGGAAGTTGGCCAGCGCTGTCGCGTAGTCGTCGGACATCAGCGCGCGGTAAGCCGAGCTTTTGTAAGCAGCAATCTCGTTGCCCAAGGTGATCTCACCCGATACGTCCAGCGATACCTCAATCAACCCTTCGGTACTGCCACCCGCATGTGTCAAGACAACCGCGTATTCGCCGCTTACCGGCGCGGTGAAGTTCACATAACTGTCCCACCACTCGCCAGTATCGTCGTTCGCTGTAAACGCTTGCCCTTGCGGATCCAGGATCAATACCAGGGGATCGGCGTCCAGGTCACGCTGGCTGCTGACAGCAGTCACTACGACATCCTGGCCCACGCTCGCGGTGAAGGGGAAGAAGTAGACGGCGCCTTCCGACATTTGAACTTCCAGGTTATCCTGCCAAACCAGGTTGTCATTGCGGACGACTTGCTGCTTGATGCGCTTGATCCACTCTACGTAGTCCGGCAGCGCACTTTCCATAGCCCCCATCTTTTCGTAGACGATACCACGATTCAGGAAGGGATAGTCCGCCTCGGGAACTTGCGACATCAATTGGTTGCAGTCCGCAAGCGCCTGATCGAAATGGTCAATCTCACTAAATGCCCAGCAGCGATTATTCAGGGCCATCAGGTTGCCTGGTTCCATATCCAGCACAACGCTGTAGTCCTGCGCTGCCAACGCATGCTCATCGACCATACTATAAGCATAGCCGCGCGCCGCAAAGGTGTTGGAGTCGTACTCACCCTTGGCGATTAGAATGCTGTACAAGGCGATAGCCGCACGATATTCTTCGTTCGACAAATTCGACCAAGCCAGATTCTTCATCGCAGATGCGCTCAACATGCCGCTTGGCTGGGGAGCAGCTCCCGCAGCTTGCACTGCTTCGGCGGCTTCCGACAACGCAGCTTCTTGAGCCGCAACAATCGCTTGAAGCTCCGCAATCAATTCATTGCGGCTGTCATCGATTGGCGCTACAGGAGTCAAAAATCCAATGGTTACTACCACGGCCACCAGAACCAACAAGCCCTCTATGATAAGAGCGCTCGGGCGCTGGCTGAAGATGCGGTCTTTTATGGAACGTTTGGGAATGTCATATTCCGGATACTGCTTCGTCATAATAAGCACCTCGCACTTTCATCTTCCGACAAAGGCGGTTCAATCACTTGAACCTTAGTATAACACATCTGACTGTACAGTAGTCAAGCTACTCCGTCAGTTGGTACCCTTTTAACCTGCGCCTCGTGCGGCGCCTATGCCTGATTGTGCCACAAGATCCTCGCTTTTGCCAAAAAGTTCAGAATATCGCCGATAGTTTGCCAGCGCTTTCTTGGTTTCGCCAAGTGTATCGTATAAATGCGCAATCTCCAAATACCACACCGGTTCGGCGTCCTTCGGCATGGCCAGCGACAGCAGATCAATCATTGCCACGGCCTCGGCGAATTGGCCGTTCTCAGAGTACTCGCGTGCTTTCCGCTCGATCGTCCGAAGTGGAATCCCGTCAACGGCAGCAGCAATTTCAGGCGGAAGTGACTCGTCTATTTGGATTGAAGAGTCGGAATCCGCCGGCGCATCAAACGGGCCGAATATATCAAAGGCACGACCGGCCGCAACGGTTATCACGATGGTCATCAGAATCTCTATGACAATCGCGCTCCAGCGCTGAGTAAAAAAGCGCTGTAACAGGTTGTTCTGCGGTACATCGTGCTGTGGATAACTATCGTACACTTCAATCCTCACTATTGCTTTGCAAGTATTGTAACGCAAATTTTGGCGGAATTGCCAAGAAGTTCTCTACGCTCATCCGACGATTGACCTGCGCAGCAATCTATCCTCATATAGACGAGCCCGGCGCGCTTTCCTCAAATAATTCTAAAATCGACCTTTCGCACATGCGCGGCCTGCTGAAATCCGCCTACGCGTTCGCCCGTTTGAGGTCTTGCGTTTACGGACGCATTGCCTATATATTATCCGGCATCCACGCGAATGCCAAGCATCTGCCTTATAACAACTGTAAACGCTCCAAATTGAGCCATATGGTGAAGTTCGCGGAAATCAGCGGCTATACTTTGCGAACTGCCCATTCCATTTAGGAGGAAGAATTCCAATGAACGATGAATACCTTCGCGAAGAACTTGTCAACGCCTTGGCCAAAAGGCAAGCGCATCAACTTTTTGACCAAGTCGTGCTAGACTTTCCGGAAGCGCACTTCAATACCCGACCAGAGATTGTTCCCTATACCTTTTGGCACTTGCTCGAGCATATCCGCATCACCCAGTGGGATATCCTCGATTACATCGGAAATCCCGACTACCAGTATCCCACTTTCCCCGATGACTACTGGCCCGATCCCCGCCTGGAAGCGGATGACACAATGTGGAACGTAACAATCTCCGGGATTCGCGCAGATCTGCAATCCCTGATCAACATCGTCAACGACCCGGCACGCGATCTTTGCGCCCAGATCCCGCATGGACAGCGTGGCCATACGATTCTGCGCGAGATCCTGGTCGTCGCCGCGCACAATTCTTATCACATCGGCGAATTCGGCATTTTGCGCGGTACGCTTGGTTTGTGGTGAAGAATGGGCGAATCACCGTCTCAAGTCTTTCGTGGCTAGGAGCCATTTCAGAAAGCGCCAGTTATACTGTCTATACCAATGTCGAATACGAGGAGCATCATGGTTGCGACTGCAAAGCCGCGTTTGAGTGTCCAGCAATATCTCAAATGGGAAGTTGAGAACGACATCAAACACGAGTACATCGACGGCGAAGTCTACGCCATGTCCGGCGGGACGGGCAAGCACAGTCGCATTGCGGCTAACTCGATTGCCGCAATCGGCCTTGACTTGGATTGTACCGAATGTTTTCTTCATTCAAGCGACATGAGAGTCAAGGTCGCAGATAACCGTTACGTCTACCCCGATCTGAGCGCCGTCTGCGGGAAAGAACAGTTTGAGGACGAGAGCGAAACGACACTTATCAATCCTGTTCTCGTGGTCGAGGTTACATCGCCGTCTTCCATTGAGTACGATCGCGTTGCCAAGCGCGACTTCTATCGAGAGCTACCGTCCATTCAGGCCTACCTCATTATCGATCAGCATCGCCTTTGCGCCGAGCTATATACGCGCGCCGACGTGGGATGGCTGCTGCAAGTCTACACGGACCCCGACGACGTGATCCCCTTGACGGTGCTCAACAGTAGTTTGTCGCTCGCGCAGGTTTATCGCGGCATCACTTTTCAAGAGACGCAGCCGGACTAGTTGGTTAATTGCTTGAAAAGCAGTTGCAGCGCCGCATCGACGCTTAGCATCTTGTTCGCAATCCGATCGCCGTCCCAAACCTGCCGCTCGACAGCCATCAATCCTTCTCGTCCCGCCAACCCGATAAATGTCAAGCCAACCGGCTTCTCGGCCGTTCCGCCTCCCGGACCGGCAATACCTGTCACACTAAGGGCATAATCTGTGTCAAACGCCTCGCGGGCGCCGCAGGCCATTTCTCCCGCTGTCGCCGCGCTGACTGCGCCATGCTCGATCAGCGTCGCTTCGCGCACGCCCAGCATCTTCATCTTGGCTTCGTTGGAATAGGTGATCAAGCCGCCTTCGACATAAGCGGAACTGCCGGCAACGTCCGTCAAGGCGCTGAGGATCAACCCGCCGGTGCAGGATTCGGCCGTGCAAACGGTGAGCCCGGCGCGCAGCAATGCCTCTCCGACCCGCTCCGACAGCTTCAGCAAATCCATCAATGGGCAACCTGAACCAGAATCAGGCTGTTGCCTTCACTATCAACCAGCATCACGAAACGACCCCAGGCTTGCGTTTCCGGCTCGCCGAAAAACTGAACACCGTGCTCCTTGTAAATGCGATAGGTCTCGTCGATATCCTGACACTGCAAGGTCAATGACTGCGATTGTTTGAAGGTCGAGCGATAGTGCTCCCAATTCTCGTCAAACTTATAAAGCACGATCTGCGTTTCGGCGCCTGGTGGCGCGACGCAAATCCAGCGCGAATCCGCGCCGGGCCACATCTCGTTATCCGCCGTGCATTCCATGCCCAGCTTTTCCGTATAAAAAGTCTTGGCGCGGTCTTGATCTTCCACGAATATCGAAACAGTTCCAACTTGGTTAATCATTGCATGTCTCCTATGCGCTTTGATGCGAAAAGTATAAAGAAGTGCCCGCCTTGCGCAATAGCCGACCTTGTCCACGACAAGCACGTTCGTCGCCTGGCAATATACTGCGGTTATCAGTCAAGCGAGATGGGATTCGGTCAACTGCGCTGACCCAGCACGATTTGATTGCCCTCGGAATCCACCAGGATCGCGAAGCTTCCCCAAGGCTGCACTTGCGGTTCGCCCAGGAATTGCACGCCCCGTTCCGCGAGCTCGCGATAGGTCTCGTCGATGTCATCACAATGCAAAGTGAAACACTGCGGCTTGCCCATCGCCTCGCGATAATGCTCCCACTGCCCGCCCATGGGGAAAAGCGACAGCTCAGTCGGGCAGCCTTCCGGCGCAACGGTGAGCCAACGCATGGCGGCGCCGGGAAACATCTCGGCATCGGTTCGCAATTCCATTCCCAACTTTTCAGTGTAAAAGGCTTTGGCGCGCTCCTGATCTTCGACAAAAACCGAAATCGTGGCGATCGTTGTGATCATATTACGTCTCACCCGTCAAATGGACGTTTGGAATTTACATACTTGACTTCGCAACCCCGCAAAGCACAAGTCAACCGGCTAGCGGCAACATTGCTGTCGCTACGGTATGCGGACTCAATTGCGGATTAGCTTGTCGACGCGCCGGATTGTTGGTGTAACTGTTGCCTCGATAAGTATGTTGTTGCTCCGTTCGAGATTGCGCATTGACGCTTTCCCTTGCTCTTCGTAGCTGCCATAAGTCAACGGCAATTCTCGCTGTTTATCGGCAGCGTCCTGCGGTAAGCTGTTGTTGTTCATGGGAGTATGCTCCTCGGATACTGGGAAGCGACCGGGCTGTTGCAATACCCGGGCGTCATTTATACATTGCCTATAAGTCTATGTCGTCACCCTGAAAGAGTCTAGTGGCTGGAATCGAGGTTTGGTTAGAAACTTGCGAGTTGACCCGCTGGAAGGAAGATGTCACCAACTGTTCCGCGCGATGTTGTCAAGCAGTTCCTCTAGTTGCCAACTCTTTATCGTAGACGATCCCTGATCTATTAGATCTTGCAGCTCTTCCTGAACTTCCTCAAGTTTCTCGTCTTGTTTGTAATGTGGTTCGTTGCTTTCACTGATCTCGTCCCAAGACACATTTGTCAGTTCAGTTACAGCACGGCGGATATCGTTGTGCATGTATTCAACGGACCAAGCAACATCTTCCCAAGAATCGCCTGAATCGGAAGCAAGCGTTCTAAGAAGACCGTCACTGATCTTTAGCGCATCTAGGATGTTTATGAGATTTTCTTCAACGCATTCGCGAAGCCTTCTATAAAGAATGGCTATATTCACTAAGTCTTTGTTGAGGCCAAGGAGTTGTTCTAAAATCAGCGTATGTCTGTTGTCTATAGCATGCAGCCGATCCTTAACACCCACCCGGTCATCAGCAAAATTATCCAGCTTGCTGAGAATGGCATCGACCTTATGCTCCAGCACATGGAGCCGGAGCTTCACGTCTCTGATTTCTACAGCAGCCGGCGAGACGTCCGACTTTCTGTGATTGTCGTACATTTCCCCGCTCTTTCCTGAGATCAACCGTAGTTCATCGGTATTGCGCGGATGGTGCACTTCATGACTCGCACCAGGCTACTTTCTGCGTTCGCTTGCTTGATTAGCGCCAAACCCAATCGCGTAAATCCGCACTACTTATTCTCCACGCTCTCACTCAAGAACGCGCTATAGCCGTTTTCCGGGTCATTGCGCACGACCAGCATGCGCTTGCCGCCCACATGTGAGATGCCCGGCACCTCATAGGCTTTGGCCGGATTGCCTTGACTATCCAGCCGGTTACACCAATACACGTGATCGTCGCGCTGCCACATATAAATCACCGCGACGTCGTCCACCACGATCTCCATACGCTTGCGGTTGAAGGGCGAAAAACGCGGCGGATGAAACCAGGGCACCCAGGCGCCGGCCGTCTTCTCGGTTTTCAGCGACACCGCACTCTGTGGCAAGATCTCCTTGCTATCCCGCGGGGACTCCTGGTTGATAAACTTGATCGTCTCATCAGTCGTATTGAACACCGAGGTCAATTCTGTCACTGGCATGGCTGTCCTCACTGCAACTGAACCGTCATTGATCGCTCTGCCCGTCAAACCGATGCCCTTGCCAACCAATTCCACCGTCTTGACAATGCCTTTGCCTATTTGACCGAGCAACTTCAGACCATCCATCGCGTCTGATCCCGTATTTGATCCAATGAATCGCGTTTCCAATTTGCCCTCATTATACACAGGATTCGCCTGCTATCGGATGCCCTGTGTTCACTATTACGAAGGGGCGGGTCATTCGGTTGCGCCATGCGTTCTGCGCATATGAGACACCGATTCCGCCACCAGTTCTCGCAACACGTCCATGTCGACATCCGCCAGTTTGTTGATGTACAAGCAGGAGCGGCCGATCTTGTGCTTGCCCAAGCGAGCGAGCAAATCGTCGTAGTGCTCGAAGCCGGGCATGATATACAGTGTCAGCGATTGTTTGCGCGGCGCAAATCCTGTCAAGAATCAGTCGCCCTCGCGTCCGCTCTCGTAGACGTAGTGATAGCAGCCGAAGCCGACGATGCTGCCGCCCCACATCTCCGCAGGCTCGCCTGTGATCTCACTCATTACATCAAGCAAGACGAGGGAGTCTTCTCGGCGACGCTGATTCTCCACAGAGTCGAGATATTCCATCACATCACCATGGTTGCGCTGTGTCTTAAGCTCGGTCATCTTGTTCACTCCTGTTCCAATGCTCTGGCAGGCAGCTAACAGGTTGTGGAGGGCTCAGCCAATATAAACCGACGGGCGGGGCGACCTGGTGGATCGCCCGCAACTCCTTATTCTTTCCCGGTCGCCGACTGGTCGTCTTCCAGGTCGGCCGGCTCGAAGTCCACGTCTTCAATGTCATCGAGCGTGATCAAATCCTCGTGGTCGACCGCTGCCGGCTCGCTAATCACCGTGCGGACATTTGTGAAGTCCAGCTCCCCGCTCACGGATCCGGTCGCGGCTTGCATCAGCAAGGTCAGCCGATCCGCCATACTCGATGGATCGGGATGAATGCCGTCTTGCAGCAGCGCCGATTCAAAAACTTGCTCCACCACCGCGTCAATCAACCCGTCCTCGCCGCCATTTTCGATCAGTGTGCTCAAGTTGTGCATCAAGGGATGCCGCGGATTAAGCTCCAACGCCTTGACCGGCAATTCGTAGTCCTTGTCCAGCATGCGATTAATGCGGAACATGTAACGGCTGTTGCTCTCGTCTTCGCTGACCAGGCGCGCCGGACTGTCCACCAGCGCCTTGCTCTCGCGCACATCGCTAACGCGTCCGCCCAAGGTCGCCTTCACGCGCTCGGTAAGCGAAACAAATGAATCCGCCTCAAGCGCTTCGCGCGCCGTCTCTTCCACCTCGCTGACATCACCGACATCGCCCACATCCAGATCGGCGGAATCGACGCTGACCAGCTTGTGTCCCTTGAAGTCGATCATACCCATCGGCAGCATGGCATCAACCGGATGCGTGAAATACAGGACTTCGATCCCGCGCTGCCGAAAAACATCCAGATGTGGGCTGCGCGATCCGCTGTTGTAATCGTCCGCCACCACATAATAAATATCGTCCTGGTTCTCCGACATCCGCTCGACATAGTCATCCAGCGAGTAAAAGACGCTCGGATCGTCATCGTGCGTGGTTGAGAAGAACATCAGCGGTTCCAGATCGCTGCGGTCCTCGCTCTCCATCACTAAACCCTGCTTGAGATAAGCGCCGAATTCCCCAAATATCTTGAGATAGTTTTCGCGGTCGTTCTTGGCCATGCGTTTGAGCTCGGAAAGCACCCTGCGCGTGATTGACTTCTTCAAGCTCGCCATCACCCGCGTCGCCTGAATGCTCTCCCGGCTGACGCTCAGCGGCAGATCCTCGCTGTCGACCACGCCCTGCACAAATGCCAGATATTCCGGCAAAATATCGCGATTGTATTCTTCGATCAGCACCTTGCGCGCGTAGAGCGTTAACCCGGCTTCCTTGCGCGGGTTGAACATGTTGGGCTGCGCGCCACTCGGCACAAAGAGCAAGGCATAAAACTGCATCGGCACATCGGCGCGCATGTGAATGTGATGATTGGCGCCGGCAAAGTCCATGGTCAGCATCTTGTAGAAGCTGTCGTATTCCTCGTCTTCCACCTCCGAGGGATTGCGCCGCCAGATCGCCTGCTGCTTATTGGTCGGCTCTTCGTCATCACCGACAAAAATCGGAAAGGACACATAGTCGGAATGGCGCCGGATGATATCCTTGATGCGGAAGGCGCGCGTGAACTCCTCTTCGTCATCCTTGAGATGAACCGTGATCTCGGTACCACGCACATCTTTATCGACCGTTTCCAGCGTGTAATTGGCGCCGCCGGTCGCCGACCATTTGACCGCATCGTCCTCTGGACGATGCGAACGCGAAACCACGTCCACTTGCTTCGCCACCATAAAGGCCGAATAGAATCCCACGCCGAACTGCCCGATAATATCGGCCGCCGAACCGCCATCCGGCTTTTCCTCCATCGCCTGCAAAAAAGCCTTGGCGCCCGACTTGGCTATTGTGCCCAAGCCATCGATGATCTCGTCGCGGTTCATGCCGATGCCGGTATCGCTGATCGTCAGCGTCTTCTTTTCTTCGTCGACCTCGATATGAATCTCCAGGTCGGCCTGCGCGTCCTGCACGTTATCGTTGGTCAACATCTCGAATTGCAGCCGGTTCAAGGCATCCGACGCGTTCGAGATCAACTCGCGCAGAAAGATCTCTTTTTCCGTATACAGCGAATGAATCAGGATATTCAGCAGTTCCTGCGTCTCGGCTTGAAAGGTGTATTGCTCGCTCATTTCTTGTCCTTTGACTTGCCATTCCGCCATCTGCGGCGGTGGTGTGAATCAAACAATGTTTTTTTGCACAGCTCCACACTTCATCAAGACGTGTATATTACGAATCACAGTGATTGCTGCATAGCTGACGTCTTGATTTTCTGTAGCAACATAATGTACTATAGTTTGGTGCAACGCTGAACAGGACTCTTTGAATCATTTTCACGTCATCCAATTGATTATGCTAGTTGCCCTGCCTCGCACCGATGAAAACTCAAATTGTACGGTGATTGCTTGTCGCAAATAGTTAAACATGGTGTTTTGAAGTTGAGACAACTCTTATGTTATCCTAAAGTATCTCCTGTATTCTGAAAAAGTGGGAACACCGTTGTATGGTAGGGGAGTGGATACAATGAGCAGTAGAGTGATGATGCGAACAAATGCCGTTCTAGACGGTGTAACAAGTATTGCGAGAGTGCCAACGATCAATTCAGTGTCGCACCGTCACCCTCACTTATATTGGAACAGACAGTCCGACGTTGAAAAATCATGGACACTCGTCGGTAAATACTTGGCTTTAGCCTTGCAGGACCACGAGGTGGAGACTCAACGCGCTCATGAAAGAAGACGAGTCAACGACCGTGACTAACGCCGGAAACCACAATGTAGAAGGTGAAAACCAGTCCGCTAAAGACGAGAACCAAGACACTGATGCCTCTGTCACTCGGCGTGTAACACAAGTTAGCAGTTATTCGGGCCCAATCCCACCTGCGGAAGAGTTTGCGCGCTACGAGGAGATTTATCCAGGTAGCGCAAAGCACCTGTTCTCGATGGCGGAGCGAGAACAAGAAGAGATTGTGTCATTCCGCAACAAGTCCCTTATTGCGGCTACCTCGGTTGCCATAGTCACGATCTTAGCGATCGCGTACATCTTAACCGCAAACCCCAACGCGCTTATACTCATTGCGTTGGCCGTTGCTCATGTTTTGCCGTCAATTACTGACTTTATCAGAGGCATGTTCGACAGTGCGTTGACGAAAAAGGAACGCGAGTTAGAGATTACAATAAGAAAGGATAACCACGAGCTTGACATGATAGCGGCTAGGAAACAGCTCGAGTTGCCGACCGGCTCAGATGAATCCATAACTCAAATGACCTACCGACTCGCAGAAACTAGCGAATCGGGTGATGAAATTAAGGTCAATTAGTAATGCTATGCGACACATTTCAATGTTGGAGTTGACAATACTGACGTGACAATTGGGCTAACAACCCAGTTCGTCTACCCCGGCAGATGCGGCTCGGCATAATAGGCTGTGCTGTCCCCCTCGGCAATCCAGCCCGCCTGACCCTCATACGTGATCAGAAACCAGCTGTAGCCGTCGGCGCAAGCCCTTTCGTCCCCTACCAGAAAATCGGCCAGCGGCTCGATCTGATCGAGAATCTCGTGCGTTATGCCCGGACCCGCTCGCAGATTCAGCGCCTTGCCGTCCTCGGTCAAACGGACGCGCCCACGTTCCCCCAAAATCAACCTCGATTCCGGCGCGCCTTCACAGACATGATGCGGCGTCAAGGTCGGGTAGACCGGCAGAGCCACAGTCGCGGCGACCGTGGCCACTTCAACACCGTTCGCCGCGGACGGAGTGTCACGCCCCGGCGCATCCGTACAAGCGCCCGCGAGCAAGACGGCAGCAAAGAGCAACACGAACCATACACGAGATATCATGCGCCCATTCTAACGCAAGGCAAGCCCCAGAGTGCGCCCGAAGTTCGCCTGACGAAAGGAAGCAATGATGCTATACTCAGCGCCGTTGCTTCAAGCTTTGCAGGAGAAAACATCAGATGAAAGCTGTCCAGATAATCGCCCGCGGCCAGCCCGTTATTGTCGAAGCGCCAAAACCCCAACTGCGCGCCGACCACGCCATCATCAAGACCCTGCGCTTGTCCCTCTGCGGCAGCGATGTCCGCCATATCCATTACCTGCCGGACGGCAGCTATCCCACGCAGGCCGGTGAAACGGGCCACGAAATGGTCGGCGTAATCGAAGCCATTGATCCGGCTCATAGCGGCTTCCAGGTCGGCCAGCGTGTACTCTGCCTGGCGCCCGATCACCGCGCCATGAGCGAATACTACCTGGCGCCCATCAACCACCTGCTGTCGCTCGACCCCGCCACGCCGCTGGAACACTCGGTCCAAGCCCAGCAATTCGGCACCGTGCTTTATGCCTCGCAGATACTGCCTGATTTGCATGGCAAGACCGTCGCTGTCATCGGACAGGGTTCGGCCGGTCTATGGTTTAACTTCGAGCTGCAGCAGCGCGGCGCAGCCAAGATCATCGCACTCGATCTCAAGGACTACCGCCTGCGATTCGGCCGGCAATTCGGCGCCACGCACACCATCCACAACGCAGACTTGTCGCCAGCGTCAACAAGGGACGCCCTGCGCGCTCTCAATGACGGAGAGCTGCCCGATATCGTGATCGAAGCCGCCGGCGAAGCAGCGGCCATCCGCTTGGCGATAGCGATCGCCCCTTTCGACGGCTTTGTGATGCTCTTCGGCGTGCCCCGCTTCGAAACCATGGACTTCCCCATCTTCGAGTCCTTCTGGAAGTCGCTCACGGTCAAGTCGCGCGTGGGCACGATCAACGATCCCGGCCACGCCTGCACGCGCCAGGCCCTGGAATACATCAACAGCGGCGCCGTCGATACCGCCCGCATGATCACGCATACCTTCAAGTTCGAGGGCGTGCTGGAAGCCTACGAGTTGCACCACATGCAAGACGAAGGCGCGGTCAAGATTGTCATAGATATGGAGGGGTAGGAGCGCATCAGCGGCGGCATAAACATGGATGAGTTTTCGCTCTAACGGCTAAGCACAGCCAATATCGTGACGCGGCGAAACTAGATGCAAATCCCGGTCAGTGATTTTGCTTGACAATAGAACAAAAGATCTCTAACATTGTTCTCACTTACATTGCAGCGCTGGATCATTCATGAACGTATTCGTAATCATGCCATTTGACAGCGAATTCGACGCAGTCTATCGTGACCTGATAAAAGTTCCTTTGGAAGATGCTGGCTACAGTGTCAGCCGCGCAGACGATCCCAGCAGGGACAGCGTCTTTTACGAAAACATCTACGACCAAATCGTACAAAGCCTATGGGACGCCGACATCATAATTGCTGATCTCACAGGCAGCAATTCAAATGTGACATATGAACTGGGTATAGCGCACACTTTGAACAAAAGGACATTACAAATCTCACAGTCTCTGGACCGCATGTTTGACATCAAGTCGCAAAACGTGATTCCCTATGTCTTAGAAGAAGATCAGCCATCGGGCCTTTCTAAGAAGTTGTTGAGCGCTATTGAACGAGCTGAACAAGGCAATTATGTTTTCTCTAACATGGTAAGTAGCTTCGCGGGAATCGCTTCAAGACAGATAATCACACAACCATCCGCCAGAACATGAAAGGATGCCGACATGGTCGTGAAGGAAGCCAAGGTCCCCGAATGGGCAAGCGTATGGGGAATGCCAAAAGACGTTTTGGGCAAAATCAGCGAGCAGATCGATTACTTTCAAAACGCGACCAGCAAGCTGGGTACTCAGGTCCGCGTCATCGCGCAGGAAACGATTGATCTGCTGCTTTTTGCTCCCGTTCCAAACGACATAGACGAACAAAAGCGCGACATAATCGAGCGTTATTCGTCTATCTTGCTTCAATTTTCGTCAAGCACCCACGATCCAGATTTAACCCTGAACCAAATGTGGACAGAATTGGAGCAGAGCATCAGCTTCTATCTTCTGGATGCCGGACAAAATGACGACACTGACCCGACCACGATTCGCGACTTGGCTAATGAACTCACCCGGTTACGGGACAAGATTCCCGGTGTTATTGCAGAGATTTCGAATCTGTCCGCTGCCATCAAGGGAAGCGCAGGCGCCTTGCCGGGTCTCGATATTGCGATAGCCGAATCCTCGGATGTACTCAAACGGACGAATGGCGAACTCGACATGGGCGCCGCCATCATGACACGTCTTATCGGCATGGCGGAGTATCAGTTTAAACTGCTAACCGGGAAGTGACCCGCGGTGGACTACATCAGCAGCGGCGCAGTCGACACCGCCCGCATGATCACGCATAGCTTCAAATTCGAGGACGTGCTGGAGGCCGATGCGATGCATCACCTGCAAGACGAAGGCGCGGTCAAGATTGTGATTGATATCAAGGGCTGACTTCAACAGTGGTACCGATACAGCCATATTGCAATTCATCTCAATTTTGCTACTCCCTTCCTTTTCTTATGGTATTACAATAGTCATCTGACAAATTCCAATAGTGCTAAACTTAACGGCATGTCGAGGACGAAAAATGGAGAGCTTTGAATACATCGGTGAGTGGTGGTTACCAGGCAAGTGCAATGAGAAACGGTATGGAAAACTTACTTTTGCGCCAAACGATTGGGCGAAGCTTGAAATCACCATTGAAGGTCAAGACGACAATGATTTTGCCTTAGAAGCGAGTCCGCTCCAACCGATTCCGATCTTGTTAGGCACGATGAACGCAACGGCCGTAACTCTTTGTCACTGCTCGTTAGCGGATTACCCGTTTGCAATGTCGGGACAATATCTCACACGTAAGCGTATATTCCTTGTCAGCACGGTCTTCGTTGGCGCACATTTTGAAACAGTGGATGACATAGTACTTGACGAACTTTCTCTTGGTTACACGCATCTCGATGAATGGATGGGCCACCTGAATTTCGAGGTGAAAGCTCCTAACACAGACTACGGTTTTGACGTTACGTATTCGCCATTTAATCCTATACATGCCGTTGTCCAAGACTTCGAGATTTCATTCGGTTACAGAGGTTGTTTTCCACCTTGGTTCGAGCGAACAAGCTGGATATCATTTCGAGACCAGGCACAAATTACCTTGAAGCCCAAATCGGGGGAAGCGATATCCTTCTGGGAATACCTTCCTCTCGTTAACTTTTTCCTGCCGACCATGTTGACGATGGCAACGGGCAACTACAACTATCCGCTTAACGTTACGGGAGTGCCAACCGACGAAGACGCACAAGGCTTGTCAATCTGTTTTCCAATTCCAGGCTACCTCGATAAGGCAAAGAATCTCACGCGGTGGGACATGTTATTTCGGTTTGAAGACCTAGAGAAGAACGGATTGCTCGGAGAACGCTTGTCAACGTGGATAGACCGAAGCAAGACGCTGCGAACGGTATTGGACCTCTACTTCCGTTTCTATTATCAAAAGGATTTAGACGCTGAAACCAAGTTTCTATACATAGCTCAGATGATGGAGGCCTATCAGAGAACAATGTATGGCGGCAAATACCCGACGCAGCATTCGTATAAACGCGTGGTAGGTGCGCTGGAAGCTGCAATACCGCCGTGGGTCGAAGAACCACTTCGTAAAAACCTCAAGGCGATGATAGGCAATGGAAACAAGTTTTCGTTTAACTCCAGGATAAAGTATATGTTGGAGACAATCCTTTGTGATCACCATTGGATGATCCGTAGCATAGTTGGAAACTTTGACGACTTTGCTACTAGAGTTGTTGCAACACGAAACAATCTGACGCATCGTTCTCAAACGCCCTCCGAAAGCGTGATTATGAAGAGCGAACTTCCAAAATACGTCGCGAACATGGAGACTATACTGAGATTGTGCTTCTTGGTTGAAATTGGGTTCTCGACGGATGAGATCAAATATTTGTGGAGCGAATACCTTGCGAAGCCGAACTTTTACTGAGTGAAGGCACTTCAATAGGCGCCAAGCCGACAAGCTAAGGCTCTCACACATGATTCACGCAATCGATATGCTTGCGAATGGGCAACCCGCGACCATCCAGACGCCACATCACACCCATCCTATGCTACGCTGCCCAAAACACCAATGAACAACCGCGCCAAACGGCCAAACGGCCGAAAAAAGTTTTTGCGCGGCGGCGGCTATCTGGCCATAAACCGAAAAGACGACCCGATGTACCTTATCCGCCGCTATGGTAAAATACCGGCATGAACCTCATCGACTACGGAAGCATCCTCATCCGCCGCGGCTGGATCATGCTGCTGCTCGGCATCATCGCCGCCGGCGCCGCCTTCTTCTTCAGCCGCCAGATGACGCCGGTCTACCGCGCCACCCAAAAGGTGCTGATCGTGCCCAGCCGCAGCGACTTCGGCTTGACGCAAGCCGCCAAGCAGACGCTCAACAACCACGTCGCCTACCTCGATAGCTCGCGGCGCGCCGCCGAAGTCATCGACCGCCTGCAGATGGACATGATCCCGCAACAATTGCGCGCCAACGTGCGCATCGCGCCCGATGTCAATAGCTTGCTCATCCAGATCGACGCCGATCACACCGACCCCGGACAAGCTGTCCGCATCGCCTCGGAATGGGGCAAACTGCTGGTGGAATACCGCGACCAACTCAATCAACAAGCGCGCCGTGAAGACCGCATCGTCGCCACCCTGCAAGACAACCCCGTGCCCTTCCGCGCCCGTCCCAACGTCATGATCAACACCCTGGTCGGTCTCATCGCCGGCATCTTCGTCGGCGGCATATTTGTTTTCGTGCTGGAATACCTGGAAAGCGCCATCGTGCGCCGCCGCGAAGACATCGAAATTGCAGTCGGCCTGCCCGTCCTGGCCTCCGTCCCGCCCTCGGATTAAACGACGCTACAAAACCGCGAATATGCAGGGCCGGGGGATGGGCGACTATTTGCTCAGAATCCCCGACAGCACTTCGAGATCAATATTCCCGCCGGATACCACGCAGACCACCTTGCCGGCGCCCGCTCGGCCCGACAGCGCTGCCGCCACCGACGCCGCGCCCGCGCCCTCGGCAATGACCCGCTGACGCTCAACGAGCAGGCGAATCGCCTCCCGCACCTCATCCAGCGAAACGGTCAGCGAACCATCCAGCAGGTCGCTTACCAGCGGCCACATCTCGGGCAGCACGCTCTTGCCACCGATGCCATCGACGAAACTCGCCTGGTACTCGACCTCGACCGGTCGCCCGGCAGCGAGCGATGCCACCAGTGGCGCTGCCGTCTCGACTTCGGCTGCAAAAACGCGCGTCTCGGGTTTGAGCGCGCGAAGCGCGGACGCGATCCCGCTGCTCAGCCCGCCGCCGCCATAGGGGATGATCACCGCATCGACATCGGGCAAATCCTCCAGGATCTCCAAGCCGATTGTGCCATTGCCGGCAATGACATCGCGGTTGCTCACGGGATGGATAAACAGCCCCGGCAACGGTTCGTATCGTCCGCTCAGGATGATGTCCCACCATTCGTCGAAGGGCGCCTTGACAATCTCGCCGCCCAAGCGCCGGATGGCGTTCAGCTTGGTTTCCGGCGCATGATCCGGCGCCACCACATGACAAGCGATGCCCAGCCGCCGCGCATTCCAGGCCACGCCTTGCGCCATGTTGCCCGCGCTCGCCGTGACAACGCCGCCCGTCAGTTGCTCTGGAGCTGCCGATGCCATGGCATTGCCGGCCCCCCGCAGCTTGAAAGAGCCGATCGGCTGCAAGTTCTCCAGCTTGAGATAGATCTGCGCCGGCGCGTCCTCCATTGGCAAGCGCAGCAGCGGCGTGCGCAGGACAGAACCCCTGATGCGGCTCGCCGCGGCTTCTATCTCGCGCAGGGTAATCGGATTCATGCGCTAGCCGCCGGCGGTGAAGCGCGCCAACTGGTCAGGATCCACATCAACACCCAGTCCCGGCGCGTTCGGGACAGCGACATAGCCGTCCTCCACTTGGAACTGCGGCGCAGTAAGATTGTCGCGCAGGGCGTTTTCCGAGCGATCCATCTCCAGCATCATATCCGGCATGCGCATACGACCCGGCAGCGGATCCAGCGTGCTGACCAAGTGCAAGCCCGCCGCAAAAGCGATGCCCGTGCCCCAACTGTGAGGCAGCACATTCGTCTGGAAAGCCCGCGCCAAGGTCGCGATGCGCTTGGTCTCGGTCAATCCGCCCGTGCCACAGATATCAGGCTGCGCGATATCGACGCATTGATTGCTCAACAGATGGCGAAAACCCGCCAGCAGGTACTCGCACTCCCCGCCCGCAATGGGAATCGTTGTGCGCCCACGCAACTCTCGATATCCCTCGTAATCCTCGGGCGAAACCGGCTCTTCGAAAAAGGCAATACTGAACTCTTCTATCTGCCTGGCGAAGGACCAGGCTTCGCTCCGAGAATAGGCGTGATTGGCGTCCACCATTAGTTCAATGTCGGCGCCGATGGCGTTGCGTACCGCGCGCACATTCTTAACGTCCGTCTCTACACCCAGGCCCACTTTCATTTTTAGCGCTTTGAATCCCTCCGCCACATAACCTTGCGCCTCTTCGACCAGCTTTCCGATCAGGTCATCGGTGTCGACAAAATACATACCTGTGGCGTATACCTTGACCATTTCCCGACGCCTGCCGCCCAAAAGCACAGAAACCGGCTGCCCCAGCAGCTTGCCGCGCAAGTCCCAAATGGCAATGTCGATTGCGCTGATCGCCGCCACCAGAACACCTCGCCGCGCATAATCCAGCGAGCGCAAGTGCATCTTGTTCCAAACGGATTCGACCTGCAATGGATCTTCACCAATGACAAGCGGCGCCAGAAACTCCGCACCCGCTTGAATAACGCCAGCCGGTCCATAACCCTCACCCCAGCCATAGCTACCGTCCTCGGCGATCACCTTGACGAGGCAAATTTGACGCCTGTCGAAACCAAACTGCGAAAAGAAAAATGGGGTCTCCAAGCGTTGTTCGGCAACAGTGGTTTCTACGCGTGCGATCCTCATCCTAATGTGCTTTCGTTTTGCTTTTCGATAGGCTATAGTGTAGCCGAAACATTGCCAAATGGCGCAATATTGGTAGGCCGAATTCACATGGAGAACGCAAGCATGCGCAGCGCGCAGCCGTCCCACTCCCGGGCGATCAATTGAGACATGACTACTCCCCACTTCACGCAGGCTGTTGACAGTCCTCAGGTAGCCCAGGTGCTGGAAAGGCTCGTCGCCGGTGTCAGCCAAGTCCTACACGATAACCTGGTCGGAATCTATCTGTACGGATCGCTTGTCACTGAGGATTTCGACGCGCAGGTCAGCGATCTGGATTTGGTCGTGGTCTTGGATCGAAGTCTCGACGACGCACTCTTCCGTGCGCTTCACGAAATGCACCAGCAAGTCTTTATCAGCTATCCCGAATGGGACGACAGATTGGAACTGGCTTACATTTCGCTGGACGCGCTAGAGACCTTCCGCGAGCGACATAGTCGGATCGCCATCATCAGTCCAGGCGAGCCCTTCCATCAAGTCGACGCCGGACACGATTGGCTGATCAGTTGGTATATGTTAAGGGAGACGGGTGTCGCGTTATATGGTCCCGCGATCGTCAGCCTGATCGATCCAATAGAGCCAGCCCACTACATTGAAGCAGTACGAACCCATATTGAGGCGTACCGCGACAGCGCCATGTCTGCCGACAGCAAATCTTTCTTGTCTTATATCGTTTTGACAACCGCTCGTGGACTTTACACGGTGATCCATGGGCAGCCGACATCCAAAATCAAGTCTGCGGCTTGGGCAGCGCAGTCCTTTCCACAGTGGGCAACGCTGATTGATCAGGCGCTGCGCTGGCGCGTCGATCCAGGAACGGACGCGCTGATGCCCGATGATATACGACCGCGCGTGCAGGCATTCGTCGACGACATGCTGACGTATCTGTCTCGTTAATTTGTATCGCCAATATACGACTGTTATTGCCTGTTGAGATGCGGCATACCGGCGGGTTGCTCCGCGTCCACCAGAGGACGTTATCCGCAGTTGCAGGTTGGACGAGCGTAGGTTCCTCAGCATATCGCTATGATTTAATAACCATTACTCAGTACATAACGAATGCCAGCGCCACAGACATGGCGATCAAATTTCACCTGATAGCGCAATGACTGAGCCTGCGATTCCAACAACGAAGCCAGGGGATTTGTTTCGAACATCTGGCATTACAGCAGCGGGCTTGTTATTAGCCCGACCGCAGCGCCAAAGCAAGGGATATGATCCGCTTGTGATGCTACCACAGGAATTCTGTTTCCGCGCCTCGCGCTGGCAGACCTGCGAAGACATCGAACAGGACTACCGCATGATCAACAGGCACGTAAGGGTGTTGCGCCGCTCAGCCGTTTAATCGCAAGTGCCCGCTTTCTGAACAGCGCCAGCGTTTATCCAGCCCCTCGTGTCCAGATAAGTAACGCCGAACTGGTCTGCAGTTCGTTCATGAGCGTTAAGGGTGGTGCCAAAGGGAATGAGTCCTATGACGGCGCCATCCCCCGGGGTATCGAGCAGTCGGGTTACTTCATTAGTAGAGACCTCGCAATTGGAAAGCGCTTTTGTAACGCCTGTGCTAATCGATGGCAAGACCGTTTCCGGCTGTGCCGCGTCATCTTGCGACTCTAGCGCGACCAGGACAACGATGCCGGGACGATCTATCTGGCCACAGATCAAACCCGATTTACCATAGGACGACAACGTCGAAACGATAGGCGGGGATGTTATGGTATCCAGGAAAACAATATTTCCTTGACCCGGGAAGCAAACTTCGCTGCCCTGATTGACAAAACCGCGTATTTCTACCGCAAAAATCATACCCGATGCGAGAGCCGGATGTTTGTCGAGCCTGTTGGTATTAATGTCCATGCACTGAACATAACCGCTGGCAGACAGCACGTATACGTTGGCAGGAGTCACACACACGTACGGGTCCGGGTCGCAATTGTCAACCGGCACCAACAACACTTGTCCGATACTGAGCGAATCTGACAATAGTTGGTTGAAGCGGCGGAAGGCTTCCACGGTTGTGTTGTAGCGCTGCGCCAAGCTGAACAAGGTATCGCCATGCGCCACGCTGTGGACGCAGGCAGCCGGTGGCGTGCCATCCGAGGGAGGAAGCGTGGCGGTGGCTGTAGCGGTTGGTGGCGGCGTTTGGGTAGGCTGGTCTGTTGGGGTCGCTGTAGGCGGCATGGGCGTCGCTGTAGGTGGCACGGGCGTAGGTGTTGGCGGCGCTTCCCAAGCGCCGATTTCGCAACCGGGTCCCTGAGGCCGGGTCGTGCCGGGTTGATCTTCGTCAAGCTCCAAGCTATCGCACAAATCGGAATCCGCGGAATTCATCGCCGGGCTATTCGGCTGCAGCGGGAAGTGTGGGGGCCAACCTGTGGCTCCCCGCAGCTTCGGATCGTTGGGGGTCGGGGCTGGGTCAACTTCTTCCTGCTGCGCGCGCAGTTCGTCTTCCGCGCTTTCTTCATCGGCGGTCTGCGCTTCGGCAACCAGAGCCATCTCATCGTCTTCTGCTTCTGGAGCCGCTTGGATCTCTTCTGGCATTTTGTCCCCAGCCTGCAGCAATGGACAGGAGCCATCCTCGATTATATTGGATGTATTGGCGATGATTTGGTCCGCGGCGAGGCCGCTGTGACAGTCGCCGCCACTGGGGCTATCGCTGATGATGGTATTGAGTATGCTCAGCCTGCTGGTCTCGCCGATGAGCGCCAGACCTCCGCCCTGCTCGCGAGCCGAATTATATGCCCAGGTGGTGTGGAGCAAGCTGATGTCCGAGGCAAACGCGCTCAAACCGCTTCCCTCCCTGGCAGAGTTGTAGCCGAAGGTGCTGTTGGTGACAGTCATGGTGGCGCTGTTGATTTCGAGCGCTCCGCCTTCGTCAGCCACGTTGCGGAAAAAGCTGCTTTTGAGAATGTCAACATTACCGCCAGAGAGATAGACGGCGCCTCCATCCTGGAGAGCCGTATTCTCTTTTAGGTAACTGTGAGTGACGCTCAAGGAATGTTCGTCAGAGGTACTGACAAAATAGATGCCACCGCCGTGGCTTCTATTTGCGGCGTTGCGGCTGATTTCGCTGCTATTCACTGTAATTTCACTGTTGTTGGCGTAAATGCCACCACCGGAATCAGCGGCTACATTTTCGAGGACCTCACTGTTGTTTAGTAACAGAGAGCCATTAATGACAGAGATGCCGCCGCCTGTGGTATTACTTAATCCGTTGGAAACAGTCAAGTCATTCAGCGTGAGGGTCTCGCCATCCACATTTAAGACTTGAAACTGATCATCTCCGGAGATGCTATACTCAGCGCCCTCAATCGTGATATCGGAAGTGACGGCCGGCAAGGTTGCTGACAAGGTGATATTCCTGGAAAGAGTAATCGTGTCCGCATCGCTCCCGGCGTCGCATCCGGCGACAGCAGCATCAGTATTGGCGGCTGTAATCGCGTCAGCCAGCGTGCAACTGCTACCATTGACCGAAATATCCGCGGCAAATGCCACCATCGGCGAAATGAACAAAACAGACAGCACTGTTATGAACAACATAAGTCTTTGACGCAGTACAATTCTGATCATTACCGGCCCTCGCAATGGCAATCACCAATCGGAACGTAAACTGCTATTCATTATATTTTCAAGCGGAAAGCCCGCAAGTCAGGTTAGAAGCAATATCTTTCGCTGTGGATTTGACATCGGCCGGCATATTCGCTGCGAAGAATACAAAGAACAGCGGCAGGTCCTCGACGCGTCGGCAAATGACACAGCATTCTCGCTTGCAAACCGTCTGCCCCTGCCGCATAATTAAGCGCGATTGAATCTTATGCTTGTGAGAGCTTTGTGTTTCTTCGCAATGATATGCCAGGCACAATTCGCGTTCGTAGCCAGCAAGGATATGCCCCGACCACGGACAGTTCACAGCATGCGCGGATCAGCGATACGATATTGTAATCTTTTTTTGTTTCTGATCTGCCTTGTCTCCACCAGCGCATGCAACCTCGACAAACCGACCCCAACTCCCTTTCCTACGCCCGATCTCCCTCGCGTGGAAATCCTAGCGCCGCCCGCCCAACAGCAGGTCATTGAAGGCACGGAATTCGATATAGACATTTTGGCCGTTGATCAATCACTAGGCATCCGCCGCATCGAACTCTACGTGGACGATTTATTTGTCAAGAGCAGCGAAACGACAGATGGCGTAAAGCAAGAATACCGAGTCACCATGAATTGGTTCGCTCAAGGTTTGGGCTGGCATTCCATCAAGGCGGTCGCCCTGCGCGACAATGGCACACAGAGCGACGAACACTTGATCGCCCTGCAAGTCATCTCTCGTTAAGGGATATCTGGCTTAGGCCTGATTGGTGAAAATGCTGGTCTGCGCTACAATAAGTTACTGTTCGCCACACCGGTCACATTAACTGCATCAGCTATGCAAATCGAATTGCGACACATCCACAAGCGCTTCGGTCCAGTCCACGCCAATCAGGACATTAATGTGACTTTCCATGAAGGCAGAATTGTCGGCATCCTCGGCGAAAACGGGGCGGGCAAGTCAACGCTGATGAAGATCCTGTCGGGTTTTCAGCCGGCGGACGAAGGCGAAATTCTGATAGACTGCGATGTCATCGATTACACGGGACCGACAGCCGCGATCGCCAACGGCATCGGCATGCTGCAGCAAGATCCGCTCGACGTGGGCGCTTTTACGGTGCTGGAAAACTTCATTTATGGCGGCGCGGAAGGCATAACGCTGCAGCGCGCGGCGGCCGAAGCAACCTTGGACGAACTAACGGGACGCTTCGGCTTTGAACTGGATCCCTACCAACTGATCGACAACCTGCTCATCGCCCAACGCCAACAATTGGAAATTATCCGGCTGCTGGCGCTGGGCGTGCAAACGCTCATCCTCGACGAACCAACCACAGGCATTTCGACCGAGCAAAAGATCATTCTGTTTGATGCCCTACGCAAGCTGGCCCGCGACGAAGGAATGATAATCTTGCTGGTGTCGCATAAGCTGGAGGATGTCATCGAACTCTGCGACGAGGTCATGGTTTTGCGCGCCGGTGTCTTGGTCGGCGACATGGACATGCCAAGCGCCGATCATTATCTGACCAGTGCCGTCATCGCCGAGACCAAACAGCAGTTGGTGACAATGATGTTTGGCGAGGAACTGGAAGCGCAGAGCCGTGAGCACTATAGTCTGGGTACCCCCGTGCTCGAAGTAGATCAGCTAGTTGTACACGATATGCGGTTGGATATGCAGCCGATATCCCTGAGCGTAAACGCGAGTGAGGTTATCGGCCTGGCCGGTCTTGATGGCAGCGGCCAGGAGCTATTCATGCGCGCTTGCGCCCGCCTGCAAAGGGTTAACAGCGGCAACCTGCGCTTGAATGGGGACAACATTGTCGGCGCAAGCTATCGACAGCTATTCCACCGCGGCTGTATCTTTGGCGCGGCGGGCAGGCTGGAAGAAGGCTTGATCGCCGGCTTGACATTGACCGAGCACACGGCGCTGGTCGCGGACGACCATATGCGCATTGACTGGAAATCCATGCAGAAGCGCGCCGACTCGCGCATTGATCAGTACCGTGTCAAAGGGCGGGCTAGCAACAATGTCGAACAGCTCTCCGGCGGCAATCAACAGCGCGTGCTGATGGGACTGCTTCCCGATGATCCGCAACTGCTGATCCTGGAACAGCCCGCACGCGGCCTGGATGTCGATTCTGCGCGCTGGATCTGGACGCAACTTTTGGAGCGCTGTCGGCAAGGTACGGCGATCATCTTTAACTCTTCCGACCTGGAAGAGTTGGTCACCTACAGTGACCGCATCTATGTTTTTTACTCGGGGCGCGTCTATCAAGTGCCGGACGTCAGCCAAACCAGCATCGACGAGCTTGGACATTTGATCGGCGGGGAATTTCAGCAGGCCTGAGAACAGACGCTGGAATCCGCCGCTCACTCTTCGTTATATGGGGAGCGTACACAATGCCGCTTAGCGAGAAACATGGCGAGACCAAAACCTACGATGACATCCTCAACGCTGGTCCGCCGCTGAACCAATTGGCGAAGGAGTTCGTCACGCCGACGGAACTTTTCTTTGTGCGCAATCACGCCAGCATTCCAGCCGTCGATCCAGGCAACTATCGCCTGCAGGTCAGTGGCTTGGTAACCAATGAACTCTCGCTCACAATCGAAGAGATCAAGAACAACTTTGAGCGCCATGGATTGACCGCCACTTTGCAATGCGCCGGCAATAGGCGCAAGGAATTGGTTGATTACAAGCCTATCGACGATCAGCTCGCCTGGGGCATCGAGGCGATCGGCACCGCCACCTGGACGGGCGTTCGCCTGGGCGACATTCTCAAGGCTGCCGGCATCGCCAGCGACAGCGCGGCGCATATCGGTTTCCTGGGCTTGGACGGCATCATGCGAGACGGCGATCGAGCCGCTTATGGTACTTCCATCCCGCTGGACAAGGCACTCGCCTGTGAAGTGCTCCTGGCATACGAGATGAACGGCGAGGACTTGCACCTGGCGCACGGCAGCCCTTTACGGGTGATCGTGCCGGGATATGTCGGCGCGCGCAGCGTCAAATGGCTTTGCGGAATCAGCGTTTTGGAAGAACCGTCCGACAACTATTTCCAGCAGGTCGGTTACAAACTCTTTCCGCCCAGCGTCAACATGTACAATGTCAATTATGCGGACGGTATGCAATTGACCAAACTGCCGGTCAATTCCGTGATCGTGCAGCCCGAAGATCGCAGTCTGATGGCGGCGGGGAAAATCGCCGTCGAGGGCTACGCCATGAGCGATGGCGAGCACGAGATTACCTGGGTCAGCGTTTCGGCGGACGGCGGTGAAACCTGGCAGCGCGCCGAGTTTCTCAACGAGCCGCAACTCTGGACCTGGCAGCTTTGGCGTACCGAGTTTGACCTGCCACAGGGACAACACGAACTGGTCGTGCGCGCCTGGGACACGGCGGCGAATTCGCAGCCGGAGACAATCGCCAGCACCTGGAATTTCAAGGGCTACGTCAATAACGCCTGGCATCGTGTTAGGATTACGTTGAAGTAGAGAGATGCTGAGATGAGCGAACTGATATCCAAGAGAGTTCTACAAAACAAGAGCAGGTTGCTCGACTATTATCGAAGCAGAAGCATCGAACTTATCGTCGAGTCAAAGCAAGTCTACACAGATAGTGAATACCAGAAGCGAGCGACCCATGTAAACAAGGGTCTGCGACAAGCTAGGCAGAACTTGCTCAAGATATTGCAGCAACGGAGCGCACGAGAGAATTGGGATAAAGTGACAGTGTTACAGGGAGTGCTCAGCTTGACATATACGAATTACGTAGTTTTGCTTGAAGCGAGAAATGAAGTTTGGCCTTACGAATACATGGCATTTGCTCGAAGGATTGGTGAACTCTGGGAGCCGTTCTGCCTACTCTGTTGGGAGTATCCTCTGAACAACGAAATCAATTATTTCGTTCCTCCCCTGTTTAGAGAAGTCAAAGCAAAGCTTGTCCGTGAGATTCGAGAATTCATTCAGACACTAAGAATTGGAAAAGAAGAGAAGAACGAGTTGCTGCGCTACTATGACAAAGTTTGGACATTGGTTACGTCAGGTGAAATAAAGCTAGAACTTGATTTGCACTTTCAGTTAGACACTAGAAAATTTGTAGTCGACTTCAAAAGCGGTTTTAGTTCGAATGAAAAGGGAAACACGAATCGGCTGCTGCTTGTTGCGAGCACATATAAGATTCTGGATGAGGGTCATAAGTGCTTGATTTTTGTCCGCGCACCAGAAGACCAAAACAATCATTACTTACAAACTCTAAAGACTTCCGGCTTATGGGAAGTATATTGTGGCAGTGAAACTTACATCAAGATTCAGGAATTTACACAGTTTGACCTGCGCGGCTGGTTACATGAAAACTTGACCTGGAGTGATGATATTCACCCGATTACATATGACCACTTTAAGCAAAACGAACTGCTTCAGTATTTGCAATGGTAATGCGACGATATGAGACTATGAACAAGAACAGTAGCGTTCGACGACTTATTGGCTCTTATTATACACAGTCCGATCCCATCCTGAGTTACATGGTCAATCGGTTAGATGTTAGTCCCAATGACAGAATCTTAGAACCATGTGCAGGTGAAGGCGCCTTTCTTTCCAAAATCATTGACTTATACCCGATGCAAAACTATCAAATCGAGGCACTAGATATTGATGAGCGGGCGGTTGAGAAGCTGCGTGCGTCCTTTCAGCAGGAAAACATCAAAATTAGGGAAACTGACACACTCTTGGATGAGACATTGGATCTCTACTCCGACTTTAATGGCTACTATTCAAAAATCATTGGGAATCCACCGTACGGGGCTTGGCAGGATTATGACAGAAGAAAGTTGCTTCGGAGACGTTTTGGCGGATACGTCCGTGAAACGTATTCGCTGTTTGTCAGAAGAGCAATTGATCTACTAAAGCCGCACGGAAAGCTTGTCTATATTATTCCTGATACTTTTTTAGCTTTACATTTGCACAGAGATACACGAGAAAAACTCCTGAGTGAAACGACACTGAACGAAATTGTTCTCATTCCGTCGAAGTTCTTTCCGGGAGTTAATTTCGGTTATTCGAATCTTTGTATCATCACGTTAACGAAGGCTAAACCATCGGTTTCTCACAGCATCCGGATAATCCAAATTGATTCCAGAGTGGAGAACCTTTACGGGATCGCGGACAACAGATACTCGATCGCTGACCATTATGAAGAGATTCCCCAGAATTCTGTGTTAAGCTCCGTTGACCATTCATTCTTTATCGGTGCAAGCCGAGAGATACGTGACCTCGTTAACACCGCTGAAATTACTCTGGGTGATGTCGCTCATTGTGTCACAGGATTTTGTTCTGGAAACAACAAGAAGTTTTACAGAAGAAGCCAATCGGAAATGGATATACTTGACCGCTCTACAGCTATCCTCGAATCGGACATTGCGTCAGATTACCTCCAGAGATCCGACATATTAGATGGATTGGAAGGAACAAAACGATATATCCCAATTGCCAAAGGTGGAAAAGGCGAGTTTTCAAGTAGAACAGAGTGGTATGTTCAATGGGATAAGTGCGCAGTAGAGTTTTATCGCACAGACAAGAAGGCTCGCTTTCAAAACTCTAAATTCTACTTTTCGGAAGGTATCGGCGTCCCGATGGTAAGAACTCGTAAGCTCAGAGCCTTCCTGCTTGAAAGGAGACTATTCGACCAGTCTATAGTTGGAATCTTTCCAATAAACGACAAAAACCTATATTACTTACTGGCTTTCCTAAATTCTGACGTGTGCACCAGGATAATTAACGCAATAAACCATACAGCTAATAATTCGGCAAATTACCTCAAGAAGCTACCTATAGTCGTTTCCAACGCACATTTTGAAGAAGTGAGTAGAGTGTCACAACTTGCAGTGACAGCCGAATGCAATGGTCAATTGATAACGAAGCTTAACGCGATATTTGACGAAATCTATCAGGTGTAGGACATCCAATCGCCATCAATTTACAAAATGTGCATTCATGAAAAACCCACGCCACATCGCCACCCAGCTCATCTTCCTGCTCATCCCGGTCGCCATCTCACTGGCGGTCGCCGCCATACTCGTCACGGCCGTGGGACGCGACCCGCTGGAAGTCGTCGACGCCCTCTGGAAAGGCGCTTTCAAAGATTCGCGCAAGTTGGGCAGCGT
This sequence comes from Phototrophicaceae bacterium, assembly GCA_965262165.1. GTDB lineage: Bacteria > Chloroflexota > Anaerolineae > Aggregatilineales > Phototrophicaceae > UBA6055. The sequence continues at coordinate 1,596,392 of OZ253499.1, read as the reverse complement.
TGTCAACTTCTGGATTCCCCTGACCCTGGTTAGCATCGGCCTGGTCGTCACCTTCCGCGCCGGCTTGTGGAATATCGGCGTCGAAGGACAAATGATGATGGGCGCTATATTCGCCAGTTGGGGCGCGCAATACATCCTGATAGACGAGAGCTTGTCACCTCTGCTCAACGTGATTTTGATCGCGCTATCGGCGCTGGGCGGCATGTTCTGGGCATTCGTAGTCGGCGCACTCAAGATACGCCTCCGCGTCAACGAGATCTTCGGCGGCGTGGCGCTCAATGCCCTGGTCAACGTGATTTCCATTTACATGATCTCCGGTCCCTGGCAGCCGCGCATCGGCGGATCGGCGCAGGGCACGGAGCCCTTTCCTGTACCGGCGCTGCTGCCGGAATTCTCCAAGACCTTTCCGGTCAACATTTTCATGATTATCCTGGTCTTCGCAGCCTTCGCCATTGTCATGATCATGCTCAACGCCACCCGCTGGGGGCTGAACTTAAAGGCGGTAGGCAAGAATATGCGCTCGGCGCGTTTGCTCGGCGTCGCCACGGAACGCACGTCGATGAGCGCCTTTCTGGTTTGCGGCGCGCTGGCCGGCATCGGCGGCTCCTATCGTGTCCTCTTCACCTTCGACAATCTGCGGCCACTGTCGTCGGGGGGCATCGGCTTTCTTGGATTGCTGGTGGTCCTGCTCTTGAGCATTCGTTTGCTCTGGGTGCCGCTGATCACCTTCGCTTTCGCCGCGATTTTGACCGGCAGCACGCGTTTGCAAATCGCGCCCTCGCTCAAGCTGGATTCGTCATTGGCGGGTGTCATGCAAGGGATGCTGGTCCTCTTTGTCATTCTGTTTCAGGGCGTACGGGAGATCTTCTTCCCGCGACTCGCGGAAGACGCATCCGACGAGGAATCAGGCGGAGGCGAGATTGATGTACAAGAGTAAAGATCGCTTGACATGAACGAAGAACTTCTCAATACACTGGGCAGCATCATCGGCACCGCGACCCCGCTGGTTATCGCCAGCTTGGGCGAGACGATCACCGAGCGCGCCGGCGTGGTTAACCTCTCGCTCGATGGCAGTCTGGCGCTGGCCGCTGTGCTTGGTTTCGCGGCTGCCTGGACCGCTCAAGACGCCGGTGTCCTCGATGTGCCTATGCAAATCGCGCTGGGCATCGTTGTTGCTATGCTCGTCGGCGCATTGATCGCCCTGCTCATCGGTTTTTCCAGCATCAAGCTGCGGCGCGATCAAGTCGCGGTTGGCTTTGTCCTGACACTTCTGGCCGCCGACCTGGCGCGCTTTCTTGGAGCGGACTTTACCCGCATCCCGGGTCCTCAGATCACCCGATACGCCCTGCCTATCCTGGAAGATCTGCCTATCCTGGGTCCGATCTTCTTCCAGCAAAATGTGTTGGTCTATTTCAGTTATGTCTTGATGTTCATCATCTGGTTCTGGTTGTTCAGGACCAAGGGCGGCTTGTCCTTGCGCGCCATCGGCGAGCGTCCCGAAGCGGCTTATGCCCGCGGCGCCAGGGTACAGCGATTGCGCTACTGGTATACCTTTCTTGGCGGCGCTCTGGTTGGTCTGGCCGGGGTGGCATATTCGCTTAACGTCAAACCTGGCTGGTCCAGCCCACCCGCCATGCAAGGCGATGGCTGGATAGCCCTGGCGATTGTGATCTTCGGCGGCTGGCATCCCTTCCGCGTTGTGCTGGGTGCGTGGCTGTTCGCGGCTTTGCGCGCGGTATCATCCAACATTCAGACCAACGGCCTCTTCATCTTCGGTCAAGAGCTTAATTTCCCCTTCGTACTGTTGAACGCGCTGCCCTGGTTGCTGATGATCCTTACCTTGCTCATTGTCAGCGGGGGATTCACCGAGCGCTTGCTTCAATACATGCCACGCGCTGTGCAACATCGCATGCGCGCCTTTTTGCGCTCCGACCCGCCCAGGGCGCTGGGCACCCGCTTCGAAATGGAATAATACGCTCGCCGAATATAGACAAGAAGCCATGGCAAAGAAAAAAAAGAAGAAGCGGCGCATTCGTCCCTTGGCATTGTGCGTCTTCCGGCGCGACGACAAGATCTTCGTCGCGAAGGGCTACGATTCACATAAGGACATGATCTTTTATCGACCGATTGGCGGCAGAATCGATTTCGGCGAACGCGGTCACGAGGCGGTTATCCGCGAGGTTCGAGAAGAGATCAAGGTTGAAATTACTGACCTGACGTACCTCGGCGCTTTGGAGAACATTTTTGAATACCAGGGCCAGACCGGCCACGAAATTGCGCTAATCTACGACGGCCGATTCGTGGACGAACGGTACAATGACGATGACATTCGTATGAAGGGCGAAGACAAGGGCGAAATCCTTTATGAAGGCAGTTGGATGCGCCTGGATTCGTTTCGCGGCGAGGCCGCGCCTCCCCTGTATCCGGCGGGCTTGCTCAAGCTGTTGGACAAGGCCGATTCCGTATAGGCACAGGCTCTCCCACCAGCTTCTCGCCGTTTAGCAATCTTAACGAATCGATAGTTCAACATGCCGAATGCCTGTTATAATCGTTTTACACAATGGCGAAAGGGGACAAGCGATAGACATCCGTATTCCGATGCCCGCTGCGCTTCGTCATCATGTCGAGGCGGGGGACAAAATATGGGCCCACTTCATCTCGCTACTTATTAGCCCACCGGTCGTCTGGGCGATTTGGACCCTGTCAATCGCGCAGCAATTCAGCCGGAATCGCTTCGAGGCGGCCTTATTCGCGAGCCTCTTCGCGCTAACGATCTGCATCCTGCCCATAGCATTCATCGCCTACATGGTGAAGACCGGTCGCATAAGTGACTTGCATATGCGCCATAGCCACGAGCGCTATATTCCCTATTCAATTGCCATTATTGGATGTCTATTTACGGAATTGGTTTACCTGCGACTCGACGCCCATCCGGTATTGATTCTAGTGGCCCTGGTAACCCTGGTCGAGCTATCGATCATGTTGATCGGCACCTTCTTCAGTCACATCAGCCTGCACGCGATGGCGATGACCAGCATCATCTCGGCCACGACGATCATCTACGGATTTAACAAGAGTCTGGTCTTCATTCCGGTATTGCTGCTGGTAATACTTGCCCGCCTGGTACTCAGACGCCATACGGCATGGCAGATCGTCTTGGGCGCATTGATCGGCGTCTTTACCCCTCTGATCGTGATTGCCGCAATTGCGTTATTGGTTCAATAATACGTAGCGCGCAACACTATGGCGACCAGACGCGCGCGGTCCCGTCCCAGGACCAGGACAAAATCTTGGTAGCAGCCTCGTTCCAGACGGCTCCTCGCACCAGATTCCCGTGTCGGAAGCGATTTTGCAGCGTCTCGCCTTCCCACAGGTAAAGATAAATATGCGACCACGACAGCACCCGCGCCTCTGCCGGGTCCCATCTGGCGCCGACCACCCAGTCTTCGTGACGAAGCACCAATTGCGATCTAGAGTCGGCAACGCCCCAAACGTGTACAGTATCATCAGCCGCCCAGGACATCACCTGCGATTCGTCGCCCGACCAGATCGCCTGCTGCGCAAAACTTCGGTGGCGAACACCGGCTAACGCACGGCCATTGATGTTGGCGCCATCGGTTTCGTAGGCGGAGACCGTCCCGTCGGCGAACCAGGCTAGCAGCCTCGAATCATCATGATTCCATTGCAAACCCTGCAGCAAAGCACGATGGGGCAGCGAATAAGTCGCCACGTTTTCCCCGGTTGCAGCGTCCCAGGCAACAATCCGACCGTCTTCCGACCAGGCACGGACCTGCGATTCGTCAGCGTTCCAACCCGCGTCGACGATCGCGCCTGATCGTTCGACCGTTACTGGTATACTGCCGTCGATCAAAGACAAAATCGAACCCTGGCCGGTTGCCGCAAAAACAAAGGCCCGCGTCCCATCGGCGTCGAGAGCGAGCTGAATCGGCATGCCTTCAACTTGCCACTCATTGCTGCGTTCACCGTCTTCCGCCCGGCTTTGAATGACCAGTCCGCTTTCGTCCGCCGACAAAATGGACTTGCCATCCTTGCTCCACAATGCGTGCGTCAGCGGATTGCCCGCATGGTCAATCGACATCAGCAGTTCGCCTTCGTCTGCGGACCACAGCTGTGCCACGCCACTCTGCGCCGCAGTCAAGATTTGAGTCTCCGTCGGATTCCAGGACGCGGTCACCACGCCAGCACGATGCTCCAAAACCAATTCGGCATCCGCTGATTGTGCCGCGATAGGGGACGCGATCAGACAAATCGCGAACAAAGCCGAAAACAATCTCAACATAGTCATACCTGTCCGTTTCTAATCGAGGCGATATTGCTTCAGCTTACCATACAAATCTTAAATTCTTATGACGCGGAATACTGGCCTTGCAAAGCACAACCTTATTGATGACCGAAGCCAATGGAGCCATCTGCAATTTGCCATTTATCCATTTGGGGTTTCAAAAAAGGGTCTGGCGGCATAGCAGAGGCCAGCCTGTCTTTTGAATCTACGGAGACCTGATAGATGGCGCGTCCGGGACTTCCACTCGGCGACCGGTTTCGTGAGATTCGACAGCTGCATAGGCCAGCGCCAAAGCGCGATAGCCAGCGCTGGCATGTATCGGAGGTTCTTCGCCCCTTTTGTAGCAATCGAGCATGTGCTCAAGATGGTCGTCAAAAGTGCGGAGGAATTCGCGCTGATGATCGTTGAAATAGCCCGCTTCCCATGTTTCGCCAGTTTCGTTCCCGCTTTGATGGAAAGCATATCGCTTCACTGTGTCGTCGATCAGAACCCGACCGTCGGTCCCATTCACTTCAACCCGATGTGTGCCCGGGTAGGCATAAGAAGAATCGTACGATCCGACCAGGCTGCCCACCGCACCATTGGCGAACTTAAGCGATAACGCCATTGTGCTGAATCCTTTGCCCGTGATATCGGTCATCTCCGCTTGAACTGACGCGATCGCGCCTACCAAATGCTCGAGCATATCAAAGCCATGGCACTGCGTTTCAATCAAGTTGGCATGTGGATGCTGGCCTTCGCCTTCGCCGCCGAAGCGCCAGGTCGCGAAAACCAATTCGCCCAGTCGTCCATCGTCGATCGCCGTTTTCGCCATCTGAACAGGCTTGGCATAGCGATGATTGAAATTGATCGCGAAAAACAGGTCACGTGCTTGTGCTTCTCGCAGCAAGGTCTGCGCTTCCTTCATGTCGAATACCAGCGGTTTTTCCACCAGGAGCGGATAACCCGCGCGTATCACTTGCAGTGTCGGCTCGTAATGTCCCAGGTTGGGCAAACTGAGGCTGACCAAATCCGGCTGCTCAGACTCGAGCATTTCGCTGATATCAAGGTAATAGCGCATGCCAAATTGCTCGGCTCGCGCTTTAGTCCGCGCTTCCGTACGCCCGGCGACCGCGCAGAGGTCCACGTCCTCACGCGCGGCAAAGACACTTGCATGCTGATACCCCCAGCGCCCGGCGCCGACCAGGGCGACTTTAACGCGTTCAAGTCCGCTCATTGTTCGATGATAACCTTTCCGGTGTTGCCCTCAAAAAAGAGCTCAAAGGCGTATTGTATGTCGCTTACCGGCAGGCGATGAGTGATGATCTGCATCAAATAGTCTTTGTGATTGCGCAAGAATTCGTGGTTGCCCGGCAATTCGTTAAAGCAGAAGTATTCGCTTCCGATTACGGCTCGCTCGGGCGATATCAGGTCGGGCGAAATCGTAAGGTCCAGCCCTTCACCATGGCCAATGCAAACTAGAACGCCCCGCCTAGACAGGATGTCCAGGCAGCCGCGCCGCGCGACCGCCTTTCCGCTGGTATCAAAGCCGACATCAACTTCCGACAGCCCGTGACGCTTCAATCCGTCAGCCAAAGTCCCTTTCGCCACATTGAACGGCAATCCACCCAGTCGCTCCGCCAGTTCGAGCCGATACGGGATAACATCCGTGATGACCACCGGCAAGTCAAAGCCGAGCATAACCTTGAGCATCGCCAGCATGCCCAGCCCGATGGGACCCGCGCCTGCCACAACTGCCGACTCAATATCCTTGCGCAAAAGTTGAGCGCGTTGGACACCGTGCCCATTCGTGCCCATGATATCCAGCAGCAGCGTGGCCTCTGTCGCTGTCATGTCACTATCAACCGCGAAGAAGACGTTCTCGTTGACTAGTTCGTAAGCGCCGAAGCCGCCGTCTCTGTTAAAGCCATAGTCGCCGCGTTTCCGCAGGCATTGATTGGTGAAGCCCAGCGCGCAACTGCGACAGTCGCCACAAAAGTCCATCAAGAAGACCACGCCGAACGTTCCCGCTGGTGTTCGTGTTTCCGGACCCGCGGCAGCGACGATGCCAGCGCCTTCATGACCCGGTGTCACATCGCTGCCTTGATAGAACTGACCTCGTTCGGATCCGCACAGCGCGTTGGCGCCCACCTGCAGCAGCAGTTGACCCGTTCCCGGCACCGGCACTTCTTTTTCGTGAAAGCCGATGATGCCGCCGCCCTCGAAATTGGGCACGGTCATCACTTCGGGTATCGGTTTTAGCATACGTGCCTGGTCTCCTGGGCTAGCGTCCACCCATGCCGGTGAGCATGAAACTTTGCGTGATTCTACGCTGGAAAATCATATAGACGATAAGTACTGGTATGCTCGACATGGAACTGGCAGCCATGATCAGCGCCGGTTCAGTAAACGTATCGCCACTGCCGTATGCCCCCGCCAGCACAGCCAGCCCCACCGGCAAGGTCCGGTTCTCTACCCGGCTCAAGACTATCAGTGGCCAAAAGAGATCGTTCCACGAGTGCAGAAATACGAAAATCCCCAGAGCAATCAGCGCGTTGCGGTTCACCGGTATCATCAACTGCCAGTAAATGCGCAAGCGGCTCGCCCCGTCGACATAGGCAGCTTCTTCCAGTTCACGCGGAAAAGTGGAGAAAAACTGACGCAATAAGAACAGACCGAAGACATTCGGCGCGGCTGGCCAAATCAGCGCATGAAAGGTATCCAGCCACTTGAGATCACGCATCAGCAAGTAATTGGGCACCATGTAGATCTGCGACGGTATCATGAGTGTGAATACAACGACAACAAAGATCAGGTTTTTGAAAGGAAAGTCCAGCCGCGCGAAACCATATGCCGCCAGACTAGTGACAAACAAGGTAACAAAAGTGGTCGCAACAGCAACAAACAAACTATTCCATCCCCAGAGCGGCACCTGAATTTCATCGCGTGACAAGATCTCGTAATATTGATCCAGGTTCGGATTCGGGGGTATGAAGTCCACAGGCCAGTAAAATGTTTCCGGATTCGTTTTTAGCGATGTTGCCACCATCCAGTAAAAGGGGAATAGGACCGTGATCGCCAGCAAAATCAGCAGAACATAAAGCGCAAAGCGCGATACCTGCGTGTTGGTGTCGGCCAGTCGCGGCGGTTGGGCTTCTGCTTGCATCTCCGCTCCTTAGTATTCCAGTCGGTGTCCGCCCAAACGGAATTGCAATAAGGTGAATGTCATGATGATCACCGCCAGCAGCACCGCCATCGTGGTGGCAAAGCCCATGCGGAAATAAGTCCAGGCAGCGCGGAACATATAGATAATCACCGTGAAGGAGGCTTGCCCAGGACCGCCGTTGGTTATCACGTATGGCTGCGCAAAGACTTGAAAATGCGAGATGAGCTGGGTAACGGCCACGAAGAGGATGGTCGGCCGCAGCAATGGAATCGTGATATAGCGCGTCATCTGCCAGCCTCGCGCGCCGTCGATGCGCGCTGCTTCATAAATGTCTTGCGGAATGTTGCTCAACCCTGCCAGGTAGATCAACATCGGGAAACCAAAACCCCACCACAAGGTCGTCACACTCAAGGACGGTATGACCATATCCGTATTCGCTATAAACGGGACCGGACCAAGCCCGATTGATTCGAGCAGATAATTCGCAATGCCGAACTGCTCGCCTAACATCCACCGGATGATAAGACCTACGACGGATGCGCTGAGCAGATAAGGGAAAAAAAAGACGGTACGAAATATGTTGCGCCCACGAAATGGTATATTCAGCGCGATAGCGACGAAGATAGGAAGTGTCGTTAGCAATGCGCTGGTCAAAAAGACGAAATATGCCGTATTGCGCAGCGCCACCCACCAAAGATCGTCATTCAATAGCTCATCATAATTCTCTAAGCCAATATAGGGCTTTGGACCAAAAATCTCCCAACGGAAAAAACTCATCTGAAAACTGGCCAGGATGGGACGCAAGATAAAAATTGCAAATAAAATCAGAAAAGGAAGTACAAAAAGATAATTGCCCAGATACCATTTCCTTGTTCGCCAACCCGATCTTGTGTTCTTTTTCTTTGGCAGAACTGCTTGCCGGATCCTGCTTATCATGCGCGTACTCCCACACCAGCCGACAGGCGAATCATTAGCGGTCATGCAGGGCAATGACGATCCCTGCATGACCTAAGACTGCATCTGCTCACGCATCCAAGCGCGAGCAATGTACGCTCAGAAATTTACTTATAGCGATCCAAAATGCGCTGGACCCGCGCGTCCGCTTCCGGGAACACCTCTGCCATCATGATCGTACATTCGCTTTCGAAGGCGCGCGCCATCGCATCAGCGTATTGGGCTTCAATTTCCAGCCAGTTGCGATGCTGTCTATCGAATACACCGTTTTCCAGCAGGTTGGCGCCGAAGGTGGTAGCCGAGGGATAGACTTCCGGATCCATGTCTTGAATCTGCGAGATGCGTGCCGGCGGCATACCGGAGTGCGCCCAATCCAAACCGTGGTCGGACATGTATGCCAGGAATCGCTTCGACGCTTCCAGCCGCTCGCCTTCCGCTTGAATCGGCAGATAAAAGACGTGAGCGCTAGCCCATACGCTGCTGTTGCCGTCGTCTCCCAAAGCCGGATATGGCAAAGCCATCCAGTTTTCGACATTCTGGCTCACGAAATTTCAGGCCCAACTGCCATGGTTAAAGATGGCCATATTGATAGACAATGCCTGATAACGATTGAAACCAGCTGGCGGCGGAGCGACATTGTGAACACATTCCAGATCCTGGAACCACTGCATGGTGTCTATGATATCTGGATCGTCGAGAAGGGCTTCACCCATATCATCACCCCAGCTTTTTCCAATCTGCGCCAGAGCTGTCAGGAAACCGGGACGATACCAGAATATGGACGTACCCCATTGAACAATGTTGTCCGCATCAAAGTCCGGTGACTGAGCGTTGTTGCCATTCCCATCGAGTGTCAGCCGCTGCGCCAGGTCCAGGTATTCGTCACGATTCGTCGCCAACGAATCACAAGGGACCCCGGCCGCATCAAACAGATCACAGTTATGCCATTCGCCATAACCGTGGAAATCCAGCGGAACACCCATGATCTTGCCATCGAAGGTCAGCGCATCAATGATCGCAGGCGAAACATCGTCAATCGGAATGGGACCGCGACCGCTGGAATACAGGTCGCTCAGATCACGCAAGACGCCCATCGTGGCGAACTGCGTCATCTCGTATTCATGCATCAGGAAGATATCGGGCGGATTGCCCGCCGCCAAACCCGCCAGCAATTTCGGGAAGTATTGCTCGTTCCAAGCCAGGCGCTCCATACGCACCGACACATCAGGGTTTTCCGCTGCAAACTGCTCAATCATGGGGATCGCGAATTCGCCATCGGGACCGGTCAAGCCATTCCAAAACAGCAGCTGGATTTCGCCAGTGCCTGCTTCGCTGACCAATCCGTCGTCCTGCGCAGCCACGCCGATTGTCGCCGCCAGCAGCAGCACAATCACAAAAAGTAATCTGAACCTATTCATCTTCTTCCGTCTCCTCAAATAAAATTATCTGACAATGCGAATCGTGCTTCAAGAATTCGGCATAGACACCTCCTCGGCTCTGATCCCGCATTAGATGGAGACTATACCAGGTACAAAAAAAGCAAATGTTGAGAATCGGCATTCTCACATGGACTCTCACAACTACATATTGCAAAGTTGCACAGGCAGATCTGAGCGCCGAGTCCCGAAAATTTTGGGGGAGCCATCGCAAGAATACAGAGGCCACAGCGGGATAGATCTAAGATTCTAGCCGTCTGATGCCCACGCACTATCTTGACCCGCCATGCCCGCAGACTGTATCATCGTTCTAGAGGCATACGCTAAAAGGCAGCCAGCATGACCCGACCAAACATCTTGTTTATGATCGCTGATGATCACCGGCATTCCGCCGTCGGCGCGCTGGGAATGGAAGCGGTCAGCACGCCAACATTTGACCAGTTGATCGCGGACGGCGCCTGCTTCACCCAAGCCCATATCATGGGCTCGACATCCGGCGCAGTCTGCATGCCCAGCCGTGGCATGCTGATGACCGGCCGCAATCTCTTCGCCACGCCTGACCCTCTGCCGGACGACGCGCCCCTGTTGCCGGAATTGCTACAGCAGAGCGGCTATATGACTTACGGGACCGGCAAATGGCACAATAGACGTGGCAGTTATGCCCGCGCATTCGACAGGAGCGGAAAGGTCTTCTTTGGTGGCATGAACGATCAATATGCCATGCCCGTGAATGACTTCGATCCGTCCGGCGCTTACGACCCCGAAGATACATATATCGCCGATGGCTTTTCTACGACGGTCTTTACCGATGAGATGATCGAGTTCTTGCGTTCGCGTGAACCGGACGGCAATCCCTTTTTCGCCTACATCGCCTTTACCTCGCCGCACGATCCGCGTACCGCGCCGCCGCCTTTCGACAAGATGTACGACGCAGACGACATCGAACTGCCACCGAACTTTAAGACCGAGCACCCCTTCGATATCGGCATACGCGATATCCGCGACGAGGTCCTGGCCGAATATCCCCGGACAGAATCAGAGATTCGGCAGCATATCGCGGACTATTACGGCATGATCACGCACATGGACGCCGATATCGGCCGTATCTTGCAGACGCTCAAAGACAAGGGCTTGATCGAGAACACCATCGTCATCTACACCTCCGATCACGGTCTCGGCGTCGGTCAACACGGCTTGATGGGCAAGCAAAATCTTTACGACCACAGTATGCGTATACCGCTGATCATGCGCGGTCCGAGCATTCCAGCCGGTTACAAGTGTGATGCCCTGGTGTATCTGCTTGATCTGTTTCCGACATTATTGGAACGCGCCGATGTTGAGGTTCCCTCAAAGCAAGACGGTTACAGCCTAAATGCAGTCCTGGGTCGATTAACCCACAAACATCGCCGTTCAATCTTTTCTGCATATCAAGGCGTCTTCGGCAATCCACTAGGCAGACCCTACCAGCGCAGTATCAAGAACGATCGCTACAAACTGATTCTTTCGGTACTGGACGGTCGCGAAACCTGGCAGCTATTCGATTTGCGCGAAGATCCGCACGAGTTGAACAACCTGATCAATGACAAGGAATATGGACGCTTGATCCTGCGGCTGATGAAGAGCCTGCGAGAACGACAAGCGCGTGTAAAAGATCCAGTTTTACAAGATCAATAGACGGACCCACATCTTCAATCGCCGCGAGCGAGCAACCGAGTGAGGAGACAGAGCAATGACCGAAAACATTCGCATCAACGGAGCGCGCCTCTGGGATAGCATCATGGAAATGGCCAAGATCGGCGCGACCGCAAAAGGCGGCAGCCACCGTTTGACGCTTAGTGATGAGGACAAGATCGGACGGGATCTTTTTGCCAGTTGGTGCGAAGAAGCGGGCTTGACGATGTCTGTCGACGAAATGGGCGATATGTTCGCGCGGCGTCCAGGCAGAAATGATTCTCAGGCGCCGGTTGGGATCGGCAGCCATCTCGATACGCAACCCTTCGGAGGCAAGTTCGACGGCGTCTTTGGCGTCCTGGCTGGTCTGGAGGCCGTCCGCACGCTAGACGATCACGGCATTGCCACCGCGGCTCCGCTTGAAGTGGTCAATTGGACCAACGAAGAGGGCGCGCGCTTCGCGCCGGCCATGTTGGCTTCCGGCGTCTACGGCGGCGTCTTTGATCTCGATTGGGCGCAATCGCGCGTCGCTGTGGACACCGGCGCAACAGTTCTCGATGAACTCAAGCGCATCGGCTACCACGGAAAGCAACCGGCGCGCCAGCACAAGTTTTCGGCCTTCTTCGAATGTCATATTGAGCAAGGTCCTGTCCTCGATAGCGGAGGTATCTCGGTCGGCGTGGTCAACGCGGCGCAAGGTTTTCGCTGGTACGACGTTTCATTTGAAGGCTTTGCGCAGCATACCGGTTCGACGCCGATGGTCGGACGGCGCAATGCCCTCCTGGGCATGGCGAAGGTCGTACAAGCCGTTGATGACATTGCCCACGAACACGCGCCGCTGGCCCGCGGCACCGTCGGCGGTCAGGTTGAGGTCGCGCCCGGCTCGCGCAATATCATCCCGGGCCGGGTCAACTTCACGGTGGATATGCGCCATCCATCCGCCGATACTTTGGCCGTTATGGATGTCGCGCTGCGCGGCGAATGCTCGGATGTAGCCGCCGAAATTGGATTGGATTTGTCCCTGGAACAGATCTCGTATACCGCGCCGGTCGCCTTTGACGAGCGTTGCGTCGCCGCGGTCAAAAGCGCCTGTGAGCGGCTCGGCGTTTCACACACCTATATCACCTCAGGCGCCGGCCACGATGCCTGTTTTATCGCCAACATCGTGCCGACGACCATGCTCTTCGCGCCTTGCAAAGATGGCATCAGCCACCACGAATCGGAAAGCGCCAAACCAGAGGATCTGGAAGCCGTCTGCAATGTCTTGCTGCACGCGGTGCTCGACTACGCCGGCGTGGTCAAACTCGGCTCAATCGTGGAATTGACCTAGCACCTGGAAGATCTTCTCCGTGCCAAATTGCATCGCCTCGACGGGAACACGTTCATTGGCGGCGTGGACCGTCGTCATAAAATCGAAATCGGCCGGCAAATCCATCGGCAAATAGCCATAACTCTGGATATTCAAGCGACTAAAGTGGCGCCCGTCCGTGCCGCCCGAAACCAGGAGCGGGATTGCTTGCGCGTCCTGCCCATCTACGAGGATTTCCGCCAGCGTATCGTACATGCCCATATCCAAGTGACCCGAGCCTGCGCTATGACGGATGAGTTCGACCTGGCCCCATTCGCCGACAAGATTTCGGATCTCGTCCAAGGCAGCCTGCGGATCGAAACCGGGCACAATGCGCATATCGATCTCGATCTCGACTTGACCGGGAATCACGTTGATCTTGTCGCCGCCGCGTACAATATTCGGGCTGGCGGTATTGTGCAAAATCGCGTCGAACTGTCGGCCCAGGTCGCCCATCTCGTCCAGAATAGCGTCCGTATGCTGTGGATTAAGCAACTGACGCAAAGTGTAAGCCGTATCCCCGCCCAAACCGCCAGCGATGGCATTGATCATGTTTTCGGCAGCCGGCGTGATATGGACTGGCAGACGGTAGGTGTTGAGCGCCTCCAGCGCCTTCGCCATCTTATACGTCGCGTTGTCGCGGCTGCGCCGCGGCATTGAACCGTGACCGGCCGGTCCACGAAAGCTGACCCTGGTCTGGCAACTGCTCTTCTCGGATGTTTGAATAGCGAAAAACTTCTTGCCGCCGATATAGGTCGGGAACCCGCCGAACTCGCCAATAGCGTAATTTACGCCGGCAAAAACATCGGCATGTTTTTCCACCATGAATCTCGCCCCATTGTCGCCGCCCGCTTCCTCGTCGCTGAGGATGCAAAGAATCACGTCGCCGGGCATGTCAAGTTCCTCTGCTTTTGCCCGCAAAAAAGCAGCGGTCATCATCGCCACGCCGCCTTTCATATCAAGCGCGCCCCTGCCCCAGATCATAAGCTCAGCGATATCACCGGAAAAAGGCGGATGCGTCCAGTCTTGATTCGCCGTGCTGACAACGTCGACATGACCGTACAGCAGCAGCGGCTCAGCGTCGCCCCGTCCTGCAATGCGCGCCACCAGATTTGGCCGCTTGGGGTCCTTGGCGTAAGTCTTGGTTTCAATGCCCAGACTGTGACACAGCTCGGCAATGTAGGCGATGCAATCCGCCTCGTTGCCAGGTGGATTGGTGGTATCAAAACGGATCAGGTTTTGCAGCAGCTCTCCCGGCCGCTGATAAATCGTCGTCGCTTCGGTCATGCTTGCTCCTTTGAAACGGTCCGTAACCGGCATTGCGGTGTGGAAACGATCTTAACCCACAAGTTAGCGCAATGTCAGGACTCATTGCTTGTATCTTGTCGCGCATGCGCGGATCCAGCATAATGTTGCACAGTCCGAGCCGTAAAGGCAAAAGCCCATGAAGTGGCGTATCATCACTCCTTTGCTCGTGGTCGTCGCAATTGTCATTTTCGGCTGGAATCAGATCGAGCCCGCCGGCGAATCCGCGGTCAGCGCCCATGCCAGGCTAGCGGCATCAAAAGACGACACATCACTTTACACCCGCGCCATTGAACCCTGGGATTGGCAGTTTCCGCGCGATCACGGCGCCCATCCCGATTTTCAAACAGAATGGTGGTATTACACTGGCAACCTGGCTACCGATGACGGCAGACGCTTCGGCTTTCAGTTCACGATCTTTCGCCGGGCGATTTCGCCGCTGGAACCGGGGTCTAATTCCGAATTCCGCACCAGCAACGTCTATTTGGCGCATTTCACGATTAGCGACATCGCCGACCAGCGATTCTATCATGACCTGCGTTATAGCCGTGGTGGCGCCGGTCTTGCGGGCGCGACCGTCGATCCGCGCTTTCGCGTCTGGCTGGAAGACTGGCAAGTCGTCGCCGAAAACGACGACGCCACAGCTCAGCGCATCCTCGCTGCCAATGACGACTTCGCGCTAAACGTGACACTCGAACAGGTCAAACCACCGGCGCTGCAGGGTGACATGGGACTCAGCCCAAAGAGTGAGCATATCGGCAACGCTAGTCACTATTACAGCCTGACGCGCCTGGTCACGCACGGGACCATAACAGTCGGCACGGACTCATTCTCCGTCAGCGGCAACACCTGGATGGATCATGAATTCAGCACCAGCGCCTTGGGCGATCAAGCGCAAGGCTGGGATTGGTTCGGTTTGATCTTCGACAATGACAGCGAGCTCATGATCGGGCAGATCCGTCAGATTGGTGGCAGCGTAGAACCCGCCTTTGGCGGACTGCTGGTCTATCCAGATGGCAGCAGTCGCACCCTCGACGCAGACGATTTCACCATATCTGTCACGGATACCTGGAACAGCCCTCATACTAATGCCGACTATCCTGCCGGCTGGGATGTGCAAATCCTGGGCGATAATGGCTTCCGATTCAGAGTAACGCCCTTGCAGGCGGATCAGGAACTGCATGGCGCGGACATACAATACTGGGAAGGCGCGGTGCAGGTCAGTGGCGATGTCAGCGGATATGGATACGCCGAACTCACCGGCTATGTTGCTTCCATGCGCAACCGTTTCTGAGCCCATCTATGAGTGATAACCAGCATCGCAGAACTACCTTTGACGGCGTGGCGCAACTCTACGACAGCGCTCGCCCGCCTTATCCCGAGGCCCTCTTCGACGACATCGAGTCCTACGCGCGGCTCCATGAGAACGCGCGCATTCTCGAAGTCGGCTGCGGCACGGGACAAGCCACCTTGCCCATGGCACGGCGCGGATACGCCATTGACGGCGTCGAGCTTGGCGCAAAGATGGCAACGATCGCTCGTGACAAGCTGTCGGCTTTTCCCAAGGCAAACATCATATGCGCGGACTTCGAAACGGTTTCGCTGCCGCGCGAGACCTATAACCTGCTGCTATCGGCGACGGCCTTTCACTGGATAAATCCCTCGATTCGCTTTCAAAAGGCGCGCGACCTGCTCGTGCCGGGTGGAGCGCTCGCGCTATTCTGGCACCGGCCCACGCTGACCGATCTCAGCCGTCCTTATCTCGAACCCCTGCAGCGCGTATATGACCGCGTCGCCCCGGACTTGGCGCGGGACTTTTCTCCGCCGCCCAAACCGGAAGACGTACGCACCGAATACGACGAACTCATCAGCGCCAGCGGATTGTTTGACGACTTCGCAGTACAAAAGCATTATGTGGCAACGGAATACAGCGCCGCAGCATACATCAATCTGCTCGCCACCTTCTCCGACAATCGGTCGCTGGAGGCGCGCCAACGGAAGCAATTGCTCGCCGGAATCGAGACGCTAATTAACTCCGAATTCGGAGGCAAGATCATACGGGAAACGGTCGCGCTCTTGTACCTGGCTCGCAGACTGTAACTACCGGCAAAGCAAAGCAGATCGGACGAAGCACGCCGCGCCATTCACGTGTATAATCCGCTATTGGCAACGGCAACAACCCTCGGGAAAGGACCAGGCATGATACGCGCGTTGATCACCGGAGGCGCTGGATTCATCGGCAGCCATCTCTCGGAACGATTGCTCACAAGCGGCTACCGGGTGACCGTCATCGACAATCTCTCAACCGGTCGACTGCCAAACATCGAACACCTTGCGACCAATCCCCACTTCAGCTACGCCATTGAGGATATCCGCAACATTCATGTGATCGACCGCCTGGTCAGCGAATGCGATATCATCTTTCATCTAGCCGCCGCGGTCGGCGTCAGCAATATCATCGACCGCCCGATCAATACCATCGAGGTCAACATCGGCGGCACCGAAACCATGCTTAAAACAGCCAGCCGCTATCGCCGTCGTATCATGATCGCATCCACATCCGAGGTTTATGGCAAGGGCGTCAGCTTCCCCTTCCGTGAGGATGACGATACACTTTCCGGACCTACCGTGCGCAGCCGCTGGAGCTACGCCGCGTCCAAAGCCGTTGACGAATTCCTGGCATTTGCCTATAACGCCGAAGTCGGCTTGCCTATCACGCTCTTTCGTCTCTTTAATACCGTGGGTCCGCGTCAGGTTGGGCAATATGGCATGGTCGTGCCGCGCTTCGTGCGCTGGGCGCTGGAAAATGAACCGATTCAGGTTTACGGGGACGGCCAGCAACAACGCTGTTTCGGCAATGTCTACGATATCGTGAGCGCGATCCAGCAACTGGCGGAAAGCGACGCCACCGTCGGCGAACTTTACAATATCGGCAGCAACGAAGAAATCAGCATCCTGGACCTCGCGAGACGCATACGCGACCGCGCCGACAGCGCCTCTGAAATAAAACTTGTGCCCTACGATCAGGCCTACAAACAACCCGGTTTCGAGGACTTCCGCCGGCGTGTTCCCTGCATCGAAAAAATTCGGCAGGCCATCGACTGGCAGCCGACGACCTCGCTCAACGAGACCATTGACCAAATCATCACCTATTACCAGACCGAGATGTTCCCGGCTTAAGCGCGCGCCTGTCGATGTAAACCCAGACGCTCATGCGACAAGCTGGATATGTGTTTTTGCTGAGCGTGGCAGACCCTTTCGCTGCCGAAGGTCAGTGTCTACGCGACCGCCCAGCGGCTCCTGTACAATATAGGCGAAACCGACGCTCGAGGGACTATATGCACGCCGCCATCAATGGCTGGTTTTGGGATAAACAATCAACCGGTAGCGGACAATATCTTCGTCACCTGGTCAACAATCTCAAAAAAGTCTCACCGACACTCGAGCTTTCACTGATCCTGCCGCCGCATATTTATCAGCCCCAGGGCGTGCCCGCGGGCGTCAATACAGTTTTCAGCGGCAGGTCGACGCAGGGCGGCAATATCGCCAAAGTGCGCTTCGAGCAAAGTACATTCCCGCGCAAAGTACGCGAGATCGGCGCCGATCTCGCGCATGTCCCTTACTGGGGTCCCCCGCTCAGCTGCCCAGCAAAGCTGGTCACGACCGTACTTGACGTAATTCCGCTGCAGTTTCCCATTTACAATCGCGGCCTCTTGACCGGCCTGTATACCTCCTTGGTCAGCGTAGCCGCGCGCGGCAGCAACCACATCATCACCATCAGCGAGACCGCCAAGCTCGATATCGAAGAATACCTGCGCATTCCGGAAGACAAGATCAGCGTCGCTTACCTGGCCCATGACGAGCGCTTCCATCCGCGCTTGGGCAGCGAGCGCGACGCTGCCGTTCGCGAGAAATACGACCTGCCCGAGAGCTTTGTGCTTTATCTGGGCGGCTTTGATTGGCGCAAGCAGGTCAATACACTTTTGCTGGCCTATACCTACGTCGCTGAAGCCGATGGCAACACGTTTCCGCTGGTGATCGCCGGGCGCGAGCCAGCATGGGACGATCAGCTCTTCCCCGACATGCGCAATTACAGCAGTAAACTGAACATAGAAGAATACGTGCATTGGATCGGCTTTGTCGAAGAGGAAGACAAACCATCGCTCTATCGCCTGGCCGATGTCTTCGCCTTCCCCAGCATCTACGAAGGATTTGGACTGATGGCTTTGGAAGCTCTGGCTTCGGGCACGCCAGTCGTCACCTCAAATGCCCTGGTCTTTGAAGAAGTGCTGGAAGATGCCGTCTATATGGTGGATAATGCGCGGGAGATGGCGGGTGCTATTATCGCCCTATTGATACAGCAGCCCTTGCGCGAGACCATGATCAATCAAGGCTTGGCGCTGGCGAGCAAGTATTCCTGGCGCAAGACCGCCCAGGAAACGCTAACCGTCTACGAAGAGGTATTGCGATCATAATCTCAGCAAGCAAAGAATCGCCTAACTGGAACGGGCAATGACATCCGATCAACGCGAAAGACGAGAAATGAGCTTGACGCAAAAGCTCTCGTTGCCAGAGGCAACCGCCCCGCCCTGGAGCCTCCTCACGGCCGCGCTCATCGTTGGGGTGATGCTCGTCTGTCTTATCGTGATCGGGCCCGCCCTGGCCTCCCTCTTGCTTGGCAGCCAACAAGCCACGCCCGGCTTGCTGATGCTGAGCTGGACACTGGGGATGGGCGCCACAGCCATTTTTGTCCTAGTCAACCGACGAAGCAGCTCGGACAGTTGGCAGGCGCTTTGTCTGAGCAAACGGGGACCTCCCTTGCCGCTCATCGCGCTGGTTGGCGTGGCGATCTCGCTTTTCATCAGCCTCGTTATCAGCCTGCCGAGCGGTCAGTTCTTAACCGTGCCAGAGATATATGGTATTGGCGCGCAAGGAACAAGCGGCGTCATCGTCGCCGCGATACTTCTGGTATGCCTTCAGCCGCTAGCCGAAACTCTAGTGTTTCAAGCCGTGCTCTTGCCATCGCTGCGCTGGATGCTGGGTCCCTGGCGAGGATTGTTAGCGAACTGTCTCATTTTTGTATTGCTACACCTGAGTGTCTTTTTCGCGCCCTATCAATCCATTTTCAACGCTCTGTGGTATGGGCTGGCCTATCCGTTTTTGCTTTGTCTCGCCTTTAGCCTGATCAAGGTGCATACCGGTTCCAGCCTTTCCGTGCTTGTCGCGCGCATTGGCGCCGGTCTGATTTTTCTGCTAACGGGGATGGCGCTAACCGGTTTGTAAGCCGGCATAGCTTGATCGAAATCGACCGCACTCTTATAGAATCAGAGGAAAACATCATGTCCAAGGCATATCAATTCGCAATTGGCGATTTTCAATGTACCGTGTTGTTGGAAGCTGCTGCCAAGGTGAGCAGCGAGAGCAACGCCCAGAGATATCTCAATGTCAGCGCCGCCGATATAGAGGCGGAGATGGACGGCGCAACGCAGAGCGAAAACAGTTGCAACATCTTGCTGATCGACAACGGCGAGACAAAGATTCTTGCTGATGTCGGTTTTGGCAGCTGGGGACCACCACAATGTGGACACTTGCGCGCCTCGCTAAATGCCATCGAGCTCGCGCCCTCTGACGTAGATATCGTTTATCTCACCCACTTTCACGGCGATCACATCGCCGGCATGTTCGATGCTGACGGCGAGGTTGTTTTCCCAAATGCCCGCTATCTAACAACGCAACCCGAGTGGGACGAGTGGACGGCTTTTTGGGCAAATTCAGATCACCAGGAGTTCCACGACCGGCTCAATTGGCTTCAAGCGCAACGAGTTAAATTCAGCTTTGTCGTCGCAGGCGACGAGGTCGTTCCAGGCGTATCGGTTGTTGACCTTGCCGGTCATACCCTGGGACAGTCAGGTCTACTCGTGGAATCAAAAGGCGAACGACTGCTGCACGTCGTTGACATCTTGCATCAACCATTCCAGTTCGCCCGGACCGAATGGCAATTCATGTTTGATTCTGATGGCGACATGGCGGTAAGCACGCGCCGGCGCGCCTTGCAGCGCTGTGCCGACGAAGGGCTGCTGACACTCTTATATCACTTGAAGTTTCCTGGCTTGGGCACCGTAAAACGAACCGGCGACGCCTTTTCCTGGCATCCCATCAACTAGCGCCCGGTGCAAGTGCGGTATCAATGCGCGACCCGTCAAAACATGAATGCAGAACCACCTTGCAAATGATTGGCCACTAGCCAACACGCAAGGTGTCGGGTCGACTGTATACGGTTGCGCCCTGCGCAACGCATGTTGCTCATGTTTGAATATTGCTCGCTCTTGCGGTATGCTCATCGTGCATTGATCCTGTTGTTAGGAGCAAGCGATAACGATTTCTGTATACCTATCCTAGAGAGAGGAATTGCCATGCGCAGCTCACGTCACATTATCTGTCTGCTAGTGGTCGCCTTGTTTGTGGCCCTGCCATTCGCGAGCGTCTTTGCCCAAGACATGGACGTCATGGATCCAGCCACCTTTGGATTGGATGCCGACAAACCCTATGACGGTACCCAATTGAAATTCTTGATTTGCTGCAGCACAGCGCCGCAGTTTGCATCGGCGGCCGTCAAGGGCGCCGCCGAATTCACAGCTATGACCGGCATCAGCGTCAGCTGGGGCGATCTGCCTTTCGGTTCATTCCAGGAACAGCTCTACCTGGAAGCGACCAACCCCAATACCGAGTTTGACATCGTCGCCTTTGTTGATGCTTGGGGCACAAATATCTACGATTTCCTGCACCCCCTCAACGACTTCGTTGAGGACGCCGGCTTCGATTGGGACGACTATTCGCCTGCCTATCAAGGCGCTGCCACCGGTCTAAGCGACACCATCTACGGCATGCCCTTCCGCGGTCATCCTCTCCTGCTCCACTACCGCGCTGATGTCTTGGAAGCGATTGGCATGGATCCGCCCGAGACCTGGCAGGATCTTTCCACCATCAGCCAGGCAATCGTCGACAGCGACATGGACATCGCGCCGCTCGCTATGTACTACGGATTGAACGTCGATCAAAACCTGTTCAATTGGTACAGCCTCTTGTGGGGCGCTGGCACCGACATATTCGATGAAAACTGGGAACCTGTTTTCAACAATGAAGCCGGTGTGGCGGCGACAGAGCAATATTTGAGCTATGTACGCGATGGCTACAGCCCGGAAGCATCGGTCGTCTGGAACGAGCAGGAAGCCAACCAGGAACTGGTGCAGGGACGCGCGGCCATGTTCGTCGGCTGGTGGTGGATGGCGAGCCGCATGATCAATTCCGAGCTGCCCGAAGTAGCGGACAATGCGGCCTTCGCGCCGGCGCCCGGATGGGAAGGTGGTGAAACCACTTCCTACGGCTATCTCTGGGCTGTCGGCATTCTCAGCCAATCGAGCGACCGTGATGCAGCCTTGGAATACCTCAAATGGCTGACACATCCCATCACCGAGCGCCGTATCGTGCTTGACGCCGAAGATCCCGCCCTCGATACCAACGTTGCCGTTCGCTTGTCCGTGCTCGCTGACGAAGAAGTCAACGTGGCACACAATGGCTTGCAGGGCGTCGCTTCCGCCGTACTGGCTGATGCCCGCACCATCCCGCTGATCCCGGAATATACCGAGATCATTCCGGATTTGGCGGAAATGATCAATGAGCTGGCCACCAATCCGAGCGCGGATACACAGGCTTTGTTGGATCAATACGCCGAAAACGTGCGCTTTATCATGCAGGGGGCTGGCTATTACGACTAAGCCGTGACGACAGTAAAAAACCACGAGAGGGTATCGTCAAGGATTGGCGGTACCCCTTCCAGGACAGGCGCGGTTGGTCGTCCTGAAACGATGGTAGATCATATAGGCTGATTTATGCACAAGAAACACTGGGTCCCCTGGGTGCTAATCGGGCCTGCGCTCATCGTCATTGTCGCGACCACGGTCTACCCCTTGCTTGCCGCGCTATATTTTAGTTTCCACAAATACAAGCTGCGCAAGCCTCCGCAATTTGCCATCCAATTGGCGAGCGAAGCCGGCGATCCATTGATTTCAATTGACTGGAGCGCGCTCTCGTTCGACAACTACGCGCTCGCCTTTAGCGATTCCCGTTTTATCAATAGCCTCAACGTCACCTTCTGGTTCACCGTCCTTTCAGTCGCCTTGTCGGTGCTCATCGGCTTGTTCATCGCCGTCATCGTGCAAAAGGAAGGCACCTTGCACACCTTTACCAAGGTGCTGTTGATCTTCCCCTTTGCCGTCAGCCCGGCTCTAAAAGGTTACAGTTGGCGATTCATGCTCAACGAAGAGTATGGCATTTACGACCTGCTGATCGACAACCTTATCGTCGCGCCCCTTAATGCCTTGATCTACCTGTTCAACACCTTGCCATTCGTCGATATCACGCCTATCAGCGAGTCAATCGTCTGGCTGGGCCATCACTTTTGGTCGCTCTTCATGCTCGCCATGAGCGAGACCTGGGGTTGGGCGCCGCTGATCGCGCTGATGTTCGTTGGCGCGCTCGGCTCGATTGATATTCAAATATTTGAAGCGGCACGCATCGACGGCGCCAACAACTTCCAGATTTTCTGGCGCGTTACGCTGCCCTTGCTGCGCCCGGTCATTTTGATCGTGACCATGCTTAAGACCATATTTTCGCTGAAAATGTTCGATCAAGTGGTGACCATGACCGGCGGCGGACCCGTCCGGGCCACACAGACCATCAACTACTATATTCATCAGGTTGGCTTTGTGCGCAGCCTGGATATCGGATACGCCTCCGCCATGTCTTATATCCTGGTCGTCATCCTGACAGTCCTGGCGGCCCTGTACGTATCGCGCGTATTGAACCGCGCTTGAGTATGATGGCCACTACACGATGACAACGACGTTTGCCGAGAATCAGTATTTGACAGGCAGATTGGCGCGCGGCAAGCTGCGGCGGGTTCTCGCTAGCGGCCTGGAGACATTCGCGCTGATTTTGATCATCTGCTTCATCATGGTGCCGATTGTCTGGCTGGCGCTGACAGCGATTAAACCGCAAGAAAAAGCCTATACCACCGACATCATCTTCCCGCCCACCGTTGATAACTTTCGCATCATTTTTTCCGATACCTCAGTCATCATTAACGAGGGCACGAGGCGTGAACGCGGCGAGGTCGGCCGCAACATGCTGCCCAATGTCTTCAACAGCGTCATCGTTTCCGGCGCCACAATTCTGATCGCCATACCGCTGGCGACGATCGCGGCCTACGCCTTCAGTCGTTATCTATTTCTTGGCAATCGCGCGCTGCTGATCTGGATCCTGACGACGCAATTCATCCCGGCGATCGTGGTAGCAATTCCATTTTTCACGCTCTTTCGTTCGATCACCCTCTTTGGCAAGCCTCTATTGGGGTCGCAGTTGGGCTTGATCATCGTCAACTTGTCGATTGTTCTGCCCTACGCCATCTGGATGATTAAAGGCTTTGTCGATGCCCTGCCTAATGAAATTGAAGAAGCCGCTTACGTCGATGGCTGCAACGATTTCCAGGTACTCTTCTTCATCTCCCTCCCGTTGATACGGCCCGGTATCCTGGTGGCTTCGGTATTCGCCTTTATCATGTCTTGGAACGAATTCCTTTTCGCCCTTATCATCGGGCGGGAGATGCGCACCATGCAGGTTGCCTTGATGACCACAAGCGGGGCGCGGGGCGTCATGTGGGAGCAAATGGCGGCCGCCGGCTTGGTAGTGATGCTGCCGATCTTCTTCCTGGCGTTGTTCATTCGCAAAAATGTGGTCAACGGCTTGACCATGGGCGCGGTCAAGTAGATCGAGCGTCAAAGATTTCAAAGCGCTTCGGCAGAGTCTGCCGCGTCGGGCGCAACCAGCCAACTTTCGGGAATCATGACGGGTTGGTCCTCGCCAGTCACTGCAGCGAACCAGCGCAGCATGTTCACCGCGCGCTCAGTCATTGACCCCGTCGCCGACATGGCGGCAAGCCGCGCATCAAAAAGAATGCCGCCGCGTCCCCCACGCAGCCTCAATCGCATGCGCCGCTTTCCGTCGACGCGTGTTCCGCGTCCCATCTGCAAGCTGATATCGGCGCTGCTACCCGCGGGCACCGGCAAATGCCAAACATCGCCAACAATGATCTCGCGCCCAATGATTTCGCCACCAGACATCTCGATGCTGATTTTCATCGCGCGCTTGCCCGCCGACGCCTGTCCCGTGGCTTTGATCAAGCTTCCGACATGTTCCACGACGCCACTCTGCAGCAATTGCACGACCGCCGAAGGATTTTTTGGCGCCAGCGCGCCCAATGCCGGCAAGGCGCCGTGGCGATCGGACATCACCTGCGCTACACCCCTGACAGGCAACACGTCAGCCAATAGCAGCATATCCAGCGCGCCCTGTCCGATGCCAGCCAGCGTCGCGCCACCCACCAGGATCAAGCCCAGACGTGAAAAGTCTATATTCGCGTCATTCTCGTCTATGGGGCTATTGACATCCTCGAGGAGCAATTTGATGCCTGACCGCAACAGCGCATATTCGATATAGCGCTCGCGCATGTCCAGCGGCACGTTGACCGAGCGCAGACCCTTCTTGACCGCGTATTGTGCCAACTCCCCCTTGCGCGGATGAAAGGGCAACCATACTTTGACGGCCTCTTCGCCAGCCAATTCAAGCGAGTTGGCCGCGCTCTGCCCCATACCTATATCAGTTCTCAGGGTCGAACGGCGCCTGTTGCCATGCGCAATACTAAGCAAGCTCTTGGCGCCACCCACATCGACGGACAGGACACCGGAGCCTAACATTCGCGCGAAGAATGCCGTCATCATCTCGAAGCTGCGAGCCGACGGCAAGATTCCGGTGTCGCTAATTGGCGCGACATGCTGATAACTGCTGCCGGTCCGTCGGCGAAACTCGTCATAGAATCTCGACAGAATCGCCTGTGCCGGTTCGATGGCTTCTCGTTGAGGCGTCGGCCGAATATTCGGCGCGGACATGACCTCCACCAATTGACCAAGCGTTTCGCGCGCGCTGTCGGCCAGGTCTTTGTTGCCGGCATATAGGACCGTGGGACGATTGCCGGGCTGAATAGCGGCTACTGCTTGTCGCACCAACTCCAGCATGTTTTGCGTGGCGGCGCGCGCGCCGCCGTCTGTACCGCCGCAGACGAAGATCAGGTCCGGCCGGCTGTCCACGATACGATTCAACCGCAACATGTCACTCAAGCCGTCTTCCAGATGTATCTCGGCCACTGTGTCGGTGTAAAACGGCACGAGGGCGCGCAGGGCGGACCCTATCCCTTTGTCCGGCAATAGACCCACCAATACCACCTTGATGGGTTGGCCCGCGCTGGCAGTTGTGATGCAGTAGTCAACACCAATGCGCTCCGACTGTTCGGGTTTGATCAGTTCTCCGTCGTCATCAAGAAAACGGCGACCCGTAGCAGACGACAGCTCGCGCAAGATCTTCGTCAAGCCAACTCTTACATCATCAGTGGGAGCGTCAATGGTAGTCTTTCCCTGACGATGCGCCACCAACGCATAATCGCCATCGACAACGTCAAACAATAAGACGCGGGTATTCACGCTGCCAAAATCGACCGCCAAAACGGAGTCCTTATGCCCTTCAGTCATGGTCAGCCTCCAAACTGAAAGACGAAACCAACGCGCTCGGTCAGGATGGTCAACGCGGTGATCATGGTTGTTGCATAGATCGCGCCAAGAGTTGTGACAATGAAAACTTTGCCGAAACTGCGAATACCGCGACTGACGGGGCTTTGCAGAGCTGTGCCATCGTCATTGCGACGCGCCTGCCATTGAAAATAGAACAGCGCAGTCATGGTACCGACGAAAACCAGCAAGGTGTTGATCAAGGACTGGAAATCCGTCGCTAAACCGTCGGGAACGGCAGCCGTCGCCACGACCAACGGAATCAAGGTCCCGCTCAATCCGCCCACAACCGCGGTTGCCGCGCTCACAACAATGACAACCGCCAGGACGCCATTTGTCAGCCAACTCAATGACGCGATCGGCTTCAGCAAAAGCAGCATGCCAAACAGCAGCGCCGTGAAAAATACCACCACGTCCGCGCCATTGCCCAGCACAGTCCAACTCGTTGCAGGATTCTGAATATCCTGCAAGTAGGGCAATATCACACCTTCATAAATTACGATCGTCGCAAAGGCCGCGCTCATCCCGACGAAGATATAAACGGCCGTCCGATACAAATGACCGATCAAGGGCAAATCGCCCAGGACGTAACTGAACACCATCAGGGTCAGTACCAAACTTATGAGCGTTATAGTTCCTTCAGCCATCGAGCCGGCTCCGTCAATTCCTTTTGGACGCTCGTCTTCGCCGCGTCAGCGCACTCATCAAATGAATCAGATTGCCCGCCACGATAACCAACACCGCTGCAATCGTGCCCAAGGTCATGGCGTGCAGACGCGTCTCCTCCTGTTGATCCACGCGCAGCAGAACAAACTCCGCGCGATCGCCCCTGACAGGCGGATTCACCTGACTAAAGCGGGGGCGATTCTTGCCCAGACGCATCGAGAATTCTATCCGCAGGAATGTCCGCTCCTTGGCGGCGCTGGCGGAGTCGTCCGGCTGGCCACCGCCTGGTCCGTCTGCCGGCGCCAAGTACTGTTCGACCAGGAAAGACGCGATCCAGGCTTCTATGCCTTCCGGCAACAGAATATTGACCCAACTGCCGTCGCCATTCTCGCCGAGAACCGGGAAGGTATCGCCGGCCGCAGCCACTGCCAAAATGTCGGCGGCGGTATTCGGTCGGCGGCGGATATTCACAAGTCCCCGCGCTATGACCTCAGCCACCGGATTCAAGATTTGCGTCGCCGTCGCCACAGGCCCGACCGCAAGCGGCTCAACCACCGGTTCCGGTTCCGTTGCTTCAACAGTCGGCGTTGGCGTCGCTGGCGGTTCCGGCGTCGGTGTTTCAGTCGGAATCGGTGTCGATGTCTGGGTCGGCGTGGTTGTAGCGGTCGCCGTTGGCGTCGAAGTGGCAGCGGTTTCTTCGCCTTCCGTATCGGAATCTTCGCGTGGAGGCGGCAATTCATAGTCGGCGTAATTGAGCTGCAATATCTGGTTATAGGTATAAGCGTCGCGTATGCCAACGAACATACCAACGATGTCTTCATGCGCGTCAATATAGGGTTGTGCCAATGGCTGTGCCGAATAACCGATGGCGGCTATGAATTCGGTGTCGCTTTCCGTCGCGACCTGCTCCACCCAATGGCGGATATCCTCGGCGCGTTCGGCGATCAGCACCAACAGCGTCATCTCATCAAGCGATGTGAATTCAAGCCCTGTCGGCTTACCGCGAGCCGAGTAGTTGGCAATGCTGCCGAAATTACGACTCAGATCGCGCAATCCTAATACGCCGCCACTCAAAAAGCGCAACACATAATAATCGCGGTTCTCTACCAGTTGGGTTGACACCAGCGCGACCGACCGCTCAATCTCGGCAATCACGTTACGCGCATGGATGATCGCAATCGGATTGCTGCTGACAATGATTGGTTTCGTGCCCTGGGCGAAGATATGACGCAAAATCACATCTGCTAGCGCATCGAGCTCACCGGCGGCGGTCGGTCCATATTCAAATGCCACCAGCACGTAGTCATCGAGTGTGAGATTGTCCAGTTTGTTAAACGCGGTTGTGCTGCTGTGGCGATCCTCGTGGAACTCGAGCGGAGGCAACTCGCCTTCACTGAATCCAGTTGAAACAAATGGCAATGCCAGTACCAGAAGCATCAAGAGCGAAGTCAGCAAATTGGGGACAGCCGCCAGAGAAAAAACCCGTCCGCCGCGCGACAAAAGGCCGCCTTCGGTTTCCGTTTCATCTTGCAGCGGCTTCCCGCCCGCCATATCCCGCAGCAGCTCGACCTGCTCCTGCTGCGCTTTTGACAAAGCCAGCGGGCTAATGACACCGCCGGGGCGATGAATGATCTCGGGCGTGACCAGCACCTCATCTACATCGTAGAGCGCCTCGCGCGAAGACGGCGTTTCTTGTTCCGGCCGAGAGAGCGCCCGATCCCGCAATGCCAGCAAACGGTCGTCCAGTTCTTCGACAGGACGATCGCCCATTTGCAGCGCCAAATCCGCGGCCGTCGACTCGGTTGGGGCGGTCCTTGCCCTGCGCAAAAAACCGGGAATGAAGCGGAATAGCCCCCGCCTGCCGCTCGAAGCAGAATCCTGACCCGAAGCGCCGGTGGCTGTATCGCCAGGCCTGCGCAGGAAACGCGGCACCAAGCGGGAAAGGCCTCGCCTGCCGCTCGAAGCAGATTCCTGACCCGTAGTGTCGGCGGGTGTGCCGCCACGTCTGCGCAGGAAACGAGGCACCAAGCGGGAAAGACCGCGGCGGCTTTGCTGTTCTAACGGTTGCGCTTCTTCCTCGTCATATGGCAGCCAGTTGAAGTCGTCGTTCATGGCCTAACCCCGGTAGGAACGGTCTTGACCGAGCAAGACGCGTACGCCCGTAACCACCGTGCCCAGGGCAATACCCAGCAAGATTGCCCGTGCGCCGGCGCTCACAGGTATCTCCATCAACCAGTCGCTCCACTCTCGTACGGGCGCCAGCGACTCAATCGGCAAGGTCCCCAGCAGCACAACGACAAGTACCGTGACAAAAAGCAGGCCCCAGATATCGGCGCGCTTGCCCAATACGCGCGCGCCACCTTGCACCATGGACAAGAACAAGAGCGCTGCCAATGCCGATTCGATCGGCACTTGAACCGCCGCCAGCAGCGACGTATCGCCCTGTTTGCTCACATACCACCAGATGGTCAGGCCAAAGCTGGCGATCATCACGATGCTGAAAAACGCCCCGCGCACCACCCGTCCCAAGTGCACATAAAGCAAGTTGAAGATGCCAATGACAATAGTAACCGCGGCTGTGATCGCGACCAGGCGCACCATGATCGCCGCCGGCAAGGTCAGCAAACGCGCGAATATCGGCGCGCCAGCGAAATTGCTATATAACTCGGGATGATCGCCCAGCAGCAAGCTGAGCAAAGTGATAACGCCAACCGCAAATGCGACAAAAGCCGAAAACGCGATGCCAATTCGCTGAGTGCGGCTCATGCCTTATCTCCTGCGGACAAGCAGAGCGCCGCCGACGATAAGCGCCAGCGCCGCAAGAACAACCAGCGACCAACTGGCGATCTGCAATTGCCGGGTGACGTTGATCAGCACCAGGATCGCCATAAGCATGATCAGCAGACCACGCCATACATCCTGCACCGATGCATCGGCGCGGGCAGTCGATTCATTCGATAAGTAAGCGGCCGCGCTGAAAAGCTGCTCGCCGATCAAGACTTCGTCCGCCATGGCATAGGCGATCGCCTGGCCTTCCAACTGGTCGCTGACCGCGAAGCTGCCCTGCCCCTGCCGTTCCGCGCTATCAAGAATCAGCGCCAGCTCCGGACCGAAACTGCCGGCCAGGATATGAGCGGAGGGATTATCAACTTGCATCGTCGCTGTCAGCCCGGCGGCAAAAGCCATGGAGCGCGGACCCTGTGGATACCATTGGGCGCGCGCCCGGCGATCGTTCCCATCCCAGGCGCGGCGAATCGTGTCCTGGCACAAGGGGATGGTTGCCGATGACGACGTGCTGATGACCGGCGCGACATCGCCCGAGCCGGCGGCTTTGATGATGTGATAAAACAACTCCGCCTCGGCAGCGGCCACCGCCGCGTTATCTTTGTCGATGCCGGCGCTGCCAAAGGATAGATGCAAGGGTCGGCCCGCTTCTATCGCCTGCCCTACCCAACCGGGCAAGTGCTCGAAACCGGGGACCCCCTGCTGTGACAAACGGCGCGATCGCCTCGCATAAAAATAGCGCGAGGTATACACCAGCACGATTGTGATCATCACAAACAAGATCGTATAAACCTGCAGCGTGGTATCGTCCACGCGCTTAACTCCTATTCGTCCGCCAGACACCGCCGCAGCGTGTCGACGCCGTCGGGCGCTTCCAGAAGCTCCGCCAGGTCACGGACGTCGTCGCGGCCCTGCCACAGCCCAGCCAGCGGCTGCGCCATCCACAATCCTTGCGCCAAAACCGGCGCCAAAGGCTCGATGACGTCGAGCATCACCAAGGCGTAAGGCGCGCCTCCACGGCGTTTTAGCTTGTCAATCCAGGCCGGGAATCGGTAGGGATTCTCCATAGAGGGCAGTATAGCATGGGGGCTAAATTCGGGATACTTGGGCGGGGCGGTATTTGCGGGGCTGCCGATGGATTCTGAGGATGGTAGAATGCGCCTTAACAAATGGAGAGAAATGATGACCGCGCCCGATAGCGTATACCAGCTAGTCGAGAAATTCGACCGCGACAAAGAACGATTCACAGATCCCGATTACAACGAGGCGCAACTGCGGCAGGAGTTCGTCAATCCATTTTTTGCCGCGCTGGGCTGGGATGTCGGCGACAGCAAACAAGTGCTGCACGAAGCCGGCTTGCGCAGTGGCGGCAGCGTCAAACACCCGGATTACAGCTTCCTGGCGGGTCATCGCCGCGCCTTCTATGTCGAGACCAAGAAACCGTCAATCGAAATAGGTCGTTCAATCGAACCGGCGGAACAGTTGCGTTCCTATGGCTGGTCGGGCGATACCGCGCTGGGCATCTTGACCAATTTCGCCGAGTTCGCGGTTTACGACTGCCGCGTCGAGCCGGTGCAGGGCGACCTCCCCGAAGAAGCCCGCGTCATGTATCTGACCAGTTCGCAATACCTCGACGAATGGGATCGGCTGCGCGAAACGCTGTCGTATGAAGCGGTGCAGCAGGGCAAGCACGGAGAGATTCTCGAGACGACCGCCAAAGGCGTTTTGCGCGTTGACGAGGCATTTCTGCGCGACATGGAAGTCTGGCGCGTCGACCTGGCGCCGGATATCTACAAGCAGGCGCGTTTCATCCACCGGACGCTCAGCCAGCGCGAACTCAACCACCTGGTGCAGCGCACTATCGACCGCATCGTCTTCCTGCGCATCGCCGAAGACCGCAACCTGGAAAGCTATGGCCGGCTGGAGCGCGCCGCTTCCGTCCGCCGCAATAGCTACAACAAGATCAAGACGCTCTACCTGGACGCCGACCGGAAGTACAATTCGGGCTTATTCCACTTCGACCCCAACGACAAATCCCGCCCCGACGCCGACACGTTGTCCCTGGACATCCGCATCGGCGACGGGATCCTGCGCAAAATCATCGCCGATCTCTATCCGCCCAAGAGCCGCTACCAATTCTCGGTCATCTCCGCCGACATTCTCGGGCAAGTTTACGAACGCTTCCTGGGCAAAGTCATCGAAGTCCGCAGCGACGGCGAAAAGACAGAAGTCACGGTCGAAGAAAAGCCCGAAGTGCGCAAAGCCGGCGGCGTTTATTACACGCCGGGCTATATCGTCGATTACATCGTCGAAAACACGGTGGGAAAACTGGTCGAAGATAAAAGTCCCGCCGAAGTCGCCGATCTGCGCATCCTCGACCCGGCTTGCGGCAGCGGCTCTTTCCTTGTCGGCGCCTACCAGTATTTGCTCGATTGGCACCTGGCATATTATCGCCGGCATCCCAAACAGTTCCGCAACCGCCGCCGGGAAACGCCGGCCGGCATGATCCTGACCACCGTCGAAAAGCGCCGCATCCTGCTCAATAACATCTACGGCGTCGACCTCGACCAGAACGCCGTCGAAGTGAGCAAGCTGTCGCTGCTCTTGAAGATGCTGGAAAACGAGAACGAAGCGACCGGCATGTCGGACATGGCAGAACCGATCTTGCCCGACCTAAGCGGCAATATCAAATGGGGCAATTCCCTCATCGGCAGCGATTTTTTCAGCGGGCAAGACATGGCGGCGCTGGATGACGAAGAGCTGCTGCGGGTCAAGCCCTTCGATTGGGCCAGCAAGGCGGGTTTTGGCGAGATTATGGCGGCCGGCGGCTTCGACGCCGTGATTGGCAATCCGCCTTACCGCAAAGAACGAGACAGCAAGGAACTGCTAGAAGAGTTACGAAGCTCAAGCTATGGACAAATGTATTATGAAGGGAAAATGGACTTGTGGTACTTTTTCCTACACAGGGCGCTCGACCTGGTAGCAAAACGGGGATTGATCTCCTTCATTGTATCTTCGTATTGGATTAAGAGCACTGGGGCGAGTAGATTAATCAACCGTCTTAAATCACACGCTCAATTTCGAAAAGTCGTAGATTTCGCCAAGAACAAGATATTCAACGACGTGGGCGGAAATCACATGATTTTCGTGCTAGAAAAGCATACAGACAACTCTGACTTGACGTACCTAAGATTTACTCAGAACGGACTGTCGGGCAACGAAATCGCGCGTGTACTCAAAGAGGAAGACGAGGACTATGTTGAACTGCAAATACTATCCAATCGAGACATTTATACGGCAGACGGGAAAATCAATTTTCACCTAGCTGGTAACGTCGGAATCCTTGATAAGCTTTCGCGACAAAGTTTCCACTTACAAGATCAGAATAAGTGGTTTGAGGTTAGTCAAGGGGTCGTTGAGGCGACCGACTCGGTTTCTCCAAAATCCGCTGTGAGAACTGGCCGCCTTCAAGACACTGGAAAAGGCATATTTGTCATTAGTGGAAAAGAAATGCAGGAAAAAACCTTCACTCAAATTGAAAGGAAATTCTTAAAGAAATACTTGCGCATATCGGACGTCGGCAGATACAGCTACGTACACAGCGAATATTATCTACTTTACATTGGCAACAAAGAAAACAAACATATCAAGCAGAATAGAGGAGAATATGCAAATCTTGTTACCCATCTTGACTATTTTGCACCATACATAACCTCATCCAACAAGCCCTATGGAATTCATAGAACCCGCAAACCCCATTTCTTTAATCGGGAGAAACTTCTTTGCCCGAATATGTTTGACAAACCCAACTTTACTTATTGTCTAGAAGAATCCTACATCAATTTAGCGTTCAATGTAGTTATCTCGTGGCAAGACGCATACTCACTGAAGTATGTACTCGGCATCATGAATTCGACGCTGGGAGCGTTCTGGTTCAATTTGCTCGGCAAAAAACGAGGAGTCAACGTTGATATTGGAGTTGGGGTAATACGACAGTTCCCAATCCGCATAATCGACTTCGCCGACCCTGATGATGTAGAGATGCACGACAAGATGGTCGCCCTCGTCGAGCAAATGCTAGAGTTGCACAACCAGTTGCCGGTTCTGACGGCGGTGCAGCGCGGCGTGGTCGAGCAGCGGATTGACGCGGTGGATCGGGAGATTGATGAGTTGGTGTATTCGTTGTATGGGTTGAGTGGGGATGAGGTCGCGATTGTGGAGGGCTGATGCCCGCCGCTCACTCGGTCTTGCCAAACCCCGGCGGGGGTTTATTATACGGCACTTTCAAATGTTCGATTATTGCATCTAACTTACCATTAACCACTTCTAAGCGCTGCTCTACCACTTCTATTCGCTCACTATTTCGACTGACTGCGTCCGTCAATCCCAGCAGCGCCGCTTCGTAGGTGTCGAGGCGATCCATCAGCGCTTGTTGGAAACTCCGATTTTCCCACTTCACGAGCTGAACATGAATGTCCGTTGCAGCTACCATCTGTCGCCTCCTCGCATCCGCATACAGTATAATTGCGCCGAATAATGCTGTCAAAAGCGCCCTCCGTGCCGCAGGTCAGTGTCTACGCGACCTTCTGTGGTCAATCCAAAAACCGCGACCATACAGTCGCCACCGCAACCTCATACACGTTCGCAACTCAGTCGCGCAGTTGTCCTCTCGGTGTCCTCGGTGTCCTCGGTGGTAAAAACAGCCTTTGTGACCTTCGTGTCTTTGTGGTGAATCCGAATCCCGCCCCCCTGCTAAAATGAAACCATCCACAAATCAGGGAGAGCGAATCATGTTTCAAGGACTCAGGAATCAAGTGCAAAGCATGATGGGGGAATTCAAGACCTTCGTCATGCGTGGCAATGTCGTCGACCTCGCCGTCGGCATCATCATCGGCAGCGCCTTCAAAGGCATCACCACCTCGCTTGTCAAAGACGTCGTCACGCCACCGATCGGCCAGCTCGCCGGTGGACTAGATTTTTCAAAATGGGTGATCCCGCTCGATTTCTTGAATTTCGGTCGGGAAGTTGCCGCAGAAGCCGTCGCCACCATCAACATCGGCAACTTCGTCAATGTCGTGATCGATTTTGTGATTACCGCCGCCGCCATCTTCTTTCTGGTCAAATTTGTCAACAAGCTGAACGAAACCGTCGATGACATCGGAGACAGGCTCGACGGCGATGAGCCCGTGCCGGAACCGGTACCGGAACCTGAACCGGAGCCGGAGCCCGAACCGGAGCCGGAGCCTGAACCTGAACCCGAGCCGACAACGGATGAAAAGATACTAGCCGTGTTGGAGAGAATCTCGGCGCAACTCGACAAGGCATGACAGGCTATCCATCATCGGCTATAGTCTAGGCCATCAAGTCCAATTGCTCAGGAGATACATACTATGTCTGACGACAAGATCAAAGATGCCTTAAAGATGATGCCTTATGGCTTTTACTCCTTCACCACTAAGAGCGGCGACGATGTCAACGCCATGGTGGCCAACTGGGTGTCGCAGATGTCCTACGAACCGCGCTTGCTCGCCGTCGGCATTCAGAAATCCTGCTATTCGCATGGTCTGGTGGAGGCGGGTCAAGTCTTCGGATTGAATCTGTTCCTGCAAAGCGATCAAGACGCCATTATGGGTGTCACCAGCGGACGCGCCAAGAAACCCGACAAGATGAAAGACGCCGCGTACAGCGCCGCGCCGCAAACGGGCGTTCCCGTCCTGGAGGGCGCCGCAGCTTATATCGAGTGCCGGGTGAGGCAAATTGTGGATGTCGGTGGCGACCACAACATCGTGGTCGGCGAAGCGATCAACGCCGATGTGATGAAAGAAGCCGATCCGCCAGATATGCTCTCATTGACGCAACTCGGCTGGAGTTACGCCGGTTAGTCTTTTATTCGGGCGGCAATTCGCCAGTTTCAAACACCGATAGCAAGCGCGCGATCAGGGTCTTCAGGCTATGTTCGCGTATGACGCCGGCGCGCAGGGTCTGCCCGATTCGCTCCCGTTCACTTTCGGGCAATGCCAACAAATGCGCCAGACGATCGCGCAATCCCGTCACATCGTCCGGTCCATCAATCAGCAGCAGATCGCGATAGTCGCCCATCAGCGACGCGAATGCTGGATTGCACACCACCGTCGGAACTGCGCAGGCCATGCTCTCCAGCGCGGATTTGTCAAAGAGCCCCACCGGACTGGTATTGACCGCGATCGTAGCCCGCCGGTTCCAATCCCGCACTTGCGCCGCCGGCAGATCGCCCGTGAAATGGCAGCGCTGGCGCATTTCCAGGTCCGCGCACAGGTTTTCAAGATCGCGCAGATAGTTGTCGGGATAGCCGGGCTGCACACCACCCACGAACGCGAGCTGCGCTTTTGTTTGCGCCAGGGCTTTTATCGTCGTCTCCTGATGTTTGATCGCCGCCAGGCGTGCCACGTGAAGAATAAGCGGGGCTTCATCTTGCGCCGAATCCACATGCGAGGCCGGCGCATAGAAGTCCGTATCGATCCCTTGCCCGACTACGCGCAGCTTGTCCGTCGGGACGGGAAAGCTGGTCGCGACCGATGTCACCGCGCGCCAGGACATCGCCAAGCCCAGTCGCAATTGCCGCGTCTCCTGGCGATGCGCGTACCACAGCACCAACGGAACGCCGCGCGCTTTCAAGAACGGTCCCGCCAGTGCAGCGAAAAGCGGCATCATATGCGCGAAGCAGACATCGTAGCGTCGAGTCGCCAGCAGCCTCGTCAAATGGCGATAGAACTGCGCCAGGCGTCTCGCCTTGCTCCAACCATGTTCGCGCCCGGCAGAAAACACGCGCACATTGGCTGGCAGATCCACCGCGCCGCGATACATGCTGATCACGTCGATCGACTCGCAGTGCTGCGCCAACTCGCGAATCCAGACGCTTCCGAATCTCAGAACGGGATCGGTCTCATCGGTCGCCAGATTGAAGAGCAGCAGACGCAAAACGATCCTCCGCAACCCTATGCCTATATGTCAAACGTGGAACGTGTATCGACTGACATTGAAAAGAAAAACAAAGTTGGAAATTGCTCGGTGAAAAGAAAAGTGTTCCCCGACGATCCGGCCGGGCGATTACACATGCGTCTACCGACTTTGCGTGCGAAACTGTCTATTTCGGATAACCCACCGCGTCGATTGCCTGTGCAGCGGCCATGTCCATTCCCGATATTTTGTTTCCAGCGTCGTGCGTGGTGAATGATACCGTCACTCGCCGCCAGCCGATGCTGATATCGGGGTGATGATTCAACCCTTCCGCGATCACTCCCACTGTCGAGGCAAAAGCCACGCCGGCCAGGTAACTGTCAAACTTGAAAGATTTCGTCAAGACATCGCCAGCTCGCGACCAGCCATTCAACTTCGCCAATCCCTCATTAATCTTGGCATCGCTCAAGGCAGTTGTCATGATTGATGCTCCCTTTGCTTTTTTCGTGTTGGAGTCACTCGCAGACATTATAGGGCAGTTGCTCACGAAAGGTCAGTTCGATTCGTCACTGTCTCGTGCAATGAGACTTAGGTTCGCGCCTACAGTTGCGATGTGCAAGTACAGCATCCACAAACGTCAGCTGTGTCTGCAGCCGGCTGATAGCCGTCAATACCGAAGCGCAACCCGACCGCTTCGGCCAGCCCCTCAAGTTGAGCTACCAAGAAGGGACCCGGGCATATCGTCGCCGGATTGAACTGTTTGTGCCCGGCCAGATGCGAAGGATCGAGCAGTGTGAGCAGCCAGCGCATTAGAGCAAGTGCCGCGTCGGTCTGAGCCTGCGCTGGCGCCTCATAGCGAAAATCGCCCAGGAGACAGATGCCCGCGCTACCCGTATTGAATCCAGCGGTATGCGCGCCACGCACGGTTAGAGCGCGCCCTTCATAGATTGTGCCGTCTTTGTCCACAAGAAAATGGTAACCCACGTCCGCCCAGCCGCGATCTTCGCGATGCAGACGCTGTATTTCCGACAATGTCGCAAGACCATCAGCCTTGTAGAATGCGCTGTGATGAACAACGAGCGTCTGATAACTCTCGCGCAGCGGGTCGGCATAAACATACCAGCCATAGGGATTGCTGCCTTTTACATAAAAGCCATATTCGTTGCGTGCTGTATGATCGGCGGGTAAAGCGCCCCACTCACCCCTACTGACGATCTTGGGTCGGCTATCGTCCGGCTTAGAATCAGACGAACCTTCGCCGTTCGGCAGCACCACGATTTGCGGTCGCGACGCCAGCAAACCGGCCGCCAAAGCACCAGCTGTCATAACACCGCCAGCAGCACTTATCGCCGCCATGCGATGCAGAAATTGACGCCGGGACTGTTTGATTTTTGACAAATGTCGGTCTTTACGCATGGTTCCGTTCCATCGCCAGCAAAGCTCATCTGCAATTATATAACCTACTCCGGGGTATTGCCTCGCCGCTTGTCAGCCATGCATGCGGCGGGTATGCTAGGCGGCCAGTTGAACGTGAAACGACCCGGGCAGAGGATGGCGGAAAACAATTTCTTCATCGTAATTGAAGGGCTGGACGGCGCCGGCAAGACAGGCATCGCCCGACAACTTTTTTCAACGCTGTCGCAGACGCAACGGGATCGCGTCGCCGTCACGTACGAGCCACATGATCCGTCCGCCGCCGGCTTGTACATCCGCAATGTTCTCACCAAGCGTATCAAGGTCAGCCCAGTGTCTCTGGCCTTGGCATTTGCGCTTAACCGCGCCGATCATATCGACCAGGTGATCGAACCGTTTTTCGCAGCGGGTAACGAGCCACGCATCATCATTTGTGATCGTTACGTGCTGTCATCGCTGGTTTATCAATCGACCGGCGAATTCAGTATGGACGATATTTTTGGCTTGAATCGCTGGGCGCGAAAACCCGATCTGACTCTATTCCTCAACGTCAGTCCACACCAGTGTTACGCGCGTCTACGCAAGCGCCCGGCGGACCGTGAACTCTTCGAAAAAAACTTGGCCGAGCGCGCGCAAAAATATCAGTCAGCCATTCGGCTCCTGCGAGCAAAAGGCGAAGCCATTGTCGAGATTGATGCTAATCCCGGTTTCAGCGACGTCTTCTCAGCCGTCTTGAACGCCATTCAAGAGCATGGCCCGGACTGGCTTACAATCCAAAAGCACTTGTTACTGGATGTCGAAGAATCGCAGGTGGATCAGGATTTAGATATCAGCGAAGAGGAGCTTTATACCTGGATTAGTGCCCTGGTAGAAGGCCGGTTACATGTACTTTCGCCACAACAACTGAACTGGCTCTTTAAGGCGTATCTGCTGGATCTGGGTTTCGCCTGGGGCGAACCACTGGCCTGGTCGGCGGCCCCGGCTCACACTCTGTCTTTTCAATTGCCCACTGGTTTGGAACAGCGCGGAATCGCATTGCTTGCAGATAGCAGACACCAGACCGATATCGCTACCAAAGTCTTACAGGACTTAAGAGACCAGGCGGGCGGTGGGGGAAGCGCATACCCCGGCTACGATTTCATCATCCTGCTGGATAAAGCGCAGTTTGAGCCGCCTGTTCGTTTCGACAGAGATAGCAGCTTTCTGCGTTCGCTCGCTCCACATGTGCAAATTATCACTCGGCAAATCCTCTTCGACTGGCTCGGCAACCGCTGATCACTCGCGTTACGGTGTATCTCCAAACTCGTTAGCGTCGCTTCGGGCCTATCATCTTTCAAGGTCCTCGTGAACGCGGTCCGGCAAATAGCGCACTACTCTTTCTGCAAGCTCTCCCAGGATTCCGCTTGACACTGAAACAAATGTTCTATACACTGACAGTATGGCTGGCAGACTCGTATCCGAAACCCTGACCAAACTTTCCCAAATGGGCGATGTCACCTTGCACGAACCCGCCGGTGACAACCCGCAAAAGGAACGCGTCCGCAAATCGCGTTATCAATCTTATAGTTTGGAAGATTGCATCTCCAATCTTAGTACACCAAAGGGACCGAAACCGGTGCTCAAGTCGATGATGACCACGGCCTGCGAACGCAATTGCAACTATTGTGTCTTCCGCGCCGGGCGGGCAAAGACCAAGCGCGTTACTTTCTCGCCCGATGACATGGCATCCGCCTTCCAAACCCTGGAACATGCCGGCAAAGTTGACGGTCTATTTCTGTCTTCCGGCATCATCAAGGGCTCCATCACCACGCAAGACAAGATCATTGATACCGCTGACATTATCCGCAACAAGCAACGGTATGGCGGCTACATTCATCTCAAGATCATGCCGGGCATCGAATACGATCAGCTTTATCGATCCATGCAATTGGCGGACCGCATTTCAGTCAATCTTGAGGCGCCGACTAGCGAACGCCTCCATGCGCTTGCGCCCAAGAAAGTCTTCGTCGAGGAATTGGTGCAGATGCTGCTATGGGCGCAGCAGATCCGCACAGAGAATCCGCAGCAAAAGCTTGCCAGCAGTGTCACTCAATTTGTGCTGGGCGCGGTAGGCGATACCGATCTAGAACTGATGTCGATGACGGACAAACTCTACCAGCAAGCGCGCCTGGCACGTGTTTATTACTCAGCCTTCAGCCCGGTACCCGGCACACCTTTTGAAAACCTACCGCCTGCCGAAGCCATTCGCGAGTTTCGCCTTTACCAATCTAGTTTTCTTTTGCGCGATTATCAGTGGGACGTGGAAGAACTGCCTTTCCAGGGCGATGGCAATTTACCAACAGATGTCGATCCCAAGCAAGCATGGGCAGACGAAAACCTCGTTCACCAACCTATCGAGATCATGCGGGCAGAACGCGAGCAACTTATGCGCGTACCCGGCATCGGCAAAGTCGGCGCCGAGGCGATCATCCGCTCTCGACGCCGCGGCAAGCTGACCGAGCTCGTCCAACTCAAACAGATCGGTATCCGTATGCCGCACAAACTTGCCACTTACATTTTGCTCGATGGCAAACAGCCGGCCCGACAACTCAAGCTGTTTTGACGCCTCCTCTACCTCAGCAGAAGGCTCAAACAAGGGCGGCGCCCTTCCCGGATCTCGCACAATTATTGCCAATCAAGCAACTATTGGCTAAAATGAGTGTGTCTCAGAGCCTTCGGGCTCAAACGCGTGATCCCTTACAAGTATCAGGAGAGATTTTGATGAATCAACTAGTCAGAACTTTAATTGTTCTCAGTATTCTTGGTGCCCTGACGTTCTCCGCCGGCGCTCAAGGCGGGTATGCCGAAGGTACCGAAATCAGCTTGCTGCAATGGAGCCACTTTGTACCCCGCTATGATGAATGGTTCGATGGCTACGCCGCAGAATGGGGCGAAGCGAACGGCGTCGGCGTGACCGTCGATCACGTCAATTTCACCGAACTCTTTTCTACGCTCGCCGCCGAGATTGATGCCGGCGACGGACATACCATTGTCGAAGTGCTCTTTTCGCCCGCTTCGTTCATCGACGGTCTGCACGACCTGCGCGATATAAACGAAGCGGCAGCCGAGATGTACGGTGAGCGAGCCGGCACCTGCCTCGCTGCCTCTTACCTGCCCGTTGTTGATACCTATTATGCCTATACGCACGGCTACGTGCCGGATCCGGGCGATTATGACATCGCGCTTTGGGCCGATGCAGGCTACCCCGATGGTCCCAAGACTTACGACGACTTGCTCGAAGGCGGGCGCGCCATCTACGAAGCCACCGGCATCCCGGTCGGCATCGGCATGAGCCCAGAGCTGGACAGCCGCATGGCTAACCGCGCCGCGATCTGGAGCTTCGGCGGCAGCGTCCAGGACGAAGACGAAAATGTCGTGCTCAATAGCGAAGCGACCATCGCCGCGGTGAAATATCTGGCGCAACTGCAGAATGAAGCCATGACCGATGAGGTCTTCGGTTGGACCGCCGCCAGCAATAATTAAGGGCTGATCGCCGGCGAGCTAAGCTACATCCTCAACTCTAATTCCGCCTATCGCAGCTTGCAGAAGATCGACGAAGCAGCCGCCGCCAATATCGGCTTCACCAGCGCGTTGGCTGGTCCCGCGGGCGCTTACGCCTCGTCGCATGTCTGGCAAATCTACGTCATTCCCGAGTATGTCGAAGGTGACGAATTGGCAGCCGCCAAGCAATTCATTCTCGATCACACGGAGAACTACAGCGAGGCGACTTACTACAGCGAACTCTATAACTTCCCCTGCCTACCCACCACGGTAGCGGAACTGGATGGCTGGCTGGAAGAAGATCCCTGGGGTTCATCGCCACCGAACAAGTTTGAAGTCCTGAAAACCGTCAACGACTGGTCGGTGCACCTTGGATTCCCGGGTGTTACTAACCCGGCGATAAGCCAGGTCTTTGCCGAAAGCATCATCGCCAATATGACGGCGCAGGTTGCGCTCGGTGAAAAGACCGTGGAAGAATCCGTAGCGCAAGCGCACGAGCGCGTCGAAGAAATCTTTGCGGATTGGCGCGCCAGGGGCATGGTCGGCGGCGGCTAGTCGCCACTTGCCCACAACGTAGCAATATCCTTCGTACGCGGGGAGTCTCGCTTGAGCCTTCCCGCGTTTTCTTTTTTGATCAACCAACGTGCTTGATCGAGCAGCGGGCTTGTTATTTTGTGTGAGCGCGGCAGACCCTTTCGCTGCCGCCGAGCGGCTTTTATAATGCGCTGCCAAAGCCAGCCGCGCTTGCCCCCTGAAGATTGGCGGTATTCGGGAACCTCCTTATGGGTCTGGTAGAACTGCAGGGCATAAAAAAGTATTTCGACAAAGTTCGCGCCGTCGACGGTATCGAACTGGAAATAGAAGATGGCGAATTCCTGGTCATTTTGGGACCTTCCGGCTGCGGCAAGACCACGCTGATGCGCATGATCGCCGGGCTGGAAAAACCGACCGCCGGGCGAATCTTTATTGGGGGCGAAGACGTCACGGCGCTGCCACCGCGCAAACGCGGCGTTTCCATGGTATTCCAGAGTTACGCGCTTTACCCGCATATGAATGTTTTCAACAACATCGCCTTCCCCCTAAAGGCGCAGAGCCGCGAGAAAAAATACAATAAGCGCGCCATCCGCGATAAAGTCGAGAATACGGCGCGGCTGCTGGAAATAGATATGTTGCTAGACCGCCGGCCTCGGCAGCTCTCAGGTGGCCAGCAACAACGTGTCGCTATTGGGCGCGCCATGGTCACGCAGCCGGCTGTACTGCTGCTGGACGAGCCGCTCTCCAACCTCGATGCCAAACTGCGCGCCAATGCCCGCGACGAGCTCAAGGAGTTTCAACGCTCATCAAATATCACGGCGGTGTTTGTCACACATGACCAGATCGAGGCGATGGGACTTGGCGACCGGATCGTGGTTATGTCCGAGGGGAAAATCCAGCAGATTGGCACGCCACAACTGATCTACGACGACCCAGCCAACGAGTTCGTCGCCACCTTCCTTGGTTCTCCTAGTATGAACATTCTGCGTAGCGATGTCTTTAGCTTCGGTTTTCGACCGGAAAACTTCCTACCCAAAACCCTCGCCGACAATCCTGAAAACTCACGCATCTTCCACTACTACGTCAAACGCGTGGAATACCTCGGTTCCGACCGGCTGCTTTATGGCTATGTCCACGGCCACGACAACGAATTGACACTGGCCAAAGTACCGTCAAACGTGCGCGTGTCGCTTGAT
The DNA here is from genome assembly GCA_965262165.1 of Phototrophicaceae bacterium. Taxonomy (GTDB): domain Bacteria; phylum Chloroflexota; class Anaerolineae; order Aggregatilineales; family Phototrophicaceae; genus UBA6055. Next base: position 1,553,486 of record OZ253499.1, on the reverse strand, counting down.
GTTGACAGCGACTACGAATTCGCCGTTCACATTAGCGACATCAAGTTCTTCGACAGGCAAAGCGGCCAGCGCATTGAACAGCATAGCCTGCAAGGGGTCGTCTGATGGCGAGTGTAAGCGCCGTTCTCAGCCGGCGCAGCTATCTCTTGGATAACCGGCGTTTTGTCGGCGTCATTTTTCTGGCGCCGGCGCTGCTGTATATCCTGTTGCTTGTCGGTTTGCCCTTCTCGCTGGCGATCGCATTCGGCTTTTCCGATGTCACGGTTGGCAATACCGAGCTCAATTTCATTGGTTTCAACAATTTTGTCGCGGTCTGGGAAAACGATATTTTTCGCCAGGTATTTGGCAATACGGTCATGTTCACCCTGGTTTCACAAGTTTTCATCCTGATATTCGCCAATATTCTGGCGATCATCTTTACGCAGCAATTCACTGGCAAATGGTTCGCGCGCTTTCTCTTCATTTTGCCTTGGGCGACACCTGTGTCCCTGGCCGCGATCGGCTGGTTATGGATGTTTGATACCAAGTACAGTCCCATTGACTATCTGCTCTTGCAGACCGGCTTCCTCGGACCAAACGGCCTATTGTCCAGTAATCGCAATCTATACTGGCTGGCAAACCCGGTCCTGTCCCAGATCAGCGTGATTTTCGTCCAAGTCTGGCGCATGACACCCCTGGCGACGGTGATCCTGATGGCAGGTTTGTCGTCTATCCCCACCGATATCCTGGATCAAGCCGAGGTCGACGGCTCGCGGTTTATGCGCACTTTGCTGCAAATCAAGTTGCCCCTGATCCTGCCTATTATGGTCATTGCGCTGCTATTCAGCATGATTACCATGTTCGGTGACATGACCGTAGTTTATGTGCTGACGCGTGGCGGTCCCGTCGATTACACACGCATCATCGGTTTGTATTCGTTCCAGATCGGCATTGAAGGCGGCAACCTGGCGCAGGGCGCGGCCATGGCGCTCTTCGCATTCCCACTGCTGCTAGCCTTGGCAATGCTCATGCTCCGCACGGCAAGCCGGGCAGAGGTACGCTGATGGGCCTGCTAATCTGGATCCTGCAAAATTTCTGGTCGCTCCTGGTCCTGGCATTTGCCACACTGGTTGGGCTGCGCATCGCGTATCGCATCCGCAAGTACGGCGCCACTCGCGCCGAGCTATCGTATATTTTGCGGCGTTCACCCTTCTATCTGGTGGTACTGATCTTCTGTTTCTTTGCCGCAGCGCCTTTTATGATCATGTTCCTGCACACTTTTAAGGGCGATGGCGATCTCTATAGAAGACCGCAGCCTTTTGTCTTTCGGCAAGATCCCACGCTGGAGCATTTGGAATCGCTGTTCACAAACACCGCGTACCTTGAATTCATCCGTAATTCGGTCGTTGTAGGCGTTGCAGTAGTCATTGTCACGCTGATTCTGGCGTTGCCGGCAGCTTATGCGCTGGCGCGACTAACCGGACGCTGGGGCGAACGCGCCGGCATTTTGATGTTCCTCGTTTACCTGGTGCCTCCTACACTGCTCTTCATTCCCATGTTTCGCATCGTGGTCATGTTGGGCCTCAAAGATTCGCCATTGGCGTTGATTGTGGTTTACCCCTCGTTCACCGTGCCATTCAGCATGTGGCTGCTGCAAGGATTCTTCAAGGCGGTGCCGCCCGAATTGGAAGAGGCCGCGCTGGTCGATGGATATAACCGCGTCGAGGCCTTTTTGCGCGTGGTCCTGCCCTTGTCTTTGCCGGGCATCATCTCCACTGTCGTCTTTACGTTCACCCTGACTTTGCACGAATTCATCTATGCCCTGGTTTTCATCACAAATACTTCTCGGCGCACACTTAGCGTCGGCGTACCGACCGAACTGATCCTGGGAGACGTTTACTTTTGGCAGCCTTTACTTGCCGCCGCGCTGATCATCGCCATACCGGTCGGCTTAGCCTATAATCTGTTTCTCGACAGCCTGGTACAGGGCTTCACTATGGGCGCCGTTAAGGGATAATTCTGCAAGCAACTTGTTCAATGAATTGTACGAGAGAGAATCATGCCTACAATTACCGTAAACCTCAATCAACTCGACGACGCCACCACTGCCGCACAGATTCGAAAGCACGCTATTGATATCGACCGGCCTGAAGCCAAGGGCGGCCACGACAAGGGCGCCATGGGCGGCGAATTGCTTCTGGCATCGCTGGGTGGTTGCTTCAATAGCAATCTGCTGGCTGCCATTCGCGCCCGTGATCTCGAGATCAATGACATCGCGATAGAAGTCAGCGGTGATCTTGCGGAAGCGCCCGCGCGCTTTTCCGCGATCAATATGGTTGTTAAGTCCGCGTTTGAAGACCGCGAGACTTTCGAGAAGCTGGTCAAGATGTCTGAACGCGCTTGCATCGTCGCCAATACCCTCAAGGGATCGGTGGATCTGTCGGTCTCCGTTGGCTAGACATGATCGTTCCTAAGCCGCAGCCAGGCGAGTACTCACCTGATGCAATCGACTATATCAGGCTCGTGCCAGAGGACGGGCAAGTGCTGAGGAATTTGGCAAACAACGTCGCGCGCGTCATTGATTATGTGCGGTCTCTGCCAGTTGACAATCTAAGGACGGCGCATGCCCCAGGCGAATGGACCGTTCAGGACATTTTGGTACACGTCATCGATTCGGAGCGCGTTTTCGCCTACCGAGCATTACGCATCGGGCGTGGCGACGATACCCATTTGCCCGGCTTTCCTCACGAAGAATTCGTGTCTTCGGCTCAGGCGAATCAACGTTCCCTGGACGATATCTTGTCCGAATACCGGACGGTTCGTCAGGCGACTCTAAGCCTTCTAAACAGCCTTGACGAAACCTCACTGACCAATGCGGCTCTCTGCAATGGTCAACGCACCAGCCTGCGGGCGTTGATTTACGACATGGCGGGGCACGAATTGCATCACCTGTACAGCATCCAGGAAAACTACGGCTGATGCGTAGGCAGCCATTCGCTGTGTTGTCACAAACCGATCAGGATATTGCCCGTCATGCCAATTTCAGAATATATCAGAAACATACGGGGCAAGATTGGCAACGATCTACTTTTGCTCCCTGGGGTGACAGCTGTCGTCATCAACGAGCGGGACGAAATCCTGCTGCAACTGCGTCGCGATACCAAGACTTGGGCGCCACCGAGCGGCGGTTTGGAACCGGGCGAAAACCTCGCTCAATGCGTCATGCGTGAAGTACTTGAGGAAACCGGCATTGAGATAATCCCCGAGTCAATAATCGCTGTACTTTCGGGGGACGATTTCGCAGTTACCTATCCCAATGGAGATCAGATCGGTGTCGTTTCCTCCGTATTCAGTTGCCGACCGCGCGACAAAGCAGCACCGCACGTCAATGACGATGAGTCGCTAGAGATGCGGTACTTTCCTTCCAGCGCCTTGCCGCATAACGTGCTCCCGCGTCACAAGTGGATCATCAGCAAGGCGTTGGAAAACGATGTCAAAACCTATTTCAATCCACCATTGTGATAGACAACGCGGAAATCATCTCTATCCAATTCGCTATGCCAGTCGTCTGTGGCGCACAACAGCGCGCCCATGCGCCCAATCTCGTCGGATGACTTTGCGCCCATGCCATTGCCCGCAGTCGCCACATAAACGCTCTTTTCTCGCACTTCGTCAACGTAGGGATTGCCATGCGCGCTGTAAGTGATCAGACAAGGCACCGATTGATACGACAAGGTTTGCAAGCCGGGGATCATCTTGTGCATCGCTGCCTTCATCGCCTCAGCGATATCTTGTTTTCCGTCGCTATGAAACCAGTCCAACAGCTCACGGTCATGCTCGGTCGCATCCAGGAAATTTTCATTCCAGCCGCTTGGACCCAGCTTGATATATGTCTTGCCGCCGGGATAAAGCACAGGCGGCAGCATATAGAGCGAATCCACAAGTGGATGATCAAATGAGCTGATGACTGATGGCATCGTCTGAAGACGATGGACCTCTGCGGACGGAATTTCCGCAAGCAATATCGTATGCGATTTGGTTCGCAAGCGCAGCTTCTTTTCGAGCAAGGTATTGCTGTATCCTCCCGCTGTCAGCAGAATCTTGCGTGCCTTGATCAAGCTGCCCTCGCGCGTGAGAATCTCATACCTATCGCTGGCGCGTTGCCACCTTGTCACGATTTCACGGACGACGACGGCGCCATTGCCCTCGGCGGCTTTCAGTTGCGCTTGTATCAGCGAACGTGGGTTGATATAACCCGCTTCGCCACCCTCATCCCAGGCGACGAAATCATCAGAAAACGATAAATATGGGTGGGCTTCACGACATGCGGCAGCGTCCAGGCGGCGGTGTGGCGGCCGATATTGCGCCGCGCAATCGTCTACCTGCTTGATGCGTTCGGGAATATCGGTGGCTCTCAGGCAGCCGACGCGATGATGAAACTGTATGCCGCTCGCGTTTTCAATGACCGGATACTTTTTGATAGACTCGCGCGCTAGATGCCCCCACAACGGGCTGGGATCCAGCACACGTGTGATGCGTCCCTGATCGTAATGGCTGGCAAATACGCCATCGTGCGCTTTGCGATTTTGCGGCTCGTCCGGTCCGATGACACAAATTTTGAGGTCGGGAAAACTGGCAGCCAAATGACGCGCAGCTGCGCTGCCGATCAAGCCCTTGCCAATCACCGCGATGTCGTAAACCGTCATTAGTCGTCCTCGCCTTCGAAATTGCCGAATCGTCGCATTTTTACCACATCTGACAGCGAGATAACATTGCAACTAGATCGCCAACCACGACTGCCACGCATGCAAAAGGATACTATTGTCACTTAGACCAATTCAAAGCATGATGTTGACCGATAGCAAACGAGCACAACGAGGCCGAACATGAGCGATAAGACGGATCAAGTACCCGCCGACAAATTGGAACTTTACAAGCGATTAATCGATTTGCACCCGGAAATAGAACTCAAAGGCGGCAAGAAGCTTCCGTACACCTCCTATCAAGGCAATATGTTTTCCCAGTTGAACAAGGCGGGCACGGTCGGGCTTCGCCTTGGCAAAGTCGAGCGCGAAGCCTTCATCGCCGAATATGACAGCGCATTGCTCGAGACTTATGGGACCGTGATGAAAGAATATGTCGCGGTTCCGGATCACCTGCTACCAGACTCAAAAGAGTTGCTTCCCTATCTGGATCAAAGCTATGCTTACGCAAAAACGCTCAAGCCAAAACCGACGAAACGCAAGAGTTGATTGCGTAACCCAGTCAGTCAAATCTCAATTCGGAAAAGTATCTAGGAACGACAAATGTCCCAAAATGAACTCGATATCCACGACTCTCGCCTGTCCGACATCTTCGACGCTAGCGGCGAGATTGAAACCGTCGTCGCCGGACTCAAGTTTCTCGAGGGACCTGTTTGGCATCCCTATGAGAATCATTTGCGATTCAGCGATATTCTCGGCAACTCCACATTTCAGTGGGGCGAGCGCCAAGGGCTAACCATTCATCGGCGCAACAGTCACATGGCAAACGGCAACACCTATGACCACCAGGGACGGATGCTCAGTTGTCACCATGCCAGCAGTCGCGTCACCCGCATGGACGACGACGAGACCATGACGGTGCTCGCCTCGCATTTCCAGGGCAAAGAACTCAACAGCCCCAACGATATCGTTGTGAAGAGCGACGGCAGCATCTACTTCACTGATCCTCCCTATGGACGGGAAGCCAAAGTGGGCATTCCCCGCGACGTTCAGTTGGACGTCAACGGCGTCTATCGATTCGATCCAGCAATCGATCGGCTGACACTGCTAACGACGACGCTCAACCGGCCCAACGGCTTGTGCTTCTCGATCGACGAGTCGCTGCTATACATCAATGACAGCCCGGAATTCAATATTAATGTTTTCGACGTCGAATCGGACGGCAGCTTGACCAACCAGCGCCTTTTCGCGCAAACGCAGGGCGATGAACCCGGCGTACCCGACGGCATGAAGATCGATTGCGAAGGTAACCTCTACTGCTGCGCTCAAGGTGGACTGCACGTTTACAAGAGCGACGGCAGTTTGCTCGGGCGCTTGCTGACGCCGATGCAAGTCACAAACTTCACTTGGGGCGACGACGATATGCGCAGCATCTACTTGACTGGCATCACGACTTTGTATCGCGTACGCACCGGCATCGCCGGAACGCCGCTCTTTTGATGAGCTGCCAAGTAAATCCACGCCCGAACTGATGGGTGAACGGCTTGCCGTCAAGCGGTTTGGGCGGCACCTACTGACTCGCGCGGGATCCAATAATACATGCGACCGTATGCGATGTCGCAGCGCTCCATGATCTGCCGCTGACGTTCAGGATCGTCGGCATAATTGTCTATATGGATGACGCGCTCGCCCACAAGCGCTCGCTTTGCAAGCAAGCGCTCGGATTCGTCGCCCGACTCGGCGAATTCCACCAGCAAGCTCTCGATTCGGGGAGCAATCTCCAGCCTAAGCAAGCCAAAGAGAATGGAAAACCGAAGCTCGTCTTCTTGAATCAGGGAAGAAAGCGCAGCGAAGACCGGCGCCGTGAGATCTCCCTCCCAACGCCCTTCATCGCCCGACAACATACTCAAAGCGCGTCGCCGCAACTTACGCTTGCGTTTCGGATCAGTCGCAATTGACACCAACTGCCGCACGACTTCGTCATGTTGTAGATAGTTGACACAGGCTTGAATCGCAACCGCACAGACGCGACGCTGATTGTCGCACAACCCGAAGAGTACGCCATGAGCTGCTTGCGCGCCAGTCTGATGCGCCAACAGCCGCGACATCAATACACGGACGTTGCGATCAGGATTACTCATCTGCTCGCACGCATAACTGATCAGCGTTTCGTCAGTTGGATTGCCGATGAGTCGACCGGCTTCGTCGACTGTCAGTCCAGAATTTGGAGAATATGCCTCGCGGAGGATCTTGCAGTCACGTATGGTGAGCATAATTTGTACCCGTGCAAGAAAACAAGGGCGGGCAGCCTGTTATATGCTCGGCACGTTTCAGAATCTTTAGCAATGATCCCCCGCCCGATAGTTAAAACTTACATACCTGAAGGCCATTCTTCAAGTGTTCCTTTCTGAAAATCGTTTTGCCTTTGCTCAGTTCGCAGTTTAAACTCCACTTGCCACTCACGAGAGCAGACAAAGGTCCAAAGCCATGCAAATACGCGTTGCTGGCGTTCAAATGCCTGTCACCCGAGATATTGATTCCAACCTTCGACACATCGAGGACAGCATCCATTGGGCTAGTGCACAAAATGTCGACATTCTGCTTACACCGGAAGGTTCGCTAAGCGGCTATACACATGAATTCGACCAGCTCCAAGTTGCGGAGGCTTTGCTGCGAGTCACGAGGACGGCAGCCTCGGCGGGCGTAGGGCTCGCGCTTGGCACCTGTTATGTCGAGGACGACGAAAAGACCTACAACCAGCTTCGATTCTACGCACCCGATGGGCGCTATTTGGGCTTTCACAGCAAGACCTTGCCAACTGGAAGTCTGGACGATCAACCTGTCGGAGAAATCAATCTCTACGCCATACGCCCTCTGCGCACATTTGGGCTGAATCAATTGACGGTCGGCGGGCTTATATGCAACGACATGTGGGCGAACCCGACCTGTACGCCCCAGCCCGATACACATCTCAGCCATCGGCTTGCCGGGCTCGGCGCTCGCATTGTTTTTCATGCTGTCAACGGCGGCCGCAGTGCGTCTGAATGGTCCGATGTCAATTGGGATTTCCACAGCAGCAACCTGCGCATGCGCGCCCGCGCCAGCAAACTTTGGATCGTTACGGTCGACAACTGCGAACCGGTTGACCTTCGTTGCTCGGCGCCTTCAGGCGTGATTGATCCCCACGGCAACTGGCGCGTCCGAGCCGCCCACCAGGGCATCGACAGATTTCTCTACAATATTCGCCTCTAGTTGCTGATAGACTTCCGCCATTCCAGACGTTACAATGGCGCGGCTTCTGCGATAGGTGAATCAGGTCGCAGTGCGATAAAGCAATCTACCATGACGGATTACATAATCAGGAGAGAAGATCTTGGCACAATTCGGACTCTTATACGTCGGTGAACCACAGATTGATGACCCAGACCCAGACGCAGCGCAAGCGGGTCAAAAGGAATGGTTCAACTGGATCGGAAGCCTGGGCGACGCCGTGGTCAATCCGGGCATGCCCATGGGACCCCCTACCCGCGTCACCTCTGCCGGCGTCGCACCTGGACCCACAGAGGGGCGTTTGACAGGGATGACAGTAGTCGAAGCGGAAGACATGGATGCGGCAGTCGAAATGGCAAAGAGCAGCCCCTACATCAAATACGCCACAGTGGACGTGGTACAAATTTACCAAATGTGATAGCTTACAAAAGGGGCCGGGAACAGTCCCGGCCCCTGCCCGCCTCTTCATATCGTCCCCGCGCTCAAGCGCGACTTCAACTCGAATAGACTGCCACGCGCCACTTCTAAACTAATGTTACGCGCCTTGACTTGTCGCACAGGCAATTCACCGTTACACTTTGCTGCAGTATCGATCGAACGGATCAATGTGATATGAGCCTGATCCTGCGATATATGTGCGCCGACGATATCCGCGACGTTTCCATGATTGATCGCCTCTGCTTTGAGCCACCCTGGTCCAGAGATTCATACGCATTTGAGATCAAAGAATCGAAAATCAGCCATATGATCGTGCTGGAAGAGAACGACATTTCCGCACCCGCATTACTTCCGGACGACGATGGCTGGATCCAGCGACTCAGCGGCTGGATTCGGCATGAAACGCCCACAATCGCCAAATCGGGCGTCATCGTCGGTTACGGGGGATTATGGAAGATCGATGGCGAAGCGCATGTCAGCACCATCGCCACACATCCTGACCATCGCGGTCGCGGCTATGGGGAGATTCTGCTGGCGGGCATGTTCCGCAAGGCACTACGATTGAAAGCGGAGTATCTGGTGCTGGAGGTGCGCGTGAGCAACGCTGTGGCGCAGAATCTCTATCAAAAATATGGCTTCAAACGCCATGGGCGTAAGCGTAACTACTATCGCAGTGACAACGAAGACGCCTACGATATGCGTGTCGGCCTGGGCCCAAGCGTTCGACAGCACTTCAAGCAGCTATATCAGCAACTGCAGCATTCGCAAAGTTTTCACGACGCATATAGCGTTGCGACGCATCCACGCTTGTGACGAAATATGTCATGCGGACAACATTGTTGAATGACTTGTCATCACAATAGTGCATTGGTAGTATTCTCCCGGCTTGTCTTTCAAGCGTGAGGAACATTAGTGGACAATCTCAAAGATCTGGAGAAAACTGATTTCATGTATTACGCCGACGTCGAGGGCCGGCTGGTCGATTTGGACAAACGCGTTCAAATCATGCGAGAAGAAGTTGGCAGATTAAGTCCAGAGGTTCTTCAACATATTGAGCAACAGTTCAGAATCAAAGGGATTTACCATTCCAACGCTATCGAGGGGAACAGTCTGACTATCGGTGAGACGCGGATGGTGGTAGAGCAAGGATTGACTCTATCGGGAAAGACGTTGAGAGACCAGGCAGAGGCAAAAAACCTGTCTCACGCGCTGGATTTTATGGAACAGTTGGCCTCTTCCAGGGACACTCCTATCACTCTAAGCGACATACGCCAGATACATTCTCTTATTCTGCAAGACATACTTGACGATTACGCGGGACAATATCGCGACAGCGAGGTAAGCATTTCCGGTTCCGAATATGAGCCTACCAAAGCGCATTTGGTTCCTCAAGAAATGAGCGATTTAGGAGACTACGTCAAGGATATCACTTCGCCAGACTACAATAGGCGGCAGCTACCCATATTGACAGCAACAGCAGTACATGCATGGCTCGCGCGGATCCATCCATTTGTAGACGGAAACGGGCGTACATCCAGAATTCTTATGAATCTCGTTCTAATACGAAGCGGATATCCTATCTGTATTATTGCTCGCGAAGAACGACTGCGCTATTACCACGCACTGGAAGCATCGCAAGCGGGAAATCTGACACCGTTACTTGAGCTAATTTACGAGAACGTTGTCGAGAGCCAAGAGGTCTGGGAAACCGCCGCAGAGGAACAAAAGCGCGAGAAAGAGAGACGAGTACAGACTGCAGTTCGTCTTGAACAGCCTGTCAAGATTCGAGTTCAGAACGAATATGAAGTGTGGTTCAATTCTATGGAATTGCTCAAGAGTTACTTTAAGCAGTTTGTAGACGATGTAAATGAAACCACAAGCGTTGGAAGCGTCCATTTAAGGTTCAAGGATTTCGGTACATTGAGTTCCGAAAAATACCTTGCGTTGCGTGAGCAAGGAAGCGCCAAACGTCCATGGTTTTTTGGAATTGAGTTCAATAGTGAGCTTAGGCGCGCTCGATATCTATTCTACTTCGGATATCCAGACAACGTCATCAGTTCGCACGCCTCGGTGATTCTTATTGTCGCGAAGGATCGGGAACTCAACTACGTGTATGCTCCAATTGAAGAGATAACACAATCCAACATCCCCGACATCAGCCAAGTCGGATTCAATATGAAGGAACAGAAATATGTAGCTTCAACAATTGGCGGCTTTTGGGAAGGCAAAGTAGAAGACTTGGCTTGGAAATTCTTTAGCCAAGTGGTCGAACGTGATTTCGGAGCCTGATTACTCCCGCAGGGCGCGCATCCCGTTCAAGGTCACAGCGAGCGACATGCCGACATCGGCGAAGACCGCTACCAACATAGTCACGTTGCCGGTCAAAGCCAACAGCAGGAAAACCGCCTTCAATCCGATTGACAATACGATATTCTCGCGGATCAGGCGCCGGGCGAAACGCGCGCGCCGGATCGTCACTGGTAGCAGGTCCAGCTTGTCCGCCAGCAAGACGACATCGGCTGTTTCCATTGCCTGGGCGCTGCCCGCCGCCCCCATTGCCACGCCGACGGTGGCGGCCGCCAGTGCCGGCGTATCGTTGATGCCGTCCCCCACCATCGCCACACGCTGATATTCCGTTTCCAGGTTTTCTACAGCGTCCACTTTGTCCTGCGGCAATAGCCCAGCCCTAAAGCGGTCGACACCAACTTGCCCGGCGATCGACTCGGCAACACCGGCATTGTCACCGGTCAACATCACCGATTCCATACCCATATCGCGCAACTCGCCAACCACGCGCTTGCTTTCTTCGCGTGGCATATCGGCAAGGGCAATCAATCCCCTTACCTGGTCACCATCATGTACCATGACAGCGCTTTGGCCCGCTAACTCGAATTCCCGCGCGATCGCGCAAAGCTGTGCCGTATGATCGAATTCATTGTCGAAGAAACTATGACTGCCGATGGTCACGCGCTGGCCGTTGACCTTGCCCCGCACGCCAAAGCCTGTGAGCGTTTCTACTTCGGCCGCTGCGTCATACTTGATTTCATTTGCGCTGGCCGCTGCTTGAATGGCGTGCGCAAAGGGATGTGTACTCTGCGCTTCCACGGACGCCGCCAACGAGATCAACTCATCGCAGGGTTGGCATGCGACGGCGTGATCGCAATCGCCGGTCGTTGTCGCGACAACGTCCAGCTTGCCGCGTGTCAAGGTGCCGGTTTTGTCAAATGCGATTGCCTTCACACTGGCCAATGCTTCCAAATGAGCGCCGCCTTTGATCAGCACGCCCCGCCGCGCCGCGGAAGTAATGGCGCTGATCACAGTCACAGGTGTACTGATAACCAGCGCGCATGGACATGCGATCACTAACATCGACAGCGCCCGGTACAGCCATCCGGAACCTGTCGCGCTGTCCCAAAATGGTTGACCGAAAAACAGCGGTGGAATCAGGGCCACCGCGAGCGCGCCTAGCGCCACCAGCGGCGTATAGACGTGCGCAAAACGATCGATCAATCGCTGACTTGGCGCCCGACGAGATTGGGCGTTTTGCAGCAATTCAATTATGCGGCTCAGCGTATTGTTGTGGGCGAGACGATCGACGCGCAGCTCCAGCGCCGCAGCGCCATTGATCGAACCGGCATAAACTTCGTCGCCCGGCGACCGCTCTACCGGCAGACTCTCACCAGTGATGTGCGCCTGATCCACTGCGCTATTGCCCGCCAAAACAGTTCCATCCATCGGAATTCGTTCGCCGGGAAAAACACGAATGCGCTCCGCAATGCGTAGCGCCTCGACCGGAACCAACTCCATGCTGTCGTCCACTATCCTGTTTGCCGTCGGCGGTTTGAGCGCCACCAGGCCGCGCAAGCTATCACGCGCCCGGTCAGTCGTATAGCCTTCAAGCGCTTCCCCAATGGCAAAGAGGAAGATAACAGTCGCCGCCTCCAGGAATTCACCCAAAACCAGAGCGCCGATCGCAGCAACTGTCATCAACAAGTTGATATTGAATTCTCGGTTGATCCGTAAAGCGTTAATGCCGCTAACTGCGATCGGTCGGATCGCCACCGCCATCGCCAAGCTATAAACCAGGTTGCTGAGATCCGGCGGGGCAATCGCAGACAAATCGAACGCGATCGCAAGCAAAAGCAGGACGCCACCGTATACCGCCATACGGCTTGCAGGGCGTTCAAGCAGATAATCCCAAAAACCGAGAACACCGGCTCGGCGCGTCGTGTCGGCATCTCGTGATTGGGCAGGCGCATCTATGGAAATGGTCTTCCCCAGCGCCTCGACCTGCTCCTTGAGTCGCTCGTACTCGACTTCGCCAATCAACTGCAACTTGTTGCTGAGAAAGTTCACTTCGGCGAAGCGCACACCGTCGAGTTTGGAGACTGCTGCTTCGACCTCATGCGCGCAACCGGCGCAATCCATGTTGCCGATCATATAGGTTTTCAAAGGGTCGGGGGCTTCAATAGTCTTGCCCAAAGCTTCGACACGCGCCTTCAGCCCGTCGAAGGCAACGTCACCTTCAATCTGCAGAGTGCTACTAGCGAAGTCTACTACTGCCGATTCTACTCCGGGGAGCCGTTCAACAGCGGACTGCACTTCGCGCGCGCAATTTGCACAATCCATATTGCCTAAGCAATAACGTTTCTGTGACATTGTCCCCGCTCACTTGTGAGACTCAGTATCGTTAAGGCACAGCTTACATATTTTGTTTCATGTTACTCAAGAGCAATTCCCCTGTCAACAGACGTTCATTCCGCTTGAGTCATGTCACAACCTGTCGAATATGAGTTGAGCCGGTAACTGAAAAGAAGCCCTCTTTGCACCTGCACTCTCACTGCCCATCACAGCACGCACCGTCATGGCAATTGTTTCCAGTCGCGCAGAAACAGGACGTGGCAATCTCGACATCGGCGCGCCCCAGCGCCAGTTGAAGCTGAGGTCGCATGAGTTCCGCTTCGCCATTTCTGCCCAGGCGTTCCAGACAAGTGACGTAGCCCTGCAAACTCCAGACGTTATTTGGGCGCTGCATCGCCCGACAAAGCGACCGATCTAAACCCAAATCGGCGCGATAGACTGCTCGCGCTTCTTCTACATTTCCTTGCTCAAGCAATAGAGCGCCCAGCGCATGACGAGTCGGCATCGCCCATCCCCAGGGTTCGGCAAAGTTCAGATGATCGTCCAGATAGACCGCATGACGAAGATGGTCGAAGGCACCGTCGGTGTCTCCCCGATGATACGCTACTTCTCCCTGCATCATGGCGGCGGCGATTTCCAAAACATCAACACAGGTGTTGTTGAAGATGAGCCGCGTATCCGGCACTTTGGCTTGCGCCAGCTTAAAGGCAGCCACTTCGGAGTTGGCTGCTTCGTGTTCTTGCAGGGTCGCCAGCGCGATCGCCCGCGCATAGTGGACCATTGCAAGAGAATTGCAATAGAGAACCCCATCGACTGGGGCCGCCTCCTCCAGTATCTCTCGCCACTTGCCGAAGCGAATCAAGACATGCAGCCGCATCGACAAGATGCCTTCCAGGTGATCGGCCATTGGCGGCTCGTCAATTCTCAGCAGATCATCGTTCGCCAATTCCGCAATTTCATCTGCAGCCTCCAAGGCCGTCTTCAATTGACCCAGCAGCATGGCGGCATAAACCTTGAAATGGATATTATGTGCGCGGTAGAAGGTATAGTCTGTCAGAATACCGTCACGCGCTGCAAACACCTTATCAACGGCAATGGCGCGGTTATTCGCCACGATCGCGTTGTAGTATTGCCCGCACAAGACGTCGATGTGAGACGGCATATGTAGCAGATGTCCAGCGTCTGGAACCAATTCCCGCAACTGATCGGCTGCGATCATCGCTCGTTCTGGCCGCGGGGACATTTCCACTATATGGATGTACAGGTGCAGTAAACCCGGATGGGGAAGCCCACCGGCTCGCTCGACTTGGTTCAGCGCTGTTTCTACAACCTCAATCGCTTCCAGGGTGTCGGCGTCTTCCGCTGGTTTACCGGTCTCCAGGTCCCACAGTTGCCAGGGAGTGCGATTAATCAGGGCTTCCGCAAACAGCGCCGCGACATCCCAATCGTCGGGAAACGCCCGATAAACTTCTCGCATAGCAGCAGCGAACTCATCATTCCAGGCTTCCAGGACTTCCACATCGGTTTCGTCTACTCGCTGAAAGCGTTTCTCCAGCGCCTTCAAGAGCGCGGCTTCGACAGCGGTCGCGCGATCTAAATGCGCGTAGCCTTGCAGGATTGCCCCGCGACCCTGGCGCAAAGCAATCTCCAGGGCTTCTGGACCAAAGACTTCCCATTGCTTGTTGTAGTTGCAGCCGAGTCCATAGGCCACACCCCAATAAGCCATGACACAGCTTGGGGCAGTGTCCAGCGCCTTGCGAAAGCACTTGACTGCTTCGTCATGGTTGTAGCCATATAGCCAGGTCAAGCCGCGGTCAAACCAGCGCTGCGCCAGGGATAATTTGGTCGTGACCGGCCGCGTATAAGATCCGAGTTTGTAATAATCCGACATAGTACTCTCCAACCGTGTGGTTCTTACAATCGTAACATGCCAGTGAAACCTGGCAACTTACAGAGCTTGATGGGCAAGCACGCGACCGTGATTTGTGGCATTCCCAGATACGAAGAAGGATCAGGAGGTCCGGCGCGCATACTGGCGCTGACAGGCATATATCCCACAGCGTCCGAGCTGCAAATTGGCACGTGTCCAGCAAATTTCCAACTCCATTGATCGACCGGTTTATCGGTATGATGCCCCCTTCCTGAAGCTTCGGGGAAGGTCTAGGCGCAATAGTGATGCTAGCGCCGCTTCCAGGCCTCGAGCGAGGCTGAGACGAGGAGAACGGCCACGAAAATTAGCGGATGATAGGCTGCGAGACCCAGCGCGTCCGTGATGAGGTCGATGCTGAACCAGAGCAGAAGCAGAATCGTCGCCAGAATGACCATCCGCAGGTGCCCGACCCTGACCCTGCCGACATGGTGAAATAGCAGTACCCAGCCACATAATCCGCACAAGAAAGTGCCATAAAACGCCAGCAAAAAGGCTAGCGCGTGCAGGGCGGAAACATCCAGCGCTTGCACCAGCAGCGGCCCATTGACGCTAGCCCAGAAAAGGTAGGGTCCCGGACTTAGGAAATTCATCGCGATGCCAGTTAAAAGCACACGCCGCCCACTGTATGCCGGTGAAGGCGCGGCGCCCGTTGCCAGATTCATCGCCATACCCGACTGATATTGATTGCGCGCGCCCCATGCGATTGCCAGCAAAAGTATCCCACCGCCGAGCTGAATTAACTTCAAGATCTCGTCGGGCATTTGGCCCAGCAGAAAGGTCATGAGAACGATGATGGGCGCATCGGTGATCAAGGGCGCCAGGACTACCAGCAATGCCCTTCGCCAGCCTTGCGTCAGCGTCGTGTTGACAACGTAAGCGATCAGCGGACCGGGGATGACCGCAGCGCTTAAACCAAAGCTGAAAGCCGGCAGAATGAATCGACTGATCATAGTTGCTCCCGACTCGTCGTCATTTGCTCCAACCAGTATTGCTAATCAAACTCAGTTGGCAAGTCGGGCTGCTGTGAGTGACGGAACCAGCGCTGCATCTGCGCCTTGGTGACGCGCCCTTGCGATAGCGGTGGCAGCTGGTCGAGCGGGAACCAGTCCACGGCTAGACTTTCCTTGCTGGTTTGCGCTTCGCCACCAACCAAATCGCAGAGAAAGAAGAGCTTGTAGACAGCGAAGATCGATCTTCGATTGCGCAGGTTGCGGTCGTCAACCGCCATGAGCTTGACGGCGCGCGCTTCGTAGCCGCTTTCTTCGCGGATTTCGCGCTCGACGGCCTGGGCGGGCGTATCGCCTACATCGGCCCAACCGCCCGGCAATGACCACAAGCGGTCGCCAGCTTCCTGCACCAGCAGAACTTTACTGCCCTGGAAGACTGCGCCACGTACATCGACTTTGGGCGTGATATAACCGTCATCGCCGTCTAGCGTGGCACGGATAGTTGTGTTACCGCTTTGGCTTGCGCTCGTTAGCATCTCGGCGGAGATATCGAGCAACTGTTGGTAGCGGTCGCGGTCGTAGTCGTCCTTGACGTAATACAGACCCGTGTTGGCGATGGCGGCAATCTGCTGCGCCCATTCGATGTTGTTGCTCATGCCTGGATCCTCGCTGCTTGGATTGATGCGCAATTATACACGGGCTCAGACGTCGGGACGTAGCCGCAGGCCAGGCGCGATCTTTAGGATTCACCACATCGGAAGGGAAGTAGTACCAAGTTAGTCATGCGAAAACGCGATCTGTGCGATTCTACCCCATCCCCCGGCCCCTTCCCCGAGGCATCAGGGAAGGGGAGCGCTTCCTCGGAATACAGATTAAACCCAGAACTCTCGCTACAAATGAAGTTTCTTCTCATTACTTACTTGGAACTACTGAGAACAAAGAGAGCGCCTACTTGGCTTTGGTTTGCCAAAAGACCTTATCAGGAAAGTCCGCCTCGCCACTGTTTTTGTTGCCCTGCTTGTTATCGGTGGTTGAATTCGTTCGATATTCCATCGGCACAAAGGCGCGTCCCCGATAGTGACCACAACGCCCGTTTTGAACCTCTTGAGACCGATTCCCGTATAATGGCATAATGAGACAGACATCTTGTGCAATGAGCGACGGGGCGCCATGAGACCCAATCGCAGGATCAGACGCGATCACAGCAAGCCCTTTTTCAGCAACCGCCGGCGCGGCTTGAGCGGTATTCCGCTCCTGTTGCTGGTTTTGCTGACGATAGGCAGCAGTCTCGGCTTGATCCTGGTGACACTGACGAATTACGACCGCATGCAGTTCGCAGCGCTTGACCTGCTGGGCATCGCGCCGACCCCCACGCCCTTTGCCAGCCAGCACGCTCAACTGGGTATCGAGCAGTATAACAGGGGCAAAATCCGCGATGCGCTGAAAGCATTTGAACTTGCGCTGGAACAGCAACCCGCCGATGTCGACTACCTCTATGAATATGGCAGGATCCTCATCGAACTGGACGAGTACGACTTGGCTGCGCCGATCGGCGACCAGGCCATCGCTGCCGCGCCGAACGATGTGCGCGGATACGCCCTCAAAGCCCGCGCGTTGATGTGGAGCGACCCAGGCAACGCGATCCCAGTCGCGGTATCGGGCCTGGACATTGATCCGCAATTCGCTCCATTGCACGCTGCGCTTGCTATCGCTTATACCAATATCGGCCGCTTTGACGAAGGGCTGAGCCGTGGCAACCGCGCGATTCAACTCGACCCGCTTGATTCATTTGCCCACCGCGCGTATTCCATCCCGTTGATCTTCACCGGGCGCAATTCCCAAGCGATTGAATCGCTGGAACAAGCGGTTGCAATTAATCCCAGCTTGCCCGGTCCCTACTTTGAACTGGCCGCCCAATATCGCGCCATCGACGTCCCGGAAATGGCCGTCGGCATATACCGGCGTGTGCTCGAGCTGGAACCGGACAACGCCAAAGCATACTTGAGGCTCTGCGAGACGTTCGCAGCGGTCGGTGAGTTCCAGGAAGGCAGCCGCTACTGTGATCAGGCGCTCGCGATTAACAATCAATACGCGTCGGCCTGGCGCATGCTGGGGCAAACGCAATACACCCGGCGCAACTATGAAGGGGCGATCGAGTCCTTTCAAAACTGTGTCGAATTCGGCTCGACAGAAGTCGAATGCTTTTACCTGCGTGGCTGGGCACATTACTTTCTTGCCCAGTGCGACGATGCCTGGCAGGTGCTGCAAGAGGCGCTACAATATGCTGTGGCGGATCAAATCATCGATACGATTAACATCGGGCTTTCCAACATCCGCGTGAACTGCGCGGGATACGAGAACGTCACCCTGCCGACGCCGATCCCCCCGACACCCATCCCGCCGACGCCTATCGGAGGCATCTAGGCGATGAGGATCCGGCGGGATTATTCGCAACCCTTTTTTCGCGAACCAAAGCGTCACCGTTTGCGCAATACATTGATCGCCGCCATCCTCGGGTTGCTGCTCGGCTTGATCGTCGTGTCGCAATGGGCGACGATCGAGCTTGTCATCGAGTCGCTGGTGGGTGATCCCGCGACACCTACACCGCTGCCAAGCGAGCTGGCGATGCGCGCGGCATTGCAAATGCAAGCCGGTGACTTCCCCGCGGCGGAAAACATGATGGCGACTGCTGTGCTGGAGCGCCCGCACAATATCGCCTACCTCTACGAGTACGGCAAAGTCCTGATTGAATTGGGACGATATGACGAGGCATTGGCCTTCGCCGAGCGCATCCTCGATCTTGACGCCGGCGACGCGCACGGTTTCGCGCTGAAATCGGCCGCGCTGGTGACGCAGGGAGAACCCGCCGAGGCCATCCCTATCGCGCTTTCGGGGCTGGATCTGGATCCCGGCTTTACATCGCTCTACGCGACGCTGAGCCGCGCCTACGTGGACACGCAACGCTGGCCCGATGGGCTGGAGGCGGGCGAACGCGGCTTGTCGATCAATCCCGGTGATGCCGCACTCATCCGAGCCTACGCTTACGCTCTGCAGTCGGTTGGCGCTTATGACGAAGCTGCGGAGCATCTTGAACGCGCCATTGAAGTGCGGCCCAGCTACTTACCGATACATTTTGAGCTGGCGGCGCTGTATCTGGCGCGCGACCGCGATCAGCAAGCCATTGACCTCTATGACCGTATTCTAGCGATTGACTCGCGCAATGCCCGCGCCATGCTGCGGCTTTGCCTCGCCTATCGCAAGGTTGGGCAATTTGCGCGCGCCCTGGGCTTTTGCGAGGACTCTATCGCCAACGACAGCAGCGATCCCGAGGCGCTCTTTCACCTCGGCCTGCTCTATTATCGCGAGCGCCGCTTTGTTGCTTCACGCGATACTTTCCGGCAATGTCTCGAGCAAGATGATGGCGCCTACGATCTCTCTTGCCGTTATCGCCTAGCTCTTTCACACTATTACACTGGCGATTGCACGACCGGCTGGACCCTGCTGCAAGAATCGCTGGCATTGGCGGAGGCGGCAACCGGTTACAGCGATACGATAGATCGAATCCAGCTGGGCCTGGAAGCGATCAACAGCGATGTGAAGTGTATCGAGACAGCAGCCGCGCCGGTGTCGTTTCAGGATTGACCAGCACAAGGCGCTCGGCTAGGCTATTTTGACATTCACCCGCTTGCCCGATCATGATGCGCCTATTCGATTCCAGCCTGAGCCTGTACCGCAAGACGGTCAAACGCGTTCGTCCCGCGCATATCGCCATGCACCGACTGATGGGCCATGTGCTCATGCCGGCGCTGGAACGCTGGACCGACTTCAAAACCATCCCCGAAGATCCTTTCTGGTTCCGGCTGGAACTGCTTACCGGCCAACACGAAAATGAGACGGCTCAATTGCTGCGGCAGTTGGTCAAGCCCGGCATGATCGCGCTGGACATCGGCGCTCACGTTGGCTATTACACGCGTCAGCTATCGCGGCTGACCGGGGCGCGGGGACAGGTCATCGCCTTCGAGCCGCATCCGCGTACGCATCTGGCATTGCGGCATAATACACGCGCGCTGGACAATGTGACCCCGCTGCAAGTGGCGGTGGCGGAAACCGCAGGCAGCGCCGAGCTTTACGACTATCTGATGATGTCCGCCAGCGGCTCGCTGCATTATGACGAGTCCCTGGCGCATTTGCAGCGCGCGCAGATGGGCGAGGGCGATGTCGCGCCGCGCGGACAAGAAGGTTTCGAGATGCAGAGGTTCCGGGTCGAGACCGTGAGCATCGACGCTTGTCTGGCGGATCTTGGCATCAAGCGGGTCGACGTGGTCAAGATGGATATCGAGGGCGCGGAACTGGGCGCGCTGCGCGGCATGCGGGATACGATAGTCGCTTCACCCGGGATGAAGCTGGTGATGGAGTACAATCCGGGCGCGTTGAAAGCGTTTGGGCACGATCCGCAGGCGGCGCTGGACGAGGTGCTGGGCATGGGTTTCAGCCACGTCGAGGCGATTGAAGCGGACGGGTCGCTGCGGGATTGGCGCGATGCGGGCCTGGTGGCGCGGGAGACGACGCGGATGCTGGGCGAAATGGGCGTGGTGAATTTGTTGTTTAGGAGTTGATTGCCTTAGATTATTCACCACCGAGGCACAGATAGCACAGAGAAAAGCTCTGCGTCTAAGCTAGCAAGGCGACGCCACTTCACTGTTTTCGCGTTGAAAAAGAATCCCCATCTAACAGCACTCTTGATTCATCGCGCCTGTTGTAGAGCGTGATGGACGGTGGAGACTCTGTCGTAGATGGCGAGTAGTTCGAGGGCTTCGAGTTTGCGGTTGGGCGGGTATTGTTTGGGCATGTGGGGTTTCCTGTTGGGTGGGTGGATAGCGCGATGAATATAGCACATTTGTTCTGATTAAGGTAGTGTGAATGGCGTCGGAGGCGGTGAATGTCAAAGAGATAGAAACTTGCTGTTTGCGAGGTAGACAGGGTAAGATTCGACGCACTAGAGGCAGATAAGCGGTTGTAAGTAATCAATGCGAAACTCTTGCTAGCCACCCCCATCCCCCGGCCCTTCCCCCAAAATGAGGGAAGGGGAGCGCCTATTGCGGGATCGGGATTATGTTCAAGTCTTTCGTTGCAGAAGCAGTTGTTTCGTACTCTTTTATTGAAATCATACAGGGCACAGAGACAGGCATGAGCGTTCCCGATAGCGTGTACGAGCTTGTAGAGAAATTCGACAGCGATAAAGCGCGTTTTACTCATCCTAACTACAATGAAGCCCAACTCAGACAAGAGTTCGTCAATCCATTGTTTGATGCCTTGGGTTGGGAAATCGGCGACAGTAAACAGGTGCTTCACGAAGCGGGAATACGCAGCGGCGGCACAATCAAACACCCGGATTATAGCTTTCTCGCAGGACACCGGCGCGCCTTCTATGTCGAGACGAAAAAACCGTTTGTAGACATACGGAATTCCGTTGATCCAGCTTTACAAATCCGCTCCTACGGTTGGTCTGGTAACACAGAGATCGGGATTCTGACCAACTTCCGAGAGTTTTCCGTCTACGATTGCCGCATCGAACCTTCCGGCGATGACCTGCCCGGCACAGCGCGACAACTTTACTTGACCTATGAAGACTATCTCGACGATTGGGAAGAAAACCTAGGACTCTTCACCAGAGACTCGGTCCTGGAGCGCAATCATAGACGGGTTCTCGAAGACAAACCAGCCGGCGTCCTACGCGTTGATGAAGCATTTTTGCGGCAACTCGAATCCTGGCGCGATAGACTGGCGGAGCATATTTTCAAACAGGCGAAATTCCTTGACATCACGCTGGATACGCGCCGCCTCAATGAACTTGTTACCCGCACTATCAACCGCATCGTTTTTTTGCGCATAGCCGAAGACAGAAACCTTGAACCGCCCGGCCGCCTGGATATAGCCACCCGCGCCCGAAGCAACATCTACAGCAAGCTAAAGAGCCAATTCCGCGCCGCGGACAAACGCTACAATTCCGGTCTGTTCCATTTTGATCCTGAAGCGGTTGATCGCGGCGAAGCCGATGAGTTAGCGATGGACATCCATATCAATGACGACGTGATATCGCACATCATTCAGGATCTCTATCCGCCCAAGAGCCTCTATCAGTTTTCGGTGATTTCAGCCGATATCCTTGGCCAGGTTTACGAACGCTTTCTGGGCAAAGTCATCGAGGTCACGGGACCAGACGATGTTTCCATAGATGACAAACCCGAAGTCCGCAAAGCCGGCGGCGTCTACTACACGCCGGAATATATCGTCGACTACATCGTGGAAAACACGGTTGGCAAGCTACTGGAAGGCAAGACCCCCGAAGAAGCTGAGAAACTGCGCATCCTCGACCCCGCTTGCGGCAGCGGCTCCTTCCTGGTCGGCGCCTTTGAATACCTGCTCGATTGGCACTTACGTCAATACGAAAAACAAGCCAAGCGCTACAGGAACCGCATTCTCCACACGCGCGACGGCATCGTAATGAAGACGCGCGAAAAGAAAGGGATTCTGCTCAACAACATCTATGGCGTCGACCTCGATCCCAACGCCGTCGAAGTGTGCAAGCTCGCCCTGCTGCTCAAGATGCTAGAGCACGAGAACGTAGCCACGCGCCACGAAGCCGACCTGGATGCTACCGATGAACAGATACTCCCTGATCTCGGCGGCAACATTAAATGCGGCAATTCGCTCGTTGGGAGCGACTTTTATGCCGGCAAAGATTGGGAGGAAATTGACGAAGCCGAATACTATCGCATCAATCCCTTCGATTGGGAGAGCCGCGAGGAAGGATTTGGCGAGATTATGGCGGCTGGCGGTTTTGATGCCGTCATCGGTAATCCGCCATATATACCCATCGAAGATATCAATGAATCACAACGACGTTACTTCCAGCGGCAATTCCCGCAGCTTAAACGCAAATACGATACGTCAGTCATATTTGTGCTTGCAGGACTCGCCAAACTTTCTACAAACGGACTTCTAGGCTACATAAGTTCTATCACTTGGCAAACCGGAACAAATTATAGGAAACTGCGGGCGTTTCTATTCGAGAATGCCGGCTTATATAAGCTTGTGAATCTTCCATTCAAAGTTTTTGACGATGCTTATGTCGACACAGGCGTATATATCTTTTCGAAGTGTCCTCGTTCACATTACTTCGTCTACCAATTTGACAAGAAGACAAAAGAACCTTCGCTCTACGATCTTCCATATTCGACTGCCGAGACTTCGCGTGTCGCTGCACCTGATTACAAAATAATCATAGATGCCAATGCATTCGACATACTTGAAGGAATTGTAAACCTTGTAAGCATTTGCCACTTAGGCGCATTCACTATTTCTACTCAGGGACTATCAGGTAGCAAATATCAAAGAGTAACCAACGTCGAACAACCAGACATATTGCCTTTTCTTGAAAGTGGACAAGTATACAGATATGAACTGCAAATTGGGTCCATATCGCTTGTGACGCTTCACGATAAGCCATCACTCCAAAGGTACTATGGTGCAAAAACAAAGTTATTGGTACGTAGACTCGTAAATCGACAAGACCGTCTTATGGTAGGTTATACTTCTGAAGCGCTAGTTTTTAAGAAAGATATCAATCCATTCATTATCTCATCTGATTCATGGAACCCGAAATACGTCCTAGGAATTCTAAACAGTCGACTGATTTCGTATCTTTACGTAAAGACTTCATCTATATCCACAAAAAACGACTTCAGACAAACAACCTTAACTGAACTTCGACAACTCCCTGTCCGCAAAATCGACTTCGACAACCCCGACGATGTCACCATGCGCGATAAAATGGTTGAACTCGTCGACAAAATGCTTGAATTGCACGGGCAATTGCAGCTAGACAACTCGATACTTCGTGGAGTAGTTGAGCTTCAGATCGAGCGCACAGACCGCGAAATCGACGACCTCGTCTACAAGCTCTACGACCTCACGTCCGAAGAAATCGCGATCGTCGAAGGCCGCGGCAGCTAACCCTCTGTCCTCTGTGGTTATTCTGTCGGCGGCTTCTCGTAGGGGACACCCAGATGCTTCATGAGGGCGTCCAGTTTCCGCGAGTTTTCTCGCAGCGCCGCGTTCGATTCGCGCAGCGCCGCGTTCGATTCACGCAAGATGCGCTGCATATCGCGGGCGATTTCTTCAAACGACTCTGGCCTGGTCGCACTGTCTGTCTGGGCGAGGCGCGCGTTATGATCTTTCATTTTTGCATTTGAGTGGAGGTGCTGGCAGGCAGATTACTCTTTGCTGAAACCTAATGGTCGCTTGTCATACGGCACGTCCAGGTGCTCAATGATGGCATCCAACTTCCGCGAGTTTTCGACGACAGCTTCCGTCAAACCCAAGAGCGCGGCTTCGAAAGTGTCGACTTTGTCAAATAACTCATCCTGCGCATTGCGCACAGATTGGTATTCCTCATTCATGCGTTTGAAACGAATATCGCTAGTTGCCATGTTGCGTCTCTCTTCGGCGAAGCTGCGTATATGCAGAGTATATATCATGGCTGGCGTTTGTCAAAGGTTAAGATGGACGAAACGTCCAGTTTCACCTGCAAGCGCGCTGTAAACCAGATTACAACACCGCGGAGCGCTCGACGCCGCTGTACTCGGAGACCAGTTCAGCCCAGGCGACGCCGATCCTGCGGAAGCCTTCGGTGATGACATTCGGTTTGTGAATCCCGTAATTCAAGCGCATGGCATGTGACCCGCCGTCGCTGGTGTAAAACATGCTGCCGATGGCGAAGGCGACATCGTGCTGGATGGCGCTGATGAAGGTTTCGGCGGCGCTGGGTCCATCGGCGGGCAGTTCCACCCACAGGTACAAACCGCCTTGGGGTGAATACCAACTGCTGCCGGGCGGCAGGTGACCTTCGGCGGCCGCCAGGGCGGCATCGCGGCGGCGGCGCAACTCCAGGCGATTGCGCTCGAGTTGCTTGGCGAGGATACCGCGTTCCAGCAGCAGATGGATGGTGCGCTGGTTCAATCCCGAAGTGGAGATATCCGCCGCCTGTTTGACACGCACCAGGCGCTCGTAGTAGGGTCCGGCGGCGATCAAATAGCCGATGCGCATGCCCGGCAGCAGCATCTTGGTGAAAGCGTTGGCGTGGATAACGACCCCGCTTTCGTCCAGCGCTTTCAGCGGCGGCAAGGATTCGCCATCAAAGCGGAACTCGCGATAGACTTCATCTTCGAGGATGGGAATGCCGTGATGTTCAGCCAGGCGAATCAATTGACGACGGCGGTACATAGGCATCAGGTGCCCGGTGGGATTCTGGAAGCTGGGCATGACATAGATCAGGCGTGGACGCTGGCGTTCCAGCACCTCAGCCAAGGCGTCGATGCGAATGCCCTCCTCGTCGATGGGGATGCCCAGAATGTGCACACGGCGCGCCTGGGCGATATCCATGATGCCGAGGTAGGTGGGGCTGGCGGTGACAAGCGTTTCGCCGTCGCTCATCAATGATTGCAGGACGAGGTCAATGGCTTGCTGGGCGCCGCCGGTGATCAGCACATCGTCGTGGCGGCACTCGATGCCGATGGCGCGGACGTAATCGCGAACAGCAACCCGCAGCGGCAGGTAGCCTTCCGGCACTTCGTACGTAAGGGCGTCCGCGCCGTCGCGCTCAATGACGTGGTTGATGGCGTCTTGCATGTGGCGAATCGGGAAAAATTCCTTGGGCGGCGCGCCGTGACCGAAGTTGATGATGCCGGGCTTGCGCGCAAGGCGCATCATCTCGCGGACGGAAGACGCCCGGCGCGATGTCGGCTGACGTGGGCGATGCGATGTTATGGCAGGCTGCGCAGATTCGCGCTCCCGGGCCACAAAAGTACCGCGTCCGGCGTGGGCGCTGAGCAAGCCGGCGCTGCGCAGCTCGGTATAGGCGTTGACGACGCTGATGCGGCTGATGCCGAGTTGCCGGGCGAGATCGCGGCTGGCTGGCAGACGAGCGCCTGCTGATAACAGTTCCGCGTCGATTTGCGCCCGGATCTGTCGAATGAGCTGCCGGTAGATCGGTTCTTCGCTCTCTCGATCGAGCGTGACGATACTGGAAAGATCGACCATTGGGCGCGCTCCATGTCTGGATTGACTACACATGATAGCAAGGCAATGATACCAATTCGAGGTCCATCTATGTCCATTAGCCAAGTCCAATTGTGGGACAGACAAGACAATGATCAACGGGCGCTTCTGTTAGGCGACTGCCGGATTCCGAGTTATGATAGGGTCAAGGTCTGGCAAGCGCGTTGGCGGTGCAATGGCGATACGAAGTGATGTGGCGGGGCTCGAGAAGCAATATCTGCTGGATATGTTGCCGGCTCAAAGCAGTCGCGTTCTGGAAATCGGTTGCGGGGACGGGCGGCTAACCTGGCATTACGCCGACTCGGCGCATTCGGTTGTCGGTATCGATGTGACGCCGGACTCGCTAGGCGAAGCCTTGCGGAAGCGACCGGAGCGGCTGTCCGCAAGGGTGAGCATCCTGGAAGCGAGCGGGGTTGAACTGCCTTTCGAATCCGGCAGTTTTGATCAGGCGCTTTTTACCTTGTCCTTCTGATGAATTGAGCCCGAGGGCATGGTTCATGCCCTGGAAGAGACGCATCGCGTGCTCAAGAGCGGGGGCAGCCTGGTTGACCTGCGACCGGCGAGTAGTAATCGGACGGTCGAGTTGGAGTTGGCGCATGCGCGGCTGTACATCGGTGAAATCGATTCTTCCCAGACCTTTGCCGATCATCACGTGGCGGACGCCGCATTGCAGGACTTGCTGGATCAGGGTCTGCTTGCAGCGGTACACGAGGCGAATTTTCAAGTGATAACCGACCTTGAAAGTATCGAGGATTTGCGCGAGTTTGCGACGACCTTGCGCCGCACTATCTTGCCGGATGAATTATTGAAGCGGATCGAGACCTTAATAGCTGATGAAGAGGAAGACTACATCATTCGCACGCGGCGCGAGATGGTTATCGCCCGGTATCGCTGCTGTAAGCCCGCAGGCTCTGCGCCCGATTTTTGCTAGGAGCGCTATTCTATAATTACTTCCGCGAACGAATAAGGTAAGACAGTGGACTCAATTGCCGTAGGTTTTTTAGTTAGAAGCGTCAGCCGTAATGCGATTTGTCTAAAAAATCTTAGCTTGCCGAGTGCTAAGAATTTGTTAAACTCTATACTACGGCGTCGTGTCGTGAATTGACCTGTTGAAAATTCAGTTGTTGGAGGGCTCTATGTTCCGCAAATTGGCTTTATTGATACTGGCTCTTGTTCTTGTTGTTGTCCTGATCGCGCCGGTTGCGGCGCAGGACGAAGTCGTATTTGGCGTTGTGTTGGTGGGTCCGAACGATGATCGGGGTTGGAGTACCTCGCATCACGAAGCCGGAGAGTATGTCGTTGCGAATATGCCTGGCGCAACGATGCTTGAATTTGAAAGCCTGAACCCGGCTGATTCACCGGAAGCCACGCTGATGGATGTGGTTGAGGGCATGATTGATGAAGGGGCTTCGGTCATCTTCACTACCTCGGACAGCTTCGAAGAAGATACCAACGTGGTCGCGGCTGCCTTCCCCGATGTGACCTTCATCAACATCACTGGCAGTAATGCGATCGCAGGCAGTTCAGTTGCCGAGG
Source organism: Phototrophicaceae bacterium (assembly GCA_965262165.1). GTDB lineage: Bacteria > Chloroflexota > Anaerolineae > Aggregatilineales > Phototrophicaceae > UBA6055. The sequence continues at coordinate 1,525,923 of OZ253499.1, read as the reverse complement.
GCGACCACGCCATGATGCACGAATTGCCGGAACTGCCGTCGGCCAACGTGGGAAACTTCAACGTTTACATGGAGTTGCCGCGTTTGATCGCCGGATGTGCCGCGGCGCTGACCAGCGAGAGCGGCAGCATCGGCTATCTGGGCGCGCTGATCAATCCGGAGACGCGCCGTCTGGCAGCGTCCAGCTATTTGGGCGCGCGTTACTGCGCGGATAACTACCGCGATGACATGTCGGCGGACGATATCAGCTTCGAGGTTGTTTGGATCGGCTTCTGGTTCAATATCCCGGGTGTGACGCTGGATCCGACCGAGGTGGCGACTGGCTTCCTCGATGGCGGCGCCGATGTCATCATCTCCGGCATTGATACGACCGAGGCCATCACGGTTACCGGCCAGTATATGGCCGAGGGAGATGCCAGCTTTGGTGTGCCTTATGGCAACGTCAACGGCTGTTCCGAGGCGCCGGATGCCTGCCTGGGCGCTGCGTATTACAACTGGGGCCCGGCTTATCTCGATGTTGTGAATCGCGTGGGTGACGGCAGTTGGTCGCAGGAATGGCTCTGGTTGGAGCCGAAGTGGGACGAGATCAATGACGATGGCCTCTATACCGATGCCCATACCAGCGTAGCCGGCTTCAAGTTCGGCAATGCCTTGAGCATGGAAACTATCGAAAGCCTGAAGGCATTCGCTGCCGAGATCGAGGCATTCCAGACCGATCCCATGCATGCCGGCGAGATGTTCTTGTGGAGTGGTCCGCTGAATTTGCAGGACGGCACAGAATTGGCCGGCGACGGCGAACCCGTGACCTTGCTGGATATCTGGTTTGTCCCGCAATTGCTGGAAGGCATGGTCGGCGCGAGCGAATAACGAGCAACGCATGTCGCAAATTCCTCCTTCATTGATGAAGGAGGGACATTAGAAGCAGAATTCAGGACGTGCCGTCGATGGCGCGTCCTGTTTTATTTCGGAAGGTAATCGCTGGCGAGATTTGGCAAGCGGCAATTCGAGCATTGATCTGATCTTCAGCAGTTGACCGACCCGGAAGCTGTGAGTCCGTACTGGTAATCCAGTGGCAGCAGCCTATAATCGCAGCCATGAGACGTGAAAAGTCGAGCGATAGAATGCGGTCATTGGCCATTGCGCTGATATTGTTGAACTGGCTCCTGATCGCGACAATTGTCGCGCAAGACGAGCCGGAGCTATTGCTCTCCAACACGCAAGTGGGCGCGCAAGCGGACGGCTTTGGCGGGGAAACGCCATTGGTCTCCGGCGACCTCTATAACTATGGCAGCCAAGCCTACTCCAACGTCGATATCGCGGTTGATGCCTATGACGCGGCGGGCGAACTGATCGGCGAGGGATTTGGATTCCTGGTGGATGCCTGCGGAACAGCCTTGTTGGATTATGCGCTGCCGCCGGAACGTATGCAGGCCTTCAGCGTACCGTTTGAGCTATTTGAAGATGGCAGCGTGGCCAGCGTGCAGGTGCGGATCAATGCCGATGCGGTTGCTTTCGAGCCGGAGCCTCTGGCGACGTCACCGCACACGCATCTGATTGCGCAGGAAGAGGCGGTCCAGCTGCAATGGCAGGATGACGAGACGCTGCTGTATGGCGTCGGCTGCGCGGGCGAGGTCTTCACAGAGCTGCAGTGGTGGCGGTACAGCGTGCCCGATCACGCGCTCTCGTCAACGGAACATCCGGCCGCGCAACATATCAACTCCGGGATGATCGAGCGCAGCGGCGCGGCGATGATCACGCAATCGGGCGATCAAAATCCCGACTTGTTTTACGGATCGCAGATGACGTTTTCGCCCAATGCGCGGCGCATCGTCTATCAGAACGACCTGCACACCATTCTGTCCGCCGAGCCGGACGGCACCTTCAAGCGGCTGATCCACGACGCGCTGCACAAGCACAGCCTGCGCGGCTTCCTTTGGGCGCAGAATCCGGGTGTCTTCCTGGCGTATTACTTCGGCGCCTACGGCGAGCCGGTGCATTATTTCACGGGCCATGTCGAGGGCAAGATCCTGATGGGCCGTCTGGAAGACCTGGAACCGTCTTTGATCGTGCCGGGTCCAGCGGCGGACGGTCTAGCGGCGGTAGTCGGCTGGCGGATCGACGATCGCGAAGGCTATTATCTGCGCTACGCCTATGGCAGCAGCGAACTACTTTTTGAGGCGGAATTGCCGAGCAACAATTATCCAGCGCCAATCGTGACGCGTTCAGGCGACCGGCGATTGATCTATGTCATTCGTGATGTTGACGGTGTGCCAAGCTTGCAATGTTTTGATCGCGGTACGGGGGAGTTGACGACGGTGACGGCCCTGCCCTTGCGCTTGACGCGCGAGGCGCGCGCCTGGTCCGCGCTGTCGCCGGACGGGACGAAGCTGGCCTTGGCGGCCAATGGGACCGATGGCGGCGTCTGGTGGGTGGACTTGGCTGGGGGGTGTGGGTAGGCAATTAGCCACAGAGACACGAAGGGGGCGACGATAGGGTTTTTGTTTTAGCGTCGAGGGCGCAGAAATTATGGATAGTTTTTCACGACGCGGCGCATTTCCGCATCGGACAAATCAGCAGTTTGTGTCTTCGACCAGATGAGCAGAAGGAATACAGTATCCTCTTTCACACGGTATATGACACGAAAACCGCCGCGCGTCCCGATTCTGGCGGAAGTGTTAGGTATTCTGGCTTTGTAGACATCCGACGCACCGACATTTGGCAACTTTCTGTCTTGAGGACGGGGACCATCCAGTAGCGAAATCGCCAAATCCTTGACGTCGCGGTCCGCTTGACGATACAGCTTAAGGAGTTTCCGAATCTGGGCTTCGAATTCCGTCGACGATTGGATTGTCATTAGCTTCGGCTTCGCGCTCCAAGCGCAGTTCTTCCAGGAATTCCCCAACGGGTCGCGTTTCGCCGCGGGCGACTTGCTGCGAGCTGCGTTCGAGGCTGCACAGGAGTTCCTGCTGCGATAGCGTCAATTCAGCCTGCCCCGCTTCTGCCGTAGTCTCTCGCTCGACAGTGTGATGCCGCTTTACAGGTTTGTCCATCCGCATTACTCCCTTTCGTCGCCTGGACACATACTATATTATAGCGGCGGAATCTGTCAATAAACTTGCTGTGAGTAAGGCGCATATTATGGTCGAACTGAGGTAGGATTGCCCCATGCCACAGTATTATTACGGGTCTTTTCATTAAACCAAACGCAAGAGAGAAGACACTATGCAACAATCTGCGTCGTCTGAGCAAGAAGAAGACAAATGTCCATTTGAAGAAAAGTTCAAGCCCGTCACGAGAGGTTCTGATAATGCTAAAGATTTTCTATCTGAGATTAACATATTTAATGATCGGTACAGTGAAGGCGAGTGGATATTCCGCGGCCAAAACAACGCGAATTGGACGCTGACACCTAGTATATTTCGGAACAATCAAATAGTCAGTGTGGCAAAACAGAAGTTGGAGGAGCACATAAGACGCTACCATATTATGAATGGAATAACTTACTGAGATTGCTCAAGAGAAGTAATATCTCAATATCCACCTTGGAGCCGACACAATATCATGTAGCAGACGAAATAAACCAAGATTACAAGGACAAGCACCTTCTGGACAAACAGTGATGGCGAATCTGGATTTGCCGCGGGCAGATAGAATTCCAAGCGAGCCAACGAATACTTTCGAGACGCGTCTTATGCACCTGCGTTTTGCTTTCCGTCCGCACTTGGTTGCTTGATGTCTTAGAGGTTTGCGTGATTCTTTAGCCCAAGCGCCCACTCTACCGCGGCCAGCGCATGCAGATAAGTCGTATCGTAACTGGGGATAGGACAATGCTCCGGTTTGATCAGCAAGCCGATCTCGGTGCAGCCGAGAATGACCGCCTGGGCACCGTTTTCACGCAGGTTCTCGATCACCGCTTGATAACCCGCGCGTGAGTCTGACTTGATGACGCCCCGCACGAGTTCTTCATAGATGATGCGATGGACAATGTCGCGACCCTCAGCGTCGGGAATCCGCACATCCAAGCCGAAGCGATCGGCCATGCGCCCTTTGTAAAAGTCCTGCTCCATGGTGTAGCGCGTGCCCAGCAAGCCGACGCTCTGCAGCCCGTCGGCAAGGATGAACTCGGCGGTGGCGTCGGCGATATGGATCAGCGGCAGATCAACAGCGGCGGCAACATCGTCCGCCATGCGATGCATGGTATTGCTGCAGATGACAATGCAGCCGGCGCCGGCGCCTTCAAGGCTTCGCGCGGCAGCGATCATGCGCTCTGTCGCCGCGTTCCAATCGCCCGCTTCTTGCAAGGCTTCGATTTCGGCGAAGTCGAATGAATGCATCAGGCACTTGGCGGAATGCAGGCCGCCGAGCCGCCTTTGCGTTTCCTGATTGATGATGCGGTAGTACTCGATGCTGGATTCCCAGCTCAAGCCGCCGATGAGTCCGATCGTTTTCATGTTTTGCCCTCTTCAGTCGCGAAAGCGGGCGAAGCATCAGGCCGCGTAGACACAGATCTCCGTTCGCCCCTACATGAATTCCGTCTATCGCGTCACTCTCGCTTTAGAGACGCGCCAGTTGATGCAGGCGGATATCATGCCGCGATGAACCGTGCTGTGCCAGATCCGCCATGATTTCGCCGATAACGCTGGCCATTTTGAAGCCGTGCCCGCTGAAGCCAGCGGCGACCGAAACTTGCGGCATATCGGGAAGCGTATCAAGCACCCAATGCTCGTCGACTGTATTGGTGAACATGCAAGTGGTCATGCGCAAGGTTGCGCCGGCGCCGGCCGGAAAGTAGCGCTCGGCAAATTGCCGCAGTATAGCTTCATCTTCGGGATAAGTATCGCGGTCGACGGTATCGGGTTCGCAAGTTTCTTCGCGGTGATGCCAGCGGCCAAATTTCATGCCAGGCGTAGCGCCGGTTGGATTGAACTCCGGGAAGCCGTAATAGCGCCCTTCGTCGACCAGCGCGTTCCAAACCGGAAAGCGCTCCGGCGTGAACAGATCCGGTTCTTTCGTGCGCATCCAGATCAACACCTGGCGTTCTGGCACGGCTTTATCGGTCAGCTCTGGAACCAGCTTGTATGCCCAAGCGCCGCCGCAGATAACGAGCTTGTCAGCGGTGTATTCCCCGCTGTCAGTCCGCACACTGATACGTTCGTCGTTGAGGATGTGCCAGCCGAGGACGCGTTCGCCTGTGTGCAGGGATGCGCCGTGTTTTTCCGCCAGCCGGGCATAAGCCGCAATGCAGCGCTCGGGAACGAGCAAGCCGCCTTGGGGCTGATAAACAGCCCTGGTTTCGCCCGGCATTTGATAACCCGGGAAGCGCTCGCTCAGCTGGGAGCTGTCAAGAACCTCGTATTCGAGATCGTGTTCGAGACAGCTTTCAATGCTACCGGCGAAGACGTCGCTGTCTTCGGGCCCCATGTCGATGCTGCCGGTCCGATAAAACAGTTTCTCGCCCGCTTCGCGTTCCAGTTCGTCCCAGAGTTCGTAGGTCCGTCTCAACAGCGGCACGTAAGACGGGTCCTCGTAATACGCCAAACGGATAATGCGCGTTAACCCGTGCGACGAGCCCATCTCGTGCGGAATCTCGAATTGCTCGATGCCCAGCACATTCCAGCCGCGTCTCGCCAAGTGATAGAGCGTGGCGCTGCCCATGGCGCCGATGCCGATGACAATGGCGTCAAAGTGCTTCATGAGCGGCCAGTCCCCGGCGGCAGCTTTGCGAAAAGATCGACACCAAATTGGCGGAAGGTGTCGATCAGGTCAATCAGCACCCAATTCTCTGTCAGCAGGTCTCCCTCACGTCGAAAGAAGTCCATAACGCGGAATTCAATGTGTTTGTTGGTGGGAGGATGCCCAAGGTATTCACCGCTGTGCGTCGCGATGACTTCGCGCCAACCGGCGGTTGCGGCGTAGAGTCCGTCGGCGAACATAGGCGATTCCCAGACGACTTGACGATCGGGAAAAGCGCGCAGCCAGGGCAACTGATGATTCTGTTCGAATTCGTTTAAGTCGCGCGTGGCGCCGATGCCGGCGGGCCCGTACCAGTGCATGTTATCGTGCCAGAACTGCGCTTGTTTCATGCTGTTCTTGTTCGACTGGTCATAGTCGTTTAAGCCCTGGAAGAGCATATTGTGGGTCAGTTCAAAGGTCGTTTTGGATTCCGCGTCGGATTGCGCTTCCAGCAGAACGCCATCTGCGGTGCGTGGCGCTGGCACAAATCCTGCCAGTCCCAGACTCGCTGGCAGAGGATCGCAGCCCGCTTGTTGCATCACTTCAATCAGGTCGTAGAGCGCGTAGACTTTGCTGATTTTGCCTGCGTCGATCTGGTAGAACTCGCCATAGCGGATGCAAGTCTCCTGGCCGGTTGGGGGTATGTTCAGCCATTCCCGCTCGAAGCGACCGATGAAATAGCCGGTGCAGGCGACCCAGTGCTCGGCTTCACATGTGCCGCCTAGCAAGATATCGATTCGACGCTGAATGCTGGAAAAACTCGCAAACAGGGGCGCCCAAAACGTCTGCCAAACTGCGTCAGCGCCCTCTTGAGTATCGAAGGGGGCGCAGCCGTGCCAGACCACATCGTCCGCGAAATACTTGCGCAATGATGCGGGCGATTGGCGGAAGCTCTCGACCTGCGATAAGAATTCATAGACGAATCGTTTGTTCGCCACGGATTGTTGCTGCATATCGAGTCACGTCCTCCCTATGGGTTTCTGAACAACTGCCGGCATAGTCGCGAAATCTTCCCGCCCTGGTCCAGGGCCATCGCATCAAAATCACTCTGTACCAATATGCGAATTATTGAAAAGATAAATCGACCACAGAGGCACAGAGGCACAGAGAAAAGCATCTATATGATAAAGATACAGCCGTATTTCTGCTATATATGAAAGATCAGGGCAGATTCCTTTCGCCGTTGGTAGCAGTTTTAGAGATGGTTCACCTTGTAATGGTCTTGAACTCGGTGCCGCCGGTCAATGTCTACGCGACCCTCGGTGTACTCGGTGGTGAAATTTTTCTCTGAATACAGACCTGTACTTTTGATGCGATTGCCCTGCGCCCTGGTCCGCGAAATTTGCAATTGCCGCGGCAACATGTTACGGTACTGAGCCAGTCGAAAACGTTTTCGAGTCGGATCATTTGTTACTGGTGCCGTGCCCGGATCGGACCTTTAGATTCGATCTGGCCGAGAGCGGAGCGCAGGTTCGCCAGACTCTCAATCGTGTAGCAAAGTCTAATGAACAGGTACATAAATTAGTTTAGGTGAGCAAATGGTAGAAGACAAGAAGGCTTCAAAGAGTTTGGATGTCAAGTCCGCATGCGATGAGGAGCAAGCGCGGATTACCTTGCCAAAGCTGATTGACATTCAGCTTATGGACGATGCGGACGGCGAGCCAGCGCAGCCAATGGAGGGCTACAACCCGCGTTACAAGAACATCGTCGATTATATCATCGGCGTCACGCATGAGATTTGGGAAGAGCATGGCATCGGCAAGCTGTATGAGTATTACGCCAATACCGTGAAAATGCATACAGCGAGCGGATTGAAGTTTGGGCGTGAGGCGGTCATCGCGGCGACCATCGAATCGCAGGCGTCCTTCCCCGATCGACGTCTGTTTGGCGAAGAAGTGATCTGGCGCGGCAACAATGTCGATGGTTTTTATACGTCGCATCGGCTGCGGCATGAGGGAACCAATCGAGGCTGGACGCCATATGGTCCGCCAACGGGCAAACGTGTCAATTATCGCGCCATCGCCGATTGTGTCTGCGTACGAAATATGATGGTGGAAGAGTGGATCTCGCGCGATGAGTTGACGCTGGTCATGCAGTTGGGCTTGGATCCGGTGCAGACCGCCAAAGAGATGGTGGCGAAGGAAAAGGACAGCGACCTGCAATTGCGGATCGCCGGCGATATCGACCACCGGGTCGGGCAGCTGCCGCCGGAACCCTGGCCCGAAGCGCAATCCGAGCAGTTTGATCCGGAAGACTTCATCGGCCGAATGATGCATGAGATTTGGAATTGGCGACTGCTCAATAAGGCGCGCGAGTATTATCATGAGAACTTCGTCTTTGACGGTCCGTCGAAGCGCTCGTTCAAGGGCATCGGCGAATTTCAGACTTACGCGCTGTCGCTGCTCTCGCCATTCCCTGATCTTTCGATTCACATCGATCACTTTTGCCATGTCGGGGATGAACGGGCCGGTTATCGCGTGGCCACGCGCTGGTCGATGCGCGGGACGCACACGGGTTACGGCATATATGGCGAGCCGACGGGCAATCCGATCCGGCTGATGGGTTTCAGTCACCATGTGATCAGAGACGGCCGCATTGAAAGCGAGTCGACCATGTTTGACGAATTTGTCTTGCTCAAGCAGATCGTCTCTTGAGGTGGGTTTAGGAACCCCTCACCTCCCGGCCCCCATTCCCCCATCTATATGGCGGGCATCACACGGCAAAAGGGAGAGCGACTAGTGCGGCGTATGGGCGAGTGTTCGCCAAGGTGGGCGACTCGCAGGGTCGCGTAGACACCGACCGTCAGTCGTCCCTACATATTTCGATTTGGTCATTAGTTAGATGGACGAGCGGCAATGGCAACTGCGACGGACAAGTATTTCACGTCGTCATTCCAATATAGTCCGGTAGACCAAACGCAAAACATCGCCCACAAACGCCGTGTGATGGAAATCATGCGCGCGCTGAGCGAAGCATCGATTGATGATTTGCCCGAGATAGCGCGGGACGGTTACCACCGGGATGTCTCGCTTAACGTAACGCATCCGATCAACGAACTGCAAGGTGTCGCCGCCGGACTGGAACAGCTATGGCTGCCGCTGCGACGGTCGCTGCCGGATATGGAGCGGCGCGATCACTTTGTGGCGGGCGGGCGCTACCGCGACGCCAACTGGATCGCTTGTATGGGTCACTATATGGGCAGCTTCGAGCGCGATCTGCTGGGCATACCGGCGACGCGTGGCGTGGTGAGTGTAAGGTACTGTGATGGGCACGAACTGCGCGATGGCAGAATTGCGACCAGTTATCTCTTCATCGACTTCCTGGATTTGATGCGGCAAGCCGGTTACGTTCCGATCGCGCCGAGCCTGGGCAGCGAAATGCGCTGGATGCCGCCGCGTACGCTCGATGGCATTATCCTGACCCCGCAAGCTGAAGAACGTTCGAAAAATACAATCGAGACGATACTCAAGATGCACGCTGCCCTGGGCTATTACAGTGGCAAGCCGCCGACGCGCGCAGTGCTCGACGACATGGAACAGGTCAAGCACTGGCACAAGAATTTCATGTGGTATGGGCCATCGGGCATCGGCGCCACCCGCGGCTTGAAGGGCTTTGAAGACTATCATCAGATACCCTTTTTGGTGGCCTTTCCCGATCGCAAAGGATCGCAGCAAGGGCATTTCATCCGCATTGGCGACGGGTATTTTGCCGTGACCGGCGGCTGGGGCTATCTACGCGCGACGCATACCGGGGGCGAATTATTTGGTGTGCCGCCGACGGGCAAGCCAGTCAAAATGCGCGTGATGGACTTTTATCGCTGCGACGACGAGACCATTGTGGAAAACTGGGTTCCCATTGATGTGCCACATTTGCTGCTGCAGATGGGCGTGGATGTCTTCGGCCGCATGCGGCATCAATACCGCCAGCACCAGCCGATCAGCGCGAGCGAATGGCTGGTTCAGCCTGACTGATAAACCCTACTGCGGCTGCGCGTCCGCCGGGATGTTCTCGATGAGAGGATTGTTCTGATCGCGATTGGACAGTGCCGGCTGCGAGATTCCCCAGTCGATTCCGATTTGCGGATCGTTCCAGGCGATGCCATATTCATCTTTGCCACCATCGTAATAATTATTAATCATGTACATAAGCGTGCAATCAGTCAACGCGGCGAAACCGTGCGCTACCCCTTCGGGTATGAATATGCCTTGTGCTTTATCTTCGCCGATATCAATGGTCGCGGATGCCAGGTAGGTCGCTGACGACAAGCGCAGATCCACCAGGCCGACGCGGATATTACCGCGCGTCGCATACCAGTAATCGATCTGCTTGAAGTGGTAATGCAAGCCGCGCAAGACGCCGGCTTTGCTGTCGCTGCGGTTGTTCTGCAGGCGGTCCCAGTTGACTTGCGGGAACCACTCCACCCGGAAGGTTTCCATGAAGCGTCCGCGTTCATCGCCAAAAGCTTGCAGCGGTACAGTCATGACGTCGCGGATGGGCTGAAAGGCTAGAGCGGGTGAATTAGTCACAACCTGTCCTTGTCGTGCTTATCGAATTGCATTCTAACCAGAAACGGGCGATTGCGCTCCCACCTCCAATGCAATGATCAAGACAACACCTTTGCCGCGAAGCGCAGCATCCGTTCTTGCTGTTCGATGCTTTGCTCGATGGCGCGTGAGCCGTGGCCGGCGTCAAACCACTGAACGTCAATGGACTTGCCTAGTTCTTTCATTTTTTGCTCAAAGACTTGCATTTGACGCGCCGGACAGCGCGTGTCGTTGGCGCCTTGAATAACCAGCAGATCGGCTGCGTAGTTCTCTGCATAGGAGATCGGTGAGGATTTCTTGTGCGCTTCGGGCTTTTCATCCGGCGTGCCGCCGAAGAGGCTGCGCTGATAGCCGCGCAGGGTACCGGCTTGATCTTCGTACATCAGCGTCCAGTCGGCGATAGCGACGAGAGCCATTCCGCCTGCCCAGAGTTCAGGACGTTTACCCAGCGAAAGCAAGGTCAAGTACCCGCCGTAGGAGCCGCCGGTCTTGAGGATCGCATTGGGATCGGCGATGCCATTGTCGAACAGCCACTTGACGCCGGCTGCAATGTCCTCGACTTCCAACTCACCCAGAACCCCGTCGATGGCATGCTGGAAGTCATAGCCGAAGGTGGTCGAGCCACGGTAGTTGGGACTGAAGAAGGCGAAACCTTGATCGAGCCACGCTTGCGAGGCCGGGGACCAACCATCAGTTTGCACGGCGGTAGGTCCGCCGTGTGTGTGCACGATGGTGGGGAAGGGTCCGTCTCCTTCTGGCGTCGCCAGCCAGGCTTGAATGGGCGTGTCGTCGCCGGAGCGGTAGGTGACAGACCGCCAGGGCGCGCTCTTGGGCAGGTCTGACTTGAGATTGATCACATCGCGCAAATAGGCGCCGGTCGCGCCGTCAATTTCTATCAAACTGGGCGGGTTGGCGGCGTCATTCCAATGCAAGTAGATATTGCCGTTTTCGACGAAGTAACCGGCAGCGCTCGAGCCCGCTGGCGCGTCGAGTGGGGTCGCATTGTCGTTCGCAATATCGTAAACATAGAGGGTGTGCAGCGCTTGATGTACTTGATGCAGCAAGAGGCGCGCGCCGTCGGGCGACCAAGCCCAAACATTGACATCGCCCCTGAACAGATCGGATTGTAAATCTTGCCGCCGTCCGGTGTGTGGATTCCAAATGAAGGGACGCTGAAAGCCTGTCGCGTTGGAAGAGCCGGCGAAGCGTTTATCTCCGGGCCGGGGCGAGAATTCGGCCGGCTGAACACCGGTGCCGGCGCCATCCCAGAGTTCCGCGATGCGCTCGCCGCTCTCGACATCAAAAGCGGACAGAGCAAACTCGGCGACGCCGGTCTTTTCCGCTGATGCGATGATGGCGATTTCCGCATCATGAGAGAGGAAAGGTCCGGTAGAGAGCGCTGAGGTTTGATAGCTGAAGGTTGGCGTTTTGCAGGGCAGTCTATCGTATAGCAGAATCTGGAAGCCGTCCTTGTTGGCGGAGGTGAAGCCGAGCGCATTGCCGCTGTGGCTCTCGCTGAGAAAGTGCGAGGCGTAGGCCGGCAGATCCGGGGTGATGTCTTCGGCAGCGCCACCGGTAAAGGGCAGGCGCACATAGTGCCCGATCTCGTCACCGCCGCTATCTTTTAAATAATAGACGTACTCGCCGTCAGCCGAGATGTTTCCCGCGACAACGCCGGCCGGCTGATCGGTCAGGCGTGTCAGCGCGCCGGTTTCGATGTCCCAGGCATAGAGCTGATAAATGCCATCCTTGTTGCTGCAGAAGCAAGCTCGTTTGGGATTCTGTGAAGCGCGGCGGGAGAGGGCAATCGCCGGCGCGCGGTAGCGTTTTTTCCAGGGCGCGTCGTCGCTCAAATCCAATTTGATGGGCATGGGCAGGTCTTTCTCGACTGAAGGGTAGATGCGCATCATCATAGACGGTCGGCGCCGCCGACACAAGACAAGCTATGCTCGGCGGACCGCCTTCCGAAAAGCAGATTAGCCAAAGCTGAAACCTAGACCTTAACGCCAAAGTCAGTCATAATACGGGCAGATTTGGCGGATACGGGGCGTGGGAGGTCGATTATGGCGATGGTGGTTATGGCGATTATCATCATCTTGAATATCGTGCTGTTGATGGCGGTGATGCGGGTTGGCACACAGGGCGATCATCATGACAAAATCGCTCCCGAGCAATCGGACGCTGTGCGAGCATGGCGCGGTCGCCTTGGCATGAGCGAGAACAATGATGCCAAGGAGTCGGCTGCCGCGGATCAAGCCTAGCCAGGACCTTGTCCCAGCCGTGTCCATGCGTATTGGATTCGTCACCTCCGACCTGAGCAATCAAAACGGATGGGCAACCTATAGCCTGCAATTGATACGAGCTTTACGGGCGCGGGGCGTCGAAATGACGGTTGTCACGTCTCGCAATAGCCCCGAAGTTGAATTTGAGATTCATCCACTTTTGCCAACGGTAACTCCACCGGAACGACATACTTTCTTCAAGTCATTGCGACAAGGTTTCGCCCTTCGGCGGCGGCTGCGGGATTGTGACATCATCCACTGCACTGTCGAGCCGCTGGCGATATTGGCGTCGGCTGTGGCGCGCGACCGCCCGCTCTTTGTCACGGCACATGGCAGTTACGTCAATCTGCCTCGATTACGGGGCTTTCCTGTGAATCAGCTTTATCGACGATCCTTCTTGCGCGCGCGATTGATCTGCGTCAGCAGCTACACGGCGCAAGTGGCAAATGCGTTGATGCCAGAGGCGCGCGTTCACGTTATCCCCAACGGTGTGGAAGTCAGCAAGTATTTGCGTCCACCTGCATTACAGGTGGAAAAGCGAGCGCCGACGGTCGTGGCCGTGGGCGAGATTAAACCGCGCAAGGGCACCATGCAGTTGGTGGAGGCGCTCGCTCGCGTACGCGACGAGATTCCTGAGGTACAGTGCCTGATCGTGGGACCGCCGCAGTTCGGCAGCGCCTACACAACAGCCGTGCAGGCGGCGATCGAAGATCACAATTTGCAGGAAAACGTGCGGATCATGGGCTTCGTCGACGAGGAAGTGAAACGCGCCTGGTTAGCCACGGCGGACGTCCTGGCATTGCCCGCCATCAATGACGGACTATTTTTTGAGGGCTTCGGTCTCACCTTGTATGAAGCCGGCGCTTCGGGCACGGCGGTGGTGGGCACGGATGGCTGCGGAGTCGCTGATGCCATCGAACACGGCCTCACAGGCTTGATCGTCGCGCAGGACAATGTCGCTGAAGAACTGCCGATAGCCCTGCTGGAACTGCTCTCCAATCCACAGAAAGCAGCCAAGATGGGCGCTGCCGGCAGAGAACTAGCTTTTCAGCAAACCTGGGACAAGGTCGCCGCGCAAGTGATTGATTCTTACCAGGAAGCCTTGGGCGCGATGTAGCGGCAGCCGAGCACGAACCCCGCTCGCTTGAGTTCTAAGTCGCCGGCTTGATGCCATCGGCATAAATGAAAAAGGTCGGCGTGGCGCGCACTACAATGTCGAAGCCGTGATCGCTCAAGATCGACGTGAGTTGCGCTGGATCGTAGTAGATCTTGACAATTTCGTAGCGCCGACCGTCGCTCAGCACGCGCTGCTGCATCTCGCCGCCCAGATCTTCGGTCTCCGTGCGCGATCTGGACAAGTCCAAATTCTGTGAATCGACGAAGAAAAGACGTCCGCCGGGTTTCAATGCTTGATAAATTGTATGCAAGAAGGGCGACAGTCTGTTCCCCGGCACGTGGGACAACCAGAAACCGAAAAAGACCATGTCGTATGTTTGCTGCGGCATCCAATCGAACAAATCAGTCTGGATATATGTTACCTTGTCCGACTGCAACTTGGCTTGGTTGATGGCGATCATATCGGGTGAGGCATCCAGCGCCGTAACCTGATCTCCCAGCTTAATCAGTTGCTCGGTCCAAATGCCGGTGCCGGGCGCCATCTCCAGGATATGCGTTTGCCGCGGCGCGTTCAGCAACTGGTCACGGACCGTCTGCGCTTCGCTTTCCCATTGTTGTTTGAATTCGTCACCCTGGTCGTAGCGACCTTGTCGATAGAACCACTGGTCATACTCCGGCGCGCGAGCGGAATAATACTCGATTTGGTGTTGCAGCAAGTCGGTCATGTCTATTTCGTTTTTAGGTGATTGAAAGCTGGTCGGCTGGCATTAAAGGGCCTCTTGGGGACGCGCCATCGGGATCGTTGGCGACGGCGCCCGGCGGCGCGGGCACGGGTCCGCGCAGCAGCGGATCATCGGTATCGCGCATCCAGCGATCCAATCGTGCGCGCAACTCTTCCAGAAGGCCGGCGTAGTCCGGATCACTTGCCAAGTTGTTCCGTTCCGTCGGATCGAAATAGGTATCGTAGAGTTGTTCGGCGGCGGGAGCCCGTTCGGCAAAGCCATTGTCGAGGTAATCGTCTTTGGTCAATCCGTCATCGATATTGGACAAGACCGGCGACTCGCGCTTGTCATAACGGCGGATATATTTGAAGCGATCGGTGCGAAGGGCGCGCTTCGGTTCGTAGGTGGCGTGATAGGAGACCTCGGCGAAGACTTCGTCGCGGATCGATTCCGCTTCGCCGCGCAGCAGCGGCATCATCGAATGTCCCTGCAACCAGGGAGGCGCTTCAATTTCAAGCAGGTCGCAAATCGTCGGGAAGATATCAATATGGCTGACCATGGCGTCAACCACTTTCCCACCGCCGAAATCGCCCGGTCCGTGCATGATCAGCGCCACGCCCATACCGGCGTCGGTCAAGTCGCATTTCATGCCCGGGAAGGCGATGCCGTGATCGGTGGTGTAGATGACAAGCGTATTTTCCCGCAGATCCGCCTCGTCGAGCGCTTTTAGTACCTGCCCTACCTTGTCATCGAGGGTCTGCGCCATGGCGATGTAGTTGGCCATATCTTGCCGGATGCGCGGTGTGTCCGGCAGTGGCAAGGGTGGCGATACATAATTCGGATCAATATCGTGCTCGACTGGGAACTCGCGATGATTCTCGAAGAAACCGACTGTCAAAAAGAAGGGCTGCGGCGGCGCGTCCTTGATGTAGTCAAGGGCGCGTCGATGCGCCTCGGCATGGTCGGTCGTCAGGATCTGGTCGTAGCCGATGGCTTCCGCGCCGCGATGGAATTGTGAGTTGGTCAGATGTTGGATGCCCGCGAGCGCCGATGTATAACCTGCGCTCTTCAACGTGTGGATGATGTGTTGACTAAAATCGGCCAGGACGAAACCCCGGTTGGCCAGACCCAGCATGCCAGCGCTGTGGGGCGATTGGCCGGTCAGCAGCGCCGCTCGGCTGGGCGAACACGTGGGCGCTGCGCAGTAGGCGCGCCGGAATAAGACGCCTCGCTCCGCCAGACGCTGCAGATTTGGCGTTGGAATTCCATAGCCGTAAGGTTGCAAATAGCGGCCGGTGTCGTGCGAATGAATGTAGAGGATGTTTGGGTTTGGCATTGACGGAACACTCACGCCGGCATCCACTCTTCCACGCCGCGGAATGGCATGTGTTCGTCGGCGACATAGGCGGGACGCTCGGCATAGAGGTTATTGACGCTCGGGTCTATTTTGCCGCGCAGGAAGATATTGGCGTGTTCTTCGCGCTTGACCCAGGTCGAGGTCGGGATATAGCGCAGGGTTAAACCGATGCGCCACTTGTCCGATGTGTTGGATTCACTGCCGTGGATGATTGTGGGATTATGGATGGAGACATCGCCCGGATTCAGTTCGAGATTGACCACATGCGAATCGTCAATTTGTGACGGGTGAATGCCGGAGGAAAGCACATTTTTGCCATCTTTGACATCTTGCAATTCGGCGCGGGAGAGCAGCTTGTTGTTTTGTGTCCCGGGCAGGACCCGCATGCAGCCGTTCTCGCGCGTGGATTCGGTGGCTGCCAGCCAGATCGTTGTCACTTCCATCGGTTCCAGGGGCCAGTAAGTGCCGTCTTGATGCCAAAGGACTTTTTGACCCGTTCTTGGTGGTTTGGCGATATAGTGGGCGGCGAACAAGGCGACATTGGGACCGATGAATTGTTCGACAATATCCAGCAGACGGTCGTCGCCGGTCAGCCGGTGCATGAAGGGATCGGTCACCAGCATGCCATGGCCGAAGCTCTCGGGGCGGACGTCGGGATGGCGCTGCGCCAGCCAATGCACGTGCTCGGCAGTTTCGCGGGCGAGATCGGCATCGATGGCGTTGCGGACGATGACGTAGCCTTTTTCGTCATATTCTTGTTGCATAGCAGTGTTCATCATCAGCCTCGTTTCTGAACGGGAAATGCGAAAAGCCAAGGTTTGCTGTGGAGTGAATGATGGAATGTTTTGGCGAGATTGTCAAGCATTTGCGCCCCCACCCCCGGCCCCTCCCCCATAAAGAGGGAGGGGTGACTCGTCACTGTTTCATGAAGTCAGATCGGCAATTGATGTCTATGAACAAGCGACAGTTCAGTCGTCAAATCGAGAAAGGCAAGCTAGTCGATTTCGACTTCTTCATTAGGCTTGCGCGGGGGGCGCTGGGCCTTGAGCTCAAATGTGATGCCGCCGAAGTAGTGGGCGCAGATATTGTAGATGACGACAACGATGGCGGTGGAGATGGCGCCGGCGGCCGCTGCCCAGAGGGCTGTCGATGCCAGGACTTGCCCGATCAGTTCGGGTGGGATGATGACGTCAAGGAACTTGAAGATGGCGTTCAGCAGCAGGAAGATGACTATGGGCAAGACGGCGACCGCTGCCGAGACGACGGCGGCGATCTTGACGGCGGAGACGAAGCCGATGCGTTTGAGTGTGTAGATCATCTAATTTCCTTTTTGCATTTTGTAGCCAGCCATATAGACCAACTCCTGAACTACAATACGTATCTCGGACTCATATGTGTCAATATCATCGCGATTTGCATTGTACAGCCTCTTGTGCGCCGACCAATTGCCAATTTCTTTGAGTTTTTTGAGCGACCTGCCATTGTTGTCCAAATCCCAACTAGGCTCGGAAGAAGCCAAAGCGACGAGTTTATTCAAGTGAACAAATCTGCCATCCCGCTCTTTTATTTTGGATTTCATTTCCCTGGCTATATATATTTCGATAAGCAAGGTTTCAATCAAGCGCCGCAGCATAACCGCACAGGCGTCGTACCATCCGTGTTCATAAGCGCCATTAATTTGATGGACCACTCGTTCGAGGTGCGCCCCTGTTCCCTTAACCAACGCAAAATCGACAAGCTGACTTGTCTTGGACTTCGTCCCTTCAGGTTGTGGCTTTGATACCTTGTTTACGTCTTGCTGTATCTGCCTGGCCGCGTTGAGCGCGTATTTTGCGATGTCGCTCATTGAGGCTTGTCGCTGTCTCTTTGGTAAATATGTGTCGCCATACTCTTGAATATCTGATCAATCTGCGCTGCATCGGCGTCCGAAGAAATATGAATTTGAATATCGATGTGCAGTGACGGACTGGGCGAAGGCGTAGCGATCGGTTGCGACGCAGCCACCAGAGCTTGTCCTGATTCCGGCATTTTACTGGATGCTGAATTTTTCGTTGTTTTGGATTTTACCCTTGGCTTTGCCACCTTCTGAATTTTGGAATTGTCATCAGCCCCGATCTGACTAAAGTCTGCCAAGGTACACAAAGCTCTAAAGGTATTCACCGTTTTCCTGATTACCTGTTCGCCCGCTGAGGGCGTCATCGTCGTGAAGAAGTTTCTCAAGTCCTTTTCATTGCGGTTATAGGCATCCGGAAATGTACCAAAGAGATCTGCGTAGCCCTGGATTATCCCTTCAGCCATGACCCTTGCTGATTGACTGTTGTCGCGGAAAGCTGTCCATCGATCAGTCGGCTTCTTTGAAGCAGTGAAGCCAATAAACTCCAGGACTCCAATCATTGGGCGATCATTCTTGGACTTAAAACCGACTGAGGACAACCAGTTTATGGTCACTCTATCCGGCGCGGCCACAGACGGGATTTTGGTAAAGAAGTCTTTCATTCGGCCTGTTGTTTGAATATAGGGAAAGTCAGGCATGTCGTTAGCCCAATCGTCTGATCATGAATAAGAAAATCTTACAGTATTTTAGTCGCAATTACGACCTCTGTAACAGAACATGAGTAGCAGTGATGATTGGCGGCAGCCACTGTTCCACTGGTCTCCGACGGATGGATTCAACCCAAGATCTGCGCCGCGCGGTCGAGGTTGCCGACACTGTAGTATTTGGCGTCGGGATGATGGGTGAAGAGAGCGGCGGTACTTTGCTCGGGCACCCATTGCCAGGATTCGGTCAGTGATATGCCCAGCTCGGTTTCCAGTTGCGGAAGCAGTTGCAGGACGATCTGGTGATCCTGCAATTCAGGGCAAGCCGGGTAACCCCAGCTGTAGCGTTTGCCCTGCCCTTCCGCGATGCCCAGTTGACCCTGCACGATTTTGGTCAGGTAGTTGGCGGTGGCTTCCGCTGCTTGCACCGCTAGTCCATGGAAAAAGTAGGCTTCGCTGTATTCATTGGCGGATTGCAGGCGCTCGAACTCTTCGCTGGCGACGGCGCCTACGGTGACCGTCTGCAAGACCATGACATCTGCTTTGCCGCTGTCACTTGACGCGAAGTAGTCACTGATGCAGAGGAACTCGCCGTCGGGCTGGCGCGGGAAACTGAAGCGCGCGACTTCGATCTTTTCGCCATCGCCAGAGTAGCAATCGGCATCATAGACGATCAGATCATCACCATCGCTGTTGACGGGCAGGTAGGCGTAGACCGCTTGCGGCTTGAGCGTGCCGACTTTGCCGGCGTCCCTGGCCATGCGCAGCAAGCGCGCTTCGAATTCCGCTTCAAGCTGCTGCCATTCTTCGCCTCGCGTATTCTTGGCGCCCCAGGACAGGCGGAAGAGTTCCGGCTTGTACAAGTGCTGCAAGACGATTTGCAGCGGCATGTCCTGGATGACGCGGCTGCCCCAAAAAGGCGGCGTTGGGATGTCGGGCGCATCTTTGACTGTTTTGCGCGCAACGCCGCGGCTGGCCCGTCTGCGGCGGGGCGCTCGATTGACCTCGGTGTAGGCTTCGCTGAAAACTTCGTCGAGGAACTGGTCGTGGCGTTGCCGATCGAGCAATTGATCGACCACGGCCAAGCCTTCAAAGGCGTCCTTACAATAAAAGACGCCGGCATCGTAGGGCTCCTGCGATTCATCAAGGAAGAGGATGCGGCGGCCAAAGCGGCGGTTGATGGCAGCGCCGCCCACGAGCACGGGAATCTGTAAGCCGCGGCGCGCCAACTCGTTGATGATGAGAGGCATCTGCTTGGAAGTGCTGACCAGCAAAGCCGATAACCCGATGGCGTCGGCTTTATGTTCCAGCGCCTTGTCGATGATGGTATTGGCGGGCACCTGCTTGCCTAGATCATGAATGGTATAACCGTTGTTGCTCAGGATGGTTTTGACC
Organism: Phototrophicaceae bacterium; assembly: GCA_965262165.1. Lineage (GTDB taxonomy): Bacteria > Chloroflexota > Anaerolineae > Aggregatilineales > Phototrophicaceae > UBA6055. Next base: position 1,506,237 of record OZ253499.1, on the reverse strand, counting down.
AGGTTCTTGCCGATATCGTGTACATCGCCGTAAACCGTGGCCAGCACGACGGTGCCTTTGCTGACACCCTCGACTCTGTCCATGAAACCCTCGAGATAGGCGACGGACTTTTTCATCACTTCGGCGGATTGCAAGACAAAGGGCAAGATGAGCTCGCCAGCGCCGAATTTGTCGCCGACTTCTTTCATAGCCGGCAGCAGTACGTTATTGAGCGCGTCGACTGCGTCCCTGCGCGTGAGAATGTCGTCGATCAGCGCTTCGACGCCTTCTTTCTTCCGATGCACGATTTGCCAGTGCAGGGCATCTTCGCTGCTCATATCCGCGGTGGGATCAACTACTTCGCCGCCGGCGAGCTGCACTTCGTTTTCTTCAAAGAACTGAATGAAGCGCGGCAAGGCATCGGCGTCGCTGTTGAAGATCAAGTCTTCGGCGATTTTGCGCTGTTCCGGCGGGATCTCGAAGTAAGGCGTGATATGAGCCGGATTAACGATAGCCATATCCAGGCCGGCTTTCACGGCATGATAAAGAAAGACGCTATTGAGGACTCCGCGCGCCGCGGCGCCGACGCCAAAGCTGACATTGCTGATGCCGAGCGCGGTCATCACACCGGGGATCTGCTCTTTGATCAAGCGGATGCCTTGGATTGTCTCGACAGCGTCGTTGCGCAATTCTGCTTGCCCGGTCGTGAGCGGAAAGGTCAGGTCATCGAAGATCAAATCTTCCGGCGAAAGGCCATAATCGTCCAGCGCAATATTGGTGATGCGCTGGGCAATGGCCAGTTTCTTGTCGCGGGTATGTGCCATGCCCTCTTCGTCAATGGTCATGGAGAGGACGGCAGCGCCGTGTTTCTTGGCGATGGGCAGGATGTTGTCGATGCGTTCGCGGCCGTTTTCCAGGTTGTTGCCGTTGATGATGCCGCGGCCGGGATAGAGCGCGAGCGCGGCTTCGGCAACGTCGTCCTCGGTGGTATCGATGATCAGCGGCGCTTCCACTGCCATTGACAGCTTCTTGACGAGTTGCTGCATCTGTTCCTTTTCGTCGTCTCGTTCGGTCAGCGCCACCGCGACATCAAGCATGTGCGCGCCACCGTTGACCTGTCCGACGGCGATTGCCACGATGCTATCGTAATCGTCTTCGAGCAGCAGACGTTTGACCTTGCGGCTGCCCTGGCTGTTGACCCGTTCGCCAATGAGCGTGGGACCGGGATTCTGCATCATGCGGGTGGCGGTCATGCCGCTGGACGCCTGCGGTTCGTGTATGATCTGGCGTTCAGTTGGCGCGCGCAGCTCGGCACGACCTGCCAGCATATCGTGATAGGTCTGACCGTGCACACTTTCATAGAGTTTTGCCAGATGCTCGGGTGTGGTGCCGCAGCAGCCACCGACCACGTTGACCCCCCAGCGCGTGAACTCGCCTACCATCTCGCTGAAGGGCACCGGCCGCATGGGGTAGACCGCTTCGCCATCGACATTGATGGGCAAGCCGGCGTTGGGCAAGACGCTGATGGGAAAAGGCGAGCGTTCGATCAGATACTGAATGGGCTGGCGCATGTATTCTGGACCTGTGGAGCAATTCATGCCCAGAACATCAATGGGCAGCGACTCCAGCGTGGTCAAGGCGCCGGCGATATCCGTACCGAATAACATGCGACCGCTGACATCAAGCGTGATCTGCACTTGCAGCGGAATACGCTTGCCGCTATCGGCGAAGGCGCGATTGATGCCGTAGATCGCTGCCTTGACTTCGAGAATGTCCTGGCTGGTTTCCAGCAGCAGCAAGTCGGCTCCACCTTCGACGAGTCCCTGCGCCTGTTCATAAAACAATTCCGCGAGTTCGTCGAAGCTGATATCGCTGAGATCGGGATCGTCGCCGGAGGGCAATTTTCCGCTGGGTCCCATACTTCCGGCCACGAATCGCGCGATGCCGCTTTCGGCTTCTATGGCGTCACAGGCGGCGCGGGCGATTTGCGCCGCCGCGCGGTTGATCTCGATGACGCGATCTCCTAGCCCGTGTTCAGACAAGGTCAAGCGATTGCTGCGGAAGGTATTGGTTTCGACTGCTTCGCTGCCCACGCGCAGAAATGATTCGTGAATCTGGCGGATGATATCGGGACGGCTGATGACAAGGTAGTCGAGGCAGTCTTGATACTGCTCGCCGCCGTAGTCCGCTGGCGTGAGGTCGTAAGATTGAATACTGGTGCCCATGGCGCCGTCGAAGATGACGATATGGTCATCAATGGCATCGAGATAGCGGCGGTTGGTGAAGCGCAGAGTTGTCGTTTTCATGGCGAGCATAATAGCACAGGGTTGGTGTCAAGCGTAGTCTTGGGCAGCCTCCGGCCCTGTCCCCGAAGGGCTCTTCTCGACTGTCGGCGGCTGTCCGTGCCAATGGAGTGGGCAAGTTGATATTGCGAGTATCGAAGCTGGTTTTCCAGTTCCTCCATTCTAGCGCAACGGGGACTGCCTACTATCTTGGCGATGTGAAATCGCAAAGCCAGGCTAAACAAGACATTACAAAACGCCGTCTTCACCGCTCCTGTTCCTAAAGTACACTGCTTCTCGTGACAAATGATACTCATATTAAGCGATTTAAAGGAGATTTAATGATGGTTCCGATTGATTTCGTGGCTACGTGAAAACGCAATACTAAGCAGGACAGGACGTTTGGAAAGCGCTAGAACCATATTTTTCACCTTTCTCGTGAGATTAGTGCGTTGCTTCTCATGACGTATTATGTTAATTTTAATCTAATTAACAACAATTTAATGTCAAGAGTGCTTGTTATTGTGGGCATGTGAAATTGCAATGCCACGCAATACCTGACTTTAGAAGGCGCCGCAATACCGTTCTTCAGCACTCCTCATAATCAAGGATACTTCGGCATGACAAGAATCGTGTCAATGTGGCGTTCTCGCCGGCGCAGTCCGTCGGACATGCAAACGACATCAATAGCCGCTTCAATTGAAAGCAAGGCAGAACCGAGCGACGAGTTTCAGACAAATCGCATTATCCTGATATCCGGCGGGCATTTTGTGCACGATACATTCACCGCCTTCATCGCGCCGCTGCTGCCGATCTTGATCGACAAATTGGGACTGTCGCTGCTGTTGGCGGGTTCGCTTTCAGTTTTTACACAAATGCCATCGCTATTGAGTCCGCTGATCGGCTATCTGGCGGAACATTTCAGCGTTCGTTACCTGGTCATCTTCGCGCCGGCGGTCACGGCCACGCTTGCCACCTTGATCGGATTCATGCCGAGTTATGGCACGGTAGCGCTGCTGCTGTTCACAGCCGGATTGAGCGTCATGGCCTTTCATGCGCCAGCGCCGGCGATGATCGCGCATATTTCCGGCGGCAAGGTCGGGCGTGGCATGAGCTTTTTCATGGCGGGAGGCCAACTGGGGCGAACGCTGGGTCCGCTGCTGGTGGGCTTCGGCGTGGCGCAGTGGGGCATCGAAGGCTTGTGGCGCTTGATGTTTTTCGGCTGGTTGGCAACTCTGATACTCTACTTCCGATTGCGGGATATATCTGCCAGGCGCGATCAGAGAAAGTCAATATCCAAGCCGCTGCTGAGGAGATTTGTACGTGTCTTTGCGCCATTGTTTGGCGTGATGGCCTTCCGCAATATGTTAACAAGCACGCTCATGGTCTTCATGGTTGTTTATCTGGTGGATATCCGCGGTTTCGAATTGCTGCTGGCGACGGGCGCGCTGGCGCTTTACGAACTGGCCGGTGTGGTTGGGGCGCTGGCGGGCGGCACACTTAGTGATCGATTTGGCCGACGTAGGATGGTGGCGCTGGCGGCGATTTTTTCCGCTGTATTCATGCTGGTTTTCGTGCACGTCGACGGCCCGCTTTTGATCCCGGTATTGCTGGGGCTGGGCGCAAGCACCTTGTCTGTGACCCCGGTTTTTCACGCCTTGGTGCAAGACCAATTGCCGGACAACCGCGCCACGGCAAGCGGCGTATACATATTGTACGAATATGGCGTACGCGCCAGCAATATCCTGATCGCGGGCATTTTGGGCGATGCGCTGGGTTTGCAGATGGCTTTTGTCGTCGTCGCGCTTATTACTTTAATTTCCTTGCCTTTGATCATGGCCCTGCCAGCTGCGCCTGCAGTTAGACATGAGGATGTGTAGATCAATGGCGGATTATCTTCCCATCCGCTCAGACTCCGGTTGATTTCCTTGCTATTCTAGAACAAGTTTTACATATCTGTCCTCGGTAGGCAGAGTCCTGCCGCCGTAGTCCGCCGGCGTGAGGTCGTAAGACTGAATGCTGGTGCCCATGGCGCCGTCGAAGATGACGATATGGTCATCAATGGCATCGAGATATCGGCGGTTGGTGAAGCGCAGAGTTGTCATTTTCATGGCGAGCATAATTGCACAGGCGATGGGAGATTTCATCACCCGAGACAGCGAGAGCGCCCGCAAGAGAGCCTAGAAACGCAGCTTGATTCAATACGAGTGTCTATATTTCCTGGCGACCGTGTGATTCGTGCGGCGCGATGTAAGTCGCGCTATAATGCGGGATTGGTCAAAAGGACGCCATTGGAAGGGTACATGACAACAACAGCTGCGCCGGTCGAGACTAGTGCAAAGCAAAACGAAGAATTTCAAGGCAATCGCATTCTCCTGATCAGTGGCGGTCACTTCGTGCATGACACGTACTCCGCCTTTATCGCGCCTCTGCTGCCATTGTTAATCGACAAGCTGGGATTGACGCTGGTGCTGGCGGGCTCGCTGCCAGTCTTTACGCAAGTGCCATCGCTTTTGAGTCCGCTTATTGGCTATCTGGCGGATCGCTTCACCGTGCGCTATCTGGTGATCTTCGCGCCGGCGATCACAGCGACCCTGGCGACCTTAATCGGCTTCATGCCCAGTTATGGCACGGCGGCGCTGCTGCTATTCACTGCCGGCTTGAGTGTGATGGCATTTCATGCGCCGGCGCCGGCGATGATCGCGCATATCTCGGGCGACAAGGTCGGGCGCGGCATGAGCTTTTTCATGGCGGGCGGCGAATTAGGACGCACGGTCGGCCCGCTGCTGGTGGGTTTTGCCGTGGCACAGTGGGGCATCGGAGGCTTGTGGCGGTTGATGTTCTTCGGCTGGCTGGCGACCTTCATTCTCTTTCTACGCCTGCGCGATGTCTCGGCGAAGCGCGCGCCAAGCAAATCCAAAGGCAAGCCTCTTTTCAAGCGCTTTGCCCGGGTTTTCGCGCCGCTGTTTGGCGTGATGATGTTCCGCAATATGTCTGTGAGCAGCCTCGGAGTCTTCATGGTGGTTTACCTGGTTGATGTTCGCGGCTTTGAACTGACCGTGGCAACAGGCGCGCTGGCGCTATATGAACTGGCGGGCGTGGCTGGCGCGCTGCTAGGCGGCACACTTAGCGACCGCTTCGGCCGGCGCAAGATGGTGATGCTGTCAGCAATCTTTACTTCCGTTTTCATGCTGATCTTCGTGCATGTCGAAGGCGCATTGCTAATCCTGGTGCTGCTTGCGCTGGGTGTCACGGCGCTGTCGGTGACGCCAGTATTCCAGGCCCTGGTGCAAGATCAATTGCCGGACAACCGCGCCATGGCGAATGGCATGTTCATCTTTTATGCCTTTGGCGTACGCGCGATCAATGTGTTGATTGCCGGCGCGCTGGGCGATGCGCTGGGCTTGCACAACGCTTTCATCATCGCCGCCCTGATTTCCCTGCTGGCGCTGCCGATCATCTTCACGTTGCCGGCGACGCCTGGCGTCCGGCATGAAGATATCTAGGTCGGCGGACAAGCCTGCCATTCGTTCAAAGTCGATTCTAGATCCGCATCGTCGACGACAAACTTCACGATTCCGTCAGTGGTTGTCAATTCTCGGTCGTCATCAAGAAGCAGGATGTCGACGTCCGCTCGCGGCATACCGATGACGACGGCGCGTCCGGTCAGGCAGGCCTGTAGCTTCTTGCCGAAACTGCGAACGTGCGCCGCGAGCCCGGCAGGCATGGTCCGCCGAGTGCTTCCGCGCAAATCTATGCAACAGTCCACCGGATGATCCACCGCAGACAAGGTGAAGGTCGACGCGCGCGCAGCATGATGATAGTCCTTCCAATTCCAATCACCCTCTGCAATGTAGCAGATGACGCGTTTGGATTCGTCTCTCCATTCGAATCGAAATGGCATTGCGGTTTCCCTGTTTGCTCCCAAGCGGACGATAGCCAATATGTTTAGTATAACTACTTGAAAGCAGCTATTGATTCGAGGGCGCGCGTGTAAACCGGACGTCAGAAGAACGCAGGGAATGCCGGTGGGCGGTCTTGCCCGTGCAGTAGGGCTGTGCCACAATGATTCCGTAGCGTAATCAGCAACGGATGCCAGTCTATGGAATTAAGATTTCGAATCTTGCTAACCGCGCTGGTTGGGCTGGTCGCGGTAGCCGTCTGGACGTTTCCCGCTTGGCGTGGATTTCTCCGCGACAGGCAGCTGAACGAAGCGTTTCCCGGACTGGAAATGGACTTGCAAGATGACTTCCTGGCCTTGCCTGCCGATCAGCGTCAAGCCTTGATAGAAATGCACGAGACGAGTCCGGATATGGCGCTAGGCATGGTTCAGGTCGCCATAAGCGAATCGGATAGGGCGCCGGAAGATGAACGGGAGATGGGCGCGGAGACGGCGCGCGTGCTGATAAGCGGGGAATTCAGTACGATTGACGCCTTGCATTGGGGCAAGGGCACCGCGACCATCTATGAGTTTCTCGATCGGCGGATCTTGCGCTTTGAAGGTTTTTCGTCGGCACGCGGCGGTGATGTACGCGTCTATTTGTCACGCGATCCACAGCCGAGGAGCGCCCTGGAGCTGGGCGCTGATTTCTTGAACCTTGGCCGGCTCAAGGGCAATATCGGAAATCAGAATTACATCTTGCCCGAAAATCACGACTTGAGCATCTATCGATCGGCCGTGGTTTACTGCAAACAGTTCGAAACTGTGATTACCAGCGCTCGCTTACGCTGACGTGGGATACACGATATTTCGCCTCGGAACGTCGTCTGGCGGGCGGGGTAGACATGCGCCCTAGAATTCAAGGCTTTCAGCTATCGTTGTTCTTGGATCGAGGCGCGCGTTACAAGCAGGGGATTGATCGGGATGCCAAATCGATACGCGATTTTGTCAGCGACAATCTGTATTGCCATGCTGCTGGCCTTTCTTTTCGGTCCAGAAGCCAGTTACGCGATCGGCAAGGTGACACCAACTCCAACACCTGAAGGGCAGCCAACTGCGCCAGAAGAGTTGGATATTGACGCGGCGCTGGAAGAAGTCCTGGAACATATCGACGCCGAAGCCTTTGATGAGGCGATCGGGCTAGCCGATGAAATACTGCAGCAGGACGAGGAAACCTGGAAAGCCTATTACTATCGCGGGTTCGCTCATTCGCGATCCGAAGATTGGGAGGATGCGATCGCCGACTACAGCGCCGTGCTGGAGTTGCGGCCCCACGATTCCTCGATTTGGCGCTTGCGTGGTGAACTGCATCTGAAGAATAGCAATCCACGCCAAGCCAAGCGCGACTACGAGCAAAGTTTAGCCATCACTTCGCGCTCGACGCAGACCTATAGCAGCCTGGTTCGCTTGCATGAGCGAGACCGCGACAGCAAGTTGCGGGATATGTACCAGAGTATCGTGGATGCGGCGCGCGCCAATGCCCAGGGTAGCAGCAATCAGGCAATCTTTATTCTCGACGAAGCGATAGAAAGCTTTGACCGTGGCTCGACGCCGTCCGAGCTTGGCTATGCCTACTTTATGCGCGCCAAGGTATGGACAGACACGAAAAGCTGGGATAGCGCGCTGGCAGATATGAATGCCGCGCTGGCGCTACAGCCGCAGATGCAAGATTATTACATGGCACGAGGTTTCATCTATTCGGAAACCGAGCAGCTGGCTTTGGCAGCGCCGGATTTCTACCGACGCATGACCCTGATCGAGCGAGAGTCGATTGACGAGAGCCTGACATTCAACGAACCTGTGACCATTGAAATGGATTACGGCGTGGTAGCGCGCTTACAGTTTGTGGGCGGAGCGGGCCAACTTGTCTCGATTAGCGGGCGCGACAATCTAGGCACGGGCGCGGATCCGCTGCTGGTCCTGCTGGATGTCGATGGAGTTCCTCTGTTGGGCAACGACGACGGCGGCGGGAAAACCGACGCGCTGATCGCTGATGTTGAATTGCCGGCAGACGGCATTTACACGGTGGTGGTCAGCCACGCCAACGCCGGGTTTGAAGGCAAGATTCGCGTGAGCCTGCGCTGACGACCGCGCGCTGGCGCAAAAACCAATGCTTGCCCGAGAAGATGAGTCAGGAATCCACAAGACACCCAGAGGTTTTCCTTAGTGCTGCTGCCGTTAGGCCCTGACACGGTTCGGAATTTTCTGCCGCAAGGGGCCCGACTCATCATCACGAGCAAGCATTTAGACCGGGAAGTATAGTGGCAGCGACGGCGGCAGTCAAGATTGTCCGGTTAATCACTATCCCTCTCTATATTTTCGTTAAACTAAGGCCAAGCGTGAACGCGCTGCGACACCAGGGCAATCGCTTCAAATCTTTCATTACCAATGAGTACACCGAGGACACAGAGAAACGCGTCTTGTGAACGAAGAACCAACCATATATCTGCTACACGACTAGCCGTAATGACAGATCAGGGCTTGTTCCCCACACTTTGGTTACAGATTGAGAGCGGAAAGTGTCATGTTTCGAACTGAAACTCAGTAGTTCCAAGAAAGTAATGGGAATTTCGTGAACATCTTGGGCTCAGGTTTCGGGCGACACAAGTGTCGCCCCTACCAGTCGACTTGATTTCTGGTTTCGCAGGACTCACTTGGAACTGCTCCTGTGCCTCTGTGGTGAAAATAATATGTTGTATACAGCACTGCCTGTTTGAAGCGATTGCCTTGGGAAGACACCACGTTCGTTGCATGGCGGGCGTCTGTAAGTCATAATACAGCCGTTATCCAAAGTAGGGAGACAAGTCTCATGTCCGACGCAATTCGCTTTGATCTACCGCAAAGCGCGATACCGAAACAATGGTATAACGTTCAGGCGGATCTGCCGCGTCCCTTGCCACCGGTGCTGCACCCGGGAACGCACCAGCCCGTGGGACCGGATGACCTGGCGCCGCTGTTCCCGATGGGGTTGATCTTGCAGGAGGTGAGCCAGGACCGCTGGGTCGAGATTCCTGGCGAAATACGTGAGATTTACAAGCTATGGCGCCCAACGCCGTTGCTGCGGGCGCGCCGGCTGGAAAAGGCGCTCGATACACCAGCGCATATCTATTACAAGTACGAGGGCGTTTCTCCTTCCGGCAGCCACAAGTTGAACACCGCCACGGCGCAAGCCTATTACAACAAACAAGAAGGCGTCACTGGATTGGCGACCGAAACGGGCGCGGGCCAATGGGGCACGGCACTCGCGCAAGCTTGCAGTTTCTTCGACATGGAATGCATCGTTTATATGGTTCGCATCAGTTACGAGCAGAAGCCCTATCGCCGCGCCATCATGCAGACCTTCGGCGCAAGCGTCACCCCCAGCCCGAGCGATACCACCGATTCCGGTAAGGCGATCCTGTCGCAGGATCCTGATAGCACCGGTTCGCTGGGCATCGCCATCAGCGAAGCGGTCGAAGTAGCTGCCAAGAGCGGCGGCAAATACAAATATGCCCTGGGCAGCGTCTTGAATCACGTTTTGATGCACCAGACGGTCATCGGGCAGGAAGCGCTGCAACAGATGGAATTGGCTGGCGAATATCCGGACGTGGTGGTGGGACCGACGGGCGGTGGAAGCAACTTCGCAGGTATCGCCCTGCCCTTCCTGCACCAGAATCTGGTTCATGGCAAGGGGACGCGCTTGCTGGGCGTCGAGCCGGCGGCTTGCCCAAGTTTGACGCGCGGCAAGTACGCTTACGATTTCGGCGATACAGTCGGCATGACGCCGCTGGTCAAGATGTATACGCTCGGTCATGGATTCGTTCCGCCTCCGCTGCACGCCGGCGGCTTGCGCTACCACGGCATGGCGTCGATCATCTGTGAACTTTGGGATCAAAACTTGTTGGATATGTATGCCATTGCGCAGATGGAGACATTCAGCGCAGCCATCACTTTCGCCAAGGCGGAAGGGATTGTGGCGGCGCCGGAAGCGGCGCACGGCATTGCCGGCGCAATTCGTGAGGCGCTGGCGGCCAAAGAGGCCGGGGAAGAGCGCGTGATCCTGTTCAATTTATGTGGCCACGGGCACTTTGATATGAGCGCCTACGACGCCTACCTGGCTGGAGAATTGAGCAACTATGATTACCCGCAGGAGGAGATTGACCGCGCGTTGGAAGCTCTGCCGCAGATTGGATAAACCACTCGTCTTGCGCCGACTGGTTGTCTGGACACATTCGTAAAATAGGATGGCGCCAAACGCCAACGCATGGATCAGAATATGCGGCTGCCTAGCTAGCCCGCATATTCTGACTCGGATATAATGAATCGAAGCAGTTGTCCATATTGGGGGGTAGCGGCAAATGAAGCTACGATTGCTCTTGCCATTGATGATCTGTGTCTTGGCGCTTACCGGGTGTTATCGGCAGGCCGAAGAAGAATTTCAGCAGGTCAATAGCAGCGAAGTTGAGCAAATCGACACCGCAGTCCCCGCCGCCACAGTTGTCCAATCGAGTGAATCTGAAGTTGTTGCGCCGGCCGAACCGGTTACAGGCGATACGGCTTCAGACGATGGCGCAGCACCCCCGGCAACCAGTCGATTCATCACGCCGGAGCCGCCGCCCGGCCAGGTAGAACAGCCAACGATCGTCCTAGCAACGCGGGTTGTGGTGATCGCGGAAACACCAGGCGAAGCAGCTACACGCCGATTCACCTTGCCGACATCCACCCGAACTTTTGAAGAGACGCTTGATCCCAACGATGAATGCGTCTACAGCGTATTACCCGGCGATAATCTGTACAGGCTGTCGATCGCTTTCGGTACGACCGTGGAAGCGTTTTTCGAGGACAACGATCTGGAGAGCGACGCCTTGCAGATTGGGCAGTTGCTCATCGTGCCCGGCTGTGAGCGCACAGAGCCGGAATCGCCAACAGCAGGACCTGTTATTGCCGCAACAGAGGCGCCGGCGGACGTGGCGCCGGCAACCGAACAGGAAGTGGCGACCCCGACGGAGACATCGGCAGTGCCGACTCCTTTATTGCCGGAAGGACCTCGGATTCATGTGGTTTCCGCTGGCGAGACATTGGCAAGCATTGCGCGGCGCTATGATCTCAGCGTCGACGATATCTTGAATGCTAACGAGTCGGCCAGCGCGGACCAGTTGGCTGTCGGTCAGGAACTCGTGATCCCCGAGTTGGACGACGAACCAGAAGATGAACCCGACGTTGAAGCTACTGACAGCTAGTCCGTGGCGGGCTCCCGCGCAAATGTAGCGGGCGAAATGGCATTCAATACCGCTTGAGACAAATGCAGCGCGTGCCCATAGTCATCGAGATTCATTAGCGCTGTTGGCGTGTGAATATAGCGGCAAGGCGTGGATAATGTCATTGTCGGGACGCCTGTGTGCGCGGTGTGAATGGCGCCGCCATCGGTCCCTCCACCGCCGACCGTCTTAAACTGGTAGGGGATTCCATTGGCCTCTGCAGTTCCCCGCAAAAAGGCCAGCACACGTGGATCGGAAATCATGCGCCCGTCGACGAGCGTAAGTACGACGCCGTCGCCGAGTCTTGTTCCGGGATTGGTCGGTAAATCATCGGCATCAATCTCGAGATTGGGATCTGGCACATCGTAGGCTGGGGTGCCTTCCAGTACGATCGCCGCATCGGGCTGCAATCGCTGTGCCGCGACCTGCGCGCCACGTAGTCCGATCTCTTCCTGTACGGTGAATGCAGCCGCTACAGTAACCGGATAGGGTCCGTTCTGAAGGACATCAACAAGAATCGAGCAGCCTACTCGATCGTCGAGAGCTTTGCCCCTGACAGTGGTAGCTCCAAGTTGGACATAGTTGCTGTCAAAGGCGATGCGGTCGCCCGGTTCGGCGGCATTTTTGTCGGTCGCGCCGACATCAATGCGTAGGTTGTCCATTGGCACCGTTTTCATGTCGCGCCACTTGTGAATCGGCTTCCAAAGCACCACACCCGGGGTCCGCTTTCTGCCCACTTTCACGCGCAACCCCGGGAGAATGCGCGCGTCGATGCCGCCTACGTTGGTGAATTGAATCAAGCCATTGCTTTCAACTGCCGTCACCATCATGCCGATTTCGTCCATGTGGGCGGCGATCATGACGGTGAATTCGGGGCGCTGCGTACCTGTTTGCATGGCCGTCAGGTTTCCCAAGGCGTCCACCTCGAACGATGTAACCTGGTCTCTAATAGCGGGTATGATGATTTCTCGGACGTCATTTTCTTCGCCGCTGACGCCAATCGCTTCCGACAATTCTTGCAGGATCATGACTTGTCCTTGCTGGGCCGGCGCCTTCCTCTGCGGATCTCTCGCAAATCCTAAGGAGGTAAAACGCCTGCTGGTATGCAATTGCTAGGCAGAAGATTATAGCGAACAAAGTGCAACGCCGTAAGAGCGCGACAGGCGCGCTCACATCACCATGCCTTTGCCAGCCGTTCAACGAGGCAAGATGTGCAATTCAGCGAGCCACCGCTGCACCGGCACAAGCGCGCTGATAGGAATGATGAAACTGGGGAGAGTACCTGGTCGACAGCCAAGGGACTGGTCGTTGATCAGAATCAAGCGGCGGTGTTCAAGCTGTCGATAATATTCGAGAAGATGTTACCGATTGCGGGACCCAAAAGAGCCAGAATCACGATCACGACTACCGCGACCAAGACCAGTATCAGCGCGTATTCGACCAGCCCCTGGCCTTCGTCGTTATGTGGGAACCGATGCATGACAGTTCTCCTGCTGCACGACATTCGCGTGTCAATCCATTTGCGATCAATATAACACAGGTCAGGAACGTTGGCAATCAGTTGGAGAATTAGGAAGTGGTGAATATCAAGGACATGACCTATTGCTGAGCACAGTACAGGTTTTTTCACCACCGAGGACACAGAGGGCACAGAGATTTTTTGACAAATCGCTGCCAAGCCAGCATATCATCAGTTTTCACCACTCCCGAGAATTAAAAAGTGGGCGGCGAAACGCCGCCCACTTCGTAAGCGCGCGGAGTTCAGGTTAGGAGGAAGGGGGGCTGACCGTGTTAAGAACGTTGGCAAAGATGTTGTTGATCGAGGGACCCAGCAAGGCCAGTATGACAATGACAACCACTGCGACCAACACCAGGATTAAGGCGTACTCAACCAGTCCTTGACCGTCTTCGAGTCGAGGTCGATGCTTCATGATTTTAACTCCTATCCCGAATGGATGCGACTGATGAATGCGATGCAAATGAAGCCGCAGAATTGTATCAATTCCGCTCGTCATTTCAACACTGTGAATCGTGTTCCGCACGACCGTAGACTAGTCGTAGCGCAGCACGTTCATGACACGTTCTTTGATGGCGACCCGCGCGCTAAGGAAGGTGGCGAGCCAGCCGATAACGACGGCTGCGACCACAAGCGCGACGGCGGCTGCGCGAGCGTCTGCCGGCAGTGGTATGGCGATACCCCCCGCGCTTGACATAATCACAATCAGTAGTCCGCTCAATCCGATTCCAATAACGGCGCTCAACAAGCCGACAATACTGGTTTCTATCAACATGATCTGCAGAACTCGTCTCGACTTTAGCCCAATTGCTTTCAGAATGCCGATTTGGCGACGCCGCTCAAGCGTCGCCAAGGCGACGGTATTCGCCATGATGACGGCAGCCGCGAAAAGCGAAAGCAACGCCACCACTGTAGGAATGGCGGCGAATTGATCGATCAAACGCCCGATAAGACCGTCGATGAACTGTACATCGATTGCAAAGGCGAAAATGAGGGAAGACAATTCCGTTAACGCCCGGTTTAGTTCTTCTTTGGAGACTTGATAGCTATACAATTTGAATTCCGGGCCGACCGCGCCTGGGACTACCTGCGGAGGCACCAAAGCTCCGGACTCCGAATCGTTGAAGAAGCCAGCGCTTGAAATGATGCCCACAACTTCCAGTTCCAGGCCAGCCGCGTCCAATTCGATTGTGATCCGGTCGCCAACTTCGATATCAAGTGTATCGGCCAATTCCAGGGGAAGGACGATTATAGGTTGGCCTCGATCGGCAAGCGTGAGTGCGCGCCCCGATTGCAGCGATCCTTGCGCCTCGTAAATGTCGGGTTTGTCCGACTCCCAGACACTGAACTCCAGATCATTCTGTTGGTTGACTGGCTCGGACTCGACGGCGGTCACGGTCGTTTCATAAGTCGCGATGGTGGTTTGGTACTGCAAATTGATCTCACTGAGCGCATCCTCGAGCGAGCCCTCAATCAATGATGCGGGCAAACCCGGAAAGGGAAATACCAATACATTGCCGCCGAAGGTTCGGCTCAGTTGAATATTGAGCAACTCGCGCGTGCCTTCGCCTACAAACGCGATGCTGCTCAGCGCAAGCATGCCTGCGCTCAATGCCAACAACGTAGTGGCGGTCCGCAAGCGGCTAGTGGTCATATTGCTCAACGCCAGCCGTAATGTCACGACGCCAAATGAGGGAAACTTGCCGATCAGCAGCACAATGAACCAGAGGACGGCAATCAACAGACCAAAGACGACGAAAGTGCCTGCCACAACGATCACACCCAGCAGATACGGTGATGGCAAGCCAAAGCCATTGATTCCACCTGGGCGACGTCTAGGACCGTCGGTCCTGAATTCCCGCATGTCGGAATTCGCCACGTCGCCTTCGGTATCCGTTTCAAATTCGGATTCGCCGTCGCGGTCAACAGCCGAGACGTCAGAGTCTATTTCAGCGCTTCGCGCAGCAACCAGCTCAAATGACGGGCGCAAGATTTGCCCGACGATTATGCCCAAGGTCACTGTGACAAATACTAGCAGAGCGATCGTCTGCACGACACCAAGCGCAACCAGATGATTTTCGTTGGGACGAAGGATGATACTCGGGCGGACGCGTACCGCCATCAATATCGGCGCCACAGAGAATATCGCGGTTACGACCATCCCCAAGGCGAATCCGAAGAGCAGCGCCTCCGGGTAGACGCGCCAGACTAAGGGTTGTCGCAGCGCGACCGAGCCATACTCGTTGACGATGACACTTAGCCCAATGCCAACAAAAATCCCGAGCAGGCTACCGATTAGCCCCAGCATTAAGCCTTCGGTCAGAAATAGTATCGCAATCTGCCGGGCGCGCAGACCAAAGGTTTTCACCGCGGCGATCTCGTTGGTGCGACGCCGAACAAGAACCAGCATGGTATTCATGATCCCGACTCCGCCGATCAGCAAAGCGCCCAGCCCCATCACAACCACAAAATCACTCAAGTATTGCGAAATGTCCTGGTAGCGTTCCAGCAGATCGAAAGTGGTGTTTACGCGCGAATCAGGCGAAATTTCGTTAATTTCCTGGATATAACTTTCCATTCGTTCGAGATCGACGTTTTCGGGGAAGACCACGCCGATGCGATTGGGCGCAAAGTCTTCGTTGATCACCTGGCTGGCGTTTTCAATATCGAAATAGGCAAAGCCGAAAAAAGCGTTCAAGAAGTTGCTGACGCTGCTTTCTTCAGCCGTGGGCACGATGCCACGCACGGTGTAAAGCTCTTGCGTGCCAGTTACGCGAACTGTGTCGCCGACGCTGATATCGCTCTGCTGCGCCAGATTCTCGCTGATGACAAGGTCGTTACCTCCGCTGAACAAGCTGCCGAGCGGCACGTCGGGCGGGTCAAGCGCCAAAATCGTATGCGTAGGCGGGTAGCTTGCCGGATCAATGAAAAAGCTGCCAATGAAACTGGGGCGGCCAAACCGCCGTTGATCGGCCTTGCTCACTTGCATATTGCGCCCGCTCATGAATGCGGTGGTCCCCGCGTCTTTGTCCGCAGCCCACATGAGAAGCTCGTTCAATTGGCGGGTTGAGAATGCGTCAGGATCGTTGCCGCCGAAGCCGGTATACCAACTGTCATTGCGGATCAACAAATCACCTTTGGTTTCGACGCGCATGTTGTTGATGAGCGTATCGCCTATCGCCAAGCCGAGCGAACGCAAGGCAACGACAGTTGCGACGCCGGCGGTAATGCAGAGGATCGCCAGCATCATCCAGCGCCCGCCACGCTGGATGTTCCGCAGTGCATATACCAAATAGAATCTGAGGCGATGAATCATCACAGTGCCCTACATGAGAACTATCTCATTGTAATCGAATTGTCCGGACCTGAAAGATCGCGTCGACATCTCGAGCGAAAGAAGACCAAATCCGTTAATTATGCCATACGACCCGTCAGCGCGATCGTCGCGACAAGGCCCGTTGTCCCTGCGCCCGCTTCTCGTTTATAGTGGTAACCAAAATATGACAACAAAGGATGCTAACATGAGCAGACCGGTGATCGGCATTACCACAGGCGGACGCTCGGAAGGCTACATTCGATCTCGGCATTATGAAACATTTTATAGCACGCCGACGCCTTATGTGGATGCGGTGCGTCGTGCTGGTGGCAACCCGGTCTTGCTGCCGCCTGGCAACGAAGCATGGCGCGAGCTGCTCCCGCTATTGGACGGCATTGTCGTCACTGGGGGCACGGATATTGATCCCGCTGAATACAATGGCGATGGTGGCAACCCGCACCTGTTGCCGGCCGATCAGGAGCGAGACCGCAGTGAATTGACGCTCGTCCGGCATTTGCTGCAACAGAACGACACGCCCCTGCTGTGCATTTGCCGCGGCCTTCAAGTATTGAACGTAGCGGCAGGCGGCAGCCTGTACGAGCATATCCCAGATGTTCGTGACCAGGACATTCACCGCAATGAGGAAGGCTTGTGGGAGATGCAAGATGTCGAAGTCGAAGCCGACAGTTTGGTCGCGCAGGTCATGAACACGACCTCCCTGCAAACGTCTTCCGGGCATCATCAGGCGGTGAAGGAGCTCGGCGGCGGATTGCGGGTCGTGGCCATGGCATCGGACGGCATCATCGAAGCGCTTGAGATGCCCGGTCATCCCTGGCTGCTCGCAGTCCAATGGCACCCGGAAGTCACAGCCGAGCGCGACTCTACTCAGCAGGCCATCTTTGATGCGCTGGTGGAGAAAGCCCGAGAATCACGAAAGCAGCGGGTTTATATGTAGCGTTCGTCCGTTGGCTCAGTCGGAAACGGAGAAGCGCGCGATCTCCAATTCGCGTTCGACGGTCTGTTGAGTGCTCAGAATGGTGCCTTTCTGGCTCTGGCCTGTATCCTTGTCGTACACGATGAGCTTCGCGACATAGTCCCCCGGTTCCAGGCTAGACGTGTCAATCTGCGCATGCGACAGCGGCCGAGAGTCAATTACCTGGTCGATTTGCAGCTGCTTTTCTCCCTGTTCGTTGAACACCTGAATCGTATAGGCGAAGCCACGTATACTGCCCCTTTGCCACCACAAGTCGATTGACATTTGATCGGCATCTCTGTCTGTCAGAAGATTTGCGAGGGTGATGCCATTGTCATAACGCACCTCCAGCGGGTTTTCCGTCACGACAAGCTCGCAGGGGTAGCTGCTATCGATATAGTATTCGACAACCAGGTCTTCGCCGCGGTATTTCTGTTGGCAAAACCTGAGATTTTGAACCAACCAATCTGTGAATTCGCTATGGCTGCTAGGATCGCTGGACTGTGCACTGTAGATTTGCCAAAACACGCTGTTCTCGGTCGCGATGCTGTCAAGGTCTGTGTTCTTCAAATGTGTATTTGTGACGGTGGCAGCGCCATGCTCGTCATGGATTACGTGAATAAGGTTTTGCCACTCCGATAGCGCGATATCAAAGTAGAGGCGCGCCTCGTTGCTTTAGTCTTCGGCAGGATACAGATAAACCAGAGCAACATCGCTGCGTGGCTGGTTGATTGGAGAGTTCAGGAATTTCAGCAAATCTGGAAGCTGATTCTGGTAGGTCGCGACCTGATCCAGGCACGTGGCGCGTAGGTCTGGTAACCTGTAGATTGAAACGTATTCGTCCTGATAAACAGGTGGAATGTCGCTGAAGCTGTCGGCAAGCAGTTCAGCGTCGGGCTCTCGTTGGTGATAAATTACGTGAGAGAAGCCATCGCCGAGCAGTTGGTCGGCGGCGGCTACGTAGTGGTCGAAGTTGCCGGGCCCGCATTCCATATTAGAACGCTTATTCCATCTTGCCAGCAGAGCATTTTGGCGAATATAGTCGTACGATGTTTCGGGCGTCCGGTTTGCAACACCTTCAACATGAGGATACTCATTGATCGTTTGATAGTATCCGTATAGTTTGGAGCTTCTGCGGCCCATTGGAAGATTGATGAGTCGGATCTCTTCCTGATTTAGCTCTCTTCCCAGCCATTCGTTAAATGCGAGTTCTTGTTCTGATATAACTTGTCTTAACGGAGTCTGATAGTATTCAAACGCTACTAGAGCGATCAGGCCAATAACGACATATGAGCAATAGGTTTTTGAGACCGACTTCAATAGTAGTTGCAATCCAAAACAGGACAAAACCGCTAACGGCAATAGCACGCCAATTTGAAAATGATCCGTCGAGTATACCGCCCGAAATATCCACGGAAAGATGTCATTCAAGTAGTGCTTGGGCAGCAACACACCCGGAATCAATTCCCCGTTTATCTGAAGTGTTGACCCTAGACGCAAGATCAAGAATGGAACTAGCACAAGTAGCCAGGGAATCATTTTGCGCCGCTGTACTCCGGAGCACAATCCAATTGCAATTAATAAAAGTGGCAAATATCCCAAATAGCTCGTCTTATGCTGTTCCCGAATGTCTAAATCGCCACGAGTGTCCAGATCAAATACCGACACAAATACGGGGGTCAACAAAGGATGTCCGCCACTTATAAAAAATGAAAGCAACTCGTTATATTTTTCCTGTCCAACATTCTTTTCTAATGCTTCGCTCAGTCTCGAAGTGTCCCGGATCAAAGGATAGATATGAATCAAACTTATCGAAGCAGCAATTCCAAACAATAGAGCTATCCCGACCCAGAATCGTCGCTGATGCCATTTCGAGTAGGTAAAGCAGGCAAGATATAATCCTAATGTTAGCAATAGACAGACAAATATATACAGTCCTACAAAGGCAGTAATGCCAACAAAAAAACCGCTAAGCAACATCCATTTCAATCTCCGTTCTTCAATGCCCCTCTGCAACGCATAGAGCGTAAGAGGTATCGTCGATAAAAGATTCAACATAGGATGGCTGGCATGCCCAATCACATGCTGACTGAATCCAAAAACGACCGCAGCAAATAGTGCCAGCCACCGATCCTTAAACAAGTAGTTGACGTAGATATATGCGGACAGGGCCGTGGCAATGACGATCAAGAGATAGATCAAACTAAATGCGTTCGACGTTCCCATAGTTGATTGGAACATCCAGAGCAGAGTTCGTTGGATCAGATTGTTAGTGTTGTAATCTAGAGACAATCCAACCGGATAGAACAACATGTGCGTAAAGTTTGAGGAAGCTTCTCCCGCGAAAACTGAGCGGCCGTGCCAAGCGTCCCAGATGTTCATCCACACGTCTCTGCCGTCAGTAGGCAGCCAAAACGTCTCTGTGTCAAATACGTACACAATAGTCGGCCAGGTCATCACCACCAGCAGAATGCTGACCACGACAATGAAATGCAAATGTTTGCGCAAAAATTTTTGCAATGCGAACATCAAACCGGGTCCTAGCTTTATTGATCTTTGCTAACCGTAATTGGATATGTATTGAAAAAAGGATTAGTTTCGTCAGCTAAGACATCTGCAAGTTTACGAATCGACTGTGAATTCCGCGATCTCCAATTCGCGTTCGACGGTCTGTTGAGTGCTCAGAATGGTGCCTTTCTGGCTCTGGCCTGTATCCTTGTCGTACACGATGAGCTTCGCGACATAGTCCCCCGGTTCCAGGCTGGACGTGTCAATCTGCGCATGCGACAGCGGCCGAGAGTCAATCACCTGGTCGATCTGCAGTTGCTTTTCTCCCTGTTCGTTGAATAGCTGAATCGTGTAGGCGTAGCCGCGGTATCTCCCTCGATGCCACCACGAGTCTATCGACATCTGATTGCCGTCCCATTCTGCCAACAAATTCGCCAAAGAAATGCCGTTGGCATAACGCACTTCGAGCGGGGTCTCCGCCACAATCAGATCGCAGGGGTAGTCCCGGTCGATATAGGCGTCTACCATTGATTCTTCACTTTGGAAGATCAGCTCACAGGATTTGAAGTGCCTCAGTAGCCATTCACTATGAACGCGGTTTCCGGTTAAATCGGTCCGTTGAGGATCATATATCAGCCACACAATCTTGTTTTCAGCAATAATGCTGGATAAATCGGTGTTCCCATTTTGAGCGTTAAAGACCGTCGCTCCGCCCTGTTCATCATAGGCAACGTGGATAAGTTCGCCCCAGTGTTCGAAAATGTTGGAGAAGTATTGTCGTGCACCAATGCCGTCATATTCGATTGGATACAGGTTCAGCAGCGTGACGTATTGCCTTGAATCATTCTGCGGTGAGTGCGCGAAATCGCTCAAGTGAGGAAACTGGCTTAGGAAGCGATTCACGCGTTTCGCGCAGGTATCGTGCAGGTCGCGCACGAGAAAGATAGTTACGAATTCGTCCTGATAAGCAGGTGGAACGTCGATGAAGCTGTCGGCAACCAGTTCAGCGTCGTGTTCTCTGAGATGATAAACGACATGAGAGAAACCGTCGCCGAGCAGTTGGGCGCCGGAATAAAGGTAGCTGTCGACGTTGTCAATCGTACAATAAATGCCAATGCTTCGTTTCCAAGAATCCAATATCATGTTTCGATCGATATATTGCTCATATGCCACGTTAGGCGTACGCGATGCAAGGCCTTTAGCATGCGGCAAACCATTAATTGATTGATGAAAACCGTAAAGTTTGGAACGTCGACGACCCATGGGAAGATTAATAAGGTGAATCGAATCTGGATATTCTTGGGCGCGCAACCACTCGATGAATTCGAGTTCTTGGTCGTGAATAACTCTGGACTGCGGAGGAATGCGATATTCGAATGCGACCCATACAGCACACAATACTACAACGTAACTACGATACCGAGGATTGGTCGACTCGATAACTGCTTTTAGTCCATAACACGAAAATATTGCAAGTGGAAGTAGCACCCCGATCATGAAATGGTCAGTTGCATGGAACGCTCTGAAGACCCATGGAAATAGAGTGTCCAAATAGTGCTTTGGCAACCGTATATTATCAACTATCTGATCGTTTATCCGAAGATCTCCGCCCAATCGCAGTATTAAAAATGGAATTATGAGCAAGAACCAGAACAGCATCTTCCGACGAATGTGTCTTTTACGAAAACCCATAGCGATCAACAAAATCGGAAGATAGCCAAGGAAGCTGGAATATGACCAGTGCTTTGTATAGCCGCGTAAGAACGAGAAATCCTTTGGATCTATGACGCCATGTTCAACCAATATTGCTGGCAATGATACGGGATGCCGACTATTGATAAAATAAGAAAGTAGATCCGTATGGCTCGCGGCGCCCCTTTGCTTGTCTAAAGCCGATATCAAGCCTGTCGAGTCCTGCAGCATTGGGAATATGCGAATACTGCTAATGGTTCCCGCCAGCATGAGCAGCAGAATTACCGACAACCAAAGGAATCGCTTGCGCCAATTCGAAATCGCCAGGTAAGAAACAAGAATACCTAGACTTAGCAATAGACAGACAAATATATACATGCCGATAAAGGCGGTAAAGCCAACCAGAACACCTGATACAGCGATCAGGCTCCACTTTTGCTCGTCATACCCCTTTTGCCAGAAGAACATGGCGAGTGGCACAGTGGCGATCAACGCGACATCCGGCTGGTGTATATGGTATACGACATGTGGATGAAAGCCAAAAACAACCGCTCCCAGCAATGCCAGCCATCTGTCTTTCAACATATAGAGCACGCAAACATATGCTGATAAAACATTGGCCAGGACGATAAGTAAATATGTGAGATTGTAAGCACTTGAAGCCGAAAAGAGTGACTTCAGAATGCCAAACACAAGCATATGTGGTACGCAGAAATTGTGGAACACGAGTGATACACCAAAGGGATAGAATAGGCTGTTCGTAAAATAGAAGTCTCCGGCACCGCTCATCAGCTTAGCACCATACCAAGCGTCCCAGAATTTCATATATATGTCTCTGCTGTCACTTGGCAGCCAAAATGTCTCAGTGTCAAAGACGTAGACGATCGTCGGCCAGGTCATAACAACCAGCAGAATGCTGACCACGACAATGAAATGCAAATGTTTGCGTAACGCGCTACGTAAGCTTGACATGAATTCTCGACAGGTTAGCGGATTTTGGGATATCGCCATTCGAGCAACGTCTGTCCATAACACAATGACAGGGCAACGTAATTATTACACACTAGCGAATAATCGAATTGCTCAACCGCGCGCTCATGCATCGACACTGAAGTGCGCGATTTCCAGTTCCCGTCGGAACGAGTGTTGGTTCTGCAAGATGGTTCCGCGCTGGCTCTGTTTGGTGTCAACATGGTACACGATCATCCGCGCAGAATAGACGCCAGGACGCAGCTGCGAGATGTCAATGATGCGAAACGCTAGCGGATCATAGCGAATGACATGATCAGTATCCTGGGCAACCTTCACTCCGTTTCTATCAAAGATCTGGATTGAATAAGCGTGGTCTCCCCTACGTGGATCAGACCACCACAAAGAGACCCGTAGTTCGTCCTCCGATACGTTGTATAACCTATTGGCCAATTGAATGCCGTTGTCGTAGCGAACCGAAAGCGCACTTACTGCATTGACCAATTCGCAGGGGAAATCGCGGCGTATAAAGAGTTCGACCCGGATATGAAAGCTATTATGAAGTCGCTCGCATTCTCGGAACTGCTGGACAAACCAGTCATTATAAACGGCGACGCTCTGAAGATCTGTCTCTTGCGGATTATAGACAAGCCAGACGATGCTGTTACGTTTCACGATGTCGTCTAGATTTGAAGATCGGACATCTGATGACTGAATAAGAATGTTACTCTGCGCATCTTGCGAAATATGAATCAGGCTCTTCCATCGCGCTGCTTCGGCGCTATAGAAACGGAATAGTTTCGCTGTAAGTGGACGTTTCGGATGCAGGCTCACGATGGTTTCACTGCGTTTGGGAACTGGAGACGAAAGCGCGAAAAATTCGTTCAGATGCGTGGCTACCTCATGACCGGGCATTTCGTCTGGACAACTCTCACGCAGGTCGGTTAGACGGTAAACTGCCGTAAATTCATTCTGGAACGCTGCCTCGGCAAAAACAAAACTATCTTCAACTTGAGACGCAAAAAACGATTCTGGGTGCATGACGACATGTGTGAAACCGTCTTTCGAAAGCGTGTCCAGAGCAGCCAGGTATTGGGTTTGACTGGTAAGCTGGCAAGGTATGCTTTTGTTTTCACTCCACGCTTTCAGGAGCGGGTTGCTATTGATATAACTATAGGCTGCCGGTGGGGTACGCCCGGCAACGCCTTCGGCATGCGGGTAACCAGACAAGGTCTGATAAAAGTCATAAAGCTTGGAATTTACACGTCCCATCGGCACATTTATCAGTCGTATCTCGTCTTGGTCATCTTCCAGTGCCAACCAATCGAGAAATGCAAGTTGCTCATCGGGAACAACAACATGGTCCAGCGAATTGTAGTTTTCAAAAGCGACCGCAGTGATGAGCAAGGCAATGATTGGCCCGCGGTAACTTTGCGAGAATGAGCGCAAGAGAGTTAATATGCCATAGCATGACAATACGGCCAGAGGCAGGAGCACGCCGCTATGAAAATAGTCCGGCGCGTATATCGCCTTGAAAACAGAGGGCACAAGCTCGTTCAGAAAATGTTTGGGCAACAGAATGTTGCTGTATTCTTGCCCGTTGATCGTCAGTGCGGAGCCAAGACGCAATACGAAAAAGGGAATCAACAGGTAGAGCCAAAAGAGCATTTTGCGCCGGTAGGTTGGTTTGAGAAACCCTACGGCGATCAGCATTAGTGGGATATATCCCAGGTACGAGGAACTCCAGCGAGGATCATCATCCAGCCCGACTAATTGAAGAATTATTGGTGTCATGACAGGATGGTCATAATTGACGAAGGAATAGACGAGGTCCGTGTTCAGTTCTTTTCCGTCCCATTTGGTCAAGGCTTTTTCTAACGCAGGTGAATCGTCCAACATTGGATAAACCCGAACAAGGCCAATGATCCCGGCGAGCGCCAACACAAGCAATACACGCATCCAGAACCCCGGATGCCTCCAGCGAAGAAGCGCGAAGTACAGGATATACAGTCCGAGCGCTATCAGGAGGCAAATATATGTATATATACCGACGAATGCCGTCGCGCCTACTAGAAAACCAGATATGGTAGCGAAGAGCCAGCGTTTTTCCAGCACAGCGCGATGAAAAAAATAGAGAGACAGCGGTATGGTGGCGATCGTGGTCACGAGAGGCTGCGAAGGGCGAGCGGTGACATAGATGCTGCAACCGAAGATGATTGCGCCGAACAAGCTAACCCATTTGTGCCTGAAGAGATAAAGCAGGTACACGTAGGCAGACAAAGTCGTTATGAAAATAATTAGCAAGTACGTTAGATTGTAGGCGTTCGAGATCGGCAAGATGTTACTGATTAGGCCGAGCATTACCACGTGCGGCAGCGAAAAGCTGTGGAAACCAAGCGATACGCCCTCGGGATAAAACATCATATCCGTGTAGAGCAATTCGGCTTTCCCTGCCAGGATCAATTCGGCGTACCAGGCGTTCCAGATATTCGTCCAAGCGTCATAGACTGTAGTGGGCAGCCAGAAGACCTCAGTGTCAAATACATAGTGGACCGTCGGATAGGTCATCACGACGATTAGCACAGTTACAACCACCAGAAAGTGCAAGTGGCTGCGCAGTGATTTGATCAACCGGGACATGGCCGAATATACCCGCCGATAGGTGGAATCTGAGTGGATTCTAGCGGTTGAGGCACAATCTGCAATACTGAAGCTGCTGCCGGCCAGGTGGATCAACATTGACGTTTGTAGTGAAGGCGCCAAAACCATACAAGAGAGTGGATAGCCGACACACGCAGTTGGCGCGAGCTTGCACCGACTTGAGACGTGGAGCCGAAGGCAGACCACATGACTCAGAGGGCGTTCAACTAGCGCGCAGAATCTCCGGCAAAGCAACTGAAGATGGCGTCAGCGCCGGCACATCTGATACTGGTCAAGCACTCCAGAGGGGCACGTTCTAAATGGGGCCGGCCCTGCCATGTCGCTGCGCGAATCATCGCAACCTAGCGGCTGACTTGATATGCGGTGGTAGGCCGGTCGCGACCTTGTCGTAACCGGCTCAGGACACCAAGGTTTATCGTGGCCGACTTGAACACGAGGATATCGGCGACTTCATCAAAATCAAGCGCAGTCCCCATCAGCGCCTCGCAACGATTGGCTGGATCAAGTCGATTTTGATAGCGATCGTCGAAGGTGGGCGCGCTTTCCACCGCCTCGCGGAAAGGACCCATCAAGGCGCTGGCATAGTTGGCGGCGTAGCTCACGATAGCGGCAAGTTCCGCGCTATCGCCCTTAAGTGCTCGTAGCCGACGCCGCCCGAAAAATGCCAGTTCCGAAGTCGGTTACAGGCGCAACGTGTTACCAGGTCTCCAAATGAACGACATCGTCGAAGACTCGTCTGCCGCCGGCTCGCAGCGGTTGCTTGGCAGCGGCTGTATCGGCCGGATAACCGAAGGAAATCACCAGCCGCGTTTGATAACCTTTGGGAATCCCCAAGAGGGCGCGCGCATCGTCTGGCTGGTAGATGGTACCCAGGCAAGAGCCAATGCCAATCTCGGTGGCTGCCAACTGCATGTAGGCAGCGCTCTGCCCGGAATCGAAAAAGTGCCACAAGGTTCGTTCATTTTCCGTCGGCACCACAATCACAATGCAGAGAGCGGCGCCGGCAACGTGGCCCATGCCGGCGCCAAGCTGTG
Source organism: Phototrophicaceae bacterium (assembly GCA_965262165.1). Lineage (GTDB taxonomy): Bacteria > Chloroflexota > Anaerolineae > Aggregatilineales > Phototrophicaceae > UBA6055. The sequence continues at coordinate 1,480,130 of OZ253499.1, read as the reverse complement.
CCAGCTTCGCCAGGCGGTCCCTATCTTGCAGGGCGATGAAATGCCAGGGTTGGCTGTTCTTTGAGCTTTGGGAACGCCTGCCCGCATGCAAGATCCGTTCTATCTCCGCGGGTTGCAGCGCTTCTTCCTTGAAATCACGGACGGCTCGTTTGCTTTGAATTGCCTGCCAAACCTGCATACCTTGTCTCCCCTGATTGTGTCTAGTGGGCCGCGCAACGCGCAGTCCTGCAAGTTAATCGTCCGCTTTGGGCATAATGCCCATATCTGTTACATGGACCTTTCCATAGGACTGCATTTCGTTGCGCAGCATGTCGTTCAATTCCGCCTCGTACGCGATCTGCGCTTCGATATCGGCTTCCATCGCGAATTCAATCATGACTTCGGCGACGGACTTCTTCACTGTACGCTTGATGATATTTTCCAGTTCGCCGACAGTCAGTTCCGTGATTTTTCGATCGTCCATCTTGGTTAGGCAGCCCAGCCAGCAATATGACTAGCTTGCCTCACTCCTTTCAGATTAAATGATCAAGCTCACGAAAACTAAATTCTCAATATGCGGGCCCAATACCGCGTGTCATCACACAGCATTTCCGCAGTCCGCTCATAACTCAATTGTAACGGTGTTTGACTCAAAATGCACATGATTCGGCCGGAACTTAACATGATGTTGACAATCGTGCGCCCGCCTCATTTTCTTAGCCTTTTATACGTGTGGCGATAGGAGATGTCGCAGACTTTGTACGTATTGCACAAAGGTAGCTGCTTTATTCGTCGACTAGGCTTGGGAACAGAATCCTCTCGCGGTTTCAAGTTCACGCTAGGTTAAGGACTTGTGAATCGCCCAAGACTATGTGACACTTTTTGCGTTTTGGACGCATAGTGGTGGAGCGCAGCATGCCAGTGGTCTTGGCCGGGGTCATTTTACTCTTTGGAAGCTTTGTGCAAGGCGCCATCGGCTTTGCGTTGGGTATGATCGCAGTCCCGCTGCTGGTTGATGCCGGTTTCAGCTTATCCGAAGCCGTCGCGCTGACCACCTTGTCGATCGGCATACAGGTGATGTTTGGCGCCTGGCAAATGCGGGATCATATCCCTTGGCCTGATGTCAAGGTAGCAGCAATCGTACGCTACGCGACAGTTCCCATTGGCATTTTGCTGTTGCTGGTCGCGGAAGACGTCAATGGCGCAGATGTCAAGCCACTTGTCGGCATCGGCGTATTGATCGGTGTCGTCATTCGATTGATCGCTCCACGCCAAATGAAGCGAGATCTGCCCTTACCGTTATCCGTCATTGCATTCGCGATCAGCGGCATCTTGCAGGGCTTGGTCGCAATGGGAGGACCGCCCCTGGTTCTGTGGATGACAACACGTGACTTTGGCGCGCGGCAGGCTCGGGCATTTACTATGACGCTGTTCCTGTTAAACGCGCCGATTCAAGTCCTGCTACTATTGTTCCTATCACATTCAATGAGCGTCAATTTGATATTGATCGCGCTGCTACTGTCTCCGCTGATTTATTTGGGAACAACAATTGGCGTGCTGCTCGGCAACCGCTTCGATAAGCAGCTGCTCAACCGGTTGGCACTGGCAGTGCTGATAGTAATTGCTTTGAACGCGATTCTCTGATGGGAGCAGGCATGGGCACGAGCGAACCATCACCAAGAAAGTCACTACAGTTAAACGGTGACGAGATGCGGGAATTCGGCTATCACGTCATCGACACTCTGGTTGACTATTATGAAAGTCGCGCCGAGCGACCAGTTGCGGAAAAGCTGGATCATGCCGCGCTGAAAGCGATTTTGAGTGAGCCAATGCCACGGGAAGGCATGCCTTGGCGCGAGGTGGTCGAACAGTTTGAGCGACAGGTTGTGGATACTTCGAATCATGTCGATCATCCACGTTTCTTCGCCTACATTCCGCTCGCCAATAATTTCGTCAGCGTCATGGCCGACGCCTTGGCGGCCGGTTATAACATTTTCAACGCCGTCTGGCTGCAGGGACCTGGCGCGGCCCAGATCGAGCGGCTGACGGTGGACTGGCTGCGGCAGATATTTGGCTTTCCCCAAGAAGCCGGTGGCACCTTCGTCAGTGGCGGCTCGGTGGCGAATCTGACGGCGCTGGCGGTGGCGCGGGAGATTCAACTGGGTGGCGATATGCGCGACGCAGTGGCGTATTGTTCCGACCAGATCCATTTTGCCATCTCGCGTGGATTGCGGGTGCTTGGATTCGCGCCAGAGCAGCTGCACAAAATCGCCAGCGATGACAGCTACCGTCTTTCGATGCCGCGACTGCGGCAGGCGATTGCAGCAGATCGCGCCGCGGGCAAACGACCATTCTGCATCGTCGCGACTGCCGGCACGACCAATACCGGCGCGGTGGATCCGCTGGAGGAACTGGCAGACTTGTGTCAGCAGGAGGATCTTTGGCTGCATGTCGATGGCGCGTATGGGGCGCCGGCTGTATTGACGACCAAAGGCGCGCGAGCGTTAAAGGGGCTCGACCGGGTTCATTCTTTGGCGTTGGACGCGCATAAGTGGCTCTTTCAGCCGATTGAATGTGGCATGGTGCTGGTGCGGGACCGGCGTTGGCTTCCGCTGACGTTCAAGGAGACTTCGGAAGTCCTGAAGGATGTGCAAAGCGAAGGCGAAGAGATCAACTTCATGTATCAGGGCATACAGCTCACGCGACAATTCCGGGCGCTTAAACTGTGGATGAGCTTCAAGGTCTTCGGCCTTGATGCCATCAGCCAGGCGATTGCGGCGGGCTTCGAAAACGCGGAGATGGCGGAAAAGCTGCTGAGAGACGCCGGCTGCTGGGAAATCGTAACGCCGGCGCAGATGGCGATCGTCACCTTTCGTTACAAGCCAGCCAATGGGGAGGAGGCACTGGCGAACCGCATCTCGCATGACCTTGTCGGCCGAATGCTCGATGATGGATACGCCTTCGCTTCGGGCACGCAATTGCGCGACAAGACCGTCATGCGGATGTGCACCAACAATCCTCGTACCACGTCCTCGGAATTGCGGCAGACCATAATGCTGATGGGGCAGCTGGCTGCTGACCTGGAAAGGCAACTCGAATCCAAGGTCGGTTGAGGCGCTGTTTACGCAGATTTGTTGACACTCAAATCACTACGGTGATACAATGGCGTCTTCGCCTTCGACCCCGATTCTTGATGAGCTGGGAGGCATTGTGGAGGAGTTGAGCCTTAACGAAAAATTGCAGTTGAGTCGCGACGAGATGCGGCAGATAGGTTACCATGTCATCGATACGTTGGTCGATTATTTCGACACACAATCGACAGTGCGTGTCACCAATTTGGTGGACGAGGGCGCGGTTGATGCAATTGCGAATGAGCAGCTGCCACAAGACGGGCTCCCTTGGCCTGAATTGTTGGAACAATTTGACCGACAAGTGATATCGACGCTTTCCCATGTCGATCATCCACGTAACTTTGCGTATATTCCCTTGGCTGGTAACTTCGTCGGTGTCATGGCCGACACATTGGCATCCGGTTACAACATCTTCAACGCGGCGTACAAGATGGGCGAATCCGCATCAGAAATCGAACGCGTCACCGTCAATTGGTTACGGCAGATCTTCGGCATGCCAGAAGAAGCAGGTGGAATCTTTGTGAGCGGCGGTTCGGTGGCGAACTTGTCTGCACTAATAATTGCCAGACAGGTGCAATTGGCAGGCGACATGCGCAACGCGGTCGCATACTGTTCGGATCAGACGCACTTCGTTATCTCACGCGCGATGCGAATCTTGGGATTCGCGCCCCATCAATTACGAAAAATAGCGAGTGATGAGGACTTTCGCCTGTCGCTGACGGATCTTGAGCGTAACATCGCCATTGACAGAGCAGCAGGTAGACGTCCCTTCTGTATAGTTGCCACTGCGGGCACCACCAATACGGGCGCGGTGGATCCATTGGCAGAACTAGCGGATCTGTGTCAGGAAGAGGAACTTTGGCTGCATGTCGATGGCGCTTATGGCGCGGCCGCCCGCTTGACCGAGCGCGGGAAGAAGTTGCTGGCTGGTATGGAGCGAGCCCATTCGCTGGCGATGGACGCGCACAAGTGGCTGTTTCAGCCGATCGAATGCGGCTGTGTACTGGTGCAAGACCGTCGTTGGCTTAGCCAATCTTTCAAGGAGTCGCCAGAACTCTTGAAAGATATCGAGCAAGAAGGTGAAGAACTGAATTATATGTATATGGGCATTCAATTGACGCGACATTTCCGAGCTTTGAAATTGTGGATGAGCCTGAAAGTCTTTGGTGTTAATAACATGCGCCGCGCCATTGAGCGCGGCTTTGAACTGGCGGAATTAGCGGAGTCGCTTCTGAGAGACTCCGGAAAGTGGGAAATCATTACCCCGGCACGGATGGCTATCGTAACTTTTCGCTATATCCCGCGGGACAGTGACGAGTCGCTTGCCAATGAGGTAACCGATTCACTTGTTATGGCCTTGGCAAGAGACGGGTTCGCCTTCGCATCCAGCACGAAACTGCGCGGCAAAACTGTCTTGAGAATGTGCACAAATAACCCGCGCACGACGCCCGATGATTTGGAGGGGACGATCACACTCATGGGACGGCTGGCAGCGGAATCGGAAGCATTATTAATTGATAAGCCGACAGCGGACTAGTCTGCCCACGTGTAAAATCTGTAGAATTGGTAATTTGTTGCTAAAATGTATGATAGAGTTATGCGGCACCGTTATTTCCCGTTTGCCTCAATGACTGGAAATTAGATATCCGTTTACTGGCGTTGCACGAGCCAGTTCGGTTGCTGATGTTTTGCTCAGCAGCAATGGATGTCTTTGTGGTCATCGCCTTGAACAAGATTCATCAATTGAAAGGATCTTACATGCACGGTTTGAGTCCACGAGACCAAATCAAGCTCAGCTCCGATGAGATGCGCGAGATGGGCTACCGCATCATCGACATGCTGGTGGATTACAATGGGGCGCAATCCCAGTTTCCGGTGACACGAGCACTGGATCATGTGACATTTGATGAGATATTGATCGAGCCGCTCCCTGAGAACGGGTCGACATGGGAAGACGTATTGGAACAGTTCGAGCGACAGGTGCTGTCGACAATTGACCACCTGGATCATCCGCGCTTCTTCGCGTACATTCCATCCTCCAGCAACTTCGTCGGCGCAATGGCGGATTCGCTGGCATCCGGCTACAACATTTTTAACGCCTTGTATCCGCTTGGGACAGGCGCTGCGCAAATCGAAAGGCTGTCCATCAGTTGGCTGCGCAAGCTCGTCGGCATGCCGGAAGAGGCGGGCGGCTTGTTCGTAAGCGGGGGCGCAGTGGCGAATCTCGCGGGAATGGCGGTGGCGCGGCAGATCCAGCTGAACGGCGATATGCGTGATGCCGTTATTTACTGCTCAGATCAGGCACACTTTGTCATTTCCCGCGGGTTGCGCATTCTCGGTTTTGCGCCGGAACAACTACGCGAAATCCACGCCGATGAGGATTTCCGGCTTCCAGTGGCTGATCTCGAACAGGCGATTGCAGAGGACAGAGCGGCGGGCAAGCGTCCGTTTTGCATTTCCGCGACGGCGGGCACAACCAATACGGGTGCGGTGGATCCGCTGGGCGACTTGGCAGATCTGTGTGAGCGCGAGGATCTTTGGTTGCATGTCGATGGCGCTTATGGCACGTCGGCCTGCTTGACCGAGCACAGAAAGATGGAGCTGGCTGGCATTGAACGCGCACATACACTGACTTGGGACGCGCACAAATGGATGTTCCAACCTGTCGAGTGCAGCACTCTGCTGGTACGGGATCGGCACTGGCTAGGCGCTACTTTCAAGGAGACGGCGCATTTCCTCACTGATGCCGAAGCGCATAGTAAGGAAGAGGTTGGCGAAGAACTGAACTATATGTATCAAGGCATTCAGTTAACACGCCATTTTCGTGCCTTGAAATTTTGGATGAGCATGAAAGTATTTGGCCTTGGCGCCATGCGGCAAGCGATAGAACGGGGATTTAAGTTGGCTGAAATGGTGGAGTCGCTCTTGCGAGATGCGGGTCAATGGGAGATCGTCACCCCGGCGCAAATGGCTATTGTGACCTTTCGTTACAAGCCGAGCGACGGCGATGGTGGGCTCGCCGATGCGGTGACGGATGCGTTGCCGGGCGCCATGGCCGCGAATGGATTCGCCTTCGCTTCGACTTCCAAGCTGCTAGGGAGGCGGATCATGCGCATGGTCACGAACAATCCGCGCACCACGCCATCCGATTTGCGGCAAACCGTTACCCTGATGGGTCAGCTGGCGGCGGATTTGGAGAGGCGGCATAAAGTCGCTCCCTCGGCATAATCGTTCGCAGCCCTCCGCTTCATCTGTACAGCCTGTACAGTCAAGCACGAGTTGCTAAAATACGCCCACACTTTGCTGACAGCAAAGATCTTTCACTTTTGACTTAAGGATCAGACTTTGGATATCGGATTTCTGGCGGCCTCGCTAGCCAGTTTTGCTTTTATCGTATTAGCTGCGTACCAGGTTGGACGCCTGGCTACTCATTTGCACTTGCCGCTCATAAGCGGCTACTTGCTCGCGGGCATTTTAGCTGGCCCATTCGTTTTGCGCTTTATGTCGACGCCGGACGTCGACGTGCTGCGCTTCCTGGACGAAATGTCACTGGCCTTTATCGCCTTTGTCGCCGGCGGAGAGATGGCGCTGGACGAATTGCGCGGCCGTTACCGCAGCATCGGCTGGACTACCTTTACACTGATAGTGACGATCTATATCGTGACCGGCGCGGCGATCCTGCTGCTTGCTGAATTCATCCCGTTCATGCGAGAGCTGTCGATGGCGGGCAAGCTGGCGGCAGCGCTATTGGGAGGCACGATCCTAGCGACCAGATCGCCCTCTTCAGCGATTGCGATTATCAACGAAATGCGAGCGCGCGGTCCCTTCACGAAAACGGCACTCGGGGTCACGCTGACCATTGATGTGATTATCGTCGTCCTCTTCGCGCTCTGTACCGCTATCGTTAGCACGCTATTGACCGGGCAGCGTTTCGATCTGGCCTTTGTGGCACTTGTGAGTGTCGAGATACTCGGTTCTATTTTGCTCGGTATTTTGGTGGGCAAATTGCTGATACAGGTCTTGCGCACGCATTGGGAAGAGTGGCTCAAGATACCCTTAATCCTGCTAATCGGTTTGCTGGTGTTTGTCCTCTCGAGAGAATTACGCCATTTTAGCCACGAGCAAATGCCATTTGAACTATCATTCGAGCCACTGCTTATCTGCATAGCGGCGAGCTTTTGGCTGGCCAATCGGACAACTTATCGCGATGAATTGCGTCATTTGTTGCATCGCGTGGAGATACCAATCTTTGTCATTTTCTTTACGCTGATTGGCGAATCCCTGGACATAGGCATTGTAGCGACGATACTTCCCGTCACTGTGCTGATCTTTGCGGCCAGGCTGGTTGCGCTCTTCATAGGCGGCTATCTCGGCGGTACGCTCGCGGGTGATCCGCCACAGTTAAACCGTTTGACCTGGATGGCTTACATCACACAGGCGGGTGTCGGCTTGGGCTTGGCAAAAGAGGTGGCGATCGAATTCCCGCAGTTTGGCAACGATTTCACTACCTTGATGGTAGCTGTGATCGTATTAAGCCAACTGGCCGGACCTCCTTTTTTCAAATTCGCCATTCGCCTGGTCGGCGAGTCGCATTTGCCCAAGGACATCAAGGACGACGAGATCCTGGATGTGGTAATCGTCGGCATCGAGAATCAGTCGCGTCAATTGGCAGAACGGTTATTGGCACACGGCTGGCGGGTCAAGCTGCTTGATATCGATCAGTCGCACGTGTCATCGCTGGCGGCATCTGACGGTCTGCGTAACGAGCACTGGCTGCCTGATATCTCGGCTGAGGAATTGCACAAGATCATCGAGCCGAAAACCGAAGTGGCGGTCACGCTTCTGCCGAGTGACGACGACAGCCTTAGGCTGTGTCAGATTTTTTACGAGGATTTCGGCATTACGAGACAGATCGCTCGGCTCAATACCTTCAGTCTGGTAGAACAGTTCCGCGAAATGGGCGTACATGTGCTGGATCCAGTGAACGCCATGGTGCATTTGCTGGATAACTTCGTGCGCGCGCCACAATTGGCGGCGATGGTCTTCGAAGATGACCCGGAACACGATGTGATACAGGTAACGATCACCGATCCGAGTGTGGATGGTTTGCACCTGCGCGAGTTGATTCTGCCGGATGATGTGCTGGTGATAGCGATCGCGCGGCGTGGGCATTCGATCGTGCCGCATGGCTATACCAATTTGCATCTTGAGGATGAATTGACGCTGATCGGACCGACCGACAGCCTGGAAGAAGTGGCCCTGAAGTTAGGTTACTGAGCGGTCCGAAACGGTCCGCAAAGTAATTTTCGACACAACTATTGACATATCGACTATCATCGATATTATAACTGTTGACGTATTCATTGATGCTGTCTGAGGAAGTGAACATGAGCAATTTACCTGTCGCAATCATTGGTGGGGGTCCAGTTGGATTGGCAGCCGCCGCGCATCTGCTGGAACGCGGCGAAAAAGCGATTTTGTTTGAATCCGGATCGAAGGTCGGCGCAAGCGCACGCGATTGGGGACATGTACGCATGTTTTCGCCCTGGCAATTCAACATGGACGCCGCCAGCGTCCGTCTCTTGGAAGCGGCTGGCTGGACCGCCCCACCCCCTGACGAACTGCCAACCGGCGCGGAATTAGTTGAGCGCTATCTCCGCCCCTTGGCGGAGTTGCCCGTCATGCGAGGCATCATTCATACTCGCGCCCACGTAATCGCGCTTTCTCGGCGTCATCATGACAAGATGAAAGACCGCGGACGAGACGATGCGCCGTTTTTGCTGCGAGTCACCCTGGCCGACGGTAGCGAAAACCAATTTGAGGCTCGCGCAGTGATTGACGCGTCGGGAACCTGGCACAATCCCAATCCCGCCGGCGCAGACGGATTGCCCGCGCTCGGTGAAGTGCAGCGGCGTCAGCGCATCTGCTACGGGATACCCGATATCGATGGCGACGCGCGAGATCGCTACCGGGGCAAACGAGTCATGGTGGTGGGCAGCGGACATTCTGCGATCAACAGCTTGCTCGATTTGTCACGCCTGGCGACCGTTGTACCGAGCACGTCAATCATCTGGGCGCTGCGCGGCGCAAACCTGCTACGCATCTATGGCGGGGGCGAGAACGATGCCTTGCCGGCGCGCGGACAGCTCGGAACCTTGATTCGCCAAGCTGTAGAGGCCGGCGCAATGGAAATCCTGGCGCCGTTTCGCATCTCGAAAATAGACGAACATGGCAGCGTTCTGGTAATCAATGGTGATCTGGATGGCGCGTCTTATAGCGCGGAGGTAGACGAACTTATCGTTTGCACGGGCGCCCGGCCCGACTTACAGGTGCTGCGAGAACTGCGCCTGGACCTGGATCTCGTTGTTGAGAGCAGCCGCGCGTTAGCACCGCTAATCGACCCGTACCTGCATAGTTGTGGCACGGTACGCCCGCACGGCGAGGCCGAATTACGCCAGCCTGAGAAAGACTTCTATATCGTCGGGATGAAAAGCTACGGACGCGCGCCTACTTTTTTGCTGGCGACCGGTTACGAACAGGCGCGCTCGGTGGTGGCGGCTCTGGCCGGCGACTGGCAAGCGGCCCGTGATGTGCAGTTGAATCTGCCGGAGACGGGTGTGTGTGTCACGGATTACCAGGATGATGCGCCCTGCTGCGATCCCGTTGCTGTGGACTGCTGCGCCCCTGCGCCCATTGCGCTTGGCGACATTCCCATTGCATCCGCCACTCCTCAAGCCCTGGCCCGACTCATCAGGGACTAATAACCTCGGCGCTCAGCCGCTCGATTTGGCCTCGTGCAAAGACGAAACGCACAAGCTCACTGGGGCTGCGGGACCGATCGGCTGTTGGCCGCGGTTGCGAGACTATAGCCCAATGAGTATTATCAGCCTAATGAGAAACGAGCGAAGAACGGGGGCTGATGATGGCGCATACCATGGTAGAGCAATTGCGCTTTACACGGAGCGAGTTTCTACGCTGCCTGGAAGGTTTGAGCCTGCAGGACGCGTATGTGCATCATGGGCAGATGAACTGCATCAGTTGGACGATCGGGCATTTGGCCGCGCATGAGAGCAACTACTTCGTGTTTTTGGCGCAGAACAAAGTCGTTCAACCGGAACTGCGTAAGATCTGCGGATTTGGCAGCCCGCGCTCGACCCCAAAGCTCGACGATATGTGGGCGGCCTGGCACGAGTTGACAACGAATGCCGATGTTTTCCTGGATACGCTGACTACAGAAATGCTGCTGGAGCACTTCCAGTGGAAGGGCGAGCCGCTTCAAGATTCGATTGGCACCATGTTATACCGCACCATCTACCACTATTGGTATCACCTGGGCGAGGTACATGCCATTCGTCAAATGCTTGGGCAGCGCAATCTTCCGCAATTCGTCGGCGACCAAAGCAACGCGCTCTTCAGATCGACCTAGCATCATCCGACGATGAAATCGCCACGAATTGGTATCACCACGAGTTTGGAAGACGGACGTCAATCACTTGACATTCGTTATGTTCATGCGGTTGAAGAGGCCGGTGGCATCCCGGTCATCGTGCCGCTGCTAAAGACTGCCCGGGCCGCCGCCGAGTTTGCGGCGCTGCTTGATGGCTTGATTATCACCGGCGGCCCGGGCATCACGCGTGGTTTGATCGGCCAGCTTCCGGCGGATTTGCCCGCAACCGAAGCACAGCGCGATCTCAGCGACGAATTGATCTATCGCGCTGTGTCCATGCGACCCGTGCTGGGCATCTGTTATGGCATGCAGTTTGTCAACGCCATGACCGGCGGCACCATTTACGGCGACGCCCAGGCGCAGGCAAAGGCCGACGTCCACAGCGCCGACCGTGGCGCGACCCAACACGAGATTCGCGTCACGCCAGGCACGCGTTTGAGAGATGTCCTGCAAGCGGAATGGCTGATTACCAATACCCACCATATTCAGGCTGTCGCGGATCTGGGCGCGGGTTTGCGCGTGGCGGCACGCGCGGCGGACGGCGTCATCGAAGCGCTGGAATCGGACGATGGACGGATTGTCGGCGTGCAATTCCATCCCGAGCGCATGGATGGTGCAGCGCGCGCGCTATTTGCGGATTTGATCGCGCGGGCAATTTGCGAAAGAGACGCAGGCTAAAACAAACCAATCAAGCGCGTCAACAGATTGTGCTTGATATAGTCCCGTTCGACATACCACTGCCAGGTGTCTTTCAGGCTGGTTTCGATGTCGATTTCGGGTGTAAAAAGCTCACGGTGAGCCTTGCTGCCATCAAAATAAACGAAGGTGCCGCCCAATCGTGTTTGGTCCGCGTCCATTGGCGTCTCGATACCCAAGCGGCGCAAGGTCTCGATCACATGCGCGATCGGCTCCAACATGAAGTCGGGCGTATGGAATACCGGCTTGCGGGCGCCGCAGGCACCCGCGATCATGGCGAACCACTCGCTGTAGGGATAATTGGCGGTGTTGAGTATGTAACGCTCGCCGTTGCAGCCGCGGTCGATGGCATTGACATGCGCCTGCGCCACATCCCGCACATCGATGACAGCCAGGCCGCCGGACGAAATCGGCACGGCCCATTGGTAACGCGCCGTTTCGATGACGAAAGTACCGGAGATGGCGTTGAGATCGCCCGGACCGATGACTACGGTCGGATTGAGGATCACGACATCGAGCCCGTCGCCGACAAATTCAGCCACAAGTTGCTCGGCTTTGACTTTGGAATAGGCGTATAGATAGCGCTCCGGCGACAGATTGAAGCGGTCGCTCTCGTCCGAGAGCGCGCTGCCCGCACGGATACCGACAGTCGCGGCGCTGCTTGTGAAGACGACGCGCCTGACGCCGGCGGCTTGCGCCGCCTTTAATACGTTCCGCGTGCCTTCGACATTGATGCGCCAGAGGGCATCTTTGTCATCGTCTTTCCAATAGTCGGCTTTTGCGGCCACGTGGAAAACGATCTCGCAGTCGTCACAGGCGCGCCTTAGCAATTCCAAGTCGTCGAGGTCACCGGCGACGCCCTCATAGCTTAGGCCTTCCAAGATCGCCAGCTTGTTTTCCGAGCGGTAGAGAACGCGCAGATCGTGGCCCGCTCCAGCCAGCTTGCGGGCAACATGCGAGCCGACGAATCCGGTAGCGCCGGTAATGAAAACTCTCATTGGACCTCGACGGATCAATCCGCCAAACCTATCAGCACAATTCGTAACCGATATCCTAATCGCGAATAGACGAAAAGCACAGTCCGGCGGCCGATGACTGCGGCTGCTTACAGCACGATCATGCCCAGTTGTGAGGCGCGGACGACGGCTTCGGTGCGGCTCTGCGCGCCAAGCTTGCCCATGATCGCGTTGACATGAAATTTAATGGTATGCTCGGTGATGCCCAGTTCCAGGGCAATGGCCTTGTTAGTCATGCCGCGCGCGAGCAACTGCAAGACTTCGTTTTCGCGTGCGGTCAAGGGCGACTTGTCCGCCTTCAATTGACGTTCCCATGACAGGCCTTGCAGGCGTCGCAAGCTGGGATCAAGCACAATCAAACCAAAGTCGATGGCGTTTAATGCGCTTGCGAAGGCATCGGGATCGCTTTCGCGCGGCAAGATTCCGTAGCCGGGAAATGCAGCCATTGTCCCGACCAGCGCCAGCAGAGACTCTTCAGTTTCGTCATCCGAGATCAAAGCCAGCATCGGTATGTGGCCCACGCATTCTGCGAGGGATTGGCGCAGAGACTCGCTCTGCCAGGCCAGATCAACAATCAGCGCATCCGCTTGCCCGTCATCGACGAGGCGCTCTAGATCGCTTCCGTCGCTTTGCGCAACAACAGTGAATCCGCGCTCCTCCATTAAAGCCGCCAATCCGGCGCGCGCTAGTAAATTAGCCGCAACGACTATCAATCGCAGGTCAGACTCCGGTGTGGACATGTCAATCAGGTTAGCAGAACCTATATTGGAATCGCGTTTGTAAGAACCTGACCGGATAAGCTGACCAGATCAACACGTATACGTTTTGCGGCAGGTATTGGTGGCAGCACCTACGCAATCCGTTTGCGGTATAGGCATTTCGCAAGAGGCCGGCAAAATTGTTATAATGTCAGGTGGATGGTACAAGCGCTGTTGCCGCGCCTATGGCGTGGAACAGCGTCACGTGTAAGAGGAGGTGCGTTTTGGCCAATGCGCGAATCTCGGTTCAAGATCGCTTTGTTCCGCAAACTCTGGACCTTCTGCAAGGGGTCTTTTCCGGCTATCCAGATCGCGATTTTGCTGTACGTTTATGGGATGGAACTGTTTGGGAACAACCTGGGTCGTCGGAGCACCGCTTTACGATTGTGCTCAATCATTCGTCGGCGCTACGCCGCATGTTCTTTCCGCCGACCGAACGTCGCCTCGGCGAAGCGTATATGTTTGGTGATTTCGAAATCGAAGGCAATATGTACGAGGCGATTGACCTGGCGCGCTATCTCTGGGAAAACTGGACTTGGCGCGATACCTTGCGCTTTGCGCCGAAACTGTTGCGTTTGCCTTCACTCTCGACAGGCTCGAATGAGCAGACCGCCCATATCACGGGACAGAAACACTCAATCAATCGCGATCGACAAGCGATTCAGTATCATTACGATGTATCAAACGAGTTTTATCAGCTATGGCTCGACGAAAAGATGGTCTATTCCTGCGCCTATTTTGCCGATCCAGACGAAAGCATTGATACCGCGCAGAGCCGCAAGCTCGACTACATCTGCCGCAAGCTGCGCCTGCAGCCGGGTGAGCGCTTGCTGGATATCGGCTGCGGTTGGGGCGCGCTTATCATGTACGCCGCCGAGCACTTCGGCGTGGATGCCTTGGGCATCACACTCAGCGAAAAGCAATTGGCGCTGGCAAACGAGCGCATCGCCGTGGCTGGGCTGGCCGATCGCTGCCGCGTTGAATTGCTGGATTACCGCAACGCGGACGAGTCCAAACCATTTGACAAGATCGTCAGCATCGGCATGGTGGAGCATGTGGGACGGGAAAACCTGGGCGTCTATTTTGAGAAAGCCTATCGTTTGTTGAAGCCTGGCGGTGTTATTCTCAATCACGGGATTACGCTATTGAGCGCGCCATTTGAGGCGCTGTACGAAGCACAGGATTCCTTCGTGCAGCAATATGTTTTTCCCGATGGTGACAGCCAGCCTATTGCCTACATGCTGGATGTCGCTGCCAAGGCAAACTTCGAGTGCCGAGATGTGGAGAGCCTGCGCGAGCACTATGCCTTGACGCTAAAGCACTGGCTGGCGCGCTACGAGGCGCAGGAGCAGACGATCCTGGATATGATGGGTCCCATCGGCTATCGCCAATGGCGGATCTATCTGGCGGGCGCGCGCTGGGTCTTCGAATCCGGCTACAATTCCATTCACCAAGCTTTGTTGTACAAATCCCAGGATGGCAAGACCGCGCACGGCAACCTGCCGCTGACCCGCGACGACTGGTACAAGAACGGGGCGTGATCAAGCGGTCCCGAAGTCGCACATACTTTCTGCGATCATCACTGCATGGGACTCATAGACAGAAACGCACGAGACGGTTCGACCAGAAAACTTGCCGCAAATGGCTGTTACCCGTATCATAAATTAGATGGTTTAGGGTCGTGCCATGGGAATTGATCTATTCTGGGACGGAAAAGAACAGAAAGTTTTCTTGCTCGAATTCAAGAATCATTGGACTTGGGAAGACTTGGGAGCGGTTCTGCGGGTCACGCGCCGCATCTCCAGGGAACGCCAGCAACTAATTGGCGCTATTATGGATTTCCGCGAAGCGCTGGCCTGGCCGCGTGGACGCCTAATTGATCGCGAAGGCTGGAATCAATTCAGAGAGTTGCTCCGGATGAGCCGCAAAAGCCGGGACAACGGTCCCTTGGTCGTTGTTGGAATGAACGGAATCCTCCGCAGCGTCGTCGATACGGTAGGCAAGCTCAACCAAGGGGCAGTAAGTAACTTGCGCTTCGCCGAGACCATCAGCGAGGCGCGCCAGTTAATGCGCGCGGAGCTCGATCAAGGCGTTACTGGCAGCGTTTAACGGAAGGCGCTGTCAACCGCAGCCCGGCGCTTCCCCAAAAGCATCCATGGGCGTGACCTAAAGCTTATATGGCGTGATATCCCCATCAGGAAAAAGCGTCGGACCCCGCTCTTCTTTCCGTCGTGGAGGAATAGCCCAAGGAAAAGAGCGAAAACAATTGGATAGCCGTGTCTAGAAAAGGCGTGCCTGCAGTTGCGGCAGAAGGACCTCGCTGATTCTCAATTCGTGGCGTTGACGATCTATATAATAGCTGACCGATTCGTAGCCGACGCTTTCGAGCTTGTCGAGCGCTTTGTCGAAGTCGGCGCCAACGCGGTAGGCGTCATGCGAATCGGAGCCAAGCACCACTGGAATCCCCCGTTTTGCCATCTCTTGCAAGATTTCCATACCGGGATTCATTTCCGGATAGGGTTTGTTGACGCCGCTGGTATTTAATTCCATGGCGATGCCAGTTCTGGAGATACGGTCCAGGGCGTGGCGAATCGTATCAAGATGATCGGCGACATCGTATTGCTTGGGATGCACGATCTTCACGATATCGGGATGGCTCAAACAATCAAATAGACCCGTTTCCGCTGCATTTGCCAGGTTTTTGAAATAACTCTTTTCGTATGCCAAGCGCGAGAATCCCTCGAGATAGATCGCCTGATATTCGTTGGTCTGCGGATGCACCGAGCCCAGGATATAACTGAAGTCGGCTTTGCGGTGTAAATCCTCCAGCCAGCTCTCCATACCGGGCATATAGTCGCTTTCCATGCCCAGGCGCACATCGACGCGTCCGGCAAACTCGTCGCGTGTTTGCCTGATCATGTCCACATATTGCGGCAGCTGATTGATGCTCATGCGCACGCCGGGATTCCAGCCGAAAGGCATGGGACTGTGGCAGGTGAAGGTGATGCCGCGCAAGCCCTTCTTCTCGGCTTCCTTCGCGTAGTCGGCGGGAACGCCGCGGGCATGTTTGCAAAGGGTCGTGTGCATGTGGGAGTCGTACATATTGGCTTGGCGGGGCATGGGGGCTCCGGGGACTGGTTGAGGACACAACGACGCCGCTCATTGTGGCGGAGAAGCGAG
Source organism: Phototrophicaceae bacterium (assembly GCA_965262165.1). Lineage (GTDB taxonomy): Bacteria > Chloroflexota > Anaerolineae > Aggregatilineales > Phototrophicaceae > UBA6055. The sequence goes on along the minus strand of OZ253499.1, from coordinate 1,463,923 downwards.
AAGATGTCTATTGCGGGTTTGATCCGCATCGTTTAGGACATTGAGGGACTGTTTCCTTTAACGCGATTACACGTCCTGTGAACAATCTGCAAATTTTCGATAGAGTCTTGTCCTCCCACAGAAAGAGGTTCAATGTGATCTACCTCAATATCGTCGCCAATGTAGAGCTGATTTTGGCATATTGGGCAAATATGCTCTTGCGCAACAATCTGACTCGATATCTGATCTGAGGTCAATTTCAGTTTGCGGTCGGCCGTACAATGCCTGTCCCAGATTTCGGAAACCAGACTGTGAAACGAGTCAACTGCAGATTCTTCATCAACTTCTTCTGTGTTCCCAATAAAGCGTAGAGTCTGGTAGATGCAACTCTTAAGCGATTGTCGATCGGGACAGTATCATTGAATGGCTAATCTTGCTAAGAATGAACCACAGAACATAAAACTGATTGCGTGTTCTTCGATCAGTGCCAAATAGACTTGTCAGTTGTCGATTTATGTAGCGGTCTTCATTTTCTGATATGTTTGTCTCTATTAGCAGAGTTCTAACCTTTTTGATGAATGATTCAACCGCACTTATTGCTTTCCAAAATCTTGCCTTATTGGTTGAATCTTGGGAAACCAACTCTAGCAGCTTTGTTATATCGCCGGTCGACTTGACTCGAGAATATATCCGTTCACCTTGAGGGAAAAACTCGTATACACTCATAAGCTTGCCCTGGTTGGTGTAGTACTCAAGATATGCCAAAGTTGTGTACAGGTTTTCGTTATCCATTCGTTTATTGTCTTTGCGATAATAAAACCAACCAGAGTACCTAGACGCCATATCCTTTATTCTCTGGACAATATCTCTATCAACATACGAATTCCACATTTCAAATGTGTTATCCTTAATTGGATACGGTTTATTGTTAAGGCGGATGAACAAATCAACTGGTTCGAAGTCTGGATTCAGAGACTCGTCAATAGTTACCTGATACAGTGTAAAGTCCCATAACTTATCTCGAAGACCTATGTCCAAGTCTTCAAAGCATTTGCTATTCAATTCTCTCAATATGCGCAACTTGCTCAGTCGGAAACCCGCCTTATCGCTGCGAGTCCACTCACCTCTTTCATCAAGGAACTCAAGATTCAAGAAGCCTAGAACTGAGAGTATCCGTTGCTGTCCATCAATTACTTCCTGGACTCCGTCTTTGCGATTGAACACGAAAATAGGGGGTAGCTTAATTCCCAGGAGCATGCTCTCTATAATTGCAGACGACTTGACATTGGTTATTGATTCATACCGCTGATACGGAGGCCGGACAAGGAACCGGCGCCGATGCATACGATTGTTCAAGTTCTCCACGGTCAAAGTTTGCGCATCTGGTTTCTTCAGCCGTAGGTCTGATACATCTTGAATGGCGGTGGGCGGCAGGTCTTCGCTGCGATACTGATTGATACTAACTCTACCTCTGTTGTTCACATACAGATTACTCAGATTAGGTTTATCAAAGTAATCTGCAAAAAAGTCGGCAGTCGTTTGAAACCGCGCGATCAAGACCGCTCTGAACACGGGCGTTTCCGAATCATAAACGTGCGACTGGTTTTTTACGTGTTGCCGTAAACTCATAATCAATTCATCATCTAACACCAGATTGAAATCGACACCTTCTTTCTCAAGAATGGCTAGTGACCAGTACAACGCTTCAAATAGATAACGATTGTTTGCATGGTTTTTCGTCGTAACACGCTCACGTAACACTTTCAAAACGTCAATTTTGGAGCGAAAAGAAATGAGAACCTCCCCAGCATCATTTCTTTCCGAAAAGTCATCGTAAATTATCTTTGCGACTTCTTTGCCGGGTGCACTTTCATAATATTGAATTGGCACCTCCTGCAGCACGAGCAGCTTTCGAACATTTTGCATCATCTCGTCAATTAGGCGCGGGTCATCAATGCGAGGCTGATCGCGCTCTCGTCCTAGTACAGAGACTGCATCGTGCAAAAACTGTCTATCAGACTCCAGTATATTGCGGAAGTACTCCGTCACATTGTCATCGATATATAGTGCTTTCTGGAATTCAGCTTTTCGAAGTGGCGTAATTCCGGAGTTATATCTTCTGAAGACTTCCTTTTTGACGATATCCTCTTGAACGTCATCTATTTCATCCGACGCTACAACTGTAAATTCTATTACACGCAGCGTTGTATCAAGAAAGGTGTTCTTGATGTCATCATTGAGCCGCTCATAGTTAATGCGAGCCAAGCGTTTCATCGTGAAGAGACCCCGGATGTCGAGATCGAATTCACTCTTCATAAAACGATCAATAGTCTGAAATCGCTGCCTTCCATCAATTACCTCAATTTGTCCACTTCCGTTAAAGAAAATGAGAGGCGGGATTTCAGTGCCGAGCAGAATGCTCTCTATGAAATAAGTAGCCTTCTGCTTGTCCCAAACGTAATTGCGCTGGTAGTAAGGGTCGTACGTTATACGATTGCGAAGGCGTCCAGTGAACAGTGTCTCGATCGACATAGGATTCGATTCGATTTTCAAATTGTTGCGGAAGATACTTTCTATTTTTTCATCGTATGAAATTAGATCGGACACGATAATTGCCCTTTTGCCTACCAGCGTTTGACAACAGTGCCATCTTATCATCTTTTTGACAAATTGATAGCAGCGGACGTGATTGCTATCATGTGCCTAAGTGTCAAACTAGGCACCAGATACGTCAACCGCCATTGGAACACTCGAACCGTGCTTAACGACTTGATTGGCTGAAAGATAAACTTACGGCACGGCCCGACAGCTGGCGCATGTGATGTCGGCTGTCGCAGTAGAGATTGCGATAAATCGGATAGGGATCGCCGTAGACCGCCTTCGCCTCGGTGTTCGGTAGTGTGCGGCGCTCAATCTTCACCCAGCTATCTTACAGCGATCACCTGCCGCCATGCCGGCCTTTAGGCATCGTCGCAAGTCCCAGCAACAGGAAGGGTCCCGTGGTCATTCTCATTTCGATGGTCAATCGTGCCCCCTGAAACTAGACAGACAGCGCGCCCTCAGCTCGTAGCCACCCGCACGATGTCCGCGATCTTGGCCTCGGTCGCGTCGTCCAAGTCGGTAAGGAACCAGGCGGATGGCATGAGCTGATCTTTGGCGCCTTCCTCGATAGTCAAATTCGCCTTTTCGGTGAGACCGAAAGTTATATAGTCGTCCACACGGAAAAAGACGAGGACCGGACCGTCCTTCGCATACCCGGGCATGCCATACCACAATCTCGGCTTGAGATCAGCATCGGCCGCCACGATGATTTCATGAAGGCGCTCGCCCATGGAGGCATGCAGCCCAAACATCGTGGGGATTTTCTCGATCACTGCGGCTACGTTGTCGGCATCCTTTTCTGCTTTCTTTGTAGCCATCTAGAATCCCTTTCCTTACTCAATAATTCAATTGAGATAGATGTCAAAAACAGAAATATGCAGGGAGATATTTCATAAGTCTAGTTTTAACCACTAGCGGATTCCCCACTCCGCAATTGCAACATGCAGGAGCCTCGGGTGTGAATTAAACCGACGTTGCTCAATTGAATCGCGACAGGCGGCGCATGTGATGCCGGTTGTCGAGATAGAGATCGCGATAGATGGGATAAAGATCGTCGTAGATCGCCTTCGCCTCGGCGTTGGGTAGTATGCGGCGGTCGATCTTCACCCAGGTGTCTCGTAGAGGCGCGAAATCGTCATAGATGCCGGCCGCCATACCGGCCAGGTAGGCATCGCCATAAGCTGCGCCGATCGTTAGGCGCGGTACGTCTTGCGGCAAACCGCTGACGTCGCTGCAGATTTGCAGCCAGAGCGGATCCTGCACGCCGCCGCCGATGGCAAGCAAACGTTGCGGCCGGGCGTCAACTTCGGCCATGGCTTCGATATTGTGGCGCAATCCATAGCCGATGCCTTCCAATACGCTGCGGTAGAGATGGGCGCGACTGTGGCTGAGGCTTAATCCGAAGATCATGCCTTTGGCGTGCACATCGTTGATGGGGGTGCGTTCGCCGCTGAAATAAGGCAAAGTGATCAAGCCCTTGCTGCCCGCGTCGATACGCGCGGCATTCTCCGAAAGCAGGGCGAAGGCGTTCACGCCCTCGCGCTCGGCTTGTTGCCGCTCGGCATGGGCCAGTTCATCGCGGAACCAGGTAAGAAGCGCGCCCGATGTCGACAAGCCGGCCGCGAGAATGGCGCTGCCGGGCACGATGCCCACCGACGCCCAGAGATCGCGGTGCGGGCGATAGGCTTTGGTGGTTTGGATCAAAAACAGCGTGGTGCCGTACATCACCATCAGATCGCCGGATTCGGTAGCTCCGGCGGCAATCGCCTCGGCGAGCGCATCGGCGGTTCCGGTAGCGACCGGCGTACCGGCGGGAATCCCAGTCTCTGCGGCAGCATCTGGTGTGACCACGCCAGCTTGCTGCCCCGACCAGAGGGTCTCCGGCAGCCACTCCGGAGGACAGATTGTCTCGACCCAGTCCTTGTGCCAAGCCAGTGCGTGCACATCAAAGAAGGGCGCGAAGTAAGGCGCGACGTAGTTGTCGACGACAAAGCGACCGGTCAGGCGGTAGACGAGGTAAGTTGATGCAGTGGCGATTTTGCGCGTGCGCTCGAATAATTCGGGCTGATGACGACGATACCAGAGTACCTTGGGACCGACTGACTGCGCCGAAAGTGATTGACCGGTGCGCGCGAAAATCTCATCCTCGCCGAATTCCGCCGTCAGGTCGTCGATCTCTTGGCCGGCGCGGGTATCAATGCCGTAGAGGATTGAGGGTCGCAGCGGTTTGTAGTTTTCATCGAGCGGCAACATGGTTGGCGCAATGGCGCTGCAGGCGACACCGGCGATACGCGCCGGATTGATGTTCGCAGCCGTGATTAGTCCGCGAGATATCGTGCAAAAGTCATGCCACCAGATGGCGTCGGCGTCTTGCTCCGCCCAGCCCGGCTGCGGGATATCAAAACCGTGCGGCATGGACTGCTCGGCGATTAGCTGGCCGTCGAGGCTCACCAGCACGCCTTTAGAGCTGGAAGTGCCGATATCGATGCCCAGCAGCAGCCGATCGTCCTTCATGAGCCCAATCCTCTAATCCAAATTTACAGGCTGACCCGTGCGCGCCAATTCCTCGATAGCGCAAAGCACACGTGTGACCAGCGCCGCCTCGGCGCCGGTTGCAAGAACGGGTTTGTCCTCAACAACAGCATCAACGAAGCGGGCGATCGCTTCCAAGACAAAGCCGCTCATGCGCGCCGAACTGGCATCGAGCGTGAAGCCAAGCACATCGGGCAAGCTAACTGAATCGCGCGTGTATTTCTCGACTGTGCGGTGGTCGGAGGTGTTGATATAGAGCACACCTTCGCTGCCCAAGACTTCCATTTTTAAGTTGAAAACGTTAGGTTCGGTCTCCGGCAAAATCCAACTGTTCTCCAGCGTAACGACCGCGCCCTTTTCGAACTCCACGATGGCGACATGAAAGTCTTGCGTATCGACGCCTTTGTCGCGCAAAAGGCCTGATCGGCTGACGGCATAAACACGAACGGGCTTGTCGTTCAACAGCCAGTGAGACATATCAAAAGTATGGCTGGCCAAGAACCAGAGTGCCGAGCTTTTGCTGGCCCAGGGTAACATTTGCGTGGGCACAAAGGTGGTGTTGCTCAGGCGGGCATAGATGTATTTGAGTTCTCCCAATTCGCCATCCAGAACGCTTTGGCGCGCCTGTACAAAAGGTGGATTGACTCGGTTGTGGAAGTCGACCATGAGCTTGACGCCGGCTTCTTCGACGGCTTCGAGGATGGCATCGGCATCTTCGACGGTGGTCGCCAAGGGCTTTTCCACCAGGATATGCTTGCCGGCTTTAGCCGCCGCCACGGCGAGATCGCGATGGGCGAAATCGGGCGTGGCGATGGACACAGCGACGATATCGTCGCGCGCCAGCAGATCGCGAAAGTCGGTGAAAACGTGGGGCACGCTGTATCGCTCCGCGATTTCGCGTGCCCGCCCTTCGTCCAAGTCGCAAACGGCGACTAACTCCGCGCCCGGCAAATTGTGGTAGACGTGCGAATGCCAGGCGCCTCCCACGATGCCGGTTCCAATCACACCGAATCCCGTTTTATTCATTTCAGCTCCTTCTCGATGAAAATGCCAAACTCCGGACAATGTTATTGTCTGGAATATTAGCTGTCTTCGCGTTTGTCTCCCATTTACTTGAGATTAACTTCAAAATCTCGTATACTAGCATGTGATGCAAGGATGCCATTCTCATAGGAAACCACATGGACATCGAAGACAAGTTAAACCAGCACGAACGCAGTATTGGGAGAATCGAAGGTACCCTGCAGTCCCTCGCCACAAAAGAATTTGTCCGCAAGGAAGTTAATGAAGCTGTCAAAGCGATCGACGCAAAAATTGACGCGCAGACCAAAGACATTCGGGACCAGATTGAAGAGCTTAGTAATAATATTAATAAAGAGCGCGGCTGGACCATGAAAGTTACTGGCGGCGCCAGCGTTCTCGCGCTGGTACTGGTTGGGATATCCAGCTTGGTATCGACACTTGCAAGTTTAGGTGTCATCTCTGCCTAACGCCTATGTATCCGAAGTCGAAGTAGTAAAGACCGGTTTAGCTTTGTAGCACCCCTGATGGCGTCCGTTGACCCCTGCAATTTACGCTATCCTTTCACCGCGCCGAAGGTAAGACCGCGGACGACATAGCGCCCCAATAGCAGAAAGATGATCATGGGCGGCAGCATGGCCACCACAGCAGTCGCCCCGATATGCCCCCAGAAGACGCCGGTCGAGGCGAAGAAACTAATGGTGCCGACGGGCAAAGTTGTTGTACTCTGCTTGCTGAGCGCCAGCGGGAAGATCACGTTGTTCCAGCTAAAGACAAAAGTAAACATCGAGGTGACAATAATGCCGGGCAAAGCCAGCGGGATGATAATAGGGATCGCCGACCGTCAGCACATTAACCGTGGTGTCTGCCTAGGCGCCGACGCGCGAGAGATTAGCCAAGGGGGACAATCCTCCGGCGACAGCGGCGCCGGCGGCGCCGCTCACACGCAAGAAATCGCGGCGGCTCAGGTTCTTCTTGGACATCGTAAATTCCTTCTTTCTGTTTCGATAAGTGAATAAAACACTGCGACGGGCTTCATTGCATAAGCGCCTCCTCGCCATTTAATCAGATCAGGATTCTACCATCCGCCAATATAGGAATTTCGTCGACGAATACCGCACCATTTTGGCGCAGGTCCTTGATCAAATCCCAATGGATGCTCGATTGATTGACCCCGCCACATTCCGGATAGGCCCTACCCAGCGCCAAATGGATCGTCCCGCCAATTTTTTCGTCGATAAGTATATCCTTGCAGAAGCGGTTGACATAGGGATTCATACCAAACGCAAACTCTCCCAGACGGCTGGATCCGGCATCCGTCTTCAGAATGCGTTGGAGAAAGTCCTCATTGGATGAGGCGCTGGCGTGGCTGAGCACACCGTCTTTCCATTCCAGGCGAATGTCATGCGCCAGCTGGCCGCCGAGCACGCCGGGCAACTCGAAGCGGATTTTGCCGTTCAGCGTGTCATTGACCGGCGCGGTGTAGATTTCGCCATCGGGCATGTTGATTTTGCCGTCAAACACCATCCATTTCCGCCCTCGCACGGAAAACTGCAGATCGGTCTCGTCGCCGGCGACGATGCGGACCGTTTCGCTGCCTTTGAGTTGCGCGGCTTGCGCTCGCCACTTTAGCGCGGCGGCGGGATAGTCCATCAGGCAGGCGGCGAAGAACATGTCCTCGATCGTTTTCAAATCGGTTTCGGCTTGGCGCGCCAGCGCGTCGTTTGGAACACGCGCCAAGCACCAGCGCGTATTCTGCCAGCGCAAGGTCGAGACTTTGCCCATGGCCTCTTGATTGGCCGCCAGCGCCGCAGCCGGGATGTCATCGTGTATGCTCAGATCATAGGCGCCGCGCAAGCCGAAATAGACATCGGCCCAGGACATGCCGTAGGCTTCGATTTCCGGCAGCCAATTATGCTGCTCGGCTGAGCCCTGTTCGAGCAGGCTGTGGCGCAGCTTTTCCGAGAGGAATTGCACTTGCGGGTAGGCGCCGGCTTTGATGCAGCTTTCGTAGACGGCATGGGCCAGCGGGAAGGATTCGATTTCGCCCATGGCGATCATGACGCGCTGGCCGGGCTGGACCTCGGTGGAGTAGTGGACGAGGACCTCGGCGACGGCTTTCCAGCGCGGGTCAATGTGCGTTGTTCGGGTCAGGGACATGGGGTGTATCCGAGTGGGTGGAGTTGCTGGCAGTATAGCATGGTGGTGGGATTGGGGCGAAACGGGGCTCAGCACGGAGAATTGCGGACGAGCTGCAGCGCCATCCGTTTCAATGAAAGCAGCCCTGTCTATCCATGAGCGATCTATAAAAGAGTTTGCTGATAATTGAGCTTAAACTCATCAGCCATAGGATAAAAGGCCCCTAGCACAATCCAACTCCTAGGATGTCCATGTACAGTACCCACGAAAAAGTAAGTTTCCTTCTTGGGGCCACAAATTTCAGTTAGAAACTTGTGCTTCACTTTTTGTGCCGCAACTTCATGTGAATCGCCTCTGTCCACGCATCCCCAAAACAATGCGCCGACTTCCCAATCGTGGATTGACATTCTGTGTCTACCATTACATCTTGGGTCATCGCACTCAAAAAGATAGTGGAACTTAAATGGCACTTTCCGCAATGGTGTTAAACTTGCCTGACGAGTTTCCCATAGTCTGGTTTGTTTGAGTGCAGCAAGATATTCAGGTTTCCAATCTGGTTCGTCAGGAGTAACTACTAGGTCATGAACGGTCTTAGGCTTAAAAACTCCAAGGGAAGTCCGATCAATATCTTGAAGTTCACGTAGGTCTTCAATCGATTTGGCTTTTTTCTTCAACGCATACTTTGCACGTTCACTCCAATTGTCTTTAGTCCCGAGAGGTTCTCCAAGTCTTATGATTGACCCGTCAACTGGCCTGTAGCTCTCTTTTCGTCTATCTCTGCTGCCGTGCTTTTTAACCATCACCTCGATCCATTGATACTTCCGATATTTCTTAGTGTACGGAAGATCTCTAAAGTTGACCGGATACAGCCGAACAAATTCTCCATCCTCTGTCACACCTGCGGTGCAAACGAGTTCGTCGTAGGTATCTGATGGAATCGGATAAGTTTTGACAGTGATCAGGACTCTCAGATGCCGCTCTGTTTCAGTGTGAGCCATCACAGATGAATCACCTCCATTCCAGTCTCTTCAGCTACTGCATGCGACAATTTGCCCCGGTGACAACACTCGACATCCTTTTCGACACAAACCAGCACGGACGGCTTGCTTTGCATGTATAAACCAACCTTTTTGACTTCTTGTTTGCGGTCGACAAGAGTAGTCGCCTCATATTTAATGAACAAGCGAGCACGGGATGCCTTATCGCTAAGCGTCGCTCGTTCACTGCTAGACACACCCAAACTTGGAACGTGCTGATAATCAAATCCTATACTTTCGCCAATCTGTTTCAAACGACTTCCAGAGAACCCGTATTTTCTGGAAACCGGATTCGCTCTTACGTCAATGATGGACTCGATTCCTTTTTCAAGCAGATAATTGAAGAAAGCATCTACTGATTTACCTTCATATCCAATCGTATACACAGCGGGCGAAGCCTTTGGGCGTGACGGAAACGAGAACTGTTTGCGTTCGGATCTCTCACTGTTGAGTGCATACCATCGATACCTGTCGTAAACGTCTTTTATCAACGGACTAAGCTTCATCTGTCCGTAGCGGTTAAAGACATTTTCTACGGCCAATTCGAAATGTCTTGCAAGTTTTCTGGTTTGTTGCCGAGTTTCATCCGAGAGATTCGTATTGAGGGAGAACTGGTCTTCGCCTTCTGTAACATATCCGTAGGCTTCCAGTCGGTCGATATCTCTGTATAGCGCAAAAGAGAATGGCCCATACTTGTACGGTACAAAATCATAGAAACTTGATAACTGACTCACCGATGTTTCCATGCGAAGAAGAAACAACAGTTTCACAAATGTAGTCTTTGAAAGCGGTCCGCCGGATTCTTCGAGAACTCTAAGGGCAATTCTCTCTCGAGTTAGCATTTTGACCTTCCAAATCTTATGACTTGCTCAGCTACCAATGATACGCCTATACACATGTCCGCACAATGTTCTACGGCTTGGATTTGAATGCTAAAGCGGGCGTACCCAAGGGTCGCCCCTACAACGACTATGTTGTTAGTCAATCTCATTCTCAACCCGCGGCTGACCCAGATACTGCCGCTCCTGCTCGACTATCTCGGGATCGAGCTTGGTAAAAAGCGGCGAGGGCTGCCGCAGCTTCTGGCCCGGCTGCAAGTCGCTGATCTCCCATTTGCCGGTCGCCTCGCTGCCATCGTAGACCAGCGCCAGGTGATCGCGCGTCTCTTCGGAAAAAGACTCGATATTGAGCTCGCCGAAGAGCTGCCCGTCGTAGCCGAGCATCTCGTGCACTTTCTGCGAGCTAAAGGGGGTGAAAGGCGCGAAGAGGATTTTCAAGTTGTCAATGCAGCGCAACGCAGCATAGACCGAGCGCGCCGCATCCGCGCGATCGGCTTTGAGCGTCTTCCAGGGTTCGCGCTCGTTGAGCCAGGCATTGACCTCGCGCGCCAGGCTCAGCGCCTCTTCCAGCGCTTCTTTGGGACGCACCTGCCCTAGCAACTCACCGACCGTATCAAAGCCGGCTTCGGTTGCAGCGATGATGTCTCTGTCCGCAGCGGTCAATTCATCGTAGGCGGGCACTGCGCCATCAAAGCGCTTGAAGGCGAAGCCTAACATGCGATTGACCAGATTGCCCCAAGCCGCCAGCAATTCGTTGTTGACACGCGCCAGGAAACCTTCCCAGGAAAAATCGCTGTCTTGCCGCTCGGGGAAGGTGCGCGCGACATAAAAGCGCACGGCGTCGGCTTGATAGCGTTCCAGCAGATCGGGCAGCCAAACCGCCCAATTGCGCGAGGTCGAGAATTGCTGGCCCTCAATGTTCATGAATTCGTTGGCGGGCACATCGTAAGGTAATTGCAGCGGGATATCGCCATAGACCGGATCGTTTTCGTTGTAGATGCCGTCGATGCCGAAGAGTTCCGCCTGCCAGATGATGGTGTGGAAGGGAATGTTGTCTTTGCCGATGAAGTTGTAGATTTTGGCTTCCGGGTTATACCACCACTTCTTCCATTCGTCGGGCTTTCCGATATTCTTCGCCCATTCGATACTGGCAGTGAAATAACCCATGACGGCATCGAACCAGACATAGAGCCGCTTGTCCTCCCAGCCGTCCAACGGAACACGAATCCCCCACTCGATATCGCGCGTGATGGGGCGGCCGCGCAGCCCATCCTTGACGAAATTCTGGCTGAATGTGCTGACGTTCGGCCGCCAGTGATGATCGTGCTCCGCGAGGTAGGCCAGGATTTCGTCGGTGAATTTGCCCAGATCGAGAAAATAATGCTCAGATTCGCGCGGGACAAGCTTGTCTTCGGGTCTGTTGCGGCTGTGCGGATCAATCAGTTGAATAGCGTCCATCAAATTACCGCAGTTATCGCACTGATCACCGCGGGCGCCGTCGTAACCGCAGATATAGCAAGTGCCTTCCACATAGCGATCGGGCAAGAAGCGCTTTTCGCTTTCGCTGTACAGCAGCGTCTGCTTCTCTCTATACAGGTAGCCGCGTTCCAGCAGCGTTGTGAAAATATCCTGCGCTACCTGGTGATGGTTTTCGGTGTCGGTGTGAGTAAAGAGATCGTAGCTGACGCCGACTTTCCGCTGGGTTTCCAGGAAGCGTTCATGATAATGCTCAAAGACCTCCAGCGGCGTCGTGCCGCGCTTGTCCGCTTCCACAGTAATGGGCGTGCCGTGGCTGTCGGATCCGCTGACCATCAGCACGTGATTGCCCCGCAGACGATGAAAACGGGCGAAGATATCAGCCGGCAGATAGGCGCCAGCCAGATGCCCGATATGCAGATCGCCATTGGCGTAGGGCCAGGCAACCGATACGTGAATATATTGTGCTGACATCGCGTTTCCCCTTTTCAGTGAGCCGATGAACAATGGCTCCGCAAGCAAGTGACCGCCAATAAAAAAACCGCCTGTCGGGGACAGACGGCATCACATATCAAGTGTATATTGCCTAGGCGAGCGACAAACGCCGTCTGTCCCGAAAGACCGAAGGCATCCCCATAGGCATCGCTTGGCTCGTTTGAATCTTCATGCGGGGAGTGTAACATGACCTTTCGAATCCCGTCAAGCGCTGGATCACAGCGCAAGCGCCGGCTGGCGTTGAGCAAAACCGTCGACTACAATACTCGCCGCCTTTTCGCCTACGGACGGGATCCACGCGTGTGATGCAACCATCCGGAAACAGTCAACCCGGCAATCCTTATCAGCCCAGGCAAATCATGAGTCAAGAGCAGCGGCGCGCGTCACGTCGACGCCGGGGATGTTTGCTCTGGGGAATGATTGCGTTTGTCTGTGTTGTACTGGCGGCCTTGATCGCTTTAGCGTCGGCCTATGCCGGCTGGAGTTCCGGCATCGTTGTCGCCCGTGACAACGCGACCGCTACCAGCGCCGCGGAAACGCGTGAACAATGCGAACGCATTCAAGTTGATATGGATGCCGGCAATCAGCAGATGGTGCAGACAAGGCTCGCCTATTTGCTGATGCTGACACCGCCGCCGCCCTGCCTCATCGAAACCATCCCGATGGCTACTGCGCTCTATTTGCAATCGCAACCGACTGCCATTCCGCTGCCGACTGAGGTAGTAGAGTCAAACGTCACTTTGCCAGCGGCCGTCACGCAACCGGCCACAGCAGTGGCAACAATTGACGATGGTCCGAGGTACGATATGGATGCCTTGCTGCTGGAGGCGCAGGCGGATATCGTCTCGCAGGAATACCAACGCGCGGTGGCAACTCTCGACGCCATCATCGCGTTGGACGACAACTTCCAACGTGAGCGCGTGCGCGAGCTCATGTTTGCCGCGCTCACTTCCCAGGCAACAGGACTTTTCCGCAGCGGCAGATTGTCCGAGGCGATCTTGGCAACCGGACGTGCCGAAAACTACGGAGATATCGGCGAATTGAATTATGAACGCGCTGTTGCAGAGATCTATCTAAGAGGTTTGCAGCTGAAGGTTACCAATCCTGGTGAAGCCGTCCGGCTATTTAACATCATTGTTTACGAATACCGTCTCAGCAACTACCGGAATGGTCAGGTCCTGACCGAATTGCAGGAGGCGTACCGCAACTATGGCGGTGTATATGCCATTCAAGGACGTCACTGCCTGGCGCGGGACCAGTACCAGTCGGCTTTGGCGATGCAACCATCGCAGAGCAATATACTTCGGGGCGCCGTTGCGGACAAACGAGACAAAGCAATTGAGATGTGTCCGGTCCCTGATCAGACGCAATCGTCACAGCAGGCGACGGTCTCCAGTAACAATAGCGCGTCGGCCGGCGTCGGTGTTCGCTCCACGCTCGCGCCTGTCGGTCAATCGGGTTAAGACCCACCATCACAACCGCTGTATTCGCGTTCCTACAAGCTCGCTGGGACCTACCGTAGTCAGGTCTCAATCCGCTCGATGATGGTCGCCGTCGCCATCCCGCCGCCGCAGCACATCGTCTGCAGGCCATAGCGCGAGCCGGTCGTTTCAAGCGCGTTGATCAGCGTAGTCATTAGTCGCGCGCCGGACCCGCCAAGGGGATGACCCAGGGCAATGGCGCCACCATAAATATTGACCCGATCGAGATTGACGCCGGTGTCCCGCTCCCAGATCCGCGGCACCGATGCGAAAGCCTCGTTGACTTCGAACAGATCAATGTCTTCGACAGCCATGCCGGCTCGCTGCAACGCTTTTCTTGTGGCGGGTATGGGTCCGGTAAGCATCAGATGCGGGTCGCTGCCGACAGTCGTCGCCTCAACGATGCGCGCCCGCGCTCTCAATCCAAGCTGCTGCGCTTTTGCGGCTGACATCACCAAAGCAGCAGCAGCGCCGTCGCTGATTTGACTGCTGTTGCCCGCGGTGGTAACGCCACTTGGCGAAAACACAGGCTGGAGTTGCGCCATTTTTTCCAGCGTGGACGAGGGGCGGATGCCTTGATCGCGCTCGACCAGGAACAGATTACCCTCGTCATCTACACCCAGGATGGGCGCGATTTCTCTTTGCAAAGTACCCGCTTCGGTTGCTTTCCAGGCGCGCCGATGGCTCTCTAGACTCAATTCGTCCATCGCCAGTCGGGTGATGCCCCACTTTGCGGCGATCTCGTCCGAGGCGATCCCTTGCGGGATCAAGTTATGGGTCTCCATGATATTGTCGGTAAAGGGCGATGCGCCGCCATTGCCCAGGCTCGAGCCCATCGGCACGCGTGTCATGCTTTCTACGCCACCGGCGATGACAATATCCGCTTGCCCCGAACTCACCATTGCCGCAGCAATATGAATCGACTGCTGACTGCTACCACATTGGAAATCAACCGCCGTGGCTGGAACTTCGATGGGAAGCTCTGCATCTAGAACGATATTGCGGGCAACGTTGAGGGTCTGTTCCGCGACTTGACTGACGCAGCCAAAGATCACATGGTCGACTTCGCTCTTGTCCAGTCCGCTGCGTTTGAGCAAGGCTCTAATGACGTGGGATCCCAACCCGACCGGATGCTGCTCGCGCAGCCAGCCATTGCGCTTGCCCAAGGGCGTGCGGATGGCATCCGCGATGACAACTTCGACCATAAGGATTTACTCCTCGAAAGTGTTGACTGCACTATACCAGAATACCCAGTGGCGTCGCTACTCTTCAGCGGCAGGTCCCTTGTCGATGAGCCAAATGTACAGCCCGTCACGGTTGATGATCTCGCGCATTTCTGGCGTCATGCCCTCATATTGCCAGGGTCTGTGATTGAACGGATGCGAAACTTCAATAAGGGTATTTCCCTCTGGACGATCGCCCGGTTCTGTAATCGGGTAATAATAGCCCGCGTTGAGAAGCTTGTAGCGCGCAAGCGGGATTCCTTCTCCATAAACCCCAAAGGGCATAACCGGATGACTCAGCGTTGTTTCGTATGACAAGTCTCCATATTCCTTTTCTGCGCGCCTGGCGACTTCAATGAAATATTCTTGTCTAATCGCCGGGACAAAATTCGCTAGCGCAAGAATGCTGATCGCCCCAACAAAAACAAGAAGCGCCTTCTTGCCAAGGTACATCAGCAACGGCGTGACAGCGAACGCACACAACATCACAAGAAATGGAACCATCATTCGGGCGATGCGACCGTATACAACAAATTGCTGCAAGACCGTGGAAAAGAGAATCATCAGCAGGTACAGGATTAGCAGGCAAGCAAACCACAATCTGGCACGATGCGTCTCAGCCGGTCTCGAATGGCGAGCCAGCTGCCAACCAGCGATGACAACTCCAAGCATCCAAACTAGCGCGATGCCGGCTTCTGCATTTCCAAAGTAAAGAAAGGGGAAAACGATGCCCTCGGAAAACTCGCCCTGGGTGGCAGTTTTAGCAAACTCCAGCATCTCAAAAAGCACATCAATATTCAAAACATAGCTGTTGTATAGATAGAGCGGCGCGACTAGCAGCAGGCCTCCAATTGCCATACCTGACGCTCGAATCGCCGCCGCGCGCAAATTAGAGGCAAGAAAGCCGCAGTACATCAATGCGATCATGAGGACAAAGGTAATATGACCGTAATAAACCCATAGGCAAAGGAAAGTCGCCATTCCGACCGCAATCGTATGCCTTAGGCTTGATTCCCGATTGCGTATTGCCAGCCAAAGGGCGGCCAGCCCGATCAACAGCGAGCTGTCATAGGGCAAGAAATGCTTGGAAAAGATGAAAAAAGTATTGGATGCGGTCAACAAGAACGCAGCGAGCAGAGCTTCAGTTTCGCCCGCGCCGGCTCGACGTGCGAGCAAGTAAATCATTCCAATCGAAAGCACGGACGGAATCGCGAAAACCAGCGCGGAGATCCGATAGTCATTGTCTCGAGAAAGCCAATAAGTATTCCAGGAATAATAAGGCGGCGGATTGAGGTTAAAAACAAAACGATGCATGAATGCGGGAACCAGCCCAACAGCGGTGAAACCGTGATGTTTGTTGTACGCCAATACGCGGTCTATTGCACTACGGAAATCAGCCTGAAAAAGAGACTCAACTGCGCTGACGGCGCGCCGCTGATATCGACTTTCGTCGGGGAAAAAGAATTGTCCGCCGTTGACGATCAGCAGCAGGCGAAGCAGGTAGGCTACGAGCATCAGTATCAACAAGGCGTGAGGCGCACGCAATTTCAGGTTCATTTTGCTACCGACGAATGCCGCGCAAGACGGAGAAGACCATGACGATATGCTAAACCTTCCCTCTCTTGTTTCAAGTGAGAAACAATAGACTAGATTTCGGTATATTCTCAGGCCTGGAGTCAAGGTCCGCCCTGTTAGTCACGCTGATATGGCGATTGTTGCATCACTCTGGTCTTGGATTCGAACGCAGTCTGATCTGCAGCCCGAAGCCTGTCCTATGCGATCGTGCTTCACTCCGCGTCCGGCTCTGTATCAATCAACCAGATCTCAAAATTGCTCCGGTTAACAATGTCTCGCATTGCTGGCGTCAACCCTTCGTACTGCCAGGGTTTGTAGTTGAAGGGATGGGAGATCTCGAGCAAAACCTCGCCTTCCGGCAGGTCGCTACGGATGTCTGAAATCGGGTAATAGTTGCCAGCATTGTACAAGCGGTAGCGGGCATCAGGCACCTGTGGCTGCAGGTCCCACCAACTGAAGACGGGGTTCTCGCTAGTCTCAACGCTTGTCTCAAACGAGACATCTTCGTATGCCTGATAAACGTCCCAGGCGACTTCCAATGGATATTGCTGGGTGATCGCCGGAACAAAGTTGGCAACTGACAAGGCGCCCACGCCGACGACGAATGTAACGAGGACGCCACGCCCATGGCGCAGAAGACGCGGCGCAAATGCATAAGCGCATACCATCGCGATAAATGGAACAAGCGACCGGACCACTCGCCCGTAGACTACAAATAGTTGCAAACCCGTGGACAAGACAGACATCGTCAGATAGAGGCTAAGAAGACACGCAAACCACAACCAGGCACGCCGCCGGTCGCTCGATGGTCTTTGACTGGGGATTCTCCAGGCGGCCAAGGCAAGCCCAACTATCCACACGATGCTCATTGCGCCTTCAACATCGCGGAAATACAGAAACGGGAAGATTGCCCCTTCGGAAAACGCCCCGTGATTGACCGTTTCCGAAAACGTCATCATCTGCAGAATTACATTCTCCTCCAAGAATACCCGGTTGAAGGCGACAATTGGGAGGAAAAACAGCAGGGCGCCCGTTGCCATGCCCAGGGCTCTGCGCAAGGCGTCGCGCATATCCGCAGCCAGCAAAACGCAATACAAAATGCCTATGGTGATAGCTAAGGTGACATAGCCGTTGTAGATCCAGAATACGAGAAACGCCAGCCAGCCGACAAACAGCGCGTTGATAAGGCGCCGAGCATGCAGGCGGAACGCTGCGTATATGGCGATCAGCCCGATGAGAATTGCAATGTCGTAAGGAAGAAGATGCTTGGCAAAGAAGAAAAATGATTGGGAAGCCGCCAGCAGAAAGGCACTTAACAGAGCTTCCGCATCATTGGCACCAGCTTGTCGCTGGATCAGATAAAGCATGCCTACGCAAATAACGGATGGCAGCGCGAATATCAGCGCGGGCAGCCGGAAGTTCTGAGGCGGGGTATGCCAGAGATCTTTCCAAAGCAGATTGTCGTCATGGTTCAAGTTGTGGATGAAACGATGAAACAGGGCTGGAACAAGCTTGGCAACAGCAATGCCTTGATGAAACTCGTATTTGAGCAAGGTCTTGATTGCATTCTTGAAATCGCCGTTGAAAATGTGCTTTGCCGCTTCGACTGAACGATAATAGCGCAGCTCGTCCGGATGATACAGTTGTCCGCCATTGACGATCAGCAGCAGTCGCAGGCCATAGGCTATCAGCATTAACAGAGCTAGTAGGGAATATGGACGGGCCAGCTTGTTACGAATTGACAATTGCCCCTCCATCGACGGCGAACGCGGCAGAGTGTTCCCACTCGATTTGGCGCAACTTTCGTGCCTTGAGCCGACAATCAGATCTCGGGTTGTGCGTCCGCATAAAGTGGGCGCTCGAATTCGTAACCCAATTGGCGAAGCGCTTGCAGTGCGGCTTCTCGTGTTTTGTCGCGGCTGCTGTCGACAAGGTTTAGCAGGGCGTTTATGGCGCGCGGATCGCCGATCTTGCCGAGCGCGATCGCGGCGTTATGGGGGGTCTGGAAACCGGGGGCGTCAAGGGCGCGGATCAGGGCGGTCACGGCACGATCGTCCCGTAGCTTGCCGAGCATAAGCGCAGCACGCCCACGCACGATCAGATCTTCTTGATGATTCTCCACAATATCCATGAGCGTTCGCACCGCCTGGTCGCCACCGAGCATGCCCAACTTGATGACCGCCGTACGCCGTCTGCCTTTGTTGATATCGCGCAACTCTGTAAGAATGACGCTAAAGGCGTCCGGGCTCTCTGGGTCGATCATTGGCGTCTGCCTTTCGCCTGCTCTGCTGAAACGATGCCCCAAGTCACTCTCATCGTCAGTGCCGATACATCAGTTGGGACGGCAAAAAACTCTCTGCAAGTGCGGTATCCCGCTATTCGGGCTTACCATCGGATCGACAGTGTTTTTGCGGATGGTGTGCTGCTCGCATTTTCGCTGATATTGTGTGCCTTTCCTCCTGGGAACTCGATCCGCTTCTTTTGCTCGGTGATAAAAGATGTCACGCGGACTTTGCTGTGCAATATTCGCGCTTACCAACATTGTACCTTTTTCTTATCAAAATCGCATATCATATATTTCTTTGAAATTCGAAAGGAAAGGCAAGTCGGTTCGTTGTCGTTCACGCGGAATCGTCCGCAATTGCGACGGTTGCCGGATTATCCGCAAGTCCATCAAAGGCCTGACTTTCGCTGATGGTGAGCCTGCCCTCATGAATGCGGCAGACTCGGTCGGCGAAGGGCACAATCTCCGGATTATGGGTCGCCATGATTAGGGTCTTGCCGGCTTCTCGGGTCAGTTCGAGCAAAAGCTGCAAGATCTGTTGCCCGGTATCTTCGTCAAGATTGCCGGTCGGCTCGTCCGCCAGCAAGATCTTGGGTTCGTGAACCAGCGCTCGGGCAATGGCAACCCGTTGCTGTTCGCCTCCGCTAAGTTTGTCCGGGAAGGAATCCGCGCGATTCGACAACCCAATGCGCTCAAGCAATTCGCGGGCGTGAAATAAGGTCTCCACGCGGCGACCGCCACGAAGCTCCTGTGGCAGCGTGATGTTTTCCACGACAGTCAACGTGGGAATCAAATTGAAAAACTGGAAAATGATCCCGATATTGTCGCGGCGGAATAGCGTCTGTCCCGTATCACTCATGGCTGTGATGTCATTCCCGTCGATCAGCACTTTTCCGCCGTCGGGCGTGTCGATGCCACTGAGCATGTTGAGCAAGGTACTCTTGCCGCTCCCGCTCTTGCCGAGCATGACTAGGAACTCACCCTGGAAGATATCGACATTGACACAATCGAGGACGCGACGACGGCGTCCGCCTTCAGAATAAGTTTTGACCAGGTCTTGAATGCGAACAATGACGGCTGATTTCATAATCGCCCAAAAGAAAGGATGGCGGCGGATACCGAAGCATCTTAGCACAGTTTGATGAGTCGGGAACGAACGATCTCGTATCGCGTCGGCCAGCCTGTCATGTGCCATACAAAGGAGTCTGAGAACAGATTCTGATGCCAATCTGTAGGCAATGCGGTGGGCAGCCAAACTCGTTTCGGTTTATGATAAGTTGTGCAGAAGTCAAACACTGGCCAATGGTGGATCAGAGAAAATGATCTACTGCCCGGTGGCGCCGGAGAATATTGTCCGCCCAAGGCGCTCAATACGTTGCCTGGCAAATGGACATGTTCCGGGTGGCTTAGAGTCAATACTCAGGAGGTGAAGTGATGCGAGTACGAATTCCAGGATTCCTGATAATCGTCATGTTGATGCTAATTCCTTTGGCACTTGGCCAGGATGGCGCCAGTTTGATCGAGCCATACGACGATACGATGGTGAACCCCGACGCCAACATCAGCTTCCCGCCCCCAGTGTATGCGGTACGTGACAGTGTTGATATCCGCGGTACGGTATTCCTGCCGAGTTTATTGAGCTATTTCGTCGAATTCCGTCCACTGGTTATTGACATGATGGATACGGAAGAGCAAGAAGATGTACAGTGGTTCCCGGCCACCATACCGCAGCGGTCGGCCGTCATCGACGATATTATCGGCACTTGGAATACACTAACGGCGCGTGATGGACTCTATGAGTTGCGTTTGAACATTAATACAGGGGACGGTCCACAGTATGTGCGCCTTAGCCCGATCCGAGTCGAGAACAATCCAGCACCATTTTTGGAACAAACGATGCCGGAGGAAGTTGAGGAAGCGCCGGATCCGGCGGCAGAACCCGAACCCGCCGAGGAAACCGTCGAAGAACCGCTGGACGATTCGCCGCGCGTGGTGGCACAAGTCAATAGCAATGTCCGCGCCGGTGACAATACCTTTTATCAGATCGTCGGATTCTTGCTCGAAGGGGAAACCGCCAATGTACTCGGCACGAGCAGCCGTGGCACAAGATGGTACTTCATCGAATTGGCGAACGGCGTCAGCGGTTTCATTCATCCAAACATCGTCAGGACCGAAGGTGATCTCAGTAATCTTAAGAGCATTTCTCCGCCGCCCTTGCCCCCGACGCCCATCCCGATACCGACTGCGATTCCGGTCGAGGCCGCCCCGGCTGCGCCCGCGACCGGCGCGGATTTGGTTTTTGGCGGCGCTAGTGTCAATCCCCATCCGCCCACGTGCAATGAAACATACACGGTCAACGTCACAATCAGGAACGATGGCAACGCTGACTCCCAAGGGGTCATAGTAGAAGTGAGAGACTCGCGCGCGAATGACGGACAAGTCTTACAGACGACACGGATAGGATTTCCGCCGGTGCCTGTGGGCCAGTCGAGGTCGGCCTTTGGTCAAATAACAACCTCGCGATACTACAAAGAGTTGCACCATGTTAATTTGTATCTTGATGTAGACAATCAAGTAGCGGAAACCAACGAAGGCAACAATCATCACGCAGAGGCGCCCTATGTGCTGCGCCGCGGCAACTGTCCATAGCCCAAACGTCGAGGGATGAGCATCAGCTCATCCCTCCGTTTTCCTCTTCAACACGGTATATCGATTGAGCGTCCCGCTCGCCCCATCCGCGCGAAAATCGGCAACAGATGACAGACCCGTTGCGGCGACCAGTTCGTCGTGTTCGCCGTCATCAACATAGTGACAATAGCGGAAGGCACGCTCACCACGTCGCCAATCCAATAGAAAGTCATTCATTTCCGCCTGGATGTCACAGCCCCAAGTCGCGATCCGACTTTGGAAGCGTTCCTCTTCATAGAATCGCCAGGCAGCGAACACCAGGAAACCGCCGGGAGAAACCAAGTCGGCGCAGCGAACGAGCAGTTCTTTACGCTCCTGAAAGCCCGGCACGTGGTGCAGGACGCCGAACAGGACCAACAACTGTGCCCGCATATCCGGCATTTCATCTTGAACCAAATCGCGTTCGATCAATCCAAGCCTTATGTGCTCAACGCGGGACAGGCTGGCGCGCGCAAAGCCAAGCAATTGTCGATTGCTGTCAATGCCGGTGTAGACAAATGGCTCCTGCTGATTCACCGCTAGAAAATGGGCGAATCGCCCGTTGCCGCAGCCAATATCTATAATCGAGTCAATCGGCAAATCGATTTCGGAAAGTACTTGAATCCAGCCGGGCCAGGCCCGTGCTCGCGTCGCATCGAATTCGCCCGCCGTCCTTGCGTAGAATTCCCGGTTGATCTGGTTCAAGCGCAAACGAGTAGCCTGGTCCACTGCGGATTCCCTGCTCAATCGAGGTAAGATCGGGCGAAGCCAGCCCATCCACATCATAACATCACAAAAGAATTTTCCTCTATTTTCCATTCCATCGCTGTTTTATAGCGATCAACAGAATCAGGTCCAGCACCATTCTTACGGACTTCGTCCGAAGATATGTTATAGTGTGTATAAGCCGTAGAGGCGTTGCCCTGTCATTTTTTGTTGTGATTTATTTCACTGCTGGCGACTCACCGGACGGCCAATAGACCACGTGTCGGTACGGATCGCCAACAGTCTTGACCATACGAGCGGTGACATCGCTAACGAGATTGACGTCGCCGATACGAATAGAGGACAAGATGGCAAACGAGAGCACATTCCGCACTAGCTACAACGAAGGAATCAGCAAGTTCCGCTCGGTGCGCAACAAGGCGTTCAGGCAAGAAATGCTGCACCACTTTACCGGCAAGAATAGCGACCTGCTGAACTTTGACGAGATTCGCAGCCGCTTGCATTTGCACGAGGAACATTACCAAGGCGTCCACGATGTACCACTGAACCAAATTGCAGGCAGTGTCGGGCGCTACAAAGACTTTACAGCGTCATTTCTACCCAAGAAAGCCGAGATGCAGGAGCGCTGGAGCCGGGTCTATGCCCTGGCGAACAGCCAGGAAGGTCCGCCGCCAATCGAGCTTTACAAGGTCGGCGATGTCTATTTTGTCCGCGACGGCAACCATCGTGTCTCGGTAGCGCATCAATTGGGCAGCAAGACGATTCAGGCGCATGTGATCGAATTGCCAACCACGGTTCCGCTGCGGCCGGGAATGAGCGATCAGCAAATCGAGGCGGCGGAAGCCTATGCCAACTTTCTGGAAGAAACCGGTTTATCGCGAGCAGTGACGGATCACGAGTCGATCGAACTTACCGTAGCGGCGCGCTATCACGAGCTGATGGGCTATATCTTTCTGCACGAACGCGTCCAGGAAAAAGTCGAAGGACACCCCCTGACGACGGAAGAAGTGACTGCCGATTGGTACCATAATGTTTATGAGCCGGCCATGCAACTGATTCGCAAACATCATGTGCTCGAATTGGCCAAGGGCAAACATACAGCGCGTACCGAAGGCGATCTATTCCTATGGCTGATGAACAATCTGCTGGACCTGCGGCATCAGTATGGCGATCGCGCGCCAGTGCAGTCATTCAGTGGCGCGCTCAAGACCTACTTGGAAGAGGAGCACGTACACGTACCCGAGGCGCTGGAAAGCGAAGAGGATCAATCGGTGCTGCTGACCCGCAAACAGGTAAGGAATGCGCGTCCCGCGCAAGCCGGCAAACAAGCTGACCCAGAGGATTCGGATCTGTCGGAGACCTGTTCGCAGATAACCTGATCCTTCACTACGCTTGATCTATTCTTGGACTGCCTAATCACATTCGAGCGCGATTGCTTCCAGCGCCGTTAGCCGCATGAAAGCGACTTCCTGCTGGCTCATGTCAGCAGGATAGTCGCAATCGTCGGCGGCGGATTCAAGAATTCGATACGCTTTCTTGATGTAGTCGCGAACTGTGATTTCGCTGATGCCCATCTCGTGGGCGATCAGCCGGGGACGCATGCCCTCGATCGCGTAGAGTATGATCGCCTCGCGCAGGCGCGGCGTTAATCCCGGGTACATTCGCGGTCCCGGTAACAGCTTTGTAAAGCGCAGGCGCTCGTGACTCAGCTTCTTGCAGGCATCGACCAAGCCCCCGCTGATGAAGAAACAGCGCTTCTCAACGATTGCCGTAAAATAGAGCGCCCACCCGATATGCAGCCTTACGTCATCCTTCAGGAAAAACGCGCGAGCGCCGCCATGGATCGCTTCATGAATCGTGTTCAAATCGGCGATCTGCGCCAGACAAATCACCATCAAGCCGGGAATCGACCGGCGCAATTCGCTAATGGCGGAGAACAGACCACCGACTCCGTCAACATAGTTGGCATCAAGAATCACCACGTGCGGGTATTCAAACTCGGTCCACTCGGCTATTTTCGCCGCAAGCTCTTTCAGCGAGTCCGTCTTTAGCACGACCCGCGTACGGCGGTCCCAAGCGAGATACGCGTTGATGGCATTCAACGCATATCGGTCGCTGTCAATGATCGCTACGCGCAAGTCGACTTCGCCGATTCCGCATTTGCGGATTACGGTCTTTGCGTCTCGTGCAGGCGTTCCCGTCACATTGTTGCTTCGCGTTCTTGCCGCCGCCGAGCGACCCATATTCGCTTAATTCCTCTCGTTGCCTTTGATGTACGCGACGACTTCCGCCGCCCGGTCATAGTCGCCGTGAGAGGGGATAATATAGGCGCCTTGGACTATGTCGGCCATTTGATCCAGCAGCTCCTGGGCGATTTCTACGCCCACCCGCGGCGCGGCGTCTCCAGCCTCCGAAATACGCCTCATGATTGCGTCGGGAATGTTGATGCCGGGAACTTCGTTGTCCAAGAAGCGAGCCTGGCGAGGACTGTGCAGCGGCATGACCGCCATCAAAACCGGTAAGTCAAAGGGTTTACCCACCAGTTCGAGAAAACGTTCATGGAAGCGCTGAATCCGCTGTGGCTCGAAAATGGCTTGTCCCAGCGCGAAATCGGCGCCGGCTTCCTGCTTCTTTCTGAGGATTCTAATCTCGCGATCAATATCGTCCGCGCCCATGTTTAGCGCGCAGCCAACGGTAAAATTGCTAGGCTTTCCGATGCTATGACCGGCCATATCAACACCTTGATTCATGCCACCCTTGATGACATCAATCAGACGAGACGGCGCTACATCGTAGACATCGCTGGCATCGGGAAAATCGCCGATACGGGTGGGATCGCCCATGACAACGAATAAATTGCGCAGACCCAGCGCATGAGACGCCAGCAAATCGCCCTGTACGCGCAGCATATTGCGTCCGCGCGTGGGGAAGTGCAAGACAGTTTCGATACCGATTTGCGTTTGCAGCAGATGCGCCACCGCCCAGGCGCTCATTTTCATGCGCGCGGCCGGTGTATCCGCCACATTGATCAGATCGGCGCCCGCCGAACGCAAGCGTCGCGCGGCCTTCATCAGCACCTCGGTATGATAACTACGTGGCGGCGCCATCTCGACCGTTACCGTAAACAGGCCATCCGTCAAGCGATCGGACAACTCGGTCGGATGATCGGGATCCATCACCTCGTGGTGGACATAAACATCACTGACATGCAGGTCCACAATATGCCCGGAGGGATCGTCGAGCGCGGCGCGCATCGCCGAAATATGCTCCGGCCGCGTGCCGCAGCAGCCTCCGATGATTGAGGCGCCAAATTCGACTAGCGCCGCGGCACAATCCCCGAAGTACTCCGCGCTTGCTGGATAGAGAATTCTGCCGCCCGTCACCTCGGGGAAACCGGCATTCGGCATCGCAGAAAAACGAGCTTCTGGAATGGCGTAAGACATTTGCTGCAGCACCTCGGCGATGCCCGCCGGCCCACTGCCGCAGTTGACGCCGATGACATCCACGCCCGCCTTGTAGAGATCATTTGCCACTCGCGCCGGCGGAAAACCGGCATAACTGAGGTTCTCGTGATAAAAGGTGCTCTGCGCGATTACAGGCAGGTCCGGATCAATGCTATTTAATACTTTTATTGCCAGTATCAGCTCGCGATGTTCGTTAAAAGTCTCGAAGACAATAACATCGATACCCGCCTTGACCAAAGCCGTCAGTTGATCCGTATATGCCTCGGTTGCTTCATCTTGCGACAATCGACCATAGGGATAGATGCCGATACCCAAGGGACCGACCGAGCCGCCGATATACAGATCGTCTCTTGCGCTCTCCACGATCGCCAAACGCGCCAACTCGACACCTCGCTGGTTGTAGCGTTCGACAAAGGGCGCGCGTCCGGAATCGCTCAGTTTGT
Organism: Phototrophicaceae bacterium; assembly: GCA_965262165.1. Taxonomy (GTDB): domain Bacteria; phylum Chloroflexota; class Anaerolineae; order Aggregatilineales; family Phototrophicaceae; genus UBA6055. Next base: position 1,437,942 of record OZ253499.1, on the reverse strand, counting down.
ACACATTCGCCCCGAAGGTATTAGTTTCGATCAGATCGGCGCCGGCTTCGATATACGCTTTGTGGACAGACAATACGACATCAGGCGCGTCGACATTCATTGCATCGAAACATGCGTCGGCGCGGGCTGCAGATTCATAATGCAACATGGTGCCCATCGCGCCATCAGCCAGCAGTGGCTGGGGCATTTGCAGACGTTCGCGAAATGGTAGCTTGCTCATGATTTGTCTTTACAGATCGTGCCCATTGCAATTAGTTTAGCGCAAAAGCGTTAGGCATTCTATTTGCAGTGGACAGGACGACTAAGCTGGCGGGATTGACAGTCCTTGAAAGGCTGATCTACCATTGCTGGTGGGGGGAACTATGGCTGATCGCTTATGACGCAGCGATTGAAGCAGTTTATCAACAAACAGTTTAGAGCCGTTCGCGCTCGGTTGCTGCATTTTCTCAAACTGTGCCGGCGACAGCTTCGTCGAGGTCCCTTGCTGATCAAGCGAAATCAGGTCTTCTACATCCCGCTATGGCTGCCTGTCGCCCTGGCGCTGTTGTTAGCGACCAGTCCGCTCTGGGACGATGTTGCGCAGCTTGCAAACCGCAGCATGACGAGTATTCAGCGCGGAAGCCAGGGAGAGATAGCGGCATTCTTCGCGCCTTCCATAAAGCACTGGTCGAGTAAGATCGACGGATGGGCCTTGCGTTACAGCGTTGATCGTGACTTGCTGGCAACGGTTATGCAAATCGAGTCTTGCGGGCATCCCACGGTCGTCAGTGTTGCCGGCGCGCGCGGCTTGTTCCAGGTGATGCCCTTTCATTTTTCGACCGAGGAAGATATGCTGGATCCCGATACCAACGCGCGGCGCGGCGCGACCTACCTGAATTATTGTTATGGAGCCGCGGACGGCGTGATCGGATTGGCGCTCGGCTGTTACAACGGAGGACCCGGCGTCATCAGCTTACCGCGAGAGAGTTGGCCAAAAGAGACACGGAACTATTATCGTTGGGGCGTAGGCATATATAGCGATGCCGCTGCTGGACGGCCACGGAGCGAGACCTTCGATTTGTGGCTGGAGGCGGGAGGAAGGCGTTTGTGCGAGAGTGCGCGCGCCGAGTTAGCTAAGTAGTTTGAGCATTGTGGCGCAAGCCAGCTAGCCGTAGCTGCGCATGACCGACAATACTTTTCCCTTGATTTGGCAATTAGCCGGGTGCACAAAAATGGGGTCGTAGGCTTCGTTTGCCGGTTGCAGCCGTATGGCATCGGCCTCGCGATAGAAATGCTTGAGCGTCGTTTCGTTATCCTCGGGCAGCCACGCCGCCACCATTTCACCGTTGTCGGCGGTATTTTGCTGGCGCAAGATAACGATATCGCCATCCTGGATCATCGAGTCGATCATCGAATCGCCGCGAACGGTCAAGGCGAATACTTCGTTCTCGTCGTAGCCCAGCAGGAATTCCTGTGGGACCGAAACATAGTCGTCTTCGTCAATATGATGGGCGATATCTTCTGGCAGCGATATCGGCTCACCGGCCGCAATCCGCCCGACCAGCGCGACGCGTGGAGATTCCAGCTGGCTTGCAAATCTTGGCAGCGGCGTGACCCCTGGAATCTTGCCAATGATGCGTAGTCCGCGCGACACCTTGCCCGATCGCTGCAAATAACCCGCATCAACCAGCTTGTTGAGATTGTAATTGACTACAGAAGTCGAGGCGATGTCGCACCGTTCGCCAATCTCGCGAATCGTCGGCGGGAAGCCGCGTTTCCCGGTGTATTCGGACATAAATCGAAGCATATTTTGCTGCCGCAGCGACAGCTGCTTAAATTCCTTCATGGGTCATCCCCCGCGACATAACTTCGCAAATTACAGCTACGGAAAGTAGCTCAACCATCATTCAATTTCCCCGCTGCCTCATAGTATACACGAACAAATGTTTGTATGTCAAATGTTCTATTCGGATATCTGGAGGTATCTGATCGTTAACAGCAAAGTAAGCGCACGATACCAGTAACGTTTGCGCCGGCAAATGAAGTTGAGCAATATGGATAGGTTCTTTCATCGAGTGTAGCGGATCAGCTGAGCAGGTACTCAAGAGCATGATCCAGGTCGCTGGGCAAAACCGCGGCGCCGTCGCGCATCAATTGCTGGTTGCCGCTTGCCGGCAGGCGAAACGTGAATATTCTACGGCCCTGGTCCCGGGCAAAACGCGCGCTGTGCATGGCGCCGCCATCTGCGTCCGATTCAACGACGATCAGCGCTTCGCCAAGCGCGCTGATGATGCGATTGCGCGAGACCAAGCGCTGCGCGTTTGGCGCCAGGCGCGGATGCGCCTCGCTGATCAGCGCGCCCGACTCGAGAATCCGGCTGGCGATTAACCTGTTTTGCGGCGGATAGACATTTAGGACGCCGCTGCCGAGTACAGCGAGCGTCTTTCCGCCGACCTCGAGGGCGCTGGCATGGGCCGCAGCATCAATGCCTAATGCAAGGCCACTAACAATCGTGACTCCAGCGCGCGCCAGCTTCATCGACAGTTGCAGGGTGAGGATCTTCGCCACCTGAGACGGATAGCGCGTTCCGACAATTGACAGGCATTTGCCCCAAGCCTCCGGCTGACTGCAGCCACGGACGAAAATGGTTGGCGGGTGATCAGCCGTGTCCTTGAGACGGGATGGATATACCACGTCGGCCGTGGTCAGGGCTTGGACGCCCTGCCCTTCCCATAGCGCCTGCTCGTCTTTGAGCCTAATGAAATCTATGTTTTTTATTTCGCGGGCGATCTTTGCGCCGATACCCGGCGCCTTTCGCAATTCATTTGGCTGCGCGCAGAACACGGCGGATAGGTCATGTTCAAAATGCGTTAACAGATTGTGCAGGGTCTTGGCGCCAATGTTTGGCAAGAGGCTAAGCGCTACCCACTGTGTCCTTGGCGAAACATCAGTCGGCTTCATAGTATTCGACGATGGAGAGCAGCATGGCATGCATGAAGGTATTGACCTGGCGTAAAAGCAAAGACCACTCCGTTGAATTGCTCGGCTGCGAAACTTCCGACCAGGTCAAGATTGAATTCAGGACAAAATCTCCAAAATAAAAGAACCCACGAAGCGCTTGCGGCAAACTTAAGCCGTCCTCGATGAGATGCGTCGCGTACTTATTACCCAGTTTAATTGCCACCGACAAGCCGCTATCTGGAGCGCCTGCCGCAACATAGTCCCGTATAGCTTCCAGAACGCGCCGGCCCTGCCCCCGCAAGTGCTGCTTGCTGTCATCGCTCATAGCGATATACCAGGGCGCCTGCTCCAACTGTGAGCTACCCACTTGCATGCGGGCTTGCCCCAAGGCATTTTGAATGATCACCTGCAGCTCCAAAGGCTGAATATCGCCCTGTGATTGGGCATGTTGATGCAAATCATTCAGGTTGAAGCGACGGTGTTTACCGGCCGTGCGCCGAAAGGATAACTTGCCGCTTTCCGCCCAGTTGCGGACCGTCGCCGGGTGCACACCGAGGATTTCGGCTGCGCGCCGCAGGCTGACCCATTCGCTAGAGTCGTTCTTGTTCATTTTCGCAAACATAAGAATTGAATTTTCGAGTTCGTCCAGTATACATCAGACACTATTATAGGCAAAGATACCTACTCTCAATAAGCGTCGTTACAGGCGCCAGCCCGGTGGCCGGTTTTGCCATTTCCAGCGCCAACCTTGCGGGTATCCATGCATTTTGGCGAGATCGCCAAGCGCTCGTAAAACAGGAATCATGATCAAGCAGCAAATCCAGGCGGTTACAGAGTTGCCTTGCCAGCATCGCAAGATCACGGGCAGCCGGCGGTAGGGCCGGTAGAGATAGGTCACTGCGCCGACCAAATACAGACCCCACCAATACGGCTCTAGCAAAGCGCCGAGCAAAAAGATCACAGGCGCCAGCAGCCAATAAGCGGCGTAGCGGACGACATGACGCTTGAGCCAAAGATTGGCCTTGCCATCGCCACGCGCGTAAAAATAGTACTGTCGGTAGAAACTGCCGATCGAGGACCGAGGACGAAAGTAGACGACGGCCTCTGGCTCGAAGGCAAATGGACCGTAAACTGACTTGAGACGCAAATCAAAAACAAGATCTTCACAATAATCAAGCCATTCCGGGTACCCGGAGACTTCCAGAGCCGCCGATCTTCGGAAGGCGATGCTGCGGCTGCTTGGCAGAAAAGTCGCTGCGTTGATCTCGTCCGGCAAGGGCAAGATCGTGGCGCTTAATGCAACTTCAAAAAGTGTCCGGGGATCCGCAAGGAAAAATCCTGCCACGCCACTTAAGTCAGCATTATTCAGCAGCGGATCGGTGATCTTTTCCAGCCAACGCTCACTCAACCGCACACCGGCATCGGTGACTGCGATAATATCACCGGTGGCCGCCTCAATAGCGCGATTTCGGCCCTGACTGATGTTGCACCCCGGCTCGACCAATACACGTACCGGCAGTCGATCGCGATACCCGCGGATAATCTCACAGGTGTTGTCGTCACTGCCGCCATCGACGATCACGATCTCGTCCGGCTGCCGGGTTTGGGCTTGTATAGAGTTGAAGAGGTGGTGGATGTTGTCGCCCTCGTTGAGGACGGTCGCGATCAGGCTAATCATTTGACTGCTGCCGTTTGTCATTGTAAGAGTTATGCTAGCGGCAAACTCGGCGGCGCCAAAGGGCTGATTCCGTGTCAGCCGATGTCGGGCATGTTGTGCGCCTCGAGCATAGCGCTACGAAACGCGTGCACCTGGGTCTCGCCGCGCTCCGTCAACTCGGCGCATCCGTCGACAACTGTTACAGAACCGAGCGCCCGTAGCCGAGCCAGCACTCGCCCCATTTTCCGAACGGACCAGCGAAAATGGATATGCAGAGTTTTGACGCGCAATTCCGTTGAGTGACGGTCCGTGAACTGGTGATTGTGGATATGCCCCAGCACAACCTGATCGTCGAAGCGGCGACTCTGGTTGGCGCGACGCAACAAAGTGGAGATCAGACCATAGCGCGGCGACAACACCCAGGTAAGTAAAAATATGACGAAGATCATGAGCACCATCGAGGCGCTGATCGAAGAATCCCATTTTTCCAGCAAGTCGAGCCCAAATAAGTTGTTGATACCTGCGATGACGTCGCTCACATTCAAAATGCCGAAGACCTTGCCCCGTGCCAGGTCATAGCCGAAGAATGCGCCGGCTGCGCCGATGAGCGGGCTGAGCAAGAGCATGATCGCCAGGCGATCGGTTAACAAATAGGCGGCCGCGGGCGGGATGATGAAGAAGGCAATCACCAGAATCGAACCCACCGCGTCAAAAGCGCCAACCGCCACCAGGCTTACCAGGATCATCAGCGCGTAATTTATCATACCGGGCCGGAAGCCAAGCGCTTTCGCGAGCGAAGCGTCAAAGGTCGTCAGCTTGAGTTCTTTATAGAAAACGAGCACAAATAGCAAAGAAAGCGCGGTCATGATAAGCGTGACGGTGATTGACTTGGGGAAGAAAACCAGCACAGGTTTCTCTTGCAGGTAACCGGCCTGCCACGCTTGGGCAGGTGAATAGCTACCGCAATTGGTACAGATTTCGACAAACTCCGCGCCGTCGTCGCGCGGACTGATGCCCAATTCGCGACAGTTTCGGCATTGGCGCGCCGTTTTTGCTTGGGGATGATCCCGGTCGATAGTGACAGTGACGCAATTGTCGAAGCAGTGGCTGTTGGTGTTTGCCCAGGCGAGGCCGATTTCTCCGACAAGAACGGCATCCTCGTCGAGATGTACGTCGTCGGCAAAGCGCGAAACCAGTATGACGGCAATGGCAAAAAGCAGAGGAAATGCCAATCCCAGCGCGGCATCCTGCCGCACCAAACCGGAACGATACAGCAGCTCCGTCAGCACCACAGTACCTACCCCCGCCAGGGAAGCGCCCAGGATGAGCCAGGGTGACGAGGTATCCCCGGCCATGCCAAAAACATCCGTCATCAGCAAGAATGCCACTACGATTCCCAGCAACACGGTATGGCTGATGGCATCGCTTGTCAGAGCCATGCCACGCAGCAGCAGAAACGTACCCAGCAACGCGCCGCTCACCGCGATCAGGCAGCCGATGATCGTCGCTGTGTTCTGCGGCGAGCGCAGGAAGATGTTAATCTCGTCGCGCGCGACGAAGTTGAGCAGCAGTTCAATCAGCCAGCGTTCCAACGCCATCATCAGTAGACGCGCTCCTTCGTCATTGTTTCCAGCTGCTTGATGACGTCGGCGGGCAAGACGTTACGGATATCCAGATGCCGATCTTCCTGCAGGAGCGGAAGGTTCAGGTCGTCGGCGTGAAAACGATAGAGGTCCCAGAGTTGCAAGTTCTTCGCATCATTACGCGCCGCCTCGACACCCGTTGCAGTTAGTTGCCAGCTACCGTCGATGGTTTCAACGAGACCGTCCTGTCGCAGTTGTGTCAATCCCAAGGCAGCGCTGCGATCTCCGATGCCACGAATGAAGGTATCCGGCACCGGCGTCGTGGGCGCCCCATGCGACATGGCATAGCGGTAAAGGTCGCGCAGAGCGTTTTGACGCGCGAATCGTCGGCTGTCCACTCGATGTTGCCAACTGCTCCATACCAGGCCGCGTCCAGGCGCTAGCGTAATCGACACCAGAACGAGCGCAAACGCAACCACGATGATCATGGGTCCCGTTGGAATGTCGGCGTCGATGGCGCTTATGACTGCCCCTACGCCGCCGGCAAATGCACCAAACACCGCTGCGAGGATCACCATATGATTCAGTTTGTGCGTCCATTGACGGGCTGCGATGGCGGGCGCGATCAACATGCCAACCATGAGGATGACACCTGCCAATTGCAGTCCCAGCACGATTGCAATCACAATCAAGGTCGACAGCAAGGTGTTGATCAAACCGACCTGGAATCCGTTGGCGCCGGCGAATTCCATATCAAAAGTCACCAACTTGAACTCTTTCCAGAAGAGCGCCAGCAACAGCAGAACCACAGTCCCTACGCCACCAACAAGAAGCACGTCGCTTTCGACAATGGCGGCTGCTTGACCGAAAATGAATTGATCCAGTCCGGCTTGACTGGCATCCGGTATGGACTGAATATATGTAAGCAGAGCTATCCCACCGGCAAACCAACTCGCCAGAACAATGCCCATTGCGGCGTCTTGCTTAAGCCGAGTGGTTCGCAGCAGCGTCGATATGAATCGCAAGGCGACCCAGCTTGCGATGCCGGCGCCAATCAACAAGACGCCCAATTCCCGCCCAGCCAGCAGAAAGGCGAGCGCTACGCCAGGAAGCGCCGCGTGCGAAAGCGCATCGCCCATCAAGCTCTCGCGCCGCAAGACCGCAAAGCAGCCCAGCACACCGCTAATCACACCAAGGATGGATCCGCCCAGGGCCACCACGCGGACGGTATAGGTATAGCGAATGCCGAATAGCCATTGGCTTATCGGCAAAAAGCAAATTCCCAGTACGACCATCACAGCGATGGTCAGCCAAACCCGCCTGTCTTCCGCGGACATCGAATTCGTATGCACGGCTAGTCCCCTGTGGCGACGAGTTGCCCTTCGTGAAAGTAAGAAACGCGACCGCCATAGGTCTTTTGTAGATTCTCTTTCGTAAAGACTTCGGCTGTCGGTCCGCTAGCGATCACTTCGACATTGAGCAGGCTTACCCAGTCAAAATAATCCTCGACGGTCTGCAAATCGTGATGGACAACCAGGACGGTTTTGCCGCGGTCTTTCAGTTGCTGCAAGATGTTGACAATGGCGCGTTCTGTGATGGCGTCGACCGCCGCAAAGGGTTCGTCCATAAAGTAGATCTGCGCATCCTGTACCAGGGCGCGGGCCAGAAAGGTGCGCTGCTGCTGCCCGCCGGATAGCTGACTGATCTGACGATCAACCAGGTCCACCAAGCCAACCTGTTCCAGCGCATAAAGCGCCAAATCGCGCTCCTTGCGTCGAGGCCGGCGGAACCAACCCAGCTTGCCATAAAGTCCCATGGTGACCACATCCAGGACCGACGTGGGGAAATCCCAATCGACGCTGCCTCGCTGCGGAACATAGCCAACCAACGAGCGGGCTTGTTCGTAGGGACTCCCATAAAACGCGACGGTTCCGGCAGCCCGCGGGATCAAATTCAGCACCGCCTTGATCAGGGTGCTCTTGCCCGCGCCATTGGGTCCGACGATCGCCATCAAGACACCCTCGGGCACGCCAAGGTCGATGTCCCATATAGCGGGTTTGCTGTGATAGGCAACAGTCAAGTCTTCAACGGATAACGCCAATTGGTCCTTGTTATTCATCGCGGCGCCTCAATCATTGCAACTGGCATTCCACAGGTCGTCGGGAGGCTTAGGCGGCAGTTCCTCGTCCCAATCGAGAATGTCAACGTCAACGCCCATACATTGATAGGATTGCATGATGGTCAGCGCGTTTTGCGCCAACATCCCGACGTATGTGCCGCCGAACGCGCCCGGTTCTCCCATGGCATCCCCAAAAAGCTCGCGGATCCCCACGCGCACTGCTTCGCCTTGCGCCTGCACCGCCTCAATCACGGCGTCGATGGTATCGGGCGGGATGCTACTTTCTACAAAGAGCACAGGAATCTCGTTTTCAATAACAAAATCAACTGTTGCCTGGATATCGCCCACACCCGCTTCATCTTCGGTGCTCAAACCCTGGATAGCCTGCATCTTCCAGCCAAAAGCAGCGCCGAAGTATTGAAAGGCATCGTGCGAGGTCACGAGGAATCGCTGCGCCTCGTCAATCGAGCGCAAGCCGGCGTTCGCCCAATCGTAAAGAGCTTGCAGCTGGACAATATAAGACGCTGCATTGTCTTGATATGCTTGCGCGTTTTCCGGGTCAAGTTCGCCTAGCGTTTCGGCCAGATCAAGCGCGGTGACCTCCCAATTGCGGGGATCGAACCAAAAGTGCGGGTCGTCCACATTGGTATATTGATCCGAGAGGTTGAAGCCGCCGACGATGAATCCCGCCTGCTTGACCGGTTCGCCCAGCGCATAGGTTTTGATACCCTGTTCGCCCAGCGCGGCAAACACCGTATCGAATTGACCTTCGAGGTGCAGACCACTGTAAACGACCATTTCAGCGCGGTTCATGGCCGTGATGTCCGATTCCGTTGGTTGATAAAGATGTGGATCGACGCCGGGACCCATCAGTGATGTGATTGTTATCCCGTCCTGGCCATCGCTTAATATTCGCAGCAGATCCGAAGCTTGCGTGGTGGTTGCAACAACTTGCAATCTCTCGTCTGCAGCCCATACCGGCGCAAACCACACCATGAGCATCAATGCTGTCAGCAGCGCGGCGACAAGTCTCATTAGGTGGATTCCTCCAATCAAACATTTTTTAGCGGTACTAAGTATATTGTTAGCCTAACTTAAACACGATGTCAAGGTGCAATCAGGATTTGCTGACAAGGTACAAGTGGGCACGCGGTTCGATCACCGATTCAAATGGAATCTGAAAAACATATTCGGGGACTTACAGGACAGCGAGCGTGACGACAGCTAGCCGCGGCGACGCATGAATTGCACCATCAGCATGAAACTGAGAAGCGCGCTGAGTTCTTGGTCGCGGTCAATTTCGGGATCGAGCAATTCGATACTGAAGGAACTTTCGAAGAAGGCCGGTTTTTTGGTGATACGCATGATCGGTTGCGATTGATCTTGCAGGTTCTTGCTGCGATAAGCTGTATATGATGGATGCAAGAAGTACCCGGAGAACATGCCGATTACGGGAATATCGTCGATGATCGAGTCCGCGATCTTGACCCAGGGATTGTCCTCTTTGATAAACATCATTTGCTTTTCAAAGGGATCGTCAATCATATAAGTAGCGCTCCATATGGAACGCCAGCCTTTTGCCTTGACACTGCCGATATGGTCTCGGGTGTCGCTGCGGAAGAAGTTATAGCGGGTGTTGAAGTCAAGAATCTTTTCGGCCTGAATATTGTAGATCTCCCGCTCTTGATCCTGGTTGTTGTAAATGCGGATGTCCTCGCGCAGTTTGAGCACCTTTTGGCTGACGTAGAGTACTTCTTTCATCTTGTTGTCGGCGACGATGATACGCGGCGCCAGCGCAATCAGCTTAAAGCGCAGGTTCAGTGGATAATCAAACATTGACATAGACGTTTCTTCCCTATCTTACGACCTCTAACTTAGTATAGACCTGCCGCCAGCCTACAGCAATCGCCAGCGGCGCTTTTTGGGCGGCGCAAGACCGTGTATCAGTGTGGTCAAACCTCCGCCGGCTGCGCAAAACATGGGACGTTGTTCGGCCAACAATGCTTCAACGCCGCGCAAGGGATGCCGGCGGTTGACAATTTCGATAAAGGCTCCTTCGCTGCGCATAACAGCAGCCGTATCAGCCGGCGTGAGGCCATCGCTCCAACGCCAGTGTTCCGGGTAATAATAGTAATATAACAAATAAGTCGTGGCTGTGATTGGCGAGACACCGCGGTTGTCGTACGCCCACAGATTCAAACCGGCATGCTCCGCCATTTCCGCCATGATCACCAACGCGCAAGAGCCGGAAACCTGCATTGCATAGGTCGGTTCGTTGCCTTCAACATCGACAATCCCTTTGAGGTACCCCTCGGGATGGATAAATTGGTCGACGGCTTGGCGAAAGGCCGCGACACCCAGTTGCTTGCAACTTTCATGCTCAAATACGATGCCAGTCGCCAGATGCAAGGCGCCCTGCCATAGCCCGCCCAGTGGGTCGGCCGCAGGCGCCATGTCCGTGACGGCAACGACAAGCCTTGACATAGCCTCTGTCAGCAGCGCCTGCCAACCCTCATGTTGTCGCAGCATGGCTGCCACCGACATCCAACCGAGAAGCGATTTGCAGCGCGCTTGATCGACGGTCGCCCCAAGAGCCAAGTCCGCTTTAGAGAGCAGGTCAAAAGCCGTTTCGGCAGCGAATTCATCGTTGAAGATCTGATAGCGCAGGGCTGAAAGATGCGCGGCCGTCATGGGGTCTTCTTCGCGCGAATCGAGCAAAGACAATGCGCTCGCCACTGTTTCGTGTTCACGATTGTCGCGCGCCAATGCCAGGTGTTCAGCCGTATGAAACAAGCCTCGCATGTCTATGTCACCGGATTGGGACTGGTGTCGTCATCAGCAAAGAGCAGGGGCGACCCCTGCCCCGGAATAAACTGAGTCTGAGCAGCAGGGGTCTGCGCCGGGGCTGACGAGGGCGTCAATCCCGATTGAGGCAAAGGCGCGCTCTTGGAAGGACTGGGAGGCTTCTGCGCCTGTTGAGCGCGTATCCTTTTTAATCGGCGGCGGAAAACAAGCCAATAGATTAGCCATCCGATCAAGAGCATGATAAGGCTGATCAGCAAGAAGCCGATCAAGCCGATGCCAATGCCCTGCAAAGCCTGCAATTGTTCATCGCTCAACTGTCCCGGCGTTTTGACAGCCGCCTCGACGACTACTGGTCTGGGCCTCACGCCAAAATCGAAGCGAACCGGCGCCGATCCCGGTACAACGACCGCATCAAAAAAGGTGTCTGTCGTCGCCTCATACTGAGCGCTTGTTAACATCACTCGGTATTCGCCGGCAGCTACATCTTCAAAACAAACCAAACCCATAACTGCTCTGGGAGATACCTCCAGCAACCTGGTCTCGACGGTAATGTCGAGCGCCCCTTGCAAATTGACGCCGATGCCTTGCGTGATTGGCGGTTCGTTCTCATCGAAGTTGCGGTTGCCATTACGATCTTCAAAGGACAAGACACAGATCTGACCTGTGTCCTGCGCGGACGAGATACCAAGGGCTGCCAGCGCCAAGCAGAAGATTATCAACGTTCGCGCTTGTGTCTTCATCACGAACCCTCGAGCGAGAATTATCATGCCGCCGGGCATCAGCGGAAACGCAAAAACAGGGCGACAGAAAGGCCGCTAACCAAGACGAAAATGGCCAAAGCGACTACAAACAAACCACTCAATTCCTGCAAAAGACCCTCGCCGATGTCGAGATTTTCGGGTGGCTCTTCCGTCGCAACTGAGATCACAGGTGACGGTTCCTCATGAACGAACCCCAACTTCGCGCCAAAAGCCAATTGAACCGGCCGACCATCGCGTAAATCAATGCGCAATGCATGTGAACTGGTTGGCCCATAGCCCACGGGAGCTGCAACTTCAATGAAATAGATCTGAGGTTGCAAGTCCTTGATGCAAAGCGGCCGGGACTCGCTATCCGTGCTGCGGCTGGCGTGTTGATTGCCAGAACTGTCCAGCAGCTTTATCCGACTTTCGGCGAGGTAAGGTTCGCCGGGATCCATTGCGCCATTTCGATTGTCATCGACAAATGTCGACACGCATATGACGGGATCGAATGCGGCGGGATCCATCGCCGGCGCGTCGGCTGCAGCAACCGGCGCTGGCGGCAGGTCATTGTCCAAAGCGATTCCACCGATCGCGCGAGCTTCGCCTGCTGCCACCTCGGTTGCGCTGGGCACGTTGTTCTCAATAGCGGCAAGGGTCGCCGCGCTTGGCTCGGCCACGGCAATATTAAAAACAATAACGATTTGCTGCCCAACCTGAAGAATCGCGTTGAGATCCAGGTCATTAGTTGCCACGATCTCGCCGACGGTCACACCATAGTTGGCCGCTATGGCCGACAAGTTTTCGCCGGCGCCAACAACGTGTATTATCTCGGCCTGGCTGTCGTTCGGTTGCGCCAGAACGGACACACCGCATATTACGCAGATCCAAAGAATCGGCCAGAACTGTCGCAAGCTACGCTCCACTCTTAAGATCGTCAGCAGATCGCAAGGCATTATATCACCGGCATTGAATCGCGACAGGGCAAGCCACTGAGGTCCTAGCGGCAACGCCTTTAGCTTGAGTCTCACTTTTAGCAAATTACTTAACAACCTGTGTGCTGTTCCAGTGTGTATGAGAATTGGCTGAAGTCTTTTGAAAGTGGATCGCCCACGGTTCGACCATTGTTACGCCTGGTCACCATTCGTTTTTTGATCCGAAAAAGGCGGTTCAACATCCTTCCCAACACTCCCAATTCCCATTAATTAAATTAGCATTTAGTGAAAAGTGTTGCCATGTATGATAAAATTAAATTAACCAATGCTAAAAATCTAACACAGGGAGATGACGAAACTTGTTTCCTCTGCACACCGAAACCCAGCAAGTGAGTCCCGAAGCAGAATATCTTATCCAGCCTGTCCTTGACACCCTGAACGGCCACATCGCTATCCTGAACGATTGCGGAGAAATCATTGCCGTAAACGCCGCCTGGCGCAAACTTGCATGTGATGACATTTTCACACGCGACAGCTATGGAATCGGCCAATCGTACGTCACCGCCTGCCAGCGATCAACGTGCTTAAATCTGCCGGATGCAGCACAAACAACTGTCGGCATCTATGAATTGATTGACGGCAAAAGAGACCTCTATCGGCATGAGTACCCAGCACAGACACCTTTGGAACGACGCTGGTTTTTGTTGCGAGCCAGCCGATTCGTACTGCAGGGAGAGTTACGCATTATCGTTATCCATCAGGACCTTGACGATTTGAAGGACGCGCAACAGAAGCTGGCGGAAAGTCAACAGGCAGTGCAGCTTTCGCTCGATCAGTCCCCGACCGCTGTTCTTACCGTGGCGCCGGACGGCCGCATCGAGAGCTGCGACGCCTTGGCCGAGCGTATCTTTGGTTTCGGGCGGGATGAACTGGCAGGCACGTATCTCACACGTATCTTGAGCGACCCTCGTTACCATGGCGACAATTTGCACGAATTCAACGGCAATCACGGCCACAAGTTGACCGGCAGACGGCGCAACGGCGATGAGTTTCCCATGGTATTCAAGCTCGACAAGATCCATGGCTACAACGGTGGGCTATGCACGGTCACCGCCCAGGACATGACCGAAAATGAGCAGCGGGAAAACGAAGAAGCGCGCGGAGCGCTTGATACCGAGCAAGAGCCACTGCAGATGGACGGTCATTTTCTGTCGCTGATGGCTCACGAATTGCGCACGCCCCTGGCATCGATCCGTCTGTCTTACGACATGCTGAGTCATTACGGCAAGCAGGCGACTGAAGATGAGCACTTGCAATACCTGGATAACATACGCCTGCAAGTAGATCATTTGAACGAAGTCGTTGGTGATGTCATGAGCTTGAGCAAGGCGAACCGTGGCGAACTGGAATTCAACCCCGAGCGCGGCGATCTGACAACCTTTTGTCATAACATCGTCGAGTCCTTCCAGATCAATCATTTGCGATCCCACAACGTCGTGTTCGAGTGCCCAGTCGCGGAACTCTTTGTCGATTTTGACCGCAGATTGCTGCGACGTGCCGTGACCAATCTGACTGACAATGCCATTAAGTATTCGCCGCAGGGTGGCAACGTACTGTTTCGTTTGTGGCAAGAAGACAACCGCGCGCATATGACGGTGAGCGACCAAGGTATCGGCATCCCGCCCGATGAAGCGGAGTTCTTGTTCGACGCCTTCCATAGGGCTTCAAATGTCGGATCGCTACCGGGCACCGGTCTGGGTCTGGCGATCGCAAAACAAGCCGTGGAAAGGCACGGGGGCGAGATCAGCCTTCCGCCGCAATCAGCTGTCGGCGCGACATTTTGTATCGAATTGCCTCTACACGCTGGCCGCCTATAGCGGGACAGTTCGGTTGGCGCAAACAACCCATTGCCAAACTCGATTCCGCGGATCCGGGCGGACACCGGTCATGGACATGTTAGCCCTTCGCTCGACTCGCCGCGCGGCATGACCAAGTGTACGAGTATTTCCCGCTTGTTCTAACCGGCGCCAGGCCACTCTTCGTCAGACTGCCTCAGCCGGACACGTCAAGATAAGCTAAAATACTTACATGAAAGCCCCAAGGATTTGCGCCGTTCTTTTGTCCTTGATATTGACACTCTCCGCATCTGCGCAAGAGCGTGAATTACCTGTGGAAGAGGCGCGCAGCGAAACTGACGGCATCATTCGCGGCCAGCTTGACGATCGCAAGCCGCGCGAAGTCTACTACATCGATGGACTCCGTGGCGAAGTCATTCAGTTCGAATTGCGCGCGACAGACGGTGGTCTTCAACCGGTACTCGGCGTATTCGATAACACGGGCAACCTAGAATTTTATCGCAATGAGGCGGGCAGCGACCGAAGCATTAGGCAAGACCTGACCTTGAAAACTACCGGGCGCTACTTTGTGGTTGTCGCGCGCTTTGGCCACAGCCTCGGCAGCACCGCCGGCAGTTATGAACTGCACATGCTGCGTGCCGGCGTCTTGTCCGAACAAGGCAGCGCGCTGCGATACGGCGATTCGGTCATTGGCACCATCAGCGATACGGAGCCACAAGTCTATTACAGCTTTCAGGCACAGCAAGGCGATATCCTGGCCGTATCGATGGTACGGTCTTCTGGTACGCTTGACCCCTATTTGAAAGTGGTCAACGAAGAGCGCCTTGTCATCGCCGACAACGATGATCAATCTGGCGCCGATACGCGCAATGCGAGGATCGACGCCCTTATCATTAATCAGACCGGAACCTATATCATCGTGGCATCACGCTATCGCGAGATCGACGGCGATAGCGCCGGCAGCTTTGTCCTGACAATTGAAGAAGCCGAAAACAGTGGCACCGGCAGTTCGCAGTTGGCGCCCTTGCCGTTACGCTATGGCGAAGCCAAAACCGCCGTGCTCAGTCATAGGCAATATGAGCGCTTCTACACCTTTAGCGCGAATAAGGATGATCTTGTCACAATCAGTATGACACGTGGCAGCACGGGCGAACTTGACAGTTATCTCATCCTGGCGGATGAAAACTTTTCAGCTATTTTCGAAGACGACGACAGCGGCGGCGGTCAGAATGCCAAAATTGCCGATTATCGCATTCCCACGGATGGCACTTACCATATCATCGCTTCAAGATTCGAGGGCAGCAAAGGCAACAGCCTCGGCGCCTATCTGCTGACCCTCGACGCCTTCGGCAGCGCCTTTCAGGATGTGCGTTCCGATGCGATTAGCATCAATTATGGCACGAGCGTTCCGGGCAAGATTGACGCGGAAAATGAACTTGACCTCTACGCCTTTTATGCCCGGCAAGGTGAGATTATCACCGTTTCGATGACACGCGTGGACGGCGATCTCGACGCCGTTCTTGAGCTACTGAACGCCTCGCAAGAAGTGGTGATGAGCAACGATGATGGCGGCAACGGACAAAACTCCTTGATCGACAGTTATGCTATCCCCTACTCCGGTCTGTATTACATCCGCGCCCGACGCTTTTTTGGCGGCAACGGCAACACCGATACCTCGGGGTCCTATGTGCTAGTCCTGGCGGAGCGTTTTGGTTGAGCAAGTACTCCGATGCATTCCTTGCACGCGAACGCGGGAGTCGCTGTCGCAGGTCATCGTTGACGCTTCCGCGGCCGAAATGCTGGGCCGGCGCGAATCAACGTAAGCCCGGGCAAGGCGCAATCGCCGATCGTCACTGATCACCCAAGGCCCTGAGTCAGCTATAATTACGTGTCATGGGACTCATTCAATCATCCTTCCAGCCAGATAAAGTCGCGGCGGGCGTATACATAGCGACAGGCGCCATTATCGTTGGCGACGTCACAATTGGGGCGACCGCCAGCGTCTGGTTCAACGCGGTGCTGCGCGGCGATTCAGAAAGGCTGATCATCGGCGCGGGCGCCAACATTCAAGACGGCGCCATCTGTCACGCCGATCCCGGCTTGCCGCTAATCATAGGCGAGGGAGTCACGGTTGGTCATCGCGCTATCGTGCATGGCGCCAGAATCGGGGATCACACGCTGATCGGCATGGGCGCGATCGTCATGAACGGCGCGCGAGTCGGCGTCAACTGCATCGTCGGCGCAGGCTCATTGATAACCCAGCGCAAGATC
Source organism: Phototrophicaceae bacterium (assembly GCA_965262165.1). Taxonomy (GTDB): domain Bacteria; phylum Chloroflexota; class Anaerolineae; order Aggregatilineales; family Phototrophicaceae; genus UBA6055. The sequence goes on along the minus strand of OZ253499.1, from coordinate 1,421,036 downwards.
TTCCCAGACAACACCTTGATATTTGGCAATCCGGCGCGGGCAGTCCGCCCCGTTACAGCGGATGAGATCGCCACCATCCGGCGCACTGCAGCGAATTATGTGGAAAAAGCGCGGGTGTTTCAGGACTGTTGACGACGTTCTTCTTCTTCTTCGCCTTGATAGGCGAGCAAGTCATCGAGGGACATCTTGGGCAGGCGGTTTTCCGTCACGACGGCGCGCATCTCGGTATTGATCTCGCCGTCTTCGCCGATATGACGGCGGATATTGGCGCTGGTCGCCTCTGAATATTCGAAGCGATGATCGGCGATGGTAACGCCATCGGCGATGATGCGCAGGCTCCACTTGCCATCCAATTCCATTTGATCATGCAGGGGCATGCGCGTATTGGGCGTCAAGAAATTCCGCCCGCGCGTCAATTTGAATGTGTCTTCGTGAATAAAAACCGCATCGCCAACCGCGTCGATGATCTCGAAGCGAATATTGCCGTTGACTTCCATCGGCACACGTAATTGAACGAAGGGTTGGATATAGTCGATATCGTCCGGCAGAGACCAGGTGCGGTAAATCTGCGGTTCTGTATCTTCCTTGGTCGTGAGCAACCCAATATCAACGGCGAGGACCTGTACCTCGTCCGGGTCTAACCCGACTCGCGTCACCGACTCCAAAGCGTGGCGGTAGACCCGCTGCTCGGCGCTGGTGGGCTGCTGGTGGAAGATTTCGTAGTCGTCGTAGTCGTCTTCTTCCTCTTCCTGCTGATCATAATCGTAATTGTAGTCATAAGATTGAGTGTTGACGTTGGAACTGGAACTATCGTTGTCGAATTGGCGAACCAGGAAAAGCAAGCCCAACAATACCAGGATCACCGGGAAGCTGTTGCCCAGTAACGCGACAGCGCCCAGCGCCAGCAGGATAAACGCCAGAAACCAGGTATTGCGATTGTTCTCCATACACGGTCCTTCGCTTATCTTCGGTTGCGCGACAGGCTCCTGCGGCTCGACGAACTCTGCTGTTCCAGCAGGTCTTTGAGTTGCATGGCCTCTGGCTCTTCCGCCTCATCGACGATGACGGCATCTTGCAGATTATTGCTTCGCTTCGACAGCGACTCCTTGTATTCCGCTTCTCCGCTGAGGCGGCGCCGACGTTCGTTGACCGAGGGCGCCAACATTAGATCGTGCATGCCGATCAAGTTGTTGTCGACATATACTCTTAAATCCCAATCTCCGCTACCATCGATACTGTTGTTGCCCGCCAGCGGCAGCTGATGCTCGGCAAGCAATTCCAGTTCGCCTTCGCGCAAGTACGTTTTCATCTCGTGCACAAACTGCTCTTCGCCCAGGTGGTTATAGATTTCGTACCGGACCAGGGCCTGGCGGTCGGCTTCTTCGTTATCGACGTACAAGGTAATGAAGGGGCGGACGCCATCATCGTCTTTGGAGATATTGCGCGTGCGCCGCATCGCCAGCCCATCGACACCGGTCTGCATGGCGATCAAGCCGATATCGAGCAAGACGATACCGCTGCGGTTGAAATAACCGGCACGGGAGGCTGCGCGTTCGCCTGCTTCACGCGCTTGCGGTGTGATGCGCCGGCGCACCGGCGCGCGATGCAAGACGTCCAGCAGGGTTTCGCGGTCGGGTCCCAGTTCGATCAAGGAAGCGATCACAGCGACCGCAAAAGCGCCCAGCAGCGAGATTTGCACGGCAGCGGAAACAGGCGCTGCCAGCAGGGCAAATCCGATCAATAAGCCCATGGCAATCAGCCAGCCTGTGTTGCGTCGTTTTAAGCGAATCATCCGATTACCGTATCCAAGACTTGGCGCGCCTATCTGTTATACGACCGCCGCTTCCCACTTGTTGCGTACTTAGTCCACAAGGGCAAGTGTGCCACAGTTCAGTCAAATGTACAGTCATCCCCGACGCCCCAGCCAGTTCACGCCTATTCTATCATCAAAGGCGACAGATTTCGCAAGACAAGGTCCAGGTGGGTCAATGTTAGCGCAATTGAGCGTAGCAGTTATCGGGCAAGCGCGCTCATTGGCTGGCTCGGTCCTCGATCTTCGCTTCTCCTAACGCCAGTTCTTCAAGCGAAACGCCGTCGAGCGACGGCTGGTTCGTCGTCCTTGGCTCCCCATCGGATCCGCTGGTGGTCGCGACGGCTTCTATTTGTGTGAGAGCAGCCATCTCCCGCGCGACTTCCGCGTCGATTCTGGCTTGGCGCTTTTCGGCAGAGTATCCATAGGCGAAGAAATAGCGCAGGGCGTGCGCCAGCCAGCCGATCCCCCAGACTCCGATAAACGAGAAGAAAGGATTCATGGCATCCCAACCAATAGGCTCCCAGCGCGCAATATGTGAAACGCGAACGAGAATCATCATACTGCTGATACCGATGAAAAGCGTCAGGTGTTGAAAGAGCAGGCGGCGGTTTTTCAGTTTGTCCGTCTGCTGCATGCGGATCAGTTCTTCCTGATCTTCCCACTCTTCCGGCGCGGACCGCAGCAATTGACGGTTTAGCCTGGCAGCGGTCTGCGCCTGGTGCCGGCGATATCCGGCGCCATGTTTGAAGTGGTAGCGAAAGAAGTGAAAGGCAAATGATGTGCTCAGTGTGCCGTACAGTACCACCAAATCTTGCAACTCAGCTCCGAAGCGAAAGTCGAAAAGTCGTACCCAAGCCGCCGGTAGAAAAGCTAGAAATAAACCGCTGCCAAGCACAAAAAGCAGTGCGTGAAACAGGATGCCCCCACGCGCGCGAAACTTGCGTTCGACCGCTTCTCGGATTTCCGCGCGTTGAATTGGCTTGGTCTTGTATTTCATCGCACTTTACCTTTGCGTCTGCTGCCGCGACCTGTTCCGTATCCGCTGAGCAGGTTCAAGCGTGATGTCATCGATCAATTCGCCCTCGTCCGTCAGGCGCAGGCGTCCCTGGGATAGCGGAAGCAGATCGTCAACAGAGCCGCCATCGTCTGTAGCATCAAGCAGCAACCGTCGTTCGCGTGTCCGACCTCGCGCGAGGTGCCACTGACGCTCGATTTCCTTTTCGATTTTCAGCGCCCGCCCTACCGCAGTTTTGCCGTGCACAAAATAGAAACGTAGACAGTGCAAAACGAATATGGCCAGCCAAGCGCCGGTCTGATTGACAAGGTAGTCCGGGGGATACGCAAAATTCCAACTGGCCGCGGTCTGGACCCAGACAACTGCGAGCACAGACACCATCACCAGAAAATGAGCGGCGATGCAGCGTCGCGCTGTAATCTTCTTCGAGACCCGCTCTTCAATCAAGAGTTCTTCGTCTTCGTCGAGCGCGGTCAATTCTTGCTGCCGTTCGATCTCGCGCTCGATTTCTTCGACGCGCTTTCTGGCGCCGGCGCCGTTCTGATAATAATAACGCAGGAACTGTAAAGCGAGCGGGATGCCCCATAGGATGGCGAACAAACCCTGCGAGACTGTATCCCACCAGGGCAGGTTGATCAAAGCCAGCGCCAAGACCAGTAGATATACGATGATATGGAGAATGATATCGCGGCGGCCGGCCATGCGTTTTTCGATGCGATAGCGGATGAGTTCCTCTTGTGTGGATGTCACAACTTGTCGCCGTTCAATAGCTAACTTTGACGCCCAGTTTGTTCCGCGCTGCCACTATCTACTTCATCGACGAAGCTATCGCTCAATTCGCCGTCGTCATTGAGGCGAACCGCGCGCGCCTCCGCATTGTCCGCATCGAGCAACTCCTCTCCACTATCAACCACGCCTTTGCGGCGATCACTCTCATGCCACTGTGAGATTCGCGTTTGACGCGTGATTTCGCTTTCGATTTCTTCCTCGCCCTGGTCGGCTCCGCGCCCATGTTTGTAATAATAATCCACGTAATGGTTGACCAGTCCGATTCCCCAAAACGCTGTGACAAATAGTGGCCACGGGAAGCCGCCTGTTCGCGACAGCCACAACAGCCATAAGATGCCGTTGACCGCCAGATACGCCGTCAGGTGCTGCAGGAACTCGCTGCGGGCTCTGAGTTTCTTTTGCACGCGCTGACGGATAAGCTCTTGCGGCGTGGGCGGTGGCTTCTTCTTTTTCTTGTCGAATTGGCCGGCGATCTCGGAGGCGAATTCAACACCCTTGCGGATCGACTGATCGATTGTCTGGCCCAAATCGCCCAGTCCGTAGTTCTTCGGCTCAAGGTCGAAAGCCGAGTGCGGCTCCCGCCCTTCACCAACGAAGCTCGCCACGTGCATCGGTGGCAGACGCGTCACGCCCGATTCCGCCAGCGCCAGCTTGAGATCGCGCATCAGTGTTATGGCCGTTTGATAGCGCTGCGAGGGCTGCTTTGCCAAAGCCTTCAACAAGACATCGTCAAGGGCCGGGCTCAATTCGACATTGACATGGCTGGGCGGCGTCGGCGGCGTATAGATGTGCTCGTGCACGATCGCATAAGCCGTGTCTCCGCCAAATGGCACCTGCCCCGCCAACAATTCGTACAAGATCACGGCAAAGGCATAGACATCGGTTGCTGGTGTCAGGTCGCGCTCGCCGCGCCCTTGTTCCGGCGAGATGTAGAATGGCGTGCCCAGCATCATATCGTGGCTGATGGTCGAGTCGCCAACCTGCGCGATTCGCGCCAGGCCAAAGTCGCTGATATAGGGCAACTCCCGTTCGTCAATGAGAATGTTCGATGGCTTGATATCGCGGTGCAAAACGCCCTTCTCGTGCGCGTAGGTCAAAGCGTCGGCCAGCAGGCTCATCATGCTTACCATGTCATCAAGCGCAATGCCTTCCTTTATGGCGCGGCGCTTAAGCGTGCCACCCTCAATGAACTTCATGACGATGTAAGGCTGCCCCTCAAATTCGGCGTAATCATAAATCGGTACGATATGTGGGTGCTCCAGGCGGGCGATGATCCGCGCCTCGCGCTCAAAACGCTCCAGAAATGAATCATCGCGAACGAAGGTCTCGTGCAATATTTTGATGGCGACATGACGATCGAGACGCCGGTGATACGCTTGATATACCGTTGCCATACCGCCGGAACCAATGCGCGTCATGATCTCGTATCCGGCGAATTCGTCGCCCTTTTTCAATGTCATTTTAGGCTCCGCCGCGATAGCTCTGACGCCGCTTCTTCAACAAAACTGTCAGTCAGTTCACCCTCGTCATTCAGGCGCACGTTCGTTACTCCTAGACCGTCCAATGCAAAACCGGAATCGCCGTCATCATGCAGCCGCTCTAGCCTCGCCTGCTCGCGCATCTCGGACAAGCGCAATTCTCGCGTGATCTCGCCTTCAATCTCCGCCTCGCGCATTTCGGCGCCCGGACCGTGGCGATAATAATAGCGCAAGCATAGCAGCGCAAGCATGATACCCCAAAAACCGAGCGCCGGAATGTTGCGCAGACCCTCGTTCCAGTAACCTGGTATTAGGAGCATATAGATAGCCCAGGCGCTGCTGAAAACCGCAAATAGCGCTGAAACACTTACAATGCCGCGGCGGGCGGCATACTTCTTCTCGATGCGCTTGCGTACCTGCCACTCTTCTTCGTAGTCCCAATCAGATCTTGCCAGATGCCGGGTAATCTCTCGTTCGGTTTCTTCCTTGCGGTTTTCCTCGCCTTGCCCGTGCCTGTAGTGATAGCGGACCGACTGGAGCGCCGGGAAAATGGCCCAGAAGCTGGCGAAACCCACCAAATCGCCCAAGGCATACACCCGGTCCTGAAAGATGACGCTCAGCCCCATAAGTCCGATGAACAGCCCAAAGATGACGAGATGAACGACAATGGCGCGGCGAGCGCGGAACTTCTTCTCCACGCGCTCACGGATGGCGGATTCTCTTGACTTCGCGCCAGCTTTCCGCTTACGCAAGCCCTGCTCGACTTTGCGCTTGATCTCATGCTCTAGTCCTTCGAGCCCGGCGCTGTCCACCAATTCGTGATCATCGCGATGGCGAAACGGTTGTGCTCGATTGATTCGTTCCTCGGGCAATCGAGGCTGAAAGCGCAACTGCGGCTGCTGTGTCTGCTGGATACGGCTGCGATCGGGCGGCAATTGCCTGATGCCCGATTCGGCCAGCGCCAGCTTGAAATCGTCCATCAGCGCCGTCGCGCTTTGATAGCGCTGTGACGGCTCTTTCTCCAGCGCTTTTTGCAGCACCTCATCCACCGTCTCGCTCAAGTCGGGATTGATCTGGCTGGGTGGCGTTGGCGGCGTGTAGATATGTTCGTGCACGATGGCGTAAGAGTTGTCGGCAAGGAAGGGCGCCTGCCCCACCAGCAGCTCGTACAAGATGATGCCAAACGAATAAACGTCGGTAGCAGGCGTCAGGTCGCGCTCGCCCCTGGCTTGCTCCGGTGAAATGTAAAAGGGCGTGCCCAGCATCATATCGTGACTGATGGTCGAATCGCCCACTTGCAAGATGCGCGCCAATCCGAAATCGCTAATATACGGCAGGTCCCGTTCGTCGATCAGAATATTCGACGGCTTGATATCGCGATGCAAAACACCTTTTTCATGCGCATAGGTCAGCGCTTCCGCCAGCATGGTCATCACGCTCTTGATCTCGTCCAGGGTGATGCCGCGCTTGATCAAGCGCCGTTTGAGCGTCCCGCCTTCTATGAATTTCATGACGAGGTAGGGCTGGCCCTCGAATTCGTCGTAGTCGTAGACGGGCACGATATGCGGATGTTCCAGGCGAGCGACTATTCGCGCTTCACGTTGAAATCGCTCGAGGAAGGTATCGTCCTGTACGAAGATATCGTGCATGATCTTGATGGCGACATGGCGGTCAAGCCGCTCGTGGTAGGCTTGATAAACCGTCGCCATCCCGCCGGATCCGACTTGCGTCACGATCTCGTAACCAGCGAAATGTTCCTCCGTATTCAAGGTCATGCGATTCCTCAAACATACAAGATGCGCGGTTGTGGCGTTTAGAAACCGCGCAAGTCTTTTTGGGCCGACGCGCCAACGCCAATGAGCCCTGTCCTTCACCATTATATGGGGCGAAGACCTGACTGTCAGATTAGCATTCGTTGTTGGACGTCTTTCTGACTGTGATTACGCGGCAGGTGGTATCGGGTTGCGGACGTCGCTGACGATCAGCTTGTGCCGAAGGTCAAACCCAACTCGTTGAGCCAACGACGATAGGCGATGGCGGTCTTGTCGCTGCGCAGGTGCAGTTCCGATTGCAAATCGAGCGGCAACAACTCGGGCCGCTGCGATTGCACGATGGGTAAATCCTGATAGGCGATCTCGTCCTGGAAAGCACGCAAGGCTTCGTCCGTGCCATCGCCATGGGTCATCACCATCCACATCCACATCAGCGACTTGAGCTCTTCGATCGGCGTGACCATCAGCAATATGGCGAATCTCTGCTCGGCTTCTTTGCGGAAGTAAGCCACCAGCGGTCGATAAACTTTGTAGGTGTAGGTCACCCAATTGGGAACATGGGACCCATCGGGATTGGGCTGGAAGATGCGTATATCGGATGCGGTGACGCCGTTCTCGTCACTGACGACATCGTAGTCCGGTATCTCCGGGCGCTCCTGCGTGCCAAGGATATTTTCGTGCACAAAGGGGAAATGGGCGACATCGAGAAAGTTCTCAACCATGCGCGGCCCTGCCGCCTGAAACTCGTAGGCGCCACAGAGAATCTTGCGGTAGCTGTCGTCATCCCATTCCTCGAACATCGGGATCTCATACGCTGGATTTCCCAGGCAGACCCAGACCATGTCATAGGCGATGGCAGCGTGGTAAGTGAAAGTCCTGGCTTTAGTGGGCGGCTTCTGCTCCGGATGCGCGGGAATGCGAATACAGTAGCCGTCGGCATCGTAGGTCCAACCGTGATACGGGCATTGCAGGGTCTGGTCTTCCAGAACCTCGCCAAGCGAGAGCCGAGTCCCGCGATGCACGCACAAGTCCTTCCAGGCGCGGATTTGATCACCCGCGCGCCAGATGACGATATCCTCGCCCATCAAGCGCGCGCCCGTCACGTTATTCTGCGCATCGAGTTCAGCTAGCGGGAGCACGGCATGCCAATCGTTGAGCAAAACTTGATCGTCAATCATGTGTAGATCTCCCAGCCATCAACATCGCAGCAATTATAACATATCGCGCTCCCCTTGATTGCTGCGCCACATCCAAGCCAGTACGCCAACCGGGTTGCCGCCGCATGCTTACACAAGCGGCAAAGATTGTGTACCATTGCGCTGGGGCTGGCATCGGAGAACATAAGGAAAACACAATGGGACAAATGGCGAACAAAGTGGCGCTGGTGACAGGCGCGGCGTCGGGCATCGGACGAGCAAGCGCTGTCGCATTGGCGCGGGAAGGCGCGGCTGTCTGCGTCTCGGACATCAATGATGAAGGCGGCCAAGAAACTGCTCAAGCGATCATCGACGCCGGCGGCCAGGCCGTTTTTGCCCATTGCGATGTGACGCAGGTCGACGACGTACGGGCGATGGTATCGCGGACGGTCGAGCAATTCGGGCGCCTGGATGCCGCCGTGAACAATGCGGGCATCGCCGGCTCATTCGAGCAGCGCCTGCACGAAGCGGACGACAACCTGTTTGAATTGGTCATGGCGATCAATCTCAAAGGTGTGTGGCACTGCATGAAAGCGGAACTGGAGCAAATGCTGGAGCAAGGTCAAGGCGCGATCGTCAATATCGCATCGGTCGCCGGCTTGATCGGCGCGCCCAAAGCCGCTGCCTATACCGCCAGCAAACATGCCGTCATCGGCTTGACACGCTCGGCCGCGCTGGATTATGCCAAGCGCGGCATACGAATCAACGCCATCTGCCCGGCCTACACCGACACGGCCATGGTGCAGGCCGGCATCGCGATAAATCCGGCGCTGGCGACAATCATGGAACGGGCGATACCGATGGGCAGGTTGGGCACACCGGAAGATATCGCGGGGGCGGTCGTCTGGCTCTGCTCGGAATCCTCGTCGTTTGTCACCGGGCATCCGCTGGTATTGGACGGCGGCTTGGTGGCGACGTAGCCCTGCACTTCGAGGGCTTGACATACGCTTCAGGTCTTTGACAACACAGTATGTTGAAGTGTATATTCTGAATACGAGGAAAAATGGTCACGGTAGTTCACAGACGACGAGATGGTTACGATGTGCGAATCTTCACTGATGACCATTTCCCAGCGCATGCGCACGTCTTTAGGGGCGGAAAACGTGTCCAGGTTTATTTGGATCCTATAGAATTCGAAGATAATCATGGCTTTAACACCCGAGAGCTTGGACGTATTCGGAATCTTATCGAGGAAAACATGGATCTCTTGGTGAGTGTGTGGATTAGATATCATAGGTGAATCGACTGAAGCCGGTACTTCATACAAAAGGGAATGAGATGAATAGGAAGCCATTCGTGCATTCGGACCGAAGTGCCGCGCAAAACGTGCGGTTCACCGACGAGTATGTCATCATCGACATGGTAGACGGACGTGCAATTGGCATGCCGCTCTACTACTTTCCCTGGCTGCAAGCAGCAACTGACGTGCAACGCCAAAACTACGAGCTTCACGGGCTCAGCGTCTATTGGGAAATCCTTGACGAAGGAATTGATCTCATTGCTATGCTCACCGGGCTATACTCCAAGCCTAAACCTGCGCCTGTATCTATGCGGCGCGTAGCCATGTGACTGACACCAAAATTGCAGTTGTCGAACTTAGTGCGGCGCAAGATGCGAAGGCAAGCTATTCCCTAATGATTGAGCCAGTCATTCATGATACGCGTAACGAGCCGCAGCGCGTCAGCTTCACCGATACACATGCCATGATCGACTTGGCGGACGGCCGTATCATCGGCGTGCCACTGCATTTTTCCCCCTTGCTTGAGGCAGCAACTGAAGAAGAGCGCCAGAACTACCAGCTTGGCAGTCTTGAAATATATTGGGAAGATATCGACGACGGCATTGACCTAACGGCTATGGTATCTGGCCTCTATCTCGAGACTAGAAAAGAGTATAAAGAACACTTGAAGCAACTTATCGCCGAGCGCAAGGCGCAAACGACACCTACTTGACCAACCCCGCCCGCCGCATATCCGACAGAATCACCCGTTCCCAGGGCGCGTCGGTCACCAGTGGAAAGTAATAAGCGCCGCGCCGCAGGCATTCGTTGCGGATCTCGTCGCGCCAAGCGTTCAAACGCTGCTGATAGATGCCACGCATGCTTGCGTCCACCGTGACTTCCTGGGCTTGACCCGTTTCCACATCGATCAGCCGCAGATCGCCGACCAGCGGCGGAGTGATCTCTTCCGGCGCCAGCACATGCAAAAACGCCACCTCGTGCCCGCGGCTGAGCAGCGCGTTTAAGCCATCGACATAACCCGTGGGCGAGAACATATCGCTAATGATCAGCGCCAGGCCCGGGCGCCGCGCCCGCCGCGCATAGTCGCCCAGCATGATGTTTAGATCGGTAATGCCCGCCACATCGAGGTCTTGAATGTAACGCAGCATGGCGATGCCGCGTCCACGGCCGCGTACCGGGCCAAAGGTGGCGTTACCACCATCGTTGACAGCGGTAAGAACCAGGCGATCGTTGCTGGTTAATGACAGGTAGGCCAGCCCGGCAAAGATGCGCTTGGCATAAAGTAGCTTCTTTTTGTCGGCTTCGCCCTCGGGCGGAAAATCCATACTGGCCGAAGCATCCAGGATCAAATGCACCGTCAGGTCTTCTTCGTCTTCAAGCAGCTTGATGAATGGACGTTCCAGCCGGGCGTAGATATTCCAATCGAGTTGGCGCAGGTCATCGCCCGGCACATAGTTGCGATAGTCGGCAAATTCGATGCTGTTGCCACGTTTGATGGAGCGGCGATCGCCCTTCATTGCGCCCACGCGCACCTTGTGGGCGACCAGCATCAGGGGATCAAGGCGACGGCGAATCACTTCAGGCAGGAGGGTTTGAGCGGCTGTTGGCTGTTCGGACATGCTGTGCTCGGCAATCTGCAAGGATAAGAGCTAGATATGACTAGAGTGTATCGTCCTTATCTTCATTCTCGTTATCGGTTTCTTCCTCATCGTACTCCGCATCGTCGTCTTCATCGTATTCCGCGTCGTCGTCTTCATCATACTCCGCGTCGTCGTCTTCATCGTATTCCGCGTCGTCGTCTTCGTCGTACTCCGCGTCGTCGTCTTCATCGTCCTCCGCATCGTCCTCATTGTCTTCAAACTCGAATTCCAGAATAACGATATGACGCCCACGGAACATCTTCTCTTGTTGCTCGAAGTTCAAGCGCTCGAAGAGTCGGCGCGCGGTATCGTTGTCCGGCGCAAAACGAGCGATGACCATCTCACTATTATCAAAATCGTGCACCATGTCAATCAGATGATCAACGACCGCATTACCGTATCCCTTGCGCTGATAATCTCGGTCGATAGTCAAGCGTTCGATGATCCACTGCGTCGGATTTTCGGCGTGGATCAGCATGACATAACCGATCGCTTCCCCATCCGCATCAATGCGGTAGGAAGTGACCGCCGGATGACGCGTCTGCAAAAAAGTCATTATCAAATTCTTGCTATAGCGGCGTTGCTCGCGCTCGACGCGGATATGACGCAGATCCAGGAACTCACTCAGCGACTTGATTTCGGTCAAGGTGAAATTCGCCATCAGATCGTTTGCTCCAACAGCTCGGACGAACCCAAGGCGGCCAATACTATCTCCACAGGATGCCGCGCCGCGTAACCCGCGTCGTGGATCTGCGCGCGGCAAGACGTGCCGGCCGCTGCCACGACAGCATCAGGGTTCTCTCGTATGGTCGGCAGTAGCCGATCCTCGGCGATTTTCATACTCAGCTCATAATGCTCATAACCAAAACTGCCTGCCACACCACAGCAACCGGTATTCATCTCTTCGACCACAGCGCCCGGTATGCTCCTCAGCAACTTGAGCGTACCTGCAGTACCCCAGAGCGCCTTCTGGTGACAGTGTCCATGCAATAATATCCGCGGAGCGTCTGCTTGCCAAGCGAGGGCATCGACGCCGCTAGCCAACTTTTCCGCGAAGAAGTGCTCGACGCTTTGGCAGCGCGCCGCCAGTGACTTAGCCGCCGCTTGAATGTCCGGATCCACCAGTGTCAAATAGTCGTCGGTGAAAGCGCTAAGGCAGCTTGGTTCGATGAAAATGTATGGCACATCCGGCTGCTGCCGGACCAAGCCGAGCACGTTGGCGCGCGCCATCGCTTTGGCATCGTCGAGCAGGCCTTTGCTGATAGCGGGACGGCCACAGCAGCCTTGATCTGGCAAGCGCCGCAGGTTGACGCGAAGCCCGAGACGCTTTGCCAGTTCCATCACCGCCTTGCCAATATCGGGATGATTCCACTCGGTGAAGGTATCGACGATCAAGATGGCGTCCGGCTCGGCGTGCTGGGCAGTGCGCTCGGCAGAAAAACGCCGCTCTGCGAATTGGGGCAAGGGACGCTCGGTGGGCAACCCGAGGACATCGGCGCCAATCTTTCCAAGCGGATGATTAAGCATGAAATTGCTCAACTTGGGGAACTTGCCGGCTAGCTGATTGATGCGATGGATCTTGCCGAAGACTTGCGTCGCCAGCGAAATGCCATGCTTGTCGTGCCAGGTGGCCAGAAACTCCGATTTCAGTTTGGCGACATCGACAGCCGACGGACATTCGCTGGCGCAGGCTTTACAAGACAAGCAGAGATCGAAGACCTCTTTTACCGCGGCATTGCCGAGGTCATCTGGTAGCTTGCCGCTGATAGCCGCGCGCAGGGCATTGGCGCGACCGCGCGTGGAGTGCGCCTCGTCGAGCGTGGCTTGATACGAAGGACACATCGTGCCGACGCCTTCCTTACGGCAGACACCCGCCCCATTGCACATCTCGATGGCGCCGGCAAAACCCTTATCCTCCGACCAATCGTAGCGGGTTTGCACGTCGATCACCTGATAGTCGGGCGAATAACGCAGCAATTCGGCGCTGTCCATAGGTGGCGAATCAATGATCTTGCCCGGGTTCATCATATTTCCAGGATCAAACGCGCGCTTGACCTGACGGAAGGCATCCATCAAGTCCATACCAAAAAGATACTCGCTGAATTCGCCGCGAACGAGACCTTGCCCGTGCTCGCCTGTGATGGCGCCTTGATATTTTTTGACTGTTTCCGCAACGGCGTCGGCGATGGTGCGATACTGATCGCGTCCCTTTAGCGTCCGCAGGTCGATTAGGGGACGGACATGCAAGCAGCCAGCGCTGGCGTGGGCATAGATGGCGTAGGTGGTATCGTTATCGTAGATGATCCGCTCGACATCGGAGATATAATCCGCCAGCTTTTCAACCGGAACCGCCGCATCCTCGATAAACGAAATTGGTTTGGCGGCGCTTCGTTCGCTCATCATTAAGCCGAGACCGGCTTTGCGCACAGTCCAAACATCGTCTTGCTGCGCGGGGGTCTCCGCGACCGTGACCGCACCGCGATATCCCAGATGTATTAAATGCGCCTTCAGATCAGCGATCTTGGCGCCAAGCTCGCTCTCCTTACCTACGAATTCCACCACCAATATCGCTGCCGGATCGCCATCGACGAATGTGAGGCGGTCTCGATAGCCGGCCGCGGCTCGTGTCTTGTCGAGCAGGAATTTGTCCATCAACTCGATCGCCGACGGCTCCAGCTCGAGTATGCGTGGAGTCGCTTCCAGCGAAGCGCGCAAGCTGTCAAAGTGAACAAGCGCCAGTCGCTTGTTTTCGACCTTCGGGGATTCGACCAGGCGCAGTTCGGCGCGCACGACTGTCGCCAGCGTACCCTCCGAGCCGCAGAGCAGCCAGTTGAGATTGACGTCGGCGGGGTCGATCTTGTCCAACGCGTAACCCGCGACGGTGCGCCAGGTCTTGGGATAGCGCGCCTGGATCTGCGCGCTGTGTTCGGCAACCAGGTCGCCCACTGTGGACCGAATCAAGTTGAGCGCGGTGGTCGCATCGTCCAGCCAGACCAGATCCCCGTTCGCCAGCACAACTTGCAGCCGAGAGATATGATCGGCGGTCATACCATAACGAATGCTGTGCGCGCCCGTGGCGTTGTTTCCGATGATGCCGCCGATGGCAGCGCGTTCGGCGCTGGCCGGGTCGGGACCGAACATCAAGCCCATCGGCGCCACTTGGCCGTTGAGCGTGCCCAAGATCATACCCGGCTCGATATCGACCCTGCGCGCCTCGGCATTGACCGAGCGCACCCGCCGCATGTGCCGGGTGAAGTCCATGATGATCGCTTCGCCGACAGCTTGCCCGGCCAGCGCGCTTCCACCGCCGCGCGGCAGCACCGGTACGCCATACTTGCGCGCGGTCTCGTGAACGGCGACCACATCATCGGCATCGCGCGGGAAGGTGACCGCCAAGGGCATAACCTGGTAGTTGCTGGCGTCTGTACTGTATAAGATGCGGGTCATCTGGTCGGCGACAGCATGGTCCGCTCCCAGGTGAGATTGCAGGTCGTGCAGCAATTCGTGAATTTGCATGGAGGGGATTTCCGGTCGCGATCAGTATGCTAGCATGGATTGTACCGAGTTTGCTGCACTTATCACACGGGAGACAAATCGACCCGCAGCGCCTGCAATTGTGCCAGGCAGGCGCGAATTGTCTCTTCCGATGCGGAAATCATAGGCGCGCGAACGCCGCCAACGGGCAAGCCGCGCTGTTCCATGATACCCTTCACGACTGTCAGCCAGCCAGCGCTGCCAACGACATCGCTGACGGCAATGAGCTGCTTCTGCAACGTTTGCGCCGCTATTAAGTCTCCCGCATGGAAGGCATCGTGGATCCCCGCCACGATCTCGGGCACATAATTGCTACTGCCGGAAACGCTAAAATCGAGCCCCATCGACAAGCCGGCCAGGATCAAACTATCGGGACCAATGGCGGTATTAAATCGCCCGTCTTTCAAATGGTTAACGGCGAACATCGCCAGCAGATCGCCACTGCTGTCTTTGAGACCGACAGCATTCTCATAATCGCGCGCCAGCCGTGTCACCAACCCCGCCGTCAAGTTGTTGCCGGTAAAATTGGGCAAGTTGTAAAAATAGACCGGGAAGTCCGGCACAGCTTCCAGTACGCGCCGGTAATGCGCTTCCAGCGCCTCCTCGCTATGCCGGAAGTACCAAGGCGTGATAACTGAGGCAGCAGTGGCGCCGATTTGACTGGCATGGCGAGTCAATTCCAGCGTATCGCGGGTGCTGATGGCGCCGGTGTGGATGATGACAGGCACGCGCCCTTCCACGGCGGCGACAGTGGCGCCGGCTATGCTCTTGCGCTCGTCAAGGGAAAAGAGCGGACCCTGGCCCGTGGTGCCAAGCGGATAGATGCCGGCGACAGAACGGTCGATCAGGAAGTCGGCCAGCGGCTTGATCATGTCGGGATTGATATCGCCGTTGTCCTTGAGCGGCGTCACGGTCGGGCAGACCACGCCTCGTCTGATGGGTTCGAAATTCATCGTTCTTGTCTT
This sequence comes from Phototrophicaceae bacterium, assembly GCA_965262165.1. Taxonomy (GTDB): domain Bacteria; phylum Chloroflexota; class Anaerolineae; order Aggregatilineales; family Phototrophicaceae; genus UBA6055. The sequence goes on along the minus strand of OZ253499.1, from coordinate 1,405,594 downwards.
CCCTAAGTGGTCGAGAGCCAATCAGTCAATTGGCGTAGACTAAAACGCAGTCACGCCGACAGACTGACTTATTATAATGCCTCACAGCCGGTATCGCAGTATCGACATGCAAATCTGTTCGCCCTTTGACAGGATGGGCAATTGACAACGCTCGCGTAAGAGCGTTTTCAAGGGCTTGGGATTCACACCAGCGTCGTTTGTAGTTTTCTCGCGTGATACGTTACAATGTCGTGTAGAGGTCTGGAAGTTCTCCAAGCTTCGCCTCGGCACAGCAACGCCGGCTGATCTGGCAATCGCAGCTATCACGCCACTTGACCATGTTAATCCGAGGCGGAGTTATCGCCATTTAGTCTAGGCGCCAGGAAGGAACGCCCATAAGACATGGATTCGAAATTAAAACGAAGATAGCTAACCAAAGTGAGATTCACGGAGAGACAACATGTTGAATAGATTCGTTAGATTTCGCATGATCATAGTGCTGTGCACTTTTCTGCTGCTGATTGGCGGGGCGTCAGCTCAGGAACCGATCACACTGCAGTTTTTCTATCCTGTCGGGGTAGCGGGTCCGCTGGCGCAGGCAATAGATAGCTATGTTGCCGAGTTCAATGCAAGCCATGACGATATACAGGTTAAGCCTATTTTCACCGGCAATTACACCGAGAACATGGCCCGCGCGCAAGCCGCGATTATGTCCGGTCAGCCGCCTGATGTTGCCATTCTACTCTCCACCGATCTATATACCCTGGTGGATATGGAAGGTGTGATCCCGCTGGATGGATACATTGACTCGGATGAACCGCTGGATATTGACGATTTCTTCGATGCCTTTATGTCCAATTCGACTTCCGCTGGTCAGGTCTGGGGTATCCCCTGGCAGCGTTCGACCCCGATCCTGTACTACAATAAAGACGCATTTGCCGAGGTCGGCTTAGACCCGGAAACACCACCGGCGTCCTGGGACGAATTGGTGGAATTCGGCCAGCAACTCGTAGTGCGCGATGGGGATAAGGTGACCCGCTGGGGCTTTGAAGCAGCAGCGCAGTTCTGGACTTATGCCAACTTCGCTATTCAAGCTGGACAGCACCTCGGCTCGTTGGGAGACGACCCATGTGCTGTGTATTTGAATACACCGGAAGCAATAGAAGCGCTGACATTCCTGCGCAGCCTGCAAGTTGAGCATGAAATCATGCCTGATGGAGATCTGCCGTGGCGTACGCTACCGGCTGACTTTATCGCCGGGGCAACTGCCATGATCATACACTCTACCGGTAGTCTCAGTTCGCTGCTGGCTGATGTACCTTTCGAGCTTGGCACGGGCTTTTTGCCCGGTGGCTCGGCTGGTTACGGTGCCAATGTTGGCGGCGGTAACTTCTATATCATGGCAGATATTGGAGAAGAGCGACAGGATGCTGCTTGGACATTTATCAGCTGGATGGTGCGCCCAGAGCAAATCGGGCAATGGGGAATCGACAGCGGCTACGTCGCGCCGCGCGCAGCAGCTTGGGAAACGGACCCCTTGATGAGCTATGCTGCTGAGGTGCCGCAAGCTTCAACTGCCCGCTTCCAACTTGAATATGCGGTCAAAGAATTCCCGGCGACAATAGCCGGCCCAGAGATAGCTCAGATCACCCAGCAAGCTGTTCAAGCTGTCTACACAGGTCAACTCACACCGGAAGAAGCCCTTCTATCGGCACAGGAACGGTCTGATCAGCTTCTGGTACAAGGTGGTTGCGAGCTGGAAGGCTAAACAGTAATATCAGAGCATGAATCAGTTTGATGTCGAACAAAGTGAAGGTGGGGGACGAGTTCAGTTAACTCGTTCCTTTTCCTTCCCCCCCGCATTGCAAGACAGTGGCGCAGCAGCTTATGTATTTCTTTTGCCATCGCTGGTCTTCCTGGCAGTGTTCACGCTGTGGCCAATAGTCTCGGTCTTCTGGACGAGCTTTCGGACACGCCAGGGCCGCCAACAGATTTTTGTGGGTCTTCAAAACTATGAGCGCATGTTTTCCGACCCGATTATCCAACAAGTGCTTAAAAACACGCTGTTCTATGTAACCGCCGGTGTGGCCTTTGCCGTTATTGGTGGCTTGCTGCTGGCGATTCTAATGAATCAAGGTCTGCGCAATATCGGCTTCTTTCGCTTTCCCTTTCTGGCGACAATTGCCTTGCCAATGGTCAGTGTTGCTTCGATATGGTTGTTCTTATATAGCCCACGTGTGGGTCTATTTAACGAGATCCTGGGTTGGTTGGGTTTGCCACTCTCTAACTGGTTGAATGGACGCGAACTGGCACTGCCCGCATTATTTACGGTCTATTTGTGGAAGCAGCTTGGTTACTTCGCATTGTTTTATTTGGCGGCTCTGCAAGCACTGCCTGTAGACGTACTGGAAGCGGCTAAACTGGACGGCATCACGTCTTGGCAAAAGCTGCGCTTTATTATCTGGCCGCTAGTTTCGCCAACGACTTACTTTGTATCAACCATCGCTGTGCTTGGCGCGCTGCAACTGATCGATCATGTTTTTGTCTTGACGAACGGTGGACCCAACAATGCCACCAATATGTCCCTCTTTTATGTTTACGAACAAGGCTTCAAATATTTCAATAACGGCCTCGCATCTGCTATGACTGTAATCTTGCTGGCCGTGCTAATGACAATGGCGATTTTGCAATACGTTTATCTGGAGCGCCGGGTTCATTATGATTGAGCCGGTTCTAAGGTTGGTTATTCGATGAGGGGCAAACCACGCAAATGGCGTGAAATTTTACCGGTTCTGTCACTGGCAATCTTCGGGCTGATCTGGATGGTACCGATGATTTGGACGCTTCTGGCTGCCTTTGTGCCGACTACCGAGCTATTGAATGACTCGCCTCTGGTCTGGCTGCAAAGTTTGCATCTGGGCGCTTTTGAAGACGCGTGGCAGGTTGCACCGTTTTCACGCTATTATTTGAATACGTTCATATTCGTATTCGGCTTGCTGGCAATCCAGCTTGTGACTATCTCGCTGGCGGGATTTACTTTGGCACGGATGGATTTTCGGGGCAAGAACCAGATATTTTTCTTATTTCTCACACAATTGATGGTGCCCGCCTCGATTCTGATCCTGCCAAATTACCAGACCCTCGCCAAACTGCGCTGGTTGGATACCTTTCAGGGCTTGATGGCGCCCTATATCGCTTCGGCATTTGGCACCTTTTTGATGCGCCAAGCCTTCAAGCAGGTGCCGAAAGAACTGGAAGAGGCGGCGCGCAGCGATGGCGCTAGCTGGCTACAGGTATTGTGGCATGTCTTTTTGCCCATCACGCGTGCCCCTATGCTGGCATTCAGCATCGTCTCGGTGACTTATCACTGGAACGAGTTTTTGTGGCCCCTGCTGATCACAAGTAGTGTCGAAATCCGTCCGCTTACAGTTGGACTTGCCTTATTAACCGCTACATCGGAAATCGGGGCGCAGTGGGATCAACTGGCGGCAGGCACGATAATTGTGGTCACGCCCATAGTCGTATTGATCGCCGTCGTGCAGAAGCAATTTACCAGCAGTTTCATGGGTTCGGGGATAAAGTAGGGGGACTTTTGCGTCGTGATTCCCACTGCGATTGCAGTCACCGGGATTGTAGTGCAGGTGCTGAATCAGGTGGCGGGCTGATGTCGCCGTTGTCCTTGAGCGGCGTCACGGTTGGGCAGATGGCGACTCGTTTGATGGGTTGGTAGGTCATGGGGCTGAACCGTGAAAAACGGAGATTCTCGACCTTTCGCGAATGTAGCAAGCGACGGGAACTCGGTTCAAAGGACAGTGCCCACTTCCAAGGGAAATGGGCACTGTCCTTGATTTCATTTGCTCACCTAAAACTAGCGCCGGCTCGTTAATTGCAGTATATCGTGATTCGGTATACTGAGTTGTGTTCGGCATCAAAAGCAATCGTGATTGGATCAGCAGCCACAAATGCTTCGTAGCGAAATTCATACCTTCCCCTAGGCATGAACTGCGTAGTGTCCCAAACGTGCCGATAGTATCCGGTGTCCGGTGCATCTACAAATGTCTTCAGATCTACCTCATCCGCTTCTTCAAACTTCTTTGATCCAGGTTCTTTCAGTTCAACCAAGACATTTGCGTTGCCATCGCCCTCCACCGTAGCGTAAACCAGCACTCCGTCAGTACGCTGCCCATAGGTAACTCCTGCATAACAGCCGTAATCATCATGATGGAATTCATCAAAATCTGCTGAACGCAGTACGTCAACTTCAATTACATCATCCGCAACTGGATCACATTCGCGAAGCACGTCACGCAAATCATCAATGTACTGCCGCAACTCGGCAACGGTGGTTGGCTGGGCAAGATTCGCAATATAATCGGTCACGCAGACGTCCTGTGCGAGAACAGGGATTCCAAAGCCCACCACCACGATCGCAGCTACAACTGTGAGTATACAGAACAGCTTCCTGAACATTGCTTTTCTCCTTCGCAGAATAATACCAATACGATCCGACCAGTCTCGCAACGAAACGATTAGCCGGTTAATGCAAGACTAGCTACTCGCTAACTCTAAGCCCCTCTGGTTTCGGGAACGATCTGTGGTAATCCGATAGCGAATTCCAATCGACGTCGTTTGCCGCAATGTCGGACGAACAATCGATGAGGTTGAACGACAACGTTGAAAGTTTGGTCTCTACACGGGAGCGTAACAATTTCTCATCCAAATCATTGATGAAGCGCCCGACACCAGCAAAGATGATTGGACGCCGAGTAGGACCGACCTGGCGAATTGCACAGATCATTTGAAGCATGTTATTGCTGTGAATCACCTCCACTTGTTTAGTTTCTAGCGGTGCAAGCAGATATTCAATACGAATACTATCGGCAACGGTAACCGTCAACACTGATATTCCTGTACCTTCATGTATTATTGACACAATGCCGTTTCCGTCCGCAGAGGTAAACGCTAGAGCAGGTTCTGCGTTCGATGTTGGTACCGGCGTATTCGCTGGTAGTGGCGTGGAACTGGACAGAATCGACTGCACAAATTCATTCAATGGAACATGTCCAGCGCCAATAATCAGTGCCGCCACCATCAGCAAGAACACAGTCAAATAACCCAACCCGCGTGATGACGGACGCCGTTGACCCACTTTTGCTTTTCCAGACATTTGGATAGTTTCCGTAGTAGTGCTCGACCGCTGTTGACTCATTCGGATGCTACAGGTAGGAGACTGAGGAAATCTCCGCAGGGTTCTACTAGGTCAGCAAATACCCAACCCTCGCCTATCCGCAACCAGGATCCGTCTGCGTCACGAGCAATTGCTTTTTCCTGACCCCCACTCTGAAAACTTCCGACAATTTCGAAGTCTGTCCCCGGACCGCTACGCACATTTATTGTAGATTTCGCGACGAGACTCATTTCGATCACTTCCGCTGGTTCGCCTGTCTCTAAACGCAGTGCAAAACGCGCCGTCTTATCGTCACTCCAGTCATAAGAACGCTGCCCCACCCTTACAATCAGAAGTTGTAGGCTTTCACTCAGAATAGTAACGCCGATGCTTCCGCGGTCAAGCGAGGGGCCCGTTAGCGAAATCATCGACGAAAGTCCACTTCCCCGAGATTTGAGTGAATTGATAGAAACTTCGGGTCGGAAATCCCCCTCGATGAACCGATATGATACAGCAAAATCGCCGTCGGCTCTTACAGAGTAGTGCTTGTCTAACTCGCTGGTAGCGCTTTCACAGAGATCTTGAGCATTTTTCAGTAACGGCGCTTTACTCAATGCAAGCGCAAATTTTCCCACTCCCTCTCCTGAGCGCCCGTCATTTCGAGTGGCCAAGATATAATAACTGCCACTCTTTGTTACGTCATGGAACAAGGTTACGCTGTAGCTGTCGAAAGCTTCACCGACAACATTGTAATCCTCGTTCAGCAGCAAGATGCCAGGATTTCTGAATTCACTGGTATCCTCTGGAACCATCGTGACCACTACTACGTCTCCCTCCTTAGCAGCAAACACGTATTCGACTTCAAAATGCCGGTTAGTTATCTCGCCAGTAGTAGATTCGCCATACACGAGCGAGTTCTCATCCTGAGACAGTGCAGTAAATGCCGTAACGCAGATTAGCAAGTATATTACCACCTTGATATGCGACCGCATTTCTAATCTCCTATTCATCGACCATGTGCTGGGCGGAACGAATTCAACGAATGTATTGTACCACGTGAACTTACTACCGTGCAAGGAATCGGTCGAGTCCATTTCATTGCAAGAGTATATGCGTTATCGAAACTTGCGCTTGAACTCCCGCGACCATCCAGTCGCCCCTTCCCCACCCCACCCATGCTAATCTGTCTACAAAGTGCCGCTTAACATCGTCCAGTCCGACCGACCGCATCGTTTTTCCATTTTTTCGGGAAGAAAAAGTTTTCCTTTTCCCGATAGATTCCTATATCTGTCCCGAAACGACTCCGGGACTTCCCGCATCGCCTGCCATCTCTCCCGACATGCGCTACAATACGCCCCATCACCTGCCAACCACAGAAGGAGACAAGCCATGTCCACCACCAACGGCGTCCGCGCCAAGCCCAACCAACGCAGCCGGGCGCTGGTCCACGGCGCCGAACGAGCGGGCGCCCGCGCCATGCTCAAGGCGGTTGGGTTCAGCGATGACGACCTTGCCAAGCCGCTGATCGGCGTCGCCAACACCTGGACCGAAATCGGACCCTGCAACTTCCACCTGCGCAAGTTGGCTGCCGACGTCAAGCGCGGGATACGCGCGGCGGGCGGCACGCCCTTCGAGTTCAACACCATCAGCATCTCGGACGGCATCACCATGGGCACAGAGGGCATGAAGGGCTCTCTGATCAGCCGCGAAGTCATCGCCGACAGCATCGAACTGGTCGCCATGTCCAATTTGCTCGACGGCGTGGTGGCGCTATCGGCTTGTGACAAAACCATTCCGGGCACCATTATGGCGTTGATCCGGCTCAACTTGCCCTCGCTGATGCTTTACGGCGGCACCATCTACCCCGGCAAGCTCAACGGGCGCGATATCGATCTGGTTAATGTCTTTGAAGCGCTGGGTCAATTCCAGGCCGGGCAGATCAGCTACGAAGAGCTGATGGCGGTCGAAAATGTGGCATGCCCGGGGCCGGGCGCTTGTGGCGGGCAATTCACCGCCAATACCATGGCCATGATCAGCGAGATCCTGGGCATCTGCCCCATGGGTATGGGCGATGTGCCGGCGGAAGATCCGGACAAGGAAAACGTCTCGTTCCAGGCCGGGCAAATGATGCTGGACATCCTGGAACGGGATATCCGCCCCTCCGATCTGGTGACGCGGCGTTCGCTGGAGAATTCTATCGCCGCCTCGGCCGCGACCGCCGGCAGCACCAACAGCATCTTACACTGCTTGGCATTCGCGCGCGAAGCCGGCATCGAGTTCACGCTGGACGATATCGAGGCCATCAGCCTCCGAACGCCCATCATCGGCGATATGCGGCCGACCGGGCAATACGTCGCGCTTGATCTGTACCAAGCCGGTGGTGTGCCAATCCTGGTCAACCGCTTGATCGACGGCGGCTACATGGCCGGCGACACGCCGACGGTCACGGGCCAGACTCTGACGCAGGCTTGCGCCGACGCCGACGAGACCGAGGGCCAAACCGTCGTGCGCAACCTCGACAACGCCATCAAGGACAGTGGCGGCCTGGTCGTGCTCCAGGGCAATCTGGCGCCCGACGGCGCAGTGGTCAAGCTCAAGGATACGCCCGCTCCGCTAACCGGTCCGGCGCGCGTCTTCGATACCGAAGAAGACGCTTTCGAAGCGGTTTCCAATCGGCAGATCGTCGAGGGCGACGTGGTTATCATCCGCTATGAAGGACCGGTCGGCGGACCCGGCATGCGCGAGATGCTGCAGATCACCGCGGCGCTTTATGGTCAAGGGCTCGGCGGTAATATCGGCTTGATCACCGACGGCCGGTTTTCCGGCGGCACGCGCGGCTTGATGATCGGGCATACCTCGCCCGAAGCAGCCGTCGGCGGTCCCATCGCCTTGCTCCAAGAGGGCGACATGATCACCATTGATGTGTCAAAGCGCCTGATTCAAGTTGATCTGAGCGATGCGGAGCTGGCAGCGCGCCGGGCAGCTTGGCAGCCGCCCACGCCCAATTACGCAAAGGGCGTGATGGCGAAGTATGCGCGTCAGGTCTCACAGGCGAACGATGGCGCTGTGACCGGGGCTTAATCAGTTTCGAATTTGGAATGAATAGGATGGAGCGGGCCTACTCTGTGGGCTCGCTGTTTTCTTCTTCGAATTCAGGTTGTTCGTGGACGACTTCTAAAGGGATTCGTGCAACGACTTCCCAGTCCTCGTTGTTCTTGTATGCCACTTCAAATTCGTAAATCCCGTTGACCGTAAAGGGTAAACTGCCAACCTGTCCAGAAATACGGAGCTTCGCAATATTCTCGAATTCTAGCTTTTGCTCACTGTTCACAAGCTCAGTTCCTTCTGGAGAAATAAATCGTATGCGTGTGTAATAGTCAGTGTTATCATTTTAATTTGGTTTCAACCAGCTAGAAACAATATAGAACGGAATAGGAAAAGGCACAGTGAAGGGTCGCTCTTCTGGCAAATCTGCCCTGAACGTCGTGCGGTCTACTAAATCAACCAGGCTCAGATTACCAGAGTTTTTCTCTTCCAACACATTGCGGCAAAAGACCGTCCAAATGTGAATCATATCATTTACCTAAGTCGTAAGATGTCAAAATCTCAGATTCATGTGTCGGATTCGGACACTGCCGGTCGACCAGCTGCCCACCTAGTGACCGCCATGAAACATACTTCGTATCGACCTGGCCGTAATAGGCTCGTTTGTGTACGAATCTTCGTGTAATGTCTGGTGAGGCAACCAATTCACAGAGAGAATACGAAGAGTATCCCAAGCTGGTGAACAAAGGGTGTTCAGTTCCGGTCAACGCGAACGTAAAAGGTTCGACCTTGTGAGACTGTAAATCTAAGCTATTCGAAATCTGCTCATCCAGATACTCGTTTCTCACCAGGAGAGCAAGCTTGGCAGACCACCAAAGATCGGGTGTATTCAGGATTCCATGACTTGCGAAATAACCGGCCTCGATATCGGCTTTCCAAAGACAGTATAGGTAAGACGCGAGGCTCCCATCATATGCTATCTGATTGTCAATTTGCGGATGCTCTAAGAACTGGTGAATACGACCCGTCAGCGCAAAGACATTGTTGTTGTCCGACAGTAACTCAACTACTAGATTCTGCAGTGTCTCATTCTCCGCCATGTCTGACAGTACAAGGCTGAAACCACTGAATATGGAGAATTGCGCGCCGAAATCAAACGACTCTATTTCTTCGAAATATTCACGTAAAAGCACTTGGCACCTTCTCGCTCCAATACTCGGACGGGCTACCGTACTTTGCAGGTACAACTTCGATTCGATGCGCTACTTCGGCGTTCATCCCCCATTTGCTCAATACCCAAATTGGCCCTATTTCGCCATCGGTACGCTGGACAGATGTTACTAATCCCACATGCTTGCGTTCGTTATTCTTAGTGTATATCACAATGTCGCCACATTCCAATTCATCTCTTGAAATCTTCCGATACTTGTCGTCATCGAAAATAAGCTTCAGTTCTTCAGGCTCGATCCAAGCTCTTCGGCTGGCAAAGATCATTCCAACACAGTTGTACATAAATGGAGCGACAGACCTGACCTTGCGCTGAGAAAAATACATCTGAGGAAGATCCCGGAAATCCAGGTCCGTACGGCGCTGAATCTCTTCAACCGACTGCTGTTTCTTCCAATGCTCATAATCCTCAAAGTCGACTTGCGGGATAATATTGCCTTCACGTGTGTAAACTGGCTTTCGATGGTCCAATGCATCGCTAAAATTGAGAATTTCGGGCATATCTTCACTTTGAGACGCGGCGGTTTCACCAGTCAGCCCACGAATGGTAACAGATTTAGCAATCAATTGCCACGCCACCACCCCCGCGCTACACTCGCAACATGACCCCCCTCCACAACACCCGTATCCTCGACCTGACCCGCCTCCTGCCCGGTGCCATATGCACCATGCTGCTCGGCGACCTGGGCGCGGAGATCATCAAGATCGAAGACCCCATCGCCGGCGACTACGCCCGGCAAATGCCGCCGCTGATCAAGGGCATGGGCGCTTTCTTCCTCAGCAGCAACCGCGGCAAAAAGAGCATCGTGCTCGACTTGAAACAGGCCGCCGGCCAAGCCGTATTGCATCGCCTTGTCAAACACGCTGATATTCTGATCGAGGGCTTTCGCCCGGGCGTGACCGCGCGGCTGGGCGCTGACTACGAGACGCTGCGAGCTATCAATCCGAGACTCGTCTATTGCTCGCTTTCCGGCTGGGGGCAAAGCGGTCCCATGGCACAAGTGAGCGGGCACGATCTCAACTACATCGCGCGCAACGGGCTGCTGGGCGGGGAGCTGAATCCGCAAACACTCGGCGCGAAAGTGGCTGACGTGGGCGGGGCATACGTGGGCGTGATGGGCATACTTGCCGCGCTGCTGCAACGCGAACGCAGCGCCGAAGGCGACTACGTCGATGTGGCGCTGTCGGAGGCGGCGATGCCCTTCGCCATGCTGGGCTGGGTACACGCAAATTGTCAGGAACTCGCTGACGAAGCGCTGAATCTGGGAGGCGCTAACGCTTGTTACCGTGTGTATTACTGCGCCGATGATGAGCCAGTTGCGTTGAGTGCGGTTGAATTAAAATTCTGGGCAAACTTCTGCGGTGCTGTAGGTAAGCCGGAGTGGATCGCATTGCATACGGTGACAGATCGCCAGCCGGCGCTGATTGAAGAAGTTGCGGCGCTGTTCAGGAGCAAGTCCGCTGGAGAATGGGCCGATCTGCTGGATGACGCCGATTGCTGTTTCTCGCGCGTCATCGCGCCCGAAGCGTTGCTCGACGATCCGCAAATAATGGCGCGTGGCATGGTAGGAATGACAACCGAAGGCACTCCCTGGATGCGCAGTCCCATTCGTCTGGCGGACGACGAAACCAATCTGCAGCCTGCGCCGGCCTACGGTGAGCACACGCGCCAAGTCTTGCTGGACTGTGGATACACGGGATCCGAGCTTGCGGCGCTTACCGCTGCGAAAGTTATTCGCCAGTCACCTTGAAACCCTTGGCATCGGCGAAAATCTTCTTGGGACCGTGATCGTCAAAGATCACACTGACAATCTCGCCCTTATTCTCGACACCAATGACTTTGCCGCCGCCAAATCGCGGATGCGATACCTGCGCCCCAACCTTGAACGGACTATCAGTGCTGGCGCCTGCTTTGTAGCCTGGAAAGGGAATAATCTTGCTGCGGATCTTGCCGTCGGAGGGCGTGACTGTGTCGGATTTCAAGTCGCGTTCCAAGCGACTGACCGGAGACACGGCACTTTCCCAACGCGTCTGCGATTCGAGACTTTGGGCCTTGCTCAAGCTTGCCAGAGTAAGTGGTGAGCCGTCGAGCAGATGTCTTGGCAAATCGGCCAGGAATTCTGAGGGAGGGGACAAACTTCCGCCACCGCCATACAGCGCGCGCCGAAAGGCATAGCTCAAAAACAGGCTTTGCTTGGCGCGGGTGACACCCACGTAAAAGAGTCTGCGCTCCTCCGAGATACCGTCAATTTCTTCAAATGCGCGGAAATGCGGTAGAATACCGGTCTCCAGACCCGTGATGAAGACGACCGGGAATTCCAGTCCCTTGGCGCTATGCAAGGTCATCAATGTCACGGCATCAGCACCGTCCTTCAAAGTATCGACATCGGCGACGAGCGACTGCTCGGCCAGGAATTCGTGTAAGGGCTGCTCGTATTCCATGGCATATTCCAGCAGTCCGCGCAACTCGCGTACGTTGTCGGCGCGTTCGGCGGCCTCCTCAGGCAAATTGCTCGATTCCTCAAGATGAATGTAGTAGCGGGTTTGCACCGTGATATTGTCGAACATATTCACCAGATCGCCGATTTTCGCCATCTCCTGCCAACTGGCAAGCAGGTCCGCGAAGGCGCGGAACTTTTTTTCAGCCGCTGTCGACAGGGGCGTCGGGTCATCGTAGAACAAGCGATTGAGCGCTTCGCTGATGGTGGCGCCCGTGCCAGAGACCCAATCAACAAAAGCTTGCAGCGATTTTTTGCCGATTCCGCGCGCGGGCACATTGACAATTCGCTCGAAGCTGACGCGATCGTCCGGGTTGTGGATCAATCGCAAGTAAGCAAGCATGTCCTTGACCTCGCGTCGCTTGTAAAAGCCCACCCCGCCCACCAAGACATAGGGCGTCGACTGGTTGACAAAGGCTTGTTCCATGGCCCGCGACTGCGCGTTGGTGCGGTACATCACAGCGAAATCCTTGTAGTCTAAACCGCCCTGCATACGCAATTGCTGTATCTGTTCCAGGACGTAGTCAGCCTCATATCGCTCGTCGTAGGCTTCGAAAACCTTGATTCGCCCTCCCCTGCCTTGATCGGTATGCAGTTTTTTGGGCGTACGATTGCGATTGTTGTCGATGACGGCGCGGGCTACATCAAGAATGTTCTGTGTGCTGCGGTAGTTTTGCTCGAGCAAGATCACGGTTGGGTTTGGATAATTCTCGCGGAAGCGCAGGACGTTGCGATAGTCGGCGCCACGAAAGGCATAAATCGCCTGATCTTCGTCACCAACCACGAAGACATTATTCTGCGGCGCAGCCAGGATTCTCACCAATTCGTACTGAACCTTGTTGGTATCTTGAAACTCGTCAACCAGCACGTATTGGAAGCGCTGCTGATACGCGTCTCGTAGCAAATCGCTGCGGCGCAAGAGCAAGACCATGTTCAGCAAAAGGTCGTCGAAGTCCATGGCATTGGCATCGCGCAAGGCTGCCTGATAGGCGGTGAAAACCTGTTTGACAATCTCGCCGAAATAATCCAGAGACTGGAATTCATCGGCCTGAATCATCTCGTTCTTGGCGCTGGAAATCTTCCCCAGGATGGCGCGGGGATTGAACTTTTTGGGGTCAATGCCAATACGCTTTACAACCTGCTTGACCAAGGCCACCTGATCGTCGCTGTCATATATGACATAGTCCCGTCGGTAGCCCAGGCTTTCGGCTTCTCGGCGCAAGAAACGGGCACAGATGGCGTGAAAGGTTCCGATCTGCAAACCGCGCATGCGATCCCCAAGCAACACTTCGACGCGCGACCGCATTTCGCCGGCCGCCTTGTTGGTGAATGTGACCGCCAAGATGCGATGATGCGGGATGCGCTCCTCGCGGATCAACCAAGCGATGCGTCTCGTCAGCACGCTGGTTTTCCCGCTGCCGGGACCCGCCAAGACCAGTACGGGTCCAGCGCCGGTGGTGATGGCGGCTGCCTGCTGCTCGTTCATGTCCTCGGTAAGGAAATGCTGTTTCATAACGCGGAACTTTCCTGTGCCAAGCTTTGCCACATTGTAGCAGAATATATGAGCTATACATCTAATCAATGGGCAGAGAGCGGATTTTCATTAGTACCAAGTTAGTCATGCGAAGAAATCGCAATACTCGGCGACTCAACTCCCCTCCACATCGGAAGCTTTGGCTGAGGAGCGGACAGTTTTCGACAGGCAGTTGATTGCAAGGCGCGAGCGCTAAATGAAGCGCAAGTTGTCCTCCAATGCCCGCAAGTTGCCCTGCGTTTTGAGTAACAGTTTAGATACAGTATCCATACAGGGGGGTGGGGGGGTACCCCCTCCCCCGATCGGAAGCTGAGGACAGGCCAGGTTGAGAGCGGCAGGCTGTCGGCAGGAAACCGGGCAATTCTGTGGCGATTGCGGGCGAGCCGGGGGGCGCCCCTACAAGGCTTGTCCGGTATTGGTGAAGAAGCGTTCTTTTTGTGTTTTTCAATGCGGTTATCCAACCGATCCGGGCCGGGAAGCGGGCGACCTGATAGGTCGCCCCTACATAGCTTGTCCTTATGTTGTAGTTTGGGTCGCCAAATGGTGTCATTTTCTTGCTGTCGGACGGTTATTTGCGTCTGTCCTGTTCATCACAGATAGAGTACCGGACAAGCCTTACAATTTTCGTCATAAGAGATGCCTGGCGATCGGCGTAGGTTTCGGTTTGAAGTTTGTCCGTCTTTGTCCATTTGCGGACAGAGCAATATCGTTTTCGGACATGAGCGCCTCTTTTTGGATAATGTCGCTTGGTTTGGGCCGGGCGCCGGGTTTGAAAAGCGGCGGCCTAGGCGAGGCGACCCCGTGTGTTGCAACGTCGAATGATAGAGCAAGGCGGGGAGAAAAGGGCGACTATATGGTCGCGGTTTCGGGCGGGGGGGCGAGCCACCGGCTCGCCCGTACATTTTACGGGCTAGCGTGAGGGGTTAATAAAGCGGCATTCGGAATTTTCATCACTTTATTTGAACTACTTCTATGACCGATTTAATCAGCCTAGGGCGTGGGCGTTGCCAAAGGAATGAAAACAATCGTCGGCTGGAAGATTGCTTGCTCCGGTGTCGCAGTTGGCGCCGGGTTCTCCACGCGCAAGTTGATCTCGTAGTTGATATTTCCGCCGCTGCTTGAATAGACAGCAAGCCGCAGGATATATTCGCCATCCGGGACGCCCAATGACCGCGTATTCCAAACACCCAAGACCGTACCGTAGTTGGGCATTTCGACCAGAGCCGCGCTGATGGGCAGGAACTTGTCCGGATCGTCGCGATAGGCGTATTCCAGTTCAAATCGGTCGAAATCCGGCGCTTGCACTTGACCGCGAATCTCTATGGTGTCGCGAACCACAGCACCACGGTTAGGAGCGCTTATGTTGATCAGAGGCAGCGATTGGCCTTGCGCGCACTTGGCTTGCGGCATGGGTTTAACAGGCAGCTCGACGCCGATACTTTCGGCGAAAGCCTGGCCCTCCGCGGTGCCAGTGAGCCAGTCCAGCGCAGCGGGATCGTCCACGGCAGCGAATGTCTTCTCGACGATATTGCCATTGCAGAACTCGTTCGCGAGCATGCCCGTCCAACTATCAACCGCGATCCTTTTTATGAAGGCTTGCTCGGCGGGCGGCGGATATCGTTCGTGCAAGAAAAGGCCCGTACTGGGATCAGGACAGCCTGCGTAATTGAGCGTTCCGGTTGCTCGGCAAATCTCGCGGGCGACCACGCCACCGGGATTCTCAAATGGCATTGGCGCCTCCTGTATCGAAGCGGCGGTCATCACCGCATTCCATACGGGCGCCGCACTGGTAATGCCAGTGGTGTTGTAGGTTGGCGAGTTATCTGACGTTCCCAGCCAGACACCAACCACGGCGTCCCGCGTGAAGCCCATCGTCCACAAATCTCGCGCGCCATTGGATGTGCCGGTTTTTGCCGAGACAACGTTCTGTGTCGGCACGCCGATATGCGCCAAGGTCAAGGCAGAACCGGGATTGAAACTCGGCTGACGTGAAGCGTCGTCACTTAGAAGGTTTTGCATCAAATAGGCGAGCGCCGGGGAGATCGCTTGCCGACCACCCGCTCGCTCACGTGGGACCTCTACCTCTTCGCCGTCGATCGTTTCTGTAATGCGTTTAATGGCATGCAGCGGCAGCAGTTGCCCCCGATTGGCCAATACGCCATAGGCTCCCATCATGTCGTAGAGCGTGACTTCGTTCGCGCCCAACGCACTGGATAGCGTGATCAAAGCGTCTTCTGGAAACTGCAATCCGACAGATCTCGCCATTTCGGCGAAGCGGATCTTGCCGATTTTTTCGTAAACCTTGATTGTGGCAACGTTTAGGCTGTTTTGCAGCGCGGCGCGTAGGGACATCGGTCCGCGGAACTTGCCATCAATATTCACAGGCGAGTATGGACCGGAAAAGCCCATGTCATAAGTCGTCGGCACATCCCAAACGATACTGGCAGGTGTCAGATAGTTGCCCTCTACGTCTTGAAGGGCGGCGGCATAAACAAAGGGTTTTATGGCCGAACCGGGCTGCTGCCAGGTAAGGGCATTGTTGACCTGCCCGGCGAATTCGTCCTCAAAGTTGTGACTGCCCACCATTGCGCGGATGGCGCCGGTTTGCGGATCGGTGACCATAACCGCACCGGTATTGACGCCGGTGGCCGCCCCCACCAAGTGGTTGACCTGATTGCTCAAGGCTTGCTGTGCCGCGTCCTGCAAGGCTGGATCCAAGGTCGTATATATATTGAGACCGCGCTGGAATAAGGCGTTGACGCCGATCTCGGCCTCCAACTGCGCCTGTACAAAATTGACAAAATGCGGATGGCGCAACCTCACCGTCAAAGGTTCAAATGTTGTGGTTTCGATTTCCGCGATCTGAACGATGGCCGCGCCGCCGACGATTTTGCCATGCTCGTTGGTGCGCACTAGCACTTGCGGGCTGCCATCAAATTCAGTCTCGCGTCCGTCGATGACGCAGAATGGACCGCTCTGCGCCCATTCGCCGTGCTGGAATTGCAGGCAGCCGATGTCGATCATCTTGCGCATGGTGGCGCGCATGCCTTGCACGGCAACCGGGCGATTGGTGACGGGATCGTTTTTCGCCGGCGAAGGAACGATGCTTGCCAACAAAGCTGCCTCGGCATAATTGAGCTCGTCAGCGCCGTGGCCGAAATAAAACTGCGAGGCAGCTTCGACCCCGTAATTCTGGTTAGCAAAAAAGACCTCGTTCAAATAAAGCTCCAGAATGAAGTTCTTGTCATATTGATTGGCGATTTCCAAGGCGACCAGGATCTCATTGACCTTACGCTGCACAGTGATTTCGCTGTCGCGAAGAACCAGATTGCGGGCGATCTGTTGCGTAATAGTGCTCGCGCCTGATTCGATGCCGCCACCGCTGATGTTTTGAATGAAGGCGCGAGCGATGGCGATGGGATCAAAACCGGGATCCTCAAAATAGCGTTCGTTTTCTTGCACGACGATGGCGTGAATCATGTAGGGACTGACACGCTCCAGCGGGATGGCGGTGCGCGCGCCCGTCTCTTGACTATTGAGCGCTGCGATCAAACCACCGTTGGCGTCAAAGATGCGCGCCGTCTGATACTCCGGCGTGTAATTCGCCAGCGCGCCGATCTGCTCCTGGAATGGTTTCACCGTGTCGCTGTACCAGAACATGATGCCGCCCGCGCCGACGATCGCGCCAACCAGCGCTATAACCAGAAGCACCACCAGCACACCGGTCAGAGTGCGCAGCGAGTTGCGCCGCCGCGATTCCAGCAACTCTTCGACAATGGGCGAGCGCTCCAAATCGTAACCGCTGTCGATGGCGCGGGGGATCACTTCGCCGTGATCGCCCTCATCGTCAAAACTGGCCTGCGCTGGCTGTGTCCTTGCGAATTGCGGATCGGTGGCTACAGTCCGCTCCTGACCCGGCAGGTCATTCTTGAACGCGGCTGTGCTGGGGATGGTGTAAAGCTCGTCCTTGGTTGGCGGCATCCTGCCGATTTCGACACCCCTGTCGTCAACGATGGGCGCGCCGCCGTGCGGCTCGGTGGGTCCCAGGTACGAAGGCGGCAGATCATAAACCGTCTCCGTTTGCAATCCCGCTTCAGCGCCGGATGATCGCTTGTCGTCCTGCGCTTGCCGAAATGCCTCCCACTCTCGCAGCGCTGCCGGATAATCGATCACCCATTCATTGTTGGCGCTGTCGTGGCGGTACCACTGCTCGTTTTCGGCATCAATCATCCACCAGGCGCCAGCCTCATCCTGCACCATGCTGTCATAGAGCAGGCGCTGATATTCCTGGAAGCTGATCTCTTCGCTGTTGAGCATGTCGGTCAGTGTAGCCGCTTGATTCTGCATCTTGATGAAGCGCTCGGCGGCTTCGCGAATGCGCGGATCGATTAGTGGGCGAGGTGGCGGCAATGTCTCGGCGCCAGGCGGCGACTTTGCGTCAAGGTCTTCAGGTGGCGTTGGCGCTTGCTCTTCAGCTTCGGGCGAAGGCGCCAGGTAGTCCTCCGGCGGCAGCGATTCCTCCGCTTCCGGCCGCGGGTTGAGCATGCGCTGCATCATCTCTTCGGGCGAGAGCGGCGCGTCTTCTACTGAGTTGTCGTCGGCCGGCGGTTTGACAGGATCGTCGGGCATTTGAAGCTTCCCGTGATTGGCTCATGAATACGGGTTTCATTATAGTGGAATGTGGAAAATGGGGGAAATTGGGTCAAGCGTTGTGTTCGAGTCGAGAGCAATAACCGATTCGGCATGAGAATGGTATACTGACCTCGCAGAATATGTTCCGCGAGGTTTGCAACATGAAGAACACAATGTACTACGGCGATAATCTGGATATCTTGAGAAATCTTGAATACTTTCCAAATGAGTGTGTTGACCTTATCTACCTTGACCCGCCGTTCAACAGCAATCGCAATTACAATGTACTGTTCAAAGCGGAGAGCGGCGCTGATAGCGAGGCGCAGATCACCGTCTTTGAAGATACTTGGCATTGGAGCGAAGCCGCGTTGTCAACTTATTTTGATCTGGTGCAAGACGCGCCGGCCAACGTAGCGACGGCAATTAAGGCGCTGAAGGACTTGATCGGTCCCAATCAGATGATGGCTTATCTGGTGATGATGGCGGCGCGGCTGATTGAATTGCAGCGGGTCTTGAAGCCGACCGGCAGCCTCTACCTGCATTGTGACCCAACCGCGAGCCATTACTTGAAGATCCTCTTGGACGCGATTTTTGGCACAGAAAACTATCGAAACCACATCACTTGGAAAAGGACAGGCTCTCACGGAGGTTCGAGAAAATGGGGTCCAATCTCGGATAATATTTTCTTTTACTCAAAAAACGAGAATTACGTGTGGAACAAGGTCTATCAAGCGTATGACCAACAATATATCGACGATTATTATCGGTATGAAGACGATAGAGGACAGTACCGGCTAGTAACATTAACAGGAGCGGGAACACGACAGGGTGATTCAGGCCGGCCATGGCGCGACGTAGATCCTACAGATTCGGGACGGCACTGGGCGGTTCCAAAAGCATCCCTTCTCGCGGCATATCCGGACCGTGATTTATCGGCTTTGTCAGTGCAAGAACGTCTTGATCTGCTAGATGAAGCAGGCTTGGTATATTGGCCCAAACGCGGAAAAGTGCCGCAGCAAAAGCGCTATCTTGATGAAGCAGAAGGTGTTCTTATACAAGACATTGTTAGCGATATTCGACCGCTTGGCTCGCAGGCCAAAGAACGTCTAAGCTACCCAACGCAAAAACCTGAAGCCTTGCTCGAGCGCATCATCCGCGCCAGCAGCAATGAAGGTGATTTGGTTCTTGATCCCTTCTGTGGCTGCGGTACGACGATAGCTGCCGCCCAAAAGCTAAACCGCCGCTGGTTAGGAATCGATATTACTCATTTGAGCATCGCTCTGCAGAAGTATCGTCTGCAGAACCAATTCGAGTTGGTTTCCGGCAGCGACTACGGCGTCATCGGCGAACCAGTGACAGTGGATGCGGCGCGCGCATTGGCGCACGATCCTGACAACGAAGGTCGTTATCAGTTTGAGTGGTGGGCGCTGTCGCTTGTTGGGGCGAAGCCAACCAACGGGCAATCTGGCTCGCGCAAAGGGAAAAAAGGAGCGGACAGAGGCATTGATGGCATCATCAACTTCTTTGAAGAAGATGACAAAGGCAAACCTGTTGCGGCTACAGTTATAGTGCAAGTCAAATCGGGAAAGGTCTCATCCCGCGACGTCCGTGATTTGAAAGGCACGGTCGAACGAGAGAACGCGGCAATCGGCGCTTTCATCACGCTGGAAAAACCAACGCAGCCAATGCAGAAAGAAGCGCTTGCTGCGGGATATTACGAGTCACCAGGCAGGAAAGGAAAACGATATCGCAAGCTACAGATTCTAACTATCGGTGATTTGCTCGAGGGGACGGGTGTCGATATGCCCGGACAGTACAGTGACTTCAAGCGAGCCAAGCGCCATAAGTCGAACGACGTCAGCGTCGATGGAGAGTCGCAGCAGGACTTGTTTTCGGGTGATACGTAGCCGGCAATTTACAGTGCTAGGGCACTTTCACTACAAGAGAGCTGTATGTTCGAGGAACAGAAAATGGTCAATCAAGTTTCGCAGATTACAGGACAAATGAGTAATCCCTATGCGCTGAACAAGCTAGGCTTCAGATTAGGTTATCTAGGTCGCTTAACCGATCTCGTCAATACGGTGGGCTTCGAAATCTCAAGCAATTATCGAGGAACCGGACCCATGTTTGCCGCAAAATGGGAACATTCTTTTGTCGAAGCGCAGGCAATTGTTGATCGCGCCAATGACACCGAACTCACATGCGCTTTCAACGATTTCAAGAAAATCTGTGTGGATTTTACGTCGTCCAACTGGAAGGAATGTCAACATAAGACAATGAAAGGCAGACAGACAATCCTGTTAGAACGCATACACAAGCTTCAGTCAAACGCTGTCCGCAAATACGTGTTTTACGCAGCAATCGTTTTTGCTGTAGCAGGCTTGGCTTTCCCCGTGATCATTGCACACATGACCGGCTAATCAATCACTGCGCCCAAATAAAACCAAAAAACTGTTAAGACGTTTCTACGCGACGTGAGATGTTTGTCAGCGACGTTTTGCCGTCCCTACACCGCCGCCGCATCCCCCTCGACCAGCTCGTGCGGAGCCGACGCAAGGTAGCGATAGACATAGGGATTGCCGACTACTGCCATGTCGGCGACCACGTCATCGCGGCGGATGGTGAAGTGGAAAATCTCGATGCAGCGCATGCCGGCGAACCAGTGCCGCCGCAGCGTCACCTTTTGGTCGATCTCCCAGCCGCGGGCGATAGCAGTGAGCAGGTTATCCCCGCCGGCGTATTGCTCCGAGGAGTAACTCCAGTGCTGCGAGGTAAGGTCTTGATACTGAACGCGGAGATCCTGCTCGTTCTGCTTCACCATATCGTTTTTCCCCAAACTCGGTCGCGCTACGCGCAATTATAAGACCCCCGATACCAGGCGGCAACTGTGCCATTCTTGCTTAAAAGGATGTTAACAGAGGTCTATTCGGGAATAACGATACGATCGGGCGTGTTATCGTAGATAACACGAATGCCCTTTTGCACGATGAAACGCTCTACGTAGGGATTGGTCAATACCGGCATGATCATCAGTTGCGTATCGCGCATCAGTGTGAAATCATAAACTGTGCGCGGGCGGCTGCCACTGTTCCATATCTGACGCGCGCTCACGCGGGGCAAGGCCAAGACCCAACCGGAGCGCATGGCGGTGATCAACTGACTGGCCGCTGCGTAGTCTTCGGATCCGGGGCTCCAGTATTGGTCATTTTCGGTGTACTTTTCATGTGTGTAAATTGTGTGACCCAGGTCCATGATGCGCCTCCACAATAGAGGGACTGAACAACGACACTGAAAAAGCCACAATGCTATGATGCGCCCGCTCAAGCAAAAGTTGTTAATGGGCGTCGTAGCCTAGATGTTAATCCGCTCACGAGTAATCGCAATAATGATTGCATCAACTCGTATAATTTCATTATATACGAAAACGCAATTGCGATAGTAAAAATATAATAGAGTTGCATGAGGACATCCTGCTTATCCCAACGATGGGCGGGCCGTGCCAGCTACTCTGCAACTTTCTTGAGGTCATTCGGCTAGCAACTAAGGAGAAGACCCGTCTACCTTGCCCGCGAAATACCTTTCCAGCGCATCCAGCATGGTTTCGGCGCCCGTTTCCGCCGGCGCAATTACGACGCGAAATCCGAGTTCAGCGGACCTGCTCGCCGTCACCGGTCCCAGGCATGCGGCGGGCAGGGCTTTTGCGGCGGGGAGGGGGCAGCGCTTCGTGAAGTTACGTGCTGCCGAAGGGCTGACGAAGGTCAGCGCATCGACGGCGCCGTCGGCGATCAAGGCCGGCAAATCGGCGCCGCCCCTGCCCATGACCGTCTCGTATGCGATTACCTTGCTAACCTGAGCGCCGCGCTCACGCAATACCTCGCCCAAGAAATCGCCCGCCACAGTCGATTGCGGCAACAAGACACGATTGCTCGATTCGATGGGCATGGCGCGCGCCAGCGCATCGCCCGTTCCAAGCGCGGGACTGAAGTCGGCGGCCGGACCCAATTGTTCGCGCAAGGCCTCTTCTGTGGATTTGCCCACCACAGCGATCCGGATGCGCGACCAATCGGGAGTCAATTCTAGCGCCTCAAGACGCTTGGCGAGGGTCGACACGACATTGGCGCTGGTGAGAAGCAGAACATCAAACCGAGCCAAATTTGACAGATGCTCATCCAATTCACGCGTGTCCGACGGCTGCTGTATTGCGATACAGGGGTAGCTGATCGGGAAGGCGCCCCGTTTGCGCAAGGCACGCTCCAAGGGCGCCGCTTGATTGAGAGCGCGTGTCACAACAATTCGTTTGCCCTTTAGCGCAGGTTGATCTGACATGGCGATTCTCACTCCGCGTCCCTGGACGCATCCCCGGGCGATATGGCGCGCAGAATATGACGCGCGCCTTTTTCAAGCGCATCCTGCGCCAGCCGCGCGCCAAGCTCCCGCGCCGAATTGTTGCCGGCCGCAGCTTTAAGCGCCCGGGTTTCGCCCTCGACATCAATCTGCCGCTTACCGTCAATGGACGTGACACGACCCCACAAACGTAGAGCGCTATCCATGACGACTGCATAGGCGCCAATCGGAAGGGAACAGCCGCCTCCAAGGGCGCTGAGAAAGGCGCGTTCAGCTGCCGTGGCCTTGGCGGTCTCAACATCAGCAAGCGGCTTCAGGAAGGCCAGCGAATCGCTATCGGATCGGCACTGAATGGCGAGCGCGCCCTGCCCTGCGGCGGAAACCATCTGCGTTGTTTCAAGTATTTCATTGATATGCGCCGTCAAGCCCAGGCGGTTCAATCCCGCGGCAGCCAATACGATGGCATCGTAAGAACCATCGTCCATCAGCAGTTTCTCGATTCGCGTGGGAACATTGCCACGGATGTTCACCATTTGCAGGTCGGGGCGCAGCGCCAGCAACTGGGCGCGCCGGCGCAGGCTGCCGGTGCCCACGCGGGCGCCCGTCGGGAGTTGAGCGATCGTGCTTCCGCCGCGGCTAAGCAGCACATCTCGGTGATCTTCTCGTCTTGTGATCGCGCCGATTGCCAGTCCCTCGGCTTTCTCTACCGGCAGATCCTTGAGACTGTGGACAGCAAAGTCGATTTCAGTTCGCCGCAGCGCATTTTCCAGCGCCTCGGTAAAGACACCCTT
Source organism: Phototrophicaceae bacterium (assembly GCA_965262165.1). Lineage (GTDB taxonomy): Bacteria > Chloroflexota > Anaerolineae > Aggregatilineales > Phototrophicaceae > UBA6055. The sequence goes on along the minus strand of OZ253499.1, from coordinate 1,382,377 downwards.
GCCGCCGATTGAGGGCAGCGGCGCTTCCAGAATCTTGTCCCCGCGCGTCCGGTACGTCACGATTTCGATAGGCCGGTCGCCATGACAGGCACGGATCAAATCGGCGACGTAATTTGCCTGCCACAATGACAGTTTGGAGCCACGCGTGCCAATTCGAACAGTCTTGAACAAGTCAACTCCAGACTGCTGCAAGATAAGGTCTTAGTAACGATTATACAGCGAACGCAGGGCAATCGTTGAAATTGCCAGGCGACACTGTATGCTAAGATTTACCAACTCATTCGCCATCGAGGCGGAGCAACATTGTGGAAGTCATGATGGAGTCGCTATGCGCCCGGTAACCACCCTTTCCCTCATCACACTAACGTTACTCACACTGATACCTACGATGGCACAAGATTCTGCCGCCGAAGTCGTCTATGATCCGCCGGTTTGCTGGTCTGGCGAGGACGAGAGCGAGGCCTGCCTGTCAATGATGGCGGCGCATCCGCGCCCAGAGCTGGAAGCGATATTGGAAGACGGCTATACGCTCAGTCAGTTTAGCTTCTGGCGCGTGGGCCCTCAAGCAGTCAATCTTTTTGATGCGCCCGGCGGCAACGTGATTGGGCAGATCCCTGCCGGTTTCAACTTTGTGCATGCCATCAATACCGAAATAGAAGGTTGGATTCAGCGTTTAGGCGGCGAATGGATCAAGCGTGATGACGCCGAATACGTACGCGCCTCGAGCTTCACGGGTTACCTGTTGCCGGAAGATTGGCAGTATCCCTTTGCCATTATTCTGGACAAGACCGGCATCTATACCTCCTTGCGTCCCGGAGAGAGCGGTAGCGCCGAAAGCGGCTACGTCACGCGGCGGTATGATCTAGTCAATATTTTCGCCCGCCAGGAAGATGGCAACGGCAAAGTATGGTACTTGATCGGACCAGGTCAGTGGCTGCGGCAGGAGTTCGTAGCCATGTTCGCGCCGGCTGAAAAATCCGAAGACCTTTCCGACCGCTGGCTGGCGGTGGATCTCTTCGAGCAGACGCTCATCGCTTACAGGGGCAGTACGCCGGTCTTCGCCACGCTTGTTTCCAGCGGCCTGCCCGATTGGTCAACCAATGAGGGCATCTTTGAGATTTGGGCGCGGCTCGATCGCGATTCAATGAGTGGCGCTACCGGCGCGCCCGATGCCTACGCCCTGCAGGATGTGCCCTGGACAATGTATTTCGATGGCAGCATCAGCGTGCACGGCACTTACTGGCACGATGACTTTGGCTATCGGCGCAGCCACGGCTGCGTCAACCTAAGCATCAGCGACGCGCGCTGGCTCTACGAATGGACAGCGGAAACAGAGCCGGATGAATATGACGATATTGTCAACCAGGTCTACGTCTTTAGTTCCGGGCAATATGCGGGCGAGTAGTGGCTCGCCTAGACCACATGTACGGTCGGTTCATATCCCAGCAAGTCACGCGCGCGGTCGTAGCTGACCAGGGTCTGCGCGCCGCTGATCGTTTTGCTGCGGTCGTACACATCCGCGAAAAAGATCGAAAGCAGCGCTTCGGAATCGTAGTCAAGATCATTTCGGTCGCTGTTGACAAAGAGCGGATGCGCACCCGTGAAGTCGACAGTAAGCGCCCGCTCAAAAGCCTGCGTAGAGTCATCGGTATGGATAAAGGCCCAGTAGTTGAAGCGATCGAAAAAGTAAGATGCAAACAGCAAGTTATCTTTTGGCGCTTCTCGATCAAATTCGCCGGATTGGGCCGCCTCGTATTCCATGATGTGCCGGGCGCGCAGCTTTAGTGTTTCTTCCCGGGCGACTGCCAATTGCCGATGTTGATGGTCTTCAGGCAGTTTCCTGAACACATCGATAGCTTCACGCTTCTCTTGCAGACCTTCGCGCAAATTTCGCGCTGCGATGACCTCGTCGCTCCAGACCGCGGGAAAGCGAAACGAGACGCTGTCGATGCCGCTGCGGCGATGGTAATAGGCGGCGATCTCCTCGACCAGTTGCTTGGACAAAGAATAGGCATCGGTGGTGTGCAATGGATGCGCTTCGTCCAGCGGGAAGTAATCGTACTGCCGGTCGTCGCAGCCCCAGTAACCGCCGAGCGCGTTAATCGAACTGGCCTGGGCGATGCGTTTAACCCCGGCGCGTTCGGCCGCTTCAAAGAGATTGTAGGTCCCAGATACGTTGACGTTGAATATCACGTCATTTGGCTGCAGTGGGGTACTGGCTATGGCGGCGAGATGCACGACCGCGTCACAGCCTTCGACATGCTTCGAGAGCGCGGCGAAATCGAGGATGTCACATTGGGTATAGGCGACGCCGCCGATATCGCAGTCGGGCTCAATGCCGATGACACGCACATCCCAGCCCTTAGAAACAAACTTTTCGCTGACCGGCTTGCCGACCAGCCCTGCCCCGCCGGTGATTAGAACGCGCATGCTCGGCTAGCCCCGCATCTTGAAGGTAATGGGCGCGTTAAGCTCTAGCGTCGAGCGGTGTGCTAAAGCGCCGGTCTCGCCATTTATGGCGAAGGTGACAGCGGTATCGGTATGACGATTGCCGACAATCAGGTACTCGCCGCGCGGGTCGATCATGAAGGCGCGCGGCCATTGCCCAAGCGTCGACTGATGCCCGACAAGGCTGGGCATGCCGGCGTCATCGAGGGCGTAGATGACGATGGAATCGTGACCGCGGTTGGAGCCGTAGAGAAACTTGCCATTGGGATGCACATGTACATCGGCGCAAGAATTGGGTCGATCCGCCGGCTGAATATAGCCGACCGGCAGCGTCGAGGAGATGTTGTGCAGCGTCCAGGCGTTGCTCTCATCGTACTCAAACGTGGCCATGGTGGAATCCAGTTCATTGATGACATACATCAGCGGATGAGTCGGATGAAAGGCGACATGGCGTGGTCCGGCGCCGGGAGGCAGATCAAGCGTTTGCGAAAGGCTGAGTTTTCCCCGCTCACTGTCTAGCGTGTAGAGATAGACTTTGTCCGTGCCCAAGTCCGGCACAACGGCGAAGCGATTGTCAGGCGTGGTCACGATCATGTGCGGGTGCGAGACCTCTTGGCGATCCGGGTTAGCGCCGCTGCTGCCGTCGTGTTCGATCATTTCTGTGTTGTCGCCGATCATGCCGTCGCGATCAATCCGATAGAGGCGGATATTGCCGCGCGTCGCGCCGACAATATAATTGATCATCAAGACATTGCGTTCGCTGGCATCGACCATGACGTAGGCAGGCGAGGTGCCACCGGCGCTTTGGCTGCTGATTTTGCGCAGCTTGCCGTCAGATTCGATGGCGAAGCAGACGACTTCAACATCGTTGTCCACGGTCGTCGCGAGCAGGAATCGGCCGTTGGGATGGAGATTAAGGTAGTGGCATTCGCTGATTTCAGTGACCTGCTGTACCGGAGATAACGTACCGCTGTCGTAGTCGAGTTCCGCGACGGTAATGCCATGGGGCGCGTCACCGGAATTGGCGATGTAGACCAGGCTATCGGTCATGGGAGATCCTATTCTCTTTGAGGCTAACTGCGGAGAGTGTAGCGCAGGATGTGCGCGTTGGCGACAGGCGAGTCAAGGGAAGACGGCGAAGTGACAAGTTCATCAACATGGACGAGTGTAGGGGCGAGCCGGTGGCTCGCCCGCAATTCTGCAAAAGACAAGACAGGGCGACCTTGTAGGTCGCCCCTACAATTTGTATCCTGATTGCGCCGCTGGGTATTGCGGTGAAACGCTAACGCGAAGCCACCTTGGCGTATTGACGGACCGCCAGTGGCATTGCCACCAGGAAGATACCGAAGATCCAGATAAGCGATGTAATGATATCACCTTGGTTGACCGTGCCGGTCATGAGGTCGCGGACCGTGCTGGCAATGACGCTGACCGGCTGGTTTTCGGCAAAGGTTCGCAGCCAATCGGGCATGGTCTGGGTCGGCACGAAAATCGAACTGGCGAATGTCAAGGGGAAAATCCAGATGAAACCAGCCACCTGCGCAGCTTCGGGATCTTTGACAAAGAGACCGATGGTGGCTGAAATCCAGGTAAAAGAGAAGCCAAAACCGATTGCTAATGCCAGACCGGCGAGGAAGCTGGGCCAGTCTCCAATCCGAAAGCCGATCACTGTGCCAGCAATGATCATGATCGTAAGCGTAAATGAGCCGCGAATCGTATCGGCGGTGGTACGTCCGGCGAGCACGGCGGCGCGCGACATGGGCAGGGAGCGGAAGCGGTCAATCATCCCGCGCGAGAGATCCACCGACAACCCGACGGTGGTCTGGCTAGCAGCGAAAATGCTGGATTGAATGATGATGCCCGGCAGCAAGAAATTGATATAGTTGCTGTCGCCGGTTGAGAAGCTGATCGCGCCCCCAAATACATAGGTGAAGAGCACCAGGAACATGATGGGCTGGATGGTAGAGAAGATCAGCAATTGTGGCTGGCGCACGTAGTACAACAGGTTGCGGCGTATCACGACATAGGTATCTGCCAGATTCCACCACAGGTGCTTCAAGATGCCGGCATCGTTGGAAGCGGGGACGTAGCCGCCGGTTGAAGTGGGGCTCAAAGTACGTTGTGTCATGGTTTGTTATTTCCTTGTGGACTTATGCTGGTTGATGAACGGATTCAGGCGCTGCGTTTACGGCGACCGAAACGGCTTTTCTTTGGTTCCTCTTCGACAATTGCTTCGCCGGTGATGCTCAGGAAGACATCATTAAGCGAGGGACGGCGCAGGTTTAGCGCGGCGATATGAATGTCTTGAGCATCCAACAAGCGCACAACGTCGGCGATGCTTTGGGCGCCGCTCTCTACAGCGATAACCACATGTCCGCTTAGGTCGTCTGTCTGCGGCGTTTCGGTTGAAAGCGGCTGCAGCAGATCGGAAGCCTGTGCCGTTTGCAGCGGATCGGCGACGGTGATATCGATGAAATCGGCAGCCATGTTGGTCTTGAGTTCGTCGGCAGTGCCTTCGGCGATGACATGCCCATGATCGAGAACGACGATGTTGTCCGCCAGTTCATCGGCTTCTTCCAGGTACTGTGTGGTCAGCAGCAGAGTCGCGCCATCGGAAACCAGAATGCGGATGGTTTCCCACATGTCAATTCGCGAGCGCGGATCCAGCCCGCTGGTTGGCTCATCGAGGAAGAGGATGTTCGGGCGCGCCACGATACTCGCTGCCAGATCAAGACGCCGACGCATACCGCCGGAATAGGTTTTGACCGAGCGATCAGCGGCATCGGTCAACGCGAACCTTTCCAGCAATTCCTGAGCGCGCTGCTTCGCCTGCCGCCGGCTCATGTGATACAATTGCCCGACCATGACGAGGTTTTCGCGCCCAGTCAGGATTTCGTCCACCGCCGCGGTTTGACCGGCCAATCCAATGATCTCGCGCACTGACTGTGGTTGCCGCAGGACGTCGATGCCACCAACTTTTACGATGCCGCTGTCGGGCTTAAGCAAGGTGGCAAGGATGCGCACCAGGGTGGTCTTGCCGGCGCCGTTGGGACCCAGCAGACCCAGCACCTTGCCCCTTTCGGCGGCGATGGACACGCCATCCAGCGCTTTGACATCTCCATAATGTTTGTAGACGTTCTCGGCATAGATTGCGATATTACTCGTCATAGATCTGTCCTCCTGGTTTGGACGTTTGCCTAATTGCGATCAATTCAAATCGCATTTCTAAGAGGTATTATTTGCTAAATCCAAATCCGTGCGGCGCGGTTCATCTTCCAGCAGTCTTAGGACACGTTCCAATACGCGGATTGCCGCGTCGCGTTCTTCGTCGCCCATAGGATCGAACAAGGCTTCAAGCAAGCCAACAAGCCACTCGTTTCCTTCGCGCAATCGCTGTGATCCCAATTCGGTTAGCTCCACCAGCACACTGCGGCGATCGCGGGGATTCTTGATCCGCGATACCAAGCCCTCCCCTTGCAGGCGATCAATCATCTGGGTGGCGTTGGAGCGATTGGAAAAAACACCATCGGCGAAATAGCTGATCGGCTGTGGCGCGCCGGCATGTTCAAGGAGATACAGATAGCGTAATTGCGCCGCCGACAGGGTATGACCAGTCGTCGTTGGCTCACAATGTTGCCGCAAGAGCCGCGCGATGCGAGTGAACAGGGCAAAGAAGCGCTGCTCAAAAGACCCGTCATGCCTGTATTCCGGCTCAAGATTTTTATTCATACATGGATTATCCATATATGAAGCATACTTGGTTCTCCGCAGTTGTCTACGGGAGAAGCGTTAGAGAGGTGTAAAACTGCTGCGGTATCGACCTTGGATTAGCGCGAGAAAAATCCGTTTATGATTCCGTGAAGACGACTTCAAAGATCTTGGGCCATTTCTTGCCAGTTATGTAGAAGGTCATCGACTCGGGATTGTAGGCGATGCCATTGAGCACACTGCCCCGCTCGAGCCCGGCTTTCTCGGTTTCGGTGAGCAACGCCGAGGCATCAATGACCGCAGTAATTTCACCGGTGACCTTGTCAATTCGGAAGATGTAATCGGTATTCCAGCCGTTGGCGTAGACATAACCGCCCACGCACTCCAGTTCGTTGAGCAACTGTGCGGGAAGGACCTGCCCATTGTACGTTACCGCGCCCCGGAAAATGAGCTCGAAGCTCTGGGGGTCGCGAATGGACAAGTAGGAACTGCCATCGCTCATGAACAGGTAGCGACCATCAAAACAAAGTCCCCAACCGTCGCCGTCGTAAGAATAGGTATCGAGATGTTCAAAGGTGTCAAAATCGTAAACGAACGCCAGCCCAGCCTGCCAGGTTAGTTGAATGAGCGTGTCGCCGATGCGTTCCAAGCCCTCTGCGAATAGGTCGTCATCGAGCGAGACAGTCTCCAGGGGAATGCCGGTCTCAATCTCGACGCGCCGCAGGGTAGATTGACCGCGCAATCCCGTCGATTCGTACAAAAATCCATCGTCCCAGAGTAAACCCTGTGTAAATGCCTCAACGTCATGTGGGTAGACGTTTATCACTTCGAGCAGCAATACCGGTACGTCGGGCGCTTGCGCGGCCGCTGTTGACGTCAAAACGACGATAACCAGGAACAGGACCAACTGTCGTTGCATGTGAACTTCCCCCTAGGGACGATCAATGACTGGCGGGTTCACCAATGCTAGCAGTCTTCGCTAACTGGTTACCAGACCTTATCTGACTCCCAAAGAACGCGGAAAGGACACAATACCGCCGCCACTTGAACACGGTAGAATCCCCAACTTTGGTTAGTTTTTACAGAAAATGGCGGTCAATTTCCATAATATTCGCTGTGGATGTTGTAAGAATCGTCCAATACAATGGCACCGATAGCACATTTATACGACTATAGCAGAAGGATGAATGGAAATGGCAAGCCTTGTCCCCCCCGCTTCCGCGATGGAGTCTCCTGCTGCCCTGCTGGCTTGGGCTAATGAGAATGACATTGCCGAGATAGATTTACGATTTGTCGATATTCGCGGTATTCCGCAGCACTTTAGCATGCCGATTCAGTCGGTTGATGAAGGCGCGTTTGATGATGGCTTCGGCTTTGATGGTTCGAGCATCCAGGGTTTCCAGGCGATTCACGAATCGGACATGATCCTGTTGGCTGATCTGAGCACGGCTTATGTCGATCCCTTTTTCAGCCTGAATACGTTGGCGATGTATTGCGATGCCCACGACCCGATCAGCCGTGAGCCTTATGCTTTGGATGCGCGCGGCGTCGCTAAACGGGCAGAAGCTTATTTGAACAACTCGGATCTGGCAGATGTCGCCTATTTTGGTCCGGAAGCTGAATTTTTCATGTTCGACAATGTGCAGTACAGCACATCGGAGAACAGCAGCTACTACCGTGTCGATTCCTTTGAGGGCGATTGGAATAGCGCCAACGAAGACCCGGCGCAGGGTCACATGAATCGGATCAAGATGGGTTATTTCCCCTTGCCGCCGCTGGACAAGACGCATGATGTGCGTGCGGAAATGGTACAGCGCCTCATGGATGTCGGCATGGAGGTGGAAGTGCATCACCACGAAGTCGGTGGCGCGGGACAAGCGGAAATCGATCTCAAGTATGCGCCGCTGCTCAAGATGGCGGACGATATGGTGACCTACAAGTATATCGTCAAGAATGTCGCCGCGGAAAACGGCTTGCACGCCACATTCATGCCCAAACCGCTGTTTGAAGAAAATGGCTCCGGCATGCACGTGCATATCTCGCTCTGGAAAGAAGGTGTTCCGCTATTTGGTGGCGATGAGTACGCGGGCTTGAGCCAGATGGCGCTGTGGTTTATCGGCGGTCTCATAAAGCACGCCGGATCCTGTGCAGCGTTTACAAACCCGATCACAAACAGTTATCGGCGTTTGGTGCCTGGCTATGAGGCGCCGGTCAATCTGGTTTATTCAGCGCGCAATCGTTCAGCCGGTATCCGGATTCCAATGTATAGCAACAATCCTAAAGCCAAGCGTGTCGAGGCGCGCTGGCCCGATCCGGCGGCGAACCCCTATCTGGCAATGCCAGCGCTGCTGATGGCGGGGATTGACGGCGTCAAGAATCAAATTGATCCCGGTGACCCGGCCTCCGCTGACCTCTATGAAGGCGAGCATGAGACGCCTGTGATGCCCGGTACGCTGGGTGAAGCGCTAAAACTGCTTGCAGCGAATCACGACTTCTTGCTGGAAGGCGGCGTCTTCAGCGAGGCCTTCATAGAGAACTTCATCGCCTACAAGCAGGTCGAGGATCAGGATGCGGTGGCCATGCGGCCTCATCCCTACGAGTTCGAACTGTACTTCAGCATCTAGCGATAGTTGCGCTTTGAAACAAAAAAGCCATCCAATGCGGGTGGCTTTTTTGTCAGAATCTGTATCGTCTTTTTAGCCTTAACGGTCGACCGAATTTTACTTTCTCCGATAAAGTGCCTACCTAACCTGTTATGAGCGAACGCAAATTCGCGGGCAATTGATTTAACCCAAACCAGTTTGGATCATTCTCCATAAGAACACGCGGATTGCGGGGTATTGTTCCATCCTCGAGCGCGATAGAGACAGGCAAACAGATCCGCCAGTCGTCATAAGCGCACCGCCGCAGGGCGTCCTCTGTTTCAGCGCCATAGAATTGCTTGAGCCACTTGATTGCCGCTTCGTCCTCAATAAGGGGCAGTCCGCGATCAAGCGTTTTGCCACGGAAAATGGCATTTGACACATTGCATAATAGCACATCAAAGTCGCCAACCTCATAGCGGTCGTTGTGCACTTTCGTAAAATTGCTCCGCGATTTATGACACTTCACTGAAAAATGAGGGATTTTCGTAATCCTTGCGCCGAGACTGAATTTCCCTCGTACAGCGTTCTTTGTCTCAGCCTTTAATCTGTCGCCAGTTCGAAGGTAAGTTATGCTTAGGTCCTCATCATATTTGCCTGGTTGAGGGTTCAGATTTAACTTTTGAACATCCCAATCTCGCGGGTCAAGTGCTTGCTTCAGAACTGCCGCGCCTATGAACTCGGTAGCCTTCCCTCGAATCATTGGCAATACTTTTTGATCTTCCAAGATATCCAGCAGGTTTTTTCTGGGTATGTTGTACGTTTCGCAGTATTCACGAATGTTTGCGTATACACGGTGTGCATCGTCGTGATTAGACATAGTAGTTCCTAATGAAGAGCTCTCTACCTTTAGAGCGAACTCCGCGAAATCCGTCTTTTAGTTTGTGTCCGTTGCGCTGATCATCTGTGCGATTTATCGTGTAGTTCCACTGCTTATTGTCAACCGACTCAACCCAGTCATACATCGACCAGACTTCAGGGTGATCATCATAAGTCAACAGGAACATAATGCGGCCAGCATTACGTCTAAGACACTTTTCAAGCCGTTCATGGTCAACTTTGCCAAAGACGCAGTTGTAGAATTTCTGCTGGTCTGCGTCGTAATAAGGGGGATCTACAAACGCTAATGCACCGTTCGGTAAAGCGTCTATGACCTCCTCAAAATCGAAAGAAGTTAGCTCTACACCTTGTAATTTGTCAGACACTGTTCGTAAGTGTGGGGGCCAGTTTTCCGGGCGCATTGAGTATTTGCGTCCATAACCCCAATAGCAATTTTCGGGGCGCATGATTCCACTATAAGAGGTGCGATTTAGGTAGAACCACCTGAACGCGCGTTCCAATCCATTAGTTGGTTCGAATTCGTTTTTGTAATAGTAATGATTCTCCTTCGTCGCTTCGACACCTGTCAGAAGGCTTATCAAGTCTTCTACACGATCTCGTATCTGTCGCAGCGTGTTGATTACATCAGTATCGAGATCATTTAGGCTAGAGAATTGCGCGGAATCCTTCGCAAAGAATACACTGGCGCCACCCGCAAACGGTTCGCAGTAATGCGTGTGTGGCGATAACTCATCCAGTATCAGCTTCCTTGCATAGAATTTCCCGCCAGGATATCGAAAGGGAGAATTGGACCGGTTAGAACGTGGAAGCATGGAGTTCATTGCTTGAGGCAGTTTAGCGAGATTCATGTATCGGCCTCCACTTTTTCCATTCATTACATATTACTTCACTTTTTCGAATTCTTATACCGCAAACTCTTGCAAGCTGCAACGTAGTTCGCTGTAGAATCTCGACAACTCACTGATTCGCTGCTAGACTGTTCTCCGGATGAGTTATATCAGTTAACCAATTGAAGGAGAGCGACATGGCTAAAGTTGCGGCTTGGCACTCTGTGCAGAGTAACGTCCACCACGTTTGCACAAACTGCAATACAGGTAACAACATCGAAACAGAAAATCGTCGGTCGGGAACTGGTGGCAAGCCCAGGTGCCAGGAATGCCAAAGGCTTATCGACAATGGGGGATGTTGACAAGAATCATTGATCAAATGAGAGACACACGGCCTATAGTTTGAGACGGCTTGCTCGTAATTGATACGAGCAAGCCTAAAACTTCCGCGCGGCAAAAGGCGAATTCTCCCAGTCAGACACGGAAAAGCCCGGCGTTGCGCGGCCGCCGACGGTGTTCCAGGGCAAGGCGCGTTCTTTCATCCAGTCGATCTTCGTGGCATAGGCGCGCCCGATTTGCTCCATCAATTCGACTTCGTCCCGCGCACTGCTATCCAGCGCCAAGGCGCTCGGGTCGACATCGCCGCAGTCGATTGCCAGGTTGTGTTCGACATTTTCCCGGCTTAGCAGCGGATTGTAGCGGCGGAAATCCATCTGGCTGTAAATGGCGCGCGCCATGAAGACCTGCTGCAGCGCGGCGTCGTCCATACCTTCGAAGATCAGATACTCGATCCAGGACTTCAACCAGAATCCAGCGCCCACGCCTTCGTCCGTTTCATTTGAAATATAACCATTACCCAGCGACAAATGGATGATGTTCTCCGGTCGCATTTGCAGGTACTCGACCGCCTCGACGGAAACCGCCAGACAGGGATTGCCATAGCTACCGACGCCTCCGTCGACCAGATTGCCCTGCACGGGCCGGAAGAAAAGCGGCGCGGCCACGCTGGCCGCGACAGCGCCAGCCAACGGCCAATGAGCGAACATGGGAGCGCCAGGTCCCTGGTTGATGATGTAATAGGTATTGCTGGTTCGCAAGTCTTTTGTCGTCAGCAAGATCGCAGGTCGATCAATATCCGCCATGCGCTTGCCTTCTGAATAGGGTCCCAGCGCGTCGATGAAGGGTTTGTAGGTGTACATGTGGCGCAGGCCACTGAAGAGAAAGCGCAGCCAGCGAAAGCGTTTGACCTTGCCAAAGGCGCGTGGCAGACGGTCTTTGTAAACGTCTTCCATCATTTCCTGTGCGCTCATGCCCAAACCCAAACCGGCGCAGATCAGCGCGCCGGTGCTGGTCCCGCCGACCAGCTTGAACAGCTCGTAAGCCGGTTTGCCGGTCTGTTCCTCCAGCCAGCACAGCATCGCCAGGGCAACGATGCCACGCATCCCGCCGCCGTCGATTGAAAGGATCACGTCTTTCTGATAAGGATTGAAAAGGAATTTGTATCGTGGTTGATCGGTCATGCGTTTGCGCGCAAGGCGTCCATGGACGGCATCCTGACTAGTTAAGCACGACAATTCGATAAGAGCAAGCGAAGGGCGCAGTCGCTCCACCGCTGCTGAGGTCCCAAACGAAGACTTGCCAATAATCGTAGCCTTGGATATACTACGAGACACTCCGCGGGTATAGTTCAGCGGTAGAACATTTCCTTGCCAAGGAAAAGGTCACGGGTTCGAATCCCGTTACCCGCTTCGCGAAACCAATGATCGGCGTTGGTTTTTTGTTTTGTAGGGATTTTCCGCTTCTGTTGATGCTTCGGGTAAGATTTAAACAGGTGAGCGTGTCTGCCTAAATGTGTCTATAGTCGCATTCAGGCGCGAGCGCTTTTCAGCGCCTAACTGATCGCTCAGGAGAGAATCGTTTGAATACAGCCACAAGAACGTCCGAATTCCAGGAAGACGCGCAGTTGGTCATCGACGTGTTCAGTGAGAAAGAGCATGTTCTGTTGGACTATTCGGCCGAGTCCGTATCATGGCTGGATAACTATATTGACGAGCATCGCGCCGAACTGAATGATGGGGACAAATTACTACTCCAGGAGAAATTCGGCGCCTTCCTCGGCGAGTCAATCCTGAGCAATTTTGGTGGACGGTGGATCCAGAGCGGCAACGATCACTGGATGATTGTTTTCGGCGAGGCGGAAAAGACCTCACCCTTTGAATTGATCGCCGAACACCTGGATCATCACACGGCCTTGTCTCACAAATTTCAACATATTCCGGATCAAATCGGCAGAATGGCCGCGCAAAACTAGCCAGCGCCATTCTCGAACGACAACAAAAAGGGCGCCGCTATTGTGGCGCCCTTTTCCGTTTTTCGTCGCTCGTCAAATAACTGCGGCGGGATCACGAGAAGTTGTAGGCGTTAGCTGCGTACTCCCGCGCCGTCCCGGCAACTACAGCCAATGCGATACCCCTTTCGGCAGCGTTATCCTTCGCCGAGGTCACTTCGCTCTTGAGCCGCAGCAACTCCCGGTCATCGGGATCGTAAGCAAGCCCATCATTCACCAACAGTTCAGATATCGAAGCCAAGAACTGGTTCCTCATCATCAGTTTAACCAGGACGGTTATCACCGCCACGATGTTTTCCGCATTTTCTCGTTCGTACGCCACATGCAGCGCCTGCCGATAATGCGTCAATGCCTCCGGCAGCCGGTTGGCTTGAATCAAAACCGTGCCTAGCATGCGCAGTTGCTGCGCTTCCTGATCCTGGTCCTGGATCTCCCTGGCGATGTACAATGCCGACGTATGGTAGTTGACTGCCTCGCTCCAGCGTTCCAATACGACGTTGATCTCTCCCAATCCACGCAAGACCAGCCCTTCCATATCCCGCTTGGACTGCTGTTTGAAGAGTTCGTTGGCTCCCTCCAGCATCTCGATCGCCTGACGTGTATCGCCCGCGTCGAGCCGCGCCAAACCCAGCTTGTACAAAACGTGCGCCTCGTTCTGCTGGTCGTCGCGGTCACGTGTGATGGTTAAGGCCAATTCATAGTTTTCGATTGCCGTCACCGATTCACCCAAAGCCCGATGGGCATCGCCAAGCGTGGTGCGCAAGAACATCTCGGTTTCGCGATCGTCAAGCTCTTCCGCGAGGTGCAATCCGCGCTGGATATGATTCAGCGCAGTGACGGCGGCATCCGTCCGCACCAGCAAGCCGGCTAACATGTCCAGCGTCGCCAGTATGCCCGCTTTGTCCTCTTCGGCTTCATGAATCTCCAGCACCTCGTTGAAGGTGGCCACCGCTTCGTTTTCGCGTTTCTGTTCGATCTGGACCTTGCCAATCGCTTCCAAGATCTGCAAGACGCGGGGAGTGTCCTCGTGCTGACGCGCAAGTGTGAGCGCTGTACGCAGTTTCACTTGCTCGAGCACCGACGGCGCTCTTTCGCTGCTGACAAGCAAACCAGCCAGCGCGTCTAGAGTCTCGAGGACACCATCCTTGTCCGCGCTCGTCTCGTAAATCTCCAGCACAGCGCCATAGGTGCTGACCGCTTCGTTGTCCCGTCCCTGATTGATCTGCACCTTGGCGATAGCATTGAGGATCTGCAATTGCCTGTCGGTCTCGTTGTTCTCGCTCGCAACATGCAGCGCAGTCCGCAGTTGATCGATATTCACCGACTGCAATTCTTCGTCATCAATTGAAATGAAGGTCGAGTCGTTGACAAGGGGCGCTGCGGCCGGCTGACCCGACTCATCGACGGCATCGTCGCTGCCCGCATGCTCACCTTCTACGAAGCTTTCTGTCTCGTCGTCCTCGCCGGCCAGCAAACTCTCTTCAATAGCTGCCGGTTGATCTTCTTCGGTTTCCGGCTCTACGATAAGCTCGTCTTCAAGATCTTCAAAGGTGATTTCGGTTCCGTCACGAAGTGATTCAAGCAGCGCCAACTCATAGGCGTAACCCGCTTCATCAACCAGCCCGTCGACGCTGGACAAAGCCTCGGCTATGACGCCGGCCAGGTCGCGGTCGTCGTTCGCTGCCGCCCAAGCTGCTGTGGCGATCAGGTTGTCTAACTCGCTCACCAGTCGGACCAAGGCGTCCGGGCCGTCGCTGTGGTCGCTTAGATAATCACTGGCCGCAGTATTTACATCCTCGCGCAAGTTATCCAGACGATCATTTTCCGCAGACCAGGATTGCACGAAACCATGCACCAGGGGGTGCATGCGGTAACATGTCTCGTCGAGGCGCTGATAACGCTCGACGAGGAAGAGACGTGACAAGATCGTCATCGATTGATCGATCGCTGACACGGGCATATCGCTCAGCAGGCGCAGGAAAGAGATCGAGGCCTCCCCGCGATGTGTGGAGCCCAACTGCTGCAGCAAAACCCGCAAGCGCGGATTAAGCGCGTTGAAGCTGGCAGCCAGGGCGGCGCTGTCAGCTTGATTCTCGTGTTCGTCCAGCAGCGCCGGGAGCGACTTAAGATAATCGTCCGCCGACTGGCGAGAGATGATCATGCTGCGCGCTGCCAACACGATGGGAAAGGCTTCATTATTCAATTGCGCCGCAATTGCAGCGGCGATGCTATCGGATTCGCCGTCCTCGATTCCCGCTTTCTGTTTGAAAAGCAGCAGCGCATCGTCTTCACTCAAGCTGCCGATGGCTTGATTTCGCCAAGCGCCGCCTGCCAGGGCTTTCTCACTGGTGACGACCAGCGGCAAATCCTTCGCGCAATCATCGTAAAACTGATTCAAGACCGTCTCATCGACCCTGCCATCAAGCACGATCAGCGGTTGATTGTGTGCCAGGATCCCGGCTACAGCCGCCCGTTTGCCCAAGGGGTTGGGGGCATTGCAAATATCGATGGCGCCGTAGGCACGGCCAATGCGCACGAGCAATTCGATCAGGGGCGGTTCGTTGACCGGCAGCCAAAGAACGGACTGCTCAGGCTGCTGTACATAAACGTTGGCGATGGTTGCGGCGATCGTCGTTTTACCGATGCCCGACGCGCCGTGCAAGACCAAGGGCTGGTTCTGTCGCAATCGCAGGAGGAGCGCCCGCAACAAGTCGTCGCGCCCGATGGGTCTCCCGAAGCGCCGCAGTGGCAGATCGTCAATCGCGCTGACGGCGGCTTCCAGGGGTCTTAGTTCAGCCATTTTCCCCCCAAGATAATGTAATCCACGTCCAAGAGTAAACTAAAGTCAAGTATAGCATTGACAAAGATATTGGGGCAATTTGAGGGCTTCGATTTTATCGATGGCTTGTGCTGTCGCCGTGTACCTTAAAGGTGGATCAACCACCGAGCCCACCGAGGGCACAGAGATAGCTTTTGCGAAAGTGCGCCATTGGTCAAGATCGTAAATTCTTGCCGCGTGACAAAGCCGTCATTAGACGCAAGATTTGGCTTGATTCCCGACGCGAGAGTCTTTATACTGACCTGCTGTTTGGGCACGTGGCGCAATGGCAGCGCAGTTGACTTTTAATCAATTGGTTGCAGGTTCGAATCCTGCCGTGCCCAATCTCTCCCGCAAACCTTAACTTGGCGTCCAGGCACGTGGCGCGATACCCTCGATATCCGTCTTGACATCAATGACAACAGGCCTGCCCGCCGCGAAAGCGCGATCCAGCGCGCCGGCGATCTCGCCCGGTTCAGTGACGGTGATGCCCAGACAGCCAAAGGACTCGGCGATGGCGGCGAAGTCGGTATCCTCGAATAGCCAGAGTTCATCAGAGCCGGTCGTCGTGCCGCCGTAAATTGCCTCCACCCCATCGCGCTCCTGATTGAGCGAATGGTTATTGTTGACGACGGTGACGGTGTTGATGCCGCAGCGCGCGGCGGTTTCCAATTCGGCGATGTGATACCAGATACCGCCGTCGCCGGTGAAGCACAAGACGGGACGATCGGGCGCCGCGCATTTCGCGCCCATTGCCGCCGGCAATCCCCATCCGAGAGAACCCGAACAACGAATGAATGACTGGTCTGGATGGCGCAGATCGAGCATGGTGCCGGTCCAGACGCCGGAGTGACCGGTATCGGATACGAGGATGGCGTCTGTTGGCAGGTTCTCGCTAAGCTCGCGGCAGAGCCGTTCCGGGCGCATCGGCGTTCCATCAGCATCATAATGGACGCTGACCTCGGCCTTCCAATCACGGACCCGTCCCTGAACGTGCCCGATCCATTCCGTTCGCGCGGCGGCGACTTCGGCTGTGGCCAGCATCTGACGCAAGGTATCGCGAACATCGCCCTGCAGACCGACTTCCGCCGGATAATTGCGGCCGATTTCTTGCGCGTTGATATCGAGCTGAATGACCTTGATACCGCGCGGCGGGATGGTGTAATTGTTCGTGAGTTGACCGCCGGTGTGGCTGCCAATGTAGAAAATCAGATCCGCCTCGCAGAGAATCTGGTTGGAGCAGGCGCGGGAATATGAACCGGGCACGCCGACCGCCAGCGGATGATCCGCCGGAAACATGGCTTTTGCGTTCAGCGCGGTGGCGACCGGGATCGACAGCTTTTCCGCCAGGGCAATCAGTTCTTCACGGGCGCCGGACGCGGTTACACCGCCGCCCGCGACGATGACCGGACGCTCCGCCCGCCCCAACAGCGCTAGCGCCGCGTTTATCGACTCTTGATCGGCCGTCGGGCGAAATGGCGGCAGACCGGCAAAGGCCGGCTCGACGACGACCTCCAGATCCGCTTCGACATTGACCACTCCACCGCCGTCAATGCCTTCCAGGTCCAGGTGCGTTGGGTGCGGTGTTCCGCCCGTCGCCGCGCGAAAGGCTTGCCGGAGATGGTGGGAGAGTTCCTCCGGGTTGGAAACGTAGGCGCTGTAATCGGTGACCGCGGAGAAAGGCGCCATGTGATCGACCTCCTGGTAGGCGTGACGCAGTTGATGCTGCTGCCACTCGCGCCCAGTAATGGCGACTACTGGCGAACACGAGAGCCAAGCATCTTGCAAACCGGCCGCCAGATTAACCGCGCCAACCGATTGCGCCATACATAAGCCGGGCGCGCGCCGAACGCGAGCATAAGCATCGGCCATGTATGCCGCGGCTTTTTCGCCATGCGTCTGCACTCGCTTGATCCCCAGCTTCTCCATTTCCATCAGCGCGCGCGGCGCGATATATGGCATGAAAAAGACGTGTGTGATGCCGTATCCGTGAACGGTGTCGGCCAGCAGTTTGGCGCCTGTCATCTTCGGCATTGAATCCACTCCTGAATTGAAAAGATACGGGGCGAGGTTAGCGCCTTTTAGCGAAATTTGCTAATCGCGGTTTTTCGCAGGATAATCCTCGCCATGTTAACATAATGTCTACGCTGCGAGCAGGTGAATCGGACAATGGGCAGACTCAGTGCGGACATGATTTGACGGAATCCGCCGCGAATGTCCCAATAGAAGTTGCGGGCATTCTCTGAAAGTATTTGACAAACATGGGATACCGATGTAAAGTTTAGCATTAGGTTAATCGGTTCACCCATTCGCAATTTTTTGTGCGGATGGTTGTAGTTTGTAGTGGGCAACTACGGGTAGAGGAGGCGCTGTGGGAAAAATGAGCGAAGGCTGAGGTGAAACGGAAAATGTTATTTTGAGGAGTAAGTAATGACAGAAGAAGCTAGAAACAAGAAACAGGTCAGCCGGCGCGACATGCTGAAGATGATGGGCGGTAGCGCTGCCGGCGCCAGCCTGGCGAAGATCGCCGGACTCAGCGGCGCCGCGACCGCCCTGCTGCAAGGCATGCCCGCTGCCGCGCAGAGCAAGGTCGAAGTCTGGACCGGTTTCGGTCAAGGCCGTATGGCTGACGCCATGCAAGGCGCAATTGACAATTTCGCCGTTGAGAATCCCGAATTTGCCCCCGAGCATATCATCGTGCCCTGGGGCGAGATCACCGATCGCGTGATCGCCGCCACCGCTGCCGGCTCACCGCCCGATGTGCATCGCGGTTGGTCCGGGACCGTTGGCAATGCCGCTATCGGCGCCCTGACCAACTTGCAGCCCTATGTCGATGCGCAAAATGTCGACTTGTCGGACTTCTGGCCCGCCACGCTTGACCAGATGAAGTACCAGGGCGATGTGCACGCCATGAGCATCTCGACCATCGTGCAATTCTTGTATTACAACAAGGATCGCATGAGAGAGGTTGGCCTGGATCCCGATAGCCCGCCGAGCACCATCGCGGAATTGGACGAGCAGGGCGCGGCGCTCAACGATGTCGCTGATGACGGAACGATCAATCGGCTTGGATTCGCCCCAACGGTGCCTGGTCTGCAAATCTGGGACTGGGGCGCTGCTTTCGGCAGCCAATACTGGGACGAGTCCGAGGGCAATATCGCCATTGACGAAGAAGCCATGATCGCCTTGTTTGAGTGGTACAAGTCCTACGCCGATCAGTTTGGCGCCGAGAACTTGCAAGCTTACGCCAGCACTTTCGGCGGAAACAACTTCGGTCGTAATACGCCGCAGGGCATCTACTACACAGGCTTGATCACGTTCTGGGTTCTGGGCAGTTGGTCCTATAACGATATGGGCGAATATGGTCCGGGTGTCGATTTCGATGTCGTTCCGGTCCCACAACTTGAGAGCGCTGATGATTCGGCGCCGGGAACATCAAATGGCAACATGTACCTTGTACCTGCCAATTGCGCTAATCCGGATGGCGGCTTCGCTTTTGCCAACTTCATGAGTTCATCGCCCTTCGTGGCGATCAACAAGGCGCTGCCAGACAGTGTCATGCCATCACGCCGGAGTCTGGCGAACCTGCCGGAAGTTGACGAAAAGGAAGGCGGTTGGACGATCCTGGCGCGCGACGAGATTTTGCCGAATACGTTGCAGCGTCCCAGCTTCGGCGGCAACGGCTTCTTTGGCGGCGCGCTGAACGATGCAGCGGAAAACGTCATGTTTCACGGCGCCGACCCAGCAGAGGTGCTGGCCGACGCCGTCGAACGCTCACGTCGTGAGGTCGAACGCATGAGGGGCTAAGATAGTTTAGCATTTGAGCATGTCACACCGGTCAGCCTGGCCGGTGTGGCAACTTTTCAACCCTAATCAAGTTCATTGGCATTTGCTCGAGTAAGGCTCCGAAGTAATTGGCAATTGATTTTGAGTTTATGAATGGCACTAAAGCGCAAGCCGGACGATAAGAAACAGGCAAACAGTTGGCGCACGGACAATCTCCCGGCTTGGGGCTTGTTTTTCGTGACGCCCTGGATCATTGGCTTTCTGGCATTCACCGTTTACCCCTTTTTCGCCTCCCTATACTTCAGTTTCACCAACTTCAATATCATCAACTTCAGTCCGCGCTGGGTGGGTCTGGACAATTATGTCGAGTTATTCACCGCTGACCCACTTTTCTGGATATCAATCAGCAACTCGATCAGATACGCCGCCATGCTCTTGGTCGCCGCCACCATATTCGACATTTTCATCGCTTATTTGCTGAGCTTGAATGTCAAGTTCTTATCGATTTATCGCACGATTTTCTTCTTTCCGGTGCTGGTGCCGGTGGTGGCGGGCAGCTTGACCTGGATCTGGATCTTGAATCCGCGCTTTGGTTTGATGAACGGCTTGCTTGAGCTTATTGGCATCAAGGGACCGAATTGGCTGGCATCCCCGCAGACGGCGATGTATTCGCTTATCTTCATCGGCGTCTGGGGCAGCGGGCGCAGTGTCATCGTTTACCTCTCCGGCTTCAATGACATACCGCGGCAATTGTATGAAGCGGCTGACATTGATGGCGCGTCCGGCTTTCAGAAGTTCTGGCGCATCACGCTGCCTTTGCTGACTCCGCAGATCTTCTTTAATATCGTTACCCTTATCATCTTTTCCCTGCAGTCATTCTCCGAAGTCTACATTATGACCGGTGGCGGACCAGCAAACTCGACCTTGCTCTACGCGGTTAACCTGTATAACCGCGCCTTTCGTGATTACGCGATGGGTTATTCCTCCGCCTTGGCCTGGATTATGTTCCTCCTAATCTTGGGATTGACCCTGATCATCTTCAAGTTCTTAGCTGGGAAAGTCATCTATGAACGTTAAGGGTCAGCATTAAAATGGCAGTCTTGCAACCGGCCGCGCCCGGTCGCCGAGCGATGACGCGCGAAGAGCGCAGTTATCTGCTGATTCGGCGACTGAAATCTGTCAGCACGCATGCCATCTTGATCGTCTTTGGCATCGCCTTCATGTTGCCCTTCGTGTGGATGATCAGCAGTTCGCTGAAGCCAAACATCGATATCTTCGAACTGCCCGTGCGTTTGATACCCAAGACATTTCGCCTTGAGAATTACATCGATGCCACCAATGCCATCCCCTTTTGGCAGTATTTGTGGAATTCAACTTATTACACCATATTCGCCACCATCGGCGCGGTGCTATCCAACACATTCATCGCTTATGGCTTCGCGCGGGTGCGCTGGCGGGGGCGGAATGTCGTTTTCATCATCGTGATCGCCACCATGATGCTGCCCTTCCAGGTGCGCATGATTCCGCTCTATATTTTGTTTGCCAAGCTCGGCTGGCTGAACACCTTTCTGCCCTTGATCGTTCCGAATTTCTTCGGCAACGCCTTCTACATCTTCCTGATGCGACAGTTCATGATGACGCTGCCCAAGGAGCTGGATGACGCGGCGCGGATTGATGGCGCCAGCGAATGGGGTATCTTTTGGCGCATCGCGGTGCCGCTTTCCAAGCCGGCTATCTTGACCGTCGCCATTTTCGAGATCATCCACACCTGGCACGACTTCATCGGTCCGCTGGTTTACTTGCGCCATCCAACCAAATACACCCTGTCGATCGGCTTGCGGCTGTTCTTCACTCAGTACGGCGCCGAATGGGGTCTGCTGATGGCGGCGGCGGCCATGTTCACTATACCCATGGTGATCTTCTTCTTCTTCGCGCAGCGCGCATTCATTGAAGGCATCACCCTGACAGGACTTAAAGGCTAGCCGCATGACGCGCGTCTTGTCTCAGCCACATACACGTGAAGCGCTCAAAGCCGGCATTGATACGCTGGCGGCGGCGGTTGTCCCCACGCTGGGACCTTTGACCGGGCCGGTGGCCCTGGACGATACGACACGCAAGGGTTCGCCCGAGCTGCTTGATGATGGAGGGGCGATCGCGCGGCGGATCCTGCAATTGAAGGATCGCGACCAAGATGTCGGCGCGATGCTGCTGCGCGAGACGCTCTGGCGGCAAAGAGAGCAATTCGGCGATGGCGCGGCAACGGCGGCTATACTATATCAAACGGTCTATGCAGACGGGCACCGTTTCATCAACGCGGGTGGCAATGCCATGCTGTTGCGTCATGTGCTGGAAACGGGTATGAAGTCGCTGCTCGAAGACTTGCGGGGGCAAGTTCGCGCAGTCTCATCACAAGAAGAAATCGAGCGCGTCGCTCTGTCGATCTGCGGCGACAGCGAAATCGCGGCGACGCTGGCTGATATCTTTGATGTGCTGGGTCCGCATGGCGCAATTGAAGTGCGCGATGGCGGACGTGACCTGCAACACGAATTCTTCTTAGGCTCGTTTTGGGAGGGCAGAGTCCCGTCCAATATCGTCTTTGAGGGCGTCGTTGGTGAAAGAATTGAGCTGAGGAAAACAGCCTGGCTGATCAGTGATTTCGAGCTGGATGATTTGGGGGCGCTGGTCAAACTGGTGACCGATGTCTATCAAGCCGGTTTCGACTCGTTGGCCGTCGTGGCGAAGTCCTTCTCCGAGCAGATCATCGCGGCACAGGGCGCCAACAACCGCATGGAAGATTTCACGCTGGTTTATATCGAGCCGACCGGATTGGTCGATGAGCAAGAGGCGGCGCTGCAGGACCTGGCGCTGATCACCGGCGGGCTGGTCGTGCGGACGATCACCGGGCACAGCCTCAACGCAATAACGCGAGATATGCTGGGGGCGTCCGAGCTGGCCTGGCTGGATCGCAATCGCTTCGGGATCATCGCCGGCGGCGGTGACGAGGCGGCTGTTCAGAGCGAGATTGCTGCGTTGGAAGCGCGTTACAACAGAAGCGACGACGAACGGCGGCAAGTGGTATTGCGCGCGCGCATTGGGCGGCTGCGCGGAGGCTCCGCGGTGATCTATGCCGCCGGCAGCAGCGAGAGCGAGATGCGCTATCAGACGGAACTGATCACGCGGACGATCGCGGCCATGCGCTCGGCCCTGCTGCAGGGGACGCTGCCCGGCGGCGGTACTGCATTGCTGCGCTGTGTCGAGCAGCTGCGCGAAATCTACGATGCGAGCGATGACCTGCACGAACAGGCAGCCTGTCGAATCCTGATGAAGGCGGCGGAAGCGCCCTGCCGAATGCTGCTGTCAAATGCCGGCCACGAAGCGCCGGGCGTCGTCCTTGACGAGATCAGCCGCAGCAACAACGGCAGCGGTTTCGATCTGCGCGCCGGCGAATTGACCGATATGCGGGAAAGCGGCGTGGTCGATTCGGCGGAAGCGCTGATGGCGGCGGTCCGGGGCGGCATCGGTGGCGCGGCGCTGGCATTAACCGTGGATACAATTGTACACCGCGTCAATCCACCGTTGGCGATTGAGCCAGGAGGCTTGCCCGCTTCGACGAACATGGGCAGTTTTGAATTGAAATAAGCCAAATACAGGACAGTGGAACTGGTAAGCGAAAGGCAAATTGAAATGGGTTGGCAACCAAATGCCGAACAAAAGCGGCAGTATGAGGAACGCGGTTATTTCACCGTCGAGAATGTGGTGCCGCGGCAGACCGCTGCCGAAATGCTGGGCGTGATCAAGAACGCCATCCTGACGCCGGAGACCGGAGATATGACTGCCGATGCCGACCCCATGGACCCGATGAATGACGATTCGCCCGAGGCGCGGACGGTCCGCTTCCGCAAGCTAAGCAAGTTCAACCAGAGGAATCCCCTAATCTGGCACAACGCGCATTGTGGCGAACCGGTACTCGATATCGCGCGTTATTTCCTGGGTGATGACATCCTGCTCAAATACGATAGCTGTTTCTTGAAACCGGCGCGCTCCGGCAGCGCCACGCCCTGGCATCAGGACAACGGGCTCTGGCGCGATGGCGATACCGAACCCTTCAACTTTTGGATGGCGCTGGACCCCGCCACGATCGAAAATGGCTGCTTGCAAATGATCCCCGGCAGCTACCAGACTGAGATAGTGGAGCATGTCTTGTACGAAGACAGCATCCACAGGGAACTGCCCAAGGAACGCGTAGAAGAGATGATCGATACTTATGGCATTGAACATATCGAGTTGCAGCCGGGCAGCGTCGTCTGCTGGCATAGCAGCGCCTGGCATTACAGCCCACCAAATACGAGCGAAAAGGGAAGAATCGCCATCGCCGGTGTGATGAGCAATCCGGAGATCGTTGAAGGGGGACGTAGCAATGATGTCGGCTACAAGTGGCTGATGAAAAACGGTGAGGTTTGCTCGGATTTCCCCGCAAAGGACTATACGATGCAGCGGCAGACTGTGTGAACGAGGCCGCCTTGGAAGCGAATCAGTCCGCTTGCAAGCTAAGAGGCGTCGCGGTCGACTCGCGTACGATCAGCTGCGCTGGCATGATAATTCGCTGTATCGGCATATCGGGTTCCGTGATGCGGCCAAGCATCAGTTGAGCGGCTTGTTCGCCCATCCCCTTGGGATCGGTAGAAACAGTCGTCAGGCTGGGATGCCACAGGGAAGCTTCCGCGACATTGTCGAAACCAATAACAGCGAAGGTCTTGCCAGCCTCGATGCCGGCGGCGCGCAAACCCAGCATCACTCCAAATGCAATCACATCACTAAAACAATAAGCCGCGGCTGGGGGATCGCTCATGCTTAGTAGCTGATGAACCGCATCATATCCTCCCTGTCGGGTCACGGGGCTAGTGATGCATAGCGCGGGATCATATTCGATACTGTGCTTTTGCAGGGTTTCGCGATAGCTATGCAGCCGCCATTGACGCGTCGAAGTCGCCTCGTATCCGCCGACAAATGCGATACGCCGATGCCCTTGCTGAATCAGATGCTCTATGGCCCGTTCGGTACCGTTTTCGTCATCCATGCCGACGCAGTCAGCCGCCAGGTCCGAATAATACGGGGTCAACAGAACGAGCGGACTATACTGCATCAATCTCTGAAGCGATTTCGTCGTGGTGCCGGCAGCCAGTGACAAGATCAAGCCATCAACATCGCGCTCCAGCATGGTCTTAATCATGCGCGACTGTTTGTCCAAATCATCATCTGTCGTGCCCAGCAGGACGCTATAGTCATGTTCCGCCAGTTGCGATTCAGCGCCGGATGTCAACTCGGCATTAAAGGGATTCGAAACATCTTTGATAATCAGGCCGATGGTGTACGAGCGCTGCGTTCTTAAACTGGCGGCGCGTTGATTGTAGACGTAGCCCAGTTCATCGACCGCTTCCAGGACGCGCCGGCGAGTCGCGTCGGAAATACGCGGGTTGTTGCTCAGAGCCAGTGACGCCGTCGCCTTGGAGACAGACGCGGCAATGGCGACATCTTGCAGAGTGACCTTTTTGCGTCGTCTTTTTTGCGGATCGGGCACCTTGCGGCTCCACCGCTGTGACCGTCCTTCTAGCGCGCGGCACAGCACATAAGTTTGTCAACGAGACTAGGTCAGCAGTGTAGCATAACTATGCTCAAGCGAGCATGGCGGCGCATCAACCAGGGCGCTTGCGCATGAACCTGCAACCTGTCAAAGCTGGGCTGCGCTGTTACAATTGGGCGCGTGTGAGAACAGCGGAAGGACACTTTGGCATGGAGAATCTGGCGGATATCGGCTTGATCGGCTTGGCGGTCATGGGCCAGAACCTGGCGCTGAACATCAACGATCACGGCTACCGCGTGGCCGTGTTTAATCGGACAACGGCTAAAGTGACGCGCTTCATCGAGAATGAGGCCTGTGGAACAAACGTTATCGGCGCCTATACGCCAGAAGAATTCGTCCGCAGCATCAAGCGACCGCGTAAGATCATATTGATGATTCAGGCGGGCGAGGCGGTGGACAAGTCGATCGCGCAGCTCGCGCCCCTACTCGATGACGGTGATATCATCATCGACGGCGGCAATTCCAACTTCAACGACAGCATCCGTCGCACGGCAGAAGTCGAAGCGCTGGGCAAGCTCTACATCGGCGCCGGCATCAGCGGCGGCGAGGAAGGCGCGCGCTACGGTCCCTCGATCATGCCCGGTGGCTCGGTCGCGGCTTGGGAATCGGTCAAGCCGATCTTGCAGGCGGTGGCCGCCAAGGTGCCGGATGGCACGCCCTGCTGCGATTGGGTCGGCGAAGATGGCGCCGGGCACTTCGTCAAGATGGTGCATAACGGCATTGAATACGGCGATATGCAGTTGATTTGCGAAGCCTATCACCTGATGTCCGCGGTGTTAGGCATGAGCGAAGCCGAAATCAGCGATGTCTTTAGGGGCTGGAACAAGGGCATCCTGGAATCGTTCCTGATCGAGATCACCGGCAATATACTGGCATATCTGGATGAAGATGGCAGGCCGCTGCTGCGCAAGATCCTCGACACGGCCAGTCAAAAGGGCACGGGCAAATGGACGGCCGTGACCGCCCTGCAAGAAGGCACGCCCTTGACCCTGATCGGCGAGGCCGTCTTCGCGCGTTTCCTGTCCGCCATCAAAGACCAGCGCGTGGCGGCATCCAAAGCATTGACAGGTCCCAGCGCCACCTTCGAGGGAGACAAGGCGCAGTTCATCCGCGATCTGGAGGGGGCTGTCTACGCGGCGAAGATCATCAGCTACACGCAGGGATATATGCTGATGCGCGACGCGGCGCGCACCTACAACTGGAATCTCAACTACGGCGGCGTTGCCTTGATGTGGCGCGAGGGCTGCATTATTCGCTCGGCTTTCCTGGGCAAAATTCAAGACGCCTATGCGCAGAACCCGGCGCTGGAGAATCTCTTACTAAATGACTATTTCCGCGACGCGGTTATCCATGCGCAGTCGGCCTGGCGGCAGACGGTGATGACCGGCATCGAACACGGCATTCCCCTGCCGATCATGAGCGGCGCGCTGGCATTCTACGACGGCTATCGCTCGGCCAACCTGCCGGCGAATCTGCTGCAAGCGCAGCGCGATTACTTCGGCGCGCATACCTACGAGCGGGTGGACCGTCCGCGCGGCGAGCATTTTCACACCAATTGGACGGGTACCGGCGGCGATGTGACTGCCGGGAGTTATGATGCTTAGTGCAGAGCGACTCCTACCGGCGAATCTTTGTACGTAGCTTTTGCCATCGCGACAGTTTGTCTTCATCTACAAAAGTGACAACGCCTTGGTGGTTCCTGGCGGCCTTTTGTTCGAACTCTTCCCATTAGAAGTAGGTCAAACCGGGAAACGCCGTAACACTGACTTTTAACGAGATGCCTCGTAATCGATCGAGATTCTCAATCGCGGCGTAGGCTTGCGGCAAGATGACTCCCCGGAATCTCTCACTAGTTATGAAACTGTCGAAATCATTTGTTGCCCAGGAATCGGTAGCAAATCGCACCATGCTAGACAGACGGCTATCGGTCGGCTTCGGCAACATGTGATAGCCAGATCCCCCAAGCCACTCGGATAGCTGTATGTAATGCTGAAACGACGACAAACTCGAATACCTCGCGAAAATCCAGTTCTTATCCGGATGTTGCCAAACTGCCTGGTGGGCACTTGAATCAAGTCCTATGCGTTTGCGAACAAAGGCACGAATATATGGCTCATGCTTAGCTAGTGCTTCTTCAAGAGTCATTTTCGCTACATCCGGCTCATCAAGTTCCAGGTAGCAGATCGTGACCATTCTATGCAGATTAATGGCAAGCAAGTGCAAAAAGAAGGCTCGCTCTCCGTCTTTCTCGGAGAGGCAGCTACCAGCCTGCAAACGGTCAAGCTCATCGTAAATCGGATACTGCACCTCACCAAGCCGGTCGCGTGCAAATCGCAACTTGTGGAGCTTTTCTTCTATTTTGCTGACGTGATAGGCTCTATTGAAGTCGTCGCGGGCAGCATTTTACTTTGCCATACGGTCGCTCCAAAATTCACGCTCGACAACTTTTGCCACTCTGTCAAACACATGTTTCTCACTCTGACGGGTGTGATAGACGGAAAGCGCAAAAGGCAAGAACATTGCAGTTGCGCCGAACATAAAACCCGTAGCACGAGAGCCAGTACCCGCCATTCCAAAGAGAGATTCGGCAAAGGCTTGGCTTCCGTCTAGGTCGCCAGCTTCTCTCAACCAAGCGACAATCTGACCGCTGCCGCTCTCTTGGATAACGCCACCCGTGCGAAACATTGAGCCGTTCTGAAATCCTTCAACGATGAACTTGGGAACATTCAGATAAGGTTGAATTGTCGCCATTTATGCCCCTGCGATTTTAGTGAATTGTGGCAAAGTCACGCTGATTGGCTTGCAGTATATGCAAATCAATGTGCAATAATACATCAAGATTACACGCTATCAACATTTATCATGTGTCTCAAGGCAACTCAGGCAGAAACATGTACTCCGGCTCGCGCTGCTGACGGCGCAGGATGGGGATGACCTGCAGCCAGGTGCCGATCACGCCCCGGCACGGCGCCGGCGTGTCGTCCTTCACGAGTTTGTGCAATTCGGGCAGATGATAGCAGGGCACCGCCGCGTACATATGATGCTCGATGTGATAATTCATCTGCCAGTAGAGAAAAGCCAGCACCGGATTGAGCTGGATGGTGCGCGTATTTAGGCGATAGTCATTGACGCGGTCGGTCAAGCCGATATGCTGCGCCACATTCAGCAGATACTGAAAGCCTCCGCCATAGAAGGGCGCCAGCGTGATTAGCACAGCGAGCATCCACCAGCCCGTCAGCAATGAGAAAACCACAATCAGCGCATGACCGGCGATGAGCAGGCGCGCCCAGTTGAACAGCGCGCGTCTGCCTTCCACGTTTTCGGGCGGGAAGAGTATCCGCTCCCAATCGTTTTCGATAATGCCGAAGCACAGCAATAAAACCTTCTTCATGCGCAGGTATAAGCCGCGTGGATTGATGAAGGCGAAAGCAAAATACGATCGCAGGGTCAACTCTACCGGCAAGACCACCTCGAGATCGTCGGGTGGATGCAGGGTATAGCGATGATGCGCCTGATGGCTGGCCCAGAATGAGACATGATTGTACCAACCCAGAAAGCTGTAAATATTTCGAAACAGGGCATTTAGCGCTTGAGTCTTGAAGACGGTTTTGTGACAGAGCTCGTGAAAGCCGTTAACGAGGAAGGCAGATAACGCGCCGTGCAGATAGATCAAGGCGAGCACGATGAGGATGTGTGCCTTGTCGACGGCGTACCAGGCGATGCCGCCGCTGCAGACCAGCACGGCCAGAAAGCTAATAGTTTGCAGCAATCCGCGCCAATCGCTGCGCTGATTGAGCCGCGCCAGATCGGCCGGGTCAATCGGCGAGCGATACCACTTGATGCGCTTTAGCTGTCTGTTATCGTTTTCTGCCATCGTGTTCAGTCAGGTGCTTTCCCAAGATTGTCACCCGGTCGGCGAACTTAGTCAACTGCTCCGACACGTTTTGCCGACCGACAAGTCATCAGCTTGGCTCCCTACAGACAAATGCGCCCATACGCACTGGCGAAGGCAAAACGCCGTCACGGTCAATGATATCCTGCGCCAGTTTTTCAACTATGTTTGGCAACGCTTTGGCGATCTGGTGTTGACAAAGCGTATTGCGATAGCGCCCGATCGTTTCATAAACCTTGCGCATTGCAGCAGCGCTATGGAAGAGAACTTCATCTTCATAATAGTGTACCTCAACTCGCCGGAAATGCCTTAGCAGAAGATCGTAGCCGTTTTCCATTGAAAATGGTGATGAAGGCTCTGGCATATAGGGCAATCCCAGCCTTTCAAGCGCTTGATAGTGCAGTTCCACCACCGTCGCAGTGATGCTGTCGCTGTTGGTGGTCGACAGCTTATGACCGTCCGGTTTTAGCACACGCGCCAGTTCCCCAATGCCGCCATGGATATCGTCAAGGTGGTACAAGACCTTGTTCGCCATCACGATGTCAAAGTGGCTGTCAGGGAAGGGAATATGCTCTATTGAATGCGCCGTAACCGCTATATGAATGCCGCGTTTCTTGGCCTCCTCACGCGCCGTCTTCAGCATCCCTACAGACAAATCGTTGAGTACGATATTTGATGCATCTACGCCATAATTGTCAAGAAGCTGCCAGACGTAGCGCCCCCAACCTCCACCCGCATCAAGGATCGTCGCGCCAGTCCACAAGGGAAGGCGGTCAAGAGACCAAGTGACAAAGTTATCGCCCGCAAGTCGATGTTTTTCGCGTAGGTAATCGCCTTGGCTATAATAATAGTCTCCACGTGATGAAGTTGCATTGCGGACGCCATCTCTTGCTTGATCCATTGGCGGTTTTGCCTCGAACGCAGCTTGCTTTTCGTAATTGACGAATAGGACTTAGTCGAAGCTCAGCATCGCCTTTATGACGCCATTCGACGGATCAAGCCAGGTCGGGAAATCGGCCACGATAGTCTCTGGCGCGGCGCGGTGCGTGATCCAGGGGTCAAGGTTGATGACACCCTTCTGCAGGCATCTGATGACCCAACTGAAGTCGGACGTTGTGGCGTTGCGGCTGGCGAGCAAGGTCATCTCGTGTGAATGGAAGTGGGGATCGCTGAAGGTCAGATCGCCTTTGATATGCCCGACGAGAACCAGCGAGCCGCCGTGCGCCACGGTGTCAAAGGCCGCGCGCATAGAGCCCGCGCTGCCCGTGCAATCGAAAACCAGTGTCGGTAATGCGCCGCCGAGCAGTTGCTGAATCTGCGCCATCGGGTCGTCCCTGGCATCAATCAGCTTATTAATACCGAGAACCTCGGCGCACAAATCGAGCCTCGTTCCATTCATTTCCATGACCATCACGTCGGCGCCGGCGATCTTGGCAAATTGCGCCGTTGCCAGGCCGATGGGACCGGCGCCGATCACCAGCGCGTTTTCGCCGGCCGAGACGCGGGCGCGTTCTGCCGCGTGCGCGCCGATGCAAAGCATCTCCACCAAGGCCAGTTGCTCGACTGGTATACCATCCGCTTTCAAGAGTTTGTCGACTGGAACGGTGAATTGCTCGCGCATGCCGCCGTCGATATGCACGCCCAGCACTTGCATGCCCGTGCAGCAATTGCTCTTGCCGCGGCGGCAGGCGATACATTCGCCGCAATTCAGATAAGGAATGACGCAGCATTGATCGCCGACGGCGTAATCCAGCGCGCGATCAGTGGCGCCGATCTCGAGGACTTCAACCGCGAGCTCGTGGCCCATGATGCGCGGATAGCTGAAAAAATTCTGCTGCCCGCCGAATGCATGCAGATCAGTGCCGCATATGCCCACGCGCTTGACCTGCACCAGGGCCTCGTCCCGTCCGGGCTGTGTCGGTTCAGCGACCTGCCGCAAGCTGAGTTGAAAAGGTTCTTCAAGTACGATTGCTTTCAAGATCGGACCTCTTGAAAAGTTATGGTAGGCGGTAAAAGGCCGTCGCGTTAGCGCCCATGATCTTGTCTTTGTCCTCGTCGGATAGCGCCTCGATATAGCTGCGCACGATGCCGACCACCTCGCTGTAGCTGCCGGAGAGTGTGCAAACGGGCCAATCGCTGCCCAACATCAGCCGGTCGATGCCGAAACAGTCGAAGACGACGTCCAAGTATGGCAGGTAGTCGTCTTGCGTCCAAGTCTTCCATGCTGCTTCCGTGACCATGCCCGAGACTTTGCACCAGACATTATCGTACGACGCCAGTTCGCGGATCTCGCTTGCCCAGGGTTCCAGGATGCCGTCCTTAATGAAGGGCTTGGAGATATGGTCGAGCACAAATGGCTGCTCCGGGAAGCGTTTGACAACATCGATTGCCACCCGCAGGTGCCTCGGATATAGCAGCAGGTCATAGGTGAGCTTGGTTTGATTGAGCAGCGCCAAGCCGTCAAGGAAGCTGCCGCCAAGCATGAATCGATCATCGGCTTCGTCATGCACGATATGACGAACGCCGACCATGCGCGGATGCGGCGCGAGACGCTCCAATTGCGCTGCGATATCGTCCGCGCGCAGATCTACCCAGCCAACCACGCCCCGAATGAAGTCGTTGCTATCGGCCAGTTCCAGCAAGAATTCGGTCTCGCGCAGGTTTTGCCGCGCCTGCACAGCCACGGTGCCATCAATACCATTGGCAGCCATCAACGGCGCCAGATCATCCGGCATATAGTCGGCCTTGAGCAAAGTCTTGTCATCGTCGATCCAGGGATATTCGGCCGCCTCATAAAGCCAAAAATGTTGGTGAGAATCGATTCGCAGGCTCATCCCGATCTCCTAGTTATTTTCCGGACGTCCGGTCTGCCAGGTCTTGTCCCGGATCGGCGCAAGGACCTCAAGTACGGCCTCAATCAAGTCTTCGTCATTGGGCGCATCCAGCCATTCAATATTGCGCCGCATATTGTCCGGGTTGGCGGTGCCGATCAAGGTGCTGTGAATATCCGGATTGCGCAAGGAAAATTGTACCGCAAGTTGGGCGATATCCACGCCTTGCTCACGGCAAAAGGCAGCGGCAGCAGCGCAGCCGGCTTTGATCTCGTCGGTGGCGGGATGCCAATCGGGCGTGCCGCAGTTGGTGAGCAGACCCATGCTCAGCGGCGACGCGCCAATGATGCCGACATCTTTCGCCTGCAAATATGGAATCAGCCCGCCGAGCGTGGTGTCGTTCATGGAATAATGTGCGTAGGACAAGATGGTATCGACCTCTATGCGATCCATGATGGCGGGGTAAATTGCCAGTGGAAAACCGGTGATTCCTACGAAGCCCACCTTTCCCGATTTCTGTACCTGCCGCAGCGCCGGGATTGTCTCGTCGACAATCTGATC
Organism: Phototrophicaceae bacterium; assembly: GCA_965262165.1. Lineage (GTDB taxonomy): Bacteria > Chloroflexota > Anaerolineae > Aggregatilineales > Phototrophicaceae > UBA6055. Next base: position 1,350,036 of record OZ253499.1, on the reverse strand, counting down.
CAGTGAAACGTATTCGATGTCGTGGCACTGGATGACGTCGATATGGTCGACGCCCATTCTTCCCAAGCTCTCGTCGACGCTGCGTTTGACGCGCTGGGCGCTGAAATCGAATTCATCGTCGCCATAACGCCCCACTTTAGTAGCAAGCACAACCTTGTCGCGCGGGACGCCGCGCAGCGCCTTGCCGAGGACGGTTTCAGCCGCGGTGATGCCATAAAATGGCGAGCAGTCGATCAAATTGACGCCCATATCCAGCGCAACATGCACGGCGCGGATGCCCTCGTTTTCGTCGATGGGACGGAAGACGCTGCCCAGCGACGAAGCGCCAAAGCTCAGGATCGATACGTCCAGTCCCGTTTTCCCTAGCTTGCGATATTCCATTCAGCCCGGCTCCTCACATGCTGCTATTACGTGTGATCTTAAAGGCATAGACGTGATCGCAGGGTTTGTGATCGGGCCGTTCGATCTGGAGTCCGGCTTCCGTCATCTTCCATTTGAGCTCGCCTTCAGCACCAAGCAATTCGACTGAGCGCAGCTCGCCCGGATAGAAGGCGCGGGTTGATTCAATGACAAATGTCTTGTCAGGCCAGTCGAAGGTCATGGCGTAAAGCGCGTTATCGCGCATGGTGAAACGGATATCCCGCGCCGTGTATTGCAGCTTTTCCTTGGTATCGCTGAAGGCGCCGACATGTGCCATTCGGGTCGGGCCCTCCCCGAAGGTGTTCCAGGGCACGGTATCGTAGATCGCCTCGCCGTTGATCCGCAGCCAGTCGCCAATGCCTTCTAGGATCGCTTTGGACTCGTCCGGTATGGTTCCGTCGGGTTTGGGACCCACATTGAGCAGCATGAAGCCATTCTTGCTGACGTTATCTGCCAAATATTGCACCATTTCGGTCACGGACTTGTATTCGGTTTCCTTGGTGTAGCCCCAGCCCTGGCCGTCATCGACGGTGGTATCGGTAATCCACTCGTAGTGAGTCAGTTCGGCGGTCTTGCCCAGCTCGAAATCCAGCAAAGCAGCGCCAGGCGGGATATCGTGCCATTTATAGCTCGCGACAACTTCGCGTCCCCATTCGGCTTCTTTGTTGTAGTAATACGCCAGGAAGTCCTGTTTGTATTGATCGTGCACAAAGCGCAGGCCAAAATCGAACCAGATGTAATCCGGCTCATAGCGCTCGACTACTTCGACCAGCCGATGCTTCCAGCGATCGAGGAACGCTTTACTGGGTTTGTCCTGCGCCATCCATTCGCCGTGGTTTTGATGAACGCCGGCTCGACCCGGATCGTAATCGAAATCGAGATCATGCGGCTCGCCATAGAGTCCGGCGTAAGCGGGATCGGATGTGTCGTATTCGCGTTTCCAATGCGGGAAGAACCACCAATTCTCGGCATGGTGCATTGCGACCATATAGCGCATGTCCTGGGCGCGGATGGCTTTTCCCAATTCGCCGACCACATCGCGCTTGGGTCCCATCTTGCCCGCGCACCACTCCGTGTCGCTAGCATCCCACATGGGGAAGCCGTCATGATGCTCGGCGACCGGACCGGCGAATTTGGCGCCGGCGCGTTTGAAGAGCTCCGCCCACTCGTCAGGGTCGAAGCGCTCGGCTGTGAACATGGGTATAAAATCTTTGTAACCAAACCGCGACGGATGCCCATAGGTCTTGCAGTGATAATCGAATTGCGGCGAGCCCTCGCGGTACATGTGATAGGGATACCAGGTTACATTGGGTCCGGTAGCGGGCACACAATAGATGCCCCAATGGGTGTAGATGCCGAATTTCGCCTTGCGCATCCATTCCGCGGTGGGATGTGTCTTAAGTGATGCCCAGGTCGCCTCGTACTGCTTTGTCATGTTTTTCTCCTTTTCGCCCGAACTCCGAAGTCGATGCTCTTGTCTGTGTCCCGCTTAAGGGTGGAAGGAATCCCGCACTGATAAAGGTATTGGGAGCGTTTCTGTTGGAGCCGAACCTTGGCGGCGTCCGCATCAAGGCATCCCGAGGCCGGTGTGGCAAACGCCCTAAGTCGCAATTTCAACTCGATTGCCGCTCGACAAGTTCACAGTCGAACTGGGCGGACGGAATATCGTCTGCATCTCCGTTTAGCGCCTGCAAGACCTTGCGCGCGGCGGTCTCGCCAATGCGATAGGTCGGTTGGCGCACCACGGTCAACGGCGGGTTCGAGACCTGCGCCCAGGGATGGTCATCAAAGCCTACGATCGCTACATCCTCCGGGCAGCGCATGCCCAACTCTTGCAAGCCCATCAAAGCGCCCAGGCTGAGCAAGTTGTTGCAGACGAACACGGCTTGCGGTCGTTCGTCTTGCGTCATGAGTTCTCGCATGGCGCCTTGGCCATCTTCAATGCTCAGCTGACTGGCGACGGACCAGCGCTCATGCGAGGGCAGATGCGCTTCCGCCAGCGCCATTTGAAAACCCGCGAGACGCTCGCGCATGGTCGACAAACGCTGAAAGCCCGAAAGTATGCCGATTTCGCGGTGGCCGCGCTCGATGAGATGATTCGTTCCCAAATAGGCGCCGTATTTGTTGTTGACGCCGACATAAGGCGAGATAGCGTTGTCGAAGGTGCGATCCAGCATGACGATAGGGATATTCAGTTTGGCTGCCTCGTTGAGCACATCCCAATTCTGGCTGGTGGCGGCGGCGATGATGCCATCGACACCCTGCCGCAGCAAGATATCAATGTAGTACTCCTCACGTTCCAACACTTCACTGGTATTGCAGACCATCAAGCTATAGCCATTGGCGATCAGCACATTCTCGACACCTAACATGATTTCGCCAAAGAAGGTGTTGGTGACGTCGGAGACGATCAGCCCGATAACGCGCGTACGCTGGGTGGTCAGGCTGCGCGCCGCCACATTTGGGCGATAGCCGAGCAACCGTATCGCCTCCTGTACGCGTTTTTTGGTGGCATCTTCCACAAAGCGCGTCTCGTTTATCACATGGGAGACGGTGGCTTTGGACACGCCGGCCTGTTCAGCAACATCTCGCATTGTAATGCGTTTCATCAATGAGTTTTCCTTCGTGTAACGCGTTGCGTAACCGATTTCTCGCATAATATCCAATAACACTGAAATCGTCAAATTTTCCCGCGACACGGTCGGTAGAGTATCGAATTCGGTTGAAATAGAAAAACCTTGGCGCCGAGGAGGGGACAGCCTGGTTTTTCTCAGTAATTGCTACTAAGTTAAGAGGATTCACCACAGAGGCACAGAGGACACAGAGATAAATGGCAAAGCGACTATGAACAATTTGCAAAATCAAGATCCGTTGACACATGAGATAATTGGCGCAGCAATAGAGGTTCATCGCGCGTTGGGTACTCGCTTGCTGGAAGAACTATATGAAGACGCTTTCTGCATAGAATTGGAAGAGCGGAAGCTTAAATATCAGCGACAACGGCACATCAACGTCGTTTACAAAGGGAGGGACATCGGTGATATGGTTGCGGATATTGTTGTGCATAATGCTGTAATTGTAGAACTCAAGGCCGTTGAAAGCCTGAATCAAATTCATTTCGCTCAACTGATGACTTATATGAAGCTCATGAATCTACGAAAAGGGACTGCTCATCAACTTCAATGTACGATTTCTGAGGGAAGGTATCAAGCGCATAGTCCTTTAGTCCATTCCCTCTGCGCTCTCTGTGCCTCTGTGGTGAATCTCCCCCCATTGCTTTGGGACATAGTCGGCAGATTTACATGACTAAGGTTGAACTACTTCTGTGTACTCGGTGCTTAAGATTGAATTTCAACCAAAATGGGTACACTACCTACACGGTCCACTGCCGCGATCGACGAGTAAAACAGCTATTGCATGTCAAGAGAGCGATCTCACTGTCCGGCTGCAAATCGATGATTCTGCCGCATCGCCTCCAAGCCAATCGGCGCTGCTGCAAAATTGCTTGCGGGCGCAATCGCACTATGTTATAGTCGCCTGCGTCATCAGAAAACCGATTGCGTGACTTTGGATTCAAGACAGTCGCTCAGTCAAAGGCGACATCAAGGAGAACGGATGAAACGTGTCACAGTGCTGGGAAAAGAACGCGCGGGGATCGCCACCGGTCAAGTCCCCCAAGCCAGAGAAAACTGGGCGGTGATCAAGGTGCACGCCGCGCCGATGTGCACCGAATACAAAGCTTTCGCAGCGGGTACAAATCGCGGCTTCTTTGGGCACGAAGCCGCGGGCGAGGTGGTCGCGGTGGCACAGCCGGGCAAGGTAAAAGTCGGCGACCGCGTCGTGGCGATGCCGATGTCCTCATGCGGACAATGCGCCTACTGCCTGGCCGATGAATACATTCATTGCCAGGACGCGATCGACTTTGACGCGTATCATGGCAGCGGCGATGGCAAGGCGACCATGTCGCAATATCTGCTGAAACAAGACTGGATGCTGGTGCCAATTCCCCCGGGGGGCATGTCTTACGAACATGCGTCGATGGCTTGCTGCGGCTTGGGACCGACCTTCGGCGCTTTTCAACTCATGGCTGTAGATGCGCACGATACGGTGTTGATCACGGGCCTGGGACCGGTGGGCTTGGGCGGCGTGATTGGCGCAACCTATCGCGGCGCGCGTGTGATCGGCGTCGACGCCAACAAGTACCGCGCCGCGAAAGCGCTCGACCTTGGCGCCGAAGCGGTGATCGACCCGGCGGATGAAGACGCGCTGGGGCAAGTTTTGGCGCTCACAAGCGACGGGCGTGGCGTCGATAAGTCAGTGGATTGTTCGGGCGTAGTAGCGGCGCATCGCCTCTGCCTAGACACGACACGGCGCAAGGGTTTGGTCGCTTTTGTCGGGGAATGCGCGGAAGACACACCCGTGCAAATCAGCCGCGACATGATCCGCAAGGGCCTGCATTTGATTGGCTCCTGGCATTACAACTTGGCGGACACGCCGCGCATGATGGCGATGATTGCCGATGTCGGCGAACAGTTGGACAAGCTGATCACGCACCGTTTCGCGATCGACGATATTCAAAGCGCTTGGGAGACACAGCTTTCCGGGCAATGCGGCAAAGTGATTTTGCAACCCTGGGAGGGGAACGATGTATAAAACGGCGATCGTGGCCGTCAGTGGCGGACGCGCCAACCACCATGCCGAAGCCTACCAGCATGTCACGCGCGGGGAGCTGGCGGCGATCTCTACGCGGCAGCGCGACAATCTTGACCAATTTGGCGAAAGACATGGCGTAGCGGCGCGCTATACCGATTACCGAGAGATGTTCGAGAAGGAAAAGCCGGATCTTGTGCACGTGAATACGCCGCCCAACGTGCGCCTGGAGATCTTCAAGGCGGCCGAGGCCGCGGGCGTGCCCGCCGTTTTGGTCGAAAAACCGCTGGCGATCCAGGCCGAGGACTACCTGGCGATTCGCGCATTCGCCGCAAGCAAGCCACGAGTCAAGATCGCCATCAATCATCAGTTGCAGTTTCATCCGCGCCGTCGGCATCTGCAAGGCTTGGTGGAAGATGGCGCGATTGGCGACCTGCGCTTTATCGAAGCCAGTTCCGGCATGAACCTGGCTTATCAGGGCACGCATTCCCTGCAAGCCATTGGCGCTTTCAATCCAGGCGGCGCTGCCAAGACCGTTTTCGGTCAGGTGGCGGGCGGCGGAGGCTTGGTCGAAAATATCAAAGAGCATTACGCGCCCGATCAAAGCATGGTAGCCATCGAATATAGCAACGGCGTGCAAGCGACGCTGCGCTGCGGCGAGAACGCGCCACGGGTCAACCCGGGCGAACCCATCAACAAGCACAAACGCATCGCGGTCTACGGATCGCGGGGCTATGTTTACTGGACGATGTGGGGCTGGGAAACGCTGATCGACGGCGCCCACGAGAATGGCGAGCATGAATATTATGATCAAGACGACCTGGGACAAGCAGCCATGACCGAAGCAATGTTTGACTGGCTGGAAGATGAGAGCGCCGGGCATCCCTTAAACCTGGAAAGCGCGCTGAGCGACTTTAGCGTGATACTGGCGCTCTATACTAGCGCTCTGCGCCACCAGGTGGTGGAATTGCCCTTCGAGCCGCCGGCGCATTTGATCAAGCAATTGCTCGCGACGCTTGAGACTGGACCAAGATGATCGCCAAACCGAAAATCCTCATTGCCATTAGAGAGTCACTATACCGCGACCTGATTGGCGTCGAGAACGAAGGCCGTTTGCGGCAATCCGGCTCGCTGACCTTCGCCGCGCGCGATGAAAATCTGACGTCGGCGCAGCTCGCGCAGGAGATCCCCGGCGTTGACATCGTCATCACCGGCTGGGGCACGCCGATCTTTACCGACGAGGTGATGGCAGCGGCCGGCCGGCTCAAGCTGATCGCGCATTCCGCCGGCACCATCAAGCGCATGTTGCCACTGCCAGTCTTCGAGCATGGCACACGCGTGACACATGCCGCCGCTGCCCTGGCTCCGCCGGTTGGGGAGACAACCCTGCTGCTCATCTTGCTCTCCCTAAGGCGATTTCACCAGATCGACCGCGCATTCAAAACCGAGGGATGGGCCGCCGCGCGCTCGTTTGAATTGGGCCGAGAACTAGGCGGGCAACGTATCGGCATCATCGGCGCCAGCCTGACCGGGCGCGAGGCCATGCGCCGTCTGCGGGCGATGGATGCCGAACTGTGGGTAACCGATCCCTATCTCAGCGCCGATGAAGCGGCGGCTCTGGGCGCAACAAAAGTTGAACTGGAACGGTTGCTGCGCGAATGTCCTATCGTAAGCTTGCACGCGCCATCCACTGAAGAGACTTATCGCATGCTCGGCGCCGAACAATTTGCCCTGCTGGGTGATGGCGCCATCTTCATAAACACCGCACGGCCGCATCCTGTCGACGAGGCGGCTTTGCTAGCCGAACTGCAGTCGGGACGCATCTTCGCCGCGCTCGATGTCTTCAATCAAGAACCGCTCCCGGATGATAGCGCTTTTCGTCAATTGGAGAACGTGATCATCATACCGCATCTTTCGGCGCATACGCGGCAGGCGCGCTCGCGGCAAGGCCGCTTCTGCACCGACGAGATCGAAAGCTTCTTGCGGGACGGCACGTTGCGCTACGAAGTCACACGCGCTAAGCTCGACATCATGGCTTAGAGCATGTGGGAGTAGCCGAATGGGAAATTTGCAAAACAAGACCGTCATCGTCACCGGCGCCAGCAGCGGCTTCGGCGAAGCGATCGCCATTGCCTGCGCGGCCGAAGGCGCAAGGGTCAGCCTGGTTGCGCGGCGCGTGGAGCTGCTCGAGAGGGTCGCTATAGCGGCGCGCGCAAAAGGTGGCGAAGCTTTGGTTTGCCCGGCAGACGTCAGCGACGATGCCCAGATTCACGCTGCGGTTGAAAGGACACGCGCCGCATTTGGTCCGGTAGACCTGCTGGTCAACAACGCCGGCGCCAACATTAGCCAACGTTCAATAACAGATACCAGCGCCGAGCAATGGCGCGAATTGATGGACATCAATCTGACTAGCGCTTTCGTCTTTACGCAGGCGGTCTTGCCGGAAATGAAGGCGCGCGGCGACGGCCTGATCATCAATTTGGCATCGCGGGCCGGCATGTTCCCCAGCATCGGCGCCGGCGTGGCTTATAGCGCCAGCAAGATCGGTATGGAAGCGCTCAATGACGTCACCAACGAAGAAGGCAATGCCCACGGCGTGCGCGCCTGCCTCTTTAATCCCGGCGCGGGAAACACGCCCATCATAGACCGGCGACCGGTCAAGTTCAGCCTGGAGCAAAAGATGAAGATGATACAGTCGGTAGACATCGCGGCGACCGTAGTTTTCATCGCCAGTCTGCCGCCACGCGTCAACATTGACCTGGTGTCCATGCTGCCAACCAAGAGCTGAGCGAGGCCTATGATGAGTGAGTTGGCAATCTTTACCAAGCCCTGGAAGACTCTGTCCCTTCCAGACCTGGCGGAACATATCAAGTCACTGGGCTTCGACCTGATCGAATTGCCGGTGCGGCCGGGTTTCCAGGTCGAGCCGGACAATATCGAGCGCGATTTGCCGGCGGCGGTGAAGCTGCTAGGCGAGCATGGCGTCCGCGTTTTGAATGTGACCGCCGATATGCCGCTCGATGATGAGCGCCTGTACAGCGCCTGTGCCGAAGCCGGCATCGGCATGAACCGCGTCATGTTTTGGCAGCGCGACCTGGATTACTGGACGGCGGAAGCGGAAGCGCGCCGTCAATTGGATGCCGCCCTGCCCCTCTGCGAAGGATACGGAATCCAGCTTGGCGTACAGAATCATAGTGGCCGATTCGTGCCGGTCAACGAGATGGGCGCCTACAATCTGTTCAAGGATTACGACCCGCGTACCGTAGCGGCGGTATGGGACCCGGCGCATAATGCGCTGGAAGGCATGGATAGCGACGCCGCGCTTGACGTGCTGGCGCCTTACTTGTGCGTGGTCAACTTGAAGAATGCTTACTGGCGGCGGGTCAGCGGACCGGAAGCCGAAGTCGCCGAGTGGAAGATCTACTGGACTTCGGGCGCGCAAGGCCGGGCGTCATGGGCGCAGGTGACCGCGAAGCTCAAGGCGATCGACTACGAAGGACCGATCTGCTTCTCAGCCGAATACAGCGATGAAGACCGCGTGGATGAGCTGATCGTGAAGGATCTGGCGTTCGCGCGCGGGCTGCTGGCCTAAGGACTTTCCGGCTCAGCCTTTGATGCCCGAGGTGGCGATGCTTTCGATGAAGGCGCGCTGCAGAGCCAGATAGAAGATCAGCACCGGGATGGTTACCATCGACAAGTAGGCCATGATCTCCCCCCAGGCTACGTTCAACTGGAAGAAATATTGCAAGCCGACCATGATCGGGCGCAGCTCCTCCGAGCGGATGGTCATCAGCGGCCAGATGTAGGCGTTCCACATCACAAGAAATTTGAGGATGGCCACAGTGGCCACGATGGGGCCGGCAATGGGCATGATGATGCGGGCGTAGACCTGTAAAATGCTGGCGCCGTCGATGCGCGCCGCTTCCACCAATTCATCGGGCAAATCGCGAAAGTACTGATAGAAGAGGAAGATACCGAGCGAATCGGCGATGAAGGGAATGATCTGCACGTGGTAAGAATTGAGCCAGCCGAACTCAATGCCTTCGGGGCCGATCCAGGGCAGATTGTTCGCCACGAGCAGCATGGGAATGGCAATCACTTCAAAGGGCACGATGTAGGTGGCGATGATCAGCGAGAGCAAGATGGCTTTGCCGCGCCACTGCAAGAAGGCGAAGGAAAAGGCCGCCATCGAATTCAGCAGTAAACTGGCCGCCACCGAAACAGAAGTGGTGAAGATAGAATTGAAGGCGAACTGCACAATAGGCACGCGTTCAAAGGCTTCGTCGTAGTTGTTCAGCGAGATATCTCCCACTGGCAAGAAGGCGCGCAACGAAGCCGTATCTCGCAGTAGTTGCAAATCCGGCTTGAGCGAGGACATCACCATAAACAGGATGGGAAAGATGAAGATAATCGCGATCAATATCAGCAGGGCATAACGCAGACCGATGCTGAGATTGTGACGCGTTTCGAAGCTCATGGCATTCATGGCTAGCGCCGTTCGCGTGTTAGATAACGCTGCGTCATGGCGATGACGAAGACGATCACGAAGAGGATGACAGAGATGGCCGAGCCTTCGGCGATGTCTTGTTTGACGTAGCCTCGCTGCACCGCCTGGTAGACGACGCTCTGCGTGGCATCCAGCGGGCCGCCGCGGGTCATCACATCCACTTGTACGAAGAAACCCATGGCCTGGATCGTAATGACGATCAGCACGAGCACGGCTGTATTGCGCAAGCCGGGCCAGGTGACGAAGCGGAATTTCTGCCAACCGCCGGCGCCATCCAAACTCGCGGCTTCATACAGGCTGGCCGGAATCGTCTGCAAACCGGCCAGCCAAATCACCATGTGAAAGCCCACCGCCTGCCAGACGGACATGGCGATAATGGCCGGCAGGGCGGTATAGGGATTGCCCAGCCAATCGACCGGTTGGAAGCGGCCAAAGGACAGGAGGCCCAACAGGTTGTTGAGCAAACCGTTGTTGCCGTCATAGATGAAGCGCCAAAGCAGCGACACCACGACCATGGAGACCACGACAGGCGCGAAGTAAATGGCGCGGAATACGTTGATGAAGGGCAAGGCTTGGTTGAGCAGCAGCGCCAGCAGCAGCGCCAAGCCACCCTGCAGCGGCGCGATTACGCTGGCGAAAACAAGCGTATTGATCAAGGCGCGCAAGAAGACAACATCCGCGACCAAGATGACGGTGCGGTTGTCGCCCGATTGCCATGACGTGAATTCGCGCAAGCCGTCGAGTTCGGGATAATTGGGGTTGTTGCGCGTGAAATTGCGCAGTCGCGGATAAACGATGCCGCCGTCCTGGTAGACAATCGCGCCGCTGTCGTCCCGCTCCGGCTCCAGCGTAAAGGCGCGAACACTGAGCAGACGCTCGAAGTTGCGCAACCCCACCCACTCAGCCGGATTGGGCGAGATGAGTCGCTGATTGGTGAACGAGATGACAAAGGCCATCAAGAACGGAATTACCAGGAACACGGTCAGGATCAGCAGCGCGGGGAATGCCATCAGCCAGCCGAAGAGCGCGTCATTCCGCTGATATAGCGGCGCGTCTTTCGGTAGCAAGAGACGAACCCAGAGCGGGGCGTTTTTTCTCGCTTCAGCTGCTGTCAACATGCGGCTGTCCCAAGAAACCGGGTTAAGGTCAGCGAGGATTTCGGAATAAGGTCAAGAGAAAAGGCATATCGGGGGCGAGCTGGCGGCGCGGCGCGGTGGCCAACCCCTGCCCCCGGCGCCCGCCCGCCAAGTTTATGACGGGCAGCCGACGAGTCAGGGGGCACAGCGCGAAAGACTTGCCACGAGTCGCTGGACTTGCCAAATTGCCCCGCGAACGCCACCGCCACCCTTCCCCGGTGTGCTGGGGAAGGGTCGGGGATGGTGTAATGCTTTGGCAAAAGGCCAACTACATATCGCCGAAGCCGTAGCCGCCGTTGTCTTCAATGTCCTGGTCGATTTCGTCAACGGCTGCGTCCAGTGCATCTTGTACGTCTGCGCCGTTGGCGATATCATCCAGGGCTTTTGCGAAGGCCAGCGATAAGTTGGTAAATCCCGGAGTAGCGGGCCGGACCAGAGCTTGCGCCTGGCTCAAGCCAAAGAAGACTTCCAGGGGGCCGCCCTCATAGTAGAAGTCCGACATCGCTGCCGCGCTGGCGGTCGCCGGGGCCAAGCCGCCAAAGTTGCTGAAATCGACCAGGTATTCATCCTGAATGGCGAATTCGATGAATGCGTTGGCGCCATCAGGATGTTCGCTGGTGGACGAGATACCGAATTGAAAGGAAGCGGCGCCGATGGTGGAGCCGTTGCCAAAATCGGGCGCGGGCAGGAACAAGGCATCGTCGCCGAAGGCTTCGAGAGCGGCGCGCGCCGCCCAGTTGCCGTTCCATTGCAGCGCATACTTGCCGTCAAGGAAGCCGGTATCACGGTCGGCGGGGTCTTGCGATGTACCGGGTACGAGGCCGCGCTCGAACAGGCTCTGCCACCATTCGCCAAAGGCGAGCCCGGCTTCGCCGTTCAGAACCCCCTCGGCAGTGAGGTAGGTCTCGCGGTCGATCATGTCGCCGCCGAAGCTTTGCAGGAAGGGCGAGATGGCGTAGGTATACCAGTCGTAGGGCCAAGCCATACCGACATCAAAGGCGTTGTCAAAGTCTCCGGTGGCTTGAAGGGTCTCCAGGATGGCGTCAAATTCTTCGCCGGTCCAGGGTTCTTCGAGCGTGGGGATGCGGATATCGTTCGCTTCCAGGACTGATTGGCGAGCGTAAATTGCGACCACAGCGTCCCACAAACCGACGGCGTAGAGTTCGCCGTTGTAGATGCCGACAGCGCCGGGCAGGAAACCGTCCAGCGCGCCTTCGGACAGGTTGAGCGGGGCCATGTAACCAGACCAAGCCCAGTCCGGCATAACGGGACCGTTCACGTCAATGATGTCGGGCAAGTCTCCCGACAGTGCCGCCGCGACGACGGACGATTCGTAGGATTCCTGCGGGAACTCTTCCATGACGACCGACCAGTCCGACTGCGAAGCGTTGAAGTCGTCAATGACGTTCAACAAGACTGCGCGTTCTTCCAGGTTGCCAGCGCCGTGATACCACAGGCTGAGCTCGGTTTGCGCGCTTGCCAACGGCGCCGCCGCAAGCAGCAGTGTGACAAGCAACAGCAAGATCATAATTCTTTTCATTTTACTTCTCCCTCTACTAATAATGTGTGTCATCCATTCTCGCAAAGGCGGCATGAGCCGCTCTTGACGTCACCAATGGTTTTGCACGGCAACTAAAGGGTAGCTGCTGCGCCAGAACGAAAACGGGGAACTAGTGTAACTAGTTCCCCCCCCTCACTACAATGGTTGATTCTTGGGCGTGGGCTGCGCCGGGTTTAGCCGCCCAGCAACTCGTTGGTCTGATCGTGCGCGCGTTGTACGGCTACAGCAGCGTCTCGCTCCTCACCGGTCCAGAGCAAGTCCATATTGCTGACCCAGACAGAGGTCTCCCACTCCAGGTATTTCGGATGGTAGGCCGGGTGAACGCCGTCGCGCGCGCCAATGACCGAGAATACCTCATGGTAAGCATCGGCGTAGGGGGCGTCATCGGGAGCGGCGCAATCATGGAAATCGGACTGGCTGACCAGCGCGGCGCCCATGGCAGCGGTGCGGCAGAGGTGATCGGGGTTGGCCAGGGTGAAACGGATCAACTCATATGACAGGTCCGGATGCGCAGCGGAAGTCGGTATCGAAAACGCCGAGCCACCGATGAAGTTATAGCGACCGGCAGAACCAGTCGGAGTCGGCACGACCGTCCAATTGAAGCTGCCCTCGACCAACTCCCACATGCGGGCGGCGGCGTCGTTCAGCGCGTAGTGCATGGCGACGTTGCCGTTGGCGAAGAGAAATTCGGAGGTGAAGCCGGTGGCGGCAATCGAGTCCGCGGTTGGGTGCGCGCCCGAATCCCAAAGCAGGTCGGCGAGCCACTGCAGAGCAGCGACCGTTTCCGGCGAGTTCATCATTGAGGCGGTGTTTTCTTCGTTAAACAACTCACCGCCGAAGCTCTTGATGATCCAGTAAGCCCCGCCGGCGCCTCGACCGACGCTGACCAAATTGCTGATGCCCCAGGTATCAGTATCCCCATCGCCATCGATATCCTGTGTAAGGGCGATCGCCAATTCTTCAAACTCCTCGAAGGTTGTATGCTCACCCGGCGGTTCCAGGCCAGCCGCTTCGAATAGATCGAGATTGACATAGAGCCCGCCCGGCGCCAAGTCGTAGGGAATGGCGTATTGGCTGCCCTGGTAGTCAAAGGCATCGACCTGGGAAGTGACAAACCTCTCGGGCCAGCCGGGAATCGGGCAAGCTTCCAGGTAACTATCGAGGTTCAGAGCCCAACCGTTTTCAGCGAAAGTATCGTTGCGGGTGTCGTGCATCCAGGCCATGTCGATTTCGGCGCCACCAGCCAACTGCGCCGGCAAGGTCGTCCAGTAGTCAGACCAGGCTACGCCGGTGTTGAGAATCTGTTCAGCGTTGGGATAGTATTCGCCGAAAAATTCGTCGAAGGCGAGCAGGAACTTATCGACCTCGCCGGGTCCTTCCCAGCCGGTGATGGTGATTGCTGCGGAGATATCGCCATCAACCGTGCCGCAAGTCCAATCGGTCATGTCCTGCGCCGAGGCGGCGAAACCAAAGCTGAGCAACGCCAGGACAGTCACGAGAAGTACAGTTTTGCGAATCATTTGTGTATCCTTTCATAATTGAAAATTCGATTCCGAGACGAAGAAAACAATCGGTCCCTAGCCACCTCCTTTAATGCCGGTAGTGACAATGCCACGGACATAATACTTCTGCCCGACGACAAATGCGATTAAGACTGGGATGACGACGAATGTGGAAGCCGCCATAATCAGATGCCAGGGCGTGCGCATGCCGGATTGATTCTGGAAAGATGCCAGCAGCAGCGGCAGCGTCTTGACCTTGGGTTTGCCCAGCACGATCAGCGGCCATTGGAAGCTGTTCCAGGTGTTGACAAAAGTGAAAATGGCGAGAGTCGCCAGCGCCGGTTTGGTCAAGGGCAGGATGATTAACCAATAAGTGCGGAAGAAGCCACAGCCATCGATGCGAGCGGCATCCTCCAGTTCGCGCGGGATTGTGACCATGAATTGCCGCATCATGAAGGTGCCCCAGGGCGTGAAGAGGAAGGGCACGATGACCGCCTGAAGTGTGCTGATCCAGCCAAAGTAGCGCATCTGCACGTAGAGTGGGATCAGCAGCACGGTGAAGGGCACCATCATCAACGAAATATATAGCAGGAAAACCTTGTCGCGCCCGGGGTAACGCAGGCGCGCAAATGAATAACCGGCCAGACTGGCAGTGAACAATTGTCCGAGCACCACCGCCGCCGCGACAATGGCGCTATTGAGGAAGCCGGCGTCGAAATGCGTCATCGTCCAAGCTTCGGTGTAGTTCTCGAAATGCCAAACCTCGGGAATGAACTCCGGAGGGTAGGTATAGATGCCGCGGATATCTTTAAACGAATTAGCGACCATCCAGGCGAAGGGCATAATGAAGATAATGCCGACGACCGACAGCACGGCATAGGTCAGAAGATCCATCAGGATCTTGCTCTGCCTTTGCCCGAAGCGGCTGTATTGCGTCTTTGCTGCGTTCGCCATGGCTTTTACCCGATTGCTCCGTCCTTACTCGTCTTCGTCGAATCCGATCACCCAGCGCCGCGCCAACTGCCACTGAATGATGGTGATAATAAGTATGATCACGAATAGGACCGCCGCCAGCGCCGCCCCATAACCCATCTTGAAAAACTTGAAAGCGTTATTGAAGATGTAAAGCGTGAGCGGTGTGGTGGCGTTGGCCGGTCCGCCTTGCGTCAGGACAAAAAACTGATCAAAGGCCTGGAACGCCCCAATCAACGACGTGACAACCACGAAAAATATTGCTGGCGAGAGCATAGGCAGGGTGACGTAGCGCATGCGCTGCCAGCCACTGGCGCCGTCTATGGAAGCCGCTTCGTAGAACTCTTCCGGGATACCCTGCAAACCCGCCAGCAGAATCAACATGGCGAAACCGATGCCCTGCCAGTTGCTCATGATGATGACGCTCGGCATTGCCCATTTCGTATCGTGGATCCACTTCGGTCCGTCAATACCGATAAGATCCAGTACGTGGTTGATCATGCCGATTTCCGGCTGGTAGATCCAACGCCAGATGGTAGCGGCCGCCACTGTCAGCGTGATCTGTGGCAAGAAGTAGACGGTGCGGAAAAAGATGATGCCGCGCATTTTGCGGTTGAGCGCCAGCGCCAGCCAGAAGGCGATGAAGATGCCGGTGGGCACGGCCACGAAGGTGTAATAGAAGCTGTTGACTAGCGACTTCCAAAAGAGTCGGTCGTTGATCATGGTGTCGAAGTTCTTGAGACCTATAAATTGCGGTTCTTTCGCCAAGCTCCAATCGGTGAGCATGATGTAAAAGGCGAAGAGTATCGGGAAGAGCATGAAGACGATAAAGCCGAGCAAGTTCGGCAAGAGGAACAAATAGCCGGCGATCGATTCTTCTCGACGCAGCCCCGTGAAGGCGCTCCGGAGCTCACGTAAGTTCGCCGCCCAAATGGACTCACCTTCTCGCTTGGCTTTTAACGCCGCAGCCACGTATCGCCTCCCACGCATGCATGTCGCGGAGAATTAAGAAAGGTAGACATCAAAGGATGCAGCGGTGGGGTTGGTAGGATCATTCTTTGGGCCGTTAACTCTTCAACTGCAGTCGGGCAAAGATAGGTCATGAAACCGATTGCGTAACCGATACAATAATCTAACACGTAGATTTTCGTCTGTCAAACAGTTTGGGCGATTGCCTTGCAAAGCGCCCGGTTTGTGATCTGGCATTAGGAACACGACACCGTGATTAAGGTATTCGCCCTCAGTCCGTCCAGGACGCTGTGCTTACTGTCGTGGGTTTACAAGGCCAACCTGAGCCGATGAGAGGTTCCGCCCACAGGCTATATGGAGCGCTCTCGCGCATGTCGCGCGAGAAGTCGATGACGTCATGCGTCATGTCCGAACCCGACAGAGGCGCCGGGCGACTTTCAGTGGCGGCTGTCAAACCGCATATCTTAGCCAGGATACGACCACAACCGCAGACGTGTTCGTCCGTCTCGAGGCGCTGCCGTAGCGCCTCCTTAACATGTGACGAAGACGTGGTCTTATCTTCTGACATGAATTCTGCAATTGCACGATAGAGAATGCCGCCGCCTGTCCGACGGCGGCATGTCCGGTGTCTCGCTCGTCTATTCGCCTTGCAGCCAGGCCAGGCTGTACGCAAGCGCCTCGTCGATCACTTCGGAGACACCCGCCAGCACGTCGAGGACGTGATCGCCATCCAGCACGACCAGCGCCTCCGCGCCCTCATGGTAGTCAAGGAAGACTTGGCCGGCGTGCGGCTGCGGCGTTACAGTTGTGTCGCGCGCGCCAGTGATAGCCAGCAGGGGGCCGGCGTAACCGGCGATCTCAGCCACCGGATCGACAAGGAAGATATCCTCGAAGAATGGACCCTTTAGGGCCGTCTCGACGCCCCAGGGCAACATGATGGTCAGCGCCTCGTCGCCGAACGCCGCACCGGCCAGCAAGTTGTCATAACCTAGTAGAATGCCGTAACTCATGACAGGATTCGACACTGCCGACCAGAGCACGAGGTTGCTGACACGCGCATCGCGCCCGGCCGTGGCTGCGGCGACCAAGCCGCCTTGGCTCAAACCCAAGATGCTCATGCGCCCTCCATCGGCGCCTTCCAATGTCTCGATATAATCCAGCGCCGCGATGGCGTCCGAGATCTGGCCGCTGAAGGAGGTATCTTCCCAGGCGCCCTCGCTCTCGCCGGAGCCGCGGAAGTCGATGCGCAAGCTGGCGACGCCGCGTTCGCCCAGCCAGCGAGCAGCGCGGCTGAACATCGTGTCTTCGGTGCCGACAACCGGCAGTTCGTGGCGCATGCCGGTGAAGCCGTGTAGCAGCAGGGCGACCGGGAAAGGCCCATCACCGGCCGGCATGGCCAGCGTGCCGATTATCATCTGACCCTCGTTGCTGAAACTGATGTCGCTCTCGCTCACGCTATACTGAGCCACGGAGTCGGCAAGCGCGGCCGCGGCTTCGGCGAGGCTGGCCTGCGCAGCCAGCGGCGCAGCGGCGAGCCCAAGGACAAGAATCAGCGCAACAATCAGCACGGTGGCGGTCACGCGCTTTTGATAGACACTTGAAGACATAAGAAACTCCTAATAAATCACATAAACGATGACGGGATTCTGGCACGTCGGTCGATCCCGCGCAAGTTTTATCAAACGTCCCGGCTCCCGACAGCTATTCAGATTCTAAGGCGCGGAGGCGGCCGCCACCCTTACAAGTTACAGCCGGGAGGAAGCAGCACATCTTGCGTATCGTCCAGCGCTTTGCCGGGGCAGCCACTAGCCCAAGCACGAGATGCAAACGGATTTCGGCTGATAGCGCCTCTTACCTTGCCGAAACAAGCGAACTCGACACAGTTTGGATTCCAATACGCTGCCCAGGTCACACCGCAGGAAACATGTTCTTTGACCGACTACGCGATGCAGGGAGGACTTTGACCCATGGCGAAGCGTATGCAAAAGAGCAGTCTTCTCGCCTTCTAATCCCGCGTCACCGTAATTAAGCTATGCGCACTCAATTCGTCCACGACGCTGTGCTCACCGTCGTTCCAAATGATAGTTAGACGCTCCAGCACGCTGCCAGTCGGAAAGCCGAAATGAACACGGCTGGGATCACCCGATAGGTAGCCGCTGGATACGGTGACATCGCGGCGATAAGTCCCTTCGCTGGTCTTCAGGAGCAGTTGCGCGCCGACACTTCCGCTTGCGGAATCCGCCCATAGCAAATTGACCTCGATGCTATCTCCGCCACAAAGTTGATTCTCGAAGACTTTCGCTGGCGTATTCAAGTTGTTGACGACGACATCGAGATCGCCATCGTTGTCCAGGTCCGCCAGCGACATGCCACGTCCGCTCGCCGTGTCGTTAAGCGCCCAACCTGGCTGCGGCGCGAATCCCCCGCCGGACAGGTTGCGGTAGACTTGATTTTCTTCCACCAATTCGTCATTGGGCAGATGTGAAAACATCTCGCGCGAGATCATGCCGTTAACCACGGTCAGGTCCTGGAAGCCGTCGTTGTCCAGGTCGCCGAACTTCGCCGACCAACTCCAGCCGGTCCCGTCCAGGTCCAGTTGCGGCGCGATGTTCTTCACCAACCCTGCTCCGCCGCCGGCATAGAGCACGTTCTCCATGATTTGCGGATCGCCTTTTTCGTGCGGCATGGCCATCATCATGTCCATCACCGGCTGCCACTGCGCCTGCGTTTCGTCGTCATCGGCATAAGGTTTCATGTCCACGGCGTAGACTTCAACCAGGCCATCATTGTCCAGGTCGGCGGCATCGTAGCTCATTGTGCTGTGCGGCATTACCGGCGGTGGCTCTTGCTCTTCCCAGTTACCGTCTACAAATGTGAAGTAACGATCGGGCACGGCAAAGTCGTTGCCGATGACGATCTCATGTTCACCTTGTGAATTGATACGAGTTAGAAGCGCCAGGGTATTGGACCGGTTCGCGAGTCGTGTCGCTCTAAAGCGCTCGTTGTCTTGCTCGTAATAGATCACGCCTGACTTTGGCGCCGACTGGCCCAGGATCATTTCGTTCTCGACATCGTAGGATCCGGTAACCAGATCGAGATCGCCGTCGCGATCGGCATCGAGCCAGTTCATGGCATAGCCGACATAGCTGACGCCGTTCAAGACCTGAATCGCGAAGCCGGTGCCTTGCTGGTTGCGCCAGTAAAGTGGCGCGGCCGCCTGTTGAGTGAAGACGATATCGAGCCAGCCGTCGCCATCGACATCGACAGTGGCGACAGCGCGTGATGGCGCCACTGAGGGTAGCGACTGTTTCTGAAACTGCAGATCACCCTTATTCCAGAAAACAGCGTTGTCTCCTGCCAGATTGGCCAGGACGATATCGAGCAGGCCATCCTTGTCCAGGTCATCAATCGCCAAACCCGCGCCATTGCTATCGTAAAAGCCGATTGGCAGCGTAGCCGGCGTCGTGATATGGTCCAGTTCGCGTGGCTGGAACCTGCCCGAGCAAGCATCGGATCGCTGCAGCGCGATGGTCTCTAGCGTAACTGGCACGTAAATGCGGAGCGCCGACGCGACATTCGCGACGATAAACAAGCATGCCAGCGGAATCAAGCGGATCAGAAGAAGACGGATCATTTGGCAACCTGTTGCTCGGAAAACAATGCCAGAACGATACCATTGTGCAATCGGAATGGCAAACCACTGTCGTGAACCGAAACGCCCGTCAGGAGGTGCCCATCTAAAAGGAGTGAAGCAACTGATGGACCTTAACTGGATTCAAACAATAGACTTAGTAAGTGAGGCGCGCATTTGGACGAGGGGGAATATGCGGAAAAGCTGGCTGAGGCTACGCGGTCTATGTGGCGCGTTCGGTCGCCGCAGCCGCCTTGCCGGTGATGCCTCGGCCTTCGAGGAAGACCAGCATCCTTGCCTGCTCGATTTCCAGATTTTGCAAGTCTTCCCTTAAATGCCGCATCTCTAGCGTTAGGCTGTTGAGACGGCCGTCAATCTGAGCAAATCGATCATCTAGTCGGTCAAAACGCTCGTTGAAACGAACTTGCTCGCTTTCGACGTTTTGCATGCGATTGTCAAGGCGGCTGAGTTGGTCTCCGATACGGTTAAACTGGCGGGTTATATAGGCTAGTAGACCCACGCCTACCGCCAATACCGAAGCAATTGTTGCGATGGTTTGTCCCCAGTCCATGATGCTCAGCGTCTCCTGCAATGGTTGAGTGGATAACCAAATTCTAACGAAGGACATCTCAGCGCGCAAGTCTTAGCAAATTTGCTGAGCGCAAACGAAAAGCTCCTCTTCCACGCGCTCGTGAAAGAGGAGCCGAGTAGATGAGTCTTGCCTTGTCTAAGCTTCGGCTTCAGTTTGCGGCGATTCGAGATCGGCCAGCGACGGCATCGTCTCTTTCTTGGAATGGACGCCGGTGGCGCCGTCGGGACGGGTGCCGCGTGACTCGAGGCTTTGCAGATTGCCGTCGCCATCATAGGTGCGGACGGCAAAGCGATATTCGCCTTCCTGGAAGCGCCAATCGAAGCGCCAAAGGACCCAGGTCAATTCCGAGAGCGGTTGACGCAGTTTCGCTTCCTGCCAGTCGCCGTCATTGACGCTGACTTCGACGCGAGAGATGCGCTTGGCGCCGGCATAGGAAATTCCGCCAACGGGGACGACATAACCCTCATCGTCTTTAAGGATGGCGTCTGTAGCGACCGTGTCCACAACCGAGGTTGGATTAACCAGCGCCTCCACGCTCCAGCCGCGGCGCACCCAGTAGCCCTCTTGCCAGGCATCGACAAATTCGATGCTCTCGATCCACTTGGGCTGCTTCATTCCGTAGCGGTCGGGAATATAAATGCGCAGCGGGAAACCGTGCTTCTGCTTCAGTGGCTGATCGTCCCACTCGTAAGCGAACATGATGCGGTCGTCAGCGTTGATCACGTCAAGCATGACGTATTCATCGAAGTTGTCGGCGCCGGTAATCTTAAGCGCGACGGCATCCGTTTGCGGCTGCACCAAAGCGAGAAAGTCGCTCATGAGGAAGCCCGACCACTTGGTCGTGCTGATCAAGGTGCCGCCAATGCGGTTACTGATACACGACAAGGTGATGAAGCGATCGACCCGCTCGAATTTGTCGTAGAGGTCTTGCAACGACAAGCTGGCGGGATTGTCAACGAGACCGGTGACATCGAGCCGCCATTCGCCAGAGTCAATCACCGGCGGACGCGAACTGATGTCGATGCGATAGTGATTGTCAAGCGGTGTATATTCCGGTCGCGTGCCCGGCGCCGGTTCCATATTGCCTTCGAGGTTGGGCAGCACATCGCCATCGGATGCGCCCGAGGCTTCGCCGCTAACCTGCCCTGCGCCCGGACGATTGCCGATGAAGGCGCCCAGCCCGGCGCCCATGACCGTCAGGACGGCGCTGGCGCCACCGATACGCACCATGAACTGGCGACGATCGAGCGCCTCGACAGTGATCGTTTCGCCGGTCTCCTCGTCAACCTTGGTCTTCGCGCCACTATGCGCAAGCACGTTATAGATCCAATTGGCGGCTACTGCCCATAGCGTGAAGCTGAACAATGTCCACACCACTTGCGCGGGCATTGCCGCGGTCGCCGTCAAGTTGATCTGCAATGAGACCAACATCATGATGGCGCCGAATGCCAAGCCAAAAATCATGCCCGGATAGAGATTGCGCGCGCTCGATTTGCTGCGATTCAAAACCGCGTACAAGACGACGTTCGCAATGGTACCCAGAACAAGGAAAGCGCCCAGACCCATCAATTGCTCTGCAGACTTTGCAGCGACAGATGTCTCGCCCATATTAAAGGCGATGATGATATCCACCATCACATCAATCCCGAAGGTCAGCAACGGACCGGGTAGATTGCGCGAGACAAAGTCGAACACATCAAAGGGGATAAAGGGCAAACCGGCGAGCTGATCCGCCAGGAACAGCACTGAAGTTAACGTCATCGTCAGCAAAGCGCCGATCAACGCGCCGAACCACAATGACGGTTTTTTGATGGTATCCATAATCCTCTTCACTCTCCTAATCGAATCGGATAGTTATAGTATAGTACATATTTTAGCGTAAATATATTGCCTTCAGATTACGGAGTGATTACAGGCAATTTGCTCATTCTGACTGGTGATATTGACAGGTCTTGTCCGAAGCAATCCGCGAATTGGAAGCGAAAATGAGCAATCTATTGAAACACCTGCAGCAAGAAAACGACGAAAAGGCGCACTATCAGCAGACGCTGGACTATGCGCTGGCGTACCTGGCTTCCGTCCGGCATCGTCCCGTCTTCCCGTCAGACGCTGCTATTGATGGCATGCGCGCGCTGGACCAGGCACTGCCCGTGGGACCAAGCGCCGCTGCAGATATTCTGCATCAGTTACACGCGATCGGTTCGCCGGCCACGGTCGCGCAAGGCGGCGGCCGCTATTTCGGCTTTGTCAACGGCGGCGTGATTCCGGCGGCGCTGGCTGCACGGATACTGGCAGATGTTTGGGATCAAAACGCGGCGCTGCACATCATGTCGCCTATCGCCGCCAAGTTGGAAGCGATCTGCGAAACCTGGCTAGTCGACCTGCTCGACCTGCCCGCCGATACCGCAGCGGGCTTTGTCAGCGGGACGTCGACAGCGACACTTTGTGGTTTGCTGGCCGGGCGCAATGCCATCTTGTCGCGGCAAGGCTGGGATGTCGGCGAACGCGGCCTATTCGGCGCCCCTGCGATCCGCCTGGTGATGAGCGAGGCGGCACATGGAAGCGTCAGGAAAGCGCTGGCTTTGCTCGGCATTGGCCAAGCTCAGATCGAGATAGTGCCTGCCGACGATCAAGGCAGAATGGACACCCAACATCTACCAAAATTGGACGACAGTACGTTGCTGATCTTGCAGGCAGGCAATGTCAATAGCGGCGCCTTTGATGACTTTGTGACAATTTGCCTGGCAGCGGAACGAGCCGATTCCTGGGTGCATATCGACGGCGCCTTTGGCTTGTGGGCGCGTGCCTGCTCGACCACCGCGCATTTAACAGCCGGAATCGAAATCGGCGATTCCTGGTCTGTCGACGCGCACAAGACGCTCAACAGCCCCTACGATTGCGGAATCATATTGTGCAAAGATCGTCAGGCGCTGGTTCAGGCGCTACAGGCACAAGGCGCTTACCTCCAATTCGGCGAGGAGCGCGACGGCATGTTATATACGCCCGAGATGTCGCGGCGAGCGCGCGGCATCGAACTGTGGGCTTTGCTCAAATCGTTGGGCCGCGCCGGGGTCGATGAACTGGTCGCGCAACTTTGCGCGCGGGCGCGCCAGTTTGCAGATAAACTGGCCACACGCAAGTTCCGAATCTTGAATGACGTCGTTTTCAACCAAGTGCTGGTCGCTTGCGAGACACCGGAACTGACACGGCGCACCCTGATTGAGATTCAGAGTGGCGGCGTGTGCTGGTGTGGCGGATCTGAATGGCGCGGCCAACCGGTCATACGCATCAGCGTCTGTTCCTGGGCGACTACGGAAGACGATGTGCGGCGCTCTGTCGACGCCTTTGTGGCGGCCAGGCAGACGGCGCTAAGCTAAGTAGAGCCGCGCGATGCTCGCGCGCAGATGCGTCGCCTCGCGCAAGTCCGTGTTATCGCTGAACTGATCGATACTGCCGATGGGTGACCGCGTCGCTGCTGCCCGAAGCTGGTCATCGTCGATGCGACTGGTCAGCGCCTCGACATAACGCCAGGCCGCACTGACCTGGAAACCGCGATTATGAAAGGCCAACAACGCCGGCTGGATCGCTTCGGTCATTCCTAACGCATTGTGCAGCCGGTTCAGGTTCTTGTACGCTTCGCGAAAAGCGCTCTGACGGTCCAGATCGTCCTGCGCAACTTGAACACGCCGCAGCACGGGAATCAATTCGCCCGCGCAAGGCAGTTCGGCGAAGGCGCTGCCAAACCACTTGGCATAAGGCGCGTAGCGGCGTGCCATCAAATAGCACAGTTGCATGATGGAGCGAACCAGGCGACCGGCGATCAACGCCGCGCCGAGTTCGTCGCCGAGCATGGCGGCGCGTGGCGCCAAATGCTCGTCCTGGCCGATGCGCGACCAGCCACAAGCCAGCAAATACAGCCAAACATCATGCGGGTACCAAGCCAAACGAGTCCGCAGCGCCGTCAGATCCAGATCGTCGCGAAACACGTCGCCGGCTGTGAGCGAAAGCAGCTTTTGCTGTGGCATGCTGAGCCAATCGGCGGCGCTGAATGGCTCATCAGCAGAAATGCCAATGGTGTCATGCAGATAACCGGCAATCGTCAATATATCGACGCGATGATTGACGGGACCCGATTCGATGCTCTGCGGAATCCGCGTCCCGCTATCGCCTTCGCCGTGTTTCGGTTGCCCAAAGTGCGTTGAGTATCCCGCGAATTGGTAGGGTAGACGATGACTGAGCAAGTCCCGAATTGTTGTGGCATGGCGCGCGTGATCCGCCGGCGAAACGAAAATCATGACGCGCGGACCCCAATGATGATCGGTGGACAATTCAGTATCGTATCCCAGCACCTCGGATCCGCTACCGATCAAAGCGGCGCTGTAGCGCAGATCAGGGAAGCCTTGCTCGAGTATCGGCGCGACTAGCTCATGGAAGAAGGCGCTCGATAGCGATAAACCTGGTACAAACGGCGGCATCACAAGCCTCGCCTGGCCGAGAAAATCTGACCATGCACTTTGACGATACCTGTGTATAATACCCCTCAGCGGCAAATTAGTAGAAGTGTTGGGAGAATAAAAGTCGTGTCTTCAACAAACCGTCTCAAGGACTTACGGGAGCGGATTGACCCGATCAATCTGGAAATCCTGGAATTGCTCAACAAACGTGCCGAAATCGCGCTGGAAATCGGCAAAGTTCAACAAGAGATGGGCACGCGATTTTATGACCCACAACGCGAAGCCGAGATGCTGACCGCGCTACAGTATGTCAACGAAGGACCCTTCAGCAACGACACGATCAGCAAGTTGTTTAGCGAGGTTTTCCGCGCCACCTTAAGCCTGGAAGAACAGGACGCGCGGCAAACGATCCTGGTGCAGCGCAAGCGCCCCGATCAGCATACCATCGTTGAATTCGGCAATGGATTGCGCCTGGGCAACGACAGCTTTGAACTCATCGCGGGACCCTGCGCCGTGGAAAGCTACGAGCAAATGGACCAGGTTGCCGCGGTATTGGCAGCGCGCGGCGTGAAGATGATCCGTGGCATGGGTTACAAACCGCGTACCTCGCCCTACGACTTCCAGGGCATGGGCGAAGAGGGCTTGAAGATCGCCCGCCAGGTCTCCAACAAATACGGCTTGGCCGTCATCAGCGAAGTGCTGGATTTGTCGCTGATACCCATGATGGATGAATATGTCGATGCCTTCTGGGTGGGCGCGCGCAATATGCAGAACAGCTTCCTGCTACGGGCGCTGGGCAAACAGAGAAAACCGGTATTGCTCAAACGCAGCTTCGGCGCCACGTTGAAGGAATTCATCTACGCCGCCGAGTACATCATGGCCAGCGGCAACGAGCAGGTCATCTTGATGGAACGGGGCATCCGTACCTTCAGCGAATGGACGCGCAATACGCTGGATATCAGCGCCGTGCCCTTGCTGAAGCAGGAAACCCATCTGCCGGTGATCGTCGATATTTCACATTCGGCGGGCAGGCGCGACATCGCGAATCCGCTGGGACGTGTGGCGCGCGTTAGTGGCGCCGATGGTTTGATGGTGGAAGTCCATCCAAACCCGGATGTCGCCATGTCCGATGCCAAGCAGCAACTCAATCTCGATCAGTTCAACGAATTGATGGACGAGATCGAGTCAATTTCTTTAGGGAACAAGCAACCGGCGGTTTAGCCATGCTCGGAGTTCCATCCCGATAGACTGGGACAGTAGAATCAAGCATCTGATGAAGTCCCCCTGTACAGTTGTGTAGGGGGATTTTGCTTTATGTGATGGTAAGCAACGACTTCTGTAAGAGAGCTATTCTCAACTTTTTGCTTAATCCGCCGAGATCAGATTACGATCTGTGTAGCGCCGGAGCTACTGTCAAACGATGCGAAGGCGTCTTGATCAAAACAAACTACTTGTCGTATTAGCCATCGCGATCATTGTGCGGCTGGCCGTGCTTTTCGCCTTGCCCTCGGTTTTCGCCTTTAGCGAGCCGGACGCCGAGGTTCACGGCTCGGTTGCCTATGACGAGTATGCGCTGAACCTGCTGGAAACCGGCGTCTACGGTCGCGAAGCCGACCTGCCGGATTCCGTTCTCCCTCCGCTTTACAGCACCGTGCTGGCGCTGATTTACAGCGTCTTAGGGCGCAGCCACATCGCTGTCGGGCTCGCGCATATTCTCTTTGATGCCGCGTCAATCGCGCTTCTGTACGACATGGCGCGGCGGCTATTCCCGGGTCAGCGAGGCGAGTGGATCGGCGCGCTCAGTGGACTCTTTTTCGCACTCTACCCCTACCTGATCTTCCAAAACCTGACTCTCAACGATACCGCCCTGTGGATCCTGCTGCTGCATCTTTTCGTCTGGCTGATGATCTCGCTTCGCCAGCGGGAAACATTCGACCAAGTCACCTTGGCGCTGGCTGTAGCGGGCGGCATCGTCCTGGGCATATCCGCTTTGGCGCGGGCCTTGCTTCCCTCCCTGGCGCTGCTGGTGGCATTTTGGTTTCTGTTCCGGCTGAGTTGGCGGCAGACGCTGCTGCGCCTTCTGCCGGTGGCAATCGTCAGCGTGCTTGTCTTGCTGCCCTGGCTTGTCCGCGGCGCGGCTATCCACGGCGGCTTCGTGGCGGTGGCGCTTAACGGCGGCGAGAACCTCTACCAGGGCAGCAATCCGGGCACGGTTCCCATCTTCCGTGCCGGCTACGATGTCCAGTGGTCGAGCCGACCTCCCGACGCGCCCGACACCGACGATGCCTACCTCAACAACCAGACGCTGCTGAACGCCGGTCTGCGTTATTTGCGAGAGAATCCGCGGCGTATTCCCGAACTGCTCTGGGTCAAGTTCGGCGTCTATTGGAATTTCCAGGTGACGCCCTTAATCAACTTGCGCGAGGGCGAACGCCTGCGTGTGACCGACCAACGCGTCGTGCAGATCATTAACGATGGAACGTCACAAACGGGCGTCACGGCCGCCAACGCCGCCTATCAAGACGACAGCCTGTTCAATGTCATCGGCCGTAACCTGCATATCGTCTACTTTGGCGGGCTATGGCTGCTGGCGGTCGTTGGCGCCTGGTTGAGCCGGCACGACTGGCGCGATGTGAGTCTGCTCTTTTTCGTGCAGATCAGCCAGACAGCGGCGTATTTGTTATTCCATCCTTCGACGCGCTATCGCGCTCCCACGGATCCGCTTCTGTTTGTGTTTTCGGCGCTGGCTGTGGTGTGGCTGGTGGAGAGGTGGCGGGGGCGGTCGAACCCTCACAAAGCCCTTGGAACTTTGAGACTTAGCTAAGATTGTGACATAGCTCTTCGTAATACAGTTTACGTTTCACTTGCTTTGCAAGAATTGTTGGCAACATTTACATACACAACACGGGATCAATGCGCATGAATCTCGACCAAGAGAATGAGAAGAAGGACCTGTTCAAAGATGTGACAATTCGGTGCGAAACGGCACGAGAGCTCCTTGACAATCTTGATTTGACGCATCCCAGATGGTCAAGACAAAACTGGATTTTCCGTGGGCAAAACGACGCGCGATGGGAACTCATGCCTAGTCTGTTCCGCAAATGGAAACAAGGCACAAATCCGGGCCTTGAGCTGGCGCTGATCAGACTATTCATTAGTAACGCCAACCTAGCACAATTACTAATTCCCAACAACTCGCTTGGTTACTACACCAATACTCTCAAGCCTACCGTGCGGCAACTCACGGCGGGCGCGAGTTATGACTTTTCGCATGTTGTATTTGCAATCGCACAGCATTCTGGCGTACCTACTAGGTTGCTGGACTTTTCACATAGTCCGCTTATTGCTGCCTATTTCGCTATTGAATTCGCTAATCTGTACGAAAGTCTAGGATTGGCAAATAACCGGTTGGCGCAGTATTTCCGGAGTTGCGCGGACTGTTTTACCGACGGAGATGATGTCGAAGCGACCATTGCTGAACTGGTGGAGGCCGTCAAATTGAGTATGGACAATTTGCCCGACGAAGTCGTTGTATGGGCTGTGCAGGCGCAAGACTTGGGCGACTATACTTCTATAAAACTGCTTGAGCATCCATTCATGGAAATCTTGCCGCTCCGTATGCAGAAGGCGTTGTTCCTCTGCGACACCGAATTCGCGGAAGAAGAAGTGCAACAAGGCCAAAAATGGCCGTCTCTGGATGCGAA
Source organism: Phototrophicaceae bacterium (assembly GCA_965262165.1). Lineage (GTDB taxonomy): Bacteria > Chloroflexota > Anaerolineae > Aggregatilineales > Phototrophicaceae > UBA6055. Next base: position 1,321,938 of record OZ253499.1, on the reverse strand, counting down.
ACTGGCGACTCTCATTGAGACAGATGGGATCTACAAGCTTACGATGCCATATGTGGAGGCTGAAGCGCTTCACGACTTGCTTACCTTGCACCGGTTTTCACGGGCAGTCGTTACGCCCTCGTACGAGGCGGTTGCGAAACAGACCGTTGCACTTGCATATGAGATCTTTGGACAAAACGGAGAAACATCTGAGTAATAGAGGAGCTATTTGCACTTTCGATTAGAGGTCAGGGACGAAGTCTCTATGATCTGATATTCCATATGTAAGACGGACGCAGGGAAATGCGGCAATACAATTGCGAGCTACAACCAATTGAATCATATTTCAACTATGTTCAATCGCTGCGATCAGGAGACATCAGATCCCAAAAGCGACTCAACTGCTAGCGTTACTACATCCCACGCGTACCAACCCGCGCACCTCTACCCAAAAGCCGCGACCACAAAGACGCCACTCTACGCCCGATCCTGCTACCCTCACGTCATGATCCAGGTAACTCAAGTCCTGTTACCAGCAGACACTAACACCTTTGGCCATATAACCCTACCAAATGGCCGAAAAAACTTTTTTCTCGACGGCAAAACGGTCGCAAAACCATGGGATTCCGCTATCCGCGCTCTCTTACACAGAATTTCCAACGGGGCTCTAACCGTGGCGTCTTACCCTCTGTGTCCTCAGTCGTTCCATGTAAGTAATAAGAAGATACTTCATTTTTAGCGAGAGTTCTGGGTTTGATCTTTATTCCGGGGAAAGCGCTCCCCTTCCCTGATGCCTCGGGGAAGGGGCCGGGGGATGGGGTAGAATCGCACAGATCACGTTTTCGCATGACTAACTTGGTTCTACTTCTGTGCCTCCGTGGTGAATTTCCCCTGCTCCCGATCCGGAGACATCAAATCCCAGAAGCGGTTGAGCAGGTAGCGATATTTCATCCCGTGGCTGAGCAGCGCCATCGTCAACAAGAACAAGACCGCGATCGCCACGATCAGCAGCGAGCCGTCGCCCCCATCCCAGACCGGCGGCTTGAACTCGAAGAGCGCCGGATAGGCGTACATGGTGAGGATCGTCAGCGCGGTCAAGACACTGCTCAGCAGCAAGATGCGCCAGTGCTGCAAGAAGCTGCGCGGTTGATAGAGATTGATGCCCTGAATGTGCCAGGTTATTAGCATGCCGTATAGCGCGACCATGATTGTGATATTCGAGCGCGTCAGCATCAAATCGCCCTCGCTGCTGAACCAGGTGATCAGATAGAGCAGCGTCATGATCACCGCGCCGATGAAACCCATGGTGAAGATATAGTCCATCACGTCACGGCGGAAGCGCGCAATGAACTGCGGGCGCAGCCAACCGAAGGCGATGAAAGTCGCCGGCAGGTTGACCGTGCCGAAGGTCGCCCAGCTGATCTGCACCGGCGTTATCGGGAACGGCAGCGCCATAAAAGCAATGAAAACAAAAAACGCGATATTGTAAAAATTGCGCACCAGGAACATTTTCATTGTGCCGTAGATGGTCTGCGTGGTTTCTTTGCCCTCGCGGAAGGCGCGCGGCAGCGTCGACATGGCGTTGTTGAGCAGCACAATGTCGGCGACATCTTTGCTGATCTGGGTGCCGTCGTTCATAACGATGGCCAGGTTAGCCGCTTTCAGCGCCGGCACGTCGTTGACGCCGTCGCCGACCATCGAAACGTATTCGCCTTGCCGCCGCAGCGCCTCGACGATGCGCTGTTTGGTATCGGGATCAATGCGGGCGAATACCTGTGACTCGTTGACGGCGCGGTCGAATTCGCTCTCGCCCATAGCGTCCAGTTCGGCGCCGGTAGTGGTTTTCTCGACCGACATGCCAGAGTCCCGCGCGATCGCTCGCACGGTTTCCAGGTTGTCGCCGGAGATGACCTTGAGCTTCAGCCCTTCGTCGCGGAAGGCTTGCAAGGTGTCCTGAATGTCGTCCCGGATCTGGTCGCTCATGATGATCAGCGCCAGCGGCTGCACCAGGTCTGCGACATCAATCGCGCCGTCTTGCGGCACACCGCTCATCCGCGCGAATGCCAGTACGCGCATGCCATCCCGCGCCATTGCCTGTGCATGGGCAAAATGCGGATCTGAAGGGCGCAATAGCCGTTCCGGCGCGCCCAACAGCAGCGTCGATTCCGGCAACTCAATCGCCGACCATTTGCGCTGGGAGGAGAAGGGGATCTCGCGCCGCTTCTGCGGATAGCCGTCTTCATGGACGACGCGCTCAATATATCGTTCAATGGCTTGGGCCGTGTTGTTGAGGTGGGCCAGGTTTTTAAGATAGATGTAGAGATCGAGGTGGATCGCGCTGATATCCGCTTCGCCGATTTCGATGATCTCGTGCACCGCCAGCTTGTTCTGGGTTAGTGTGCCGGTTTTGTCGAAGCAAAGCACGGTCGCGTTCGCCAGCGATTCTACGGCGTTGACACGCTGCACCAGGGTCTCCTGCCGGCTGATCTTGACCGCGCCGATGGTCAGCGACAAGATCGCTACCAGCACCAATCCCTGCGGCACCAGGCTCGTCGTGAAGACGACGGCATTCCGTACGATCTCCAGGAAGGCGTTGTCAATCAAGAAACCGGTGATGAAGATCAGCGGCACAAAGACGAACATAATCAAGACCGTGATCTCGACGATGATATCGATCTTGATCTGGGTCGGTGTTTTGACGATCTTGTATTGCTTGGCAATGGTCGATAGCCGGTTGATATAGCTTTCGGCGCCGACTTTGGTAGCGCGCATGATGCCGGTGCCGGCGGTACAAAACGAGCCGGAGAACACTTCGGCGCCGGGCGCTTTGCTGATGGCCTCGGATTCGCCGGTCAAGAGCGATTCGTCCATTTCCAGCGAGTCGCTGCGCGCGATTTCGCCATCGACGACCAGGCGGTCGCCCGGTTCGACGCGGATCATCTCGTCCTTGACCACCTTGCGCATCGGCACGTCGATCCAGGCGCCGTCGCGCAGGCAAGGCACATTCTGCTCGCTCAGCGCCGCCAGCCGGTCAAGTTGGCGTTTGGCGCTGAATTCCTGGATCATGCCGAAAAAGGTATTGGAGACCACACTGAAGCCGGCGAAAATCGCCGTGGCATAGTCACCGAGCAGGATCACGCCGATCAGCAGGCTTCCCAGGACGATGTTGAACAGATTCAGGACATTCTCGCGGAAGATATCCCAATAGCTGCGCCCGACACGCGCCTCATAGTCGTTGCTTTCGCCGCGGCGCATGCGCTGTTGCACATCGGTGCTGCTCAGCCCGACAATGGATTCAGTTTCTTTTTGAGTACGCTCGATGACACCTTGCATGTCGGATTCGATTCTCGCTGCCGATATCGCTATTATTTACGTATTCGATCCAATATCGATGTATCTTGCACAAAACATAAGCGCAGGACAACCGCCGCATTTTATCAAGGATGCATGTTTTTGCGAAGTCGTTGGGACGCGTGCCAAGCCTTGACCGTCAAGCGATTCGCGCCACTTGTTAGGTCAATGCTGACTGAAAGGGAAGACAATGATCGAAATCGCCGAGTATTTGCCCCCTGCATATTCCATTCTCTGGGACATGGTCAAACAATGCGGAGTGACCAAAGTGGTTGGCGCCATGGACCTGGACGCGCCGCGTGGCGGCGAAGCGCCCTGGGCTTATACTTCGCTGCTGCGCGTGAAGAATGCCTACGAAGATGAGGGCTTCGAACTTGTCGTTCTGGAAAGCCGACCGCCGCTGGACAAGGCGAAGTTAGGCTTACCCGGGCGCGACGAAGAGATCGCGACTGTCTGCGAACTCATCTCCAATATGGGAAAGTTGGGCATCGAGGTCTGGTGTTACGAATGGATGCCGGTCATCAACTGGACGCGCACCTCGACCACGATCCGGGCGCGCGGCGGCGCCCTCGTCACCGGATACGACCACAGCCAGATGCTCAATGCGCCGCTGACCGCATACGGCGAGGTCAGCGAAGATCAACTCTGGGACAACCTGCGTTATTTCCTGGAAAGAGTGATTCCGGTGGCAGAGGAAGCCGGTGTCAAGTTAGCCATGCACCCCGACGATCCACCGCTTTCGCCCATCCGCGGCTTGGGACGCATCATGCGCAGCGCCGACAATTTCCAGCGCTTACTGGAATTAGCGCCTAGCCCGATGAATGGCATTACGCTCTGTCAAGGCAACTTCACGCTCATGACTGACGACTTGCCGGCGCTGATCCGACAATTTGGCGAGAAGATCTTCTTTGTGCACATGCGTGATGTAGCGGGCGTGCCAGAAAAATTCGAGGAGACCTTTCACGATGCCGGCAAGACGGATATGGTCGCTTGTATGCGCGCTTATCGGGACATCGGTTTCAGCGGCGTCTTGCGCCCCGATCACGTGCCGACAATGGCGGGCGACGACAACGAGGATGCGGGCTACTCTGCGATCGGGCGTCTATACGCCATCGGCTATCTCAAGGGCATCCGCGAGGTGGTTTACGCCGATGAAAAAGTGAACCCGATCATAAACAGCTAGGTTAAAATTTTGTCAGTTTCATCTAGGACATCGTAACCGCGGACGGCTTTCAACTCGCGATTGTTGATAAAGAAAAAGGCGATGAGCACGCTAGCGGCCGAGGCGGCCGCGCCAACCCACATCAAGATGCTAAACGTCCTGGTAAACGACGTCCGGATCGATTCGAACACAGCTTCTTGTTCTTGTTCAGATAAGGTAACGGGGATGGTCGTTTCGGCCAAATCACCGGAGTCGGCTGCCAAGGCAATTTGCGCCTCTTGCGGCAGCGACTTGATGTATGGATCGTCCATCAGCAACTGACCAAACCACGAGATCGCCAAACCGCCCAAGACCCCGACTACCAAAACTTGCCCGCCCCGTGACATGGTGTTGTGGACGCCAGATGCAATGCCTGCGTTGGCATTTGGCGCCGAACCCAGCGCCGCCACCGTCGTTGGCACGATGGTCAAGCCCAATCCAGCGCCAAAAAGAGTGATTGGTATGAAAAACGTGGAGAAATATTCCGATTCTCCTCCAGTAGTGCCGATGCCGGTAAAAGAGAGATATCCCAAGATCATGATGGAGCTTCCCACGATCAGAGGTAATCGCGGTCCACGCCTGTCTACTACAGGACCAATCAAGGCGGCGCCCAGGGTCGCTAGCAACGTCATCGGTACGACGGCAAGTCCGGTAGCGGTAGCGCTGTACCCTTGAATCTGAATCAGATTAAGCGGCAAGTAGAGGACCACGGGACCAAGCACACCTTGTACTAACATCATGATGAGATTGGCAGCGCTCAGGTTGCGCGACCTGAATAGCCTCAGCGGCAGAATGCCATGCTTATTGTCTCTTTCGCCGCGGAAGAAGACAAAGAGCGCAAGAATGCCGCCAAGAATGGCGCCGTAGATCAGCGGACTATCGAAGCCGTAAGTCGAACTTTCGATGAAGCCAAAGGCAATGCCAGCCAAACCAGCGATAACCAGACCTGCGCCGACCAAACTCATGCGTCTGGGCGCGGAGCGGTTGTAGCTCTCGGGAACGAATTTGATGAGAAAGATCGCCGCCAGGATACCGAAGGGAATATGTATGAAAAACACTGAACGCCAAAAGCCCAGATCCGTAAGAATGCCAGCCGCATAGGGAGCCGCGCCGGTCGTCAAGGTCGTGAATCCTGACCAGAGTCCCAGAGCCCAACCCTGGCTCCTTCTGCTAAAGTATGCCGCGCAGATAGCCAAGCTATTAGGTATGATCATGGCGCTGCCGATGCCCTGGGCGAAACGCCCGGCGATCATGAGATTGGTCGTAGTTGCAAATCCGCAGACTACTGATGCCAGCGCAAATAGCAAAATTCCCCACAAGCAAACACGATTGCGCCCATAGTGATCGCCAAGCGACCCGGTCACCACAATGAGCGACGCCTGGACCAAGATATACGCGTTGGGAATCCAAATCAGGTCTGCGCCACGCGCGTTTAATTCACGCTGTATAGCGGGCAAGGCAACGTTCAGAGATGTGCTGGCAACAAAAGCCATGCTCGCTGCAGAGATCGTAGCAAACAGCACCCAGAACCCGTGCCGGTCTCTTTGTCCCAACTTAGTAGACATAGTTTATTTTGTAAGACTCAATCCAAATGCGAATGGTGACTGAATAGAGCATATCACAGTCGTGGGATAAGCGACAATGTGTCGTAAGATTCTGCGTCCGACCGCCGCTCAATTTGTATCCGCCCATGTGTTCTCAGCTATCGCTGAAACGACACGCGACGACGGCCACGTTAGCTCGCCCAACAGAGGCAAACCAAGGATACAATGCCAATATAACGATCTTGGCGCCACGTTCTAGGTTGTCACAAAATCGGGGATTCAGGCATCACGCAGGTCACTGAGTTCTCGTTCCAGTTCGCTGCGGCGTTTTGAACTGGCCCGGCGCCCGGCGGCGCGTGCGCGGCGATAGTGCTGGTGCCAGTTTTCGCGGAATTCTGCAGAAGTGACTGGAGAAAAGAAGGTAACCAGTAAAGCGCCTAAAACGGCGCCAAAACTCAGACCGAACAACAAGCTCAAGAATTTACGCATCTTATGACCCCAATGTTCAGCATACGCCATTTGTCATATCGAATACAAGTAATGTGTCGATATTCTAACCCGCGCGGTGCGAGTCTCTGAAGGGTAACCTGCGAGAATTGTAGCCGCTTAACTTTGACTTTCCTCATTTAACGCCATAATCAGTAATGGCTACAGGCGCACGATAACGGGTCATGGGCCTGTCTTGGCGACAAAATTGCCACCTGCGTCCCTCGCCGTCCACACTGCAGAACGAGCCACCACGCCAAGCTAATGACCAGCCCGAAGAGCTTTTTGCAAATGCTAGCCAAACAGTTAATAGAAAAGCCGTCAAAAGGCAGAAGATGCCGACAAGTTTGCGAGTTCGTTCCCGTTTGCGCGCCCCGCCATGTCCAATGCGCGCGGGAAACGACGAGATATGGCTCAAGCTTTGTTACAATGCGGCATTACAAACCTCCAGATGACTGCCGATGCGCCTTCGGAACAAATATATGCAAAGCTGAATAGGCCAACTGATATTCACTCGCTTCTTAGAAGGCGCTCGACTCTGTTGACGCCTCAACGTTGCCATCACGCACTTGCCTTGACTATCCCTTACAAGATGTCGGTTGGATCAAGGTCAATCTGCCAGCCTGGCTCCGTTATCAGTTGGCGCAGAATCATGCGCGGGTTGGGTCCCCGCAATAGCAACTGCCAGCGGTAATGACGATCAATGCGTGCGAAATAGCAAGGCACTGGGCCAATCAGGTTCGTTCCGGACAGATCATTTCGGGCTATCAGTTGCTGGATGCGCTGGGCGGCCGTTGCCGCCTGCTGCTGCGATTTTTGGGGATCCGTATAGCTGAAAACTATCCGCGCCAGCCGACGAAATGGTGGATAACCCAGCGCCTTTCGATACGCGATTTCCGACTTGACGAACCCAGCGTAATCGTGCTTTGAGGCGGCCTGTATGATGTAGTTGTCTGGCTGGTAAGTCTGCAAGACGACCTTACCGCCCAGGACACCTCGACCCGCGCGACCCGCCGCCTGTGTCAACAATTGGAAGACGCGTTCCCCGGCGCGGAAATCGGGCAATGACAAGCCGAGATCAGCGCTGACCACGCCGACCAGCGTCACCAGCGGCAAGTCCAAACCTTTGGCGATCATCTGTGTGCCGATCACGATGTCTGCCTCGCGGTCGATGAAGCGCTGAAGAATCTCGAAATGCATTTGCGGATTGCTGGCGGTATCCGCATCCCAGCGCAGGGTGCGAGCCCGCGGAAACGCAGCGCGCAGCGCTTCGTCGACCGACTGAGTGCCAGCGCCAAAGTATCGGATTCTGGACGATTGGCACGAGGGGCACTGCTGCGGTTGTTCTTGGCTGGCGCCACAATGATGACAACGCAGCGATCGATCAAAGCGATGATAGGTCAGGGGGCTGTCACAACGGGCGCATTCCAGGGCATATCCGCAGTCCCGGCAGAAAACGTAAGTCGCCTGTCCACGCCGGTTGAGCAGCAGCATGGCTTGTTCGCCGCGATCAAGCACCTCTGACAGACTTAGCTCCAATTCGCGGCTGAACATGCTGCTATTGCCCTGCCGCAATTCCGCCCGCATATCAACAACAGAGACCGGCGGCAGGCTAATATGGAGGGCATCAAAATCGCCGGGCGTATAGCGCGCGACGACACCCGCGCGGCCCGCTTGCTGCTGGATTCGCTGACGATGCCCCATAATACGTTTAGGTAGGCGCAGATACCTTAAGTGTTCCTTTTGCGCGCGATACCAGGTTTGAAGGTCGGGTGTCGCGCTGCCAAGGATCAGCGCGCCACCATTGCGAGCCATCATATGCTCCGCCACGTCTCGCGCGTGGTATTGGGGTTGTCCCCTCCATGCCATCTGCTTATAGCTGGTGTCGTGTTCTTCATCGAGGACGATCAAGCCCAAATCGGGCAAGGGTGTGTATAGCGCCGAGCGGGTACCGACCACCACCGATACATCGCCCCGGCGCGCACGCTGCCAGGTATCATAGCGCTCGCCGATGGGCAAGCTGCCATGCACCATCGCCACCCGGCCCGCAAAGCGCTCTGAAACCCGCCGCACCGTCTGTGGGGTCAACGCGATCTCCGGCACCAGAAAAAGAGCCTGCCTGCCCTGCTCCAAAGTTTCTGCGATTGCCCGCAAATAGATTTCGGTTTTTCCGCTTCCGGTGACGCCATGAAGCAGAAAACGGGCAGGCTCGCTGCTCTTGTCACCGCTGCGCTGCAACGCCGGGAGGATCTTTTCCCATACGGCTTGCTGATCGGGTGTCAAGACAGGCGGCTCAGTCGGCACAAAATCCAGATCTTGTAGCGAGTCGCGCCAGACTTGCTCCTCACGCATTTCGATGAAACCTGCACGTTCTAGCTTTCGGATTAGGTTGGGCGAAGCGCCAGTCGCTTGCCGGATCTCCGCGGGAGTCGCCGGGGGATTCGCTTCGCAGATAGACCGTAGAAGCTGCCGGTAGGTCTCGTCGCCGCGCCAGCTTGAGAGCAGCGTCTGCACCTCGTCGGGCGTCGCTTCCAGGAAAACCAGGTCTTGCTGGTCACGCTCTGTTTTCTCGACGAAAACCAGTCCGAGGTCAATCAAGCGATTTAATGGCGCGCGGTTCTTCGCGCCGACCAATTCCAGCGCCTCATGGACACCGAGCGCGTCCTCATCGCGCCTGGCGATCAACTCCAGCAAATCGGCATGCTTGACACTCTTGCCGAGCTTCCTGGCTAGGTCATCGATTTCGTCGCTTGAGAATTGAGGATAGATACGTGGCACGGTTTTTTTGCGCGCGGCCGGCGGCGCCAGCACAGATTGACTCGCGACCATGCCTGCTTCCTCCAGCATGGTCAGTTCGCGCTCGACAGCTTGTTTGGGAAAGGTTCGCTTCAATTGCCCCAATCGCCTTGGTCCGAGATCGCGCAGGCAATCGAGCAAACGCCGCGACAGTGGCTGGTCCGATTTGACACGTGTACCGGGCAAAGTCATTTGCAAAGGCGGCTCGTCTTGCAGTTCATCGCGGACGAAGCGATAGAGCCGGGCGGACTTGCCCGTGAAAGCCGGTGGCAGCATCAGCCACACACAGACGCCGATCGGCGCCAGGTAAGTTTCGCTGAGCCAATTTACCAGTTCGATCGCCTTTGGATCCAGCGCCGGCTGTGGATCGAGCAACTCGATCACGGGTTTGGTCTTGGGGATATCGCTTTCATCGCTCAAGTCAAGGATGACACCGGGTTGCATTGCCACGCCAAATTCCACGCGTACCAGCGAACCGAGCGGCAAGTCAGGTTCCAGCTCCGCCGGGACGTGGTAAGTGAAGGTCGACTTGACCGGCACATTTAGCGCGATCTTGGCATAGCGCATGAGTCGAAGCCCTGCTCTCCTGCTATCGGTGGAGCTACGATTTTAAGTCATTGACCGATGGTCGCCAACAATCGGTTTGGGAAGCGTGTCGCAGAAACAAGTTTGGGCGCCTGCCAATTCCAGACGCTATAATAGGGTCGTCATGTTTAGATGGATCAACGCCTGATGATCGAAACGCCTCCGCTCGACAGTGACCTGGCAACACGCATCTTGCAGCGTTTTGGATGTGCAGATGCCCCACCAGCGACCGAAAAAACGCTGCGGAAACTGCTCGACAGGTACACGCGTATCGTACCTTGGGAAAGCGCCTCGCGCATTGTCCGGCGCGCGCTAAAGGACGCGCAGAGTGACTGTCCTGTTTTTGCCGAGGCGTTTTGGGACAGCGCGCTCAAAAAGGGCACGGGCGGCACCTGCTACGAGAGCAATTACGCCTTTTTCAGCTTGCTGCGAAGCCTTGGCTACGACGGCTATCTGACCATCAACGACATGGGAACATCCGTCGGCTGCCACAGCGCCATCATCATCCTCCTTGACCGACGCAAGCATCTGGTGGATGTCGGCTTGCCGCTGCACGCGGTTTTGCCTTTGCCCGAGCGCGAAACCGAGGCGGTCGAAAGTCGATTTTTCCGTTACGAGGTGGAAGCGGCCGACGTGAATCGTTACAAGATTTGGCGCCGGTCTCATCCGCGCGACCTGGCATTCACGCTTGTCGACGAACCGGTATCGGACGCCGACTATCGCGCGATCACAATTCACGACTATCGTCACGATGGCGGTCAATTCCTGAACGAGATTGTCATTCACAAAGTGATCGACGATCAGATTTGGCGATTCAACAGCGACGACCTACCCATGCATCTGCAGGCCTTCATCGACGGGCAGCGGCGCAATCAGCCCCTGGACGGCGATGTCGCCGGGCAATTGGCGTCGACCTTCGAAATGGATCGCCTAATCTTGGACGGAGCGATGCAAGCGCTGGGTTTGCCCTAGGGCAACTACCTTACGCGATCGTCACATCCTCATTCAAATAGACATCTTGTATCGCGTTCAATAGCCGTGCGCCTTCGGCCATCGGGCGCTGGAAAGCCTTGCGGCCGCTGATCAAACCCATGCCACCGGCGCGTTTGTTGATGACCGCTGTCTTGACCGCTTCGGCAAAATCGTTGACGCCGCTGGCGCCGCCAGAATTGATCAATCCGACCTTGCCCATATAGCCGTTGGCGACCTGGTAACGGGTCAGGTCAATGGGATGATCGCTGCTCAGCTCGCTGTAGATACGTTCGTCGAGCTTGCCGTAGGACGAATCGCCACTGTTAAGCGCTTTGAAGCCGCCGCTCTGTGTGGGCAACTTCTGTTTGACGATATCCGCGCTCAGCGTCACGCCCAGATGATTGGCCTGCCCGGTGAGATCGGCGCTGGATTCGTGGTTGGTACCGTTGAGCGTGAAAGCGGGATTACGCATATAGCACCAGAGAATGGTCGCCATGCCCAATTCGTGAGCATAAGCGAAGGCTTCGGCGACTTCAATCATCTGACGGTTGGAATCTTCCGAGCCAAAATAGACGGTAGCTCCGATAGCGACAGCGCCCATATCCCACGCTTGCTTGACCGTTCCGAACATGATCTGTTCATGTGAATTGGGATAAGTGACCAGTTCGTTGTGATTGATTTTGACGATGTAGGGGATGCGATGGGCAAATCGGCGCGCGGTCATGCCCAAAACGCCGAAGGTTGAGGCGACGGCGTTGCAGCCGCCTTCCAGCGCCAGTTCAACAATCCGCGCCGGATCGAAGTAAGCCGGGTTAGGCGCGAAGGAAGCGCCCGCAGAGTGCTCGATGCCTTGGTCAACCGGCAGGATCGATACATAACCGGTGCCGGCAAGGCGACCGTTATCGTAGATCTGCTGCAGACTGCGGATCACTTGCGGATTGCGATCGCTATCCATCCAGACACGCTCGGCGAAGTCCGGACCCGGCAGCGCCAGGTTCTCCTTGGGAATGGTCGTGGAATTGTGGTTCAAGAGGTAGTCGGCTTCGGCGCCGAGGTAGTCGGCAACCTTATCGACCCGCAACACTGGGCTTGCTATCGCCATGATGGAACCCTTGGACTATTCGGACGGCTCAGTCACAATTATAACAACAAATCGCGCGTTTCCCCGCCCTTGGAATCTGAAAGCCAACCCGTCCCGAGACGGCTGTAACTTTCTTCTCATTCGAACGCACGGATACATACAACGACGTGATTCCCGGACTATCAAGTTCAATTTTTCATGTGATTTCATGACTCTTAAACAGTCTTGTTTTTGATCTTCATCAATTGCCGTCGTGAAGCATTAGGCGATCGTTTCAGACATGGATTCGAAAAGGACATGAAGGGAAGCGTGGAAATAACGTAGCGACTCTATCGCATTGCACATGCGCCGATTTGCTGTCTTCTCGCTTCGGATTCTTGCTTGTGTCGCGTCGTATGTTATGGTTACGCCACAGTGCGAAGTACGATTGGACCATCATTTTGAACGAGGCGACGCCGCTCGAGCAGTTGCGCGAGGCAGCGGTAAAACGGGATCCGGAGCAAAGTCAGTTTCTATTGAAGAAGCTATTTATGGAAATGGACTTCTATCTCGCCCTGGCCGTGGTTGTCGAGCGGGCACAATCCTTCCTGGAGACCTTCGAGCACTACTACCCGGATGCCAGGTTCGCGCGACAAATCCTGATGCAAATGGTCAATACAGGCACGGCGCCGTCGCGCTTGCCGCCGGAAGCGCTGCGCGACTTCGAAGCGCCAGGCGCGGCAAATTACATGAAAGCGCTATCCGACCTGGCGCACGCTTTGCAGCAAGGTCCCTTACCGCCGCGCATCGGCTATCTAGTCAGCGCGACGGTCAACGCCATCATGGCGGAGCTAGTGGAGCACTACTACGGGCAGCATTTGGACCGGTGGGCGCTCGTCCGAGAAAACCCAGAGGCGCCGGAGGCGCGCGAAATCGCGTACGCCTTTTGGACGGATGGGGAGATCGCCCTGCTCGATACCGATCACTGGCTGCAAGTGGCGGAAAGTATCGAAACGCATTTGCAGCGACAATTGCGCCAAGATTGACGCGCTCGTTATAATAACTGCAATACAGGATGCGGAATATGAGTGTGGACACTTATGGTGGCGTCGCGCCACCGGCTGGACTATATGACTTCAGCCACCAAATCACTACGGGTATTGATGGCGTCGAATCGGTCCGCGACGACGATATCCTGCAGTTTCACGAATTGGGTTTTTTGGTCATTCGCGGAGCCATTTCGCAACTAGCGATTGATGCCGCGAGAGCAAGCATTCGCGACCTGATCCTGCGCCGGGATACCAGCAACCTCATGATCGAATCCGCCGCCTCAGAAAGTTTCCATGAGTTGGGAGATGACGAGCGCCTAAACAGTGTCAGAAAGCTGATGCCGATCGTTCAGCACGATCCGCGTTTGCGTGCGGTTGCTGAAGACGAGGGCATGCTGAAAGTGGTAGAGCGTATCATCGGCGAGACACCGGCCCTGACACAGGACATGGCGATGATTAAGCCGCCACTTATTGGCCGCGAGAAACCCTGGCATCAGGACCTGGCTTATTTCAATTTCCCTAAAGACACAACCATTGTCGGCGCCTGGATCGCGCTCGACCAAGCCGTGCCGGAAAACGGCTGCATGATGATCATTCCCGGCACTCACCTCGAAGGACCTGTCGTTCATTGGACACGGCGCGATTGGCAAATCTGTGATACCGATGTGCAGGTCGGCCGCAGCCTGGCCGTGCCAATGCAAAGGGGGGACTGCCTGCTTTTTCACTGCCTGCTGCACCATGGCACGCCGCCTAGCCGCTCGGACAAAACGCGCTGGGCGATGCAGTTCCATTATGCGCCGAGAAGCGCCGCGCCCTACGCCGATAGCGAAAACCGCATGAAGATATTCGGCCCCGACGGCAAAGACGTCACTTGCTAAAGGATAAGCATGACCTTGCTCATTTTTCTAGCGCTCAATCTTTTGTTGATGGTCGGACTTTTCCTGGTCGGCGTTTACTTATTCTTGCAAGTGGAAGATAAGCGCAAGCGCAACAAGTTGCGGCTGCTCGATTCCAGCGTGGATATGTCCGAGCTTCGGGAGATGCTACGAGCGGAACGTCACGACGAAGCGTTGCAGCGCTTGATGCAAGCCGATGACATTGATCGCTTCACGGCGGAAAGCGCCATCGAGATGCTGATGCGGCAGGAATCGCGCGAAAATCAGTAAGCCCTGCCGGTATCCGCTTTCCTCAACTCAACGATGGCTACAAAGCGATTCCAGCGTCCTATTTTCGCTAGGAACTGTGCCGAATATTCAGAATATCGCCATCGATTACTTGGTAATCCTTGCCCTCGAGACGGTGTTTGCCAGCGCCTTTGATGGCGTTCTCGCTACCCAGATTGACCAGGTCATTGTAGCGGAAGACCTCGGCGCGAATGAAACCTCGCTGCAAGTCCGTGTGAATGACGCCGGCGGCTTGCGGCGCGGTGGCTCCGTTGGGGACGCTCCAGGCGCGCACCTCGTCGGCGCCAACCGTGAAGAAAGAGTTAATGCCCAGCAATTCATAAGACAAGCGAATGACCTTGTGGCGGGACAATTCGACGATGCCGTATTCCATCATGAATAGCTCGGCATCGTCGATATCAAGCTGAGCGATCTCCGCTTCCAGCGCGCCCTGGATACCAACCAGCGCCGCGCGTTTATAGGGCAATTGCAGCAAACCTTGCGGATCGACTGTCTCATCGCCCATGTTGACGACCGCCAGAACCGGCTTGCGCGTCAAGAAACCGAAGCCCCGTATCTGTTTTGCTTCTGCTGCGGTCAAGGGCAAGGCGCGTAAGGGCAGGTCCTCTTCCAGATGCGCCTTCAGCTTCAGGAAAAGCGGCTTTTCGTCTATCACGGCCTTATCCGCTTTTGCGCCTTTGACGCGCAACTCTCCCTCGATGCGTTCCAGGCGCGCCTCAACGCTTAGCAGGTCAAGCAGCAGAAACTCGCCGTCAATCGTCGCCAGGTCGCGCGCCGGATCAATCGTCCTGAAGGGATGTGGCACGCGATCATCGTCGAAGTGTCGAAGCACATGCACGAACCCGTCGACCTGCGCCAGCTCGTTGCGGAAAGGTCCGCTCAAGCCGCCAGCGCCGATACCCTTGTCCAAGCCGCCAATATCAACATAGGTGATACGCGCATAGGTCGTCTTGCGCGGCTGATACATGCCGCTGAGCTGATCGACGCGTTCATCAGGCACAATGACCGTCGCGATATTGATTTCAAATTGCCCGCTGGAGGCGGCGCTCGTTTGGTGATTGCCGCTTGTCAAGGCATTAAAGATGGTGGTTTTGCCGCTATTCGGCAGTCCGATGATTCCCAGTCGCATGTAGTGTTTGTCCTCTATGATGCAAACCGCGGTATTCTAGTCGCGTCGCCCATGCGATGGGAGGGCTAATCTGGATAGGAATCTGTGTGATCAGCAATACGATCATTCAAACGCGCGCGGGCTGGGGATTGGAGAGCGCAACTCACGCGGACTGAATATGCGAGAGAATCGCCTCTGCGCGCTGTGACCAAGTGTACTTTGCCAAGGCGCGCTCGCGCGCGTTCCTACCCAAATGCTCCCGCAATTCGGAATCGTTGCGTAAACTGTTGATGGCATCGCTCCAGGCAACGATATCATCGGGCGGGACAAGCAAAGCCGTTTCGCCATTCTGTAACACATCGGACCAGCCAGGCAAATCCGAGGCGACGATGGCGCAAGCCGCCGCCATGTACTCGAACAACTTGAGCGGCGAGGTATAACGCGCGAATTGAGCGGTCGCCGGATGGGGCATGGCGCAGACATCGCATGCGCGCAAGTAAACGGGTACGTCGCCCGGTGGCACTCGATCAACGTGATGGAAGCGTTCTTTCGGCAGTCCCAGTTCGGCCCACTGCTGTCGGAGGTCCTGTGCGTCCACCGTCTGCCCGCCAACCAGCGCCAGATGCGCCTCGTCGATATTGGCCAGCGCGCGCAAAAGCGTGCCGACGCCCTTGTCCAAGCCGATCATGCGCAAACTGCCGACGTAGCCCACAATGAACGCGGCTTCGTCCCAGCCCACTTGCCGTCGCGCCTCGAGCTTGTCCGCCAGCCTCTCAAAGCGCGCGCTTCGGATGCCATCATGCGCGCTGATGATTCTCTCAGGGTTAGCAGCGCGCTTCTCGACGAGATCGTCGCGCAACTGCGGCGTAATCGCGACGACGCTGCCGACGCGTTGGCAGATGTATCGCTGTAAGGCCGTGCCGCGTCCCGATAAAGGGAAGAGATGCGCTTCGTAGGCCAGTGACTGTTTTGGCTTGAACCAAGACAACAGCGCCAGCAAGAATTCGTCGCGGCTATAAAAGACATCGGCATGGGTAAAGGGCAGTGCGAAAAGCATCACCAGCGCGTAGGACAGCATCAGCAGGTAAAAGGCGAACCGGGCGCCTGCGCATTCTGCCGGGAAAAGCGGGAAGAGATCGAGACATAGCACAGGGCGAATCTTGAAGTTGCGCTCGACGCCGTAGTAGGCGTAGGGATCCGAAATCCGCCTCATCTCGGCTGTATTCCAGCGGCGCGAGACCCAAAGGGTCACGTCATAGCCGGCGGCGGCGAAGGCCTCGCAGTTTTGGATGATCTGCAGCCCATGCGCTTTTTCCGTGGGCAGGCGCATCAGCGAGATATAGTGCAGCTTGGGCATAGCTCTCCGGTTGATCGGATATCGGGAGTTCAAGCGTCTTTCGTCTGCCGCGGCAGGAACATGCTGAGGATACCCGCCAACGCGATGATGAGCGCGACGATCTGGAAGGTGGTCGCCAGACCAATGTAATCGGACACCGCGCCGATGATCAGCGTGCCGATGGCGCCGGTGCCAAAAATGAATCCCAGGATCGCGCCCGAGGCGAACCCCTTGCGCATCGGGATCAGATCCTGCGCCAGCACTACGATCAAGCTGTGTGCGCCACCCGACAATCCGCCCGCGGCGATCGCCAGCAAAAAGGCGATGGGACCCTCAAACGCCGGCAGCAGGTAAAAGGCCGGCGCCGAACTCAACATGCTCAGCATCATCACCTTGCGCCGGTCAAAGCGGTCGGCCAGACGGCCGAACACCAGCCCGGATAAGGCGGATGCAATCCAGTAGGAACTGGTGATCGTGCCGTAAGCGGCAGGATCCCATCCTTTCTGCTCAAAGAGGACTGGCACGAACGAGACCGAGCCTTGCTGACCCAATCCGCGAAGCAGCACGATGAGACCGAGAATAACAAATGCCAGAACGGGAAAATGCTGACTTTTGCCGTTGGCTGGGTCCTCTTCACGCTCCTTGCGCTGTTGATGATGTTCGTGATGTTTGGGAATGCTGGTCGACATCAGCAGGAAACCGGGGATGGCGGCAATGCCAAGCACGATGATCGGCGTTAGATTGTCCTGGATGCCGAAATAATTCAAGCCGACCGTTTGACCCAGCCTGCCCAGCAAATCGGGATTTGCCAGGTCCAGCAAGATACCGGCAATGGCGGGACCCAACGCCAGACCGGTTTGCCCCATCAAGAAGAAGATCGCCATATTGAAGGTCGAGCGGCGCGGGATGGATTCGGCCGCGTGCAATGCGCCTACCGGATGCAAAGCGCCGCTGCCGATGGTGGCGATCACCAGGGGAACGAACATCAGCCAGTATTGCCGCGTGAAGGCCGCCATCAGGATCGAGAGTGTGAACATACAGACGTGGAACGCGAGGCCAAGCGAACCAATCCAGCGTCCCCCGCTGCGATCGGCCAGGATGCCAAAGAAGGGCTGAGTGAACGCGCCAAAGAGCTGCGACAAGCTGACCGCGAGACCAATCTGCGCATTGCTCATGGGCAGCATGCCTGCAGCTAAAAAGGTAAGCAAAACCGGCACCATCGATGTGAAAACATCGTTGGTCAGGTGACCTATGCAGACCGACCACAATAGACGGTGCTTACGCGGCATTAACTCGATCCTTCCTTAATGCTGGCGGCAATGATAAACCTGCTAACGGCACTTGAGAATGTAGATTGTGAGCAATTTGGACGACCGGGACTGTCGAGGTAAGTCTAGTCTTGCTGCCCGAGATCTCAGAGCATACTCCGGATTTCGCCAGCAGTCACATCGTTCTTGTCCGATTTGGAGTAAATGTAAATGAAGGTAATCAGATCGACTTCGTTCAAAAGAATCAATGCGCGAAAGCCACCACTCTTACCTCGTTGAGCCGATCGATTTGTTAAGCGAACCTTGTACACATCGCCGCCGACATCAGGTATGACGTCGCCACGGTAATCTTTACTCTGGATTTCCACCAGAAGAGCATAAATATCATCTTCTATGAGACGATATCGCTTTCGCAACTGTTTGACATTTTTGAGAAACCCGCGAGAAAAGACGAATTTGATGGGCATCAGAATCGAGTTTATTCTTTAAGCTGATCGCGGAACTCCTCAAGGGAAAGGATATCCCCAGCCAAGACCTGCATAAATCCAAGTCTTATGTCTTCCAGAATCTCCTTCTTGGTACGTGGACGCCAAGGCTCATCATCCTCTTCGGAGGTATCCGGCGCCTTTCGGGCAGGTTGGTATTTTCCCGCCTGGAAATCCGCTTCTGTCTGCCGCAATGCCTCCGCTATCTCTTCGTTACTCGGCTCGCCGAATATCGCATCAAACAAATCTGGATCGACAATCGCGTCCTGCGCTACAACAGGCTCGTCATCCTGCCGCTTGTCAACCGTCTCTACCAACGGATCATTTGCCTTGGACTTCATCATTGTCTCCTTATGGCAGCGCTGTCGCCTCTTGCTTATGATACCAGAAAATATCATGCTCTCTACCATGCGACCGTCGTTCCGTTCCGTAAGATACACGGCCACAGAGCGCGTCAAATGACCGATTCAACGTAGAGACCAAGATGAGGACAAAACATGGCTGTTGATTACGACAAACTGCAAGCGACCCCGCAACGCGACGAACCTTACCACATCGTGGTGACCGCCGCTCATCACGACGATATCGAATTTGGCGTCGCAGGCAGCGTGGCGCGCTGGATACGCGACGAAGGCGCCACGGTGACCTACATCATCATCACCGATGGCGGTTCCGGCAGCAACGACCCGGCTGTGACCCGGCAGGCTCTCGTCGATTTGCGCCGGGAAGAGCAGTTGAACGCCGCGGCAACCGTGGGTGTCACTGATGTGCGCTTCCTTGACTATCCCGATGGCATCTTGCAGGCGACGCTGGAACTACGACGTGATATCACGCGCATCATCCGCGAGACCAAACCCTACCGCGTGGTCTGTCAGGATCCGACCACGGTCTTCGCCCACAGCAACTATATCAACCATCCCGATCACCGCGCTGCCGGTGAAGCCACGCTTTATGCCGCTTTCCCCAGCGCCGAGACGCGGCCCATCTTTCCCGAGTTGCTTGCGGAAAGTTACGAGCCGCACAAGATCGGCGAACTGTATTTGAACCTGACGCAAGAGCCGACACACTACTATGACATCAGCAGCACCGTCGAGTTCAAAATGGCGGCATTGGGCGCCCATGTCTCGCAGATTGGCGCGGGAGACGACTTCGAGAATGGCGCCAAGAAGTGGTTGACAGAGACCAATCGACTTGGTGGCGAGATGGTCGGCGTCGCCTACGCAGAATACTTCCGTGTACTCAAGTTCGATGAAGAACGCAAGAGCTGGTACGACGAAGAAAAGGAACGGCTGCAGTCGGAAGCGGCCGCTGATTAATCGCGGTTTCCAAGCAATGTCGGGGTTTTCGCCCGGTAAATTTTGCGCGTATCAGGGCGACTCCATGAGTCGCCCTCTCGTATTATTGACGAAACGCGCGCCTTCTAGGCGCTGTGGCCAGAATCGATCTGGAGGAATTGGGCTTTGCGATACGCCCGTCACAAGCGGTAGAATAGGCGCGTTAACGAATTGAGTGAAGAAGGACAGAGATGATTCTTACAACTTTTCAATCTGGCGACGGCGTCAAGCTGGGCATCAAAACCGATCGCGGCATATTGGATGTGGCGGCGGCTGTTACCGCGACGGGCGTCGAGTGCCCGTCACACGCGGATGACATTTTTGGCCAGGGACTGGCTGCTTTGCCGGCGCTGGCGGATTTGCTTAGCAAGGCCGATGACGCTGCGCTTTATCTTAACGAAGCCGATTTGACTAACGCGCCGGCCGTGCCCAATCCGGGCAAGATCATATGCGTCGGCTTGAACTATGCCAAGCACGCGGCCGAAGGGGGCATGGCCCCGCCGGACAACCCGGTCCTGTTCAGCAAGTTCAACAATGCTATTGCCGCGCACAACGAAG
Organism: Phototrophicaceae bacterium; assembly: GCA_965262165.1. Classification (GTDB taxonomy): domain Bacteria; phylum Chloroflexota; class Anaerolineae; order Aggregatilineales; family Phototrophicaceae; genus UBA6055. The sequence continues at coordinate 1,301,642 of OZ253499.1, read as the reverse complement.
ATATTCCGATCCAAGCCGACTGGAAGACTGTCGATTACGAATCGGAGTTGGGTGTGGTTATCGGCAAGACAGCGCGCAACGTCCGCGAAGCGGACGCGCTCAACCATGTCTTGGGCTACTGCAATATGAACGACGTCAGCGAGCGCCATCTGCAGACGCTTACTGGGCAATGGCTGTTGGGCAAGACCCTGGACAAATTCCTGCCTGTCGGTCCCTATATCGTTACCGCTGACGAGATAAGCGATCCGCAAAACTTGTCGATCAAAGGCTGGATGAATGGCGACTTGCGACAGGACAGCAGTACAGCCGATATGATTTTCAGCGTAGCCGAGATCATCGCCTTCGCCAGCAAAGTCATGACGCTCAGCCCGGGCGATGTCATCAGCACGGGCACACCCGAGGGCGTGATCCTGGGCATGGAGCCCAAAGTTTGGATGAAACCCGGCGATGAATATGTCGTCGAGGTAGAAGGATTAGGCAGGCTGACTAATCGTATGGTCGAGGCGTAATCATGGCAGATACCTATCTCGTCACTGGCGGCATGGGTTGTATCGGCGCCTGGGCGCTCTACTACCTGTGTCGCGCTGGGAAAAAAGCTGTCAATTTTGATCAAAGCACGGACCGGCACCGGCTGGACTGGTTGATGAGCGCCGAGGAGCAAGCGGCGATCACTTTCGTAAAAGGGGACCTGCGAGACACGGATGCCCTGAAAGCGGTTTTCGCTGAACACGGCATCACGCATGTCATTCATCTGGCTGCTTTACAGGTACCTTTTTGCCGCGCTAATCCGGTTCTGGGCGCGCAGGTCAACGTGACTGGCACGGTCAATATCTTTGAAGCGGCGCAGGCCAACAATGTGGGACATGTGGCATTCGCCTCGTCAATCGGCGTCTATGGTCCGCCGTCGGAGTTCCCGCCCGGTCTGATCCCCAACGACGCGCCGCAGCATCCGCGTACGCTCTATGGCGGATACAAGGTTTGCAACGAACAGACAGCCAAGGTCTATTTCTACGATCAGGGCATCACCAGCACTTGGCTGCGTCCCTATACTGTTTATGGTGTTGGGCGCGACCAAGGCATGACCAGCGAACCGACGCACGCGCTGGTTGCGGCCGTTAAGGGAGAGCCGTACACGGTCGGGTTCAGCGGCACGATGCAGTTCCAGTTCGCGCCCGATGTCGCGCGGCAATTCATTCTCGCCGCCGAGCAGCCCTTGAATGCTGCCTTTGGATTTAACCTGGGTCAAACGCCGGCGACCGTCGAACAGTTCGTCGACATCGCTACCGGGATTCTGCCCAAAGCGAATATCGAGGTCGTGGACAATCCCCTGCCCTTCCCGGCTGGCTTTGATGACAGCGAGCTACGTGCGAATTTCGATACGATCTATGAAACGCCGCTGGCTGAGGGTATCGCGACGACGATCAAGCATATTCAGCGACTTGGGTGATGCGATCTAATGGGATTTCGATTCGCGAGCGTTGAACGTTAGCTGCTTTCAGCGACTGGAAACAAGCGGCTGATCTCTAGCTCAAAGCCAGGCAGAACTTGCTCGCCCGACAGCGTGCCCGATTGTCCAATAAACTCGATATCAAGTCGCGAGCCGTTGACAGACCGGCAGACGTCGACGCCCTTTTCAGATGGCAGGACGATCCAGACCAAACGACTTCCGTTGTACAAGTAGATTTGCGCTTTTTCGCGGAGTTGCTTTAGAGAGTCGGACGGCGAGGTTATTTCTATGGCCAGATCGGGCATGACAGAAAGGAATTCATCTTCCGGTTGCTGGCTCAAGCGCGAATGGCTGAAGTAGGCGACATCTGGCGCGAGCAGCGTGCTGCGATCGCCATGTGGGTAACAGCCGATTTCGGTGTGGACTTCGCCCAGGCGCCGTTCATCGACGAAAGTAGATAATATCTTACTTATCTGTACGGCCAGCCATGCATGCCGTCTCTTCACCGGCGACATTTCATACATTACTCCGCTAATCAGGTAGAACCGTTTGTCCGCGAATTCGGGCTGCCGCTTCAACTCGCTGACGGCATCAACATCGAGAAGTCGCTCTTGCGTGGCCATCTAGTCCCTGCCTTGCCTATCCGTTTTGTCTAGCATATCATAATTCTGCCCGTTTACCGAAACTTGGTTCAAAGTCTGAGAGGCTCGACATGAAGAAACTAACGCTACTTCTTTCGATCTTGGCATTGTTTCTATTTGCGTTGATGCCAGTCTATGCGGCCGATATCACCGTCGATGAAAACTGCAGTCTGGCCGATGCGATCAAGGGTGCGAACACAGATGAGGCGACTGGAGGGTGTCCGGGCGGGGACGGCGCGGATGTAATAGGTTTGTCGGCAGATATACAATTACAGAGAGCGCTTCCGCTCGTTACATCAACAATTACAATTCAGGGAAACCAACACACAGTTCGAGGTAAAGAACGCTTTCACATCATTGGAATTAACAGTAGAGGCAGATTGACGCTTGACGGGTTGACCATTACCTCGGGAAGAGCCGCTTGGGGCGGCGCAATCGGCAATCTCAATGGAGTACTCAATATTCGGAACAGCACGATTACGAACAGTTCAGCCGAGGAAGGCGGCGCAATCGCAAACGAGGGCACGCTAAATGTTGAGAACAGCACGATCAGCAATAATTCAGCATCTGTCAAGGGTGGAGCAATCTACAATCTTGAGGGAACTGTAACGATATCTAACAGCAACTTGAATCGAAATAGTGGTCGAGCGATCCACAATGACGATGGCGTTGTAACAATCGACAACAGTTTCTTCAGCGGCAACTCTGCGCGTTATGGTGCTGCGATTTACAACGACGAAGGCACTCTTAAGATTAGCAACACTAGCTTCAACGGTAACGAGGCGAGTCGTGATGGCGGGGCGATAGATAACTTTATCAACTGGGACGACGATGAAGACAATGTGACAATTGTCTCAAGCACGTTTCGCAACAACTCCGCCGCTGAGAACGGAGGAGCCATCGAAAACTGTTGTGGAGACCTCACCATTACAAATAGCACATTCGTTGGAAATTCTGCAGGCGAGAACGGCGGTGCAATATCTAACAGCAACGACTACGACACAACCAGAATCATTTATAGTACTTTCTTTGGTAACTCCGCAGAGGACGACGGAGGCGGTATTTACCTTAAGAGTGGGGACGCAGTGGTAAATGTCCGCAGTAGCATAGTCGCCGGCAGCATGGGTGGAGGCGACTGTTTCGGTAGACTTGAGACTGACTTTAGCATTCTCATCGAGGACGGTTCCTGCTTCGCCGAATTAAGCGGCGACCCCATGCTCGGCGAACTCGTCAAACCGGAAGATGGTTCGCCTGCATATCTCCCGCTGCTGGTCGGAAGCCCGGCAATTGATAGCGCCAATTCCTCCTATTGCACCGAAGCCGACCAAATCGGCACCGAGCGACCGCAAGGCGAAGGTTGCGACATCGGCGCCATAGAATACGTACCAGATGATTAGAGCGATAAACTTCCTTTGCCTCGTTAAGGGCAGAGGGTTCGGGAATAGGGGCAAGAAATGTCCAAAACCATGCGGATGTTCCAACAGCTTAGCGTCAACCTGCTTAACATGCAGCGGCAGCGCATCCAGGCGATCGACTATGTCATGATCAAGGTGCCGCCGTCCTTCGCGCCGATGCCCAGCAAACGCAACTTCGTCCAGCAGCAGATCTTGGGGCCTGCGCCGATGAGCTTGATGGAGTTTGTCGGGGCGCTGGAGCGTATCGCCGACGATCCGCGCACGCTGGGCGTGATCTTGTACTTCCGCGGATTCTCCGCCAGCACGGCCGATCTACAAACCATGCGCGATGCCATCCTGCGCTTGCGCGAAAAAGGCAAACGCGCCCTGAGCTTTGCGCCCGGCTATCGCACCCTGGATTACTACGTGGCTAGCGCATGCGACGAGATTCTCTTGCCGCCCGGTGGGGCGCTGGAGACAACTGGGCTCTTCAGTCAACAAGTCTTTCTGAAAGAGGGATTGGCTGCCGCCGGCCTGCAATTTGATGCTGTGGCGATATCGCCGTATAAAGGCGCGGCCGACAGCCTGACACGCACGGATCCCTCGCCGGAGGGACGCGAACAAACCAATTGGTTGCTCGATTCGGTCTACGAGATGATCGTCGACGGCATCGCCGCCACGCGCAAAATGAAGCCGGACGCGGTCAAGCAGATGATCGACCAAGCTTTGCATCTCAGCGAAGACGCGCTGGAAAAAGGTTTTGTCGACGGCATCATGAGTGAAGAAGCGCTGGTCGAGTACCTTGGTGTCACCAAGATTACCATGTGGGAAGAGGCCGACGGCCAACTTTATTTGCCCGTCCGCGATTTCGGCGGCAAGTACGTGGCCGTCCTGTATGCCGGCGGCATGATTGTCGACGGCGAAAGCGCCACACCACCCAGCGATGTGCCGGTTCCCGTGCCCTTTGTCGGCGGCGAACGCCTGGGCGATATCACGCTCAATCAACAAGTGCGCAATCTGATGAACGACCCGCAATGCGGCGCGCTGGTGCTGTACATCGATAGCGGTGGCGGCTCCGCGACAGCGTCGGAATCTATGGCTTCGGCGCTTGGAGAATTCGCCAAATCGCGCCCACTCGTCGTATGCATGGGCGGCGTGGCGGCATCCGGCGGATATTATATTGCCACGCCGGCGCACTGGATCGTGGCGCAGCCGGGCACCATCACGGGTTCGATCGGCGTGATCATGGGCAAGCTGGTCAATAGTGATCTACTAAAAAAGCTGCGCTTCAACGCCGTTTCCTACCTGCGCGGCGACAATGCCGACCTGGTCGCCGGCGAAAGTCCATTCAGCGATGCCCAACGCGAAATGATCCGCGACAGCATCGAGCACATTTATCAGCAGTTCCTGGAGCGCGTGGCGGACGGGCGCGAAATGACCGCGGCCGAGGTCGATGGGATCGGCGGTGGCCGCGTCTGGACCGGGCAGCAGGCCTTGGAAAACGGCTTGGTTGACGAACTGGGCAATGTGCAGACAGCGATTGATAAAGCGCGTCAGTTGGCCAAGCTGCCGGAGTCCGCGCCGTCACTGTTGATCCGCGAAAAAGGCAAGCCCATCGGCGTGGAGCTGGCAGAGCAGAATCCCGCGGCGCTGGCGAAGTACCTGGTAGACAATATCGAGTCGATGACCGGCCGCGCGCAATACTTGATGGATTTTGATTGGCGGGTGGGCTAGTTGAAACACCATAGCCGCTCAGCGCGAGAGAACAGGACCTCAGCGCTCACACAGAGGTTCATTCCAACTGCTCGGCCGAGCAGAGCAGTCTGCAAAAGACGCTAGTAGCATAGTGTCCGTTACTCACTTTTTCGGGGATGCATAGCTTCGGCTAGTGTTCACGGGCAGATCAATGCTGTCTACTTGGGTTCAAATCCGTAAAAACATCTCCAGCAAATTTGATCTACAAAGGATAAACATCAATGAAATCAGTACCCGCACGTTCAGAAGTCCCCACCGCTTCCACCTGGGATCACGAATCTGTCTTCCCCTCTTTCGACGCCTGGCGCGAGGAATATCAAGCCGTCGTCAGCTTGATCAGTGACTTTGACACCTTCAAAGGCAGCCTTGCCGATAGCCCGGCGCGGCTGGCGGAATGGTTCGAATTCAACGCCTCGGTCGCGCGCCGGGTTTGGACGCTCTACATGTACCCGGCGATGTGGCAAGCCTGCGACGGCAATCACGAAGAGATCAAGGGCATGGTCGGGCAAGCGCAAGGGCTGGCGGGGCAATACATCTCAGCCGCGTCCTTCGAAAATCCCGAATTGCTGGCTATGGACGAGGCAACGCTCTTGCATTGGATCGAAGAATATGACGATCTCAATATCTATCGTCAGAACATCGACGATCTCTTGCGCACGAAGAAGCACGTGCTTTCGACCGAGGTGGAGGCGGTGTTGGGATTGTTGTCCGATCCACTGGGACGTATCGAAGGCATCCGCGGCGCGCTCACCGATATGGATATGACCTTCTCCGCCGCCGTCGATAGGGCGGGCGCCGAGCTGCCGCTGGTGCAGAGCACACGCGACAAACTGCTCGCCCATGGCGACCGCGAAGTGCGCAAGACAGCCTGGAACAATTACGCCGACTGCTTCCTCAAGTTCAACAATACACTGGCGACGACCTATCTGGCTTCGGTCAAACGAAACGTGGTCATGGCGCGGCTGCGCGGTTACGACAGCGTCCTGCATGCCAAACTGACGCCCAACAACATCCCGGTCGAGGTTTTCCACAACCTGATCGACACCTACAAGACGCACATCCCCACCTGGCATCGCTACTGGGATGTGCGGCGGCGCGCGCTCGGTTACGAGACGATCCATCCCTACGATTTGTGGGCGCCGATGACAAGCGATGATCCCGAGCTATCGTTTGCGGATGCCGTCGACATGATCGCGACGGGCATGGCGCCGCTGGGCGAAGATTATGTGGAGACCCTGCGACGCGGCTGCCTGGAGCAGCGCTGGGTGGATTACGCCATCAACGACGGCAAGTCCGAGGGCGCCTTTTCGTACGGCACCTACGACAGCCATCCCTTTATCATGATGAGCTTTGATGGCAACCTGAGTTCGATGGGCACATTGGCGCACGAGCTGGGTCATTCCCTGCACAGCCATTACACCCGCGCACATCAGCCATTCGTCTACAGCCACTATTCAATGTTTGTTGCCGAGGTGGCGTCCAACTTTAATCAAGCGATGGTGCGCGCGCAGCTCTTCGCGAATAACAGCGATCGCAATTTCCAGTTGGCGCTGATTCAAGAGGCGATGGACAATATCCACCGCTACTTCTTCATTATGCCCACGCTGGCACGCTTCGAATTCGAAGTCCACACGCGCATGGAAAACGACGAACCGTTGACGCCCGACTCGCTTAACGAGATCATGTCTGGCTTTTTCGCCGAAGGATACGGCGAGACCATGACCGATGATCCACGCCGCACTGGCAGTACCTGGGCGCAATTTGGCCATTTGTATGAGCCCTTCTACACCTTCCAATACGCCACCGGTATTTCTGCGGCGCACGCCCTGGCCAACGCGATCCTGTCAGGTGCTGACGCCGACGGGGTCGGCCGATACCTGGCGTTCTTGCGCGCGGGCAACGCCGACTATCCCATCAATATGCTGCGGGCCGCCGGCGTGGACATGTCGACGCCGCAGGCGGTCGAGGAGACCTTCAAGGTGTTGGAGAGCTTGGTGGATCGGCTGGAGGGGTTGGGTTGATCGTTTGACGGCCGCGATTGCCCGGCATAGGATCGTCTAGGACGCCGGTCTTCAAACTATCGGTACATTGTAGGGGCGACCTATTAGGTCGCCCAACAGATTGATATTGAAAACACTGAGGTGAGTTCCGACGGATCAAATGATAGAATCTATGTACAATACATTCGGAGCCACGCATTGAATCTATAGATTCGAAGTCGGGACGATACTGTAGGGGCGACCCAGTGGGTCGCCCTTTCCACAACGAACGATAATCCATTGATGAGTATCGAAAATACTTTGAAAAACCGCCGTTCGATTCGCCTGCCAGATTACGACTACCGGCAAGCCGGTGCCTATTTCGTAACAATTTGCAGTTACAACAAGAATTGTCTCCTCGGTACGATTCGAGGCGATGATATGATCTTGAACGAATTGGGGACCGTTGTTGAAAACGCGTGGCTGCAGATTCCCAAAAGCCGTACAAATGTCATTCTCGATGCGTTCGTTGTGATGCCGAATCATCTGCACGGAATCCTAATATTAATAGAGGATCCTGACATAATACCGTCAGGATTCACAGTTCCGTCGCTTGCAAGGAACTCGACATTGCAGTCGGGATCTCTGGGAGCGACAATCGGGCAGTTCAAGTCCGCTGTCACCAAGAGGTGGAACACAATGTCACGACGTCCCAGCATGTCACTTTGGCAGCGCAATTACCACGAGCACATCATTCGCAACGAACAATCTCTAATCGATATTCGAGCTTATATACTTGATAATCCAGCACGGTGGGCAGAGGACGAGTTGTACGTAAAGTAGATAATGCGCTGGATGCGTGAACCTGCGGGCGACCCAATGGGTCGCCCCTACAAAATTCGATGATAGCAGAGTAGCGAAGTATCTTGGGAGTCAAGCGCTTTCGAACTAGAATAGGGATAAATTAGTCCACGACAAAAATGGAGAATCAGCCCATGCCCAAAATCACCTTCATCGGCGCCGGAAGCTTCGGCTTCACCCGCAAGCTCGTCAAAGACATCCTGACCTTTCCGTCACTCGCAGGCGCGGAAATCGCCCTGATGGATATCGACGCCGAACGGCTCGATTTCGCCAAGCGCGCCGTGCAGCGGATTGTCACCGCCGGCGAGTATCCGGCTCGAGTGACTGCAACTATGGATCGCGTCGAGGCACTGCGCGAGGCCGACTATGTGGTGGTAACGATCTTGATCGGCTCGACCGATGTTTGGCGGCACGATATCGAGATCCCCATGAAGTACGGCGTCGATATGAATGTCGGCGATACGCGCGGGGTTGCCGGCATTTTTCGCTCGCTGCGTACGATTCCGGTCTTGGTTGATATCGCCCGTGATATGGAGCGTTACTGCCCGAAGGCGCTGATGTTGAATTACACCAACCCCATGGCGATGCTTTGCCGCGCGATGGATATCGAATCGGATATCCAGGTCACGGGCCTCTGCCATAGTGTACAAGGCACCTCGAAAATGCTGGCGAATTGGATCGGCGCGCCCTACGAAGAGATCAATTACACCTGCGCCGGCATCAACCACACCGCTTGGTTCGTGGAATACACCTGGAATGGCGAAGACGCCTATCCCCTGATCCAGCGCGCGATCACCGATAACGAGGACATCTATAACAAGGAACAGATTCGCAACGAGATGTACCTGGCGCTGGACTATTATGTGACCGAGTCAAGTGGGCACAATTCCGAATACAACTGGTGGTTCCGCAAGCGGCCGGACCTGATCGAAAAATACGCCACGCACGGCACCAATTGGAATCCCGGGGAGCACGCCTATATCTTGAACGAGTATCGCCGCCGCGAAAACGACTGGCGCGATGACATCCACGACTGGTTCGCGGGTGACGAGATTGACCTGGAACGCGGCCACGAATACGCCGCCTACATCATCAACGCCATGGAAGGCGGCGAACCCTTCAAATTCAATGGCAATGTGCCCAACAAGGGTCTGGTCGACAACCTGCCGAGCAATGCTTGTGTCGAGGTGCCGGTTTGGGTTTCACGCGATGGCTTGGAAGCGGTCGCGGTCGGTCCCCTGCCGCAATCCGTGGCGCCGCTGACCAACCTGTATTCACAGATCGAAGAGATGGCGGTCGAGGGCATCCTCAAAGGCGACAAGCGCTTGATCTATCAGGCAGTTGCGTACTCTCCATTATCGGCGGCGGTTTGCTCGCTGCGAGAGATTCAGTCGATGGTGGATGAGCTGTTCGCGGTCAACGAGGTGTATATGACTACGGCTTTAGCTTGAGTGCCTAGCTCAAACTTGAGGGTTGACGCATCGAGCAATTATTCTAGTGTTCAGCGGCAAGAGAATTATCGAGATGTTCTTTCGCAAGAACAAGCACAAGCGCAAGACGAAAACCGATTACGTCGACAAGCGTAAACGACCACCGAGCTTTTGCATCTATTGCAAGCACCCCGTTCAGCATGGCTATAACTCACACGAGAATTGCCATAATCTATATTTGCACAGGAAAGAAAGCATAATCCGGTTAGTCCAGTACGCAATTGCAGAAGGTACTGACCTGGACATCTTGAAAGCGAATATCGAGCGCTGCGCTTCTGAAGGCTTTATTGATTCAGGCACTGTTCGAACTTGCATTGCTATAGGCTTCGAGCAGGGAGTAGATTCAGCGATTGCCGATGGTGTGCTCACTAAGCAAGAAGAAACGCGACTCTGGCAACTTAAGAACTTCTTTGGGTTAACGCAGGACGAAGTGGATGCGAATCAGAAGCTTGCTCTGGTCACCAAAGCCGCAATAATCCGCGACCTCCGAAACAGTGTCATTCCTGCGGTCAAGACTAAGGTGGAAGTGATAAGTGGGGTACTACCGTTCAACTTCCTGAAATCCGAAGAGCTTGTCTGGGTGTTTCAAAATGTTGAGTATCTTGAGAACAAATCAAAGACGGAGTATGTAGGCGGGACACAGGGTGGCAGCATACGCGTCGCGAGAGGCTTGTATATCCGGTCCAGCAGTTCGCGCGGTGAGCGCGTCGAGACATTGCATACAGCGCACGTTGACATAGGACTGCTCGGTGTGACGACGAAACACATCTATTTTGCGGGAACATATCGGGCTTTCCGCATACCTTACCGCAAGATTGTCGCGTTTGATCAATTCTCGGATGGTCTTGGTGTTCAGCGCGATGCAATGACAGCCAAGCGGCAATTCTTCGTCACTAACGACGGTTCGTTCACCTATGAATTGATAGCCAACCTGGCCAGGCTATCACAATGAATACCCCAACCGGGTTTGTATTCGCAATCAACTGTTCTGCGCCGTCAGCCGTTCCTTCGCTTCTTCCGCTGGGGTGAAATTGGGGTTAAAACTGAGCGTCGTATTGTAGTTCTGCAACGCCTTGTCGTATTCGCATTGGCAATGATTGAGATGTGACCAGCAATCGTTTGAATTCTATTACATAACTCGGTAAAATGAGGGTGCCGTATCCCAACCATTAACGACACCAGGACGAATTCATGGCCAGCGAACAAACTATAAACCACGAGGGACGGATTTCCGCGTTGGAAGGCGCGTATCAACACCTGGCGACCAAGGCCGATGTTGAAAGTCTGCGCTCGGAAATGATATCGCTACGTGCGGAACTGAAATCAATGCGCTGGAGCATTGGCGTAACAGTTGCGCTTATAGTCACCATTATTAATGTGATTGTGCAGCTAGCTATGAGAACTTAAACTGAGCGCTCGCGCACGATCCCGATCGCCCGTCCACAGTCGCGGTCGGTTTACACGATTCAATTAGACAGCCGAGAGAAAACGCCTTTATGCTTGGGACTCAGCCGCCCTGCGCCGTAAGGCGTTTCTTGGCTTCTTCCGCCGGGGTGAAGTTGGGGTTAAAACTGAGCGCCGTATTGTAATTCTGCAGCGCCTTGTCATATTCGCCACGTCCCTCGCGCGCCATGCCCAGGTAGTACCAGGTCTCTTCCACAAAGTGCCCGCCGCCGTCGTTCTGGTTTTGCCGCGCGATGGCGATCATGTCGTCGAAGCGCCCGGTACGGAAATACGCCTCGTAGGGACCGAACTGATACCACATCATGCGCCAGGGCAAGCCGAGCGAAATCGCCTGGTCAAATGCCTGCGCCGCCACATCGTACATGCCCAGGTTGACGAAGTTGGTGCCCATGTTGAACCAGGCGTGGGCGTCTTCGGGGTCGGCGATCGCCTCGGCGCGCGCCAGTTCCAGTGTGTTGATGTGATTCTGCCATTCGTCGGCATAAGCACCCAGCAACTTCATTAATTCTTCTTCGCGGTTCGCCGTATACAAGACGATATAGGTGTAATTGAAATGTTGCCAATATTTGACGATATCCTCGTAGCTGTAGCGGGTATTGGGTCCCTTGAAGCTGTCCATACTGCTGAACTCTTCCAACTGATCATCAAATCCGCTCAGCAGCAGATAGTGCCCCATCCAATCGAAGCCACTCGGCTCGTAACCTTTTTCGATGACGACGGGAAAGTCATTGAACATCAGCGTCTGCAGCAACTCGAGGGTGCCACCGCTGCGAACCATCCCGTATACCGGAATTTCCGGGATCTGCGTATTGACGAACTCCACCATCTGCCAGGGACTGACGTTTTTGTCTTCGCCATCGGGTTTGAGCCAGTTGGCGGCGCGGTTTTGATCGTCTTCATAGCCAAAGTGGACCAAGGCATTGGTCAAGGTCGCGGGACCACAATTATTCCAGCCCTGGTATTCTGTCCCGAGCGCATTCATCCGAAAGACAGAGGGCGGCAAGACGCTTTCTTCCTGTGCTGAAACCAGTAGCGGTGTGATCAGCAGAGCAAGAGCAATCAGCAAGTGAATTCGCTTCATCATTGAAAAGCCTTAAGGTCAGATACCTGTCGCACTCATTATACACGGATTCGCCACTGTCAAACTTACGCTTACCCGACGCCAAATGAGGACCTGCACAAACTCACTCTGACGTCATCTGACATGGCTATCAGGAGCCGCTTGCGGGAGCTACATCCAGCCTTCTTCAATGCTCGTGTTCAGTTGCCCACGTTCCGGTCGCATGGGCGCCGGTTCGATGATTGGCTCGTCTTCTCCCGCTGCCACCATGCGGCGAATCAGCCTTGAACGCAGGACATCGCTGACTTCCCGGTGCGATGCGTATCCGGCACGGTTGTCTAGTTCTTCGGGATCAGCGAGCAGGTCGTAAAGCTCGGTTTCGACGTAGCTATCGCTGTACGAATCGTCCCATCCATTCTTGTCCGGCGCGCTGACGGCGTATTTCCATCGTTTGCTGCGGATAGCTCGACCGACATGAGATTCGCTAATCTGCAGAAAGACCTCGTCGGGCCATTCCACATCCTCGCCCTTGACGAGCGGCAAGATCGAAGATCCTTGCATGTCTTCGGGCGCCTCGATGCCGGCCGCGTCCAGCAGTGTCGGCGGCAAATCGATCAAGCTGACCATCTGCGACAGTCGTCCGCCGCCAACAAAAGGGCCACCAAAAAAAGCTGTCGGCACGCGTATTGACGACTCGTGCGGCGATCGCTTGTATTCGTCGTTGCGCGTTCGGAAGTGGCAGCCGTGGTCCGAGGTGAAGAGAATGATGGTATTGTCCAAGATGTCGAGGCTGATTAGCGCGTCGATCATTCTGCCCAAGGCTTCATCCAGGCGTTTGACCATGCCGCAGTATCCGGCTAACTGCCCGTGCGCGTTGCCAGCCAGCGCGGCCAAGTCGGGCGGCATCCAGCGCCCTCGGTAGCGCGCGGCATAGCCAGGTGGCGCCGGATAATCGTCGCGGTGTTTTTGATGATGCGGCTCCAAAAACGACATAAAAAGGAAAAAGGGATTGTCTTGATGTCCATCGATATAACGGATGGCGGCATCGGTCTGGGCATCGACGCGATAGCCTGGGAGTTTCTGTGGCTGTTGATCGTTGTCATACATCACCAGGTCATAAGCGTCCGAGGTAAACTCCAGCAAATTGGAGGCTAACCAGGTTTGGTATCCGCCGCGCTGCTCGGGCGGGACCGGACCCGCGCCTTCGTCCGCCAGGTGCCATTTGCCGATGTAAGCCGTATCGTAACCGGCATCATTGAAATAATGCGCCAGGGTCTTGCTGTCTTCTGGCAAGGCGATTCCATTACGATAGCAGCCGGTTTCGGTGGCATACATGCCGGTCTGCATGCACGACCGCGCCGGACCGCAGACCGGCTGACAGGTGAAGGAATAATGCACGTCCGTTCCCTGCCGCGCCATGCGGTCGAAATTGGGTGTCAGGTCGAGCGGATTGCCATGCGCGCCGGTCGTGTCCCAGCGCTGCTGGTCGGTGAAAAAGACGATTACGTTTGGGGATTTGTTCATGGCACGATTCGCCGATATTTTCTCAAGGCAACAAGCCTACTCCGATACCTCTTCAGGTTCTGGAATGGTGAATGAGACCGAGCCAAAGCGATAAAATGGAAAACGCCTTGAGCCAACTCCGTAATGATAATACACAATCACTTCGTACTCACCAGGTGTTAAGTCAGAGATACCATGAGCGCTACCGCCGCCAATTACCCCAACGATCTCGCTTTCATGCAGCACTATCAATTTTGTAAAACGATAGTTGCCGGAAGATGAGCTATACAGCGGTCCGCTTTCTTCCGCTTCGTTAGCATACAGGATTTTTGCGCCAGTTGTGGGATCCTCAAAAACGCACACCTTCGTATGCTGGATGGTTCCATAGGGCGGGATGTCTCCACTACAAAACGTGTCACTCCCTGTCTGAAACAGGTACCTCGCGATCATTGCATGTTCATTACTTAGGTGGTGAGTCTTGTTGTAATCGTCCCTATTGAAGAATTCGGTTTGAAAAAATACTGACTTTGCTGGATCCGAAATGGCAAAAGTTACCTTGCTCAGCAGTTCCAATCCTCGGGAAAACACAAGCAATTCGTACTCGCCAGGAGCTAGTTCAGGGATACCTGCCGCCCAAACTAGTGTTCCAGAAGATACCGACAGCACCCCAACTATCTGTCCATTGTGAAAGGCAATGATAGCTGGGACTTCCCAAACACTAGCGTCGCTATAAAGCAACTGGGATTCTTCCTCAGGATCCCCAAAAACGCACACTCTTACCGAATACTTGGGATCTTCACTTTGGCCGATATCGCCAGAGCAAAATTCGTCCTCTTGTCCCAGTAAGCTTAGATATCCAAAGCTGTCTGAAAGAAACAATTGGTCTGACTTGCTAAGACCGTATCCTGTAACGGGGGCATCTTCTACGGCATCAAATGAAGCGATGTCCATCTGAAACTCCACTTGCGCCAGAGTCGGCATCGCCACGCACAAAATCAAAGCGAATACAATCAGCTTTCGCAACATGGTTATATTCTCGCTGTCTCGGTCGATAAGCGTGATAATAATTGCTGTCAGGGGTTCGGCGCAACTTCTTTTATTCTCGTGTTTCGCTCGCGTCTTTTATGTCGCTCAACTAAACATCATCCTGCCGTGTCATGCCGCGCCGCTGTTCAATGCTTTTAAAGCGCTCGGAGTGTTTGCCCTGTTCCACCCTGATCTCGCATAACTGAGCTAGAATCTCTTTATGCGCGTCTGCCGATGCCTGGCGAACCTCTTTGATGTCTGCGCTCAAATTATCCTCGACCCGCTGGATGTTGGCATCCAGTTTTGTGTCGAGCGACTTATTCTCCTTGCTCAGTTTCGCGTCGAGATTTCCTATCTTTCCGTCAAGCCAGCGAGCGCTCATAACAGCGCTTCCCACAACGGAAATCACGATGCCTGCAACTGCGATTATCAACTGCGTCTCCGGCTGCATTTTTTCGCGTACCTCTGTTGATTTCCTAACTATAATACTACACTAATATATCAATAATTCGGGCAGATTGCCAAACGCTGCATTTTTCTATTTCAGCCGACTTCGATACACTATCATCTATTGGACTTTCTTATGTGAACACTCAATAAATGCGCCGCCAAGAGTGATACGTTTACGGGAGTTCCGCTGTAGCTACGCGCAGCCGGGTTCAGTATACTCTAGCTCTATATCAAGTGGACAGAAAATGAAATGAAAAAAGTACGCGATTTCTTGCAACGTCAAGACTACCCGCGCGGAGATCTTTTTGATTTGCCCTCGACGGCAAAGCGCTTTCCCGATGGCGCGCAATACCGAATCGAGATTCCCAGTACCGAAGGACCAAAGGCGCTGGCCGCCGTGCTGGAAGCCGCTGACGAATACGGCGTGACTATCCATCGCGTGTCGCAGGGCAGCGGCATTTGGATGCTGACCGATGACGAGATCCGTGAGATGTGCAGGCTGGGCGCCGAGGCCGGCATTGAAGTCAGCTTGTTTGTGGGTCCGCGGGCGGCCTGGGGCACCAGCGCGCAAGTGCGTGCCAGCGCCGGCAAAAATCTGGGCGCGCGGCTGCGCGGGTTGGAAGATGTGGTTTACGCGACGGAAGACGTCATCCGCGGCTGCGAACTGGGCTTGCGCTCGGTGCTGGTGGCGGATGAGGGGCAGCTGTGGCTGGTCAACGAGATGAAACAGGCCGGCGAGTTGCCTGCCGATCTGGTGGTCAAGATCTCGGTGCAGCTGGGCGCTGCCAACCCGATATCTGTCAAGCTGATCGAGGATCTGGGCGCCGGGACCTATAATGTGCCGACTGATCTGACGCTGCCGCAGATCGCCGCGATCCGCACCGTCGTGGATTTGCCGCTGGACATTTATGTCGAGGCGCCGGACGATTTCGGCGGTTTCGTGCGACACTACGAAGTGCCGGAGCTCATCCGTATTTCGTCGCCGATCTATGTGAAGCTGGGTTTGCGCAATGCGCCCAATATCTATCCCAGCGGCATCCACCTTGAGGATACCGCGATCAAGCTTTCGCGGGAGCGCGTGCGTCGCGCGGCTCTCGTAATGAATATCATCGAACGCCACGCGCCCGACGCTGTCATGGGCGAAGTCGGGGCGGCCGATTTGGGAATTCCAGTGGTGTAAGACCTTGGCAACCCCGCCCGGTTTCTTGGGCGATACGGTGTAGGTGTAGCGGCGACCTATCAGGTCGCCGGAAATGGCAATTGACTTGAAAACGGGCGGCTCACAGAGTCGCCCCTACAACGTAACTTAAATGAGGTTAGGAATATGAAAATCAGCAATGTCAGCACAATGGTGATGGGTACGCCCTGGCGCAATCTCTTGTTTGTAAAAGTAGAAACCGATGATGGCCTGGTTGGCTGGTCCGAGGCGCGTCCGGTCGGCGGCGTCGGGCCGGTGATCGGCTACCTCAACGAATCGGCGCCCGATTTCGCCCTGGGGCGCGACCCATTCAACACCGAAGACATGACATACCGTATGCTGCGCGAGACCTATGGGCGCGCCGGCGAGATCGCCATGACCGGCATTGCCCTGCTGGAGATCGCCTGTTGGGATATCGTGGGAAAGGCGCTGGGACAGCCTGTCTATCGCCTGCTGGGCGGGGCGGTGCGCGACAAGATAAAAGCTTATGCCAACGGCTGGTATCGCGTCGAGCGTACGCCCGACGCCTGGTACGCAGCCGCCAAAGAAGTTGTCGGAAAGGGCTATCGCGCGCTGAAATTCGATCCCTTTGGCAGCGGTTTCTACGAGTTCACGCGCAAAGAGAAACTGCTGTCGGTGGCGCTGGTGGAAGCGGTCTACGACGCCGTGGGACCCGATGTCGAGCTTTTGATCGAGATGCACGGTCGCTTCAATCCCGTAACGGCTACCGAGATTATCCGTGATCTGGCGGAGTTTCGACCGGCCTGGGTGGAAGAGCCGGTACCGCCGGAGAACCTGCGCGCGTTACGTGACGTGCGGGAAGTCGCCCTCGCGTTGGGCATCCCGGTGGCGACCGGCGAGCGCATCCACACGCCTTATGAGTATCGTGATCTATTCGAGTTGGGCGCCGCTGATATCATCCAAACCGATACCACGCACTTCGGCGGCATCATGAATATGAAGAAACTGGCGGCCACGGCCGAGACGTATTATGTGCTGGTCGCGCCGCATAACGTGGGCGGACCCTGCTCGACCATGGCGTCGCTGGCGGTGGCCGCGACCACGCCCAACTTCAAGATTCAGGAGTACTTCAACGACTTTGCCGATCCGCCGGTCAAGGCCGTGGGTGTTGGCATGCCGGAGGTGGTGGACGGCTATTTCCCGCTGCCGGACAAACCGGGCCTGGGAGTCGATATCGACGAGGACATCATCGCCGAGTTCCCACAGCGCGAGACAGATTTCAATTTGTTCAGCGACGACTGGCATCGCCGCGATCTGAAGTAAACTGTCCGAGGATAAGGGACCCGCGACAAGGTCACGGCTGGCGAAAGCAATCAGGCTTTCTCGAACACAATACCGTCGTAAATCTGCGTGAGCGGCAATTCGCACTTCAGCGCCGACAGGGGAATCACGTCTTCCAACTGATTGCACACGCGCAGGAGCCATCCGTCTTCGCTACGGGTGTATAAATCGGCGCGGACGCGATCCTGGTCGACAATGAGATATTCCTTTATTGAGGGAACATCAAGGTAGAAACCAAGCTTGTCGACACGATCGTATACCATGCTGGAGGGCGAGGTCACTTCGACCACGAAAACCGGATTGAGGAGTGTGAGCTCGCTTTCATCCTCGTACGCTTCCTCGCCGCGGACAGCACTCAGGTCCGGGTACACAAAGCGAGTCTCGGAGACTTTAATGCGCATTTCACTGTTGAACATGACATAACTCGAGCGATCGATCTGGCTAAGAACGGCAAATGAGATATTGACGGGAATTTTACTGTGCTTGCCACTTCCACCTGTCATTTCGTAGATTTCTTCATCAATGTATTCGTGTTTGAATTCGTTTTGCAATTCCCACTCGAAATACTCTTTGACGCTCATGCGGGGATTGATATTGATCGCCATTTCAAACCTCGACTTTTGACCTGACAGAGACAGTATAACGCTCAGCGAGTAGAATTGCATTGCCCTGGGAAATAGTCTTCAGAAGCCTTATGCCGCTGCACATCGAGAGCCCTTCCATCGTCAAAAAAGTGTGTCGCCGGTGAATGAGGGCAATCCTAGCCATCCGCCAGCAATCGATCAACCGAATCCGCCAGCTCGCGCAGGTTGTTAACCATGAACACATTATCGGCGTACATGCTGTACTCCCACATGTCGCTGTCGCCGCTGCCCCACTGTCGGCGCGGCTCGGGGCAAAACCAGATCAGTCGCCGTCCTCTGCGCTGCATATCCTGTGCGATATCGAGGCGCGGATCGTTGTAATTGTTGCGCCCGTCGCCGAAGAACAGGATGGTCGAGCGGCTGTCAATCAAGTGCATGTGATCGTTGCCGAAGGTGTTTAGGCCATTGCCCAGGTCGGTGCTGTAATAGCCTGGCGGATTCTCCGCCATAATCCGGGCCACTGCTTCCCGCGGAGGCAATTCCGTCAATGTGGTGCTGACATCAACCAGGTCATGGATGAAGATAAAGCTATGAGTGCGTCGCACCTGGTCGCTCAACTCGTAGACCATAGTCAGCAGAAACTCCACCGCATAGCGCATTGAAGTGCTCAAGTCACAGATGAGGATCAACGTGGGTTTCTTGTGGCGCTTGCGGAATTGCACTTCCATCGGCACGCCGCCATAGCGCATATTCTTGCGGATGGTCTTGCGCGGATCAAAGCGGCCGGACTTGGCGCGTTTTTGGCGCAGGGCGGCACGGGTGCGCAAGCGCGCTGCCAGGCGACGAATCTCCTCGCGGACGTCTTCAATATCGGCGCTGTTCAAGCGCTGCAGCGGCACATCCAGCAGGTCGGGCCGTTCGCGCGGTTCGCGTTCCGCCATTTGTTCAGCCAGCGTGGCACCCACATGCTGCGAAATTTGCTCGGACAAGCCCTGCATGTTCTCGCGCAGCAGCGCCTCCAATTCTTCCAGCGCTTCTTCGTTCATGCCCATAGCCGCCAACTCTTCCAGCAGGTCGTCGAGCAGGCGATCCAATTGGGTCAAACCGGACTGGCGATTCATGCGCCGCTCGAACCAGGGCCGCATGACCATTTCGTCTCCTTGTGGCAAGCCCGAAGCATCTCCCAGTTGCTGCAACTCTTCCTCGCTGAATTCGCGCCCCTGCAGCAGGCGATCGAGCAGGTCGCGCAGCGCGTCGAGATTGCCCATGAGCGAACCCGTCGCCTCTTGCAACAGTTGCTGCTCTTCCTCGTTGAGTTGATCGAGGATGTTCTGCAAGGGAGGTTTGTTATTGGAAAAGAAAAGCGGAAACAAATAGTCGAAGACTGGCTGATGTCGGTGACTTTTGACCAAGGTCGCTTTCATCGTGCTCTTGAAGGCCGCCACATCCATGACCCCGGTGTGATCAACGCCGAACATGGCGTCTTGACTTTCGGCCAAGGACACTCGAACTCCGGCGGCCCGCATAGCGCGGATGAACTCTACCATTCGATCTTGCATGAGCGGGCACCTTGCTGCTAAGCAACGATAGCGCGGTAACTCAAATGGTAGACGATTTTGATGTTCGAGGCAAACATCGTCCCTTGCATTCCGCCAAGCGCCAAGTCTCGCTCTCGCGGGTCAGCTTTCATGACGCGAATGACAAGAACGGTGGAATGCGTCGAGTTCGAACATCGCGATGGCATGACTTGCGCCAAGCTAAGTCGCGCCGGCGTGCTGGTACTAGAAAGGGCCGCGCCCTCAGCTGCCGCGGTGTCTCCATCCGGTACCCCACAAGCGACCACTCAATTGTCAGCAACGCCGCAGCCGACTGCTCAATTGTCGAAATGCGAGGTCACTACGCTGTACAATCTGAACCTGCGTGATGCGCCCGATGGCGGCGCCGTATTGACGATCATCGCCTACCAAACATTGATGACAT
Organism: Phototrophicaceae bacterium; assembly: GCA_965262165.1. Lineage (GTDB taxonomy): Bacteria > Chloroflexota > Anaerolineae > Aggregatilineales > Phototrophicaceae > UBA6055. The sequence goes on along the minus strand of OZ253499.1, from coordinate 1,281,508 downwards.
CGACGCAACGCACAGACAACTGGTTCTTCGTCAGTTTCGATGATTTGACCGGCTGGATCGCGGCGCGATATGTGAGCACCCACGGTACATGTCGCAGCACCAACATCGCCTGACGATCCACTTGGCCCATCAGCGACTTTTATCTGTCAGCAGCTCCCCTGTGTTCAGGGGAGCTGCTCTGTTTTTCTCACAGATTATTTGACAATCCCAACGAATCTGGCAGCCGCGATTTACGATATTTTCGTTTTGCTCAACTGCGGACATCGTCTGCCGTCAATTCCTCACAGCGTTCCGCGCCCACAGGAATTTCACAAGCCACCCTACACAGAATATGTCTTTCACAAAATACTACATCAGTGGCGTTTTAACACTTAAATTGCTAAATTTCACACTTGCTATCCACTCAACGGAGCAATCCACAACGGCGGAGGTTAGTCTGTCAGGCACGATCAAGATAGCCTAAAGACGGCTCGCGATGCAGATGCTCGATCGTGAAAGTAGACTAAAATACGTCAAGCGACAATCCGCGCGCGAGCGCAAATGGTGCCAACAATCCAGGATTCCTTGAATGAATCTTTCTATTCCCAGGCTCACAAGCATTTTCGCGTTTCTCCTGTATTCAGTCTGCGCCACTGTTGCGCAGGATGGTCTGGATCCCGGGGGCGAACCCGCTTATGGCATGCAGACATTCGCACCCGGGTTTGTGCCACGTCCATTTAGCATCGAGCTTTTCAGCGGCGGCGAAAATGACGTTGCTTCGCTGGGCTTAGGGGAAAACTGCCTCGGCTATGCCGCAAGCCCACCAGACTTCGTGGCGGAACTGACCGAATCATTCGAGCGGATCACGGTCCTGGCCGATGGCGAAGTCGATACAACGCTTGTCATCAACACGCCAAACGGCAGTTGAGCCTGCAACGATGACACCAACGGTCTGAATCCTGCCCTGGTCATTCACGATGCCGCTGCGGGACCCTACCGGATTTGGATCGGTAGCTACGGTGAAGGCGCCAGCGAACTTAGCACCCTTTGGATCTCTGAATTGGGTCCGGATACACTGCCGACCACCGCAACCGGTCCGGATTTAACGCAGTATCCGACCTATGGCGAGATCGCGCTTTCCCCCGGCTTTGAACCGGTACCGGTGATCAAACAAGTGGTCGGCGGGGGGCGCAATCCGGTGGCGGATTACGTGACCGGCGACGAGTGTATCGGTTTCGTGGCAGAAGCGCCTGATTTCAGCATCAACTTGACCGAAGAATTCGAAGTCATCTGGTTCTCCGTTCATAGCCCAGCGAATATGACCCTTCTGGTCAATTCCGCGGAAAACGGGTGGCGATGCAGCGACGACTCTGTCCTAAGCAATCCCAGTATTGGATTCAGCGATGCCGCGGTCGGGCGATATGACTTATGGGTGGGCACTTTCGACCAGGGCAATTACGCCGCCAGTTTGATTTATGTGACCGAATTCGAGCCGGACGGCTCGCTGGACTTCACTATCGACACCAATTGCCCGGGACTCTTGTCCACACGTTTGCAGGTTGGTTCCTCGGTGATCGTTTCGCGGTCGGAAGACGAGGGCATGCCGATCTACGCCGTGCCAAATACTGCGGCTAGCACTGTTTTCTTTGCCGAGAATGGCACACTGATGGACATTGTAGGCGGCCCTGTTTGTGAAGAAGCGCAACGCTGGTGGCGCATCGCCATGGCCGATACGCCGCGCGGCTGGATCCCTGATGGCGACAGGTCCGCTAGCTGGCTCGAATTCGCCAGGACCGATCCAGGCGAAACAGGTTCTGACGGCGATTAGCACGGATTAGTCAAGCACCCTCACTACACAGTTCGACGACAAGACCGTTGCTCCAGCCGTATTTCTCGTCCATCTTCGACGTAACCGCAGCGATGATCGCTTCATCGTTGGGGAATGACGCCATTCCGCAAAAGGTTTCATCGCCCAGTCGAAAGCTTATTGCCGGATTTGCCTGGATATTGAGCGCCCAATGGGCAGCTTCGCGTTTTTCCGAAACGAGATAATAACAGCCTTGATGTTCGACGTACCAGATTTCGATCTCATGAGATTTGCCGGTCTTGTGCCCGCTGGTGGTCAAGTAGAGATATTTGGCTGTGCTCATAGATTACTTCCGAATCCCACTTGGACTTGCAAAAGAAGGTTGCCGCGAATATTCTCGTTGTTCACTGGTCACCTGGCAACGGCTAATATTCGTCCTGCTCGCACAATCGAGAAAGTCTATGCAAATATCCATACGACAAGAAATCCCCAAAAACATTAAAGATATCCACGGCCTGGAAGTTAAAGCATTTGGCCGTTCCGAGGAAGCGGACCTCGTCGATCGTTTGCGCGACGAGGGCGCCTTGTGGCTATCGCAGGTGGCGCTGAGCAACGATCAACTGGTCGGTCATGCCGCTTACAGTCTGGTTGAGGTCTCGGACGGCGGAAGTGTCTGGCGTTTTCCCGCCTTGGGACCGATCGCCGTGGAACCGGCTCGACAAGGGCGCGGCATCGGGAGCGCGTTAATTCGCGCCGGTATCGAGGTCGTTAGCGACGCGGGTTACGGTCTATTGTTTCTGGTCGGGCATCCCACTTATTATGCGCGCTTCGGTTTTCAACCGGCGCTTCCGCTTGGATTCACCTCGGACTGGGTCAAGCCGGACGGCCCGCACCAGCACTTTATGGTGCTTGTTCTTGAGCAAAGCCTGATAGGCAGCGTTCGCGGCCATATGCGTTACCACCAGGCCTTCGCCGACGTTTGACCGGTTAACACGCCAATCGAATCAGTAGAGGTCTCGTGTCTTGTCACATGAACGGCTGTTTTGCTGTTGTGATCTGCGGTTGAATGACAGTGTGCGAATGCGGGAAAGCCAATCGTCACCGGTGACCGATTCAGACGGGCGAGAGGACTGATTCGATTTCCTCGGCGGCTTTTTGCGCGGCGAACAGCACTTGAGCAAGATTCGCGTCGGATGCTACCAATACAGCCAGCGATACTTCTCCAAGGGGAAAGGACAACATCGTACCGGCCTCCCCTTCCAGGACGAGGCGCCCGGGCTTGCCCTGTGCCAGCCGGTGCATGGTTCGTTCTCCTGCACCAGTGAGCGAGGCCGCCAGCGCCGCTAACTCCCTATTCTCAATCGGGCGCCCGAGCCCGATTTGATCTACTTCAGCTGGATAACCGGCAATTGGTAGACCATCTTGAGTGACAATCACGCAGCACTTGACTTGCTCAACCACCAGGCAAAGCCTGCGCAAGATAGCCTCGAGAGCCTGGCTGCGATCTTCAGCGTTCATGCGTCCTTCGTGTTCCTGATACCTGCTTGAACGAATACAAAAGCAGTATAGCCCAAGAGTAACAGGCTCTCAAGCGAAGTGGCCGGGTAACTGATGGTATCATCAGTTCGCCGATGCCAATCGATTCGAGCAAGCATGGTAATGCACGAGGACCGGTGGAGGCGTCTGAGTATGGATAATGTGTTTGCCCAGGCGCCTAACCAGTGGCGGAAAAACCAGCGTAAACGAGTATAATTGCGGCGGTAAATGCAGGCAGGAGAGTGCAGTGAACGTCCAGCGACAATACCAATTGGAGTTCGCCAGCACCAGTCCGCAACGGTCTGAAAGACTGGGCAAATTGCTCGGGCAATTGTTGCATGCTGGTGATGTGATCTGTCTTTCCGGCGATCTGGGCGCGGGGAAAACGGCCTATAGCCGTGGTATCGGCACCGGATGGGGGGCTTGTACACCGTTGACCAGCCCGACCTTCAACCTGGTGCACGAGCATACCCGGGCCAGAGACGATGCCCGACTCTTTCATATTGATTGTTACCGAATTTGCGGTGCCATTGACGCGGATTCAATCGGAATGGATGACATCCTGGATTGTTCGGCGACGGTGATCCTGGAGTGGCCGGAGCGCATACTGACGGTGTTGCCTTCCGCTCGTCTATGGGTGAATATCCACGATGGCGGAGGGTCAGAGCGCTACTTCATCCTGCAAGCTTTCGGCGATCGCTTCGCGACGCTTCTGGCGGCCTATCAGCAACTGATAGGCCGCAGGGATAATCGAAAAGACGGAAACAGAACTGATGCTGCTGGCAATTGACACCGCCACTCGATTGTTAAGCCTGGCGCTGCACGACGGTGATAGCCTCGTGGCTGAATGCACGTTGACGGTCGACAGGAAGCACAGCACAATCTTGGCGCCCATGATCAAACAGATGCTGGCGCAATCCGACACAAAGACGGATGACTTGACTGCGCTGGCAGTTTCGGTCGGTCCGGGCTCTTATACCGGATTGCGCATTGGCGTGGCCTTGGCAAAAGGCATGGCAGCCGACCGCGATCTGCCACTTGTGCCGGTAACCACGCTTGATACGGCTGCTGCCAGTTCTAGCGCGGTGGATCGTTCGCTCCCGCTGATTGTGACCGTGCCCGCCGGCCGCAATCGGGTAATCTGGGCGATCTACCATTGTGATAGCGGCGTTTGGCGTGTCTCGGGCAAAATGAATCTGGGAAGTTGGGATGAATTGCTTTCTGCCTGCGACTTGCCGTGTGCGCTTACCGGCGAAATCGAAGGCGACGGGCTGCAGCGAGTTCGCATGGCGATTGGCGCGGGGCAAGCAATCACTTTGCTTTCTTCGGCAACGCGGCTCCGGCGCGCCGGATATATCGCGCAGATCGCCTGGCAACGGCTGCGCTGCGATGACGAAAACCTGTTACCAGCCGAAAGCGTGATGCCGATCTACCTCAAATCGCCATGAAGATGAACGGCGACGAGACGTTCAAGGAGGCTTCAAACATGAAGGATATTTTGCAAAGACTTGGTATCAGCGACATGAACGCCGGCGTCTGCTGCGGCGTCGATAACTGGATCCGTGACACACAGGGCACGGCGCTACAGTCTATTAACCCTGCCCGCAACGAGGTCATCGCCACCATTGCGCAAGGCGCCGCCCAAAGCTACGACCGGGCGGTGGCGGCGGCGCAAGCAGGCTTTGAGCAATGGCGCGCGATACCGGCGCCAAAGCGCGGCGACGTCATCCGCGATCTGGGCAATGCGCTGCGCGAATACAAAGAGCCGCTGGGTGAATTGGTCACATTGGAGAATGGCAAGATCCGCACCGAAGGCTTGGGCGAAGTGCAGGAGATGATCGATATCTGTGACTTCGCTGTCGGACTGTCTCGACAGCTCTATGGCTTAACCATGCATTCGGAACGCCCGGGTCATCGCATGTACGAGCAATGGCACCCGCTGGGACCGATTGGCATCATCACCGCCTTCAATTTTCCGTTAGCGGTCTGGTCGTGGAATGCGGCCATCGCGGCCGTCTGCGGCGATACGATGATTTGGAAGCCTTCGCCCACGACGCCTCTGACTGCGATTGCCATACAACACATTTGTAACCGGGTGATGGCGAAGCACGGCGTTGACGGCGTATTTAATCTGGTTATCGGCGAGAACGACACTATTGGCGAGCGCATGATCGGCGACAAACGCCTCCCGCTGATCAGCTTTACCGGTTCGATCCGCGTCGGCCGCCATGTGGCGCAGGCAGTTGCCGGACGCCTCGGGCGCTGCATCCTGGAACTCGGCGGCAACAATGGCATCATCGTCAGCGCCGACGCGGACCTGGACATGGCGATCCGCGCGATTCTTTTCGGCGCCGTCGGCACCGCCGGCCAGCGCTGCACCACCACTCGCCGGCTTATCGTGCAGCACTCAGTCGTCGACGAACTATGTGATCGTCTCGTGCGAGCTTACCAGTCCGTGCCGGTTGGCGACCCCATGGCAGAGGGCGTGCTGCTAGGCCCGTTGGTGAGTGGCCGCGCGGTTGACGTGATGATGGAAGCAATAAACAGCGCCAAGGCGCAAGGCGGTCACGTATTGGCCGGCGGCGGCAAACTGCCGGCGATTGGCGAAAACTTCGTCGAGCCGACCATCATCCGCATGCCTCGGCAGACGTCTCTGGTCTGCGAAGAGACCTTCGCGCCAATCCTGTATGTCATGACGTATGAAACACTGGATGAGGCCATTGCCATGCACAATGAGGTGCCGCAGGGACTTTCCAGCGCGCTGTTCACGCGCGATCTACTGGCGGCGGAACGTTTTCTTTCCCATGCCGGTTCCGATTGTGGCATAGCCAACATCAACATCGGGACCAGCGGCGCGGAGATCGGCGGCGCTTTCGGTGGCGAAAAAGACACGGGCGGCGGGCGCGAGTCCGGCTCCGATGCCTGGAAAGCTTACATGCGCCGGCAGACCAATACCATCAACTACTCGAGCGAGTTGCCGCTGGCGCAGGGAGTCGAATTTGATGTCTGAGTTTCGATGAATTTGGGCTGATGCAACTGCTGGGCTATGGCAAACGCAGATCCCAGGCTTCCAGCGTCGCCATGAATTGATGGGCCGTCATATCGAGGTGGACCGGCGTCATGCTGACAAAGTCGCGATGAACCGCCCAGATATCGGTACCGATCTCGTCAAAATTGCCGACCGGAGGCTGGCCTTCGACACGGACTACACCTCCGTCAACGTGCTTGAGTTGATCTCGGTATATCCGCACGCCTTGCCGCGTCAAGCGCATACCACGCAAGTCCTCAAAACGTGCGACACCGGGCACGTTGACGCTGAGAATTGTCAAGGGCGGCAGTCCCTCTTCCAAAATTTTGCCGGCAATACGAATCGCGATTTCCGCAGCCACCTGGTAATCTTCGACGCGATCGGCGCGCGGCACAGCCAAGGACATAGCAAGGGCGGGCAAGCCATGAATCGCAGCTTCCAGCGCTGCGGTGACGGTGCCGCTGTATGTCAGGTCTTGCCCCATGTTTGCGCCACGATTGATGCCAGAAACGACGATATCCGGCTTGTGGTCCAGCAAGCCCAACATGGCGACAGCGATGCAATCGGCGGGCGATCCACCCACAGCGAGCGCCGGAATATCGCTTCCTATAGTGCAACGCTGATAAGGAATATCCTTGAAGAGCGTAATCGCATGACCTGACCCGCTCTGGTTGGTAGCTGGCGCGCTGACTTGCACGTCGCCAAAGGCGCGCATCGCTTCTGCCAGCGCCACAATGCCGGGGGCGTCATAACCGTCGTCGTTGGTTACAAGAATGGAAGCCAAAGAAACTTGCCTTTCCGCTGATGGCGCACGAACAAAAGAATGTAGGGTAATTCAATGGAGAATGCTAGGGCAAGAGATTGCCTCGCTGAGACATGCGATCAGGGGCAGTTGCCCCGCTGCAGCGTATAGTCTCGGGAGCCCGAATTGTCATCTTCGTTCGTCTCGGCAATGTGACCGCCGCTGTCAATGGATACAACGATGCGGTGCATTTCTTCCGAATAAGCGCTGACGGAAATGTTCACAGGAAAAGATGTTATGGTCTCCCCCGCTCGTATTGTCGGGAAGGGGTTGGCTGGATCTGACTGCGCCGCAACCGCGTCTCGACCGGGAACGGTATCTTCTACGGCTATCCAGCCGCCCGCGGCCGTATCCTCTGTGCCTTCGTTGCGTATTGATACATATACTTTGCCGGCTTGGTTGCAGACCAGGTTCTCGGGCTCCAGTCTGACGCCTGCAATGATCAAATTGACGCCGCCGGCTGCCGGCGCAGTTGTTGCCGGCTGAGCCGGCGCTGGACCCGACTCTACAGGAACACCGGCGAGATCGCCGCTAGGGCTGACCAATTCCGAATAGATCCAGGCATCGCCCTGGTCGCCGTAACGAATGTGGTACCAGTCACGATCGGGATTTAGCGCTACAATTACCACTTCGAGGTTGACGCCGATACTGCCGACCAGCTCGTAGGACGTACCGGGACCGCGACGCAAGTTTGATGGTTTTGCAATCACGGCCGCAACGCTAGCGCTTGACAGCAGCGGCGGACTGGTTGGCGGCAAATCGGTCACGGAAACGACAGGCATGTCTGTGCTGACAACTTCAGTTTCAACAGGCGGCGGGACGACCGTCGCTTCGACGAGTTCCTCTTCTGGAGTCGAGACTTCGACGCTTTCCTGCGGTTCTTGCGCTTGCTCGTCTGAAGGTGGCAGGACCACCGATATCGAGACGCTCTCGCTGGCGCCGCTGCCGTCGCCGCGTTCTGCCGTCACTGTAATCTCGAACTGACCCGGATCGCGTGTCGGCCAATCGATGGTGACCGGGACAACCGCAGCGCCGATCGGATTTGGATCCTGCTTTTCACCCAGAACGTCTCCGTCCAGCAGCATACTGACCCGCGCCAGGTCCGGGCCGGCATTTTCGATGCGCGCTTGAACGATCACCGTTGCACCGGACAGAAAGGTTTGATCCGGCAAGGGAGAAGCGATGCGAATCACCGGGGGACCCGAAAATGCGACAGGCGCGATTTCCGCGTTTGGGGCGCCGAGGCTGCAAGAAGACAGGAGCAATACCAGAGCGATAAAGACCAAGCCAGGCACGCGGATCACCCATGTTGCCTCGCCCGATTTCATACCGAATTCTCCCGCTTCAATCGTCCCGACAGTCGAACCAACTCTAACAGAAAGGGCAGGTTAATGCGAGTTGATTTGCCCTGCTCTTTGCCTACTCTGCGCGGGTGTTTAGCGCGGCGAGTAAGACGAAATCCTTTTGTTTCCTGCTCGCATTGTGTAACATGGAACTGCAGAAGTAGATTGAAGTGAGCCATGGACACAATCGCGATATTGGATGGAAAACGCATCGTCTTGGGTGTCTGCGGGAGCATCGCCAGTTACAAGGCGGTTGATCTCGTCAGCAAATTGACGCAAGCGGGCGCCATTGTCGACGTGATCTTGACGGAAGCCGCGCAGCGATTTGTTGCGCCGCTCACCTTTCAAGCTGTGAGCGGACGTCCGGTTTACACGAACCTATGGCAGACTGACGGGAGTGGCGGCTTGCCGACACACATTGCGCATGTAGGTTTGGCGGAAGACGCTGACCTGCTTCTAATCGCGCCCGCGACCGCCAACACACTCGCCAAGCTGGCGCATGGATTTGCCGATAACCTCCTTACAGTAACCGCTCTGGCTGCAAAATGTCCTGTTGCGATCGCCCCGGCGATGGACGGCGGCATGTACGAGAATCCCGCGGTGCGATCCAACCTAGAAACCCTGCGATCACGAGACGTCCACTTGATTGAACCGGAAAGCGGACGCTTTGCCAGCGGCTTGTCGGGCTTGGGACGCTTGCCGGAGACGGCTACCCTGATCGGGCAAATCCGGCGCATTTTGGGCATGGATGGCGAATTGGCGGGGCACAAGCTGGTGATCACGGCTGGCGGTACGCGCGAAGCGCTTGATCCGGTACGTTTCATCAGCAATCGCTCGTCGGGCAAGCAGGGCTATGCCATCGCGCAAGCCGCGCTTGATGCCGGCGCAGAAGTCGTCTTGATATCGGCAGCGCAGCACCTGGTACCACCGGTGGGCGCCAGGCTGGTCACGGTCGATTCTGCCGAGGCGATGAAAGATGCCGTGCTCGAACATCTTATTGAATCGACTGCGCTGGTCATGGTGGCGGCCGTCGCCGATTACAAGCCGCTGGATGTCCATGCGCAAAAGATCAAGAAAGCGGACGACGATCTTACTTTGTCCCTGGAACGCACCACCGACATTTTGATGAGTGTCAAGCAGCGGCGCGCCGAAACAGGTTATCCCATGATCGTGGTTGGGTTTGCCGCAGAAAGCCAGAATCTGGTCGAAAACGCCACCGACAAATTGCAGCGAAAGGGACTGGATCTGTTGATTGCCAACGATATCACCGCCAACGACGCCGGATTCCAAGTGGATACGAATCGCGTGCTGGTGCTAGACATGGACGGCGGCTTGCACAAGATCGACCGACGCAGCAAAGCCGACATCGGCGCCTACATTATCGAACGTATTGGCGGCCTACTCGATTGAATCATGGCCCCAGCTTTTGCAGGTCAAAGATGGCGCAACAATGCGCGATGAATGCCGATAGCGTCTGTCCGCATCCGATCTGATAATAGGGGACCAGCTCCGGCACGCCGGCTTCTGCAAACCCATCCTGCTCGTAAGTAACGAGCGTGCCCTCGCCATCATAAGTGAAGCGCAAAGTAATTTGGCTGTGGCTTGGCCAGGTGGGGGCCTGCCAGGTGTAGCTTAGTGCCGTCGGCGGTTGCCAGACGGTGATGCGACCGATCTCGTACTCGCTGCCGTCGGCGAAGGTCTCGTAGTAGCGTCCGTTCAACTGCGCCTCGAAGCGGATGTGGCGCGGAAAGGTGGCCTTCGGCGCGAAGCTGTACGGGAAGACACCCTGCCGCGGCCACCAGACGTCCATTTGCTCCACGAAAGTGTCAAACGCAGCTTGCGCTGGCAGCGGCACACGATCCTGCAAGATTACATCCGCCATTCTCTTCTCCTTCAGCGGTTCACGAAAGCTATCTCCAGACGAATAGAACAGGTAAAAATCGTCTTGTCAACTCACGCGCTTCGCAGCCTAGACTTTGATAAGTTTGCTTGCCAGGACAAGAACAAGTCGGTTACACTCCAGGTAAGTGGTTTAGCCCCTATCCATCACGCGACAGAACGGATCGCCTGCCTATGTTCGAAGACGTTGCAAACGTGACCCAGGCACTCAGCCAAGTGCAGTACATCGCCAGCGACGAAATCTCTACAGTCGTTTACCTGGCAGACAGGCTGGGCAAACCGCTGCTGGTGGAGGGACCCGCAGGTGTAGGCAAAACGGAACTGGCAAAAGCCTGGTCGGGCGCCTCCGAAAAACCTTTGATCCGCCTCCAGTGTTACGAGGGTTTGGACGAGAACAAAGCGCTTTACGAATGGGAATACGCCAAGCAGATGCTGTACACGCAGTTGCTGCGCGACAAATTGAGCGATCTGCTGGCGGCGGCTGATACTTTGCGCCAAGCTGCCGACCGCCTGGGTGAAGAAGACGATGTTTTCTTCAGCGAACGATTTCTGCTGGCGCGTCCGCTGCTGGCGGCGCTTCTGAGCGATGAACCTGTGGTTCTGCTGATCGACGAGATCGACCGCGCCGATGCCGAGTTCGAGGCTTTTTTGCTGGAGATCCTCAGCGATTTTCAGGTTTCAATCCCGGAGTTGGGCACGATTACAGCCAATCACCATCCTAGTGTTGTCTTGACCAGCAATAACACGCGCGAGCTTTCCGAAGCGCTCAAACGACGCTGTCTCTATCTCTTCGTCGATTATCCCACCCGTGAAGCGGAAATGAATATCGTCAAAATGCGGGTACCGGAGATGGAGGACAAGCTGGCGCAGCAAACCGTAGACGTGGTTCAAGGTTTGCGCCGGCTGGACCTGAAGAAGAATCCCAGCGTTTCCGAAACGATTGACTGGGCAAAGGCGCTGGTCATGCTCAATGCCGATAACATCGACGAAAAGACGCTGGAAACCACCTTGACGGTCCTGCTCAAACACGAAAGCGATGTGCAAAAGGCGCGGCGACAGATCATGCGGGGACAAAACGATGATTCTTATCGATCGCGCGACAACCGTCGTTCAGATTGGAATTAGCTGGGATCGGCATATTTATAGAACCCTCGCCCTAGATTTCTCCCTTAAGAAAGAGGGATGGCAAAAACGTAATGAAATGGCCTAGAATCTCATTCTAGGCGATGCGCAAAGGGATACCAGTATTCATCCGGCAAATGTATTTTAGTTATACCCTTGTTTTTCACCACTCCTCCAATGCAAGGACGAGTTACTACTGCCAACTGTACCATCTTGTCCACCGCAAATACAAGCCAGCGCGGTAGGACCTGCATAAGTGGTGCATAGTCGATCCATGCCCAGGTCGTTGTGTCTCCAACTCTGTACACCCGTTTCCATTCTGAAGATAAGATTTCACGGTCCTGTAGGGTGGATTCCAATTCCGGAAAGTAACAAAGTGCCAGCCATTCCCTCGACAAACAGCTGGATAACCTCCTTGATAATAATGCTGGCCATAAGGTTTCCCAAAAGGGCGGTAGGCACACCTAGCCTGACCAGCTAATGCACTGCTCTCGCCGGGGGCAGGCGTTCGGTTGTAGCTTTGTTCGAGACTTCTGTTCATAGCTAACAGGTTGTTCATATCTGATTCTGTTCTGTAACAAACTATCGTGTCGCCCACATCAAAATAACCACGCTGCAATACTTCTTGAGTCAACCTGCCAGTGCAATATAGACTTGATGTTGTCAGTAACTCGTCAATTTCGTCTATAGTATCGTAAATTCGACCCTCGAATTCATAACTGATTACAGGTTCCTGAGCAATAACGAAGGTGAATGTGAAAAAGACGCATAAGACTATCGTAATTCTCTTCATAGTTGCAACCTCCTTATTGTAATTTTAGTAAACACGAAATTAAGAACTTTGTCAATGCCCCACGAGCTTTAGGACTGGCAAACCCCAGTAAATTGAGTAAACTAACGCCACAGATCTGACAAGCTAGAAGCGCGATTATGTCTCTGTCTGACGGTTCGACAGCAAGCCTGGAATCACTGGCCAAAACAATATTTCGCTTGCCCTTGTACCTGTATCAGCTGGGCTGGGGTCCCGCTTTGAAGTGGATTCCCCTGTTGATTTTGACCACCGAAGGGCGCGAGAGCGGGATAGCGCGCCATGTTGTGGTCGAGTATCGGCGGCACGGCAGCAAGTATTACATTGTCAGCGGCTGGGGCAAGAATACCGACTGGTACAAAAATGTCTTGCAGAACCCGCGGGTCACCATTCAATTCGGCAGCGAAGTGTTCGATGCCAACGCGATACCGGTGGATAAAGCGCCGGAAGCCTTGAGCGCCTTGTACATGTTTAGCCGCAATTCCTGGATATACGAGACCTTGTTCGCGCGTATGACCTCGGCGCAGGCCGCCGACCTGAGTACACTGGCGGAGGTGGTCGACGAGTTTACCGTTGTGCGGCTGGAACCCAGCGAAGAAGCGCCACAACTGCCGACCCTGCAGCCCTTCAGCGAGCCGACGCGTCAAGTGGCCACCATTTTCGCGTTATTAGCTGGCTTGTGGCTGCTGGTTTCGCTGGCGCGACCGATACTGCCGCGCGACGAGCGTAGCCGGCGCTAAGGTGACAGCTAGGCAATTGCGGCGTAGGATAATCGCAAGATCGAAAGGACGAGACGGTGCAATTCTTAAAGAGTCTCCTAAGTGGCGGATCACGCTCGGACGATCGCGGGATCTATTTTTACGTGCAGCCCAAAGCTTGTCAGGAGATTTTGCGCATTCGCGTTGACCCCATGAACGACCTGTCACGCTCCGACGAAGGCAAGGGCTATTGGGTGCGCAAGATGGCGAGCGGTCATCGCTGTCCTTTCCAGGCCGAAGTTGAGATCTACTTCGACAAGAACAAGCGCATGGTCAGCAGCGAAGTCACCAATGGCAAGCTGGTCAGCGAGGCGGATTGGCTGGCCAGGCAGGGGGAATGAAATGAAAGGCTAACTCTCTCCCTCCGCTACCTGCGCCAGCGACGGCAAACCAAACGCGCTGCGGATCTTGCCCTCGATTGTATCCGACATGTGACTATTGTTCTGCAGGAATTGCTTGGCATTCTCCCGCCCCTGACCGAGCAACTCGTCCGAATAACGATAAAAGGCGCCGCGCTTCTCTACGATATCGAGTTCAGTGCCGATATCGATGATCTCGCCCGATTTGCTGATGCCGTGATTGAACATGATGTCGAATTCGCACTCCTTGAAGGGCGCGGCCACCTTGTTCTTCTTTATTTTGACGCGGGTGCGATTGCCAACGATATCGTTGGCGTGTTTGATCTGCTGGATGCGGCGGATGTCCATGCGCACACTGGCGTAGAATTTTAGCGCGCGTCCGCCCGGCGTCGTTTCTGGGCTGCCAAACATGACGCCGACTTTTTCGCGCAGTTGATTGGTGAAAATCACACAAACATTCGACTGCTTGATGGCGCCGGCCAGCTTGCGCAGCGCCTGGCTCATCAAGCGCGCCTGCAAGCCCACATGTGAATCGCCCATTTCGCCTTCGATTTCCGCCCGAGGCACGAGAGCCGCCACGCTATCAATCATGATGACATCAAGCGCGCCAGACCGCACCAGGTGCTCGGTGATCTCCAAGGCTTGTTCGCCGGTATCGGGCTGCGAGACATAAAGCTGCTGGATATCAACGCCGATCTTCTCGGCATAGAGCGGATCCAGCGCGTGCTCCATGTCGATGAACGCACAGATTCCACCGGTCTTTTGCGCTTCGGCAGCCACATGCAAGCAAAGTGTCGTCTTCCCCGAGCTTTCCGGTCCATAAATCTCGGTGATACGCCCACGCGGCACACCGCCCACGCCCAGCGAGATATCTATGCCGAGCGAGCCGGTAGGGATGGTATCCACTTGCAAATTGTTGCCGGATCCCAGGTTGAATATGGTCCCGTCGCCATAGCGCTTGGTGATATCGGTCAGGGTGGCATCAAGCGCGCGTTGCCTGGCTTCGTGATCTTGATTCTCAAAGACCTGGGTTTCCTTCATTACTCGTGTCCGTTTTGCCATCGTTTGTCTCGCTCACTCTGAATGTCGGTTTAAGTGTAGTGTTTTTGCCCGCAACATGCTACGAAGGAAAGGATAGCACTTTTGTTCTATAAGCGCAAGTGTAGATTTTCAGCGTTCTTACGTTTTCAGTTCATGTTGGCCCCCCGTGACGAGGGTCCGCTGCCCGCCGGATTTCGTAAGTGGGGAGCAAAAGTGTTATAGTAGGGTGCGGATTTACATTGCAGCATTCGCTCGAAAGATGAGAAAAGGGGAGATTCCCATGAGAGTGTTCAAGTTTCTAATGATCCTAACGCTTGTGCTTACCGCAATGGTTGCCACTGCACAAGATTCGGAAACCATCGTCATTCGCGGCTTCGGCAATATTAGCACCTTCAATCATGCCATCAGCAGTGATGGCGCGTCGTTCCAGGCTTACAGCCTCTTGTGGCCCAAGCCATACGAGATTGATCCCGACACTTTGGCGCCCATACCCGGTTTGACAAGCTGGGAAGTCTCTGACGATGGCTTGGTCTACACCTTCGCCATTTTGGAAGACGCAGTATGGTCAGACGGCGTACCGATTACAGCACATGACATGAAATTCGTCATTGATGCGATCAAGTCAGATGCGGTTGCGTCCTGGATGGCGTCGGACCTCGAGTTCGTCGATGAAGTCAGGATCGTCGATGACAAGACCTACGAGGTCGTTTTCAGCCAAGTCGATTGTTCCGGCTTTAGCGCTTTGGGCGGCGCGCGCTTCTTGCCCGCACATCGCTTTGAGATGGACTTCAGCGACTTTGCCACCAACGACGTTAGCACCAATCCGCTCGAGATCAGTGGCGGTCCGTACATCATGGACTCTTGGGAACCCGATGCTTATCAGAGCTTTTACGCCAATCCCGATTTCTGGGGCGGCGATGTCGGTATTCCCTACTTGATCAACCGCAACATCAAAGAGCAAGCGCTAGTGCTGCCGTCGATCCAGGCAGGCGAGATCGACTATACCTATTTGCATGGTGATCTCTTCTCGCAGATTGCCGATACCAGCAACTTGCAATGGGAAATCTTCCCACAGATGTCCGTCAAGTACTTCGCCATGAATTGGGCAGATCCGGTAAACCCGAGCCCGGCCTTTGATGCCGACGGCAACGCGATCGATCAGCCACCGCATCCGATCTTTAGCGACATCAACGTGCGGAAAGCGGTCGCCATGGGTTATAACAAGGCCGACGTTCTGGAAACGATGGGTGGTTCCCAGGGTGGCACGCCCTTGGTCGGCGCGGTTAATCCCGCACATGGTCTGGCCTACAACAACGATATCCAGCCCTACGCCTACGATCCCGAAGCCGCTATGGCACTGCTCGAAGAAGGGGGCTGGGTTGATGAGGATGGTGATGGCGTGCGCGAGAAAGACGGGCAGCGCCTCGAATTCAAAATCTCCTACAGCGATATTCTCCTGATGTTCGAGACCACGGTTTTGGTCGCGCAGGATCAGTTGAACGATATCGGCTTTGACGTGACGCTGGAAAAGGTCGAGTGGGCGAATTATCTCAGCGAAATCCTTTGGGGTCAGTACATGGACGCCACCTCGATGAGCAACAGCGGTGGCACCGGCGGCGCGCCGGATCCGCACGACTTCATGGGCAACCTCTATGGACCGATGGATATTGCCACTGGCAGCGGTGGCTCCAACCCCGCTTCCTATATCAATCCCGAGATTGACGCCTTGATCGATCAAGCGCGGACGGTGCCGGGCTGCGATCCCGCGGAACGCGGCGAGATCTACAAAGAGATCCAGCGTATCGCGCACGAAGAAGTGGCGTACGACTGGACCTTTGTGCCGAATATCTGGCAGACAGCGAACAAGCGCGTCCAAGGCTTCGAGCCAAAGGCGTTCTGGGTCTTCTACGGATATACCGCGGACGTCCACAAGTGGACGCTTGAAAGTTAGCTATCCTCACATCGTTAGTATCAGTAAGGGCGACTCTGTGAGTCGCCCTTTAGTTTATTGAATCTTGTCGATCAACTAGGCAAACAACGACTGGGCTATGACTCGCTCGACCGCAACTTGCTGTCGAGTTCCAAACCTTCTACCCGCTTGATCTTTATGTGCGTTTCTACAAACTCGCGCGCCTTCAACTTACGCGATTCTTCATCGTGCGCAGCGCGCACCAAGTCATTGATGTAGTCGTTTAATTCCACTTCAATCAAGCTCAATTCCTCTTGCCCAATGTTGTTTTTCGCGCAAATCTGCTGGATGGTGTCGTGGATTTGTTCATGATGATAATTGCGATTGAAATCGCCGTCCACATTTGCCATTGCCTTGCCTAGCTTTTCAGAATAATACTTGACATTGAAGCACTTAAACCTTCTCATCAGCTTCCAGCGTTTTGTGGTGACTTTGACTGTATCAAACATCTTGACGCTCCATGTTGTCAGCAGCTTTCGACTGCTCATAGTGTAGCACGTGACGGGCGCGGCTAGTGCTACTTCTGATACCGCCGGGGATCCAGCGCGTCACGCAAGCCATCGCCGACCAGATAAAAGCAGAGCACGGTGATCATGATCAGGATGCCCGGTGTGAAGACGAGGTGCACGCCGGTGACGAAATAGCTGCGCGAATCCGTCAGCATATTGCCCCAGGTCGGGGTCGGCGGCTGGATGCCGACACCCAGGTAACTCAAGCCGGATTCGATCAAAATCAGGTTGCCGGCGATGATTGTCATGGTAACCATCACAATGGAAAAGACATTGGGCAGGATATGCGAGACGATGATACGAAAATCCGATGCGCCCAGTGCCCGCGCCGCCAACACGTAGTCGCGCTCTTTCAGCGAGAGCACTTCGCCGCGCACAAGCCGGCTGGTGCCGACCCAACCAAGCGCCGCCAGCACGATGATCAATACCTCAGTCGATGGCTCCCAGACTGCGGAGGCGATTAACAGCAGGAAAAGCGGCGGGATCGCGCTTAGTGTATTGATGCCCCACGAGATCACATCATCAACTTGCCTGCCGTAATAACCGGCCAGCAAACCCAGGGTGATTCCGATGAAAACGGTCAAGACGCTGGCGAGATAAGCGATGGTCAGTGATACCCTGCCGCCGTAAATCAGACGCAGGAATTGATTGCGACCGAGCTGATCGGTTCCCAGCAGGTAACCGTCTTGTCCAGGCTGCTTAAAGCGGTTGGGCACACTGGTATTGTTGACATCCAGGTCCAGCATATGCTCGATAACGAGTGGCGAACCCACGCAAATGGTGCTCGCGATGACCAGCACCGTGATCGCCATGATCGTCAGGCGATCGCGTCGGATGAAGGACAGGGCGTCACGCCAAAACGAGCGCGAATAGCGCCTGTTTTGGTCGTCTGCCAGCTTGGCGATATCAGCCTTCATTGGATGGCTTCCTATTCGAGGCGGATGCGCGGATCGAGAACGACGTACATCACGTCCGAGAGCAGCACACCGACGATGAACATGACGGAGGCGACGACTACCGAACCCATCACCAAGGGATAGTCACGCGAGAAAACCGCGTCGATAATCAACTTGCCCATGCCGGGCCATTGAAAGACTTGCTCGATAATGACTGAGCCTGCCAGTAAAGTGCCGATGGAAGGACCGAAAAATGTCGCTACCGGCAGCAATCCATTCTTCAGGGCGTGACGCAACCAGACGACTCTGGTTTGCAAGCCTTTGGCGTAGGCGGTGCGCACGTAGTCCTGTTGCAGAACTTCCAGCATTTGTGTCCGGGTAAAGCGAGAGATGAAGGCGATCGTGTTCAACGAGAGCACGGATACCGGCAAAATCATGTGTCGCAGCGCATCGCCCAGGTTGAAGGCGCGGCGGGTGATATTCTGCATGCCGCTTATCGGCAGTAAGTCAAGCTGGACTCCGAATAAGATAATCAGTAGCAGGCCGAGCCAGAATGCAGGCACCGCATTGCCCACCACCGAGACGATCCGAATCGCTTGATCGACCCAGGTGCGATGAAAGACGGCCGCCAGCACACCTAGAATAACGCCAATCAGATAACCCAGAACCAGCGCCGTCACAGTCAAGCGGAGCGTAGCGGGTATGCGCTGCGCGATCAAGTCCATCACCGGACGCTTCTGTTTGATGGAATTGCCCAGATCGCCGCGCAGGAGGCCACGACGCTGTCCCGGCGTTTCGCCGATGCCATCTCCGTCGTAGTCGATCGTCGTCCAGTCGTTGCCGACCAGCCAGTAGACATATTGAAGCAGCGGTGGTTGATCCAAACCCAGCTGACGCCGCATCAGGTCGATCGTGGCTTGATCGGACCGAGGCGAAAACGTAATCATCGCCACCGGATCGCCTGGCGCTGTCAAAATAACCAGATACGAAAGGATAGTGACGCCAAAAAAGGTCGGAATCGCTTGAATGACGCGGCGCCGCAAATACTTGAACATCAGCGAGCTTGCTCTTTGATTTCCCTAGTCTGATTCTATCGTCTGATAGCAAAATCACAAGTGCAGCCGGCAATCGCGCCCGGGCAATCGCATCAAAATCACTGTCCACAAATATGCGAATTATTGAAAAGATAAATCGACCACAGAGGCACAGAGAAAAGCATCTATGTGACAAAGAACCAGTCGTAATTCTGCTATAAATGAGAGATCAGCGCAGAATCCTTTCGACCTTGGTAGCAGATTTGCAGATGATTCACCTTGTAATGGTCTTAAACTCGGTACCGCCGGTCAGTGTCTACGCGAAGCTCGGTGTACTCGGTGGTGAAGTTTTGCACTGAATACAGACCTGCACTTTTGATGCCCTCATAAACGAGATTTGCCCAGACCTTAACAGCAAGATAATGCGAGATTAATCTGTCGTGCATGTCAGTTAACAGACTGTCGCTATACTTGGTGGCGATATGGATATCCAATCCCCTTGTGAAGCAATTTCCAGATTTGCGAAAAAAGGCTAAAACATGCAGAGTTTACGCCCTGTTTCCTTGTTCCTGGCCTTGACGCTGCTTATGACCTGCGTCCTCGCACAGGGTCAAGATCTCCCGGAAGTGGATCCGCTGGATTATCCCGAGGGCGAAATCATCACTGCCGGCAGCTCGACGGTTTTCCCGCTCAGCGAGCGCATGGCGGAGCTATGGGCCGACGCAGGTGGCGTAGCGCCGACCATCGCATCAATCGGCTCCGGCGCCGGCTTTGAACGCTTCTGTGTCGAAGGTGAAACCGACATCAGTAATGCCTCGCGCCCGATCAAAGACAGCGAACGAGAATCATGCGCCGCCATCGGCCGCGATCCAATCGAGTTCCGTGTTGGCGCCGACGCCCTGGCTGTAACCGTCTCCGCCGCGAATGACTTCGTCACCGACGTGACGCTGGCTGAGCTTGCGCAGATTTTCAGCACAGCCGAGACCTGGTCCGATGTGCGCGCAGAATGGCCCGACGCAGTAATCCAGCGCTTCATCCCCGGCACCGACAGTGGCACTTTCGACTACTTTGTTGAAGAAGTATTCGACGAGGATGAAGAGCCAATTCTGAGCGCCAACCCGCAGTTATCAGAAGACGACAACGTACTCGTACAAGGCATCACCGGCAGCCCGAATGCCATCGGGTTTTTCGGATATGCCTATTTCGTTGAAAACAAGGACACGCTTAATATTCTCAGTATCGAGGGAATTGAAGCGAACGCGCGGACCACAGACGACGGCAGCTATCCGCTGGCGCGCCCGCTCTTCATCTATAGCGATGCCGGCATCATGGCGGGAAAGCCAGAGGTCAATGCCTTCATCAACTTCTACCTGACAAACGTCAACGATGAGGTGATTGATGTAGGTTACTTCCCGGCTTCTGTCGCGGCGCTGGATGCGGCAAAGATCGCCTTCCTGGAAGCCAATTCGCAAGGTGGATAAGTAATCGAGATATCGATAGCTGTGGGCGCGGGGATACAGTAAGATGATGTTGTGCTGTTTTCCCCTGCGCCCTAATGTTCATTCATTTAACGAAAACGAAGTGTGTTTTCGCCACCAACACTTGGACAAGGTCGCGCCACATGTGGGCTTGGTCGAAATAAGAAGAGCCATCCATGAGTGAATCGCAACATCCGGCTTTGACGCGTCACAGAGTGCGGCAGAACACCGGATCACTCGACTTGAAACACAGATTCAAGTTACACGAGCGCCTCATTCAATCCGCTCTATTTACTTGCGGCTTCGTTTCTATCTTGACGACCATCGGCATCATTCTCGTGCTGGGAAACGAGTCGATTTCGTTTTTCACGCGCGACCAATGGGTGGAAAGCAATCGCGCAATTTTGAAGGATATGGACGAAGAGACGACCACTTTTACCGTCCAGCCGGGCAAAGCGCTGGAAGCTGTCAAGGACAGCGGCGCCATCCGAGTCGGCAAGGAAGTCATGGAGATTGTCGAATTCCAGCACAACCACTTTGAGATTGATGTGCTGGGCACGGGCGGTGGATTCGCGCGTTTTTGCGCGTCCGACAAGGTTCTTGCGGAAACCGGCAAAAGCCGCCCCCACATAGTCAATGCCAGCCGACTGATCAAGGCTGATGAAATTGATAGTTGTGCTGACGTCGGCATCACGCCGATCGCCTTCCACATTGGCAGGGATGCGCTTGCGATCGTGGTCAGCGCAGCCAACGACTTCGTCAACGAGTTGAGTTTCGCCGAATTGCAGGCGATATTCAGCGAAGCGGAAACCTGGTCGCAAGTGCGTCCGGAATGGCCGGACGAGCCGATTCAGTTGGTCATCCCCGGAACGGACAGCGGCACCTTTGATTTCTTCACGAAAAGGGTCCTGGATGATGATCTGTCGACGATGCTGGCTAAAGAGCCGATCACGTCGGAAAACGATAATCAGTTAGTCGGCAGCATCCACCGCAATCCCTTTGGCATCGGTTTCTTCGGCCATGCCTACTTCTTGGCGAACAGCGATGACCTGCGCATGGTCAAACTGGATGGCGTGATACCCTCGGCGCAAAGCGTCGAAGACGGCAGCTATGCCCTAGCGCGGCCACTGATGGTCTATAGCGATGCCGGCATGATGCGCGATCATCCCCAAGTAGCGGAATTCATCAGTTATTTCTTGAGCAGCGTCAACGATGTGATCGTTGATGTCGGTTATTTCGGGGCTGGGGAAGAGGCGCTTGCCAGCGCCCGTAACCAATGGATGCGGGCGACCGGCGCGACTGCGTTGACAGACGTAGATCCGGCGCAACGCGATGGCGAGATCCGTATCGCGGGGAGCTCGACAGTGTACCCGCTGAGCGAGCGCATCGCAGAAGGTTTCGTCGACGAGGGCTATCTGCCTCGCTTCGAGGTCAAGCGCGGTATCCGCGGGCAGCACACCATCGCGCCGCATAGCGCCGGCGTCGTGGTCGAGTACAACGACCAGCCCACTATTATCGAGTTCTTCACTAATACCAGTTGGATCCCGGCCATTGGCGAGTTCGGCGTGATCCCGCTGATCAACGCCACGCTGATGACAAGCACCATCGCCATGTTAGTGGCGCTGCCCCTCGGCATCGGCGCGGCCATCTACCTTAGCGAATACGCGACTCCGCGCGTGCGCAATACCGTGAAGCCGATATTAGAGATTCTGGCGGGCATACCCACTGTGGTTTACGGCTATTTCGCGCTGACATTCATGACGCCGCTGCTGCGCGGCATTTTCGGCATTGACGTGGTAAATATCTACAACACGGCTTCGGCCGGCGTGGTAGTCGGCATTTTGATCATCCCACTGATTAGTTCCATGAGCGAGGACGCGCTGCATGCCGTGCCGATTGCCTTGCGCGAGGCGAGCTATGGCTTGGGCGCTACCAAGCTGGAAACGGTCGTCAAGGTGGTGATGCCGGCGGCGCTTTCCGGCATATTGGCTGCCTTTATCGTTGCCATATCGCGCGCCATCGGCGAGACGATGATCGTGGCGATCGCGGCCGGCGCGGGACCCAACTTCAGCTTCAATCCCTTTGATTCCGCGGAAACGATGACTGGCCATATCGCGCGCATTAGCGGCGGCGACTTGAGCTACGACTCGATCAATTACAACAGCATCTTCGCTATCGGCTTAACGCTTTTCCTGATGACCTTCATCCTCAATGTACTCAGTCACGTCATCATTAGTCGCTTTCGGGAGGCATATTGATGGCTGCCGACAAGTCGAAGCCCAAAGACGGCCGCTATATGCCAGGCGAAACAGAATTTTTCCAGCACCTGCAGGCGCGGCGCCGCCGCGGCAAACTGGGCAGGATCTTTAACCTTGTTTCGGTCGGCGTGGCGGGGCTGGCGCTGATCGCTTTGTTTTTGAACGTGGCCAACGAGGCTTTTGGCACGGTCGGTGTGGTCAATGCGATTGAGCCGGAGACCCTGACCGACGGCAGGCCGCTGGAGGCGCTGAACAACGAAGAATTGGCTCTGATCCTGGCGGAGCATGTCGGGGGTCGCTTGCGGGTCTTGATCCGCGATACCATCAGCAAGGTACCGGCCACCGACTTCACCAAAGTCACGGTCGCCGAGATCGTCGACGACCCGGATGTCGACCCGGCAATAGCGGACGAATTGCTCAAAAGCGTCAGCCATGAAGCGCAGGCGGGCTTGCTGGCGCGCTATGCCGACAACAACACGCTGCGACGGTTGGTCTTGGACGAGGTCGTTGAACAACATGTCATTGCCAGCTTCACATTGGCGGAAACAATCTTCAATTTCGACAAAATTAAAGCCGAAATCAAAGGGCCGATTCTCGACTCTTACAAAAAGAAAGAGCGCCTTGAGGAAGCCTATGTGCGGGTGATTCGCTTTTACAGCTGGCTGGATCCCGAGTTCATCACCACACCCATGTCGAGCACACCGGCCCTGGCGGGCGTGCGCACTGCGCTGACTGGTTCCATCGGCTTGATGGCGGTGGTGGTGCTAGTGGCACTGCCCATCGGCGTCGGCACTGCGATTTATCTCGAGGAGTATGCGCAACATGGTATCATCAATCGCTTGATCGAAACCAATATACGCAACCTGGCCGGCGTGCCGTCGATCATTTATGGCATGCTGGGCTTGGCCATCTTCGTTCGGGCATTGGCGCCCTTTTCGAGTGGATTGATCTTCCACTACAACTTTGACGTGCCCAGCGTCGAGACCGTGGTCGAACGGATTGCGCCGATCTTTGATGATCGGCTTCGCTTTGACGGCAGCGCGATCATCAGCGACTCGGCAATGATTGACGGTCCCGTGGCGGAGCTGGTTGTCGAGACCTTCCTGCACTTCGGTACGCCGACCCTGACAATGCAGGGTAACTCCGATATTCACGAGATTTCCAATGCGCTTGCAAAGGCGCTCCATATCAGCGTGGATGTGGCGCCGGTTGCCGCCAATCAGCCCTTCGATATCGAAATTCGCGCCGATCACTTCCGCATTGATGTGGACAATGATGCCGGCATTCCCGACGAAGTGGTTGACGAGTTAATGGCAAGTCTGGTACGAATCAACAGTTTCGCGCCCAACGGGCGAACACTGGTTTCAGCCGGGCTGACGCTGGTTCTGCTGATCTTGCCGATCATCGTCATCAACGCGCAAGAGGCCATCCGCGCTGTTCCCTACACCATCCGCGAAGCGTCCTACGGCCTGGGCGCGACGCGCTGGCAAACAATTTGGCGGCAAGTGCTGCCGGCTGCCCTGCCCGGCATCATGACCGGTATGATACTCTCCGTTTCGCGCGCCGTCGGGGAAACCGCGCCGCTGATTGTGGTAGGCGCGGCGACCTTCTTGCTGACAGACCCAACCAGCCCCTTTTCGCAATTCACGGCAATGCCCATACAGATCTACCAGTGGACCGCTCGTCCGCAGGGTCAATACGGCGATATCGCGGCAGCCGCCATCATCGTGCTTCTTTCGCTGTTGCTAACCATGAACGCCGCGGCGATTATCCTGCGCAATCGATATTCGATAAGGACCTGATTTATGCAAGTTCAAGAGCAAATCGAGATTGGCGCCGACTTGGTGATAGAAATGCGCGATTGCAGCTTCTTCTACGGCAGCTTCCGCGCTGTCGCTGATGTAAGCCTGCCGATCTATCGGAACAAGATCACCGCATTAATCGGACCTTCCGGTTGCGGCAAGAGTACGGTCTTGCGCGGGATCAACCGCATGTTGGATCTGGTGCCCGGCGCGCGCGTCGAGGGCCAGATCGTCTACCGCGGCCAAAATCTTTACGATCCTCAGGTCGATCCAGTGGAAGTGCGGCGACGAATCGGCATGGTATTCCAGAAACCCAATCCCTTCCCCAAGAGCATTTACGATAATGTCGCCTATGGTCCGCGACTGCTGGGGGTCAGAAAGAAGGGCCTCCTGGACGACATCGTCGAGCGCAGCCTGCGCGATGCCTCGCTCTGGGACGAAGTCAGCGGGAATCTACACAAGTCGGGGTTGGCGCTGTCGGGCGGACAACAGCAGCGCCTGTGCATCGCGCGTACGATCGCGATTGAGCCCGACGTGATCTTGATGGACGAGCCCTGCTCGGCCCTGGATCCAATCGCTACACAGCGCATCGAAGAGTTGATGTGGGAGCTAAGGCGCGAGTTCACCATCGTGATCGTGACGCACAATATGCAGCAGGCGCAACGCGCGTCCGATTTCACCGCGTTTTTCAATATCCGCAAAAGGCTTGAGGGCGGCCACGAGACGCGCTGGGGTGAAATGGTCGAGTACGACGAGACCGAGAAAGTCTTCAAGAGCCCGGCTCAACAAGAGACAGCGGATTATATCGCCGGAAGATTCGGTTAAGCAGAAGACACATCGTTCAACAGAATCGAAAAGAGGACGATTCAGACGACGTCCTCGTATTTTTCTAGTTGGTCTAAACGGTGTTTCTCACTCGCTCGTGCATCCAGCTCCGCTCGCTGCTGCGCGATCGTTTCCTCCATGCATTACAACGCGGCGAGGTGCTCCTTGCCGCCTGCCTGCCGATCCTCAAGCGGGATGACGAGGCCGCGCTGTCGAATCCCTTGCCTAACATGTGGAGGCACACGTGTAGGCGTCACCGCTCTCGGATTTGCCCTCGTCGCATGGTTACGTATAGGATTGCCGACCGAACTTTGTCATAATGAGCTTGACTTTAATGGACCGGAAGAGAGGTCCCCTTGAGCGACATCAGACAGATCGGCATACTGGCGCACCCGTCCCGCCCCGATACCCATCCGGTGGCGGAAGACATCGCGGCGACGCTCAGCCGGCGCGGCATCGACAACTGGTTGTGGACCGAATGGGACGAAGGCGCCGTTGCAGACGACGTCGCCTGCACGGACGTCGTGATGGCGATCGGCGGCGATGGCGCCATGCTGCGCGCGGGCCGCGTCTGTGCCGAGCACAATGTGCCGGTGCTGGGCATCAATATGGGCTGGTTGGGATTCCTGACCGAGATAGAGAGTCCGGACGACTGGCAGAGCGGGTTGGATCAATTGCTCTGCGGCGACTACTGGATTGAAGAACGCATGATGCTGCGCGCGACGTTGATGCAGGACAAACGCACCGAATTGAGCAGCCACAACGCGCTTAACGACGTCGTTATCAGCGGAAGCGTGTTTGGGCGCATGGTTCAGATCAACAGCTATATCGACAAACACTGGACGACCACTTACAACGCAGACGCACTGATCATCTCCACGCCGACGGGGTCGACGGCTTATGGGCTGGCGATCGGTGGACCGATCCTGCCGCCGGAATTGCGCAATATCTTGATGGTGCCGATGGCGCCGCATTTGAGCATGGAACGACCGATTGTCCTGTCGCGCGGCGCCGTGGTAGATATCGAACCGACGCGCGAAAACCGTCATCCGGTTGTGCTGACTGTGGACGGACGCGTGGTCGCGGAACTGACGGAAAACCAGCACGTTTGCATCACTTCAGCCGAGCCGGTCAGCAAGTTCGTACGCCTGCGCGAACGAAACTACTTTTATCGTTCCCTGCTTGACCGGATGGAACCGCGCATCAACCGGCACGGTCCGCGGCGCATGACATTTTACGAATAAGGGTCGCGGACGCGAGTTGAATAGACACGAGGCAGCCATGAGTGAAAAGGTTCCGGATATTCTTTTTGAAAGCGATGTTCACTACTGCGCCGTACACCCCGAGCGTGATACCGAGTTGCGTTGCAACCGCTGCGAACGCTATATGTGCATCGACTGTGCTAAGAGAACGCCGGTCGGCTATACCTGTCGCCAGTGTGTGCGCGGCCACGAGAACAAGTTCTTCGAGGGAACGACATTCGATTACGCCATCGTCGCTGTCTTGAGCATGATCGGCGGGGCAATCATCGCCTTTGTCACATCGCTGGTAGGCGGGATCTTGCTCTTGGGTATCGTCATCGCGCCGGCGCTGGGCGGCACGACCGCGCAGATCGCCCTGCAATTGACGGGACGCAGGCGCGGGCGCTATAGCGGATACGTGTGCGCGGCGGGTGTGCTGGCAGGTGGCGCCGGCGTCGGGCTACTTGTGTCTGGTTTGGGCATCTTCACAGTATTATATATGGCGCTGGCCGCCTCTACCGCATTCGCTCGATTCAAGGTGTCCATCTAAAGACGGACGATATTTTGACCGCTCCACTATGTTAGAAGAACTGCGCGTTAGAAACTTTGCAGTGATCGACGAGTTGGAACTCTCGTTTGGCGCGGGCTTCAATGTCATCACCGGAGAAACGGGCGCCGGCAAGTCGATCTTGATTGACGCCGTCGAGTTGCTTCTCGGTGGCAAAGCCGACCCGGCCTTCGTCCGCGCAGGCAGCGAGCGCTGCGTCGTTGAAGGCATCATCACGCTGGACGCGCGCAATCGAAGCGCAATCAACGCGCTGCTGGACCGAGAAGACCTGCTTGCTGACGATCCCGGGTATCTGACCGTCCTGCGCGAGATCCGCCAGCGCGGTCGCTCAAGCGCGCGTATCAATGGCGTAACGGTCAACTCCGCATTGCTACGAGAGATCGGTCAATTGCTTTTCGATATCCATGGCCAGAGCGAGCACCTTTCGCTCTTTCGCCCTCGGCACCACATCGACCTGCTCGATCGCTACGCGGATTTGCTGGATGTACGGGACGGATTGGCTACACTGGTACAAGACTTAACTGCCGTGCAAGGCGAGATACAGCGGCTGCACGAAGACAAGGAGACCCTGCAACGTCGAGCGGACTTGCTGCGGCACGAAGTTGAAGAGATTCGTGCAGCGGCGTTGGAGCCGGGCGAGGAAGCTGGTCTGCTAGCCGAGCGCCATCGTTTGGCCAACAGCGAGCAACTGGCGACGCTCGCGCAGGAATGCGCGCAACTGCTCAATGGCGACGATCGTGACGCGCAAGTGCCACTCATCGACGGCTTGATGCAAGTAGCCGCAGCGCTGTCAAAGCTGGCTCAGATTGATTCCGACTTGAGCGGCGAGCACCAACTGGCGGAGGACTTGACACAGCAGGCGCAAGATCTGGCGTTAACGATATCGCGCTATGCCGGCGAGATCGAATATGATCCTTCCCGCCTGGATGCGTTGGAAGAAC
Organism: Phototrophicaceae bacterium; assembly: GCA_965262165.1. GTDB lineage: Bacteria > Chloroflexota > Anaerolineae > Aggregatilineales > Phototrophicaceae > UBA6055. The sequence continues at coordinate 1,253,505 of OZ253499.1, read as the reverse complement.
GCCTGGAATTGATCCGCTCGCTCAAGCGGCGCTTTCAAGCCACAAACATCTCCGGCGTCCTGTCGTACGCGGCCGATGCAGCGAAAGAATTGGAAAGCATAGACCACAGCGAAGAACGCCTTGTTGAACTAAGGCTAAAAGAGCGGCGTTTGCTTGTTCAAATAGGTGATATCAGCAAGCGGTTGAGCCGAGCGCGCGCCGGGGCCGGTTCAGCGTTGGCGAGCGCGGTTGTGCGAGAGCTGCAGGAATTGCGCATGGAGCAAACTCGCTTTGAAGTGCGCTTGGCACAGGCGGAACATCCTTCGGGCTGCATCGTGGGCGACAAGCGCTACAAATTCGATGGCAAAGGCATGGACGATGTCGAGTTTATGATGAGCGCGAATCCCGGGCAGCCGCTGTTGCCGTTGGCGAAAGTGGCATCCGGCGGCGAAGCGGCGCGCATCATGTTGTCGCTGAAACGTGTGCTCACCGCCGCCGACCAGACGCCGATCTTGATCTTTGATGAGGTTGACCAGGGTATCGGCGGGCGAATTGGCGCCCTCGTCGGGGAGAAGCTCTGGTCGCTTTCGGGCGGGCACCAAGTCCTGTGCGTGACACATCTGCCGCAACTGGCCGGGTACGCGGATATCCATTTCCGCGCCCAAAAAGAAGTCACGGGCGCACAGGTGTCGACAAGGGTGCAGGCGCTCGACGACGATGATGACCGTATCAGCGAATTGGCGGAGATGCTCGGAACTGCCGGCGAGGCAGGAATGCAGTCGGCGCGGGAGCTCCTGGATGCGGCGCGGAGGCGGAAGGCGGATTTCAAGGCGTGACAAAATGGTAGCTTGGAGAGGAGTAGGTAAGTGAAAGTAAGCACGATTCTCGACCAAATTGATATGGGCAGTTTGAATCTACCGCAATTCCAGCGCGGTTATGTCTGGAGCCGACCGCAAGTGCGCAATCTGATGCGTTCGCTCTATAGAGATTACCCAGTTGGTGGCTTGTTGATATGGGATACGCAAGCCAGCGATAAACTCATACGCAACTTGGGAAATTCAGCGGGAAGCTCGCAGAAGCTGTTGCTCGATGGACAGCAGCGCATAACCACGCTCTACGGCATCATCCGTGGTAAAAAGCCTCGCTTCTATGATGGCTCTCAACCACCGCCCTTTCTGAACCTATATTTCAATGTTGCGACCGAAGATTTTGAGTTTTACGGCCCAGTCAAAATGAAGGACGACCCGAAATGGGTATCCATTACGGATCTGATGCAGAGGGGTGTCTGGCACTTTGCCGGCAAGTACCAAGATCATCCTGACCGAGATATATACGGAGATCGACTGAACAACATAGTGAATATAAAGGATCGCGAAATCCCTGACGAAACCGTTACCGGGGCGGACAAGACAATCGATGTTGTGGTCGACATCTTCAATGAAGTCAACAGCGGTGGCACCAAACTCTCAAAAGGAGATTTAGCATTAGCTAAAATTGGCGCGGAGTGGCTCGATGCCCGCGACGAAATGAACAAGAGTTTGAAGAAATGGCGTAACGAAGGCTACTACAAATTCAATCTGGATTGGTTGCTTCGTTGCATAAATGCCATCGTCACCGGACAATCGGAGTTTCCCTTTTTGGTCGACGTACCTATTTCGGAAATCCAATCGGGCATGCAAAAGGCTGAAAAGCATATTGACACAATTCTCAATATTGTCGCCGCGCGATTGGGGTTGGATCACCATCCGGTATTGCGAAGTCCGAATTCTATGCCGGCCATGATAGCCTTTATTGAAAAGAATGGCTTGCCTGATCATCGGCAGCAGAGTGGCATGCTATCTTGGTACATACACACCATCTTATGGGGGCGGTATTCAGGATCTGTCGAAACCAATGTTCGCCAAGATCTTCTGGCCGTCAACGAAAACGAAGACGGCGTTGCGGCGCTCTTGCAGCAAATGCGGGGGATGCGTCGTGATTTACGCATTTACCCAGATGATTTGGATGACTATACCCGCGGTAGCCGATTTTACTCCCTGCTATATATACTGACGCGAGTCTATGGTGCGCGCGATTTCGGAAGCGGCATTGAGCTAAGACATCACATGCTGGGCGGCCATAGCAGCCTACAGTTGCACCATGTCTTTCCAAAGGCGCTGCTGAACAAAAGCGGCTACACCTCCAATGCGGACCGAAACGCCCTCGCCAACTTCACCTTGTTGACCAGAGATACCAACTTGGAAATCTCATCCCGCTCACCAGTAGACTACTTCCCATATTACGAATCCAAGCACCCCGGCGCCCTTGAGTCCCACTGGATTCCTTTGGACCCCGAACTTTGGAAGATCGAGAACTATCGTCATTTCCTCGCGGCGCGGCGCGAATTGCTGGCGCAAGCCGCCAATAACTTCCTCGACCAGCTTTTGCAAGGCGAACTGGACGAACCGGCTGGGGTGGAATATCCACTTGAGCGTCAAGAGCGTCCCAGGCCCATAAGCATCGCCAGTGACGAAGAAGAAGCCGCTTTGAACGTAGCGATGGACTGGATGGAGTCGAAGGGACTGCCAAGAGGCGAATTCGGCTATGAGCTGCTCGACCACAATAACGAGCTCATCGCCACACTCGACCTGGCTTGGCCACAAGGCATTCAAACAGGCCGCGGTCAGGCCGTCGCCCTGCTCATTGATGAAGGCGACGAAACGCTCAGACGTGCGAGCAGCCGAGAGTTCACGTGCTTCACAAATGTGTCGGAATTGCAGGAACACGTGCAACATAACATCTTGGGGGAATGACATCACTGTAAGATTCCCAGCCGGTCATTCGTCCAAAGGTTATAACGACAATATTTGGAGCGGCCACCATGTCTCAACAACCTGATGGCGATCAACTGGGAAAACTCGTCGACTTCATCTTCAACGCCCCTGCCGATGAAACATTGATCAAAATGGACTGCAATGACTGCTGTGAAAAGATCACGCAGCTTGCGGAACAGGTCGCGAACGGCGCGGATCTCAACGAGATCTTGCCCGAGATGAAAAAGTTCATGCATTACTGGGGCGATTGCCGGGAAGAATTTGAGGCACTGGTGGCGGTTATTCAGCGGGAAAAGGCGCTCGACGGTTTCGACTTTGCCACGCCGCCTAACTGGCAGGACTAATCTGCTCGCCCGAGGAGATCCGAGAATAGAGCGAACATCGTCAAACACTTGAACTGCTTTGATCAAAAATTGCGTTCATCGTATTCGTTTTACACCAACATTCACGAGGAAATGCAGATGAAAAAGGAACGTGTTGTCATCATAGGTTCCGGTCCCGCCGGTTTGACCGCGGCGCTCTACACCGCCCGCGCGCAACTGGCGCCGGTTGTGATCGCGGGCAATCAATTGGGCGGGCAAGTCGCCATCACCCACGAAATCGAGAATTACCCGGGATTTCCTGATGGCTTGAGCGGACCGGAGTTGGTTGAACGCATGCAAGAACATGCCGAGAACTTCGGCGCCAAGGTTGAATTTGATCTGGTCGAGAGCATTGACTTCAGTACGGGCTCGCCCTTCCAAATCAAGACCTATGGCGAAGAGTACCTGGCGGATTCCGTCATCGTGACCATCGGCGCCGATCCGCGTAAGCTGGGTGTGCCGGGTGAAGAAAACTACATCGGCGCCGGCGTCAGCTATTGCGGCACTTGCGATGGCTTTTTCTTCCGCGGCAAAGATATCGTGGTGGTGGGCGGCGGGGATTCGGCACTGGAGGAGGGCATCTTCCTGACCCGTTTCGCTACCAGCGTCAACGTCATTCATCGCCGCGATGAATTGCGCGCGGGTGTTCAATTACAGACGCGCGCCTTCAACAACGAGAAGCTCAGTTTCACCTGGAACAGCGTGGTCGAGGAGATCATCGGCGACAATGGCGGCGGCGTCAACGCCGTTCGCTTGAAAAACGTGGTCACTGGCGAAGAGACCATTCACCCGACCGAAGGTGTCTTCATCTTCATTGGGCACGACCCCAATAACGCTGTCTTTGGCGACCAGATCGCGCTGAACGAAAACGGCTACATCATCACCGATCAGCGTTACCGCACCAACGTGGAAGGCGTATTCGCCGCCGGCGAGATTCAAGACGAGATCTGGCGCCAGGTCGCCACTTCTGTCGGCCAGGGGACCTCAGCGGCGATGTCGGCGATCCATTGGCTGGAAGCGAACGAGGAGTATCTACAGGAATTGGATGCGATGCCGGCTGCCGGGGACTGACGCGCAAGCCTGTGGACCCGCGCCGGTCTGCCTCACTGCAACGCCGGGCCGGGGATACGGTTCAACCTGATCGGCTCGGCATCACCATGGTAGCGAGGCCGCAGAGGCTCAATCAGGTCCCTGTTCGGCTCGTGCCAATCTGGCGCGATCGTTTCCTGCGCCAGAAAAGCCTGGATGCTTTCGGGCAGGTCATCAAAAGCCGGATAATACCAAAGCGTGATATTGGTCCGGCGCCGATTCGAGCGGTTGCCGTGCGCAGCGTGGAGCAGCCGCGCGCTGCCCATGACCACGTCACCGACTTTCACGGGCACGTCGACTTCGCCCTCGGCTCGCTGGTACGCCTGGTGTTCCGGATTATTCATTCGACCCAGATTGTCCCCATGCGCGTCCGGCAGCGCGTCGTGCAGCGGATGCCGCTTCAGGTGAGAACCCGGAATCAGACGCAGACAGCCGTTCTCAGGCGTCGTATCAACCAGATAAATCATCAAGAAACATTGAATGATCTGCGGCGTATAGCTGATCGGATCGTCCCAAAAGCGCGCGTCCTGGTGCCAGAAAAGTGGCGGACTTTCCGGGGGCTTGCTGATAACGTATCCGCTCTTCCATTTGGGGCTATCAAACCCCAGTTTCGTCAGCGCAGCCAGCATCGGCTTATAAGCGACGAGCTTCGCCATAAAGGGATCTTCGAAGACCGAAACCAGACTGCCTTGAGAACGATTCTCTTCGAAATGAGCTGCCTCTTGCCGCGCTAGCATGTCGTCCGTGACCGTTCTCAGCCTAGCCAGCATTTGCGTATCAATAATATTTTCCAACAGGCAAAAGCCGTCGCCTTCCAGTTTTTGCCGTTTCGCGGCATAGTCGCCTATCATATCTGTGGTACTCCCTCATTTGGCAGTGGTCGTAGACCAGTGGATTGCGTCGTCGCAATCCGCATTCTAAGCGATCACCAGAAGCACATGGAAGGCGACTTCTGAAAGCTGAATCGAGAGCGTGCCACCCTCCTGCTTCCAGGACACATCTGTTTCATCACCGTGCGCGACAACCGATTTCACTGATATATCGAGATCAATCTCTATCTCAATATCGGTACTGGGTATCGTCTCGTTAATGGGCAAGCGCGTCTCGTCGCGGATGCTATTGACAAGATGAATCAAGGTGCGCTCGCCTTGCTTGAAGGCGGTCACGGCGAGCACGTCACTAGCGTTACGGACACGCACGGGTGACGGCGTGGCGGCTGTCCAATTGACCGCGAATGCGATCAGCTTGCGGAAGTCGGGAATGCCAAATTCGAGATAGCGCACGCCGATGGGCGTCGTGAAAAGTACGGATTTGCCGTTTCCGCCAGATGTATTGGTCAAGACAACCGGCGGCCCGATCTTGTCAACGAGCGGGCCGTAATGCACTTCCGATGCCCCTTGCACGTGAGCCACAGCCTGCGCGCCCTCCGGCTCGACAACAACTTGCATGCCCATGGTCGGCAGGCGTTTGCCGGCGGGCATATCAACCGGTAACTGATGCGCAGCGGTCATCTGCATATAGATGTCTAATTCAAATGGCAATGTCTCGCCGCTGTACTGTACGCCCAAAACGCGCGCCAGGTCATCAGGGCCGTCGCGCTGACCCGTATCATCGTACATGCCGGTTTCGTAAGATGCGATTACGCCACCACCTGCCGCAACGAAGGCGCGCACCGCCGCCTTGCACTTGGCGGACAAACAACTGGCGTTGGGCAAGATCAGTACCTGGTATTGGCCGATGCCCGCGCAAAGGTCCACTTCCGTGATCACGTCAAAGAGGATCTTTTCCTGCAGCAGCGCTTTGGCAAAGCCCTTAATTTCTCCCAAGTGCGAGGGCTTGCCATCGCGATAGTCGAATCGCTCCACGCTGGTCTGGGAATAGAGCAGCGCGACATAAGGGATGCTCTGGCGGTCGCGCAGGTATGGCGCCAGCGCCTCCGCCTCGGCGAAGCGCTCATAAACGCGATCCCAAGCCGATTGATCAACTTGATCGGGATAATAGCGGGCGAAGAGCAGCGCGGCATTGTTCGCCAGCAGCTCGGCCGTCGACAAGCGCAATTCGGCTTCACCAAGCCCGTACAGGTCGAAAGGCGATTGCGCCATCATGCTCAAGACCAGGATCTGCTTGCCCTTGGCGATAGCCTGCACATAGCGCAGCGCCACGCCGTACCACCAGAGCGGCTCGCCGACACTGGCGCGGTAAAGCTCCATGTGCACGACATCGCCCGTCTCGGCGGTGCGCGCCATGTCATCGGCATGGGCCATAGGCACATGCCAGGAGACGTCAAAGCGCTCGCGGTAATACGATGGAATGGGGGGCGCGCCGGAAAGCCGAGTCTCTTCACCACGCAAGTTCGCCAACGGGAAGGCGCCTTGAAAGAAGACACAACGATCGTCGCGCTTCGCCACCTTGTAAAGTGACCGCCGCCAGCCGGCGATCTGATCGTAGCGCCAGGTCAGAAACTGCTGGAAAACGGGATCGTCCCATTTTTCCTCCGTCGGCATGGGCACACCAAACTCCGTTTCAAATGCGCGGCAGCAGGCTAGGCTTGCCGACCAGCTTTGGAAGCTCGGTTCATCGAAATAGAAACCGTCTACTTCATAGTTGTCGGCGATCTCCCGCACGATCGCGGCGAAATAATCGCGATAGGGGCTGAGCGGATCCATGGCGACCGAGTTATAAGCTTCGTCCCAGGTTGTGACGCGGCCGTCGGCTTTGCGCTGCGCCCAATCTGGGTGCGCGAAGTACAGATCGCGATTGCCCCAGATCGATGCCAAATACGCCACCACCTTCTGTCCGTTGGCGTGTGCGGTCTCGATGGCGTCGGCTAGCAAATCGCGATCGCCCAAGCCGGGATATAGGGGCGCGATCTTGCTCTGATAGAAGGCGGTTCCGCCCGGATAGTAGCCGGTGGAAAATACCACCAGGGTATTCACATGTCCGCGGTGTGACTCGTTCACGATGCCTTTGACGTCGATGGTCGCCACATCCGAGGCAGGGAATTCCAGCGTGACGGCGCGTAGGGGATCGTCCCACCAGTTTGTCATCTTGGCATCTCCTTATGACACGACACCGCACCAATCGACCGCCATCCGAGCCAGGACGCGCGCGCAATCGATGACCTGCTCAAACTCGATAAATTCGTCGGTGCTATGGATCATCGCGCCGGAGGGACCAAACAGAATGGACGGTGTATCGCCGTAGAGAACGGGCAAGCGCAAGTCGCAGCCGCCCGAGCCGCCGACTTTTACCTCGCGCCCGGTGACGGACTTGGCCGCCGCGCCCAGGGCGCCGACCATGGGATGATCGGGGTCAATCTGTGCGGAATCGAACCATAAGCCGAACCATTCGATCTGCAGCGGATGATCGGCAAACCAGGCGTCTTTCTGTGACCATTCCAGGATGTATTCTTTGAAATCAGCTTTGATCTTATGGATGTCTTCGCCAGGCAGGCATTCGATTGAGCCCTCCAGAATCGCCTGCGAGGCGATGGTCGAGGGCCATTCGCCGGCGATCATCTTGCAGATGCCGGTAGGCACCTTGGTATTGTATATCTCGTCATAGAGCGGGTGCGACACCTGCGATTCGCGCATGATCGAATAGGCTTCAACAGCATGGAAAACCTCAAATGACTTGGTGATGGGGTTGGTCAACTCGTGTTTGTATTCAATGCCGCCTTCTTCGCCCGGCACGGTGATGCGGAAAAATTGGGCGCCGCGGTTGGAGACCGCCAGTTTATCCAGCCCGGTCGGTTCCGTGAAGATGCAGGCATCGGCGCTATATCCACGCATGACGGAAGCCAAAGTGCCGTTGCCACCAGATTCCTCGTCGACCACACATTCGACAATGACATCGCCTTGAAGCCGGATGCCGGCGGATTGCAGCGCCAGCACACAAAGGACGTTGCTGACCACGCCGCCTTTCATATCGGCGCTGCCACGGCCATAAACCTTGCCATCGACATATTCCCCGCTCCAGGGACCATATCGCCAGAGTTCCGGCGGGCCGATGGGCACGACATCGGTATGCCCGTTGAATTTCAGTGACCGGCCGCCACCGGCGCCTCGATAGACGCCGACCACGTTTGGGCGCTCGGCATAAGAGAATCCGGTTGGCACAAAAGCCGGGTGCGCCGCAAGTTCGTCGTCATCGGGTATCCAGCGGTCGACGTCAAGTCCCATCGAGAGCAATTGGCGTTCCAGCACAACCTGACAGGGTTTTTCCTTCCCTTCCAGCGACGGGATGCGCACCAATTCCTGCAAGAGTTCCAATGCGTCGCCCCGATGCTTTTCGATGGCTTGGTCAATCTGGTCGTAGAGCATAGATGCTTATCCTTTCACTGCGCCAAATGTGAGGGCCGAGATGAAATAACGGCGCACGAGCAGCGCGAAAATGACCACCGGCAAGGTACCGATGGTAGCGGTAGCGAACATGGGTCCCCATTTGATGCCGGAGTGAGTCATGAAAAAGGCGATTGTGGTGGGCATTGTGCGCGCGTTGGTAGAGGTCAAGAAGAATGCCACGCTGAATTCGTTCCAGACGCCGATGAAGATCAAGATCGCTGTCGCTGCGACACCACCCGCCATCAAGGGCAAAGTGATCAGACGAAAGGCTTTGAAGCGTGAAGCGCCGTCAACCATGGCCGATTCTTCCAGTTCGACCGGGATGCCCTCCACGAAGCCGCGCATCATCCAAATGGCATAGGGGATATTCCATAACAAATAGATGACGATCAGGAATATGTGCGTATCAAACAGGTCAAGCGCCCGCGCGATGAAAAATAGGGCGAAGACAATCGATATGCCCGGCACCATCTGCAAGAAGAGGAATCCGTAAGCAATGCCCTCCTTATAGCGAAAACGATAACGGGCGAAACTGTAGGTTGCGGGAATGGCGATAAGAATTGTCAAAAGCGTACTGCAAACAGCGATAATGCTGCTGTTCTTCATATAAAACAATATGTTCATATCGTCGAAGATATTGTGAAAGTGCTCTAGCGTCGGCGTGAAGAACCAGACCGGCGGATAGGCGAATGTCTCCAGGCGGGTTTTGAAAGCAGAGCTCACCATAAACAGGTAGGGGAAGAGGAATGCCATCACGACCGCGATCGTCAGCAGATCGAGAAAACGAGAGACAATCAAGGCGCGTGGATTCTTCAGCTTCATGCGCTTAAGCCTCGAACTTGATGCGTTCGCGCATCTTGATCAGGATGACCGTCAGCGAGACGATAATGACGATCAGCATGACGCTCGCAGCGGAGCCCCGTCCCACATTTCGTTGAACCAGGGTCGTCCGGTAAATGTAAAGCGGCAAGGTGGTGGTTGAGGTACCGGGTCCGCCGCTGAACATGACAAAGATCACATCAAACAAGCGCAAGACATCCATGAATCGCAGGATTAAGGTCGTTAAGATCAGGGGCAGCATTAAGGGAAGTGTCAAGAAAGTAAAGGACTGCCAGCGCGAGGCGCCATCGACCCGCGCCGCCTCGAAGGGCTCCACCGGCAAGGTCTGCAAACCGGCTAACAAGATCAAGATGAAGAAGGGCGTCCATTCCCAGATGTCAACCAGGATAACCGCCACCAGCGCCAGATCTTTTCCGTACCAGTTGTGGCGGATGCCGGTAATGCTCTCGAAGAAGTAGTTGATAAGACCGTCATAAGAGAAATAGAGCCGGCCGATCAATCCAACCATGGAAGGCATCAATACGACGGGAATGATCAAGACCGCGGTGAACAGGGAATTGCCGCGCATCTTGCGGTTGAGCAACAGAGCGATGGCAAAGCCGATCAGCAATTCGGGAATCAGCGTGCCCAGCAAGTAATAAATTGTGACACGTACGGTCGCCCAGAATGTGCTGTATTCGTTGGTCAGCAGCCATTGAAAGTTCTCCAGCCCGACACCCTCGGCGTTGCGAAAGGGTTCACCGAAGGTCAAGTCAGCCGTGCTTAGCTGCAAGAGCGAAAAGGCGCTGTAGGCCGCTATTGAGAAAACCACAGCGAAGGCTGGCAAAATGAGAACCGCTGGCACCAACCAGGAGGGTTGGCGCCTCAGCGATCTAATATGGCTATTCATAGACGGCATTCCAAATGGTGGCGACCCGCCCTGTCGACGACCCGCCACCATGCGCGAACTGATTAATCCGCGAGTATTTCGGAAACTTGTGCCTGCATGCTGGCGATCGCTTCATCGACGCTAATTTCGCCAATGAAGGCGCGCGCCCCTTCGATACCCATGATCTCACTGACCTGGCTCCACTTCGGTGTCGGCAGTACTACACTCAAACCAAGCTCGCCGAGCGCGGCTGCTTGTTCAAGCGTATCCAGGGTCGCCTGGTAGTAGGGGTTTGCCGCTTGCAGATCGGAATCGCCCAGCGCGGACGCGCGCGAGACGATGCCGCCGTTTGCCAGGTATTCGCTCTGCAAGCCTTCGCTGGTCAGGTACGCGATGAAGGCCCAGGTGGCCTCTTTGTCATCGGAATCGTCCATCATGGCGAAGGACCAGCCCCAAACGCCCGAGAATGCGCCGGCAGGTCCGGCTGGCAGCGGGCTATAACCCGTCTTGCCGGCAACCAGCGATTTGTCCGGATTTTCGACTTCAGGCGCGGCAGCAGACGCTTCAATCATGATGGCGGCGCGACCGAGCATGAAGGCATCCCAGGCTTCGGGGAAGGAGAAGGACTCGACGCCGACCGGACCGTATTGCCACAAATCGCGGATGTATTCCAGCGAGGCGGCTGTACCTGGCGCATCCAGCGCTACGTCGCCCGTCGCCGGATCAACCATCATGCCGCCGAAGGGCGCCAAGAAAATCGACCACATATAGGTGAATTCCCAACCCAGACGCGCGCGATAGGAGATGCCGTGTACGCCGTCAACGTTATCGCTGAAGTACTGCGCAGCTGACATCACCTCTTCGAAGGTGGTCGGGACATCAATCCCGTGTTCCGCGAAAAGGTCCTCACGATAGAACATGAAGACGGTTTCACCGGCATAGGGGATGCCATAATGCATGCCATCTTCCCAGAGGAACATGTCACGATATGCCTGCAGGATATCTTCATAGTTGAACCATTCCGGCGTGATATCGGATTCGATCCAGGGTTCCAGCGCTGTGCCATAACCGCTTGACGCCACCAGCGGGCTCCACTCGATAGCGGTCATCATGGCATCGTAACGGGCGGATTCGGCCGAAACCTCCAGCAGCATACGTTGCCCAAGCTGACCCTCTTCCATTTCGTCGAGCACGACGGTGATGCCGGTCAATTCTTCGAAGCGCGGGATCATCTGTTTGAAGGCTTCAACGGAGGGGTGGGAAGCCACCGCCACGGTGATCGAGGTGCCGCCGTATTGCTCATTGATGCCGGCAGCCCATTCTTCAATAGGGTCTTGAGCCAGCGCGGTAAAACCGGAAAAAGCAAGCGCGATCAACAATAGGACAAGAAGAAATCTGACTTTCATTTCAATACACCTTTCATTATGTTATTCGAACGCAACTGTATCATTAACAAGTACTTTCGCTTGTCGTGAAAGCACTACATATAAGGTAACAAATTTGACGAGAATCTGCCAATAAGCTGTGGAATCGGCTAGAAAGCAGTATCTTAAGAGACAATGTTACAAGGTTATGAAACCGTTTGACAATGTTATCCCGATGATGTATTCTTGGTCCGGCAATCTGACTTGGCGACCAACAAAGGGAACGAGCATGGTTGCAAGCACTGAAGCAAACGATTCTGCGCTGATTGAAACTGTAAACAGACATGGGCAACAGATTGCGAAATTGGAAGCCAGCAATGTACATATGGCTACGAAAGCGGATGTTCATTTGCTAAAAGTGGATATCGAGCAACTAAGAACTGAAATTGAGAAATTGAAGGCTGATTTGACCTGGCGCATTTTGATCGCCATGAGCGTTTTAACTGGCATCTTTGTCGCCATCGTCAGACTACCAATTGGGAACGGTTAGCGAGCAGAGAAATACGATTTCCTCAAGGCAACTTAATGTAAATCCCGGGCATTTTCCTGAATCTTTTGAATGGCGGCGACGATCTCTGTCATATCCTCTTCGTCACCCAATAGCGCGTTCTGCGTGATCCAGACTGTCTCGTCCGATTCCCGGAACGAGTTGGGAAAGGCATCCATGAGAAAGTCGTGATTTGCCTGCGCCTGCGCGCCGCTGAGCCGATCCCGGTAGGCTCCGCTGGTGAAAACATCCAGCTTATGGATGGGCGGGTACGGCGCTTGCGTGGGAATACCCTCGGCTTCCAGCGCATCGACGAATTGCTGATTCGAAATGTCCGCAAAGGCTCGTGTGTCGATGTGGAAGATATAGGCGTAATGCCCGTTGCGGGTGACGCGCGCGTCGTGGCTCTGCGGCGAGATGCCCGCAATCTCGCCTAACATGCGATCAAGCAAGCGACCATTAGCGTTGCGGCGCGCCGTCTGCTCGTCGAGGCGGGTCAGTTGTGCCAGCAGCACCGCGCCTTGCCATTCGCTGAGGCGGTAATTCGAGCCGTAAATGTAGTGGCTGTAGAACCATTCGCCGGGCATGCGGCCGCAATCATGCGTGGAGCGCGCCAGGCGCTCAAAGTCGTCATCATTGCTGATGATCATGCCGCCCTCGCCGGCGGTGATGGTTTTGCTGGCTTGGAAGCTGAAGGTGCCGCCAATACCGAAGGCGCCCACCTTGCGCCCGCGCCATTCGCTGCCTTGCGCGTGCGCGGCATCTTCCAACAAGGCGATATCATATTTCTGCGCGACCGCCGTCAACTGGTCCATATCCGCCGGGCGCCCGCCCAGGTGCACGGCGATGATCGCCTTGGTATTCTCGTTGATGGCCGCTTCCGCCAGTTCGGGATCAATGCAGTAGCTGTCGGCGCTGACATCGACGGGGACGGGCAAAGCGCCGGCGAAAAGCACCGCGCTCGCCGTGGCCACGAAAGTGGCGTTGGGTACGATTACCTCGTCCCCGGGTCCGATGCCCGCTGCGGCCAGAGCGACTTCAATGGCATGAGTGCCATTGGTGACCGCAATGCCATGTTTGGCTTGATGATACGCGGCGAAGCGCTGCTCGAATTCGAGCGTTTTGGTTCCCTCAGTGCGCCACCAGGCGCGACTCTCCAGCACCTCGTTGAGCGCGTCGCGCTCGAGGTCGTCATAGATCGGCCAGTCAGGAAATGGTTTGCTCTTGGCGGACGCTCCACCCTGGATGGCGAGTTTTGGCATGGGACACTCCGTCTATTCGTGGTCAAACCAATTCTAAGTGAATACGAACAGATCGGCGAGTGGCCGTCGTTCACCCCCACCGGAATCCCTCACCCAATTCATAGGGAGGCGAAGGTACTGATGACGCCTTGTTCTTGCTGGCACTAGATTTCTGATCCTTCAACAACTCACATACGCGCGGACTACAAGAAGCGAGCGCACAACGCCGCCGATGACGAAAGTACCGGAAGTCTAGGTAGCGATTAACGGCCTGCCGCGCTTGAGCGACGGTATCTGAAACCTCGAACTCAGAACATATAGGCAGTTTCGCCGTGTTCGGCCGCATCCAGACCCAGCGCCTCTTCCTCGGGCGTGGGACGCAGGCCGATACTCATCTCGATGACACGGAAGATGATCCAGGTGGCTGCATACGCGAAGATCCAGGTAGCAACCGTGCTGACAACTTGCGCGGCGAAGAAGTCGCTATTGCCGCTGAACAATCCACCGCTAAGCAGCGTGGTGGACGCGAAAAGACCCAGCGCAACGCTACCCCAGGTGCCTGCCATACCGTGAATTGCCCAAACGTCCAGCGCGTCGTCGACCATGGCGTTGATACGGCTTTCCGCGGCAAGATAGGAAACGACCGAAGCGCCGATGCCGATGACGAGGGCCGGCATGGTCTCGACGTAACCCGCGGCGGGCGTCACGCCGACAAGGCCGGCTATCGCGCCCGAGGCCGCGCCTAACACGCTGGGTTTCTGCGTTCGGTACCAAGTCAGTAGCAGCCAGGTTAGGGCGCCGGAGGCCGCGGCCACGTTGGTGTTGACCAGCGCTTGCACGGCGACCCCGTCCGCCGCCAGCGCGCTGCCGCCATTAAAGCCGAACCAGCCGAACCAGAGCAGACCTGCTCCCAGCAGCACGATCATGAGGCTGTGCGGCTGCAAAGTGGTCTCTCCTTCCTTAGCTTGGCGCCGGCCCAGGATGCGTGCGGCCGCCAGCGCCGCCACGCCGGAGGACATGTGCACAGCGAAGCCGCCGGCAAAGTCGCTCGCGCCGATGCCATGTAGCCAGCCACCGCCCCAAACCCAATGCGCGATTGGGCAATAGACGAAGGTGACCCAAAGCACGACGAAGGCTCCAAAGGCGCGAAACTTTACCCGTTCGGCGATGGCGCCCGCCAGCAGCGCCGGCGTGATCACGGCGAACATACCCTGAAAGAGCATAAATAGCAGTTCCGGGATCTCCTGTCCGGGCCGTGGCTCCAGTCCGACGCCGTTGAGGAGGACGTGGTCCAGATTGCCGATGATGCCGCCAACGCTGGGACCGAAAGCGAGGGAATAACCCCAAAGTACCCAGACGACGAGCACGATTCCCAGGCAGGTGAAACTGTGCATGGCCGTTGCCAGGGCATTCTTGCCACGTACCAGTCCGCTATAGAACAGGCTGAGGCCCGGAAGCATGATCATGACTAGGGCAGTGGATGTCATCACCCACGCCACACTCGACATATTAATCGCGTCCATAAGTTTCGCTCCAATTTACAATCTATATGAGAGCGGTTTGCTCTCTTACTGACGTATTCTAACAGACTGGCGGGAAAGCCGCAATTTCTTGGCCGAGTTCTGTTCTGCCCTCCCCTGCCCGTTTCTCGCTGGACGGGAGGCGGGAGATGATTGCACCTCCATCAGTGACTGCGCAGCTACCCCTTAAGCGAACCCAAGGTCAAGCCCTTGACGATATACTTCTGCGCGAAGACCGAGAATATGAGCATGGGAGCAATGGCGACAATGGAGGCCGCGGACATCGGACCCCAGGCGACCGATGTGTAACCGCGGAAAGACGCGACGGCCACCGTGATCGTTTGCGCTTCGCTGAAGGACAACGATAGGGCGATGGTCAACTCGTTCCAGATCCAGATGGCTGTCAAAATAGCGGTGGCGGCGATGCCGGGCGCGGCCAGCGGGATATAGACATGACGCAATGTGCCTAGATGGTTGCAACCGTCAATGCGGGAGGCGTCATCAAGCTCTGACGGAACTTCTTTGAAGAAGCTGCGGATCAACCAAACGGCGAAGGGCAGCGAATGCACTTGATAGACTAGCGCAAGACCAATATGCGTATCGTACCAGCCGATCTTTTGATAGAGCACAAACATCGGAATGACAAACAGGAACTCCGGAAGCATATAAGCCAGCAGCAGCCAAACACCAAATAGCTTCTTGCCACGGAAGCGAAAACGGTGAATGCCGTAGGCGGCGAAGGTGGCAATGACGATGGCGATCAAGACACCTAGCACAGTCACGTAGACGGTATTCAAAAAGGCTTGTACGAAGCCCGGTCTGTCCAGCAGCGCCAGGTAATGATCCCAGATCGGCTCGAAGATGAATTTAGGCGGCATCGAGAAGGCATCGCGCTGAGTCTTGAAGGAAATGGTCAGCAGCCAGACAACAGGAAACAGCGTGATCAAGATCGCCGCCAGCGAAATCAGGTACGCCAGCAGGCGTTCCAATTGGGCGCGTTGCCGGTGGTCCATGGCTAGTCGTCCTCCAGGCGTTCTTCCAAACGCATGTAGACAAGGCTGATCGCCAGGACAATTGCCGAGAAGATGACCATGATCGTCATTGACTCGCTCATTTGCAAGAAACTGAAGGCTTTGCGATAGGCAAGCGTCTGCATGACCTCCGTGGATATCTGCGGACCGCCGCCGGTGGTGCCGAAGATAAGGTCAAAGACCTTTAGCGTATCGATGGTGCGGAAGATCAGCACGGTGAAAAGTACCGGGCGCAGCATGGGCAGTTTGACGCGCAAGAAAGTCTGCAAGGCGCTGGCGCCATCAACCCGCGCCGCTTCGATCGGCTCCTGCGGCAAGCTCTGCAATCCCGCCAAAACTATAATGAAGACAAATGCCGTCTGCCACCAGGCATCGACCATGACAACAGTGCCCATGGCGGTTGAGGTGGCGCCAAAAAAGGGAGACAAAGGCAAGCCCAGCGCATTCAGCGCGTAGTTGACCAGCCCCAGCATGGGATCCAACAGGATCTTGGACATCAGCGCCACGATGATTCCGGAAACCATCAAGGGTGTCAGCAGCAAGGTGCGAATGATACCAGCGCCGAACTTGAGACGATCAACGACCACAGCGAGACCTAATCCTAGCGCCATCTCCAGCGCGGTCGCCACGACCGCGAACAAAAAGGTCTGATAAAGCACCTGCCAGAATTCGGCGCTGCGGAACAAATCGAGATAGTTGCGGGTGCCGATAAAATCGAATTGCACACCCCAGTTCCAGTTGAAAAAACTGAGGATAAAGGAAAAAACCGCTGGATAAAGCGAGGTGATTACGAGGATCAGCACCGCGGGCGCGATCAAATAATAGGCGAAGTTCTTGCTGCGGAGGACGGGCATACCGGGGATCCTCTAAAGTCTCTTCAACCGAACCGGTTACGAAGCAGTGACCGAAGGAATGGAACTGAACGGGTCAGCCACCGGCTGACCCCTACTTAGAGACGATATAGTTGTAGGGGCGACCCGGTGGGTCGCCCGTCAAAACATCTGGGTTGGGGTTATACTAACTATCCATGTCCATGATGCGCTGCTGCGCTTTGGCGGTCGCGTCCGCCGGCGCCATGCCACCGTACATGTCTTGAATGGCATCGACGATGACCAAGGCGTATTCGCTCCAGCCTTCGCGGAAGACGACCGTGGAGCGCGACGTTTGCATAGCTTTCAAAACAGTGTCGACGTATTGCGAATTCAGCGCGTCGACATATTCGGCTTTGTCCCAGGTCGAGACACGAGCCGCGCCACCGTGATAGGCGCCGATCACCGGTTCGATATCAGCGCTGGTCATCCACTGGATGAAGTACCAAGCCGCTTCCGGATTCTGGGAGTTGGCGGGTATGCCGATACCCCACATCCAGTGGCCGGTCCAGGATGCGCCACTTTCATCAACGGGCGGCATAACCGCATAGCCGGTCTTGCCGGCGACCACCGACGCATCAGGATCTTCGAAACCGGGACCAAAGAGGCTGGCGTCCAGGAAGAAGCCGGCGCGACCTTGCTGGAAGAGCAAGCTGGCATCGGGCCAATCGAGCGATTGAATGTTGATGGGACCGGCGGACATCAGACCGGCGTAATGCGAGAGACCGGCGGTGATGCGCTCATCGGTCAAGGCAGGCGCCGACCAATCGCCATCGAACCAGACGTTGTAGGGCAAGGACATTTCCGCTTCGCCCCAATTGTTGAGGACCATGCCGGTGACGGTATCCATAATGGTGTGCGAACGGACGCCGCGCATGACCGCGCCGGCGACCGATCCGTCGCTGGCCTCGGTGATGCCTTGTGCCGCTTCGATCAGGCCGCCCATGGTATCCGGAATCTCACCGTCGAGGTATTCGTCAATGATGTCCTTATTGTAGAACAAGGTATATGCCTCGAAGGAAACCGGGATGGCGTAATCCTGCGCGTACATATCACCGGGCGGGTACTGCGTGGCCTGGGTGAATCCGCCGGGGAAGTCGGCGAAGTCGTAGTCCGCGGACGTCATGCTGGAGTCGTTGATATAGGGGCTGAGCGGATGGATCAAACCATTCGACCATTGCGTAAAAGCGGTCGAATCCATGGGCACCATGTAGACATCCATGACACCTGAATCGGCGCGCAATGCCACTTCCATGCGGTCGAAGTAGAGGTTCTCGGCAAGCGCCTCCACATTGACCGTGATGCCGGTCGCGGCTTCAAAGTCTTCCATGACGCTGCGCATGCCATCGAGCACCGGATGCTCGGGCATCAAGATGGTAATTTCGCTGCCCCCATATTGCATCCAGTCGATGTCTTGTGCCTGTACGGCGGGCATGACCATCAGCAATACTAGCAGACTCAGTACAACAAACTTTTTCATGAGATTCTCCTCAGTCCAATAAACAAAAAAATCACCGACCGTGTCGGAGTGATTCCAGGAAAAACGATTACAGCGATACGCCCTGGTACGCTGCTTGCACGTTGGCGCGCACTTGTGACGCGAATGCCTCATCAATCTCAGCTTCGTGATAGATGCCATACCATAGACCCGCTTGCCGCACGAAGTCGCGCATGTTTACCAGCGCATGGCTGACATCATCCCAGGTGATGTCCATGGCTTCGGGACGGATATCCACGCCGGCGCGCACGATGGCATCAAGCATTTCACCCGGCTGGTCATCGTGCAGCAGCGAGCCGACATAAATGCCCAGACAGACCGGCTGCCCGTGAATGAATTTCTTGCCCGTGTAATATTCCAGCGCGTAAAAGAGAAAGTGATCAGCGCCTTCGATATGACGTGGGTTCCAGCCGGCGTTATGAAAAGCCGCCCCGCCCCAGCGGTTCGCCGTCATCAGTGTGCGGATGCCCTTTTCATTGACTTCACGGATGTCGTCAAGCGCGTCCATCACTGTCGCCATGACGCCCTGGGCTTCGTCAACCAAGTCTTGATCGTAAGGCCATTTGTCCTCGCATTTGCCGTGGGCATCGGCATAACGCCAATCGGCATGCGCGGTATGATAGCATAAGATCTCGCAGATGCCCGAGCGATTCACGACCGGCGGCGCGTTTTGGATGACATCGAAATCGACGTAGACGGCTTCCGGCACTGCCCAGCAGACATAACGCACGTTTCCGCTGAAACGCAAACCGGATCGATGCCCAAAAGCAGCGTTGACCGACATCGACGTGGGTACCTGAAAGAGTGGCAATCCCAGCGACCAGGCGAAGTATTTGGCGACATCAAGCGCTTGCCCGCCGCCCAGACCAATGATGCACCTGGTTTCGGGCAGCTTGGCAACCTCGTCCTTGAGTTCATCGCCGTCAATGGTATGGACGAGGTAGGGTCCGGCATGATTCTCATCGAAATTGTGCGCGAACAAGTCCCAAAGATCGCCCATGGTAACCACGAGATAGGGTTGATGCACGAAGTTCGGCAATTCGCCGATCAGGTTTCGACCAAATATTGTTGTGAATCCCGCGCTGTTTTGCATGGCAATTCCTTTAGCTTGAAAAAGTCATAGCCGCACACCTTGAGTTGCTGTTAAAATCAGCCTTGACGGGGTGCTCGGACAGCATCTGTTGAAGGATCCTAGGATAACAATTGTCCACAGGATTTTCAACAAATAAAATTTGCCAGCGACAGTGAAAGTACGCAGGAGACGTCTAATGAGCTTGAGAATCGCGTTCACCGGCACCGGTCATATCTCGCGCATTCATGCCCAGGCGGCGCAAGCGCAGGACGATATGGAACTAGTCGCGGTGGTAAATCATCGTCCCGAATCAAGGGCGGAATTCGCCGCGAAGTTCGGCATTCGGCGTCAGTACGATGATGTCACAAACTTGCTCGAAGATGGGGATGTCGATGCGCTTGTCGTCAGCACGCCCAATTACTTACACGCGCCGCAAACTATCGCCGCGCTGAACGCCGGCGTTCACGTCATGGTGGAAAAGCCGATGTCGATGAACGCGGCAGAAGCGCAGCAGATGCTTGCAGCCAGCCGAGCTTCCGGCGCCAAGCTGATGGTGGCGCATTGCTGGCGCTTTGACGAAGAAGTGCAATGGTTGAAGCGACACATTGACGAAGGCGGACTTGGCAAGATCTTGCGCACCAGGGGTTATGGTGTACATGTCAATTGGGGACCGAGCAGTTGGTTCGTCGAGGCGAAATATGCAGGTGGCGGCGCTCTGGCGGACATGGGCATCCACGCAATTGATACCGCGCGCTTTTTGCTCGGCGATCCCAGGCCCAAAAGCGTCTATGCCCGGATTTCCACCGACTTCAATGACTATGATGTCGATGATTGCGGCACGATCGTCATCAATTGGGAAAATGGCGCAACATCCATTGTTGAAAGTGGCTGGTGGTGGCCCCATGCTGATGGACCGGAATCATGCACCCAAGTCTATGGTACGGAGGCGTTTGGGCAGATATTTCCTACGCGGCTGGAGATCCCCGATCGCGCCACCGAAACAATCGATGTGATCAATGCCGGTTTCCCACACCCGCGCGATGAACATTGCCCGCAGATCATGTACGATGTGCAGATGGCGTATTTCATCGATTGCATTCGTAATGACAAGACACCGAATCCCGGCGCTGTTGAAGGAATGGTCAATATGCGCATCGTTGACGCCGCCTTGGAGAGCAGCCGCGCGGGGCAAGTGGTAACCCTGTGACAATCGCTGACATCTCTCCGAATCTCGCCAAGGGGTGGACAAAAAATGCTTGAAACCTACGAATGGTCGGGCGAGGGCTTTGAACCGCTGGTCTTCACTGAAAACTGGCAAGCGGCGCTGCTGAATTGGGAGCCGCTTTTCGACCGAAAGAATCTCGACGAAATCGAACGACACAATCACACGGATGAAGTATTCGTTTTGCTGCGCGGGCAGGCAGTACTTTTCACGAGGCCCGAGGGTGGCGCCTTAAAAGCGGTTGAGATGGCAGCCGGCAAAATTTACAAGGTGCCGGCAGGTATCTGGCACAACATCGTAGCGACGCGCGATGTGTCGTTTCTCATCGTCGAAAATCGCGATACCCATCTGCACGATACCGAGGTCCGTCCCATCAGTGCGGACGAGCTCGCCCAACTGGACGCGCAACTACCGGCTTGGGCAAGGCGGTAACCAACGTTTTGACATGATGTAACAAGCATTATAAAGTGACATGTTAGTTATTTACTACGAAATAATTTGGTAATCATTCATTGAGTTGCCACGGAATTCGATTTACACTAAACATATATTGCCAGTCCAAGCAAGCATGGCGTTAATGCGCCGGGACTGGCCGAATGAATCCAATCTACTTGAGGAGTGCTAACCATGCAGAGTTGTGCCCGCAAGTGCATAAAACGTTTGACTGTTACACTGCTGCTTACCTTGGTCATGCTTATGGTGTCGCCGCTAACGCTTTTCGCCGATGGCACGATGGACGAGGACAGCGTCTTCGTCAGCATACGCGTCTACGACGGCTTGGATCCGAATGATACTGGTGAGTTGTACCGCCGCACCGCCGAAGGATTCCTGAACATAATCGGCGAAAGTGAGGGATTCATCGGTTTCTACTGGCTGCATTCAGGCGAAAACGTAACGACGATCAGTTTATTCGCGACGGAAGCGCAAGCTTCAGCCTCAAATGAGACGGCGCGCGATTATGTCGCCGAGCACCTTGCCGGTTTGGTACCCAATCCGCCTATGATTGTCGAAGGCGCGGTCGATATCGGATTCGTCGACATGCTGAATGGCACGGGCGATAACCAGTTCAACAGTCTTCATGCCAGCGTGCGCGTCTATGACGGGTTTGAGGCAAGCGGCCTGGAGGAATTCGTGACCATCCTTGAGGACGGATTCCTGCCCTTGATGCGCGAGACAGACGGCTTCTTCGGCTACTATCTGATGCACGATGACGCGGGAATGGTATCCGCGGTCAGCATGTTCGATTCCGAGGAGTCCGCGCTGGCATCCAACGAAAAAGCGCGCGATTTTGTGGCGAACAATCTGACGGCGTTCTTGCCAAGTTCGCCTTTGATAGTAAGCGGGCGCGTGGGCGTTGCTGCTCTTGCAAGTGTCAACGACGGCGCCAACCTGATCGACGAAATGATAGAAGACAGCAACTTCGTCAGCATTCGCGTCTACGGCGGAGTTGACCCGGCCGACCGAGACGAGATCGTTCGTTTCGCCGACGATGGCTTCTTGCAGATCATGCGGGAGAGCGAAGGCTTCGTCGGCTATTACCTGCTGCCGGCGGGAGATGTACTGGCGGCGATCAGCGTGTTCGAGACAGCGGAACAGGCTACGGCCTCCACTGCGGCTGCGCGTGACTTCGTGGCGGAGCACTTGGCGCCCCTCTTGCCTAACGCGCCGCTAGTCGTGGAGGGTCTTGTCGATGTGATGTATGTGGCCGGGTCCGACGAGATGAAAATGGATGACGGCGTGACAGCCCTATATGCCGCTCTGCGTATCTACGACAACTACGACCTTTCACACCTGGACGAGGCGAACGAGGTGGTCGAGACGATTCTGCTGCCCGCCCAGCAGAAAGCCGGCGGATTGTTCAGCTACTTTGCCATGAATGATGGCATAGACCTTGTCGCCGGGCTGAGCATTTATGACTCAGAGGAGAGCGCCCTGGCAGCCAACGAGATAGCGGTGGCCATAGTAGAGGAACACATGGCGGACTGGTTGCCGGATGATCCGGTACGTGTCAACGGCCGCTTGGGAGTTGCCGCAGTGATGGCTTTGCACGAAGGCCTGAACCTGGCTGAGTGGATGGACGAGGGATAGGCTCTCTCTGTCCGAAGTCAAATAATAGAGCGTAGCATCCCGCTGCGCTCTTGTTGCTTTTTCTTTGTCCTAGTTATGTGCGGCATCCGCTGGAAAAATATCGCCTCAAAGCTGTCATCGACTATTGATTCAATCCAGAGTTACCAAATAAGCTCAACATAAGTGCCGGATTGGGCTGATAACCACGATCATCGTGGATTAGTAGATCCATCTTCACAAGCGCATCGAGGTCCTGCGCCAGTACCGCATCGCTCTCGTCCGCATACGCGTATTCAATAGCGGCCGACAACTCCCTTATCATTTCCAATGTAACTGGCTGATCGACGCAGCGGTCGGTTAGATCCAGCGCCAGGCGCATCTGCCGCTGTTGCACCGTCGTCAAGATCGAGGGGAAGCAAGCATGAATGTGATCGCGCCAAATCGCTTGCACCTGCATACTGCCGATGACAAGCATCAGTTCTCCCAATTCGTCCATGAAGCCTTCCAGCGCGTATTCGATAAAGCGCCGAAGGTCACCGATAGGCGGATAGGCGCCATCGTTGAATTCGCCATGCGAACGCTGAAGCTCAACGTAGTACCGGCGCCGAGACCTGCTGTAGAAATAGCTCAAGACATGGGTGCAGATTTCCGGAAGGCCGGCCCGCAACAAGATGACATGTTCGATCAGCCGCGCCATACGGCCGTTGCCGTCGCCATAAGGATGGATCCAGGCGAAAATAACATGCGCGACCAGCGCCTTGATGATTGACCTGGCAATGTCGTAGCCGTCCAGACCGTACGAGGCTTCTTCATCCGAGTTCAGCCACTCGCAATACTGCTCTACCAGTGTCTCGCAGTCCTCGGGCGGCGGCGCAAGGTAACGCCCGACCTCGACACGATGCTCGCGCATTGCCCCCACCGGTACCTGGCGTCCGTTATTTTCGCCTAAACCGCTCAACACCAATTGATGATATCGATTCAATTTATCCGGTGAAAATAGTGGAGAGCCGCCGAACAGCTCGTCGCGCGCGACCATGTTAAAGGCATCTGCCATATTCTTGATCTGACGCAGTTCTGCGATTCGCGAGGCGTAGGCCGGCAATTCATCACCGATGATCTTCGCGACTTCGTCTTCCGAAAAACCATTGCCTTCGATCGCGGTGGTGCCGTGAACACCTTTGGCCAGGTACTGTTTTTCCAGCTCGTAAGAGTGCGCCGGGAGGACCGGCGAAGCTCTCACTGTTTGCGTGGTAGCCTGAATTTCGCCCAAGAGGAGCCAGGTTCTCGCCGAGAGTTGTGCCAGCGCCGGCGGGAAGCGGATGAAATCATGTGACCCCATTTCTGCGAATCCTTCCTTGTTAGTCACATCCGAGCGAGACCGCTATCGAGCCAAACTCATGTGAAAGCGTTCAGTCCCGTTAACTCCCGACCCACCAACAGCAGGTTAACTTCATTTGTACCTTCGTAAGTATAGATGATTTCAGCATCGAGCATGAGCCGAGCGATGTGATTCTCGATAATGATGCCGTTGCCGCCCAGGCACTCGCGCGCCAACTGCGTCACATAACGCGCTTTGCGGGCATTGTTGTACTTTGCCATCGACACCGTGCCGGCGTTAAGCAAGCCCCGGTTGAAAAGGTGTGAGAGTTGCAGGCAGAGCGTTTGCATCAGCGTAACTTCCGTGGCCATCTCGACCAGTTTCTGTTGGATCAACTGAAAGCCGGCGATGGGTTTGCCAAACTGCTCACGCGCCTTGGTATACTTCAACGCCAGTTCAAACGCGCCGGCCGCAACACCCGCGGCTTCCCAAGCCACGCCATAACGCCCGACGCCCAGCACCTGGGCCATATCCCTGAAGCGCCTGACATGTGCCAGTCGGTTCTCCTGCGGCACGAAAACGTTCTCGAGCGTGATATCGGCATTGAGCACGGCGCGTTTGCCGACTTTTCCCCAGATATCGTTGATGGTGACACCCTCGGTTTCTTGCGGATTCTCGATGACAAAACCACCAAATTCGCCGCTGTCTTCGTCGCGTGCCCAGATGATCAAGATATCGGAAATGGATGCGTTGCCGATCCAGCGTTTGGCGCCGTTGAGCACAAAGCCATCGCCGGATTTGCGCGCGCTGGTCTTGACCTGCGCCGCGTTCGACCCGACATCGGGTTCGGTCAAGCCGAAAGCGCCGATTTTTTTCAGCTTGACCATATCCGGCAGCCAACGGGCTTTCTGTTCTTCGTCACCCAGCATGCCGATCGAGCCCATTGCCAAGCCGGAATGCACACCGTAAAAGGTGCTGATGCTGCCATCGCCCTTGCCCAGCTCGTACATCACCAAGCCCATTTCCACGAAATCCAGGCCGGCAGCGCCATGCTCGAATAGGGGACCGCCGATGATGGGCAAGTTGACCATCTTGCGGGCGATCTCCCAGGGGAATTCTGCTTTCTCCCAATATGGATTGATATCGGGCAGGACTTCTGTTTCGACAAAGTCCCGTACCTGCTGGCGCAGGGCTTTCTGCTTGTCAGTGAAGTGCATATCGATCTGGTAGAAGTCAAAACCCTGGTACGCGTTTTCCGCGTCTTTCATGTTCATCATGAGCTGCATTGCCCCCGTAACAAGAATTTGCCCCTGAACCGGCCAAGCATAGCATTGATACGCATGGGGTTCAATTTGATTTCACAGGCCATTGCACGAAGCAGGCGTCCTCGCCGCTCTGCTCGACAAGTTCGAAATTACGTGGATATGCAAGCAATTTCTTTGAATTCATCATTTGTGTTACTGGAATGATGGTCATCTTCTATAATCAAGCTAAGACTGCCTGGTAGGATTTGGTGCTTACAAAGCGTCAGATGATAATCGCATGAAATGTTCGTGCAAGAGCCTCCATAGGTTTCTTGGGTGTCCCGCTTGATGGCAAAACTGCTTTCGATTCGTCCGCAAAACTTTTCCATTCGTCTGGTTTCCTGGCAGTTTCTAACATTTGCGGCAATCGGTATGGCCTGGCCCTATTACAGCTTGCTGCTTGTTGAACTGGGGTTTTCCGGCACGCTAATTGGCGCGCTGGCGAGCGTCGGCGCTGTCTTGTCCCTCGTATTAACGCCGCTCTTCAACCGCATAGCCGACGCCATGATGCTGCACCGGCGTCTGTTAATGCTGTATTTGCTAGGTTTTGCGCTGGCGTTGATCATTTTCGCCAGTTCGCGCGAACCGATAATCGTGGTTTTCGCCGTTCTGCTGATGCGGGTCACTGTCAGCCCGAGTATTACGCTGGGCATGCAGATGACGATGACGCAGCTGCTGCGCCAGGGCAAAGCGATCCTGGGACAGATGCGCTCCTTCACCGCCATCGGTTTCACCGCATCCAGCTTGCTTGCCGGGGCATTGTTCGCGTTTGGCGGTTATCCCCTGCTCTTTTGGACGGGCGCCATAATGGTGCTGCTCAGCGTGCTGATGTCCACGGTTTTCCCGGCCAAGCCCAAGCGCAAGCCAAAAGACGGGAACGGAGGCAAGACGCCCCGCAACCGTGGCTTTTATGTTTTGATCGCCAGTCAGTTCTTAATTATGATGGGCATGCGCAACACCTTCCAATTCATGTTCATCCATTTTAGCGAGAATCTGGCCATTCCGACGGCGGAAATCGGCATCTGGGCGGCATTGCTGGCGGCCGTCGAGATCCCCTTCTTCATTTTGATGGACGCGCTAATGCCGCGTGTGCGCTCACGCACGCTATATATCGTCAGCGCGCTGGGCTTGGCCGCATTTATTGCGTGTCTGGGCATTGTAGACACACTGCCGGCGCTGGCGCTGCTGCTGATCTTTCGCGGCTTCTCCTGGCCCACGATGCAGCTGTCCTCGTACACCCTCGTTGCCGAAATCAGCCATCCCAGCAATGTCGCCACCAATCAAGCGATCCTGCAAGTCACCATGCCGGCCATCGCGATGCTGTTGACCGGCGCGCTATTCGGCTGGACCTTTGATCATCTGGGGGCGGAAATCTTCTTCGCGCTGTGCGCGCTGGTCTGCGTGATTGGCGCCACAATCGTTATCGCCGGCTTCCGCCTTTTCGACACGAACCCGGTAGCAACTGCTTGATGACAGTTGAACCGTCTTTCGTATGGGTCAGCCAGTTTTTGACATCTGGTGTCTCCCAAGGTATACTGACGGCGTGAAAATATCTCCCCCCCTCCCCGCTATCAGTATTTAATATTTCAGAACCGAAGCACGGCATGAATGGACGCTCCGAATTTCAGGAGCGGCTGAATCGCTTGTGGCTGCGCATCCGGCGCAACTGGCAACTTACGTGTTGCTGATTCTGCCGCTCGCCTGGCTGATCGTCTTCCGCTATGCCCCGATGTACGGCGCGCAGATCGCCTTTCGGCAGTATTCACCCGCCTTTGGCATTGAGGGCAGCCCCTGGGTCGGCTTGGCCAACTTCGAGCGCTTCTTCAATTCGCCGAAGTTCGAGCCGGTCATCATTAACACGCTTGTGCTGAGCTTCTATTCCTTGATCGCCGGCTTCCCGATTCCGATTATCCTGGCGCTGAGCTTGAATCAAGTCCGGACGCGCATGTTTCGCAACAGCGTGCAAATGATCATCTACGCGCCTCATTTCATCTCAACGGTCGTCATCGTCGGCATGCTCTTTCAGTTTCTGCATCCGCGCGTGGGCTTCACCGCCTCAATTGCGGCGGCGCTGGAGCTCAAGTCTCCGAATTGGATGGGCGACCCACTGGCTTTCCGCCATATCTTCGTCTGGTCGGGCGTCTGGCAGGAGATGGGGTTTGGCGCCATTATCTATCTCGCCGTGCTTTCCACCATCGACCCGGCCTTGCATGAAGCGGCGGTCGTGGACGGCGCTAACCGCCTACAGCGCATCCGATTCATCGATATTCCAGGACTGCTGCCGACCGCGATGGTGTTGCTGGTTCTGTCCACCGGGCGCGTGCTGGAAGTCGCCTTTGAGAAAGTCTATTTGATGCAAAGCCCGCTGAATCTGGGTGTGGCTGAAGTGATCAACACCTACGTTTACAAGGTGGGTTTGCTCTCGCCGATTCTGGATTTTTCCTATTCGGCCGCCATCGGGCTGTTGAAGGGGATCGTGGGGCTGCTGCTGTTAATCACGGTCAATTACGCCGCGCGGCGTTTGACCGATAACAGCGTCTGGTAAAGGACCAGTAGATGACGGCACTATCGAAATACGAGAGCAATATCAACAAGGTCAACGAGTCACCGGTGGACCGCGTCTTGATGTTCTTCAACGCGTCGATCCTGCTCGTGATCACCATCGCCATTCTATTGCCCTTGATATTCATCGTCAGCGCCTCATTCAGTTCGTCGGAAGCGGTGATCGCCGGGCGCGTGAGCTTGTGGCCGGTCGACTTCAGCTTGCAGGGATATCAGACCATTTTTGAACACAAGAAAGTTTGAGACGGCTTCGGCAACTCCCTGTTTTACACGGTTTTCGGCACAATATTCAACGTGTTCATGACCATCATCGCGGCTTACCCGCTATCGCGGGACGACCTGGTCGGACGCCGCGTCATCACCATCGCTTTCATATTCACCATGCTTTTCAGCGGCGGGCTGATCCCGACATATATGGTGGTACGGGATCTCGGGCTTCTGAATACGCGGGCAGCGATGATCTTGCCGACCGGCATCGGCATCTTCAATCTGTTGATCACCATCACCTTCTTCCGCACGACGATTCCGCCCGAATTGATCGAAGCGGCACGCATAGACGGCGCCAACGACTTCCGCACTTTCGGCAGCATCATCCTGCCCTTGGCGCGCCCCATCATCGCCGTGCTGACGCTATTCTACGCGGTCAACCACTGGAATTCTTATTTCAGCGCGCTGATCTATTTGAAGGATCAAGAGCTGTTCCCCCTACAGATTGTCTTGCGCGAGATTCTGATTGAGAATTCGATTGATGCCTCGATGCTGATAGATATTGAAGATCTGGTCGCGCGCGAGGGTTTGCGCGAGTTGCTGAAGTATTCGCTAATCGTAGTCGCTAGTGTGCCGGTCTTGATTCTCTATCCCTTTGTACAGCGGCACTTCGTCAAGGGCATGATGATCGGTTCGGTGAAGTAAGCGCTGGGAAAGTCAGGAATGGTGTTCGTTCCCGCGAAAGCGGGTTTATATTCGCATAAGTGAGGAAAGGTGAAGTCATGTCCAAGAAAGTAGGTATTTTGCTTTTGTTCATCTTGCTGTTGAGCTTGTCGTTCACCGCATTCGGTCAAGATATGGTATCGGCACCGGGCGAGTTTCCCATCGTCGAAGAGCCGATCACCCTCGATGTCTTGATGCTGGGTCATGCCATTGTGGAAGATTTCTCCACCAATACCTTCACCCAATGGTATAGCGAACGCACCGGCATCAATCTCAGCTTTGACATCGCGCCGCCCAACGAAATGCAAGAAGTGCTGAACCTGACAATCGCCAGCGGCGACCTGCCGGATATCATCGTCGGCTTCACCGTGGATCCCTCGACGTTGGCGTTGTTTGGTCCGCAGGGGCTGTTCTTGCCGCTCAGCGGTTTGATTGAAGAGCACGGTCACTTCATAAACGAAGTCTTCGAGACTTCTCCGCAAGTGCGCCCGCTGATCACCTCGCCTGATGGCGAAGTCTATGGTTTGCCACAAGTCAACGAATGCTACCACTGCTTCTATGCCCAGCGCGCCTGGATCAACCAGGATTGGCTGGACAACGTCGGCATGGCTGTGCCGCAGACCACCGACGAATTCTTTGATGTGCTAATGGCTTTCAAAGAGCAGGATGCCAATGGCAATGGCGACCCCAACGATGAGATTCCCATGGCGGCAGCCACCACCGGCTGGAATACCAACCTCGATGGCTTCTTGATGAATCCCTTTGTCTTCACGGAATTCAAGGGCAACAATCAATTCTTCCAGTTCGAGGACGGAGTGGTCTCGACCACGGTCACGACTGAGGGTTATCGGGAAGGTTTGCGCTATTTGAATAAACTCTATGCTGCCGGCTTGTTCGGCGAAGAGAGCTTCACGCAGCCGGCCGGCCAGGTGAAACAGCAGGTCGAAGGTGGCGATGCCTCTACAATCGGCGTCGTGCTAGCCGGCGCGCATCCGGTATTTTCCAATATCGGCGGCAATCGCTGGATCCGTTATGTCGCGCTTCCCTCTCTGGAAGGACCGACCGGAATGCGCCAGGCGCCCTTCAATCCCTGGGGTGTCGGGTCGGGTCAGTGTGTGATTAACGCTCAGACAGAGCACGCGGAAGCGGCATTCAAGTGGTGTGATGGCTTGTACGACCGCGAGACCACTTTGCGTTCGGTATTTGGCGTGCCGCAGTGGGAAGCAGAAGCCGCGGGTGAAGACGGGCAATGGCGCTGGGCGGAAGAGGGCGAGCCCGCGCTAGGTCCCGAATTCGATTCGATATGGCGTCGCTTTTCCACATTTGGCACCCTGCAAAACGTCCACAGGGCGCAGCGCGGACCAAGCTACCGTCCCAATCACTTGCGTTTGGGCGAGGTCCGGCGCGACGATGCCGCCGGTCTGGAAGTTGTGCTTTACGAGCAGACCAAAGCCAGTTACGAGCCCTACGCCCGCGATATCGCCGATGTGCTCCCGCCCTTGGCATTCACCACAGCACAAGCGGCTGAAGTCACTGAGCTGCGTTTGGCCATCACTGATTTCGTGGCGCAGATGACGGCGGAATTCGTCCTCGGTCGCCAGGATCTGGATGCCGGCTGGGACAATTTCGTCGCCACGGCTGAGGCGCTGGGCGTTAATCGTATAGCCGAGATTTATCAGGCGGCGTACGACGCGCAATTCGGCGGGTAGGGATACCCCGAACAGCAGCGCCATGAGCGCAGCTTGCAAGAAAGGGTCAGCCACCGGCTGACCCCTACAACACCACCTGAAACAGGTAGGGGCGACCCGGCGGGTCGCCCTTTTGCATATATGGGTCCAAGGTATGCGTTACAATTCGCCATGTGTAGCGAACCCGATGAAAAAATCCTGGACCAAACCATTATGAGTAACAGTCCCAATATCCTCTTCATCGTCGCCGACCAGCACAACGCCAAAGTGCTGGGACACAAGGGTCATCCCGATGCGCGGACGCCGCATTTGGATCGCATGGCGCGCGAGGGACCACTACAACCCCATCCCCCGGCCCCTTCCCCAAAGCATTAGGGAAGGAGAGCGCTTTTGCCGGGATTTGAATTAGATCCAGAATTCTCGCTGTTTCGCTGCCTTGCGGCGCACAGACCAAGTTCGCTTACGAGCCGCATGGTCGAGATTTATCAGGCGGCGTACGACGCGCAGTATGGCGGTTAGGGATACCCCGAACAGCAGCGCCATGAGCGCAGCTTGCAAGAAAGGGCCAGCCACCGGCTGACCCCTACAACACCACCTGAAACAGGTAGGGGCGACCCGGCGGGTCGCCCTTTTTTTTATATGGGTCCAAGGTATGCGTTACAATTCGCCATATGTAGCGAACCCGATGAAAAATTCCTGGACCAAACCATTATGAGTAACAGTCCCAATATCCTCTTCATCGTCGCCGACCAGCACAACGCCAAAGTGCTGGGACACAAGGGTCATCCCGATGTGCAAACGCCGAATCTGGATCGCATGGCGCGCGAAGGCTGCCGCTTCGATAACGCCATCACCCAGAACCCCATCTGCACGCCGAGCCGCGTCTCCTTCCTCAGCGGGCAGTATCCGCACAATCACGGTTATTACAGTTTGAGCGGGCGCAACCCAGGCGGCTTGCCGAATATCTTCGGGCATTTTCGCGCGGTCGGCTATTTCACCGCGGCGATGGGCAAGATCCACTGTCCCGAATACTGGGTGGAGGATGAATGCGATGTCTTCCACGAGAGCAATTCCTGGCAGGCCGGCAGTGTTGTCGGGCGTTCAGCGGACTACACACGCTTCTTGGGTGAACGTGGCGTCGAGCAGTTGGAAGATCACATCCTGCTGCCGGAATTCGGCGCGCGCGGACGACAGAGCGTCGATAGCCGCCCGAGTCCGCTGGCATTTGACGAGTCGCAGGAGGGTTGGCTGGCGAACACCGCCATCGAGACGATGCGCAGCGCAGATGATGCCGGCAAGCCCTTCCTGCTGCATGTCAGTTTCCCGCGTCCGCATCAATGCACGACGCCCTGTCAAGAATTTTGGGATCTCTACAATTCAGAAGAATTGAGCTTGCCGCCAAACGCAGATTACGATCTTGCCGCCGCGAATAAAGCGCCGCATATGATCGCGTCGGCACAGCGCTGGCGCGAGAGCGAGTGGCAGCTATTCGAACCGAAGACATTCGAAGCGGGTCGCCGGCGCAAGCTGCACGGCTACCTGGGCGCAGTCAGTCAGGTGGATGCGGCGGTTGGTAAACTGCTGGATTACCTGCGCAAAACCGGACTCGTGGAAGACACCATCGTCGTCTACACATCGGATCACGGCGATTACGCGACCGAGCACGGCATCATGGAAAAGGCGCCCGGCATCTGCAGCGATGCCATCACACGCGTGCCTCTGATCTTTTGGGCGCCTGGGCGGATTCAAGCAGACGGCGTCGTGGACGAGGTCGTTGAGCTGGTCGATATCTCCAACACGCTTTGTTCGCTGGCAGGCGTCGACCTAATGGAGACGAGCGACGGACGCGACATCTCCGACTTGTTCGGCGGCGGCGCGACGGACGGCGACCGCATCGGCGTTACCGAGTTCGCTTGGAGCAAGAGCATCCGCAAGGGACAATACCGGCTGGTGCATTATCCGCGGGCCTTCTTCCCCGAAGAATACCCCGATGGCTTCGGTGAACTGTACGATCTGGCGGCCGATCCCTGGGAGATGCGAAATCTTTACTTCGATCAGAGCCATCAAGACCTTGTTCGCGAACTGCGGGGCGATCTTCTGGAGTGGCTGATTACGACGACGCGTCCGGGCACGGTTAGCGGCGTCAACTCTTCGCGCTTTGATACGCCGGAATTGAATCGGCAGCGCTTGCAGCGTTACCAGACTGTTGTTAATCACGACGGCAAGATCAATCCCGATCTATTGCAAAACGCGAAGAATAAAAACTACCTTTAAGGCTTGTCCGATAATTAGCGGGTTCACACCTGCTTGCGGATTTTGCGAGCTCGAAACCTCAGCAATAAAAGTGAGTATGACTGCAAAACCGCCATTTCGGAAGGAGCGACACTCCCCTTCCCTGATGCTTCGGGGAAGGGGCCGGGGGATGGGGTAGAAGATCAGCGGTTGCGCCACAATATCGGACAAGCCTTTTAGCTGTCAATGCGCCGAGTCGATTCGCGGACAACAAGTTCGCTATAATCCAGCGACTGAAAAGGCAAATGGAGATGACAAGCCATGGGAAAACAGGCTGACTACGACGGCTTTGCCATTGTTTACAACCAGTATTGGGGAGGTTTCTCACTCCAGATAATGCCGATTCTAGAACAGTTGGCGCTCAACGATTATCCAGCGGGCAATGCTATTCTCGATCTCTGTTGTGGCACAGGTCAACTGGCAAGCGAATTGACTGAACGTGGCTACACGGTCGCTGGAGTCGATGGTTCAGAGCAGATGCTGAGTTATGCGCGCACAAATGCTCCAAAAGCGACGTTTCATTTCTCAGATGTCCGTTGCTTCGAATTGCCATCGGATTTTGCAATCGCATTTTCAACCTATGACAGTTTGAACCATCTGCTTTCTCTCGACGACTTGCAAATGGTGTTCGTCAATGTTTATCGGCAATTGAAGACAGATGGAGTTTTTGTTTTTGATATGAATCTTGAGTCTGGTTTCCAGAGTCGTTGGGTGGGGCCCTTCAATATCTGGTCGGAAAATACTGCTGTAATATCGGAATCCGAATACAACGAAAGTGAAAAACTGGCGACCGCAAACATTACGATTTTCAGCCAAAACGAGGATGACAAATCGCTTTGGCGGCGCACGGACGTGACACTGACACAACGAGCATACACGGTTGATGAAATAGTCAAGACCTTGGCAAGAGCTAGTTTCGCAGATATTGAAGTGTTTGATGCCCTGAGGGACTTTAAGTTGAGGCAGGTCGGACGCGCGTTCTTCCGAGCGAAAAAACTGTCATCGCAGCAGGCATAGAATCGTTTTGCTTTTCAGCACCTTTCAGTATAAAACTTGGTACTGCACTGCCATCAGTTAAGCAAATCCGTCTCTGATAGAAGAATGGTAGTTTTATGAACAAGATCAAGATTGACCTCGAGCGTCAAATCGGCAAGATTAACCCTGACATCTTTGGCGGTTTCGCCGAGCACCTGGGACGCCATATATATGGCGGCATCTACGAGCCGGGTTCACCGCTGGCCGACGAAAACGGCTTTCGTACCGATGTGCTGGCGGCGGTGAAGCGTTTGAAGATGCCCGTCGTTCGTTACCCGGGCGGCAACTTTGTCTCCGGTTATCGCTGGCGCGATGGCATCGGACCCAAGGAAGAGCGGCCGGCGCGAGTTGAATTGGCATGGGAAGATATCGAGAGCAACCACTTTGGCACGGATGAATTTGTCACTTGGTGCCGCGCGCTGGGCACGGAGCCCTACCTGGTGGTCAACGCCGGCGACGGCGATATGCGCGAGGCCCGCGATTGGGTCGAGTATTGCAATAGCGCGAGCGAAAGCGCACTGGCGAATCTGCGCCGCGCCAACGGCTACGATGCGCCGCATAATGTTAAGTATTGGGGCATTGGCAACGAGGTCGATGGCGAATGGCAGATTGGGCACAAGACGCCGGAAGAGTACGCGCTCACTTACAAAGAATTTGCCAAAGTCATGCGCTGGACCGATTCTTCCATCAAGCTGATCGCCGCGGTCACATCGGGCTGGCGCTATCAGCCGGTGGAGCGCACACAGCTTTTGTTTGAACAGGCGCGGGATCTGCTCGATTACTTGTCGATCCATTGGTATGTCGGCAATCCCGAGGACGACTTTGCCCGGTACATGACGGTGTCGGAACAGATAGAAGAAAGCATCAGCAGCTTTGAAGGCGTGATCGCCGCCATGAAACATGAGTTGGGCATCGAGCGTCCCATACACATCGCCGTTGACGAGTGGAATGTCTGGTATCGGGCGCGGGGCGCCAAGCGAGAACAGCGGGACAATCTCGAAGAACGCTACAACCTCGAAGATGCGCTGGTGATTGCCATGCACTTCAACGCCTTCATCCGCCATTGTCGCTCAGTACAGATGGCGAATATCGCCCAGATCGTCAATGTAATCGCGCCTATCTTTACCAATTCAGAGGGCTTGTTCTTGCAGACGATCTTCCATCCCTTCGAGCTTTACGCCAGCCATTGCGGCGATATCGCGCTGGATGTCTTCTGGACGGGCGATACCTTCTCGGGCGGCGATCACACCGGCCTCCGCACGCTGGATGTATCGGCGACTATCGACAGTGACGGCAAACGGCTAAGCGTATTCGTTGTGAACAGAAGCCAAAGCGATGCAATTGAGACGACGCTCACTCTGGATGCCGGCGAGTTCGGCGGCACGGCGCGGGCATCGGTGGTAAACGGTAGGGATATCAAAGCGGAAAACTCATTCGAACTGCCGGAACAGGTCAAGGTGAGCGAATCACAGCTATCGGCTTCCGGCAAGGACTTTGTGTATGTCTTCGAGCCACATTCTGTGACTGCGTTGAGTTTTGAGCTATAGCCTGCGCCGAGATTTACTCTAGCGTGAGGGGATGGCTGCGCGCTCAATTGGCAGGCGGTCCGAGATTCTCCAGATGGTAGCCATCGGGATAGCTGTGGTGGGCAGCGCGCGTGAGCAAGAAGGGCGCGCGGCGCGGCGGCAGGAAGCGCAAGAGCTTCGCCGCCAGCCGTAATGCTCCATGCACCGCCGGTCGCACCAGGGGCAAGGGTTTGGGATAATCAAAGGCGCGGCGCAGGGGATCGTCGAGCAGCGCGTAGACCACTTGACGTACGAGCGGGCGTACCGGCCGCGGATACCAGCTCTGCAAGACCCGCAGCGTGGCGTCGGCGACACGGCGATTCGACGCCTGGTAAACGAAGCGCTCGCGCTCATAGTCTTGCTTGAATCCCTCGAAGTCCTCAATCGTAGGAGGAATGTCTTTGATCGCCATGCGCGAGCCAACCTCGACCCAAAAGTAGAAATTGGCGAGATTCTCGTGGCGGCTCGGGCGACGCCAGCCGAATCTTTGTGTCCAGTAGATCGGCTCGAAGACGAAGGTGGACAAGACGTAAAGCATATCGACGTTGCTGATGTCAAATTTGCCGTGCATGCGGTTGATGACCTTGATCGCTTGGCGACCGCGCGGGCTGTCATAGCCGTTCTCGACGATTTCTGCCAGCAGCAAGCCGGTGTCGTCAACGCGGCGCTGACCGTGCCGTTTGAATTGCCCGGTTTGATCGAGCAATTGGCTGATGCTGGGCACGCCGTAACTGCGGAACAAGGCGAATTCCAGCGACTTGCGGATCAGCCAAGGGTACTCGTATGTGCCGACCAGCAGCACGATCTGCTGGCAATCCGCTCTGGGATCGAGCTGGAGGATGCGGTCGCGGATGTCGAAGCGTCCTGGCAAGTCTAGCTCCCTTATATCCGCGGAAGAGCGATGTATACGCTTCAATTATCTGGCCAGCAGAATCGGAATGCAAATGGGGGACGCAATCCCGGAATCCGGGCTAGACCTAGTGGTCCTGCAGATTCGCCGGACCAAAACCAAGAGGCAGCAAATCTTCCAGCGTCACGCGCTGATGCACATTGCCCTGCAGATCCGCCATGATGACCGTCATCCCGGGCGAGAACTCGAAGAGCAACTGACGGCAAACACCGCAGGGCGATCCGCCATCGCGCGTGACCACGGCAACCGCGCTGAACTCCCGTTTACCTTCGCTGATCGCCTTGACCAGCGCGGTCCGCTCGGCGCAAATGGTCGGCGTGTAACTGGCGCTTTCCACGTTGCAGCCTGTATACACCTCGCCGTCAGTTGTCAGCAGCGCCGCGCCGACGCGGTAGTTGCTGTAGGGGATATAGGCATGCTCGCTGGCCGCGAGAGCGGCCTGAATTAGTTCAGCTTCGGCTGGAAGAGACATGGGGATTCAATTGCTCCGGATTTTCGGGTGAGAGGATCGCCTTGTCGGGCGCCTCGGATACGATCTTGCGCAAAGCGACCTTGCGGATGCGGTGACCGTCGATGGATTTTATTGTCATGCTCAAAACGTCAGTGGTGATCGTTTCCTCGGCGATGGGCACGCGCCCCAAATGCAGATAGATATATCCGCCCAGTGTATCGGTGGCATTGGTATCGATCGAGCAATCCAGCAGGTCGTTGAGATCGTCGAGGTCCATGCTGCCGTCGATCAGCCAGGAGCCGTCGCCAACCGCGACGAATTCTTCTTCTTCATCGACATCGTATTCGTCACGGATATCGCCGATGATCTCCTCGATCAGGTTTTCAATGGTGACCAAGCCCGAGGTTCCGCCGTATTCATCCACAACCACCGCCAGATAGATGTTTTCCGCTTGCATCTCCTTGAGCAAGGCATCGGCGCGTTTGGTTTCGGGCACAAACCAGGCGGGACGGACCAATTCCCTAATCGTACTGGTTTCCAGGTCGTCACGATTCTCGAGCAAGGTCAAAATATCTTTCGCGATGAGCAAACCGATCACTTTGTCGATGCTGTGTTCATATACGGGCAGGCGCGAAAAACCGGAATCGACAAAGGCGGAAAGCGCCTCCATCATCGAGTCATTTACTTCAAGCGCGACGATATCGATACGCGGCGTCATCAGTTCGCGCGCGTTGCTATCGCCCAACTGCAGGACGGAGTAGATCATGTCCCGTTCGTCTTCTTCAATGGTGCCGCCGCTGTGACCGGCGCTGACCAGAGT
This sequence comes from Phototrophicaceae bacterium, assembly GCA_965262165.1. Lineage (GTDB taxonomy): Bacteria > Chloroflexota > Anaerolineae > Aggregatilineales > Phototrophicaceae > UBA6055. The sequence continues at coordinate 1,215,905 of OZ253499.1, read as the reverse complement.
CAGTATCTCCTCTTCCGTAACCAGATTGACCAGCGGTTCGCCGCCAAACAGGCGCGAAATCACGCGGCTGAGAAATAGCACTAGAGCCGTCAGAGGCGACATGATCATTACCATAACCCGCATGGGTGCAACGGCGAGGCGATACAGGTTTTCTGCGTAGGTCGAGCCCAGCGCATCCGGCACCAGGTCGCACAGGATCAGCGTCACTGTGGCGCCCAGGATGACGGTAACAAGCGCTACCAAAAATCGAGTGGCGAGATCGCCATTGGTGATCGAGTCGTTGACCAGCAAAACCAGAACCGTGGCGATGGCGAAACGCGTCAGGATATGCGCCAGGCTGACGGTCATGCCCAGGCGCAGAGTTTCCTCCGTCAGCGTGAGAACCTGCCCTGCGCTATGGTCGCCTTCCTCGGCGCGATCGCGCAGCCCGGCACGCGAAACGTTTTGCAGCGCGGCGTTCAACAAGCTGACCGTTGCGTGCATGCAGATCAGGACAATAAGCGCTGCCAGCAGCAAGGTCATCTTTGCTCTTCCGAATGCATTTTGTCGGCGCGACAAAAACCTGCCGGACATGTTGAAGCATGATCGGCTGAAACAAGATTCCCTATGTGCGTGGGACTCCCGGAGGGAGGCTCAGATGTGTCGTCCACTGGCTTATCAAAACTCGGTTGACAGAGTGAAATTACTATACCACAGCCGATTCGGCAAATGCAAGTGGACACGCCACAGGGCTAGAACGCGCTACGATCCCAGTCATGACGCGCCTTCCAGCCCAACAAGCGCTCGGCCTTGCCGGGGGCGATCGGGCTGGCCTTGCCCTTTAGCCCCGCGGCGACTGGGTAATCGCCGGGAAAATGTCGCGCCAGTAGCTCCCTGACATCTTCTTCCCGGTAGGTCGTCGGGGCACAAATATTGAAAGCCTCGTGCCCGGGCGCCGCGTATTCCATAGCCAGACGACAGGCAGAGGCCGCATCACGCACGTCGACGAAGGTCCAGAAGGCGCCGTAGAGCTCGCCGTCGCGGGTTGGGGCTCCCCGAGCGGCTTTCAGCCACTCTTGCGCCTCGTCGTCAACTACGGCGGTAAAACGCAAGCTGGCCAGCGACATGTCCGGTACGCGGCGCAAAAAGCCTTCCGCCAGTGCCTCGCCGATCATCTTGGACAAGCCGTAACAATCTTGCGAGAGCATGGGGTGCGCTTCGTCTGTCGGCATATAGACCGGGTTGAAGTGGCGAAATCGAAAGGCATATCCCAGGGCGGAAACGCTGCTTGCCAGCACCAGATTCTTGATGCCGAGGACGGTCGCGGCTTCCAGCACATTGAAAGTCGAAATGACATTGTTACGGAAGACGACATCAGCGGTATGCGCCTCGGGAGACGGGATGGCAGCCAGGTGAATCACCGCGTCGTGGCCGTTCATGATGCCGATGACCTGTCCCAGATCTTCAAAGTCGACCACCTGTGTATTCCAGGCCTGCGTACGCTGTTTGTCGGCCGGGGTGACTTGGTAACCGTGATCGATAAGCTCCCGCACGGTCACGCGGCCGATTTTGCCATCCGATCCGCTGACGAGCACCTTTCTTATGGTCATGAAAGCCATTCCTTTCCCGACAGAAGCTGTTGTCCGGAGCAAATGCGCTACACTATAGACGACAATTGACAGTTGTGAAACGCAAGGAGAACACAAAGTGACAGAGCAAATGCGGGTTGCCCTCGGGCAGCATTCATCGGCGACGGACGAGTACCTGACCTTCGCCAAACAGTTAGGGGTTGGTGGCGTGCAATTAAATAAGATCGGCAAGGGTATCGATATGATCCCGGAAGAACTCGATCTACCGGACGACAAGGGATACTGGGAAGCCAACGATCTGCGAGGCTTGAAGCAGCGGGTCAACGACTACCAGTTGGAACTGGAAGCGATCGAAAACGTGCCGCGTCATTTCTATCTTGATGCCATGCTCGGTGGACCGCGCCGCGACGAGCAGATCGGCAATTACCAGACGCTGGTGCGTAATATGGGCGAAGCGGGCATCCCCATCCTTGGCTTGAACTGGATGCCGAACCTGGTCTGGCGTACGCCCGAGGCGATCGGACGCGGCGGTGTGAAAGTGACAGCTTTTGATATGGCGCGGGCGCTGGCCGGCGAAGTCGTGGTCGGCATCACCGAGGTGCCCGAAGCAGAGGACCGCGAATACAGCGAGAACGAGATCTTCGATAACTATGTTTATTTCATGCAGCGGGTGCTGCCCGTTGCGGAAGAAGCGGGCGTCAAGATTGCGCTGCACCCCGACGATCCGCCGGTGGAATCGCTGGGCGGGATCGGGCGGGTCTTTTACAAGCCGGAGAATTTCAAGCGCGCGCTGGAAGCGGCGCCCAGCCCAAACCACGGTCTGGATTTTTGTATGGGCTGTTTTTCCGAGATGGTCTATGGGGGAAAAAGCAACAACCAGGGCGTGCTGGAGGCGATCCGCTATTTCGGCGAGCGTGACAAGATCTTCTATGTGCACTTCCGCGATGTACAGGGCTGCGTGCCGCGATTCCAGGAGTGCTTCCCGGGCGAGGGCAATGTCGATGTGGTTGCAGCGATCAGGACGCTCAAAGAGGTTGGCTTCACCGGCTTTATCATCGACGATCATGTGCCGGAGATGATCGACGACAGCGACTGGCGGCACCGTGGCCACGCTTATTCAACCGGCTATATCATGGCGCTGGTCGAGGCGGTTAACAAGCTAACCTGACGCTTGCCTTCAGGTCGCTGCGGCAAGCGGACGGCGTCCCTCGCGCAAGAGCATCGCCTCGTGCAACAGGAAGGTGACAATGCCAACCACCACGAGGAATTGCGGAATAATCTCCAGACCGAAAGTCTCGGCCAGAATGCCAGCTAGCCAGGGCAAAATGGCCATGCCCAGGCTGGCGCCGGTAAATTGGAAGCCGATGGCGTTCGCAACATGATGGTTGCCCACACGCGCCGGCGTATCCGACGTCAACAGCGGCGAAAAGGGCGCGATGCAAAAGCCGATTAGCGCCAACCCGACCAAAGCGCTCATTTCGCTGATGCCCGACCAGAGCAGCAAAGCGCCACAAACAACGCCGAGCATATTCAAACGCAGGAACATATTGTTGCCGATCCTTGAGATGACGAAACCCACCAGGAAGCGGCTGACCGTCAAGCTCGCCCAATACATGCTAACCCAACTGCCGGCAATTTTGGGATCAATCTGACGCGCGTCAATCAAGAAACTGTTGGAAAATTGTCCGGCGACCAGTTCGATGCCTGTGACCATCATAAAGGTCATGACCATCAGCCAGACGATGGGTATGCGCATGGTCTGGCGCAAGGTGGCATGGGCGCGTTTGCCGCGTTTATTCTTCGCTTCGCCCAAGGTCCACTCCTTACGGGTCAGGATGAAACCAAGCAAAATGAGGACGCGCATGGCAGCGAACAAAACGTATGCCCAGCGCCAAGCCAGGCCAAGATCGATCACCAGTGTTGTGACGACCAAGGGTCCAATGGTAGAGCCAATGCCGAAGCTGCCATGCAGCCAATTCATCTGCCGAGCAGAAAAGTTGACCGCGGCGAAAGCGTTGATGCCCGAGGCCATGACACCCGAACCCACGCCGCTGATAAAGGCTGCCAAAAGCACAATGATCCAGACCGGCGCCGCTGCGAAAACAAGTAAGCTTGCGCCCGTCACGCCGATTCCGGTGATCAAGACCCAGGCGATGCCAAACCGGTTGATCAGAGGACCGCTTGCGGCACTGGTAAGGACACGCCCGAGTGTGGCGACGGTGACCAAAACACCTAACGCGCTCAGCGTGAGGTCGAAATCGGCTTGCACATAGATCCAGACGACACCCAGGGCGCCAGCGTGCAGACCGCCCATCGCGAACATGATGCAAGAAAGCAAGAATAACTTTGTTAGGCTGCTGGGCCGTCGCAGGCTCATAGTTCCGTTTCTTCGCCGCTTTGGGCGAGGCACGCCGAGCACTAGCTGAAACATTTGCGCATTCGGCGGAGTTTAGCCGAAATTTCGCGCGTCCGCGATACGAGATTCACGCGGCTCTGTCACCGTCTTCACGCTGCAATCCGACGCCTGAGCAGGTTCCACAGCCAAGCCAGTTCATTAAGACCCAGTAAACGAGCCGCCATCATAAAGACGCAACCATAGAGTAGCGCGCAGACAATCACAAGCAGCGCCTCGCGAACAATGCCTGTTGAGCCGATCAAGTCACTCAAATATGGCAGTGTCGCCAGGGCTGCCGCCGTCATGATCAGTGAGGCGGTTGCTGTCTTGAAAATAGTTATCGCCATGCGCTGGGAACCAAAACCATCAAGCCGTCGCCAGAGCAGCACGGCTGATATGGATGCGTGCACAACATGCTTGAGGCTATCGGCGATCATCAAACTGAACAAGCCAAAGGAATCGAAAAGAAGCAAGGCAGCGCCCATATAGCAGATCAAGCTCACGACGCCGACCAGCGCCGGCGTCAGCGTATCTTTGCGGGCGTAAAAAGCGAATACCAGTAGCAGATCAACGGCGGCGAAAGGCAATCCGATCAGGTAAAGACGCAAGGCCTGCGCCGTGATCTGAGTATCCGCCGCGACAAAAGCGCCATGTTCGAAAAGCAAGGCGATGATAGGAATCGCCAGCACGAACAAGCCCGTGGCCGCGGGTAGAATTAATGTGGTCGTCAGGCGCAATCCCAACCCTAGTGTATCTTGGAAGGCGCGGTGCGAATCGTCGGTCATTTCGGACGATTGTCGCGCCAGAGTTGGCAAGATAGCGATACTGATGGCTGTCGCGACCAAGCCTTGCGGGAATTGAATCAACGTAGTTGCCCATACCATGTAGGCGATGCCACCGGCGCCCGTTTGGTTAGCGATGTTGTAGCTGAAGGGCCGGATGATCAAAGTGTCCATAATCAGCGAAAACATCACCGGCGCATAAAGCAAGGCGATATTGCGCAGCGCGGGATGACGCCAGCGGACGCTCAGGCGCAGTCGGCGCAAGCGCAAGCCAGGCAACTGCAAGGCCATTTGCGCGATAGCGCCGATCAACCAGCCGACGGCAACGACCATGATGCCGTCGGCTGGCCGCGCCAACTCAAAGGGATGTAAGCTGGTGGTCACGCCAAAGTTCGGTTGCAATGCCATCGACGGTACAAGCGCCAATGTCACCAGCACAGTGCAGGCGTTAAAAACGACGCCGGCAAATGCCGGTAGTGTGAACGAGCGCAGCGCAAAAAGCGTCCCGCTGAAGACGGCGAACAGACTCATGCAGATTAACGCCGGCGCGGTCAACCGCAGCATTTCGGTGGCGAGGCGAACGGTGCTGGCGTCGGCGCCGCTGGCGACAGCCATGACGATCTGCGGGGCGAAAATCTCGATCAGCAGCACCAGCAGAGCCAGCGCCACTGTCACCAGGCTAATTAGAATTGAGACGACGCGCCACAACTCCTCTTTGCCGCGCAATGTGATGATCTCGCTGAGTACCGGTACGATGGCCCCGTTGATATGTCCGCCGATGAGCAGGTCGTAGATGGCGCGAGGCACGATGATGGCGACTTGAAAGGCGTCCACCGCTCCACTTGCGCCAAAAAGAAACGTCAGCACCGTCTCGCGCATGAGACCGAGAATACGACTGAAGATATTGCCCAGCGCGAGTATGCCGCTGGCGCCCACGACATTGGCGTTGGTGCGTTCCTGTTCTGCAGCCTGTCCTTCGCTGGAAGGGGGTAAGTTTTCAGCGCTTGATAGTGACGGCTGCTCCGTTGTCATGTCTTCGACTTTCGATCTGAGCCTACGCTCGCGTAATGCGCTCCAATATACACCGGTGGCGCCGTAATGCTCAATCGGCAAAAGCCCATCGCTCTGCCCCGCCCGGCACAACCACCTTAGCGAAATCCGCAAATCATACTACAATCAAACAATGAACCGATAACGGACTGCCCGACATGGACGAACAGTTACAAGGCGCGATCGAACGCATCACTTACTTCAACGAAGAAAACGGCTATAGCGTGATCAAGATCTTGCCGGACAAGCGCTATCCAAGGGCGCAAGGGCGTGACGGGACCGTTACTGTCATCGGGACTATGCCCCCGCTAAGCGAAGGCGAATCGGCAAAATTCACTGGTAGCTGGGTCAATGATGACCGCTACGGTTTCCAGTTTCGCGCCGAGCAAGCGATCCCCATCGCGCCGCAAAGCAAAGAGGGCATCATCAGTTATCTCAGCAGCGGCATCGTCAAGGGCATCGGACCGCGCACCGCCGAAAAAATTGTTGATCATTTCGGCGAAAAGACCGTCGAGATCCTCGATACAGAGCCGCAGCGCATCCATGAAGTACCCACGCTCAAGACAAAATTGGCCGACAATCTCATCGATGTCTGGTCGAATAACCGCAGCATGCGCAATCTGCTGATTTATCTTCAAGGGTTGGGTATCAGCGCCAAGATCGCCCAACGCATATTCAACGAATACGGCGCGCAGACACAGCAGGTCGTCGAAAACAATCCTTATCAACTGGCGCAAGACGTCTTCACAATCGGATTCCGCAAGGCCGATCAGATCGCCAGGAACCTGGGCGTGGAAGTCGATGCAAAGTACCGCTTGCGGGCAGGTCTGCATCACGCGCTCAATGAATTATCACGCGAAGGGCATACCTACGCCCCGCGCGAGGAATTGATCGAGGCTGCCTGCGAATTGCTTGGCATTGAAGACAAGCAGGCGCTGAGCATCGCCCTGCATGGACAAGTGGTCGCCGGAGAGCTCAAGGAGGATCTCTTGCACGTGGGAGCGCCGGCGGAGCCAACCAACGCGATCTACTTGCCGCGTTTCTTCCGTGCGGAAACGGCGGTTGCCGGCAGAATACATGCCCTTGTTCACAGCGCAAGCATCATCACGAAGGACCATCGCAGAACCAACTGGGAGAGCTTCTTGCGGCAACTGAGCGTTAGCAACAAAGTCGACCTGTCGCCGCAGCAGCAGGATGCCGTGCGGGCGGCCCTTTCCAGCAAGCTCAGCGTCTTGACCGGTGGACCGGGTACCGGCAAAACGACGACCTTGCAGATGCTCATTCACGCGCTCGACGACGGCGATTACGCTTACAAGTTGGCATCGCCGACCGGGCGCGCCGCCAAGCGCCTGGCGGAAGCCACCGGCGTGTCCGCGAGCACCATCCACCGGATGCTGAGTTTTTCGGCCGAAGTCGGCGGCTTTGAACACGACGAAGATAACCCGCTGCCGGTAGATATGGTTGTCATCGACGAAGCTTCCATGCTTGACTTGCAGTTGTTTCACAGCCTGCTGCGCGCGCTGCCCGCAAGCGCGCACCTGCTGCTGGTCGGTGATGTCGATCAGTTGCCGTCGGTTGGCGCGGGAAACGTATTGCGCGATGTCATCGAGAGTGGCATCGCGTCGGTCACGCGCCTGGACCAAATCTTCCGGCAAGACGATGACAGCCATATCGTAAGCAATGCGCACCGTATCAACGAAGGCTTGAAGCCCTACACCGGCAACGAGAGCAAGGACTTCTTCTTTTTCAATATTGTTGAACCGGACGCGGCAGCGAATATGCTGGTTGATATCGTCAGAACGCGGATTCCTGAACGCTGGGGATTGGATCCAGTGCGAGATATCCAGGTCATTTCACCGATGTATCGTGGCGTGATCGGCGTCAACAACCTCAACACTCGCTTGCAACAGGAACTGAATGACGACTTGCGAATGGCCAGTGTCAAGCTGGGCGGACGAGTGTTCCGAGTCGGTGACAAAGTCATGCAGACGCGTAACAACTACGAAAAAGATGTCTTCAATGGCGATATCGGCTATATCGACAGCATCGACGATGACGACAACTCGTTGGAAGTGGTCATGGATGGCGGCTACGTATCATACGACTACAGCGAGACCGACGACTTGATGCACGCCTATTGCATCAGCACGCACCGTTCGCAGGGCTCGGAGTATCCGGCGGTGGTCATGCCCGTGACTACGCAGCATTACATCATGTTGCAGCGCAACCTGCTATACACCGCGATCACGCGCGCCAAGCAACTGGTTGTGCTGGTCGGTACGCGGCAGGCGCTGCGGATCGCGGCTAATAACAACAAAGTCGCCGAGCGTCACAGCGGATTGCTGGTACGGCTGCGGGTGTGACAAACCTTATTGCAAACAGGATGGAATGACCGCCTGGGTCAACCAACAAATCATTGCGGTATGCTGTGGGCGACCCACCGGGTCGCCCCTACCCGTTCCCCAAGTTCAAGTATGACTATATATGACGCGATTTCGCGAGCTGTTTCGCTGACCTCGACGGTCAAGCACCGACCAGCGATATGCGCACACCTTCGGTCTGCTCGGGTTCAAGAGTCGTGGGCGGATCAGTGGTCTTGAAGCTCACGCCGTAGGGCGCCGGGGCGTTCCTGGCCAGCTAATCATTCATAGAAAATTGACGTATCATGGTTCCTGTGTTATTTTATGTGTGCAATGTCTTACTTCGTCTATGCTCCGCACTTCAAGGCCGTCGCGCAAGGAATCGGTGTTCCATCAGCCGAAATTTACGCCATATCAGACGACCTTGCGAACAACCCAAGAGCCGGGCAGAAGATTTGGTCGGCTGGTGGGGCGAAAGAAACCAAGACTCTCGATTATTGTGTGATAACAACCTATTGGACCGCTGTAGACGAGGTCTTGCTAATCGACATCTATACGAAAGATTGTCCTCGTAAATGGACGGACGCCGACTTGCAAGTGTTTAAGAAGACTATACATATGTATAAGACAGCCAGAAGGAAGAGAAAGCGATGACGACCAAGGCTAAGCGAAAACTGGATAGGCTTGCGCTGTTTGCAGAAACTGAGCGGTTGCATGAAGACCCGGCAAATTACCACGTTTACGTTCCCGCATCCAAGTCTGCCGAGCTTAACGAAAAGATAAAGAGCGGTCGTACTACGGTAACCTTGAAAGATGTTATCGAGGGAAAACTGCGCGAGCAGTAGGCGTAGTCCACGGTCAAGCAACGACCAGCGATATGCGTACACCTTCGGTCTGCTCGGGTTTAAAGGTTGCGGGCGGACCTGTGGTCTTGAAGCTCACACCGTAGGGCGCCGTGGCGCTCGAGGCCAGATGCGCGTGCACTGGACTGGCAGGATCACTCGGAGAGAGATATTCCAGCAAGTGAGAACCCAGGTCGTAGCGGATTCCTGAAGCCCCAAGATCGTCAGCATTGAAGCTCTGCCCTTCTTGTCCCAGCACAGCCCCCAAAATACCGGAATGCTTCGCCAAGTCAGCAGTTGCCAGGCTGAGGCAGCGGATGCTTGTCGCGCCATTGGGATGCGTAGTCTCCCGCGGCAGCCGCTCCGCGCGTGGCGTGACATCTTCAATGATGAAGGGCATGACACCCTGAAACTCGCCGCCGACCTTGTTGTTGATCCACTTAACCGCATAGCCGTCGGGACGCTTTCGGCCCCCTTCGCTCAGATCACCCGCGGCGACGCCAGCAGCGCGAAAGGCCGCCAAATCGGCGCGGATGTCGTCGGTCGCCAAGCAAAAGTCGATTAGACCGCCGCCGCGTTTATGCAGCAGGTCCCACCAGGGATGCGCCGGGCTCTTTTCGTAGAAGCCCAGCAACTCAATATACGAACCATCTTTATAGCCGATCAGCGCATTATGCGATCCGTATGGATGGCTGCCGCCTTCAACAACGCTGAAGCCAAGCCGGCGATAGGTTTCCATAGCGGAATCGAGCGCGTGTACGGCGATGACGATATGATCGATGCCGAGAATCATGCTGGTATTCCTTTCAATCGCAGCCGGCTCATACGTAGCCGCCATCGACCTTGGTGACCAGGATGGGATCATCGCCATTGATGATGACGGTGTGCTCGTATTGCGCCGAGACGCTACCGTCGACCGTGCGCAGGGTCCAGCCGTCGTCCTCTGTTTTGATACGTCCGCGACCGTTGTTGAAGAAAGGTTCCAGAGTGACCACCATGCCGTCTTTTAGCACATCTCGGTTGCGCTTGTTGTAGTAGTTGGGGATGGAGGGTTTCTCGTGGATGTGGCGGCCGACGCCGTGCCCGCCTAATTGACGCAGGGTGCGATAGCCGTTTTTTCTGGCGTATTTCTCCACTGCTTTGCCAATGGCATTTGCGCGTTGTCCCGGGCGCGCCAATTCGATAGACATATACAAGGCGCGACGGGTCGCATGACAGAGTTTTTCCAGCGACGGCTGCGCCGGTGGCACGATGATCGTGGCGCCGGTATCGCCCCAGAAATCTTCCAGCACAGCGGACACGTCAACATTGAGCAAGTCGCCTTCTCGAATCAGGCGGTCCTTGCGCGGGACGCCATGCGCCGCTTCGTCATTGAGGCTAATGCAAGTGAAGCCGGGGAAGCGGTAGGCGCTGATCGGCGCTGAAGCGGCACCAACGCTACGTAGGAAATCGCGCCCGATATCGTCAAGATCACGGGTGCTCATGCCGGCTTCGGCGCTGTCGAGCATCAGTTTGAGCGTCAAACCGCAGATTTCTCCGATACGTCGCATGCCGCGCAGGTCTTTTCCAGAATTGATCTGCATTTGACAACCCAACTCGAAACAAGCGTTGACAGCCGAGATGGCAGCCAGCGCCATGTAATTGACCCTGTGCGAGGATAGATTAGCTTTGCGCGAAATTCAACTCGAGACCTGCTCGCCCAGGCGCCGTTCCGTACCCGTCAGCAAGCGCTGAACATTGCTGCGGTGCCGCAGCAGCAACATAACGCTGAGCGCAACCGCATATAAGAGCAGGATCGGCTTCTGGAAATCGGTCCCGACCAGGAGGATTAGCCAGAGATTCGCGACAGCGAATCCGATCAAGACGCCAAGCGAGACATAACGTGTGCGGGAGATGATGGCGATGCCGATGGCCGCGGCAACGAGACTTTGAAAGGGCTGAATCATCATCATGGCGCCGAATGCGGTCGCCGCGCCCTTGCCGCCACGCACGATCAACCGCAACTTGCCCTCTTTGATCGACGCGGTCAATATGGTCGCGAACAGCGACCAATTGTGCCCGACAACGACGCTGGTCGCGGAGATAGACGTCGCCACACCGATTTGCTCCGGCAGGATGACATCGCGCGCCAGCCACACAGCGAAAACACCTTTGGAGACATCAACCAAACCGGTAAAAACCGCCCAGCCTTTGCCCACGGCGCGTGCGACGTTGGTGCCGCCCATATTGCCGCTGCCAACCTCGAAGATGTTGACGTTCCTGGCCTTTCCCACGAAATAGGCGGTCGGGAAAGAGCCGATCAAATAGCACACGACGATACAAGCGATGACTTGCAAGGCGTTGTCGGCGTTAAACATGTCGTTCATTTGAATTGCCTATCCGCTGACCCGGCATAAGTAGCGCGTGTACGGCTGCGCACTGACCAACTGTCGCTATGCTTCGAGACTACATGAATTTGGGCGGTTTTTCAATAGATACCGGCGACAGGGCTGGCGGATCAAAGCTCCTACACGATTCTAAATATCCGACCGCCTGACTTTCAGGCTGTATGAAGGTCTAAGCTGGTGCCAATCTAGAAAAGTCCAGCAGATCAAAGGGTTCCGAAACGGAGAGTTTTCGAGAATCGCGCAAGTATCCGCAAGTCAACGGCCTAGTTGCGATCAGTTGGGGCTGTCTGAGCCGGAAGATCTGGACCTGGAAACGGTCAACATCGGCGAGGGGCGACACTTCAAAAAGGAGGATCAACCCGACGCCATCGGCCAGTCCATTGCTCAATGGATGGAGCGCATGTTAGATTCCAACCAGCGCCAAGTAACTCGCGAGCGTAGCAAGCAAGAAGGTCCGAAAGGGGTATCTCCGATCGGGTGGATATTCCTTTTATGATTCAACAGAAGCAGCGATATCTTGGTTGACAATACGCTAGATAGACATTGCGCCATGCGCTAGGATACGAGCACATCAAATTCCATGTCAACAGGACAGAAAATGGACGCAAAACCTGTCATCGCGATCGCCATGGGCGATCCAGCCGGCATCGGCCCCGAGATCATCGTCAAGCTGCTGGCCGACGACGCCTGGCATAAGCGCTGCCATCTTTTCATCATCGGCGACCCCCAAGTTATGCGCGACAACGCTTACGCGCTGAATGCGCCGCTGCGATTCCACGCGATCGACGAACTCGCGGATGCCAACGAAGCGCCGGGTCGCATCGACGTGCTGTCGCCACCCGGATTCGAGCTGGGACCTGTGCCGCCTCCAGAGGTAAACGCCAAAAGCGGAGAGGCAGCCGGTCGCTACTTGCAGCTCGCCTACGAGCTTGCCGAGCAATCGCGCGTACAGGGCGTGGTCATGGCGCCGATGAACAAGGAGTCCTTTCGACTGGCGGGTTACAACTACTTCGACGAGCTCGAGTTCCTGGGCGATATCACCGGCAGCCCCGAAGCCTTCATCCTGGGCGCGGCGGGACCGATCTGGGCGGTGGCGGTCACCGAACATATCGCCTTTAAACACATTGTCAGTCATATCAAGCGCGACCGCGTCTTGCGATATATTGGGCACATGCAAAACGTGTTGGAAAAGCTGGGACATGCCGAACCACGTATCGCGGTGGCGGCGCTAAACCCGCACGCTGGTGAAGGTGGCTTATTTGGTACAGAAGAGATAGATGAGATTGCGCCGGCTGTTCGTGACGCCGTCCGCGATGACATCCACGTCACCGGTCCGGTGCCGGCCGACATCGTATTCAAGCGAGCGCTTGACGGCGAATTCGATGGCGTGGTCTGTATGTATCACGATCAGATGAATATCGCGCGCAAACTGCAAGCGCGTAGCGATATCGCCACGCTCTGGATGGGATTGCCAGTCATCGGAGCGACGACCGCGCACGGCACGGCCTTTGATATCGCGGGCAAGGGCATCGCCGATCCGGGCAGTTTGCGGGCGGCTCTGGATTACGTGATCAAGCTGGCGCAATGAGCCATGCCTTGAAACTTGAAAGCCTCAAGAACTCAGGGATTGTAGCGCTGGATGCCGCCGGCGTTTTCGCGGCGACGCAAGCGCTCCATACGCGGCAGAATGTTCTTCATGATCTCGCCTTTGTCGAGCGTCAAATGCTCGCGCTCCCGCATGATGATTTGCCCATCACATATCACCGTGCGCACGTCCCCGGCGCGCGCATTGTAGACCAGGCTGGCAGTGACGCTGTTGAGCGGCAGATGATGCGTCCCGCTCAAATCGACCAGGATGATGTCAGCCAGTTTGCCCACGGCGAGATCGCCCAGGTCAGCGCCTTGCCCGTAGACGCGGGCGCTTTCTTTTGTGGCGATAGTCAAGGCCTGCGGGATAGTCAGGTTTTCCGCATCCCCTGTCAGTTGTTTCTGCTGCATGGCGGTAAGGCGCATGGCTTCCCACAGGTCAAGGGTATTATTGCTGACAGCGCCATCGGTACCCAAGCCGATGGCTATGCCCATCTTGCGTGCTTCGACTAGATTCGGCGCGCCCATCGCCAGCTTGGCATAGGTCTTGGGGCAATGAGCGATGCCCGTCGGCTGCGCCAACTCGGCGAGAGTCTCCAGATCGCCCGATGTGGCGCCGACAGCATGCGCCAGAATCGTCGGCACGTTAAAGATTCCGCAACTCTGCAGGACTTCGATCGGGGTAACGCCTCGTTTTGCCAGGCTGGCTCTTGTCTGGTCGACCGTTTCCGCGACATGAATATGTATGCCGCTGCCGATCTGCTCGGCTTTTTTAGCACTGGCGATGAGAAAGTCGTCATCGCAGGTGTAGGGTGCGTGCGGCGCAAGAATAGTCCGAATACGTCCGCCAGCTTGATTATGCCAACGCTGTGCAAAAGCGGCCGTCTCGTCAATTTGTTGCATGCCGTTGCTGCCGAACATCGCCTGCCCCAAGAGGGCGCGTGTGCCCGCCTGTTCTACAGCGCGTGCGGCGTAGTCCATGTGCCAGTAGTGATCGCTGACCGACGTGATTCCCGCTTCGATCATCTCCAGCAAGCCAAGCTGCATGCCCCAGAAGACATCCTCGGGTTCGAGGTTGGCTTCCAGATGCCAGATGTAGTCGTTGAACCAGCTTTCCAGGTTGACGTCTTCGCCCATGCCGCGCCACAAGACCATCGGTACATGGGCGTGTGTGTTTATGAAGCCAGGCATCGCCAATTGGCCTACCGCGTCGACGACCGTCCGCGCATGAGAGGGATCGGTGACGCCGGCTGGTTGAATCGCGGCAATGCGATTGCCAAGCACGAGAATATCATGAGCGCTTGATATTGAGGCTTTCTCGTCTTCGAGTTCCAGGACCTCGGCGTTGCGAATCAAGAGATCGGCCATGATTTGTTCCGGTTAGACGTCCGCGCCTAAGGCGTATACAAGAGATTAATTGGCATTGGGGTCTAGCGAGGTGAAATAATCGCGCACCACGTCTCGTAAACCCAGCGGCACATAGTCGCTTTCCAGCGCGCGATTGGCCGAGTTCTGGTATTCACTGAAAACCGTATCGTAGCTCACGCGCGATTCACCTAGCGGATTATCATCAAAGTCACCTTCGTTGAGCGTCTGGTCGCCGGCGTCGGAACGTAGGCGGATTTCGTCAGCGCCACCGCCACTGATGCCGCTTGGGCTGTAGATGGCTTCGTACTCTATTTCGCCCGTGCCTCTGGTCCGATTGTTGGTCTCCGCGCCCTGGTCTTCGCCCGCGGCGCCCGCCAGGCTGAGGTTGCTCGGATCGCCTTCACCCGCGCCGGAACCGGACGATTGGCTGTCGCGGCTCATGCTCGCTTTCTCTCCGGAACCGGGACGATTACGATCGGCCTGCTGATCACCTTGATTGGCGCCCTGCTGCGCGGAATCGGACTGTTGGCTACTTTGTTGGCCCGCCTGCTGCTGGCCAGATTCAGAAATCTCAGACTGGCCTTGACTCGGGTCGGTCATTTCCTGCTGTTGTTCCGCTTGTTGGCGGGCGATTTCTTCGGCGGATTCCTGCGCGCGATCGCCTTGTTCCTGCAGCATGTTTTGGGCGTTTTGGTTTCGCTCTTGTTGTCGCTGTTCCTGGTCTAGCTCATTTTGCGCCTGTTCGAGTTGCTCCTGCAAGTCTTCACTAGCGCCCTCTTCCAGCGCTTCCGCCATCTCCTGCAGGCGCTGCGCCAGTTCCGGATTCGTCTCTGCCAGTTCTTGCGCGGCTTCCCGCAGCGCTTCCGCCAGCGCCTGCGTTTCTTCCGGGCTCATTTGACCCGCCTGTTGCGCCATCTCTTCAAAGGCGGTAGACAGATCTTCCAGACCAGAGGATGACTGCCCCTGATCGTTCTCGGCGGACTCGTTTTCAAGGTCGGATGCCGGAAAAAAGTCCTTCAAAGCTTCTGCCGCCGCTTCCAGCGCGGATTGGTCCAGTTCAATCGTGTCTTCAAGTTGGTTTTCGATCGCTTCGATCTGCGCTTGCAATTGGCTCATGGCGGCGAAGGCTTCTTCTTCGCTGATTTCCTCTTCTTCCAAGCGTTCAAGAGCAACTTCAAGCGCCTCCAGCAACTGGCGACGGTCGATGTCGTCGAGATCGGTATCTTTTGCGACTGTCTCGATGATCTCGCGCACTTCTTCTATCGTCTCTTCAACGGCTACAGATGGCGCAACAACAGTGGGGTATTGCCCGGTGATCAGAGGCAGGAGGATCATCAAAAGCACAGCCAAAAGCAAGGCACTCATCAGCGTTAGTTCGCGAGGGCGAAAGTCCAACGAGATGGCTTCCCGCGCGTTGATCTCCCGCGCATGATGCAGTGCGTCTGCGATTTGTCGCGACTCGATCTCCGGATGCGTCTGCAAACGCCCCGACATTAGTTCCAATGCGGTAGAGAAGCGCTCTCGCATGCCAAATTCGATATCGAAATAACGGGCGCGTTCCTGCGGCGAGCGAGGAAATACCAGCGTATTGATAAGGTTGAGCAGGAATCCACCGGCAAAAAGGGCGGCCGAAATTAAGGCGAGCTGCTCGGCGCGTAAGCGAAACTGCAGATAACCAACGACGCCGATCACCAGACTGACGATCGCCGCCACGATCAGCGAACGCGGAATCGTTCTTGACAAGAGACGCAACTCGTAGCGATTTTCCCAGCGTGCCAGGATCAAGTCGAGTTCTGCGGCTTTGTTCTTGTGTGGCGACAGGATGGCCATGTTGGATCCGTTGCTGATGTGTATTGAACGATTTCAGTGTATCAGGGTCAGGAATGGAATTCCAGCTTACGCGCAGGTGGCCTTGCACAAACGAGGACTGACCGTTATGTTGTCAACTATGCCCGATGGAGGTAGATCATGCCCAACTGCTATGTTGTAACCGGCGCTGCCGGATTCATCGGCTCGCATATTGCCGAGCGCCTGCTGCGCGATGGCCAGCAAGTTCGCGTCATCGACAACCTGCTGACCGGCAAGCAGGCGCATCTCGACTACCTCAAATCCGCGCGCGGCGACCTTTCGATAACCGTCGGCAGCATCACCGACCTCAATGCGCTGCAGGACCTGTTTCGTGGCGCTGATTATGTGATCCATCAAGCGGCACTGCCCTCGGTGCCGCGCAGCGTCGCCGATCCGCTGGAAACGAATGCGCACTGCGTTGATGGCACGCTCAAGGTCCTGATTGCGGCACGTGATGCCGGTGTCAAACGCGTCGTTTATGCCGCTTCCTCGTCCGCATACGGCGATCAAGTGGGCGCGTTCAAGACCGAGGCAATGTCTCCAGCGCCGATCTCTCCCTATGGGGTCGCCAAGCTAACGGGCGAATTCTACGCGAAGGCCTTTTATCTCAGCTACGGCTTGCAGACGGTTGCCCTGAGGTTTTTCAATGTGTTCGGTCCCCGTCAAGATCCCGACTCAACGTATGCGGCGGTCATTCCAAAATTCATCAAGCTCATGCTGAATGGCGAACGTCCGTCCGTTTATGGCGATGGGAGACAAAGCCGCGACTTCACCTATATTGACAACGTCGTGCACGGAAATCTTTTGGCGTGTACGTCAGCCGATGCTGTGGGCGAAGTCATCAATCTGGCGAGCGGTGGACAGGTCGTGCTGAATGACCTGGTAGACAAACTGAACGCTCAACTGGGGACCGAGTTGCCGCCATCTTACGTTCCGCAACGGCCCGGCGATATCTTGCACTCCCGCGCCGATATCAGTAAAGCCGAACAGCTATTAGGTTACGAGCCGATTGTCGGATTCGACGAGGGCTTGCGCCGAACGGTCGACTGGTTCCGGCAGCAAAACTAGCACGGGGAGAAGACAACTCCGTTCTGACGGGAATTTATGTCAGGCAGCACAGGTAAGCGTCCAGTGCATAGCCGACCCTAATCCATTGCCCAGCCAATTCAGCGCTATTACCTGATCCGACTCCAATGATGTCTCTCTGCATTCTTATGTCTTTTGTCGCGGCGTCTCGACGAGTTCGCACTCGGCAAAGTTTCCGTTTGCATAATATGTTTCCATGCAAGCGCTAAGCAGCGTGCCGATCTTCTGATGACCGGCATTGTTCCAATGAAAATCGGAATCTGCCGAGTAATCACTCGCTTCCAGCGAATTCATCGGATTGAGATATGGAATCTCCAATTCTCTCATCAATTGAATGGCGGTTTGATATTGCTGGCTCACATGATCAATGTTATCTTCGTGAGGAATCAACATCACGAGTATTGCGGAGCCTTGCTCGCCTGCGGCGGCGATCAATTCGCGCAAGTACTCGCGGGTGAGATCCACTTTCCGCTCAAAACGCGCATCCCTAAACATGGCGCCACCTAAAGCATCCACCATGCGTAGAACGAGCGACCCCAACCGCGTCGATCCCGCAATGCGCTTTAGTTCGCTCGCCGGCGGATCTACGTCATGTTTGCGATAAAAAAGATCAGACTGAAGATCCAGTTTGATAACATTGCCCCAGACATCCACCCGGTACTGCTTAATCATTAGCATCCCGTTCGTCTCCAGGTTCACAACCTCTAGATAGCTATCAATCGGCGTGACATTGTCGTCGAAATCATTCATGTAAAAGCCAAGTATAGTAACTTGAGGTCGAAGCAGTGGCGCAAGGGATTCAAACGAAGCCAAGGCATGATTAGTCCCGGTGCCGCCGATGGCGGTGTTCCAGACGATGCTATCCGGCAAGTTTGCTTCAATGGTTTCGACGTAGGATTTCCCGATCTCGGCGCTATAACCGGCCGTAAATGAATCACCTAGCACCAGAATGCGTTTGCTGTTGTCGCTGTCGTCTAATGCAACGAAGTCGCCGGCATCTTGGTAACCTTGCCGGTTTACGATGCAACGCCTTCCGGAAAACACCCCGTTGTCACAGGCCTCAATCAACTCGTCGTAGACGTAGCGACAGCCCGCTTCGTCGCAGCGCCACCAAGGTACAGGCTCTATCCATTTCTGCGGTATCTCCGTTGGGTAGTAGGTCCCCAAGCCCAAAGCGACCAAGACGATTTCGAGAACAATCAGCGTGACAAATGTGATAAGCAATACCGACACCCAGTGGCCGCCGATCCACTTGAAAACCCGACGCCGTCTAGCTTCTCGCCGCAAGGCCAGCGCGACCAGCGATAAGGTCAACCCGGCAACTACCAGCAAGAGCTGAGGAAAATTGAAACCCGGACTGGTGTAGGGAAAGAGAAAGTCAAGCCCAATACCAAAAATTGCGACCAAGATCCCCATGCCGGCCAACAGGGTAAACGCCGCGTTTGTGACGGCCAATCGCGCTGCTGAATTACTTTTCATAGAATTTACCGACTACCTTAGGCCCAACGACAATCATTATATCTTTACTTCTCGTGATCGCTCATCTCTGGCAACCCCAGATCAGTCTAACATCTCGACGTCAACACGCGAACTGACTTGTATGTTGGGACAAAACGCTACAGCGACCATTGCGACAATTCACACTGAATAGGCGCCAACATACTTGGTAAATGAAATCGACTTCGTTATAATTCCGGCAAGATGCGACATCGGCCGGAGGGACGCAATGTATACCGATATCGATAGCGAGGTTTACCGGGAACAATTCGTCGGTGGGGACAATGGCGAGTACCAGTTGATCGACGTGCGCGAAGAAGAAGAATACGCCGCCGCGCATATCCCCGGTACGATCAATATCCCCTTGAGTGAGTTTCCCGCGCGGATTGACGAAATCGGCGAGGACAGTCCGGTGCTCTTGGTCTGCAACACCGGGATTCGTTCGTCGCAGGCGGCACTGTTCTTGGCGGGCATGGGTTATGAGGACCTGTACAACATGGAAGACGGTACCAAGGGCTGGATGAAAAAGGGCTACTCGGTCGAAGGCGAAGATGTCGATTGACCGACACGGATGTGATCACTTTTTTGACTAAACGACAGTAAGGAGCTTCTTACGATGGTTTTACGCTCGATGGTAGGCGCAAGCGTCAAGCGCAAGGAAGACCCTGGTTTGATCACGGGTACGGGCAAATATGTCGACGATCTCAAATTGCCGGGCATGCATCACGTGGCCTTCGTGCGCAGCCCATATGCCCATGCCAAGATACTTGGCATTGACAGCTCGGCCGCTATGGCACGTGATGGCGTGGTGGCGGTTGTAACCGGCGAAGAACTGCGCGGTCAATACGAACCGGTGCCGATGGCGGGCGGCGAGGAAGCGCAGGCATATTACAGCCATCTTGCCTTGTCTGTCGAACAGGTCCGTCATATTGGAGAGGCAGTCGCGGCAGTCATCGCGGTTTCGGCCGAAGTCGCAGAGGATGCTATTGATGACGTTGAGGTCGAATGGGAGGAA
Organism: Phototrophicaceae bacterium; assembly: GCA_965262165.1. Lineage (GTDB taxonomy): Bacteria > Chloroflexota > Anaerolineae > Aggregatilineales > Phototrophicaceae > UBA6055. The sequence goes on along the minus strand of OZ253499.1, from coordinate 1,196,120 downwards.
CTGCCCGCCTCTGCGGATCTGCTAGGCGCCTACAGCGGCGAAGACGGACCCATTTTCGAAAACAGGAGCGACAATATTCCCGATGTTGGCGAGACGAGAACAGAGGGCATTGATGAGGTCTTCGCCAATGCGCCTCATGTGATAAGCCAGCGCATGGCGAGCCAGCGGGTGGCGGGCGTGCCAATGGAAGTGCGGGCGGTGGCTGCCGCGCCCGATGCTGTCACAGGCGGCATTACACTGTGGTCAAGCACTCAGATTCCCCACGGTGTACGCTCCGCTCTGGCGACGACCTTGCGCCTGCCGGAGAATTCACTACGTGTCATAGCACCCAATGTCGGTGGTGGCTTCGGCGTAAAAAACGCGCTTTACCCCGAAGAAATCGTCGTGGCGAAGCTGGCGCAGCTGCACGATATGCCGCTCAAGTGGGCCGGCACACGTGTGGAACATTTCCTGACCACGACACAAGGACGTTCCCAGGTAGCGGACGCCTCTGTCGCCTTTGATGACGAGGGAAGAATACGGGGCCTGCGCTTGCATGTGATCGCCGAGCTCGGTGTCTACCCTCCCTTCTACGATATCGCGCACTTGACCGGCCTGATGGCGACCGGCAATTATGATATCCAAGCGGTTGATTTCAAAGCGAGCAACGTCTTCACCAACACAATTGGCGTCGCTGCCTATCGTGGCGCCGGACGCCCGGAAGCCATCTATTACATGGAGCGCATGATCGAATTGATCGCTGCCGAGTTGGGCATGGATCCCGCAGATGTTCGGCGGAAAAACTACATCAAGCCCGAGCAATTTCCCTACAAAACGCCGACCGGCTCCACCTACGATACCGGGAACTACGAAGCCAATTTGGATACGGCGCTGGAAACCGCAAACTACGTTGCCTTGCGTCAGGAACAAGCGCAGAAGCGGGCGCAGGATTCCGACACGCTACTGGGAATCGGCATGGCGACCTATGTAGAGATGTGCGGCTTCGGTCCCTTCGAGAGTGGTCAGGTGCGCGTGGAGCCAAGCGGAACCGTCACGGTATACACCGGCACTTCGCCGCATGGACAGGGACTGCAAACAACATTCGCCCAGATCGTCGCGGACGAAATCGGCGCAGATTACGAAGACATCATCGTGCGACACGGCGACACCGGCTCTCAGCCGATGGGTGTTGGAACTTTTGGCAGCCGCAGCTTGGCTATCGGCGGTTCTTCAATCGTGCGCGCATCTGAAAAAGTGCGGGATAAGGCGATCAAAATCGCCGCGCACGTCTTGGAAGCATCGCCAGGCGATATCGAATTCGCCGATGGCGAGTATCGCGTCAAAGGCGTACCAAGCCGTAGCTTGAGCCTAATGGATATCGCCAAACGCGCCTATTCGGATCGCTTGCCGGACGATATCGATACCGGACTGGAAGCGACCGATTTCTTCCGTCCTGCCGATTTCATCTATCCCTTTGGCACACACGTTGCGGTTGTGGAGATCGAGCGCGACACGGGTGTCATCAGTCTGCGCGAGTACTATTCGGTTGACGATTGCGGACCGCGTATCAGCCCGTTGCTAGTCGAAGGACAGATTCACGGTGGTCTCGCGCAAGGCATTGGGCAAGCCCTGTTGGAAGAGGTCATCTTTGATGACTCGGGCCAACTCTTAACCGGCACTATGATGGATTATGCCATGCCTCGCGCCGACGACTTTCCGCATTTCACCATCAACAAGACGGTGACCGAAACCACGCTGAATCCGCTGGGCGTGAAAGGCATCGGGGAAGCCGCGACCATAGGCTCGACGCCGGCGGTGGTTAACGCGGTGATGGACGCGCTCGCTCCCTACGGTGTCCGCCATCTGGATATGCCACTAACCTCGCGCAAGGTCTGGGAAGCGATCAACGGGAGCTAAGCGCGAAATGCCCGTGATTGACCACTCGACGGCATAAGTGGGACGGGTCAGCATTTTATGATCTGTCCCCCAGATTCCACAGGTCATAATCACTGTGCTGTTCTGAACAATAGTCGACAGCGACTGAACTGTTGCTAACAAAGAGGCACGGGTGTCATCTAACTACTCACTCAAGCGCGACCTGGAAGAGCTCGCCCAGATGGGTGATAAGTTACACGAGTACATTCTCGGCGACGCGCTCTACATGCCAGTAAGTGGTGGCTTCTTCCGTGGGAGCAGCACACCGCAGTTGACCACAGGCGCGTTTCTGCTTCGGCGTCGGCGGCTGTCGCAGCTCCGGGACGAGCTTGACGCCGCGGCGCAAGCGCAGTTGGACGCTACTCTGGCCCAACACGACAGTATCCAGCGCGAATGGCGTATGCATTACGAAAAGAAATTAAAGCAAGAAGTAGACTCCCGCCTGAAAATGATGGTGGCGTTTTTCCGCGAATGCAGCGAGAGTCCGAGCGACTGTGCCGCCGCCTACCCAGTGGAAGCCATGCGCCGCACCATCGTGCAAGAGATCTTGCTGGCGATGGACGAGTTTGGCTATGACAAGCGCGAACTTATGCCAAAGGTGCAGCATTGTGACAGCGGTTTGCGTCGCTATTTTAGATCGGGCGAGTTCATCTGGTCATCGCAGCTTGAGCCGGTCTATCCTCGCGAGGTTTTTTGGTGGCTGTATGGAGCGCCGACTGCTGAGGGTTGATTGCGACTACCGTTGGTTAACACTGCTTTTGTAGACTATTCAAGTAAACTCTTATTATACATATAGGATACGGAGAGTCAGGGAAAGCAAGATGGCAACCTACACCATAAAGAATGCAGAGGGTAGTTTGTCCCAACTGGTCTCTCATGCGCACCAGGGCAAAACAGTCGTAATCAAAGCAGAGAATGGCCGCGCCGTAAAGCTTGTTCCTACCCCGACCAAACTGACGAAACCGCGTAAGCCTGGAAGCGCGCGCGGAAAGATTTGGATGGCCGATGACTTTGATGAACCACTTGATGACTTTGCACCATACATGGAATGAGGTATTTGATTGACACTCATGCCTTCCTCTGGTTTGTCAGCGGCGATCCGTCTCTCAGTTCAACATCGAAAGATCTGATTGCTGATCCGAACAGTCTAATTTTCCTCATTAGCGCAAGCATTTGGGAGATGGGGAAAAACGAATTCGCGCTCCTTGGAATAAGCACCGAACACGTAGATAAAGTTGCTAACCTTTCCTTCCCTCTGTCTGGGCATCGAAACCCCTTCGCAGTTGTTCCCCGTATCAGATAACTCTAGCAGAACCCATTGATATAAGAAAACAACGTCAATCGAAAACAGAGCGTTTTCAGTTTCGCCATCTGCCATTTATAAGCGCCATGAAAACTTGTCTCTTTGTCTCAAGGCTTGCTACAATCCCACAATCTGTCCATTGCGAAAGATCATTTTACATACTTTTGCAGGAGTCCATCAGTGATAGTAAAATCACTTTCAGCAATGATAGCGGTGTTTCTACTATGCAGCGTGGCATCGGCGCAAAGCTATTCCATCCGCGTCACCAACAACACAAATTTACGGGCCACTTTTAGCACACGAAGTCGCATCGTTGAGACGGTTCCGGCAGGTACAACCCTGCAGGTCGTCAGCGCGTTCAACAGATGGTTGCAGATCAACAGAAACGGAAACGACGACTGGATGGCTGATTGGGTCGCCCACACCCGCGTCGAGGGCGGCCAGCAGACGCAATCGCAAACGCAAACGCAAACCTCATCGAACATCGACAACTGCTGCTTTGTAGACCGGCAATGCAATACCGACCAGGAATGGACGGACGGCTATTGGGCATTTCAGAATGGGCAGTGTACGGCGCCCATACAAGTTCAAACAACAACAGCAACCCAGCCAACTGGTGGCGAGCCTTCTCAAGTTAACAACTGTTGTTTCGCCGGCTGGAACTGCACAACCGATGACGACTGGGTGGCAGGATTTCATGGTTATCAGACAAACCAATGCAAACATCCGGGCATTGTGATCGAAGGATCGCCGGGCTTCGTTTTGCAGATGCAAAACGCTCTTGATATGCTCAAAGAAAGGTCGTCGCACTGGTACGACTACGTTATCCGTGGGCTGGACAGAATCCGGCAGGCTCCACCAGAAGTTATAGGCGTACACGTGACGGGACGAGACTTTGAACTGGACTATGGCGACGAACGTCCTCCTGGAGTTAGTTATGATTCACACACGACCCATGACGCTTCAATGCTGGTCCATGAGGCATGTCATGTACATCGTTATGAAGCAGGGTTAGAGCCTGGAGGCCTGCCAGGAGAAACGGCTTGTGTAGAGACAGAAGTTCAAGCATTACAAATCATAAGTCCTCGTTCCCATTGGATCCAAGACCGACTGCTCGTTCTTTCCAATATTCATCGACCGGAATGTCAATGGTGGTGGGGCGAGTACTTAGCGTGTAGATGAGCATTGGCGTCACCGCTTATTATATTGACAGTGGAGCCGACCGGAACCGGGCTTCGGCATCATGCTTTCCTGTACAAGCCAGACCGCTAGATCATGCGATTAGGCGAGCGGGCTCTAGAAAACTCTACATCTCCGGCGGATGTGGCTTATTGGGTTCCAGTGGCGATGATGTATAATCTGATTGACGCTATGCTCACGGCATTGCGACAACGACGCGATGTTCGTTTGCATCGGCAATTTATGACGTCGACGAGTTGACGCAGCTTGCTCAGTATTGGCCTATAGTTATTGTCAAACGCAGTGAAGGTCGGGAACTAAAGCCGTTCCTAATACCCTAGCCGACCTGGAAACTACACGAAGAGGGCAGGTATTGCCACAGCTTGAGTTGGCTGAAGAATATGATGCCTTTTCGCCTGGGCTTTCTCCTCGTTCGGAATGAATTGTCGGCGAGGCACCGCTGCGTTTCCTTGGTTCGATTAGCGAACCGCGGCCGGTTTGAACATCATATTGCCGCGCGGTCGCTTATCAAAGGCTTGCCGATTGTCTGCAGCGACCGAGTTTTCGACACCTGCCAGATTGAACACATTCTGTAAACGACCCAAATTCCGATGAGCCTGTTTGTCGTATTTGTACTAGGGGCCGTGCTGCTCGGCGCGGGCGCGATGCTGTCGCCCGCCTGGCGCAGCGCCCAACCGCGCGTCGCGCTGGCGGCGACACTATGCCTGGCGCTGGTCGTGGGCGGCGCCGTGTTTTATGCCGAGGCTTTCGCCTGGGACACGCTGGTGGTGGATTACCTGCTCTTCGCCCTGCTTTCAGGCGTCGTGCTGGGCGGCACTTTGTCGACCGCGCAAGCGCGCGCCGAAGCGCGAGGCGAGCAACTGGCTGATCGCGATCAAGGCTGGCCCGGTCCGCAGGATCTGGCATTCTTCGCGGTGGTGGCCATAGTGATCATCATTCCCTTGGTCCATTTTCCGGCGGCTTTGGGCACACAGGGCCAAATCGTCGGCTTCCACAGCTTAACAACATTGCAGGGCGGATCTTTTAACTCGCTGGCGCCATTCTATCCTCAAGTCCAAGTGATCGTCTCGCCCGGTTTCCACGCGCTTTCCGCCTATCTCAGTCAGCAACTGAGCCAGCCGATCCCATTGATTCAGTTGAGCCTGGCGGCCGTGTCTATTTACCTGACTGTCTGGCTGGCATATGACTTTGGGTCGGAGCTGCGCGACAAGCGGCTCGGACGGGCGCTGGCGATCGCAACCTTGTTATGTGGCGGCGTTCACCTCAGCTACCTGGACGGGCATTTTGCCGAGCTTCTGGCGCTGCTCTTCCTGCAAGCCTTTCTGGTCTATGGGCTGCGCTTTCTGCGCGAAGGTCACGCGTCAGATCTGGTTGCGGGCGGCTTAATGATTGGCGCCGTAATCTATACCAGCCTCAGCGTTAGCATCATCGCAATGCTGGGATTTGCCGTCCTGTGCCTGTTGAGCTGGTCGCGTTTCAGCACGGATTCCACCCGCCGGTCTCGCCTCGGGTTCACGGTCGGGTTCCCGCTGGTTGCGCTGCTTGGTATCGCGCCCTGGCTGATCAACAATCTGCCGCTCATATTCCCTATATCGCCTTCGCCCAATCCTGCAGATCTTGGCCTGTTGGCAGATATCGTCATCGGGAACGGCATCGTGATTGTGCCGCTGGCGATCTGGGGCATCACGATCGCCCGCAAAGAGCATGGATGCATTCGGCTGGTATCACTGCTGATGTTGCTCTGGCTCGCGCTGGTCCTGGAGTTTGCGCTGCTCGGATTCATTGGAAAGCTGCTGCCGCCTTTGGGCGCGCTGGTTAACGCGCCGAACATGGCGCGGCATGGACCGATCCTGCCTTTCAGTTGGTTCGGCGGGCTGGCATTGTTGCGCCTCTGGGAAACACACCTGCCCCTAGAACTGAAGCGTCGCCTGCGGAAAATAGCGTATCCACTGATCGCGGCGACCGGGCTGCTTGTCATCGTGCTGGGATTTGCCTTTGAGCCGATAATAAAAGCGATACAACCGATAGTGAACCTGCCATCGCAAACGCTTACAAATGACGACTATGCAGCGATGCTGTGGATACGCGACAACGCGCCGGCAGACGCGATTGTGCAGTCAGCCGATGGCGAGGGATGGCTGCCGATCGTCGCCGAGCGGCGCGCGGTCGATGTGCACGCGGTGACGTATTTCGAGTGGGGCGGATTCGAGGCGCAAGCAGGTGCGCAGGAGGCAGATTTTGTGTTCCAGTCTTCTGCCCGCGCCGATCTTCCGAATCTGCCCTTGAAGCTGGTCTTTGAACAGGGCAAGGCGCGGGTTTACTGTGTGGTTTTGGAACTAAACTCTACATGTCATCCTTAAGTTGCTTACGATCACTTGGTAATTCGTTTCTGTACGTTGCTGCTCACAGTGGGCCGCTGTGACTCCTGCGAGTCTCATTTACATACACGCCGGCGAATGCGACAATTTCGAATATAAAAACGCCCACACCAATAAGGTTTTCACCGAGATTAACCAAGTGTATGCCGCCGGCAAAAAGCAATAGCGCACCGACAAACCCAATCCATTGCCCGCGTCGTACTTTTGCTGAATTGGACACAATCACAGACCTTGTAATTGCAACCGAATCGTTATGCTCTTTCATCTCCAACTCAATGTCGTGCTTTGCCCTTTTTTCAACGATCTCCAGAATGCGATCATTCGCATCCATTCGCTTAATTTCTCGCTGCTCATATAAATTGAAACTTCGTTCAGCGCTACCGGAAACAAGTTCATTCCAGCCGGCGGCCTCTCGATAAGGCTGTAGCGGACCTGAATAGTGCTCTTCGCGCCTGAATTCAAGAAAATACTGACCTAACTTCTGACTGACCTCATCACGTTGGTCTTCGGGAATCGATTCAAGCAGTTCAGGTGGCAAAAACAACCGTCTGGAAGATTCAGATCTTTCGTCAGGCAATTCCGGTGAAGACTTGTCGTCACTACTCATTGATTATTGGTCTCTCCTCCAGCCTTTTCATATTGAATCACCGCCCAATAGAGGGTTTCACCCACTTTTCGCCACGCAGAGCGCAAAGCGTCAGGGTCCCGCTGCTCAAACTCTTCCTGTATGTTTGCCAGCAGTTGCTCGTTCTTGCCTTGATTCAATACACCGAACATATCAAACGCGCTTGCCATGCCATGCAAGAAGGGACGTTCTGGCATAAGGTACTTTCGTGCTATTTCCTTTTCATTGTCCTTCATCGACGTTTACCCTTTCCAGACTTTGCAACTGTAGCAACATTCTACTAATTGCTATACCAAAATGTCAACTGAACTGAAGCACATGGTTGTTCATCGTTTTCAGGCGATTCTAACCCCTTCACGTTATACTGCATCCATTAGAGCCTGATAAGGAAAATCTGACATGGCCAAGAAAAAAGTCGTGGTCACCGGCGCAAGTGGCACCATCGCCGGCGTATTGCTGCCCACATTACGCGAACGCTATGACCTGACATTGCTTGATGAGCGCGTGTCCGACAGCAAGGGCAAGGCAGTCGCCGGTGTGCAAGTTGTCGATCTGATGAACAAGGACCGCGACAGCTATCGCCACCATTTCACGAGCGTCGATGCCGTCGTGCACTGTGCCTACTATCGCGTGAAGGACCAGGGCGATGACGCTTATTTCTCTTCCGAACTGGCTAACCTACAAATGACCTATAACGTCTATCAGGTCGCCTGGGAAGAGCGCGTGCGACGCCTGGTCGCGGCCAGCACGAATCATGCCGCTGACTTTTATGAGGGTTATGCGCTGGACGGCGAGACACCGATGGTGACACCGGACATGAACGCCTCCGACAACTGGTACGGCTGGGCGAAGATCGCCTTTGAGCAGATCGGGCAAGTGTTTGCCAGCGGAGCGACGCATGGCGGTCGTCCCTTGGAGAACGTGCAGATCCGCATCGGAGGACCGCGCGAGACGGATTTGGCCGATGCGCGACCTGGCGACCTGCGACGGATGCGCCGCGCGCTGGCCGTTTACATCAGTCAACGCGATATGTCACAGCTCTTTGTCAAGAGCATCGAGACCGAAGACATTCGGGATGATTACGCGGTGCCTTTTCAGATTTTCTACGGCATTAGCGCCAATTCACATGCGATTTGGAGCATCGCCAATGCTCGGTGCGTGATTGGATATACGCCTCAGGACAACTCCGAAGAGCGATTTTTCGATCTGATTCAAGCGCATATGAAAAACGCCGGTATTACTTCTTGATGTGTCGCTACGCGTTGCACCTCATGCGCGCAACAAGCGCGGCACAGTCTCGCTGACAAAGGGCTTCAGCGTGCGCGCCGTCGCTTCAATGGACGCCAGCGCACGGTCGATGTCGGCGTCTTGTGTCGGCGTGGAGATATTGAACATGGTCCGGGGGCTGCAATAAATTCCCTGGTTGAGCAATTCAAGATGAAAGAGTTGCGGCACTTTGCCAAGGTTCTGGTTGGCGCGCCGGACATCGCCCAGGCTAACTAAGTCTTCGTCCGTCCACTGGATCTGCTGCAGTGACCCGTAGCCGAGGCAGCGCGCGCGGATGCCCTCCGACATGAAGATGCTGTTGATCCCCGCTTGCAGTCGGTCGCCCAAACCGTTGATACGGTCGATCGCCGCTTGATCGAGCCTTCGCATGGCTGCCGTGCCTGCGACCATAGTGATATTGTTGCCGTTGAAGGTGCCGCTATGCTGTATGACCTCGCTGGCCGTGTCCGGATTGAACTGTTCCATGATCGCTCTGCGTCCGCCAAATGCCCCAATGGGGAATCCGCCGCCGATGACCTTGGCCAAGGCCGTCATATCCGGCCGGACGCCGTAGATTTCTTGCATGCCGCCGCCGCTTAAGCGCAAGGTCACCACCTCGTCAAACAGCAGCAGGACATCGTAGCTGTCTGCCAAATCTCGCAGTCCGCGCAAGTATCCTGGCAAGGGCGGTATCATCCCGCCGGAATTGGCCATCGGCTCGACTATGATGGCAGCGATTTGACGGTGATGTTCCGCGAGCGCCTCTTCCATCGCGGTGAGATCATTAAAGGGGACAACCATGACCGTGTCCAGGACCGAGGCGGGTACGCCACGTCCTTCGACGCGCGCCTCCAGTTTCTTGCCGCGATCGGGCTCTGCGCTGACGTTCACTTTGGCCAGGTCGTGCGCGCCATGATAGCCGCCGTCAATCTTGACGATCACATCACGTCCGGTGAAGGCGCGGGCAGCGCGCATCATCATCATGGTCGCTTCAGTGCCGGAGTTGGTGAAGCGCAGCATTTCCACGCTGGCAACGCGCTCGATAAGCAATTTGGCGAACTCCACCTGTGGCAGCGAAGCGGAACCAAAGACTGTCCCATGCGTTAACTGGTCAGCCGCATCTTCTACAATATCGGGCGGGGCGTGGCCATGGATCAGTGAGGTGTAGTTGTTGAGCAAATCCAGATAGCGGTTGCCATCACAATCGGTCAGCCAGGCGCCCTCGCCATTCGCCATATACGTCGGGTAAGGATTGTAGTGCGTGGAAACACGAGTATCGCCGCCGGGCAGGACGCGCCGCGCCTGGTCGTGCTGGGCTTGCGACTGCGGGGTACGCCGCCGGTAACGTGCCAAAATATCGTTTTCGACATCTGTTGCGCTGCGGATGCTGATCATGGCCATATCCTTGCTAATGAACCGTCTCCCCTACGTATGGTAAACGCTGGCAAGGACAAATGCAAAACATGACAAGTAATCTCGACTTGCCACTTGGTCAATCGCTTTTCTCTGCTCTATAATCCGCGCGTTACTTTAGCGCGACAATCGGAGTAAGCATGCGACGACTAACCTGGATTTTGCTCATGGCGTTTGTGTTCACCCTTGTTAGTACGGCACAGACTGTAGACTTAAGTCTGGACTGGGACTCAGCCCTCAACACCATCACCGGCTCGGTCGACCTAAGGGGAACGGCAAACATCCCGGATCAGCAGTTTTTCTATGTGGAAGCGGCACAATATGATCCAGCGATGGCAGAGACCGATCTCTGGACGCCGGTCGTGCTGCCCCCGGTGACAACGATCGTTGATGACGTGATCGGCGCCTGGCATACCTCGGTCTTCCCCGATGGTTTGTATCAAGTGCGGCTTCATGCTATCAACAGCGCGCAGGAGAGCTTCTATTATGTTCTGGCGCCGATAGCAATCAACAACGATGGCGAAATGATCAACAGCGAACCTGTAGAAGTGATCGAAAACACCGCCTTGATGGAAGCCGTCGACGAAACTCCCGCAGACGATAGCGCGGAAGCGCAAATGGTACCAGCGCCACAAGTGGAAAACCGCTTGCCTATACCCGTCGGCGGGCACGTCCTGTATTTTTTCGATGCAGCCAAGCAGGCCATGAAGTCGGCTGGCATGACTTGGGTCAAGTGGCAGATCCCCTATTTTGAAGGCACCGACTTGACGGTGGCGCGCGAACGCATCAATTGGTCGCACGAAGCGGGATTCCTGGTATTGCTGAGCATCACCGGCGAGAAACATGCGCTGGCAGAAGGCGGAGACGCTTTTCTCGATGATTATGCCGAATTCCTGGGCGAGGTAGCCGGCTTGGGAGCCGACGCCATTGAGGTCTGGAACGAGATGAACATTGACCGTGAGTGGCCCACCGGACAGATTGATCCGCGCCGCTACAAGGTCATGCTGGAAAAAGCTTATACACAGATCAAAGCCGCCAATCTCGACACCATCGTCATCACGGGCGCGCTGGCGCCAACGGGAGCGGAAGGCGCTTTTGGTCTGGCTGCGGTCTGGAACGACGATCGCTATTATTTGGGCATGGCCAACGCCGGCGTCGCCGAGTTTGCCGACTGCATAGGGGCGCATTATAACGAGGGCATCTTGCCACCGACTTCGCAGGGTGGCGATCCGCGCGATGAATATCCGACGCGTTACCTGCCGCTGATGCTGCGGCGCGTGGCATTCCCCTTCCGCAACTTCGATATACCCATGTGCATGACAGAGATGGGTTATCTGTCGCCCGAGGGCTATGGTCGCTTGCCCGACGCCTTTAACTGGGCGGCATATACATCGGTACAAGAGCAGGCGCAATGGTTAGCCCAGGCGATACAGATATCCGCCAACTTCCAAAGAATGCCAGTCCAATTGATCATTATCTGGAACATCGACTTCGACAGCTACGACAACGACCCTCAAGCGGGTTATGCCATTATCCGCGCCGACGGCGCTTGTCCGGCCTGTGAAACGATCGCCGCGCTGCAGGTTTAGCGATCATAAGCACTGATCGACTAGGCGAACACCAGTGACTCAATAGAGCAGGGATCACCGAAATATCAGGTTATTGCGTGAGCAAATCGGCTCAAACGCGCAGCGCTGGTTTGCCCGCTGCCAGGCGATGACTCTTGCTTTTCATGACAAGGTCTTCGTTATATCATGAGTCCCTCGATAAAGACGTGAATTGCGAGTTATGCGACGCTGGATTCGATCTCTGATTCTGGGATTGGCCATCGGCGGGATTGTCGGCTTGTACCTGGGCTGGGTACAGTTTCCGCTGCAATCGTACCGGGGCGACCTGACCGAACTGGCGCAATCGTTTCGCGACGATTATGCGGTCATGATCGCAGCCGGCTTCGTTGCTGATGGGGATGGTCAAGGCGCGCTTGACCGATTGAACCACCTGCATGTCGACGATATCCCGCGATATATACAGCGGCTCACCGAGCGGGTTATCGCCTCGTCGGCGCGCGATGTACGTGACATTCGTCTGCTGGTGGCTTTGGCACGGGGCATGGGACGGCTTACTCCGCCAATGGAGCCTTTCCTGGACCTGGGTGGAGGGGGGCGCTAGTGGGACGCAAATTGCCGCCGCCGGCACTCATACCTCCGCGGCCACCGCTGCCGCAGACAGAGCCTGAAGAGCCGCGTCCACGATCTTATTTTTCTTACGGGCTTTTTGCGCTCTCGCTGGTGATCGGGCTGGTAGTGGGCCTCGGCATTAGCTGGGCGCTGGGTCCACCGGCGCAGCGCAATATTGAGCCATTTCAATTGAACGAAGAAGACCGCAACCATTACATGATCGCCATCGCCCTGGAATATCAACATAGTGGCGATCTGCACCGGGCGCTGGACAAATTGGTGACATTGCGTCCGCTCGTAGATCCACTGCAGGCGCTGGCAGATGCCGCTTGCGAGCTCGCCAGCAGCGATTATTCGAAGAGCGAAAGCGGTGTCAAGGCATTGCGCATGGCGGTGCGCATGTACCGCGCGCAGGGACGCAGCGGCTGTACCGAACTATTGTTGCCAGCCGAAGACCCCGCGAACAAACCGGTAGCAGCATCGGACCCGGCAGCGCCGCAGCGTTCCCCAACGGCACCCCCTACCAAGACACCTTCAAGGCGGGTCAGCAGAGCGACCGCCACCTTGCGCGTTGTCGCCACGTCCGTACCGCAACGGACTTTCTCGCCCTTAACCGCGAGCACCTACTGCGATAGCAACGATCCGGCGGTGATCGAAATCAACATCGTCGATTACCTTGGCCGCGGTATACCGGGACAAAGAATCCGTGTGCGCTGGGGCGATGAGGAAAACATCTTTCTTAGCGGGCTCAAACCACAGCGCGGCGCCGGCTTCGCCGATTTCCAGATGGACGAAGGCATCAGTTATTCGATCGACATGCCGGGCGCATCCGATGCTTTGCGCGCCGATCTGATCACCGGGCGCTGTTTTACCGCGAGCGGCCGCGAATCGTTGAAATCGTTCCGCGTCACCTTTCGTGAAGACGGCTAGTCGGGAGATATTGCCTCTTTCTCCGTGGGCCACTTGATCGCCACAAGAGCACCAAGCACGATTGATCTGCAGGCGGCGCCATCAATGGAATCCGCTGCAAATGCGCTACACTATGAGCGAAATCTGGCAATTGCGAAACGAAGTGAAAGTCTGTGCAATCGCATCAAAATCACTGTGCGCCAATATGCGAATTATTAAAAAGATAAATCGACCACAGAGGCACAGAAGTAGTTCCAAGTAAGTAGTGAGAAGATACTTCATTTGTAGCGAGAGTTCTGGGTTTAATCTGTATTCCGGGGAAAGCGCTCCCCTTCCCTGATGCCTCGGGGAAGGGGCCGTGGGATGGGGTAGAATCGCACAGGTCGCGTTTTCGCATGACTAATTTGGTACAACTGAGACACGGAGAAAAGCGTCTATGCGATAAAGATACAGCCGTATTTCTGCTATATATGAGAGTTCAGCGCAGATTCCTTTCGCCGTTGGTAGCGGATTTGGAGATGGTCGCACCTTGTAATGGTCTTATACTCGGTGCCGCCGGTCAGTGTCTGCGCGACCCTCGGTGTACTCGGTGGTGAAATTTTGCACTGAATACAGACCTGGACTTTTGATGCGATTGCCCTGCGGCCAAGGTGTAGCGTGCTTGACGTGCTGCGAGTAGCCCTGGGACAGCATGATAAGGCGAGCGACGATTACTTGACCTTTGCCAAACAGTTGGGTGTCTGTGGCGATTGATGCAACGTCTGGCCGCTATTCACGTAACATCATTAGACCGAATTAAACAACTTATGATGAGGGAATCATATGGATGAAAAGGCTTCACAGGTATCGACCGGCGTATTCTTCATCGGACTGGGTTTCTTGTTCCTGACGGGCTGGTGGTGGCCCGGCATCATGTTTGTGACGGCCGCGACGATTATCGCGCGGACCATGGTGGCGGGCGAACGCCTGCAAGATGCCACGGGCGCCTGGTGGTTGATCGCTATTGGCGTCATTTTTGGCGTGCCAGGATTAATCGGCGATATCGCCGGATCCTTTTGGAAAGTCTTCCCCTTGATCATGGTTGGCATAGGCCTGTTCATGATCTTTGGCGGCAAATACCGTCCTTGCATTAGCAAGAGCAAGCGCAAGAACGACAGTGATATCCACCGCGTTTGATGGTCGCGGCTGCCGCGCCAATATTGACAAGGACTTCACTCTCGCTATACTTGTCGGTAGCCGGCGGGATGGTGGAATGGCAGACACGGGTGCCTTAAAAGCACCTGCCCGAAAGGGCGTGAGGGTTCGAGCCCCTCTCCCGCTACTGCCCCTTAATGCTCTAGTTGAAACTGATACAGCCTGGCATATTGGCCGCGCTTGGCGAGCAATTCGTCATGCGTGCCCTCTTCGCTGATGCAGCCGTCTTTCAGCACGACGATGCGATCGGCATTGCGAACCGTGGACAGGCGATGGGCGATCACAAGCGTCGTTCGTTTATGCATCAGGCGTTCGAGCGAATCACGGAGAGCGCGTTCACTTTCGTTGTCGAGCGCGCTTGTGGCTTCGTCCAGGATGATCAGCGGCGGATCCTTGAGGAAGACCCGCGCGATGCTCAAGCGCTGCCGCTGCCCGGCGGATAGTTTGATGCCGCGCTGGCCGATATGCGTCTGGTAGCCCTGCGGCAAAGCCATGATGAAGTCGTGCGCGTTGGCATTCTTCGCCGCAGCCTCGATTTCATGCTGCGAGGCTGCGCTGCTGCCGTAGCGGATATTGTCGGCGACGGTGGCGGCAAAGAGATAGACGTCTTGCTGTACCACGCCGATATTTTGCCGCAGGCATGACAGGCTGATCTTGCGAATGTCGATCCCGTCCAGGCAAATACGTCCGATATCCACATCGTAAAAGCGCGGGATGAGCGCGCTCAGCGTCGTCTTGCCCACGCCAGACACACCTACCAAAGCCAGGAATTCGCCAGCGCCGATGCGCAACGACAAATTCTTCAAGACGTAACCAATATCCGCCTGGTAGCGGAAGCTGACGTCCTGTAGTTCCAGCGCTCCCGAGACATTCCGAAGCTCCAGCGCATCGTCGGCATCGACGATCGCCGGCTGCAATTCCAAGAGGTCCATGAAGCGGCGGAACCCGGTGCTGCCCTCCTGGTACCAGCGCGCGAAGTTGGTCAGCCGCTGGATCGGCTCGATAAGGATGGCGACGTAAAGCAAGAACGTGATCAAGTCGGAAAGGTCGAGGGAGGCCTGCAGGATGCCGACCGCGCCCACAACAACCACAACCACCGTCATGAGTTGAGTGAAAGCGCTCATGCCGCCATAGAAGTAGGCTTCGCTCTTGTATTCCAGGCGGCGGCTCTCCACGAAGCGCGCATTGGCTTGCTCGAATTTGGCTTGTTCGCGGTCTTCGTTGGCGAAGGATTGCACGACGCGGATGCCCGCCAGGCTATCCTCGACCTGGGCATTGACCTCGGCGATGCGCTGCTTGCTGCGCAGCAAGGCGGCGTGCATCTTGCGATTGAAGTAGTAAGCGAAAAGCAGCATCAGCGGCAGGAACATAAAGATGATCAAGCTCAACTGCGGATTGATGCTGAGTGTGATGAGAAAGGCCCCGCCGAACCTCAAAATGCCGATGAAGATATCCTCGGGTCCATGATGAAACATCTCGGACAACGCGAACAAGTCGCTGGTGATGCGCGACATGAGTTGCCCGGTCTGCTGATCGTCGTAGAAGCTGAAAGACAGCTTTTGATAATGCGCGAACAGTTCGCGGCGCATATCGCTTTCCATCATGGCGCCCATCATATGTCCCTGATAATCGACGAAGAGATTGCACAAGGCATGGACCGCCACCAGCGCCAACATGATCCCGCCCATGATTGCAAGATCGTGCAGCGGCTGCGGAGAGCCGCCCTGCAAGAGCGTCCCCGTGATGAAGCGCACGCAGAGCGGCAAGATCAATGTGATGGCCGATGCCACAAAGGCACAAAAGAGATCGACGGCGAGCAAGCCGATATAGGGTCGATAGAAGGAGAGGAATTTTCTGCCGCGGTTTTTCACGGGTCTGCTCCTTGATCCAGTAGATCTCCGGGAATGAAGGGATTATAACAGGTCAGAGGAGACCAAAACAGTTGTGTTGGCCCTTGCATGCGGACATAAAAAGAAACATGTGCTATAAATAGTTTTCACTACGATACTATGTGGACATGAAACTGTAATGGCGAAAACTCAGATTCTTCTGCTCTTGGTAGCGTTTTGCTTATCCTCGTGCCAGGCTACGGTCGATCGCATGGCGGACGATATTGCTGACCAGGTAAGCGATCAAATGGCCGAACAAGTCAACACGGCTGTTGCTGTACAAGTAGGCACCACCGTCGCGGAACTGTCCGCCGCAGATCTATCCTCGCCCCCGTCCTCTAGCGAAGCGCTGGCCTCGTTCACCTGCGATCCCAAATTCTGTTCGGAAATGACATCCTGTCAGGAAGCGCTATACAAGCTCAATTCCTGCGGCCATAGCAGCCTTGACCGAGACAAGGATGGCATCCCCTGCGAGTCGATCTGCAGCGCGGCGGACGTGGCCGCGGCGGACGAGGCTGCAGCGCCAGCTGTCTCGGCTGCGGAACCGGCGGGGGAAAGCGCCACTGAAGGCGAAGTTGGGCAGGTCACGCGTGTCATCGACGGCGACACTATCGACGTCCTGATCGACGGCAAAAACGTCCGCATTCGCTATTTGCAGATGAACACGCCCGAGCGCGATCAACCTTGTTTTAGTGAATCGACAGACCGGAATGCCGAGCTTGTCGCGGGAAAAACGGTGCGATTGGTCCCGGACACGGAACTGGTCGGTCCTTACGATCGATTGCTGCGCTACGTCTATGTAGGCGAAGTCTCGGTCAGCCGAGTTCTGGTCGAAGAGGGATTCGCCGAAGTCGTGCTCTATCCGCCCAATGACGCGCACTACGAAGAATTCGTGGCGCTGGAGCAAGCGGCGGCCCAGGCTGGGCTAGGCTGTCATCCCACGGGCATCTTTGACGACGGCTCGACAACACGCTAGCGCCTTCCGAGCGACTGCAATTTCTCTGCCAATTGTGCTAAAGTAGCCTCGCCTGTCAGCGATTCAGTTTCCAGGTCAGTCCAAATCATGGCAGTCAAAAAGCTGATCTTTTATCCGCAGGACGAGGCGCGTCTGCGCGCCGTATCCAAGCCAGTTCCCCGTGTCAAAAACAAGAAGCTCCGACAACTGATACAGGACTTGAAGGACACGCTCGAGACCCAGCCCGGCGCCGCCATCGCCGCCGCGCAGATCGGCGCGCTCAAGCGGTTGACGGTCGTCAAGTTCGGCCAGAACGAAGAGGAAGACGAGCAGCCCATGCTGACCTTAATCAATCCGCAAATCGTGGCAGCCGGCGAGCAGGAACCCGGCTTTGACGGCTGCCTGAGTATCCCCAATATCTATAGCTGGGATACGCCGCGACCGGTCTGGATTGAGTTCAGGGCGCTGGGAGAAGATGGCCGGGAATTCGAACGGCGCGTCGAGGGCATGGATGCGCGTATGCTGCACCACGAAATCGATCATCTCGACGGTATCCTGTTCGTCGATCGACTGCGCGATCCCGACGAACTCTACACGCCGATGACAGGCGAGCATGGCAAAACGAAGATGGTTCGATTGGTTGATCTCCCGCATCTGACCCAGCAAAATCGCTAGCTAATCAGTTCATGGTGTGGTAGATCTTTTGCCGGAATTTGGCAAGCGCTGCCCATACGAGCGGCTCGATCACTAGGTGGATGCCAGCTCCCAGATATCCAGCGCATTGACCGCGGCCGGCGCGACGATCCGAACACCGTCATTGTCTTTGCTGCTGGGATAAAAGCGGCTGGTGACGCGCGTTCGACCGTTGGCGATGACCTCCAGCACCGAACCATCAAGCAGAATCCGCAGTTGAAGCATTTCTCCGGCGTCCAGCCGATGCGCCAGACCTTGCGGTGCGCTGTCAATGGCTGCGTCGTCCCGGCCATAGTGCCGATGGATGCGAAGCGTCTGCGTCTCTCGCTCATATACGATCGCCGCCTTTTCCTCGCCACCCGGCGCGACTGCGACCTCTATGCCGCAAGTCTCGGCTGCTGAGACATCAAATTCCGCTTCGATGTCCAGAGCAAGGCCGTGAACTGGCAACTCCCCTGCCGCCATATCGTACGGGCTAAAGCGATGGTGTGTCCGGCGCTGCATTTCTACTTCCGGCACCGGCTGGCTACAAAGCCGGTTCTGGGAATCGAGGCTCAAGACGCGCGGGATCGCTTGTACGCCGCTCCAGCCGGCCGCGCGCTGCCCGCTCACACGGCGACCCTCACGGATCCAGGAATAAATCAGCCGCCTGCCCCCCTCATCAACGTGGCAGAGCGAAGCATAACTGTAACCGGCGTCGTATGTCGCCTCAAGCTCGGGCATGAAGCGATTATTCTCTAATCTGCCCACAAAATAGATCGTGGTAGCGCTGGGGTCGGTGTATTGCGACGAGATGATCAGCACCCACTTGTCGCCGAGCGGGAAGAAATTGGCACATTCGAAGTTCCGTCCGTGGCGCGCGAAATCGCCGACATAAAGCGGATTGAGGTACTCCCAATCGATCAAGTCGTTCGAGCGATAGAGCAGGATCGCCCCGCCAACGCCGACGATATTGGCAGCGAGCAACATGTTCCAACTGCCGTCCTGTTTCCAGACAAAGGGATCACGAAAGTCGCGCGTTTGTCCCAAATGGTCCGGTACGTTGCCGAGAACGGGATTGCGCGCATGCTTCTGCCAGACAGTCAGGTCGTCATTGCCAATTGCCAGGCATTGCTTCTGCACGCTGGCATCATTGTTGACACCGGTGTAAACGGCGACCGGCGTCCCGTTGTCATTGACTATGCAGCCCGAAAAGATGCCGCCTTGATCGGGCGAATCCGGCGTCGGCGCGATGGCGATCGGCAGTTCTTGCCAATGCACCAGGTCATCGCTGACGGCGTGGCCCCAGTGCATATTGGCGTGGTAGGCGCCATCGGGATTGTATTGGAAGAAGAGGTGATAGCGCCCCTTCCACTGGATGACGCCGTTGGGATCGTTCATCCAGTTGGCGGCCGGCAGGAAATGGTAGGATGGGCGCTGGAAGTCTTGTGGCTGGGTCGGACCTTCGCTGTGGGTCATTGGTTTTGTTCCACCATGTAACTGGTAAACACATGCGCATACGATAACAAATCATGCCGGAAAAAACAGCAAGACGAGATGGGCAAGAGGGAGTGCATCGATCGAGAGCGAGACGCTAGAGGAAAGTGCGGAGGACGTGTCTTTTCATGCCTTCGCCGCGGGAATCGCTTTTAGAAGTGGGTTGCCGGAAATTGTTTACACGCTTTCGTATTCTTCAGGCAACGCGATCCGATTGTTAAAATTATGGAAACGATCGCAGAAGTGTTCCCGATAAGGGCTTAGGAGATGAAATCTTCGTTCGGTTTGCGACAACTTTATGCGGTGATAGACCTCTGCAGTGGGCATGCTAAAGCACCGCTTGAATTCCATGGCAAGTTCAGGCACACCATCCCGAAACAAGTCAAATTCCGCCGGAACTTCCTGTAAGAAATGAAAACGAAAATCGATGTTTTTTTCGAAATTGCCTTTAAATGTTGAGCTATTGAATAAGTGATTGTGAGGACCTTTGATGAATTGCTTAGCCTCCATCACTTGGCAAAATAATATGCTTGGCAATTCATGTCTAACGTTGCCTACGTCGTTAAATCGAAAGTTGAAGTCCTGTTCAAGATCGCAGTCCTGCGAAACTATGATTGCGAAGGGGTGTTTAATGGCATCCGCATCCAGTTCCAACCTTCCGGTTGTACCAATTGAGTCATCCAGCACAAACTGCAATTCTACAACGTGGGATAGTATTTCCCCTTGCCTTAGCGCACCCTCTAAGCCACTAGGCGAAGCGGAATACATCGTTTCCGGATTGCCCAAATCGGCGCTCCCGCTTTAGTCGTCGTCGGCTGGCAGATAGAATTGGGGACGAGTGCGAGTTTCTCTAAGTCTGACTTTCAACCTCGGTGCATTTACGGCGGGTTTCTTCTGAGCCTCGTACTCTGCCAATTCTTGGTACCACTGAACCTTGTACAGAATCTCTTCCCTTATGTCAGACAGCGCCTCTTCAGGAAGCTCGAACAGCGCCAGATAGCAGATCGAAAACCGATCCCGCAGCGACGCTGATAAATTAGAGTCGGTTGTCTGTAGTCTCTGGTTCCAAAGTGTCATGTAATTTGTCGGTGATGCACCGTCGGAAGAGCCGCCGGTTGGAAGAATTGTATATGTTAAGTCTTTTGATGACATCGCTAGCCTCCGTTTCCACATCATTCTCTGTAAAGAAATCTTGATCCAATAGGAACATCACGTTAGTTGGATCTCCGGTTTTTTCCGCAACGAGTCCGTACTGTACTCTAACCAGGTCCTCGAGACTATCAAGTTGAATCAAGAACGAGCCGTTATGTTCTTGCGCTGATTCAAAAGATCCCGTTTGGGACAAAGGACCCAAAACGAAATCTGACAGTAGATCGTTCCAAGCCGAGTCAACAAGGCCTAGCACTTTCCTATCTACAACATTCTGATATCGCAAACCCACTCTGGTAAAAAAGCTGAACTCATAAGTATTGCAGATGGCCGAAACTACCAGTTCTAAGCTTGTGCGGAAGTCCTCCCAACGAGTGTATTCGCTCGTTTCGAGCGCTACAAAATGGTTGGTTAGCGTTACGGTCCATACCTTGTCTCGAGTCTTGAATTGGAATTTACGGTTAATCCGTTCCGACAATATTTCCAGCAATTCCTTTGGGAAATGTTTGGCAACATCGTCAGGAACGACCATGTTCGGAGTGTCTGAATCTTCTTGCGCGTTAGGAAACTTGCTACGGATCTTCTGTTGGAATTCAGCAGGCATTGTTATGTCTATGCGCAGATCGAGTGGAAAGCGAAGCTGGCAAATGACTGAGATGAGCGGGTTCTTCTTGTAAATCACACGCTCAACTGGTGGAAACGGCATTGAGGAGAATTCTTTCAGCAATCGTCAACTGACTGTGAATATACTGCATTTGTACAAGAATAACATATATATCGCATTGAATTAGCTAGCCAAATAGGTCAGTAGATACTTGAGCCTAATCTATACCTTACTTCACACCATTACTCCCCCTCGACAAACCTCTGCGCCCGTTCCAGTAGCGCCTCCCGTCGAGCGGCATCCGCGTACCGACACTCGAAATAACGCTAGAGCAGCGCCAGTGGCGCTCGACTTCCCTATTTCCATGCTTACAGTCTTTCAAGGCACGGGCTTATCCCGTACCCTGTGCCAAAGCTCAATGTTGCGCGCTACCAACCCCGATATCGAGCCATGCCCAAAGCCGGCGACGACCGTCTTGACATGATCGTTGAAGGGCTCGATCCAGCGATGATCCAGTCCGTCGTATCCGACGGCGGCGCCGACGATGCTCGCGGCCGTGCCAGCTGTGCAATCAGTATCCATACCGCACATCACGGCCGTGGTTATGGTTTTGCTATAGTCCAGTTGGCCGTGAATCAGCGCCAGAATCACAAATGCCATATTGTGCAGCGCATTGAGAAATGGCAGGTGTCCGTATTTCTCGTAGATGCGATCACAGACCGCAACCCAGTCCCCGTCTTCGTCGGTCCACTGCCTCACCTCACGCGCGATCTGCGCCAGACGGGATCGCTGCGGGATCACAGACAGTCCACCCGCCAAGATCGACTCAATCGTCGGATTTGCGCTCAAGGCGGCACTGATGGCGCCGGCGACGAACATTGAACTGTAAATGCCGTTCTTGACCGCATTCAACGTCACTTCACGGTACGCGATGCGCGCCGCCCGCCGCGGATCAGCCGGAGCGATATAGCCCCAGAAGTCCGCGCGAATAGCGGTATTGATGCCTTCCCGCCAGGGATTGAGCTTGGTGGGGAACTCATCAATTTGCTCGTCTACCGGGCGGTCGTCGCTGAGGTTGACCATGTGATAGTAGGATTGGCGGGTGCAGGACCAAAGCCAGTGATAGGGAATATTCCGCAGATGATGGTTCGCGACATCCAGCTTGCTAAAATTAAATCCCTGCTCCTCTAGCAACATCAAGCCCAGAATCGTATAGTGAATATCATCATCCGGTTCGGCGTATTGGATATTGCCAAGCGTGGATGGTTTGCAGCGCAGGGTCTTGTTCAGTTTCGGTGAATGATAGGGCACCCAATCGTTTAGCGGATAGGCATCGAGGCTTTCGAGGTATGTCTTGATGAACTGGCGATCGACCCTGATTTCCAGGGGCTTGCCCAAGACGACGCCGCCTATCCGACCGTACCAAGCGCCTTTGATCCGTTCAGCATATTCGTCGTCGCTCAAAAGCTGCAGGTCCGGCGCATCGGCCGCATCGGCGATGATCGAGTCGAAGTCATTCGGTTCGTCAAAGGGAAAGTCGGCGCGGATGCCGCGAGCGCGAATTGCCCAAAGTCGCTTGTAGGCTTCTTCCCAGTCCGCTTCTGTCAGGGACGTCAGATCAGCACTGTCTCGTAAAGCATCCGGCAAATACGAAGCGGAATAGTCGGGTTCAATAGAATCGCCGACGGGATAACCTTCCTCAAAAAGCTGCAAATACTCAAGTGCAAACAAGTCTTTCCAATTGGCATAACCGGGCATGCTTTTGCTCCCTGATACGGTAAGTTGTATCGTTTCAAATTATGCTGGAACTAAGAAAAAAAGAACAGAAAACATTACGAAGGGTCAATTATTGCCGCACCTCATCGACGATGTCCCGCGCCCGTTCCAGCAGCGCCTTGTGCCGAGCCGTATCCACACCCTGGCTCTCGAAATAGAGCTCCAGCAATTCCAACGGTGTCAGCCCTTCTGGGCTGTGGCCCAAACGCGTTCGCCTACTCCGCTCGACATTCTTGCTGATGCCAGTAATGTGGAATACACCGGCGCGCTTGAGCGCCTCGGTGATTGCACTGTCGTTAAGCAGGGTCTGGCTCTCCGGCGTCAACAGAAGCTCCAGCCGTACGATCGCTTCGTCGAGCCGGTGCTGTTTGAGCGAATCCAGGACCTGCCGTGTGGGATTGTCGGAGTCGCGGCAATCGACGCGCAGGGTTCGCAACTTGCGCGCATTCGACTCGATGAAGCGCCAATCGGTCCTTCCGCGCGCCAGCTCGACCCAGCAGAAGCCTTTGACCTCGGCCTCTTCGGCAAAGTCCATGCGTTCCAAGCTGCCACAATAAACTACAGGAGGCGCGTCATTGCGATCTTTTGTCAGGTTCTGGTGTCGGTGAATATGCCCGAGCGCGACAAAATCCCAACGAGGATCCGCCAGCGCCTCGAGATCGACGGTCACGTCACGTCCCAGCATAACAAGACGTTCGCTGCCCCAGACCGCGCCGGCAACGCTGAAGTGCCCTGCCAATAGGCGCGGCGTCGCTTCGTCCGCCAGCAAATCCGCCTGCTGCGCAAGCTCTGCCAGTTTCTCCTGCAGCGTGCGCTCGAGTTCGGCGTCCTGTTCGGCGATGGTCAGAGCGCGCGTGGCAAGGTCTTGTAGCAGGCGCGCGCGTATAGGATAAGGCGCGGCGCCTATGACAAGGTCGCCGCGTTTGGTCGAAATCCGTCGCAGGTCATAATCCAGCGCGACCCAGACGTTGGGCACATCAAGCGTATGGTAGATATCCATGGTCGAGGCTTTGACCGCGTTGACGGGCAGATCGTGATTGCCGACCAGCAGCACAGTTGGCGCCAATTGCGAGAGTATCCGTATGCGTTGGGCGAATGCCCGTTGGTGGGTCGGGTCTGGATTACGGCTGCGGAAGGCGTCACCGGCGAAGACCACCAGATCGACATCGCGCTCGCGCGCGAATGCGATCATCTCATCAATGCGTCTCAAGTAGTCAAGGACGCGACTGCCCAGACCCGACTCGCTATCGGTCTTACCGTAGTTCTCAATGCCAATGTGCACATCGGCAAAATGCAATACGCGGATCGCTTCAGTCATCGGGGTATCGATGATCTTCGTCGCCTGTCCCAACTGGCTCGTTGGTGGTAGTAACGCTGGTCCACTGGGGATTGTCGCCGCGCAGATGGCCGAAGATCGGCTTTTCGTTGCGGAGGATGTCGACAAAGGCGTGAATATCGCTGATGGACATGAAGATGGCGCCCATTCGATTCTCGGTGTCCACTTGCGGATCGGGTACAGGGCTGTCGTCGGCGAGGAAATAGACATCGAGGCGGTAACTCTCTTTGTCCGCCGTGCCGATGCCGGAACAGCGAACCAAGCCGCGGATCCGCGCCGGCACACCGGCGAATTCGCGCTCTTCCAACTGGCGCCAGATCACCATATATCGTTTGATTTCAAATACCGCCACCTGGGTATCCGACATCTTTCGCCCTTCCCCATTGAGTACTCTGCCTGAGGGATTCTGATGACCCCCATTATATCGATTTGACAGCGTACGAGAAGTGAGTACGCTAGGAAGTCGGCGACAGAGAGCCGATGAAGTGGAAGATTACGGTGCAGACGGACAACAGTATCATGAATCGGACGTAAAATATTTCCATGGGCATCCTCGGCCTTTCGGTCACTTTGACATAGGGTACAGCGCTGGTCGCTGATTCTCTGTACGTCGAACCGCCGCAAAGCCTACGCTGGTTGTACGCGATTTGATGCTCTGGCATTTGTGATCTCGTGCACAAACACCTTGTCAGGCAAAAGGGAGAGCATTATCATCGCAGCAATGATTAGCCTTCTAACAAACCTCTACGCCCTGTGCGCATTTCTGCTGGCGCTTTATACATTAGGACAAGCGGTACTGCTGATTCGCTATTGGCGGACGCGCCGCGCGACGGTCGAGACACCCGTCCTGCGCGAGTTCCCCAGTGTCGCCGTGCAACTGCCGCTGTATAACGAACAGTTCGTCGCCGCTCGCTTGATTGACGCCGTGGCGCGTTTCGATTACCCGCGGGACAAGCTACTGATACAGGTCTTGGACGACTCCGACGATGGCACCGTCAATCTGGTTGCGCGCAAACTCGCAGCGCTGAAGGCGCAGGGTTTCCAGGTGCAGCACATCCGGCGCCAGGAGCGCGTGAGTTACAAAGCGGGCGCTTTGGCACATGGCTTGCAATATTGCGACAGCGAATACATCGCCATTTTTGATGCGGATTTCCTGCCACCGCCTGGTTTCTTACAGGCAACTCTGCCGCATCTGATTGCGGACCCGCGCATCGGCATCGTACAGAGCCGCTGGAGCCATCTAAACGCCGATGCCAACAGCCTGACCCGCGCCCAAAAGCTCTCGATCGATACGCATTTCGTTGTCGAGCAGACCGCGCGCAATCGCAGCGGCTGGCTGATCCCCTTCAACGGCAGCGGCGGCGTTTGGCGCCGGCAGTGCATCGAAGCTGCTGCTGGTTGGTCCGCGGATACGCTAACCGAAGACCTGGACTTGAGCTATCGCGCCCAGATCGCAGGTTGGCAGTCGCTGTTTTTGCCGGATATCGAAGTGCCTTGTGAGATCCCGCCACAGCTTGCCGCCTACAAACAACAGCAGGCGCGCTGGGCGATGGGTAATACGCAATGCTTGATCAAGCTGGCGGGACCGATCGCTAGGGCAAAGTTATCGCTCTCGCAGAAGATCATGGCGATCCAGCATTTATGCCAGTACCTGCCGCAACCCCTAATGCTAATCCTGCTGCTGCTGACACCGCCGCTTTTGCTGGCGAATTCCCTGGCGGAACTGCCACTGGGTTGGCTTGGTCTGGTCGGGCTGGCGCCGCCGCTTATGTACATGGTGGGGCAGATGCGCTTGACCGACAACTGGCTGCGCGGCATGCGGGCCTTTCCGGCGCTGCTCTTCATCGGTACCGGTATATCGCTCAATAACAGTCTGGCGGTGTTGGCCGCCCTGCTGGGCATTAAGATCGGTTTCCGGCGCACGCCCAAATTCGCCGACGAATGGACCCACAGTCCCTATGCCTTGCCCGGCGACGTGTCGATTCTGCTGGAATTGCTGTTGATGGCTTATGCGATTTGGGCGGCCTGGCTGGCTTGGCATATTCAGCCCGAAATTTGCCTCTATCTGCTGATCTATGCCCTGTCCTTCGCGTCCGTCGCGGCATGGGGATTGCGCGAGCATCGGCTGGTAAGGCGGATTCGTTTGCTTGCGTCTGACGACACCACAGGCACAGAGGTTAATCTTCTACATCGCTCGTAGGGAAAAATGACATTAGACGATCGTGATCTTGCGCCACTTACTGCGACTCGTGGGCGTGGTTGCTACGCAGCATAGGCCTATGCGTCGTTTTGTAATTATCTGCGCTATAATTGAGGAACGATTTTAGTAAATCTTCTTGCAGGTTTCCGCATGAACGACAAACGCATTCGGCAACTGGTGATAGCCATTTTAGGCGTCATTTTGATTCTCGGTTTGCTGAGCCTGGCATCGACCGTATTCCAGATGATCGTGCCCTTGGCGATTCTGGCCGTCGGCGCTATTGCCTTTTACAAGATCGTACTGCAAGGGCGCGACAAGTCGGTAGCCATGGAAGACGAAATCGCCGAAACCGCCGGTATCGTCGCTGATGATGTCGGTGCGAACACGAGCGACGACGCGCGTATCAACAGCGAAGCAGCGGCGCAGGAGCGGCTCAGCGCAGTCGAAGAGGCGCGAAACGAATATGTGGACAGTTCATCGCCCGCGGAAGAAATACTCGATCAGATAAAAGAGCGCCGGCAGCGCCTGCAAGGAGACGATGACGAATGAGATTGTTGTCGGTCAATGTCTCGCAACCGATTGCTGTCGAGATCGCAGAACAGCGCTATCACACCGGCATATACAAAATCGCCGTGGCTGGACGCCTGTGGCTGGGACGCACCCAGTTGGCCGGCGACGGCCAGGGCGATATGGAGAATCACGGCGGGCCAAACCGCGCCGTTTATTGTTATTCTCATGAGCACTATGCCCACTGGTCAGACGAGCTGGCTCGAGATGATTTCGAATACGGTCAATTCGGCGAGAACCTGACGACACAAGGTCTACTGGAAAACCAAGTCTGCGTGGGCGACGCCTTTCAAGTGGGCGAGGCGGTCATTCAAGTCACGCAACCGCGTGTGCCCTGCTACAAGCTGGCGAACAAGCTAGGCATCCCCGGCTTCGCCAAGACTTTCCTGCAAGCCAACCGACCCGGCTTCTACGCGCGTGTTCTGGAAGAAGGCAGCGTCGGCGCGGGTGACACTATTTTGCTGGTCCAAAAGGATCCTGTCGGCATGACCGTGGCCGAGGTCAACGCCGCGCTTTACCTCGACAAACAGAAAGACGCTGCCGAGCGCGCGCTGCAAATCAAAGCGCTTTCCCCAGGTTGGCGGCAGTCATTTGAAAAGCTTCTGGCGAAAAACTGATGCGTAAAGTCGTCCTGCTCGTTTTGATTCTGGCAAATATTGCCAGCGCACTCGCCCAAGGCAGCGGCTTTCTGATACGGGTGAATCAGGATGTAAACTTGAGAATGGCTCCAAGCTTGGAATCAGAGCGCTGGGGCTATGCGGATCCTGGCAAAATACTGCACGTCATCGGTGATTCAAACGGCTGGTACAAAATACTGCTTGATGGCGAATATGAAGGGGAAATTGTCTGGCTGGCTTCCTGGTTAGATATCACTCGATTAGGTACGCCGCCTGCGGAACGTTCAGCGCCTCAGCCAACACCACTCCATCCTAGTTTTGATTTCTTCAGTATTTATCAAGAGTCGCTACCGTCCGTAGTTATGCTGGACACTTTCGACAGTAGCGGCACTGGATTCGTCATTGACAGGCACGGGCATATTATAACGAACGCGCATGTGGTCAATGACGCTTCTTTTATCCAAGTGAGGTTTGTCGACGGAGCAAATAGGCGCGGAAGTTTAATTGCCCTAAACAGTGATTTGGACATCGCCGTTGTTAAGGTAAATGTACCATGCGAGCAGCTCCATCCGATCTCTTTTAGCCAATCAGACTATGTATCTGTTGGGCAACCTGTTCTGGGGATAGGAGGGCCGGGCTCACTTAGTTGGGACGCGATAACCGGTCACATCAAAGAACTGAACGTAGATGCAACATTGTCGGACGGATTTGCTTATTCCGATTTAATTGAAACGGACTTGGGAGCTTCGCCCGGCTATAGCGGCGGACCACTAATTGATACTCGTGGTGAGGTAATCGGTGTCACGTTTGCCCGAGACGAAGATAGCACCTGGTCTATCCCATCAGCACAGGTACTGCCACTTTTGCAGGAGATTATTGGCGACCTTCCCCGGCCTGTCACTTTCCCGGGTAGACCCCTAGATTTACAGATAATCGACCGATTCGGGCTCTATGAATATGCGAGCGGTATTCTTGTTCTGCCTTTCGATGACAGCAATACACTCGAAAAGTATGGCTTGGTCGGACACTATGAAACAGGTGATTCCAGTTTCTTGGACAAAGCTATCTATTCAGAGTATTCATACAGCTACGTATACCTCGCCAACATAGTTTTCGCGGTCGAAGGAGTGCGTATCTCCAGTCTTAGCGACATCAACCGTCATTTCGCAGAAGCCTGTCCAGGCGAGACAGTCAACCTTAATGTTTACGAAATCTCTGTATATTATGAAGAATTCGACGCCACTGCAACTTTTTCCAATGCCGGTGAGATACATAGTTTTCTCGAAGATAGTTTTCCTATACCGCAAGGTTCATTACGGGGCGGTGAAGCCTATGTTGTTGGGGTCAAAGTTCAGAAAAAAGCATGGAACAATGTGTCTCCTGATGTTGAAACCATCATTGTTGTCGGCGTTGATGGTATCCCTGTCAAAGATAATATCTACGGTCTTCGCGAATATATGTTGCAGCGGCTTGGACAAGAAGTGACGTTTAATGCCTTGGCGCTCGTCAATAGAACTGGAGAGATAACAGTTCCCATCTCGATACCGAAACGTTAGCAAGAGACATTGTTTACGTCAGCATCAAATCAACCGGCCACCCCCATTCAGATTCAACAGCGTCACAGAATGCGGCGGGCAGTCGATGCTGATGTCGTCCATAGCCACGTCGCTCAGTTGCCGTTCCACAATAGACACGGCATCGGGACGATCGATATCGTTGTAAGCATCGGCCGAATCGGCCGTGAGGGTACGCGCGGTTACACCCGTCCGCGCGCCGCCGGCCAATCCTCGAATGTTACAAGTGATGGCGGAATCCCCATGCAGATTCACCAGGACAATGCCGTAGGCTCCCGTTCCTGGATCGCGCGTGACGACCGCGTCCAAGTGCGGCGCCGATTTTGGTGCGTCATCAGTCGCTTGGACCTCGAAGCTGGGCGATGACAAGGCCGAATGCACGATCTCTTCATAGCTGTAGTTGGTGAAAAGATCGAAAACGTGATAGGACGGGCGCAGCACGATGCCATCTTCGTGGGTGAAGATGGCGCCAACCGTGTTGACCACCGGCGAGAAATTCGCCATGCCCACCACATCGCAGTGGCGCAGGCAGCTGTTGAGGAAACAGGCGGTGAAGACGGCGTCCGCCATATTGTAGTTGCTGTTGATATCGTTGCGGTCCATCACGCTATGGTCTGCAGGCCCAAAAGTTATGAAATGAGGATGGCACCAATCGCGCAGATTCCACTCGTCGAAGGCGATGCGTATCTTACCCAGGTAGCCTAGCGAACCGAGGATATGCTTGACTGCCACGATCCGCTCTTCCGGCTGGAAGGCGCGGGCGATGATATTGTCGTAGCCCGATTCAAACACGCCTTTGTCGCTGGCGTGCGACCAATAACCGTGGATCGAGACCCAATCCAGCAGGTCGCCCGCTTCGCGCAGGACTCTGATATTCCAATCGAGATCGGGGATGGAGGCGACCGAAAGTTCAATATCGGGGTCGACCCGTTTCATCATCTTGGCCGATTCGTGAGCGAAACGCGCCCATTCGTCAGCTGTTTTGGCGCCCATCTCCCCGCGGCCCCAATTCTCGTTGCCGATGCTCCAGTAGGGCACCTTGAAGGGTTTTTCGTGGCCGTTTGCCCGGCGCAGAGCAGCCCACTCGCCAATATCAAGATTACAGTATTCGACCCAGTCTGACATGTCTTCCGGTGTGCCGGTGCCGGCGTTGGTGCAGATGAAGGGCGCGGCGCCCACCTCGCGGCAGAAGGCAATGAACTCATCGGTGCCGAAAGTATTGGGTTCCTCGACGGACCAGGCTTTGTCGAAATAAGGCACGCGTTGGCCGACGCCCTTCTTCCAGGGATAAGCCGAGACGAAGCAGCCGCCGGGCCAGCGAATGACCGGCGTCTTGATACGGCGCAGCGCCTCGATCACATCGCGGCGAAAGCCGTTTTTGTCCGCCAGGTGGCTGCCCGGGTCATAAACGCCGCCGTAGATCTGCCGGTGGAAGTGCTCGAGGAAATGCCCGAAGATTTTGAAGTCACGCGTGCCGTCGACGTGGTCGGGCAGGATATCGAGTACTGCTTTCTGATTCATCGTTCGCTCATCTCCTGGACCTGATTCGCTGCAACTGTAACACATCTCTGTGCGCTGTTGACACTGCTTTAGCCGCTCGGTCCCGCGGTCCCTTGCCCCAAAAGTGAGCATTTATTCGGGCGACCCCAGGGTCGCCGCTACATTTTCCTATTGATAAAAATACTTGTAGGGGTCAGCCGCTGGCTGACCCGCCCCGTTTGTAGGCTCCGTGTTGTTTTGAACATGCGCTCTCCTCGGCGCCGTGTTGCGGGTGGCGCAGGTTGTCGTTTTAATCATCGTGGCAGGACAGCCGATTAATCATTGGGTGGCCTGTCCACATTTTCCCTTCCAGTGGCATTATGTCGGGGGATCCGCGGCATGAAAAACTGATGGCGCGGCCTGTTCGGCGCTGTCTTCCGGGTGGGCGCCAGCTACCGGGTTTGTCTGATCGGCATCGGGGAAAGACGAGGGATCAGGGTAAGGTTCAGGTGGGTCTTCCCCTAGCGCTTCCCAGACGCCATAACTTCGCAGCGAGCGGTCAAATCCCTCGCTTGCGCCTTTCCAGGGCGGGTGATCCTGGACGGCGTTATCGTAGAAGTATTCAAAACGGATCGTCTTTTCCGGTTGTTTGTCGGGCAGAATATCATCAAGGACGAGGATGCGGTCAAGCAGGCGTGACAGGGCTTGGACGCGCTGGTTGATGAAGCTATCGCCGAGCAGGAGATTGTCGGCCAGGGTCATGGCGTGATTCATCAGTTTATCGCGCAATTGCGTGTATTGCGCCAATGAATTTTGCCCTTGTGCCGACGCTGTATCGCCTGCTGTGTCTGGGGATACGGGGGATTGGATGGCGGCTTTGGCATTGGCACGGGCAAGAAAAGATTGTGCCAATGCGTCGGTGTAGAGTTCGTAGTCGTCGTCCCATTGCGCGCGCCAATTGTGGACGGTGCGCGCCGGGAAGCCGGTGAGTTGGTGGACGAGGGGCACGTTGCCGCCATGCAGGAGGAGCAGGCGGCGGACGAGTTTGCGGTCTTCGGGGCTGTAGTTGCGTTTGGGCATGAGGGTCCTTGGACAATTGAATACGGGAAAGATAGTAGCATTGATGATGGGTTGGGTGGCGACTGTATGGTCGCGGTTTTTGAACCACAGGCACAGGGTAGTCGTACCAAGATAGTAATGGGAATTTGCAGAACCCTTTGATTACAGCCGCTGGGCGGCAGCGATAAGGTCCGCCGCGCTCACACAAAATAATAAGCCTTCTCCTTGGATGAGCAAGGGGGTTTATTAAGATAGATTTTGGGCGACACTAGGGTCGCGTAGGGCGCGTAGACACCCACTAGGCCTGCGACACTGACCGTCCGTGACCCCTACAAGGTTTGTCCGGTACTTGTTGATTCGCTTCCACCTTCGGTCTACCCCCTCTAGGCGCCCCTCTCGGTCTCCCCGCCTCACGGGGAGAAGTATCCCCATAGCAATGGGGGGAAGCTCGTTTCGACCTTGCATCAACGCGAGTTTTCTGATGATGCAAGTGTCGATAACTGCCATTTTCATGTGAAGACGCGCTACGTTAGCTCTCCTTCTTCGTTGCTACGGGGAAGGGGCCGGGGGATGGGGCAGAAAAAAACGCGCTAGCGCTATGGAGTACCGGACAAGCCTTACATTTTGCTACTGATAAGAATACTTGTAGGGGGCAGCCACTGGCTGACCCGTTGCCACTGTACCTAGTTGTCCCAAACATGTCCGCCCCATAGCTAAAAGGGAGATAGTGGAGCACCGCCCGCCGCACAGAGATTGTTCAGAATTTCACATTGTTGGCAGCAAGGGAGGCATATGTGCTTGAAGTTGCCCCGTTTTGGTGGACAGTGATTCTGTCTAATCGGCAGCGCGTTCATATTGCTCCGGGCTGAGGAATCCCAGGGCAGAATGCCGTCTTTGCCGGTTATACCAAATCTCAATGAAATCAAACACCGCCTTGTGGGCTCTGGCTGTGGTCGGCTTCCCCTTGATCACCGGCATCGGCTTCCTGGTGCTGCTGGCCGCCTTGCGCAACCTGCCCGCCGAGGTCAATGATGCGGCGCTGATCGATGGCTGTTCTCGGTTGCGCCGCGTCTTTGCCATCGACCTGCCCAACATCCGCGGACCGCTGGCGCTCGTCGCCATCATCAATCTCAACGCGACGCTGCAAGCTTTTGGTCCCATGTTCGTCATGACGGGCGGAGGTCCCATCAATACCACCATGTCGCCGGTGCTCTTCGTTTACCAGCAAGCCTTTCAACGGGTCAACTTCGGCTATGCGACCGCCGCCGGGGTAGTGCTTATGTTTCTTACCTTGAGCCTGAGCGTGCTGATCCTGCGCACACGCTACAAAGGAGCCCACGATGTCGCCGTTTAAGGGCAGCTTTCGCAAGGGTAAACGCGGTCTCCGGCGTGATTGGCTGCTCAGAGCGCCACTCATCGTCCTGGCGATCGTCACCTATATCCCGCTTGCCTTCACGCTCATCACCTCATTCAAGACCAACGCGCAATTCTTCACCAATATCTGGCTGCCCGCCCTGCCGCTCCACCCGGAGAATTACCAGCGCGCCTGGACCATCATGGGTCGCGCGATCAAGTGGAGCGCGGTCTATTCCATCCCCAATCTTGCGCTGGTGGTGGTCGTTTCCGGGCTGGCGGGTTACGCTTTTGCCCGTTATCGTTTTCCGCGGAAGGAATTGCTCTTCACCGCCATCCTGGCGCTAATGATGCTGCCGGGCGCGCTAACGCTGATTCCGCTCTTCGTGCAGATCGCCTCCTGGGGCTGGATAAATACCGTGCACGGCATTGTGTTGCCCTGGGCCGCGGGCCAAATTGTAATTGGCACCTTCTTGATGCGGGTTTTCTTCGAAACGCTGCCGGCAGAAACCTTTGAAGCGGCGCGGCTGGATGGCGCCAATGAGATTACACTCTTCCTGCGTATTGCCGTTCCTCTGGCGCTGCCCGCGCTTGCTACTCTGGCTATCCTGGACTTACTCTTCACCTGGAATGACCTGATCTGGCCGATGGTGGTCACCGTCGACTACGAGCGGCTGCCGGTTGCCGTCGCCATTCTCACCTTCGACAGTGACTTTTATAGCCCGCAATATGGTGTCACTTATGCCGGCTATATCATCACGATCGTGCCGCTGATGATCGTCTTCTCGCTGACCGCCCGCCGCTTCATGGATGGGTTGGAAGGCGGGCTGGGCAACTGAGCGTTCGCGGACGCAGCCCCCTCAATACGGAACATATTATTCCCATTCCCTTATTTTGGGATCACGCAGGCATAGACCTCCGGTAAGGGGCAGATTCTCAAAAGAATCCATCGGGTCGCCAGTTGCCAAAACTATGCAGTGACCGCTTCCTTTTCCAACTCCCCTGTCCACAGTCCCAGCGACGCCAGCCCGTTCATCTTGGCGCGGTGATAGAGCGCGGCTTGTGCGGCCGGCACATTCTCCGGGCGGTTCCCCCAAATGGTCATCGGCTCGCGCTGCAGGGCGCGGGCGTAGGAAAAGCTCAGCTTCCACGGAAGCTCGTAGTTGGC
Organism: Phototrophicaceae bacterium; assembly: GCA_965262165.1. GTDB lineage: Bacteria > Chloroflexota > Anaerolineae > Aggregatilineales > Phototrophicaceae > UBA6055. The sequence continues at coordinate 1,161,846 of OZ253499.1, read as the reverse complement.
ATTCATGGCGTTGAGGTGTGCCGTCGCGTGATAGTCGCTCTGCCCGCCGGAGAGGAAGACGATGCCGGGGATGGCGGCGGGAATCTGCCGTTTGAATACCTGAACCGTCTGCTCGGCGACGGTATCAACATCGGCTTGGTCCGGGCATTCGTTCCCAGAAAGCACCATACTGGCTTTGACCAGCGTGCCTTCTAGATCGACGCGATGCAGGTAAAGCGCCTCGAAGGTGCGGCTGAGCACCCACTCGGTAACGGCGAAACATTGCTCAATCGTGTGATCGCCCAATAGCATAACCTCAGGCTCAACAATAGGCACGATGCCGGCTTCTTGTGAGAGCGCGGCAACTTGCGCCATGACGTAGGCATTGGCTTCAATGGCATAGTAGCTGGGTGTCCCTGGTCCGATTTGGAATGCGGCGCGCCATTTGGTGAAGCCGACGCCCAGGGCGGCGAAATCCGCCAGGCGCTCACGCAAGCCGTCCAGGCCACTGCCGACCGTTTCGCCGTCACTGCCCGCCAGTACGACCATGCCCATGAAGGGCGAAATGCCCGGGATCATGCCCTGCTCGATGACGTGCTCGATCAGCGATTGGCCGGCGTCATTGCGCAACGGCACTTGTTCAGGTGTCATGATGATGCCGCTGACATTGTTGTTCAATTCCGGCGTGGTGAAAAGCAGTTCGGACCAGTTGCGGTAGGCATTTTCGTCAACGCTGATGCCCTCGCTTTGCAGCAGTTGGTTGAAAGCCGCTGGTGGCCGGTCCGCCGCCATAATGCCCTTGCCGGGCGCCACCAATTGTTTGGCAGTTTCGTTCATGCTCATGAATGTCTTTCCATCCTGTTAATCTATCGTTTTCAAAGCCGCAGGTATTCTGACAGTTTCACATGCGTCATGCAAGTCTCATCAATGGCCCTATGCGGATCACGAACCTTCAGGCAGGCGATAACCGATCTCTTTCAGCGCAGCCTTGACCTCTTCAAGCGGCAAGCCAACCACATTGCTGTAGCTGCCTTCGATATGCGCGACCGGATGAAAAGCTTCGTTTTGGATGGCATAGGCGCCGGCTTTGTCAAAAGGATCGCCGCTGTTGATATAGGCTTCGATTTCGGCGTCGCGGTAATCGCGCATGGTGACCGCGGTAAGCGCGTGACCTGTGATGACATGCGGGGGATCGCCGGATCGGTACAGGGTGAAAGCTGTGATGACCTGATGAGCGCGGTTCCGCAACGCCCGCAACATGCGGCGAGCGTCGGCGGCATCACAAGGTTTTTCCAGCAGTTCACCCTCTTCTTCGAGGTCATTCATATCGGCGGCAAGCACGACGATGGTATCCGCCGACAGGATCAGTGTCGACGAAATATCCAGAGTCGCGGCAACCGCCTCGGCTTTCTCTCGGCTGAGTCGCCGTACATAATCGAGCGGGGCTTCGCCATCGCGGCGGGATTCGTCGGTCGCCGGCTTGATGATGTCGAATTCAATTTTGAGTTGTGACATAAGCTGTTGACGGCGCGGTGACGAAGACGCGAGTATCAGGCGCATGCCTTGTGCTTTCCCTGGCGAGATGATGTCGCGAATTATAGCAGACCGGGCGCCGGGCTCGACGGCTGCAACTGCACAGTCGCCAGCGAATTCGTAAGAACCATGTAAAATCGCTGGCCGCAACAGCATCATAGAGGTGGATAAACCGTTATTATATCTAGTATAATACGTGGCGTACGTCCACAATCGACGTGAGATATTCAGGAGGTAACCTGGTGAATTTCCGACCCAATGTGCAAACAATCGATATGCCGGTTAAGGCGAAACGCCCCTTGGACGGTGTGCAACTGAACAAAGTGATGCGCGGCGTTTATGGCTGGATGACCATGGGCTTGGGCATCACTGCCTTTGTCTCCATCTTGTTGAGCACGACCGGCTTCATCCCGTCACAGATCATGTTCTTCGTCGTGATCATCGCGCAATTCGTTATCGTCATCGGACTGAGCGCCAGGATGCACAAGCTATCGCCGACCAACGCCGGCTTGCTCTTCTTCACGTACTCCGCGCTGACCGGCGTGACATTTTCGATCATATTCCTGATCTATCCCATCGGGTCCATCACCGCGGCCTTCGTGAGTACAGCCGGTGTCTTTGCCGCAATGACGGTGGTCGGGTTGACGACGAAGACGGACCTGAGCCAATACAGCAGCTATTTCATGATGGGGCTGATCGGCTTGTTCATCGCCATGTTTGTCAACTTCCTTCTCGGCAGCGCCTTGATCGACTACGTCATCAGCATCTTCGGTGTGCTGCTCTTCACCGCGCTTACGGCTTATGATACGCAGCGCATCGCCAATATGGCGGCCGATCCGCGCCTGGCTCTCGATCCGGACAATACGCTGAAATTCAGTGTGATGGCGGCCTTAACACTCTATCTGGACTTCATCAATCTCTTCCTGTTCATGCTGCGACTGTTTGGCGGCGGGCGCGACTAGCGACCTCTCGACATTCAGATTGCGATTGCAGGGCGAGTCGTTGGCCCGCCCTTTTTGCTTTCAGATCTAACGCCCTTCGTCCTCGTTTGCATGATTCACAATATGAAAAACTGGCAAGACTCCACCATAATGCGCTATCATTTGCTGGTAGCGTATGCAATGAGGCCTGCGCACAGTCTATCTTAAGTTCTATTTGAGGAGAAAGATCATGAAAACCCTTTTTGTTCGGAAGACGCTGACTTTGCTCACAGTGCTTCTACTGTTCATCGTGAGCATCGGCGGAGTCGGGGCGCAAGATACCGTCACCCTGGAATGGTGGACGACCTCAGGGCGCGATTCGCCGGAGCCCGCCATCCGCAACTTGGTCGCAGCTTTTGAAGCCGAGCACCCCAATATCAAGATCGATGTCAGCATCTTGGCGGAAGGCGCATACAACGATCTCATGAACACGGCCTTTGCCGCGGGAGAAGGTGTGCCTGATCTCGCTTGGTATTGGTCGAACAACTGGCTGCCACAGGCGCTCGATCTCACTGACCGCCTGAATAACGATCCCGATATCAGCCGCGACATCTTCCACACCGAATACTTCAACAATTGGGCCGTTTGGAATGACATGGTCATTGCCCTGCCCTACGATATTGGCGCAAATTTCGTCGTGTACAACAAGGACGTCTTTGATGACGAAGGCGTCGATTATCCGACCGCCGATTGGACGCCACAAGATTACATTGAAATCGCCAAAGCCTTGCGAAATACAGACAAGCGCCGCTGGGGTGGCGACCGGCCCCGTGGTCCCTTCCGCGCCCTTTGGCGCAACATGGGCGCCACCAACCCCTATAGTGACGACAGCACAACCGTAGAAGGCTACATCAACGGTCCCGAATCGGTCGCCGCCTATACCTGGCTCTGGGATCTGGTCGATAGCGGCGCGACGCCGACACCGGCTGATCTCGTGGTGCTGGGCACCGAAGGCACCGGTCCGGTAGATCTCTTCATTGCCGGCCGACTGGGCATGGCTACGCTCAACCCCGGCAGCTTGGTCACGACTTTGGAAGCGGGTGTGAATGTCGGCGTCGTGCCCGAACCGCGCGTCCCGGGCAATGAAAACTGGGTCCACGGCTGGGGGCTGCGCGCCGGCATCTGGAAAAACAGCGAGCACCCGGACGAAGCCTGGGAATTCCTGAAGTATTGGATCGGCCCAGAGGGCCAGCGCATCATGATGGAACAAGGTCGTGGTCACTTCCCGCCGATCCCGTCCCTGCTCGCCGAATTCCAGGATGCCGATACCGAGTGGTTCCAGGGCTTCGTGAACGTGCTGGATGCGACGCAGACGGCCTCCTGGCGCAAGGATCATGCCTGCTGGCGTGGCGCCGTCATCCGCGGCGTCAGCGATGCCTGGGATCTGATCATGCTCGGCGAAGTCGGGCGTGACGAAGTGCAAGCTACGCTGGACGCCGTGGTCGAACCCGGCCAAGCCGCGCTCGACGAATGTGTACCGCGCCTGGGTGGTTAATGCTAGGATCAACCCCGCCCCCCGGCCCCCTTCCGAAGGTCAGTGTCTACGCGACCCGAGGCTTCAGGGAGGGGGCGCGTATGCTGAACGTGACGCTTGGCAGTGAAACACCGCCGACGTAGCGGCCGCCAAATGCCAGGCGAAACCCGACACTTGGCGGCAAAGTCCCTCCCCGAAGCTTCGGGGAGGGACTTAGGGTGGGTTGACCAAAAGCAATGTTTGCGAAATGCCTGTCACTACTTTCTCAAGTGTCCAATATCTTGAAACCACTTCATAAGGAGTCCCTTCCTCAATTTGGGATCGCGTAAGCACTGACCTCCGGGAGGGAGCGTAAGGGCGGGGCGAAAGAAGAATCATGCTGTCGACATGGCGAAAGATGAGCGCGCAGGAACGCCGGGACGCGAAGACCGGCTATCTGGCGCTGTCCCCCTGGATGGTGGGTTTCGTCGTCTTTTACGCCTTCCCCATAATCGCCACACTCTTCTTCAGCTTCACCCAGTGGACACTGGCGGAGCCGCCGATCTGGGTCGGCATGGACAACTATGTCCGCATGTTCACGCGCGATCCGCTCTTCGTCAGCTCGCTTAGAGCGACGACACTCTTCGTCGTCATTTCGCTGCCCGCGAAACTCGTCCTCGGTCTCATGCTGGCGCTGCTGCTCAATCTCAAGATCCCGGGTATGAACGCATTTCGCACGATATTCTTCATTCCCGCCGTCATCTCCGGCGTCGCTGTCTCCCTCATGTGGATTTGGTTTCTCAATCCGGATACCGGCGTGGTCAACACCTTGCTGAGCTACTTCGGCATTCAGGGACCGCTCTGGTTCTGGGACCTGCATTGGGCGCTGCCCTCGGTCGCCATCATGAGCATTTGGAAGGTCGGCGGCGCCGCAATCATTTATCTGGCGGGCTTGCAGAATATCCCGGCTCATCTTTACGAAGCCGCCAAAATCGATGGCGCCAACAGCTGGAAGCGCTTCTGGCGCATCACCATGCCCCTCTTGACACCGACTCTATTCTTCCAGTTGGTCATTGAACTCATCGATGCCTTCAAGATCTTCACCGAAGCCTACGTCATCACCAAAGGCGGTCCCCTAAAGACGACCTATTTCTTTCTTTTCTACTTCTACGAAGAAGCCTTTCGCAATGCCAATATGGGTTATGCCTCGGCGCTGGCGCTTTTCTTGCTGGTAGTCATCTTGTCGGCGACCGTTTTCGTGAGCTATACATCCAAAAAATGGGTCTTCTATGAGAATTGATGCATCGCGGCTGACCGCGTCCGAACAGTTGCGCAGGAGCACACGGCAGCGCCGCGCCAGGAAGCTCCTGGGTCATGCTATCGTCTATGCCGTGATGATCGCTCTGGCTTGCGTCTTTATGCTGCCGATCTTTTGGATGGCTTCTACATCGCTCAAGATGCCGCGCGAACTCATGGCCTGGCCGCCGGAATGGATTCCCTCCAATCCACAGTGGGGAAACTTCGCCGAGGCTTTCGGCAAATACCCGCTCGCGCGCTACATGCTAAACAGCACCATTCTCGTCATCGCCAATATCGTCGGGGCGCTCCTGTCGGTGCCGGTCATCGCCTATGGCTTCGCCCGCTTCAACTTTCCCTTCAAGAACGTGCTCTTCATCTTGATGTTGAGCATGATGATGGTGCCCGGGCATATCAAACTAATTCCCCTGTACGTACTCTATTTGCGCCTGGGTATGATCGACACCTATTGGCCCCTGATTTTGCCGGCCTATTTTGGCAGTCCCTTCTTCATCTTTTTGATGACCCAATTCATGCGGACGATTCCAAAAGACTTGGACGACGCCGCGCGCATTGACGGCGCCGGCACCTGGGGCATCCTCTATCGCATCATCATCCCTCTCTGCCGTCCCGCCCTGACCGTCGTGGTTGTATTCACATTTTTGTGGACCTGGAACGACTTCCTGGAGCCGATCATCTTTTTGCGCGATTATGACTCGTTTCCTATATCGGTGGGGCTGGCGTTCTTCCAGGGGCGCTACAGCATCGAATGGCACCTCTTCATGGGGGCGACGCTGGTCTCTATCCTCCCGATCCTAGTCGTCTATTTCTTCGCCCAGAAGCATCTCATCGGCGGCCTGGCATCAATCGGCATCAAGGGCTGAGCCTCTTCGCTCGCTTGGACCTGCGCTTGCGGTAGCTGAGCAGGATCACGGTGGCGAATAGACCCGAGGCCGCCCACAGCAGAAAAGGCGCATTCAAGCCGAATATGGACAAGGTGTTGCCGATCGGCGGGAGGAGTGACCCACCGAGATTCTGCAGCACGCCGCCAAAGCCCAGCGCGCTGCCCATCAGAGCGATTTCCAAGCCCTCGACCTCGGTGATCGAAGCGCCCATCAAAGCCATGAAACTGTCGAAGCAGAATCCGCCGATCACCATCGCCAGTATCACCGCCCAGAAGTTATCCCCGGCGAAGAACATCAGCAGAGCGCCCAGCGTCATCATAGTCGTGCCGAATGCCATCACCAACTTCCGGTCGCCCAATCGATCTGACAGATGCGAGATGGGCACCACGCCAATCAAACTGGCCAGGAAGAAAAAGGGAATGGCGCTGTCGGCATCGACAGCCTCCCAGCCAATCTCGCGCAGATAGGTCGGCACGTACCCCACCATGCCCTGCACCAACCCCACCACGCCAAAGACCGCCAGCGCTATCACCCACAGTTCACGGAAGCGGGCAACATAACGCAAGTTGGACAGGACCTGCCGCATATCGAGACTTAGCGCGCGCTGCCGCTCGACAGGCGGATGCACAACCGCCCATACCAGCGCCAGGACGACCGAGCAGAGGCCGATAAAAATCAGCACCGCCCGCCAGCCACCCAGGAGCGGCGACAGCACCGACGCGCTAAAACGCGAGCCGAGCATCGCGCCAGAAGCGAAACCCACGGACATGACGCCGGCGGCGAAACCCAACTGTCGCGAAGAAAACCATTCACGGTTCAGCTTGACGAAATTCATCGGCAGGATAGGCTGAACCATGCCGAACAAAAATGAAAACAGAAAAAGTGACCAAAAATCGACAGCCAAACCGCGCAAGGCGCCCGTGACGCCTGTCGCCAGGCACAGAACCACCAGCATTCGTCGCGTGCCGAAATAGTCAATAAATGTGCCGCCTACCAAGGACGTGAAGATACCCATCACCATGCCGACGCCCCAGATCACGCCGATCTCAATCAGATCGAGGTCGAGTGACTCGGCGATCTCGCTGAACAGCGCCGACAAAGCGGTTATGGGGAAACCCATGGCAATGAAGCCCGAGAGGCTCACCATCGCCAGAATCACCCAGCGATAAGATGAATGCTGACGGTCGCTTGGATCTACATAAGGGGGCATCGGCGGCATTTGGTCTGATATGCTCGGGCGCAATCCTATCTATGCTATCGCAATGCAAGGCGATAGCAAGGGACAGGCGCTCTCACTCAGGGCAATCGCATCTGAAGCGCAGGTCTGTATTCAGTACAAAATTTCACCACCGAGTACACCGAGAGCACCGAGTTTAAATACATTACAAGGTGCGACCGTCTGCAAATCTGTTACCAACGGCGAAAGGAATCTTCGTTGATCTCTCATTTATAGCAGATATACGACTTTATATTTATCAAGTAGATGATATTCTCTGTGTCTCTGTGTCTCTGTGCCTCTGTGGTCGAATTATCTTTTCAATAATTCGCGTATTGGTGGACAGTTACTTTGATGCGGTTGCCCTGGGCTCTCACTATGGCGACCGTACCTTTCGTTTGCGATAGCTGAGCAAGGTGAACGTCGCCAGCAAGCCGGAACATGCCCAGAGCAAAAAGGGCGCGTTCAAGCCGAAGGTTGAAAGCATATTGCCGATCGGCGGCGTAATCGTCGAGCCGAGATTCTGCAGCACTCCGCCGAAACCGAGCGCGCTGCCGACAAGGGCGATCTCCAAACCGTCCACTTCGGTGATCGATGCGCCCTTCAGCGCCATGAAACTATCGAAGCAGCACCCGGCAAGCGCCATCGCCAGCATCACGCCCCAGAAGTGATCGCCGACAAAAAACATCAAGGCAGTGCCTATCGTCATCATCGTCGTGCCGAAAGCCATCACCAGACGCCGATTGCCAAGCCGATCCGAGAAGTGGGATATCGGCACCACGCCCATAAGACTGCATAAGAAGAAGACTGTTATGGCAGTATCAGCATCGACAGCCGCCCAACCGATCTCGCGCAGGTAGGTCGGCACATAACCGACCAAGCCGCGCATCAAACCGAGCACGCCAAAGACCGCCAGCGCAATCACCCACAATTCGCGAAAACGCGCCACAAAGCGCAAGTTGCCGATCACCTGTCGAAGTTCGAGCCGCTTTGCCGGACGTCGCTCAGACGGCGGGTGCACGATCGCCCAAAAGAAAGCAATCACAATGGCGCAGGCGCCCAGGAAGATCAACACCGCCCGCCAGCCGCCCAGCATCGGCGATAGCACAGTTGCGCTCAATCGCGAACCGAGCATCAAGCCGGTGGCAAAGCCAGCCGACATCACGCCGGCGGCGAAACCGAGTTGTCGCGAAGCGAACCACTCGCGGTTTAGCTTGACGAAATTCATCGGCAGTATGGGTTGGACCATGCCAAAGAGAAAGGAAAATAGAAAAAGCGACCAGAAGTCAACGGCGAAACCGCGTAAAGCGCCGGTGATGCCCGTCGCCAGGCAAAGCGCGACCAACATACGCCGTGTGCCGAAATAATCGATGAAGGCTCCGCCCAGCAAGGACGTGAAAATGCCCATAGCCGTGCCGATGCCCCAAATCATACCGATCTCGATCAGGTCAAGACCGAGCGAATCGGCAATTTCGCTGAACATTGCTGATAAGCCGGTGGTCGGGAAACCCATCAAAATGAAGCCGGAGACGGTCACCATCGCCAATATCACCCACCGATAGGGCGATTCCTGGCGCTGGCTTTGACTGAGCGGGGTTTTGAACACGGCGGCTCCGCGGAGGTGTTTGGCGGATATCGCAATTATCGTAACGGATAGCTGGCTGATAACAAGGGACAGGCTCTGCCAAGTCCCGCCACGTCTGCACAAGGTTATACACGGTCTCCGGCCTGTCGTACCTACCATGAAATAGCCTACAGTTAGGATTCAGAAACACAAATGACGATTAGTTGTCGGATAAGCTTTTGGCTCTATAATTCAGGTTACTTATTTCATGTCTTATTTGACAAACTAGGTTGCTCGGCAAAGCAGACGGCTTGTAGTTGAGCGTGAGTGCGCTAGTCCGTTTCGTCGCCGAGCGCTATGAATGGTGGGTGCGGTGGTCTTTGCCTGGTTAAACCTCAAGATCAACAGCGAGCGGCTGCAGGCCGATTTCGAAGCGCTGGCCGAGATCGGCGTGACCATGGGTGGTGGCGTTTCACGGCTGGCGCTTTCCAACGAAGACCTTGAGGCGCGTTCGTGGTTCGCCGACCGGATTGAAGAAGCCGGCTTGCTGATCCGGGACGATGAGGTTGGCAACCTGAGCGGCGTGCTTTGCAGCGATGATCCGGAGGCCAAAACCTTGATGCTCGGCTCCCATTTGGATACCGTGCCCAACGGCGGGCGCTTCGATGGCGCAATTGGCGTATTAATCGCTCTAGAGTGCCTGCGGCGCATCAAGGAATCCGGCATCAAACCGAAATACCACCTGGAAGCGATTAATTTTACCGATGAAGAGGGCACCTGGCATTCCCTCTTCGGCAGCAATGGAGTCATCGGCAAGGTATCGGCCGATGATCTCAACGACTCTTTGCAAGCCAACGGCGCCTTCCGCGCGGCGCTCTATCGTGCGGGCATTCGCCCGGAAGAGATCCACCGCGCCCGGCGCAGTCCGGACGATATCCTGGGTTACCTTGAGGTGCATATCGAGCAGAGCAATAGCCTGCACGAACAAGGCACCGAGCTTGGGATTGTCGACAGGATCGTCGGGCGCGCCACTTATAACCTGGCCTTTTACGGTGAAGCGGCGCATGCCGGCACCACCACAGCGGAAGAACGCCGCGACGCCTTGCAAGGGGCAGCGGCGTTTATTATTTTGGCGCACAAGCTGGTCACCGAGGAATATCCCGAAGGCGTGATCAATTGCGGGCACCTCAGTGTCAAGCCGGATACCTTTAACGTGGTACCGGCGGAAGCGTCCTTGCGCGTCGAGTTCCGCCATCCTGATACGACGATATTGACCGAGATGGAAGCGCGCTTGATCCGCCTGACGCAGGACTGCGCCAAGAGTTATCGTTTGTCGGTGGGGGCCGATCGGGTCTTGCACCGAGAAGCCGAACAGATGTCGCCGGATTTGGTAAATCATTTGGAGCAAGCCTGCCGCCTGGAAAAAGTCAGCTACATGACCATCGCCAGCTATAGCGGACACAATGCGCAGATCATGAACCAGATGGTGCCAGCCGGCATGATCTTCTTGCCCTCGGTGGATGGCGTCAGCCATAACCCCAAAGAATTCACCGAATGGCGCCATGTCGAGGTCGGCGCCAATGTGCTGCTGCGCACGATCTTGCAGTTGGCGGTGTGAGCGGATTCAACCCTGTGCCTGCTCATCGCGGCGACCTAGAGGCAAATCGCCAGCAATTGACAGTTGGGTAGGGGCGACCCGCCGGGTCGCCCGCCAGTCCGCATAGCAAACACTAGAGGCATCATGAGCATCCTGAGCAGGCGCGAAAAAGAGAAGCAGATGCGGGCGGCCGGACGGCTGCCGAACGGGCAATCGCTGACGGAGAAGTTCCCGGTGCTGACCTATGGACCGACGCCCAAATTCGAGCCAGCAAGCTGGGACCTGCGCGTCTTCGGCGAAGTCGAAAAAGAGATGCGCTGGACCTGGGACGAATTCCTGAAATTGCCGACCGGGCAGATCACCTTCGATATCCACTGCGTCACGCGCTGGAGCAAATTCGATACCAGCTGGGAAGGTGTGATGTTCAACGATTTCCTGCGAGAACTCGAGCTGAAACCCGCCGCGCGCCACGTCATCGCCCACTGCGAATACGGCTATACCACCAACTTGCCGCTCGAGGTCATGACCGGCGAGGATGTCATGCTGGCGACCAAATACGAAGACAAGTTCTTGCATGAACCCGATTTGATGGAGCACGGCGGACCGTTGCGTACAGTCGTGCCCAAACGTTACTTCTGGAAGAGCGCCAAGTTCCTGCGCGCGCTGGAATTCAGCGCGGTGGATAAGCCCGGCTTCTGGGAGCAGGGCGGCTACCACAACGAGGGCGACTTTTGGAAAGAAGAGCGCTTCCAGCGGCGCGGGTTCTTCTCAGGCTGAAACCACCCGCGCGCTGGAATTCAGCCCAGTCGATAAACCTGGGTTTTGGGATTTCCGCCCCCCGTTGAGCGGGGGGACCGAGGGGGGACCAGGCGGGTATCACAACGATGGTGACTTTTGGAAAGAAGAGCGCTTCCAGCGGCGGGGGTTTTTCTCAGGCTGAAACCCACCACGCCCTCGAATTCTGCCCGGTCGATAAGCCCGGCTTCCGGGATTTCCGCCCCCCGTTGAGCGGGGGGACCGAGGGGGGACCAGGTGGGTATCACAACGAGGGCGACTATTGGAAAGAAGAGCGCTTCCAGCGGCGCGGGTTCTTCTCAGGCTGAAACCCACCACGCCCTCGAATTCTGCCCGGTCGATAAGCCCGGCTTCCGGGATTTCCGCCCCCCGTTGAGCGGGGGACCGAGGGGGGACCAGGCGGCTATCACAACGACGGTGACTTTTGGAGAGAAGAGCGCTTCCGGCGGCGCGGCTTTTTTTCAGGCTGAAACCCACCACGTCCTCGAATTCAGGCCGGTCGATAAACCTGGATTTTGGGATTTCCGCCCCCCGTTGAGCGGGGGGACAGAGGGGGGACCAGGCGGTTATCACAACGATGGCGACTATTGGAAAGAAGAGCGCTTCCAGCGGCGAGGCTTCTTCTAGTTTTCTTGATTTGCAAAGTGTCCCGACATTGGTCATAATCTCGTGCACTAAGAATTATAATAGCGTTTAAGATGGCGCGGGCGAGCGCGACCGCGCAGCGGAATTATGACCGCCGAACCCGAGGCGAACAAGGACTCTGCTCACTGGATCATACGAGTCTTGACCTCCAAGATCACATGGGCAGTGGGGTTTGTAATAGTTGTCGGAATCTTCACGCCGATAGTTCAAGAGTTGTCCAAGCCCATCACTGAGTTTTTCGTGAAACTCGCTCGGGGTGAGGCGACCATTGAGATTGTGACGCCGGCGGGAATGTCTATTCCGCCGACATCCACGCTCACCATCTTCTCGACCAGCCCACCAACCGTTACATTGACAGCCACTCACACGCCAACCGATGCAGATTCCTGTTCATTGGCGCCGGCTCCACAGCTAGTGCCTGGCGATGAAGCCATTCAGGTTGGCGCCCGGAATATTCGCATGCGGGACGAGCCCGGCTTGAGATCCGCAGAAATCGGCAGAGTCAACCGGCAAGCTAGAGTTCTTATCATGAATGGACCAAGGTGTGTGGACGGATATCACTGGTTCAAAGTGATCACAGACGATAACCGTCAGGGATGGGTGGCGGAGGCGGACAGCAAGGATGCGAGAGAGTACTGGCTGATCAAGTCGGCCAGACCTACGAACACGCCAATCGTAGTAGAAACGAATATACCAGTACCTAGTGATACACCTGTGGACACCGACACACCTGTTCCGACTGATGCGCCGACCGCAACTCACACCGACACACCTGTTCCGACTGATGCGCCGACCGCAACTCACACCGACACGCCTGTTCCGACTGATGCGCCAACCACTACTTACACCGACACAACCGCTCCGACTGATGCGCCGACCGCAACTCACACCGACACCCCAGTTCGGACTGTTGCGCCAACCGCCACTTACACCGACACGCCTGTTCCGACCGATACACCAACCGCCACTTACACCGACACGCCTGTTCCGACTGATACACCAACCGCCACTTACTCCGACACGTCTGTTCCGACTGATACACCAACCGCCACTTACTCCGACACGTCTGTTCCGACCGATACACCAACCGCCACTTACACCGATACGCCTGTTCCGACCGATACACCAACCGCTACATTCACAGCCACGCCCATGCCGACTGACACGCCCACCGCCACCAGCACTGTAGCACCTTGTCAATTCGCGCCAGCCCCGCAATTGGAAACTGGAAACACGGCAATTCAGCTTGGAGCGGAAGCCATTCATTTGCGCAGCGAGCCCAGCCTGAGCGGAAATGTGATTGCCAGAATCAGGCGGCACGATCGCGTTCAAGTTGCCACCGTTCGGCAGTGTGTTGACGAACACTATTGGTATAAGGTCTTCACCGAGCAAAACATAGAAGGATGGGTGGCGGAAGCGGACAGAGATGCGAAAGTATACTGGCTGGTATTGGCGGCTGATGACACAGTATGTACGCTGCAACCTCGATTCGTGCCCGGGGATACGGCAAGGAGCAAGCCCGGAAGAGCAATCAATGTTCGCGTTGAACCGGATCTTGCCGCGGGGGAGACTAGTAGAGATATCGACGGTGGCGAAAGCGTTGAGGTGCTTGAGGGGCCTTTATGCGCTGACAGCTTTATATGGTACAAGGTTCGCAATGAGGCACTTGAAATCGCGGGATGGGTGGCGGAAGGTGGCATCAGCGGTTACTGGTTTTTTGCGCCAGAGCGCTTAAGATGAACAATTCGATCGGGAGCTATGGCAAGACGCCGGGCGGTTCGTTTATGAAAGAGCGCTCTCATATTTGATGCGGGATTCTAGTGTGGGACATCCATTGATGTCAGTCTTTTGTCGAAAAAAACTATATGTGATACACTCTGTGCTGCCTAACCAGATAAGCAACTAAACAGGAAATCTTAATGCCCAGAATACTGACTGACGAACAAATCCACTTTTACCGCGAAAAAGGCTACGTCAAAGTCGAAAATGTCGTGCCGCAGCGCAGCATCGAACTGGGACGCAAAGTCTGCGCTGGCTGGGTCGACCGCACGGTGGCTGGCTGGGTTGACGAGGGCTTGCTCGCCGACAGTCTCCAAGATCTTGACCTAGAGCATCGGCTGACTGTCGCCTGGAATGCGGCGGGCAAACCGGTGTATCACCGGAGTCCGCGCCGCCAGATCGTCAGCCCGGAGCTCTTCCAATTCATGAGCGAGCCCAGAGTGATCAATATCGCCGAAGACCTGCTGGGCACGCCCGAGGTCTTCATGCACGGCGTCTTCAATCTGCGGCCGAAGCTGCCCGATCAGCGCTGGACGCGCACGCCCTGGCATCAGGATTCGCAGTATTACCCCTCGAACACCCGGGTGCATACGATTTCGATCTGGATGCCGCTGATGCGCGTGACGACCGAAAACAGTTGCCTGCAAGTGGCGGAGGGTTATCATCGCGGCGACATGTACGCCATCACCGAAGACGAAGAGACTGGTTTCCTGGGCATATCGAAAGAGGAGCGAGCGGCGATAGCGGGCATCCCGGTAGAGATGGAGGCGGGCGATGCGCTCTGCTTCACCCAGTTGACGCCGCACGCCGCCCTGCCCAACAAGTCCGATGCCGTGCGCTGGTCCATCGACCTGCGTTATCAAACCATCGCTGACGCCATGGTCGCTGAACACAATGCCGAAGCCAGCGGCGGCCGCGAAAAAGGCTTCATCGCCCGCAGCGAAGCCGATCCGGCGTCGGTGGCCACCTGGGAGCAGTGGGAACGCCAGTGGGAAGGAGATCCTTATAGCGCATATTGATGAAGGGAAACACGACCCCCACCCCAAACCTGGTCTCGCCATCTCTATGGCGAGCATCCCATAAAGAGGGAGGGGCTTCAAATACCTACCTGTAGGAGGAAAAAATCATGAAACACAAATTCAGTCGATTCGTTGCTTTACTGTTGCTACTGAGCATGCTCTTCGGCGCCGGAACCGCTTCAGCGCAAGATGATGTCACGCTGACGATCTGGACCTTCGGCGCCTTCTTCACCGATTTGTACGAAGGCATTGAAGCCGACTATAAGGAAATCGCGCCCCATGTCAGCATCGTGGTCGAAGAGATCCCCTACGTGCAGCTCTACGATAACTTGCAGGGCGCCTTTGTGGCGGGTGTCGGCGCGCCCGATATCGTCGATGTTGAGCAAGGCGTCATCAGCCGCTTCCTCAAAGGCGAGCCGGGTCTGGTGCCGCTGAACGACCTGATCGCGCCTTACGAGGATGACTACATCATGGCGAAGACCGCCTTGTACGCGCATCAGGGCACCATCTACGGCATTGATCACTGCCTGTGCCCGGTTGTGCTCTACTATCGGCACGACATCTTCGCTGACGCCGGCATCGAGATGCCCATCGCCACCTGGGATGAATTTATCGAGGCGGCCGCGGCGCTGACGGAACAGGGCATTTCGGCGCTCGTCTTGGACGACCGCAGCTGGGGCGATTATTACATGCTGCTGCTGCAATCGGGCAGCCCCGGCTTCTTTGACGCCGATGGCAACGTGATAGTCGATTCGCCCGGGAACATCGCCGTGCTGGAATGGTATCTCGGCTTGCTCGAAAGCGGTGTGGCGATTGCCACGGGCGATTTCTACGCCCGCTTCGGCTTAAAGGCGGAGGGCAAGATCGCCGCTGTTATCGGCGCTGACTGGTATGCCGGCAGCATGAAGAACGAATTGGCTGACGGGGCCGGTCTCTGGCGCGCGGCGCCCCTGCCCGCCTTTGAGGAGGGCGGCGCCCGCACCAGCACACACGGCGGCACCGCCTACACCATCACCACGCAGAGCGAACATCCGGAAGAAGCCTGGGCTTTCATCGAATTCGCCCTGTTCGACGAGGACAACAAAATCTTCGAATTTCACGTGAACAACCTGCTGCCGCCTGTGCTCTCGCACCTGGATAACGAAGCGCTTCTGGCTCCCGATCCCTACTTCGACAATCAGTCGCTGGGCGAGCTCTTCCTTGAGCTGGCGCCGGAAGTGCCCTTCCAGGAGCGCGGTCCCTGGTTTAATGAAGCCAGCACGCTGGTGGCCAACGCCGTATTCGAAGCCACCCAAGGCGAAAAGACGGCCGAGCAAGCCTTGAAGGACGCGGCCGAAGAGCTGCGCCGTCAGATCGATTTCGGTTAGACCGAACGCGCTAAAGCATTGTGGGCGACCCGGTGGGTCGCCCCTACACGCTGGGTACAAGTCGGGCGACCTGATAGGTCGCCCCTACAGATTCGTGAGGTGACCGAGATTCATGGCGTCCGCGTCCATTGGCGGTAGAAGCAGCAATTCCGACGGAGACCCCGGCCTGCGCGCCTGGTGGAGCCGTTCCGAGCGCAAGGTCATGCCCTATATCTTCATCTCGCCATTCTACCTTCTCTTCATCGTATTTTCCGTCGGGCCGCTGATCTACGCGCTCTATCTGAGTTTGCACCGCTGGCCCGGCACCGGCCCCATGCGGCACGTCGGCTTGGGCAACTATACCTACTTGGCGGGCGATCCGGCCTTCCTCAAGTCGCTGTGGAACACCGTGTACTACGCTATCGGCGCTTTTCTGTTCATCCTGCCGCTGGCGCTCGTTTTGGCGCTGCTGATCAACTCGACGCTGATCCGCCTGAAGAGCCTTTTCCGAATCGGCTACTTCCTGCCAATTCTGACCAGCACGGTCGCCGCCACCCTCATTTTCCTGATGATCTTCAACAACCAGTACGGTCTTATCAACCAAGGCTTGGCGCTGCTGGGCATCCCGGCGCTCAAATGGCTGGACGAAGAATTGGTCAAGATTTCGGTGCTGGCGGTTGCCACCTGGCGCTACACCGGCATCAACGTCTTGTATTTCCTCACCGGCTTGCAAAGCATCCCGCCCGATCTGTATGAAGCGGCGCAGGTGGACGGCGCCGGAACCTGGGCGCAATTCCGCTACATCACTATCCCGCAGCTGCGCCCGATCGCGCTTTTCGTCGGCGTGGTGACGATGATCGGCTCCTTCCAGCTCTTCGCCGAGCCGCTGCTGCTGGCCAACGGTGGACCCAACGACGCCAGCCTGACCATCGCCAACTACCTGTACCGCATGGGCTTCACCAACGCCAAGCTGGGCTACGGCTCCGCCATCGGCTGGGTACTGGCGCTGATCATCTTCGGCTTGTCCTTCATCCAGCTCTACCTCTTCGGCGCTTTCAGGAAGGATGATTGAGGCGATGGACAACACGCTCACTCGCCGCGCCCAGCGGACCATCGCTTACGGCTTCCTCTTCTTCATCTTGATCTCGATGGCGACGCCCTTCGTCTGGATGCTCTCCAACACCTTCAAAGAACAATATGAGATCTTCCAGCTGCGGCCGACGCTGATCCCGAAAGAGCCCCACCTGCGCAACTATATCAGACTCTTCGCAGAATTCGACTTCGCCCGCCACTTCTTCAACAGCGCCTTCATCGCCGTGGTACATACCGCCTCTCATCTTTTCCTGGCATCGCTGGCCGGTTTCGCCTTCGCCAAGTACACCTTTCCGCTGAAGAATTTCCTGTTCCTGATTTTGCTCGGCTCGATGATGGTGCCGCTCTACACCATTTTCATTCCGCTCTTCGTCTTGGTAATCCGCCTCGGTTTGGTCAATAGCTACGCCGGCGTTATCATCCCGGGCGTGGCCGGCGCCTTCGGCATCTTCTTCATGAAGCAGAGCATGGAAGCGGTGCCGAACGAATTACTTGATTCAGCGCGCATTGATGGCGCGACGGAATTCCGCATTTATTGGCAGATTGCGCTGCCGCTGGTGCGTCCGGCGCTGGCCGTGTTGGCGGTGCTGGCTTTCATGACCTCCTGGAACGACTTCGTCTGGCCGCTGGTCGTGCTGCGCAGCCGGGAATTGCAGACGCTGCCGGTCGTGATGGCGGGCATGCGGAATATGTACCGGAATGAACACGGGGTAGTAATGGCGGCTTCGCTGCTATCGACGTTGCCGATATTGCTGCTCTTCCTCGCTTTACAGAAGCAGTTTCTCGCCGGGCTGACGGTGGGCGCGGTCAAAGCTTAATGCGGATGCAGGCCGCTATCCTCGCCCAGCCCAACACCCCCTTCCGCATTGAATCCGTCAGCCTCGACCCGCCGCAAGCGGGCGAAGCGCTGATCAAGATCGCGGCCAGCGGCGTCTGCCGCAGTGACTGGCGCGTGGCTATCGGCACAGCGCCCATCCCATTATCGCTGTGGATATCAACAGGGCGAAATTGGAGATCGCGGGCGAGTTTGGCGCGACGCACGTTGTTTTGTCCGATGAGTCGGCCGTAGCGCGCATCAAAGAACTCACGCAGGGACGTGGCGCCGATTGCACTTTTGAGGCGCTGGGATTGCCCAGCTTGCAAGAGCGCGCCTTTGCCGCCACCCGCCCGGGCGGGACGCTCACGCTGGTCGGCACGGCGCCGGCGGGCAGCAGCACCAATCTGCCTGGCACCCTCATCACCCGTATGGAGAAAGTCATCCGCGGCAGTTCCTACGGCTCGGTCAACCCTAGACGCGATATCCCCGCCTTGCTGGACCTCTACGTCGCGGGCAAGCTCAAACTCGACGAGCTCATCACGCGAAGGTATCGCCTGGACGAGATCAACGAAGCCTACGCCGATATGTTGAGCGGCGCGCTGGCGCGGGGTATTATTGTATTCTGATCGGAATACCAAAATACCGAGCCCCCGAAAGGACCCAGACATGCAAATGCAAGCCGCAGTCCTCAACGAATTCAACACCCCGTTTCAAATTGACACCGTTGATCTTGCGCCACCACAAGCCGGCGAGGTTCTGATCAAGATGGCGGCGGCCGGCGTCTGCCATAGCGATTGGCATGTGGTGGAAGGATTCTCCTACTTTCCGCTGCCAATCATTTGCGGCCATGAAGGCGCCGGCGTGGTCGAAGCCGTCGGCGAAGGCGTCACGACTGTAGGGCCCGGCGATCATGCGACACTGAGCTTCCGCGCAAATTGCGGCAGTTGCTTTTATTGCCAGCATGACAAGCCCAACCTTTGCGAAGTCTATTCACCCGTGCTGAAATCGGGATTGCAGAAGGATGGCACGAGCCGCATTAGCAGGCAGGGTGAGCCGATTCACATTATGACTGGCTTGGGCTGTTTCGCCGAGTACGTGGTTATACCCGAGGAGGCCTGCGTGCAGATCCGCCGCGATGTGCCGCTGGAAGTGGCGGCGCTGGTGGGCTGTGCGGTCTCAACCGGCGTTGGCGCGGCCATCTATACCGCCGATGTGCGCCCGGGCGAGAGCGTCGCCGTTTATGGGGCTGGCGGCGTCGGTTTGAACATCATCATGGGCGCTGCATTGTGCGGCGCGGACCCGATCATCGCGGTCGACACCAACAGCAGCAAGATGGAGATCGCTCGTGAATTCGGCGCGACTGAAACGCTGTACTCGGACGACACAACTGTCACGCAGATCCAAGGGCTGACCAGTGGCCGCGGCGCTGACCATGTATTCGAATCGGTGGGATTGCAATCGTTGCAGGAGACAGCCTTTGACGCGACACGCCCGGGCGGCACGCTGACCCTGGTGGGCTTGACGCCGGTGGGCAGCGGCACGAACCTGCCCGGCGCGATCATCACCCGCACAGAAAAAGTGATCCGCGGCAGCTTTTATGGCTCGGTGCTTCCCCAGCGCGATTTTCCCATGTTTCTGGATTTGTACTCCAGGGGCAAGCTCATGCTTGACGAGCTTGTGACGCGCCGTTACCGACTGGACGAGATCAACGAAGCCTATCAAGACATGCTGACGGGCGAAGTCGCACGCGGTATCATCGAGTTTTAGGACTTCTCCGCCGCAAAAGGTGGGTCATGTAGGGGCGACTCGGTGGGTCGCCCACCTGTCGAGATACCGCCATCGGGCCGGTACTTGCCTGAGGCACAGTCTCCAACTCGGTCAACCAGCGGCTCGATTCCCATTTGTTCCAAAATCTGAATATGGCGGGCAAGCTCAGGCTCGAGGAATTGGTGACGCAGCGCTATCGTCTGGACGAGATCAACGAGGCCTACGCGTCCATGCTGACGGGTGGTGTGGCGCGCGGCGTGATTGTGTTTTGATGGCGCTGCCGCGCACTCACGTTTTCACTTTCTTAACCAACCGCAGAATGCGTTTGTCCCATTTTCCAGGCCATCCTTCATTTTTCGCCTTTACCACACAGCGCAATGCCGCATCATATTCACGCCGCTTTTCAAGAATGATTGCCAAGCGCTCAAATCCGACGCATTTCCGAAGTCCGAACGTTACGATATCCAAGTAATGCTCTAGGTATTCGGGATCATGCTCGTAACGCACGCTGTTTCGTTTGCGTTGCGCCAACGTATATCGCCACCATAGATAATCGTAATGTGCCATGTCATACGAAAGGGCGATCTGTTCTCTGCAAAGTCCAATTGTCTCGTCAATCGCACTGGCGTCGGTACTGTGCCTAGCGTAGACTTTCGGAATTAGCCAATTGAGCTCTTTGAAGCGGTAGACGCTTCTTGGAGGAGGTAGATAGTTATTGTTATATTCAAATGGCTCTTGCTGGTAATCGAGAGGAAGTTCATATTCATACGTAACAGGATCGGCACGACGAATGGCTGGAATCTGCAATAACTTGTACATGTCTTCTTGCGCAATGGTACGTGCTGAAATTGGAGCACCCACTGCTCTGGAAATGTCTTCCGCCAAGCACACAATGTCTGTCAAGAAAGCTTTTACGCTTCGGTTGTCAATGAATCTATATGCTTTGACATCTATCTCGAAATAGTAACGCAAATTGTGTTCTTTTACGAATTGCGAAACTTTGCTCGGATTGAGTAAGCCAGGTATAGATATCAAGTCCAGATTTAATCTATACTTGTGTCCACCACACTCTTCGGACCATTGTTGAAGTAGACTCTTTCCCTTCTCCTTCGTGTATATGCCCAACAAAACGTCAACAGTCTTTGCAACAAATTCCTTATTCTTCTTGCCAAAAGCCCGAAGCAAACTACGTTGGACTGACAACACTTCTCTTCCGTCCGGTCGTTCGCCAGTTCGTAGCTTTAAGCTCCATATATTGTCAATCAATTGCTGATCACGAACACCAGCATTTACCCGTGCCTTCAAGTGTGGCAGAGCACCGTTTACACATCCTAGCATACAGTAAGCCATGATCAATCGAGAAGTAGCAGACGCGCCCGTTAAGTGCCGTTCACCATCGACATTTGCTTGCACAAAGTTAATGAGATCTTCGTAGAATCCAAACACTAGACAAAAGTCAGTGTACCGCCGCATCAGACTGAAACTCTCGTGCGCTCTGGATCTCAATTCCTTCTTTACCTCGTCAAAGTGACCCAGGGCGGCTTGACAACCGGCGATCATGCGTCCGATTCGGTATCGTCCTGAATAGTTTTCGTTTACATCTCCATAGTGTTGGCGTATTGCGATCAGTTCGGGCAGTGCCTGCTCCGGGGCAAGACTACTATAGATAAGGTGGCAATATTCTTGAACTAGGTCGAGCGTATCCTCTTTCGGTAATGGCTCGCCCCTTTTCCACGCTTTGACGAAGTTGTCGAGCAAGCTGTTTGACGAAATTGAATCTAACACCTCTATTAATTCAGTCTGTAGGCGAATTTCGTGTTCCGTGGACGAGTCATGCCTTCGCGTTGACACCAATTGCTTATTCAGATGCTGAACCTGTTCATATTCAATTGCCATCCTCTCATCTATGATAATGTCCACTGTTTCTTCCGATACATCACTCGATTCGTGCTTCGACCTCTGCGCAATATTTCTGAGTGTGTCTCGGTAATCCGTCTCAATCATTCCGCCCGAAATCTCGACAGCTTCATCAAAATCATCTTCCGGTTTTAGACCTGCAAACCATTTTCCCAACTCGTTCCAATCTGTCTCGATACGAGCAGAGTATCCATGAATCGCTTTCAGCAACTCCTCATACGACAATCCGCCTGGGTCGTCGGGCATGTTCTGAAGATACGGTTTCGTTTTCTGTTCAGCCTCAGTCAGAGTGTACTTAGGCTGAACCGGATGTTCGTAGGGCATAGATTGATTTGCCTTTCAACCTACATCTGATTCCCGTAGGCCTGACCCACCGCGCTGGCCTGCGAGCTGACCACGCGGATCAGCTCCTGCTCGCTGTCGCGGGCGAAAGCGCGCAGCTCCGCCATATTGGTGACGCCGACATCGGCCATGGTGCGGGCGGCGTAGTGCTTGAAGGTGTTGATGTAGAAGACCATGGAATTGGCTTTCTCCTCGAAAAAGCGATAACCGGCTTTGCCTTCGACATTGCGCGTCCGGCCGCCGGGGCGCAGCCGCTTGCGCGCCAGCTCGGGATTGGCGCTTTCGATGATCATGGTCGGCGCCGAGGCGCTGCCGTGATAGGGCATGCAGACCTTGCCCGACTTATGCTCGAAGTAGATATCGCCCTGCTCGATGACACAATGCGCCAATTGCTGATTGTAGGAGATCAGATCGACGCCGAGCAGCAGCAGATGCCCCATCGAGCTGCCGATGCCGCCTTCCACAGCGATGGTCACATAATTGAAGCGTGGATCGGTGGTGATGCTGTAGACCTCTTCCAGCGTGGTCACCGCCATGCCGTTGGTGGCCGAGGTACATTGCCGTCCGCCGCCGTGCCCGAAAAAGAGACCGTCTGCGCGGATCTCGGGCGCGATCAGCTTGAGGCATTGCTCCTTGTCGCTGACCTGGCCGACGAAAAGCTCGATCTCGTCGCCGAATTCGGCGCGGATGGCCGCGGCGATTTCGGTCACGCGCGGGTCGGAGTTGATGGTATAGATGCGAAAGAGACGCACATCCGCTTCTTCGTAGAGATATCGAGCTGCCGCCACCTCTTCTTTCGCATTGCTGCAACCGAGGGCGGCGCCGATATTGCGCGCGGCGCGCTGATACTCCGCCTTGCTTAGTCCGATCTTTGCCAGCACATCTTTTGCCGCGCGGATAACCGCTGCCTGACGGTCGATGTAACCGGCGAAGATGCTATTGCGGTGCGTGAAAATGGGATGATGACCGATGGCCGCGGTCACCAGCACGTCGCGCCAGCCGGAGATCGCCGGCATAGAGCCAAAGCCGAGGATGCTGCGCGGGTACTTGCCGATGCGGTTGAACAAGCCGTATTCCGCGCTGTCCGTCCGCGAGACATAGCGGTCCGATGACATTTTGCGATAGCCGAGATCCTTCCAGCTATAGGTGCTGGTGCTGAAGAGATTGTCGTTCATGCCCAGTACGCCCTCGACCGTTTGCGAGCGTCGGTTGCTGCGTTTCGGGATGGCGCTGCCATTTTCGATCTCGTCCAGGCTGCGCAGGACCTGGTTATTCTGGTTGCTGCAGAAGAAATCGGCGCGCTGCGCCAGGCAAAGCGTGCGGCGTTCCGGACCGAACTGCCAAATGAATGGCGTGCCGTTTTTGTTCATGTGGAGCGTGCCGCGGTCGACATCGGTGAGAATCAGTCCGATGCTGCTGGAACCGGTTTTGGGCAAATAGCGCGTGTAATAAATGTTCTCTTCATATTGGATCGGCTGATAGTTGGACGCCTCGAAGCTCATATTCGCTGGATTATCCTGCTCAATGGCTTCGAGGGCATAAGCGAAGCTTAATGCGCGCTCGTCGGCCAGGGCGTCATAGTCGACCCGCTCGACCTCCTGGCGATAGGGTTCGGGGATCATATACACCGCTTGGCCCAGTTCGAAGGGATCATCACGCAGCGCCTCCAGCGCCTTGCGCCGCATATTGCGGTCGTCTTTCACGCCATCGCTCATCTCTGCGAAGGTGCGCGTATGGCCCTCGGGAATGAACATATCGTCCCAGCCGAAGCCGTTCATGCCGCGCAGGTTCTCGGCGATCGTACCGGCGGTAATGCCCTCGCGGATCTGAACCTCGCCCCCGTCATAAACCGCGATCAAGACCCTTGCCAAAGCCCGGCGATCCCGTCCGCTCAGCCAGCCCTCGGCGATCATGCGGCGCATTTCCGCCTCTTCGCAGAAGTCTTTGATGTAGGTGCCGGGTCGTCCGCCCAAACCGCGAAGCTCCAGCGATGTCTCCTCTACCAGAACGGGATTGTGGTCGTTGGCTTTGAAGGCCTCAATCGCCTTGTGACGCACCACTTTGTAGGGATCGAGGCTTTGAATCTCTTCGATCTCGAGTTTCTTGCCGACGATTTCGTAATCTGGCAGGATGCGGCGAAACTCTTCCAGTTTGTTGCGGTTAGTCGTGGCAACTTCGATATAGGGAAGTGTTTGCCTGCGCGAACGCAGGACGTTGATGACCTTGGGCTCGGTCATATAGAGGGGTCTGGGCATTTTTCGGCTCTCGATGTTCAAGGCGGCATACACGCCAATTATCGCAGAGGTCGGCGATTCGGGGTAGGCTTCACCGTGTCAGACTCTATCGGGCTCGCGTCTCCATCCGCACCACGAAACTGTAGCGGCGACCCGGCGGGTCGCCCTCAATAAGTCACATTCCAGCACCTTCGATTCTCACCTACCCGCCCGCCCGCGCCACAAACTGCAGAGCCAGATCGACGTTGTCGGTGACATTGGCCACGGACGGCACATCGGGTATGGTCAAGCTGAAGTCGCTACGTAACACATTAACCGCCGCGCTACCGCTGATCTGCGTCTCGCTATCCAGCGTGACTTCCACAGTGAATGTCACAGTCCGGGTCACATCAACCACCGTCAGATCGCCGCTGACATCAAAGGTGATGGACTCGCCGACCGCGATCGAATCTGCCGAAACGTTGCTCAACTCCTGTGGCTCGAAGACGATAAATTCGTAGGCATCCTGCGCGGAGCGCAAGATTTGGCTGCGCAACGCGCGATTACGGAAGCTGTTGTCGGTTTCCAGTGTGCGCGCGTTGATAATTATCGCGCCGATGGCCGAAGCCCTGGGATCGGCAAGGTTGACATTGATCTTGCCCGCGACGTCGTTGGTGGCGCCAATGACTGTGGTGCGCGCGCCGCGAAGATCTTCTTCGAGTGTGAAGGTGGCCTGGCTTTCCGCCGCAACAATGCTGAATTCCAGCGGTTCTACCGCTTCTTGCGCGGCAGCAACGGTATCGACGACCTCGGTGATCATGGTATTCATCGCGGCGCCGACGGCGAGGCTGACCGCATCGCCCACCGCAGCGTTGACCGCGTCCGGCAGCGAGCTGCTGATGGCATCGTTGACTGCCGTCCCGACAGCCGCCACCAGTTTCGCGTCTTCTGCGGTGCGCGTGGCGAGGGCGTCCTCTGCTGAAACACTGGCTTCGCCCGATCCGCCGCTGATCCAAATCCAGCCGAAGATGCCGGCGCCGGCGCCGATCGCCAAGGCGATCACGAGAAGAATCAATACATTGCGTGTGGACAATCCGCTGCGGTTGCTATTGCTCATATTCTGTTTGGGCTCCTGTGTTTTCTGAAAACAGTCGACTTTGGGCGACACTTGGGCAATACCGTTTAGAGGCCGTTCCCGTCAGGTCGCAGGAAAGCATTTTAGCCCGAAGTCCTCCAATTAGCACGGTCAATCGAGCGACCACTTGAAGCCCAAACCTCATTTATCCCAAATCGTTGCGCGAAATATCCCAATAACCCAAATCTATAGTCGAAATTCGTCTCGCGCGACTGCCCGCCTGGCCATTCTGCTGACCGTTTCGACCGCCTAACTGTCGATACGCCGTCGGAAACGCTCCGCGGCATCCCCTCCGCTAAGAACTAAGTAGCGGCAGTCTTGTAATCTGTTTCGTAATACAACCTGTCTTGAACACGAACCTCACACGACCCGCGCAAGAATGAAGCCGGACAAGAGCCTCACTATCAGCGGTCCATTTATCCCAAATATCCCAAGTTTTTCTGCAAAAATTGGGATATAGTTATCTAATACTGCTCGGTTTTGGGAAAGACTTGGGATATATGATCTTCGTTACATCCCGTTTTACAATCCCACGAAGGGCCTAGAAAGCCATTACCCAAACTTCCGCATGAGCAGGAAGTCATTAGCAGTGTAAATGTCTATTTAGTCTCCTGCCCGCGCCTTTGCCTTCGTCAGGATCGAGAGGCGGTGCTACAATCGGGTCTACTCGAGTCAGTCTTGGAAAGGCACAAATCAGGATACGGAGGTAATAATGGCAGTCTCGATCAAGTGGCTAGGACATTCGGCGTTTCAACTGGATATAGACGGACATAAGCTGGTGATTGATCCCTTCTTGACGGGCAATCCGGTCGCGCAAACCGCGGCTGACGATGTGGATGGGGAAATCATCTTGCTGACGCATGCCCATGGCGATCATGTCAGCGACGCCATCCCTATCGCCAAACGCTGCGGCGCAACCATCGTCTGCAATTTCGAGATGGGCAACTGGTATATGGCGCAGGGGCTGACGGATGTCTTTCAAGGCAACCCGGGCGGCAGCTTCCGGAACGACTGGATGAGCGCAAAATGGACCGTAGCTCACCACAGTTCATCTTTTCCCGATGGCGCCTATGGTGGCCAGCCCAATGGGTTTGTCATTCGCGGCGGAGGGTACACCATCTACCACGCCGGCGATACCGCCCTTTATGGCGACATGCGCTTGATCGGCGACGAAGGCCCGGATGTGGCGATTGTGCCGATCGGCGATGTCTTCACCATGGGCGTCGACGATTCGATCGCGGCGATCAAGCTTTTGCGCCCGAAATCGGTCTTACCGATGCACTACAATACCTTCCCGCCCATCGAGCAGGATGCGGCGGCCTGGGCTGCCAGAGTTGAGAGCGAGACCGACGCCAAGGCGGTGGTTCTGGAAATCGACGGCGAATTGACGCTTCGCTAGCCGCAGTTGTCCTCGTCGCGCAAGTTGCGCAGGTAGGCTTCGATTTTGTTGTAGGTCGGCGCTTGAAATTCGTAACCCATTTTGTCTGTGAGCTCGGATGATAGCTTTCGGAACAGCTCGATTTGCCGCAGCAAGCTGTGCCAAAGCGCGGCAGGTTCCCAGTTGCTCCAGATCTGACCAGCGGCTGTGACTGTCGTTTCCTCCGTCCATTCATGCAGACGCTTTCCCAACAGCCAGGTATTGACCGGTTCATCCCTGGTGGCGCGGGCATGCCATTCCAGCATCTGCAGCAGATCGCGCTTCATGGTCCAGTCGCGGAATTTGACCACCCAATATTCACGGCGGCGGATGAACTGCGCCACGTGGATCGCTTCGAAATAGAATTCGTTGATGACGGCTTGAACTTGCTCCGCGCTGGGCGGATCGGGCTGCGGGAAGACATGCGGCGAAGGCGGAAGATCGCGGAATAGTTCGTCCTTGTCGAGGGCCACGACATATCCGCGCAGGTATTCATCGGACAAGGCGCCGCTACGAATCATGTCGTGTATCGCATCGACGCTCACGAACTGGAAATCGACTTTTACCCCGCCGGCGAACCAAACCAGCCTGTATGGCACGTCCTCATAAAGCGGAAAACGAATCCAGACCTCACCCAGCGTGTCCAGCCAAGTGTCGTCGGCAATATAAGACGAAAACTCTGTGGCGATGATCTGAGCATCGAGATCAGACCATTGATCCGTGGAGCCATCTCCGCGCGCCAGTGAGCCGGTGAGCACCACCGCGCGAATCGGCACTTCGTGGCGAGCCCAGTCTACGACTTTGTTCAGCAAGCTGTGTTTTGCAAATCGGGACGATTCCGACATTTGATTGGTCAGTAATGGGCGACACGGACGGTCGCCCATTACTTTATCTGACGATTTCGTGCGGGATATTATGGCAGGTCGGGGATTCGCTCGCCATAGAGCCAGGCATCAAAGAGGTCATCCAGTTCGCGTTCGCTGAGGCGCTCCGCGACGGCGATGAAGTCCGCTGTTGTGACATTGCTGTAGGCGTTTTCGCTGTGGAAGGTCCGCAATGTCTCGAAAAACGGTTCGTCGCCGACTTCTTTGCGCAGGGCGTGCAAGACCAAGGCGCCGCGAAAGTATACGCTTTGCCCGAAAAGCCGTGATATGTCCGGATTCCCGGGCGCCGGCATGGATTTGTCTGCAGCGAAATTTTGTCGAATGACACCTTCGTACGCGGGCGCTCCAAATTTCTTCTCCAGCCAGAGCGCCATGAAATAGGCGGCAAAGCCTTCATGTAGCCAGGTGTCGCTCCACTGTGAGACAGTGACGCTGTTACCGAACCATTGATGCAGCAACTCGTGTACGAGCACTAATTCATCAGCGGCGGAGGCGCCAAATATTGAAATGCTCTGTGTTTCCAGCGCCGCCGGAAAACCCGGAACTGTGACGACGCCGTACTCCGCAAAGGGATAGGGTCCCAGCATGTCGATCAACCAGGGCATGATCTCGTTGGTGACATCGTAGCCGGCGATGATGGATGGTGCTGTATCGGCGGGGAAATAGTTGCGAATGCGTACCTCGCCACTTTCATCGCGGATTTCGACAAAGTCGCCAACGGCAACAATCGCCAAGTAGCTCGCCATTGGCTGTTCCATCTGCCAGACGAAGGTGCGCGTGCCATCATCGTTGGCGATCGTCTCGCTCAGCACGCCGTTGGCGACGCCAGTCAACGACTGCGGCACAGTAACGTAAAAGCTGTATGTGGCTTTGTCCAACGGGTGGTTATTGGACGGGAACCAGTTCATACTGCCCGAGGGTTGGCTGACCGCGGCGAAGAAGCCGTCGGTCCATTTTTGCCAGCCGAGATTGACAAATGGCACAGCTGGATCGGTAATCACCTCTGGTACGCCGGCATACACGATCTCTACGCCAAAAGCGTCGCCGTTTTCGAGCACTTGTGAAGGCGAAATCACAAGCTCGGTTTCCATTCTATCGAAATCAGCCGGTTGATCGTTGACGGAGACACTTTCGACATCTAGCCCGGACAGGTCGAGATTAAACCTGGAGAGGTCTTGCGTGGCGACAGCCACGATTGATGTGGTTGCAGCAATGTGATTGTTTTCCGGTGTCAAAACCAAGTCGATGGTGTAATGCTGCACGTCGTAGCCGCCGTTGCCAAGACGAGCATAGAGGCTGTCGCCGATCCCGTCGGCGCCGTATTGCTGTGCGGAGGCGGCGATTGGCAAGGCAAGGAAAGCGCAGATGCAACAAACTCGCTTAAGCAAGCGCAAGCTGGCAACAGGCTGATGGTTTGAAGACACGAGAAACCTCCTAATATTCTAGTACCAACTACATTAACACATCGCTGACCTGCTACCAAAAGAAATGAATCGTTACAATTAACTCTGTAGCTGCGGCACTCAGTGCCTTCGCGCATGGCGAAGCAACTTTATTAGAACCTAATACATAGCACGTTGACGCTCTTGTTCCCTGTCCGGCGGGCACAATCCGAGTATGCTGCGCTAGCGCACTGTGCTAAAATAGATGGTACGATCGACGCGAATATCCGGAGAATCGCCATTTGCCATCCTTAGACTTTGCTCATCATATAGTGGACCTGGTTGAAGACCGCAAGGCCGAGGACATCCTGCTGCTCGACTTGCGACCGGACAACATCATCGCCGACTTTTTCATCATTTGCACCGGCGACAATGACAGACACCTGCGTGCGCTGACAGAGACCGTACGCCAGGACGTGAAAGCCAGCTACCAACAGCTTCCCTTCACCAACGAAGGCAGGGCTGAAAACGGCTGGGTCGTCATGGACTACGGGGATGTTGTGGTGCACTTTTTCTCCCCCGACAAGCGCGAATATTATGCGCTGGAAGAACTTTGGGACGCCGCTTCCAAAGTGATGCTGCGCATTCAGTAGAACCTCCTGCAAGTTTACGATCAACTGCTGATCACTGATTGGAGATCCGGTTATGGACACGCTCTTTGCCGATGTCATTCGTCGATTGGAAGCCATGCACGCGGACTACTTCACTTGCCTTGATGACTTGTCGAGCGAGCAACTGGACTGGGTACCAGGTATCGAGATGAACTCGCTTTGCGTGCTTGCGGTCCACGTGACCGCGGCGGAGCGCTTTTGGATAGGCATAGCCATTGATGACGTGATTGAGCGCGATCGACCTGCCGAGTTCCGAGCGAAAGGTTATTCGCTGGACGAACTGAAGGCGCGCTTTTCCGCGAATATCAGTTTCTACAAGGCTGCCTTCGCTTCGCAGTCAGTGGCTCGACTGAGTGAAGAGGTGTCGTTCGAATTCCTGGATCGCAAGATTGAATGCAGTCGCGGCTGGGCGCTTTTGCACGCCCTGGATCATACGGCCGAGCACCTGGGCCACGCCGGCATGACGCGCCAACTGCTGAATCGTCTCTAGCTCAGGCGTTTTCCGCTTCGACGTCCTCCGGCGCATCTGCATCGTCGGCGGCTGCCGCGTTTTCGGCGAAGCGCTTGAAATCTTCCATGCTACTACGAGTTTGATCGCGGAATTTGCTGCCAGGGATAAAGACGGAAATGATGCGCATGAAACTACGGAACTGGAAGTCGGAATCCAGCACCCAGCGCGTCTGCTCGCCTTCGTCATAGAAGTAATTCCGCACGATATTGTGTACGCCAGACGCGTCGTAGGTGGCAGAGAATTCGTCCGGTAGCTTGCGCTCGATGATCGTCTCAATCATTTCCATCCGGCGTCTGCCCATATCGTAGAGCAAGCGCGTTTTGGCGCCAGGCTTCCCCGGCTCACCGCTGATATGCTCGAAGCTGACAAGCCCTTCCTGCCACTTCTTCAGGTTTTCAAAACTATCGAATAACTCGATGACACGTCCGCGCGGCAAATCAATGATGAATTCAGTTTCGTAGCGCATGATTCGTTCCCCTCGTTAGTCCGGACAGCGAGATTGTAACCGACATTGTAGCAAATGCGCCAGCAGTATTGGACGATACAGCGATAATTTAGATATCGGCGGACATGATATGCGGCTTGCTTCGTCAAAAGGTGCAGCGCATGCAGACAGTGATGGTATACAACGAGAAGGGTGGCGTCGGCAAGACCACCCTCACGGCGCAGATCGGCACGGGATTGGCGATCCTGGGATACAAAGTGCTGATGATCGACGCCGATCCCCAGGCGCATCTCACGGTCGCATTGAAACAGAAGAAACATCCCTATTTCTACAATTTGTTGGTGCGGGACGACGGCGATGGCGGCGCCTGGAACCTATGTTTGAAACCAATCGATCCGGCTATTTTTCAATTTCCTCAATTGGCTGCCAAAGGCGAATTACTTCTCGTGCCCGGCAATCCCGAGACAGCCGGCATCGTCGGAAACATCGTGGATTCATTCGCCCTCTACAACAAACTGGAAGAGGTCGAAGACGTATTCGACTTCGTCTTCATTGACACTGCGCCCACGCGATCGACTTTGCACGCCATGTTGTATCTTGCCAGCGATGGCATCATCATCCCCACACAATTGGAAGCGATGAGCTTTGACGGCATCAAGCAGACCATGCAGAGCTTGCAGCGCTTTAGCAAGCAGCGGCGAGCCATGGGCTTAAGCGAGATCGAGCTGATCGCCCTGATCCCCAATATGTATCGAAAATCAACATCGTTGCACAAAGAGAATCTGCGGCTCTTGCAAAAGCCGTTCGCCAAGGTGATCACCGAGGCCATTCCTTTGACGATCCTGTGGGGCGAACTGACGCAGAGCGATTCCGCCAGCATCTACGCTTACCATCCCAAGTCGCGGATCGCGCAGATCACCTGGCAGATCGTAAAGTGCATTGCGGAAAGGGTAGACAACCATGAGTGATGCGGCGCGCAAACGCGGTGTAAAGTACGATGAAAACCTCTTTGATGTCGGTAGCGCGGCAAGCGAAGGCTTCGGCCACGATATGGGTTTGTCCACGGTGGACATAAAAATCAAGGAGATCCTTCGCGCCAAGCCTATCGATATTTTCAGCATCAAGCCCAACCCCATGCAACCACGGCGCGTGGTACCCTCGCAATATCGCGCGGGTCCGGTTGTCGAGCAAATCCAGCGCTGGCTGGCGGATGTCGAGCGCGTGACCGGGCGCGCCCTCCCGTTGATGGCTGTGATCAAAGGTGAGGTCGAGCTGCGGAAGACGGACGGGGAAGCCGGGGATTTCAGCGCCGCGCCCGAAGAATTACCGCTGCTGAGGCTGGCTGATCTAGCAGCGAGTATTCGCCAGGACGGATTGACCAATCCGATAACGGTGGTGAATTCGGGCGACGAATTCTTGATCGAGACCGGCGAGCGTCGTTGGGTCGCGTATCACCTTTTGAATGCCATCGTTGAAGGAAGCGCGTACGCGGCGATACCGGCGCGACGCATGGCGGAGCTCAACCTGTGGCGGCAAGCCAGCGAAAACACGGCGCGCGACGCGCTTAACGCGGTTGCCCGCGCGCGGCAGATCGCCCTGCTGTTGATGGATCTGCACGGCTGGGACAAGTTCGCGCCAATAGAGTCGTTTGAGCACGAGCAAGCGTTCTATGCGCAGGTGGCGAATGCAGATCGCTGGCGTATTCCTTATGGCAAATCCGAGCAACTGTGCCTGGCCTGCGGCTTCGAGAACGCCTCGCGGATTCGTCAGTATCGCGCTCTCTTGAAGCTTTCGCACGAGCAATGGACCTATGCCGACGACCGCGACATCTCCGAATTCGAGATACGCGGCTGGGCGCCGGGCGAAAGTGTTACGGCAGTAACGGATTCACAAAAGCCCCAAATCCAGTCCAAAATCCCTGGTGCTCTCAAACGCATTGAGAGGCACCTTACCGAGGCGCAATTCCAGACGATGGATCAAAGCCAGCAAGCGCAGGCGATCGAGTGGATGCGCAGGCAACTCGAAAAGCTGGAAGACTGGCATCGCTCCAGCTAGATGCGCTTGATCTCAAAGATCTGTACTTCGCAGGACAGCAGCGGCGAGTTGCGTGTCCGCAACCAGATGTGTGATCAGCCCCGTTCGCACGGCGCCGACGACCGCATTTGCCTTCTCGATTCCCGAGGCTAGTGCGATTCGGCACGGTGTACGCCGCAATTGATCGACACCGACGCCAATCATGCAGTCGGTCAGCGGCGTTTCCAGGATGTCGCCCGAAGCGTCAAAGGGATGCACACAGACATCGCCGACAGCCCCTTTTGAAATTAGCATGGGTGTATAGGCATCGCCGATATACACGATCATGCCCGGCGTCGGCGGCAACACGCCGATACCAAAGCAGGCGACGGTCATGCGATCCCACTGTCGCGCGACTTCGTGAACAACAACATCTCGCCATAGCATCTCGCGCAGTTCCGGCGAGCCGACCACCATCGGCGCCAGCAGAAAATGCGGCTTGCCGCCGAAATGTTCCGCCGTGCGCAGTACCATGTGGTTCATCTGTGAATAGTTGCTCTCCTGGCCGCTCTCGCCCAAGAGGGGCACAACATCCACCGAGACCGCGCGGGTTGGCGCCAACAGATCTACCATGCGCGAGGTGGTCCGTCCCCAACCGATGCCAAAGACATCACCATCGTTGACCTGCGCTTCGATGAGTTTTGCCGCTTCGGCGGCCACCGCTCGGCGGGTCAATTCGTCCGACTTATGCCCGTAGGGGACAAGAAGCGCCTCTTCGATACCAAACTTGCGACAGAGCTCAATAGCCAGATGCGCCGAATCGTCGCGAGGATCCACAATCTCGATGCGGACCAAATGCTGATCGCGCGCGCGCTGCAAGTAAGTGGCGATTAGCGAACGCGACACGCCAAGCTGATTGGCAATTTCTTGCTGTGACAAATTGTCCTTGTAATACATATTGGCGATCTGAACCAAGGTCGCCATTTGATCGGATGGCAGGTCGGACATCGTTTGCTCGCGGTCTCATTGATTACAGTATCGGATTAGAATGATTCGAATACCATTGCCGGCGCCGTTTATGTCACCAGGCCCGAATGGCTCTATGGGTGATCCCTTCTTCCAGCACGTCGTCAGGGATAAAGCCCTCTGCCGCAAAGACATGTGCGGCTGCGCCCCACAAGGCCGCATTTGGCATGCTCTCGCGAACTACGCGTAGATCGCGCTGCGCCTCGGCGGTCATCAGATAGGCGCGGATCTCGTCATTGATACGCTCGACGAACCAGGGCGCCGCCTCGGTTACGCCGCCTCCCATCACGATCAAGTTCAGATCCAGCAAGTTCACCATGCCGCCCAGATTGATGCAAATCAAACGGATGGCATCATCGACGATCGCCCTGACGATTTCATCGCCCCGTTCTATCGCAGGGAAGACCATGCGTGTGGTCACCTCACCACCACGCGCCAGCGATGACAGAACGACGCTCTTGCCGGCTTCGTGGGCAGCTTGTCCGGCGCGGGCGATGGCAGGACCCGCGACAAATGTTTCGAAGCAGCCGCGCCTGCCGCAGCCGCAAGGATAACCATTCACTTCGTCTAACGTGATATGACCGAAGTTGCCGGCGAAGCCATGCGCGCCGCCGTAGAGCCGGCCATTCAGAAACAAGTAGCCGCCGTATCCAGTGCCAACAGTCGCCCAGGCGAAATCTCGCACGCCCACTCCCGCGCCCCAGGTTGCCTCTGCCAGGATCGCCTGGCGCACATCCGTAGAGACGCAGACCGGCAGTCGAAAGCGCTTGCTGAGCAGCCTGCCGAACGGCAAATTCCGCCAGTGCAAATTGGGTACCAGGATAGCGTCTCCGCTGACGAGATCGACATTGCCGCCCAAACTGACCCCGATCATGAGTTCGCTTGCACCCATTTCGCGCGTCCGCTCCATATGTGTCGCCACTAGATCAAACAGAGCTGCGGGATCGGCAGCGCCATCTGAGTTGAACGGCACGTCATGCCGCGCAATCTCGCCGTGGAGCGCGCCGTCGACGCCGATCAATGCCAGGCGCAAGCTGGTACCGCCAATATCTATCGCAAGTACGGGGTCGGGTGAGGCAGCCTTCAAATCAGTGCCCTCACTTGATGCCTACGAGCTTACCGCTGTCTATTGCCAGCGCGGGCTCTCCACGAACGTCGGCTTGCCAGCGCGCTCGACGACCAAGTTGCGGAAGCCCTTCTCGATGATGGGACCATAGTCGTGCCCGGCGCTCAGGTGGTACGAGGCGACGAAAACCAGCATATCGTAACCGGTATTCACAACGCGATGCGCCCACATGGGCGGAATATGGGAAATCGTACCAGCTTGCCAGGGCTCGGCGCGGAACTCGCCGTCGATGGTCTGCAGCAGCAGATAGCCTTGGCCTTGAACGCAAAAGTAGATTTCCGGCTGATCATCGCGTTCGTGGATATGCCCTTTGGTCATGTGATATTCATCGCCGATCGTGCCGGGCAGCAGGCGCGTAACACCTAGTGCCATATCGCTTTTGCTGGTCTCGAATGGATGATACCAGAGTTCATAAATCAGCGGATCTTCGCGCCCAAGAATGCGCTTGATAGCGTCCTTGTCATGGTACATCATATGTAAATCGCTAAGCCTGCGATCATCACGGATCTGAACCGGATCAAACGTACCGGCCGCGAAATCGAATTGCACGCTGATAGGATAGTCGTTCTCGTTTAGCATGTCTGCTCCTCGTTGCTAGCGTGTCTGCCCAGACCTAGTTGCCGCTCACGAAGGACTCGATGCCACTCTTTAGCGACCGCAGGAAGGCCGCGGCATCGGCGCCATCCAAAACGCGATGATCACAAGCGACGGTCAGAGCCATCATCTGGGCAATCTGGGTGCCTCCGTGTATACCAGGAATGATTAGCGAGCGCGGCGTGGCTACGCCCAGGATGGCTGACTGCGGCGGATTAACGAGGGGCGTAAAGTGCGTGATACCGGTCATGTCCAGGTTGCTGACTGTGAAGGTTCCGCCGGATATCTCGGCCAGACTCAGGCGGTTTTCGCAGCCTTTTCCAGCCAGTTCAACCAGCCTGCGGTTGAGAGCTGTCAAGCTCAACTTATCGGCGTCATGAATCACCGGCACACGCAAGCCGTCTTCCGCCGCGGTAGCGACGCCGATGTTAATCGCGTCAAAGGCCGTGATACCGTCATCTTCGAAGCTGGCATTCAGCAAGGCATGATCCTTCAGAGCAAACGCTGCCGCATGGATCAACAGCGCAGTCACGCTGAAGTTCTCCCCGGTCGCCTTTGCCTCATCACGGAAATTGAGCATATTGCGAACATCGGCGTCGATTGTCAAGGCGAACTGCGGCACGTTCCGCGCGCTTTCCAACATGCGCTGCCCCGTGAGGCGTCTGGTCTGGCTCAACTCGATGCGGCGTTTGACGGCGGTTTCGCCAGCGCGCGCCAATCGCCCGGCATGTGCTTCGACATCCGCGCCGCTGATCTTTAGGCCATCAGAGGGAACCACGGACGTGAGATCAACGCCCAGGTCTTTGGCTTTCCGCCGCGCGACCGGCGAAATCTTATAGTTGGTTGCGAAACTCTTATCGGCAATGGGTATCGATACAGTTGAATTAATTGTAGAAACACTTGTAGCGACTTTATCTTGGGCATCAGCTGCCGGGGTCCAACTCTCATTAGCTTGGCCGATCACGGAAAGAAGATCTCCAATGAAGACAGTTTCGCCCTCTGCCGCCACAATCGCCAGTAAAACGCCATTCTTGGGCGCTTCCAGCGGCAGGGTCGCTTTGTCAGTTTCCAGGTCCGCCAGTTCGTCGCCGCGTTTGATCGTATTGCCGACCTGTTTATGCCAGGCGACCACAACCGCGGTGTCGATAGATTCGCCAAGGTGCGGCAATCTGACCTCGGTTGCCATAGTTCCCTCCTAGGCTGACAAGACGCGTTGAACAGCGGCGCGGATGTCGTCGACTTGCGGGATGACGTGGCGCTCTGACGCGGGACCAAAGGGAATCGGCGTATTGGCGGCTGCCACGCGCTGGACCGGCGCTTCAAGATCGTAGAAGCAGTGATCATTGATGGTGGCAACAAGCTCCGCCGATACGCCAGCGCGCGATACATCTTCCGAGACAACCACGACGTGATTGGTCTTGGCGATAGATGCGGCAATGGTCGCCACATCCAGCGGCACCAGCGAGCGTGGGTCAATGACTTCCGCCGAGATACCCTCCGCCGCCAGTTCCTCCGCCACACTCAGGGCGCGATGCAGCATCATCAGCGTGGCGATGATGGTGACATCACTGCCTTCGCGTTTGATATCCGCTGTACCAAGAGGTATGGCGTAGGGTTGCTCGGGCACGTCCATGCCGATGGCTTGAATGGCGGAATCGGAAAGGGCTTTGCCGCCGCCCGGCGAAGCCGCGCCATATAGCAGTTTATGCTCGACGAATAGCACCGGATTATCATCGCGAATGGCGCTGATGATTAAGCCTTTGGCGTCAGAGGGCGTTGAGGGCATGACCACTTTCATGCCGGGAGCGTGCATGAACCAGGCTTCGACGCTCTGCGAATGTTGAGCGCCGCGCCCGGTTGCGCCTTGTGGACCGCGCAGCACCAGAGGCACTCTGGCGCGTCCGCCGGACATGAGCCGGATCTTGGCGGCTTGATTGACTACCTGGTCCATGGCGCAAAAAATGAAGTCGAGATATTGGTACTCGACGATCGGCCGCAAACCGGTGAGCGCCGCGCCGATGCCCAGGCCTGTGAATCCCGCTTCGGAGATTGGCGTATCCCAAACGCGCTCGGCGCCAAATTCATCCAGCATATCGTGGGTGATGTGAAATGCGCCCCCAAACTTGCCCACATCTTCGCCCAGCAAGATCACACTCGGGTCGAGACGCATCTCTTGAACGATGCCTTCGCGAATGGCTGCCGCCTGACTCAGTTGTCGCATGATCAGCTCCTAGTTCTCCGCGGTGATGCAGGACAGGTAGTCTTCGGCGCGGACGTCCGTGCAGGACTGTGCGTATTCGATAGCATTTTCGATGGCCGCTTCCGCTTCGGCGCGGATCGTGTTCAGTTCGTCTTCGCCGGCGATTCCCGCGGCCATCATTCCCGCGGCGAGCCGCTCAATAGGATCAGCGTTCTTCCAGGCATTGACCTCTTCCGCCGGTCGATAGCCAGCCGCTTCGAAGCGGGCGTGGCCCCGGATGCGATAAGTCAGCGCTTCGATCAAGGTGGGACCGTCGCCCGCGCGCGCCCGTTGTACGGCTTCGCTTGTCGCATTGTAAACAGCCAGGACATCGTTGCCATCGACGCGGACGCCCGGCATGCCATAGGCGCAAGCGCGCGACGCGAGGTCGGGCACCGCCGAAGACTCGGCTACGGTCATTGACAGGGCATACTGATTGTTTTCGATGATGTAAATGGCGGGCAGATTCCATAAAGCTGCCATATTAAGCGCTTCGTGGAAGATACCCTCGTTGACCGCGCCGTCGCCGAAGAAGCTGACAGCGACTTGTCCGCTGCCACGCACCCGTGCGGAAAGCGCTGCGCGGTCTCATTATCCTGGTGGCGCTCATCATCGATGCGCAGAAGTCTCGCTATCGCGGTCGCGCTGGTCCCGCCGAGTCCAAGGTGAAAGTCCCCACAAGTCAATCAGCTTAATTCGTTTCGGTAGTAACGCATTATCTGCCCGCTGGAGTGTGGCGCGGTATTTCCTGACGTCGCCTTAAGCGGGGCTGAACTCGATGGCGACGGGTTTGGTTCGTCGCAGTATGGGAATGACGCGAAAGGGCAAAAACTTTAGGCCGAACTTTCGCATCATGCGTCCAGCCTGCGCCATGATGTCGTCCGGACTCTCGAGTACGCGACCATTAGCAGCGACCCAATCCCCTTTGATCTTGCCTGCCGCATCGCAAGGCGCCAATCGGACAAGGACGTTGCCACGGATGCGCTTGACTTTGCCGCTTTTGGCTAGAGTCCAGCAGAAAAGTTTGCCACCGTCAGCGACGATCCAAACCGGCGTGCGCACTGCGTCGCCATTTTTGCGATATGATTCGATGGAGACGTAAGTGGCTGCGGCGAGCGCTTCGAAGGACATGTGAGCGGGGATGACGATTCGGCAGCGGGTTCAAGCACAAACCTCGGCTTCTGCATCCCAACGATGAGTGAGCGGGCGTTCTTCCAGGGAAGCCAGATAATCGCGCGCGGCGTACCAGGAATCGCGCCATTCTTCGTAGGACTGCGCCTGGGACGGATCCTTGCGGCTGCGCACGATCAAGCTGGGGAATTCATCGCGGCCGGTTGGCATGCCAATGGGTTGATAGCGTAGATCGAAGCTCCAGCGGACAGTATCGCTGCGGTTGACCAACGAATTGTGCTGTGTGAGGCGGTGGAAGAAGAGGGCATCGCCGGCGCGGATCGGTACCGGCAGCGGCTCTCCCAACAGCAATTGCTCGGGAATCTCCACCTGTTCCAGCGGACAATGCGTTGTCATTCCCTGGAGGTGACTGTAGGGCATCACTTGCAAGCAGCCGTTCTCGATCGTGGCATCGGTGATAGCCAGCCAGACGGTCAACATCTCGGTGTTGTCCGCATTGGTGCGCGCCACGCCCTGGTCCTGATGCCAACCGGTTTCTCGTACCAGGTTGCCCAGACCGGGGGCGACCTTGGCTTGCGCCGGCTTAATGCGAACGTGCTGGATGGGATTGGAAAGGATTTCGCCGCCAATGACCTCTTCGACTTTGTCGAGAAGCCGTTCGTTACGTATCAGATCATAGACCGCGCGGCTGATATTGATACCGGCGTCGGAATGAACAGTCTCGTTGGATAAGGCGATATCCATATGGGCAAAGACGTCCCTTTTCGCTTCGCCCAGGACGGCAGTCAATCGCTCCTCGAAAGGTAGCCCTTCATACACCGAGGAGATCAGCCCCTTCGCGTACCATTGGGGCGCCATACGATCGAGCAAATCAGTATAATCGTTGACGATTGCCTGTAGAGCCGCTTCGTCGAGCAGGTCCTCGACTATTGCGTAACCCTGGGTTTCGATTAGCTGTTTGAGACTACTGTTCATGCCGCACCTCCACAAATTTTTGGAAATCTAACACAGGCTTGCTCCCGCGTCAACTTGAAACGCGCATCATTCGCGTTCCTGCAAGAGCGAGAATCCCGACTTGAGCAGAAAAACTGCGCCGAAGAAGGTGCTCAGTGTCAGCACGATGCAAGCGCCGGAGGGGATATCCAGGTAGTACGATGCGTAGAAGCCTACAACCCCGCTGACGATGCCGATCAAACAAGCGATGACGATCATATGATGCAGGCGTTTGACCAACAAGCGCGCTGTGGCGGCCGGCGTGATCAGCAGCGCCAACATCAAGGCAATGCCCACCGCCTGCAAGCTAAACACAATGGTAACGGCAATCAATATCAGCAAGGTCAGTCGCAGTATTTCGACAGGCAGCCGCAGGCTATGCGCGAGGCTGAGATCAAAGCTGATGACCAAGAACTCCTTGTAGAGAAGCACGATGATGACCGCCACCACCGCCGCCATCGTTGCCATAAGCAGCAGGTCGTTTTCGCTGATGCCGTTGATGCTGCCGAACAGGATATGCGTCAGATCGGCCGTGTAACTGCCCTGCGTACTGACGATGGCGATGCCCAGCGCAAACATCGTGACAAATACGATGGCAATGGCGCTATCTTCTTTGAGTTCCTTATTGCGTGTCAACCAGGCGATCACCAGGGCAGACACGATGCCTGCGCCCAGCCCCCCGACAAAGAGATTGCTACCCACATATCCGCCGCTCGCAGTATAAGAAACCGCTATGCCCGGCAAGATCGCGTGGGATAGCGCATCGCCAAAGAAGGCCATGCCGCGCACCACTACGAAGCAGCCCACGATAGCGTTGATGCCACCGACCAGTATCAGCGCCAGCATGGCTCGCTGAATGAAGGCGTAGCCAAGCGGCTCCGACAAAAGACTAGCGATGTCCACGATCGACTCCTTCGACCTTGTCTTTGCTGAACATCAATAGTTCGTCGCCGCGGGCAAAGACAGGAATAGCGCCGCCAAATGCGCGTGTCAGATTTTCCGGCTTCATCACGCTGTTTGGTGCACCATATGCCAGCACTTCGCCCTTCAGAATCAAGATCTTATCGAAGTGCAGGGTGGCGTTTTCCATGTGGTGCGTCGACAACAGAATGGTGATGCCATGGTTCGTCAGAATCTCAAGAGTTTCAATGATCTCTTGCTCGGCGGATTGGTCGACGCCGCTAAAAGGTTCGTCAAGCACCATGATTCTGGTATCTTGCGCAAGCGCCCGCGCAATGAAAACGCGACGCCGCTGCCCGCCACTGAGTTCGCTGATTTGGCGGTCGGCCAGCTCGCTCAAGCTAAGGTGTTCGAGGATGTCGCGCACGATGTCGCGGTCATCCTTGCCCGGCAATCGAAACCAGCCGATATGCCGGCTGCGCCCCATCAGCGCCACGTCAAATACCGACGCCGGAAAGCTCCAGTCAATGGCGCTCTGTTGCGGCACATAACCGACATTGCTGTGGCTGCTGTGACAGTCTTCACCGTAGATGCTGATTTGCCCCGAGGTAATGGGCAGCACGCCTACAATTGCCTTAAAGAGAGTGCTTTTGCCGGCGCCGTTCGGTCCGATGATCGCAATGCGCGCGCCTGGATCCACGACGAAACTGATGTCGCGCAGCGCATAGCGGTTGCCCGGATAGCCAGCCGAAAGCTGATCGACCTGCAGGGCGGGTAGTTCTTTGTCGACATCTTGCGTGGATTTGTGAAACCCGAGTCGGACCATGCTCTGTTCTCTGCGAATCCGCGGACAAGACGCCGATCACATTGCGCACGTTGCACGCTTCCCCATATGAGCAAGCGACATGATGGGGCGCTATTGAACCTTGTTTCCAGTTAAGTTTCGCCCGTAAGCGCATCAACAATGGTCGACACATTGTAGCGCATATAGTCGAGATAAGTAGGCGCGGGCCCGTCGCCGCCACTTAGGGAATCACTGTACAAGCTAACCAGCGCGGTGCCGGTTTCTGCCGCAATCGTATGCATGATATTCTCTGGCGCATAGGAATCGTTGAATATGGCCGGGACACCTTCCGCGCGGACGCGATCGATCAAGGCGGCGACATCGCGCGCGCTGGGCTCCACCATCGTTGCCATGCCCGGGATCACGGTCGTGACGATCTCGAAGCCAAATGTCGTCGCCAGGTAACCTAACGATTCGTGACTCGTTACCAGAAGGCGCTTGTCTTCGGGCAAGGCTTCCAGCACGGGCAAGATAAAGTCGGATTCCAGCGCCACCAATTCCAAAGCGTAGGCATTGGCGTTGGCCGCATAACTTTCCGCATTGTCATGATCCAGCGCCGAAAGCGTGTCTCGAACCAAAAGTACCCAGTAGATCACGTTATGGGGATCCATCCATACGTGCGGGTCGCAGGCGCCGGATTCGTGAGAGTGGTCCACAGCTCTAGCGCGCCTGTGACCGGCGGCACAGTCGATGTCCTGCGCGCGCCCCAAGGTCGCGAAGTGCGCATGATCGCCCTCTTCTTCACCGACCATTTCAGCGAATTCTTC
The DNA here is from genome assembly GCA_965262165.1 of Phototrophicaceae bacterium. Classification (GTDB taxonomy): domain Bacteria; phylum Chloroflexota; class Anaerolineae; order Aggregatilineales; family Phototrophicaceae; genus UBA6055. The sequence continues at coordinate 1,119,513 of OZ253499.1, read as the reverse complement.
ATCGTGTTCATCACAATCGATCGACGAATCCAATTCGTCGCCATGGTCGTCATCGTCATCGTGTGTGTGGCCATCGTCATCGTGCATGCCGGCGCCGAAAGGACGAATCTCGATACAGGCGGATGCATCCACGATATTCACCATCTCGCCGGCGCTTTCCACAGCTTCGAGCAAGTTCTCTTCAAATCCCGCGCCATTGATAAAGACCAGATCGGCTTCCGCGATCTTGGTGAGATCGCCCGGCGTCGGGATAAAAGCATGAGCATCACTACCTGCAGAAACGATAGATATAACATGGGCGTGGCCATCGGCGACCTGGCGGACCACATCTGCCAGGATGCTATGCGATGCCAACACGTCAAGCTCGCCATCAATTGCGGAGAGGCTGATAGTCGGCAGGGATGCGGCGATCACCATACAAAGCGCCAAGAGTTTTTTCTTCAACATGTTTCCCTCAGCCTATGGATTACGAACAGAACATTCAATTATCTTCAAGATTTTATATCCGAATTCCACGCCAGTAGCAAGTTTCAATAGGCAAGCGATCGATTATTCTCACACATGGTTGCTGCCAAAGTGCTGTAATTTCTTTGTTCCTGGTCAGATGCCAGGCATATCGGTAAACTCGTCATCATGACTTTGAAATCGCCAAGCGCAGCAGATACCCAGCCCTTTCGCGCTCGATCCGACGATACACAGCCCGTCGTTCCCGTGCGTCGTCGTGGAAGGCGAGGGCGGCGTCGGCGCTGGCTGCTGCTCCTAATCGTTGCTATCACTAGCTGCACACTGTCTATCACCATCATGTTATTTGTCCGCAGCATTCCCGCGGATTTGCTCTCGAGCATTGGAGCGCCGAAGCAGGTTACCATCAATCAGGACGGTTTTCTTCAGTCGGCATCCACGCGCGCAGAGACAATTGCTGAACTATTGAATGAACTGGAAATTGTGGCGCCGTCGGATTCATCACTCTCGCATGACCTAAATGATACGCTAAGCGACGGCATGACTATCACCTTGAAAGCCGCGCGTGACGTGACGATCGAGATTGCTGGTGAGCAGCAGGTATTCCGGACCGCGTTAGACAATCCGTTGGAAATCTTGAACAGCGCTGGAATCGTCGTCACTAGCGACGACAGAATCCAAGTGAACGGCGCGCTGGCGCGTCTTAACGCCTTGGCGGACTGGACCATCCCGGCCGAACATATCGAAGTTCGCAGACCTTTCAGCCTGACCATCATCGACGATGGCAAGCGCTCGCGTGTCCTAAGCTCAACCGAAACTGTGGGCGCAGCCTTGGCCGAGGCCGGCATCAGCTTACAGCTCAAGGACAAAGTCGACCCGGCCCTTGAAAGCGCGATCAGCGGTGAAATGACGATAACAATAGAGCGGGCAACCGCGATTGCGCTGCGGCTAGATGGCGTGTTTATCGAAGCGCGCACCCACTCACAGCGCGTGGGCGAAGTGCTGCAAGAGCTAAACGCGCCGCTCTTCGGCCAGGACTATGTGATTCCGAGCGGCGACACCGAGATCGTCACGGACATGCTCATCGAGATCGTGCGCGTCACCGAAGAGGTCAGCGCACAGCAGGAGACGATATCCTTTGAGTTGCGCTATGCGGCCGATGCCGGCTTGAACCTCGATCAAACGGTCGTGGCGCAGCAGGGGCAGAACGGCACACGGGAGATCCGCAGCCTTGTCCGCTATGAGAACGGCGCCGAAGTCAGCCGCACTCTTGCCGAAACGGTCATCACGCAGCCACCGCAAGACCAATTGATTCACTACGGAACAAAGATCGACCTGCGGACAGTTGAAACAGCAAGCGGGCAGCGTCTCTTCTGGCGCGTGTTATGCATGCTCGCGACCAGCTATCATCCGGCGGCGCTGGGCGGTGACAACGTGACCTCTATCGGCCGGACGCTGGCCAAGGGCATCGTCGCCGCAGACCCAAAAATCATTCGTTATCGCACCGAAGTTTTTGTGCCCGGTTATGGCACCGCTACGATGGCCGATACAGGTGGTCCGCGCAGCTCGCGCTACTGGATCGACCTGGGTTATAGCGATGAGGACTGGGTTTCCTGGCGCCGCTATGTCAAGGTTTATCTGTTGACCCCGGTACCGCCAGAAATCGATTATGTCTTGCCAACCTGGACACCTATACGCAGCGTTCCCGGGGGTTGCGGCGGCTAGTTTTCCGGGTCATACACCGCGAGCGCTTCTTCCTGCGAAGGCAAGGGATTAAAGGGATTCAGCCAGAATTCCGGATAGGGGGCAATCACAGCCCCTTCGCGCACATCAAGGATGCGGCGGATCATCGGCGCCACGACTTCCGAGCCTTCGCGCGAATTCGCCATTACACCGGCGAAGGCGATCTGTGGTTCATCTGCCGGGTAATAGGCGACGAACCAGGCGTTGGGCTGGCCGGCCGTTTCGGCAGTGCCGGTCTTCCCGCAAACTGTATATGGCACCCCGTCGAAGACCCACCAGGCCGTTCCTACGTCCCGTATCGTCGTGACCTGGCACATGCCCTCGCGCACAATCTCGAGCGCATTTGCGTCCAGACCTTGGTTTGGCAGCAGAGTTGGCTGGTTTTCCTGCCGATGGTTTTCTGTACCGGGCGTACCGATATGGCTGACGATATAGGGTTGGTAGCGTTTGCCGCCGTTGGCGATCATAGCGGTGGCTTGCGCCATTTGCAGCGCGGTCACCGTGACATTTCCCTGGCCGATAGCATTGTTGATGGCTTCAGTCGACTCTTGCGGATTGGGGTAGGCGATATCGCCAGCGGCTTCCTTGCCCAAACCAGAGATGCCTGTTGCACTGCCAAAACCAAGCCGCTCGGCGTATCTCGCCTGCAAGTTGGGATCTTGCTGGAACATAAGCGCGCCCACTTCCCAGAAGAATGGATTGCAGGAGGTCGCCAGCGCCCGGCTCATATCGACCTCGCCGGTCGCAGTCTTGTTTTCCAGCAAGCGCCAATCGTATCGAACCGGACGCGCATCGCCAAAACGTTCCTGCCCGTGCCAGGTGATATCGCAGAAATATGGGAACGGATCCGGCAAGATGCCTTCCGACGCGGCAGCAAGGAGCGTCACGATCTTGTAGACCGAGCCCGGTGTATGTTGTTCGGCGATGGCACTGTTGCTGAATGGCGAACGTGTATCACGGTTGAGGCGCGCCGTGCGATCCGGCACATCGTATTGCGTCTCGGGATTGAAAATATGCGGATCAAAGCTGGGATAGCTAGCCATCGCCAGGATCTCTCCAGTATTCACGTCCATGGCGACGATGGCGCCACCGAGCGTGATGCCACCCCAATTAAGCAGGGCGTAATTGACCGCGTCCGAAAGCGCCTGCGCGGTTGATTCTTGCAGCTCGCGATCAATGGTGAGCGTAACCGGCTGCGGCGCTACACCAGCCGTCCCACCAAGCTCACGAACGACCGTGACACCTTGTTCGACGATTTGCAATGCCCGTTCCGGTTCACCCGCCAGAACGCTTTCGTAACTGAATTCGATGCCCGCGCGCCCCACCAATACGCTCTCTTCTCGTCCGCGCGCTTTCCAAAAGTCCAGCAATTCGGCTGGTATGCGCCCGATGTATCCCACGACGTGGGTGGCGATGCCGTGGCCGTAATAGCGGCGCGTGCGATAGCGCGAAACCGTGGTGATGCCGCAATCGGATTCGAGCGATTCGCGGTATGCGTCGAATCGATCCGGATCAATCTCCGCAATATGAAACAAAGTTTCCGGCAGATAGCCGGTGAAGATGTTGCGCATGGTATTGATCTGCTGCCGGGTGACTATGGCGAGCGTGTTGAGGCAATCGTCGACATTGTTCATGTCTTGCTGCACGACATACAAACTGTCGACCAAGCCGTCCTGTTCCGCCAGCAGCCGGCCCTGACGATCGTAGATGTTTTCGCGCTGCGCGTAGCTTGTTTCTTCAGTCAGCCGCGCTCTGGCAGACATGCCATCAAAGACATCCATCTGCGACCAGGCGATCTTCCAGCCACCCTCGTCGACCATGCGCAAGGTGCGGTGCATGTCTCGAAAGCGTCCGAAAGTAGGGGACTCTATGGCGATGTCGTAGTCGATAACGGCGGTGCTGCCCTGGTAACTGACCTCGTTGAGCGAATGCGCGACGCCGGCGAAACTGATGACGCTATGCGCCTCGGTATAGCGATTGATAAACACCTGCCTGGGATAAAGCTCGCGGCTGCGCCCGGCAATCAGTCGGTACATGCTATCGTAGTCTTCACTGTTCCAGGCATCAATGAACTCGCGCAAGACGTGTTCCGGATCTGCGCTGCTGGCTACAACGACTGAGGGCGGCGCAGTCGCTGTTAAGATCGAGTTCCGCTCCAGCAGGACCGAATCGCAGGCGTTCAGCGTGAACAGGCCGATCAAGAGCAGGCAAAGCAAGGGTTTGGTGGTCATGTCTTGCGCTTTGGGTTGAGCTCCGTCTAGGAGGGATACACGCCGCGATCACGTCTTTCTCTCAGGGCTTTCTTCAAATTATCGCCTCTGATGCATGGCGACGCAATTGCGCCGATAGGAGCGTAGGTTGATCGTCTCGGTTTCGCCACCGCATAAGCGGCGGTCTGATTCTCCCGCCCCACCGGACAAAAGGGTCACGAGTTGTGATGCCATCGGCTGAAAAACGCGCCGCCGCAAATCAAGTATACTCTTCCTGTACCGAACGAATGTGAGGAATATGTGACTTCGTCCTCCGCAGCCCCGAGCAAGGCTGATCAAACGCGCCAGCACATCTATCACACGGCAACCAAGCGCTTCCGTGAGAGAGGTTATGACCGGGTCAGCATGCGCGAAATCGCGGCGGCCGCCGATGTCTCGGTCGGTTTGATTTACCATTATTTCGCCAGCAAGGAGGATATCGCCCTGCGTTGGTATGACGAACAGGTCGAGGCGCTAGCTACCGATATGGCTGGCTTGACCGCGGGGCAACTTGCCGATCGCTATCATCAGGCTCTTGAAACGGCTATTCGCGGTTTGCGTCCGATGCGCGGGGCCATGATAGCGCTATTTGCCGGCGCTATGCGCTCCGACGCTGATGTCTCGCTGATGGAAAATCCGCAAGGCCAGCTTCTGTCCAATGCTTATCGCCAGCTGGTGCTGGAATCGGACGACGCCCTGCGCGAACCCAAGGCGACCGAACTGGGCATCGTGCTTTATACCTTTCACATGTTGCTGATTCTCTTCTGGCTTTACGACCGCTCACCCGGCCAGGTGTCGACGGAGAGACTTCTGGCCTTTGTGCACGAGATATTCAGGTTGTTGCGTCCGATGTTTTTCTTGCCGATGGTACCGCAGGGCATCGCCAAATTGGCGCAGATAGTCATGCCGGATCAAAAGCAAGTGGCGAACTCAATAGGCGCCACTGCGCAGGACGACACGCGGGATGGTCAACATGAGGATTTCGATATCCATGGACAGTGACCAGTTGTCGATATAATAGATGTCCATGGCGCACATCTCGTCAAAGGGCACATTGCTGCGTCCGCGCACTTGCCACCAGCCGGTCATGCCCGGGGTGATTTGCAGGCGGCGCGTATGCCGCGCCTTGTAGTGTTCCACTTCATCCGGCGTCGGTGGGCGCGGACCCACCAAACTCATCTCGCCACGCAGCACATTCAAAATGTTTGGCAATTCATCGAGGCTGGTACGGCGTAATAACTTGCCGACGCGGGTGATGCGCGGGTCGTCGACAAATTTGGGATGACGCGGGTCCTCGCCCGAGGCTTCTAGCATCTCTTCGTGCATTGCCTCGGCATTGGCAACCATACTTCGGAATTTGAGCATCTCGAACTTTTGCCCGCCCTTGCCGACGCGCTCCTGACGGAACAAGATCGGACCTTCTCCCTCCAGTTTGAGCGCGATCGTTACCAGCAGGCAGATCGACGCCCACAAGGGGAAACTCAGCGCGACAACGACTAAGTCCAGGCCGCGCTTCAGCACTTGATCGGCCGAAGTGAAGGGACGTTGCGCGCCAAAACCCAATAGCGGTATCCCGTCCAGGTTTTCCACCTGTACCTGACGAATGCTAAGCTGCATGAGTTCGGGCACGATACGCAAATCGGCGCCGGTTGCTCGACAAATCTCGGACAGTTCCTCAATGCGATCGTAGTGTTTCCAGCGGAAGGTGATAATAACGGTATCGACCTGCTGCTTACGAATGACCTCTTCAAGTTGGTCGGTCCCACCCAAGGCTTCAACGCGTCCAACGCTGGCTTCCGCTTTAGTCTCGTCGTCGTCCAAGAAGCCGACCGGTCGGTAACCAAAGTCGGGGCGCGCCAAAATCGTGCCTAGCATATCCTGGCCGATATCGCCCATGCCGACGATCAGCACGCGACGAACGCCGATGCCGTGATGGCGAAAATATGCCAGCACCCAGCGCCGCAACAAGCGCGACAGCGAGCCAATAATCAAGGTTAGCGCCGCCACATAAATCAACATGAGGCGGCTGGTTGCGGTGGGCTGCAAAATGAAAAACATCGCCAGCACAATTACGATCGATACAGCGACGCCGCTAGCAATCAGATAAACTTCTTCCAGCCAGGAGCGCCCGACAATATTTCGATACAAGCCGTTGCGCTGATAATTCAGCCAGATCAGCCCGGCGTACACCCCGGCATAGGGGACATAAGGCAAAAAATCGCGCTGTGCCGGGTCGAGAATGGGGCGGATCACCTGCAATTCATATCGCAGCACATAAGCAATAGCAAACACCAGAAACGCCAAAATGCCATCGAGTAGTGGAAATAACCAGCTTGGCTCGATAGTGGGGCGCTCGGAAAGCGGTCGGTTGGAAGTCATAGGCAGTCTTCAGACTTCTTGCGCAACGGTCATCGAATACGAGAGTGTTCGGTCATCTGGCAACGCGCGTGTTCTTCTGTCGGACTCAATGCAATCCAGTGGCAAGCCGCGGGCCGCCAGCGCTTTGCGATAGCTGTCCATCGTCAATGCCGCGGCGCGTTCCCAGGAAAAACGCTGAGCACGCTCCAATCCCTTTTCACTCGCTGCCTCCCGCCAGTGAAGGTCATTCGAAATGTCCACCAGCGCTTGGGTCCAGCGCTCGGCATCCCCGGGCGGCAAGCACAGGCCCGCGTCGCCAGCGACCTCGGGCAAGGACGAAACATCCGTGGTGACGACCGGCGTGCCACAAGCCATCGCTTCCAGTACCGGCAATCCAAATCCTTCATAAATGGAGGGATACAAAAATGCCTGCGCACAATTGTACCAAAGTGGCAGGTCCGCGGCAGGGACAAATCCAATATGCCGGACATTCTCGCGCAGACCCTCCTGCTCGATTGCCGCGAAAATGTCGTCTGCCATCCAGCCTTTGCCTCCGCCCAGGATTAGCGGCAGGCGCTGTGAGTGCGGCAGGCGAGCATACGCGCGCAGCAGCATCGTCAAGTTCTTGCGAGGCTCCAGGGTGCCGATAAATAGCCAAAAGCGCGCGGGCAATCCCTGACGCGCGCGAAACTCCTCGATCGTTTTGGCGGGCAAGGGACGAAAGACAGATTTGTCGTATCCGAGCGGCGTGACGTCGATCTTGTCCGGATTGATGCCGAGCATCCTGGTCAGATCTTTGGCCGTGCTGTGGCTGATCGCCAGAACGCGCAGCGCCCGGCGACTGGTCAAAGCCGTGAAATAGCGCAAGTACCAACGCCGAGCGGCGTTTAATCGTTCGGGGAAGAGCAGGAAGCTCAAGTCGTAGACAGTGACCACCATGGGCGCGTTCAAATAGAGCGGCGCCACAAATGCCATGGCATGATAGAGGTCAAAATCGCGCAGTTGCCCGGCCTGAAAGACTTGCTCCCACAAGATTCGCCGCCAGGGAGACGATGTATCGAAAGGGGCGCGCGACATCTTAACCCCCGCAAACGAAGCGGAGTCGGAGGCGCCAACCATCGCTTGAAATTGCCAGTCGGCGGGCGCTTGCGCTGGCAAATACTTGAGCAGATGGGCGATATAACTGTGAATGCCGGCCGATCGATATCCCGACTGATCCGACAGCAGGTGCGCGTTCAGTCCTACTTTCATATCGTGAATTATAGCATATGCGCCGCTAAGTGAACCCGGCCGTCGCTCATGGTCGGGATTCGCCCTGCACTTACCTTCTCAGCCCGAATACAATAGACCGCACAAACGAAGAACATCCTCCAATGCAAAACAAAACTTTGATTGCCAGCTTCTACAAATTCGTCCACTTGCCGGATTACAAAGCCATGCAAGCGCCCCTCCTCGAGACATGTCGCGATGCCGGCGTACGAGGTACGATTTTGCTGGCGGAAGAGGGTATCAATGCCACCATTGCCGGTACGCGCGACGCGGTCGAGTGCGTTTTTGACAGCTTGCGGACGGATCCGCGCTTCGTAGACCTGGAGATCAAAAAATCATATCACCAAGGAATCCCCTTTCAGCGAATGAAAGTCCGATTGAAGCGCGAGATTGTGGCTTTGAAATTCCCGGGTCTTGATCCCAACGATACGGTAGGGACTTACGTAGATCCGCAAGACTGGAACGACCTGATCACGCAAGACGACGTCACTGTCATTGACGCGCGCAACGAATACGAAGTGCAGATGGGCAGCTTCCAGCACGCGCTGAATCCCGGCACGCAGTCATTTAACGAATTGCCGCAGTTCCTGGCGCAGCGCCTGCAACCCGAAACACACAAACGTGTAGCCATGTTTTGCACTGGCGGAATCCGCTGCGAAAAGGCAACAGCGTTTCTGCTGGAGCAGGGATTCAGTGAGGTCTATCACTTGCGCGGCGGTATATTGCGCTATTTGGAGCAGGTGGATCCCGCGGAGTCGCTGTGGCAAGGCGAGTGCTTCGTCTTCGATGAGCGCGTAACCGTGGACCACAACCTGGATAAAGGCAGCATTACCATCTGCGATGATTGTAAGGCCGTCGTTCATGTCAGAGACGAGAGATGCGCGAAATGCGGTTCGAGCAATTTCCTGTAATTGTAATTATTCAATCGTTCATCTGAATGCAGGTCCAGCACGGCCGACGAACTGTCCCGGCGGGCTGGCAGCGCGTGGACGGCCTAGTGGCTTGGCCTCGCGCAAGCTGAAAGCACTCCATGTCGCATCGCCACAATGGATGCCGATGCGATGCCGATACTTAGAAGAGTGCCGGCTGGCCGGCCAGCGCCGGAATCAGCAGGAACAGAATCGCCAGGAGCAGCGCCGCCATGAACAGAAACAGTTTAGACATTGTCATCCCCCCGTACGCAATCATCGCTCGATTGCAGCAAAAACATAAAAAGCCAATTTCGTAATATCTGGAGATGAAGGAAAGCACTGTCACTAATATTCAGTTCTTAGGTTGCGCTCATCCCAACGTACGTTGCGAAATGCGAAACAAGAAGTGCGCAATGTGTCATGAATGCGAACAAGCTAAAGATAACCGTCAACTATCTATACCTTACCACATAAGGACCAGAGAGCGCGAGTGCTCCTTTAGAATCGTGCAAAATACTGGCTACGCCACTCTCATTCTGAGTCCCAGAAACACTCTGCCATCCACAGGGAGGCATTGAAGCGTGCGAATTACCTACTTGATAATAGTGATTGCCTGTCTCAAAGGCTGTCATATTCTTTCATTATATACGCGTATCTTCCGCATTAATGGTCCAAGAATAATGGATTGGCGGTTCGAGGCTTACAGAAAATCGCAAGATCAAGCATTGGCAGGTGGATGAAGAACGCCAGTATCCAGCCAGCAACGTGACCGAGTTGACGGCCTGCCAGATCAATTTCGCGCCTCTACACCGGGCTTAAGCTGTCGTATAATGAATCATGTAGTGAACGGTTAAGGTCTGGTGTGGATGCAAATTGGAATCATCTCGGATGTACATGCGGATTATCATACGCTTCAAGAGGTACTCAGTCGATTTGAGGGACATCATCAAGTAGACTTGGTATTGTGCGCCGGCGACTTGGTCGGGCGTGGGCCCGAACCGGACCGCGTGGTCGACCTGATTCGCGGGCATGGAATTCCGGTCGCGCGGGGCAATCACGATGAATGGGTCTATGGATTGCGCGGCGAGAATACGCAATTCCTCAAGAACTTGCCGCTCGATTGGCAGGGCGAGTTGGCAGGCAAGACTGTCTACATGTGCCATGGCAAGCCCGGCAACAATATGTGGGGCATGTATAAGGATCACCTGTCGAAAACGTATCTGCAGATGGTCTTGAAGTCGCTGAAAGCCGATGTGCTGGTGACAGGGCATACGCATATGCCGCTGCACTTGCAGACGCAATGGGGCTGTCTGGTCAATCCGGGGTCGCTGTATACGTTCAAATGCGCCAGAGCATCATCCAGTACCTACGGTGTATTAACCTTGCCCGATCTAAGTTTCCGGGTCTATGACGCCCATGCTGACTGTGGCCAGGCGCCGCTCGAAATCATCTAGCTTGGGCACGCTGCAAGGGCGGATATGCCGCGGAAAGCGTTGACGATGATAATGGCCGCTCGCGGCGTCGCTGATACTTGGCACGGGATATCACGTATAATAGATAAAGAGCAAAAGAGGCAACCATGAGCCTGCTAGGTAATCTCATCTGGTTGGTCTTTGGGGGCGCGATAGCCAGCCTGAGCTATATCCTCGCCGGATTCGCGCTTTGTCTGACGATTGTCGGCATCCCCTTTGGCATCAAAGCGATACAATTCGGCGTGATGGTCATGTTGCCTTTCGGCAAGGTCATCAACGGGGGCGATTCGCGCACGGGCTGTTTGGCCATGGCATTTAATATCATCTGGCTGTTGACGGTCGGCTGGTCGATCGCGTTGACGCATCTGCTCTTCGGGATCATCCTGGCCTTTACATTGCTAGGCATTCCCTTTGCCATCCAGCATTTTAAGCTGGTTCCGGTGGCTTTATTCCCCTTCAGCTACAAGTTGGGCAGCTCGCCGACGTCCTGACGCCGACAAATGGCAGAGGGACTCTCAGGCACAATATGCGCGTCTTGATGCTCTCCAAAGCCTGTATCGTCGGCATCTACCAACCCAAGCTGGAAGCGATCGCCCGGATAGGCATCGACCTCAGAGTCCTGGCGCCACCCTCCTGGAAAGACGAACGCGGCGAACAAGTTCTGGAACACAGCCACACGGACGGATATCAACTGGGGGCGATACCCATCCGCTTCAACGGGAATTTCCACCTGCACCACTATCCGACACTGGCACGGGAACTGAGCGAATTCCGTCCACAACTCGTGCATATCGACGAGGAGCCTTATAACCTGGCGACCTGGCAGGCCTTGTTTCAGGCGCGGCGGATCGGGGCAAAAGCCCTGTTCTTCACCTGGCAGAATATCAAGCGCGCTTATCCGCCACCCTTTTCTTGGGGCGAATCCTGGGTCTATCGCAAGGCAGACTATGCCCTCGCGGGCACCGATGCTGCCGCTGCAGTCTTACGCGCCAAGGGATACAGCGGTCAAGTCGCGACCATCCCGCAATTCGGTACCGATGCCTCAATTTTTCAGCCCGCATCGTCCCAACCCGAACGTCCCTTTACCATTGGCTATATCGGACGCATCGTGCCGGAAAAAGGTGTGCACGTCCTGCTGCGCGCCCTGGCAGCCCTCGACCGGGATTGGCGACTGCGCTTGGTCGGCGGCGGACCGACGCTCAAGGAATTGCGGGCGCTAGCGGAGGCGCTCGGCATAGACGATCAGGTTGCTTTCATCGGTCAATTGCCGTCAACCGAGCTGCCGACGCAGTATCACAAGATTGATGCCCTGGTCTTGCCCTCCTTGACCCGGAACAACTGGAAAGAGCAATTCGGACGCGTTCTGGTCGAAGCGATGGCGAGCGGTGTAGCGGTCATCGGCAGCGACAGCGGCGCCATCCCCGGCGTGATCGGCGATGCCGGTTTGATCGTGCCCGAGGGTGATGTGGCGGCTTTGACCCGTGCCATAGAGGATGTGAGAGACCGGACGGTGCTGCGTGATACACTGGTAGCGCGCGGACGCAAACGATTCTTGTCGCATTTCACCAATGAAAGTATCGCGTCGGCCACGGTCGACGTTTATCAACGTCTTATGGAGCAGCAGCCGTCTGACGCAAACGACGGATGAAATCGACGCTTTGCAATTTGCTTTCCAGCAAATGCACAACATATCCCAACAGAATGCGCTCGACCTGAGCATGTTGCTCTGGCGAAAGGCGCAAGCTCGCCACCTGATCGTAATCGTCGGCGCTGCGCTGCAGGTGACGGAGCAGCTTCAAGGTCTCGATCTCCAGCGACACGAGGGCAGAACCCAGATGCGCGGCGGCGGCGCGGCTGACCACGCCTCCCTCCTCGTTACTAAAGAATTGCGCCTCGGGCAGCAACTCGCTGCGCGCCAGGACGCATTCCATCAGTTCGGGACGAAACCCCACCAGGTCCAGCAATTGCAACTCGTAATAGCGCGTGGCCAGGCGCGGATCCGAGGCGTCGGCGACGCGATTCAAGGTCTGATGCAGCAACTCGAATAGTTCACTTTGATTGATGTCTTCGTCGGCCGTAAAACGATCGAGCAATTCAGCGACATAGTTGGCGTAAGCGCCGCGGCGCAGGTCCTCGCGCAGACCGAGATAGGGATCGATCAGTTCGGCTTGGCTGATGATATCGAGATTTCGGCCGCGATGGATCATGACATCGCTGCGGGCAAAAAGCTCGACGTGCCCGCTGACTTTAGCACTCGGCTTGCGGGCGCCTTTGGCGATGGCGCGGATCTTGCCGTGCCCGGGCGTGAAGAGCGTCAGCAGGCGGTCGGATTCGCCGAAGTCGCGGCGGCTGAGGATGATAGCCTGGGTACGGAATTGGCGCGGCGCTTTGGGCATGGGCAGTAGACGCGGCTAGCGGAACAGTTGGGCTGATTATACATCAGCGGGGGCGGACAGGCGGTAGCTTTACGCCGGTCAACCCACCATCGGACGCCCCGACCGGGCAACAATCTTGTGAGCCCTCTATTCCCGGAGAGCCAAGTGTTGCTTTTCGACGTAATCAACTGAAGTCAGCGGTAAAGCGCTCGATAGTGGAAGCGATTTCGCTTTTCACAGTGCCCTCGAAAAGCAGGGCAATCGCATCAAAATCATTGTCCCTAAAATGCGACAAACTCAAACAAAATCTATGCCACGGCCGCTCGCAAGTCATGACTTGGCTCCCACATAATAATGAGCGCAACCCAACCTCGCATCAGAGTCGATGTAGGGGCGACCCTTGGGTCGCCCACGAATTCACCGTTCCATAATCGGGCGACTCGCAGAGTCGCCCCTACAAGGCTTGTCCGATATTGTGGCGCAACCGCTGATATTCTACCCCATCCCCCGGCCCCTTCCCCGAAGCATCAGGGAAGGGGAGTGTCGCTCCTTCCGATATGGCGGTTTTGCAGTCATACTCACTCTTATTGCTGAGGTTTCGAGCTCGCAAAATCCGCAGGCAGGTGTGAAGCCGCTAATTATCGGACAAGCCTTACAGATTCCGAAGCAAACGCGGACAGGTAGGATTCCAGGTTCATTAATGAAGAGGCACAGAGAAAAGCCACTTGTGATAAAGATCCAGTCGTATTCCTGCCACAAATGAGAGATAAGAGCATATTTTTTTCATTCTGATGGCAGATTTGGAGGGGAGTGGCTTTGTTACGAACTCAAACTCGGTGCCCTCGCTGTACTCGGTGGTGAAATTTCGCGCTGTATACAGACCTGCGCATTTGATGCAATTGCCCTGCCTCGAAAAGCGAAACCATTGCCGCTGGCAACTCAAAACGTTATAGTCTGCGTCAAATCCCATGCTAGCCAAAGGACTCTGCCAACATGACAGACGCAGCCGAAAAGGACAAATCTCAACCGGACATTAAAGAAGAAGCGCCGGTCATCACCTCGCATCAACTCGATCTTGATGGCGCGACCCTCTCATATAGCGCGACGACCGGCAAGATGCCGCTCAAGGACGCGCTCGACAAGATCGTCGCCCAGATGTTTTACACCGCCTATACCCTCGAAGGTGACTCCGATCCTGCTGAACGTCCGCTGATCTTCGTCTTCAACGGGGGACCGGGCTCGGCATCGATCTGGCTGCACATGGGCGCGCTCGGTCCGCGGCGCGTCGACATGGGCGACGAAGGTTTCATGCCACCACCACCGTATCGTCTGATCGACAACGCCTACACCTGGCTTGATCTGGGCGATCTGGTTTTCATCGACCCGGTCGGCACGGGTTACTCACGCGCCAGCGATCCCGAAGACAATCAGAAATACTGGGGCTTGGAAGCCGATTTGGAAGCAGTCGGCGAGTTCATTCGACTGTATCTGTCGCGCAACCGGCGCTGGACCTCGCCGCTCTATCTGGCGGGTGAGAGTTATGGCACCACGCGCGCTGCCGGCCTGGCTGGCCATCTCATCGACCGAGGCATTGCTTTTAGCGGCATCGTCTTGATCTCAACGATTATGAACTTCCAGACAACCCGTTTCACCAAAGCCAACGACCTGCCATACACACTCTTTCTGCCCAGTTATTGCGCGACGGCGCATTATCACAGGCAACTCGATGGTGACCTGCAAGCGCGTGAGCTGCGCGGGCTGCTGCAGGAAGTCGCTGATTGGTCGGATACGGATTACACCGTGGCGCTGGCAAAGGGCAACCGCTTGAGCGAGGAGGAGCGCATTGCGGTCGCCGCGCAACTGTCGCGCTACACCGGCTTGAGCATGCGCTTCATCCACGGCGCCGATCTGCGCATTAATATCCTCAGCTTTTGCAAAGAACTGCTGCGCGATGACAAGCGCGCGGTGGGAAGGCTGGATTCGCGTTTTGTCGGCATCATGGCATCAGCCGAAGGACAAACATACGATTTCGATCCCGCGATGCACGCCATCGTGCCGCCCTACACCGCCGTTTTCAATCAGTATGTGCGTGAAGCGCTCGGCTACAGAACGGATCTGAATTACGCGATAAGCAACGCCGAGGTTATCCGCAACTGGCAATACGAAGGGGGCCGCTTCCCCGATACCAGCGAAGGATTAAGAAGCGCCTTTGCTAAGAACCCCTTCATGAAGGTGCTGGTCGCGCAGGGTTATTATGATCTGGCGACACCTTTCCACGCCGCCTACTATTCGCTGAGCCACATGGGCTTGGACGCCAGCCTGCGGGACAACGTTATTATCGAGGAATATGAGGCGGGGCACATGATGTACCTGCACGAAGCATCGCTAGCCAAGCTAAAGGCCGACGCGGCTGAATTCATCCGTTCCTGAGTGATGACAGTATTCGCCGGGGCAAGCCACCCAAGTAAGTTGATTTATTGAGCAACTAATCGTCCGTCTGAACGCGTTTTGACTTCGTCTTGGTCGGCTTCGGTGTACGTCTTCTCAGTGGCGGCGCATTCTTGTCGTCGCAATACACTTTCTTTGACGTAGGGTGATAGAAGACATTCTTGGTGTCATCAGTAATCTCAAACGCTGACTTCGGCATGACCGAACAACTCCTTGTCATCCTTTAGTTTACAGTGAGGCAAGCTCGCCCCCACTCTCCTATCGGGCCAAGCGCATCCAGGAATACCTGAAACTCATAAATGCCTGTACCCGCAAACTTTAGATTCGGCATCGCATAAATCATACGAAATGATGTCGAATCGCGAACGTCAAACTCTAGCCTGTCCTCCCAGATTACAGTGTCTCCACCTGGCGCCAATAGCTGAATAATCGCAGGATGAACCCGCCTGTCGCTCTCGAATTCCGCAGTCCAGTGCGATACCAATAGAACTGGCGGATCAAACGGCAGCAATTCACCAAGGGCAGGCACACGGCCAGGCTCAGAGACCCTCAAGCGCGTGAAAACATTGCCCAGTCCAATCGTACCGTACTGCTGGTAATCCACTTCAGTACACAAGAGAGTCCAATCATGACGCATCTGTCCTCGACTCCATCGTCTGTGAATCAGCAATCTATAGTATATTCGATACGAATGGGGATTGCCACGTATGAAGAGCTATGGTGCCTTATACTTCAATACGTCCATGGACAATCCTCCGAACGTGCGCTAGTTCACTCGCCCCTAATGGCTAACCGCCACCGCAGCCAACTGCACGTATATTCTATGCTGCAAGATGTAGGGGCTACCTACTGGGTCACCCGCCAAAGATCGCATTGACGGGATCGCCGGTACGGCCGCTAATGTGGCGAAAACCGTTTCCCCCTATTGTTTGAGCGAAATATAGAGGGAGTTGGCTGGCCGGCTCACACCGCATAATATCGCAGAATATCCATCCACATCACCAGACCCTGCCAGCGTCCGAATGCGGCGTAATGCCGTCTGATGATGGCGTCGCTGCCCCTGGCGCCACCGTTATGGAGCTTGGCGACCATATCGCGGCAGGCGCTGTCGATAGCGATCTTGTCAAAGTGGCCGACCAAGCGGGCAATGGTGCCGGCGGCATAATCGCCAAATCCCTTCAGCGATTTCACCGCTGCGTACAGGCCGTCGCTATCGAGCCGCAACCAGGCATCGAGATCCAGTTCCCCGCTGGCGACTCTGCCCGCCAGCTCGTAGAGATAGGCGTTACGATAGCCAGCCCGCAGGGTACTCGCAAAAGCGTCAAAATCCAGCGCGGTGATTTGCCCGGCGCTGGGGAAGGCATGGCGACAGGAATGAAGCGGATGTGGCGTGCCGAGTTGACAAAGTCGCGCGCACATTTTAACGGTCTGCGCCCAACTGGTGTTGGTCGTCAGCAATACCTTGGCCAGATCTTCCCAAAGGCTGGCGCTAACCAGAATGCGACCGCGCCTTTGGGCTTCCAGCCAGCCATAACCATCGAATCCACGCATGGCGGCGTAGAAAGGGCGGAGGTCCTGATCGAGACTGAGGTTGCGGCGCACAAGGGTCTCGATTTCGTCTCGCAGGTCCGCCACCGGGGTGTCCGATTCGGACACGGCGACCCGCACACCACTCTCGGCCGCGCTAAGTTCCAGGCACAGCACGCTGCCCGCCGTCGTCTTGTAGATGGTGGCGAGCACAGCTCTTTCCTCGTCCCAGGAAAAAGGCGCCAGCATGTACCAGCCGTGGCTGAAGACCGTCTGCCGAAAATCAAATTGTGGCGCAGCTTTGACTATGAAGGCGGTCGCCGTCATGCGGGCATGCAGTCGACCACGTCCTGAATCTGTTGCAAATGGTTGGGCCCGTGCTGCGCGTAGATTCGCGCGATTTCCTCGATGCTGAGATCGCCGCTCTGGGAGAAACCAATCTTGGCCCATTCGTCATCGTTCAGATTCTCGAGCAAGATTGCCCAGCGCGCCTGCAAACCATCGAGGATCTTGAGCGAATACTCGATATCAGCGTCTTTGGCATCGGGATATTCGGCGATGGCGTTGACATCGTAGGACGTGAAATGGAATTCCGGACTGGTGAGGATGAGCTTGAAGCGTCGGATACAGACCATGTGCGTATCGGCCAGGTGATGGATATTCTGCGCGACGGTCCATTCACCCGCATTATAAGGCGTGGTCAACTGCTCGACTGTCAAGCCGCTGACTTTCTCACGTAGTTGCGCGGGCAAGTTGCGGATGACCGCGATGATATCGGCATGAGTTTCCATAGTGCTAGTCTCCCTTTGCTGAGATAAATTAATCATACTATTGTATCGAAGTAAGTCGCAATTCTAAGGGCAATTTGTCGTTTTCTTGAACGAGATTCTTAGCCGCAGTCGCCTACAGCGCTACCATCATCTCTCTTTCCTGCTCACTCTTGGGCTGCCGATGGGAATGGCTGTGCATTAGCCTTAGTTGACTCGCGGCAAGAAATTGAATCGGATCATTGGTCGATTACCTCAACATTATCGCCCGGCGGCAGTGCTTCCAGTTCCAGGCCGGGGACTTGGGCTATCTCCTGCCCAAGAATGGCGGAAAAGTCGGTGAACATTTCTATCGTCGAATCTTGTATTATGGCCAATTGCTTGCGCCGTTCTTTCCACTGACGCTGCATAGACCGCTCTTCTTTGTTAACCTGCTCTTCCAGCGCTTTCCATGTTTCCACCATGCGTTGGATGCGTTCGCCAAATCGCGGACTAGTTAAGTAATCGTAAATCACATCCATTTTCAGATCCCTGCCCTGCCCAGCGCGCGACAGGCGGGCGTTTTCAATCAGCTGCGAACGCAGTGCCCATGCCAGGGGCAATGCACACTCGATACTGCTGACCCAAACGCCATCTTTCAGTCCGAAATTGCCTATATCGTCAGGCAGGGTTTCGGAGACGATAACGCGCAGATGCGCGCCGACTCGATCGGCATCCTGCTTGATCTTCGCAATCCAGCTGTCCTGCCAGCGCTTAGTGCGCTTGGCTTCCCAGACCAATACGCCACAAGCGCCCAGCTGTCTCTCTATGACCTCTTGCGTCAAATCAGCGCCGGGCTGGCCGCGACCGACATCATTGATCATGTCTGCGGGGAATTCCATCTGCAGCTGACGCTTGAGATAGACCTCCAGCGCTTCGCCCTGCAATTCAGCGGATTTCTGCCCGAGTTGACGTTGCATATCGGCCATCTGTTGTTCGAGGCGTTTTTTCTCGATAGCATGCTGTTCGCGCTCGAGAGCAAGTTTTTGGGTTGCACCCTCCTCCGTTTCGGCGCGGATTTCGGCTTCGCGTTTTTCCTGTGCTTCCTCGCCAGCCTTCAATTTCTCCTGTAAGTTCCCTACCTCTTGTTGACTTTTGGCCAAGATTGCTTCGTTAGCTTTCTCTGCTTCGGCGCGGATTTCGGCTTCGCGCTTTTCCTGTGCTTCCTTCTCGGCTTCCACTTGCGCCTTCAAATCCGTTACCTGCTGCTCGGTTTCCGCCAGTTTCGCTTGGCTATCTTTCACGGCTTCGGCGCGGATTCCCGCTGCGTGTTCTCGCACGGCCTTTGCAACTTCATTACGCTTTTCCTCTTCGAAATGGGCACGGAATGTCTCGCTGAGCTCGAAGCGATTTCCACAGCGCGGGCATTTGACTAGTTGGCTAATGCTGCTAGCCGTGTTCATATTGTCGCCGTCCATCATCCGTTGACCCCGTTCATTTGATTGTGTCGGTAGAAAAATGCTCTTTGCGGTCTGACCCAGAAAGTCGTCAGACTATACCCCGAAGCATTGCTGGCTCATTTTCCCGTTACCTCTTATCCGCATTCTCATAGCAAATAGTATATTTTATAGTTCCAAAGCGAAAGGGCATTTCACGGTAACATCGCACATAGACGACTTATTGAGCCGCCTCGGCGCAAATCGCTTCGCTGATGTTGCGGATTAGCCACTTCTCACGCTTATAGGTCGTGGAAACAACGATGCCGCTGTTCAAGGATGAAATATGGCAGATAGGCCCGTCCTCGCCGAGCCTTTGGATGGCGAGAATCCGATATTTACGCTACAAACTAGGGTGACAGGCGTAGCGCAGTGGAAGGCGAGCGCATGCCCCCTGATATTGTCGGCATCGGCGTGTGCACCGTCGATCACCTGATGACAGTGCCGCATATGCCGGGCAACAACGTGAATATGAAGGCGTCCGCTTACCTGCGGCAGCCGGGCGGTCTGGCTTCCTGCGCCTTGGTAGCGGCGGCGCGCTTGGGCGCGCGGACCAAGGTCATCGCCCGTGTCGGCGATGACGACGCGGGGCAGTATATTCGTCAAGAGCTGGAAAGCGAGGGTGTGGACACCTCTAACCTGATCGTGCGCGCGGGGAGTGAATCGCACGTCTCACTGATACTGGTGGATGAGCGGACCGGCGACCGCAGCATCATGACACGTCCGCCCACTAGCGAGCCAATAGCGTTGCGCGAGATCAAACAAGAGGACATCACATCTGCCAAGGTACTCTTTATCGACGATGTCACCGAGTTGACACTGCAGGCGGCGCGCTGGGCACAAGAGTCAGATATGAGGGTCGTATTGGATCCGGCGCGTCCATATGCGATCATCAAGCAGATCCTGCCCTACGTTGATGTGCCGATCGTGCCCCAACAGTGGGCAGAGGCCTGGATGCCCGGCCAACCCGTGGAAGCGGTCGCCGAAGCCCTTTTCCAAGCAGGCGCCAAGATTGCCGTGGTTACACTTGGCGCGCGCGGATCGGTGCTTTGCTGGGAGGGCGGCACCAGACATATTCCCGCGTTTAAAGTGGATGTCGTAGATACGACGGGCGCTGGCGATGCCTATCATGGCGCCTTCATGGCCGCTCTGCTCCAGGATTGGGAGGCGCCGCGGATGGCGCGCTTCGCGGCGGCGGTCGGGGCCATGAATTGCCGCGCTATGGGCGGCCGTGCTGCGTTGCCTACGCGGCAGGACGTAGATACCTTTCTCACACGTATAAATAATTGACAAGTAACTATTATCCTTTATGGAATTCATTTGTGTTGAAGAAACCTTAGAAAGTTGCTAAGGCACCGTATATTGTTGAAATTTTAGAGATTTATGCGTGTTTTGGGGCGAAAATATGTTATACTACCGCATCAGCATTTACTTTTTAAGGAGCAACCATAATGAACAAAGCTGAATTGATTGGTTCAATCGTAGATAAATCGGGTCTAAGCAAGGCAAACGCTGGCAGAGCGTTGGATGCGTTTGTGGATTCGGTCACCGAAGGTTTGTCAAGCGGCGAACGGATTGCATTGGTTGGCTTTGGCTCGTGGTCTGTTGAACAACGTGATGCTCGTACCGGACGCAACCCGCGTACCGGGGAAGAGATTCAGATTGCTGCCAAAAAGGTCGTGAAATTCAAAGCAGGCGCGAGCCTTTCTGACGCAGTGAATTAGGCACTATGAGAAATTATTTGGGGACACGCCCCTGGTGTGTCTCTAATTGAAAACACTTCTTGCTACAATAACTCGCCGGGACTGCCCGGCGAGTTTTTTTCACCCAACAAGGTCGAGGACATTCACCACAGTTTCACAGCAGATTGGCGCCGCGCAAGAAATGGACGCTCCCGGGCAGATCTTGAAAGTTCTGTCGCGCCCGATCCGGATTGTCGCGCGTTTCCGCGCCCTCCATGACCAGCCAACCGTCGTAATTCATCTCCGCCAATGTCTCGCCGATCGAGGCAAAAGGCAAAAGACCGTACCCGGGCAAACGCCTGTTGTTCTCTGACAGGTAGATAACGCCGATCTCGCGGGCGTGCGTCCGCAGCGCGGTCATAAGATCTGCTTCTTCCAGGGCCATGTGATACGTATTGGCGGCGACGATGATCTTGGGATGATTGTCGACCTGGCGCTTGAAATAGGCAGCTTGATCAAGACGCGTGATGAACGATGTTTCGTAATGATTGAGCGGTTGCAACGCCAACTTTACGTCCATGACATCCGCCAGGTCGGTCATGCCGCGCAGCAGCCAAATCAACAACTCCCGTTGCAAGTCCATCGCCGACGCGTAGGGCCTTAGATCAGGCAGATCGGTTCCGCCGCATTGCGGCACAAATGTGACATAATCCGCTTCCAGATCAAGCGCGCAAGTTAGCGCTTCTCGCAATGCGTCTACGGCGCGCGCGCGGATCCCGAAATCCGCCGACAAGCAGCCATCCTGCCGCCCCATATTGATGCCGCTAACCGAGACTCCGCTAGCGTCCAGAGCGTCGGCAATTTGCGGCATACGAGCATCAAGGTCCGCAGCGCCAAATTCGACGGCGTCTATGCCCAACTGACCCGCCGCGACAAGGCGTTCCTGGACAGTCTTGCCGGGCAGCAATCCCTCTTGAATGGCAAGCCTTGGCATGGGCTAGCTTGCTTTCTTTGGCACCGACTTCAGTACATCGGCAATGAGATCGTCGGTGCGCAGGCCTTCGGCTTGCCCTTCAAAGTTGAGCAGGATACGGTGGCGCAGGGCGGCCGGGGCGACCGCTCCAACATCGTCAAAAGAGACGTTGTAGCGACCTTCCAGCAAGGCATAGATCTTGGCGCCAATAATTAGCGCTTGCGCGCCACGCGGGCTGGCGCCGTAGCGGGCATAATCCCGCAGCATCTTCGTGGCTTCCGGACTTTCGGGATGCGTGGCGACGACAATGCGCGCCACGTATTCGCTGACGTGGGATGGGATCGGCGCGCTAAGCGCCAATTGACCCATGCCTATCACTTGTTCGCCGTCCGCGACTTTTTCCGCTTGGGGCATATCGACGCCGGTGGTGCGGTCCAGAATCGTGACCAGCTCACCGAAGCTGGGGAACTTAACGTCAACCTTGAAAAGAAAGCGGTCGAGTTGCGCTTCCGGCAGGGGATAGGTGCCTTCCATTTCCAGCGGATTCTGCGTTGCCAGCACAAAGAAGGGCATGCGCAGGTCATAGCGACGGCCAGCGACAGTGACGGTCTTCTCCTGCATGGCTTCCAGCATGGCGGACTGGGTTTTGGGTGTGGCGCGGTTGATTTCGTCGGCCAGCACCAGATTAGCAAAGATGGGACCGGCCTGAAAGCGAAATTCGCGGCGGCCGTCTTCCGTTTCTTCCAGGATGTCCGTACCGACGATATCGGCGGGCATCAGATCGGGCGTGAACTGAATGCGCGAAAACTTGAGATCGAGAACATCGCCCAAGGTGCGGATAAGCATGGTCTTGCCTAAGCCAGGCACGCCTTCCAGCAGGGCATGACCGCCCGCCAGCACACAGATGATGGCGCTGCGCACGACCTCGTGCTGACCGACAATGACTTTGCCCACTTCGGCTTCGATGCTGCGGGCGATTTCGCCAAATTGCTCCAAACCGATTTCTGCTGTGTTAGCCTGGCTCATTAATGGTTTGCCTTGATCCCTCGTTGCTGGCAGTGGCAGGGATTATAACCCGAAAACGCGATCATTCGTGAGATGAGACTTATGGCAGGCTGTCCCGGGTCGGGCGCTCAATTGTCCAGAGCCAACAGCGCCAGCGCCCGATTCTTGTCCGGCGCGGCACTAATGCGCGTCCCGCTCTCGCCGACTTGCGCCATACAATGCGCCGCCTCCGCGACCCAACAGAGTCCGTCATCGGAAACCTGACGATAGCGCCTTTCCAACAGATGCTGATAGCCGCCGGCAAACTCCCTGGCATCTTCTGGCGTATCCCACACTTGGTATAACACCCATATCAACTGATCGTCAGCTTCGTTGGTATATATCCGCATGCGGTCGCCACCCCATCCGCTGGCGAGCTCACCGGCCTGGTGCGCCGCGAGATAAACTTGCAGATGCTGGCGCAAGAAGAACTCGCCAATGGGACCGTCATAAGCTATTCGCCATTGTGTACCGATAGCCTGGCCGAGATCGGGAATGCTGACCGGCATGGCGCCTTCCCCGGCCAGGTAGCGCTGCGGATGGTAGATCTGTTCGGTCGTCTGCGGCGGATTGTCGCGAAGGGCTTTGTTGACGCCTTCCCAGCCCAGCGCCGTCACCAGCTCCGCGACGAATTGATATCCTTGCCGATAGGGGAATTCAATCGCATTGATAATTACAGGCGGTACTGCTGGATCAGATTCAGGTTCGGGGAACGCTGAATAGGCCAGGTTGACGGCGTCTGCGTTCGTATCATTCAGGCGTCGCAAGAAGTCGATCATGATGTAGTTGGCATCGCCCTCAAATAGCGCGTACATTGCCAAGCGACGATCGCGGTCGTGCCCTTGATTGGCATCGTCGATGATGCGCTCCAGGTCAAAGTGTTGGTCTTGAAGGGCGTGTACGATTTCGTGGGCATAGATTACCTGCTGCGGGATCGTTAGCGTGTCGCTGTTTCCATCTTCTGCGCGGACGACAATGTTGACACTATCATTAACGATATTGTAGTAGCCCCCGATCCATTTTAGCCAGAAATCTCGCAGGGCAGCTTCCAGTTCCAGCCCCGGTGGAGCGAGATCAAGCGCGCGCATGATGAGCAAATCCACTTCAAGCTGCTCCGGTGGGTAGTCCTGCACAAAGCGGCGTCGCAAGAAGGCCTTCAGTTCGCTCAGCGAGGGGAAGGTCAGAGGCGCTTCCGCCAGCAAGTTTAATTTGCGTCTTTGACTGACCTGCTGCTGAATATCCCGGAGCTGCTCTCGTATCGCCGTCGTGACTTCGTCTTGCGCGCCGGCGGGACCTACTGCGAAAAGCAAAAACATTGGAATCAGGAATAGCTTGCCCATAGTGTGTCCTGTCGGAATCGACTATGACGAGCGATGCAAATGAAGGTTGATCTTAGTTCATGTCGCTGCGTTTGCGTAGGCTACAAAGGGCTGGCGACAGGGCAATCGCTTCAATTCTTTCTTTACCACCGAGGACACCGAGGGCACCGAGGGCACCGAGGGCACCGAGAAAAGCGTCTTATGAACGAAGAAGCAACCGTTGATCCGCTATACGATTGGCCGCAATGACAGATCAGGGCTTGTTCCCCGCACTTTGCTTACAGGTTTAGAGCGGATAGTGTCATGTAACGAACAGAAGCTCAGTAGTTCCCGGAAAGTTATGGGAATTTCATGAAGATCTTGGGCTCAGGCTTCGGGCGACACATGTGTCGTCCCTACAATTCGGCTTGATCTCTGGTTTCGCAGGACTCGCTTGGAACTGCTTCTGCGCCTCTGTGGTGAAAAACAATGTGTTGGTTACAGCCCTGCGTGATTGAAGCGATTGCCCTGGGCATGGGGGCATGGCAATCGCATAAAAATCACTGTCCGCCAATATGCGAATTATCGAAAAGATAAATCGACAACAGAGGCACAGAGACACGGAGAAAAACGCCTATGTGATAAAGATACAGTCGTATTTCTGCTATAAGTGAGAGATCAGGGCAGATTCCTTTCGCCGTTGCTAGCAAATTTGCAGTTGGTTCACCTTGTAATGTTCTTAAACTCGGTGTCCTCGGTGGTTAAGTTTTGCACTGAATACAGCCCTGCCTGTTTGAAGCGATTGCCCTGGGGCTGGCGATGTCGGTCAACATGCTATACTGGAATGATTGGGGGGCATGCGCAGGTGAAAGTGTTATCCGACGAACCAAAGCAAAGGCTGTGGCGAGACAACTACGCCATGCTGATGCCGGCCAAGCCGAGCAAGGACGAAAAATCGCGCCTCGGCTTCTATATCAACTGGCTGGCAGAAACCAAGCGCAGTTGGTATCAGCCGGATTTGCAGGCATATCGAGACTACTTGCTGTTCGAACGGACACGCGCCGATAAAAAGGGCAATTGCAAACCTGCCACCTTGTCGATGCAGACGGTGCTGGCGCATTTGGCAACGGTTCGCGGACGTTACGCCGCGTTGACCCGCAGCAACGAAATGCGCGACCTCCTTTTTGAACTGGTCAATCCGAATGACAGCGAAGCAGAGCAGCGCGCGATGGTTGATGAGTTCTTTATCCGCATGATGAACGACGTGCATCCGGCGGCCGCGCCGGTCAAGTTGGTCGCCAAACAAGATACAGCCGATAGCGAACACATACGCCTGAAGCCCTATCAAGTCAGCGCCTTGATTCAAGCGCCGGGTATCGCCAATCTGCGTGGATTGCGCGATACGGCGCTGATGACCTTGATGGTCTGCACGGGCATACGCGCGGCGGAAGCGGCGTCGTTGCAAGCTGACGACCTGCGACAGCATCTGGGTGGCGAACTGTCATTGCGGGTGCGCGAAGGTAAAGGAGCGAAGCAGCGGCTAATCCCTTACGGTCCGCTGAACTGGTGCTTGATGTACGTCGATGCCTGGCTGCAGAACGCCGAGATCAAAGGAGGATTCGTCTTCCGCGGCATCCGACGTGGCGGCAAAACCGTACGTCCCACCGGCATCGGCAGTTGGACGGTCAACGATATCATGAATTGCTATTCGATCAGCATTGACGGCGCTCTGCGCGCGGTCAAGCCGCATGATCTGCGCCGCACCTACGCGCGCAACGCCTATGACTACGGCATGGATCTGGAGCGGATACGGCAGAACCTGGGTCATACCAGTTTGCAGACCACGCAGACCTATATCGGCGAATTGGACGGCCGGGATCGACACCCACCTAATATGTTCAGTCCGCCGCACGATCCGCACAGTCTACAGTTGTTGCTCGGCAAAGTGCTTGCCTGAATAACGCCGTCGGCGCTAATCTACGTGCCTACGCCTCGGCAGGCGCCTCATCCGCCGGGACTTCAACCTCGATCGCCTGCTGAATCAACTGGCGGAAATGGGGCTCTTGCAAGGCGCCGGGCTGCATGAAGATCAGCTTGCCCGCTTTGAAAACCGCGATGGTGGGAATGCTGCGAACCTGGAAGAGCTGGCTAAGCGTGGGGTTCGCATCGGTATCGACTTTGACCACGCGGATCTGACCCGCATATTCCGCCGCCATCTTCTCCAGGATCGGCGCCACCATGCGGCAGGGCCCGCACCACTCCGCCCAAAAATCGACCAGAACAGGTAGTTCGTGCGAGGCGAGAATGGCTTCTTTTTCGAAGGTGGCGTCTGTCACGTCCATCGGCTTGTCAAGGACAATCGCTGCTTCTTGCGCTTCGCCAGTTTGCTCGTCTTCGGCTTCCGGCGGCGCGTCAGCCGCCAACGCATCACCCAGTTGGCGGATGAAATCGGGCAAGTCGCTTGCCCAGGGGCGCGAACGCCGCAGGACAACCTCGCCACGATAGCAACCGATCAAGAGCGATTTGTTCTGATAATCGAAGCGCCGCGCGATTTCGCCGTTGCTGTCAGGATCCACTTGCGCGAAGAGGATGCCGTCTTCTTCGTCCGCGGCTTTGGTAAATGCGGTTTTGAAGTCGCCGCGCAGCTTGTCGTTGCCAGTGGAGATCAAGATCAGAGCGGCAGAATCGCCGATATTAGCGCTGAATATGCTGTCTGTTACGGTATCGATTGCCATTGATAATTCTCCCGGCGCTCGCTAATCGGCACAGTCGCTCAACGGCCTGTGATGGCGGGCGTTGCTTTTTGTTCGGGCTGTGCCGTCTCAGCTTCTCGCTCGGTAGCGATCTCCGCGTCCACCTGGGCCAGAACTTCCTCGCTAAAATCGACGATGACATGGGGTTCGCCATCTACAT
The DNA here is from genome assembly GCA_965262165.1 of Phototrophicaceae bacterium. Classification (GTDB taxonomy): domain Bacteria; phylum Chloroflexota; class Anaerolineae; order Aggregatilineales; family Phototrophicaceae; genus UBA6055. The sequence continues at coordinate 1,092,547 of OZ253499.1, read as the reverse complement.
ACTTTGTAACTCGATAAGTGCCAGGCTTGGCGGCGCCCTTGGCGATTTCCGCGGCTTGCTTTGCGCTCTTTACCAGGCTTTCGCCAAATTCGCTCATTGTCTTCACCCCTGATAGTTTCCCAGAATCATCGAGACTGCAACTCTCATTGAATTTTTCTCGGCCTGTGTTAGATCTGCTTTGCTGCTTTTACCATATATATTGAGCAGGAAAACTGGAAAATCGATCCCAGTGAAAAAAGTGATAACGCGATAACCACCACTCTTTCCCTTGCCCCCGGCAGGTATTCTAACTTTGCGGGCGCCGCCTGTGCCTTGTATGACATCTCCGGTGCTGGGGCTTTGAGCCAAAACCAACTTGATGTCGTCGATTTCCTCGTCGGCTATTCCCAACTTTTTTGCTCGGCGAATGAACTCCCTTGTTTCGATTACGGTGTGTAACTCACTCATTGAAAGTGTACATGCTGGCCCTTCCAATTGCAACCATAGCGGCTCTAGCCCGCCAGCCGCTCGATATACTCCAGACTCTGATGACGGAAATAGCTGTCGTAGAGATTGGCGTAGTGTCCACCGGCCACCATCAGTTGATCGTGCGTACCGGCTTCAATAATCTCGCCATGGTCGAGCACGATGATGCGATCGGCATGTTGGATCGTCGACAAACGATGAGCGATGACGATGGAGGTACGGAAGCCCATTAGCGTGTCCAAGCCCTCCTGGATTAGCGTTTCCGTCAGTGGATCGACACTGGCAGTGGCTTCGTCCAGGATGAAAATGGCGGGATCTTGTAGCAGCACGCGCGCGATCGCAACCAGTTGGCGCTGGCCCATGGACAGGTTTCCGCCGCGCTCGCCCACTTCGGTCTGCAAGCCTTCCTGCAAGCTAACCAGCCAGTCGCCGCGGCCCACTTTGTAGGCGATGTCGATGACGTCCTGATCGCTGGCCTCGGGTTTGCCATAGCGGATGTTATCCATCACCGTGCCGTCGAAGAGGAAAGGTGTCTGCGTCACCACGCCCAGTTGCGAGCGATAGCTCGACAGGTTGAAATAGCGGATATCCCGTCCGTCTATGAGCAGATCGCCGTTTTGGTACTCGTAAAAGCGGTTGATCAGCTTGGCGATACTCGACTTGCCCGAGCCTGTGTGCCCGACCAATGCCAGCGTTTCGCCCGGGCGAATCTTGAGACTGAATTGTTCCAGTACCGGTTCACCCGTGTTGTAGTGGAAGTCCATATCGACGAATTCGATCTCTCCCTTGACCGCGGCGACCGGTTCGTCGGCTTTCTGCTTGACCAGGGCCTCGGCATCCAGCAGCGCGAAAACGCGTTCGCCCGCTGCCAAGCCAAGTTGAAATTGGCTCCAGAACGAGGCGATGCTGGTCAAAGGAAACCAGACCAGGCCCATGCCCTGGATGAAAAGAAACCATTCGCCCGCGGTCAAAACGCTCTGTTGCGCCAGGTTGATGCCAAACCAGACCACCGCCGCCACGCCCAATCCGGCGATCGTGACCAGGATGGGGAAGATGGCGCCAAAGACGAAACCGTTGATCTTCTCGACACGGTAGGATTCTTGATTGACCGCGCTGAACTCTTCATAAATCATCTGCTCGCGGCGGAAGGCTTTGGCGACGCCGATACCGCTGATCGACTCCTGGATATGGGCGTTCACAGTGGCGAGCTGCCGGCGCGAGTTAGTAACCGTTCGCCTGGCCACGTTGCGGAATTTCAGCGCGGTGTACATGATGAGCGGCATGATCGCCACCACGATCAGCGCCATCTGCACGTTGACCGTGAAAAGGTAAATCATCAACAGAACCACCATCAGCAGACGGCTCATCAGGTTGATGCTCAAGCGCACCGTTTCAGAAAACGCTTGCGTATCGGAAAGGACGCGGCTGACGATCTTGCCCGTCGGGTATTGATCGTAGAAGGACATATCTCGTTCTGTGACGGCTTGAAAAGCGTTCTCGCGCAGTTCCAGCGTGACATCGCCGACAGTTTCCGAAGACAGCCATTGCTGGACCAAATTGGCGACCCAGGCGACGCTGGCGGTTGCAGCCAGTATGATCGCGACGCCGATCGCGTCAAATTGCTCGGGCGTGAACTGCAGTTGGTCCAGGGCAAGCGAAACGATGATCGGCAGCAGCAGATGCATCACCGAACTAAGGAATACCACCAGCGCAACGGTGATCATCTTCCACAGATGCGGGCGAAAGTAACTGATGATTCGTATGACCAATTCGGCGTCAGTGTAAGTGCGGTCGTAATCCTCGGCTTCCAGCCCATCCATTATGAAACCCATGATGTCCCTCCCTAGGTGACGAGCTGCGGCTGCGGCAACTCCGCAGCGTCGTAACGAGCGAAAATGCGGCGATAGTGTTCGGAACTGCGGAGGAGTTCGTCATGCGAGCCATTGGCGATCACACGTCCCTTCTCCAGCACAATGATGCGATCCGCCCAGCGTATCTGCGACAGTCGATGGGTGATCAGAATGGTCGTTCGTCCCTCTTGGGCGCGGCGCATCGCCTTCTGGATTTCGTCTTCGGTCGCGCTGTCGATGGCGCTGGTTGAATCATCGAGGATCAAGATACGTGGCTGCCGCAAGAAGGCGCGCGCCAGAGCCAGCCTCTGTCGTTGCCCGCCGGACAGTGTGACGCCGCGTTCGCCAATCTCGCTTTCGTAGCCCTCGTTGAACGTGAGGATGAACTCGTGAGCCTGCGCTTCTTTGGCGGCATCTTTGATCTGTTCTTGCGTGGCGTTTTCGACACCGAAGGCGATATTCTCGGCAATCGAGCGCGAGAACAGGAAGACGTCTTGCTCGATCTTGCCCATCTGCGAGCGCAAGCGGTCAAGATTCCACTCGCGTACATCGCGGCCGTCAATCAGCACACGCCCCTCGTCAACATCGTAGGTGCGTGTGACCAACTGCGTCAGCGTGGATTTGCCAGAGCCGGTCTGTCCGACGATAGCGACAGTCTGCCCGGGCGCGACCTTGAAGCAGATATCCTCCAATACTGGCTTGCCTTGGAACTTAAATGTCACATTCTCGAACTCGATGTCGCCGTCAACCGGCGCGCTGTAGCCACTCGGGTTTTCATCAATGTCCGAGCGCTGCTCGATCAATTCCAAAATGCGATGCGCGCTGGCGATTCCCAGTTGGATCAGGCTGATGGAGAAAAGTGAAACAAAGACAGGAAACTGCAATACACCCATTAGGCCGGTGACGGCGATGATATCGGGAATAGTCAAGATACCGCGGCTATGCATATTCAACGTGTGCAGGAACATCAAGCCGAAGGCGATACCAAACATGAGCAGGGGCAGGTAAGCCGCTTCAATCTGTCCCTGTTGTACGAAGAAGTCGCGGTACTTCTTGGCGTTGCGGCGGAATCGCTTGCGCTCCTCCATTTCCTGCGCCGCTACCTTGACGATCTCGATACCGCTGATGGTTTCTTCCAGCCGAGCGTTAAGCGTGCCGTATTGCATGCGCTGCTGCATCACAACCGGCTGCAGACGCCGAATATAGCGTCGCACGACGACTATATAGCTCAAGACAAATAGCGCCGGCACCAGCATTAGTTCCAGGCTGATGGTGGCGATGAATATGATAGGCACTACGAAACCCAGAACCATATCAAAGATGAACATGATGCCCGGTTGAATTAGAAAATTGAGTTGGCGTACGTCATCAGTCGCGCGCGCCATGATGTCGCCAACCCGTTGCTGATCATGAAAGGTTTGGCTCTTGCCGAGCAGGCTGGCATAGAGTTCGTGCCGCGAATCGCGCTCGGTGCGGGTGGCGAGCATGACCATCGACAGCGACCCCATCAACGAGCCCAGTCCGTCCCAGACTGTCGTCAGCAATACACCCAAACTGACGGCGATCACCGCCGCGGCGTCTCCACCTTCAATAATGATTTCCGCGCCGACCCCGAATAGTCTGCGCGCCATCGAAAAGGCGATATACGCCGACAAGAAACCAAGCAAGCCGAGCAAGAAGAATAGCTTGTGTTCCCAGCAATGCGAGATGATCCAGCGAACCGCGCTTGAGCGATCGTATTCGCGCAAGCCTGCTATCGTGAACTCACTTTTATGAGCCAATATGAACTCCTATGACCTCTGCTGGACAGAACAATAGTTCAAGGATCAACCATTATACATGAGACTAACACGCGTTGTAAAGGTGATGATAGCAAAGTCAGGCAGACCGAAGAGCGCCGCGACAATGGTGCTCTGGCAGGGGATATGCTCTATAATCGCAGGTCATTATCGAGTCATGTCTTTATCATATTTGGAGCGGCCGGATGCTCGAGCGTTCTCCCATTCCGACAATCAAGCCGGACAAATGCGGGCACCAATTCGTCATCTACAGCGATAGTTGTTCGGGCGAGCAAGGGGCTTTGCACGAGCGGACCTTCCGCCAGGTCAACGATGTGATAGTCGCTTTGGATCAAGCGCCGCAATTCATCTGTTTCCCAGGCGACGAAGTCATGGGATTGACAACGGATCGTGACCAACTGCGCCGCCAGTGGCGTTACTTTTTTGAGCGGGAACTGTCTTGGCTCGACCGCGAGATGGTACCGCTCTATCACAGCACAGGCAATCACACGGTTTATGACCGAATGAGCGAGTCCGTTTTCCGCGAGACAATGGCGCATCTGCCACAGAATGGGCCGCCCGATCAGCGTGGTCTATCTTATTTTGTGAGACGTGGCGACCTGCTGATGATCTTTGTCAATACCTTGTGGTCGCGTACAGGCGGGGAAGGCACGGTGGAGACTGACTGGCTGGAAACCACGCTGGCGCAGAACGCGGACGCCAGGCATAAACTGGTCTTCGGACATCATCCGGTATGGACCGTCAACGGCTATGCGGGTGACTACCAGCGTAATCTGGAGCGTGACAACGGACAACGCTTCTGGGACGTGTTGGTGCGGCATGGCGCGCTCGCTTATGTGTGCAGCCATATCTTGGCATTTGACGTGCAGGTTCATCGCGGCGTTTTGCAGATCTGCAGCGCGGGCGCGGGAACAGCGCATCGCATGCCGCCAGACGACGAGTACCTGCATATCGTGCAGGCGGCGCTGGATGATAAGGGTCTGCGCTATCAAGTGCTGGATCGCGCGGGTCAAGTCCGCGAGTGGCTGGCTTGGCCTTGGCGACTCCCGCCATCCGCTAGCTGGGCGCCATTCACGCCCGGCGCGGCTGGGTCGCTGCCCGCGGATCACTTGCAGCGGATTGACCAGGCGCAACTTGTCGTCTGGGAGATCAGCGGGGAACTGCGACCGAAACCTGATGACGTTTCACAGATGATCCTGCGCGCAGAAGCGAAAGATGATGCTTTGCCATGGCTCTGGTTGGGTGTAAGCGGCGTCGATCATCGCCTTACCGCGCTGCTCAGTCCACGGGCAAATCGCAGTCCACATCGCTGGACGGGTCCGCCGCTGCCGACCGGACAGGCGTTCAAGATCCAATTCGCCCTGCACGGCGGCATGGGACCGGGCGGCTTGCTCTGGCGCTGGAGCGATGACGAAGCTTGGTCGAGCATGATCGGCGCTTCGTCTTGGGGCGCGGAGCGCTTGTCCTGGTCGCATCAGTGGCGCATGGGCGAAGACTTTAGACTGCGCTGGCATCACCAGTCGTCTGCGCTTCGTGATTACCTGAAATAAGCCTGGCAATCCGAAAGAGATCGCAGGTATCAATTGCGCGCCCCCAGGTCTATGATCGTGAAGGCTTCTTCTGACGAAATGGGTGGAACATGCAAGCGATACGAGCTGCCGTACGCGACGCGGTGAAGCTCTGCCGCCACGTACAAGACCATTATCTGATTGCCAGTACCAAATCCTCAGGCGATCATAAAGAGCCTGTCACCGTCGCCGATTATGGTTCGCAAGCGATCATCTGCCGCGCGCTGATGAAACACTTCCCCGAAGATGGCGTCGTCTCGGAAGAATCGGGCGAGCAGTTTCTGCAATTGGTCTCGACCGAGCAGCGGTCGCAGGTGCTTGCGCTTCTTGCGGAAGTGCTTGGTAGCGCCGTCAGCGAGACTGAAGTGGTCAACTGGCTGGACTTCGGCAAGGGTCGTGAGACAAGCCGCACCTGGGTGATTGATCCCATCGACGGTACCAAGGGTTTCATCGCGCTGCGGCATTATGCCATCGCCTGCGGCGCTTTGGTGGACGGACAGGTTGCACAGGGCATCGTCGCCACACCGGGTTACGCCGATGGCGAGGGCGCGCTCTTCTACACGGAAAACGGCGCCACCTGGCGAGCGCCGATCGGCATGGGCGCGGGTGAACGTGTCAGCGTGTCCGCTCGTCGCGAAGTTGAGGAGTTTATTGCTGTGCAGAGCTTCGAAAAGCAACACGCCAGCAAATCGCGCATGGGACGAGCGCGTGATTTTGCTGGCTTGGGAGCCGTACAGATACTGGAATTGGACAGCATGGAGAAGTACGCGCTGGTCGCCTGTGGCGACGCCGACCTCTATATGCGCTTGCCGCGCGAGGGCAGCACCTATCAGCACAAGATCTGGGATCACGTTGCGGGTGTGGCCTTGGTGCAAGGCGCGGGTGGTTCCGTGACCGACCTGGACGGCAGCGCGCTCGACTTTTCACAGGGAGAAACTCTGCCCAATGCAGGTATGATCGTCAGCAATGGGCAGCATCACGAGCGTGTGATTGATGCAGTCCAGCAGGTGATGTCAGGCTAGACCGCGATCGCCCGCCCCCGCTTCTCGGCTATCAACGAGGCATAAAGCTCAATCACCTCGTCCATGATGGCATCCCAGGATTGCGTCTCGGCATAGGCGCGGGCTTGTGCGCCCATGGTTCGCATATTCTCTTTATTGCTGGCGATCTTGCGGATCCCTTCGGTCAGCGCGCTTGTATCCCCGCTTTCGAAGGAGTAACCCGTTTCGCCCTGAGACACGATATCGCCGACACCGCCGACGCGTGATGCTACGACTGGCAGCCCGGCTGCCATCGCTTCAATGACGACCAGGCCAAATGTTTCCAGGCGCGACGGGAAGACAAAAATATCGGCGCTGGCATAGGCTTGCGACAGTCTTTGGCCGCGCAAATATCCCATGAATGTGACGGACAGCCCGGTGAAGGCGCGTTCGAGGGCGGGGCGCGCTGGCCCGTCCCCGACCAAGACCAGCCGCGTATTCGGCAGGCTTTCCAGAGCGGGACGGATATGCTCAATCTGCTTTTCGTCGGAAAGGCGCCCGACATAGATCAGCACCGTCTCTTCTGGATTGCCTTGGGTTATTTCGTCGCGCATCGTCGCCGAGCGAAAGCCGGGGTTAAATGCCTGCGCGTCAACGCCGCGGCGCCATAAACCGACCTTGTTGATGCCCAATTGTTGCATCTGATTTTGCACCAGTTTGGAAGGCGCCAGACTGTAATCCGACCAGTTGAAGATGTTCTTGGTCAGTTCATCGATCAGCGGGCGGGTAAAGCCGAAATCAAATGAGCCGACTTTGAATTGGTTGGCCAGGCGCGCGTAGTCAAGATGAAAGGATGTTACGGTCGGAACGTCCATCCACTTAAGCATGCCCATGGTCGGGATGCCGGTCATGACCGGATGGAAGAGGTGCGCGACATCGGGCTGGAAGGCGGCCAGATCGCGATAGAGCGACAGCGTGGCGAAACCCAGACGCGCCTCAGGATAGAGGGGAAGAGACATGCTCGGCAGGCTGCGGATCGGCACATCGTTATACGCTTGCCCGGCGCCGTAATGCGGCGCAATGACCAGCGCCTCAATCCCGCGCTGCGAAAGGTGATCGAGCAGCAGACAAGTTACCTTGACGATGCCATCGACCTTGGGCAGGAAGGTCTCGGTTATGATAGCTACACGCATGTGAATCTCTCGCGCCTCCTATGCCACCATTTGTAACACATCCTGGTGGGTCCTGTCACATCATGCCATTAGCCGGGGGTCTTGTGATGCCGCGGCATTGCCCACTATAATGAGATACCGTACCCAACTCCTTACTTGAGAGCCCCATGACTGTAGACCTTCAATCACGACGGCGCGTCATCGACAGAATCAGATCTGACGAGCGCTCGCCCATGGAGAATTTGCCTTATTGGGCGCGGGCGACCAATCCCATCGTGCGGCGTCATCTCGGCTTGTACTGGCGCACCCTGCCGCCGGAATTCGAGCCTATTTTTTATATCTGTGGTTTCTGGCTGGCGGCGCTGTTGCTGGGGATATTTTTCCCTTTCATAACGGATCTGGCGACCACGGTTATCGTGGTATCGGTGCTGGTCATCCCGGTGGGCATGATCTTCTACGTACGCGCGCTCTTTTCCGTCGCCGCCAATTCAGCGTCCGCTATGGCGGACGAAATCCGCAACAATACCATGCAGCTTTTGATGTCGACGCCGATGACGCTGGATCAGATCTTTTTGGGCAAGGTGGCCGCCGCACTCTGGCGCAAGATGGACGATCTGATCTTGATTGTGCAAGGCGCGGCGATATTTGGCCCGCCCCTGATCATCATGCATTACGCCGGCTTGTTCCCCTTGCGCGATTCAGGTCCGGTCACGTACTTACTCATCATCGCCATGACCTTGGTGTCGATCCTGCGGCTGGTACTGGAACCTGTGATGTTCGGCATGGTCGGCGTGGGCATTGGAGCATTTGTGCCCTTCCGCAGCATCGCCATGACCTCGTCGGTGGCTTTTGTCGCCTTCTATTTCCTGCTTATGATCATGCTGCAGCAACTAAATGTCGATTTTTTGGCCGCGGCGCTGGACGCGGCAAAGAACGCGACTGAGCTGACGCTTGATATCGCGAATTTGCGGCTGGCGCTGGCGGTTGGCTCGACTGTGTTCATCGAGCTGCTGCTGCCGGTGCTAATTCCGATTTCACTGATTCGGCTGGTGATAGGCTTGCTCACGCGGCAGATGCGGGAGAGTTGAGGACGAGATAGCTCAAATGAAAAACCGACTCTATGATGGCGACAATCTCGATATCCTGCGCAATCGCGAATATTTCCCCCGATGAATGCGTCGACCTGATCTACCTCGACCCGCCGTTATGTGAACAGCACTATCGCAAACTGCAAATCTTTACCATTCGCGACTTGCTGGGTGGAGACGGCATCGACATGCCGCCACAGCACGGCACCTTCAAGCAAGCGGAGCGTCACCGGTTGCAGGATATTGATGTGGAGGGCAAGGCGCAGCAGGGAATGTTTAAGTGTTGAGGTGGGCGCGGCTCTCCGTTTCGCCGTCGGGTAGCTCGGTACGCGGCGGAGGGTCTTGCAGTGCTTGCCGCTCCTTACGATCGCTGCGCTTCTTATGATCTGCGAAAAGAAATGTACCGGCGATTCCCGTCACTGCTCCGCCTATACCGATAAGCCCCTCTACGCCGAAGCCTGACTGAACGCTCTGTATACTGCCGACAATCATAATAAGTGCCAAAATAAAGCCGAACAGCAGCCCCAATATCTCCCTTGCAAAGTACATCTGCTGTCCACGATTTTCCAAGGTCGTTCTATGCAGCCGGTGTTCTACCGATTCATTGACGATAATTCGCTGCACGTCAGGATCGTATTGGCCAAGCAAGCTCGGGGGCGGTATAGGACCGGAAAAATGTTCGACGTAACTACGCTCCGTGACGAACTGAATCAACTTGTCACGTTGTTCTTCGGGGATATTCTGTGTAAGTTCAGCCGGTATAGCAAGGTCCGGCGGCGGATTATCTTTGCCGGACGGGATGGGGGGCGTACCGCTCACGCATCGCTTCCTTCTTTAATCTTTTTCTCGTACTCGCCGATCGCCCACCAGAGACTTGCGCCGACCGCTTCCCAATCGGCGCGCATCGCATCAGCATCGGAACGGGCCAGCAATTCCTCGGTATATTCGCGGGTAGCAGAACCAGTGAAATCCATCAGACTTGCTATCCCGCGCAAAAAGGGATGCTTCGGCAGATAGAACGAGTTTGCGATCTTTCGCTTGTCGTATGCCATGATTCGCTCCCTTATTTTGTGCAGTACAACCGCGTACACTTGTACAATTATTATAAGGTATTTGTCAAGGGATTTGTAGTCAAAGCGTAACGGCTACCAAGTATTTGTTCGCTATTAGAAGTTATCCCCAATTGTCAATCAAACTTTTGCGCCTGTCTATTTTGCTTTATTCAGCAGTCGTTATCCCGCGCAGCACGGGATTGTCAACCAGGCGGAACACTTCAAGCCGACCGACAGGAGTCAAGACGGCAAATCCCAACAGGGACTGTTTGAACCTTCGACTCGGTGTCCTCGGTGGTTAATGAAATCACCTACCCTCTCACCCCAACCACAGCGGATTCGTCCACGCCCGCCTGCCGAATTCATCCCGCACGGTCACCCGCAGCCAGGGCGTCTCCAACTCGCTGATATCAAATTCAGCGGCGGTCAAACCATGCCCGTTGACCCGCAGAACCCTGGGCGCTGCGCCGCTAACCAGGATCTGCACCGCCGGCGAACACTCGATAACTACCCTTTCACGACCGATCACCTCCACGTTATGAAGCTGCGGACCCGTGCTGGAATAGTAGTGTCCGTTCTTCAACGCGGCTAGCAGCGACTCCGGCGTCAAAGACGCTGCCTTGACCTGGACCCAGCCACGGACGAAATCGCTGCCTTGCGGGGCCATGTGGGAATCGTCCACGGCGATGGCGCCAATGCGATACCCGCGATTCAACAGCATCTCGATGTAGAGCCAACTGTCGCCGCGGTCGCTGCCGGTTTCGCCGGCGCCGTTGTAACACTCAACCGCATCGACAGTCCCCAAGGTCTCAAAATCAGCGACTGTCAGCGTGTACCAATTGGGGTGCGCGGCAGCCACAAATGCGCCGGCGTCTCGTGCTCGACTGACGACATCGGCCACGGATTCTTCCTCACGATAAGGCGCGAAATCCAGCGGCAAGCCAACTGCCAGCAAATGCCACACACTGCCGGATGACATTATGCCATGATGCAATTCCGCGCCGATCAGCGTGGTGAAATCGTCGCTGCGGTATTCGCGCGTATCGGTGATCGGGAAGTGGAAATGCTCCAAGAAGTGGTCGGTGATGGAGATGAAGTCATAGCCGTTTTGTCGGTACTGTCGGATGACCTCGGCGGGGCTCCAGGCGCCATCGGAGTTGGTTGAATGCCCGTGCAGATTGCCGCGGTAAAAGCGCCCTGGTAGCGCGAATGGCAGGCTATTTGTGGTAAAGCTCATCTTTGGTACTCCGTCTAATAAACAAATTCAGAATCGGGAACTACTTTACAAGAAAGGGACGTAGCTTCAAGAGCGGGTGGAGCAGCTGGATGGATCTCCTATGCGGCAATGCTCAATGCCTCCTTCGTTGGCTGTCAGTCTATTCGGGATCATGTCAAGAGCCTCTGTCCTCGCGCGCAGGCATCTCGACAGCGCCGATGTCCTTCTGTTTGTCAACTTCTCCGCCGCCGGTATCCCAGTACTTGGCTGGCGCCATGCAGAGTGGGCAACCAGTTACGCACTTGTCGGGGCAGTTTTGTGCTCGTTTGATTCCCGCTTCCAGTGCCTCATGCCAAAAATCAAAAAGTCTTTTCACGATTCCAATCCCACCTCTGTGATTCTCATGAAGAAAGACAGTGCTTTCATCGAGTCGTGAAAAAGCACTGGTGTCGAACCGATCGGCAGGCACGGCAAATCGCGCACCGTCTCGTAACAGTTGAAGAAGCGTGTAAATGCCAATGGCATCTTGGTCTTCACCGCTGAATTCTATCCAGATAGCATGCAAATTGGTTCGTTCATAGAATTTTTCTTGAGGCTCAGGTTCCATTCGCTCGAGCACGGCGTCGCTAGCTTCGTCCACTACGCTGTAACTGTCGAACTTGATGTTGAGATTCACTTCGCCATAGAAAATTGTAAAATCGTCGAAGTGTCGACAATCGAACTCTTCGTCAACATTAATGTAATTGTGAAAAATCGCTTCTGTCCTTTGTGCCAAAGGTTCTTCTTTCAGCACGATCTTCTTTTTGTCGCCAGTAGTGTCATGGCCATCAACGCAATATCGGTTGCCACCGAAAGTAAAGATCGCCCCCTTGAACGCATGGCGGAATCGCCAAATATCTGGAATGTTTTTCCCAATCTCTTCGCCTTCAATTTCAAGTATGTATGTTCCCCTGTTATCACCACGCAGTCCTCTGGCTGACAGCTTTCTTTGTGGGGATTCTCGCATTCGTCCAAAGCTGCGTCGACGGGGTCTAAATGTCTTTGCGGCTTCTACCGCCGCGCTGTAGAATGCCTCTCCAAGAATCGGTTTGTCATCGGGTCTAATTACGCCGTTAGTCTCTTCCATCAGTGAATCCATATGACTATTAATCATATGTTCGTTCGTCGGGTCAACAACAAGTTCATCAAGTGACTTTCTTAGAAAAGACTTGACGTCACTGACGAAATACTGATCCCAAGGGTCGTTCAACGCAAAGAACAGCACGAATGCATCGTTTTCCCAGTTGCGTCCGGCGCGCCCGATTCGTTGCCAAGCGGACATGACATTGGATGGAAAACCCGCTAAGACTATACCGTCAAGTCCACCTATATCTAGTCCTACCTCAAGTGAATTTGTAGTGAAAATGACTGTGTGTTCACCGGATCTGATCTTCTGCCGGGTTTGCACCTTTTCTTCGTCAGGAAGTCTGGAGTGATAGACAGCAAGTGATGAAGTATCTAATCCCTTCTTTTCTGCCACACGTGTACAGTTGCGGCGGGCATTCTCGAGAAAGTTTATGGACGGGCAAAACACCAGCGCACGTAGATCACGCTCCAGCATGGCCAGAACTGCTCTCTCGATACGCAGACTGAGATTCTTCCAGTTCCGACCTTCAGTATCTTCTGGTTTGACGAACAGAAAGTGTCGCGTAGGACTCATATCCTTGCAAGGTTTTACATGCTTTACAATGCGTCCAGTGAGTATTTCGGCATGTTTGTCAGGATTAGCACAGGTAGCCGTCGACAGGAATACTCTCGGCGACGCTCCCAAGCGATGAAGCTGCAAGAAGAAACGCCGTAGCAAAAGCGTCATGTTGTTGCCAAAGTATCCGTGATACAGATGCATCTCGTCGATGACCAAGTAGCAAAGGTTGCCTAGGAATCCGTTCTGATTCCAATGTTTTTCTCGCCAGCCAAGAAAGGAATCATTTAGGTACTCTGGGTTGGTCAGGAGTATTCGAGGCGGATTCTCTCGAATTTCTCTTCTGCGTGCTTCTCCTGTCTCCCTGATGTACGTATCTACAGTTATTTCGAGAGGATCGCAGAATTCGCGGATTTTCTCCAATTGATCGAATGATAGGGCATTCATCTGATATATCATTAGCGCGTGTGCGGCGGGATTGCGCAATAGGCTATCCAGCAGTGGAACCGTGAAGGCCAGTGTCTTACCGCTGGCTGTTGGCGACTCCAGCACGACATCGATCCCTTTTAGAGAAAGCTCTATAGCATCAGCTTGATGCTTGTAAAGTTTACTATAGCCTGCATCACGTAGTGCAATAAATAGCCGTCCGTCAATTTCATTCGGCCACGACTCGGCCAATTCTGGCTCGATACATGGAACAGTAGCATCTTGAATTCCATCGTTTTCACGCAAAGCATCTTACTCATAGAGCGTCACTCGGAATCCATCTGTTGACCGTCCTTCTTAGGTGGAGTCAATAAAAGAACACTTGACATAGAATACAATGAAATATTACGAGGCAAACCCCCAAATAATCGGAAGATTACCCCTTCACCGCGCCCAGCGTCAGCCCGCGGATGAAATAGCGCTGGAAGAAGATGAAAATGAAGAGCGTCGGCAGCGACCCGATCAAACTCGCCGCCGCTTGCCCGCCCCAATCGACAGTATATTGCCCGGTCAAGTTGAGGATGCCGACCATGATGGTGCGGCTGTCGGCTTTCTGCGTCAGGATGAAGGGCCAGAGAAAATCGTTCCAGATCCAGGTGAATTGCAAGGTCGCCAGCACCGCCAGCGCCGGCAGGGTCAGAGGAAGCATGATCTTGAAGAAGATGCCGTATTCGTTAGCGCCGTCGATCAGCGCGGCTTCGCGCAGGGCGTTGGGCACGATCTGGAAGAAGTTGCGCATGACCAGGGTGCAGATGGGGATGCCAAAGGCGGTATGCACGATGATGACCGCCCAGAGCGTGTCGTATAATCCGATGTCATTCATCAGCCGGAAGACTGGGATCAGCGCGATTTGCGGCGGCAAAAACATGCCCGCCACGATAAAGACAAAGAGCAAGGCATCGCCTTTGAAGTTGTATTTGCCCAGTCCATAACCCGCCAAGGTACCGAGCGTGATGGAGAAGATCGATGCCGGGATAGTCAGCAACAGCGAATTCTTCAAGTACAAGCCGAGGTTTCCAGCTTCCGGATCCATCACCCGCGCGAAGTTCTCAAAATCCAGGTTCGTCGGCAGCGTCCAGTATCCGCCGGCTGATACTTCCACGAGCGTTTTAAAAGCCGTCACGATCGCGCCATACACCGGCACCATGAAGACGATCAGCATGATAGTCAGCAAGAAATAGAGGATGCCGAAGCCAAGCATTCGCTTTGCATCGATAAGTCTGCCAGCCAGCCTAATCATATATTTCCTCGGCGGCGGCAGTCTGTCGGAAGTAAAGCACGATTATCACCAGGGTCATCACAAAGAGCACGACAGCGGCGGAACTGCCGTAGCCCATCTTGAGCTTGCGGAAGGATTCGCTATACATAAAAACAGCCAGGGTATCAGAGTTGTTGAAGGGCCCGCCCTTGGTCATGACCCAGATGACTTCAAAACTTTTCAGGGCGTTAATCGCGGTCAGCGCTAGCACAACCACCATGGCCGGCCGCAGCATGGGGATGACTACCTTGCGCAGCGTTTGCCAATAGTTGGCGCCATCAACCTTGGCCGCTTCCACCAGCGGCGTCGGCACCGAGGTCAAGCCCGCCAGAAAGATCACCATATTCAAGCCGGTCTGCTGCCAGGCCCAGGCGACGAAGACGGCAAAGAGCGCCGTGTTCGGGTTGGCAAGCCAGGCGGTCGCCAGTGCATCCAGTCCGATCCCGCGCAAGAAGATGTTGACGATGCCCAGCTTCGGGCTGTATAGCCATTTCCAGATGATGCCGATGATGATCGGCGACAGGCAGATCGGCAAATAAAACAGCGACTTGTAGATGGTATTGATGCGCCGTTTCCCTTGCAAGCCTAGCGCCAGCGACAGACCCAACAGTGTCGGCGCAGTCATCGCCAGCACAAGCCAGATTGCCGTATTCTTGATAGCGTTGCTGAAAAGGCGATCAGTAAAGATCTTTTCGAAGTTGGCAAAACCCACAAAATCGAAATCAGAGCCGTAGCCAACCCAATCAGTGAATGAATAATAGAGCGAGTTTAGTGTTGGCAAGATGACGAAAGTGCAATAAACGAGGAGAGGCAAGATGAGGAAGCTAGCCGGTATGATCCAGCGGTGGCGCCTTATCATTTGTATTCCTGACCCTCACCCCAAAATCTGTACGCAACGAGCCACAAACGGTAGGGGCGACCCGGCGGGTCGCCCACAATGCATCCTGATCTATGTATTGAAGGGCAATGTTTACGCGCACCCAACATTAGAGCGGGATTCACTTTCCTCTCGAGCGTTAGAAAATCCCCGTCCCTCGCAAGGAGGGACGGGGACTGAGGAGCTAGGATCTCCTACCCGTCCATGCTCATAAACTCGGCAGCTGCGGCTTCCTCTACCCGAGCCAGCATGTTTTCATAGTCCCCTGGATTCGCCATGAATTCCTGGAAGGAATTCAAGCCGATCTGGGCTACAGCCGGCAGCGTCGCCAGATCATAATTGAAGGCGAAGGCCGGATCGGAAGCGATTTCGCCGGCGATACGGGCGACCACATCATTGTATTGGCTGGTATCGGCCAACAGGCTCGGCGCTAGATTGCCCGCGCCCAGAGCGAACTTCAGCTGAATGGCCGGATCACTCAGATGTACCAGGAAAGCTTTGGCAGCGTCAGCATTGGCAGCGCCCGCGGAAACGACAAAGGTATCTATCGGACCCAGCGAAGCACGCGGAATATCTTCGTCGATGGTGGGGAAGGAGAAGTAATCGAAGTCTTCGCCTGGTACCAAGCCCAACCCGTCAAAATAACCGCCGATCCAGGTGCCCATCAGCGTCATGGCGGCTTCTCCGTTGGCGACCTGGCTGGCTGCTTCGTCCCAATCGTAGGCATTGGCATCGGGATAGAAGTAACCGGCATCGACCAGTTCTTTCCACAAGCCATAAGCGCCGACCACTTCGGCATCAGTGTACGATGCGTTGCCGGACATCAGCTCGTTACGATAGTCGTTGCCGGCCGAGCGCAGCAGCAGCATATCAAACCAGAATTGCCCGGGCCAGCGATTAAGCGAACCCAAGGCGAACGCTGGAATGTCTGCCATCTTGAACTTCTCGGCGACATCGATCAGTTCGTCCCAGGTTGTGGGCACCATCGCGCCAGCTTCCTCAAAGAGGGCGGTGTTATAAAACATGCCGACCCAATGCAAGGTCAAAGGCACGGCATAAACCTCGCCATTGTAAGTCAAGGCGTTGTCGATGACGGCTTGCGGGAACTGTGAACCCATATCGTTGGCGTCCCAAACGTCCCCAATCGATTGCAGGCGGTCGCCATCGACGATGGATTGTATCAACCCACCGGCCCAGTAGCTGAATGTATCAGGCGGGTTGTTGCCAGCCAACTGCACCAGGATCGATTCCTTGAATTGCTCGTGATCGACCGGGCTGGCTTCACGGTTGAGTGCGGGATTGGCGGCGACAAACTCGTCAACGATCTCTTCAATGTATTCACCACCAAAGCCGCCGAAGTAATGCGAAACGGTGAAATCGCCCATCAAGTCGTCCTGCGCCATGGCCGGCGCAACCAGAAAGGCTGACACAAAAATAAAGAGTAAAGCGGTAAGCAAGCGTTTGTTCAACATGTCATGTTCTCCGTCATGAATTGAGATTTGCAGAAAAGAATGTGCGGACCGATTTTGCCATCCTCACCTCCTCCCATAATATGCGAAGGTAGACTTAACTTGCAAGTAAAGCGAGTCAATTACGCCACTTGTTGCTAAAAATACAACAGTGTTTTATAATTGTCAACCAATGTGAGCTTGTTAAGGCAACGCGCAACACTTGTTGTGCATTGTGCAACTGATGTTGCAAACAGTGAGATACCGTACATGGCCGAGATTCAATCGCTGGCAAAGGGCCTGAAAATCCTGAATTTGCTGGAGCATTCGCGCAACGGCATGGGCACGACCGAGGTCGCCGCGCAACTCGAGATCGACAAGAGCAGCGCCTCGCGCCTCTTGCATACCTTGGCGAATTACGGCTTCGTCGAACAAGACGGGCTCACCGCTCGCTATTTGCTGGGACCGCAGTTGGTCACGCTGGGGCAGCACTTGCTGAACCGCATTACGTTGAGAGATCATGCGCGTCCCTACCTGCACGAACTGGTGGACAAAACCGGGGAATGCGCGCATTTGGCGATTTTAGCGCAGCGACAAGCGCTCTACATTGACCAGGTGGAGTCGACGGCCGCCTTGCGCGTCGAATCGGAAATTGGCACGCTCTCGCCCTTGTACTGTACGGCGCTGGGCAAGATCTTGCTGGCATTTGGCGACAGCCGCATCCCGGACGAGTTGACGCCCTTCACGCACCGTACCGTCACCGATCGCTCGACCCTGGAGGCGCAGTTGGCACAGACTGGCAAGCGTGGATACGCCATCGACGACGAAGAATACAACTACGGCGTGCGCTGTGTGGCCGCGCCGGTCTACGATCACAAGAGCGCCCTGGTCGGCGCTATCGGCATCAGCGGTCCGGCCGGGCGCGTGACGCTTGAAAGAATTGACGAATTTGGATCGGTTGTCGTGATCATCGCCGCGGCTTTGTCGGTTCGGCTGGGCTACGATTCCAATCTCAAATGAGCGATTTGCGAGAATTAGAAAATTCGAACTGGCAATCGCTTCAACAATGTTGCATAATGAGCAACTTAGCTTAATACTTGGTTAGAATTGACTCGAGCAAGAGCAAACGTGGATGTTAAGCAGATATAGGCAAGCGTTGTGATGATGTGGTGCGGTCGCAGAGTGTTTGCCGAATTCGCGTGTCTGCGAAAAGGTGGTAGGCAGTGGAAGAATAGCGAAAGAGATTAGGATGAAGAAGATAGTTGTTATGGTGGCGGCATTGCTGGTTGGCGGGATATTTGGGGGCACGGTGTTCGCGAAGGATGGAGTTGGAATGACTCTATCAGCTGGTCGTGAAGGTGAAATGGCTGTAATGGGCGGCTCTGAGTGCTGGTACGAGATTGATTTCAGCGAGGTCGGGTTGAGCCCGGCGGTTTTATATCCGATGGTGATGGCTTCACTTTATGGCATTGATGGGTCTGCCGGCGGTGGATTGTCAGAGCCTGGGGCAAGCGAGCGGTTCTGTTCGTATAACTCGGGCTATGAAAACTGTGGCTCGTGCATAAGGTCTTCTCCCTATGTTCGACGCAAGATTCGTTATTCGGAAATCTGGTGCTTTGGAGTAGTAGTTTGGCGCCACGAAAAATGCGTTCAATGCTGATAGGTTTGCGGTTCATCAGCGCAGAGGCACCAGGGCCCATCGTTAGGATAGGTGGCTGTGAAATGCAGGAATGAGCCAATGTTCACGATGGCCTGGGCGACGAGCACGGCGGCAACGAAGAGCAGGATACGCAATTTCAGCCTGTCATATTTGGTCTTGGGACTGTGTTTCGGTTTTTCGTGCCGTTGTCTTTGTTGCTGCTGCATGGTTGGCCTCCCGGGTTTCGATACCTTTAGTTTAACCGAAATCATCGGATCGTGTAATTTACGTCGTGTAATTCTGAATTTGGAGTGTAGAAAAAATGCCTGAGAGATGAAGTCACTCGCAGAATGTCCCTAAGGACCAACTAATAGCCATCTCGTATGGATCGACGAATGAGATGGCTATCGCATGGCTGGCAGGGGACGCTGGTATGACGGGGGGAATGGCAGAAGGCGAACTGTTCCGGTGTCGCAAGACACTCAAGGACGGTTCGCCTTTTGTCACTTTGACCGTTTTTTGGTAGGAGCGACACTATGCGGTTCAAAATGCTGATTGACGGCGAATGGACTGACGCGCAGGACGGCGCGACTTGGGCGGTGATCAATCCCGCCACAGAGAAGAAAGTGGCGGACCTTCCCTTCGGCGGCGCTGTGGAGACCACACGCGCCATCGGCGCGGCGGAAGCGGCGCTGTCTCGCTGGCGGGGCATGACCGCCTACGAGCGAGCTCAGATCTTGCGTGACATCGCTGACGCCTTGCGTTCACGTGCCGCCGAGCTGGCGCCGATCATGACAGCCGAGTGCGGCAAACCATTGGGCGAGGCGACGGGCGAATGGGGCGCCTGCGCCGATCTCTTTGATTGGTTCGCTGAAGAAGGCAAACGCGCATACGGGCGCACGATCCCTGCGCGCAAGCCGGGCAAACGCCTGCTGTCATTGCCGCAGCCGCTGGGGGTGGTCGCGACCATCACCGCCTGGAACTTCCCGGCCTATCTGTTGGCGCGTAAATGGGCGGGGGCATTGGCTGCCGGCTGCACCATCGTCGGGCGACCCAGTGAGCTGACGCCGATGAGCGCCATGGCGCTGGTTAATGTGATGGTCGAAGCGGGACTGCCAAAGGGTGTCGTCAATCTGATCAATGGCGATCCTCAGATCATGGGCAAAACGATTATGTCCGATCCACGCGTACGCAAAGTCAGTTTCACCGGTTCGCAGCGCGTGGGGCAGATTTTGATGCGGGGGGCCGCCGATGGCATCAAGAAGCTGGGCATGGAATTGGGCGGCAGCGCGCCAGTGCTGGTTTTCGCCGACTGCGATATGCACTGGGCGGCGCAGCAAGGCGTCATGGCGAAATTCCGCAACAACGGCCAAGTCTGCATCTCACCGACGCGCTTCTATGTCGAACAACCGGCGCTGGAAGAATTCCTGGATTGCGTGGGAGTAGAGACCGAGAAGCTGGTGGTCGGCGATGGCATGCATGCCGGTGTGACCAACGGACCGATGGTCAGCCGCGCCGGACGGGACAAAGTAGAGAGCTTCGTGAACGACGCGCTGGAAAAGAAGGCTTCGCTGGTCACCGGCGGCGGACGCCCGCCCATCGAGCAGGGCTATTTCTACCAACCGACGGTCTTGACCGATGTCACAGCGACCATGCAGCTCGGTTGTGACGAGGTCTTCGGTCCGGTGATGGCGGTTAACACCTTTTCGACAGTCGAAGAGGCGCTGCAGATGGCGAACGACACGCCCTATGGCTTGGCGGGATACGTCATGACCAGGGATTTGTCTACGGCGACGCGCGTTTATGAGGGTCTGGAATTTGGCATCATCGGCGTCAACGATATGGTGCCGGCCACGGCCGAGGCGCCCTTTGGAGGCACCAAGAGCAGCGGATTCGGCCGCGAAGGCTCGCAAGAGGGCTTGTACGAATACATGGATCAGAAGTTCGTGTCGATCGGCATTTAGTAGCATGAAGCCCGACCCTGTGAAGCAGTGTTTGCATGTCATTTCTGGATAAACTACACTCATATGCAGATACGACAAGAGGCACCCCATGACAAATCTATCCATCAGCCTGGGACAGATGCACATCGCGCTTGGTCAAGTCGAAGACAACTTCGCGACCGCCGAGCGCATGATCGCGGCAGCCGCGCAGGCTGAATCGGATCTCGTCATCTTGCCCGAGCTTTGGACCACCGGTTACGACCTGGAAAACGCCACCGACTATGCCGACGAGCGGAATACCGGCAGCTTCGCGCGTTTGTCCGCGCTGGCAGAGGAATACAGAATCGCCATTTATGGCTCGGTACTGGAGCGCGCCAACGGCTCGGTAATGAACTGCGCGGCGCTTCATGCGGCGGATGGTCGGTTGTGCGGTAGCTATCGCAAGATCCATCTCTTCCGGCTATTCGACGAGCACAAGTGGCTGGGCGAAGGTGAAACGCCGGTCGCGCTCGATCTTCCCTGGGGCGTGACGGGTCTGGCGATCTGCTACGATTTGCGCTTTCCGGAATTATTCCGGCGTTACGCGGTGTCGGACAATGCCAGGCTGATCTTGATCTGCGCCGAATGGCCCCTGGCTCGCGTTCAGCATTGGCG
This sequence comes from Phototrophicaceae bacterium, assembly GCA_965262165.1. GTDB lineage: Bacteria > Chloroflexota > Anaerolineae > Aggregatilineales > Phototrophicaceae > UBA6055. The sequence goes on along the minus strand of OZ253499.1, from coordinate 1,071,371 downwards.
CACACTTCTGATCGCACGCGCCATTGAGAATCAATGTTTCGTGGTCGCGACAAACGCCTGTGGCGAGACCGGCGGAACGGCCTTTGGCGGACATTCGATGATCATTGATCCCTGGGGCCAGGTGATCGTAGAAGGCGGCGAAGATGAGGACCTGCTGTCGGCGGTAATCGACCTGGAGGAGGTCGATCGCGTGCGCCGGAAAATACCTGTATTCGAAGACCGCCGGCCCGACGCCTATCTACAAGCGTAGGCGCATTCTACATTAGTTCTCGATCCTCAAGTTTGCCTTATTGCGGCGTATGCCTTGGGCGAGACCTACTGACGGCCAAGCCTGGCACACTTGGATTTACGCTGCATTCGTGGTAAGCTCCGTGAGTGAATACTTTTCGAATTGAATCTTTCTATCTGATTTCCCTCAATACCCTCTGTATCCAACAGCGCGTGAACACAAAACTAGAAGCGAATTCGAGCGGATCGACGACCTCGTCCGGCGCTTTTGCTCATCGCTGTCACGACCATTGCGATACGTGATGAGGTTTCGCTTTGTGCAATGTGTATCAAAAAGAGCAAGACGTTCGAGCACGAACCCAGCGGAAGCGACGAGAACCAGGGCGCATTCGTAGAAGGCAGTAGGTAGCAAGCGTTTGGAGGAAGCTCGCACGGCACGGGTTCCGAGAGAGAGAAGTTGGACCGCGCTATCCATATATGCGTGGGAAAAGACAACAAGGAAAACAATAGGGGAGAACGTTTATGTATTCAAATGGTGACCAGATTATCCATCCCCGTTATGGCGCAGGTACGGTTGTTGGCAAAAAGAAATTGACCCTAAAGGGCAAGTCGCGCGCTTATCACATTGTCGCATTGGTCGGTGAGCGCGGCGAGGTCCTGATCCCGGTGGATTCGGCATCTGATATGAATATTCGTCCGGCGATCGAGGACCTTACCATAATCGAAGAGGTCTTCGCCAAGCCACCGTGCGAATTGTCCGACGATTATCGTGCGCGCCAGGCGAAAATCCAAAAGCAAATCCAGACGCGCGAACCGAGAGCGATGGCGCAAGCCCTGCGCGATCTCTTCTGGCGCGAACAGAACGACAAGCTAACGGCGGTCGAGACAAAGCTGAAAAGCCGCCTGGTGAAAATGATCAGCCACGAAATCGCTGTCATTCGCCCGGATCAAACCGTAGAGAAGGCGACCAATCAGCTGACACAGATGTTGGTCAAGATGGTACAAGATGGCTTGCCACCGCCAGAGGATGCGGCGGCGGCGGCGCCATAGTAAAGCGCGGGACGAATCCGTTCAGTCCATTCGTCAGCCTATAGCAGATCGAAAAACTGCAATTGAAAGCTGCCGATTCCGCCGTCGAAGTCGATGATGATCTGTTTCTCGGCTTCCGCGAAGTTGGCAGTCTCCCAAGTGCCGTCTACCCCAATGAAATGTTCCGAGTTCTCGATCTGTTTGAAGGTCTCCGGCAGATCAACTTTGCCCAGTCCGGCGGTCGCGCAGAGCCGCACCGCAGCTTCCCGCGAAAGCGAGACAATGACTTCGCCGACGCCGCCATCGATATCGAGCTTTCCGATACTGCCGGAGGGAATGACAATGTCGGTCTTGCCGACGCCGCCGCTGACTTTGGCGGCAATCGGCACATCCTGCGCTGGCAGGGTCAAGGCGATTTTTCCAATCCCGGTTTCCAGGCGAATGTCATCGACCAGCAGATGGCTGAGGTCGATATCGGTTTCGCCGACGCCGCCCTTCATGCTCAACTGATAAGGGATGCCTGGGGCCAGGGCGATATCCCACACGAGATCTTTGTTGTTGCCGATGATGCGTCCGATTCCTCCCTTGGGCAATTGCCCTTTCTGCCGCAACTTAATCGAGCGCTCCGCCGCGCCGCTGACTTCGAATTCGTATTCGCCGACATAGTTGATCTCCGCCTCGAAGAGATTGTCGCTGTCGGGGGCTAGCGCGTTCAGGCTGGCTCTGCCAACATAGAAATCAATCTCAATGTGGGCGGATTGGGCCTCGTTAAGCGGCGTGATCAAGCTGGCGGTCTTTACCTCAACGTCGTCGCCAATCATGTCTGTAAAGAACTGGCTGACGCGGTCGCCTATGCTCTCAAAATCAAATGACCACTCGACCTTGCGTTTTTCCTTGCTCATTGCAGTTCGCTCCCCTAGGTTTTTGTCAATGTGCTATACGTAAGTTGAAAGCCAAGCGTTCGCAAGAATCGCGTAAATATTGAAAATGACGGCGGGAGCGAAAGTTGGCCACACAACGACACGGGGCGCTTCGCGGCTTTTTTGATGTTGCCGGTTAGGCCGACAGCTTCAGACTTGTCGCCATAAATACAAAGAAGCTATACTTAGATCAGGTAAGCGGTGTGAGGAATTTTGTCACATGGAAAATATTCCCGGCGTCAAATGGGTTATGGTTCATCCTCGGCTTTCGGCTTGGGTAGTATTGGCGGTCGGCATGGTCGCCTTGCTGGTAAACGAAGCGCGTAATGTGGGCTTGGAAACATCACAGTGGATCGCGCTGATCGTGGCCACAGTGCTGGTTGCCGGCGCGTGCATCTGGATCATCAGTTGGGAAGATCAAGACGATCCGGATGACGTTGCCGAAGTCAACGCCGCCGAAGGAGAGACGGTGCAAGAAGCTGAAGGCAGTGCCTGAAATGACAGGCGACCGCCGCTAGCTGCCTCCTGTCAACCTCTTGTATCAGAATAGGAGGCGGCACACATTTACAGTTGCCAGACAACCGACAACGGCAGACTCCACAAGCGCAAACCGAAGCGCCATTCCCGCGTTGATAGACACCATGACACCAGAATCAGCCTTTCTCGTACAGCCGTCCCCGGCGTACAAAAACAGCTATATTGATGCCGTATATGAATACATCAAAGAAAACCTCGAGCCAACCTGGCATCCGGAGATCCTACGGGAGCGCTTCGGAGAATATCTGCTTGTCCTGCGCCAAGCGGAGAGCGAGCCGCTGGCGGGCATGGTGCCGGCGACGCAATATTGGCTTGTAACCAACGGTGTGGGCTATCTGGGCGAGGTGTCTTTACGGCATCACCTGAACGAGAGTCTGGAGAGGTATGGCGGGCATCTCGGTTACAAGATCCGTCCTTCCCAACGACGAAAAGGTTATGGATCGCTGCTGTGCAAATTGGCTATCGAAAAGGCTCGCCAACGTGGCGTCGCCGATATTCTGATCACATGCGACGAGAACAATATAGCTTCCTCAAAGATAATCGAAGCCAATGGCGGTGTATTGCTTGATCGCGTAGACAACCGGCTCGGCGTGCTCACACTTCGCTATTGGGTATACAGAGACAAATAGGCGAGTAGTCTTGTCTTCTCAACCAGGATACTTGCATCCACCGTGATCGCAGCCGGGCAATGGCTTGCCAAACAAGCGATTGATCCGGTAGCGGCGGCGCGCGACGAATCGGTACAGAGCGGCGCCCAGCGTTTCCATGCCCGGCAGGTGCAGAAGCAGCCAGAGTGGCCAGCCGAGCGGTAATTCGCGCAACATGCGGCGGGTCGCGTTTATGCCGGCGTAGACATTATCGTCCTCATCAATGACGTGGATTTCCCCCATCATGTCTTTGATGTTCAATTGTGGATACTGTGATTGCCAAGCGTCACGATCATGAAAATCGACAAAGTTGACGCGATGCCGCCAATCTAGCGCCGTGATTGTTCTGCGCGTCGATTGACAGACGATGCAATTGCCGTCGAAGAGCGCGGTGAGCATGGGCGACTCCGGCTAGTGCGATTGCGCAAATTGTAGCAGAGTATTGCCTGACTGTCCTTTGAAAAGCGCCTGTGGCAGCGGTTATACTTCATTCCGGATTCAGCATTAGTTCGAGGAAAGCATTTGTGATCCCAACACGCCTGGAATTGAGCAACTTCCTGGCCTATCGCGCGCCCAAGCCGATCATATTTGACGGCATCAAGTTGGCTTGCATCACCGGGAACAATGGCGTGGGCAAATCGTCCTTGCTCGATGCGATCACCTGGTCGCTTTGGGGCAAAGCCCGGGCGCGGCGTGAAGACGATCTCATTCACCTGGGTCAACGAGAGATGCAGGTCAGCCTCGACTTCGCACAAGATAGCATCCGCTATCGCGTGGTGCGACGGCGGGCGCGGTCCGGGCGGGGCAGCCGTGGCACACTTGATCTGCTTGTTTGGGGAGAAAACGAAAGTCCCCGCCGTATCAAGGGAGACGGCATCCGGCGCACGCAGGACAAGATCAACGAAATCTTGCGGCTGGATTTTGAAACTTTTGTGCATTCGGCGTTTCTGCAACAAGGACGCGCGAATGCTTTCACCCTTAAGACAAGCGCCGAACGCAAACGGATCCTGGTTGAGATTCTCGGTGTAGACCAATGGGCTAACTACGAGAACGCCGTCAAAAACCAGTTGGGCGAAATCGCAGGACAGATCGCCATCTTCGAGCATGATATCAGGAGAGCGGACGAAGAAATCTCTCGGGAACCGCAACTCCTCAAAGAATTGGACAACGTAACAAATTCATTTGATGAGGCGCAAGCGAAGCTGGATAGCGTCAGCGCACAGTACGATGGTTTGGCGAATACGACGGCCTTGTTGCGGCAACAACGCGAAAGCCTGATGCAACTGGAGCGCCGTATCGATTCGCGCCGTGCCGATATGGAGGCGGCCGAGGCAGAGATCGAGCGGCAGAATAAAAAGATAGCTGAATATCAAGAAAGCATCGCGCAGGCGGATGCCATTGAAGCGGGCTATCAGCAGTTGCAGGATGCGCGCGAAAACCAGAGCGCTATCGCCGAACGGCTGTCGCAGCAGCAAGCCCTCGATGCCCAGGTTCATCAACTGGAAAGCCAGTTGGCGGGTCAAGAGGCGACCCTGGCAAGCGAACGCAATGTCTTGAAAGACCGCATCGGCGGGCTGGAAAAGACGATCGAGCTTGGCAAAAAGGCTGATCTGGATGCGATCACGAGTGAGCTTGCCGCCCTGGAAGCGCTGGACGCGCGGCGCAACGAAACGACAAGAGCACTTCAGGCGCTAACGGCGCGGCGGTCCACGCAACAGGGTCAACTGGCCCAATTGCGCACCGAGGGCCAAGCGCTCAATGAGCGACTGGACCGATTGACTGCCGCGGAAGGAGCCACCTGTCCACTCTGTGGTCAAACCTTGACCGAGCAGCATCGAGGCGAGACCCTGACGCAGTTGAACGACGAGCGTGACGCTAAGCGCCAACAATACCGCGATTGCCTCGACCAGATCCGGCGCATCGACGACGACAGCCGGGCGAATCAGCAAGAAGTTGAAGCATGGGCGCTGCAACTCAAGGACTTGCCTGCGCTGCAGCAGAAGAAAGGCGCTTTGAGCGAGCAGATGGCGACGGCGCGTCATGCCGAGAGCGAGCTACAGATCGCGCGCAGCCAACTGGAGGGGGTCGAAGTACAACTCAAGGAAGCGACATACGGCCGGGAATTGCGCCGTCAACTGGAGCAACTGGATGAGCAGCGTTCGCGGATCCATAGCGCGGAGACATCATATGCTGACAACCGGGCGCAACTCGATACCTTCGCTGCCTACGATCGAAGTCAAAAACACCTGGAATTCGCGCAACTCAATCTGCCGGAAGCACAAAAACTGCGGGACAAGGCCCGGGACCAACTGAATATCCTGCGCGCGGCGCAAAGCGAAGACGAGCAGCAACTGGAAAAGAGCGCGAGCGATATCAAGCGCCTGAAATCGCAAGTCGCACAAGAGCAAGAATTGCGCGCCCAGCTCGATCAAGCGCGGGCCGAAGTTCAGCTTCTGCGCGAACGAAGAACGATCACGCAGCAAGAACTAGGCGCGGTCAATGCCGGGCGAGAGACGCAAGCGCGCTTAAAAGGGCGCCTGAATGACGCCCTGAAGGAACAGAGCTTGCGCAACGAACTGCGTATCGCGTTCGGACGGAACGGTGTGCCGGGGCTGATAATCGAAACGGCGATCCCGGAATTGGAGGCGGAAGCGAACGATCTGCTGGAGCGCATGACCGACGGTCGAATGAGAATCGGTTTTAATACACAGCGAGAAACGCTCGCGGGCGATGCGGTCGAGACGCTTGATATCACCATTGCCGATAACTTGGGTACGCGCGATTATGAAATGTACAGCGGTGGCGAAGCCTTTCGTATCAATTTCGCCATACGTATCGCGCTTTCGAAATTGTTGGCGCGGCGGGCGGGCGCGCAATTGCGTACACTATTTATTGACGAGGGATTTGGTTCTCAAGATGCCGAGGGACGAACCAAGCTCGTGCACGCCATCAACAAGATTCAGTCGGACTTTGACTTGATCCTGGTGATCACACATATCGACGAACTGCGCGATTCGTTTCCAGTGCATCTCCTGGTGGAGAAGACTGCAGATGGCAGCCGAGTGACCGCAAGCTAACGAAAAATCTTGCAGACAACAATTAAAGGGAAAAGCATGACAACTTCGGAACAAGAATATCAATTGAGCCGCGAAGATGTTGATTTCTTCGTTGCCAACGGCTATCTGGGACCCATCGCGGCGATGCGCCCGGATGACATGGCAGGGATACGGGGTGCGATCGACGCGCAGGTGCTGACGAGCGACGGACCTAATCCGCGATCGCGTGGACAATCGCGACATATGGACTCGACCGTGGTGTACGATCTGGCGACGCATCCGGCTATCATCGAGCGCATCGCCTGTTTGCTGGGGCCGGATCTGGTGGCATGGGCGAGCAACTTCTGGCTGAAGCCACCGGGCGGCGCCGAGATCCCCTGGCACCAGGATATTACCTTCTGGCCGCTGGAACCGCCGGTCAATATTTCCGCCTGGATCGCTATTGACAAGGTCACGGTCGAGAATTCCTGCGTGCAGATCATTCCGGGTTCGCACCGCCGCTCGATTCCGCATATTCCCACCGAAGCGGGTATGGCTTTCCAAGATATGGCGGATCCCCAGTTTTTTGATGTCAAGCAAGCCATCAATATGGAATTGCTGCCGGGCGAATTCTTTTTGTTCAGCGAACGTCTGCTGCACCGTTCGAGCAAAAACGTTTCGGCCAGGCGGCGTCTGGGCATTTCCGTGCGGGTGACCTTGCCGATCGTGCACATTTTTCAGGATCAGTCGCCTTTGCATCCCGGTCATACAGCGATATTGGCCAAGGGCAAGGATGTCATGGGTTTCAATCGCTATGCTGGGCGGCCGGGCGCCTAGGAACCGGAATGCACAGTAGAGTAGTCCGCCGCACAATTGTTGACGAGCCGCTTGAAGCTGTTGCGGTCAAGACCAAGCGCGGAGAAATCGGCCATGCTGTTTCACGACATCTTGCGCCGCAGCTCTTCCATGGCTTCGCGGGAGCGGCGGCGTAGCTTGGCGCGGAAGTGGGCAGCTTCTATGGTGCTGTACTTGGTTCGGATGATGTTAACGATTTCTTCGGTACAGGCCTTGCAGAAGGCGCTTTCCGGATGAGGAAACTCGGAAAAGGGCAATTCCAATTCGCATCTCACGCATGGTTTGAGTTCCGGCAATGTGCAGCGTTCCTTCCTGTTCCACCCCTATTGTACGCGATTATGCCCTAGAAGTGAATAAGCGCGCGGCTTTGAATACGACATTTGCAGGCGTTTTGGCTCCAACCACGAGTAGGGCTGAGGCATTAAGACGCACGCGCCTCTGTGCGGTATTGCAGCAATATGTGCCGAAAATTCGACAAACGGTCTTGCATGTGCAACAATGTCAACAGTCCACAACTTCCAGGCCTGCGCTTTACCCTAATGCGTTGTCGTCGCCCAATAGATTTGTTGTGAAAGACCGATTGTCTTTTAATAATATTGCCAGGGTAAGACAACCGTTGTGAGGAGAGTCTGCTGTGAAGTTGTGTGTGATTGAAGGCGACGGCATCGGCCGCGAAGTTGTACCGGCAGCGGTTCGCGTCTTGCTTCAGCTTTTTCCTGAACTCGATATCATTCCTGCGGATGCGGGCTGGCATACTTTCGAAACAACCGGCGAGGCGCTCCCCGAGGAAACGGTTAGCATTGCGAAAGAAGCGCAGGCGGTATTGTTTGGCGCTTGCAGTTCGCCTTCGTATCCGGTTGAGGGGTACTCCTCGCCGATTGTCAAACTGCGCCGATCAATGGAAACGTATGCCAACCTGCGTCCGACGCGTTACTTGCCGGTACCGACCTCGCGTAAGGGTGTGGACCTGATCGTCGTGAGGGAGAATACCGAAGACCTGTACATCGGCGATGAAAAAACGTCCGATGCCGGCGATACCGGCATCGCGACCAAGCGCATTACGCGCAGCGCCACCGAACTTATCGCGCACAAGGCCTTTCAGCTGGCGCAAAGCGAAGAGCGCAACCGAGTCACTATTGTGCACAAGGGTAACGTGCTGCCGCAAACGGACGGGCTGTTTCGGCGGGTGGCCTACGAGGTTTCGCAAAAATACGACAACATCGAGACGGATGAATTGCTGGTGGATACGGCAGCCTATTGGCTGGTGAAAGAGCCGACGCGCTTCGATATCATACTCACGCCCAACCTCTACGGCGATATCTTGTCGGATATGGCAGCGGCCTGGGGTGGCGGATTGGGTTTGGCGCCGGCGCTTAACTTGAGCGAAGAAGTCGCCATTGCCGAGCCGGTGCATGGTTCCGCGCCGGACATCGCCGGCAAGAACATCGCCAACCCGACCGCGGCTATCCTCAGCGCGGCGATGCTGGTGCGCCATCACTGGCAAATGCCGGAGATCGCGGACCGCATAGACCAAGCCGTGTATGACGCCCTCAGCGAAGGCGAACATACAGCCGATATCCTGGCCGGCTCCGGCGTCAGCACGGAAGACTTCGCCAACATCATTTGCGCAAAGCTGGGCTGATAGGCAATCTATTTCCTCCTATAGCAAAATATGCGGGTGATCTATCGGGTCGCCCCTTCCACGATCTTGCTCAGTAACTTCCATACATGGGATGCGGTAGAATAAATGGCATGACCCACTGATCCTCTGGGGAGATGATCGACATGGCATCATTTACACGAGAAGAAGCGCTGGATTATCACCGGCGCGGACGGCCAGGCAAGATCCAGGTCGTGCCCACCAAGCCACTCGATAGCCAACTGCACCTCTCGCTGGCGTATTCGCCGGGCGTGGCGGAAGCAGTACTGGAGATCGACAAAGATCCGCTTTGCGTCTTCGAGCTGACGGCGCGAGCGAACCTGGTGGCGGTGATCTCCAATGGCAGCGCCATCCTGGGCTTGGGAGATCGCGGACCGCTGGCCTCCAAGCCGGTTATGGAAGGCAAGGGCGTGCTCTTCAAAAAGTTCGCCGATGTCGATGTCTTCGATATCGAAATCACCTCGCGCAGCGCCGAGGAGATCATCGAGGTGTGCAAGGCGCTGGCGCCTACATTCGGCGGCATCAACCTGGAAGATATCAAGGCGCCGGAATGCTTCGAAATCGAGGAGCGGCTGATTGAAGAGCTGGATATTCCCGTTTTTCATGACGATCAGCATGGCACGGCGATCATTTCCGGGGCAGCGCTCCTGAATGCGCTGGAGGTCACCGGCAAGCGGATGAAGAACATCAAAGTGGTGATCAACGGCGCGGGAGCAAGCGCTATCGCCACCGGCAAGTTCTTCAAGTCGCTGGGTATGGCGGCGGAGAACCTGCTCATGCTGGATTCGCGCGGCGTGATCCATCATCAGCGCGAAGAGGGCATGAATATCTACAAATCGGAGTTCGCCATACCGACAAAGGCGCGCACGCTGCACGATGCCTTGCAGGGGGCGGACGTACTTGTGGGTTTGTCGATTGCCGGCTCGGTGACGCAAGACATGATCAAGAATATGGCGCCCAATCCCATGCTTTTCGTGCTGGCCAATCCGACGCCGGAGATCATGCCGGAGCTGGCGCTGGAAGTACGCCCGGACGCCATCATTGGTACCGGCCGCAGCGATTATGTCAATCAGGTCAATAACGTGCTCGGGTTTCCCTTCATTTTCCGCGGCGCGCTGGATGTTTATGCCACGGGCATCAATGAAGAGATGAAAATGGCGGCGGCGCGCGCCCTGGCGGCATTGGCGCACGAAGATGTGCCCGATAGCGTCTTGATGGCATACGGACAGGAATCGATCAAATTCGGCAAAGATTATCTGATTCCCAAGCCGCTGGACCCGCGCGTGCTGCTTTGGGTGGCGCCGGCGGTGGCGCAAGCGGCGATGGATTCCGGTGTGGCGCGGCGTCAACTGGATATCGATGAATACAAGCAGGAATTGATCAGCCGTCAAGGCATCGGCCGACAGGTGCGGCAGAACATTATCAATCGGGCGCGGGCGGGATCGCTCAAGCGCATCGTTTTCCCCGAAGGTGAAGAACCGAAGATCATCCGCGCCGCCATGCAAGTCCGCGACGAGGGCATCGCCCAGCCGATCTTGCTGGGTCGGCCGGAGCGCATTCGGGGGACAATTGACAATCTGGGCTTGAACTTCGAAGCCGAGGTATTCGATCACTATGACGCGGACAACCAATACGATTATCGTGATATGCTCTATGACCTGCGGCGGCGCAAGGGCGTGACCCGCGGCAAGGCGCTGTCGCTGGTGCGGCAGCGTAATTATTACGCCAGCTTGATGGTCAAGAACGGCGATGCCGATGCTATGGTCAGCGGCTTGACCTATGAATACCCCGACGTGATCCGTCCGGCGCTGCAAGTCTTTGGCACGCGCGAAGGCGCGACGCGAGCGGCCGGCGTCTATTTGATGGTGATTGAAGGGCGCAGCTACCTTTTCACCGATGCCACGGTCAATATCGACCCCGATTCCGAGACGTTGGCGGAAATCGCTGTGCTGGCGAACGACTTCGCGCATACGCTGGGCATTGATCCGCGGGTGGCGATGTTGTCCTTCTCGAATTTCGGTTCCACGCCCCATCCGCAAAGCGACAAGGTTTGGCGGGCGGTGGAGCAGGTGCGGACGCGGCGACCGGATATCGTGGTCGATGGCGAGATGCAAGCCGATACCGCGGTGGTGATCGACATCATCGAAGACCGTTATCCCTTCAGCCAGGTGCGCGATGCCAATGTACTGGTCTTCCCCAATCTGGATGCGGCGAATATCTCCTACAAGCTACTGTCGCGGCTGACAGATGCCGATGCCATCGGTCCTATTCTGTTGGGCATGGGCATGCCGGTGCATGTGCTGCAAGCGGGCGATGATGTCGAGGATATCGTGGCGATCGCGGCGGTGGCGGCCATGGACGCGCACGGGCGGGAAGAGTAGGGCGTCTTTTTCACCACAGAGGCACAGAGTAGGGGCGACCTACCAGGTCGCCCGAAAAACATAGATTCAATACTGTGGGACGCCCATACGATTGGGCGAAACGTGGGTCTTCTCACGCGACGAAGTTCCCTTCCCGGCTTTCCCGGGCTCTCTCAACAAAGGCCTTTCGGTTATTGCTGCGAATCAAACAATTCGAGGTAGGCGGAAAATTCCGTCCAAAGTAGCAATATGCTACTTTGGTCACTCTTGACTATTTGCGTCCGAAACGACAATGGCATCGAGTGAACAAGACAGTAGCGCATAGCTAGAGTTCCCATCGCTGGTTATCCAACCGTCTACGCTCAGACGCTGCGTCGTTGTGTGCTATGCGCTGTCGACACGAAGAGGATTTTCGTGTCCCTCTCACGCTGCACAAAACTCACGCGACCTACCGGGCTCCGTTATACAGATATAGGTTAGTCACAATTATAGTGGCACATATAGACTATTCGTGTATAATGCATATGACTCGTAGGACAACTGGAAAGGGGAGTATGAATGTCAAATGAAAAATATGAGTTGCTGATGCGCGAGATGGACTCCATAGCTAGGAAGCTTGATCGATTTCCCGACAGCTTGAAAGAATCGGCTTTCAATACCATGGTTGAAGCTCTATTGAGCGAAGGCAGTGAAGAGATTCCGCCTCAGTTGACCAAAGAAAGCATCCCGCCAGCACTGGAAGAGCAACCTGTCAAGGAAGATCGCGAGGACGACAGGAACTTCTCCGACAGCGTACGCGAATTCTATAATCGTGCCAATGGATCTACGTGCAATGATATGGAATTCAGTGCACTTAGTGCCTACTTTTTCGAGAGCGATGCGCCGGTCCATAAGAAACGTGACGTCATTGGGCCCGACCTTTTGGAAAAAATGTGCCGTATCACGCGTCGAAGAGTCCCCGCCAATTGCCGCTCGACGCTCAATAATGCCAAGAATCATAAGGCTTATCTGAAGAGCGACGGCACAGGGCTCTATCTGCTCACCGAGGAAGGTAGGAGCTTCGTCAAAGGCAAATTGGCTCAGTTGTCGGATTAGTTTATGGAAATGCATAGGAATTATTGTGTTGTAATCGTTTGACTATCGCGGTGTTATATGATATAAGTGGTTCATGATCAATGGAGTGGGAGCACGTGACATGAGATAGCCAAGCGTCAGAGCAGCTTTACCGGGCGAGCTGCATAATGAGTGTGTCCCGGCCGGTTGGCGTGTGCGCGCATGGCAACATCGACGAGCTGAGAAAATGAAATCCGCTCAAGGAGCGGAAGGAGTAAATAGAAATGGCAAGCAACGAACGTAAGCAAGAATCAGAGCATAACCTTAAGTCAAATAGCCGTGTGACTGCACCCATTGACCATGTAGCCAATTAGTGTGCTGACGCACAAAGGAAAAACGAAATGGAATACCAAACTAACGGAAAATCTGTAAATCGAAACGGAAAGGTAGTCTTATGGAAAAGCAAATCGTTCTAGTACTGTATGTAGGAATCCGCGCAATCGCCCCTGATATTGCGGAACCATTGGGAATTGTACCGCTAGAGGACCAAATGGCGGAAATGCTCAAGCTTCTAAATGATGCTGCACTGCTTCATCAACTGATGAATTCTGTGTACACGCACTTATCCCGATTTCGGTCTAATCCAAAGACTGATAGTACTACTTAGTGTTTACCCAACGATAATTCTCAAAATAGACCTGATGGAAACAGGCCTTAAGAGAAAAGGTATTGACGTATGTTCGGGACAGCAGTGGCAAAATAGCGTGGTTGGGCGAAAATATAGTGGCTCTATATGGTACCCCGGGGCTGGGAGTTCCTGCTCCCAGCCCTGAAGGCGTGCATTATGAGCATCATAGCTCGTTTCGCATCATGTTGACGCAGAAGGAGGGAAAGCATGAATGAGGAAGAGCGCATCATTGAAGTAGGTGTAGAAAATGTGCGCACGCCGATCACCTGGCTCAAGGACCCGACGCGTCATCTACTCAAGATTGAGGCGGTAAACGCGAGAAGCAAAAGCGAAGCGGATGCTAAACCATCTCAATCTGATGAGTCGTCGCAAGACGAGACAAACAGTCAGACCTGCGCAGATTAAGCGGCTTATCCACTGACACTAGCGACCTCGCCACAGTGCGTGGTCATTTTTTCGCTGCCGCAGTGGCTATTGAAAGCAGATTCCTACATGTTGCGACTATGATTCTTAGTCCGCAGCCGACGTTTCGTGCCTAAGCTTGGCGCATCCCGCGTCCATCCAGTCGCCCACCCCACACCCCGCCCATGCTACCCTCGTCGCACCGTGCGACTTAACTACTGACTGATTCTCCCGGGCAAATGGCCAAATGGCCGAAAAAACTTTTCCCCCGGCGGTGGCCGCCCAAGCGCACCTGCCTTATCTCAGTGTCGCCAAGCCTGCAGCTAGACCCGACAGCGTTGGAGCTTAGGTTGTGCTTTGCCGGGGAATAGGGTCGGAACCAAAGCGCGGCTGACTGGCAATAGTGTGCTATTCTGGCAGTCATGCGCTATACTGGAAGCTATGCGCTAAAATGAAAAAGTTCTTATAATTTAGGAGAATTAGCCATGAGATACATCGTAACAACCCTTGTTTTGCTCCTATGCTTCGCGCCAACACTGGCAACCGACTACATGCTGGATGAGGACTGCACCCTTGCCGATGCCATCAGGGCCGCCAACGCCGACGAAGAGCGCGGCGCTTGCCCAGCCGGCGAAGGCGCCGACCTCATCACGCTTAGCGCCGACATCACCCTGACGGGAGAACTGCCGCGTGTCCTCTCCGCCATCACCATCGACGGCGCGGACTATAGCATCAGCGGCGACGAGCAGTTCCGCATCTTTTATGTCGATATGGGCGGCGCGCTTACCCTGCAAAATGTCCATCTGACGGGTGGGCTGGCCCACAACGAAGTCAGCTTCACCTTCGTCGATGGCGAAACTGGCAGAAGCAAGAGCGGCGGCGCCATTATCGCCAACCGCGGCAGCCGGCTGGAACTGCTTAACAGCCGTTTCACGAACAATGTGGCGGCGGCCTTCGGCGGCGTACTGGATAGCTGGGCTAGCGAAATTATTATCGTCGACAGCGAATTCAGCGGCAATATGGCAGCGAGTGGCGGCGCGATAGGTTCGGCCTTCAGCACGGTCACCGTGAGCAATAGCAGCTTCGACGGCAACATTGCGGCGGAAGTCGGCAGCGCGCTGCAGGTGTTTAACGGCACGGCGGAGGTCAGCGATACGCAGTTCAGTGGCAATATAGCAGCTGAAGACGGGGGAGTGATCAACGTCTTTGCGGGCACGGTTGAACAAAGCGGCAATAGCTTCAGCGATAACGAAGGCGGTGACTGTGCTGGCTGTTGATCAGCGCGCTACTTTGCCTAAATCTCGCTAAGCCAATGTAGACCAATGCCGACCGACACCGCCGTGGTCATTGATATCATCGAAGACCGCTATCCCAGCAGCCAGGTCAAAGACGCCATCGTACTGGTCTTGCCCGATTTGGACACGGCCATGGATGTGCAGGGGCGTTGAGTCACCACAGCCGCTCGGCGGCAGCGAAAAAGTCTGTCACGCTCACACAAAATAACAAGCCTTTTCCTTGCGCAGGCAAGGGGGATTATTAAGAAAGAGGCACAGAGGGCACAGAGAAAAGGTAGGGGCGATCCGTTGGGCCGCCCGCTTCGTTTCGTAGCCATAATTGTTGCCACATACAGACGGGTGATGATATCGACGATATCGCCGTGATTGCGGCTAGCCCCGACAGCGTTGGGGCTTAGGTTGTGCTTTGCCGGGGGATGGGGTCGGAACCAAAGCGCGGATGACTGGCAATAATGTGCTATAATGTCCTACAATGAAAAGATAGTTATAACTAAGGAGAATTAGCCATGCGATACATCTTGGTAACCCTTATCTTGCTCCTATGCTTCGCGCCAACACTGGCGACCGACTACACGCTGGATGAGGACTGCGGCCTGGGCGATGCCCTTAGAGCGGCCAACGCCGACTTAGAGCGCCGCGCCTGCCCAGCCGGCGACGGCGCCGACCTCATCACGCTTACCGCCGACATCACCCTGACAGGAGAACTGCCGCGTGTCCTCACCGACATCACCATCGACGGCGCGGGCTATACCATCAGCGGGGACGACGAGTTCCGCATCTTTTATGTCGATATGGGCGGCTCGCTTACCCTGCAAAACATCCATCTGACGGAGGGGTGGTCCCACCGCACTGTCAGCTTCATCAGCGCCTGGGGCTCGACCGACTATAGCGAGAGCGGCGGCGCCATCATCGTCAACCGCGGCAGCCGGCTGGAACTGGTTAACAGCCGTTTCACCGACAATACGGCGGCGGACTTTGGCGGCGTACTGGATAGCTGGGATAGCGAAGTTATTGTCAGCGACAGCGAATTCAGCGGCAATAGGGCGGAGGATGGCGGCGCGATAGCTTCGGCCTTAAGCGTGGTCACCATAAGCAATAGCAGCTTCGACGGCAACAGAGTGAGGGACAACGGCGGCGCGCTGCAGGTGTTTAACAGCACGGCGTATGTCACCGATTCGCAGTTCAGTGGCAATAAAGCGCATGAAGGCGGGGCGATCAGCGTCTATAGGGGCACGGTGGAACGAAGCGGCAATACCTTCAGCGACAACGTAGGCGGTGACTGTTTCGGCTGCGAATAAGCGCGCCACTTTGCCTAAATCTTGCTAAGCCAATGTAGACCAATGTAGACCAATGTAGCCCCGCCTTCAGGCGGGGCTTTTTGCCTGTCTGCTACAACGACGGTGTGCAATCAGCATTCGGCACTTAGACTATTCCTTCGAACCCACTTTTGTGTGCTTAATGTCTTTGTGGTTAACTTAGACTAACAACCGACTGCCACAACCCGAACCGACAGGCGCAACGTATGGCATACTCCCACGAGTACGGCCACTCCCACGAGCACGACCACCACCACAGCGACAACATCCTGGTCAAGCTCGCCATGGCGCTGCACCTGCCCGGATTCACCCGCGACTACAGCCACAGCGACCTGGCCTACCTAACGCCGGTAGAATTTGAAGAGGAATGGAACAAATGTCCTCCCTAAGATTCTGCGATTCCGTGTCCAGTTTTGTCGAACCACTACAACAACCCCTCTCCCGGCCACCCATATCAATGGGGCAGGGTGACGCGTCCGAGCCTGCGGCTAGCCCCTACAGCGTTGGGGCTTAGGTTCTGCTTTGCCGGGGAATGGGATCGGAACCAGAGCGCGGATGACTGGCAATAATGTGCTATTCTGGCAATCATGCGCTATACTGGCAACAATGCGCTAAAATAAAAAAGTTCTTATAATTAAGGAGAATTAGCCATGCGATACATCTTGCTAACCCTTATATTGCTCCTATGCTTCGCGCCAACACTGGCGACCGACTACACGCTGGATGAGGACTGCACCCTCGCCGATGCCCTTAGAGCCGCCAATGCCGACCTAGAGCGCCGCGCCTGCCCAGCCGGCGAAGGCGCCGACCTCATCACGCTTACCGCCGACATCACCCTGACAGGAGAACTGCCGCGTGTCCTCACCGACATCACCATCGACGGCGCGGGCCATACCATCAGCGGGGACGACCAGTTCCGCATCTTTAATGTCTATATGGGCGGCGCGCTTACCCTGCAAAACATCCATCTGACGGAGGGGCGGGCCCAACGCGAGGCCACCTTCATCAGCATCTGGGGCTCGACCGACTATAGCGTGAGCGGCGGCGCCATCAGCGTCAACCGCGGCAGCCGGCTGGCACTGGTTAACAGCCGTTTCACGGACAATACGGCGACGGACTTTGGCGGCGTACTGGATAGCTGGGATAGCGAAGTTATTGTCATCGACAGCGTATTCAGCGGCAATAGGGCGGAGGATGGCGGCGCGATATCGTCGGCCTTGAGCGTGGTCACCGTGAGCAATAGCAGCTTCGACGGCAACAGAGTGAGGGACGGCGGCGGCGCGCTGCGGGTATTTAACGGCACGGCGCATGTCAGCGATTCGCAGTTCACTGGCAATAGAGCGTATGAAGGCGGGGCGATCTTAGTCATACGGAGCACGCTGGAACAAAGCGGCAATAGCTTCAGCGACAACGTAGGCGGTGACTGTGTTGGCTGTTGATCAGCGCGCCACATTGCCTAAATCTCGCTAAGCCAATGTAGACCGATGCCGATGGCACACAGTCACGAACACGACCATCACCATCACGGGGGCAGCATCCTGGTTAAAATCGCCATGGTGCTGCACTTGCCCGGCTTCACGCATGACCACAGCCACGCCGACCTGGCGGGCGATACCGCCTTCGTCGATAACCAGCTGGCGATCCGCACGGTCTGGATCGCCCTGGTCGCGCTGGGGCTGACGACCGCGCTGCAGATCGTCATTTACGTGGCCAGCGGCAGTGTGGCGCTGCTGGCGGATACGGTGCATAACCTGGGCGATGCGCTCAACTCCGTGCCGCTGCTGATCGCCTTTTATTTCGCGCGGCGCCTGGCCAACAGCAGGTATACCTATGGCTACGGGCGCCTGGAAGATATCGCGGGAATCTTCATCGTCATCTCTATCGGCTTCAGCGCGGCATATATCCTCTATGAATCGATTCAACGGTTGTTGAATCCGCGCGAGCTGGAAAATCTGGAGTGGATCGCGCTGGCAGCGCTGGTGGGATTCGTGGGCAACGAACTGGTGGCGTTGATGCAGATTCGCGTCGGTCTGCGCATTGGCTCGGATGCTATGATCGCTGACGGACAACACGCGCGCATTGATGGCTTGACCTCGCTGGCGGTCTTGATCGCCGTAGTGGGCACGCTGATCGGCTTGCCCATCCTCGATCCCATCGTGGGCATTGTGATCGCTTTCGCCATCGTGGGCATCACCTGGAATGCGATCAAGGCGGTCTGGTATCGCCTGATGGACGCGGTTGATCCGCATCTAGTGGAACATGTGGAAGCGCATGTGCGCGGAATCGATGGTGTCGATGATATTGAGATGCTGCGCTTGCGCTGGGTGGGGCATCGCATGTACGGTGTGCTGAAACTGCGCGTCTCGCCGGGGACGACCATGGAGCAGAGTCAAGCGATCGTTGAGGCGGCTCAGCACGAGGCGAGCCATGTCATCCCGCAACTAGATGAACTGACCGTGCAGGTGGTCACTGAATGAGCCTGCAAACATATTTTTTCCCACCGAGGACACCGAGAGCACCGAGAAAAGATCGGACCTAAGCCGACCTTGATATGGAATAGATCCAACCAAACTCGACTGCAATTGGCCGCTTTATGACCTTAAATCAATCATCTACGCTCCTTCAATCCGCAGATCGATTGCGCGCCCTAAGAATCGGGCCAGGTTTCCGACCTCCGCTTCCATAAACGGCAGCAGGGACGTGTCCAGCGTTTCAAAAGGGGACACGACGATGCGGGCGGTTTTCCGTTGCTGTTCCAGTTTCCAGTTGGCTACTGCAACCCCGTCAATGACGACGCAGGCGCGGATCAAGCCGCCGCCGGGATGCACCTTTTTGGCATGCGCCGCATCCACCATGAAGTCGCGACTTTTGTATGCCAGCAGATAGTTGTCGTAACGTGGCAGAAAGCGCACAGTAGGCTCTGTTGCGGTTGCGGGCGGTTGCTCGAGCTGCTGCAGCAGCAGCGAAACCTCGCCCACGGGCGATTCACAAGCGACGCACTCCCCTGCGATGGCCTCGAAAGCCGCGTCAGCGCGCCTCGCGTTGATGCCCGTCCAGCGCGCGAAATCCGCGCTTGTGGCCGGCCCATAGGCGCGCAGATAGCGACGCGCGAAGATCGGCAGCAGCTCGTCGGTTGCTTCCAGCGGCTGGTAATCCGGCAGCCATTCTGAAAGCAGCACGTAGGTCAAATCGCCCGCGCGTTCGGGACCCAGGCAAATGAGACCGAGCAACGCGGCGTTACGCACGAGGTGGTGGATGGCTTGCCCGGCCACCGGTATGCCACGCGTCCTCAGCTTGTCGGCGAGTTCCGCGCGTATCAGCGGGCCATCTTGAGCGAGAATCTCGGCGACGTGATCGAGGGCCTTTTCGCGAACGATTTCGCTTAAGCCAAGCTGCTGATAGCGCCGATTGGTCCCGCGAATGGCGCGCTCGCCACTTAGCGCAAGTTGCCAGGAGATATCCTCCGCCGCGACCAGATGAAGCGTTCCACGCAGGCTCCAGGTGAGAACAAAGCAGCGGTCGATTTCTCGGGCGCGTTTGACATCTTCGTAAGTGATACCTTGGGTCCGGGCGGCGATCGCCAACTGCGCCGAGGGCCACTCTTGTGACTGCAGGGCGCAAAGGCGGCGGACGACCAACGCCGTTGATGTAGAGCGCGAAGCGTCAGCCAGCTGTTGGTTTTGCAGGCGCAAGCGGCGCAATTGCGCGAGCGACAAATCGCGCGTCATTTACGAACTCCCGATTTGTGATTCCAAGTGTCTTTCGCCAAGCATTATAAGCTATGATGGAAGGGGTTTACGCCGTAACCAGATGGGGCACACTTATGAGCCGCGAACAGGTCCATCGCCTGGCGTTGATAATCTGCTTAGTGTTACTGGGCGCATGCAGCGCCGATACGCCACAGGTCAGCTTTAACGGGCTCGACTTTGAGTTGGCGGACGCCGGCAGCGGGCAGAAACTTTTCAATCAGTCGAATAACGAGGCGCCGGCTTGTTCGGCATGTCACTCGGTCACAGGAGAAACGAGCAGCATCGGCAATTCGCTGGCCGGGGTGGCGGAGACCGCGGGCAGCCGTGTGCAAGGTCAATCCGCCGAAGAGTATCTTTACTGGAGCATCCTGCGTCCTGGGCTGTACTTGGTCGCGGGCTTTTCAAATATCATGTACGCTGAGTACGAAGAGCGACTGGAAGCCCCTGACCTGGCCGATCTGATTGCGTATTTGCTGACTTTGCACTAGATTGAAAATACGGTTGCAAGACCACCGAACCCAACTCAGTCGACTGATAAACGATAGGAGAATGCCATGGATATCAGTTCAACAAGTGGCGCGCTCATCATCTCCATTTTGCGCCTGTTGCATATCGTAGCGGGCTTGATCTGGGTTGGCGCGGTGATCATGATGTCCTTTTATGTCGAGCCGGCCACCGAGCGATCCGGCGCTGACGGCGCTGGATTCTTACGAGCTCTGTACAGCAAAACGAACTACGCGCGAATGGTCCCGGCAGCGGCGATTATCACGACTCTCGCCGGCTTGCTATTGTACGGCATGATGTCCTATCACGAGGCAATGAACAGCGCGATGGGCATGTCAATCACGCTGGGCGCTCTGTTCGGGCTGCTCGCCTTCGGCCATGGCTTTTTCGCGCTTTGGCGCGGTGCCGGAACCTATGCGGACCTGGCCGCCAATGCCGATGCCGACGAAGCGCACTTGCGCGCGCTCGAAGGCAAATTGCGCCGTAACGGGCGCATCAGCATGTGGCTGGCGGTGGTCTCGCTGGTATTGATGGCCGGCGCGCGTTACATCGGTCCAGTCTTTGGTTGACGCATTTCGCCTAGCGTTTCAGGAAGCATGAGCTTCCTCGTGCCACCATTCCGTTTCGCCGCCTTGATACACACAATCAATTGAAAGCTCGACAATCAGGTCTTTGCCATAACAGCGGTCAGGCAGGGATTCGTTTGAAAACATAAACTCGAGACCGTATTTACTCCTCTGTCAGAACATTTGTGCTAGTCTCCTCTACAAGATAGTCTGGCGACACTGGTCGTCGGATGCTTAACAGCGCAATGAGTGCTTCATCGCGGTTTCACCGACGGGTGGTGGCGGTGGCGGACTGATTGCTGGATGGCTGCCCGCCCCTGCACCACTTGTGAACCGCGTGTGGATGGACCGAGGCAGCTGCGATGGATATGTCGCCGCAAGCGCGGAAGTGCAACTCTGCAACGTGAATCGTCAGGGTTGCCAAATTGGGGGCGGCTGGGACAGCCGCTCGGCGGCAGCGAAAAGGTTTGCCGCGCTCACACAAAATAACAAGCCTTCTCCTTGCATGAGCAAGGGGGTTTGTTAAATAAGAGAGACTAGGGAAAGGACCGCATATGAAAGAGAACACGGTCAAGATGATTGATGCGCCGGCTGGTCGTATTGGTGGATACATGCTGGTCTGGGGCGAAGCGGACCGGCGCGATCTGCAAGGCGAGTTTTTCACCCCGCAAACAGACGTGGGGCTGGATTGGTATGAGCAGCGTCCGGTTTTGTATCACCATGGCTTGGATGGCGCGCTGAAAGCGGCGGTCATCGGCGTCATCGATACACTGCGACCGGACGATACAGGACTCTGGGCCGAGGCGCAGTTGGATCTGCACAAACGCTATGTGAGAGCGGTGCGGCGACTGGTGGATCTGGGCGTTCTGAGCTGGTCATCGGGCAGTTTGCCGCATTTGGTGGATGTCGGCGAAGATGGGCGAATCAAATGCTGGCCTATCGTGGAAGGCAGCCTGACACCCACCCCCGCCGAGCCGCGACAGACAGATGTACAAACCCTCAAGAGCGCCTACAAGTCGCTGGGTTTGGATGTGTCGCGATTGGGCATTGAGGCGACAGATAGCCCAAATATTGATGAAGCACAACAAAAAGGGGAATCAATGACAGAATCACCAAATACCGCTATCAAGCGCCTGCCGATGGCGGACGAACGCGAGGCCATCAAAGCGGGACGCATCGAAGTCGGCAGCGAGTTCGACAGTCTGGACGCGATGGATTTGCTGCACGGATATATGCTGCTGCGCTCGACCAAGAGTTTCCACGGAGTGAGCGAGCGCTATTCCAACGCGCTGTCGCAGAAGGTCGGCAAGACCAACCAGAGCGCGACCAAAGCGGACGAGCTTGCTTACAGCACGCAGACCGGCTTTGGCGATGAATGGGTGCCGGACCTCTGGAGCCAGCAGATCTGGCACAAGGCGCGACAGGACAACACTATCCTGCCGCTTTTCCAGACCATCGAAATGCCAAGCAATCCTTTTGAGCTGCCCATTGAGGGCACCGACCCCCAAGTTTACTTCGTGCCGGAAACGAGCGACGAGGCGCATCTGAGCCTGGGCGCGGGCAATCCGATTCCGGACAGCAAGATCGCTTCGGGCAAGGTGACGCTCAACGCCAAGAAGTTGGCGCTGCGGGTCGGCTTCAGCAGCGAGCTGGTAGAAGACGCCATGATCCCGGTGCTGAACATCTACCGGCAGCAGGCGGTACGGGCGATCGCCGACGCCATCGACAACGTGCTGCTCAATGGCGATACTACGACATCGGCCAGCGGCAATATCAACCGCGACCATGCTGCGCCGCCCGCCACAGCGAAATACCTTTCGATGAACGGCTTGCGCCATTTGCCGCTGGTGGACAATACGGGCAAGCGCATCAATCTCAACGGCGCCCCGAGCCTGGCGAAGATGCGCGAGGCGCGCTTCAAAATGCCAGGCAAGTACGCCGCGCGTCCAACTGACCTGGCCTGGATCGTCGACAGCGGGACCTATGCCAAGCTCCTGGGCATCGACGAATTCCTGACCATGGACAAGGCGGGTCCGCTGGCCACGGCACAGACCGGGCAAATCGGGCTAGTGGACGGTATTCCGGTCTTCGTCTCCGCCGAAATGCCTCTGACCGAAGCCGATGGCAAGATCGGCGGCGGGACCAACGACCGCGGCCAGGCACTCTGTGTCTATCGGCCGGGCTGGGCTGTCGGCTATCGACGCAAGATCGCGGTCAGCGTCGATTACCTGTCGTATTACGACAGTTATCAGCTGACGGCGACGGTGCGACTGGCATTCGTTCGCTTCGATAACGAGGTGGCGAGTTGCTTGTATAACATCGTGATGTAGGCTCCGCGGGGCGGGGGCGCTGGGCGCCCCCGCCCTGTTAATCTGTAGAGTCATGAGAGCATTTACTTGATTTTTACGTAGATATGTTATACTGCGCGGCACAGGTGAGGTATGGTCGTGCGTACAGTTGCGAGGGGCTCAGCATGAATTGGTCCAGAGATTGGCAAGTAGAGTCGTTACGAGTATCAGTGTTTCCCATGGAAAATGATAGTACTTCACCATCCCAACTATGGGATCACTATATCGTAGAACCCCCTGTAAACATACAGATTGAGCATGGCAGGATAAATCAGCGTTTTGGACAATATAAACACGGTAACATATACTTGGTCAAATTGCCGAATCAGATTGATTGGCGTTACGTATTAGAGCCAGACGACACTCTCGATGAACTTACGCTGCCAGTATGGGGCAGCTTGGATCCATCAGTTGACACCATTCTTCAATTTGCCGATGATTGGTTGACTTGCCCAGATATTATGCCAGTAAGTCGTTTGGCATTTGGAGCCGTGCTACTGATACCTACGTTAGACCTATCTCAGACCTACAAGATTCTGCAAAATTTGCTGCCTAGTATGGAACTAGGGAATGTTGCGGACTTTGGTTACCATATAAATAGAAGGCGGCGAAGTATTGCCGCAGAGGATCTGCAGATTAATCGATTGAGTCGTTGGAATATCGCGACATTTGAACGTAATGACTCCACCCTTGATCCGGTCCAAGATATAGAAGAAAACCGCAATAGAAGACTATTTGCTCCAAGATTAGAACTGGACATCAATACGGTACCGTTGGAAGCTGTCGCACTGCCGTCAGAGTCTTTGTTGGAGGTTTTTAAGGAATTGGTGCATGTGGGATTGGAAATTGCAAGAAAAGGAGATATTCAATGATTTCGAATCTGAACTCGGAGACAAATAGAAATTCTCACAAAAGATCTGCTGACCGTTCGATTTCACGTAAGCGTGGACAATGGACCGTAGTAGGCGCTGCTGGAAGTGTGAATGTTGCTCCGCCAGTTGATATTGGCAATTTAGGTTTTTACGGGAAAGGTACACATAGCTCGGCGTTTCGTATCATGCATTCGGCAGATTCTGTCTGTGATGATACTTTGGACTACGAGACAGAGCTAATTGGCATTGATTCGTTTCGTTATTCCTACCCGAATCTGCTGAAACAGGTATATGACTTGGGTCAAGTGGTAGTGCTATACACTTCACGTTTTGACAGCGATGCACAGAGCACCGCAGAATCCTTGCATGAAATACCAGTTACGAATTTGGTAGGAACGACTGAAGAAGATCGGATTGATCTTAGTCGAGAGCTTGCGAAAGTATTTTCTTTGGCTGCGGGGGAACACTTTGAAGACGGCATGGATACAATGTTTTCGCGCGAGATAGGACGGTTCGTTAGAACCCACGGGTTGTTAGCTATTGCTAACTATAGAAGAGCAATTGAACAAAATCTCTTTCGAGAATCTTATCTTGCCGAAGCGTTACTGTGGATAGGTGAATTGGATAACGACGAAACCAGAGAAGCCCGGCGCATTCTTTTGGAAGACGCATGTAGCTCTGAATCCGTATCAGTACGAGATGCTGCTGTGTCTGGACTTTCCTACTTGGGAGCTGCCAAGTCAAAACGTCGGCTGGAGAAGATGTTGACGGTCGAGCGTGTAAAGGACGTACGTGCGAATATAGAAGCGGTATTGGCATACATACGTGATTAGATTTGATAATGTCAGAGCCCGTGTATGCAGTCATTCCTCTTCGACTCGAAGCGTGGAAGACGGGAGAAAACCTTTCTGCAGACTGTCTGAACGATTTGCATTCTTCCAACAGCGAATTGTGCCAGATATATGGGGAAGCTGAATTCCTAGCATACGACGATAATCTGTTGCGCTTCAAAACAACAGAAGATTCGGACTACCAGTTGCCCTGTAGTTGTCAGACTACATTTTCTGGTCGAGTATTGGTAGACGTAAGTTTTTTCATGCAGAACGATTACTGCAGTCGGTCAAGTCTAGACCACTTCGAGATAATGCATGTTACTGCAAGGGAATTGGTTAAACTCGCCTCGGTTGTTCGTCAGCATGTGAGTTAGTGGTCGTGTCGTCACTTCTTCGTACAATAAAACATCGGCGGTGGCTGCAAAAGGAAGCTGGAGACTTGCAAGCAGCGGCTCTAAAAGACATAGGAACAAAGAATTCTAATCTTTCTGTTTACTCGGCAAACTCGAATGTCGGGAAGAACAGAATGGTAGCTGCCCTTGCTGCTACTAAGCGAAAAGTGGCTCAAGTTGATTATGTTCTAGTCGATGTCAAGTGGCTTGAGGACCACGGCTTTGACTTAACGAAAACACCGGACAGCGGACAGACGCCTGATCCCTATGTTAACAAGTTGCATTACGACATCCAAGGTCTGACCGTATATAAGCTATACGAACTTGCGCTCCACGTATCGACCTTGATCAGAGCGGAAGGTCCAATTGTTCGTCCTGTCATTGCAGAACTGATTGATCGAAGCATTTCCAGTGGTCACATTGAAGAAAGCAAACTGAACGAAAGCCTCCTGAAGGATTTGCGGAGGCTTCGCATGCGTCGCAAGTAAAGTCACCCCACGACCACCCGCAAGGCCCGGAAAAAACATCCCCCATCCTCTTGACGCTCGGCGCTGAGCGCGACTCCGGCGCTTGGCATAGCTCGATTGCGTTGCCGGAGGGGCTGGCATTTGTTCGTATCGATGACGATGTGGCGAGCTGCTTGTACAACATCGTGATGTAGGTCTTGCAGGGCGGGGGTAGGGGTGCCCCCGCCCTCTATTGATTCAAGTGTAATTCTAACCGTAATCTTACAATAGAAAATATGTGTTATACTTGGCTGACTCTAGCATAAATGCGCAACTACATTGAACACCGAGGTTTCCGATGAAGACGAACCCCGCTCCGCCAATAGTTGGTGAAACTGACTTGAAGCAAGAATCCGATATTGCGTCCGAAATCAGGAATTTGTTCTCACTCGCGACATTCATCGCTCTTGAACCCGGCATGACGAATTCATTCTCGGAAGGGCTTGAAGAAGTCATCGAGAAATACGGTGAGCCTGCGCTGCGAGAAATTCAAGACATCATCTTAAACGATGAAACAGCATTTTCGATTGGCTTGGAAGCGCTGAAGTATGTCGGCAATTCGGACTCAAGAGTCTGGCGAGATGAGCGCCGTGCGATGCTCGAGACTTGCCTCAAAAGGAGTTGTTCGGCATGGGTACGTGATGGCGCTGGTTTAGGTCTGTCGTTTCTTGACGATCCGCTTTCTATTCCTGAATTGGAAAATGCCATTGACAGGGAATCAAGCGAGGCGCTCAAGGAAGACTTGCAATTGGTGTTGGATCAGCTAAAACGAACCGCCTTGGAATCGTAATCATCGTGGCACTTCTCTTGCGCGGAATCGGCAACAAGGCTTGGTGGGACAAGAGCCGAGACGACTTCTCCTGGTTGGGCGAAGGCGAACTTGTCGCTGACGTTCTCAAAAGTTTGAGTACTGTGGATGGTGCTTTGTCCACGTATATTGTTGATGATGACAAAACAAAGATTGACCGTGTTGTAGCTGCATTGGCAAGCGGTCGTACCAAGATTGAAAACTTCGACTATATGCTCGTGCCAACAGATGCCGTATTGAAGAATTTCCTTTCCGACAATAGCAAAGGCAGGACTCCTGACTCCGGAGTCAATGAATGGCACCTGGATATCGTTCACTTGACACCGGCAAAGCTATTTCAGCTAGCGTATATCTATCGCAATCACAAAGAGTCCCTGTGTCGAATGCTCAAACCAGCGGTGAAATCAGCTCTGCAAACGAGCAAAGATAACCGCTACCTTGATATGAACAAAGTGAGCGAGAAAGTGGCAAGAGAGCTCACGTAAGAGCGCCGAGTACATCCCTCTCACCCCACCAGCACCCAGAGCGCCTCGAAAAAATAACCTCCATCCTCCTGCCGCTCCGCGCATAGCGCGACCTCTACGCCTTCGCCCTGTCGGCGTAGATCCATCAACGTAGCACAACGACTGTTTTTTTGTCCGCTTCGATAACGAGGTGGCGAGTTGCCTGTATAACATCGTGATGTAGGCTCTGGGGGGCGGGGGCGCTGGGCGCCCTCGCCCTTGTAGGTACTGTGGTAGACTGTTTTGGAATTCTCAGATGATTGTGCCGTGAGGTAAATCGTGAAAATCATCATTTTGGTTACTGCCGACTATGCTGCTGTTGAACCGCTGACGAACAAATTGAATATTCTTGGTATTTTCAGAAACATAGCCGCCCCATCGTTTCCCATCAGACATCGTCGGATGTACCTTGTTGTAAAAGTTGCCGGGAAAGTGGGAGGCAGCTTAGATCCTAATACTTTATCGGTATCTATAGCAAGCGAGTCCGGCGAAGAATTAACTAGAATCGAGTCCTCTTTTCAGCTTACGCGAAGCTCAACAGGCATTCCTCCCGAACACAATGCGCTGTTCGAATTGAACGGATTGGTATTTGAGGAACCTGGAGACTATTTCTTCAAGGTAAGCATCAACAAGGGTGAAGCGGAAGAAGTCGCTGTAGTGCAAGTCTTGGAGAGCGAAGCATAGATGTCGCCGAAAGCTCGCAAGTCGCTAGAACGTTTCCGGAGAGACCCTGCGAGTTGCAACAAAAGGAAACTGCAGAAATTGTTGAAGCAATTTGGATTCGAGTCAAGAAACGGACGCAAACACATCATCTATTCTCATCCTGCCAATTCGAGGTTAAGGTTTGGATTGCCCTATGGCAAGAAGATTACTGCAGGATATGAATCTGACGCAATCAAAGAGATTGACAAGCTATTGAAACAGCGTAAAACTATGGATAGTTGAGAAAGAGCAAATGTATGAAGAAGAAGATACTCAAAAAGGCTAGAAAGCTTGCGGCCAGACCGTACGAGGTTCAATTCGTTCCGGACTTCGATACCGATGGAAACCCGGTGTTTTTCGCGAGAATACCGGAAATGCCAGGTTGTGTTGCACATGGCGACACAATAGAAGAAGCAAGGGAATGGATTGAACTGGCTAAGGTCGACTTCATCTATTTTTATCTTGAAGATGGATTAGTGCCGCCGGAGCCCGCAGGTCTCGAAGGCGAGGATATTCCGCAAGTTTCAGTTCTGGAGCTAAGCGAGGAGTCGACAGTGTCAGAGACGATCAGTTTCAGCAATAGTAGATTTCCGATTCCGGAAACTCCAGGACAACATTCTTCCTTTTTATGTGTATTTGCGTAACTTTCATGAATCTAGACTGACTAAGTTCTCATACCTTTAGCCGAAGTCCCCTCACCCCACCAGCACCCAGAGCGCCTCGAAAAAATAACCCCCATCCTCTTGCCGCTCCGCGCTTAGCGCGACCTCCACGACCTCGCCCTGCCGACACAACTCGATGACCGTCCCGTAGGCATCGCCGCGCATCAGCGCCTGCTTGAGCGTGAACGCGACGCCGCCCGCCCTTATCTCCACTTGCACACCGGGCAGCAATAGCTCGCCGGCGACCGGCAGCCGATGACGCGCGGGATCAAATTGCTCTGGTGAAATAGCGAGGATCTTCAAGTCGAGTGTCTTTCGCTTGACTACCTCATAAGTTAACACGCACATCGCAAGAGCGACAGCGTCATCAGTTCATCTGCATAGCACTGCGTAAGATTCCGTCAAAAATACTGAGAGGTACTGTATGTACAGCATAGCAAGTTTGCATGAATTCCGCCGTCACTTGCAGTTGAAGGAGACCGACACCTCCGCCGATACCGACCTGCGGCTGGCCCTGGAAAAAGCGAGTCACCTGATTGAGTCCCTGACGCAGAGGCGTTATTGCCCCTTCCTGGAGACGCGCAGTTTGACGATCGACGGGTCCAATCCACGCGAGTTGATATTGCCTGACGATCTTCTGGAACTGATTTCGATCAATGCAGAGCGGCAAATTCTCAGCGGGGACACTGTGCGCCGCGTACCGAGCCGAGCCGATCTGCCGGCCAGTGTGCTGATTCTGAACGAAGGCGAGGTCTTCAACGGAAAAGTGAGCATCACCGGCATCTGGGGCTGGCACGACCGCTGGACCCGAGCCTGGCGCAAAAGCGGAGATCACATCGTGGACATAGACGTAACAGCCGACGCCATCTGGATACAAGTTGATGATGTTGATGGCGAGGATCAAGACGGTATCAGCCCACGCTTTCAAGTCGGCCAACTGTTGCGCATTGAAAACGAGTACCTGCGCCTAAGCGCAATCGACCGAGGGGGCAATCGCTTGCATTTGCTGCGCGGCGCACAGGGAACGGTGGCCGTTTCCCATGCTGTAAGCACAGCAATCGAGACTTACAGGGCAGCGTCGGCAATCCGCGACTTGTGCCTGCGTTATGCCGAATTGCTCATCAACTCGGCGGGTTTGCTCGCGGACGAATCGTCGCCCCTGCTGACACGGCTGCGGCGACTGACCGCCTGAGTTTGACCTCGAGCTGAACGCGTCCCTTCTGGGTCGGCGGGTGGGATTGATTCTGGTTTTCAATCACGCTCTGCGTTATGTTAGCGCGATGAATTTCGGGCATCGCGGCACGAAAAGCCAATGACGAATCAATTCAACCGATTGGTCGCCCTGCGCTACCGTGATTTCCGCTATTACTGGCTTGGCGAGATGCTCTACACGATCAGTACACAGATGCAGCTCTTCGCCATCAATTGGCATGTCTTTGAGCTGCTGCGCGGGCAGACCTTCAAGGTCAATCTATTCGGCAACGAAATTCAGATGGGGTCCGAAGCCTTCGGCTTGGGCTTGTTGGGATTGGCTCGCGTGATTCCCGTTTTCCTGTTTGCCCTGTTTGGCGGGGTGCTGGCGGATGCGCTGGACCGTCGCGCAGTCATGATCGGCACGCACATCGCATCGGCGCTACTGGCGGGCAGCCTCGCGCTGCTCACTCTGTCCGACCAGATTGACATCAGAGCGATATATCTGTTGACCGCGCTGGGCGCGGCAGCGATCGCATTCGACTTTCCCGCTCGACAGTCGATCGTGGCCAACCTAGTCGAGGCGCGCGATCTGAGCAACGCCATCAGCTTGAATTTGCTGGTCATGCAGGTAGCGACCATCGTTGGACCGGCAGTGGCTGGCATTCTGGTGGCGAAGTTCAATACCGGTTTCGTCTACTGCGCCAATGCCGTCGTCGTTCTGGTGGCGCTCTCGGCGATCTGGCAGATCAAACATCGCGGCCGGCCGGCGAACCAGACGAAAATTGGCTGGCGTTCTCTAGTCGTGGGCATCCGTTTCACCTTAAGTACGCGCATCATCCTGGGCACGATGTTGCTCGATTTCTTCGCCACACTATTCGCATCCGCCCGTACCATGCTGCCGATCGTCGCCGGCGAGATCCTCGGCGTTGGCGCGGCGGGTTATGGGCTGCTGGCAACAGCGCAACCGATCGGCGCTCTGGTGGTCGGCACCGTCTTGTCCCTCCGCGACGAGTTGAAGAAGCAGGGTATCATCCTCTTGCTCAGTGTAGCGCTCTACGGGTTGGCCACGGCGATATTCGGCGTCTCCACCGTCTTCGTGCTCTCGTACGTCTTGTTCGCGCTGACCGGCGCCGGCGATACGGTTTCATCGATCATCCGCGGCACCATCCGCCAATTGTCGACGCCAGACGAGCTACGCGGCCAGATGACTTCAGCGAATATGATGTTCTTCATGACCGGCCCCCAACTGGGCGAATTGCGCGCAGGCATCCTAGCGTCGCTGTTTGGCGCGCCTTTTGCCATTTTCAGCGGCGGCTTGGCCACGGTGCTCTTGACCGGCTGGGTCGCCTGGCGCTATCCGTCAATTCGGCGCTATAACAACGCGGAGGATCTCAAGCGCAAACGCGCATGACTTTGCCTGTTGCGTAGACCAATTCTCTCGTATCATATGGGCCTTGCAAGCCAACCGGGAACCCATCATGAGCAAGAACAAACGCGAATTGAAGCGTCATAGCGGAGAAGAACAAAAGCAATACGAGCGCGAAGCGCGCTTGCAATATGGTCCCGGCACCGTCAACGCGTCGATCGAACGCTGGAACAGTTACAGCGAAACCGAGCAAGAAGCGATTGTCGCTAAAGGCAATCAGATCTATGTCGAATTGGCAGAAGCGATGGAAGCGGGCAAGGACGCCGGCGACCGCGCGCTAGTCGACATATTGGACCGCTGGCAAGATCACTTGCGGCGATTCTACGAGCCGAACCTCGATATGCTGCGCGGCCTGGGACAGATGTATAATTCCGATCCGCGCTTTATCGCCAACTTTCAAAACATCCACAGCGACCTTCCAGCATATCTGGAACGAGCGATAGACCACTACGTCGATGATCTGGAAACAGCCGAACTGGAACGGATGCTGGCCGAAGACGAAGCACTTGAACGACGACGCCAGAACCTGTCAAAGTAATTCAATTCACCGGAACCTGCGACCTGCGCAACAACCCTGAACCGGGCGCGCTTTCCCCAAGCTAGACAAACTCATAGACGATAAAGGAGATGCCAATGGCAACGTTTCGCGCTGCCTTGTCCAACCTGTCGCTCATACGCGTGAGCGGCGTACGCAATAATTTCGATATTGATGAACTTCCCGATCGCATTGCTGCAGCCCATCTACCGTCGCTACTGGTTCTGCCGCTGGAACTGGAAAAGGAACGTCTCTTCAAACAGCGCAAGGAAGGGCTGCAAACGGTCACCTTCAGCGGCAACGCCAGGTCTGTCTACTATTCGCTGACGCATTTGCTGCTGGTGGCGCCGACCGAAAAGGGGCTGGGCATGCGCGGTCATCTGCCGCAGCTAGTCAGCGTGATCGACAACTATGTCAATGCGATTGCCGCCGACATCACCTTGGGCGAGGCGCTATTGGTGCCGGCGCGAGTGGCAGTGGAGGCAGGTGTTTTTGCCTACGACGAGAGTGACTTTTACGGCTGCGCCTTTCGTCATACCTGGATGATGGGGATCTAACAAATGAGCAGCCGATACTCAATCGCCATCGACGAGAACCACGACGGGGACTTCCTCGGCCTGGGAGAAGATGTTGCCGCGAATGTCCTCGAGCTCAAGTGGCGCCTGGGTCTGCGGCAGCCCTACGACAACGTCGCGGATCACGGGACGGCGCAGATCGTGCTGCGCAATACCCTTGGCAGCTTTTCGCCAGAACGCAAGCGACTCGACATTGGCACTCGCGTACAAATTGAGTGCGAAGACAGTGGCGGGCGCGTCACGCTATTCACCGGATTCGTCAGCCACGTCACTGTCGATGCCGGCGATTGGAACGACGGACGGTCCGTCATTCATGTACATGACATTCAGCCCTGGCTGGAAGCCAGCCCGGCGCGGCTGGCGCCGATCAGCGATACCAGCGCCGATGTTGTCATTGATCGCCTGCTGGATGGGGCTCTTGTTCGGCGTACAGCAATAGCAGGCTATTGCATCATTGATGTGCCGGGACATGACCTGGTCGATAGTGTTCGGATCTTCCCTCCGCAGAACCTGGGGCGGCAACTGCAAGAAGGGAAGACGCGATTCGCCTATGTGGGCGATTGGTGGGGAGAGACGACCTCGATACGAGAAGCGATCCGCGATTTGGCTAAAAGCGAGCGCGGGCGATTCTATATTGATCGAAGTGGCGAAGCCGTTTTCCTCAATCGACATCATACGCTGGTGAAAGAAACGCTTGCGGCGGCATTTGTCGACGACATGAAGGGCATGGCTTATGCCTACGGAGATCAGCGTGTCAATCGAGTCTCGCTGCTGATGACCCCACGCGAAATCGGAGATGGTGGTATTACAATGTGGCAGTTGGCGCGGGTGCAGCGTATCGGCGCGAGGACCAGCTTGAGCCTAAACTTGCATTTCACTGATGACCTGCAGCAGCCGGTCGGTCTGCTCGAACTGGAGCGGGTGCACTCGGCATTTCACAGAGATGCGGAAGGCAAGGGCAGACCGATCACGGACGGCGTATCTGCTCGGACGATCGAGATCGGCTTCTCGTCCCTGCAAGTACAGTTAGAAAATAGCAGCGCGCGCGATGTTTTCCTCACTGAATTGAGCGTCATTGGCAAGCCACTTTACCGCCGTGATCCGCTGGAACTGACCGTCAGCGATGGCGCGGGCATTCATCTGCACGGGCTTAGACATCTCTCGCTGGATCTGCCCGCCTTATCCGATATCGCAACGGCGCAGGCTTTTGCGAGCTACGAACTCGCGCGACGCAAACATCCGGCCGGTACAGTGCGGGAGTTGCAGCTCGATGCCCGCCAACATCCATCGGCGCGGAGATTGACCTTATTTGACCGCATTCGCATTAGCGAATCGCGGACCGGGCACCAAGACCAGGAATACTTCATCGTCGGCGAGCAGCATCAAGTCAGCCAGGGTGGGGCGCAGCACGAGATCCACTTTACACTGGAGCCGGCTGATCTGTCGCGGTTCGTCATCATCGACGACAGCGTCATTGACGACCGAACAGAGTTGATCACACCGTTCTAGCTTCAAGGGGTGGGGTGTCCCACCCCTTTTGTTGTATGGCCGCGGGGACGTGATATGTGTTTTCAGCGCCGAAGCGGCTCCATTTGACAAGCTCGCCAAAAGTGGATAATATCTCGACATAGTGCGTATTATGCACAGTCTGTGCGTCATTTACACTTTTGAGGAGGAATTGGCGAATGTCACGGAAATACTCGCGAAAACGGACCAGTAGCGACTCTTTTCACTACTTGCTCCGCTGCCTGGGACTTCATTGCATCTTCATAAGGAGTCGTTTATTTGCGGCAAGGTTATTTGCAACAACTATAGTTGCGATTCTTTTGTGCGGCGTAGTATCTTCGCAGAATTACTCCATTCGCGTGACCAACAACACCAACTTGAGAGCCTCTTTCAGCCTTGAAAGCGCCATCATCGAAACCGCGCCAGCCGGTACAACCCTGCAGGTCGTCGGCAGCCACAGCCGCTGGCTGCGGATCAACAGGAACGGGAACGATGTCTGGATGGCGGATTGGGTCGCTTACACCCGCGTCGAAGAGGGCGTCCCGTCTCAAGGGCAGACCGCGAGCGACATCGACAATTGCTGCTTCGTTGATCGGCAGTGCAGTAGCGATCAAGAATGGACTGATGGCTATTGGGCTTATCAGAACGGTCAATGCCCAGCACCTGCGCAATCGCAGACACCAACGTCTTCCCAGCCCGTCAGTGGGGTTCCCGCTCAAATCGACAATTGCTGTTTCGTCGATCGGCAATGCCATACTGACCAGGACTGGACAAATGGCTATTGGGCCTTCCAGAACAATCAGTGCAGCGCGCCTGGGCAATCAGTACTGAGTGTTGGTCAAGCGGACAACGAGCGCAGTCGAATGAGAATAGAGGGATCCGCGGATTTCATTGCCCTGGTGAACGCCTCACTGGACTTGCTCAAAGCCCGAGCGCCGCACTGGTATGACTATACCGTTTTCGGCTTAGACTGGATCTTGCAGGTTCCGGACGGAACTATTGTCAGTAGCCCTACGGATGTAAATGTTTGGCTCTTCGGGCAGGACCATACCTATGGAGGAGGCACACCAGGCGGGTTTGCCGGCGTCCTTGTCCATGAAGCTTGCCACGCGTATCAACAGCAAGTCGGTCTGGCGTCGGGAGCAGGGATAAATTTTTTTTCAACAGGGCTGGAGGCCGAAAGGGAGTGCCTGACACTACAGATCGAAGCATTGGATGACTGTTGTCCGGGGTATTCAGCGCTGCCCGGGTTGCGGCATACACTGGCAAACATCGAAAAACCCGAATATCAATGGTGGCACGGCTGTGATTTTGTATGGTGGCACGGCATGGAATCAGAGTGCGACTAGCGCCGCCACGGTCGCATGGCATCTGCCGGCAAGCCGGGCGAAAATGGATACGCAGAACGGGTGATTCGCACCATCAAAGAAGAGGAAGTGTACTTGAGCGATTATCGCAACATGGCAGATGCCAAACAGCAAATCGGACACTTCATTGATGTGGTCTATCAGCACAAGCGCATACACAGCGCTCTGGACTACATGACACCGGCAGAATTTGAGGCAGGATGCAACCAAAACCCTCCCTCAAATTCAGCATTTTCGTGTCCAGTTTCATAGGACCACTACATACCCACCCCTTTTTTTGTTTGGCCGTGGGGTAGTGATTTGTGTTTTCAGCGCCGAAGCGGCTCCATTTGACAAGCTCGCCAAAAGTGGATAATATCTCGACATAGTGCGTATTATGCACAGTCTGTGCGACATGCAC
Organism: Phototrophicaceae bacterium; assembly: GCA_965262165.1. Lineage (GTDB taxonomy): Bacteria > Chloroflexota > Anaerolineae > Aggregatilineales > Phototrophicaceae > UBA6055. Next base: position 1,035,898 of record OZ253499.1, on the reverse strand, counting down.
ACGATATAAGGAAGAAAAGGCGAATGTCACGGAAACACTCGCTTGAACGGTACAGGATCAGCTCTTTTCACTACTTGCTCCGCTGCCTGGGACTTCATTGCATCTTCATAAGGAGTCGTTTATTTACGGCAAGGTTATTTGCAACAACTATAGTTGCGATTCTTTTGTGCGGCGTAGTATCTTCGCAGAATTACTCCATTCGCGTGACCAACAACACCAACTTGAGAGCCTCTTTCAGCCTTGAAAGCGCCATCATCGAAACCGCGCCAGCCGGTACAACCCTGCAGGTCGTCGGCAGCCACAGCCGCTGGCTGCGGATCAACAGGAACGGGAACGATGTCTGGATGGCGGATTGGGTCGCTTACACCCGCGTCGAAGAGGGCGTCCCGTCTCAAGGGCAGACCGCGAGCGACATCGACAATTGCTGCTTCGTTGATCGGCAGTGCAGTAGCGATCAAGAATGGACTGATGGCTATTGGGCTTATCAGAACGGTCAATGCCCAGCACCTGCGCAATCGCAGACACCAACGTCTTCCCAGCCCGTCAGCGGGGTTCCCGCCCAAATTGACAACTGCTGTTTCGTCGATCGCCAATGCCATACTGACCAGGACTGGACAGATGGCTATTGGGCCTTCCAGAACAATCAGTGCAGCGCGCCCGGGCAATCGCCGGCGTCTGCGTCTTCCCAGCCCGCCAGCTGGCGTATCATCGGGTCCGTCAGCGGGCGTACCATCCTGCCCTCCACCCGGCCTACCATCCATCCCGCCATCGGGCAAATCATTTCTTTTGACAATTGCTGTGAAATCAATTGGCAATGCAACGGCGACCAGGATTGGGCGGAGGGCTATCAGGCATACCAGACCAATCTTCATTGCGCGCTTCCGGGGCTTATTAGCATCGTGGGCGACCCGGACTTCGTCGACTATTACGAGCAAAGGCTTGACCTGCTGAAGAACAGGCTGCCGCACCGCTATGACTACGTGTTCAGCGGCCTGGACCGGATCGAACAGGAAAGGAGTAACCCGTGGTCTACGGTAGATCCCTTCCTTCGGACATTTTTTGTAGCGTGGATTGACGGAGCCCCGGCCCACACACGGTCGGAAATCCGCGAGTCGGCAGTCCTTGTTCACGAGGCCTGCCACGTCCATCGACGTGATGCGGGGCACGCCCGTGTAAGTACATGTGATCATGAAGCCTTCACCAGAGAGGAGGTCATCTGCCGGGAGCTGGAGTTGGAAGTCCTGATAGAACTCGACGCTGAGCCCGATATTATTGAATGGGGGCGAGACATGGTCGCTCGCACCCGCGCAGGGATACAGACTGCGATTCCAGAAGGCGGATGCGAGGCAAATCAGAGCTAAGGCCGAGGATGCGCCAACGCCATTGCGGTATTGGCTCTGCGCGCTGTCTTTCGGCGGTGGCAATGGCTATGAAGCACGCGGCGGAAGGGCGACCGCTTAGGTATTGACCGTTTCTTCATGAAGGGGGCTGTTGCGATTATGAGCGAGATACAAAGCAATGTTGTCAAATCCCTCTCTCGTGGTTTGACCGCTTTGGAGTTGGTGCTGGAACAGTCGGCGACGCCGCAAAGCCTGGCGAAGGCGCTGGATGTCGACCGCACAACAGCCTACCGCATCCTCAATACCCTGGCGGCACACGGCTTTGTCGTGCGCGATCCGCTCGACGATCAATATGTGGTCAACGTACGCAAGCTCTTCACCTTTGCGCATACCATCACCGGCAAACTGCACTTCCCGACGCTTGCTACGCCCTACCTGGAAAAACTGCGCCAGAAAACCGGCGAAGCGGCATCCCTTGCCGTTTTGCAGGATACCGAGGTGGTCTACGTGAATCATTTGCCGAGCGAAGAAGCGATCACGGTTGCGCCGATGTTGGGCGTACGACGTCCCGTCAACGTTTCCGCCGTTGGCAAGGCGATCTGGGCAAACCTGGCCGACGCCGACAGCGAGCGACTTTATCAACTGATTGAGTGGCAGCCGATGACGCGCAAGACCATCATTGATGTCGATGCTTTCCGCGGCGCGCTGCGCGCGACACGACAGCGGGGTTATGCCATAGATGACGAAGAAACCTTTGAAGGCGTTCGCTGTGTGGCGGCGCCGGTCAGGAATCACCGAGACGAAGTCATCGCCGCGATGGGCGTTTCCGGCCCCGCGACGCGCTTGACGCTAAACCGCGTGCACGAATACGGCAATTATATACGAGAGATAAGCCATGATTTTTCCGTTTCTATGGGAGCGCCGGACAACCTGCAAGACTAGTCCGTTTATCCTTTTTCCCGGTTAAAAAGAAAGGAAGAAGCTATTAGAAAATCAACACCCTCTCGTTTCGCAAGCGACAAAAGTTTTAGGTTCAAGGAGTTAGAAATGAAAAGCCTGAAGACCGTTTTGCTGTTGCTTTTTGTGTTTTCGTTGTGCCTGCCGCTGGTATCGGCGCAGGACTCATTCCCCTTGACGGACCCGTCAACCGGCGCGCGGCCTTACGAAGGTATGGAACTGCGCATTGTCAATACAGAGGTGGTGCCCATTCTGGCTTATGAGCACGAGATCCTCGATCCGGCTTATGAAGAAGCGTCGGGCGTCACGCTGATCTACGAAAACGCTGCCCACAGTGATCTGCTGCCGCGCATTCAGACCATGTGTGCCGCTGGTGGCGACGACTTCGACATCATGTTTGTCGAGGACGGCTGGGCCGGCGCCTTGTCGGCGATGGGTTGTCTGCAAGAACTGGATAGCCTGTATTTGGCCGCGCCGGGCGATTCGCACCCGAACGACTTCACCACCCGCGCCTTTGGCACCGTCGCCATGAACAAGGAAAAATGGGTTGGCATTCCCACCTTGGTCGCGGTTGGCATGTTCGCCTATCGCACCGATCTCTTTGGCGATCCCGACGAACAAGCCGCCTTCCAGGAAGCTTATGGACGTGAACTGACCGTGCCGCAGACTTGGGACGAGCTGGCCGAAGTCGGCGAATTCTTCACCCGTCCGGAAGATGAGCTATGGGGCTTCAACTATCGCTACGGCACGCCCAATAACATCCTCTTCGATTACATGATCCATTTCGGCTTCTCGCGCGGTGTCGACTTCTTCGATGCCGACTTCAATCCGCTCTTCGGTACAGAAGCGGCGATTGAAACAGCCGAATTCTTCGCCGGTCAAGACTTCCTCAACTTGCAGCCCCCGGGACGCGAGTCCTACCAGTTTGGCGAGGTTCTGCAGAACTTCACCCAGGGCAAAGTGGCGATGTATGGTACCGAGAGTTGGGCGATCCCGCTATTGCTGGATCCGGAAGCTTCAATCGTTGCCGCGCATACCGCATTCGCGCCGATACCCGGCTGGCGTAATCCGGAAACAGGCGAGATTCAGTCCGCGCTGCTTTCGGCTGGGCCGGCTTACATGATCAACGCCAATATCTCTGACGAGCGCAAGCAGGTCGCCTGGGACTATTTGCAGTTGGCGCACGGTAAGGAATTTGCGCGCCTGTTGGCGGACCAACGTGGCGCCGGCCATCGCACATCCGCGTTGACCGATCCCGATTTGGTGGCGAAGTGGCCGCATCTGACAGCGAATTTCGAAGCGGCGAAAGTCGGCATCGGACGTCCGGCGGAAGCCTGGTGGCCAGAAGCCGAGAACGCCATTGGCCGCGCCTTGCAAGAGATCGCGGCGGGCGGCGACGCAGCGAGCCTGATGGCGGAAGCCAATGCCGATATCGTCGAAATTGTGGCGGACGCCGGCTACTACGATGAAGGCATCACCTATGTTTCGGTCGAACAGCGCGAAGATTTCGTCTGCGCAAAAATGGTCGAACTGGGCTTGAGCCACGACGAGTGCGGCTAGCATATTTTATCCCCCCCATCCCACGACCCCTTCCCCCACTATGGTGGGAAGGGGCTTGTAGCCGCAGCGTTTGAGAAAAAAGACCCTCCCCTCTTTATGGGGGGAGGGATTTGGGGAGGGGGGCATTTTGGGGTCAGACCAGAGACACGAAATTGTGAACCCCGACGCATCAGCACAGCCTCAAGACCGAAGCTTGTCAACACGCGTCTACCGCCTGACGCAGCGGCATCGGCACTGGTTCTTCATCGGTCCCGCTCTGATCATTTTGCTAGCAGTGGTCATCTATCCCATCATTTTCTCAACCGGCGTTTCGCTTTTCCGCGTCACCTTCGCCTCGACATCGCGCCCCTTTGTCGGCTTGCAGAATTTCCAGCGCATGCTGGGCAACGACGATTTTCTGCAGAGCATGGGCAATACACTGATGTACGTGGCGGTATCAGTCTCCGGTTCCTTCGCTTTGGGCTTTTGCGCCGCCTTGCTAATCCGCCGCATCAGCCGTGGCAGAGATCTCCTGCGCTTGCTTCTGATCATTCCCATCACCATGGCGCCAATCGTGGTCGGCTTGATGTGGAACTGGATGCTGGACCCGCTCTTCGGCTTGATCAACTGGTTCCTGGTCGCGCTGGGCATTCCCAGGCAAACGCTTCTGGCACAGGCCGGCACAGCACGTCTGATGGTGGTTCTAGTCGATATCTGGCAGTGGTATCCGCTAGTCTTCCTCATCATCGAAGCAGGGTTGGCGACGCTGCCACGCGCGCCTTACGAATCGGCGCGACTGGAAGGCGTTTCGTCCTGGATGATCTTTCGGCGTATCACGCTGCCATTGCTGCGTCCGGTGATCCTGGTCGCGCTGCTATTGCGCACGGTCGATGCCTTCCGCACCTTTGATATCGTGCGCGTGATGACCGACGGCGGTCCGGCGTTCACCACGGAAACGCTGAGCCTGTATCTCTATCGCACCGCCTTCACCTTTAACAAGCTGAGCCGGGCGGCGGCCGGCTCGATCCTGATGCTGCTGGTAATCGGCCTGATTTCGGCGATAATGTTCCGTTTCTTGTATAAAGACATCGAAGTGGGATAGCGGCGGATGATTGTACCCGCGCGTGAAAAAATCCTCGCCTATGCCATCTTAATCGCGATGGCCGTGCTGGTTTTGATTCCGGTTCTCGCGGGCAGCCTTACCGCCTTCAAGCCACAGATCATCTGGATTTCCAGCCCGCCCGTATGGCTCTTCGAGCCGACCCTGGAAAACTTCGAATTTGTCTTGATCACACGGCAGAATTGGCTGCACTTGCGCAACAGTTTGATCATTTCCGTTGGTTCGGTAGTCATCGCGTTGATATTGGGCGTGCCGGCGGCGTATGGCTTCGCGCGCTTTCGCTTTCGCGGCTCAAGGGGCCTCATGCAATGGCTGATATCACTGCGCATGATCCCGCCGATTGTGGTGGGGCTGCCCTTCTATGCCATGTTCTTATTCCTGGAGCGCGCCACAAATATTGGTTTGCGCGACACGCATATCGGTCTTATTTTGACTTATCAGACATTTTTGCTGCCCCTGGTCATCTGGATGATGCGCGGATACTTTGTAGAGTTGCCCGCCGCTATGGAAGAAAGCGCTATGGTCGAAGGTTATACGCGCATTGGCGCGCTTTGGCGTGTGGTGCTGCCGGTGGTCTGGCCGGGAATTGTGGCGACGGCGCTTTTGAACTTCATCTTCGCCTGGAACGAGTTCTTTCTGGCGCTGATCCTGTCCGGTAACAAAACCAGTACCTTGCCGATGGCGGCCGGTACTTATGTCGTGCGCGCCCGTGTGGAATGGGGCAACCTCTTCGCCGTGAACTTGATCATCATGACGCCGGTGATCGTCCTGACGATTATCTTGCGGCGGCAACTGGTCAAGGGGCTGACATTTGGGATTTTGGAGTAAGCGTACATCATGAAAGTCGTACTCAAAGACCTGGTGAAGGACTTCAAAAGCGCCGAAACGGTCGCGGTCAACCAGATCAATCTGGAGATCGAAAAAGGCGAACTGGCGGTGCTTTTGGGACCGTCGGGCTGTGGCAAGACCACGACCCTGCGCATGATCGCCGGCTTGGAGCAGCCGGATAGCGGTCGCATCACTATCGCCGAGCGCGATATCACCGATCTGGCGCCCAAGGACCGACGCGTGGCCATGGTCTTTCAAAATTTCAGCATGTACCCGACCATGAACGTTTACGACAATATCGCCTTTCCGCTACACGCTATCAAGCTGGATCGGAAAGAGATCGACCGCACCGTGCGCGAGGTGGCGCGCCTGGTCAATATCGACCAACTGCTCGAGCGCAGCGTGCGTCAGGTCAGCGGCGGAGAAGCGCAGCGCGTGGCATTGGCGCGGGCGATGGTACGGCGCCCCGAGGTTTTCTTGATGGACGAGCCGCTAAGCAACCTCGATGCCAAGCTGCGCGTGCAATTACGCACTGAGATCAAGCGCCTGCATCAAGATACCGGCACAACCTTCATCTTTGTCACGCACGACCAGGAAGAAGCCATGACCCTGGGCGACAAGATCATCGTGATGAACCGTGGCGATATCCAGCAGGTGGGTACGCCGCACGAGGTCTTTTTCACGCCGCGCAACGCCTTCGTCGCCAATTTCGTCGGCACGCCCAGCATGAATATGTTTCCCGGCGCACTACGAGTCGATGAGTCCGGCGCAACCTTTGTGCAACTGCCGGGCTTTGAACTGGAGTTGCCGGAACGCTTCACTGCGGGGCTTCGGTCGATGAGTTCTCATCACGTCATTTGGGGCATCCGACCGGAAGCAATCAAGTTGGTTACGAGTCCTGGTGACAACTGCGTAACGGGCGAGGTGGAACTGGTGGAAGCGCTGGGCAGCCGCGATCTGATGTTCGTGCGTGTACACGATCAGCTTTTCGGTGTGATCGTTGACGCGCTGGATTCCGTAGCGGTCGGCGAGACCTGCCAGCTGCATTTCGACGGCGCGCAAATGCACCTCTTCGATGTCGAAAGCGAGCTTTCGCTCCTGGTGGATAATAAGGCGAATAGCGCATGATGGAGTGCGGATTGCGCGGCAAAAACGCGCTGATCACCGGTGGCGGCAGCGGCATTGGGCGCGCCATCGCATTGGCGCTCGCCAACGAAGGCGTCAACATCGCCGTTGCCAGCAATCAGCCGGCGGATCAGACTATCCGCGAGATCAAGAGCCACGGCGTCCGCGCGACAATCATAACGGCCGATGTCAGCATTGAAGCCGATGTCCGGCGCATGGTAAACGAGGCAGTCAGCGAGCTGGGATCGATTGACCTCTATGTCAATAACGCCGCGATCGCAGCTCATCAACCTGTTACACAGATCAGCTCGGATGCCTGGTACAAGACCCTGAATACCAACCTTTCCGCCTGTGTCTGGGCTTGCCGCGAAATCTGTAAGCACATGATCGCGACGGGCGGCGGCGGCATCTTGATCATCGGGTCGACCGCGCAGTTCAACCAAGCCTATGGCGAAGCGAGCTATCACATTGCCAAGACCGGATTGCGCGTGTTCAAAAACACGCTGGCGCTGGAAATGGCGCCGCAAGGCATCCGCGTCAATATGCTGGTTCCCGGTCATTTCGTTACGCCGCTTACGCAAGATATCAGTGACGAAAAGGCGAATATCGTGCGCGGAGAGATTCCGTTACGACGCTTTGGCCAGCCTGACGAATTGGCGGCGACAGCGGTGCTGCTGCTCTCGGACCGGCTGAGCCCCTACACCACCGGCGCCGAGTTTGTGGTGGATGGCGGGCTGCATTTGCGGCCCTTGCCGCTGGTCACTGACCAGCAGGTCTTATTGATGAACGTACAGGAATGAGGAACAACGTGAATGCGATCGACTTAAAAGCCAAGTGGCAACGCCGAGAACCGAGCCCGGGCATGTGGATGAGCCTGACGGATATCACCGTCGCCGAGATGATCCGTGATGTCGGGCTGGACTGGGTATTTATCGATACCGAGCATACGGCAATCGATTTGCAGGCGCTGCAGAACCTGCTCATCGGCTTGGGTGATACACCGGTGATCGTGCGCGTACCAGCCAACGATCCCGCTCATATCAAGCGCGTGCTGGATATGGGCGCCAGCGGCGTGCTCGTGCCGCATATTCGCAGCGCCGAAGAAGCGCGGCAAGCGGTCGCCGCTTGCAAGTACCCGCCGCAGGGCATCCGCGGTACCGGTCCTCGTCGACCCAGCCGTTACGGACTGGACGAAAAGGAATACCTGGCGCGAGCCAACGAATCGACCATCGTCGTCATCATGATCGAAACAATTGAGGCCGTGAAAGATATCGACGCGGTGCTGGAGGTCGAGGGCCTGGACGCCTTCATGTTCGGCGCGGTCGACCTGAGCGCGAGCATGGGCTTGCTGCCGCATTTTGACGATCCACGTGTCATTGGCGCAATTGATGAGGTGGTGAAAAAAGCACGCCACACGACCATCGGCTTCGCTTCCGGCAGGTCCCCCGATGCCGATCCGCAAAGCCCATTCGGATGGCGCAACCTGCTAAAGCAAGGCTTGCACATTATCCCGATCGCTTCAGATCAAGGGCTGATATTGCAGGGCTCGCGCGATATGTTAGATATCTTCCATGCCAGTCTAGCGAACGGAGACAGCTAGTGCCTATGATGGAAGCTACCCGCTTGAAGAGAGTAGGGACAGCGATACTCAATTGCCTCGGTTCCCCGCCAGAGCGCTCGGATTGGGTGGCCGAGACGCTCTTGCGCGCGAACCTGGCCGGGCACGATTCGCATGGCATCATGCGGCTTTTGCAATACGCCGAACTGGTGCGGGAAGGCGCGGTGAACCCGGCCGCGGATGTCAAGACCCTGCGCGAGACCTCGAGCACAGCTTTGCTGGATGCCGGGCGATCGTGGGGGCAGGTCGCCGCCCGCGATGCCATGGCGAAGGCGATTGGCATGGCGGCGCAGCACGGCATCAGCCTGGTCGCGCTGCGCAATTGTCCGCATATCGGCAGACTGGGCGAATACGTCTTGATGGCCGCCGAGCAAGATTTGATTGGTATGGCTTATGTCAATTCGCATACCGCATCCGATGGCACCGTCGTGCCCTGGGGCGGGATCGACGGTCGCTTCACGCCGACGCCACTGGCGTTTGCCGCGCCTAGCGGCTATGAATGGCCGGTTTTGGTGGATATTACGGCCTCGGTGATGCCAGAGGGCAAAGTGCGTGATCACCTCTATCGCCACAAGGCTTTGCCGCCCGACGTCATCATCAATGCGGCCGGCATGCCGACGACCGACGCGAGGGATTTCTACGGACCGCCGATGGGTGGCATCTTGCCGCTGGGCGGCGCGGCCGGGCACAAGGGTTACGCGCTGGGCGTGATGATCGAGATGCTGGCGGGCGGTTTAACCGGCGCTGGGTATGTCAGCGAGACGCCAAAGGCGGGGGGCAATGGCGTGCTCTTCCAGGTGATGAACATCGAAGCCTTTGAAGATATCGACAGCTTCAAGCGCCGCACCCGAGACTTGATCGAACACGTCAAGTCATCACGTCCGCGCGCCGGTTTCGACGAAGTGCTGTTCCCGGGCGAACCGGAATTCCGCAGCGCGCAGCGCCGTCAGCGAGAAGGGATTGATCTGCCCGAAAGTCTGTGGACAGCAATGCAAGATCTGGCGCGCGAGCTCGAAGTCGACCTCGAGGGGGAATGAAAGATGCGTCTGTGTGGCAACTCAATCACGTTTGAAGCGTACCCGGTGGAAGAGGCTTGCCAAAGGCTGGCCGCGTCCGGCTGCAATGCCGTGGAAATGTGGAAGCCACATCTTGCCGGCTGCAAGACACCCTTGCTGATGCAACATTTCCGCGAATTCGCCGCAGAGCTCGGCTTGGAATTGTGGGGCTTGAACGTGGTCGGCGCCGACTATTTTCAGCCTTTTGGAACGCAAGCGAATTATGACCGTACGCTCTCCGGATTGAAAGAAGATGTGGATTACGCCATTGAACTCGGCGTCGAAGATGTGATGGTCTGGGAAGGTGTGCGCCCACAAGACGACAGGCCCGATGACGACCTGCTTGCGGTATTGGTCAGCCTCTTCAGCGAGGCGATAGATCATGCGCGACCGAAGGGTGCGCGCTTCACCGCTGAGCCACATCCATTCACGCTGGGTATGGACAACACGTTCATGAAGCGGCTCTGCGATAGCCTGGAACGTGAATCCTTCGGCATTCTTTTTGACTTCTGCCATTATGGCGTTGGGCAACCGTCATCTTATGTGGATGCGATAGTTGACTTGGCTTGGCGCATCGAACATCTGCATTATTCCGATACTGATGGCGTGACCAGCGAATTGCACTTCCCGCCCGGCAAAGGTGTGCTTGACCTGGCGGCGATGAATCGCGCGCTGGCGGATATCGGCTTCTCCGGGACATCGACGCTGGACATGTACGGTTACCCCGTACCGGAAAAGTCTTACGAATGGGGCCTGCCCATGTATCGTGACGCCCTGGTCGAGATCGGCCTTGTCGACGGAGACAAGTCATGAAAGCGGCCGTCCTGCGCGAGATCGGCGAGCGGCTCTCGATCGAAGAATTGCCAGCGCCGCAGCCGGGGCCCGGTGAAGTGCTTTTGCGGGTGCGCGCCTGCGGCATTGATGGCACCGATTTGAAGCTGCTGGACGGCTTTGGATATGTGCCGGAACTGCCCTTTGTCATGGGTCACGAGATCGCCGGCGAAGTGATCGAATGTGGAGCCGATGTGACCGGTTTTACCGTGGGCGATCGCGTCGTCGTTTACAATTTTGTCACCTGTGGTTCTTGCGTTTATTGCCGCAGCTTCCGCGATCAGCTCTGTCTTGATATGCGTGGCATTGTCGGCATCCTGGATGTGCCCGGCGGGTACGCGGAGACCGTTTGCCTGCCCGCGCAGCAGTTGATCCGATTGCCCGACGGCGTGACATTCGAAGACGGCGCGACCTGCTGCGACGCCGGCATGACCGCGCTGCACGCGGTGGATCGCGCCGATGTCAGCATTGGCGACCGCGCCCTGGTGATCGGCGTGGGCGGGGTCGGCTCGGTCGTGACACAGATCCTGGCGGCATCGGGTGTTGAGGTGATCGCGGTCGATGCCGATGCGGCTAAAGAAAGCTGGGCGAGGGCGCAAGGCGCAGCGACATTTTTGTCGGCAAGCGCCGTTGAACTTGTCGACGAACTATTGCGCCGCAGCGGGGGCATGGGCGTCGACCGCGTCATTGACGTGGTCGGCCTGGAAGACACGATGCGCGCCGGATTCGCGGCTTTGCGCCGCGGCGGACGCATGGTGATCGTGGGTTATACGCCGGAAGCGCTGCCTTTGCCCGGCAAAGAACTGGCGCAAAACGAGAAAGAAGTGATTGGCGCCCGTGCCGGCAGACGCGATGATCTGCGCCGTTGCCTGGCGCTCTACCGGACAGGCAAGCTACGGTCGATCGTGCGCGCCAGCTACCCGCTGCAGCAAGTGAACGAGGCGCTGGACGAACTGCGGGGCGGCGTTATTGGGCGCATCGTTCTCACATTCGATTGAGCGCGTTCATGTGGCAGTCACAGGCCAACAAATTGAGATTTCAAGGGAGAAAGACTTATGGAAAAACTAGTTATTACCGTCACCTGCGATACCACTTTGACCTTTCCGCATAATCCCAAGGGACCGAAACCGGATAATCCCACGGGTGTCGCCGACGAATACGTGCGCGCCATCAACGCCGGGGCATCAATTTGCCACGTCCATGGCTCCTACGTCAGCGACACTGAGATTCAGCCCGATGGCAGGCTCTTACAGATACCGATCATGGATGGCTGGGCGGAAATCAGCGACCGCATCCGCGAAACAGGAAAAGCTATTGTGCAGTTTGGCTTGGCGAGCATCCGCCTTGAGCAGAAAGTCGAACTGTGGCAAAAGCTAAGGCCGGACATGAGCTCGATCAACTTCGACTCGCATGACGAGTATTTTCAGCCGGTGCCGGAACATCCGCCGGCCGGCTATTGCTACTCGATCCATCCCATCTCCGAGCTGCGCGAATATACCCGTCTGGCGAATGAAAACGATGTCAAACTGGAGATCGAATGCTTCAGCACCGGCGCCTTTTGGGCGATCGAAAAAGTGCGCGCGGGTGAATTCTGGGTGGGCGACCGGCGCGAGGACGAGTTGGGACTGCTGCCCGATCCACTGTGGGCGACCCTCTTCTTCGGCTGGCCCGGGCAAAGCTGGACGCCACCCTCGGCCAAGGGCATCCAGTTCATGGTCGACCACTTGCCCGCGAACGTCAACTGGAGCATGAGTTGTATGGCGCCGGCGGTTTATTGGTCGACGATTGCGCATGGCATCGCCATCGGCGGTCATGTGCGCGTCGGCATGGAAGACTGCCCCTATATCGAGCCGGGTGTCTACGCCAAAGGCAACGCGGAATTGGTTGAGCGGGCAGTGCGCATCGCCAGGGAGGTCGGGCGCGAGATCGCCACGCCGGAAGAGGCGCGGCGCATCACGGGTCTGTCGGCTTGAGTCGACGTTGGGCAGTGGACAACCATGATCATTGACGCGCACGCCCATATCATGACGGCGGTACGTGGCCAGACCGCGACCGGACCCACGCGTTCATTGTCCTGGGGCAGGGTGCGCTGGGGCGAAAACACGATACAATTGCTTCCGCCTTTTAGCGCGACAACCGCTTTCACCGCAGAGATGCTGCTGGCGCAGATGGATTGGGCGGGCGTTGAACGCGCGGTCTTGCTGCAAGGTCCCTTCTACGGCGAGGCAAACGCCACTGTCGCCTCAGCCGTCAAACGCTGGCCTGACCGCTTCCTGGGCGCCTTTGCTCCCGATCCCCGCGCGTCTGATGTCCGACAGCAATTTGATCAATGCGTCGATGAATACGGCTTCCGGGTCGTCAAATTCGAACTGACCGAGACAACCGGCTTGACCGGTCGCACCCCCGATCTGAATATCAATTCGCTGGAATTCCAGTGGATCTACGAAGAGGCGCAGCGCAGAAAACTGGTTGTCACCTTCGATTTGGGCAAGGCCTGCAGCGCATCGTACCAGACAAACAATGTCGCGGCTATCGCCCGCCGCTACCCTGCGCTGAACATCGTTATCGCGCATCTGGCGCAGCCACCGATCGCAAGCCCCGAGGACGACGCGCTCAACGCGGCATGGGAAGGTCAGATCCTGTTGGGGCGGCTGCAAAATGTCACTTTCGATACATCGGCCTTGCCCGCCTATTCGCCCGACTACGACGAATATCCCTATGTCGTGGCGCAAGAATATATTCGCAAAGCCGTCGATTTGATCGGCGCGGACAAGCTGATGTGGGGTACAGATGTGCCGGGATTGCTGACCAGCGGCAGCTATCGCCAATTGCTGAACATGATTCGTGTTCACTGTGAGTTTCTGTCGGAGGAGCAGAAGGCGAAAATTCTGGGGCGGAACGCCGCCCGGGTCTACTGGTCGGAGTGACGGGCGAGTCAATTCAAGCGATAACGATATACCTCTCCCTCAAGCCCTGTCACCTGCCCACGCTCTTGTAACAATTGCAGATGCGCCAGCGCCTCGGCCATGGCAAAGCGCCATTCGTGGGGCGTGAAGCGCTCGAAAGGGAAGATGACCATCGCGATCCCGCGCACGGTGGTCGCGCCTCCGGCGATGGCATCCAGCGTATGACCCAGGCGCTGGTCATGATGATCCAGCAGTTCCTCGATGCGCCCCGGCCAATCGGTGATCAGCCACTTATGCCCGGGCAAGGCCAGCCTCACATCAAGCTCGGCGAGCGAACGCAGCGAATCCATGAAACGCCGCAAGGGATTGGGTTGGGAATGTTGCCAGGCGCCGATATTTGGCGTGATTTTCATCAGTACATGATCGCCGCACAGCATGAGCCGATCGTCGGCGTCGTAGAAGATTAATTGGCCGTCGCTGTGGCCCGGCGCGTGAATGGAGCGGAAATCGCGCATTCCGATTCGGACAACGCTATCCGCCTCGAGGTAATCCTGCTGCAGAGGATGCGGAAGCGTCGCATCGCGCGTGCTGCCTAGCGCGCCCTCGACTTCGTCGATCGTGACCTGGTCCACGCCGCAGGCGAGCAGCCACTGATGATAGCGCGCGGTGTTTCGTCTGTTATAGAAATACGCCGCTTGCGGCTTTTCCAGCTCGGGGATGACCAGTGGCATGGGTTGCTCAACGAGTCGCTGCCACCAGCCGGCCATGCCGAAGTGATCAGGATGCATGTGGGTCAGGATGATCTTTTCGATATCGTCTGGCGCGATGCCAAGCTGGTTCAACGCGGCCTTCCACTGCGCTTGCGCGGGCGGCGTGTTCAAGCCGGTATCGACCAGGGTCCAGCCGCCTTCGCCGCGCAGCAGGTAACAGTTGACGATATTGAGCGCGTAGGGCAGCGGGATTTGGACTTGTACGATGTCGTCCGTGATGTGGGTGATACCGTTATCGGTCATGGCCTGTCTTGTCGGTCGGTGAGCAGCGAGAAGTATATCATTGATTCTTCGCGGAGGCACAGAGGGCGGAGGTTCAGCGGGAGAGTTGGTCGCAGACCCAGATGGGATGCGCCGGTATGATGACGATGCCGCGCAGCTTTGCTGTCACTTCCATACACCGCGCCCCCGGTTTCTGGGAACTATATACCAAAGTGCCATAGCTCCCGGTGGACTAATATTGTAGTGATTTTGCTTAGAGGTACTTACTGCGAGGGCGTGGTAGTTGTCATTTTAGAACAGCTACCAATACGGCTATAATACTCACAATGAACGGCGCAACTACTTTCAGAGTGTCTCCTATACCCTAAGGCGACTGTCCTTTTCACGCAATTGACGCATTTCATTGCCATGTTTGTCCAAAGACTCTTGAAGTTCGTCAGTCTGGGCCTTGATCGCAGATTGGAAAGAGAGCGTGAGGTCGTGTTTCAGATCGGCGAGGTCGGCTTTTGTAGCTACCGATTGCATCTGTCCTTCAATTGCCGCAATTCGGCGTTCGTGATCAGCTTGGTACTCTGGCATGAATAGCCCCTATTGACTTGAATATTCAAGACAACATCTTGCAAGGCATTAGAGCTGACCGGGGTCTAATATGCAAGCATTCTGCAAAGATGGGTACTTACTGCGACGTTTGTTTCACGTTCTTAGTTTCTTACAGGGACTGTTGCGTTTTTCTCTCCATACCGAATAACGCACGAGCGACGTTCTCCGGTGTATCGTTAATCACATATTGTGCATCTTGTGTTTCAGATTGAACCTGTTCGCAACAGTGCTTCTTATCTTTCATATCTTATGCGTTCATCACACTTCCTACGTCTGGGAACATCTCGAATATTTGAAGTATTGACATCCATTCAGTTGACATAAGTAAAGCCTTTCTAAGTTCGTGGCTAATTGATGCCAGAATTCTTTCCTACTCAGATGAAAACGACATTTGATCCGAAGATTCTATTGCGATTCTTGTAACTCTGTTCTCTAGTTCCCCAGCTTTTGGGGTGTTCCAATCCAAATGTTCAGGTGACAGGCCCATACATCTGAATTACAATAGAACAATAGTATCTGAGTTAGCGTGAGACGGCAGCTATGATTTCCGAAGTGCTTTTAGATGAGCTTCAAAGACTGGACCGTGGAGAGAAACTGAGAGTCATAGAGATACTTGCAGGAGAGCTGTCATTAGAAGAAAACAAGTTATTCAGAGCAGGTATGACCTATGAAATATGGTCACCTTTTGATGCCCCTGAAGCTGCGAATACCTTGCTAGAGATGCTCAAGGAAGACCAAGAGGGAAATGAATAATCGTCAACAGTTCAATTATTCATCCCTCCGCAACCTGCGTGGCGAGTTAGCATTGCGGCCGATTCTCCCGATTTTGTTACGAAACAATTCACGTCAAATTGAAACCACAGGTTTGCTCGATACGGGCGCGGATGTCAATGCATTGCCTTATGATATAGGACTGGATCTTGGCGCCACGTGGGAACACCAGCGGGAGCTTTTCCACCTTTCCGGAAACCTTGCGAAACACGAAGCACGTGGCATAGTCTTGTCGGCGCAGATACCTGGATATGCACCGGTCAGATTGGCCTTCGCCTGGACTACGTCGGTAGATATCCCGGTAATCCTGGGTCAGGTAAACTTTTTTATGTCTTACGATGTTTGTTTCTATCGCGCGCGCAACCTAATCGAAGTCTTTCCCTCGACGAACGATTACAGCCAAACTAACTAAGGTTTCGCCTCGGAGATGTCCCCGGTGAACAGGTAAAACTTGATCCCGTAGGGTGTCATCAGCGTGGCATGCGTCAGATCGCTCTCGTCGGGACTGTCCATGAAAGGCTCCAACTCGAATCCTTGCTCGACCAATTTCGCATTGACGTCTTTCATGTTGGGATCGAAGTGCGTGATGGAAAAGGGCTCGATCATGCCGTACTGATGGATGCCGATCAGGTACATCTCGTCACACCAAATGCCCCAGGGCATGGGCTCGGTGTACTTGCCCAGCGTCTCATAGCCGGCTGCTTCCCAGAAAGCGCCTTCCGTTTCCAAGTCGTCGGTCATCACAGAAAGCTCGCCGAACTTGCCCAGCCGCGTGATGTCGGGCGCTTTGGCCACGCTGTCATGCGGCAGTTGGCGCGGCGCGGGCGCCGCATCCAGCAGGATTTTGACGCCGGTCGGGCTGGTCAGCGTATTGTCAACAAGCTCAAGCCCACTCTCTTTGAGCGCGTCGAGTTCGCTGCCGTAATAGCGCAGGCTGGGGTTTTCACCTTCGCCGATCAATAGACGCAGGTGATAGCGACCATCGGTGTAGACATCATCGCCCACGGCGACCAAGCCCAGCTTGCTGTAATAAGCGCCCGCGGCCACGGTGTCATCCACATAATTCAAGAGCTCGACATAGGTTCCCAGTTTCACGTTGTGTTCTCCTTTGCTTTTTGTTCGTCTATGGCATAGCGTCTTTCATTGCAGCAAGAGCGGATTGTTCCGCCTCAAAAATGATATTGATTTGCTCACCCATACCTTCAAAAAGCGCATCAGTCGCGTCTTCGTCGAGCGGCCAGCCCTCCAGGTTGTTGGGCGCTTCAAGTGCCTGCAAGTCGCGCATGGCGCGGTCAAGGCTCGCTGGATCTTGTTGCGCGAAAGCCGTATAACGCGCCCTCATCAGCGCTTTGGTTTCGGCGAAAATCGGCAGCTCGTCCATAAGGGCCATCTCGGCAAGCTTGCGCCACTCCGCCGCGCATACGCGATACAGGTTGGCCGCTGCGCTGAGATCCACATCGAGTATCTCGTTCGCGTCTTCAAGGAAATCGACATACATTTCCCGAAGTCCAGCGCCTTCGGTATCGTCAAGCGTAATGCCTTCGTAAATGGTGCGCAGTGTCAAATACAAGCCCGCGCGCCGCGCGAATACCACGCGCCAGCTTTTCTTATTCTTGGGGTGGGTCATCAGCCTTGCCCACTTTCGATACACTGGCAAAGAAAATGACTCAGAACTGCGGCTCAAGAAGTCGATATGATCCCGGATGCCTGCCAGCACCGCGCTCGGCAGATCAAAAGCGGACGCCGGTATCAGACAGATACTTCGCTGCTTGTTAGATACTATCGGTTTCCGCGCCGCGGCGAGCTGCTCGCGGCTCAGAGACCGTGGGCTTTCGCTAAGGTCGTCGACGACATAACTGTCGCCCTCGCCAGCGCTGACGCGGATGAAGTGGACGATGTGTCCTTTTTGCGTTTCCGGCAGCCCATGGTAGGGCAGGCTGGCTTTATCCGTCCAAAGCAGCGCCGTTCCGCTCGTTGCCAAGGCATCGTCCAGATTGGCTTGCGCCTTCTTGCTGCCCGCCGTCTCGCGCATATCGACGCTGACGTTGAGGCGCTGGCAAGCGTTTTTCAGGAAATCGGCCAGGTAATTGCTGCGATTGCGGAAACCTAGGACGATCATTGCCGAATCATAAGCCTCGAACTCCCACAAGATATAACAGGCGCCTAAGCCGCCACCGATGCCCAGGATCATGGCCTCGCTCAGCGGCTCTCCCCTGCGCGGATCTGCGACGCCAGCGAAGGCTAGCGCGTTCTTTAGCGCTGCCGTGGCTGAATGTACACCGCCGTATATCTCTGTCATATTGAGCTGCTCCTTCGTCTCCAGCGATCAGGCTTCCAAGAGAAGGTCGGATTGTACCAGTTTCTTTTGCATCTCGTGCATGGACTTGGGATAGATATGCGCCCAGGGATGACCGGCTAGCGGAATGGCGGGCGGCTGCCAACTCTCGCCGTATTCCGCTACTGATCGGATCCAGTTCAGGTAGTTCAGCCAACCGATCCAGATGCCGTTGTTGGGGAAATCCGGGGAGAAGCCGCTGTGGTCAAAGCTGATACGTGTCTTGCCGGCGATCCGCTCGAGCAACCAGGTCGCCTCGGTGGGCGCCTCATCCGCCTCCTGCCAACTGATCGTCAGGCGCTTGTTGAGCTCGCAATCGATCACGCGGATGCCCTCCACGCCCCAGCCCAGGTCATATTTTCCACCCGGAATCAGGGCCACCTGCGCTTGACTGGCGATCCAACGCTCCATCCATGTTGGCTGGGTGAGAACGTCGAAGATGCGTTCCACAGACGCGGTGGAGTCAAGCGCATGTTTGATGTTGCCCGTCATCGGCCGGCTGAAATCGACGCGCGCCTCGCAGGATTTACCATCAAGAAAGCGGCGCAAGTTTTCCAGATGTACGAACCAGAAATCCTCCAGCGAGAAGGTCTCGCCATTTTGCTGCTCGTCGCGTTGATGGATCAGCGTCAGCGCTGTCTGCTCTGTTCCCAGCGCCTGTAACTTGAACGTGACGAGCGTGGCATTTTGTCCCATACTCCAGGCGAAGTTGAGCAGGCGATCCGGTTCATGCGCCAGCAATGTCAAATGCTTGTCGTGCCGGCTCGGGTTAAAGGGTGTCGTCTTGCCCCAGAAGAGGAAGCGCCCGGCAGCTAGATCCATGTCTGCGGATTCCGCCAGCCAGGCCTGGACGGCATCCTCCGTTGTCAGCGCACGATATACCGCAGATGCATTCGCTGAAATATGGCCTTGCATGACAAGAGGTTTATTTTCGTTCACGGCAGTTCTTTCGTTAGCGGAGAATCCCGACCGGATCGCCATGAGCCTAACGGAGTTTTGTCAGGCTCGGAAGTCCCATTTACGCGCAGTCTGGCAACTTATTTGGTCAATTAATTAGACCGTAATGGAAAGCACTTATTTCATGTGCCGATCATATCCGACCGCGCGCGGCGAAAGAGCAAAACAAGCAAACTGAGCGCTGCTACCCACAGGGCGACTCCGGCTGCCAAGGAGACTTGCCACAAATGCGGTTCGAAGGTGAAGACGAGTCGGCTCTTTCCAGCGGGCACTTGCAGCGCGCGAAAGAGCACATTGGCGCGGAGAATCGGCGCCGGTTCGCCGTCAATACTGGCTGTCCAGCCGGGGTAGAAGGCATCGCGCAAGACCAGATACGCGGGCGCCGGCGAGTCCACTTGCAAGACCACATGGGTATCATCGTATTCGACGATGGATACCTGTCCGGGTTGATCGACGGCGAGAGCGTCGAGTTCGGCATCTCCATGAATAACGACTTGATCGCCCTCGTGGATCACGCGCAAGGCTTCTTCGTGACCCGGCAAGTTATCGGGCAGGATGCGCACTCGCGACGCCAGATAGGCGCGGGACCCCTTGGATGACACGCGATAGATTTTGATGGCGCTGGAAAGGAGGCGTTCAAACTCCGGTGGCTGAACCTGAAGGAAAATGCTTTTGTTGCCGCTGTATGTGAGAGTAACCGCAAGAATACTGTGGTCAGAGGCCAGTATGGTCTGCAATCCTTGCTCATCTGTTTCTGTCAGCAGCAGATCGTTTTGAAGGTCCAAAGCGTCGCTTCTTCCGGCTAGCGGCTTGGTGTGCAAGATGCGAGCCTGATTGAACAACTCCTCCGGCCAGGCTATCCGATCGACATCCTGCCAGAAATCGGCCAGCGCAGTGTCGTATGCGATGTCGTCGTGCCAAATATCGTGGACCTTGTCGACGATAACATAGCGTGTATCAGTCATCTGTAGCCAGCGCAAGTCGGGGATGCAAGCGCCGCGACATTCGGGCAGCGCCATCCGTTCGCCAAGTCGGCCATCGACAGCGCGCGCCGTTCCTTCCGGCAGCAGCGGCGAAGTGAACTGCGAATAATAGACCGTTGGCGTGATGCCGCCCCCGAAGCCGTCTATCGTGGGAATACCCCAGGTGAGCGCAAGATTCGGCATCAGCATCTCTTGCTTTTTGACCGCGTCCAAGGCGTGGAACTGGGCGTTCAAATCCATACCCAGGCGATCGTAGCGCGCGCGCAAGGCAACGATATCGCCGGGATCGAAATAGATCTGGCTGATGGAGAGCGTCCGTCCCGGAGCGATCTCTTCCGCTTGATACGCCAGCATCTGGCTGATCGTGAATCGCTGGCCCAGATAAACTTCCGGTGGACTGAGGTCGTTGTAAGGCATGTTCTGCCCTGCTAGAAGCAACTCTGCAAAGACCAGCGCAATAGCAGTACAGGGCATCAAACGATGTCGCAAGATCAGCAGCAATAGCAATAGCAATAGCGCCAGCCCCCACAGCGCCAGCGAAGAATTACTGATCACGCTACCGCCAAAGATGGCGCCAGGATCCGGCTGCAGCACGAAGCGCGTCAGTATGATGATCACAGCGATTATCAGACCTACTGCGATGGCGCCGCGGCGGTCGCCACGCGCCCGCCCGTTTGAACGGGCGCGACCAAGCGCGGAAACGCCGATACCCGCCAGGATCGACATGCCCAGCGTGGACAATGCCAGGAAGCGCGCCGGCACGCGAAACAGGTTGAAACCGGGCAATTCCACCAATAGCAAAAAGAGCGGACTGTAGCGTCCCAACGCCAGAAGCAAACCCAGAAGCGCCATGCCGATCCAAAGCCGTCGCTTGCCGACAGGAAGGTGGCCGGCCGCGACGCCCCAAAGCGCCAATCCCAGCCCAATCACCCCCACGTAAGCGACATACTCGCCGAAGAGCTGGCCGTCGTAGCTTGGCAGCAGGGCGCGCCCCAACAAGTTAGGCGATAGCGAGAATGCAGTAGCTTCTCCCGAGCTAAAGCCGCTGCCGCGGTTGGACATGCCGATCAGTTCCAGGCTAGGTAGCAATTGCGGCATGACCAATAGCAGGGCAACAAGGGTGCACACAGCCAGCGTTAGCAGTCGGCGACCGATCTGCCCCGGCGTTTCCCGCGCTGCCATGCCCAGTCCGATGCCGTAGACGCCGAGCCCGATGCCACTGATGAAGACTGTCTGCGTATGCCCGCAGAATATTTGCAGCGCCCAGGCCAAGGCAAACAACAGCCCGTCTCGCCAGGGCCGTCCGCGGGTCAACGTTCTATGATAGAGCGTGAACAGGATCGGCAGCCATGCCAAGCCTTGAAACTGGTTGATCTGCTCGACGTGGGCGCCCAGATAGCCGCTGAAGCTATAGACAAGAGCCGCTAGCAGTGCCGGTAAGATGCGCTTTTCAACGGCTTCACGGTATAGATAAAAGACACCGAGCCCAGCCAGGATGCTGTGCAAAAGAATGCTGATCTTGATCGCTTGCGGCGCGCGAAAGGGCGCCGTCAACCAGTTGAGCGGATAGTAGGAGCCGAGCTGCGGGTTCGCCAGCAGGGGGGCGCCCATGAATAGATCAGTCGTCCAGAGGGGCAGCTCGCCAGCGCGAAAGGCGGCGTTGCGCACATCCCAGTAAGGGTAGAAATAGTTGTAGGTATCGCCCCGAGCCAGGATGAGATCGCTGAAGGTCATTTGCCGAAAGAAGATCAGCGTCGAGAAGATGATGAGGAATAGCGGCAGGAAACGTCGCAACCGACCTTCGCTCATATGCTATCCTGTTGATTGCGTTGGTAGACCGACCATTCCACACTGCGTATTAATCCGCGCGCCGCCAAGGCGAGTCGTATGCGGCGCTGTACGGGTCCCTGTTTGCGCTCACGTTGGTATTGTCGCCAGCGCTCGTGGGCGGCGGGACCCCAAAGAAAATCTTCAACGTCGCCGGGCAACTGGACGCCCGTGGTATTGCCCCAACTGTGCCAGGCATCCATCTGCGCGCGCGGATGTGCCGGACGCAAATGACGCCATTCACCTCGACGCAGGAAGATAGTGTTGACCTCGATATCCTCGCGGTCGCTGCCGGTATTGCTTAAATTGTCGCCATGGATCAGGAAGTCGCCGCCGTTTTGAAGCCCGGCATGAAAACGGACGTGGGTTAGCGCCCGACCGGCCCATTCCATATCGCCCGCTACGCGGAAAGCCTCGTCGAAAGCGCCGACGCGCTGATAGAGCATTCGGCTCGCCATGAAAAAGGGACCCAAGCCGTTCCCCCGCGCGAAGTTGGAGGGATCAAAGAGCATTGGCACGTCCAAGCGCTGCTGCCGGAGAAAGATAGCAAGGCGACGCAAAGTGCTGACCCGCGTGAAGGGGAAATCGACCAGGTTCGCGCCGTCTTGCAAGGCGCGAAAACCTTCGATAAATCCCTCGGCCGAGCGAATATCGTCGACGTTCCAGAAGGCGATAAACGGCGTTTGCGATGAGGCTATGCCACGATTCCACGAAGCATATAGCGACTCGCGATGCGCATAAAGTGGCGTCATGCGCCCGTAGTAATTGGCGTTGATTTCTCGTGTGAGCAGGTCGATCTGTTCTCGTTCGTAGTCCGAAGCATCGTTAACGATCGGCAGATAGTGAACCGAAATGCCGCTTTGGCTGACCTGTTTGGCAAAACCGAAGACAGCTGCCGTAAACGTCGGCAGATGCGGCTCACAATGATAGAGGGAGGAGATCACGGCGACGGACATCGGTTTGGCATTCCATGATAGCCCTGACAAGTTTATCAGATTATAAGCTGCTAAGAAATTCAAGTGTTGCCAGGCGGGCGGAAAATGAATCTGGACAAGGTTCTTCCTTGGTCGATGGAATAGGCCTCGCCGGTCTTGCGCGCGCCTTGGCACGTTGGGCGATCTCGCTCAGTTGTTCCGCCTCCGGCGGCAAGGCATCGCGTATGACAAGGCCCAGGCTCAACCTTGGTCGAGTACTTGATTGGTAGTCAGCACGGTGGCGAATTCCTGATGCAGTTGTGCCAGGGCAAGGTCGTGAACCATATCGGCGGGATAACGGCTACCGTCATAGCTCCGCTTTTCGTGCGCCGCCGTGGCGTCCGCCACCACAACCGTCGCGTATCCCAGATCGCCAGCCATGCGCACCGCGGTCGACACGCAGCGGTCGGTGGTCAAGCCGACGATGACCAGCGACCGCAGCTCCGCTCGCTCCAATCGATCTCGCAAATCGGTCCCGACGAAGGCGTTGTTGACCTGTTTCTGTATCACCGGTTCCTGGCCCTGCGGCGCAACGATAGCCTTGATGGCATTGCCCGGCAACTCCGGTCGCAGCGGAGATTCGCATTCGGTCGACATGTGTTGGATGCGGAATATGGGGCGTTGGCGACGGCGCCACTCCCTCAGCAGTCTCGCCATGTTGGTTTCGGCATCGGGATTGTTGCGGCTTCCCAGGCGCGGGTCGTCGAGGCCTTCTTGCACGTCTATCAGGATTAGTGCCTGGCTTTGGCTTGCTGTCATGGATTCTCTCCTTATGTCGCTATCGTAACTGCTCCAGGGAACTAAGTTTAGGGTCTCTCGGGGCGCTAGCTTCCCTATCGCGATTGACATGCCCGATCGTCCACGTGTTCTGTCATGGCAGTCGTAGTGACAAGCCAACTGCAGCGCTCAATCTGGGCTAGGGAATCATGACAAGCGCATGATATAATGCTGCGGTCATTGCAATGAAGCGGTGGAGATCATGCTTCAGGTTGTATCCTTCAATATTGGCGGTGCACGGGGTATGCGGCCCGCGCCTCACGATCACGAAAAGCTGGCGCAGGATGCAATCAGTACCCTCAAACAGGTGATCAATCCGGGACAACCGACGGTGATCGCGCTACAGGAGAGTGGCGTAGCCATCGTCGATGGGCTACAGCGAAACGTCGGGCGCGCCATGGCGCAGCATTTGGGCGAAGATTATGTCGACTCATTCGCTGCCGAAGTGACCATGTGCGATCACCCGCATCCCAATTTATGGGATCGCCCGGCCTTCCGTCGCATGACCCACGCCGCCGAAGGTAACGCTATTGTAACCAATCTGCCGATTGAAGAGTGGTCTTGGGGCAGTTACCCGACCTATAACCACTGTGCCATGGCGGGTTCGTGGGCGCGTCATACCGCCATTAGCCGCGCATCGCTTTACAGCAGTGGCAACCGCGATTCGCAGCCGCGCAACTTGATGGTCGCTTCGCTGAACTACCGTGGTATTCCCCTCTATTTGCTCAATACCCATCTTGGAGTGCTGATTGGCGAAGATCGCCGCGACCCGACCTTCGAGCGTTCGCGCACGGCATCACAAATGCGGCAGGCGCAGGCTCGCGAGATCTTGCACGTTATTGACGAGCTCAAGTGCTCGGATCGCGCGAATGAACAACCAGAGCGAGCGATCTTGCTGGCCGGGGATTTCAACGCCCAACCTGCCACGCCGGAGATGGAAATGCTGCAGCGCGATTTCCGTTTATTAGCGCCAGAGAATGAAGAGAAGGAGCTTTGGACGCATCACACGCACCGGATCCTCGTCGATCATGTCCTGCTGCACGATCCCGCCGATCAGTTCGAAGTGATTTCCTGTCATATCCAGAGCAAGATCCCCTTTGACGATTTGACCGACCATCGTCCCACGGTTGGCATCTTCGCCCGGGCCTAGACGACCTCAACAATCTCAATCATTTGATTGCGAAAGCCTCTTTTTCGCGCGTTCTTTGCGCAGACGCTTGTTACGTCTGCTGAGATGCTCGTGCATGTCGAGGAAATAATCGAGCGTCTTACGCTGGGCCTCTTTGTCCGCGGCAAAGATTTCCCGACCGTGAGTGCGGCGTTGCCGCGTCACCTCATACAAAAAGAGCGCCGCCGAAACCGAAACATTCATGCTCTGCGCGATGCCTTGCATGGGAATCGTCACCAGGCGGTCGGCCAATTGCAGCGCCTTCGCGGAAAGCCCATCTTTTTCATTGCCGAGCAGGAGGGCGAGTCGCGGATGACTGAGATCGGCCTGGAATAGGGACTCCGCTTTTGGATCTAGCACTGTGGCGACGATCAACCATCCTTCGTCTTTCAAGGTCCGCAGCGCTATTTCGCTTTCTTGGTGTACGCGGTAGTTGAGCCATTTGTTGGTCGCGGTAGAACTGTTCTTGCCCACATCTTTGGGGTCAAACTCGGGATGAGTATCGAAGATGATATTGATCTCTTGTATACCAAAAGCGTCGCAACTGCGGGCGATGGCGCCAAGATTGTGAGGATCAAAGACATCTTCGATCACCACGGTCAATCCGGCCTGCCGCTGAGCGGCGACGCGTTTGAGTTTGTTCACGCGTTCGTCGGTTGGCATGTTTTGCTTGGGAATGGTCTACACGGAGAATAGGCGGTTCAACTCGAGTTCGAATCCGGGCAAAATATGTTCGCCAGACAAGGTTTCGTTCGCAGCGACGATCTTGCGCGTCATGCCGTGTTTTTCATTCCGGCGGCATACCTCGACACACTCTGGACGGGGCTGCACAATCCAGACCAACTGCGAACCATTCGACAAGTAAATTTGGGTCTTCCGATTTACTTCCTTGCGGCTGTTGCTTGGCGAGACAACCTCGATAGCCAGATCGGGCATCAGAGGTATGTATTTTTCGGGAAAAGGTTGCGGCGCGCGCGCATGACTTACAAAGGCGACATCCGGTGAAAGCAAGGTCAAGCGATTGTCGGGCGGATGATAACCCGATTCGACAGTAACAATGCCCAATTCGTTAGCTTCAGCAAACGTGTAAAGAAAATGCCCTAACCTAACCTGCAGTTGCCCATGTCGTCCGCCCGGTGGTGACATTTCAATAAGCTCTCCATCAATCAATTCATAACGTATGGCGTCATTGTCTGCCTGATGGACGAGCTGCCACAGGTCGTCAATGTCGTAGATCCGCTGTCGAAGTACCATCGCTGTCTCGCGTTTTCCGTTTGTGTGACGATATCATACCATAGTCGGGCGCCAAAATCTCGCTAGCAGCGCCGGAGACAGGGCTCGCGCGAGAGCCGAAAGACCGTATGTTATAATGCGGACAAAGAGAATTACCTAAAGGTCTTTTCCTATGATTGGCGCAACGATTGGTGTTTTGACAGCCGGCGGTGACAGCCCGGGCTTAAACGCGGCGATCCGCGGAATCGGCAAAGTCGCAATTGAACGGCATGGCATGCGCGTCCTCGGTTTTCGCGACGGCTTCCGCGGCTTGATGCAAAACCGCGTCGAATGGCTGGGTCCGGAGCAACTAAGCGGGATTCTCACGCTGGGCGGGACCATCTTGGGCACCAGCCGCGACAAGCCGCACAAGATGCCCATCGGCGGGAAAACGCTCAACATGATGGATGTCATGATCGAGAATTACCGCAAGCACGATTTGGCGGCGTTGGTCTGCCTCGGTGGCGGCGGCACTGCCAAAAATGCCTGGCGCCTGGCGCAAGAAGGCATCAACGTGGTCTGCTTGCCCAAGACGATCGACAATGATGTCAGCGGCACCGATATCACTTTCGGTTTTGATACAGCCTTGAACATCGCCTCGGAGGCCATCGATCGCTTACATTCCACCGCGCACAGTCATCACCGCATCATCGTCTGCGAGATCATGGGACATAACACCGGCTGGCTGGCCTTGGGCGCTGGCTTGGCGGGCGGCGCTGACGTGATCCTGATCCCGGAGATTCCCTTCAATATCGAAGTGATCGCCGAGTCGATCCGCGCGCGCAGCCGTGGCGGCAAACGCTTTAGTATCGTTGCCGTCTCGGAGGGCGCGATGACGCAGCAGATCGGCAACAAACTGCTCGACGCCCGCGCCCACATCGACAAAGCCGAAGCCGACATGAAGAAATTCGCCGATGACAAGGACAAGATCAAAGCCGCAAGAAAGCGACGCCGCGAGGCAAGATCGGAAGTCGAAGCGCTGGAAAAAGAACGCAGCGGCGGCACGCTTTTGCTAACGAACGAACTGGAAAAACGCACCGGTCTGGAATCTCGCGTGACCATTCTGGGTCACGTGCAGCGCGGGGGCGTGCCGTCGCCGGCCGATCGCCTGCTGGCGACGCGGCTGGGTACGGCCGCATCCAATTTTATCGCCGAGGGTGAATCCAATATCATGGTCGGTATCTGTGGCGATCATGTGCAAGCCGTGCCGCTGGGAGATGTCGTTGGCAAACGCAAGAACGTGCCGCTGGATCACCCCTGGTTGCGGACGGCGCGCGATCTGGATATTTGCCTGGGCGATGCGGTTTGACCTTAGCATACTTCATCAAAAAAATGTTTGTCATTTGCCCGCATTTGCAGTACAATTGTTCTAGTCCTTTGTAGGTCACAAATGACATATACAACTCAGCTTCAAAACGGCAAAGAACTCAATCGGCTTTATGAAAGTGACCGACCTGTCCATGAATGGTACAGGTTTGTATTGTCCTTTCCACCACATTTGGTGCGCTCTTACGTAGAGAAATTTGATCTTGCAAGGGGGCAGATGATTCTGGATCCGTTTTGTGGAACGGGTACGACGCTCGTGGAAGCAAAGAAGCTGGGCATTGGAAGTGTCGGAGTGGAAGCCAACGCGATGGCGCATTTTTCAGCAAGCGTGAAAACAGATTGGGATGTTGAACCCGGTGAGTTGGCTGATTTAGGGAAGAAAGTTGCGAATAGGGTGAGTGCAACCGCACATGAAAAAATACTTGCAAGTGAGACAAGCCATTTCGGTGTAAGCGTATATAAGGAGCAACTTCGCGCATTTGACGCCGAACAGTCCCGACTATTGATCAAGGATTCTATAAGTCCACTTCCATTGCACAAAGTGCTAACACTGCTGGATTGCATAGAACGGCACAATGCGGGCAAGCTTCGCAATCTTGCAAAACTGGCATTGGCAAAGCAAACGGTGAAAGAGATTAGCAATCTTCGCTTCGGCCCGGAAATCGGAGTGGGCAAGCTAAAGGTTGATACGCCTGTACTCAAGCCATGGCTCGTTGCTTTGGACACGATGGTAGGTGACCTGCAAGAATTTCGCGCCCTGTCGGATACGCCTGCAACGGCGTTCTTGGCTGATGCAAGGGACATGCGCAGATACTTGTCACCCTGCTCGATTGATGCGATCATAACTTCACCACCATATCCAAATGAAAAGGATTATAGCCGAACGACACGTCTTGAATCAGTATTACTTGGCTTCATGTCGAGCCGCGAAGACTTGCGCAGACAGAAGCAGCAATTCATTAGATCGAATACTCGTGGCGTTTACAAATCCGATACCGACCATCGCTGGGTAGAAAACGTATCAAGAATTCAAGCTCTAGCGGACTCCATCGAACAGCGTCGACTGGAACTAGGAAAGACGTCTGGATTTGAGAAACAGTACGCGAAAGTAGTACGGCAGTATTTTGGAGGAATGGCCCGTCATTTATCAGAACTAAGATCGTTGCTCCGTCCAGGTGCAAAACTGGCTTACGTAGTGGGAGATCAAGCCTCTTATTTTCGTATCATGATTCGAACGGGTCAGATTTTGGCGGAAGTCGCGGAACGTATGGGATATGATGTACTCGACATTGATTTGTTTCGAACAAGGTTCTCAACAGCTACGAAAGAGCAAATGCGCGAAGAAGTAGTGCTTCTTCAATGGAATGGTTGAAGCGCTACAATGGCAAAAGCAAATCGCTACTCGCAGATAATTGAAGACATATTTCTCAGTCGATATTTAGACGGCAATGCGTCGGTTTCCTTTTCACGGATCGATATTGAGAGTTCTGCAGTCAAGCTGGGAATCAAGTTGCCCAAGAATCTGGGCGACGTTGTGTATTCGTTCAAGTATCGCAATCAACTGCCTGATGCGATTTTGCGAACCGAGCCGGAAGGCAAATCGTGGGCAAGGGACGCTCCAAGTATGCCTTTGAGTTGAAGCCCATAGTGAAGATCAAGCCGGATTCATTGCTTCCTGTGACAAAAGTTCCCGACTCGACACCGGGGCTAGTGGCACGCTATGCACTTAGCGATGAACAGGCCTTGTTAGCAAAGCTTCGATACAATCGTCTTCTGGATACATTTACCGGCGTTACATGCTATTCCATCCAGAACCATCTTCGTACGACCGTTCAAGGAATTGGACAAGTTGAGACGGATGAGATTTATGTCGGCTTGGACAAAGGCGGCGTACATTATGTGTTGCCGGTTCAAGCAAAGGGGAGAAATGACGATATTGGAATAGTCCAAATTGAACAGGATCTGGCACTCTGTGAAGAAAAGTTCCCTGCGCTCAGAGCGCGTTCTATCGCTGCCCAATTCCTGGATGATGAAGTCATTGCCTTGTTTGAATTCGGTCAGGATCCGGAAAGTGAAGTGGTAAAACTCGCCGAAAGGGACTACAAGTTGGTGCCACCTAGTGAACTTTCTGAAGAAGAGCTTGCCATCTATCGTGGCCGCCGTGCCGACTAGCATTCAAACTTGTTGCAATATACCGTGCAGTTATTTATCGCAGATAGAGTCTACGAAATGCCCTCGCGAACAGTGTTAACGATATCCGCTGTGGCGCTGCTGAGGATGACCGTATCAGTCGCCACGCTGACAATCTGGTAGCCACGCCGAATCATTTCGACACCGTGTTCCGGACCCGCGGCAAACAGGCCAGCGACCACCCCGTGTCGTTGCGCCGCCGCTAGAAGTTCATCCAGCGCGGCGTCGACAATGGCGTCAGACGCGTCCAAGCCCGCTCGGCCGGTCATGGTCAATCGCAAGTCGCCGATGCCGATGAAGACACCGTCCAGTCCCTCGACGCTCATAATCTCGTCGCGATTGTCATAGCCCTTCTGCGTCTCAATCATCGCAAGCGCAATGATGGTATCGTTGGCGCGTTCGGCATAGTCGGCGCCGCCGTAGACCCGGGCGCGCGTTGGTCCCAGACTTCGATAGCCTAGTGGTGGATAGCGGCAAGCCCCGACAAATGCTTCGCATTCCTCGCGCGTTTCGATCATCGGGCAGACAATGCCATAAGCGCCGGCGTCCAGCAGTTTCATGATATCGCCCGGCGTATTCCAGTTGACGCGCGCCATAGGCACGGCATCGGTCGTCGAAATGGCTTGCAACATCTGGATGGCTGTTTCCATACCCATCATGCCGTGCTGCATATCGACCACCAGACTGTCCCAACCTTGATTCGCCATCACCTCGGCGGACCAGGTGCTGGGTATATGCAGCCAGCCGTTTACGGCGGCTTTGCCTTCTGACCATAGCTTGCGCACACGATTTTCTCGCATCATTCGCTCTTTCTATTCTTGGGTGAACACGCCGCCAATTATAGCCGCTTTCCCTTTCCTTGCGCGATAGCAATACCCATCGCCGCTGATATAATGATGCGCCTTTTCTGCTGGAACGCTGAGACTCCCGATGTACTCAAGCAATATCAACAAAATCATCATCATCAGATTCTGCCGCAACTTTCATCTCTATATCCACGCCTACGCGCTGCTGCTGCTGGCGCGCGGCCTGACCCTGGTGCAGATCAGTCTGATCGAGTCTATCGTCATCGGCACGATCTTCCTGACGGAAGTGCCCACCGGCGTTCTGGCTGATCGGGTCGGGCGCAAGTGGTCGATCTTCGCCGCCACCGTTTTGCTGATGAGCGCCGAGTTCATATTCATCTTCGCGCGCAGCTTTGAGTGGTATATTTTCGTCGCGCTATTGACCGGCACCGGATTCGCCTTCGCCTCGGGCGCGGTGGAAGCGCTGGTTTATGACAGCTTGCCGCCGAAGAATCGCGAAGAGGCGATGAAACGAGCGATGGGCCGGGTCAACAGTTGGGGTCAGATCGCCTTCGTGATCGCCCCGATAATCGGCGGGTTGATCATCGGCGATGCCAGCGTCGAGAAATTTATCCCCGCCATTGCTTTGACTGTGGTCGCGTTGTTGATTGGGGCCATTGTTTGCCTGACGTTGCGCGAGCCGGCGGCCGATTCATCAGAAACCAGGACCGGCAGCGTTACGCTATTGCGCGATGGCGTGCATCTGCTGCGCCATCATCAACGGCTACGGCGCTTGGCGATGTTGGTCATCTTCACTACGCCGATTACTTCATCCTTGGTCACGACACTGGGACCGCCGTATTTGACACAGAACGATGCTGCGCCCTTTATGGCCGGGGTGGTCTTGTCGGTCGGCAGTCTGCTGGCCGCCTTCACCCAGCGATACGCCTACAAACTGGAAGAATGGCTGGGGCAGGGGCGCGCCATTGCCCTGCTTATCTTGCTCCCCGGCGCGATGTATTGGCTGCTGGCGGCGGTCGCTGGTCCGGCCGCCACCGTGCTGGTAATGATCATCATGTACGGGGTCAACGATATGAAAGCGCCGCTCTTCAGCGCTTATCAGAACGCGTTTATCGAAAGCAAGAATCGGGCTACCGTCCTGTCGCTAATTAATATGTTCCTGAACCTGTTCGCCGCTATCGCCATGCCGATCTTCGCCGCCATCGCCGAGACCTCGCTGGCCAGCGCATTTATTGCGATGGGCGCGATGATTTTTGTCGGTGGTTTGTCCCTGCAAGTGCATCGGCCACCACTGTCGACGGACGCGTCTTGATCGTCGGCGGAAAATGGCGCGCTTACTGCTTCAACGTGTAGATCTCGCGCTTGGTGTAAACCGGCTCGCCCGGTCGCAGTTCGCTTTCGTACAACACGAACTCTGTAACGGTGAATGGCTCGATGTAGAAGTCCATGTGCTCACGTATCCAGGTTGAAGCCAGCCCGCGGCGCAGCGGTTTCTTGAAGCGCATCAGCGTGATATGCGGGTGAAAGCGCCTGCGTTCCGGTAGGAAACCTTCACGCTCCAGCGCCTGCCCGACCGATTCGTACAAGGCGCGTAGCGGCGGCGTATTCTCCACGCCGGCCCAGATGACACGCGGTCGCGCCTCGATAGGGAATTGTCCCACGCCGGCGATACGCATCTCGAAGCTGGGCACGTCGACCTCGTACAAAATGCGCTGATAGGCGCGCGCCACCCCTTCCGGCACGTCGCCGATAAAGTGCAGGGTCACGTGCAGGGCGTCACGATGCGGCCAGCGTCCGGGCGGCAGATCGTCCTGACGCAGGCTGAGGACCTGGTTTTTGGTTTGCTCGGGCAGGTCAATGGCGACGAATAGACGCGGCATTGCGGCTCCTCGTTTGCCAACAATTGAGTTATGAATATACTCCAGTCATCAGGCCTTGGTAAGTGCGGGAGTCTATTATTCGCCCACGGGATAGCGGCGTAATGTCCGCGATTGCCGGGCAACCATTCTTTGGCTAATCACCACCGGAGTTTGAACGTAAACCATGAACGCTCTGGCTTTTGGCGCGACCTTCGCCGGCGCCGCAGCGGTTTTGTATATGGACCAAGGCTTCGCGGATATCTTGGCGAAGAGCGGACTGGTCCTGTTTGCGATCGCCTGGCTGCTCGCTATCGTGTTCGAGTGCTGCTATCGCATCGGCTGGCGTCTCTACCCAAGCTACGCGACGCTGGAGCTGCGCCAAAAGCAGCGAGCGGAAAAGAGAAAGCGGAAGGGGCGCGGGGGCACTTCTGGTGAAGACGACGCTCAAGCGCACAGCCGCGGCCGGACATCCCTGCGTCGTCTGAAGACGCTCGCGGATTTGATCATGACAGCCGGTTCTCAACAATTCCACAAACGCATGACCCCAAGCCGTTCCTGGGACAAGCAGGGTCTGTGGAATGTCGACACGCAAGCTGAACCGGATGTAGCTGAGAAACCGAAGTCAATAGACCAATCTGATCCGGGCAAGCTTGACCTGGAATCGCTGGATCGGGATTCCGGCAATGCGAAATCGGCCTGTCATTAACGGCCGAACCGTTGAGGGCGCATTATCGCT
This sequence comes from Phototrophicaceae bacterium, assembly GCA_965262165.1. Lineage (GTDB taxonomy): Bacteria > Chloroflexota > Anaerolineae > Aggregatilineales > Phototrophicaceae > UBA6055. The sequence continues at coordinate 1,003,006 of OZ253499.1, read as the reverse complement.
TTCAAACGTGCAGTCATCGTTTCGCCGCGTCATTGTCGTGTCTTCGCAATGCAATGATTGATTATGAGTGAGCATAACAGTGTTATTCTCAAGGTATGTTACGTGTATTGTCTTGGCCGCGCTAGGAAAGGCAAATCTATGATCTTCAGATTTGGATTGCTATTCTTGATCACTACCACACTGCTGCTGCTAATCGCGCCGCTTGGCAAGGCCGACAGCCACTGTGATTTCGCCGACGAAACGGTACTGATTGGCGGCGTTGTGCCGCTATCGGCGCCGGGTTCGGTTGCCGGCGGCATCGGCATGAAATGGGGATTCGAACAAGCCGAGGCCGATATCAACGCCGTCTGCGGTATCGAAATAGCTGGCGCGAATCATCGCGTTAAGATCGTCACCGCCGATTCGGAAGGCGTCTCCGAATACGGTCAGTTGGTGGTTGAGCGCCTGATCTTGCAGGACGGCGTACGCGGCATCGTCGGCTTTTATCACAGCGCTGTGGGCCTGGCGACGATGGGATTGGTGGAAAAGTATCGCATCCCAACCATCTATGCCCACCCGCGCAACGACCTCATCAGCGCCGCGGGTTACGATGGCTTCGAGGGCGATCCGCCACGCTTCGCCGACGGCATCGATTATGTCTTCCGCACCTCGCCGCCGAGCTCGATTGTGGGCAAGATCGTCACCGACTGGCTGATCGAACAGGGCGTCGAGGACGTGATCCTGATCCTGGAAAACACCGACTACGGTCATCCGGCGGCAGCGGCGGAACGCGCGCATTTAGAAAGAGCCGGTGTGCATGTGGATCAACTGGAAATCGAATTGGGCACCGAAGACTTCGTGCCCATCCTCAGCCGAATTTATGCGCGCCCGCGTCTACCGGACGCCATTCGCATCCTTGTCAGCGGCGAGACCTCTTACAACCTGACGCAACAGATGTCGGAACTGGGGGTAGCGCCCACAGCGGACACCATCTGCATAACCAACCATCTCGCCTTTCAATCCGAGCAATTTTGGAACACCGTGCCGGACGGCAACTTCTGCGCCTTTGATCGTGTCGGCACCATCCCGAGCTTGTACAACGACATGGCGAAATCTCTGGATACTCGGTACCGGGAAGACTTTGGCGACGTGCTGGTCAGCTTCGCCATGGAAGCCTACGACAGCGTCTGGTTGATGGCGGATGCCATGCGACGCGCCGGTACCTTCAGCGATCCGGATGCCATTGTCAGCGCGCTGGAGCACACTGACATCGTATTGACGCAGGGTCATTATTATTTCGATTTCGGCAGCCACAATCCGGAATTGCCGGAGGGTACGCCATCTTATATGTGGCACCAGTGGTCCGTTCCTGTTGTGACGGTCATGCAGTACTTCGAGCAAGATCAATACGCGTTGGATGCGGCGGTTGTGTACCCGCCGCTGTATCAGACTCATGGTACTTCGTACTTCCGGCCCGGCGGTTAGGCCTTTAGGACGCTGATTAGGGCGGGATGCCTTCCCGCCCTTGCCAATGCTTATCTCCTTGCCACGCTTGTAGCGTCTCCACTTAAATTGTGATACCGTGATAGATATTTGCTAAGCTGAAATAGTCTACGAGTTAGGGAGGATGGCATGAGTTTTAAGACGCTTTTTACGATTATTTGCTCTGCACTGCTGATCTTGCTCGCGCTGATAAGCGGCGTTTTCGCAGACGGTCATTGCGAATTTGCCGATGAGGTCATCAAAATTGGCGGAATCGCGCCGCTGTCACCGCCGGGTTCGACGGGGGCTGGCGTCGTTATTGATTGGTCCTATCAGCAGGCGGCCGCCGATATCAACGCAGAATGCGGCGTTGACATCGCTGGCGTGAGTCATCGGCTGGAAGTTCTTACCGGTGACTCGGAGGGCATTTCCGAGCGAGGGCAGGCGCTTGCCGAGCGCTGGATATATGAAGACCGGGTGCATGGCGTGGTCGGCGGTTATCACAGCGCCGTGGCACTGGCGCTCATGAAATTGACGCAGGAGAACCGCATCCCGACTTTGTTTGCGGGACCCTGGAGCGACAACATCACCGCTAACGGGATCGTCGAATTCGAGGGCAGGCCGCCGCGGATCGAAGACGGAGTGGATTTTGTTTTCAGAACTTCACCCGCTAACTCCATGGTCGCGGCCATAGTCGCTGATTGGATTATCGAGCTCGGCTTCGAGGATGTGATCATCGTTGCGGAGAATACCGACTGGGGTCAGCCAGCCGCGGCCGATGAATCAGCGCTTCTGGAAGCGGCCGGCATTAGGGTAGAACAATTCAACATTGAACTGGGCACCGAAGACTTTGTCCCCATCCTCAGTCGCGTTCTGGCGCGCCCCGAACCTCCGGATGCCGTCCATGTCCTTATCACCGGAGAGACTGGCTTCAATCTTAACCAGCAAATGGCGGAATTGGGCATCGCCCCCAGCGAGGACACCGTTTGCATCGCCGAATCTGTCGCGGGCGATTCAGGACCCTTCTGGGATGCCGTACCCGATGGCAACTATTGCGTCTTCCCCCGCGTGGGCGCGACCCCGGCCCTCTTTGGCGAGATTGCCCTTCACTTGAACGACCGTTACACCGAAGTCTACGGCGGCGTCGCCCCAAGTTTTTCCCTGGAACCCTATGATAGCGTCCTTTTGATTGCGCACGCCATGGATCTGGCTGACAGCTATGAAGATGGCGCTGCTGTCGTAGCAGCGCTGGAAACCATTGATGTCGAGCTTGCGCAGGGGCGCTACTACTTCGATTATGGCAGCCACAATCCCGACCTGCCCGCGGGCACACCCACATACATGTGGCATCAATGGCCTGACCCGATCGTGACAATGGTGCAATACTTCGAGCAAGGACAGAGCGCGCTCGATGCCGCGGTGGTATATCCACCAGTCTATGAAACTCATGGCACATCGTATATTGAACCCGGCACCTCGCCCTGATTTTGCGGCAGTGCCATCACGCGCGTTATAACGCGCGCAGACGACGGGTGGGCGCAGACCCGCCCGTTTGATTTTCCCGTGAATCCTGAAGGGCGAATTCAAGATGACATTCCCGCAGCTAGGCGAGCAAGACCGCATCAGCCGCTTGCAAGCGCCCGCCGGCAAAGTGCGCATGGTGCTTGATACCGATACTTACAACGAGATTGATGACCAGTTCGCGCTGACTTATGCGCTGCTGTCGCCGGACAAGCTCTCTGTCGAAGCAATCTATGCCGCTCCCTTCCACAACAGCCGTTCCACGGGGCCCGGCGATGGCATGGAGAAAAGCTACGAGGAGATCCTGCGCCTGCTGGATTTTCTAGGGCGGTCAGCGGATGGCTTCGCCTTTCGTGGATCCACTGAATTCCTGGGCATCGATCGACAGCCGCAAGACAACGCCGCGGTCCGCGATATGATCGACAAGGCGATGGCCAGTCCGTCGGAAGATCCGCTCTACGTGGTTGCCATTGGCGCTATCACCAATGTCGCGTCCGCGCTGCTGTTGGCGCCGGAGATCATCGGTCGGATCGTTGTGGTCTGGCTGGGCGGGCATCACTTGAACTGGCCGCATACGCGCGAATTCAACCTGGCGGGGGATGTGCCGGCGGCGCAGGTCGTGCTCGACAGCGGCGTACCCTTTGTCATCGTGCCATACAGGGGCGTGACCTCTCATCTGCTAACCACGTTGCCGGAGCTGCGATCAACCATCGGCGGGACCAATCCGGTCGGCGATTATCTCTGCCAGATCTTTAAGGAATACCGACCCGATTCCTTTGGGGCGTCCAGCGTGATATGGGATATCTCGACCATTGCCTGGCTGCTCAACAGCGATTGGGTGCCGAGCAATCTAGTGCATAGTCCATTGCTTACGGATCAAGTGACCTGGAGTGTCGATCAGTCGCGGCATCTGGTGAGAGTTGCCAACTTCGTTCATCGCGATCCCATCTTCCGAGACATGTTCAACAAAATTCGGGCGCTAGGATGCAACTGAAGACCTATTCGAATTGAGTGAGCGTATTTGTGAGAGTGCATGGTCGACACCTTCAGAAAGGCATTGTCGAGTCAGCGAACAGGTTGTTTAATATTTTCGCTAACGGAAGCCACTGCGGGTTGACGGGTATATGCAACCGATTGATCCACTGTCGCATTTCTAGCAACAGAAGCGCCAGACTGTTTGTGCGACGGATCAGTTCGAAGTCCCGCATAGCCTTCTATGCTTATCTTTGCGTCAGGCGGCATCGGTCTCGGATCTGGCACAGGCACACCTCGTCTGAGTCGAAAATAAATGTAGTCTTCTCTTACGGTCTTCAGAGCTTCTTTCGCATGCTCGGGCGAATCGCCCTGAACAACGCACGAAGGCATTTCCGGCACATATGCAACCCAAATCGCCGTTCCATTGAGTCCGTCTTCTTTTTGCACTTGTACTTGGTAACCTCGCGCAGCCAACGTTTTGGCCTTTTCGAGCAATTCCTGATCCATGTTTAAGCCCTTCTCAATGTGCTTAGCTCATCAACAATTTCTAGCAAGCGCTTAACAATATAGATTCGTACCGGGTCATCCGAAGGTAAGACAAAATCTAATTGTGGATAGTCCGGATGGTAATAATATACATGACTCCCGCGTCCACGGTGCAACTCTTCAACAAACCCCTTCCAACGTAGTACTCTTACGATATCGCGCCTTGCCCAATTACGCTGACGCTGGCGCATCTGTGCCAGGATTCTAGTGGCCTTCGCAGGCATCTAAGACTCGCGCTGTACAACTTCAATGACCACTGATTCCGTGATCTCACCGTCGTTCAATCGTACATCGAATCGGTAACCTCCGGGGGCTTCAAACCTTGGCTCAATGAACTCGCAGATTACACTGAATTGTCCGGACAGAATTGCGGTATTTGCAGGCAACTCAAAATTGGCTTCAAGAGTCGCGACTATCTCGCCGTTCGTATCTGTCATAGAAGCTTCTATTCGGTGAGAGTCGCTCGTGTCCGTTGCATCTCGTTGAACCACAACAACCATGCATATCTGTCGTAGCGTGAATGGAAACCTTTCGGCAGCGATCTGGCGAAATACGCCAAGAACATCCAACTTGCCATCTGAAGGATCAACTTTGGCGAAATCGGCTACCAGTACGGTACTGACTCTCATGCTTATAGCTCGTCACCGCGATTGCGTTGTATCCGCGTTCGGACACTCCGCATCATATATCACTATTGTTCAAGGCACATAATGTTAACGTAAATTCCTCTACAAGTGCCACATTTTCGATATTCACAAATATTTATTTCGAATATCGGTAACTTGCGAAGTCGTCTCACCGCTCGCCTGCTAGCGTTGATGTTTTCCGTGGCGGTCACCGTGACGAGAATCCGTGGCGAAGCGACATTCTTGCCTAATGCCAACGTGCAACAACTTCAACATCTGGCTAGATAAGCGGTTGTAGTGAAAACCGAGTATTCGCGCGTATGAATACGTGGGAGGGCGACCCAATGAGTCGCCCGTGATTTCATTCTGCTTACTCAGTGTTTGCCGTTGCTTCCATTACTGCCGTTACTGCCGTTGCTTCGCCGCGGCGGACGCTTGCGTGGCAGCTTCATGGGTAATTTGTGCCGCCGCACGCCATCGAATTGATAGAGCGCGTTGGCGACCGCGCCTGCAGTCGGCACCAGGCCGATTTCGCCGACGCCTTTCGCGCCATAGGGTCCGTAGGGATCGGGCACTTCGACGCCGATGACTTCCATTTCCGGCATGTCCCTGGCGCGCAAAATCCCGCACTTACGCAACATGGTGCTCTTGGGCCGTCCGTCCTCCATCGGCAAGTCTTCGCTGATGGCATAACCCAGACCCATGTGGATCGAGCCTTCCAGTTGGCCCTCGAAGAGTGTGGGATTGAAGATCTTGCCGGCGTCATGCGCGGCGATGATCTTCTCAACCTGACCGGCCTCGTCCAGAATCACTACTTGTGTGGCGTAGCTGTAGCTGTAGTGGGTATAGATCTTCTCGACCATGGCGCCGGGCTTGGTGGTCCAATCCACCGTGAAGGCGCCAACATAGCTCTTACCGACCAGTTCCTCCAACGAGTGCTGATCCAGGTCGGCTTTGAATTCTCGGCAGGCGTCAATAATGGCATTGCCGATCAGCGAGGTCGCGCGCGACGCAGTGGTCATGCCTGTCACCATCTCGGAATCGGTCTCGACGCGGACCTCGACCAGCGCCGGTTCGAGGCCGGTCTCAGTCACCAGCGTTTGCACCGCCATGGTGTGCACGCCTTGTCCCATTTCGGTCCAGCCGTGATCAATGACGACTTTGCCGCCCTCCGCCACGCTGACCGTGACCTGGGATGAATCGGGCATGCCATTGCCGATGCCAGTATTCTTGATGCCGCAGGCGATGCCGGCGAACTTGGCATTGCGGAATTCGTTCTCGACCGCTTCCAGCGTGGCTTTGGCGCCGGCGCCCGCTTCGATGACCTGACCGGTAGCCGTCATATCGCCGTCATCAAGCGCGTTGCTGTAGCGGAATTCCCAACGGTCGAAGCCACCTTGTTCACATAGGTCGTCAATGCAGCTTTCCAGCGCGAAGGCGGTTTGATTGACGCCGAAACCGCGCATGGCGCCACAGGGCAGGTTATTGGTGTACACCGCCGTACTCTCGATATCGGTAACCGGGAAGTTATAGGCGCCGGTGGCGTGACCGGCCGAGCGTTCCAGTACTTTCATACCCACCGAGGCATAGGCGCCGGTATCGCCGACGAAACGTCCCTTGCAGAAGGTCAACAACCCATTCTCGTCGCAGCCGATGGTGTATTCCATCCAGATCGGATGGCGCTTGGGGTGCATGATGATCGATTCGTCGCGGGTCAGACGTACCTTAACCGGCACTCCCATCAGGTAAGCCGCCAGCGCCGCATGACCCTGCACCGAAAGATCCTCTTTGCCGCCAAACGCGCCGCCGTTTGCGACCAATACAACGTTCACACTGGTCTGTGGCAAGCCTAGCAGCTTGGCGATCTGAACTCGATCTTCAAAGACGCCTTGCCCCTGGGAAAGTACTTCCACGCCTCTTCCCCCTGATGCTTCGGGGGAACCGAGGGGAGTGGGATAGGCAATACAGGCTTCCGGTTCCATGAAGCCGTGTTCGATCATCTGCGTCTCGTAAACGCCGGAGGTAGTGTATGCCGCTTCCGCCATCGCTTTTCCGAGATCGCCGCGGTTGGTGATCGATTGAGAAAGGACGTTGCCGCCTTCATGCACAGATGGACTATCGGCTTGCAGAGCGGCGTGCATATCGGTGACCGGGTCCAGGACTTCGTAGTCGGTTGCGATCAATTCGACCGCTTCCCGCGCAATGGCATCGGTTTCCGCGACCACAACGGCCAGAACATCGCCGACATAACGCGTCGTTTCACCAACAGCGATCATCAGCGGCCAATCCTGCCGGATCAAGCCAATATGCTTGTCGCCGGGCACGTCGTCCGCGGTGAAAATGCGCAAGACGCCCGGACGCGCCTCCGCGGCGCTCAGGTCCATCGACTTGACGAGCGCGCGCGGATGATCGCTGAACTTCAGCGCGCCGATCTTCATGCCTTCCATGCGAATATCATCAATGTAGCGATGCTGACCCAGCACCAGATCCCCCGCGTGATACTTGGGCAAGCGCGAACCGATGCGCCCATCACATTCCGGAATGAGCACCTCTTCTTCGTTTCGGATGGCGTCGGCAGCCGTCTCAATGGCGTTGACGATTTTCTTGTATCCGGTGCAGCGGCAGAGATGCGGCGTCAGCGCTTTTTCGATATCGGCGCGGCTGGGATCGGGATTATGGTTGATCATGTTGTTGGCTTGCATGACGATGCCGGGAATGCAGAAACCACATTGCACACCGCCCTCGGTGACAAAGGCATTGGCGAAAACGTCTTGCCGATATTCGCCCAGCCCTTCGGTGGTCGTCACCGATTTGCCGGCGACTTTTTCCATTTTGGTCACACAGGAAAGCAACGCCTTGTCATCGACCTGCACCACGCAGCAGCCACAAGCGGCTTGCGGGGCGCATCCGTCTTTGGGGGAGATGATGCCCCGATCCTCGCGCAGGTACGTCATCAGGGGGAGGTCGGGGTCGCCTTCGTAATCTGTGATCTGTCCGTTAAGCGTGAATTCAATCATCGTAAGTGTCTCCTATCTAATATGCATTCAGCACACCAGGCACTTTTCGATAGGTTCACTCAACCTAACGCCGCGCGTCACGACCTGCGACTGTCAGCCTCTATTATGTAGGATTTTGAGGAAAATTTCAAATTCATGTTTGATTTCACCACAGAGGCACAGAGGTTTGCTTTCTGGAAAGACGCGCGAAGTAAAACCACATTAACCACCGAGGGCACCGAGAAAAAGCCTAAAATGGAATGTCGTCAACACTGGAGGGGGGAGAATCGTCAACCGTGGAATAACTCAAAGCTCGATCAGCTTCGTCGTACAATTCCTGCATTTTGTCTTCTATATAATGAAAGATGCTCCTTGCGGCATTGATTGCGAACGTTGCTTCGGCTTCCTCAAGTAGCGTTGTATCTGGTCGGTGAGCGAGACTTGCCCAATTGCGAATGGGATTCAGTCCATCGAGAACCGTTGCAAGACCATTTAACATCTGTTCGATTTCCTGCTGGCGTGGTCCGTCGACGCTAAACGCGGGATGGTTTTTGCGCAAGACTTTGAAGACCTTGGTCAGTGATGCGTCCTTTTCATACTCGATAGTCCAGTCATCGCATAAATCCTTTATGTATGCGTGCAACGCAGTATGTGTGCGATCTACAGCACTAGGTACCCGACCTCGCCGGATTAGATCCTCCGCTTCCTCAAGCGCTAGCCGTACAGATTCTGATGGACTCTGAGGAGACACATTCTCAACAATAGTTGACTCGGATTCTAGCCTGGCAGCCACAACTTCTAACCGTGGCCGAAGTTTTTCCTGTGGAGTACTTGGCTCGTAATCGCTATATACGAAGAATTCTTCCAACCCTGCTCGAAGGACTCTCGCCTGATATTGGGGAGAAAGACTTCTCAGGATTCTTTCGAATTCATCCGCTGTAGCTATGTCGTATGATGGTTCGATTTCCAGATCACAGTCCACATAATAGAATTCACGCAGTTTAGCTCCATCTGGTATACCGCGGAGTCGCCGGTAGCGTTCCACACCAATGTAGTATTCGGTAAACTGTATGATTTGCTTGTCGGTCATTTTTGCCATCGTGCATCTCGCATGTTTGCCAACTATTCAATCATGCATTATACGTTAGAATCGTTTAGCCTTGAATACTTGGCGATGTTTAGAGTCGCGCGGAAAGCACACTCTCGAATGTCCTGTAAGATGCGGATCTCAAATTGGATTGAAGTATGAAATTGGCGGAAACAGTCCGACAACGTTTTGAGACTGAATTCGGCGAAGCACCCACCCACATCGTACGCGCGCCGGGACGCGTCAACTTGATCGGCGAGCACACCGATTACAACGACGGTTTCGTCTTGCCCATGGCCATCGACCGCGCCACCTTTATCGCGCTGCGGCCGCGCGAGGACAACAAAGTCGTCGCCATTTCACTCGATATGGACGACCGCCGCGAGTTCGCGCTGGACGACTTGCGGCGGCCGAAGAAGACCCAATGGATCGATTATCTGGTCGGCGTGGCCTGGGCGCTGGGTGAGCGCGGCTACCGCTTGCGAGGCTGGGAAGGCGTCGTCAGCGGAGATGTGCCTATCGGCTCGGGACTGTCGTCATCGGCTGCCCTGGAACTGGTAACAGCGCGCGCCTTTTATGAAGTCTCCGGTTTCGAATGGGATGCCGGCGCGATGGCGCTTGCCGGCCAAACCGCCGAAAACGAATGGCTGGGCGTCAAGTGCGGCATCATGGACCAGATGATCTCCGCCGCCGGCGTCAAAGATCGCGCGCTGCTCATCGACTGCCGCAGTCTGGAAACCGCTTCGGCGCCGCTGCCGCCGCATACGGTCGTGGTCATCCTGGATACCAATACGCGCCGTGGCCTGGTCGATTCCAAATACAACGAACGGCGCGCGCAGTGCGAGGCGGCCGCTCGGCATTTCGGCATCAAGGCATTACGCGATATGGACCTGCGAACGTTCTTGGAGCGGGAGCACGAACTCGAAAATGTAATCCGCAAACGGGCCAGCCACGTCGTCAGCGAAAACGCGCGCACACTCAGCGCCCGCAATGCCATGGAAGCGGGCGATGCCATGATGCTCGGCCAACTGATGATCGCTAGCCATATCAGTTTGCGCGACGACTTTGAAGTTTCCAGCCCAGCCCTGGATGCCATCGTCGATTGCGCCAATGCCGAAGACGCTTGTTGCGGCGCGCGCATGACCGGCGCCGGATTCGGCGGTTGCGCTGTTGCATTGGTTCAAGCCGATGGCATTGAGGCGTTTGTGGAGCGTGTCGGCGCATGTTATCACGCAGCGACGGGAAACGAGCCGATCATCTATGTCACTGGCGCGAGCCGAGGAGCGGAAACGATTTATCCCTGATCGGCGACCCGTTTTCTGAGAAATGTGTCTGACCCTTGTTTTTCCTTGGGACGTTAACAGACGAGATTAGAGCTACTACAACCCCATCCCCCGGCCCCGTCTCGGAGGGCAGTGTCTAAGAGACCCGAAGCATCGGGGAAGGGGAGCGTATTTGCCGAGATATGAATTGGATCGGGAGCTTTTGCTAGAGCCGCAGTTGCTTCGCATTCTTGAAAGGGATTTGCTTTGGCGTTTCGGTAATAGATGAGCTAACCTTTGACCGCGTCCGCTATCAGACCTTCCGTCGGCTGGAAACCGAGGGAGCACCTTCCAAGGTCATTTGGCGGCGCGTTCGACCCAGATCGGCGAACTCCAAGCCCACTGGCCGTTGCGCTGCCGTACGCGCGCATAATACCATTCGCGCTTGGCGCCATCTGAGAGATGAGTGACGGTCAACCGGCGCCGGCAGTCAGCCTCTGGTACTGCGCGATGAAAAACAAAGGCGGGCGAGACGAATCCGCTGGTGTATGTCGTTCGCGCGCCGCTCGCCAGTTCGGCTAGCGATAGTGCAACTTGCCTACCATTGATCTTAGCATGTATCACAGTGCCCAATCCGCCGTCAATATGCAGCGTCACAGCCTGAGTGGACGCGCTACGCACGGTCGCGTTGCGCGGACTGCGCGTTCGCAGTCGTACGGTACCGTCTTTCTCAACGGAGAGATGGCTCCAAACACATGACTCGTCGTCATCGAGATCCGGCATGGCGATATCTTTGCCGCGCAAATGCGGCTCAACTCCCAGAACCTTGCCAGCTTCGACGGTTAGCTCGACGTCCCAATTGGTCAATGTTTCCAGCTCGCCCCAGCCCAGTTCCAGTCGCATCTTGCAGGGACCGGATCCATCATAAGCACGAGGCGAGACCGCCTCGCGATGAATCACGCGGTTATTGTGCAGAATATCGATCGTGTCTATCGTCGAGCAAGCGTCTACCGCTAGTTCAATGTTGCGTTCAACGCTGTACTGTGTGACCGCGCCCATCGGCGCGCCGTTAAGCGAAAATTGCAATCCGATGCGATCTCCGGTTATGGCGTAGGCGCGCCGGCGACAGATCGCATTCCAAATCGCCTCGCGTGACAAATCCTCCGCCCATACCGCAGCCAGCCCATAACCATAGTTGCCCGGGTGCGCGCTATGATCGTCGGTCGAGCCAATGAAGCCGAAAATATGCCCAAGCTCGAGTCCGTGCTGTACAGTGCTTCGCTGGTCACTCGGACCCATCGCATGCAGATAAGCCGGCTCCGAATCGGTCGATTCCGATGCGCCGTGAAAGGACATGATTTCCATGACTGGAGAGTACTCGCTGCTGAAGCTGCCCCAATTGATGCCGCGGAAGCCCTGCCGGTATCCGATATGATGAGGAATGAGCAAGCTGGGATGCGGGTGCCGACGCAGGCGCGCGCAGCTGCTCAATATGCGCCACGTGGAAGATCTCCGGCGTGGCGCTATCGCGGAAGTAGACGCAGTGATCACCATAGCGCATCGAATGCCATTCGAAACTGGGAAATGTGACGAACTCGCCCGTTTGATCCGCCGCATCCATCGCCGCAAGATAATCGCTCCAGGCAGCGCCGGCGCGCTCGAAACCGCGGCGATGATAATCCACCAGATAGTCCAGGCGTGGATCGCCCTTTGGCATGTCGTCCCAATGCCCGTGCAAGGTAACGCTGGCGAAATCCAGTTGCAGGCGGGCATTATGCAGTGCCTCGTCCAGCGTGCCTTTGCCGTAACTCAACGCGCAATGGTTGTGAATATCACCGTAATACAGCTTCAAATCTGAGTATGCGTCCAAGTTGAGACCACCATTAAATCGTCCGATTCCGTCTGTAAGAAAAAAGCACCGCGATTATACCGTATGCCGCGCCCTGCGGGCGCCCGTGTGTTCTTACCCGTTGAGAATCCCAACCGACCTGATAAAATCACGGTTCACTTTAAGCTCTGAAACAAGGAACCTTCATGAGCGGCGACGCCAGGTGGCGTATCTTCACCGATATAGGGGCGGCAAAGCAGAGCATCCTGAAACGGCATTCCCTGCGCGACACCGACGTGCCAGAGGCGCTCATAAAGCGTTCGGCCTCGATCTTCGGCGAGCGGATCATGCCAGAGGCGGCGGTTCGCCGCATTATCGCCAGTGTGCGCGAGCGTGGCGATCAAGCAATAAACGAGTGGAATCGCAAAATCGACAACATCAGCCTGGATCGCCTGGATGTGTCGTCGGACGAGATGAATGACGCCCTACGAGCGATCTCGCCGGAACTGCGCAGCGCGCTGGAACATGCCGCGGAGCGGATACGAACTTTCCACGAGAAGCAACCGATCAGCAGTTGGATCGATGCCGGGCAAGAGGGCTCGCTGGGCCAACTGATCCGGCCGGTTGATTCGGTCGGCCTATATGTGCCAGGCGGCACAGCGCCCTTGCCATCGTCGCTGCTGATGAGCGTTATTCCCGCGCAGGTAGCGGGAGTGCCCCAAATTGTCGTCTGCACGCCGCCCGGCAGCGGCGCAGGCGACATTCACCCGGCGATTTTGGCGGCGGCGCAAATCGCCGGTGTGGATGCGATGTACCGCATCGGTGGCGCTCAAGCGATCGCCGCAATGGCTTATGGCAGCGAGACTGTCCCGCGCGTCGCGACGATAGTCGGCGCGGGCAATATCTTTGTCACGCTCGCCAAACAGCAAGTCTATGGCGATGTGGGCATTGACGGCTTGCTAGGACCAACCGAGACGCTGGTCATCGCCGATGCGGGCGCCGACCCCAAATTGGCCGCTGCCGACCTGCTGGCACAAGCCGAACACGATGTGCTGGCGTCGGCGATCCTGCTGACACCGAGCATGGCCTTGGCGGAAGCGGTCCGGAAAGAGATCTCACAACAGGTTGCGCTGCTTGAACGAAAGGACATCGTCTTGCAAGCGATGGACAACCGAAGCGGCACGGTGATCACCGCTGGTCTGGACGAAGCATTTGAACTTGCGAATGAATATGCCGCCGAGCACCTCTGTTTGCTCGTCGACGATCCCTGGTCCTGGATCGGCAAGGTGCGCAACGCGGGCGGCATCTTCCTTGGTGAACATTCCTACGAGGTGCTGGGCGATTATGTCGCGGGACCCAGCCATGTCATGCCCACCGGCGGCACGGCCCGTTTCGCCTCGCCCTTGAATCTGCTGCACTTCGTCAAGGTGACCAGCTTGATCGCGCTTGACAAATCCAGCGCGCTCAATCTCAGCCGGTCCGCCGAGAACCTGGCCAAGGCCGAAGGACTGACGGCACATGCCGCGGCGGCCAGGCTAAGGCGAAAGACGGACGCGCCATGAGCGAGAAAGTGCGCATCCGCCGCGATGTCGAATCCATGAGCGCTTATACGCCGACCACATCGCTCGATGTTTTTGCCGAGCGACTGGGCATGGACGTCGGCGAATTGATCAAGCTGGACGCCAACGAAAACCCCTTTGGTCCCTCGCCGCGGGTCCAGCAAGCGCTGGCGAATCTCCAGCATATAAACGTTTATCCAGATCCGGAATCAGGTCGCTTGCGCGAAATGCTGGCTGAATACACCGGCGTTGCAAAGGAACAGATTCTATGTGGCGCGGGCGCTGACGAACTGATCGAAATTGTTTTGCAGCTTTTTATCGAGCCGGGCGATGTCATCATCAATACGCCTCCGACCTTCGCCATGTACGGCTTTAACGCGCCGCTCTATCACGGTCGGGTCGTCGATATTTATCGCCGCGAGGATTTCTCGCTCGATGTGGATGCGCTTGAAGCTGCCGTGCGGCAACATCATGCCAAACTACTTTTTCTCTGCTCGCCCAATAACCCCAGCGGCGACATGATCGACTCTGCCGACATTGAACGTTTGCTCGGCTTGCCGACAACCATCGTGGTTGACGAGGCCTATATCGAATTTTCCGAGTGTGAAAGTTTGGTCGGCCGCGTGGGCGACGCAGCCAACTTAATCGTCTTGCGCACCATGAGCAAGTGGGCGGGACTGGCGGGATTGCGCGTCGGTTATGGCGTGTTTCCTAACCAGCTCATGCCGCACCTCTGGAAGATCAAGCAGCCCTATAATGTCAACCTGGCTGCCGATATCGCCGCTCAGGTTTCGCTGCAAGACGTCGAATACTTGATGACGCGGGTGGCAGCATTGGTCGACGAGCGCAAGCGCATGGAAATCGCCTTCGCCGAATTGCCATTCCTGTCGCCCTATCCGAGCCAGTCCAACTTTGTGCTCAACCGCGTCATCGGCATGTCCGCTGGGGAATTGCGCGATCGTCTGGCACGCGCCGGCATCATCGCTCGTCATTACAACAAGCCGCGCCTGCGAGATCACATTCGCATCAGCGCCGGCACTCCTGAGCAGGTCGACCGACTCTTGGAGCAATTGACGCAACTCGCGACATCATAGCGAGGGCAACGGGCTTATCGCTTTGTACCCTTTTCTCGCTTCAGCTTTGTGTTAATCTTTGGTGCAAGCGCAAACTGTGGGGGTGACAGCCTCACACTGTCACGATGGTGGGCAGGTCTAAGTAATTCCAACTAAGTTAAAGAGGATTCACCACAGAGGCACAGAGCACACAGAGAAAACTGGTTTAGCGATTATGAAAAATTCGCAGAATCAAGATCCATTGACACATAAGATAATCGGCGCAGCAATAGAAGTTCATCGCGCTTTGGGTCCTGGCTTGTTGGAAGAGTTATATGAAGACGCTTTTTGCATAGAATTGGAAGAGCGGAAGCTGAAACATGAGCGACAGCAACACGTCGACGTCGTATACAAAGGGAGAGATATCGGTGATATGTATGCGGACATTGTTGTGGATAATGCTGTAATTATAGAACTCAAGTCCGTTGAAAGCCTGAATCAAATTCACATCGCTCAACTGATGACTTATATGAAACTCTTGAATCTCAAAAAGGGACTGCTCATCAACTTCAATGTACGATTTCTGAGGGAAGGCATCAAACGGGTAGTCCTGTAGTCCATTCCCTCTGTGCTCTCTGTGTCTCTGTGGTGAATCTGCCCAATGCTTTAGGGCCCGATGGTTAGATTCGCATGACGAATTTGGTACTACTTAAGATTCCACAAGTCCCTCATCCCGCGAGGATCGAGCCAATGAACGAACGAAAAGCGACAATCGAGCGCAATACCAAAGAAACGCAAATTCAATTGGCGCTCAATCTCGATGGCAGCGGCAATGCCGAGATCAACACTGGCATCGGATTCTATGACCATATGCTGCACCACATTGCCTTGCACGGTCTTTTTGATTTGAACATCAGCGCCAGCGGCGACTTGCATATCGACAGCCATCACAGCATCGAGGACATCGCCATTTGCCTGGGCCGAGCGATAGACGAGGCTCTGACATCGCGCAGCGGCATTCGGCGTATGGGCAGCGCCTACGTGCCGATGGACGAGGCCTTGGCGCGCGCGGTCGTCGATCTGAGCGGGCGCCCCTATGCCGTCGTCAATGCCGATTTCACCACGCCGCTCATGGGGAAGATGCCTACCGATCTGGTCGCCCATGCCCTGGAGACGATCGCGGTACACGGCAAGATGAACTTACATGCCGAAGTCCTGTACGGGCGCAACGATCACCATAAAGCGGAAGCGCTGTTCAAAGCCTTTGGAAGAGCCTTATCACAGGCAGTGATGCTGGATCCACATCGGCAGGGCATCCCCAGTACCAAAGGCACACTCACGGAGTAAGACATCATGCAAGAATTTGTAGACTTCAGCAAAGCGCTTGCCAGCGCCAGCGGCGATATCATCAACAGTTACTTTCGCAGCGACTTTGCGGTGGAAACCAAGTCGGACGAATCACCAGTGACCGTCGCCGACAAGCAGGCCGAAGAGATCATGCGCGAGATGATCATGAAAGAATATCCGGCGCACGGCATCATCGGCGAGGAATTCGGCGATCACAACGAAGACGCCGAATATCAGTGGGTTCTTGATCCCATCGACGGGACCAAGTCCTTTGTTAGCGGCACGTTCTTGTTCGGCACATTGATCGGCTTGATGAAAGACGGGCAACCGATTGTCGGTACCATTCATCATCCTTTGACCTCGCACCTGTTAATTGGCACGGGCGACGAAACCCGACTCAATGGCGAGATTGTCAGGGTTCGTCCGACTCGGGAGCTGCGCGACGCCGTCATGCTCTACAGCGACTTCATCCACATCGGCCGGTACCAGAACGGCATTGCCTTTCAACAGTTGATGGGCAGAACCAAGTACAACCGCACCTGGGGCGATTGTCACGGTTATTTCCTGCTGGCCACCGGTTATGCCGATATCATGTTGGACCCGATCATGCATCTTTGGGATATCGTCGCCTTGATCCCGGTTGTGGAAGGCGCCGGCGGCAAAATCACCTCCTGGAACGGCGGTCCCCCGCTATCCGGCAACGGCATCATCGCCACTAACGGGCCCCTGCACAGCCAGGTCCAGCGCGTTCTGATCGCGTAAGAAAGACCACCACAAGGACAGGTAATCCGACGATAGCATCTAGGTAACGGCGTTTACCTGTATTTGATATTTGGTAGTTTTGCTGTGGGCGACTCACCGAGTCGCCCCTACCGGGAACAGATTTCGAGCAACCAGGGCCAATTGGCTACGCATCGAACTGGAAGAGCGAACATCCTCCGTCCAGGGTCAAGATGCTACCGGTCATATAGGCCGTCTGCGGACCGGCCAGATAGACCACTGCCGCGGCGATTTCTTCGGGAGTGCCCGGCTCCACCAGCGGAATGACTTTGGCTACGCGCGCGGCGTATTGCGGTTCTTCGCGCAGTTGACGCCCGGCCAATCCCGCCGCGACAATCCCCGGCGCCACCGCATTAACCAGAATGCGATGCTGCGCCAATTCGCGCGCCATCTGTTTGACCAGCATGTTGACCCCGGCTTTGCTGACGGAATAGGGTGTGATCTCGGGCCAGGGGATGTTGCCAACCCAGCTCGAAGTGAGGATGAGACGTCCCTCCGTCCCGGCAGCGACCATCTTGCGCGCGGCGGCCTGACAAACGTTGAAGCAGCCTGTCAGGTTGATATCGAGGTGGTTTTGCCAGTTGTCTTGCGTCACATCAAGAAAGGGCTGCGCCTCGACGATGCCGGCATTGGAGCAGACGATATCGAGCGCAGGCAAATCGGCGATTGCCTCGTCAACGGCCGCGCGATCGCGGACATCAACTTGGCGAAAACTCGCGCTTCTGTCGTGAACGCGCACCAGGTCCAGCGCCGACCCCGCTTCGTCGGCAGACTTGATGTCCCACAAGATGACGCGCGCGCCATTGGCCGCCAATTGCCGCGCCATGGCGTTACCCAAATCACCGGCCGCGCCGGTTACCAATGCGGTTTTTCCTTCAAGCATGTCTGTCAGTTCCCTTCGCCTGGATGATCGTTCAACGGCGGCAGCTGCCACTTTCCCCTCACTCAAAGATTAGGCGCGCGCAGGCGACGGATCGCGAAGGTACATTTATCGTTATTGCGTTGTCACTTACGCCAATTGAGTTTTGATCCAGCTCGATTGGTGTACATTGCCAGGCTGCGGCAATGCGTTGCGCTGGGAAGGACAGCCTTTGCGTCACCACGTCCGATCCCAGATTGTAGGCATGGACAATCAGTCCTCGTCCGTCGGCCGCGCGCTTAATCTGAATCTCGCAATGTCCCTGCGGTTCGCAGGCCAGGAAGGTTCCGCTGCGACCGAGTTCAGCGCCCGGCACACGCACGATCAGCGGCGGTACGGTCGCATCCATGGCAAAGCGGCTCGACGCCCTCGGGTCGTATCCCGCGCTTGAGGTGAGACGATAGCGCAGCAAGGTATCTTCGCCTTGGCTGGCTTTGAAATTGGTATCCCAGTGATTGTGCAATGCCCAGGACACCAGCGTCGCCCGGCTTGTATCCAATTCGTGAGCCCAGCGCCCCGTGGTGATGCCGCCCACTTGAATCAGCGGCGAGTCGATTGGCGCCAGGGTCACCGACAGCGACTCATCGCCCACCTGCGCCCAGCGATGGATGCCATACCAGTCACGGCAGGAGCCCGGCAACTGCTCGCGTTCCGGCTCCAGCGGCACGCCGTTGAGATCAAGATGGAATTTAGGTTTGTCGATCGCGATAGGGAAGGGCACATAGACCGCTTCCGCCAAGGTATTGAAGGTCTTGTCGACCAGCATCTCGAGCTGCAGCGCCTTCTCGTGGGTGGGCAAGCTGTAGCGAACCTTCAGGGAACGCGCGCCTTTCGCCTCCATCTGCGCTTCGATCTGTACACGGTCATGCAGGCGCAGCGCCGGCATGATCTCGACTGCCGTCGGCCCACTGCGTCGGAACGGTGTATCGGTATGCCGAACGCCAAAATCCTCACGGTCAAAATCCAACGCGAAAATGGCTCGGCGGTCATCGGGGTGATCAACCCATTCATAAACGTACTGCCCGAAGCGCCAAAGCGCATCCTCGTTGACCAACTCGCGTTCCAATTCTTTGTCAAACCAGCTCAAGAGACCACCCGTAGCGGGATCAATCCGCAGGCGATACCAGGCGTTTTCAATGAATCCTTCGCCGATGAGGACGTCCGCGTCCGACGATAGCGACCGCGGAGCGACTGTCTGGTAGCCGAAAGCGGGCAAGTTTGCGTCGATCATCATGTCGCCGCTGGCATCGGTGATCAGCGGCGGCGCTTCGCGGTAATTGCCGACGAGGAACATCTCTAGCATGCCATGTGGCGCCGCTCCGCCCATATCCGGTGGCAGCGGATAACGAACATAGCGATCCCAGCCCAGGGGATTCAGCACCAAATATCGATAGTTGTCCGGTTCATCCGCCGGATCGGCGCTGATATATTGTCCCCAGCGGCGCCAGGTATCGCCTTCCGGCGCCATTTCCGTGATCGCAGAGGCGAGCTTGCGGCCGCCATCCGCCAGCAGTTCCTGCGTCAGCCCGTATCCGCCGTAGGCATAGCTGGCTTTGCGGTTGAATTGGGCACGGACAAAGGGCGAGTGGGGTCGCCGAATGCTGCTGAAAGCGCCCCAGGTATGCTCGTCGTAGAGCGACACCAGATGATACGCTTCTTCAATGAGATCGCGATCAACGCCGTCGACCTGCGCCGCCAGCAAATCCAAAACCGGCAGCAGTTCTTCCGTGTTGCGGTTGAGGCTGGTCTCATAAATCGACGAACCGACGCCGTCCGCCCACCAATCAGCCCAATCGCCCGACCAACTGAAGAGCCGGTCAGCATACTCTCGGTGCAGCATGTCGGCGAAGCCGTCAAGCGTGGTGAAAATGAGGCGAGGTTGGCGTCCGCTGGCGTTCCAATCGCGCACGAAATCGGACATGTGCGCCAGCGGTGGTCCATTGTCCACACGCGCCGGGTGCGTGATCTGGGCATAGAGGAACTCGTAGGGATAGTCATCTCGCGCTTCGAGCTTCGCGAGCTGCGGCGGCAGCAAGTCGTCGACGAAATTCATGTCGCTTAAGCCATAGCGGAAGATGCCATAGAGATAGTGCGGACCGTTGAATGTCAGCAGTCGACCCCCACCCGGTCCCCGCCACCAGAAGGCGTTCAGGTCCGGCTCGGGACGGCGGCCGCGGTGCATGTTGATTGACATTGTCAGAGTGTTGATGCCGATAGCCGGGAGCAGATCCGCCCAAAGCCAACTGACGCCGTTGACGTCACATTGCATGGCTGTAGCGATTTCCAAGCCGTAGTCTTGCCGCAGGCGCGCAACGGGCATCAGCGAACGCAGCATCGCGGCGGTCGAGAGCAGCGGCGTCCAGTGATATTGCATGCCGGCGACCGCCATCTGGCCGCGCCGGTGCAATTCCAGGAAGCGGTCGATCTGGCTTGCCGGCCGGCTCTGAAAATAGCGCTCGACGAAGGAGGTCACCTCGCAGGTCCACTTGTAGCGCGCCTCTTCGGGATAGTCGGCGGTGGCCTCCCCCAATTCAATGGCTTGGTCGATGAAACCGAGATGCTGGCGGAAAACGGTGTCCTGATGATCGGTATAACCAATATCAGTATGGGTATTGCTGATCAGGTAGATCCGTTTGATTTTGGCCATGCTGCACCGTTGCTCCTCGTTGGTATTCAATACTCAACTAGCGCCCGACCAGAATCACGACCGAGCGCGCGCCGACCGTGATCTGGTCCTGGTTTGGCAAGACCGGTTCCCGACCGAGCGCGTGACTGTCCTCGGGCGACCCTAAGGCCGTGTTGATGGCGACATGCCATTTCCTGCGCGCGTTCAACGGCGGCAGATCGAACCAAGCCGTCTCCCAGTGGACGTTCATCACGATGTAGATCATGTCATCCGCTTCCGTGCCTTCGCGGCAATGTTTCCCGCAGAGGAGGCAAGCCAGTTGTCTCCCGTCATAGGACCAGTCCGGCTGCCAAAGGTTGGCGCCGTGAAAGGAGATATCGGGATATCCCGAATTCACCATATCGCGATGATGAAAATAGGAACGGCGGCGCAGGGCCGGATGCGCCATGCGGAATGCGATCAGGTGTCGCGTAAAGCGAAACAGCGCCGCATGGGTCTGCAAGGCTTCCCAATCGAACCAGTTGAGGGCGCTATCGTGGCAATAGCTATTGTTGTTGCCGCCTTTGGAATGCCCGATCTCGTCGCCCATCAGC
The DNA here is from genome assembly GCA_965262165.1 of Phototrophicaceae bacterium. Classification (GTDB taxonomy): domain Bacteria; phylum Chloroflexota; class Anaerolineae; order Aggregatilineales; family Phototrophicaceae; genus UBA6055. Next base: position 981,828 of record OZ253499.1, on the reverse strand, counting down.
AGCATCGGCACGCCCTGGCTGACCATCAGCAGGCAAAGAAAGTTCTTGATCTGTCGTTGACGCAAGTCATTGACTGCGGCATCGTCAGTCTCGCCTTCCGCGCCGCAATTCCAACTCAAGTTGTCGTCCATGCCATCGCGGTTGTCTTCACCGTTGGCTTCGTTGTGTTTGTGATTGTAGGAGACCAGATCGCGCAAGGTGAAGCCATCGTGCGCCGTCACATAATTGACCGATGCGCGCGGTCCGCGATCGCCGTAGATATCCGGCGAGCCTTGAATCCGCGCGGCGATGGGTCCGAGCATGCCGCCATCACCCTTGACAAAGCGCCGGACGTCATCGCGGTACCTTCCGTTCCACTCCGCCCAGCGACCGTAGGCCGGGAAGCTGCCCACCTGATATAAGCCACCGGCGTCCCATGCCTCGGCGATCAGCTTGGTCTGCGCCAAAATGGGATCGTAGGCCAAAACCTCGAGTAAGGGCGGGTTGGGATCGGGATTGCCCTGCGGATCGCGGCCCAGGCTGGAAGCCAGGTCGAAGCGGAAGCCATCAATGTGAAATTCCGATACCCAATAGCGCAGGCAATCCAGCAGCACGACACGCACGATAGGATGGTTGCAATTGAAGGTATTGCCGGTGCCGCTGAAATTGTAATAACCGCCGTCGGGTTTCAGCAGGTAATAGGTCTTGTTGTCGATGCCACGATACGAGATGGTGGGACCATTTTCGTTGCCCTCGGCGGTGTGATTAAATACGACATCAAGCCAGACCTCGATTCCGTCTCTATGGCACTGCTTGACCAGCGTCTTTAGCTCATGGGCTGGCTCGCCGGAAGCCGCGTAGGCTGCGTTGGGCGCGAAGAAGCCGATCGGGTTATAACCCCAGTAATTGACCAGTTGCTCACCCGTCTGTGGATTGATCCGTTCGTTGGCGAGCTCATCGAACTCAAAGATCGGCATCAACTCGATACAGTTGACCCCGAGTTCTTTGAGATAAGGGATCTTCTCGATGACAGCGGCGTAGGTGCCGGGCGCTTCCACCCGAGACGAGCTATGCGCGGTAAAGCCGCGAACGTGCATTTCGTAGACGACAAGATCTTCGATCGGGATGTTGAGCTGGCCGTCGCCTTCCCATTCGAAATCGTCGACAAAAGGACGGGCGCGATAGGGGTAGGGGTTGTCCCAGTCGTATCCCTGCGCCCAGGTATCCCGCCCGCCAACGCGCTTAGCATAGGGATCCAGCAAGACTTGCCGCGCGTCAAATCGATGACCGTTCGTCGGATCATGGGGTCCATCAAAGCGAAATCCGTATTCGATCCGGCTGTAGTCCAGGTCGTATACGATCATGGCAAAGACATCACCGGTGCGAAAAGAATCGGGAAATGGTATTTCCACAGAAGGCGATTTTGCGCCTTTGTCGAAAAGTACAAGTGTGCAAGCCGTCGCATGATTAGAAAAGACTGAGAAGTTCACACCAACCGGCATCACGGTCGCACCGAAAGGACGCGGTCTTCCGGGACCATACTTGTAACCGTCTTGTTCGTATATCGGGAAACGATCCATACGGGTATGATGCCACCGCTCTGCTGGAATAACGCCAATTATAACTAAACGCGACCGAATCGAGGCAAGAATTTGTAGAAATTAGCAAAACTTGGCATACTATGTTCGGGTTACTTTGACCAACATCTTTTCCTGTTCGATAAGATATAAAGCATCACAGATGACATTGGGATAGTGGGACTGTGAATCAACCCTCCGGACTTGCGAGGAGCGCCTGGTTCTCTCGCCTAAATCGAGTTATAGACTTTTCACCAGTGATCGTCGCCCTGGTCCTGGCGCTGGTTGTGGCCTCGGTTCTGTTGCTGGCGCTCAATGCCAATCCACTGGAAGCGTATGCAGCCATGTGGGAAGGCGCTGCCGGAAAAGAAAACGCCACCGCCGAAACGCTGGTCAAGGCGACACCGATTCTATTCGTCGGCATCGGCATCACCATCGCTTTCCGCGGCGGAATGATCAACATTGGCGGCGAAGGTCAGATGATCGTCGGCGCTCTGGCAGGCACAACCGTCGCCTTGATCATGGGAGAAATGCGCATTCCCGCGGAACTTGCTAAAGAGAAAGGCGCGTTTGACCTAATCGTCGTTACCTGCTCTTTGGTTGGCGGTTTTCTTGCTGGCGCGCTCTATGGAGGATTGGCAGGTTTCCTCAAAGCCTACTTCGATGTCAACGAGATTCTCAGCACTATCATGCTGAACCAGATCGCCGTGCAGCTGATGAATTATCTGCTCAACGGCATCCTGCTGGATCCGGCCGAGGCGGGTGTCAACAACATTCCCAAGACGGCGCGGCTGGTCACAGCGGCGCAACTGCCGCGTCTGTCCGTGCCGATAGGCGATCCGCATCTATTCGCGCGAACACGCTTGCATTGGGGGCTGATCATCGCCATCGTGCTGGCGGTGATCATTTACATTTTCCTTTGGCGCACGTCGCTGGGATATCGGATCCGCGCGGTGGGGGAAAACCAGCGCGCCTCGAGTTTCGCTGGAATCAACGTCAAGCGACAGATGATGTTCTCCATGTTTCTGGCGGGCGGGTTCGCCGGGTTGGCGGGTGTCGTGCAGGTTCTCGGATTGCAATATCGTTTGCAGACCGATGGATCGCCAGCTGGATTCACCGGCGCCGCCGGCTTCAATGGCATTGTGGCGGCGCTATTCGGCGGGCTGAATCCCATTGGCGCCATACCGGCGGCGGCCTTTTTTGGCGGGCTATTGGTAGGCGCGCAGAAAATGCAGCGCGAGCTTGGCGTACCCGCTTCGTTGATCACTGCGGTGAACGGCTTGATCGTTGTCTTTGTCGTTTGCAGCGAATATTTTATCTTGCAGCGCAGCAAGCGCCGAGTCAGCTTGCAGGAAACACCGGACAATCTTGGTTCCAGCGGGGGCAAGCCCGCTGATCGCGCCTCGCCTGACGAGGGAGGCGGCTGATGGAACTGGATGCCATTCTCACCGCCAGCGTATTCGCCTCCGCCATTCGGCTGGCCACGCCCTATATCTTCGCAGCTCTGGGAGAGACCTTCACGCAACGCAGCGGCATCTTGAACCTAGGTGTCGACGGCATGATGTTGATGGGCGCCTTCACCGGCTTCTATGCGGTATTCATCACACAACAGGAGGGAACCCTGAGCCAACCGCTCAGTTTGCTCTTCGGCGTATTGGTCGCTTTGATCGTTGGTGGCTTGATGGGTTTGGCGATGGCTTTTGTCAGCGTGACGCTCAAGGCGAAGCAAGGCATCAGCGGCATCGGCGTTTATCTTTTTGGGCTGGGCTTGAGCGAGCTATTGTTCCAGCAATGGGTGGGCACGCCGAAGGCGGTCCGCGGCTTCCCGCGCATAACTTTTCCGATCTTGTCGGATATCCCTGTGCTCGGCCAGATCTTCTTTCACCACAATTTGCTTGTTTATGTCGCTTTTGCGCTGGTGCCAATTTCGGCTTTTGTGCTCAACCGGACGACCTTCGGCTTGATGATCCGCGCCGTGGGACAGAATCCAGAAGCGGCCGATGCCATGGGTGTCAGCGTGGCAAAAGTACGTTATGCAACGACAATCATCGGCGGCATGCTGGCGGGTTTGGCCGGGGCATCGCTGTCCATCGCGCTGATCAACCTGTTTCAGCAAAACCTGACGGCCGGCCAGGGTTTTATCGCGGTCGCGCTGGTTTATTTCGGCGGCTGGCGTCCCTGGGCGGTGGCGGCCGGCGCCTTGCTCTTCAGCTTTGTCAATGCCCTGCAATTGCAGATCAAGGTGATTGGCCTGGATATCCCGTCGGAGTTCGCGGTCATGGCTCCGTATGTCATCACCATTGTCGCCCTGGCTTTCGCCTCCAAACGGCAAGAACAGCCCACCGCCTTGACCAAGCCCTACGAACGTGGAGAATAGGCGCATCGAGGTCCATAGAGGCCTGCGCGCTTTGAACAATTTGATCGATTTAGGGATCATCATGAAAAAGAGAATACTGATAATCCTTGTTTTCGCCCTTGGTTGGACGGGAATCCCGTCAATGGCGCAAGATGATGTTTTTACTGTAGCGGCTTTGATGCCGAGCGCGATTAACGATCTCGCTTTCAGCCAGAGCATGTACGATGGCCTGGCGGCTGTCCAGAACGAGCTGGGCGAGGACACTTTTCAGTTTGATGTCCAGGACAGCACTTAGATCGTTGATGATGCCGCGGTCGCCTTGCGTGATTGGGCCGCTTCCGGCGACTATCAACTGGTGATTGCGCACGGTTCGCAATACGGTCCGATTGTCGAGGAATTGGCCAGTGAGTTCCCCGAAGTTTCATTCGCCTGGGGCACGCGGCAAGATACCTTCGGCCTGGACAATGTCTACAGCTACGCCGCGGCGTCCGATGAAGGCGGCTATTTCAATGGCGTGTTGGCCGCGCATCTGACCGAATCGCGCGTGATCGGCCTGGTCGGGCCCATCGAAGTCGGCGACGGCAAGCTCTATGCTGACGGCTTTGCTAACGGTGTGGCATCCGTTTACGCGGATATTGACGTCAATATCGATTTCATCGGCTCCTTCAGCGATGTGCCGCTGGCAACCGAAGCCGCGGAGACGCACATCGCCAACGGCGCGGACATTTTGACCGGCACGGCGCAAATGGTTGTCGGTCCCATCGCCGCCGCCCTCGAAAATGCAGTACTCTGGTTTGGCTCCGATTCCAGCCAGGACGAACTTTCCGGGGATATCAGCGTCGCCTTCCAGATCTATAAATGGAATGTGCTTCTGCTGGATATGATCAGCAAGATCGGCGAAGGCATCCTGGTTGGCGAGTATTATGTGCTTACGCTGGAGAACGAAGGCCTGGCGATGGAATTCGACAAGGACTTCGAGGTCGGCGACGAATTGATGGCGGTTGCGGAAGAAACCATCGCCGGCATCGTATCGGGCGATATCGTGCCGATCCCCGAGGTGGAAGACCACATGATTGACGAGAGCGGGGATGAAGACGACGAGGAGGATAGCGAGGACTGATATTTACAAACTGTCGTCCTTCGCTATAACATAGTTTGTTTACGGGCGATTCCGCCCGGATTAATGTCAACTATCCATTAGAGGAGAAAGTAACGATGAAAAAAGCATTGCTTCTTACCCTGATATTCGCCCTCTTCGTTGGGGTGATGCCGAGTATGGCACAAGATGATGTTTTTCGTGTCGCGGCGGTAGCGCCTAGCGCGACGAACGATCTTGCTTTCAGCCAGAGTATGCACGACGGGCTGATGGCGATACAAGCGGCAATGGGCGAAGATGCCTTCCAGTTCGACTTCCAGGATGGCACCTTCATCGTAGATGACGCGGCGGTGGCGCTGCGTGAATGGGCGTCGTCGGGCGAATACGATCTGGTGATCGCGCATGGCTCGCAATTCGGCTCGGTCGTTGAAGAGCTGGCGGCGGAATTCTCCGAGGTTTCCTTCGCCTGGGGCACAGACGAAGACACTTTCGGGCTGGATAACGTTTTCGCTTATACCGCCGCGTCAGATCAGGGCGGTTTCGTCAACGGCGTCCTCGCGGGATTGATGACCGAATCAGACGTCATCGGCGTTATAGGTCCGATTGAAGTCGGCGACGCCAAGCTCTATGTCGATGGCTTTGTGGACGGGGTCGCCGCCTCCAACGCCGATGCCACGGTCAATGTGGTCTATATCCAGTCCTTCAGCGATGTCCCGCTGGCAACCGAAGCCGCGGAAACCCATATTTCCAATGGCGCGGATATCCTGACCGGTACCGCCCAGATGGTCGTTGGTCCGATCGCTGTCACCATCGAAAGCGGCGCGCGCTGGTTTGGCACGCAAGCCAGCCAAGCCGAGCTTGCTCAAGGCGCTGGTGTCGCCTTTCAAATCTACAGGTGGGATGTCGTCTTGGCCGACATCATCGCAAATATCCAAGGGGGCATGCTGGGCGGCCAAGCCTATTCATTGACGCTGGCAAACGGCGGTCTGATCATGGAGTTTGACTCCTAGACCCTCTGCCACTTACAATTAGAGATTGCTGGGGCGATCCGATGGATTGCCCCGCTTATATTATCCGCACAAGTTAAAACTGATGACCGACAACATGCTGCCCACTGGGCACAAGCCCATAGATAAACTGGAAATGCTGGGGATCGTCAAACGTTTTCCCGGCGTACTGGCTGCCGATCGCATTGACTTTGATGTGAAGTCGGGCGAGATTCACGCGTTGCTGGGCGAGAATGGCGCCGGCAAGTCCACGCTGATGAAAATGCTCTATGGCTTATACCATCCTGATGATGGGCAGATCCTGATCAACGGGGCGGATACAACCATCAGCAACCCGCAAGATGCCATCGGACACGGCATCGGCATGATCCATCAGCACTTCATGTTAGTCCCCTCCTTGACCGTCGCCGAGAATATCGCGCTGGGCATGAAGTCGTCGCGCGGCGCGCGTCTCGACCTCGACGTGGTCAGCCGGCGCGTGAAGGAGCTGTCGAAGATCTATAACCTCAAGGTCAATCCCGATTTGCCGATCTGGCAATTGGCCGTGGGAGAACAGCAGCGCGTCGAGATTTTGCGAGCGCTCTATAAAGGCGCGGCGCTGCTCATCCTCGACGAACCGACCGCTGTGCTCACGCCGCAAGAGGTAGATGACTTGTTTCGCATCCTCAATCAACTGGCAGACGATGGGCACGCGCTGGTTTTCATCTCGCACAAACTTCACGAGGTGCTGGAAATCAGCCACCGCGTTACCGTCTTGCGCGATGGACGGCGCGTCAACTCGATCCCTACCAGCGAAGCCACCAGACCCAAACTCGCCGAGATGATGGTTGGGCGCCCGGTCTTGCTCGATTACCAGAAAAATGCCGCCAATACGCAGGGCGACCGCCTGATCCTGGACGGCGTCAGCGCGCTGAGCAACCGCGGCACAATCGGATTGGACGATGTCTCGTTGCGGCTGCGCGGTGGCGAGATCGTCGGCGTAGCGGGCGTTTCCGGCAATGGTCAGCAAGAGTTAGCGCAGTGCATCACGGGCTTGCGAGAGGCAACTGCGGGCACTGTGGTGGTCGATGGCAACAATGTCACCAATGCGCCACCCTCGCGTCTGAACGAAATGGGTCTGTCCTACATTCCCGAAGAGCGCATGATTGATGGCGTGATTAAGGAATTCAGCGTCGCCGAAAACTACGTGCTGCAAGATCATGGCCATCCCAAGTTCACGACCGCCAAGGTCTTCATGCTTTTCCGCAAGATCCGCCAAGCTTGTCGACAAGCCATCAAAGTTTACGAGATCAAGACTCCCAGCACCGAAACGTTGGTTAAGAGTCTTTCCGGCGGGAACATCCAGAAACTGGTGCTGGCACGCGAATTGTCGCGCGCGCCGGGCGTGCTGATCGCCGCGCAGCCTACGCGCGGCGTGGATATCGGCGCGACGGAGTATATCCACCAGCGCTTGCTGGAAGAGCGCGACAACGGCACGGCGATCTTGCTCATCAGCGAAGACCTGGACGAGATCCGCGCCCTTTCCGACCGGATCCTGGTGATGTACGAGGGTGAGATTGTCGGCGAGGTCGAGAACGTCGATGTGGACATTGAGCACCTGGGTATGTTGATGACGGGTGGCACTGCGCCGGTCGTCGGGGCGGGTTGATTGACTTCACCATAGGGGCGCAGAAGTAGTACCAAGTTAGTCTTGCGAAAACGCGATCTGTGCGATTCTACCCCATCCCCCGGCCCCTTCCCCGAGGCATCAGGGAAGGGGAGCGCTTTCCCCGGAATACAGATTAAACCCAGAACTCTCGCTACAAATGAAGTTTCTTCTCATTACTTACTTGGAACTACTGAGACACTGAGGTCGTGCAAGCTTGCGCCGAGTGTCATTGGTCTCAACCGACCAGATCTAGCATACGAAATCAGTTCTTTTTCGTCCACTTGCGGGTTTCAGAGTCGAACTGCCAGCCCTTGGGAATCTCCGGTTTGCACGAAGATGGACGTTTGGACGCGGTTGTCACCGCATCATACACGACATTGACTGGCTTGCCGGTATATGCACTAACGAATGCTCCCAAAAGCACTTCGGCTTGATCTGCTGCTCGCTCGAGCAAGCCCTCCTCCAATGCCTTGTCAACGAAGCTATTTATTGCTTCACGGTGGGCAAGAATTCGAACCTGGTCCCAATCCGGGTTGCAAATACTAAGTGAATTCGCATATTGACGGATATAATCAATCCGACAACTGGTGAGTCCTGGCGCGGGCAAATGCAAGGTATAGCTGTCAGTTGCCCAATCATAACTTACACTATCTTCGTCGAGCGACCCAAGATCAATGCCCGCTTCTATGGCGCCTTGAGCAACATAGTCTGCATCGTGACTACACCACCTTCCATCTTCAACAGCTATATGAATATCTGCGCGAGCATATTCGTATTTGATCACCACTAGCTGTCCCTTCGGCTGGATGTAATCAATGATGATGCGGGGCGGGATCGGTGTTTGTGTGGGCGTAATCGTTGGAGTCGGTGTTGGCGTGTTGGTTGGCGTGTCCGTTGGCGTCGCAGTCCGGGTAATCGTAGGAGTCGATGTAGATGTGTTCGTCATCGTGGCTGTATAAGTTGGTGTGTCGGTAGGCCAAACGGTAAATGTAGGAAATGGCGTATATGTCGGCAGGGGCGGAACCGAAGTGTAGGTTGGCAATGGAGTTGACGTTGCAGCCGTTGGCAGCCTCAGCACATCCCGAAGGAATGGGAAAAATCCGGGATTGCTTAGCAACGCACCGGCAACAATCAATATTGCAAGCGCTGCAATCTGCTGTTTCCGATTCAGAGCACCGCTCCGTTTCTCCTTCTCCATCACCCCGCCCGCTTCCAAGCGCCAGATTCATCCTTCGCCCATCCGCTTGGCGCGATGGGCTGGCAGGATTCGGGAAGCTCAATCTCGCCGGCCCGCGCCGCAAATTCGACCAGCGCCTGCTTGCCCGTCAATTCGCGCACAAAATTGCCTATGCGCAGCGCGGTTTCTTCTTCGGCGCGCTCCAAGATGCCCTTCTCAATCATTTCACCCGCGAACCGAGCGAGCGCCTCTGCCTGCGCCATCTGCCGCACCATGTCCCAGTCCGCTGACAGCAGGGTAAAGGAATGCCGGTTTTGGTCAATATGCTCGATACGGCAACTGGTGATGACGGACGCGGGCAAGGTCAGCGTATAGGTATCGCCTTCTCGGCGAATACTGTCTTCGTCAATCTCGTCGAAATTGATGCCCGCCTCAATCGCGCCGACGGCGATGTGATTGGCGCTGTAGCCGCCAAGGTTTAAGGGACCCCGTTTGATTTCGATCTTGAGATCGGTTTTGGCGACCTCGGACGTGACCGTTACCAGCTGGCCCATGCCCTGAATGCTGTTGACGATGGTCAGCGGCGAGCGGACGTAAGCCACCGTCTCGGGGAAGAAAAGGTCGCGGAAGTCTTGTACTTTGCCGGTGACCCAAACGCCAGCGGCCAAGGCGATAATAATCAACGCGATCCAGACGAAATTCCTGACGATAAATTTCAAGAATCCGAACATTTTGTTTCCTTTCCGCTTTCTATATTCGCGCGAAAACAGATTTTGAGGAACTGAATACATGCCAGTTACACAGTATTACGTAAAATATGGGGAAGTGATTCTATGATGTGAGGCACATGATAATTTCAGAAAATGACGAATTTGTCAATCCCTAATCAGCTATCGTACAGAGCAATCGCACCAGATTTTTCTAACCACGGAGGACACCGAGGTTTAATCTCTGTGCGCTCTGAGTCTCTGTGGTGAATCCTGTATGCGTAACGTTTAATAAGGTAATATGCAGGATATTCACCACTCTGTCCGCTATCGTAGCGATATTATGCAGTCTGCGTCCGCTTTTCAAGCAACCCAAACGAAGCTTAGTCAGTCAGCACGGGTCTTATTTCGTTTCTGGCACCTCTACCGTACCATGAGTGCGTCCGTCGTGGAAGCCTTCTGCTTCACGCATCCCGCGCTCAACACGTTTCTTCACATCCTGTGCGCGCCCTTCGCGCTGGAACTGACGCGGCTCGGCATCAAGATGGAATCCATGATCGCCCGCGATGGACACCTGCAAGGCGCGAGCAAGTGGCTGGTCGAGATCGCCGCGCGCACCATCCACATCCAGAACGCTGAAAAGATACCCTTATCCGGGCCGATCCTGTTCGTGGGCAACCACGCCGGCTTGGGAGACGCCTTCGCTTTGCTCGCCGCCTCGCCGCGGACGGATACCAAAGTTCTGGCCTATAACTTCGGCATCTTGCCCGGGCTGCAAGAGATGCATCGTCATGTTATCGTGGTCGACAAGCGCGCGCCGTATCTGGCAATGCGGCAGTCCCTCCGCCATTTGCGCCTGGGCAAGTCGCTGTTGATCTATCCTCGCGGGGAGATCGAAGACGATCCGGCGCTCGATCTTGACTCTGCCCAAGCTTCGCTGTCGGAATGGTCGCGCAGCATCAAGCTATTCGCGCGCCACGTGCCCGATTTGATGGTTATGCCATGCGCGGTTGGCGGGGTGATCTCGCGCCGGGCGCTGCGCAATCCGGTCGTCCGACAATACCAAGACAAAGACAAACGGCACTTCCTGGCGGCGACCTTCCAGATGATGTTCCCCTTTTATCGCGATCCGGTCATCAGCCTTCATTTTGGTCGCCCGTTGCGGGGCGAATCCGCCACTCACGAGACCGTGCTTGCGCAAATGGCGGAACTGCTCCGCAGCGTCAACGCCGAGCAGCGCGCTTTGATAAATTGAGTACCATAAGGTGTATATGGTCAAGCGGCTTCCGCTCTTTATCTTTGAGTCGTTGCAGCGATAATTACGGCGCTGATTATGCGCACGAAAGCCAATTCCCAATATGAGTCATTGGTCGAATAATTCTTCGTCGGCTAATCGTTCGCTCAAGTGGCGCAGCTACTGGAATCTGTTCGTTTCCCTGGTCAGCCGCGACATACGCGCGCGCTATCGCCGTACGATCCTGGGTCCACTTTGGGCGATCATCCCCGCTATCTTGACGACGGCGATCTTCAGCTTTTTGCACCGGGTGGTCGAGATTGATACCGAAGGCGCGCCACAGCTGGTTTTTATCTTTGCCGCCACCGTACCCTGGACCTACTTTCAGACATCGGTCATCCGCATTCCCTTTGGCATTTTGGCCAATGGCACGCTGCTGCGCAAAATGGCGGTCCCGCGTTTCATATTTCCGCTGGTCGTACTGGCAACCACCTTTTTCGACTTTGTCATGTCGTCGATCGTGCTATTCGTCGCCTTGCTGATTTATCAAATGCCAGTTACCTGGGCCTGGCTTTGGCTGCCGGTGCTGGTGGCGATGGTGAGCTTGCTGGCCTGGGGCGTTGGCATCGGCATCGCAGCCTTTACCGTGTACCGGCGTGACATGCTGCACGGCTTGCAATATTTCATGCAAGTCTGGCTATTCCTGACGCCGGTGATCTATTCGTCCAAAGAGTTGGCGAGCAATTTGCAAATTGTCTTCCGGCTCAATCCGACGGTCGGCATCATAGATGGCTTTCGCAGAGTATTGATCTTCGGGCAGCCACCCGATCTGGAGTCGCTTTTCATCAGCATTATCGTTACGGTATTGATCTTGCTGATCGCGTTTCCGCTCTTCCAGGTCTTGTCGCAGTATTTTGCCGATGTTCTGTAGCGATGATCCGCAATCGCGCTGTTTTGGCCGCATGACTCATGACAGGCAATTGATGAATCGAGAGAACCGTTCATGCCCAAAGATGTAGCCATACAGGTACAAGACCTGTGGAAGCGTTACGGCTTGCCGCTGCGTCCAACTATACAAAGGCAGTTCGATCGGCTGACGGGTCGGGCGGAAAACGGCTTCGCCGCATATGGTCCCTGGGCATTGCAGGATATCTCCTTTGAAGTCGAACGGGGCGAGTCGCTGGGAATAGTTGGCAAGAACGGGGCGGGGAAGAGCACCTTGCTCAAGCTGCTGGCGGGTGTCAGCCCGGTCACGCATGGGCAAATCGAGGTTAAAGGGCGCCTCTTCCCGATGATCGAGCTGGCAGCCGGCATGCACCGTGACTTGACCGGCAAGGAGAATATCAAGCTGCTGGGCGCCATCATGGGTTTTACCGCGGCGCAAATGGACGCCAAGATGCCCGACATCGAGTCCTTCGCGGAGCTGGGTGAATGGCTGGATAAACCGGTCTATCAGTATTCCAGCGGCATGCAGGCGCGGCTGGGTTTCAGCGTCGCGGTCAATGTCGATGCCGATATCCTCTTGATTGATGAGGTGCTTTCGGTGGGGGATGTCAACTTCCAGAAAAAATGCCTCACGCGCATGGACGAACTCTCAAACGGTGGCGTGACCGTCATTTTTGTCACGCACAATCCTTATAACATCGAGCGCATTTGCGACCGCGCCATTTACCTGCGCGAGGGCAGGGTCACCGCGGCCGGTTCCCCGAGCGATATCCTGACCGCCTACTTCCAGCAGTCCATCGATAAATCCAAGGTCTTCGCCAGCTCAGAGGTCCCCTCCGCCGATTTGCGGGAAGGCACGGGCAGCTTCCGTGTCGTCGACATCACCATGCACAATGTGAGCAGCGGCCAACTTATCACCAGTTTCCGTACCGGTGACTCCGTCACGTTCTACACGAAGCTGAAAGTACGCGAAGCGATAAGCAATTACCGCTTTTCCATTCGCATTCTTGATCCTGCCGGCACGATCCTGAGTTTTGTCGACATACCCAGCGATGAGCGCGCGAACCTGGCGCTTAAGGAAGATGCCACATTGCAATGCACGATTGAAAATGTCAATCTGCTGCCGGGCGAATACTGGATCGACATCGTTGCCCGCGAAGTCGCCGGACCCGTGATCGATTCCATTTCCTTCGCGCTGTCGTTTCTGGTGACCGGGGATAGCGAAGTCATGCAGCGAACGGAGAACCGCGGCATCGTTTATTTGCCGGCGGCCTGGCAGCTTGCCGGGGATGACAGCGGACCCGAAACGCTTTTGTGACTTTCCGACATCTGAAAGTGAAACCCGCGAGCCATTGTCGCGCTTCTGCGACAACTGACAAAGCTCAAAACAATCAAGTTAATCAACGCGTATTGCAGAACAAGTACAAGGCGTTTTGTGAGCTATCATGCCAAATTCAGATGTACGCTAGAATTTGCAAAACCATAGATTAACAAGTACAGTATTAGCGTCTCGCAATCATGGGAGTCACAATGAACCGGCAGGGACAACTAAGCGGATTGGGTACCACGGAAACGATTTCGGATCGTTTTCCGAATCAACAAGCGCCTCAAGAAATGACGCAAACGGCTGAAAACCATGAACATAGGCAAAAGTCCCTCGTCTTCAAGCATGATAGCGAGAAAAAACAAAGCAACGTTGTTTTGCAGTGCCAGGACAACATTGAGTTTTTGCGAGAACAACCAAGTGACAAGTTCAAGCTCATAGTAACCTCGCCACCATACAATATTGGCAAGAGCTATGAGTCGCGGTCGCCCCTGGACCGTTATTTGGCCAGTCAAGAACAGGTGATTCGCGAGTGTATCCGTGTTCTTCACCCGCATGGCTCGATCTGTTGGCAGGTTGGCAATTATACCGACAATGGCGAGATAGTACCGTTGGATTGTCTCCTTTTCCCAGTTTTCAGAGATTTTGGCTTGAAGCTGCGAAATCGCATCGTTTGGCACTTCGGCCACGGCTTGCACTGTCGCAAGCGGTTGTCTGGGCGGTACGAGACAATAAACTGGTGGACTAAAAGTGATGACTATACCTGGCATTTGGATCCGATTAGAGTGCCAGCAAAATATCCGGGCAAAAGACATTTTAAGGGACCACGCAGAGGAGAATTGTCTGGCAACCCCAGGGGCAAGAACCCAAGCGACGTCTGGGTGTTCCCTAATGTCAAGAATAATCACCCGGAAAAAACCGTTCACCCATGTCAGTTCCCTATAGAGTTGGTAGAGCGGCTAGTGCTTTCCATGACAAATGAAAATGATGACGTGCTTGATCCATACGTTGGTGTAGGCTCTTCAGTCATTGCCGCTCTGAAACACAACCGCAACGGTTATGGCTGTGACATAGTTGAGGAATACATCTCGGTTGCCCGCGAAAGAGTCAGAGACTTCTATACTGGCCACCTAAAAACGCGGCCAATGGGTAAACCTGTTTACGATCCGTCGCTGCCTAACGGCGGACATTGATGCAGATCGCGGCAAAATACTCCCATCTAAATGGCTTGGAATACATGCTAGTACACCACAGTCATCTATGGGACGAGGTGCAAGGCATCATCGCAGGTATAGATGCTGAGGCGTGTAAGACGAAGGTCTCAAAGGAGAAAACAATGCCCGGCAGGTTGCTATATTCGCCTGTCGATATGAATAGAGGGTTTGAGTTCAGCTTCAAGAGACTGGGCTGGACGGAACGTCGGAATACTTTCTGGGTCACCGACGACGAAGGTCTCATGCGAGGCATATATAACCAGCCGGCGTCGCAACAGAAGAAGAAAATCGAAGCCGCCGGCCGTGAACCGATTATGTCGTACAACCAGACAGATTTTGTGAAGGACAGGATTGCCGTCGAGGTTCAATTCGGCAAGTATGCTTTTGTAGCCCACGATCTGTTCGTGAAGCATCTGAGTTTTTTCGTGTCGGATATTATCGATGTTGGTATCGAGATTTTGCCAATGAAGGAACTAGAGCGGGAAATGTCCTCTGGCGTTCCATATTATGAACGGGATCTGCTCAACGTAATACGACAAGGACGGAGTGTTCCCGCTGTTCCTTTGATCTTGCTAGGTGTGATCCCCTGATCGAGATTAACCGGTTTCATGTCGAGCGAATCAAAGCCTGCCGCCTGAGACAATCCACTTAAAGTGGACTTCAAGGACAATCATCTAATGAAGAAGAGCGCCAGAACAACGATGACGATCGCCAGCCCGACCGTCAACCTTTTCTAATCTGACGCAAACGCGCGCGTTCTGTTTGCTGCAACTGATCACTGCGGCTACAATCGCATGTCATGCACTTCTCATGCCAGCACGTGCAAGAAGCCCTTGCCGCGGTCAAGCGCGGCTGGGAACTGAGGGACGTACAGCAACTAAGTCCGCGAGTCGCGAAATTGCAGATACTCACGGACCACGATTCGCCGCAGCAGTTGATCTTGCTGCAACACAGCCCGCGCGACCGTCAACGCAATCCGGAAATCGCCCGCGACGAATTCACATTGTTGAACACCCTTTGCAAGGCCGGTCTGCCCGTGCCACGACCCCTGCTTTTGGAAACCGGCCCGGAAGTCCCATTCTTAATCACGGACTATGTCGACGGCGAAATCTGCTTAGCGCCCACGAATTTATCCGCGTTCTGCCGTCAATTGGCGCGAATCTTGACCGAAATTCACAGCATTGACATTGACCGACATGATCTCGCGTTTTTGCCCTCCCAGCGTGACTTGATTTGTGACCAACTTCGTGAATCAACAGATGACACGTATGGTATCCGCGCGGGGATGCGCGCGGCTCTGCCTCGAATTGCGACGAACGAGACGGCACTGCTGCACGGCGATTTCTGGCTGGGCAATCTGCTTTGGCGCGCCGAAAAACTGGCCGCCATCATCGACTGGGAGGATGCCATGCTCGGCGATCCGCTGGGGGACCTGGGCAAGAGCCGCCTGGAAATGCTCTGGTCGCTCGGTGAGGAAGCGATGGGACTGTACACAGCCGGCTACATGGCGCAGAATCCCCGACTGGACACCAGTTCTTTACCCTTTTGGGACCTCTGGGGAGCGCTGCGATTGCCGCATTTTGCCAATTGGACAGAGGACCGGGACAAGATCGCCCACATGCAGGCGCAATTCGAATGGTTCATAACGAAGGCCCAGGCCTCGCTAAAGACTTTGCAAAAATGAAATGACTCGCTCCTGAAATGCCGGGGGCTGCTCGAGATGGGTATTGTGCCCGGCATCCGGAATGACTTGCAAATGGGCGTGAGGCATCTGCTGAGCCATCAGCTGATTAATCGTAACGAACTTGCTGTCTTGTTCTCCGGCCAGCAACAATGTGGGCATCGTCAGTTTCCGCAGTCGCGGCCACAGGTTGGGCTGCGCGCCGCTGCCCATGCCACGCAAGCTGTTGGCCAGCCCCTTCGCGTCGTTACTCTTGCGCTGTTTACGCTGCGCTGACAGGATATCTTCGGGCAAGTCCTGTTGCGAATTCCAGAGGGGCAGCCTCTCCCAATAGTCGACGAACCACGTCACGCCCATGGTCTGGATGCGCTCCGCCAGCGATTCGTCATCACGACGGCGTTGCTCGCGTTCGTTTTCAACAGCCAATCCCGGCGAGGCGCTTTCCAGGATCAAGCTGCGGCAGCGAGCGGGATAATGCATTGCCAGGTGCAGCGCCAGCCGCCCTCCCATTGAGTAACCCAGCAAATGGCACTCGGGGATTTGCAGCTCATCAAGCAAGGACACGATATCGCAGGCGACGCGCTCCATGCGAAAAGCACAGACCTGTGACGGTTTGTCACTCGCCCCGTGACCCAAGATGTCGACCGCGATGACCCGGTACTTGTCCTGCAATCCGGTGCGCAGGACAGCCCAGTTGGTTTTGTCGCCGCTGAATCCGTGTAGGAGCAGCAGCGCTTCGCCGTCGCCGCTGACTTGCAGGTCGTAGTGATGACCGTTGACAAGCAGCCGGACGCTACTCATTGAAGATTTTCCCAAGGTCGCGCCGTATAATCTTGCCCGACGATGTGCGTGGGAACGAACTAACAAAACGGATATCACGCGGGACCTTGTATGAAGCCAGCTTCTCGCGAGCAAAAGCGCTGATTTCGTCTTCGGAGGCGCCGCGACCCTCTCCCATCTGAATTGCCGCCGCGACCCTTTGTCCCCATTTTGCATCCTCCAATCCGATAACGATCACTTCTTCAACGGCTGGATGCTCTCGCAGGGCGTTCTCCACTTCAGCCGGATAGATGTTTTCGCCGCCGCTGACAATCAGATCTTCGCGACGCTGCAAAACGACCAGATCGCCATCGTCATCAAGATAGCCGATATCGCCTGTGCGCAGCCAGCCACTGCGCAGCGCCTTTTTTGTGGCTGTCGGATCATTGTAGTAGCCGCGCATGACCTGCGGTCCTCTGATGATGATTTCGCCCGGCTTCCCCGGCGCTGCGTCGTCGCCGCGCTCGTCAAGCACGCGCAATTCTGTGAAGAGCAGCGGCTTGCCGACGCTACCCGGTTTGGTCTGGAGCAGGTCGGGAGTGGCTGTCGCCACCTGCGACGCCGCCTCGCTCAATCCGTAACTGGGCGCGATCGGCATACTCGCTTCTATACAGCGCGTTACCAGCGCGACCGGCGTCGCCTCGCCACCCAACAAGACAAGTCGCAGTCGCGGATTCCACGCCTGCGTCTTCGCGTCCAAAAGGCGCTTCAACATCGTCGGCACTAGCGATATCAGGGAAATTGGTCGCTCGGCCAGCAGCCGATTCACCGCAGCCGCGTAAAAATGCTTTGCGGGCATCAACTCAACTGCCGTGCCGTAAATTAGTGAGCGCAGAATGATGCTCAGTCCGCCAACGTGATAAAGCGGCAAGATGCACAGCCAGCGATCGTCGGGCAGCACACCCAAACGAAAAGCCGAGCCGAGCGCGCTCTGGAAAATGTTGTTATAGGTCAAGATCGCCGCTTTGGGCCGTCCACTCGTACCCGAAGTGTGAATGATGGCGAAGTCACTATCGAGGTCAATTCTCGCCGAGGCATCGATTTCGTCGGTCGCCGCCAAACTGGAGACACCCGGAAAGACCAGCACGGCGTCAGTAACGGCGCGCGCCCCGGCTTCGCCGTCGCGCTCACAAATCAGTAAGCGGCAATCGCTGTTCGCAAATTGCCATTTGAGTTCATCGGCGTTCAGGCGGGTGTTCAAAGGTACGATTACCGCGCCGAGGCGCATCAATGCCAGCAGGCTCACGACTGATGCCAGGCCGTTTGTCATGAATAGCGCCACATGATCGCCGGCGCTGACATTAGTATGCGCTCGAATGATTGCGGTTGTGGCGCTCACGAGGCCATCAATATCGGCGAAGCTGACCGTTTCAGCTTCGATATGAAGAAAGGCCTTTTGCGGCGTGGCTCGAACGCGCGCGCTCAGCCAATCTGTAGTCGCGCCGGACTCGTCATATGCCATAGGTTATCTCAAGCACCAGCACAACCTGCTCAAGCGCGGCGCGGGAACTTGCTAAAGTCGGGCTTGCGCCCTTCCAGGAAAGCATTCTTGCCCTCGCTGCCTTCTTCCGTCATATAAAAGAGCATAGTGGCATCACCCGCCAGGACTTGCACACCCGTCTGACCATCGAGCTCGGCATTCAAGCCGGCTTTGATAAAGCGCAGCGCCAGCGGACTCTTGCTCAGTATTTCGCGCGACCACTGCAGTGCTTCATGTTCCAGGTCCGCCAGCGGCACAACGGTATTGACCATGCCCATTTCCCGGGCTTGCTCGGCGCTGTATTGACGGCACAAGAACCAAATCTCGCGCGCCTTCTTCTGGCCCACCTGCGCCGCCAGGAAGGATGAGCCGAATCCGGCGTCAAAGCTGCCGACGATGGGTCCGGTTTGGCCGTAGATCGCGTTGTCGCTGGAGATGGTCAAATCGCAGCAGACATGTAATACGTGCCCGCCACCGATGGCGAAACCCGGTACCACCGCGATGACCGGCTTGGGAATATTGCGGATATAACGCTGCAATTGCAGGACATTTAGCCTTGGCACGCCGTCTTCGCCGACATAACCGGAGTGCCCACGCACCTTTTGATCGCCGCCGGCACAAAATGACCAGATGCCATCTTTGCTGCTAGGACCGTTCGCCGTGATCCACAAGACGCCGACCTCGCCGTCGTGCCAAGCGTGCAGCAGGGCTTCGGTCATTTCGTCGATGGATTTGGGTCGAAAGGCGTTGCGAACATTGGGGCGATTGAAGGCGATGCGCGCGATGCCTTCAGCCTTATGGTAGGTGATATCGTCGTAGCGCTTGACCTCCTGCCAATCCGCTAGTCTCATCAGATCTGCCGTCTTGATTTTTGCCTGCTCTTCCGCCGTTGTTACCATTTGTTCTCTCCTCGCTGAAATGCGTTCAATTGCTTAATTCCACTCGCTCGACTTCGGCGCGAACCGTCGCCATGATTTGCTCGCGCCGTCTCAAATCGAATCGCGCGTCCGTCCGTATCTCGATCAGGGTCGATCCACCACTCGCCACGGACTCGCTGAATGCCTGTCGAAGCGCTTCGCGGTCATCCGCACGCCGGTAATTCAAACCATAGAGTTGCGCGGCATGGGAGAAGTCCAGGCCATGCGCGGTGATGAAATAGTCGTTGAAGGCCGGTTCGAATCGGTTTATCGGCAGCCGATGGAAGATGCCGCCGCCCGCGTTGTTCAATAAGACGATTGTCACCGGCACACCACAGCGCTTTACCGCCAACAAGCCATTCATGTCGTGGTAGAAGGTGATATCGCCGACGATGGCCACCAGCGGGCGATCTCGATAAGCCGCGCCGACGCCCAATGCCGCCGAGATATTGCCGTCAATGCCCGATGCGCCGCGGTTGGCAAAGGCGAGTATCGGTTTGTCGCTGGGCTTGCCAAACTGATCCAGCTGACGCACGGGCAAGCTGTTGCCGGCGAAGATCAGCCCGTCTGCCGGCATCAGATTCACGACATCATAGACTGCCGCGCCATCGAAATAGTCTCCCGCTTCCATTTCTCTGTCGATGACATTCCAGGCAACCTGTTCGGCATGGTGAAGTCTGTCACGGAAGACGGTGTCCGCCCTCAGAGGCGGCACGTCCACGACCTGCGACGCCGCTGCCGACGAGGCTTCAAAACGAACAAGATCCGTTATGCTATGCGTGTCGTCCGCCCATTCGCCGTCCCGACTGCAATAAATATGATGCTTCAACTCCGCCTCAGCCAACAGGTCTTGCATCGACTTAGACAAGGGCGGGGTACCGAAGCGAATCAGCACGTCGATTGATTTGAAGTCGCAGGCGTCGCTGCTGATATAACTTTCATAAGCGCCCAGAGGCTGATAGCGTTCGCCTGTAAAGGAGCCGACGGACCGCATATTGGAGGTATATTCCGCCAGAACGGGATAGCCGCTGACGCGCGAAACGTGCGACGCCCAGCGCATCAGCGTCCGCGCTTCAGCCGCCGTGCGACAAGCGCCGTGCCCGAAGTATATGATGCCTCTCTTCGCCAGGATCTCGCCACTCATCAAATCATCAAGCGCGGATGCGTCGGACTGAGTCGCGCTCGAGAACCGAGTCGGTTCGCTGCGGTCAATTTTCATGGCTTCGCTATCATCGTCGTCGGGCTCGAAGGGCTTGCGGAAGGGCAGATTGATATGCACCACGCCGCGTTTCGTCTTGTCCAGCGCTCTCGCCGCCAGCGTTCGCAGATTCCGCAAGGCGTTTGGTGGTGGATCGGCTTCCGGCAAGGGCGCGTCGACAAACCATGCGACGGCGTCGCCATAGAGCTTGACCTGGTCGATGGTCTGATTGGCGCCGCTGTGCCGGAGTTCATGAGGCCGATCGGCGCTCAAGACAAGCAGCGGCAAACGCGATTGCTGCGCCTCGACAATTGCCGGGAAAAAGTTGGCCGCTGCCGAGCCCGATGTGCAAACCAGGGCCACGGGTTCATTTGCTGCCGTTGCCAGCCCTAGCGCGAAGAACGCGGCGCTTCGTTCATCCAGGTGGGAGTAAATGTCAATGGCATGCCCGTGCCGCGCGAAGGCCAGGATCAGCGGCGTATGCCGCGACCCCGGCAAAAAGCAGACTCGTTTCAAGCCCGCCGCCACCAGCGCATCAACAAAAACATTGGCGTATAGGTTGTTCGAATTTGGCATATCTACGTACTCATTTGTTAACCACCGAGGACACCGAGAACACCGAGAAAAGACTACACACTTATGCGTCTGACTCCTCTTTTCAAGGTCAATACATTGAAATTAATGAGCAATCCTGTCTTGATGTTTGCCAGTTTGAGGTATGCGATCAACTGTGCTTCGTGTATCGGCGTTAGTTCCTTGACAGACTTTAGCTCAACCATCACTTTGTCCTCGACCAGGAGATCTACATACAGATCGCCGACGATCTGACCCTTATATTTCGCCGCAATCGGCTTTTGCTGCGCGTATCGAATATTTCGCTTGCCAAGTTCTACACAGAGCGCATTTTCATAGATACGTTCTAATAATCCTGGTCCCATTTCCTTGTGTACTTCTATGGCGGCGCCAATGATGCCATGTGTCAACCAATCCTTATCGTATGATCCAAGCTGCTTATTCATTTTCTTCGTTGCCTTTTCTCGGTGCTCTCGGTGTCCTCGGTGGTTTGCTCTTTGGGCTTTTGTGGTTAGTTTTCTCTGCTATGCGCGTCCAGCATGGGACGGAATTTGAGGGCGGTTTCTTCCCATTCGGCTTTTGGCTGACTATCGCCTACGATGCCGGCGCCGGCGTATACCCAAACGCGCGATTCCTGCGCAACGGCCGAGCGGATCGCCACGGTGAACTGTCCGTCGAGGTTTGCATCGATCCAGCCCACCGGCGCGCCGTACCAGCCGCGGGGGATCGGTTCCAGATCACGGATGAGGCGCATGGCGCGGTCCCGCGGATCGCCACCCAGAGCCGGCGTCGGATGCAGGGATTCCACCAGTGCCAAGATGCCCGTAGCTTGTTTGAGCCGCCCTTGGATCGGCGAATGCAGGTGCTGTATATTCTTCAGCTTGAGCAAGCCCGGCGGCGCAATCTCCAGCGACTCGGTCAGGGGCCGCAGGCGATCGCGAATCTTGTCCACAACGATCTGATGCTCGTGCCGGTTCTTGTGGCTGCGCAGCAATGCCCTGCCCAAGCGCATATCATCTTCAAGAGTGCTTCCGCGACCGATGCTGCCAGCCAGACCCACGGTATCCATGCGATTGCCTCGCACGCTCGCCAGCAGCTCCGGCGAGGCGCCATAAAAAGCATAGTGCGGTCGTGGCTCGAACAAGAAGCGGTAACAGTCGGCGTAATCCGCCGCCATTTGATTGAGAATTGGCAATATGCGCACTGGTTGTTCAAAGCGCAATTCGGCCGCGCGCGAAAGGACGACTTTGTTTAATTCGCCAGCGTGTATACGCTCGGTCGCGTGGCAGATCATCATTTGCCACATAGAAAAGCTCATCGGATAATGGACGCTTCGCAGCCGCGATTGCCGTTGCGCTGCCCGGCGCCCGGCGTCAGCTTGCAATTGCCTGATCTTGTCGCGCAAGGCTGTCTGCAGGTCGTCAACGAGCGCTTTGGGATCTTCGTCGAGAGGGATCTGCGCATTGATGGTCAGCCAGGTATCGTCGCCGACGCTGATCAGTTGATAATGTGGCAAGACAAAATGCGCAGGCGCATAAATCGACCAGGTGTTGTCCGGCGTGAAATCGCCCCGAAACGAAAAGCCTCCGAACAGGCGCGGTCCGGTCTTGGACGGGTCGCCACCGACGATATACGCTTTGGCATATAGTTCGCGAGCGCCTTGGGCAATCTTTTGGAAACGGTCGCTGCCCCAAGCCATCAGCTCGACAGCCGTGCCGGCGCCGGCAAAGGCAATCTGGTCGTTCCGATTTTGCCAATAGGTGCGCGGCTGACCTTCGGCGGCGCCCAGAAAATCTTGAAAACTGATGCCGTCACAGGGCACACTGCAACTGAGCAAGCGCCCATAACGCCGATTAAGCGGGGTGGGGCGAAAGGCCGTGGATTCCATGCTTTACTCCTGATACCCGACGCTTTTCAGTAAAATGGGCAGCAAGGCGTCCATGATTTCGTCCTGGGTCGGCTC
The DNA here is from genome assembly GCA_965262165.1 of Phototrophicaceae bacterium. Taxonomy (GTDB): domain Bacteria; phylum Chloroflexota; class Anaerolineae; order Aggregatilineales; family Phototrophicaceae; genus UBA6055. The sequence goes on along the minus strand of OZ253499.1, from coordinate 958,933 downwards.
GCCCGTGTAAACCCATTGAATCACAACGCTGTAAATGGCCCCCATCCAGGCATGCGCCACGATAGTCGTATCGACCGGCGCAATGGAGCGGTCGGCAACCGCTTCGTCGAGATAGGTCTTGATGAGCAGGGCGAAGCGATCGTTGACTTCCATACGCTTGCGCTCAAAGACAGTACCCAGTCCCACCGCCTGAACGAGCAGCAGCTTCGCCGGGCGCCGGTATTTGCCAAAGGTTTCCAGCACCGCTTCCAGGGCGGCCCGCACGCGGCGGATGCCTTGCGTTTCGTGTTCAATCGCTTCTTTGGCGCGGCGCTCGATCAAGTCGGCAAATTGATCAACCAGCGCGATAAAGAGTTTTTCCTTGTTCGGGAAATGAAAATAGATCGAGCCTTTGCTGATGCTGGCTTCGGCGACGATCTCATCCAGCTTGGTATCGTGGAAACCCTTGGCGCTGAAAATATTCATCGCCGCGTCGAGGATACGTTCGCGGGTGGAACGGGAATCGCTGGCGTGCTCGCCCATGTCGCCTCACAATACTGACTGGTCAGTATTGTCATTGTAGCACAGTTTTTATTTATCGCGACGACAGTAATCAACCGACGATTCGCGCGCGATGTCAAAAGCGCGCAAGGGCCGGCATTAGCGGAATACGCGGGGAGAATCGCGTAAATACGCCATTGCAGGGTCTATGAGATTACCGGTCTGATCGACGAAGACGGTTTATTCTGACGCCATCCCGTGCACGATACTGCCGACCAGCGCGCCGACCCCAAGGGCTAAAGCCGCGTTATTATCAAAGAAGTGATTGATGATTGTGACAATGATATTATCACCTTCCGCCGGCGCGACAGGAGCGATGCCCTGTACGATGGAAATAATCACAGCGCCGATAATGCCGACGACGATTGCGCCGATGACACGGGCCGGAATAGCATTCCCTTGGTCACCTTCCAGCAGCTTCGTCGATATCCTGACGCCGGCGTTCATACCAGAGCCATAGACTGTAGCCATGACCAATCCGAACACATTGGTTACAGATTTAGAGCGGAAAGAGTCATGTTTCGAACTGAAGCTCATTAGTTCCAAGAAAGTAATGGGAATTTCGTGAACATCTTGGGCTCAGGTTTCGGGCGATACAAGTGTCGCCCCGACAAGTCGACGTGATTTCTAGCTTCGCAGGACTCACTTGGAACTACTTCTGTGCCTCTGTGGTGAAAATAATATGTTATATACAGCCCTGCCTGCTTGAAGCGATTCCCTGCCGACAATAGGCGATCTCAAGAAATCGTTCGAAACCTGCGGTAAAATCACTATGTGATGGCTTCTGTTCGAGAACAAGTGGAACTGCGTGGTCGGCTATGGCGCCTACGCAGGTACTTAGGAGGTGGATATGGACCGATTCATGCAAATGGCAATCGAAGAAGCGCAAGCCACCAAAGCCGAGGGTGGCAGTCCCTTTGGCGCTGTATTGATACGCGAGGGCGAGGTCATCGGGATCGGACGAAACCTGATGATCCAGAACAACGATCCCCTCAGTCACGGTGAGATGGAAGCGATAAAAGCCGCCGGCTTGCAGGAGAGCTACGCCGATACCGTGCTATACACCAGCGCCTTCCCCTGCCTGATGTGCGCCGGCGCCATCGTGCGTTATCAGATTCCCAAAGTGATCATCGGCGCCAGTTGGGATCACAACGCGCCCTCGCGCGATTTCATGCAATCACACGGCATTGAATTAGTCGAGTGGCGGCTGCGGGAATGCTATCAAATGGTGGAATAAGCTCAGGATTGCGCTTCAAATTCACAAACTGCCTTCTTTGAGCATGCAACACCAAGTGCAACGCCAAGCGCAATGCCCAAGCCAATATTATCTATCGCCGCACCGATTGCGATTCCGATTTCGATTTCGACACCGACCATGCTGTTCTTATTCAGTGCCTTGCGTTTCCGTTTCGGTTTTTCGTCCATGTTTAGCTCCGTTATATGAATCCATTCGTTCTTTCTCCGTGTGGTAGAAATAAGCGACAGACGTAGCCCCTAAACATTAGGGGTTCGGATTCAAGTGGGGTTTACTTTACTCTGAGCTAAACTCTGTGCCCTCGGTGGTTAAAGGATTGCCCATGATCTCGGCATAAGCATGTCTAAATGCTGACTCGGTATCCAATCTCAGAGCATCGTTGAATTTGTTCCAGGTTGAACAGAGGGCGAAGCGCATCGTCATATCAACGATCTGCCGATCGTCAAAATACCTGCGCAACTCGGCGAACAAGTCGTCGGTGATTTTGTGCGGCTCGCGCGTCATCTGCTCGGCATAACGAATCACCGCCCATTCTTGCTCCGACCACAATTCACGCGCCTCGGCCCAAGTGCCTTGCTGGATGCAGCGTAGCTGCTCGACGCCTAATCCCGAAGCCTGTGCCAGCGGCGTATGATGCTGCAGACAATAGTCGCAAGCATTGACGCGCGAGCAGATCAAGACGCCTAGTTCCATGAGCTTGCGCTCCACCGATGGCGAGTCGGCAAAGGCCTCGTAGACTTCGAGCAAAGCTTGCAAGAGCGCCGGATGATGCGCCAGCGCGCGAATCTGATTGCCAAAGAGCGTTGGTCCCGGCAATTGCCCGTCCTGCATGGCGCTGTCGGCGCGGTCGTAAATCGCCGCCAGCTCGGCCGGCGCGTCCTGCTTTTCGATCATGCGGATGCGATTTGTGCTCATTGCAAAGCCTATTTATCAGCCCGCGGCTCACCAGCCCAGCGCGCCGGGATCTCTACCAGTTGTCTCTCTATCTCTTGGTGCTCGTCCATTTCAGCATGTTGATAAATGTAGGTCGAGCCGGCGCGAGTGGTCATCCCAACGTGATTGCCATGTCTGTCAAGCGCGATCAGATTCATGCCGCCGATAAAATCGCCACCCAGATCGCGCAGATCCTCCATCGCCTTTTGACCTGCCGACTTAATAGGCAAGCCCACGCGCAAATGAGAGACAAGCCCGTAAGCCGTGCAAGCGCGGATCGCCATTTCGCCCATGCCAGTGCAGGCACAAGCGCCATGTCGATTGTCAGCATAATTGCCAGCGCCGATGATAGGCGAATCGCCGACGCGCCCGGGGTACTTCCAAGCCCAGCCACTGGTACTGACACCTGAGCAAATGTCTCCGTTTCCGTCTATCGCGATGAAGTTGACCGTGCCAGCGACGCGCTCTGGATCCGTCGCCAGCGTGACCGCATCAAGCAGAGGCGCGTCGTCTTCCTTTGCGTCGACATTCAAAAGCGCGCTGTTCTCGATCAAACGCCCGCGCCAAACTGCCTTCACTTCATCGCTGAGCATAGACGCCCATTGTTCGGCGCCGATCTCGCGGGCGAAGCGCTCGGCGCCTTCACCCGCCAACATGACATGTGGCAGTTTGCGATCCAGCACTTGCCGCGCGACCGAAATCGCGTATGGGAAACCGCGCATAATGGCGACCGCGCCGGAATTGAGTGTTCTGCCATCCATGATGCTGGCATCAAGCTCAAGTTGACCGAGAATATTGGGATAACCGTTGTAACCGACGGTGTGATCGGCGGGGTTGGCTTCGACAAGACGTATGCCGATTTCCACAGCGTCCATAGCGCTGCCGCCGTCTTTGAGGACGCTCATGGCATCGTCAATACCAACAGCGCCGTTCGTGCTGGCGATGATTATCATATTTGATTCGGTTCTCCGCCAATTGAATTCGGTGCCTGATTTACACTGCGGCAATCGCGCAAGTCAGTGTATCACCTTTTTGCAGGACCTGTTCTTGATCAAAACGCAGCGCGCCAAGGCCCGTGAGTCCCAATTCGTCGAAGCGTATCTCGCCATGCAACACCTTAACAGCCACATCGCAACTGCCCTTGCCATTCGGGGACAATTCACAGTTGCCCCAGGCGTATCCGTTCGACCAGAAATGTCGGCAAGCTTCTTGCGGCGCCGCGAATGCCAAGGTCCCGTCAACCGCGGAATACTGGAAACCGGTGAGCGCCAGGATCGCCGCCCAACTCACCATCGCGCGCGCATAATGATGACCACATTCCGCTTCGTCAAAGGGATTGCGCTTGAGTCCGTCGTAGCGATCGCGGATCGCCCCGATGCACTTCAAGCCATCATCAAGATCGCCTTCGTAGAGCATACCGATGGCGGCGGTGTATTCAAAGCCGGTCATGACCTCGTTGTAGTAGGGGAAAGGCCGCGCCGGCCGATTGCCACGTGGATACGTCGCCATTAGCAGCGCTGATTCGTCGTTGAGCACGTAGGAGCGCATGTGATTGAAATGGCCGTACATATTTTCCTTGAAGTTGTAGCGCATGATGCTGCGCAGTGTGGCTTTGACATTTTCTTCGTCGACGACATATCCCAATCCACAGACGTGTGCCAGCAACTGCCCCACCAGTTGATCCACCAAACAACCAGCGCCCAACTGAAGCTCCGGCTGCGTGGGATCGGTCGCGCCCATCTCGCTCATTAACATGCCGAAGACCGAGTCTTTGCCGGCGGCCGGACGGATCTCGTGTTCGTAGTACTCGCCGTTGAACAAGTTGGCGTCGATCCAGGCGCGTCCATTTGCAAAGAGTCGCTGGCATTCATCGGCGAAGTCGGCTTCGTCCAGATGCCGCGCCATTTCTTCCATCGCGCGCAAAGCGCCCAGGTACCAGATGCCCATCTGCGGATTTGGACCGTAATACTCGACATCCATGGTATTGTGCTGGCAGCCTTCCATCACGCCGTCTCTGTCGGCATCCCAGCCGCCCGGCAACCAGCAGAATTCCAGCGCCTTGCGCGCCTTATCCCATAGCTGCCGCAGCTTTTCGCTATCGCCGGAAAGCTGCCAATCGCGATAAAGCTTCATGATACAGCCCATTTGCCCGTCGGCCGCCGCCAGCGACCAGACTGCGGCGTGCTCCAGCGGCAGATCGACGCGGAAGCTCATGCCGCCGTCATTGCGCGTGGCATAGTTGAACTCGACTTCGCGCATACCCATCGCCAGCCCGCCAAAGAGAAAGGCCGTGGCCTGTTCATAGTTCCAGACGTGCGTGCAGGATCCAAAACAGCAGCCCGACGTATCGTCGCAGCCTTCCCAGCCGAACATGAAACCATCGGGCGTACGAAAAACTGTCTGCGAGCGCAGCGTGCTCAAGTTAGACAGCGCGGATTCTTTGACCGAGTCTGGCAAATCGCTGTCGCAGACGGCGTTGACGAATAACCGGGTCTCCGCTTCCAGCCGGTCCAGGTTCGCTGCCGTGTAAGCGGCCGCCTCCCAGGCATCGGCATATTGCGTGGTGTAAAAGTTGCCGATGTGCGTTCCTGCTTGAAGGGGGCTTTGTGGATGATTGCGACCGGCTTCTTGCCAGGTAATGCGATTGGGGAAATGCCAACTGAGGAGGAAGATCACCGCCGCTGAACCATTGGCGGGCACCGTTAAGGAAACCGAGAGCGAGCCCGTCGGATTGTCCTTGCCGTCACGCTCGCGCTCTTCCAGGCAACCGTCGGCGCTGAAGTCGTCCCAGAAATCAAGCAGCGAATCGCCCCAGCTATAATTCGCCCAGGCCGTGCGCGCGCTGATGGAAGGGTCAGTCTCTACGAGATCCCCGCCCCCCTGCTGCGCGTTCCCCCATCGCAATGGGGGGATTGAGGGGGGTAAGGGCGTCGTCAGCGCCAGGGTGCCCCATTGCGCCGACTCGCGATCCACACCGTCAGAGCCCATGAAAATGCCTGCCAAGCCATCTTGCTCCCGATAGCTGTTGACGTTTTCCACACATGCTCCGCTGTTGCCGTCGGTTCCAATAAAGTTCTGCAGGCTGCCGCATACGGCTGCCTCAATATCTAAATCGCTGTCATTGTTCAAGACAAAACGCAAGATCGCCACTGGAATTCCGCTGGCGTCACTGTCGCCCGGGATCAGCGGATTGAAAGCCTCCAGCTGAACGGTCAAGGGAACATCAGAATCGCTCAGCTTAACCCGCCCGAAGGGATAGGCAGCCTCGAAGCTGCAATTGCGGAAGCGGGGCAGACCGTGATTCGGGATGGCGGCTCCCCGCGCGCCTTCGTAATCTGCCGCCGGGATGACGCCTTCGAGGGCGTGGGCGCTGGTGTTGCCATCGGCGCTGCGGGTGTAGAGGCTAAAGAAGGATTGGTCCAGATCGAATCCCTTCGCCGGTCGATTGACAATCTCCCAGTCGTGCAGGTTGCCGCGTCCGCCTAGCGACACAACGCCGGTGCCGATACCGCCGAGTGGCAAGCCAATCTGGCGCAGGTGGTCTTGATCGTACTTGATAAGCGAGGGGAAGCTGTTCCCGTTTGAATTGGTCATTTTGTCTTTCCTGAGTTAGCCAAAATAAGGTTGTCTAGCCTTTAATTCCAGAGCGCGTCAATGCCTCGATGATCCAGCGCTGCGCCCCGATGAAGACGAATAATACCGGCAAGATCGCCATGGTCACTGCCGCCATCACAACCGAGGGATCGCCGCCGCTAAAGCGGCCCGTAAGCAGCGCGATGCCTTGTGGCAGCGTCATTAAGTCAGCGTGGTCGTCGATAATTATCGCGGCGCCTATCTGGCGACCCTTCATTTGATCGAACTGGGACATCAACGGATTGCCGTCATCCAGGGACCGAGAAAATACAAGAGCCTGACCGAACGTTATCACGGTTATCTCAATGCCATGGTCGATGCCGGTTTCGATATCGACAAGAGCCTGGTTCAGGAACCCTTATCCAGTGGGCTGCCCAACAAGGGTTATCGGGAAATGGAAGCGTTGCTGTCCCTGGATGAGCCGCCGACCGCGGTATTCGCGGTCAGTGATCGGACGGCTTTGGGCGTGATCCCGGCGATTGAGGGAGCGGGACTGCAGGTGCTGGGGAACGTCAGCATCGTCGGTTTTGACGATATGCCACCTTACGCTTATCCGGCGCCGGCTCTGACGACGGTGACGAGTGAACGCCTGGCCATGGGACAGATCGCCATGCAAAGCCTGTGTCGGATTATCAAGAAACCCCGCTCCGTGCCCATCAATATCGTCATGCCTTGCCAGCTTGTCATCCGCAATAGCAGCGCCAAGCCACGTTGAGCCGGATTAGCGGCTGTCCTGCAGCAGATCGCGCTTGCCCAGCGGCATTGTGGGGCGCGCATTATAGGCATACATCTCGGCAAATGAGTCGATCTGCGCCCCTGACAGATGTACCGGCGTATCCAGCAGCAGCCAGCGCACCACTTCGCTGCAAGGTGGCGTGGTCAAGGAACCCTGATAGGTGTAATAAGCGCGCTCTTCCGGCAGCAACGATTCCAGAGCCAGCGCTTGGCCCATCACTTGCGCTTCGTCAACGTCGGACGGCATGTCGTCCATCACACCTTTGTAGGCTTCGTTGTCCGCGTCGCCTTGCTCGAGCAAGACCCCCACCACCGCCAACATGCCCGAATTGGGATGGAGATGCACAAAGTGGATCTCCATCGGCGCTGCTACGCCGTCAATCGTGTGTTCGCTGGGATGGTGGAAGTGGAATTGCAGCAGATTGTAGGTGATGCCGTTGTAGACGATGGAACTGCCCGCATCGACATTGACCTGGATGGTATGACCGTTGTTTGTGATCATGTTGTCTGTTTGACCGTACTGGAACTCGATGTCAACCAGATCGACCTCGCCGGGATCGCGTATATCGATTGGCGATTGTGCAAAGCCTGCGGCGCACATGGCGAATTCAGGCGACATTTCCCCCCAATGATCCGGGCCAGATTCGCCGCTATATCCCCATGCCGTGTCATCCGCCAGGGTATCCTGGACGTGTGCAAAAAACGAGAAAACGAATACCGCTATGGCGATTAGACCAAGACGCAATATTAGACTCACCTGTCTTTCCTTAGAAGTATTAAGCGATGCGACGATTATAGCCGACTTTCTTCGAAGGCAGTCGCGCGAATACTATGGACGTCCGATTCTTTGCCCAAGCTTCGGTAGTGTATTGAAGTTGGTTGAAATAGATAACAACAGCCACCTGACAGCCGGTAGGCGCGATCCGATGGATCGCCCGACGAGTAGATACTGAATGTGCATCGGGCGACTCACCGAGTCGCCCCTACCAGATCGTTCGTATTTTAGGTTACAGATCTCATGTCGAGGACTGGCGAAAAGCATTTCAACGGACAAGGATACACAACCCAAGCTTCCGCTCACTATCGCCCGGATTTCGACAAGGCGGCAGTTTGGTTTATAATATGGCATTATTGGAACGCGAGAGACGCGGCAGCCCTGCTGCATGTGGATGGATTCGGATCGTCAAACAGGAGACTTTTATGGCTGAACAAGGTTTTACACCCCCAACCAGCGAATGGTATCACCCGTCGGCGGACATGGTCGAGCAAGCTAATGTGCAGGATTACGAAGCGGAATATGAGCGCGCAATGAAAGACCCCGAGGCCTTTTGGGCGGATTGCGCCGAGAAGCTGGAGTGGTATCAAAAATGGGACAAAGTCCTCGATGACAGCAACAAGCCCTTCTATAAGTGGTTTGTCGGCGGCAAGACCAATATGGTGCTCAACGCCCTTGACCGCCATGTCAAAACCTGGCGCCGCAACAAGCTGGCTATCATCTGGGAAGGCGAAGACGGCGAAAAAGTGACACTGTCTTATTGGCGGCTGTGGCAAGAAGTCAACAAATATGCCAACGTGCTGCGCAGCATGGGTGTGGCAAAAGGCGATCGCGTCACCATCTACATGGGACGTGTGCCGGAAATCGCCATCGCCATGTTGGCTTGCGCCAAAATCGGCGCGCCACATAGCGTGGTTTATGGCGGCTTTTCCGAGCAAGCGCTGGCCAGCCGCATTGAGGACGCGCAAAGCAAGGTCCTGATCACCTGCGACGGCGCCTGGCTGCGTGGCAAGATCGTTCCGCTCAAGGACACGGTTGACGAAGCCGTGCAACGTTCGCCGGTGGTGGAAACGGTGATCGTGGTCAAACGAACCGGGCACGACATCAAGATGGAGCAGGGGCGCGATCACTGGTATCACGACCTGATGGCGCTGCCCATCGCCAGCCCCAAAGCCCATACCGAAGTCATGGATGCCGAAGATCCGCTCTTCATCCTCTATACCAGCGGCACGACCGGTAAACCCAAGGGCGTTTTGCATACGCATGGTGGTTACCAAGTTCATACCTCGACCACGCTATCCTGGGCTTTCGATATCAAAGAGGAAGATCGCTGGTGGTGCGCGGCCGATCCCGGCTGGATCACCGGCCACAGTTACATCGTCTACGCGCCGCTGATTCTGGGCGCGACCAGCATCATCTACGAAGGCGCGCCGACCTATCCCGAGCCGGATCGCTGGTGGCAGATTGTGGCGGAGTATGGCGTGACCATTCTGTATACCGCGCCCACAGCCATCCGCGGGCTGATGCGCTTTGGCGAAGCCTGGCCCAATCGGCATGACCTGAGCAGTCTGCGTATTCTGGGTACTGTGGGTGAGCCGATCAATCCGGAAGCCTGGCGCTGGTACCACCGTGTTATCGGCAAAGAGCAATGCCCAATCATTGATACCTGGTGGCAAACGGAAACCGGCGGCATTATGATCACGCCCTTGCCCTCTGTCGGCTTGAAACCCGGCAGCGCTACGCGGCCATTCCCGGGCATCGAGGTCGATATCGTCGATGACGATGGTGTACCAGTTGCTGTGAACGAAGACGGCAACCTCGTCATCACGAGCCCCTGGCCGAGCATGATCCGTACGGTTTACGGAGATGATGATCGCTTCATCAGTCAGTACTGGGAGAAGTATCAAGACCAGGGCTGGTACCTGGCTGGCGATACGGCCCGTCGAGACGAAGACGGTTACCTCTGGGTCATTGGACGCAACGACGACGTTTTGAAGGTCAGCGGTTACCGGCTCGGCACGGCCGAGGTCGAATCCGGGCTGGTTAGCCACAGCGCTGTCGCCGAATCGGCCGTGATCGGCGTCCCCGATGAATTGCGCGGCAACGCCATTTACGCTTACTGTATATTGGTAGAGGGAGCCGAGGGCTCGGACGCGCTGGAGGCGGAACTCAAGGCGCACGTCCGGCACGAGGTCGGTCCCATCGCCGTGCCGGCGCAGATCGAGTTCGTGGATTCGCTGCCCAAGACGCGCAGCGGCAAGATCATGCGGCGAGTGCTAAAGGCGAAGGCGATGGGACAGCCGCTGGGCGATTTGAGTACGCTGGAGGATTAGGTTAGAATAACTGGTGGTGGACGGTACCGTGTGAAACCGTCTCCCACCGGCCGGGATATAGCACAGATGGACTATCACGTTACCCTAAGGCATGACCCTCAAAATGAGGTTTATCGTAAAAGAAGCAGATAGAAAGGAAGTGTTTCATGGCTAAGTTAAGTCGAAGAGATTTCTTGAAGGGCTTGGCTGCATCCGGCACGGTTGTCGGCGCGCAAATGACGGGTGGCTTGCTCACCCGCATGCCGACAGCGCTCGCGCAGGATATGGTCGAAGTGACGTATGCCACGCCGGGCGGCGTTGCAGAAGACGCGGCTTGGGAGCCAGTATGGGAAGCGTTCAATGAAGACCACGACGATATCCATGCCAATTATCTCGCTGTTGGCGGTGGCTATGGACCGCAGTATTTGCAGCTATTGCAAGCGCAACTCGCAGCGGGCACTGGTCCCGATGTCTTCTTCGTAATGGACGGTTTCACGGTGGGTTTCGCCGCTCGCGGCGTCTTGGTGCCGATCGACAGCTATGTGGACGCGAACCCAGATGTCGATCTGGAAGACAACTACGCAGGTCATATCAAGGCACTCCGCTGGCAAGATCAGCTCTGGGGTTTGCCACGTGATGGCGCGCCCTACGCGACCTTTTTCAACGCCGATATCTATGACGAAGCCGGCATTGATTATCCAGAGGGTTTAACCTGGGAAGAGTACGTGGAGCAGGCCATTGCGCTCACCGACCGTGATGATCGTGGTCGCGCCAGCGTTATCGGTGGTGGACGCGGCGCCTGGATCGACTGGATCTGGCAAGCCGGTGGCGATGTGCTCAACGAAGAAGGCACGGAATGCCTCATGGGCGAGCCGGAAGCCATCGACGGTTTGCGCTTCGCGCAGAGCCTGATTATCGAACACGAATGCGCGCCCTCAGGCTCTGACCTGGCGGATCAAAACGAGGGCGCCTTGTTCACCTCCAGCCGTATGGCGAGTTTCACCATAGCGCGTGGCTTCCTCGGCGCCTTGTGCAACACATCATTCCGCTTTGATGCCGCATTGCCTCCGGCGGGCGCCGTCCGCGTGGGACGTACTAACGTGGGACCCACCGTCATGTGGTCGGGAACGCCCGATAGGGACGCCGCCTGGGAATTGGTCAAGTTCATCAACAGCAGCCGTGGCCAGACGTTGAAGATCAGCACCGGCTATGCCTATCCATCGCGCCGTTCGGTCGTGAAAGAAGACTGGTACGTGAACTTCAGTTGCGGCGGGGCGATCGGCACCGGGCTCAACACGGTCTTCAATGACATTATGGAGAACGGCTGGGCGCGCACCTGGCCCCAGCATCCGCAGTGGCCCGAAATCAGCGCCGCCATCAATAGCCAACTGGACGCGCTTTATAGTGGCGACAAGTCGGCGGAAGATGTCGGAACCGAAATCGCCGCGCAGGTAAATGCGATTCTGAGCGACGAATAACCCCAACCCTAAATCCCTCCCGGAAGGTTCGTGTCAACGCGACCCAAAACGAGGAAGGGATTTTTGCTCCCCTTCCCTCCTCAGTGGGGGAAGGGGCTGGGGGATGGGGGCTGCTTCTGTGACCAACATTTTTAAGCCAAAACGTCTGAGCTTTTGGGAATCGCTCAACGCCTGGATCTTTGTTTCGCCCTGGGTGCTCGGCTTCATACTTTTCACTGGCGGTCCCATTCTGGCGTCGCTGGTCATTTCCTTCACGAATTGGGACATTGTCAATCCGCCACAGTGGGCCGGCTTGAGCAACTATGAATCCATGCTGGGGGATCCGCTCTTCTTTCAATCGCTCAAGGTGACGACCCTTTATGCGCTGGTGGCGGTGCCGCTGCAGATCGTGCTGGGTCTGTTTATCGCGCTGCTATTGAACACGAAGATCAGGCTGATCGGGCTTTACCGGACACTCTTTTACTTGCCGGCGATCTTGCCGATAGTCTCCGTGGCGGTGATGTGGCGCTGGATCTTGTCACGTGATTGGGGTCTGATTAACTGGTTCCTGTCGCTCTTTGGCGTCTACGGTCCGGGTTGGCTTTCCGAGCCCGAGTGGGCGCTGCCGGCGCTCATTCTGATGAGCCTTTGGGGCGTTGGCGCGGGCATGTTGATTTATCTCGCTGGCTTGCAGGGCATTCCCACCGATTTCTACGAAGCCGCCAAGGTCGATGGCGCCGGTCTCTGGGCCTCATTCCGGTACGTCACCTTGCCGATGATCTCGCCGGTTATCCTGTTCCAACTGGTGGTCGGGCTGATCGCCGCTTTTCAAGTTTTCGCGCAGCCCTTCATCATGACCCAGGGCGGACCGCAGAACTCAACCTTGTTCTACCTGCTGCACCTGTTTCGCAACGCATTCGAATTCTTTCGTATGGGATATGCCTCTGCCTTGTCCTGGGTGCTCTTCATGTATATCGCCATTCTGACGCTGCTGATCTTCCGTTTTTCCGCCGCCTGGGTATTCTACGAAGGCGAAATAAGGAACGAGTGATCTCAAGATGGCTGCCATAACACCGGGAACTGTCTTCAACAAAAAGCAGGCCAACGCGCGCAACATCGATTGGGTGAAAGTCCTGGCGCATATCATCCTGATTTCGGGCTCCATCGTCTTCTTGATGCCCTTTGTCTACGTCGTCTCTACCTCGCTCAAGACCGCCGCCGATGTTTACACCTTCCCGCCGGATTTCATCCCTGATCCGATTCAATGGGAGAACTATCCCGATGCGCTAACAGCCATGCCCTTTGATGTCTTTTTTCTCAATACCATTTTGCTGGCGCTGGGTCGTATCGCCGGTCTCACGCTGAGTTGTTCGCTGGCGGGTTTCGCCTTTGCCAAGCTGCGCTGGAAGGGGCGCAACACACTATTTTTCGTCGTCCTGCTCACGCTGATGATCCCGACCGAAGTCACGCTTATCCCCCGTTACATATTGTTTTCCAAGCTGGGCTGGGTCGGTTCTTTCGCGCCGCTGCTGGTGCCGGGTTTCTTTGCCGAAAACGCCTTTTTTGTGTTTCTGTTCCGGCAATTCTTCATGACCATGGGACAAGATCTGATCGATGCGGCGCGGATAGACGGCTGTAGTTTTGCCGGTCTTTTTTGGCGTATTATCGTACCCAATGCCAAGCCGGTTTTCGCCGTAGTCGCCATCTTTATCATTCAAAACAATTGGAATTCCTTCTTGCTGCCCATGATCTATCTGACGGATCGCAGCAAATATACGCTGGCGCTGGGCTTGCGCCTTTTCAACGAGCAGTACTACTCGCAGACGCATCTGCTGATGGCCGCCTCTGTCTTTGTCATTTTGCCAATTCTGATCCTTTTCTTCTTCATGCAGCGCTATTTCATTCAGGGCGTTGTCTTCACCGGGTCAAAGGGCTAAAGCATGAGCCGCGCAAAACCGCATATCCTGCTCATAACTTGCGATGAGCTGCGTAAGGACGCGTTGAGCTGTTATGGCAATCGCGTCATCCATACGCCAAATCTGGACGCCTTGGCCGCTGCCGGCACCCGTTTCGAGCGCGCTTATAGCAACAGCCCCTGGTGCTTGCCCAGCCGTTGTTCGCTGGTAACAGGCTTGTATCCGCACAACAACGGCTCCTACAGCAACTTCCGCGATATTCCCTTGGACGCCAAGTTACCGAATATCTACAATCTCTTGAGCGGCGCAGGCTATCACACGGCGCATGTCGGCAAATGCCACTATGCGCCCGTGCCATATAGCGAGACGCGCCCCGACATGACCTTGCCCTACGACCAATTCCGCGACTATTACCTCAGCCTTGGAATGGATCACCTCGACTTGCAAGACGACAAACAGGTCTCCGTTTGGTTCTATGACGATTACAGCAAGGAGTTCAATGCCGCCGGCTATCTGACAGCCTACCGCGACGCCACTTGGGACAGGGCCAACGGCAAGGTATTCGCCTTCCCGGGACCGGAAGCCTGGCATCCCGATAGCTGGGTCGGGCGCAAGTCGGCTGAATACCTTCAGAACTTTCAAAGCGAGCAGCCCCTGTTTTTGTGGGCGTCATTCAGCGGACCGCACTATCCCTTCGACGCGCCGGCGGAATACTTTGAACGCGTCGATTTGTCCCAAGATTGCCGAATTTTCAGCGAATCCGAATTTGACGATCCGTCTCGCATCCACAGCGCGACCTACCACGGCCATCCCAGCGGCGCTATCGACGGTTCACGCGCGGCGCCGGAGGGCGCGACCAAGAATTACTCTGATGCCTATTGGCACGGTTTGCGCCGCAGTTACTTTGCCAACGTGGCGCAGATTGATGATCGCATCGGGCACATTCTGTCCGCGGTCGAGCAGCGATTCGGCGACGACGTACTGATCATCTTCACCGCCGATCACGGCGAGATGCTGGGCAACCATGGTGTTTGGGGCAAGAACAATTGCGCTTACGAAGACGTCTGGAATGTGCCTCTGATCGTCAAGACCCCCGGCGGGAATCAAGCGGAAGTTAGCGACTCCAAAGCCATGCTGGTCGATATCTTGCCGACTTGCCTGGCCGCCGCGGGTCTGTTACACGATTTCTGCGACGGCGCGCCGCTTGCAGAGCGCGTCGCTTCCGGCGGCGCTGACCTTGTTATTGCCGAGGGCGAGGGATTCCTGGCGGTCAGCGACGGACGCTACAAGCTGGCGCGTGTCTCACAAGGTGATCGTCAGCATATCGAGCTGATTGATCTGGAGGCGGATCCGTACGAGTTTGTCAATTTGGCGAATGACGCCGCCTATCATGCGCATCACGCGCGCTTGCAGGGGCAGATGGTTGATCTGCTGATGGGGCATGCGCTGCGCTAACCCCGCCCATCTTTGAGCCGTCGCGGGCAAAAGCAATACCTCGCTTTCTGCGCGTACCCGTCCTGGAGCCGATTATGCGTTATAATCCACACTAAGCGTCACGCAGCCCCACTAGCCGAAAGGCCTCTCCATGACCGAAGTCGCTCCCGTCCTCGAAGTGCGCGGCATCGCCAAACGCTTCCCCGGCGTTCTCGCCAACGACAATATCAACCTCACGCTGCGAAAAGGCGAAGTCTTGGGTTTGCTGGGCGAAAACGGCGCCGGCAAAAGCACCTTGATGAACATGATCTACGGCTTGTACAAACCCGACGAGGGCGAGATCCTGGTCAATGGGCAAGCGGTCGAAATCTCCGGACCCAAAGACGCCATCGAACTCGGCATCGGCATGGTGCATCAGCACTTTCAGCTGGTTGATGTGCTGACCGTGACTGAAAACGTGATGCTGGGAAACGAAAGCGTTTCCGGTCCCTTCCTGCGGCGCGACCGCGCCCGGCGCGAAATTCTCGAGTTGTCGCAGGAGTACGGACTTGATGTCGACCCCGATGCGCTGATCACCGATCTGCCGGTCGGCATTCAACAGCGCGTCGAGATTATCAAAGCCCTCTATCGTCACGCCGATATTCTGATCCTGGACGAGCCGACGGCGGTGCTGACGCCGCAAGAAACCCGCGGCTTGTTCAAGATCATGCATACGCTGCTGGAAAAAGGCGTCAGCATCATTTTCATCAGCCACAAGCTGAAAGAAGTACTGGAAATCTGTGACGACGTCATTGTGCTGCGGCGCGGCAAGGTCGCCGGCCATGCCGATCCCAAGCAATCCACCGAGCAATCCTTGGCATCGTTGATGGTTGGTCGCGACGTGATACTGGAAGTGGAAAAAGCCGCAGCGACCCGCGGCGACGAAATCCTCAATATCGTCAATCTGCACGTGCACGACGATCGCGGTCTGCCGGCGGTGGAAGGCGTCAACCTGGGCTTGCAGCGCGGCGAGATCCTCGGCATCGCCGGTGTACAAGGCAATGGACAGACGGAACTGGTCGAAGCGCTGACCGGCATGCGCTCGGTTAATGATGGCCGCTTCTTTATCAAGGGCGAGGACATGACCGGCGCTTCGCCACGCCGTGTCACCGAAAAGGGCGTCGGACATGTGCCGGAAGATCGCCAGCGCGATGGCATGGTCGCGAGCTTCTTCGTGATGCACAATCTGGTGCTTTGCACCTATTATCAGAACAATTTCTCCAACACCATCGTGGTGGACGACCGCGCCATCGCCGACAACGCGCATCAACTGGTCGAGCAATACGATGTGCGCCCTCCTATTATCAACAATGCGGCGGGCGGTCTCTCCGGCGGCAACCAGCAGAAAGTGATTGTCGCCCGCGAGTTTTCGCGCGGGGTCGATCTCTTGATCGCCTCCCAGCCCACGCGCGGCCTGGATGTCGGCTCCATTGAATTTATTCACAAGCAGATCATCCGCATGCGCGACGAAGGCGCTGGAATATTGCTGGTCTCGTCGGAGTTGGACGAGGTCTTGAGCTTGTCCGATCGTGTGGCGGTGATGTTCGAAGGCCAAATCATCGACATCTTGCCGATCGAAGAGGCGGACAAGGATACGGTCGGCTTGCGCATGGCGGGCGTACGCGACGATGTTCAGATCGAAGGTGCAATATGAGCGCAGCAGCGGAAACACCTCGTCGCCGCGGATTCATAGCACTTTGGGCCGGCATCTCGCCCAGGCTGGTACCGGTTTTGGCGGTGATCACCGCCTTTCTGGCCGGCATCCCATTGATCACCATCACTGTCAGTGACAACGCCTTGCAGCCGGATATCGCCGAGGGCTTGCGGGTCTCGTCAACGGCTTACGTGGCGCTGGTAGAATCCATCACCGGCTTGACCATTAACGAGATCGCCGGTGTCGATGACTTTGATGAATTGCGCAGCTATGCCGCCAGCAACGAAATCACCACCGGGCGCAGTTTGTCGCGGCAAGCGCGGCCCTTTGAACGCATTATTGAAGTCGGCATGGAAGAGACACGCGCTCATACGCAATTCTTCGAGCGAATCGAGATCGACGAAGATAGCGCCATCGCCATCGCCGAGCGCGTCCCGACCATACGCGAAGTCGGGGCAAGCAGCCTGCGCGAACTCAAACCTTTGCTCGATGAATTGAACGAACTCAAGCGTTCCGACCTGCGCGATTTGGCGGCTCTGGCGGAAGGACAAACTGCGCTCAGCGGAGAAACTCTGAACCAGGCTGCCGCGCTGTTTCCCGCGCTAAACAATAAGTCAGGGGCAGAACTGGCGGCGGCGCTCACGGGCCTCCAGCTTATCGACGAACATGGCCAGGTTGCCTTGCTGCGCAGCTACGACGCCCTGCTACTACTGGAGACCTTGGGCATCGAGAGCGACAGCGCCGATGCCGACGCCATCCAGGCGATCGTGGAAGCCGACTACGATGACGTGCGCGAAGCCATCGAAACCCTGGCAATTCTCGACGAGCTTCGCATAGACGATCCGGCGGCGCTGGGCGCGCAATTCCGTATCGTCGGCAAGATGCTCGACGCCGAATACCTGACCGGCGAATCGGTAAACCAGATGTTAGCCGATCAACTGGACCCGGCGTTGCAGCGCAATCTGGTCATCCGGCGCCCGGGCAATCGCGTTCTCAACGCGGACGATCTGGGCGGGCAGACCTTCGGCATCCTCAAAAACGACCAGGACCTGGAAGTGCTCTTTTTGCGCCTGGGCGATCAAGTGCTGCTCTTCTTCCCCTCCAACCTGGAAAAGACTATCGTGCGCGCCATCCCCTTCATCATCGCTGGATTGGCGGTCGGGCTAGGTTTCAAAGCCGGGCTCTTCAACATCGGCGCCGAAGGTCAGCTATATGCCGGCGCGATCGCGGTGGCGGCGCTGGGCGCCTTTGCCTCGCCCGATATTCCCGGCTTGATCTTGCTACCGGCGGTCATCCTCTTTGGTATTTTAGGCGGCTTCCTTTGGGGAGCGGTGCCGGGTGCGCTCAAAGCCTATACCGGCGCTCACGAAGTCATTACCACCATCATGCTTAATTTCATCGCCATCTTGATCGTCGACTGGCTGATCAAATCCGTCGATCCGGTCATCCTGGGTGATGTCAACTCGAGCGTGCCCAAGACCCCCGTGATCTTGCCCGCGGCCATGCTGCCGACTATGGACACGATCACATCGCCACTTGCGCTCGTGATTATGATGGCGGCGGTGGCGCTTGTCGCCTTCCTGCTGAACTACTTGCCCGAACGGCACGAGAATCCCCAGGCAGCCAAGCGCAGCGGCATCATCTGGGCGGTCATCATGAGCGTTCTGCAGTTGTTCCTGGTTTTGATCGCGGTCGGCGACCAATCGAAGCTGCACTTTGGTTTCTGGCTGATGATTGCCGCGGTCTGGCTGACCGACTGGTTCTTGACCCGCACCACGCTGGGCTTTGAATTGCGGACCGTCGGCGCAAATCAAAACGCCGCGAAGTACGCCGGCATGAGCGTGCCGCGAAACGTTGTGTTGGCGATGGCGCTCAGCGGCATGCTGGCGGGTTTGGCAGGCGCCATCGAAATCAGTGGCGTCGAGCACGAAATGCTGCCGCGTTTCTTCGCCGGTGTCGGCTTTGACGCTATCGCGGTCGCACTGCTGGCACGCAACAATCCCAAAGGCATGGTCTGGGCGGGCTTGCTTTGGGGCGGGCTGCTGAGCGGCGCCGCTTTGATGCAGATCCGCGCCGATATATCGATTGATCTGGTCAAGATCGTGCAAGCGCTGATCATCATGTTCGTGGCGGCCGACCAAATCATTCGCTTCCTCTGGCGCGTGCCAAAACGCAGCGCGGAGGAAGAAGGTGAACTCGTATTCTCGACGGGTTGGGGAGGCTGACGATGACGACTGCGAGCAAATCCAAAGCCTTTAGTCGCCCGAGCTTCAAGCTGACACGCCTGCGCATTATCGCTATCGTGTTGCTCGTTTTGGGCGCGTTTATCTTCTTGCAAGCCGGCGGCGTCGACGGTGATCTTGTCACCACGCTGACTTTCGAACCGACTTCCGTCGGCGAGACGCCGTCTGTGAGCAATATCGATGTGCCGACCTCGTCCTATCTGCGCGTGATCGGCCTGCTCTTTGTCATCACCGGTATCCTGAATCTGGCAGAGTTGCGCGCGTTGCGCTGGCGGCGGGCCAGCTTGGGCTTGATGATACTTTGCGGCATCCTGTTCATCCCGACCGTGATTATCGCCGCCGCGGCCGGTAACGAAACTAATATGACCACCATCGTCGCCGAAAGCCTGCGCCTGGCGACTCCGCTGGCCATTGGCGCGATGGCAGGCATCTGGTGCGAGCGAGCTGGCGTGGTCAATATCGCCATTGAAGGCATGATGCTTTTCGCCGCCTGCTTCGGCTTCACCACGCTCTTTTTCTTGCGCAATACCGGTCTGCCACTGGAAACCGCGCAACTGCTGGCGGTCATCATCGCATTGCTCAGTGGTGGTTTAATCGCGCTTTTGCATGGCTGGCTTTCGATCACTTTCCGTACAGATCAGATCGTCAGCGGCACGGTGATCAATATTCTGGCGGTGGGTGTCACCAGCTTCGTCCGGCGCGAGTATCTGCTTTCGACCGAAGCCGGCGCAGCCAAACTAGGCAACATCTCCATTCCCATCCTCAGCGACCTGCCGGTCATAGGCGATGCGATATTCACCAATCAGCCGATCTTCTTCATGATGTTTGTCGTTCTGGCGTTCACGCATATTGTGATGTTTTACACGCGCTGGGGCTTGCGGACGCGCGCCGTGGGAGAACACCCTCATGCGGCGGATACGCTGGGCATCAACGTCAATCGCACGCGTTGGACCAATGTCTGGATCAGCGGCATGGTCGCTGGTTTGGCGGGGGCCTGGTTCTCGCTGGAGGCGACCGGCAGCTTCAACGATGGCATGACCCGCGGCGCCGGCTTCATCGCGCTGGCGGCGATGATCTTCGGCAAATGGACGCCGATCGGGGCTTTCGGCGCAGCCTTGCTCTTCGGCTTTTCCGATTCGCTGGGCATCCGCTTGCAGATGGTTGGCGTTGGCTTCCCGGTGCAGTTCCTGCAGATGGTGCCCTACGCCGTGACGCTGATCGTGCTGGCTGGTTTCATCGGACGCGCCTCCCCGCCGAAGGCGGTTGGTCAGCCCTATGTGAAGGAATGATTTACGCCGACTACGCTTCTGCTGACAGATCTGAGTGGTGGCGTGATCCGGCGGCATAGACTTCCGAAATTGTGCTGGCGCCCTCACCAAAATGGTTAGCTCTGCCGTCCTACACGTTCTTGCTCGGGTAACGAATCCGGCACGGTAAATTCGCTGATGTTACGCTATCATCGGGTAATTCATATTTACTGAACCGAGTTGCGCGGTTGCGCACAAGGCCTGTTGATTAGTGTGAGCACGCTAGACCTTTTCGCTGCCGCCGAGCGGCTTTTTTTCATCCTGGAAGGCGAAACCATGAGCGATACCGTCCAAAACGCGATCGATTATCTGCAAGAAACGCAAGACAAAATGATGGAAGATTATAAGGAACTGCTGCGCTTTGCATCGATCAGCACCGACCCGGCCTATGCGGAGGATGTTAAAGCCTGTGCCAACTGGATTGTCGAGCAACTAGAGGCGATCGGCTTCGACAACTGCGAGGCGATTGCCACCGACGGTTTGCCGGTTGTGTATGGCGAATGGCTCAAAGCGGGAGCGGACAAACCCACCGTGCTGGTCTATTCGCACTACGACGTCCAGCCGGTTGATCCGCTGCCCCTATGGCATTCCGAGCCTTTTGAGGCTGTTATCGGCGACGGCAAGATAGTCGCGCGCGGCGCCAGCGACAACAAAGCCGGGGTCTGGGGAAATCTCAAGACTTTCGAAGCGCTGCTGCGAACCAACGGTACGCTGCCGGTTAATGTCAAAATCATGTTTGAAGGCGAAGAAGAATCCGGCTCGCCCAGCATCGAAGCTTTTGTCGAGGCGAACAAAGAACGCCTGCAAGCCGATGTGCTGCTAAATTGCGACGGGGATTTCGCGCCAGAGGCGCCGCGGCTCTATTATGCCGGTCGCGGCATCGTCAGCGCCGAGGCGCGCCTGCGCGGTCCCAAGGCTGATATTCATTCCGGCTCCTACGGCGGCATCGTGCAGAATCCCCTACACGTCGCGGGAAAGATCATCGGTTCATTTCACGATGAGCAGGGACGCGTCCAACTGCCGGGCTATTACGAACCGGTCAAGGAGGTCAGCGAATCGGAAAAAGAGCGCATCAGCTCCGGTTTTTTGGCAGATAGCATGAAAGAGGGCGCTGGCGTGGATTTATTCTGGGGTGAGAGCATTGCGCCTGTGGCCGAACGCGCCACCGTCTACCCGACCCTGGATGTCAACGGCATGTGGGGCGGCTATCAAGGCGCGGGGAGCAAGACCATCATCCCGGCCGAAGCGGGCTTCAAGGTCACGATGCGCATCGCGCCCGATCAGGACCCGCGAGTCGTGTCACAGATTTTGAAAACGCATGTCGAAAGTTTCGCGACCGAGACGGTCACGGTGGCATGCAGCATCGGCGAAGAAGCCTGGTACTTCCAGCTCGAGACCGATGGTCCCTACCTGGAGGCGGTGCAATCCGCCATCGAAGCGACCATTGGTAAGCGCGCGCAGCTGGTGCGGACCGGCGGATCGATACCCATTTTGGGGGTCTTCAATCGCCTGATCGGACTGCCGATCACGGCCTTTGCCTATGGCGAAGGCGAGGGCATACACTCGCCCAACGAGCATTTGGATATCGAGAGTTTCTTCATTTCGCTCGAGGCGGCGGTGCGTTTGTATCACAATTTGGGCGCAATATAGGAACGACATATTACAGACGCTACAATCTGAAGTGCCAAACTAGCGGATAATCTGCAGGCATTTCTTTCAGGGTGTGTAGCTGGTATTAGAACATATGATCTATTTCACATGTACAGATTGTATCCTCCGTGATATAATGAAAATGGGATTATGACGGTTGCAAGGAGACACCAGCATGAATAAAACCGAGGTTAGCAGAAGCGATATACTGCTAGCCATCATAGCGGCTGCTAACGGGAGTGAACTCAGCCGCGTACAATTGCAGAAAGTTGCTTTCTTGGTGTCTGAGGAGTTTAAGGGCAGGTTGCCTGAAGACTTCTACAAGTTTGACAAACACAACTTCGGCCCTTTCTGTATCGACATATACAACGATACGGAAATGTTGTATTACTGGGGATGGATTCGGGTAAATCCAGGCGCAGAGCCAAGAGTTGATACATATTCTATCGCAAAGCCGTTCAATCTCGACGATTTACAATTTGACGAAGACATTAAGCAATATATCAAGGATACCGTTGCTTGGGTGGTGGACATGTCGTTTGGAGAAATCGTGCGAGCTATCTACTGGTTGTTTCCGGAATATCGTGAGAACAGCATCTTCGATTATTCGGAGGAAGAGGCTGAGCTTGAGAGTTTCGCTAGGAGCATCAAACAATTGCGAGAGGGAAAGACCTACGCTGCAAAAGAACGCCTCGAGGAATTGAAGCGAACCATCAAGGCAAATGGATAGAGACATTATCTGGTCGGACGACTTTGACCGACAATTCAGAAAGCTAGCGCGTAAACGTCGTCGAATATTCGACGACCTGAGCGAGCTACTTGATAAATTTGCGGCGGGTCAGCTTCCGGGAAGAATCGCCCAAGGTGTGCGTGGAATGCCAGTCAAAGTAGCTAGAATAAGCGATCGTACATCCAATAGAGGTCAAAGCAGTGGCTACCGAGTCGCATATTATTTTGACGACTCCCAGATAGTTTTGACTTTCATAACACAACGTGACAGGCTTGACCGGAACTCAACAATACGGATTTTGGATACGTTACGAAGCGCTGGACTCTATCCCAATTAGAGTGTCTTCTGCCTCTTCGACAAGCTGCCGCTACCTCGTAAAGAAATGGACAAATCAAGTAACGGACGTTGTAACTCTGTGGAACTTCGCCGCAGGGCACTTTGCCCGGCAATCACCCGTTTCAAGCCATATTTAGGGGGCAACCTGGTGGGTCACCTGTCAAATCACCAGACCCAGCGCCACAAATGCGATTCCCGCTAAGACAAAGATTAGCGCAGAGCGGCGCGTCTTTGTGTCCCAAGCCTCGGTGCGTTCGGGATTATCCTTGCGCCAGCGTGGCTCCAACGAATACAAGCGCCAGACCAAATCCAGCCGGAAATAGCATAAGCCGGCCAATATCCAGAACGCGATCCCGCCTAAAATCATTATGCCATCGCCCATATTCAGATCTCGACTAAACCGTCGCTGCCCTTGGTGTACTCGGTGGTAAGAATCAATTCGGCTGCAAGATGATCTTGGCGTCTTCGCGGCTCTCCAGCCGTTTAAAGGCCGCCAACGCATCATCGAGTGGCATGCGCGCGCTGACCATCTTACGCATGTCGATGCGGCCGGACGCCATCATGCGAATCACCTGCTGGAAGGGTCCACCGGCGTGGCCGAGGGATCCCGCTAGCTGCACGCCCATGCGCTTGTAGGCCACGATCGGCAGTGTCGGCTTGTCGCCTCCCATGCCGATGTCGATGATTGATGCGTTGACCGCCAAGCACCTGTCCAGCGGCTCGATTGTCCGGTCGGCTAAACCGGCGCATTCCACGACGTAATCGACGCCGCGCCCAAAAGTATGTTGCATGATGGCGTCATCGAGATCGATGCCGGCCGGGTCCAAAGAGACCGAAGCGCCCATCTTGTCAGCGAACGCGCGACGGCTCTCGGAGGGATCGAAAACGATCACTTGATTGGCGCCGGCCGCGATCACCAGCGCTTCGGCAGCCAGACCGATAGGACCGGCGCCGAATATCACGACATTGTTGCCGGGCAGCCAATTGTGCAAGCGATTGAAGAGTCCTTGATAGGATACGCCCGTCGGCTCGACCATGGCGCCCATCACCAACGCTTCTGTTTCGCCGAAGCGCTCGGCGACCTCGTCCAACTTCCAGCAGTATTTGGCGCGCACGGGCAGGTACTGTGCCATGGCGCCGGGAATGGTGAATCCCAGTTCTTCGATATCCAGACAATGATTGACGAAACCTCGCCGGCAGGCGTTGCACTCGCCGCACCACTGGATTTCTTCAACAGCGACCAGATCACCGACTTGCAAGTCTTTCACGTCCGCCCCGACTTCGATGATCTTGCCCGCAAATTCGTGACCGAGGATATTGGGTGTGCAAACCAGGCCGGGATAGAGCATATAACCATCGCCGCCGGCTTCGTACATATGCATGTCGGAGCCACAGATGCCCACCGCGGCGATCTCCAACATCACGTGATCGGGTTTCAGGCCTGGATCGGGCACATCGTCCAAGTCCAGACTTGGCGCTTTCCAGACCATATTAGCGTTGCGCGGTCGGCGCAATTCGCGTTCTAGTTCGGTCAAATCGTAGCCGGGCTTGGGCGCCCATTCCGCCGACAAAGTAAGTGCCTTCATATGAATAGTTTCTCCGTTTCGCTCGTAGTCAGCAACTAATCTTGCTCCGTTTGGAATGCTTCCCATTCCTGCCGGAACCTTCGCAAACCATCCACCACATTCAGCGTCCGGCGTCCCAGCGCTTGATAGGTCGTTTCGCTGTTCGCCACCGTCCGAAAGGGGATGCGAATATGCCGAAATTGATCCAGCATAACAGGATCTGTCGGCAACGATACGATCAACGACCGGTCGTATTCAAAGACGTCCGCGATATGATATGCCAGTTGCAAGCGGCTGGAAGCCTCGCTGCCCCAACAGTGGAAGATGCCGTTTTTATCGTGCTCTGCCAGGCGCAGCATTATCTCCGCCCCATCCGACGCCAGCGACGCATGCGCCACCTCATTCACCTTGGGGCCAGTCCAGACTTCGGCGATCAAGCCTTGCGACAGTTGATCTATGATGTAATTGGTAATCGGGAATCCCAAATGATTGTGCTTCATCAACAAGTTCGGATTACTGTAGTTCAAACCGTAGATGCCGGCCATCCGTCCGATGCCATAGCTTAAGCCGGCCACGCCCATGATGTCGCGTTCGCAGATTGCTTTCATGAATCCGTAGAAATTCACCGGATTGGGCGGCGAATTTTCGTCGACCAGCGGCTCATGGCCATCGAAAACCCAATCCGAGGAGACAAATACGTAGCGCGCGCCGACCTCAGCACAGCTACGCGCGAATGCCAGATTGGCTTCCACTGTCGCCCCCCAGGCTTCTGCCCGATGATCTTGTATGTAGACATGGTCGAGCATGGCCGCGCAATGGATCAGGACATCAGGTTTATAACGCTGAATCGACTCGCGCACCGCCGTCGTGTCCGACATATCCAGCGAATCAAGCTCGTAATCGACTGGCCATTCCGGCTCGGGACCGAATTGCGAGGCGATGATTTCGATGTCGCTTCGCTGTCGCGCCAGACGTATAATATTGCTGCCGACCAGTCCAGTTCCACCTGTGATGTATAGTCGCATCTACAATCCTTTAATCGGAATGACGTTGCAAACTCAGATTTCGGTCGAGACTCTGCCTCGATTACAGCCTGGCATTGCATCAGCCGCGCCAAGCATATAAGAAGACCGACAAGCTGTCAAATTGGCAAACCCGGAAGCCCCGTAAAGATAGGGGAGTACGCCAATCTAGCGTTTTTCGTTCGGGCGGGGGTGCTTTACGTGGTCACCTGTATAATCTGATGTATCACGGGAAAAAGACAATGCCTGCTGAAAAGAAGATCAATGTTGCCCTGGCCGGATTAGGATTTGGCGCTGAGTTCGTGCCGATCTATTTGCATCACCCCTGGGTTGAAAGCCTGACCATCTGCGATCCGGATGCGGAGGTCTTGCAGTCCGTCGGCGATCGCTTCGAGGTCGACAAGCGCGTCTCTGAACTGGTCGAGGTCCTAAGTGATGAGAACATTGACGCCGTGCACCTGGTCACACCCATCCCGCTCCACGCCGAGCAGACAGTCGCGGTTCTGCCGGCGGGAAAACACTGCGCATGCACCGTGCCCATGGCGACCAGCATCGACGACCTCAATGCAATTGTGGCGGCGCAGCGCGAAAGCGGCAAAGTCTACATGGGCATGGAAACGGCTGTCTACACGCGGCGCTTCATGTATGTGCAGGAGATGCTATCGAATGACGAAATTGGCCGCATCCAGTTCCTGCGCGGCGCTCACTATCAAGATATGGAATTCTGGCCGCATTACTGGTTGGGCTTGCCGCCCATGCACTACGCGACACATGCGGTCTCGCCCGTCCTGGCGCTGGCTGGAACCCAGGCGCGGGCGGTACATTGCCTCGGTTCAGGCGTCATGCGACCCGAATTGCATAGGCAGTACGATAATCCATTTCCCATCGAAACAGCCATTTACGAACTCGACCACGAGCAATCCCTCGCCGCCGAGATCACGCGCAGCCTCTTCCATACCGCGCGCGGCTATACCGAGAGCTTCAACATATATGGAGAGAAAGCGACCTTTGAATGGGAGCAAGTGGAAGAGGAAGCCCCAGTCGTATTCCGTATGCAATCGACGGCCACTTCCTGGGGGCGTGGAAACGATATCATGGTTGAGCGCGTGACCGTGCCCGATCGCCAGGACCTGCTGCCGAAGGAAATCGCGAGCTTCACCCAACGCGGCGTCTATGACGAGTCTCACGCGCACCTTTCCTTCTTGCAAGGTGGCGGACACGGCGGCTCGCACCCGCACATGGTGCACGAATTCGTCAGCAGCATCGTGGAAGAGCGCCAGCCCTGGCCTGACGCGACCACAACCGCCAATTGGACCGCCGCCGGTATTTGCGCGCACGAATCGGCAATGAACGGTGGCAAGAGAATTGAAATCCCCCAGTTCAAGTAGAAGACGTTGTAGGGGCGACCCGGTGGGTCGCCCACAGGCAACATTTCTGCGAAAGGTAGGGATTGGTGAAGAACGCGAGTTTGCGCTAAGCTACTCTCGTTAACATCTGTACGTGTAGCGGAGAAGCGCATGGTTGAAGGCATCGCCCCGATCGTATTCACGCCATTTGACGAAAATGGTGATATAGACGCCGATGGTCTACGGCGTATCGTACGCTTTGAAATGGACGGCGGCGTACACGCGATCGGCATCAACGGCTTTGCCAGTGAAGCCTATAAGATGACCGACGGCGAGCGCCTCGAGACTGTGGCAATCGTCGCGGACGAAGTAGCAGGGCAGGTTCCGCTGATCGTCGGCTTGGCGGCGGGCAGTACCGAAGCTGTCATTCGGCAAGCGCGCGAATTGGAGATTTATCAGCCAGCCGCTTACATGGTGCTGCCACCGGCTACCATGGACAACGGCATCCAGTCCTTCGTTGATCATTATGTCGCGCTGGGCGATGCCACCGATGTGCCGATCATCGTGCAGCAAGCGCCGCATATCCCGCAATATCGCCATACCGAGTTGCCCGTCGCCGCGCTGGCGGAAATCGCCGCGCGCGCGCCATCGGTCAAGTACTTCAAAATTGAAGGACCTGGCTCAGCGGACAAGATGAAGAACCTGGCGCCCTTGCTGCAGCCCGAGAAGAAAATGTTCGGTGGCGGCGGTGGCATCACCGCGCTTAACGAGTTGCGGAACGGCGCGGCTGGTTTGATCCCGGGCGTGGGCTTCAACGAGATATTCATCGACGCCTGGCACAACTGGACAAGCGGTGATACGGATTCGGCTGCCAGCATCATCAAAAAGGCAGACAAGTTGGTGAAGGCTGTCTCCGGCAGCGGGCATGAAACGTCGCTACATTTGCGCAAGCATCTGATGAAACGGGCCGGCGCTATCAGCAGCGCCTACGTTCGGCGTCCGACGGTGGCTTTCGACCAGAATGTATTGCCCGTCTTCTTCAAGATTGTCGACGAGCTCGATTTACGAATTTCACGAAGATAAGGAAAGCGACATGCAACTTACAGGAAAAAACACCATCGCCGGCGAAACTTCTGCAGAGGGATCCGACGTCTTTTACAGCGTGGAGCCGCGCAGCAAGGCAAGGGGCGACCAGCCATTTTACAGCGCCACAAAAGCCGAGGTTGACCGCGCGGTAGCAGCCGCCGTCGCTGCTTTCGAAAACGTGCGCAACTATTCGTCGAGTCGGATCGCCGATTTCCTGGATGAGATCGCGACTCGCATTGACGCGCTCGGCGACGAATTGCTGCATACCGCCGACCGCGAGACTGGTTTGGGTTTGCCACGCCTGACCGGCGAACGAGCCCGTACCACCGGGCAGATCCGCGCCTTCGCTGGCCTCTTGCGCGAGGGCACCTACTTGCGCGCCATTATCAATAGCGAGCAACCCGGTCAACCGACTGTTCGACAGATGCAGTTCCCGGTCGGTCCCGTGGCGATTTTCGCGGCGAGCAACTTTCCGTTCGCTTTCGCGGTCCCGGGTGGTGATACCGCCTCGGCCATCGCTGCTGGCTGCCCGGTCGTCGTCAAGGCGCATCCCGGCCATCCCGCCACATCGGAGATGTTCGCTGTGGCCTTTGCCGCTGCGGCCGAGGCGCAGGGATTCCCCGCCGGCATGTTTTCAATGCTGCAAGGCAGCGGCATTGATGTCGGACAATGGCTGGTTGCCAACGATGGCATCGAGGCGGTGGGTTTCACCGGCTCGCTACGCGGGGGACGCGCCATCTATGATGCCGCCGCCGCGCGTCCGCGCCCGATTCCGGTTTTTGCCGAGATGGGCAGCATCAATCCCGTGGTGATCACACAAGCCGCGTTGGCAAGCCGCGCCGATGATATCGCCGACGGATTGGTCGCTTCGGTGACGATGGGAACGGGCCAGTTCTGCACCAATCCCGGGCTGATCTTGCTGGAAGACAGCGCGGCATCACAAGATTTCATCGCGGCAGTGACCGAGAAAATGGACGCGGCGCCAGAAGGTGTCCTGCTCAACGCGGCGATCGAGAGCGGGCTGCAAAGCGCCGTCAGCCAAACCCTGGACAACCCCAATATCAGCGTTTTGACCGGCGGCGAAGCGGTCGCGGAGAGCGATTTCTTCTGCTTCCGCAATACAGTTTTGCAAACGACTGCGTCTACCATCCGCGCCGACGACCGGCTGCAGGTCGAGCATTTCGGTCCAGTGACGCTCTTCGTGGTCTGCGAGGATGGGGACGATCTGCGCGAGACCGTGAATGCGCTGGAAGGCAATCTGACCAGCACGGTGCATGCCGAGGAAGATGAACTGGAGAGCATCGGCGATTTGCTGCATCAAATGCGCGAGAAGGCGGGCCGGGTGATCTGGAACGGTTTCCCGACGGGCGTGGCGGTGGTGCATGCCATGCAGCACGGCGGACCCTACCCCGCGACCACAGCGCCGGGCACGACCTCGGTGGGCATGAACGCGATCTACCGCTTCATGCGTCCGATCGCGTTCCAGAACGTGCCGGATACGCTGCTGCCGGATGCGCTCAAGGATGGCAATCCGCTGCGCATTATGCGCCTGATGGATGATGTGTATACGGATGGGGTGATATAGGCGATTACTGTGGGGGCGATCCTGCGGATCGCCCTAATTGTTGACTAAACTTGCGGGCGACTCATCGAGTCGCCCCTACGCGTTTGAATTGATTCCCGTGCTAGCTATGTACCTGCGACCTTGTCATGAGAATTCAGTGTGCTGTCGTTTAGCCGGAATTCTCAGACTCAACTTCTTCTTCCTCGTCCATCATGTCATCATCTTCCAGTAGATCACGCGCAATCATGTTCACGCGACTTGTATAGATTTCGCTATAGCTCCTTGTCTTGTGGCGGGGTCTCGGAGTATCCCATGCGACCGCGAACCCAAGCAAACGATTCGCGAATGGAGGTGATTTCATTCCGTAGCGATGTCATCTCCGAGCGAACAGAGGTGATTTCGGTGCGCAGCGAGCCTATTTCGGAATCCAGCCGATTGATGTCATTGCGTAACCAGAGGAACATACCGATTACGGTGCCGACTGTGATGATAAATTGCACATTCTGGTCCAAAGGATGGCTCCGAGTTTTATCGCGTCATTGCGCCCTGATTATGCTTGACTGCGGGAATAATATCAACCAAATCATATCTGGACACAAACCTGGTTGTCGCTTGTCCGCAATTAGTTGTTGACGCTATCTCCGCAGCAACGGCAATCCAATATAGCCCCATCCATCGAAGAGTCCGATATCGGATTCTGGAGTTACATGAAGAATTAGTCCTCTGACTCCACGTCTTCCTCGGCCATCATGTCATCGTCTGCCAGCAGATCGCCCGTGAGCAGATTCACGCCCGTTTCGATCTCGCCCGCAATGAGCATGGCGCTAACTTCCGCGGTCTTTTCCCAGACGGACATGTCCAGATCCGATTGGTTCGGTGGCGCCAGGCCGACGCCGTTCATCGCCGCGTCCAGCAAAAAGACGCCGCCACCGGGGAATTCTTCGATATTGCCTTCCGCCAACATCGCAGCCATCTGGTAGACACCCTCGTCAACCCGCTTGAGCGCGCTGGATATGATGAATTCCGATCCCGGCGTTGCGCCGGCGCCGAAGCTGGTGACCCATTCGTCCTTGTCCACGCCGATGACATAAACGCCTTCTTGCGCGCCGGCCAGGATGGCGCCGGTGCCGGTGGGTCCGCCACCACCGAAGAGCACGGACGCGCCTTCGCCGATGAATTGCAGCGCTGCCGAAGCGCCTCGGTCGGGTGCAATGAAGCTATCGATATAGACGCCGAGGATCCTCAGATCGGGATTGACGTAGCGCGCGCCTTGCTCGTAACCGTTACGGAAACGCTTGACCGGCGGGATGTCGATGCCGTAGACGCCGGCGATGGTATCCGATTCCAGCCACTCGGCGGTATAGGCAGCCAATACGCCGGTCATGAAACCGGATTGGTCTTCGCGGAATTGGATGCCAACATAGTTTTCGGGACCGTCGGCCACGAATTGGTCGACGCCCAGGAAATAGACATCGGGATGGGCTTCGGCAGCTTGCCAGGTGGCATCGGCGATCAAAAAGCCCACGGTGATGATTACCTCGAAGCCTTCGTCTACGCAGGTTTGGATATTGGCTTCGTAGTCGGTTTCGGCCTGCGTCTCGATGAATTTATATTCCATGTCATATTCATCGGCTGACAACTGCGCGCCTTCGTGCGCCGCCTGATTGAAGGTGCCATCGTTGACACGGCCTAGGTCGGTCACCAGGCACAGGGTCTCCGCCCCTTCTTGCGCCAAGGCAGTGGGCGCCAGCAAGAGCAAGACGCTGACAAGAATAATCAAATGTTTCATTTTGCGTCTCCTTAAATGTTCATTGAATATAGCGTAACGCAGCCGCTCAGCGGCAAGGTTAAGGTCTACCACGCCCGCACCAAATAGCGGACCAACAGCTCGGAATGAAGAGCGCGGTTTGTTAAAAGCGAGGCAGAATAGAAAAAGTAACTGCTCCGCGCTATGTGCGGAGCAGTTACCAGGTCAAACTAGAACGCTGAAATCCTCACGGGGAAGACCAGCTTAGTCGTCGTCTTCTTCGTCCATCATATCGTCCATCAGATCACCGGAAACCACATCAACGCCGGTGCTGACCTCGCCGTCGATCATCAATTGCGTGACTTCGGCGACAAGCTCAAAGAATGCTTCGTCGATATCGGCATCGTGCGCTTCCGCCAGACCAACACCGTTGAGCGCGACATCCATCAGATAGACGCCGCCACCGGGGAAGCTATCCATATCGGCTTCCGCTAGTGCAGCAACCATGTCGTAAACACCTTGATCGACGCGTTTCATCGCGCTGGTGATGATGTATTCGGATCCGGGCGTTTCGCCGCTGCCAAAGCTTGTGACATATTCATCCTGATCGACGCCGATGACGTAGACTTCTTGTTGCGCCGCCGCCAGGATGCCGCCGGTTCCGGTGGGACCACCCGCGCCAAAGATGACTGACGCGCCTTCGCCGATGAATTGCACGGCTGCCGAGGCGCCACGGTCGGGCGCGACGAAATTATCGATATAGACGCCCAGCAGATTGAGATCCGGATTGATGTAACGCGCGCCTTGTTCGAAGCCATTGCGGAATTTCTTGACCGGCGGGATGTCGATACCGTAGACGCCCGCGATGGTATCCGACTCGACCGAACCCGCGACCTGCGCCGCCAAGACACCCGCCAGGAAGCCGGATTGATCTTCGCGGAACTGAATGCCAACGTAATTCGAAGGGCCCTCCAGTACGAATTGGTCGACGCCGAGGAAATAGACATCTTCGTTCGCTTCGGCGGCCGCCCAGGTGCTGTCCGCGATCAGGAAGCCGACCGTGACAATCACTTCAAAACCTTCGTCGATACAGGTCTGTATGTTGGCTTCGTAGTCCGTCTCGGCTTGCGTCTCGATGAACTTGTATTCCAGATCATATTCATCTGCGGCGTCGCTGGCGCCTTGGTGAGCGAATTGGTTGAAGGTGCCGTCGTTAACGCGGCCCAGATCGGTTACCAGGCACAATGTTTCCACGCCGTCTTGCGCTAGCGCCAACGGCGCGGCCGCCAGCAAGAGTAGTGCCAGGCTGAGAACTACCATGAACGTTTTCATTTGCGTTTCTCCTGAACAAATCTAACGAGAAGTTTAGTTGCCTGCTTCTACTTTACTATTATGAAGGCCAGTTTACAACGCCGCCCTGCATCTGAAGCGCTGCGAACGATTATGAGTCATGTTAGGTTCAAGACTCGAAAACGATACCAAGGCGCTGGGTATGCTCGGCGGTCAAGGAAACACGACCGGAGTTCACATTTTATTCAGATTTGCCAGGTACGTTACAATAAGGGCTCGACAATAAGAGAGGCATGGCAAGGGAACGATGTCAAAACAACGCAACATTCTCGTGGTCGATGACGAGCGCACGATCCGCGAGGTCGTGCGCCGCTACCTGGAACTGGAAGGCTATCTCGTTACGGAAGCGGAGACCGGACCGCAGGCTCTGTCCATCTTGCAGAGCCAAACACCTGACCTGATCGTGCTGGATATCATGCTGCCGGGTGTCGATGGCTTTTCTATCACGCGACGCCTGCGCCATCCATCGGAATCCAACCCCTTGCGTATCGAGGGCGAAGTGCCGATCATTCTGCTGACCGCGCGCACAAACGAAGTCGATCGCATCGCCGGACTGGAACTGGGAGCCGACGACTATGTGACCAAACCCTTCAGCCCGCGCGAGCTGGTGGCACGGGTCAAGACGGTGTTACGGCGCAGCGCGACAACCGAAATCGAAAGCGAAGCGCCACTCGGGTTCGGCAAGCTGCACCTCGATCCACGCAGTCGCTCTGTCAATGTCGCCGAGCGCCCGGTGACACTAACCGCCAAGGAATTCGACTTGCTGTATTTTCTCATGCGGCACCCGCGCCAGGTTTTCAAACGGCAGCAATTGCTGGACCAAGTATGGGGATACGAGTTCTATGGCGATGAAAGCACGGTAACGGTGCACGTGCGGCGCCTGCGAGAAAAGCTGGAAGCCAACCCAAGCGCGCCTGAATACATTCAGACTGTTTGGGGCGTCGGCTACAAATTCGAAATCTCGACAGAAGCGGAGCCGGAGTAAATGTGATGAGCCGAACTTGGTCACAAAATCCCTTGCTGATATTCATCATCGTCCTGGTCATTCCAATCGCCGGCACTTTGTTCAGCGGACTGATTATGTTCGATCTGCCACAAAGCGACGTGCAGCAATTGGTCACCTTTATGACCTTCACCGGCATCCTGAGCTCCGTGCTGTCCTTCGCCTTCTATCGCCTGGGCGTTCTTGAGTGGTTTCGCAGCCTGCGCTGGACGATCTGGACCATGATCGCGCTGATGGTGGGGATGATCTTCCTCAATGTCTGGGTGATCGCGCGCTTCACCTTCCTCGAACAGCACTACCTGACCTTGACCTCGGTTTTGCTGGTCTTTGCGGGTTTGTCCGCGCTGACGATCGGTTTCTTCGCTTCCAAGACGATGACCGACCGCCTGAGCGAACTGACCGCTGCCACGCATCTGCTGGCGAGGGGCGACTTTTCCACCCGCTTGAAGATCTCCGGCAATGACGAAATCGCACAGTTGGCAGGCACGTTTAATGCCATGGCCAAGAGCCTGCAAGAAGTCGACGAACAGAAACGTCAACTCGAACAGACGCGGCGTGACTTGACGGCCTGGGTCTCGCACGATTTGCGCACGCCACTGACGTCCATGCGGGTCATGATCGAAGCCATGCTTGACGGTGTGGTACAGGACAAGGAAACGGTCCATCGATATCTGGACAGCAGCCGCGCCGAGATCGAGCATCTCGCCCAATTGATCGATGATCTCTTCGAATTGGCGCAACTGGACGTGGGTCATTTAACCATCAATATGCAGCAGGCGTCGATCAGTGATCTGATCTCCGATACTTTGGGCAGTATTAAGCCCAAGGCACAGCAGCATGGCATCACGCTCTTGGGCGAAGTCGCCGACGACGTTGATATGATACGCATGGCGCCGGACAAGATTCAACGTGTCCTCTCCAATCTGGTTGATAACGCCATCAAATATACGCAGAAAGGCGAAGCCGTCACGCTGCGCGCCTACCGCGACGCCGACGAAATCCGCATTGACATTCACAATAGCGGCTCGTTCATCCCGCAGGATGTGCTGCCGCGCCTCTTCGAAAGTTTTTACCGCGGAGAAGGCTCGCGCATGCGCGGCGATGACGGGGCGCGCGGTACCGGCCTGGGCCTGGCGATCGCGCGTGGTTTCATCGAGGCGCACGGCGGTCACATCTGGGCGAGCAGTGACAAAGACAAGGGTACAACTTTTAGCTTTACGCTGCCCCAAGCCAAATGACCGGGTACAATATCCGCCAGCGGCATATCTCATCGAAAGAGGAAAGGCGATGCCCAACCCAACTACGATTATTGTTATTTTTGGCGTGACCGGCGATCTCGCCCGTCGAAAACTAATTCCCTCGCTCTTCAGCAATTACATCAAGCGGCGCTTGCCCCGCAAGCTCAAGATCGTCGGCGTCGGCCGCCGCGATTGGACCGACGACACGCTGATCGAACACGCCTACCAATCGTTGCAAGAATTCGCCGCCGCCAACTTAAACGAGAGCGACTGGAGCTATTTCAAGTCTTGCCTTTCATACAGCAAGGTGAACCTGCCGCTTACGGAGACCTATCAAAACCTGAAGGACCACCTGCAAGCACTTGATAACGGAAGCAGCAATCGACTTTATTACCTGTCGATTGCGCCGGAGTTTTACGAAGATGCGGTGACAAATCTGGGCCGGCTGGACATGGCGCGGGAAAACGGCGGCTGGCGGCGTATCGTCATCGAAAAGCCCTTTGGCTATGACCTCGCGACAGCGCAGTCGCTCAATAAAGCGGTTCATTCCGTCTTTAGCGAGTCACAGGTCTATCGCATCGATCATTACCTGGGCAAAGAAACCGCCCAGAACATCCTCTTCATGCGCTTCGCCAATACCATCTTCGAGCCGATCTGGAATCGCAGTCACATTAGCAACGTGCAGGTGACCGTCGCCGAGACGGTCGATGTCGGTACGCGCGCCGGCTATTACGACAAATCCGGCGTCGTGCGCGATATGGTACAGAATCACCTGCTGCAATTGCTCTCGCTGATCGCCATGGAGCCGCCTTCCGCTTTTGATGGCAATGCCCTGCGCAACGAGAAGGTCAAAGTGCTACAGGCTGCCCGCGCCATTCGCCTCGGCGATACCGTACGCGCCCAGTATGATGGTTATCGGCAGGCGGATGGCGTCCCGCCCGATTCAGCCACCCCCACCTATGCGGCCGTAAGACTTTTTATCGACAACTGGCGCTGGAAAGATATCCCCTTCTACCTGCGTTCCGGCAAGGCGCTGCGCTCGAAGACCACGCAGGTCAATATACAGTTCAAGCGACCACCCAACAGCATCTTTGAACTTGCCGAAAGTGGCGATCCATCACGCAATATGCTCTCGATCTGCATTCAACCCGACGAAGGCATGCACCTGACCATCCAAGCCAAGATCCCCGACCAGCAGTTCGCCAAATCAGTCGATATGGAATTGCATTACGAAGACGCTTTTTTGGCGGATCAACTGCCCGATGCATATGAGCGTCTGATTCTCGATGCCATCAACGGCGACGCCGCGCTCTTCATCCGCAGTGACGAAATCGAAAGCGCCTGGCAAATCGTCGATCCCATTATCGAGGGTTGGGAGAACGACCTTGCTGCGCCACCGATGCGAACTTACAGCATAGGTTCTTGGGGTCCCTGCGCCGCGGCTGAATTGCTAGAGCGCGAAGAGCACATTTGGCGGGTCAGCTGTTTTGATCATGACAAATGAGCGCCCTGCGACAGCAGGCGCGTGATCCTCAATCTGTCTAAATAAAAGGGGGCGGACATTATTGCCCACCCCTAAGCGCTTGTGAGTACAGCAGGATTATTCTTCCCAAGGATCTGTCTGGTCCAACTGCATGATGTAGAAGTGAGCGCTGGCCGGGTCTTCGACAACGGTAAACCAACCGGTGTCGGGCGCCTCCATCTTCGGAGTGACCACCTTGCCTCCCAGTTCCTCGACCCGCTTCATCGCCACGTCGATGTCCTCGACGTGGAAATAAACCAGCCAGCATGGCGGCATCTCACCGAAGCTTTCGCCCATCTGCATCATGCCGCCGTTGTTGCGGCCGCGATTGCTGATGTGGATGTAATGCTCATCACCATAAAACTCCCAGCCGAGCAGCTTCGCGTAGAAATCCTTGGCGGCTTCAGTGTCGCGCGTCAGCAACTCGTTCCAGCACATCGCGCCCACTGTATTTACAATGCCGGCGCCGATGTGTTCTTTCGGCTGCCAGAGACCAAGCTGCGCCCCGGTCGGATCCTGAATGAGCAGCATACGCCCACTGTCAAAAATATCCGCCGGACCGAATAGAATATGACCGCCATTAGCTGTGACGACATCCACCAGCGCATCGACGTCATCCACAGCCACATAATTGGACCAGTGCGAGGGAATGCCCCTCGCCTGTATGTCCGGCATCATCCCGCTTATTGCGGCGGCGTTTTCGCCATGGTGTTGGAACATGGTATAGGTCCGGCCATCGCCGATGGGGATTTCGTTCTTGCCCCAGCCGAATAACTCCAGATAGAAAGTTTTCGCCGCGTCAAGGTCAGTCGATGTGTTCTCCGCCCAGCAGAAGGCGCCGTGCGGATATTTTGTTACTTTGTACATCTTTCTCTCCGTGGTATGGCTTGTTTTGAAACGCGTCTGCGCATGCAAGATACCGCTCGCCAAGTCAGCGAGAGCGTCTAGTCTTGCCAAGGCTCCGACTGGATCAGTTGAATGATGTAGAAGTAGGCGCCAGCGGGATCGGAAAGATATGCAAAGTGTCCTGCGCCTGGCGCTTCCGTCTTGGGAATGATGATCGTCCCGCTGAGTTCCCCGGCTCGCTCGATCGACGCGTCAATGTCCGCGACAGTGAAGTAGGGCTGCCAAACTGATGGCATATTGCCGAAGCTCTCGTCTAATTGCATCATTGCGCCGTTGTTGCGACCGCCATTCATGATAAGGATATATCCGTTCTCATCGGTCTGATATTCCCAGCCAAGCAACTTGTTGTAGAAAGCTTTCGCGGCTGCGGTATCCTTGGTGAGCAATTCATTCCAGCACATAGCGCCAACCGTATTGACGATGCCCGCGCCAATATGATTCTTGGGCTGCCACAAGCCAAGCTGAGCGCCGGTCGGATCCTGTATTTGCAGCATGCGACCGCTGTCGAAAATATCCATCGGGCCATACAGAATGGTGCCGCCATTGTCGGTGACGACATCCGCCAGCGAATCGACATCGTCGACGGAGACATAATTCGTCCAATGCGAAGGCATACCCATCTCCTGCATTTCCGGCATCATCCCACTAAGCGCGGCAGCATTTTCGCCTTCTAATTGGAACATGGTGTAGCTCATGTTCTCTCCCATAGGAATCTCATTCTTGCCCCATGCAAAAAGATCCATGTAGAAAGCTTTGGCTGTTTCGGGATCGGTTGACGTGTTGTCCGCCCAGCAAAAGGTACCCTGTGGGTATTTCGTGACTTAGTACATTGTTGGTTCTCCGTGGTTTACGATCGTTCATCGATTAGAAAATCTGTTCAAGGCGCGTATGGTAACCAGCGCAACTAAAGTTGTCAATAGATGTGAAAGGGCAAATGTTGCGCTGATCTACTTGATATGAAGGCGCTGCTCCAACTGGAAAGCATCACCATCGCCGACGCTGACTCGCTCCCCAGAAACGGGATCGTACCAACCCAAACGAATACGATATTGTCCGGCGGGCAAGTCAAAACGATGACTTGTGGTCACATACTCGTCGGGAAGCCAACTGGTGGTTGGGCGTGACCAGTCGACCGGCACGCCGTCCCACTGCGCCGCGATCAAATCCTGCTCATCAAGTAGGTGGACAAATAGACGGAGGCTTTCCGGCAACGGCCGTCTCGTCCCCCATACCAAATGCAGCTCGCCCGACTCTCCGGATCGATTGCCGTGCAAAACAAGGCCATTGTCCCAAACGACGCCAACTGAAAAGTCGAGTACGGGCCGGTCGAATTGCCTTGGCGGAACCGCAACTTCCATCGTCGCGTCAAGCGTGATGGTTGCGGCGGCCGGGTTTCCTGTGGCGTCGAGCAGTTGCACGCCCAGGGCATATTGCCCGGGCGGCAGATCCGGCGGGACCAACAAGCGATGATGACCGCGAAAGACCTCGCCGACGCGCCATTGAGCGATGTCATATCCGTTAACCAGGGGCACGGTCCGCGAAACATGTGTCGCCTGCCTACCCTCTGCCAGCCAAAGAAGTCGAGCTGCAAGGCCGGTCGCGCCATCGTCGGTTTTCTGCCAAGACCAGCTGAATCGCAGCTCATCGCCGACGGTGGCCGCATCCGGCAACTCCGGCGCATGGACCAAGAGAGCCGCTCCCGTGCCACCACCGACTAGTTGTAAATCACGCGTCTTGCCTTGGTCATCGGACGGGCGGTACCGAATCGATGCGAACGGGTGTTTGACATCTTGAGGATTGCCAGACAGGTTGATCACGCTTAACGCTTCCAGCGTGTGAACATCAAAGAGCGCGACTTCCAGGTTGTAACCTGCCTCGAGGGGCGGCGTGAAGGGCGAAACATCCAGCGTGATCACATCCTCGACATAGGCATTTTCGAGCCAGTTTGATGTCTGCAAGCCCCCAGGCGCGAAGGAATTCGCCTCGGCGATGACCGCGCCCCAGGGATCGCGCATGCGCACGATGCTCGAATAGTCGCGCTCCAGCGCCCTATCATGCAGGCGCCAGAACAGCGCGATCTCGAAGCTGCGCTGGTCGATCACTCCCGAGGGCAGGACGGCCGCCAACAGATCAAACCGATTATCGAAATTTGCCAAAGCCGGCGAATCGACGCTGACGCCGAAGCGACTTGAACTGAAGGGCGACTGTATCGCATCCGGGGCCAAAGTCTTGAACAGAAACATGCCAATGCCCAGCGCCGCGAAGCCCGCTACCAGACGCAAATCCATGCCCAGCGACTGGTCTTCCACTTCGGATGCGCCCGGCAAATGGCGCCAGGCCATCAGCAGCGCCGCGAGACCGACCAATCCAACGGCACTTAGGACTTGCGCCGCTGCCTGAGTCGTCGTCGAGCCCAGCGCAATGCGCAGGTCAAACTGCCCCGCCGGAGCGTCCAGCGCAACCAATCCCGCAGGAGCAGAAGGAAACACCTCAACTGCTTGTCCATCAATGTCAGCGCGCCAGCCCGGCAGGTACAACCAGTCGAATACAAGCGTCTGCTCTTTGTCGGATAGTAGGCTTAAGCTCGCCCATGTGCCGGACCATTGCTCTGACAAAACCTCAAGTGAATCTGATGGCAGCAAGCGCGGGACCAGGTCACCTGTTGCGAATCGCTGTGGATCCAGAAGAAGCGCGTCGGCGCTAAGGGGCAAATACTCGGCGTAAGACGACAGCGCCAACTGCCCTCCGTCCCGCTCAAACTGCTGCACATCGCGGATATCATCAACCTGCAAGTCGTCATGATACGCCCGATAGGTCCAGGGCAGGGCATACAGCAGTATGATCAAGCCTATCAACCCGATCACAATTGCCCGGCCGTTACCCGGGGGCAAAGTGGCGGCGATCAGGAACGCGCCGATGCCCGATGCCAGCGCTAGCAGAAGGCTCGCCAAGCCCAACAATCGCCAGGGAAATTGCGTAAATCCAATCAGCGGGATCGCGTCCCATAATGGCGCGGAATGTGGCGTGTTCATGAGGACCAGGCACAGCACTGTGATCCAGATTAGCAGCATCAGCGGGAGGTATCGCCGCAATGCCAAGCGCCAACTCAAAAGCAGTCCGATAGCGGATACGATCAGTTGCGGCCAACCCAGGCTAATCGGAATCGCTTGACTCTGTTGTGTGGGATCGGCGGTATGCGGCAATGCAAAAATCTCGGCCAAGGGGCGCAGATGCCGTTTGACTTCGATATGGCTCAATTGCTCGCTGATCAAACTCAGCTTGATGGCGTCCGCTTCCAGCAGCGCCGGCAGCCAGTAAAAGGCGGCAATCACCAGCCCCAGCAGACCCGCCAGCGACAGGCGAATGAATACAGCGCGCCCTTCGCCCCCGTGCCAGACCAGGAAGAGACAATAGAGCGCCAGCAGCGCCGTCCCATGTAGCGTGATCAAGGTGTGCAAGGGAATGAATAGAGCAAATGTCGCGACTGCCAGGACGAGGTCTCGGCGTCGGCCGTACTTTGCCAGCCGCGTGAGCCCGAGCATGACAAAGGGCAAAGCTGCCAAAGCGGCCAACTCCGACGACGAGCCTCGCGTTAGACTATCGAAGAGGAAGAATGGCGCGTATACGTAAGCCAGCGCCGCCATCCAACCGGCCAGGTCCGAGCGTGTCCACAATCGCGCGAGCAGGAACATTCCCAACGCAGCAAGCAAGGTATAGATAACCATCGACAGCAGCCAGCTACCCACAAAACTGAAGCCCAAGCCATGCAGCCAGCTCGCCGGAAAATAGGATAGCGGTGGAAAATAATTGAAGAGTGGCGCGCCGTAGCCGTAAACCAGTCCCGACGAGTAGCGCGGCCACAGCGGATTATCGACGCGCAGCGAATGATCCAGCGCCACGCTGCGATACATCTGCAGCAGACCGTCGTCCGTCCGCGGCATGCGGTCCAGCATGAAGGGCTGTACCGCTACCAGACAAACAGAGGCGATGCCGACTACGTAAATGAGGAAATGAAACGCGCGTCTCGAAGCTAATGCGTGCGACGGCGCCATGGCAAGTCTATTGCTTGGCCATCTCGCGTTCTTGCAAAGCCTCTTGAATCTCGAAGATGGACCCGGCGTTCTCCGGCTTCGGCTCGGGGATGATCACCGGCACGGCTTCCATTCGCGGTCGCGTGACAGGTTCGCCGCGCAGCACCGTGTCGAGATAGGCGTCGTAATTGGGCGAGCCAAGCAGGGGCCAGGAATCAAGCGAGCAATACTGTAAGAGCAACAGCCGCCGCGGATTAGTGGAATGGTTTGGCGCCGAGGCATGCAAGGTGCGCACATGATGGAGCGAGATGCCGCCCGCGCCGACAAGGCACTTTTCCACCCGTTGTGGATTGAAATCAGGATCAGCAACTGCGCCGACAAACACGCCGTTCTCATGATGGCTGGTCAATTCTGTTTTATGCGAACCGGGCACCATCAACATACAGCCGTTCTCTTCGGTCATCGCGTCGATGGCAACGCCAACCGCCATCAAGTCGTCGTTGGTATGCGGATAAAATGCCCAATCCTGGTGCCATTCCACCGCTGCGCCGTGCGCCTTTGCCTTCATGTTCAGCTTGTTGCCATTGCAGCGCACACCCTTGCCGATCAACTGCTCGACAATGTCCAGGATGCCGTCGTGGCGCAGCGTTTGGTCATACACTTCGTGCTGATTGATGGGATCTTTGATGCGGCGCAAACGAGGGTTTTGCGGACTATGATTCGGCTCTAAATCAAAGACATCGTTATGCTCACTGACCAAGCGCGACCGGTCGATGAATTCGTCGGTCACCCGCTGCAGCGCATCCAGTTCATCGGTGCTGAGCACATTCTCGACGGTCAGGTATCCATTTTCATGATAAGAATCGATCTGTTCTTGGCTCAACATCTTTTCTTGTCCTTCTTTTCAATTTGTCCCAGAGTATGATGTATTTGCCGATGACTGTCAACATGGATAGCGCGCTTGCCGCGTCCGGCAAATGCGACTGTCAGAGTATTTCATCACTGCTTGCCAGCTTCAATCTGCTGTCGCATGCGCGCCATCAGATCCACGTCCATCTGCCGGCAGAGATCAATCATGTCGATCGGCACCCAGTTTTCGATCAGAGTGTCGTCCTCGCGCTTCCACCAGTCGAAATCGCGCAGGGTCAGCAGCTTGCCCGTCGCCGGGATACCGGCGTAATCGCCGTGATGGCGCGAGAACACGGTATCCCAGATACCGCCGCTGACGTATTTGCCCTCGCCGATGCGTCCCATGACCCGGCCGCTGCCTTCGCGGCTGAGGTTGCGATCGCCAAAACCGTGCAGCCAGGGACGTTGATGGAAATCCTCAAACTCTTCCAGGCTGAAGCAAGCGCCGATGCC
This sequence comes from Phototrophicaceae bacterium, assembly GCA_965262165.1. GTDB lineage: Bacteria > Chloroflexota > Anaerolineae > Aggregatilineales > Phototrophicaceae > UBA6055. Next base: position 916,242 of record OZ253499.1, on the reverse strand, counting down.
GCTCGGTCCGTACCATTTCATATCCCGGTGCCAGTATTTATCCTGTTCCATCGCCCGCATATCGTCGCCATCCCGGCCCCGCACATAGCGCCGCAAGCCTCGTCCCATCGCTTGCACCGATTGCAAACTCTTGCGTGATTCGAGCGGATCGGCTTCGGTCAAAAGGTTGCCGTCTTGGGCGAGCGGTCCCGGCACTTTGCCTCCCTCGGCGCCAAAGGCCGGCGGCAATACTTGATAACCCGCCTGCCGCATCACTGCCAGAACATCCAATTGAATGTAACTCTCCGCGATTTTGCCCTCACGCATTACGTAAAAGAGTCCAAACCAGATATTCGTTTTCTTACCGGTAGCAGGGATGCCCAGCCAATCGTTCGCGAAGCTGCCGGTCAGATACCCGCAGCCGGATACCCACTGCTCGCCTGCCTTGGTGGCATAAAGTTTGGATCCCTCGTCAATGCCGCCCATGAAGATATAGGGCCGGTGCTGGAGATCTGGGAAGGCATGCAGCAGCGGCAACCAGAAATCCGAGATCGACGCCTCGACGCCGACGATCCGGTCGATGGGCGCGGAGACGTTCCATTCGACATCGTCGTGAACGGCAGCGCGAACGACATCCGGCACATTCGCTACGCCGACATGATTCAACTTCTGCCAAAAGTCCCATACAGCTTCTTTGTTGAACTGATTCTGCTGATTTGACATGTTCTCCTCGTTTCAATCTTTTGTCCCAATCCCGTCACTCCAACGATGCTGGCGCAGGGGCACGTTCCGCAAGAACATCCATACCCGCCTGTAACGCCGCCGTGATTTTGTCCACGTCATAGACGCAGCCTGCCCAAACGCCGCCGCTGACCGCCTGCAGCGCTGCCCACAGGCGCGTATCCGCCGGTAGCTCCGGATGCGGCGCCAAGGACGGATGGGGCTCTCGCTTTGTCAAAAGGTCAGCAGCCGCATCCGGCGTCAAAGCGCCATCCCGCGTGCCTGCCAGATTTACCGTGCCGCTCAAGGTTTCGCGGTTGATCTCGATCTCGATCAAGTCGCCGTCGCGCAGCTTACCGATGGCGCCGCCCGCCAGCGCCTCCGGCCCCACATGGCCGATGCAGGCACCGGTTGAGACACCAGAGAAGCGAGCATCGGTCACGATCGGCACCTGCTTTCCCCAGGGGATGAACTTCAAAGCCGAGGTCAGCTGATAGGTCTCTTCCATGCCCGTGCCAGTTGGACCAACCCCGATCAAGACCAGCACATCGCCAGCGCGGATCGGATCTTCGTTTAATCCCTTGACCGCCCGGACGGCGGCGCGCTCCGACGTAAAAATCCGCGCCGGTCCGCGATGCCGGTATACTCCGTCGTCATCAACGACACTCGGGTCGATGGCGGTCGCCTTGATCACCGAGCCTTGCGGCGCGATGTTCCCGACCGGGAAGACCACTGTACTCGTCAGCCCGCGTTGCCTCGCTTGATCCGCCGACATGATCACATCGTCCGGATCTACGCCATCGCTGCTTTGCAAGCGCTCGCGGGCGAACCGCCGCCGATCGCTGTCACGCCACCAATCGAGCGCCGTATCGAGCTTGTCGCCGGTGACCGTCAGCGCATTCCCGTTCAGCAAGCCCATTTCGCGCAGGTGCCGCATCACCTCGGGCACGGCGCCCGCCATATAGACTTGCACCGTGGGATGATTGCGCGGACCATTGGGCAACGCATCAACCAAACGCGGCGTACTCCTGTTGATACGGATCCAATCCTCGACGCTCGGCGGCTTCAAACCCGCCGCATGTGCGATCGCCGGGATATGCAGCAGCAAATTCGTCGATCCGCCAAATGCCGAATGCAACAGCATCGCGTTTTCCAGCGCGGCGGGCGTCAGGATGTCGGCCAGTGTCAGCTTGTCCATCTTTAGACTGAGCAGCGCCAATGCCGAACGCCGCGCGATATCGAGCCAGACCGCCTCTCCTGATGGCACCAGGGCGCTATGCGGCAAGCACAAGCCCAGCGCCTCCGCCACCACCTGCGCGGTGGCAGCCGTGCCCAGGAACTGACAGCCGCCACCCGAGGACCCACAAGCCTTGCAGCCCATTTCAGCGGCGTAATCGACATCAATCAAGCCATGGGCGAAGCGCGCGCCGATTGTCTGTACCGTGCCCGCATCTTCCGCGCCTTCCGCCGGCAAGGTCACGCCGCCGGGCACGATGATCCCGGGCAATTCGCCGCAGCCCGCCAGCGCGATCAATGCCGCCGGCAGTCCCTTGTCACAGGTGGCGATACCCATCACACCGTCTCGCGTGGGCAGGGAACGTATCAGGCGGCGCATCACGACCGCGGCGTCATTGCGATAGGGCAGGCTATCCATCATGCCGCTCGTGCCCTGTGAGCGTCCATCACAGGGATCGGAACAATATACCGCAAATGGAATCGCGTTTCTGCTGCGGATCGTCTCGGCGGCTTCGCGCACCAACAAGCCGATTTCCCAATGCCCGGTGTGATAGCCGAGCGCGACAGGCGCGCCATCCTCCGCCCTCAAACCACCCTGCGTGCTCACGATCACGTACTGCTCGCGGTTGACCTCTTCCGGGTGCCAGCCCATCGCCACGTTCTGCGTCATGGCAAAGAGATTGCCGCTCGCTTCGTCAAGCAGCATATCCGCGTCCAGCGGCAACTTGCCTTCTCTGCCCAGCCCGCGTGTCGGGGTCGTCTTCAGCATTACCGCGTCGCCATAGATCTCGCTTCGCATGTGTACACCTCCGTCGGGCCTTAACATGACTGTATCTCGCCTTTGCCGTAGAGACCATTCGCAATCAAAAACTTTAAGCGGTGCGGCGACTCGACAATTCTCCAATTGTTCACCCAGTCCCCCCATCTGATTCCGGTATGATAACTCTTCGACACTTGCTATAATTCTCGCATTCGCAATGGGAGCGATTATGGCACAAAAGCGATTTTCAAATCAAACTGTCATCGTCACCGGCGCCGGTGAGGGCATCGGCTACGACGTGGCGCGGCAAGTCTGTCACGAGGGCGCTGCGGTTCTACTCAACGACATTCTGCCCGACCGCGCTCAATCGGCTGCCAAAAGCATCAGCGCGGAAACCGGCGCGCCCTGCCTCGCCGCAGCGGGAGATGTCGCAGATGTCGATTTCGTTCGAGGTCTTGTCGAAACTGCTGTGGATGCCTTTGGCGGACTTAGCGTCTGCGTCTGCAATGCCGGCCTGACCTCCTGGGGCGACTTTTTCGATTATCAACCGGCCGACTTCGAGCGCGTGTTGAATGTCAACCTGCGTGGCAGCTATTTCCTGGCGCAAGCCGCCGCCCGTCAATTCCGCCGGCAGGGCAAAGGCGGCCGCATCGTACTCATGTCCTCGGTGACCGGGCACCGCGCCGTGCCTTACCTCAGCGCCTACGGCATGACCAAGGCCGCTCTGGAAATGCTGGCGCGCAACCTGGTGCTGGAATTGAGCAGGCATGGCATCACCATCAATTGCGTGGCGCCCGGCGCCGTCATTACCCCGCGCAACCTCAATGACGATCCAGATTATGAAGAACGTTGGGCGAATCTGATCCCGGTAGGGCAGGCCATCGAAACCGAAGACATCGCCAATGCCGTATTGTTTCTAGCTTCACCGGCGGCGGGTAAAATCACCGGACAAGCGATCGTCGTGGACGGCGGCTGGACCAGTACCAGCCCCATACCCAATATGGATTACGGGAAAGACTATCAGAACTAGCCGCTTTCATTTGAATCGGTGACCTAAAGGAACTACGAGGGGGCTTGCGCGGATCTGTCCTGCGCTTCTGCATTGCGCCGGCGTCCACGCATGATATCGCCCAGGAACCAGCCCAGGCCGATCAATGCCAAACCCGCCCCGCCGACGACCATCATATTGAGCTGGTCCGCCACCAATTTGCGCCGCTCGAGGTCCGCAGCCATCAAGCCATGCGCCTGGATTTTGCTCTCGATAGAGACTTCTCCACCTTCATCGTGGATCTGCGCCGCTTGATTGCTCGACAGTTGATTCGCCAGGTCGAAATAGCGCCAGCCACCCACGCCAGCCATCAGGATGCCCAATACAATCGCGGTGAACAGCAGGCGGTCCAAAATTCCGGTAATGACTAAGTCGCGCATTCGATGTGCTCGCAATGCTCCTGTCTGAACAAAAAGTCATACTCGCGCGGGCAAAAGAACTCGGCCTTCCGAGTCAACACGGCAGACCGATTCGCGGCCGCCGAGCGGATGTTGCCGAATGTGGCGCGAAAAACTACAATAGGCAGTCGATTGATCACGAACATTGTACGAAAGAAGCCTATGACAAGCAACACGGTAAATGTCGGGATGGTTGGCACCAGTTGGTGGGCGGACGCCATGCACCTGCCCGCGCTGGATAGTCACCCCAATGCCCGAACGCTGGCGATCTGTGGGCGCAACCGCGAAAACGCGCAGAAGATGGCGGACATCTGGAAGATCCCGCATGTGTACACCAACTACCAAGACATGATCGACAATGTCGATCTCGACGCCATCGTCATCTCGACGCCCAACGATTCGCATTATCCCATCACCATGGCGGCGTTCGAGGCCGGCTTGCACGTGCTCTGTGAAAAACCGATCGCCATGACGTATGCGCAAGCGCGGGAAATGGCCGACCTGGCGGAGCAGAAGAAGCTCAAGACTTTGGTACCCTTCACCTACAGTTTCATGCCGACGGCGCGCTACCTAAAGGAGTTGATCGACAGCGGTTATTTGGGCGCGCCCTATCACCTCAACATGCGCTATTACAGCGGTTATGCCCGCAAAGGCGACTACATCTGGCGCCTTGACCGCAAGATCGCCGGCGCTGGCGTCGTCGGCGATTTGGGTTCACATTTCATGTACCTGGCGGAATGGTTGTACGGCGAGATCAGGGCCATCAGCTGTCGCCTGACTCGCATCGTTCCCCGCCCGACGATTGACCCACAAGGCGAGGCATACGATCTCTTGGACGACAGTTGCATGCTCACCGCCGAATTTGCAAATGGCGCCGTCGGCGTGATCCACGCGACCGCCCTCTGCTACGAAGGCACGCCCTTCGGTCAGACGCACCATATGGATTTCCACGGTTCGGACGGCACGCTTTATAGCTACACCGATTGGGACAAGATCCAGCAAGTCAAAGGCGCGCGATTCGCTGAGGGCATGCCAAAAGAACTGCCCATTCCCGACCATATCTGGGGGGATGCCCGCCGCGATACCGTGCACAATACCTACCGCGATATGTTCCGCTCGGAAGATTTCATGATTCGCGGATTTATCAACGGCATCCGCGACGACAGCGAATTGGCGCCGAATTTCCAGGATGGCGCCCGTATCCAGCGGCTCATCAGCGCGGCGGTCAAGAGTCACGAGAGTGGTTCACGCGTCGAGGTTGATTCAATCACTGAATAAGAGCCCTTTGAATTATCCAACTGGCAGAGCCGCGCTCAAAAACCGTTCGGATGCGGAATTGAATAAAGCGAGTTTCGCTTTCGGCTAAAATCACGATTCGGCGGCGATTCCCGGTCAGTTAGCTAACTACCACTAGATGAGTAACCTTAGAAGTATATGGAGCAAATGATGAACAGAGCACCACTGTTAGTCCGCTATTTCCAGCCCGAAAGCGGCGCGCGCATCGGCTTGTCGGTCGAGGGCACGGTCCACGATGTCAGTCACCGTTATCCATCGCTGGCTGCCTGGTTCCAGGGTTCATGTGGCAACGTCAATGGCGCTATCGCTGACCTGCAGGCCGCGGCGCAGGACTCGCAGATCAGCTTCCCCGCCAGCCCGCTGAACAACGCGCCTTCGCCGAATTCGGCGCATTGGCTGCCGCCGATCGACGAACAAGAGATCTGGGCAGCCGGCGTGACCTATCTGAGCAGTCGCGAAGCGCGGCAAGAAGAAGCCGCCGGTGGAGGCGATGTATACGCCCGCGTCTACCTGGCAGAGCGCCCGGAGATTTTCTTCAAGGCTTCTCGAAAGAACACCGTCGGTCCCTTTGATGAGGTTGGCATCCGCCGCGATTCGAGTTGGAATGTGCCCGAACCGGAGCTCGGGCTAGTGGTCAATCCCGCCATGGAGATGGTCGGCTTCACCATCGGCAACGACATGAGCAGCCGCGAAATTGAAGGCGCCAATCCGCTCTATCTTCCACAAGCGAAAGTCTACACGGCATCTTGCGCGGTTGGTCCCGGCATCCTGCTCGCGCCGTCGGACCAATGGCCCGATACCACGATCCGCCTGTCGATCGGCCGCGCCGGCGCCGAAGTTTTCAGCGGTTCAATTGCTACCGATCAGATCAAGCGCACGATACCCGAGCTGATCGACTATCTGGGACGCAGCAATAGTTATCCCGCTGGCGCTATCCTGTTGACCGGTACCGGCATCGTGCCGCCGGCTGATTTCACCTTGCAGCCGGATGACGTCGTCAGCATCAGTATCGATGGCATTGGCACGCTGGAGAATCGGGTGATTGAGGTCTGAGATGGCGCGCCGAGTTGAATTGGCGGAGCTTAACCTGCCGCAGGTTGGCTTGCCGTCGGTTCAACCGGTTATTCCTGCTGCGACGTGTCATACCAACGTGATTTCGAAATACAGACCTGCCAAGAAAGTGAGATAAGACGATATGAACGTAATAGCTCAAACGAAGAAATTGCTGAATACACTGGAATTCAAATCCCTTGACAACACGCAGGGGTCCATATGGAGGAAAGGCTATGAACAGCCCGATTGTTATATTGAAGTGGATTTTGACCAAGAACGAATTCACTACCCTAGAGCGATGGAGGTGCATGATCTTACGACCTCTAATTTCTCCAGGGCAGAAAACTTTGTTGTATTGGAATGTGTGGATAGGTTATTGAGCAAAAGTTATCCGCCGGACAGGATAGAACTCGAAAAGAAATGGCCGATGGGACGACGGTTGAAGGGCAAACTGGATATTCTCGTGAAGAAACGAGAAAGTGAAGACGCATATCTGATGATCGAATGCAAAACTTATGGACATGAGTTTGAAATCGAAACAAGAAATATGCTGGAAAAAGAAGGCGGACAACTGTTCTCGTATTGGCAGCAAGACAGAAGCGCAGATTTCCTGTGCCTTTATTCATCTAGGGTCAATAACGGGCGAATAGAATACGCGAACAGAATAATTCTGATCGATGAGCAGATGAGAAACACTGGCACTGTCAAGGACGCGTATAGCAGGTGGAATAAGCAATTCTTACAGAAAGGACTGTTCGAGCCAGACGTCCATGCCTATCGAGTGAAGTTCACGCCATTACAGCGCAATGACCTGAAACAATTGGGTAACGATGACGGCAAACGCATTTTCCATCAGTTCCTTGAAATCCTACGACATAATATCGTCTCTGATAAGGGCAATGCCTTCAACAAAATTTTCAACTTATTCCTATGCAAGATACTCGATGAGGATCGGCATGCCAATAAGGAACTTGACTTCCAATGGATTGAGGGACGGGATACCGAAGAATCTCTTTTGGGAAGGCTGAACCGTCTGTACAAGGTAGGTATGTCTCGATACCTAGATAAAGAGGTTACAGACTATAGCCCAGAAGAATTTAACGGAGACCTGCTCAGTGAAGAGATTAAGACAATTATCAACGAGTTACGATTGTACAAGAACCAAGAATTCGCATTTGTCGACGTCTTCAATCGTGAGTCGTTTAAGCAGAATGCACGGATTGTAGTGGAAGTAGTCAAGCTGCTGCAAGGATGGCAGATCAGATATACCCACAAGCAGCAATTTCTAGGCGAGTTTTTTGAGCTCCTACTTAGCGCAGGTTTCAAGCAGGAATCAGGGCAGTTCTTCACTCCTGTCCCCTTAGCTCGATTTTTACTCAGATGCCTACCAATTGAATCGATAATTTATGAGAAATTGCAGAGTAGAGACGTGAACTTTTTGCCGTACATTATGGATTTCGCGTGTGGTAGTGGGCACTTTCTTACAGAGGCTATGGATATCGTTCAAGAGCTCATAGAAGACGTAGATGACGATGACATTACACCAACTCAATATAGCCGACTTCGAGGTTTCAAAGAAGACAAGTTCGGATGGGCTGGAGACTATATATTTGGCATTGAATGGGATTACCGGCTTGCAAAAACATCGAAACTTGCCTCGTTCCTTAATGGAGATGGAAATGCAAGAATTGTGCACGACTCTGGATTAGAGCCATTTGCCTCTTATCCGGATGGCATAAGCGCAAATTCGTTTGACATCCTTGTTGCAAACCCACCATACGCTGTGAAGGGATTTAAGCAGACAGTGACAGACGGCTTCAATTCCTTTTCTCTCTACGAGAAGTTAAGTGATCGAAGCGGCGAAATTGAAGTTCTTTTTATTGAAAGAATGGCGCAGCTTGTTAGGGAAGGCGAAGTAGCAGGAATCATCTTGCCAAGGTCGATATTGAATAATGCGGGAGTGTATGCACATGCGAGAAAGACTATCTTCGAGAACTTTACGATTGTAGGGATCGTAATTCTAGGAGGCAAAGCCTTTATGGCTGCGGGGATAAACACTGTAATATTGTTCCTGAGAAAACGAAAGGACAAATTAATTCTCGACAGCCCAGAAAGTTATCTCAAAATGTGTGAATTAGACTCACTAGAAACTGGAGGGGTAGTGCTTGCAAAGAGCGGAGAGAAAGATGTCGAGAAGCGGTTTCTTGGTTATGAGTTTAGTTCAAGAAAAGGTAGCGAAGGAATAAAACTTAGGGAAGAAACGTTGCTCTTTGATGATAATGACTTGTTTTCAGATCAATACGTAAACAGCTATATTTTGCGCGCTATGCTCGGTCGCAAAGCAGGTCAAATTAGTGAAAGGCTTCGCGAACATCTCGAGATTGTCCCGCTAGAGAATCTGATAGATTGGGAACGCGGGAACGCTATAGGATTCATCGACAGATTTCGCCTCTTACATAGCGATGAACGGAAACTAGTAAATCTAGGCAACTACATTGCCACTTTGGAGTCTGGTAGCCGACCTGAGGGTGGAGTTTCCGAGTACACTGACGGTATTGCCAGTTTGGGCGGAGAACATATAGATGGCGATAACGGCACCGTTGACAAGACAAAAATTAAATTCGTCCCTGAATCGTTCTACAAAAACATGAAAACTGGTCATGTGAAGGACGGCGACATTTTGATATGTAAAGACGGAGCGAAGACGGGCAAATGTGCACGCTTCAATGACGACGGAAAACCATACTGTGTAAATGAGCATGTTTTTATTGTGAGGTGCAAGCAGTCGGATGTGAATCCTCAATTCCTTTATTATTTCATGATGAGTTCGTTTTTTCAAAAGCAAGTCAAAATGTATGCATACAACAAGAAAGGTCAAGCAGGACTAAACCTAAGCCATATGAAACGCATGCGGCTGTTTTTGCCCTCTCCCGATGATCAAGACAGGATAGTGCAGGCGATTGACAGGATGTGGAACGCCCTCGCAGGGAAGAATGAGCGAGCCACGTTTATCGACCAAGTGCTAGGGGAAGAAGGCCTTGCAGGTGAGGAATAGTCAATCCATATATGTCAGAGTGTCTTTTCGACAGAGTTTTAGGGACAAAGAAGCTTAACACCAATAAGGAACAATTTTCAACGAATTCATGGCATTTCGCAAACGTCCGCGAAGGCGCTCCACGTAAGGCATACCAATGAAAATTACCGCCATCGAAACCTTGCAATGGAAAGCATATCCGCGCTTGATGACGGTACGCGTCCATACCGATAGCGGCATCGTCGGTCTTGGGGAAACCGTTGACAAGATCCCCGGCGCCAAAGCCGCCCTGCACGGCACCGTCGCGCCGCTGGCGCTGGGGCAAGATCCGCTCGATATCGAAGGACTATGGCGCTTCGTCATGGATAACATCATGTATCACGGTTATGCCGGCGCGGAAACGCGCGCGCTTTCCGCCTTCGAGGTCGCGCTTTGGGACATCATGGGAAAGCATTACGACGCGCCGCTCTATCACTTGCTCGGTGGCAAGACCCGTGAAGAAATCCCTACCTACAATACTTGCCTGGGTTTTGGCGATATTCAGGACTATCAGGCTTGGCACGAAGACGCGGGCGAACTGGCGCAAAGCCTGCTCGACGATGAAATCTACGCCATGAAGATCTGGCCCTTCGATCAGTTTAGCGAGCGCAGCTTCGGCCAGCGCATCTCCCACGCGGAGATCGAAACGGGCTTGACCGCGGTACGACAAATCCGCGACCGGGTCGGCGATCGCATGGAAATCGGCATCGAATGCCATTTCCGCTGGAATCGTGTCAGTATGGAGCGTATCGCGCGCGCCCTCGAACCGTACAACATCCTCTTCCTGGAAGATGTCATGCCCCCGGTCTACCCGGACGAAATCAAAGCGCTCGCAGACCGCACCAGCATCCCTATCGTCGGCTCGGAGCTGCTGATGACGCGCTGGCAATTGCGGGAATGGCTGGAAAAACACGTCTCGCAGATCGTCATGACCGATGCCGTCTGGAACGGAGGCATCGCCGAAACGCGCAAGATCGCTTACCTGGCAGAGACATTCGGTGTGCCGCTGGTCTTGCATAACGTTGCCGGCGCGATCTGCCATGCCGCATGCATGCACCTCGCGGCGCATATTCCCAATCTGTTTTATGTTGAATCGGTACGCGCCTTTTACAAACAATACTTTGCGGAGCTAACAGACTTTACGCCGACAGTCCGTGATGGCCACCTGGATATCCCCGCGGGACCCGGCTTGGGCCTTAACCTGCTTGACTCGGCACTAGAGAGGGCTGATCTTGTGCGACAGATCAGCGACGGTCCCGGCTTGGCAGCGGGCCGGCGCGCCATGGGCGATCACTGGGCGGTGGAAGAGATTCGCTAGTCCCTCTTTCAACCTGGCTTACTCTTGTCTTTCGTACCGCTATCGCGGTAGTCGTTCGCGTTACACGAGCGGCAAGCGCTGTCCCGCACGTTTTCCTCTTCGGTTGAAATTCAGTGAGAATGCGCTATAATGCTGGATATGATGCGTCCGAACCTTGGCAAGCGCTGTCAGCCGCCCTGGTTGACAGAGCGGGAACGGACATGTGAATTTCATATGTCACATATCGTATCTGAATGATCAAGATACGGTAGTGATTGTCGCACTTGGGGATGAAGGTCGCGCTTCTGCGGCGGTTCCACCCCGTTAGGATTCGGTCTCGACAGGCGATATGCCTGAGACAAAGTGACCTATTCGTTTATTTTGGAGGAATCTCGATATGAGAAAGCTAGTTCGTACGTTCCCGGTACTTCTTTTGGTATTGGGTGTCATGATTGCCGGAATCGGTGGCGTCGGCGCGCAAGACCAACTGACATTCAGTATGGTCAGCCACGGCGGTATTGGTAATCCCTTCTGGGTCGTCGTGATCAAAGGTATGGAAGACGCTTGTACACTTCTGTCCGCGGATTGCGCCTGGTTGGCCGATCCTGTTGACAGCATTGATGATATGGCTGGCTACTGGGATGATGCCCTGGCGCGTAATAACGACGGTATCGGCACCACGGTTCCGAATCCCGAAGTTATCCGCGATGGCGTCAACCGCGCTGCCGAAGCCGGTATTCCTGTGATCGTCTTCAACACGGCCGATCCCAATGCCGGTACGCCGGATGCGCTGCCGACCCTGTTCTACATCGGCGCTAACGAGTTCCTCGGTGGACGCTCCAACGCGAACGCTGTGCTTGACGCAGCTGACGCCGCCGGTGTCGACATCGCCGGAGCAGTATGCCCGATCCAGGAAGTTGGACATAGTGGCTTGGAAGCCCGTTGCGCCGGCGTCCGCAGTGTCTTTGAAGAAGCTGGCATCCCGCTGGATCAGTTGACCATCAGCAATGATGTGACTGCATCCGCAGGTACCTTCGCTGACTACTTCAACGCCAACCCCGATACCAACGCTGTCTTCAGCCTTGGCCCGAACCCGGCAAGCTCGCTGAACCTCTACATCCAGGAAACTGGCGTCATGGCCGGCGATATCTTCGCCACAACCCATGATACGAGCGCTGAGATCTACGAAATGATCCAGAACGGATACTTGATCCAGGCAATCGACCAGCAACCTTACTTGCAAGGTTTCGAGACCATCATGTGGCTCTACCTGAACAGCCAATTCAAGATGGCGCCAGGTGGCGACATTCTGACAGGACCTGGCGTTATCAATGGCAGCAACGTTGATGCAATCATCGAACTGACCGCGCAAGGTTATCGCTAAACCGATCTCGGTTTCCGCAATGGGTGGGAGAGGTTTTCCCACCCATTACACCCGATTAAGCTTGGATGAGAAAGCCTGGCTCGGCCAGCGCCTACGGCGCTATGCCGGCGAAGAACTACCTTCCGCTCGTGCCGAGCGGTCACCTTTAGAATAGATTAGACGCAATCATTTCATTGGCTAAACCGGTTTGATATCAGGTCCCCTGTAGCAAAAATTAGTAGTCGAGAAAAAGCCTATGATACAAGCATATTTGGACGGCAAGCGAGAAGCCTCTAACACAGGCTTCCTGGTCACATTCCTGGTATCTGGTTTTGCTATCTTGGGTTTCGCCATTGCATACGGCGTTGCATTCGGCTGGATCCCTTTAGGCGAGCGCGCCAACATCCTGCGCTGGAGCGAAGGACTCAATACTTATGAACATATCATTACCATTGCCAGCTTGATCTATGCTGTTTGCTGCGCGCGAACGGCATACGGGCTTGTAAGCCGCGAAAAGTCCAGCCTGCGCTGGTCCCAGTGGGTACTCTTCATCACAGTCATGATTGGCGGCGCCATTCTACTCAGCGTCATGATTCCGGTCGGCTTGAAGTTCTCGCTCTTGCTGGGGCAAAATATCGACCTGCGAACAATCATCAACGACGACGCGAGGGTCAGCGGCTTGGCGCCTCTAGCCTTGTCGATTGGCGAAGCGCTGATCAGTATCAGTCTGTTAGTTATCGGACTGGTCGCCCTGCTGGCTTTGCTGGTATTCCTCATTCCCCCACTTGGTTTCCTGCGGCGCATAGATGGAATTCGCTTGATCGTGTCGCCTCCGCGACGGTTTGTGCTTGCGTTTCTGGTATTGTTGGCGGCGGGTGTCTTCGGTGTCTTGATCGCCGGAGCTTATGTCGTGCCACTCTATTTGGGGACTACGACCATTCGCGATGCGGAAAACCATCGATTGCTCGCAGGGCTTCTGTTCTTCTTGCCTGGCTTTGTCGGCTATCGCCTGGTTCGGCTGGTAGAAGAAGAATCGGATGAATTGCGACGAGCCTTGGCTTTGACTCCGGGTAAGTACATCCGCGCCATGCTTGCCAAGTCGCCAAGCGCCGGGGCAATTATCGGTTTTATCGCTATCCTTATGTGCTTTACCATGGCAACCGATCTCTTCCTCGAACCGAGTTCGATCGCGTCCTTCCTGAGCAATGTGGCTACCAAAGGCGTCATCGCCATCGGCGTCACCTATCTGATGATCTCTGGAGAGTTCGATCTATCGGTAGGATCAATCCTGGGTGTCGGGGCGCTGTCCTTTATGAACTTTATGACACATGGCGCGCCCGTATTTGGTGTCATGGATCCGATCCCGGCGGCATTGCTCGCCATCTTCATCACAATCCTCCTCGGGGCGGTCAACGGTGTGCTATTGATCACGACTCGCATCCCGTCCTTTATCGTGACCTTGGGTACGATGCTGGCATTTCGCGCCATTACGCTGGTCGCCATTGCCGGCGGACGCATCTTGCGCTACAGCGATCATCACGATGCGCTGCCTATAATAAGCATAAGCAATATCGTATTCATTTTGTTGGCCGTCATCGGCTTGCTGGTCGTTGCTTTTACCGCCTACCGTGTCCTGCCGGTCCTGTATCGGCAGGCGGCGCGGGCCTGGTCCATACGTGAGGACAATGGCGATTTCGGCACTTCCGGCGCGATCATCCGAACGTTTGTGGGCTTACTGGCACTTTTCATCCTGGTGGCGGCGGTCGTTTGGTTGGTCGCGGTCTTTTCGTACCACGCCAACTCCGGCGGCGGAGATATCGTGGAAGTTGGCTATTTTAACCTCTTCAACGGGCGCGTTCTCGCGATCGGCTCGGACGGCGATTTCTTCCACCTGCAGATACCGCGCAGTTCCAATGTACGCCTCGCCATTGTCTGGTGGTTCATCTTCGTGGCGATCTTCCATATCATCCTCACCAGTACCTCCTTCGGCAACAGCATCTTCGCCACAGGCGGTAACCAGGGCGCGGCGCGCGCGCAGGGTGTCAACGTTGACCGGATCAAGCTACAGAACTTCGTCATCGTCGCTGGGCTCACAGGGATCGCCGCCATTTACGAGACATCGCGAAACCCGGGCGTCGACCCGCTGAAAGGCACCGGCTGGGAGCTTGAGGTCATCGCTATGACGGTGATCGGTGGCGCCTTGCTCACGGGTGGTTACGGCAGTGTTGTCGGCTCCTTACTGGGTGCGCTAATCTTTGGTATGCTGCAAACCGGTCTGGTCCTGGTCGGCATAGAATCTCGACTCTTCACGGGCACCATCGGCGTGATCATCATCGCTGCTGTCGTCTTGAACACCTTTGTGCGCGGCGCGCAGCAAAATTAGGGAGCCGTAATCATGCAATATATGGAGAAGAACCCTGACGCCCTGGTGGATATGATCGATATCCACAAGACCTTCGGCAGCGTACAGGTTTTACGCGGCATTGACTTTCACGTCGACCGGCAAGAGATTGTCGGCTTGCTCGGTGATAACGGCGCCGGTAAATCGACGCTCATTAAGGTACTCACCGGCTTCCACAGCTTGACGCGTGGCCAGATCTTCTTTGATGGCGCGGCGGTGGATATTGAATCTCCACACGACGCGCGTGAATTGGGTATCGAGACGGTGCATCAGGATCTTGCGCTTGTACCCCTGATGAGCATCGCGCGCAACTTCTGGTTGGGGCAAGAACCGACCTACACGGTTGGTCCTTTCAGTTTCCTTGACAAGAAGATGATGGCGAGCGAGTCAATGCAGGCGCTGGCCGACGTCGGCATCCACATACGCGACCCGGAAGAGACGGTCGGCACGATGTCCGGCGGGGAGCGGCAGTCGATCGCGATTGGCCGCGCGGTTTTCTTCGGCAAGAAGCTTCTCATCCTGGATGAGCCGACATCGGCGCTTTCGGTTGGCGAAACACAGAAAGTGCTCGACTATACCATCGCCGCCAAAGAACAGGGTATGAGCGTCATCTTCATCACGCATAACATCCGCCACGTCTATGAAGTTGCCGACCGCTTTACCATCATCGAGCGCGGGCATAAGTTGGGGGATTTCCACAAGAGCGACGTCAGTGAAGCGGAAGTCGCTGATATGATCGTCACGGCTGAAATACCTGAGCGCCTGCGCCTGTATGACGATGAAGCCCTTGGAGAGCAATCATGAGACCCACTCCAAGACCGCGCAGAAGCCTGCTCGTATTTGCGCTGATTGCCACGCTGATTTTCGCCGGCTGCCGCCCGGATGACACGCTGGATATCACGCCATCGCCCACTCCGACTCCCATACCGACTGCGACCCCTACTCCGACCCCGGTTCCGGAAGGATTCGTGGAAGCCGTCAACCCCAATGAGGAGATCATCGCCGCCCTGCTAGCGTTGCTGCCGAAATCACTGCCGGCGGGTGAAGAGGAATGGAAATGGGATTATAAGCGCGGGGATCAAGGAATCGGCAGGGTGCGCGGCGTCCGTGGCACCGCTGTCGCCACGAGGGTCTACTACAGATCGCAAGAGGGCGGTTTGATTAACCTCGATTTCGCCGTCTTTGATACGGCTGAAGACGCTGCCGCCAATTACGAACGGCTCCTCGGAATTCGCTCGGTGCTGGAAACCGGCAAGCCCAACGAAGACTTCCCGATGCCAAATCTTTTCGGCGCCGGACTGTATGGTTCGGTTTCCATTTTCCAGATAGACAACTACTTCATCGAAGTGTTTGTCGAGCTATTCACGCGAGGCAGCCCACTGGTGCCGCTCTCGCGCCAGACTATCCGCTTCTTCGAAAATAATCGCGAAACTTTCGAAGCCGCTGCCGGCAGTTCGGCGGACGACGACGGGTGAAGAGATGTCTTGCCGGTTGTGCTAGACAGCCTGCCGAGAGAAATCTACACTGACACGCAATGGCGCCGAGACTTTTCGCGGTTTGACGGCGTCCAAACGCCCCGCAACGTGGTAAACGGCAAAGCCGTTCGCGTATTCTACAAGGATCAAGCCGCCAATGTCTTCAATATGACCTTCGGCCAATTCGACACGCCCGAAGATGCCAGAGCGCACTACGAAAAGATCAAGGGCATCCGCGAAGGAATCGAGACCGAAAACACGGTTGAGGACTTCCCGCAGCCGCATGTGCTCGGGCGTGGACTCTACGGTTCAGTAGCGCTCTTCGTCATGGACGAGTTTTTCCTTGAAGTCTTGATGGAGCGCGCGCCCGGCACCAGCGCCAACCCAACCGAGGCGCTCGCCCGTAAGGCGCTAGCCATACTCGATACCGCGCGAGGACAATAAACTTTTCAGCGCATTGTCGCCTATTTCTCTTATCCTGATCTAACTGCGCCAATTCATGCCGTCTCACTGGAAAGGCCGATTCGCTTGGCAGCGCAACAACCGTTTCGAGCGAGGCAAACCTTATCGTCAGCGTCGAACGGATGTGGTAAACGGGTTTTAGAAAGTAGCGAAGCACAGTCTGATGACCACAATAAACGTTTCTGTCGATCTCTCTTCCGAGGTACTGGAGTGCCTGCAGAAGGAAGCGCTTGACCGTCAAGTTCCGGTTGGCCGGGTGGTCGGCGACGTTTTAGCTGACTATTTTGACGGGATGTCTGAGGACGAGATTCTCGAAAGCGTGCGCAAAGGCTTGCAGCAGGCATTGGCAGGGAATTATCGTCCAGCGATTGAAGTCCTGGACGAAATCGACCGTGAACACATAGCAGATGCCGACGACCGTTAGCGTTCCTCCAGAATTTCTCAAAGCGATTAAACGACAAAAGCGCAGCTACCCTGCGGTTACAGGCGAAGTCCGCAAGCTTGTGAGACGATTGGAGCATGACGAGCGTCCCGGTAACAAGATATCCGGCGTGCAATCGAACCTTTACAAAGTACGTTTGCCCAACCCGTCAGCGCAACGCGGTTAGAGCGGCGGATTCCGAGTAATCTATTATCTTCTTTTGTCAGACCGAGTGATCTTGGTCACGATTTACTCTAAATCACAGCAGGTCGACATCAATCCCGCTAAGCTGCGTCGATTGTTGGATGCGATCGACCCTTCCGACTATGCCACAGATATCAGTACCGAAAGCTTATTACACCTGCGATTCTTGTAATCAAGGTCCATTCGTCGGCCGCGGAATCCCTGTAAATAAGTATGCTATAATCCGCCCCAAACCATCAAAAGGAGCGATCCATGCAAGCACTCCCTAAATACCGTCGCTGGCAACTATGGGCAATGGAAAAGAACCCGGTGAACATTGAACAAGTCCTTACCAGCACCAGCGATCCCAGCGCCTTCGACAGACGCGACGGCGGCGATGGCTGGACGATCTCTGAAGTGCTCGGTCACCTGGGCGATGTCGATTCATACTTCATGGCCCGCGCCCGCGCCCTCGCCGAAAACAATGAACCTCCGTCGTCTTCTGGCCGCAGCCAAGACGAAATGGTCAAAGAAGCCGGTTATGCCGGCCAGAACGCGCTGGAATTGCTGGAAAGATGGAAGCAAGTGCGGAAGCCGTATCACGAGCTTCTGGAGTCCCTGCCGGAGGACGACGAAGCACTCTGGGAGCGCCCGGGTCGCGATGCCGATGGCGGCGGCTTCACGCTCAACGATCAACTGGTGCTGACCGCTTACCACGACTGCGATCACCTGCATCAAATCGTGAAGATTATTCGGGGTTAATCCTTTTGAGCAGCTTCTTGCAAGCGCGCCCGAGGCGATCTCCGGCCCGTGCGCGTCACACTTTCCAGGCCAAATCAACTGCGACATTCAGGGCAGATTCTTCACTTGTGGCATCGGGATCGAGGCGCGATTGACATGCGTCACCCGTCCCAACCCCTGCCCGAACGCATCCGTCCGCGTGACCTTTCCGGCTTTATCGGCCAGGGGCACCTGGTCGGCGTCGGCAAGCCGCTTTACCGCGTCCTGCAGCAGCGGACCATCCCCAGCATGATTTTCTGGGGTCCGCCGGGCGTGGGCAAAACCACCCTCGCCCGCATGATCGCCGCCGTCGCCGACAAGCCCTTCTACAACCTCTCCGCGGTCTCCGCCGGAAAGGCCGAATTGCGCCAGATCGTGGAAACGGTCAAGTCACCGGGCAACAGCGCCAAGTCCCAAATGGCGCTGTTCGCCGCGCCCGACCGAGACCAGCCGCCCGATGGCGTTATCCTCTTCCTGGACGAGATCCACCGCTTCAACAAGGCTCAGCAAGATTTCCTGTTGCCCTACGTCGAAGACGGCACCATCATCCTGATCGGCGCGACCACCGAGAATCCGAGCTTCGAAGTCATTTCGGCCCTGCTTTCGCGGATGCAAGTCTTCACGCTCAACTCGCTGACACATGAAGAGATCGAGCGGATCATCGCCCGGGGAACCGCCGCGCTGGATGTCGAGATTGAGAACGACGCTGAGCAATTCCTGGCGAATTACGCCAACGGCGATGCCCGCGCCGCGCTGAATCTGTTGGAAAATGCCGTGCGGCTGTATAGCGAAAAGCGCATCGGCGTTGAGCATCTGCGCGAGACCTTGCAATCCAAGCACTTGCGCTACGACAAAACCGGCGAGGAACATTACAACACCATCAGCGCTTTCATCAAGAGTATGCGCGCCAGCGATGCCGATGCCGCGCTCTATTATATGGCGCGCATGGTCGACAGTGGCGAAGACCCCAAGTTCATCGCCCGCCGCATGGTCATCTTCGCCAGCGAAGATATCGGAATCGCCGATTCGTCCGCACTCGCAGTCGCCAACGATGTTTTTCGAGCAGTCGAGACGATTGGCTATCCCGAATGCCAGTTCAACCTGGCGCACGGTGTGGTCTATCTCGCTTGCGCGCCCAAAAATCGCGCCGCCGGTAACGCCTATTTCACCGCCCTCGACGATGTCAGGGAGCTGGGCAACTTGCCCATCCCCCTGCATATCCGCAATGCTCCGACGCAGTTGATGAAGGAGCTGGGTTACGGCAAGGACTACCAGGCATACACGGACGACAGCATGTTGCCGGAGGAGATCAGGGGAAAACGATATTACCGACAATAGTGTTGCTAGCGCCTTTTGACCACCAGCGACAAAGATTGAACTATGTCGAAACTGAATGTCCTTTTGATCACTTCCGACCAGCAGCACTGGCAAACGCTGGGACAAAATAACCCGGAGATTCAAACGCCGGCGCTCGACAAGCTCGCGGCGCAAGGCACCACTTTCACCCGCGCCTATTGTCCAAACCCCACTTGCACACCAACCCGCAGCAGCATGATCACCGGCAAATATCCATCACAGCACGGCGCTTATTCGTTGGGCACGAAGCTGCCTGAGTCCGAGCCGACAGTCGGCGAGCACTTTCGCGCAGCCGCTTACCGATCGGCTCTCATCGGCAAAGCGCATTTCCAGCCCTTGCAATCAACGACGGAATATCCCTCCCTCGAGTCCTACCCGATTCTGCAGGATCTCGACTTCTGGCAAGATTTCGACGGTCCTTTTTATGGCTTCGACCATATCGAGCTGGCCCGTAACCACACCGACGAAGCGCATGTCGGGCAGCATTATGCGCTTTGGATGGAAGAAAAGGGATTGACCAACTGGCGCGACTATTACCTGGGTCCCACGGGCCACGTCAGCGAACAGCGACGTAAATGGCTCATCCCCGAACAGTTTCACTACAACGCCTGGATCGCCGAGCGCAGCAAGGCCCTCATTTCGGAATACCGCTCACAGGATCAGCCGTTTTTCTTATGGGCGAGCTTCTTCGATCCGCATCCCAAATACCTGGCGCCCGAACCCTGGGATACCATGTACGATCCGGCGGACATGACCGTGCCCGCGCTCACACCGGGCGAGCACGAGAGCAAGGGACGCGTAGGGTCGCCTAGAGACAGACCCGCCGACACTGCCCCGTCTCCGCCGCACCTGCAATTGACGCAGACACGCAATCCCGACTTCTCGGCCTGGCAGGAAGCCAACGGCAGCGGTTGCCACGGTTTTCATTCACATTTGCACGATCGCGACGAACTGGCGAAGGACATCGCTTGTTACTACGGGATGATCAGCTGCATGGACAAAACCATCGGGCAAATCATCGATCACCTCGATGCACTCGGTCTCGCTGAGAACACCTTGGTCGTCTTCACCAGCGATCACGGGCACTACTTCGGCCAGCACGGTTTGATCGCCAAAGGCGCATTCCACTACGATGATGGCATCCGCGTGCCCATGATCGCGCGCCTGCCCGGTCGTATTCCGGCCGCAAATATCAGCCACAGCCTGCAGTCGCTGGTCGATTACGCCCCCACCTTCCTCAGCTACTGCGGTCTCGACATTCCGGACGAGATGACCGGCCTCGATCAGCGAGCCGTCTGGAACGGCGACGAATCCACGGCGAGGGAGCACCTCATCGTCGAGAACCGCCATCAACCGACGACCCTGCATCTGAAAACCTATATCGACGATCGCTACAAAATCACGCTGTATTTTGATCGAGACTACGGCGAAATCTTCGACCTCCTCGACGATCTGGGCGAAGTCACCAATCTCTACGCGGACCACGCCTTGCGCGCCCAGCTGACCGAAGCGATGTTGCGCGCGGAAATGCTCAAGGAAGAGCCCTTGTCCGACGACAGTTTGCGCCTGCCTAACAAGTCGGCGGCAATGCACGTGAAGAGCGCAAACAAGGGCAGATATCAGATCAACTTTGATCCGGGGGCGGGGCGCCACGAACTTTTCGATTTAAGCGCTGACCCCGCGCGCACTCAGAACCTGTGGCAGGAGCCTGCCTTCGGCCAGGCGCGGGCGGATATGGTGAGAACGCTGCTTTTCAGCCGCTGGGGTTTGGAGCCGCTCTGGATGCCTAGAGTGTCGGGGGCGTAGGGGTTGGGCGATATGAACTCGCGGAACTAAATCCTTTACTTCGTAGGAACGTTGCTCAAATCCGGGCAAAGTAATCAACCGAAGTTAAGCTGCATATTAGTCTCTCGCTTGACTGTCGTTCGAGATGTCACTGGCCTCAATCTCATCTGAATACTGATTGTAGCCGAGCCCCCGGACGTGTGGTTCGTTGTTGAGTAGTTCGCGCAACCGGGCAAGCTCCTCTGGGTCCCAGCCCATCGCCTCAGCAACGGCATTGTCCCAAATGGCGCGGACATTACACTCTCCGTCACGAAACTGAGGGACTTCCATCTCTTTGGTCCGTTCCCAGCAATTGGAAAGGATCAGTTGGATGCGGGCATCTTTCGTGTCTGGTATTTGGATGCCCTCTAAGGGTTTCGGATTGTACATGGGAAACTCTAATGTCCGGGCAGCGTTACGCCAAAGCTGGAGCCGTCCGGCAGTTGAGTTGAGGAATACTGCTATGGCCGTAGCTTCCCGGGTATTGGGTCCTCTAATGGGCAGCCAGCCTCGTCCCACATATTTCTTTTCATCAGCTACCGCGGTCAGTCGCGCCGTGTTTGTGCGTTGTCCCGACGTGATAAGTAGGAAACCAGCCTTTGAAAGCAGTTTGTCTACCTGCGGATATGTTCCGCCGTTGAGGAGGCGTTGTTCTTCGTCCGGGTTGGTGGGCTGCCATTCCGCGTCCGGAGCGCTTCTGATTGTTTTCTGTCCGTCGGCTCCCTTCGAGTCGATGATAGGGAAACTTCCCCTATTTCTTGCAGGGGCTGGGATGAAGTTCTTCTTGTCCATCATCTGAAGGGTGGCTTCGCATGAGAATCCGTGTTCCCGAATGGTTCGCATATCGGGGTGGGAGGCGAATTCTCGCGCCGCTTCCGCCAGTTCGGGCGACCGCCAGATGGCCGGTGACCAGTCGCCCTCTTCCATGCGGTCAGCAGGCCAATGCGATACTTCGCCCCAACCTTCCGACATTTGGCCTTGCGAGCATTCCCGTAGGCATCGGTGCAGGTCCTCGACTTCACTCTCGTCTTTCGGCATCTTGTCAAGATGAATGAATCGTGTCGGTGGCTTGGAGCCGTCGGGGTACCGACACATGACGACGATGCTCTCGTTGAGGGTGGCCTGCTGGCTCATGTTTATGTTGCGGGGCTGATGGCTAGTAACTACAGTGTGGATATGAAAACGCTTCGCCAGTATTTGGCGTTCCTTCAGCCCTGATATAGCCGACAGCGCAATGGTCGGCTTGAACATTGAGACCACACCATCGGACCTCTCCTGTATGTGGTCGGCAAGAGCAACAAATAGTGGTCCAATGGAATTCTTGTCCGTAAAGTCCAACATGCCCTGGTCGGCTCTTACCAGAATATCCTCCATTGCATCCACACGAGAGCGCAATGCCTTTTTGATTTCTTTCGGGAACTTTTCGCCCATCTTCTTTCGACTGGTAAAGGGCGGATTCATAATGACGATGCGCGCGTCCTTGACAGCGGAAACTGCGTCTTCCAACTCTGTGTCATCGGACGGGCTCCAGGTAAGTTGAGACGCTATTTCGTCGTCGGCAAGGCCGAGTTCGTCCTTTCTCGGTATGATGGCCCTTTGCCCCAAGAGTTCAAGAGTGCCAACAGAGACATGGCTTTTGTAATCCGCATGCGGCCCGTAGGGCATGAGATGCAGGCCCATCCGGCGATATCGGATTTCCTGATTACCAGCGGTCAGTTGCGACGCCGCCAGTTGTAGCGAGACCGGGTTGATGTCCAGCCCCTTGAGTGTTTCCTCGACTGCCAACTTCTGAAATTCTGCAAGTTTGTCCTTACTAGCGCCTTGCGATTTGGCTCTTCGTTTCATTTCGGTCAGCATGGCCGCAAGCAGAGTGCCGCTGCCGCAAGCCAGATCAACAATCTTGTGATCTTTCCATACCTGATCTTCAGACCAGTCTGCATCGCCTGAAGCGTCTAAGGTGAGCCGGGCGGCAATAGAAGCTGCCGGGGGTCTGGTGAAATAAGCGCCGTCACTGGCTTGGTTGCCCATGACGCGATTGAACAGAGGGCCCGCGTGGTCCGCGCCCATGTCAGCGTAGGTTTCGGCAATGCGCTCGGCCTCGGCTGAAATGTGGCGTAGCGCACGCTCCAACCCACCAGTCTTGCCTGTTGTCTCAATTGCGTAGATGGATTCCAGGGCGGGTTCCAGAACGGGAATAAAGTCATGCCGCATGATTCGTTCCCACGCGCGACCTGTGCGTTGTACGACATTAGTGTCGTTCTTGATCGTCGAAAGGTTGCTGATTCCTGACAGCCACCCGCCACTGCTGATCCTTTGGTGTAGCATGGCGGCGTTCATCATTAGCAGTGTAGCAATGGTGCAGCCGTCGGCCTGCTTTTGGAGTGCGGCTTGCTTCAAATTGTCAAGACCGAAGTGCTTGTCTAGTGCAGTCGAGAGTCCGTCACTGCTCAGGTGATAAGCAGCTTCCTTTATGCTAGATTCCAAAATGTTAAGGTCCCGCAATATCCGGTTATCACTTAGGCCGGACTTCGACAGCAGGTTCATCCTGATTGCGTTTCCGTGGTCGCTCATTCCGCTCAAAAGGAGCATCTGCATTGCAGATTGTTCTGCTTTCTCCTCAGGTGTCCTGCGCTTTTTCCCTTGCTTAAGCCGAATGCCCGTGCCCTCGTTGATCATTTTCTTGGCTTTTTTCTTCGT
This sequence comes from Phototrophicaceae bacterium, assembly GCA_965262165.1. Taxonomy (GTDB): domain Bacteria; phylum Chloroflexota; class Anaerolineae; order Aggregatilineales; family Phototrophicaceae; genus UBA6055. The sequence goes on along the minus strand of OZ253499.1, from coordinate 892,420 downwards.
CTTCGGTATGTCCACATTCCCAGGTGTGCCGTCTGACGAAGGCTTAGTTCGGGCAACTGTGTTCAAGCGCAGTTCGATACTTCCGTCTTCGTTTTTCTTCCCGGTGATGATTTGCGAAGGCTCTATGGGCGAGCAAGCTGTCTGCTTCGTTTCGCCCATGAGACCGAGTTGTTCGCCACTCGCGTCATACTGCAAGGCCTCTTTTACTTTGTCGGCTATTGGCGCGATCTCGTTTACTGGTAGGGTATCCGGCGTGATGCGGTCAAACTCCTCAGCCGGCTTGGATTTCCTGTCCAATACCCGCTCCACAGCCTCTTGTGCTTGCCCCGGAGGCCCGTTGTGCTGCCAGTACTGGATGCGTTTCCCTTCTACACTGACGACGGCAATGAAAGTACGTTGTACTTCTGGAGGCTTTGGGACGTACAGATATAGCAAATCTTCAAGTTCGTCCTCGATCCTCTGGTCATGCGCGCGGAGAGCAAGGAGTATCTGTCCCAATTCTTGCCACCCTTCATCCATGTCGCTCGTGCTCAGCCATCGTTCCGGGTCTGCGTTGGGCGGAATTAGAATGGGACAGATGATATAACCCAGTTCCTTGCCCGGTGCGGTCCGCATGGCGCGACCAACTGCCTGGATTACATCTATGGGGCTTTTTCGGGGTTCCAGGAAGGCCACTGCATTTAGAGAAGGGGAGTCAGTGCCTTCACCAAAAATGCCAACATTGATGATGCCGTGCGGTCGTTCGGCGGTGCCCCCCGCAAGTCTCAGTTTGCCGTTTTCACGGGCGGTCACGTTGCTCGTGGCGTCAAGATGCTCCAGCGTGTAGTTGGCTGCCCGCGGGTCATTTCTGTTTTCCTTAAGCCATTTCACTACCCATTCGCGCACGGCCTTGGTCTGTAGGTCCAAGACCATGTTTTTCGACTTGTCAACGGTGTTCATAAATGCAATACAAGACTTGATCACGACCTCACCGTTCTCTTTGTCTTGGGTCGCCCCACCCATGGCCAAGGCAAAGGCGAGACCACGCAGGTAATTTTCTGATGTCAGGGGGCTTCTCCCTGTACTCTTGGTATTCTTCGCCAGCGTGTTAGCTTCCTCATAAGCGGCCGGGTCATTTATTGCCAGAGCAATGATTCGGTAGTCAGACAACCAGCCGTTGCGAACGGATTCAACATAACTCTTTCGGTATAGCTCAACCCCAAAGACGGTCTCGTCATCCATGGATCGAACCATCCAGTCGTCGTTTGTTTTATTGACTCTTCTGCTAGTGTCGTAAATGCGGGGCGTGGCTGTCTGGTACACGCGATAAGTTGCCGTAAACGCGGCATTGTCATGGCAAAGGGTGAAGTCCCGGATTCGTTGCTCTCTTTCCGACACTTGCCCCACCTTGGCATTGCGTTTCCGGCGTAATCCGGCTGTTCTGTGGGCCTCATCTGCTATTAGCACCGTGACCTTAGTGCCGGCAAATTCTAGTGCTTCGGAGATACGATGGCTGCTTTGATAAGTCCCGAAGATAACGTTGAGGCTGTTGTTGCCCTTTCCTTGCCGAATCCACTCGGCAATTTCCTCCGCGTCCGTTGTGACCATACCTTTCACTTCTGATTCACTGACGTGGCTGTTGTCGACGGTGGGATCTTTTGCGGTGTTCCTGACCCCTTCTTTCTTGGGGTCGTAACCAGCGGTTTTATCAGAGCAGACCGCCAATGCCCGGATACCTGTTACCGTGTTTTGTAGGTATTCGCGTCTGATTTGGGCTACCAGAGCAATAGAAGGGCAGAGGACGACAGATAAGTCGCCCACGGGCGTCAACTTTTCGATGATTCGTAAGGAAATCCGAGTCTTGCCCGTTCCGCATGGCAGTATAATTTTCCCACGCGCTTGGCCCAGCGGAAGACCACCACTCTCTGATTGTTCATGTTCTTTCAGTATTCGGATGCTTTGGGCAATAGCTTCGTCCTGCATACACGATTTTGTCTGGATTCTCAGTTCACCGTCGGGGTTAGGCAGACAGTGTTGGCACTCTTCGTGTGTAAGGTTTCCCTGCTGCTGTTGCAGATCAATTGCAATGCTGATCATCTTAATGGGCATATCCAACATTGAATTGGCGTCCTGGGCATTGTTGCTCAAGGGGTTGTCGCCGTTGGTTACAATCCATCGTTCAGCCCACAATGATTGAGACGATATGCTTGCAAACGAATCCATTTCATGTTTGGAGATGGCATTGCCCTTACCATGTTCGTCTAGTTTGCGGGACTTGCATTGGATGGCAATGTGTTCGCCGTCACTGCGGCGAATCCCGACCGCATCAATTCCTATGTCCTTGTTCGTAGTGCCTGGAAAATGGTCCTCCCGTTCAGGCCACTTTGACCAGTGATAGCACTGTTCTATGTCCCATTCTTTTACGTGAGGGCTAACCCCAACAGTGATGGATTCCAGCCATTTCCCGTCAGTGGGCATAGAACTCATTTCGTCAATAGTTCTTTTCGCGTTTTCGATGGTCTCTTGCGCAGTGGTCACTTTCATCTTTCCCCTTTTTCATCTGTCGAATTCATGCCGCGCATTAAGTCAAGACTGTCGTCGGCTAACATTGTGCGGTTCTTCCGGTTTGGCATTCAGAAGTAGCCACGTTCACTCGCGTTTGCATTTACGAATTCCCGACTCAGCATCTTATCTAGCAATCAGCTACCCCTGCTGTCAAGTCCATCTATATACTAAAGTATATAATCCTCTTAACAAAGACTTGGAACTTACCGTGAGGCGTTATAGAGTTTTAGAAGGAGCCTTTAATCAAAGACTCGCGTGCTACATTCCAGCTAGTTGAAGAAATAAGGAGATCAAACAATGTCCACAATAAACAGAAGCAAAGTTTGTCTATTTGCCATCGTCAGTCTCTTGCTGATCGCGCTCTTGGCCGGTCCCATAGCGGCGCAGGACAACGTGGAACTAACGCTATCCATCGGCGCGCGCGGTTTCGGCGATGCCGCGCCCATTCTCATTGAAACCTGCGAAAACGAAGTTGGAGGCATCAACGTGGAATGGGAGCGCATTTCCGATGTGCCCAACGAGTCTCGCAGTATCTACGTCACCAACTTCACGGCGCGCAACTCCAAGCCGGATATCATTGCGGTTGACGTGATTTGGCCCGGCGACTTCGCCGCCCGCGGTTGGGTCGCGCCCATTGAGGATTACTTCAGCGACGACGAGCTTGCGGAATACATCCCTGGCTTCCTCGCGGCGGCGCAAGTTGGTGGCAGCACCTACGCGATCCCGCTCTACATTGACGGTATCCACCTCTTCTATCGCGCCGATCTGCTGGAGAAATACGGCTTTGATGTGCCAACAACCTGGGAAGCGCTGATCGCGCAAGCAGAAGCAATCCTCGAAGGCGAAGACAATTCTGACTTGGCCGGTTTCATCAGCATGTGGGCGAAGATCGAAGGCTTGTTCATGAATTGGCTGGCATTCTTCCAGGGCGCCGGCGGCACCTTCTTTGATGCCGATGGCAACTTGACGGTCAATAACGAAGCCGGTATCAAATCGCTCTCGACCATGGTCGGCATGCTGGAATCCGGCGTCGCGCCGGAAAGTATCCTGACCTTCCGTCCCAATGACGCCCGTCTGCTCTTCCAGCAAGAGCGCGCAGTCTTCCTGATGGTGCAGGACTTCGTCCTGGCGACGCTGAGCGCGGACGACTCGCCGGTGAAAGATGCCGTCCAGTTCACGCGAGTGCCGTACTTCGAGGGCAATGACATGACCAACACCACTGTCATCGGCGGCTTCCTGCTGGCGGTCAACAAGCACTCGGAGAACGTCGAAGCAGCGTCCGATTTCGTCAAATGCTTTACCAGCTACGAATCGCAAGTGCAAGCCAGCTTGATTCAAGGCAAGGTACCGACGCGCCCCGCCGTCTATGACGATGAACGCATCATCGAAGACGCGCCGGGCGTTGCTGCCTTGGGCGCCAATTTCGTCTACGCTTTTGCGCGTCCCTCGGCACAGACCGGCACTGCCTATCCGGAAATCTCGGAAATCATGCAGACCGAGGTCTCCGCCGCCTTGCTGGGCGAGAAGACGCCGGAACAAGCGCTGGCCGATGCCGAAGCGCAGATTCTAGCAATATTGCCTTAGTCGAATCGCGAAACGGGGTGCGGCCACAGATTGCCGCATCCCGTCCCTGCATCAGCACAATGCTATGAAACAAGCCAATCGGGCAGGACCCTATTTTCTTGTTCCCGCACTGTTGATCATTGCGTTTGTCTTGCTCTTCCCCATTTTTCAGACGATTGTCCTGAGCTTCGGGCGCAACAGCACCAGCATCTTCACCGGTTATGAATACGCGGGCTTGGCCAATTACCAGCGTCTGCTGAATACGCCGCGCTTCATCACCTCGCTGAACAACACCATCTTCTTCACAGCCGTGACAGTACCCATCGAGTTGGTGATCGGCATCGGATTGGCGCTGGTTCTGGATCGCAACTTCCGCGGCAAAGGGCTGGTGCGTATGGCCGTGCTCTTTCCCTGGGCATTGCCCACGGCGCTAAACGCCCTGATGTGGCGCTGGATGTTTAATACCGAGTTTGGCCTCTTCAACTCGATGCTCTCGGACATGGGGCTGATCGCCAATCGCATCAATTGGCTGGGGGCGATCCCCCTGGCCATGTTTGTCATGATGTTTGTCTCGATCTGGAAGACAAGCTCATTCATGGCGCTGCTGCTCTTGGCCGGCTTACAAACCATTCCCGACGATCTCTATGAAGCCGGCAGCGTGGACGGGACAACTCGCTTTTCCGAATTTCGCTTTATCACCTTGCCATTGCTGAAACCAGCGATCCTGGTTTGCGTACTGCTGCGCACGATGGACGCCATGCGCGCCTTCGAGCTGCCCTTCAATCTGACCGACGGCGGTCCCTTGACTTCTACCGAAACGCTGTCGCTCTATGCCTATCGCACCATCTTTCAGTACGTCAATTTTAACCTCGGCTCGAGCGCGATCCTGATTCAATTCATCATCATCATGACCATCAGCGTATTCTACATCTTGATGATTCGGCGAGGTGACCTGTGACGCTCTTCGCTGGATCCACTCAAGCCCCGGCATCGGACCAGCGGGCGCCGGGCTCGAGCCGACGAAAACCGGTCTCGTTCAGCTTCTACATGGTGGCGGCGATCACCGTCATCGTGTCATTCTTCCCGACAGCCTGGATCTTCCTCACGTCCATCAAAACCGAGGCCGATATCTATGCCTGGCCCGTACAGTACCTGCCCGACCCGGTCACGCTGGAAAATTACCTCAACATTTTCAGCGAAACGCCCGAGCTGCTCGGTTACATCCTCAACAGCTTCATCGTGGCGACGACCACAACTTTCGTGATACTCACTTGTGGCGGGCTGGCCGCCTATTCGTTGGGCCGCTTGACCTATCGCGGACGCAACTTCATTCTGATCTTGATCCTGGCTGTCTCCATGTTCCCGCCGCTCGCGTTGCTGCCATCGCTCTTCAACATGTTCCTGGAACTGCGCATGATCAATTCCTACTCGGGGCTGATCATCGGGCATGCCGGTCTCTATACGCCCATCGCCATCTGGATATTGACCAACTTCTTCAAGACGGTACCGCACGAGATTGAAGACGCCGCCAGAGTGGACGGCGCAAGCAGCCTTCGCATCTTCTGGAGCATCATCCTGCCGCTTTCGGCGCCGGGTTTGATCTCCACCGGGCTAATCGTCTTCATCTTCTCCTGGAATGAATTCCCGCTCTCGCTGGTTCTGATGAGCGACAATTTCATGCGCACCGCGCCAGTGGGCATCTCGCTCTTCCCGGGCGAATATTCGTTTCCCTGGGAAATCATCACCGCGGCGACCATGCTGACAATACTGCCTATTCTGGTGATTTCGGGGGTCTTTCAGGACCGGCTCATCGGAGGATTGACGGCTGGTTCGGGTAAGTGATGTTCGTCGCGCGGTCTCTATCCTCGCCGCACGACGAAATAGCCCATCAACGGCGAGATTACCGTCGCCGCCTCGAGCAATTTCGCGCTAAAAGCCTTCATGAACTCCTCCTAATCCAACGAAATGAAACATTTGTGCTTAGAGATATTCTGTGACATAATCTAGGAAATAGTTGTCTTTCGATCAAAGTGCTGAAAAAACCGGGTAAAGCTATTCAAAGGAATCACGGTTGACTGACAACATTAGCGTTGAGCGACGTAGCGCAACTATGGCGCTAGTTGGGAGCAAGGACACAAAGCCCGAGCTCCTGATTCGAAAGGGTCTGCACTCCCTAGGGTTCCGTTATCGTCTTCACGTCAACGATCTTCCTGGCAAGCCCGACCTTGTATTTCCTCGTTATAAGTCTGTCATTCAGATTAACGGGTGTTTCTGGCATGGTCATTCCTGCCCTAGGTGTAGAATTCCAAATTCCAACACTGAGTATTGGAACCGAAAAATCGCAAAAAATATGGAACGTGATATTACAAATCGTCAGTCGCTCCTTGACGAGGGATGGCGAGTGCTCACAATCTGGGAATGCGCGCTGACAGGCAAACGGAAACTACAGTTGCAAAAAGTAATTGCAATGGCGTCAGATTGGCTCCTGTCGACAAAATCATTCTGCGAGATAGAAGGTGAACTAGTCTATTCCAAAGTGCCTCCATCATCGTGAAATGTCATATCGGTTCGGAGTCTGACGAGGTTGCTGAAGTCAGCCATACGATAAATTGGAATGCAACGATGAGAACGCGTACATCTCGCGCTACACAGAAACGAGATTTGGTATCATGACCCGCGCTGTTGAATTCTTTGCTGGTATGGGACTCATGCGCGCAGGCCTAGAGCGCGTAGGGATCAAAACCGTATTTGCCAACGACATCGACGAAACGAAAGCGATGCTCTATGCCGACAACTGGGGACGCGAGGAGTTGCATGTCGGCGATATTCGGGCACTACATGGCGACGATATCCCCGACGCAGACCTTGTTACTGCGTCGTTTCCTTGTACAGATATGTCGCTCGCCGGACATTACAAGGGGTTAAACGGCGCGCAATCCAGTCTTGTCTTGGATTTCTTGCGAATTCTGGAAGAGATGGGCGAGCGCGCGCCGCGCACACTTATGATAGAGAATGTCATGGGATTTCTCACCGCGAACGGTGGCCGGGACTGGGAAACAGTTGTCGGAGGCATTCACAAACTCGGATATCAAACCGCGCATATCGTAGTGAACGCCAGCGCGTTTGTCCCGCAAAGCCGCGCGCGAGTATTTTTGTTCGGTCATAAGGGACCCTTCGTATTGCCTAAACCGCCGAAGGTTCGAAATGACCTTCGACTCGCTGATGTTGCGGATACAGACTGCGACTGGTGGTCACACGACCGCCGCGCCGCGTTCCTTACAACGCTGTCGCCCTTGCAAGACAAGCGGGTTTCTGACTACAAGCGGCGGCTTTGGCCGGGGTATTTCGGCGCTTTTCGGCGTACCCGAGGCGGTCGAGCAGTATGGGAAGTTCGCGCCGACGAGCGCGCCGGGGCGCTTCGCACAACGCGTGGCGGCTCAGCGAAGCAAGCAATCGTTCGCGCTGGTAGGGGCAAAATCGCGGTACGCTGGATGAACGTGACCGAATACGCCAGGCTCCAAGGCGCTGAAAATTTGCGTTACGGCTCTGTGACTCCCTCACAGGCAATGTTTGCTCTTGGCGATGCTGTGTGTGTCCCAGTTATCGAATGGCTTGGGAAGCATTGCCTAATGCCGCTGTTGAGTCAATGATGCCGAGAAAAGAACCAGATGAAGTTAAAGCGCTGTATAAAGGTGTTACGGAAGCGCTGGATACTGACTATGGTGACGGACGCAAGGTAGGGAACTGCCAATACGGCGTCTATCTCTTCTATGACTATGATGGCGAACCAATCTACGTCGGCCGAACAAGGGAGAGCCTGCGGACCCGCATCCGGCGTCATCTGACCAATCAGAGAACCGACGCGGTTGCTATGAGCGTGCTCGATCCCTTCGAAGTTGCTGAAATCGAGATGTGGCCGTTTTGGCATTTGGAGAAGGTCGAAAGGCGCGAAGCGAAACAAATGCTTATTCGCGCCGAATACACAGTTTATCAGAATGCCCTGAAGGAGTCGCGATTTCGGGTTGTCCTAAACGAGCAAGACATAACCCGCGCCGACAAAATTGAACTGCCTAAATCTGTTCGCTTGTCTGTCTTGCCCGATGAACTGCGGCAACAGCGCGAGCATCCCGACATTCGTTTGGCGCGGCGAGCGCGGACGATTGCCAATCTCGCGCGGGTGATCAGCGAACGCAAGGTAACTAGAGGCATTCGACGCACACTTTGGGCGCAAGCGCGACGACTTGAGCACCTAGCCAAGACCAGGCTAGAAGATTTTCAGCAAGAAGACGAGTCTTGACCGCCGAAGTTGCTAGAACTAGCTACCAGCCCGCGTGATCGCATCGCCCATGGTGTTGATCACGATATCCACTTCTTCCGCCGTGATGCACAGCGGCGGCGAGAAGGCGATCGTCTCGACAATCGGACGCGCCCTTAAGCCCATGTCCATGGCATGGTTGCCGATGGCTGTGGCCGTATCGGAGTCGGGTGTACGGCTTTCCTTGCTCACGACCACATCGATGCCAGCCATCAATCCAACGCCGCGCGCGTTGTCGATATTGGGGAATTCATCGACCAAGCCCTGCAAGCCTTCCAGCAGGCGCGCGCCCATTACTCGGCTGTTCTCTATTAAGCCATCGCGCTCTATGATGTCGATATTGGCGATGCCGACCGCGCAGGCCGCCGCATGACCGGAGTAGGTATAACCGTGCATCCAGCTTTGCTCCGCTGGCGCATTCAAAACCACATCGCGGATTTCGTCTGTCACCTGAATGCCTCCCAGCTGCATATAACCGCTGGTCACGCCTTTGGCGAATTGCATGATATCGGGATTGATACCAAATTCGTCGCTCCCGAACCAATTGCCAGTGCGCCCAAAACCGCAGATCACCTCATCCACGATCAGCAGGACCTCATGCTTCTTGCAAATCTCCTGCGCCAGGTCGAAATAGCCTTCGTCCGCTATCACCAAGCCGCCGGCCCCTTGAATCGGCTCACTGATAAACGCGGCCACAGTATCCGGTCCCTCGCGCAAAATCGCTTCTTCCAGCGCCCGCGCTGCCGCCTGTGCCACCGTCTCGCCGTCATTGAACTCGCCATCGTATCGATATGGATTCGGGTTCGGGACATGGACGAAACCTTCCAAAGGCGCGCCAAACATCGTGTGAAATTTGCTCATGCCGGTGGCGCTTGTCGCTGCCAGCGTCATGCCGTGATAGCCGAACAAGCGCGAGATGATCTTGGTCTTGTTCACCCTGCCCAACTGCTGCCAATAAAAGCGAGCCGCTTTGATCGAAGTATCAGTAGACTCCGAACCGCCAGAGGTGAAATAGGTAAAATTCATGTTTGGACGAAAAAACCCCGCCAGCTTATCCGCTAGCAAAACAGACGGCGGATTGCTCATACCAGCAAAACCCGATGTATACGAGAGATCGAGCATTTGCTCGTACGCCACTTTTGGCAATTCACGGCTGCCGTAACCGATGTTTACGTTCCACAAACCCGCCATACTATCGAGGATTTTCTTTCCGTCGGTGGTATACAGCCAGACACCATCGGCCTTGGAAATCATTGCCGCGTTTTCGACGCGCGAAGGATGATGCAATGGATGCCATTGCTGTCTGTCTTGGTCGATCAAGGTAGCGTGGTTATAGGCGTTCATCTCTAGTCGCTCTTCTCTCAGTTCTGCCATGGCTCACAGCATACCGCAATCCGCATCCAGTTTCCATTGCTACATCAGCGTCGCTTGAGGGCATCTTTGAGGAACCGAGGCGACCATCGCGCGAGTATATATGTTAAGCGTCGCCGCAGCATTTGCAGGCCTTGCGCCGGTTGATCCGCCCGCATCACCAGCCAGCGTCCGACTTTGTAAGCCCGTGAATTCAGCAGCGCTTCGACATCGTCCCTGGGCCGGATCTCGTAAGCGCTGTCCGACGCGCTGATATCCCGCCACATCTGCAGCATCTGCGGCGGATGATCGCCCTTGTAACGGTAAAGGCAGCCGGGATAATCGTCAACGTTATGCAGGTGAAAGGGGCGCCGCAGCGCCAAGTAGACCTCATGCGCCCAGTCCAAAGCGTGCTGCCGTTGCGCCCACTCGGCCCGACTGTAATACTCACATTTTTCCAGTACTTGCTTGGGCAGCAGCAGCGAATAATGAACCATGCGCATGCCGCGCTTCTGCAATTCCGCCCCGCGAACCCAGCGCCCTTCGCGCTGGTCTCGCCCGTCCTTGTCCACGACAGTCGGCGGTCGATGCGTGACGTAGCGATAACCCGTGCCCCACTTGAACAAGCGGTGGTATTCGGCCGCGCCGCGCCGCAAGTACCAGCTATCGACATAATAGCAGGGCGCGCCCCAAAAGGTGATCGTGTCGAAGGACACAGCGGTGATGCTCGGGTCTGCCTCCAACATCTCCAGCACAGTCTCCATGTCAGCCGGCTGATAAAACTCATCAACATCGACCTGCCATAGATAGTCGCCGGTCGCGCGCTCGGCATAGGCTTGCGACATCTCGTCCTTTTCGCTCCAGAAACCGTCGCGCGTCACGATCTGCAGCTTGTCATCCGGGTCTTCGTTCGCTTTGAAATCGTGCAGGGATTCCAGCGTACTATCGCGCGAATGGCCGTCGGGGGTTGCGATATTGCGCGCGCCGGGCGTGGCGCCTTCGACCACGATTATCTGGTGCGCATAGGGATAGATCGCGCGCACGGTATAGCGAACAAAAGGCTCGCCATTCAGTACGATGAGGCCAAAACTTATACGCGGGATTTCGTTCACGAGACATCGCCAAGTATCGACTCATACAGCTCGATATACTGCTCGCTGATGCGTGCAGCCGCATACCGTTTTACCACCTGTTGATGGATACGTTCAGGCCACCATTCTTGCGCAAGGGACCATTTAATGCCGTGCAGCAGGTCGGCAGCGTCAGCCAGTTGCGCGAGGTATCCGTTTTCTTGATGCTGCACCAAGTCACCGACGCCGCCGGTATCAAACGCCACACAAGGCGTCCCGCAGGCCAGCGCTTCCATCAGCGTATTGGGCAAATTGTCCTGCAATGCCGGCAGAACAAAAACATCACATGCGGAGTAAAGCAGATTCAAACTCACGATGTCGCGCAGGCTGCCGATCCCATGCATAGGCACATCAAGGTCTATTGCTCCCGCGTCGTCCGCGCCGAATACGACCAACTCCACTCCAGAATCCGACCCAATGCCGCCCAATGCCTCTTGTAGGTAGGCGAAGCCCTTGCGTGGATCGGCAGTGCCGCCGACGGCGCCAAACAGGACCAACTTCTTGTCCGCAGGCAGGTTGAAGGCATGCCTCGCTTCACGCCGGTCCAGGGGCTTGAATTTACGTGTATCGATCGGATTGGCGATGACTTCAATTCGCTGGTTTCGCATGACGGCGCTTTGACCAGCGCACGCTGCTAGCCATCCGCTCGGGCAGACAAGGGTCAGCGGGACCTGTGCCCAGGCTCTGCGCTTCTGTTTGCTGACTCGAGCGCTGATGTCATCGTTTGCTGGATCGGACAACTGCGGGCAATTTCCGCATGTTCCCGCGTAACGTTGGCACTCGCCCGCATAGTGACAGCCACCGGTAAACGCCCACATATCATGTAATGTCCAGACAATTGGCGCCTTGATCAGCCCAAGTTGCTGAACAGGCAAATAATTGTCTCCCACCCAATGCAAATGAACGATATCGGCGTCGAACACGTTGATCACGGACGCGATTGGATACCGGAACAGATTCAAGCTCCAATAAGCGCCGCCTGATATTCGCGGATTGGCCTCGAGCAGGCCTTGGTGACGTCGCGCCGCGAACTTTCGTTGAGCGCGCGCCCGCAGGTTGAGTCGCGTTGCCAGGCGATGGACGCTCGAATCCGAGGTAAACTTTCGCCAAACCAGCATCTCCGCCTCTATACCGGCATCTGCCAAACTCTGATGTAAGCGATAGGCGGCGATACCCGCTCCGCCAATACGGTCGGTCGCGCAGACTGTCAAAACTTTCAAGTGATGTGCCCTGTGTCTCTCTCAACTGTCGATTATACACCCCAGCGCGGGAACTCATCGTCAACGGCCATCGGATAGGCCTGCAAATGGCTGCCCTGTCCGCTTATACTTGGAGTAGAGTGGCAGTCTGATAGAGGAGCGGGCATGCAGCGAACAACAGCACAAGCCTGGTACCAGGCCCTCCGTCCGCGTGTCTTCACAGCGACGTATGTGCCGATGGGCTTGGCAGGCATCGTGGCGCTGGATGATGGCGTCTTTGATGCGCCGATTTTCTTGTTGGCGCTGATCGGCACCCTCCTTCTGCAAAGCGCTGCCAACCTGATCAACGAATACATGGATTTCCGCCGCGGCGCCGACCCGCTCAAGCAAGCCGGTCAAGGCATGACCATCAAAAAAAAGATTCTCAAACCGGCCAGCGTCCGCAAGGGCGCCATTCTCACGACTCTTGCCGGCTGCCTGATCGGCCTGTTCCTCCTGGCGCAGAGCGGTCCCCTGCTTTGGATCATCGGCATCGGTGGCGTGCTGGTGGCGATCAGCTATACGGCCGGTCCTTTTCCGCTGGCCTATAACGGCTTGGGAGAGATCGCCGTCGCCATCTTTATGGGTCCCGCAATCGTTGTCGGCGCTTATTATGTGATGTCACCAACGGTGGGTGAGCATCGCATCGCCGATCTCTGTCTGATTTCTCTGCCGATCGCGTTCATGGTCGCGGCAATCCTGCATGCGAATAATATCCGCGACATGGATGCCGATCGCGCCGTCAACAAACGGACGCTTGCTGTCGTTTTCGGCATCCGTTTCGCCCGCGCCGAATACATCTTCCTGGTGCTGGGCGCCTATGTCGCTCAAGTGCTTGTCATGGTCGCCGGCTTCTTGCCTGTCGCGGCGCTCTTGACCCTGATCACCCTGCCCGAAGCCATTCGCCTCATCCGTATCTTCAATACCAGCCGCGCAGTGCCCCTCTTGCACCAGGCACAGGGACGGACCGCCAAATTGCACGGCCAATTCGGCTTGCTCCTGGTCTTGGGATGCTTATTCACTCAGACATTTCCCTAGGCACTGGAGCCGGAAACGTACAGGGCAATCGCATCAAAATCACAAGTCTGTATTCAGTGCAAAATTTCACCACCGAGTACACCGAGGGTCGCGTAGACACTGACCGGCGGCACCGAGTTTGAGACCATTAAAAGGTGCGACCATCTCCAAATCTGCTACCAACGTCGCAAGGAAATTGCGCTGATCTCTCATTCATAGCAGAAATACGACTGTATCTTTGTCACATTGATGCTTTTCTCTGTGTCTCTGTGCCTCTGTGGTCGATTTATCTTTTCAATGTTTCGCATATTGGTGGACAGTGATCTTGATGCGATTGCCCTGCGGAAACGTAGGCAAATATTGTCTTCATCGACATTTGCCCGTAGACTAATACTGTGATGCCAAGGTGAACTGGACGCAAGCCATTGCAACGGTACGCATTGGCGCGAAAGCAGGTAACCCGTGCAAGTAGACAACAACTCAAATTCAAACCCTGAAGTCGAAGAGACTGCCAGCAAGACAATGCCCGCGGACGAGATCGAGAAGCTGGCGACGCAAGTCGGCGAAGACCTCGGCGAAAAGACTGGCAAGCCCATTCGACAGATCGCTCAGATGATCGAGAAGTGTGGCTGGGCATTTATCGAGAAACTTATGGCAGACACCGAAGCCACCGAAGCCGCCGGTGGCCTCTTGACCCAGGACAAAAAGCGGCGACGCAACAAAGGTGGCGTGTTTTTCTTCTTGGCGAAAGGCCAGCTCGAACCAGGGATGCGGGCGGAGATCTTTCCCAATTTCGGCAAACACGGCGACGGCTCCATCATGCCGCCAGGCATCGATTGGGCAGAGCGCATCGCGCACATGGAAACGCTGCGCGACCAGCCCGGCCGGATCAACAACCTGACGGTGACCTTGATCGGCCGCCCCGGCGCGCTGCATATCGAGGGCAGCAGCGTCATGACCGTCATTGAGCAGCGGGAGGTCAAAGCGCCTCCCTACCCAAAGGGTGTCCCGCCTTTTGACACGGTTGAGGATGTCACCAAGTACTTTGTGTTCATGGGGCTGCGACACTGGCAAAGGGCGGAACAAGCGCTCGAAAACGAGGACGATATGCTCATCGTCGAAGGCAGCGCGATCTATGACCCGCAACTGGGGGGTATCACCGTATTGTCCACGGGCGTTTCTACCAAGGTCCTGGAAAGCCAGAAGCGCCAAAAAGGGAGCCAAGCGGCTAAGAAGCGCGGCGGTCTAGCCGCCAAAGGCTCCGCAAGTGGCAAATCAACCAAGGTCGCCACGGTGGCCCTTGAGCCACCCGACTTGACTGGCTTGCCCGAAGAAACCGCCAACAAGCTACGTAAATTATATAGCGCCGCGGACAAGCTGCGACAAAAAATCGACAACACGGAAGACAAAGTGCAGAGCTCCGGCGTGGGGATGACGCGGCGCTTGCTCGAGCAAACCGAGAAGCAAATCTCCGCCCTGGTCAAGCAATACAATCTCTAGTCGACGTCACCAATGCCAGATTTGGTCCCAGGCGCCCATCCAGTTTTCAGCGCGGCTGTAGACTTTCTGTCGCTCGCGATCAAGTTCCACACCGCCCCGGCCACGGAACTCCTCCATCTTCTGCACCTGGTCGACCTCAACAGTGATCGTGACCGGAGATGAAGGCACGTAGGGCGCAACCGCCGTCAAGTCCTGCAAGGCGCGGAAAGCTCCGTCTTCGATCATCTCACGCGCGCGTACTGGCGGGATCTGCCGCGCGGAATAGCGGCTCAAGCCCTTTTTCACGGCGACAGTCGTCAAACCGTCGCCCAAAAGCCCGGTCGCTTCGCGGCATACTGCCTCGTCCCCGGTGACCAGCAGCACCCGGCAGCCATAGTGCCCGCAGAGCGCAGCGTTGACGCCGACCTCGCCAACCAGATCGTCGTTGAACCACAGATTGTGCCATTTGACCGTCGAAATCGTATGACACATAACGCCATCCGTCGTGTTATTGCGGGCGTGCATCCCGACCAGAAGGCAGGCGTCAGCGCCCTCTTCCAGCAATTCGGTGTATCGCGACCAGGCGTGATGCGCTACCCAGGTACAATCCGCGTCCAGCATCTCCGGGACCAGGGAATTGAAGGACCAGTCGCCGCCAGCGCCATGGCAATCCACCACCACGATTTCGCTGGCTCCGGCCCGCCGGGCGCCACGCACAGCCGCATTGATCTCCTCGGTGTAGAGTTTGCGCCCTTCTTCATACATTGGCGCGCCACCATTGACCTGGCTCCAGGTGACGATGCCGCTGACGCCTTCCATATCCGCCATAATCAGTATTTTCATCTCTTCATCTCTCCGTTCCCTCCCAGCCGAAAACCGCCTTCGCTTTGGCGGATTGATATTACCAACTCATATCGAAGCATTGATAAGCGTTTCCAATGCGGACTGTACCTCTGTCATAGACAGCCAGCCATCGCTGATGGGAGGCGCCAGGGACAGATCCGCGTCCGTCTTCAAGAAAAAGCTGCATTCACTGGCGCAGGTTACAGCCGTCTGCGCCGCAAATGTCGCCGCGTGCAGGCAACCCAGCAGCGAGCTGGCCTGTGAACCCACCATCACCTCTTTGCCCGCCTTTTCGCACAACTCCATCATCGCCATTGACTGCGAGAAACCGGTCCGCGCCGTCTTGATATTGAGGATGTCAAAGGTATCAAATTCCAGCTCCCGCCCCAGATCAGTCAGCGTAAATGCCGAGTCATCGGCGATGATTGGCATCCGGCAGCGCTGCCGCAATGACCGTCGCGCGCTGATACGATCCACCGCCAGCGCCTCTTCACAATATATCACGCCCAGGTCGAACAAGGCATCCAATATCCGCGCCGCGCTGTGCTCGTTAAGCGTCTGATTGGCATCAACGTAAAACTGAGCTGCCGGGAACCGCTCGATCAGCTGCTGAATGGTCTCGGTTTCTGCCGCGATGTCCTTGCCGATCTTCATCTTGAATACGCGCACACCAGAGCGATACGCGCCCTCTACATCCGCTATTACCTCGTCTACCTCGCCGGTACTCACGATAGTGCTGAGTTGAATCCGTTCGCGCGTGCACCCCAGATGCCCCGCAAGCGTCGTTCCCGTCGCCCGGCAAAGCGCCTGGTGCAATGCCATATCGGTCGCGCCCTTGGCGCTGTTGTTGTTCTTGATCATTCCCATGCGGGCGCTTAGATTTGCAATGGACTGAAAGGACTCTAGCTCGGCTCCATTTAGCATCGGCGCCAGGTAGGCTTCCACGATCGCGACGATAGAGGCTTGCGTCTCGCCATAGATGCTGGGGCGCGGTGTGGCTTCGGCAATGCCGATACTGCCATCCGACAGTTCCACGCGAATCAATACGTGCTCCAGCGTCCGCAACTCGTCTGACCGGCCCCACTTCAATGGCCGCTTCAGCGGAATTTCAAAGGGCAATGACCTTACATCTTCAACTTTGAGCATTTGCAATTGCTTCCAAAATGCCTGCTACTTTCCGCGCGACTTCTTCCGGGCTGCGTTCGTCCACGGCTATACGATGATAATTTGAAAATCGCTCACCTGCCGGAAACGGTAATAAACCATAATTCTCGGCTTCCGCTCCCATGATCGCTACCGCCCCGGCGCTGATCTCGTCCGCCTCGAGCATCGCTTGCGCCTCGACGCGCAGGTCGCACGGCAGGAAAGAAAGATCAGCATCGCCTAGGGCGCGATCGAAGCGGTCTCGCCGTTCGCTCAAGCGGCGCAGTCGCGTCAAGGGATCCAGTGTCAACTCGACGATTTGCCATGCCGGGAAGCGCGTCAGCGCATAGCGAATTTCGTTTTCACCACGGATTCCTTCCGAAAAGATCAGGTCGGTAAAGCTATCCGCCAGATACAACCAGGAAAACACCGCCGCCATGCCCCCTGGCACGCGCTCGGCAAACGACCGGGTATAGGCAAAGCGCTGCACGCGATCATTGACCGGAAGTAGCTCCTCCCCGTCCAGCGTTTGCATCATCGGGAGCGCTATCCAGTCGGCCAGTTCGCGGCGTGAGGGAATGACACCCATGCCAGCCGCGCCCATCATCCGCTTCAAACACTGCAAGGTCGCGCTTTTGCCCGTGCCGGTCAATGCCACCAGCATCAGCAGAGGGTGAGTGCCCAGGCAATGATACCCGGTCGTCTCTTCCAGCCTGACCAGAGGATATGCGTCCGGCAACGGCAGTCTCAAACGAGGATAGACCTCGCTCAGGTAATATCGCTCGTCCAGCAATTGCATCTTGCCCGTCTCGCCGCCCAAATCGACTCGTCCAGGTAAAGCTAGGCGATTATACATTCTGCCTTGCGAACGTCATACGTCCAGTGAAACCTGCCCGATTCTGTAACGGAAAGCGCGCAGGCAAGATGGATCTTTCACGCCGATACGCTTATGACCGTATCATCGCTATAATCGACCCATCTACTGAATGTGGTCAAAGGAGATTGATGATGCCCTTGTTGGACATGTCGCTTGAAGAAATGCGAGACTATCGGCCGCCACTCGAGGAACCGGACGACTTCGACCCGTTTTGGGCGCGAACACTGGAAGAGACGCGCGCTCACGATTTGAACGCCATATTCGAACCCATCGAATCCGGCTTCGAAACGCTAGACGTCTTTGACCTGACATTCGCGGGGTTTAACGGCGATCGCATCAAAGGCTGGTATATGCTGCCGCGGGGCGCGGCGGGACCGCTGCCCGGCGTGGTCGAATACATCGGATACGGCGGGGGACGCAGTTTCCCGGTGGATTGGCTGGCATTTCCGTCGGCAGGATTTGCTTATCTGGTGATGGATACACGCGGGCAGGGCAGCGTCTCTCGCCGCGGCGATACGCCCGATATGCCTAACGGCGCAAATCCCTTCGTACCCGGTTTCATGACCCAGGGTATCCTGGATCCGCAGACCTATTATTATCGTCGCGTATACGCCGATGCCGTGCGGGCAGTGGATGCCATACGCAGCCGCGGCGAGGTCGACTCCTCGCGTATTGCGGTGACCGGCGGCAGCCAAGGTGGCGCTCTGTCGGTATCGACCGCGGGCCTGATGCCAGATGTGGCGGTGTGCATGCCGGACGTGCCTTTCCTTTCCAACTTTCGGCGCGCTGTCGAAGTCACGCCCCGCGATCCCTATCCGGAGATCGTGCGCTATCTGAAGATTCACCGCGAGAAGATCGCAACGGTTTTTAATACGCTCAGCTATTTTGATGGCATGAACTTCGCCGCCCGCATGAAATCTGAGGCGCTATATTCCGTTGGCGTCATGGATACCATCTGCCCGGCCTCGACCGTCTTCGCATCGTACAACCATGTCTCCAGCCTCAAAGACATCAAGGTCTATTATTTCAACGATCACGAGGGCGGGGGACCCGATCACCTCATGGAGAAGATAAGCTATCTGCGGCGGCGCTGGCTGTCATGAGCCGGACGCAGCTTGTCATCCTGGGCAGCGGCACACCCAATGCCGAAGCCGATCGCGTGAGTTCGGGACTGGCCATCGCCGTCGACGATCGTCCCTATCTGATCGATTGTGGTCACGGAATCGTGCAACGCGTCGTCGAAGCGAGCGCGGCGGGGATCATCAACTGGTCAACCATCGACCTGACACGCTTGTTCGTGACGCATCTACATGCGGATCACAGCGTTGGCTTGCCGGATCTGCTCTTCACGCCCTGGATTCATGGTCGCGAAGAGAAGGTGGCGGCATATGGTCCGCAGGGTTTGAAGGATATGGTCGACCATATTCAGGAAGCCTACAGGGTCAATAGCGGCGAACACCTGAATGCGCATCCTGCCTCGCCCGGCGGATTCAAAGCTGATATAAACACGGTCCAGGCAGGGCAGGTCTACCAGGATGATCGAGTGCGGGTCTATGCCTTGGCTGCAGATCACGGCGAACTGGATGCCTTCAGCTACAAGTTTGTCACGCCGGACAAGACGATCGTGGTCTCGGGCGATACCAAGCCCGTATCCGAATTCGCGGATTGGGCGCGCAGTTGCGACATTCTGGTGCACGAGGTGTATTCGTCGGCGCAATTTGGCGGCCGTCCCCCGGCCTGGCAGGCTTATCATAGCCGTGTGCACACCTCGACCGAGGAACTGGCGGCTCTGGCGCAGGAAATACGCCCAGGCCTGCTGGTGCTCACTCATCAGCTGTTTTGGGGCCTGAACGCTGCCGACCTCATTGGCGAAATCCAAGCGAGTTACGAAGGGCCAGTGGTCAGCGCAAATGACCTGGATGTCTTCTGATTCTTGACAATTCGGTAGAAAGGTCCTGCCATGACGATTACGGCGCGATTCCAGAGCCTGGACTTCGAAACCATCGACGTCGGCGAGCAGTTGCGGCGCTCGCGGGACTATACGGAGCGGATGCTGACGCGGCGAACGGTGCGCGATTTCTCCTCGCGGAAAGTGCCCTACGAACTGATTGAAAATGCGCTCAAGGTTGCCGGATCCGCCCCGTCCGGCGCAAATCAGCAACCTTGGACATTTGTCGTCGTCAGCGATCCGGCCGTCAAACGCGAGATTCGCATCGCTGCGGAGGCGGAAGAAAAAGATAGCTACCAACGACGCATGAGCCAGGAATGGCTGGATGCCCTGGCGCATCTGGGCACCGACTGGCGCAAGCCGCATATCGAAGAGGCTCCTTATTTGATTGTGGTCTTTCGACAAGCCTATGGTGTCGCGCTCGACCAGGCTAGTGGAGAGGAACGGCGACTGAAACATTATTACAGCGAGGAATCCGTCGGCATCGCGGTCGGGTTCTTGCTGAGCGCCTTGCATATTTCCGGGCTTGCCACCTTGACGCATACGCCCAGCCCCATGCAGTTCCTGCGCGAAATACTGGAGCGACCGCCCAATGAAAGGCCCTTTGTTTTGATCCCGGTCGGCTATCCGGCAGAAGATGCCACTGTGCCTGTGATCGAGAAAAAAACGCTGGCGGACATCGTAGTGAGACGCTAGGCCATTTTGTTGCGGCGCATCAACGCTGACTGTATAGTTGATTTATACCGTCGCAATCAATCGCGAAATTAACCTGGATAATTTTCATTCCGCTCGATCAAATCGCTAAACCCATTTAACGGTGAATGCCCATGAGGATCGTCACACTTCTCAATGAAAAAGGTGGTGTCGGCAAGACCACCATCTCGTTTCATGTGGCAGCTGGGTTGGCGGTGGCTGGCTTCCGAGTGGTCGCTGTGGATGCCGATGCCCAGGGCTCGTTAACCGAGTCCATGGGTTTTGAGCAGGCTGCCGGGCTTTACGACCTGATCGTTCGCAACAATCCCTTCAGGAATGTCTTGCGCTTTGTGAATCCAGAGATCTATGCGTATCCAAAACGGGAGGTGAAAGGGCAGCTCTTCTTGTTGCCGTCGAATGTGGAAACGCAAAGTATCGCTACCAATTCGAAGGACGCGCTGGCATTTGTCCGGCGCTTTAGCGAACTGAAAGATACCGCCGATTTTGTGATCGTTGACACATCGCCGACGCCGTCGCTGCTGCATGGAGCGATATACCTGGCGACCGATGCCATACTCTATCCAACAAAATGCGAATACCTCAGTTTTCGTGGATTGCAGAACAGCTTTATGCATCGCGAAGAGAACGAGCGCTACCGGAGTCAGTTCAATTTTGCGCCCATCGCCAATCTCGGAATCCTGCCGAATATCTATCGTCATGGCACACTTGAGCATCGGGACAATTTGCAGGAACTGAAAGAGACCTATGGGGATCTGGTCTGGGATCCGATTCCTCAATCGACCATTTGGACAGAGAGTAGCCGCGTGCACCGCACGATCTGGAACTATGCGCCCGGGTCGCCCTCTGCCCAGCATGGCTGGAATCTGCTCAAGAAATTCCTGGAGGCAATTAAATATGTCAAGCCGACGAAATCGTGATCGCTCTAAAGCTGCGCTGCCGAAGCTGGAGGATCTACCGCGCGTTTCTTATGAAGAAGTAGCAGGCGCCACCTTTGGCCAGTCGGCCAGCGAACCGGTGAACCAGTGGTTCGGGGATATCGAAGCAACGAGCCTGGCTGCGGCCGAGCTTGCGGTCGGCGGGGACGGTGCGATCCGCGCCTACGAATATCGCTTGACGGGTCTGGGTATTGATCCCACCAGCGTGTCCAAAGACAAGCGCAATTGGGAGCTGCTCGGTCAATTTCTGTTCCGACTGGACCATTCCATTCAATGGCTAATCGGAGACTGGCTTTTGCAAGGTGAAACCAACCAATGGGGAAAGCACGAAGAGATCGCCCAGGCGCTAGATTATGAAGTGAAGACACTCTATGACTATCGTTATGTCGCCCGGAATGTGCATTTTTCGGTACGTACCGAAAAACTGTCATTTGGGCACCACAAGTTGGTCGCTCATCTTGAGACCGAGCAGCAAGGCCGCTGGCTCAGCAAAGCCGCCAATGGTGACATCGATGGCGAAACCGGACTTGCTAAGCCTTGGTCAATCAGTCGCCTTCGACGGGAACTGTCCGACTTTCCCGCGCTTGAAGAGAATCAAGAGACCCCGTTCGAGCGCAATCTTCGCCGTATCGATCGTGAAATGACGCGCAAGAAATGGAACAAACTGCCAGTCGCCGAACGGCGCAAGCGCTACGAAGACTTGCGCGATATCCTGGCCAGGATGCAGCAATGGGGTTTTGACTAGGACGGTTATTGCCCACGTTTTAGCCATCTCGCAGATTGCTTAGCAGCCGAATGTTCTCCGGCTCGCTATTTCCGCGCGTATCGGAATCTTGATTATCCGATCAACCAGAGATCGAGTCCTCAAAACTTTGTTCCATAGGCGGGTATGGCAGCACCGCTAATGATCTGGCCGGCATCGGAAGCGAGAAAAGCCACCACTTTACCCAGCTGGGCAGGAGTAACACCCGAATGCGGATCTTCCGCGAACTGCTCCTGGGTAACAATCGCCGACGGCAAAACGGCGTTGACGCGGATTCCCAGCCGCTTGTACTCTTCCGACATGCTCTCCGTCAGACGAAGCACTGCCGCTTTTGACGCTGCGTACGCGGCGTCGTTTCCGCTCGAGCGCAGTCCGGGGCGGGCGCCAATATTTATAATCTTGCCGCTCTCTTGTTTCAACATGGTCGGGATCACTGCTCGGCTCATCAAGAACGTGATCGTCGCATTCAGTCGGTGCATCGTCTCCCAGGTAGCGACGCTCATCTCGTGCACCGCTTGTCCGGCGTCCCAGCCGCCAACGATGTTCAGCAGAATATCGATGCGGCCAAACCGCTCAACGGCCGCAGATACCAAGCCGTCGACCGTCTCCGCATTGGACAAGTCCGTCCCGGGAAAACACAGATGCGTCTGATCTTCCGCCAGATCGGGAAAGCGCTCATACAGCCGCTCATCACCACAGGTCAATACCAGCTTGGCCCCACTCGCGCGAAACATCGGAATGACTCCCGAAGCAAGCAGCCCCGATGCGCCAGTGATAATCCCCACCTGACCTGTGAAGTCGCCCATTGCCTTTTCTCCAACCAGCTTTGTTATCCCATTCAGCATAACATACTAACCGGCTAAAGACCGAAAGTGAGCCTTTCCCTGCCTCAAGGCGAGTGGTGATTTTCCTCAACCTATGTTAAACATGAGCCTGGTGAAACTCGCATTGGACGAGCAGACGCAGACCGGACAATAGCATCGCCCGGCACACTTTCCTGTTGCCGCTCCTAACAGCGACTGCGGGGCAGGCCGTTACGATCTCGTTCCAAGAGCGCCAGCAAGGATGATTACCATGACACAATACGAACTGCTTCTCCAAAATGGCCATGTCATAGACCCCAAAAACGGCATCGACGCGCCCAGAGACATCGCGATCAGCGACGGCAAAATCGCCAGCGTTGCTGAAGCTATCCCGAGTAACCAAGCGGCGCAAAGCGTCGACCTAGCCGGACTGATCGTCACACCCGGCTTGATCGACATTCACGTGCATGTCTATCACACCCGCGAACCGGAAACCCTGAGCGTCATCGCCGATCATCATTGCTTTCGCTCCGGCGTTACCACTGCGGTTGATACCGGTACAGCTGGCGCTAAACATTTCCTGCATTTCAAACGCACGGTCATCGACCAAGCGAAAACGCGTATCTACGCTTATATTAACATCGTCAAATCTGGCATGATCGGACCCTTCGAACAAGACATCGACGAGATGGATCCTGAGCTAGCCGCCTCGATCGTGCTCGCCTATCCCGACGACTGCGTCGGAATCAAAACCGCGCACTACTGGGTTTCACAACCCTTTGACCAAGCCCATCCGCCCTGGGCCGCTGTCGACCGCGCCCTGCAGGCGTCCGCTATCTGCAAAAAGCCACTGATGGTCGATTTTTGGCATCGCCCGGGACGCACCTATCAAGAACTGCTGCAGAAAATGCAGCCCGGCGATATCCACACCCACGTCTACGCCCAGCAATTCCCCGTCTTGAATGACAAAAACGAACCTGCCGATTTCATGTTCGAAGCGCGTGAACGCGGCATCATCTTCGATTTGGGACATGGCGCGGGCAGCTTCTGGTTCCGTCAGGCCATCCCCGCCTATCAGGGCGGTTTCGGTCCTGATTCCATCAGCACCGACCTGCACATCGGCAATGTCAACGGCGTCGTGCACGATATGCTGACGACGATGTCCAAACTCCTGTGCATGGGCATGCCGCTGGCCGAGGTCATATACCGCTCCACAGTCACGCCGGCCGAGGAGATTGGCCATCCCGAGCTCGGTCAACTGAGCATCGGCGCGGAGGCGGATATCGCCGTGCTCAAGCAGCACGAGGGCGAATTCGGCTATGTCGACTGCGGTCACGCCCGCATGAACGGCGACCGCAAACTGTGCTGCCAAATGACGCTGCGCGCGGGCGAGATCGTTTATGACGTCAATGGTCGCGCCGTGCCCGCATGGGAAGACGCGCCACCATCTTACTGGGAAATCCGCTATCCGGAGGAAATTGTCTAACATGACCACCTACGAAACCCTGGGCATTCGCCCGGTTATCAATGCCAATGCCACCTTGACCAAACTGGGTGGTTCGCTGATGCCGGCGGAAGTCGTGCAAGCCATGAACGAGGCGGCCGGCTCCTTCGTCGATTTGCCCCTATTGCAGCGCAAAGTGGGCGAGCGCATCGCCGAGCTCACCAGAAACGAAGCCGCTTATGTCACTTCCGGCGCCGCGGCGGGCGTTTTGCTGGCGGCTACCGCCTGCGTCCTGTACCACCATCCCGAAGTCGGGATGGACTTCCCGCAGATCTCATCGCTCAAGAACGAAGCCATCGTCCATCGCAATCAACGCAACGGCTACGATTTCGCCGTGCAACAGACCGGAATGCGCTTCGTAGAGATTGATCCCAATCCAGCTGCTCTACGACGCGCCATCAATGATAAATCCGCCTGCATATTCTGGTTCCCGGGCCGGCTGGTCGGCGAAAACGACACGCCATTGGAAGAAGTAATTGCCATCGCGAACGAACACAACTTGCCGGTCGTAGTTGACGCGGCGGCACAGCTCCCGCCGGTAGACAACCTTTGGCGCTTCACACAGATGGGCGTTGCAATCGCGCTCTTCAGCGGCGGCAAGGACCTGCGCGGACCGCAGCCGACGGGCTTGATGCTGGGCCGCCGTGATATGATAGAATCAATCCGCGTTATCAGCGTGCCCAACCATGGATTGGGTCGACCCTTAAAAGTTGGCAAAGAAGAAATGATGGGTGTCTTGGCCGCCGTCGAGCGCTACCTGCAAATGGACCACGCCGCCCGTGAACAATATTGTGAAGACTGCGTGCGCATGTGGTGCGATACCTTGAATCCACTGCCGGGTATAAAGGCCGAGCGTGACTTTCCTAACGAAGCCAACCAACCCTTGCCCTGGTGCCTTATCACCGTAGATCCGGACCTGTTGGGCAGAACAGCCAATGACATGGTCACTGCCTTCCTGGAGAGCGACCCGGCGATCTCGGTCTTTGACGTCGACGAGACACAGTTTCGCCTCAATCCCATGACGCTTAATCCGGG
The DNA here is from genome assembly GCA_965262165.1 of Phototrophicaceae bacterium. GTDB lineage: Bacteria > Chloroflexota > Anaerolineae > Aggregatilineales > Phototrophicaceae > UBA6055. Next base: position 867,219 of record OZ253499.1, on the reverse strand, counting down.
CGAGCAGATCATCGTGCGCGACGCCTGTCTTGCCCTGTTGCAAAGCTGATGCGCGTAGTGTCATCTTTGCCTTGCGAGGTGCCCTATGTCCCGTCCATTTGAACTCTACGACCTGCGTGTCACCGTCGAGCGGATCGAAGGACGATCCGTCTGTGGCATGGCGGTCGGCGATTATTTTGAACTGACCGAAAGCTCGAAGTTGCGCATCCCGGAAGGCAAGCATTTTTGTATCTATGCGCTGTCGTCGGTTTTGCCCTTGCTGGCGGCAAAGCAGCGCGAGTTGGCCGAGAATGACTGGCTCACTTACGATTCCATCGCCGCTTGCCCCGATGTAGACGAGCGCCTGATCATGCGCGTCGAGCGCATCAAGAAGCGCAGCATGGACAGCAACGACCTCACCTGAACCTGAATCGTCCCGACAATTGGTTATTTTATCTAAGCCCGGCGCGTAAGAAACTGGAATCGAGTACCATGGTGATAAACCGTCCGCAGGCAAGTTGCAGCTTGAGAAGAGGAACTGATGACAAAGCAACGCAAGCATATCAAAGTGACCTATTCGACCCTTGGCAGCCCCGACCCACTGCTGCACGAATACTTCGAAGAAGATGTCGCGGAACTCAAAGCCAACCTGGGCGGGACCTATGACATGTCCATCGACGGTGAATGGACCGCCGGCGACGGCACCTTCGAAAACCGCTCGCCGATCAACACCGACTGGCTCCTGGGTAACTTCGCCCAAGCCAGCGACGCGCATGTCGATCAAGCGGTGGCAGCGGCTAAGGCAGCTTTTCCAGGCTGGCGCGATACCCCTTGGCAAGAGCGGGCCGACCTGCTCAACCGAGTAGCCGATCTGATCAGCGAGCGCCTCTTCGAGATCTCGGCCGCCGTCAGCATGGAGGTCGGCAAGAACCGCCTGGAAGCCATTGGCGATGTCGAAGAAGCCGCCGACCTGATCCGCTATTGCGTCGATGCCATACGCGATAATAAAGGTTTCGACCGGCAACTGCTCAGTGAGACTGACCAGCACTTCAACCGCAGCGTACTCAAGCCCTATGGCGTTTGGGGCGTGATCGGTCCTTTCAACTTTCCCGCCGCGCTCGCTGGCGGTCCCAGTGGCGCGGCGCTGACCGCGGGCAATACTGTCGTGCTCAAACCGGCCGCGGAGGGCTCGCTGACCGCGCACATGATCGCGCAGTGCATGGCGGACGCCGGGCTGCCCAAGGGCGTTTTCAATGTGGTCTTTGGCGGCGATGAACCCGGCAAAGCGCTGACGGCCAATCCCGACCTGGCCGGCTTGACCTTCACTGGCAGCTACGATGTCGGCATGAGCATCATTAAGAACTTCAGCACTGCTGCCGGTTATTATCGCCCGGTCATCGCCGAAATGGGCGGCAAGAACCCCACCATCGTCAGCGCCAAGGCCGATCTCGACAAAGCCGCGCTGGGCGTGATGCGCTCGGCATTTGGCTTGACCGGGCAAAAGTGCTCGGCTTGCTCGCGCGTCTTTGTTGACGCGTCCGTCAAAGACGCTTTCGTCGACAAGCTGATTGATCTCACTGCCGAGATCGAGGTGGGCGATCCCACCGCTGTCGAAACGTATATGGGTCCCATCATCAGTGCCGATGCCTACGCGGCTTACAAAGGCTATGTCGACGAGATGCGCGCGGGAGACATTCGAATTGGCGGGCGAACGCTGGAGCAAGGCAATGGCTACTTTGTGGCGCCCACCGTCGTGACCGACCTGCCCGATGACCATCGTCTTTGGCAGCATGAGATGTTCGCGCCCATCCTCGCTGTACGCGCGGTGGAGAGCACAGACGAAGCGATGCAACTTGCCAACGATGTCGCGCTGGGCTTGACGGCCGGCATGTACAGCGAAGACCCCGACGAGGTCGAGCAGTTCCTGGACACTGTCGAAGCGGGTGTGCTCTACGTCAATCGCGCCACCGGCTCCACCACCGGCGCCTGGCCCGGTTATCAATCCTTCGGCGGCTGGAAAGGCAGCACCGGCAGCGGCAAAGCGTCGGGTAGCTGGTATTACCTGCAGCAATACATGCGCGAGCAGTCACATACCATCATCGGGAGTTGATTTTCATCACAAAGACACAAAGATCACAAAACGATATATATGCCACAAAACACCAAATAACGCGAAATCTGTAGGGGCGAGCCGGTGGCTCGCCCCCTTTTTTTTTGCCACAGAGACACAAAGGCTTTTTCACCACAGAGGCACAGAGGGCACAGAGAAGAGCGGGGAGATGTTTTGTGTCCCGAAATCAAACTTCTTCGGTCATATAGCGCATTTTGGTAAATCCGATGCGCCGCTGACACTGTGATCAGATTTAGCGTGGTGAAAAGGTGTCGGCGTGTGGCGAGTAAACCTAGGCGGTTTGTACGTTTACCGCGAGGGCGTGGCGAGAAGTAAGAAGTGTAGGGGCGACCCATTGGGTCGCCCGCAAATGAATCTTAAGCACAGAGGCTCCGAGACACAGAGAAATACAGTCTAAGACATGCTGAGCATCACACCTTGTCTGTACGGCGACATTGAAAGTCGCCCGCTTTTGATTCTCGTCCCGCTCGCAAATGGTATCGTCGCACCAAGGAGCGCATTGACGGCTACATAGGTGATTTGCGAGACTAAACAAACGACAATCTGCGCCGCAAGTTTAGTGACCGGAAAACACGAGGAGAGGGTCGTCGAAAAGACTCAGGTTGTATGTGCGTTACACGCGAAGGACTATTCTGTGTCGTCTGTGCCCAGGAGAACTTTCCCGGACTTTCATTGCAATAAGAATAGGGCGACCCGATGAGTTGCCCCTACAGATTCCGCATATTGCGTCAACTCGCCCCGGTATTTCTCGGTGATCTCGGTGGTAAAAGCCCTTCGTGTCCTTTGTGCCTCTGTGGTGAAACTAAATTGGGCGAGCCACCGGCTCGCCCCTACAGATTCCGCATATTGCGTCAACTCGCCCCGGTATTTCTCGGTGCTCTCGGTGTCCTCGGTGGTAAAAGCCCTTCGTGTCCTTTGTGCCTCTGTGGTGAAACTAAATTGGGCGAGCCACCGGCTCGCCCCTACAGATTTCTCACGTTGCGATGACTCACCCCCACAAATTGCAGCTTTCTCGGTGATCTCGACGGCAAACGACCTTTGCGTCCTTTGTGCCTTTGTGGTGAAATAATGGCGCCCATCGTAATCCCACACAACTTGCTCAAGATCACCTTGCAGCAAAGCTGAGGAAAAATCAATGAACCTAACGATATCGGAGTTCTATAAGCGCCAGAGTCCCTTCAGCGACCCCGGCAAATATGCCCATCTTTTTCAGGCTCTGCCGGATGATCTGCCCACCATGGCCAGTGTGGTCCAGGGGCTTATCATCCCGCCCTATCACTTGCCGCTGAAGCTGCACAATCTACGTATTGAAGACATTGAATTAGCACCGTACGGATATCGCAGCATCGAGTCACTCATTGCCAAGCTGCTTTCGATTTGTGATGTTCCACTCAGCCAGGCACGTCCGCCGAGATTGCGTTTAGGCGTGAACTGCCGCAACTTCGCCACACTGCTGGTTTCGATCTTGCGACACAAAGGTGTGCCCGCCCGCGAACGCATCGGTTTCGCCGGTTACCTGGGCGGCGCCATTCACTACGAACATCGCATAACTGAGTATTGGGACAAAGCTCAAAACCGCTGGCGGCTGGCTGATGCCTTTGTTGATCCGCTCCGACGCCAAGCCAGCGGGATTCGTTTCAATACGCTGGACATCATGCCGGATGATCCTTTTTATCTGGCAACCGAGGTCTGGCTAAAAGCGCGTCAGAACAAAGTCGCCCCCGATAAATTTGGTGACAGCGAAACAGATATCGGCTTGCCCCCGATTCGCTATGCTCTGATGCATGATTTTGACGCGCTCAACAAATTTGAAGTCTTGGGCAATGACACTTGGGGGGAACTCATCGATAAGCCGGAAGCGGACTTGACAGCGGACGACCTGCAATTTCTTGACGAAGTCGCGCGGCTTACCAGCGATCCCGATGCCAATTTTGGCCAATTGATTTCATTGCATGAGCGCTCACAATATGGTCAAGAGATGCGTTTTGCGGCGCAGGATATCGGATCAATTGGCGGGATGTAGATACGAAACCAGGCGACCTATTGGCTCGCGCCAACATTGCGCCCTTGATGACATTCTCGTCCCTTCAAACCTCAATAGTTCCAAGTAAGCAATGGGGATTTCGAGAACATCTTGGGCTCAGCTTTCGGGCGACACAAGTGTCGCCCCTACAAGTCGACTTGATTTCTGGTTTCGCATGACTAACTTGGTCCTACTTCTGTGTCTCTGCGGAAAAAACAGCCTTTGAGGTGAATCAACTGTCCCGACCGGCGGAGCAATAAATGGCACCGAACTATCGTAAAGAAACACATATTACCGTCAATTCACAGCTTTTGACCTTGGCATCTTTGCGCCTCTGCGGCAATCAAGAAAGGGCGGTCCAGCGGCTCGCCCCTACCATTATTCGTGACCGTTGTGCATTTCTGGTTGGAAAACTAGCCCACCACAATCAGTTCCTGCCAGCCGTTGGTCAGCTTCTCGCCGCCGCCCGGTCGCGCCACGACGATGTCCTCCACTCGCGCCGAGTAATCATTTAACTGCATGATGCTGGGCTCGATCGTGAAGAGCATGCCCTCTTCCAACGGTGTCTCGTCGCCTTCGGTCAGGAAAGGCGGCTCGTGCACATCCATGCCGATGGCGTGCCCCAGCCGATGACGGAATGCCTCTCCGTAACCAGCGTCTTCCACAACTTGCCGGGCGGCACGATCGGTTGCCGTGGTTGTCGATTCACCGGCTTTTAGCGCCGCGATGCCCGCCGATTGCGACGCCATCACCACGTCATACACGCGCTGCGCCTCTTCGTTGGGCTCGCCGAAGAAGACCGTGCGGCCAAAATCGTAGCACCAGCCTTGATAGATGCCGCCGAAATCAAAGAGTATCGAAACCGGCGGATTCAGCTTGCGCGGCCAGCTCTCCATACGTTGCCCGAAAAGCAGTGGATGATTGGGCGCGGAATTGTAGAGCGATGTCGTGAACGATTGGCCCAGCGAACCGTGTTTCCGCAATTGATAATTGACCTCTTCCACGATTTCCAGTTCGGTCATCCCCAGCCGCAGCGCTTTTAATGTATCGGCAAAAGCCGCTTCCGTGATGCGCCCAGCTTCTTTCATCTCGTCGATATCGCTCTGCGATTTGATTACGCGCATCGGGCGCAGCAGATCTGTGGCGGAGATCCAGATCGCGTTCGGCAGCAATGGCTGCAAATTGGAAATAGTCTCGCCGCGCGTGAAATCGCTGATCGCCACGCGTGGGTTGTCGGGCAAGTTGAAGTCGTCGAGGATACCCTTCACCATCTCCGAAGGATCGTCCCAATCGCCCAGCACGCGAATATCGATGCCTTGCAACCGGTTCAGCCCGCCGAATTCCGCGGTCATACGTGGCAGCGGCAGCACTGGAGCACGGTTCGGGGCGATCCAGGCGCCTTCCAGCCAATCACCCGGATGGATATTATGCCCGTAATTTGGGTTATCGCGTGGGACGCCGGTCAGATATTGCAAGTCAGATGAAAGCGGGATAAAGGCGAGGTCGGCCTGGTCCGCCAGTAGTGCTTGAAAACGTTGCAATCGGTCGTTTGACATGAAGGTTCTCCTGAATTCTCTTATTTACGATTGTATATTAGCTTTTTTCGACACATATTTCATGCGATTGCAAACACAGCCGCCAACGGCGCCGAAATGAAAGAATCTGCAAAGCCAAAGACTAGGGGAGAGCCCGCATGCCATATCAAGCGATTCTGTTTGACCTAGACGATACCCTGATCAGCCTACGTGGCTGCGAAGCGCAGGCTCTGCAACGAACCTTGGCCGAGGCCGGGTTGATGGAGCGCCTGCCGGCTGACTACGGAAGTGTTTCCGCGACGTTTGCGGAAATCAGTGGGCGCTATTGGGGGCATCGTAGCGGCAAGGGATACTCCCGCGATGAGATTCTTGAACACAGCTTGCGGGACCTTTTCGCGTATTATGAATTGGATGTAGCGCAGTCCGCCCCAATGGCAATAAAGTATTGGTCGGCTTTTTGCCGATCGGCAGCCCTTAACCCCGGAGCCTTGGAAACCCTAAATCACTTGACACAACACTTCCGGCTTGGGATGATCACCAACGGTTACATCGACTCGCAGCGAGGCCGGTTGGAGGCAGCCGGGTTGACGCCATACTTTAATCCCATACTAATCTCGGAAGACGTCGGCATTGCCAAACCCGACCGGCGCATCTTCGAGATGGCGCTTGCGCAACTCGATATGCGCCGCGAAGACGTCTTATACGTCGGCGACTCCATCAGCCACGACCGCGAGGGCTGTATAAGCGCCGGTATCGATTTCTGCCATTATTGTCCACATCCTGCAATGGACCTGGATTTGCCGGCGATCAAGTTTAGAATTGGCCGCTTGAGCGAGCTGATTGATCTGCTCTCGCCCCGCGCTTGAACCGCTCGTTGGCACTTCCTTATTCAGTAATCGTCACCTTCGACAGGCCGCGCGGCTTGTCGACTTCGTAGCCGCGTACAATTGCCTGTTGCATGGCGAAGATCTGACCCGGCATGACGCCGACAATCGGACTGAGCCATTCCGGCGCGGTGGGGATCGGCATGGCGTTTGTCGCCTGTCCCAGCAAATCGTCGTCATTGCTGATGACAAGCTTTTCTGCGCCCTTTGCCTTTATTGTGTTGACCATGTCCCGCATGCCGGCGAGCGCATGGCCCTGCGGCGCCACCAGAATCACGGGATAACCCGGCTGCACGACGGCGATGGGACCGTGACGAAAATCGGCCTCGCTGTATCCCTCGCTGGCGATATAGGTCAGCTCCTTGACCTTAAGGCTGATCTCGCAGGCGGTGGCGAAATTAAAGCCGCGCCCCAGCACCGTCAGGCGATCCATATATCGATAACGCTGCGCCCAGCCCGCAATGTCTTCGCACAGGTCAAGCGTATCCGTCGCCAACTGCGGCAGGCCAGTGAGACCGGACCGCATCTGTCCGTCTTCAGCCAATGCGGTCGCCAACATGGCAATCACTGTTAGCTGTGCCGTGTAGGTCTTGGTCGCGGCGACGCTGAACTCTTCGTCGGCGCGCAGCGGCAGGTGATGCTCTGCCGCTTGTGCCAGTGCTGAACCTTCGTAGTTGGTGATCGCCAGCGTGAGCGCGCCTTGCCCTTGCGCATCGTGAAGAACCGCGCGCACATCTTCCGCCTTGCCCGATTGAGAGATGCCAATCACGAGCGCTTTCGCCAGATCCGCTGGGCGGCCGTAAATCGTGTGCAGCGAAGGCGTCGCCAGCATCACCGGCATTCGCAGGAGCGCGCCGAACAAGTATTGGGCATAGATCGCAGCATGGTCAGATGTGCCACGCGCGGCGATGCAGACGAACACGGGGTTGAACGCGCGAATGGCAGCGGCAACAACTTCGATTGCCGCTTGTCCTTCGTTGAGCAAGCGATGTATGACGTCTGGCTGTTGGGCGATTTCGTTTTTCAGGAGCATGGCGGACCTCGGTCTTATGCCAGCTAGTCGTCTAGCGGTCGATAATTGACGCCGAGCGTATCCAGGCAGGGCAGATGCCCCTTCAACCGCGTCACGAAGGCTTGGTAGTCGCGCTGCTCCGGATGGTTCCACAGCACCTCCGCAAGCGCGACGGCGCGCGGATACGCCATATACTCCAGATGATCCGTTGTGGGAATGTATTCCGTCCAGAGATTGCCCTGCCCGCCCAGAATGTGGTGTTTCTTGTCGTCGGCGATTTCGTCGGGCACGACCTCGAATTGATAGACTTTGCTTAGGGGCAGGAAATGACGCAGGGCGGGTGGTTCGCTAGCGAAGTTTTCGGCTTGATAATAATCGAGATAGCAGTAGGTGGTGGGCGTCATGACGACATCGTGGCCGGCGTTGGCGGCTTCGATACCGCCGTCGCTGCCGCGCCAACTCATAACCGCAGCGTTTGGCGCCAAGCCGCCTTCGAGTATTTCGTCCCAGCCGATCAAGCGCCGTCCTTGTTCGCTGAGCCAGCTATCAAACCGACCGACGAACCAGCTTTGTAGCTCGTCTTCGTTTTTCAGGCCTTCAGCCTTGATGCGCGCCTGACAAGCCGGGCAACGCTTCCATTCTTTTTTGGGCGCCTCGTCGCCGCCGACATGGATGAACTCGCTGGGGAAAAGCTCAAGAACCTCGCTGAAGACGTCTTTCAGAAAGGTAAATACGTCATCATTGCCGGCGCAATAGATGTTTTCGTCGATGCCCCAAGTAGTGCGAACCTGATAATCCTTCCCGACGCAACCCAATTCCGGATAGGCGGTCAAAGCCGCGAGGCTGTGACCGGGCAACTCGATCTCCGGAATGACGGTGATGCCCCGTTCGCCGGCATAGGCGACCACCTCGCGAATTTGCTCTTGCGTATAAAAGCCGCCGTAGGGCTTGCCATCGAATTTTCGCCAGTTGCTGGGCAGGCAGGTTTCTTTGCGGTTAGCGCCGATTTCGGTCAGCTTAGGATATTTCTTGATTTCGATCCGCCAGCCTTGGTCTTCCGTCAGATGCCAGTGAAAGGTGTTGAATTTGTAAAAAGCCAGCAAGTCGATGAATTTTTTGATGAAGTCAAGCGGAAACATGTGACGTCCGACATCCAGGTGTAAGCCGCGCCAGCCAAAAGCCGGCGCATCGCTGATTCTTAGGGCAGGTATTTTCCAGTCGATGCCGACGGCGCGTTCGCTGCCCAGAATCTGCGGGGGCAGCAATTGACGCAGGGTTTGGAATCCATGCCTAAAACCGGCCGGCGCTGACGCCGACAATTCGACCTCATCGCTCGAAACCCTCAAACGGTAAGCCTCGGAGGAATCCAGGTCCTTTTCCTCAACCAGGCTGATAACATTGCGACTATCGGTTGTGTCGCCGACAGATTCGACTGGGAGTGAGAAACCAGTTGCCGGCCGCAGATAGCTTGCCAGCGTCTCGCCCAGATTTCTGTCCTGCGCGCAGATCACAGTGTCTGCGTTTAACGTGAAGCTGCCTTCGCTTCGTTCGATCGATTGCGGATGGGGAAATAAGCTGATATCTGACATGACCATGATCCTTTTCAATTTCGCTTATCAAAGATCTTCGAGCGAGATAACCGCGCTCAAATTTTGCGGCTGATCGGGGTTCTGTCCGTTATGCATGGCGCGGTGATAGGCCAGGAGTTGCAAGACCGGCAGATACAAGATCGGTGTATTCCATGTCGGCAGGTCGGCTGGCAGTGAAATATGCTGCGGCGAGTCGGTCGCAACCGATCCGATACTGAGGGTCTGCGCGCCCATCTGGCGCATTTCATGCAGCACTTTTAATTCCTGCCGCGCGGTTTTCGGCGAGATCAAGCCGACCACCAGCGCCCTTTCAGTCACCATCGACATCGGGCCATGGCGGAATTCCAGCGCATGATAGGCCTCGCTATAGGACAGAGACATCTCTTTCATTTTCAACATCGCTTCACAAGCGATACCGTAGCGTGTATCTGAGCCAAGAAAGAAGAATCTTTCGATTCTGTTGTCATTGCCTAGCGTCCTTGCCAAATCGCCATAGGTATCCAGAAGATGTTTACATTGCTCTGGCAAACGGGCGCTTGAACCGCGCTCATGGCCGGCTAGCGCAGCAGCCATCTGTTGCAACACCACGCACATGCTGCTGAAAGAACGCGTCTGCGCGACGCTCATTTCGCTGGCGCTGTCAATCGCAAATGCCAGATCGGCATCACGCGCGAGCGGGCTGCCGCTATCACAGGTGACAGTGATGACCGGACCGTCGCACGTCGCCTTGAAGGCTTCTTGCGCGCGAAGCGTCTCGGTGGTCGTACCTGAGCGCGAAACGGTGATAAGCGCATATTTGCATCCGTCAAGAAAGATTGAATCAGGAAAGAGCAGCAGTTCCGAGGCCGGGTGCGCCTGGGCGTCTATACCGGCTCTGCGCAGCAAGCGCGCGGCGGTCAGCGCAAGATAATGGGTGGAGCCGCAGCCGGTGACGACAACGCGATCGGGCGCAGTATCGTCGGTCAAACGGGAGAACGACGGCTCGTTTTCCTCAAAGACTACGAGCGCGTCGGCCCATACCGCCGGCTGGCTGAGAATCTCTTGACGCGTATGCTGTCCTTTGTTCACTTTTGGCTCCACGTCCGCTTGCCTGCATCCGCATGAATCCAGCAAAGTTCAGACGCGTCTCCCATGTTGCTGGCAACACGATAAACGAGAGTCCCGAATCGCGGAATGTAACTATGTGGCATCAATACATTAGCTCGATGTTGAGCAGGTTTTCCATTGGCTCGTCCGCAAGGTAGCGGCGCAGGTTACGGATGAACAGGTCGGTCAATTTGCCGTTTTCGGTGTCCGCCGTGCTGGCGGAATGATGGCTGATGATGACATTGGGCAGGTCCCAGAGCGGGTCGTCCTTCGGCAGCGGTTCGGGATCGGTGACATCCAGCGCCGCGCCCCCGAGGCGGCCCTCGATTAGCGCCTGCGTTAATGCCGCCTGGTCAACCAGGATACCGCGCGCGACATTGATGAAATAAGTGCCCGGCTTGAGCAAGGCGATACGATCTTCGTTGAGCAGGCCGTCAGTTTCCGGCGTGTGCGGCAGGCATAGCACCAGGAAATCGACTTGCGGGAGCATTTCGTCCAGTTGGGACGGGGCGACCAGTTGGTCGACACCGTCAACTTCTCGGCTTACGTCACGCCGAGTGCCGATTACGCGCATACCCATAAATCGGCATACTTGCGCCAGCTCGCGTCCGATCTTGCCCAAGCCGACAACGCCGAGGGTCATGCCGCGTAATTCGGTATTATTGAAGCGTTGCCAATGATGCGCGTGCTTCTGCTCATTCATCAATCGATAATTCTTGACGAAGGTCAGCATGGCCATCAGGCAGAATTCGGCGAGCGGACGGGCATGCACGCCGCTGGCGGTGGTGAATATCCAGCCCTGTTGATCGTATCCGTAACTCTTGACGAATTGGCCGATACCGGCGCTGGTGGTTTGGATCCACTTCAGGTTATGCGCGAGCTGTGGAAGATCCTCGCGATGCGTATGGTCGAAATCGAAGAGGATGTCGGCTTGCGACAGCAGCGCGCGCCATTCGGCTTCTTGCGCCGGCGACCGATCAGGGATGGCGGTGTGATGCGCGTGAAATAGCGGCGCGCCGATCAAGTCGGGTCGGTAGATGACATCAACCGACGGGACCGCCTCGCGGATGCGGTCGATGTGTTGCGGTTTGAGGTAAGAGGCAATCAGGACTTTTGGTGGCATGAAGGTTACTCGCTATACGGATGAACAGCGTCACAATGTAGCGCAATTTAAGCATTGTGCCTAGCTTCGGGCAGTTGCCAGTTTTGAGTGTCGGCGTCTCGACCTTACCGGGATCTCGCCAAACCTCGGCGCGTTCGCCTGGCATCTAGCAGGAATTCGGCGATTTCTTCATCGATCAACAGCGCGTTGGCGAGCCTGTTTCTAATGACCATTTCCGTTGCAACTTTTTTGTGGTCCCCGGTAGCGATGACCCAGACATAGCCGTTGTTTCTGTCCATGACGTTTCGTACAAGGTTAAGTGCCGGGGCGTACACCTTGCGCTCCTGAATCGATTGAAACGTAGCATCACCAATGCCTTGGGCATTGTTACCCAGCATATGTCCCAACACCTCGGCGCTAAAGGATGTTGCTTTATTCTCCAGTTTCAATTGTTCGTGCAGGCTGTGAAGAAACTTGGGGCCTAAAGTTCGTCTTTTGGGATAAGCTGGCGAATCATCGACTTTTACGGAAGAAACGCCGCCCACGGTCATCAAAATCGCGCGCGCCACTCGTAATTCTTCTATTGTCGCCGCTGCCTGGGCTTGATGCGCATCCAGGTCGTCCCGGTGCAGATTCCTCCGCTCGGGAGCCAAATAGGGCAAATAGAATGCCCGCGTGTTTGGATTGCGCGCGGCCAGCAATTTGACCGCCAGATTGGAAGAAACAGAAGCCGCTTCTTGCTGGTGATTGTTGACTTCCATGGTGGATGCCCAGTTAATGCTCTTATATTGATGTTGGCTGGGCGGAACCAATTCCGCGCAACGATATAGCGTATAGCCCGGTCCTATCCCGATCGCTCCTTCTTCGAGCGCGGGAAAGACTTCAGTAGCGGCCGCATATGCGAGGAACTCGACGTTGAACAGGTGTGAGGATACGCAGTTCCGATGGCTGTTTTGCCCTTTAGGAAGTTCGACGACAATAACTTGCTTGAGCAGCGGTGAGTAAAGTTTTGCCAGGTCATCCTCGAGCAGACGATTTCGACCGAACCTGGTCAGTTTTAGCGCGTTTGCAAAGACTGCCGTGCGAAATGAACGTTCGAGACCAGCGATGGTCTGTCCTTTGAACCGACCATTCGGTCCCGTCAATTCGGACTCGCACAGTCCGTCCCGTACAACAGCCTCAAAGAATTGAATACCCTGGCGATATTCTTCGCTCAATTCTTCAGACAGGTTCTCGGGAATATGCTCGATCCAGCCAATTGCGCCATGTTCATAGTGCTCAATACATCCATATTCATCTATGCCAAGCAAGTAGTCGCTGCTCATGTCAAGGAAGCTACAGATCTCGATCAGCCTGGAAATCGACGGCATAGTGCCGTTCATCCAGTTTGCGACCCCGCCTTCAGACACCTGCAACCGATGCGCAAGTTCCCTTTGGGTAATTTTTTTCTTCTTCAAAATCTCTCTAAGTCTTCGTGAAAAGGTCATATAACCTCTACTTGGCGCGGACTAAAGGGATTCTCTCAATTGCATGGCGGCAACGAAGCGAGTTCCATTTGCATACACGCTCGTTTCAGAAGTTCTCCTTCGCGCCGCTTCCTGGAGGATCGCTCGTAGAAGTTCAATAGGCGTGAATGCTTGAACTAGAAGTTCAGTAATATTGTACGTCGATATGCCAATTTCCTCAACAAAGGGACACGAAGCCACAATAAGTCTATAATGTGTGCAGGGGAGCCAGCGTTGGCTGTTTCCTGCCTGGTTGCTCGAGACATATCCATTACCCAATTTAGAAAGGAAAATCTCGTGAAAAGAATGACGCTTCTGATTATTTTGATTCTGACCTTGTTTCCATCCTTGGTTTTGACGCAGGATGACGACCGCGTCACTATCCGCTTCTGGCACATTTGGGGCAATGTCACCTGGTTGCCCGACGTAGTGGAACCCGCCTTTGAAGCCGCCTTCCCGCAATACGATCTGGAACTGCGTGTTTTGGATGGCTACAATAACGCTTATGATCTCTACACGCTGGCACAGGAGCAAGGCGATCCGCCGGAGCTGCTGCAGGGGACTTCAAGTAACACGCAAGCCCCACGTGACAGTGGTTTCTTCAAACCTCTGCACGAAGCAGTTGACGGCCGTACTGAAATCAATGGTTTGCCCGTGCGGCTTGACGAAATCGTTGGTCCCGCCGCGACTTTTTATCAGTTAGATGATGAATACTACGAATTGCCGTGGAACGCCTCTACGCCGATCTTGTTCGCGAACATGGATCTGCTCGTGGAAGCCGGCTTGGCAGAAGATGTTGACGATGTCGATGCTATCCCGGGAACGTGGGCGGAAGTAACTGAAGCCTGCGCGGTTATCATTGAAAACCTCGATGATGTCGACTGCATCCTTTTCGGCGCTGGTGGCTGGTACTTTGAAAACGCATTGGCGATGCAGGGCGCCTATTCGGCAAACAACGAGAATGGCCGCGGTGGTGGCTGTGTCACCGAGGTGGTGTTTAACAATGATGCCGGTGTAGCTTATCAGAATTGGAACAATAGCCTCGAAGATGCTGGTTACTGGGTCGATTACGGTAGGTCCGAATACAACATCACATGGGCTAACAGTCAGTTGGCATTGCATATGACATCCAGTGCCGCCGCCCGTGGTCGGGTGGAAATCGGTGAGGGAAATGGCTTCACTGTGGCTGCTGGTCGTATGCCCTATAATCAGGATGTGCCGTATGTTGGCAACACCGTTGGTGGTGGGATGATCTTATTGACAGACGGACTCGAGCCGGAAGTTGAAGAAGGCGCCTTGACCTTCCTCATGTTCCTGCTGGAACCTGAAAATGTCGCCGCATGGCACAAGTCAACCGGGTACGTCCCGATCACCCAATCTGGTTTTGACTTCCTGGAAGCAGAAGGCTGGTTCGAAGAAAACCCGACCTTTGCAGTTGCTAACCATCAGTTGTCGAATTCCGCCAGGGTCCCCCAAACCGCTGGCGCAATCTACGGCAGCTTCTCTCAGGTTTACCGTATGTTCAGGGAAGTCTTTCAGAATATCATCCGCAACGATGCTGATGCGCAGGAATCGCTCGATCGCCTGAAGGCAGAGGCTGACCTGCTCATTGCAGAATACAACTTGCTAGTCCCATGTGAAGAATAGAAAATAATATGGCGGATTGCAGGACGGGGAAGTTGCCCCGTCCTGTGCCTGCTATCGTCAATTGGTGATCAGGAGTAGCCACCACGGTTTCCCCCATTGCCTTCACAACTGTCGCGACGGCTTTAGGCGCTCTGATTGTCGGGGCGCTTTATTGGCGTAGCGGGCGCAGCCTATTGGCGGGCTTGGCGTCGGGTGCGGTCGCGGGATTCCTCGGCACCCTGGCATCCATGATCCCCTTGCAATTCTGTGTTCTCGATCCAGAAAACCACATGTTTTTCTACCTCAGCATCTTTGGTCAGACGACTAGGGTTAATGCTGTATTGCTCATCACATTGCTACTGATCGCTGTTGTCACGTGGGCATTCGCGCTAGCGATCAACGAGATTCGTTATCGTTGGATGGCGAGGAAGCGTATCTTCGCGGGAGCGGATACTGCACCGGGCGCGTTTGTTGGATACAATTTCTCACCCTGGATATATCTTGCGCCGACCGCCGTCGGGCTTGCCCTTTTTACCTATTATCCGGCAGCACAAAACTTTTTTCTGGGCACACAATTAGCGCGACGCGGGGTCGCGAATACGGTCTTCATTTGTCTGGATAATTTTGCCAGCTTGATTACCAATCCATTGCAAGATGCCCACTATTACATCTTCAGCAATGGTTTCTTCTGGCACGCTGAGTATGCCCGATATTTGGCTGTATTCGGCAATAGCGTTTTCTTCTCGGTATTGATTGTGCTTTTTGCCAATATGTTGGGTATCGCTATCGCCATGGTGGCTTCACAAAAGATACGTGGCGCGGTTGTATATCGCACACTGATGATATGGCCCTATGCCATCTCCGGTGTCGTAGTGGGCGTCGTTTTCGCAGTGTTGTTGGGTGGTGGCGGCTCTGGTTTCTTCAATCAAAGCTTGAAACTCTTGGGATTGCCGCCACAGCCATTCCTGTCTGATCCGTGGTGGGCACGGATGTCGGTGGTGATGGCGGCAACGTGGAACAAGTTGGCCTTCAACGTCTTGATATACACCGCTGCTTTACAGGCAGTGCCTAAAGAACTGCTGGAGGCGGCCTCGATTGATGGCGCAAATGCCTGGAAGCGCTTCTTGAATGTGACGCTGCCGATGATCTCCCCCTATATCTTCTTCGTAGTGTTTCTCAACCTAAACTATAGTTTCTTTGACCTGTTTGCCGTAATCGATAACCTCACTGAAGGCGGTCCCGTGCACTCGACGACAAATCTCGTCGTGGACATCATTCGCGTCGGTGTAGAGACCCGCGACATTGGCAAAGCTGCCGCACAATCGATTGTCCTACTATTTGTTGTGATCGGTCTCACTTACTTGCAATTTCGCGTCCTAGGTCGTCGCGTCACATATGGAGCCGATTAATATGACTGCTATCACACCCAATACATTCGGCGATAAACCGCAGGGTCCACTGCTTCAAGCTATCCGAGAGCAACTTGCAGTCAAGCGCTGGTACATCCACCTCCTTCTGTGGATCGTCGTGCTGTTCATGGGTTTTCCATTGTTTTATGCAGCCCTGGTCAGTACGCAGAGCAACGCGCAGATGTTCCGCCTGCAATTGACGCCCGGCGACTCATTCGGCATCAATCTGGAAGCCATACTGGACCGCAACATTGCCCGTTTGATGTTCAATACCTTTGCCGTCGCTTCTATGGTTACTTTTGGGAAAGCAGTTCTATCGATCTTCAGTGGTATGGCACTGGTCTACTTTCGCTTTCCTGGCAAGTCTGTTGTCTTCGGCTTTATCCTCGTCGCATTGATGGTACCCGGTGAGGTGACGATTATCGCCTTGTTCCGCCTGGTGGCTTTGGACCTGGGCTGGGGCAATACCTGGACAGCCCTGGTGGTACCGGCTGTAGCGAGCCCGACGGGCGTATTTCTTTTCCGACAGCACTTTGCCAGCATCACACCGGAACTCTCTGAAGCAGCTCAACTTGATGGCGCGAGCCCCCTGCAATTCTTATTCCGCGTATTGTTGCCACTAAGTCGCAACACTGTGGCCGCGCTGGTTGTCATCATGTTCATTGGCGCCTGGAATAGTTATTTGTGGCCGCTGCTGATTCTCACCAACCCGGACTTGCAGGTGATTCAGGTTGGGCTGAGCACGCTGGACGATGGCTTGGAAATAGGGCGTACCTTTGGGCCGATTATGCTTGGCGCGGTAATCGCAAGTATTCCGCCAATTTTCATCTTCGTGTTGATGCAAAAGCAATTCCTGCAGGGCTTTGCGCTCACACGAGATAAATAGGCTGACAGGCAGTGCTCGTACCCCTTATGCGCCTGAGAATAACGCGCCCGCATGCTCGTGCGAGCAAAACGGTCAAATGAAAGATTTAGCGAGATTTTCGATTGAGAGAAAACAATGCCTATTTTGCGTGTTGTCACACAAAATATCTGGGGCGTGAACAAGCAATGGCAAAAACGTGCTGATGCGATCGGGCGCAACATGCGCGATCTGGATGTCGATATTTTATGTATCCAGGAATCAGCGCCTGATCGCTTCGAGTATCTTAGGTCGCACAGTTTTCGCCATTTTCCCCATGCCTATTATGCGCCGAGTGATGACGGCTCCGTAACGCCTTGGCCGCAAGGACTGGCGGTGTTCTCACGACTGGCGGCCCTGGAAAGCGGTAAGGTAGACATAGGCCGCGAGCTCGAGACGCGCAATCCCTGGATGCGCATTGTCCAGTACATCAAAGTGCAATTGCCATCCGGGCAAACTGTGGCTGTTTTTAATACGCATCTGTTTTTGAGCAGCGCCCAGAAAAAAACTGGCATCAAGACATGCCTGGAAGTGATGCAGCGAGACAAGTTTGCCGAATGCACACATATACTGAGTGGCGATTTCAACATCAATCTCGATACGCAACCAGAATTCCTGGCGCCGCTTGTGGAAAACCAATATGCCGACATGTGGACCGCGAAGAACGCTGACACGACGGGTTTTACCGCCCCGTATCATCTTGACCAGCCGCTTGCCAAACGTATTGATGGTCATTTTACACAGAGCGATAGACTTGATAGGGTGATAAGTGTCTCGCAAGTAAACATGGAGCCGATCAGCGATGGCAATCTGCTGCTCTCTGATCACATCGGCGTAATGGCAACGCTGGACCTGGATGGACCGCAACGCCGATGACTGTTACCGACGCAAGAACGAATTCTGTTTCGATGGCGAGAGTGCCATCAGAAATGACCTACTGCAGCTTCTGCGGGCGACTGAGCCGGCGCTGTGCCTGCCACGAACCCAACAATCATCTGCAGCGTTTCCTGGATCGCGGCGGCGGACGCTATGTCGGTTCCTGGCGCGCATCACCCTACAAACGGGGCGTGCCACCACAAATCAAGCAAGCCGAACGCAGGCAACTGCAGAAGCATTACAAAGCCTGGTATGCAACCTTAGCGGAGGCAAATGGCGAATGCTGCGTCAATTGCGACGAGACGGCTGACCTGGTGCTGGATCACGTCATTCCGATCGCCAAAGGCGGCTTGTCGCGGCTCGACAACCTGCAGTTGCTATGTTCGACTTGCAATCGCATCAAGGGCAAACTGGCGATCGATTGCCGCTCGGCTAAACATCAAGAATGAAGCGCTGAGCCGGACTGAGGCGCGCCAGGGTCTCCTGGCTGATCCATTTCTTTTGGTCGGTCTGTTGCTCCTGTTGTCGTCGCGTGAAATACGAATGCAAGGCGTAGCGAGGGGAATCGCTTTGATTGACCGTGCCGCCGTGCCACAAATGCGAATTAAATATCACAACCGTGCCGGCTGGCGCGGTCAGCTGGATTTCGTCGGGGTGCTTCGCCCAGGGATCTTCGAGAGCCTCGCCGGGGGATAGGCCGCTTCTGTGCGAACCCGGGACAATCCGTGTGGCGCCGTTTTCTTCTGTGAAATCGACCAAGAGCCAGATCGAATTGCAGACCTGGTAATCGCCCGGCTCCACGCCGCCGCCCCAATCGGCATGCAGCGCTTGCAAGCCCTCACCGGGCAGCGAGGCGCGGCTATTCAACGAGGACAATTTGAAATCCGACTGGAGCACGTGATTCATGGCCGCGAGTATCGATGGATGCGTGTAACAGAGGTCGAACAGCGGATCTTTGTCGGCCAGATTGGACAGACGATTAGCGCCGGCTTCCTGGCTGACTTCAATGCCGGCGCGAGCGCCCTCTGCCCCAGTGATCGCTTCAACGCGTTCTCGAAATGCGGCAACTTGCGCGGCAGAAAGCAAACCCGGCAGTGGAAGATAGCCGAGTTCATCAAGCTGGTCCAATTGGTCCGCGCTCAAGCTCGCGTCTGTGACTTTGAAGGTAGAAAGCACACTTTGCATGTCCATGCTGGGGATTCCTGTCGGACGGACTGTTGAGATAATTTGAACACAACTGGCTTGATGGCGCAACTGCTTTCAGTGTGCTGGTCTTTTGAGGACGCTGCCGGCTGCTCCCCACGCCAAAGCCCAGTTCGTAAGGGGCAAAACTAAGCTTGCGACCCGTGTGAAACACACCGTATTAAAGGCCTATCGCTATTCCGTGGCATAAGCGCTATACTGATTACTCTCCGGCCATATGGCTTTTGATGTCATATGCTGGCGAATTATCGATCAAGCATCTTCGAATGGATAGGAGTCTTCCATGAAATATAAAGCTTCAATACTCATCGCGCTCTTAGTTTTCGTGATTGGTGTCCTTGGTGTTTCGGCACAGGACACGTTTTTTGGCAGGACGGCAGAGGAAATATTCCCGATTCCCGAAGTCGCAGAAACTGAGCAAGAGCAGACGCTTGCTTTTGAAGCGTTGTTGGCGGCGAACGTCCCGGATGGCCACGCCCTCGGCGAAGGCAAGACCATCACCTTCGGCGTCCTGGGCCAAGGCTCGCGCGGCGGTATCTCCGGCACCATTTACTTCTGGCGCAATGCCTTTGAAGCGGCGTCCGGCGCCAACCTCGAAATCGTCGAGATCCCCTACAATCAGTTGGGCACCACCATTCCGGCCGACTTCCTCACCGGGCAGTACACCTACGATGTTTTTGTTGGCGCTGCCTGGCAATACGGCGACTGGATCAGCAATGGCTGGATTCAACCGATCGATCAATGGATAGGCGATGAGCGCTTCACCCACTGGTCGCCGGAAGACACTGCGCCCGCTTTCCGCGCCTTGCTGCAATGGGAAGGCCAAACATACGGCAGCCAAATGGACGGCGATGCGCAGCTCTTCTACTATCGCCACGACGTTCTGAACGATCCCGAATGGCAAGCGGCCTATGAAGAGGAAACAGGCGAAGCGATGCCCTATCCGATCCAGACCTGGCAGGACCTGCTGGCGATCACCAGCTTCTTCAACGGCAAAGACTGGAACGGCGATGGCGACCCCGATGACGGCATTAGCCTGCATCTGGCGCCGGGCGGGCAGGGCCATTTCCACTTCGCGACGCTGGCAGCCTCGTTTGCGGTGACGCCGGCCGATGGCGATGACCCGCGCGCGGTCACCAAGTATGACAACGTCTTCTGGTTCGATCCGGACGATATGACGCCGCTGATCAACGAGCCGGGGCACGTTCGCGCGCTCGAATTCTTGCAAGAGTTGGCGGCGACTGGTCAACAATCGCAATTCGGCTGGCAACTGGGCGAGGCCTGGGATAACTTCCTCGGCGGCAACGCCATCGCGACCTTCTCCTGGGGTGATGTTGGTTCACTCTCGCAGAACACTGATCGCTCGGCGATCAAGGGCGTTTTGGGCGCGTCTGCGATTCCTTGCTCCAGCGAATGGTACGACCGCGAAATCGGCGAATTTGTCACCGACACCGAGAATCCGAATTGTGTCGGCAATACGACCGGCGGTTCCTGGCACCCGACTATGTCCACATTCAGCGAGAGTCCCGAGCTGACTTACTTCTACATGTCGATGATCGCCAGCCCGTCCATCAACTTCTACAACGCCACCACTGGCTGGCAAGGCATTGACCCTTGCTGCACCTATCAGCTGTATGAACCACGCGGCTCGGCGACCTCCGAAGACTACACCGCTGTCGGTTTCGATGCCGGTGATATGGAGCGCTACATTAATGCCTACGGCTCCAATGTCTACGACAAGCCAACTTCAGTAACCTACCTGCGTATTCCGGGCACGCTGGAATATATCCAGGAGACGCTGGATATCCGCTTGTCCGAGGCGATGACTGGACAGTCGACAGCGCAGGAAGCGCTTAATGACACCGCCGAAGACTGGGAGGAAGTCACCGACGACCTCGATACTGACAGCCAGTTGGAGATTTATCAGCAGGCTATTGGCTACAGCGGCATGTAGCACCCCCTCCACCAATCCTCCCTCCCCAAAGCGTTGGAGAGGGAGGTATTGTCGGAGTTTTTTGGACTGAGAGATGTCTATTCCACAGTTAGGTCTGGTTATGTGGATAAAAGTCTCCCCCCATTGCAATGGGGGGAGATTTAGAGGGGGGTTAGCAGGACTATGAAAAACAACAGAGCCAAGTACTTGTTCTTGATGCCGGGCGTTTGCTGGATCCTGGCTTTTACTTTGTTTCCGCTGGTGTATTCATTTGGCTTGAGCCTGTCCAATTATCGACTGGGGAAGAATCCCAAATACATCGGTTTCGAGAACTACGCCGAGATCCTGGGTATCGGCGATGAGAAGGTCGACAAGAAAGCGGTCAGTACAGCAAGCTTCAGCGCCTTTCTCTTCATGGGCAGCACGGCAGCGACGCTTATTTTTGGCACCTTCGTCGCCTGGGTCTTCAATCATAATTTACCATTTTTGCGACAAATGCGAGCGATAATCACCATGCCTTTGTTCGCGGCGCCTATCGCCGTCGGGTGGTTGGGCGTGGTCATATTCAACGAGCAATCGGGGCCGTTAAATAATGTTTTGGAAGGCATCGGCCTGGGGCGGGTCAATTGGTTCATCGAGCCGTGGCCGGCGCGCTTTGCGGTGATGTTCACCGATGTATGGCAGTGGACGCCCTTTGTCTTCATCGTTGTGCTTGCAGCCATGCAATCGGTCCCGGACGACCTTTATGAGTCGGCGCGACTGGATACCAAGTCGAACTGGCAGCTCTTCCGGTCGATCACTTTTCCTATGATCGCTCCGGCCCTGGGTACGGTAATGCTGCTGCGCATGGTCGAATCACTCAAGATCATCGACATCCCCTACAGTTTGACACGCGGCGGTCCCGGCTCGGTGACGCAGACCTATGTCTATTACGCCTACGAAAAGGGGCTGGTTGGCAGCTTCCAATTGGGCGAGGCGGCGGCACAGGCCTATCTGCTGGTGGTGGTCGCGATTGTGGTGTCATCGATCTATTTCTACCGCGTGCGCGAGCGATTCGAGTAAGGTCGGGGGCATAGGCATGTCAGCAATACATGATGGTCACGCATCCCAAGCAGCGCAGAGCGTGTTCGCACGCGGATCATTAGGTGACCGCGTGATCATTGCGCTGGCGATCATCTGTACCTTTATAGCATTTTCACCCTTCGGATACGCCATATTGACCTCTCTCAAGTCGGAATGGAAAGACGGCTCGATAATCCCTTGGATACAATACGAGCCGACTTTGGAAAGTTGGGATCAGGAATTTGGCTCGGGCGGGCGCGAGACGATGAAGGCGCTGCGCAACAGCACTCTGATATCGCTGGGCGCGACGCTGGTGGCGACCACGCTTGGCACGCTGGCCGGATACGGTTTGGCGCGTTTCAAGTATGGCATCGGCAACCGCAACCTGGTGTCGTGGTTTTTGTCGCAGCGCTTCTTGCCGCCGGTCGCGACACTGATCCCATTCGTCTTGATGTTCCGCGATTTGAAACTGCTCGATACGCTGGCCGGCATGGTTATTGTCAACGCGACATTCACCTTGCCCTTCGCTGTCTTGATCATGCGCGATTATTTCGCTGATTTGCCGACGGAATTACGTGAGGCGGCGCTGGTGGATGGCGCGAGCGAGTTCACCACCTTCTGGCGCATCGCTTTGCCATTGGCGCGGCCGGCGCTGGTCGCGTCGACATTGATCTGCTTCGCCTTCGCCTGGAACGAATTCCTATTTGCCAGCGTGCTCGCCAACCGTAATTGGAAGCCCTATCCGATGCTGGTGGCAGGCTCGGACACGGTACGCGGCATTGATTTCGGCTTTGTCTCCACGCGGATGTTGATCGCGGTGACGGTGCCGGTAATCTTGTCGCTGATGGTGCAGCGCTTCATCGTGCGTGGTTTGACCTTCGGCGCGGTGAAGGGCTAGTTTTTCACCACAAAGGCACGAAGGGCACGAAGGATTTTGGGACGACCCGGTGGGCCGCCCCTACGGATTCGACCTGATTTTGGGATTTCGCGGTAGAGATAAACAGAAGCGGGCGACCCAGCGGGTCGCCCCTACGGATTCGACGTGTTTTTGGGGTTTCGCAGAAGACAGAAACGGGCGACCCAGTGGGTCGTCCCTACGGATTCGACGTGAAATGGAGTCTTGCGGTTTGACTTGTTTCTCTGTGCCTCTGTGGTGAAAATTCTTTGTGTCCTTTGTGGCTTTGTGGTGAAACTTCGCTTGAACATCGACAGCAACCGTTTGATCCCCAAGGGCGCAAATCTGCTGCCTCTGCGCTATAATCGTCTCGCTTGTGGCAATGACAGCTAGAATCAATTTGAGCATACGCGCGAGGGTGAGGATGGCGTCGGACAAAGTAAAACTTGGCATTGTCGGTTTGGGCAATATGGGCAAGGTGCACGTCCGACATGTGATGGACCTGCCCAATACGGAGTTGGTCGCCGTCTGCGAGACAAACGGCGACAAGCTGCAAGCCGCCAATGTCGATGCCTCGGTGACTTCTTTCAAGTATTACCAGCAGATGCTGGATTCTGTGGCAATCGACGGCGTGATCATCGCAACGCCGCACTACGAACATCCTGATATGAGCATCGCAGCTTTCGAGCGTGGCATCCACGTCTTGGTGGAAAAGCCGATCGCGGTGCACGTCAACGAAGCCCGGCGCATGATCGACGCCTATCATACGTTCCGGAGGCAAATGCCGGACTTGGTATTCGCGGCCATGTTCATGCAGCGCACCTGGGGGCATTGGCGAAAGATCAAGTCGATGATCGACCAAGGCGAGCTGGGAAAGCTGATCCGCTGCAGTTGGATCATCACCGACTGGTTCCGGACTCAATATTACTACGACAGCGGCGATTGGCGCGCGACCTGGAGCGGCGAAGGCGGCGGCGTATTGATGAATCAGTGTCCGCATAATCTGGACCTGTACCAGTGGCTGGTGGGCGTGCCGTCGCGGATCCACGGCTTCGCCAGTTTTGGCAAGCACCACGACATTGAAGTTGAAGACGAAGTCACCGTCTACCTGGAACACGAAGATGGCATGGTCGGGCACTTCATCACCACCACCGGTGAATCGCCCGGGACGAATCGCCTGGAGATCAGCGGCGAAAACGGCAAATTGGTCTACGAGAACGACGAGATCATTTTCTTCCGCAACGAATGGTCATCAATCAAGCAACTGCGGGAGTCACAAAAGGGCTTTGACAAAGTGCCTTGCCAACGCGAAATCGTCGACTTCGAGCACCACGGCAAACAGGGTCACGAACTTGTGATCGCAAACTTCGCTGACGCGATCTCCAAGGGATCTGACTTGATCGCGCCGGCCGAAGAAGGCTTAAATTCGATCATGATTAACAACGGCATTATTTTGTCGTCTCACAAACGGCAAACTGTTTCGTTGCCGATAGACGGCGACGAATTCGCTAATCTGCTGCAGCGTTATATTGACGAGTCAGCCAAAGAGGGAGCGACGCAATGAGCCAAACAGTCCTGGCAGCGCAGCTATATACGGTTCGAGACTTTACCAAGACCCGCGCCGACTTTGACGAGAGCATGCGAAAAATCAGCGAGATCGGCTATCGCCTGGTGCAAATGTCCTCGATCGGCGCCATAGACGACGCCGACATCAAGCGCATCTGCGACGAAAACGGGCTGACGATCTGCAATACGCATGTGGGTGTGGACCTACTCCAGAACGATATCGAGGGCGTGATCGCGCAGCACGAGTTGTGGAATTGTCGTCACGTCGCAATCGGCGGCATGCCGCAAGAGTTCCGCGACAGCGAGGACGGATTCCGAACCTTTGCGGCTATCGCCAACGGCATCGGCGAAAGACTCGCGGACGCCGGGTTGACCTTCAGTTACCACAACCACAGTTTCGAGTTCATCAACTTTGGCGGCCGCAGCGGCCTGGACATCATGTTCGACGAGACGGATCCGCGTTATGTGCAGGCGGAACTCGATACCTATTGGATACAGCACGGCGGCGCCGATCCTGTCGTTTGGATTGACCGTATGACGGGGAGGATGCCGGCGATTCACCTAAAAGACATGGTGATGCTGCCCGACGATAAGGGACCGCGCCCGCAGCAAGCGATGGCGGAGGTGGGCGAGGGCAATATGAATTTCCCGGGGATACTGGAAGCCTGCAAACGTGCGGGTGTCGAGATTTACGCGGTGGAGCAGGATTTTTGCCAGCGCGATCCCTTCGAGAGCCTGGCAATCAGCTATCGAAACCTGCGCGCGCTGGGCTTGGAGTGAAACCAGCTCGCGCATTGCGGACGACCCAGCGGGTCGCCCGTTCCCACAGTGAAATATCAGTTCAATATGGTCCCTAAACCAGCGCGCCGGCCGCAAAGGCCAGGGATGCGGCTTTGTCACTGACGGTGACGGTATCGCGACCATTGAGTTCGGCGGCGATATTGGCGCTGACCCAGAGGTTTTCCAGGGCGAGCGTGTTCTTGATGCGCACCACACGCGCATTGGCGCACTGCGACGGGTCGGCGCGGAAAGCATCAAAGAGCGCCGCCTTGATCGTCTCTTCATCGTTTTCGAATACCAGCGGCATGCGACAGCGCTTCAGGAAGCCGCTGGTGAACATATTTTTCATAGTGATGGGAAAATCGATTTTGTCGAAGAGTTGGCGCGACATGAAATCGGCGAGGCCGTAGGTCGTAGCGTTGCCATGGGAAGCGGGCGTCAAGTCAAGGATGGCGATGCGCTTGATTCTCGGCGACTCCGGCTCCGGCTCGCCTTCGACCATCCAGCGGCCGATGATATTGGTGTCCATTCCGGCGCCACTGATATCCTTGCCCATCTCATCAATGATCAGCACATCAATCTCGTCCACCGGCAAACTCGGCATCAACTCGCGCGAACGCTGCAAGAGGCGCTGGTCGCCCGCGACGACCGTGTCGGCCGTGAAGCCTTCGAGCTGCGCGACCGCGTGATAGCCATCTTCTACGATGCCAAAACCAGCCACAAAATTGATGCTGCCCAGCAAGTGTTTGGCGACGACCGGCATATAATCGCGCAAGCCGACAACCGCGCGCTGATGGATAGAGAGGGCGCCTCTCTCTTTGCCCAATCCGATCGCCAGCATCTTCAAAAGTCCGCTTTCATGAGGACCGTGGAAATCGGTGTGCACTTTGGTGCGGTTCGTGATAATCAAGCCGTCGGCTTCGGCGACATTCTTGTCGATATAGGCGGGCAGACCGACGGGCGTCATGCCCTTGTCGACGACCTCCATGGTGGCGTGGATGGGACAACCCATGGTCGCCTCGCTGATGCCCAAGCCATCGAGCACATCGATCTGTCCAGCCGGGGTGCCACCGCCGTGGCTGCCCATCGCCGGCACGATGAAGGGCTGACCGCCCGACTTTTTGACAAGCGCGACCAGTTTGCGGGCGACAAGGTCGATGCTGGCGATGCCGCGGCTGCCAAAGCCGAGCGCGATGCGCTTGCCCCGGACCTGCTCGGCCAGCCCCAGGCGCCGCCATTCGGCGTCCAGAGTCTGGCCGATATCAAGGGGATCGCCCTTGGGCAGGCGTTGCTTTACGGGATATAAGGTCGGGATGGTCACGTTTTCCATGGTTTCGCTCGTTTCACTTGGATTGTCATTCTACTGGTATTGTAGCGATACCGGCGGTCGTTGGCAACGGGGCGGATACTTTTGGGTGCGGTGAATATCGAGGATATGTGACCTTGCCGGGACTTTCACGGGTTCATTTACCACAGTGGACTCAGAGATAGTACCACGTCGATCCCGCGAAAACCAACTCCACGCCCCGAAGCGTCAGAAAAGCGGAGCAGCCAATGCCAAAACGATCTTTGCTGATTCATGCCGGACTGATCTAGCAGGTGCTACAGGTTAAAACCCTAATCTCAAAGACGAGTCACCCTTCCCCAAAGCATTGGGGTTTCTGCCCCCCGTTGAAGCGGGGGGATTGAGGGGGGCATTAGCCGGGGATGGGGTAGACAAACGACATTTAGGCATTCTCATTACTTTCTTGGAAATACTGAGAGTTTTCTCAAAGGATCAGGCCGAGCCTGTGCCGATTATGTCACTTGTTTGGGTAACCGACCTTGCTCGGCTATCACCGCGGCGATACGATGCCCGTTTCGATAGCCAGGGAAAAGCCGGATGCGCCCAAGCGCAGACTGGCGATTTCTATGTATTCCGGTGATATATCGATCCCGATGAAATCCCGGCCGTGCAAAAGCGCCATCTTGCCAGTCGTCCCGGAACCGCACATGGGGTCAAGCACCAGATCGCCCGGGTTGCTCCAAGACAGGATATGATCGAGCGCCAATTTCTCGGGGAAGACCGCCGGATGCTGAAAGGCAATCTTGTCGTTGGTGGTGCCGCCCAATCCGACGGCGTAGGACCAAATGTTGGTGCGGGTCTTTTCTTTGTTGAGCTTGCCCAGCTTCTTTTTGTTGATCCCGTCCGGCAGCTTGTTATGCGTTAGCATCTCATAGCCGTGACGCTGTGTCGGCGCCTTGAGCGGATTGAAGGTGGCGGGCTTTCCCTTGGAAAGCACAAACATCATTTCGTAGGCGTTGGTATAGGCATTGCTGCGGGTGAAAGGGGTATTTTTCTTCTGGTAGATCATGACATCGTGCGCGGTAAAGCCGATGTCCTGGAAGTGGATGGCTTGGCGAAATGATGTCAAACTGCGCCCGCCATTGATGCGGTCGCCGACCACCCATACAAGCACGCCACCGTCGGCGGTCACACGGAATAGCTCTTTTGCGATCGCCTCAAACGGGAATTCATAACCCTTGTAGTCGCGTAAGCCGTCGTAGGGCGGTGAGGTGACAGTCAAATTGATGATGCCATCGGGCCAGCGTCGCATCACTTCGACACAGTTGCCGATGACGAGCCTGGCTGTACCTTCGGGTTGGGCGCCATTTTTTTCCCCTGTGTTCATGCGACACGTCGCTTTCCGCTATGTCCTTGTTCATCGTTTATAGCAAATACTTCTGTCTCTGTCATGCGCCGCGCCTTTGTCCAGCGCGCATGCGCTTTTTCTTGCGGCGCCTCATTTGACGATTCAGCACATAGATGACAATCAGATTAACCGCCTGCGTCAATGCGATGCCGCCGATCAGCGCGTATAGACCGGTCTGACAAGCTCTGTCTGCCGAACAGGATTGACCCAATGCGTCCGCCAAAATCAGCGCGAGCGCAACACCAATCAAGATGCCGCAAACGGTAAGCGCGAGGATAGCTGTGATTCGAAGCGCGTTTGCTCTCATGTCTTGGCGATTTAGCTCATGCATCGCTGTCTCCTGGCGCAAAAGGGACCGTCCTCGAATCAGACCCTTCCTAGATGATAGCACATATGTTCGCCAATTGTAAAGTGTCTTGCCGTCGCCGCGGGTGTGACTCGTTGCCCGCAGCATTTCGCCGTGCTACAATCCCGCCCAAATGCTGATGGTAAGGAGGAACCATGGCGGACAACCTGATTCTACTTGATGGCGGCATGGGACAGGAAATCGTTAATCGTGGCGGCAAAGGCGGATACGGCGAATGGGCGACGGCCGCGCTGCACGAAAATCCAGAGTTGGTACGGCAAATCCACATGGATTATATCGAGGCGGGCGCCGATGTCATCACGACCAATACTTATGGCGCCACGCGGACACATCTGCGGCATGTCGGCCTGGAAGATCGATTTGAAGAGTTGGTGCTAGTGGCGGGTCAATTGGCAGCCGAAGCGCGTGATGCCAGCGCCTCTGCCGATGTGCGGATCGCGACCAGTCTGCCACCGCTGGAAGCAAGTTACATCAATGAGTTTGCGCTCTCTTATGAGCAGACGGTGCAGGAATTCGCAGAATTGATGCGCTTGCTTGATCCCTATGTCGACATTTTCCTGGGCGAGACCTTATCCACAGTTTTCGAAGCAAAGGCTTTTTTGGAAGCAGCTGCCGGTCGCAGAAAACCGGTCTGGCTGGCGCTGACCCTGCAAGATCATGGTTCGGGCGTTCTGCGCGGCGGCGCTGAATTGTCCCAAGCGATTGACAGTTTGGGCGATCGTTCGCCGGATGCGCTGCTGATCAATTGCTGTACGCCGGACAGCATCAACAGCGCCTTGCCAGCCCTGCGGGCCAGCGGCATGCGCTTCGGCGCTTACGCAAATGGCTTCGTCGAGATACCCGACCATTGGGCGTCGAGGGGCGGTGTTGATCAACTCGCCACGCGTACTGATTTGACTCCGGAGGTTTATGCCGAGGAAGTAAAGAAGTGGATCGCCGGCGGCGCGTCGATCGTGGGCGGTTGTTGCGAGGTGGGACCGGCGCATATCGCGCGTTTGCGTCAACTGATTGACGATAAAGTCTAGGAGCGAGAAACCATGACACATAGAACGGCAGTGATCACCGGCGCCGGGCAGGGCATGGGGCGGGCGATTGCCCTCAAGTTCGCTGAAACCGATATCCGGCCGATCCTGGTTGGAAGAACGGAAGCCAAGCTGCTCTCTGTCGCCGACGAAGTAGCAGCGCAGGGCATCACCGCTGGCGTTCATATCCTGGATGTCACTGACGACGAGGCGATTGCGGCTTTCGGCGCTGAGTTAGCTGATACAACGGTCGATGTTCTGGTAAATTGCGCCGGCGATTGGCTGATCGAATTCCTGCAAGATACCAGCAACGAACAGCTTGACCACATCTTGCAGACCAATTTGCGCGCGCCTTATATTTTGTCGCGCACTTTGCTACCCAATCTGCGGCGCAGCGACAATGCCAGCATCATCAATATCGGTTCAATTGTGACCTCAATGTCGGTGCCGTCGGTTAGCGCTTACACCGCGGCCAAGGTCGGATTGAAAGGCTTGACGGGTGCGCTGGCTGCCGAATTGCGACCGGAAATGATCCGCGTGGTGATGATCTCGCCCGGACCTGCGGATACACCGATGCGCGACGCCGCTTCGCCGGGCATCGACAAGTCGATTTTGGTCACGACCGATACCATCGCGGAGATGGTACATGCGGTGGTCACATTGCCGCGGGGTATCACAACCAGTGATTTTGCGCTCTATTCGATGCTTTGGGAATAAATATCAGAGCTTGAGGCGCGGGTCGAGGATGTCACGCAAACCATCGCCCAGCAGATTGATCGAAAGCACCGTGATCATTATCGCCAGCCCGGGATAGGTTGTGACCCAGGCGGCCGCGCGAATAAATTCACGTCCTTCATTCAGCATCAAGCCCCATTCCGGATCGGGAGGCTGCTGTCCCAATCCCAGGAAGCTCAGCGCAGCGCCAGTGATGATGGCGCTGGCGACGCCGTTGGTAGCCACCACGGTAAGTGGCGCGGCCACGTTGGGCAGAATATGGCGCATCATAATACGCCAGGAGCTGCCGCCAAGCGCCTGCGCCGCGATGATGAAGTCAACTTGCTTAACTGAAAGCGTACTGCCGCGCACGACCCGCGTATACACAGGAATCGATGACAAGCCGACTGCGATCATCACATTAGGCAGATTGCGTCCCAGGACGGCGATGATAACCAATGACAGCAAGATGCCGGGAAAGGCCATCATCACATCGATAAAGCGCATGATCAGTGTATCGACGTTTCCGCCCAGATAGCCGGCGAGTAAGCCGAGCAGCGTACCCAGGGTTGCGCCTATCGCGACCGAGATAATGCCTACTTGCAAGGACACCTGCCCGCCATAAAGGATTCGCGACCAGATATCGCGGCCAAGGTTGTCGGTGCCCAAGAAAAATTCCGCATTGGCCGGTTGAAGCCGATTGCGACGGAATTGCTTGGTGGGTTCATAGGGGCTGATATGTGGCGCTAGCGCCACCAGCAACATGATCACAATGAGGATTGTCGCCCCCGCCACGACATTGCGCGAGCGGAAAACGCGCCTGACGAAGCGTATCCACTTTGGCGATTGAGCGAAGCCCAGATCGGCCAGCGTTAAATCCGTCTTAGTCATAGCGGATCCGTGGGTCGATTATGGCGTACGCGACATCAACCGCGATATTAACAAAGACGTACATCAAGGCGATGAACAGTGTCATGCCTTGAACCACGGTAAAGTCTTTCTGCAAGACGGCCTCTACGTATTTCTGTCCGATACCCAGGCGGGCGAAAATAGTCTCCGTGATGACGGCGCCGCTCAGTGTATAGCCAAGAATCAAGCCGAGGATGGTCACCACGGGGATTAACGCATTTCGCAGCACGTGACGGATTATCACGATGCGCTCGCTGACGCCTTTGGAGCGCGCCGTCAAGACGAAATCCTGATTGAGCACCTCAAGCATGCTTGACCGTACCATGCGCGCCAGCGAACCGGCCGAGACCAATGCCAGCGCCAGCGATGGAAGGATTAGCCGTTCTAGCCCGCCTTGACCAATGGCAGGCAGAACCCGCAAACGCACTGCAAATAGCAAGATCAGCAGGAGCGACGACCAATAGACCGGCATGGAAATGCCGACCAATGCCACTGCCATCGCCAGCGTATCGATGATGGTATTGTGATACAGTGCTGCCAGGGTGCCTAACGTGATCCCGATGGTGGCGGCGATCAGCAGCGCAGCCACAGATAGCTCAATGGTCCAGGGCAAGCGATTGACGATCTGTGCCGTCACCGGCACATTGGTTTGCAGGGAACGCCCCAAGTCGCCACGAAAGGCATTGGCCATATAACTCAGGTATTGAATGTGCAAGGGGCGATTCAAGCCCATGTCTTCGCGTACTTTTTCACGCTGTTCAGGAGTGCTTTGTTTGTCGCCGATGAAAACGAGCACCGGATCGCCGGGCGTCAGGTGCAGCATGAGGAACACGGCAATCGTGACGAGGAAGATCGTTGGGATAGTTTGCAGCAGGCGGTTGGCCAGGTATTTGCTCATAGCAACCAGAGATGGCCAGAATCAGAAGAAATGCGAATGCGTGTGCTACATGCTACTCGACGAGACGATCGCCGCAGAAAAACCGAACCCGTCCGATGTACGCCTAAATCCCGCGCCAACGCCGGCAACTGCCCGCCGAATGCTCTCAACCTTATGTTTAGGACAGCCACCCCTCCTCGCAGAATCAGGGAGGGGCAGCAGTTGAAATTTACTTCGGAACACTCCAGCTACGATATGTTGTCCGGAGACATTACCCGTCCATCGTAGCGGAATAGAAGTCCGGCACGAAGCCACCGCCAAGTATCGTCACGTTCTGGACCTCGGGAATCGAGGCGTAGGTGACAACCGGATCGTTCAGGTACATCATGACCACTTCGTCGGCCAATATCTGCTGGATTTCGGCATAAGCTGCGACACGCGCTTCCGAATCGCTAATACCAACCGCGGCATCAATCATATTGTCCATAGCCTCACTGCGATAATTGTTGCGGTTGGATCCGCCACCGGCATTCGAAGTGTGGAAGAGAGTACGGAAGACGCCGTCTGGATCTGTCTGTGTATCCCACCACTGCTGCGTATTGTGCAAGCCAGCGACCACGTTTGTTATATAGGCTGAAAAATCTGAAATATTCAGCTCGAAGTCGATGCCGACATTAGCCAGGTCTTCCTTCAAGAATTGCGCAGTGGCGTTGCCCAGCGGGCGATCCGCACCGAAGTGTCGAACCACCAACGGCTCGCCATCGCGCTCGCGCATACCGGTCTCTTCGTTCATGATCCAGCCGGCTTCATCAAGTATGGCGCCCGCGGCATCCGGGTCATATGGATTGACTTGGCAGAAGACATCGGTCCAGCCGACCATCGAGGCTGTCAGCGCGCTGCAGGGTTTGTAACCCAGCCCGTCATAGACGATCTCCTGCATGATTTCGAGATCAACGACTTGCGCAATCGCCTTGCGCACTGCCAATTCGCTTGTTGGCGCGCTCGTGGTTGAACATCAAGGAATTACCATGACCCGCCTGATCATATTGGCTGACGACGAAATCCGCGCTATCTCTCAGCCGCGCGACATCAAGCCCCGGAATACTGTCGATCATATCGACTTCGCCACTCTCCAGCGCTGCAAGTCGGGTACCGGGATCGGTCAAAATCTTAAAGATCAACCGATCAAGCGCGGTGGGTCCGCTGATCCCGAAGACTGCCTCGTCGCCCCAGACATAATCCGGGTTCTTGACCAATACGACTTCGGTATCCGGCGTATACGATTCGAACATGAATGCTCCCGCGCCAACGATGCCGGAAAAGCCCCAATCTGCAACCAAGGCTTCGACAGCCGTCGGCGAAACCGGACCAAGCTGTGGATGCGAAGCGCCATCCAGGAAAGCAGCGTTGGGCGCCGAGAACCTTACGGCGATGCTATGGTCGCCGAGGACTTCTGATTCAAGGTAGGGACCGATGAAACTGAAACCCCTTTGCGACTTGGTATCGGGGTGGACGATGCGATCGAAGGTGTATTTCACCGCTTCTGCATTGAAGGGCGTACCATCGTGGAAAGTCACATCATCGCGCAACTCGAAGATGTATTCGGTCGCGTCCGCGTTGCTGGTCCAGCTGGTAGCCAAAGCCGGATGGAAACTGCCGAGCGGATTCTGTTTGACCAAGGTATCAAAGACATGCCCAACGATGACTTCCACGCTGGAGAAGGCGGTCGCGGTATTATCGAGGGTGTCAACTCTACGGCTGATGCCAAAGGTCAGCACCACTTCATCCTGCGCCGCGACCGACCCGACCAGCAAAACTAACAGCAGGATCGAAACGAGGCATAGAGACACTAAGCGAACAAGAACTTTCTTGTACATAAGAGACTCCTATTCAACTACTTTGTGGACGTCAACCAATCAGTGGAAAAGCGCTGCGAATCTTTTGATAAGCCCTGTCGCTATCGTTAGAATCTAGTAGCATTGGGCGATTGTCGGCAAATTGTTGACGATTTGATAATAACGAGCGGCGGATTGCTTGTTAAGGAAACCAGATTGGAGCGGGAAATGGCCGGGATTCTTGACAGGTTGCGTTGGCGGGGATATCCCATCGGCGTCACCTCGGCCTTTGGATCGAGCGAGCTCCGGTTGGGTGAATTCGGCGATGGACGTCCCGGCGTTTTGATCACCGCCGGGCTTCACGGTGACGAAGGACCTTGGGGCGGCTGGGCAATAAGCAAATTGCTGGCGAGAATAGATGCCGCGGACGTGGACGGCTTTGTCCGTGTCGTACCGATGACAAATCCACTGGCGATGGGTGCCGACAAACGCAATGCGCCGATTGATCAGCTCGATCTTAATCGGGTTTTCCCGGGCAACCCCGCGGGATCGTATACCGAGCGCGTTGCCCATGTCCTGGCGACCGAAGCCTTGGAAGGGATCGACTATGTGATTGACTTGCATGGCGGCGGAAGCTGGTGCGTCAACGACTTTGTCTTCGAGATGGAAGGCGGAAGAGAGCTCTCGCTTTCGTTTCCCGCGTCCTACATCGTCAAACGGGAAGCGGGCGCGGACAGCTTGCCCGGCTATGCCAAGTCCCTGGGCATGACAGTAGCTGCCGTGGAGTTGGGCGGGCGTAGCCAATTCGAAGAAAACGGCGCGGAAAGAATCGCCGAGGGCTTGCTGCGGGCGCTGTGTAAAGTCGGTATCATCGACGAGCGCAAGGCGCCGC
This sequence comes from Phototrophicaceae bacterium, assembly GCA_965262165.1. Lineage (GTDB taxonomy): Bacteria > Chloroflexota > Anaerolineae > Aggregatilineales > Phototrophicaceae > UBA6055. Next base: position 832,813 of record OZ253499.1, on the reverse strand, counting down.
CTCCAATCAAAATGCCACGTCCGGTGAGCGGAACCACCGTCTTGCGTCCGGCCGTTGGCGGGATATTCGTACCGGTTCTGGACGCCTCGCATATCGGAACGCTGGTCCCGAAAGATGCATTGCTTGGACAGTTACACCATCCCGCAACCTTCGCCACAATAGAAGAATTTCGCGCGCCCTACGATCAGACGGCGCTTCTGTTGCTGCGGCCCTTCATGGCGCAGCTTGAAGCCGGCGCGATGACCTACGTCGTCTCCCAACCCTTGAAGAATTAGACATTACAGGAGCGCTGCTATGCCAGACAAACTGCGAGTAGGCGTCATCGGCGCGGGACGCTGGGCGAATAGCGCCCATCTGCCGGGATTTGTGCGTTCGCCACTATGCGATCTGGTTGCAATCTGTGATTTTAACAGCGATTTGGCGAAGGACGCTGCCGACCGCTTCAACATCGAAAGTGTCTACACCGACTATGAAAAAATGTTGAGCCGCGACGATATCGATGTGATTGATGTCTGCACGCGGGGCGACCTGGGGGATAAGAACAATCACGAACCCCTGGCATTTGCCGCTCTGGAAGCGGGCAAGCACTGCTTGTGCGAGAAACCGGTCGCTCATGATTTCCGCAGCACCTGGCGCGCGCACGAGATCGCCACGTCCAAGGGGCTCAAGACCAAGGTCGGCTTGACTTTCCGCTATGCGCCCTCCATGCAATACATGCGCGACCTGATCGCCGATGGCTTTGTGGGCGAGCCCTTCATCTTCAACGGCTACGAACAGAATTCCCAATTCATCAGCCCCACCGAGCCGGTCACCAAAGAGGATATGATCGTGGAGACGGGCACAAAAGAGATCATGGTTTCTTCAATTGAAGGCTACGGCGCGCCCATCATCGACCTCAGCTTATGGTTCATGGATAGCCCGCTCAAGAGCCTGGTTGGCTTGCTCTATAATTTCGTGCCTTTCCGCACCATGCCCGGCGGACAGCAGATCCGCACCAACATTGATGACGGCGATGTCTACATCGGCGAGTACAGCAAAGGTGGATTCTGCACGATTCAGTCCAGTTATGTGACGGTCAACAGCTATCCCGGTCTGGAAGCGCGCATGTATGGTTCACAGGGGGCGCTCTTGTGCCGCCTGGGCGCCGAGCTGGAGACTCAAGAGGTTCTGCGCCAATCGACCAGCCCAGACGCGCATGAAGTTGAATATGTCGAGGTGGCGATCCCGGATAGCTACTACCCGCCGGGTTATACGCCGGGCGAGCCTTGGCCCGCCATGTTTTACGCCAATTTGGTGCACAACTTCATGGAAGAGATCGTCAACGACACGGATGAGAATCAGGGCAACTTCGCTCAAAACGCGCAGGTGCAGGAGATCATCAACGCGGTGGAGATTTCACATCGAGAGCGGCGCTGGGTCGATTTGCCCTTGGGCGCGGACTAGCGCTTGAATTGAAAAGGGGCGACCCAGCGGGTCGCCCCTACACTGGAAATGCTTATTCCATCGAGTCGACAGAGACGGTGACGCGGACCAACGCAGCTACCGGCGAGTAGCTGTAGCCATCGCCGCTATCCGCGACTAGCTGAACCAGACCCATTTCATCGCTGCCGGTGTTCGGTCCGGCTTGACGCGGCGCTTGATCGGCGCCGACGCCCGGTTCTTGATTGACCTCGGTGCCGGCGTCCCACAGATCAATGTGACGGGTGACGCGACCTTCGATGGGATGACCCATGTCATCAAATAGGGCGATGCCCTCTTCGTCAGGACCGAAGAAGAGATCGTTGGACTGCACGAACATGGTAGCGAAGGACAAGTGATCGCCCGCTGAGGCTTCAAAGCTGAAGCTGTAGCTGCTGCCGGGGAAGGCCGGTCCGGGACCGTCCGCGCCATCGGGCACGGCTTGTACGCCATGGTTGGTATCCATCAGCGATTCCGCCAGAACGGCCGGGTTGCCATCTTCCGCCAGGGCTTCCAAGCCCTCACCGCGGTCGGCTTCGTCCGTCGTGAAGAAGACGCCGACGCCCATCATGTCTTCGTGAACCGCCCAGACGACCGGCGCCAGCGGCGTAGCGAAGTCGCCCCCGCCCATGACCTGCGCCAGGGTGGCCGGATTGCCATCTTCCGCCAAGGATTCCAGGCCGTAGCCGAAATCGGGATGACCCGAGGTGAAGAGCGCGCCGCTCATCATCATCTCGTCGTCCATCATCATGTCCTGCGATTCCACCAGCCAACCGATAGGCGTGATACGCGTGGCGAACATCGAATCGCCCGAGACGTTCTCGATGCGCACAGTGAATTCGCCCATATCGTCCGCGGTGAGCGTGACGGAAACGATGTCGGACGCGGCCGGGTAGGCGAGGCCGTCATCCAGGTCGCTGACCAATTGCACCACGCCCATCTCGTCGGCGCCGGTATTCGGTCCCGACTGACGCGGGGCTTGTTCATCGCCCTCGCCAATCGGTTGATTGACCTCGCTGCCGGCATCCCAGAGATCAACCTGATCGCTGACGTCGCCGCTGATGGCGTTGCCATCGTCGTCAAAGAGGGCGATCCCCGCTTCGTCCGGCGCGAAGAACAAATCGTTCGATTGCGCCAACATGGTAGCGAAGGTCAAGGTATCGCCGGCTTTGGCATGGATGACAAACTCGTAAGCCCCACCGGGCAATGCCGGTCCTGCGCCATCAGCGCCGACCGGGACCGCCGATACGCCGGTATTATCGAACAAGCCGATGCCCGAGACATTCTCGATGGTGACGGTGAAGGATGTCGATTCGTGGTGATCCGCCAGAACGCCGCCGCTGAAAACCAGCAGCAGTACGAGGACGAGTGTTGATTTTAGTCGCATTTGTTTGCTCCTTAGTGATTTGCTTGGACAGCCAATGCTGCACCTTCACTATAGAAGGCGGATATTGCCTCTGACTTAAGCGAACATTACTAGAGGATTACAGGGAGCGCGGTCAAGTCTGCGTTGCGCTTCGCTACGCTCTCCCAGACATGTTCCAGCTTCAAACCGTTCCGCTATCGGCGCAATCCTTGCGAGCCATTCGCATAACGCAATATTTTGCGTAGCTAACGGTTAGATTCCTCTGAATACTCATATATACATTACTGGTGCTTACTAGTCCTATGCGTGATAATGTTGCCGCTCATTCACTGGCGTTCATTGACCCAGGATTGGACATCAGCGGCAATGTCAAGAATTCTGCGCGCGTTGCGCACCTGCGGACTGATAATCGTACTTTCTATCGCGTTGGTATTGGTGGCAACTGCGTACATTCTCTTCTCGGACTCTGCCGGCGCGCAGCAGAGTGTCACTGTGCCAACGGTCGCAGGTAGCGAAACCAGACAGCGAGAAGCCGAAAACAGTCGAGAATCGCGGGGCGAAGCGAGATCTCAGTTGGTCACTGCGACGCCAATCCCGCCAACTACAGCGCTGCTTTTCGTGACATCAACACCGATTCCCGTCGCGGAAACACCGATCGCACCGTCATCACCTACATCGATACCCCCCTCTGCCAAGCCTGTCCCACCGTCACGGACACCGCTTCCTCCGACCGCTACTCCCGTCCCGCCGACCAGAACGCGTGTGCCGCCGACTCGGACACCGATTCCGCCCTCAAGAACACCTGTGCCGACAGCGGCGTCAGCGTACAACGTCAACCGCTATTCATCGCCTCAAACGCGATACACACATGGGACTGTGAATCTGAGGAACGGTCCCGGCACGTCTTATGACCGGGTCGGATCTGTATCGGTTAATGCCGCCTTGCAGGTCATCGGAAAGAGCGGCGACTGGTATCTGATTCGCCACAATGGCGCAGAGGTCTTTATCGCGGGTTGGCTAACGCATAGCTCTCGCCTTGTGCAACCAAGTCGGCAACAGACCTCGGGCAGTTCATCACAGCCAGCTGTGAGCCAGCCGCCACAGCAGCCGGCGCAGCAGCCAGTTCAACAGCCTGCGACGCGCGAACAGCAACCAGCGCAACAGCCCGCGGCACCGCAACAGCCAAGCTTCTCTTGCAGTCCGCGCAAAAACTGTGGCGACATGTCGTCGTGTGCGGAAGCTCGATTTCATCTCACACAATGTGGTCGTGGTGCTTTGGATCGCGATAAAGACGGCGTACCCTGCGAAAGCATTTGTCGCTGAGGTTAATTGAGGATTGCTAGGAGGAAGCTGTTTCTGATATTAGCTGCACCTTGATATGCAAGCCCTCCGCCTCCAGCCTCTTGACCAGCATCTCATACGCCTCGTCCCACAAATCCGCCGCCAGCCACTGACGCCCCAGGCGCTCAGCCGCCACGACCGTGGTGCCACTGCCGCAGAAAGGATCGAGCACGACATCGCCTTCGACACTCGACGCTCGGATGATACGCTCGTATAAGGCCAGTGGCTTCTGCGTGGGATAGCCGGTCGCTTCTGGCTGGTTTCCGCGCAAGGCGGGTATATCCCAGACATCGCGCATGGCAGCCATGCGGAAGACGCCGTTTTTGTCCTCGTCGAGCGAGATGTTGGAAAAGCCGTATTTGTGCGACAGGTAAGATTTCTCCTGCTGTGGATGAAAGACGTACTTGTCTGACTTGCTGTAGAAGAGGATGGTATCGTGCTTGCGGCCGAACCAGCGCTTGCTGACGCCGCCGGTCTTGTAATACCAGACGATCTCGTTGCGGAACTTGCCCGCGCCAAAAACGGCATCCAGGGCCAGCTTGACGTAGGCGTGGGTGGTGTGATCGATATGCAAGTACAAGCTGCCTTCGGCGCGCAAGACGCGATGCAATTCCAACAAGCGAATGCCCAGCCAGCACAAGTAGGCGCTCATGTTCTCGTCGAAGGTGTGGCGCGCCGTTTCGATCACGGACCACAGGGCGGGGCGCTTGCCTTTGATGTCGGCGATCCATTCGTCGCGCACGTCGCGGTCCCAAGACCAGCGGTCGCGGAAGGCCTCGCCGAAGTCGCGGTCCTTGTTGAAGGGCGGATCAGTCGCGACCAGGTGGATGCTTTCGCTGCTGATGCCGCGCAGGAAGGGCAGGTTGTCGCCTTGGTAAAAGCTGCGGTTGGGGAGATCGAGACCGGTCATGGCCGCCAGATCGTCGCGCCGATATAGCGCTCGCCATCGCCATCGGGTCGGTCGTTGAAATAATATGCCGAGACCACCCGGCCGTCGTCCAGCGCGACCGCTCGCACATAACCCATATCGCCAGTGGCGCAGCCGGACCGCAAGGTGATCTCCTCGCTCCAGTTGACACCCTCGTCGCTGCTGATGCGGGCGCCAATCGAGTAGGGCCGATCGCGAACCCCATAGATCAAGACCAGGCGATCATCCGGCAGCCGATGCAGGCTGGGCGGATTGCCGCTATGGCCCGGCTCGCGGAAGCGCGTCGGGCGGTTGAGGTATTGCCAGCTGCGCCCGCCATCGTCCGATGCGTGTAAGTCAATCCAGCATTTGCCGCTCGCACCGTGTAGGCAACGGCTGGCGCATAAGATGCGTCCGCCCGGCAATTGCAAGCTGGAGGGCATGATGGCGAAGTCGCCCTGTCCTTCCGGTTCGCCGCCGACTTCCGACAGCATCTCGAATGATTGACCGCCGTCCTGTGTCCGAACGCAAATGACCTTGCCTTCGCGGCCATCGGCTTTGTTAGCCGTCAGAAAGAGTAGGGCGTTGTGCTTGTCTTGAATGATGGTGTCGCTGCGAGCGGCGATGCCAGTCTGCCCGAACATCGGCAACTGGAACGGACCTTGCCAAAGATGGCAGCGGTCGTAGGAGACATAAAAGAAGGAACTGACTCCCCGCGCCAAGCCGGTGCGCGCCGCCATCAGCGCGAAATCGGGATGCGTGAAATCCAGCGCCTGCTCCGGCGCCGTCGGCGGCTGCTGATCGAGGACTTCCCCCAAACGCAGGCCATCATCCATGTGCTCATCGGCGGAAAGTCCGCGATTCCCCGGCCGCTGTCCGTTGAAGTCTTCGATCTGCCAGGTATTGCCACCATCGCTGCTGCGCGCTTGCATATTGACAAAAGGCAGGCTCTTGTCACGCGCATGGCCGCGCTGAACGGTCTTATGATAACCGAGGGTGAAGCCGACGACGATCTCGTCGTCCCATGACCACATGCCGTAATTGGCGGGCCAGCCAGCGAAGCGCCCCGGCTCGCGATAGACGGTGACCTGTTTCAGCATTTATGCCTCCTGGTGGCAGATCATCTGTCGGATTTCGCCAAGATGGTAGGCGCTGTGTACGATGACGCCCAGCATTGAGGACAATTCCGTGATGCCTTGCCAGCTCTCGGCGTCATCGAGATTGCCCTTGACGCGCTCGTAAGTTGTTCGTAGCTCGGCGATCATGGCTTCCCACTCCGCTTCCGTGACGCCCCCGACGGTCTGCCAGATCTCGTCCCAATTGACGTAAGACAGGTCGCGGCCAAACATGCGATCTTCCAGCACACGCAAGTAATACTCGACATGCGCGACATGGGCGGCGATGGTGGCGCATTCGCCCATCGGCTGCGAGGCGCCCACTGCGCTGATACCTGCGAGTGTCTCGAAGAGGGAGGTGCCTTGGTCGAGGTAGGCGCCAGCCACGCTCTCGAAGGTTTCGACCAGGACGAATTGGAATCCGCGCGCGACTTCGCCGATGGGGATTTGATTGGGCATGGGTGGCTCCTGGTTGAGAATCAAAGTCCGACAATGATAGCATGCGACACGTTCTCGACTTAGGTCAAGCACTTGGGTTTGCCCGCCGGCTTCTATTATAATCTTGATGCAGGCGCAAGACTCCGTTCACATTTGCCGAATACCATGACATCATGCGACAAAGCGAAAGGACTACAGCGAATGAGCGAGAAACTGATGAAGTCGGATGCAGATTGGCGTCACGAACTGAGCCCGGAGCAGTACGCGGTCTTGCGGCAGCAAGCCACCGAGCGTCCCTTCACCGGCGAGTACGTCAACTCCAAAGCGGAGGGCGTTTACACCTGCGCCGCATGTGGGCAGGAACTGTTCTCCTCGTCCACCAAGTACAATTCCTCCAGCGGTTGGCCCAGCTTTTGGGACGTGGTCGACGAAGGCAATGTCGACCTGCGCGAGGACCGCAGCCACGGGATGCGCCGTGTCGAAGCCGTTTGCAACCGCTGTGATTCGCACCTGGGCCATGTCTTCGATGACGGTCCGCGCGACAAGACCGGCTTGCGCTACTGCATCAATTCGCTGGCGCTCGATCTCAAAGAAGATTGACGCGCTGGTTTTCCGGTGGGGATAGCCATGCCCGAGCGAGAAGCCAAAGACGAACGTCGCGCGCACTACAGGCACAGCCGGCAAATCCCCACCCGTTGGCGCGACAACGATGTCTATCACCACATCAACAACGTCATCTACTACGAATTCTTTGATACTGTCATCAACGGTTATCTGATGGACGTCGGTGGGCTGGATTTCAGCGGGGGAGACTCGGTCGGTTTTGCCGTCGAGACACATTGCCAGTTCCTCAAGCCGATTCGCTTTCCCGAGGTGGTGGATGCCTGCCTGCGAGTGGGGGTACTTGGCAACTCCAGCGTGCGCTACGAGATCGGCATATTCAAGCCGGGTGATGAAGAGCCGGCGGCGGTCGGATATTTTGTGCATGTCTTTGTGAATCGGCTGACGCAGGGGCCGGTGCGGATTTCCGGCAAGTTGCGGGCGGCTATGGAAGCGTTGTTATCTAGTGCACCCCCAGATAACCCTTGATGGTCTCCTCGTCCTGTAAGCAGGCTTCCGCCGTGCCTTCAAAGGCCAGGCGTCCCTCTCGCAGGACAAAGGCATAATCGCAATACTGCAAAACGCGCCGCGCGTTCTGTTCCACCACCACCAGCGTAATGCCCTGCTGACGAAGATCCTGCAGGACGCGGAAGACATCGCTGGCGATGGCGGGCGCCAGACCGGCGCTCGGCTCGTCCAGGAGCATGATGGCCGGTCGGCTGAGCCAGGCGATAGCGATCGCCACCATCTGATGCTCGCCGCCACTGAGCAGTCCCGCCCTCTGTGATCTGCGGCGTCCCAAAATGGGGAAAAGCTTGAACAGTTCGTCCAATGAGTCTTGCCGCTGCTCGCGCGGCAGACTACGTACACCCAACTGCAAGTTTTCTAGCACCGTCATTTCGTTGAAGATGTTCTCGCGCTGCGGCACGTAAGCGATGCCCATTTTCGAGATCTCTTCGGTGCGCAGCCCGACCAGTTCGCGTCCGTCCAGTTGAATCGAGCCGCCGAAGATGTTGTTGATGCCCATGATCGCTTTCATTAGCGTGCTCTTGCCCGAGCCGTTGGGTCCCAGCACCGCGCTGAATTGCATGTCGGCAAAGGTGAGACTGAGATCTTGCAAGATCTCCAGTTTGCCGTAGCCAGCGGTCAGCGAATCCACCTTGATCATGACGAACCTACTCAATCACCAAAATAGACTTCGCGCACGGTTTCATGCGCGGCGATGTCATCGGCGCTGCCTTCCGCCAGCAAGTTGCCCAGGTGCATCACGTAGACAGTGTCGACGAAGTCGAACAGGATCTCCAGTCGGTGCTCAACGATCAGGAAAGTGATGCCATGTTCATCGCGCAGGTGTGCGATCTGCTGGAAGATCTCATAAGCCAGGTTGGGCGCCACACCAGCCGTCGGCTCGTCCAGCAGCAACAGCTTGGGCTGGCCCATCAAAGCGCGCGCGATTTCCAGCAGTTTCATCTGCCCGCCCGATAAGTCCGATGCCAGGGTATCGTAATGCTGCAGCAGACGCACTTGCTCCAGGACGCCGATCGCGGACTGCGCATGCCTCTCTTCTTCCGCCTGCCAGTGTCGCCGCCAGGGCGCATACCAGGGATGTTCGCCACGCTGTCCTTTGATCGGCAGCAGCACGTTGTCAAGCACGGTCATTTTGAAATACAGCGACGGCTCTTGATACCCGCGGGCGATGCCCCGCCGAAAGACCTGATCCGACGAATAGCCGCTGATGTCGTCGCCATCAAACACGATTCGGCCAGCTGAGAGATCGGTAGTGGCCGCGATCAGATTGATCAAGGTGCTCTTGCCCGAACCGTTGGGACCGATCAAGCCGATGATGGCGCCTTCGGGAACTTGCAGCGAGACATCGTCCACGGCCCGCAAGCCGCCGTAATCTTTGCGTATGTTGTGGAGCTCCAGCAGAGGTCGCGCAGGCACAGACCCGTCAGGCATCAGCCTCCCTTTCCACTATGCGGGCAGTTGGCGCCGTGCTGTCGCAATCACCAAGGCAGACCGCATAAATCGAGTACCGCGCATTGCGGCAATGGTTTCATGGCAGGGATCACCATGACCTCGTTGCGCGGGATTAAGATCTTTGCGCCATCTTGCCGTACAAGCGTATCCCCAGCGAAAGATCTAAAGCCAAGGCGCTGATAGTAGCTCCGCATTCGCGGGCTGCAAAAAAGGAGCGTCATATCGACCTCCATTTGTTGATGCAGGAATTCGATCGCCCGTCGTACCCCAGCCCCAGCGTAGCCTTTGCCGCGCTGCGACGGGTGTGTTTCTACACCGCCAATCCCGCCGATGAGGATCTCTTTATCGTCACCCAAGCCAAGTCGCGTCAAGACGCCGACATGTGAAACAAGTTGATGATCCACATCTCGTATCATGATGCTCCATTGTGGAAGCGCCCACTTTTCCTGTGAAGCAGCTGTTTCCGCGTCCGGTCTCGGCGGGTAGACGGCAGCGCTCAATGCCTGAAGCGCCTTCGTTTCTTCATCGCTTAGTTGCGCCGCCGCTATGATATCCAGGTGCATGGCTCTATTCCCGTATTGGCGAGGGCTGCATCAGCGCCTCCGCCGCAATACATCATGGGCATTGGTGGTCAGTGGCGATTCGGGCAACAGACCCTGCGGACGGTAACGCAGCATCAGCAGCAATATCACGCCAAAAAGAATGAAGCGCGCATAATTGAATTCAATCGGTGAACCACTCATATTCATGGCGATCGCAGCTATCTGTGTAAAGCGATCCATAAGGGCTATCAGCAGCGCGCCGAGCACAGCGCCGCGATTATTGCCCACGCCGCCCAAGACGACCATCACCCAGATGTCCAGCGTGAGCGTCACCACGTAGTCGTTGGTGTTGACAAAGCCGGTATTCAACGCGAAGAGCACACCGCCGACAGCAGCAATCATGGAACCGATCAACATGATTTGCGCCCGTGCCAGGGAGATGCCCTTGCCTAGCCCGCGTGTCACGTCTTCGTTTTCGCGCAGGCCTTTTAACATGCGCCCATAGGGCGATTGCACCAGGCGCTGGCTGTATAGGTAGGCAATCGCCGCGAGGACCAGCGCCAGCAACATGAAAAAGAAGGCGCTCGCGCGGGGGTCGTCCAGAAAATAAAAGGGCTGGGCGACGCCGGAAATGCCATTGTGGGAGCAGATCAAGTCGTCGGCGCCGCGCACGACGATGCGCACGATCTCTCCGCCGACCAGCAGAACCAGCGCCAGGAACCACTCTTCCTTGAGCCGCAGCGTCACGTACGAGACGGCAAAACCGACCAGACCGGCCAGGATTGCCGCGAATATGAAAGTGAATCCAAGATTGATGAAACCCGCCACGGGTTGCGTCGCCATGATCTCCGAGCGCAATTGCAGCGCTTGACCCATGGTCTGGCGGCAGGGGTGTATGACTTCCGCGCCCGCCAGCAGTGGCAGCAAACGCGTGTAAGTGAGGCCGGCGACATAGGCGCCGATCGAGACGAAGAGCGCCTGCCCGAAATTGGGCACGCCGGCCACGCCGTATTCCAAATTGAGGCTGATCGCCATCAAGGAATAGATGCCAAAGAGCGTCAATATAGCGACGGCGGTAGCGCCAATATCGATGTTTATCATCGCTTTAAGTCTCGGCTGCGGTTGAAAAGCTCGGTGAAGCCCTGGGGACGAATCAGCAGAACGACAATGATGATGAAGAACGGGATCGCCGGCTTGTAGGCGAGATCGAGGCCGAAGTTGAAATTGAGGAAGAGCATCACCGTATTTTCTGAGAAGGCCACGATATAGGCGCCGAGAATGGTGCCAGAAAAACTTGACAGCCCACCGAGAATGGCGGCCGCGAAAACGGACAGGATCGCGACCCAGCCCATGAGCGGGCTGACCGCCGTTTGCAAGCCCCAAAGCGCGCCCGCGACCCCGGCAAGCCCGCCAACCAGTACCCAGGTATAAATTTTCACTCGCTCGACTGGGATGCCTATGACGCGCGCCAGGCTGATGTTGTTGGCGAGGGCGCGCATCTCGCGACCCAAGGGTGTCGCATTGAGCAGCAAGGTCAGAAGTATCACAAGCACGATACTCGTCGGCGCCACCCAGGCGAAGACATTTGTCAGGATGAGCGCGCCTTCCCGGTAAACAATTTGCAGTGGAATACGGATACGGGTGTCAAAGAGATTGAAGTAATCGGCGATCATGAACAGGATATAGCGCAGAATGAGCCCGACAGCAAAGGACGACAGAATCAGGGTATAGAGGGATACTTTGCGTCCCTCCAGCGGTTTGAAGACGGCAAGGTGGCTGATCAGGGCGACCAGAGCCCCGACCACAAAAGCAGCCGCCATGATAACCAGGGGATTGACTCCGCCCGAAAGCGAGACGATCAGCGCCGCGAAGGCGCCAACCGTCACATATTCAGCATGGGCGAAGTTCGGCAACCGAATGACGCTGAAGGTCAAGGTGATGCCCAGCGCCATTAACGCGTAGAGGCTGCCGATCTGAATCGTATTGACGATTGAAGTCACCAACAGAGCAGTAGGCATCCCTAACCTCGTCCCCCAATGATGGAAGACCTAAAACCGATCAGCTAGCGATCCCTCCCGTTTCGAAGCGGGAGGGAACATTCGCTGTTTGTATCCGAGGCGGACCGATCAGCCGATCAATTGTAGGTGATGGTATCAGTGTTACCGTTATAGGCGCCGACTTCGCCAAAGGCCGAAAGATCGTCATTCACCTGATAGAGACCGTAACTCGCAATCGCCTGATCGCCGTTGTCATCCAGAAAGGCTTGTACAGCCGTGCCGATGTAGTGATTCGCGATGAAAGGCAACATGGACTTAACAGCGGCGCCGTCATTGCCGGCAGCCAGCATGCTCAACATGGCGATGTTCGCAGCGTCAAAGGCATAGTTGGTGAAAATGCCCGGATCCTTGTCAAACATGGCATTGAAGTCATCAATGAAGATCTGCGTCAGCGGCGTCGACTCGCTGGAGAAAGATACAGTGATGAAGTCGGCATTCGCCAGTGTTTGGGCGTGCCCGGGGTCGGCGAGGATCTCGGCAGCGGTCATCGCTTCGTTGCCCATCCACTGCACCGTGGTCAAGATTGGGTCAATCTGCGCGACTTGCAGGAAGGCCTGCGCGCCGGAAAGGAAGCAGACGCAGAAGAAGCCGGCATTGTCGCCGAAACCGGCGAGCGCGGCGCTAACCGCGGCGGCTTCACTGGAGAGCTCGGTAGCGCCCGGCGTATAGGCGAAGGATGCGACTTCGCCACCGCCACCGGCCAGGAAGTTGGCGGTGAAACCCTCGTTCATGCCATTGCCAAAGGGATCGTCGAGATGCAGGACAACCATGTTTTCGTGACCGCGTTCGAGCGCGATGTTGGCATAGGCTTTGGAGGCGAAAACATCCGGCGGATAGATGACGCGGTAGATGCTGTCACCCGGAATCGCTCCGGCGGCGCCGCTGGAAGCCGGCGCAACAATGACCACATCGTTTTCATCGGCGAATTGCTTGGCGCCGAGGACTTCGCTCGTGGTCAAGGGACCCACTACAACCTGCGCGCCGGTGGTCTGGACCACGGTTTGCAGCGCGCGCGAGGCGCCCTCTGGTGTGTTTTCGGTATCGGCGCTGGCGATCTCGAAGTGAATTGGAGAACCGGCTGCCTCCAACTCGGCATTCACTTGCGCAACCGCCAATTGAACGCCGCGTTCGAAATCTTGGCCGAAGGTGCCAAGATTGCCGGAGAAGGGCAGGACGACGCCAAGCACATAAGTTTCCCTATCGTCTTGCGCTTGTACGCCCATGCCGAGCATTAAGGTGGTGGAAAGTAGCAAAAGCACAATCAGTAGTTTCTTACTCATATCAATCTACCTTTCCGAGAATGTTGATCAAATCCTTAACAGATGAAAACAGTATAGTGCCTGCGGGGTGTCAAGGCAAGACGACGCTCACCAGCGGACCCGGCGTCGTATCACTCATGTTGCGCGTTTGCCTTGCCCTGCTTAGGGATTGCAGCTGATCGAGTGTTCGCTGCTGCGATAAGCGCCGACTGGCTCGACGGCGGTCATTTCGTCCTTTTCCGGTACTAGGCGAAGTCTTGGACAGGTCAAAGCGATTCCAAGCTCTGTGCTGAGCACTGCTATGGAGGCGCGATAGCAAAACCGGGTTGCCTTGCTTCACGAGCAGGTCTCAAGTCCTACGCGGACAAATATGAGCGCAGCCCCGGTATGATCTTATGACCGATAAGCTGAATACCGGTCGCGGCTTCGCGCACGCCGTGTGGCGTACCCAGCTCAATCCGCTGAGCGCCCGCGTCATAAAGGCGCGCGCATTGTTTGATTACATCATCCGGATTGCCGGCAAATATGAAGCGATCGAGGATATCGTCCGGAATGAGCCGAGCGGCGGCTTCGTCTTCGCCAGCATTGACATGCGCTTGTACGCGCTTCATGAGTTCGGGATCAATTTCCAAAGTGGGATCCAGGCGCGAGACAATCGGCATGTACAGGGATACCGACTTGCGGGCAATCCAGCGCGCCAGCTCGCGGTCTTCATCAATCACTGAAACCGCGCCGATGACCACCTTGACCGAGCCTTTTTGACGCCCGGCGCGCGCTTCGCCCACAGCAATGTAGTCGGCGATCACAGGAATCACATCGGGATTCGCCGAGCCGCCGATTTTGACTTCGTCAGCAACTTCGCCAGCCAAAGCGGCCAGCTTCTTGCCCCAGGTGCCTATCTGCAAAGGGATTTTGGCTTCTGGCAAGGGATAGGGCGCGCGCACGTGCTCGGCGATCTGGTAAACCTGCCCGGCGTAGCCGACGGATTCTCCCGCAAGTGTTTTGCGGATAATCTCAATCGCCTCGCGCATCGCTTGGATGGGCGGTTGAAGTTCCTGAATGCCGTGATCGGCCAGCCAACCCCCGCGCACCAGGCCCAGATAAACGCCGCCCACTGCCAAATCTGCCAGCAGCGCTGTCTGCGCGGCGATATCGAGCGGGTGCATGCGCGAAGGGGGGATTCCCGACGGACCGACGCGGACGCGTTTGATGTGCGGCGCCATCAACATCAATGGCGCGTAGCTGGGATGGAAAGGCGCATCACAATAGACGGTCACAGCATCAAAGCTGTATTCGTTCACCAGCTTGGCCAGGTCAATGTATGCTTGCGCTCGCTTGTCTGTCTGGAAGGCGATGCTCAGTTCGCGCTTTTCCATGTTCGGCTGCTCGTTTCTGCTCCAATGAATGGAGCGTGTCTGTCTTGCGATCGTGTCCGATGCCGCTGAGTGCCATGATATGACCGCGCGGTTACGCTTGCCAGTGCGGGATTGGACTGGCGCAATGTTAAGAAATTTGTGACTCCGCGCTATCTGTGGTATTTTCGAGTCACGCAAACTGAACTTAATGTAGCGGAAACGATAACTGAAGTATGAGTGACAATCCCACAGAAGCCGGTGCAACAATTGACCAGTTGAAGGCGGAAAGAAAGCGCCTGGCAACAGCCAAAGGCTTGGTCACTCGCGAGCGGAATAAGCTCGCCCGAGAGCGTGAAACACTTCAGTCGCTGGCGCTGGAATTGGATGAATGGCAGGTTGGTCTGCAAGCTCGGGAATCCGAGTTTGTAAGCACCCGCCGCAAACTGGAAGAGGCGGAATCGGAGTTGATCGCTCTACGCGCGCGCCTGACCAAAGCCGAAGGTAAAAAGGCAGCAAAAGGCGGAAATAAAAAACTGCGAAAGAAGCTGGCGAAGGCCGAAGCCCGAATCAAGAAGCTCCAGAAGGCCGGCCGACGCGAATCCGCGATTCAAGCCGGGTAGTCCTGCAGTCTTCGGCAAAATTGCTGCTAATGCAGCCGGGGTAGCCGCCACAGTCCCGGTCAATCCTGCGGTTTTTGTGTTTCAATGGACGCTCCGTTTGCGCTGGGCGCGGCTACGATTCCGTCAACGATGGCATACCAACGCTCGATGTGGGATTTGCCAATCGCCTGTTGTTCCGGATATGGATTCGCATCATCGGGAATATCGGCAAGCTCGAGGGCGACACCGACAGCGTTATCGCAGGCGAACCAGTAAGATCGCAAGAAAATCTCAAAACTTCCGTAGCAGAGTGGCAATTGCGACCAACCAAATTCGCGCCAGCTAAGCTGCTCTTCAATAAGCTTTAGCAAATCGTCAACGGATCGCATCAACTCTCGGTTCTTGAAAATACCAAGGTGCTCTATCAGGATTGAGGCGAGAGCATCTAACTCCGCCTTGGTACACGCCGGAAGTTCGCCATAATCCGTTGACTGATCGTAAGCGGTCATCAGCGAAGGCAGCGTCTGTTCCCATACGTCAATCCCGGGGACGTTGCTCATCACCTGTTGCCAGACCGGGCTTTCATCTATAGGTACATCGATAAACTGCAGGGCGTACATGATCGCCAGGTCGCCGATGTTTTCGCTGATCAGCCAGGCGATTTCCAGCACTTCACCACAACGCGCCAGTTTTGCCAGCAGGTTTTCACGCCATTCAATTTGCGCGTGACTGTAGTTGAGCAAATCGTCAAGCGTTTTGATTCCCGCCGCCATATCTTCCAGCGACTGGTACGCGGGCAGCATATTCTCAATGGTTTCCAACTCGTCGACTGAACATCGCCGCCAGTTACCGCCGCCCGGTGTTCCCAATTCCCGCGCTATCGCCTGCATCACTTCGTCAGGCAGGGCAACGGCTCGCAACTCCTCGCCTAACTCGCCCAAGCGTCTGGTCCCCTGTCGTTCCGGCTCCGAATAGGGGTTGGCGTCCTCTGGAACCCTCATGAAATCCAGGGCAATAAGCGCGGAAATATCGGCGGCGGTCTGGCTGGCCAGCCAAGCGAACTCAATCGCTTCAGCACAGGGTGGATAGCTCGATAGACTGTTTTGGCGCCACGTCAACAGCGCCTGGACGTAGCGCAAGTAGTCCTCGGGAATCTCTATATCGTTCGCAATGTCTGTCAAACTGCCGTATTCAGGTAGCAGAGAAGAAGAGACGAACTCGCGCTCAGCCCTTGTACATTCTCGCTGAGTTCTAGCCGGCGGCGCGTCAACTGAATTGGCGGGCGGCGGTAACTCGTTCATCAGCACCTGGAGCCTGGCCGCGCCGCTGTCCTGACCGACGCTATAGGGATTCGCATCCAACTCGCCCGGATAGGAGTTCAGGATAATCAGGGCGACGTAGTCACCGATAAGCTGGTTTGCCAGTAAGGCAATCTCGAAGGCTTGCGCACACCGAGGCGAACTTGGCCAAATGCCTTCGCGCCATTCAAGATGCGAATAACTATATGCCAGCAGATCATCCATTGTGCGAATGTTAGAAACCGTTTCAAAGAGATCGCTGATTCCGTCGATTCTGTCGTGCAAGGCGGATAGCTCTGCCGTAGAACAGGACGGCAATTCGCTATCCTGAGCTTGGACAAGCAATGCCATTGACAGCATTACAATTACAGTGATTCGCAAAAATGCTCGCATGATGAATCCTTATTGCCTAACTATCGTACTGAAGACATGGTGGCGTAAGGATGCGCCAACGAGCATGCGGCCTGATTGACCGTAGGACAATCGTACGAAATCCGTTCAGCCAAAGATGCTCAGAGGCATATGCATTGAGACGATCCAGTTGGGAACGTCGACGATTTCGCTGATCTTGAGGTCACCCGCGGTGCTGCAGATACAATAGGCTTGGCTCTCGCTAAGATCATAATTCGCCACCAACCACTCGATCATGTAGCGGACGGCGTTTTTGGCGTTTTCCATCAGGTCGGGACCATGCGCGGTCGTGATGTGGTAACCCGCGCTGTCGACCTTGGTCATGGGGCTGGGACGGCGGATTTGCAGTTCCTTGATCGTAAGGTCCTTGCGCACGTCAAAGCGCATGGTGACGGTCATGGGAGATTCAATGCCGGTGCCGCTGACCTCGCCTTGTCCCTGCGCGCTGTGACAGTCTCCGGTGGAAAAGAGCGCGCCATCAGCCAAGACCGGCAGCCAGAAAGTCGAACCGACCACCAGGTCGCGGATATCGACATTGCCGCCATTGAAGCGCGGCGGAATAGTATCCAGACGCCCGCTTTCGGCCGGCGCTACGCCGACACAACCCGGAAACGGCTCGAAGGGCAGGACGATGTCGCCAGCGCCGAAAACGCAATCTTCGCCATCGAGTTCCCAGTGGTGAATATAGGCGAAATCGAAGTCTTCCTGTAACAAGCCAAAACCGGGGATATGACCGGTCCAGCCCCAACCTTTATGCCGCATATCGAGGATCTCGACTTGGAGAGCGTCTCCCGCCTTTGCGCCATTGACTTGGATCGAGCCAGTGAGGGCGTGTACCTTGCTGAAATCGAGCTTCGCCAGGTCGTCGGCGTTTGAATCGGGCGTCATTTGACCAACGGGCTCGGCACATTCCATGACCACCGTATCGCCCGGATCAATCACCAGACGCGGCGTGACGGAGTTATCCCAGAAAGGTTGACTGACGCTGTCATCCAGAGTGTGTTCAGCCATATCGTTCTCCTTAAGAATTCAGCCACAGAGACGCAGAGGCGCAGAGGGAAAAATCACACGATAATGCGTTTGATGCCCTTGTTATTTTGGAGCTATGTAGGGGCGACCTGGTAGGTTGCTCTATAATACTCATGTCCAAGAACTACTCTAAGGCAAGTCGAGATTTGCGCAAGGTTGTGGCTTTTTTTAGAGCAAGTCTAGGGCATCCCAGGAGCCGTCGCTGCGGGCGGCGACGCGGTGTCCCGTCAAACCGGAGGCATCTTGTTTTGCCAGGTAGACAAAAGCTGGCGTCAGCAGGGCGGGGTCGACCCAATGCTGTTTCTGTTCCTCGGTGTAATTCGAGTCCGACATTGGGGTATTCATGGGCGCGCCCGGCGTACCGCAGTTGACGGCGATGTTGAACGGCTTGCCTTCCAGCGCCAGGCATTTCATCAGTCCCTCGATGCCGTGCTTGCCCGGGTTATAGGCGACTTCTTCGATGAAGCCCTTGTAGCCGGAGCCAGAGGATAAGTAGACGATGCTGCCGCCACCGGCATCGATCATCGGCTTCCAGACCGCCTTGCTCAAGATGAATGCGGCTTGAAGGATGATATTGATCTCCTTCTGCCAGTTTTGCAGCGTGATTTCCAGCATAGAACGGGTGATCAATAGCGCGGCGTTATGGATCAGGACGCGGGGTGTGCCGTATTGCGCCAAAGCCGCGTCGACGGCGGCTTGCGTTTGCGCGGCGTCTGACAAATCGACGGTGATAGGCACGACATCGCCGCCCATTGCTGTGAATTCACTAGCGACCGTTTCCAGCAGATCGCCACGGATATCCATCATGGCGACACGCATGCCTTCGTTGACGTAGGCTTTGGCAATGGCATAACCCAAACCCTGCGCCGCGCCGGTTACGATGGCTGTCTTACCCTGCAATTTGGACATGATCTCTCCCGTTACAATCCTTGTCCCGAACCGCGCAGGCGCGGATCCAGGAAGTCGCGCGTCCAGTCGCCGAGAATATTCAATGATACAACCGTCAACATGATGGCAATGCCGGGGAAGACCGCCAGCCACCAGGAGCCGCTCAGCAGTTGATTGCGACTGTCGGCAAGCATCGCTCCCCAGGTTGGTACGCTTTCCGGCACACCGAGACCGAGGAATGACAGCGATGCTTCGGCCAGGATGACACCAGCGACGTTGAATGAGGCGATAACGATCAGCGGCGTCAGGATATTGGGCAAAATGGTGCGGAAGATGATGCGCCTTTCAGTGGCGCCCAAAGCGCGAACCGCTTCGACGTATTCTCGCTCGCGCTGCACCAGCGTCTCGGCGCGGGCGATTCGCGCGTAAGTGACCCATTGGCCGATCCCCAAAACGATAATCAGGTTTAGGACACCTTCGCCCAGGATGGTTAGCACCATGATGGCGAAGAGGATGAAGGGGTAAGCCAATTGGATATCGACAAGACGCATAATTATGTCATCGACGCGACCGCCGAAGTAACCGGCCATTATGCCAAGGATCGTGCCCGCTCCGCCGCCAAGCGCGACCGCGACCAGCCCAACTGAGAAAGATATGCGCGCGCCAAAAATCGCCCGAGAGAGCACATCACGCCCGGTGGAATCCGTGCCCAGGACATGTTCCAGTTCGCCATCTCGATTGTACGAGAACGGCGGCTTGAGCACGGAAAATATCTCGACGCGGTTGGGATCTTTCGGCGCCAACTGTGGCGCGAATATTGCACAGAGCGCAATGAGCGTCAGAAAGAATACAGCGACCACTGGATAACGCGCCTGCACCATGCTGGAAGCCGCTCGCCGGGAAGTGGACTGGGGCGTATACATCTCGTCCATTTGAAAAGCGAGCGCCGGAACGCGGCTGGATGGCGCTGGATTGGAATCAGGCGGGGCGCTCATCAGGATTATCTCACTCCAGCCGGATGCGGGGATCGAGGACGCCGTAGAGCAAGTCGGCGATGAGGTTGGCGCCGACAAAGAGGAATGAAAGCAGCACAACCGAGGTCATCACGAGGGGCACATCGCGCTGATTAACGGCATCAAATACCAGGCGCCCGACGCCGGGCCAGGAAAAGACGGTCTCGGTCACAATAACGCCATTCAAAAGGAAGGCGAACTGCAGCGCCAACACGGTCACGATCGGAATGAGGGCGTTGCGGACGGCGTGGCGGATCAACACTGTGCGTTCGTTCAAGCCCTTGGCGCGGGCGGTGACGACATAATCTTGCCGCAGCACTTCAAGCACGGCGGACCTGATCAGGCGCGAGTTGCGCGCGATGGAATAGACCGATACCGCCACCATCGGCATGATCAAATAGCGGATGGCTTCGGGCAGGTTGGCCAGCGCTAACCCGGCGTTGCCTTCGAGTAGCGGCTTGAGGAAGGGCACATGCCCAGAAATCGGCATCCAGCGCAACGTGACGCCGAAGAACAAGATGAACATCAGCCCCAGCCAAAAACTCGGCATCGATTGCCCCAGCATCGCGCCCAGCATCACGGTGCCATCCGTCATCGTCCCGCGCCGAGTGGCCGCGATCACGCCAATGGGAAATGCCACTATCGTCGACAAGAGGAACCCGCCAATGGTCAATTCCAGCGTGGCGGGCATGCGCTCCATGACGACACCAAAGGCGGGAACTCGATATTGAAGCGATGTGCCGGTATCGCCACGCGCCAGATTCACGATGAATTCCAGATACTGTACGTGCAGCGGACGGTCAAAACCAAGACGCCGTTGCGCCTCCAGGCGCTCTTCTTTGCTGGCGCGCTCGCTGATGTAGAAGAGCGTGGGATCGCCCGCCAAATGGATGGAAACAAAAGTCAAGAGCGTGACCCCTAAGATCACCACCACAGTCAACAGCAGCCGGCGTATGATGTACTTATGCATGGGAAACCGACCCCACCCTGAGTCTGTCCAAGATCATTAGCTGTAGGGGCGACCCAGTGGGTCGCCCGTGCGTACATATCTCTTAGAGGGTCAGCCAATGGCTGACCCCTACAAACTACCCCGTGGGGTAACCTACATATCCTTCACCTTCGCGTCATAGACCGTGATGAAGAAATCCGCCCGCGACCTGTAATCGAGTCGGTTGCTGACCGCCTCCAGGCGCGGACCCGCATAGAGCATCAGCCAGGGCGGGTCGCGATAGAATTCTGCCAGCATGGCGATCTCGAGCGCGCGCTCCGCTTCCGGATCACCGGTCAAAGCCGGCAGCGCATCCCAGCCATCGAACCAGACATCGTTGTCCCAATGGGTATAGTTGGTCTCGGCAGCGGCGCCGCCAGCGAGGTGACCGGGAATATCAGCCATATCGTACTGGGCGCTCCACTTGCTGCCGCCGGTGCCGCCCATGTACAAGGGACCCAGCTGGTGGTAGATCAACTCCTCGCGCCAGTCGGCCGACTCCATAAAGATGGCTTCGGTTTGCACGCCGATATCGGTCAGGTATTGCGCTATTGCCAGGCTGACATCGGAGCCGCCCGCGCCCGTCGCCCGCCGCGCTTTCAGCTCAAGCGAGAAGCGTACGCCGTCATCGCCACGCGGATATCCAGCCGCGTCGAGCAATTCCTCGGCCTTCATCGGATCGTAAGGATAGGGCTCAAGCGTCGGGTGATTGTTTGGCCGATTGACCAGGCTGGTCGCGCGTTGACACACGGTTCGCAGCAGATTCTCGCAGATCGCCTCTACATCAACAGCATATTGCAGAGCGACACGCACATCGGTCTCCATGATCGCATCGGCGCCCAGGCTGGGTGTATTCACGCGGAAAGCGGCTTCGGGATTCATCTGGAAGCCGATGTAGAAGCGGGTCGTGCCGGGGAAGCTGCGCGCTTCCGCCACGCCGGAATTGTTGATGGCGTCGACCTGCGTCGCCGGGAAGCCCTTGAGGATATCGACATTGCCGGTGATGACTTCCGCCACCGCCGTTGACGGCTCCGGAATGAAACGCCAGACGATTTCCTCGAAGTGTGTGTCGCGCAATCCAAAGCCTTCGACGCGTTCCAAGCGGATATACTCACCCGGTACCCATTCGACCAAGCGATAGGGTCCGCTGCCGACCGCGCTGCGCGCCGCTTCCTCCATGCTCATCGCTTCGTAGGAATCCTTGCAATGCACCACGACTTCGGCGATCAAACCGAGGCGCATGGCGCGGTTCTGCGGCTTATTGGCGACGATGGTGACATCCAGCTCGCTATCGGCGCGCGCTTCAACAAAACCGGTCGAGGATACAACGAAGCCGGCCGAGTTGCCGGTGAAGCCGTTGGCGGGATCCGCCATGCGGTTGAAGCTATAAGCGGCATCTTCCGCCGTCAATGGCTCGCCATCGTGGCAGGTCAATCCTTCGTTGAGGTGGAAGGTCCATTCCGTGCCATCGTCGGAGACACTAAAACTGTGGGCGAGATAAGGATCAATTGCGCCATCGGCCTGACCCAACTCGTAGAGTGTGGCGAACACGTGCAACAAAATACGGAAGTTGCGGCCACCGGTAGCGCCACCAATCTGGGCCGGATCCAGCGAGCCCGGTTCGCCGGTTTCCACCACTACAATGGTATCGTCGTCCGGCCTCGGAACTGTTTGGGCAGTGCTCACCAAAGGCACAAGCCCGAGAACTACGATAAGCAGCAATGACAGCATCAGTGTGATTTTCCTGTTCATTTTGTACTCCTATATCGATTACTTAAGTCTGACGATACTTGCCAAGATTCTGTCTCGCGCTCCTTTCTCGCTCAACCAGCAATTGCAACGAATATACCGCATCTTTACCCACAATGCACCAAGTGGAAAATATACCGCATCCACAGGTATACCGTCAACATGGTATATTTCACAGTCGGTATCGCTCGAGCACGGGCAGCATGCGCTCCACCGCTTCCTGCAAGACCTCGACCGGTTCCAGCAAGGTGATGCGAACGTACTCGCGCCATTCTTCACCAAAGGCAGTACCCGGGAAGATCAAGACCCGTCCCTCTTTCAGCAACAAGTATGACAATTCCGTTGCGTGCATGCCTGTCGACGAACTATCCGCCCAGACGAAGAGCCCGCCACGCGGCTCGCCATAAGCCAATCCCATCTCTTTCAAGCCATCTAACAACACCTTGCGGCGCTCGGTATAGATCGCCTTGTATTCAGCCACGCAATCCTGAGGACCAGTGATGGCAGCCAAACCCGCCCATTGCGAAACCGTGGCGACCGGTCCGGTGGTGACTTGCTTGATGCGCGCCATGGCATCGATGACGTTTTCCGGCGCGGCCACATAGCCGCAGCGCCAGCCGGTCATCGCGTAGGTCTTGGAAAAGGCGTCCAGCGTGATCGTCCGCTCGGCCATGCCCGGCAGCGAACCTATGCTGAAATGCTGCCAGGGCTCATAGACGATCTTTCCGTAGATCTCGTCGACAATAACGATCAAGTTGTGGCGGATGCAAACATCGGCGATAGCCCGCAGGCGATCTTCGGTGACGATGCCGGCGGTGGGATTGCTCGGCGTCACAATCAGCAGCGCTTTGCTCTTGGGTGTGATCGCCGCTTCAACCGCTTCCGCTTCCAGGTTAAAGGCGTCTTCGCGATTGGTTGGCACCATGACCATCTTGCCGCCGGCCCGACGAATGGCATCATCATAGGAGGTGTAGCGCGGGTCCGGCACCAGGATTTCGTCTCCCGGGTCGATTAGCGCCTGTATAGCCAGAAATACACCCTCTT
This sequence comes from Phototrophicaceae bacterium, assembly GCA_965262165.1. Lineage (GTDB taxonomy): Bacteria > Chloroflexota > Anaerolineae > Aggregatilineales > Phototrophicaceae > UBA6055. Next base: position 809,376 of record OZ253499.1, on the reverse strand, counting down.
GTCCGCCCGTGGTCAACATGACGTTGTCTGCCCCGACGGGCAAGCCATTGTGATCACGCATGTGCTCGGCGATAGCGCTGCGTAGCTGCGGCAAGCCTTTGACCGGGGTCAATCCAGTCTGCTGCTCGCGCATGGCGCGGTTGGCGGCTTCCACGATATGGGGTGGCGTCGGCAAATCAGGATCACCACGTCCCAGCCCGATGATGTCATCCATCTGCGCCGCCAGCTCCATCAAGGTATAGCGCAACTGCGTGCCATCGGCGGCCACAGCGCGAACAGCTTCCGGTATATTGGGATTGGCAAGGGTCATGAAGCACTTGTCCTGACAAATTCCAGCCCCGCCCATTGCGAGACGGCGGTTGTGCAAATGGTGATGGCTTGTTTGCCGGCGCGCAAGCGCAGCGCCGCTTCCGAGCCCGCCATCCAGCCCAGCCGCCAGCCGGCCAAGTCATCGGACAAGGAATTGATGGTGACGACGCGGGAGGCCAGCTTTTCGTTCTGCGCCGGGTGGAAATCCGAACTCGCCTTGGCGAAACTTAGATCATAGACGATCCACCAGTCGGTCGCTTCCGCTCGCTGCAGCAGCTCCAGCGCGGTTTCATGATAGACGTCCGGTGTGATGTAAAGCAAGCTGATGTCATCCTGTATTGAATCAACGATCCTTGCGCCAATGAGATGCAAGGCCCCGCGGATCCCCGAGGACTCGCCCGGACAAAGCACGACGCTGCCTGCTTCTGCCAGCAGCGTCATCGTCACAAAACGGGCTTCTGTGCTGCCACAGGTGATGGTGACCTCTTTGGGATCGATACTCAGCCCGAAGCGTTCCGCCAGATGATCAGCTACCCAAGCGCGAAACTCGGGGATGCCGGGACGGTCGGTGTAATGTGTCTCGCCACGCGCCAAGGCAGCCACGGCCGCTTCAATCACGTTTGCCGGGACATCGGGCTCGTCCTTTGGCGGCGCGGAGAGCCTGTCCAATCCGGCCACTCGTCCGGCCAGGGGCCTGCTTAGAGCTTTTGCTGTATTCATCTAATTCACCAATTCTCGTTCAAATGGAAAGTCGATCGCCAGGGTACCCGCCAGCTCGCGCAATCGGTCGAATACCTGCGCGTCCAGCAATGCGCCAACGCGGCGATAAGACTGCTCGCGGCGATGGTCAATCTCGCCAGGGACGAGTATCTCGTCGAAACCCGGGCGCAATTCGCTGCTTTTGATCTCGGCAATGAAAGCATCCATACGCGCTTTGAATTCCTCTACCGGCATGAACCAGGCGATGTCGATGGCGATGAAGGTATGCGCGACATCCAGTTTGGCTATCGAGCGGTCTTGATAGGGCGCCAGCCCGAAACCGCCGCCGCCGATGACACCGGTCAAAACATCGGTGAACAGCGACAAGCCATATCCCTTGTACTGTCCGATGCCAAGCAATGCGCCAGACATGGCGGCGGTGGGATCATCCGTTTCCAGGCCATCCGGCGTCAGCGCCCAATCGAGCGGCATCGGTTTGCCCTCGCGCTCGTACCAACGCATCATGCCCTTGCCGGCTGTGGTCAAGGCGATATCGAGTACGACGGGGAAGTCCCCACCGGTTGGCGCCGCCATTCCCCAGGGATTGGTGCCGACGCGCGGCGAATGCCCGCCCCAGGGCGCCATCTCCGCGCCCGCGTTGGTGATAGCAATGCCAATACAGTCGGCATCCAGCGCCCGCCGCGCATGAAAGCCGGACGAGCCAAAGTGTGTGCTATTAAAGACGATGCTCGTGCCGATGCCGCAGACTTTGGCTTTGTCGATGGCGATTTGCATGGCTGCTTGCCCAACCACCGAACCCATGACCCTATTGGCGTCGATCAGCGCCAAAGCCGGCGATTCTTTGATTACGTCTATTTCCGTACCGGGTTGATAAAGTCCTTTAGAGATGCGGTCGTAATAGCCGGTCAGCCGACCCACGCCTTGCCCTTGCCCGGGCAGGCAGCGCAGTTCGCTATTCATCAAACCCGCGCTGCAGTAATCCGCTTCTTTCGGCGACAAGCCCATTGCTATGAAGGCGCGATGGACAAAGTTTTCCAGGTCGTCAACCGGTACTTGGACAAGCGTGATGCTCATCGTTCAGATGCCCCGGATCGACTTGTATTGTTCGAGTTCTTCCGGTGTGTAGACTTGCATGAGTTCAAGCTCGATGCCGCCGGTTTCCTGCTCCAGGAAGGCGACATACCCCTCGGGATGGGGGTGGCTGCCCGATACCTTGCAGGAACTGCATTCCTTTAGTGTCGCGCCTTCCTGCTGGGCACTCTCCAGTGCCATGTCGATGTTCTCGACAGCGTAGCAGATATGATGCAAGCCCTCGGTGCTGCGCTCGGCGATCCACTTGCTGAAGCGACCATCGGCATCCAGCGATTCATTCAACTGATATTCGATATCACCGACCTCAAATATCGCCACTTTCATACGCGCCTTTTCCGCGACGACCACGCGCGCGTCCAAGCCGACGCCGAGCAAGGTTTGATAACGATTCAGAGTTTCGTCCACGCTTTTCACGGCAAATGCCATGTGCTTGATGTAGCTCATATTTGTCTCTTTCTTGTCCCCATTCCCCTACGATGATGTAAGCGGAGAAAGCTGAAACCTGGCGTTCCAGTATAGTCCCTTCCGCTCTTGTGGAAGGATGAAGGGTGGGGGCTTACATTAGCAAATCGTTCAGGTTGACACCTGGCGTCACCATCGGCTCGATATGGCCACCGGCCGAGGTCATAATCAATGAGATGCCCGGTCCATAACCGGCGCGCGGACTGTCGCCTTGCGCGATCACGCCTATGCCGACCGCATCCCGCAGAAATCCGTGATTCCAACTGCTGTCGTAATCCGTCAGCGCGACCACGTCGCCGAGCCGTAGCTGATCCAAACCCGCTTCTTTGACCGCGTCGCGATCGGCGGTCTGAATATGAATCGAGCCGCCTTCGCTGGTCAAACCGGCGCCTGCGCCCAGCAGATGCGGCGGCACTTGCGCCACAACGGGTACCGAGAGTTTGCCCTCTGCGTTGGTGGTCACTTCCAGGGCATCAACCAGCTCCGGCGAGCAACCCTTAAGCATGATATCGGGATGGTCATCGAACTTGAGTCCCACACCTTTGGCTTTGATGACGATCTTGTCGCCGATGGCCAACTGCTCGCGCACTTCTGGATCAAAGTGGATAATGACGTGTTCCGAGAAGCGTCCGGTCTTGCCGGTGACCATGCCGCGCGCGCGTTGGGCGTTGCCGGTCATGACGATGGCGGTATTGCCCACGCAGGACAGAACGTTAAGCCCGCGATTGCCGGTGGCATCATTGAGCTTGACGCTGACACCGGGGTGCACACAGTCCGCGAGCCAGCCATAAGCCGAATCGCCGATGGAAACGTTGTAGACGATGCTGCCATAAGCCGGCAATAGGAAAGGCGTGCCATCCGCCGCGAGCGAATAGGGCATGGCGGGCAACGGCGGCATGCGCGGCGGTGTGATCACCCCTTGTACGGATACACTGACAACTTTCTGGGCATTGTTTTTTGCGCTCATGATACCTTCCGAATGTTCAAGTAGTTGGCAATATTTGCGTTGGGGTCAATCACCCACTCGATGCAGGGTTCGTCGCATGTCATCAGGGTCAGGATGCCCGGGCCGTGCCCGGTCATGATCGAATCGCCATGGATACACAAGCCGATGGTGACGGCGCCGGGATTGTAACCGCGCCCGAAGCGGTGATCAGCGTGATCAATCACCACCAAATCACCGAGCCGCATCTGGTCAATGCCGAGTTCCGCCATGAGCGCGCGATCGCCGGACATCAAGTCCTGGTCGACGAAGTCCGGATTCAACTCGGCGCCGGAACCCATGATCCGTATCGGCAATTCCATCGTCACCGGCACGCGGATCCTGCGCTTGTCAACCATTTCAATGGGCAGACTATCGATCAGTCGCGGGCTGCATTTCTTGAACGTGATTTGCGGGTAATCGACAAGTTTCAAACCCTGTCCTTTTGTGCGAATCTGCACAGCATCGCCGACGCCGATCATTTCGGCGGCTTCCGGCGGAAAATCCACCAGCAGGCGCGCATGTTCGCCGGTGACGATGCCCTCTGTGCCTTTTGACAGGCCGCTCATGACAAAAGCCTGGTTGCCCATGCAGGTCAGGTAGTGCATGGCGTAATCGGCATCGAGATCGGGATGGGCGATGGAAGCTCCCGGCTCCAGATGATCCGCCGCCCAACCAAAGGCGTCATCCCCGACCCGCACGTTATATACCATGCCAGACATGCCCGGCAAGATGGTGGCTTCGCCCGAGGCATGCGGTATGTAACCCCGAACCGTCGGCTGGCTCACATAACCGACCACGGCCATTTCCACCAATTGGTCGGCATTTGTCGCTAATCCCATAAAGTGTCCCTCCTCGCAATCAGCCGGCGCAAACCCCCCGCTGCCATACATAACGCTCAGTGAGCATGGCCGCGCCAATATTGTCGACAATCTGTAATTGCCGAGAATGTAACATATCACGCGGCAAAAGACAAACAGCAATGTGCAGGTAGTGTATCGAAGTCGGTTGAAATTCAATCTCAAGAACCGAGTACACAGAATTAGTTCAAACTTAGTCATGTAAATCTGCCCACTATGTCCCAAAGCAATGGGGGGAGATTCACCACAGAGGCACAGAGAGCGCAGAGGGATTGGACTAAAGGACTATGCGCTTGATACCTTCCCTCAGAAATCGTACATTGCAGAAAGCGTCTTCATATAGTTCTTCCAGCAAGCCAGGACCCAACGCGCGATGAACCTCTATTGCTGCGCCAATTATCTCAAGTGTCAACGGATCTTGATTTTGCGAATTGGTCATAGTCGCTTTGCCATTTATCTCTGTGTCCTCTGTGCCTCTGTGGTGAATCCTCCTAACTTAGTTGCAATTACTGAGAAAAACCAGGCTGTCCCCACCTCGGCGCTAAGGATTTCTATTTCAACCGAAATGAATACACTACCGATGTGCAGCCGCCGACATCGCCTGCAGTTTCTACCGCGGCTCGGCAGTCTGCTTGACAGGCTTCGCGCCAATTCCTATAATCGACTGAGCCCGACAAACACGTCGATCGATAGAAACCATTTGCGGATGGCTTGCAAAAGCATGCGCAGGCTCTTTGCGTCTGATCCTTCATAAAGGTAGCCACATAAAGTGGTCGCGCCAATTGAGACAGTCGCGGGTTCGGGCGGGAAGATGAAGCAAACAAGATGGAACCGATTCGGACCTTGCCACTGCGAGATCGTGTTATCAAGGTACTGCGTGACGCGATCGTGAACGGCGAGTTGGTGCCGGGGCAGGCTTTGGTCGGTACTGAATTGGCGAACCAAATCGGCGTAAGCCAGGCGACCTTGCGCGATGCTATCTATGCGCTGAGCCTCGAAGGCTTGGTCGAGACGGTGGCGTATCATGTCTCGACGGTCAAGACACTCTCGAAAAAAGATGTCGAAGATCTTTTCAGCGTCCGCAGCATGCTGGAGAGCTACGCGATACGGCAGATCGTCGCGACCGGTCAAGCGAACGCGGCAGTGAGCGAACTCTATGCGATCTGCGATACCATGGAAGGCGCAGCCGAACAGGACAGCTTAACGGACCTCAACCGGATTGATCGCAGATTTCACGATACCTTGATCGAATTCAGCGGCAATCAATTGCTGGGTGTCTTGTGGAATAGCGTGGAGCAGCGCGTGCAGCAGGCGCTGTCTTTAAGCAACCAGCAGCAAGGGAACCTGCGGCAAATTGTCCTGAATCATCGCGAGATCGCGCAGGTCATCGAAAACGGAGATGCCGAAGCTGCTGTGCATCTCATGAACAGACATATCAGCTTCGTAGCGGACGAGATCTGCGACAACTGGCATCATATTGCAATGGGAACAAACGACGGACAATAGACAGGATTTCTCAACATGACAAAAGCAGTTGAAAAGTACAGGATACTGGTTGCCGACGCGGGATATGACGCGGCAATCGCGGACCTCGCTCGCGACTTTCCAAATCTGGACACTCTTGGCGCGAGTGACGAAAGCGATGCGGCAGCGTTGGCCAGCGACAACATAGTCGGCGTGATCGCGGGGACGGCAACGATTGATGATACCTTGCTGGGCAAGATGGGTAACTTACGGGCGGTATTGAAGCTGGGCAGAAGTTACTTCAATATCGATGTCGATGCTGTGCGTCGGCGTGGATTACATTTCGGCTGCGTACCCCGCAAGGGTCCCAATTGCGTGGCGGAACTGGCGTTGACGCTGATCATGGCATTGAGCAAGGACCTGATCGTTGGCAACGAGGCAGTGAGCCTCGGCGCTTATCGCTACCGTGGCAGCAAACCCGAGCTGACCTCGCAGCGCAAGATCGCCTTCCACTGGATGAAAAATGAGCGGGTACACGAAGTCACCGGCAAGACGCTCGGCATCATCGGCATGGGCGAGATCGGCTGTGAGTTGGCGCGGCGTGCGAGCGTGATGGGCATGCGAAATCTCTATTACAAGCGCACACCGCTTTCAGCCGAATTGGAGCAATGCTTCGACGCGAGCTATCGTGATCTTGATGACCTGCTGCGCGAGAGCGATTACGTCTGTGTGGCGACGCCGCATACAGCGCAGACCGAGGGCTTGATCGGCGCCGAGCAGATCGCGCTCATGAAAGAAAGCGCCTATCTGGTCAATATCGCGCGCGGCGGCATCATCGACGAAGAGGCGATGATCGCGGCCCTGCAAGACAACCGCATCGCCGGCGCCGGCCTGGATGTCTTTATCTACGAGCCCTTACCGCCGGAAAGTCCGATTTGCGCGCTGGACAACGTGATCCTCTGCCCGCATATCGGCGGCGGCACGGGTACCAATCGTAATATCGAGTTAGGCGCTGCCTTGCAGGAGATGAACCGGGTCCTGGCGGACTAATCGAATCAACCGAACATACTTTTGCGCCGAAGATGAAATTTCGATAAGCGAGTGCCTAACCTTTCACGGCTCCACTTTGACCTTGGTTTGGACAGTATGCGGTCGCAAAACCGATTGCCGCAGCAATCCAATCAAAGAGAGGGAAAACCTCGCGACTTTCCTCCGGCTTTAATATCGTTTGGATATTGAGCGGCGGGTGGATTTTTGCGCTGGGTCATATAGGTTTTGGTCTATTATGGGGTATCACAATTGTAGGCATTCCATTCGCCAAACAATTGTTCAAACTCGTCCCAATATCCTTGCTGCCATTTACATATAAACTTGCTTCGCATCAAGGCCAAGCTGTCGCCTTCGCCATGCAAAATGTGACACAGGTTCAGGTCGCAAATGTTAACAATGTTACGAAACCTTCCGTTCAAAAGTGAGCGATCGGATTTGGATCGAGATATTGCCTTTGGGTGAAAGAATTACCTCTTGAATTGCGGGATTACATCTCGACCGATTGCTTCAATCGCAGACAGAATATCCGGACCCAGTGGCGGCCCGAAGCTCAGATGTCGCAGGCCCAGGCTGGCCAAACCTTCCAGCCGTTCGATGAGCAAGTCGGTGGAGCCGGCGATACCGATGCGCAGCATCTGTGTTGTCACCATGCGCCGCGCTGCTTCCATATCGCCTTCGACATGATATGCGCGGCGAATCGGCTCAAAGTCGTTTTGCGTCAATCCCAATTGCTGCAAGATCAGCGGACTCATGGCATGACCGTAATAAGCGATCTTGTCGGCTAGCACAGCCTCCGCCGCGTCTTGATCGGCCGAGATTGAACACCAGATACAAGCAGCGAGATCAATCTCGTCAAGAGCGCGGCCTGAACGTTGCAGTCCCCTTTTTACATGAGGCAGCACGTTTTGATAGTGCTCGGGCGGGAAGAGCAGAGGCAGCCCGCCGTCGGCCAGGGCGCCGATTTCTTCCAGCATTTTCGGGCTCATTGCGCCTAGATAGATCGGCACGCGGCGGCGCGATTCAAAGCGCAGCCAGGCTTCTTCCGTCCAGCGCAGGACTCGTCCGTCGGTCGCGGCGTTTGCGTTTGATGTCAGCTTGTTGATGGCGTTGATCGATTCCACGATGCGCGTCCGGGGCAAGTCAAAGTCCATGCCCACCCAATTGATGAAATCCTCCGCTCCGCTGGATATGCCCAAGTTAAAGCGACCGCCGGAAAGCTCGTCGAGGGTGGCGGCGAACATAGCTATTTCGGCTGGATGGATCGTGTAGGGGTTGAGTATACAGGTGCCGATTTCGATGCGCTCGGTCGCCATCGCGATCGCGGACAAGATGACCGGCGCGCTGCGCAGGAAGAGATCATTGCTGACCCAGAACTGATCGAAACCAGCTTCCTCGGCCGCCCGCGCATAGGTCACATAATCTCGCACCGGCAGGTCATTATTGAAGCGCAGGCTGAATTTCATGACCCTTCTTCGGAGATGATCGCTTCTGCTTCCATTTCCACCAGGTAGTCGTCGCCGACCAGCGCGTGGATAGTGAGCAAGGTATTGGCCGGGCGGATATCGCCGAAGTATTTGCCGTGTATGGCGGCGACCGCTTGCCAATCGGCGCCCGGCGCCAAATAGATGCGTGTACGCACGACGTCCGTCAACTGAGCGCCGGCTTCTTGCAGCGCGCGTTCAATCTTACGGATGATGAACTCAGTTTGCGCGCCGGCGTCGCCGAGGCCGACGAGATCACTCGCGCCATCGGTGGCGGTGGTGCCGGATACGTGTACGACATTGCCCAGCCTCACCGCCCGCGAATAGCCGGCGATTTTTTCGTAGTGCGTACCCGAAGAAACGTTCTGTCGTGCCATGATCTGCCTTTGATTCACAGTCGGATGAGTAGAGCTTAACGACTTTTGCCAATCATGACCAGAACGACGCCGGTGATGATCATCAGCATCGCCAAGACGCCTGTGCCCGTGACCGGTTCGGCAAGCAGCCAGGCGCCCAGAATCACTGCGATTACCGGATTGACGTAGGCGTAACTGGTCGCCAAAGCGGGACGTACCGTGCGCACCAGGTACATATACGCGCTAAAGCCGACCAGCGTACCCACAACCGCCAGATAAATCAGCGTAGCTGTCGACAGGGTCGACGGATTGCTAGGGAATTGTTCGCCGCGCATGAAACTGATCGTAATCAGAGCAGCAAGACCGCCGATCAATTGGAAAAGTACAGCCATGAAACCCGATGGCAAAGACAAGCGGTTGCTCAATACGGTTCCAAAAGCCCAGAGCATGGGACCGATCAGCAAGATCAAGGCGCCTAGAGGTTGGGCTTGCATGCCGCTATCCATATTTAGGATGGCCACGCCGAAAATACCGATTGTCAAGCCCAACACTTCGACCCGGCCCGGTCGGTGACCGAAGAAGAAAGCGATCAGGGTTGCCCAGATCGGCACAGCGCCAACCGCCAGGGACGCCAGTCCACTGGTCACGCCGACATCCTGCCCCCGAGCGACCATGCCCGCGCCGGCAAACATCACAGCGCCGGTGATTGCCGCATTGAGCATCAGACGCGCTGAGGGAAAACGCGCCTTGCGTACCTTGAGCGTGGCAAACAAGATGGCGACTGCAACGGCCAAGCGTATAGCGCTGAGCATGAAAGGCGCGTAACTTTCGAGCACGATGGCCGCGCCCACGTAGGTCGAGCCCCAGATCAGATAGGTGACGCACAGGGCGGCCGCCACGCGAATAGCTGGTATTTGAAATTGGAAAAAAGGCTTTGCCAGTGACTTAACGGTAGTCATATGCGCTTTATTTGCTCGCCCTTGATTGGATGGTCGCTTGATGCGCGCGCTTCAACGCTTCGATAGATTCCGCGCCAATTCAAGTACCGCTTTGGCGCAGCCCCAGGACAAGGTAAAGCCGATTGATCCGTGTCCGTAGTTGTGGATGACCGTGCAGTCATTCGACAGTCTTTCCGCTTCCAGCCGGACTGTTTCGCGGCCCGGGCGTATGCCAACCGCAGTACGAACGATGGTTGCATCGGCCACGCCTGGTTCGATCTGTGAACAGCGATTGATGATATCCGCAGTCTGTTCCTCGTCAATCTCCGGATTCCAACTGTGGTACTGGTAAATGCCGCCGATCAACAGGCCATCGTCACGGGGAAAGAGATACGTATCATCGCTCGCACACATATAGCCATCCCGTATTTGCGGCGCATCAATAAGGAGCGTCTGCCCGCGTATAGGAAACACTTCGGGATCCGGCGTGACATATTTCGCCCATGCGCCCGTGCAATTGACGAGCAAGCGACTTTCGCCCGCGAGATCGCCAGGGGATTCCACTTCGCGCACTTCCAAGCTGCCGCCAGCACCCAAAAACTGGTCCTGCAAGTTCTGCAAATAGCGAGGCGGCGCGACAATCGGCAGGTCCATAATCCAGCCGTCCCGGCAATTTGGGGGCAAGTCCACGGCAGGCATCTTTGCGAAGAAGGGCAACCTGTCTTTGAACCAAGGATCGCTTACCTGGTGTGGAAATACCTGCCACATCCGCCGTAGGCCGACGCCGCTATTCGTTTGCTCTGTCAGCGGCAGAAAATGCGAAAGCGAATCATCTGCCCATCGACGCGACCTGCCGGACACACTCCCGCCGGACCAGACCGCGCCCGCCGCGCTTGATGCGGTGGCCTGCGGCATATCACGTGTCAAAACGCGGACCTCAAAGCCGGCCGATTGCAAGTTGAGCGCCGCGCTCAAGCCGATAACGCCACTGCCGATTACCGTTACTTCAGGCATGTCCGATTGCCTCGCCATGACAGGATATCAGGAACAAAAAGCCCTGACACGTAAAGGCGCCGGGGCGGGTTTGCCAGCGCCAATTCTAGCACAAAACACCGTCCTCCTGTGAAGGGCGCGGATTTCACCCCGAACGAGCCGCGGACCGATTTGACACGACAGTGCAGATGCGCTAGCTTGATATATCAGATATTAGAGTTGTGTTGTGGCAGAGTCATATGTTGGATACCAAGTCGCTGAGCGAGCAGATAGAAACGCAACTCAAGCGCGAGATCATGTCAGGCGACCTCGAACCCGGGCAGCGACTGACGATCGAGGACATAGCCGAACGCTTGCAGGTGAGTACCATGCCGGTGCGTGATGCCGTTCGCCGGCTGGACGGCTTGGGATTCCTCAATGTCGCGCCTCGCCGCGGTGTTTATGTGGAGGATTTCGACCAAACGCGCTTCAAGAACACGATGGAAATCCGCATCGCGCTGGAGTGCCTGGCGGTCGAATTGGCTGCCGCGCGCATCCCGGCGGCCAAGATCATTTCAGCCCGGGAATCGTATCAGCGTGGCGGTGATCACTTTGCGCAAACGGGGGATTTGTCGATGCTCGCCGATTACGATAATCTCTTACATGAACTGATCATCAGTTACTCCGAGAATCCGTTGCTGGTCAATATCATGCGGCAGTTGCGGGATCTGATCAGTTGGGCTCACCATATCGTTGCCAAATTTCGCCCAAACGCTCAAGTTGACGCGCTTTCGGAGCATCTGGAGATTCTCGACCGGCTGAGCGAACGCGATGTGGAGGCGACCAAATCTGCACTGCGTAACCATTTGCTGGGCACGATGCAGCGCACATTGGACGCGTGGGATCGCAAGACCGGCGCGGCATAGATTGGCTCAAAAGAAGGTGCCTTATCGAAAATTCAAAATGTCGCAGCTTTTCCGCGGCGGCAGATATTTGTTTTGGCTTTTCATACTGTAAGTTCTAGTGAGTTAGAGACGGAAAGATGTCCAGATTAATGAAGATGAGTCGCCGGGATTTCTTGCGCGCCACGGGCATGGGTTCATTGGCGGCTGGAACGTACCTCATACCCGGTGTGGGGCAGGTTATCGCGCAGGATGACCAGGAAGTCACCATCTATTTCTGGGATGGTCCGCCTTTGATCGGCATTCGGGAGAAAGCATTAGCGCCCTTTGATGATGCCTATCCGGGCTGCACGCTCAATTTCACATCGGTGCCGGGTGGACCCAATTCGGGTTACAACGACAAGCAATTCCCAAGCCTGGCAGCCGGCATTCCGCCTGATGTCTTCATCATCGAGATCGGCTTGCTGCCCAGCTTCCTCAATGACGATCTGCTACTTGACCTCAAGCCCTACGTGGATGCCGATGACTACGACCCTGACGCAATTCCCCGATCTCGCCATTGAAGCCTACACGCACGAAGGCGGCATCTATGGTGTCCCGGATAATGTGGCATCCATCGCGCTTTTCTACAATCAAGATATGTTTGAAGAAGCCGGCGCCATGCTGCCGACCGCCCAATGGGATGATGAGGCCTGGACTGTCGACGACTTTTTCAGCGCCTGCGAAAAACTGGTCAAGGTCGACGATAATGGCAGAACGTCCCAATACGCTTATGACGTCAGCAGCTGGGACAAAATCTGGCAGATCTGGGTACGGATCTTCGGTGGCCAGATTGTCGATGATCCCTTCTACCCGACGGAATGTGTACTCAACGAAGCGCCGGCGGTAGAAGCGCTGCAATTCTATGCGGATTTGCGCTGGGAATACGGATTTGCTCCCAGACCCGATGCCATGGCGGAATTCGGCACCGATACGTTGATGCAGACTGGGCGCCTGGCGATGTTCCAAAGTGGCAGCTGGAGCTTCCCGAATTACCGCAACGTAGATTTCAATGTCGCGTTGGGTCACTTCCCCTCCGGCAAGGGTGGCAGAGCCAATTATGTCTTCTACTACCCCTTGGTAGTGCCCAAGACCACAGAGGTGCCGCAATGCGCTTGGAACTTGCTCAAGTACTTTAACGGTCCGGCGATGGAAACCATCATCAAGGAAGGCGGCTTGCAAGGTACCACCTTCCCGGCACAGGATAAATGGTTCGTGACCGATCCACTGCCGCCGGCGAACAAACATGTCATGGTGGATGCCGCGCGGCACTTCGTCGCGCCGGACCCGGTATTGACCAACTGGGACGCAATCACCCGGATTATGCAAGCGGAGTTGGATCTGCTCTTCATTGGCGAAGAGCGCGATGCCAAGGTCATCATGGATCGGATCGTGGAGGAGGTCAATCCGATGATCCTGGAAGGACAATGGCGTCAATAGTCTTGAGGTTGTGGTGGGGCGTTGCCAGCTACCGCTGTTGGCGCCCCCGCCACTATTCACGGAGTAGATTGACCTGCCGCCCGTGTGGACGGCACGCGAGGCAGTTGCCGTAACCGGTCGTCCGCACTCACACAAAGTGACGCGCTCGTCTGCCCGCGTTTTATAATCGGACCTTCTCGAGCGCGAAATCATATAAGAGTTGCCTGGCACAAAGCCTTTCAGATAGGAAATCCGCAGCAATGAACATTTCTGTCCCTAGCAGAATACTGTCGAGTCGCACTGGCAAGGGATTCAATTACAACAGAGCAGAAACCCGACTAGCTTGGGCGATGGTTTCCCCGTGGATTGTCGGCTTTATCATCTTCACCGCCTTTCCCATGGTCGCATCGCTGGTAATGTCCTTTACCGAATGGGACATCCTGACACCGCCTGAATTCGTCGGCCTGGAAAACTACCACAAGATGTTCTTTGTCGACAAATACGCTATGCATTCGCTGAAAATCACAGTCGTTTTTTCTGGGGTCTCGATCCCGCTGAATATAGTATTCGGGCTTGGTATCGCTATGTTGCTGAATACCAATATCCGCGGACTTTCGACCTTTAGGACCATTTATTATTTGCCCGCCATCTTGTCCGGTGTTGCCGTTGCTCTGATGTGGCGCTGGATTTTCTCAACTGACTTCGGCTTGATAAACGCGGCGCTAAATGTATTCGGCATTCAGGGACCCGCCTGGCTGGCCGATCGCGCCTGGATCATACCGTCATTCATCGTGATGCGCTTGTGGAGCGTGGGCGGCGGCATGGTCATTTATCTGGCGGGCTTGCAGTCGATCCCGACCGACTTGTACGAGGCTGCGGAAATCGACGGAGCGAACTGGTGGAAGCGCGTTCGCCATATTACCTTGCCTATGCTCAGCCCAACCATCTTTTTTCAACTGATCATCGGTGTCATATTCTCGATGCAGATCTTCACCGAAGCCTTCATTATGACTAACGGCGGACCCGCAAATGCGTCCCTGTTCTTTATCTTGTATTTGTACCGCAAGGCTTTTCAAGATTTTCAAATGGGTTATGCCTCTGCCTTGGCGTGGCTGCTTTTTGTTGTGATCCTGGCATTTACACTCATCCTCTTCCGCACCGCGAAGTATTGGGTGTACTACGAAGGCGAGACTGAAGGGACCTAGGCAATGACCGGACGCTTCTTCGTCGGGTTGAACATGCGCAATGCCATTGGCAAAACGGCTGTTTATGCGCTCTTGGGCGGCGGCTCGATCGTCATCTTGTTGCCCTTCGCCTGGATGATCTCGACATCGCTCAAGGATTTGTCGCATATCTTCCGCTTTCCGCCGGAATTCATCCCCGATCCTGTCTTGTGGGAAAATTATCCGAAGGCGCTTACAAAGCTGCCCTTTGATCTCTACCTGACCAATACGCTCGTTATTGTTTTCGCGACGCTTATCGGGGAATTGGGTGTTTCCGCGGTTGTTGCATATGCCTTTTCACGCTTGCGCTGGCGCGGCAGGGATGCCCTGTTTTTCGTTGTCCTGGCGACCATGATGCTGCCTCGTCAGGTGACCATGATCCCGGATTTTCTGATTTTCCAATACTTTGGCATGTACGATACCTATTGGCCGCTGGTGATTCCCTCCTGGTTTGGTAATCCTTTTTACATTTTTCTCATAAGACAATACTTTATGACGATTTCTCGCGAGTTGGATGAAGCCGCGCTCTTGGATGGCTGCTCCAAGTTCGGGGTATTCTGGCGCATTGCGCTTCCACTCTCGGTGCCTGTACTGGCGGCCGTGGCGATATTCTCCTTCCAATATCATTGGAACGACTTTTTCCGCCCGCTGATCTTCCTTTCCGATACCGACAAAGCGACCTTGGCGCTGGGCTTGCGCTATTTCCAGGGCACCTACGGCACCGAGTGGAACTCGCTGATGGCGGCGTCGCTGGTGGTGATGATGCCACTGATTATTGTCTTCTTTTTCGCCCAACGCGTTTTCATCCAGGGCGTTGTCTTCACTGGCTACAAGTGATAAGCACTGCCGAGATTTCGAATAGCTACAATAAATAAGGAAACGAAAAACTTATGCCTTGCAAAACTCCATACCAAAAACTATTTCCGCCCGCATTTGATGCCGTGACCTGGGAGGGCGGCTTTTGGGGCAACCTCTTCCAATTGTGCCGAGAGGTGGTGCTACCGAGCATGCGCAAAGCCCTTGAAGAGCCGGAAAACGGCGCCGTCTTCAGCAACTTTCCCATCGCGGCCGGCCTGCAAGATGGCGAACGCAAAGGAACCATGTGGAGCGATGGCGATTGTTACAAGTACATGGAAGCCTTGTCGCATGTTTACGGCGTCACCAAAGAGCCGGCGATCCTCGATGAATTGGACGAGTTGATCGCCCTGGTCGAGCAGGCACAACTGGACGACGGCTATATTAGTACGCCGATGCAACTCAGCGATGACAAAGAATACTGGACCAACCTGCGTGATCACGAACTCTATAATATGGGGCATCTGCTGACCGCCGCCTCGCTGCATCATCGAATCACCGGCAAGCGCAATTTCTTGCAGATCGCCATCAACCTCGGCGATCATCTCTCTGATCTGTTTCTGCCACGCTCGCCGGAGCTGGCGCATTTTGGCTTTAATCCGTCCAATACCATGGGCGCTATTGATCTTTATCGGGCGACGGGCAGCGAGAAATACCTGGAATTGGCAAAGACCTTTGTTGATATGCGCGGGTCGCAACCGGGCGGCCAGGACTTGAACCAATCGTTCATGGCCCTGCGCGAGGAAACGCGAGCCGTCGGTCACGCTGTCACCGCAGGTTATCTGTATTGCGGCGCGACGGACGTCTATGCGGAAACCGGTGACGAGGAGCTCTTGGCCGGCCTGCATCGCATCTGGGATAACGCCGTAAACAGCAAGATGTACATCACGGGTGGTACATCGGCGCAACACCATGGCTCCTCCCAGCGACCCGAGTTTGGTGGCCGTGCCGGTGAAGTGCATGAAGCATTCGGCTACGAATATCAACTGCCCAACGCGACAGCGTACAACGAAACATGCGCCAATATCGCGCATGCCATGTGGAATTGGCGCTTGCTTAATCTCTCTGGCGATGCCAAATACGCCGATGTCATGGAGCGCGTGCTGTATAACAGCATGCTCTCGTCGATGAGCCTGGATGGCATCACTTTCTGCTATACCAATCCCTTGCGCTGGTATGGCGCCGAACATCCGCTCTTGAGCCAGGACGTTTATCAGCGCTGGTACATTTCTCGCTGTTATTGCTGTCCTACCAATACCGCCCGCACCATCGCCCTGCTGCATAACTGGGTCTACAGCCAATCCGACCGTGCCGTGTGGATCCATCTTTATAGCAGCAGTCACTTAAACACGAAGCTTGCTGACGGATCGACAATCGTGCTACGGCAAAGGACCGACTACCCCTGGGACGATCAGGTTGAAATCACCATTGATGAAGCGCCCTCGCACGAAGTCAGCTTGATGTTGCGCATACCGGGCTGGGCGCAAAACGCGACCATAAGCGTCAATGGCCAAGCCAGCGGCCAGGCTTTGACGCCGCAAAGCTATGTAGAAATCAAGCGCGTTTGGAAAGCCGGAGATTCCATCTTTTTGAACCTGCCGATGGAACCGCGCTTGGTCAAAGCGCATCCCAAAGCGGAAGAGATCCGCAATCATGTCGCGGTGATGCGCGGCCCGCTGGTCTACTGTCTCGAGGGTGTCGACCTGCCCGAAGATGTTTCCATCCTGGAAGTTCACGCTCCGGGCGATATGCAATTCGAAGCGCGCCAGGAAAAAGATCTACTGGGCGGCGTGACCGTCGTCAAGGGCAAGGCGCGTCGCATAGTCGAGCAGAATCATTCCGCGTCGCTTTACTTTGATGTGGGGAATGAACGAGAAGAAGATCTCGATATCACCTTGATTCCATATTACGCCTGGAACAATCGCGGTATCGCGGAAATGACGGTTTGGCTCCCCAGGCGCGGTTGACGCGGCAGGGGCATCTACCATCAATTCTGTAATTAAGGGTTTAATGCCGGCTCGAAAGTCAGTAAGGTTAGTCTGCGCATCCACGTTGACCAGATCAGCGCTTTTATTCAATACACCCGATTCCGACTTCTATGGCGCAGCGAGCGACAAAAGCACAGACAACCTCCCATCATGCCCCTAAAGCGGGCGAAGCAGAGCGCAGTTCCGTCTGGCGCAGTCTTTTATTTCTCAAAAAGTATCGCCATATCACCGCCGGCGTTTATGTTCTGGCGATCGTCGTCAATATATTCAGCATTCTCATTCCACAGACTATTCGCTGGATCGTCGATGCTGGCATCATTCAGCGGGATATGACCATCCTTGCCTGGACGTTGCTGGGTTTGCTCGGGCTGACGATCGTCAAGGGCTTTGTTGATTTTTTCCTGGGACGCTGGACGGAAGTGGTGTCCCAAGGCGTTGCCTACGATATCCGCAACGCCATCTACGACAAACTCAGTTCACTGTCGTTTTCCTACCACGATCAGGCACAGACCGGGCAGTTGCTGGCGCGGTCCATTTCCGATGTGGAACGGATCCGCTTCTTGACCGGCCGCGCCTTCGTGCGCTTGTTCCAACATACTGGCTTGATGGTTTTCACTTTTGTCGCCTTGCTGCTGATGAATGCGCAGTTGGCGATTCTGTCGATGCTGCTGATCCCTCTGCTCTTTTACATCGCCTATCGCTTTGGGCGCATCTATCGACCGCTATCGCTGGATTTGCAGCACCAGCTTGCAGAAATGACCACCGTGCTGGAACAAAACCTGCGCGGCGCCAAAATCGTCAAAGCCTTCGCGCAAGAGGATGCCGAAATCGACCGATTTGATCGGCAAAACAGCCTATGGTTCGCGCTTGCGCGTAAGCAGGTCATCGTCAGCACCCAGCATATCCCGCTGCTGGACTTTGTCGCGAGCTTGAGCACAGTGATCATAATTTGGCTGGGGGGTCGTCTGGTGATCGAGAATACGCTCACCCTGGGCGAACTCGTGGCTTTCACCACTTATCTCAGTCAACTGATTTCGCCGGTTCGCCGCCTGGGCGTGATCATCCCGGCTGTTGCCATGGCGTCAGCCGCCGGCGAACGGATCTTTACCATTCTCGATGCGCAATCAGAGGTCACTGATGCGCCGGACGCCGTGACATTGCCGCCGATCGAAGGTCGCGTTAGCTTCGAAAACGTGTCCTTTTCCTACTTCAACCAGCGTATGGTGCTGGACAAGCTTAATCTTGAAGCCAAGGTAGGCGAGGTGGTTGCTTTGCTGGGGGCGACCGGTTCCGGCAAGTCAACGATCATCAACCTGATCCCGCGCTTCTATGACGTGAGCAGCGGCCGCGTGCGCGTGGATGGCACCGACGTGCGCGATGTCACCGTCAAGTCGCTGCGCGATCAGATTGGTATCGTGCTGCAAGAGACGATACTTTTCGCCGCGAGCATCCGCGAGAACATCGCCTTCGGCCTGGAAAACATATCCGACGCCGAAGTCATCGCTGCGGCAAAAGCGGCGCAGGCGCATGACTTTATCCAGGAAATGCCCGAGGGATACGATACCAAAGTCGGCGAACGCGGCGTGACCCTGTCCGGCGGCCAAAAGCAGCGCATCGCCATCGCCCGCGCTTTGCTCAAGGACCCGCGCATCTTGCTCCTGGATGATGCCACGTCCAGTGTCGATACGGAAACGGAACGTCTGATTCAGATCGCGCTAGAACGCTTGATGGAAGGGCGCACATCATTCATCATCGCGCAGCGCTTGAGCACCGTGCGTATGGCGGACAAGGTGCTGGTTTTGCAGGATGGGCGCGTGGTCGCCGCCGGCACGCACGACGAGCTAATACAGAAATCAGGTTTATATGCCGAGATTTATTATCGCAACTTGCGCGAGTAACGGCGGCAAACGCGGAGAGGCGACAAGGATCTAACATGGGCTTTTCGATAGGCACGACCGGCGTCGGCAGAAGCGGGCCACGCGGCACACTGGAAGGCTATGCCGACAAAGTCGAAGGCCGCTCCTTCAATTTGCGCGTACTTTGGTACCTGTTGATATTCCTGCGTCCCTACGGCTTGCACATGCTGGCAGCTTTCGTCGCCATGCTTTTCGCCTCGGCCTTGACGCTGGTCACGCCCTACCTGGTCAAGGTCGCTATCGACGGACCGATCGCTGAGGGAGACATCAGCTCGCTCAACGACATAACCTTGCTGATGCTGCTCGCGGCTTCCAGCCTATACCTGGCATTAACGGCGCAACGCTTCCTGCTCAGTTGGGTCGGGCAGCGGGTGCTGGCGGACCTGCGCTCGGCGCTCTTCCGCCATTTGCAGGAGCTGCCGCTAGCATACCACGACAGTCACATCGTTGGTGTCACGATTTCGCGCGTGATCAGCGATGTCGGCGTCATCAACCAATTGCTCTCGCAGGGGCTTATCACCCTGACCGGCGATAGCTTGTTGCTGGCGGGCATCGTCATCGTTATGCTCTCGCTCAATGCGCAACTGGCGCTCGTTACTTTTTCGATCATCCCGCTGATCGTACTGGTGACAGCCATCTTCGCCCGGCGCGCCAAGCTGGCCTTCCGAAAAACCCGCGCGCGCAATGCCCACCTGATCGGCGACCTCGCAGAAAACCTCAGCGGCATTCGTGTCATCCAGGCATTCGCCAACGAAGACAGCACTTCCAGCAAATTCGACGAAGTCAATCAAGCCAACCGCGATGCGCATATCGAAGCCATGTCACTGTCCTTTGTCTTTTTGCCGACTGTTGAGTTCCTCGGCATTGTCGCGACCGGTATCGTACTTCTCTTCGGCGGTATCAGCGTAGCGCAGGGCGCGCTTACGCTGGGCACGGTCATCGCCTTCCTTGGTTACGTGAACCGATTCTTCCTGCCGGTACAAGAGCTCAGCCAACTTTATGCCACCATGCAGACCGCTATGGCGGGCGGCGAACGCGTTATCAATCTGCTCAATACAGAACCGGCCATCAGCGACCGCGATGACGCGACTGTCATGCCGCCGATCAAGGGCCGCATTCAGTTAAAAGATGTCAGCTTTGGCTATCGCGAGAACCTGCCGGTCCTTCGCGAAATCAACCTCGATTTTCCGCCCGGCACGATGGTCGCGCTGGTCGGGCCCACCGGCGCGGGCAAAACGTCGATCGCCAATCTGATCGCTCGCTTCTATGATGCCAGCAAAGGCGCGCTTTTGATCGACGGCATTGATATCCGGCAAGTCCAACAGCGTTCCATGCGTTCGCAGATGGGCTTGGTCTCGCAAGATCCCTTCATCTTCTCGGGCACCATTGCCGAGAACATCCGCTTCGGACGTCCCGACGCCACGGACGACGAGGTCGCCGCCGCCGGTAGAACGGCCAATTTCGACGCCTTCGTGCGCGACCTGCCCGATGGCTATACAACCGAAATCCTGGAAGACGGCGCCAACCTGTCTGTCGGCCAGCGCCAACTCATTTCCATCGCCCGCGCCATCTTGGCGGATCCGCGCATCCTGATAATGGACGAAGCCACTTCGAGCGTCGATATGGTCACGGAAACGCTGATCCAGGACGCGCTTCAAAAACTCTTGGCCAAGCGCACGTCCATCGTCATCGCGCATCGCCTCAGCACAATCGTCAAGGCCGATGTCATCTGTGTGGTCGACGCGGGCAGAGTCTGTGAGATGGGCAGCCATGCCGAGCTGCTCGACCTCGGCGGCTTGTACGCCGAGCTGCACGAGCGCCAGTTCGTCGATCTCGCGGATTAAGCGACAAGGACAGCAAGGTATTACAGGTGAACGACCCCTTGCCGCCGCCGCACAAGCGGATCGTCGGCGCCATCTGGATCACGTATGCCTTGTTCTATCTGGGCCGGGTGAACTTCAGCGTGGTCTTGCCGGCTTTGGCGGTGGCGCTGGACGCCAGCCGCGCGGAAGTGGGCGCGCTGGGCACTGTGTTCTTCTGGGTCTATGGCATTTTCCATTTCATCAGCGGCCAAATCGGCAGCCACCTCAGCCCCTTCCGCATGGTCTGCGCTGGCTTGCTGATCATCGCGCTGGTGAATATCGCCTTCGCCTTTCAAACGTCCTTGCTGATGATGCTAATTTTGTGGGGCATCAACGGAATCGGACAGTCGGCCGGTTGGGCGCCCATGTTTCGCATTCTGGACGAGCGGCTCGATCGCAGCCAAATCAAACGCATCTCGACCGTCATGCCCTTCAGCTATGTCATTGGCACGGCCATCACCTGGACCCTGGTGGGGGCAGTCGCGACGGGCGCAAACTGGCAGATCGCCTTTTGGCTGCCAGGGCTGCTGACGCTGGGCGTACTGGCTTTCTGGTGGCGGGCCGGCATCGATGCGCCCAAAGCGCAAGCAACGGGCTTGAACCCGGCGCAGATCTACGCCGAACTGCGCCAAATCACGGCGGTGCTGGTGGCGACAGCCCTGGTGGGTTTTGTCTTCAATGGCATAACGATTTGGCTGCCAAGCTACATCCTCGATAGCCGACTTGTTCCCGAAAATGCGGTTGGCGCGGTCGCGGCCGCCATGCAAGTGATCGCGATCCTCGGCTTGTTCCTGGCGCGGCTGCGCGTCGTGCGCAGCAATCAAGTCTTCGCCACGGCGGCGCTGATGTTCACGGCGGCAGGCTTTTCCATGCTGTTGCTGACGGCGACCACGGGTCTGCTCGCGCTTTTGATCATCTGCCTGGGCATGGTCATGCTCAGCGGCGCTTTCGGCCTGGCGGTGAGCTCCTTTCCCTTGCTGCTGGCGCGGCCCGGCCGCGCTTCGTCAATCACCGGCAGTATCAACATGATGTCGAACTTTTTCGGCGGCATGGCCGGCTTCACTGTCGGCGGTCTCGTCGAATCGAGCGGATGGGCTGCTGTATTTGGACTTTGGGGCACACTGCTGCTGCTGGCATCGGCGTTGATCTGGATCAAACGCGGCGTCGAAGACGGGAAAACGGAGGCGACAGTCGATTGAGCGCAGTGGGGACAATGACGGGCGAGATTGCCTTCAGCCCAGCTTGATGCGCGGATTCAGCGCCGCGTATGCCAGGTCGGCAAAGAGATTTGTAAAAAGAATGACGGTCACGCTGACCATTACGATTGATTGCACCAGCAGCAAGTCGCGCCGCTCAATAGCGGCGATCAACAAAGTGCCCAATCCCGGGAAGCCAAAAACGTATTCGATCACTACCAAGCCGCTGATTAGCCAGGTGATGCTGATGGCGATCACCGTGACCGTCGGCAGCAGGGCATTGCGTAATACGTGCCGTATGATAACGCTGCGATAGGGGATGCCCTTCAAAGCCGCTGTACGCACATAATCTCGCTTCAATTCTTCGATCACACCGGCGCGGGTAAGACGGGAAATGTACGCCAGCAGCACTAGCGTCGCCGCAAATGCCGGCAGCCATAGCGCAGGTAACATCTCGCTGAAAGAGGCGTTGGCCGGCACCGCCGAACTCGACGGGAACCACCAGCCCAGCGCCTGTGCCAGCGGACTGCGTCCCCAGCCCAGCGCCACAATGTTAATCAAAAACAGTCCGGTCACGAATTCCGGCAAGCTGACCACCGAGAGTGTTAGCAGCGAGATGATGACATCGGGCAATTTGTTCTCGCGCAGGCCGGCGATGATGCCCAATACCAGCGACAGCGGCACCGACAACAGCAAGGCAACCAGCGCCAGACGCGCCGAATTGATGCTGCGTTGGACGATCAACTGGCGGTTGTCGGCGCCGCGAAAGGCGATCGTCTTGCCCCAGTCACCGCGCAGGAAGTTGCCCAGCCAGTTGACATATTGCTGCGGCAATGGGGCGTTCAAACCAAGCTCACTGCGGATCTGCGCAACCTGGTCAGCAGTGGCTTCGCGTCCGCCGGCGATCACACGCGCTGGATCCCCCGGCAAAACACGCAGCAAGAAGAATATCATCAATGAACTGAGCAGGTAGGTAAACAAGAAGAATACGAAGCGCCGCCGCAGAAATTTTAACATAAGCCTAGCCGATGTCCTGCGGTCGGACAAAGCTGTCTTGCAGCGCCACTAACTCCTCCAGCGGGATGTGGCAACGGATGGCGTGCCCGGCGTCCACTTCCCGCCACGGTGGCTCGTCGTTCTCGCACACTGCGCCGATCTTGCGCGGGCAGCGGGTATGAAAGCGGCAGCCGCTCGGCAGGTGCTGCGCGCTCGGCAAGACGTCATGCAGAAGCATGCGCTCGGCTTTGTGCTGCGGATCCGCCACCGGTATCGCCGAAACGAGCGCTTCGGTATACGGGTGGTAAGGTGGCTGAAACAGATCACTTGCCGCGCCGACCTCGAAGAGTTGGCCCAGATACATGACCGCGATCACATCGGACAAGTAACCTACGACTGCCAGATCGTGCGATATGAACAGGTAGGCAGTGCCGTGTTCGTCTTGCAATCGCGCCAGCAGATTCAAGACCGCAGACTGCACGGAAACATCCAGCGCCGACACTGGCTCGTCGCAAATGATTAGATCCGGATCGGAGGCGAAGGCTCGCGCGATCACCACGCGCTGTTTCTCCCCGCCGCTCAATTCGTCGGGGTAGCGGTCGGCATAGTCATCCCGCAGGTTGACCCGTCGCAGCAATTCCAGGACTTCAGCGTTCGCTTGAGCCGGCGCCATGCCGCGCAACTTGATCAGCGGTCGCTGCAGCGCCTGCCGCACGGACAAATAAGGATTTAGCGAGTTCTGCGGGTTCTGGAAGACCATCTGCAACTTGGACAGAACATCGGGGCTGCGCTCGCGCACGCTGTTGCGGATGTCCATGCCCAGCAGCTCCAGTTGCCCGCCCGTACGCTCTTGCAAGCCGATGATCACGCGAGAAAGCGTGGTCTTGCCACTGCCACTTTCGCCAACCAGACCCAGCGTTTGTCCTGCGCCCAGCGTCAAGTTAACCCCATCGACCGCACGGATCGGCGCCGGTGTTTTGCCTTGCAGCCAGTCCTCCAAACTTTTGGCGACTGGAAAATGCTTTTTCAGATCCGTCACCCGCATCAGCGTATCGCCTCTGCGATCTGCGCGCTCTTGTTCGTTATGGACCTGGATATCCAACTGTGGAGTGGTATCGATCTCCTCCCAGCGAAAACAGCGCACCGAGCGCCCGTCTTGCAGTTGCTGCAAAGGCGGCTTATCGACCCGACATTTGTCGATGACAAATTCGCAGCGATCGGCGAAGACACAGCCACCGGACAACTCAGTGAGCGAGGGCGGGTTACCGCTGATCGAATGCAGTTGGCTATCGCGTTTGCTTTGCCCGAGCCTGGGCACGCTGTTGAGCAAGCCCAGCGAATACGGGTGACGGGGCTGCCCGTAGAGTTGGTCGACGGGCGCCTCTTCCATGATTTCGCCGGCATATAGTACCAGCACCCGCTCGCAGAGCTGTGCCACCACGCCCAGATTATGCGTGATATAGATGACGGCGGCATCCCGTTTAGCGATTAGGCCGCGGACAAGATCGAGGATGACGGCTTCCGTAGTCACATCGAGACCAGTGGTTGGCTCGTCGAGAATGAGCAATTCGGGATTGGTGATCAACGCCATGGCGATGACGACGCGTTGCTGCATGCCCCCGCTCAGTTCGTGCGGATAACGATCTGCCACCTTTTCAGGATCCACCAGGCTGACATCATGGAACATCTGCAGCATGGCATGCTCGGCTTCAGCGCCACTTGTGCCCAGCGCCGCGTGCAAAACCTCAGTGACTTGAGGTCCGATCTTCATCGAGGGATTTAAAGCGGCGCCAGCGTTTTGGGGCACCAGCTTGATGCGCCGCGCCCACAGCGAGCGCATTTCGGCGTCGCTCTTGATTAGCAAATTCTCGCCGGCGAATTCCAGACGACCGCCACTTTCCACGCGTCCGTTATTGCTGAGATAATGCATCAGCGCCAACGCCACCGTCGACTTGCCCGAGCCCGATTCGCCGACCAAGCCGACAATATGACCCGCTGACAATTGCAGGTGGAAATCGTGCACAGCCGGTATCCAACGCTTGCCGATCCGATAGCTGATAGTCAAATTCTCGACATCGAGCAGGGGCGGTGTCATCAGTTGCCCTTTTGCACGGCGCGGCGGATGCCGTCCGACATCAAGTTGACCGCGATGACCAAGAGCGCGATCGCCAGCGCGGGGAAATTCAATGCCCAGGGCGTCAGTTGATAGAAACCGCCGCGGTTTTCGTTGACCATTAGTCCCCAGTCGGGTGAGGGTGGGCGCGCGCCGAAGCCGAGGAACCCCAGGGACGCCACCAGAAAGATCGCATAGGAAAAGCGTAACGATGCCTCGACCACCAGCGCCGGGATCACAGAAGGCAAGATCTCTCGAAAAATGATGTAAAACGTCGGTTCGCCACGGATCTCCGCCGCTTCTACAAACTCGCGCGTCTTGATATCGAGGGCGCTACTGCGGGCGACCCGCGCCACTACCGGCACATAGAGCACGGCGATCACCAACAAGACGATGTTGTCCGCCAGTTCCGCCTGCCAACTGCCAATCTCGTAATCGAGGTTGCGGATGATACCTACCAGCACCAGCGCCAGCAATAACGCCGGTATCGCCAGCAGCGCGTCGATGACACGTCCCAGCAACTCATCGAACCAGCCGCCACGATAGCCCATGTACAGCCCCACGGCCGATCCAACAAAAACACTGATCAAGGTGCCCAGACCGGCAATGCGGAAGATGCTGCTCGTCCCCAGGATCACACGGCTGTAGACATCGCGCCCCAGTCGATCGGTGCCGAAGGGGTGCGCGCCCAGTTGCAGCGCCCCGATTTCCATGGTGGGCGACACGCGGGCGGCATGACTCTGATCATTGGGATTGGGATAAGGCGCCAACTGCGCGCCAAAAACAGCCAAGAACAGAAAGAATAATACCAGCGCAGTTCCCAGAGCCGATTGCGGATGCCGCAGCGCGACCAGTTGGCGAGTGAAGGCGTTTGCGTTCATAGCACCATCTTAATCGTAACTCGCAATCGTCGCCTCAAATTTGTCCGTTCGAGCGATTCTGGTTGGGGGCTATCCGCAATCGAGGTAAGTCGTCACTACGAAGGGCCAGCCATGGGCTGACCCTATAAGATTGCTTCTCGGCACAGTGGTCTTGGATCGTTTCTAACCCAGGCTCGCGGCGCCAAAATTGGTGCGCCCGGCGAATGGCTGCAACGCCACGCCGGATACATGGCCCGCCAACACCATGAATTGCGCGAAGAAATAGGGCACGACCACGGGACCACTGTCCAGCAATATCTGCTGGATTTCTTTGTAGGCAGCGGTACGCTCGGCTTGATCAAGCGATGTACGCGCGAGCTCGATCAACTCGTCTACGCGCGCATCGCTGTAATGAGACTCGTTCCAGGGCGCTTCGGAATGATAGGCCAGATCAAGATAGAGCTGCGCAACCGGGCGCGCGCCCCAACCGGTCACACCCAGGTTGACTTCCATCCAGTCTTCGACCCAATAGCTGTTCTCGTCTTCCAGCTGGATCTCCACGCGGATGCCGGCTTCTTCCCATTGGGCAGCGAGGGCGATCGCCAGATCGGGCCAAGTGCCGCTGTTGGGCACATGCAAGGTCATGTCCAAGCCGTCGGCGTAGCCGGCTTCTGCCAGCAAGGCGGCAGCGGCGGCGGCATCACGCGCCGGCACTTCGGCTTCCGCCAGGAAATACTGGCCAAAGGCTGGCCCGATCGGAGAGTCTTTGCCGACTGCGCCATAACCCAGCTGCACGCGATCCCAGATGGCATCGCGATCCGTCGCCAGCTTGAATGCTTGCCGTACGCGAAGATCATCGCCCGGCGCGCGATCGGCGCGCAGGCGCGCCAGATGGTGCCCGCTGGTCGGGATATCTGTCGTATTGAAGTTGACATCGGCGTTGAAGCCCAGGAAGCTCGCGTTATCCAAACGCATGATGCCATCCGCCGTACCACCTTGTACCGCGGCGATACCCGCTTGCTGATCATCAAAGAAGATGAACTCAAGACGCTCGATCGAAGGCGCGCCACCCCAGTAGTTGGCGTTGGCGCTCATGATCATGCGGTCGCCCGGGATCATCTCTTCCATGGTGAAAGGACCGGAGCCGTTAAAGACTTCGCCGACATTCTCCGCGCCTGATTGCAAGATGACGAACTTATTGTCGGTGAGGTTGTAGAGGAAATCCGGATTGGGCGCGCCGAGCGTGAACACGACGGTATTGCCCTCGCCGCCGGCGATTGATTCGGCCGGCGACAGTAAACTGGCGACCGTACTTTCAGAATCCCGGTGCCACTGAATGGTCCAAAGTACGTCATCAACGGTCACGGGGCTGCCATCGTGCCAGGTCGCATCCTCGCGGATGTGCAGCGCGTAGGTCAATCCATCGTCGCTCACATCCCAGGACGAAGCCAGACGCGGCACCAAATTGGCGGCAGCATCCGTTTCGATCAAGTAGTCGTAGAGCGCGTTTAAGATGGCGATTTCGCTATCGCCGGACGCGGAGCGCGGATCAAGGGTTGCTGGCGTCAGCCAGACGATGCGCAGGGTATTATCTTGCGCGCCGGCGATATTTGCCAGCGGGGCGATGTCCAAGGCGATGGTTCCGACAGCGGTCGCGGCGCCAGCGGCAAAGACTTGCAGAAAGTTGCGACGGGAGAGGTCGCTTGCGGAGGCTTTGATTTGCTTCTTCACGATTGTACTTATCCTTTACACTTCTTTGCAAAATGTTTCCCCAAGATTAGCGGGGTATCGCACCCCGAGCACTAGGGCGTTGAGGGAGCAGGACAGCAAAATCGCGAAGATTCGTGATTAGCGCAAGCTAATTGACGGTCCGAAGCGGCGGCGCAAGTGAACGCTGCCGATATTGACGGATTTTTTCACGACTTTGGCTCATCAAAGTCCCTCTCGATAAACCTGACAGCCGGATGGCCGCCAAGCGGAGTTGCATTATGGCATATCTTGACGACGATTTGCAGTCTCGATCCTCGCTTATCGACACATTCTCTGTTCAAGGATGTCGATGGTTAAGTGGCTTTGCGGTGCACGATCAAGTCAGCCAACGGCGGCGGTGTGGAAGTTGGTACGGCCGGGGAAGGGATGAAACTCCACACCCGATACATGGCTCGCCAGCACCATGAATTGCGCATAAAAGTAGGGCACGATAACCGGTCCTTCATCAAGAAAGAGCTGCTGGATTTCCTTAAAGGCGGCGGTACGCGCATTCTCATCAAGCGCGGAACGGGTAAAATCGATCAGATCATCGAGTCGCTCGTCGTGCCAATGCGATTCGTTCCAGGTCGCGCCGGAACGGTAGGCGAGGTCGAGGTAAATCTGGGGCACAGCTCTGTCGCCCCAGAAGGTAACGCCCAGATCCACGTCCAGCCACTTCTGTACCCAGTAATTGTTCTCTTCCTCCAACTCAATCGCAACACGGATCCCGGCTTCCTCCCATTGAGCGGCCAGCGTCTGTGCCAGATCCGGCATAGCGCCGCTGTTGGGCACATGCAGAGTCATATCGAGGCCATCGCTGTAGCCTGCTTCCGCCAACAAAGCGGCGGCAGCAGCCGGATCGCGGGCAGGAGGCTGCGCATCCGCAAGGAAATACTGTGCAAAGGAGGGACCGATAGGAGAATCTTTGCCGACCGCGCCAAACGCCAATTGCACCCGCTCCCAGATGGCATTGCGGTCGGTCGCCAGCTTGAAGGCTTTGCGTACTCGTACATCGTCTCCCGGGGGACGGTCGGCCCGGATCCGCGCCAGATGATGGGCGTTGGTGGGAATGTCTTTTGTGTTAAAGCGAACATCCCCGACGAAGTTGAGGAAGCTGAAGTTATCAAGCCTGAGAATTCCATCCGTTGTGCCACCCTGGACGGCCGCGACTGCTGCTTGCTGGTCATCAAAAAATACAAACTCGAGCCGGTCAATCGACGGCGCGCCGCGCCAGTAGTTCTCATTGGCTTTCATGACCGCGCGGTCGCCCGGGATTAGCTCTTCCATGATGAAGGGACCGGTGCCATTGAACACTACGCCGGTGTTTTCCGCGCCCACTTTGAGTATGACGATCTTGTACTCCGTCAGTCGATAGAGAAAGTCAGGGTCGGGCGCTTCGATGTTGAAAATCACCTTATGATCGCCGGCGACCTCAACCGATTCAATCGCCGCCAGTACGTCCGCGATCGTGCCACCCGCATCTAGCTGCCACCGGATAGTCCATACTACATCGCGCGCAGTCAGTGGACTGCCGTCATGAAAGACTGCATTATCTACCAGTTGAAGCGTATACCGCTTGCCATCTTCCGACCGTTCCCAGGATGACGCCAGGCAAGGCACGAGATTTGAAGAGGCGTCGGTTTCAAACAGGTAGTCATATAGCGCGTTCAAGACGGCGATTTCGCTCATCCCGGATACGGAGCGCGGGTCGAGCTGCGCCGGCGTCAACCAGGCTATGCGCAAAGTGCCGCCGTTGCTGGCGCCGGCCAGGTTCGAACGTGAAGCACGGTCGAGCGCGATCGTACCCACCGCGCCGGCCACACCTGCCGCGAAGATCTGTAAGACCTCACGACGGGACAAGTCCGGTGTATTTCTCCGCAAATCCTCGATGTTCATAAGAAGACCTCAATTCATGTCTGGCTGTTACGTTTCCGTTGGCAAGGCAATTTGTCGCAACTGCTTATAACTCAATGTTATCGCAAGAATATAGAATACCAAATCATTGTCGACCGATGTCGGATCCAGTAATCGCGTCATCAAAACGCGCTCGGCACGGTCGAACGGCAACGGACCGCGCACCAGCAGTTTTTGACTTGGAGACTCTAATTGGCTATTCTCGACGGTAGTATTTTCCACTGAATTGGAACTGAATTGGCTCTCAACCGTTTAATGCTCTACCTAAGCCGAACCGCGTTTCAGCGCGATCACGCGATCCATTGATGGCAAGTCCACCGGTAGTGGCAGCTGTCGGCAGCACCTCAATCGCGTCCGAGCATCGCGGCAGCAACCTGCGCGATCTGATGGCGGAAGCGGTGCTCGATTGCCTGGCCGACGCCGGCATGGACGATCTGTCCGCGGTCGAACATGGCTTGACCAGCTACGAGAGCGACCATTTTAACTTGCAAATGACGCTGGGCGCCATCCTGCACGATACCATCGGTATGATTCCAAAACCCAACGTCCGCATTGAAGGCGGCGGCGCCACCGGCGCGCTGGCGTTGCGCACGGCTTGGGCGCATATTCAGAGCGGCTTATGTGATTCCATCCTGGTTTACGGCTGCGAGAAAAACGGTCGCGGCGTCTCCTCGCGAACAGCGAATCAGCTCTTCGCGCTTTCGGCCGATGTCGACTGGGAGATGATGGTGGGCGGCACTTACACCGGCTTTTATGCGGCCATGATGCGCGCCCATATGGAAGCCTTTGGCACGCGCGAAGAGCAGTTCGCGCATGTCGCCGCGCGCAATCGCCATAACGCGCAATTCAATCCCATCGCGCAAAAACCCATGGACATCACGATCGCCGACGTTATGAACTCGCGCGCGGTCGCCGAACCCTATAAGCTCTTTGATTGCAGCTTGCTGAGCGACGGCGCCGCTTGCGCCTTGCTGGCGACCGACGCCTGGGCGCGGACGCATTGCCCGGCTTATGACAGGCGACCGCCGGTCTATTTCGCCGCGACCGGATGCGGCAGCGATACCATGCGCCTGGGCGATCGCTATCCCGAAATCACCAATTTCCGCGCCAAACGCGCAGCCGCGGGACAAGCTTACGCCATGGCGAATGTCAGCGATCCCTTGCGGGAGATTGATGTCGTTGAACTCTACGACAGCTATAGCGGTGTCGAGATCCAGGCAGTGGAAGACCTGGGATTCATCGAGCGCGGCCAAGGTGGGCCAAGCGTCGCCTCGGGTATGTTCGACCTGGACGGCGAGCTGCCGGTTAACACGAGTGGTGGTTTGCTGGGTCGGGGCGCGCCGGTCGGCGCTACGGGTATCCTGCAGGCGATTGAAGTGGTACAACAGCTTTGGGGCACCGTTGATCCTCGGCGACAGGTGGCGAACGCGCGGCGCGGCTTGACTGATACCCACGCCGGCATCGCCAGCATCAGCGTAGTCAATATATTCGAACGGCGGGATTAATCATGCCGACCAAGGTCCACAGCAAAATAGATGTTCACGTGCCGGAAAGCCCGTCCACAGGCGACGGCTGGGCGCAGTTTCGTCAAGTGGAGCGCATCACTGTGGAACTGACGCAGAGCTACAAGTACAGCCTGGGCAAGGTCTCGCGCTTCTTCCTTGAACTGGAGAATCGGCGCTTCATGGCCACACGCTGTAATATCTGCGGCAAGGTTTATGCGCCGCCGCGCCCGCTTTGCCCGGATTGTCTGGCGGTCACGGACTGGCTAGAATTGTCAGGCGAAGGCGTCGTGAAGACCTACTCGGTCTTGCACTTTTCGCCCGGCAGCAACGATGATGTTCGGGCGCTGGAGACGCCTTATGTACTGGCTTATGTTCTGCTCGATGGCGCCGACACGCTCTTTCCGCATTTGCTGAAGGCGCGGCCGGATCAGGCGCATACGGGTATGCGAGTCGCCGTCGCTTTTAGCGAAGAGCCGGTGTACCATCCCATTCATTTGATGTATTTTGTCCCGGCCGAATAACATAGAGAGGAATAGTCGATGAGCGCGCGGGTGCATAAACTAATCAACCAACCGGAAAACATCGTCAGCGAAATGCTGGACGGCTTCTGCGCTGCTTACAGCGATATCGTGCGCTTGACCGACGAGCGCTTGCTTGTGCGAGCGAAGCCCAAAGATCCGGGCAAGGTCGCCTTGCTGATCGGCTGCGGCAGCGGCCACGAGCCAGCGATGATCGGTTGGGTCGGCGAGGGTTTGTTTGACGTCAATATCGCAGGCGAGATCTTCACAGCGCCAGGACCCGAACGCATCTTTCAGGGCATCAAGGCGGCCGATTGCGGCGGTGGCGTGCTGGTCTGCGTCTCGCATCACGCGGGCGACTTGCTCAATGCCGAACTGGCGCTGGAACTCTGCGAAATGGAGGGCATATCTCACGTCGACATGGTCGTACTTTACGACGATATCTCCAGCGCGCCCAAAGGCCGGGAGCCGGAACGCCGCGGTACCGCAGGTCTCTTTTTTGTCTGGAAGATGCTGGGCGCTTTCTGCGAAGGCGCTGGTGATCTGGCTGCTGCGAAGGCGCTGGCGGAAAAAGTCCGAGACAACACGCGCAGCCTGGCGATGTCATTGACTTCCTGCGCTAGCCCGGTTACCGGCGAAATCATGTTCAAGATGGCGGCGGACGAGATGGAAATCGGCATGGGCTTGCATGGCGAAATGGGTATGGGGCGTCAAAAGGCGCTCAGCGCTCAAGAGACCATCGACCTGATGCTGCCACCCATCTTGGAAGACCTGCCTTTTCAAGCCGGCGACGAAGTCTTGGTCTTGCTTAATAACAGCGGAAGCATGACCCTGATGGAGCTTTTCATCTTGTACCGGCGCGTAGCCGAAAAACTGGGGGAAGCCGGCATTCGCGTCTATAGATCGTGGATCGGTCCTTACGCCACGACGCAGGAAATGGCGGGTTTCGCCCTGTCGCTCTGCCGCGTCGATGATGAACTGAAAGCCCTGTGGGACGCGCCGGCCAACGGCGCCTACATGAAGCAGACGCACGGCAGCAGCGAGTAGGCCTGCTGCGTTCACTAAGCAGTAACAATTTTAGGCGCTAGCGAGCTACGCGGTATGAGAAGATCGTGATGAGCGAAATCGGATCCGACGAGGTGGCGGCGATGGTGGTGGCGGTTGCCTATTGTATTGCTGACAATCGCGAGCAGTTGAATCGCCTGGACGCCGCCTTGGGCGACGGTGATCATGGCACCAGCATTAGTGCGGCATTTGGGCTTGCGGTCAATAGCATAGACGCGCTGCAACAGCCCGGCCCGAATGAAATCTGGCTGGCGACCGCCAAAGCCTTGATGAACGGCATGGGCGGCGCATCGGGCGCGCTATTTGGTACGCTCTTCTTGAAAGGTGTCAACGCAATTCGTGGCAAAGATCGCTTGAGCAAAGCCGATGTGGATGAACTGTGGCAAGCCGGCTTGGCTGGCGTCAAGGCGCGTGGCAAAGCCGAGATCGGCGAGAAAACTATGGTCGACGCTTTGGAGCCGGCAGTCATGGCATTTACCGAACGGGCAAATTTTGCTGAGGCGTGGCAAGCGGCTGCAGAGACAGCATCAGATGGCGCTGCATCAACAAAAAAGCTGGTCGCGCGGCAGGGTCGCGCCAAGTACCTGGGTGAACGTGGCATCGGCCATCAAGACCCGGGCGCGACGACCATCGCGCTAATGTTCGAGGCGCTCGATAACTATTGGAGGGAATTGACGAATGGCAAAACATAAACTGCGTGTGGGTTATATCGGCACCTCGATCTCGTCCTATTTCGCGGGCGAATACAATCAGCGTCCGCGCGCCATTGACGGTTTGGAAAAACTGGCGGTGGAACTGGACTTTGAACTGGTCGCCGTACATGACGAAGTGATGACCGAAGAGGGATCTGTCCGCGCCGCGGCATACCTGCGCGAGCAGCAGATCGATTTTCTGCTCTTGCAGACCGCCGCTTGCAGCATGGGCGAGCAGTTGCTGCCGCTAGTTAAAGCGGCGCCGCGCCTGGGACTTTGGGCGACGCCGGATCCCGAACAAGAGGGCGAGATCAAACTCCACTCCGTGGTATCGATGAGCCACTTCGCCTCGATCTTGAAACGCTACCTTAAACATGAAGACATCCCTTTCAAGTGGTTCTACGGACACGTAGAAACTGAGCAGTTTCGCGATCGTTTCGACGTGACCATCCGCGCCTTGACCGCGGTCAAGAATATCGAACGATCGCGCATCGGCTGGATCGGCAATTTGTCACCCGGCTTCAATGACATGATCTTTGACGAGCGCTTGCTGCGCAGTCGCCTGGGCATTGCCGTGCTGCCGCATGAACTAGCGGAATTGGTGCATCGCGCCAAAGCCTACGATCCGCAACCGGTTAGCGCGACGGTCAAAGAGATCAAGTCAGCCGCGAGCGAGATCACGGTGACCGAAGAAAGCGCCTTCGACCGGGTGACGCGCCTATACCTTGCCATGCGCGATATGGCGAGCGAACTTGAGTATGACGCGCTGGCTGTGCAATGTTGGCCCAACTTCCAGCCCTATTTCCGCGTGGCGCCCTGTATGGCATATAGCTGGCTGGGCAGCGAAGACGGCATAGCCGTGTCTTGCGAGGGCGATGTCCTGGGCGCGGCCAGCATGTACTTGCTCAATGTCTTGACCGGGCGCAAAGGCTCCTCCACGCTGCTCGATATGACCGCGCTTGATCCGGCAACCAATGCCATGCTCATGTGGCATTGCGGCGTCTCGCCGCGGCACTTCGCCAACGACGACGGCATTAAATGGGTCGATCACGTCACCTTGGGGCGCAAGGGCGATGACGGACCCTATGGGGTGGCGGGCGACCAGGTATTCGCCGCGCAGGAGACGACGGTCAGTTATATCGGGGATGACGGCAGCAGCCTGCTGGTCATCCACGCCGACATCATCGAACACGCCAAGAAAGGATTTGATGGCACGCGCGGCTGGTTTGCCGACTTCGAACTCAACAAAAAACCGGTTTCGCTGATGGATCTGATAAACACGCTGACCGTGCGCGGGCACGAACACCACTTCGCCGTCGGCCAGGGCGATGTCACTGACGAGCTGATGGAATTCGCCGCCTGGAAGGGCATGCGCTTGATCGAGCATGTGCCGCAAGCCGCATATATACAATTGGAAGGCGTTAACGTATAATAAGCGACAATTTCCTGTAAGTAGGGAGTGTGGCAATTCTGTTTACCTAGTTAAAGAAAAGGATGCATTATGTTTCGCAAAAGCATACTAATCGCTGTTTTCTTGCTCATCGCATTGTTGTTGAGTGTATTTGGAACGGTTGTGGCGCAGGATATGATGGATGCGCCCCCGGGTTTTGACAGCTGGGACGATGTGGTCGCGGCAGCCGACGGCACGACTGTCAACTGGTATATGTGGGGCGGTTCCGACTCGATCAACAACTTTGTCGATGAAACCTACGGCATCCCCCTGGCCGAAGAGTACAACGTGACATTCAACCGTGTGCCGCTGGCGGACACCGTTGACGCCGTTAACCAGGTTCTCAGTGAAGCCGAAGCCGGCGTCGAGGGCGATGACGGTACTATTGACTTGATCTGGATCAATGGCGAGAATTTCTTCACGCTCAAACAGGCCGACCTGCTTTACGGTCCCTGGGCGGAGACTATCCCCAACAGTGCCTTTGTCAACTGGGATAACCCGGCATTGAATCAGGACTTTGGCCGGCCGGTTGATGGCTACGAAAGTCCCTGGACTGGCGCTCAGTTCCATTACATCTACGACTCGGCGCGCATGTCGGAAGAGGATCTGCCGCGCAGCTACGCTGAGTTGACCGACTGGATCGCCATGAACCCCGGGCGCTTCACATATATCGCGCCGGGACCTGGCGCCTTCCAGGGCACACGCTTCGTCAAGCAGGTGCTCTTCGAAATCAGCGGCGGCCAAAGCCAATGGGTCGGCGACTTCAATCAGGAGCTCTACGACGAGCATACGCCGGCGCTTTGGGACCTGCTCAATAGTTGGGAAGAGAACCTCTGGCGTGGCGGCGAGACCTACCCGGCAAACATCGGCGAAATGCACGAACTCTTCGCTAATGGCGAAATCGACTTCACAATCACGCAGCGGGCGTCCGGCGCTAGCCCGGATATCAACACGGGCAAGATACCGCCGACAAGCCGGGCCTTCTCCTTCGACGAGAATATGGTCGGCGACTTCAACTATGTCGCGATTCCATACAACGCGCCCAACAAGGCGGCTGCATTGGTGCTGGCGAATCTGATTCTGCGGCCGGACCGGCAAGCGCGTCAGATCGTTCCCGAATACGGCAAAGGCAGTGGCTTCAGCATTGATCCCAACCGGGTAACGGACGAAGATGATTTGGCGGCGTTGGAAGAAGCAGCCAACAGTCTGGGCGAGGGCGCGGCTGATCAGGCGCGTTTGGCCGCCGCGCTCGTCTCCGATATCGTCGCGGAATACCAGGCGCTGGTTGAAGCTGACTGGGAAGCGAACGTGCTGTTGGAGTAAACCCCCACCCCAAATCCCTCCCCGTAGGTCAGTGTCTACGCGACCCATAAAGAGGGAGGGG
Organism: Phototrophicaceae bacterium; assembly: GCA_965262165.1. Lineage (GTDB taxonomy): Bacteria > Chloroflexota > Anaerolineae > Aggregatilineales > Phototrophicaceae > UBA6055. Next base: position 773,044 of record OZ253499.1, on the reverse strand, counting down.
CCTAAAGTCCCCAAAAAGAACCACAAGACGCCCCTTCCCTCATTTTTGGGGGAAGGGGCCGGGGGATGGGGGAAGATTTCCACATGACACAAGTCATCCTCGACAAGATCCAGAAAGTCTACAGCGGCGACGTTGCTGCTGTAGACGACTTTTCGCTGGAGATACCCACTGGAAAACTGGTGGCGTTTCTGGGTCCGTCCGGCTGTGGCAAGACGACCACATTGAAGATGATCGCTGGATTGATACAGCCTACTACCGGTCGCATTCTGTTTGACGGCGACGATGTCTTGCCGATCCCGGCCGAGAAACGCGGGGCCGTGATGGTATTCCAGAATTATCTGCTTTTCCCTTACATGTCGGTCGGCGATAATGTCGGCTTCGGGCTCAAGATGCGCGGTGTCAAGAAGCGTGTCATCAGCGAAAAAGTGGCGGAAATGCTGGCTTTGGTCAAACTGCCGGATATCGCCAGACGACGTCCGACGCAGCTCTCCGGCGGGCAGCAGCAGCGGGTGGCGCTGGCGCGGGCGCTGATCACCGAGCCGCGCGTTCTGCTCCTGGATGAACCGCTGAGCAACCTCGACGCCCACCTGCGCGATGAAATGCGCGATTTGATCTTGTCGATACAACGCGAGCTGGCGGTGACCACGGTGTTTGTCACGCACGATCAGGAAGAAGCGGTGCTGCTGGCGGACCAAATCGCCTTGATGTTCGACGGGCTGCTATTGCAATATGCCTCGCCGGCGGAGTTTTACCAGCGGCCCATCAGCGAGCGGGCGGCGCGTTTCTTCGGCGGAGTCAACTTTATCCCCGCGCGGCGCGATAACGGCCTGGTGAAGACCGATATCGGGGCTTTCCACTTCGCCGCGCAAGAAGGCGAACGCGCCCCGTCCGGCGCCGCGGTGATGACAATCCGACCGGAGCAAATACGGCTCAACGGCAGTGCGGAAAACAATTTGGTCAAGGGTCGCATCCGAGAGCGCATTTATGTTGGCACCTATACACGTTACAGAATTTCCCTCGGCGATCATGAGATCGAGGCGATCCGCAGCGCCGATCTGCCTGGCGCGATCGGCGTCGGCGACGAGGTTGATGTGCACTTCCCAGCTGACCGCATCTGGGTCGTACCAGCCTAGGCGCCGCGTTGCCCACTCGTCAACTCTATTTCATTTGCCATAGCCGCTCCCCAAGTTTATCCAGGAGAGCATAACCACCGTGCAAAAAACCGATGCCAAGCATCAAGATCTCATAGTTGGCGCTCTGTCTACGACTTACGGCTTGTTTTATTTGGGACGCCTCAATATCAGCATTGTATTGCCGCTCATCGCGCTTGACCTCGGTGTCAGCCTTGCCGAAGTCGGCGCTTTGGGCACGGTCTTCTTTTGGGTTTACGGCATCTTTCAATTTATTAACGGACAGATCGGTAGTCACGTCAGTCCTTTTCGTATCGTCAGCATCGGTTTGCTGGCTACCGCGATCGTAAATCTGGCCTTCGGATTCCAGACGTCCTTGCTCGCAATGCTGATACTTTGGGGGTTCAACGGCATGGCCCAATCGGGCGGATGGTCACCGATGGTGCGGATTCTGGCGGAGCGCGTGGATCCTGAACGCATCAAACGCGCATCGACCTTGATGCCCTTTGGGTACGTGATTGGCACGGCCGTCACCTGGACGCTGATTGGGGCGGTAGCAACTGGTGAAAACTGGCGCATCGCCTTTTGGCTCCCCGGATTGCTGCTGCTGCTGGTCTTGGCATTCTGGCGGAAGCTGGGCATAGACGCGCCCAAGACCAAGTCGAAAGGCTTCCGTCTGTCGATCGTCATTACCGAAGCGCGGGGCATCGCTTATATCATGATAGTTGCAGCGCTGGTTGGTTTTGTCCGCAACGGTTCGCTAATCTGGCTGCCCACCTATATTCTCGATACTGGATTGATCGCCGGGAACATGGTGGGCCTGGTCGCTGCGCTTACGCAGGTGATCGCGCTCCTGGGTCTGCTGCTGGCGCGATATCGCGTGGCGAGCAGCGACCAAGTATTCGTGACCGCTGTCTTGATGTTTTCCGTCGCCGGCTTGGGCTTTCTGTTTCTGACCACCACAACCGGTCTGTTCTCAATCCTGGTAGTCGCATTCGCATTGATGATGCTCAATGGCGCTTTCGGTCTGGCGGTGACTTCGATCCCCTTACTGATTGCGCCACCGGGACGCGCCTCGTCGGTAGCTGGGACTGTCAACATGATGGCTACATTCATCGGCGGGACGGCTGGTTTCGCGATCGGCGGTCTGGTGGAGCTCAGCGGTTGGACAACTGTCTTTGGCCTTTGGGGCATCCTCTTGCTCTTGGCTTCCCTTTTGATTTGGCGCCGGCGGCACGAGGAAGACAAAATGACCGGCGCTGCTTGATGGTTCCGCCCCGGTCAACCACCTCTGTTTAACACCACCGCGAAGCCCCAATACACGTCGAAACCGTAGGGGCGACTCGGTGAGTCGCCCGCTTTTGTCTTCGGCGGCGTGGCGCGCTTGCTTCTGCTGCTGGCCTCTCTCGTGATTTCGCGGCGGCGGCACCAGGAAGACGAACGCGCCGTTGCGCTGTGAAGGGACTCCCACTGGTGCGTGTAATGGTGTAATCTATAACCTGTTTACGACAGCATCTCCGCCGGATAAAGAGGAAGATATGAGTGAACAAGCGCCGCTGAGCGGCATCACGGTGGTCGACCAGACGCAGGCGCTGGCAGGACCCTATTGCGCGATGATTCTGGGCGATTTGGGCGCGGAAGTGATCAAGATCGAGCGGCCCGGCGTCGGCGATCAATCGCGACAATGGGCGCCGCCTTATATCGGCGATCAAGGCTGCTACTACCTGGCGGTTAACCGCAACAAACGCGGCATCGCGCTCAATATCCGCGCGGACGCCGGGCGCAAAATCATGCACAAGCTGGTCGCCGATGCCGATATCTTCCTGACCAACCTGGCGACGACCGCTTCGCTGCAACGTTCCGGCATCGACTACGAGACGCTGAGCGCGCTGAATCCGCGGCTGATTTACGCCTCGATCAGCGGATACGGCCGCACGGGTCCGCGCGCGGGACAGCCCGGTTACGACCTTGTTTCGCAGGCGGAATCGGGCACGATGGCGCTGACCGGCGAAGTTGACGGCGCGCCGATGCGCTTCCCCACCCCGATCGCCGACATGACCTGCGGGCTCTTCACAGTGATCGGTATTCTGTCCGCTCTGCATGCGCGCCAATCCAGCGGCCGAGGCCAGTTCATTGATATGTCCCTGCAAGAGGGCCAAATGACCTGGCTGGAAAACTACGCGGGCGAGTATTTCGCGGACGGGCAAGATCCGCCGCGGCGGGGCAATCGGCATCCGCAAGTCGTACCCTACGAGGCGGTACAAGCCAGCGATGGCGACTGGTTCATTCTGGGCGTGGGCTCGGACAATGTTTGGGGCGCGTTTTGCCGGCATGTCGGACGCGACGAGTTAGCGGCTGACCCGCGATTTCTGACCAATGCCGACCGCATCGCCAATTATGACGCGCTGCTGCCTGTCGTGCGCGACATCATCCGCAGCAAACCCTGCGATCTATGGCTGACAGAACTACGAGAGGTGGGCGTGCCCTGCGGTCGCATCAACACCGTGGCAGAGGCGCTAACTGACCCGCACGTCATCGAGCGCGGCTTCATCGTCGAGTTGGAGCACCCGGCGCTGGGCATGGTCAAATCGCTGGCGACGCCGGTGCATCTGTCCGATACGCCGCTCAGCTATCTCCGGCATCCTCCGCGTCTGGGCGAGCACAGCGCCGAGGTGGCTGCTGAACTGGGTTATAGCAACGCCGACATAGAGCGACTACGCGCGGACGGAGTGCTGGCATGAGCCACCTTGAACGTTTTCCAAAACTGAGCGCCGAGCATTACCAGCACATTCTGCGCGAACCCGACGGGCGCGTGCGCTGCGTGATCGACACCGATACGCGCAACGAAATCGACGATCAATACGCCTTGGCCTGGGCTATTCTCTCACGTGACAAGCTGGAGATTGAAGGCATCTATGCCGCGCCCTATTCGTTTCTGGAGCGCATCAAAGAGCAGCGGGCGGCCGACCGCATACGACAGCGCGGTGCGACCTCCGCTGACGATAGACGCCTGTTGGCGCGACACATCCGTTTGCTGCGGCGTCTGGACGAGGCTGGCATTGATGTGCATGACGATCAACAACTTGATCCGCAGGGAACGGTGCTGGTCACCCCCGGCAAGGGCATGGAACTGAGCTACCAAGAAATCCTGAATGTCTGCGACAAGTTCAGTGTCAACTTCGCTGAGCGGGTGTTCCGTGGGTCCGATCGCTATTTGGCGGACATGGATAAGCCAGCCGAAAGCGAAGCGGTGGAGCACCTGATCGCGACGGCGAAAACGGCGACGGTCGATGATCCACTGCAGGTGGTGGCGATCGGCGCGGCGACCAATGTGGCATCGGCGTTGTTGCTGGCGCCGGAGATCATCCCTAATATCGTGGTCTCGTGGACGGCAGGATATCCCACAACCGTCATGGATGTCGTGCAGCCGTCCTTCAACATGGAACAGGATGTGCTTGCCTCACAGCTGCTATTTGATAGCGGCGTTCCGCTGGTCTATTTGCCGGGCTTTCATGTCGGCGCGCAACTAAGACTGTCATTGCCAGAGGTGGAGACCTGGATCCGGGGCAAGGGCGAAATCGGCGACTTTCTTCACTGGCTGTACATCAACAATCCAAATTATCCACGACACGGGTTTGTCGACCACTTTGCGCGCACATGGATCATGTGGGACTTGATCAATTTTGCCTGGTTAATCAACCCGGCCTGGGTGCCGTCTTTCCTGACTGACGCGCCCTATTTGAGCGCTGACTGCCGCTGGTACCGACAGGGGCAGCCTCGGCACCTCATTCGCGAGGCGCTGGATATCAATCGCGATGCGATTTACCGTGATTTCTTTGGCAAATTAGCGACTTTGGACGGGTAACCAGCCAGAGCGCGGAATCAATTTTACCATTGCCGCGCTCAGTCGTAACTCTCGTACCAAGTTTCAGTCGACACAGGCGGCGCGTAGAAATCGCTCCAGGGACGTGATTCCGCCGCGGCAATCTCCAGCAACTGCTTGAGACGTTCGGTGGCTGTGCCGCGCAGGAAAGCGCAGCGATCGCCATCCGTCATGGCGGCCGCTTCTTTCCAGATGGCGCGCCCGGCGAGGAAGCCGCTCGCGCCACATTCACAGGCGATTTGCACTTGCGGTTTGAACTGCTCGAAGTCGACCCCGGCGCTTAGCAGCACCCACGGAACCGTCGACGCTTCGCTTAGTTCTGTACAAGTGTCACGCCACTTCACTCGATCTTGATCGAATTTGATATCCAGCGGGAATTCCATCTTGAGCACGTCGGCGCCTGTCCGCGCTAGACGACGCGCGGTTTCTATGACGATCTCGGAACGTTTGGCGGCGTATTCCGCGCTATCTTTCTCGATGTCGGGATCGACGCTGTAAGACATAGGCTCGAGGAAAACGGGCAGATCCCAGCGATGACACTCATCAACTACCTGACAAATCATGCGCTCCAGCTCGGCCGCCAGCGCCTCGCTTTGCGGATTGTAATAAACCATGAACTTGACGGCGTTAGCGCCGACCTTGCGGATCTTCTCGGCGGTCCAACCAGGAATCAGTTCGGTTTTTCGGTAACTTGAATCGCCACTATAACCGCTCTTTTCCAGCGCCAGCAGCAATCCCGATTTGCCGTTCATATGCATTGCCGCGCTCAGTCCATAGGTGGGGTCGGTGAGGATGGCGCTCGCTTGCAACGAAAGCGCGCCGATGATTTCGTTTTTGACCTGCGCCAGGTCATCGTAGCTGCTATCGGGCGGCATCATGCGCCGGTAGCTGCCACGCTGATCGAAGGCGATGATGCCAAAGACATCGCGATCAGCCAGACTGGTTGATTTCAAACCGCGGAAGCGCCCGGGTGTTAGCTGTTGAGTCATGGATGTCCTTTCCAATAGAGGTTCAAGATCCGCCTTACAAGAACGGCAATCCTTTTCTGACACTGGAATCAAAATTCAGCTTTAGCAGTAATCTAGAGGAGATCAATCAGCAGAGCCGAGCGCTATTCTTTGCCGGGATTTTCGCCACTTACTTGCCTTTCTATTTGTTTGATCCTCTGCTGCACTTCGTAAATGCTAACATCGTTCTTCTCGGTTTTGGAATAGATCGTAATGAGGAAGACCAAATCTGTACGGTAGACTGCATAATAGACGCGAAAGCCTCCGCTCTTGCGTCGTCTCGCTGATGGGTTCGGTAACCGTACCTTGTAAGTTTGGACAAATGAATCGGGTACTTTTACGCCTGGGAACTCCCCGTCAATTAGCTGCAGAACCAGCCGCCGAACCTGAGCCGCGACACGCGGATATTTGCGTTGGAGTTGCCTGACTTCCTTTTCGAATTCGGGCGCTGTGTCTACAACCCGCGACGACATCGATTATTCGTTGTCGAGTTCATCAAGAAATTCGAGAGCTGGGCGCGTCTGTCCATTCAGCATCTGCCGAAAGCCGCGCTCGAAGCTATCAAGTACCTCGTCCTTGCTCAATTCATCGCGGTTGTCATCGTGATCGTTGTTGCTGCGCATAGCTTCATTTTCTTCAATCCTGGCGGGTTTTGTCTTTGGTACAGACATGATACCAGCCTCTCTGTCCACCTGCAGGTCGGTACCTAGTATAACAGCATTGCCACGAAAACGTAGGATCTGAGATTGTGTTGAATCTATGGAAATGGCTTGGCGCTCAACAGTTGGCGGGAAACCCCGTAGCTAAATCATCACCGCGTCGCCGCCATTTTCGACTGTGCCAACGATATGTTTGACGATCAACTCCTCGCTGGCGTCGGCGCGGGGGATATTTGCGACGATCTTGCCACGGCGCATCACCACCATGCGATCGGCTACTGCCATCACATCATGCATGGTATGACTGATGAGAATGACCGGGATATTCTGCTCGCGCAGTGAGCGGATCAACGCCAGCACCTTGCGCTGCTCGGGCACACCGAGGGCGGCCGTCGGCTCATCCATGATAACTAGCTGGGCATTCCAATACATGGCGCGGGCAATGGCGACCGCTTGCCGTTGACCGCCGGAGAGATTGACCAGCTTTTGTTTCAACGAAGGTATGTGAATATCGAGCTCATCGAGGACGCCTGAGGCTTCCTGACTCATGTAGTTATCATCGGTGACGGGTATCAAGCCAAAGAGACGGCGAGTCTTCTCTTTGCCGAGGAAGACGTTGGCGCCGACATCGAGGTTTTCCGCCAGGGCGAGGTCCTGGTAAATGGTTTCTATGCCGCGGCTGCGGATATCGGCGGGCGGCTGGTGGGTGATATCGACGCCGTTGAAGACGACGCGCCCTTGTTCCGGGCGGTAGACACCGGAGATGCATTTGATCAGCGTGGACTTGCCCGCGCCATTGTCGCCGAGCAAGGCGACGACTTCGCCCGGGTAGACCTCGAAATCGACCTCATCAACCGCCGTCAAGCCGCCGAAGTGCTTGCTGACGCCTTCTGCGGTGAGTACCGGTTTAGTCTCTTTAGACATTAGATTGCAGCCTTTCGAGCGCCGCTTGCGCCTGATTGACCAAGACCGCGATGATGATGACAATGCCGACCACGATGAACTGCCATATCGAATCGATGTTGAGAATAACCAATCCAGTTTGCAACACGGCAATGATGAGCGCGCCGACCACGGCGCCCATGATATCGCCTTCGCCTCCAAAGAGGTTGGTGCCGCCGATGACCACAGCGGCGACGGACGAAAGCAGCGCGGCTTCACCCGCTTGCGGCGCGCCGGCGGTGAAGCGAAATAGATGCAGCACACCGGCGATGCCCGACGTAAAGCCGCAGATGACGTAGATGATAATCAGGTGTCGGCGCACATTTATGCCGGAGCGCAGCGCCGCTTCTTCGCTGCCGCCGATGACATAGGTGTGCCGGCCGAACTTGGTGCGCGCCAGGACAAATGCGAAGATGATGACCACCAGCGCAGTGATGATAACGGGGTAGGGCATCAGATGTTGCAGGAAGCGCAACTGTTGTGGTTCCAGGTCTGGTGGCTTGGTAAACCAATGGAAGCCGCTGTCCGGCAGGTAATAGAGCAGGCTGCCGTTGCCGATCCCGCGCAGCGCCTCGCGCAATTCGGAGGACAAGCCCCGCACGACCTGCTGGCCATCGGTGAGAAGGAAGGCGGCGCCGCGCACAATGCCGAACATGCCGAGGGTGGCGATGAAGGGCGGTACGCGGATCCGCGCCACCAGCACGCCATTGACCAAGCCTGGAATCAGCGCGATCAATAAGCCGGCGAATATGCCGGCCAACATTGCGAAGGCGATATCATTACCGCTTTCGGCGAGGTCGCGCATGACGCGAGCGGTGGTGACGGATGACAGACCCACCGTCCAACCGATGGACAAGTCGATGCCGGCGGTGATGATGACGTACGTTTGGCCGATTGCCATCAGCATGATCAGGGTGCTGGTAGTGAGGATTGTGGAGAAATTGCGAACCGAGAAAAAGCCGGTGCCGGTCACTGAAAAAAAGATGACAAGACCCAGCAAAAAGAGATAAGACCAACTTTTTGTCAGGATCTCAATTGTCCGGGGACTGATGAGCGGCTTGCGCTGTGCTGGGTTCTTCAATGCCATTGGCGATTCCTTGATTTAGCCCCCACCCTAAATCCCTCCCCCTGCAGGGGGAGGGACTCTTTGGCCCCCATTGCAAGCATCACTGTGAGTGTGCTCCCCTTCCCTCATTTTGGAGGAAGGGGATGGGGGATGGGGGTCTAGCCAGCCGTGTAGATGAAACGCGCCACATTCGGATCATCGACGTTGTCGATGGTGATGACCGCGTATCCAGTCCCCACGCGCGCTGGCATGGATGTCACGCCACGCAGATTGGCAATTTGCGCGATCACGCCCAGATAGCCCATGTCGGCGGGCTTCTGCGCGATCACCAGCGAAACGATACCATCCTTCAGGTAACCGATGTTCTCTTCGCTGGCATCAAATAGAGCGACATCAACCGCGCCTTGCAATCCGGCATTCTGGATCGCGGCGCCCGCGCCCAAGGCACCGAAGGTGTTGGTGGCGAACATGCCGACGATATCGGGATTGGCCTGCAAGACGGCTGCCGTCTGTTGCTGCGCGGTATCGGCGCTATTCTCGTTGTAGTCGACGCGAGCGACAACCAGTCCACCGGCTTCAGCTGCCGCCAGGCAGCCTTCTTCACGCTGGTCGGTCGTGCTAATTCCCGGGCGGGTGTTGGTGACGTAGATCTTCGCGCCTTCACCAAGACTGTCGGCGAGCGCCGAGCAGGCGATGTACCCGCCATTAACGTTGTCCGAGCCGATATAGGTCAAGGGGAAAGTCACCTCGCCATCGGCGTAGTTGCCATCGCCGATGAAGGTATCAACCGTCAAGACCGGGATGCCGGATTCATGCGCGTCCTGCAGTACCGGAATCGACTGCTCCTTGTCGTTGGGCGCGGTGACCAGCGCATCGATATCGCCTCGAGCGATCAAGGCTTCGATGATCGGCGCCGAGACGGTCACATCAAAGCGTTCCGGATCTTGTTGGATGACGTTGATGCCCAAGCGTCCAGCCGCGGCATAAACACCGCGTGACATGGTGATATAGAAGGGATCAGGATTGACGCCCGGTACAAAGGCCAGGTTGTAGCTGTCATCGAGGGCAGGCGCGGGATCGCTAGTATTGCTGGTATAGATGAAGCGCGCAACATCCGGGTCGTCCACATTGTCGACGGTGATGACGGCGTAACCGGTGCCGATGCGGGCCGGGATGCTGCCGACGCCGTCGAGGTGCGCGATGGCCATGGCGACACCCAGGTAACCCATGTCGGCTGGCTTCTGCGCGATGACCAGTGAGACGATACCGTCATTGAGGAAACCGATATTCTCTTCGCTGGCATCAAAGAGCGCGACTTCGACCGCGCCTTGCAAACCGGCGTTCTCAATGGCGGTGCCGGCGCCGAGCGCACCGAAAGTATTGGTGGCGAACATGCCGACGATATCCGGATTCGCCTGCAGGACGGCTGCCGTCTGCGCCTGTGCCGTATCAGCACTCTTCTCGTTGTAGTCGACGCGGGCGACGATCAAACCACGATCCTCAGCGGCGGCGAGACAGCCTTGTTCGCGCTGATCGGTAGTGCTGATGCCCGGGCGCGTGTTGGAGACATAAATCTTCGCGCCTTCGCCGAGCGAGTCCGCAAGCGCCGAACAGGCGATGTATCCACCCTGCGTGTTGTCCGAGCCGATGTAGCTGATCGGGAAGGTGACCTCACCATCGGCATAGTTGCCATCGCCGATGAAGGTATCCACCGTCAAGACGACGATTCCGGCTTCGTGGGCGTCTTGCAGCACGGGAATCGACTGCTCTTTGTCGTTGGGCGCGGTGACCAGGGCATCGATATCGCCGCGAGCGATCAAAGCTTGGATGATCGGCGCCGAGACGGTGACGTCAAAGCGTTCCGGATCTTGCTGGATGATATTCACGCCGAGGTCGACCGCCGCTTGGTTTACGCCGGTGCTCATGGTGATATAAAAGGGATCCGGATTGACACCCGGAACGAAAGCGATGGTATAACCATCGTCCTGTGCGATGACGCCCGGTACCAGGCTCATCACAAAAAGCGCTATCGCTGCTACTACAAGAAATTTCTTCACCTTTTCTCTCCTTGTGGATTTTACTAATTGTACGGATACTCCTACTGCATTAAGCGGATTCTACCATAGTCCACCTCTCCGACTAATATCACATCATACTCGAATGACATCCAACCCTGCTTCTTGCAGCGCGCCCGTCGCCGCGTCGTCCAACTGCTCGTCGCTGATGAGCATATTTATCGCCGAAATAGGCGCCACATTCAGGGAAAGGCTATGTCCATATTTGCTGCCATCAGCCGTCAAGATCACGTTGTTTGCCTGTTTAACCATCGTGCGCTTGACCTCTAATTCAAGCACGTTGCCGGTAGTGACACCGTTTTCAATGCTAAAGCCGCCCGATGCCAGAAAAACCAGATCCGCATTAAACATTTCAAAAGAGCGGATGGTCTGCGCGCCGATGAGCGAACGTGTCAGTTTTCGCAAAACGCCGCCAGGCATGACCAATTCGACATAGGGATAATGAGTTGCTGCCACGGCGATGTTTAGCGATGGCGTGACGATGCGCAGGTATTCCAGGTTGCGCGGCAGATTGTTGACGATTTCCAGCGTCGTGGTGCCGGCGTCTATAAAAACGGTCTGACCGACTTCAATAAAGTCGATCGCTTTTTTGCCGATTCGCTGTTTGGATGCCACGTTCAGTTCGCTGCGCCTGCGCAATAGCGAATCTTGATCGGACGCCGGCATCTTGGAAACGGCGCCTCCCCAGATAATCTGGCATTCGCCGAGCTTTTGCAATTCGCCCAGGTCGGAGCGGATGGTGACCGCGGAGACCTTCATCAACTTGGTCAATTCAGCCGTACGCACGACGCCTTGCCGCTGCAAGACCTCCAGTATTCGCCGCTGTCTTTCGATGGCTAGCAAAGAATTGTCGTGAGTCATCAAGCGTTGCGCTTTCTTTGTCAAAAGAATTTAACAACTTTCGCTTACTTAGTCAAAGTTTTCTTTTTTTTCAATTTCGCTGCCGGCTGTTTAGAATGGGGCCGCGCGCAAGACCGTGATCTTTCCCTGTAGAACCGAGCCGGCGATAGGGTAGAATCGGAAATACGCGTTGGCGCTTTGCGCGGCGTATATGGTGAGCATGCCATTGGAATGTCTGTCAGGCGCGACTATATGAAAACATTGATCTTGGTCAGCGGAGGGGATGCGCCCGGCATCAATGCGGCTATCGCTGCCTACGCCGGTTTGGCAGGGCGACATGGTGATCGCGTCATCGGCTCCCAAGGCGGCTTCGAGGGACTATTGTCCGGACAAGTTAGCGAGATTGATCTGCCTGCGGTCAACTTGCTCTCGGGACGGGGTGGATCGTGGTTGACCTCGAGCCGGGCGCCGGTTCTGTCTGACGACGATGCGCAACAAAAGCTGAGCCGGGTCATGTCCGAGAACGAAATCGATAATCTGCTGCTCTTTGGCGGGGATGGTACGATCAAGTTTGTCATTCCTCGGCTGGAAAGTTGGGGTGTCGCATGCGTTGCGATACCGACCACAATTGATAACGACGTGCCGGGCACGGATTATACGCTCGGCCACGATTCCGCCTGCAACTACGCCTGGCAAACGGTTGAAGGAATCCGTGCAACGGCAAATGCCTTGCCTGGTCGCATCTTCCTGATGGAGACGCTGGGCGGGCATACTGGTTACCTGGCCTTGGCGATCGCTTACGCCTGCGGCGCCGATGCCGTGCTGCTGCCGGAATATGACTTCGAGTTGGATTGGCTGGCCGAGCGCTTAAAATCGACCGTGGCGCAGCGCGGATATGCCTTGGTTGTGCTGAGCGAAGGCCTACCGGGTGTCGAGCGCTTGACGGACGAGATCCCACAAATCACGGGCATTCGCGCGCGACTGACTCGCCTGGGCCATGCGCAGCGCGGCGCAAGCGTTTCACATTTTGATCACCGAACAGCGGTGGACATGAGCCGAATCGCTTATGACGCCTTCAAGCAGGGGGGTCGTGTGGGAACCGTGGTTTCCCGTTCAGGCGCGCTATTTGTGCAAGAGGGCGCCAGTTCAATGGACTCTGTCAGACCGGCGCCCGATTTTCGGCACTATGCCTTCGTCAACGGACTATGAAGACCTACCTGGCGATTGACTTTGGCGGCACCCGTAGCCGTGCCGCGCTATTCGACGACGATCTGCGCATGCTGCGCCACAGCGAAACGCTGAGCAAAGTGGAAGACGGCATGGACGCTGGGTTGAAGCGTCTGATCAACTTGGGCATGTCCTTGATCGAGCCCGATACCAAACTGGCATCCATCGGCATTGCCGCGCCCGGTCCGCTGGACGCCGAAAAGGGCATCATCATCGGGGCTTATACTTTGCCGGGCTGGTCGCAGGTGCCGATCGTCGAAACGATAGGCCGCGCTTTCGGCGGTATACCTGCAAGTCTACAAAACGATGGTAGCTTGGGCGCCCTCGCCGAGTTTCATCTGGGCGCCGGTCAGGGCGCGGATCCGATGATCTACCTGACCATCAGCACCGGTCTCGGTGGCGGCGCGATTATTAACGGCCAGTTGTTCACCGGATGGCGCTCTCATGCCATTGAACCCGGCCACATGCGGCTCGGCCTGCCCGATGGCAGCCATCGCCGCCTGGAAGAATTGGTGTCTGGCACGGCGCTGGGCGATTGGGCGCGTCATCGTCTGCGAACTAGCGACAGCGTCTCGTCATTGCGCGATCTCCCACATGTCGATGGCAGAGTTGTCGGCGAGGCGGCGCTGGCGGGTGATGCGCTTGCCTTGGAAGTGGTTACGCAAGCAGGACGGTGGCTGGGCTTGGGACTGGTCAATCTTCTGCACCTCTTCAATCCGGCGGCCATTGTCATCGGCGGCAGTGCCGGCAAGCTGGGCAACTTGCTGCTGGATCCGGCGCGCGCAATCATCCGCGAGCATATCTTGCACGATGACTTTTATTATGACGGCTTGATCCGGCCGGCGACCTTCTCAGAAAATGTGTGTTTGATCGGCGCGGCGCTATATGCTATGCTACAAATTGATGCAACCAGCCAATAGCAACCAAAAACGAGGATGATCATGAACCGGGCGAGCGTAAACATAAATTTGGACAGGGTCATCGGCGAGGCGCATGACCACCTCTACGGCGCCAACCTGGAGCATCTCGGGCAAGCCGTCTATGGCGGCGTCTGGGCGGAGATGCTGCGCGACCGGAAATTCGCCGGCAATGACCGTATGTACAAGTCGCCCAGCGAGGGGCTGTACAACGTTCATCTCGGCATAGGTATTGTGGCGCCTTGGGAAGCAGATAATCCCGATTATGAAGCCGTCCTGTATGCCCACGACAACAGCAGCTATTACACCGGGCGTCAATCGCAGCGCATCACCATTCGGCGCCCGGACGGCCAAGCGCGCGGTATCAAGCAAGGCAGCCTCTATCTGGAGAGCGAACGCGACTATGAACTTAGTCTGGTTCTCAAGGGTCAGGGACAATCGCTTGAGGTGCAGCTTGGCGACGAACGATGGCAAATCGCCGAACTGGGCGACGACTGGCAAAGCTATCGGCACACATTTACCAAAGCGGGCGCTGATCCAAAAGGCGAGCTTGCATTGACGATACGGGAAGGCACTGCCTGGATCGGCTGCGCCTCGCTGTTGCCGACCGATCACATGCGAGGTTTCCGCGCTGATGTGATCGCTGCGATGCGCGACTGGTCGCCGACACAATTGCGCTGGCCCGGCGGCAACTTCGTCTCGGCGTACCACTGGGAGACCGGCGTCGGCGATCGCGACAAACGCCCGACCTATCTCGATCCCGCCTGGTGGCTAAGGGAATCGAACGATGTCGGCACCGACGAGTTCATCGACTTGTGCCGCTTGGTCGGGGCCGAGCCCGTGCTGACAGCAAATATGGGCAACGGCACGCTGGAAGAAGCGCGGGCTTGGGTCGAATATTGCAATGGAGACGCCTCGACCAAGTATGGCGCGATGCGGGCAGCGAACGGCTACGAGGAGCCGCACGACGTCAAGGTCTGGTTCGTGGGCAACGAGCAATACGGCAACTGGCAAGTGGGTCATGTCGATGCCGAAACCTATGCTGCCAGCTACATCGAATTCGCGCGCGCCATGCGCGACGCCGACCCTGAACTCACGCTGATCGGTGTCGGCACGCCTGTTGATCTCTACGCCCACTGGAACGAGACCGTGCTGCCGATCGCCGCCGAGGAGATGGACCTCTTTAGCCTGCATTATTATTCGGTTCGCACGGAAAAGCTCCCCGAGACGCCCGCTCCCGAAACGATCTACCTGACAAAAATGGCCGCCTGGCACGAGGTCAAAGGCATGTTGGACGATACGCTGGCAATTGTGGACCAACATTCACCGAAACCGCTGCCGATCGCCTTCGACGAGTGGAATACCTACGTAAACGCCAAAGCCCCCAATTTCATCGAGAAATATAATCTGGCGGACGCGCTCTATACCGGGTCAATCATGAACCTCTGCTTGCAACGCGCAAATCGCATCCAATACAGCGCGATCTATCACTTGACGAACGTTATGGGCTGCTACCTGATAGCGCCACTCTACAATTGGGAAGAGATCCATCTGGGTCGCCGTGGAGGATGGGTGCCTGTTGATACCGGCGACGATCCCGCGAAGCCAGCAGTGATTAAGATGCCGGCAACGCTGGTTCTGGAATTGATGACGCGCCACCGAGGGAAGCAGGCGCTGGAGACAAAGGTGGATTGCGGCACCTTCGCCAGCCCGCCCGCCGGGACCATGCCCGCATTTGACGACGTGCCTCTGCTGAACGCTGCCGCAACCTTTGATGCCGAAGCGAACGCGCTCTTTGTCTCACTGGTCAATTGCGGCATGGACGAGCCGACGCCGGTATCGATAGAGGGGGTTGACGCTGAAGCCGATGTTGACATGTACTTGGTATCGGGCGAGAGTCCGCTGTCGACCAATACCTTTGAAGCGCCAGATACCGTCTCCATCGAACATCAGACGATGCCGGCCGATCAACTGGTAGTGCCGCCGCACAGCTTCGCCATGCTCGTTCTGCGCTTGAAGTGAAACGCCAGATTCCTCATTCCAGGGGCAACCGATACGTCTTGAGGCAAATCGTTTCCTGAGCAAATCAGCCCGTCCAGCTGCCTCCATTTTGACAGATTTTGGACGCCTGCAACCTTAATGTTTCTTAAGTTTGCACGGCCGTTCGGAATTGCATCGTTGCTTATGCGCTAGCCGGAACACGTCTCTAGGATAAGGTTCCGCGCGAGGTTAAACTAAGGGAATGAAGTCCCTTTTGCGCATTTTCAGCTTCATGCGCCCATACGCCTGGTTCTTATTCTTCGGCTTCTTGACGACTGTGCTGCCGGTCGCCATGGAGTTGACCGTGCCGCGCCTTTTGCAGCTCATGATCGACGAGGGCATCCGTCCCCGTGAGATGGACAAGATCTTGCTCGGCGCGGCTCTGATGTTTGTTGCGGCAATGGTTGGCGCGGCCAGCGCCTTCGGGCAGGGGTATTGCCGGGCTGTGGTCTCGCAGGGTTTGGCATACGATATCCGCCACGCGCTCTTTCGCCATATTCAATCTCTCTCCTTCGCCAATCTGGACCAAATGCAAACGGGTCAATTGATGACGCGGGTTTCCAGCGATGTCGATGTGGTGCGCATGTTTTCCAGCGCCGGTCTGTCACTGATACTGCGCGTACTAGTGATGATCCTGGGCAGCATGATCATGCTGCTGCTGACGGACTGGGAACTGTCACTGATCATGTTTGCGGTGGCGGGCATCTCGGCGATTTTCATTCGCTATCTGATGCTGCAGGCTACGCGGCTTTTCACTGTGGTGCAGCAGCGGCTGGGCTCCATAAACACCCTGGTGCAAGAGAACCTGGCGGGGATACAAGTGGTCAAGGCATTTGTGCGCGGTCGTTTCGAGATCGATCGCTTTGCCGTGAGCAACGTCGAGTATCGCGAGAAGAATATCGAAGTTGGCAATCTGCTGGCGGTGGCGATGCCGGTACTTCAGGTGTTGACCAATGTTGGCACGGTCGCCGTGCTGTGGTTTGGTGGCCTGTCTGTGCTGGGTGATCGCTTGACGCTGGGTGAATTGATCGCTTTCAATAACTATTTGATGATCGGCATGGGTCCTTTGCTCTTCCTGGGCAATCTGCTGATGATGGCTGCCCGCGCGGAAGCCTCCGCCGAGCGCCTGCTCGAGGTCCTCGATACCGCACCGGCGCTGCCAGTAGCGTCCGCGCCACATCAAGCCGAGCGAGTGCTCGGTCGGGTGGCCTTTGACGATGTCTCTTTCCACTACAGCCGGCGTGGCGCTAGCAAAGACAACGGCTCGGTGGGCGCGAGCGGCGAAGACGTATTGCACGGGATCAGCTTTAGCGTGGAGCCGGGCCAGCAGATCGCCCTGTTGGGCGCGACCGGCTCCGGCAAGAGTACGCTGGTCAATCTAATCCCGCGCTTTTATGACGTTAGCGGGGGCCGGGTGGCGGTTGATGGCGTAGACGTCAAGGCCTGGGAAGCTGGTGACTTGCGCTCGGGAATTGGCATGGTCCTGCAGGAATCGATTCTGTTCAGCGGCACGGTGCGCGACAACATTGCCTTTGGGGATGGCTCGGCAACACTGGATGATGTCGTCGCCGCAGCCCAGGCGGCGCAAGCGCATGACTTCATCACGCAGATGCCCACTGGTTATGAGAGCCAGATCGAAGCGGGCGGCGCCAACCTTTCCGGTGGCCAAAAACAGCGCATCGCCATTGCTCGCGCGTTGCTGATTCAGCCGGGGATACTGATCTTTGATGACAGCACTAGCGCCGTCGATATGGAGACTGAAGCCAGGATTCAAACCGCGCTGGAAAATCTGGCGGCGGACCGGACCACCTTTATCATCGCGCAACGCATCACCAGCGTCCTGAAGGCGGATCAGATTCTGGTGCTGGATCAAGGTCGGATCGCGGCGCGCGGAACGCATCAGCAATTGTTGGTGTCGAGCGATATCTATCGGGAGATTTACGAGTCGCAGTTGGGCGAGGTTAACGGTGTGAGGAAGTTTACGCGCGATGACTAACCGAGGCGCGACGACAGAGCGCCCCCGCTTTATCGGGGGCTCGGGCGGGTCGAGGCCGACCGGCGAGAAAGCCAAAGATCGGCGCGGTACCTTGCGACGATTGTCCGACTACCTGCAGCCCTATCACCGCCACTTGCTGCTGGTGGCCGTTTTGGTGCTTGCCGGTACCTTGCTGGGCTTGACCGGTCCGGCGTTGCTGGGACGCGCGATTGACCAATACGTGGTCCACGACGACGTCGATGGCTTGCTTCGCATCGCCCTGGTCATGCTGCTGGTCTATCTGGCGCAGGGCGTCGTCACGGTCATCCACGGCGTGATGATGATCCGGGTAGGACAGCACTTCGTGGCCGATATCCGCGCGGCGCTCTTCCGGCACTTTCAGGCGCTGTCGCTAGACTACCACGATAAACATCGCGTTGGCGACCTGATGAGCCGCATTTCCAACGACAGCGAGACCATCAATCAGATCTTGTCCAACGGCTTAATCCAGTTCACAACCAATATTCTGTCTCTGGGCGGCATTATGGTGGCGATGCTTTTGCTTAATTTGCCACTGGCGATCGGCACGCTGATTATCCTGCCGATCATGCTTTTCATCACCAGTCAAATCACCGAACGCACGCGAATGGCTTTCCGCGGCATGCAGAAGAATTTGGGTCTGCTGAACGCCGTATTGGAAGAGAATATCACTGGCATACGCGCGGTGCAGGCATACGCGCAAGAAGATAGCGCTATCGAGGAGTTCCAGGAAGCCAGTCGGGCCTACCGCAAGGTCGGGATTCGCGCCGATTTTATCACCGCGGCCTTGGGTCCCATGTTCACAACGATGAGCATTTTGACCGTTGCCGGGACATCCCTCTTGGGGGGATGGCTGGCGCTGCGGGACGTGGTCACTGTGGGCGTCATCGCGACCTTTGTGGTCTATGTGATGAACTTCTTCCGCCCCATGCGCGGCATCGCCATGGTTTACAATCAACTGCAATCGGCATTGGCCGGCGCCGAGCGCATCTTCGCCGTATTGGACGCCGAGCCCACCGTAGTTGACGCGCCTAATGCCGAGCCGCTCGTTAACATTCGTGGGGGGGTAAGCTTTGATGCCGTCAGTTTCGCATACGAACGGGACAAGCCGGTTCTCGAGGATATCAGCCTGGAGGTAGCGCCCGGTCAGACGATTGCCTTGGTCGGACCAACCGGCGCCGGCAAAACGACCATCATCAGTTTGCTGAGCCGCTTTTATGACGTGACCAGCGGGAGCATCCGCATCGACGGGCATGATATCCGCCGGGTGCGGCAGAATTCCATCCGCGAACAATTGGGCATCGTCTTACAAGATACATTTCTATTCAGTGGCACCGTAATGGAAAATATCCGCTATGGCCGGCTGGACGCCAGCGACCATGAGGTCATTGAAGCGGCCAAGCTGGCCAACGCCGACGCCTTCATCCATTTGTTGCCGCGGGGTTATCAGACCCAGGTATCGGAAAAAGGGCATAACTTCAGCCAGGGACAACGGCAGTTGCTGGCGATCGCCCGCGCTATTTTGGCTGATCCGCGCATATTGATCCTCGACGAGGCGACCAGCAGCGTCGATACGCGCACAGAGATTCATATCCAGGAGGCGCTCTTGCATCTTTTGGAAGGGCGCACGGCTTTTGTCATCGCCCATCGGCTGAGCACGATACGCAATGCCGATCAGGTGTTGGTGGTCAACGACAATCGCATCATCGAGCGCGGCACACATGACGAGCTGCTGGCGATGCGCGGTTTCTACTATCAGTTGTACATGAGCCAGTATCATCATCTGGCGGAGATGGTGGCTGGGGACTAGCAAGGTTTCGTTCGGATTAGTTTCACAAAACTCACACTTACGCTATAATTCGTTCTGCGTCACAGTAGTTACACAGATTAGGGGCTTAAAATTGGTAAGATTCGTTGATCTCTTCGCTGGACTTGGCGGATTCCATCTGGCTCTTAAGAGTTTAGGATTCGAATGCGTCTTTGCGAGCGAGATTGACGAGGAGTTGCGTGCGCTTTACCAAAAAAACCTTAACTTTCTCCCCGTAGGTGACATTCGCGCGGTTTCCGTAAAAGACATCCCAGCACATGATGTTTTATGTGCTGGACTCCCTTGTCAGCCTTTTTCCAAGGCGGGCAGCCAGGAAGGATTCAATTGTCCAAAGTGGGGCGACTTGTTTGATCATGTAATTGAAGTTTTGAGAGTCCATACGCCAACTTTCATATTACTCGAAAATGTAGCAAACCTCAAGAATCACGACGACGGAAGGACGTGGCTTCAGATAAGTAATGCCCTACAAGACCTCGGATACGAATTGGATGCCAAGCAATTGTCGCCACACAGGTTTGGAATTCCACAGGTTAGAGATCGTATGTTCATAGTTGGCAGCTTGAATGGGCTAAACGATTTTGAGTGGCCCAATAGAGAATACTCTGAAAGAACATCTATTCATTCGGTTCTCGACAAGAATCCTCCCTTCTCAAGGAAAATCCCAGAATCAGTTGTACAGAATCTAAACGTATGGCAGAAGTTTCTCGAACTGTATCCTGCCGACCAACAGTTGCCGTCGTTTCCGATATGGTCAATGGAATTTGGAGCAGATTATCCATATGAAGACGCAACTCCCCACGCATTGACGGATAAGGACCTTCAGAGATTTCACGGTAATTTCGGAATACAATTACATGGTCTTTCCCAAGTAGATGCATGGGAGTGTCTGCCATCGCATGCTCGCCGGTCGCAGAAGCGATTTCCCCATTGGAAGGTCAACTATATTCGCCAAAACCGGGAGCTTTATGAGACACACAGGACATGGCTTGACAACTGGTTGCCAGAGATCAAACGCTTTCCTCCAAGCCTTCAAAAATTTGAATGGAATTGTAAGGGAGAGAAGCGAAGTGTCTGGGAGTTCATTATTCAGATTCGGGCTTCAGGCGTTAGAGTAAAGCGTCCGCTCACTGCCCCGTCTTTGGTAGCGATGACTACAACACAGATACCGATAGTTGGGTGGGAACAAAGATATATGACGATGCGTGAATGTCTACGGCTCCAAAGCATGGACGAACTCGCGCATTTGCCAAAAACGCTGGCTAGACAAATGCGCGCAATCGGGAATGCCGTAAATGTAAGAGTAGTTCAAAACGTAGCCCATGCCCTTATTCAGCAGCCTGAGAAAGGTAAATATGCTTCAAACGGAAACTGTTAACATCAGGCCCGGAGTCAGTATACTCTCAGTTCTGCGACACCTCAATTACAAGCCATGGTACGCTATGGCGGAATTTGTTGACAACTCTATACAAAGTTATTTGGAATACAGGAATGCGCTTCAAAAACTCGAGGG
This sequence comes from Phototrophicaceae bacterium, assembly GCA_965262165.1. Classification (GTDB taxonomy): domain Bacteria; phylum Chloroflexota; class Anaerolineae; order Aggregatilineales; family Phototrophicaceae; genus UBA6055. The sequence goes on along the minus strand of OZ253499.1, from coordinate 751,906 downwards.
CCCCGAGTTTAAGGTCATAGTGAATATCGGCTTGGACTCAACCGACAAGGGTTCCATTACAATACGAGACAACGTTGCGGGGATACACGAAGAGGATTACGCACGTGCGTTTCGCCCTGCTGCAGTTCCTCAGGATCGTTCGGGTCTGAGTGAATTTGGTATGGGAATGAAGAGTGCAGCTTGTTGGTTTGCCGAGAGATGGTCAGTACGAACTAGTGCCTTAGGCGAACCTGTCGAGAGGAAAGTCATTTTCGATGTTGATAAGATAGTAGACGACAATCTCGAGGAGTTGTCGATTTCATCCAATCCGGTGAATGAAAAAACTCACTTTACTGAAATCACTCTAATTGATTTACACAGAAAGCCTCATGGACGTACTATTGGCAAGATAAAAGAGCATCTTGCCAGCATTTACAGGGAGTTCATAAGAAAGGGTTTGCTCGAACTTTCTTTTGACGGTGAAGTGCTTGCTTATCCGGAGCCGAAAATCTTGCGCGCTCCTTATTTCAAAGACGAAACTGATACGCCGATCGAATGGTTTAAGGAAATCGAGTTTGACTTTGGCGGTGGCCTCGAGGCTCGCGGATTCGCAGGTCTGTTAGAAACCGGCAGTGTTTCAGGAGCGGGGCTCTCTCTATTTAGACATTCTCGGGTCATAGAGGGCAGCGGGGATGACGGGTACAGACCGGAGTATATCTTCAAAAAGTCTAACAGCTATACATATCAGAGACTTTTCGGCGAACTACACTTAACAGGGTTTGAAGTAAGTCACACAAAAGATGGCTTCCGCTGGGAAGAAAATGAAGAAGTGTTTTTGGAACTCTTGAAAGAACATTTGGACAGTCAGCCAATTCCCCTGATTTCTCAAGCGGAAGGATTCCGCAAGCGTCCATCCCCGAAAGAGACAGAAAAAGCAGCAGATACTGCAAATCAAAAAACGGCGGATAGTTTGGAACGAAACCTGCCTCCCGCATTGGTCCCGGCATTAGATGCGCCTCCGGATCTAGCACCCGTGCCAGAACAACTCTCACCTAGTGCACTGTCTTCTCGAAGAGAAATCGATCTGCTCATTAGAAGCGAACACTGGCGTATTGTTCTTGAGTTGACAAATGACCCTGCGGTCGGCGACTGGATTGAGCGTTATGACAGATTGATAGAAGATTATGCCGAAAGCAATAGCATGCGACTTGTTGGAATTCGATTGTCGCTGGCCCATCCGTTCATGGAACGATTTGCAGGTACTGACGAAGAAAAGATTGAAGGGCTGTTGCGCATTGGAGTGGCGATTGTCTTGGCCGAAATCACGGCTCGAAGTAGTGGTGTCCGGTATGCAGGCACGTTCAGACGAAATATCAATAGCCTTCTGAGAGATGCGCTTTCAAACCCATAGGAAACGGGAATCTGCGATGAATAAGCACTCAGAATATGATTCTGACCAACACTCAGGTGATGAGTGGCTACCTCAAGAGGGATCCGAGACAAAAGAACTGCTGCAACATCTCCAGGTTGACGAAGCAAGCAAACGTCAACTACTCGGCGAAGCCAAAAGGATCCTGTCACGCTGTGTGGAGCCGCAAAAGCCAAATGGCAGGGAAACCGGCTTGGTCATGGGCTATGTTCAAAGTGGCAAAACCATGTCATTTACTATGGTAGCCTCATTGGCACAAGATAACTATTATCAATTGATTATTATTATGACCGGTACTTCAGTAAACCTGACGAACCAGTCGATCGATAGGTTGCGGTCCGATTTGCGCTTGGATAGTCGAATCGACAGAAAGTGGTGGTTCCGTAAGAATCCTCAAGTTGATGAAGATTTAGGTCCTATCCTGGACAGACTCGAAGATAGGAGAGATGAATCCGTTGCGTCGAACAAGTGCCAAACAGTTCTAATTGCCGTTATGAAACATCATAAGCACTTGGAGCACCTTACAGAACTGCTGGCAAAACTTCCCTTAGAGGGTGTGCCATGTCTAATTATTGATGACGAGGGCGACCAGGCCAGTTTGAACACCAAGATAAAACAGGGAAATGAAAGCACAACTTATAGGCGAATTATGGAACTTCGTTCCAAAGTCAAACATTGCTCCTATTTGCAATATACTGCTACGCCACAAGCTCTACTGTTGATCAATAAGATCGACGTTTTATCTCCAAGCTTCGCTGAGATTCTGGAACCGGGACAAGAATATGCAGGAGGCGAAGAATTCTTCAGCAAGCAAAAAGGAATCTTGAGAACAATTCCATCTTACGAAATATTCACTCAAAGTAACGTACCCGAAGAACCGCCAGCGTCACTGTTGAGAGCCTTACTAGTATTTTTCATTGGTGTAACAATTGGCGAAACTGTGGCTCTTGACCAGCGCTGCCGAACAATGCTAATTCATCCCAGCTATCGCACGATGCCACATTCGGTGTTCACCAAATGGGTCAAATATCTTAAGGACTTCTACGTTGAAATTCTCGGATTACCGAACAATGATCCTGACAGAATAGACTTAACTGACGAGATAAGAGCGGCGTATGATGACTTGTCTCGCACTGTCAAGGATATACCAACATTTGACGAAATAATGAGTGGCTTGCGACGTTCCATTCGAATGACAGTTGTTCAAGAGGTCAATTCGACTAGTGGAAAAACACCTCCCGTTGATTGGAACAACTCATATTCTCATGTATTGATAGGTGGTCAGGCAATGGACAGAGGCTTTACGGTAGAAGGCTTAACCGTGACATACATGCCTCGAGGCGTTGGAGTAGGCAATGTAGATACAATTCAGCAGAGAGGACGATTCTATGGATACAAAAAAGGCTATTTGAACTATTGCCGCGTCTATCTGGAAGAAGAACTACAGGCTGCATACATTCAGTACGTGGACCATGAACGTAGTATGCATACTGAGTTAGTTGAGTTTCAAGAATCAGATCAGTCCCTGGAAGAATGGAAAAGAAAGTTCTTAATGCCGTCGAGACTAAAGCCCACCAGATCAAGTGTCATTGATGTGGAATACATGCAGGGGATTTTGTCGGATAAATGGTATACATCGGAATGGCCTCTTTACGAGTTAGACGCTATAGAGTCAAATCGATCGATAACTGACGTTTTTATCGAGACCTTAGACTGGGTATCCAACAAAGGACATAAAGACCGGACGGAGTATCAGCGCCATATGCAAAACGATGGCGCATTGTTGATTTCCGTCTACGAAGACCTCTTGATGAGGTTGAGGTTTTTCGATAGCGTGTTTACTGGAATACTTCTACAAATGAAGTATTATCTTGAATCAAATCTGGATAGCACATGCACTGTAGTTAGAATGTCGAGCGATGGGCACAGTTGGCTTACTCGAAAACGTGGACTTAATCCAAATGGAAAGATATTGAATCTGATGCAGGGTGCTCATCCCAATTCTCGGGGTAGGATTTATCCCGGCGACCGGAAAATCGGTGACAAGAATCGAGCTATAGTTCAAATCCACAGGTTAGAGTTGACGCAGAATGACCGTACCGTTGAAAAAGACGTCATCGGACTAGCAATTTGGATACCTGCCTCAATGTCAGCCGCATGGCTTGTCCAGGATCAAGCTATGTAATAAGCAAATACTTGGATCATTCTTTAAAACCCGAATTTGCACACCACGTTTCCGTCGCGACCGCCCGCCAAGCCGTCCCAACCAGTTCCTCAATCATGCGCTGCTGACGCTGGCTAGCGCGTACCTGGCGATCCAGCGCTTCAGGGTCCCAATCCGCTAGCAGATCCGCCTTCATCTCGGCGATGACGCCTTGATGGTCCTCACTATTTCCGAGGTCGTGAAACTCGCCCGGATCAACATCCAGATCGTAAAGCTCAACTGGATGCCCCCAGCTGTAATTGAGCTTGTAGCGTCCGCGCCGCAACATCGCCATGGGACGATCGACGCCGTGCGCCAGATACTCGCAAAAGGCTTCGTCTTTCCAGTTGGGATCGCCAATTGTCAGCAGCGGCAACAGGCTATCGCCGTCCAGCGGAAGATCGCAGTCGTCGCCGGCGATATCACAGATAGTCGCGACCACATCCACCAGTGAAACAACCTGCGCTATGCGCTGCCCGCCGTCGATCTGGCCGGGCCACGCGACTTGAAGCGGCACGCGAGACGACGCCTCGTAAAAGTTGGATTTGCGCCATATGCCGTGCTCGCCGTTCATATCGCCGTGGTCGCTAGTGTGGACGATGACCGTGTTTTCATATTGTCCGGTGGCCTGCAGGGTGTCGACCAGTTCCCCGATCTTCTCGTCGAGGTAGCTGATCAGCGCGTAATAGCCGGCGCGGGCCTGGCGCACGATCGCGTCGGGAAAACGCGGAAAACCGAACATCATGCGCAGCCCCTGGGGCACGGGGTGAAGGTTGTCAAGATCACCGTCGGGAATGACCGGCAGGTCCATCTCGGCAAGCGGATACATGTCCCAGAAACGCTGCGGGGCAATCAGCGGGAAATGCGGCGCGATGAAGGAGACATTGAGCGCCCAGGGTCGGTCGCGCCGCGCCGGATCGCGCAAGTATTCCAGGGCTTGATCCCCCGCCAGGTCATCCACTTCGATTTCTTCGGTATGCCCCGGTCCCGCTTGAAATACCTCAGGCCAAGGCTGCTCGGCCGGGACGATGCCGTCGTCCCAAGGATGAATCGCATGGTATTTCTCGGCATGAAGATCACGCGCAAGCTGCTTATCGAAACCGTGCAGTTGATCAGCGCCGCCGAAGTGCTGCTTGCCCGACAGGGCAAGGTCATATCCCTGTGCCCGCAAGCGATGCGCCCAGGTCACCTGGTCGGAGCGCAGTGGTGTCACATTGTCCCAGGCGCCAATCTTGTTTATCAATCGGCCGGTCATGAAAGACATACGCGAGGGCATGCAGAGTGGCGAGTTGCAGTAGGCGGCGTCGAAGGTGGCGCCTGCGGCTGCCAGCCTTTCCATATTCGGCGTCTGCACGATGCGATGTCCATAGACGCTGCTGTACATCGGCGCGTGCTCATCCGACATGATGATGAGGAAGTTGGGTTTTGTCATTGCGGGCTCCCGCCTTAATTCAGTGGTCGGATTATATCCCTGGCTCCTTCCCGTCGCGAAGCTGAGTGAGCCTGCACAATCGCGCCTAGCGACAACGGAATCCGACTGCTTATCTTTTCCAGGCCGGTCTGTCAAATACGCGATGAGCTGAGATTGTCCGAGATGCGATCTGAGTCGTGAGCGACTATGGTAAGATCAGCACAGAATCGACGACCCAATGGAACAGCCAGACATGAGTAGCGAAACCGTCGATGTACTGATCGTTGGCGCCGGGATTTCCGGCATCGCAGCCGCTTATTACTTGCAGACGCGCTGCCCGAAGCTTACCTGGACCATCGTCGAAGGACGCGCTGCCATCGGCGGTACCTGGGACTATTTTCGCTATCCAGGCGTCCGTTCCGATTCCGACATGTTCACACTTGGCTATCGCTTCCGCCCCTGGCGCGGCGAAAACGCCATCGCCGACGGCGCTTCGATCTTGCAATATCTCAAGGACACCGCGCGCGAATTCGGCATCGACAGGCGCATCCGCTTCGGTCAACGCGTGAGCAGCGTCAGTTGGTCTTCGGACGAAGCCATGTGGACGGTCGAAATCGAGCACTGCGACGAAAAGAAACAAGTCCGCTGCAACTTCCTCTTCATGTGTACTGGATACTATCGCTACGACCAGGGTTATACGCCAGGTTGGCCGGGCAGGGCGGACTTTTCCGGCACGGTCATCCACCCGCAAGATTGGGGTGCGCGTAGACACAGCGCCGACCGCGACGGCCTGGACTACGCCGGCAAGCGGGTCATTGTCATCGGCAGCGGCGCAACCGCGGTGACCATCGTGCCTGCCCTGGCGCAAAAGGCCGCGCATGTAACCATGCTCCAGCGTTCACCCAGCTATGTCGTGAGCATGCCCGCACGCGACGACCAGGTCAATCGCATGCGCGACCACCTGCCGGATCGCTGGGTGAGCTGGCTGGCGCGCTGGAAAATGATCCTCTTTGGTATCTACAACTATCGAAAAGCACGGACCAAACCCCTTGAGACGCGCGAGTTGATGCTGCAAGGCATCCGCGGACTTATGGGACCCGATTATGATGTGGAGCAACACTTCGACCCGGCTTACAACCCGTGGGATCAGCGCCTCTGTGTCGCGCCGGATGCCGACCTGTTCCGAGCCATCAGCGCCGGCAAGGTGTCCATGGTCACCAATCAGATCGAGCGCTTCGTCGAAGAAGGTGTGCAATTGCGTTCGGGCGCAGTCCTGCCGGCGGACATGATCGTCACCGCCACCGGCATGCGCATGCGCATCATGGACGGTGTGCGAATCATCGTCGACGGGCAAGCCGTGGAACTAGGCGATACTTTGAGCTACAAAGGCTTGATGTATAGCAATATCCCCAATCTGGCGTCGGCCTTTGGCTATACCAATGCCTCGTGGACGCTCAAATGCGAGTTGATTTGCGAATACGTTTGCCGCTTGCTCAATTACATGGAGCGTCGCGGTTACCAGCAATGCCTGCCGCGACTAGACGCGGAGTCGCTCGCGTCCGAGCCGATGATTGATTTCACATCCGGCTACGTGCGGCGCGCGCAAGACGAATTGCCGAAGCAGGGGAGCCAGCGCCCCTGGAAGGTGTATCAGAACTATTTGAAGGACCTGCTGGTCATGCGCTTCGGCGCGCTGGACGATGGTGTGATGGAGTTCAAGCGGGTGGAGGAGTGAAGGTCAAAGACGCCGGCAAACGGCAACCCCGTCCTCACAACCGCAGCTCCCAGCCTCCATCTTTAACCGCCGCGCGGAAGACCTCTTCCTCCAGCGTCAGCCCGAAGCCCGGCGCATCGGGAATCACAACCTGTCCTTCCTCAACGCGGTAGCCTGACGCATCCAGCCCGGGCGTCGTGGCCTCGTCCCATTCCACGAAGGTGAAACCCTTGACCGCCGTCGCCAGATGTCCCGACACGTAGTTGCCCAGATGTCGGCCATAATGATGCGGCGCGGTTCGGACGCCCCAGCCATCCAGTTGCGCGCCGGTCCGAAGCCAGTTGCTGAAGCCGTGGCTGAAGATGTCATACTGAATCACGTCAACCAGTCCCTGGCGCGCCCAGTCCATCAACGGTAGCGCAGCCCAGCCCTCGCCATCGGCGATCAGGGTGGGCAGTCCCTCGGCGTTGATCCAGCGGCGCAGTTCTTCGTATAGCTCCGGATCCTCGTGGAAGGCTTCCTCTAGCCAGAAGACCTTGCAGTCAGCCGATTCCGCCAATACGCGCTTTGCGATATTGAGGTTATAGCCATTATTGGCGTCTATCAAAATCGACGCATCCGGTCCGACCGCCTCGCGCACCGCCTTGATAACCGCGATGTCCCGCCGGTTGCCCGCTTCGAGTTGCATGTGGCGCCCGCCGCGCCCGACTTTGATCTTGAAGGAACGATGGCTGTTTTCGTAGCCTTGGCGCGCATGTTCTGCGATGAGCGCAGCTCCCGCTTCATCCGAGTCCAGGTGCAAGTCGTTCATGTAGAGCGAGGTATCGTAACATGGGACGCGTAACGGCTCTCTGGTGGGCGCGTCCGCCGGCGCAGCCAGCGCATAGACCGGCATTTCCCGCAGCTTGCCCGCCAGATCCCAGAGCGGAAAATCGAAGGCATGGGCGGAAGTCGCAACGCGGCCGTCATCAGTGAACAACCTGGAGATGTCCTCGCCCAAGAGCGGCCCCGCTTCTTCACGGCTGGCAAAGCAGAGACCAAAGCCCGATGCGCCGTCACTAGAGGTCAAGCGCATGACTTCAAGATGGACGTCAATGCCGTGAATGTTCAAGCGCGCATTATTACCGGCTTCGCGCGGCCGCCGCCCAATTAACGTAGCGGATTCTATTCTGTCGATGCGCGAGCTATTCATGACGGATTCTCCTCTACTGCCTCAGGCCTCGCCAAACATGACGCCGGTAGGGATGACATCGCTGGCTTCACCACGCCCTATCGCTTCTGCCATGGCGAGGATACTGTCGAAGTCATGGCGCGGCTGGAAACCGAGCTTGGTTTTAATCTTGGTCAAGTCCAGCTCAAAGTAATTGTTGAAGGGTACGCGGGCTTCCACGTAGGGCAGGTTGTAGCGTTCGGCCAGCTTCGGTACGATTTCGGCCCAATCGAATATGGCGGCGCCCGCCAGGTTGAAGGCTTCGCCCACGGCTTCGTCTCGTTCTATCGCCAGCGCCAAGCCATCCGCGATGTCGCGGACATCGCCGAAGTGCTGGCGGTAGGGGACGCCATTGGAATTGAGGCTCAGCAAGAGTTTCTCCTCACCGTCCCAGCCCGCTAGCAGCGTCTCAAGCATCGTCTGCACATCAGGATCGTTTTTGTCGCTTATGCCTCGCATCTCGTAGGACGCGCTACTGCTGTAGGTAGCGTAAGCCGCGCTATAGAGGAAGTGCCGCGGCAAGCCGGCTTCGTTGAGGAATTCGCTCGGTTCGATCACCGTGGAGAAGCGCATGGCACAGGTAGGCACGCCGTATTGATAGTGATATACCATCGCCAGTTCTTCACCAAGCCACTTGGTCATTAAGTAGGGCATATTAGGATACTTGCCCACCATGTCTTCGGTTATCGGGTTTTCAAAGTATCGCCCGTTGATGCGCGCGTCCCAGTAGACGCCTTCCGTGCTGGCATAAACGAAGCGATGCAGATTCGGGCAGAGTTCGCGAATGCTCTCGAGGATGTTGAGCGTGCCCATCGCGTTGATATCGAGGTACTGCCGATTGTTGAAGGGTCCCTGAAAGGCGGCTGCCAGATGATAGATGGCATCGACTCCCGCAACAGCCTTGTTGACATCCTCGGGATTGCGCAGGTCGCCGTAGACCGTTTCGACGCCCTCGTAGGCATCCAGTTTGCGGGCGCGGCTGGCATCGGCGGGGTAGACGAAGCTGCGGATCGAATGCCCCGCATCCAGCAAGCGTACAACCAGATTGGCGCCGATACGTCCTGTGCCGCCGGTGACCAGAATCTTCATCAGTTATCTCCCATTTCCGCCAAATTATTCGAGCCGATTCTACCGAGAGCCGCGCCCCAATACAAATCTTTGCTCAATAATCAATCTGCATGACGATGTCCTGCGGATGATTGCCGAAATGTCGCCCAAAGATGTTCAATCCGCCTTTGTTTTCCGCGTCATCGTCGATGCCGACGCGCACTGAAATGAAAGGTTGAGCCGGCAGAATTAGATCCCGAATTCTCACGGCCGAAATCTTACGACCATCGATCGAACTGCCATCTTCGCCAACATGCCATACCTTGAGCTGGCCGTATTGGCTGTTCCAATCGGGCCACCAGGCTGGCGTCAAGCGGCCGCGCCTGTCGCTGAAGTCGGAAGGACAAGTCCAGGCGCCGATCCGCACGCCATTGACCTCCAGGAAAATATCCGAGGGCCAGTCAAGGGCGGATGGAGCGGCTTCCGAGCATATTTCCATGCTGATTTGCAAACTCCCGGGATCTTCGCGGCCATACGCATGATTGGGAAAGCGGTACTCCAGATAGCCGTGCGTCAACCAGACAATCTGCGCCGCCAGCCGCTCCGGGGCATAAAACATGACAGGATTGTCATAGGAGCCAATGACCGATTCGACCCCGGCCATTCCACAAGGAGGCACGACCACCTGGTCGACGAAGGCGCCAACCGGCATGTGCATTTCCAGATGGTCGACCTTGGTCTGCTGCGCCGTATCTGGAAGATTGAACACCACCATATCATATAGGCGCGTGTAGATCCGCTGCTGTCCACGTTTGCCCGGCGCCGTCTGTGAACTCAGCAGCCCGGCGCCCTCCAGGCTGGCAAGATGCAGAGAGGCGGTCGCCAGCGGCATGTCCAGTTCACGCGCGATCTCGGACAAGCTGGCCACTTTGGTCGTCAGAAACTCCAATATACGCAAGCGAGGTGAAGAGGCGAGTGCCTTGGCAACAGCCACTTGAACTACTTGCGATTCTCTATCGTTATAGACGAGAAGCGTCCGTGTCTGATTTCTGCTACTTCGGTCGAATTCTTGCATGATCGAACCCATCTACTTTGCATGAAATTATAGAGTTAATAAGGATAATACTTCATGTTTATCGAGAATAAAACGCTTGGAAGTCGCCAATTTGTAAAGCATAGCTTGACAGTCCATTAAACTGGGTTATGATACTTTCGTAAATTCACAAAATAGTTGGGTCAATTCGTCTTCATATGGGTATTCGCTTTGAAATCATTCCGTGTTTTGAACGGACCTGCAGGCGCCTTATGCAGTCGAGGAATCCTCCAGCCTGGCCAATTGGATTCGAACGATGACCACATTCAGTGTCGGGCGCATTGTTGATTCCCTCTTCGGCTTGCTTGAGATATTAAACCCGATCATCGAGCCCTATCGCCGCTTTCACGAAAAACTGCCTCAAAAAGCCCAACAGACGGTCACAGCCCTGATTTTCATTCTTCCCTTCGGCATCCTGTATACCATCTTCACGATCCTCCCTATCTTCCAGACCTTCTATATCTCGCTGCACAAGTGGGAGATCATGGGCACCAACATTCGATATATCGGGTTGAAAAACTTCGAGCGCCTGCTGACGCGCGACACTCAATTTCATCAGGCGTTTGAGCAAACCGTGCTCTTCGTCGCCCTGACGATACCGATCATATTTGTTGGTCTGTGTTTCGCCTTGATGCTCAATCGTCCCATCAAAGGCATCGGCATCTTCCGCACGATCTTTTATCTGCCCAATATCATGGCGGTGACGGTCATCGGTTTGATTTGGGCGCGCGTATTCGCGTCATCTGATCGAGGCCTGATCAATGCCTTCCTCGCGCAATTTGGGCATGGCCCCATTCCATTCCTGGATCAAGGAGATCTGGCGAAGCTAGCGGTCTCGTTCACGACGTTGTGGTGGACGGTCGGCTTCAGCATGCTGGTTTTCCTGGCGGGCTTGCAAGATATTTCCAAGGCGCTATACGACGCGGCCCAGGTCGATGGCGCCAACCGTGTTCAGCAATTCCGATTCATCACGATCCCCGGCTTGCGGCGGCCTTTCGCCTTCTTGTGCATCTTGCAGGTGATCGCATCGTTCCAGATTTTTGGCCAGGTTGATGTCATGACCGAGGGCGGCCCGGCCGGCAATACCCGCACGATCGTCTATAACATCTGGGAGTGGAGCTTCGTGCACTTCCAGGTCGGCTATGGCACGGCTATGGCGGTGATTATGTTTGGCGTGCTACTGGTGATATCGATTATGCAGCTGACCTTATTCCGCGACCAAGGGGTGGGGAATTAGCCATGGCGGTGGTCGGGGCAGCGCTAAAACGCGAGCGAAAGCGGCAGGAACGGCTGCTTAGCCACCTCTTCCTCGGCGCGCTGGCAATCTTCGCCTTTATCTGGATGTTGCCGGTGCTTTGGACGCTGGTGTCTTCGTTTCGCACCGAGGCCTCGCTGCAGCGGCATTTGGCCAGCTTGATGCCGCATCCCTTCACGCTCGAGAACTGGACCTATATTTTGGGCAGCAGCCAGCTGTGGAAATGGGTGGGTAATAGCGTCCTCGTCTCCACCACGCATACCCTGGCGCAGCTGACGGTGTGCTCGCTGGCGGCCTACGCCTTCGCGCGGCTGGACTTTTACTTCAAGCGCATCTTGTACATCCTGGTTCTGGCTGGCTTGATGGTGCCCTTTGAGGCCACCTTCCTGCCCGTCTACCTGCTCTTTGCTGATTTGAAGTTGCACAATTCGCTGATTGCGCTAATTTTGCCCGGCATCGCCTCCTCCTTCGCGGTCTTTTTGCTGACGCAATTCTTCCGCGGGATTCCATTGGAATTGGAAGAGGCGGCGATGATGGACGGCGCCGGGCGCTTCCGCATCTTCCTCACCATCATCATCCCGCTCTCGACGCCGGTCCTGACCACCCTGGCGATTTTCACCTTCCTAAGCAATTGGAATAGTTATCTCTGGCCGCTGATTTCGGCGACCACCACCGACGTCTACACCATCGTGATTGGCTTGCGCAAGATTTCGCAATCCTGGGGATTTGTGGATTTTTACGGGCGCAATTTGGCGGCGGCGGTCTTCACCGCTTTGCCGATCATTCTCTTCTTCTTCGTATTTCAGCGCCGGATCATCAGCGGCATCGCCATCAATAGCGGCATCAAGTAGAAAGGAGGACATATCGAAGCGAGCGCGCTTTACCTTTCGATTACGGTTTCTAGTTGTCCTGGAAGGATTACCATCATGTATAGAATGAGAGCACTATTTGTTGTAGCCATGCTTCTTGCGCTCATAGCTGTTCCTGTTGGCGCGCAAGACGCGACCGAGATTACCTTCATGCGCTTCTTCGGCGAATGCGCTGATGAATTCGGCGAGAATTCAGATTTGGCCGCCGCCTACGGCGAATGCGGCATCATCCAGACGCTGGCGAACAATTTCAATGCGGTCCAGGATGAGATTATCGTCAACACGGTCGTGGTAGACTGGCCCGGCGTCATCGAGCTGAACGCCAATATCGCGGCGGGGACGGCGCCGGACATCATGGTCCTGCATGGCAACCGCATCCCAAGTTATGCTTCGCGCGATCTGCTGACGCCGCTGGGCGACGTACTTGCTGGCGTTGGCATCGACGCTGACGACCTGACCGACAGCGCTCGCGGCTTCGTCGAATGGAACGGTGAGCTTTATGGCGTTCCGCTGGATCTACATGGCCATCTCTGGCATATCAATGTGGACTTGTGGGCGGAAGCGGGCCTGGTCAACGAAGATGGCACGCCGAATATTCCCTATGGCATGGACGAATTCTTGTCGCATGCCGAGCAGTTCATGGAAGCCACCGGTATGCCCTTCTTCGGCATGCGCATGGACAAGCATTCGCGGCAATGGCTGGCCCTGGTCTACCAGCAAGAGGGCGGCAGCATCGAAGATATGGACGGCAACCCAATGATCAACACCGAGCAGGGCTTGAACGCGCTGAACTTCCTGCTCGGTTTGCGCGATGCTGGCCATCTGACCGACAATGTCAGTTATGGCACGGCGCAGGAACTCTTCCTCAACGGCGAGGTCGGCAGCCATGTCAACGGCACCTGGGTGGTGAATTTCTACGATGAACAGGTCGCAGATCCGGAAGGCGCGCTGAAGAATTACTGGGTGCACAACTTCCCCACCATCTACGATCAGCCGGCCTCTTGGGCCAATAGCCACTCCTGGATTATCCCGCAAGGGCTGGAGCCAGACCCGGCGCAACTGGAAGCGACCCTCGCCTTCCTCGCCTACCTGAACGATAACAAGATCGTTTGGTCGCGTACGGGCCACGCCACGGTCAATTCCTCGGTCCTCAATAGCGACGAGTACAACGGGATGTCCCATCGCGCCGAATATGCTGAATTCGTCCCGAGCGCTGTGATTCAGCCGCGCTCGAACTGGAATTCGGCCTATGAGGACATTATGAATGAAGAGCTGAAGGCGGCCCTTATCGGCGACAAGACGCCGGAGGAAGCGCTGGAAACCGCCCAGGCGCGCCTGGAAGATTTCGCGATGTTCGGCGCCTAGGCTGCTCAGCTTCGGCCATTGCAACTGGTCAATTGCCCCTCTCCCGCAAGAAATGGGGGAGAGGCCCGGGGCGAACTCTTGGGCTCGCTCTCTTCTTATATTCATGATAATCTGGTTTCTGGCTGACAAAACATAGTTTTTCAGTTTCCCGCATCTTCACTTCCATGCTCATTCACAGGTGTTGACATGTGCGCTATCCCCCGCAACGAGTACCCCCGCCCGCAATTCGTCCGCGACGACTGGCTCTGCTTGAACGGCGAATGGGGTTTTGAGATTGATCAAGGCGACAGCGGCATCCACCGTAGATTACTCGAACGCGAGCTGAGCGACAAGATCATCGTGCCATTCTGCCCGGAGTCGAAACTATCCGGCATCGAAAACCATGATTATTACAACGCCGTCTGGTATCGCCGGAAGGTCACGATCCCGGCTGAGTGGACGGGCAAGCGCGTCCTGCTCCATTTTCAAGCGGTCGATTACGACAGCACCGTCTGGGTCAACGGCGCGGAAGTCGGGCGGCATCGTGGCGGATTCTCGCCTTTCAGTTGCGACATCAGCGATGTGGCGAGCGCGGGAGAAGAGATAACGATCGTGCTGCGGGCGCGTGATGATGGGCAGAAACCGCAGCCGCGCGGCAAACAAGCGCGCGATTATGGACCTGAAGGCGCCATTTATGTGCGCACGACCGGCATCTGGCAAAGCGTTTGGCTGGAACCGGTGCCGGACTTCTCTCTACGGCGGCCACGCATCACGCCCGATCTAGCCAATCAGACACTTCGTCTGGAGCAGCCTATCAGCGGCAATGCAAAAGGCTTACGGCTACGGGCTACCTTGAGCGACGGGGTAGGCGAGGTCGCCACGGCGGAATGCTCCGTCGAGTTTGATCTCTCACCACGGCTCGATCTGTCGATTCCCGATGACCGGCTCAAGCTCTGGGCGGTCGGTGATCCGCATTTGTATGATCTGGAGATCGTGCTTGTTGACGCGAGCGGGACTGTTGTCGATAGCGCCAAGAGCTACGCCGGAATGCGCTCCGTTTCTATCGACGGGGTGGCGATCAAGATAAATGGCAAGACGGTCTTCCAACGTCTCGTGCTCGACCAGGGCTATTATCCCGATGGCATCATGACGGCGCCAAGCGATGCCGCGCTGATCGAAGATATCGAACTCAGCATGGCGGCGGGATTCAACGGCGCGCGCCTGCACCAGAAGGTATTCGAAGAACGCTTCCTTTATCATGCCGACCGGCTAGGTTATATCGTCTGGGGCGAATTTGGCGACTGGGGCTGCCGCGGGGAAGGACCACTTGATGGCGAGCATCAAAAGCCCGGTCCCGATTACATCACGCAATGGCTGGAATGCCTCGAGCGCGATTATTCCCATCCCAGCATCGTCGGCTGGTGCCCGCTAAACGAGACCTGGCAAACACTGACTGACCGCATCACGGCGCTTGATGATGTCACCCGTGGCATGTACCTGGCGACCAAGGCGATGGACGGAACACGCCCCGTGCTCGACACTTCGGGATATTCACACCGCGTGCCCGAAGCCGATGTCTACGACAGCCACGATTACACGCAAGATCCCGACACCTTCCGCGCGCGACATGCTGGCACGGCGCAAGGCGATCCCTACCTCAATAGCGCAGACAGCTGGGGATTGCCGGCGCGCATGGTTGGTAATATTCAGTGGTCGATTCCTTATCGCGGTCAGCCCTATTTCGTCAGCGAGTTCGGCGGAATTTGGTGGAACCCGGATGTCAAAGAGGGCGAGGACTCCTGGGGCTACGGCGAGCGTCCCCGCAACCTGGAAGAATTTTACGACCGTTTTGAGAAGCTCTGCGCCATTCTGCTCGACGATGTCAACATGTTCGGCTATTGCTATACCCAGCTGACCGATATCTATCAGGAGCAGAACGGCATCTACAGATTCGATCGCAGCCTGAAATTCAATCTGGATCGCATCCGCGCCGCCCAAATCAAACCGGCCGCGATTGAACTGGCGGACCAATAATCACGGAATGGTTCGTATCCCCGGCCGATTAGAGGGATTGATCTGCTTGCGACGGGGGCACGGGCGGGAAGTTCACACGACGACTTGCTGGGGCGGGGGCGCTATTCGATCAACTCGCGCGCCCGTTCAAGTTCCGCCGGCGTATTCAAATTGGTGAAAGACCGGCCTTCGGCGTCGTAGGGCGCGTAGTCCGCCTCGTCGAGGTAACGGACGCGCATCTTGCCGAAGAAGCGGATGATCTTGAGCCGATTTGCTTGGAGTTGCTCGCGTATGGGCGGCAGGCAGGTTTTCCTGTATATCGCATGCATGCCCTGCGGATAGCCCTCGACGCGCGGCACGACGATATCCGTTGCCTCGTCCAGTTGCGCGAGCATGAAGCGCAGCAATTCTGTTTTGATAAAAGGCATGTCACATGCCAGGACGAGAACCGCGGGATGCGCCGCCTGCGTCAACGCGGTATAGATGCCGCCCAACGAGCCCTTGTCGGGCAAAACGTCAGTAAACATCTCCAGCCCAAGATGTCTGTATTCGTCAGGCTTGTTGGTGATCAAAATCGTTTCGGACTGTCCCAAATCGGCGCTGGCGGTGATGACGCGCTCGATCAAGGTCTTGCCGCCGAGCTCGAGGAAGGCTTTGTCCCGCCCCATGCGGCTGCTCTTGCCGCCGGCGATGATGGCGAGGGAGACTTCTGTGAGCCAAGTCATAGTCTGGCGTCTTGAGAAGAAAGAATCTCGTCGAGTTGCGATATGAGAGGCGGCAGGTCCTCAATGGTCGTTTCCCACAGTATGTCGAGGTCAATCTTGAAGTAGGCGTGAGCTAACCACTGACGCATGCCTATGATTTGTTTCCAAGCGATTTGAGGGTACTGAGTTTGAGATTCGTCCGTGACATTGCAGGCAGCTTCGCAAACAATCTCGATTGCCCTTGTCAAAGCGAATTGTAATTTAAGGTCTTCGTCTAGGACGCGCCTGGAATTTCCTTCTACAAACAGTCGTGCTTGTTTAGCCGCATCTGACATGTGTTGCAGACGAAGCCAGTCATTCTGTCTGATCTTTCGCATAAAGGAACTCGGCGCTGTCCAGAACTTGCTCACGGATATACGGACTTAATGAATTAGGCGTCGCCAAATCGACGTCGCGTCCGACGATCTCGATAAAGTCCAGCCTGTGCCCCGACATGGCAAAAAGACCGACCGGCGCGCCAGGCTCGTACTCGACTAGCAAATCGATATCACTGTCTGGTCTTAGTTCATTTCGTGCGGCAGAGCCAAACACCGACAAACGCTGTATCGGTTGCGTCACGCAGTATTCGCGGATTTTGTCTATAGGAAGATCTGTCCGTATCAATTCGCTCATGACGATACCTCCTCGCGCCCTTATCATAACACGAAATCGTGCGTGACGGAAGAATCTCGAATTGTGTCGCGGATAGTCCTAACGCACAAAACGCACAGGATCCTTGATTGAAACTCGCTCTTCGAGCGCCGTCGGCGTCCGCTCCACCTTCTCCAGCTTGACCGCCGCCAGCTTGAAATCGGGGATCTTGGCGCGCGGATCGATCTTGTCCAGGGTCAGCAGGTTCACCGCAGCTTCGACGAAGTGGAAGGGCAAAAGGTCGCTGTGCATCTCCAGCCCAAGATGTCTGTATTCATTGGGCTTGTTGGTGATCAAAATCGTCTCGGACTGTCCCAAATCGGCGCTAGCGGTGATGACGCGCTCGATCAAGGTCTTGCCGCCGAGCTCGAGGAAGGCTTTGTCCCGCCCCATGCGGCTGCTCTTGCCGCCGGCGATGATGGCGACTGTGAGACTCGCGTTGGGGACGTTCGCGGTTGTCATTCAGATCTGTCTTCTTCTGACAGGATAGCTTCCAACTGGGCAATCAGCGGCGTAAGGTCCTCGAGTACAGTATCCCAAAGCACATCTAGGTCAATGTTGCCGTAGACGTGGACCAAGTAGTTCCGCATGTCTGTTATGTCTCGCCAAGGGATGTGCGAATGACGTGCCTGTAACTCCGATGTCACTCTATTTGCAGCTTCGCCGATGTCCTGGAGGATCTTGGCCAGTCCAGATTGCAGCACTAGGTTACTCTCGACGGTTTCTCGCTCAGTAACATTAACGAACTCATTCGCTAATCACGCCGCATGCAGCATATCATGCAGGCGCGATCGATCATTCGCTCGGCTCTTGCGCATAGATTAGCCTGCGCTAGTGTCGACTTCCTGGCGTATGTACTCCTTGAGTCCGTTGCGAGTGAACAAGTCAACAGACCTGCCAACAATTTCGCTCAATTCGCGTGCCTGACGAGCCATGGTCAGATAGCCGACCGGTGCCGCCGGCAGGTATTTGACCAGCAAATCGATATCACTCTCCGGCGACATTTCGTCCCTGGCCGCGGACCCAAAAACGGATAGACGGCGTATCGGTTGTCCTGCGCAATACTCTCGAATTCTGTCTATTGGCATGTCCATCTGTATCGTTTCGCTCATGAGCCAACTTCCTCATCCAGCAAGTTCTCCAGATCAGAAATCAACTGGGGAACATTCTCCGTCACTGCAACCCAAAGCACATTGAGATCGACATCAGAATATGCGTGCACTATGTGATGTCGCATTCCGGTGATCAGCGGCCACGGAATTCGTGGATATTTCGCTTTGCGTCCGGCCGACACCTTGTACGCGGCTTCGCCAACAATTTGCAAAAGATGCTGCAGCGCCAATTGCAGCATTTCGTTGTCGTCGAATTATTGCCGATTATGCCCAGCTAAGAATTGACGGATCTTTTTCGCCGCCTCTAACATGTCACGTAAGCGAACAACATCACTGTCGTGACCCTTTCTCATAGATTAGCCTCGCATCATCAATGACATCTTGGCGAAAATAACGACTGAACTCATTCGGCGTACGCAAGTCCACGTTCCAGCCAATTAGCTCGCTCAAGTCGATTTCCTGCTGAGCCAATTCAAAGTAGCCAATATGTGCATCCGGCAAGTATTCAACCAGAAAATCGATATCGCTGTTCGACGTGAACTCGTTCCGCAGCGCCGAGCCGAACAGTGACAAGCGCTTTATTGGCTGGGTCTTGCAGTATTCGCGGATCTTGTCTTCTGGAAGAACTGTCTGAATCAGCTCGCTCATGACGGCTATTACTCCTCCCGTCTCCATAATACCATTTGCCAGCGCGCAAATGAAGAAACCGGGATATTGCCTTACTTGGCTCTAATGCACATAGCGCACCGGATCCTTGATCGCGCCCTGTTCTTCGAGCACGGTCGGCGCCCGGTCCACCTTCTCCAGTTGGACCGCAGCCATCTTGAAATCGGGGATCTTGGCGCGCGGATCAATCTTGTCCAGGGTCAGCAGGTTCGCTGCAGCTTCGACGAAGTGGAAGGGCAAAAAGACCGTGCCCGCCGGTGAGCGACCGGTTACCATCACTTGACATTCCACCGTCCCGCGCCGCGAGGTGATGCGCAGCCAGTCGCCGGAAACGACCCTAAGCTGGCCGGCATCGGCCGGGTGCATCTCAATGATCGGTACCGGAAAAGCCTCTTCCAGCCTCGAGCTGCGCGTCATCGTCCCGCCATGCCAATGGAAGAGCACACGTCCGGTCGTCAAGTGATAGGGATATTCTTCGTCAGGCAATTCGCTTTCGGTGCCGTATTCCAGTTCCCAGAATTTGCCTTTGCCACGCGGGAAATCGTCCTCGAACAAATAGGGTGTGCCGGGATGATCCGCGGCCGGGCAGGGCCAATGTACGCCACCTTCTTCCTCCAGCCGCGCGTAGCTGACGCCGAAGAAATCCGGCGTGACCCGCCGCATCTCTTCCCAGATTTCCTCGGGATGCTGATAGTCGAAGCCGGCGCTGACCGCAACGCCGAGTTGCGCTTCCATGCGCTTCGCTAGGTCACAGATAATCTGCCAATCGGGCAGCGACTCGCCGACGGCCGGCAGGGCTTGCCGTACCCGCTGGATGCGCCGGTCGCTATTGGTGAAAGTGCCTTCTTTTTCGGCGAAACTGGCTGAGGGCAGGATTACATCCGCCATCTCGCCGGTTTCGTTCATGAAGATATCGATGCAGACCAGCAGGTCCAGTTCCTCCAGCGCATGCTGAGCATGTGATAAATTCGGTTCGCTCATCATGGGGTTTTCGCCCATGACGACCATCGCCTTGATCTGCCCAGTCAGCGCGCCGTCGACCATTTCCGTGACGGTCAAGCCCGGCTGGTCGTTGAGGTCGGTACGCCATTCGCTTTCAAATTTTTGCTTAATCGCGGGATCAGCGACCGATTGATAAGCCGTGTAGACATTGGGCAGCCCGCCGCTATCGGAGCAGCCTTGCACGTTATTCTGTCCACGCAAGGGATTGAGCCCGGTGCCCGGCTTGCCGGCGTGACCGCACATCAGCGCCAAATTCGTCAGCGAAAGCGCATTGTCGGTGCCATGCGTGCTCTGGCTGATGCCCATGCCCCAGTAAAAGGCGGCGCGCTCGGCAGTCGCGTACATGCGCGCCGCCTGCCGGATATCATCCGCCGGTACGCCGCTCATCGCTTCCGCCCATTCCGGCGTGAAATGTTCCAGCGATTCGATGTAGTCTTCGAAGCCCTCGGTGCGCGCCTCGATGAATTCGGGATTGAAGAGATTCTCGCTGACGATGACATTCGCCATCGCCTGGAAGACCGCCACGTCAGTTCCGGGTTTTTGCCGCAGCCACAGGGTCGCGAAATCGGTCAATTCGATCTGACGCGGATCGATCACTATCAGCTTGGCGCCGTTCAACCGCACGGCCTTTTTCAGGAACAAGCTGATGACCGGATGCGTCTCCGTGGTGTTGCTGCCGGTGACAATGAAGGTATCGAGGTGCTCCATCTCGCCGATGCTGTTGCTCATGGCGCTGGAGCCGATCGCCAGTTGCAGGCCGGTCACGCTGCCGGCATGGCAGAGGCGCGCGCAGTGATCGACATTATTCGTCTTCATCACCGCCCGCACCCACTTCTGGAATACGTAATTGTCCTCGTTGGTGGCCTTGGCACAGGCGTAGGTCGCGACGCTGTCGCCGCCATGATCGCGCACGATTGCCGAGAGCTTCTCGCTGATCGTGTGCAGCGCCTCGTCCCAGCTCGCCTCACGAAAATTGCCGCGCGCGCCATCACGGATGAGTGGTTTCTTCAGGCGGCGTGGATGCGTAGCAAAGTCCAGCCCAAAGCGCCCTTTGACACAGAGATTGCCGTAGTTGGGCGCGCTGTCGAAGGGCGCCTCGACGCGATAGATCTGCTCGTCTTTAATGTGCAAGTTCATCTGACAGCCCACACCGCAATAGGGACAGGTGGTGCGGACGGTCGTGTCAGGTTGTAAAACAGTCATGGGCGCGCCTCGTTGCAATCATTCCTAAACTCATTATACAGCCAATATGCCCGTTGACAAAAAAAGGGGAATGATAGACTTTGATGACATAGAATGCTCGCTCGGACTCAATATATCGTAGTCAAGCTCCCCTCTCTAATGCTTTGGGGCGCGTAGGTCGCATAGACACTGACCGCCGGCGCTGCCCTTCGGGAAAGGGCTGGGGATGGGGTTAGAAGCGGGTATCTCCGCATAGTTTGCCACTCCCGACAATTGACTGGCATTTATGGGCTGTATATTTTAGTATGGTCCAGGTCTCACGGAGTTTTAGTTGGCGCAGGATCGGTTATTTCATCGAGGATAAAAGCATGAGTGATTGGAACAAGCAGGTAATCGAAGAGTTTCGGGAAAATAGTGGCAAGGTTGGCGGTTTCTTTGAAGGCGCGACTTTGCTTCTATTGCATACGATTGGCGCAAAAAGCGGGCTCGAACGGATCAACCCAGTGATGTATTTGGCTGATGCTGATCGATATGTGATTATCGCTTCCAAAGCGGGGGCTGATACACATCCGGACTGGTATCATAATATTGTCGCCAATCCTGAAGTCAAAGTCGAAGTTGGCAGCAAAACCTTTCAAGCGCTGGCAAGCATTAGCACGGAACCTGAGCGTACTGATTTGTACGAAAAAATGGAAGCGCAGCACACTGGATTTACCGAGTACAAAAACAAAACCACGCGGGTGATTCCCGTCATCACCTTAAGGTCCAAGTCATAATTTTGGACCTTACTTGCTCAATACAGCCACTCGGCGACAACGCTTAGTCTACCGCCGAGTGGCTTTGGTTAAGTCAAAGTTTGATTTTGTCGCCGCGGCAGTGGATGAACATTCCAGTGGGATTGCTCTAGCCAATTCCCCTCACGTTGAAAATACGCCAATAAAGATTGCAATTCTCGCATGCTGCATCAGCCCCTGAGAATGGACAATTACCATGACCCATCATGCCCACGAAAGCCTTCCAAAAACCATGCCCGCCAGCGTCTGCCTCGGACCGGAAGACTACCGCCGGCAGCCCACACCGCAATAGGCGCAGGTCGCGCGGACGGTCGTGTCGGGTTGTAAGACGGTCATGATCGCTTCTCTAATAGGACTTTCTTACCATCATTATAGCCAGCGCCTATGCCTTTGCCAATAAGGGTGATCTGTCAGCGCTACTTGCCCGCGAGGTTGCGGAGCGGCGAGAACTTGCCCGGCATCTCGCGAAAACATCGGCGACCTCTTATCCGTCGCTCTGCCAACGCTAATCTTCACCGTTTAGCATGAGAGATAACGACAGATTGGAAACGGGGATGAACATCATGTTTCCGAACAAACGCCGACAGAGCACGTTCATCATCTCCACGCTGCTGATAGTGGTTTTCAGCGCAGGCCTCGTGGCCGCCCACGATACCGGGCAACCACATACCCACGATCCGGTGGAAAAAGTTTGTGATAATTGCCACGCAGTCGATGAATCCCTCGCTCCCAACGACGGAACTCACGCTCACGTCTTCCAGGGCTTGCCAAAAGACCACCCGCCTATGGCTATCGTAGTCGCATCGGGTGACGGCAAGCTATATTCCCTCCAATGGCTGTTGCAGCACCTGCGCAGCATCTATTCCGCCACTGAAAGCGCCGCGCCGCACAGGTATTCTCACGCGCATCAGCACTCGCATCAGCACTCGCATCAGCACTCGCATCAGCACTCGCATCAGCACGTTCATTCGCACTCGCATCAGCACTCGCATCAGAACTCGCATCAGCACTCGCATGAATTCAGTATACCTTCCGCTTGCCAGCACCATCCCGCACTTCAGGACGAAACAGGTCAAACGGTCACCTCAACTCAAATTGACTAGACTCTCGCACGTCAGCTACACCGTCTAGACATATCAAAAGGAGAGGGCAGCTTGCCCTCTCCTTTTGTCCGCGCGCTGATCTGCTTGCGTCTGCTGGCATTCTGCCGAATTGCCGCTACAATATCGGCACATTTCCCTCCAGCGAGCAAAGGATCTGCCCGATGAACTATTTCGCCAACGATAAGCTGCCCGAGACCATGCCTGCCATCGTCTGTTATGGACCGGAAGACTATCGGCTTGACGAGTGGGCGGTGCCGCGGCCTGCCGCCGGCGAAGTAGTTATCAAAGTGCAGTCGGTTGGCATCTGCGCCAGCGACCTCAAGTGCTATCAAGGCGCGCCAATCTTTTGGGGCGATGATACGCGCGACGGTTATTGCCAGACGCCGGTCATACCCGGGCATGAATTTGTCGGCGAGGTCGTGGCGCTGGGCGAAGGCGCCGGCGAAAAATATGGCTTGGCCTTGGGCGATAGCGCCGTCTCCGAGCAGATCGTGCCTTGCTGGAATTGCCGCTTCTGCAAGCGCGGCCAATACTGGATGTGCCAGGACAAACACGATGTTTACGGCTTCCGCCAAGCCACCATCGGCGCCATGGCGGACTACATGCTTTTCCCGGTCGGCGCTCTCAATTACAAAGTTCCGGAGTCGCTGCCGGCCCATCATGCCGCCTTCATCGAGCCGCTCGGCTGCTCGATTCATGCGGTGCGGCGCGGCGAAATCGAACTCGATGATGTGGTCGTGATCGCCGGTTGCGGACCATTGGGCTTGGGCATGGTGGCTGCTGCGCGGCTCAAGAATCCGCGCCTGCTGATCGCCGTCGATCTGAACGACGAACGCCTGGAAATCGCCGAGCTTTGCGGCGCTGATATGAGCCTGAACCCGGCCAAGATCGACGTGATCGACGAGGTACTGACGCTGACGGACGGCTACGGCTGCGATGTCTATATCGAAGCCACCGGCTATCCGGCCGCGGTCGAGCAAGGCTTGCAGATGATCCGTAAGCTGGGTACTTTTGTAGAATTCAGCGTTATGCGGGAGCCGGTCACCGTGGATTGGACCATCATTGGCGATACCAAAGAACTGAATATCCACGGCTCCCATCTCAGTCCCTACACTTATCCCATCGCCATCGACATGCTGGTGAAAGGCTTGCTGCCTATGGATCGCATCATGACCCATCAACTGCCCTTGAGCAGCTTCCACGCCGGTATGGACATGGTCGCGAAGGGCACCGAATCAGTCAAAGTCACGCTAACGCCCTAGCTCAAATTTGACTGCTTTGGTCTTGGTATTTCAATGGGACAAACGCAGAAAGGGCGCCTGACTCTGATGCGGAGCCAATGAACAAGATGGTTAGATCCGCCCTTTTTAGCCCCCCTCCCTGATGCTTCGGGGAGGGGGGGGTGGGGGGTGGGGTTGAATTCAGCACAAGGAACCTCTATGAGCCAATCACTCGCGGGAAAAGTCGCAATCGTCACAGGCGCCAGCTCCGGCATCGGGGAAGCGGCGGCACGGCTACTGGCGCAGCAGGGCTGCAAGCTGACGCTAGCCGCGCGCTCACGGGACAAGCTGGAAACCCTGGCCGCCGAGTTGCCGACCGAAACGCTCGTCGTGCGCGCCGACATGACCCAAGCGGCCGATATCACGGCTATGGTGGAGCGGACGCTCGAGCGATTTGGCCGGGTCGATATCCTGCTGGCCAATGCGGGTATCTGGATTCGCGGACAATTCGCCGAAGGCGATCTCGATGTCTACTCAACTTTGCTAAAGATCAATCTCGATGGTGTTTTGCGTTGTGTCCACGCAGTCATCCCGCAGATGAAAAAGCAGGGCAACGGCGATATCATTGTGACGAGTTCGATTTCGGGCCATCACGATCTGCACGGGGAGCCCGTCTACAGCGCCAGCAAAAACGCCGTGCAAACCTTTGTACACACGGTGCGCCGGCAGTTGGCGCCTGCTGGCATCCGCATGATGTCGCTCGCGCCGGGACCGGTTGCCAATCCCATGCAAGGGCTGCACGATCCCAATGATATCCGGCGTGTCTCAGAAGAAGACCGCGATTATTTGACTTCTGTGGATTGCGCCGAGGCTTTGCTGTATATGCTCACACGGCCACCACATGTTACTATCCGAGATCTGGTCATGCTTCCGCAAATCGACCGTGTCTAGCAAAGAGCCGCGCCCATCATCAATCGTTTAAGCGCTAGGAAATGAATATGGCAAATCCGCTGACAGGCAAAGTCGTCATCATCACTGGCGCCAGTTCCGGCATTGGGGAAGCCATTGCCCGGCTGCTGTCGCAACAGGGCTGCAAGCTCGTGTTGGCGGCGCGTTCTCTTGACAAACTGGAAGCGCTCGCTGCCCAGTTGCCAACCGAATGCCTGGTCGCGCGCGCCGATATGAGCGTGCCCGCCGATATCACGGCCATGGTCGAGTGGACCCTGGACCGTTTCGGCCGCCTCGATATCCTGTTAGCCAATGCCGGCATCTTGACGCATGGACCATTCAGCGAGGGTGATCCCGACACCTATTCCGAAGTCTTCACTATCAATGTCGATGCCGTCCTGCGCTGCGCCCACGCCGTGATCCCGCAGATGAAGGCTCAAGGCAGCGGGGATATCATCGTCACCAGTTCCGTCTCCGGTCACCACGACGTTCATAGTCAGCCCATCTATAGCGCGAGCAAGAACGCCGTCCAGACCTTCGTACATACCGTGCGACGCCAACTGGCGGCTGACGGCATCCGCGTGATGTCTCTCGCGCCCGGCTCCGTCGCCAATCCCATGCTGAACTTCCATGATGCCGACGAGATCCGGCGCGTTTCGGAAGTTGATCAGGTGTATCTCACCTCGAACGATTGCGCCGAAGCTTTGCTCTTTATGTTGTCGCGTCCGCGGCATGTCACTATTCGCGACTTGGTCATTCTTCCAAATTACGCGCAGATTTAATCCGGGATCAGATTGATTGGCAATTGCTTCAAGACAAAGGACCTCACATGAGCAAGACGCTAAATGGCAAAGTAGTGATCATCACCGGCGCTAGTTCTGGCATTGGCGAGGCCTGCGCGCGCGCCCTCGCGGATCAGGGCTGCAAGCTCACCTTGGCCGCGCGTTCCGTCGACAAGATGGAGGCGCTCGCGGCCGAGCTGGCGACCGAATGCCTGGTCGCGCGCGCCGATATGACCGCGCGCGCCGATATTAGCAACATGGTTGAGCGGACCCTGAACCACTTTGGACGCATTGATGTCATGTTCGCTAATGCCGGTATCTATATTCCCGGCGAATTCGCCGATGGCGACCCGGATGCCTTTACGGAATTGCTGACCATCAACATTGATGCCGTGCTGCGCTGCGCCCACGCCGTTATCCCGAGCATGAAGGCGCAGGGCGGCGGCGATATTGTCGTTACCAGTTCCATTTCCGGTTTCATGGATGTACATTGGGAGCCGATATACAGCGCGTCCAAACACGCCGTGCAAACCTTCGTTCACACCGTGCGGCGGCAAGTGGCTGGCGATGGCATCCGTGTGATGTCATTGGCGCCGGGGCAGGTGGCGAATGCGCTTTGGGGCTTCCACGAGCTTGAGGACATCCAGCGCGTCTCGGACCACGAACGCACGCACCTGACCTCGGCAGATTGCGCCGAAGCACTTGTATATATGCTGACCAGGCCAGCTCACGTCACGATTCGCGACCTGGTAATCTTGCCACAGAATCAAGTCAACGTTTGAGGAGGCTTGGCACGATGAACAACGCACTCGCGGGCAAAGTGGTCATCGTCACCGGCGCCAGCTCCGGCATCGGAGCGGCAACCGCGCGCCTGCTTTCTGAACATGGCTGTCGGCTGACATTGACCGCGCGGTCCCTCGACAAGCTGGAAGTGCTCGCCAACGAATTGTCGGCGGAAACGCTGGTTTTCCCTGCCGACATGTCCCAACCTGAAGAAATCAGCCAAATGGTCGAAGGCACGCTGGATCGCTTCGGTCGGATTGACGTTCTCTTCGCCAACGCAGGCGTCTTCATCATGGGCGACTACGCATCGGGCGATCCGGACGCGTACACGAACTTGTTCAAGGTGAACGTTGACGGCGTCTTGCGCTGTATGCACGCCGTCATCCCCGCCATGAAAGCGCAGGGGGCGGGCGATATCGTCGTCACCAGTTCGATCGCCGGTCACGAGGAATTGCACTTGGGATCGGTCTACGGCGCCTCCAAGCACGCCATCCAAACTATCGTGCATACCGTGCGGCGTCAGCTGGCAACAGATGGCATCCGTGTCATGTCCCTGGCGCCGGGCCGGGTAGCCAACGAATTATGGGGCTTGACCGATCCCGATGAGATCGAGCGCTTGACACGCCTTGAATGTGCTTACTTGAGAGTGGAAGATGTCGCGGAAGCCGCGCTTTTCATGCTCACGCGCCCGAGGCATGTCACGGTACGCGATATTGTGATGCTGCCGCAGAGGCAGGATGTGTGAGGGAAATCGTAGCGCAAGGCATCTTTGCCTCTATAGTTGGCTCTCGCATGTCAAAAGGATGCGACCGGTGGATGCCAACCTGCGAAAACCCACAACTGTCTGGATTCAACGACATCGTCTCGATTCATATGCAAACGTTCCACAGTTGCGCGACCAGTTGCGGTGAATCCGACGACTAATGTGCCATCTTCATTCCACTTAAAGTGATCGGGCCAACTTTGAGTTCTTGGATTGAACAAAGTCGATTCTTTGTCTGTCTCGGGATCTATTCCCGTCTGAAAGCTGTATTTGAACGTATTACAGCCGACACAAGCCAAACAGAGGTTATCCAGCGCTGTCTCTCCGCCGACCGACTCGGGCACGATATGGTCGATTTCCATTGATACCACCACGACCTGCTGTGTCAAGCAGTATTCGCAGCGCCTTCGCGCCCTCTTGACAACTTGCTGTCGTATTCAATAGGGGATAAAAGCCGCGCGCTACACTCCGAGTTCCAAGTACGTCTCAATGTCATGGCCACGTTGCTTCATCAATACCAACGCTTTTGTCCGCAATAGCATTTGACGATCAACCACAGCTACAATATGTTCCAGTTCCTGTCTTTCCTGATCCGACATTCTTCCCTCTTTGCCAAGCGCCATCAACGTTCGCAGCCTGGAGTCTTTCGCCCAGGACAGGCGGCGATGAACGACTTCCCACAGCTGTTCGTCGCTGAAGTCAACCAGCGAGTCGGGAGAGACTTCCACTTCTGAAGAGGTGCAAAAAAGTATCGATAGCCCGTCCTGCAAAACGGACTCGACCGAACGATTTCCGCAACGAGCGATGTCGCGCGCTTGCTCGTAGACGTCTTCGGGAATTTCCAGTTCGATCGTCGACCGGTTCATTTACTTCAACCTCGCGACATATTTGTCTCATTGTAATCCATATACGAACGGGAACGCACAGCGCCTCCTGGCACGCGATCCAAACTATCGTTCATACTATGCAGCGTTAGTTGGCTGCTACAACCGTTCCTTCTTTAGATAAAGCCTGCAAATCGAAAGAGGCGAAACGCGAAACTTGGTTCCGTGGTTGCACAATCCCACACTGCGCGGCCAGCGTTCTCGGCGATCAAAACGGATCGGTTGCGGTCGAACAGTTGCTCTTTGCTGCGTGGGGGAGCGGGCAGAAAATCGATCAAAGCATATTATCAATGCTGCCGATACGCTCACGAGCCAACTCGCAGTAGGCCTCGCTAATCTCGATGCCGATCCATTGACGCCCTGATTTTTCGGCGGCGATAGCCGTCGTGCCTGAACCGATGAATGGGTCTAGAACGATCTTAGCGTGGGTCGAGTCGATACAACGTTGCGCCAGCGCTAGCGGAAATGGCGCTGGGTGAGGATTCCTGGACTCTTGGGGAATACGCCAGACATCGCCTTGTGCATTGGCTTTTGCTGCCAAGCAAAACTCCGGCTTAGCGATCAGATAGATGACTTCGTAAGTTGGCAAAAAATATCCGGGATTGAAATTGATGCCGCCATTTCGCTGCCAGATGATTATCTGGCGAACCGGAAATCCATCGACAATATCGGCCCGATCCTGGAGTAGACCGCCCTGCACGCGCCATTTGTGATTGTAGAAAATGGCGCCTTCCTCACTCAGGACTCGCATCATCGCCTGAAGGCAGTCTCGTTGCCAAGCGACATATTTTTCATGAGGCATGGCATCATCGTGATTCGCATAACCTTTGATGAGTTCTGCCTGAGGCCATTTGCCGCCGCTGCCATTTTTGAGACCGTTTCCCGTGCTGTTCTTGATGTTGTACGGTGGGCTGGTAACGACTAGATCAACTGAGCCGGCTGGCATTTGCTTCATCAATTCGATGCAGTCGCCTTGATGCACCTTGCCCAGCCAAGATTCAATTCCTGATTGCGAAGGTGGGGGGAGATTTGCTTTTGCTTCCATAGGGGCGCACCTCTCTTCAACTAACTATCGAAAGCAGACGCGATGCTAACTGTGGTGGGCATCCGCGGATCGCCCGACTCATGTTATTCTGAGCTTGGGCAAACGAGGCACCTTGCTAATCCGGTTATGCCGAGCGAAAGATTTACATACCGGGCACCAACAGCACCTTCGAGACATCACCTGGCGCCTCGATCAATCGCTCGAACCACTTGCCGCCTTCTTCCAGTGGCGCCTCGATAATCCAGGGATCCAGACGAATCGATCCTTCACCCAGCAGATCCAGCGCGGCCGCAAAATTCGCGGCGGTATAGGCGAAGGAGCCGAGCGCGCGAATCTCGCGGCGGATCATATTCGCCACCGGCATCACACTGCTCTCCTCGTGCAAGCCGCTGAGGACCAACGTGCCCGTTGGTCGGGTTGCCGAGACGCATTGCTCCCGCGTCAAGGCGCTTCCCACCGCATCCAGCGAGACTGCCACGCCGTCGCCACCCGTCGCGTCCAACACTGCCTGCGCCGTATCTGTCTCCATAGGCTGGATGGCGATGCCGCCCAAGGCCTCGCCCATCTCCAGACGCGCGCTATCGATCTCGGCGATGAAAATACGTTCGGCGCCGCGCAACTGGAGCATCTGCAACGAGAGCAAGCCGATCGGACCCGCGCCGATGATCAGACAATCGGACCCCGAGACGTCGCCAGCCAATTCGGCGATGCGCACGGCGCAACCTACCGGCTCGGTCAGCGATCCGATGCGGCTGTCCATGCCCTCCGGCAAGGTCAAGGCCAGCTTCGCCGGGACGCTGATATACTCCGCGAACGCGCCGGGACGATGCGCGCCCAGCAGCCGACGGTTGCCGCAAAGCTGTGTGTAGCCGGCGACGCATTGCGCGCACTCGCCGCAGTACCAGAGCGGATTGACCGTCACCAGACTGCCCACTGTCAGATCCGGGCGCAGGGTCGATACCATGGGACCGACCGCCACGATCTCGCCGGCGAATTCGTGCCCCATGATCAAAGGCGGCACGCGCAACGCATTGTGGCCCAGATAACCGCTCAATTCCGATCCACAGATGCCGACATAATCCACCTTGACCAAGATTTCATCTGCCTGGGATTCCGGTTGTTTCTCTTCGCGCATCGACATCGTTCGCGCCGCTTCCCATATCAGTGCTTTCATCGCTGCCCGTCCTCTTGTTCCGACACTAGCCGCTGGATTGCTCTTTGACCTCATTGATGCGCCTGAATTATACTCCAGGCAGTTTGCGAAGCCATTGTTGATCACGGTCAGCGCTAGCCGGCCCATGTCGGCTTAAGCGCTTGTCGGATAGCGGAAACTGCCCAGCTCAAGGATTCTCACGAGGATTTCAAGATGAAAATAAAGCATATCGAAGCGGTTCGCGTCAATCTGCCGCCGCGACAAACCAGCGCCAAAGCCCGCCGTCCATCTTGGAACGCCACTGACGAAGTCGCCAATCCCATGTCCGGGTATCGTCATGTCAAGCGGCATCGCGACAAATGGACCAAGACGGGCTGGGAGCGCGTCTATGCCAAGGTCACGCTCGAGGACGGCACTTGGGGGCTGGGCGGGACCAGCCACGGCAGGCCGGTTGCTGCCATCATTGACGATCACCTGGCGCCGCAGTTGGTGGGTCAGGACGGCTTCGCCATCGAGCGCCTGGCGGATATGATGTTTCGCCTGACCAAACCCTACGGCACGGTAGGCTTGGCTTCCTACGCCATCAGCGCCGTGGATCTGGCGCTCTGGGACGCCAAGGGCAAGGCGCTCGGCTTGCCCGTTTACAGCTTGATCGGCGGTTTGCAAAAGGACAAGATCTATTGCTATTCCACCGGCAACGATGTCGACTGGTATCAGGAAGTGGGATTCACCGCGCACAAGCTGGCGCACCCTTATGGACCGGCCGATGGGCTCGACGAGCTGCAAAGGAATGAGGCCTTCGTCGCCGGCATGCGCGAGCTGGTCGGCGACAACTGCGAACTCATGCTCGACTGCTGGATGGCCTTCGACGTCGATTACACCGTGCGCCTGGCGGAGGCTCTGCGCCCCTACAAGCTCAAGTGGCTGGAGGAATGCCTGATCCCCGAAGACTTGGACGCCCATGCCGAGCTGCGCGCGCGCCTGCCATGGCAAACCCTATCCACCGGCGAACACTGGTATACCCATGTGCCCTTCCAGTACGCCATCAAGCACGATCTGGTAGATATCTTGCAACCGGATATTGAATGGGCAGGCGGCTTGACCACCTGCATCAAAATCGCCCACGCCGCTGAAGCCGCGGGCAAAAAGGTCATCTTGCACGCCGGCGCCCGCACGCCTTACGGGCAGCATTTTTCGATGGCGATGCCGGCCGTGCCCTGGATCGAATACTTCATCGGCGAGCCGCCGGGTGTCCCGCTAAAGGACGGCACGCTATTTCCCGATATGCCCTACGCTGTCGATGGCTGGCTGGAACTCACGGACAAACCCGGATTCGGTTTGGGCATCGAGGAAGAGTGGATTGAGCCGTTCTGGAAATGAGCGGAATCATTGAGCTAGATGTTGCCATCAGTCCGAGAATTCCGAAAAACATTCATGCGGAATATCATTTATGAACCGAGACGGCTTCTTGTTCGAATGTCCCCGGACGTTTCTTGCATACGAGATATGTAGTACTTTTCGCGTTCTTGTCAAAGTGACGTAAAAGACCCTCCTTTCTTCAGAAATCCTATCGTCAGAGAGATTTCCCCATCCAGGTATAACGTCATCTTCAACGCCGACAAAGTAAACAAGACCGAATTCTCTACCTTTCGCACCGTGACTGGTAATCAATTGCACAGCGTTCCGCCCTGAAATTAATCGGATTGTTGCTTGCAAATCGTATTCGCGGTTTCGGGCTTCCTCTTCAATGAATGATGCTAAATCATCAATGTTGTTGGTGAATCTCTCGATATCACTTGAATTCGCTGAGACAGTTTCAAGGATTTCCGGGAAACCACTTGCATCCAGAATCTCTGACACATTTTCTCGTAGCCCTTTTTGACTGATCAAATTCTGCAATCTGTCTCGGATATTGCATGCAGTTTCAAGCGCATCCGTGTGAGGGTAATAAAATGAGATACCTGAGTTCTCAATTACTGCCATCAAAGAATACAAACTGTCGCTTGAGGATATTCTGCAATAGGCGAGCAGGATCGAAAGTGCTATTTCTGCGTCCCAAGTATAGTCAAACGGCAACCTAGATCTGTCAAACCATGGAATACATGCTTTGTCCAGCGCGTCTATGATCCATTCTGCTCTTTTTCGATTTCGAGTGACAACCGCTATGTCTCCTAGATCATCCACAAGGTCCTTATCTTGAAGCGCGCTAATCCGTCGCGTAACCGCTTCAGCTTCAATCCTATCACTTGAAAAACCGAAGAAAAGGAGGGCTCCATTCTCGTCGGACTTGGCGGAAGGAGTCTTATGGATTCGATCTTCATCTCTGGCAATAATGTGCTGTGCTGCCTCTAATACAATCGTGGGCGACCGGAAATTCTCCGGCAGTTCTATTATCTCGGACTGCAGATTATTCGCAATTGTCTGAACGTTCCTTTTATTTCCACCACGAAAGCCGTAAATAGCCTGATCGTCGTCGGCAAAGACAGTGCTTCCGACAGCGGAAGCAGCGAAGAGCTCCACCAATTGAAGTTGTTGTTGATCCGTATCTTGAAACTCATCAACAATGACGTATCTGAAGTATCGCGTAAAGAGGCCATTTACTAGTGCACTTTCTCGCACCAACTTAATGGCAAAGTAAATCAGGTCATCAAAGTCGAGCTTATTCTTGCTGAACAGATTATCCTGGAAATCACCATACGCGGCTTGAAATCGTCTCTCGCCTGGTTGCGCAAACCGCTCATTGCATTCCGGATATATGCCCTGTCGCTTTAATCTCTGAATCCAACTGTCGAAGTCGGAGCGCCGCATGTTACTCGTATGCTTGAGCAGCAGTTTGTCGAGAAGTCGCAATCGTTCATCCCTGTCTATTACTCCGAAATCTTCCCGAACGCCCACGTCTTTTCCGTAGCACCGAAGTAAGTGCATTGCGAAGCTGTGAAACGTTCGCACGGAAATACGATCCCACCGTCGAAAGCTCTTGTCCCACAGTCGTTTGTGAATCTCCGTGACAGCTGCATTTGAAAACGTTATAGCAAGCAAGCCGTAAGGCTCAGGTATGATCTGCTGGTCAAAAATGTAAAATACTTTTTCAATGAGTGTGTGAGTCTTTCCGCTGCCTGGTCCGGCAAGGACAAGCAAGTGGCCCTCAAGATGATCCAAAACTCTCTGCTGTTCAGTAGTTAGGTTCATTAGCTAGGCTAGTTGCGTAGGAATTGCAGTATTGCGAATCGTATCGGCAAACTCCGAGCAGCCAACGCGGTCGACTGCGTCGGCAATTGCCATTCGTATTTCATCCCGAATCGCCTGGCCGCCCGAGTCATTCAAAATGAATGAATGCAGGAGCTGAGTTTCAGAGGTGCCAGGACTTTCATTGGCAAAGGCTCGAAAACTGCCCAGAAGGTCCTGATCTTCAAGAACGTCGATAATTACTGACTTAAAGCCTGCCATGCATGCGCGTCGTTCAAAGTTATTGTCTACGTAAAGCCCACCGATACTAAGCAATGTAGCGTGCCTAATCGCCGATGAATAACAGTCAGGTACTTCATTTATAGTTTGGGTTGCATCTGCGACGGCATGCGCGGTCACAATTTTAAGATACTTTTTTCTTTTGCTGCTCACAAATTCAAAGAAACTTTTGCCGTCACTTTGCAAGTTCTTTGACGCTAAGAAATGTTTCCAGTTTGATTCCTCTCCAGTGTTCTTTAGGACTTGGAGCATTACGCTGGAGTATCCCACGTTCCACGCTTCTTCCTCAAAATTCTCGTTAGCGCCAAACCATCCTATTCTGTTGTTCAACAGCGATACTCTTTCCTGGAACACATTTTGGCGGTCTTTTCTTATCGCTTGAAAGTCTGCTTCAGGCACTAGACCGAGATCAAAGGCTTGTTTTACTAACTTCGGGTCAGTGCGAAGCACGTCCTGATCATAAAGGACGACGCACTTCACTGATAGCTCACTATCTGAAAATGCCCGGAGAATGGGTTCAAAACTCGTTGTTGAACCGACATTTAGTATCGAGACACCGTCACGATCTAAATCACATCCCATTTGTTCAGCGAACAAAGGTAACACAATTCTCTCACTGTCGCCTTCGACAGCGATGATGACTCTCGAAAAGAATACTTCTGCACCATCCGACCGCATCAGTTGAGATAACTGTTTCTTGCTTTCTGTCTGGTATGTCGATGACAACTGGTATGCCGAGGCTTGATCGGGGCTATCGGACCGAAGAATAACAAGGCTAGCCGGATCTGCATACTTAACCAAAGCAGGCGAGTGAGTTGTCACAATCGACGGAATGTTAAGTTCGCATAAGTCTTTGAAGAGACGCCGTTGTGAATGAGGATACAAATGCGATTCCGGCTCCTCAATAGCCAAGATTGGTGTTTTCCTCCATTTATCTGTCTGAATCTTCTGCATTAGGTGTCGAAATAAAGAAATCAGTATAAGATTCTGCAGACCGGTGCCCTGGCGTGCCAAGGCTGTCAGCGGTTCATTAAGTCGTTTGCGTATGTTAATCCTTAAACTCTCAGCAAGTAGGGATAGGTCTTCGTTGGCGACGGCAATGTTGAGTTCAGCTTGCCCACCTAGCACAAGGCTCCCCAATTGCTGCGTCAGATCGGAAGAAAGATTGTGGATCTCGTCGCTTCTGTTTAATGCAGCATTTGCTGCTTGCAGCCCCTTCCTAACGTCTTCTTCTACATCGTC
This sequence comes from Phototrophicaceae bacterium, assembly GCA_965262165.1. Taxonomy (GTDB): domain Bacteria; phylum Chloroflexota; class Anaerolineae; order Aggregatilineales; family Phototrophicaceae; genus UBA6055. The sequence goes on along the minus strand of OZ253499.1, from coordinate 716,801 downwards.
GTATTTCACGTCTCGTAGCAACTGCGAAAGCAAGCTTGTGCCAGAAGCTCTGATTTCACGCTCGCCGTCTCGAATTGCATCCATGAAGAACAGGGGGATCGCTTCGTACATGCGCCTTCTGAAGGGCATACGATCATTGAAACGATTCTTCGGTGGTAACAGAAAGCTTTCCCACTCGTATTCGCCGGCAGCATTTTTTTCGTAGAGCCCTTCAATGCGTACAAAGTGGTCGTCTCCATCAGTATCAATACGCTCTTTAAAGCATGCTTCAACATCTGGGTGCTTCTGCAGGCCGCCAATCTCTAAACCTACACTGAAAAAAAGCTCGTCGTTTTGCCTTGCGTCCCTGTTGATATCCTCCTCCGACAGGTCCAATCTAAGTCGTTGCGCGTCTCGCCCGAGTAACAATCTGAGTGCCAGAAGCACGTTTGACTTGCCCACGTTGTTCTCACCGATTATCACGAGTGGGTTTTGCCTTACATTGATTTCGACGCAACGCAACGAACGGAAATTCTTGATAAAGATTCGACGAAGATTCATACTGTGAAAACCTATGATGAGATTTAAGACGCTTAAGATTCTGCTATCCGGCCAAGCCCAAACGCTCATATTGTTCGGGCGGGGCGTCGTTGGCGCGCATCAGATCAACCAGCTTGCCGACCATGCGCTGCTCCACCGCCGCGTCGTCAATCGGGCTTAACTGCCCGGGATCGCTCTCAAGATCGTAGAGCATGGTCTCGAACACCGGGATAGCCCAGGGACTGCGTTTGGTACCGACTTTCATGGTCGGGCAATCCTTGGTGAAGGTAAAGGGCTCTCGCAGTTCGATCCCTTGCAGCTCCTCGACCTTGAATCGGTTTCGCATATGCGTCGGCATCAGCGTGTAATTGTAAAGCGGCTGATTGTCTTCATTCGCTGCCCCTCGCATGTAGACATAACGCCCGTCGTTCACATTCACATGCCCGCCGTGTATGCCGTACAACACGGCCTCGCGAACGGCTGTGTCGGTTGCGACAGTATCTCCCAGAGGCACGCCCTGCATATCCGGCGGCAAATCAACGCCGAAATAGTCAAGCACCGTCGCGGGCAGGTCAATCGTCTGTACCAGGCTGCTACGGCGCTCGTCCCTGACACCGGCGCGTGGATCCCAGATGAAGAGCGGTATATTCGCCAATTCGTTGTACCAGGGCATGCGCATCTTGCCCCACCAATCGTGTTCGCTGAGCAAAAAACCGTGATCGGTGTTGACAATCAACATGGTGTCGTCCCACAGATCCAGTTCGTCCATCAGATCAATCACCTTGCCCAGGTAATGATCGCACATGCTCATCAAAGCCGCGTATTCGCAGCGCATGTGATGGACGGCTTCGGGCGATTGGTCGACGCGCGTATAGGGTGGCCAGTCGAAAAGAGGTCCGTCGTATTCGTGCGGATAGAGCGTTTTCCATTGCTCTTGCGTGAAAAAAGGCTCGTGCGGATCGAAAGTCTCGATCTGCAAGTACCAGTTGTCTGAGTCGCGATTCTTGCGGATGAACTCGCTTCCCAACGCGAAGGTCTGCGCTTGAGGCATAGCCGATTCTTCGCTGATATAGCTGCGGTTGACCAGGTCTTGTCGAACATTAACCGCCCTCTGGGCAGGTTCAATCTCCAACTGTGGGGTGCCGACATCGCCTTTCCACAGGTCGCCTTCATGCCCGCGCACCAGTTCGTAGGTGGAAAAACGGTTGTGATAGGTAGCGCCACCGTCTTCCCAATAATGGTAATGATCGGTGACCAGATGCGAATGGATGCCTTCTTCCCCGAGGATCTGCGGCATGGAATCGTCGAAGGGTTCCAGCGGTCCCCAACTGCGATGCAGGAAGTTGTAACGTCCGGTATGCAGTTCGCGCCGTGCCGGCATACAGGGCATGCTGCCGATACAGGCGTTGTCGAAGGTCGCGGTACGCTCTGACAGGCGCTGGAAATTGGGCGTTTGCACCCAATCGCCGCCATAGGGCTGCAGCATGTGCCGGTTTAGCGAATCGAACATCACCGTGATTGCTTTCATTTGTTGTTCTCCATATCGAGTTGCTTCTTTACGAAACTGCTGGACTAACCCTTCAAACCACTGGTCAATCCACCACTGACCAGGAATCGTTGTAAGAAGATATATAGGATGATCACCGGTACCACTGCCATAACCGACGCCGCCATCAATTCCGCCCAGGCTGTGCCTTGCTCCTGATCAAATATGCTCAGCCCCAACTGTATTGTCTTGACGCTATCCTCTTTGACCACGACGAGCGGCCAAAGGAAATCGTTCCACGACCACAGAAACGCAAAGAGCGCCATTGTTCCCATAACCGGCTTCGAATTAGGAATCAGAATGCGCCAGTATACACCGATTCTTGAGCAGCCATCGACGATTGCTGCCTCTTCGATTTCTTTGGGAAAGCTCAAATAAAACTGCCGGAAGAGGAATACGCTAAAAACTGACACGAAATTGGGGAACATGACGCCGCCCAGCGTGTTGATTAAACCCGTGCCGCCCTGCCCGAAGATATCGTTGCCGCCCGCCAGAGGAAAATAGCGAATGAGCAAGAATACCGGAATGATCAGCACCTCGAAGGGTACCATCATCGTTGTAAGCAAGGCGAAGAAGACGACCGTCTTGCCCCGGAATTGCAGGCGGGCAAAGGCATATCCCGCCATTGATCCCAAGAGAACTTGTGAAGAGACGGCGACCGCCGTGACCAAGGTCGTATTGGCAAAGAGCCGTGGCATTTTGGTCTGCCTGAAGGCATCAGCATAATTCTGCAGATCAAGCTCTGTAGGGATCCATCGAATCGTATCGCCGAAGATCTCGCGGTCCGGTTTGATAGACGTGGATACCATCCAGGCGAAAGGCATCATCATCACAACCGCCCCGGCGATAAGGAACACATAGGTCACAATCAAGGGAAAACGCGCTTCCCACTTGCCGTAGGAATCGTCGTAGTGACGACGCACTGCCATCTTTACGCTCCTTGTCTTTCGCGCATAACACGGAAGCTGATCATCGTAAGAATAAGTACAATCACTAGCATAACCACAGAGATTGCAGCGCCTCGTCCCAGTCGCAGGTAGCCAAAGACATTTTGATAGACCTCCCAGACCATCGTATTCGTGCGATTAAAGGGTCCACCCTGAGTCAACATGAAGATCAAGCCGAAGTTGCGGAAGATGCCAATCGTAAATGTGACTACCACGAAGAGAATAACCGGTCGCATCAGAGGCACCGTGATGAACAGGAAACTCTGTAAGGGATTGGCTCCATCGACTCTCGCTGCCTCGATCACATCGCGCGGAATATCTTGCAGGCCCGCTAGAAATATCACCATATTACTGCCGATGCTGCCCCAGATCGTCACGACCACCAGACTGATTAGGGCAAGGTTTGGGTCGTTCAACCAATTCTGCGGCGGGATGCCAACCGTACCGAGAAAATAATTGAGCAAACCGTGCTGCGGGCTATAAATCCAGCGCCAGATCATCGCCGAGACGACTACCGAACTCACAACCGGCAAATAATAAAGGGTGCGCAGGAAGACTCGCCCGCGTATCGATTGATCCAGCAGCTTGGCGATTATAAGCGCCAAAGCGGTGCCAATGGGTACTGCTTCGATGGTGAATAAAAGCGTATTGATGATTGACTGCCGCGTGACTGTGTTGGAGAAGACATAGTTATAATTCTTCATCCCGACGAAACGTGGCGGTTCGAACAATTCGTAGCGCGTAAAACTCAGGTAGAGATTATAGATGACGGGATAGATCTTGAGCGCCGTCAGCAGTAGCACTGGCACGAGCAAGAAAAGAAACGCCACAAAGGCCTGACTGTTATAGAAGCGATAAAGACGCCCACGCCAATCGACGGTCTCCTGTACTATCGTTGCGGGATCACGTACGGCCAGGCTCATCCGCTAACTCCTATAAGTGGAATCGACTTGCCCAAATTGCGCTTGGCGTCACTATCTGAAGAGGAAACCATGGAAGCGAGGCTGTGCTCGCTTCCTCGTTGAAAGTCATTCTAAAGGCCGGGATCTGACAAACCAGCGCGGTGATTCCCTTAGTCGTCCGCCAGAATCTCGTTGATGGCGCTGGTTGCATCGGTCAAGGCGTCCGCCGGCGCCTTGTTGCCGCTCAGCGCCTGCTCCAGCTCCGCAGCAATAGGACGGAAGAGCGCGATCAGGTTATGATGCTGCGGGAAGGTACGCGCATATACGGCTGATTCGAGCACTACCTTATGCTTCTCCGACATGTAGTCGGCATCCAGCAGCGACAGGCGCGGCGGCGTATTGTTGTTGGATGCCGAATAGATCTCGAGAATATCCTGCCGTGTCAAGAAGCGCAGAAAATCCCATGAACGCGCCGCGTCCGGCGTTTGCGAAGAGATGAAGAACTTATTCACCCAGGAATGCGTCGCCTGTGCATTGCCGGTCAGTGGCAGCGTTGGGTAAATCTTCTCGGCTTCGTCCGGCGCGTAAAGATTGATCACTCGTTCCATATCGGCGCTGGAAAGCTGCATCGCGGCATCGCGCCCGGCCAATACGTTGAGATCTCCCTGTGGCTCGAGGCCAGGGTACGACGTCACTTCATGTTCATGGACCAGAGTTACGAGGAATTCCAGCGCCTCCAAGGCAGCCGGTTGATCGAGCGCGCATGTGGTTAAATCGTCATTGAGGAACTTGCCATCCGCCATGTGCAGCCACATCAAGAAGGGCTGCCAATCGCGCTGCCAATTACCGCTTGCATCGCTGAAGTGATAACCTTCTACATTAAAGCCAACGCCATCGCGCACGGTCGTTGCCTGCGCCACCGCCAGGAATTCGTCCCAGGTTGTCGGCGCTTCATCAAAGCCTGCTTCCGCCAGCATCTCTTTGTTGTACCAAAGCGTACGCAGGTCCTGACGGTAGGGTACTGCAACGATATTGCCGCGAATAGTCACATCCGCCTGCAAACCTGCCGGGAAATCTGCCCAATCCCAATCTTCGTCGGCGTTGATAAAGTCATTAAGCGCGACCGCCCAATTGCGCCGTGCCATCTGCGGCGCCCACACCGCACCACCTTGGAAGACATCCGGTGTCACGCCGGAAGCGAAAGCGGTGGTCATTTCTTCGTTATATCGTCCCCAATTGGTCCAGTTTATGGTGACATGAGACCCAGAGTTTTCGTCTATGAAGCGTGGGATGATCACCTCTTCGAAAGCAGTTTGAACCGGGTCGCTCCAATCCACCATCGCCAGGGAAAACTCGGTAGCGGCGCCTTGGGCAACAACAGGACGAACGCCAATCAGCGCCAATCCGCTCACGGTGCCGGATGCAGCAGCCATGCGTAGAAAATCGCGTCTAGATAGTCTGGTAGTCATTTGATTAGTCTCCTTGAGCGATATAAGTGACGCAAGTTTCTCGCTCCTGAAACTCCCAGGACATAATACCACTATTGACAAGGCAAGCCAAACACTAGAACTATTGACCTCAGCTAGGCAATCGCCGCCTTCAACGCAAACACTGCTTCTGCTTCCGCTTCTCGCGCCGCATTCAACTGACGCCGAATCTCGTCGCGCAGGTCAGCGATCTCTGCTTCCGTCATCGGGAAATCGCTCTCACTTGCAGTCTTCGCGGCTTCGATTCTTTCATTAAACGAGACGATCTCGTCCAGTTTCGCCGCGCCCCGTTCGATGAATAGACTTGTCTTGCGGTCGATATTGTCGCGCACGTCCTTGAGGAAGGGCGTACTGCCCGGCAAGAGCGCGCCTAGCAATCCCTGCCAAGCCTTCCCCGCGTTGCGATAGCGCAACGCCACGTTCTCGAGCGCGGGCAAGCCCAGCAATTGCGCCGCTTCGTCAAGGAAATCCGCATAGACATCACGCTCGGCTTGCCTGGTTTTGCCAAATGCCGGACCCAGGAAAGTGTATGAACTGATCAACACGGACAGCAAGGGACGTCCGCTCGGGTACTCGCGCGCCCAACTGCCTTTGCTGGTCTTTTCGAGCATCTCGCCCCAGTGCTGCATGGCGCGGAGTCCGAAGTTCTTGGCCGAGCCCTTGGGTGGTTTCTCGGTCATCAAGCGGACACAGTCTGCCAGCCCTTCACGAACCGCGTCGGCGAGCTTGGCTTCGTCCGGATGGCCCAGCAGCAACAGGCGGTGCTTCTCCTTCTTGATGCGCCCGCGCGCCTTGTCCAGGTCCTCCGTGCCGACGGTCAACGCGACGCGGCTGCGATCAGAGACAAAGGCTTCGCCTTTTTCCGGCTCATAGCCAAAGATAACCAGGGGCATACCGCCCCACATGCCTTCATCGTAGGGCATGGCGTTATAGGGCAGCAGCCACATATCCGGGCGGGCGACCGGCGCGTATCCCTCTTCCAGCGCGTTGATCAAGTTTTGCCGTCCCTTGTCGGCGCTCGCCGATTGGCGCGCCTCGCGGGCAATGCCCATGCGATCGAAGATGGTTTCCATCGGCCCGAAGGTATTGCGCGTCAGCAAGTTGACTTGTGGATCGTATCCTTTGTAGTGAAAGGTGAAGTAACCGAAGGTGATGCCGCCGCTGATGCCCAGCAGCATGGCTTCGCTATACGGTTTGCCGCTATGTGGCGCCTTAACACCTTGGTAGTCCAGGGCATTGCGGATCGCAGCCGTATCCCAATAGCGGCCCTCAAATTGTGTGAAATTTTCCAATGTTGGCATGTGATTGCGCTTTCTTCTGTTTATGCAAACTGCGGCGCTCATGCAACAAGCAGGCTTACTATTTTGCGTGAGCACGGCAAATCTTTTCGCTGCCGCCGAGCGGCTCAGTGCGACTCTTGCCAGTTTATGTTCTCGGAGCGGTTCTTTTCAAAATAAGCGACATACTCGGCGCCGATCACTCATCTTGTGTTCATTTTGCTTGCTCTTCGCTCAGGCTGATTCTACTTTGCCTTCGGCCTGCGCCTCGGCATTGTGGATCACTCCATGGCCGGATCCGCCCGCCAGAATGTCGAAGTCAACGCCTAGATCGGCCTGTTGCACATGATTGGTGAACAGGCGAGTATATCCTCTGGGGCTATGCCCATCGGATGGCCGCCACTGAGCGCGGCGGCGTCCCAATTCCTCATCCGAAACATCGAGATGCAAACGGCGTTCGGCGACATCCAACTTGATGATATCGCCATCGCGCGCCAGCGCCAGCGTCCCGCCAACTGCTGATTCCGGAGCCACGTGCAGGACAACCGTGCCGTAAGCGGTGCCGCTCATGCGCCCATCGGAGATGCGCACCATATCGCTGACTCCCTTGTCCAATAGCTTGCGCGGCAAGCTCATATTGCCTACCTCGGGCATGCCAGGGAACCCCTTGGGACCCACATTCTGCATCACCAGTACGCAGTCTTCGTCGACATCCAGATCGGGATCATCAATGCGAGCGTGGAAATCGTCCAGTGACGTGAAAACGACGGCGCGTCCACGATGCCGCATCAACTGCGGCGTGGCTGCAGACGGCTTGATGACCGCGCCGTCGGGGCAGAGGTTGCCGCGCAGCACGGCGATGCCGGCGTCTTGCTGATACGGCGCGTCAAGCCCGGTGATGACCGTCTCATCGTAACAGGTCGCCCCGGCTGTATTCTGCACATGAGATTCGCCCGTAACCGTGATCGCATCCATATTCAGCAAGGGCGCCGCGTTTTGCATCACCACGGGCAAGCCACCGGCATAATAGAATTCCTCCATGAGAAACTCGCCCGCCGGCTTCAGGTTCACCAGCAGCGGCACCTGACTGCCCAGTTCATCAAAGTCGTCCAGACAGAGATCAACGCCGATTCGTCCGGCCATCGCAAGCAGATGCAAGATGACGTTGGTCGATCCGCCGATGGCGGCGTTGATCTTGATGGCGTTCTCGAAGGCGTCGCGCGTCAAGATCTTCGAAAGTGTGAGATCTTCCTTCGCCATCTCCACGATGCGGTTGCCACTGAAGTGGCAGAGCCGGCGGCGACGCGCATCGGGCGCGGGAATGGCAGCGCCGCCAGGCAACATCAAGCCCAGCGCCTCAACCACGCAAGCCATGCTCGATGCCGTGCCCATCGTCATGCAGTGTCCGTCGCTGCGGGACATGCAAGTCTCGGACTCGATATAATCCGCTGTGCTCATCTTGCCGGTGCGCCAGTTATCGGTGAAGCGCCATTTGTCCGTACCCGCGCCGATATCTTGTCCCTGAAACTTACCGTTCAGTATGGGACCGCTGGTCACGACAATCGTCGGCACATCGACGCTGCACGCGCCCATGATGGCGGCCGGCGTGGTCTTGTCACAACCGACCAGCAAAACCACGGCATCAATCGGATTGGCGCGGATTGATTCTTCAACATCCATGCTGACCAGATTGCGGTAGAGCATGGTCGTCGGGCGCATCAGCGGTTCGCCCAGAGACATCACGGGAAATTCCAGCGGGAATCCGCCAGCTTCCAATACGCCTCGTTTGACATGCTCGCAGAGGATGCGCAAATTGGCGTTGCAGGGCGTCAACTCCGACCAGGTATTGCAGATGCCAATGACGGGCCGGCCGTCAAACATTTGCTGCGGCGTTCCCTGGTTCTTCATGCGGCTGCGAGACTTGAATCCCGCTTGCCCGTCCCGCAAGAACCAATCATGACTGCGTAAGGGCATGAGGCGCCTCCTTTTCCGGTCGCAATTCGCTGCCGAGTATAACGCAAGTGGCGATGTTCTCGCAGTCCCGCCGGCCATGCGTTTGCCACTTGCGATATGCACCTTTGGCGATATGCTTGCGATGGACTATCAGAGTCATTCTTGTTCGCGAACCGTGTCCCATGCACCGTATTTTCAAGCGCGAGCCAATTTACTACGGCTGGTATATCGCCCTGGCGCTGGCGATCACCGAAACTGTCTCCTTTGGTGTGATTTTCTACGCGTTTTCGGTGTTCATTACGCCGATGGAAGCGGAACTCGGCTGGTCACGCGCGGAGATCTCTGGCGCGTTTTCGCTGCTGTGGTTGATCACCGGCATTTTTGCTTTCCCAGTCGGCTACTGGTTGGACAAACACGGATCGCGCCTATTGATGACGCTCGGATCAATCGGCGCCACGGTGATGGTTGTGCTGTGGTCGGGGGTGACGACGCTGTCCGAATTCGTGGTCGTCATGGCGTTGATGGGTTTCTGCAGCGCTGCCATCCTTTACGAGCCCGCCTTTACAGTTATCGCCGCCTGGTTCATGCACAAACGGGGCAGGGCCATGGCTGTCCTCACCTTGGTCGCGGGTTTCTCCAGCACCATCTTCGTGCCCTTGGCCGATGCGCTGCTCGTGGCGCATGGATGGCGGCAGGCGGTATTCATACTCGGCATTTTGCTGGGGGCTATCACGATACCACTGCATGCCTTGGTCCTGCGCCGTCGACCGAGAGATCTCGGTCTTCAGCCCGATGGCGAGGCGCAACCCGCGGAGCAGGGCAAAAGCGAAACGATCAAGCTTGGCGCGGTATTCCGTTCGCGCTTCTTCTGGATTCTGACTCTGGCCTTCGCGCTGTCCACCGTGAGCATCGCGGCGGTGCGTGTACATATTATCCCGCTGCTGATCAGCCTGGGCCTACACCCCAGCAGTGCCGCCGTCGGCAGCGGCGCTATCGGCGTCATGCAAGTGGTCGGCAGGATGATCTTTGCCACGGTCGAACGGCGTTTTTCCAGCAAGACCGTGGCAATCGGCGTCTTTATCCTTTTGGCGCTTTCTCTGGCCACGCTGCTCCTGGGCAGCTCACCGTTGCTGATCGTCCTTTTTGTAGGGCTGTACGGCATGGCGGTTGGCACCAATACGCTTATTCGACCCCTGATCGTTGCCGATACTTATGGCGCCACATTTTATGGGCGTATCAGCAGTACGATGGTGTTCTTCCTGACCTTGGCCCGCACCGGGGCGCCTTTTGCCGCCGGTCTGATCTTCGACCTCTTTGGTTCCTACAGTCCAATGTTGATCGTGGCCACTGGTTTCAGCCTGGTATCGATCGCGCTGATTGCGCTTCTGCCCAAGAGCAGCTAGAGCACTGCGATGGAACCGTTCGACTAAATTAAGCGGGTCGGCCACTCCTTTGCCAGACGCGCCACCGTTTCGTCCCAGGACCGTACGCCGCTGGTGGCGTCAGCCGCTTCGATATTGCATGCCGCTACCGCGCAAGCCCAGCGCGCGCAATCGCGGTAATCCAGCCCACGGATCAACGCGGCTATCAAACCGGCGTAGGCGGCGTCGCCAGCGCCAGTCGTGCCGGCGACTTGCACCTGGAAGGGCGGATGCCAGGTCTGTACGCCGACCCAATCCGCAGGCGCATGCCCGATTCTTGACAAGAATTCCAGACGACCCGCGTCCGCCGCTGCCTGCAAGTAGAGGCCGCGCTCACCGAGCTTAAAGCCGCTGATGCCAACGCCCATTTCCAGCAATTCCTCAGCCAGCTCGGCCAGGTATTCAGCCGTCATACACGTGATAATCTCGCCCTGCCAGCGATCGTGATCCTCGCGCCTCAGCATGAACATAATCTCTTCAATGCTCGGCACAAAGATATCGACGTAGGGCAGACAACGGCGCAGAATCAAGCGCCAATCCGCTTGACCGTTGGGACTGTCGGGGGCGGGCAAGCTCATATCGATACTGGTGATGGGTCCCAATTCCTTCACGGCTTGCACGAGCTCAAGGAATCCAGCGCCGTCATTGCCATAGAGTCGCGGCAGCATCGTCGGATATCCCAGATGAAACAGTTTGCAGCCGGCTGCCAAGTCAAGATCAATATTATGCACGCCAAAACCGTGATAAACGCCGGTATGCGTCAGCAGGGTGCGGTCGTGGTTTTGCGGCTCAATGACAATCGTATACGCGCTGGCGGCATCGGGTACGATGAGAATGTGATCGCCGAGAGAGCTGTCGTATTGCCTGACGTAATTGACGATCGCCTGCCCGACCCAGTCCGCGCCGACGACCGCAAGCAAATCAACATCAATGCCCAGCCGGTGCAAAGCCAATCCTGTGTTCGAAACTGCGCCGCCGGTCGAATAGGAGATGCGGCCGATCTCGAACACTTTGCCCGCGCCGATGACTTCCTGCGGCTTAAGCAAGGACATGTCCGGCAGGATATCGAGCGCGATATGGCCCGCTACCATTACGTCACATGACACTTATTGGACCTGCTTTCCAGTTTGTTTGCCGTTGATTGTCCGCATTCCCGGCTGTGGCTGCTTACCTGGAAACATTTCTTGCCAAAGCGATCAGACAAAAGAAAATACCTCGGGCTGCACGAGTTGACGATAATCTGCACTGCGCATCGCCAAAGAAAAACGCCGATCGCCGGCATTGAACACGATTCGCTCGAGCGCCAATAACTCCGGCGTCACGTATACCGGCAGATCGAACAAGTTGCCAAAGGGAGGTACCCCGCCGGGCTGAATGCCGCCTGTCAGCGCGGCCACTTCGTTTTCATTAGCGAAGCGGATATCGCGCGCCGCGAAATAGTCCTTGACCGCTTTCGCGTCGAACTTGCGGTCGGCCGGGAAAACGAGCATCACAAAGAACTTGTCATTCTTTGACCGCTTCACACGCACGATGATGGCTTTGGCGCCTTGTTGCAAGCCGTAGCCCGGGCGCGTCGCCGCCGCTTCTTCGCTTGTACGCACCGGCTGATGCTGGAAAGTTTCGTACCAGCAAGCCTCAGCGTCGAGCAGCGCCTTGATCTGCCCGACCGCGTCATGTAGATCGTCGATCACGCCGACTCGTCCTCTGGCGTCACGTCAACCAGAACAAGCGAATCGAAGACGGGAACGCCATCTATCGTGAAGGGGGTTGATTCTGGCATTCCATCATTTCCGGCGTGATCAAACAGCGCTGGTTCACCGCGACCTGGGTGTATTCGTGGTAATCGCCGTTGAGCCAACTGACCAGCACACGCAAGATTTCAGATTCACCCAAGCCGAAGTGCAGCGCCAGTTCATTTCCTGTGCCCAGGCTCGAGCCAGATTTCACTTCTCGGATCTGCGACAAGCCGTCGACCGTCTCGACACGCACCCGCGTGCCAATGCCGTCCCGATCAATCCCGGCGCCGCCTTGCAGATCAAACGTGATCCAATTGTTCCTGCGCGCGTCAAGACTGTCATTCTGGAACAGTTTGTGCCCGACATTCCAATAGGTCAGCGCAAAATCGATGCGGCCGTCACGATCATAATCGGCTGTGCTGAAGCCCATCGTAGGATGCGTGCCTTCGGAAAAGAGACCTTGATCGACCGCGGCAAAGCTGCCATCCCGTTGATTGTGATAGAGCATGTCCGGATACTTGAAGTGCATGCCTACCGGCCCGAATTCCGGGGCTAATCCATAAAGCTCGTCCGGATCATCAAGTTGCCTGCCCGGGGAAGCGGATTCCGGCACCAATCCTGTGGTTGCCAGAAACAGGTCCAACCAACCGTCGTTGTCATAATCAAGAAATGCCGTGCCCCAGCCGACCGCCTGACCCGTCCGATAACCCACACCTGCGAATTCTGTATTGTCCAGGAAGGTGCCATCGCCCTGATTCTCCAAAAGGACCATGGCATTCACCATGTTGGAAAAATAAAAGTCCAGGTCGCCGTCGTTGTCGTAGTCACCGGTCGCCAAGCCCATGCCGTGCACGACCGAACCCGTCCCGGACGCCGCCGAAACGTCGGTGAAGCACCAGGCACCACAACCCGCGCCGTCGTTGCGCATTAGCACATTGCCCAGGGCGTTCACTACCTTGTCATTGACGACATACAGGTCAAGGTCGCGGTCATTGTCATAGTCGACCCAGCTGGCCGAGAAGCCGGCGCCCAACAATTGTTCAAAGCCCAACAGGCCCGAAACATCGGTGAAGCCGCCATCGCCATCGTTGTGATAGAGCGCGTCGCGACTGCGGGAAAAATCCTCCAGGTCGCATTCGGGGACGCAGGACCAATTGACGACGTAGAGGTCTAAATGGCCATCACCGTCATAATCTCCCCAGGCGGCTGTCGTGCCCTTGCCGATATCGCCGACGCCCGCTGCCGTGGTCACATCGGCAAAACCGCTGCCGCTGAGGTTTCGGAACAGCCGGTTGGGACCCATATTCAGCACATAAAGATCGCGCCAACCGTCATTGTCATAGTCGGACCAAACAGCGCCGCCGCTAGGGACTTCCGGCAAGCTGAGCGCTTCCGAGAACTCGGATACCGCGAAGCTGCCGTCGCCGTTGTTGTGATATAACACGTTGGGATCGAGGTTGCCGGTGACAAAGAGATCAACCCAGCCGTCGTTGTCATAATCGGCCCAGGCAGTACCGGCCGCCAGGTACTGCTTGCCATATTGTCTGGGCGCGTCTTCCACCCAGATGGCGCGGTGAGACGCGGTTATGCCCGCCTCCAGGCTGACATCGTGAAAATGAAAGGTGTCGCTCATAAAGTAGAAGAAGAACAGCAGTGGCAAACCCATATGCCAGGACCTTCCTTAGACCATCCCCGCCAACTGAGGCGCGGGCTTGGATTCTTCGGGGGATTCGGCGATCTGCCCATCGCGCAAATGAATGATGCGGTCGGCATATTCGTCGGCAATCGGATCGTGACTCGATAATAGGATCGTGACACCTTCCTCGCGCACGATGCTTTGCAAAACAGCCAGTATCATGTGCGTCGTCTCGCTGTCGAGTTCGCTGGTCGGTTCGTCAGCGAGGATCAAGCGCGGCGATGTCACCAAGGCGCGGGCGATGGCGATGCGCTGCTGCTGCCCGCCGGACATCTCGTACGGTCGGTGCGCGTAATAATCTTTCAGATCAACCCGCTCCAGGTTCTTGAGAATGCGTTCCTTACGCTCGCGGCGCGGCACACCACCCAGGCGCGCCATCAACTCGAGGTTCTCGTAAGCGGAAAAGCTGGGCATCAAGCCCATCTGCTGGAAGACGAAGCCGATACTCTCGCGGCGCCAGCGGGTGCGTTCCGTTTCGTCTAGTCCGGATATGTCGTCGCCATGGATCCAGATTTTGCCCTGGGTGGGGTCGTCCAATCCACCAAGACAATTGAGCAAAGTGGTCTTGCCGCTGCCCGAACGCCCGCGCAAGGCGACGAACTGCCCACTTTCGATCTCGAAGGTCACATCCTGCAAGGCTGCCACCGCGCCCGAATCGGATGCGTATTCGCGGCTGACATCTTGCGCGGCAATCGCAAATGTGGTCATTTGCGCCCCCTTCCACGCGCATCCTCCGCCGCGGATTTACGCCGTCCCAGTCGGGAGAACAAACCACCTTTTGTACCATTGTCGCCCGCGCGGATTTCACGTTCGATCTGAATCTCGCTCTGTGACGAGGTCTCCTCCAGGTTCTGCGCCGGGCGGATCAGCAATCCCCGGTCTGTTACTTCCATTTCGACGCGGTTTTCGATCGCCAGTTGTTCGCGATACGCTCTAGGTATCTGCAAGCGTCCGGCAGAATCCAGCACGATCAACTCCTCGAAATGTTCTTCCCATCCCTCCTGACCCGGTGCTGAAGAAACGGATTCATCGTGTGGCTGAGGTTTGCGTTTGCGCCGGCGAAGCACCGTTTCACTTGCCAGTTTCCCGTCGCGAATCGCCACCACGCGGCCGACATGCTGCGCGACCAGTGGATCATGACTGACGATGCAAACTGTCAAGCCAAGTTCGCGATTCAGACGCCGGAACAGGTTGTAGACTTGATCGGACGTTACGGAATCGAGATCGCCGGTCGGTTCGTCCGCCAGCAACAGTTTCGGTTCGTTGGCCAGCGCCACCGCGATCGCGACACGCTGCTGCTCGCCGCCGGAAAGCGCCATCGGCTTATGGTTGTAGCGATCGGCGAGATCTACCAAGTCCATCAGTTCACGCGCTCGCTTGTCTACCTGAGTGCCGGTTTGACCAGCCAGCGTCATCGGCAGTTTGATATTGTCCAGCGCGGAAAGATAAGGAATGAGATTGCGACTGCCTTGCTGCCACACGAAACCGACGTCCACCTGTCTATAAGTCGTCAGTTCCCGATTGCTCAGCTTGAGCAAGTTCTGCCCATCGACGATCACCTGGCCGGCGGAGGGGCGCGTCAAACCGCCCAAAACGTTCATCAACGTGGTCTTGCCACTACCGCTGGCCCCGACGACACCGACCATTTCCCCTTCGCGGACGGAGAGATCAAGGCCTTGCAGCGCCATCACTTCGATGTCGGCGACTTTGAAGATCTTGTATAGTTCGTTGCAATTGACAAATGG
Organism: Phototrophicaceae bacterium; assembly: GCA_965262165.1. GTDB lineage: Bacteria > Chloroflexota > Anaerolineae > Aggregatilineales > Phototrophicaceae > UBA6055. The sequence goes on along the minus strand of OZ253499.1, from coordinate 701,572 downwards.
GTCTTCGCTAGCCATCAGAGCGACTCTCCTAACTTGACCGCCTGGAATATCCGCATCCGCCGCAGGATCACCAGCAAGATGATCATTATCAAAAGGAAGGTAAGCACAAACAGAGCAACGATCTGGGCAATCTCGGTCCAGGCCATCGTGATCACATACGGCGGCACGACCCCTTCCAGGCTGCTGACAAACTGCATGTAGGGGATATAGAGTACGCTAACCACCAAGCCGATTCCAACGCCCAGCGCCAAGCCCATCACGATCAATAGACCCAGTTCCCATGCCACAGAGAGCATCATCGACGCTTGTGACAAGCCGATGGCGCGCAAGATTCCCAGTTCAACGTAACGCCGTCGATAGGAAAAGACGGTGTAAAGCAAGAAGCCGATCATTGTCGCCAACGACGACGTGATGAAGCCGATCGATAGCAAACCGAATAGCCCTTGTCTTTCCGGCGCGGATTGTGTCTTTTCAATGCGGGTCGTGGGTTCTTCGATGATGACACCGGCCGCCCCGCGGTCAATCACGGCGCGAGAAAATTCGCGGACGTTGAACTCTGGCTCGACGCGGGCGATGACACGATGCGCCAGCTCTTGCTGCGCTTGTTCGAAGAGATAGTCCAGGTTACCGACGAACAAGGCGCCGTCCTCTTCGGGATACCAGCGCGGAAAATACTCGAGGCTGCCGGCAATCTGCAAATTGATCTTGAAAAGGTCGCCCCCGCTGCGAATGTCCAATTCCAGCAAATCGCCGATTTCCAGACCACGCTGTTCCAGAAACTCGCGCGAGACCAAAACGCTGTCCTGCTGCAGTGCCAGGGCGTTTGTCAAGTAGCCTAAGCGGTAGGGCGCGAAATCGGGACGCCAGAAAATGACCCGACCCAGATCGGCACGGTCGATACCGATGAAGGTGCCTTCGACGCTAGTCATGGTCAGGCGCGCCTTGGCCGTGTACTCGCCGATGCGCGTCGCGTTAATGACATGCGGCATCGAGGTGAATTCGGAAATGTGCATATAAGCGGGAGGCTCTTCATTGCCGCCCCCTCCGCCGGGTATGCCAGCCGCGGTCTGGCTGAAAACGCGCACCGACATATCGGCAGAGACTTTGTAATACTGCTGTTCATAGAGATAACGATCAATTGTGCGGGCGAAGGAGGCGGTATAGATGCCCAGGCTGATGGTCGAAACGAGCAGGATCAAGGGCAGGTAGTAGGCGCCGGGCGAGCGCTCCAATTGTCGTGTCACGATGAGCAAGCCGACGCTGTTGCTCCATTGAATCAGCCAAGCCATGAAGCGCAGAATCGGCGGCAAGAAGCGCAATATGAACAGCGTCAAGGCGAAAATCGTCAGCGGCGGCAACAAGAACACAAAGGGCTGATTGTAGGCATCGTCGATGTTCCGCGCGCCGCCTTCCACGTCGACGAGGCCACCTTGCTGCACTACCTGATAGTAGAAGTAGCCGATTAGCGCCAGCAGTAGAATGTCAACGCCCAGGCGCTGCCACCACGGCCGCTGTAACAAGCGCGACTTGTCCATTTTGTAGCTGACAATGGTATGGCGTGCGGAGCTAATGGTCGGCACAACTCGGATCAAAATCGTGAATGCCAGCGCCAGCGCGATCGTTGAGCCGATAGTCGGCGGGATCGATACGATGAACTGGTGCCCCCAGCGGAAGTCCATAAAGCTGCGCGTGGTGCCGATCAATTGCGTGAAGGCGGTCGCCATGATCATGCCGATGACCAGTGCGATTAAACCCATAATGATACCCTCGACGGTGGTTAAGCCCACCACCTGGAAGGGTGAGGTGCCGCGGCTGCGCATGACCGCTGTCTCGTTGCGCTGGCCATCCACCACCAAGCCAACCAGCATGACCAGGAACGCGACCAGCAAAGCCACAATCGGGATGCTGAAAACTGTCAGGGTCAGGGTCAGAACAGTGACAATGCGCTGATATGGCCTCAACTCTTCTTCCGGCGATGCCTGAATATAAGTGCCGGGCAAGTATTGATCGGCTATCTTTTCGGTTTCGTTATGGCGCCGGAGCAACTCATCGACGCGGCTGGTATTGACGCCGCTGCCATCGGTAACCAGGTACCAGATCGCCAGGTTGACCTCTGATTCAGTATGGGGCGCCAGTCGATTCACGTAGGTTGCTTCGTCAATGAGCAGAATGTCTTCAAATACGTTGGGTCGGTAGAACCAGAACTCCGATTCATCGTCGCGCGGACGCCAGATGCCGGCGATGCGGATCGCGGTGATCTGCATCGGATCGTCCGTGTCCAGCCGCCAGTTGTATCCGGAGTAGATTTCACTGATCTGCATCCCATATTCGGACGCGAATTCCTCGTGGATCATGACTTCGATGACGCTATTGGGATCGGGATCGGCCGGCGCCGGGAAATTGCCCTCGACCAATTCCACCTGTGATTCGATGTTTTCCGTCGTGCCAAAGCTGACGTAGTCAAGCGAGCGATTCTCGTCTCGGTAGTTCGTCTCGTCGGCCGGGTACAAACGAAAGTTTTGCGTTTCCACATGGCGCACGATCCTGGTCGTGCGCAAGCCTAATTCGTCACCGCCTTTTTCGCGCAGATAGCTGTCCAGACCGCCGATATCTTCCCAATTGACCGGCTGGTTCCAGGACCCGATGTAACTAAACAAGAAAGAGAAGGGCGGCCGGTTGATGCGATCCGGTCCTTCGGTGAGGCGTTCAGTCAAGATGCGGAAGGCGACCGATTCGGAGTAGATCGGGATGGTCAAGACGAGCGCCACGGCGACCGTGAGACCGACGATCGTCGCCAGCGACAGCATGGGTTGCGCCAGTAGACGTTTGACAGCAACTATGAAGATGGCGCGGATTCGCAAGGTGCTACGCATCATGGACCGATGACCGTCTGATTCTCTTCCGCGCCTTCGAGGACTTCGACTCGGCCGTCACCCTCCAGCCCGAGCCGCACATCGACCCGGCGCTGTATGCCTTCGTTTTGCACGACGATGAAATTACGTCCACTGAATTGGCGGATCGCCGAAGCGGGCAGCCAGAGTACATCGTCGCGCTCTTCGATCTTGACAGTGAAAGCCATGCGATCGCCCACCTGATATTCATCCGTGGGGGGCTGTTCGTCGAAGGAGACGTGGACATATTCGTCGGTCGAAAGACCATAGGGCGAGGGCAAGCTGGTGATAGCGCCGGTGTAGACATTGCCGGGCAGGCTGGCGCGCTTTATGCTAAGCGGCATGCCCTCCGCCAGCTCGGTCAGGTCATCGGCGTCCATCTCGTCAGTGATCTCCAGAATCGTGAGATCCGCCACTACCGCGATCGGCTCGTAAGCGATCATCGGCTCGCCGGGATCGGGCGAAAAATAGACCAATCGGCCCGACATCGGCGCGATGAGCTCGGCTGCGGCGATGGTCGATTTGATCGCGTCAACGCGCTTCTGCGCCCGTGTCACGTCGAAGCGCAACTGTGGATCGACACCCCATGTCAACTCGTCAAGGGAGACCTGCGCCAGATCGCGCTCGATGGTGCGCAGGTTGATGTTAAGCGTATCGTCCGCGCTGGGCGGATCGGCCGCTTGCTCTATAGCATGGTCCAGCCGCAGTTGGGCTATCTCCAGGTTAAGTTGCGCGCGCTGGCTATCGTAGCGAACTTGACTATCGGCGCTTTCGAAGATCGATTGGGCAATAGCAAGCTCTTCTTCAGCATTTAGCAATTGGATTACCAGCGCCCTTGTATCAAGGCGCGCCAAGACATCGCCCTCGTTCACATCCGCGCCACGCTCTACCAAAATTTCCAGAACGCGCCCGTCAATCTCGAAGGCGATTTCTGCCGTGACAACCGGCGCGATGCGGCCAAAGAAGCGGCGCTCATAAATGATGTTTCCGCGCTCGACCTGATAGACGGGTTTGCTGGGTACAACGGGGGTGGGAAATGCCGTGGGTTCACCTTGGGTGATGGCATCGCCGAAGGTCGCCTGCGAAGCGCAACCTGTCAGCAGCGACAGACCCAGCACAAGAATGACAATGAATCGCACAGTAAACCTTTCCTTCTCTTCTCATTTAACCGAGTTGCTCGGTTGCGCGGAAGGCCTGTTGTTTTGCGTGAGCGCGATAGACCTTTTCGCTGCCGCCGAGCGGCTGTGATATCTGCGAGAGAAGCGCTCAGGCGAAGCCGTCCCTTCGCCGAAGCCATTTCTCGTGAATCGCACTATTGTACAACATCTTGATATAGACTCCACCCACGACGGAGCGCGCCTGCATGCGCACTTGCGCGCCGCTGTCGGTGTAGAACCAGTCCGTCAATGGAACGCGGCTCTCGCTCTCATTGAGCCAGTCAAAAAGCGGCGCGATGAAAGCGTCGAAATCTTCTTGCGTTTCCGTCAAGGTCGCCGACCAGACTACCCAATCCAGCTTGGTGTAACTGTTGCGGTTATCCAGCGGCAAGCCGTAACGCCCCTGCTTCCCTTTGTAAAACGCGATCTCGGCTTCACGCACGGACTGCGGGAAAAGATCCAGCGCCAGCAGGCGGTCCCAGACGAGATTGTACTTCTGGCTCCAGGTGCCGGGGCGATCAAAGCTCAGGCGATAGTGGCCGCCGTCGTCGGCCATGCGCAGCCAGTCAGCAACCATCCGCTCAACCCCCGCGCGAATCACCGCTGCCCGCTCTGGCTGCCCCACTTCCTGGCAGAGCCGGGCATAACTGGCGATCGCGATCAGCGCTTTGACGGACAGATTGACGTTATGCGCAAGGTGTCCGGCAAAATCATCGGTGCAGAGTTGGTTTTCCGGGTCGAGACCCTTTTCCAAGAGATATTCGGCCCAGGTAGTGAGCGTCGTCCAATACTGCTGCGCATAGCTGAAATCAGCACGCGCTTTACAAAGCGCCGTCACCAAGATCAGCATATTGCCGCACTCTTCGACCGGCATCTGTCGCCATTCGCTTTTTTCGCCACCGCCATAAACCTGCCCGTTCGCCAAGGGATAGCGGCCGATATCGTGCGGAGCGTAGGGGAACTTCCAGCGCGGCGAAGCGGCGTAATCCAGGATGGGCGTCAACATCGCTTCCAGAAGATCAGGATTGAGCAGCAAGAAGAGTGGGCTGGAAGGATAGCTGACATCGACGGTGGCCATGCAGCCGTTGCTGAAATTCTCTTTGGAAAAGAACAGAGGCGTCCCATCCAGATCGGCTGCCAGCTTGTGCGCGCCCAGGCACTGACGGAAGGCCAGCGCCGCCAGTTTGGCATATTTTTCGCCGCCGACCGCGCGTAGATCCGACATCAGTTCGTCATCAAAAGCGCGGCACGCGGCGCGTATCAGGTCGAATTGCCGGCAAGTCGCGCTGACCAGATCCGCAGCGGTCATGCCATCCCGACGCCAATACGGACGCAACTTGCGCTGCATGTATTCCACCGAGAAACCATCATCGTAAGCCAAGATGACCTGCCAAGACGCCGCGTCGACGGTGCCGGCATCGTACGCCCAGGCCATTGCCGGGTGCGGCGGCCGGCTGTCGATGGTCCGCGGCATCTCGGTGTCGTCGCGATGGGGCAGCGTTCCGGTATCGACAAATTGACCGCGCAATGTCGAGTTGTCAGCCAGGGCGCCTTGCGCCGGCTGCATCGAGCCGAAATACAAGTATCCCCAGTCGATACGAAGATCATCGCCCGATTTCTGCAGCATCGGTTGGTCCAGCGAACCCATCCACAGCAGGTCTTGATCTTCGAGACGGTGCCGTCCCCAAATGACCTTCTGCGCTAGATTGTCCACCACCCAGTGGCCCAGCACATCGATATATAGCGCTGCGCGATGCGCTTGCCCATCCAAAGACCGCAGGTCCATTTCCACCGTCGTCAGCGGGTGCGAGAGCAGGTCGAGGTCGTGTGGGAGCGCCGCTGTCATAAACGTTAGCGTGAGCGCAACGCCAGCCGCTTCAAATTCATAAATGGTGCGGGTCGGCAGGACGGTAAGCGAGGTCTGCCGCATCGCCGGAACATCCAGTCCGATGTAGTCAAGAGGAGCGCCGATGAAACGCCAGGTTTCACCATCGACGCGAAGCATGCCACAGATTGGATGTGGCTGACCGGTCCAGTGACGGGTATCGTCGTCAGTCAGCCGGTCTGCCATCGACCAGACGCTCAGATATGGATCGTTGACAACCAGCGGCGTGGCTGGCGGTCGCAAGGGAAAGTCATTGGTCATAGCCGCTTGACCTCCTGGACAATATGGGCAGTCATGTGGACTCGAAAAACTGGACACCTAGTCAAGAGAGTATACTGGTGTTCAAGCGCTAGGAACAAGCATTGGAATACATCGTGTTTGCACAGATTTGCGGCGGCGTCCTTTACACAAACGAGCAGCGAAATAGAACAAATGTCCTACCTCTGAATCCGGAATCTCCTGTCCACGTCCCCGGATCCACTATAACTTGTAGGACAAGCCTGTGAGTTGAATTTAGTGTATGCTGTAGGTGCGGCAGCGGACTTTAGCCTTGGCGACAAAAGTCTTGATGGTTTTCACTTTGAAAGTGTGGATCCGTGAACAACTGGAGGGCGCATGATCTCCCAGCATGACATCGACGCAACACTGGAAGCCTATCGCGGGCGAGGGCGCGAGGCGCTGCTGCCGTTGCTCTGGGACGTGCAGACGGCGCTTGGGAGCATCAGCCCCGAAAATGTGCATCGGATCTCGCATATCTTGCGGGTGCCCGAAGCCGATATCTATGGCGTCATCGGCTTTTACACGCTCTTTCACGACGAACCCACCGGCCGGCGCATCATTCGTGTCTGCACCGACCCGACCTGCGCTTTAGTAGGCGCTGACGAAGTGCTAAATGGACTCTGCGACCGACTGGGTCTCTCCCACGATGGCATCACCTCTGACGGCGAATACACAGTTGAGCATTCCCCGTGCCTGGGCATGTGCGATTATGCGCCGGCGGCGCTGGTCAGCGAACGGGGCGAGAACGACATCGCGCTGCCAAACGTGACAGTTGATGAACTTCTTGAGCCTGGGGATGGCAGATATTTTACGCCAGCCGGCGACGACGAATCAGTATTGCTGGATCCCTCGCTTGACGCGGCGCCACAGACGCTGGAGGCGTACGGCGATTACCGCGCCTTGCGCCGGGCGCTTTTTGATCTGTCAGCCGACGAGGTGATCGCGGCGGTCGAGGCTTCCGGCTTGATCGGGCGCGGCGGCGCGGCTTTTCCCACCGGCTTGAAGTGGAAGTTCACGCGTGGCACGGCGGGCGAGGTCAAGTATGTCGTTTGCAATGCCGATGAAAGCGAGCCCGGCACCTTCAAAGATCGCGTCTTGATGGAGCACCGTCCGCACCTGCTGCTGGAAGGGATCGCGCTGGCGTCCTATGCTGTGGGCACGGGCAAAGCCACCATTTTCGTGCGCGGCGAATACCCCAAAGCGACCGCCATCCTGCAATCCGCCATTCAAGACGCTGAAGCAGCGGGCGTCCTGGGCGAGGGCATCATGGGCAGCGACTTTGCGCTGGATATTGAAATACGCCGGGGCGCCGGCGCGTATATCTGTGGCGAGGAGACCGCGCTATTCGAAGCGATCGAGGGCAAACGCGGCTTCCCACGTATGAAACCGCCCTATCCGACCACATTTGGGCTCTTCGGTAAGCCGACAGCGGTCAACAATGTCGAAACCTTGTGCGCCATTCCCGGCATCGTCACAAATGGCGCGGATTGGTTCAAGGGTTTTGGCACGGAACAAAGTAGCGGCACTAAGCTCGTTTCTGTAAGCGGGCACGTTGGTCGGCCGGGTGTATACGAAATCCAACCCGGTATCATGCTGCGACAGTTTCTCGACGATTATTGCCAGGGTATTATCGGCGATTTGCAAGCCGTGCTGATGGGTGGCGCGGCGGGCACTTTTCTCTTGCCCAATGAAATCGAGGTGCCGCTGTCCTTTGAGGATTTGCGCGCGGCGGGCAGCACATTCGGCTCGGGCGCGATCATGGTCTTTAATCAGTCGACGGACTTGCGCGATGTGTTGAGGCGGCTGGGGAAGTTTTTCCAGCACGAAAGTTGCGGCAAGTGTTTCCCCTGTCAGCTGGGTACACAGCGGCAGGTCGAGATTCTGGAGCGTCTCGATGCGCCGCGAGTTGGCGATCGGGACCGGCTGCATGATATCGGCATGACCATGACCGAAGCCTCGATTTGTGGCCTGGGGCATACCGCGGCGATAGCGGTGCTGAGCGCGATGGAGAAGTTCCCGGCAATGTTTGAGACGAAGGGATAATTGCATGACCGACGACAAGATCAAACTTACGCTGGACGGGCAATCGATAACCGTGGCCAAGGGCGCGACCCTGCTGGAGGCAGCGAAAGAAGCCGGCGTCGATGTGCCGGTCATCTGCTACCACGAGGCGACCACGCCCAACGGCTTATGCCGCGTCTGCGTGGTCGATGTGGATGGCGGCCGCGTTTTACAGCCGGCCTGTGTGGCCGAATGCCAGGCTGATTCCCATGTGGAGACGCGCAACGAACGGGTCGAGCGCAGCCGGCGCACCATCCTGGAAATGCTGAACGCCTCGGTCAACCTCGAGCAAGCGCCGGAAATCCAGGACATGATGGCAAATTATACCGCCGATGACGAGCGCTTCCCCGATGCGCAGCGGCGCGAAACCGAAGTGATCGACGACAATCCTTTCTACGTGCGTGATTACGAGCAGTGCGTCTTATGCTGGCGCTGCGTACAAGTCTGCGCCGAAGACGCGCAGTTCACCTTCGCGCTCACGCTGAAAAACCGTGGGCACGATACCTCGGTCGCGACTGCCTTTGACATATCCATGACCGATTCGCCCTGCGTGTTTTGCGGACAATGCGTGGGAGTCTGCCCGACAGGCGCTCTGAAGCCAAAAGCTGAGTGGGGCATTGAACAGGGCTGGAGCAGCGAGGAGATGCGGCGTCAGACCCGGCGCAAACGCAAGAAGGACACCCAATGACGACCACAAGACAATCCATCGAGCTGGCGGGCGCCAAGCCACTGAGCTATCAAGTCGTCGAAGGGGACGCCGTCAACCGCGTCGACGGTGGCGTGATCGATGAGCAACTGCTCTCGATTTATGTCAACGGGCAGTCGCTGGCGACGATGATGTGCAGTCCCCTGCAACTGGAGGCGCTGGCAGTCGGTTTCTTGTACAACGAGGGCGTGATCGAAGCGGCGGACGAGATCGGCTTGCTGCAGACCAACATCCCGAACAGCGTGGTTGATGTCATCTTGACACGCGACGAAGTCCAGTTGCCCAGGCGCATGATCTTGACGACGGGCTGCGGCGGCGGCATGACCGGGCAGGAATTATCCAAGGCGCATCCCGCCTTGGTAAGCGCGTTCCTGACAACTCCCGATATGATCATCCGATTGATGCGCGAATTGCAGGGCGCGGCGACGCTGTACAATGCCGTGCGCGGCGTGCATACGGCGGTGCTGGGCGACGAGACTGGCCTGCTGATCAGCGCCGAGGATGTCGGCCGGCATAACGCGGTGGACAAGGTAGCGGGGCAGGCGCTGCTTGACAAGATCGATACGCGCGACCGCATCTTGTTGACCAGCGGCCGCATCAGTTCTGAGATGCTGGGCAAAGCGCGGCGCATGGGCATACCAATCGTGGCCAGCCGTACAGCGCCGACCAGCATCACCGTTGAGCTGGCTGAGGCGTGGGATATCTGCGTGATTGGCTATGTGAGGCGCGGCGGCATGCGCGTCTATACCTGCGGCTGGCGGCTCGGCTTAAGTGATTAACTAGCAACGGTCAGCTTCGGCCGCATCGTAGTTCCTTCATCCCAATAGGCAGCAAATTTCGTTATCGACTCAAGCGTCTACTGCGCTACGATTTGTCCGGTCTCGTCGCTGCGATAGCCGCTTTGCGCGCCCAGTTCGCGCCTGAAGCCCTCGTCGCGCAAGACCGTCAACAGCGTCTGCACAGCGCTCGTCTCCAGACTTCGCTGCGGAATCACCAGATCGAATCGCTCCCAGGTCATACCGATGAAGTCCAAGCCCATCCCCTCGGCTGCGCTGCGCAAACCCATGCCACAGTCGCCGATGCCATCCGAAACGGCAGCCGCCACGCCCAGATGCGTGTATTCCTCGTGCTCGTAACCATTGAACTCTTGCGATGAAACCTGATGCTGATCAAGCAAGTGATCGAACAAGACACGCGTGCCGGCACCACGCTGCCTATTCACATAGCGCAGGCCACGGATATCGCTAAATTCGTTGATGCCGCGCGGATTGCCGGGAGGCAACATGAGTCCCTGTTCGCGGTGGGCAAAGGTGACAAGCTGAGTTGGTTCGTCTCCCAGATATTTTTGTATATAGGGCAGATTATAGGTCGCGGTTTCCGGATCGAAGAGATGACTGCCGGCGAGATGCGCCTCGCCACGCCGCAAGGCGATTAAGCCGCCGATGGATCCCACATTGACCGAGACCATGCGCTGGCCCGGCGCATGCAAGCGCAGATGCGTCGCCAGCAGATCAAGCATGGGATCATGACTGCCCATGACCATGGTCGTGCCTTTGATCTCCGACAGCGGACGATACAGGCTCACGCGCATTATTGCGCCGCGATCGAGGCCCTCGTGGAAACGGGGGATATGCGCCAGGCCATCCGCTTGCACCAGCGAAGTGATGACACCCGCGCCGCGTTGCAAGGGCGTCGCCTGCACTTTACCGTCAATCTCCGCCAGCGCCACCCGCACGAAATCGTCATCGCCAAGGGGCGAAACGATTTTGCGGGTCGAGACCGCTTCGACCGTCACGGGTTCGTCGCGCGTCGAGCCCAGCCATTGCCGTATCAGGGGCGTAATCAGCAGTTCACCGGTGAGCGCGGCGCTGACCGGATAGCCCGGCACACCGATAATCGGCGTCTTCCCGATCATGCCGATGATGACCGGATGTCCAGGCCGGACGGCTATGCCATGCACCAGCACTTCTCCCAGCTCGTCAATCGCGCCGGCCGTGAAGTCGTGACTGCCGGCCGATGAACCCGACAGCGCCAGGATCAAATCGGGCGCGGACTCAAGCGCGGATTCCAGGGCCGCTCGTAGACTGTCGAGCGAGTCGCCGACAATCTGCGTTGTGGTCGCCTCGCCGCCCGCCTCGCGAATCTGACTGCCCAGGATCAGGCTATTGTATTCGATGAGCTGACCGCGTTCGGGGCGACGATCCAGTGGCACGAGTTCGCTGCCGGTCGGAATGATGGCGACTTGAGGCTTGCGCCGCACCTTGACGGTCGCATGTCCGCAGCCGGCCAATGCGCCCAGATCGACCGGCCGCAACTGATGGTTTACTTGCAAGACGGTTTCCGTCGTCACCATATCCTCGCCCATCAGTCGCACGTGCTGCCAGGGCGCGACCGAGGCATAGATCAACAGGCTGTCATCTTCCGTCTGATTGACATTCTCGATCATGATGACGGCGTTGCTGTTGTCTGGCAGGGGATCGCCGGTGTTGACCGCGTGAGCCTGCCGGCCAAGCCGCAAGCGAACCGCTTGTGTCTCGCGCGCATCAAGGGTATCGGCCGCGGCGACGGCATAACCGTCCATGGCCGCGCAGTGATAGTGCGGCGAGGACAACTTGGCTTGCACGGGTTCGGCGGTGACCCGTCCCAACGCATTGGCCAGCGCGACGGTTTCACCCGCCAGCGGCGTCATGCGCCCGGCGGCGAGCAAAGCCGCTTGCAGCTTCCCCCGCGCTTCGTCGAGCGGTACATCTTCCAGGTATATATGACGTTTTGGCATCAGCACCACCGGCGAATCATAGCGGCACGACTTCTACCAGGCTGCCGGCATCCAAGCCACCCGAATTGAGTGGCACGCGCAGCAAGGCATCGGCTTGCACCAGCGTGAATATCAAATTGGACTTGCCGAATATCGGCTCGGCCAGCGGGTACGCATCGGCGGCCTCGCGCAAGCGCACAGCCAACCAGTCCTCGCGTCCGCTGACAGAAGCCACACGCAGCGCCAGACGCGCGCGTATCGTCGGCGGCGGATCTAGCGTCTGGCCCAGGAAGCGGGCGATTAAATGTGGCAGGATTTGCCGCGCGACCAAGAGCGCCGAGACCGGGTTACCCGGCAAACCGATGACCGGTTTCTTGTCACAGACCGCGATGATGGTCGGTTTGCCCGGCTTGGTCGCCAGCCCATGCTGGAGCACGCCTGGCGCCCCCAGGCTGTTAATCACATCGCTTGTGTAGTCGCGTGCGGAAACCGAGCTGCCCGCGCTTAACAGCAGGATATCAGCCGCGGCGAAGCCGGCTTCGGCGCGGCTGCGGTAATCCTCCAGCGTATCGCGCGCGATGCCCAGGCGCAGTGGCGCCGCGCCATGCGTTTCCGCCAGGGCGCTCAGCGTAAAGGCGTTGATATCGCGCACCTTGCCGGGCGCTGGCTTGACCTCGGGCGGCAGCAATTCGTCGCCGCAGCTGAGAATGCCCACGCGCGGCGTCCGCAGCACCTCAATCCGGTTGATGCCCACCGCCAACAGCCCGCCAATATCGCCCGCGCGGACCCGATGATGTCGTGGCAAGATTGGCGCGTCGGCCGCGACATCCTCGCCGGCTTGAATGACGTTCTCGCCGGGCGCCACCGCTTTCATGGCTTCGATTTCCCGTTCGCCGATGCCTTGGGTAGTTTCGATCATGATGGCAGCATCGGCGCCATCCGGCAGCATGCCACCTGTGTGAATCGCCAGCGCCTGTCCGCTGCTGATATCGCGTCCGGGCAGCTCTCCCATTTTGATTTCGCCGATCAGCTCGAGGAAGGCCGGCAGCGCCTGGCTGGCGCCAAAGGTATCGGCCGCGCGGACGGCGTATCCGTCCACAGTGCTTTTGCGGAAAGCCGGCACGGCTTCGGGCGACACAACTTCGGCTGCGCTGATGCGGTCGAGCGCGTCAGCAGTCGCTACGGACTCGCGCGCAGGTTCCGGCTGCCAATGTGTATCCAGCAATTTCAGGGCTTCGGCAACCGGCAGCACTTGGAAGAATTCCGGTGAAGGCATGGGATCCCCGCCGATGGCGTACAATCGTCAAGCAGAGTTTACCACAGGCATTCTGCGGCGAATAAAGCCGAGCGACTCGCCGGATCTCGTCCGCAGTTTTCAGGCCTTAGGAGTAGTCGCTGTAATCGTAGCGGAAATCGACCGAGGGCGTGCGCAACTGAGCGTCCATGCCACCATCGACGACAATGCGTGTGCCGGTGATATAAGCGGCGTCGTCCGAGGCGAGGAAAGCGACCGCGGCCGCGATATCGTCCGGCGTCCCTTGCCGCGTTAGCGGGATCACTTCCGATGGCGGGATCGGCGTGTCGCCTACAAATGTTCCATGATCGACGCGGGTGCTGCCCGGTACAACGGTGTTGACGCGAATGTTGAGTGGCGCGAGATCAAGCGCCATGGAGCGGGTGGCCGCTTCGATACCGCCCTTGCTGGTATCGTAACCGAACATGTGCCGGTGCGCGCGGGAAGCGCCACCGCTGCTCACATTGATGATCGCCCCGCCTTGTCCGCGTTTCGCCATCAGCCGAGCCGCTGTTTGCGAGCAATAGAACATGCCCGACAGATTGACAGCGAGCGTTGTTTCCCAGGCTTCGTCGCTGTAGTCGAGGAAGTTGGTGATCACGCCCGGTTTGTGCACGTAGGCGGCGTTATTGACGAGAATGTCGACCGCGCCAAAAGCCGCGAGGCTGGCCGAGAACAATGCCTCCACCGCCTGACGCTGTGTGATATCGCTGCGCACATAGATGACGCCGCCCGATGCGTCGCTTAATTCGGCAGCCAGCGTTTGCCCGCTGGCATTGTCGATATCGGCGATGACCAGGTTGGCGCCTTCGGCCGCCAGGCGGCGCACGCATCCCGCGCCAATGCCGTTGGCGCCACCGGTAACGATCGCAGTTTTACCTTCCAGTCGCATAGCTATGATTCCCTTTCCAAGTGACTTCTTTCGCAGATGTAAGTCAGATGTCCGTCATTCTTGAATAACTTGCAGACGCGCCAGCTCAAATGCCGAAATATCGAATTCGCTTTGGCCATTGAGCGCCAACTGCACCAAGGTCTCGCCGACCGCCGGCGAATGCTTGAAACCGTGCCCGGAACAAGGTGAAGCGATCACCACACGTTTGGAATCGGGATGAAAGTCAATGACAAAGTGATCGTCGGGTGTGACGGTGTACATGCACACTTCCGCGCGCAGGACTTTGTTGCGCAGGCCTTTCAGCCGCGGCGCCGTCAATTGGTGGTACATATAGTCGCGTTCATCGGCGTGAATCTCACGGTTGATCCGGTCGGCGTCGGTTGTCTTATGGTATTGCTCCGTCACAACTTTGAGCGCTTGCATGCCATCGCGCGGCGCGGGAAATGCCGAAAAGAAATCCTCCATCTTGTCACCAATCCAGATCAGATATGGGAAATTTTCCGGGTAAAACGCTTCAATGTCTTCCGCTTCAAACCAGTAGATCACCTGACGATACACACCAAAGCCAGCGCGACTCTCCGGTGGCAGCAGGTCGGCGATCCAGGCGCCCGTGGACAGAATCAGCTTGTCGGCCTGGTATCTGCTCTTGTCGGTAACTACCTCTACGCCCTTTGAATTGGCGCGAAAGTCGTTGACTGTTTCGTTGCTTTGGATTGCGCATCCCCCTTGCGACGCCAGTTCCAGTTGAGTTTGAATGCAGAGTTCCGGACGCAGAACACCTGCGCCGGGTTCATAATAGGCACGATCGACCGGACGCAGCATCAGCAGGGGAAAGCGCTCGTTGACGGTAGGAGCGTCCAGAATTTCGTGCGCGATGCCAAATTTCTCAGCCATGCGAGCCGAAAGTTCGACAAAATCGCCCTGTACGTGGAAGCTCGCCGAATCGGTTTCGGGCGCTATGATCAATCCGCCGCTTTGCAGAAAAAGTTTGCGCCCGCTGATCGACTCCAGCTCACGCCAGATCTCGTCCGAGCGGCGGATAAACGGCATGTACATTTTGCCCTCGCCGATGGCCTGCCGCGTGATGCGTGTTTCGCCGTGGCTGGATCCCATGTTATGCGGCGGATCAAAGCGATCAATGCCGAGCGTCCGCAAGCCGCGTTTGCTCGCCTGATACAGCGCTGCCGAACCCATCGCTCCCAGACCTACGACGATCAGATCATAATGAGCCGTTCTCATGCGTCCATCTCCTCTCGCCGGGCTTTGGTGGCGTCACTGTCAATTGTCATCGTCTCGATATTTATGACCACGCCATAGTCACGCTCCGCAGCGTCCAGCGAGATGTAGCCCTGTCGCAGGTCTTCCAGCACCCTCTGGGGATCGCGCAGGGTTGGCGGACCGAATCCACCGCCGCCCGGCAGCTTAAGAGTCACTCGTTGACCGGGCTTCATGACGTAATGCGACTTGGGATGCGGATAGCTGCCATCGGAAAGCTCAACCTCGCCGGTTGCGCCGGACTTGCCGCCTAACAGACCCGCCGCCGCGTTGCCAGTGCGGTCGTACATACAGGAATGATTGGCGTTCAAACCGGTGATGATTTCCATCTCCATTGCCTGCCCGAGTCCGCCGCGGAATTGACCGGAGCCACCCGAATCGGGACGCAACTCGCGACGGTGCATGAGCAGAGGCGCGGCGGTTTCGATTGCTTCTACCGGCACACCCATAATACCACTGGGAAAGGCGGTAGCGGAAAGACCGTCGCGGTTGTGGGCGGCGCCCATGCCACCGGCGGAGAAGAAGACATAAGCAAATTCCCTGCCCGACGCGTCCATCCCGTCCATCATGGTATTCCAAAGTCCCGCTGAGCCATTGGCGATCACCTGCTGCGGAATCAGCTGCGCCAAAGCTGTCAGCAAGGGTTGGCTGACAAAATGGCCGATCAGATGACGGGCGCTGACCGGAGCCGGGCGACTGCAATTAAGTATTGAGCCGAGCGGCGCGCGCACCTCAATCGGCCGGAAAGCGCCTTCGTTGTTGGGGATGCCCGGCGCCAAGGCAGCCATCAAGGTGTACGTGGTGTAGGCGTGCGTGTAATTGAGCACGACGTTGATACCGCGATCGACTTGAGGCGAGGAGCCTTCGTAGTCAACCCCCAACTCATCTCCCTTGACGGTCAGGGCACAGGCGATTTTCAGCGGCTCGTCGAAGCCGTCAATGCGGATGTCGTTTCGGTACCTGCCATCAGGCAGCGCGCTTATCGCAGCGCGAACAGCGCTCTCTGTGCGATCGAGGATCTGCGCCGAGACCTCTTCTATGTCGGGCAGGGCGTACTCGTCCAGCATTTCGATCAGCTTGCGGGCGCCTACCTGATTGCCGACCTCCTGGGCATAAATGTCGCCAATCACTTGTTCGGGCACGCGCACGTTGGCACGGATGATATCGATCAGTTCTTGATTGACTTTACCCGCTTTGAAAAGTTTCATCAGCGGGATCGCCAGACCCTCTTCGTATAGCGACCGGGCATCGCCGCCCATGGTCGCGCCGCCGATATCGACGGCATGACAGGTGTTGGCAAACCAGGCCACGCCACGTCCCCGATAAAATACCGGCGAGACAATGGTCAAGTCGAAGAGGTGACCCGAGGCTTCCCACGGGTCGTTGGTAATCAGCGTGTCACCGGGATTCAGGCTGTCAATTGGGTGGTTGGGAACGATGTACTTGCGTACACAATTTGCCATGGTGTTGATGTGCCCCGGCGTGCCGGTGACCGACTGCGCGATCATATTGCCTTCGCGGTCGAAGACGCCTGCGGACAAATCCCCCGCTTCGCGCACGACAGTCGTAAAGGAAGAATGGATCAAGGCAGCGGCTTGCTCGTCCACGACGGAGATCAAGCGACTCCAGATGACCTCCAGCGTAATCGGATCAATCATCGCTCCTCCTCCGCCCGCAACAACAGGCATCCGCCGGCAGCCGTCCGCGCCGTCCATCCGGGCAGGACTACGGTTGTGGAGGCTGCTTCTTCGATGATCGCGGGACCGGCGGCAGTCCAGCTTTCACTCAGTTGCTCGCGCCGGAAGACCGGTGTTTCGCGCGGCAGTGTATCTACTCCAAAACGAACCGGGCGGCAAGCTATCGGCGAATCGGAGATCGCTGCCGCAGACTGCAGCGAAAGCGCCTGAATCTGCGGCGCCGGTCCGGCGATCAGCACGCGCCAGTTGACGGCTTCAATGGGCACGCCATCGGCGAGCTGCCCGTAAAAGCGCTGATATTCCTCTTCAAAAGCGCGTTGCATAGCCGCGATATGATTGCCATCAAGCTTTTGCATCGGGAAGGGCACACGCACTTCGTAACCTTGCCCGACATAGCGCATATCGATATTTAGCCGCACCGAGATGTCATCTGCGGGCACGCCTGCGCCTTCCACAATCTTTCGGCCCTCCGTTTCCAGATCTTGCAAGATGGTATTGAGTTCGCTCAGGTCGAGTTCGGACAGTTTGGCCACGTAGCTACGCGTGAAATCGAAGGCGATGGGCGCTGTCAAAAAGCCAAATGCCGAGCCGACGCCCGCCAGGGGCGGAATGATGATGCGCCGGATGCCAAGTCCCTGCGCCACGCCACAAGCATGCACCGGTCCGGCGCCACCCGTTGCCACCATGCTGTAACGCCGAATCTCCAGCCCGCGTTCCGCCGCGTGTACTCGAGCAGCCGCAGCCATGTTTTCGTTTACCAATTGATGCACGCCCCAAGCCAGCCGGTCGACTGTCAGATCCAGCGCGGCGGCCAAGCCGTCAAAGGAAACTCGCGCCAGATCAACATCCAGGGGCAGGCTGCCTCCCGCAAAATAATCCGGATTGAGATAGCCGAGCAGCAAGTCGGCATCGGTGACTGTAGGCTCCACCCCGCCCTGCCCATAAGCAGCCGGACCCGGTTCGGAGCCTGAGCTTTGTGGACCCACTGCCGGCAAGCCCAAGGGATTCAGACGCGCGATGCTGCCACCGCCGGCGCCGATCTCGATCATCTCGATCATGGGCACCATCAAGGGTAAGCCGCTGCCGCGCTTAAAGCGGTGCACATGGGCGACTTCGGAATGATTGCTGACTGTCAACTCGCCAGCACGCGTCAGCATTGCTTTGGCGGTCGTTCCGCCCATATCAAAAGCCAGCACATCTTCATGACCCAGTTGCTTGCCCCAATAGACCCCCGCCAGCGCGCCGCCCGCCGGTCCGCTCTCCACGAGTCGCACCGGAAAAGCCCGTGCCGCGCCCACGGTGGTGGTGCCCCCGCTGCTGAGCATGATATTCAGGGGCGCCTCGATGCCACTTTGCCGCAGCCCCTCATCGACCCGCGCCAGATAGCGTTCGGTGATCGGTTGCACGTAGGCGTTGGCGACGGTGGTGGATGTGCGAGGATACTCGCGCATACCCGGCGCTACTTGATGTGATACGGAAATGGCAACGCCGGGCAAGAGCGCTTTGACAGTCTCCAATGCGGCCAATTCGTGTGCGGGATTGGTATAGGCATGCAAGAAGCAGATGGCCACTGCTTCGATACCTTCGCCATTCAGTCGCGCGCAAACACCCTGCAAGGAGTCCAAATCGAGTTCATGATAAACACGACCATCAGCCAGGATGCGCTCCGGAACGTCGAAGCGCAGTCGACGTTCAACCAGGGGCGTCGGTTTTACCAGCGCCAGATCGTACATATCGTAACGACCTTCGTTGCCAATCTCGATCGCGTCGCGAAATCCGGCAGTGGCCAGCAGCGCGGTTTTGGCGCCCTTTCGTTCGATTAGCGTATTGGTGATGAGCGTGGTGCCATGTACAACGTAGCGAATACTTGCCGGCGACAGACTTTGCTCTTCCAGCAGGTTTCGCACGCCATCCAGAACTGCGGCCGACGGATCCGGATAGGACGTCAACAGTTTTTCTACCCATATTTGACCGCTATTCGGGTCGAAGGCGACAATATCAGTGAAAGTGCCGCCGATATCAACCGCAAGCAGGGGCTGTGGCAATGTCATGCGCGTTATGGCCTCACGTTGGGACGCGTAAAATCGCCAGTCATCATAGTCATTGCGCGGTATGCTGTCAAGCAAGGCGGTTGCGGGGGAGATTCACCACAGAGGCACAGAGAGCGCAGAGGGAATGGACTAAAGGACTATGCGCTTAATACCTTCCCTCAGAAATCGACCATTGCAGAAAGCATCTTCATATAGTTCTTCTAGCAAGCCAGGATCCAACGCGCGATTAACCTCTATTGCTGCGCCATTTATCTCATGTGTCAACGGATCTTGATTTTGCGAATTGGTCATAGTCGCTTTGCCACTTATCTCTGTGTCCTCTGTGCCTCTGTGGTGAATCCTCCTAACTTAGTTGCAATTACTGAGAAAAACCAGGCTGTCCCCTCCTCACGAAATGGAAACTCTACCAGTGATCATCGTTGTCACTTGAAAAAAGTCGCACTTTTGTGTTAGAATAAGGTAATAGCTTGGAGACTAATAGGTTTGTATCAGAAGACTCAACACCCACTGACGCACATTACCGTTTGGGCTTCGCTGAGTATTGGTCTGCCTTTGCTGCCGATTTTGGTCGGCGTGCTCATCGCGCTGCTGCAGCGGGCAGAGATCTCTTTTCTTAACCTGCTTGATGGTATCGAACTTTTTCTCATAGCGCTGTGGTTGGTGACGGCGACGAACGTGGACCTGGCCAAGTTCCGGTTTACCTGGGCAAAGCCCTTTCAATTCACCTTGATTGGCCTGGGCGTACTCAACCTGATATTCTTGACACTGATATACGTCAACAATCGTGTTCGTAGCCTGGATTTCGATCCTGAAACATATATAAGTCTTGCACTTGGACATTTCATGTTTGTAACGACAGTCACAGTCGCACTCCAGCTCTTCATGAGTTATGCGCGATACCGAACACCTGACGAAAGAGATCCTCGATGAATAACGAACTTGTCGTTGTAGTACTGTCCATCGAAGCATTGATAGCAATTTGGGTAGTTGGTTATGTCGCCTATGCAATATGGTCCGACAAAGATCGCGATATCTTTATCCGAAAGAAAAGACGGCAACAAGAAGAGTAGGCCGGATTTGGGCCCTTCCTTCGGGTGACTCATCCCATTTGCGCAGGCTTTCGCGCTTGCCAGAAGTGAATACCGATCAAAACGCAACTTGCGAAAACCAACTATCCGGCAAAGCTTCGCGCTCGGCGGCCAGCAACTCCCGCAGGATAGCATCGGCGTCAGCGATCGAATTGGTAAGCGGATCGGTCATCATGGCACGGCGCAGCAGCACATAGTCCCCGTTAACGACGGCTTCGGCCGTCAGTTCGTGGGTGTCGAGAATCTGTTCTTGCATGCCCCGAATACCACGCGGCATCTCGCCGACTGGGCGCGCAACCGGTCCGTCCATATCCACGTCACATAGCAATTCGAGAAAGGCATCGTCCGGCATATTGCCCACAGCGCCGCGGTTGTAGGTGTTGATGAAGAATGGATTTCCGAGCTTGCCGACCATATTCTCAATGATGTCAGTGGCGTGATCGGGGCCGAAGGTACTCATGTATTGGCTGATGGGCAGCGCCCCGCTGATGAAGTCGTCAACTTGCTGCCACATGGCATCATGACGGACATAACGCGAGTCCGTTCCCCATATCGACAGTGGTGGAATGACATCAGGCAAGACGCCGTGACCCTGATAGAAGCGCAGGTATTCCTTGGTATGAGCGATGCAGGTGGGGATGCGTCCGAAAACCTGATACAACTGATAGCCGATGGCATCGTTATGGAGCGCTTTGGCGCCTTTGTCACTGCCAATGCCCCCGCTTTCGGCAACGCGCCTCATTGACGCCGCGATCTGCGGCGAGACATCGCGCCCTTCGTATTCGGCTTTGAGCATCCAGGTGAAGTGATTGACGCCGGCGATGCGCATGTCGAAAGCGGCGTCAACATCAGCATTCCATTCGCCCTCATCGTCAACGATTCCGGCGCGCTTGGCATAACGTAGCTTGACCTTGGGCATGTGCAGGGAGTCGCAAAGGGCAAAGCTCTTGACTCGCGGCGCAAAGCGAGCGATCGCCATGCCATTGACCGCGCTGGGATTGATATAGTTGATCACCCAGGCCTCGGGGCAGAGCCGCTCGATATCGGCTACGCATTCCATAATCAGCGGCAACTCGCGCATGGCGCGGAAGATGCCGCCGGGTCCGATGGTATCGCCGCTGCACATGCGAATGCCGTACTTTTCGCTGAATTGACAATCCAGGCCCCGATAGCGAACGGTATCAGCGGCGAAGCTGAGTACCACGAAGTCAGCCCCGGGCAGCGCGTCATTCCAATGCAAGGCAGTTTCGATCTTCAGGCTCACGCCGGTTTCCGCGACGACATTTTCGGCAAGCAATCCCATTTTTACCATGCGCTGCGGATCTTTGTCGACAAGTGATAACGTTCCCGAATTGAGCTGCGGAGATTGAACCATTTGCCAAATGGCTTGCCGTCCGAAGAAGAGACTGCCCGAGCCAATGACGACAACTTTTGGCATTTGAATGGCGATCACTTGACCCTCCTTTCCCGGCACAAGTTTAGCCGACGAAGGCTACATCCGCCGTATGTCTACCTGTCTTGCGCCGTCATCAGCGCTGGAACACGATGACCATTTCTCGCTCACCCTAAGGCGCCAAGTCGATACAGGTTTATAATTCGATGGGAATCCAGCACAGGGGACTGCTCAGCGCAGAGCGTCATGCAAGCGACTGATGTCGTTGCAGGGCTTGCGCATGAGCTGAATCAAGATCAAAGAGCGCCGATAATCGGCAGCGGGATGGGAGTCTAACGGCTCCCTTGTGGACGCCGAATGCGCCGCCGATTTGTACGCGGCGCTTTCCGCGCCGGAGCGGGTGGTCGCGGCGCTCGGACAGTGGACACAAAGGGATGGTCAGCCACAACCGGGATTGCTTGCCGGATCATTTTTTCAATGCCGTTGATGAACTTCCGTTCTTCAACGCTGCAGAAGGAACAAGCGATGCCGGAAGCGCCGGCCCGCGCCGTCCGTCCAATGCGATGCACATAACTTTCCGGCATATTGGGCAAATCAAAATTGATGACGTGAGTTACAGACTCAATGTCCAAGCCTCTTGCGGCGATATCGGTCGCTACCAGGACCGGTGTTTGCCCCGACTTAAACTTCGCCAGCGCCCGGGTGCGCGCGGCTTGCGATTTATTGCCATGAATCGCATCAGCGGGAATGCGAGCGCGATTCAATTGTTTGGCGAGATTGTTGGCACGATGTTTGGTGCGCGTAAATACCAATACACGTTCGGAAGCCGAATCCTGCAGTATATGTTCGAGCAGGTCTCGCTTTTCGCCGCTTTCCACGTAATAGAGCGATTGTTCGACTTTCTCGACAGTAGTCGCTTCTGGATTCGCCTCTACCTTCACAGGTTTGATCAGGATGCTTCTGCTCAGGTCTTGAATCGTTTGTGGCATCGTCGCCGAAAACAGCATGGTCTGGCGTTCTTTTGGCAAACGTTTGATGATGCGCTTAACATCATGGATAAAGCCCATATCCAACATGCGGTCGGCTTCATCCAGGACAAACATCTCAACTTGACCCAGCTTGATAAAACCTTGATTGATTAGATCGATCAGCCGTCCCGGCGTCGCCACCAGAATATCGACCCCTCGCCGAAGCGCAGCGACTTGCGGTTGCTGACTGACTCCGCCATAGATCGCCACACGCTTTAGCGAACTGCCTCGGCTGAATCTGCCAAACTCTTCATCGATTTGGGCCGCCAGCTCACGGGTCGGCGCCAGCACCAGGACGCGGATATGTCGCCTGGCGGGCTTCTCGCGCAGCATTTGCACGATGGGCAATACAAAGGCGGCCGTTTTACCGGTGCCGGTTTGGGCGCAGCCCACGATATCACGTCCGTCGAGGACATGGGGTATGGTCAATTCTTGTATCGGTGTCGGCTTGCTATAGCCAACTCGATCGACGACGCCGAGCATTGAATTCTTCAGTTGTAAATCATGGAATAGCATAGGGGGATTGTGTTTTCTTCTAGGTTTCGAAAGTGCAACCATGCATTGTCTCATGCAAATGCGGATAATACCAGTGCGGCTGCGTCCGGAATCGGCAATCATCAAAAACACACCGCCTTGGAATTACAAAACAAGAATCTCGTTGTCCTCTTTACTTATTGTACATTGAGCGTTTGCGGGCGACCCAAGGGTCGCACCTACATCCATCTAATGCGAGTCTCGAGGTTTGGTTGGACTCGATGTTTTATGTGAGCCGGGACGTGACTTACGAGCGGCTGTGGCCTGGTTCCGGTTTCGATTTTGCCCATTTTGGCCGCGTTGTTTTGATGTAATTGCCCTGCGAAGTCGCCCGTCGTTTGCCGCATACGAATCCAAGGCGGAATAGTGTAAGATGCCTGCAAATGATGATACAGCATTTAAGGCAGGTCGAGCCATGAGCAACCCCTACGAATTCGCCCAGGCAAATCAAAAACGCTTCCTCGAAGAATACAAACATCTGCTCCGCATACAGACGATCAGCACACAGCCGCAGCACGCCGATGATGTGGCGCGCGCCGCCGAATGGCTGAAGGCGATGATGCTCAATATCGGCATGACAAGCGCCGAGGTCATTCTGATGCCGGAAGGGCGTTGTCCGCTTGTTCTCGGTGAATGGGACGGCGCCGGCGACGATGCGCCCACAATCTTGATCTATTGCCACTATGACGTGCAGCCGGCCGAGGTCGCCGATGGCTGGGATACGGAGCCTTTTGAGCCGACGATCAAGGACGGAAGGCTCTATTGCCGGGGCGCCGTCGACAGCAAATTACATGTTATGTCCAATCTCAAGGCGGTGGAATCCTGGCTCGCCCAGGAAGAGAAACCCAAGGTCAATATCAAGGTTGTGCTGGAAGGCGAGGAAGAATCCGGTTCGGAGAATATCAACGCTTTCGTCGCCAAGCATCCGGAACGTCTGGCGGCTGATATCGCCATGATTTCCGACGGCGCGATTCTGGCGCCGGAGCAGCCGAGCTTGACTTATGGCCTGCGCGGTGTCGCTGCGTTGGAATTGCACGTACAGGCGCCGATCAGCGATCTGCACAGCGGGCATTGGGGCGGCTCGGTGCATAATCCAATACAAGCCTTAACCGAGATTCTGGCGCAATTGCATGACGAGAACGGGACGGTAACCGTGCCCGGCTTTCACGATGATGTCGACGATGTGACGCCACAAGACCGCGCGCTGCTGGAAAAAGTTGCGCCATTTTTGCAAGCCGAATGGGACGACGTGGTCAGCGCGCCGGCGGTATGGGGAGAAGCCGAATACATTTTGCCCGAGCGGCTGGGCGCGCGTCCTACGCTCGAGATCAATGGCATTCACGGCGGTTACACCGGCCCCGGTATGAAGACGGTGCTGCCGGCGCGCGCTTTCGCCAAGATCACTTGTCGCCTGGTGCCGCGTCAGGATCCGGAGCGCGTCCTGCGCTGCGTCGTCGATCACATCAAGAGCATCGCGCCGGAGACGGTCAATGTCGACTTTCAGTTCGGCGGGATGGGCGCGGAAGCGGTCTTGCTCGATGTCGATGGCGTGGCGATGCAGTCCGCTGCCGAAGCTTATACACATGCCTGGGGTGTCGAGCCGATTTTTGAGCGTTCCGGCGGCAGTGTGCCCATAACATTTGAGTGCATGAAAGTGGCGAATGAGGTGGTAATCATGAGCTATGGGCTGAAGAGCGGCCGCGCGCATGGCCCGAACGAGAATATCTACTTGCAGAATTTCTACAACGGGATTCAGTCGACGATCAAGTTTATTGAGGTGGTGGGGGAGGGTGTTCACCGCTCGTAAAGGAACATGCGAACCCGGCATAATTCAGCCGTGGATACAACTGCCGTGCGAAAAACGTCAATGCGCTGCGATGTTGCGATCTCGTTCACAGGTTCCTTGACCTTGTATTGACTTTTCCCATTATCAGGGTATATATGCGTCTTAGAGTATCGCAATGTAAACTAGGTAGAATGCCTTCACTTCAATTCAACGGAGAATGTCGTGTCTGAATCACATAAGCACGTGGGTGGCGATCAGGCTTCCTCAACTTCGGACAGCCAAACCAGTTCTAGCGACGCAGACGCTTTACAAGTCCCTCCAACTTCTCAACCAAAGCCGAAACCGCAACCCTCGTTTGAGACAGTAGATAGGAGCGCAGGCTTGGATTCGTCGCAAACAGAACGCAGACGAAAGTAATGCCGACTGGAGCCGTGTACCCGTATTTGACAAACAGGCTCAAAATGTTGAGCAGGCTCAAGAACAAGTCAATAAGGACCGGAAGCATGCCCAGCGCTTCGACAAATATCACGGCGATTACCGCGCCGATTGAAGTATAAGCCCATTGGATGCTGCGTCCTTTGAGCTTAACGATTCTGTCATTGTGCTTGTAGATATCAACATAAGATCTTATCAGAATGTCAAATTGGTGTCCTAGTTCACACTCGGACCAATCTCTCGCGTATTTCACTGAAACCGTCATGGGCACGGTCGCTTGCTTCCGAATTACAAGTGCACGCAACGAAAGGACAACCACAAGAGCGTATCCAACAAAAATGAGCAAAAGCAATGGACGTTCGCTGATTATCTGGTGGAGATTATCTGCCGTTCGCAACTCAAGGTTGAGCGCCGCTACAATTGCGACTATAATATTGATGATAGTAAAATTGTTTTGCGCCTTGTTTTCGAGTGTCGCAATTGCATCCGTTTGCGATTGGATGTGTGATTTGAGAAGATCAAGAACGCGTAGTTGTTGAAAACTCAGGTCTTCTTCTGTACGAGTCATGGTGTCCCCAGGAGATTAAAGTGTCTGAGAATGGCAAGCAACAGAACGATAAAGGTCCTACAACTCCAACCGAAAAGCGAAACAGTTCTCGGAATGAAACGCCTCCGAGCGAATCCGTGTCTTCAAAACCCACACCACAGCCTTCATTCGGAATAATAGATGAGGGAAGTCGCTTTACAAGGTTGCAGCCCGCGCAGAATCGGAAGTGAACGTCTAGAACAGAGAACGCGCCTTACAGCGCAGGAATGTGTAGGACGTCATCCGCTGGCCGGAGTAAAGTATTCGGCATAACCCAATTATTCTGACATGCCAGGCGGTCGTCGTCCATGACGAAGCCCTTCACGATAAACTCGCGTCGCTTCTGCGTCGCCCAGATTCCGAATTGCGTCCCACGGTATGAATTGACGCGATAGCCGACGGATATGATCATGTCGAGGTTGTAGTGCTCCACCTCTCTTGATACTTTGCGCTCACCTTCTTGTTGAACTATTAGAAATTTTCTAATAGTTGCCTCACGCTGCAATTCACCTTCGTCGTAGACGTTCCGAATGTGCACATTGATCGTTGGTACAGTTTTCTGAAACAGCTCTGCCATGTCCCTTTGACTAAGCCAAACCGTCTCATCTTGATGTAGCACTTCGAGACGTGTTTCGCCGTCTTCAGCTTGATAAAGAAGAATCTGATTTTCCGTAGCCATTGTGTTCTCATCCGTGCTGATCTAGTAACATTATACTAGCACAAATGAGCTATCAGTTCCAACTGTAAGTTTGCTTTGATGAAAATATCTAGAGTATGGAAATATCCAGCAAATATTATAGCTAGATGGCGCCTAGAATTCCCAACGCCCCGCATCCAGCAGCACCGCCTCGTCCTCACCGGGCCAGGGCGGAGTCGTCGTAATCACAAATTCCAGCGGAACATCGCCCGTATTGCGGAATTGAAACTGCGCGCCCAGCGGAATCGTCAGGCTGAC
The DNA here is from genome assembly GCA_965262165.1 of Phototrophicaceae bacterium. Taxonomy (GTDB): domain Bacteria; phylum Chloroflexota; class Anaerolineae; order Aggregatilineales; family Phototrophicaceae; genus UBA6055. The sequence continues at coordinate 674,824 of OZ253499.1, read as the reverse complement.
GCCCGGGCGCACATCCAGCACACTCTCGCGCTCATCCTGACGGCGCCAAACTTGCCCTTCGCCAGCCAGGAAATACCAGATTTCCTCGACGGTGCGGTGCTTGACGGGGATTGAGACAGCGCCAACCGGCAACCGGCAATGCACGACGCTCGCGCCGCCCAATTGATGCAAAAGACGGATCTCCGAGCCATCCGGCGCCAGCACGTCATACACCGTTTTAACTTGGTTGGATTCAAATGGCGGCATACCTCATCCTCGCTACCTGCCTGGTCCCGAATAATGCGGAAGTGGTTCTAAGTGCGGAATTGTGGGCGATCCACCGGATCGCCCCTACCACTAAAACACTCGGGCTAGGGCAGCGTCGCTTCCCGGCGCGCCCGCACCGTTTCCCATACTTCGGTATTGATCAGGTTCGGCGGACGCTCACCGCGCAAGACCTGCAAGATTTGCTGCATGGCATGCTCAAACAGGCGCCGACGTCCGAGAACGGATGCGCCGCCAATATGCGGAAGGACGACAACATTGTCGCGCCTGAGTAGGGGATTGTCCGCCGATGGCGGTTCGATGTTTGTGACATCCAGGCCAGCGCCGAATATATGGCCGCTGTCGAGCGCGGCCGCCAGCGCGTCCTCATCGACGTGCCCGCCGCGCGAAACGTTTACGAAGATCGCGCCTTGCTTCATCTGCGCATAACGCTGGGCGTTCATGATCTTTTCCGTTTGCGCGTTCAGTGGCAGGTGCAGCGACACGACATCGGAACTGCCGAGCAAGGCTTCCAGCGAGTCGGCACGCGCCACATCCAGTTGCTGGTAACGCTCGACGCTGATATAGGGATCGTAGGCGACGACCCGCATGCCCAGCGCCACCCCGACGCGGGCCACACGACCGCCGATCCGTCCCAAGCCGACCAAACCCAGTTGCTTGCCAGCCAACTCAACGCCGACATAGATATCCCAGGCGCCCAGTTTCTCGCCTCGGTCAAGCGCTCGCCCCATGTCGTTTTCGATTTGTTTCACGCTGCGCGCGACATTCATCATCAGCGCAATGGCGGTCTCCGCAGTGGGGATAGTCGGCGCGTCCGGCGCGTTCACTACCGCAATGCCGCGTTTAGTAGCGGCAGCGACATCCACCTTGTCGTAGCCGATACCCATGCGCGAGATAACCAGTAGCTGCGGCGCGCGGTCCATGGCTGCGTTGTCGTAGGTTCTTCCGCCCGCCATGACACCATGCGCCTGTTCCAACTGATGATAAGGATCACTATTTACCTGGTCGCCCGGGCAGATACCCTCGGCGATATCTTCGAACATGCTTAGGTATTCCGGGGGCACGTCATGTTCGAACCAAATCTTGTACATTGGCTGCGCTTTCCTGTTGTTGGTATCTTGGTTTGATGAACCTAGAAGTGCACGTTTTCATCAATGATCTGTCCGACATCGTCCGTCGCTTCGCGGATCGCTTTGAACTCGGCGGTCAGCGCGCGGTTGAAGGAGGAGATATCAGAACTGTGCATGACCAGGTTGGCGCCGGCTTTGACCCATTCGATTTCATGGTGCGTGAAATTGTGATGGATGCCCACACCAACATTGTGCGCGCGCGATGTCGTGATGATCTTGCGGATGGCAGCGTCGAAAACCGGATGATCATACTGCTCCGGCAATCCCAGGCTGCAGGAAAGATCGTGCGGGCCAACCAGCACGCAATCGACATAAGGCACGCTGAGGATCTCGTCGAGCCGCTCCAACGCCGGGATGCTTTCGATGTTGATAAACAGGGCTTTATTGGCGTTGCGCTTCGCCAGGTAGTCGGTCAATTCCGGCTCCAATTCGATGTCGCCGTCCAGCGCGGCGTTCAGTCGGTCGCCTTTCAGCGGACCCATTTTGACCGCGCCGCCAAGGACCTTGGCTTGTTCAGGAGCTTCGATATAAGGCGCGATGATGCCTTGCGCGCCGCCATCCAGCACCATCTGCGCCAGATAGGGATCGGGCTCAGGAATCCGTACCACCGGCGCCAGATCGAGCGCGCTAAAGGCTTGACAGAGCCAAGAGACCGTATTGCGGTCCTGGGGCGTATGCTCGGTATCGATGAAGACCATGTCTAGATCGAGGTTTTTGACCACACGGGGCCAGATCGGCGAGGGTGAATAAATCGCCGTGCCGTAGACGCGCTGCCCGGCTCGTAGTGCTTGAATCAGTTGTTGTCCATTCATCCTGTTTTCTCGTTCAACTGTAATTTGTCAAAGGCTAGGCAGATATTAGCTGTAGGCGAATGATAAGTCAAAGCCACGAATCGAAATCGTGCTTGTGCACAACCATGACCTGTGCGACACTCTCGGCGCTATGACTAACATCACGTTAGGGTTAATTGCATGAATTACAGAGGCTCGTATAGAAAGCTGCTTGCGAATTCAAAGGCTGCCATGCTCGCGGCCATCGAGATTTACAACAAGCCGCTCTTTCCTTACCGCGACGAATGTTTTTGCATATTGCTTATCAATGCTTGGGAGTTGTTGGCGAAGGCAATCCTTTCGAAGAACGGGCAATGGATCTTCTACACGAAAAAGGAAGCCGGTGTAGCTTATCGGACATACTCGCTTGTGGATGCGATGAAGAAGGCGAAAAAGTATATTCCTGGTTGTGTTTCCTATGTTGCTTTAAGAGAAAATATTAAGCATTTGACGAATTATCGAGACAATGCAATTCACTATTATAACGAACCCGGCTTTGGCGTTGTTATATTTGTGCTTAGCCAAGCTGCTATTCTGACGTACAGAGACTTGCTGCTAGACATTTTCGATTATGATATAACCAACGACGTTACTATCGTATTGCTCCCTCTTAGCTTTGGCGGCACACCAGATCCCGTCGAATTTCTACGTTCGAAACACACTAATGTTCCACGGAATAAGACCGTGGCAACTTTCCTGAAAAGCGTGGAACAAACTACGAAGATGCTGGAAGATCAAGGCCATGATACACGCCGCTTTGTCACTCGGTTTGACGTTAATCTCGCTTCAGTGAAAAAGATTTCACACGCGGACATCGTTGTTGGAGTTGACGGTGCCCTGCAAGGAACTGGCAATAACTTGATCGTGGAAAAGAATATAGATCCCAATAAGAAGTACCCATTCAAGCGAAACGATGTGCTAGAAAAGATTGGAGAAACTTTGAGCGGTGTGAAATTCACCACATTTACACTTGATGCAATCATTTACAAGCATCGTGTGAAGAAGAATGAAGATTACCATTGGAAGGCGCTTGGAGGAGGTGCAATGCAGTTCTCGTCCGAGTTTTTAACATTCCTGCGCCGCCTATCCGACGAAGAAGTGGCGTCGGCGCTGACCGACTATAAGCGTTGGAGAAAGGAGCAAAGAATAAAGAGAATAAGAAAGAGATAGAGGCCATCAGCGCAGTGAAAGACGATTTGGCGATTAACTTATATTCCTTGACACTGGTTACGAATGCAGTCATGGCTTGAAGTCGCAAGCCGCCTATGCGACACTGCCTGCGACCCGACAGAAGGGACAAATAACATGCGACTAGGACTGATGGTCGGCTATTCCGGCGCGCGCATCGATCTGCCAATGGACTTGATTCTGGAAGCGGACAGGCTGGGATACCATTCGGTCTGGACATCGGAAGCGTACGGCTCAGATTGCATCACGCCGCTGGCCTGGATCGGCGCGCAAACTAACAACATCAAGCTGGGTACCGCCATCATGCAGATGCCGGCGCGCAGTCCAGCGATGACCGCCATGACCGCCATCACGCTCGATCAGTTGTCCGGCGGGCGCGTCTTATTGGGATTGGGTCTTTCGGGCCCGCAAGTGGTTGAAGGCTGGCATGGACGGCCCTACGGCAAGCCTCTGGCTAAGACGCGTGAGTATGTGGCGATTGTGCGGCAGATCCTGGCTCGTGAAGCGCCCTTGCTGCATGATGGCGAACATTATCAGATTCCCTACCAGGGCGATGACGCGACCGGATTGGGCAAACCACTGAAGAGCATCGTTCACGGTCGCGCCCATATGCCGATCTACCTGGCGTCGATTGGGCCGAAAAATGTTACATTGACAGCCGAGATCGCCGATGGCTGGCTGCCGATATTCTTTTCGCCGGCTGCTTACGATGATTGCTACCGTGACGCCTTGGAAGCTGGCTTTGCCAAAGCGCGGCAGGGCAAGAGCCTGGCCGATTTCGATATCGCGGCCTCAGTCACGGTTGTCATAGAAGAGAATCTGGAAGCAGCCACTAACCAAATCAAGCCGATCCTGGCGCTCTACATCGGCGGCATGGGCGCGAAAGGCAAGAATTTCTATTATGATCTGGCCTGCCGCTACGGTTTTCCCGAGGCGGCGGATTCGATACAGAAACTCTACCTGCAGGGGCGCAAGGGCGAGGCCATGATGGCGGTTCCCGATGCGCTGGTGGACGCTGTGGCGCTGGTTGGATCGAAAGATCGTATCCGCGATCGCATTCAGCTGTGGCAAGATTGCCCGATCAATACCTTGAACATCACCGCGTTCTCGCTTGATACCCTGCGCTTTATGGCGGAGGAAATCCTCTAACCATACCAAAATACGACTGCGATGTAGGGGCGACTCTGTGAGTCGCCCGCCATGTACACCTTGAATCTAAGAGCGAGCCGGTGGCTCGCCCCTACAGAGTCCAATTTGGCACAGTGGCCACCTGTAAAGAATCAGCCTCTGTGCTCTATGTGACCTCTGTGGTAATAATTCCCTGTACAGTATTCAGTCATAGTGTCTATCTCTAAAGGGAATTATGCTCGCCCCGCTCGAAACTTCGCTCAAAACCCTGCAGATTGGCGATATCACCATCGATACGCCGCTCTTGCTGGCGCCCATGGCCGGGCATAGCAATTACGCGTTGCGCCATCTCTGCCGGGAGCTGGGCGGTTGCGGGCTGGTCTGCACGGAACTCATCAGCAGCAATATCGTCAAGAATTCGCGGGTGCGCGCCCTCCAGCGCTTCGATTGGCGGCCGAGCGAGCGCCCGGTGGCGGTGCAACTTTTCGGCGTGGACCCGGCGATCGTCGCCGAGGCCGCGCGCGTGGTGGTCGATTACGGCGCCAATATCGTCGATATCAATATGGGCTGCTGGGTGCCCAAAATCGCCAAGAAGGGCGGGGGCGCCGCCCTTTTGCGAGATGTCAGGAAAGCGACCGCGGTGGTCGACGCCGTTGTCAATGCGGTAGACGTCCCGGTGACGGTCAAGGTACGCAGCGGCTTTGAAGACGGCGTGGTAACAGCCGTGCCCTTCGCCAAGGCTGCGGAGGATGTCGGCGCAAAAGCGGTGGCGGTTCATGCCCGCTTCGCCGGTCAAGGGCATGGCGGCGCTGCCGATTGGGATGTGATCGCGGCGGTCAAGGATGCCACATCACAGATGCCGATCATCGGCAATGGCGATGTGCACTCGGGCGCTGACGCCTTGCGCATGCTGGAACAAACCGGCTGCGATGGCGTGATGGTCGGTCGCGCAGCTTTGGGACGCCCCTGGCTGTTTCACCATATCGAGCGATTCCTGGAAACAGGGTTTGAATTGCCGGAACCATCACGCGCCGAACGCGCGCGCATCGCGCTGCGTCACGCGCAACTGACGCTTGAGACGACCTATCTGTCGGAACGCACGGCCATCCTGGAGATGCGCGGACAGATTTCCAAGTACCGCTTAGACGAGCCCGGGTCCCTTCTAGTGAGGAATCGGCTGGTTAGGATTGAATCATATAGCGAGTTGGAGTCGATTCTGCTTGAGGTGGCGAACTCCGGGCGCTAGTTGTTCGTCCATAATGGTGCAGAACTGACCAAATTCGGCTCCGGGCAAGATGAGCCGGCGATACGGTGTCGCTCCTCCTGAATCTTTGCCAGCGAAGTTTTCGCTTCTACTGCGCTATCCCGGAGGTTAACATGCGGAACATGGTTCGATCATTGAGGCGAAAGCAACGGTCATGAGCTATCTGATCACCGGCGGGGCGGGCTTTGTCGGCAGTCATGTCGCCGAAGAACTACTGCAACGTGGCGAGCGCGTGGTTGTGATCGACAACTTTAACGACTATTACGATCCCGCCATCAAGCGCAGTAATGCCACTCGGCTCGGCGTCCACGAAAATCTCAAACTGATCGAGGGCGACATCCGCGATGTGGCGCTGGTGGAGCGGCTTTTCGCCGACGAAGGGTTCACACATGTGGCGCATCTGGCGGCGATGCCCGGTGTGCGCGCGAGTGTAAAGCAAGCGCGCCTGTACCTGGATGTGAACCTGACCGGCTCCTTAAACCTATTGGAAGCCAGCAAAACCAACCAGGTCAAGCAATTTGTCCTGGCATCCACGTCGTCCGTATACGGCAAGACCGAAGTCCTGCCTTTCATCGAAAGCGATAACGCGGACCGTCCTCTGGCGGCCTATCCCGCCAGCAAGCGCGCGGCAGAATTGCTGGCTTATTCGTATCACAACCTTGCCAATATGAACGTCACGGTATTGCGCTTTTTCAACGTTTACGGTCCCGCCGGGCGACCGGACATGATACCATGGAAGCTGATGGACGCCACCCAGTCGGGTGAACTCATCAAGCTATTCAACAACGGCGACATCCACCGCGACTGGACCTATATCTCCGACACGGTGAAGGGTGTGCTGGCGGCGCTGGACAAGCCCCTGGGTTACGAGGTCATCAATCTTGGCTGCGGCGCGCCGATATCTTTGACGGAATTTGTCGAAATCATTGAAGAATTCGCGGGGAGATCGATCAACAAAGTAGCGGTGCCCACGCCGCTCAGTGATCCGCCGATCACTTATTGCGACAATACAAAGGCGCGTGATTTGCTCGGGTTCGCGCCGACGGTGAGCACCCGTGACGGACTCTGGCGCACTTGGCAGTGGTATCGGGAGTTTCGCGGATTCTAGCCCATCGCAGGCGAGGCAATCTGTTTTCGATCGTCCGCGCGCGGCGAACAAGGATCTACCGTCTCGCTAAACGCACTTAACTCCGTATATGTGTAATTCTATAGGATTACTTTACGGGCGTCCGCTGTGGCGCTTCGTTGAACGGATATTGCGATACGAATATGCAGCATGGGCATGTCACATTGCATCGGGTCTGTTGTATACTCTCCCGCATTCGACCACCCGCGCCAGGACCTGCTGCTTGAATATCAAAGCTCTCCCGTATGTCACACTGCTCGGCTTATTCTTTGGTTCCTCAATGGTCGGTTCTCGCTTCGGCGTCGGTCAGTTCGAGCCCATCACCTACATCGGCGTGCGCATGATCATCTCCAGCCTAATGGCGCTGTCTGTATACCGGATTGCCTCTGGGAGGCGCTTTCCGCGCGACCGTGAGTTGTGGAAGCGCGCCGGGCTACTTGGCATTTTCGGAACGGCAGTACCGATGACCTGTGTCATCTATTCTCTGCAGTATCAATCGAGCGGCGTGGCTTCCTTATTGCTGGCTACGGGTCCCGCAATTACCATCATTCTGGCGCACTTTGCTTTGCCTGACGAACTCTTGAGCCGGCGCAAGGTCTTTGGAGTCGGTCTGGCACTGGGCGGGGCGATGCTGCTGGCGATCAGCGGAGAAGATGGCTTGCCCGATGTGCAATCCGCCGGAGCAACCGGCTATATTCTGGTAACGATCGCCATGGTATTCAGTTCGGTGATGATCATTTACGCCCGCAAGTATCTCAGCGGCTACGATGCGTATGAAGTGGGAAGCATACGCATCTTCATTACCGCGCTCACTGTGATGCCACTGTCGCTGCTAACGGCCGGCTTCGATCTAAGCGCGGTCACCGAATCCGGATATATTGCCCTGCTCTACTCCGCGATTGTGGGTACATTCCTGGGCTTGCTGTTATCCTTTTACAATATCAAGCGCTTCGGCGCCACACCGGCCGCGATGAGCACGTATGTCATACCTATCGTAGCCGGGATTGGCGGTGTGTTGGTATTGGGAGAAGAAATCACGCTGACCATGCTAATTGGCATGGCCGTCATCGTCAGCGGTATTGCTATGCTACAAGAGTACGGAACGCCGGCCACCTGGATGCGGCGTTACCCGCACCGGGGTTCATACTAGGCATTGACATTGCAGACATCGAAGGCCTGCCGCAGGGACGCTTTCCAATCGCCCGTTGGGATGAATTCCTGGCCTATGAAGCCGCTATAGCCAGTCTCCGCGATCGCGCGACAAATAGCGCCATAATTCAATTCTTGCCTATCATCAAGTTCATTGCGACCGGGCACGCCCGCTGTGTGATAGTGGGCGATCCATTGATGATTGTCGCGGATCGTCTGGATCACATCGCCTTCCATAATTTGCATGTGATAAATGTCATATAGCAGGCGCGCGCGTGGCGAGCCAACCGCGGACACAACTTCGACGCCCCAAGCGCTGCGGTCGCACTGATAATCGGGGTGATTGAGCTTGCTATTGAGCAACTCCAAGATCAGGGTGACGCCGGCCGATTCAGCATCACGCGCCAGCGCCTGCAAATGTTTGATGGCGTTCTCCGCGCCTTCCTGGTCACCCAGGCCCTCTCGATTGCCGCTGAAGACGATCAGATTAGGGATATTCCAGCGCTGCGCCAGTACAAAGTTTTCTTCCGCCTGTTTTTGAATATCGTCCCAGTATTTGGGGTGACTGATGCCTTGGGTCAGCGGTTGATGCAAGCCGTGCGTCGCGATGCCCAGGCCATGGTCGGTCACTAACTGGAACTTGTCTTCCGGCACCAGTTCAACGGCCGCATAACCAATCGCCTTCATCGTTTCGATTAGATCGAGCTCATCAATGTCATCGCGTTCGAAGCACCACCACGATACCGCCTGCGGAATCGCCATATCTCATCTCCTAACCTGCATCTGCTGCCAATAATCACGGTAGGCGCGGGTTTCGCGCAGGATCATGTCCAAGCGGTTTTGCAGCGTATTCAGGTCGTCGCTTGGAGGGCGGTCGCGCGCCGTCAGATGATACTCGCCCGTTTTGCCCAGCCGATAGTCGAGTTTACCGAGCGCCCGCAGCACTTGCAAGCCGACTTGTACGCTGCGTTCACGCTGCCCCATCCCTGCCGCCAGCGCCTCCAATTGCGCCGCGCCCTCCTTGTGCTTCAAGGCATACTTAATCAAAGCAACCAGACGTTGCAAGAAGCTCGCTCTGTTTTCGCTATCGGGGCGGTTAGCAAAAAGGACCACGCGCACCGGGTTTACAGTCGCGAGCGCGGCCGACCAACTCTCCGATGAAGGAGGCACCGTCCAGACAATCAAGGTGTCATTCGACCTCAAGTGCAGGCGATCAACCGCGCCCGCGATCGCTTCAACTTCCGACCAGACCAGCGCATCGGGAAAGCGCGCCAACACAGCTTCGAGTTGCTCCGCCGGCGACTGAGACAGGCGATGATCAATTAACTCAAAAGCAACGGATTCCTCTTGCAGCTGTGGCACGGAATTCGAAATCAGTCGGTAGTCTTGCCATTCGACCAGTGGCTCACGTTTGCCCTTGTAGTCGTTCGTGCGCAGCGTATACGCCAAGTCGAAGCTTCCCGCAGGCACATTTTGGCCGGCGCCACGCCACCAGATCACCCGCTGCTGTCTCCCCCCGCTGTCTTCAATCTCTAATTCCAGATGGTCACCGCGACGCCCCAATCCGGACTGTTTCACCACGTTCAGATCGCGTGTTACCAAGGTAAGAGGCGGATTGCCGTTGCCAAAAGGCGCGAGGCGCTCAATATCCTGCGTCAATGCCAACGATATCTCGTCCAGCTTCAGATAGCCATCTATGTCCAGGCTTGGCTGCGGCGGAAGCTCGCCGACCACGGCCCGCACGACCTGCGAGAGGGCGCGACGAAAGTCGAAGACTTTGTCGGTTGGCAGGCTCAAGCCCGCAGCCATGGTGTGCCCGCCGTAGCGGGTCAAAAGCGGCGCCACTTCTGCAAAAGCAGCTGTGATATCGACAGCGGCAACCGAACGCGCGGATCCGCGAGCGGTCTCGTCGGGCGTGGCGAGCAAAACCACCGGACGCGCGAATTCCTCGACCAGACGACTGGCGACTATACCGATCACGCCGCTGTGCCAATCGCTGTGGCTCAGCACGAGTGCGGCGTAGTCGAGCAACGAGGGTTCGCTTTCGATTTGAGCGATCGCCGACTGATAAACCTGGTTGGAGAGGAACTTGCGCTTGGCGTTCAGACCTTCCAGATTGTTCGCCAGTTGACGCGCGCGCTGCCAATCGCCGGTTATAAGCAGTTCGACCGCCGGGTTGGCATCGTCGAGGCGGCCCAGGGCATTCAAGCGCGGCGCCAGGGCGAAGCCGATATGTCCCTCGTTCAGATCGGCCGGGGCGATCTGGGCGCGTTCCAGAAGCGCGCGCAGGCCCAGCCGTTGATTGCGCCGTAACACATCGAGGCCGCGTTGCAGCAAATAACGCGTATCATCCACTTGTACCATGACATCGGCGACGATGCCCAGCGCTACTAGATCCAGCAGGAAATCCGTGTCTTCGCCTTGGTACAGCGCCTCGATCAGCTTGTAGGCGATGCCGACCCCGGGCAATTCGCTCAGCGGGTGTTCGGCCGGCAAGCGGCGAGGATTAACCACCGCGCAGGCAGCGGGCAGGCGCTCCGGCAGCGCATGATGATCGGTGATGACCGTATCCACGCCACGGCTGCGCGCGTAGTCGACCGCGTCGTGAGCCGCCACACCGGTATCGCAGGTCAGAATGAGATCAATGTCGCTTCCAAGTTTTTGGGCAAGCGTCGGCAAATGTATGCCGTGGCCTTCGCTGAAGCGATTCGGCACGTGGTAGCTGACCCGAGCGTCCTTTTTCTTTAAGGCCGAGAAAAACAGCGCGGTCGACGTTTGTCCGTCGACATCAAAGTCGCCCCAAATTAGAATCTGTTCGCGATCGCGGATGGCGCGTTGCAGACGATCGACTGCGCGGTCGATATCGGGCATTTCACTCGCCGACGCCGGTTCATAAGCTTCCGCCGACAAGAAACGCCGCGCCGCGATCGGCGTCGTGATGCCTTTGCGCGTCAGGCGCTCGCTGATCAAAGGATGCCCGCCGACCGAGGATCGCAAAGCCTCGGCTACTTCTATCGCCTGCGGTTCTTGCCATTGACGCCTACCGGCTCGGCTTTGAGATTGAGGTGTCTGATCGTTTGTCATGCCTGTTTAACATCTATTTGGGATGGGTCCGGTAGCAAGTGGGCAAACCCTATCGTTCTTGTGAATGACTGGCGGATTCGTGTCGAGATGGCCGAAAAGACATTGTCTGCCATCAATCGGCCAGTACCTGTTCCTCGACCAATGTGAGGCCTTCTTCCGCCAGGTCCATGTTCATGCCGGGCGCCGTCGGCAAATCGATATGGCCGTCGACCGGCGCCAGCTTGTGCTTGTAAAAGACATTGCTTAGCCGGCCTGCCTGGAACAGCCATTCTTGCAGCGGACAAGTCGTCAGCGCTTGCGAGGCGATCAAATGGGTCGAGGGCCAGCCGCCATGATGCGGAATGACCGGAATGTCATGCGCCGATGCCAGCGCGCATATCTTGCTCATCTCGGTCAAGCCGCCCGCCCAGGTCACATCGGGCTGCAGCACATGCACCGCTTCGGCATCGAGCAAGGCTTTGATGCCCCAGCGCGTATATTCGTGTTCGCCGCCGGAGATGAAAACGCCGCGCACCGAGCGTCGCAATTCGGCGTACTGCGGTATCTTATCGGCCAGGACCGGCTCTTCGAACCAATAAGGTCGGTATTCCGCCGCCAGATCAACCATGCGCAGGGTATAGGGCACGTCCCAACTGCTCCAGGCATCAAACATCAGGTCAACATCGGGACCGGCCGCTTCGCGCGCGGCCCGGATGATGGCCAGGTTCCTGCGGATGCCTTCTTCGCCGTCTTTGGGCACGCCGGGCAAAAACCACTTGAAGGCGGTGAATCCCTGTGCCAGGAAATGCCGCGTGCGCTCGATGACCTTCATCGGCTCCACCGAATAACCGAGCATGGAGGCGTAGGCGCGGATCTTCTGGCGGGAGGGACCGCCCAGCAGCACGTAAACCGGCGCGTCGAGCAATTTGCCTTTGAGATCCCAGAGGGCGAGATCGACCTTGCTCAGCGCCAGCATCGGCGTGCCTTTGCGCCCGTGAATAGCGAGACGGTACATCTTGTCCCAGATGCGCTCGACCGCGTGCGGGTTCTCGCCGATCAAGATCTCGGCGAAAGTGCGGCGGATGATGGCGACGTCTTCATCGCCGATGGGACCGCAGATGCCGGTCGCGCCTTCGTCGGTGTCGATGAGCAGGAAATGGGCATCCACCGGGTAAGGCGGACCGCCACTCATATCCTCGATGGGCCAGCGCGGCTGCGCCGCTTCCAGTTCAGGATAGATGAAGGTGGGGCGCGCCAAGCCCGTTTCGCCCAGGGGTTCGTGATAGTCCCATTCGGCGCTGACGCGGATGGCGCGAACGCGTTCGATTTTCATGGTGTGCGGCTCCTCTTCAAAAGTCTAAAACTCAATCTCGGCAATCTGATCAAAGTCCAATTCGAAGTCCTCGTCTTCCAACTCGTCTTCTGCATCGAGCATATCTACCAAACCCGCCCCGCCCCGCTCACAGAGCGACCGGTAGGTGCAGAAGCGGCAGCGGGCTTCATTGTCCGTCAGTGGGAACTGCTCGGCTCCGTCGATCGCATCGATCAGCTTGAGCAAGTAGGCTTCGTCCTGCCGCAGTTGCTCGGCCGAATAGTCGATGCTGACGCGCTCGCCTTGCTGCGCGACGAAGCAGTAGATCATGCGAATCTTTTCCGGCGGAATCGGCCTGCCATAAAGGTGACTGCCTGCTTTCGCCAGCACGTAGCGATAAAGGATGGTCTGCAGGCGGACCTGCAAGTGGCGTTGCGCCGGTACCCGGCGCCAGGTTTTCCAGTCGATGATGACGGCCTCTCCGCGCGCTTCCAGCGCCAGCAGATCGTATTTGGCGATCAAACGGCGACCCGCCAGTTGCGTCTGCAATGCAATTTCGGCGTGGCGCTGCGCCGGCAGGCCGGCCAAGCCCTCCGCGCGGAAGACGCCCCACCAGGCCGCCAGTTCCGGGTCATCGTGCAGCGAACCCGCCAGCGTGTCCGCCGGCACACCGAGAAGATGCTGTTGCACCAACTTATGGAAGCGGGCGCCCTGCCGCGTACGCTGCTCGAACTGGAGCGCCGGTACGGCTTCCACCGCCGGGTAGCGCAGCCGCTTGATGTAACGTAGTTCAAAGCGCCGCAGACAATCGGCCGCGTCTTGCAAGCTGCCTTGTGTGAAGGCGAAATCATCGGGCAGGTTCATGGCTCTCGCTCTTTCGCATTTCCTCTTCCCAGAAGGTTCGCAGTGCCAGTAAAGGCGTGGCTTCGGTTTGTACGCCACGTCCGGTATTCCAGGTGATGGTCAGCGCTCTGCGGGCGCGCGTGATGCCGACGTAGAGCAGGCGCAAGCGCTCGGCAGCGTATTCGATGCGCGCCTCGAGGCTGGCCTTTCCCTCTTGATAGTCCTCGCCGCTCTGTAGAGCCCTTAGCTGCGCCAACGCCTCGGCGGATAGGTTGAGATCATCGCGGATGAACCATTTTTCGCCGATGAACGAATCGTTGGGGTCGGCGGATGGAAAGTCGTAGTTGTTGATCGAGATCAGATAGACGCGATCCCATTCCAGGCCCTTGGCTTTGTGCAAGGTAGTGACCGTCACCTTGCCCTTGTGCGCGTCGGGATCAAATTGACCTTCTTCATCGCCCAAGCCGCTGAAACGGCGCTTGTTCTGAGCGATATCACGCAGTTCCGCGGCGAAATCCGGCAGGCGCATTCGGGGATGCGTCTCCCCCAGTCGCGCCAAGTAGAGCGCCACCATGTGGGCGGTGGCGATATCTCCGACGTCCGTAAAGATATCCCCGGAGACGGTCAGGATCAGTTGATCGACGGGTAGCTCCGCCGCGCGCAGCCAAGTGCCCACATGCTTACGAAATTCTGCCAGCTGCTCAAAGACTTCTGCATGTTCATCCGCGGATAGTGTGTCCTCGAGCCAATCGCTCAATCGCGGCGCGACATAATCTTCGACGGCGTTGATCCTGCCCAAGCCCTTCACCACGCGCTCGATGGCGGCGGCAGCTTCGGCCTCGCCTTGTTCATCGCGTCGCTTCACTTGGTAGACCTTTGCCAGTTTTTTGGCGTCTTTGGGATCGGCCAAATAATCCATGATGAGCGCCAGGCTGCCGACCACAGCGCGTGTTGACGAGGTGGTGTTGAGGTTTTCGACATAGGGCACGCGCTTCTCCCGCAAGAATTTGACAATCTCTGAACCGCGTGTATTGCGCGCCACCAGAATGGCAGCCGTCCGGTCGGGATGCGCTTCCAGCCAGCGTTTGCAAGACTCGGTGACAATCATCGCTTCTTTGGTCGCGCTATAGGCTTCCGGGTATAAGATGACAGCGGTTGGATCATCGGGCGGGTTCGGCTGTGGATCGCCCTTTGGCGTTGGCTGAATAGTGGGTTTGCTCAGCGGGATGCGTTCGCGAATCGCATGGTGGGGATGTTTCAACGACCAGGCGATCAGATGGTTGGCCAGCTTTTGGATGCTGCGGGTGCTGCGCCCGGAGTTGGGCAATTCGCGGCCGACGACACCTTCTGAGCTAATGAAAGCGCGCAGATATTTGGGGTCGGCGGTGGTGAAGGTCTCGAAGATGGCTTGATTGGGATCGCCAACGCGCACCCAGTTGCCCCCTTCCCCCGCCAACAGGCGCAAGATTCGCTCCTGCAAAAGGCTGCTATCTTGCGCTTCGTCTTCGAGAACGTAGCGGTATTTTCGCCGCAACGACTCCAGGTAGGCCGGGTCGCTTTTTAATACGCGCAGCGCCAGGCAGATCAAGTCCTGAAAATCAACCGCGCCACGGTAGCGCAAGGCGCGCTCGTAGTCGTCGTAGATTTCGGCGCAGATCCGCGCCAGGCCAAGTCCGCCGCTTTGATTCGACAGGCGTTTCTGCAAATCTTCCGGCGTGAGTAGATCGTCCTTTGCCCGCCGGATAAAGTTTCGCGCTGTGTCCGTGAGGATCTGCCCCCAGCGATAAACACGATAGCGCGGGTTGTCCACAAACTTCGGCGCAAGCCAGTCATCGGGCGCCGCGGGCGATCGCCCGATCCAGGATTCAACGGCGGATGTCAGGATCTCGTTGCTCTCGCGCTCGTCCACGATGAGAAAGGCGTCGTCCAGCCCGGCTATCGTCGGCTTCTGCCGAACGATATCATTTGCCAAGCCATGCAGCGTGCGTACGCGGTACCCGAACCCAGGCAATAACCCCTCGGATTTGACATATTCGTTGATTTGTCGCGCGAAATTGGAAACAGCCGAATTGACCAGAGTAACAATCAGGATTTCTTGTCCCTCGTCCAGATCCGTCTCCGCCAGCAGCTTTGCAGCCAGGTATGACAGCGTCGCCGTTTTGCCGCTGCCGGGCACCGCTGCCACGCCCAGGTAACCCTGGCGATATTGCAGCACCTCTCGCTGCTTGGGACGGGGTCTAAACATGCGCTTCCCCCTGGGCGATCCGCCGCATCAAGCCGTGAATCGCCTCCAGGAGCAAGCCACGCTGTTCGTAGCCGCTCTCGCTGAGCTCGCTGAAACCCAGGTAGATCGCTTGTCGGCAGCGCCGCGTCAACGCCAGTACGAGCCGGCTAAGCGTCTCTCGGTTCATCGCCGCCTCGTCATCGTCCGTCCAGGTTCTGCCCGCCTGCCAGCCCAAGCTCAGCACATAGGGATGCGTCAATGGTTGATACAAGCGGCGCGCCCAGCCGTCGCTGCCGACGTTCAACCAGAACTGATAATCAACGGCGCGGTTGCTCAATAAGAAGGTATAGGCTGGGGCGATCAAGACGCTGTCCTCACTGTCCGCGACCCAATCACGCAGGTAAAAATCGGCTATCACGCCGCGGTCTACCATTTCCAGGTAGTCCTTACCCAGGTCCGTTTGCGCTTCGTAGCGGCGCATGAACTCCAGCGACCAGCGAAAGTTGCGCGCCGAATCCACCAGGTTCATGCTGACGTTGCCGGCGTCGCTGTTGTCGTGAAAGCCGAATCCGGCTCGCGACAAGACCTCGCCAAACAACTGTCGAAAGAAGATATCGAGCGCCTCGGTCGGCGTGCCTTCGATATACCCGTTCAACCAGGTTTGCAAGCGATCGTAGCGGGCGCCCAACTCGTAGGTGATACGGTCTTGCATCGCTTCCGATTTGACATCAGAGAAGGGCAGCAGCCGCCCGTTCCGGTATAACATCTCGGTCAAGAGTTTGGCGCGGATGAGGTCTAGGCCGTCGATCGCCGTCATCACTGCGAATGCGACATCAAACTCGGCCGGGATCATTTTCCAGCGCGGATGTGCCAGACGCGCGAAGGTTAGCAGGGCGCGGGCGGCCGGTTCATCGCGCAGCGCCCGCGACGGTCGGTGGGACCGCGCTTTAATATCGCGGGCTCTTAAGCCTTCGACCAGGGCAAAGCGCAGTACATCGGACATAAATGGCGCCAGCACCACGATCTCATGCGGCGATACGCCTTGCTGATGGACGAGCTCGCCAATGCGACCGGCCACCCAATCCACCATCTGCGGATGATATCGATGTGCTTCAGTAATCAACACCGGTTGCGGATCGTCAGCGGCCACCTCGCCAGCGGTGGCGTCCAATTGGCCGACCAAGGCCCTACCCAGGGCATGTACTTCATGGCACATGACCTTGCTGTCGGCGAACTGCATTTGAACATCGCAAGAGCCTTGCAGTTTACGGGCATTGTCGGGGTCGGCTCCCAGGAAACGGCGAAAACCGGCATCGCTGTCATAGATAACCAGCGCAGACCGGCAGTCGCGCAGCAGATCGGCGAGAACACGGTGAGAGGCTGGATTGTCCTCTTCCACGTTGTCCACGATCAGATGTTTATATCGGGTTCCGACATGCTCGCGCGCTTGCGGAAGCTCCCAAACGTGATCCAGGAAAACCTCCAATTGCAAGGAAAAATCGAGCAAATTGTTCGCCTTGCAGTATTCCCGAAATGCAAGCGCGCAGGTTTGCGCATCGTCGTAGATATGCCCCTGTTCGACGCCGCCGGGCAGCGCTGCCTTCAAACGCGGCGCGATCTCCCTGATTGGGAAGCCCACCACCGCCGCTTTGTTCATATTGTCAACTATCTGACTATACAACCGAGCGCGGTCGATACGCACACTGTTGAAGTAGTCGCGCTGGTTGACCAGCGGCTCGATGACCCTCGTCATAAAATACTGCACCGTTTCCAGGCTGAGAAAATTCGGCAAATCGTGGGCATGGCCGAAGCCGGCGCGCTCGGCGATCAAGAACCAGAAGGCTTCAACCATGTGCAGAGAGAGGCTGCCGATGGTCTGAACCGCGACCTGTCCGCCGCTATGCTGCGAATGCTGCCGTAGCGCCTGCAGGTAGGGTTGTGCCAATGAGCGCTGCGGCACGTAGATCAAGATCGATTCGGCAGGAATGCCGCGATCCAAGAGGTGCAACAAGCGGCCTACGCCGGCGCTGGTCTTGCCGCTGCCGGCAATGCCCTCCAGCCAGATCTTCTTGTCAGGCGCCGCCGCGGCAATGGCAGATTGTTCAGCAGAATTTGTGATCCGAACGCTATCAGTCAGAGTATGCCTTCCAGTCTTCGGTCATCGGTCCCAACGATTATAAAACGTGGTCAGTTCAAAGGCGATAATTTGTCCGGCAATATGCGCTAACCCGGTCGCCGGGCCTGAGCCGAAGCGCGTTCAATCGTTGCTGTTATGGCTATGCGGAAATACTACGATCCGCCTCACCTTGCTGCGCCACCTTTTATCACACTGCCAAACAGTAGTGCAATTCGACCAAATGGTTTGGTTCCTGATCTAACTGCTGATAAGATGGGGTTGCAGTTCATTCCGCCCTATCGTTACCACCATTAAGGAGAGCAAGACTGATGAATAGATTATTTCGAATCCTTTCGCTTAGCATGCTGTTGTTGTTTTTTGCGGCGCTTTTTGCACCCGTCGCGGCGCAAGATATTGGCAGCGGCGCCCCCATTATCGAGCCGAACTTCGGCGACGACCCAACAACGTTTAACCCGATTATCGCCAATGATGGCACCTCATACGATGTCATCAATCAAATGCTGCCCGACTTTATCGGCGTAGATTCCGAGACCGTTCAATATTTGGGCGGGGCCAAGGGCGCCCTGGTCAGCAGTTGGGATATCGCCGAAGACGGCGTGACCTACACCTTCCACCTGCGCGATGACATGGTCTGGAGCGATGGCGTGCCCATCACCGCCAGCGATGTCGCCTGGTTCCTTGATGCTGTGCTAAGCGGCGAGACAACATCCCCGCGTCAGCAATTGATCGACAACGTTGCCAGCCATGAAGTCGTTGATGATTATACGCTAAACATCGTCTTCAACGAGGCGAATTGTACGCTGATCGATACGCTTAGCCCGGTGTATCCGGTGCCTGCTCATATCTATGAAGAGGTCTATGGCAATGATTACGCCGGCATGGACGAAAACGACTACAACCTCAATCCCGAGGTAACCGGTGGTAACGTTTTTGTCTTCTCCAACTTCCGTCCCGGCGAACAAACCACCCTGCTCGCCAATGCCGATTTCACCGAAGCCGAAATGGGCGCTGTGATCCCGCAAGGTTGGGTTTACAAGGTTGTCACCGACCAGGTTGTGCAGATGGAACAATTCTTCGTGGGAGAATTGACCTTTGTGGACAGCGTGCCGCAAGCCAATCGCGATGATGTCCGAATGCGTGGCGAAGCCGGCGAATTCCAGACCTTCGAGACGCCCGCCGGCACGATTCGCTTCCTGTCGCTTAACGTCGCCGATCCCGGCAACCCGCAAGACGGCATCGATGAAGACGGCAACGTCATCGATCAAGGCAATCATCCGATTCTGGGCGATGTTCGCGTACGGCAGGCGTTGAACTATGGTATGAACTTCGACGAAATTAACGAAGGCGCCTTCTTTGGCACCGGTGTTCCGGTCGCCTCGCACGTGCGACCGACCGACTGGAGCTTCCCGGCGGGTCTCGAGCCATATCCCTTTGATCCCGCTACTGCGATGGCGCTGCTGGACGAAGCCGGCTTCACCGACGCCGATGGCGACGGTGTACGCGAATGCAACGGTTGCATGTACTCCGAAGATGGCGCGCCGCTGTCCTTGTCGGTCAAGACCAACGCCGGCAATACCTCGCAAGAAGCGCTGTACACCATCATGCAAGATCAGTGGGAAGAAATCGGTTTTGATATCAACCTCGAATTTGTCGAGTTTGGTACGCTCGTCAGCGAGTTCACCGCCCAGACCTACGACGCCATCGGTGTGTTTTGGGGTTTGGGGACGCCAGCCAACCCCAACGGCATCGCCGATATCTTCCTGCCCGCCGCCGATTTGGTTGGCGCGGGATACAACACGCAGTCTTACAACAATCCGCGCTTGAACCAGTTGATCGAAGATGCCCGTAACTTGCCCGGCTGCAATGTAGAAACGCGCAAGCAGATGTACGGCGAAGCCTATCAGATCTTGCGCGACGACTCGCCCTGGATCTGGATCAGTACCGGCAATGTCTTGCTGGCAGCGCAGTCAAACGTGGAAAACTGGGCGCCACGCGTCGGTGGCGCGCGCTGGAACATTGATGCCTGGACGATAGAAGAGCAATAGTCTCATACCGTTAGTTAGGAGCAGTCCTCTCACTCTAATGGGGGGACTGCCCAAGTCTGCCAACTTATGATCAAGTACCTGGCTCGGCGTCTTTTACAATCGATCCCGATTTTTTTTGGCATCACCATTTTCTCCTATTTGCTGATTTCGCTTGCCCCCGGTGGTCCGGTCGAGATCCTGGCGTTTAACAACCGGCTCAAACCCCGCGAAAGAGAAGTGCTCAAGTATATCCTGGGAGCCAACGACCCCCTGCCAGTACAGTATTTGCGCTGGCTGCTAGGGGACGACTGGATGCGCTGGGATAGCGACGGTGATGGACTGGCGGATAGCGCTGTTTTCTTTATCGATCTCTATGCGCCGCAACTGAACGACAATGGCAAGCCGCTTCTTGACGAAGAAACCGGCGATGCGCTCTTGCGGCTATTGCCGCCCGGCAATCGACGCGGCATCATGCGTGGCGACTTTGGCAAATCTGTTTATTACAAACGAGCCGCGATAGACGTCTTGGTTGAGCGACTGCCAGCCACGTTGGAGCTCGCCGCGACCTCGCTGCTGGTCGGCTTGATTCTTGGTGTTGCCATTGGCGTCATGGCGGCGGTTAATCGCGGCGGTTGGTTTGATCAAAGCAGTCGCGTTGGCGCAGTCATCGTAAACTCGGTTCCCAATTTTGGTCTGGGGCTGCTTTTATTGCTATTCTTCGGCGCAACCCTCGGTATCGTGCCTCTGGCCGGGCGTTGCAAAACGACGATTGAAGATTCTTGTCCGCCCTTGCCTCAACGGCTGGAATACTTGATCTTGCCGACGATCGTTCTCTCCGCAGGCGGTGTCGCCGGCTATTCACGCTTCATGCGCGCTTCAATGCTCGATGTCGTTTCGCAGGATTATATCCGGACCGCGCGCGCCAAGGGCCTCACCGAGCGTATCGTCTGGCTGCGGCACGGGATGAGAAACGCGCTCATTCCCATAGCAGTTTTCCTGGGACCGTCGATCACCTTTTTGCTGAGCGGAGCAGTTGTTACAGAGTCCGTCTTTTCCTGGCCCGGGGTCGGGCGTCTGCTTATTCAAGCGCCGCAACGTCGCGACTACACAATTGTGATGATCGCGGTGGTATATGGAGCAATCGCCAACATCATCGGCTATCTGCTGTCCGATATCTTCTGCGCTCTCATTGATCCACGTATCCGTTTCGATTGAGCAAGGCGCGATGACGGTCTATGACCAAGCTTAAGAAGACGACACCGCGCGAAGATATCGTCAGCCAATCGCTTACGCGCAAGGCGCTGCGCTCGATTTGTCGCGCCAAATTGACCATGGTCGCGCTCACCTTTGTCTTGATGCTGAGCGTAGTCGCCCTGTTCGCGCCCTTTATCACCGATACCATCATGCGGGTTGACCCCAACGAACCCAACACCGCTGACATATTCTCGCCACCTCTTGTGAAAGGATATGTGCTGGGCGCGGACGACATCGGTCGGGATCAGCTGGCAAGGCTTTTTCATGCGAGCGGCGTTTCCATGGGCATTGGCTTCTTTGGCGCCACGCTTTCCTTGTCTATCGGACTGGTATTGGGCATGGCTTCGGGCTACTTCGGCGGACGTATGGACGACTTCATGAATTGGATCGTCACCACGATTGACTCGATTCCGTCTCTCTTCCTGCTGATTTTGATCTCGTCCGTGTTGACGTATAGCGCCGAATCTCTCATCATTACCGTTGGCTTTATTGGCTGGACTGGCACCTATCGCTTAATTCGCGGGCAGACATATTCTCTGCGCGCCAAAGAATATGTCATCGCCGCGCAAGCCCTTGGCGCCAGTCCCAGACGCATCATCTTTCAGCACATCTTGCCTAATCTCATTTCTGTGACGATTATATCACTCATGCTTGGCATCGCCGGTCTGATCCTGGCCGAGTCCGCTCTCAGCTATCTCGGCCTGGGCGTACAGCCACCGCAAGCCACCTGGGGCAATATGTTAACCAAGTCCTTCCAGTTCTTCCGCCTCGGGCCTCATCTCATCATCTTTCCAATCTTACTTATAAGCACAACGGTGCTCTGCTTCTACATCATCGGTGACGGGGTCCGCGACGCTTTTGACCCCACATTGCAACGATAATCACGCCCCGTTACGGCACGCCTCTTTCCAGACAATTCGTCCGCCAGGGACTACACAGTTGCCCCATTCCGATGATAGTATATCCAACCACGATCGGTGGGTTAGTCATATATTTTTGTATGATTAGTATATCGCTTGTTATTAGAGTCTAACCCGAAACTGGCAATTCGTCTCCCGGATTTCATTGCATCCTGAAGCAATCTGCGCTATAGTGATATAGTATCTATACTGTTGAAATTTGGAGATGAGTACCCTATGGTACAAGATCATCGTCCTCGCTCCAAAACACGTCAGATGATGATAGACATCGTCGCAAGGAGCGAGAAACCTCTCACACGGACGGAAATCGTCAATCGGCTTCAACGGAAGAAGACGCCGCACTTGATCAATATGATGGACACCTTGGTCGACGAAGGTATCTTCATCCGCAGTATCGTTGCCTTTAACAATGGGGTAACGGGATACGTTTATTCGATCGCAGGTTCGCGCTCGACAGTCGCTGATAGCGCCTTCGCACGTGCATAGAAAACCGCGTTCTCATAACTTCCTGTGCCGTTCGCAAAATCGCGAGCGTGATTATCAACAGGTATCAAGCATATGAAGATTATTACCTTACTCAATGAAAAGGGCGGTGTTGGCAAGACGACAGTGGCGACACATATTGCCGCGGGCCTGGCGATCCGTGGCAAGCGTGTGATATTGGTGGATGCAGATCCCCAAGGACATGCCACCATCGCCTTTGGACTGGTCAAGGAACCCGGTTTTTATGACTTAATAGTTCGTAATGCCCCTTTTCAGCAGGTGCTGCGCCCGGTGCCGCCCGAGCGGTTTAACGTGCCTGATGAGGCGAACAGCACGCGCGGGCAGCTCTTGATAGTCCCGTCCAATATTGAAACGCGCAGTATCGCTGGAAACATCTCTGACGCTTTCACCGTTTTGAAACGCTTTAACCAATTGCGCAATGCCATCGATTTTGTGATTTTCGATACCTCGCCCACACCATCGCTTTTGCATTCCTCCATTTACATGGCGACGGACGGTATTATCTATCCCACGAAATGCGAAGCCTGGAGCTTTGATGGCTTGCGCGAGAGCTTAACGCACAAAGATCAGTTCAGTCCGATCCGTCAACAATACAATTTGAATGACATAAAAGTCCTGGGTGTGGTGCCAACCATGTTTCGCGGCCGGACGCTGGAGCACCAGGACAACCTGCGCCGTCTTCAAGATACCTTTGGCGAACTGGTATGGAAGCCCTTGCCTGTTCGCACAATCTGGGCCGAGGTAGCCAGCGCGCGCCGCACGGTCTTCTCTCTAGCCCCCGGCACTACCACAGCCGACGACGCCTGGGCGCTGGTTGATCAATTGGAAGGACGCATTCATGAGCAGTCGTGAACGACGTAGGAAGATTCAAGACGAAGACAATCTTCTCTATGCCAACCCGAACACGCTTGACCCTAAAACTGCTGACGCTATTGGATTTGGTTTGGGTGAACTGGCGACCGAGATCGCCGCGGCCGACACCGAGTTTCAAGCCATTGCAGCCATTAGCATTCAGGAAATCCATCCCAACGCCATGCAACCTCGCCAGAGCGTTCCCCACGACTTGACCGATCTATACCCGCTGACGCCAGGCAACGTTGTCGACATCTTCGAGCGTTGGATCATTGAAGTGCAATTGGAGAAATCCCAGAACGACTTTGATGTCACGAATTACCTTTTAGGAAAGACGACAGAGCGGGGAGACCAGGCAGAAAAAGACGAGAGCGACGGTGGTTCAGGCATTGGCTTGGCTGCTTCCACCAAAGAAGATGCTTTGATGAAACTCGTCGACCTGGCTGCCAGTATCCGGCGCGACGGCTTGTCAAACCCTGTCAGTCTCATGAATCATGGCGATCACTATGAGATCGAGACCGGGGAGCGGCGTTGGCTGGCCTACCACATGCTCTATTGGAAATTCGGAGACGGCGATGTCCGTCCGGATGGCTCCCGGGTAAATTGGTCTCGCATACCAGCGCGCATTGTTAGTCGTGTGGATGTTTGGCGGCAAGCGAGCGAGAACAATGCCCGCGACAATCTCAACGCCATCAGCCGAGCCCGGCAGCTTGCCGTGCTATTGATGGACCTGCATGGTTCCCAGAATTTCACTGCTTACAATGGATGCGCGAACGAACAAGCCTTTTACGCGCAGGTCGCCGATGGCGGGCGCTGGCGCATCCCGCGTGGTCAAGGGGAGCGCTTGCTAAACGCCATGGGCATGACAGAGGCCAGCCAGTTGAGGCAATATCGAGCGCTACTGCGCTTACCGGACGAGCTCTGGCGAAAAGGCGATGACGAGAGCCTGAGCGAAGGCGAATTGCGTAAGATGAAGTCCGCACTTGCTACCGTTACACGTGTAACGACATCCTCGTCCGGCAAACGCAAGAAAGATATTGTCGGACGCCTGGCAGTCGACGCCGGACATTGGCGTAAGCGCCTACGAAAAGAAATCTCCTCCACAACCCCGGAAACACGTCCCAAACTCCGACGCCTAATTGAATCCGAAATCCGACAGTTCCTCAGACTCATGGCCGAACTAGACGAATCCGAAGCCACAGCCCACACTCCCTAAAGCCTATACCCAACTGTTGCCAACTCCGGCCTCAGCGGCAACCTTCGCGATACAAAATAATACCGTTACATGTGTAACGGTATCAGCCACCTCGACTCCCGAACCAACCCAGCACTTCCTACATGAACATTGAACTATCCCTCAACCGCACGCATCAGCAACTCGAGCGCACGAGGCGCCTCGCCCAAACGCAACGCGCGCCGAGCAAAAGAATACAGCACTTCGCCACGACCCTCAAAAGAAGCCAGATACACATTCCCCTCGCCAAACTGCTTCAACATCCGATACGCGATCCCGCGCTTCGCAGGCCGCTCCACACGCTGTCCATCTCGATCATGCGCCACCAGGTACCCTCTGATCGTCTCTGCTACTTTATCCGGAGCGATCTCTTTAGCAACCGACTCAAAGAAAAGTGGCACTCTCTCAACACGCACGCCTGACACTTGCCGCTTAACAAACTCCACTAGACTATTGATCGCGCCCTCCAATCGGCCATTAACACCGCCCGCATCCCGCAACGCCCGCGCTTTCACAAAGCCAGCAACACTCATATTCTCATATTCAACGCGACTAACCTGCCCAGACCTGGCGTACTTTGATACACGCCTCATACAGATCCTCACATCACCACAATCAGACCGCAACAGCCAAGACCCAATGTGCCGCCATGCCGGAAATCTACGCCCATCTCCCAGTTCCAGCCAGTAACCATTTGTTGAATTCTTAACATCCTGACGCCGACGCTTCGGCAAGCTAACCAATGACTCTCGCGAAAGCCGGCACGATCCCACCTTCTCAACGACACATAAATTCAACTCCAGGTTGTAACGAGCAATCGTACGTGCGTTAACACCAATTCTCTTCGCCAACCAGCTCTTAGAAACCTCAGGGGACAACCGGCCTACATACTCCCGGTGCAACGCCAAACGATAGCCATGCGCTGTACGTATGTCCTCTGCGCCAATGCTATCTGACGGAGACCAAGCCAATCCCAGCCTGCGCATTAGCCCAGCGATCGCAGGCGCCTGATACAAGACCTGGCACGGCCGACCGCGCGTACGAGACTTTAGTCCCCGGTTGACCAGGTATTCTACATATCTTCTTCGTATAATGTATTGCCCATCGTACACCGACGCCTCTCCACCCAGTGCTTCCAACACGCTCTTCCGATTCAGCCCAAAACCAGCAGCCACTCGCATCGCGTCACCCAACTTAAACCAATCATTCTCGCGCCACTTTGCCAAGCGAAACACTTCCAGCAACCGGATAAACACGGTCGACCCCTGTTCCCGCAATAGAAACTCGCGCAAGGAATTTGGTATCCCGGACCCAACAATCGAAATGCCATGGCCTTTCGAGAACGCGCTTGATATCGTCCGCAACGCCTCACTCATACGCATTTCCGGCCTTTCCGCCCGTATCCCGCCAGCTTCCGCTTCCCAGGCGTGCATATGCGCCAGCAACGCAACCACGTCGCTCTCGTTCCGCCCCTCGTCCCGCGCGATTGACGCGCAACGATACAAAGCATTGTTTCGCCCGATCTCTGCAGCCAAACGCCCGTACAGTCCCACGACATCCGTCTCTCCCTTCTTACCCAGCGAACCCGTCACTACCCGACGTACCACCGTTCCACTTTGCAGGTAATTGAGCAGTTGATTCACTTCTTGCGCGCCCAACGCCAACTGCGCGCTATCTTTAGCCACGCTGTACCGAAATTTCCCAATCTCCGACGGCGGGGCAATGACATAGGACCGCTCACCCTTGATATCCCCGCCCACAAACTGATGGCTGGGCACTTTCTGATCCGTACGAAAATACAGATGAACTCCTCTATTTGTTTTTACCGTATAAGTCGCAACGTGCTGCGGGAAGCGCCGACAGAACCTCTGATAACCGAGCAAATCATCAAAGTCGATCACCACCAGCCTCGATACAGTTCCACATATAATTCCCAATGCTGTAACATCAGAAGTAAAAGCGGCATCGATTTCTGACGCCGACGGCACTTGCTTTTGGAACCTACGCCACCTGATCGCCGGTTTCTTCGGTTGCTCTGGCAGGCTGTTTCCATGAACCGGAATCACAGAATATCCTGCGGATGCCAATTCCTTTCCTCGGTTTATCAGTGTTTCGCGTAGGGAAAGCGTAGTTTTTACCATGGTTTTCGGCCTTTCTTATAGCCAATAAGCCTTGAAAATCGGATAAAATTCAGTTAGAGTAAACGATAAGCCGGGAGCCTTTTGCTAAAAAAGCACCTGCGATAAACTATTCGGTCGTCTACTGTGCATACCCAGGGCGACCTGTCGATCCAACGAATTTGGTATGCCGAACTATCGGTAGTTCTAGAGAAGGGGTGGCCGCCTCTTCTCTCCCTGGTTCCGTAATTCCACCCAGAATTTCCTGGAAAAACCTTTAAGTAACTTCCAGCAAAACGAACAACATTCATCCCGATTAACGGGTGACATGCCACCGAATATATGCTACAATATCGGTAGGATTTTATGATTTTGACGTCCCTACTGGCGCAGGGATTTCAAATTAAAGCGAGCCTCGTGCTCGTTTTTTGTTTCACTCAGATCCTACGCCTAGTCTACAGCAAGCGCCGCCCTGTCGCAACTGATTCTTTGAAAATCCCTACGACTATGCTTAAATCAGCGGCGACACCAGACCAAGCCAATACAATAGAACAAAATAGCTAAATTCGGTACTGTTGTTGCTCATGCAGTCGATCAGCCCGGAGAAGCAGAGCCAATGAAGATCACATTTCTCGGTGGCGCAGACGAAGTGGGCGCCAGTTGCACGTTGGTCGAGATAGCCGGCAAGCACTTGTTGGTTGACGCCGGTATCCGGATCTCCCCTCGGTCCAGCCGTGGCATCCAGAACAGCCACTTGCCAGATCTTCAACCGATCACTGGCATTGGCGGTCCCGACTTCGTATTGGTCACTCATGCCCACACCGACCATACCGGCGCGCTGCCCCTGGTCATGGAACAGTATCCGCAGGTGCCCGTCCTGGCCACCGCGGCCACACAAGCTCTTACCCGGGTCCTGCAACTGGACGCGCAACGAATCATGAAAAGTCGCCAAGATGAAGAGGGTGAACTGCCGCTTTTCGACGCGATAGCGGTTCAACGCTTGCTGGATGCGTTCCAGACCATCGATTTTAACAAGCCCGTGAAATTGTCGGAGAACTTGCAGGTCACGTACTACACAGCGGGGCATATCGCGGGCGCGGCAGTAGTCGTAGTGGAAAGCAACGAAGGCACTTTGGTGTTTTCCGGTGATATTTCCAAGTCCGAACAGCGCACGGTCAAAAGTGTTGCTGTGCCACCGGTCAAGGCTGACGCGTTGATTTTGGAAAGCACATACGGAGGCCGGCTACATGCCAACCGAGTGGGCGAAGAAAAGCGGCTGATCCAAACATTACTGAAAGTTACGGCACGTGGCGGCAAGGTGTTGATTCCCGCTTTCGCTTTGGGGCGAGCCCAAGAGGTGATTCAAACACTGCTCGCTCATGGTGATGAACTGGACGTGCCGGTCTTCGTCGATGGCATGGTCCGCACGGTCTGCGATGCCTATCAGAGTTTTGGCGATATCCTTCCCAAATCTGCTGTCCGCATGGCGGGGAAGGATCATCTTTTCTTTCGCGGAAACATACGACCTATTCGCAACTATCAAGAGCGGCAAGAAATAGCGCTTAGCGAGCAGCCACTGATCGTAGTCGCCAGTAGCGGCATGTTGACCGGTGGCGCGTCTGTGGCGTATGCCCGACATTTTGCGCCACAGGAAGCGAATGCGATCCTGATGACCGGCTATCAAGACGAAGAGGCGCCTGGGCGCTTCTTGCAGCGTTTGATGCAAGAGCGGCAGCGAGGTGAAACTCCGACCTTGAAGTTGGGCGACGCGGCTGTAAAGGTGCGCTGCGAGATCGATACCTATTCACTTTCGGCGCACGCGGACGAGTCGGAGTTAGTGAGTTTCGCCGAGGCGTTGAATGCAAGTGATATCATGTTGGTACACGGGGACGCCGCTGCTCGACATCGCTTGGCGACAGCCCTCCGTCAACGGGGAAGGTCGGTCACGACGCCGCGCATTGGCCAAACCAAGACCTTGATATACAAAGCTCGTCCCTGGTCCGTTGGCGGTGTGATAAGCGGCGCCCAAGCCGGCAAAGTTGATCTTTACCGCTTGTGGGAGTCGCTGAAGGCTCGGGCGGGCGACCACTTCAGCTTGCGCGAGCTATCGCAGGTCTGGTGGGGAACGTCCAAACGCGAAGAAGAGCTTCAGGTAGTCCTGCAGAGCGATAAGAACTTTTACTTCGCTGCGGACTGGCGCGATAAGAAATCCTTCAAGGTCAAATCTGTCGAACAGGTGAAACAGTCGCAGCTTAGTCGCGCGATCATCTTGGCCAATCCCGATCTAGTCGGAAAGCTGATCGTGATGCGCAATAGCAACGGGCAAGCGCGGCTAGCGGTAGTCACAGGCGCCGAAATAGATAGCTTTACAGCAATCGTCCATCAGCAGCGCGGGACCCGACATCCGGGTGATGCTTTGCTCTGGGTGATCGACGACTGGCACAAAGAAAATAGCGACAAGAGCACGCGTGCCAGTCTGTCGGACTTGATGAAGCATGCCCGTAGCGTCAAGGACAAGCTGCTACCCTTTAGCCGGCGAGAAGAACTCGTACGCGCCGGGACAGCCGTTTTGCCGCAGGCGCTGATTCCAAAGCCGTTGCCGGAAGGCGTCGATACTAGACTAGCGTTGACCGCGATCGTGGTAGCCCTGGCAGAGGACGCCGCTACTTTGGAAAAGGACGGATTGCTCCCGCAGCGCGCCCTTGGCCATGGCCCGATAGACCAGAACCAGGCGCGCGAGCTCGCGCTGCGCTTATTGCCTGCGGAGTCGCGCCTGCGCCGGGTGGGAATGGAAAAGCATCGCAATCGCCTGACACTCACTTTTGATTTTCCCGCGACGGCGCAAACGCGTTTTGCCCAGCAGATCGAGCAACTTGCCGCGCAATCCGGCTGGGAGATACAAGTGAGACCGACCACGAATCAGCAAGCGCTGGGATTGGTGGCCGAAGAACTATTGCCGGATGGGACCGCCATCAAAAAGGGACCGGCGTTCTTTATTGACAAGGGGCAGGTGCATTACGAATTGCAAAATATTAACGAGCAACAATCTCTTGAACTGCGGAAGCAATTCCGGGCGATCACCGGCTTCGACCTGGTTGTCAGCGGCAAGAGCGGCGCGCTACTAGCAGCGAGTGAAACTGCTGTTGCGCCCGAGCACGTTGAACGGATGGAAATCAACGCCGCCTATGGGCTAATTCGAGCGCGACTCAAAGGCTCTGGGCTAGGAAAAACCAGCCTGAAACAGGGCCAAATCGTTCTTGCATTCATATCGCCGCAAGTAGGTGAACGATATATGGAGCAGATCAACCAGTTGGCCGAAGAAACCGGCTATAACATGGTTATCAGTCCGAATCCCAATCAATACGAGATCTTGCAGGTCGCCAATCGATTATTGAGTGAGCACAACTGGGTGGCAAGCAAAGGGCCGGGCATCCATGTGGATCGGGGCGAGCTGCGAGTGGCGCTTTTAAGGGAGGTCCCGGCGGCGGAGATTGATTTGTTCAGCCAACAGCTGGAGGCAGAGACGGGTTTCAAGTTGGTCGTCCAGTGATCGTAGGGCTGGTATTGCTTGGGCCGAGCGCTCAAACCAAGTTGTCGTAAACCGCTAGTGGAGTGGCTGCCAACAGGCCGGCGTCGATTGGCAGAACAACGCCAGATATCCAACGCGATTCATCACTCGCCAGGAACAGGCCTGCCCAAGCGACATCCCAGGCATCGCCTTCCGTGCCCAGCGGACCGGCCTTGCGCCGCAATTCGCGCTTTTCGCTGCTGATATTGGCCACGAACGGGGCATATAGATGGCCGGGCGCGATACAATTCACGCGGATATTGTCGCGGCCATGATGCACAGCGGTAACGCGTGTTAATTGAGCGATACCGGCTTTCGCGACCGAGTAAGGCACATTGCGCGAAAAGCCCGCTCGCAGTCCGTCTATGGACGAAACATTGATGATGGAGCCACCGCCGGAGTCGATCATCGCTGGAATGGCGTGTTTGGAAGTCAGGATGGCGCTTTTGAGATTGACCGCAATTGCGCGGTCCAGATATTCTTCCTCGATCTCGGTGACCATACCCGAACCAATCCCGCCAACGTTGTTGAACAAGACATGCAGCCCGCCATAACGCTCGACACAGGTTTCGATCATGCCACGGCAATCGACCTCGCTGGTCGCATCTGCCTGGAAAACGGAAGCTGTGCCGCCTTCCGCCGCTATGCTGGCTTGAGTTTCCTCGGCGCGTACCAGGTCGAAATCTGTCAGCAAGACCTTGGCTCCATGTCGCGCGTAGAGAATCGCCGTCGCTTGCCCCGTGCCCGGCATGGGGCCGCGCGTGCCGGCGCCGCTGACAATGGCTACTTTATCTTTTAGTCGCTGTTCCGCCATCTTCTATCCTTCGCAAGTATGTGAATGCGGTGTTCCTTTTCAGCCCATGGACGCGCCACCGGTTACAGAGAGTGATAACCCGGTCAGAAACTCGGATTGATCGGATGCCAGGAAGGCCGCCATGTTCGCGATGTCGCCGGTCTTCGCCATTCGCCCCATTACCGTGCCTCCTATGGCACGCTCTATCATGGCTTGTCGATGAGCGGCAGGGCTGACACCAGCGGGCGCCAGAGCTGCCGCCATATCGTCGATCCGTTCGGTTGCGATCAAACCCGGGCATATGGCGTTGACGTTGATACGATGAGATCCCAGTTCGTGCGCCAAGGCTTGGGTAAAGCCACAGACAGCGAACTTTGAGGCGCAATAGGCGGCGTAGCGGGGCACACCCTGCTTGCCGGCTTGTGAAGATATGTTGATAATCTTGCCGCCCTGTCCCTGGGAAATCAAAATGCGGGCGACCGCTCGACTGCAAAGAAACGTGCCCTTCACATTGACATCCTGAACCAGATCCCAGGCGGATTCTTCCAACTCCACCACCGGCACGCGATCTTTGCCAGCCGGCGCGCCGGCATTGTTGACCAGAATATCAATCCGCCCAAAGTGATCGACGGTCTCGGCAACCATGCGCTCGACCTGGTCCGCTTTTGTGATATCGGCGTAGACCGCCAGCGCGCCTTTGCCAAGCGCATCTATTTCCGCCACTACATCGTCCAAACTCCCGCGCCGGCTCTTCGCCCCGCCGAGGTCATTGACCGCGAGATTGGCGCCTTCTTGGGCCAGCCGTAGAGCGATCGCTCGTCCCAGCCCTTCTTTACCCGCCGCGCCAGTTACCAGCGCGACTTTACCTATCAGATCGAACATTTGTCTCTCCTGGTAAGGATCATCTAGCGAAGGATACGTTGATCGCTCAAATCCTTGCCACCGATCGTTTTCATCAGGCTTGCGCCACGGTACTCAAGTATTTCGAGGTCGGCGAGGGCATTGACGACATTGTACTGTGTGGGCATATCTTCCCAGCGCGCCGGGTGGAATTGAACTTGTCCGGAGCCAACATGCCGCTCGAGGATCCTCTGATTCGACGCGGCAGCCGGCGTCATCACGGCGTATGCGACATCCGCCGTTCCCCATTCGCCGGTGCGCGGCATGTATTTGTAGTGAAGGACGCCGTCGCCGTTTTGGCTGTCGAGCATCTCGCGGATTTCCGAGTCAGATTGCTGATTCAGGTCGCTAACGCGCAGGTCGAGGAACCGGAAGCCCAGCCAACTTGCCGTCACACGATATTCACCTGTCAGGTGAATTGGCTCGGGCAGTTCGCAGTAGATCTTGGAAAACCCCAACTCTTCGCGCCCGGTGATGATCGGATCCGTCAGATTTTCCCAAAGAACTGTCAACAGACTGCCACGCGCATGATCTACTTCGCCGTCAAATCGTACCGGAAAAGATACGCCGAGTACGTTGTAACCACGTCCTGCCAGCCATTCGATTTCGGTCATATAGTTCGCGTTAATGGTCACAACCGGCTCGCCGTCGAGGGCGAACCCCGGCGGTAGAAAGGCTTCCAGTTGTGCCGCCTGCGTCAGGAAGGAGACGGCGATAGATGTGCCTCGCGGATTGTCGCGGCATACGAATCTACGACCATCTGGTCCCTGTCTTGGCCCCATGCGAGGTCCGAAGTGCGTCGGCATGCGATACATTTTGTCTTTTTCAAATGTGTATGACAATGCAAATCTCCTTGAGTCTCAATTTGTGAACGCTACTCTGAATTTGCGAGCATTGGTGGCGAAAGACGAATCAACACATATCCAACCAGCCCATATAATACCGCGGCGACAATTTGGAAACCATGCAACACGATCCCGATTGCGGCCGCTTCGTCGCCGGCGTATCCGGCAAATCGAGTTAGACCGGTCCACCAGGCGGTCTCCACGATGCCGAAGCCACTGAGCGTGAAGGGAAAAGCTGAACCAAACATACCCAGGCTGATTACTGTAATGACGATAGGCAGATCGGCGTCGAGGCCGACCGCCCGCAGCAAGATATAGTTGGTAAGAAACGAACTGGTATAGGTAAAACAGCTGATGAACAAAGCCGAGAAGAACAGACGCGGCTGACGAATGCGGTCAAATTCTGCGGCGAGTTCGATCAATTTGGATTGCGCAACGGCAAAGAATGAGTCAGGCCTGTCTGTCGGAAGAAGCGGAATCCGCTGCATGACATTCAGCGCCAGGCGCAACAGGCTGCCGGCGTAATAGAGCCCAATTACCGATACCAGGAACACCGATAGCACGCCGGCCGTCAACTGGTCGCGCTGGGCGGCGAACTGCTCGCCACTCATAAAGATACCAAAGGCGAAGACCAATACGATGATGACCAATTCCAGGATGCGCGCGCCAAACAAGCTTCCCACGCCTTCTTGCATGGTGTAGTTGAGCCGGGTCTTTAGCAGGATCACGTAGGAGATTTCGCCCAGCTTAAAGGGCACCACGCGGACCAGGCCGTTGTGATACAGGGTGATCGGTATCAACAGACGCATCGGCGAATCGCGCTTGTCGAGCAGGACATGGAAGCGCAACGCGCGCAAGAGATTGAGCGCCAGATATACCAGCAGCGCCCCGATCCAACTCCAGGCCGGTATGCGCGTGATCAGTTCACCCAGGTCCGCGCCTTGCAGCTCGTCCAATACGAAATACAGCAGCGTTACGGTAACCACAACACTGAGCACGCGCCAGGCCATCTGGCGTCGATTGCCGGTTTTCCTTTCGGATGTGCTGCGGGAGTTGTTCTCTGTCATGCGAAGGTCTAGACCATCTACGATTCTTGGTACCAGCGTGACAAATCTCGATCGAGTATCTTGCTCAAAGTGTCAATTTCGGGTTGGAACTCGAGCGAAAGCTGCTTCCGCAGCTCGGGTGTCAGCGGCGAGCGCTGTTCGTACTTGGTGTACACGGCGATCATGCCCTTCACCGCCCGCGTGCGGTAGGTAAAGGGCACGAGGGAGTGCGTTGTCGCCAGGTAGGTCAGGCGGTCTTTTAATAACATCAGTGAGAAACCGCTGCTGACGATCAGTTTTTGCAGCCACTCCAGCCGGACTTCTTTGTTGGGGTTGACGACATCAAAAGTCGTTTCGAACTGGCTGTCGATATCAAGAAAGTTGAGCACCGTTCGATAGGTCGCGGCGGTATCGGTTTTGAAATCATCGAATATGATGACCTTGACGTTTTCGCTGCCGAAGCGATCAAAATATCGCTGAACCTGACCACTGAAACGCGCCATGTCGCGATAGTACAAACCGCTAATGCAATGTGCGGCGCGGCGGATGCGCATGCCCTGAAAGCGCTCGGGCTCGGCCGCGAGCGCGTCTTCAAAGGTTTCGATTTGCTCGTTGCCGCTGTAACGAAACTGTGACCACATGGAATACATCATGTCGACCGGATTGCGCAGCATGATGATAATCTTTGCTCGCGGATCGTATGCGTAGATTTCTTCGGCGGCGCGCCGGCTGGCCAGATACCAGGGCGAGGACTCCCCGATGCGTTTTTCGCCGCGCGCATCCCGGAAAAGTTTCAGATAGCGTTCGGGCTGATTGCGAAACTGCCGAAAGCGCGATCCCTGCAAGTCCGATCCAAAAAAATGCGGCTCTTTGTAGAAGGGCATGAAGACATCTGGATGCCGCTGCAGATATTCGTGCAGCGAGGTCGTGCCACATTTGGGCGCGCCAACGATGAAGAAATTGGGCATTGCTTTGTCCGCGGCTGTCCCGCTATGAGAGATGGATTGCAGTCGCTGCATCCTGGACCGAGCAATCTCTTGAATCGACACGACAGGATTATAGTACAGTTTACCGATGTTGATAGCCTGTCGGGGCGCGACTATGGCGCCGCGGACGCGGCAGGAATTTGGACGCGGCCTGCGCGGGATTCGACCGACGCATGGGAAATCTGCTATGCTAGAGGCTGGTGCGCGAAACCGTGTTTTGGGAGGCCGGAATGTCGAAGAAGAAGCAGGATATCGCCCAAAAACCGAAACGCCTGAACAGGAAATTCTACGAGAAAGAGTTGGCCCGCCTGCAATTCGAGTTGGTGAAATGGCAGTATTGGATTAAGCAGCAGGGCATGCGCGTGATGATCACTTTCGACGGGCGCGATGCCGCAGGCAAGGGCGGTACGATCAAGCGCATCATGGCGCCGCTGCAGCCACGCGATATTCGACTGGTCGCGCTGGGCAAACCATCGGATCGGGAGCAAACGCAATGGTACTTCCAGCGCTACGTGAGCCACTTGCCGGCTGCTGGCGAAATCGTGCTCTTCGACCGCAGTTGGTATAACCGCGCCACGGTCGAGCGAGTGATGGCTTTTTGTACCGATCGCCAGTATTGGAACTTCTTGCGCGATGCGCCGATCTTTGAGCGTCTGTTAGTCAACGATGGGATTATCTTGCTGAAATATTGGCTTTCGGTTGACGATGACGAGCAGGAGCGTCGCTTTCAAGAGCGAGCCGCCAACCCTATGCGCCGCTGGAAGCTGAGCCCGATTGACCTGGAATCGCGCAATCGCTGGGTGGCGTATTCCAAGGCGAAGGACCTGATGATCGAACATACCGATATCCCGGAATCGCGCTGGCGACAGATCAGTTCCAACGACAAGCGGCGCTTGCGCCTGAATATCATCAACAATATGCTCGAGGCGATATCCTACGAGAATACGATCCCGGGACCGATGAAACTGCCGGAATTGCCGCCCCGACATTTCGATTACGAGCGCCCGCCGCGCGATTATCAATACATCATCGCAGACCGCTACGCCGACATGTAGGGCTTGGCGTCCCCATCCTTCCGGCCTTTCCTCCGTCAAGAGGGTAGGGGAGCGCAATGGATGAGGTACGTCCAATGGCGTCGTTCAGGCGTGCCGTCGTGATCTCTATTGTGAGAGCAAAGGAACTACTTTTTCCCGGTTGCAAGCTTCTTACGCGTTTCGCGCAGGGCGATGGCGGGCAGGCTGTCGGCCTGCGCATCGAGGTAGGCGCTGATCGCTTCGCGCTGCTGCTTGATGCCCTTGCGCAGCAACCAGGAGATCGCCTTGCTGGTGCGCTTATCCTTTTCCCCTTTAAGCCGATCAATCAGCGTTAACGAGAGTTTCAGGATGCGTTCGTCGGCGGACTGGGTGATAGGGGCGGTGAGCAGCACCAGTGCAGCGCGCTGTTTGTTGATGTTTTCGTCGGCCGTCAGCGACCCCAGCAGGGCGCGCCAGCCCTCCCAATCCGCCAGCAGGTCTTGCGCGGTAAAGACGGTTTGACAGGTGCTGTCGACCTCCGCCCAGCCATCGAGCAAGCCCAGCCAGGTGTCCAGTTGCTGTAAGGGCAACTGTCGCCGGTAGCGCGAGAATTTGGCCAGCAGAGTTTGCGGGGCACAGCGCTCTTCGTAGGATTCGCCTTTGTAGAGCGAGTCGATCAGCGAGAGCCAATCTTGGTAAACCAGGTCGCGGTTGATGGCGACAAAATCCAGCATGATGCGGCGACGCTGGTCGTTCTTGAGGCCATACCATCTGCGCTGTGTACCGAGATGGTCGGGACGTTGCGTGGCTTGTCCGCGGCCGGGTGGGGTGTTTTGGAATTGGTCGAGCAGGGATCGGTGGTGGGGGTTCATAGAATTGTTGTGGCGCCAAAAGGGCGGCCCGCCGGGTCGCCCTTACAAGTTTTTCATGTTTTGGCCGGGCTGCTAGAGAAGCTGCTTCAACGGAATGTTGCGGCGTTTTAGGAATTCCATGAAGCCGATCTTGTCGATGGTCTTGATTTCCTTGGCGGTGATTTTGACGCGGACCCAACGATCGAGTTCGGGCACGTAGATGCGCTTGTTTTGCAAATTCGGTTTAAATTGGCGTTTGACGGTGTTGAAGGCTTTGCTGCGCGAGTGGCCGAAGAGTGGTTTGACACCGGTGATTTTACGTTTGCCGGGCATGATGTTGCTCCCTAATTGTCACGCGACTTCGCTGTCCTTGCCTGGCGCTGAGCGAAACGGCGCGTTTCATGTCGATTGCAGGCGACGTATTCTAGCGCATGGCAAGGATATGTCGAGGGTGTTTTATTATTGCGCCCATTGTTGCGATAGCGAAGAAACCAAGCGGAAATACTGTAACCGCTTAGATCACCCGCTGTTTCATCCAAGTGGCGCTGTTAAAGAAACTCGCTACCGCACAGCCCGGCGGAACCAATCTATCACATGCCTCGGCCAGTTCATCACTCAGCGTCATTTCCAGAACGGGGAGCAAATGCTCAAGCTGATCAAGAGTGCGGGGGCCAATGAGCGGCGCGGTGATGCCGGGCTGATCTTTCACCCAGAGTGTCGCCAACTGGGCGGGGGAAATACCGTGAGCCTCAGCCAGACTGACCATTTTTTTGCCTACCTCTATGCCCGGCTGGGTGATCCGCTCGGAATAAATACCTCCGCGAAGCGCGCCGCGTGAATCTGCCGGCAGTTCAGTCGCGCTGGAATAACGTCCGGCCAGAACACCCTGCGCCAAGGGCGACCAGGTGATTAAACCCAATCCATACGCTTGGCACATGGGGACAACTTCGTTTTCAATCCGGCGGTCCAGCAGATTATACGGCGGTTGTTCACAGACGAAACGCGCATGGCCTTTCATCTCACTCACCATGATGGCTTCCATGATTTTCCAGGCCGGATGCGTCGAACTGCCGATATAACGTACCTTGCCCTGCCGCACTAAATCAGTCAGCGCGCCCAGGGTTTCGTCAAGCGGAATAGTCGGCGATGGTCGATGCACTTGGTAGAGGTCGATATAATCCGTCTGCAGTCTCCGTAAGGAGTCTTCACAGGCTCGAATGAGATGAAGACGCGACAAGCCCTCATCATTAGGTCCCATGCCAACTTTATAAAATGCTTTTGTTGCCAGGATGAGCTCTTTACGACGAGCCCCCTTGGCCCAGGCGCGTCCGATCATCCGTTCACTTTCACCATTTGAATACGAGTTGGAGGTATCGATCAGATTGATACCGGCGTCAATGGCTCGATTAATGATGCGGATAGACTCATCTTCCGGGGTAGGGTCGGCAAAATTTCCGGTTCCCAGCGCGAGTGGGGCCACTTTAACACCGCTGCGTCCTAAAACACGACATTCCATGCTCGCCTCCTCTCAGCGGACAAGTCCTGTTGAAATTCTTCTGTCACAGCAGGGGATACAAGTATTATACCGTCCACGCCGCCCATTTCGGTGCAGTTTTCTAGCCGTTCTCCCAGAGAGCCGTTGCCGGAGTCGATACCGTAAACTCGGTCATCGACGAGCTTAGAACCCCGGCGCCGACCTGCCGTCTACATTGCCCCCAGTTGACGAGTTATCCAGTGCACGCACAGGATCTGAACAATGAAGAATAGGCCTTAGCAACATTCTCTCGCAATGCGCCAATCGAGATTAAAGCTACAAGTCGTTTTCTAAAGCTAACAAGAAGAGTTGCTTCAATCTCTGATTACGCATGCTGGATCCCTCAAAATGCTGAACCAGGCGCTGCTTCATGTCTGCGGTGAGGTCGGCGTACTGCGGGTCGTGGACCAGATTATCCATCTCAAAAGGATCTGCTTGCAGATCGTACAACTCGTCCATGTCGTGCAGGGAGAAAACATATTTGTAGCGATCGTGCAGTATCATGCGCTGAGGCCACAGGTGCCCGTGCCCGTTGTGTTCACAAATCAACTCGTCTGACCAGTCTGTGGACCCGGCTTCTTGGCAGAGCGGCAGCACACTGCGACTGTGCATATATTCCGGCGGTGTGATTCCCGCCGCATCCAGTATCGTTGCCGTCGCATCCATATTGGAAACAAAGTGATCGGTCCGTTGCCCGGCAGGTATCCCGACGGGCCAACGAATCGCCATCGGCACGCGCGCCACTTCTTCAATGAAGGTGGAAGACTTGTCCCACAATCCGCCGTGACTGGCCACCGCATCGCCGTGATCCGCCAGCCAGATCACGATCGTGTCGTCCGTCAGTGACAGCTCGTCCAGCGTATCGAGTACGCCGCCAACCGCGGCGTCCGTCTGATGACCTTGTGCGTAGCAGCGGGCGAGAATCTCTTGCCACGTTGACCATTCGGTAAAGGCCGCTGCACTGCGGTGCGAGATTTCCCTGTGGAACATGTGGCGGAAGGGACGCCCTGCAAGATCGTCGCGAAAACTGGGGTATTCCGGGATCGATGCCGGATCAACCATATCGGCGTATTCCGCTGATGGGTAATAGGGCTGGTGCGGTCCCCAGAGGCTGACGATAAGGCTGAACGGCTGATCCTTGGCGGCAAATTCGCGCAGCTTTTCACAGGCGAGATGGGCGACAAATTGTTCTTCGTGCGCTTCCGGCGGACCGGCAAGGATGCCCGAGCCATTCATAAACTTCCAAGGCGACGGATCGTGCAAGACGATTTCTTGTCCGCGCCACTCCGGATAATTGATGTTGTACTCGATTTGGGCGCGCGCGTCGCCAAAACCTCGTTCTTCGGCATAGGCGCGATAGGCATCGGACATGTAAATCTTGCCATAATCAGGCAGGCTCCAGCCTTCAATTCCGTAATCAATCGGCAGGCGCTGGCTGCCGCAGTGCCATTTACCGACATAAGCGTTGCGATAACCCGCCTGTGAAAGATAGTGGCTGTAGAGCAATTGACCCGAATCGAGATCGGCCCGGTTGCCGAAGTGGAGTGCCTCGGTGTTGTGGATGATGCCGTGCGAGCTGGGATAGACACCCGTCATCATGCTGCTGCGCGCCGGAGAGCAGAGCGGACAAACAGAATAGGCGCGGTCGAAGCGTACGCCCTCGGATGCAAAGCGCTCAAAGTTCTGCCACTTATACTCGTATTCGCCTTCGCGATCGTGCCCGTAATATGCCTGATGGTCGGTGATAATGAAGACGATATTAGGTTGTGAATTCGACATGCTGGCAATTGTCCTTTTGTAATCCGGTAACCAAAGTCCCGAGGTCTACTTCATTGAGCCGACGGTGATGCCTTCAATAAGGTTGCGCTGAAAAATAATATAGACGACGATCACCGGTAGTGCCGTGATGTTGATGCCGGCGAAGGACAACGCAAAGTCAGTGAAGTACTCATCCTGGAAGGCGGTCAACCCGAGCGGCAAGGTTCTCTTACTGTCTTCGTTGATCAGCAGCAGCGCCTGGAAGAATTCGTTCCAGGTATTCATGAAGACAAAAATACCTAGCGCCATCAGCGATGGTTTGGAGAGCGGCAGCAGGATTCGCAAGTAAAACTGAAAACGACTGCAGCCGTCCAGGGCAGCGGAGTCTTCCAACTCCTGCGGAAAACCGGCAAAGAAGGCGCGAAGCATTAAGATGGAAAAGGGCAAACTGCCCGCCACGTATACCAGGATTAGGCCGACGCGGCTATTCGCCAGATCCAGTTTAAACATTAAGGAGAGCAGCGGTCCTAGCTTTGCCGACAGCGGGAATGCCATCCCGACGAGAAAGACAAAGAAGATCAACTGGTTGCCGCGAAAGCGCATCTTCGCGAAAGAATAGGCTGCCAGCGAACTAAGCAGCAACACCAACAATACGCTCGCCACACTTATCACGACGCTGTTAAAAAAGTACTGATCGAAACTGGCGCCAAACCAGGCGTCGACGTAATTCTGAAAGCGCCACTCTTGCGGCAGCGCCAGGGCATTCTCGCGTATTTCTTTGTTCGATTTGAGCGCGCTGGCAAAGACCCAGATGATGGGCACGAGGGTGATTGCCGTTGCTAGCCCCAGCACGAGGTAAAATGGGGCGCTGCGCAGCCGGCGCTGCAGGTTGCCGCTTAGGAACTCCATGAGCGCCATTCCCGATATTTTATGAACCCGGTTGAGATGCATACGACAATGATCGTGTTGACTGTCGCTGCCGCGGTTGCCCAACCCATCTCAAAATTGCCGATCATACGAAAGACGTAAATGTCGATAACATCGGAGGAGTAGAAGGGTCCACCGCCTGTAAGGATGTAAATAACGCCAAAGACGCCCATCGCCGTAAATATGCGCAACGTGATTACAAAAGTGAAAACGTCATACAGACATGGGATTGTGATTTGGAAGAGCTTTTGACGGAAGTTGGCGCCATCTACCCGCGCCGCGTCAAATATATCTGTCGGGATGTCCTGCAAACCGGCAAGAAAGATGACCATCGAGTAGCCAAAGCTCGACCAGGTGTAGGCGATGAAAGTGGAATAGAGCACAATTTTGGGATTGCCTAACCAGGACTGCGTAAAAGCGCCAAGACCGATAGCTTCCAGTGCCGGGTTCAACACACCGGCGAAGGGATGATAGATCCATTTCCAGACATAAGCGATCACAACGCCGGAGAAGATGGCGGGCAGGAATAGAAAGGCGCGGAAGACAACACGCCCCTTGCGGATTTCGTAGATAAAGACCGCCAGCAGCAATCCCATCCACACTGGAATAACGACGGCCAGCCCGAGAAAGATGAAGTTATGACTGAGCGCGTTCCAGAAGCGAGCATCATTGAGGATGAAGTCATAATGAGCAAAGCCGGCGAATTCCGTCGTCGGCGTGAGCAGATCCCACTTGAAGAAGCTGAAAAAGAAGGATGCCAGCACCGGACCGAGGTTGAATATCACATAGATGACGACGGCGGGCAAGATGAACAGATACGGTATCAGGTCAAGGCGAAATCGAGGACCAGGTGCGCGTTCTCCCGGGCTGGTGAGCATTTGCGCCACGCTTTTGCGTCCTTTCCGGTCGCAATATTCGCAACCGTGATAAGGCGAACGGCTTCAAGGAGAAAGGCGCGACGATACTTGGAAATACCGCCGCGCCTGATTTAGTCAATTTACCGGCCTGACTTAGTTCTCCGCCAGGTAGGTGCTGTGTGTGTCCTGCATTTCGCTTAGGAGCTCTTCAGGTGTGAGCATCCCGCCGATCATGCCCTGTACGATCTGGTTCATATCACCGAAGACCTTGGGCGGCAGATAGGTGACCGGCCAGAAACCGATCAAGGCGACGTTGGCGGCCGTTTCGGTAGCGATCTGGTAAAAGAGCGGGGGCAGGTCCTCCGGCACTTGAATAGAGAAGGCCGGCAGCACAGCGACATCACGGAGCGCTTGCACGGCTACCTCTTCAGAGGTTAACCACTCCACGACCTTGAACGCGGCGTCTAACGGCGCATATTCGGCGATGATCAACGCGCTGCCGATTCCGCCAAGCGTCTTGATATCGGTAGCGGGATTGACCGGCGGCAGGTAGAAGAAGCCGATTTCGAAGTCGGGATCGGCCGACATGGCATCGTCGATGAACCACGGTCCGTTGAGCACCATAAGCGTCTGACCTTGATAGAACAGATCAATCGCCTGATTGTAGTCAATGCCCAGGCCATCTGGATTGGCGTATTCGTTGGCGACCATGCCGTAGAACGCATTCAATCCGTCGAGGCAATTGTCACAGTCGGTCCAGGGCTGTGTGCCGCTGAGCACCTCAATGTACTCCGAGCCAGCGCTGCTGTACATGAACATAGAGGCCATCAGCGCCGACGGCCAGCCACCTGCCAGCCCCATGGCATAGCCGTAGTAGCCAGCGTCTTTGACCGCTTCCAAAACGCCGATGTATTCCTCGAAGGTGCCGGGCACTTCCAGCTCCAATTCGGCGAATACATCTTTGTTGTAGAAGATGCCGACAGATTCCATATTTTGCGGGATGGCGTAAATGCGCCCCTCTATCGAAACTTGCGCAAGCAGGTTGTCGGGAATGCGTTCAATCAAGCCGGTCGCCCGATAAAACTCGGTCAAGTCTTTGACTTGCCCGGTCGAAACCAATGCTTGCAAGTTGGCGCCCGTGTCCACGCCGCCAAGGACGTGCGGACCAGCTTCATTTTCCATCGCCACGCGCACCTTCTGGTTGTTCTCCGTGAAGGTGCCGGTCAAGACATCCTCGTAGACGATGTTGACGTCATCATTCGCCTCGTTGAAGCGCTCGACCAGAATATCGTTATAGTCGCCGCTATAGCCCAAAGACCAGACCAGCACATCGGTGGAATCTTGTGCGATGGCCGGGCTCACGACTACGCCTATCAGGAGAGCAGCCAAAACAGTGAGCAGCAGCCTGTGTATTTTCGAATGAAGGTTAGGGTGAATCATGGTAGTAGAGCTCCTTTGAATACTGTTCTTTCAGACGGTCTATTTTGGTGACTACGTTGTATGTATTGGACCTTGTCGCCTCCTTACTTCAGTCAGTATCTATGGCCTACAATTTGTCTTTTGCGCAAAGGACGCCATCGAATCCAGCAATCGCGATAATCCCGGCGTACGGACTTCCAACAAAATTATAGCCAACATACATCTACGTCGTCAAAATATAGCAAGTATCCGCGGCGCGGGTGGATGTGAGTGGTTTACATGGAGTCCCGCTAGACATAGCCGCGCTAAATCAGTCGCATGCAGCGTCATTATTTGACACATTTCGACCAACATGTTACCCTCGTTACATCGTGCAACACGTTACAGATTCAATGTGTTTTTAAGTCTC
This sequence comes from Phototrophicaceae bacterium, assembly GCA_965262165.1. GTDB lineage: Bacteria > Chloroflexota > Anaerolineae > Aggregatilineales > Phototrophicaceae > UBA6055. Next base: position 631,355 of record OZ253499.1, on the reverse strand, counting down.
CCCATAATGGGGCGGCGAAGATATTCTTCAGAGGAGATTTGCAATGAATAGCTCAAGAAATGGCATTTCTCGCCGAGATATGCTGAGGTTGATGGGCGTTGGCACCGTCGGAACCGCGCTCGGTTCCGGCATGGCATTCGCCCAGTCCATTCCGGAGTCAGGCACTCTCCGCTTTCAGATTGAGTCCGGTCCTGGCACGGACTTTGTGGCAGTTGTAGACGCCTTCATAGAAGAACACCCCGAGATAGACGTTGAATTCAGCCAGATCGAAGCGATGGTCGTCGGCATAACATGGCAGCGCAATGCGATGGAGGCGGGCACTGTCGATCTGATCTCGAACGAGAATCCCAAGTTCCTCAAGCTTGATCCCATTCTCAAGGCCGGTTTGATCCAGCCACTCGATGGCTACCGCGACCTCTACGACTGGGATGAGTGGGTGTTGGCCGCAGCGCTGCGACGGTCGTCGCGCGGCGGGCAGCTCTGGACCTTGCCCCTTTACTATGAGATTTGTGGCGCATCGTACAGAAAGTCAGTCCTCGAAAGCTTTGATGTGGGCGAGCCGCAATCCTGGGAAGAATTCGTCGCCATGCTGGAGAAATTCAAGGCGGCGGGCTTGATCCCGCTGACAACCGGCCATCGCGGTTTCAGTCAGATCCAGTTGATGCACTACCAGTTGTGGGCCAGCATCGGCGGACTAAGCGGACCTGGCAGCAGCGTCGATGTCATCTTTGGCGATGGCAAATTCACGGATCCACCGGCCGTTGAGGCGGCCAGAGCGATACTGGATCTTTACAACCACGGTCTGCTCGATCCCGATGTACTGTCAATCACGCAGGACGACGGCAACGAACGCTTCGTCTCGGGAGCTGCAGCCCTGAACGTGACGGGCACCTGGTTCTATTCCGAGATGCAGCGCCAATTTGACGATGACTGGGATATGCTCTCGATGCCTGGTCCAGGAGGCGGACCGATTTGGTGCACGGGCGAGACGGAAGCGATGGTCATCCCGAAGGCGGCGCAAGACCCGGACGCAGCCGGATTGTTCCTCGATTTCTGCATCAAGGGCACGGGGGCCAAGGTCCTGCTGGAGCGGGGTAATCTTTTGGCGACCAGAGCCTTTGGCGAGCTCGCTATACCTCAGATTCAACGCTTGCCGATCATTACCGGCGAGGAGTCGTCGCTGTTAGTCTTCGGCTGGTTACCGCAGCCTACTCAGGACGCCTATCAGCAGGGCTTGGGCGCCATCCTTTCCGGGATCCTCACGCCTGAGCAGTGGGGGCAAAACGTCCAGGATGCCTGGGAGCAAGATATCGAGGACGGGCAGATTCCCGAAAATCGCAGCGATTTGCTCTAGTCCATAAAAGCAACCGGGCTCAGTCCACGCATACCGGGCTGAGCTCGGCAGTTCAGCGTACCGCTTACAAGATTGCGATAGAGTAGATGTCCGCCCTCCCAGCGAAACTTCGTCTGCGGCCTCTGGACGCATGGCGATCCGCTTCGGCAAAGACGCGAGAACAGTGGCTGCTGGCTGCTGCTCTTGTGACGCCCGCCTTAATCTTGATGGGGGTCATCGTCTTTTATCCTACTTTTCAGACGGTCGGGTTGAGCTTTTACAAATGGGACGGCATCAGCCCGGATATGGGCGACTTTGTCGGCTTCAAGACCTACGCGCGGGCGACCGGCAACTATCCGTTTTCGCAGGCGATCAAGAACAGTATTTTATGGGGCGTGGTTGGGCTCTTCGTCCCGACGACTATTGGTTTGGTCGCGGCGGCGCTGGTTGAGGATACCAACCTGAGGCTGAAGCCCTTGTTTCGCTTCGCCTTCTTCGTCCCATACTTCTTCTCCATGGCGGTGGCGGCGGCGCTCTTTGCGCGCGTCTACGACCCCAGCTATGGCATGCTCAATCAAGTGATTCACGCCCTGGGCTTCACCGATGTCAAACCGCAGTGGCTTGGTGATGGCAAGATAGCCATTTACGCGGCGATGGGAGTATTCGTCTGGCATGAGACGGCCTTCTGCTACATCGTCTTCACCGGCGCGATTCAGCAGATCGACCGGTCTCTTTATGACGCGGCCAAGGTGGACGGCGCCTCGGAAATCCAGGTTTTCCGCTTCATTACGATTCCAAGCGTCAGGAACGTCGCTACGTTCGTCATGACGATCATGTTGATTGTCGGCTTGACGCCATTCGCTGTCGTATTCCCGCTGACGACGCCCACCTTGGGCGGTCCCTATTACGCGACCGAGATCTTGCCGACGCTCATTTTCAAGAAGGCGCGCCAGGGTTATAACGCCAGCGAAGCGGCCGCTCTCGGCGTCATACTCCTGATCCTCGTCATAGGGATCGTTTCCGCTTTCCTGTGGTTTAGAGAGCGCACTGCGCCAAAAGACTGAGCGGACCATGGCGATATTGTCCACCAAGTTGACACGGTATGCCCTTTACACGCTGGTCGTCGTGCTGGCGATCCCTTTCGTCTTTCCTTCTCTCTGGGTTCTTATGGCCAGCTTTTCGACCAACACACAGATCACGATGGATTCGCTGGCGCTGCCGGACAGGCTCTATGTCGAAAACTACACTTATGCCTGGACGGGCGCCAAATTCAGCAGGTTCGTCTACAACAGTCTGGCGGTTTCTGGCTCGGTCTCGCTATTTATCGGAATCTTGGCGACCATGCTGGGTTATGCTGTCTCCCGTCTGGATTTTCCCGGGCGCCGACTGATTCTGCTTTTGATCATGATGGCGATTGTCACGCCCGTCTTTGCTTATCTCGAGCCGCTGTCTCGCGTCGTGCGACAGCTTGGCTTGGCCAACTCGCGCACGGCGGTGATTTTGACGACAACCGCTACCTTCTTGCCCGTTCCCACGCTTCTCATGCGCTCTTTCTTTCTACAACTGCCGGAAGAGCTTGGGGACGCCGGTCGAGTTGAAGGCGCCAGCGAATGGGGCGTATTTCGTTATATTATGGTGCCACTCGCTCGCTCTGGCATACTCACGGTGCTGATCTTCGCCTTCTTGTGGAGTTGGAACGATCTATTGCTGCCAGCGGTCTTCATCCAATCACCCGATAAATACACCATCGCCTACGCCGTCACCACGCTTAGGCCGGCCGGTTTTCGTACCGATCACGTCGTTATGTTTGCCGCATCAATCATTTCGACGGGACCGATGATCGTCGTCTATCTATTGCTCATGCGGCGATTTATCGCGGGACTGACCGTGGGCGGTCTACGCGGCTAATCGCGCGGACGAGAACGTGCCAACTTACAGATCAATACGATGGCCTACCGAATGATTCAGATTGGTCTTGGGGCGATGGGCGGCGAGTGGTGCGAAACCGCGCTGCCGCCGAATATCAAAGACGGCTTGATTGAAGTCGTTGCCGCGGTCGATATCAATCCCGGGGCCTTGAAGGTAGCGCAGGATTGCCTCGGCTTGCGCGCCGACCAGTGTTACACAGACCTCCGGAAAGCGCTAAGCGAGAACCCGGCGGATTTTTGCACGATTGTGGTGACGCCTGCTCACCACGAAGCAGTCGTAGACCTGGCATTGGCACACAATTTACATATTCTTTCCGAAAAGCCGATCGCGGATACGCTGGCGGCGTCCGCCCGCATCGCGGACAAAGTGAAACGAGCCGGACTGAAAATGGGCGTGACGATGAGCCACCGTTTCGATCAGGACAAGACAACCTTGCGCCACGAGCTGCGGTCTGGTCGGTATGGAACCTTGGACTACCTCGTCTGTCACCTGACAGCCGACCTGAGGAAATACGGCAGTTGGGGCGTCTTCCGACACGAAATACAGGATCCCCTGATGGTCGAGGGCGCGGTGCATCATTTGGATATCCTCGCCGACCTGGCTGGCGCCAACTGTGATACCATCTACGCCCAAACTTGGAATCCGGCCTGGGGCGAATACAAAGGCGATTCGCAGGCATTGGTCACGATGCAGTTCGAGAACGGCAGCCGCGCATTCTTTGAGGGCGCCAGCACCAACGCCGTCGGTTTGAAAGACTGGGAGTATGAGACGATTCGGGCTGAATGTGAATTCGGCACCTTGGTGCTGAATGCGCGTCGTCTCGAGCGCTTTGCATACGACCCATCGACGCAGCGGATCACGAAGTTTGAAGGGCAGGGCGAAAGGCTCCCGCTCTTGGAACGACCAAAATGGAAAAACACCTGGCTGATCGAACAGTTTGTGCATTGGCTGGATGGCGGCGAGCCGATGGAGACCAATGTCGAAGATAATCTCCAGTCGATCGCGCTGATCTTCGCCGTGATTGAAAGTAGTCAAAGCGGGAAACCGGTAAAGGTCCAAGAGCTATTGAATTGCGCACGGGAGACCCTATGAACAGTGAATCCACAAGCCGGAAGATAAAGACTGCCGTGATCACCGGTCAGCATCCATTCGATGTGCCGGCCTTCCACGGGGCTTTTCGGGGCATGCCCGAGCTAGACTTTTATCCGCAGCACATGGAAGAGTTTGCTGCCGACGAAGGCGACCGACGCCGCGAATACGATGTACTGCTCTTTTTCAACTTTCATCAAAGCACGCCGGACAGCGACCGGAATGCGCCGGAGCGGGATACCAGAGCGGCGCTGGAACAGTTGGGTGAAAGTGAGCAAGGTATATTTGTCTTGCACCATGGCATTTTGGCATATCCACAGTGGCAGCTGTGGTCAGATCTGGTCGGCATTCAAGACCGTCGTTTCGGCTGGCACATGGATCACCGGACCTTCATCCAGATAGCCGATCGGCAGCATCCGGTCACTCAGGGATTGAGCGATTGGGATATGCTGGATGAGACCTATACGATGGAAGAGCCCGGGGACGATAGTGATATCCTTTTGACCACCGACGATCCCCTGAGTATGAAAAGCATCGCCTGGACGCGGACTTACAAGAACGCGCGTGTTTTCTGTTTTCAATCGGGTCACGACCACCATGCCTACGCCAATCCGAGTTTCCGTCTGGTGATCGGCCGCGGCATCCAGTGGGTGGCCGGACGAATTTAGTTTTCATTTCACGAGGGTTTGGGCGCCGCCATGTATGACCGGGTCAGCGAACTTGATCTGCGCAGCCATCTCAATCTAGCAGTTGAGCATATGTTCCACACGCTGGATGAGCGGCAGGATTACCTGCCCTTTTTCCACTATGAACTTATCCAGCAGCCGACGCGTCTGCAGCACGGGCCCTTTGACTCGCCGCAGGTGGTGGGTCGTTATTTGGACGCGCTTGGCTGCTGCGCGCCGATCATCGACCTGCCGGACGCGCCCGAGGTCTACGATGCGTTGGCACTGCAGCTCTACGACAGTCTCGAGCGCCACAGGTCCGGCTTGTCTTGGAACGCGCCAACACCGTGGCAGCCGAACATGGCGGTGATGCACAATTGCCGGGAAGTCATCCTGGGATTGCTAGCGTTATGGAACTGGCGCGGCGACGGGCGGGCCGAGCCGGCTTTGCGCCGTCTGTGTCGTTCCATCCTGGCGGCCATTGGAGATGAGGCGCGTTTTCCGGGCGAATGTCTCGGGCCTGACGGCTGGACAACCGCCTTCAGCGGCATCCTCGCTACTCCTCCAGCGACCACTGGGCGGATGATCCGGCCACTGGTCCAATATTATCGTCAATCCGGCGATGAAGTGGCGTTGGAATTGGCACGCCGTTTCGCGCGCGACAATTTGATCGCGGCGTTCGAAGCCGACGGTTCGATCGCTGCTGAGGCCGGTACGCACATGCATTCCATCACCGGTACCATCACTGGCCTGATCGAGTATGGCATTTTGACTGGCGATGAGACAATCGTTGAACGCGCCCGACTCGCCTACGACATTGGCATGCGTCCCTACCGCAGCAGTTATGGCTGGGTGAAGGAGTTTCGCTGGATGCCCTGGCTGGCGGAACCACTGGCGGCCGCAGGTTATGCCGGCCATGATATCAACCGGGGCGAAGCTAATAACACCGGTGATCTCATCGAGGCGGCGCTTTTGCTGGGTGATGCGGGTTATTCGCGCTACTTTGAAGATGCGGACAGGATGCTCCGCAATCATTTACTTGCATCACAAGTTGTCGATACATCCTGGGTGCAGGAAGCGGTTGGTCTTGAGAATACTGACGAGGCGCGTTACGGCGACGTGGCCCGGCGCGCGCGCGGCGGCTTCTGCTTTGGCAGCCCAAACGACTTAATCTCCTACCCGGAAGAAGCTTTTCAGATCAACGCCGATCTGGTCGGTGGGTCCACCCAAGCCATCTGCGAGGCTTGGGAGGCAATTGCGACGGTAGATGAGACCAAAGTGCGTATCGATTTACTCTACTCAAAGTCCGATACATCAGCGGTACTGACTTGCCCGCCACCGGGGCAGGAACCCATCACCCTGCAGCTCAACCAATCCAAGTGTCTCGGGGTGCGAATCCCGTCTTGGGCGAAACCCGCTGAGGTCATGTATCAGATCGACGCGCTAGCGCGGAAATCCGCCGCCGATGCGGTTGAAGACGGCTATCTTAAGCTTTCGGCGCAGCAGCCTGGCGCTATCATTCAGATATGGCTGCCTTCCCGCCGCGAAACGATCAGCGAAGTCATCGGCGGTCAGACTTATGATTTGGAGTGGCACAACGATACGGTCGTGGGCATCAGCCCGCCCGCGCGTTTCCAGGCGCTGTATGGCCGTGGCTGATTCAACCGGGTAAGTAGCGAAGGCCTATGATCGACTACAAACGAGTGCATGAAGAGGCGATAGTCTTTGACGGCACTTGCCCGCTACTGAATTATTCGCCAGATCACACTTCGTATTATTTCGAAGGCGGCGTCACGGTGGCGACGCCATCTGTCGCTGCCAACCACAATTGCGGCGAGGCGATCAAGCGGATCGCCGACTGGATGAACATCATCAAAGAACGTAGTCATGAGCTTTTGCATGTCACTGAGGTAGAGGACTTCCGCCGTGCCAAGGCGGAAGGCAAACTGGGCATTCTATTCCATTTCCAAAACTCGCTCCCGCTGGAACAGAGCATCGAATTGGTGGATGTTTACCGAGCCTTGGGCGTGCGCGTTATCCAATTGACCTACAACGTAAAGAACTTCGTCGGCGATGGCTGCCTGGAGCGAACTGATGCCGGGCTTAGCGCCTTCGGTGTCCGCTTGATCAAGGCGATGAACCGGGCTGGCATCGCGGTTGACTGCAGCCATACCGGGATACAGACAACCCTCGATGCGATGGATGTATCCGAATATCCGGTCGTATTCAGCCACAATCTGGCTAAAGGTGTCTGCGAAAGCCCGCGAAACTTGAGCGACGAACAGATCAAGCGGGTGGCCGATATGGGTGGCGTCATCGGCATCAATGGCTTTCCCCCATTCGTGGCTAAGAAGCGGCGCCCCACCCTCGATGATCTGCTCAAGCATGTGGACTACATCGCTGAACTTGTGGGCATTGAGCACATCGGTGTAGGGATTGACTTTGAATACATTGATGAATCCATGCAAGAACAGTCAAAGGCGCATTACGAGTATTTCGTCAAGACGGGCCAATGGAATCCCGAAGATTATCCGCCGCCGCCGTATTATTATCCGCAAGGCTTGGACGATCCCCGCTATTTCCCCAATCTCACCAAGGCGCTGCTGGAGCGGGGATATGACGAAGATGAAACCAGGAAGGTGCTCGGCCGTAATTTCATGCGCGTCTATTCGCAAATCTGGAAGTAGGTATACATGAACAGAGATGAGATTCTAAACAGACTCAGAATCACACTCGCAAATGGAGACGCCATTATTGGCGCGGGCTGCAGCGCGGGCATTGTGGCCAAGTGCGCGGAACTGGGCGGGGCAGACATCATCGTCTGCTACAGCACCGGCAAATCCCGAATCATGGGACTGCGTACAGCCGTCATCGGTCATTCCAACCCACGGACGCTCGACATGTACGACGAAATCAGCAACGTCGTCAACGACACGCCGATCATCGCCGGCATTGAAGCGAATGATCAGACCACTTACGACTTGGAAAAGGTGATCGACCGCTTCGTGGAACAGGGATTTGATGGCTTTATCAACTTTCCCACTGTCGGCAACCACGAGCATGTATCCGACTTCTTCGCGCGAGAGCACGAGAACATCGCCAGTAGCCTGGGCCAACCTTGGGGATTTGCCCGCGAGGTGGAATTGATCCGCCTGCTGCGCGAGCGGAACATCTTTTCCATGTGCTACGTTTTTAATGCGGAGCAAGCGGCTAGCATGGCTGAGGTTGGGGTGGATGCGGTCTGCGCGCACGTTGGCGGCACGGCTGGCGGCTTGATCGGCTTCCCGGCCGACCCGATGGAGGAGTCGCTGGCGAACGCCCAACGAATTATGGAAGGCGCTTGGGGGGTAAACCCGGATGTGATCTGTCTGGCGCACGGCGGTCCCTTTGCCGAGCCGGAAGATACGCAGGTACTTTACGAGCGAACCGATGCGCATGGCTTTGTGGGTGCTTCAAGCATCGAGCGCATCCCTATCGAAAAGGCGGTGATGAGCGCGGTCAAAGCTTTCAAGAATCATAAGATCAGGGAGCGTTAGGCGATGGCGAACGAGACGAAAACCGTCGTCATCGCCGGCGCTCTCGATACCAAGGGCGCTGAGTTTGCTCTTGTTAAGGAGCTCATAGAGGCACATGGCTGCCGCGCAATCGTGATCGATTTCGGTATTCTCGGCGAGCCAGCTTTCATTCCCGACGTCAGCAACCAAGAGGTCGCCAGAACCGGCGCCGCTGACTTGGAGCAGCTGCGCCAGACCAGGCAGCGGCAGGAAGCGATCGATACGATGGGCAGCGGCCTGGCGCTGATCGTTCGCCGTTTGTTCAATGAGGGTAAGCTGCATGGCATGCTTGGCATGGGAGGCAGCGGCGGGACCTCGATTGCCACCGCGGGTATGCGCGCCCTGCCGGTTGGCGTCCCCAAAGTGATGGTCTCGACTTTAGCCAGCGGAGACGTACGTCCCTACGTCGGACCCACGGACATTGTCATGATGCCTTCGGTTGTCGATGTGGCTGGCATCAATCGCATCAGTGGAAAGATCTATGCCAATGCAGCGGCGGCAATCGCGGGAATGGTCCAGGCGGAGCCGCCGGCGATTGTGGACGAAAAACCGCTCGTGACCGCGTCAATGTTCGGCAATTCGACGCCCTGCGTCGACCATGCCCGCAGCATTCTCGAGGCGCAGGGCTACGAAGTGTTGATCTTCCACGCTACAGGCATCGGAGGCCGGACGATGGAGGCGCTGATCGCCGAAGGTCATGTCGTTGGTTCTCTGGACATCACCATGACTGAACTAGCCGACGAGGTTTGTGGCGGTGGCGCCAGCGCTGGACCCGACCGAGGCATGGCCGCCTCACGAGCTGGTATCCCGGCGGTCATCGTGCCGGGCTGCGTGGATATGGCCAATTTTGGCGCGCTCGATTCACTTCCGCCAAGGTATCGCGATCGTAATCTCTATCAATGGGCGCCAAGCGCCACCCTTCTGCGCACCAACGTAGAAGAGAACCAGCGTATCGGTGAAATGATCGCCGCAGTCGCCAACGCCGCAACTGCGCCGGTCGCCATCGCCCTGCCGCTCAAAGGTGTTTCCATGCTGGATAGTATCGATGGAGCCTTCTGGGATCCCGCCGCCGATGGCGCTTGCTTCGATTCCATCAAGGGCAATCTCCGATCCGATATCCCGGTAGTCGAGCTAGATTACAATATCAATGACCCGTCCTTTGCCGAGGCGGTGGCGGGACTGCTGCAGGATATGTTAAAGCAATGAGTGGCTTGCAAGAACATCATAAGCAACTTCCAGAGATAAGACGTTGAAAGGTCCCGCGAAATGTCCGGTCAATTCATCATCACGATCACCGAGCCGGGGGTCCAGGTCGTGTTCTAGCGCGACCTCTGCCAAGGCGATCATCAGTGGGGCGTCGATGCTGGGATTGTCTCATGATCGGGGCGGCATGCACCCACGGTAGAGGTCTTTGAGCCAAGTAGTCGTCTCGAGTGAAGAAACTCAGGGATGGACGAACATGTTCGCTTGTAAGCGGTACGAAAACCGCAGGAATTTCATAGAATTTACAAACGTGCGACCAAATAGCCGCATCTGTTAGCATAAATGTTCTATTATCAGCACGTATCATCAAATTAAAGTTAAAGGACAAGAAGAGCAGCCGATGGCAAATGATGTATTTCGAGGACCGTAAAAAGCGGTTGTGTCGTGTGGATATGCCCTGTCACAAGCCATTCCACACGACACATTCACAAACCTGCTTGATGTTTAGCAGGACAACTCCATTATACGCGAGGAAATGACAGAAGTCCAAAAAAGGAGAGCGTACAATGGCTTGGACAACTCCCAAGACCGATTGGACGACCGGCGAGTTGGTGACCGCTGTGCCGAATATCAAGACTTTCCTCGACTTCGCGATTGCCGTCATCAGCACCTGGCAAGGCAATAGCTGGGGTATTATCAACTCCGATCCGCTGGAATACGGACTAATCGGCTTCAAGGGCGCGGGGCAGCAGAAAGTGCTGGACAACTATTTCAGCCAGACAAACAAATCAGCTCCGCAACAGTCCTTTTCGCGGTCTTGGTATACTGACAAGGCTGCCGACCCGCACATGCAAGCCGCGCAATAGAAAACCGCGCGCGAATTCCTGCTAAAGGTTATTGAACTGTCCCTTGAACCCAGGGGGATCCGTACTCCGCTTGGCAAGCCAGCGCCAGGCAGCTAGCGTATGGGCCACCAGTAGATCTAAGTGCCAGAGCTGTTTTGCCGCCGGGTTGGTGTTCTGCGATTGATCACCGGGAAATCTGGTTGTCATCAAGCATCATGATGGCATATGGTCTCGTTACCGTCAGTTGAAAGGCAGCGCGCTGGTTTTCACGCTGAATCTGCCGGGCAAGGAAATCATCATTAGAAGGTGTGCTTTACAGAGACTTGAAACGAGAGAATAATGATCATCTGTCACAGTGGTTAGTCCAATGTAATTCATTCGCAGGACTGTGAATCTCAGATGACCAACGTTGTCGTGATGCTTGCCGATCAGCTGCGCGCTGATTGCCTCGGCTGCTATGGAAACCAAGTCGTAAAGACGCCCCATGTTGACCAACTCTCTCTGAATGGAGTTCGCTTCGAATCCGCATTTGCGCAGCATCCTCAATGTGTGCCCAGCCGATCATCACTGATCACGGGGCGCTATCCCCATGTCAATGGAGCGATTTCCAATCTTGTCGCGATGGCGCCAAATGAAGTTACCCTGCCGGAGTATCTACAAGAGCATGGATTCTTCACTGCGGCGATCGGCAAGGTGCATTTGTACCCGTTGAAAGAGCGATCATCTTATCAATACATCATGCTCAGTGGCGGACAGACCTCAAGCCGGACGACTCCGGCGCATTTTAGGGGCGATTACCGGGACTGGCTAATTGCGAACGGATATTGGGAGGCTGTCTGGCGACATTATGCCAATCGTGAGCTTCCGGACTATCGCGAAAACTTTCAGGCGGTGGTGAGTCCCCTGCCCCTTGAAGCGTATTACGATGTCTGGGCGGGTGACCGGACGGTGGAGTTCATTCACGATCAGGCATTGAGCAGACAACCCTTCTATCTCTTCGTCGGGTTCCCAAATCCGCACAATCCTTTTGAGCCGCCCGAGCCTTATGCCTCCATGTATGATCCCGCCGACATGCTCATACCGGAGACATTTCATAGCGATCTGGGGAGGAAACCGCCGCAGCATCGTGAGTATAAGGCAGGTGGCAGAGCCAGTCTTGGTCTCGATTTCAATGAACTGACCGAAGAAAAGCTGCGCCGGGTGATCGCCCATTATTATGGTACAGTCACGCTGGTGGACGATCAGGTGGGCAAGATCATCAGAGCGCTCGAAGATACGCAGCTGATAGACGATACGCTTGTCGTTTTCCTGGCCGATCACGGGGAGCTGCTGGGACACCATGGCATGCTGTTGAAAAGTCAGGATGCTTTTCCGATGTTATATGACAAGTCCCTGCATGTTCCCTTTATCGTTAGCGCGCCTGGCGTCGGCGCTGGGCCGATTGTGGAGCCGCCCGTTGAATTGGTTGATTTCTACCCAACCCTGCTGGACCTTCTGGGAATTCCGATTCCGCCTGAGGTTCAGGGGCGCAGCCTGGCGCCAGCGATGCGCGGCGAGGCGGACGTCCCAGTCGAGTTTGTTTTCGCGGAAAGCGGCGCGGTGAAGATGTTGCGCGGCGCCCGCTACAAGCTGGTCTACTATCCCGGTCAGTCTTACGGTGAATTGTACGACCTTGAACTGGATCCGCTGGAAATACACAACCTTTACGATGATGGCGACCTCGCGGAAGTACGGTCAGGAATGATTCAGGCATTGGCCGACCGCTTAATTGCCATGGAAGCGCCGCGCCACGGGGAATCCAGGCAAGGCGCGGCATATTGGCGGCGGCACTATCGCCTGCCCTTTCAGTCGCCGGACAGATAATTCACTTTATGGCTGATCGCGGTGTCATGACCGAACGTGGATCTGTAGCGGATTCCCAACTCTGCGCCCGGGCGGAAGTCTCGGTTGTGCATATCGCTGCTATGGCTGACCTGTAGGAGACAACACCGAAGAGGCAGCGAAGTTCGCCGTCTTCTTGATGGGATCGGAATCGCAGACGATTCTCGCCGAGACCAAGTCCATTATCCCCTTCAGTCGTTCCGCAGCCTACGATACCTGGATCCCCAACGGTCCAGTCGGGCGCGAGATGCTGGTTGAAGCATTGAACTACGCTCGCAGCAATCCCTTTGCCGTAGGTTTCGGCCAGGTACAAGACGTCGTATGGCCGATGATTCAGCAAGTCATGCTGGGTCAGCGCACAGCCAAAGAGGTATTCGACGAAGCCAAGCCGCTGGCGGATGAGATTCTCGCCGAGGTTGGCGGTTGCCTGGGCGGCGATATGTAGCCACAGCTTAGGTTAGCGGATACGGGAGCGGACTGCGTTTCCCGTATTTCATCACAGGTACGCCTGATCTTTCGAGGGCAGGCGTACCTCGCGTCATCAGACTCCGGATTGCCTTTCCTGGCAGAAGGCTCATGAGTGTCATCGCGAATCAGATAGGCAGTTCCGCCCTTGCTGGATTCGGCCTTAAGTGGAAAAGGCTCCAGTTGGTCGGTATGCTGTTCGTCATGCCGGTGGTATTGGGCACCCTGGTCTTCAACATCGTGCCCACACTCGGCACTTTGGGTATCAGCTTCACCCACTATGATATGCTGACTGCGCCGGAATGGGCCGGCCTGGAGAATTATCAGCAACTTCTGGCCGATACCTTTGCACGGGACGCGCTTAAGAACACGATATTTTTCACAGTCGGCATGTTGCTGCTGGGCATTCCCAGCGGACTCGGTCTCGCGCTGTTAGTCAATCGCCCTTTGCCCGGCATTCGCTTGATTCGACTGATATACATGATCCCCCATGTCAGCTCCACCATTGCGGTCGCGCTGGTTTGGCAGTGGATTCTCAACGGCAAACTAGGCTTGCTCAATCAAGGCTTGCGGATGTTGGGCTTGGAAGGGCAATCCTGGCTGATTGACCCTAACATCGCCATGTTTTCCGTCATTGTCGTCAGTGTGTGGCAGAGCGTGGGCTACAATATGCTGCTTTTCCTGGCGGGGTTGCAGAGCATTCCTGAGGCGCTCTACGAGGCTGCAAAGATTGATGGTGGCGGATCTTGGCCGCGCTTCCGGCATATCACCCTGCCCATGCTCTCGCCAACGTCCTTTTTCGTGCTGATTATCACGATGATCGGTTCATTTCAGGTCTTCAACATCATTTATATTTTCACCGTTAGTACCGGCGCCCAGGGACGGCTGCGGGCTTTGGATGTTTGGGTCTATTATTTGTGGCAAAACGCCTTTTCCTTCTTCAAGATGGGATATGCTGCGGCCATGGCCTTTGCCCTCTTCGCCGTGATTGCGCTGGTGACCTTCATCCAGTGGCGCGCCTCCAAATATTGGGTCTTCTACGGGGAGTGATGATGATGGCGATCACAGTTGCGCATCAACGTCAGGCGCGCTGGGCAAAGCTCATCGGCGCCGGCACGCACTATATCGCCTTGCTTACGATTGCCTCAATGATGGTCTTGCCGCTGGTCTGGATGGTTTCCACTTCGTTGAAACCACGCAAGGATGTTTTCGCCTATCCACCGCAATTCATCCCTAAGACCGTGCAGTGGGAAAACTATCGGGACGCCTGGGAAGCGCAGCCCTTCGGCGCCTTTATGTTCAATAGTTTCAAAGTATCCATTCTTTCTATTCTGAGTCAGCTGTTGTTCTGTTCATTGGGCGGATATGGATTCGCGCGCTTCCATTTTCCCTTCAAGAATGCGCTATTCGCCTTTTTGCTGGCAGCGATGATGATACCGACATTGGTCAACATCGTCCCGCTTTTCATTTTGTATAGAGAGCTGGGCTGGCTGAACAATCACATTACGCTAATCGCTCCACAAGCACTGGCCAGCACATTTGGCACCTTTCTCTACCGGCAGTTCATGATGACTATCCCGAAAGAGTTGGAAGACGCGGCCAGGATAGATGGGGCAAGCGCCTTCGGGATCGACTGGCGCATCATGCTTCCGCTGACGAAACCAGTGGCGGCAGTGCTGGCAACCTTCCGGCAAGAAGAAGGAACGATCTGGAATCTACTGATGGCGGCGTCAGTGATTACCCTGATGCCGACGCTTATTGTCTTCATGTTTACGCAGCGCTATTTCGTGCGCGGCATCGTCACGACTGGCATCAAATGAAAGAATGAATGGACTAAACTGGGAAGGAGTAGAAATGCCAAAGACACTCGCGTTGATACATAAGAGCATGGTTTTCGTCAACGTGGAGACGATGATGAAGGACATGTTCGCCGAGATCATGCCCGATGTGCGGCTTATCAACATCGTGGATGACTCGCTCTTGCCCGATGTTATGGAAACCGGCGTCATTGACGACGACGTGCAAAAGCGCATGTCCGCCTATGTGAAAGCGGCGGAAGAGACAGGCGCTGATGCCGTGTTATCCCTTTGTTCATCCCTTGGGCCCAGCATTGATCCCACGCGGGACACCGTCGGGATTCCCGTCATCAAGATCGATGATCCTATGACTCTCAAAGCAGTCGAATTGGGGACGGATATCGGCGTCATGGCGACGGTGCCAACCACGCTGGGACCGACGATCGATCTCATCCAGGAGAATGCCGCTTCAATGGATAAAGATATCACAGTGCATGATCGATTGGTTGAAGGCGCCTTTCATATCTTGATGGGAGGGGATAAGGAGACACACGATCAGATGGTGGTTGAAGCTGCCGCCGAACTTGCAAAAGAAGTCGACATCATCGTCTTTGCGCAGGCATCAATGACGCGCTTGGCGCCGCTAGTTGAAAGCGTGACCGGACTCCAGGTTATGACGAGCCCGCGCCTCGCCATCGAATACACAAAATCCGTTTTGGATGCTTTTCCCGGTTAAAGCTAGCCAATCAAACAATCTAAGGAGAAAAGCGCGTGTCCCAAGTACAGATGATTGAAATGCCCGCCGAGAAATTGCCGGTGCTGGATGAAGCTGATGTTGTTGTAGTCGGAGGTGGCTCATCGGGATTCCTGGCGGCGGTTGCTGCCGCGCGCACCGGAGCCGACACCTTGTTGATTGAGCGTTATGGCTATCTCGGTGGTTGTAGCACCGCGCCTTACAACACCAGCATAGGCTGGTTTGGCGATAGCCATGACCAGTTGATCATACGCGGTCTTCCAATGGAATACCTGAAGCGTATGGAAAAGGATGGTCAGGCATTCATCACCCACAACGGAACGAAAAATCAGATTTGGCCGCCCTATACCAAGAAGATCGCGTTCGACATGATTGAAGAAGAAGGCGTGAATCTTTGGCCGCATTCCTGGGCTTATGATGTGGTGATGGAGGGAGAAGTCCTTAAGGGCATCGTTATTCAGACGAAAGGCGGACGCGGCGTCATTTTAGGTAAAACTTTTGTTGATACCAGTGCCGATGCTGACATCGCCGCATGGTGTGGCGCGCCCAATCAAGTCGAAGACATCAAAAACATCCAGCAAGTATCATGCGATCATATCGCTTGCGGCGTCGATTCCGCACAGGTGGTTGAGTGGGCGCGGGAGAATGAAGAACGGCTCGGATTGAAGGTACGCGGTCTGGAGGTCGAAAACAAGGACGGCGGCGCCCAACCTATGTTTACGATTACGATACCCAAAGACAGCAGCGACTTTATCTCCAAAGAAAGCTTCCACGTCGGTTGGATGCCAACGGTGAAGCTGTGCATCTATCGCGAAGCCGTCCGCATTCAGGGCAATTCGGATATCAATCCTCTCGACCCGAAAGCGTTGACGCAGGCCGAAGTTGACGGTTTGCGCGGGGCGATCGATCATCTGAATTTCATGAAGGACAATGTGCCCGGATTCGAAAACGCCTTCATAGTCGCCCAATCGCACCTTGGTGTCCGCGAGTCGCGCCAGATCCTGGGCGAATATTTCATCACGATTGATGATGCCAAAAGCGAGGCGCGCTTTGATGATGTCGTGGCGCTGAACTGTCGTGCTCTTGATTATCATCTGAAGGGCACGGTCTTTAAGATCAGTACTCTAGAGCGAGCGCATGACATCCCGTTGCGGGCGCTGCTGCCGCAAGGTGTGGAGAATCTGGTTGTCGGCGGGCGCTGCATCTCCTGCGACCATCTGTCGCAAGCTTCGATTCGTGGCGCGGCAACCTGCATGGCAACGGGGCATGCCGCGGGCACGTCAGCAGCAGTCGCAGCGTTGAATGGCCAATATATGCGTGATGTTGACATCCGACAGATTCAGCGGACCTTGATTGACCAAGATGCCATTCTGAGTGTGATTGATGGTCGTGAGCCCTGGTCGGGCGAATCTGTCTCAGTGCGGGAGAGCACCACGGCATCACTCGCCGCAGTTTGACAAAGTTGAATCTGGTTGATCGATTCGTCTTCTCTACGTTTGAGGTGAAATTTGTATTCGGGGGATGATATCAAGCCGGTTGAAAAGTCGGAGCTGTTTTCCCGCTTGCCCGCTGAGTGGGACATTGACCTAATCCCGCAGATTCAGGCGCTGATACGGGAAACGAATCAGAAGGTATTTGTCCTTGATGACGATCCCACGGGGACACAGACGGTACACGACACAATCGTCTTGACCGAATGGCCGGTGGAAGCGCTCCGTAGCGAGATGGGCAGCGCCGACCCCGTCTGTTACATATTGACCAATTCGCGCAGCGTAGTCGCAGTGCAAGCTGTCTCGCTAAACCAGGAGATAGCGCGTAACTTGCGGTCGGCCGCCGAGCTGACCGGACGACCCTACACCGTGATCAGTCGCAGCGATTCCACCTTGCGCGGGCACTTCCCGGATGAAACCGATGCGCTGGCGGAATCGTCCGAGTCACCGCCTGACGGCGTGCTTGTTATTCCGGCGTTTATGGCAGGCGGGCGCTATACGATACAGGGAGTGCATTACGTTCAAGACGGGAGGCAGCTCGTCCCGGCAGCAAGGACACCATACGCCAACGATGCTGTGTTCGGTTACCGCAATTCCAATTTGCAGAAGTGGGTTGAAGAGAAGACCGCCGGCCGTGTCAGCGCGGATGAAGTGCTCTCCATTTCCATTGACACCATTCGCGGCGGTGGTCCTGTAGCGGTGCAAGCGCTCTTGCATAGCCTTAATGGTGGCGCTATGTGCGTGGTTGATGCCGTGAGCGAGCGGGATCTGGAGGTGGTCGCCTTGGCCTGTCTCCGGGCAGAGTCTGCCGGTACCCGCCTGATCTATCGCAGCGCTGCTTCGTTCGCCGGTATCAGAGGCGGCGTCCCAATTCGCCCAACGCTTGACGCGGCGGACATGCCGCCAAAGTCGGATAAGGGCGGACTGGTGGTTGTTGGCTCCTACGTCAAGAAGTCATCTGATCAACTGGCGGTCTTGCTCGCGGGTGAGATGGTGCAAGGAGTCGAATTGCCGGTCGCGGACTTGCTGGAGTCAGAGGAACCGGATTCCCTAGTTGCGGCGATCATAGCCGAGTTGACATCAATTCTGAAAAGCGGGCGGCACGCGGTATTACATACCAGCCGCGAAGTCGTCGCCGGTCATGATAGTGAGAGCAGCTTGGCCATCGGTCAGCGCGTCTCACAATGTCTGGTTGATATCACGCGGGGTCTGCCGGTCGTGCCGCGTTTCATCATCGCAAAAGGCGGAATCACCTCCAGCGATTTGGCGACTGGGGCGCTGGCGATCAAGCGC
Organism: Phototrophicaceae bacterium; assembly: GCA_965262165.1. Classification (GTDB taxonomy): domain Bacteria; phylum Chloroflexota; class Anaerolineae; order Aggregatilineales; family Phototrophicaceae; genus UBA6055. The sequence goes on along the minus strand of OZ253499.1, from coordinate 613,058 downwards.
GCGCGGGTCTTGGGACAGATTTTGCCCGGTATTCCCGTCTGGCAGCCCGATTCCAGTAGCGACTACGCCGGCGGCGCCTATGTCGTTTTCCCAGGGAACGTGGGGGATGATGCGGCGCTGCTTCGCGCCCTACAGATACTCGCTTCTTGAGGCGCAAGCGCTGACATCGCCGGCCTGGCTTCTTGCTCGGCGTCGTTTGATGGTTTCCCTCTGACGTCCGTGTCAACGCCAGCGCCGAAGCTTATATGCTCATTTATTCAAGAATAACTTTCGCAGCGGTAGCTTGAAACCGGGCAGCACCGTACCGCCACTTAGTGCAGCATCCACATCAATGGTCTCGCGTTGCGGCGAGCCATCCTTCGCGGCGATCCAAACATCGGCGCTTTGTTCTTGTGGGTGAATAAGCCACACCATCGCCGTGTCGTGACGCAGGTAGACTTTGGCTTTGCGACGCCCGGTCGCTAGGGGTTGCGAGGGCGAGAGGATCTCCACCGCCAAATCGGGCATCCGTGGCACAAAGCCCTCAAGCGGGGGCTGGGACGCCCGTGCTTTGCTGACGAAGGCAATATCGGGTATCAACAGCGTCCTTTGGCTGCCGCGCGGGTGATAACCGGTTTCGACAGTTACCCTGCCCAAGTTCTTTGCTTCAACAAAAGTAAACAGATGAAACGCAATTCTCGTCGCTAACTCGCCATGTAATTCACCCGGTGACATCGCTGCAAATAACTCCCCATCAATGAGATAGTATTTCTCGCCGATATTCATCGGCTGCTGGTCAAGCTGCCAAACATCATCGACTGTGTATACGCGCGCTTGGGTAGCCATCGCCACCTCGCCTTCACTCGCTCTTAGCAACAATAAGTATAACATAGAGCCTGTTGGGATTGGCGCTGGCCAGACGGTCGATGCAAGGGCGCGGAGCGAGCGCATCGCGACAGAAAACTTGACTAAGTATCCAAGTCTATGTATATTGGATCAACAATCCAATCAATTGGATATTGTATTTGAGATACAAAAATTGAAGTTTTGGCTTTTTGCTAAGTGAAAGAGTCTTGGGCTGGCAACTGTCGGTTAGTCTAAAGGACAGCGATTTCGAAAATACCGGGCGGGAAGACGAGATTCTTGCGGCGCAGACGCGATAAATGGTGAAGCCGCGGCCGAATGAGGGTATCCATGCGCAGTGCACGAAGCTACTACATTAAACAGAATGGTTTGATGAGTCTGGCCGGGGAGTGAACGATGCTGGATTTTCCGCTGATTGATACGCATCTCCATGTTTGGGATCCACAGCTTTTGCGCTATTCCTGGCTGGACGAGATCCCCTTGCTGAATAAGCCTTATTTGCTGGAAGACTACGATCAAGCATGTGGACCGGTCAATGTTGGCAAGATGGTATTCTTGCAAGCAGAGGTGGATTCCCAGCTGTTTCTTGAGGAAGCGAATTGGGTGAACAGCCTCGCTGATCAGGACAGCCGGCTTCAAGGCATCGTGCCATGGGCGCCCCTGGAAAACGGCGACGCAGTTGCTCCGGCCTTGGAAATGCTGGCAGCCAACCCGCGAATCAAGGGCGTCCGCCGAGCCATTCAGTTTGAGCCGGATATCGAGTTTTGCCTGGGTCCGAGTTTCATCGAGGGGATTCAGCTTTTGCCTCGCTACGACCTGACCTTCGAAATTTGCATCGCTCATTTTCAGATGGCAAACACAATCAAGATGGTGGCGCAATGCCCCGACGTCATTTTCATACTCGATCATATCGGCAAGCCCGATATCAAGAATGGCCTGCTGGACCCCTGGCGCGCCGAAATCAAGACACTCTCCGAATTTCCCAACGTCTGGTGCAAGATGTCCGGTCTGGTGACGGAAGCGGATCATGAGCACTGGACGAAAGAACAGCTCAAGCCCTATATCGATCATGTTCTTGAATGCTTTGGCTTTGATCGCGTGATGTACGGTGGCGATTGGCCTGTTGCCTATCAAGCGACAGAGTATCCGCGTTGGGTAGAAACTCTGTTGTGGGCAGTTGAGGGTTGTTCCGAAGTCGAACTGAAGAAACTGTTTCACGATAACGCCCTTGCATTTTACCGGTTGGATACTTGAGACTGCAAATATGATCATGATTTGTCAGCGCGTCGTTCGTTTGGGGCTCAAATCATGTTCAAGCTGGAACCAATAACGCAGTCCGAAAACCTAAGTGACGAAGTCGCCAAGCGCTTGCGTCGCGCGATCAAAGGCGGTAGTTTATCCCCCGGCACGCACTTGGTTGAGCAAGACATTGCTGAACAGCTTCTTGTCAGCCGCATGCCGGTACGAGTCGCCATTCAGAAGTTGATCGACGAAGGTCTCGTCATCAGAGAGCCGAGGCGGGGAGCTTTCGTTCACACGTTTTCAGCCAAGGAACTGGACGAGGTCACTTCCATCAGAGTGGCTCTTGAGAAGCTGGTTGTTCAATTTGCCATCCCCAATTGGTCGGATGCAATTGAAGCCGAGCTGGAACGCATCGTTGAACAAATGTTTGCAGCGGCGAACGACGGTGACAAGCAGGCGATTTTTGAACTGGATGTCAAGTTCCACTCGGCGCTGTGGGAATTGTCGGACCATGCAATTCTAATTGAAGTGGTGTCGAGCCTGCGATCGCGCATTAGTCGCTTTCTGGCGGAAGCCAACGACTCGCTCTCGCCAGCAGAATTGATGCAGCACGTGGCCAAACATAGAGAACTTGTCGACGTGTTAAAGCAGGGCGACATACCGAAAGCGAAGGCGGCAATGACTGAACACATCTTGATCTCGCGAGAGCGCATCAGCGCCAATTATGCTTATCTCGGTCAGCGCGGGACAGACCGTCCGGATACTGAGTTACGCTCGTCGAAACTGGATGCTTCTTGATGAAGGGACTGTCGATGGATTGGAATGGGCATATCGCCATTGTTACCGGGGCAGCAAGCGGTATCGGCTATGGCATTGCCGAGTGTTTTGCTGAGGCGGGCGCGGAAGTTGTCGTTGCCGACATCAACGAGCAACAGGGCGCGCTTGTCACAGCCGAGTTGCAAGAGCGCTACGGAAAAGGTCTCTTCGTCGAAACTGATGTCTCCAAAGTTGAAGACTGCAAGATGCTAATTGACCAAACCCTCTCAGATTTCGGTAAGATAGACACCCTGGTCAACAATGCCGGCGTGAACTTCGTGAAGCCGACCCTTGAGATGGATGAAGCCGACTGGGACCGCGTCGTCAATGTCGATCTGAAGGGTACATTCTTGTGCAGTCGTTATGCGCTGGAGGCAATGGTCGCGCGCCGCAGCGGGAACATCATCAATATCGCCAGCGTGCACACCGTCGCCACATTGCCGGCCGCCGCGCCCTACGCCGCTTCCAAAGGCGGCGTCGATATGATGACCCGCTCGATGGCGATCGAATTCGCCCCCTACGGCATTCGCGTCAACGCCGTCAGTCCCGGCCTGACCGACACGCAAATCTGGAACGACATACAGGATGCCGCGGAAGACGCTGACCTGGCGCGCCAGCACTGGATGGACAATATCCCGCTCGGTCGCGTGCAAGCTCCGCGCGAAGTGGGGAATGTTGTGCTCTTTCTGGCGAGCGAGCAGTCTTCCTACGTGACCGGCGCCAATATATTCACCGACGGCGGCATGACGGCGCAACTGATCAACCGTGAAAGATTCGCCAGCAAATCTTTGGAGGGGGTGGCGCCGCAGAGCTAAGTATTTCCAGAAGAGAAGCTAATAGCTGAGAGATGTTTTCTCGCTCAAGCTTGCGACCAACGAACAACTGGGGAGGTGCGCCTATACGAAAAGTGCGTTATCTTTTGTCCGAAGCTACTGTACACATTTATGAAAGGCAATATGATGTTCAAGAAATTGTCACTAATACTCGTATTCGCGCTTCTCTTCGGGGCATTCGGAACGGTGTTGGCCCAGGACAGTGATATCTCTGGTGAAATCGTTGTCCACCTCCAGGTCTATTACCGGCCGGAGCAGCATCCGGAACACTCCGCGATCGCCGAGCAAGTCGCGCAGGAATACATGGACGTGCATCCCAACGCGACCGTCAATCTCTTGCCTGATATTCCCAGCGGCTCCGACTACATAACCTGGCTGTCCGCGCGCATGGCCGCCGGTGAAGCGCCGGATATCGTCTGGGATCACTGGTTCAATCGCAGTCGCGTCACGGATACCTGGTGGACGGCGCTTGACGAATACTTTGAAATGCCGAATCACTACATTCCCGAGGGCACGGCAGGCCATGAGCGTTGGGCCGATTCCTTCCCGCCAAACGTCATGAATACTACGCGCGCGCCTGATGGGCACTGGTATCAGGTCTCCTTGGACTGGGTGGAAACCGCCATGTATTACAACGTCTCCATGTTTGAAGAAGCCGGCGTAGAACCGGACTGGGCCAATTGGGGCGAATTCATCGCCGATATGAAGACCATCCAGGATACGCTCGGCGTGGAAGCCTTCGGCTCCTTCATGCCCGGCACCGGCTGGAACACCTGGTATTGGGCCGATAGCTTGTGGCTGAGCATTGTCTGGGCGGACCGGCATTCGGAACTCTACATGGACAAATACTCCGAGATGCAGCCGGATCTGAAATGGCGCCAGCTAAACGCCGAAGAATACGCCAAGGCGATCCATGACGGGGTGCTGAGCGCCCATGATCCGCGTATGGACGACTACTTGCGCATCTCCAAAGAGTACGCCGAGATTCTGCCCATCGACTACATCGGCATCACCAGCCTGGGCGATGTCATGCGTATGTTCCTCGGTGAACAACTTGCCATTTACTGGGGCGGGACCTGGGACAACAAGGAAATCACCAATTCAGCCTCCTTTGAGTGGGGCTTGACCTATTTGCCGCCCTTCACCGAAGATGACTTTGAAGGGGCGCCCGGCACCGTATATCGCGTCGGCGGACCCAGCTCGGCCGGGCAGTATGGCATTCCGGCGGCGACGGCGGAAGGGGACAATTTTGAACTTGCCGTCGACTACCTGATGTGGATGTCCGCGCCACAAAACTTCGGACCGCTGGCAAACGAGTTCGGCGGCTTTATCCCGATGGTGGCCGGCACCGAAGTTGGACCGGTCCTCGCCAATTTCCAGACTGTGGCTGCCTTGCAAGACCGCTTGTTCGGCGACCCCTCGGCGCGGCTGACCATTGAACACGGCGACAACTGGACGCAGATCATGCAAGGCTACTTCCTGGGCGCAACCGATGAGGAAGAGACCAAGGCGCTGTTGCAGGAATCCTGGGAAAACGGGGCCGCCGCGCTGTGTGAACAGGTGGGATACGACTGGTGTCCCTAGTTGAAAACGATTAGGCAGGATGCGTTTGAGAGCTTAGCATCCTTCAGCCGGGGTCGGGCTATCCGGCCCCGGTTGATTCAGTGGAGGACAGCCCGTTGACTGGCAAGGAACAGCCGAAGGCTCGCGCCAAAATCGAAACCAGCCGCTGGAAACTGCGCAGCGGATTCGTGCCGATTTATGTGCCCTTCCTGTTTTTGATACCCGCGCTGCTTCTGCTGCTCTCATTTCGTTATATACCGGCTGTTTCGGCGATTTATCATTCCTTCACCTATTGGAATATCCCCGAGCCCGGCGAATTCATCGGCTTACAGAATTACCAGGCGCTCTTCGACGATCCGATCTTCATAAAATCTTTAGGCAATATTCTAAAGTACATGGTGGGGCGTACCGCGCTCGTCCTGGTCATGGCATTTGTCGGCGCGGAGTTAGTCTATAACCTGACCAGCGACCGCTGGCGCAATTTCTGGCGCTTGGTCTTCACGATCCCGATGGTGATACCCATCACGGTCAATCTGCTGGTGTGGCAGCAAGTCTACGCCGGCCGCCAGGGCATGCTCAATGAATTTCTGACCGGCATTGGCGCCATGGCCCGACCCTACCCCTGGTTGGGGCGTCCGGATACCGCCCTGCCGGCGCTGATCTTCATCGGATTCCCGGCTGTAGCGGGCTTTGGTTTCCTGATCATTTTGGCCGCCCTTCAGAATCTGTCATCAGAGGTTAACGATGCCGCGCTGATAGACGGCTGCAGCCGCCTGGGCCGCGTCTTCGCCATTGATCTGCCGGCGATACGCGGTCCGCTGGCGCTGATCCTGATCCTGAGCCTGAACCAGGGCATGCAAGAATTCGCGCCCATGCTCGTGATGACGCAAGGCGGTCCCATCAATACTACCATGTCCCCAGCTTACTATCTGTATATACAAGGCTTCACTTATGGCAAGCATGGCTACGCCTCGGCCATCGGCACCGTCCTGATGCTCATGACACTGGCGCTCAGCATCTTTATCCTGAGAATGCGCTACCGGAGGGCTTACGATGTCGCAGTCTAGAGCCTGGCGGCGCGATTGGCCCCTAATGCTCGCCTTGCTTATCCTGGCCATCATCACCTACATCCCATTCGTTTTCACGGTCATCAACTCGTTCAAGATCAATGCGCAGTTCTTCCAGCAATTCTGGCTGCCGACCCTTCCCTTGCATCCGGAAAACTACCTGCGCGCCTGGCCCGCGATGGGTAAGGCGATACTCAACAGCTTCACATACTCTCTACCCACGCTGGTTCTGACGCTGGTAATCTCTGGTTTGGCCGGTTACGCCTTCGCCCGTTATCGCTTTCCCGGCCGAAATTTGCTCTTCATTGCGATTTTGGCGCTGATCATGATCCCGGGCATTCTGCTGGTGATCCCCATGTTTAGCGTGATCATTGCCCTCGATTGGGACGATACCTTGCAGGGCGTTGTACTGCCTTGGGTATCGGTTGAAATTGTTTTTGGCACCTTCCTGATGCGGACCTTTTTTGAGACGCTGCCGCAAGAATACTTCGAGGCGGCGCGGCTGGACGGCGCCAACGAGTTCACGCTGCTCATTCGCATTGCCGTGCCCTTGGCAATACCGGCTTTCAGTACGCTGGCAATACTGGATTTACTCTTCTCTTGGAACGATATCATCTGGCCGCTGGTCGCCATCTTTGATAGCGATCGCCTGCCGGTTTCCATCGGCGTGCTGGCTTTCAGCGGTCAATACGGCACGGATTACGGCGTTACCTTCGCCAGCTATGTGATCGCGTCGCTGCCGCTGATCATTATCTTCGGCTTTACATCCAGGCGCTTCATGGATGGGCTGTCTGGCGGATTGAGCATTTAGGCTCAGTGAATGCCCGCTAATCCTAACGAGGTAAACAGATATGTCAAATTGGCCCTTTAACGCCGATGTGCCCAAGAATCAGTGGACGGAGATTCAAGCTGATGGATTCGCCGGCGCGGTGCCCGGCTGCGTCTACGATGGCCACCGGCTGGATGGCGGCATCCCGCTCGGTGGGCTAGGTACCGGTTACTTTACACTTGAGGGTACTGGCAAGATCGGCCATTGCTCAATCTTCAATGACATCGTGCCGCCGCGCGCCGACTTCTCCGAATGGCTGACGGTCAAGATCGCGGGTGGCGAAAGCTTGCCGCTCTCAACCTCGGAGATCGCCTACTGGGGACATCATCCGGTCGCTGATATGGTCTGTCGTTTTGAACGGAAGAATCTTGAGCTTGGCATACGCTCATTTGCCCCGCTGATCCTCGGCAACAGCGCCGATAGCAATATCCCGGCGGCCTTATTTGAGATTGAAATCCGCAATAGCCGCGCCGATGACATTGACCTTGAATTAATCCTTGAGCCACCGCAGGCGCCAACAGGCTCGACGCATGATGTCGCGCTGATGGGTGAGGACATCAATGTCGCCCTCGAAGACGGCAAGCTCGTGGGACGCATCTCGCGAACGATCGAAGCGAATGGATCGTGTCGTGTGCGATTTGTCTTCGCCTGGTATTCGCCGAACTGGAGAGACAGCAGCTCGGAAGCCCATGTGCACCAATACGGCATGCGCTACCAGAATGCCGACGCGGTGGCGGCGGATGCGCTGAATCGCTTTGACACGTTGCTTGATGGCGTCTTGAATTGGCAGCGAGCCATTTACCAGGCGGATTTGCCAAATTGGCTGCGTGACGGTCTGGTGCAGAGCCTCTACAGCCTGTCCAAGAATACCGTCTGGATCGCCAAAACACGCATGGACGAGTGGTGGGATGATAACGGGTGGTTCACGCATAACGAAAGCCACACCGGCTGCCCCATCACCGAGACGATGGTCTGCCGTATGCACGGTCATATGCCAATTTTGTTCTTCTACCCGGAGCTGGAGAAAACGACACTTGAGGCGTTTCGGCACTTCCAGATATTAGATGGCGAAATTCCCTTTTCTTATGGCTGGGAAAGTTCCATGCGCGACCCGCGATATCATTGCCAGCACCCGCTGAACCCTGGCCAGTATGCCCAGATGATCTATCGTCTGTATCTGCGTACCGGGGACCGTGATCAGCTGGCGCATTTCTACGACTCTGCCAGGCGGGCAATTCGCTATCAATATTCGCTTGATGACGACGGCGACGGCCTGGTCAACGATCAGGCGCACGCGCCCCCCGGTGAATTGTGGCCCGCGAACCAGTTTTATGACATCTGGCCCTGGTATGGCACATCCGCTTACGTCGCTGGCACTTGGCTCGCCACCCTCTCCTGTGGCGAAGCCTTGGCAGCGCTGATGAATGATAGCGAGTTCGCCGCTGAGTGCGCCGACTGGCTCGCGCGCGGGAAAGCCGCTTACCAAGAGAAACTCTGGACCGGCGAATATTACCGCCTCTGGCATGATCCCGACAACACCAGCGGCGAGGGTCCGCAGAGTGATGTTTCACTGGGCAATCAACTTATGGCGCAATGGTGCGTCAAGATCACCGGGTTGCCCGATGTGTTGCCGGCGGACCGGGTCGAGTCGGCCTTGGGCGCCGTAAAGCGCTTGAATATGGGCGCAACCGAACATGGCCTCGTGAACGGCGTCAATCCGGATGGCACTCGTTACGTCTCGAAACCAGACCCCGAAAAGTTTCCCGACATTCTTCCCAACAACGACCACTCGACTCAGGTCTTCGTCGGCGAAAACCTCTGCGCCGCGATGACCTTCATATACCAGGGTCAGCGTGAAACCGGCTTGGAGATCGCCCGACGGCTCTACGAATCGGTCGCGCTGACGTCCCGCACTCCGTGGAAGCAGCACTGCCTGATTGACGCCGATACCGGGTTGCCGGTTTGGGGAGAAGACTATTATTCAAACATGGTCATCTGGGCTTTGCCGATGGCGGTTTGCAACCTGGATATTGAGCAGTTTACGCGAAGCGACCTTGTCCGGGAACTGATCTCAGGGTAAGCCCTATTGTCACAATAAATGCGGTCGCCAAGTGAGCCCGCCGCTACATATAACAGCATTCAATTGATTTAGGCATTCACTCAGAACCATTATCGGATTCAATGTTTGACCGACCCGAGACGGCTATCGGGCGGTTTCTCCGTGGAAAAACCACAGCCGGCGGCATGACGATTCAGCTGACCAACCGTGAAAGATTCGTCAGCAAGCCCGTGGAAGGGGTGGCACAGCTAGACTGAGGTAGTGTATCCATTTCGGTTGAAATAGATGAACCTTAGCGCCGAGGAGGGGACAGCCTGGTTTTCTCAGTAATTGCATCTAAGTTAGGAGGATTCACCACAGAGGCACAGAGGGGCGCGTAGACACCCACAAGACCGCCGACACAGAGATAAATGGCAAAGCGACTATGACCAATTCGCAAAATCAAGATCCGTTGACACATGAGATAATTGGCGCAGCAATAGAGGTTAATCGCGCGTTGGGTCCTGGCTTGCTGGAAGAACTATATGAAGACGCTTTCTGCAATGTACGATTTCTGAGGGAAGGTATCAAGCGCATAGTCCTTTAGTCCATTCCCTCTGCGCTCTCTGTGCCTCTGTGGTGAATCTCCCCCCATTGCTTTGGGACATAATGGGCAGATTTACATGACTAAGTTTGAACTACTTCTGTGTACTCGGTGCTTAAGATTGAATTTCAACCGAAATGGATACACTAACATGAATACCGGCAATTTGCTCCAACGGCCGGTTTCTGTTATTCTGTATTATTATGCAGAAGATAGATCCGCGTGTCGTACGCACCCGCAAAGCCCTGCACGATTCTCTCATCTGTCTGGGGCTGCAGCGGGGCTACGAAAATCTCACAGTCAGAGCTGTGACGGAGTATGCCGGCGTCAGCCACGTGACGTTTTATCGTCACTATGAGAGCCTGGACGGCCTGTTATCAGAGGTCATGAAGATCGCCCTTGCAGACCTAATTGGGCTTATACGACAGCAGGAGACGGTCGTCGATGAAATAATGGCGGTGTTCACCTACATCAGGGAGCATCAACAGCTGTTTCGTGCCTTTATCGACCTCCCGCTGACGCATCCGGCTCGTGACCTGTTCAAGGAAGAAATGGGAAAGCTAATTGTCGAACGCTACGAGGCGCGGGACCCGAGTCGTGTGCCACTGGCAGTGACGGTGAATCACCTCTTTGAGTCCACCTACGATTTTCTCCGCTGGTATATGAACTACATGGATGATTACACTCCCGAGCAAGTAGCAGTCATGCACATCGACCTGATCGTCAAAGCTGCCGAGTCCACAGCAGTGGTACTGCGCGAAGACTGGCTAGAGCAGCATCCCACCTATCGAAGCGACCGCGGAAACCCCGCCGACGAGCCAAATCCCTGTGCGCTGAACTGAACGGCTTTTGCCGCGCCCAGCAGGCAGTGCCGTCGGCAAACCCCAGCCGCAGCGCCTGCGCCAAACGCACGACAACCGCAAACATCCCTAGCCCTTCAAGCCCATGGTGGCGATACCGGTGGTGATGTAACGTTGCAAGAAGGCGAAAATGATCGTAATCGGTAGCATACTCAGCACGGTCATCGCCAGCAGATAGTGCCACTGCGTATCATGTTGGGACTCGAACAAGTTCAGCGCAACTTGGACAGTGAAGTTGTCGCTGCGTGTGAGAACGACCAGGGGCCAGAGGAAGTCATTCCAGCGCCACATGATCGAGAATATGGCCAATGTCGCCATCGCCGGCGCCGAGAGCGGCAAAATAATGCGCCAATAGATGAACCATTCCGATGCCCCATCAACCCGCGCAGCCTCCAGCAATTCATCGGGCAAGGTCAACATATACTGTCGCAGCAGAAAGATGCCGGTCGGCGTCGCCAGCGTCGGAATGATCACGCCTAGCAGATTATTCAGCCAGCCGAATGACATAACGATGAGGAACTGCGGCGCGAGGACTACTGTACTGGGCACCAGAATTGTCACCAGAAACAAGCCGTAGGCCCAATCGCGCCCGGGAAATCTGTACTTGCTCAGGGCAAATGCCATCATGCTGTTGAACAGCAGCGTCAATGCGGTGGCGGAGACGGTGACGACGACACTGTTGCGGAAGTATTGCAGGAAGTTGAAGCGGTCCAGCGGATCGCTATAGTTGTTCAAAGCCAATCCGAATTCGCGCACGGCGCGACTGGCGGATCGAGGGACTTTGATCAGTTCACCATCTGGATTCTGCGGATCAACCAAGTGGCGCTCCAGTCCAATGCGGCGCACCTGCGCCAAGGTTCTCATCGTGCCATCCTCATGAGTGACCTCATACAATGGCAGCGGCTTTTCAAATCCTTCCACTTCTACGGTCCGATCGGCATAGGGCAGAAACTCCGGCGGAAATCGTGTGATGGCGGCCGGCGTCTTGAAGGAGCTGGCTACGCCCCACAAGACGGGACCCAACATCAGAATTGTTCCGGCGGTCAAGTACAGGTAGGCAAGGATGTCGGTGATATCCAGCTGTGTCCTGCCGCGAGTGGCAAAGAGCGCTTTGATGAAAGCCATCGTGATCTCCGTTGATTACCGCCGCGCGTTCAGGCGAGCAACGAGCCGCTGAATAAGGATCAACGCGATGAGGATCAGGGCGACGAGCATGGACGCTGACGCCGCCAGTCCGAAGTTGCGTATGTTTTCGGCAAAAGCCACGTTGTAAATGTACTGCATGATGTACTGTGTTGCGGTGCCTGGCCCGCCCTCGGTCAATACATACACATGATCAAAGACCTGAACCGATCGTACAAAAGACAAAAGAAGCACGACAAATAGTATCGGACGAAGCAATGGCAAAGTGACATATCGAAACCGATCCCAGTTGGTGGCGCCGTCAATAGTGGCCGCTTCGTAGAGCGTTGGCGGTATCGCTTGCAAACCTGCCAGAATGATCAGCGTATAGAAACCCAGGTTGGCCCATATACCGACGAATACCGTCCAGAATTTCGCCCAGGCGCTTATGAAAAGGAAGTTGATCGGTTCCAATCCGGCAGCGATAAGCAAACCGTTGAGTAAGCCCGTGCGTTGCAGAATCCAGCCCCATAGCAAGGCGACAACAACCGACGAGAGCAATACCGGATAGAAGAAGACGCCGCGAAAGAATCCACGCGCCCTTATCTTGCGGTTGAGCACCTGCGCGGTCATCAACGAGACCAGCATGATGCCGGAGACCTCAAAGAAAACATAGCTCACCGTGTTGTGCACACCACGCCAAAAGAGATCGGTGGCACAGCTATTCGCGTCAAGATAGTCGCGGCAATCGAGCAAGAATTCAAAATTGCGCGTGCCAACAAAGGGCCGTTCGCTAGGGATTACCGACGTCCCGCCGCTGAAGCCATAGTGGAAGTTCAGCAAAATCGGGAAGACGCCGAAAATGATATAGAGTAGGAGATTCGGGATGACAAACAGGTAGGCCATCCGTTTCATTCCAATTATGCCTTGCAGACCGTCAAAGCATAAGCCTATGGCATTCATCGGAATGCTGATTATGAGGAAGGGAATCCTCCGAAGATGAGACTTCATCAGGGAAACAGCAGGGACTATTTGCTGTACAAACATAGTCCCTGCTTCAATGGTCAGCCCTAGCCGGAGGTGGCGATGGCGGTGTCGATATCGGATTGTATCCGCCCCAACGCTTCATCAATGCTTAGCTCGCCAACGATGGCCTGCGTTATGCGATCGCGAGAGGCATTCATCATTACACCACCGTATTGGTGTGTCCAGTAGGTGTAGGCGAGGGGCGCAACCCCATCGGCATCGGTGGCGAAGACCGACAAGGACTTTTGCACCTGTGGCAGATCCGATTGGAAGTTCAAGCCTGACTCGACCAGACCGCTATGCTGTGGGATCAAGAGCGTGGTTTCCGACCAGGCCCGATAAGCTTCTTCCGATGCCATGTATTCCATCACTCGGGTTACTTCCTCGGGATGTTGAGTCGCGCGCACGGCCGCCCAAACAGCGCCGCCTGGCATACCGGTACAAGTGACCGGTCCGCAGGGGTTGGGCACGGCTTCCCAATCAAATGCGTCAGCGATGTTCTGCGAGAACGAAGTCAGTTGCCAGTTACCGGAGTAGTAGAACACCAGGTTGCTATTGATGAATTCGTCACGGCCGTTGCGGGCGGAATCTCCCCCAGCCCAAACATCCAGCGGCATCGATCCATCAGTGTGCAAGCCCACGAAATACTCGGCAAATGCGGCGAAACCCTCGTCGTCAGCGATATTGGGATTTCCCTCATCATCAAAGAGGGTCGCGCCGAACCCGATCGCGGGGCCGCCGATACGATGGCCGGAGCGGTCGAGGGCCATGGCAAAGTCCACCCCGGTTGCTTCGCGCACGGCGTTCGCCGCCGCCGCCCATTCTTCCCAGGTTACGGCGTCGGATGTGTCGCTAGGCACCGCGACACCAGCCTGCTCAAATAGCGTCCGGTTGATGTAAGGACCGGTCACGGTGACATCGTAGAAGATGCCCCTGATCGCGGTGCCCCCATCCGGATTCATCACCTCGATCGTGGTGGCGAAGGTGCTATCCCAGTACTCAGCATCTTTAACATACGGTCTCATGTCCAGGTAGTAATCTGCCAGGGCAACAATGCCCGTGGTTTTCATGATATCTGGACCTTGACCCGTCTCTAACTGCAAGGGCAAAGATTCTAATATAGTCTGGTAGGGAACGATGTCGAGTACGACGTTAATGTCCGGGTTGGACGCTTCAAACACTTCAATGAGTTGATTGTAGACATCGACCTGAATGCTGACCATATCGGCCATTACCCGCACCTCAACAGGATCCTGTGCCGTGATCCCTGTCGTGGAAACGAGCAACACAACGACTAACGCAAGAACTCGACCTGCTACTGAAAGAGTGAAACGTGATACGTTGAACATTTTGCCTCCAATTCGGAAACTTCATTGACTATGTAACGCTTTTATCAATACCGTTATATAGTTGACAAGTATCAGAAAAAATCCGCCCGCCAGTATGATGATTGAAAAGCGCGATCGGGCCGCTGCGCGAAGCGATCCGACCGCTTGATGGGGCGGCGGAGGTGAACACCATGCTCGGCAATGGCAGCAACAACTGGCAGCCCAGCCGCGAACACAGCATTGAGGAAGTGCCGATTGCGCTGGCACTCCTGGTCGTTACCGGTGGTGATTGCGAAGCAAGTATTTTCGCTGGCACAAATTATGGCCGCGATAACGACTCCATCGCTGGGTTGGCCGGGGCTATCGCCGGAGCGCTGCATGGCGCACAGGCCATCCGACCGGCGCGAATAGCGCAATTCCACGGGCCAATCGTGTCGATCTGCATGACATGGCACATCAGTTGACACAACTTACCTGCAAACTCCAGCAAAGGCATTTCGCGTTAGCTCAGGCACGCGAACGCGACTTAAGCGCGTTGCTGGCGTAAGCATCCTGATTCGCGAAGCAGCAATGTACAATGACACTGCCTGCGGACTTTGTCGGATTCTGTTAAAAAGGATTTGTCGAACAAACGATATGCAGAGGAATCCCTCGTCGTGATTTGAGTTTTGCCAGTCGGACCAGAGAGTTCGAGATGATCTGATTTTGCGCTACAATATTGTGTTCTCCCACTCCTGTGGCTTGCACTTTCCGGATTTTTTGCACTATGAATTTGGCTTGGCCGCATTTAGGCTGCCGTCACGCAATTCCGATTCTACTTGGATGAGATCAGAAATTTTGAGGAGTTTTTCCCGCAATGACTGAACGATTACACGGTATATTGCCGGTATTACAAACCGCAATTGGCGCCGATAACCAACTCGATATGGAAAGTATGAATCGTCAGGTCGCCTTTTGTATTGAAGCCGGGGCACATGGGCTGGTTTTTCCCGTCTTGGCAAGTGAATTCCAGTTTCTTTCGGACGGCGAACGGCAGCGACTGGTTGAGCTTGTCATTGAAGCAGCTTCGGGTCAAATTCCAGTAATTGTTGGGGTGGCGGGGTCAACTCAACATGTCGCTATGGAACATGCCGCATTTGCGCGAAAAGTTGGTGCGGATGCCGTCGTTGCCATGCCACCCTACATTGCTATCGCTTCTCCTGACGAGTTATTTGCCTATTATAAAGCGATTGCCGCCGCCGCAGAATTACCTGTAATTGTCCAGCATTCTCCGCATGGGCCGGGCATGGATGTCGCGTTTTTGCAACGTTTACTCAGCGAAGTTGAGCAAATACGTTATGTCAAAGAAGAAATGGAACCGAGCGCCCACAACATTAGTACCCTGGTTGCTGCCAAGCTCGAATCCTGCTGGGGCATTTTTGGTGGTGCTTGGTGTCGCTGGATGATGTCAGAGTTGGAACGAGGTGCAACTGGTTTCATGCCGTCGGTAGAGGTGGTAGATATACATGTAAGAATCTGGAACACATTCCAATCCGGTGACAAAGAAGAAGCGAGAAAACTGTTTAACCAGTTAGCGCCATTCATCCATCTGACCTTTAATCTGGGTTTGCGCTTTGTGAAAGAAGTGCTGGTACGACGCGGGGTGTTCAAGACAGCGCGAATGCGGCAACCGGGTGTCTTAAAACTGGACGCTGCTGATCACCGCGAATTGGATATTGTACTGGGTGAGATCGACCATCTTCTAACTATAAGGAACAAGGTATGAAAATCACAGATCTTAGAGTTATTCCGATTGGTTCAATGGGTGTTGCGCCGCCGAAGGGCGTCGGCAATGTTCTAGTTACGCCAGCGAGTATCTTCTATGAACCTCAGGTAAACCGAGCGTCTGGTGGGTCTCCGGTTTCAGCCGTTCTAGTCGAAGTCGTGACCGATGCGGGTATTGTCGGCGTCGGCGCCGTTGGCGCGGCGCTGGGAAACGCCATTTTTACGATCGAAAATCAACTGAAATATGCAGTCTTAAACCAGAACCCTTTTGATGTGGAATTAATCTGGGAGCGTATGTTCCGTGAGAATATCAATTATGGGCGCAAAGGCATGGTCATCGAAGCTATTAGCGCTATCGACATTGCGCTCTGGGATATCATGGGTAAAGCAACGGGGCAGCCGGTTTACAATCTGCTCGGCGGGCGCACACGCCAAAAAATACAAGCCTATGCCAGTCGCCTCTATGCTACAGAAGACCTTGAGGCCTTGGCTGCTGAAGCACAGGGTTACGTAGATCAAGGTTTTACAACCATGAAGCAGCGTTTTGGCTACGGTCCGCGCGACGGTCTGATGGGAATGCGGCGTAATCTGGAATTAGTGAAAACCGTGCGCGAAGTCATTGGACCGGATATCGAACTAGCCGCCGATGCCTATATGGGTTGGACTGTACCCTATGCCATCCGAATGATTAAAATGCTAGAAGACGCTGGTCTGAATCTGGCTTGGGTAGAAGAACCTGTTATGCCTGACGACATTGCGGGTTATGCACAAATTGCGGCGGAGGTCGATACTCAAATTTCCGGTGGCGAGCATGAATTCACGCGCTATGGTTTTCGCGAACTAATAGAACGCCGCGCGGTCGACATTGTCCAACTAGATGTCAATCGTGTCGGGGGCATCACCGAAGCTCGTAAAATTTGGGCAATGGCGGCTGCACATGATTTACCCGTCATACCGCACGCTGGCCAGATGCACAATTATCATCTCGTTATCTCGCACATGAATTCACCCATCGCCGAGTTTTTCCCGCCCCCGGAAGATGCCGTACCACCTGACGGAAACGAGATTTTCTGGCGGTTGTTTACAGGTGAACCGACACCGAAAGACGGATTCATCACGCTGCCGGAAATTCCAGGGCTGGGGCTGGAAATCAATCGGGATATTGTGGACAAATTTCGTATAGATATGCAATCCAATACAAGAAACTGAGCTGACATCTGCTTACACCAGATCAAGTTACATCCTGTCACTGGTCCGGTCGCCTCGGCGTTGATAAGGTTGTTACTGATGAAGACATCCGCCGATGCCAGAGCGAGCAGGATCCATCAATGACCTTCAAGCCCAATTGAAAGAGGGATCACCAAGATAGTTAGTTTCGGCTAAGGCGGCAGCCGCTGAATGTCACCTCTTGCGGCTGGGGCAGCAAATTGAGCTGCGAGCGCATATCTTGTACCTCTAAAGTGGAAACGCAGAAGCAGAAGGGCAGCGAGCCCTAAGACCCGCTGCCCCTAAACTCATTTGTCGCGTTACTCTTGGAGTATTTCTTGCCAGCCTTCCTGCATGGTTTCCAGAGCCTCGGCCATGGACTTCTGGCCGGAGGTGACCAGGCTGAGTTCCTGGTTGTAAACATTCTGCAGGCGGGCTTCTTCACGATGCACGAATGGCGCGCGCCCATTGGCGGTCGATTCGATCACGAATTGCTTTTGCTCGGCCGTCAACCCCAGGACCTCTTTCGCCATGAAGCCTTCTATCTCGGTAGCCGCCGCGCCCGGCGGGAACCAGGCCCAATCGACGGCGCGCTGGAATTGCTTGTCCGGCGCGAGGAAGAAATCCATCAACTGGCGAACTTCGTCTTGAGGGTCGGAGCTGGTAAAGGCGGCCCAGGTGCTGGCCCAGGCAAGCACAGCTTCTTCCGTGCCCACCGGCACCGGCACGACATCCCATTCGAACTCGACATCCGTAAAGATGTACCAGGAGCCCCAGGGGCCGTAAATCGACATGGCGACGCGATCGATCGTCACGCCCTCCGCGCCGGGCAGGACCGTCGATTCATCCTCCACCATCATCGCCGCGAGTAAACCCAACGCGCGCTGCACGGGTTCGGAATCCATCATCGCTTCGCCCGTTTCGGCATCAATGAAGTCGCCGCCGTAAGACCAGGTGATCATGCGCGTTTCACCGAAGGCGAAGTCATTGGAGCCGTAGTTCTTGCCGACGCTGTCGCCTTCGGTCAGCGCCATGGCCGTCGCGCGGTAGTCATCCCAGGTCCAGCCGGCTTCCGGGTAGGCGACGCCAGCCGCGTCAAAGATGTCCTTGTTGTAGTAGATCAACTGCAGATCAAGGTCGGCTGGCAAGCCGTACTGGACGCCATCGTAATTATAGGCAGCCAGCAGTCGGGGCCAGTAATCGTCGAAATCGACCGCTTCGAATTGATCCTGGGTTAGCTCGGCCAATACGCCGCGGGTCGCTAGCGTGCGGTTCCACTGTGCGCTGATCAGCGCCACATCGGGCAAATCGTCGCCGGCTGCCATTGTCAGGTATCTTTCAACCGTTTCCTGCCAAGGGACAAATTCGTGCACGACCTTGATGCCGGTCATCTCCTCGAATTCGGCCTATTGCTCCTCCCATTTCTCGACCACCGCGCCGCTCTGGAAGGACGATAAGCGCAGGGTCACTCCGTCTTGCGCGAGCACATCGCCCGTGCTGGCAACCAGCGCGAGAATAACGAGCGTGAATATTGCTTTGCGAATCATGTAATGTCTCCTTAAGTGAATACTCCGTTCAACAGTCTAATCAGTCTGGAATAGGCGCCTCCTCTCTTCAGTTTGCGCGGACAATTGCCGCTAGCCCTTGAGGCCCAACAGGGTGATGCCTTCGATGAAATATCGCTGGGCGAATATGAACACGACCACGATAGGGACCATGGCTGTCAGGGTACCGGCCATCACCAATTCCCAGGCGGCGCGGAATTGGGTCATCCCACGCAGCAGCCCAAGCCCTTGCGTCACCGTGTAGAGTTCCGTGCTGCGAATGAGAATGAGGGGCCACAAGAACGAATTCCAGGTGCCGAGCGCGGTGAAGATGGCCAGGGTCGCGAGCGCCGGCTTTGCCAGCGGCAGAAAGATGCGCCAGCAGATGCCAAAGGGGCTGCAGCCGTCGAGCTTGGCCGCGTCCTCCAGCTCTTCCGGGATGCCAAGGAAGAACTGCCGTAACAAGAAAGTGCCGAAGGGCGTCGCCAATGTAGGCACGATCAAGGACAAATGTAAGTTCACCCAGCCCAGCTCTTTGACCATCAGGAAAATCGGGATCATGATGACCTGGGACGGGATCATAAGCGACGCCAGATAGAACAGGAACAAGGTGTTGCGGGCGGGGAAACGCATGCGCGCAAAGGCGAAACCCGCCATTGAGCTGGTGAATAGCTGACCAATGACAATCAAAGTAGTGATATAAAAGCTATTCCAATAGAACTTGTCAAAGGGCGCGATCTCCCAAGCGTCGGTGTAATTGCTCCAGCGTGAATTCTCCGGGATCCAATCCGGCGGATAACCCCAGATATCGACATTTGGCTTCAGCGATGTCGAGACGCCCCATGCCAGCGGCGCTAATGTAATGATGGCGAAGAGAACCAGCACCAGGTAGACAATGGCGTTCTTGAAGTAGCGGCGAGCCTCGGAGCGGGCTGCGTTGCTGGCGATCGCTAGCCTATATACCTCGCTGTAGATCCAGCGCCGGCGGGAGAACCACTGGGCGGCGGTGAATATCAGGATGATTGCAAAGAAGACAGTGGCGATGGCGGAAGCGTAACCCAAATCGAAATACTCGAAGGCGTTCTCGTAGATGTACTGCACCATAACCAGGGACGAGCGACCCGGTCCGCCGCCATTCGTCATCAGGTAGACAATGTCGAAAACCTGGAAGGAATTGATCATCGAGATGACCACCGCGAAAAACATCGGCGCAGCGATCATGGGCAAGGTGACGTGCCGGAACTCCGCCCAGCTGCCCGCCCCGTCGATCTTGGCGGCGTCATAGAAGGTGCGCGGCACATCCTGCAAAGCCGCCAGCAGGATGATCATGTTGAAGCTCAGGCTCTTCCAGATCGTGACGATGACCACCGCGACCAAGGACCAGCGCGGGTCCGTGAGCCAGCGCGGGCCGGCAATCCCGATCTGCCACAGGAAGTAGTTGAGCGGACCATAGTCGGCGTTGAAGAGCCACTGCCAGGTGTGGCTGACCAGCACGCCGGACATGATCACCGGGATGAAGAAAATCGTGCGGAAAACAAGCGTGCCCGGTAGATTCTGGTTGAGCACCATCGCCAGCGCCAGCGAGAGGATGATGGACACCGGCACCGTCGTGACCGTGTAGACTATGGTGTTGCGCAGGGCGATCCAAAAGTCGTCGTCGTCAACCAGGTCGACATAATTCTCGATGCCGACGAATTTCGGCGCGCTGAAGACATCCCACTCCGCCGTGGACAGCGCCAGCCCACCCGCCGCTGGAATGAATGTGAAGAGCATCACCAGAATGAAATTTGGCGCCAGGAATAAACCGGCCCAGCCAAACTGATTGAGCCGCGTTTTCCAGCCCTGTTGGCGCCGCAATCTGTCGACGCTCACTTCGCTCATTTTGTTCGTGTCCGACTTTTGCACTGACCATATCTCATGTGCCTTTCAACATGAATTAACCTCATTCTCAGGCTTTATGCCAGTTGCCTCGAATAAGGTAGTGTATCCATTTCGGTTGAAATAGAAGAACCTTAGCGCCGAGGAGGGGACAGCCTGGTTTTCTCAGTAATTGCAACTAAGTTAGGAGGATTCACCACAGAGGCACAGAGGACACAGAGAAAAATGGCAAAGCGACTATGACCAATTCGCAAAATCAAGATCCGTTGACACATGAGATAAATGGCGCGGCAATAGAAGTTCATCGCGCGTTGGGTCCTGGCTTGCTGGAAGAACTAGATGAAGACGCTTTCTGCAATGTACGATTTCTGAGGGAAGGTATCAAGCGCATAGTCCTTTAGTCCATTTCCTCTGCGCTCTCAGTAGTTCCAAGTAAGTAATGAGAAGAAACTTCATTTGTAGCGAGAGTTCTGGGTTTAATCTGTATTCCGGGGAAAGCGCTCCCCTTCCCTGATGCCTCGGGATTCTGCCCCCCGTGAGGCGGGGGGATCGAGGGGGGCGGGCCTGGGGATGGGGTAGAATCGCACAGATCGCGTTTTCGCATGACTAACTTGGTACTACTTCTGTGCCTCTGTGGTGAATCTCCCCCGATTGCTTTGGGACATAGTGGGCAGATTTACATGACTAAGTTTGAACTACATCTGTGTACTCGGTTCTTAAGATTGAATTTCAACCGACTTCAATACACTACCTCGAATAAAGGTAATCCGCCGGTGGCCAGATTCAGTTAGGTGCTGCGTGGCTGCACAGGATTCTTCTTTGTCGCTGGTTGCCTACCCAGGAATAACCGTTACTTGTCAGAGGGGCGGATAGCATCGAGCGCCCTTTTACGGTTTTCGGCTGAATTTGGTCGGAATAACCTGCCAAATTGAGTAGCAGGCAAATAGCGCTACTGTCCGCGATTCATGTCCAACGAGAATCCGAGTTCATCGATCAAGTATTGTCTGCCAATCTCCGCGCTGCCCTTGGGATCATCATCTTGGTCCAACTCGCCAAGGATCCATCCCTCGTAGTTGATGTCCGCCAATACGCCAATGAACCCTTTCAGATCTACAGTTCCCAAGCCTAGCGGCGCGTATCCAGCGGGCATAGCCAAGGCTGCGCCCATATTGCGCAGTTCCGGCCAATTCGTGGCGACATCTTTCAGATGAACGTGCGCGATGCGATCGGCATATTTCCTGGCGGTATCAACCGGATCTCCATCGCCTTTGGCAATCTGTCCGCTATCCGGAGCGAAGAAAACGTAGCGCGGGTCCGTGAGCTCCATGATCTGATCGATCTCTTGCGGACTTTGCACATATGTGCCCCAATGCGGATGCATGGCCATCGTTGCACCCATATCCAGTGTGCGTTTGCCAATCTCATTTAGCGTAGACGCCGCCACCTTGAAGTCCGTCAGGGTCCAGCGAGGCTCGGTCTCCGCCACACCGATAGGCACGGTCATCAATATCTCACCGCCATGATCGATCAGGAAGCGCGTGGCTTTTTCGTGGTCTGCAATGATGTCCTCGGTCTGGGTCGGATCCTGGTAAAGCGCTCGAATCTTATCCAGGCAAGCCACATGCAGCTTAAGCTCGTCTAGCAATGAGCGAAATCTCCCCGGTGGATCGTCATACTCCATTGCCGTGTGAGAAAAAGTCTCGAAGGCCCGAAAGCCGAGATCCGAAATGTCTCTCATTCCCTGTTCTAACCAGTCGGAACCCCCGGCAACTGCCCAGGTGACGGTCGTATAGCCTATTTTTGGTTGATACACAATCTTCTCCCTTCAAGCTAAAAGTCTTATTCGCAACAGCTCACGAGCGCTCAGTGCACGAGCATCCCGCCATCGACAACGATGGGACCGCCGACCATGAATGACGATTCCGGCGTGCAGAGAAACAGGGCGACCCTCGCGACTTCGGCAGGATCTCCCAAGCGACCCAAAAGCGAGGCATCGAGCAACCAATCCATAACGCCTTGGGTGTCGCCGGAATCCGCCATTGATTGCGCCAACAAAGGTGTGTCTATGGGACCGATGACAAGGCAATTGGCACGGATATTGTCCTTGGCGTAGTCCATTGCGAGGCTCCTGGTCAGCTGCAGGATGGCCCCTTTGGAGGCGACATAAGCGGCGCGTTCGTCTGCCACACGATACGACAGGGTTGATGCCGAGTTGATGATGACGCCAGCGCCGACCTTTTGCATCTCCGGTATGGCGTATTTGCAGCAAAGCCAGCAGCCTTTGACGTTGGTCGACATGGTCGCGTCCCATTCGTCTTCGCTCAGCTGTGTGGCGCTGCCCCTGATTTCGATCGCGGCATTGTTATAGAGGATGTCTACCTTTCCGTAAGCCGCCACGGCTTGATTCACCATGGACTCGACTTGAGCCGCCCGTTGGACATCGGTCGATACGTATAGGGCGTCCCCACCAGCAGCAACGACGAGTTCAACCGTTTCTCGACCAGCGAATTCGTTCAACTCGGCGACGACGACTTTCGCGCCCTCCTCGGCAAAGAGCAATGCGCCAGCGCGCCCAATGCCACTGCCGGCGCCGGTGATGATGGCAACCTTTCCGTCCAATCGTCCCATAATCTACCTCCAGCCCGCTTAACGGGCGTTTGATCCGAGATTGGATTCATAACTAGCGAAGATCAGCTTTGGTGCTGTCGGCGTGCTTAGAACCCGGGTCAATCCTCGATGATCGCTGCAGCGCGTACTGGCGCAGCCGTCGTATCGACCCATTTGATTGGCAAAACCGAAAGCGTAAAACCGTGCGGCTGTGGTATCGCTTCCAGGTTGCACAAGTTTTCCAGGTGATAATACTCCCGGTCGATCATGACACGATGGGATTCCCAGAACTGTTTGCGCTCGAACATGGCCCACACCGGCGGATCCCAAGTGATGGCGTCGATGCCCGTCACCTTGACGCCTTGATCGATGAGCCACAGGGTCGCTTCTTTGGACATGCCACAGTGCTCGGTCAAGTAGCGCTCTTCATGGTTGTAGCTGCCGGCTCCCGTCATGATTAGCACAATATCCAGCGGTTTTATCTCGTAATCGATCCGGCCAAGCGCCTCATGCAGATCTGCGACGGAGATGGCGGCGCCATTTTCCATGTGCCGAAAATCGAGCACTACGCCATCGCCATAGCAGTAGTCGATCGGTATGCCTTCTGGGCCAGGCGCGCCTTTGCGAAAGTGTTTCAGAGCATCGATATGTGTACCGACATGATCGCCCAATACTGTTATTGAACTGGCCGCTAGGGAGGTAACTCCATGTTCAGCGGCGCCGATGCCTTCGGCAAATTTCTCCCAATCTTCGTACATCAGCATGACCGGGCGCACCACGCGCGGAAATACCACCATATCACCGTGAACGGGCATACTCAGGTCTATGATTTGTCGGGTCATGATTCTTCCACCTTTGTCGCTTGATTAATTAGACGAATCACCTTTTCCATCCGTATTAGTTTGCCGCTTAACTGAAAAGAGATGTGTCTATTTGCACCTTTGCCGCTGACTTGACTTCCGCCCCCTCTTGCCGTTCCGAATAATGTGCGGTGATTCTGTCGATCAATTCTTCAATGTGTTCTTGGAGCGTATTGGCAATTAGGTCCGGGTCGCCCGTGTTAAGCGCGTCCAGGATCTTGTAATGTCGCCTCGCCTGATAAACCAGGTTGTAACCGGTCAATATGGTGGACGCGTAGGTCCAGTAGGCGAACTGAAGCATGTCGTAAAGGCGGATGAGCGTACTGTTCCCGGCCGCGGCGACAATCGTCTGATGAAAGGCAAAGTCGGCTTTGGCGAATTCGTGGGAGTCGTTGTTTTGCGCCTGCTTCATCATGCGCTCGAGAAGCATTTCCAAGCGCGCGAAAACGTCTTCTGTCAGATTGGGCGTGGCCAGTCGACCCGCCATCGCTTCCATCCAGGCGCGTACGGCATAGGTATCCAACATATCTTTAAGGGAAAGGTCGCGGACGAAGGAACCGGAAAAGGGCACCGATGTGACGAATCCCATCATTTCCAGGTCGCGCAGCGCCTCGCGTATTGGCGATTGGCTGACAGCGAATTCCTTGGCCAATTTCGCCTCGGCGAGACGATCACCGGGTTTGTAGCGTCCGCGCAAAATGGCGTCGATTAGATGTTCCTTGATATCTTCGCGCAACACATAACGCGTTGAAGTTCGTTTGTGAGGGTTGTTATCAGCTGCCATTCATTTCTTCCTCTTCGATGCAAGCCTAACTCGCGCAATTGTACAACGGCCAGCGAAAAATGCGCCTGGGTTGATTCGGACACCAAAACGGTGACACGGCATAGAAAGTAATTCCTTACTGCGTGGCGGTCACGCCGCCGTCGATGAACAAGATCTGCCCGGTTATGAAATTGGCGGCGGGAGAGGCAAAGAAAACGGTAGCGCCGGCGATATCAAATGGCTCGCCCACGCGGGTCAGTGGAATCCGGCTGACAAGCGCGTTGTAAAAGTCTTCGTCTTCCAAATAGTGACGCACCAATTCGGTACGAATGAAGGTGGGAGCAATGCCATTGACATTGATACCGTATTGCGCCCATTCGGTCGCGAGTTGCTTGACCAGCAAATTCATCCCAGCCTTGCTGCTGGTGTAGGCGGCGAAACCGCGGCGAATACCCAGGAGACTGCGAACGGAGGAAATGTGGATTTGCTTTCCACCACCCTGCCCAATCATATGACGGCCAGCGGCCTGCGACAGCAGGAACGCGCCGCGCAGATTGGTGTCATGTACCTGATCCCAGTCTTCAGCCGATAACTCCTCGGCCGGCTTTTCGATGTGTGTGCCGACGCAATTGACCAAGATGTCAAGGCGTCCGTATTCGCGGACCGTTTGCTCGACCAAGCGGCTGATCTCGTTCGGCTCTTTGATGTCGAAGCTCAAGCCCAGTGCCGAGAAGCCGTCAGATGCGAGTTGATCTGCAAGGGCGGCGCTTTTCTCGGCTGAGCGGCCAGCGATCACGACGCCTGCGCCTTGCTGCGCCAAGCCTAGACTCAAGGCTGCGCCGATGCCGCCATATCCGCCGGCGACAAGGGCAACCTGTCCATCCAGTTTGAAACTGTCGGCAATCAGTCCATGATAGATGGAATCTTGTGACCGAGTCATACACAGATCCTATTCGTAATAATTGACTTCAAGCGCTCCAGGACGTCAAGTGGACGTCAGCTTAATCGATTATCGAGTATATATGAAGACACTACCTTCGTCAAGTTAGCCGTTGGACGGGTGCAGGCATTATGATTCTCAAGCCGATCCTGCTACGTTTTCTTGAAATTCTACAGCGTATACGCAGGTTGTTCCGCCGGGGACGCTGCAACTCAGTACTCGGAAAGCTCTTAAATGCGATTATCGATAATCGTTTGACAATTCAGGCTCGGCATGTTATATTCCCGATTAGGCGCGTGGCGATGTCGAGTGGGCCTGCTTCGCGTTCTGAATATCATCAAATAGTTTAAGAAGTACCTAGAAAATGGGAGGAATTTGAAAATGAGTCCAAAGTCAATGAGAAATCTGAGAAGAGGCCTGAGCCGCCGAGATTTTCTGCGGCTGAGCGGCGCTTCTCTCGGTACAGCGATGCTTTCCCGATATATGCCGGGCGCATCCGTTTTCGCCCAAGGTGACCGTGTTCTGCGTGAGCCGCCGCCGGAGTTGCTGCCAAAAGCCAGTAGCGGCGGCCTGGGTGACACAGAAATCGTAGTCGCCAGCATGGCCGGTCCTGATATCAACGCCCACATCCGCAACGCGGAACGCTTTACAGAATACACGCAGGGCACAGTCAAGGTCCGTATTGAGGCGATTGGTCGCGACGTTTGGAACGAAACGATGTTGACCAATATGCAGGCGGGATCCACCGCTTGGGATGTACTTGCCATTCACTTGGGCACGTTCTGGACCGGCGCTGGCGCCGGCTGGTGGTTGCCCATGAGCAACCTGTTTGACAATTCGCAGCTGATCAATCCCGACGTCTATGACATAGGCGATTTCCCCGATCGCTCGCTTGGATTGGTGACCTGGGATGACGAACTGCTGGCGCTGCCGCAGCACGTCTCCGGACAGATGATGTTCTATCGCGCCGATATGTTAGAGAAATACGATGTCGAAGCGCCTGACCCACTCGCAGGCTGGAGTTTTGATCAATTGGAAGCTGCATGCCGGAAGCTGAAGACAGCCTTGGCTAATGACGGTATGAATCAAACCTGGCCCCTGGTCCTTCTGTTGGCGAACGCGCCTATTGTTCTTTACAATTTCGCCGCCTCCATGGGTACGCCGCTGTATGACGCCGATAGCCTTCCCCAATACAACTCGGCGGAAGCGGTGGCGGCGCTTGAGCTGATTAAATCCTGGATGGACGAAGGGCTGATCTCGCCTGGCGCGCTCGGCTACAACTATCCGGAGGGCATCGAAACGCTGCGGCAAGAGCAGACGGTGATCGCGCTTCAATGGGATACGGCGGCTGTTGAGCTCACCAATCCGGGAGCGTCGCCGACCACAGCCGATACTCTCGACTTCACCGTACATCCCTGGGATGCAAACATCGGACACAATGCGCCACGGGTCTGGACCGGCGTATGGTCGAACTTCGTATCGAAATTCAGCCAAAACTCGGAAGCCGCCCTCTCGTACTCTGCCTGGTACACATCGAAGGAAATCGCCTACGACTACGTACGCTACGGCGGTGGACACTCTGGGCGCGCGTCTCTGCTGACCGATCCGGAGATTCTGGCCGCGCATCGGCAATACGATTCGATGATCGCCAACTTCGGCGCCGCGGCAATACTGCCAACTTTGGCGCAGCTCGGCTACGTGGGCGGCAATATTCTGGTGCCCAATCTGCAAGCTTTCCTAACTGGCGTCGTCGATTCGGCGCAGGCAGCGATGGATACGGCGCAAGAAGAAGCCGTGCAGTTCTTGCAAGACGAAGGCGTCATGTAAGCATCGCCCAATCGACCGCTCGAAGCCAAGATACAACCGTAGGGACGACCGACGGGCCGTGTCCACGCGCCCTGTCAGTCGCCCGCCTGAATGCAAGATAGCATTACATGGGCGACCATTGGGTCGCCCTCCCTTACTGGCAAAGATACAATAGTTTTCACACGCAAGGCGCTGGGACGCTCGGCATGACCGCAATCCAGAGCTCAATGAATCATAAGCAGAATACGCGATCAAGATTGCGCCTGGTCAAGAAGGATATGCTGCCCCTGTATTTTTGCCTGGGCGTTCCCCTATTGATCATGCTCTTTGTCTTCGTCTTTCCGCTGGTCTACAGCTTCGCCCTCAGCTTGACCAACTCCCACCTTATGCGTGCCGATACCGAATTTGTCGGTCTGCGGAATTACATCCGCATACTCGGGGATAAGCGAGTCTGGCATAGCATTCGCATCACCTTAACCTTCGCCGCTGGCGCCCTGGCTCTGCAGTTTTTCATCGGCTTTGTCCTGGCGCTGTTGATAGATTATATCGGCGTTGTACGCGGCATTCTGCGCACACTCATCGTGATTCCGCTCATGCTCACCCCGGTAGTCGTCGGCGTAATCTGGCGGGTGATGCTCAATTACGACTTCGGGATCGTCAATTACTTCGTACGCCTGCTGGGACACCAACCCATCGACTGGATCTACGATCCCAATTTGGCTTTGCCGGCGCTTATCGCCATCAGCGCTTGGGGTGGCGTGCCCTTTATTATGCTTGTCCTGTCGGCCGGGCTGGCCGCGCTCCCGCGCGAGCCCTTTGAATCGGCGCAGATTGACGGCGCTTCGTCCTGGCAAACCATGCGCTACCTGACCATTCCCATGTTGCGTCCCATAATCATGGTCGTGGTGATCTTCCGCTCGTATCAGCTCCTGCGCGAGTTTGATGTCGTGTTTACGCTCACAAAAGGCGGTCCCGCCCGCGCGACAGAAACGCTGACTTATCACATCTACGCTCGCATGTTTGAGGCGGGCCAAATCGGTACCAGCGCCGCTATTGCCTATGTGCTGTTTTTCATCACGCTGGCGATCGTCATCTTCCTCTTCACGCAATTGGAGCGCGGCGACCAGGAGACGGTGGCTTCAACAGCAGAGGGTTCGATTCTGCAGCGGTCTCCGATACGGTTACTAATGAAGAGTATCGCCTTTGTCATTAACCTTCCCCTGCGTATCGCTGTCGGTCTAATTGATCTCCTGGCCATCTATGCGGGCCAAGTCTTGTCGCTGGCCGCGGGCGCCTTCAAGCACGTTCCCGTCGGCCGCCATCTCGGGCGCCGTGAACGGCGCCGGCTGGGTGTCTCTATTGCGTCGATCATTGTCGGTGGCTGGGTTGTTTTTGCGCTTTTTCCGGTTTTCTGGATCTATTTCAGTTCGGTCAAAGAACCGCCAGATGTTTTCAAGATCCCGCCGAAGTGGATTTTTACACCGACACTTCACAATTATGAAGTGGTCCTGGGAATTAAATACGGTACGGAATCGGAACTATCGATGGAAGGCGTCAAGCCGCCACTGAGCAGATTCCGCGAATTTATCGGCAATAGCATTCTTATCAGCGGCAGCACGACGCTGTTCAATATTACGGCGGGCATGTTGGCAGCCTATGCCTTGGTCCGGCTGCGATTTCGCGGGAAAGAGATTGTACTGGTCGGCATGCTCTTTACGCGGATGGTGCCGCCGATCATGCTCATTTTGCCGATCTTTCTGATCTGGCGTCAGCTGGGCCTGCTCGGCACCTACCATGGTCTCGCCCTCGCCTATTTATCGTTCGGCCTTCCCTTCTCGATCTGGATGATGCGTGGATATCTGATGGATATTCCCGCTGATCTGGAAGAGGCGGCGATGGTGGACGGCAGCTCGCGCTTGGGCGCGTTCTTTCGCGTCACTCTGCCCTTGGCCGCGCCCGGCTTAGCGGCAACGGCAGTGTTCAACTTCATCGGTGCCTGGAATGAATTCTTTTTCGCCATCATATTGGGCAACAACCAGATCAAGACCGTGACAGTGGAGATACTGACCTACGTCACCGACTACGCCATTCTCTTCGGCAGACTATTTGCCGCCGCCGGATTGATTCTTCTTCCCATCATCGTCTTCACATTCTTCGTGCAAAAGTATATTGCGACCGGCTTGACAGGCGGAGCATTGAAAGGTTGATTTTATGAGATTGGGGCTCGGACTCGGCGGACAGGGGCTTGATACGAAAGCGTTAATTGAGCAGGCCAAGGCCTATGGTGTTTCGGGACTTTTACTGGACGTCAGCGAGGTACGAAAGATGCCTATTGCCGACTGGCGCCGACAACTCGCCGAAAATGATCTGGATGTGGTCCAAGTCGGCGCGTGGGCTCTTAACCCGTTGCGAAGCACGCCGAGGACGACGCAAATCGCGCGGGACGCGATTGCTGCCGCGGCGGACCTTGGGTCCCGCTACATCGTCTTGGGCGGCGGCACAAAGAACCCAAACCACAGCTTCTGTGGCCATCCGGACAACTTCACCGATGAAGCCATCGACGAAGCGGCGACGTCGTTGAAACCGCTGGTCCGCGAAGCGGAAGGAGCCGGTGTCGTGGTGACGCTGGAGATCCATTTCGCGACGGTGTTGACGGACTGGAGAGCTTGCCGGAAACTTCTCGAGGAGATTGATTCTCCGGCGGTCAAGATCAACCTTGATGCGGCAAACATGATACGCTACAACGACTACTGGAACAGTTCTGATTACATTCGCGAAGGCGTCGAAAGCTTGGCGGGGATGATTGAGACCTGCCACGCTAAGGATGTTGTGATGCATGACGCCTTGCATCTGCATATGGACGAGTGCCCGGCCGGGGAAGGTTGCCTGGATTACGCCGAGATCATTCGTCTGGTAGACGCGCATTTGCCTCCCGATGCGTACATGATTGTTGAACACACACCGCTCGACAAGCTGCCCGCAGCCATGACGTACATTCGAGAGTCGACGGCCAAAGCAGGTGTGGCGATTATCTAGGGGGCGCAAACTGCGTACGAGCTTTGCTCCCTTTCGCGAAACAATCGAAACTTTCAAGTGCAAATGGAATACGACTTACCCAATCGGCAAAGGAACTTATAAATGGCAAGCAACTCTGATATTCGTCTGGGAATTGTGGGAATGCGGCTCGGCATGTGGCACGCCGGCGCAATCGCAGAGATTGACGGCGTTTCCATCGTCGCGGTAGCGGACAATGTGCAGGGCATAATGCCCGGCCCGAACATGACCCTGCAGCAATTTGCCGAGGGACTGGGTGCGGATTCTTACGCGGATGGCGTCGAGATGATCAGGCATGCCGACATTGATGCGGTCGATCTTTGCGTATCGCCAAAATGGCGACTCCCCTTGGTTGAAGCCGCGGCTGCCAGAGAGCTGCCCGTCCTGATGGAAAAGCCCTGGGGCACCAACATGGCGCATGGGCGTACCCTAGCCGATATCATAAACAGGGCGAACCTCCTGCACATGGTGGAATTCCCGCTGCGATATTTTCCACCGATTGTCGCGCTAAAGGAACTGCTCGATGATGGACCGCTCGGGCGACCCTTCGTCGTCAACGCAGAGATTGTTATGGGGGAGGCGCCGGCAAAAATGCCCCAACACTGGATGTGGGATCCGGAAAACGGAAACGGCGCCATCAACGAAAACACCTGTCATGTTTTCGATACGCTTTGCTGTTTGCTGGGGAATCCGGTATCACTGCATGCTTTTGGCGCCAACTACCACGGCGCGTCGCCCACCTTGCCTGATGGTGTCGTCGCGAACATTCGCTATGAAAGCGGCGCAATCGCCTCCGTCACTGGCGGAGCTTTGGGTTCGAACAATCTGCGAACGCCAACCTGGCTGGATGTCTATGCCGAGAAAGGACAAGCGCTGGTGACGGGTATCGACCACATGTTTGATACACTGACCTGGGGTTGTTTCGACGACAGTGGTGACCCAATGCGCGAACATTGGCCCAATCCACCACGGCGGACGCTCATCGTGCGTTATGCCATCGAAGAGTTCGTGAATAGTGTTCGGACCGGCGAGCAGCCCGCCGCCAATGCTGACGCCGGCCTCAAGGCGCTGGCGCTGGCGATGGCTGTCAACGAATCGGTAGCGACGGGCGACCCCGTGGACCTGCGCTAGTGATTCAGCAGGTACTTCTTGCGCCCGCCCTTAACGATAAAATCCTGACCCCTGTAACGCATGAGAGCGGCCTCGAGCAGTAGTTGCTGAGCTGCTCCGGCAAATAACAGAAAAGGCCGATGAGCTGTTGCCACCGGCCTATCCGTCTAGCAGTAACAAAACTGCTTTGACTTATCCGTCGATATGCCCGCCGTCGCGCAGGATTTGCAGGATTTCAGCCTCCATTGCCGCAGCGGTTTCTTCGACTGTCGACTCTCCAGAGATAAATATCGACAGGTTGCGCGGCAGTACATCACCCCTCACCATGCTACCCCATTCCGGAATGCTTGGGGTGGAGATAATGTTCAATCCCACAATGCCGGCGGCAATGTCGCCCAGCCAGGGGAAGCGTGCCAGCGCGCGTTCGTCCTGCAAGACCGAAATCCGCGCGGGTGAATTGCCCAATGTCGTTTCGGTGACACCGAGGACGCCGCTTTCCGTACTTGTCAGGCAGACCAGCATTTCAAAGGCTTTCTCGGGATTCTCGGTCGTGCTGGAGATGGCGGGACCCCATTGACTCAGGAACCCTTTTGGTTCCTCGATCCCATCATCGGGCAAAGGAAGAAGCTGGAAGCCGATATTGCCCGCCACTTGCGAGGTTTCCGGATCGTTGCCATAGAGCAAAACGCTATTCCAGGTGACGAGACTAAAGTCGCGCCCGGCCGTGAAGTTGGCGTTGCCCTCGACCCAGCCGGCAGTGAACGATGCGGGATCGGCCATTCCGTAGAGCATCTGCAAGTCAGCCAGCACAGCAAGGCCCTCAGGCGTGTTGACAGTCACCTCAAGCGTGTCATTATCGGCGATCTCGATGCCGTGCATGAAGTTCAGCGCTTCATGCAAGATGTTGATCCAACCGGCGCGCATGCCGTAGGCAATATTGCCGTAAAAATCTTCGTCAGGGCGGTGGAAGAACGCCACTTGATCGTAGTATTGCTGCCTGCTCCTGGGCGCAGCAAGCTCATAGCCATATTGTTCCATGAAAGCCGCTTGTTCATCCGAATCATTGATCAAATCGGTCCGATAGAGGATGCCTTGATATTCGT
The DNA here is from genome assembly GCA_965262165.1 of Phototrophicaceae bacterium. Lineage (GTDB taxonomy): Bacteria > Chloroflexota > Anaerolineae > Aggregatilineales > Phototrophicaceae > UBA6055. The sequence continues at coordinate 580,252 of OZ253499.1, read as the reverse complement.
TGAGCCAAGGCACCAGCCAGTGCTGGCCTTCGTATTCGGTCAAGTTGAAGAAGGCGAGGTCGTCGGGCACAAGCGCTTCTATGTCGAAGTCTTCCAAGGGCAGCAGGTAATCAGCGGCGACGAACTGCGCGATCTTGCTGATGGGAATATAGGCGATGTCGTAAAGACCGCTGCGAACCGCTGCTTCTGTCGGCAGGATGGAGTTGATCCACTCGCCGGGCGGCAGTTGATGCGCCTCGTAATTGACGCCGACTTCCATCGCGCAACGATCGGCATTGGCGATCAAGGCATCAGCATGCACACCGGTTTCAGAGCCGATCGATATCGTGACCATATCCTGCGCCTGAGCCGCGGGCGCCAAAATCAACATTACGAGCACAAGAAATATGACTTTGCTTTTCATTTTCGCATCTCCTCATCAAATAATCGGATTGCCGAATCGGGCTTGATCAGACTTGGTTTATAGGCACTCTCCCTTCTGCAAACGGTTCTATTTGCCTGAGCCGGATACGAGCCCCATGACCAGATGCTTCTGCACCAGCAAACCGGCGATGACAATCGGCGTCGCCGATAGCACGCCGGCCGCCGACAGCTTGCCCCAGGCGATGTTCTGATTAGTCACAAAGGTGTACATCGTCACGGGCAAGGTCCGGGCCTTGCGCGCCGTCAGCGTGACCGCCAGCGGGAACTCGTTCCACGATATCAGCAGCATAAAGATGGTGACCGACGCCAATCCCGGGCGGATCAAGGGCAAAACCACGTACCAGATCACCTTGAGCCGAGAAGCGCCATCGATCAGCGCCGCTTCCTCAATCTCGGTCGGAATCGCGGAGATGAAACCGACCAGCATCCATATCGCCAGCGGCAAGGCGAAGAATGTATACAGCACCACCAGCGATACGTGCTTGTCGTAGAGATTGATGCCGCGCGCGATGGCGAAGAGCGGGATGATGTATGCGACCGGGGGCAAGAGCCGCGCCGTAAAAATGACCAGCATCATCAGGGAACCGCCAACGCGAAAACGCGCCATGCTATAGGCGGCTGGAATGCCCAGCACCGCCACCGCCACCAAGGTGATGCCGGCGATCATTAGCGAATTCTGCAAAGAACTGATCACTTTGGCATCGCTGAAAAGGTCGATGTAGTTTTCTAACGTTGCCGGCGCGGGAAACCAAATCGGAGGAATCGCGAATTGCTGTCCTTCTGTCTTAAATGAGGCGGCGATCAGCCAGTAAATCGGAAACAGAAAGACGGCCAGCAAAAACAGCCACAGTGCGTATGTCAAAAGACGGTTCGTGCGACTCATGGCGTATTCCATTTTAATCCACCCGGCTGAACATCAAACGTGCGTAAACGAGACTGACGATGAAGGCGACGACCAGTTGCACTACCGCGATGCTGGAGCCATAACCGATGTTGAGCGTGCGGATGCCCACCAAGTATTGGTACACCGCCAGCACCTCAGTCGCAACGCCGGGACCACCGCCTGTCGTGATGAAAATGATTTCGAAGGCTTTGAAGATGAAGAGGGTCGTCAAAAACGCCGAAATCAGAATCGCGTGGCGCACCAGAGGCAAGGTGATATAACGCAGAACCTGCACACGGTCCGCCCCATCAACGCGGGCGGCCAAGTAGAGTTCTTCTGGTATCGTCTTCAAGCCGCCCGTGACGATCAGCATCGTACCCGGTACGCCATTCCAGACATGCACAAGAATTAGCGCGCCGAGAGCCGTCCTAGGGCTGCCCAAAATTGAAGCTCCGGTGATCGCATCGAAACCAAGGAAATCGAGCATTTGGGCGATGACCCCGATGTTCGGCGCCATCATGAAGCGGAAATTAAATCCGCTGATAAAGGGTGCCGTGAGCCAAGGGATCAGCAGAAGCGTACGCACCAGACCTTCGCCACGGATGTTGCGATTCAACAGCAGAGCCAGGATTACACCCAAGAGCGTCTGAATCGAGGTCGTCGCGATGGTGAATACAGCAGTCGTGCCCAGCGAGGAATAGAAACGCCCATCGGTCACAAGCTTGCTGTAATTATCTAGACCGATGTAGGTCTGCCCCAAATCGATGCGGGTCAGATTCCAGGCGGTCATAGAATTATAAATGAGATAGCCGCTGGGATAGATAATGCCGGCAATGATGAAGATGAATGCCGGTAGCGCCAGAAAATATTTGACGCGCTGCGGGCCGAATAGACGGTTTTCCAGGCTGACACTCGGGACGGTCATACTAGCTGAGGCGCCGGTCTGCATTTTGCGTTAACCAACTCATCCTAAATGAGGAACGGGGACCCTAACACGGCCGCCACCCCAATCGGGCCCCACGCGATTTTCTCGGTCTCCGGCGTCGGTAGCAACGGGTTGAAGCGCCAGGCGCCGACTTGGGCCCGTCTCAAGTTTCTAACTGACTTAGCTCTCATTGTAGATATCCACTTCAATTCTTAGAATATCCTTATCTGTCCATTAAGCTTCGCTAACTGATAGTACCTCACAGCACCGCCACTTATCTTATCGGAACTGTAACACGCTGATCAGGGACTGTCAAACGATTATCGATAATCCTGCCTGTACGAGTCTCAGGCGAACATCGACGATTCGCACGGCAAAATAGCTCGCGCGCATCACCGGCGGTCTCACTAATCTAAAGCAATATCAGATCACTATGGCGAAGGACCTGTGGCATGCGCATTAGCGTCCAGCGCCCAACTTGACCAAGAAGTTTCATTATGTTTACTCGATTATCGAGAATACCTCTGTCGCTTGACACTCAGGAAGCTTCACGTGGACGCCTCATGCATCGGATATGAGTATGGCTCGGGAGCAGCATTCGATTTATCAAGGGCTGATTGCAGTTAGCGACAAGCTGAATGGAAAGGTTGCATTGGCGGCCGGCGGCTCCAGCGGTATCAATGTCAGCGGCATTGCGCCTACCGTCAATCGGACAGATCCAGCGCGTCACTATCTTGAAGACGAGGCTTTCTACGGTGCGCATGTGGGGCGGATTCCATTGACGTGGGTAGGTGAGCCACATGATATTGTCGGGGCAACCGACTTCTTCCCATCTCAAGCCTCCGATTTCGCAACCGGGCAGATCTTATTCATCAATGGTGGAGTGACCGCCGCCCACTGCGGGATTCCTTCATTTGCCGCAATACCTCAGTGGTGTTATAAACAACACATCCGCGTCAGTCGCGAGCGACCACTTAATTGTGCGCTTGGGATACCGTAAAGCCTTGCTCGGCATCCTAAGCGTCCGCAGCTTGCTGGATCGTGCCGCGAATATGCATCGACCGACCGTAACGACGATCGTCGGCGTCCATTTGAGCGAGCGCGATTCGGACGCTGCTGTCCATTCTTGGCAACCACATTTTGATCAATAGTTGGAGAAGGTGGGAATCGATGATACGGGCGAATCTGCTGCCGCTTTATTTTGGAACGGAAGCAAGCAAAGAGGTCCGCACACAACTTGAGCGCTTGAGACGTCAACTGGGATCGGTAGCGCATTTTCAGGAGCCTCTTCCGATCGGGTCCGACTTAAGCCGAGTCGAAGCCGATATGATTGTGCTGCCTCTCATGTCCGGCGCAGCCTATCAGATGTTGGGTATTTTCCGGTCGATATCACTACCGATGGTCGTTCTGTCATCGGAAGTCTGTGCCACGGCTATCTGGGATTGGGAAATTACCGGGTGGTTGCGCAACGCTGGCATCAAGGTCTTCACACCCTACGATATCCGCCAGACCGAAATCCTGTGTCGCGCTTTTGCTGCCAAGCGCGAATTAGCTCAGTCCCGCTTTGTGGTCTTTCAGGATGACGTTAGCTCAGGTCTGCATGCCGAAATGTTTCAGCGCTTTTACTGGTGGCAGCGGGAGAATGGCCAGCGCATATTCGAGCGCTTCGGCATCACAATAGAAGAGCGCAGCCTGCGTCAACTGACGGAAGCTACCCGGAACATCAGCGATGATCAGGTGCGGACAATATGGCAGGCGTGGCAGAATAGGCTGCCCGTGGAAAAGGTGCCAGAAAAAGCGCTTTTCGACACACTGCGCCTCTATGCCACGCTGAAGCGAATCCTCAACGACGAACCCGAAATCAACGGCATGGGCATTAACTGCATCAATGAGTTTCCATCAATGCTCGCCACGCCCTGTCTCGTTTGGAACATGCTGTATCGCGACCATCAGTTAATATGGGGCTGCGAGGCTGACACGTTGTCCATGATGACGCAGTATTTGATCAGTCGTTGCCTGACGACGCCGGTCGTCATGACCAACATTTATCCCTTTCTCGTTGGACAGCCGGTTCTCGACCACATGGATATGACCGCGTTTCCTGCGGTAGCGGATCCGGAGAATTATCTGCTCGCCGGTCACTGTGGGTATCTGGGTGTATTACCGCAAACGGAGCAGGCCGAGGCTTGGACGCTGCGCGCTAGTGTGCTGGACGTCTTTGAGGGACGCGGCGGCGCCATTGACGGGCGGTTGCCCCTTGGCGATATTTTGCTGGTCAAACTCAATCCAGATTGCGCCGGCTGGGCGGTGGTTGAAGGTGAGCTCCAGGACTATGTGCACACGCCACTATCCGAAGGATCCAAGACCGCGGCTGTGATCCGCGTTGACAACGGGCCCGGCTTGCTCGAATCTATTACCTCACAACACTATATTCTGACCACAGGCGCGACAGTGGCTGACTTCAGGATCTTGTCGCAAGTGTTCAACCTGACCTGACTGAATAAGGAACTTCAGGCATAGCACCATCTGATAAACTCAGGCCGCTTACGAATATCAGAGCTTTGCGCTTAACGTAGTGCGCTCGCTGCATTTGCAAGTCCTGTCTGTTTCTGCAAAGCTGTAGCGTTGTCGCTGGATTCCGAACCCTCAGTGTTCAAGATCGCGCTCAATTCGTGTTGCGCCGCAATGACAAGACCTGCATGATATCTGCGATCGCAATGCTTGGGCGCCGGCAGCGCTCTAACGGGCGGCATCCCCGCCACCAATCAAGCCGAACGCCGCATAGTTAAGCAAAAGACAGTTCATCCCAGGCCTCAATCGTAGACATGCGGCGGCTGACGCTCGTGCCAGTCCTGCATCTGCTCGTAGGCGTAGGCGATGCGGTAGAGCGTCGCTTCATCAAAAGGCCGCCCCATCAATTGATAGCCAATCGGCAGACCAGCGGGCGTGAACCCTCCAGGCGCGCTGATTGCCGGCTGACCGCTCAGATTGGCGGAATAGACGTGGTGAATGAATGAATCGGTTGGCGTCTCGCCGTTGTCCATGTCTTTGCGCGGCTTTCGCAAATCGGGCAGCAACGGGGTTGACAGCGGAATCGTCGGCGAAATCAACGCCTGCAGATTCTCGCGCCGGAACAGCGCCTTCATGGCGGACCGATAGCGCTCGCGGGCGCGCAATGCGGCGACATATTGCGTCGCCAGCACGACTTCGCCCATCTGCAAGGTGGCGCGCGTGCCGGGATTGTACAGATGGCCCTTTTCGCGTATTTGCTGCCGATGATAGCTGCTGGATTCCACCATCCTGATGATGATCAGCGTCTCACGCGTCAAAGCCAGTTCGGGCAAGCTGACCTCGATGATTTCCGCTCCCATACCCGCCAGCTCGCCGATGACGGCTTCGGTCACGGCGCGCACACTGTCGACTACGCCGGGATACAAGAAGTAGTCGCGGTCGATGCCGATGCGCGTACCCCGCACACCGCCTTCAATGCCAGCCGCGTAGTCCGGCACGTCCACACGAGCGGCATTGGCATCTTTGGGATCGTGCCCGGCGATCGCTCCAAGCATGAGCGCATTGTCGAGCACAGTGCGCGTCAGTGGCCCGACATGATCGAGCGACCAAGCCAGCGGCAGCACTCCATATGCGCTGACGCGCCCGTAGGTCGCTTTCATGCCGACAAGATTGTTGATAGACGCCGGGATGCGGATTGATCCGCCGGTATCGCTGCCGATGGTCCCGAAGGCCGAGTGCGCCGCCAGCGCCACCCCGGAGCCGATGCTGCTGCCGCCAGGGAATCTGTTGAGATCCCAGGGGCTGCGCGTCGGTGGTTCGCTGCCGCCGCAAGTGAATTCGTGGCAGCGGTTTTTCCGATCAAGACGGCGCCGGCCGCGTACAGCTTTTGCACGACCGTCGAATCGAAGTCCGGCACAAAGCCTTCCAACACTTTGGACCCCACTTCGGTCAAGATGCCTTCGGTATAGCAATTGTCTTTGACGCCGATAGGGATGCCGTGCAAGGGACCGCGATCGCGCCCAGCGGCGATTTCCCGGTCGGCGCGTTGAGCGGCCGCCAGCGCCAAGTCCGCGGGCACCGTGGCGTAGGCCTGCACCGTCGGCTCGGTCTGTTTGATGCGCGCGAGCGTGGCCTGGGTAAGCGCGACCGACGTCGTTTCGCCCTGCCGCAGGGCGGACGCCGCTTCGCTGATGGACAAATTGATTAGGGCGCGTGAATCAGTCATACCAGTCAGCATCCATTTTCAGTATCGGCGGATAATCATGGAGCTCTGATTGTTCCAGCGTATCAATCAAGTGCAGCTGATTCGACAGCGCCGCCAGGTCTTCCCGCGCGATTTCCACACCCAGCATTTCTGCCAGCCGGGCCAATTGGTCCGCTGTGATTTCGGGATCAGATGGCTGATTCGTGTCCAGCATAATCTTTCTCTCCTCAAAACCGGTTCCGATACGACGAGTATAACGCCCTGGATTTCTCTCGCAGCCGTCCGCCAAGATAGTCGCTATGTCCACGGTTGAAAGAACAGCCGCTCGTTAGATGCGCCGAGGCTTTCACAAAGCCTACAATTCATGCTCCAGGGCGAGTTAGAGCATTCACTTGATTTCAATATTCACCTTAATGCATTATCCGTTTTAATATCTGGTTCAATGTTCCATCAATCCGTGACAGCTTTCAGGCGGATTCGTTCTGTGAACGCGACTGGATAAACCTGTATCATAACCGCTGAAGAGCAGGAAAACAGGATACCATGCGGTGGCGTGACTTGAGTGTCCATGATGATCGCTCGGAAATGTGCAGTACTGTCATTCGCCGGCAACAGTGCCCGACGGGGACATGCTTGTCTCTCACGGTCTTTCTTGAGGCGGCTTCCCCAGAGGAAATCCAGGCTCGTCTTAATCGATTCGGGTGCATAAGACATGTGCGTTTCGATCTCGCCTAAACTGAGAGTTCTGTCAGGTCTGGAAGAATGTCGTATCTTGACGTTGCACGGGTTTTCAGAAGTTCGCCGCTTGCGGCGATAAAAGGCGCAATCGGCTGGAGACGGACAGCTGCGGCCCGAACTCCAGACCTTGAATGAACTTGGCGAAGGGATCAGCCGACGCGTTTACGACCGGACCTACCTCGCTTGCATACAGTTCGCTCTAGTGCATGCTTTCGACGTGCTGGAGTCGACCTTCGACAATATTCGGGCGTTTATCCATGCCGTAAGGTGGGCTTGAACCGTCTTTTTATAGCCCCAGACGTTCAAATTGCTCTTCAGGGCAGTCGGCATTTTTCATGGCCTTAACCAGCATGCCCTGCATATGGTTCTCTGCAGCAGTTCCGCACAGGTCACGCAGCTGATGATCAATGCGAGTGAGATCAATATCCTTGATGACTATGCTGCCTCCGGTTATCTGCCCCGTTCCAGGCAGGAGGCGCAAGATCGCGTTAATGAGCGTGGTTTTGCCACTGCCGGACTCACCTGCAATGCCGAACCTTTCACCTCGACGAATATCCAGGTTGATGCCACGCACCGCATGAATCGTTTGAGATGCAGTAGCGAATTGAACATGTAAATCGTTTGTCGATAGAGTCGTGGAGGTGGCGAGCGCCAAGAGTGTCATGAGATCGCCATCTAAGGCATCAGTTCCAAGCCAATGCTCAGATAAAGGTGGGGTCGAGAATGATAACGCACCCATTTGTATATCCAGCGGGTCTACATTGATTCATCAGCCTGCGCGAGCTGTCAGCTTTTCCAGTTGCCGTCATATCTGGCTTTGATGCACTCACGCGGACCATCCGATCGGACCAATATTTGACAAATGCTGCCGGCGAAACTATAATCATTCAGGCTAGTGTACCGATAAACTAATTTTGGAGAATGATCATGAAGAAGTTGAAGTTTCTTGCAGTCTTTGGTCTCGTGCTGATTTTCAGCCTTGCTATCACAGCCGCGCAGGACATGTCTAGTTTCGGTGAAGCGCCGATGTTGGCATCCCAGGTTGAATCAGGTGATTTGCCGCCCGTGGAGGAACGCTTGCCATCTGATCCACTGATGATAACGCCCTATGAACGCATCGGCGATTATGGCGGTGAATGGCGTTCGGCTATGGTTGGCGGGTTGGATCATATTTGGATGATCCGCCTGATGGCGTACGAAAACCTGATACGCTTCACGCCGGAATGGTCGGGTGTTATGGAGAATGTCGCTAAATCTTTCTCGGCAAATGCGGAGGCGACGGAGTTCACGTTTGAATTGCGCGAGGGACTGCGCTGGTCGGATGGCGCGCTATACACGGCTGACGACATTACATTCTGGTACGAAGATGTCTTGACCAATGAAGACTTGACACCGACTATAGCTACCTGGTTGAAATCCGGAGGCGAACCGCTAAGTGTCGAGAAGATCGACGACTATACAGTGAAGTTTTCCTTCAACACGCCGAATGGCCTGTTCCTGCAAAACCTGGCGTCGATCCTCGGCTGTGGGCCAACCAGTTACCCCCGCCACTACCTGGAGCCCTTCCATATCAATTACGCTGATGACATCGATTCGCTGATCGCTGAGGCCGGCGCAAGCGACTGGGTGGAGCTCTTCCAATCCAAGGGTGGCGTTGAGCCCTGCTTCTGGACCAATACCAGCTTCTGGCAGACGACGGAAGTCCCGACAATGCACGCCTGGAGGCTCACGTCCACGTATGGCGGCGGCAGCGGCCGCGTGGTAGCGGAGCGCAATCCCTATTACTTCAAGGTTGACCCGGAGGGCAATCAACTGCCATACATTGATCGCATGATCTTCGACCAGCTTGAGGACAAGGAAACCTTGCTCTTGCAAGTTCTCAACGGCGATATCGACATGATGGCGCGTCACTTCAACTCGGCAGCAAACCGGCCGATAGTGTACGATAACCGCGAACAGGGCGGCTACTCTGCATACGGCATCGTAGGAGAGGACGCCAACATGACGGCGCTGGCGATTAACCTCACGCACTTGGATCCGGTCAAGCGCGAGATCTTCCAGAATAAAGACTTCCGCATCGGGCTGTCACATGCCATCAACCGCCAGGAAATCGTCGACATCGTTTATCTCGGACAAGGTGTACCCAGACAGATCGCCCCGCAATCTGATTCGCCGTTTTATGATGAGGAATTCGCAAATCAATACACTGAGTACAGTGTCGACATCGCAAATGAGCATCTGGACAAGGCAGGATATGCCGAACGAGATGACGAGGGTTTCCGTTTGGGTCCGGACGGCAACCGAATCAGCATAGTCATTGAAGCAGGCGACCTATTTGGCCGCGGCTGGCCCGATGTCCTGGAGTTGGTTCAAGGCTACTGGGGGGCGGTGGGCATCCATATGGAACCTCGCATTATCGACCGGTCGCTCTTGGTCTCGCGCAAGGTCAACAGCGAACATGACGCCACAATCTGGGGCGCCAGCGGCGGGCTTGATGTGTATCTGACACCGATTTGGTACTTCCCGTCTGACCCGGTCGAGAGCGCGTATGCGCCATTGTGGACCAAGTGGTACTTTGATCCCGAGACGGGTGAAGAGCCGCCCGACGCCGCAAAGCAGCAGATGCGGCTTTTTGATCAGATCAAGGGCACAGGTGACCTCGAACTCCAGGCTGAGCTGATGAGCGAGCTGCTGGCCATCGCGAAAGACCAGTTCTACGTGATGGGCATCAACTCGACTCCACCGGGCTACGGAATTGCCAAGAATTACTTCCGCAATGTTCCTGCAGCATCAACCGGATCGTGGAAGTTTCCCTGGCCCGCCCCGATCAATACGACGCTGTTCTTCATCGAAGAGGGCGCTCAGCAGTAAACCGATCACTTAGGTTGTCATCCGCTGGACTTGCGTCTGAGTCTGGCGGATGGCTCTCCATTTGAGTCTCTATTAGAGGGAATGACGGATGGCTGGCACGCGTCCGAATATTTTGTTTCTGATGAGCGACCAGCATCGCGCGGACGTCGCCGGTTACCAAGGCGATTCTGTGGTGCGGACGCCGGTTCTTGATGAGCTGGCGCGAACTGGCGTCGTCTTCAACAACGCCTATACGCCCTCTCCGATTTGCATTCCTGCAAGACAGAGCATGGCGGCCGGTCAGTTGCCGCGGACTTGTGGCTGCGAGGTGTTTGGGGAAGATTTGCCTCCCGGTCACATGACCTTCTCCCGGCGACTGTCCCAATACGGCTACGCAACAGTCGCCTGCGGCAAACTTCACCATAGCGGTACTGACCAAATGGGTGGCTGGACGCGGCGCATCGGCGACGGTATGAGTGTGCGACACGATTACATCGAGGGGCGTAATCTCGAAGCGCTGCGAAACATTCCCCTTTCCACTGCGCATAAGTGGTCGCAAGTGCAGGAAGTCAAACGCGCAGGCATAGGGCAGGGACCCAGCACGAATGGCGCAGACGCCTATACGCTAGCCGGCGCCTTGCGGTTTGTGGAAAACTTTTTCGCCGATCCCTATTATGATCGCGCCACGCCGACACGCCCATTGATGCTGATGGTGAGCTTGGTACGGCCGCATGTCCCCTTCCTAACCACTCACGACAAATTCACCTATTATTTGAATCGTGTCAAACCGCATGTGGAAGAACGCGCCTTCGATCATCCCTTTCTCGGTCAAGGGCAGGTCAAGCCGGGCGTAGATGTCACCGAACGCGAAATCCGGCGCGCGACTGCGGCGTATTACGGCATGGTTGAGGAAAACGATGAGGATTACGGCAAAGTACTCGAGGCGCTCAAGCATGTTGGCCAGGATCTGGATGATTGGATTATCATCTACACTAGCGATCACGGCGAGTTATTGGGTGAGCATGCGCTTTGGGAAAAGACCAAGTTCTTTGAAGGCAGTGCCAAGGTGCCTCTGATCATCCGTACCCCCGGCGGCGCCAATTCGGGACGGGTCGTGGAAGAGAATGTCAACTTGTGTGACCTGTTTGCCACTCTTTGTGACCTGGTCGATGTCCCCGTGGTTGATGGACTTGATAGCCGCAGCTTGTTACCATTGCTAAACGGCGATAGCGCAGACTGGAATAACGAAACCGTTTCTCACTACGGTGGAACGCATCTCGGCCATGAAGAGCACTTTGACCGCTATGAGAACCTCATGATCAAGCGCGATCATTTGAAATATCAGTATTATGGGTCGGATATGCCCGAAGTCCTGTTTGACCTGTCACAGAACCCGGAAGAAACAATCAATCTTGTGCTTGATCCTCGTTACGCTGATTCGCTCGCCGCGTTCCGGTCCCGTAGAAATGAACTGGGTTACGGACCAGACGCAATCGCCGACTACAAAAACGCAGGCTACTAGATTTTTGCTTTCGCCAACGAAGGCCTGACCCATGATATGGTACATTGGGCGACGCATACTTTATCTAATTCCCACACTGCTGATCGTCTCGATTATCGCCTTTGCTGTCATTCAGTTGCCGCCCGGCGACTTCCTGGCCTCCCTCATCAGCAGCGCCGTCGAAACGGTTGATCAAGCCCAGGTTGACGCCCTGAGGCAACGATACGGTCTTGATGAACCGGTTTATGTTCAATACTGGAAGTGGATAAGCGGAATCATCACCAAAGGGGACTTTGGCGATTCTTTTGAATGGAATCGGCCAGTCAGCGATTTGATCTGGGAGCGATTGGGTCTAACGATGGTGATATCTTTAATCACGCTGGCGTTTGTCTGGATTGTTTCGATTCCCATCGGCATATACTCGGCCGTCAAGAAATACACAGTTGGCGATTATATTGTGACCGTTATCGGATTCATCGGTCTGGCGATTCCTAATTTCCTGCTTGCCCTGGTGCTGATGTACATTGCATTCCGATATTTTGGGCAAAGTGTCGGCGGATTGTTCTCGCCGGATTACATAGACGCTGAGTGGTCGCTCGACCGTGTGATCGACTTGCTCAGCCATATATGGCTGCCGGTCATTATTCTTGGCACCGCCGGCACAGCTGCGCTCATTCGCGTGATGCGCGCGAACCTTCTGGACGAGTTGTCAAAGCTATATGTTGACGCGGCGCGAGCGCGCGGTTTGTCGGAAGTGAGATTGCTCTTCAAATATCCGGTGCGGGTTGCGCTTAATCCGCTGGTTAGCGCTATGGCCTGGGTTTTCCCGGCCTTGGTCTCGGGGTCGGCAATAACCTCCATCGTCTTGAATCTTCAGACCACCGGTCCCTTGTTGTATCGGTCATTGCAATCGCAAGATATGTATCTCGCCGGCAGTCTCATCCTGCTGGTAAGTGTCCTGACCATTATGGGTACTCTGGTGTCAGATATTCTTTTGGCTTGGATTGATCCCAGGATTCAACTCCAATGACCCAGGCTTCCACGCATATTCAAGAAGACGCGCGCTCTATTGCAGCAAGCGGTGTCCGGTCCGAGACTCGGATCGTCGTCGCCAATCAATGGCAATTGATCTGGTGGAAGTTCCGCAAACACCGACTGGCGATGATCGCCGGCCTGGTGACGATCTTCTTATATGTGGTTGCCCTGTTTGCCGAGTTCTTCGCGCCATACTCGACGGGGACCTATAGTGCCGCGCATACCTTTATCCCGCCGCAAAGCATTCGTTTTTTTCAAGAGACGGAGGCGGGATGGCGATTCTATCCCCATATTAACGGCTTTAAGGTGCAAGTGGATCAGGAATCGTTTAAGCGCACCTATGTGATCGACGAGACGATTTCGTATCCTGTCGGCTTGTTCGTCCGCGGCGAGGAATACAAGCTGTGGGGTCTGTTCACGCTTGACCTGCATCTGATCGGGGCGGCGCAATACGGCGACCCCGTTTATCTGATCGGGACAGATCGGCTGGGGCGCGATGTGTTGAGTCGAACGATATATGGCACAAGAGTGTCGATGTCGGTAGGACTGGTCGGTGTCGGATTGAGCTTGTTGCTTGGTGTCATATTGGGCGGCATATCCGGTTACTACGGCGGTTGGATCGATAACTTGATCCAACGAACCATCGAGATTCTGCGGTCATTGCCAACGATCCCGCTCTGGATGGGTCTTTCCGCTGCCATCCCGCTGACCTGGCCGCCGATACGCGTCTATTTTGCTATTACAGTGCTTTTGTCGCTAATTGGCTGGACGTCGCTCGCGCGGGAGGTACGCGGCCGCTTTCTTTCTCTCAAGACCGAGGACTTCGTTATCGCGGCGCGCCTGGATGGGGTACGCGAGATGCAAATCATCCTTCGTCACATGGTGCCTTCAATGACCAGCCATATCATCGCCTCGGTCACCTTGGCGATACCAGGCATGATCTTGGCCGAGACAGCGCTGAGTTTCCTGGGCATCGGACTGCGACCGCCGGTAGTCAGTTGGGGCGTGCTGCTGCAGGAGGCGCAGAATGTGCGCTCAATTGCGACGGCGCCCTGGCTGCTATTCCCGGGTATCGCGGTCGTTGTTGCGGTACTGGCCATGAATTTTCTAGGAGACGGTTTAAGAGATGCAGCCGACCCATACCAGACTTGATGATCGTATGACGATCGACAAAGAGACCTTGCTGGAAGTCAGGGACGTAAAGACTCATTTCTTCACCGATGAAGGCGTCGTAAAGGCTGTTGATGGAGTAAACCTTTCCTTGCAGCGGGGCCAAACCCTGTGCCTGGTAGGTGAATCAGGCTGCGGCAAATCTGTGACGGCGCGTTCGATCCTGCGTATCGTACCCACACCGGGAAAGATCGTCTCTGGACAAATCGTCTTCCAGCAGGGAAATGGCCAGGCGATCGACTTGGCCACGATGAACCCCAAAGGGCGCGAAATTCGCAAGATTCGGGGCAAAGAGATCAGCATGATTTTTCAAGAGCCCATGTCCTCACTAAGCCCGGTACATTCCATTGGCAATCAAATAATGGAAGCTATTTTGCTCCATCTGCCGGTCAGCAAACAGGAAGCGCGCAAACGAGCCACTTCCATTCTCGAACGGGTCGGCATTCCCCGGGCAAGCGAACGACTTGACGCCTATTCTTTTGAGCTATCGGGCGGCATGCGCCAGCGCGCGATGATTGCCATTGCCCTGGCCTGCGAGCCGCAACTGCTAATCGCTGATGAACCTACAACGGCTTTGGATGTGACGACTCAGGCCAATATACTCGACCTGATAAGTGACCTTCAAAGGGACAACGGAATGTCTGTGCTTTTCATCACACATGACCTTGGCGTAGTAGCCGAAATTGCGGATGAAGTTGTCGTTATGTATCTGGGACGCGACGTCGAGAGCAGGGACGTCGATTCCATTTTCCATGATCCGAAGCATCCTTATACGCGCGCTCTGCTCCAGTCAATTCCTCGCTACGGCAGTGGCACTCGAGAGAGACTATATTCGCTGAAGGGAACAGTTCCGCATCCCTTTGATCGTCCCGAAGGCTGTCCCTTTCATCCACGCTGCGATGATTTCATCGCCGAACAATGCAACAAGATAGATCCGCGCCGCCATAGAATTAGCCAAAAACATAGCGTCCGCTGCTTGCTTTATTCAGCCGCGGATGAATACAGGCCTGGATTGGATTTGCCAAGTTGAACAAACATTCTGAATTCAATCAGACAGGCGACAGCGCGAAACCCTTATTGGAGGTTCGCAATCTTCACATGCAATTTCCGATCCGGCGCGGAATCTTTCGACGGACTGTTGGTTTTGTAGAAGCTGTCAATGATGTCAGCTTCAATATCCAGCCGGGGGAAACCTTGAGCCTGGTTGGTGAATCCGGCTGCGGCAAGACTACAACCGGCCGCTGTATCGTACGTGTATATAAACCTACGGCTGGTCAGATCATATATACGGTGGAAGAAGACGAAAGTATTGATTTAGCGCAATTGGACAATCGGGAACTGAGACCTTTCCGCCGCGAAATTCGGATGATTTTTCAGGACCCATTCTCTTCATTGAATCCTCGACTCCCGATTGTTCAGATTGTTGGCGAGCCGCTCAGAGCCAATCAGATAGCCAGTGGATCAGAACTGGAGGACCGGGTGGAGTTTCTACTGCAACGTGTTGGATTGCGTCCCGAGTTTATTCGGCGCTATCCGCATGCGTTCAGCGGTGGAGAGCGCCAGCGAATCGGTATTGCGCGCGCGCTCGCCTTGAATCCCCGCCTTATCGTCGCGGACGAGGCGGTGTCCGCCCTGGATGTATCGGTGCAGGCGCAAATTCTGAACCTCCTGCAGGATCTGCAAGAAGAGTTCAACTTGACATACTTGTTCATCGCTCATGACCTGAGTGTCGTGCAGCACATCAGCCATCGCGTCGCGGTGATGTATGTAGGCAAGATCGTTGAGTTGGCCAGAACCGAGGAGCTCTTCGCAAATCCACAACACCCCTACACCGAAGCGCTGCTGTCGGCGGTCCCAAAGCCGGATCCACGTTTGCGCAATCAAGGCGTTCGCATCCGGCTGGAAGGTGAAGTCGCCGATCCCGGCAATCCCCCGAGCGGATGCTATTTTCACCCTCGATGCCGTTTCGCGCGCGACCGTTGCCAACAGGAAGAACCGGCGGTCCGTGAAGTCCGAAACGGTCATTGGGTGGCCTGTCATTTTGCCGAGGAACTTGACTTGCGCGGATTCGAATCAGTTGGGTCGACGATCGATGTATGATGCGCGCAAAGTGTGCCGCAGCAGCTCCATGTTCGCCGCGATTGGAATTTGATGAGCCATTGTTTGCGTCGAAGTCGTTGCATACCTATTCGGATTAGTTATCCCCGTTCACGAGAAAGGTCTCCAAGAGATGCTAGAACCTGCCGATATCTTTCCTAGCGATAGCGATTCTGCCACTCCGCTCTTCTATGATCCGGACGTTCATCTCGTCGCCGTTACAATTGACAACGGCATATTTCACACGGTATGGATGTCCACAGGGTACGCCGTCGCATTAGTCGAGAACGGTTCACCGCTAGAGATTGAGCGCGCCGAAGCCGTAATAGAAGCCATCCTGAATTGCCAGGATACGGACGCGCGATCGCCACACTACGGAAATTTCAAGTGGGAGCACGAGGATCTAGCCGTTGAGGACTTAAACGCCGTCCAGTTCGTACTCGTTCGGTTGATTCCGCTGCTGCTGAAGCAATCTGATTGCCTGTCAGAAGAGCTGGTGGAGCGAGTAAGGGCGCGTATTCGCCTTGCCTTGGACGAAATCCGCAGGATCGACGTGTCTACAACCTACTCGAATATTGTGGCACAGGACATCGCCAATTCAGTTTTGGGCGGTCAACTTCTGAACCGTCCGGAATACCTGCGACGCGGGGTAGCGAAACTTCGAACGTGGATGAACGTGATTGACAAAAGCGGTATCCCGCACGAGTACAACAGTCCCACATACTCATTTGTGTCAATTGACGCGCTTTATAAGATCGTTAAGTATTCGACACACCATGATGCCCGCACGCTCGCGCAACTGCTCGTTTCCCGAATAGCATTGAGCCTCGCCCTGCGCCTTCATGCCAAAACCGGCCGGCTCGCCCCGCCGCATTGCCGCGCTTATTATCCGGACCTCGTGTGTGAGAGAACTGCTGAAGCGACCACGTTCTCCCTATTGATTGCTCAAGGCAAGATTCCGTACTGGCTAGAGACCGTGCTGAGTCATCGTCCGACGCCGATGCCGGTGACCGAAACCTCTGACGCCGCGGCAGGCACAGTCATCAGCAGCTATCTGGATTCTGAATTCAGCTTGGGTGTGGCTTCTCAAGAGTTGGCGACCCAGTCGAACCGTTTCATCAGTAACCAGTCAAACGTGTTCTCGATCCACTACACAAGAGCCAACCAATTCGCGCCGGGCGTGGTTTTCTCCCGTTATTTGATAAATGACAAATGGCTTGGTGACTACCGAACCACACCTTCGCGTTCGAGTAATCGTGTCTTCCGCGATGAAGGTAGCTTTCGCGGGGTACTCGCGGGATCTCGCGCAATCGGCTTGTATACTTCGCGCGAACTGGATGCCTGGTCTCGTTGTTCAAGCGCCAAAGCGGCCTTGATCTGGAGCCGCGCCGAAGATGTGGATGAGCTTTGGGTCAATGGTTCACGCATTGGCAACCTTCCTGTCGATGTGCCTGAGCGATCAGTGATCGTAGCGGCATGTGGCAATGTCTATGTTGTTGTTCGTCCGCTTGACCGTACTAAACTGGGTGTTCACGCGCCTATCCGCATCGTGGAACATCGTGGCTGTTTGGTTTTGGAGATGTACAACTATCTCGGACCCGACAAGACCTTCTGGGAACTAGCGAACCCCGGCTCGTTTTTCCAGGGATACGTTCGCAATGGATTCTATGTTGAGGTCGTAACAAGAAATCAGTACGCCAGCGGGAAAGCAGTGTATGAATCCCTTGCCAGCGGGCAGATAAATGAAGAGCTGGACGAAGCTCAAACATTCGATGGTGACAGTTCGCGGAAATGGAGCGTTTCATATAGCGGCGATGACCGCTCACTTGGCATTGAAGTAGATCTCATGCGTTGGCGGATTCAGCGCCGCTGGTCAGACGGACAGGACATGGGTTACCCGATGCTTTCATCTCCCGTTGCCATCGAGAATCGATCAGGGACCATGGAGTTAGGAAACGCTCGTTTGCATTGTGGCAATGATGCCGCGTGGCTTGTTGCTATTCCCGAAGCAGACTTATGGGTCGGCGCTTATCACGGTCCTGGGAGATCGTCATTTACGCTTGAGGTACCGGATGGTCGAGTACACATTGAGCGTTTAGAGGCAGGAATGGTCGTGTGGGACAAAAAACAGGTAACCGTTGACGCGATTGGGCTCGAGGCTGAACCCTCAGTCATAGGCGCAAGAGATGTACGTGTCATTTGACGCGGTGGCAGCTGAGCGAACAGCAAAATGTTTGGCGTCCCGCAGCGGCAATACCATCAACCTGGCAGAGGAACCACATCACGAATCGCGTTAACAGCCCGGTCGTGCGCTTACAGGCGGATTCCGGCCATTCAAACCATTCAGCGCGCCAAGCAGCGCTTCCAGGAAGAAATAGTCACCCCACATGACACTTTCATTAACGCCCAAGCCTTTGCGCTGGTGATACATCCCTTGCTTTAGAATACCTTCCCAATTCGCTGTTTCGACAGCAAGAAACGTTGCTTGCAAGAGCGTATCCAGAATCGTAAAAGCATATTGCTGATACATCCTGGCCCGATTAGAGTCAGTGCTAAGTTCGGACAATTGCAGAAAAGCGCTTGCAGCAATTGCAGCGGCTGAACTTTCATATGGGTTAGTTGGATTCGGTTCCGACCAATCGTTTGGCGGTACGCCATGCTCCGGCGTCTGTTCAATATAATATGCCGCACAAGCCTCTGCTGTTTGAAGAAAGCGCAGATCATTTGTAAATAGATAAGCTGTCCCAAAACCGTAAATTGCCCATGTTAAGCCGCGTGCCCAGGATGAATCGTCTCGCCAGCCTTGATGAGTGCTCTGGCGGATAAACTCTCCCGATCCAGTATCAAACAATCCTTCGTGCGAAGTGCTTCCATCGCCTCGAACCAAATAGCGTCGCGTGATATGACAGTGATTCGCAGCGTTTTCCCATAAGGTCTTATTATTGCTTTGCCGAGCAGCGTAAAAAATGATGCCCACATTCATCATGATATCGATGAACATGCTCTCTTCGGAAACAAAGGACGGCAGGTATTGTCCTTTTTCACGAAAGCGTGACCCTGCTGTTTGCCCGGCCTCAACAACAACAGCGTCAATGAAGTCTTCCGGCGCATGATCGTGCCAGCGTTTCCAGGTAGACCAGAAGAGAAATCCCAGATCATGGACAGTGTTATCTGTTTTGCGATGTTCAATCAAGCGCGCATAGTGGATGGCTTTGTCTCGCCACCATGTATCGTTGGTATATGAATACATAAGCCACAGCTGGCCGCCAAGAAAGCCCTCGCACCAGTTGGTCCAAGCTTCGCCATCATGTTTCCATGTGCCATATTGCGTATACATGGGGAAGAAATCAGGATGGGCGCTAATCAAGCGTCGCAATTGCTGCCCCGCAAAACCTAAGGCTTCATGGATACGCCGAGCAAACGATTCTCTATCTTGAACCATATTCCAACTACCTTTGATGTCCGGAAGCAAGCGTACCAAAAGTGCAGGTCTGTATTCAGTGCAAAATTTCATCACCGCGGGTCGCGTAGACACTGACCGGCGGCACCGAGTATAAGACCTTTACAAGGTGAACCATTTCCAAATCTGCTACCAACGGCGAAAGGAATCTGCGCTGATCTTTCATTTATAGCAGAAATACTACCATATATTTATCATATAGATGCTTTTCTCTGTGTCTCTGTGCCTCTGTGGTCGATTTATCTTTCAATAATTCGCATAATGGCGGACAGTGATTTTGATGCGATTGCCCTGGGATCAACTCCTCGTGGAATTGCGCCGGATGAGCGTCGATGGAAAGGTGATTGTTTCAATCGACATGCCTGGATTCGCCAGTCGACGTAGCAACAATTCGGCGACTGATTGCCCCATTGCTTCGGAATTTGTCGAAACCGTGGTCAGCGTCGGTTGCCAAAGAGATGCCTCGGCAACGTCGTCGAATCCAACAACGGCGAAGTCCGCGCCTGGCTCGACCCCAACAGTACGCAACCCGAGCATGACACCAAACGCGATTACATCGTTATAACAGAGCGCAGCAGTTGGTGGATCGGGCAGCTGCAATAGCTTTTGTACTGCGTCGTATCCCCCTTTTCGGGATACCGAACTGGTTATACAGAGTGACGGATCGACAGGTAACTGATGCTTTTCCAGTGTTCTTGTGTATCCGCTCAGCCGATCTCGCCGAGCCGATGAAGCCTTGTGCCCACCAATAAAGGCAATCCGCCGATGGCCCCGGTCGATTAAGTGTTCGACAGCGCGCCGACCACCCAGTTCATTATCTATTCCAACATAATCCATTTCGAGATCAGGTATGTATCGAGTGAGTAAGACCACTGGAATGTGACGAGCCAGCTTTCGCATAGTCGATTCTTCTACACCTGCAGGTGGAACGACTATAAGACCATCAACATCACGTTCCAGCATCGTTGTTCCCAAGTGTTGATGGGTATCGACATTATCCAGTGTAATTCCAAGCAACAAACCAATGTGGTTATTTGAAAGCTCCATCTGTATACCGGTCGTTAGTTCAGCATAAAATGGATTCGACAGATCGGAGACGATCAATCCAATGGTATCTGATCGTTGTGTTCTGAGACTGGCGGCACGCTGATTATAAATATAGTTAAGGGATTCCACTGCGCTAAGTACACGCTGACGCGTCGGTTCCGTTATCCGTGGATTGTTCCGTAAAACAAGCGAGGCAGTTGTCTTTGATACGCCAGCTTCGTCTGCGACATCTTGCAATGTCACTTTCTTATTTGGAATGTAGGGATTTGAAGTCATATGGCACGTCCAATTGATGTGAACGAATACTAGTGTAAAGTACGTCACCCACTTGCTTCAAGACGCGGCATTGTCTCTCAGTCACGTCTGGCGTCTTTGGGTTAGAGCTACTGTACTTCTGCGCCCAACTCAAAATTCGATGGCTTTTTGACAACGAGGGCGTATCCATCTATTATCTTTGGTGTATCGGTTCACTCGATGGAATTCTTAACCCTTGAAATATTCATTTCAATAGGAATTCTGAATGACAGATAGCAAACTCAGGTCACTTGCGGCAATCGCTGAATTGATCCCGGATCATGCCGTTGTTTCGATCAGTTCATCCAGTGGATTAGGGTGTCCTGATTCAACCTTGCGGGCAATAGGCGAGCAATTCGACGATTCAGGCAGGCCTCGCAATATTACGACGATTCATCCAATCGCAGCCGGTGATATGTATGGTATCGATGGTATCGATCATCTTGCCAAAAAAGGTCTACTCAAGCGCATAATCGCAGGTTCTTATCCCAGCGGTCCGTCTTCAAGGGAATCACCACGTATCCGGCAAATGATTCACAGCGATGAGGTCGAAGCATATAACCTGCCCAGTGGAATCATTTTTCATATGCATAGAGAAGCCGCCGCGAAACGTCCCGGTGTCCTGACAAAAATCGGTTGGGATACTGTAGTTGATCCTGCTCATCGGGGTGGGAAGATGAATAATATCACCACAGAAGACATTGTCAAACGAGTTGAATTTGCTGGCGATGAATGGCTGTTTTACAAATCCATTCCCATTGATGTAGCAATAATTCGCGCAACAACAGCCGATGAAATCGGAAACTTGTCAATGGAGCATGAAGGCGCGTACTTGGGAGTGGTAGATCAGGCGCTAGCCGCAAGAAATAACGGCGGTATCGTGATTGCCCAGGTCAAGCGCATAGCTCCTCACGGTAGTTTGCCCCCGCAGTCCATTCGCGTACCCGGTACGCTGGTTGACCACATTGTCCTGGATCCTGAACAAATGCAGACCACACAAACACAGTATGAACCTGCCATCAGCGGTGAGCTTCCCCGCCCTATGACGAGCTTTTCCCCCGTTGAATGGGGCGTTTCCAAAATCATTGCCAGACGTGCCGCTATGACTTTGCAAAAGGGCGAAACGGTCAATCTTGGCTTTGGTATTTCAGCGCTTGTGCCGTACATTCTGCTGGAAGAAGGGTTACATGGCTCGGTCACCTGGGTAATTGAACAAGGCGCAATCGGAGGACTTCCTTTGCAAGATTTCCAGTTTGGTTGCGCATCTAACCTCGAAGCCATTGTTGCATCACCCGATCAATTCACTTTCTTCCAAGGTGGTGGTTTTGAACGCACCTTGTTATCGTTTATGGAAGTAGACGTATCAGGAAGTGTAAACGTCTCGCGGCTTGCGTCCAAACCCCATGTTACAGCGGGCATTGGCGGGTTTATCGATATAACAGCGCAGGCAAAGCACCTTGTCTTTAGCAGTTTCTTCACTGCAGGAGGACTCAAGCTAGCGGTCGACAACGGGCAACTTCGTATTCTTCAGGAGGGACGATTCAAGAAATTCGTTCCCAACATTGAAGAAGTCACATTTAGCGGCAATCGCGCGCGTGAGATTGGACAGAAGGTGACTTATATAACAGAACGATGTGTCATGACATTAGAGGAACAAGGTCTTACTGTGACGGAGATCGCGCCGGGCATACGTTTGGAAGAGGATGTTCTTGATCAAGCCGACATAACCTTACATGTTAGTCTCGATCTCCAGGAGATGGATGCGCAACTGTTTTCACCCGAACTGATGCAACTCGAGCTTGGAACGGGAAAAGACCTTCTATGAGCAAAGTCGAATCTAGTATCAATGGCCATATCGCTCAGATTCAACTGAATCGTCCCGAAGCATTGAATGCAATTGACCGGGAAATGCTTGATGAGTTGGCTGAAATTGTCGAGCAAATCGACCGGAATGGCGAAGTGCGCGTCGTCATCATTTGCGCTCGGGGTGAGCGCGCATTCTGCGTTGGCGCCGATATCCATTGCTGGGCATCGCTTGCGCCCATGGATATGTGGCGATGCTGGATACGCGATGGGCATCGCGTTTTTGGCCGTATTGCGGCATTACGACAGCCCGTCATCGCTGTTCTCAATGGATATACTTTGGGTGGCGGCTTGGAACTAGCCTTGGCCGCCGATATTCGTCTCGCCGCTGAAAATATTGAACTCGGCCTTCCCGAAGTAACGATCGCGACGGTTCCAGGTTGGGGCGGTACCCAACGCTTACCGGCCTTGATTGGAAAAGGTCGAGCGAAACAGATGATTTTTTCTGGAAAACGTATTTCGGCTGAAACAGCGGAGCGTTGGGGACTAGTAAACGAAGTCGTACCGCGCGATCAATTGGATAAGCGCGCAGATGAACTGGCACAACAGATTGCGGCAAATGCGCCCTTGGCGGTGCAATTTGCCAAGCAGGCCATTGATGGAGAAGTGCATGGGTCCGGTGGCGTCACCTTGGAAGCGCTTGCTGGAGCGCTAGCCGCCCACACAGCCGATTCAAAAGAAGGCCTGGCGTCATTTAAAGAAAAGCGTTCCCCGGATTACTCAGGCAATTAGACAATCCTCAAGCAGTCCCGTTCATATCATCGCCCCTGGGGATATCGATAGCTCAGCGCTCGCGCCGGCGCCGCACTATCTGTGCGGGACCCTCACCTCCGTAGACAATGACTCCGGTGGGCATGTGCGCCCTTGAATGATCAGTCGGGGGCGAGGCGAACACGGTGACTACGCTACGCTGAGCGCTGGTTAGTGCAGCATGGGTTGGGTCGGATGTGGCGACTGTTTGATCGCGACCGGGGAACTGCTGCGGATCATTCTCTACGCCACCTACGCGCCCTCAATAGTCAGCACGCCCAAGGGCACACGGGCGTCGACAAAAGATGTGCCCTCAGCATCGGTGGCTGGCAGACGCGCTTGATCGCCTGCGCGATATAACCCGGTAAAGACAGTATATCGCCCGGGCGCCAGATCTGCCGGCAGCGGAACTTCCCAGGTTTCGCTGTCAGCCAGGCCACGATACCACAACCGTGTAGGCAGGCGCGGTCCAAGCGGCTGCTGGTCATGGACCCACCAGGCGCCACTCGCTTCATGACCAAGATGCAGAAACTGAACGAAGTCCTCGCGGCCGTCCGCGTCGGTGCGCCAGGCAAACGGGATGGCGAGGGTCTCGCCGGCTTGGGCGCTTTCGGGCACGTTGGCGGCGTCGAGAGTGAAGCCGTTTTCAAATATGGCGATTGGATTCGACGAGGACGCGACAGACTGTGCCTGCATCACGAATTCGCCCAGGATAACTTGTGTTTCACTTAGCAAGGGTTGATCGCTTGAGATGATCTTCTGGCGGACGTATGCATCGCCCTCTTTGCGCCAAATGCTCAACACCAACCAAAGTACCCGGTTGGTCGGCATTTCTTGCGGAACGTGAACCTCAATCCGCTGTTTGTACACGTAGGATTTTTCTGTGATCCTCCAACTCCGCCGGCGACTAGCGGACTCATCCGCGCCAGCGAAGGATTCGCCGGTGGCCTGATCAACAAGATGAACGGAATAACCTAAATCGCTGTAGTCGTGCCAGTTGACCGTCGACGCGAAAAACTGTAGCGCGAATGTCCCCTCTTCGCGGTCAACTCGGTAGGCTTGCAATTCCGCCCCGGGCTCGTACTTTATTGCTGCTCGCTGATGAAGGAACCGAAAATCAAGGAAAGTGACCAGCACAGACGGTGAGAGTATTAGAATCCATAATAGAGGCAAGAAGAACAAGACGCTGAGAACGAGTGGACGCGGCCGCGGCCGCGCGCTGGAAAACAGCCCCAGCACCGCGATTAGCGTCAGCCAGATGCCAAGGACTTCGAGAGATTCCTCAAGGATGTAAAGCTGGCATCTGCCAGCCTCGGGCAAGAATCCCAATCTGTCGCAGATTGCTGGAATCCGAAAATGTTCGAGAACGATTGCGCCTGTCGCACTTATCGCCAGGCCGATAAGCAAGCATATGTACCATATCCGGGACCGACGTGGCGAGCTGGCAGCGACCAGCGCCGTCGCCGCTACGACCACCGCGCCGAGTACAGCGTACAGTATTTCCCAATTCGCAATCTGCTCGTGCACAAGGAAGAATTCATCCCAGGCAAAGAAGAGGAATACCAGACCGAGCGCGGCCATATAAAGACGGTGCCGGGCCTGCCACCCCCGGGCAACCCAGGCGGTTGCGAAAGCGGCGATGCTGACAAGCGCCAGCTGCGTGGATGCAAGGGTAGCCCCTACATTCGCTTCCTGATTCAGATCCCAGAACCACCGCTCAAATTCGGATGAAGGCCGGATTTCCAACGACAGCGCTATAACCAGTATTTGCGCCACCAATAGTAAGCTCGCCAAGAGCCTGCCTGTGGGCAACAATTTAGAGACCAGCCGCCAATAAACGATCACGCATACCGGAATATATAGCGAGGCGATAAGAATGCGAATCAATGCCTCTACCGAGACCACGATTTCTCCACTTTGCGTCGGCTCTGGGCTCCAACTGCGAACTGCGACATGCTGGCCGGTGTTTGCTTACGAAAGTTTCTTAGGCGATTACGTCACTCAATGGTCAAGATTCCCCTGTTGCACCCGGGCGTCTACAAAAGGTATTCCCTCCGCATCGCTTGTGAGCAGCCGCACTTGACCGCTTGCGCGAGTCCGCCCTGTATACACCTAGAACCACGCGAACGCAAGGTCAGCCGAAAACAGATTACGATAGATTAGGAGGCAAGACGGCTGCGTATCAGCAGAAGGGCATGAGTCTTAGGGGAGTCGCGGATCACGAACGTGGCCTGATCGTCAGATCGATTGAATCCCAGGAAAACCAGCTTTCATTACTGATTTGTACGTCGAGTGTATTGCGGCCTGCTTTGAGTGTCGCTGCTGGCAGATCAAACGCGATCGTCTGCGGAAAAGCCAAATGGGCGGGATCTTCGTTCTGTATGCCCAGACCGGTCCTCAGAGCGCCGTCAAACCACTGTCCGTTGACCGTAACGATCACTCGGGGCGCGCTTTTGCTGTCCTGATCGGCTGTATGCAAACGCAAGCGCGCCGGCCGATCCCAGCCCTGCGCGACATCGAATTCAAAACGGACGCTTCGATCACTCGTCAGGAGCAGGGGCAAGGCGGCCGGATCGGGTCGATCACCTTCAATGATCACGCTTGACATGTCGTCAATCCGGGACAGATCGTCGTATCCCAGGTAACCATGGGTTGTCGCATCGCGCCTGCCGATGAAGAACAGGACATCTTCGCTTGGCGGGATGATCACATCATCAGCATTCCAGCAGGAGACCCGCCAGCCGGTCTGCGCCAAGGTGAGCCCCGCCCACGATTCGGTGGGCGCGGTGATGGTAATCAGGCGCGTCTCGCCCGGCGGAATAAAGATGTGATTGCTGTCGATGTCGATGTCGCTGCGGTAAGCGAGCAGCGGATGCGGCTCGCAAAAGAGCGCTGTCATATCTCCAGGATTGCTCAGTTCAATGCCCATGGTTTCGGTGATGCCGTCCGATTGATGCGAGAGGACGACCGGCTCCAGGGTTGTTCGCGAAACGGCTTGATCGCTCGCGGCAGCGCCGGGCAAGAACACAGCCAAAGGCGCGGGCGAATCCGCAGCGCCGAAGAGATGTACGCGTTCTGCCAATATCGTCCCATTCTGGTCACTCAGCTGCAGTTCAACCAGCAGCGCTGCGTGTTTATCTGTTCGCAGCGAGCCGGTTTTGATGGTTCCCAAGTGCAAGGCTTCCAAGGGCTGTATTGACGCGCTTCCCTCGCCTTGAACCAGGACACAGCCGGCAATGTCACGTACCAGCCAGCGCCAGCTTAGGTCGTCGCAGAGCTCCGGCGCATCGCTAACCAGCCACAATTCGACGTCCAAACCGGCGGCTGGGTCGTAAAGATTGGACCCATGCTGCAAGGACAAGCTGACGGGAGCCAAGGCTTGTTTCTGGAAGTCATAACTCATGAGCGGCCGGCCATCATAATCCACCATATATGGGCCGCCTCCATTGGGCCAGGGTTCGTTAAAGACCCATGTTGTAATGCCGCCGATCCGTCTCTCGCGGCGGCGCAAGGCATCGACCGCATAGCGCAGCCCGTGCGCGCCTAGATATTGACCGGCTTCTACCAGCGCCTCAAGGGTGTTTATCGGGCCAAACAGGGCATCATGGATAGATTTGAGCAGCCAATGCTCTTTGGTGAAGACCGCTTGAACGACATTCTTGCGAATGAGTACCGCGCTTTCCTCGTCATAGGCGGGCCACTGATCCTCCAGCGGAATCTCCCGCCGCCAGACTTCCAGATGCGCCAGCGAGTGACAGCCGAATTCGCCGTAGCGCATCACCCGCTGCTCTCCGCGAAGCATACCACTGTCGCGCAAGTCTTCGTCATCATAATGAGCGTAATGCGTTGCGGGCTCGTAATGCCAGGGGCTATGCCGAGCCCCCTGGATAGGACAGGTCGCGCGGAAAAGCCGATTGTCAACCTCGGCGACAACGCGTTCCAACAGGTGCAACGCGGGATGGTCTTCCCCCTGCGCCCACCACATCTCATTGCCGCCGGACCATTCGATAATACAGGGGTGGTTGCGGCTGCGTTTGACAAGCTGGCGCACTGTCTTCTCGAGATTGTCCAAAAAGACAGCATCGGTCTCCGGTTTGCAGCTCGACATTGGGAACTCTTGTGACAGCATAATGCCCAGTTCATCGGCCAGATCGAACATCTCTTCGGTCGGAAACACGCCACCGCCCCAGACGCGCAAGGTGTTCATGCCGGCTTGGTGAGCCAGCCGCATGAGCCGCGGACCGCGCTCGTTCATACGACCAAAAAGAAGGTCCGGCGGCAAGATATTCGATCCCAGCATACGCACGGGCCGACCGTTGATGACCAGTTGATAGGGATTAATGAAATCGGGCGTAGCGCCTTCCACCTGTTCCCAGCGGATGTCACGCACGCCAAAGCGAGTGCTTCGCCGGTCAAGCGCTTCGCCGTTGTCAGCGCCTTCAATATATGTTTCCAGCATGTAAAGCGGCTGATCGCCCTGGCCGTTGGGCCACCATAGCGCCGGGTCCCGCAAAGTCAGATCGACCTCGATCATGTTGTCGCCGCGACTTAAATAAGCGTCTACAGTCTTCTCAACTGGATCGCCGTGCCCGTGAATAAGAAACGTGGCTCTGATATTTGCCACGCTCAGGTTGTCGATCTCCAGCTTTACCCGGACCTGGGCGGAACCGTGATCGCCACGCAGTTCCGTCAAGACTTGAACCCACTCGATGCGAGCAGGTCCGCTTGCTTCCAGCCGCACATCTTGCCAGATGCCCAGCGTGTAGATATTCACGCCCCAGTCCCAGCCGTAATTGGTGGGGCTTTTCAGGTCCTGTAGCAACTGCCGCGTCTGGTTAATGCCGACGACAAAGAAATCGGGACCCCATTCTTGCGGGTAATTCTCGCCGCCGCCGCTCATTTTCCCATCCGACGCAGCTAGAATATGCACCAGCTCGGCAGGTATGCGTTCAATCTTGACCGCCAACTGGTTGCAGTGACCGGGTCGAATGATACCCGCGACGTCATATTCAAAACGCCTGAACATTCCCGCGTGCGATCCCAAGTGCTGGCCGTTGAGCCAAACTTCGCAGGCGAAATCAACACCATCGAATACCAAGGTTAGTCGCTGGTCAGCGAGCGCCTCAGGAACTTCAAAGTCTCGGCGATACCACCAATCCTTTTGCGCCACCTCGGCCAGGCGCGGATCGCCAGCGGCATACCAGAGCGGTCGCAATTGATGTGCCGCTTCCAGATCCGCTTGCACATTGCCCGGTACCCGCCCGGGGATCCACTCCGGCGCCGGGATGGCTGCTTCGTACAGCCCGTCCTCTTTGCCGGTGCCAGCCGCATCCTCGTGGATGAACCAGTCGGATCCGCTTAAAGTCAGCGTCTCTAAAGCACGTGTTTCAGCCATTCAGCAACCTCGAATCTCAACTCCATGAAATTTCCCATGGCCCGATTTCACTTGGCGCTCTGCGGCAGCGATTGACCAGGCAATTGGCGACGATAGGTATCAGCCATTGTCTCTTTCCAAATGATCACGGATAGAGATAGCAGGCGACATGTCGGGGCATTTCGGAAGCGTCATCCACATCCAGCGCTTGCAGATGCGGGCGCGTTTGCCAACATCTGTCCATCACCGCTGGGCAGCGCTCGGCGAAAAGGCAACGGTCGCGCCCCGAGGAACTGCCGGATCCGACCTCAGCCAGGGGACCGGTCGACAGATCCTCTTCCCAACGCTTGCGAGGATCGGGTCTCGGGATCGAGCTGATGAGTAGCTGGGCGTATGGGTGCCGCGGGTCGTTCATCACGCCGCGCGTCTGGCCCCGCTCCATGATCCTGCCTTGGTAGAGCACGATGATCTCGCCCCCCAGATACATCGCTGTTGACAGGTCGTGTGTGATGAACAGGGTCGAGATGCCATGAGTATCCCGGAAGTCCAGCAGGATGTTTAAGAAGGAGGCGCGCATGCCGGCGTCTATCATCGATATCGGCTCGTCGGCGATAATTAAGCGCGGTCGCATCAAATAGACGCGCGCCAGCATCAAACGCTGCCGTTGACCACCGCTCAGCTGATGCGGATGCCTGCCGAGCACCTCTTCTGGCCGCAGGTCAACCGCTCGCAGCGCCTCCTCCATCAGCGCTTGCGCTTCGGCTTTGCTCTTGGCAAGGCTAAATTTGCGGATGACCAGCTTCAAAACACGCTCGGCTTTATAGACCGGGTTGTAGACACTGTAGGGATCTTGAAAGACTGCTTGCACTTCGCCGCGGAATTTACGATTCCATTTGCGATCCCGGCTGAAGATATCGTTCCCTTTATACAGGATACGGCCAGCGGTCGGCTGCAACAATCCCAGCAAGATCCGCGCTATGGTTGATTTTCCACTTCCGCTTTCCCCAACCAGGTTCAGTATCGTAGCTTCCTCGGGCATGCGAAATGACACACCGTCTACGGCATAGGTTCGGCTGCTGCCGTCGAAGACCTGTTGCAGGTTTTCTACGACCAAAAGATCACTCATTGGATGCGACCTCTGAATCATACAAATGGCAAGCCGCCCATCGATCGCGCTCATGTACCTGCAATGCCGGCGCCTGCTCGCTGCAGCGTCCGAATACCTGCGGGCAGCGCGGATGAAAACGACAACCGGTTGGATAGTTCCACGGGCTGGGCGCTTCGCCGGGCAACCCTTCAACCCGCTGACCGCTTTCGCGCGGGATCGACCCGATCAGTCCCTGTGAATAGGGATGTAGAGGAGACTCGAAGATCCCATTCACCGATCCAAGTTCGGCGATTTTTCCGGCATACATGACGGCGACGCGGTCAGCGATTTGGGCGATCACACCCATGTCGTGTGTGATCAGGATGATCGTCGCGCCCAGTTCATCGCGAATGGCAGCTAATTCCTGCAAAATCTGTCGCTGCGTGACCACGTCCAGCGCGGTCGTCAGTTCATCCGCCACGATCAAGGCCGGATGCATGCTCACCGCCGCGGCGATGATGACGCGCTGGCGCATCCCGCCGCTGAGTTCGTGCGAATAGCTTTCCAGCAGCTTGGGTTCCAGATTGACCATTTCCAATGCCGCGATGGAGCGCTCGATAGCCTCCCCTTTGGAAAGCCCATGTTGTAACAGCGTGTCGGTCAATTGTTGTTCCACCCGCAGGACCGGATTCAAGGAATTCATCGATCCCTGTGGGATGTACGACAGATGCCGCCAGCGCAACTGACGCAATTCGTTTTCCGGCAGATCCAGCAGATCGTAGCTTTTTCCATCTTTGAGCCGCAGGGTCATTGAGCCGGATTGCAGCACCTGTGGCGGCACCAACAGGCGTATGATCGCCGCAGCAAGCGTGCTTTTGCCACAACCGGATTCGCCAACCACGCCCAGGATTTCGCCGGGCTGGACATCGAGATCAACATTGCTGACCACCTGGGTGATGGAGCGGCGCCCTTGCAACCCGGCCGACAATCCTCGGATTTCCAGGAGTGGTGGCATCGTTCAATTCCCCTCAACCGTGGTCTTCAGGCGGGGATTAAAGACCTCATCCAGTCCGGTAGTGATCAAGTTGAGCGCAAGAAAGACGTATATCAACGCGCCGGCCGGCAGCAACATCTGCCCCAGCAACCCAATCGCGATGACACTTTCACGGAAGCCTTTGGCAATCATGAAACCGAGGGTCGGCAGACCGCCCGCGCCCAGCCCGATAATCTGCAGGCCCGCCTCGGCCAACATGCTGCCCACGATACTCAAGGAAAAGACATAACCGATATAGGGCAATAACGGCGGAAGCAGTTCCAGAAAGATGATCTCCAGTGAATTCTCGCCCGAAAGTACCGCCAGATCCACATAACTGCGTTCGCGCAAGCTTTGCACCTGCGGACGAATGACACGCGCCACAAAAGACCAACCAAATATTCCCAGTATCAGCGACAGCTTGTAGAGGTCCCAGCGATCAATATAAGCGGCCACCATCAGCAACAGCGGCAGCGTGGGAATGACCAGCACCATGTCAATCAGGATGCGCGACAGGGTATCCAGCCGTCCCCGGGCATAGCCGGCGAGAAAGCCGATGACGACACCCAGACCAGTAGATGTTGCCCCGGCGATCAAGCCGATTTGCAGCGAGGGCCAAATGCTGGCGACGAAGACCGCCAAACCATCGCGGCCATCGCCGTCGGTGCCGATGAGATGCTCGGCCGAATCCAGTTGATAAGGTCGGTAGCTGCCGCGCATGATCGGTCGCTCACCGGGGAACAAGATCTGGTTGAGCAAGGACGGACCGGCCAACGCCACAACCGCGATTAAAGCCAACATGATGCCGCCAACGATTATTCTCGAATTCCTCACGCAGTCCTCCTGATACGTGGATCGAGCCACGGCAGCGTGAGATCGACAATTAATGTCAAGGTCAGGACAGCGAAGATGGAGAACAGAACGACAGCCTGCATGGTATTGAAATCTCGCAGTCCCATCGCCTGGACGAACAAGGTACCCAAGCCAGGCAATTGGAAGAGCACCTCAATGATGAATGTCCCATTCAATGTAGCGCCTACGATGATAGCCAGCGCCGTTACCTGCGGTATCAGCGCGTTGCGGAAGGCATAATCTTTGAGTACGGAGAAGGGCGTCAAACCCTTGGCTCTGGCAAATGTCAAATAATCCTCGCCCAGCACGCTTATCATAAGCGCGCGCATACCCAGCGTGAAACCGGCGCCTATGACAATCATGTTTGAGAAAATGGGCAAAATGGCATGTGTCAACAGGCTGCTGATGAATTCCCAAGTCCATTCCGGCTGCAAGTGCCGGGCATAGGGACCGCCCGCGGGCAACACGCGCAAGGTATAGCCGACGTAGATGATCAGACCCAGTGCGATCAGATATACGGGTGTGATTTGCAACAGGGTGGATATGACCACCGCCAGCTGGGACAACCGGCTGCGCTGTAGCCAGCCAATCAGCGCGCCCAGGCCCGTACCCACAATCCAGGCAAGGAGTACCGACGTCGTGAAAATACCCAGTGTCCAGGGCATCCTCCGAAAGACAAGGTCTTTTGTCTGCGCGGGATATTCGACGAAAGACGGACCCAGGTCCAGACCACCCAAGATCGCCTTGCGCAGATAATTGACGTATTGCAGCGGCAGTGGATCGTCCATGCCAAAGATCTGACGGTAATGCGCGATGATGGCTTCTTCCGCTGCTGCGTCTCGCTGTCGCCCCTCCGCTCGCGTCAAATTGCCAAGCAGGATATTCATCGGGTCGCCCGGCACCAGGCGAAAGATGAAGAAGGCGACAGTGATCGCCGCCCAAAGCGTGAAGAGGTAAACGCCGAAGCGACGCAAGGCAAAGTGGGCGATCTCGTGCCGTCCAGCCACGTCCTGTTCTTCAGTTGTCTTTGCAGCGCGAGAAACTGAATTCGCAGTCACTTTGATGTCACTGGATATAAATGGTCAGTTATGATTAAAGGCAAGTTCGCCGCTCCAAAAACAGAAACGGCGAACCTGCAAAATGCTACTTGCTATCCCGCGGGTTCAAGGAAGTCGATAATTTGGCGCGCGGCCGGCGTCCAGTGCACCCAGGCCTGGCCCACCTCCAAGCCCGTCCAGTATTGGCTGTTGAAGACCACGCCTTCATTCTCACCGAACAAGGTCACGTAAGGCACATCCTCTGCCCAGATTCGATAGGCCTGCCGGAATAGCTCCTGCGCCTCCTCGGAAGCCGGATTGGCGATGCGGATCTGCTCGATGAGCGCGTCCATCTCGGCGTTGCTGTAGCGGCCCGGGACGCCACCGGAACGCTCACCTATGGGGAGGGCATAATCGGAATGCAAGCCCTCAAACAATGCGTTGGGGTCACCGGGCAAGTTACCACAGAACCAACGGAAGATAATGTCAAACTCACCGTTGGGCAACTGCGTCAAGAAGGTCGGAATATCGAGCAGGCGCGGGTTGATCTCGAGGCCCACCAGTTGCGCTTGCTCGGCCAGCAGCCAAGCCCAGACCGTCCAGGCCGGGTTGCCGATATCGATGTAGAAAGCATCCAGCGAAATGGGCTCCCCGTCCTTGTCCACACGTTTGCCGTCGACAAGCGGATAGCCGACTTCGTCCAGGAGCGCGGCCGCCGCTTCCGGATCAAAAGTAGTGACCTGGAATTCTTCGGCCGCCTCCGCGTCATAATAGCGCTCATCGGGACTGCCGAGGTTGGGCCAAAGCACCGGAGTTACGTAGCCGGGTACGTTCGCCAGGTTGGCAACCGCTTTCCGATTCATAAGCAGCCCCAGCGCGCGCCTGAACAGCTTATCATCCAGCGGTACATTCGTCGTATTGAATATCAGGCCACGCGGACAGGGATCCTGATGCACCAGCGGTTTTATATGGGGATTCGAGCTCATGATACGTATCATCACGCTAAAAGGCATCCGTCCCAGATCGAAATTGCCATCTTCCCATTCGAAGACGGCCACATCGGCTTCCGGCCGCTTGAGCCAGACCATATACTTCGGCGCCGGCATGCGATCGGGATCCCAATAGTCATCCCGCCGCTCCCATATCGTCGTGCGGGTGTCGGCGTTGCTGCTAACCAGACGGTAGGGACCGGAATGTATGGCATCCGGGTTATTGAAGGTGGTCGGGTCCTGACCTTCCCAAACGTGCTTTGGCACTGGGGTAAATGTGCCGATGCCAGTGAAGTTGTAATGGAAGCGCCAGTTTGGCCCCGGCAGGGAAAAGACAATCTCGTTGCCCTCGGCGCTCCAGGTGACGTCCCTCAAGAATGACGACCAGTTAATGCCTTTATCGGCGTTTTCCTGATTGTATTGGAGGGTGAACAGCCAGTCGTCCATCGTCAGAGGCATGCCATCGTTCCAATTGGCGCCCTCGGTGATGACCAGCGTCATTTCCGTGCCGTCTTCATTGTATTCCCAGGATTGCGCCAGCCAGGCGTGGAAACCATGACTGGTGATGAAGGCCGACTCAACGATCACGTTGGCATAGCCGGTGGCGTTGTTATAGGTTGGGGCTTGATAGTAGTTGAAGCTGTCCCAGACATCGTTGTTCGGCGCCTGGGAGGCGACAATGAACGTTTCGCTGCGCGGCAGATCGCCGAATACCAGTTCCTCATCTTGAGCAACGGCGACACTTAGCAGTGAAAGCAGAGTCATCACTAAAACAAAGACTAAGATTCCACGTTTTACATTAGTCATTTCATTCTCCCTTTTCTCGTCTCTTGCAACGGACGAATATTCATCAACCTAGTGATTGTCGATATCTCCTCCTTTCAAGCGTTTCCTTGCCATTGCTTCTTCTTCTTGCCGAAACGCCTATCGGCGCGCTATCGATTGCTCACAACCCCGGGCTGAAACCGTTTGGCGCCCATCAACTGCTGCACGATTTCAGAAGGTTTCGCTATGAATCTAAGCTGTGCGAGCATATCTTCCTGGGTGATGTAACAGGGTCGAGTATACATGCCCAACAAGGCGCTGCGCGGTCTATTGCTATTATTGGGGCGAGCGGTGTGCCAGGTCGCGCCGTGATAGACCATGACGCTGCCGCGCGCACCGGTCAAGATCTCGGCGTCGGGGTGCCATTCGTCTTTCATGTCCGCCGGCGGTCGGTGCCCTTTACGATGGCTATAGGGCATGATACCGGTACCGCCATTTGACGCCGAGAAGTCATCAAGCAACCAAATCGTCTGTCCGCTGATCCGGCTTTTCGGCCAGGGGTAATTCAGCCACTGGTACGGGAAATCCGGATGCCACTTATAGGTGCCAAAACCCGGATAACTGGTATTTGCGGTCCAGGTTGAGCAAATCACATCTTCGTCCAAGTACTTTTTCCAGATCGCCACGACCAAGGGATGCGTCATAAGTTCGACGAAGATTGGGTGTTTGACGGCGATGCCACCGACCCGTTGCGTCCGCGCCGCGCGCGAGGCATCTGTCGCTTCCGCCTTCAGCAAGCCTTCCAGAATGACGCGCGCTTCGTCCGCCTTCTCCGGCGATATCACCGACGGGATGATGCAGTAACTGCGGTCTTCGATCTCGGCGATGATCTTGTCTACATCATGTTGCATATCCTTATTCTCCTCAGGAAATCATTCAGCAGTCAATTTTGTCTATCCGGCCATCAAGGGCGGTCGACCGTGCGTCACCAGCCAATCCACGAATTTCGTTCGCATGAGCGGCGAAAAGCCGTGGCCCGAATTCAGATCCACAAAATGTTCGGCTTTCCCGTTCAGCGCGTTAATCAAGCGCACTGTCTCCGCATTGACGGCGGCAGGGCAATCGGTATCGAGTCCGCCGTCGATGAATAGGACGGGCCGATCGGCAAAGCGCCCTGGATGTGATTGGGTAGCAAATTCGGCACACCAGTCAGCGCACCAACTGCCCTGTTGCGCCACCCGGCACCATGCATCGGCTTGGTAAAAGCTGGAGCGCCCGACCACCGATACCATTGAGACAAAAGACTTGTTCTCGGCGAAGACCATTTGGGCGATCAAACCACCCATCGATCCTCCCGTCACCTGCGGATTCCGCTCGGAAGCGCTGGGCAATTCCATGACCGCCTCAAATAATGCTACTGCCTCTTGACGGGTTTTGTCCATCGCTTCGCAGATAAAGGCCCAGCCATTAAACTGCGCGCGAAACCAGGCATCGGTTTTGCGTTCGCCATGTTCATGACAGTCCGGCGCCACTACCAGGAAGCCGGCCGATGCCAGCTGCACCAGGCTTTGATCCGGGGTCTCGACGCTTCCCTTGTCCCCGGTCCAGCCGTGGTAGCGGATGATGGCCGGCGCTTCGTCGACGCGCGTGTCGCGCAGGGTGATGCAAGGGATACCGGCCAGCTCACATCTTTCGATCTCGATCATGATTCGTTTCCGTCATCCAGTAGGGTCCGATGGGCACGGAATAGCATGCGCTGCGTTTCAGTATAACGAGCGAATGTGCTGGGCAGGATGTACGGCTCTTCATCCATGGTGCTGTGATTCTGCGACTTCATCCAAAAGGGTCCATAACCGACGTGCAGCGTCTTGCGCGTCTGTCGGGAGCGGTTGGTCAAACCGCCGTGGCGCAGATTCTCGGTGAACAGGATGGCATCGCCCGCTTTGACCGACAGACCGATCATGCCCGGTTCCTTGTCGGGATCCGTGCCTTCATAAGGAGATGTCATATTGCTTTTGTGTGTTGCCGGCACCACACAGAATTCACCCTGGCCCGGGCCTACATCGTGCACGAAATAGACCATTCTCACCATCATGCAGTTGATTCCACCTGCGTTGTAGTAGTATCGGAGCTTCAAGCCAACAGGTCCGCCACAATGTGAAGAGGTCTGGTTGCCGGGATAGCGTATGCGAATTTCCGAATTGTTGATCGTCGGTCGTTCCTGAATGATCGCCCGGATGTAGGCCAAGGTTGGCGCATGATCGACAAGAACATCAAAGACAGGGTCAAGGT
Source organism: Phototrophicaceae bacterium (assembly GCA_965262165.1). Lineage (GTDB taxonomy): Bacteria > Chloroflexota > Anaerolineae > Aggregatilineales > Phototrophicaceae > UBA6055. Next base: position 543,571 of record OZ253499.1, on the reverse strand, counting down.
TGAAGAATTCTTCAATGAGCAGCGAATTGCCTTCTTCCCGTGTGCCACTGACATAATAGCCTTTTTCGGCATTATGGCGGTACTCGAGCCTATAAGCGCTGATCTTGTCCGGCGGGCGATCCACTTGAGCGACCGCGTCTTCTTCCGCGGCATTGACGGCCGCCGAGAGACGCTTCACCTCTGCATCGGTCAGCAGGTTCGGGATAACGATGTAACCCAGCCGATCAAATTCGTATTTCTCAAAGTCGTTCATGGTTGCCTTTCCCAAACGCGCGTCTTTTTCAGCAAGCTAATGAAACCCTTCTGCATATTCTTAAACTTCATCTCCCGTTTTCTACGGCGCTGATGCTTCGCTGTCGCGGCGTACCTGCTGCAGATGAGCGAACTTGGCAGTTTGCGCTGCCTGCGCATCTCGCTGGCAGATCGCCTCGAGGATGCGCTTGTGGTGCCATTGCCCGCGCTCGACAGAGCCTTCTACCAAGGCCGTTCGGCTCCGCAAGCGCTGGAGCAGATCAACAATGGACGATATCAACAGGGGCATGACAGCGTTTTGCGTCGCCCGCGCTAAAGCCAGATGAAAGGCGTGATCCTGTCTGATAAATTCGCCGACGTTGCCCAGGTTCTGGTCCATGATGGCGATGGTGTTCTTCATTCGATCGATGTCTTCCGCTCTGGCGCGCTGCGCTGCCAGCGTGGCTATCTCCACCTCGAGGATTTCGCGGATCTCGACCACGTCCACCAGTTTATCGTTGAGATTCAGGGACATCAATAGGCCAAGCGATTGGCTGAACGCCCGGTCGGTCGCGTCAACGACAAAGGTACCCAAACCGGCTTTGATTTCGATCAGACCTTCTTGTTGCAGGGTCTTGACCGCTTCACGCACGACGGTGCGGCTCACGCCGTAGTCTTCCGCGAGAATGCGTTCGGTTGGCAACCGGTCGCCTGGGTTGAGCGCGCCATTAAGGATTTGCTGGCGAATGCGCTCCGCAAGCTGTTCATAAAGGCGGCGAGAAGAAAGCTGTTCTACGGGCATCTTTTGTTCACAATAAAACTAAGGAAACCAGTCCTGTATTAGATATGATGATAAGCTCATCATATCTCAAGCATAAGATAACATAATTTCTGGGACAAACCAACAAGTACCCAGCACTGGGCTGGGGGATGGCTTGGATTTGAAGCGCGGCGGGTTGATTATTTTGGGTGGGCCAAGTCGTGAGTTGCGAGCGGCTGCGCTAACAAAAACCTATATCCGTCGCGACGTGGCTTATGCAAGCCACTTGAGCGCATCCTTGGCGAAGTAGCTGATGATCATGTCCGCTCCCGCGCGTTTGATGCAAGTCAGGCTTTCAAGGGCGGCGCGTTCCAGATCAAGCCAGCCGCGCTGAGCGGCCGCGTGGATCATGGCATATTCGCCGCTGACCTGATAAGCCGCCGTTGGCTGCGTATACTTCTCGCGTAAATGGCTGACGACGTCGAGATTTGGTAGCGCCGGCTTGATCATGATAATATCGGCGCCTTCCTCGATATCGAGCGCTATCTCCTTGAAGGCCTCGCGCTGATTGGCCGGGTCAAGTTGATATTGGCTGCGGTCGCCGAAGCGCGGCGCGCTGCCGGCAGCGTCACGGAAGGGACCGTAAAAAGCGCTGGCGTATTTGATATAGCTCATCACCGCCACATGCTGAGCGCTGTTGCTATCCAATGCCGATCGAATTGCGGCGACCACGCCGTCAATCATGCCGGACGGCGCGATAATATCAGCGCCGGCTCGGGCATGCGCCAGAGAAGCCTGCTGCAGCAGATCCAGGGTATGGTCGTTGTGCAGGTAACCGTGGGGCAAGCCTGGATCATAATGCGGGTTATCAGGCGAATTGATGATGCCGCAATGCCCGTGATCCGTGTATTGGCAAAAACACATGTCCGAAATGACTAACAGATCAGGATCGGTATCCTTTATCATGCGGATCGCTTGCGGAACAATGCCATCTTCCGAGAAGTTATCCGTTCCGCGCCAGTCTTTGTGTTCCGGGATCCCGAAGAGGATGACCGCGGGGATGCCCAGAGCGGCTATTTCCCGGACTTCGGCCGCCAGATTGTCCACGGACAACTGGCATTTGCCAGGTAGCGATTCAATCGGCTGCTTGATGCCCTGGCCGTGGCGCACAAATAGCGGATAAATAAAGTCATCGGACGTCAGCTTCGATTCACGTACTAGGCGTCTCATGTTTTGCGACAGCCGCAAACGACGCGGACGTACTTTTAGCTTGGCATGCCACGTTGCTTCGGTTGCCATAGGTAGTTTTCTCCCGTAAACGGTCTGTCCTTTGCGGAAGTGCGAAACAGTAACATCAGATCCATTATTAAAACTTTACTCTGTTTTCTATGATTCGACTTTGCTAGAACAGGGTTTCCACCGGTCTGGCGCGGTCATGAGGCGCATAGTTCTTCAGCCTATCCAAGCGTCTTTCTGCCGATGGCGATAGGCTCCATCCTCCTAAACGTAGCTGATGCTTTTGCGCTACAGCGCCTTGTGCAGGGTCGCCGCATCGCCCATCTAAGCGCCAAACATCCACTAGTTGAATTGAATGAACTAACAAATCATCTGGCAAGAAATGATCCCCAGCTTCTTGCTAACGTACAGTAGCTGTCTTACGGTCTAGAGTAGTGCGTGCAGCATTTAGTGGGCGAGTAAATCGTCTTCTATTCGCCAAGCCTCAGACATATTGTGCCTCGGCAATTCCTTGACGCGCAAACCATTTTTGATGGGATCCTGATAGCGTCCGAAATAGCGGTCGATTTCGCCAGACAGTTGCTCGACGACTGCTTGTAATTCGGGATCTTTGTATCGATCGTGTGACTCGCCCGGATCCGCAGCTAAATCAAAAAGCTCACACAGCGCATCGTCGCCAGTGCGACGCACCATTTTGTATCGTGGTGACCGCGCCATCCTCAGGTCGCCATATTCGCCGAATTGCGTCATCTTCCAATCGGGCGCGGCGGCCGAATTAGTCAACTGTGACAAGAAACTGCGTCCCGGATACTTGCGTTCGGCATCGAGCTTTCCCGATACGCCGGTGTATTCAACGAGGGCCTGAAAAAGATCCAAATGATCGACGAATTCCGACCGCCGTTGACGGGCGAACAGGTCTCGCGGATGATTAAATATCAACGGCACGCGTATCGACTCCTCCAGCATATTCAAGGGCAAAGTAGCATTGCCCTTGCCCCACAATCCATGATGCCCGCAACATAGACCATGATCGGATGTGAACACGAACAGCACATTGTCCCGCAGATCCAAGGCTTCCAACTCGTCAATGAGACGGCCGATCGCCTCGTCAATATGGGATACCGCAGCGAAGTATTGTGCCAGGGCTTCGCGCGGATTTAAGCGCGTTGGCATGGTTGACTCAAGCGCTTGTTTTCCGAAGGGATAGGCGGGCTGATCGAGCATGCCGTCGAAATCGTTTTGACGATATTGAGCGACCAGTCGCTCAGGTTGGCCACGCCAGGGATTATGCGTGCCGAAGTAGCCGATGTGCATGAAGAAAGGAGAGCTCGCATCACGGTTGCGCAGAAACTCGATCGCCCTATCTGTGATGACCTGAGTGCGCTGACCGGAAATTGTCTCTATCGTCCCGTTGACGCTGAATCGGTGGTCGCCACCATGTTCCGCGGGGTAGTCGCCAACGCCACTGAACCACCAGCTGAAACCCGCCTGTGGCTGGTCGTCGTTGCCCAAATGCCATTTGCCACAATGCGCGGTTTGATAGCCCGCTTGAGAAAGCAATTGCGCCAGCGTGACCTCGTCTTTCAGCCAGGGCCGCCGGTGGATTTCCGGAATCGTCGACGATAAGTAGTCGTGAATGCCGTGCTGGGATGCCAGCCTGCCAGTAAGCAGACAAGCGCGCGCCGGCGAACAAACCGGCGTCGGCGTGAAGGCGTTTGTCATCTGGACACCGGTCGTTGCCAGGTAATCTAAATTCGGCGTGTGGATTTCTCGATTGCCATAGCAGCCCAATGCCCACTGCGCCAGATCATCGTTGACAACCAGGATGACATGCTTCTGATCACTTGTCGGCATCGTTCACCCTTGCTCTGCGTACCATTAATTCTCGCATACGCTGCTTGTCCAGTTCACGAAACTCGTCGCTAATGGGCTGAGCGAAATCGTGATCGCCCGTCGCCTCCAGCCAGCGCTGCAACTCCGCTTCCATGTCAGCGACGATTTGCTTGCTGCCGGCATTATGAAAGAGATTGTTTAGTTCATATGGATCTGCTTCGAGGTCGTAAAGTTCGCTGTCGTGATTCTGATAGGCGATCAACTTATATCGATCTTTGATGATGGCGCGGCCCAGCTCGATAGTGCCAAAACCATGGCCATATGTCTCAACCAGCAGGGAAGGTCTGTCGTCCGAGCTGGAGCCCGTCGCCATTGGCAGCAAGTTCTCTCCATCGACCGGGCGCTCGAATCGCAACCCGGCCGCGTCCAGTATGGTTGGCGCGATATCGGTACCACAAGCCAGCGCGTCGGACGCTTGCCCCGCTGGAATCTGACCTGGATATCGCATCGCCAGCGGCACACGCAGCACCTCCTCAGTGAGGTAGGAGCCCTTGTCAAATCTTCCGCCGTGGCTTGCCAGGCCATCGCCATGATCCGCCGTCCAGATGACCAAGGTATTGTCGGCAAGCCCCAACTCATCCAGCCTGTCAAGTACCAAGCCACCAGCGGCATCAACCATGGTGATGTGGGCGTAGGCGCGCGCGATGATCTGCTGCCACTCGCCCCAGTTGAGATTGCTCGGCGTCGCAAAACGTCCGGCTTCATCGGTCAACCTGTCATGGGGATCTTGCCAAAAGAATTCGGGTTTGCCCGCCAGCGAATCGCCGAAGCTGCCGTACTCCGGGATGTCTTCCGGATCATACAGATCGGCGAACTCTTTGGTGGGGAAAAACGGCTGATGCGGTCCCCAGAAGTCCAGCCGCAGGTGAAAAGGCTCGTCGCCGTCCGTCGCTGCCAGCGCCTCCAGTTGCTCACATGCCATATCAGCCAGGAAGAATGCCTCGTGGGTCTCTTTGGCCGTGGTTGTGATTCCCGTCGCATGTTCCCCGCACCAATAGCGGTCGCTGCGATAGGACGAACCGACCTCCAGACTAGGGAATTCACGATTCATCACGAAGCTGTCGAAGACAAATTCGATCTGATGTTGCGCTGGTGGCAGGTCCTTCCGCTTGAGATAGTCACTGTATTCCGGGGTGATATAGGGATTGCCGTAGTCTTCCAGCGAAAATCCCTGACAATCAAAGTCGAGAGCCGTGCCGGCGCCCGCATGCCATTTGCCAAAGTAGAAGCAATTGTAACCTGCTTTCGCGAGGTTGCGCAGATAAACCTCGTGGTCGTAAGGCGAGTTTGAATAGTTGTAGTAATTGCCATGATTGTGAGGATACAAGCCGGTTGATAGCGTGCGCCTCGAGGGACCGCAAAGCGGTACCGCGCAATATGATCGATCAAAGCGTATCCCTTGCTCCGCCAGGCGATCAAAGTTGGGCGTTTGCGGTCGTGGTCCGCCGTCCCAGCCGTGTCGATAATAGGCTTGATGATCGTTTACAATGAGGACAATATTGGGACGGTCGCTCATTGCGCTACTGCCGTCTTCGCTATTGATCTCGTTACAGTCATTGGCGCCGTCGTCTCTCGCACGATAAGTTGTGGTTGTACAATGACTTGACGTTGTGGAAGCGCAGGGTTGCCGATACGCTCAAACAGCAATGTTGCCGCCCGCGTGCCCATCTCGTATTGAGGTTGACGAATGGTCGTCAGCGCCGGGCGCGTGAACCTGGCATCGGGCTCGTCGTCGTAGCCAATGATCGACAAGTCGTCCGGTATTTCGATGGCCAGTTCCCAGGCTGCTCTCATCGCGCCAATGGCGAGTCGATCGGTGCGCGCCAGGATGGCGGTGGGTCGATTTTGCCGGTCAAGCAATTCCAATCCGGCGCGGTAGCCTCCTTCGGCACTCAGATGGGTCTCCAAAATCATGTCCTCTACAATTTCTATGTGATGGTCGCCCATTGCCCGGCGGAACCCTGCGACCAGGTCCGGATTGATGGCGGCATTGGGAATGCCGGTTATACAGCCGATATGAGTATGCCCAAGTTGCAAGAGATGCGCTGCCGCATCATAGGTGCCTTGCTCCCGTTCCACCTCCAGCAGATCGTCGCGAACGCCTGCCGCGAATCGGTTGATCAGACAAATCGGTATGCCTGCCTCTTGAAACTTTGAGATGGGTTCTTGATGATCCCAAGTCCAGGCGCCAGCGAAGATAACGCCTCGTAAATCCACGCGAGACGACAGCTCATCGGCATGAATCATTTCCTTTTCGGGATCATCATCGGAGTTATAAATCTGCAATGTGCATCCGTTGTCAATGCATACCGCCTGCATTCCTTTGATCAGGTTCTGGAAAAACGGACTGCTGATGCTCGGTATCAAAACCGCAATATTCGCCGCCGAACCATATCTATACCTTGCGCGAATCGGCTGATAGTTAAGTTCGTTTATGGCAGCATCTACTTGACGCCGCAATTGCTCGCTGACATTGACGGTGCCATTGACGACGCGTGAAACAGTAGATATAGAAACGCCGACTTTGCGGGCGACATCGGTCATCGTTATCGACTTTTTTCGCATGACGTTCTTTCGAAATGCACCTTACACACGTTTCAGATTCTTGCATATTTTCCCGAAAACTGCAAAATTTGCAAGACGAGATGAATTGTGCTAGAGTCTGTGGCGAAGCGTCTCGAATCAGATTCTAGGTTCAGGAGAGATCGAAATGATGCGTAAAGTGATGGTATGCTTTTTGATTCTGATCATTGCGGTGACTTCGGTTGCCGTACCTGCTTTTGCACAGGATGAAGTCACGATAGAGTTTTGGATCCCGGGAGGACGCGGCCGGGACGAAGGCACGGCCGCCGTCATCGAAGCGTTTGAAGCGCAGAATCCCAACATCAAAGTCGAGCTGACGGCGACACCCTTCGGTGGATTCTTCGATGCGCTGCAAGTCGCCTTTGCCGGCAACAATCCGCCGGATGCCGCCTTGATCAATGGCGTCTCTATTCAGAATCTGGCTTACAACGGCGCGCTCTTGCCGATTGAAGATATTTTCAGCGAAGAGGATATGGACGATTTCATGTCCGACCTGGTCGAGATGGTGTCGCTTGATGGTCACATGTTTGGCGCGCCCTGGGCCAATGCTGCAGATGCCATGTATTACAACGTCGATATGTTTGAAGCAGCTGGCGTAGAAGCGCCGAACACGCTGGAGGAAGGCTGGACCTGGGCCGAATTTGTCGAAAATGTCAATACAGTGCGCGCATCAAGCCGAACAAGGTAGTGAGGTTTGGGGTTTGATGGGCTTCAATAGCCCCTTGCAGGGCGCCTTCTTCACCTGGACGATCATCCGCAGCGCCAGCAGCCCGGGCGAGCCGCTCTGGGAATCGATCGCGCCGGATCTGTCCACCTTCGCCGGTTATATCGATACGCCGGAAGCGATGGAAGCCTACGAGTTTTACCAGGGGCTGTACACCGATGGCTTCATTCCAACTGACAATATCCCCGATGCCTTCCCCAATGGCTTGACAGCGACCTTCTTCGCGATTCCGCCGACCGGCACCGTCCTGGCGCGCAACTTCCCCGATTTGAATTGGGATGTCATGCCGATGCCCTATATCAAGACGCCGATCACCCACACCGGTTCATTCGCGCCGGGCGTCGCCGCCAAGAGCGATAACCCCGAAGAAGCCAAGGCATTTGTCAAGTTCTTCACCAGCGCGGAAGGCTACGGCATCTATCACAATGTCACCAAGGTCGTGCCCGGTCGCAAGTCAATGCAAGCGCAATTGCCCGATTTCCAGGAAGGCTTTCTCGCGCTGCTCTTTGATGAGATGGTGGAGTGGGGCGTCGCGCGGCCCGGCGGACCCGCGCACACAATCTTCGATAGCATTATCGCGCGCGACATGATGATCAATATCGCACTGGGCGGCGATATTGAAGAAGAAGTCGCCAACGCGATTCTGGAAGCGGACGCGCAGCTCATGCAATTTAGGTAAAGCGCGTTAGCGAAATTAAATTTCCTTTCCCGTTGCCTGCTTTGGCGGCGGGAAAGGCGGCTTTTCCAACATGAGACAATTCTTCTCCACCAGCCAGAACGCGCAACGCTATCGAGCGGCGTTTTTTCTGTCACTGCCGGCCTTGATTGGCCTGTTTCTCTTTCATTATTGGCCTATCGCCGATACCCTGCGTCTAAGCTTCACGGATTACAAGGTCTTCACCGGCGAGTTCACCTTCACCGGCCTCAAGAACTATGACATCGCCCTCAACGATCCCCTCCTCCTGCTCTCTCTGAAAAACACGGCGCTCTTCTTTCTGATCAAAGTTCCGCTGCAGATGGCTCTTGGATTATGTCTGGCATTACTTGTTGCCAAGCCGGGGCGAGACTCGACTCTGCTGCGTACGTTGGTTCTCATCCCGACCGTCACATCGATGGTTGTCGCGTCAATTGTCTGGGGCATGATGTTCCATTCCGATATCGGCATCGTCAACGGTGTGCTGAAGTCTCTTGGATTGCCGACGCAGGGTTTCTTGCGCGACAGGTATCAGGCGCTGCCCGTCCTTGCGTCCATCACGATCTGGAAAGATGTCGGCTTGAGTATGATCTTCTACCTCGCTGGGCTTCTGGCGATCCCGACGGTTTATTACGAGGCGGCGCGGATTGATGGCGCCGGGCGCTGGCAGATATTCCGCCAAATCACGCTACCGTTGCTCAATCGCACACACGTTTTTGTGCTGGTGACGAGTACCATCGCCGCCTTCAAGATTTTTGTGCCGGTTGAAGTGCTGACCGACGGCGGACCCTCCAACGCCACCCGGGTAATCGTTCATTATATTTTCCATCTCGCCTTCCGCTTCAATCGCTTCAGTTACGCTACAGCGCTCTCGGTCATCCTGGCGATCCTGCTCATCGCCATCAGTATCTTTCAAATGCGCATCACCCGGGACGAGGATGATGACTGAGATGCGACAGTTGTCTGCGCCAAACACCGGCCGCGGATTTACCTTCGCGTCGCTGCCGCGGGTTGCCTTGTACCTGATTATCGTGGTGGTCTTTGCCACGCCCTATCTGTGGATCGCCGGCTCGACCTTCAAAACCCGTCAGGATCTCTTTGACGATCTGTATCCGGTCTCGCTCAAGACCTTTCTGCCGAGCAATCCTACGCTGGAGAACTTGACCGGCCTGTTTACCCAGACGAATTTCGCGCAGGCAGTTCTCAATAGCGTCTTGGTGGCGACGATGTCGGTAACCTTCGCGGTCACGATTAATAGCATGATTGCCTTTGTGCTGGCCTGGCTCAAGTTTCCCGGCCGGCGGCTACTTTTTCTTGTGATCCTGGCCACTCTGACCATCGCCTTTGAAGCCAAACTGATCCCGCTCTTCCTCACCATGCAACAACTGCACATCGACAACACGCTGCCATCCATCTTCCTGCCCTGGATAACGGACGCCTTCATCATTTTCCTTTTGCGCCAGCACTTCGCCGAGCTGCCGCAGGATCTATATGACGCCGCCATCATAGACGGCTGCTCCTTCTTCCGAATGTACTGGCAGGTGATGCTGCCGAATATCGTCCCGGCTTTGGTCAGCGCCGCGTTCATTAAGTTCATCTTTTCCTGGGATTCTTTCATCTGGCCCTCAATCGTCATCACTGATGAGTCGAAGACGGTTATTACGGTCGCTTTGGCGAAGTTGTTCAGCGACGAATACATTCGATGGGAATTGGTCTTCGCCGGTTCATTCGTGGCGACGATGCCAGTCGTCGTTATATTCATTTTCTTGCAGCGTTATTATGTGCAAGGTTTTGTCCATTCTGGCTTGAAATAGAGGAGCATAATTGCGTGAATGTCATACTCATTGTTACGGACACGTTTCGTCGAGATCACTTGCCATGTTACGGCAATGCCGAGGTCATCACGCCCAACTTGGACCGATTTGCCCAACAAGCGCTAATATTTGAGGATTGTTACGCGGCCTCCTTCCCTACGGTTCCGGCGCGCGCCGACTTGATGACCGGGCGTTATACCTTTGCCTATCTGCCTTGGGGACCCTTGCCACAAGATGAAGTGACCATGGCAGGATTGATAAGCGCTGCCGGCTATCGCACGGCAATGATTGCCGATACGCCCTTTCTGGCGCGCAGAGGTTATGGGCAGGATCGCGGCTTCCAGGAATTCATATATATTCGCGGACAACTGCACGGGACGGAACAGGAATATCGTCGCCTGCAGCGTCATGTATCGGAAATCGAAGGCTACTGCGCGCCAAAAACTTTTGTGGAAGCGGCAAACTGGCTGGAACGGCATCACGAGAATCCCTTCTTTCTCTATGTTGATACCTGGGACCCGCACGAGCCCTGGGATCCACCTTCCTATTATGTAAAACCCTATATGGCAGATTACGGTGGCGAGGTGATCGCGCCCAGCTATTGGAACTACAAAGACGATGGCCGCAGCGAACGTGACCTGGAGGTCGCGCGTGCCTGCTATATGGGCGAAATCTCGATGGTCGATCACTGGTTCGGTTACTTGATGGAGCGGGTACGGGTACTTAACCTGCTCGATGACACCGCCGTCATATTTGTTTCGGACCACGGTTTCTACTTTGGCGAGCACGGCCTGTTTGGAAAACGGCGCTTTCGTTGGCCGGATGGCAGCGGGTTTGATGAAGGATTCGCCAAAGGATTGACCGTGCACCAGCGACAGGTGCATCGGTCGCCGCTACACAACGAAGTAATTCAGGTGCCGCTCCTGGCGTATCTGCCCGGCGTGGAGAACCGACGCGTCTCCGGCTTGCTTTCGCTGCCCGACCTGATGCCGACTGTTTTGGAGTTGCTGGAGGTTCCGCTGCCAGCACGCACGCAAGCGAAGTCCGCGCTGCCGTTGATCAGCGGCGAAAGCATCCACGACCTGGTCGTGACCAGCGCGCCTTTTGAAGATGTTGGGGAATTGTCGAGGACGGTGGACGGACAGGATCGCGTGGTTATTGAAGTTTCTCCCAGTTCAATCACCGACGGCGAATGGGACCTTTTGTACGGGGTCGAGGGACAAAGAGTGGAACTGTATCGTTCTAAAGAAGACGTCGGTCACCAGCGTGACCTGAGCGACACTTATCCCGACGTTGTCGAGAAATTGCACAGTCAATATGTGAATTGGCTGAACGCCATCGAAACGCCGGCAAGATATCTGGATCCACGCGGACAGCTATAGATACGCCCCTGCGTCTTACAGTTTCTTCACGCATGCCGCGCTCACCTGCATGAATCCGGGTAGTGTATCCATTTCGGTTGAAATAGAAAAACCTTGGCGCCGAGGAGGGGACAGCCTGGTTTTTCTCAGTAATTGCAACTAAGTTAGGAGGATTCACCACAGAGGCACAGAGGACACAGAGATAAATGGCAAAGCGACTATGACCAATTCGCAAAATCAAGATCCGTTGACACATGAGATAATTGGCGCAGCAATAGAGGTTCATCGCGCGTTGGGTCCTGGCTTGCTGGAAGAACAATATGAAGACGCTTTCTACATAGAATTGGAAGAGCGGAAGCTCAAATATCAGCGACAACGGCACATCAACGTCGTTTACAAAGGGAGGGACATCGGTGATATGGTTGCGGATATTGTTGTGGATAATGCTGTAATTGTAGAACTCAAGTCCGTTGAAAGCCTGAATCAAATTCATTTCGCTCAACTGATGACTTATATGAAGCTCATGAATCTACGAAAAGGGACTGCTCATCAACTTCAATGTACGATTTCTGAGGGAAGGTATCAAGCGCATAGTCCTTTAGTCCATTTCCTCTGCGCTCTCTGTGCCTCTGTGGTGAATCCCCCCCATTGCTTTGGGACATAGTGGGCAGATTTACATGACTAAGTTTGAACTACATCTGTGTACTCGGTGCTTAAGATTGAATTTCAACCGACTTCAATACACTGCATGAATCCGTCTGATTCGACTTGTTCTGCGGCAGGATGTATCCTACCAGTAAACTCTCAATCGCCTTCTTGTCCGTAGGGCACGACGTGTCGAGTATCGGGTGTGAGCAAAATGTGGCACCCTGGCGCCAACCCTCTATCCCGAGAGGAGCATGATCAATGGTCGAATTGACAACTAATCTTGATGTACCCCGGGCAGAGATTGAAGAATTGAAAAACAATACCTTTTGGTGGTCTGTGTCCGGCTTGTTTCTGGCCGCTATCGCTCTCTACCTGTTCGCAAGGACGTTTCCTGACCCAATTTATGGCGCCATACCTGGATTACTATTTCTGCTTTTGTCACCTGCCGTCTGGTTTCTTCGGCTAAAAACGCACTATCTGGTCGCCGCCTGGGCACTGGTAATCGGCTGCCTCGGCGTGATTCTGATGCTGATAGACTGGAGTGGTCTGGCGGAAGCAGTCATCTTCCTGGCACTGCCGGTGGGCTTGACCGCCGTATTGATCGGCTTGCCCGGCAGTATCGTCACGGCAATCGGTTGCACCCTTTTCCTGCTCTTCGGGCTCGATCTTTCACCTCATATCGTGGCGCTGCGATACGTGGCCATCGCCCATATCTGGGGAACGATTTGGCTGGTCTGGCTGACATCGCGCCCCCTGCTCCTGGCTCGGCAATGGTTTGAAGTCAGTTACAGGCGAAGCCGCGAAGCTCTGGAAGAGAGTCGGGATTATCAGTTCCAGCTCAGGCGAGCAGTGGATGATCTGACAGACGCCCATCTCCAGCTCACCCAATTGAACCGCCTGGCGCATGACCTGCGCCGGCAAGCGGACGAGGCGCGGCGCTCCAAAGAGCAATTCGTCGCCAATGTGAGCCACGAATTGCGCACGCCGCTCAACATGATCATCGGTTTCAGCGAAATGGCCATGTATTCTCCCGAAACTTACGGCCGCAACATCCCCCAATCCTTGCTGGCTGACCTGGAGATTGTGTTGCGCAACAGCCGGCATCTCTCGAGCTTGATCGACGATGTGCTGGACCTGAGCCAGATTGATGCCGGACAAATGGCCTTGATGAAAGAACCTATGGCGCTCGGCGAGATCGTCGCCGCGGCGGTGACAGCAGTGCGACCGCTTTTCAACGCAAAAGACCTGACCTTGCGCACGGATATACCGAAGGATCTACCCCAACTCCACTGTGACCGCATTCGCATCCGGCAGGTCCTGCTCAACCTGCTGAGTAATGCCGGCCGTTTTACCGAGCAGGGTGGGGTATATGTGAAGGCGCGGCAGGATGGCGATCAGCTTATCGTCAGCGTCGTGGATACCGGTCCCGGTATCCGCCCTGATAAAATTGGCGAGGTCTTCACACCCTTCCAGCAATTGGACGGCGCTATCCACAGTCATTGGACCGGCAGCGGCCTGGGCTTGAGCATCAGCAAGCACTTTGTAGAGTTACACGAGGGCCGGATGTGGCTGGAGAGCGAGCCAGGCCAGGGCGCCACCTTCTTCTTCCGCCTGCCCATCGCCGCGCCTGTTTTGGCGGAGGATGGCGAGATGATGCGCTGGTTTTCGCCCTATTCAACCTATGTTGAACGCGCTCATATACCGTCACTGCCCAAGCCGCCGGACCGTCCACGCCTGATCGTCTTCGAAGACGGCAGCACGCTGAGCAGGCTGCTAAGCCGCTACTTGCACAATGCCGAGCTGGTGGCGGTGAACAGCCTGGAGGGGGCGAAAGAGGAGAACGAGCGGGTCCCGGCCCAGGCTTTGCTGATCAACGCGGCTTCAGTGGGCCAAGATCTGCTGCGGATCGAAAGTGAAAACGCGCTGCCGCATGGACTGCCGGTAATCGTCTGCTCGGTGCCCGGCAAACGCGATGCCGCCGAATCCCTCGGGGTGGCGGAATACCTGATCAAACCGATCTCGAGAGAAGACCTGCTGGCTGTCCTGGATCGCCTCGGTCTGGATGGCAAGACCATCTTGGTCGTGGATGATGAGCCGGATGTCCTTAGGCTCTTCCGGCGCATGTTAGCTTCTCACGAGCGAGACTATCGCGTGCTGCGGGCGAGCAGCGCGATACAGGCGCTGCAGATCATGCGCCAGGGGAGGCCCGATGTTGTCCTGACCGACCTGATCATGCCGGAGATGGATGGCTTTCAGTTGATCGCGGAGATGCAGGCTGACCCGGCGCTGCGGGATATTCCCATCGTGGTTACGTCGGCGCGCGATCCCTCGGGTCAGCCCATTGTCAGCAAATCGCTGGCGGTCATACGTGGCGACGGCATCGCGATTCCCCGGCTCTTGGCGACGATCGAGGCGCTCGTAAAGAACTTATCCCTGCAACAGGTCAGCCTGGGAATCGAGGGCGGACAGGAGCGCCGGCTGGCTGAGGGGCTTGCTCAAGAAACCGGCGGCGCCCAGGCTTAAAGCCAGGTCTCTTTGCGGCAATATGGTGCAGACGATAACGGGTCTGTCGCCGAGCTGAGGATGCGCCCGGAATCGGCCCAATAGCTCCCAGCCGTCTACGTCCTGCAGCATCACATCCAGCAGGATAATATCTGGCAGGGACTCTTCAGCCACGGCCAGCGACCGCTCCGGATCGCTTTCCCCCAAGAGACGGTAGCGCGTATCCGCCGTGTAACGCTGCAATAGCTGCAGGGTATCCGGATTATCATCAATAGCCAGCACGGTGATTTGCACGTCAACCGGCAGCTCGAGATGGAAGCGAAAGGCCTGATCGGCATCTCGTTCCGTATCTACTTCAAGCGCCCCTCCAGAGAATTCGACCAGCTCATGCGCCACCCGCAAGCGCTCGGCCCCCATCTCCGGCGCTGTTGACGAGAGCGTGCCATCTCCGACAATAGAGATCTGCAAACGCGCCTCCTTCGGCTGATGTTCGGCGCGGATGGTAAGCTGGCCTTCCGGCATCCAATCCAGTGCTGTCGTGAGGATGTTCAAGAGCGCTTGTCGCAGGGGCACAAGTTGTATCGCCAGCCGCGGCAGCCCTTCGTTCGCTTCGTAGGCCACTTGCAGTTTGGATGAGCGGATCATCGTCTCGGCCGTCTCAAGAGCGGATTGAATCAGCGCGTCGACCTCGACGGATTCGTTGGGGAACGTCGTCTGTGACCAAGCCAACTCCTCTTCCCGACCGAGCGCCATCGGTAGCGGGGCGGTGTCGGCATCGGCTTGCGGGACAGCCCGGACAAGCTCGCCCTCGATCAGCTCGAAGCGTGTCCAGAGCCGGTCAGCCAAGACCTGCAAAGCCGCTTGTTCCAGCCGACGCAAGTGGCGAACGCTCAGCCCCAGGTCATGGCTCACTTCGATTTGGGTGAATTGTTCCGTGTAGCGACCATAGAGGATCTGATAATAGCGCCAGGCGTTTGATTGTGGTGGCGCCCCGTCGCTCGGTCTGAGCGCTTCGATGGCTTCAACCAGGATGCGCCGCAGCGCGACAATGGCATCCGCCCGGGAGTCCAGCCCCAAGGCACTGACCAAAGCGCTGTCTTGCAGGACGGCAGGATCATACAAGTTGCTTAGCGCTCTGCGCAACGCATCCTCGAAGTCACTGCGGCTGATGGTCTCGCTCATGCCGGGCATTCGCCTCACCATGGAAATCCACTATGACGATACTAAAATCATACCGATAATGACCACAATTCCCCGCAAGTCATAACTTGGCGCACACCGAAAAATGTCCGCTTGATGTCCGCTTGATGTCCGCTTCTTTCGCCAAGCGGGGATGGGTTCGGTTACAATCTTATAGAAGCTAAGCACGTCCTTGATCTCTTGGCATATATTTTAGGAGAAGAAAGATGAATTACAAAACTGTATTGCGGCTTTTTACCATAGTTCTGGTATTCACCCTAATGGGCACGGCGTTCGGCCAAGACGACATGGTGCAAATCGTATATTGGGACGAGCCCCAGAGCCCCGGGGCTGAGGTGGTCATCAATCAGATCATCGCCAATTTCGAGGCCGCCAACCCAGGCGTTGATGTCGTCCGCGAAGTGATCGGCTGGGAAGTCATGCGTGACATCGCCAGGACCACAATTGAGGCGGGCGAAGGTCCAGACATCATGTATTACGATGCCGGTCCTGGCTACATGGGCATTTTGGCGACCGCCGGCTTGCTCTATCCGCTCGACGACGCCTATGAATCGTATGGCTGGGATGACCGTCTCGTGCCGACATCCAGAGAATTCACCACCTTCGACGGTAACGTCTATGGCGTCGGCCACGAGCTTGAAGGCGGCGGCTTGTACGTAAACAAGACCATCTTTGAAGAAGAAGGCCTGGAAACGCCGGCGAGCTTTGACGAGCTGCTCGCGCTTTGCGGCATCTTCCGCGAGCGCGGCTACGACGTGCCAATGGCGGCCGGCTGGGCTGATATCAACGGCATGGCGCTCACCCACAATTGGTATCCGATTCTGCAGAACTGGGTGGGTCCCGGCTTGGTCGCATCCGCCATTTCCGGCGAGCATCCCTGGAACGATCCTGAGATCGTCAAGACGATGAATATCGTCGCCGGTGACATGGTTGACGCCGGCTGCTTCAGCGAGGAAGCCGGCAGCATGGGCTTCCTGGAAGGCAATATGCTCTTTTACTCCAGCCAAGCGCCAATGATGCAGATGAGCACCTGGGCGATGCAATTCCTCACCTTCCAGTACCTAATCGTCGATGATATCGGCTTCATGGCTTATCCGCCATTCGAAGGCAAACCGGGCGCCTTCAAGATGAGCCTGGGCGGCACCTGGGTCGTCATCGGCGACACCGAACATCCGGAAGAGACCTTGGCGCTCTTGGATTACTTCGTATCGGAAGAGGCGCTGCCGCTTTGGATCGACGCCAACTTGCTGCCCGTGCTCAGGGGTGTCGATTATAACCAGTTTGAGTTGGCGCCGGTGTACCGCGATTTCACCAATCTCGTCTCGAACTGGGAGGGTCCGGTCGGCTACCACGTCGATATTTTGACGCCGGCGCACTTCACCACCGTGATGTGGGAAGGCTTGCCCGAGGTGGCGGCCGGCCGCCGGACGGCTGAAGAACACGCCACCAACATGCAAGCCGAGATGGACAAAGCCATCGAAGAAGGCACCAACTTCGATATTACGGGGTAGGTGATTGAACCCCTACACCAAACCCCTCCCCCATATAGAGGGAGGGGCTTTTTTCAGAGTTGGCGCGTTCTGGTCAGGTAATCACCGTGGCACATAACCCTGCCATATCCAGCCCGTAAATCTGAGTTCGCGTATCACTAGCTCCCCTTCCCTCCTTGTGGGGGAAGGGGCCGGGGGATGGGGGGCAAAAATCTGTCCGCCCGATGTCCGCTGGATGTCCCAATTCTTCACAAAACGGCTTTTGAGCGCGATATAGTTGAAAATGAGCCGAGCGCATTTTCGCAAGATCGGCTTAGATTTATATCATTAAGGAGAAGAATGATGAATAACTTAAACATATTGCGGGGGGGGGGGGGGGCTAGATTAATTGCTCTCCTGTTGGTGGTCGCCCTTTTGGGCACGGCTTACGGCCAAGACGACCCGGTGCAAATCCTCTATTGGGATCAGGTCTACGGCAACGACGCCCAGGAAGCGGCGATGGCGCAGATCATCGCCAACTTTGAAGAGGCGAATCCGGATATCGAAATCGTGGTCGAGACCCTTAACACCGACGTCATGCGTGACATCGCCAAGCCCACAATTGAGGCGGGCGAAGGTCCCGACCTGATATATTACGATGCCGGTCCGGGTTATGCTGGTATCCTGGCGAATGCGGGCCTGCTCCTGCCACTCGACGCAGCGTATGAGGCCAACAACTGGGATGAACGTCTCATCTCCATTTCCCGAGCCTGGACGACCTTCGGCGGTCAAGTCTATGGCGTCGGTCATGAGCTTGAGGCCCAAGGCTTGTACTGGAACAAGCGGATCTTCGCCGAGGAAGAACTGGAGCTGCCGGCGACCTTTGCCGAACTGGTGGAGTTGTGCGGGACATTGCGCGAACGCGGTTATGAGGCCCCGATGGCGATAGGCTGGGGGGATCCGCACGCCTTTCCACTGATGCACAATTGGTACAACATCCTGGCCAACTATGTACCGGCTGAGACAGTAGCGGCGATGATTTCCGGCGAGCATCCCTTTAGCGATCCGGAGGTCGTGGCGTCGATTGAACTGGTCACTACCGATATGGTTGACGCGGGCTGCTATCACGATGACGCGTACGCCATCGGCTTCCTGGATGGCAACAACATGCATTACGCTGGCGAATCGCCCTTGATGCTGATGAGCACCTGGGCTATGGGTTTCTTCACCGACGAGGTCCCTGATGAGTTTGGTTTCATGATCTTGCCGCCCATCGAAGATCGGCCGCAGGGGATGATTCACTTGATGGGTTCCGCCTGGTTCATCTCGGCCGACACCGAACACCCGGAGGAGACCATACGGTTCCTGGATTATCTGGTGTCCGCCGATACGATCCAACTCTGGCTCGACGGCGGTACGCTCCCGGCCCAGGCAGGCGTCGACTACAGCCCTTACGAGATGCGTCCCGTGTACCGCGATTTCACCAACCTGGTCGCGACTTGGGACGGTCCACTGGCTTACCATCTCGATGTGCTGACGCCGGCCAATTGGAACACCTTCGTGTTTGATAGTATGGGTGAGATTCCGGCAGGCCGGATGACTGCCCAGGAATTTGCCGAGCAAATGGATGTCGAGATGCAAAAAGCTGTCGAAGAAGGCAGACACGCGGATATCACGGGGTAGGTGACTTAACCCCCCTCTAAATCTCCCCCCATTGCAATGGGGGGAGACTTTGATGACTAGCGTTAGCGGTGACTGATGATTCGAACAACCATTGTTGAACGAGAATCGGAAACGGTCGTTTGGTTCGTTTGTGGCGCTCCCCCTCTCCAATGCTTTGGGGAGGGGGCCGGGGGGTGGGGTTGAACGCAGAAGGACACCGAATGATCAACAACATTCGCCAATTCCTCGCCAATCGGAAGCTGCGCGATTACGCGACCGCCTACGTCTTTGTCCTCCCGGCGTTGGCGATGTACGTCTTTTTTGTCGTCTATCCCTTTTTCTACACCATCTACCTCAGCCTCACCAAATGGGACGGCGCCAAGCCGGTTAAAGAATTCGTCGGCGCCCTGAACTATCAGCAGCTCTTCGCCGATTCGCGGCTATGGAGCGCGCTGAGCCACAATTTAATCTGGATCATCCTGGGCACGGTGGCGCCGGTCGCGATCGGCTTGTTCCTGGGCGTGCTTCTCTGGCGCGGCGTGCGCGGCATGGTCTTCTTCCGTACCGTTTATTTCTTGCCGGTGGTGCTGGCGCCGGTCGCCGTCGGCATCATCTGGAAGTGGATGTACAATCCGCGCTTCGGTCCCATCAATGTGACGCTGAAGGCGCTCGGCTTGAAGTTTCTGGCGAAAGGCTGGATGGGCGATCCCTATGTGGCGCTGCCGGCATTGATCTTCGCCGGGGTTTGGGGCTATTTCGGCTTCGCCTTTGTCGTCATCATGGCCGGCTTGCAGAATATCGACATGGACCAGATCGACGCCGCGCTGGTCGATGGCGCCAACGGCTGGCAAAGAGTGTGGTATATCATCATTCCCGGGCTGCGGCATGTGCTGACCATGATCACCACCTTCACGCTCATCCTGGGTGTCAACGTCTTCGACATCGTCTGGATCACGACTCGCGGCGGTCCCGGACGAGCGACTCACGTCATCGCCACCTTCACTTATACCACCGCCTTCCGCGAGAGTTACGTCGGTTATGGCGCGGCGCTGGCGATTGTGATGGGGCTGGTGTCGCTAGTCGTGTCGTTCATCTTCATTTCACTTCGCGAACGGGGAGGCGATTAGCGACATGGCGAGCACAGTAGTTCCCGTAAGGCCGCGGCGTCCGCTGAGTTACCGGGTCTCGAGAGCGATTCTGTATGGCGTTCTGATCCTCTTTGCCCTCTACGTGCTGGTGCCCTTCATGTGGGTCATCTTCACCGCGCTCAAGTCGAATTTCGAGATTGCCCAAGACCCGCTGGGTCTCCCGCCGAATTGGCGCTTTGAGAATATCGTAACCGCCTGGAACGTGGGCAAGTTCGGCCGCTACTTCATCAACAGCGTGATCACAACCGTGCCGATTGTCCTCCTGGTGGTCAGCATGTCCTGCCTGGCTGGCTACGGCTTGGCGCGCCTCAAAATGCCGGGTAGGACGTTTATCTTTTACTTCTTCCTCATTGGGCTGATGATCCCCTTCACGGCGATCATGATCCCGCTCTTCTACATCTTGCGCGACATTGGCGCACTAGGTACGTATTGGGCGATGATTTTGCCGCAGACGGCGATCTCGCTGCCCTTCGGCATCTTCTTCATGCGCGCGTTTTTCTCCGGGCTGCCCTACGATTTGACCGACGCGGCCAAGATCGATGGCTGTAACGATTTCGATGTATTCAGGCGGATCATGCTGCCGCTGGCGGGTCCCGCCGTTGCCGCCTTGCTAGTCTTCAACTTCATGGGCTCCTGGAACGCCTTCCTGCTGCCCCTGATTTATTTGCAGTCCGACAGACTTAGACCGATCATGACGGGCATGATGTTCTTCACCACCCGCTGGGGCGTGGATTACAGCATGTCCATGGCCGGCACGCTCATCGTCATGGCGCCGATTATGGCGGTGTATTTGGTCTTCCAGCGCCAGTTCATCCAGGGTCTCACGGCCGGCGCAGTCCAGGGATAGTGAACATGAAACTCTCTGCTCATCAAACTTTGCTGCCGGGTGCTGATCTCTCCGAGCGATTTCAGCGTGCGGCGGAATGCGGCCTTGATGGCATTGAGCTCGCCTTTGGGCGAACTGCGCGGGTTTACGACCTGCATGCCGAGATCGATAAGGCGATGGCTGCCAGCGGCTTGCCGGTCAGCAGCATCTGCGGCACGTACGAGGGACCAATCATCCATCCCGATCCCGCCGAGCGCGAAAGTCGGCTGGCGGATCTGTTCCGCACGCTGGAGTTTGCTGACGCCATTGGCGCGCGCGGCGTCATCTCGGTGCCGATCTTCTCGCCCAAGTTCCTGCCCGAACTGTCGCCGTCGCGATTACATGATCTGTCGCCCTACGCCGACGAAGACACGCTGATCACCCAGTTGCTTCTCGCCATGCTCGCTGAAGTCATGGATCGCGCAACCAGCGGCCGCGCCGCCGTCTACCTCGAGCCTCTGAATCGCTATGAAGCCTATTATCTGAACACAGTCGGCAAGGCCGCTGATTTATGTCGCGCCGCCGACCACCCGCGCATCCAACTGATGGCCGACCTCTTTCACATGAATATCGAAGAAGCCGATATCGCAGCCTCGATTCGCGCCGTCGCGCCGCACCTGGGCCACGTGCACCTGGCGGACAGCCAGCGCTGGCTGCCGGGACATGGGCGCAGCGATTTCGCCAGCGCCTTCACGGCTTTGCGGGAAATCGAGTTTGAGGGCTGGCTGGCGCTGGAATGCATGCCGACGCCGGGTGATCCGCTGGAGAATATGCGCGCCTGCGTCGAGTTCCTGCGGCGCTGCTGGGATCGCGCAGAACCCAAACATTAAACATCAAATGTAGGGGCGACCCTTGGGTCGCCCGAAAATTGTCCGCCCGACGTCCGCTGGATGTCCCAATTCTTCACTAAACGGCTTTTGAGCACGATATAGTCAAATATGAGCCGAGCGCATTTTCGCAAGGTCGGCTTACATTTATATCATTAAGGAGAATAACGATGAATTACTTAACTGTACAGCGGGGGGGGGGGCTAGATTAATTGCTCTCCTGTTAGTAGTCGCCCTTTTGGGCACGGCATACGGCCAGGACGAGAAAAAACAGATCGTCTTTTGGGATGAGCCATTCGGTCCTAGAGCCACTGCGGTCAAGGAAGAGTTGATAGCTAACTTTGAGGCGGCGCACCCTGATATCGAGATCGTAGTGGAATACTTGACTAACGCTGTCATACGTGACATCCTGAAGACCTCCATTCTTGCTGGTGAAGGACCCGACGTCATATACGGCGATATCGGTCCGTCCGCCGCCGGTCTCTGGGGTAGAGCAGGTCTCCTCCTGCCACTCGACGATGCATATAAGGAATATGGCTGGGACGAACGCCTCATCCCCAACTCCAGGGCAAATTCAACCTACGACGGTCACGCATATGCCGTCGGCCACGAAGTTGAGGGTTGGGGCCTCTACTGGAACAAGTCAATTTTTGCGGCAGAAGAATTGGGGCCGCCGGAAACCTTCGAGGAGTT
Source organism: Phototrophicaceae bacterium (assembly GCA_965262165.1). Taxonomy (GTDB): domain Bacteria; phylum Chloroflexota; class Anaerolineae; order Aggregatilineales; family Phototrophicaceae; genus UBA6055. The sequence goes on along the minus strand of OZ253499.1, from coordinate 521,261 downwards.
TCTAGAATTGTGTGGAACATTCCAAGAGCTTGGCTATGATAACCCGGTGGCAGTGGGCTATGTTGCTGGATGGCCACTATCCCACCAATTTGCTGCGGTAATCACAAATGAAATAGGTGGTGACAAATTAGCGGCTGCTGTTTCCGCCGAGATCCCTTGGAACGATCCCGAAATAGTTGCGTCTATCGAGGTGATGACCCAGTTTAAGGGCGAGTGTTGGAGCGATGATGCTAACGCAATCGACTTCTTGGATGGCAATTTGGCATTTTACGCCGAGCAAGCGCCTATGATGGGGATGAGCACCTGGGCGATGCAATTCCTAACCTTTGACTTTCTTACTAATGATGAGTATGGGTTCATGCCCTTTCCGGCTCCCGAAGCGAAAGAGCAAGAATTCGTTCAATACCTTGGCGGCGGCTGGATGATCGCTGCAGATACCGAATACCCGGAAGAGACCGTGATGTTTCTGGACTACTTGGTGTCTGAAGAGGCGGTACCGTTGTGGGTCGAGGGGGCCTCCCTCGTCCCCGCTGTCAAAGGAGTCGATTATAGTGCCTACGATGCAAAGCCGGTGTTCAAGGACTTTCTCAACCTTGTCTCGACATGGGAACGGCCGACGGGCTTTCTTATTGATGTAATGGCGCCGGCGAATTTCCGCACCGTCTTGTTTGAAGGTATCGCCGAGGTAGCGGAGGGCAGGTTGACTGCCCAGGAAGCTGCCGACCGACTGGAGGCAGAGATGCAGAAAGCGGTCGAGGAAGGCACAGTTGCTGATCTCACACCGTAACTTGGGTAAGCGTGTGTAGAGGCGACCCGGTGGGCCGCGCGCACCCACATGTGCCGATGTAGAATCGGGCGACCCTGTGAGTCGCCCAGAAACCCAAATATCAAACATCAAATGTAGGGGCGACCCATTGGGTCGCCCGCCAATTGCCTAAAGGAGACGGAATGCCAATAAAAGCCGTTTTCAACGAAGACCACGAGGCGGCGTTGCTGGAATACGACGAGCGTCCCCTGACGCCCAACGAGGTACGTATCCAGACCGAATACGCCTCGGGCAAACACGGCACGACCATGTTCATGATGGATGGCGGCCAGCGACAGGGACAGCGTTGGGATTCCGTCAATCGCCTCTATCTCCCGAGCGATGAGCCGGATCAGGATCCCGTTACTTCTTCTCTAGTCGGCACCAGCGCTGTCGGCGAAATCATTGAGGTCGGCGCGGACGTGCGCGACTGGAATGTCGGCAATCGGGTATTTGGCTTCATGGATGTCAGCGAGACGAATATCATCACCGTCGATCGTCCGGCCGACTTCATCTGGCCCGGTTTTGCTGAACCCTCGCCCTGGCTGATCTGGAAGTTGGGCGATCTTGATCCACTGACGGCTTTGTGTTTCGAGCCGGCGTACGTGGCGATGAATAGCGTCCGTGAATCCAATGTTCGCTTTGGCGATGCCGTGGCAGTTGTCGGGCTGGGCGCAATCGGCCTCTTGACCGTGCGTGTCGCCGCGCTGAGCGGAGCCGAACTGATATTCGCCGTCGATCCGATTCCCAAACGCCGGACGTTGGCGCTGGATTATGGGGCGCATCACGTCATTGATCCTTTCGCGGTGGATGCCGCGCTTGAGATCAAAGAGATGACGGACGGCGCCGGCGTCGATGTGGCTATTGAAATCAGCGGGCATTATGCCGCGCTGGATACGGCGATACGGGCGGCGCGCTTCGGCGGAACGGTCTGCCAGGCGGGCGCCATCAGCGGCAATGCGGCGGAATTGTGGCTGGGTCGCGAGTTCCTGACTAACAGCCTCAAGATGATCGTCCCGCAGGGCAACGGCGCGATGGAGTACGCGCCAGCCGATTTTCCTTTGTGGGATCAATATCGCATTTACGACACGATTGTAAGTATGATGAGACAAGACAAACTGACCGCCCCCGGACTCATTGACCCCCTGGTCTCCATCGAGGACTTCCCGCAGGTCTTCGAACTGATCAAACATAAGCCGGCCGAGGTGGTCAAATATGGCGTCCGCTTTTGAGATAGTTAATCATGGAAATGGAGACTTAATTATGGTACGCCCGGCACTTTCATCGGTGACACTCAATAAGCTATTGGGTTTTGTGACTTATTTATTGGACGACGCAAGCTCAAAAATGGTCCAAGCGCCAGCCATCGACTCCACGCGACCGGATGGATGGCAAACCGAGACGCCTAGCCACACCCTGTTGGAGCTCCCGGCCGAGATCGCCGCGCATGGTTACGACTGTTACGATCTCACCATCTTGCATCTGCCCAGCATCGAACGGGGGTATCTGGCAGAAGTGCGCGCCGCTTTCGAAGAATCGGGTGTGGAGATCTTTCAGCTGCTCATTGATACCGGTGAAGTTGGCAGTCCGGACCCGCAAGAAAGCAGCGCCGGCGTCGCCCATACCAAGTTCTGGATAGAGGTCGCGGTGGAGTTGGGCGCGAGCGGTGTGCGCTATGTCCCCGGCGACAGCCAGCCCACGCCGGAGACCATGCGTGAATGCGCCACAGCCTTCCGCGAGATCTTCGATTTTGCCGTCGAATCTGGGCTGAAACCGGCCACCGAAAACTACAGAATCTTCACCAATGAGGCGGACGATCTGCTGCGTCTTGTAAAGCTCTCGCAGCGAGACTATGGATGGATCGCCGATACTGGCAACCCCAAAGGTCCTGAAAAGTATGATAACTTGGCCAAGCTGCTGCCGGGCGCGACCTCGATCCATGCTTGGGCGCTGCCCACTGAAGACGGCACGCCCGAGAATGAGGAGTTTCGTCGTTGCTTGACCATGGCGCGCGATAGCGGCTTTGACGGACCCATCATGTTGCACGGTACCTACGCGCTGGACAACTTCGGTTGGGCGCCGGATCTCTGGTCGGGCGTCGAAGAAATGCGGGCGGAAGTCCTCGCCGTATTCGGTGAAAGTGGCTCGGGAGGACAATAGCCAATGACAGCGCCGATTCGCGTCACCGTCTGGAATGAATTCTGGCACGAGAATCCCGAGCATTGGGACTACGTGCAACGGTCCTGGATGAGCCACGGCTACAGCGAAGAGAGCGCCATAGAAGAAACCGAGGGCGTCCGGGCGATTTACCCGGATGGCATCCACGCCGCCATTGCTGCTCCCTTGAGCCAGCAGGGTTTCTCCGTGCAAACCGCGACCCTCGACGAACCGGAGCACGGCTTGAGCCAAACAGTGCTGGACCAGACCGATGTCCTGATCTGGTGGGGACACGCCGCCCACGAGATGGTCGAAGATGCAATCGCCGAGCGCGTCTACCAACGCATCGTCGACGAGGGCATGGGTTTCATCGCGCTGCACTGGGGCGCCGGTTCCAAAGTCTTCAAAAAGCTGATGGGCACGTCCTGCTCGCTGACGCCCATTGTGAGTGCCGCGCCGGAACGGCTCTGGGTGATTGAGCCCGCGCATCCCATCGCCCGTGGCTTGGAGACCTCCTTCGTGGTGCCGCAAACGGAAATATATGGCGAGCCCTTTGATATTCCCGCGCCCGATACCATCGTCTTCATCAGTTCCTGGCCCAGCGGCGAGGTCTGCCGCAGCGGCTGCTGTTTTCAGCGTGGACGGGGAAAAGTCTTCTTCTTCCGGCCCGGGCACGAAACCTACCCGATCTACTATCAAGCCGAAGTCCAGCAAGTCATCGCAAATGCTGTACGCTGGGCGTCACCGGGCGACTAATCTGCGCCGAGACGAGCGGGGCGAACCGTTACCGAAGACTAGTAAGGAGAGAGAATGCCTCGGAAGCTAGCTTTCACCGGCGGACATCAGGTTGAAGTGGTCGAATATGAAGATCGACCCCTGGCGCCCAATGTGGTGCGTATTCAGACCGAATACGCCTCGGGCAAACACGGTACGCCGCTGGCGATGATGGATGGCCGCAACGATCGCGGTCAGCGCTGGGATGACGAGATGCGCCTCTTCATCCCGACGGACGAGACCGAGGAACCGCTGAGGTTCGGGGACTTTCCCATAGGCACCAGCGGCGTCGGCACGATTATTGAGGTCAGTTCGGATGTCTCGGACTGGAAAGTTGGTGACCGAGTCATCAGCTTCCTCGATGTGAGCGAGACCAACATTGTCTCTACCGAGCGACAACTGCCCTGGCAGGGACCACCTCTCTGGCTGGATGGCTGCATCTGGCCTTTGGGCGATATCGATCCACTTACGGCTTTATGCTTCGAGCCGGCCTTCGTCGCCTTCCACTGCATCCGCGAATCTCAGGTCCGCTTTGCCGACACCGTCGCCGTCATCGGATTGGGAGCCATCGGATTGCTGGCGGTGCGTATGGCTGCGTTAACTGGCGCGGAACAGATCTTCGCCGTGGATCCGCTGCCCAAGCGCCGCGAATTGGCGCTCGATTATGGCGCGCACCACGCGCTTGACCCCTTTGAGGTGGATGCCGCGCTGGAGATTCACAAGTTGACCGGTGGGCCCGGGGTCGATGTGGCGATTGAACTGAGCGCAACATATCCGGGCTTGCAAAGCGCGATACGAGCGGCGCGCGTGGAAGGGACGGTCTGCGCCACCGGCGTCTACCAGGGCGAAGGGAGAGACCTGTGGCTGGGACGGGAGTTTCACCGCAATCGCCTGACAATGATCGTTCCGCACGGCTGTTTTCTGGGGCACAAGCCGCGCGACCACTCTCGTTGGGATGAATACCGCGCTTACGACGCCATCATCAGCATGATGCGCCAGGGTGTGCTGACCGCGCCTGGCTTAATCCAGCCCCTGGTTTCGCTGGATGAAGGACCGGCGGTCTGGGACCTGGTTGTCAACAATCCTGCGGAAGTGGTAAAGTTTGGCATACGCTTTTGAGCGGACAGATTAATGGAGAGGGAGAACTCGAATGATACGCGCAGGATTATCCAGTTTCTCGTTGCATCTGCCGGATGCCTTGGGCGACCCATGGTATGAATTGGATGCTGGTGGCAAAAGCGTCTCCGGATCATTTCGCCAAACGCCTACGCTCGATCTGCTGGACTTTCCGGCCGAGGTTGCCGCGCATGGGATCAACTGTGTCGATCTCTGTATTCAACATATCCCCAATATCGAGAGCAGCTACCTGGCCGAACTGCGTTCCGCCTTCGAAGCGGCGAATGTGGAGTTGTATCAACTTCTCATAGATATAGGCGAGGTCGCCAGTCCCGATCCGGACGAGCGTAGCGCCAGCGTCGCGCTGACCAAGCGCTGGATGAAGATCGCCGCCGAACTGGGATCAAGCGGCGTCCGCTATGTTCCGGGCGAAACCAAACCCACGCCCGAGACCATCAGCAGAAGCGGCGAAGCTTTCCGCGAGCTATACGATTATTGCGTCGAGTGTGGGGTGATGCCGGCCACCGAAAACTATAAGTTCTTTAACAATGAAGCGGACGACCTTTTGCAAGTTCTCGATCTCTCCGAACGAGATTATGGACTGGTCGCCGATTTTGGCAACGCCGCAGGCCCCAACAAGTACGTGACATTAGAGAAGCTAATGCCGCGTGCGACCGCAATTCACCAGTGGGTCGAGATCGACGAAGACGGCACGCTCAATGTCGAGGATTCCAAGCATTGCCTGAACATGGCGCGCGAAAACGGCTTTGATGGTCCCGTCATGTTGCTGGGCGGTCACCCCTATGAGACCTACCGAGGAACGCGGGATCTTTGGGGCGCTGTCGACGAACTGCGCGGCGAAGTGCAGTCCGTATTCGGCGACGATTTCCAGGCCTGAGAACAGCCGATTGGACGCGCCTGACCGTGAAAAAGACAACACTGAAGGGGCGACCCTGTGCTGCGCGTAGGTCGCGTAGACACTGACCGCCGACACAGCAGGTCGTCCGCCCAAATTGCTCACGTCAAGAATTTGTAAGGGCGACCCTTGGGTCGCCCAAAAACATAATTATGCCAAAGAGAGAGGTATCTTATGGTTTGCGCAGCGGTATCAACTGTATCTTTAGCAAAGGCCTTGGGGAGTCCACTCTATGAAATGGACGCCGACACTGGCCAACAGGTCGGGTCTCCCGCCGAGCCGGCTACGATCGATCTGCTCGATGTACCGGCTGCGGCCGCATCGCGTGGATTCCACAGCTTCGATCTCAGCGTCTATCACCTCCCCAGCATCGACAGCGGTTATCTGGCGGAGTTGCGCGCCGCCTTCGAAGAAGCGCAGGTGGAGCTGTTTCAACTGCTGATTGATACCGGTGAAGTCGCCAGTCCCGATCCCGACGAACGCGTCGCCGGGATCAAGCATATCAAGCGCTGGATGGATATTGCCGTCGAACTGGGGGCGACGGGCGTGCGCTATGTCCCCGGCGACAGCGAACCCACGCCTGAAAGCATTCGATTCAGCGCGGAAGCTTTCCGTGATTTGGCCGACTACGCGGTCGAATGTGGGTTGCGGCCGGCCACCGAAAATTACAGGCATTTCAACATGAAGGCCGACGATCTGCTGGGCGTTGTTGAGCAATCTGAGCGGGAATACGGCCTGGTTGCTGATTTTGGCAACGCCAGAGGTCCAGACAAGTTCGAAACATTGGAGAAGTTGATGCCGTACGCGACTTCGATTCACGCCTGGGCAGAGGTCGACGAAAACGGGGATCTCATCAGCGAGGATTTTCGGCGCTGCTTGACAATGGCCCGTGACAACGGATTTAACGGACCGATCATGCTACAGAGTGGATACCCGGTAGACATCTTCCAACAAACCCGGGAAGTGTGGACCCGCGTCGACGAAATGCGAGAAGAAGTGCGGGCTGTATTCGGTAACGATCTCGAGCAAGGAGCATAACCAATGTCTGCGCCAATTCGTGTGACCGTATGGAACGAGTTTTGCCACGAGAATCCGCAGCGCCATGCTGATGTGAAGTCGCGTTTGAGGAACTTCGGGTTCAGCGAAGAAAAGCTGATAAATGCAACCGAAGGCGTCCAAAAGATCTATCCTGAGGGCATGCATGCCGTCATCGCCAACCATCTTCGTGAGCAGGGTTTTTCCGTGCGCACGGCGACGCTCGACGAACCGGAGCATGGTCTGACGGAAGCGGTTCTGGCAGAGACCGATGTCCTGACCTGGTGGGGCCACGCCGCCCACGATGGGGTCAGCGATGAGATCGTCGACCGGGTGCACGAACGCGTGAACATGGGCGGCATGGGTCTGATTGTGCTGCACTCCGCGCATTATTCGAAGATTTTCAAGAAATTGATGGGTACCTCATGCATGTTGAAAACGCGCGAGGCCGACGAGAAAGAGCGCCTCTGGGTGATTGAGCAAGGACATCCCATTGCCCGGGGCTTGCCGGAATACTTCGAGATTCCGCAAACCGAGATGTATGGCGAGCCCTTTGATGTGCCCGCCCCGGATACACTGGTGTTCATGAGTTGGTTCCAGGGTGGCGAGGTCTTCCGCAGCGGCTGCTGCTATCACCGCGGGCGCGGCAAAGTCTTCTACTTCCGGCCCGGCCACGAAACCCTGCCGATCTATTATCAGCCCGAGGTATTGCAGGTTGTCACCAACGCCGTGCGCTGGGCTGCGCCATCCGGCGGTCCCGAATTGATCTTCGGTGACCATCCGCCACTTGAGAAATTGGGTTAAGCCAAGTTGTAACTAAATACGGAGCCGTGACTACCGAAGATTGGGTCCCTTGCCAGAGACAGCACAGAATATTTACCACAAAGATCACAAGAATCACAAACGATATGTAGGGGCGACCCGGTGGGTCGCCCGATTCCGTTCCAGGGTTTAAGGAGGACCAGGGATATATGAAATTGCTGACATACGATACCGGTAGTGGACCACGCTGTGGCGTTTTACGCGACGATCAAGTGGTCGATGTGACTGCGCTTATCGGCGCTGATCAGACTTTGCGCGACCTGCGCGCCTTACTCGAACATGGCGACTCGCCCCTTGATCGCCTGCAGGACGCCCTGGCGAGCAATATTGCCGCGCCCACTGTGCCGTTGGACGGCGTCCGGTTGCGCGCGCCGGTGCTCCAGCCGTCGACCCTACGCGACTTCATGAGTTATGAGGATCACGCTACAGGACATGGCGCGCGGACGCTGCACGAGGCTTGGTATCGACTGCCCGTCTTCTACTTTTCCAATACCCTGCGCATCTTCGGACCGGAGGACGAGGTGCCCTTCCCGTCGGCGACGGAGCGGCTCGACTACGAGCTTGAATTGGCTTGTGTCATCGGGCGCGAAGGCAGCGATATCGCGGCCGTCGATGCGCTGGACTATATCGCCGGTTTCTGCATTCTAAACGACTGGAGCGCCCGCGACCTGCAATTTGACGAGATGTCGGTTGGGCTCGGTCCCGCCAAAGGCAAAGACGCCGCCTCTTCGCTCGGTCCCTGGATGGTAACTACAGACGAAATGGCGCCCTACCTGCGCGATGGCAGGCTGCAAGTCAAGTGCACGGCGCGCGTCAACGGTGACATTTGGTTGGATGAAGGAGACGGCGGCGCTTCATATCATGGTTGGGGAGATTATGTCGAGCGCGCCTCCAAGGACAGCCGCATTGTGCCTGGCGACGTGCTGGGCAGTGGCACGGTTTCGGGTGGCTCAATACCGGAGGCGATCGCAAGGGGTATCGAACCAGCCCGCTACCTGCAACCCGGCGACGTGGTTGAGTTTGAGGTTGAGGGGATTGGCACGCTGCGCAACACCCTCGGTCCAAAGGAAAATGTCGATCCCGATTATCGCTACAAAGCGAAATAATAGCTGATTCTGCCAATGCTGGGGCTGCGCCAAGCCTAAACACAATTTCCAATCGGTGTATCGGAAAAATTCGTTGCCTTGTTCAGAGCCCAGGGCAATCGCATCAAACTCACTGTGCGCCAATATGCGAATTATTGAAAAGACAAATCGACCACAGAGGCACAGAAGTAGTTCCAAGTAAGTAGTGAAAAGATACTTCATTTGTAGCGAGAGTTCTGGGTTTAATCTGTATTCCGGGGAAAGCGCTCCCATTCCCTGATGCATTCTGCCCCCCGTGAGGCGGGGGGATCGAGGGGGGGCAGGCCGGGGGATGGGGTAGAATCGCACAGATCGCGTTTTCGCATGACTAACTTGGAACTACTGAGGCACAGAGAAAAGCATCTATGTGATAAAGATACAGTCGTATTTCTGCTATATATGAGAGATCAGGGCAGATTCCCTTCGACGTTGGTAGCAGATTTGCAGATGGCTCACCTTGTAATGGCCCTAAACTCGGTGCCGCCGGTTAGTGTCGACGCGACCCTCGGTGTACTCGGTGGTGAAATTTTGCGCTGAATACAGACCTGCGCGTTTGACGCGATTGCCCTGGTTCAGAGCCCGCGTCGATGGCAAGCGAGTACTGGATTTAGTAACATTGTTGGCTGTAGGTAGAACAACAATCCGGAGATGGTGAAAAGCATGAACGCGGAGAATATTAGCAGTGTGGCTTGTGTGGGCGGGGGTACGATCGGGTTCTCCTGGGCTGTCTTGTTCGCGCAACATGGCATGCGCGTGCAAATATACGATGTCTCTGAAGCGGTGCTGAGCCGGGCGAATGCGGAATTGCGGGACGCCTATGACACCCTCGTCGAAGCCGGGATGATGACTGACGCAGACATGTCAACCGCGCTTTCCCGGATCACTACCACCACCGACCTGGCTGAGGCGGTGAAAGATGTGGACTATGTGCAGGAGTCCGGACCCGAGCGCTATCGCATCAAGCGGGAGATCTACCGGGGGCTGGACCGGCTCGCCCGTCCCGAAGCCATACTCGCGTCTAGTACCAGCGCCATGCTGATGACGGAGATTCAAAAAGCGACGACGCATCCCGAACGCTGCGTGGTGGCTCACCCCTATAATCCGCCACATATCGTGCCCTTGGTGGAGATCGTACCCGGCGAAGCGACCTCGGCTGAGACCGTAGCGGTAGCGCGGGACTTCATGGCGAGGATGGGCCGGGCGCCGGTCGTGGCGCGCAAAGAATGCCGAGGCCATATCGTCAACCACATGCAAGCAGTGATTTACCGCGAGGCCAAATGGTTGGTGGGTAATGGCGTTGCCACGGCGGCTGAGATCGATCTGGCGTTCAGAACCGGACCAGGCTTGCGTCTGGCGCTGATGGGACCCTTTTTGGTGGGCATGTTTACCAGTCCCGGCGGCTTGCAGGATACTATGATCGACGGGAAGCTCAACCACATGCTGGAAGATGACATTCCCTCGCGCATAGAGCGTGAGGCGCCCCCGCGTTCGCCGGAAAACGAGCTCGAATGGGCGAAAATGTGCGTAGCGCAAATGGAAGAAGAGCTGGCGGGCACGGATATGCAGCAGGTCAAAAAGTGGCGTGATGCCAAACTGCTGCAGATACTCGATGTGATTGCCTCTGATTAGCCAAACGCGGTAAAGTTTCCAGCGCGACTTGAGGAACGCGGACCGTATCGTACGCAGCTCGAGACTTATAGCGTAGAGAACACGCCATGAAAATCACAGACATCAGAACAACATATATTTTTATTCCGCATTTGGGCGCCATTAAAGATGCAACCATTCGCCACCCGACGCCGGGCCGGGGCCAATGCTTCGTTCATATTTTCACCGATGAGGGATTGCAAGGATTGGGCCTTGGCGTTGGTGGACGATCAGCGCAGGTGCTCATCGACGAGTCGCTGAAACCGATCTTGATTGGGCAAGACCCGCTGACCATCGAGAAGCTGTGGGATGATATGTTTTGGCGAGTGCGCGGCGAGGGCAGGAAAGGACTTGCCTTTGGGGCGATCTCGGCGCTGGACACGGCTTTGTGGGACTTAAAGGCCAAATATTTCAACGTGCCGCTTTACAAGTTGTTGGGCGCTTATACCGACACCGTCCCTATTTATGGCAGCGGGGGCTGGACCCACTTCAGCGTGGACGAACTGGTCGCCGAGCAGACCGGTTACGTCGAACGCGGCATGAAATCGGTCAAGATGAAGGTGGGCAAGGATTTCGGCAAAAGCGAAAAAGAGGATATTGAGCGCCTGGCCGCTGTGCGCGAGGCTGTCGGGGACGACGTTGAGATCCTGATCGATGCCAACAACGGCTATTATGCCAAACAGGCCATTCGCATGGCACGCGAGTTCGAACCCTACAACGTGGGATGGTTCGAGGAACCGGTACTGGCCGACGATATCGAGGGCCTGGCCGCTGTCGCCGCCGCTATAGATATCCCGGTCGCGACAGGCGAGCATGAGTACACCAAATTCGGCTTTCGTGAACTCATCGCCCGAGGCGGGGCTGATATCGTGCAGCCGGATATCGGCCGAGTCGGCGGCGTGACCGAGTGGATCAAGGTGGCGAATCTGGCTCACGCTTTTAATTTGCCGGTGGCTCCGCACGCTTTTCAGGTCGTCCATCTGCATGTCACCTGCGCTACGCCTAATCTGCGTATCGTCGAGTATTTGGGTGTGTCTGAGGAGTTCGATAAGCTGGTCTACACCGAGTTCCCCGAACCAAAAGACGGGATGTGGTCGCCTTATCCTGACAAGCCGGGGCTGGGCTTGGAACTGAACCCGGATGCGGTAAAGCATTATGGATCGTAAACGGAAAACGTGACAAAACTTGCCATTTTCTGGATTGAGGAAATAGTTCTCTCTAAAACAATAAATTAAGGAACACGCCAATGAAAGCAGCAGTCTTGTACGACTTCAACACCCCCCTGCAAATCGAGCAATTTGACATGCCCGACATCGCGGATGATCAGGTTCGCGTCCGGCTGGAAGCCAGCGGCGTCTGCCATTCGGACTGGCATATCGTCAAGGGCGAATGGGTCGATATCAACCGCCCGCCGGTTATTCTGGGTCACGAGGGAGCGGGCGTGGTCGAGGAAGTTGGGCCACAGGTACACAGTGTCAAAGTGGGCGATCACGTTGTGCTATCTTGGATGCGCAACTGCGGTCTGTGCGAGATGTGCCAGGTGGGCTACCCCAACCTCTGCGAGGAACCCTGGGATCGACGGGGACAGCCGCTCTTCCCGAATAGTGAGCGCCCGATGAAACGAATGAATGCGCTCGGTACTTTCAGCACCGAGACCATCGTTCCGCAGGATATTGCCATCCCGATCGACCGGGAGATTCCCTTTGGGCAGGCGGCGCTGGTCGGCTGCGGGGTGATGACCGGCGTGGGAGCCGCCCTAAACACCGCCAATGTCCAACCCGGCAAGTCGGTGGCTGTCTTCGGCTGTGGAGGCGTTGGGCTAAACGTTATCCAGGGAGCGGCGATTGCCGGTGCCGAGCCGATTATCGCCGTCGACATCCTGGACAACAAACTCGAAATGGGCAAAGTGTTTGGCGCCACGCATACGGTCAATTCAGCTCGGGCTAACCCGGTTGAGGCCATCCAGGAGCTAACGGATGGCAAGGGCGTCCACTACGCCTTTGAAGCTATCGGCCTGGTGCCTGAGCCTTATAAGCAGGCGATACTTTGCACTCGTCGACGAGGCGTCACCGTCTTTGTCGGCCATGGCCCCGACAACACGCCAGTTGATTTTGACTCCAAAATTCTAGCTATGGAGAAGACAGTCATCGGCTCCTTATATGGTACCTGTCGTCCCCGGGTGGATTTTGCGCGCATATTCAGCTTATACAAAGCGGGCAAGCTCAAGCTGGACGAGTTGGTGACGCGCGTCTACCCGCTCGAAGAAGTCAATGAGGCTTTCGACGCCCTGGGTAAGGGTGAGGTGGCGCGCAGTGTGTTAGATTTGAGGTGAATGGTTCAGCGTTTATTTGAGTGGTCGGAAAGCTGACCATAAAATGTCCGTCATATTTGTCAGTTAACCGCCTGTTGATTGTCTGAAGCTATAGGATTTCCAGGCCCGTAACCCAATCGGAAGGCGGTCATGCAGATCAAAGGGAAAACTGTCATCGTCACCGGCGCTGCCCGCGGAATCGGACGGGGAATTGCCGAAGCGTATGCTCAAGCGGGCGCAAACGTTGTTGTTGCTGACCTGGGCTCTCTGGCAGCTAAACCGGAGGCGGATTGGCTATACTCACTCTCAGCCAAAAGCAATTTGGAAGAGGCCGCAGACGAAATCAGCGAGAGCGGCGGAACTTGTACAGCGATTGAAGTTGATGTATCAGAGCGCGCTTCTTGTCAAAATCTTGTTGAGAAAACGATTAAGGCCTTTGGCGAAATAGATGTCATCGTGAACAATGCAGGCGTCATTCAGACAGGACCAATAGCAGACTTTGCCGAGTCCGATTGGGACCGAGTCTTTGCTGTAAACGTCAAGGGCATCTTCTTGATGTCGCAAGCCGCCATACCCTCCCTCATGCAAAATGGCGGGGTCATCATTAACATCGCCTCGGTTGCAGGCAAGAAAGGATTTCCTCTCATGGGTGCCTACTGCGCCTCAAAATTTGCGGCGATCGGCTTAACTCAGTCCATGGCAGCCGAACTTGCCGAGTCCTCTATCAGGGTTAATGCCATCTGCCCGGGCCATGTCGATACAGCTATGTGGTTCGATCATCTTTCCAAATCAGAGAGTCGACGTCGCCAGTACGGCACGGATACGGATGAAGACACTTACAATGCCATCGTCCAGGATCTCGTGCCATTGGGTCGTGAACAAACACCCAAAGATATTGCCGAGGCGGCTCTATATCTAAGTCGCGCCGACAATGTGACCGGCATTTCGCTTAGCGTGGCCGGCGGCTTCGAGATGAACTAACCTATGATGTTAGGTATTGAGTTAGGGGTTTGGAAATGAAATCAGCCGCAAAATTCGATGTCATCATTGTCGGCGCCGGTATTTCCGGCATGTATATGCTCTATCGCATGCGCAAGCTTGGCTTATCGGCGCGAGTCATCGAGATGGGCAGTGATGTTGGCGGCACCTGGTATTGGAATCGCTATCCCGGCGCGCGCTGCGATACCGACACAATGGAGTACTCTTACGGCTTTGATGAAGATCTCCAGCAAGAGTGGGAGTGGCCCGAACGATATCCAACCCAGCCCGAGATATTGGGGTATCTCAACCACGTCGCTGATCGCTTTGATCTGCGGCCTGATATTAGTTTCAACACCCGGGTTGAAGCGGCTATTTTCGATGAAGCGACCAACCGTTGGCAGGTAGAAACCGATGACGGGTCTGAACTGTCCGCCCAGTTTTTGGTCATGGCTACAGGCTGTATATCAGAGCCCAACATACCGGCCATCGACGGGATGGAGACCTTTAACGGTCCCATCCACCACACCGCGCGCTGGCCGCATGAGGGTGTTGACTTAAGCGGCAAGCGCGTAGCTGTCATCGGCACCGGCTCGTCGGCGGTGCAGTCGATTCCGGTCATTGCCCGGCAGGCAGAGCATCTCACAGTTTTCCAGCGCTCCGCACAATGGTCTGTTCCGGCGCACAATCGCCCGGTTGATCCCGACCTTGTAGCCGAGATCAAGGCCGACTACGCCGGCTTCCGCGCGCGCAATCGGCTGGAGTCGGGAGCTCAACTTTCACACATCCCCGCTAACGACTTTTCCGCCATGTCGCTGGGCGAGGAAGAACGGGGGCGCATCTTCGAAGAACGCTGGCAACTCGGGGGCTTTCCCTTCTACGGCAGCTTCAACGACATTACGGTCAATCCCGAGAGCAACAAAGCGACGGCGGATTTCGTGCGAGCAAAAATCCGCAAACTCGTGAAAGACCCGGTGGTCGCCGATATGTTAACCCCCGACTACACGATTCATTGTAAACGCCCCGTGCTGGATAGCGGTTACTTCGAGACCTACAATCGATCCAATGTGCAGCTGGTCGATATCAACGCCGCCCCCATCCAGAAGATTACCCCTGGCGGCATCCGGACGGCCGACGCCGACTATGATCTCGACATCATCGTTCTCGCCACCGGCTTCGACGCCATGACCGGCGCCTTGCTCAAGATCGACATTCGGGGGCGTAATGGGCGGTCCCTGCGCGAACAGTGGGCTGCCGGACCTGTCACATACCTGGGGCTGGGTATTTCCGGCTTTCCCAACCTCTTTACCATCACGGGACCGGGCAGTCCGTCGGTGTTGACAAATATGATGGTGGCCATCGAGCAGCACGTCGAGTGGGTGACAGACTGCATCGACTATATGGTCGAGCGCCACCACGATAGCATTGAGGCGACCGAAGACGCCCAGGACGCCTGGGTGGCACATGTTTATGAGGTGGCAAATGAAACCCTGTGGGTGTCCTGCAATAATTGGTATTTGGGAGACAACATCCCCGGCAAGCCCCGGGTCTTTATGCCCTTGCCGGGCTTCCCGCCCTACGTAGAAAAATGCCAAGAGGTCGTTGCCAATGGATACGAGGGCTTTATTCTGACCTAACGGTAGGGGCGACCCTTGGGTCGCCCATGTACTAGCCAGGAACAAATGCATAGCCATAGAAAACAGGACAAAGTCGTAACGGAGATCTCAAAAAATGATCGGTTTGACAAGTCCCGATAATGTTGGATTGTCTTCAGACCGCCTGGGATACATCGCGGATCATTTCAACCGCTATGTCGATGAGGGCAAAATACCGGGCTATCTCGTCCTGATCGCCCGACGCGGCAAAGCCGCGTACCTGCATCGTTACGGCGAGAGGGATGTCGAAACCGGGCTGCCCGTCGAGGAAGACACCATCTTTCGCATTTATTCGATGACCAAGCCCATCACCTCCGTCGCCGTGATGATGCTCTACGAGCGCGGTCTGCTACATTTGGATGATCCGGCTTCTGAATATATTCCGGCTCTCAAGCAGCTTGAAGTCGTCGAGTCAGGCGATGCCAAGAGTTATCGGACCGTTCCGGCGCAGCGGGAAATGACCATCCGCGATTTGCTGACCCACACCGCCGGCTTCACTTACGGTCATATGAATACGCCTCCCATTGACGAGATGTATCGCGACCGCAAGTTATTCGGCAACGGCAGGTCGTTGGGCGACACGGTCGACCTTCTCAGTGAGCTCCCTCTGCTATTTTCGCCAGGCACTCGCTGGAGCTATAGCGTTGCCACCGATGTCCTGGGCTATTTGATCGAAATCATCTCGGGTCAATCGCTCGCTCGCTATTTCGCCGAAGAGATCCTGGAGCCGCTGGGCATGGCGGATACTGCCTTTAGTATTTCGCCGGATAAAGTCGGTCGTTTTGCGGCAAACTACGAACGTGATGGCGCCGGTTTTCGCCTCATCGACAGTCCCGGCGAAAGCACATACTTGAAGCAGCCAAAGCTTTTTTCCGGCGGAGGCGGTCTGGTCTCGACCGTCAGCGATTATCTGCGCTTTTGCCAGATGCTGCTCAACAAAGGCGCACTCGACGGTGTACGTTTGCTTGGACGCAAGACGGTTGAACTCATGACCAGCAACCATCTGCCGGGTAATTGTGATCTGACAAATATGGGTTACATTCTTGCCAGCGAAACGCGGCCAAAAGGCATCGGTATGGGACTCGGCGCGCGGCACAATCTGCGCCGCGGCGGGCTGCGCACCGAAACCCGTCACGACGGCGTCGGCTTCGGCTTGGGTGGATACGTTGTACTCGACCCGGCGGCAGCGCAGAATCTTAGCTCACCCGGCGAATTTGGCTGGGGCGGGGCGGCCAGCACGACATTCTGGGTTGACCCCTTGGAAGACATGACCGCCATCTTTTTGACCCAACTGATGCCCTCATCGTCATACCCCATCCGGCGCGAGTTGCGTGTGCTTTGCAATCAGTCGATTGTCGATTGACGCCTGTCTTCTGACAAAGCGGGGATAATTCGGTTCAGGGCAGGGGCGTTTAGGCAGTAAACCTGCTCCATTATGATTGCCCTTTTGGCAGATAATAATGGTGGATATACTTTAACTAACTGCCTGCCACGCGACATCATGTTCTCAGGAGCAATGAACGATGAAAGTTACTGGCGTCGAGACCATTCTCATAAGCAATATCGAGCCGTACCACGGTGGCCGATATTGGCTTTTTCTTCAGCTCACCACCGATGAAGGCATAATGGGATTGGGCGAAAGACCAAATGGCGGAGCCCTCAATCTGGAGTCCCAGATCAGCTTGATCAAGGACTTGTGTGAGCGGTTTGTTATCGGCAACAGCCCCTTTGAAATCGAACGCATGTGGCAAACAATCTATGCCTCGGTGCACGACTATCGTCATCCCGGACTGGGTTTGACTCCCGCCCTGAGCGCCATCGAAATGGCCTTATGGGATATCGTGGGCAAAGCCACGAATCAACCTGTTTACAACCTGTTGGGGGGACAAGTGCATGATCAATTGCGAGCCTACGCTTACATGCCCACCGAAGGCATTTGGGAAAATCCTGAGAAGGCCGGTGAGATTGCAAAAAAGCTCGTAGAAGAAGGTAACACAGCTTGCAAGTTCGACCCCTTTACCCCGTTTTTCCCGCAACCGCGCGACTACCCACTGAAGACGATTCGTCACGTGGCAAAAATTTTCAAGTCGATCCGCGATGCCGTAGGCGACGAGTTGGAAATTGCCATTGGCACTCACGGGCAATTTAGCACTGCCACTGCCATTCGCGTCGCCAAGGAGCTGGAGGAGTTTAGCCCGTTTTGGTTTGAGGAACCCGTACCCCCGGAAAACATTGACGAAATGGCGCGTGTGGCCGCGCATACCAGTATTCCTATTGCCAGCGGTGAACGGAAAGTAACCAAATTTGAATTCGCTGACTTGCTCAAAAAACAGGCTGCGCAGATTATTCAACTTGATGTGGGGCAGTGCGGCGGAATCTTGGAGTCGAAGAAAATTGCCGGCATGGCCGAGGCCTACTACGCCATGATCGCTCCCCATATGTACTGCGGCCCGGTCGCCGCTGCCGCTGCTGTTCAACTTGACACCTGTTCGCCCAACTTCCTCATTCAAGAGTACAATGGCAACAGCCTGCACAACGATATTTTTAGAGAGCCCATTCGTTTTGAAAATGGAACCATCACACCACCGACGGGTCCAGGCTTGGGTGTTGAGTTGGATCAAGCCGTCGTTAAGAAGCATTTGGCATAAACCCCGTCCAGAGCGCTGTCTTCGCGGCAGGCGCAAATACCGCTAATCTCGAACCCTCCATCATCCGGCGCGGTCACAGTTGAACCTTGCCTTCAACATCCGACCAGCCGTCGACAAGTTGAATCAGTCGCAGCGCAGGGAGCCGCCCTTGTTGCGCCTGAAGCCCTTGATTTGACCGAATCGCTAGAGACAATTGCGACTGAACAGTGCATTGGGTTGTCCCCTGTCTGATCGGCGACTATGTACCTATCCCCGTCAGAACACAGGTTGCTAGCCCCGCGTCTAAACCGGGAGTGGTCAATTTCGCAGATATATTGGCTTGGCCTAACCATATAAGTATCTCTGCGCGCTCTGTGTTCTCTTTTTTAATGAACCCGAATATCACGCCGTCCAACCCCCTCTAAATCTCCCCCAAAGCTTTGGGGGAGACTTGCGCTATTTCGCGTAGATTCTATCAAACTTGAATATCTCGCCATTAGCGCTCCCCTTCCCTGATGCTTCGGGATTCTGCCCCCCGTGAGGCGGGGGGATCGAGGGGGGCAGGCCGGGGGATGGGGTAGAATATCAGCGGTTGCGCCACAATATCGGACAAGCCTTGTAGAAGGGACCATGAGTTTACGATACACTAGCGCTAGAACGATCACACTTGCGCAATTTATCGGTCAGATGAAAAAGAGGCGAATGGCGCATGAGCGCGCATATCATAGATTCGGCTTTGTTTGCTGATCTTTTTGGATCGAGCAAAATGCGCGCGGTATTCGATGATCGCGCCTTGTTACAGAAATGGCTCGATTTTGAAGCGGCCCTGGCACGATCCGAAGCGGCGGTCGGCTTGCTGCCGCAAAAGGCTGCCGCAGAGATTTCGCGCAAGGCGAAGGCCGAATTCTTCGACATAAGGGCGATAAAAGAGGGCATCGATACCACGCTGCACCCGCTGGTGCCGGTGATCCGGCAGTTGGCGGAACGCTGTGATGGCGAGGCCGGGCGCTATGTGCATTGGGGCGCAACAACGCAAGATGTGATGGACACAGCCCTGGTTCTGCAGATCAAAGACGCGCTTGCCATTTTCGAGCCAAGTTTGGACGAGTTGCAGAACCTACTGGCGCGCTTGGCAAAGGACCATCGCAATGTCCCGATGGCGGGTCGAACCCACGGACAGCAAGCGTTGCCGATAACCTTCGGATACAAGGTCGCGGTTTGGCTGGCGGAATTGCAGCGTCACCGCCGCAGGCTGGCGCAGGTCAAGGAACGTGTGCTGGTCGGCCAATTTGCTGGCGCGGTAGGGACGTTGGCGGGGCTAAATGAGTCCGACGTGGATGCCCTGGAGGTGCAGTCGAGACTGATGGCTGAACTCGGGCTGGGCCTGCCGATCATCGCCTGGCACACATCCAGAGATAGTATCGCGGAATTGATTCACCTGCTTTGCATGATCGCCGCCTTGTTAGGAAGAATTGCCAAAGAAATCATCGAATTGCAGAAGCAGGAATTTGCCGAGCTTGAGGAGCCCTTCGAAACGGGCAAGGTCGGCAGCAGCACTATGCCACAGAAGCGCAATCCGATGCTCTGTGAATCGATCTTGACTCTGGCGCGCCTTTGCCGCGACAAGTCGGCGACCGCATTAGATACCTTGATCATCAACGAACATGAACGGGATTGGTCGTCGTTGCAAATGGAATGGGCGCTCGTGCCGGAAGTCTTCATTATGTCGCAAGGCGCATTGGAAATGTCTATTCGGGTGCTTGGCGGTTTAAGCGTCAATACCGAGAGGATGCTGCAGAATATGGCGCTTACGGGCGGCCTGCTCTTGTCGGAGAGGGTGATGTTCGCCTTAAGCGAGCGCTACGGCAGGCAAGTCGCGCATGACCTGGTTTACGCTTGTGCCATGGCTTCTTACGAAGAGCAGCAACCCTTCATTGACGTGCTGCTGGCTGATCAAGATGTCTCCGCCGTCCTGAGCCGGGAACAGTTGGAAGCGTTGCTGGATCCGCGCCAATACACCGGGCTGGCGGACCGCTTTGTTGATCGAGTCCTGGATAGCCTCGCTGGAAAGCCTCAGATGAAACGCTCCGAGCGGTTGCCTCACGATTGGCGCCAGTCGTCGATCTCGTCGAAGGGATAAAAGGGACGCGGTAGTTTGCGCCAGTTGAAGGACTTCAAATTGGAACTGGTGGCGCCCGGCGCGTCTACCAGCATAATTTGCGCTGCAAAGGGCCCATAGTCGACGCGGAACGCCGCGGGCGTCTTTACCACCACGATGTGGGCCTTGCGTGGATCCAAACCAAGCGATGTATAGAGCGCTGTGTCCCCCTGGAATACCGGGCGCTCCATTATCTGCAGAAAGAGTGAGCCCGATTGAAGCACGACTGTGCGCCCTCGGTGAAACTCGCGACCACGATACCCGGGTCCCGTGAAACGAAAAGTGCCGTCGGAAACTTGCAGGACGCGACCGCTAATCTCGGCCGGCTCCCACATGTCGGAAGACCAGGCGCCCACACGCAGACTCACTTCGTTGCCAACCCCCGCCTTGATCGCGCTGTCGACCGCCGCCGGATCAACGATGTTGATAAGTGTCTCGACCTGGACAAGCGCTTCAAGCAATGCCTTTAGGATGGCGGGGCTGTCACCCGGTGCGCCGCCACTTGGGGCGTCAGCGCCGTCAGCCAAAATCACCGGTCCTTTTGGCGCGCTGATGGCCGCGCGAACGGCGTCCTCCAATGGTGTTAACTCGACGCTAAATCGCTTGCGCCGCCGCCAGAATTCGTCCGCGATTTTTTCCGCAACTTCGTCTGCCAATTGCTGATTGCCGTTGGCCACGACAACGACGCTGCAACCGATATCGCTCAAATCCAGCCAGGGTTGGACGTAGAACACCGATACATTCAGGACATCCGGATAAGATTCAAACTCGAGGGCGATTGCCATCATCTCGCGAAAAGGGCCTTCCAGCGTGACCGAGTTTTCTGGCGGCGCAATCATAGGCAGTTGGCAATATCCCATGACAGGCTCTACCTTGCCACGGATGACATCCAATAAGAGTTGCATGCTGGCCGCGCCCGTTTCGTATAAGTCGACGTGCGGACAAGTCTGATACCCGACCAGCCCGTCGCTGGCTGCGATCATCTTGGCGGTCACATTGGCGTGCAGATCAAGCGAAGCGACGATAGGTACGCCGGCGCCCACCAGCTCGCGCGCCTTGAAGAGAACGGTACCCGAGGCATCTTCGTCGCCTTCCGCGACCATCGCGCCGTGCAGCGCCAGGAATACGCCGTCAACCGGCAATTGCGCTTCCAGCCGCTCCAGCAGATCCCCAAGCAAGTCGTCAAAAACGTCGGACCGAATATATCCGGATGACACCGCGTTGCAAGCCAACAAGGGTACGATGTCGACATCTTGCGTGCTGGCGACGTTGATGGCCCCCGCAACCTCCACCTGGTTGCCGATCATGCGCTTCAGGATATCCTCGCCCCGATAGATATGACCGGCGTGAAACTGTTCCCAGGAACAGTCTATCGGCGTGAAGCTATGCGATTCCTGCATGAATTGCCCAATGGCGATTTTGAGCATCTATCACCTCACGGCTAACGCAGTCAATACGCGCGACAGTTAATCGTCATCCGGCTCGGTACCGTGCGCCGTCATGGGGTCGGTGATCGTGAGTGAAATGTACGAGAGCGGCAGGTAGCCGCGGTTGCTGATCTCGTGTGGGCAGGTCGCGGGTATGTATTGATATTGGTGCTCCGCAAGCGGTCCCGATAGCGTATTCATCGACAGGTGAGCCGTGCCGGAGAGCACATAAATGATGCGGTCCTGCAACTCACAATACCTGACCGGGTCGGATTCGCCGGAGGTGAGTGTCATCTTCTGGCACAGAAAGTGCTCGTTGGAGGGCAAGTCATCGCTTTCGTAGACATTCACCAGGGTGGCGGAACCTTGATGCGCCTCCGGCGGAAAATCGCTCGTCTTCCAACGGGCGAACTTGTGGTTGGGCGCGACGACGACAAAAAGGCAAACGTGCTCATCGCCGGCCAGCCTATAATCGTGATATTTGTCCGGCGGCACCAAGAGAAAGTCACCGGCGCGATAGACCGCTTTCGTGCCGCCAATCTCGATCTCCATGCTGCCTTGCGCCAGGAAGAGGATTTCGCTGGCATCTTCGTGCAGGTGCGGCTTGTGACCGAGCGGATCGTTGATGAACCAGTCGGAATCGGTCGTCCAGACCAGGCTACGACCGCGTGTGCGTTCGCCCCAGATTAACTGTTGGTTCATCCAGGCTTGGTAGTTGATTTCGGGGGTCATGACAGTCTCCACTTTGTCCGGTTTAAGAACATTAGCCGCAGAAAAAAACGCGCCTACGCTCCCATTCCCATTACATTCTTCAATCGAATGATTATAGCGTTGATCAAGGCGCTTCACATTTTGCCTCGATCGAGGGCAGTGTATCTATTTCGGTTGAAATTCTTCCAGTCAAATCTCTGCCAAATATCCCTCACCCAAAATAACGGCGATCCTGTAGGGGCGACCTATCAGGTCGCCCGCGTGCTGGGTATTGTCTATGTTGGCGATCCGGCGGATCGCCCCTGCTAGATGAGATGGCGATTCGGTTAAGGTCATTTTCTATTTCAGCCGACTTTGATACACTACCTTAGCCGACGAGTTTTTGACAAAGTAATCAAAGTGCGACATTATTGAACATAATCAGAAGATTTCAATCTTAAATGAACACAAATAGTCATGTTGCTTGAAGAACGAGAACACATCATCTTGCGCAACATCAACTCGAACGGTACGGCTACTGTGCGGCAGTTGGCGCAAGCCTGCGATGTTACAGAGGTGACGGTTCGACGCGATCTCAAGCGACTGGAAGAAAACAAGCTCCTAAAGAGGGTATTCGGCGGCGCGGTCAGCATCGAACGCAGCCAGTACCAGACTCCGCAATATACCGCTCCGGCCCCCGAAGCGCCGGATCTGCCCAATACCGATGCCCTGATTATGACCACTATCGATACGCGCTACGCGCATACCTTGCGCGAACGGGCGATCCGACAAGACATCCCGTTGATCGCGGAAGGCAACCCACAGGATGGCGCAGTCTACCTGGGAATTGACAATTACGAGACCGGCCACCAATTGGGCCAATGGAGCGCGAACTATTTCCGGCGTCACTGCACCGGCAGCGCACACGTGCTGGATATCGGCGTTCTGTCCATGTCAGCCACCAGACAGCGAAGCAAGGGCTTTCTGGACGGCTTGTCGGCGGGCCTCGGCGACGAGGTCGCCGCCTTATCCATTGACGGAAAGGGACGTTATGACAGCGCCTATCATATGGCTTTGGACGCCTTGCGCCTGCATCCCGAGATCAACCTGATATTTGGCATTAATGACGACTCGATCCTGGCGGGGATGCAAGCATATCACGATCTCGGACGCGACAAGTCGATGTTGATCGCTGTTTCTATCGGCGCGGAAGGCAATACGATATTTGATGCCTTGATGGGAAAGGGTCGGCGCCAATCATTATGCCTTGTTCCCCAAACTCTTGAGCCAAAGTCAATTCAATCGCCGCGCGCGTGGTTTGTGTTATCTAGTCGAAAAGATGCGCCGGGATTGGCTGCTGGAATTGGGAGTAGCGCAAACGGAGCTTCACTGGCAGTTTGGGCTTTTTCCGCGCCACCATGTACTTTACGAATGAGGCGCTGCTCATACAATGTCGATAAATCACGACGAATCGTTTCGTGCGAAACTGCAAAAACTTCCGCTAGATATTCCACAGTAGCAGATTCTCGTTCATCGAGAATATCTACAATTTTTGATTGGCGCTTGTCAGGTTTCACTAGCAATAAGCTCCAT
This sequence comes from Phototrophicaceae bacterium, assembly GCA_965262165.1. Lineage (GTDB taxonomy): Bacteria > Chloroflexota > Anaerolineae > Aggregatilineales > Phototrophicaceae > UBA6055. The sequence goes on along the minus strand of OZ253499.1, from coordinate 497,426 downwards.
TATGACCATTTACAACATTATGCCACTACTTTGGTGTGGATATAGTCAATTTTCAATGGACATATTGACTATTCAGTCGTATTTGCTTAGAATTTGTACAAAGTTTATTTGATTTCATATCTGGAGTCGCGCATTGGCATCTCAAGATAAATTGCTATTTACACCGGGACCTTTGACAACAAGCGATACTGTAAAAGCGGCTTTAGTACGTGACTTGGGTTCGCGTGATACAGGCTTTATTCAAGTTGTACGCGAAATTCGGCAAATGCTACTCGATTTGGGTGGTTTACAAGGCAATGAGGACTATACTGCGATCTTGATGCAAGGCAGTGGAACATTTGGTGTGGAATCAGTCATTTCTTCTGTGATTCCACAAGAAAATGGCAAGCTCCTCGTAATTATCAATGGAGCATATGGTCGGCGTATTGCTGCAATGGCAAAAACCTTGCATATTCCGACGATTGAACTAAGCTACCCTGAAAATAGCGTTCCTGACTTAACAGAAATTGAAGAGACACTCCGCTTAAATGAGGCGATTACGCATGTTGCGGCGATCCACTGCGAGACAACAACAGGTCTACTCAATCCAATTGAAGATATAGGCAAAATTGTTGCGAAATACAATCGTGTTTACTTTGTAGATGCTATGAGTAGTTTTGGTGCTGTTCCGATTAATATAGTCGATTCACAAATTTGTTTTCTAGTATCTTCAGCGAATAAATGTATTGAAGGTCTTCCGGGTTTTTCCTTTGCAATTGCTCACAAAGAAACTTTTCTGCAAACAAAAGGTTATGCACGCAGTATGAGCCTTGATTTATTGGCACAATGGCAAGGTTTAGAGAAAAATGGGCAATTTCGCTTCACCCCCCCTGTTCAAGTGATGTTAGCATTCCATCAAGCACTAGTCGAAATACAAGAAGAAGGCGGTGTTGAAGGGCGTGGTAAACGTTATGCTGAAAACAACAAAATCATCATTGAAGGTATGAAAAAACTTGGTCTAGAACCTTATCTTGATATAGACACCCAGAGCTATATCATCACGACCTTCCCTTATCCTGAGCATCCTAATTTCAATTTTGAGACTTTTTACAACAGCTTAAGCGATAAAGGCTTTGTTATTTATCCGGGTAAATTGACTCAGGCAGATTGTTTCCGTATCGGTAATATCGGGCGAATGAATGCCTCACATATGCACGGTTTGTTAGATGCAGTAGCGGCAACATTCGATGAAATGGAAATCGAATTAGTAAAGAAATAGATATTTAGGCGAAGATTATGTCCAGTACAATGAATCGCAAAATTGCCCAATCCGAAGGAGATGTCAACACCACTCCAGCACGGCAAAAATGGCAAGCAGAAAATCTCAGTGACCATACACGACAATTGCTTGAGGAAGATGCCAAATATTTCTTGCATCAATCCTTATCTACTCCTTGCTTGAATGCACTTAAATCTGCTGAGGGCGCTTATATTCAAGATGTTGAGGGACGACGCTATCTCGATTTTCATGGCAATCAAGTTCATGCAGTTGGTTTGGGTAATGAACTGTGATTGAAACGATTAAAAACAGCTTGATGAACTCGCATTTAGCACTCGTCGTTATACTAACAAAGTTGCGGTTGAATTTGCTAAAAAATTAACGTCTTTGACCCCCGAAGGCATGAACAGAATTTTGCTTGCGCCCGGCGGAACAAATGCAATCAGTATGGCAGTTCAACTAGAACGATTGGTGACAGGTCGCCATAAAACAATTTCGATGTGGGATGCTTTTCATGGTGGCACAATGGATGTGAGGTCGCTCAGTGGTGAGCAACTTTTCCGTGAGGGAGTAGGACCACTGATGTCCGGCGCACAACAAGTTCCACCGCCCGATGGCTATCGTTGTATGTGGGATTGTCATGACCATGGCGGATGTAATCTCAAATGTGCTAGTTACATTCCTTACGGCCAGAGGGGCCAGGGCTGCGCTGGCCGAAACAGTTCTATCTGACCAACAGAAACTCTCTGCTTACTTGCGACTTACCTAAACGCGAAGGAAACGTTTCATGCCAATCTCATCTTCTGTTGAGGCCAATAGTCGAACCTATGCCGCACTGCGGACCTGTGCCGTGGTCATCTGCCTCGATGGGTGCGAGCCCGCCTATCTTGATGTTACGATTGCCGACGGACGAATGCCGAATGTCGCTAGAATGCGCGCGAAAGGCACTGACCGGATTGCGCATTCGGTGATCCCATCCTTTACCAATCCAAACAACATGTCGATTGCCACCGGTCGCCCGCCGAGCGTGCATGGCATCTGCGGCAACTACCTCTATGAACCGGAAACTGGCCAAGAAGTGATGATGAACGACGTCAGGTTTCTACGTGCCCCGACATTGTTTTCGAAATATTATAAGGTAGGGGCACGCGTCGCTGTCGTCACTGCAAAGGATAAGCTCCGCGCCCTCTTGGGAGCCGGTCTCTCATTTGATGAAGATCGAGCAATCTGCTTTTCATCTGAACGCGCGGATATCGCCACCAAAGCGGCCAATGGGATCGATGACGCCAGTGCCTGGCTCGGCCGTCCAGTGCCGGAAGTCTATTCAGGCGATCTATCGGAATTTGTTTTGGCAGCTGGTGTGAAGCTGCTCAAAGAGTGGACGCCGGATCTGATGTATCTGTCAACGACCGATTATATTCAGCATAAATTCGCTCCCGAAGAGCAAGGCGCTAAGGATTTTTATACCATGATCGATGGTTATGTCGGTCAACTAGACGCGATGGGCGCAGCGCTCGTTCTGACCGCGGATCACGGGATGAAGCCAAAGCATGACACCAATGGCACTCCAGCAGTGGTCTATATCCAGGATCTTCTTGATGAGTGGGTTGGCGCTGCCAACGCACGCGTCATCTTACCCATCACCGATCCGTACGTCGTGCATCACGGTGCACTTGGGTCGTTCGCCACCGCATATCTTCCAGATGGTGCTGATCTGGCCAGCATCATGGCGCGTCTTGCAGCCATTGATGGCATCATGGTTGTGATCGAGCGTGAAGAGGCGGTGCGCCGATTTGAATTGCCTGCCGACCGTATCGGCGATATTGTCATTATCTCAGATGAAAACATGACTATTGGCACCTCTGAAGAGCGGCATGATCTGGCGGCGCTAAAAGAACCGTTGCGCAGTCATGGTGGACTGACCGAGCAAGAGGTGCCTTTCATCGTCAACCGCCAGATCGATTTGCCGTCTGCACCCGAACTGCGCAATTTTGACGCGTTTTATTATGCGGCGCAAGCCGCTGGGCAGCAGTAATCAGTAATATTGAATATTAAATTCGCTAGGAGTTTTCATATGTCAGAGCAAGAAATCCGCCGTGAAGCCATGCGCATTGGTGGGGAGAAGGTCTATGCCGACGCTGTTGTTGAGGTTGAGTATCCGCGAACCCGTGAGGTGATTGCTACGGTTCCGGCTGGCACGGCGGAACATGCCCACCGTGCCTTTGAGATTGCCGCCGCGTATCAGCCCAAGCTCACGCGGTATGAACGTCAACAGATCCTCTTTCGCGCGGCCGCACTGATCCGGGACCGTCGGGAAGAGATCGCTCACTGGCTGACGCTTGAACTGGGCATCTGCAAGCAACACTCTCTCTATGAAACCGGCCGCTCCTACGATGTGTTCACGCTGGCGGGCCAACTTGCCATTCAGGATGATGGGCAGATCTTTTCATGTGATGTGACGCCACATGGCAAAAGTCGCAAGATCTTCACCAAACGTGAACCGGTCCGCGCCATTTCCGCGATCACGCCCTTTAACCACCCGCTCAACATGGTGGCGCATAAAGTCGCTCCGGCGATTGCCACCAATAACTGCATGGTCTGCAAGCCGACCGAACTGACCCCGTTAACCGCTATCACGCTGGCCGACATTCTCTTTGAGGCCGGCCTGCCGCCTGAGATGTTCCAGATTGTCACCGGCTGGCCCCAGGATATCGGCGACGAAATGGTCACCAATCCAAACATCGACATCGTCACCTTTACTGGCGGTGTTCCTGTCGGCAAGATGATTGCGGAAAAAGCGGGCTACAAGCGCACTGCGTTAGAGCTAGGTGGGAATTCTGCGCTGATCATTCTGAATGATCTGAGTGGTGAAGATCTCGACAAGGCCGCTACCATTGCGGTGGCCGGTGCGACCGGCAATTCGGGGCAGCGCTGCACCGCAGTCAAACGCATTCTGATTCAGGAAAGCGTTGCCGATGCAATTGTTCCGCTGATCCTCGAAAAGGCCAAGACCATCCGCTTTGGCGACCCCATGGACCCAGAGACTCAGCTTGGCTGTGTAATCAGTGCCAAAGCGGCCGAATTGTTTGAAAGCCGCGTATTTGACGCTGAAAAGCTGGGCGCGAAAATTCTCTACCACCCCGGTCGGGACGGCGCGCTGCTGCCGCCGATTGTGGTTGATCACGTTCCCCATAACTGTGAACTAGTGATCGAGGAGACCTTTGGCCCGGTGGTGCCGATTGTACGCGTTCCGGATGATGACGCGGCGGTAATGGAGATTTCGAACGGCACCCAGTTCGGTCTCTCCGCGGGCGTCTGCACCAATGATCTGATTCGTGCCACTAACTATATTGAAGGGCTCAATGTCGGTACGGTGAATATCTGGGAGCAGCCGGGTTACCGCATAGAGATGTCGCCCTTTGGCGGCATCAAAGATTCGGGCAATGGCGTCAAGGAAGGGGTGCTGGAGGCAATGAAATTCTTTACCAACGTAAAAACTTATTCGCTGCCCTGGCCAACTTAGGGTCACGCAGGAGCTTAACCCAGTCCAGCCCCTAACATACGTCTGATGTGAAATTGAGTTGCCAAAAACGGGCTGATCTCCAAAATGGTAAGTATCGAACCAACCATGTGGAGAGCCAGCCCGATGAACAGTATAGAGGTTGAAACATTGTTTCCCATCCTCGCTCAAGCAACTTCACATAGAGCGTCAAAAAAGAATCGCATTAAGGAAACTTTATGAATGGCTGCCCATCCTGAAAGCGCTCAAAGAGATCAATTTTGATCGTGTGGCTCTGTTTGAACCTTCTGGTATTTTGCCCGATATGCAGGCGGAGGGCCTCAAGCGTATCAAGGCAGGATTTGAACGCATGGCGCAGGAATTCGCCGCTGTTTAAGTAATACCAACTGGAAAATCACCCGCGTATATTATTTTGAGTTATTTGAGTGACACTTGACCTCAAAGGGTAGTTTCAAGGTTTAGCCGAGTCTTTTGGGAAGTTAGTATAATTGACACAGCATGTGAGGCAAAATAGAAGAGGATACACGATGGTACGTTCTGCAATCTTTATCGAACCGAATCAACCCCTGCAGATTCGTGAATACCCTACGCCATCGCTGGAGAGTGGTGCTATTCTGGCTAAGGTGCGGCTGGCGACAATCTGCGGATCAGATTTGCACACGTTTCTTGGCAGGCGTGGCGCTGACGCGCCAAGCATACTCGGGCATGAAATCGTCGGCGAAATCGTACAAATGAGTGCCAAAACAGTAGAGGGTATAAATGGCGAAACACTGTCTATCGGTGACCGTATTACGTGGGGGTTAACCACTTCCTGTGGCGATTGCGAATTTTGTGTTGAACGTGATCTCAGCCAAAAATGCATTCATAGTTTTAAATATGGTCATGCCAATTCAGAAGCACGTCCCCATCTCAATGGTGGCTTCGCACAACACCTTTATCTACGCCCGGGATCAACAATTTTGCGATTACCGGACAACATATCTGATGCGGAAGCCGCCCCCATAAACTGTGCTTTGGCGACAATCATGCAAGCGGTGGATCGGATACAACTTAAGAACGGTGAACGTGCCTTAGTACAGGGTGCGGGTATGCTTGGTATCTATGCCTGTGCTGTCCTGAGTAAAGCCGGGTGTTCAGATATTATCGTTACAGATTTCAACACCAAACGACTAGCCATCGCTGAGAAATTTGGAGCGACCCGGACGATTGCTCTGCAAGAAGCAGACCTTGTAGCACTAGCTGATGAATTGAAAGTCGATATTGTGATAGAAGTTTGTGGTGTCCCCTCTTGTGTCGCATTCGGAATTGATGCGCTACAGATTGGTGGACGCTATATCCTTGCAGGACTTGTCTACCCTGATGCAAATTTCACTGTTGATGGCGCGAAAATTGTGCGAAAGATGCTAACGCTTCATGGGATTCACAATTATCAACCTAAACATCTATTACAGGCAGTTGACTTCGTATCGCGGTATCGTCTCGAATTTCCTTTTGAAGAGTTGGTCTCAGAATACTATTCATTGGATGAAATCAATACAGCCTTTGCTGTTGCACAATCTGGCAAAGTGATCCGGGTCGCAATCAAGCCCAATAGTTGAGGTATGGTTATCAATTAATATAAGGTCGGACCGCCCGTGGACAGAAGTAGATTTCCTAGTTTGACGGTCTGGAGTTAAAGATCAGCGGTAGCGCACATTTAGACTGCCGCGGGGCCGCTCAGGTCAAGTTCTTCGGCGAAGTGGCAGGCGGCAAACTGACCTGCGGCATGTTCTTGCCACTCGGGCACAGTGGTCCGACAAATATCCTGGGTGAATTGGCAGCGTGTATGAAAGCGGCAGCCCGTTGGCGGATTAACCGGGTTGGGGATTTCGCCCTTCAAGGCTGATAGTTTCATCGGTTTCGTTGGGTCGGCTTCAGGGATTGCCGACATCAGCGCAGCGGTGTAGGGATGCAGCGGGTTGAGTGGCGGCAAAGGCAGCCTGGTCGGGACCGTGCTGGGCATCCTCATCTTGGGCACGACGGCAAAAGGCCTGCGCTTGATGGGTGTGAATACCAATATGCAGTTGATGGTGACAGGCAGCATTATGATCCTGGCGGTCTTCATGCACAGCTTCCACGACCGCATCTCAATATTCAAAAGGCGTTAAGGGGAACAGAAAAATGACCTGCAAAGTGACGGAAATCGTTCTCGGCAAGACCTTGACCGCACTGGAAATTGAGAATGACATGCTGTCCACAACCGTGATTGTGGATAAAGGCGCAGACATCTATCGACTTGCCTACAAGCCGAAGGACCTTGATGTGCTCTGGAAATCGCCCTGGGGCATAAAGGAGCAAGAGCGCGGCTTTGATTCCGCCTTTGATTCTGCCACGGCCTGGTTGGAAGCTTACGCGGGCGGCTGGCAGGTGATCTTCCCCAACGGCGGTGATGCGACAACTTACAAAGGGGCGGCCTTGAGCTATCATGGTGAAGCCTCGATGAAGGCTTGGGATTATGAGGTCGTCAGCGAGAGCGACAGCGCGCTGGAGGTGAAAATGGCGTCCAGGCTGTCGCGCAGTCCCTACACTATCGAGCGCTGGATGCGAGTCGAGTCGGGCAGCCCGATCTTGCATATTCGTGAGCGCATCACCAATCACGCCGGCGAAGAAATGGCTTGCATGTGGAGCCATCATCCGGCTTATGGCGCCCCGTTCTTGAGCGAACATTGCGTCATTGATGTCGGTACTTCCAGCTTCGTCGCCGACGATCAATACGCCGGATTCGCCAATCCCTTGACCCTCAGCCAGGCCTACCAATGGCCGAATGCGGGTGAGCTTGATATGTCCCAGGTGCCCGGGCCCGATGACGAACGGGATATCCTGGCCTATTTTCAAGATTTTGAATCGGGCTGGTATGCCATAACCAACACGGAAATGGGCTTTGGCGTCGGACTGGTCTGGGACAAGAGCGTCTTCCCTTATGCCTGGTTCTGGCAAGAGTTGAACGCTTCGCCGGGATTCCCCTTTTACAAGTGTTCCTATGTGATGGCGATCGAACCGGCCTCGTCGATCCCCGGGCAAGGCTTGACAACCGTCATGGAAAAAACCGGCTCGCATTTGACCTTGCAGCCGGGCGAATCAAAAGAAGTAGAAATGAAAGCCGTATTCTATGAATCGGACAAAGGCGTGCAAAAGATTGACGCCGATGGCGCGGTTCATCTGAAGTAGATATTGGAGGCAACAACATGTCTGAACCAGTTTTTAGCTTGGAGCAATTCACGACACTAGTTGAAGGATTGGATCATCCCGAGGGCGTGGCATGGGGCGCGGATGGCAATTGGTATGCGGGCGGAGAAGCCGGGCAGATCTACCGCATTGCCACCGACGGCGCCTTCACGCAAGTAGCGTCGACCGGCGGCTTTGTATTGGGCTTGGCCTTGGATGGCAACCACAATATCTACGCCTGCGATCTGGGCCTGAACAAGGTCTTCAAGGTGAGCGCTGCCGGTGATGTCAGTGTCTATTCCGATGGCAGCGCCGATCGCAAGTTTGCCGCGCCGAATTATCCAGTATTCGCTGACAATGGCGATCTTTACGTGTCGAGCTCGGGCGATTTTGACGAGAAGAACGGTTGCGTCTTCATGATTCGGCCGGATGGCGAAACGATCGTTGCCAGCGAAACGATCGATCATTTTCCCAACGGTATGGCTTTGTCGGCCGATGGACGCGAGTTATACATCTTACTCTCTAATTTGCCGGGTATCGTGAAAGCCGCGATTCGCTCCGACGGCACGCTGGGTGAGCCGCAGTTGGTGGCCGAGATGCCGGGAACCGTGCCGGATGGTTTGGCGTTTGACGCGGAAGGCAACTTGTACATCGCTTGTTATTCGCCGAATAAGGTATTTCGCTTTACCGCCTCGGGCGTGTTGGAGCTAGTTGCCGAGGACCGGCGGAGTGTTGTGCTGTCGGCGCCGACCAATATCGCCTTCGGCGGTCAGGATATGAAAGTCGCCGTCTTCGGCAGTTTGGGACGCTGGCATCTTTCGATGATTGAAATGCCGGTTGCCGGCGCCCGCCTGCGTTATCCCGACTTTGGTTAAGCGACAACCGTGAAAGTGATGAGGTGAAAGATATGGCCAAACGATTTGAAGGCAAAGTAGCCATTGTAACCGGCGCGGGCAAAGGGATCGGGCGCGCTTCCGCACTGGCGTTTGCCGATGAAGGCGCGGCCGTGACCATTGCCGATATCGACCGAGCGGCCGGCCAAGAAACGCGACAACTGATCGCCGACAAGGGCGGTCGCGCGCTCTTCGTCGAAAGCGACATCGCGGACGAATCGTACGTCAAGCAGGTGGTGGCGGAAACTGTCGCCGAGTTTGCTGGCATCGATGTGCTGCACAATAACGCCGGCGTCGTGCGCTACGGAACCGTGGTGGATCAGCCCGTCGAGGACTGGGACTACCAGATTAATATCAACTTGCGCGCCACCTTCCTCACTTGCAAATATTGCATACCCGAGATGCGCAAACGTGGCGGGGGCGCCATCGTCAATACGTCGTCCGTACAGGCAGTGGCTTCACAACAGACGGTCGCGGCCTATTCGGCTTCCAAGGGAGCGGTCACCAGTTTTACCACGACCGTTGCGCTTGATCACGCCAGGGAAAACATTCGCTGCAATTGCATCGCGCCGGGCTCCATCCACACGCCGATGCTGGATATGGCCGCGGACCTCTTCGGCCCGGACAATCCTTCGCAAATGATCGAAGATTGGGGAGACTTGCATCCCATCGGGCGGGTTGGTCAACCGGAAGAGGTGGCCAAGCTGGTTCTGTTCCTGGCCAGCGATGACGCCTCGTTCATGACCGGCGGCTACTACCGGGTCGACGGCGGCTTGCTTTCGAGCTTGTTGTAAAATAGGCGATCCTGCCTGGACCACTTGCAGGACCTGTCGTCCCCGATTTCACACAAAACGTAACGACTGGTAGGGGCGACCCGGTGGGTCGCCCGCTCGTTTCCTGTCTTTTGCGCGGCAAAACGTTCGCTGTTTGATCTTTGCATGACGTCCTGTGCAGGATTGGCTTCCATCGTGATCTCCGACGCTCAACGACGCAGCGAATAACATAAAACGTAACGACTGGTAGGGGCGACCCGGTGGGTCGCCCGCTCGTTGCCTGTTTATTGCGCGGCAAAAAGGCTTTTCTAATCACAGCCCATCGCAAGTCACGACCCGAGCCACACAACGTAATGAGCTGGCTGTCAGCGAATAACAGAAAACGAATCGACTAGGTAGGGGCGACCCGGTGGGTCGCCCGCTCGCTGCCTGTCTATTGCGCGGCAAAAAGGCTTTTCTAATCACAGCCCATCGCAAGTCACGACCCGAGCCACACAACGTAATGAGCTGGCTGTCAGCGAATAACAGAAAACGAATCGACTAGGTAGGGGCGACCCGGCGGGTCGCCCGCTCGTTTCTTGTCTATAGCGCGGCAAAGAGTTTTTTCTAACCACAGCCCATCGCAAGTCACGACCCGAGCCACACAACGAAATGAGCTGGCTGTCAGCGAATAACAGAAAACGAATCGACTAGGTAGGGGCGACCCGCCGGGTCGCCCGCTCGTTTCCTGTCTATTGCGCGGCGGCGCGCTCCAAGTTGAGCGCCAGCAAGCGCCGCAGGATTTCTTCTTCGTCATCGAGGATTGTGTGTTCCCAGCCGTAGGCGTCAATATCTTGACGGACGCTATTCGGCGATAATGCGACGAGCGATCTCGTCGATGGCTGTAATCTCGTCGGCAACGATCTCGCGCGCTGCATTGCGCGCTCGACCCGGACCACCGTTGAGCAAGCGGTTTTCTTCCATGCCCTTCATCTCTTCGATTATCGCGTGAGCCTCTTGGCTTAAGCGGGCGAGTTCGAGATGATCTGAATTCTTCGTATCAAAGATGGGAATGGCGCAGGCTTCAAATGGCGTGCGGTGGATATGGCGCGCCCCCCACAAACCTTCCGGCTGATGCGCTTTAATCTGTTGATCAACAGATTGAGAATTGAGAATTGCGCAAAGATAATGCGCTTCGGCTACCGTCTCAGCAGAGAAATAGTAACAGGTGGTGTCGACAACAAATTGCCTAACTCTGCGTCTGTATATCCTTAGATCCTCAAAATCGGTTTCCATTACGCAACTCGCCAAATTCGTTCCGCTTGAGTTGTAGATCACGCGAAAGCTGTCTCTTACGTTCTGGCTTGTCAGTTTGTTGCGATAGTTGAACCACTCCGCCAGCGTCTCTGAGGTTGTGCTTTTTTTCCGCTCGCTCCAGATTTTCCTCATTTTGTCGAACCAAGTGTTGAAGTCTCGGATATGACCTGTAGCGGCAAATTGCAGCACGTCTTCCAGCATTTCGATCTTGCCGTGTTCATTTTGTTTGGCGGGAAGGGCGACCATATTGAGTTTCTGGTAGCCGAAGGGTAATAGATGTTTGCTCAGAAGCGTGGCATAGATATAGGGGGCGCTGGCTTGTCCTTCCAGCTTCTTATCGCTCTGGCGCAAGTCTTCCATTCTCCAAGGCGCTTTGGCGTCTTTGTCCAACTCTGGATCCGTCTCTACTATGGGCATATTCGGCAAGCCGGCCGGGCGCACGAAGCAGAGGTTGCGCGGGACGAGGGAGGCGCCTTGAGCAAATAGCTCGTAATAATAGATGCCTGCGATTTTCGGGTCGACGAAATTCGTGATAGTTTCGCCCATACTCAATAGAGGCTCGGCTTCAATGAGTGGCAATTCGTGTTTATCGAAAGTCGCCTGGTAGATCTTGGTGGGGATGTTGGCTTTGGCGATGTTCTGGTTGGACAGGATAAGGACGGCGGCGGGCACATTAAAAAGGGGGCTGACATCTCCCACATCGAGAATCCGGGTCATTCCTTGTCGTTGGAAAGGGCGGTGCTGTTTGGCGCCGGTGAGCACGCTGCGCGGCATGACGAAAGCCAATGTGCCATTATCTTTCAGGTAGCGATCTTTGGCGTGAGCGAAGAAAAGAGTGCTCAAGTCCATCTGCGTGAAGAGTTTGACATCGCCCGAATCGATAAGCTCGTAATAAATATACAGAGCCTTAACTTCGTCTTGCCAAGCCGGGTTATTGATGTAGCGGTAGGACAGCCAGGGCGGATTGCCGATGACGACGTCAAAGCCCTTCTCCGCCAAGACCAGCGGACGCGAGAGATTCTTGAGGATGTATGCCCAGATGCTGTCTCGCCCCTCGCGGACGAGCGCGGCCAGCAAGCGAAAGTTTCCCGCCCAGAGATTGCGAAAGACCGGGCTATTGAGACCGCTGTAGATGTCCTGCGCCCAACGTGAGAAAGAGTTCGCCATTCTCGCCGCTTGTTCAGGGGTCGCGACGATCTTCGCGATTTCATCCATTTCATTAATCGTTCGCGTCAACTTGTCGGCATCGCTAGCCGATTCCAGCGGAATGCGAAATAGTTCGTCTTTCTCCCAGTCTACTGCGATCGTGACAGAATCCGGGCTGCGGTTTTCCAGCGGACGAGTGAGCGCGTCGGCCAGGAAGACCGGCAAAGGCGGCACATCGCCATCACTATTGCCTGTCTCCAGGTGTTCGCTTAAGGCAAGCAAATAATTGATTCGCGCAATCGTCACCGCCAAAGGGTGAACGTCCGTTCCGACGATATTGTTCAGGGCGAAGTCAACCAACTCGCGCCCGGTCAAGCCATTGTCAGCCAGGCGGCGGATGGCGTTGAATAGAAACGTGCCGGAGCCACAGGCCGGGTCGAGCAAACTCTGAGGCGTGCGATAGTCGATCTCCTGGAGCGTCAGTTGCGCCAGCCAATCGGGCGTGTAGTATTCGCCCAGGTCATGCCGTGTTTCTGGGTCGACCAGATTCTGGTAAAGTTGTTTCAGTAAGTCCTGTCGGATGGCGCTCAGGTCGTAAACCTGCAACTCGGCGGACAGCGCGTAGAGGAGGTTGATAGATTCACCACGAATATTGATCATCATCAGCCAGGCGAAGAAGTCGTTCTCGCCGATGTTGCTGACGCCGTGTTTATGAAAGGCTTCGCCGTTGACGATGCTTGGAATATTGAGTTTATCCGGGCGGCCTTCGAGGGCGGCAAATACGAGCAATTTGGCAAATTGCGACAGATAGGTATGTCTTATAAACAGGTCGTCATCGGCGATATCCGAACCGTAGACCTTGCTCAGCAATGCTTTCCATTGTCCGCGCCAAACATCAAGTTCCGTGTTGTCCTCGATTTCGCGCAGTAATCGGCCGAGTCTTTGCTGGACGAGTTGGAAGACAGGACTCTTGACCCCGAAGCGCTGGACGATGTCATCGGCGGTCGGTTCGATTTCCTTGCGACTGAATAGATAAGAATCCAGCCATAGATAAGCGGCATCGGCAGTGACATTCGCGATATCAAAGTGGTCTAATTCTTTAGCTTCTTCCGCATCATCCAGCACATAGGTACGAAAATTAAGGCCATCGGTCAACATGCCGATGTAGCGATGAAGCTCTGGCATGTCGCGCATATAATCTCTGAGCTGGTCGACATTGGAACCAAGATCTGTCTTGATATTGCGTTTGAACTCAATCAGAAGATCACCAAAAAGCGCATCTACGTAACCGTGCTTTTGCACTCTCGTCATGGTTATATGATGCTCTAGCTCAATATCTTCATATTTCACGCCGAAAGCATCCGTAACAAAACTGAGAAACAGGTGGCTGATTTGCCGTTCCGCCTGTTGGCTGGTGTGTGCGTTTGTCACGTTGTTGATATATGTCGCTAGTTTGTCAGCGAAATCGGGTGTCATGTGTCTCTCCTAGCGTGCAACTAGAACATATTCTACCACGCCATCCGACCTGCCAATGCCACAGCGCCTGCCGAAACAGTCCTGCCGTGCCTTTGCGCTGAATTATTGCTACCATAAAGCAAACACGGCGATCTCACACCATGAACATCCGCAAAATCCAGTCCAAAACCATCCTCACGCCACAAAAGCGCGGCTTCCTCACCGCCGGCGAGCGACCCTATACGCACAGCTTGTCCTGGGCCATCGGCTGCGGCTTCGGCTCGATCTACTGCGGCGCTTATTGCTATGCGCAGAAGCTGCCCAACTGGCTCTACGCCCGGCGCGATGGCGAAGGCTGGGGCGAGGCACTGATCATCAAAGAGAACGCGCCCGAATTGCTGGACGCGCACTTGTCCCGCGCGCGGGACCGGCGCGGCATGCGCATCTTCATGAGCCCGGTTACCGATCCCTATCAACCGCTGGAGCGCAAGCTGCGTTTGACACGGCGCTGCCTGGATGTCTTCGCGTGCTATGACGATCTCGATCTGCTGCTGATTCAAACGCGCGGACCGGCGGTGGTCGATGATCTGGATCGCATCGCGCGGATTCCCTACGCCTGGCTGGGTATGACCCTGGAAACCGACCGGCATGATCTGCCTTATGGTCCGGCGAAAGCGCATGTGGAGAAGCGCCTGGAGGCGGTCCGCGCGGCGGTCGAGCGGGGCCTGAGGGTGCAGATCGCGGTCTCGCCGCTCTTGCCCTATTCCTCGGATTTCGCCGAGCACTTGCTGGAAACGGGCGCGCAGCGCATCGTCGTCGATACCTTCGCCCTGGGCGATGGCAGCCGCGGCAGACGCACCGCCAGCAGTCCTTTCGCCGTCGCGGCCGATTACGACTGGCGCGACGACAGCATCGCCGAGAGTTTGTTTCATCAGTTGACTGTTTATCACGATGATGTGTCCTGGAGCGGCGAGGGTTTTGCCGGGATCGTGGGGCAAAATCGCGCCAACCGCAATGACTCAAAGGACACAAAGCTTTGATCGTGGGTGGGTTTTTCTTTGTGCGCTTCGTGCCTTTGTGGTGAAAAACAGATTTAGCCACGATTTGAACCTTTCACACCCCAATCCGGCTCTTTAGCTTGAAGGCATAACCGAAGGAGAGCCTATGGAAAATCTGACCGGACTGATCATCGCGTCCCGCCAGGGGGATTGCGATGCCTACGAAGAAGTGGTGCGCCGCTTCCAGGATATGGCCGTGGCTTATGCTTACGCGCAGCTGGGCAACTGGCAAGAGGCGGAAGACGCCGCGCAGGAAGCCTTCATCGCCGCTTGGTATGGCTTGCTCGGCCTGCGCGATGCCGCGGCTTTCCCGGGCTGGTTCCGGCGTATCGTGCATTCGCAGGCGAACCGGCGCCTGCGCGCGCAGCAGCCGCAACTGGTATCGCTGGAGCAGGTGGGGGAGATCGCGGTGGCCGATCTGCCGCCGGAAAGCGGGCGCCTTTCCGACGACATCGCTGCCACGATTGACGCCTTGCCAGAGGCGCAGCGCAGCGTATTGTTGTTGCACTACATGAACGACTTCGCGCAGACCGAAATCGCGGCTTTCCTGGAGATACCCTTGGGTACGGTCAAATCCCGGCTCCATCACGCTCGTAAACAGATCAAGCAGAGGATGACAGCATTGGACAGCTTATCAGCACAGCGTCCCTCACGGGACAATCAATTTACCGAAAAGGTCATGCGCCTCTTTGATGCCGCCAAATCCGGCAATATCGAAAATGTGCGGACCTTGCTTGCCGAGGACGGTCGCCTGGCGAATGCCGAGGGATTCGTCCGGACGTCCTTATGGGGATCGGATGCCAAAGCGCTGCACGTGGCGGTGATGCACGGGCGCAAGGACATCGTCGATCTGCTGCTGGCGCATGGCGCGGATATCAACGCGCGCGATGACAAGTACCGCTTTAACGCGCTGATCCACGCCATCGACCTGGCCGATTTCATGCCGGAATACGCCGAATTGGGCATGGTTGATTTCTTGCTGGAGCGCGGCGCCGAAATGGACGTCTGGGCTTGCGCCTGGCTGGGCAATATGGAAGGCGTAAAGGAACGGCTGGACCAGAACCCGGCGCTGGTCAACGAGATCGGCCCCGGTCCCAGTACCTTGATGTCCTTTTGCCGCGATGTAAAAGGGATCGAGTTCTATCTAGGCTACGGAGCCGACCCGCTGGTTCGTTACCAACGGCACGGCAAAACGCGCGAGAGTTCGCCCCTGCGCGACCAAGCCTATCGCTGCAATTACGCTGGCGTGCGCCGTCTGCTGCAGCACTTGGGCTGGGCGGTTGATGTGTTTTGGGCGAGCATCATGGGCGATATCGACGCCCTGCGCCGGATTCTGGCGGAAAACGGCAGCCGGGTTGATGCCAGCACGCCCGACGATCATGTCTTGGGCGCTGGCTTGTGCCCGCTGCATTTGGCGGCGCAAGGCGGCCACCTCGACGCGATGCGGCTGCTGCTGGATGCCGACGCCGATGTCAACGCGGTCGATGCGCGCGGATATACGCCGCTGCATTTTGCCATCTGCTATGGGCCGAAGCAGTTTTTCGATCCGCTGCCCGATCTCAGCGAGACGACGCAGGATATCGGCGTTTATCAGCTCTTGACCGACGTGCCGCGTTTTCTGATCGACCAGGGCGCTGATCTGTCCGCGCGTGAGAAAGAGGCGGGCAGGACGCCGCTGGAGTTGGCGCAGTCGCAGTTTGACGATGAAACCGATCGCGGCGACGTCATCGCCATGCTGGAGGCGGCCGGGCAGGGCGAGTCAGCCGACTGACGGATGCCTGTACGCGCCAGATCTATATCGCCGGCTGTAGCTTGCGTTTGGGTTTGGCGCCGCGGACATAGAGCCAGAACAGCGCGGTGCCAATGAAGGAAAAGAATGCGCCCAGCAGAAAGAGATCGCGAAAGCTGAAGAGGGACAGCATGAAGCCACCGCCCAAGGCCATGATGGCGAAGCTGAGGCCCGCCGCCATCTCGCCGGCGCCCGCCATCACCGATTGCTGCGCCCGCGGCACCAGGTCGAGCAGGTAGACGACGAGGGCGGTATAGCGTACGGACATCATCGCAACAGAGACAATGAGGCCCAGGCCAGCCGCCAGCC
The DNA here is from genome assembly GCA_965262165.1 of Phototrophicaceae bacterium. Taxonomy (GTDB): domain Bacteria; phylum Chloroflexota; class Anaerolineae; order Aggregatilineales; family Phototrophicaceae; genus UBA6055. The sequence continues at coordinate 480,725 of OZ253499.1, read as the reverse complement.
AATGTTCGACCAGCGCCATAGGCACCAGGCAGATTGATGCGAGAAGTGAAGACCAGATGACCACCTTGACGTTGCCCCAACGCTGCACCATCCAGGGGGTGATCAAGGCAGTCGGCACGCCGGACAAACGACCGATTGCGGTCACGACACCGATCATGGCGGTGGAAACAGCGAGCTGCCTGTCCATGTACACGTTGAAGTAGACAAGCGCTGTCGCCGAACCCGCCACTTGAAACAGGCGAATGACAGTCATGATGCCAATCAGCATCAGTAGCGGCAGTGTCCAGTTCTGGCTTTCGTTATTGGCAGGCGCGCCGGAATCCGAATGGGGCTGTTGAAAATGCCGCGGCAAGGGTCGAATTCGCAGCGCCAGCAGAAACGAAAGCCCCAACACGACGGCAGAGGTCGTCAATGTCAGGCGATAGGGCGCCGGGTCATTCAGCGACCAGGCATTAAGACCGGCGATGACACCGGGCGCGATTCCGCCGAAGAGGCTCCCTGCGAAGCCCGCCAATGCCCAATGCGCCATTTTGAGCGCGAAGGCTTTGTGCTTGTCGTTGCGGTCCACTACGTTGATCAGGTAGGGCGCGCCGTTCACAAAAAACAGGGAAAAGCCGCCGAGCGCCAGCGCATAATGCAATACGAGCCAGGATGCGCGCAAGCCGGGCGGCAGGGCCTCGACCAACGGCAAGAGCAGGCCGCCCAACAGGCTTATACCGACGCCCAGTTTCATAAGGCGGGTATTGGAAAACCGTGAACCCAAGATACCTGCTGGAAGGCTGGTAAGGGCAAATGACAGGAGTCCCGCCGCGTTGACCAGCCCGATGAGCTCAGTGCCGTAGCCGAGGCGCAGCATGTAGAGATTCAGGATCACGGTGTAGACGCCGTCGACAACGAAGGCGGCTCCGACTACGACAGCGAAAAAGAGCCGTGCCTGCGGGTTGTACTTGTGTACCGCTGTAAAAAAGCGCCTGATCATCGACGGCCTTTTCTACCTCTGTCAGGGCGCCAGCCCGCCGGCCGCCCCTGCATGTTCAAGATTGCGGATGCCTATAGGGTTCAGCCACTGGCTGACCCCATGCCGGTGTATCTTGTTGCGATGTTTAGTCCACCACCTCAAATATGGCTTCGATCTCGACGGCGAATCCATTGGGCAAAGAGGCGAAACCGAGCGCGCTGCGGGCGTGTCTTTCACCATCGTAGAGTTCCCAGAACAGTTCCGACGCGCCGTTGATTACCAGGTGCTGATCGGTGAAATCCGGCGCCGAATTGACCGCGCCCAGCAGCTTGCGCAGCCGCAGATTGTTGACCGTGCCGGTGACGGTATAGGCGGCTTTGAGCAGGTCGACCGCGCAGACGCGCGCGGCTCTTTTGCCGGTTTCGACATCGACACCCGCGCCGAGCTTACCGACGTATCCCGTCGATACGTGGCCGGAGCAGTAAATGGTATCTCCGATGCGCGTTGCTGGCGCCAGTGTGGGCGACGGTGAGAAATCTTCAATGTTGATGTCCATCGCTTTGACTTTATCGTCCAATGTCATCTTGTCATCTCCAGGAGAGCTCAATTGCAAAGTTTGATAATGCGAGGATTATAGGGGCGTCGCGGCGCGAAACCATACCCAAAACACCGCTTGGATTTCGCTGTCCTGCTGTTGATGGATTGAAGCCCTCAGCTGCCCGCCATCGCTTCGACCTGCCAAAGCAGCTTGCCAGAATTTTTGCAGTTCGTCGCAAAACTGGATATAGTCTGACAGTGCCGTCCAAAATATCGGGGCTGGCGCAGTATTATCTGGGCGACAGCAGACGAAAGTCAGAAGATGAAGAGAGGAAGGTGGGCGCGGCGAATAGTCTAAGTGACGTAGGGAAATTATCGAAAAACTTTTAGATGCTACGGAGTCACAATCATGTACAAACCATTGAGTCGACGAGACTTTTTAAAGGTATCGGGCGGTATGGCCGCCGGCGGTCTGCTGGCTTCGGGTTTGCCGGCCTTCGCCCAGGACGGCGTCACCATCCGTTCGCACACGCGCAGCGGCCGGCAAGCGGACGCGCAGAAGTTCTGGGCGGAAAGCTTCAATGAGGACATGGCTGGCGAGGCCAATGTCGCCATTGAAGACTTCCCGGGTTCGGAGTATTTCCAGAAGATCAATACGCTGGCGGCCGGCGGCACGATGGGCGATGTAATCTGGATATCGTCGATTGAGGGTTACTTCCGGTTGGCGGCGACCGGCGTCCTTCAGCCGATAGACGATATCATTGACAGCCTGGGCTATGACCTTGAGGAGCATTATCCGGCGACGATTTCGGCAGCGCGCCTGAATGGAAAGCTCTACGGCATTCCCATCCTGGCGCATCCCGGGCGCGTCGGCTTGTTCTACAACAAGACCATCTTTGATGATGCCGGTGTCGACTACCCGGACGAAACCTGGACAATGGATGACTTCCTGGCCGCCGCTATCGAGGTGACTGACCCCGATCGGCGCATCTGGGGATTTGTAGATCCGGAGGGATCCTACTTCACATCAATCGTCTTCATTCGCGCTTTTGGTGGCGACACGCTCAATGCGGACGGCACCGAGTCAATGCTGAATTCAGAAGAATCGATCGCCGCCTTGAAGTTCCAGAGCTCGCTCTATAACGAGCACAAGGTGGCGCCGGTGCCTGGCACAGCGCTTCAGGGACCCTACCAGCTCTTCGCCGCCAATCAACTGGCGATGTTCCAGTCGGGGTTCTGGGGCAGCGGCGTCGCCCAGTTTGTTGAGGATCCGAGTATCGTCGGCGTGGCGCCGATGCCGATCGGTCCCTCGGGCCAACGGGGCAGCATGTTCGAATTTGATCCGCTCTGCGTGACTTCCTTTACCGAGAATCCGGAAGAAGCCTTCAAATGGGTGGATTACAATACTAGTTTCGATGCGCAGTTGCGTGTCACCAAGCTGCATAACGTCACGGCCAGCCGACCGGCGGTGATGGCTGACGAGGTCGTGCAGGAGAGTGATACCTTACGGGTCTTCTCGGGTGTCATGGAAGATGCCTTGCCCTTGGTACTGCCGGCGAACTTCCGCGAGACGGAGCACTTCAAGTTCATCGGCGACCAGATTCAAGCGCTATGGCTGGGCTTGGGGACCGTCGACGACATCATTGAAGATATCAATGATGGTGCCCAGGCGATCCTGGACAAAGCAGCGCTAGGATAATTCAAGTTTTAGGGTGTGGAGGTCGACGGCGATCTCCACACCTCCGTTCCTGCGCCCCGGTTGACGGACAGTAACCAGCACGAGAAACTTGATGATTGCCCCAATCAAGCAGCGGCTTGGCCTAAGTACCCCGTTGACCTTGAGTCAAAGGGAAGCGGTGCAAGGCCTGATTTACATCTCCCCCTGGATCATCGGATTCCTGGTCTTCACTGTGGGCCCGATGATCGCGTCGGCCTACCTCAGCCTGACGAACTACAACATGGTGACCCCGCCGCGCTTCGCCGGACTGAACAACTACGAGTATATGTTCAGCGACAGACTGTTTTGGAAATCTATCGGGAATACACTCTATTACACCATCATCTTTGTACCCATCGCCATTGCCGGTTCGCTGGCATTGGCCATACTGCTCAATCAAAAGATCGCGGGCAGGGTCGCTTTACGGACGCTGTATTTTCTGCCTTCGGTCACGCCGGTGGTCGCGGCTGCCTTCCTCTGGCTTTGGATCTTCCAGCCGCAGATCGGGCTGATGAACAGCATCATATCGGCGCTGGGACTTGGCAATGGTCCGCTCTGGCTGAGTCATCCCGGATCCGCCAAGCAGGCGCTGATCATTATTAGCTTGTGGGGCGCGTTGGGCGGCAACACCATGCTGATCTTCCTGGCGGCGCTGCAGGGCATACCCAAGGAGCTGTATGAGTCGGCCGATATTGACGGCGCGGGAGGACCGGCCAAATTCCGCTACATTACCGTGCCGACTATATCGCCGGTCATCCTGTTCAACACCGTGCTCGGCGTGATCGCGGCGCTGCAGATGTTTACACTGGCGTATGTCGCGAGCAGCGGTCGGCAGCAGCAGTTTTCACCGGGCGGTCCGCTGAATTCGACCCTGTTTTATGTCTTGCATTTGTACAACAGCGCCTTTGATTTCTGGGAGATGGGCTACGCATCGGCGCTGGCCTGGGTCTTCTTCGTCATCGTGCTGGCCATCACCGGGTTTCAACTGTGGACGTCCCGCCGTTGGGTCTACTACGAAGGGGAGGATAGTTAGGTATCGGTCATGAGAAGACAGAGGAAGAAGCGACGTGTTGAGTAAGATGCTGCCGGCTTGGCGCGTAAAGAGCGTAATCCGAAACGTACTGCTGTATGCCCTCGCCTACGGGCTTACCGTCTTATTTGCGCTGCCGTTCTTGTGGGCGATCTCGTCGTCTTTGAAGCCGGTCAACGAACTGTTTCTTTGGCCGCCGCAGTTGATTCCCAAGACCTGGCGTTGGGAAAACTATATCGAGATCTGGCAAGTGGCGCCGCTGGCGCGCTTCTTTGTCAACACCGTTTACGTAACGCTGATGTCGGTCACAGGCCGTGTGCTGTCCGCGGCATTGGTCGCCTACGGGTTCGCGCGCTTCCGCTTTCCCTACCGGAATTTCCTCTTCTTTCTGGTGCTGAGTACGCTGATGCTGCCGTACCAGGTCACGATCATTCCGACATTTCTGCTGTTTAAAGCCTTCGGCTGGCTGGATACCTATAATCCGCTGATCATTCCGAATTGGTTCGGCGGCGGCGCCTTCGCAATATTTTTGTTCCGGCAGTTCTTCATGACGATCCCCAAAGACCTGGACGAAGCGGCGAAAATTGACGGGGCGAATACGCTTTGGATATTTATACGTATCATTTTGCCCCTTTCGATGCCTGTGATAATCACCATGGTCGTCATCGGTTTCCTGGAATCGTGGAATGACTTTTTCGGTCCTCTAATTTATCTAAATACGCCGGCGAAGTACACGCTGTCGCTGGGTTTGGCGAACTTCCAACGGGTTGTTTCCGCCGGCGGTCAGGCGACGGAACACCTGCTTATGGCGGCGTCGATGGTCATGACCCTGCCCAGCATATTGGTCTTCATACTCTTGCAACGCTATTATATTCAGGGCGTCGTCATCTCTTCGGGCAGCAAATAATAGAAACTGCGAACAGGCACGGTTACGGAACAGGCTGGACGGTATGCAGAGGAACCCCACCGCATTATGAAAACAACAAGCGTACTCTTCACGGGACCCGATCAGGTCGAAGTGAAACAGATAGACCAGGACATCGAGACGCTTGGCGCGCATGATGTCTTGGTCAAGACCCAGTACTCTTTAGTCAGCGCCGCCACCGAACTCGCCTGTTTGACGGGCAGCCAAGCCTGGTTCACATTTCCGGCGACGCCGGGTTATGCCGCCGTCGGCGAAGTCGTCGACCTGGGGGAGTCGGTAAGGACCCTATCGCCGGGAGACAACGTTTTCTACTGGGGCGGGCACAAGCAGTATCACGTCGTCGATACGGCGCACCCGCGCGGGATGTGCATGAAAGTGCCGGACGGGCTGCCGCTGCCGCTGGCGCCCTTCACGCGGATGATCACGGTGGCGATGACGGCGCTGCGGATTTCGAGTATTGAGTTGGGGGATTTCGTCGGGGTTGTCGGGCTGGGCAGTGTTGGCAATCTCGCCGCGCAGTTGGCGGGCTTGCAGGGCGGCTGCGTGATTGGGTTGGATCTGAGCGAGGGGCGGGTCAAGCGCGCGCGCGCCTGTGGCCTTTCACACGCGCTGTTGGTTGACCGCGCGACGATGGTTGCGCAGGCGCGCGAGATTACCAACGGGCAAGGCGTGACGACGCTGATTGAGGCGACGGGCGTGCCAGCGGCGCTGCCTGACGCACTGCCGATTGTAGGGCACTACGGCGAAGTCATCCTTCTGGGTACGCCGCGCGGCGTCTTTGAAACCGATCTAACCAGCGTGCTCGACTATGTTCATCTTCATGGTCACGGCAATGTGACCTTCAAGGGTGCGCATGAATGGCGCTATCCGGTGGCGCGCGATCCCTTTGTCAAGCATTCGATGGAGCGCAATTCGGAGATCGCGATGGATCTGATTCGCTCCGGCGATCTGCAGGTGGCGCCCCTTCATACGCACACGCTGTCGCCGTACGAGGCGGAAAAAGGCTACCGCGGCTTGCAACGAGAAAAGGACAGCTATGTCGGCGTCGTCTTTGATTGGACGAGCGTGTAGCCGGCAATAGAGCATTCAACGAAGACCTGGCCGAGGCACCGTCGCCATGCGCGGCTTTGATGTATCCCTCCTAAACCGCCAATTCGCATTCGCCATTCTATAACCGCTTGCCGCGAGGCCTTTTGGAATGCGGGAATGGGTTGCTCATCCGACAGTAAATTGGTATGGCTGTCGTAAACTCTGGCGAGCGCGCTGAAAACAGCAATAAGGAATTATCAAGACAATGAAAAACAAGAGCATTGTTTTCACCGGTTGCGATCAAGTCGAAGTGCAGGAGTTGGAGGAAAACCTGGAGCAGCTTCAAGCGCGCGAGGTAATTGTCAAAACAAGCTACTCACTTGTCAGCGCGGGAACAGAACTTACATGTTTAGCTGGCAGTGAGTCGTGGTTTTCGTTCCCATCAACCCCCGGCTACACCTCAGTCGGCGAAGTAGTGAAAGTTGGAGATCAGGTTATCAAGGTTGCTCCGGGAGACATGGTGTACACCTGGGGCGGGCACAAGCAGTACAATCGCATCAACCTGGCAGCGCCCGGATCAATGTGCATTCCTGTGCCCGATGGAATTGCGCTACCACTGGTTCCCTTCACTCGAATGATAACTATTGCGCTGACGGCGCTTCGTGTTTCAGACATTGAATTGGGTGATTTTGTGGCGGTGATAGGGTTAGGGCTGGTCGGCAATTTTGCCGCTCAGGTGGCGCGATTGCAGGGCGGCAGTGTGATCGGAATGGACCATAACCCAGGTCGCGTAGCGCTTGCGGCTGATTGCGGCACGAATAACGCAATTGTGATGGAAAAACCATTTGCTGCTGGAAAAGTGGATGAGATAACAGATCAGCGGGGTGTAACGACTCTTATCGAGGCTAGCGGAAGACCCGGGGCAATTCTGGATGGTCTGCCACTCGTCGGGCGCTATGGCGAGGTGATCTTGGTTGGCATTGTACGGGGAGAATATGAAGCAAATCTCACTGATATGCTCGATTATATCCATCTGGACTCGCTAGGCAATGTGACCGTCAAGGGCGCGCATGAGTGGCGCTATCCGGTTGCAAGGGATCCATTTGTTAAGCATTCGATTGAACGTAATTCAGAAATTGCGATGGATTTGATCCGAGCAGGCGATTTGCAGGTTGCGCCCCTGCTTTCACACAAGCTCTCCCCGTATGACGCTGAAAAAGGCTATCGCGGCTTGCAGCGGGAAAAAGACAGCTATGTCGGCGTCGTCTTTGATTGGACGAAACTGGTGTAGACGCCCCGGACGTGACAAAAGCTTGCTACGCTACTCAACCGTCGCGTCTTGACCTATTGGTGTCTGCTGAATTCTCAAGGTCGCTTAAGAGCGCGGCGACAGCTTGTTTCAGTGTTGACAGGTCTTCTTGCGCGAAATTCCACACCAGATCAAGGCGAATATTGTGGTATTGGTGAATCAAGACGTCGCGGAAACCGGCGAAATCGCTCCAAGTAACATCGCGATACTGCGCCTTTAGCTTCGGGTCGAGGCGTTTGACAACTTCACCTATCACCTCAAAACTCCGAATGACTCCGTCCTGCAGCAGTTCTGATGCTACGAATTCATCGAGTCCGCTGGCGGTGTAACTTTCGATACGCCGAATGCGATCAAGAATGTCACGGCAGTAGATGCGCTGGTCCTTTGTCACAAGAGCTGCGCTTCCCGTATGATCGACTCTCGCAATTCTGGTCTAAGGGCTTGGCGATCAACCACTTCTACTCGCCGGGCCAACAGTTGCTGCAAACTCTGCGTGAGGCGGATGTGGTCGCGTAGACTGTAGTCCGACTCAAAGTCAACGAGAAAATCGATATCGCTATTCGCTCCCAACGCGCCGCGCAAGAGCGATCCAAATACGGATATTTGGCGCACGCGAAATTGGCGTGCGAGCGCCAAGATTTGCTCCCGCTGCTGGCGAAGGTCGTAAATGGAATAGATTGTTTCAGCAGCCATTTTCCGTACCTGGCAACATGATCCTATGCGAAACGGAACATACCCATTGTAATCAATATTTGGGCAGCGTGGGTGTCTAACTGACCATGTAGACGAGCTATTCTCCCCGCAGGCGCGGGTCGAGGATATCGCGCAAGCCGTCCCCGATGAAGTTGAAGGCCATGACCAGGCTGGCGATGGCGAAACCCGGGAAGAGCCACATCCACCACTGATCGAAGAAGTCGATGCCGATGCTGACCATACGCCCCCATTCCGGCGACGAGGGTTCCGGTCCCAAACCGATGAAGCTCAGCGCGGCGAAGCTGATGACGGCATGTCCGATATCGAGGGTGGCGAGGATGACGGCAGGGGCGATGCAATTTGGCAAGATGGTACGGAACAGGATGTAAAACCCGCCAGCGCCGGCGCTGTGCGCTGCCTCGACAAATTCTTGTGACTTGACCTCAAGCACCAGCCCGCGCAGGATACGGGCATAACGGGGCCACCAGACTACGCTCAGCGCAAGCACAGCGTTTTTGATATCGGGGCCGAGCGCGGCGGTGACAGCCATTGCCAGGATGATGAAGGGAAAAGCCATGAAGAGCTCGGTGAGACGCATGAGCAATTCGTCGACGAGTCCGCCTACGTAACCGGCAATCGCGCCGATAATGACGCCGAGCGTACTGCCGATGATGATGACTGCCAAGCCCGCCGGAATGGTAATGCGCGAGCCCCAGAGAACGCGGCTGAAGATATCGCGGCCCAATTCGTCCGAACCCATGGAGAATAGCGCGTTGGGCGCTTGCAGGCGGTTCACTACATCTTGTTGCAGCGGCGGAAAGGGGGCGATGCCAGGCGCAATGAAAGCGATGATAATCCACATGGTGGCAATAATGATCCCCAGCGTGACCAGCGGATTGCGGCGCAGATGGTAGCGCGCCTGCTGCACCCGGCTAGGCGACTCGAATTCGCGGGTCGAGGAAGAAATAGAGGATATCGACGACAAAATTTACTCCGACATAAATGAAGGCGAAAAGCAGGCTGACACCCATGATGGCCGGGAAGTCCTGTGATTTGCTAGCGGTGAACATATAGAAGCCGATGCCCGGGTAAGCGAAGATCGACTCAATCAGAATCGAGCCGACCAGCAGATTGCCATAAGACAAGCCGATGACAGTTACCACCGGTATCAGGGAGTTGCGCATGCCATGGAAGCCAATGACGTAGCGCTCGCGCAGGCCTTTGGCGCGGGCCGTGCGCATATAATCCTGGTTCAGCACTTCGAGCAGGGAAGAGCGCGTAATGCGCGAGATGATGCCGCTGATAAAAAGCGCCAGCGTCAGCGCCGGCAGGATGAGATGCGAGAGTGCGTTCTTAAACGTCTCCCAATCGCCATTGATCAGGGCGTCGATCGTGTACATGCCGGTGACGGTCGGTGGCGGGCGCATGAGAACATGGAGACGTCCCGGTCCGGCGGCGATACGCAATTGGACGTAGAAAACGTTCAAGAAGATCAGGGCGATGAGAAAAACCGGGAAACTGACGCCGATGAGAGCGATGACTCGCGCGACATAATCGGCCCAGCTATCCTTCCAAATGGCGGAGACCAGGCCGAGCCCCACCCCCAGCACAATGCCATACATGATTCCGAGCGTCGCCAATTCAATGGTGGCGGGCAAGCGCTTGGCAATATCCTCGGCAACCGGCGTCCGCCATTTGATTGAGGTGCCCATGTCGCCGCGCAGGAGGTTGCCTAGATAGGTCAGGTATTGTTCGTGCAGCGGTTTATCCAAGCCCCATTTCTTGCGGAAGGCGGCTATTGTATCTTCGTCATTGAGGGCGTTGGGTGGCAAGTTTGCGTTGATGGGGTCGGCCGGAATGGCGTTGGCAATGATGAATGCCACGACGGTGATCCCTAAAAGCAGTGGGATGATGAAGATGACGCGACGGGCGAAAAAACGAAAGAAGTTCATGCTTGTCCAATTAGAGCCGACGGAACGAAACCTAGTTTAACACATTGGGAAGCAAGGATAAAAGAACTGCGTCTGAGCTACCTTGGCGGAATCCGCGTGCGTTGTGTATGCGCACCGTATGACAAAGCCCTGTTCTGGTTTGACCACCGAGGACACCGAGAGCACCGAGGCGGTGATTGAACCACAAAGACACGAAGGGCACGAAGGCAGCGCTAAGGCGCAATTGGTAGGGGCGAGCCGATGGGTCGCCCGAAGTTCTGGTTTGACCACCGAGGACACCGAGGCGGTGATTGAACCACAAAGACACGAAGGGTTCATAAAGCGAGACTTGGTAGGGGCGACCCACTGGGTCGCCCGATGGTCTGGATTCACCACCGAGGACACCGAGGATGTGATTGAACCACAATGGCACAAAGGGCACGAATGACCGTTAAACGGGCGAGATTGGTGGGGACCTATCTAAGGCAACAGTTCGAGAAAATCGCAGTGACGAGGTCGAAATATGCTGAAATCGCGCCGGTCGAAAGTCGCGATCCTTGTGACATTCAAGCGCTCCGCGATTGCCATGATGCAACAGTCGACGAGATCAAGTTGAGCATCAGCATACTGTCGCCCAATATCATAGACTCTTGACAAGTCTTCCTCGAAGACCGGTACTAGTCTGACATTTCTGTATTCGAAGAAATCAAAGAAGATCAAACTGTTCATATAGCCCAGGTTGCGTCTGAGAAGGTATCCAACTTCGGGAAGCACGACACTTGGTACGAACATCATTTCAGCACGATCTGCTGCGAACTCGTATGCTGACTGGTGATGAGCTTCGGCGCCGTCATAAAGCGCGACTAGAAAGCTGCTGTCAGTGATGAGTGTCACGGATCAATGCGGCTCTTGAGGTAGTCTACGTATTCGGTATTCAAGATTTCGCGGCTGCGTTCGGCGGTGTTACTCGGCTCGGGCGATGCCAAGCCCGCGGCTTTGGCATGGCGCGCCAAGTCGGCCAAGGTCGCCCACTGCTTGTCATCGGTCTCGCCTTCGTTGGCGTAGCGCTTGATCATGTCGCGCAGCAGATCGCCGATGTCGGCGTCTTTTCGCTTTGCGAGTTGTTCCAAGCGCAGCGCAATGTCTTCTGGGATGTCGATTGTCATGAGTGGGTCCTCCGCTTGGGGCCATTCTACCATCGAAAGGTGGGGAATGGACGGGTTGGGATCGACTGACCACAGAGAGCACCGAGAGCACCGAGGAAAAGATGTAGGGGCGACGTGTACAGAACTATATCTCTACCTTATAATAGCAACATCTTGCCAAAGTAGACCTAACGAACAATGAAGACATTTATCAGCCATGCTAACGAAGACGGTGCAACGGCGAAAAAGCTCGAAGATTTAATCGCTTACGAGAACTATCAATCTTGGCGATTTCAACGCGACATGATGGGAGCGAACCCCGCGGACCCGCAGCTTCCCGCAAATATTGAAAGCTGCGAGCTATTCCTGTTTACCATTTCTGAATACTCGAATGATTCGGAAATGTGCCAAAAGGAACTTCAACATGCTGCAATTAATCAGAAGCCGATTGTCCCGGTTCGGCTGCAACGCGAGACGATGGTTCAAGCGCCATTGAATGACCATCAGTGGGTGGAATTTGATTGTACACAGGAATCGGCAGTCCTCTTGATGCGAGCCCTCCGCAATGCCCAACCATTGCGGAGGGAGTTAATCCCAGATCACTGGAAGACATGGGATGGGAAGACAAAACTAGAAGTAGAGCGATTGAAAAACGCGGATCCAGGTATAGCCTCGCAACGCATAAGCCGAGATCTTACAGTTGGAGAGAAACGTGACTTCTTACAAGACACTGTCGCCAAGTCCCATGCATATTTTGAGCATGAATTGATGGAGTTAGCTCGTTCTGACTCGCGAATTAAATCTCGCAGCGGTCTCAACTCTAGTTCAAGTTTTTCTTCTTTCATCTCCATTGATGGACAACTGATAAAAGGTTGCAGAATTTATATTAGCGCGGACTCTAACGGGATTACATATGACGGTAATACGCACAACGCAGTACAATGGGAGGTTGATGAAATCAGGAGTAAAATGAAGGACATTAATAAGCAAATAGATGGCAACTTGCAGGCCGTTATTGATGGCGATGCGAGAGTCGCCGCGTTCGTACGGTCTTTGGACCATCAGCATGCGGGGTTACGAGACCAACTGCAGGATAGAGAAACAATGCTCAACGAAGTGGGACACCTTTCGAGCTTTCAGGCAGGCGAGAATAGCTACAGGATTCAGGCTACAGTCGGCAAGCTGGATGGAGAGCCTGTTTTGGAGTTTCTGCCTACGCCAAATATGACTATCGAAATGCCCGATTCTCGAATATGCACAATCGCGGAAGCAGCCGAAAAACTTTCAAGAGTTTTCATAGGCGAAATGACCCAGTAACCATCACATTGGGTTTTGACTTCCAATTCAAATCGGGCGACCCATTGGGTCGCCCCTACGGATTCCCCATATGACGCCCACATCGCCTATCTCCCGTTGTGACCTTTGTGCTTTTGTGGTTCGATTTAATTTTTTGGTGGCCTCGGCGTACTCGGTGGTTCAAATCCGGCGACCCAAGGGTCGCCCCTACGGATTTCGGCTTAGCGCCGCCTTCGTGACCTTTGTGCCTTTGTGCTTCGATTCAATCTCTCGGTGACCGCGGTGGCCGCGGCGGTTAAGATCGGGCGACCCATTGGGTCGCCCCTACGGGTTTCGCCTTAGCGCCCTCTTCGCGAATTTTGTGCCTTTGTGGTTCGATTCAATCTCTCGGTGACCGCGGTGGTTCAAAGCGGGCGACCCAATGGGTCGCCCCTACAGATTTCGGCTTAGCGCCCCCTTTGTGTCTTTGTGGTTCGATTCAATCTCTCGGTGAACTCGGTGTCCTCGGCGGTTAAGATCGGGCGACCCAATGGGTCGCCCCTACGGATTCCCCATATGACGACCCACGCCGCCGTACCTCGGTGGTGAATTCAAACCCGCCGCGCTACAATATCCTACCACTTACAACACACTCGCAAAAGGAACACCAACCATGACCCAATCAAAATTCGCAGGGCTCTCTGAATTCCGCTGCATCGGACCCTTCCGGGGCGGACGCGTGGTCGCGGTCGCCGGGGACCCGCGCGACCCCAATACCTTTTACTTCGGCGGCGTCTGCGGCGGCGTCTGGAAGACCAGCGACGCCGGGCAATATTGGGAAAATATCAGCGACGGTTATTTCACATCTTCGTCCGTGGGCGCGCTGGAAGTAGCGCCGGCCGATCCCAACGTCATCTACGCCGGTACAGGCGAAACCACCATCCGCATTGATGTCTCGATCGGCGATGGCGTTTACAAATCGACCGATGCCGGGCGCAGTTGGAAGCACCTGGGTTTGAAAGACCTGCGCCAAATCGCCAAGATCCGCAGTCATCCGGAAAACGCCGATCTGGTTTATATGGCGGCGTTTGGCCATGCTTTCGGCGAAAATGCCGAACGCGGCGTCTACCGCTCCAAAGACGGCGGTGAAAGCTGGGAGCAGATCCTGCACGTCAGTGACAAAGCCGGCGCGATTGATCTCAGCATCGACAAGAATAACCCGCGCATCATCTATGCCTCGTTTTGGGAAGCCTATCGCAACTTTTGGCAGATCTCGTCGGGTGGCGAGGACAGCGGCCTCTGGCGTTCGATGGATGGCGGCGACAGTTGGGAGAACATCAGCCGCAACAAAGGCTTGCCGGAGGGCTTGCTGGGCAAGATCGGCGTCGCGGCTTCGCCGGCTCAAAGCGGACGGGTCTGGGCGATTGTCGAGAACCAGCCCGACGGCGGAATCTATCGCAGCGACGATTATGGCGAAACCTGGGTCGTCGGCTCGAAGGATCAGCGTTACATCTCCCGCGCCTGGTATTACATGCACTTGACCGCCGATCCGCTGGACGCCAATACCATCTACGTCAACAACCTCAGCTTCTGGAAATCGACCGACGGCGGGCACAACTTCAGCGAGATCACCACGCCGCACGGCGATGACCATGACCTGTGGATCCACCCCGGCAATAACCAGATCATGATCCACGGCAACGACGGCGGCGCTTGCGTCTCGCTGAACGGCGGCTTGACGTTTTCCAGCATCTACAATCAGCCGACGTCGCAGTTCTATCACCTCGATGTCGATAGCAACGATCCTTACTATGTCTATGGCACACAGCAGGACAATTCCAGCTTGCGCGTACCCAGCCGCAGCCGTTATTCGTCGATTATGTGGGACGATTGCGATATCACCGGCTCGGGCGAGAGCGGCTATATCGCTGTCCATCCCGATGATCCGGACATTGTTTATGTCGGCGCCGTCGGCAGCTCGCCCGGGGGCGGCAACTGCCTGCAGCGCTACGATCACCGCACGCAGCAGATCCGCCTCATCTCCACCTGGCCACGCTCGTCTACTGGCTTGGGCGCGGGGGCGGACAAGTACCGCTTTGCCTGGACCTACCCCATCGTCTTTTCGCCCCACGATAGCAGCATCATTTATATCGGCGGCAATCAAATACTCAGGACGACCGACGAGGGGCAAAGTTGGCAGGAGATCAGTCCCGACTTGACCAAAGCCGATCCGGAGACCTTGAAACCTTCCGGCGGACCCATCAATCGCGACGCGGTCGGCGCCGAGCATTTCGCCACGGTGTATACCCTGGCGGAATCGCCGCAGGAACCCGGCGTCATCTGGGCCGGCTCGGACGACGGCTTGCTGCATATCACGCGGGACGCCGGCGCCAACTGGACGGCGATCACGCCGCCGAACCTGGGTGAATGGTGCATGTTCAACATGATCGAACCGTCGCCGCACGATGCCGCAACAACTTATGTCACGGCCACGCGTTACAAGAACGATGACTACGCCCCATACGTCTTCAAAACGACTGACTACGGCAATAGCTGGTCGCTCATCACCGCCGGCATCGCCGACGATCATTTCTGCCGCGCCGTCCGCGAAGATCCCAACCGCGAGGGCTTGATGTATCTGGGCACCGAGTTCGGTTTGTACATCTCATTTGATGGCGGCGACAGGTGGGAGCGCTTCCAGCTTAATCTGCCCGTCAGTCCGATTTACGACCTGAAGGTCAAGGGTACCGATCTGGTTATCGCGACGCATGGCCGCTCATTCTGGATACTGGACGACCTGACCGTGCTGCATCAATACGGCGACAGTATCGCTGATAAAACCGTGCACCTCATGGCGCCGCGCCGGGTGGAGCGCCACTTGCCCAAGGTCTTCGACGGCCTCTTCGAAAGTGGCGACGGCAAACAGTATATGAGCACCCTGGGCTCGGTCGCGCCCTACCTGATTGAGGAGACGCCCGAACACGGTCGAAAGGAAACCTGGCTGGACAGCGGCGTCAACCCGCCCAAAGGCGCAGTGATCACTTATTATCTGCGCGAGAAACCGGATTCGACCATCAGCTTGCGCATCGAAGACGCCGAGAGCAACGAGGTCAAGACTTTCAAGAGCTTGCACGCCGATGACGAGGAGAAAGCGGCAGGGCTACGCGAGCTTCGCGCAAACACTGACCCATCCGACGAGAAGCCCAAGGAACTGCGCATCAGCTCGAACGCCGGTTGGAATCGCTTCGTCTGGGACTTGCGCTATCCCGATGCGCACAAGGTCATCCCGCATAACGACAATCAGCAAGGTTTAATCAAGGGACCGCATGCCGCGCCTGGCACCTATTGGGTGACGCTCTGCTTCGGCGAGGAAGAACTGAGCACGTCGTTTGAAATAACCAAGGAAGCCGGTGCGCCGGCATCCAAGGCCGACCTCAAAGAGCAGTTCGATCTGCTTATGACGATCCGCGACAAGGTCTCCGCGACGCACAAGGTTGTCAACCAAATGCGCGATGTACGGGCCCAGCTCAAGGGTTGGCGCGAGCGAATCGCCGGGCTGGAATCGGCAGCGGGCATCATCGACGCGGCTAAATCGCTGGAAGAACAGGTTCTCGAAGTCGAAAAGGAATTGATGATTCCCGATACCCGCGCCGGCTGGCCCGATAGCATGAACCATGGCGATCGCCTGGCCACGCAATTGACCAACCTGACCTTCAACGTGGCGCTGGGGGATTACAAGCCGACCGACTATGAATACGGCGCTTTTGACGAAATCGCGGGGGATATCGACGGGGTGGCCGTCAAATTCGACGACATCGTGGACGGCAATCTGGCGGAGTTCAACACCATGCTAGGCAACGCCGGTTTTGGCAAAGTCGTGCTCAAGGTGGAATGATGTCTGTGTTTTCCGGTAATAAGGATCAACCACCGTCATTCACAAGTTAGATTCTGGCTTACATAAATGACGAGCTCTCAATAATGAGCAATTTTGCGGCGATTTGGCGAGTCGTCCGAAAAGGGCAACCCATCGGGTCGCCCCTACCCGCTCCGTATTACATAGATACTGAGGAGTCCGAGAGATTCATCACGAGTGATTTCTCTCTCTGTGCCTCCGCGCCTCTGTGGTGAAATGAAAAATGCGCCGTAGCAAACCCTTCCTCTATGTCATGTTGGCGGACTTCCTGGCCAGGTCCGGCTATCAGATGGGCAAGACGCCGCTTTTGCCCATTTTCGCCGACTCGCTCGGCGCATCCGGCGCCTTCCTCGGCGCCATCGTTTCCGTATCCACAATCACGGGACTGGTGCTGAAGCCCTTCTTCGGCATTTTGTCCGATCGCGGCGGCAGGCGCATCTGGCTTTTGATCGGCGCCTGTTTCTTCGCCTTAATGCCCTTTTTGTACGGCTTCATCAGCGGCACCGAGCAACTGCTTGTCGTCCGCCTGTTACACGGTTTGGCGACAGCGATCTATGGACCAGTTACCCTGGCTTATATCGCCGAGCTATCGCGCGGGGATCGGGGTCGCGCCGACACTGACCCTTCGGTTGCCGAAGACATCGGCTGGTTCCAAATGGCGCGCAGCGGGGGTTATATCGTCGGTCCTATTACGGCGGGTTGGCTGCTGACCGTCATGGATCCGGCGACTGTTTTCACGGTCATCGGCTTGATCAGCTGTGCCGTTTTTATTCCGGTGCTGCAATTGCCGGACACCGTTCCCGCGAAGAAACATAAGCTCAAGCCCCTGCTGCAGCACGTCCGCAACGCCATTCGAGACGGAGGGCGCACACCGGCTATCTGGTTGACCGGTTCGCTGGAAGCCATCACCTTTGTCGCCCTTTATACGCTCAAAGCGTTCTTGCCGATATACGCGCTCGACGCCGGCGTGAGCGTTGCGCTGGTTGGTACATTCTTCAGCCTGCAGGAAGCAGTACATGTGATCGCCAAACCTTATTGCGGTCGCTTGGGCGATCGCTGGGGATACCTGACGAGCATCAGTTTGGGCATGCTTGTGCTGGCCGCGTCATTGCCGCTTGTCCATGTGCTGGACACTGGCGCAGCCTTCCTCGCGCCTGCGCTGATGATGGGATTGGCGCAAGCGCTGATCTTCCCCGCGGCGATTGCCCTGGTCTCCGACCGCATCAGTCCCGAACATCTGGGCGCAGGCATGGGCCTGATCGGCATGATGCAGAACTTGGGCAAGGTGGCAGGTCCGATTCTCGGTGGGCTGGCGATTCAGGCGCTGGGCTACCAATCGACCTTGCTGAGCTTGAGCGCGATGCTAGTACTGGGCACGGCGGTGATTTGGGTGTTTTTCATGCCGCGTCGGCTAGCCTCCGCAGTCCCCTGAACTTGCTTGACTTGGGCGAGACGTGTACAGCTTCGAGTGTGGTATGATATGCTGGAATCAAAGATAAGCAAACTTTCTTGGGACCGGCTAACTAGCGTGAAGCGGCGACGCGAAGACACCGAGATACGCAATAACAGTGGAAGATTGCAGCGCGCGGACTTGAGTGGCGCGGGCCTGGAAGGCGCCTGTTTGTACCGTGCAAATCTGGCGGAGGCGATCCTAAATGGCGCAGATTTGCGGGGAAGTGACCTGCAAGGCGCAAATTTGAGAAAAGCAAGCTTGTACGAAGCGGATCTAAATGGCGCGAACCTTGACGGCTCAAACTTAGGCATGTCAGATTTGCGCTGGACGTGTTTGGAACAGGCGAATCTGCGTCGCGTCAATCTGAATCAGGCGAATCTATTGGGCGCAAGAATGGCCGGGGCGATTCTGGACTGCGCTGATTTAGCGGGGGCGATTCTACCTGATGGGACACTCTTTACCGAAGAATCAAACCTTGAACGATTCACTGATCGCGAAAATCCCGCCTTCAAGTCAACCCTAGCGGCAGTGAAAGCCGTGGAAAGGGGTGAAATTGCCGAGCATAAGCATGGTAACGCGTCCATTGGTTATCGACACTTGCCTTGGAAACAGTTTGTGGAACAGAACTACGGTATCTTGGCTGACGATCCAATTGAGTGGAACGAATCGCCAACCGAATAAACCGGAGACGCGCTTGAATGAGATATTTGCTCGACACCAATACTTGCATTCGTTACATCAACGGACGAGCACCTCAAATATAGAGAAACATGGACAGCAAATCGTATGCCGATATCGCCGTAAGCACCATTACCATGGGCGAGATGTATTACGGTTCCGCCAAGAGCCAGACCCCAGAACGGTCGCGCGAACTACAGGATGAATTTCTACGACATTTTGACAGTCTATCTTTTGATGATGATGCCGCCGAAGAGTACGGTGGTATTCGGGCCTACTTGGAACGGCGGGGTACGCCCGTAGGTCGACACGATATGTTGATCGCCGCAATTGCGAGAGCGAATGGACTGATCGTCGTGACACACAACACACGAGAATTTGAACGCATTCCCGGCCTGAATGTTGAAGATTGGGAAGTCGACTGAGCGGTGACAAGTTAACTCTCACTGACACAGTCAAACCCAACATCCATTTACCATCTGGGGCGTTTTCGCGCCGTGCAGGTTACTCAGATGAAGTGCATTGCTTGAGAAACAACCGAACTTAGCTTGCAGGTGTTCTGTTACACACTTTAAGCTTGTGCTTTCGGGATTCCGACCTATGCGGGAGTTTAGTAACATCAATATAGTAGAATTCATATCCAAGCATTCGCAACAAGAGTCGATGAAACAGGTTAAGATTCCTAAAGTACTCCTCTTTTGCACCCATTCCATTTTCGGTCATAAACTGGAACTCATGCGCGATGCTGTTCCTGCTTCTTGCAAACAATCTGGCTTCCTTGCTTTTGTAACACACACCGTATGTATTCAGCAGATGTTTGAGCCTCGATTCGAATGAGTTGTTTACACTTACCTTCTTTGTGAATGAGTCAACAATGCTATACAGAAGCAACGCACGTGTTTCCAAGAGCGGGTGTGGACGGAGATCACCAAGAATAAACGCCGCAGTGTCAATGTGAAATTTCGGATTGATTTGCTTAAAAGTCGGATAACATTGTGTCAGATATGTGACCGCAACTTCGAGATCCCCAAAGTCAATCATATCAAACTGACTCGCTCCGGATATCCGCCGGTGTTGATAATGACAGCAAAGGAATGATGACTTGCTATCGAAGAGTCTCATGTTAACCCAATCGACAGTTCTACATGACGAAAGGGCCAGGAGTATGCAGATGTAGTTTGCGAACTCAATTACTTCTTCCCACGTATGATCCGCAATGTTGATTACAAGTTCGCAAGTAATTCCTGGCCTGTCTTTATGGAGAATTAACTCCACAATGTCTTCGTAGTTGCCGAGCTTCTCAAAGTACGCTTCAAAGTCGCCCACTTTGATCTCTAGTTTTTCTCGGCCGTTCCCTCTGCCATCTTCCATTTCATCCTTGCCACAAAACACGAAGTTTGCAATGGAAAACCGGACTTCATGGACATTGCTCCAGTCCGGTGCCCCTATACTCAATCGAAATCCCGCAAATGAACGAAAATAGCATTGGCTCGCTGAATAGCTATCAAACGTTAATGCACAGCGAGGGAAAGCGTTTCCCTTTGCCCATATTTGTGTGCCGTCGCCAATGGTGCCAGCAAATTCTATCGACATGGCGTCTGGGTCGAAGACTTCCTTTGATGAACAATGGAATATGATAGTGCTGTCAGGTTTTTGGCCGACCTCAAAGCTGCAAACTATGTCGTTAAGGTTTCCAACTCCTTCATGCAAGCTGATGAATTCACCGTATTCGTCAGTCAATTTGCTCATCGTTCGATAGTTCCCTCTCGCAAATATAAGTAAGGTAATATGAAGTCATATCACTAGCCTTGTATAGAGCAGGTTTTTAAATGCTACAGACATGTGAATTACCTGAATAGTCAAGGACTTCTAGAGATGTGTATTTGTATTCTCATACGTCGCCCGCGCATCAAACCCAACATCCGTTGATCACCTCACCGCGGACATTCAACACTCGACGAATAATTCTCCCATCGGCATCCATCACCATCAACTGTTGAAAACCCGGAAACGACGAGGGCGCGACATAGCTGATCTGTTCGCTGTCCGGCGACCAGCGCGGATTTGAAATTCCGCCGTGATGATTGCTGAGCCGCGTCAGATCACTGCCATCCGGGCGCAGCTTGTAGAGTTGCCTGCCGATGGCTGCGGCAATCCACTGGCCGTCGGGCGACCAGTCGATATCCGCTATGGTGAGCGTGGTGCGATGGATCTCGCGTTCGCCAGTCCCGTTAGGGGCCGCAAGCGCAAGCGAATAGGACAGCGGCGTGTCCGGCGCGTGCGTCACGATGATGTAAGCGATTTTGCCTCCATCGGGCGACCAAACTGGCGAATCAAACGATCGCTGCTCGGTCGGCGCCTTGATGCTCTTGTATTCGCGGCTGGCAAGATCACCTCTGATCAAGCCAAATCGCGGCTGCGAGAATTCCAAGTATTGGCGCGAAACGATGACGGCGACGCCGTCAGGCGCAAGAGCGATGCGCCTGAGCGACGTGAGCAAGCGGCCGGCGGCGGGTCGGTCCAGATGCAGCTTTGAGCCATCAAGCAAAGCATGATAGAAGCCGTTGAGATCATGGCGCTGGCTGGCGATCACGAGCGATTGCGACGCCGCATGACAATCTATGTCCGAGATGCTTAGATAGCCATCACCATGCGGGATCGAGCCGACAATGCGCTTCAAGCCGCTGCCATCCAGCCCGATGCGATAGGCGGCATTCGAAGCGCGGCCGGCATCAATCGAATCGGTATCGGATATGAAAATCAGATCGCCATCGGAAGTGCTAGGCGCGCCAGCCCAGAATTGATCCAGCCACAAGATCGAAGTGACGACAATCAAGTACAGCGTGACGATGTCTTTACGTAACTTGCCACTGCCTCTCATCATTGGCCCTGTTCGCGCGCTAAAGCGCGGCCTGCAGAATGGCTTTCAACTCCTCATGCGTGAGCGGGAGGGGATTCCCCTTCATGCTGCTGGAAACAGCCGATTTCTCGACAATTTCGTCGAAGTCCTTTTCCTCGATGCCATAAGCGCCTAGCCCGGGGATGCCGAAAATCCGGCTGGTTTCCTCGATCCAGTCCACTGCGTCCTGGGGTCGCGTAGGGTCGCGTAGACACAGACCCGCCGACACTGACCCGTCCGCGGTGGCGGCGCGATCGAACAAGATGAATTGCGCGGCATGTTCATAGCGACTCAATGCCAGGTTCTCCGGATGGCGCTGCTGCAAGGCGCGGATATTTGCTTTGATGACCGGCGGCAGCAAAGCGGCGCAGATAGCGCCATGTGGCGCATTGTACATCCCGCCCAGCACGCCGGCGAAGCCATGTACCGCGCCGAGCTTGGCATTGGCCAGCGCCAATCCACCCAGCAGGCTGGTCAAGGACATATCGTTCCGCGCAGCCGCGTTGTTCGGTTCGGCATATACCCGGCGCAAGGAGCGTCCGGCGCGGCGCAATCCCTCGACGCAGAGGCCATCTGTCAGCGGATTGGCAAGACAAGAGACATAGGGTTCGAGCACCTGGGCGAGGGCATCCATGCCCGTGCTGGCTGTCACCGAGGGCGGCATCGAATGGGACAGCAGCGGATCCACCAGGGCGATATCGGCCAGCATGCGATTGTCGCGCAAGCTTACCTTGACGCGATGCTCGTACGAAGCGAGTACGGCGTTCTTGGTCACCTCGGCGCCGGTACCGGCCGTGGTCGGCAGCGCGATGAATGGCAAAGGCGCTTCTTGCAGTTTCTGTCCTTTGCCGATCACCTCGAGATAGTCGAGCGCGTCCCCCGCGTTGGGGATGAGCGCTGCTGTGGCCTTGCCGCTATCAATGACACTGCCGCCACCGATGCTGATGACCAGGTTGCAACCGGCGGACAATGCCCTTTCCCTGGCGCGATTGACGAGCTCCACGCTTGGTTCGCCCACTACCTGAAAAAGCGACTGCCGCAGTCCCGAATCCTTGAGCAACTGAATCAGGTCGTCAACGCGCTCGGGCTGATCGTCCGTGAAGAGCAAGGCGTTACTGCCCAGGTCCTGCGCCAGCGACGCCAATTGACCGGCGCTGCCGTCGCCAAAAATGATGCGCGTTGCGGTGGCGAATTCAAAAGACATGGCTTTCCCTTTCGATGATTGTCATCCGCAGACCTGTCGCTATAATGGCATTATGTCGAAAAAAGTGAGGATTTGCGAATGTTGCAAGGCCACAAGATCTTGACCGATGAAGTACAAGCCGGGCGCGCCTTGGTTGCGCATATCGGGCGGGTACTCTTTGGTCGCCATCTGACCGATGCCGGTGGCGGCAATATCAGCTTGCGCGTGGACGATGTCTATTGCATGTCGCCGACGCTCGCCGGACAAATGCGCCAGTGGCAATTGGACGCCGAAGACGTCCTGGTCGTCAGCAAGCAGGGAGAAATACTGGAAGGCGATGGCGGCTTGACGCGCGAAAGCGCTGTACACTTCGGTCTGCACGAAAATTTCAGTGAATATGGTAGCGCCGTTATTCACGCGCATCCGCGCAACCTCATGGTCTTCGCCTGCGCGAACAGAGCAATGCCTCCGATCATGGAAGCCACGCGCAAATTCGGCGTCACGCCCGTCATCGAATATGCCCCGGCGCACAGCCCCAAATTGGGCGAGCGTATCGTCGCCACCATGCGCGGGCGCGAGGCGCGCATTGCCAAGCACGCCGCGGGAACCATCGCGCCCTGGCACGGTCTGTTCTTGATGGGCAATCACCTGAAAGGGGCGCTGGATGCCGTCGAGCGCCTCGATACCAACGCCTACGTCATGATGATGTCGCAGCATTTGGGCGCCAGCCCCATGCTCCGCGAAGAAAGCGCGGATATGGAAGCGGCCATCGCCGACTTCAACGACGACTAGTCCGGATGATCGTCTCTCTGACGCCCAATACCACGATTGATCTGACGGTTTTTGTCCCCAAACTGATAACCGACACAACCCTGCGCGCCTCCCGCACGGTTTACAGCCTGGGCGGCAAACCGACCGATGCTTCCTGGATCCTGGGAAGGATGGGGGTCCCCAGCCTGGCGCTGGGCTTGGCGGCGGGGTCGGTCGGCGACAAAGTCAAGGACATGATGGAAGCCGATGGCGTGACCACCGATTTTGTCAGCGCCGAGGGCGAGACGCGCATCAACACCGTCATCATTGACGAAAGTACGGGCGAGCACACCACCATCACCTCCGCGTCCATGTTCGTCGAGCCGAGTCATCTTGACGCTTTGCGCGAGCGATACGCGTTAGCGCTCAAGTCGGCATCGGTGGTGATCACCGGCGGCTCCCTGCCACCTGGCATGGACCCCGAATTCTACGTAGAGGCGATCAAACTGGCGCACGAGCAGGGCGTTCCCGTACTCTTTGACGCCTCGCAGCCCAATTTAGGTGTCGGCCTGCAAGCCAAACCGACCTTTATCAAGCCGAACAATCTTGAACTGTCCGCCCTGGTCGGCCACGAGCTGGATTCCACGGAAGCGCTGGTTGCCGCGGGCCGGGATATTTTGGCGCGTTATGGCACCGAAGTTGTCATCTCACGAGGCAAAAACGGCGTGCTGGCGGTACTGCGCGAGGGCTGCTATCGCATCCCGCCGATAGAAGTCGATGTCAGTAGCCCGGCGGGCGCGGGCGATGCAGTATTGGCAGGTTTGGCGCATGCCATCCATCACGGTACGCCAATAGAAGATGGCTTGCGGTTGGGGGTCGCTGCGGCGACGGCCGTCTGCCTGCAGCCGGGCACCGCCGCTTACGATGTCGCGGATATGCGCCGTTTCTTGCCCCAGGTGGAGTTGATCCCTTTTCCATGATTCGAGCGACGAGATTGACGCGAGCATCTCTACGCTCGCGCTCGTTGATCTTTAACGGCGCACTGATTGACGTCGAACACAGCAAAAAAAGTGACCCAAGAATGGTTCCACAGGCTGGCCAGGACACTATTCTGGTCCGGGTCTTTTCCTACGGGGCTGTTCCCTTGAACTCCCATATCTGAGTGTGAGGTCTTTCCAGATTGTCTTGTGTCGAATTATCGAAGCGTGCCCTATATCGCAAGAGAGAATGCTCCCGTCGTCGTTGCCATCATTTGCCAAGCTCGAAGATTGTCGTTAAAATCACTGAAATCATACCTTGTGCGCATTGTGCGTCGGCGTTGGCCAATTTAGCATCTGAACAACTAGAGAAGGGAAGTTCAATTCATCGACGGTCTTCTGCCATTTCTGGCACGTAGCCATCTAATTCTAGAAGGCTTTAGTCTTTCTGTGAGGTTAAAAATGTTCAGAAACGCGAAAACTATTCGCATAGTTCTTGTATCTTTTTTGCTAGTGACATCAGCAGTTGTCACTCCCGCCCAAGACGATGTGACCTTGGGATTCGTATACGGTTCTTTCGCCCCGCAGGAGAAATGGGAAGCATACTTTGAAGGATTCCTGGCGGAGCATCCCGAAGTAACCATAAACTATATTCCGGTTCCCCTGGACAGTTGGGGCAACTATACACAGAAAATCGTCACCACCATGCTGGGTGGCGAGCGCGTCGATGTCATCTGGAATGCCATTGAAGCCGTTCCGCTGATGGCGGAGCGTGGCGTCCTGCTGGAACTGGACTCCTTCATCGAGAGCGATCCGGATATCCAGGAGTTCCTGGACGATGCGCATCCCAAGCTACTTGAGGGATTGCGCTGGAATGATCATCAATATTTGTTGCCCTTCGCCTGGAATACCACGCTGATTTATTACAACAAGTCGGTCCTGGAAAACGCTGGCTTGGACGAACCCGCGCCCGATTGGACCTGGGATGATTTTCTGCACTATGCCCAGACCCTCACAGAAGATACCGACGGCGACGGCACAAACGACGTTTGGGGCTTCCATAGCAACTCCTGGCTCTGGCACCTGGGTCCGTGGACCGTAGCCAACGGCTCCTTCTTCCTCAACGAGGATTTCACCGAGCCCTGGTACGACCGGCCTGAAACCATCGAGGCTCTCCAGTTTGTTCACGACCTAATGTGGGAACACGAGGTCGCTCCTTCCGGCTCTTTCAACTTCAGGGAAGCTTTTGTCGCCGGCACCTTGGGAATGATGATTGATTCGCCGGCAGGACGTCAAAGGTTGATCCCGGCCGGTATGTCCGCCGATGACTACGATGTCAACTTCTTCCCCACCAAATCGGGAGAGGCTGCCAGAGGCTCCCAATGGGGTACGGACGGCTACGGCATCACCAAGGATAGCGAGCGCCCGGATCTGGCTTGGGAGATGGTGAAGCATCTGATAAGCACGGAAGTCATGTCGAAGCTGCTGTCGGGCGAATATGCCTCGGCAAGCGCGCCCGCCCGGACGTCATTGGCGAGCGATCCGGTTTTGGTCGCGGCGAGCCCCGCCAATTACTGGAGATTCTATGAGGCGCTGGAGGGTGGTCGGACCGTCATCAACGCGCCTTACTTCGCGGAACTGGCGGAAATACATGATCGATATATATCGCAAGCCTGGGCGAATGAAATGTCCATTGAAGACGCCGCTGCCAACATTCAAGCGGATATGGAAGCAGTGATAGCGGATAACAACTAAGCCACCTTGCGAATGGCGGAGTGGACCTTTATCCATTCCGCCTTTTCAACCGCGCGCACAGTCCCGTATATGAACCGTTTTGGCAATGGCTCTCGTTGACATTGGCGAGACGGATTCGTCGGGGTTAACCAGGGGCAAGACCAACAGTCACAGTCGAAGGGCAGATCTATCTGATGGCGCCATTTCGGGCGGGGTTGCGTTGGAAGAAGCCTAATCCTCTGGTCGCAAGAGAAGCCATTGCCGGCTACTTTTTCATTCTGCCGACGCTCCTAAGCTTCTTGGTTTTCTTCTTGATTCCGACGATCTCGGGGCTGGGCATGTCCTTTTTCGATTGGGACTTCTTCTCCGAGCCGGAATACGTGGGCGTCGACAATTTCGTCGAGCTTGCCAGCGACAAGCTCTTCATGACCACGCTGAAGAACACGGCCTTTTTCGCGGTTTCCGCGACAGCCTTGAACGTGGGCTTGGGCATGTTCATCGCGATAGGCATCAACAGCGTCAGGTGGCGCTGGTTGAAGGCGTTTTTGCGCACCTCCTATTTCATCCCCTTTGTCATTTCGACAGTCGTGGTGGCGTTGCTCTTTGGCTTCCTGCTGCAAGAGAGCACCGGTGTGATCAATTATTATCTGACTCGGCTGGGCTTCGACAAAGTCCCCTGGCTATCGTCGTCTGTCTGGGCTTTCCGTTCGGTCGTCTTGATCGACGTCTGGAAACATGTCGGCTTTTTTACGCTCATCTTCCTGGCAGGTCTGCAAGCCATCCCACGCGAGCTTTACGATGCGGCAGTGGTCGACGGCGCCGGACGCTTCGTGAGGTTAACGCGTATCACCATCCCGCTGCTAACGCCGTCTCTCTTCTTTTCGCTGATCATCGCCTTGATCGGGGCATTCCAGGTCTTCGAGTCCATGTATGTTTTGACCAATGGCGGTCCCGGCGACGCGACGCGAACGGTCGTTATGTACCTCTTCCGCGAGGCCTTTGGCAGCTTCAATATGGGATACGCAGCCAGCATGGCGGTAGTCCTGTTCTTTGTCATCCTGGCGCTGACCGTTACTCAAGTTCGGCTTGGCGACCGTTGGGTCTTTTATCGTTAATCCGCGATGGGCGAAGCAATGACGAACGTGACTTTGTCAAAGAGCAATCCCATCTTTCCAAGCTTTGATGACGCCCGGGACAAGTTGATACACAATTGGCGAGCTTACCTGGCCAACGTAATACTCGCGCTGCCACTGGTCCTGGGTTCGCTCATTATGTTTCTGCCGCTGGTCTGGGCCGTGTCCTTCTCCTTTGGACAGCCACATGAATTCTTCAAGTTGCCGCCACCGGTGGTACCCAGCGCCTTCCGTCTGGATAACTACGAAGTGGTGTTTGAGCGCGTCGATTTTTTGCGCTTCTTCCTCAACAGCGTCGTTGTCACTACTTGTGTCACCGTCGCGCAGCTCATCACCTGCAGCATGGCCGGCTATGCGTTCGCTCGCTTACGCTTCCCCGGAAAACGGATCATATTCATTCTCTTTTTGGCATCAATGATGGTGCCACAGCACGTGACGCTGATCCCGGTGTTTATCATCATCCGTGGCATGGGCTTGTATAATAACCTGGGCGCGCTCATCGTGCCCTACGCGACCAGCGTTTTCGGCGCCTTCCTGTTGAAACAGTTTTTCGAAACCATACCGGACGAATTGGAAGACGCGGCAAAGATCGATGGCGCGGGCTTCCTGCAAATATATCGCTGTATCATGCTTCCGCTGGCGGGCCCTCCCCTGGCAACGCTGGCGATACTAACCTTTAATAGTTCCTGGAACAATTTCTTTTGGCCGCTGATATTTATCAATTCGTCTGACAAAATGACCTTGCCACTCGGCATGCTTTATTTGCGCGGTCAAGACGGTGTAACCAATAGCGGTGTTCTGATGGCGGCTATCGTACTCAATCTGGTCCCGGTCTTGATTTTCTTTCTTATCTTTCAGCGTCGATTGGTAGAAGGCGTGACTTTAAGCGGTTTGAAAGGCGCTTGATGCTTTATCAGCCCAGTATTTCCTGCGCCGCAACGCCTATTCGGCAATAATTGTCAAAATTGGACGGTCGACAAATCCATGTGTGAAGAAGGAACTGCAAATGAAATATCACGATGAAATTAGAAGTTACGACGCCACCGCCACTGCCCTGGCTTTTCCCTTGGGCGGCATCGGCACCGGTAACGTCTCGCTGGGCGCGCGCGGCGAATTGCGAGATTGGGAAATCTTCAATCTGCCGGCAAAAGGCGCCTCGCTTCCCCTGACCTTCTTCGCCATACGCTGCCGGCAAGCCGCGCGCGACGCCCGTATCCGCGTTCTCGAAGGTCCAGTACAGCCACCTTTTGACTTGTCACACGGCTATCACCCCTCAACCGGCGCTGGATTGCCGCGCTTTAAGGGCGCGACATTCCGCGGACAATATCCTATCGCCGCAATCGAATTTGATGATCCGGACCTGCCTGTGGCTGTTCAACTCGAGGCATATACACCGCTGCTGCCTCTGAATCCAGAAGACTCCGGCATACCCTGCGCGATCATGACTTATACCGTTTCCAACCGGTCGGACGACCCCGTGGAGGTCAGCGTGGTCGGTACGCTAAGCAATCCGGTTGGTAGCAATGAATTCGATCCTTTCATGAATAGGGCGTCACTAGCGGTCGGGCGAGCGGTGAATACCTTTCGTGACGAAAGCGCACTGCGTGGCTTGACTATGACCAACGACCAAATCGCCGATTCCGACCTTAATTATGGCAGCGTTGCTCTGGTCACCGATCACAATTCTGTGACCATGAAACGCTCTTGGATGCGCGGCGAATGGTGGGATTACTTGCACGAATTCTGGCATGATTTGCTCGATGACGGGCTGCTCAACGATCCTGCGGATGACGAAGCGGGCGAACGCCTTGCGACGGCTTCGCTCGGTCTGGTGGATAGCCTTGCGCCGGGCGAAAGCAAGCAATTCCGTTTCATTCTGACCTGGTTTTTCCCCAATCGTCCCAATACCTGGGACCTGCGCACGTTGCCCATGC
Organism: Phototrophicaceae bacterium; assembly: GCA_965262165.1. GTDB lineage: Bacteria > Chloroflexota > Anaerolineae > Aggregatilineales > Phototrophicaceae > UBA6055. The sequence goes on along the minus strand of OZ253499.1, from coordinate 451,522 downwards.
TGGGTGTCGATGAAAAGGACGTGGGCATCATACGCAATCACTATGCGACGCGCTTCGCCGACGCCTGGGATGCCGGTCGCTATGTCATCAAACATCTGCCAAGACTGGAATCGACAACACGGCAATTTCATGACGCTCTGTTCGCCACCACACTCCCGACAGTTGTGCTGGATGCCATCTCCGCCAATATCGTGCCGCTGCGCAGCACCACCTGTTTTTGGACCGAGGACGGACGCTTCTACGGTTGGGAAGGCTGCAACGACGAATACGGCTGTTGCCCGGGAAGTTGCACCCACGTCTGGAGTTATGCCTTTACGATCGCCTACCTCTTCCCATCGCTGGAGCGCGAAATGCGCCGCATCGAATTCAACGTGGAGACCGGCGACGACGGTTTCATGCGCTTCCGGTCTTTCGGGACCTTCCACGAGGACTTCGTCTGGGGCGGCAGAACGGACGCTGCCGTCGATGGCCAGATGGGCTCGATCCTGCGCGCCTATCGCGAATGGCAACTGAGCGGTGACAAGGATTTCCTCGCGGAAATCTGGCCCGGCATCAAGCGCGCCATCGGCTTCGCCAGCGGTTACTGGGACAAAGATGGCGACCACGTCCTCGACGCCGTGCAGCACAATACCTATGACATCGAGTTTCACGGTCCCAATCCGCTCTGCGGGATCTATTACCTGGCGGGACTGCGCGCCGTCGAGGAGATGGCGTTGATCATGGGCGAGGCAGACTTAAGCCAGCGTTGTCGCCAAGCCCGTGAAACGGGCAGCGCCAATTTGGATGCGATGCTCTGGAACGGCGGTTATTACGTGCAGAAAGTTGCGGACGTCAACGCGCAAAAGTACCAGCACGGCGAAGGCTGCTTGTCCGACCAGTTGCTTGGTCAGCTCCACGCCGAAATCCTGGGATTGGGCAAGCTGCTGCCCGCCGAGCACATTCGCGACGGGCTCAAGTCGATCTACGATCACAACTTCAAGGATGATTTCAGCCAGCACGCCAATTGCCAGCGCGTCTACGCGCTCAATGACGAGGCCGGTTTGCTGCTATGCAGTTGGCCCGGGGGCGGCCGGCCCAGCTTGCCGTTCCCCTACGCCGACGAAGTCTGGACCGGTATCGAATATCAGGTTGCCGCGCACCTCATATACGAGGGCTGGATTGACGAAGGCATAGAGATGGTCGCGGCAGTGCGCGAACGCCATGACGGTATCCGGCGCAACCCCTGGAACGAAGTGGAATGTGGCAATCACTACGCCCGCAGCATGTCAAGCTGGGCGCTGCTGCTGGCGCTCACAGGTATGCAAGCCGATATCGCCAAGGGCCACTTGAGCTTCTCGCCGGTGGACAAAGTACTATCCCGGGCGGAGCCATTCCAGTCCTTCTGGTCTAACGGTCTTGCCTGGGGAGTCTACTCACAGAGCTGGGATGCCGAAACGGAGTCCTGGCAGCAGGCAATCGAAGTTCTGGGCGGCGACCCCGCTGGCTTGCCGGAAAACGAAAGGTGAGGCCAGGTCGATGTCTTTGAAATACTACACACACGGCAGGCGCGATCAGATGAAGGTGGCGCTGACCTTCGACGATGGTCCCAATCCGCCGCGCACTGATCAGGTCATCAAGATCTTGAACAGCAGAGGCGCGCGCGGCACTTTCTTTGTTTTGGGCAAATGGGTGGAGCGCTGGCCACAGGCGGCCAAGCGAATCATCAAAAGTGGGCATGTCATCGGCAACCACAGTTACATGCACCACATCCACGTCGGCGATTTTGACCGCGCCGAAGCCGCGATCGGTAACATCCTCGGGCGCCCGACCCAGTTTCTGCGCGCCCATTATTTCAACTTCTTCACCTGCCTCTACTCGCCGGTGGCGATGTCAAAAGACATGAAAATCGTCGATGCCGATGTCAACCCGGCGGACTTTGTCAAGACCGATCCACAAGCCATTGTCGAGGCGACGCTCAACAATCCGTCTCTGGCCGGCGGGTCGATTATTGATTTGCACGACAGTACCGAATCGGATGACGACGCCTTGCGCCTGGCGCGTCCTTTGCCGATGATCGAAGCGCTACCCGCGATTGTTGACGGCTTGCAGGCCAAGGGATACGCGCTTGTCGGTCTTGATGAGATGGAGTTAGTCGATCCCATTGAGTGGCGTCAAGATGACCGCGGCAAGTTCGGCTCTGACGAAGTCCGCGACGCGATTCGTAAGTTGGGGCAGACCGGCACATAGTCCACTCACGAAAGACGTTCGCATAATGCAGAGGAAGAGAACTAACCGATCAACAGTTGAATTGGCTCACGCCTAAACAAATAGCGGCTGCATATCACTTGCTTCCACCATCGCCCGCATGACATGGTCTGGCGTGCGCTGCTGGAAACGGTGCCCGGCATCCAGCACCATCGGCAGCAGGTTGATATCGCCCGCGGTATTGAGGAAAACATATTCGTTGCCCAAGACCCAATGCACGGCTTTGTCGATGCTGGCTTGATCGGTCAGCGGCTCGTACCAGGTGGCATGGCTGTGCCCGTCGCCCGGATAAGGACGGCGCGTGATAGACTTGATCGTCTGAACGGCACGTTTCTCCGCTCTGCAAATCCGCAGGACTTCTTCAACTGCGTTGCGATAGGTCTCATTCTGCATCATTGGATAGTTGTAGGGCAATAGAACCGAATCAAAGTCGAAGTGATTAATGCTCTTCAGGTGCATACTGGCAATGGCGACATCGTGGCCGGTCACGCCGATGTACTTGACCAGTCCCTGCTCACGCGCTTCCAGCAAGTATTTGAGCACGCCATCGGGACCCATCGCCACTTCCCACTCGTCTTCGCCAACCAAATAATGCAACTGAATCAGATCAACCTGGTTGACCCGCAGCCGCTCCAGCGAGCGCTCGAACTGGGCTTTCGCTTTGTCGTAGGTACGCTCACCGGTCTTGGTGGCGAGGAAGAAGTTGTCACGATACTTCTCCATCCAGGGGCCAAGCCGTATTTCCGAATCGCCGTAACTTGCAGCTGTATCGATGTGATTGACGCCACTGTCGATGAGCAACTGCATGGTCCGGTCGGCTTCGTCTTGTGTGACATCGCTGAAGGCCGCCGCTCCGAATAGCAAGCGTGTGCTGAGATGTCCGCTACGTCCGAATTCTTTCTTTGGGATCGCCATGATTCCTCCTGTGGACTGGTTCAAACAATCGAATGGCAAGACAGCCTGATTATGCTCAATATATCTGCGTAATGACAGCGCTTATACGGCTAACTTTCATAGCGACCTGTCAGGCGCGCCGCGACCGGGTCCAGCTCGCAATCGCTCCAGTTGTCAGTTGTTCTGGATGTACAAGGTCGTCAAGTAGTAAAGGGTGCCGATGGTATTTCCATCCGGATAAGATATCTCGAGCGATTCGCCCGTCATACTTTCTTTCATACCAAGTAGCAGCGGGTATTGACCGGTTCCTAGCTCGCAGGGAATCTCCAGCGTGGTCCTGTCACGGTAGTATCTGTTTGGCTTCCATTCAGTCGTGAACCTGTCGGCTGGCACTTTGTCGACTGCCGCAAGCTGGCGATCGGCAATCTCGCTGGCTAAGACAAGCTTCAAGGTGTAGGGCGTATCGTCTTCCGTCATAAGTTGCCACCAACTTTCGATGCGTACCGACTGGCACGGCTCAACGTCATTGGCATCAAGTAGCGACCAGGCATGCAATATGATAGAGTCGCCCACGTGGAGATCTAGGTCGCTGGTACCTGGAAAATATGTGTAACTGAATTCGTCTCTTGACGCCGGAAATGGTCCATCCCACATCGCGATGTCATAAATTGTCACTTTGTCATCCTCATAGAAAGGCTCTGGCATGATGAAGTGTGTGTTTATCCATTCAGGAAGAACTTCAAACTTTGAGTATGCCGTCGGCACATGCCGGTGAAATACGAGATAGCGAAACCCGTCCCGCTGCAGGTCACGCAATGCGCTGCGCCAGTCGTCATGCGTCGCGTCCAACAACGATTCCGAAAATAGCTCCGGATGCAACACTGCCAGCAGCCTGTTGGACGTGGCGTAATCATAGGTATCATCGGGCATTCGCGCGATCATACCTTCAACAATAGGACGTCGGTGAAATCGTTGTACGGACATGTAGTATTTGGATGGTTGTCTGCCCATCGGTACATCAATGATCGCGCCATCTGGCAAACTTTCCAGCGCAGAAAGGTACTGAGGCCTCGGAGCCGCTCGCAGCGGAATGGGGAAAATACTGGTGCAGAAGAATAGCATGACAATAGAAACCATCATCAACATGCGCTGTCGCGCGGATTGATCGGTGATAAGAAGCTTGTAATGCAAGCCATAAGCAATCAAGAATGAAAACGCAAACAAAAAAATGAGTATCATTCGGTACGGCTGCTGAATTACTCGAAAGAAAAACACATCCTGCGCTACGCGGTACGGTGTCCAATAGATCATTTCGACATGTTCGCGATTGAAATAGACTTCCACCCCAATGCTCAGGAGCCAGAAAACAAGTGCTATTGCTAACCACATAAATGCGCGACGGTCTTTTCGCGCGGCATATATAACTCCGGCCAAAGCGAACGCGATGCTAACAACGCCCACATTCGACAGATGCCGCACAATGAAGGAAGACGATAGGCGTTCACCTCCCATTTGGGCTATTGATTGCATATAAAGTAGAGGACGCGAGTGTTCCGACTTGACGAACGATAACAGGTCAACACCACCATACTCATCATCGCTTACTTCTTGCTCTACCGCGCTGTTCAAATTGTTGGATCCAAATACTAAAATAACTAACGGGACGACAAAAACTAATGCAGATATTGAAAACAAAAGCATCGACAGCCAAAACTTGCGCTTCTGCCAAAGGCGGCTTGCGAGCATTTGGCAGATGATATAACTACCGCCTAGCAGCATCGCGAAGATCCCGATCTTGAGATTAGTGTATGCGTTTAGTGCGAAAAGCAGCCCAGCAATTATCATCAGAAATACTAATGTTCGGCCACGAACACCTTCGCGAATCTGGGCAAGCCCATAGGAAAGCGCCAACATGAACCAGGGAATCCACTCGGTCGCACCGGTATTCGGCTGCTGCAGTGAAAGAGCAAGTGCCGGCGCAGAAAAGGCGTAGAAGCCACCGCATACCCAGGCCGGGATTTTGGAATTGAATAAATGCAACCCGAACAGATACATCCCGTATGCCTTGAAAAGGATGCCCAACGTCGCCGTGAGATTAAATGCAAAGGGGTCGCCGAATACAGAATACAAGAGTGTCCACAAGGGAAAGGTAGACCAGCGGCGGGGCTGCAGAGTTAAATCCAAACCTTCTGGATAGAAGAGTAGATCCGAATATACGACGTTCTGTTCTGTGCTTAGAGCCTCCCGCATCCACCAGTTTTGCCAAAGCGCCGTGTGCGTATCGGTATTGTCCATCGGCAGATGATCGTGCATCTGAAAAACAAAGGGGTAACTCATCACGATGAATGTGAGCAAATACAGCAGGAGCGGAATACGATCGAGTCTCCATCGAAGGTTTACCAGTTTAGCTATATCGGTTGCCACAGAGATCAAAATGCGAACTCTCTCAATATTTTCAGGCAAAGCATAATACAAAATCCAAGAACTACACAACGTGAGAAAACAAACTAGTGGTTAGGCGTAAGTAGCGCCGGCTTTACGAGAACGATCTTTTGAAGTGTTCCATAGACGCGCGGAATCCATCTTCAAATGTTCCTCCCGGCGGACGATACACCGATTCCAGCGATATGGCGTCGTCATATTCATCTTCACGCAGCGCCGCGGCGATCTGCGGCAAATAGGGTCCCAGATGCCCGCTACCCATTTGCTTGCAAATGACGGTTGCCCTGGCTATTTGCACCTCAACATCCTTGATATGGATATGCCCTAGGTAGCCGCCGCGCAGCGATTCATAACCATCAGGAAAAGGGACTTCCGCGCAATAGAGGCTGTTTGCCGGATCCCACAGCGCCTTCAATCGCCGGGAACCCAACTCGTCGATGAGCTTGCGCGCCAGGTACGCCGATGTGATCATGGCGTTGTTGCCGGTTTCCACAACCAGAGTGATATCACGATCCTCGGCGATCTGAACCGCTGGCTCGACCAATTCGCGCAGTTTATCCCAGGCGCCTTTTGCCACATTCCATTCGTCCGCGCCGTGGCTGCCAAACAAGATCATCTCTTTGCGGAAGGCCATGATCCGTACCCGCGGGCAGTCCAGCGCCTTTGCCATCTCGATGCAGCGCTCCAGCGCAGCAAGATGCGCTAGGTAGTCTTCTGAATCCCTAATTGTTCCTCCGACAAGCATACCGCCGAAGATATGCCGCGAAATGCAGGAGACCTCGACGTCATAGGCCTTGACCAATTGCTGAACACGGTTCATTTCTTGGTCATCAAGGTCGCCGACTTCTTTGTCCCAGAGGAATTGCAGTTCGGCATATCTCAAGTCAAATTCGTTCATCACGCTCAGCGCATGTTCAAATTCGCGGCTGATCCCGTCCGTGATCACGCCTAGTTTCGCCATCCTGGCCTCACATCATCCTAAACACACACGGGAAACGTCTTAACGTCCCCGCACAAATCGCTTGCTGAGATTACCAATGGACTTCTGTCCCAGAAATTTGCTCCAAAAACTTGACGAGGGACCAGTTGTCCCCGTCGGGGTAAAGCGAGATGCCAGCTTGAAACAGCTCGTAGGCGGTGCTGGTCGCGAAGAGAGATATGCCGTTTTCGTGGGCCAGCGCCATGCTAATTCCCAAGTCCTTGTACATGGTGCCAATATGACTGCCCGTATCTTCGAATTGCCGATCCATGATCAGCTTGGCGCAATTCTTGAAAAACGGCGTATTGCCCACGTGGGTGCTGCCGAAGACTTCGTAGAGCGTCTCGCCCTTGATGCCGGCTTTAGCGCCCAGCGCCAGCGATTCGAAGATGCCGACAAAGGTCACGCCTATCAGGGCTTGCAGCGACGCTTTGACAGTCTGCCCCATGCCAATGGACGCGCCAACATGGAAGATTTTGTCGCCTACCGCATTCAGCACATCCTGATTGGCCGCGAACACCTCATCAGCCGCCGCGACCATCATCGTCAAGGTACCCGCTTCGGAGCCGAACTTGCCGCCGCTGACGGGGCTATCAATCAAGTTGAGCTTGCTGCCCGCCAAGGCCTCCGCAACGCCGCGCATCTCGGCCGGCGCCATGGTAGCAGTGACGATGATGGTCGCGCCGTCGCGCAAATCGGCCATCAACTCTCGAACCACATCCAGCGCCTGCTTGCCACTCAAGACCATGACAAAAACGACATCCGCGCCCGCCAGGTCTTTCAAGGCTTGCGCAGGCGTACCGCCCATCTCCGCCAGCCGATCCAGCCGATCCGCGCGAATATCATAGCCGATCACCGGAAAGCCAGCCTGAAGTAGATTCTTGGCCATGCCGATGCCCATATTGCCCAAGCCGACTACTGCAGTTGTTTTCATTGTTTTTGATCCCTATTCTAAAGGGGCGGCTTGGCGAGTCGCCCCAACCCGATTCTATATTAAATCTAAATGGCATTCGCTTTTCACTTCGGCCATGCGGCGGGACGCTCAGGACCCGGCCAGGAACTTCACGCCCTGCAGCACACCCTGCTTCTGATCGGTTTCGGTGTCATCGTAGTAGTGGTCTTCCAGCTCGATGCAGACGCAGCCGTCGTAGTTATTGTCCTTCAAGATGTTGAGTATGACTTTCCAGTCGGAAACTCCATGGCCGGGAATGGTATAGCGCCAGTTCATGCCGCCGTATTTGTAAGGCGTGTCGAAAGTCGCTTCTTGCAGATTGCCATATTGATAGAGGCCTTCGTTCATGATGATGCCATCCTTGCCATGCACATGGAAAACGTGACCGACAAATTCCCACAGAAAGCGAATGGGATCGATGCCCATGCGCACGAGGTGCGAGGGGTCGTAGTTGACACCCATATTCGGCGAGCCGACCTGCTCGATAAAAGCGCGGTAGGTCTCCGGCGTGCAAACCAGCGAGCCCGGTCCCGGCCAGCCTTCGATCACCAAATAAGCGCCATTCTCTTCAAAGGTCGGTTTCAAGGCGCTGTAACTCTCGACCATATAGCCGAAGTTCTCTGCGCGGCTACGGGTAGGATCTTCTGGAACCATGCAGATAAAAAATGTTTTGGCGCCGGCGGCCACGCAAGCGTTGATGTACTCGGCATTTCGCGCGACGGCAGCCTTGCGCTTGCCGGCATCCGGGGACATCATCTCGCCCCAGACGGTTAAATCGGCACTGCCAACGCGCAGGCCGGCATCGACAACCGCTTTTGTGCAGCTATCGGCATCGCGCCCGAGGTCGATGACCTCCAGGTCGTTTGCGAGCGCCCAGTTAATCATGCTATCGAGGTCTTGCTCCCAGCTAAAGTTGCGGCGTCGCCATCCGAGCGGGAAATTGCCAGTTGCTGTTTTCATTTAAAGCTCTCCTTCTTCGATTTTGTTATATAATCCGGTCAATCAAAGTCAATCGCTATCCGGTTGCCAGTGTCCGCACCGGCAGTCCGTCCTTCGCGGCCGATTCCACGATGGCATCCCAAAGCTTCGCCATGCGCAAACCGACTTCCGGCGGACAGGGATTCTCGATCTCGCCAGCGCGGACCTGCGTGAACTGCTCCCAGGCGCCACGCATCTTGGGAAGATCCACCGGCATCAATTCCGTTTCGCCGACCCGTCGGACCAAGAGTCGCTCGCCGTAGATGCCGGTGCGGATGACCCCGCCGCTCAGCGCAATAAAAATCTCCGAATCCAGCCCGGGAATCGAATCGCCACAGCCGTTGATCGTGACCAATGCTCCGGAGTCCAGCCGCGCCATCACCACACCGTCGATATCGACATCCGCGCCACGGTTGTCTGTCCAGGCGGCGACGGTCTTGAAGTCCTCGCCTACCAGGGTACAAAGCGTATTGAGCATGTGCGCGCCCGTATCGAACATAAATCCGCCGCCCGCGACTTCCGGTATTTGACGCCAGGAATTCACCGTTGCTTCTTTCCAACCCTGCCAGACCATGCCGGTCACGTTGAGCAGTTCGCCCAATTCACCCGACTGGATCAAGCGCGCGGCTTCGCGGATTTGTGGCGACAAGCCACCTTGAAAAGCCACCACCAGCAGCTTGCCAGTGCGGTCGTGTGTTTCCATCAGGCTAAGGGCCTCTTTCGCGTTCATGACCATCGGCTTTTCCAAGAGCACATCGAGGCCGGCTTCCATGCAGATCTTGGCTTGATCGTGATGCAAATTGTGCGGCGTGACGATAAACACCGCGTCGAGCGCGGCGGCGTAGCGATCGAGCAAGGTGGCCAGGTCGGGTTCGTTGGGCGGTGGTGGCGCGCCCAGCTCCTGAAGCAGGTCTACTGTATCTTCGTAGTTGGCCGACGATGGCTCACAAATGACACGCAGTTCGGCGCCGGTTTCGATCATCAAGGGCAAGTGGCGACGCGCCATACCGCCTGCCCCGATTAACGCTGTTCTTGTCATCATAATGCTCTCTTAAAAAGGTGTGAAAATAAGCAATGCGGGAGATTGTATCAAGCCAGTATCGATAAGGCTATTCTTTGCCAAAAGAGAATTGCGTCTTCGCCACAAAAGTCAAAATATGCATCGTGACATACCATCCAGATTAAGGCAGGGCAATCGCATCAACGAGTGCAGGTCTGTATTCAGTGCAAAATTTCACCACCGAGTACACCGTGGGCACCGAGGGTCGCGTAGACACTGACCAGCGGCGCCGAGTTTAAGACCATTACAAGGTGCGACCATCTGCAAATCTGCTACCAACGGCGAAAGGAATCTGCCCTGATCTCTCATTTATAGCAGAAATACGACTGTATCTATATCACATAGATGCTTTTCTCTGTGTCTCCGTGCCTCTGTGGTCGATTTATCTTTTCAATAATTCGCATATTGGCGCACAGTGATTTTGATGCGATTACCCTGCAGATTAAGGACCAGATGTTGAAATGTTATCAATCACTATGTAAGATTGTATCTACAATGTAGAAACAGGAAGGGCGAATCCATGATTGCAGAGATAAAAAAGTGGGGCAACAGCCGCGCTCTGCGCATCCCAAAAGCTCTGGCGCTAGAAGCCGGGCTGGATGTTGGCGCCAAGGTGGAACTTGTATCCGTTGACGGACAAATCCGCATTATTCCGGTTGAAAAATCCCGATATGACCTTGATAAGATGCTCGCAAGTATCCCTGAAGGTTATCAATTTGAGGAATGGGACACAGGGCCGCCAGTAGGCAATGAGGTCTGGTAATGTCCTATGTTCCGGATCGCGGCGATGCCGTTTTGATGGACCTTGATCCGCAGGCCGGTCGAGAGCAAGCAGGCCATCGGCCAACGCTCGTCTTGTCGCCACAAGCCTTTAACCGCCGTACTGGACTAGTAATCGCTTGTCCTATAACTAGCCGCAACAGGCACCACGACTTTGAAATTCCGCTGCCTGACCACTTGGATGTGAAGGGCGTGATACTCACCCATCACGTCAAGTCTCTCGATTGGAGGGTAAGAAGCGTCAAGTTCATGGCGCGGATACCCGAACACGTGGTCAACGATGTATCAAAAGTAATCCGATCGCTTTTGCCTTAATGCATCTTGTGGCGGGTCCGTGCCAGACCAAAGTTATTTCTTGTCAGATACTGTCCAGCCGCTGTCACATGTGTGTACAATTGGTAGGTGCTTACATTGCGAAGCCCTAATGATTATTGTATTCTCCTGCCATATTGAGACTAGCACCGTATACGGCACGTTGCTCAGGTCCGATGAGTGTTTTATGCCGCATATTGCGAATGCAAAACCAAATGGAGTCAAACATGTTTGAGTGGACACATGACGAATTACCCAAAGCGACCAAAGATCACGCGACTCTGAAATCCGACATCGACACTTTTGGCTATTGCCTGGTCAAAGACGCAATCGCGCCCGATCAACTGGCGGAGGCGCGGAGGCGACTGATCGAGCAAGCCGCGGCGGAATTGCAGGGCGGCCACGCCTTTGAAGATGGCGGCGCCAAGCAGCAGTGGGGCAACTTCACTGACGAAGAGGGGCGGACTCGGCGCGATGCCTTTTCCGCTGCAGCCGGCGGCGTCAATCAGCGTGTCTGGATGCTGGTGAACAAAGGCAAGATCTGGCGCGACCTGCTCAAACAGCCGACGATGCGCGCAGTGGTCGGGCACGTCCTCGGGGCAGATTATCTGCTCTCCAGCTACGGCGCCAATATCGCCAAACCCGGTGGCATCGCCATGAATCTGCACACCGATCAGTGGTGGATGCCGGAGCCAATCCATCGCCGTCCCAATCCCGTGCCCGCCGGCTCACTGACGCGCGAGCAATCCAACCGCGTCGACGATCACCCGGCCATGATCGCGCCGCCGGTCGTGATCAACGTCATGTGGATGCTCAACGACTTCACCGAGGACAATGGCGCGACGCGTATCGTCCCACGCAGCCACCTCTATGGACGCCGCCCCGATGCCGAGCGCGACAAAGATGTCGTCAGCATCCCGGCGGAAGGCGTCGCCGGCAGCGCCATGCTCTTTGATGGGCGAATCTGGCACGGCACCGGCGCCAACGTCAGCGGCGGGCAGCGACTCGGGGTCTTGACCACTTTCGTCGCGCCGCAATTCCGCACGCAGGTGAATTTCACCATGGCCGCCGCGCCCGAGGTGGTGGCGGAAGCGGACGACGATTTGCTGTCGCTGCTGGGTTTCAAGATCTGGAACGCCTACGGGCGCATCGAGAGTCCGGTGGCGGGTTATATTCAGCAAGGCGAGCGGTCGCTGGGTGAGATGCGGCCGGGGTAAGGACTGAAAGAGCCTTTACCTTGTTGTCAAATCGGAGTTTACGCTTTCTGATTGCCAGATTTTAACCGTCAGATTAATATTGCGCCATTCCGCCGCCAATAAACTGATTGCTTTCGAGATATGAGCGGCATGAGGGTGCTTGTGGGCCATCCGCGAACAGGCTACAATCAGCGACAGACAATCGAGAGGAGATATCATGACTCGACCAGATCGCCCGACAGTATCGGAAGATCTAGTAATGCGCATCGACCAAGTTAAAGACCCTGCCGCCAGCCAGAGACTAGCCAGACGCCTCGACGAATACATTGATCTCGGAAGCTCTCATCGTGCCTACTACCGCGAAGACATCCTCGATGATACAAGCCCGCCATTGCGGGAAGATATGGAACAATATCTTGCTCAGCTGGAAGCTTGGGTTATCCAGCACCCACCCGTAGACGAGGACGACGATGACTAACCAAGTCAAAGAAGATAGGACAAATCATGTCAAAACTTACACGGATTGCTTTAATCGGACTGCTGGCACTGCTCAGCGCCATCGTAGCGGCGGAGACGCCTGATGAATGCACCCGCCGGCTAAGTTCCGATATACGCATTGAGACATACGAACAGGCGACAGCCTGGTACGATCAAGTTTGGCGTGAATGCGCCCCAGAGCCAGAAACCACGGACGAACGAATGCTGCCAGTACAGACCGAAAATTTCGGATTTTCGAACACTAGGATGTATGAAACAGGTTGCGAAATACTCCATATGGCATCCGATCTCACGCCTTCGCTCGACATTAGTTTCAGCATCCCCACAGGCGATGATGGCTTCTATTGGCGATACGAAGTAGCTGGCATCTGGCATCCCTTTCAACCGGGCGAGGTAGGAGATGCAAACCCACCACCTCGTGGCATTCATCAAATTGTTCTGCGTACCAACCATGGCGAAGACAAATTCGGGATCATAGAGACTTGGGCAACCAAGTGGAATCAACTGTCGATTTCCTGCTAGCGCCTACATCGTCAGCGTGAGGAGCATCATGAAAAAGAAACAAGCACCAATTTACGATGTCGAGCCAGTCATTCACCACCACCACTACCACAAGCCCCCACATGCCGACCTGTCCAGCAGTGGTCTCTGGATCTTTGCTGGCTGCCTGTTTGCTTTGCTGGCCATCCCTTTCGCGCTGATTATCGACATCTCAAGCAAAAATTCAGGCGGTCGCGCGATTGCCGCCATCAAAGGATTTATGCTCGCGGTCGGCATATTCATTCTGCTCAGCCTGCTTGACAGTAATTCGGTAGATCTATTGTGGGCTGGCTTCTGGTCAGGGTTCTCAGGCGCATGAGCCAACTCAAAGCCATCCAGCAGCGCATGGCGCAGAGGTTATAGGATATGCCGCGTCTGCGACAGCAACGCCTTTATCGTCAACTTCATTACGTCCACGTGTGAGATCTCCTCGGCCAGTATTGAGGACTTCGTATCGAATCCGTCGCTCGATAGCGAAGGAGAGCGTTATGCATCAGATGCAGCTGCGCGATCAGATCGCCCAAGCCGACGTATTCCGCTCCCTAAAGCACAAGGGGCTTAGATCAACATCTAAGCCCCTCAGAGTAGTGTGGTCACCCGCCCAATCTGGGATCAAATAAATATATTTATGTTTGCTGAGACAGAAAAGTCTATCACAAACTCAATCAAATCTATGTTTATTGTTAGCAAACCTATACTTATTGCTACACTACATAGGAATTCCATTAGCTTGGTGTTAAGGTGCATAAACGTTGCCTTCCTGCTTACGTTGCTTTTGAACAAAACGCAGGCAGGCGACCACATGTGGAGGTTACCACACTCGCTCCATATGTCAAGACCAAGGAGGAATCATGGCTCAACAAATCGACAAACTCGACCAAATCCATATCGGCAAGAAGGGCGCAGCGCCCATCGCTGCGCCGGGCTGGACGGGCAAATCGGCCGACCGCGTCAAGCTGGTCGACTGTGATGTGCATCAAGCCTTCCGCGAGCCGGAAGACCTGCTGCCCTATTTGCCCAAGTTTTACCAAGAGCACTTGCTCGATCAAGGCTTGCACTTGCCCGATCCCGGTTATGCCAACATGCCCTACCGCCGGTATCGATCCGACCTGAAGGATCCTGAGCTCAAGGCGCGAGAATTCAACTACTCGCTGGAGTTTACGCAGAAGGAATTGCTCGACCGCTGGAATATCGACTTTGCGCTGCTCACGGGACCGCCGCCCCTTTACGCTTGTGCCGGCTTGCCCGATCCGGACTGGGCAGCAGCGCTTTGCACGGCGTTTAACGACTGGACGATCGAGCACTGGCTGGACAAGGATCCGCGCGTGGTCAACGCGATTCTGGTCGCGCCGAACGATCCAGCGCTGGCGGTCAAGGAGATTCATCGTCTGGCGCCGCGCAAGGACACGGTCGCTGTTTTGATGCCGATGTTGACACCGCAGCTATATGGCAAGCGCGTTTATCATCCGATATGGGAAGCCTGCGCCGAGCATGATTTGCCGGTGGTCTCGCATATTGTTGGGGACAGCCCAGGATCTACGCCAACCCCGGCCGGATTCCCCAGCTACTACACAGAATACCGAATGATCCGCCCCAGCTTGGCCAGCGCCCAGGCAGCTTCGCTGATCGCTGAGGGCGTATTCGAGAAGTTCCCCAATCTCAAATTCGCCATGATCGAAGTGCAGCAGATGTGGGCGGCGCCGCTGATGTGGCATATGGACGCAGACTGGAAAGCCATCGGCGATCAAACGCCCTGGCTCAAGCGGCTGCCTAGCGAATATTTCCGTGAGCATATTCGCATCGGCACGCAGCCGATGCACGAACCGCCGAAAACCGAGCAAGTCTATCAATTGCTGGAGATGCTGCATGCCGACGAAACGCTGGTCTTCTGCAGCGACTTCCCGCACTGGGACTGGAACGACCCGGTGACCGTTCTGCCCAAGCTGGACGAACATACGCATCGGCGCATCTTCGCCGAGAACGCTCTCGACCTGCTGCGCATCAGCAATGACATGATCGAGCGGGCGACCGCATGACCGGCATCGTGGTCGGCAAAACCGCTGAAATTCCGGTCGGCGGACGCAAGATCATCGTGCCCTTTCGTGGCCGCGCAGGCATCGGCATCTTCAACGTCGGCGGCGCCTTCTATGCTCTGCGCAATATCTGCCCGCACAAGCGTGGGCCGCTCTGCACCGGCGAGGTCGCTGGACGCAGCAGCGCCGACGCGCCGCCATCAGTGACTGGCGGCTTCGTCGATTACGAGCGCGATGGCGAGATCTTGCGCTGTCCCTGGCACGCCTGGCAATTTGACATCGCCAGCGGTCAATGTCTGGTGGATCCTGATGTGCGTGTTAAAACCTACCCGATTATCGTCGACGGCGACGATCTCATCGTCGATCTAGACCTAAGCCATTTTGCAAAAGAAGGATAACTATTATGACCGATTCACCAAGACCGATTCGCCTAGGCGTGATCAGCTTCGCCCATGGTCACGTTCTCCGCTATTGCAGCGTGATCGCCGATTACGATGACGCCGAGATCGTCGCCGCCTGGGACGACAATCCTGAGCGTGGTCGGGCGCACGCTGCCGAGTTCGGATTGGAATGGATGCCCGAGCTCGATCAGATGCTGGCGAGAGATGACATCGATGCCGTCTTTGTGACCAGCCCCACCAACCGTCACGCCGAGCATGTCATCGCCGCGGCCGAAGCGGGCAAGCATGTCCTGCTGCAGAAGCCGATGGCGCTGACGCTGGAAGACTGCGATGCCATCATCGACGCCATTAAGAGAACGGGCGTCAAATTCAGCATGTGCTACCAAATGCGCGGCGACCCCATCAACCAGAAGATGAAGGCGCTGATTGACGGGGGCGCGGTCGGCAACATTGCCGTCATCCGCCGCCGCCACGCCATCCCCGCCCTGCTCATGCCAAGCTTTGCCAAATCCGGCAACTGGCATATGGATCCGGTTCAGAACATGGGTATGTTCATGGATGACGCCTCGCACGCCGCCGACTGGTTCTACTGGATGCTGGGGCGTCCCGTCAGCGTGATGGCGGAGATCGACAACATCGTCACCGATGTCGCGCCCGACGACAACGGCGTCGCCATCTACCGCTTCAGCAAAGGTGAGATGGGCATTCTATTCAACAGCTCGACCCAGCTTGCCGCCGAAGCGACCACCGAAATTTACGGCGATGCCGGCGTCATCCACCAAAACTATGGCGATGCGCCATCAACCATACCGCCGCCGGAAGGCACGCCGCTGAAGATCTTCCGCGCCGGCAGCGATGACTGGGAAAAATTCGACTTCCCCTTTGTGCCGCACGGCAGCCGCATTCACGGGGTGGCTCGTCCTGTGGTCGACTTCATCAAAGGCGACGGTCCGCCGCTGGCAACGGCCGACGAGGGCAAGGTCTGCATCGAGATGATCCTGGGCGCTTATCAATCAGCGCGCGAGGGACGGCGGGTGCAGCTATAGGGTTAGCCCCCGCGTTGACGGGGAGTGGTGAAATTGTTGGAAATTAAGTCATTTGTAGGGGCGACTTGATAAGTCGCCCCTACATTATCATGCCATGTTGGTGCATTCACAGCTACCGCCACTCCCGTTAACGCGAGTTCTTGACAACCTTGGCTCGCTTGGTTATGCTTCTCTATGCGTGTAAATTCTGCGCTTACAGATATGACCGAAAGTTACAAGGAGGCTACTATGTTTAGAAGAAACTCTGGGGGGTTGAGTCGGCGCGACTTTTTGAAGTCAGCCGGCGCAATGGCGGGCGGTCTCGCGGCATCAAGCGCGCTGCCCTTCGCATCACTGGCGCAAAGCGATATGTCGGGCGCGCTGCAGTGGAATACCAACCATAACACCTTGAGCGTGAATGATTTCAAGATTGTCATCGAGAATTTCAACGAAGAATATCCCAATATCGATATCAATCTCATCAATAGCGGCGACTCTACGCTGTATTACCCGCAGATCAACACAGCCGGCGTGGGTGGGACCTTGCCCGATCTCTTTTACGTGCGTTCCTTTGACGCCGCGCCCTTCGGCGCGCGTGGCTGGATCCATCCGCTAAACGAACTGATGGAGCGCGATGGCATGGACTTTTCGGACTTCTGGCCCGCGCAAGTGGCGCAGAATTCCTACCAGGGTCAGTTGATGACCCTGCCCTACGACTTCTCCAACGTGGCCATCTATTACAACAAGACCATGTTCGATGAAGTGGGCGTGCCCTACCCGACCAACGACTGGACCTGGGACGACTGCTTTGAGATCGCGGCCGCCTTCCAAGATGGCGAGCCGGGCGATCAGACCCGTTGGGGCTTGGAATTGTGGTCCTGGGCCTGGATGATGATGGGCTTGCTGCATGGCGGCGGCGGCGCCACCTTCACTGAAGACAACCGCAGCTGCATCGTAAATAATCCCGAGAATGTCGCTACATTGCAACGGATCCAGGATGAGATGGCGGCCGGCAACGCTGTGCACCGCGGCATGACGCCCGCAGGACTGGATTCATTCGTGACCGGCTCGATTGCGATGGAGATGCAAGGTTCTTGGGCGGCATTTTATATGCTGGACGGCATCGGCGATTCCTTTGAATGGGATATCGTCAAGCTGCCGCGCGGCTCTACCGGCTTGACCAGCGTTTCGGCCGCTGGCGGCGCCTGGGGCATCGGCACCAACACCGAAGACCTCGATGTGGCATGGGAATTCTGCAAGTACATCACCAACACTGAATCGACCAACATCCTCATATCGAATAACCTGCGCAGTGTGCCGGGACGGCTTTCCTCCGTGCCGCGCTGGGAAGAGGTGGCGGGGACGGATATCTGGAAGGGCAGATACGTGCAGGTCTTCCCGGAACAGATGCTCAATGATGCGATCAACTGGTCCTATCCCGTCTTCATGGGCGAGTATGACGCGGCCTGGAACGCCCGTATCATCGGCGTCTTCGAAGGCAACGATCCAGCGGAAGCGCTGCGCCTGATCGAAGAAGAAGCCAATGCCGCGGCCGACCGCTACTTCGAAGATGAATAAAGCGCTGGCGCTTAGCCAGACAGTTTGAAAGGAACAGATCGGGGCGCATTTCTGAATCTTGCGCCCCGATTAATCGTTTCTCGCGCACGAATTTCATTGGCATAAACATCAATCGAGCGATTTATCTTCCCCATGTTCAATAGCGACCTGCTCCGCCGCGAGGCGATACAAGGCTATCTCTTCATATTGCCCTGGTTCATCGGTTTCCTGGTTTTCACCGCCGGCCCCTTGATCGCCGCGCTCGGTTTCAGCTTCACCGATTGGAACGGCTTCTCCGCCATGGAATGGATCGGCTTTGAGAATTACATTCAGCTCACGCGCGACTCGCGCTTCTGGCAATCGCTGAAGGTCACGCTGGTATTCACCATCTTTTACCTGACACTCAATGTCATCATCGGCTTCGCCCTGGCGCTGGTGATGAACCAGCCGGTGCGCGGCATGCGGCTCTTCCGAACCATTTATTATTTGCCGGCCGTGCTCTCCGGTGTGGCGGTGGCGGTTTTGTGGTCATTCCTTTTCCACCGCGAATTCGGCGCCTTAAATTGGATGCTGGGCTTGATCGGCATCAAGCGCATCGGCTGGATCGTCTCCGAGAGTTGGGCACTGCCTTCCATCATCATCATGGAGCTCTGGCGCGTCGGCAGCACCATTATCATCTTTCTGGCCGGCTTGCAGAGCATCCCGCCGGAACTCTACGAGGCGGCCGAAGTCGATGGCGCCAACCGGCGCTGGCGGCTGTGGAGCATCACCATCCCCTTGATGTCGCCTTCGATATTCTTCGTCCTCATTGTCAGTTTCATCAATACCATGCAGGTCTTCACGCAGGCTTATATCATGACGCGCGGCGGACCCAATTACGCCACCTACTTTTATTCCATCAATCTTTATCACACCACATTCCGCGAGCTGCGACTGGGTTACGCCTCGGCGCAGGCCGGTGTGCTGTTTGTCATCATCTTCATCGTCACGCTTTGCATTTTGTGGGTCTCGCGCTATCGCGTCAATTACGAATTAGTCTAGGGCGCGCCTTATGGCAACTGCGACAGCATCAGCAACAAGCAAGGGAAAGGGCGGCTTCTGGTCGCGGCGTAAACGGCTGCACCTGCAAAACCACATCGTGACCTATCTGATACTGGTGCCGGGCGCCTTGCTCTTTCTCTATCCCCTGCTCTGGATGGTTTCCACCAGCTTGAAACCCAAACATCAGATCTTCACCTATCCCATCGAGTGGATCCCCGATACCTGGATGTGGTCCAATTATGGCGAGGTCTTCAACCAGGTCCCCTTCTTGACCTATACGATCAACACCGCCGTTATCACCGTGATCGGCGTCATGGGCACCTTGATCGGCAGTTCCCTGGCGGCTTACGGCTTCGCGCGTTTTCGCTTTCCGGGCAAGGACGCGCTATTTCTCCTGATGCTTTCGACGATGATGGTGCCGATCTGGGTGACGCTCATCCCCTCCTTTCTGATGTTTCGCTGGTTCGGCTGGCTGAATTCTTATCTGCCGATACTGGTGCCGGCCTTCTTCGCCCAGCCCTTCTACACCTTCCTCCTGCGTCAGTTTTTCATGACGGTGCCGATAGACCTGGAAGACGCGGCGCGGATTGATGGCGCCAATCGCCTGCAGATCTTCTTCAATATCATGCTGCCGCTGTCGCGTCCGGCGCTGGCGACAGTGGCCATCTTCGCTTTTTTCTTCTACTGGAACGAGTTCTTGCTGCCTCTGATCTACATTCAGGATCAAAGCAAATACCCCATTTCGGTCGGCATTTCGGCATTCATCTCCGAGTACCGCTCCGACTTCGCTCTGATGATGGCGGCTTCGGGAATGGCGCTGGCGCCGCCGATGATTGTTTTCTTCCTGGCGCAGCGATACTTCATCCAGGGCTTCGTCCTCAGCGGCGTCAAAGGCTGACCTGAATAGTTGTTGACGTCAGCAGCGCCAAAGTCGCAAAAAACACCAGCCTGCACTTTCTCGCCCGGCCACCCACCAGGGCAATCGCATCAAATTCACTGTGCGCCAATGTGCGAATTATTGAAAAGATAAATCGACCACAGAGGCACAGAGACACAGAGAAAAGCATCTATGTGATATAGAACCAGTCGTATTTCTGCTAACTATGTGAGATCAGGGCAGATTGCTTTCGACGTTGGTAGCAGATTTGCAGATGGTTCATCTTGTATTGCACTTAAACTCGGTGCCGCCGGTCAGTGTCTACGCGAAGCTCGGTGTACTCGGTGGTGAAATTATGCACTTATTACAGACCTGCACTCGTTGATGCGATTGCCCTGGGTCGCCCACAAGCCGCTTTACCGCTAATGATGTAACATAGTGCTATGAAGATTCTGGAACTGACCGGGGACGCGACCTCCCGCGTGATCGAAACCGAGCCGCCCTCGCCCAAACGCGGCGAAGTAGTCATTCAGACAGCGCGCTCCGCCATCTGTGGCAGCGAAATGAAGACCTACCGCGGCGCCGGTATCGTCGGCGGCAACAGCGGACATGAAGCCGTCGGCACCGTTATCGAGCTGGGAGACGGTGTCACCAGCCTCTCGCTGGGGCAGCGTGTCGGCGTCAGCGCGATGGCCGGCTGCGGCGATTGCCGCGAGTGCGAAAAGGGACGCTACACCTGGTGCCAATCGCATCGCTTCTATGGACGCATGCATGCCGAGCGATTTATCATTCCAGCGCGCGCTTGCAGCCTTATTCCAGATGATATGCCCTGGCAAGAGGCGGCGCTGCTGACCGGCGATGGCATGGGCGTTCCCTGGCACACGGCGAAAAAGCTCGACCGCGCCGATATCCAGACGATCCTGGTCATGGGTTTGGGTCCCATCGGCTTGGGCAACGTCCTGCTGCAATCTCATTTGGGTCGCCGCGTTATTGGCGTCGATATCATCGATTATCGAGTCGATTTCGCCAAGCAACTCGGGGCTGACGTCAGCATCAAAGCCGATGAGACGCTCATCGACCAGATCATGGACCTGACGGACGGCACTGGCGTCGATGTCGCCATCGACTGCGCTGGAGCCCGGCAAAGCGTGGCAAACAGCTTCCTGGCCGTGCGTAAAGGCGGTACTGTCGTTTTCAATGGCGAATCGAACGAAGAAATGCTGGCGCCCAGCCGTGACTTTATACGGCGCGAACTGTGGGCGGTCGGCTGCTGGTATTATCACTTTCATGAAGTACCCGAGATGTACGATCTCTGGCGCAAGGGCTTGGACGTCGGGCGGATGATCACCCATCAATTCCCGCTGGGCAGCGCGCCCGAAGCCTTTGACATTTTCAATCGCGGTCAAACCGGCAAGGTCCTCCTGCACCCATAAACCCCTCCGCGCCTGCCTTTTTTGTCTGATTGCGACGCGGCGGGCTTTTCGTTATACTTCCTCTGCTACAATTGTTTTCGTTCTGAATGTTCCAAAGGAGCAATGCAAATGAATCGCTTAAAGTACTTGTTGGTCGTGATCTCCGTGCTGGTTCTCATCCTGGGTGCCTTCGGCGTCACGGCGCAGGAAAATGTGCTGGTGATCGGTTGGTCGGAGAACACCGACGCCTATGATCCGGCTAACGGATTCACCCATTCGACGCACATCATCAATCACGTCACCTACAGCCAGTTGGTCACCTTCCCGGATGAAGACGCCAGCCAAATCTTGCCGCAGCTCGCCGATAGCTGGGAAATATCCGAAGACGGAACGGTATACACTTTCGCGCTCAACCAGGATGCCACCTTTGCCAACGGCGATGACATCACCGCTGATGATGTCGTATTTTCCATCCAGCGGCTGCAAAACTATAAGGGCAATCCGTCTTTCCTGGCTGATGGCATTGGGTCCGTAGCAGCCATCGATGACGACACGGTCGCCTTTACCCTGCCGGCTGCTCGTCCCTCGTTTTTGTCCGAGATCACCAGCTCCATATTTAGCGTCAGCAACGCCGATGTGATCAGGGCAAATGGCGGCACCGATGCGATGGACGCCGCGGAGTCCGATACCGCCGGCGCTTATCTGGACAGCACCTCGGCCGGTTCCGGTCCCTACGTTCTGGATTCCTGGGAGCCGCAGAACCGCACCGAACTGGTCCGCAACGAGAATTACTGGGGCGATCAGCCCTACTTTGACCGCGTGATCTTAGTCCACATGCCTGAAGGCGCCACGCAAAAAGCAGCGCTGGAAGCTGGCGATATCGATCTGGCGTTTGATCTTAACCCCGATCAGGTCGCTACATTGATGGGCAATGAAGCCATTGAGGTCTATCGCGGACCCAGCACCCTCACGCACTTCATCATCATGAACACTGAGGAAGAAAAGAGCGGTCCTTTCGCCAATCCGACCGTTCAACTTGCCGTGCGTTATGCGCTGGATTACGAAGGATACAAGACGCTTTGGGGTGGTGTGACACCCGGTACCAACATGTGGGTCGGCTTCTTCTCAGCTTTTGGCGAAGACCGCGCCTTCTCCCGTGATCTGGACAAAGCGCGCGAATTGCTGGCGGAAGCCGGCTATCCCGATGGGCTTGATATGGACCTGGAATACCCCGACATGGTCTATGGCGGCGTCAGCTTCAACACCAACGCGCAGAAGATCCAGGCCGACCTGGCGGAAGCCGGCATCAACGTCACACTTTTGCCGGGAGAAATCCAAGTCGCCCTTGAGAAGTACCGCAGCGGTGAACACAGCGTCGGCTACTGGCTCTGGGGTCCGGATATCCTTGATCCGCTGGACTTCCTCAGCTTTATGCCTGGCGGCAAGGTCGCGACTGAACGCAATAACTGGGATCTCGACGAAATTCCCCAAGACATTCAGGATATGATCGCAGCCGCCAAGGTCGCCTCCGATCCTGCGGACCGCATGGAGCTCTTCACCGCGCTGCAAGATTATACCCAGCAGAACGGTCCCTTCGCGCCATTCAATGTGCCCGAAGTGACGACCGCCTATCGGGCCAACCTTCAGGGTTATATCTGGCATCCGCACTGGCTTCTGGATGTATCGATCTTGAGCAGGGCGGAGTAGCCAATTCAGCTGCCGCACTAGCAACGCGGGTAAGCCTTGTGCTGGCCCGTAACTTCTCCAATCTATTCACAACGTGTAAAGGGCGACCCGGTGGGCCGCCCTTACCCATTTCATGTAAAATCGTTCTTCGTGCCTATGTGGTTCAACCCCACCCTCGGTGCTCTCGGTGTCCTCGGTGGTCAATCCAGAACATCGGGCGACCCACCGGCTCGCCCCTACCCATTTCATGGGAAATCGTTCTTTGTGACCTTCGTGCCTTTGTGGTTCAATCCCACCCTCGGTGCTCTCGGTGTCCTCGGTGGTCAAAGCAGAACATCGGGCGACCCAAGGGTCGCCCCTACCCATTTCATGGAAAATCGTTCTTTGTGACCTTCGTGCCTTTGTGGTGAAAAAAACTCTGTGCCTCTGTGGTTCAATCATCCCCACCCACTTGACACCTCAAGACAAATGTTCTAACCTTGCCCACACGCAAAGCCAAGGAAAACCCACATGGCACGGGTCAAGTTCACACCCAATTTAGTCCGATTCTTCCCCGACCTGCGCGAATGCGAGGTCGAAGCGACCAACGTCGCCGATATCGTCAGCGCGGTCGATCAACGCTGGCGCGGGCTGGGCGATTACATCGTCGATGAGCAGGGGGCTTTGCGCAAACACGTCAATATCTTCGTCGGTGACGAACTCATCCGCGACAAGCAGACGCTCTCCGACGAGGTATCCGCCGACACAGAAATTTACATCATGCAAGCACTGTCCGGAGGCTGAACTCTATGCGCGACAAACTTCTGCTTGGCACCCGCAAGGGACTGCTCATGCTCAACCGAAACGGCGCGGACTGGACTATGGAATCGGCGCACTTCGAGGGCATCCCTGTGCCCTACGCCATGCGCGACCCGCGCAACGATACGCTCTGGGTCTCGCTCGATCATGGCCATTGGGGCGGCAAGCTGCACCGCTCGCGCGACCTGGGCGCGACTTGGGAAGAGGTCGAAGCGCCCAAATATCCCGAGGGCGATACCGTCCCGCCCGATTTCACGGTGCCGGCGGCCACCAGCTATATCTGGCTGATCGAACCCGGCGGCGCGGACGAGCCGAATCGCCTTTATGTCGGCACCGAACCCGGCGGGCTCTTCGTCAGCGATGACGGCGGCGATTCTTTTCGATTGATGGAAACACTTTGGTACCACCCGACCAATAAGCACTGGTTTGGCGCCGGGCGCGATCATCCCGGCTGCTGTTCCATCGTGGTCGATCCGCGCGACAGCCGCCACCTGGTCGCGGGCATCAGCGTCGGCGGCGTCTATGTCAGCCTTGACGGCGGCGAGACCTGGGAGGCGCGCAATCGCGGTCTCCATGCCGACTACCTGCCCGATCCGCACCACGACTACGGTCACGATCCCCATATCATCCTCGCCAGCCCATCAAACCCCGATGTGCTCTGGCAGCAGAACCATTGCGGCATTTACCGCAGCGAGAATGGCGGGCTGAAATGGCAAGATATCTCGGAGAATGAAGGTCCCGCCGGTTTTGGTTTCGCGCTGGCGCTGGATGCGCAGGACGAACAAGTGGCCTGGGTGGCGCCGGCGGTCAGCGCCGAGTATCGCGTGCCGGTCGACCGCGCCATCCGCATCTGTCGCACCGAAGACGGCGGGCAGACTTGGCTGGACTTGCGCAATGGCTTGCCCCAGCAAAATGCCTACGATCTGATCTTTCGCCATGCCATGGATGTGCGCGGCGATACGCTGGTATTTGGCACGACAGCGGGCAATTTCTACGTCTCCGATGACCGCGGCGATCACTGGCGCTGCCTGGCGCATAATCTGGCGGTGGTCTATTCCGCGCGCTTTATCTAATCCGCATTCGGACTTGTGATGAGGTCGCTTTGCGGTCGGTGTGTCGGCGACGACCGAACTGTAGGTGCGACTCGGTGGGTCGCCCGCAATTTAGCGAAACGCCCCGCTGAGAAAAAGGAACACCGATGCGCCGTCGTGCAATGCGTTTGCGTGACTATGATTACCGGCAAAACGGCGCCTATTTCGTAACACTTTGTACTCATCAAGGGGCATGTCTTTTTGGTGACATTCTTGATGGGGATATGGTACTGAATGAACTGGGAACGATCGTGCAAGATGAATGGCTGCAAACGGAAACGGTACGCTCATACATTGAATTGGATGCCTTCGCGGTGATGCCGAATCTCCTACACGGAATCATTTTGCTTTCGGACAATGGTGATGAACGAGCGTCCCATCGAAGTAATGGAGATGTAAGGGCGATCCGGCGGGCCGCCCGTAGCACGACCTTACAAGCGGGTTCGCTGGGTGCCATTATCGCGCAATTCAAAGGTACGGTTACAAAGCGCAGCCGGCAGTTGCCCGATTGCCCCGATATGCCAATCTGGCAGCGCAATTATTATGACCATATTATTCGTCGGGAAGCAGCCTTGAATCATATCCGCGCCTATATCGACACAAACGCTGCTAGATGGTTCGAGGATTCGTTGTATGTCAAATAGGGTGGTGTGATAGACTCGCGGTGAAGACAGGCACGATAATCGGCCGACTCACCGAGTCGCCCCTACGGTTTCCCCAGAAAGATCTATCAGAAACAGAATCCGCGACCTTATAGTTGCCATTGCACACCCCATCTGCGCTACCCTGTCATCCAACATACACACTAACAGATCAAACGAAATAGTCTTTGTGTCCGAAAAACAATGTCTCCCGGTCACAAAACGGACAGAAAATATCTCGACTGCGGTACAATCTCTCAAACACTCGCGACCGAATTTCTGTACCTCTGTGATAAAGATTCTGTAGCCATGACGAGATAGGCAAATGACCCAATCTCCAACCCGCAGCCAGACCTTCTTCAACGAAGACGGCGTGGCCGGCTTGACCCACCGCGCTGTCACCGCCGCCGCCTGGCGCATAACCTTGGCGCTGGGGTATTCTGTGCGGTTGATTTAGTTGAAACTTGTTCATTTCTGTTCCTAACAAGCGCGTGAAAGGTAGAAACAACTTATGACGGAAACACCGGACGTCTTATTGAAGAAAGTCCAGGGCTGCCTTTACGGCGGCGCAATCGGCGATGCCATGGGCGGAGTCGCCGAGTGGCGCACGCCCGATGAGATTCGCGAGCGCTACGGTTATATCACCGATCTCGTGGGACCCTGGGATGGGCCCGCCGACCAGAGCGGCAGGGGCGATGGCCGCTACACCGATGACAGTCACATGGTGCAGCTGCTCATCCGCTGTTATATTGAGCATGGCGGTCATCTGGATGCCCACGAGTTTTTTCGCCGCATCGGACCCATGATCGGGTATGAGCAGCGCTGGATCCCCGACCGTGGACGTGAGATGCCGCTGGCCGAGCGTCTGTTTTATCCGGAGAAATGGCTCTTCATCCGCTGGCTGGCCAATGCCGATCCGCGCTACGCCGGCGCTGGCAACATGGTCAACTGCGGCGCCGCCATGTATGCCGCGCCCATAGGTATCGTCAACGCCTGCGATCCGCTGGGCGCGTATCAAGAAGCAGTTGATGTCCTCAGCCCCCACCAGGTCAGCTTCGGGCTGGAGGCGGCCGCCGTCCAGGCGACCTGCGTGGCAGAAGCCTTCAAGCCGGACGCCTCCGTCAGCTCCATCGTCGATGCGGCGCTTTCGGTCGCCAAAGATGGCACCGCCGATTGCATCGCCGCCATCGCCGAGCGCGCCAGCACTCTGAGCGATTGGAAGGAAGCCATCGGACCGCTGCGCGATGTCATGCGCCAATACGACACCTCGGCGGATGATGCCAAAACCGAGCGCGGCAACGGCAGCGATCAGTGGACGCCCAGCCGCTCGCACAGCATCGAGGAAGTGCCGATCGCGCTCGGCTTCCTGGTGGTGACCGGTGGCGACATTGAAGAGACGATGTTCGGCGCCACTAACTACGGACGCGACAATGACTCCATCGCCGGTATGGGCGGGGCGATCGCCGGCGCGCTACACGGGATCGACGCCCTGCGCCCCGAATGGGTGGAGACGATCAATAGCGCCAACCGCATCGACTTGATGCCGATCGCCAGCGACCTTGCGGATTTGACGCGCAAGCTCCAAGCCGAGCAGCTGGCGGCCGCGCAGAGTCGGCAAGCTGCGTTTGCTGCACTAAGCGGGTGAGTATGAGGTGAATGTCGTGAGGGTGGGTGAAATGCGGTGGAAGGACTGTCTATGACTTCAGCCAAATATTCTGAACCCATCAGGATCCGTCAGTCGCCACCTAGAACTCTTGTACTCTAAATATCCGCTTACACCTACCGTTCTGCCATCCTTGTATGCTTCTATGGCGCTTAAATGCGCTTGAGCGCCAACAACTACATGGACCTTCTGTGAGCGACCATCGCGCGTGACTCGTTGAATTGTGATTGCACCTGCACCTAATTCATCACTCTCGGGTTCATCCCTATGCGACAGGTCGGTAACATAACCGACAATACTTGTATGCTCTGGATCCTGCCGAAAGAGATGCTCGCTTGCAGATTCCAAAAGCTCAAGGTGAGCTATATCTATTCTTATCTTAGGGATCGTTGCCAACTCCTCCGACGGTGTAAGTTTCTTGGACCATTTGAAACTGTACTCGATGGGGTCACGCCTACCTCCGGACATATTCATTATTGCAGTGCACATATTGGCGTTTAGTCCTGTGGTGTATCCATCTGAAATGATAGTCATGTCATCTTTGGTAACGGCTTCGGAAGTTGCGGTCAACCCTCTGTAAATCCTCTGCAGCACTTTTCTTTCATCTGGGACAATTGGTTCTGGGTCATCCTCAAACATATTGAGTTGCGTGTGACTATCCCCTTTGAATCTTGACTCGATTCTGTAGCCGAAGCTCCCACGAAAGGTGTGGCCAAACTTGAAATGGTCCAACATATTCTTGGCTTTTCTTGGCACTCTCCTTATGAATGGCTCAGGTCTTTCCTCTGAACTGGCCGAGTAAAGTATTAGTTGCTTTAGTTCTGCGAAATGCGCATCTGCACTTCGCAGTGAAATGGAAGTGGCATCCGGCGAGTCGTCTAGGAGCGCTCCAAGAATATCTAGATCGAAATACAGAATATCATCTGCAACAACGGTAGGTTCTTTGTCTTGCACATAGGACAAGGTCTTAAGCAAATGATCAATATACATACGATAATCAGATGCTCTCGAATTCTTTGGAATCGCGAGTTCAATCGCATCATTGTCTTCAAAAACAACCCATCGATTGTTTTCGTTGACCAGTGTCCAATTCTCCAGCTCAAGATATGATTTGAAGTGATAAAGTGGAAGTGAGTATAAGAGATCTGTGTTTTCTTTCATGATGATCTCTTGTCCCTAGTAGCTCGGTTTATGAGGTCAATCACCGTCTGCCGAGTAAACATTTGGCTTCTGTCAATGTTGATTCGCCTCTGCGATCTTTCGATTGGCCCTCCTGTCAGCTCTGTCCAATAACAGCAGTGTTTGAGGGATAGAATATCTTCGTCCTGAAAGAACCACGTATCCTGCGTATCGGGCATGCGAAACACGACGAGTATCGCGAATTGATGACCGTCCCAGTCTACAAGCTTATTATAGTCCTTCTTTTTCAGATCATATTTTATTTGTGAGTCAGTGACCACAAAGTCTGCGGATGCCTTCAGCTGGCAATTGAATGCCGGACCCGCGTCATAATAACCTCGTTGTTCGCTATGACGCCATTCGTGTACTAGACAATCTATTCCCAAATCGTGCGAGACTAACTGACATGCATGACCTGCGTCGGCTACGACAGCACTGACGTATGCTAAGTGTAACAATTGCATCCTCAAATTAGTCAGATACGACATTCTGAACTATCGTTACTGGATTTGGATTGATCACGCTGGATTATACCATCAGCAGTTCCAGAAAAACCAGCTAGGCGACATCGTCAAACAAAATATGACCACTCCACTTTCCTCACGCGACAATAAAGTCCCCC
The DNA here is from genome assembly GCA_965262165.1 of Phototrophicaceae bacterium. GTDB lineage: Bacteria > Chloroflexota > Anaerolineae > Aggregatilineales > Phototrophicaceae > UBA6055. The sequence continues at coordinate 422,621 of OZ253499.1, read as the reverse complement.
ACCCAGATCACAACCCCCGCTACCCTGACCTCACACGCAACTCAACAACTAAATCGCGCTTCCTGCCAAATGGCCAAATGGCCGAAAAATGTTTTTCCACGGCAATTGCCGCCAACTGCCCTCTGCGCCCTCTGGGCGGCGGTCTGTGTCTACGCGACCCTCTGTGGTAAAACAGGTGAAAAACCGAAAGCGACCCACATGACCCAACCCCGCACCCGCAGCCAGACCTTCTTCAACGAAGACGGCGTGGCCGGCTTGACCCACCGGGCTTTCACCGCCGCCATGGGCTATGACAGCGACGATATGTCGCGGCCCTTGATCGGCATTGGCAATACCTACAGCGAACTCAACAACTGCAATAGCCACCTGCGCGCACTCGCCGAAGCGGTTAAGCGCGGCGTTTTGCAAGCCGGCGGTCTGCCGCTGGAGTTCCCCACCATTTCGCTGGGTGAAATCTACCTCAGCCCGACTTCCATGCTCTATCGCAATCTGGCGGCGATGGACACCGAAGAGATGATCCGCGGCAATCCTCTGGATGGCGTCGTGCTGCTGACCAATTGCGACAAGACCACACCCGCCGCGCTGATGGGTGCCGCCAGCGCCGATATCCCGACCATCATGCTCAGCGGCGGACCCATGCTCAACGGTCATTATAATGGCGAGATCCTGGGCGCCTGCACCGATTGCCGCCGTTACACCGCCGAGTTCCAAGCCGGTACCATCACAGCTGAAACATACAAGGCGGTCGAAGAAAATCTGGTACGCAGCGCCGGGCACTGCATGGTTATGGGCACGGCGTCGACGATGAACTCGCTGATGGAAGCGCTGGGCATCGCGCTGCCGGGCAACGGCGCCATCCCGGCCGCCGATTCGCGCCGGTCCCGTCTGGCGCAGGCCGCGGGACGGCAGATCGTCGAACTGGTCAAAGCGGATATCCGTCCCTCGCAGATTTTGACCGCCGAAGCATTTGATAATGCTATTACGTTGCTGCACGCGCTGGGGGGCAGCACCAACGCCGTCGTGCACTTGCCCGCGATAGCGGGGCGGGCGGGCGTTGATCTGCCGCTGTCGCGCTTTGATGAGCTGAGCCGGAAGACGCCGCTGATCGCCAATATGCGCCCCACGGGCCAGTACCAGATGGAAGACCTCTTCTACGCGGGTGGCATCCCCGCCGTGCTCAAACAATTGCTGCCGCTGCTAAACGGCGACGCCCTGACCGTGACCGGCAAAACCATGGCGGAAAATGTGGAGTCGGCGGCGATCAGCAATCCCGAAATCATTCACTCGCTGGACAATCCGCTATTCACCGAAGGGGGACTGAGCATCCTGCGAGGCAATCTGGCGCCCGATGGCGCGGTCATCAAACACGCCGCCGCCACGCCCGAACTCACGACGCATCGCGGACCCGCCATCGTCTTCAAAGACGTGGCCGATCTCAAAGCCCGTATTCACGATCCCGGGCTTGATGTGACCCCGGATCATGTGCTGGTATTGCAGAACGCCGGTCCCGTCGGTGGACCGGGCATGCCCGAAGTCGGCAATCTGCCCATCCCGCAGAAGCTGCTCAAGCAGGGTGTGCGCGATATGGTCAGAATCTCCGACGCGCGCATGAGCGGCACGTCCTACGGCGCCATCGTCTTGCATGTGGCGCCGGAAGCCGCGCTGGGCGGTCCGCTAGCGCTGGTGCGAGACGGAGACATCATCGAGCTCAACGTGCCGGAGCGTCGCTTGCACCTGCACGTCAGTGACGAGGAGTTGCAACGACGCCGGGCAGGGTGGTCACCGCCGCCGCCGGCGTTCGGCCGCGGCTACGGACAGATGTACTTGCGGCATGTCAATCAAGCGCCGCTCGGCTGTGATTTTGACTTTCTGCGCGGACGTGATCCGGTGGCTGCGGAAGAGCAGCCGAAGTTTTAGCCGCACGGGCATGTTAGCCGCTAACTTCCGTCACAAGCCGCTGAATCTCCCGCACACTAATGTCTGTTTGTTCCGTCTTTGAGTAGATTGTTAACAATGTTACACGGTCCGCCAACTGCAAATAGTAAATGACACGGAAGCCGCCGCTTTTGCCGCGCCGCCCCGCCCGTTTTGGCAGGCGTGTTTTGTACACCGCATACCCAGTGCCCGACACTCTCTGTCCAGGCCGCGCGGCCTGTTCAAGTTGACGGACAAGCGCTAAAACGCTATCTAAAGTCCGGGGATATTTGCTTTCAAGTCTCTCAAGTTGTTGATAAAAACGAGGCAAGTTTCTAACTTGGGTCGGCATTGTCAGCTAGTTTGCGTCGGAGTTCCGCCAAAGCCTCACGCGCCGGGCGCCCTTCACCCGCTAGCGCTTCCTTTAATCCCAGCCGCAAATCTTCCAGAATTTCTGCTTTTGTTGGCTCGTCGGCATCAATAGACCTCATGTCGGCACTAGCCTCAATTGCAGCCGAACTTGGCTTATGATTAGCAGCCATGGGATTGCTCCTTTGGTACAGCCCATAAGGCTAGCATAGCCAAATTTCACCGAAAGCGCAATGTACCGCCCGCGTCCGCTCGGCTGTGCTTTTGACTTTTTGCGCGGCGCGGATCCGGTGACAGCCGCGGAGCAGCCGAAATTCTAAATCTCAAATACTTGTAAACTGCCCCAGAATAAGATGGAACAAGGACGCCTAGTGCTTTGGACGAGCGCGCAACTTACTCACGCGGAACCTGGGATCACCGCGCTGCAAAGTGATATCAAAATACTTCGATTGATAATCCAATATCCGAAGAAGCAGGCGATGAAAGATTTGGCAACATGTCTCAAACTCCTTCATCGTGTCGCTCGTATGGAACTTCAGTTCATGTACGACACTGTTTCTACTGTCCTTAAAATATATTCTTTCTTTGCGCTTGAGACATACCCCATAAAGGTTGTTTAGACACTTAATTCTGGATTCAAAATTGTCGCTGTTGCATACCTTCTTGCTCAAGGCATCAACCATGCTAAATATAACCAATGCGCGAGTTAACGTGAATCTGGTTGAATTCGAGTCAGTTATCATGCTGGCAACACCGTTCAGCATCGTTGGAAAACTCGAGTCGAATTGCTTGTACGCTGGATAACCCCGTTCAAGATAGTTGACAGACTGTTTGGCCTGTCGAAAATCAATGAGCTCAAATCCATTTTTCGGATCAGTTAGTCTACTCTCGCAAAACGTAAAGATTTCACATGAGTTGGTATCATACACTTTGTAGTTGATCCAACTGATTTTTCTCCCTTTGGCGATAGTCAAGAGATCACAGATGCGATTGGCTGTCTTACGAATTTCGTCTCGACTACGACCAGCAACTTCAATAGCTAGTTCACAGGTTACTTCGGTGGATTCACCTTTGATTACTGTATTGTGAATTTCATTGTAGTTTGCCACCTTTTGAAACGTAATGTTTGAGTTGTCCAGTTGAAGTTTCAGCGCGTTGTAACACGTTCCTCGTCCACCCGAATTTTGGTCATTGCCACAAAACAGGAAATTCGTTAGCGCAAACGTTACCGAATGCGCTTTGATCCAGTCCGGTTCTCCGACAGTCAATTCCCCAAGTCCATATTGACTGAAATATTCTTCGGGCTCGGTATCATAGTTGACGTCCCAAGGACGATTTTGGAATGGGCCCTTTCCACATACATTTCCATCACCGTCTATTCTTCCACAAAACTTAACCCCATGGGCATTGACGAGCTCAGGGGAATCAGAAAATGTGCAGTATACTCTGATTTGGCCGTCCGAACGCTGACCTACCTCAAACTTACAATCTTGCTTATTGAGCTTGCCTTTGCCTTCGTACAGGTTGATGAAGTTGCCGTATTTCTCTGTCAGTTCGCTCATTGTCGAATTCCTCCCGCGAAGCTTTGGTCAAGAGTTGGATGAAAATGCCGTATACATGCTAGAGGTTACGTGCATCTGACAGTTAACGTAGCAACCATGAGCATGAAAATTTGTAGATTTGTCATACGCCGCAACGTTATACAGCGAAAAGCAAAAGCAGTCAATCAGAAGAACCGTCCATACCCAAAGGGCGCCAGCATCTCCGGCCGTTCCCCGCTCAAGACCCACTGCGCCATCAGCCTGCCCACGGCCGGCGCAATCGCCCAGCCATGGCCCGACCAGCCCACGCCCACCAGCATATTCCCCGCGCCGGGCAAAGTGTCGATGATCGGGATGCCATCGACGGAGATCATTTCGCTGCGGTCGGTGGTCACTTCGTCCACAGGGAGGTCTGCCAGCGCCGGATACACGGCGACCGCCTCCAGCCGATTGCCCTCGACCTGTTCGGCAACGGGCTCGCCTTGACCGGTCGCCTCGTTCCAGCGACCGCGCCAACCACCGGAGACCATCACGCGACCGTCGGGCAGCGGCTTGATGGCCAGCGTGCGGTGGGCGTGACCGATCAAGTGGGTCATGGGCGGCGGGATGTCGGCCGCCAGCGCCATCACCTGCGGCCACATGCGCCAGATGGGTAACTCAATGCCCAGGTTGTCACGCGCGAAGCCAGCGGCATGCGCATTCGACAAGAGGATGACCTGCTTGCCGACCTCGATTTCCGTGTCTTCGCCGTTGATGGTCGCTCGGATGTGGACGACACGCTCGCCGCGCCGCGTCAAGCCGGTCACCGGCGCATTCTCGATGATGCGCGCGCCTGATTGGCGTGCCGCGTTTGCCATGGCACGCGTAGTCGCCGTGTGATCGGCGACGCCGTCCTTCGGGCAATAGATGGCGGCGACGACATTCTCGCTGACGAGCGGCTCGAGCTCGCGCAACTGCCCGGCATCCAGCAAGTGTGATTCGATGCCATTCTGGTTCTGCATCCAGACCTGCGCGGCAGCGCCGGCCAGGTCAAGTTCGCGCTCGATCAAGAGCTGGTGGCCCAGGCGCCGGTAGCCGGTGAATCCAGCGATTTGCTCGTGCAAGTCGGGCCAGATGTCGTAAGCCAGGCGCATCAAGGGCAGTTCGCGCAGGTCGCGTCCGTTGGCGCGTACGCCGCGTTCGCCCAGACCGCCCGATGCGCCGCTGGCGATGGATTTGGCTTCCAGCAACAGCGCGTCTTCGCCCGCTTTCGCGAGTTCCCAGGCGACCGTGCAGCCATAGATGCCACCGCCGACGATGACATAATCGGCCACGTTAATGTCCAATTTTAGAATCATTCAGTGTGGAGATTATAGCGCAGAGGTCGTTAGTCCAGCGAGCGGTAGGGGCGATCCGGTGGATCGCCCGAACGTCATATAGATTGCAGCGCGGGCGAAGCACCGGATCGCCCTTACACCGTGAATAATGGGGTGGGGTTGACCTGTATACTTCTAAGCGTCCAGCACGCCATCGGCCAAACCAGCCGGCACAGCCAATGGCTGCGGGAGCGTACTCTCTATCTCGATATGCTCACCCCGCGCCGCCGATTCTTCCAGCGCGCACATGATGTCCAGCACGTGGAAGGCGAGATCTCCGCTGGCGCGATGCGGGCGTCCTGAAATTATGGCATAGGCCATATCCGCGACACCAGCGCCGCGCCCGATATTGGTGGTGTGCGTCAGCGGGATATCGACCCATTCGCGCGTTCCATCAGACAGGGTCTGTACATCTCCATCAAATTGGTTGGGATCGGGCACGCTCAGCGAACCCTTCTCGCCGTGGATCTCGATCCAGGGCAGGTGATGCCCCCAAATGTCGAAGCTCATGATCACCGTGGCGATGGCGCCGCTTTCAAAGTCCAGGGCGCCGGCGATATGCGTATTGACCTCGACCGGCAAAACCTGTCCTATCAGAGCCTCGCTGGTGGCGGTGCGTTCGTCAAAGGTTTTGGCTGCCGAGCCGGATACCCGCGCTACGGGGCCCATCAGATTGACAAGGGTCGTCAGATAGTAGGGACCCATATCGAAGAGGGGCCCGCCGCCCTTGAGATAGAAGATACCTGGGTTGGGATGCCAGGCCTCGGGTCCGTGGGCCATGAAGACGGCAGTCGCGGCAATCGGCCGACCGACAATGCCGTCGTCGATCACTTTGCGGGCGCTTTGCAGGCCGCCGCCGAGGAAAGTATCCGGCGCGCAGCCTACGCGAACGCCAGCCGATTCTGCCGCCCCGATGACTTTTGCGCCATCTGCGCGCTTCATAGCCAAGGGCTTTTCGCAATAGACATGCTTGCCAGCCTCGATAATCTGCAGCGAGACATCGGCATGCACTGCCGGAATGGTCAAATTGACGACGATGTCGATGTCATCGCGCGCCAGCAGATCGTCCACGCTGTGAGCGGTCAATTCGTGTTCCGCGGCGAATGCCCCCGCGCGGTCGGCCAGCATGTCGGCGCAGGCGGTAATCCTGATGATGTCAAACGGCTCGCAACCGCGGATATAAGCAGGCGCAATGTTTCCGGTTCCGATCAGCCCAACATTCAGTGTCTGCATGGGTTCTCCATTTGCAGATAGCCTTTATGTACATCATGTCTTGGTTGTGAAATAGCGTCACATGTCCAGCACGCCGTCGGGCAAGCCGGCAGGCAGCGCCAGCGGCTGATCCAACGTACTTTTTATCTCGATGTGCCGACCCAGGTCCGAAGATTCTTCCAGCGCGCACATGATGTCCAGCACGTGGAAGGCGAGATCTCCGCTGGCGCGATGTGGGCGTCCTGAAATTATGGCATAGGCCATATCCGCGACACCAGCGCCGCGCCCGATATTGGTGGTGTGCGTCAGCGGGATATCGACCCATTCGCGCGTTCCACCAGACAGGGTCTGTACATCTCCATCAAATTGGTTGGGATCGGGCACGCTCAGCGAACCCTTCTCGCCGTGAATCTCGATAAAGGGCAGTCGATGAGCCCAGATATCAAAGCTCATAATGACGGAGGCGATTGCGCCGCTCTCAAACTCGAGTGTACCGGCCACATGCGTGTTGACCTCGACCGGCAGGACCTGACCCTTCAGCGCTTCGCTGGTGGCGATGCGCTCGGGGAAGGTCATCTGTGCCAGCCCGGCGACGCGCGCGACCGGACCCATCAAATTGACGAGCGCGGTCAGGTGATAAGGTCCGATGTCGAAGAGGGGGCCACCGCCCTTGAGATAATAGAAGCCGGCATTGGGATGCCAGGATTCATGCCCGTGCGACATCCAGGTAGCGGTCGCGGCGACGGGCGCGCCGATCCTGTCATCGTCGATCGCTTTGCGCGCTGTCTGACCGCCACCACCGAGAAAGGTATCGGGCGCGCAGCCCATACGCAGGCCCTTGTCGGTTGCGGCTTTGATAATCTTCGCGCCGTCAGCGCGGTTTAGCGCCAGCGGCTTTTCGCTGTAAGCATGCTTGCCCGCCTCAATGATTTGCAGCGATACCTCGGTGTGCGCGGCCGGGATGGTCAAGTTAACCACGATATCAATGTCGTCGTTCATTAGCAGATCGTCTACGCTAAAAGCGGTCAATCCGTGTTCCGCGGCGAAGGCCTGCGCGCGCTCCACCAGAATATCGGCGCAGGCCACGACATTGACGACGTCAAAGCGCGCGCAGCCGCGTATATAAGCCGGCGCGATATTGCCGGTTCCGATGAATCCCACATTCAGCTTTCCCACGGTAACTCCTTATCTGCCTCGGAATCGTTCCTATCCAAGCGCGTCAGCGCGGAAATGTCTGCGTGACAAATTACTTCATGAACTCCGGAATATTACCGCGTACCATGGGCGGGTTAGTAACCGGCTTCGCCCAGTTGATGGCGTTGGCGATGACCTTGCGGATATCGTTGCGGTAGTACATGGGATAGCTTTCGTGACCGGGTCGGAAGTAGAAGATCTTGCCTTGCCCGCGTTGATAACAACAGCCGCTGCGGAAGACCTCGCCGCCCTCGAACCAACTGATAAAAACCAGATTGTCGGGCGCCGGGATATCAAAGTGTTCACCGTACATTTCCGCTTCGGGGATTTCGATGTATTCCGGCAAGCCATCGCAGATCGGGTGCGAAGGATCGACCACCCAGATGCGCTCTTTTTCGTCGGCTTCGCGCCACTTGAGCATGCAGCCGGTGCCCATCAAACGGCGGAAAATCTTCGAGAGATGTCCTGAATGCAGCACGATCAAGCCCATGCCGTTCAAAACACGCTCTTGCACGCGGTCGACGATCTCGTCGCTTACTTCAGCGTGAGCGGTATGGCCCCACCAGGTCAGCACATCGGTGTTGTCCAACACCTCCTGCGTCAAGCCATGTTCCGGCTCATCGAGGGTGGCGGTGCGGACGTTAAAGTCGTATGGTTCCAGCCCCTCTTTCAACGCGATATGCATGCCATCGGGGTAGACTTTGGCGATCGCTTCACTGCGTTTTTCGTGGCGGTATTCGCTCCAAACGGTCACTCGTATTGCATTCATGTTTTGCCTTTCGCGGTCAAGTTCAATAGCACGACACGCATTATGCCCCGCAGGCGAACGATTTACAATTGATTACTTGCAGCGCGCGGCGGGTGTAGCCAGATCGGTTCAAGCGTCTGCCAAGCGGACATGTCGGTAAATGTCGCTGAGCGGAATCTCGCAGTCGAGCGCTTGGATGGGCAGGTTGGCTTCAAGTCCGGCGCGTACGTTGTACTGCCAGTCGTCGTCTTGTCGGTGGAACATCTCGACCTGCGGTTCTTCCTGCGAAACCAAGATGTAAGCTTGTAGCGATTCAAGTTGCAGGTATAAGTCTTTTTTCCGCGTGCGATCCATCTTTTCAGTGCTTTGCGACAGGATTTCGAAGATAAGGGTCGGGTCCTCGAAACTGTGCTGATTCAAGTGGCAACTCATCCGCGGCTCGCCACGAACGATGGTCAGATCCGGATAGACGAATGTTGAATCGGGGTCAACTTTCAGGCACATCCTGCTCCCAAGCAACTCATAGCCCTGTTCATCGGCCAAAGGATGCAAGGCTGCCATCAAGTTGATACTGATGAGATTGTGACGCTTGTTCGCGCCGCACATAACCCAGACGCGGTTGTCTATTAGCTCATTCTTGTAGGGCTGCTCGCTTTCCCATGCAAGATACTCATCCGCGCTCCAAAGCCTGTCAGGCATATACTGCTTCACCAGCATAACAGGACGCCTCTAAACCATGCGGACGACACAAACATCGCCTTTGCCGTTCGTTTTCAGCAGTTGCCTTTACAAGCGCGCCTGGATGCCCGCCATCGCCTCGAGCGCCTTGACGATACCGTGATTGCCCTCGCCGCCCAGTCCTTGCGCTTGCAGCGTCCGATAAAGATTGAAGCACAGCGCAGTCGCGATCACCGGCACGCCCATCTTGTCCGCAGCGCCCAGCACCAGCCGCAGGTCCTTCTGTTGCAAGTCGATGGTGAAACCGGGTCGCCAGTCGTCGCGGATCACTTGCGGACCGCGGTTGGCCAGCATCCAGCTGCCGGCCGCGCCGCCGGTCACCGCTTGCAGCATCTTGTCCAGATCGACGCCACCCGCCTGCGCAAAGAGCAGCGCTTCGCCCGCAGCCAGCATATTGACCACGCAAAGGATCTGGTTGGAGAGCTTGACCGTCTGCCCGGCGCCCTGTTCGCCGACGTGGGTGATGGTGCTGCCCATGGCCTCGAAATAGGGATTGGCGCGCGCGACATCTTCGTCGCTGCCGCCAATCATGATGCTGAGTGTGCCCTTGGCCGCGCCTTCGCTGCCGCCGCTGATGGGCGCGTCGAGCATGGCAACGCCCTTGGCGTTGAGCTGTTTGGCGATCTCGACGGTGTTGACCGGATTGATCGTGCTCATGTCAATGACCAGATCGCCGGCCGAGGCGCCGTGGATGACGCCGTCGTCGTCCAGGATGACGGCTTCCACATCGGGCGTGTCGCTGACGCAAATGATGATGATTTCGCAGGCTGCGGCCAGCGCTTTGGGCGAGCCGGCAGCAGCAGCGCCGCGCTCGACGAAGGGGTCCATGCGGCTGGCGGTGCGGTTCCAGACCGTGACATCAAATCCGGCTTTCATCAGGTTGTCGACCATGCCGCGCCCCATGATGCCCAAGCCGATGAATCCTATTTTCTCGCTCATTTGTGGTTGTCCCTCTTGTCGTAGTTGATTATGGATGCGCGCAATGGTATCGCGAATGTGGATCGGAGTATAGATGTGGAGATGTTTTTGCCAAAGAGACGGACTAGGAAAACGGCGTCATGATTGAGGTTGGCGGATATATCGGGGTCGTCGCGACCACTCGTGTCGGAAAGTCAATGGCTACTGATGGTGAAGTTGCATTCACGGTTGGAGTAGGCGCATTCGTTGTCATTGTTACCAAATGAGATGGGGTCGGCACGTTTACGGGGTTGAAATGTATGAATAGAGCAACCGCCGCGGCTACTAGTGCTATAATTAAAGCTGAAATAAGCGCTATGTGCAATCGTCGGTCTCTCCACAAGGGGGGCTCACGATGATTTACTAGATCCTCTGCTTTTGAAGCGTCGCAATTTGACCAAGTATCAGGTGTCTTTCTAAGTTGATATATCACTTCAGTGTCAGAGTCTAGCAGTGGATATGACTCTTCAAACACTTGGCATGAGCCTTTACCACGAAATGTTGAGAGTGTTGTAGTTTCTAGCGCGACCTCGCTGTGTTTAGGACAATAATATCTGTTGAGCTTTTTTAGGAGGCGCCCCGTAACAAATTTGTCGAGCATTGGTTGGGCATTCTCGGTGACATTCGGCAGATCCCGGATGTCCTGAAGCTTGAATTCTTTCAATTGCCTCCGAGCGAGAAACTTGTCGATCTCCTCAACTTCAGATCTGGGACAAAAACGAGCAATATGTTCGGATACGTCGAAGTACATGTCTGACATCTTCTTCAGTCTCTTGCGAATTGATCGCAATTCGATGATCGTCCTCTTTTTTTGCGTAGAGATACATGCCAATTTGATGGTTTCTTTTCGGTTGCCAGCGAATCGGGGCGGTGCGGCCAGTGAATCCATCCCTGTAGTTTCGCAGGATATCGCTATACTGCGGATCGGACTCGACATCTTGTCGGTTTCCTGTCACCATCAGCAGTCGGCCACTTGCAATTGACAAAGGCCGGAGGTCCAGTTGTGTCGTTACAACTTCCTCAATGTGACGCAGATTGTTTATCAGCTTCGACACGCTTAGCCGCTTAAAGTCAACAATAGGTAGTATCCCTTTCAATTCTGACAGCAACTTGTCGCGCTCGATTTTGTATTTTGTCCCGCGTAGTTTTCTAATCATTATCATTGCTTCACCGGTCGTTATGTCCCACTCAAAAGACGTCACATCTCGCACTTTAGTTTCACGATACGCTCGGAGAATAAGGCGATCAAGAGCAGTCGAATCTCTGTTAGGTGCAAACTCTGGATAGGGCGGATCTTCTAATTCTTCTCGTGTGAGAGTAGTGCGGTTCTGAATCCAGATAAAGCGAATTCGTCCTTCTGCCTGCTGATAATTAATAGTGTACAAGGGCGATTGTTTTAACGAGGTAATAGGACGTGTAACGTTAAAGACTTCGCGCATACCATTTTTTTCAATCTTACTTTTGACCCAGGCCTTATCGAGCCACTGATTTTGTAAAGTTTTGCCGCCGGTAAACTTGTAGAGATATATTTGCTGACGCCCCCATCCTTCGAGTTCAATCAGTATTTCGTGAATTTTGTCTAAATCCAGCTTGCCTCTGTCGATTTCCGATTCTACGGCGCGCCGCATACTAGTTTTTCTCGCTCGCCAGGATAGAGGAATACCCCTTTTGTTGAATTGCTGTGCGATTAGCACTTTTTTGAATAGGAATAGACTGCCTAGCAAGATATTACGATCTTCAGGGAAATATGGCTCATTAGGATAGGTTGAATTGCCGTTGCTCATCGCGCTGTAACACTCTGCTTTGTGAAAGGGCGGTTTACAAAGTGTAATGTTACATTATATCCAAACAATATTGTATAGTGCGATCTTCTCATCTCAGGATAATCGCTTCAATACAGTTAGACAATGAAATACGTTAGTGCTCAGATGTCTATTGCTAGTCGTGGGGGAACAAGTTACTCTACAAGCGATAAGCCTTTCATGGCTTTCATTTGAGCGTTTCCTGTGGCAGTTTTGGCCGCGAGTCCTACTGTCCAGGAAACCGAAAGTCCTACCGGTCTTTGATTGGAGAAAGGAAAATTTTGCAGCACCATGCAAAAAACGCTTGCCCCTACTTTAGGAGGTGAATTATGCCCAATTTGGGAGCAACTGAACTGATTATAGTCGTAATATACCTAGTCGCCTTGCTTATACCGCTGGCAGTGCTCTACCTGATCATTCGCCAAGCGGTGTTGTCTGCCCTGCGCATATTTTATCGCGAGATCGACGAAAGACAAATCAAGGGAAAGCCAGAAACATCGTGAAGACATTGAATTATTCGCCGCTTGCGAGGTTAGTGAATGCGGGAAATCGATGATCAAAGAGTAGGGATATATCCGCGACATCCTCCAACTATGCCTGGTCGCTCTCCCCGCCGTCATGACGGGAACAGCCCAGCGCCCGCACTTCTTTCCAGAAGCGCTCGACATTGCCCAGCTTGACCTCGTCGAAGCCGCGGATGATATCGGGCAGTTGCGCCAACTCGAACATCTATGCTAAGCTATACGAGATTCGCAACGAGTTCAGTTGAAAAGCGCTCCAGATGCTGACTGAAGATATTCGGCTCGAACGTATCGAAGGTGAATACCAGACCGTCCGCGGCACGCAAGACAGGTTGATGGACCGCATGAATGGGTTTGGCGATGTCTTGCAGCGTCTGGTCGATCAAGTGGCTGCCAACGCAAAAGCGATTGAAGCGAACCGCCAGGCCATTGAGGCGAACCGCGAGGCGATTGAAGCCAACCGTGAAGAAATCTTAGCGAATCGCCGGGCAATCGCGGAAAACAGCCAAATGCTCTCCGATATCATGGAGCATCTAAAAGTGCCCAAAAAGCGGACAGGTTTCGCAAGGACTGACTAAAGTTCGCGTTACTCGCGCGGCGAAAACCCCAACTCCCGCACTTCTTTCCAGAATCGCTCGACATTGCCCAGCTTGACCTCGTCGAAGCCGCGGATCATGTCGGGCAATTGCGCAAGCTGCACTGCTCTTGAATGATTGTCTTCGCTCAGTTCGTCGACGGCGGCTAGTATCATGTCGCGGTACTGCACGATCAGGTCGCGTTCGACGCGCCGCACCTTGTCGTAGCCGAAGATGTCGAAGGGTGTGCCGCGCAATCCGCGCAGCCCAAGCAGGGCGCGATACACCAGTTCGAACCAGCGCCCAAACCTTATCTTCCCTTTCAGTCCGAACAGCTTCAATATCGGTGGGTGCAGGTGATATCGCACATTGCCGTAATCGCCAAATTGTTCGCGCATGGCGTCCCGCACTTCGCCTTTTAGGCTCAGCCGCGCTACTTCATATTCGTCCTTGTAGGCCATCAGCTTGAAGAGATAACGCGCCACTGCTTCGCTGAGCTCGGTGCATCCGGGGCAATTTGTTCGTTCTTTATCATAGACGCGCTTGACATCTTCGACGTAACGGCGGGCATAGGACTCGTTTTGATAGGCGATCAGCTCCGGTACACGGACTTCCAGCAAGCGCTTTAGCTCGCCGCTCGCGCCAACGGATTCCACCAGCGCTTTTGCTGCCGGGGATTGCTCGACCCTTATTTCAAACGCGCCTTTGCGCTGCAGATCCAGTTCGGCCAGCCAAGCGGGATCCGCCACCGCTAATCTGCCGGTGCGGAAGGCCTGCTGGTTCTCCGAAACCTTGACGCCGTTGAGTTCAATCGCGCGTTCGATCGCCGAGGCGGACATCGGCAGCAAGCCCGCCTGATAAGCGGCGCCGATGACGATCATATTCGCCATCATGTGATTGTCGAATAACGCTTCTGCCAGCCCGATTGCGTCAAAGAACACGTTATCGCCTGCGCGTGTCTGCCGGTTGATCACCTCCAGTACGTGATCGGCCTCGGGGTATTCGACGGTGGTATCGCGCACCATAGCGCCGGTTGGCACCTTGCTGGTGCTGACGATGGCGACGCTGCGCTGCGGGTGGGCGCGCACCAGGTTTTTGCTGTCCGTCGACGTAAGCACGTCAAACACCAGGAACGCATCGGCCGCGCCATTGCCGATCTTGCAGGCGATATCAACCGGCTCGGCTGTGATCTTGAGGTTAGAGACGACGGGTCCGCCCTTTTGGCTGAGGCCGGTCTGATCAAGCGACCTCACGTGAAGCCCGTCCAGGGCCGCAGCCGTGCCCAGGATCTGGTTGGCGGTGACGACACCGGTACCGCCGATGCCCATCAGAAAAACGTTGGAGGCGCCATTGAGGCGGCCTTCTGGTTCGGCGATTGCTCGCTCTACCTTGAAGACCGGCTTTGACTGCATGCGCGGTTTGTCCACCGGGATCACGCTCATGAAGGCGGGACAATTGCCTTCCAGACAGGTGTAGTCTTTATTGCACGATGATTGATGGATCTGTGTTTTGCGTCCAAACTCGGTCTCGACCGGCTGTACACTCAAACAATTCGATACGCTGCCGCAATCGCCGCAGCCTTCACAGACAGCTTCGTTGATGAAGATGCGCAAGCTGGGGTCGGCTGCAATGCCGCGTCGACGCTTGCGGCGCAAGTTCGCTGCGCATTCCTGGTCATAGACCAGCACAGTAACGCCGGGTGTATCGCGCAGATGAAGCTGCGCCTCTTCCATGCGGTCGCGATCCCAGACCTCTGCTTGCGGCGCCCAATAGGTATCGGGCGCGAACTTGCCCGGGTCCGAGGAAACGACGATGGTCTTCTCCACGCCTTCGGAATACAGGAAATGGGTGAGCTCGGGTACCGGCATCAAGCCATCGGCTTTCTGCCCGCCGGTCATCGCCACGGCCGAGTTGTAGAGGATTTTGAAGGTCATGTGCGTGCCGGCGGCGCTGGCTTGCCGTATCGACAGTGAACCGCTATGAGCGAAGGTGCCATCGCCGATGTTTTGAAAGATGTGATCAATATCGGTGAATAATGAGGCGCCGACCCAATTGGCGCCTTCGCCGCCCATCTGCGTGACGCCGGCGGTATTGCGATCCATCAGGATCGCCAAGGTATGGCAGCCGATACCGGCCGCCGCCATTGAGCCTTCCGGCACTTTGGTCGAACGATTGTGCGGGCAGCCAGAGCAGAAGTAGGGTTGCCGCGCCAATATTGGGATCGTGCCCAAATCCGGAATGGCGTTGATCTCGCCGAGCCGCCGCTCCAGCAATGGAACATCGACGCGCCCGATCAAGCGGCGCGCCAGCACCCGAACGATTTCGTCGGCGTCCAATTCATTGTCCGCCCTGACCAAGCGCTCGCCACGTTCGTCCTTTTTGCCGACGATGCGCGGGGCGTCTGGCATGGCATATAGCAGGTCCTTGCAAAACATCTCGATGAATGAGCGCTTCTCTTCAATGACCAGGATCTCTTCCAAGCCATCGGCGAATTCGCGCAAGATCTCGGGTTCGAGCGGGAAGATCATGCCGAGCTTCAGCAGACGAATGCCGATGCTCTCCAGGTCCGTGTCATCCAGCCCGATGTCCAGCAGCGCTTGACGCAGGTCGTAATAGGTCTTGCCTGCGGCGACGATCCCCAGCCAGGCATCTTGAGTGGGAATTGTGATCTTGTTAAGTTTGTTGGCTTTTGAGAAAGCCAGGGCGGCATCCAGCCGAACGTCGTGGATCTGCTGTTCCAACTGCAGACTGTAAGGCGCAATCAAGGCGGTATTTTGCGTGTGACGCCAGGGCTTGCCGTCTACCGAGAATTGAGGCTCGACGATCTGGATGCGTTCGCTTGATACTTCCGCGCTGCTGTATTCGTCGGCGACATCGGTGACGATCTTGAAGCCGACCCACAGTCCGCAAAATCGCGACAGTTCGAAACCGACCCGACCCATATCGAGGATTTCTTGCACGTTGCCGGGGAAGAGTGTCGGCATCAAGGCGTCGTAAAGCGCGACTTCGGAATGCGACGGGATGGTGGAAGATTTGCAAGACGGATCGTCACCCGCCAAGGCAAGCACGCCACCGTACCGGCCGACCCCGGTCAAATTGGCGTGCTTAAAGGCGTCGCCGCTGCGATCGACGCCGGGACCCTTGCCGTACCACATGCCCAGGACGCCGTCGTATTTGGGCTGGGGCAAGAGGTTGGCGGTCTGGCTGCCTAAGAGAGCGGTTGCGGCAAGTTCTTCGTTTACTGCCGGGATGAATCGAATATGATGTTCTTCGAGCAATTCCGGGATTTGCTCCAGCACGATATCGATGATGCCCATGGGCGAGCCGCGATACCCGGTGATCAAGCTGCCCGTACGCAAGCCGCGGCGCTTGTCCGCCCGATGCTGATCCATCGGCAAGCGCGCAAGCGCCTGCGTCCCGTTCAGGATAACGCGGCCATTTTCTACTGAGTAGCGATCTTGCAAGCTAAATTCTTGCAAATCCTGTTTCGTTTTGATCGATGAAGGCGGAGCCTTTGCTTCTATCATGCGAGACCTTTTGCAACCTTTATGTTATGGGTCCTCTTCCTCATTTTATAACAGAAAAGAACGGGCAAAACACCTTAGATCGAGATCAGCCAGGCGCTGGTCGCCAGAATCAACATGGCGAGCAGAGCAATTATCATGGTCAGGCGCCGCTCGTTCCGGCGCAAGCGCCGCCACGCGCCATCAGCGTGCTTTCCATGTTTCATAAGCAGGCTAGCTCGCTCCAGTGCCGGCGCAACGCCCCATTGCAGCGACAAGCCGAGTATCGCCATGATCAGGATTAGCAGGTGCTTCAGCAGCAAGACGCGGCTCCATTGATTGTCGAGCCGCAGCAAACCGTCGTAGTTGGGGTCGGCCGTCATCTGCAGCAAGCCAGTGACGATCAGCACGGCAAGCGCCAGGTTGCCGACCTGGGAAAAGCGCTTGCGGATGCGGAGCAAGATCTGGTGGTGAGCGCTTTGTTCCTCGAGCACGATATTGACTTGTGGGATAACCAGGAACGTGATCAGTAGAATGCCGCCAATCCAGACGACGGTCGCCAGAATGTGGAAGAACAGGCTGATCGCCAAGGCAGCTTGTGACATGAGCTTAGGATGACCGCTGCAGCCAAGCCTCGTATTCCTTGTTGGCTTCTTCGTTGAGCGGGTAATACTTCTCCAGGGCGCCGCCTTCTTCCAGTTTCATGCGCGAAAAGACTTCCCATTCGGCTTTGTCCGAGGCTTTTTTGGCGATATCCGCCGCTATCGCCGCCGGCACCACCACCGCGCCATCGTCATCGGCGACGATGACATCGCCGGGCACGACATAGACACCGGCGCAGGCGATCGGCACATTGACCGCATGGGGAAAGATATCGGTCTGGGTGTGAAAGTTGGGCGTGACACCGCGCAACCACAAGCCCAGATCGAGCTTCTGCACCTCGGGAAAGTCGCGTATGCAGCCGTCGATGACCACGCCTTCGCCGCCACCCGCTTGGTAGGAGGTCAGCATCATCTCGCCGAAGACGCCGCTGGCCATGCTGCCGCGGGCATCAACCACCACGACATCGCCGGGCGCGGCCGCCACGATGGCCTTGCGGTGCAATTCGCGCTCGGGCGCGTGGGAATACTCGTCGCCCCAATGTACGTCTTCGCGCTTGGGCATAAATTGCAGGGTGACGGCTTGACCGGCCAGCGACTTGCCTGGACTGAAGGGAAGCAAACCAACCATGTGCGGGTTGCGAATGCCCTCTTTTGCCAGCGCTCCGGCGATGGTCGCTGTGCCGATGTCTCTCAGCTGATCCAGAGTCTCTTGCGGGATGCGTACGAATGTTGGAATCTCGCTCATAACCGTCCTGATACCTGGGCAGATTGTCGATCTTCGGAATGATTATAACACCTTTGCCGGCTCCCATAGGAGACGGTCCGCTGCGGGGGCGCCGTAAGAACACTAGCGGAGCGCTGCCGAATTGGTGTCGAAGCGTAAGCACGAATCTCCGTTTGGGACTGCGCTTTGCGCTGGATAAGCATGATCCGCTCTAGTACGATAGTCATCATTCGCACATTCGAAGGACGAAGGCATGAGCCTGAGTATCGGCATCGTCGGCTTGCCCAACGTGGGAAAGAGCACGCTCTTCAACGCCTTGACGCGGGCGCAAAACGCCGCCGCGGAGAATTATCCCTTCTGCACCATTGATGCCAACCAGGCGGCAGTGCCCCTGCCCGATGCGCGCTTGGCCAAGCTGCAAGCCTGGGTCGGCGTCCCACAGGCGATCCCCGCGAAGGTGGATTTCGTTGATGTAGCGGGTCTGGTGAAAGGCGCCAGCCAAGGCGAAGGACTGGGCAATCGCTTCCTCGGGCATATCCGCGAGGTTGATGCGATCGTGCATGTCGTGCGCTGCTTTGATGACGACAATGTCGTGCACGTCAATGTCTCGCCCGACCCGGCCGATGATATCGCCGTTATCAATACCGAGCTGGCATTAGCGGACTTGCAGCAACTGGAACGACGGCTGGAAAAACTGGAGCGCGATGTGAAGGGCGACCGCACGCTGATACCCTTGCTCGAGATGGCGCGAAAGGTCGAAACGCATGTCGGAGCAGGGCAGCCGGTACGTTCCTTCGGGGAGCGCGACGATGCCAGTTTTGCGACGCTCGAGCAGGAAATGCGTTTTTTGACGGCAAAGCCGGCGGTTTACCTCGCCAATGTCGACGAAGACGGCTTGCAAAGCGACAACGCCTATCTTGCGGCAACACGGCAGGTCGCTGCTGCCGAGGGCGCGGAAGTAATCGCGGTATGCGCGAGCCTGGAACAAGAAATCGGCGCTTTGAGCGACGAGGACCGGACAGAATATTTGAGCCTGTACGATTTAAGCGAGAGCAGCCTGGAGCGCTTGATCCGCGAATGCTATCGCTTGCTGGGCTTGATCAGCTATTTCTCCTTTAACGAGAACGAGACGCGGGCCTGGACCATTCGCAGCGGCTGTACTGCGCCGCAAGCGGCTGGCGTGATCCATAGCGATTTCGAGCGCGGTTTCATCCGCGCCGAGGTCATCCCTTATTCGGTCTTCGAGGAATATCAAGACCGCAACGCCATCAAGTCAGCGGGCTTGATGCAAGTTGAGGGGCGGGACTACCTGGTGCAAGACGGCGATGTGATCCTCTTTCGCTTCAATGTCTGAGCGACCTCAGCGACAGAAGTCCGCGATCAGCGCCGTGTAGATCTGCTGGCACGTTTGGACAGAGGCCAAATCGACCCATTCGACGCGCGCGTGGGCACCGCCTCCGGCTGGACCCAATACGACGGTGGGAATCCCATGATCGCCGAAAAGCGCCGCATCCATCCACCAACTGCTGCCGATGATGCTTACATCGCTTTGCAGGCAAGCTTCCGCGTGCCGCTTGAGTGTTTGCACCAGCGCATGATCGGCTGCGATACCATAGGGGCCGCGCGAGAAAGTCGCTTTCACCTGCGCTTTGAAGTCGCTGTCGGTCGCGGCGATATCGTCGAGCAGCGCTTGCGCTTCCGCCTCCGCGCTTTTGGCGCTTTCCCCGGGGATGGTGCGCCGTTCAACCAGTAGCTTGCAGTGCGCCGGAACCATCGAGATTTCTTCGCCACCCTCGATGAAAGAGGCGTGCAGGGAACCGCTTCCCAGCAGGTCGTGCGTCGGGTGGGCGCGCAATTCTTGATCGAGGGCGTCGAGAGCCACCAGCACTTTGCCCATTTTGGCGATAGCATCTACGCCGAGGTGCGGGCGGGATCCGTGCGCCGCTAAGCCAGTGACCTCGAATTCCAGCCAGACGAAGCCGCGATGCGCGATGCTGATTGCGAGTTCCGTCGGCTCGGCGATCAGAACAGAGTGCGCGGGCCAGCGTCCCCATTCAGCCAGCAAGGCTTCCGTGCCGATGCTGCCGTATTCTTCATCGGCCACCGCGCTGACGATGACATCACCGGAGAGCGACATGCCCTGCGCCGCTTTCAAAGCCAGCATACAGGCAGCCAGTCCGCTCTTCATATCATAGGCGCCACGCCCGAACATGCGCCCGTCCTGGATGCGTGGCTCGAAGGGCGCGTCCATGCCCGATACGCCGACCACATCAGTATGCGCGTTGAGCATAAGGGACTTGCCGCCGCCGCTTCCGCGGGCGATCAACACGGTATTGAGGCGTCCGTCACCGGCATCCTGGACATGCGTTTCCAGGCCATTCTGTCGTCCCCAATCGGCGACGAATTCTGCCATGGCCGCTTCGCCGGCGCCGCCCGGCGCGAGGTCAGGATTCACCGAGTTGATGGAGACCAGGTCGGTCAGCAGTTCAACGAGTTCGCTCATGGAAGATCTCCCAGCAGAATTAGGAAAGTATCGACCGAAATAGTAGCGCAAATAGGGGAAATTTGAAGAGACGCGCTCGGCAGGCAAAGATTAACCTGAACGTATTTGCCCTTTCACATCGAGCAGATTAAGCAGGAATTGGCGAGGATCATCCGGCTTCGGCAGCGGGAGTTGGCGCAGCGGCTCGATGAATGGGACATCGAAATAGCCTTCGCTGATGATGCGGTTGATCAACTTGGCGACATCATTGTATTGCATGATGATGGCGTTGAGATAATGGTCGTTTCCAGTGACTTTCCACAGATCCACCGCCGAGAGCAAAGCCTCCAGGTTGTGGATTATCATACCGATCTTGTAACGGTATTCGGGCTCGTTGGTCACCTCGCGCGTTTGGATGGCATCAAGAATCTGCCGACTCGCGTTGACGAGAATCGTGGCATCCAGCGCGATCGGCAGTCGGCAGCGCGCGATGTAATCGGCGTAATCAAAGAAAGGCGGGCGACGTGTCTCCCGGCTGTTGTTGAAGATTTGCTTGCCCTCCAAGGGGATGTAGGCATTGTCCCGCAGCGCTTGCATGCGGTCGGCGATGTCGCCCCGGTTCGTCGCCTCCAGATAGCGCCGCGCGTGCTTGTAGGTGAGCAGGGTATTGAGCGTGTAATGCCCGTCGAAGACCGGATAGACGAAGGAGTCGATCGCGTTGCCGCCGATATTGGATTCCTTCAGGAATCCCTTGGAGCCCGTGACCAGCAGATTCTGCGAAAGGACCTCGTTGCATTTGAGCAGAAGCCAGGACTTCAGCATAATGCCGTGAAATTGCAGGAAAGGGCTATCGCTAAACGCCAGCGCGCGGAAAAAGGTGAAATTGATATGCGCTGCTTGTTGTACCAGATTGTAGAGCTGGCGGAAGACATTGCTGAACTGGATGGGATTATTGCCGAAAATGCTCTTGGTCGAGAGATGATCGATCGCAGCGGGCATGGAATCCGCGACCATGGATACACCCATATAGGAGCAGTGATATTTTGAGGGCAGGGCCATGCGCTGCAGGATTTGCAGACCGCGCCCGACCTGGCCGATCAAGATACCCGGTCCGTCGATGTCGAATTTGGTCAGCACCATGGTACGCAACACGTGAGTGTCCAGCCGTTCCCAGTTCTTGGTGCTGCTGTGCGGCACGGCGAAGATGGAAAGCGAGCGCGGACCGTCGGCGGTGGGATCCACCTTGGCGATAACCGAGTGATAGTCGGCGTGGTAGGAGTTATTGATCAGCCACTTCTGACCTTTGATGTGAAATTGCTTCTCGTTAGGGTCATCGCTTGTTGGCGTCGCCTCGGTCCTGACGCTGAGCAGGTCGGTACCCGTGTGCTCTTCGGTCCAGGCCAGCGTAAAGATTTCGCCCTTGAGCCGCGCGGCCAGTTCCTCTTCTTCCGCAGCGACCAACATCATATAAGCCAGTCCGCTGGCGGCGCAGGCGGTCATATAATTGGGATTGTTGCGAAAGAGCCGGGTGGCTTCCAGCATGGAGCCCATCAAGTTGAAGGTGGGGAAGACGTTATCCAGCACAGCCATCATACCTGTGCGCAAGCGCTGATAATCGATGATATCGCCGAATTGCGGGTCTTTTACGGTGTCCATATATTCAGGATCGCTTGTCTTTATTTCGCGGATTTCTCTCGGTTGCATTTGCGGCAGAGCACTTGGCAGTTTACTTCAGTCGCTTTGCCACATTCGGACCAAGGTGTACAGCTGTCCGCCTTCCAACAGAAAATTCAAATTGCTCCATAGCCGACTACGCCGCCATCGCCGTCGTCATGGTAGCCGGCGACGAGGTCGCGCACGGTGAGGTCTAGCTGTTGGATATTCACCTTTTTATCCTTTCCTTTACTGAAAATGGCAGGAATCTTAATATAGGAGAGTTTTCTATAAAATTCCTCGCCTTGTTGCAACGAAATACATATATCCATGCCAATTCTTCAGTGCAACCTTTCGCAAATTCACAACGGTGCATTAGGGATAGAGTTTGATCCGAGATAGCGGGGGGATTGCGAAACAACACGGGATATAATCCTGCCTTCAGCCTCCTATAATTTTCGTAAGACTTCTCCTTTTCGTACTGTAACATCGAGTGTCTTATACTAGGTCGTAGTGTATTTTCCACTTCTATTCCTATGCGACTTCGCGCATTTGTATAGGTCCTATTTCGTAAATCTGCCTCTAGGCAAGCAACATATTCTCTAAGAACGCGATTTCGTGGATTTGTGATCAGCCTTTCTAATGCCTCGTGGAGCTTTTGACAGAAGTTCGCGTTTTTCTTTGACACAATTGATTTTCTTTTTAGAATGGCAAGAGCATAAGTTGTCTTAATTGTCCAAGCTGGTGGAGTAAGTATCACGCCAGTAATTATTGTTGTCGGCAACCCCTCAACTATCATATTAGGAAGTAGTTCTAGCATTTATACCTCTGCTCTGTCGTGCCAATCATCTCATTCATGTCAACTCATCGTGCGCTGCTTCAAATTCGTTTGAACACACGTTTCCCTCGTCCAACTTGCAATCTCTGTGCCCTCTGTGTCTCTGTGGTGAAAATCTCTTCCTACTGTGCCGCCACCCCTTCGCGCGGCGCGGCGAATTGCTGAGCCAGATGATACAGACTCAGCAAGAACTCGCGCGGCTTTTCAAAATTGCGCATGGGGCGCTGCCGCATCTGCGACAGGAAAGGCGTGTTCAGGGCGCTCTCGCTGATGATCTGATTGAATTGATTAACAAAGGCGTTGTATTGCATGATCACGGCATTGAGGTATTCGTCTTCTTCCGCGGTGGCTTTCCACATTTCGCAAGCCGCGAGCAAGGCTTCCATCCAATGGAGCATGGCGCCCATTTTGTAACGGTGTTCCGGGTCAGTGGTAAATTCGCGCGCGTTGAGCTCGTCAAGCAGCGATTGCATTGCCGCGACCACAGCTCGGGCATCAAGATCGATAGGCAGGTCAAGGTCCTCGATGTATTGGGCGTAATCGAAGAACTCGGGATTGCGCAGCTTGCGCGAGTGCGCGCGGATCTGATCGCCGGCCTGCGACATGGCGCTGCCTTGGCGCAGGATGGACAAGCGTTCCTCTACGTTGGCGCGGCGAGTCGCCCCCAGGTAGCGTTTCATGTGTTTGGCGGTCATCAAGGTATTGATGGTGTAGTGGCCGTCAAAAACGGGCAGGACGAAGGACTCGATGGTGTTGCGCCCGACGACGGACTCCTCCAAGAATCCCTTGGAACCGACCACCAGCAGGTTCTGCCCCAGCAGTTCGTTGGCTCGCAGCAACAGCCAGGATTTGAGCATAACACCATGAAACTGCAGGAAGGTGCCGGCGCTAAAAGCCAGAGCGCGATAATAGATAAAATTGAGCAGCGCGCCTTGCAGCACGAGATTGTACATCTGCCGCAAGACGTTGCTGAAGTTGATCGGGTTCTCGTTGAAAATCCGCTTTTTGGACAGGTGCTCGATGCCGGCGGGTATGGCTTCGTTAATCAGCTTGATGCCGACATAGGCGCACTGGTACTTGCTGGGCATCGCCAACCGTTGCAGGATTTGCAAGCCATGCCCGGCCTTGCCCAAAAGCCGTCCCGGACCGTCAATATCGAAGGTGGCCAGCACCATTTTGCGCAAAACATGGGTTTCCAGACGTTCCCAGTTCTTGCAACTGCTTTGCGGCACCAGGAAGATTGACAGAGAACGCGGTCCGCTGGAATCCGGATCGATCTTGGCGACGATGGTGTGATAATCGGCGTGATATGAGTTGTTGATCAGCCACTTGCGGCCCTTGACGTGATAATCCACGCAGTCGGGATCATCGTTGAGCGGCGTCGCCACGGTTGTCGCGCTTAGCAGGTCGGATCCAATCTCTTCTTCGGTCCAGCCCAGGGTGAAGAGGCTGTCCTTCAGGTCTTCGGCGATCTTGTCCTCACCAGCGGCGATGACCGTCATCCAGGCCAGCATGCTGGCGCCGGCCGCGATCATCAGGTCGGGTTCGTCGCCGTATAGCTCGGCGCCGACTTGAAGCGACTTGTGCATATCGAAATCGGGCAAAAGCGCATCGTACAAGTGGCGAATCGACTCGCGCAACTTTTCGAAATCCACGATGTTGCCGAACTGCGGGTCGTTTACGAACATAAAAAGCAATTCCAAGTGATCGTTACCAGCAGGCTAGTATACGGTCATTTCCATTTCATAACAATATGGCGCCTACTTGGCGCCACAATGGGAATAACTTCATAAACGGCTATAGCTTACAACACCATTTTTGGAGAAATGCCACGACCAGCGTTTTTATTGCGCTTAATTCATTATAGTAAAGTGTATTCCATTCTGCGTTGAGAAATAATCGTCCGTAGGCGTGAGTGGTAATGAAGCACCATCGTAGAATAAGTTTACCTTACCGTGAACGTTGTGTCAGTTTGTTGAGATTTTTGCGCCATAAGTCAAAATCGTACCACCCGCAACCTACACATCCGCTTGGATCTTGCTTGTCTGGAGGAATCCACTCCCGGCCCCCAGAATAAAAGTAATCTATACCAAACGGTTTTCCACGTTTTCCTGATTTGTAGCATCTCTCACAGGCTCGACTTTTGAGCAGATTGTGACTTACCGTTCCGTTTGATTTCTTAAGTAACTGAAAATGTGTCTCGATGAAGGCATCATCCATGTTCGCGTAATCAATCAAGAGTGCGTTAGACTCTTCGTCCCACCGAATTCTGGGTAGTTTGTGATCTATGGTTAGCTGATCCGGTTGTCTCCTTGATTTCTCGACGACATCTCGACTGCCAAATAGCCGCAGGACTGCATCTACAAAAGATTGCGGCATTGAACCACCTACAACTGAAGTTTGAAATGCACCCTGCCATCGATCGTGGCGGGTAGTCCTGTCACAGGTCCTGCAGAAATGATTGTCGCTCTCAATTTTTATGCCAGATCTTGATTTTGTACCGCGCTCCAATCCTTGTATTCCAGATCCGCCTGCGATCTGCGTAATTCCAGTATGCTGGTATTCGCACTCTCTACAATGCCATTCCTGATCTCTCAAAACGAGAAAGGCTTGGTAGACCTTCGTGGTTTTGTTAAAAGTCTTTTCAAACGCGTCAATCAATTCAGACATTATTGATTTACCTCTTTAGTGAAATAACACGCTCGCACGCTGCTTGATATATCTCGCGGTCTTTCTCATATGCGATTACCTTTCTTTTCAATTCAATAGCGGCCACTACAGTTGTTGCACTTCCTGCAAAAGGATCGTAGACGAAATCGCCTTCATCGCTGAACAGTTCTACGAACTCTTTGACGAGCGGTAAAGGTTTTTGAGTTGTATGTATTCGTTGTTGTGGCGAAGGTGACTTGCAAACGAAAACATTGTGAACAACGTGTCCGTTGAACTTTGTACCGGGTCGCTTACCTATTACTAGGGCTTCCCATGCATTGATCGGCTTATACTTGTGATTGAAGGGAACCGGATTCGTCTTCTGCCACACAATGGTTCCAACAGCCACGAACTTGTGTCGCGTCAATATTTCGCAATACTCTCCTATCTGCGCTTGCGCGCAAAAAGTGACAAACCATCCTCGCACTTTTGGCAATATCGGCTCAGTCCATTCTGCGGGTGATATTGGTGCATCCCAGTCACCGAAATTGCCTCTGGGCATTATGAAGTCGGTTCCGTCCTTTCGAAGTCTTCGAGGAACCTGCGTCTCACAGGTATACTCTTTGCTTATCCCATACGGTGGATCAGTAAGTACAAGGTCAATGGAGTAGTCATGAATGAGTTGCGTTCCCCCGATGCCATCGCCCAATCTTAGCTCATAGTTGCGACCAACGAGCGTCTCTTCAAAGTCGGATCTAATCACTTCCTTTGTCAGAAGCTTCTGTAAGGCGTTACGTATATTTGTCGGATGTTCTGCTACAACAATTTGCGCGTCCGCGTCAAACAGCAAGCGTCCGACACTCATCGAGTGCCCGTTTAGATTTCGGGTCGATACGGTAGTTTCCCAAGCACCGTCATCGTCGCTATAGTGTGGGCTGGCGTGTGAGAGAAACTTACGGTGATTTGGAAAATTCGAAGTTATCCATTGGTTGGCTGTGGCGCGTATTTTGAGCTTCTGCTCGACCGTCAACTGCCTGTGGTTCTCATCTGCTTGCGTGAATACTAACGAATTCTGCTTCATGAGATCCTCCCTGCACCGCTATGATAATCATATCGCGGATACTTATTCTAAGCAAAATCTCCCAAATTGAGGAAGGAGCTTGCTATTGACAGGACTTGTCCCGATTCAACCACGGAAAAACTTGCCACTTTGTTCAGGCCTCGCGTACGGTTTTGACGATTTCGCGCAGTTGACGATCAAAGTTGGGATCGGCCGCTTTGAATTCTTGCCCGCTGATCACCAGGGGCGCGCCAAACACCACGATTTCCGCGCCCATCTGCAGCGTTTGAATCGCCTGCGGCACGCTCAAGCCGCCGACGGCTTGCACGGGGATATCGACCGCGTCGAGGACGGATGGCAGGTCATCAAGCGGGCTGAGGCCGGGAATCATATTGCGCTCGTCGAAGCCGGTGTGCACGATGATAGTGTCCACGCCCATCGCTTGCGCTTCGCGCGCGCGGCCGGGCTTGTCGGGGCAGAGCATGACATCGCACATGACTTGTTTTCCATAGCGCTGCGCCATTTTGACCTGCTCAATGATGCTGGCGTCGTGCGCCTGGCCCATGACGACCACCATGTCGCCGCCGGCTTTGAACATCATCTCCGCCTCCAGCCCAGCGCCGTCCATGGTCTTGAGATCGACGACGATCGGCGCATCGGGGAAGGTTTCGCGGAAGGCGCGTACCGCATGCAATCCTTCCGCCAGCAAGAGCGGCGTACCCACTTCGAGCCAGTCAACGCCCGCTTTGACCGAGGCGCGCGCTAAGGCCAGCGCTTCTTCGAGGTCAATGACATCAATCGAAATCTGGATTTTGGCGTTCATAGATCTTCCTTAATTCGCTCGTATCTACGTGGGCAAAACAACCGATTTGACGTTGTTGCCGGCTTCCATCTCTTCAAAGGCTTCCACCCAATCGCCCAGGGGATAGACGCCGCCGATGATCAGTTCAAGATCGATCTGACCGGATGACAGCAGGCCAAGCGCACGTTCCCAGGTCGAGTACAGGTGGCTGAAGGTGCCTTGCAAGGTCACGGCTTTTTGCACCAGGAGATCCAGGTTGAAATCGAGCGGCTGCGGTCCCCAGCCGATTTTGGTAATGACGCCGTTGGGGCGTACCATTTCCAGCGCCGATTGCAAGGCGATGCTGACGCCGGTGCAGTCGACGATTAAGTCGGCGCCGTAGCCGTCGCCCAGCGAGCGGACACATTCGACGGGATCATCTTGGTTGATATTGAGTGTCTTGGTCGCGCCGATCTGCCCGGCGACTTGCAAGCGCTGTGTGTCGACATCGGTGCCGAGCATGATGATCTCGCTGGCGCCGCGCAGCTTGGCCATGAAGAGCGCCATCATGCCAATCGGTCCGGGACCTTGAATCACGACTGTATCGCCGGGACGCAGCACCGGCGTTTTTTCCACCAGCGCGTAATAGGCGACGCAGATGGGCTCGGTTAACGCGGCGTATTCAAAGGGCACATTTGCCGGAATGTGATGCAAGATCCCCTGCCGGGCGGTGACGAAACGCGTGAAAGCGCCGTCGTAAAGGGCACCGTAACCCAGGCGATGCGGGCACTGATTGTAATCCCCAGCGTGGCAGAAGACACAGTTGCCGCAGATCTCCGCCGCTGTCTCGACCGCGACGCGGTCGCCAACCTGGAAGCCACTCACGTCTGAGCCGACGGCGGCGATTGTACCGCAGAATTCGTGCCCGAGCACCAAGGGCAGCTTGATCGTCCAACTTTGATGATCGCGCCACATGTGCAGGTCGCTGCCACAGACGCCCGCCGCCCGCACTTCCACCACGACCTCGCCCCGACCGGGATCCGGCGGTTGGGCGATATCGCGTATCTCGACCTGTTTGTCCTGACGTCCGAATTTGACTAGCGCGTCCATTGATTTGATCCTTTATTGTTTTGGCTGCTTTCGGGCGACCTGATAGGCCGCCCCACCATGATCTCCTATTGCCGGGGTCCGAAATACTTTTCGCGCATCGTTTTGAGAAAGTCGATCGACGCGCGCATCTCGTCCATGCCGTTCAGGCCATCCTCGATGCTGACCCAACCCGTGTAGCCGGCCTCGCTGAGAATCTGAAAGATCGTGTCGTAGTCGTTCAAGCCCTCACCGGTGACGCCGTGCTGCAGGGCCGGCGAGTATCCTATCGTGCCGTCGCTTTGCAACAGGTCTTCAAGCGTATAGCCCTGGGAGAGATAGCGGTCGCTGGCGTGCATACTGACCACTCGGTCGGCTACAGCGCGCAGCAATTCGATCGGATCGTCGCCGGCGACAATGGCGTTGGATGGATCGTATTGTACGCCGAAATGCTCGCGCTCGGGGATGGCGTTCAGCAGTTCAAGGAAGACGTCCATCTTCTGCGCGAACTCCGGGTATTCCCAGAATCCGTCCTTATAATGGTTCTCCAATCCCAGCACGATATTATGCTCCCGCGCCACCGGGAGCACTGTTTCAATGCATTCGATCACCCACTGTAAGCCCTGCTCGCGGCTGACATTCGGGTAGCGTTGCCCGCTCAGCACCCGACATACCGCGCCGTCGCCGCCCAGCAGTTTGCTGATGCGGATCATCTGCGCTTCTTTGTCCACGGCTTTGGCGCGTTCGTCCGCGTCGGGGTGGGTGAAGTTGGGCGAGCAGCAGAGCATGGGCATCGCGAAACCGGCATCGGCGATGGCATCGCGCAGCCGCAGAATATAGCTGTCATCGAGACTGGTAAAGAAGCCCTCGTACATTTCGAGTCCATCAGCGCCCAAGGGCTTGGCCATTTCGATCCAGTCGAAGACGGTCATTCCGCCTTCGTTCGAGATCTCTTCCAGATAGCACTTGGGAAAAGCTGATATCTTCATTAACAGTCCTTGATTGGTGGACGCAAGCGATTATGTGCCACAAGCGCTCGTGAGTATGATTCGGCTGCCCTCGCCGTCTTCAAGCGGCACAACGCGAGAATCGCTCCATGCCAGGCCGCGCGTCTTATCCGATTCGAGCACTTCCAGGCGCGTGTCGCGATAGAATTGCTTTGCCGTTTCGACATCATCGGACGATTCCATGATCCACTTGGTCACGCCCAGGGCGCGCGGACGAAACAGGTCATACTCGATGGAGACAGTTTCGCCATCGGGATAGAGCGGCGCCCACCAGTTTTCGATATCGTAACTGCATTTGATATCGGCGAGCAGAATTATGAACGCAATGAACAATACAGATACGGACACAAGTAGGACAACTAGACGGAGTATACTTAGCGGTTTGCGATTGGGTTCCACGATTGGCCAAGCCTTTCAAAACTCTGCGATGTGCGATGTGCTAAGCGCCGCCGTGTTCGGCGACATAGCGCGGCGACAGCCCTTTGACAACGGCGTTTGACGAAGGGCTACAATGCGACCTGAATCTTATCATAAAGGACCTGAAAAGCGATGGAATCTGTCTGGAATGGTTACCGCAACGGCACAGGACTTCGTGTATTGAAAGCGAGAAATATCCATGATATCATCACGGATTGTACATACATTTATGTACATTTCAAAAGTGTTCTTTGCTTAGATTACCGGTTTCTATGCACGACAAACTCAGTGACATTCGGCTCGACCACAACAGTTTCATCTCCTTACATGTGCAACTGCATAACCAACTGCGTCGTTTGATCGTATCCGAGCGATGGCAGCACGGCGAGCGCATTCCCACCGAGACGCAGCTATCCAAGCATTTGGATATCAGCCGAACGACCGTGCGCATCGCCTTGCAACGGATTGAAGTCGAAGGTTTGATCAGGCGGACAGCGGGCCGCGGCACCTTTGTCACATATCAGCCTCAAGAACACTCCCACACCCGCTCCATTGGTTATGTCACCCGCAGCTTCCATAACGAAATCCACAGTGTCTTGCTCAGCAGCGCCGAAACTGAACTGCGCTCTGCCGGTTATCAGGTCATTTTTAGCAATGCCCAGGACAATGCCGAAGAAGCGCAAACATTGCAGCAACTTCTGGATGACGATGTCGCCGGGCTGATGATTTGGGCGAATGCAAATCCAACAGCGCAAACCAAGTCGCTTTTACGCGAGTATCAACGACGGGAGATCCCCGTCGTTTTTGTTGACCGTCCTGTCCCGGGCATCGAAACGGATTATGTATCGAGCGATAATTTCAGCGGGACTTACGATCTTGTCAATCACGTAATTGAGCTGGGGCATCGCCAAATCGTGTTCTTGATGCCCAACATCAATAACCTGCTGCCGATCGACGACCGTCACCGAGGTTATACGGCTGCCGTGAACGAGCACGGACTGCATGCCTACGCACCCTGGAAGGTCACTTCGCCGAATCGTCACGAATTTCTCGAAACCGACATTTATGATCTGGTCGGCGAAGACAGCCAACTCATAGTCGACCAGGTTGGTCGGCATATGAACGCCGTCGATCCCAAGCCGACTGCCATCGTATGCATCAATGATATATTGGCTATCGTCACGATAAGCGCCTTGCAAAAGATTGGATTCGCAGTGCCAGATGATGTCTCGGTGGTGGGCTTTGACGATATCAGTATGGCATCGCATATCGGGGTGCCGCTGACGACGATATCGCAAAATGCCTTCGAATTGGGCAAGGCCGCCTCGCAGATTTTGATCGAACGCCTGCGGGGGCAGGTCTCGCCGCCACGCCGTCACCAGGTGCCAACGCAGCTACGAATTCGCAGATCGACCGCAGCGCCCATGTTGGCCATGCGGCTGTAGAGGACTAAATAGGGAAAGGAGGTCATATCGATTAAAGAAATTGCGCTTTATCATCGGTAATTCCGGGTGCCGTCAACGCGCCCGTCATTCGCAGTGAATGACAAACCAATATCGGAGTTGGCAAACGCAAATCTTTTAGTGATTAGTTGTAGGAGTACAACACATGAAAGCAAGAACACTTCTTTTCGTTCTTCTCGTCGTCGTCTTTGCGGCAATCAGCTTTACGGCTGTTGCCCAAGATGTCGCGCGTGAAGATACCGTCGTTTTTGACATTGACGGTCCCGCCGGCGCTGTCGCCAACTACGACCAGATGAACTATCTGCTGCCCGACCGCCGCAATGCTAACGGTTTGCATCAAGCCGTTATGGAACCGCTCTTCATCCTCAATTACGAAACCGGCCAGATAATGCCTTGGCTGGCGGAGAGCATGGAAAGCAACGACACGCTCGACGCCTGGACCCTGAACTTGCGCGAAGGCACCGAATGGGCGGATGGCGAGGCATTTGATGCCGAAGATGTCGTTTGGACGATCAACCTGCTGCTGAATGACGAGACGAGCTCGCTCAATTACGCGGGCAACGTTCAGACCTGGATCGAAAGCGTCGAGATGGTCGACGCGCAGACGGTACAGTTCAACCTGACGCAGCCCAACCCGCGCTTCCAACTGGACTTCTTCTCGGTCCGCATCTGGGGTGGCATCCTCATCCTGCCCGAGCATGTCTGGAACAGCCCGGACGTTGATCCCTTCACCTTCAAGTACTTCGACATCGAGAAGGGTTACCCCTTGGGCACCGGCCCGTATGTCTTGACCGCCGCCAACGAAACCACCTGGGTCTATGATCGCAACGATGATTGGTGGGGCGCCAAGACGGGTGTCTTCAAGCTGCCGGAACCGCAACGCGCTCTCTGGGTCGTCACCGGAAACGACACCATCCGCACGACGATGGCTGTCAACAACGAAATCGACAGCATCATGGACGTCACCTTGGGCGCCTTCCAGGCGATGCAGCAGCAGAACGACAACATCTTCGCCTGGGTCGAAGGCATGCCTTTTGTATGGCTCGATCCCTGTCCGCGCCAACTGTCCTTCCAGACACAGCGCGCGCCTTGGGACAACGCCGACGTTCGCTGGGCGATCAACCACGTCATCAACCGCGACGAGATCATCCGCGTTGCCTATGAAGGCGTAACCATCCCCTCGCGTACGCTCTATGTCGAATATGGCGGCATGTTCCCCTTCATCGATGCGATTGAAGATGCCGGCATGACTTTCAGCACCACATCCGATCTGGATGCCGCCGCGGCTCTGCTCGAGAACAACGGCTACTCGCAAAATGATGCTGGCCGCTGGGTCGATGGCGACGGCGACGCGCTGAGCCTGGGGATTCAGGTACACGAAGGATTCGTCGAGAAACGCCGCATCACCAGCAATCTGGTCGAGCAGTTGCAAGCCTTCGGCATTGATGCCAACGCGGAAGTTATCGCCGGCGCCACCTGGAACGACAACAAGCGCTTCGGGAATTACGAAGCCACCACCGACTGGGATGCTTGCGGCTCTATCAACGAGCCTTGGGCTTCGCTGGATCGCTACACCGCCCGCTGGTGGGTGCCCTTGGGTGAACCCGCCAATGGCAACAGCAACCATGTTCGCTGGGACGGACCAAACAACGAAGCCTACAGCGAGATCGTCGGGCGGCTCGGTTCGCTGCCTTTGGGTCATCCGGATGCCATTGACATGGTGATCGAGGCTTATGGCTATCTCTACACGGACCTGCCCTTCGTTCCCTTGAACCAGGCGACCAAGCTGATTCCCTTCAACAGCACCTACTGGGAAGGCTGGCCCACGTCCGACAATAACTGGAACCACCCGGCTACCTGGTGGGGATCGACACATCAATTCTTCCAGGAGATCACCAAGGCTGGTGGTTGATAGGCCGAATTGACATTTTAAGAGGTTGGGGTTGGCGCAATCCAGCCCCCACCCCCAAACCCCCTCCCGGACGGGTCAGTGTCTACGCGACCCAAAATGAGGGAGGGGGCTTCCAGAAATAATGCAAGTATTCATTCGCTCAATAGCTGAAATTTCAAAATACTTTATATCGAACATCGCAAGCGACAATAGAGAAGGGCACTCGCATGGGAGGCATATCGCTAAACTACCTTGTTCGTCGCCTGTTGGTCTTTTTTCTCACGCTTTGGGTGGCCGCGACTTTGATCTTCATTATCCCGCGCCTGGCGCCTGGCGATCCTATATCGGCGATGGTGGCGCGCTTGACTTATCAAGCCGGCTTTGTCGAAAACTCCAACGCGATTATCGAGGGCTGGAAGGAACGGTTCGGCCTAAACGATCCGGTTTATGTGCAGTACGTCCGCTATATGGGCAATCTGCTGCAATTTGATATGGGTTTTGCGATGGCGCGCTTTCCCTCTACTGTGTCCCAACTGGTGGGGCGAGCGCTGCCCTGGACGATCGGTTTGGTCGGCGTCGCGACATTGATTTTTTTCACGGCGGGCAACTTGTTTGGCGCGCTCTTGGCTTGGACAAAGACACCGAAGCTGGTCAAGATATTGATCCCAATGTCGATGATCTTCACTTCGATACCGCCTTTGCTGGCAGGTTTGCTGCTCGTCTACATATTCGGCTTCTTGTTAAGGGTTTTTCCGCAGGGCTACGCCTATGGCTATGGCTTGAGCCCGGAATTGACGCTGGAATTCATCGGCAGTGTGCTTCATCACGGCTTCCTGCCGGCGATGGCGATTGTCCTGGTCACCTTCGGTTATTGGGCGCTGGGCATGCGCGGCATGATGGTCACCATTGAAGGTGAAGATTACATGATCCTGGCGCAGGCCAAGGGTTTGAAACCATTTTATGTACTCTATCGCTATATGATCCGCAATGCCATTCTGCCACAGATGACGGCACTGGCGGTGTCTATCGGCACCCTGGTCGGCGGTTCGGTGCTGGTTGAGGTCATCTTCAATTACAACGGCATGGGTACCCTTATTTTCACCGCCATCCGCGAGCAGGACTTCAACCTGATCCAAGGCACCTCCTTCATACTGATTTTGACAAGCGCGCTGGCAGTGCTGATTATTGATTTGAGCTATCCGCTGATTGACCCGCGCATTAGCCTGGAAGGGAGATAACCATGAGTGAATCCACTGGTTCAGGCAGCGCCCCCGTCGTTGATATCGACACACGCTACAGCAACCTCGCGCCGGTCGTAGCCGGAGGCACCAAAAAGGCTGGCGCGTTTAACCGCTTTGACAATCCCTGGCTCAACTGGAAATTCCTCACGGGCGCCGGCATTGTCGGGCTGATTGCGCTGCTGGTCTTCCTCGGCTATCAGTTTTGGGATACCAGCCTGGCGCTGACCGCGAGTTCGCCACTCAACCTGCCACCCTACGGGTTGGAATATCAGAAGGGCAAAACTAACATCCTGGTCGGTGTTCCCGAACATCCCCTAGGGACAGAGAACAGCGGGCGAGACATGCTTGCGCTGCTCATTGTCGGTACACCGCGCACGATCGGTGTCGGTGTTATCGCCGCATCGGTCGGCATGCTTGTCGGCATCTTTCTGGGCTTTTTGGCGGGCTTTATCGGCGGCTGGGTCGATGACGTAATTCGATTAGCCACGGACATCACCATCACCATACCTTCATTACTGGTCTTGATCGTCATTCAATCTGTTTTGGGACGGGTGGACCTGGTGACGATGGCGTTGCTCATATCGCTCTTTGCCTGGGCGACGCCAACCCGCTATATCCGAGCGCAGGTGCTGAGTATGCGCGAAAGTGGCTATGTGCAGATGGCACGGCTTTCCGGTGTGCCTGTGCGCGACATTATGTTCAAGGAAATCATGCCCAACCTGCTGCCTTATTTGGCGGCGAGCTATATCGGCAATATGACCGGCGCGATTATCTCTGCCGTCGGCTTGGAAGTGCTGGGTTTCGGTCCGCAGCGCATCCCGTCCCTGGGCGTGGCGATATTCTTCTCGATTGAGGCAGCCGCCTTGCTGCGCAATATGTGGTGGTGGTGGGGCATCCCGACCGTCATCCTCGCCATAGTTTTCATCGCGCTCTTGCTGATCAACCTGGGCTTGGACGAAATCGCCAATCCGCGCTTGCGCAAAGCCAGCTAACCTTACGGAGCCACGCGACATGTCTGAGCAGAAGAATAACGGCAGCGAGCGGGTCGTCCTGAAAGTAGACAATCTGCGAATTCATTACGCGACGCCGCAGGGCGATGTCATCGCGGTCAGCGATATCAGCTTTGAGCTTTACGAAGGCGAGACGCTCGGCTTGGTAGGGGAATCCGGCTGCGGCAAGTCGACTACCGCTTACGGTATCTTGCAGCTGGTGCAGCCACCCGGCTATATCGTAAACGGCAGCATAGAAGTCGATGGCACCGAGGTACTGAACCTTTCGGAAGAGGAGCTGCGCAAGTTCCGCTGGACGGGTTTATCGCTGATCCCGCAAGGCGCGATGAATTCGCTCAACCCGACCATGCGTGTTAAAGATCAGCTTATAGATGTCATTGAAGCGCATGAAGGCAAGAAAAGGGACAAAAAAGCGCTGCAGGAACGCATCTTCGAATTATTCCAAAACGTCGGACTGCCAAATCGAATCTACAATATGTATCCGCATGAACTCAGCGGTGGCATGAAACAGCGCGTATGCATCGCTATGGGCGTGGCGTTGCACCCGACTGTGGTCATCGCCGATGAGGCGACGAGCGCGCTAGATGTCGTCGTGCAACGAATCGTGGCGCAGACCTTGATCAAAGTGAAGGATGAAATTGGCGTCTCGCTAATTGTCATCGGACACGATATGGGTTTGCTGGCGCAGATCGTCGATCGCATCGCAGTGATGTACGCCGGGAAGATGGTGGAAATTGCGCCGGTCGAGAATATCTATGCAGAACCACTGCATCCTTATACGCGGCTACTCATTGACTCGATCCCTTCAATCAAGGAGCGCAAGCCGCTCAAGATCGTCGAAGGCATTACCCATGACCCGCGCAATCCGCCCTCCGGGTGCATCTTTCGCCTGCGTTGTCCTTTCGCCTGGGATCATTGCGCCGAGGTCGAGCCAATGCCGATCTTTGTAGAAGACAAACACGAAGTTGCCTGTCATCTCTTTGATGCGCAGTTTGAAGAAAGGAGAGCTGATGTCTTTGCCACTGTTGCAAATTCGTGACGCTACAAAGGTCTATTCCTCCGGTGGTTTTCTGGGTACTTCCCAGAAATCGGTAGTGGCGCTGGATAATTTCAACATGACCATCGGCGGCTCGCCGGCGACCATTACGACGATCGCCGGTGAAAGCGGCAGCGGCAAAACGACGCTCGCGAACCTCGTGCTCGGCTTTATCAGACTTACATCGGGCAACATCATCTTCGATGGCGAAGATATTACCGATATGACCGATGAGCAACTGAAGGATTACCGTCGCAATGTACAAGCGGTCTTTCAAGATCCCTTTGGCGTCTACAACCCCTTCTACCGTATTGACCACATTTTTGATCTCGTCAACAAGCATTTCAGTCTTTCGGACAATCAGAGCGAATACCGCGACATGGTGGAGGCGGGGCTCAACGTCGTCGGCTTGTACGGCGAGGATGTGCTGCGCAAGTATCCGCATCAGTTGAGCGGTGGGCAGCGGCAGCGGATCATGATGTCGCGCGCCTACATGATCAAGCCGCGTTTGATCGTAGCCGATGAACCGGTCTCGATGGTGGACGCCTCGCTGCGCGCCTCGATCCTCGATGCCATGCTGCGTTTGCGCGATGACCATAATATCTCCTTCTTGTATATCACCCACGATTTGAGTACCGCCTATCAGATTGGCGACCAAATTTACATGCTCTATCAGGGCGCCATTGCCGAACGCGGCAGCGCGATGGATGTCATTGATGCGCCACAGCACCCGTATGTACAGCTTCTGATCGACTCTGTGCCCGTGCCCGACCCGACCGACAAGTGGGATGTCAATATCAGCCTGCCCAGCGAAGAGGAGATGCGCACCGCCGCCTCAAAGGGCTGCCGCTATTATCCGCGCTGCCCCCATCGCATGGACAAATGTCTGATCGAGCAGCCACCCTTGTTCAAGATGGACAGAGCAAATCATGAAGCCGCTTGCTACCTCTATGAAGAGAATGATATAGCGCCGATCGAGAAGCCAATTCTTTACAGTAAACCGAAGAAGGACCTGGCGATTTCAGCGAGCGGTAAATCCCGTCTGACGCTCATAGCGGCTGTACTCGCGCTTATCATTGCCGCCGGCGTCGCCTTCGCCGTGAATCAAAATAACGCGGCGATTTCCGCTGAAGCAACCAGGGCAGCCCGCGATGCCGAAGCGACAAGCGCGGCCATCGCCGCAGCCACCGCGACCGCAGAGGCGGAAGCAAGCATGGCCGAAGCCACCGCAAGCGCCGAAGCAGAGCTGGCGGATGATCGTGTCGCCGAAGCTGTGGTTATTCCGGACTTCTTGCTCAGCCCCGATGGCGCGTCTGACAAAGGCGAGTTGACACTCAATGTGGAAACCGTGGACGAAATCAAGGAAGCGGATGAAAGGCACAGTTATGTGTTCGAGGCGACCGCCGGGCAAGACGTCACCATTCGCCTGGTCACGGGCGGCAGCGGCTTGAGTGGCACCGGCTTCTATTCGCCCTTCGGCACCGTCTACGGACCCGATGGACAGTTTGCGCTGGCGCTTGGAGACAACCCCAACCGCCCGGGTCGCAGTCATCGCGAAAAACTGACCCTGGCGGCTGGCAGCTATCAGATCGTCATCGGCGCAAATGATGAGGGTATTGGCGCCGAAGGCTATACAATCGTCTTCCAGGGCGAAGCGCCGCCGCTTGAACCCACAGCGATACCGGTAGTCGTGCCGGACTTCGTGCTCAGCCCTGATGGCGCGACTGGCAAAGGCGAGTTGACACTCAATGTGGAAACCGTGGACGAAATCAAGGAAGCGGCTGAACGACACAGCTATACCTTCGAGGCGACCGCCGGGCAAGACGTCACTATTCGGCTGGTCACCGGCGGAAGCGGCTTGAGTGGCACTGGTTTCTACGCGCCCTTCGGCACCGTCTACGGGCCCGACGGGCAGTTTGCGCTGGCGCTTGGAGACAACCCCAAACGACCGGGTCGCAGTCATCGCGAAAAACTAACATTGGCCGCTGGCAGCTATCAGATCGTCATCGGCGCAAATGATGAGGGTATTGGCGCCGAAGGCTACACGATCGTCTTCCAGGGCGAAGCGCCGCCGCTTGAACCCACAGCTATACCGGTAGTCGTGCCGGACTTCGTGCTTAGCGCGGATGGCGCGACTGCCAAAGGCGCACTCACGCTCAATGTGGAAACCGTGGACGAAATCAAGGAAGCGGCTGAACGACACAGCTATACCTTCGAGGCGACCGCCGGGCAAGACGTCACTATTCGGCTGGTCACCGGCGGAAGCGGCTTGAGTGGCACTGGTTTCTACGCGCCCTTCGGCACCGTCTACGGACCCGACGGCCAGTTTGCGCTGGCGCTTGGAGACAACCCCAAACGACCGGGTCGCAGTCATCGCGAAAAACTGACGCTGGCGGCTGGCAGCTATCAGATCGTCATCGGCGCAAATGATGAGGGTATTGGCGCCGAAGGCTACACCATTGTCTTTGAAGGCGCGGACGCTTAACCGTCGCTGATGACAAGTATTCAGGAGAGCGTTAACTGAATCGCCTACCCCTCCTCGGTCAATCGCGGAGGGGTGATTTTTATCTGAAGCCTCTAAGCGCGATCTATTGAAAGAACATGGGCAAAAGCTTGACACCGCCAGCAATAGGGTTAAACTTTCACTGCGTTCGTTTCAGATCGTGACTTGACGTCTGGCGCCGACGCAGATTTGAGGGCGTTTCTGTCTAGCTGTTGAGGGAGCTGCGATGTTAAGTCAAGAACAAATTGATTTCTTTCATGAAAAGGGATTTCTGCGGATTCCGCAGGTCTATTCTGAAGAAGAAATCAACGAAATGTCGGATAGCCTCGATCAACTGATCGAGGATTGGGCTTTGACCAGCCCGGGTTGGTCTGGTCCCTGGCGAGATGTTTATTTGGACGAAGAAATCGAAAAGCAGGTCAA
Organism: Phototrophicaceae bacterium; assembly: GCA_965262165.1. Classification (GTDB taxonomy): domain Bacteria; phylum Chloroflexota; class Anaerolineae; order Aggregatilineales; family Phototrophicaceae; genus UBA6055. The sequence goes on along the minus strand of OZ253499.1, from coordinate 383,326 downwards.
GCTAACCGCAATGCACGACCTGCACCTGTATTCCGACGCCTGGATGCGCGGAGTGACCAATACCAAGCTGGCGCAGGCGCTGTCCCAGTTGCTGGAATCGAGCGTCGAGCTGCACCACACAACCATGCACATCAAGCCGCCTCAGACCGGTCATCCCTTCCCCATGCATCAGGATTCTCCATTCTACGAACATACCGATGGACGTTTTATCGATACGCTTGTTCATCTTGATGACACCTTCCACGAAAACGGTGAGATCCGTTTCCTGGCCGGTTCTCATAAAAGGGGGAAGCTCCCGCATATTCTGAAAAACCCGGATGGTACATCCTGCTCGCCGCACCTCAATACGGACCAGTACAAACTGGAAGACACCGTGCCCGTGCCGGCTAAGCGCGGTGACGTAGTCGTCTTTCATATCTACTGCATTCACGGCTCGTACATCAACCAGACCACGGATCCGCGCCGTATGGTGCGTATGGGTTATCGCGATCCGCATAACGATCAGGTGGCTGGTCAGAGCAATGGCCGCCCCGGCTTGATCGTCAAAGGATATCGTGAACGCCGTGTCGACGAAGAATTGTTGAAACTAACGTAGCTGGCAAGGTCATAGGTGAGCGACTGGGATTCCGCGTCTGTCGTCGGTGTCGACATTGGCGGCAGCAAAATCATTGCTGGCTTGGTCACGCCTGGCGGCGAGATCTTGCGGACGATTTCAGTCGCTACCCCCTCCACGCCGCCAGCGATCCTGGCGGAAGTCCAGCAACTGTGTCACGAGTTGATCGCCGGTTCCGAGGGCGAGGTAATGGCCATCGGGATCGGCAGCGCTGGAATGGTTGATACCGAGAGTGGTCAAGTGATACACGCCAACGACAACCTGCCCGGCTGGTCCGGCACGCATCTGGCCGGGCTCGAGATTGGCGACGGCCTCCCCATCGTCGCCGAGAACGATGCGCGCGCCCTGTCCTATGGCGAGGCAGTTATGGGCGCGGGCAAAGCTTTCAGCTCTGTATTGTGCGTCACCGTCGGAACCGGCATCGGCGGCGGCATCATTCTGGACGGCGAGATCTGGCACGGGGCAAGTTACAGCGCCGGCGAGATCGGTTATCTGGTGGTCGGCTGGGATGGGGAGGATCCGCTGATCCTCGATCAGTTCGTCTCTGGACCGGGCATTGAACGCGCTTATCAATCAGCGATCGGGGTTGATACACGCGTTCCGCTCACTGAAATTAGCAGCCGCGCGAGAGCCGGGGACCATAGGGCGCTGGAGACGATCCAAGAGAAGGCACGGCAATTGGGCATCATCCTGGGCGGCTTTGTAGCATCGATCAATCCGGCTGCGCTGGTAATCGGCGGCGGCGTGCCACAGATCGGCGATCTCTGGTGGGACGCCTGCGAGGCCGCCTTCCGCGAAAGCGTACCGCCATTGCTGCGTTTGACGCCGATTCTTCCCGCAAAGTTGGGCATTGAAGCGGTATTGCTGGGCGCGGCAATGCTGGCATGGCACAAGGTGGACGCATGACAGGTGAAGACTTTCTCGCCGCCGTCAAAGGCAAACTTATCGTGTCCTGTCAAGCACTGGAGAACGAACCACTGCACGGCGCTCCGATCATGGCGAAAATGGCTTTTGCCGCAACGGTCGGGGGAGCGGCTGCTATCCGCGCCAACAGCCCGGCGGATATTCGCGCGATCAAAGAGGCGGTCGATTTGCCTGTGATCGGTTTATATAAACGCGGTGATAGCGGCGTCTTCATCACGCCGACATTCGACGACGCGTCGGCGGTTGCCGCGGCGGGCGCTGATGTCATCGCCCTTGATTGTACCGATCGCCCACGACCGGACGGCATACATCTCCACGGCTTGCTGGCGCGCATTCGCGGTGAACTGGGCAAGCCCATTTTCGCCGATGTCTCGACACTGGCCGAGGCGCAAGCGGCTGCTGACTATGGCGCTGCAATGGCCGCGCCGACGCTGTCGGGTTACACTGACACCGGCCCAACAAGTGATGGTCCGGACTTCGACTTGCTGCGGGAAATGATCGCGACGCTGTCAATCCCGGTGATCGCTGAAGGCCGCATCCATTCACCAAAGCAGGCGCGACAGGCGCTTGACATTGGCGCCTGGGCGGTTGTGGTCGGTTCCGCCATCACCCGTCCGCGCACAATAACGGCTCGCTTTGCAGCGGCGCTGCAAGATTACAATTACAATTGACTCTGCTTGTATACTAAGCAAATTCGGGAGTTATAGATGAGAACGTTAGGTTTCCTCGGCGTGGCGCATATCCACACCCCGAGCTTCGTCAAAATCATAAAAAGCCGACCAGATCAGTTTAAGGTAAAAGCGGTTTGGGATGCCCAGCCAGAGCGGGCAGCTATCGCGGCGGAACATCTCCACTGCCGCGCTGTCGATCGCTACGATGCGATTGTGGCGGACGACGAGATAGACGCTGTTATCGTCTGTTCGGAGACGGTTTTGCACCGCGAACTGGTGGAAGCCGCGGCCGGCAAAGATATGTTCGTGGAAAAACCGCTTGCTGTAAGCGCTTGCGATGCCTATGCCATGCAAAAGGCGATTGATGAGGCCGGCGTGATCTTCCAGATAGGGCACTTCATGCGCGGCTATCCCATTTACCGTTTCATCAAACAACTCCTGGACGACGGCTGCTTGGGCGCCATCACGCGCATCCGCCACTGCAATGTGCACCCGGGCGCCATCGGCGGTTTATTCGATGCTGGAAAGGGCTGGTACGAAGACGGCTGGCTGTGGATGACCGAGTTGGAAAAGTCCGGCGTCGGCGCATTTGGCGATTTGGGCGCGCATTCCCTGGATATAATGATGTGGCTGATGGGCGATGTCTTGTCGGTGACTGCTCAGATGGACAGGCTCTTGGGCAAGTATCCCTGCGATGAATATGGAGAAGGCATGCTGCGCTTTGCCAATGGCGCGATTGGAACGCTAGCGGGGGGCTGGGTCGATCTGGTCAGTACTATGCCCATCCATGTCACAGGTACGGAGGGCGTCGCCTATGTCGATGATGACAAACTGTATGTATTATCGGACAACCTGCCTGGGGCCGATGGCGGCGAATGGACGGACCTGCCCGAAGCGTTGCCACACGCCTTCGAGCTATTCCTAGATGCGCTTGACGGGGCAAACGTACCTTTAATTTCGGCGAAGGAAGCGGCTGACCGCACAGCCGTGATGGAAGCGTTCTATCAAGCTGCGGAATCAAATTCTTGGGTTCAGCCTCATACAACTTAAAAGGAGCGATAAGAAATGAGTACATTGAAAGTGGGTGTGATTGGTGTTGGCGGGATTGCTCGCACACATATGCCGGGCTGGGAGGCATCGCCCCATGCCGAAGTGGTGGCCGGCGCTGATCTTGTGCCCGAGGCGCTGGAGCGCTGGGGCGGCGATTGGAATGTCAGCCGTCTTGAGACCGACAGCGCAACCCTGATCAACGATCCGGATATTGATATCATCGATGTCTGCACCCCCAATATGTATCACGCCGATCTTTCCATTGCGGCGCTGGAAGCGGGCAAACACGTCATCTGCGAAAAGCCGTTGGCGCCAACCCCCGCGGAGGTAAAGCGCATGATCGAAGCACGCGATAGATCCGGCAAAATGCTGATGACCGCGCAGCACTTCCGCTTCCAGGGCCGCTCCAAAGCGTTAAAAGCCGAAATCGAAGCCGGCGCGTTGGGAAATATCTATCACGCGCGCAGTTGGATGCTGCGCCGCACCGGCATCCCCACTCGCCTCGCTTTTTTGAGCAGCCAGCATAGCGGCGGCGGCGCCTGCATTGATATCGGCGTACATATACTCGATTTGACGCTCTGGATGATGGGCAATCCCAAGCCTGTCTCGGTCACGGGTGTTGCGCGCAGCGAGCTAGCCAGCAACCCCTTGGCATTCGGCCTGTGGCCGCAATTCGGCCGAATTCCGAAGGGCATGGACGTTGAGGAAATGGCAATGGCATTCGTCCGTTTCGAAACGGGCGCGACCCTGGTTCTCGAAATTGCCTGGCTGCTGCATCACGATATCATGGGTGAAGATGTGCAGATGTGGCTCTATGGCGATAAAGGCGGTTCTCACTGGCCCAAGTGCGAAATTTACGATACCAACTACGAAATCATGCAGTTGTATAACCGAACGCTGAAGCTGACGCGAGACTTTGCCGAAGCGCATGCGCAAGAGTGCATTGAGTACGCGCAGGCGATCGTTGATGGCGCTCCCTCGCCCGTGCCGGCCGAACAGTCGCTTCAGGTGATGACGATTCTCAACGCCATCTATGAAAGCGAAAAGACCGGCCGCGAGGTCTTGCTCTAAACTAAGCTGAAATCGACCGGGCGGCCGGGCAGGTCGCCCTTTATCTGGATCTGCAAAGATGCTATTTCGATTCTGTCATCTAGCGCTGGCGGTGATCTGGCTTGCCGGCTGCGGCACGATGGCCAAGCCTGTCGAATTTCCCATGGACCAGACGAGGGATCGTCCGCAAATCGGGCGCTGGTCGCTGGAATACACCGGCGGCTGCACCGGGCGTGAATCGGAGACGATTCATATTACACTTTTGGATGATGACACAATTGTCTTTGATGATTTTGAATTGCATCGTAACAGTGAAGGCGTCTATCAAGGCAGCGTAGATTTCATCGCGCCCATGCCCGCGGACGGCCGCGATGTCGTCTACACCATCGCCTTTTCGCTAAGTATCGCAAAAGATGGCGGGTTTGCCGGCACCGAGTCGATCACAGAAGGGGGTGGGCAGTCGCTTGATTGTCGGGTCAAGTTGGTTCCTGGCGGGGCTTGATCCAGGGCAATCGCATCAACGAGCGCAGGTCTGTATTCGGTGCAAAATTTCACCGCAGAGGCACAGAAGCTGTTCCAAGTTAGTCATGCGAAACCAGAAATCAAGTCGGCTTGTAGGGGCGACACTTGTGTCGCCCCAAAATCTGAGCCCAAGATGTTCACGAAATCCCCATTATTTTCTTGGAACTACTGAGCTTCAGTTCGTAACATGACGCTTTCCGCTCTAAATCTGTAACCAAAGTGCGGGGAACAAGCCCTGATCTGTCATTACGGCTCGTCGTATAGCAGATATACGACTGTGTTTTCGTTCACAAGAGGCTTTTCTCTGTGTGCTCGGTGTACTCGGTGGTAAAGAAAGATTTGATGCGATTGCCCTGGAGTCTTCCGGCTAGGGGCTTGCTAGATGCAGCATTGGCAATGAACAACGCAGTGCCGCTTTTTAGTTATGGCCGTAGTGCTGTCGTCGCCGATGTGAAGCCGCACCTGACGGGCGACTCCGCTAAAGACTTTTGCAGTTCTGAGCAAAGTTGCTAAACTTCTCAGACGTGAAACAGGCGAACGTGGCTGTCGTCTTGAGTCCGAAGCGCGAGGTTGGGCAAAAGCTACGATAAGCATTTGTAGCCATGGCCACAATGTGCATACCGAGCGCAACGCATTGTCGAAACGGCTGTCTAGTCCCGGCAATCGAGTCGACCAGACCGTATGGACAGTGCGCCTTGTTGAAGGCGCAATGTTAAGTGAACCGAGGAGGCTAAAGCAATGAATCGTTTGGAAAACAAAGTCGCCATAGTCACTGGCGCGGGAAGCGGACTTGGTAGGGCGACGGCGAAGCTTTTTGCCAGTGAAGGAGCGACGGTTGTCGCCGCCGACATCAATCTGGCCACGGCGCAAGAGACCGTCGATGCGATCGTCGCTGATGGTGGACTGGCGCTGGCGCTGCAAACCGATGTCGGAAAATCGTCCGATTGCGAAAAGATGGTGACAGCGACGGTGAATCAGTATGGGCGTGTTGATGTTCTGGTGAACAACGCGGGCATCTTTACCTATGGCACGGCTGTCGATCTGAGTGAGGACCAATGGGACCGATTGCTCGATATCAATCTGAAGGGTCCTTTCTTGTGTTCCAAATTTGCCATCCCCCATATGCAGGCGCAGGGCGGCGGCAGCATCGTTTGCATTTCCTCGATATCTGGCCTGCTCGCGCAACCCAATCACCTGGGATACAACACTTCCAAGTTCGCTGTGATTGGACTGGCGAAGTGCATGGCATTGGATTTCGCAGGTGATAACATTCGTGTTAATGCGGTATGCCCGGGCATGATGGATACCAATATGCTGGCGAACGTGACTCAAGAAGGCTGGGATCAGTCGCGCAATAAAAATATGATGAAGCGCGCTGCGGACCCGATAGAAGTGGCGAGCGCGGTATTGTATCTGGCAAGCGATGAGTCATCATTCACGACAGGCGCCGTCTTCGTTGTTGACGGTGGAGAGACGGCCATGTAGCCTCCATTACAACGCGACTGAGGATATTGCAAGCGAGCTATTGGAGACCCAACCTGCCTGAGTTGCTGCCCGCGACTCGAACAGGATGACAAGCGCATTACGTTAACACAATCGAGCGAAGGTGAGGAGAATCCGAATGAGCAACGAGATTGTAAACGTCGGCGTCATCGGCACGGGTATGATTGGCAGCTTGCACGCCGGGATTTTGACACGCCAGACGAGCGGCTCTCGAGTCGTTGCGGTGATGGATATTGATCAGGATCGCGCTGCGGCGGTGGCGGTGGATTGTGGCGGCGCGCGCGCCTTTACAGATGCCAATGCGCTCATAAATGACGCGGATGTCGATGCCGTTCTGATCGCAAGCCCGGATGCATTTCACGCGCAGCAGGCGCTGGCCTGCATCGCTGCTGGAAAGCCGGTGCTTTGCGAGAAACCCATGGCGACCACGCGCCTCGATGCCGAGCGTATTCTTGATGCCGAGATGGCGGCGGGGCGCCGACTGGTGCAAGTCGGCTTCATGCGCGAATATGACCGCGCCCACAAAGATCTGGTCAACCTGGTGCGGCGCGGGGATATTGGCCGCGCGCTACGCTTTCGCGGCATACACATGAATCCGCTTCGAGAAAAGATCACGACAGTCGAAAAAGCCATCGTCAATTCGCTTATTCACGACATTCACTCGGCACGATTCATGATGGGCATCGAGATCAGCAGCGTGCATGTGCAGTGGGTGCCCGCCCAACCCGACAAAAGCCGCAGCGCGCGTTATGCCATAATCCTGTTGACCTTCGATAACGGCGCCATCGGAACGCTGGAATGGAGCGGTGATTCTGGTTACGGTTATGAGGTAGAGGTCGAGATCACTGGGGAAAAAGGCACGGCGCAAACGACCGGCAATCACAGCCCACTGCTGCGCCAGGCCGGTACAAGGTCTCAAGGCATCACGCCGGATTGGCCGGACCGTTTCATTGACGCCTATGTGAACGAAATGGATGCCTGGATCGGCTCGGTTCTGACGGGACAAGCGACGGGTCCCTCGGCTTGGGACGGCTATAGGTCCCTCGTCGTGGCTGACGCCTGCATCAAGGCAACGGAGTCCGGTCAGCCGGAACCGGTCACTGGCATGCAACGTCCGGCGATGTATTGACCACATGTCGACAGCCGGGGGTCCATTCAGTGCAGATCACAAGCACAGGGAAAGCAAAGTGCAATGGCAAAGGAAGCGAGTTCGTTTCAGGGCAAAGTCGCTATCATTACAGGCGGCACCCAGGGCATTGGCGAAGCCATTGCTCGGCTCTTCGCCGAGCGAGACGCGGCCGGGTGGCGGAGAGATGGAGGGGCTTAAAGGGCTCAATACGGGTCACAAAACTCCCCTTCTCTCATTTTGGGGGAAGGGGCCGGGGGATGGGGGCAGATTTTCAACAGACTTCGATACTCTACCAAGAGCGTCAAAATTTGTAACGTTGGTCAGCAGGTGTTATATTCAATTCAGTTGAATTGCTAGGTCATGTTTCGACACGATGACATTTTGTTTGCGAAAGCTGGTTCTACACCCAAAATAGCGCAGTAGGCAGCGAGGCCGCAGATGGGCCGTTGGTTGGCTGCTTAACGTTTGTATTGACGTATTAGAAGGAGCAGTAGAAATATCATGAACAAAAGACAACTTTCCAGAAGGCAGTTCTTACAGTCGTCGGGGGTCGGGCTAGCTTCCCTGGCGCTCGCGGGCGTATCGACCGGCGGTGCTCTGGCACAGGGAGATGCACTCCAATTCTATGGATGGGATTTCCAACCGGATACGATTCGACAGCACCTGGACAATTACACTTTGCAATCCGGTACTCCAGTCGATCTCCATATCATCCCCAACATGGGGTTCTCCACCGCCCTTCAAACCAAGTTCCTCGGTGGCGTACGCTTGGATGTCTATTACAACTACAAGTACAACTCGACGCGCTACTTCAATGCGGGCTGGGCACGGCGCATGGACGACCTTCCCGATGCCGATACGGTCATGGGCGAAATGTTCGCCAGCTCGGTGCCGTCGTACACCACGCCGGCAGGCCAATTGATCAGCATGCCCTATTTCAGCGCGATACACGTCTTACATTACAACGAGCGTTTACTCAGCGAATCGGGCTTTGATGCTCCGCCACAGACTAAACAAGAGCTCTATGACCAATGTGTGCAATTGAAGAATGACGGAGTCGAAGCGCCATATCTGGGTTACTGGGTCAAGGATTTCTGTGAAGAGTATCTCCAGGTCTATCTCCTGTCAGAAGGTATTACCCCCTTCTCGCCGGAAGGCGAACCTACCTTTGCTGATGACTCAAGAACTGTGGATGTGTTCGAGTGGTGGCAAGCGATGTTCCAGGACGGCTTAACATCGCCGACCCAGTTGACCGACCAGCCGGGCGAACAGATGACGAGCATGCAGAACGGCAACTCGGCCTTTTATGTCTTGCATCACTACTTCCTGAAACTGATGAATAGTGGCGGTGGTCCGGAAGTTGATTACCTGCGTATCGCTGACCGCATGCCTGGTTCCGATGGCAAGACATTCCAGATGGGCGAAGTCGTGCAAATGTCCGATGGTGATTATGTCGACCAGTCATGGGATCTGGTCAAGTTCTATACCTGGAAGGACGCGGCCGGAGAACGCTCCGTGCACAAATCATGGGCAGCGGCAGCCGCTTTGGGCGCTCCCTACCCTGATTTCTATGACGATCCCGATGTGCAAGCCAACTATGGAAGTTACTACGACTTCGATCTAATCAAGGACACGTTCGCCAACAACTCCGATGTCGTTCAGGCACGGAATCAGCCTTGGTACAGTGAATTCCAGGCCCATGTCGGCGATGAAATACAGCGCATGCTCCAGGGTCATCTGACACCAGCGGAGGCCGTAACCAGCCTGGCTGACAAAGTCGTGGAACTGCGGGCAGAAGACTCGTAAGTTGCTGTTCTCTTGTCGACAACCCGAACCCGTTTGGCGGCAGCGAAAAGGTCTAGCGCGCTCACGCAAAATATCAAGCCTTCCGCTCAAGCGAGCGATATCAGTTTGTCGAAAAATTGTTTTGAACGAGTTCGACCCCGACCTCAGCCCTTCCTTAAGCCTCGGGAAGGGGCTGGGGCCGGGATTGGAATGTCAGATGAGTTCAGTTCATCTGAAGCGACGCAGGACTAAAGCGATGTTGAGTTTGGGCATCAGATTCTCAAACCCGGTGATCTTATACGCGCTTAACGCAACGAGGACGGCGCAGTGGCATCAGCACCGCTAAGCAAGAGCACAGCTCAGCAGCGGAAACACTGGGATCGCAAATGGATTCCCTACGTGTTGCTGGCGCCTGCCATCATTACCATACTTGTCGTCATTGTTAGTCCGCTGCTCACCACAATCTACTACAGCTTTTCCAACGTCGACCTGATCCGGGATCGGACGACATTCATCGGCTTAGACAACTATATTGAGCTCTTCAGCGACTGGCTGTTTTGGAAAGCGCTCGAAATCAACCTGAAGTTCGCCGCCATTGTCGTCGTCGTGCCGACCATGATGGGTTTGTTCTTTGCTTTGCTGCTGGTGGAAGACTTTGTGGGTCGCGGCATTGGCCGAACCATGCTGATCCTGCCCTGGGCGCTGCCCTGGATTGTGGTTGGCTTGCTCTGGAATTGGATCGTCAATGCCCAGTTTGGCGCGCTGAATGGCTTGCTCTACAGCTTCGGTCTGATCGACAAATACATACCCTTTATGGCGAATGAAGACCTGGCACTGGTCTTCACCGCCTTGGCTTCGGCCTGGCGACAGACTTCCTTCAGCGCAATTCTGCTCTTGGCGGCTCTTCAAACCATTCCCGAAGATCTCTACGATGCCGCCAAGGTGGACGGCGCCGGTATATTAGATCGCTTTCGTTTTATCACTTTCGCCTGGATACGCCCGACCCTGACAATTGTGCTTCTCTACAACGTCGTCCTGGGCTTCCTGCAATTTGATGCCGTCTGGATTATGACGCAAGGCGGACCTGGCGATGCAACCATGCTCATCTCGGTGCTGCTTTATCGCTATACGTTCATGAATTGGGACCTGGGCATGGGCGCGGCTGTGTCGAATGTGCTGGGTTTGATCACCATGGGCGTTGGCTTGTTTTTCGTGCGCTTAATCTACCGTTCTCAAGGTACTTACGCATAGACATGACCCAAGTTTCGCGAACGACCCAGCATGGGACTATCCGCAAAGTGGTGACATATTTCGCTTTCTTTTGCATGCTCTTCTGGGTCGGGTTCCCGGTTTAGTATATGATCCTCACCAGCTTCATGGAGCCCTGGGAACTCGCTGCCAGACCTCCGAATTGGATTCCGCAGGAACCGACACTGCAAAATTATCGTGAGGTCGTGATCGGCGAAACGGGAGAAGTCGGCGCTTATGGCTCGACAACCGAGTTTTCCCGCATGATGCCCGCCTTGCTCAACAGCACCTTTGTATCGGTTGCTGTGGTTTTGTTGAATCTCGTCATTGGCGGGATGGCCGCTTATGGTTTTTCCCGCTTTAACTTTCGTTTTTCGCGCGTCTCCTATCTTGCCGTTTTGATGACGCGGGTGCTACCGGCACTGAGCCTTATCGTGCCGCTCTTCATCATTCTGCGCAAACTCAAACTGATCAACACGCTTTGGGCACTGATCATAACTTATACGATCTTCATTCTGCCGCTGACTATCTGGATTCTGCGCGAGTACTTCGACACTTTGGCACGCGATATCGAGGAGATGGCGCTGATCGACGGCGCGACACGCTGGCAGGCATTCCGTATGGTCATCGCTCCCTTGGCTGTCCCGGGAATAATAGCGGTTGGCGTCATGTCATTTATGGAAGCCTGGAGCGAATTCTTCTTCGCCTTAACGTTGACCAATTCACTGACTTATCCACCACTGCTGCTGTCATTTCGCAACCTGGCCCAGGTCAATTGGAACGCGCTGGCAGCGGCGACCACTCTTGGCGTCATACCACCCGTTGTCGTGGCTTTTGTCTTTCAGCGCTACCTGGTGCGCGGCTTGAGCGAAGGCGCGGTGAAAGGATAGACGCGATGCCCGCGGACCTTGTGATCCTGGGCACCGGGATCATCCGCAAGCTGGTGATCTATTTCACCTTCTTTTGCTTGCTGTTCTGGGTCGGATTCCCAGTCTATTATATGATAATTACCAGCTTCATGAGCGCCCCGGAACTCGGCGCCAAACCCCCACACTGGATTCCGCAGCAACCGACACTGGATAATTACCACCAGGTTGTGTTCGGTGAAACGGTTCAAAAGTTTTCTCCCGGCTCTCCTCCCGGCTTTTCTCGCATGATGCCTGCTCTGCTCAACAGCACCTTTGTATCGGTTTCCGTCGTTTTATTGAATCTGCTAATCGGTGGGATGGCAGCCTACGGCTTTTCCCGCTTTGACTTTCGTTTCTCGCGCACGGCTTATCTCGGCGTTTTGATGACGCGCGTATTGCCCGCTATGAGCTTGATCGTGCCACTCTTCATCATTCTGCGTAAAATAGGGTTGATCAACACAATTGGGGCATTGATATTCACCTATACGATTTTCATCCTGCCCTTGACCATCTGGATCTTGCGCGAATATTTCGACACGCTGGCGCGCGATATCGAAGAAATGGCGCTGATTGACGGCGCGACGCGCTGGCAGGCTTTCCGAATGGTGGTGGCCCCATTGGCAGTCCCCGGACTGATAGCTGTTGGTGTGATGTCCTTCATGGAAGCCTGGAGCGAATTTTTCTTCGCCTTGACCCTCACTAATTCACTGACCTATCCGCCTCTTCTGATGTCATATCGCAATCTGGCGACGGTCAACTGGAATGGTTTGGCGGCAGCGACCATCGTCGGCGTCATCCCACCCGTCACTGTCGCCTTCGTCTTTCAACGGTATCTGGTTCGCGGCTTGAGCGAAGGCGCAGTGAAAGGGTAGATGCGATGCCGGTCAAACTTGGAATTTTGGGCGCAGGGATCATCGCGCATACTTTTATGGAGTCCGCGCCACAGGTGCCGCAGCTAGAGGTAGCCGTCATTTGTGATGTTGTGGAAGACGTCGCACGCGTCTTGGCGGAACCTCATAATATCGCTTGGGTAACAGACTACGAAGACGTCTTAGCCGACGAGACGATACAAGCGGTCTATATCGCCTTGCCTCATCACCTGCACGAGCAAGCCACGGTCGCCGCTGCGCAAGCGGGTAAACACATCCTGCTGGAAAAACCGATGGCCAATTCGCTGGAAGAAGCGGACCGCATGTTAGCCGCGCAAAAGCAAGCCGGCGTCAAGCTGATGCTGGGATTTACCCACCGATTTCATTCCGAGCTGGAGACTGCCAAGCGGCTGATTGACCGGGGCGAATTGGGCAAATTGACTTTGGCAATTGATGTGATGACAACGGGTGGCAAGATACCCGGCTGGTTCTGGCAGAAAGCGGAAGCCGGCGGCGGGGTTTTGCATGTCAACGGCGCCCACAGTTTTGATCGACTGCGCTGGTTGATGGGATCGGAAATCACCGAGATATTCGCTTATGCCGATACTTACGATGAGCGCAAGACGGTTGAGGATTGCACCGTGGTCGCGCTGCGTTTCGAGAACGGGGCGATGGGCACAACCGTGCACAATTGGGTGACTGACTTGCCTGTGCCTTCCAAAAGCGACCTGGACATTCACGGAACCGGCGGCGCGATTCGCATCGATACCTGGAGCGCGCTCGAGTTCTCCAATGCCCATCATACCTGGGTGCAAAAGCGCGAGCGAGACGATATGTTCCAAAAAGAAATCGGCGAATTCGTCAGCGCGATCCTGGAAGACCGCGACCCCTGCGTGACCGGCGAAGACGGCAGACGCAGTCTGGTCTGTGTATTAGCCGCATACGAATCGGCGAGAACGGGCAAGCCGGTCTCATTAGACACTTAAGCTGGAGGTTAAGGCGATGACAAAAAAGGTACGTACTATCACGGGTGATGTGCCACCAGAAGCATTAGGACGCACGCTCATTCATGAGCATCTCTGTGTGGACTGGGGCGACCTGTTGGGGCGTCCCAAAGTTCTCGACTTTGATCGTGACGAGATGGCTGACCGGATGGTTGCCAAGATGGACGAACTTTATGCCGTCGGCATTGGCGCGATGACCGAATGCACACCAATCGGCCTTGGCCGCTATCTCGATTTGTTTCTGGATGTCGCCCGCCGCAGCAAGGTCAAGCTCATCTGCTCGACCGGGTTTTTTCACGAGTCCTGGGCGCCGATGCACCTATACGCGCAGCTGATGGATATTGATCAGATGGCTGCGCTATTTGTCCGCGAAATCAACGATGGCATGGGCGAAACACTCTTGAAGGCGGGGCTGATCAAATGCGCCACCGGCGAAGGGCAGATTTCCCCAAAAGAAGAGGAAGTCTTGCGCGCCGCTTCCCGCGCCCACAAACAGACGGGCTGTCCCATCATCACCCATACGACCAATGGCTTGGGTGACGAGCAACTGGACATATTCGAATCCGAAGGTGTTGCGCCGGATGAAGTCATCCTCAGTCATATCGGCTGCGAACCCGATCCGCTCGAGGCTTCCGAGCGTGTGCTGGATCGCGGCGCCAACCTGAGCTTTGATCGCATCGGCATGGTGCCGGCTTTCCCTGAAGATGAACATTGGATCATGGTGGTCGGCAATGCCATCAAGAAGGGTTATATCAATCAGATCATGCTCAGCCACGATGCCGCGGTCTTCGCACACGGATATGAAGCCGCCTCCGGCGACCATGTTTGGGATGATTACACCTATGTCATCAGTAAATTCGTACCCAAGTTGCAAGCGGCTCATGGCATCAGCGACAGCCAGATTGACACCATGTTCGTGACCAATACACAGCGCGTGTTGGCATTCTAATGGTCACATACAAAAATGATCTCGACACGCCGGCACTGATCGTCGATATTGATAAGCTGAAATTCAATATTAACGACATGGCGGAATTCGCCGCTGCCAACAACATCCGCCTGCGTCCGCACGCCAAGACACACAAGACTCCCGAGATTGGCAAGCTACAGCTCGAAGCGGGCGCGGCCGGTCTGACACTCGCAAAACTCAGCGAGGCCGAGGTGTTCATTGACGCCGGGTGCCACGAAATTCTGGTGGCATATCCGCTGGTCGGTCCCATCAAGCATCGCCGATTGGCAGCTTTATGCGAACGCGCCAACATAACCACGGTCGTCGACCACGCTGATATCGCCGAGGCGCTCTCGCGGTCGATGACCGCCAATGGAATCGAATTGTCAGTGATGGTCGAAGTCGATACCGGTTTGCTGCGTTGTGGTGTAGCGCCCGGCGAGCCGGCTCGTGATCTTGCGCATCAGATCGCGCGGCTGCCGGGTTTGCGTTTTGCCGGCTTGCTGACCCACGAAGGGCATGCCCAAACGGCCGGCGCGCCGGATCAAGTGCGGGCTGCCGGATTAACAGCCGGGGAGATGATGGTGGAAACAGCCGAGTTGGTCCGCAAATCCGGGCTGGATGTGCCGATTATCTCAGTGGGTTTGACTGCGACCGCCAAAGTCACGGCGACGGTCGATGGTGTCACCGAGACACGGCCCGGCATCTATGCATTTTATGATCGCGGCGAAGTGCTGCATCAAGTGGTGACGCCCGATCGCTGCGCGGGTCGTGTGCTGGCGACGGTGGCTACCCGTCCCATTGCCGAACGCGTCATCCTCGATTCCGGCAACAAAGCGCTCACGAGTGATCGCGCGGGGGTCTTTCCGCCGGTTGACGGACACGGTTATGTCATCGGACATCCGGATTGGGATGTCATAAGTTTGAGTGAAGAGCATGGCGTCGTAACGATCCCGCCCGACGATCCCGTGCAGATAGGCGACCGGGTCGAGGTCATTCCCAACCATATTTGCCCGGTCATCAACCTCTTTGATTCCATGTATATTACGCAGGGTGATCGCGTCATCGATCAGTGGGCGGTGGCGGCGCGCGGGAGATCACAATAGAGGTTGGAGTCATGGGCAAGCATCAATTGGGAATCATCGGTTGCGGCTGGATCGCGCCATTTCATGTTCAGGCGCTCAACCGGCTATCAGATCGAGTCCAGGTCGTCTGGACAGCCGACCCGGACCGGGAACGGGCGGCGCATCTCGCGTCCACGCTTGATAGCACAAGTGATATTGAAGTTTTGACTGACTATCGCGATGGATTGGATCGCGTTGACGCGGCGCTGATTCTCGTGCCGCATCACCTGCATCATCCGATCACGATGGATGCGCTGCGGGCAGGCTGTCATGTGCTTTTGGAAAAGCCCTTCGCGCTCACCCTGGCAGAAGCGGATGAAATGATCGCTGAAGCCGATACGCAGGGAAAAACATTGATGGTGGCGCTTCCGCATCGCTATCGCAAGAGCACGCAAGCATTCAGACAAGCGATCGATAGCGGTGACTATGGTCGGCTTTTCATGTTGGACGCATTCATGGACGAGGATCAACGCAACTACGTCACTGGCGGCTGGTTTGTCAAGAAGGCGACCCTGGGCGGCGGCGTCTTTTTCTCGGCGTCCGCGCACATGCTGGATGTGATGCTTTGGATTGCCGGCGAAGCGCAAACGGTATCGATGGTCGGCACACATGCCGGCTTGCCCATGGAAGGCGAGGACACCGCCCTGTCGGTCATCAAATTCAAGAACGGCGTGGTAGGCACGACGCGCCATACCTGGTTTTCGCCCAAGCCTGATCGCTGGTATATCATGCGCGCTTACTGTGAACGGGCAGTCATCACCTTGACGGTCAATCCGCTGGGTAACCTGGCGCTGGAAGGGTACCGTTGTCCTTGGGAATCACAGGTCACGGTCTCCGAAACGGGTTCGGAAGAAAAGATGCTGCTGGATAGCGACGAAGGACTGGATCTGACCGAGGAAGTGCGGCACTTCTTCGACTGTGTCGACAGTGGCGGACGTCCGCAGACCGATGGTCATGTAGCGCGGCAGCTGATTAAAGTTGCCCTGGACGCCTATGAGCAAGCTGAGAGGGTGGGAGGAATTTGATGCACGATCTATTGATACGAAACGGACGCGTTATCGACGGCGCCGGATCGCCCTGGTACTGGGCGGATGTCGCTGTCAAGGATAATCAGATTGTGGCAGTTGGTCGCTTGGATGGCGCCGCAGCCAAAACGACGCTGGACGCCGAAGGCCGCTTTGTCAGCCCCGGCTTTATCGACATGCACACGCATTCCGATTTGCATCCCCTGGCCAATCCGGCCTACGAAAGCAAGATTTTCCAAGGCGTGACCACCGATGTGATCGGACATGACGGGCTGGGACTTGCGCCGGTTACGCCGGAAACACGCGACATCTTGCAGGAGCAGCTTGTGGCATGGAATGGACTGCCGGATATCGAACGAGATTGGGGCACAATCAGCACCTATCTGGATCGATTTGAAGAAGGCAGTTCAATCAATGTCGTGACATTACTGTCACAGGGAACGATTCGCATGGCGGTGATCGGCATGGAAAACCGCGAGCCAACCGCGGCGGAAATGACACGAATGAAGGAGATCATCGACCAATGCATGCGAGAAGGGGCGATCGGCTTATCGACCGGTTTGACCTATGCGCCGTGCATGTACGCCAGCGATGATGAATTGGTGGAACTATGCGAGGTCATCCGACCGTATCATGGTTTCTATTGTCCGCATCATCGCAACTATGGTATGGAGGCGCTAAAAGGCTACGCCGACTCGATAGAAATCGGGCGTCGGGCCGGGGTGCCTGTGCATCTCACGCACTGCCATATCGGCTTCAGCGTCAACGAGGGACGTGTTGGCGAATTGATCGCCATGATTGACGAGGCTCGCGCGAACGGCGTTGAAATCACCATGGATTCTTACCCCTATCTGGCTGGCCAAACTTATTTGCACGCCTTTCTACCGGGCTGGGCACACGAAGGCGGGACAGAAAGCACCTTGGGGCATCTGCAATCTCCTGAAACCAGGGCGCGACTCAAGCATGAACTCGAGGTTGCCGGCTCCGATGGCTTTCAAGGTGTGCCGCTCGGATGGGAAATGATCCAGATTGGCGGCGTGGAGGGTGATCACGACCCGGCTATCATCGGCATGAGTTTACCGGACGCCGCCACGCGCGCGGGAAAATCCCCCTTTGATTACTTCGCCGATTTATTGATTGAGACGCGCCTCGGTGTATCCTGCATCGCCTATATTGGCATTGAAGAACATGTGCAAACCATCATGCAGCACCCAGCGCAGGTCGTTGGCAGCGACGGCATCCTGGTCGGCGGACAGCCGCATCCCAGAGGTTGGGGCGCGCACGCCAGATTCTTGTCGCATTATGGGCGTGATCTCGGTTTGTTCAGTTGGGAGGAGGGCGTCCGCAAGATCACATCGGCTCCTGCCCGGCGTATCGGCTGTTTGGACCGAGGTATCATTCGGCCCGGATTCAAGGCTGATCTGGTTGTCTTTGATCCCGACACCTTACGCGCCACCTCAACTTACGAGAACCCCCGCAGCAACGCCGTGGGCGTGCATGATGTCATTGTCAACGGCACACAGGTGCTGGCTGATGGACAACACACTGGGGCCACACCGGGCCAGGCGCTGCGCAATCCCTTCGGACGCCAGCACGAACGCCATGATTCCTTTTAGGCGCCTGGGAAGAATCGCACGATGAAACGCGCCAAGATCACTGAAGTTCGCGCCTACGTCAACGAATCCAGCGGCGGGGCAGACTATCACTTTCAGCCACGAGGCCATTGGCTCATCGATACGCCCGTCGCAAACCCCATGTCGGTGTACGAGCCATACAAAGACTCCCGAGTCAGCTGGGGCATCAACGCGCTGGGCGGTGTGATCGTCGAGGTGGAGCTGGACAATGGCATGATCGGCGTCGGCATCAGTACCGGCGGCGAACCCGCCTGTTATATTATCGAGCGACACCTCAAACGTTTTCTGGTGGGACAGTCCCCTCGCGACATCGAACGCATTTGGGACCAGATGTGGCGCGCCACGCTGCCCTACGGACGCAAGGGATTGGCGATTCACGCCATCAGCGCGGTTGATCTGGCGCTATGGGACCTGCTGGGCAAACTGCGCGAGGAGCCGGTCTACGCCCTCTTGGGTGGCAAGACCAAAGACAGACTAGCGATGTATGCGACCACGATTCGTCCGGACCTGGCGCAGGAGATGGGCTTTCATGGCGCCAAGCTGCCCTTGTTGTTCGGTCCGGCGGACGGCGTAGAGGGCTTGAAGAAAAACGTCGCCCTGATGGAAAAATCACGCGACAGTGTCGGTCCCGACTTTCGCCTCATGTTTGATTGCTATATGTCGCTGACCGTTCCCTATGCGATTGAGTTGGCAAAAGCGCTGGAACCATACGATGTCTATTGGCTGGAGGAATGCCTGCCGCCGGACGATTACGAGGGCTGCGCCGAATTAAAAGCGTCCGTATCCTCGTGCTTGTTCACCGGCGGCGAACATGAATACACTCGTTACGGCCATCGCGAATTGATCGCCCGCAAGTGCTTCGATATTCTGCAGCCGGATTTAACCTGGGTCGGTGGCATGACCGAAGCGCGGCGCATCGTGGCCATGGCGTCGGCTTATGACATTCCCGTCATTCCGCACGGCTCGGGCATCTTTGCCTATCATCTGCAATATGCCTTCACCAACTGCCCGATGGCGGAATTCTTGATGATGAGCCCGGCAGCCGATGAGATGGTGCCGATATTTGGCGATATCTTCGTCGAGGAGCCCCTGCCACAAGATGGCTATTTGCTGCTTCCGGACAAACCGGGCTGGGGCGTGGAGTTGAACCGGGCTGGTTTGAACCTGCGCAGGCCCTACGGCGAGAATTAGCCGATCCAGCCCTTAACGCAGTCCGAAATTGCAACTCATATCCTGCAGGACATCTTCCGCGACATTAAGCGTTTGGTCGATATCGGCTTCGGTATGAGCCGCAGAAATGTGATTGCGCTTCATCGCCATCGGCAACATGAAGATGCCGCGCTTGCCCATCTCCGAGCGGAACATGACATCGGCCTCGGTATTGTTTTGCAGCAGGTCCTGGTAACGGTCGATGGGTCCGCTCATAAAATAAGGCACAAAGACCGATCCATAACCCGCGACTGTCATGTCGATATCGAGGCGATCGGCGATTTCCTGGATCCCACGCCGGGCTTTGTCACCCAGGCGGAAAAGCTTTTCATAGACCGCGTCGTCTTCAAGTTCGTTGATTGTAGCGACAGCCGCCGCGGTCGCGACCGGGTGCCCATTGTAAGTACCGGCCACGAAGACATCGCCACCGGCACTGGAAAAACGCAGCATGAGGTCCTTGCGTCCAGCGAGCACGGCACAGGGATAACCGTTGGCGATGGCTTTTGCCAGGGTCGTCAAATCCGGCAGAACGCCCAGCTTTTCCTGATAGCCGCCAAGCCCGTGCCGGAAGCCTGTTATGACTTCATCAAAGATCAAGATGATGCCGTGCTCGTCGCAAAGGCTGCGTAGTGTCCGAATAAACTCCATTTGCGGTAAGACGCAGCCGATATTATGCGGGATTGGTTCCAGTATGATGGCGGCGATTTCATCTCCCTGCGCTTTAACCGTCGTTTCAATAACCTCGCTATCGTTAAAAGGCAGGACAATCGTATTTTCGATCGCCTCCGGCAACATGCCGGCAGAGGCGGGATCCTTCTTGCCGATTTTGTCAGGAGGGCTGATGATGTTCATCAGCAGATAGTCGTGCCAACCATGGAAGCAACCCTGGAATTTGATCAGCTTCGTGCGCCCGGTAACCGCCCGCGCCAGGCGTTGCGCCAGATAAGTCGCCTCGGTACCGGAACCGAAGATTAGCGCCATCTCCGCCGAGGGCACGTGCTCAACGACCTTTTCCGCCAAGCGTATTTCCAATTCGGTGGTGCCGACGCCGGTGAGATCGACTCGTGTCATGGCTTGGGCGACGGCGTCGTTCACCACCGGATGGTTATGCCCGAGGATGATGGGACCGAAGGCGGCGTGGTAATCCAGATAGCGTTTGCCTTCGGCGTCGACCAGGTAAGCGCCCTCGCCACCTTCCCAGACGATGGGTTCTTTCAGTCCGCGTGTACCCGAGTTGACGCCGCCGGGTGTAACAGCAGTAGCTCTTTCAAATAGAGATGCGTTTGTCATGTCAGTTCAACCCCAATAGCGCAAGTGAATCGCGATAAATGATCGTTTCAAGTTTATCTTCGGAAACTCTGGGAAAGCGCGTGCCCTCCACGATGTCATTCACCTTGTGCAAAGCGTCATATGTTTCGGCCGCTGTCGTCACCGGATAATCGCTGGCGAATAGCAGCTTGTCCAGCACGTTCCACTCGGTCGCTTTGATCATGGCTTCGTAATAGCCAAAAGCTCGGTAGAACAACCCGGAAATATCGGCGTAGACATTGGGATGTTTGCGGATAACAACGGCGGTATCCACCGTCCAGGGATGCCCCATGTGCGCCATTATGATCTTGAGATCGGGATAACGCATGGCGACCTCGTCCATCAGAAGGGGATGGGCGTAGCGAATCGGGGCCATGCGCATGGGCGATGTGCCCTGGTGGAAAAGCATCGGCAATCCGTACTTCTGCGCCTTTTCATAAATCGCCAGCACGCGTGATTCCAGGGGATCGAAATTCTGATAGTTAGCGCCCATCTTGATGCCCCGCATTCCCAAATCAGTGCGACATCGCTCCAATTCGTCCAGCGCATGCGCGTCGTGAGGATGCAGTGACATGAAGCCGATGAGCCGTTCTGGGTAGGCCTGTACAAAGGCGGCAGTCTTGTCGTTGACATTCCCCGGCAGATCCGATCCTGCGCCTTGCCCGGTCACGCCACCTGTTGGCTCACCCGGATGCCAGGCGACGCCGAAGACAATGCTCTTGTCGGCGGGCGTCTGCGCCCCCAGAAACTCATCCCAATTGTAGACCGCGTCAACGGCGCGATCCGGTCGCCAGGCGGCGTTGAGTTGTCTTTGCTCCGGCGGTACGGCGCCACGATATTGCGGAGTATGAGAATGCACATCAATGATCATGTGTCTTTTCCAACTATTTATTCACAAGGCCTCGATTTTACCTCAAAAACAGGATCAGATCACAAATATCCGTTTTTGGCGAAGACAGCTTATTTCTGCTGGGAAGATTGTTGATCTGATCGATCGCCACCGACACAAGATCAGTTTTCGAGCAGGGTGGGCCAAGAGCGGAATAGCAGGCGCTGTTCTTCGCTATAGCGCGCGAAGGTGCCGGGTAGAATGTTCGGTTCTTCGTCCATGGTGCTGATGTTTTGCGATTTCATCCAGAAGGGTCCGTAACCGACGTGCAGCGTCTTGCGCGTCTGCTGTGACCGATTGGTCAAACCGCCGTGGCGCAGATTCTCTGTGAATAAGATGACGTCGCCGGCTTTGACCGGCAAGCCGATCATGCCCGGTTCCTTGTCCGGGTCTGTACCTTCGTAGGGAGATTCCATATTGCTCTTGTGGGTGGCGGGAACGACGCAAAACTCGCCTTGACCCGGACCGACATCGTGTACGAAGTAGATCATGCGCACCATCATGCAACTGATGCCATGCTGATTGAAGGTATAGCGATACTTCGAGGCGACCGGTCCTCCCAAATGTGAACCGGTCTGGTTACCCGGGTAGCGAATGCGGATTTCCGAGTTATTGATCGTCGGCCGTTCCGGGACAATCTCGCCAATGTAAGCCATGGTCGCGGGATGATCAACCAGGACATCGAAGGCGGGGTCGGCATTAAAGAAGTCTTCTATGATTACCGTCTTGCCCTCATCGCGCGCGCCGCTGACGTAGTAGCCCTTTTCCGCGTTATGTCGATAGACGGGTCCCCAGGCGCTTTTTTTGTCCGGGGGCCGTCCCAGTTGCGCGACAGCGTCTTCCTCCAGTGTATCGATTGCCGCGGCCAGTTCTCGAACTTGATCCTTGGTCAGCAGATTCGGAATGACAATGTATCCCAGTCGATCAAATTCGTATGTCTCAAACCTGTTCATGACTGCCTCCCGCTTGTCAAGTGTCGTGCGGTTTACATGAGACCTGATAGGTTTCTTCCCATCACTTTGTCCATATCTTTGGACGTGATGAAGCGGCAATGATGCCTCACGATTTCAATCGCGTGCCGATGGGAAAAATTGAGCCGACAGACCGGGTAATCCGATCCCCAGAGCAGCCGCCCCGCGCCGTAGCGCTGGTACAAGGCATGCACGAATGGTTGTACATCAGCCAGAGGGAAGTTCCATTTCGGCTCTGTGGTGCCATAATAAAAGCCGGACACCTTGATATAGACATTGTCGTATGCCGCGGTGGCGAGCACTTCCGCCTGTGTTTCCGGTTCCAGAACTTTGGGATGCCCCATGTGATGAATCAAGATCGTCAGTTGCGGGAACTGTGCCGACAGCTTGCGGATGTGCGCCTGGTGTTGTGGCAGGCAGTGGATACTGGCGATTAAGTCATGACTCAGTGCGACGTCAAAGAAAGCGATGCCAGCTTCGGAATGTAGCCAGGCTCCTTCAGCGGCGTCGTCCAGCAGATAGTGCGTGAAACCGACGGGATTCCAGCGCTTGACCGCGAGCTCCAGGCGTTCCGCGGCGCCATCACAGTGATAGCTGTCCTTCCAACGGCTGTCAACATCGACCACATAGGCAAAGCGATCTCGGTAGGTTTGAGACTTCTCGTAGACGTATTGATTGTTGTCGGGATTGCCCTTGATTTCCGCGCAAACGATCAGGGCTTTGTCCACACCGTTGCTGTCCATTTCAAAGGCCAACTGCTCGATGCTGCCGCGGGTATCGCGGTCGGGCACGGCTGGATCGTAAGGCCAGTTTTGCCAGGCGTGGCAGTGCGAGTCAAAAATCATGATTTATCATCCTGATAAATTTCTTCAAGTGCGACGGCGCTGCCGGCCCGTTCTGCCGAGCGGTAGGCAGCGTCCAACAGTTCCACCGCGCGCCAGCCAACCAGGCCTGAACAGTGGTTTTCGGCTTTGTCCGTGATGACGTCGGCGAAATTGTTAATGGGACCATAGAAGTAGCGCTGTTCAGCTTTTTCGGGCTCCGAGCCCGCGTCGATAAACTCTTTCTTGCCGTCTTCGCGCTGCACATGCAGGGTGCCGGCGGTGTCGTCGATATCGAGCCAGCCCTTCTCGCAGAAGATGGTCAGCCGTGTGCTTTGTCCGCCACCGCTAACATGTCCGGACCCACCCACCGTTCCCAGGGCGCCATTCTCGAACTCGACCGTGCAAGCCACAACCATGTCCACAAGCAGATCGTGATTTGCCATGCGAGCTTGCACCCGGCTGATACGCGACTCGGTCGTATAAAAGAGCATGCCAGCCATGTGCGTCAACTGCAACTGACCGTGCCCGCCACCCGAACGGACGGGATCCCCGTAAACATCTCCTGGACGGTGCAAGGTGTAAGTCGATACGCTGTCGATACCTGCCAGCAATGAAGATACCGGCCGCGAAAACTGCGCGTCCAGGTATTGAATCGCGCCGAGTTCGCCGCTCCCTATGAGTTCGTGGGCGCGAACAGTACAAGGCCGATATGTGTGGTTGTAACCCATAACGATTTGCTTGCCTTTTGCCTCGGCAAGCCGCACCAGATGCCGCGCTTCGGAGGCATAGAGCGTCATGGGTTTTTCGATGAAGACGTGCAGTCCTGCTTCCAGGCTTTGGCGCGCGGCTTCGTAGTGAGCGGCGTGATTGGTTGCCACGACAACAGCATCAAGCTCACATTCGCGCAACAGGGTACCGAGGTCGGAATAGACCAAGTTCACCTTGAAAAAATCTGCCGCTTGGCGGGCTTTGGCTTCATCCAGGTCACAGATGGCTTCGACGTGAATATCCGGGCGATCGACCAGGGCAGGCAAGTGATTGGCGGTCGCCCACCAGCCGCTTCCGACGATCGCCACTCTGGCTCTATTGCTCATCATCATCTCCTGAAGCGATGTCGCTATCCATAAGTGCGCAAGGTGACGTCTACTTCTGCCGGACCCGAATAAGGACGTATCCACTCGGCTTTGATGTCCATGCCGAAGCCGGGCGCGTCGTTGGGTATCAGTTGACCGTCGGCCGGCATCGCCATGCCCGGAATCGGTCGTAGTTCGTCCAGCGGTATCCCCGGGTCGGTGCCCAGCCAGTACTCGGCGAAGGGCGATTCTGGCATGGCCAGCGAGAAATGCTGCCCAAAGGGCGAATTACATCCGCCGTGCAAAATCGTCGGGATGCCGGCCGCTTCCGCGATCGTGTATATTTTCAGCACTTCCGACAATCCGCCACACCAACTGATATCCGGCTGCACCACATCAACGGCGCGGTTTTCGATTAGTTGACGAAAGGCGTGGCGCCCGTGATGATCTTCGCCGGTGGCGATGGGCATCCAGGGCACGGCGCGTTTGAGCGCGATATGGCCTTCCAGGTCGGGCGGGATCAAAGGCTCCTCCATCCAGCGCAGACGATAGGGGCGCAGCCGCTCGGCCATTTGCACAGCGAAGGTCAAGTTATAGGCCATAACCGGGTTGATCATCAGTTCGGCTCCGGCGCCAATATTTTCGCGGGTTATGGCGACTTTGTCTTCCATTTGGTTAAGCCCGGCGATACCCATTTCGTAGTGCGCCTGATTGGTGAGCTTGAAGCGCTCGAAGCCTAATTCTTGCGCCCAGTCAATGTCGTCGCCGGTGGCATAGAGCGGGATGACGTCACGGCTGGGTCCGCCGATGAGCCGGTATACGGGTTGTTTCAGCAGTTTGCCCTTTAAGTCCCAAAGCGCCAGATCGACGGCGCTGCGCGCGACATCGGCATGGCCCGCGCTGCCGACGCGCTGCGTGGCGCGCCACATCAGGTCGTTCAGGTACTCGATAGCGAAGCAGTCCCGGCCGGCCAAGAGTGGCGCATAAACATCGTCAATGATAGCGGCAGTGGCTCGGCCGAAATAACTGCGGCCCAGCCCCCAGGCGCCATCTTCCGCCACGACCTGCGCCCAGACCGCGCCGCCTTGATTGCCGGGATAGGAACCGGGCTGGCCATAAAACTCATCGCGATATTTGCTGATGGGCATGGCGACGGGTGTCGTCTTGCTCCACGACGGGCGGCGCGCTTTGGTCTTGGGCGTCGGCCCTGGCAAGTCGACATTGACCGCTCGGAGTTCTTTGATCTTCATTCTGCTACCTCAGATTGTTGTGTTGATAAACAGATGGCTCACCGCCGCCAGCGCCGCGTCAAGTTCTTGATGATCGGCCTCGTCCAGCGGAGGAAGGCCCGGCTGGCGTAACGCGCTGCTCGTCAAGATGCCGCGCCGCACCAGAATCTCTTTGACGACTGGCAGGCGCAGATTCATGTTCAACAGGATCAGTGGCGCGATCTGATTGAAAATTTCGCGAGCCCGAGTCTTGTGACCGGCTTGATAAGCGCGCCAGATCTGAACATGGATATCGACGATTTCCACCGCCGGCATGAAGCCCGTCGCGCCACGGTCGAGCTCCGACATCATCCAGCGGCAGAATCCGCCACCGAATATGCCCCAACAGTCGGGAATCCGCGCTTCGACAAGTTCGCTGATGTGGTGGGCGCTGGGATCCATTTCTTCTTTGATGTAGTTGATATTCTCCACCTCGGCCAGCAAGCGCTTGAGAAAGGCGATATTCATACCCGGCCCCAAGGGCGCATGCTGGATGACTACAGGGATCTGCGCCGCCCCGGCAATGCATTTGAAATAATCGAAAATTTGATCGGGAGACGCCACAGCGACATAGGGCGGCATGGCGATGACGGCGTCTGCGCCGACCTGCGCGGCATGCGCGGCTTGCTCAACCGCAATCGCAGTCGAAGCGCCCGCCACACCGGCAATGATCGGTATGCGACCGGCCCCATGATTGACGATGAACGCGACCAGATCGCGCCTTTCGTTATCGGAAAGGAACATGAACTCACTGCCCAAAACCGGGAAGACAAGCCCGTCCGCGCCGGCTCGTATGCAGAATTCGATCTGCCGTGCCATGCTCGCCAGATCCATGTTGCCATTGTCGGTGAGCGCGGTCTGTACAACCGGCAAGATGCCAGCCAATCGATCTTTCATCTTGTTTTGGCTCCTCGGTTAAGCTGCGGACGATCCGGGCAGATCTTGTTCTTTATTGGTTTCATCAGTTAAAAGCCGCGGATGATACTTTATCGGAGAATTGTTCATCATACAAAATGCAGCGGGCGCGATGACCGCTGTCGATTTCGATCTCTTTGGGCGAAACCACATCACAGATACCAGCCTGAAAGCGATCGCAGCGCGGATGAAACAAGCAACCGGAGGGACGATTCAGGGGATTGGGGATGGAACCCGCGATCGATTGCAGCCGCTGCCCGCGCCCGGCGCCGGTCTGCGGTATCGAATTGAGCAATGCTCTGGTGTAAGGATGTTTTGGATCCTCGAATAGCGTGATGACGTCGGTCGACTCCACCACTTCGCCCAGGTACATGACCTCGACGCGATCGGCAAACTGCGACACGACGCTCAAGTCGTGGGTGATAAACAGAATCGCCATATTGAATTCTTGCTGCAGGTCATAGAGCAAACGCAGAATCTGCGCCTGCGTCGTCACATCCAACGCGGTGGTCGGCTCATCGGCGATCAGCAACTGCGGTTGGCAAGAAAGCGCCATAGCGATCATGGCGCGCTGCAGCATGCCGCCGCTCAACTGATGAGAATAGCGTTGGATGATAAGCGACGGTCGCGGCATGCCGACTCGATTCAGGATGTCCAGCGTTTGCGCCGTCGCGCCGGCTTGGTCGATGCCCTGGTGCAAGATAATGGCTTCGTTGATTTGGTTGCCAATGGTATGCACGGGACTGAAGGTGGCCATCGGCTCCTGGAATATCATGGCGATGTCCGCGCCACGGATGGCACGGATCTCGGCGCCTTTCTCTTCCAGCGCCGTCAATTCGATATTGCGCTCAGCACGAAAATAGTTGACCTGTCCCTCGACAATACGACCCGGCGAGGGAACGATGCGCAGAATGGCCCGCGCCATCACCGACTTGCCGCAGCCGCTCTCGCCGACGATGGCGACCGTTTCACCCCGTTTGATCTCGAACGAGACATCGCGAACCGCTTCGATGACGCCTTCATCGGTGTGGAATTGGACCTTGAGATTCTTGACTTCGAGTAAAGGTTCCATGGTCATCCCGGTCAAGCGGTTGCCGGCGATTTCGACAGTTGCGAAAGGTCCAACTCGCCAGCGAAATGACAGCGCGCGTGGTGGCGCGGGGCGGTCGGTGTCATGAGTGGCGTCTCATGTCGACAGCGATCTTCTGTGAAGCGACAGCGCGGATGAAAAACGCAGCCCGAGGGCGTATTGGCAGGGTCGGCGACTTCCCCGTCTAGTGGCACCGGAAGTTGTCGCAAGCGCGGATTCAATTGTGGGATCGCCGAGCGAAGCGCCGCCGTGTAGGGATGATGTGGGTCGTTAAAAATAGTAGCAGTATCAGCTGTTTCGACGATCTTGCCAACGTACATGACGGCGACACGCTCGCAGATGTAATCGACCACGCTGAGATCGTGGGCGATGAAGAGATAGCTGTAATGGAATTCCGCTTGCAGGTCGCGCAGCAGATTAAGGATCTGCGCCTGTACCGATACATCGAGCGCGGACACCGGTTCGTCGCAGATGATCAAACGCGGATTGAGCGCCAGCGCGCGGGCTATGCCGATGCGTTGTCGCTGACCACCGCTGAAGGCGTGTGGATAGCGCGACATGTGCTCTGGGCGCAGCCCGACGGATTCCAGCAGATAAGCCACACGATCTTCCAGATCCTTGCCTCGGCAGGTTTTATAGTTGCGCATCGGTTCGCCGATGATCTGGCGCAAGGTCATGCGTGGGTTCAAAGACGAAAATGGGTCTTGAAAGATCATCTGGATATCGCGGCGGTAGGGCAGCATTTCCGGTTCGGGTACGTTGGCCAGATCCACCATGCCGCCGTCCGCATCGTAGAGCAGGATTTGGCCGGCGGTCGGTTTGTAGGCGCGGATGATACAGCGCGAAACGGTCGATTTGCCACAGCCGCTCTCACCGACCAGCCCTACGACTTCGCCTTCGTGGATGGTCAGGCTGACATCGTCAACGGCTTTGACATGACCGACTGTCCGCCCCATGATGCCCCGTTTAATGGGAAAGTGCATCTTGAGATTCTTGATTTCCAGCAGCGGTTTGGGGGCGGGCATGGGTTCACTTGGCTCCGTTCAAGCGTAGGGATCGGCGGCATCGCGCAAGCCATCGCCGACAAAGTTAAAGGCCAACACAGTAACAATAATGGGCGCCACTGGAAACAGCAGCCAGGGTGTCAAAGCGATGGCGCTGAGATTCTGCGTGCCATCGAGCAGGGTGCCCCAACTGATTGTCGGTGGGCGCAGCCCCAATCCCAGAAAGCTGAGCGCGGTTTCGCTAAGAATCATGATCGGCAGCGCCAGCGTCAGCGCGGCGATCAAATGACTCATGAACGAGGGCACCATATGCCGATAGATAATGCGGAAACGCGGGGTGCCAATCGTACGCGCCGCCAGAATGAAATCCTCGTTGCGCAGCGACATGAATTTGCCACGTACTACCCGCGCCACTTCGGTCCAGCCAATGAAGGACAAGATGATCGTGATACCGAAATACATCTGCAACTGCGTCAGGTTGCGGGGCAGCGCGGCGCTGAGCGTGAGCCACAGCGGAATGGTCGGGATGGAACGCAAAACCTCGATCAGGCGTTGAATCGCGACATCCAGCCAGCCGCCGTAATAACCCGAGACGCCGCCAAGCAAGATGCCCAGTATCAAACTCAGGAGAACGCCGACCAAGCCCACGGTCAGCGAGATTTGCGCGCCGTAGATGATGCGCGAGAGCATGTCACGCCCGAGCAGGTCGGTACCCAAAAGGAAGAGCGGCAGCTCGCGATCGTCCGTGCCGATAAAATGAATATCACTTTCGATGAAACCAAGAATCAGGTAAGGATCCCCTTTGACGAAGAAACGCAGTGGGTGTCGGTCATCGGCGCTGACGCGGTAGAACTTGCGCAGCGTCCTGGGATCTCGTTCACCGACGTATCCGTAAACGATGGGCGGAAAATGGAATCCGGCCTCATCAATGAAAACCAGCGGCTGCGGCGGCGCTTGGGCAAATTGCGCGTCTACGCGGGAGGGATCGCGCGGGGAGAAAAAACCGGCAAAGAGCGCCATAAAGTAGAAAAGCAAGAGGACAGCCAGGCTGATGATGGCCGCGCGGTGCTTGCGAAAGCGCCACCAGATCAACTGCCACTGCGATGCGGTCAGTTGACGGTCGTCGGCTTTTTTCAGCGCTTCTTCTCTTTTCGGTCGAGATCGAAACACGGTCTACCTACTCCTCAATCGAGGCGAATCCGCGGATCCACCAGCACCAGCAAAATGTCGGAAACCAGGGTGCTTACGAGCGTGAACAGGCTCAGCATCAGCAGGAAACTCCCCGCCAGGAACATATCTTGTTGCAGCAGCGCGTCCAGCATGAGCGGCCCCGTCGTCGGTAAGTTTAGCACGACGGAAACGATGGTCGCGCCGGAGATCATCCCGGGCAAGATTGTCGCCAGTGAACTGATGAATGGATTCAAGGCCACGCGCACCGGGTACTTCCAGATCAGGCGGCGCTCGCGCAGGCCTTTGGCGCGTGCCGCTTCGACATAGGGTTTGTTCAATTCATCGAGCAGGTTGGCGCGCATGGTGCGGATCAGACCCGCTGTGCCTGACGTGCCCAGCACGACAATCGGCACCCACAAGTGGGACATGAAGTCGATGAACTTCTCGAAGCTCCAGGCGGCATCGCGGTATTCGCTGGAAAACAAGCCGCCCATCGACACCCCAAATACCGAAAAGCCAATCCACATCAACACTAGAGCCAGCAGAAAATTCGGGATAGCGAGCCCGATAAACCCAACAAAGCTGAAAAAATAATCGAATGGCGAATACTGATTGGTGGCCGAATAGATGGCGATGGGAAAAGCCAGTGCCCATGTGAAAAGCAAGGAGCCGAGGGAGATGGCCAGCGTCCAGCCCAGCCGGCTCCAGATCAATTCGGAGACCGGTCGGTTCCAGTTGAACGACCGTCCGAAATCGCCCTCGGTGATGATGTTGGTTATCCAACGCCCGTATTGTGCCAGAAAGGGTTGATCCAGCGCATAACGTTCGCGCAGGAGCGCCTCGGTTTCCGCATCGACCGACGAGCCGCTTTCCTGCATCCTGAGAATCAGCGTATCGAGATAGTCACCGGGCGGCAATTGAATCAACAAAAACACCAGGATCGAAATGAAGAGCAGGGTCGGTATGAAAAGCAGAATACGGCGAAGAATAAAGCCCAGCATAAGGTAACTTTACACTAGCCAGCCACGGATATGCAAAAGTGGAGAGTCCGCGTGGCGTCGAACGCACACGCGGACTCGTGCTGATAATCTATTCAGCGAAGAACCATTGCTCGGGATGGTGCGGTCCCCAAACCCAGAATTCCACGCTTACGATGCCGTCCGGTCCCGGGACGTTACGCAAATTCTCATTGAAGACGATGGGCCGCGGCATCAAGCCTACTGTTCCGATCACCCACAGGTTTTCGGCGTTGGTACGCATGATTTCGGTGCCGAGCTCCAGATAGCGCTCGGTACCGCGCGGCACTTGCATCCATTCATCCACCGCGTCGTAAAGACGTCGAACGACCGCGGGCGGTTCGTCGCCCTGTTCGCCACCGGATTCGTACCATTGGTACCAGCGATAACCGCCGATGGGTGTTGTCGGCCAGTGGAAGGGCGGGCGATAGCGAATCGGCGCGTTGTTGCGGCTGAAAATCTCGGAAGAGCCGCCGATCGCCCAGGAGCCCATATCAATGTCATTGGCCCGTAGACGTTCGCGGAACAGGGTGCCATCAATGGGATCCAGCAAGAGATCGACGCCGACGTCTGCCCAGTAGCTCTTGATCAGCTCTACCAGCTCCGTCCTCCAGGGTCCGCTGCCAAAGGGCGCGCTGAAGATAATCTGAAGCGGCGCGCCGTCTGAACGCATGCGCCAACCGTCCGAGCCGCGCTCCAAGCCCATCTCGTCCAGCAGGGCATTGGCGCCATCGACATCGTATTCAATGGCATTCTCGTCGATGCCCTCTTCGTAGAAGGTAGCCGATGGATCGAAAATCGGCTGCCGCGGTTTGCCCTGGCCGAGAAAGACGAGTTCTTGCACCTCGGCGCGATTGATGGCAATGGAGAGCGCCCGGCGGAAGCGGATATCGTTAAATATCTCGCGCAGAACCGGATCTTTGTGCGTGAAGTTGAGGACCATGCCGAACTCCGACGCCCGTAGATCCGGGTGCAGGTTCACTATGTAGCCGTTGGCCTCGGCATTTTCCGCCAGCAACGGAAACTCGGAAATGTTACGCCCGAAGCCCGCGTGTGTGATCTCGCCGGATACGATCTTGGCTACCATCACTTCGGTATTGGCCGCGGTGAGCCGCAGGAAGTAATCGGTGTATGGCAACTGATTGCCTTCGGGATCGACCACGTGATAGTAGGGATTCCTGACATAGGTATAGTTGTTTTCCGAATCGGTGCTTTCGTAGATCCAGGCGCTCAGCACCGGCAAGTCGGGATCTTGAACCGAGAAGTACGGATCGGCCGCGGTCCCGCCCAGCAGCTTGGCTTCAAAGAGTTCGTGCCAGAAATCGTAGCCCGCTTCCTGTGCCAGCTCATCCGCGTTCTCGTTGTAATCGATGTGGAATTGGCTCAAGTAGTGCTTGGGCAAGAAGGGGCGAAAATCGGTGATGGTGTCCAAAACACGCACGAAGGGCTCGGGATAGTGGAAGACAAAATGATAGTCATCAATGATTTCCAAGTCGGCGTGCTGCCCGCTAGCCAGGATACCGTTGTCGGTATTTGCCAGGAAAACATCGTCGTTCATGACCACGGCGTCATACCAGAATTGCACGTCCTCGGTTGTCAGCGGCGCGCCATCGGACCAGCGATGTCCTTCGCGCAGGCTCACGCTGAAGGTCAAGGCATCATCACTGAGCGCGTACGATTCCACGATGTCGGGCACGATATTGAAGTCAAAGTCGAATTGCGCGACATTTGCATTTAGGACTGAGCAGGTTTCCGGATCACAGGCGACTTCGTCGCTCCAGATGCCAACGATCGCGCCGCCATAAGAGCCGATGCTATCGCGCACAACTTGCACGTAAGGTTGGGCGGGCACGCGCTCGTCAACAGGCGGCAATTCACCGGCGGCCACGCGCTCCGCCAACATCGGCGCTTCCGAATATTCGGACTGTGCAATGAGCGCGCCACCAGTAGCACAGATGGCGAACGCAAACACCAGCAAAATGAGAAGCATTCTTTTCATGACTTTTTCCTCCCTTTATCATTCTCAAAGTCGATTCGATTTGACTTGCGTTTCATATCTATCCGAATAGCCTTCCTCCTTCCCCTCCATAGATCTTGGCGGTTCCTGCTGCTAAGCGGATTCCCTTAACAGAAGTTTTGCCGGTATATCCAATGTGCGGCCCTGCATGGGCGCTTCCTGCTTAAGGCGCGTAAGCATTAACTGAGCCGCGACAGGCAGGCTCCACGATTCTGGTCCGATCGTCGTCAATTGAGGCGTGGTTACCGCTGTCTCGGATGTATTGCCAAAGCCGATGATTGCAACCTGCGCCGGAATCTGCAAATTGTGATCCTTGGCGGCGTTCAAGGCTCCCTCCGCCGTTCGGTCTGAAGTCGCCAGTACCGCGGTCGGCGGATCATCCAGCGCGAGCAGCGATGCCATGACCTCGTAAGCGGAGCGCCCGTCCGGCACCTGATTGCGCTGCAAGGCGGGATCGATTTCCACGCCATTGCCCCGCATGATGCGCAAGTAAGTATCCACGCGATCTACGTGGTTGAGATTGGCCTCGTCCCAAATGATCGCAATGCGCGAATGCCCTTTGTCAAGCAAGTGCCGCACCGCCGCTTCTTGTGATTCTGAGGCGTCGGAGCGGATCACATCAAATCCATGCGAACGAATCTTGTGGCTTGTTAGCATCGAGCCCGCCACAACTGCTATGCCCAGCGCAGACAATTCGTTAAAGTGGCTTTCGTCCAGGTAAAAGTTACTGAAGAAAATGACCCCGTCGGCAAAGCCCCGCATTAGTTGCTGAAAAATGCGATATTCCCGTTCCGCGGTGCCGGCAAAGCAAGAGATGAGAAAATATCCATGGGCTTCAAAGACTTCGTCGACCGAGTTGTAAAGCAGGTTGTTGATCGGCGCGCCCGCCACCGGCAGCACCAGGCAAATACGATCGGTCTTGCCGCGGCGCAAATCTCGCGCGGCAGAATTGGGTAGGTAATTCAGTTCCTTGGCCGCGGCCAAGACGACTTTCTTCGTCGCCTCGGGTATTCTGCTTCTGCCATTCTTGCGTCCGCTCATGACGTAAGAAACGGTGGCGACAGATACGCCGGCCTTTCTTGCGACATCTTCCTGCGTCGATTTGGATTGCATCAAAAGTGTCCTGCGCTTCAATAAAACGATCGTCTATCTGCATCAGCACGGCGGGCGCCGGCGCCAGGTCCGAACAACTGTAAAGGGCGCTCATTGCTCATATCCCGGTTCGTCAAGCGCTCGATCGGCAACGGATAATCGCTCCAGCGGGTTATTCGATTAACCATACCGTAACACATTTGTCAAATCCGGTCAAATTTTGCAGAACGAAAGCAGGGCAGTCGCATCAAGATCACTCTCCACCAATATGCGAATTATTGAAAAAATAAATCGACCACAAAGGCACAGAGACACAGAGAAAAGCATCTATGTGATAAAGATACAGTCGTATTTCTGCTATAAATGAGAGATCAGCGCAGATTCCTTTCGCCGTTGGTAGCAGATTTGGAGATGGTCGCACCTTGTAATGTATTTAAACTCGGTGCCGCCGGTCAGTGTCTAAGCGAAGCTCGGTGTACTCGGTGGTGAAATTTTGCTCTGATTACAGGCCTGCGCTATTGATGCGATTGCCCTGGAACGAAAGGACCTCTAAGCCGCAATCGCACGGAAGTCGCTACCGCCGCGGCGGAGCCCAACCAAGCAGATCATGCATCGCGTCAGTTGACTGCCTCCCAATCGAGAATGACTTTGCCCGATTGCCCACTGCGCATGACCGAGAATCCCTGTTCAAAGTCGGTCGCGGAGAATCGGTGCGTAATGAGCGGCGCCACGTCCAGACCCTCTTCAAGGATTGCCAACATCTTGTACCAGGTATCAAACATCTCTCTTCCATAAATGGCTTTGATGGTCAGCGCCTTGAAAATGATTTTCGCCCAGTCCACTTCCGTGCGCCCCTGTGGGATCCCCAGCATGCCGATAACACCACCCATGATCATCGTATCGACCATTTGCTCAAATGCATGCGGGCTGCCGCTCATTTCCAGCCCGATATCAAAGCCTTCGCGCATTTGGAGTTCCGCCATCACATCGCGCAGGTCTTCTTCCAGCACGTTGACGGCTCGTACATCGGTGACCTTTTGGGCCAGCGCCAGACGATAAGGGTTGATATCGGTCAGGACAACATGTCGAGCTTTGGCGAAACGGGCGATTGCGGCCGCCATGGTGCCAATCGGACCGGCGCCGGTGATCAGCACGTCCTCGCTGATGACATCAAAAGAAAGGATGCTGTGAACCGCATTACCCAAAGGATCGAGAATCGCGCCGATTTCCAGCGGGAGATCATCTGGGAGAGGGATGACGTTAAAAGCTGGAATGACCAGGTATTCGGCAAATGCGCCCGGACGATTGACACCAACGCCGCGGGTGTCGGGGTCCAGATGAAATCGTCCAGCTCTAACATTGCGACTTCGCCGACCAATGATATGCCCCTCGCCGCTCACGCGTTGGCCGATCTGCAAGCGATCGACATTTTCACCCACGGCATCAATCACGCCGCTGAATTCATGTCCAACTGTCATGGGAACAGGAACCGTTTTCTGCGCCCACTCGTCCCATTCGTATATGTGGACATCGGTGCCACAGATAGACGTGCGCATAACGCGAATGCGTACGTCGTCGGGTCCGACTTCTGGAACGGGAATCTCTCGCAGCCAAATGCCGGGTTCGGCTTTTGCCTTGACAAGCGCTTTCATTGAGCTCCTCTCTTGAGGACGATGCGCTTCGCCACACCCGCTATCTGATCACCCCTAGTTCACGACCGGCCTGCGAAAATGCCGCGATCGCATGATCCAACTGCCCGGTCGACAAAGCCGCGGACAATTGTACACGGATGCGTGCTTTGCCCCGCGGTACGACCGGATAGAAAAATCCAGTGACAAAAACGCCCAACTCATACAAACGATTGGCGAAGTCCTGCGCCAGTTGCGCCTCGTCCAGCATGACTGGAATGATGGGATGCTCGCCATCTAGCAAGCGAAAGCCAGCGCGGCTCAAGCCAGCACGGAAGCGCCGCGCATGTTGGTGCAGTGTCTTCCTCAAATCGTCGCCCGCCCGGGTCAGCTCAATCGCCTTGATTGCGCCGCCGACCAGCATCGGTGGCAGCGAATTGGAAAACAAATAGGGACGAGATCGCTGCCGCAACATGTCGATCACCGGCCGCGCTGCCGCAACGAATCCACCGGCAGCGCCGCCCAGGCTCTTGCCCAAGGTACCTGTGATGATATCCGCGTTTAGCCCAAAATGCGCCGCTGTCCCCCGGCCTTGTGGTCCGAGAATGCCGGTAGAGTGACAGTCATCCACCAACAACAGCGCATCATATTCATCGGCGAGCCGCCGCAACGCCGGGATGTTTGCGAGGGTGCCGTCCATCGAGAACACACCATCCGTCGCAATGACGATAGTGCGTGCTGAAGCCGCGGCCGCTTCGGTAAGTTTGATTTCGAGGTCGGCCATATTGTTGTTTTCGAAGCGATAGCGCTTTGCCTTGCACAAGCGAATGCCGTCGATGATCGATGCGTGATTGAGCGAATCGGAAACAATGGCATCTTCGGCCGTCAGCAGGGGCTCGAAGACGCCGCCGTTCGCGTCAAACGCAGCCGCGTACAAGATGGCATCGTCCATTTCCAGAAAATCGGCGATTACCCGTTCCAATTCCCGGTGCAGATCGAGCGTGCCGCAGATAAAGCGAACGGAGGCCATACCGTATCCGTATTTGTCCATCGTCGCTTTTGACGCGGCGATAATCTCGGGATGATCTGCCAGACCGAGGTAATTGTTGGCACACAGGTTAATGATGGGCTGGTTCTTGCCCTTGAGCGCGACCCGGATTTCGCCAGATTGCGGCGAGGTAATCAGCCGTTCCCGTTTATACAAGCCATCGTTTTCAAACGATGCAATTTCCGCGCGCAATCGGCGATATGTTTTTTCTGACACGAGCGGCATCCTGTCACGTGCTTGATTTCATTATACGAGCTTGCAGGCAGTTTTGGGGTAATTCCCCCACCGCGTGTCAGGACGGGCAAATCGGAGATGAAAGTGAAAACAAGCGGAACCACCGAATGACGTGGCAGTCAAGAAGACGTCACATCAGCCGCGGTTTATCGAAGACGGCAAGGGGAGGTTCCGCGCCCTTGGGCTGATCAATCACCGGGCGCAGCACACAGTGAAGGCGCGAAGCCGATCACGCCACTGGATAAGCAATAGTCGTGATCAGACTCTCGATCTTGCCGCCGCTGGCATACATGCGCGAATACTGCACGGTGATGGGCACATCGCTGCGAATACGTACGCCGTAGGGCACATCAAAGGGAATCTGATAGCCGGCAATTTGCTCTGGTTTGTCGAGGCGGATGTGCGGGCAGCGTTTGGCGGGCACCGTCACCTTGATCCCCTCGACCGCAGCGCGATCTTCGAAATAGAAATCGAATATGAGGTTGGCATTGTCGACGGTGGTATTGAGTACGCAGATGGATTCATGGTTCTTGTTGATTGGGTCATCGTCCGCCGGCGTCGCCAGGTAGGCATCGGGGATGAGCCAGGTCAATGCGCCATGTGTGGGCATAAGTTTCTCTCCGGATCTTTTGGGTTGATTGTGTAAGAAATTCTAGCTGTTCGATTGGGAACTACAGACACAAATAGACACCGGCTCAAAGCGCAGCCGGAGAAGCCTTGGACCACGCCGAGAGCGGGAATTGATCTACACTCAGGTAGAATCCGATTTTATTTCCTCTGACGACTTGCAAGCGATTCTAATGGGAATGCTATGGACAACTGACGGCTCATCACCGTCCAATTGAGAGACAATACATCGATAAATGCCATCTTCCGTGTATGGCAAACCATTGACTTGGATATTGGAGCGAGAAACTCCACCGCCTTGAAACGAAACATCAAACTCCGGCCCACCTAAATCTTCACCTTGTGGTGAAATCAAGTGAATTTGGACTCGATGCTCCGAGTCGATATCACTGTCTTCCTGCCACCATGCAGACGCGAAATAATAGCTGACGGGCAACACGATCTGCCCATGTGCTTTCTCACTAGCTTCAAGAGTAACCAGAATGTCGTTTATCGCGTTTATCATGCTAACTGAGTTACTGGAGTCGTCGTGTAAGACAAGTTGACAGATGACTGTCCACATGTGTTCCATTTTGGAGCCTCTCGCAGCTTTTTCACTTTGCGCGTGACATGCATGTTATCTGCATCTAAACATATAGTGTTCACATTCGTCTGCGTAAACGGTAAAACTTGGCTCTTTAGTTCACTCTGGAAGCTATCCATAAAGGCTTTCGCACGCAAAGCCATATCCACCGCCCACCATAGTCCTCCATCATGCAAGACATATGAACCAACTCGTGCCGCAGCGGCTGGGTCCACCTCAAAAAGACAATGCAGATATGCGGTTACCGCGATGTCGTAGGTCGCTCCTGGCACGTCTTCGCCTTGTTTCAGTACGCTATAAACCCGAGCAACAACATCATCGACTCCTTGAATATTGAATTTCAACAACTGAACCAACTCGGTTAATGTTTGGTCACGATACAGCGCCATTCTGACTGGACGGAATCCACCAAGAACAGCATATTCTACTTGAAATTCGAGGCTTTCAATCGTGTCGAAAAAGCTATCCAGTAACATACGGCGCCCTTTCGGTCCAAAACTCAGTTGCCGACCCAATTGATTTAGGAACAACATGCAGATGGTGTTCTACCTCACCCGCATATCCCCACTTGCTTAGTACACGAATATCTTTGACCCCTTTCGTCTTTGCAAAAATAACCATGCCCACATGTGAGGGACCGTCTTGGTTTGCATATAACACAATATCACCAGCCACCAAGTATTCTTCTTCTATTTTATTATATCCGTCGTTTTCTAGAATCTTATGAATGCTATCAATAGTTATCAGTGCGCGGCGGTTTGAGAATATCATACCCACGCAATCATAAGGGTGTTCTGATACAGATCGGACAACGACGTCTCCTCTCTTCATACCCAAACTTGCAAGAGCTAAATTAGTGAAATTCAATACAGTTTGTCGTGTTAGAGACGCGGCGATTTTGGCATATTTGCGGTGATCTGGTAACTTGATCTCCTCTCCTGACCGAGCATAAATCGGATTTTGTTTATCCACCGACCACGAAAGAACCGTCATTCTTTTCTCCGCGAGAGTTGGTCAATCAAGTCTGTATCAACTTAGAAGAGCTTTTACCGCAAACCATAATGAGATGTCAAATCCTATCTGATAAAGAATTTGCTGCCTCCGCCCGTCCATTTAGACTTGGACTAGCCTTACCATATAGTCGATGCTGCATGCCCATTGCGCCTATTTGACAGCAGCCTCAGTGAATATCAAGTTCCTTTGAATTGCCTTCGACAAACAATTGCCGCCGGTAGATTTCGTCCGGCCGCTTGTACAGATGCTGGACTTCCTCGTCCGGCAAATGGATGGCTTTGCCCAGCTGCAGCGCTCCGGCGAAGATCTTTGCCGCTTTGACCGCCATGGCGGTGATATTCAAGATTTCGCCCGGTGTATCGCCAAGGGCGATCATGCCGTGGTTTTGCAAGAGGATGAGCTTGGGCGCTTCACCCTTGCGCTCGATGAATTGGCGCAGATGATGACGCATAGTCAATGCCAGAGGCAGACCGGGATCGCCATAAGGCGCCAGCAGCGATTGAGGACCGCAGAGCACAACCTCGTCGGGGAAGCGGCGCTGATGCGCGAAGGCGGCGGCGTGCCCCGTGCACATGATTTGATTGATAGCGGTAGGGTGGGTATGGCCGATGAATTTGACGTCGCACTCGCGCAGCAGCATGGCGTGGAAGCTGACCTCGATGGACGGGCTGCGCTCGCTGTTTTGATCGACTCGCGCCGCCAAGGTGATCGCCTTCTGCTCGCTCATGGTCTTTGGTGGATTGTCCAGCAAGCCTAGGATCGGCTCGAAATAGACGTTTACGAATCCCCCGGCGCTGATGTTGCGCATTTGGTGACCGCTGGCTTTGACGGCGAAGGACTCGGCGTCGAGGGTCATTGACGTGTTACCCTCGCCGATGATGACGTAGTCCATATCGGGCTCGCCCAGAGCGCGGGTCATGTTGACTAGAGCGTCGATATTCTGGGTCATGTCGAGCGCATTGCGCCTCACGTGAGGAAGGAGGTAGGGGTCAGCCGGTGGCTGACCCTCGTGAGTGATTTGCAAAAGCGGGCGACCCATCGGGTCGCCCCTACCAGTTTAGACGACTGCCGTGCGGCAGAGCGACTAGAAGTCGAAGTCGTCGATGTTGTCCATGTTGTAGACGAAGGGTGGGCCAAGCAAGACTTCACTGCCATTGACAACCGTCAGCTCACCCAGTTTGCCGGCCATGACCGAGCTGTCGCCCGGCTGGAACTCGCCATCGACAACGGCGCGCAAGACGTAAAGCGCGGCGTAACCGAGATCGACCGGATTCCACAGAATGACATCGCGAACACAACCGGTGCTCACGTAAGGCTTCATGGCGTTGGGCAATGCCAGGCCAACTACGGCGACATCTTCACAGACGCCAGCCTGGTTGACGGCATCGGCGCTGGCGGGCGTGGCGACCGAAGTCAAGCCGATGATGCCATCAATGTCCTCACCATATTTGTTAACCAGGGTTTGCGCTTGCTGGAAGCTCAAACCGGCATCTTCTTGCGCTTCCAGAGTTTCCAGCCAATCCAGATCGGGATAGCATTCGGTGGCGTAAGCCCACATCTCGGATACCCAACGCGCCTGATTCGGCGTGGTGAATGTGGAAGTGACGATGCCGAAGGAGGCGTCTTCGCCCTTTTGGTCGACCAAGCTGTCGATCAGCGCCTTGCCGATGCCATTGAATTCGGCTTGGTTGACGAACCATTGACGGGCATCGGGCTCGGAGTTGGCATCATAGCCAACCACGTAGATGCCGGCTTCCAGCGCCCTGCGCAGCACCGGCGCGATGGCGACCGGGTCGTTGGCGGCGAATAGGATACCGTTCACGCCCTGCGTGATGTAGCTGTCGATGACTTGGATCTGGTCGTCGATATTGGCGTCGGTCGGCCCATCAGTGGAGACGGAAACATTACCCAGCTCCTCGGCGGCTTGCTGCTGACCCAGGGTGGTGGCGCCGAAGTAACCAATACCAATCAACTTCGGTACATCAACGACAACGATATCCATGCCAGCCATGTCCATCATGTCATCGCCCATGGCCACCATGCCGCCGTCGTATTCCATCATCTCCATCATGTCATCGTCGTCGTCGTCCGCGTGTTCTTCCATGTCATCGTCGTCGTCCTCGTGGTCTTCCATGTCATCGTCCGCGTCCATCATCTCGCCGCCCATGCCACAAGCGAGCGGATTAACTGCGAGGTCGTCGGAGCCGTCCCAGCGGTCTTGCGCGCCAACGGGTACAGCGATCAGCGCCATGAACAGCGCTAGAATGAGAATTACTGCCATTATGCGTTTCATTATTCTGTGTCTCCATCAAACTAAGGTTAAACAGGATTGGTAAATCGGATAGCTGATGTTCTCGTGTTCACCTCCTTCTGGGCTAATCCTCGCTTCGCCGGCTCTGTATAAAATTATTCACCAAGATAGCGAAAATTAACACACTGCCTATCACGACAATCGTGGCATCGCTGGTGACACCGGTCAACACCAAGCCGTTCTTCAACAGCTGTATCAGCACGACGCCGATGATCGTCCCCGGGACGGAGCCGGTACCGCCGAAGATACTTGTCCCGCCCAGAACAACTGCCGCGATGACGTCGAGCTCGATGCCGGTACCCATGTCCGAGCGTGTGGTGCTGACGCGCGATACAAAGATATAACCGGCCACGGCTGACATGAAGCCCGAAAATGTATAAATTAAAAGCAGATGCCGATTAACGGTCAAGCCGGAGAAACGGGCGCCAAGCTCATTATTGCCGATGGCGTAGAGCGCGCGTCCCAGCCGCGTGCGCGCCAGAATGATAGCGAATATGATCACAGCGATGATCAAGAGCCATAACTGCGTCGGAACGCCCAGCAACTCTCCTTGACCCAGTTGGAAAAACCATTCCGGATAGCCGCGCGCCGACCGCGCTTCGCTAATGCCCTCCGCCAGGCCGCGGTATAGCGCAAGCGTTGCCAGCGTCATGATCAAGGGTGGCACGCCGACGCGTACGATGAAGAGCCCGTTGACGAAGCCTGCGACCGTGCCGCTAAGGATGCCGGTGATTATTGCCAGCTCCAGCGGGAAGCCAAGTTCCTGCCAAGTCCAGCCGAGTACGATGGCGGTCAAGCCCAGGATCGAGCCGACCGAGAGATCAATGCCGCCGGTGATGATGATATAGGTCATGGGAATTGCGATCAAACCGACCTCTGTCATGAAGCGGCCTTGCTGCAAGAGGTTGTCGACGGTCAGGAATTTGTCCGTACGCGTCGCCAGGAAGAGCACCGAGACCAGCATGATGACGAAGAGAACGCCCTCCTGACTGATCAGCAGGCGGCGCAGCTTGTCGCCGAAGGTGGGATTCCGCGGTATGGATTTGGATTTCTCCGAATGCACCGTTTCCATACTCCTATAGCCGCTGGCGGCGGCGGCGAATCAAATCTGCTAGCACGGTGACCAGGATCAGCAGTCCCTGTACTGTCTTCAGCCAGAACGGCGAGACATTAATGAAGATCATCGCCGAGCGGATGAAATTGAGCAGCAGGGTCGCCAGGGTTGAGCCAATTGCCGTGCCTGTCCCGCCCAGGATGCTGACGCCGCCGACAACAGAAGCGGTGATTATGGACAGCTCCAGCGCCGGTGGTGGTGTCACCTGAATGATTTGAAACTGTGTCGAATACATCACGCTGGCAACACCGACAAATATGCCGTTGAGGGTGAAAACGGTCATCAGCAGGCGCTTCTGTGACAAGCCGGAAAGCCGCGCCGCTTCCGCATTGCCGCCCAAGGCATAAAAGGCCCTCCCGGTGGCGCTGTAACGCATCCACAGGACAACGGCGATAGTCAGCACGACCATGATAATGATCGGCATGGGAATACCCAGCGGCCTCATTTGCGACAGGAAATAGTCAGCCGGCATATCAATGACGCGTTCGCCAGCAGTCCATATGATCAGGACGCCTTTGATGATGCTCAGCATGCCCAGCGTGACCACGATCGACGGTATGCGCAGATAGGCGACCAGGAAGCCGATGAAGGCGCCAACACCCGCGCCCACAAAAAGCGGAGCCAGCCAGGCGATGGGGCTCGGGACGCCTGCTACTACCAGCCGTCCGCTGATCACCGCCAGCAAGCCCACCAGCGAGCCGACCGAGATATCGATGTTTCCGGTGACGATCACCATGGTCATGCCCAGCGCGGCTACGGCGATGTAGGCGTTGCCCTGTAAAATGTCGGAGATATTGCGTTCCTGCAAAAAGCGCGGATTAGCGATGCCCACGACGAAGATCAACAACAGCAATCCGAACAGGATAATGCTTTCCTGATTGCCGAAGAGCTTGGTGATGCGATAGCGACCTTCGCTTACATCACGTGGGATAAGGAACTGCAAAATGCACAAGATACCGGCGACCAGCATGATCCAAAAGGCGCTGCCCATGCTGCTGATGAAGGTCGCTTCTTCAGCAGCATAATCGCGAAAGAAATTGATGTAGTAGGCCGACACCAGCAAGCCGGTCACGGCCATCAAAAGCGAAATGGCGCGGCTCGCACCCGGCACGATCAGGTTCCAGACGCCCAGCAGCAGAACGCCTAAGCCGGCAATCGGAATCACTTCGACGCCGGTCTTGAAGATCTGCAATTCATTGGCTTTTTTGCTTTCGGTGACGACCGCGACCGTCGATGGTCCTCTTTCCGGCTGGATCACAAAGGGCAGCAGAAAATAGGCGCCGATGATCACCACAGCCAAGGCAAGGCCGACAAAGTGCGCTGGACTGCGATTCACGAGCGCGACTTTTGCCTTGCTCATGCGCTCGCCCCGGCGGTCCGACGCGCTTCTTCGCTCATCATGGCATGGGCGATTAACTCTTGCGTGGCTTCTTCTCGACTGAATTCGCCGACCAAATGACCCTCGCGCATCACCAGAATGCGGTCGCTCATGCCCAGGATTTCCGGCAATTCGCTGGAAATCATCAGAATAGCCAAGCCTTCTTCTGCCGCCAATTGGCTCATAAGACGGTGAATTTCTGTTTTGGCGCCGACATCAACGCCACGCGTCGGTTCGTCCATTATCAGCAGTTTGGGATTGCTCGCCAGCCACTTGCTGACGACCACCTTTTGTTGATTGCCGCCGGATAGTTTGTTAACAA
The DNA here is from genome assembly GCA_965262165.1 of Phototrophicaceae bacterium. Lineage (GTDB taxonomy): Bacteria > Chloroflexota > Anaerolineae > Aggregatilineales > Phototrophicaceae > UBA6055. The sequence continues at coordinate 339,213 of OZ253499.1, read as the reverse complement.
TTTGCTCGGAGCCGGTGGCGCGAATGCTCAATTGCTGAATCGAATGATTTGCCAGCCGACGTTCCTTGGCGCGATTGATGAATGTACGATTGGAGACAGATTCCAGCACCGCCATTGAAGTGTTTTCGCGGAGGGTCATCTCGCGGATCAAGCCCTGATGCCCGCGATCCTCGGGTACATAGCCGATGCCATGCTGCACCGCTTCGGAGGGTCGATGGATCTCGACCGGCTCGCCGTGCAGCAGGATCGTGCCCGACTCCGCCGGCAAAACGCCAAATATCACTTGCGCCGTTTCGCTGCGCCCGGAACCGACCAATCCCGCCATGCCGACGATTTCGCCCGCCCGCACCTTGAAAGAGATATCGCGCGTCAGTGGCGGACGATTGAGGTTGCGCACTTCCAGCACCACGTCGCCGATCTCTGCTTCTTGCTTGGGAAAGAGGTTCTCGATGGTGCGGCCGACCATCATGCTTATCAGTTGCGATTCGCTGGTATCTTGCACATCATTGGTACCGATATATTCGCCGTCGCGCAATACTGTCACGCGGTCCGCCAATTCAAAGACCTCATTGAGGCGGTGACTGATATAGATGATGCTGACGCCGCGCTCTCGCAGCAGGCGAACGATGCTGAACAACTGCTCTACATCACTCTCGGTCAGGGCGGCGGTTGGCTCGTCCATGATGAGGATGCGCGCATCGAGCGACAAGGCTTTGGCGATCTCCACGCGCTGTCGGTTGCCGACATTAAGTGTGCCGACCTTCGCTTGTACATCCAGGTTGTAAATATTGAGGTCCGCAAGCAGGGCTTCCGCCTGCTGCTCCATCCGCTCCCAGTCAACGGTTTGGAAGAAACCGCGACTTTTGATGGGCGCATGACCCATGAAAATGTTTTCGGCGACTGAAAGCTCCGGATACAGGCCTAGCTCCTGATAGATAGTGGCGATGCCGGCACGCTGCGCCTCCCGCGGATTGGCGAAATGAACACGCTGCCCTTCCAACTGGATTTCGCCGTCTTCGGGCTGGTACACGCCGGAGACGATCTTGATCATGGTCGATTTGCCGGCGCCGTTTTCCCCGATCAGCGCATGGACCTCTCGGCGGCGCACGTCAAAATTCACGTCCTTGAGCGCATGCACGCCGGGAAAGTGCTTGTTGATCTCCTGCAATTGCAGCAGTGGGGCTTCCGTCATGAAACTTTCCTGAATATCGGTCTCGGAGCCTGCAACGGTCGCAGGCTAGGGCAGCAGAGCACAGAAGCGCTCATAATTTTCGTCCCATATCGCCGTGTCAATTGGCTCGAAAGAAACAGCTTCCATCGAATCGCTCAACATGGTTCGCGCCTCGGCGACATTGCCCAGTTCTCCAATGGCGATCAACTGAAGGATGGCATTGCCGGTAGCCGTCGCTTCCGCAGGTCCAGCTAATACCGGGCGGCCGATGGCGTTCGCCGTCATCTGATTGAGCAGGGCGTTCTTTGAACCGCCGCCGATGATATGCAACGTTTCAACGCTTTGACCGGAAACGGCCACCAATTGCTCCAGCACGTAACGATACTTGTAGGCCAGGCTAACGTAAACCGCCGCGATCAACTCGGCGTCGCTCGCTGGCACAGCTTGCCCGTATTTCCGGCAATACTCCTTGACCCGCGAAGGCATATCACCCGGCGCCAGGAAGGTTGGATCATCCGGTTCAATAAGCGACTTGAAGGGATCGACGCTTTGTGCCATCGCCGCGAGTTGTGCGAAACTATAATCGTTGCCGGCGGCTTTCCAGGTTGCCCGGCATTGATCCACCACCCACAAGCCCATGATATTCTTCAGGAAGCGGTAGGTGTCTTCGACGCCACCTTCGTTGGTTACGTTGGCGGCGTAGGCCGCATCGCTGAGGATGGGCGCCTGCAATTCCATGCCCAGCAGGCTCCAGGTACCGCTGCTCAAGTAGGCGACATTCTCGCTGGTTGCCGGCACGGCGACCACAGCGCTACCGGTATCGTGACACGCTGGCGCGATGACATCCGTGCCCTGGTATTTGCCAATTTTGCTACCGGGCTGCACGATGGGCGCCAAAATATCGGGGATACCCATCGCCGCGGCGATATCGCGATCCCAATCTCCGCTGTGGGCGTTACAAAGTTGCAAGGTAGTGGCTTCGGTGTATTCGCAGGTTTTGGAACCAGTCAACCAATAATTGAAGAGATCGGCAATGGTCAGCAGGGTCGTGGCATTTTCCAGCAAAGGACTGCCATCGCGGATGCTGGCAGCAAGCTGGAACAACCCGTTGAATTGCAGGAATTGAATGCCGGTACGATCAAAGATTTCGCGGCGAGGCATGCGTTCAAATGCCCATTCCATGGCGCCATTTGTGCGCGGATCGCGATAATGGACCGGGTTGGCGAGCAGTTCGCCCGCGCTATCCAACAAGGCGTAGTCAACGCCCCAGCAATCCACGCCAATCGAGGCGGCGTCGCTTACTTTCGCGATGCCGATTGTGATTTCCTGCCACAGTCGCAAAACGTCCCAGTGTAGCCTTTGAGGGGTTTGTACAGGAATATTGGGAAAACGATGGACGTCTTGCAACACTATGGAGCGCCCGTCAAAAGCGACGTCCATCACCCGTCCCGATGACGCGCCCAAATCTACCGCTGCGACGTGCTGTTTAGTCATGAATTTATTCAGTTTGCGTACGGGCAATTGAGACTGCCCGGTAACTGCCGGTCATTTGCCAGGTTGCGCATTCGACCGATTCTATCCCGCGTCAATTTCAGTGTCAATTACGACAGGGAAATTGTTGGACCTTCAATCAGCAAACTCGACAATTATATTGCTGTTTCGCAATGCGGCGACGCACTGGGACGGCGCCTGACGCGAGGTAAAGATGGCACTCAATTCATTGGGATGCGCGATGGTGAATGAGGAGACCTTGCCCCACTTTTTATCATCGAACAGCATGTACCTACTGATGCACTGCTCCAGGATCGCGCGCTTCATTTGCGATTCTTCCAGGCTGGATTCGGTGAATCCGTTGCCCTTGGTGTAACCATGAGCGCTGATGAAACCGGCGGAAAGCTGCAGCTTGGGCAGTGCCTCCGGCTTCCCGACCAGGGATACCGAATCGCGCCGCAATTGCCCTCCCGGCATCAACACTTTGACATGTCGAAAGTTAAGCAATTCCTTGGCGATGGTCAAACTGTTGGTCACGATTGTCAGGTCATCCATTTGCTGCAGGTAGGGCAGCATGGCAATCACGGTTGTGGATGCGTCAAGCGCGATACTGTCCCCGTGGCTGACATAGCGCGATGCATAGCTTGCGATCTGGGCCTTGATGCGTGTGTTGGTGCGCGAGCGGACATCGTAAGATAGTTCGGGCGAAATGTTGCGCGCTTGCGGCAATACCGCGCCACCGTGAGTCCGTTTGACGAGATTGGCGGCCTCGAGGGCGCGTAAGTCCAGGCGGATTGTCACCTCGCTCACCTTGAAATCGGCGCTGAGCCGCTTGACCGCTACGCGACCGCTGCGGTGCAATTGCGCAAGGATGCTACGACGCCGCTCTTCCATGTACAGTTGGTCAGACATGTTTGTGAATCGTAAATGAGTTTACGGATAAAGAAACCAATGCGAAACGCCAACTATATGAACAATTGTAACCGAATTCTATGTTTAGTGTAAAACTTGCGTCTCATCCCGGCGTATTTGCCCGCAAAGTATATGCAATCTCATTCGCTAGGATGATGGCGTTTCGGGGTGAAGACTGGCTTATGACCCACTGCGTGCTTTATCGATGCGCCGGATCAAATCCACATTGAATGCTTCCAGTGTATCGATATGGGCATCGGCAAGAGCGAGGATTTCCGGTGGGAGCGGGAAGTCAGGGCTTGGCGCTGCTACGGCTGCCATGCCCGCGGCTGCCAAGGATCTCAAGCCGTTAGCCGAGTCCTCGATACCGACTGTTAGCTTGGGCGAGACGCCAAGTTGCGCCATCGCTTCCAGATAAATATCGGGCGAAGGCTTTCCGCGGGGGATTTCGTCACCGTAGATCATCACTTCGAAGACCTGGTCCAAACCTGTAATGCTCATGATAGCCTTTATGATTTCGGTAGGCGAGCCAGAAGCCAGGCCTACGCGGAAGTGCTCTTTCATATGTTGCACAGATTCGATGGCGCCGGGGCGAGTGGGCATTCGCGCTTCGTAGTGAGCGATAACGCGCCCTTTCATCTCGGCGATGATCTCGTCGATTGAGTCTGCTAGCTGCAGTTTCTCTTGCATCACCGTTGCCCATCCGACCGTGCTGCGTCCCATCGCCAGCCGCTGATATTCGTCTGTCCAGGTCTTGCCGCGGTCACGCGCGAATTCGACCCGCGATTTGTCCCAATAAACCTCACTATCAACCAGAACTCCGTCCATATCAAAGATGACTGCTTCTATCGGCATTGCTTCCCCCTGCAAATGAATTCCGCCAATGCTTCCTCTGGTTAGACAGACTGATCGGCGGGTGGCGGCACCACGCCAATCGTCAGCAAGATATTGGCGTAAATGCGTTGTTCGCCCGTGGCGATAACCAGGCAGCAATTGTCTTTACCGGCTTCGTCATAGAAGGCAAAACGTTCCAGCGCCTGCAATTCAATCTCGGAGCCCAACAGTTGCCGGAACTCCTGGTAAATGCTCGGCTCGGCACCATCATGGCGCGCCATCACATGCGCCGCTTCGACTTGCGTCACGCTCAAAACTGCCTCCAGGACGTCGGTGACAGTCACCATTCCCGGCGCCAGATTGAGGTAAACGCGATCGGCAAGAGGACTTGCGCCGGTCGACACAGGGTAGTTGCCGTCTGGAATCAAGATAGTCGCTCCGTGCCCGGCTTCTCCAAGCGCGCCCAGAATTTGTGGGTGAATCAACTTTCCAATTAACATTCTGCACTCCATATTGCATTTTGGAATAATCAAAGCAGTGCACGATTATAGCAGGCTGGCCTGGTCTGACGACAATTTTTCTGTTATTTGGCTATTTTCCACACAGCGCGCATTAGGAAGCAAACGACCCCGGTTGCCCAGGTCGTCCCTAGCGCTTGCCTGGCTAGCGTGCGAAAAGGTTGGCGTTGGCAACCTGTAACGATGCGCCTGTGAATCGCTGGGTGTTTAGAGCTTTCTGATACTGTCACCGACCTTGATCGTGCCGTCCCTGCGCACGCAGGCGTATACCCCGCGCAATCGTTGGCGCTTACCCGCATCGGACATGATCCATTTGCGCGCGGGCGCGCCAAAGCGACGGGCGAATTTGCCGCAACCGGTATGTGGGGTAACCGCGATTTCCAGAATCGCATCGCCGATTTGCAGTCGAGTGCCCGCGGGCAAGTTGTGCATCGAGATATCGAGATCGACAAAGAGTTGATCGCCCGATTCCGCCCAGCGCGATTTGACGTCGGTCAACAGTTGAATCGTACGGCTATTCATGAGCGTGACCTGGGTTTCCAGATTCGGGTCGGTATCGGGCGCCTCGCGTTTGGCGCGGCTCAACCAATCATCGCCTTCCAAGCCGTTGGCTGCCGTAAAGCTGGCAGCTTGCATTTCTTCTCGCTGATCAGTTTCCGGCCGGCGTACGATCAATTCCACGCGGCCATCGTCGCTCGGTGATTTTTCAAGTTGATCCCAAGCTTCGTTTAGTGTTGCAAAACTCTTCACAGCTTCCATGCGGTTGCTCCAGGTTGTTGACGATATTTCTCGAGCAGACTATACACCAAAAGAGACCGAAGTTCTGCACTTTGTCTGTCAGGACAGTGCGAATGTGGCATAGCAATGGATCGTGACAATTGCTACTATGTCAGCAGGCGGCTATCGCCTGCCAATTGACTCACGAGAAACGGAGCTGGGCTGGAAATGACAATCGAACACAGGCGTTTGGGCAATCACGGCGTATTTATCAGCAATCTATGTTTGGGAACGATGAACTTCGGCTGGCATGCGCCCAAGGAAGACGCCTTCGCCATAATGGACCGCGCGCTTGAACTGGGCATTAACTTCTTCGATACTGCGGACGTCTATGGACGCCAGATCGAATGTGGCATGACCGAAGAGATCATTGGCCAATGGCTAGCGCAGGGCGGGGGGCGGCGAGACGCGGTTGTCCTGGCGACCAAAGTTCACAATCCCATGAGACGCAAGGCCAATCTTCCCGAAGCTAACAGCGACAGTGGTGGCGTTTCAGCCTACAAGGTGCGCAAACATTGCGAAGGCAGCTTGTCCCGCTTACAGACCGACCATATCGACATTTATCAGATGCATCATATTGACCGCGGCTGCCCCTGGGACGAGACCTGGCAAGCATTTCATTCACTCATTCAGCAGGGCAAGGTCGTCTATGTCGGCTCGAGCAACTTCGCCGGCTGGGATATTGCCACCGCCTGTCAAGAGGCGTCTCGACGCCATATGACGGGTCTTGTCAGCGAACAGAGCATCTACCATTTGGACAACCGCGCCATCGAGTTGGAAGTCATTCCAGCCTGCCGTCACTACAGTTTGGGATTGATCCCCTGGAGCCCCTTGTCAGGTGGACTCTTAGGAGGCGCGCTTGAAAAGGTCGATACGGGAAGACGCAGCAATCCCGATTTGATCGCACGTGTAAAATCGAAACGCCAGCAACTCGAAGCCTATGAAGGCCTTTGCCGCGAAATTGGGCACCCGCCGGGTGAGGTGGCATTGGCTTGGCTGCTGCATAATCCCGTCGTCAGCGCGCCGATCATTGGTCCGCGCACGATGGAGCAACTGGAGAGCGCCGTACGCGCCACCGAAATACGTCTTGATGAGAGCGTGTTGGCCAAACTGGACGAGATCTTCCCCGGTCCAGGTGGCGAAGCGCCCGAGGCGTATGCCTGGTAAGCCTATTACAGATTCTAAACCAAACACTAACGTATGTTTAGTGACAAGGCGTCGTTCGGCATCTTTTCACAGGTGCTTCGCCGACAGCCTGTTGTGTCCTCAAAAATCTCGAAAAAAAGGCTAATGCCTTTGTTTCTCGATATACGTTATAATATGCTCTTAGCCAACAATTCTTTGGATTCGACATGGACAAACCGGCATATACAATCTCAGGCATTCTCGTAGTTCTTGTTATCTTTTTGCTGTTCGTTCTGCCGCAGAACGTGAGCGCCAATGATATCACGGTGGACAAGCATTGCAGTCTCGCCCAAGCCATCGGGTCCGCCAACAACAATTCATCCAAAGCCCGATGCGTAACAGGATTCAGAGTAGACACCATTTTCCTGGAAGAAGATTTGGAATTGGAGGATGAATTGCCGGAAATCACCTCCAGGATCGTGCTGGAAGGCAACGATCACACGATACGCATCCGACCGCGGCGCGCCGCTTTTGTGATCAATTGGGGAAATCTCACCATCAAGAATCTGACGGTGAAGTTTACAGGCGGCAACCGAGCCGGCCCTACGATAGAGATCGAAAACGGTTCGCTGACCATTGTGGATAGCCAATTTCTCAAATGTACCGGGAAGTTCAAGGTCGAAGACAGCTTGGGGGTGGTAAAGGGCGAAAGCTCGGTCTGTGGCTACTCGGCGGAAACTGTCGCCAGTTGGTTTGAAGGCGCGCCCTCGGAGCCCACGCCAACGCCAGAACCGTCGCAACCGAGAACTTGTGACGCACTTGCCGATGGCGGACCCATGATATCAGCCACCTATGGGGAAGGGAGCGGCGTACAGTGTCAACGTTTAGACGCCGCTGGTATCGGAAATCAATCCATCATTGACGCCGGTTACATTGACGCGGTTGATGTGTGGGGCTATGTCGAACAGGGAGTGGAAATCTGCTTCCCGCAACTGGGTTCGGTCATTTTCCTGGATGCGGCAATGTCTCCTCGTGCTCGGGCGCCGGTTGAACATTTCGCCCGTGATGGCGGGACCTGCGCCCAGCTTGATCGTCCCGGCACGGTTGTGCTCGTTCCCGGACAACCACCGGTGATAGAAAGTGTCGTACCCGAGCAAGCGCCCTTGAGCGATATTTCTTTGCCAGAGCAACCTGTGGCCGGCGATATTGCTGTGGCAGATACAACACAGTCAGGACAGTGTCAAATCACCACGATCGCCAATCTCAAGCTTCGTTCGATTCCGTTTGTAGATGACAATATAATCGGGTATGTACCGCGCGGTGAAACCTTTATTCCCATATCAGGAAACGCGTATTGGCACAATGTCTCTTATCAAGGCATGGTAGGCTGGATCAGTGGCAATCCACGCTACGTTCAAGCCAGCGAGGCATGTGGCTGATCAACTGTGATCCATGACTGAGGCGCCAGAGACGGATTTCTTAGCTTGACAGGCGCGCGCCTTCTCGAGCGCGCCTCCAAGGTTGCGATCAACCATACGCTTGGTCCAGCAGTTCGGCGATATGCATGACGGGCAGGTTCTTCTCTTGCAGGTCCAGATGCTTTTGTATCTGCGTGATGCAGCCGATATTGCCGGAAACGATCGTATCGGGTCCGGCGGCAAGTATGGCATCCACCTTGCGCTTGCCCAATTCTTCGGCGATCGCCGGCTGATCCAGGTTATAGGTCCCGGCGGAGCCACAACACATGCCCGCGTCGGAAACATCGACCAAGCGCACATTGGGAATCTGACTTAGCAGGTTACGGGGCTCGCTTTGCAGGCCCTGCGCATGCAACAGATGACAGGCGTCTTGATAAGCGACTGTCCTCTCTTGGGCGAATCCGCGCAGACTGCGCAGTCCCAGTTGTGCCAGGTAGGCGCTGAAATCTATCACCTTGCTGGAAAAACCGCTCGCTTCTTGTAGATCCGCCTGACCTTTGAAAAGCAGTTCGTAATCATTCATGCCCGAACCGCAACCGGCTGCCGTGGTGATGATCGCGTCAACATCATCGGGTACCAGCGGGAAGTTGCGCCGGGCAGTTTTCCGCGCTTCGTTTTCCGCGCCGATATGCAGCAAGATCGAGCCGCAGCAACTTTGCCCCGCGGGAGTATGCACTTCCACGCCATTCGCCGAGAGCACCCTAGCGGCTGCCATGTTGATCTCCGGCGCGAGCACTTGCTGTACGCAGCCCGAAAGGAGCGCGACTTTGCCGCGGCGTTCGCCAAGCGCGGGCAGCATGGGCGGCAGGGGCGAAGCAGGTGGCAGCTTGTCCGGCAACATATTCAGCATGGAGGCGAAAGCCTCAGGCAAAAACGGTTGTAGCGCCCGGCCAATCTTGCCGCTCTTTATCGCCAGGCGGAAGCGCTGCGGATAGGGCAGGGTCTCGATTATCAGTCGCCGCGCGATGACGTCCAATGCGGGACGAGCGCGCGATTGCTCGTGCAGCGTTCGATAGCTCACTAGCAGATCGCCATAAGCCACGCCGGAAGGGCACGCGGGCACGCAAGCCATACAGCCCAGGCAGCGGTCGATATAGGGCTGCGCCTCGTCCGCCTCGATGCTTTCTTCGAGCACGGCTTTCATCAGATAAATGCGGCCGCGTGGCGAATCCATCTCTTCGCCCAAAAGCGTGTACGTCGGGCATGCTGCCAGACAGAAACCACAATGAACACACTTTTCGATGGCTTCGGCCATCTCCGGCGCGCGCAGGTCATCGCTCTTTATCTGATGCCGCATTTGCTTGCTTTCTTGTTTGTCATCATGCCACCAATCTTGCGAAGACGGACGAAAACCACAAAACTCAGGTGCGCCATTTGTCTTCGCTCGGGCTGCGGCTACACCAGCTTGTTGTGCGGATCCAGCACTCGCTTGACGCGCGCCGCTAGCACGTTCTCCAATGGCTTGCCAATCACGGGACAGTCAACCGAACCACGGAGGACGATGCCTTGCAGTCCCAGTTCCTCAAGCGCTCCCGACAAACGCGCAATGTCATCTGTTGCCAGCCAGGCGATGTTTCCACCGGCGCTGTAGCGCCGCCTCATATCGCGAGCCCGGGCGTCAAAGCCTGGTATCTGTCGCGGAGAAATGACCGCTTTGACCAGGAATTCACCCGTCAGGTCCGCCAGGGGATCGCGCAATGCAGCAGCATCGTCAACTTCAATTGCGTCGAGAAGGGCAGTGTTATCTCGCATCGTGCTGACGAAATGTCTCGCTCTTTGAGGCAGGGTGTCACGGAAACCCGCCAGGCCTGCCAGCAATGACCAACCCTTATCGGACGGCGCGAAGTCCAACACGTCCAGGTCGTGCGTACTCTGGTTACAGCGATAGACTGCGTTTAGGGCATCCTCCAGCGATCCATACGCCAATCGCAAACCGCGGGAATGCGGCACATCGGGAAAGACCTTAAACGTTAACTCGGTCATGATCGCGTATTTGCCCATGCTGCCGACCAAAAACTTGCTTAGATCAAAGCCGGCCGCGTTCTTGACCACCTTGCCACCGACGCGAAATGCCCGTCCCAAACCATCAACCACTTGCGCGCCCAAAATGAAGTCGCGTATGCCGCCATAACGATGGCGCCGCGATCCCGACAGATTGCAGGCGACCGTACCGCCGATGCTTGCGTGATTCGCGAAGAGCGGATCGAAAGGCAGATACTGTCCCTTTTCTTTCAGTGCACCTTGTATCTCACTGACTTTGGTACCCGCAAGCGCGGTGAGAGTGTACTCTTGCGGTTGATATTCGGTGATGCCACACATACCAGACAAGTCAGCCACCTTGGCGTCGGAGCCTATTTGATGGAATGCCGTCTTGCTGCGCCTGCCGACCACGTGAATTCGCTGGTGATCGTTGACAAATGCCTGTAGATCTACGACAGAACCCAACACACTGTCCGTCATTCGCGCGAAATTACTCCCTGCCGCTCTAGTGGATGCATCCCGTGCATTTGCAAGGCAGGCGCCTCTCCTCCCGGGAACATTTTGCCGCGGTTGGCGATCTCGTAAGGATCAATCGCGCGCCGCAAGTCCTGCATGATTTCCATTTCCAGCGGGCTGAACATGGTCGGCAGATAGTCGCGTTTTTCCATACCGATGCCGTGCTCACCCGTAATCGAGCCGCCCAAATCGACACACATGGCCAATATTTCGCCGGCCAGAGCTTCGGCTTTTTCCAGCGCGCCCTGCTCGCGGCCGTTGAACAAGATCAAAGGATGCAGATTGCCGTCACCGGCATGAAAGACGTTGGCTACATCGAGCTGATAATTCGTCTTGAGTTCGCCGATCTTGACCAGCGCTTCGCCCAGGCGACTGCGCGGCACGACGCCATCCTGTACGATGTAGTCGGGGCTGAGACGTCCCACAGCGGAAAAAGCGCTCTTGCGCCCTTTCCAGATGCGCTCGCGTTCGTCCTCGCTGTTCGCTTCGCGGATTTCGAAAGCGCCGGATTCCTCAATCACCCGTCGCAATTCCGCGAATTCGGCTTCGACTTGCAGCGCTTCACCTTCCAGTTCGACGATCAGTAGCGCTTCGGCGTCGAGAGGATAGCCGGCCCCCACTGATGCTTCCGCCGCCTTGATCGCCAGCCGATCCATGATTTCCATGGCGCCCGGCAACAAGCCGGAAGCCACCACCATCGACACGGCATCTCCCGCGCGGCCCAGGTTGTCGTAGGCGGCCATGACGGTGCGGTAAAGCTCCGGCGCGGGCATCAAGCGCAAGGTGATCTCCAGCGCGATGCCGAACAATCCTTCCGAGCCTACGAACAAACCCACCAGATCCGGTCCTATGCCGACGCCTTCTATGCTCTCGCTGCCGAATTGGGTCACGGTGCCGTCCGCCAGCACGACTTTCATGCCCAAAACGTGATTGCTGGTCATGCCATACTTTAGGCAGTGCGCGCCGCCGCTGTTGAAGGCGATATTGCCGCCTATCGTGCAAACGGATTGACTCGATGGATCCGGCGCGTAATACAAGCCATACTGCCGTACCGCATCGGTGATATGCAAGTTGATCACGCCCGGCTCTACGACCGCAATGCGCTGCTGCGGATCGATCTTCTTGATGCGATTCAGGCGGTTCAAGCCGATCATCAAGCCGTCCGCGATCGGCAGCGATCCGCCGGACAAGCTGGTGCCGCTGCCACGCGCCACAAATGGCACTTTCATCTTGTGACAGAGGCGCACGGTGTCGATGATTTCGTCTTCAGTGACCGGCAGCGCCACGGCCCCCGGCTTGGTTTGAAAGGCTGTCAGCGCATCGGATTCATAAGGCAACAACTCAACATCGCGCGTCAGCAGACGGTCGTCCGGATAGATCGCTTTCAGGGCTTCAAAAAAGGGTCGGTTCATAAACTGGTCCGTATTTCTCGTTGTAGGGGCGATCCGGTGGATCGCCCGCTAGCACGGGTCAGCCAGCGGCTGACCCCTACAAAGGACGCCGTGATGGGGTTCACCGTTCAACCCGCCGCCTCCAGCCGCGCCTCAACCTGCTTCGATAGCTTCTTGAGCGCTTGCTTGGTAATTTGTCTGGCTGCCACATCGAGCAGGCGCTGTCCCACGGCTGCGATCTTCCCGCCGATGCGCGCGTCGCCGGCATAATGCATCACGGTCACACCGTTCGCTTGAGTCAGGCGAATTTCTCCCTCGCCTTTGACGTGGCCCGCCGGTCCCTTGCCCGCGACCAGCAGCCGGTAACTTTCCGGCGCCATCACATCGACTAACTCGATTTGCGATTCAAACTTGCCGTTGACCGGACCGATCTTCACCGCCAATTTGCTCTCATATTTGTTCTCGCCGATTTCTTGCAAACCCTTCGAGCCGGGGATAATGCTGCCAAGTACATCAATGTCCATCAGGACGTCCCAGACCAGTTCGCGCTGAAATTCAAATTCGTAACTGCCTTCAATGTGCATCTTTTACCTCCCGAATCGCGCTCACACCAATCATAGATGACTTCGCATGAATTTACGAATCTTGTGAGTCTAGGTAGTGTATCGAACTCGGTTGAAATTCAATCTTAAGCACCGAGTACACAGAAGTAGTTCAAACTTAGTCATGTAAATCTGCCCACTAAGTCCCAAAGCAGTGGGGGGATTCACCACAGAGGCACAGAGAGCTCAGAGGGAATGGACTAAAGAACTACGCGCTTGATACCTTCCCTCAGAAATCGTACATTGAAGTTGATGAGCAGTCCCTTTTTTAGATTCATGAGCTTCATATAAGTCATCAGTTGAGCGAAATGAATTCGATTCAGGCTTTCAACGGACTTGAATTCTACAATTACAGCATTATCCACAACAATATCCGCATACATATCTCCGATGTCCCTTCCTTTGTAAACGACGTTGATGTGCGGTTGTCGCTGATATTTAAGCTTCCGCTCTTCCAATTCTATGCAGAAAGCGTCTTAATATAGTTCTTCCAGCAAGCCAGGACCCAACGCGCGATGAACCTCTATTGCTGCGCCAATTATCTCATGTGTCAACGGATCTTGATGTTGCGAATTGGTCATAGTCGCTCTGCCATTTATCTCTGTGTCCTCTGTGCCTCTGTGGTGAATCCTACTAACTTGGTTGCAATTACTGAGAAAAACCAGGCTGTCCCCTCCTCGGCGCTAAGGTTTTTCTATTTTAACCGAAATGGATACACTACCTGCGTCTACGCTACCATCGGATGCGGGCAAGGACCGCGATTTATCTCGGTCAACCCACCTGCAAGATCACCTTGTTGACGCCGTCCTCATAAGCGAAGTTGCTGGCGTAAGCCTGTGCCGTCTGCGCCAGATCAAAACGATGCGAAACCAGCTCATCCAGCTGGACCTTGCCCGAGGTCGCCAGTTCGATCGCGCGCGGATAGGTATGCTTCATGCGCCGCGACATGATGATGGTCAAGCCTTTGCGCCGCGCCACCGAATGTTTCAGCTGCAATTGATCGTCCGACGGGATGCCCACCAGCACCAGTCTTCCGCCAAAGCGCGCCATATCCGCAGCCTGCTGTAAGCTGTGATCGGCCCAAGCCGCCTCGATCGCCACATCGACGCCGCGGCCGTCCGTCACGTCCCTGACCGCGGCTACCGGATCGCGCCGGTCGACATTGAATGCCCCCGTCGCGCCCCAATCACAGGCTTTTTGCAAGCGCCAGTCCAGTTTGTCAAAAACGATGACTCGCGCGGCGCCGGCCAGTACCGCAAGTCGTGTGACCAGCAAACCCACGGGTCCCACGCCGATCACGGCCACTCTACTGCCAATGCGTATCTTGCTGAAGTCGATGGCGTGTATGGCTACGCCCAGGGTCTCGAGTAGCGGACCGACGTCGTCGCTCAGCGAATCGGGCATGGGGAAGCAATTTCGGGCGCTGACAAGCATCTGCTCTCGCAGCGCGCCATCGTCGGGGAAGAGGCCGTAAAAGGTGTGGTTCGGGCAGAGGTTGGGATGTCCATGCTCGCATAATTCGCAACGCCAGCAGGGCACGGCCGGTTCAACGGCCACGCGCTGCCCTACTTGCAGCGGCTGATGGTTTCCGTCCAGCGCCCCTGGACCAAGCGCGACGACCTCGCCCATAAACTCGTGACCCAGGATGAAGGGTTCAGTGATGTTGGTATAGCCGATGCGCCCGCTCTCATACATGTGCAGGTCGCTGCCGCAGACGCCGACAGTCCCGATCTTCAGCAGGACTTCGCCGGACGCCGGCGCTGGAGGCGAATCCTCGGTCTGAATGCGGAAGTCTTTTGGTCCGTGCAATCGTGCCACTTGCATGGCGTTCCCCTTCGCTTACTCCGCCAAAGATGGGCTATCAGCCTATCACTTTCATCTTGAAACAGAAAGAGGGCGATCCTGCACGACCGCGCCTGGTTTTCTTAGGCGACAGCCCGGCAGCCTAGTCGTGCATTCGACAGAGGCGACCGCAATTGCCGCGTATCTTTGGAGACTGTCGCCTCACTGCGTAGACGAATGCCCGGCGCGGCGACGTTTTGATTACGTCTGGTTTCGCAGTTACAATCGGTACATTCCATGCGCGATCAGATTGTGCCGAGGTCGAGCGAACTGCTATCAAGTGCTCGATCCCCGGTGGCTGACGGGCACAGTAGGGGAGGGCACCATGACGACAACAACCGTTACCGACGAACAAGCTTTGAACTACCATTTGATGCACCCGGGCGAAGACAGCTCGCCTGGCGATCCCAACGCCGCCTTCTACCTTGACGGGATCTATCATCTGCATTACATCTTGCGACACTCCTGGCGGGGTGAAATTTCATATTCCTTCGTCCACGTGACCAGCCCGGATATGATGCATTGGCGCTGGCAAACCACTAAACTGCAGCCATCCTTCACCGGGCATGGTATGTACAGCGGCACGGGTTTCATCACTAAAGAGGGCAAACCGGCCGCCATCTATCACGGACAGGCATCGGGCAAGAACCATATCGCCATCGCCAAAGACAGGCAGATTTCCGCCTGGGAAAAACCTTACGCGGTCGAGCCGAAGACCGCCGACGGTGGCATCCCCGATATGGTCCATTGGGATCCCGACTGCTTTCTAGTGGGCGATACCTATTTTGCCATTTCGGGCGGGCACAATCCGCCCGTCATTCGCTCGTACGATCTGCAAAACTGGACCTATATCGGGGACCTTTTGCAATACGAGCTGCCGGGAACTGCAATCGGAGAAGATATATCCTGCCCTAATTTCTTCCGCCTCGGCGACAAATGGATGCTTCTTTGCATTAGCCACCCCTATGGATGCCGCTATTATTTGGGGGACTGGGATGCGGACAGGGAGCAGTTCGTGCCCCAGAGCCACGGGCGAATGAACTGGCGGCGTCAGGAACAATCGCTGTATACCGCCCTGGATCGGGATTACTTCGCGCCGGAGTCGGTACTGGCGCCCGATGGCCGTCGCGTGATGTGGGCATGGCTACGGTCGATGCCCGGTGAAATCGCCGAGCGGTCCATTCAGTCACTGCCGCGCGAGCTGAGCCTGGGCGCGGACGGCGGCTTGCGTATGAATCCCTTGCGCGAATTGGAGTCCTTGCGCTATGCCCCCCTCATTTTAAGCAATGTGACGGTGGAATCCGCCGGCTCGTATGAAGCGATGCTTGCCGGCCCTGCGCTCACCGAACTGGACGGAGACGCCTACGAAATCCGGATCACGGTCGACCAGGATGAAGCACGGCGCAAGCGATTCGGGGTTCAACTCTTCGCTGACGGGTCAAGCGAGGGACTGCCGATCGTTTTCTTGCCGGAGTACAGCAAATTACGCGTGGGAAACACAGAGGCGCCCTTCTCGGTCAGCGAACTCGACGACGGCGAGGACCTGGTCTTGCGCATCTTCATTGACAAATACTTGGTTGAGGTCTTCGTCAATGACAGGCAGGCCGTCGTTGCTTCCTACATGAACTATCAGTCGGCCAGTAAGGTACGCGGTTATTCCTTTCACGATAACACCATCTTTCGCACTGTCGAAATCTGGCGCTTGCGCTTGACCAATCAAGGCTTCTTCGAAGCCCGGGATAACCGCATTTGGGAGGTTGATAGCGAATAAGGACTGGTACGCGGACGGAGTGACAAAGAGCGCAAACGCTTCGATGTTTTCGCTGGGAAAAAGCAATCCGAGCTTGTTGGTGGAAGGTTCACGCTCTTACGGTCACGGTTCGTTATAGCCCATGTGCTTAGTTTTGTGTTAAACTCAACGATTCGGACGTAGTCTAAGCGAGGCGCGTCCGCTGAACATTTGGATAAAGGCAGCGATGCCCGCTTGGGTGGTCGCCATCTTTAGCCAGCAATCGCACATGTATTTCTATGAGGAGAATCTCCATGAAACGTTTAGTTTTTATATTGGCCTTGCTCGCGCTCGCGCTTCCGGTTGCGGCACAGGATATGGGCAGTTGCAATCTTGATGCGCCCGAATCCGCGGCGACAGTCAACATGATTGGCTGGACCTACCCCATTATCGATTTCTACGCCGACGAACTCAAAGCGTGCAACGATGTCGACAATATCGATGTTAATACGCAGCTGCTCGATTCCGGCGGGGCTCACGACCAGCTTCGCCTGGCATTAGGCGCCAGCGGCACATCACCTTACGACATCATCATGGTGACAGAGGGCGATGTCGAGTCCTACGTTCACGAAGGCTGGATGATGCCGCTCAACGACTTGGTCGACAAATACCAGGATGCCTACAATATCTCTGACATTTCCGGCCTGGAAGATATGACGGTGGACGGCATTCTCTACGGCTTGCCGATGGAGCTGAATACCCGTCACCTCTTCTATCGCCCCGACTTGCTTGAGAAACATGGTGTCGAGGTCCCCGAAACCTGGGACGATGTCATCGACGCTTGCGGCGTACTGCATGCGGAAGAAAGCACCGTTCTTCCCTTCACCATTCAGCTTCATGCCGGCTGGGCCTGGCGCAGCGAGTTCAAAAATATGCTGCTCGGCTTTGGCGGCAAGTCACTCAATGACGACAATACGCCCGCCTTCAATAGCGAAGAAGGCGTCACGGCCTTGGAGAAGATGGTCGAAATTGTCGATGCTTGCATGGGCGCAGAAGGTTTGACCTACAGCATCGACGACAGCCAAATCGGTATCGCTACCGGTGAGCTGGCGATGGCTTTCACCTGGGCCAGCCGCGCCGCCTCTATGGACGATCCGGACTTCTCCGACTATGTTGGTGGCATAAACTTTGCACCCGCTCCCAGAGCGACCGAGGATGGGCTATATGCGTCAACCGGCGGCACGGGCGCAGGCTTGGGTATCCCGGCGAATATCGATGACGATCCCGATCTGGTCTTCCAGGTTATCATGGAAGCGATGGATACGGAGAGCCAGGTACGCGGTTCCGCTGTTGGCGTCATCAGCCGCAGCGAAGTCGCCGCACAAGCCGATGCGCGCTATCTGACAGCTGTCTTCGAAACCATCCGCGGTGGCGTCGTAGGCTCGGAAGTACCAGCTATTGGCGCCGTTTTGAACCCGGTTCTGGGTCAATGGCTGCCGCAGATCGTCACCGGCGAAATGTCCGCCGCGGAATTGCTGGACGCCGCCGCAGATGCCTACACAGCCGAAGCGACCGCTCAGGGATTCATCGAGGGTTAGCTAGCATCAAGGTCTCGCACCCTTGCTGGCTTGCCACAAGGGTGCAGGCCTGTTGGGCGAACCACCGGTTCGCTCCTACAGTTTATGCGCTCTTTGTAGGGGTCAGCCGGTGGCTGTCCCCTTCTGGTTTTCTGGCCAAGCCTATCAGCATGATCTGGCGCAGATGTGGCGCGCCATGCAATATCAGCAAGCACGCTTGTCCACGCGCGGGAAGGTCATACCGGTTGAGGCGGGACACGCCGTCTTCCGCCAGCGGCCGGAGGCAGTCATCGCTGCCGCGCTAGAAATGATCGAAGCGGTCACCGCGCAATAGAACCAGGAGAGTCGCTTATGAAAAGACGAACCTTTACTTTCTTTGTCGGTCCCAGCATCTTCATTATGCTGGCGCTTATGACCGTCCCCTTGCTGGCATCAATCGTATTGGGGATGCATTACATCACCTTCCGCAATCTCGACGAGCCCTTGTGGGTTGGGTTTCAGAATTATCAGGAAGTCTTGGGCGATCCCGAGTTTTGGGATTCGCTGGAATTCACGCTGCTCTTCACCGCCGTCGCCGTGCCACTTCGCATCCTCCTTGGCTTGATGTTTGCCTTGCTTCTTGATCAGATCAGACGTATTCGCGGCGTTTTCATCGCCGCGGCACTGGTGCCTTTTGTCATGACCCCGGTCGTCGGCACACTGATCTTCCGTGATATGTTCGATCGCGGCGGTCCGTACTGGTACTGGATGCAGCAACTCTTCGATTATCGCTTGTTCATGAATAGCACCACGGTGCCCCTGCTGATCATCTTCCACAGCCTCTGGAAGTCGACGCCCTTCGTCATGATCGTGCTCTTCGCCGGCTTGCAGACACTGCCACAAGAAATGCTGGAAGCGGCGCGCGTTGACGGCGCCAGCTGGCTGCAACAACTCTGGCATATTGCCCTCCCGCACCTGCGCTCGCTTTTTGTCTTCATCGGTTTGATCTCGATCATGGATACCTACCGCGAATTCGACAGTGTCTTTGTCCTGACGCAGCAGAATCCGATATACGATGCAGAAACGATCATGTATTACAACTTTCAAGTCGCGCTCAGTTTTGGCCGATTGGGCAAAGCCAATGCCATGAGCGTACTCACCGTGCTCGGCATCTTCGTCGTCTTGATTCCATTTCTCGTGTTAACCTATCGCGACCAGGTGGAGGAAAGCTCATGACACGGACGGACAACCCTGTTGCGAGAATCATAATCTATATCGCGCTGGCGCTGTTCACGATTTACAACCTCCTGCCCTTCACCTGGACAATCATGAACTCGGTCAAACTGCCGAAGGACGCCAACGCCAGAATACCGCGCTACGTCTTTAGCCCGACAGGCGAGAATTATGCTGACCTCTGGCTGAATATACCGCCGGAAGACTTTGCCCCCTATGGCTTGGCGCTGATCCTCATCTTCTTCGTCCTGGTGGTGATCGGGCTATCCGCGAACCGCATCCCCGCGCCCAATTCGGTCGTTTACATCGGCTGCATCTTCGCCGGGGCCGCTGTGGCGCTGGTCTTGCCGGAGATCATCAATACGGCAGAGTTTTACGACTACTTGATCAACAGCGTGATCGTGACGATGGGCACCCTCTGCGTCTCCTTAACTATCGGCGCGCTGGCGGGCTATGGGCTGGCGCGATATCGACACGTGGTTTCGGTCTATATTCTGGTGATCGCGCTGGCTTTTCGCTCACTGCCGAGCCTGGCGCTGGTGCTGCCCTTCTATTACCTGGGGCAGCTTTCCGGCTTGTACGATACCCATATCCTGCTGATTCTCTGTCTGGTGGCGACCAATCAGCCTTTCACCATTTGGATGCTGCGCAGCTTCTTCATGGAGATCCCCAGAGAAATCGAAGAGGCTGCCATGATTGATGGCGCGAGTCGGCTGCGCTCTTTCATTTCAGTGATCGTGCCCATCATGTGGCCCGGCATCATCACCACCGGCCTGTTTACACTGCTGCTGGCTTACAACGATTTCTTGCTGGCGCGCATTCTAACGCAGATCAATTGGACGCTGCCCGTTGGCATCGCGCAGTTCACCGGCGGCGAAGATCCCGGTCATGTCACGCTGGCGGCTGCAGCTTCTGTCTCAACCACGCTGCCGATTCTGGTTGTGATCATCTTCTTCCAGAAGTACCTGATCCGCGGGCTCGCTTCCGGCGCGGTGAAGGGGTAGAGTCTAATCTACGGCAGAGCAGACAGAGTATCTCTTAGAGGGCAATACGCTCTAGGTTCCGAATCTGTGGAGGCGGCCCGCCGGGTTGCCCGCATGTGGAAGGTAGATTTTTTGGGCGATCCACCGGATCGCCCCTACATGTTTCAAACTACATGAACGAAAGCGAACAGGAATACCGCAAGTCAACCCGGGAGGATAAGACCTTGAACATCATCTGCGTCGTCACTGATACCCTGCGAGCCGACTATCTGCCGACTTACGGCAACCAGCAGGTGATAGCGCCCAATTTGACCAGCTTCGCCGAGGAAGCCATCGTCTTTGAAGATTGCCGCGCGGCGTCTTTCCCTACCATACCGGCACGCGCCGATATCGCTACCGGGCGCTTCACCTTCACCTATTTGACCTGGGGACCACTGCCGCAAGACGAGATCACACTGGCGGATTTGATGACAAAAGCCGGCTACACCACCATGGGCATTGGCGACACACCCTTCCTCATCCGCAACGGCTACGGCTATGACCGCGGCTTTACTGACTTCATTTGGATCCGTGGCCAGCGCGAGGCATCGGGACGCGACGATGTCACCAGCTTGTGGAAAGAAGAGGACGATCGCTTTGCACCGCAGACTTTCAAAACGGCGATGAACTGGCTCGAGCGGCATTACGAAGAGCAATTCTTCCTCTTCATTGATGCCTGGGACCCGCACGAACCCTGGGATCCGCCCGCGCACTACGTCAAACCTTACCTGCCCGATTATCAAGGCGAGCAAGTCTACCCGGCCTACTGGGATTGGGAAGACGCCGGCTACAGCGAGCGCGATATGGAGGTTGCCAGAGCAACCTATATGGGCGAAATCACGATGGTGGATCGCTGGTTCGGCATGCTTGTTGATCGGCTGAAGAGCCTGGGCGTTTATGACGACACCGCTATCCTATTCGTGTCCGACCACGGCTTCTATTTCGGCGAGTTCGGCATCTTTGGCAAGCGCCGCTTCCGCTGGCCCGACAACACCATCCCGGTCATGGAAGCGATGGCGCGCTTCAAGCAAGGCGCCATCTCCTACTGGTGCCCCTCGCATAACGAGCTGACCCACGTGCCGCTCTTCGCGAAAATCCCGGGTTACGAGCATCAACGCGTTTCCGGTATCGTCAGCATCCCCGATATGATGCCGACCATGCTGGAGCTGGCTGGGATCGAAAAGCCCTCCCGGGTACAGGCGAAATCGCTGCTGCCGCTGGCACGGGGCGAGGTCGACCGGCTGCATGAGATCGTCGTGACGTCGCAGTCGTTGGCGGATACCGCCGGCAACACAACGCTGATCGTCGACGATAGCGAGCGCGTGGTGGTAGAAGTATCCCCGAGCGCGATAAGCGATGGCGAATGGGACTTTCTCTACGGCTTGGAAGGCGAGCGCATTGAGTTATACGATGCGGTCAACGACTATGCGCATCAGCATAATCTGGCGGATGAGCGGCCCGATATCTGCCAGATGATGCATGCCAAGTTCGTGGCATGGATGGACGAAATGGGTACGCCTGAAGAATATGCCGCTCCGCGGCGTAGTCTTTAGGACCAACAAAAGGAGGGTGATTGCGTTATGTCACCCTCCTTTTGATTAATAATTGTTGCGAGGCTACTTCTCGTGGCCTCCGACGTTTAGCTTGACTTGCTGCTCGACCTATTCGTTACTTGCGTCCAATTCGGCTTGTTCTTCGGCGATGCGTTCCGGCGTACAGACGTGACCTTCCAAAAATGCCAGGTCCCCGGCCATGCGATCTTCCAATGACATCTCCGGCAATTGAGGATCCGCCTCATTGCTTTCTGAGTTCTCTATCACAAAGTCAGCCATCGCCAGCAACTCATCTGAAATCGTTATACTCTGTACATTAGCCGTGTCCAGATTCACAGCAATAGCCATGCCAGATTGTTTGCTGATACCTGTAGTCTCGATGTCAATCTCGCCATTTAGATACGCGATCAACATGCGGGCGGTATCTACACCTTCCTGATAGTAGCTCAGACCTGCGCCAACCGTGACGCCAGAATAGACCTGACTCGAATCAGCGTGGAAAACCGGAAGGCTGTTTTCTTCAGCAACCGTCAGCAGTGCTGGAAGCCCATCTGTCACAGTACTATCGGTCGGAATCATGAATGCCTGAACACCCTTGCTCACCAGACCTTCAGCAGCAGTCCCGACATCAGCCGATGCCGTAATCGGCGCCAATTCAACTGTTAAGCCGAGTGCCTCGCCTGTTGCAGCAATCGCGGCTGCACTGACCACGCCATTGGCTTCAGCCGAGTTGTACATGGTGCCGATCACTGCGATATCGGGATTCTGCGCCAAAATCAGCGGCACAATGGATTCGTAAGGGGCAAGTGCCTGCGAACCTGTGATATGGCTTGGCTTGATGCAGGGGGTATCCGCAAAGCCGGCGGCATAGGGGCTAGTGACTGTATTGAACAGTACGATCGGCGGTTCGTCCATGTCGATCGTTGCATTGGCAGCAGCCTGTGAAACCGGCGTCGTAATTGTGATAATCACATCCGCGCCCCGGTCCAGCGCACCTTCTACCAACAAATTTGCCGTTGGGAAATCGAATTCCGCATCACCCCAGATAATATTGATGTTCTCGCCATCAAGATTCCGCCGTTCATCCAGAATTGCGCGTTCTTCCGCACTGATTAAGCCATAGACTTCCAACATATCAACGGTGCCCTTTTCCGACAACTGAAACGGGCGCAATGGGCCAAAACGAATAATGGCAATGGTCGGATTCTCATGGTTATCGGCCACTGCTATCGGAATGATCAGCAGTGACAACAAGGTCGTTATCAGCAGCAGTTTTTTTAACATTGAAATCCTCCGAATAAGATTTTGCATGAATAGCAAGAAACAGAAGTCCTATTCTCACTCACGAGTTTAACTCAATACGCTACGATCTGCGAGTTCTGTGCCGGTTTGCAATGAGCGGAATTTCTCGACCAGATCAGCCGGACGCAAAGCGGCGTGTTCCGCTCCGGTGATCTCGAACAGGATACCACCCCGGTTCATCATCACCACTCGGCTACCGAGCAAACATGCCTGCTGCATACTATGTGTAATCATCACCACCGTCAATTTATGCGCTTGTGCCAACCGGATCGTCAGTTCGATAACCTGTTCGGCTGCATTGGGATCAAGAGCCGCCGTATGTTCATCCAGCAGCAGCAGTTTGGGTTTCATCAGAGTTGCCATTATCAAGGTAATTGCCTGCCGCTGACCGCCGCTGAGCAAGGCGACATCCGTATCCAGTCTGTTTTCCAATCCCAGATTGACTGTTTTCAGCTGTTCGACAAACCCGCCTTCTTGCGCTTTCTTTAGATCTCGCCGCAGACCTGTTCTTTTGCCACGCATCGCTGCCAGGGATAGATTCTCCCGAATGGTCAATCCGTTACAAGTTCCCAAGGACGGATCCTGAAACACACGCCCAATATCCTGCGACCGGCGAAATTCTGCTAAATCGGTAATATTCGCTCCTTCCAACTCAATCACACCATCATCAACTTCGACTGTGCCAGCGACTACGTTAAATAGTGTGCTCTTCCCCGCGCCATTGGCGCCGATCATAGTCACAAACTCACCAGCATCAACATTGAGAGATACATTATGCAATGCCCGGACTGGGTTGGGTGTGTCCGCGTTAAATGTCACTGACACTTGATTCAGGGAAAGCATTACATCACCTCACGCTTCTGTTTCTTGCGGAATGCCTGCCAGCGGTCGTGTAATTTCGGCGCAGCCAGCGCCGTCAACACCACCAGCGCGCTTACCAGCCGAATATCTGTTGCTGGTAGATCCAGCGCCGAGAAAACCCATGCCCGCGAAATATCAAAGACCAGCATGCCGCTTGCGGCTGCAATGAGCATTTGGCCGACTGTCTTCGGTCGTAGCAGTACTTCACCGATTATAACCGCCGCCAGTCCGCGAATGATCAAGCCAACACCAAGGCTGACATCAGCAAATCCCAATTGCTGCACCGCCAGCGATCCCGCCAGCCCGGCCAGTCCGTTGGATACCATCAATCCGGTGACGACCAAAAGGTGGTGATTGAAACCTATGGCCCGTACCATCTGCGGATTCTTTCCCGTTGCACGAATCGCCAAGCCGATTTCTGTCCGCAAGAACCAGTAGACAATCCCCAGCATAACAACCACGATTAAGCCAAAAATCATGATCTCCAGCAGATTACTCGATTGGCGGCGCATTTCAGCGCCAAATTGTTCGATCATCCAGGCACGGAAATCCCGCGAATGTCGGCTAATCAGGGTTTCCTCGCCAATCAGCGGGACATTGCTCTTTCCCGCCATAATACGCAGGGTAATTGTATAGGCGCCCGTAATCACAATAATGCTCGCCAGCAAGCCCTCAATCTTGAAGAAGACGTGAATCAGCGCGGTGACCAGCCCGGTTAGCGCGCCGGCCACAAAGGCCGCTACTAAAGCTGCTTCAGGGCTGTAGTCATTCAGAATGAGTACCGCGCAAACAGCACCGCCAATCGGAAAGGCGCCATCCACCGTCAAATCGGGAAAATCCAGAATCCGAAAGGTGAGAAAGACCGAGACCCCAACCAGCGCGTAAGAGATGCCCTGGCCAATAGCGCCGATATTGACATTTCCAAGCGACATACATGCAGCGACAACAATGGTCAATACTGCGATTCGACCGACAAATCCACGCCAGATATTGCCGTGTTTTGCCTGCGCTTGATCCCGCGATGGTGTCTCGACAGCCATGACCTCAGGCTCCCCGCCTTTTGCGAATCAATTCGCTGCACTCTTAATATCTAAAACATTAACATAGGACTGTGCCGCAAGACAACGAATTATGAATTGCAGCAATATATGGATCATGCAACGGGACTACTCGATGTGCGATTTGTTGAGCTAATCCGCGGTCGGGCGACGGTATGGTAATATTGGGTTTCAGATTCAGATTTGAAGTGTCAGGCGAAGCGCCGTGGTCGAGAAGCATAAGATCGACAAGTTGAAGATTCAAGGTTTCAAGTCGCTTCAGGATGTGGAACTTGAATTGGGACGACTGAACGTCCTTATTGGTCCTAATGGCGCAGGCAAGAGCAACTTGGTTTCGTATTTTCACATGCTGCGAGAAATGGTCGAGGGGCGGCTGCAAGTTTGGGTGGCTAATCGGGGAGGAAGCGATCGAATCCTTAGTTTCGGCGTCAAGGAAACCGCGCAAATGGAGTCATTCATCGAGTTCGGACGCAATGGCTACAGATTTGTATTGACTCCTAGCGTCACTGGCCGCTTTACATTCTCACGGGAGGATCTGCATTTTGACGGTGATCAAGTCGGCGATATGGCAGTGCGTATAGGTTCAGGAGGAACAGAGTCAGAACTGAGATTTTTCGACGGGATGATAGCAAAATACTGCTATGCTTCAGTTTCCTCTTGGAAAGTTTTCCATTTTCATGACACAAGTGACACAGCGCTGGTGAAACGCAAGGGAGAACTACAGGATAATGAATACTTGCGAACTGACGCATCAAATCTTGCGGCCTACCTCTTCAAACTAAAACATCGCAGGCCTGACACTTATAGTCAAATTCGAGAGCATGTGCGGTTGGCAATACCGTTCTTTGATGATTTCGCACTTGAACCTGAGGAGATTCGGCCTGACGAATGCCTCATCCAACTCACTTGGAGACAAATCGGTAGCGACTATCCGCTGCTTCCCAGCCAACTCTCGGACGGATCGCTGCGGTTCATTTGCTTGGTCACGGCATTGCTGCAACCCGATCCACCATCCACCATCATCATTGATGAGCCGGAACTAGGTTTGCACCCGTACGCCATAAGTCTGCTCGGAAGCCTGCTGGAGTCTGCATCAGAACGAATGCAAGTCATCGTGGCGACGCAATCGCCGCAACTGCTTGATGAGTTTTCGATTGACGATCTCATTGTCGTCGAATTAGAAGACGGCGTTTCGGTATTCAAACGTCTTAAGGAATCCGATTTCGAAGTTTGGCTGGAAGATTACTCCGTCGGCGAACTGTGGGACAAGAACGTGCTCGGCGGGGGCTTGCCCTAGTGATAAGCGTTTACATCCTGTGTGAGGGCAGAACGGAGTCTGCGTTTGTTCAGAACGTATTGGCTCCTGACTTGGGACAGCAAAACATCTTTGTTTATCCATTCCAAATCGGACGGCGGCGCAAGGGTGGCAACGTCAGCATTGACAGGCTGCTACCGAACATTCGCGCCCAGCTACACAGCAGGCGAAATGCCTACTGCACGTCCTTGATCGACTATTACGGTCTAGATGAAGATTTTCCGGGCAAGTCAAACGCGCGAAATAAGTCGACACTTGGGCAAAAACAGGTCGCGGTGTGCGACGCGCTCTCGAATGAAT
Organism: Phototrophicaceae bacterium; assembly: GCA_965262165.1. Classification (GTDB taxonomy): domain Bacteria; phylum Chloroflexota; class Anaerolineae; order Aggregatilineales; family Phototrophicaceae; genus UBA6055. Next base: position 312,647 of record OZ253499.1, on the reverse strand, counting down.
TAGCTAAGAAATTAGATGAAGGTCCGATGGGACGATTCATTCCTTATGTTCAGATGCATGAATTCGAAGGTCTATTGTTCAGCGACACTGCTCGTTTGGCAACCGAAGTAGGAAGGCCGGACTTGGAACAGCAATTTGCTGATATTCGGAAGGAATTCAAAACGCCCGAACACATTGACGACAGTCCTTTAACAGCACCCAGCAAACGGATTCAGAAGCTGGTCCCAAGATACAGGAAAGTTCAAATGGGGGAACGCGCAGCTAGGGCAATCACATTAGCCAAAATTCGCCAAGAATGCCCGCTCTTCGACGCCTGGCTCACGCAGTTGGAAAACCTGCCGCCACTTTCAGCCTAAACCCCCCAAATCACGGTCAAACCTAGCAACATCGTCAGCAGCGTCACGATTGTCATGCCCAGACCAACCTTCGGAAAATCACTAAATTTATAACCGCCAGGTCCCATCATCAGGATATTCACCGGATGGGAAATTGGCGTGATGAACGCCAGGGAGCAAGCCATGGCGACCGCCAGCGCCATTGCGCGCGGGTCGATGCCCATTTGCAGCGCGGCTTTGATGGCGATTGGACCGACCAGCAGCGGCGTTACTTGCCCGCCGATGACTTGTACCACCAACATCGTTAGCAGGGCGATGGCCGCAAACAGCAGAAGCGGGCTGGCGTTCATAAGGCTCAATTCCAAGAACGCGCCGATGCGGTCTGCCAAGCCGGTCTCGGTGATTGCGAGGCTGAGTGGCAGCATGCCAGCTACCAAAAAGATCGTCCGCCAGTCCACCGCCGCGTAGAACTGCTCCATCCTCAGGCAGCGCGTGAGAACCATGCCAGCCGCCCCCGCCAGCATGGCAATGGGCAAGGGCACGATATTCAAGAAGGAGAGCGCCAAGACTATGGCGGTGATGCCTACGGCGTAGGGCGCTTTGCGGCTTTCAATGGCTTGCGCCGAGTATTCGCCGGCCGGTAAAATGAAATTGCTGTTGCGCGACAGGTTTTGAATGTCTGAGGATTGGCCGACGACCAGAATCGCATCGCCGACTTGAAGTGGCATCTTGCGGACATCGGTGTGGAAGCTCTGCCCGTCGCGCCAAAGCGCCATCGCCAACAAGCCCGCGTCGCGGTTAAGCTTCAATTGGGAGAGCGTCTTGCCAATGGCATCGGAACGGGGCGCAATCATGATCTCAATGGGTTCAATCGGCAACTCGCCCGCAACCGCGCGCGCGCCACCCTCGATTAGTTCGATGCCCCAAGCCAACAGCTGCTGGAGTCGCTCTTCGCGCCCGACAATCAACAGCTCATCAGCGGGGTAAATCACTTGCGTCGATTTAGGAATGGTGATCGTCTCTCGCCCGCGCCAGATCGCCGCCACCGTCAAACCCAGCTCGGCATTGATATCGCTTTCCTGCACGGTTTGGCGAGCGAGGCGGGATCCAGGCATGACTCGCACCAACCACATCCGATCCGCCAATTCATAGGTATCGTGCAGGTCGATTTGATGGAAGGATTGAGTGAGCGAAGCGCGATCGGGCAGCAAGCGTCGGCCGAACAGAAGCATGTAAAGCAAACCCGCCGCCACAATCATGCCGCCCACTGGCATGAAATCCAACATCCTTAATCCAGCGATACCTTGCGCAATCAGCAACTCACTCATCAATATATTGGCAGTTGTGAAATACGTCGCCATGCCGCCGACAGTTACGCCGAATGCGAGTGGGATCATTAGCTTGGAGGCGGCGACACCGCCATCGCGCGATACCTGCAGGACAGCTGGCAGCAGGACCGCTCCCGCCGCCACATTGTTCATAAGCAAGGAAACAGCCGCCCCCGCCGACATGACCAGGGCAATCAGCTTTGCCTCGGAGCCGCGCCCAAAGGCTTGCAACTGCCGCGCCACCCACTGCATGACGCCCGTCTGCTCCAAGCCACGGGTGATCACGAGCAAGCCGATTATGGTGATGACCACCGAGCTGCTGAAGCCGGACAGGACGTCGTTGGCGGGCACGAGCTGGGTCAGCGCGACCATAAGCAGGACGAGCAAGGCGATGATATCAATGCGCAGCCGCGTAAAGGCGATCAGGGCGAGCAAGACGACAATTATGCCGATGACGGTGACTTCGGGGTATGTAAGCATGGCTCTCATAGTCCGTGTGTTCAAGCTTAGTATAGCGCCGCGAGCTTCAATTTCCATTGTGGGAGTTGGGCAGGACTTGCGGGCAATGCAATCTTGAAATCGTCAGACCATGCCGATATAAATGTGGGATATTCGAAAGGAAACGCGCATGAGCAAAGTGACATTCATCGGCGCCGGCAGCACCGTTTTTGCCAAAAACCTGATGGGCGATATCTGGAGTTATCCTGAACTGGCGGACGCCACCCTTTGTCTGATGGATATTGATCCCGGACGGCTGAAACAATCCGAGCAGGTAGCGCAGCATATCATCAATACACTTGGTATCAATCCGACTGTCGAAGTCACCACCGATCGCCGCGCTGCATTGACCGGCGCCGACTATGTCGTCTGTATGATTCAAGTTGGCGGCTACGAACCCGCCACGGTCATCGACTTCGAGATCCCCAAAAAATACGGCTTGCGTCAGACCATTGCCGATACCTTGGGCATCGGCGGCATCATGCGCGCGCTGCGCACGATACCCGTGTTGATTGACATCACCCGCGATATGGAAGCGGTTTGCCCGGATGCGCTGTTCATCAATTACGCCAATCCCATGTGTATGAATCAATGGGCCTTGAGCCGCGCCACGGATGTACGCACTGTCGGGCTTTGTCATAGTGTGCCGGGCACTGCCTATGAACTGTCTCGGGACATCGGCGTTCCCTACGAAGACATCAACTATCTGGTCGCCGGCATCAATCACATGGCCTTTTACCTCAAGTTCGAGGATCGCAATAGCGGCGAGGATCTGTATCCGCTTTTGCACAAGGTCTATGAAGACGGGCGCGTCCCGCCGACCAACCGCGTCCGCTACGAGATGCTGCGGCGGCTCGGTTACTTCGTGACGGAATCCAGCGAGCACTTCAGCGAATACGTGCCCTGGTTCATCAAGGACGGCGACTCGGCGCTGATCGAAGAATTCAATATCCCGCTGGACGAATACATCGAGCGCTGCAAAGCCGGCATCATCGGCTGGCAATTGCTGGAAAAGGCGGAAGAAGAGGGACGCATCCCCAGCGAAGCGGAGATCATGCACGCCCTGCGCGATGTGCATCCCATGCACAAGGGCTGGACCGTCAGCAGCATCACCAACCTGAACAAAGTCGAGCGCAGCGTGGAGTACGGCTCGCTCATTATCCATAGCATGGATACCGGCGCTGCCCGCACCATATACGGCAATGTGCCCAACGACAAACTCATCGACAATCTGCCGCAGGGCTGCTGCGTCGAGGTGCCCTGCCTGGTTGATGCCAACGGCGTGCAACCGACGCGCATCGGCGCGATTCCGCCGCAACTGGCGGCGCTGATGCAGACCAATATCAACGTGCAGTCGCTGACGGTCGAGGCGGCTTTGAGCGGCAAGCGCGAACATATCTATCACGCGGCCATGCTCGATCCGCATACGGCCGCGGAGTTGACGCTGGATCAGATTTGGTCGATGGTGAATGAGTTGATCGAGGCGCACGGAGATTACCTGCCCGCGTATCGGTAGGTGTAGACACTGACCGCCGACTTGTTGGTAAAAAAGAACGATTTACAAATCAAACATAACTGTCATTTACACGCCTGTAAGAGTACATTTCCGGCAGTCGCAGAGAACAGAGGATCTATCATGAAAACGCTCGCCATCCTTACGCTGACAGCGGTGCTAACGCTACTCAGCAGCATCGCCCACGCCGAAACGCCTGACGAATGCGCTGCACGGCTTGACCAAAGCATCGCTGTTACTACTTACGCCGCCGCCGCCGAATGGTGGTCGCGTGTCGAACGCGAATGCGCGCCACAACCGGATACAGCAGGCACACCGGAACCAACAGAAATACCAGACTACCAGGGCCTTTACGGCTGGGAAGGCGACTTCGTTTTCTGCGTCATGGCGCCTACCCTGAACATACGCAATAGGCCAGCTGGGACTGTCATTAATCGCTTTGATAAGGGCGACTACTTCACGATCGACCTAGCAAGTCAAACACTGGTCGAAGGCTTTGTATGGGGAAGACACGACAAGGGTTGGTCAGCGCTCTTTCGATACCCCGGCTACACCCGAATAGACGAATTTACATACCCGCGGGAATGCCCGAAGCCAACCCCCGTCCCTACTGCAGCCAGAGTAAGAACAACAACTGCCGGCCAGAGAGCGACGCATGAAATTATCAGAACAGGAGCCACAAAGACATTCACGCTAAGCGGAGCAGACTGCGCTATTACAGCAAGCAGAGGCACGCCAATCGAGAGCGGCAAGCTTTATCTGGCAGCAGGCAGGTTAGGATGGCTGAGAGACCTCTTTATGGTGGATATTTTTTCGCCTGGCAACCGAACTCCATTAACTTACCACGAGAATGAAGTTCAAGGCGAAAGTGTCGGCTTGTATTCTCACCAATTGTACCTACCGGAGAACATCGGCGAGGCTTTTGGCTACTATACAATCGAGGTCAAAACGCACACAGAAAGCAAGAAGTACAGTTTGAATGTCACCTCCAAATCAACATACAACATAGCTGTCGCTTGTGAATAGAAAGCCAACAGCGCGGCGGATCGGCATGAAAACCTGGGCCGCCCTCTATGAACTCCATATCGTCTGCTAGCGCCTCACCAAAACAATGGGGTGAGGGGCAGAAATGACGCCTTAACTCGGTGTCCTCTGTGGTTAAATCAGTTTGGCCCGCTCCTTGTGGATGAGGGGTAGAAAAAAGGATTGATCATGCCCAAGAAGAACTTGATCGGCGGTGAATGGCGCGGCAGCGACGATGTCATGGAAGTGCGCTTTCCCTATGACGGCAGTTTCGTGGACGCGGTCTCCATGGCGAGCGCGGCGGACATGAACGATGCGATGGACGCGGCTTTAGAAGGCTTCGAGGTCACGCGGGTGCTGCCCAGCCATAAGCGCTCGGAGATCTTGCAGAAGATGGCGCGGCTGCTTCAAGAGCGCTTCGACGAAGTCGTCGACGCCATGATCATGGAAGGTGGCAAGAACCGCAAAACCGCCCTGGGCGAGACGGCCCGCGCTTTGGAAACGCTGAAGGTGTCGAGCGAAGAAGCGCGGCGCATCGGCGGCGAGGTCTTCAGCATCGATTGGACGGCGGCCGGCGAGAATCGACAGGGATTCACGCGGCGGGCTCCGCTTGGCACGGTACTTGGCATCACGCCTTTCAATTACCCGGTCAATCTGGCTTGTCACAAGATCGGTCCCGCCATCGCCGTTGGCAACCCGATCATCCTGAAACCGGCGGAAAAGACGCCGCTCTCGTCGGTGATCCTGGCGGAAATCGTGCTGGAAGCCGGCTATCCACCGCAAGCTTTTAGCATGTTAAACGCCTGGGGACCCGATACCGAGATGATGGTGACCGATCCACGTGTTGCGATGATCAGCTTTACCGGCGGCGGCAACGTCGGCTGGATGCTCAAGAGCAAGGCGGGGCAGAAGAAGGTGGCGCTGGAACTGGGCGGCAATGCCGGCGTGATCGTGCACAATGACGCCGATCTGGCATTGGCGGCGGGTCAAGCGGCGGCCGGCGGCTTCGCCAATGCCGGGCAGAATTGCATTTCCGTGCAGCGTTTGCTGATCCAGCGCGATGTCTTTGAAGCGTTCACCGATCTTTTTGTTGACGAGGTCAAGGCGCTGAAAGTGGGCGATCCGCGCGCTGCCGATGTCGATATCGGTCCCATGATCAGCCTGAACGACGCCGAACGCGCCGAAGCTTGGGTCAACGAAGCGAAAAAGGCCGGCGCCTCCGTGCTGTATGGCGACGCCAGAGACGGCGTGATGTTCCCGCCGACGGTGCTAACGGAAACCGCAGCTGATATGCGGGTGAACTGCGAGGAAGTGTTTGCGCCGGTGGTGACCGTCAGTCCCTACGACACCTGGGATGAGGCAGTCGCCACCATCAATGACAGTCCCTACGGCTTGCAGGCGGGCGTCTTCAGCAACGATGTCAAGCGGATCATGGACGCCTGGGAGCGGATTGATGTGGGCGGCTTGCACATCAACAGCGCCTCGACCTTCCGTGTTGATCACATGCCCTACGGTGGCATCAAGGCATCGGGAACCGGTCGCGAGGGCATCAAGTACGCTATCGAGGACATGACCGAATTGCGGCTGATGACGCTGAATCTGGGTTGATTCGCCACAGAAGCGCTGAGACCTGCGCTCACCCAGTGAGGCGAACACGAGACAGCAGAGAGAGCAAGTGAACAATGAATCGAATATTCATGCAGGGTTAACTGCGATGTATGGAAGAAAAAGGCAGTTCAGCGTATCGGTACCGCGAGGAAGAAGTGGGTACACCGATAGAAAATGCCCAGAATGCAATGGAGTCTTCAAATTAATGCTAGGTACGGGTCTAGCTGGTATAGAAGACTGCCACTGTCCGTACTGCGGATTCTATGACCACAATTCGAATTTTCATACGGAAGCACAGCTAGAATATGCGAAATCGGTTGCCCTGGACTCGATAATGAGCGAATTTGATTCGAGCATCAGACAGATGCAGCGGAACGTAAGGAGGTTAAATAGACAGAGTCAAGGGTTGCTGAAACTTACGATCAAAGTAAATAGCAGCCCAAGACGTGTCGTAATACCTGCCGACCTAAAACTGGAAACTTATGTAGAGTGCGCGAATTGTACTCTAAAATACGCTGTCTACGGCGTTTACGCATATTGCCCAGACTGTGGAAAACACAATGCAGTTCAGATGCTTGAGAACAATCTCGAGACTAGCGGCAAGCTACTTGAGTTAGCTGACGGTTTAGTTGACGCTGATGACGCGCTTGTGGGCAAACTGATCAGCAAGGCATTGACAGACGTTGTCGCATCATTTGACGGCTTCGGGCGCACAATATGCGAAACATATGCCTCTAAATCATCAAATCCATCGCAGGCAGAAAAAATCCGATTCCAGAATTTGATCGGAGCACGAAGCAGTTTACGGCAATACTTTGGATTCGACTTAGCAGGCGGGCTCACGCAAGCAGAATGGGAATTGGCTATCCGCTGCTTTCAGAAGAGGCACGTTTTGGAACACAGGAGTGGTGTTGTTGATGAAGATTACAAAGCAAGGGCCAAAGATCCAAAAGCGATTGTCGGCAGAAAAGTAAGTCTTTCCAAGAACGAGGTGCGACGTCTGAATAATGTGGTATGCAGCTTGGGCACTCGTGTCTTTGCCGAAATGGAAAAACTGCTATGAACCCCGCAGACATTCGCATCGGCTTTGTGCCGATTGCCCGTCCCACCTTCGACCTGGACCTGGCGCGGCAGGTGACCGCGCAACTTTACGCCGCCGTGGGAAGCGCGGGTTATCAGCTTGTTGGATCGCAAGAGCTGGTCATGGACGGCCCGGGCATGGACGAGCGCATCGACGAACTGAAAGCGGCCAATATCGACATGATTATGATGGCGCAAGCCTCGTTTGCCGACAGCGCCATGCTCTTGCAATTGGCGCGGACGATTCCCGTTCCGTTGTTGATGTGGGCCTTTCCCGAGGATCAGGTCGGCGGCCGGCTGCGCATCAATTCCTTTTGTGGCATCAACTTGGCGGCGCATGGCTTGCGGCGTGCCGGCTCAGGATACGAGACCGTGTATGCGACGCCCGAAGACGTGGACGCGCTCAAGAAACTGTCAGATTATGCCATCGCCGCCGGTATCAAGTCGCGCCTGTCGGGGACACGCATCGGTCGCTTGGGAGAGAATCCTGAAGGCTTCGATACTTGTCTGGTCAATCTTGATGGTCTGCGAACTCAACTTGGGGTGGACGTTGTGCAGTATGAACTGGAGCAATTTTTCGAGCGCGTTCGGCAAGCGGAACCGGTAAGGGTGAACGCCGTCGCGGATGCTTTGGCCGGGACGCTTGCCGGGATCGCTGATGTCGACGGGGAAGCCACTAGGGGCACGCTGGGCAGCTACGTCACGCTGGACGCGCTCACACAAGAGGACAACTTGTCCGGCATGGCGGTGCGCTGCTGGCCCGAGTTCTTCACGGATTTGGGTTGTTCCGCTTGCGGGGCGATGTCGCTGCTCAGCGAGCAGATGACGCCTTGCAGTTGCGAGGCCGATGTCAACGGGACCATCACGCAGCTGATATTGGGCTGGATCAGCGGTGAACCGGCCTTCGGCAGCGATCTGGTTTCTTTCGATGTCGACGCGGATGACGCGGTGCTGTGGCATTGCGGATTGGCGCCGCTATCGATGGCGGACCCTGACGCGCGGCCGGAAGCGACGATCCATTCCAACCGGCGTTTGCCGCTGTTGATGCAATTTCCGCTGAAACCCGGTCGTGTGACCATCGCCCGCTTGAGCGAAGCGACGGGCGAGTTTCGCATGGTGATCGGCGGCGGGCAGATGCTCAAGGCGCCGCCGGCTTTCACTGGCACGAGTGGCCGGATCCGCTTTGATTCAGGCGCGGCTGCGGTGATGGATAGGCTCTTGGGCGAGGGCCTGGAGCATCATGTATCGATCACTTACGGCGATCATCAGGATGTACTGGTGTCTTTGGCGCGGCTTCTGGAAATGCCCGTTCTACGTTTGTGATGTGCGAATGGCAAATTGCGGCGCGGGTGTAGTTTGACGTCAGACATTACCAGTTATGGGTTTCTGTAGAGTGCTATCCGCCGAGCGGTCCATTAGGCCGGACTTGCATCCGCTGGCGTCGGTCCATTTAGCGGCGTCAAATACTTAATTGCGCGCTCGCTTCGCCTGGCTCTCGTTTACGAGATAGTACAATACGAAGCCCATGATGGCTGGCGGGATAGCCCAATCCAACTTTGTGATTATGCTTACCAAGAGCCTAATGTCCCCAGACGGTACATAACCGGTCGCTTCGACGATAGGGAACAACGTTTGCGTGAGAATGCCGCCTTCTACCTGGAAGTAAAAGGAGAGTAGGGCAGCGACGACAGTCGCCATTAGCCAGAGACCATGTAGCCGAAATCGTTTCCTCAAGGCTAGCCATTGGAACAGGGGTGGCGCAAACCAGAGCAGCATCCATGATGCGCTATGATAAAGCGCAAAACTTAATTGATTTTCAAGGTCTATACCCGCGACTAGAACGGACGTTGGATCCCATAGGCCGGCGGGAACAGGATAGCGTATGGCAGTTGCGATAATGGGGTTGGTAAAAAATACGACCAAAACGCCGAGTAGGGCGAGCGGCGCCCAGTGACGCAGGTTGATCCGCAAGTATCGGCGTACCCAGAAAAACTGAAATGTTGAAAGCAGAGCAAAATACAACAATATATTTGGAAGAAAACCCAGGGGCCAGATATGGTTATTGATAATGTTAGGCAGCGATGAAGCAGCCACCCAAGCCAAAACCCACCCGATAATGAATAAGTATTTGTTAGGTCTTGCGAGGGACTCGGTTTTTTGCTTTTGCATCGGTTTCCCTGACTTCACTCTTCAACAGGGTATCACAAGTAGCGGCCAAACAGGACAACTTTCAAAGTAAGTGTTAAGCTTTGAAGGGTCGATAGACCTGCGAACGTGTGTCATGAAGTGTTTGCTGCCTGGTGGTCGAGGAAGCTGATCGAAAACGAAGGTACGGAAAGACTCGTGCAATACAAACCACCAAAGATCGTTGTCATCGGCGCGGGCAGCGCGATTTTTGGGCTGGGCGCGCTTTCCACCATCCTTCAGCATCCGGCCATGAAGGGCGCGGAACTCGCGCTTTGTGACATCAACGCCGAGGGTTTAAGCGTCATTCATCAACTGGTCGAGAAGATGAACCGCGCCTGGGACGCCGAAGTTCGCATCACCAGCTCGACCGAGCGCCGCGACTTGCTGCCCGAGGCCGATTTTGTGCTGGTCTCGATCCAGGTGGGGCAGCGCGAGGACGTTTGGGAGTTGGACTGGCGCATCCCCCTGCGGCACGGCGTGCGCCAACCCTATGCTGAAAACGGTGGACCCGGCGCCTTCGCGCACACGGCGCGCAACTTGCCGCTGATTATGGCAATCGCGCGAGACATGGAAGCGCTTTGTCCCGGAGCCTGGTATCTCAACCTGGTCAACCCGCTCATTCGTATGACTACAGCCGTACATCGATACAGCAAAATCAAGGTCGTCGGCTTGTGCCATCAACTGCTCTGGGGCTATGCGATGGCGGCGACGGTACTGGCGGATCGCTGGGATATACAGGTGCCGGACGGTTTCCACGTTCACACGGATGCTTCCAACAAAACGGCATTCCTGTCTGTGGCGCAGCAAGCGGTAGAACATCTTGAAATAAAGGCGGCGGGCATCAATCACTTTTCCTGGGTCTACGAGATACGGGACAAGCACACGGGCGAAGATCTCTACCCTGAGCTGCGCAATCGCTGGTTGCATGGCTTCCGCAAAGATTTCGAGCCGCTCAGCCGCGAGATCTTCGCGATCTTTGGCTTGATGCCGACCGCCGGCGACAGTCATATGTGCGAATATCTGCCTTGGGTCAGCGACCTGTTACACGAGCCCTGGAAAAAGTATCATCTCAAACTGCAGAACTGGGAGGGCAACCGCGCTCGCCGCGCCTATCGCAGCAAGCTGGCGCGTGATATCGTCGCCGGCCGCGTCGATGTTGATGACCTGCGCGACCTCAGTCGGCATGGCATGCTGGACGAAGGCATCCCGGAAATGATCGAGGCTGCGCATCGTGGCAAGGCGCGTTATCACGGGCAGCTCAATCTGCCGAATCGGGGCACTATTCCCAATCTGCCCGACGGCGCCATTGTCGAGGCGCCGGGCCTGATTGACGGAGACGGGTTTCGCGGGGAGAGCACCCCGCCGCTGCCGGATGGCATCGCCGAAATGTGCCGGCGCGAGCTCGCGCTGGGCGAGCTGACCGTTGACGCGGCATTGCAGGGGGATCGCGAGTTGGCGCTGCAGGCGCTTTTGCTCGATCCGATGGTGACCGATATTGACAGGGGGCGCGCTATCCTCGATGATTTGCTGGAGGAATTTGCGGAGTATCTGCCGCAATTCAACTGAAAAACTGATGCGGCAATGGGAAGGGACCCTATGAAAAAAGTATTCGTCGTTTACGCCACCGACAACGTTGGCACCGTTGTCTTGGAGCCGATATCGGCCGGCGACCATGTAACTTGCAATGGCGAACGCCGTGATATCGAGATCGTCGCGCAAAATGACATCGCCTACGGCCATAAGATCGCGCTGATGGACATCGCCGAAGGTGACACGGTTCTAAAATACGGCTTGAGCATCGGTTCGGCGATCCGCGATATCAAAGCGGGCGATCATGTGCATACGCACAATGTCGAGAGCAATCGTGGGCGCGGCGACCTCGCCGAACGTGGCGCGGTTAGCGCCGAGTAATTTCGAATTGAATTCAACTTTCAGGAGTAAATGCACATGTCCGAATTTATGGGTTTCCTGCGCCCGAATGGCGATGTCGGGATTCGCAATCATCTGTTGATCTTGTCAGGCACGGTTTACGCAAATGGCGTTGTAGAACGGGTTGCCGACACGATTCATGGAGCCGTGCCCATCGTACATGCCAACGGCCGCTGTCAGGTAGCGCCGGACCTGCGCGTCACGCGGCGCTTTCTGGCGGGCACGGCGATGAACCCCAACGTCGGCGGTGTTGTCATCATCGATCACTTCAGGGAAGAAGGCATGACGGCCGAAGATCTGGCCAATGATATCGCGCCCACGGGCAAGCTGATCGCCACGGTCAATATCCGCGGCGACGGCGGCTTTATCAGCGCGGTCGAAAAGGCCACCCGCTACGCGCAGGACTTCGCGCGGGAGATCAGCCTGTTCACGCGGGAAGCGGCGCCGATGAGCAAAATCCTCTTTGGCACCGAATGCGGCACCTCCGATACCACTTCCGGCTTGGGGAGCAACCCCGCAAACGGGCTGGCCGGCGAACTCTTGATCGCTCAGGGCGGCCGCATGTTGATGGCGGAATGCACCGAATGGATGGGCTGCGAAAACTGGCTGACGGAGAAAGCGGCCAACCCGGCGGTTGCCGAAGCGATCGTCGCCGGCGTCCAGCATATGGAAAGCCGCGCCTTGGCCAGCGGCGAGGACATCCGCGGTTCACAGCCCACCGGCGACAATATGGCGGGCGGGCTGACGACCATCGAAGAAAAATCGATGGGCGCCGTCAAGAAGATCGGCGATAGCCCCATCGTTGAATATCTGGAAATCGGCGAGGCGCCGACCAAGACCGACCCCGGCAATTATGTCATGTACGGACCGGGCATGGGCGCGGAGAGCATTAGCAGCATGGCGGCCGCCGGCTGCCAGGTGTTGACCTTCTGCACGGGCGGCGGTCATACCTCCAACCATCCCATCATGCCGACCATCAAGGTGACCGCCAACCGCCAATCATTCGAATTGATGCGCGATACGGTCGATATCGATGTCAGTGGCGTCTTTCATGACGAGATTACCTTGGCGGAGGCCGGACAGATCGTATACGACGAGGTGGAGCAGGTCTGCAAGGGCTATCTGACCAAATCCGAGGCGCTGCGCGACAATAACAGCTTCGCGATCCACCGTGTTGGTCCGAGCATCTAACACCCCCATCCCCTTCCCCCATGAAGAGGGAAGGGGAGCGGACACATTACCATCGAGCGGAACAGTACGGCTATACTCTAGTGTTTTCTGGTCTTGTTCAGGGCGACCCACCGGGTCGCCCCTACCTTGTCTTTATTGGGGCAACAAAACGTGGGGTCTGTCTCAATGGCTGATGCGTCGGCTCTTTGACGACTTTGACGGTAGTCGAGAAGGCGTGGGAACAAATGTCTGAAGGGAAGTCAGGATGCGACTGAATATCCCGTATGGCGAGGCTCATTTGACGGCGCGGATCCCGGAGGGACTTGCGGTCGAATTTGTTTTGCCGAAGGGCGAGTCCGCGGCCGATGACCCGGCGGCCATTGCAATGGCGGCGGTGTACAAGCCGCTTGGCGATGTCAAAGCGCCGCGCAAGGGACAGACGGTCGCCATCGCCATCAACGACAAGACTCGTCTCGTGCCGCATGAGCATTTGCTGCCGCCGCTTCTGGGTGGCATCAAGCATGCCGGCATCAACGACGACGATGTGCTATTCATCATTGCGACGGGCGCTCACCCCCCGGTGCGGCCTGAGGAGTTCCCCAGCCTATTGCCGCGGGACATTCTGCAATCGTATCGCGTGATTTGCCACGATGGGCACGGTGGCGACGGCTTGACCTATCTCGGCGAGACATCACGCGGGACGCCGGTTCAGATAAACCGGGATTACCTGGCCGCCGATTACCGTATCGTCATCGGCAACATCGAACCGCATCAGTTCCAGGGGTTTTCCGGCGGGGTCAAAAGCGCGGCTATCGGCTTGGCCGGTGTGCAGACCATCAATCATAACCACGCCATGATGGGCGATCCCATGGCCAAGCTGGGCGTTTATGAAGAGAATCCGGCGCGGCAAGACGTGGAAGAGATCGGCCGCATGATCGGCATCGACTTCGCCGTGAATGCCATCCTCAGTCCGGAAAAGCGGATTATCAAGGTATTGGCCGGCGATCCGCTGGCTATCATGCGGCAGGGTATCCCGGAGGCGCGCAAGATTTCTCAAGTAACGGTGTCAGCGCCATTTGATCTGATGATCGCCTCAGCGGGTGGACATCCCAAAGACATCAATATCTATCAGTCGCAAAAAGGCTTGGCGCATGCCGCGTCGGTGACCCGGACAGGCGGGGCGCTGATCTTGTGCGCCGCCTGCCCGCAGGGCAGCGGCAGCGCGGACTATGAAAGCTGGATGATGCAGCCGCATATTCAAAGCCACGACGATGTCTTATTGCACTTTGCACGCGAGGGCTTTCGCGTGGGACGGCATAAGGCATTTCAGGTCGCGCGCGATGCGGCGCGGGTTCGTACCACGCTGGTCTCGGATTTGCATGATGATTTTGTACGCTCGCTCTTGCTGCATCCGCAGTCGGACTTGCAGCGGGCGATCGACCGCGCGCTGGAAGAGTTGCCGAGCGACGGGCGTATCGGCGTGATGCCGGCGGCGAATGCGACGATTCCGGTGTTAGATTTCAATTAGCAGGCAGCGTTAGCTACTGGCTTCACCGAGGCTTTTCCGTTTTCTTTCATTTGTGTTACCATTCTTGGCAACTAAATTTGTAAATTCAAGTGAGCGAAATTAGCGCAATGAATGGATGGGGGCTTGACAACAAAGTACAAGCCGTACCATAATTAGGGTACAAGAAAGGAGCAATTATGCAACTAGTTAATGTAATGACCCTATTCCCGACACGTGAGACTTGCCTTGCACATCTCGAAGCTCTGCGCTTCATTGATGGCGCGTTTTGCCCGAAGTGCGGCAGCGAGGATGTTGCCAAGAAACGGGACGGCAAGCGTGTCGGTCGCTGGAACTGCCATAACTGCCGCGTCAGCTTCAACGTTCTAGCAGGGACGATGTTTCAAGGCACGAAGATACCCTTGCAAAAGTGGTTCCTGGCGATCGCTATCATGGTGAATGCCAAGAAATCGGTATCGAGTTACCAACTGGCGCGGGACTTGCGGATGAACCAAAGCTCCGCATGGTACATGCAGCAACGTATCCGGGCGGAGATGGGGCGCCGTCAACAGACGATCACCCTGCAGGGCATTGTCGAAGCGGACGAAACGTACATTGGCGGCAAGAAGCGCAAGCCTAACAAGCGGGAAGACGATCCGCCGGGCGGCCAAGGCGTACATGACAAGACGCCTGTGCTGGCTGCTGTAGAGCGTGGCGGCGATGTCTTAGCCGAGGTGACGCCGGAAGTGACTGGCAATGCAGTTATCAAGTTCCTGCGCAGGCGCATCAATGTCGAGAACACGTTCCTTATCTCGGATGAAGCGCAGGTCTATAAAGCGGCGCGCGGTCTCGTGCCAGGTGTGGCAATCAACCACAGCGTGCAGTTCGTCGCCGGTCCGGTACATACCAATACTGTCGAGGGATTCTTCGGTTTGCTCAAGCGCGCGTGGTACGGGACACACCACCACTACACCGAACGCTGGATGCCGCTCTTCGTGGCCGAGGCTTCATGGAAGTACAACCATCGGAAGAGCGGCAACGCTTTCGATGAGCTTATTCAGGGCGCGGTGACGGCTTAGGGTTAGCGTAATGCCCCGCGATCGCGGGGCATTTGGGTTACTTACTCGGAGTTGGTGACGGGAGACACTGGTCAAGCAACTTGACCGCTCCTGGCGAGTTGAGTTGGCCATGTTGAACAGCGTTCGTCCACACGCGCTTCGCGATCGCCATGTCGCACCCGAACAGGTGCGCATACTCCCACGTTTCGATTCGCCCGTAGTACAGTGCTCTCAGTTCGGGCTCGCGGATATTTGACGACTTGCTTAGGGCATAATCTGCGCGGGACAGCGCATCGGCAATAGCCAATTTGCTCAGAGCTTGCGATTGCATCGTATCTTCCGTTTCGTTGCGCTCAACATCATTATCTGACATTATAGCATCCTTTCGACGAGCTTATTAACCAACTACGTGCTTCTAGGAATCCGTCCCGAAAGCCGCTGGATGAAGTCATCCAAGGCGTTGTTGTACCTTTGGTAGGTCTGATCGATCTCAACGCGGATCCCATACAGCCCGATCTCCATGCGGGTCATCCAGTCGTGCCAGGTTATGTACAATTCAACCCATTCTCGGCATGGCGGCACTCTCCGAAGCATGTAGTGGTAGGAGAGGTATAAAGCATCATGGAATTCCCGCCGCTTTTGAGGGAACTCCACCCTTTCCCTATCCATCTGGTAAAGCGCTCGGACAGCGTCGCCGCTGTCCATTATCATATCAAAAGGATCGGGAGAGGGCGACGCATCAAAATGTATCAGCTCGGGACCGGTGCATTCCCGCAAATACCTGTACTCATCCGCCTCCCTTCCCTCCTGCGCCCGGAGTGGCGCGGTGTAGCACAGTAATAGAACAACAAACAACAGCGTGCGAAACATCTCGATGTGCCTTTCAATCTATATTTATGAGAACAGAACCCCCATTACTTGGATCGGCAAAGCGATGTACGCTACAATAAACATGGGAAACGTTGCGTTTTCCCATGTTGGGCAATTCCCCGTGACACATTAGGCTCAGAACCGAATGTCACGGGGAATCCCGAATTACTGCCCGCAAAGGGCAGACTATATGTTACCGGACAACGACAAGAAACGCAATCAACTGGTTTTGATTGCGTTTCTTGATTCTTAGAGTCTGTGCGGATAGCAGGATTAAGTATAAGCCAATGTCAGCCTATTCCACAGAAATTATTACTAAGCCCCCATCCATTCATTGCGGAAAAGTCCGAGATGTTTCAGGAGTTGACTCATGGATTTTGGCATCACATTCAAAGGCGATATTTCTCCCAAGCGCACGGTAGCGCTATGTAAGCAAGCGGAGGTCGCTGGATTCAAATACGGTTGGTTCTTCGATTCGCATGTGCTTTGGCGCGAATGTTATTTGACCATGGCGCTGTGCATGGCGCACACGGAAAGCATGATCTACGGACCCCTGGTGACCAATCCCGGCGTACGAGAATGGTCGGTGGCGGCCAGCATGTACGCCACGCTGGCCGTGCAAAGCGGCAACCGCATCGAGATCGGCATCGGGCGTGGTGACAGCTCGCGGCGCATGCTGGGTAAAAAACCCATGACAGTCGCTAATATGGAGCGCTTTGCCGATGTCTTGCGCGGCCTGGTGCGCGGCGATCAAGTCGCTTACGACGAAACATCAGCGCTCTTCCCTTGGGCGAACGGCTACGACATGCCTATTTGGATCGCGGCTTATGGACCCAAGGCGCTGGCAGGCGCTGGCCGCACCGGCGATGGCTTGGTGATTCAACTCGCCGACCCGGGTTTGGTCAAATGGTTCTCCGAGCAGGCGATCGCTGGCGGCGAAACCGCAGGCAAGGACATGTCGAATTACCAAATTATGTCGGCTGCGCCCGTTTGGATCGGCGCTATGGATGAAGCGCGCGAACAGACGCGCTGGTTCCCGGCCATGGTGGGCAATCATGTGGCGGATATTGTCGAGCGCTATGGCATGGAAAGCCCGAATATACCCGAGAGCCTGACCACCTACATTGAAGGGCGCAAGGGTTACGACTACAAAGAACATGCCGACAAGGACGCCGATCATCTCGACTTCATCACCGAAGACATCATCGACGCTTTCGGCATCCTGGGAAGCGTTGACGACCATATCGCCAAGCTCAAGGAGCTGGAAGCGGCCGGCGTGACGCAGTTCAACATCTATCTGATGTGTGGTGAAGAAGAGCGCATCGTGGCAGAATACGGCGAGAAGATTATCCCGGCCTTTGCCTAGGTCAAATTCACCATCCGCCGACCTCTCTTAGGCGCCCCAATGGAATGGAGCGAAAATGATATACTATCGCTACCACCAAGTGCACGAGGAAAGACCATGGTAACGGAACGCATCCTTCACATGACCGCTGCAGATTACCTTGCTTTCGAGGAAGAGAGCGATATCAAACATGAATACATTGACGGCGAGATTTGTCCGATGACAGGCGGTACATTTAGGCACGCCATGATTATGATGAACATAGGCGGAGAGCTCCGCCAGAGATTGAAGGGGACTGATTGTAAAGTGCTCAGCAGCGATATGCGCATCAGAGTCAGCCCATCGCGCTATGTTTATCCCGATCTCAGCGTCGTCTGTGGCGAGGCAGCGACAGATGACCAGTCAATGACATTGCTGAATCCCATTCTGATCGCGGAGGTCACTTCGCCCTCATCAATCGACTACGATCGCGTCATCAAGCGGGATTACTACGAGATGGTCCGCTCCATTCAGGCTTATCTGGTGATCGACCAACATCGGGTACTTGTCGAATTGTATATGCGCAGGGAAGGTGGCTGGTTCTTGCAACGATTCTCTGAGCTGGATGCCGCTGTACCGCTGGCCCCATTGGATTGTGATTTGCCATTGGCGGACATCTATCATGGAATCCAATTTGAGGAAGAAGATCCAGCGTCTGCCGAATAACGATTGGGCATATCAATGGTGTAACCCGTTCAACTGAACCAAAACACTTCACAAGGAGACAAAAATGGGCACATTATTCAAAAACGGAACCATCATCACCGCCAGCGACATGATCAACGCCGATGTCCTGGTCGAAGGCGAGATCGTCACCCTGCTTGGCCGAGACCTCGACGGAAGCAATCACGATGTGGTCGATTGCAGCGGCAATTATCTGATGCCCGGCGGCATTGACGTGCATACGCACCTCGACCTGCCCTTCGGCGGCACCATCAGCAATGATGACTTTGATGTCGGGCACATGGCGGCGGCCTTTGGCGGCACCACCACCCATATCGACTTCGTGGTGCAGCCGATCGGCGGCAGCCTGCACGACGGGCTGGAAACCTGGTGGGCGAAATCGCGCGATATCGCCCAGATCGACTACGCCTTCCACATGGCAGTCACCGATCTCAACGATGCCGTCATGAAAGAGATTCCCACCATGCTCGACGAGGGCATCACCAGTTTGAAGCTCTTCATGGCTTATAAAAACGTCTTCCAGGTCGATGACGCCACACTCTTTAACACCATGCGCGTGGCCGCCGACAACGGCATGATCGTCATGGTCCATGCCGAAAATGGCGATGTCGAAGCGGCGCTGACGCCGGCGCTGCTGGCAGAAGGCAAAACCGATCCGGTTTATCACGCCTCGTCGCGTCCGCCGGAAATCGAAGGCGAAGCGACCAACCGCGCCGTGGTCATGTCCGGCATGACCGGCTGCCCGCTCTATGTTGTGCATATGACCTGTGAGTCTTCGATTGGTGCGCTGCGCCGCGGCCGGGCGCTCGGTTACCCGGTCATGGGCGAGACCTGCGTGCAATACTTCTTCCTGACTGTCGAAGACCATATGGCGCTGCCTGGTTTCGAAGGCTCGAAATATGTCTGTTCACCGCCGATCCGCAGCAAGCACGATCACGGCATCCTCTGGCAGGCAGTGCGGGATGGCACGCTGCAGATCGTCAGCACCGATCACTGTGACTTCTGGTACGACGGTGGTCACGGTCCCTGGCAAGAATGGAACGAGAGAACCGGAGGCAGGGACTGGGTCGGTTACGAGAAGCAGGACCCCGCCTATCGTCGGCCGGGTAAAGAACTTGGCATGGGTAATTTCGCCAAGATCCCCAACGGCATGCCCGGGCTGGAAGACCGCATGATGGTGATGTGGCAGGCCGGCGTCAACAGCGGAAAGCTTTCGCCCTCGCGTTTCGTGGAATTGCACTGCACCAATCCAGCGCGAATCTTCGGCATGTACCCGCGCAAGGGCACCATCGCCGTAGGCTCGGACGCCGATATTCTGGTCTGGGATCCGCAGCAGGAACATACCATCAGCGCGGCAACGCATCACATGCGCGTTGATTACAACTGCTACGAAGGCATGACCGTCAAAGGCAAACCGGTACAGGTCTATCAACGTGGCAACAAGCTGGTCGACGGCGATACCTGGCTGGGCAGCAATGGCGCCGGGCAATTCATCGCGCGGAAGCCAAACGCGCCGGTTTTGTAAATCGACGACGTTCGAAACCGATACCATATAGGGCGGTCGGTGGTCAATGTCTACGTGACCCAGTTGATCGCCCTTTTTTATATGTTTGCGAAATGTGGGAGGATGATTCGCCCTGTGGTACGATTAATCTAACGCGAGCAGGTGTCTGGGAGACGGCAATGGCAGTCCAACAGCGCGTTTACGACGTTCATGATCTGTGGCATCTCGTCTGTCAAGCAGAAAACGCCGATAAACATTTTGAGCTCATCAATGGAGAATTATTCGAGATGTCACCAGCGGGCGAAGAGCACGGCTATCTAGCCGGCGAGATATTTCACTTTTTTCGACTCTTTGACCCGCAGCGCGAACTGGGCATCCCAACTGTAGAAACAGGCTACTACACAATAGACGACCGCAGCACTGTTCTGTCGCCCGATGTCGCCTTCAGACGTACCAATCGCACTGTGACGCCCCTCAATAAGAGGTGGGTGCCGATAATGCCCGATCTCGCAGTCGAAATCGTCTCTCCCAGCAACACTATGTCGCAGATTCGCCGAAAAGCCACCATTTATCTGCAGCATGGCACACAGTTGGTATGGATAATTATTCCAAACAAAAAGACCGCGGAAGTCTGCCGGCTTGACTCCAGCGGCAACACCCAGACGGAATCCATAGACGCGGACGGCGGCCTCTCTGGCGAATCCGTCCTGCCCGGTTTCAGTCTCAACCTTTCTTCGCTTTTCTCCTGACTCGACAGTGACCGAAGCAAACGCGGGATCATCATGCCGTCCCTATTTGTCGTGCTGCCCGCCCACGCTATAATCCTCCGCATCCCCAACACACATTAGCAAAGGCTTCCCATGCCACTCACAACCACCCAACTCAAAATCAGCGACGCCGAATACGCGCAGCGCAACCAGCGTCTGCAGGAGATCATTGACGAACTCGGCACAACCGGACTGGTACTCTTCGACGCCGACTATATCAAGTATTACACCGGCTTCGCCTTCATCCCCACCGAGCGACCCATGGCCTACGTCATAAATCACACTGGTGAACGGGCGCTCTTCGTACCGCGCCTGGAACTGGAGCACGCGCAATCCATGTCTATCATCGACCGCGTCGCCCATTACCTCGAGTTTCCCGATCTCAACCACCCGATGAACGTGCTGACCGACCTGGTCAAGGACATGGGCATCAATGGCAAGATCGGCGCCGACAGCGACGGCTATCCCTGGATCTTCGGCTATCGCGGCCAATCGCTCTCGCAACTGACCGGCAACGCGGTCATCAATTGCCGCGGGCCCATTGAAGACCAGATGATGGTCAAGTCGCAGGCGGAGATTGCGCTGCTGAAGGAAAGCTGCAAGTGGGGCAACCTGGCGCACAAACTGCTGCAGAATTACACCAAAGTCGGTATGGGCGAGGTGGAAGTGTCACAGCGCGCCAGTAACGAAGCCACACTGATGATGCTGGACAGCATCGGACCCATCTGGCGCGGCAACAGCGAATACTACGAAGGCGCCATGGCCGGCTATCGCGGGCAGATCGGCCGCAACGCCGCAATCCCTCACGCCTTGACCAGCAATATCACCTTCCAGGAGGGCGATGTGCTGGTGACCGGCGCCAGCGCTGCGATCTGGGGATACGTCAGCGAACTGGAGCGCACCATGATCCTCGGCGCGCCCTCGGACGACCAGAAGCGCATGTTTGATCACATGCTCAATTTGCAGACGATCGCAATGGAAGCGCTGGAACCGGGCCTGCCCTGTAGCGCGGTCGACCGCCAGGTGCGAGACTATTTCGATCAACACGACCTCATGCCCTACTGGAAGCACCACAGCGGGCATACTATCGGCTTGCGCTACCACGAAGGTCCCTTCCTGGATATCGGCGACGATACCGAAATCAAAGCGGGCATGGTCTTCACCGTGGAGCCGGGACTTTACATGCCGGAGTTGGGTGGATTCCGCCATTCCGATACTGTCTTGGTCACCGACGACGGCGCCGAAATGCTAACCTATAACCCGCGCGATTTGGAATCGTTGACGATCCCGGTTTGAAGCCGCGCAGCCGGGCCACCATGACGACAAGCGCATCGTCTTATAGTATGATGATTCAAACTGTGATGAAGGTACGAGACGACAATGGTCCTTCAGCAACGCACAACCGACATTGATGACTTGTGGCAACTCATCCACCAGGCAGACAATGACGACATTCGTTACGAACTCATTGATGGAGAGATATTTGAAATGTCGCCACCGGGCTTGCAGCATGGGTCCCTTGCTTCTGAGATTGCGTATCAGCTTCGGCTTTTCGACAAAAACCGCGCTCTGGGTATCGTTACCGTAGAGACAGGCTATCACCCGCCGAATGACCGGTCGACTTTGCTTTCGCCCGATGTCGCTTTCACGAGCATAGCGCGCCTGCCAACGCCTCTCCCAAAGAGATTTGCTCCGTTTATGCCGGACCTGGCTGTGGAGATCGTCTCCCCGAGTAACACTGTTAAGCAGGTACGCAGGAAGGCCGCGATCTATCTGGGGCATGGCACGCAAATCGTCTGGATTGTCTGGCCGGACAGCAGGACAGTCGAGGTTTGCCGGCAAGACCAAAACTCGGACATAAAATGCGCCATGCTCGCTCAGGGCGACAGCTTGACTGGGGAATCAGTCTTGCCCGGCTTCACACTGGAATTGCGGCAGCTCTTTACCTCACTTTGAAGGTTCAACTTTCCTGGATTCGCATTTCCCTTTGAGGACCGCCTGCGGTCTCGCGCGATACGCGAGCGATCATCGCTTACCGCTCCGATTGAGGATCAGCTACCGTTTGTGGCGTCTGCTTCTTGAATCTCGTTTTTACATTCCGTTTACAGGATCGCAAGTACTCTATAATAGTGATAGTTAATGCTTGATTTGTCGAAACCCTACGAAAGGAGACAAAGCATCTTATGAAACGCCTTGTTTTTTTCATATTGTGCCTGCTGACATTTGGCGGAACGAGCCTGGCAGCGGACCAACAACTCGATGTTCAGCACTACACGCTGGATAACGGATTGGAAGTAATCCTGGTGCGCGATACCACGGCGCCGACCGTCGCGGTGGATATCTGGTTTCGGGTAGGCAGCGCCAACGATCCTGCAGGCAAGAGCGGATTCGCGCATCTCTACGAGCATATGATGTTTGAAGGCTCGCCACACGTGCCTGGTGGCACTATGGACCAGTTGCTGGAACGTGTTGGTGGCTCGTCAAATGCCTTCGCCGGCAGCGACATAACCGGTTATTACGATACCGTGCCCTCGCATCAATTGCCGCTCGCGCTATGGATAGAAGCGGACCGCATGGGCGGCTTAAACGTCACCCAGGAAAGTCTCGACAATCAACGCGCCATTGTCATCGAAGAGTTGCAACTTCGCTACGACAATAGCCCTTATGGCCCGGCGGTAAGAGCGCTGCTCACTGTCCCCTACTCCTATGAACCCTATCAGCGACACACAGCTGGCAGCATTGAAGATATCAATAACGCCAACCTCGAAGATGTGATCGCCTTTCATCGGACCTATTATGTTCCGAACAACGCTACCTTGGTTGTCGCTGGCGACATCGACTTTGATGCAACCCGCACCCTGATCGACGAGCTGTTTGGACAGATCCCGCGTGGCGACGACCCGCCTGCCCTGCCCGACTTTGTGCCGGTGGATCAAGAAGAAGCCGAATTCATCACGATCGAAGATCCGCTGATAAATTTGCCGGCGCTGCTGATTGCCTACGAGATTCCGCCACTGGTCTCCGATGACTACCCCGCTCTGAATCTGCTATCCCGTATTCTCAGCGTTGGCGATTCCAGCCGTCTGTCAAAACGCCTGGTCGATACAGGCATGGCGCTGCAGGCGGACGCCTGGGTCTTCGATAACCGCGGTCCGGGCCTCTTCGCCATCATTCTCATTGCCAATGTTGGGGTCGAACTGTCGGACCTTGAGGCGGGAGCCTATGAAGAGATCCAGACGATCATTGATGAAGGCGTTCCACAAGAAGAACTTGACAAAGTGATCGCAGGAATAAGGAGCGGTGGCATTCTCGGCTTGGAGACCGCTTTGGGTTTGGCGCAGAGCGTGCATAACGCCAATTACTATTTTGGTGATCCGCAGGCGGTATTCACTGGAATCAATCGTTACGAAGCGGTTACCAGCGCGGATATCCAGCGGGTCGCTACCCAGTATCTGGAAGATACCGATCGCCATGTCTTCAACGTCGTCACTTCAGAAGCGGAACCGGCGCCCAAGGTGGTGCCCTACGCCGCCGAAGACCTTGTCGAGCAAGAGCCGGATTATCGCTACGTCATCGACCAAAGCGAGCCGCCTCCGCCACTGGATTCCAACGAGTTCAACCTGCCAACTATCACGGAAAATGTACTGGACAATGGCTTGCAAGTCGTTGTGATTGAGCAACCCAACATGCCTATCATCTCGCTCGACATGTACTTTGCCGGGGGCAGCACCGCCGCGCCACAGGATTTGCCCGGGCTGGCCGGCATGACCGGTGCATTGATTTCACGGGGCACTGAGACACGCAGCGCGCAAGACCTGGCCGGCGCTATCGAGCAGGTCGGCGGCGCGCTAGGCAGCGGAGGCAGCGGCGACCGACTTTCGCTAGGTGTGTTTGCCTTGATCGAAGACGCAGACCTCGCCTTTGAATCGCTCGCCGATATGACACTGAACGCCAACTTCCCTGAAAACGAAGTCGAGCGCGAACGCGCAGAAAACATCAGCGGCCTGGAAGCCAGCCTGGCGGAACCGGGTTTCGTCGCCGGGCGTACCTTCGGCCGTCTTCTTTACGCGGGCCATCCCTATGGCAACGCCACAACTTTCGATTCCCTCGCAGCCATCACACGTGATGACATCGTGGCCTTCTACGCGTCGCGCCGTCAACCGGGCAACGGCTTGCTCATTGTCGCCGGCGCTATCACTACCGAGGAAGGACTGGCATACGCCGAGCAGCATTTTGCGGATTGGGAAGGAACTGCCGAGCAGGTTACTTACCCGTCTTTGCCAGACCATAGCGGGCGGGAGATCTATCTTGTTGATCGCCCGGGCAGCACACAAGCCAACTTCATCTTGGGCAACATCGGTATACAAGGCGCCAGCCTGGATTACTTCCCGGCACGGGTAATGAACTATGTTCTGGGCGGTACATTCACATCTCGGCTGGTACAGAATATCCGCGAAGACAAGGGCTATACCTATAGCATTGGCTCCGGATTCAGCTACCCGGCGGATACCGGTCGATTCGCCGTCTCCGCAGCTGTCCGAAACGATGTGATTGCGCCTACCCTGGAGGAAGTCTTCAAAGAGATTGATCGCATCCAGACCGAGCCACTCACCGTCGAGGAGATCAACGACGCTCGCGATGGCATCGTCGGCGGGTTTGTCTTCGGGATGGAAACCTATCAGGACTTCGTCGAAACAGTGGCCTCCTACAAGACGCGCGGTGTCGAGCTCGAGCGCCTGCGGAAATGGCTCGGTCATATCAAGGATGTTACCACCGAGGACGTGTTGGATATCGCCAATGAATACATCCATCCCGAGGACTTCATCATTGTCGTCGTTGGTGACGCCAGCGCGATCCAGGAGCAGTTGGAGTCTTTAGGCGAAGTGACGCTGCTGGAAGCGGAATAGCGCAGCTAAACAAAAAAGGACGACTGTTTTAGTCGCCCCAAGCAGAACCCTGTTTCACACGGGCGGTCCCAATGGGCCGCCCTTTGTTTATTCCTCTTCGCTAGGAGGCGGAAGCTGTCTCGTCTTGAAACTCAATATTTTGATAGATATCGCGCAGGGGGAGTCGACAAGCCAACGCTTCCAGCGGCACCTCAGCGTCCTGATCTTGGAAGGACTGCAAATGCCAACCTGTTTCGCTACGGATGTAGAGCTCTACGAGCACGCGGTGCTGATCGACGACGAGATATGCTTGTATCGAGGGCGCATCGCCATAGTATTCGCGTTTCGAGACTCGATCGTAGTCGATAGATGAAGGCGATGTGACTTCCACGACGAGAATCGGATTGAGCAGAATACGGGTATCGGCTTCGGTCTCCGGCTCGCCGCAGACGACGCTCACATCCGGCGCCACCAGGCGCGTTTCTCCAGCTTTCACAAGCATGCCGCTTGTGAGAACCAGGCAATCTCTGTCTGCCAACAGGCTCCGTATCTTGCCTACAATGTTTGTGATGATTACAAAATGATTGAGTTTTCCACCGGTCATCGGATAGGCTTCGCCATCAATGTATTCATACCTGTCCTCATTGTCTTCTACAAAGTCAAGGAATTCTTCAACGCTCATTTGGCGGACACTATCGACTACCATTTATCGTCCTCAACTGCTTTCTATTGCCGACAAATTAACACGCGCACAGGCTGGGTTACCACCCGTGGCGAAATGTGGCGCTTATTCAACTAGCGTCGCTCAGCGCCGATGACGCCCCAGTCTCAAATTCGATACCGCGATACACCTCGGCTAGCGGCAAGGCGCAACCAAGCGTTTTCAGCGGCACAACAGCATCCAGATCCGAGAACTCTTGCAAATGCCAGCCTTCCTCAGCCCGCGTGTAAAGCTCAGCGAGTACGCGATGCTGGTCGATAACGATATAGGCTTCTATTGATTCCACACTCCGATAAGTCTCGCGCTTGATCACTCGATCGCGTTCAATCGAAGAAGGTGAAGTGACTTTGATCACCAGAATTGGGTTAAGCAGGGTAGTGGAGGATTCATCAAGGTAGCTCGGCTTGCCACATACCGCGCTAAGGTCTGGATAGACGTAACGGTAGGGACCGACTTTGATACGCATATCGCTACTGTGTAGCGAACAGTCGGACCGTCGTAGTTGAATGCCAATCGCAACAGTTGCGTTTATCGTAATCGAACTGTGATTGCCGGTACCACCTGTCGTAGGGTAAATCTCGTCATCAATGTATTCATGCTTGATTTCGGTCTCTGCTTCGTATGCTAGATATTCGTCAACGGTCCAATGGCGTAAACGCTCGCTTGCCACTGCCTGACCTCCCGGCAATTGATGACAGACACAGTATAACATTCATTCAATCAAATCAAAGAAAAGGGCTTACGAGAGATTGACCCAGCGCCGCTCGGCATGGCTTTGGCGGACGGTATCCATCGCGATCTGGCATTGATGCCCGTCGGCAAAGGTCGCGCCCCAGCTCAAGGAGCGCTCTTCGCGAATCGCCGCGGTCAATTCTTGCATCAGCGCGACAAACGAAACATTCCAGATGCCCCCGCCGATGCCATCTAGATCTTCATTCGGGTCACGCTCGCTCATATCAACGAAGTCCTCGCCGGCTTTCGCCACCAGCAGTCGCTCATCGTTGTCCGCCAGCGTGATCGTGCCTTCACTGCCGAAGATCTGCGTCTGATTGCCCGTGCCATGTCGAGCGGCGCCGCTCAAAAACACCGAACATAAAGCGCCGTTCTCCATTTCCATGAGAAAACTCGATTGATCGTCGGCGGTTGCCTGCCAGGTGGCGCCGCTTTCTTTGTCAATGCGTTCGCGCACCATGGTTGTGACTTGCCCGCTGATCGCAGCGATATCGCCTAGCAAAAAGCGCAGCAGGTCAATCTGATGCGAGCCGCTCGCGCCCAGCCGACCGCCACCCATGTCCGCGCGCGACCACCAATCGCCCGCCGGCCGCGCAGCGGGATCGCCCCAGGCGCCGGAGATATTGACGATATTGGCATGCTGTACCTCGCCGATGAAGCCACTCTCGATCAGCGACTTGATCTTCATGCGATTGGGATTGAAGCGCAACTCGTGCCCGATGATATGCAGCTTGTTCAGCGACTCGGCAGTTTCCAGCATGTCCGCCGATTCGTCCCGATTCATCGCCATCGGCTTTTCGCACAGCACATGCGCGCCAGCCTTGAGCGCTGCCAGGGTCATCGGCGCATGGTAGAGCGTCGGCGTCGCGATGCAGACCAGATCAAACTGATGCTCGCCGATCATACGCTGCCAGTCGTCATATACATGTGGGATCGTGAAGCTCTCGGCCGTCGATTGCGCGCTAGCCAAGCGCGCGCTAGCGATTGCCACCAGTTCGACATCGTCAATCGTCTTCAGCGCCGGCAGATATGCCTGGCGCGCGAAACTTGCGCCAATCGTGCCCACTCTTATCGTCATCATCGCCTCCTATATCAGACCGCGTTCCCGTAGCGCGTCGCCCACCGCTTCCAGGTTGCGCAGTTCCGCTTCCGAATAATTGCGCGAGATCATGACCCCTCCGGCGCCGCCGTCGAAGCCGGCGTGAACGCCCTCGCGGATCTCTTGCGGTGTGATCTCTTTGCTGGCGCCGCCATGCCCCACGCCGACCCCAATCCCCGGATAAACGGGCCGCCCGGTATCGGCGATCAGGCGCGCGGTCCAATCCTTAACGTACTCTGCTTTGAAGCCCGCCTGTGGACCCGCCTCGCGCGAGGATACGAAATCGTCCAGGCCCAAGACCGTCGCCAGCGCATTGTAAGCGCCATCCGGCGTCGCATCCGCCAGCACACCCGCCTGCCACGATGCCGCGAAGTCCGCGAAGCGCGCGCCCGCCGGACTGTGGTAGAGCACCGGCTTGAACCAGTCAGCGTAAGGCGCGTACTCGCGCTGGTCGTATTGCGCGCGCAGGTAGGGATTGTACGTATTGATCACTTGCCAAATGCCGACGCCGAACTCGTAACTCGGATCATAAAACTTCACCAAACCATGCAACTCGCGATAAAAGGCATGATGCGAATCCAGCCACATTTTCTCCCACATCAGCACCTCGGGGTAATGCAGCAATTGACGCAAGAACAAGACAAAGACCCCTTCTTCGGGGCGATCACCCGCGCGTACGCCCTTGAGAAAATCGTCTATCTTGCGGTATCCGCTTAAAGCCCGCTCAACATCAATGCCACGCGAGCGCGCCTCCGCCACATAATATGAATCAAAGCCGGTGGAGCTATCGCCGCGGAAGATATCCATCAAGGGGCTTTGCCGCTCGATTCCCCACAAGACGCCGCGCAAATCGTGGTTGTTCAGCCAATCGGAAAAAACCGAATGCCACCAGGTCTTGTAATGTGGATTCAACAGCGAGGGACGCGTCGCCACCCGCCCCAAATGGTCGCGATCGAGAAAATGCTCGAAGCCGGGCTGCCAGATGGAGCGGATCGCCGAACTCGAAGTCTCGCAATAATAGGTATAAACACGCATGCCGCGTTTCCGGGCCGCCGGGATGACATCCGCCAGGGTATCGAAGCCCTTATAAAGCGGGTCCGGCGCGGCGAATTGCTTCATGAAGGTCTTGCCGTAATAGCGCGGGTCGGGCTCGAACATCCCCCCGCCCTGCAAGTTGTCCGGCTCCTGAACGCCGTGATCGGGAAAGCCGAACGCGGCGCGCCCGGCATTGCCGATGCTCCAGGTCAAGGCTGAAATCAACAACGCATTGACACCGGCTTTTTCCTGCAAAATATCAAGAACCTGTTCGACGCCCTCGTCAACGAAGCTGATGGCGCCAATCTGAGTGCCCACAAATGTGTCGCTCATGCTTGACCTTTTTCTAGTTGCAATACGGTTAAATTTGAATTG
This sequence comes from Phototrophicaceae bacterium, assembly GCA_965262165.1. Taxonomy (GTDB): domain Bacteria; phylum Chloroflexota; class Anaerolineae; order Aggregatilineales; family Phototrophicaceae; genus UBA6055. The sequence continues at coordinate 283,357 of OZ253499.1, read as the reverse complement.
AAGGGCCGGTCGAGGTAAATCAAGTCTACTGATTCGTCGGGCGGCTTGTCCGCGTAACGGTTGCGGTTCAAGGTAATCTCCTTGTTTTTTCTCGGTGCCCTCGGTGTCCTCGGTGGTAAACCTAACCCGTGCCAGGCAATCGCGGATCAAGGGCGGCGGGCAAGACATCGCGCATTTCTACACAAATACCTTGCTCGCTTGATCGAATACAAGCCTCCAGCATCCCCAGCGACACCAAATGATCGCGCCCACTGCATTCCAGGGCCGCGCCATCAACGACGTGATCGACAAAACTCTCGAATAAACCACGTGTTTCCGTGATCCAGCGCTCATGCGGCGGCAAGCTTACCGGCGTCAATATTTCATCGTCGCGCAACGCATAAGATAGCTTGCCAAATTGCTCCCGCTGCGTGATGATCCCCTCGCTGCAATCGCTGCGCCATTCAAAGCCCGGCACGGCCCAATTCCCTTGCCAGATACCTTGATAATTGACGATCATTCCCCGGTCAAACTCGATCAGCGCCGCCACATTGCTTTCATGCGCGTACATGCTCCAGGTGGGGTTCCATGCCCGGCAGCTGATCCGCACCGGTTCTTGCTCGTAGACGTATCGCATCAGATCAAAATGATGAATGCTTTGCTCCCAAAGCATGGGATGCCTCATGGTCAAGGGATAGTCGTTGAGGTCGGCTCGCCGGCCATCGCGCCAACGCTCATACGTAAAACGGGCGAAGGCCGCTTGGCCGACTGTCCCATCCGCCAGCAATTGCTTCAGCGCTTTTGTGACACCGAGATAACGGAAATTCAGCCCGACCATCAGCGAGACACCGGCTGCTTCGGCGATCTGCGTCAAGCGCCCCGCTTCCTCGAGATCCAGCGCCAGCGGCTTCTCGATCAGCAGCGGCAGACCGCGGTCGGCAGCGGCGCGGACGATGCTCTCACGTCCCATCGGCGGATTCGCCAGCACCAGGGCATCCACATCATCGAGCGACTTCAGCGCCGCCTCTACGCTTTCAAAAGCGGGGCGATCTCCAAATTCATCACGGGCTCGATTGCAAGCCCGCGCATCCGGATCGGCGTAGGCAAGCAATTCCGCACGAGCGTTGCGCTTGATCACCTGCGCCCAATGACGCCCCCGTACGCCTAGACCTGCCAGCAAGACCTTAAGCATCGGAAACCTGCCCCGCAAGACTCGCCAACACCGTCGCCAGGGTGTCCTGGCTCATCGCGGTCCATTCACTGAAGCCCGTGTCGCGCTTCAAGCGACTATTGTCCAGCCAGCCCAGCTTTTCTGGAGATGGCATGGGCGATTCATTTCCGGGCGCCATGTGCAGCGAAACACCTTCGGCAAGACCTTGTATCATCCGGGCGATCTCCAGATCCGACTTGCGCTCGTCGCCGGCAAGGTTATACAAGCTGTAATTGAGTGAGTCCGCCTCCAGCAGCGCGGCTATCGCATGACCGATATCTTCCGCCAGCGTCCATTGTCTTTTTTCAGCGGGCGTGGAAACGATTATCTCTCCCTTAGTCAAGGCAACGTGCATCATCTGACCGATCATGCTGAGCTTGGGCCGCGTGGCGCGGCCATACTCATAACTTCCATAGACGCCACCAAGCCGCGCGCAGACCATGTCTCGCCGGTGTACATGGCGCATGGTGTCAACTGTATGCTCCATCAAGGTCTTGGCAACGGCATAGACACCTAGCGGATTCGGCGGCCGCGTTTCATCAACCAGCGTCGGAGGTGTATGGCGAAAGACCGCGTTGGAACTGATGAATACTGAACGGCGGATCGCTTGCGCCTCGGCGAAGGCCATCACCTGCAAGAGAGGCTCGATATTGGCGCGCAAATTGTCTTCCGGTGTTTCTCCGCGGTCTTCCGGCGTGGCGGTGACGAAGGCCGCGTGCACCAGCGCATCGGCCGGGATCAACGGCATATCGGCGCAACTCGCGCTAACTGACTCCACACGATTGCGATTCCAGTTTGCCACAGCGGGATTGTCGAATTCGCGATCCAGGGCGCAAACCCGCCAGCCTTTTTTGCTGAGCGCGGAAACGATATTGCAGCCGACGAACCCGTTAGCGCCGGTAACGATGACTCGCTTCATGATCCTTCACCGATCGTCTTGCTGTCCGTCCGCCAATCTTCGGCTGCCAGGTCGCCGGCCGAAGCGATATGCTTTTGCAATAATTCCACAGCGCGCGGTACATCGCCTTGTTCCATCGCCTCCAGCAGCGGCAAATGATTGCGAGCGATTTGCGTGAGGTCGGTATTGCGCCGATTGACCAAAGCCATCACCTGACGCACTTTCATCGCTACCGTTTGCCACATGGAAAGCAATAGGCTATGCCCGCTCATGTCGATCAAAGCGTCGTGGAAATCGCGGTCCAGTATATTGACTGTATTAATATTGTTATCTCTACCAGCCAATATCATCTGTTCCACTTTGTCAAGCAAACGCTGTAAATGTTCGGGGTTGCGCGCCCGAATAACTTGCTCGACCGCGAAGGTCTCCAGCAGGCTCCGCATACTGTAAATCTCTTCGATATCCGCTTTGCTCAAGCGTCGGACTGTGGTGCCGTGGTAGGGAATCGTTTCGATCAATCCCTCCGAATTGAGGATGCGCAACGCTTCACGAATCGGCGCTCGGCTGACACCCAATTGCCGCGACAAGTCCATCTCAATCAGTGATTGACCGGGCTTAAGCTCGCCCGTGAGAATCGCCTCCCGCAGGGTATCGAGCGTTTGCTCTTGCATGGACAAATTCTTGATTTGCGGTAAATTCGGCTTCATGTGTTTGTTCAAGTGTTGGCTGTTACGGCGATTGCAATCGGTAGCCAGAGACTGTTGGCTTACCACGAGTTTCCAGCGGACTTGACAGCGACTGGAGCGCTTCCTATAATCCGGTCGTCTGTAGATTGTAGACAATCGTAGAGATTCAGGTGATTTTAGTTGATGGCTTGGGACATGTCAAGCGACGGCGCTGTCCCGACAGCGAGTGAGCAGTTCCCTGCAAACGCCGAATACCTGGCATACTATATGAAGTGAAGAATGAGCTTCTGGAGACCAACTTGTGAGTGAAGACTGGGTTTTGACCGAGAGCGAAGCGGTGGAGTTGCTGGCGCTGCTAATCAGTTCGGCGCGGATACAGATGGACGAGCCCGCGCACTATGGACCCTTGCGCTTGCTGACGGCGACGGAACGGCTCAGCGCGATGGTGCTGGAACGCTCTTCCGAAAAGTCCAAAGATTTCCTGCAAGATAACCTCGAACGCATTCCCGAGTTGCGTATCGCGATGTCCGATGTCGAGACCTATACGGACGGCCTTGATCACCTCTGCCGGGAAGTGGCGCAATGCCTGCTGCGTCACAGCAACGTGGAGAGTGCCTCTTCATGAGCGACGAAATCCTCAACAACATCAAGACCCGTCGGGTCGTGCGCGAGATGACCGACGAAGGCGTCGAGCGCGAACAGATCGAAACCATCCTGGAAGCGGGGCGCTGGGCGCCCACCGGCGGCAACCTGCGTCCCATCCGCTACGTCGTCGTGGAAGACCCGGAGACGCGGCGACTGATCCGCCTGGTGGCGCCGGGCATGTTCCAAAAAGCGCCAGTCCTTGTCTTGATTTGCATCAACTGGGACATCGTCGAGCAGGGCAAGGTGCCGCATAGCGACCGGGCGCTGCTGATTGACGTCGGCACCGCCGCGCAGACCATGATGCTGGCAGCGCATGCCATTGGCTTGGCCTCCGGTCCGGTCACTTCCTTCAGCAAAGAAGCGATCAAAGTGATACTGAACTTGCCGCAAAGCTTTTCGCCGGAGATGTGCATCTGTATCGGGCACAAGGCGGAGCGTGCGCGCGAGGGCATGCGTGCCTGGAAGAAAATCACCTGGCGCGATCTGACGCACTGGGAGCGATTCGAAAACAAATAAACTGACGGCATTTCTGGGAGGGCAAAAATGCAAGGACGATATATCAAGCACATGGCGTTTGCGGTCAAGGATGCCAGGGGAGCATTACAACATTATCTGGACTTCATTGGCGTCGGCCATGATGCCGAGGTTCACGAATATGGAAAATCGCGCAACGTCGTCGCCATCTTCAACGTGGGCGATGTCGAGTATCAATTGTGCCAGTCCATGGACGAGGGCGGTCGCTACGACGCCTGGATCAAAGAGCGTGGCTACGAAGGCTTGCATCATATCTGCTACGCCGTGCCCAATATCGACCAAGCGCTGGACGACGCCCAAGCCAAAGGCGCCACGTTGAAGGAATGCGCCGCCTGCAAGGTCAAAGGCAGCCATGTGCATCCCGAAGGCTGGGTCGCCTTCCTGGAGCAAGAAGCCGGCGGCGTCGAATTGGAAGTGATGCAGGTCTATACACCGGAACAACTGGAAAAATACAAGTCCGTCAAAGGCATTTAGCGTGAGCGTTCGATTTCGCAACGCGTTTCGCCGGGTATAACTGATGGATAGCATTAAATTGCTGCAGCGACTGGTGCAAATCCCCTCCCCTAACCCGCCGGGTGATACCCGCGCCATGGCCGATTTTGTCGCGGGGGAAATGCGCGCCATCGGCTGCCAGGTGCGTACGCCGGCGCCGGAGGCCAAACCCGAAGCGCGTAATGCCATTGCCACGCTAGGAACCGGTTCGCCGCTGATCATGCTTCATGCGCATATAGATACCGTACCCATCGCCAAAAACGAAGCCGACAAATGGCAGGTCAATCCCTACGCAGGTGTGGTCAAGGATGGCGCCCTCTATGGCAAGGGTAGCATTGATGACAAAGCGCCGCTGGCGTCGATGATGCTGGCGATGGCCGACGCCGCTAAGCAAGATTCGCTGCAAGGCGCGCTGGTCCTGGTCGCCGCTGCCGAAGAGGAAGTCGGTGGCCAATTGGGCACGAAGTGGCTGGCGGATAACGGGCACCTACCGAGCTGCGACTTTATCGTGGTCGGCGAGCAAACCGGCAACAAAGTCGCGACCGCGCACAAAGGCGTCATGCGCGCGTCCGTGCATACGCACGGCAAAGCGGTTCACGCCACCAATCCCGATCGCGGTGTCAACGCCATTGTTGCCATGGCGAAAGTGATCGCCGCGCTGCATAACTATCACAGCGATCTGGCGAAACGAGTACACCCGGTAGTCGGCTTTCCCACTTGCAATATCGGTGTCATCGAAGGGGGCAGCACCGCCAACGCCGTGCCCGATGCCTGCCATATCAAGCTCGACCGCCGCATGATACCGCGCGAAGACCCGCAGGCGGTCATCGCGGAGTTGAAAGCCGTCGTCGCAGCGGTCGATATTGCGCCGGCAACGGTGGACATCGACAGTTTTGTATATTCCCGCTGGTTCGATTCGGCGCTGGACACGGAACTGGGAAATACTTTCTTGTCATGCGTGCGCAGCGAACTCAAGGCGGACCCGGGTCCCATCGGCTATCTGCCCGGCAGTGACGCCAAACATCTTATGGATCTGGCGCGTGGAGATATGATCATCTTTGGTCCCGGGAGTTACGAAGCGGCTCATGCCTACGATGAGCACGTGGAACTGGCGGCATACCAAGCAACGACGGACATCCTGCTGGATTTTCTGCGGCGGACGGTCTACCGCGCCAACTGAACGGCCCACCATCACATAAGGATAACAATGTGAATGTAGACACCTTGATCAAAAACGCCGAAGTCGTTCTCGAAAGCGGAATCGCCCGCCTCGACCTGGGCATCAGCGACGGCAAGATCGTCGCGCTGGTGGCGGATTCCGCCGGCATAGAGGCGGGCGAGACCATCGACGCTGCCGGCAAGCTGCTGCTGCCGGGCGCCATTGACATTCACTTTCATTGCCGCGCGCCCGCTTATCCACAGCGCGGCGATTTCGCCACCGAAACGCGGGCTGCCGCTGCCGGCGGCGTGACCACCGTCTTCGAAATGCCGATCTCCAAACCCTGCTGCGCGACCGGCGAAATCTTCGCCATGCGCAAGGCATTGGCCCAGCGTGATTCTTACGTCAATTTTGGGCTTTATGGCGCGCCGGGTCTGCTGGATCGCGCCGAAATCGCGGCCATGGTGGATCAAGGCGCCATCGCCTTCAAGATTTTCATGACATCCGCGCCCAAAGGACGCGACGACGAATTTGAAGGACTGTGCCTGCCGGAAGTTCCCGAACTTTATCAGGCGCTCAAGCTAGTCGCCGAGACCGGCTTGGTCTGCGCGGTTCACGCCGAAAACAACCAACTGCTGGAGTGGCATACCCGGCAGCTGACCGCGGCGGGACGCAACGATGTACCGGCGCACGGCGAATCACGGCCGCCGCATGTCGAGGCCCTCGCCATCGCCACCCTGCTCACGCTCAACGAAAGTATCGGCGTCAACTTGCATATCGCGCATCTCAGCGCCGCCGAGCCTTTGGCGGTTTTCCGCCGCTTCAAAGCCACGGGTTCCACCGCCAGCGCCGAGACCTGCCCTCATTATTTGTTCTTCACCGAAGAGGATCTGGCGCGTGTCGGTCCCTACGCCAAGATCAATCCGCCCTTGCGGAAAGCAGCGGACCAAGCCGCGCTTTGGGACGCCCTAAGCGATGGCACAGTCATGGCCATCACCACCGATCACTCCCCCTTCACAGTGGAAGAAAAGGAACGCGCCCGCACCGATATCTGGGCGACGCCGCCCGGCGCGCCCGGCGTAGAGGAGTTGCTGCTCGGTGTGATGCACGAAGCCCTGTCCGGGCGCATCAGCATTAACAAGGCAATTGACCTGGTCGCGACAAATGGCGCCAGGCGCTTTGGCGTCTACCCCGAGCGCGGGCATATCGGCATCGGCGCTGCCGCCGATCTTGTGCTTTACGACCCCAACGATGAAACAACCATCAGCAGCGATATGCTCTTCAGCAAAGCGCGCGATTGCGACAAGCTTTACGATGGTATGACTTTCAAAGGCAAGGTCAATCGCACCATCGTCAACGGCAAAACCGTCTTTGTTGATGGGCAGATTGTTGGCGCTTCCGGCGACGGACAATTTGTCCGCCCCGATCCCGCGCGCATCAGCATGGATTTCTAGCGATGCCCACCGACATTGACTTCGGCGAATACTTCGACTATGACCAGTTGAGCGGGCACTTGCGTGACATGGCAGCGGCTTATCCCGAGCTCGCTGTTTTGTCGTCCATCGGCAAAAGCTGGCAGGGACGCGCTATTCATTGCATGACCCTGACGAACGGCCAAACCGGTCCAGACGACAGCAAATCGGCCTTTTACATCGACGGACACATTCATGCTGAAGAGGTCGCCACATCGCATACCGCGCTCTACACGATTTGGTATCTGCTGACGAATTATGGCGAAGACGCCGATGTAACCTGGCTGCTCGACAATCTCAGCTTCTATATCATCCCGCGCGTCAATCCCGATGGCGCCGAGATCAGCCTGAAGACGCCGCATCACTGGTGTGGCAACGGCCGCTACCAGCCAGGCGAAGAGCAAACTCGCGGCTTGTGCCAGCACGATATCAACGGCGACGGTCTGATCGTGCAGATGCGCATTGAAGATCCCGCCGGCGAATGGCGCGTTTCCGAAGACGATCCACGTCTGATGATCCAGCGTGAACCCGGCGAGGTCGACCGGGGTCCTTATTATCGGCTGTATCGCGAAGGCGAGATCCGCGGCGAATGGGATGGCGTGACCATCGAGATCGAGAAGCCGCGCGATGGCAATCTCAACCGCAATTTTCCGGCGGGCTGGCGTCCCGACTTTCGACAATATGGCGCCGGGGAGACACCGCTATCGGAACCGGAAGCCAAGGCGATCGCCGATTTTATCCTGGCGCATCCCAATATCAGCGGCATGCAGTGTTATCACACCCACGGCGGCTTGCATTTGCGCCCGTCGCTGGTTGCGCCCGACAGCAGCATCCCCCAATTTGACCTGGCCGTTTACAACCGCATCGGTGAAATGGGCAGCGCCCAGACCGGTTATCCGGTCATTTCGGTCTACGAGGAGTTCACCACCGATCCCGATCAGCCGCGCGTCGGTTCGCTGATGCAATGGTCCTACGACGAATTTGGCATCATTACTTTTTCGACGGAACTGTGGAATCCGGAATTGGCGGCGGGTATCGAGTTTCCCGCCAAGTACCAGGTGCGCGCGCGCTCGACCGACGACGAAATAAAGCTGCTGGAATACAACGACCGTCATTTAGGAGGCTCCGGCTTCGTCGAATGGCAGGCATTCGATCATCCGCAATTGGGTGTGGTGGAAATCGGCGGCTGGACACATATGTACACCTTCCGCAACCCGCCGCCGGCTAGTATGGCGCGCACTGATGAAGCCAGGCAGTTACTTTTTGATACCATCCACAACAACTGTTTGTTCACGCTCAAGCATGCCATGACCGCGCCCCTGCTGCGCATTCAATCGACCGCGGTCACAAGGCATGCCGACGATCTCTACCAGGTCAGCGCCATCATCGCCAACGACGGCTTTCTGCCCACCCATTTGACGCAGAGCGCCTTGCAACACGAAACCGCCTCGCCGGTAGAAATCGAACTATGCGCCGAGGGCGCCGAGATCCTCATGGGCGCCGCGCGGCAAGAAATCGGCCACCTGGCCGGGCGCGACGAACGGGCGGCGCCCTGGTCGCCCTGGATGCGGCAATGGACCCATAGCAAAACCAAAGTGGAATGGCTGCTGCGGGCGCCCGCGGACACTGCCGTCACGCTAGTCGCTTCCGCTATGAAGGCGGGCCGGCAGCAAGCGGAGGTTGGGCTAGCATGATGCCTTTGGGAGAGGCTTTTTACCGTCGTCGTGTCAACGCGATTCAAGCGCAACTGCCGCAAGAGTGTCTCGATGGCATCCTCCTGCTCGATACTTGCAACGTGATGGTCGCCTCCGGCTTCATCCATACCGAGTCGGAGCGTCCCATCGGTTTCTTCGTTCCGGCGACGGGCGATCCCGTACTCTTTGTGCCCCTGCTGGAACAGGAAAATGCCGCCACCACCTGGATCGGCGACATCCGAACTTATTTTGAATACCCCGGCGAAGAACATCCCGTTCGCTGGATGTTGCGCGAAGTGAATTGTCCAGATATCGGCATCGATGACATCGGCTATCATCTCGTGCCGCGCCTGGGACAAGATGTGAAACCCTCGAAGCTCGTCAATCGCTTGCGCTGGATCAAAGAGCCGGAAGAGATCGCGCTCATTCAGCAGGCTGCGCGTTTCGCCGATGATTGCCTGGAACAGGTACTTGAGCACGCCGGCGCGATCATCCGCGACGGTGGCACGGAGCTTGATATCCTGCGCCATTGCACGGGCGCGACCCTGGCAAAGATGAAAGCGCAAATCGGCGAACAATTCCACTTGCGCAGGGCGGCCGTGGTCGGCACAGTCCATAGCGGACCTCGCGCCGCATTGCCCCATGGCACACCGATCGCGCGCCAGCCTCGATGTGGCGAAACGCTGATCGCCGGCATCGGCGCTTCGGTGGGCGGCTACCACGCCGAAAGCGGCGCAACCTTTGTCGTTGGCGACGCCGATGAAGACACCATGCGTTGCCTGCGCGCGGCCCGCGACTGCAATCAAGCAGCCATTGACGCGCTCCGGCCGGGCGCGACCTGCGCCAGCGTCAACGCAAGCGCGCTGAACGTCCTGGAAGAAGCCGGTTTGAGCCACGCCATCCGCCATCGTATCGGCCACGGCATGGGCATAGAAGGGCACGAGGCGCCCTGGCTGGCGCCCGGTGACGAGACCATTCTGCGACCGAACATGGTCTTCTCCAACGAGCCGGGCATTTATCGTCCCGGCCGCGACGGCTATCGTTTGATCGATACCATGATCGTCAGCGAAGGCGCAGCGCTTGTCCCAAGCCGCTTCCTGGCGGAGCATCCGCCCGAAGATCGCAACCTGAAAATCTGAAAGGACTGTCTTATGCCAGAAGCACCCGCCTGGCGTTTCGAAAAGATCATCAAACCGATGTTCGATATTCCCGCGCCGCGCCGCGTCCTGGCCGGCGGACGCGTCTTGACCTGCCGCGGCGATGAAGTCATTGAAGCCGGCTTTGTCGAGATCGAAAACGGCAAGATCAAAGCCGTCGGCAAATTAAGCGACCTGGGAGAAACCAGCGCCCAAGTCCTCGATTGCAGCGGCAAAACGATTATGCCCGGCATGATGAACTCGCACGCTCATCTAGCTTGGGACGGCGTACACGATCTGGCGCGGCAATCGCTGGACGACCCGCCCGAAATCAGCGCTTATAAGAGCGCCGGCAATATGATCAAAAGCTTGAAAGCCGGCATCACCCTGGTACGCGACCTGGGCATGAACCAGAGCAATTTCTCCGCCAAACAGGCGGTGGAACAGGGGATTTTCCCGGGTCCACGCCTGCTAATCACCGGCGAAGCGATCATACAGACCGGCGGCCATACGTTTTGGTGCTGCCGCGAAGCCAGCGGCGCCGATGAAATGCGGCGCGCGGTCCGTGACCAAGTAAAGGGCGGCGCCGATCTGATCAAGATCATGGGTAGCCACGACCTGCTGGAGTTCACCGACGATGAGCTGCGCGCGGTCATCGACGAGGCGCATCGAAATGGCTTGGCCATCACAGCGCATGCGACCTTTGATGCCTGCATCCGGCGCATGGCGGAGTTCGGCGTGGATGTGATCGAACACGGCGGTTCCATGAGCGACGAGACCATTCAACTGCTGCTCGACAAAAACATCCCGATTGTCACCACCTTCGCGCCTCTGCTGATGCAATCGCAAGCCGACCTGGCCAGACAGTACGATATCCCGGAATGGAAGATCGCCGAGCGTCAAGACGCCGTCGCCAGCCGGGCTCGCTACGACGGGCTGATCAAGGCGGCTCAAGCCGGCGTGACCATCGCCTTCGGCACCGACGCCGGCAGCCCGGTCGTCGGGCACGATGTCGTTGTGCCGGAACTGGCATTCATGGTCGAACTCGGCATCAAGAAAGACAATTACGATGCCCTGCGCAGCGCCACCATCGTCGCCGCGGCTGTCAGCAATCTGGACGACAAGCTCGGCAGCCTGGAAACAGGCAAGGATGCCGATATCATTGTGATGGCCGGGGATCCGCTAGCTGATCTCAACGCGCTGGAACAGATCGAAATGGTCTTTATCGCCGGTAAGCAAATGATTGGAGTTAGCTAAATGGCAGGCAGAATCACGGGCATCTTCAATATTCTCGCCACCCCATTCCATGCCGATTACTCGGTCGATTACGACAGTCTCAGGAAACTGGCGCGCTTTCAAATGGGGATCGGCGCTCACGGTTTGACGATCCTGGGCGTGCTGAGCGAGGCGGCCAAACTCAGCATCGATGAGCGCAAGGCTATCATGGACACCGTGGTTGAAACGGTCGCCGGCGCTATACCGATCGTGGTTGGCACCAGCCACAGCCAACTCGAAACCTGTATCGAGCTCAGCGCGTCGGCTTTTGCCGCGGGCGCCGATGGCGTGATGATCGCGCCGCCACCAATGGAAGACAAATCCGATCCGGCCATCCTGGCGCTTTACAGTCAGATCGCCGACAGCATCGACGGCGCCATCGTGGTACAAGACTTCCCGCCGATCAATGATGTTTTCATGTCGCCCGAGGTGATGGGAACAATCGCCGAATCCATTCCCAACGCGCGCTATCTCAAACTTGAGGATCCGCCGCTCATGCAGAAAATAGACGCCATCCGTCAGCGCACGGACAAGTTCGAGATCTTCGGCGGACTGGGCGGCATGTTCCTGCTCGAGGAATTGAATCGCGGCGCGTCCGGCACCATGACCGGCTTCGCCTTCACGGAGATCCTGGTTGCGGTTTACGATGCTTTCAAGGTCGGACGGCGCAGCGAAGCAGAAGCGATCTTCGACAAATACCTGCCGCTGATCCGCTACGAGAACCAGCCGCTGATCAATTTGACCATCCGAAAAGCCTTCTTGCGCCGGCGCGGCGCCATCGCCAACGCCACACCACGGCAACCCTTCAACCCCATCGACGCTGGCACGGAAGAAGAAATCTCCTGGATGCTGAAACGCGTCGGCATTGACGATCCGACCGTTAAGCTAAACCTCTAACCCGGCCGGCAACCCGCAGCCGCTACAGAAATTCAGATAGGTAGGGGCGACCTATATGGTCGCCCACTTTTCTTATTCACCACAAAGCCACGAATGTCACGGAGATTCATTCACCACAGAGGCACAGAGGGCACAGAGCGTGGTATGCTGCGGGCGACCCAAGGGTCGCCCCTACGGAATTCACGTGTTTTGAGGTGTGGCTGTGCCTCTGTGGTGAAAAAATCCCGTACCTCCTACGACAATGCGCAATCTCCACCAGGTTCACCACGCTCGAATCCACGCAATCCCACCATAAAAAATCTCTGTGCCCTTTGTGCCTCTGTGGTGAAAAAATCCCCTACCAACCCCAACATCGCGCCATTCCCACTGACCTCGAATCCGCGCCCTCCCACCAAAACTCTCGGTGCCCTCGGTGTCCTCGGTGGTGAAAACATCCCCTACCACCCCCGACAAAGCGCCATTCCCGCCAGATTCACCACGCTCGAATCGACGCTTTCCTACCAAAAATCTCTGTGCCCCCTGTGCCTCTGTGGTGAAAAAAGACCCCTAACACCCGACAAAGCGCCATTCCCACTGACCTCGAATCCGCGCCACCCCACCATAAAATCTCTGTGCCCTCTGTGTCTCTGTGGTGAAAAAAGACCCCTACCAACCCCAACATCGCGCCATTCCCACTGACCTCGAATCCGCGCCACCCCACCATAAAATCTCTGTGCCCTCTGTGTCTCTGTGGTGAAAAAAGACCCCTACCAACCCCAACATCGCGCCATTCCCACTGACCTCGAATCCGCGCCACCCCACCATAAAAAATCTCTGTGCCCTCTGTGTCTTTGTGGTGAAAAAAACCCTGTACCAACCCCATCATCGCGCCATTCCCACTGACCTCGAATCCGCGCCCTCCCACCAAAACTCTCGGTGCCCTCGGTGTCCTCGGTGGTAAAAAACCTGTGCTGGGCCCGACAAACCGCCCAACTCCTCGATACTCATCACTCCCCTGTTATAAAGAACACGTGGAGATACGGTAATGAAACTTCTCGCGCTTCAAGCCAGCCTGACCACTGAACAATTCGCCCCGAAACGTTATAATGGCGCAAGGACTTCCCATAGATAAGGACAAGAGACCAATGGATCTGGGATTACAAAACAAAGTCGCGCTTGTAGCTGCATCAAGTAAAGGATTAGGCTACGGCATCGCCAAGGCGCTCGCCGCCAACGGCGCCAAAGTATCGCTCTGCAGCCGCACCGAAAGTGATGTCGCGGCCGCCGCGCGGACCCTCGCCGACGACTACGGTGTCGAGACCCTCGCCAGCGCCTGTGATGTGCGCAAACTGGAAGACATTCAAGCCTGGGTGGACAAAACAGCCGCGGCCTGGGGCGCGATCGACTGCCTGCTGGTGAACGCCGGCGGACCGCCCGCCAAGACACTGAAGGAGGTCACGGACGAAGACTTCCAAGCGGCATTCGAGCTGACGCTCTTAAGCAGCTTCCGCATGATCCGGATGACCATCCCGCACATGACGCCGGGCGGATGCATCTTGACCGTCACGTCCGGTTCGGTCCGGGAGCCAATTACGCGCCTGGGCTTGTCAACCATCATGCGCGCCGGCGTGGCCGGCATGGTCAAGACCCTGGCCGACGAGCTGTCGGGCGATGGCATTCGCCTCAACAACCTTGTCCCGGGGCGGATTGATACCGACCGTGTGGCACAGCTCGACGCCATCACGTCGCAGAAGACGGGCATGAGCATAGAGGATGTCCAGGCGCGCGCCAAAGCGGGGATCCCACTCGGACGTTACGGCACCATCGATGATTTCGGCGCGGCGGGCGCTTTTCTGCTGTCTCCGGCCGCCAGTTACATCACCGGCGCCACGCTTCGCGTCGACGGTGGAGCTGCCCGCTCCATCTAGCCGGTCACGGCCTTTTGGTTGGCTCGCGCAGTCGCCCGAAACTGCCAGCGCCTTGCAGATGAACTGGGAGCGCTGAATTCTGAGGGCATAATGTCGCGGGCTATCAAGAAAGAAATCTCTGTGCCCTCGGTGTCCTCGGTGGTTAAATTATTTGTACTCTGCCCGGCAAGCGAGTCATATCGTTGATATTTACAATTGCCGAAAAAAACAAGGAGATGGCATGACAGCTTATGAAGCGCTGGCGGCGCATATCGCCGAATATAACGACCTGCTCAACATCCTGAACACGCTCAAATGGGATATGCGCACGAAGATGCCCGCCGGCGGATCGCGCACGCGCGGCGCGCAATTGGAGACGCTGACCAAGCTCGCCAAAAACATGTTCGTCAGCGAAAGGACGGCGCGGCTGCTCGACGCCGCAGAGAATGAAAGCGCTAAGCTTGAACTGGACACCTATCAGGCGCGCGCCCTGCAACAGACGCGCCAATATTACGAGATCCAAAAGCGCATCCCTGCGGAACTGGTCGGGCGCATGGCCGCGCTCAGTCCCGAATCGGAAACGGTCTGGGCACAGGCCAAAGATCAAAACGACTTCGCTACTTTCAAACCCTACTTAAAGCAGATGCTGGCCTTCAACATCGAGCTGGCGGAGGCCATCGGCTACGACGAGCATCCCTTCGACGCCCTGGTCTTTCAGTTCGAACCCGGCATGACGGCTGCAAAGCTGAAGCTGCTATTTGGCGAACTTAAAGCGGGCATCTTGCCACTTCTGGAAAAAATCGTCGCCAACGACGCGCCGCTGCCGGTCGACCTTTGGCGGCAGGACTATGACATCGAGACGCAAACCGCGCTCTGCCGCGAGTTCGCGGCGCTGATCGGCTTCGACTTCCGACGTGGCCGGCTCGATATCGCGCCGCATCCTTTTGAAGTGTCCTTCACGCGCCACGACGTACGCATCACCACGCGTTACGACAACAACTATCTGCCTATGTCGCTTTTCGCCACCATGCACGAAGCCGGACATGGTCTCTACGAGCAGAACGTCTCGCCACACTTGACGCGCAGCGCCCTCACCACCGATTTCCTGGGACAAGTTGCTGTCGGTGGCGCCAGCTACGGCGCGCACGAGTTCTCCTCGCGTCTCTGGGAGAACCAAATCGGGCGCAGCCGCGAATTCTGGAACCTGCATTGCGGACGCTTGCGCGAATGCTTCCCCGCGCAAATGTCATCCGCCGACGCTGAACTTGTCTATCGCGCGGTCAATCGCGTGCGCCCCAGCCTCATCCGCGTCGAAGCCGACGAAGTGACCTATAACTTGCACATCATGCTGCGTACGGAGATCGAAATGGCGCTGCTCGACGGGGCCATCAAAGTCGACGATCTGCCCAAAGTCTGGAACGCCAAGATGCGCGATTACCTCGGTTTGACCCCGCCGGACGACCGGCGCGGCGTCCTGCAAGACGTGCATTGGTCGGCCGGCACCTTCGCCAACTTCCCCTGCTACACCATCGGCAATATCATGGCGGCGCAGGTCTTTGAAGCGGCGCGTGTCCATGTGCCCGATCTCGATCGGAAACTGGCAATCGGAGACTATGGCTGCTTGCTCAATTGGCTTAGCGAGGCGATCTATCAACATGGTCGCGCCTATACGGTCAACGAGTTGCTGGAAAGCATCTCGGGCCAGGACCTGCGCGTCAGGCCTTTGCTACGTTATCTCGAAACGAAATACAGCGAACTTTACGGCTTGAATTGACAGAAAAGGGACAACTCGCATGGCATTGCCCGAACCCTATTTGGAGCCCGGACGGTCGATCGACGAACGTATCGAAGACCTGCTGCGGCGTATGACCCTCGCCGAAAAAGCCGGTATGCTCTTCCATACCATGGTCATGATCACCCCCGATGGCGATCTGAACATCGACGCGGGCGCATTCGGCGGTCCCTCCATCCGCGAACTCATCGGCAAACATATCACGCACTTCAATCTGGTTGGCTCGGCCAGCGCGGAGAAAATCGCAGCCTGGACCAACCAACTGCAAAAACAAGCCTCCAGCAGACGGCTCGGCATTCCCATCACCTTTTCCACCGACCCTCGTCACAGCTTCGCCATTAATCCGGGCGCGCACATGACGACCCAAGCCTTTTCCGACTGGCCCGAAGCGCCCGGTCTCGCCGCCATCGGCGACGAAGCCCTGGTGGAGCAATTCGCCGATATCGCGCGGCAAGAATACCTCGCGGTCGGCTTGCGCGCGGCTCTGCATCCCATGGCTGATCTGGCTACCGAACCACGTTGGGCGCGGGTCAACGGCACCTTTGGCGAAGACAATCGGCTGGCGGCGCGGCTGACCGCGGCCTATATCCGCGGTTTCCAGGGCGCTGAACTAGGCGCGCGCAGCGTCGCCTGCATGGCCAAGCATTTCCCCGGCGGCGGGCCACAGAAAGACGGCGAAGATCCTCATTTCCAATACGGCCGCGAGCAAGTCTATCCCGGCGACCATTTCGCTTATCATTTGCCGCCCTTCCAAGCGGCTATCGACGCCGGCATCGCCATGATCATGCCCTACTACGGTATGCCGGTTGACACCGAATACGAGCCGGTCGGTTTCGCCTTTAACAAAGGCATCATCACCGGCTTGCTGCGCGAAGAGTTCGGCTTTGACGGCGTGGTCTGCACCGATTGGGGTCCTCTGACGGACGCCCATGTGGCGGGAACAGTCTTCCCGGCACGGGCCTGGGGCGTCGAGCAGCTCAGCCTGGAAGAGCGCACCCTGAAGGCGCTCGAGGCTGGCGTCGATCAATTCGGCGGCGAACACTGTACCGAAGTCGTCATAGATCTGGTGAAGAGCGGACAGCTCAGCGAGGCGCGATTGGATACCAGCGTTCGCAGACTGCTGCGCGACAAATTCCGTCTCGGCTTGTTCGAGAATCGCTATGCTGATGTGGAGGGGGCCGTCTCTATCGCCGGCAATCCGGCTTTCCGCGCCGCCGGCAACCTGGCGCAGCGCAAGTCGATCGTGCTATTGAAAAACAATGATATCTTGCCACTGCGCGACCGACCGAAGATCTACATCGAAAACATCGACAAAGACGTCGCTGCGGCCTACGGCGAGCTGGTCGAATCGCCCGCTGAGGCTGATCTTGCCATCTTGCGGTTGCAGACTCCCTACCAGCCGCGAAACGACATCTTCCTCGAAGCCTTCTTCCACGCCGGCGATCTCGACTTCAAGGAACCCGAACTGGGTCGTATCCTTGCGATCATGCGTGCGCTGCCAACCATTGTCGATATCTACCTCGACCGTCCCGCAGTGATTCCGGAAATCGCGCAAGCCTGCGCCGCTTTGCTGGCCAATTTCAGCGCCAGCGACGCCGCTGTATTGGATGTCATCTTTGGTCGCTTCAAACCGACCGCGACCTTGCCTTTCGAATTGCCCTTTTCCATGCAAGCGGTACGTGAACAACACCCGGACGTCCCGCACGATTCTGGTAATCCGCTTTATGAGCACGGCGCTGGACTGAGTTGGTAGCCCCCCGATAGCAAATGACGTCATTCCAACTGACGTCATCCAGACATCTATGGCGGCACGACCTGACAAGGGATCGAAATCTTGGGTATTGGCCCGAAATCCGCTATAAATCAGGGGCTAACTGCGGCGGTCGTCCGCGTGTCGCGCTTTATCTGCTGGAGACAAGAGGCTAGAAAAGCATGAACCCTACAACAAGGACCGGTTTCGTTGGCGTCGAAAAGATCTCCGCCGTATGGTGGTTCACCAGTCCGGAAGGTGAACCCTTCCTGTCTCTGGGAGTGAATCATCTGGAACCTCATCTCTGGATGGGTCCCTACAACCTTGAACATACAATCCGAAGATATGGCAGCGACTTTATCCAGTCTGATGGACGTTTTAACCCAGACGGAGACGCGGCAAAGCAGTGGATCGACCGGCAGGCGCAAGTCTGCAAGCGCCTCGGCTTCAATACCTTTGCCAAGCATACGCATGCCTCGATACCCTCAAAACTCTACCGGAAGCAAGTCTACTACGTCGCTTCGTTTAATACGGTTCCGCTCAGCAGTTGGCAGAAAGCCAAGGGCGAAGCGTCTATGCCCGACCTGTTCTCCCCTGACTTCGAACGCTATCTGAGCAAGAAAGTGGAACAGGTCTGCCGCGAGCACCGCGACAGCCGAAATTTGCTGGGTTATCTCTATGTGGATATCCCGCAGTGGGAGACCAACCAGGCTCCGGGCTCGCAAGACGACGATGTCATGATATATCCCTGGGTCAATGCCATCGTCCGTTTGGGCGAGTATGCGCCGGGTAAACGCGCCTGGATCGAACATCTACAGAGCGCCTTCAACAGCGCTGCCGACGCCGCCAACGCCTGGGGCATCCCGGTGAGCCGCGCCTACGGGATCTCTTGGGACTACTTGGCGCGTTTGGACACCTGGTTCAATCCAGTCGACCGCCAACGGGCGCGCGAGATACTCGCGGCCTTCATGGGCAAAATCGCCGAACGCTGGTACAAACTGCACTACGACGCCATCCGCCAAGCAGATCCCAATCATCTCATCCTGGGCGACAAGACCCTGGTCGGGATGTTCCGCGATTGGCTCTTGCCCATCCTTGCTGAATACGTGGATGTTGTTCTGATACAAAGTTACAATCCATTCGACGCAGACCGCGAAATTCTCGACTGGATTCATCGCGAGACCGGGAAGCCCATAATGAACGGAGACGGCAGCTTCGGCTACGCGAATCCCCATCAGCAAAAGTTCAAGGTGAAAGGCGCCCATACCAATTCCCGGGGCGTCGCCTATGTCGCGCAAATGTATCGGCAATACCTGGAAGAAACCGCGGCTCGACCCTATATGGTCGGCTGGCATCATTGCGGCTATCTTGAACAATGGGATGACGCCGAACGCGGTGATGTCAACTCGAATGAGAATGGCTTCCTCGATCCTTTCGAAAACGAGTACAAAGCCTGGACTGATGTCATTCGCCAAGCCAACCAACAGGCGCATGCTCAACACGCGAGATTAAAATGAGGAATACCGCATGAAAATCACCGACGTCAAAGTTTATCTGGCCAAAGAATGGCGCACCTTTTGCTTCGTCGTGATCGACACCGACGAAGGCATCAGCGGCGTTGGCGAATCCGGCATTACCGGGCGCGAACTGGCCGTGCAAGGCGCCATCGAACATTTCAAGCCCCTGCTCATCGGGCAAGACCCCTTCCGCACCGAGCACATCTGGCAATTGCTCTTCCGCGGCGGATTCTTCCCGGCGCAGCGCATTTTGACCGCCGCCATCGCTGCCATCGATATTGCCCTGTGGGATATCAAAGGCAAGGCGCTGGGCGTGCCGGTTTACGATCTGCTGGGCGGTCGTGTCCGTGACCGCGTTCTCACTTACAACCACAACACCGGCGATACGGTCGACGAACTGGTTGTGCGCTGCCAGCAATCGGTCGCCGAAGGCTGGAAGGTGCTGCGCTGGGCCTTCGTCGATCTGCCGGGCGACATCATGGAACCGCGCCCGGCCGTGCTGCGCGCTATCAGAGAATGTGAAGCGATCCGCCAGGCTGTCGGAGACGAGGTCGAGATCGCGCTCGATGTGCATACGCGCATCAATCCCGCCGATGCTATTTGGCTATGCCAGGAACTCGAACAATACCGTCCCTATTTCGTCGAAGATCCCCTGCGCGTGGAAAACGCGGCTTCCTACCGCAACCTGCGCCAGCGCACGACCGTGCCACTGGCTGTGGGCGAGCAGTACAATTCCAAGTGGGAATTTCGTCAGGTTATCGAAGAAGAACTGATCGACTATGCGCGCGTGGACCTGTGCGTCTGCGGCGGTTTGACCGAAGCGAAGAAGATCGCCGCCGCTTGTGAAACCCACTACATTGACCTGGCCGTGCACAACCCGATCGGTCCGGTCGCCACCTCCGCTTTTCTTCACCTCAGCTTGTCCGTGCCCAACTTTGCCGTGCAAGAACTGCCCCGCCGACCGGGCGAAAGCCTGTCTGACCTGATAAGCAACCAGCCCGAATGGCAAGATGGCTACCTACTGCCACCAAAGGCGCCGGGCTTGGGCATCGAGTTCAATCCCGAGGCTCTTGGCAAATACCCCTTCGAGATGAGTGAGTTACAGCACCTTCGACGGGCTGACGGCAGCTTGACGAACTGGTAAACTAGTGCGGCGAAGCGAAAGGATTTTAGATGCCAGAAGTGAAAACTGTTTGGGAAATCCCGGCATTATTGGGCGAAGGTCCCGTATGGGTCGAAGCCGAAAATGCAGTTTACTGGGTCGATATCTTCAGTAACAAGGTGCATCGCTATTCGCTCGCCGATGGCGCGAAAAAGACCTGGACCTTCGACCTCGAAGTGACCAGCCTGAATCCGCGACAAGGTGGCGGTTTTGTCGGCACGATCAAAGATGGTTTCGCCGCCATCGACTTCGATAACCTTTCCGTCGCGCCGATACACCTGCCCGAAGCGCAGCTCGCGAACAATCGCTTCAACGACGGCAAGGTCGACAACAGCGGGCGCTATTGGGCGGGCTCCATGGATCTCGGGCAAAAAGAGGAAACGGGCGCGCTCTATCGGCTCGATCCGGATTTGAGCGTCCGCCAGGTCGATGATGACTATGTCATCTGCAACGGCCCGGCCTTCAATCTCGACAACACGATCATCTATCACACCGACACCTTCAAACGAATCATCTATGCCTTGGATATGG
This sequence comes from Phototrophicaceae bacterium, assembly GCA_965262165.1. Lineage (GTDB taxonomy): Bacteria > Chloroflexota > Anaerolineae > Aggregatilineales > Phototrophicaceae > UBA6055. The sequence goes on along the minus strand of OZ253499.1, from coordinate 262,642 downwards.
GAGCCGGGGGCGAACTCAGCAACAAACGTACCTTCACGCAATTTACCCGCGACGACGAAGGAGTCCCCGACGGCATGACGGTCGATAGCGAGGACTGCATCTGGGTGGCGCATTTTGGTGGCGCGCGCATCACCCGCTATTCGCCCACGGGCGAAATCCTGCGAGTCGTGCCGATGCCGGCGCTAAACATCACCAACTGCGTCTTCGCCGGCGCCGATCTCGATACCCTGTATATTACGTCCGCCAGAACCGCTATGAACGAGTCCGACTTGGCGAAGTATCCAATGGCCGGCAGCTTTTTCGAGTTCAATCCAGGTGTCAAAGGCCTGCCTACACCGCTCTTTGCCGGCTGAGGCCAATTCTGATTTCGAGGGAAAGCATGTTGCGCGAGTCCGATCAAGAATCTCTCTGCCCTCTTTCTTAATAAACCGCCTTGCTCAGAAGAGCAAGGGGCTCATTATTTTCTGTGGGCGCGGCATGGAAATTCGCTGCCGCCGAGCGGCTGTATACTCGGTGCTTAAACATCCTGTACGATACCTGCCAAAGCAACATGTCTGATTGATTGACCACTGCCCGAGTCTGTGCCCTGCCCTGAAAAAGGCCACGCCATGCTTTCCATGGAAGAAAATATCCGCCCGCCCTTTTCGCTGGACGATGCGCGAACCATCGTCAGAGCGCGTTACGGGATCGCCGTCGCTGCAACAAAAGAGCTGCCATCAGAGCTTGACCGCAACTTTCACCTGGTGTCTGCCAGTGGCGGCCAATATGTGCTCAAGATCGCTCATGCCAGCGTATCGCGCCAGGCGCTTGACCTGCAAAACGCGACCCTGAAACATCTGGCAGCTATTGATCTCTTTCCTGAAGTGATCGCGTCAAGCGATGCAAAGGACATGATCGAAACCTCTAGCGACGATGGTCATCGCTATCGCGCTCGCTTGTTGACCTACATTGAGGGGACGCCGCTCAGCGAGTTCCGACCCCATTCCGCCGTTCTACTGGACGATATCGGCGCCAAGCTTGGCAGTCTGTCCGCGAGCATGCAGTCCTTCCATCACGACGAACGACGGCTAAATTATCGCTGGAATATCCGTAACTTGCCGCAGGTCGCGCAATATGGTCAGGACCTTCCACCAACCAGAAAAGCCATGCTCGACGTTTTCCTGGGGCTTTACCGCGACGAGTTGTTGCCGATCTTGCCCGACTTGCGCCACAGCTTCGTCTACAATGACGCCAACGACACCAACATCTTGGTCCGCGCCGAGGGCTCTGGGGCGCATGTCACCGGCATGATCGATCTGGGCGACATGGTTTTCAGCCCAACAGTGACTGATCTGGCCGTCGCGCTGGCCTACATCATGATGCATACACAGCGTCCGCTGGAAAAAGCGCTGCCTATTATCGCCGCCTATCATCGCGCCTTCCCGCTGACTGGGCAGGAAGTGCAGGCGGTCTTCCCGCTAATCGCCGCGAGGCTCTGCCTCAGCGTTTGTATTTCCTGGCATCAACAGAAGAACGAACCGGACAACCGGCATCTCAGCGTCAGCGAAAGCGGAGCCTGGGATCTGCTGTAAAAGCTGAGCGTCCTGCATCCGCGTTACGCTCATTATCTCTTCCGTGACGCCTGTGGTCTGCCCGCATTTCCAGAGACGCAAAAGGTCGTCAATTGGCTGCGTGGGGAAACTTTCGCGCCTGTTCTAGGAACGGAACTCGACTCCACCAACAGCGCGACCTTGGACCTCGGCATGAGCAGTCGTCTTCTGGCAAGGGTATCCGATCTTGAGAATCCCGAGGCCTACGCCGAGCCAATACGCAGGCGGCTCGGCGCCAAGACTATCGGCATCGGCCATTACAACGAAGTGCGCCCGATCTACCGGCAAGACATGTTCGCCCTCGATCACCATGAACGTCGCACGGTCCACCTGGGTGTCGATCTCTTCGCGCCTGCCGATTCGCCGGTTTACGCCCCGCTAGCCGGCTCAATACATAGCATACGAGATCACGCTGCCGAGCAAGATTTCGGACCCACACTGATCCTGAGACATCAGCCAACTGCTGACCTGTGTTTCTTCACCTTGTACGGGCATCTGTCACCTGCGGTACTCGATCGCTGGCAGCCCGGGCAAGCTGTGGCGGCCAGCGACCTTCTGGCGCATATCGGCGATTATCCGCGCAACGGCAACTGGATCCCGCAACTACATTTTCAAATCATCGTCGACTTACTGGAGGAAGAGAACTTCCCCGGCGTCTGCGCCCCCAAGCTGCGCGAACTCTATACATCGCTTTCTCCCGATCCCAACCTGATTCTGCGACTGCCATTTGCAGTCGCCGCGCCTGACAAACCATCATCGGACGATCTCCTAGAACGACGGGGCGCTTTGCTGAATCCCGCGCTAAGCCTCTCTTACAAAGATCCATTGCAGATTGAACGCGCCTTCATGCAACACCTCTACGATCACGAGGGACAGCGATACCTGGATTGCGTCAACAACGTGCCGCACGTCGGGCACAACCATCCGCGTGTCGTGGCGGCAGCGCAAGATCAGACGGCGATATTAAATACTAATACCCGCTATCTGCACCCGACGATACTGGACTACTCCGAGGCGCTCACCGCGACCTTGCCCGATCCACTTTCGGTCTGTTTCTTTGTCAATAGCGGCAGCGAGGCGAACGAATTGGCCATACGCCTGGCCACGGCATACACCGGCGGCAACGACTTCATCGTCATCGATCACGCCTATCACGGCCATACCACGGCGCTGATCGACATCAGCCCCTACAAGTTCAATGGACCTGGTGGACGCGGCAAGCCCGATCATGTCGAAGTCGCGACCATGCCCGATGGCTATCGCGGCGCCGCTCGAGGTTACGATTCCTGCGCCGGTGAGTTCTATGCCCGTTCAGTCAGTGACAAAGTCGCGGCCATTGAGGAGCGTGGCGGACATCTAGCCGCGTTCTTTTCCGAGGGCATCATGGGCTGTGGCGGTCAGATGCCGCACCCGGCTGATTATCTCAAACGCGCCTATGACATCGTGCGAGCTGCCGGCGGCGTCTGCGTCGCCGACGAAGTGCAAACGGGCTTCGGCCGCGTCGGCAGTCACTTCTGGTCTTTCCAATTGAGCGGCGTCATTCCCGATATCGTCGCTATGGGCAAGCCGATCGCCAATGGATACCCGCTGGGCGCTGTTGTCACCACACCGGCAATCGCCGCCGCCTTCAACAACGGCATGGAATACTTCAACACCTTCGGCGGCAACCCGGTCGCCTGCGCGATCAGCCTGGAGGTACTCAACATCATCGCCGATGACAACCTGCAACGCAACGCCTTCGATACCGGCAACCATTGGATGCAACGCCTGCAAAAGCTGCAAGCCCAGCACCCAATCATCGGGCAGGCGCGCGGATCCGGTCTCTTCCTCGGTGTCGAACTCATTCGCGACGCGAAGACGCTGGAGCCTGCGGATTGGGAAGCGACATACATCGTCGAGCGCATGAAAGAGCGCGGCATCCTGCTCAGCACCGAAGGACCGCATCACAACGTGCTCAAGCTCAAGCCGCCGATGGTCTTCCGCCGCGAGGACGTGGATCTTTTCATGGCTGTCTTCGCGGACGTTCTACTGGATACGCCATTATGCAAGGGGTCGGGGGCAAATGTTGGCAGTCTTGCTTCGTTATGATACGCTACTCGGATAGGGAGTATGGATTGATGTCATGATTGGAATCAAATATCTGACTAAAGAAGACATGGATGTGCTGGGTCTGAGAGAGATACTACAAGCGTTGGCATTGTGCAATATTCGCAAATCAGACCAACCTCTTCAATTGGTTGATACCGAGACCGAAGAGGTGACAAAATTATCGCCGGAAGCGATACAATTGCTGCATGACATCTTGCTGAACATTTTGTCCGGCGAAGTCAAAACCACCATTCCACACCACGCCGAGTTGAGCGCCGGACAGGCTGCCGACATATTAGGTGTGTCGCGCAAGTATGTCATCGACCTTCTCAAATCCGGGGCAATGCCTTATTGCAAGCAGGGCATGTTTTATATCGTTCGCATGGAAGACCTGATGGCATACAAAGAAGAAACTGACCGCAAGCGCGATGCTGCTCTCGATGAACTCGTAGCATTATCTCAAGAACTTGGCCTGTACGATTAATGAGCCAGCCAATAGCGCTGCTCGACGCCAACGTCCAATATTCTTCACAAATTCGAGACCTACTCCTGCAATTGGCCAAGGCGAACTTGTTCTTGGCGAAATGGACGTACTCTATTCAAGATGAATGGATGGATGCGCGTCTAAGAAATGACCCTGATCTGGAGCGCAAAACACTCGAAAACTTGCGTAAACTGATGGAAACAGAAACTCTCAACGCGAGAGTGACGGGCTATGAGAATTTGATTGATAGTCTGACGTTGCCCGATCCTGATGACCGTCACGTGCTTGCCGCGGCAATTGTTGGGGAGTGCAATGTGATCATTACGCAGAATCTTAAGGACTTTACGGAAGAATCACTATCTCCACACGACATCATGGCGCAACATCCCGATGACTTCATGTTGAACTTACTGAAGGTCAGGACGAAGGAATTCTGTGCCGCTATTCGCATAATTCGAGGACGACTAAAGAATCCACCATACACGGTTGAGAGATATTTGGAAAATCTCAATCGCAGCGGACTGCATATGACCTCTTCAGAATTACAAAGATACGCAATTCTACTGAATTGATCCATATCAATTATCGTGTAGACCCAATCGAGCGACGCTCTCCTATACCAGTCGCCATTTGCTCGCTCGTTTCCCATACATGCGACAAATCGGAAAACTAAGTTGTCTCAACCTTTCGACCAGGCTTATACGGCATGAAAGAGCGCGGCATCCTGTTCCGCACCGAAGGACCGCATCACAACGTGCTCAAGCTCAAGCCGCCGATGGTCTTCCGCCCCGAGGACGTGAATCTTTTCATGGCTGTCTTCGCTGAGGTGCTGGCAGATTCGGTGCTGCGGCTAGAGTAGTTGCCAACTCGTTTCGTTTAATTCACTTATTGCGTTTATTTCGTTCATGTGGTAGGCTAGAGTCACCTATTCACATCAAATGGAGGATCGACATGTATATCTATAATTTTGCCACACGCAGGCCTTTACGTGCTCCGTACGTCCAGTATCAAGAAGCCGATTAGACAGGAGTGGGCAATGACTGCTACTTTTCTGGAAAGTAGCTCAGGTCTTGTACCCAAGAAGGAGTCTACGATTGCACATGAATCATCCATCGCTCTTGCGCGTCATATTCAGAAAGGAGAAGACCTAAGGATTCGTGTCGTAGATGACCAAGAAGAGGAAATGATCGTGCTTCCTGCCACAATCGTGACGCTGCTCTTGGGCATGCTGAGAATGAAGGCCAATGGACTAAGCATGGCCTTGACGCCACTACATTCAGAACTAACTACTAGTCAGGCAGCGGACATCATCAACGTCTCACGACCCTATCTGATTAAGCTGCTTGAAGCCGGTGAAATTCCATATCACAAAGTTGGAAGTCACCGACGGATTCGAAGGGAGGATGTCTTGATATATAAGCAGAAGCACCGCCGCGAACGAGCGGCCATCCTCGATGAATTGACCGCTGAGGCACAAGATTTGGGCCTATATGACTAGCACTCCACTCCCTACCGCGATTGTCGATACGAATATCCTGCATCTTGCCGGGATGCGGGATATTCTTCTACAAGTCGCCGAATGTGAACTCTGTAAACTGAAATGGTCGCCGGACATTCGAAGCGAATTAATTAGTACTATTCGTAAAGTGCGACCTGACTTAGATCATGCACGATTTGAGACGCACACTTTGGTGCTTATGGATAGATTCTTTCGTCATGGGCTTGTAACGGGATATGAACATCTTATCGAGAGTTTGGAGGGTATCAACGAAAAGGACCGGCACGTAGCAGCGGCTGCGATACAGGGCTCATGCGGCGTGATTCTCACGCATAATCTGAAGCATTTTCCAGCCGACGCATTGGCGCCGCATGGAATCGTGGCGCAGAAGCCTGACGACTTCTTGGTGCCGATTCTTCTCGCGAACCCCGACGAGTTCTGTGAAGCCGCGCGTGAACACCGCAACAGGCTTACGAAGCCACCATACGACGTCGATGCGTATCTGACTAAGCTAACACGAGACGGTTTGAACAAGACGGCTACTGAACTGAAGTACTACTCATATCTGCTTGAATGACCAAACACCGTCGGACAGCAGTGAGTTTTCGCCACTTCCAGCCTGTATTAGACGCGCGTTTTAGCCTATATTTTCTTCAGTTGCGCAAATCATACATGCTTAGGAAACCGATACCATGAACCAAAACCACCCCGCCGGGATTGACATCCGCGGCCAGATACAACCCGAATACCAATCCATCCTCACGCCCGAAGCCATCGACTTCCTCGCCGGCTTGGCGCGGGAATTCACCGCCCGCCGCGACGACTTGCTGGCGGCGCGCGGAAAACGCCAAGCCGATATCGACGCCGGGAATTTGCCCGACTTTCTTCCAGAAACCGTCGCCATCCGCGACGACCGGACCTGGCGAGTCGCCCATGTTCCGCCGGACCTACAAGACCGCCGTGTGGAAATCACCGGTCCCACCGAGCGCAAGATGGTGATCAACGCGCTCAACTGTGGCGCCCGGGTCTTCATGGCCGACTTTGAAGACGCCAATTCACCAACCTGGGATAATATGCTCGAAGGACAAGTGAATCTGCGCGACGCTGTCAACCGCAGCATCACCTTCACCAACCCCGACGGTCGCTTCTACCAGCTCAATGACGAAACCGCCACACTGCTTGTTCGTCCGCGCGGCTGGCATCTCGACGAAGGCCAGTTCCTGGTGGACGGGGTGCCGATTCCCGGCGGACTATTCGACTTCGGTCTCTATTTCTTTCACAATGTCCGGCCCGCCCAGGAGCGCGGCACCGGTCCCTATTTCTACCTGCCCAAGCTGGAAAGCCACCTGGAAGCGCGCCTTTGGAACGACGTCTTCATCCACGCGCAAGACGCCCTCGGCATTCCGCGTGGCACAATCAAAGCGACCGTGCTGATCGAGACCATTTTGGCCGTCTTCGAAGCGGAAGAAATCCTCCACGAGCTGCGAGAGCACTCGGCCGGGCTTAACTGCGGACGCTGGGATTACATCTTCAGTTATATCAAAAAGCTCCGCAACCACGCCGACTACTTGTTGCCCGACCGCGCGCAAGTAACCATGACCGTGCCCTTCATGTACAACTACACGCTGCACGTCATCAAGGTTTGCCATCGTCGCGGCGCCCACGCCATGGGCGGCATGGCGGCCCAGATCCCCATCCGTAACGATCCGGAACGCAATCAAGCCGCCCTGGACAAAGTGCGCGCCGATAAACTGCGCGAGGCGAAAGAAGGCCACGATGGCACCTGGGTTGCGCATCCCGGCTTAGTCGGTATTGCAACCGACGTCTTCGACGAATACATGCCGGGAGCGAATCAAATCGATCGCCAGCGTGAAGATGTCAAGGTCTCCGCAGCCGATTTGCTCGCCCCTAGCGCCGGCGATATCAGCGAAGGCGGCGTGCGCCTCAACCTCAAAGTCGGCATTCAATATCTCGAAGCCTGGCTCGGCGGTAATGGCTGTGTACCCCTGTATTCGCTGATGGAAGACGCTGCCACCGCAGAAATCAGCCGTTCCCAGGTCTGGCAGTGGCTGCACCACAACGCGACACTCGCCGACGGACATCCGCTGACCTTGCAGTTGTTCGGCCAATTGCTAGAAGAAGAAATGGACGCCATTCGTGGCGAAGTCGGCGATGAGCGCTTCAACGGCGGCAACTTTCAACTGGCGATGCAACTCTTCGATCAGATGATCCGCGCCGACGATTTCAGCGAGTTCCTTACTTTGCCGGCTTATCAATATCTTTAGTATGATAGGCCGGGCGAAGCGGACATCGCGCTTGGCGCAACCAGGCGCTTTTTGCGCCAACAGTTGCTGGCGCATTAAAATGTGATGAATTGTTAAGCCTGTTGCTATGTGACGCGACAGCTTTGTCGCATAGTCATTGCGCATGTCCCTGCCGATCGGATGCGCGTACTCGAAACAACCAACTCCGCCTCAAGGTAGAATTCTCGGAGTAGAAACATCATGCAATTCAAGAATCAATTGAAGTCGCGGTCGTCTGATCGGCGCGGCATCCTGCTGTGCTTCTGTGCCATATGGCTTGGCGCTGTCTCGACACTCTCGGCCGTCGCGCAAAACGATACGCCTTGCGACGCCTTTCAAGAAGTCTATTTGATGTCCTATTTCACCACAGACCGTGAAGCGTTGCATCTTGCCTACAGTTGCGATGCTTATCAATGGGCGACAATCAATAACGGGGAGTTCATAATCCGATCTGAGGTGACTGTTGGCAGTATGCGCGATCCATTCATTTTGCCGGATCCGCGCGATGAGGGCTTCCATTTGATTTGGACGGACGGCTGGAACAATAACGGCATCGGCTATGCCCATTCGGCTGATCTCATAGACTGGGGGGAGCAGCGCATTTTGCCCTTGATGTCGGAGGTGGAGCACACAAAGAATATGTGGGCGCCCGAGATTTTCTATGACCAGTTGGCGGATGAGTTCCGATTGATCTGGTCGTCTACCGTTCAGGATACGGAAGCCGCGCGATTCTTGAACGCCTGGAACCATCGCATCTGGACAGCGACGACCAATGACTTCCTCACGTTTGCGCCCTCGGAAATCTACTTCGATCCCGGCTTTACTGTTATCGATGCCACTCTCATCTTTCACAACCAGGAATATGTGCTCTTTTATAAAGATGAGCGGGGCATCAATATTCCATCAACGATCCAGAAAGCCATGCGCGTTGCTTCAGCCGAGACTGTGACCGGAACTTTTGACATTACGGAAGGTCTTATCACGCCGCAATGGACAGAAGGCCCGACTGTATTTCCGATCCAGGATGAATTGTGGCTGATGTTCTACGATCATTTCAGGGACGGCTATTTTGGCGCGTCGATTAGCCGGGATCTCTACCATTGGGAGATCGTTACTGACCAGATAAGCTTCCCGCCCAGCCCGAGGCACGGCGCTGTATTTGTCGTGCCGCACTCGACTTTTGCGCGGCTGTACGCTGCTTTCAGTTAGTACCTGCTCCCGGCGGGCCGTCTTTAGTCGCGGCGCCGGCTCGCCCGCAAGAGTTGTATCGATTCCTGCATTGGCATGACCGGCCTGGAACCTCCAGCAAGGTCATTTTCAAGGCCATCAATCTCGTTTTCCAGCGCGGTCAGCGAAGAGCTAGCCGGCAACGGTCAATCAGTATCAGGCAATGGCCAGCACACGGCAGCGAATCAAACTGCGGCGCTTTCACAAAACGTCGGCGCTATGCCCGACGGCGTGGACCTCCAAAACGGTCAATGGAATTGGACGCCAGTCCGCGCCGAATGCAATCCGGAAGAGCGCCATGCGAAGCCGACATTCGGCTCGTTAATTCAGTCCATCACAAACGCGCCCTCGTCGCAAGAAAACTGAAACGTACGTTCGTGCTATTATAGTGAGGCGCGGACCCTCATTTGCGCAAGCGTCCTGATTCTTGCATTGATTGTCGCCGATGACATTTCGCAACCGTCTCGCAACTGGCACGATCATTTTGTTGGCAGCCGCATTCCTGCGGCTGTGGATGTACGACGATGTACCGCCCGGGCTTCAGCACGATGAGGTTTTCAATGCCGAGGCAGCTGTTCATCTTATTGACGATGGCTATCTGCGGCTCTATTATCCGTCGAATCAGGGTCGCGAGGGCGCCTTTGTATGGCTGTTGGGCTTGCCGTATCTCTTCTTCGGCATCAATTCTCTGATGATCAAGTTCCCTGCTTTTGTCTGCGGCCTATTGACGGTCGGCCTGACGTATCGATTCGGCTTTCAAAACTATTCCAGCCGTGCAGGGGTCGTCGCCGGCGGCCTGACAGCTGTCTCGTTTTGGGCGGTATTCACATCAAGAGTTGGGCTACGAGCGGTCATGCTGCCGGTGATCGTTTTACTTGTGCTGATCGGCTTATCGCGCTTGCTCAACACACACCAGACAGGCAAAAGGCGGCGCATCGCGATTCTAACAGGACTGGCGCTGGGATTCGCGATCTACACTTATACCTCATCGCTGGCGATGTACCTGAGCTACGGCCTTTTTGTTGTTATTCTTGCCATCTTTCATCCCACGCTATTCCGGCGCATTTGGATTGAGATCTTTCTAGTGGGCATCATCGCTGCGCTGATCACACTGCCGATGGCGCACCATTACATCACAGATCCGCAAGGCGCCGCCCGAGCGAAAAACATTGCCAAACCGCTTCGTAATGCGATCAGAGGCGACCCCCAGTGGATGTTTGATAATGCCACTCGACTGATCGGCATGCCCGCTTTTGTCGGCGATCCAACCTGGAGATACAACGTCTCTGGGCGCCCCTTGTTCCCGCTGCCGATTGGATTGCTGGTCTATTTTGGGCTGGCTATAGCCCTTGCCCGCGCGCGACTTGCTCCTGTAAATATATACTTGGTCGCTCTGACCCTATTCGGGTTGATCCCCAGCCTCTTAACTATCCTGGCGCCCTCTTATCTTCGCTCCATCGCCATCATGCCAAGCGTCATGTTATTCGTCGGCATCAGCGTATCAAAACTGAGCGAGATGTTTTCCAAGCGACCCGCTCTCGGCTGGTCACTGGCCATTGTGGTTGTGGCTGCCACGGGAATTGCCGACTATCGCGCTTATTTTGTCGATTGGGAAGCGTCGAAAAATACTGGTCTTGACTTCCACCACGCCAAGGAACAGGGTGACAAGGTCCATGAAATTTATCGCGACGACTTGCAGCAATTGGCGCATAATCTGCAAGACCGCAATGAAGAGACGGTATTTGTATCAGTTCCAGACACAGCGCTTGATCCGCTTGTCTATAAATTTTCAGACGCTCCATCGCAGAGCGACTTGCAAGTGGTTTTCTTCAACGCCTCTAACAGTATGATCCTAAGCCAACAGCCGGGGCGCTTATTCCTTTCCCCATTCTCCCCGATTTCCGAAAAATTCGCCCAGTGGCTGAAAGAAGAATCCGGGACGAGACATGCCGACCCCATATTCCGCCAAGACGGAAAGCTGGCATTTCAGGTCTATGAACTGACTAGCGAGCCCGAGCTATTGGCAGCCACATTGGCGGCTGCTTCCGCGCGAAAGGTTTTCATTGAAAGCGAAGCGATAGGGAGGGTCGAACTAAAATTCCCGATACTGTTTGGCGATCGAATTCCTGAACTGGGCCTGCTCGGAATTGATATTCCCAGGGAAACGATTTTCGGAGAGAGCGACAGCATCGACATCCAGCTCTACTTCAGACCGCTCGTGAAATCGTCCGGCGCGACCGTCATTGCCTTTGTACACCTCGTCAGCCAAAATGGCGAAATTGTTGGGCAACGCGACTTTCTCGGCATTTCACCCAGCTTCTGGAATCCGGATTTTTACTTCGTCCAAGACAGCTCGATTCTCCTCCAACAGCGGATTGAAGCGGGTGTCTATGGGCTGCAAATGGGCATCTACGATTGGCGCACCGGTTTCCGCAGCCCAATTCGAGACGCTGACAACCAGCCAATCGCCGATCGCCTTTTTATCGGCGAGATACAAGTCCGCGATCGACCCCCGCAATAGCGCAAGAAAACTTTTGCGATGCCGCTCGCTTTATGGACGGAGCGCTACGCGGAACCCAACACCGGAATCGTCGCATTCGCCGCCGGCATCAGGCCGATACGCTCTTGTGCAAGAAGTCGGGCTGCGACCTCGCGGCTAGAATCAGGCGGCCAGTTCTTCACGTACTGCTTCACGGTCTGACCACAATACCGGGCGCATGTCGTAGTTGCGGAAGGCATCCAACACCGTCCGTGATACGGACCTGTCCGAGTCATTCAAGATCGCATACGCTCGTGATTCTCGATGGCGAGCCGCACCAGTATCAGTCCAGGCGAAAACAGCCTTTGACACATTGGACTTGCTCGGGTCGGTGATGCTCAACAATACACGGTCGGGATACTCAATTGACTGTGAGATGACAAAGTCATAGTGATTATCGTACCCACTCTTGCCCGTCAACTTCACATTAGGGAAATAGCGGATTCCAGAGATGTCCAGCCAAGCAACGACGTCTTCGTAGAATAGACTGGAAGTGAAAGACTGAGCCAAATAGAAGAGATCATTAACCGCCAGCATCGCCTGCAAGAGATGATGCTTTTGACGGGCGAAGTTCTGAGACGTGGCTGTTACCTGCAGCTCGCTGTCTTTCAAACGTACTCCGAATCCATTCACAGTCATGTGGAGCAAGTCGCGGCGTTTTGGCGTATCGAGCTTGCACCCACTCATTTCCAAGTCTTCAATTGTGTATCCATCATCGGTGAGCATGAAGCCGCCATCGGATGACTTCGCATAAATCTGCATATGATCATTATGTCTATCCAAAAACGGCGTTCTGATTTCAACCCAGTCGTTTATTTCGCGGAGGATCGTCTTTTCACTGAGCCAGTTGTGATATCTGTCCGTTAACTGCTGGATTTCATCTATCATGTGATTAGGTCCCGCTCTATATTTGGGGGCTTTGTAATATTGCAAAAGCGCATAAAATCATGCAATGTCGTCCAAATATCATCGAGGTCTGAAAACGTGTCGGACGGTACGGTCACTGCCCACCTGTCACCGTATCCTTCACGATAGATGTGCAGATGCGGTGTGGCGATTTCCTGACCATCTGGGTTCGTGTGGTATCTTCCTTCAAGACCAAGTCGTGCAAGTATAACAGTTTTTCTCGCACGATTTTGCATCTTAACTCGGCGGATTTCACTCCGACCACGGCTTAGGTCAAGTAAGAATCTCTCGCGTTTGTCAGAGGAGACAAGTTCAATCTCTTCTCGCTGTCCAAGAGATGAAAACATGAATCTACGATCACTAACTCTGTGTTTTTCCATCACCAACAGCGCATCAGCCACATGTTGAGCTAAGTTGATTTCAGCCACAAATGCGACCCTTCCTCGGATCCTATTGAGCTAATTTCCGCAATGAATGGATGGGGGCTTGACAACAAAGTACAAGCCGTACCATAATTAGGGTACAAGAAAGGAGCAATTATGCAACTAGTTAATGTAATGACCCTATTCCCGACACGTGAGACTTGCCTTGCACATCTCGAAGCTCTGCGCTTCATTGATGGCGCGTTTTGCCCGAAGTGCGGCAGCGAGGATGTTGCCAAGAAACGGGACGGCAAGCGTGTCGGTCGCTGGAACTGCCATAACTGCCGCGTCAGCTTCAACGTTCTAGCAGGGACGATGTTTCAAGGCACGAAGATACCCTTGCAAAAGTGGTTCCTGGCGATCGCTATCATGGTGAATGCCAAGAAATCGGTATCGAGTTACCAACTGGCGCGGGACTTGCGGATGAACCAAAGCTCCGCATGGTACATGCAGCAACGTATCCGGGCGGAGATGGGGCGCCGTCAACAGACGATCACCCTGCAGGGCATTGTCGAAGCGGACGAAACGTACATTGGCGGCAAGAAGCGCAAGCCTAACAAGCGGGAAGACGATCCGCCGGGCGGCCAAGGCGTACATGACAAGACGCCTGTGCTGGCTGCTGTAGAGCGTGGCGGCGATGTCTTAGCCGAGGTGACGCCGGAAGTGACTGGCAATGCAGTTATCAAGTTCCTGCGCAGGCGCATCAATGTCGAGAACACGTTCCTTATCTCGGATGAAGCGCAGGTCTATAAAGCGGCGCGCGGTCTCGTGCCAGGTGTGGCAATCAACCACAGCGTGCAGTTCGTCGCCGGTCCGGTACATACCAATACTGTCGAGGGATTCTTCGGTTTGCTCAAGCGCGCGTGGTACGGGACACACCACCACTACACCGAACGCTGGATGCCGCTCTTCGTGGCCGAGGCTTCATGGAAGTACAACCATCGGAAGAGCGGCAACGCTTTCGATGAGCTTATTCAGGGCGCGGTGACGGCTTAGGGTTAGCGTAATGCCCCGCGATCGCGGGGCATTTGGGTTACTTACTCGGAGTTGGTGACGGGAGACACTGGTCAAGCAACTTGACCGCTCCTGGCGAGTTGAGTTGGCCATGTTGAACAGCGTTCGTCCACACGCGCTTCGCGATCGCCATGTCGCACCCGAACAGGTGCGCATACTCCCACGTTTCGATTCGCCCGTAGTACAGTGCTCTCAGTTCGGGCTCGCGGATATTTGACGACTTGCTTAGGGCATAATCTGCGCGGGACAGCGCATCGGCAATAGCCAATTTGCTCAGAGCTTGCGATTGCATCGTATCTTCCGTTTCGTTGCGCTCAACATCATTATCTGACATTATAGCATCCTTTCGACGAGCTTATTAACCAACTACGTGCTTCTAGGAATCCGTCCCGAAAGCCGCTGGATGAAGTCATCCAAGGCGTTGTTGTACCTTTGGTAGGTCTGATCGATCTCAACGCGGATCCCATACAGCCCGATCTCCATGCGGGTCATCCAGTCGTGCCAGGTTATGTACAATTCAACCCATTCTCGGCATGGCGGCACTCTCCGAAGCATGTAGTGGTAGGAGAGGTATAAAGCATCATGGAATTCCCGCCGCTTTTGAGGGAACTCCACCCTTTCCCTATCCATCTGGTAAAGCGCTCGGACAGCGTCGCCGCTGTCCATTATCATATCAAAAGGATCGGGAGAGGGCGACGCATCAAAATGTATCAGCTCGGGACCGGTGCATTCCCGCAAATACCTGTACTCATCCGCCTCCCTTCCCTCCTGCGCCCGGAGTGGCGCGGTGTAGCACAGTAATAGAACAACAAACAACAGCGTGCGAAACATCTCGATGTGCCTTTCAATCTATATTTATGAGAACAGAACCCCCATTACTTGGATCGGCAAAGCGATGTACGCTACAATAAACATGGGAAACGTTGCGTTTTCCCATGTTGGGCAATTCCCCGTGACACATTAGGCTCAGAACCGAATGTCACGGGGAATCCCGAATTACTGCCCGCAAAGGGCAGACTATATGTTACCGGACAACGACAAGAAACGCAATCAACTGGTTTTGATTGCGTTTCTTGATTCTTAGAGTCTGTGCGGATAGCAGGATTAAGTATAAGCCAATGTCAGCCTATTCCACAGAAATTATTACTAAGCCCCCATCCATTCATTGCGGACTTTTCTGTGTTTGGGGCGACCCGCCGGGTCGCCCCAAACTTGTCACTTGAATTGGCGGGTTTCCTCGGCCACAAACCCGACAGTCGGCAACGAGTCCCTAGGTCGTCGATACGGTATCCTGTACCAGCGACTCGTACTGATCGGGACAGCGGTTAAAATAGAAATGCCAGGTATCGCGCACCTCTTGTATCACGTCGAGATCAAGGTCGCGCAGGATCAATTCTTCGTCGTGGGCGCTGCCCAGATCGCCGATGAATTGCCCTTTGGGATCGCAGAAATAACTTTCGCCGTAGAAGTCGTCGTCGCCGTGCTCTTCGATACCCACGCGGTTGATGGTACCGACATAATAGGTATTAAAAATCGCGTGCGAGGTCTGCTCGATGCGCCACAGGTGCTGGCTCAAGCCGCGCGATGTCGCGGAAGGGATGAAGACCATTTCCGCGCCATTCAATCCCAAGGCGCGCGCGCCTTCGGGGAAGTGCCGGTCGTAGCATATGTAGACACCGAGCTTGCCCACGGCGGTATCAAAGACGGGATAACCCAGGTTGCCGGGCCGGAAATAGAACTTCTCCCAAAAGCCCGGCAGGTGCGGGATATGGGTCTTGCGATATTTGCCCAGGTAGCTGCCATCGGCATCGATGACGGCGGCGGTATTGTAATAGACGCCCACGCCGTCGCGTTCGTAGAGCGGTACCACCAGCACCATATTCAGTTCTTTTGCCAGCTTGCAGAATCGCTCCGTGGTGGGACCGTTGGGGATCTCTTCAGTGAACGCAAAAAACTGCGGATCTTGCACCTGGCAGAAATACGGCCCGTAAAACAGTTCTTGGTAGCACATGATCTGTGCCCCTTGGTCGGCGGCCTTCCTGGTGTATTCGATGTGCTTCTCGATCATGGATTCCTTGTCGCCAGTCCAGGTCGCTTGCAGCAACGCGCCGCGCACGATTCGTCTGTCGCTCATTTGGGATGTCCTTTCTGATGATCCACTCTACAGATATCTAAGACTGTTTCTCATCGACTCAGAAGATTCAGCGCGATGCAATTCTCGCAAGGCTTTCACCAAAGCGCCAATCTCGCTGCTCTTGAACCGAATGAAGGCAATGCCACAGTGCGCGGGATGGGTCCGAGCCAATATGAGGAAATCCTTGTCCTGTGAACAGATTACGCGTCCTTGTTGACTAGCAAAGCGCAATTGGTCCAGATCGCCCGTGCCACACTTTTCAGCCTCCTGCGTCGTCATGACATCGATACCTTGACTAGCTAGCTGAGTCGCAGCTTCTTTGGGCATGTTCTCGTCGAAGTAAAAGCCAATCGACTGCTCCATCAATGCCTAGCTCCTCAAGCTTTTCGTCGAACAAGAAGTTTTCTTCAATATCGATGTCAATCTCATCTATATGTTCGTGATAGTATGCCAAGGCAGCAAAAACTTGTCCCAAGCCGATCTGAAAACGTTTGGCGATTTTTTCGGGATCGCCGTCGCCATACTTCTGTTGCATGACAATGTCGGTGACACGCAAGCTCGTGCCAACAATACAGGGACGCCCGCCGCGCACTTTTGGATCGCGGTAGATGAGGTTAATGCTCTCTATGGTTCGCATGGGAACCCCCTTCTTTAGGGACAATCAGAGTGACCGCCCCTCTACAGTTCACCGAGCATGTTCCTTGCCGCAGCGTTCCAGCGCGCGCTGTGCCGCGCGAACGTTGATCTTCGGCGCGACGTCGCGATAAAACTGCGCGGCGACGTTTTCGACAGAGGCTTGTCCCTCTGTCGAAACATCAGCCAGGTCGAGCGCGTAATCCGCCACGTCCAGCCCCTCGATCGGTTCCAGCGTGATCTCGACCACGTTTTCCCGGCGGACGCGTTCCAGCTTCAAACGGCGTTTATCGGCCGCCTTGGCGCGCTCGGCGTCGCCGATAAGCGCGTAATAGGCTTGCAACTGCGCTTCCATTTCGGCGGCGTAGCTGAGGATCGCGCCGAAGGTGTTAAGTGATGACACCGATGACTCTATACCCATCGTTCGATGACGATTTTGCGCTCGGTGTAAAACTCGATCGAATCCATGCCTTGTCCATGGAGATCGCCGAAGAAAGAGTCCTTTTGTCCGCCGAATGGGAAGGATGCCGATGGCGCCGCCACACCGATATTGACGCCGATATTGCCGGCGTTGACGCTATATTTGAACTCACGCGCGTTTTTGCCGTTACTGGTAAAGATGCTGGCGGCATTGCCATAGCGGCTCTGGTTGATGATGTCGACGGCATCGTCAAAATTGTCAGCTTTCATCAGCGCCAGTACCGGACCGAAGACCTCTTCATTCGCCATCGTCGTGTTCGGCTGAACGTCCGCGATCAGCGTGGGGCCGACCCAAGAGCCCTTCTCATAGCCAGCGACATCGTAGTCGCGCCCGTCAACAACCACGTCGGCGCCATCTGTCGCGCTTTGCGCGATCATGGATTCGATACGTTCCTTGGCGCTATCGCTGATGACCGTTCCCATCTGTGTGGTTTCATCCAGGCCATAGCCGACCTGGAGATTGGCGACCTGTTTGGCGAGTTCGTCTCTTAAAGCGTCGTAGGCGTCGCCTACGCCAACTGCCACGGCAGCCGCCAGGCACCGTTGACCGGCGCATCCGTAAGCCGCGCCCAGGATGTTCTTGACGCTGGCTTCGATATCGGCATCGGGCATGACGGCGATATAATTCTTGGCGCCGCCCTGCGCTTGCACGCGTTTGCCATTGCGCGTGCAGGTTTCGTAGATGATCTTCGCCACCGCGCTTGATCCAACAAAAGAGACGCCGGTGACATCGGGGTGTTCCATCAGCGCCGTCGCCGATGGAACTGCGCCATTCACCAGATTGACAACGCCCTCGGGCAGGTCCAATTCGTCAAGCATTTTGAACAGGAATTCGGTGCTCAGCGGGGTCTGCGGCGATGGCTTCAAAATGAAGGTATTGCCGCAGGTGATGGCGGTCGGCAGGAACCAAAGTGGCACCATGCAGGGAAAGTTGAAAGGCGTGATGGCGGCGAAGACACCGGCCGGCTGCCGCACGGTGGTCTCGTCAATGCCGGAACTGATATCTTCCAAACCGTCGCTGCGCATAAGCACCGGAACGCTCATGGCAAAGTCGATGCTTTCGATCGCGCGCCGCGCCTCTCCGCGCGCTTCGTCCATCGTCTTACCGTTTTCTTTGACGACAATCCGCGAGAGCTCTTCGAAATTGTCCTCGATCAGGACCTTGAAATGATGCATATATTGCGCCCGCTCCAGGACGGGCGTACTGCGCCATTCATCGAAAGCCGCCCTGGCAGCCCGTACAGCCAGATCGACATCCGCTGCGGTGGAATCCGGACAGTCGGCGAGATGTTCGCAAGTAGCCGGATCGTGCACCGGCAGCAATGCCGATGCGCCCGACCCCACCCATTGGCCGTCAATGTAGTTCTTGATGGTTCTGCTCATGAATCGCTCCTCACACTATCGTTATCTTCTGATGACTACACTGTCTAAACAGGTACAAAAGTTGGATACGCCATGCAGCTATTGTACAATGTATTTCTAGCAAAATCCGCATGTTGTTGGCGTTTCGTACGCCAGAAGGCATGGGCGAAATCGCCGACGGGTGGCATATCAAATATGAACTGTGATCGTTCGAAACTGCATTTTTCCTAGAAATCGCGCCTTGAGCATCAGCTAATTTGGTACAAAGTGTAGCAACCAGAACCCAATTGTTGGACACTTTGTTGGAATGTGATAGACTATAGGCGATTTTTCGAGCATAGTGCAAGAGTCAAGTCGCTCAACTGGAGCGGCGGGCGCCGTTTGATGCGTAAAACAGGAGAACCTGGATGAGCAAATCGGCAGAGATTCTTGAGCGCTATAGGCAAGTCATGTTCCCGGCGGCTGCGCCCTATCACGGTGACAGCCCGCTAGTCGTTGACCACGCCAAAAATCAACATATCTGGGACGTCGAAGGCAAACGTTATCTGGACTTCTTCGGAGGCATTCTGACTGTCTCGGTCGGTCACTGCAATGACGAGATCACCGAGCGCACGATCGCGCAATTGCAGAAAGTGCAACATACCTCGACGATTTATGTCAACGAAAGCATGGTTGCCCTGGCCGAAAAGGTGGCCGCGCTAACCCCGGGGCGCCTGCAAAAGAGTTTCTTCACCAACAGCGGCACCGAAGCCAATGAAACTGCCGTGCTGGCGGCACGCATGTTTACGGGCAATCCGACCGTCATCACATTGCGTCACGCTTATTCCGGGCGCTCCCTGCTGGCGATGAGTCTGACCGCGCATGGTTCCTGGCGTTTGGGCGGCGTGGTCGATCCCTACATCAAACATGTGCGCAATCCCTATACCTTTCGGGCGCCGGCCGGCCTTACACCCGAGCAAGTGGTTGATCTTTGTGTGCAAGATCTGGAAGAGACGATTGCCACCACCACCGAGGGCAAGATCGCCGCGTTCATGGCAGAACCGATACAAGGTGTCGGTGGCTTTATTGTGCCGCCGCCGGACTATTTCGAGCGCGTCTTGCCGATTGTCAAGGAAGCGGGCGGGGTCTTCATTTCGGACGAGGTGCAGACTGGCTGGGGACGGACAGGCGGCAAGTGGTTCGGCATTGAACAGTGGGGCGTCGAGCCCGATATCATGACCTTTGCCAAGGGCATGGGCAATGGCAGCCCTATCGGCTGTACGATCGCCACGCCGGAAGTCGCCGATGCCCTGCAGGGCTTGACCTTCTCGACATTTGGCGGCAACCCGGTGACCATGGCCACCACACTCGCGACCATCGAATATATGGAAGCGCATGACGTGCCTAGCAACTGCGCGGTCCAGGGCGCGCGCATGACGGAAAAGCTGGGAGAGTTTGCCGCTGAGTTCCCCATCATTGGCGAGGCGCGCGGCATGGGGCTGATGCAAGCGCTTGAAATTGTCACGGCGGGCGGCATCGAGCCGGACGCGGGGCGCACCGCCGCCTTTGTCGATACCTGCAAAGATATGGGCTTGCTGCTGGGCAAGGGCGGCTTATATGGAAATGTCGTACGTATCGCGCCGCACTTGAATGTGGCGGCGGAGGATATGGATTCGGCGATGGAAATTATTGGGCAAGCGCTGGTCGCGGTTTCCTAGTTGCGCATCTGCTTGAATAACACGTCTTAACAGCGCAAAGCTGTATGGCAGCAAGGCAACAGAATTCGTCTTACCAAATTTGGCGTCTCGTTCGGACAAGATTGATACATAATGTGACTTAGGCGAAACGACTGTTTATGACCGAAGCTTTCGCGGACACAGTGTCACCGGCAATATGGGCGCAAAGATTCAAACAGCCGCTCTTGCTTGGCTTGACCTTGGTGGCGCTGGGCTTGGTCCTTGGTTTGCTCGGGCAATACAACGCTTCGACCTACGATGACGACTTACAGGCAGAGTCAACCTTGGGACGCTTGGCGATTTGGATGGCCGACCAAAGCGGAAACGACCCCGACGAAATTCTCTCTCCCCTGGCGCAATATGCAGACAACTGGGCAAATGAGCTCGGCGCCGAGGCGCTGGCTCCGGCAGTCTTGTTTGACAGCATACGCAACATGCGTACCGCCTACCTGGGACTGGTTGCCTTACTGCTTGTGATTGCCATGGTCGCGCAGTTCGCTCGACCGCTTGCTGCGCAGAAGAGCTATTTTGCGGCGCTTCTGCTATTGGATGTCCTGCTGTTTTTGGTGCCGGCAGTTGAGGGCAGCAACGTATTGTCACTTTTGCTTCTCGCGATTCTCGCCGTCTTGGCGGCGCTCGCGCTGTCGCCGGGCAAGATCGGCCGTGTGACCGGTTTTTTCCTGGCGCTGACTGTGCTGATGGTAGGCTGGGAAGCGAGCAAGTCCTTCGCCGATTCCGTCAACTACAAGTTGCTGCTGCCCCAGGCGAGCTGGACCTACGAGCGCAGCCCATCGCTGGATGAGGCCTTGGTGGCCTTGGAGGCCAGCAAGGTTGATGTGGTCGTGGCCGATCGCAAGGATCTTGACGATCTCATGCCGGCTCATCCGCCGCAGATCGATGCAACCGAGGGCCTTCCGTACAATAATCTGCGTTATATGAAGTCCCTGGATCGCGCGCAAGGCTTTGCTTTCTTGCCGATCGCGCCGGCGTTCCCGGGCCGGCTGAGCCTGGCTGTCCGCGCGGAAGATGCCGAGCATCTGAGTGCCGTACGCGCAATAATGAACCGCAAGATCGCCGCGGTTGAAGGCGACTTTGCGGACGTTAAGCACCTCAACTTGCCCCGCAACCTGGTGCTGTTAGACCTGAGGATATTGAATGATCTCAATCTGCCGCATTTGCAGATGATCGCCGAAGCCTTCCTGCAACCGGCGCGCCGCAACGGCGAGTTTCTGCTGCTGCGCATATTGAGCGACGCCGGCATCTACACCTTCAGCGAAGCGATTTTCGGTTTTCTCTTTGGCGCGGTATTGGGCTTTGTTCTCGGCTCGGTATTCGCGCATTCGCGATTGATGGAACGGGGACTATTACCCTACGTGGTGGCGTCGCAGACGGTGCCGATCCTGGCAATCGCGCCCATGGTGGTGATCTGGCTGGGCGCCAGCCAATTGTCCGTCGCGGTGATCGCGGCCTATTTGACCTTCTTCCCGGTCACTATCAACACGCTGCGCGGCTTGGGTTCGCCGGCGCCGGCACAGATTGAATTGATGCGCTCCTACGCCTCTAGTCGCTGGACCATCATGTGGAAGCTGCGCTTTCCCGCTGCCTTGCCATATATCTTCACCGCCTTGAAAGTGTCGGCCACGGCAAGCGTTGTGGGCGCGATCATCGGCGAATTGCCCTCCGGCATCGGCGATGGTCTGGGACGCGCCATTCTCGATTTCAGTTCCGATTATAGTATGATCTCGACACCGAAACTGTGGGCGTCTATTGCCATGGCAGCAAGCGTAGGCATTGTGTTTTTTGTCACAGTAAACCTGGCCGAGCGCTTGATATTGCGCGGGCATATCCGACCACTGGACTAGGGTAGAGCAGGGTCATGTCAGCTGAGCAAAGCGTCGTCATAGCGGCACATGGCATCAACAAAGTCTTTAATCCGGGAACGGACGAAGAGGTGATCGCCCTGCAAGACATCAATCTAGAGGTCGGCGCGGGCGAATTCATCTCGTTGGTCGGTCCCTCCGGCTGCGGCAAATCGACAATGATGCGCTTGGTGGGCGACTTGCTGCAGCCGAGCTCCGGCGACTTGCTGGTCAATGGCAAATCGCCCAGAGACGCTCGGCTGGATCGCGATTACGGCATGGTCTTTCAGGCGGCCACTCTCTACGATTGGCGCAGCGTGGCGAAAAACGTACAGTTGCCATTGGAGGTCATGGGATACTCCAAGGACGAGCGGCAAAAGCGCGCCTTAGAGATGCTGGAAATGGTGGAATTGGGCGCCTTCGCCAATCACTATCCCTGGCAACTGTCCGGCGGGATGCAGCAGCGTGTTTCCATCGCGCGGGCGCTGGCCTTTGATCCGTCGATGCTGCTGATGGATGAACCCTTTGGCGCGCTCGACGAGTTCACGCGGGAACGCATGAACCTGGAATTGCTGAGCATCTGGGAACGGACGCGGAAGACGATCATTTTTGTCACGCACAGCATCGCCGAAGCCGTTTTCCTGTCCAATCGAATCGTCGTCATGTCGCCTCGTCCCGGTCGCATCACCAAAATTGTAGACAACGATCTACTTTATCCGCGTGATTTCACTACACGGAATGATCCGGCTTATCACACGCTCGTTGCGGAAGTCCGCGAATTGTTGCGCGACGCGGTCGGGTCCGTGTCGACGCGAAGCCACGAGGTGTGACGGTGATCCCAGCAAAGACTAAACGCGGCGATCAGCCAACGCTGAGCACGAGGATCGGGCGGCAATTGCGCTTTTATTCGCCGACGATAGCGGTGGCAGTGGGCGTTATCGCATTGTGGGAAATGATTGTGCTGCTCTTTGATATTAAGCAGTTTCTCTTGCCCAAACCGTCTGCCATTTTCGGCGAATTTATGCTGCAGGTGAATTTGTGGCTGGCGCCGGACAAGGGGTCGCTATTGTTTGAAGCCAGCGGCGCCACATTCTGGGAAGCAATTGGCGGATTCGTTATCGGCAGCGGCAGCGGCATCCTGGTGGCGCTGATCACATCGCGCTGGACCATCATTAGCGAGGCTACCATGCCCTTTGCCATTGCAGCCAATTCGGTGCCGATCATCGCTTTCGCGCCCATCATGAACAACTGGTTCGGCTTGACCAACCCGGCGTCCAAGATGGCGATTGTCGCGATCATCGTTTTCTTCCCGACCATGATCAACACCGTGCGCGGACTGACGCTGGTCGAAGCCAGCCAACTGGAGCTGATGCAATCGTACGCGGCGAAACCATCGCGCATCATGTTCAGCTTGCGCATACCCAACGCGCTGCCCTTTATTTTCAGCGCATTGCGCGTGGCCAGCGCCTTGAGCTTGATCGGCGCGGTGGTCGCGGAATTCTTCGGTGGGCCGCGCGCGACGCTGGGCGTTTACATCACACAGGAAGCCTCGGCTTTCGACTTTGCCAAAGCCTGGACCGCCATCATGATGGCATCATTTATGGGCATTTCCTTTTATCTGGTTGTGCTCTTCCTCGAGCGGCGGCTGATGCCCTGGCACGTGTCGTTTCGCGAGGCGGGTTGAATTCACCACAGAGGCGCAGAGGTCACAGAGATTTGACCTTGAGCGAAGTATCTTGCTCCTCGCCGTACAATAGTGTCGAATGGTGATCAAGTCTGTACAAAATCACCCCTTGCTTGAGGTGTGTTGAAAGTGATACTTAAGGATAAGTCATTATTTTACTGAATTTTAACGAAAGGCTATCGCTATGAATACGATAAACGTTCTCAACTTCGCTGATGCCAAGCTGTTTCTTGACGCCTTGCGAAGATTGGAGAAAGAGCCAGGTCCCGTCTATTTTCGAGGACAAGCAAAGAACTTCCCTCTCACTCCTACTGCTTGTCGTGGAAACAGCCACAAGTGGACACGGACATGGATAGAGCAATTTGTAGAATCAGATAAGCACGAGTATGTGCGATTCCTAGACTGCTACAAGTGGAAACACGAAACAGTTCAAGCGTTTCAGGTACGGTTCGAGTTGGCACTGCGTGACTACATTGAACGCGAGATAGTTTTTCAATTTCAGCAGTTCGCACTGGGCAAGGAGTTTGTAAACTTGTCACCAGACGAAAGAGTACAAGCCAGTAACCCGGAACAGATACTAGATTACTTGAAACGCGACGAGATTCCATTACCCCCGCTGACCCGATACGCATCACTGTTGGCGCAACATCACGGCGTTCCTACACGACTTCTTGACTGGTCATCAAGTCTCAATGTAGCCATCGATTTCGCCGCTGGTGGTGTATCCAGCCCCGATACTTCGAACGGTAGAATTGTAATTTGGGTAATCTTTGCATGGGGTCGTGATGTTCCAAGTGCCGATCCTGATTGCGATGAACGACTTCTCGGAGGTTCATTGACGCAAACGGGTCCTGACAGTCTCCGCGTTATGATGGAAAAACCACTAAAGGGAACGTGCCTTATATCATTTGATTCGCTTGTAGACAGTACTGGCGTAATGCAGATTACGCCGCAATTGCCGCAATCCTCGGTTGCGCACGCTAGTTACCAGCTACACGTAGACGAGGTGAGTGAGGTCTACATAAATGAGCAAAGAGGCCATGGTATGATTGACTTGCGGCACGATAGACATGTCTACGAAAATAGTAGCTGCCAGCCTATGAATGAGAGGATTGCGGAGTGTCCCATTCCCCCCGACAAAGTCTTCAAGTTTACGCTTCCACACTCCAGGATTCCTTGGTTGCGACCCCAGCTAAAAGACTTTTCTGTGCGGCGAATATATGACTTGCCGATGTACGACCAATTTGATGACATTGAGCCAAATCGCGAGGTATCTCTGGAAGAGAGGCGGCGCGGACGTGAGCATAATTTTTTGACTGAAGTCGGCAAGCGAATCCGAACCGACATTGACTGGGACGCGATCCAGATCTGATTTTCAGAAGAGTGTTCCGGCCGCACTCCCGCCTCGATCAACTCGACTACGCACTGGGCGAAGCCGTCTGTGCCGCGTATGGCGGGGAGGTTGCCGTGCTGGATGATGAGGAAGAGATCCTGCGGAGGCTGCTGGAATTGAACTTGGCGCGGGCGGGATGATTCACCACAGAGGCGGAGAGCGCACAGGGGGAATTTGATGGCAGGCATAAAGAGCTTTCTTGAACGGCGCGGGAAGCGTTTTTGGTGGACTGTCCGGTTCGTTCTTGTCGCTCTAATCGCGCTTGCGATCTTTGTGTTGGGGTGGAAAGGCGGTGTGGACTATGTAACGAATATTTACACCGAACTCATTGGCGTGGTACTCAGTACCGTCGTTACTGTGGTGATTGTTGACCAGTATTATGAACGCCGTGATCGAGAACTCCGGACAGAACATCAGCGACGCGATACCGAACGCAGAACACAAGCCCTAAAGGAACGATTGGTTGGTGAAGTTGATAGTGAAATCAACCACATAGGGTTGAGAGCAATTGAACAATTGCGCGAAGCAGGTTGGTCGACAGGGAAGGACAGCTTGCTTAAGAATGCTCACTTGGAAAGGGCAAATCTGGAAAACGCGAATTTACAAGATGCAAATTTGCAAGGGGCTAAACTGACAAACGTGAATCTGCGAGGAGCGCAACTGCTCAACGCGAATCTGGAACAGGCAATATTGTTCATAGGCGATTTTCAAGAAGCGAAATTAGCCAAGACGAATATGCAAAGGGCAACGCTGATAGCCACAGATTTGCGAAGAGCATCCCTTTGGGGCACGAAACTTCAAGGGGCGAAATTGTGGGCGACACGATTGCAAGAGGCGGACTTGTTTGGGACGAGATTGCAAGGTGCGGAACTGAATGGGACTAACCTGCAAAGTGCGAATTTAAGAGGGTCTAATCTGAGAGACGCGTCCCTGGAAAATGTAGATTTGAAAGGAGCAACCCTCCCTGATGGCACAAGATCTTGGTCTAACGCGGATATGAGGAAGTTTACAGATCCGACGGATTCTATGTATGCGGAAACATTCGAGAAGATAAAGGTACTTCAAAATATGAAATGGGGATTTGATTTGTCTTCAGTCTTGGAAGACGACGATGCCTTGTAGCCCTTCTCTAACGCTCTGCGTGTCTGTGGCAAAACCCCACATTTTCCCAAAGCCGCCGCAATCCGCTATAATATGCGAAACGATAATTTCGCCAATCATTCCATCAAAGGGAGGAAAAACGCAATGCGCAGAATAGTTGCTTTACTTGTTGTTCTTGTTCTATTGGTTGGGGTCTCCGTCACCACGGCGGACGGCCATTTGACGCCGATCAAACTGCAGTTGCAGTGGGTGGCGCAGTCGCAGTTTGCCGGCTATTACGCGGCGGTTGATCTGGGCTTCTATGAAGATGAGGGGCTTGATGTCACCATTCTTGAGGGCGCGGTTGAAATCGTGCCGCAGCAAGTTGTCGCCTCGGGCGGCGCGCAATTCGGCTTGGCCTGGGTACCGAAGGTGCTGGAGTCGAACGAGCAGGGTGTGAACCTGGTCAACATCGCGCAGGTCTTCCAGCGCAGCGGCACCTTGGAAGTTTCCTTTGTTGATACTGGCATCGAATCGGTCGAGGATTTTGCCGGCATGCGTATCGGCACCTGGGGCTTCGGCAACGAGCACGAACTCTTTGCCGCCATGCGCGCAGCTGGTATCGATCCGGAAAACGCCGATGACGTCACCGTCATTCAACAGCCTTTTGACATGTCGCTGCTGCTGAGCGGCGAACTTGATGCCGCCGAAGCCATGACCTACAACGAATACGCGCAGGTTCTGGAAGCGGTCAATCCCGATACCGGCGAGCTGTATCAGCCGGAAGACTTGAACGTGATCAACTTCAATGATGTCGGCACCGCCATGCTGCAAGATCACGTCTTCGTCAACGCCGATTGGCTGGCGGAAGAGGGCAACGAAGATATCGCTGTCGCCTTCCTCAAGGCGAGTTTCCGCGGCTGGATCCATTGCCGGGATAATCCCGATGCATGCGTCGAGATCGTGCTGGACAATGGCTCGACCCTGGGCGAGAGTCACCAAACCTGGCAGCTCAACGAGATCAGCAAGCTGATCTGGCCCTCGCCGGCCGGCATCGGCGTCATGGACGAAGACCTCTGGGCTCAGACGGTTGCCGTAGCCATTGAAGGTCAGGTCCTCAGTGAAGAACCCGGCATGGACGCCTACCGCAGCGACCTGGCGCAAGCAGCGCTGGATTCGCTGTCGATGGACGACGTAGACGTCACGGGTGATATGTGGGAACCGGTTGAGGTTATGCTGCGACCCGGCGGCGAATAGTCAACTAGTAGAAGTTAAACGGACACGCCCACAAAACGTGGGCGTGTTTTTTTCACGCTTCGCCTTAGCTGCCGTGCATGGCGCGTTTCCTCGCCAGCATCTTCTCCCGCGCTTCCGGCGTTCCATCGTGGCTGGTGCCAAACCAATGGTCGAAGGGCATGCCCATTTCGCCGTAGTTACACTCGAAGTAACGGTGATGCAGCGAATGGTAATAAGAGGCGGCTGACGTGACTGTCACACCTTCTTTGACCACCAGTTCATCGAAGCCACCGTGACCCAGAATCGCGGCAAAGGTCGCGTGCTGCCCATTCATCATCATGTGGATGGGGTGCGAGGCGACGACCCAGTGGACCAGCATACAAGTGTAATAGAGCAGATGCTCCACCGGGTGCATGGACAAGCCGGACCAAGGTCCGATGTCGATGTTCTTGTGGTGCACGTAATGCGCGATTTTGTAAAAGAACTTGACATGAAGCAAGCGGTGCGCCCAGTAGAAGTGGAAATCCCGCCACAGCGGAACGAGGCAGAGGATCACTACGAACCAAACCGGCCGCTCGCGCGGGTCAATAAAGGGGATGATCCCGTTGGCGTAAGCCCAGAGCATCACTACCTCAAAACCGGTCCAGATTGTGCCGGCGCTGGCGACACTCCAGAAGACGTTGTCACGAACCTGATCGTTCCACAAGAACTTACGGCTCTTGCCCATCCAATTCGGCGACCACTTGTACTGATATCCCTGTGATTTCTGCGTCCACAAGCGAACGTGCATCACGGTCGCCAATGCGATCAGCATAACCTGGTTGCGAATGAAGACCTCGAGAATCCAGCCGGCGCTGAATTCGGTCATGCGCGACATCTCCGGCGTCAGCAAAACCCAAGTCAGCGTCGCTACAATCATGTAAATCAGGTTTATTGGCCACAGGTAGTCTTTCAACCATTTCGCGACTGCCCTGGGCTTGGGCGGCCAAGAGAATACGGGATTCGGCATGGCGATTTCTTTATCCGGCATCCAATAGCCGCGCTCGTCACGCGGCATGCCGTCAACAAGACCATCTTTTTCTGCGCTTATGTGTGCCATCGTAAACCATCCTCATAATTTGTATACGCTTCAAGCCTATCGCAGGGTTGAGCCATGTGCAAATCTGCCCTGCCAGAACGATTTTGATAATTGTGGCTACTTGCAAAGTCGAATGGATCCCACCATGCTAACGCGCTTGTCAAATAGAGAAAAGATTTGTTCAATCGCTTCGTCTTGAAGATTGGTGGATCATTTACTCACCTGCTGTGTTCAAAATAAGGCCTTGCATAAAATGCTTTTGAAGTGCAAAGAACAGGATGAGTGTCGGAATCGATGCTGTCAGCGCTCCGGCCATCTGTTGTGGGATGGTGCCGGTGCCGTACGTGCCTGAGAGCAGCGCCAGCGACGTCATAACTGGGCGTACATCGTCCGACTTCGCCAGAACCTGACCAAAGAGAAAATCATTCCAAATCCAACTAAATTGCGTCACGAACAGAAAAAAAGCGGGAGCTTTCGCCATGGGAAGCACAATGCGCAAGTAGGTCTGAAAGGAAGATGCCCCGTCTAATGATGCTGCTTCAATAACTTCCCGCTCCATTCCGTTGAAGTAGTTGCGGAAGACAAACAGACAGAAGGGCACAGTAATGGCCGAATAGAACAGCAACATTCCTGCGCGGGTATCGTAAAGACCGACCGTCTGGTACATCCCGAACAAGGGCATTAGATACATCTGAAAGGGAAAGACCGTGCCGCTGTAGATGAGCAGAAACCAGAAGAAAGGGAAGCGGATTTTCAGCATGGCGATAGAATATGCCGCGGATGACGCGGCGATGACGGCTGTCAGCGAACCGACCAATGCGTAAATGAGACTGCTGACGATGCCCTTGCCGATGCCTGACAATTCGGCGGCGGACGTCACGTTGTCGAGGATCATTGCCGCGTTCTCCGGCAGAGCCATTATTCCGCTTTGCGATTGCTCGATGGGGGTTTTCATACTGCTCAGCACCACCATAACCAGCGGTGTAACCCAGGCCATTGCGAACAAGCAAAAAAGCCCCAGCACGAGGTATCGGTCGAGTGAGCGTCTCCCTGCAAACAGTCTCCGTATCATATGGCGCTTCGCTTTAATGTCGCTCTCAAATACGAGATCGAAAATGCTATAACAATCGCGGACAGTATCACCGCCACCGCCCCGGCATAACCCATTCGCCACATGATAAAAGCTTGGCGGTACATCGTCACAGCGAGCGTTTCTGATGAACGCCCAGGTCCGCCTTGAGTCATCACCCAGACCAGGTCAAAAGTCATAAAGCTTCCGATGACCGACATGATGACAACGATCGCCGTGATTGGTCGGAGCAGGGGCAGTTTGATGCGCCAGAAGAGTATTCGCTCTCCAGCGCCGTCTATCTTGGCCGCTTCGATGAGTTCTGGCGGTATGGTCTGCAAGCCAACGAGAAACAGCACCATGCTTGGTCCAAGCGCGCGCCATGAGGCGGCGACGATCATCGCCAGCGTGTTTGTCGGCGCAAAAACCAGCCATGGGCGCGCCAGCGCATCAAAGCCGATCCAGCGCAGCGTTTCATTCAAGACGCCATTGTTGGTGTAGACATAGCTCCAGATAGCGGCGACCACGGTTGTAGACAATATCGCCGGCA
Source organism: Phototrophicaceae bacterium (assembly GCA_965262165.1). GTDB lineage: Bacteria > Chloroflexota > Anaerolineae > Aggregatilineales > Phototrophicaceae > UBA6055. The sequence goes on along the minus strand of OZ253499.1, from coordinate 232,299 downwards.
GATAGATAAGCGTTTTCAAGACCCGCTGCCCCGGGATTCGCTCCAAAACCACCGCCAGCAGCAAGCCGCCCCCGACCGGCAGCAGCAAGCTCCCGCCAGTCCAGATCAAAGTGTTCGAGAACGACCTGGTGAAAGTGGGATCACGGATGGCGTCAATGTAGTTTTTTAGGCCCACAAAGCGGGGCGGCGTGATCAGATCCCAATCGGTAAAGCTGATCGCCAAGGTATGGGCGACCGAATATAGCAGCAGCCCGCCTACGAGAAGAAGCGCTGGCAATAGATAAAGATAAGGCTCAATCTTGCGCAACAGTGCCTGCGCGCGCGTGGGCGTTTTGACAGACGCCTCTCCCAGCGCTGTGACCGGGACCTCATTTCGAAGCGGCTCAGTACTCACTTGGTTTGTATCGGGCAACCCGCCCGCCTGCATTCAAGATGGTTGGAGAGGCGCTTGATACGCCTCTCCTATACCAGAGCTTATTCGCCGTCAGCGCTTGCCCAGTAATCCTGAGCAATCTGCTCCGCGCCATCCAGAACCGTCTGCAAGGTAGCCGGATCCAACACAAACTGACCGAGCAAATCAACCACCTGTTCGACGATTTGCGGCGGCGTGGCTTCCCAGTATCGCGTATAGAGCTCGTATTCGCCATTGGCGACGGCTTTCGCCAAATCAACCAGATGCCCCGGGCGCGTCTCTTCGGGTGCCAGCAGATTCGGCGAGTTGATGTCGCTGGTCTCCGCGAAGATCGTTTGCCCTTCTACACTCATGAAGAAATCGGCAAACTCGAGCGCGTCATCGCGCTGCGGCGAATTCTCGGCAACCAGCACCGGACGTCCCTCAATGACAAGGCTGCGATTCCCCGCTTCTGTGATTCCCGGCATGACGAAAACGCCGTAGTCCTCACCGGCGATGAAACCGGCGCGCTCGAGCGAAGCTGTAAACCAGTCGCCAATCAGAAACATGCCAAAACTGCCGTTCACAAATGGTTCCGCCCAGTTGTCGCCGAAGTCGCCCGGCTGCGAGAAATAGCCCGCGTCAAGCAGATCGCGCCACTGCTCCATAATGGCGACCACCTGGGGATCGTTATAGGCCGTCTCGCCCGCCATCAGGCTCTGATAAAGGGCGGGATCAACGCGCACCATCATTTCTTCAAACCAAATGAAGCTGCACCAGCGGCAACCAACCACGTCCAGACCAAATGGGGTTACGCCATTGCTCGATAGCGTTTCCGCAACCGCCATCAGTTCGTCCCATGTGGTCGGGACTTCGAGACCATGCTCAGCGAAGACATGCGCGTTGTAAAAGACGAGCCAGTAATTGATCATCTTTGGCAACCCATAGGCGCGCCCTTCAAAACCGAAGGAACCCATCATGCTGGCCGGGAATCCGCCGTTGTCAATATGCGTCTGCCAGATGTCGGTGACATCGGCAAGCAGACCGGCGTCGACCAGGTCTTTCATGCGATAGCCAAACCACCAGTCAAACAGTGGGAAAGCGTCATCGCTTGGCAGCGCGCCCCGTACCGCCGCCTGGTATGAGTCCGTCGATGCGAACATCACGGAGTTGACGCCGATGCCGGTTACGTCAAGCGATGCCTCGCCGAGGGCATCCTGACCCGGCTCGTGCCAGGCCGCATCATTCGCCCAGTCGATCACGATGGGATCATCCTGGGCCGTTATACTGCTTCCCAGCAAGAGCATTGGGACGAGCAGCAGTGTCGAAAATTGTCGCAAGAATGCGATGCTGTTTCTCTTCATTTCATAATCTCCTATCGTGAATATCGGATTCTTTGCGGGACAAACTCAACTCATATCTTCATAGGCTATTCTCCCTCGGCGTTAGATTCAAACCGGCCTTCGCTGTGCTTCATACGGTTGTGGAATTCCGTCCTTGGACATGACTTGAGGGCAGCAATATTGAGCAGCTCATTACACACGAATCACTTCCAAGCCGATTTCTTCGAGTGTTTGCGCGTTTGCATCACTAAGCTGATGGTCGCTAATAAGCACATCGATCTCAGAAATTGGCACCACATTCAAAGAGAGGCTGCGTCCGAATTTGCTACCATCCGCGGTCAAGATGACTTTCCGGGCTTGTTGCACCATTGTTCGCTTGACTTCGACTTCAAGAATATTGCCGGTTGTTACACCATTCTCTAGGCCAAACCCACTTGATGCCAAGAACAGAATGTCGGCATTGAACGACTCCAGCGATCGCACCGTTTGTGTTCCTATCAGTGAGCGTGTCAACTGTCGAAGGACACCACCAGGCATCACAAGTTCAACATTGGGATAATGCGTCGCAGCGACAGCGATATTGAGTGCTGGCGTAACGATACGCAGATACTCCATGTCACGCGGCAGATGGTAAACGATTTCTACAGTCGTAGTGCCCGCATCCAAAAAGACCGTATGTCCAACTTCAATGAACTCGACAGCTCTTTTCCCAATCCGTTGCTTTGATTCGCGATTGAGCTTGGTTCGTCGTTGAAGCAAGGGTTCCTGGTCAGGAGATGGGACTTTTGAAACGCCCCCTCCCCAGATAATTTGGCATACCCCTGCCTTTTCCAATTCGCGTAGGTCAGCGCGAATCGTTACGGCAGAAACATTGAGCAACTCAGTTAGTACAGCTGTCCGAACCGCGCCTTCACGTTGGAGGAAGTCGCGTATCCATCGTTGACGTTCAACCGCCAACAGGGAATTATCACTACTAATCGGAGTTTTTACTTTCACTTTATTTCTAAAAAGACTCTATCAGCTTTCGTTTATCTTGTCAAATCTTAGAGTTTTGGTATTTCAGGGCAATCGCATCGAATTACTTTTACCAGCGACGGTCGCGAAGAAACCGACCGGCGACACTGACCGCCGGGGAGGAATTCAGGCTGGGGACGCTTTATCTCAGCCGCCGTGCATAGAGCGCATTCTGGCTAGCATTTTCTCGCGCGCCTCAGGCGAGCCATCGAAGTTGGTGCCAAACAGATTATCAAGCGGAATAGCGGGCTCGCCGTAGTTGCACTCGAAGAATCGATGATGCAGCGAATGCCAATAGTTGCCGTAAGAGATTTTCAAATTGTCTTTGACGACAATTTCCTCGAAGCCGCCATGACCGGTTATCGAGCCGAAGGTAATGAGCTGGCCCCCGAATATCATATTGATCGGATGCGCGCCGATGAGCCAATGGATAATCATGCTCGCGTACATCACGACATGTTCAATCGGGTGTTGCGACAGGCCCGACCAGGGTCCGACTTCGATATTCCGGTGATGCACATGATGCACGATTTTGTAAAGAAACTTTGTGTGCAGTAGGCGGTGCGCCCAATAGAAGTAAAAGTTGTACCATAGGGGGGCGAGGAAGAGGATCAAAACGAAGGTGACCGGCTGCTCGCGCGGGTCAGCGTAGGGGATGAAGCCGTTGGCATAGGCCCAGAGCATCAGCACCTCAAAACCGGTCCAAATCGTGCCGGCGCTGACGATACTCCAGAACATGTTGTCTTTAACCTGATCATTCCAGAGGAACTTTCGACTTTTGCTCATCCAATTTCGCGACCATTTGTACTGATAACCCTGTGCCTTCTGCGTCCACAAGCGAACATGCAACACCGTCGCCAGGGCGATCAGCATGATCTGGTTACGAAAGAAGTCTTCGAGAATCCAGCCAGCGCGGAATTCTGTCATGCGCGCCATCTCCGGCGTTAGATAAATCCAAGTCAATATCGCCACAAGAAGGTAAATGATATTGAAGGGCCATAGGTATTCTTTCAGCCATTTCGCGAGCTCATAGGGCTTAGGCGGCCAGGACAACACCGGGTTGGGCAGGCCGATTTCCTTGTCCGGCTTCCAGAACCCGCGCTCGTCACGCGGCATGCCATCAAGCAGTCCGTCTTTTTCTGCGCGTATATTTGCCATTTTGATTCTCTTGCTTAACTCATTTAGAATTAGTTTAACATTTTAGTATACTGAACCTCGCTGCGACGCGCATTTACTAGCGCCGCGCCATGAGCAGGCCTGACCGCAACCTTTCGCTCGACTTGGCTCGGCGACAAGACAAAACAGATGAAGTTATCCCGCCGATACGCTGCAGCAAATTTTTTACAGATTGAGTATAGCGACGTGACCAAGATATTCGTAGTTGGCAGCTATAACGAGGGACTCACGATCCGTGTGCCGCGCATGCCTGCCTTGGGCGAAAGCCTGGCTGGCGACTCTTTCGACATGGGTCCCGGCGGCAAGGGCAGCAATCAGGCAATTGGCGCGGCAAGATTGGGAGCGGACGTACATCTGCTCGCGTGCATAGGCGACGATATCTTTGCCGAACGCGCCTTGCAACTCTATGCTAAAGAGGGCATAGCGACCGACATCATCCACCGACTGCCAGGAGCAAATACGGGCATCGGATTCGTCAACATTTTGCCGGATGGCGAAAACTGGATCACGGTCGATCTTGGCGCTAATCTGTTGATGACGGCGGAACATGTACGCGACTGCGAAGCGATCATCCACGAGAGCGACATCGTGATGGCTCAGTTTGAAGTATCTGCCGAGCCGGTAGCCGAAGCGATGGCGCTGGGCCGGGCGCATGGCAAGCTGACCATCTGCAATCCGGCGCCGGCGCGTTCCGTTGACCCGGCCATGTTCGCCAATGTCGATATCTTGACCCCCAACGCGACCGAAGCGCGCATGCTTCTGGGTCTGCCGCCTGACGACCCCAGCCCGGCTGAGGATTTGGCGCGCGCCCTGCTGGATTTTGGCGTGCTTACGGTGATTGTGACGCTTGGAAAGCGGGGAGCGCTGATCGTTACAGGGGATGGCGCCACTCATATTCCCGCCCTGTCAATCGACGCTGTGGACGTGACAGGCGCCGGCGACAGCTTCAACGCGGCGCTGGCGGTATTCCTGGGCGAAGGTTTGTCAATTGAAGAAGCTGTACGGCAAGCGGTCGTTTCCGGCGCTTATACCGCCATGCGCCTCGGCGTCATCGGCGGATTGCCCACACGCGCGGAGGTTGAGCGATTCGCGTCTGAGACGCGGTAGTGACTTAGAGATCAAGAAACGGATGGCAGGGGCACGACCTGTAAATCAATGCCCATGTCTTCCATTTGACGCCGAACATCCGGCGAGATTCCAGCGTCGGTCACCAGGGTCTCAATCTCGTCAGTTGCCAGAATCTGCGCCGCTGCGGTTGTCTCGAGCTTGCTCGAATCCAGCAGGACGACCGTTTTCTTGGCCGAGCGTACCAGCGCTTGTTTGACCGAGGCCTCCAGAATTTGCGCGTCGGTCAGGCCGGCTCGTATAGACAAGCCCGCGCCGGAAATGAAGGCGACGCGCGCGAAAAACTCGTCGAAAAAGCGCTCCGACACGGGCCCGACAAAGCTGAGGGAATCCGCTTGCAGCACGCCACCTGTACCAATCACCGTGGCTGACGGGAGCGTCTTACGCAGCAACTCGATCGTCGGCAAGCTGTTGCTTACGACCAGGAGATTGCGCTTATGCTTCAGAAAGGGAACGATAGTGCGGACGGTGGAACCGGCGCCCAGCAGCAATACGTCGTTGTCATTAACGAAGTGCGTAGCCGCGTGACGGCCAATCGCCTGTTTTTCAGCGACTCGATTGCGGTCCCGCGTCAACCGCCGCAGATCCCGCTGCTCGGACGAATCGCCATCAAAGACAGCCCCGCCGTGCGTCAGCGTGACAAGTCCTTCGTTTTGCAATTGTTTGAGGTCGCGGCGGATTGTCATGCTCGAGACATGATAGCGCGCGCTCAAATCAAGTATCGCTGCGCTGCCCACCTGCGCAAGATAGGTGAGCAAATGTCGGCGTCTGGCTTCTGGTAACATGGATACCGTTTTACTTTTCCAGGTATTTTGCGAAACTGGCAGTTTATGTTAATTTCTGGAATTATACGTGGATTTACGACAAAGGGCAATCAAAGGTGATGCCGGGAGGTACTCCAGTGACGAGCTACAGAATCAAGCCCATTCCCGATAAACAACCTGAAGCCGCCAAAGTGACACGCCCTTGGGGCAGCTTCCTGCAATATTCCAAGAACGAAGAAGTAACAGTCAGCTTGATGACGGTCGAAGCGGGACAACGCCTCAGTCTGCAATCGCATACGGGACGCGCCGAACTTTGGATCGCGCTCGACGATGGCGCGCAAATTCAAGTTGATGATCGAGTCATTGAAGCGGTGGCGGGCGACGAAATCTGGATTCCGGCCGGCTCCAGGCATCGGCTGGGCAGCAGTGGCGGAACGGTGCGTGTACTAGAAGTGGCTTTCGGCAACTGGCAGCAAGCAGACATCAGGCGCTACGAGGACGACTATGACCGTCCTGCAGAAGGCGAATAGGCTTATGCCACGCGATATCTGGAGATCGTATCTTCATTCAAGCTGACGCCCAAGCCGAGTCCATAAAGGGGCTTTAGAAGGCCGTTCTCGAAGGGGATGGCTTCGCGCATGATCGTGTGCCGCAGCGGATTGAATAGCTGATTGTATTCATAAATCAGGAAGTTAGGCATGACCGCGCAAGCGGCGACGGCGACGACGATTCCCAGGCCGGCGCCTACGCCGTGCGGCGCCACCGTCACATTCTCCATGGCAGCCAGGTCGGCGATTTTCATCATGCCTGTGAATCCGCCGCAGCGCGTGATATTGGGCATGAGCACGTCAACCGCTTCCGCCTTTAGCAGATCGCGGAACTGATAGACGCTGCCCAGCCACTCGCCGGATGCGATCGGCAAGTCGACACGGCGGCGGATGCGCGCCAAATCTTCTACGTATTCGGGATGGACCGGCTCCTCCAGCCAGTAGACATTTTGCTTGACCAGGTCCTTTGCCAGCGCGATTGACTGGCTGACGGTGTAAGCGCCGTTGGCGTCGACCAGCAGCTTGATATCCGGTCCTATAGTAGAGCGCACCGCTTCGACGTGCGCGATATCGGTACTTAGTCCGCGGCCGATCTTGAGCTTGAGCGCGCGAAAGCCTTGAGCCAGGAATTCACCCGCCTTGTTTGCCGACGCTTCCGGCGTTGCCATATAAGGTATCGGGCTGGCGTAGCAATCGACCGCCTCGCGCATGGGTCCGCCTAGCAGGTTGGGCAGGGAATCGCCGTAGATCTTGCCGCGCAGGTCCCAAAGCGCGATATCCACGCCACTGACGCCCATGGGCGCGAAGCGGAGCTCTTCGACCATCGCGCTCCAGAAGACATGATGGTGACGCGGATCTTGGCCGAGCAGCATCGGCGTCAGCACATCGTTGATGGTGGCCGCTGTGGCGCGAGGACCCGGGCGTCCCATCGCCTCGCCGATACCGATCAAGCCCTCGTCGGTGGTGACGCGCACGATCACCGCGCCCTGACCGAGCAGGGGGTTCACCCGCATGCCGTAGGCCGGGTGGGAGAGTTCCGTTGGGACTTCGTCTAGGGCGTCGGCGAAGGATGCGAAGAGGGGAATGGCTTCGACTTGAGTTATTTTCATTTACCAGCCAATCGCCGGATTCTGGTGAGTCGCGGCCAGATCGCCCGGCGCTGTGCCCGGCAGCCAGTGGTCGCGATCGGCGATACGACTCTTGTTGTCCAAGGGGCTTACGCGCGTGCCGTCCGCGAAATAGATGACGGTCATGGCGGGTCGCATCTGGTCCGAGGTATTCGGTGGCGCCGAGTGCAAGGTCCAGCCGCTGTGGAAAGTGACTGAGCCGGCACCCATCGAGTCCGCTTGCTGTATCCTAAAGCCACGGCTTTCCACAAAGGCGCGCAGTTGGGTCTCTGACTCGTCAGAAATGGGAATATCGCCCAGATAGCCATCGACATGCGAGCCGGATGCGAACTGCAAGGTGCCCATGTCGGCGTCGATATCGGCGAGTGTCATCCACATAGTGATGGTCTTGTCGGTCGCCAGGGGCCAATAATGCTGGTCCTGATGCCAAGGGGTGATGCCGCCGCCGGCTTCTTTGAATAGCGCTTGATCGTGATAGAGCCGCGCCTTGTCGACGCGCATCAATTGCGCGGCGATGCCGGCAAAGCGCTCTGCCATCACATATTCTTTGACACTGTCGTTATGTTCCCACAGGTTCGTTGTCTGCAAGAAGGCCATGCCGTAGGTATCACGGTCCTTTAGCGCGCGGGTTTCTTTGTTGCGCTCGGCTACGGTTTGAACAATGGCCTCGTGATATGGCGCTATTTGTTGCGCCGGCAGCACGTCCTCCAGGAAGATATGACCATCGCGCTGATAGGCAGCGACTTGCTCATCGGTCAAGTCGTAGGGCGTGTTCCATTCCATTGATGCAGCTCGTGTAGCGGATCTCGTTAGTGGTCGTGATCGACGTCTTCGTGCGGCACAACGACCATGAAGCCGTTGTCATCGCCCATCATGGATTTGACGCGGTGGTCGTCGAAGCGATGTCCGTATAGCTCTGGCGTGTTGGCGGCGCAGAGCGTGCCGAATTTGGGCTGCGCATAGGCCAGGTGCGTGGCTCCCCGCGCCAGAATGTGCCGATAGTTGCCAGCCGCGCCTTGCACGTCGCCATCGTATGGCCCGCGGTGGTTCCAGGGCACGCGCGAACGGGCATTGCAATAGTGGCTCACGAAGGCGCGACGCGGTTTCTCCGAGCCGTTGCGATGGGAGCGATGCAAGACATGTCCGCCAAAAAAGACCACATCACCCGGCTCCGCCGGTATGGCGACTTCCCTCTCGTATCGCAGCGCGATTTTTGCCAGCGTATTCTTCTCTTCGTCGGGATGGCTGGCATTGATGATGGATTCGATATCGCCGAGGATGGTATCGCCTTGTTGCGTCATGCCATCGCAATCGGGATAGATCGGTTCGTGTTGGGAGCCGCGTGTGATCCAAAGGCAGCCGTTCTCTTCGGTCGCCGGGTCGATAGCGATCCAGGCACCGATTAGCGTATCGGGCTGTGTGGGGATGTAATACGAGTCCTGGTGGAAACCCTGGCCCGCCTGCCCGGGCTGCTTGAAGAACAGCATGGTCTGCAGGCTAAGAATATCGGGTCCGATGAGCGCTTCCAGCGCATCTACCACGCGCGGATGCAACATAAAACGCTCGGCGATTTCCTCGGTCCGGTGGGGCATGTGAATTCGCTCATAATGATGACGCCGCTCCTGTTCGGTCGCGCCTTCAGCGGGCGGCGCTACACCGGGCAGGGTTCTACGGCCTGCCATCATGTCTTCGGTGTATTGCGCCAATTCCCGCACTTCATCCGGACCGACCAATCCGCGCAGCGGCAAATAGCCGTCGCGGCGGAAGGCCTTGTATTCTTCGACGTTGAGTTGATATTGCTCGTGTTTGCGCTGCAGCAATTGTTCTTCAATCATGTTGCGATTCCTATATTCTTTACTTTTCCGTATATTACCGCGAAATTCGCGATTGGCAATTCGTAGAGTCAATCTGTACAGGGCAATCGCATCAAAAGTGCAGGTCTATATCCAGTGCAAAATTTCACCACCGAGTACAGCGGGGGACGCGTAGACACTGACCGGCGGCACCGAGTTTAAGATCATTACAAGTTTGTCCATCTCCAAATCTGCTACCAACGGCGAAAGGAATCTGCGCTGATCTCTCTCATTTATAGCAGAAATACGACTGTATCTTTATCACATAGATGCTTTTCTCTGTGTCTCTGTGCCTCTGTGGTCGATTTATCTTTTCAATAATTGGCATATTGGTGGGCAGTGATTTTTATGCGATTGCCCTGGTCAATCTGTTTTTGCAGATTTTGGCGAATCCGCTACACTATGCCCATCAAAAAAGGGAGGCGGGAGATGGAACAACGGACTTTCGGCAATACGGATCTGAGGACTTCGGCGATTGGCTTTGGCACTTGGGAACTGGGCACGACGCAATACGGCGAGATTGACGTTGATGAAGCTGTGCGCGCGGTACATATGGCAATAGACCATGGCATCACCCTCTTCGATACCGCCGAAGCTTACGGGCCTTTTACGTCGGAGGAATTGCTGGCCCGCGGATTGGGAAAACGTCGGAAGGACATTGTCCTGGTGACCAAAGTGGGTTTTGCCTACCATGATGACCCGACGCTTCATGGCAACGATATGGTGGCCGGCCGGGATTCTTCCGCTGCCAATATCACCGCGCATACGGAAGACTGTCTGAGGCGGCTTAGGACTGATTATGTCGACTTGATGCTGATTCACTGGCACGATTTGCTGACACCGCATGAGCAGACGATGACGGCGCTGGAAGGGCTGAAAGCTGCCGGAAAGGTCCGCCACTACGGCGTTTCTAATTACGATGTGCCGATGATGGAAAAATGCCGGCAGCATGGACGCCTGGCTAGCAATCAGGTTGGCTACAATATGTTTGACCGGCGCATGGAGGCGGCGGTCTTGCCCTATTGCCTGGAACAGGGCATAGGCTTTATGGCGTATGGCAGCCTGGCATTTGGCTTGTTGAGCGGCGCTTTGACTCCGGAGACCGAATTCGTGGATTACGATTGGCGTAGTGGCGGCTTGGCGTTTGGCCTGCCTCTCTTCGAGCGAGAAAGCTTCGTCAAGGCATTACGCGTGACTGAACGGCTTAAGGAACTGGCAGCCGGCTACGACAAGTCGGTAGCGCAACTGGCGCTCGCCTGGGTGTTGAGCAACCCCGCGGTGAGCGTCGGGCTAGTGGGTATGCGCAACGAACGCGAACTGCAAGAGAATGTCGCGGCGGTCGACTGGCGCATCACCGCTGCCGACCGAGAAGAAATCGATCGCGTTTTTTCCGAGGAAGGCGTACCGACCTATCTGGATGCGCCGCAAATGATAGATGTCAGCAAGCCTAGTGTTTTGCAAGACGATTGAGGCAGTTTGCCCTGGTCAGTATGTTCGTTGTTCTGTCTTCGCGCTGATCGGCCGTTCCAGTCAGCGATGCCAAGAAAATGGTCTGGTTCCATGTGCAAAGTCGGCAAGCCATGATCTTATTCCCAAATACTGCCCATCTGCCAGACGGTCAGCTGCGCGGTCGCCGTACCGCCCTGCGCGTTCAAGCGCAATCCCCCGGCATCGTCCCGCGAGGGATAGATGCGGCTGGTCATCGACAGTCGGCCGTTGGCATAGATTTCAATCACAGAATTGTCCAGGTAAATCGTTAAATTCAACGCCTCGCCATCCGCCAGATTCAATGCATATTCGCAGGGGTCTAGGGTGACTTTTGCCGTGTCGGTGGACTGATCGCGCGTTAAGCGCAAGCTACCCGATCGGTAGTCATAGACAAGCTGCGTGTATTGCGCGCCGTCAGGACTACGGCGGAATTGCAGGCACAGGGAATCGCAATGCGCCGACGTCGCGCGCAGGGAGATTTCCAGCCGATCGCCCGTCACAGCGTCAAGTGAGTTGGGACTGGCTTCGGCCAAAGATACCGCGCCTTCGAATAACCTGGCTGTCCGCAATTGCTGGAGTTCCGCAGCCGGTTTCACGACGAGATTTCCACCTGCATCCAGCGAGATCTCGCGCGGCAAGGTCAAGCAAGATGCCCAGCCGGCCTCCACGTATTGATCGCGCGGGCGCGCCTCGCGTATCCATCCCCACATTAGCCAGCGACCGGATGGGTCGAGCAGGCTGTTGGGCGCGTAGAAGACGTCCCCCCAATCCAGGCGTCTCGGTGGACCATCGGGCGTATAGCGGTGGTTGGCATAGTCCCCCAGCCAATAGACCGGCCGTCCATGCGGTGATACAACCAGCATGTGCTTTCTACCTAAATCGAGGAAATTGGGGCACTCCCAATTGATGCCGCTTTCCTCCGGGTCACCGATAGTTAGCGGGTTGAGGTATTCCCAATTGATCATATCGGGCGAGCGATAGAGCAGCGCCGCCCCGCCTTGCCCTTTGATGCCGGAACCCAGCAACATATTCCAAAGACCGTCGTCCTCTTTCCACAGGAAGGGATCGCGAAAGCCGATGAGATCCATTCCGTCCGGTATCGCTGGAATGACGGGATTAGCGCTATGTTTTTGCCAGGTCTGCAAGTTGTCCTTGCTGGTGGCGACGCACTGGGTCTCCTGATCGATCTCCAGGACAAATTCGTGATAATAACCTTGCGGGATGCGTTGCCTGTCGGAGGGCGGCAAGTCGTCATCGGCGCTCCATAAGGTCATGTCGGCGACTCCGGAATACATCATGGTGGGAAGGCCGTTGTGAATGACCACGCTGCCCGACCAGCAGCCAGCGCCATCATAACTATCCGGGGATGGCATAAGGGCGATGGGGCAGTGTTCCCAATGCACTAAATCGGGACTGCGTACATGTCCCCAACCCATCGGTCCGAAATCGGCAATGAAGGGATTGTGCTGGAAGAACATGTGCCAGTAGCCGTTGTAGTAGAAGGGCATAGTATCGCCAGCGTCGCCAACTTGAGGTTTGTAACCAAAGAGTCTCATAAGATCAACCTCTTGTCATTAGTTCGTAAATATACTTGTCGTTTATAACAAGTAACGTTGCGCCTTGCAAATAAGAGTGTCAATTAGGAGTGCGAGCGGGGTAATGGCGCGCGACTGGTTGTGGATCAGCCGAAATAATTGGAATATTTCGCGCCGCAGCCTGTGCATAAAAGTGTCACGCGTATCCAGTAAGGGCGGTTCGGCTAAACGCGTTCGTTGGGCTCCGCCGATGCTAATGGACTTTTCGATTGTGCTGGTTGCGTGATTAAGCTTCGGGCCGCTTCAGGCGGTCGTCCGGCGTCCGCATTAATTCATTCGGTTCGAGATCGCCCCGGTAGTCCGGGATCAAGGGCTGAATCTTCGCCAAGGCATGGGCGGGCCAGGTTTCGTGCTGTTTGTGCATCGCCCGGTGGATCCAGCTCTGTGTGTCTTCCTGAAGATCAGCAAAAAAGGGATGAAACCAAATCGTGATTACTGTGCGTTGCTCAGTAGAGGTATTCTCGTGCGTGGCATGAAACATGCGCGCGTCGCCCACCACCAGGTCGCCGGCCTTGACCGGGACATCGACTTCGCTGTCATAATCCCGGAAACGCGGATCGTTGGGGTTGTCAACGCGGTTGATGTCTTTGGTATGCGCCTCGCCCATATCGTGCAGAACATGTCGGTATCTGTGACTGCCCGCCAGCAATCGCAAGCAGCCGTTTTCGCGCCGGGTATCTTCGAGGTAATACATCAGGAATATCATCGGCGGCCGATCACTATAAGCGCGCGGATCACCCCACATGATGCAGTCCTGGTGCCAATAGAGCCGCGGACCGCCGGGTGGCTTGCTGATGATGACGGCTTTCCAGAATTTGATGTCCTGCAAGCCCATTTGCTCGAGCGTTTGCAAGGCGAGCGGATTGCCGATCAGGTCAGCCAGTTCGGGGTAGAAATTGGAATCGATGAGGCTGCCGGGCGCTTTGGTGTTCTCTCGCCGTTCCGCATCGTATTCAGCCAGCGCCTTGTCGACGCAGGCGCGCGTCTTGTTCAGCAGGGCGACGTCCGCCATATTGGGTATGACGCAGAAGCCGTCCTCAATGAGGTCGTGCCGGAGCGTTGCCGCATCAATTGTCGCATTCATACTTGCTTCTCCGATTTCTGCTCTACTTCATCAGTTTGTCGCTGCTGTGAATTGTTACATTTTCATGCCGCCCTGGGTCAAGCCTTCAATGAATCGGCGCTGCATAATCAGGAACAGGATCAGCACGGGCAGCAGCATGATGACCGAGGCGGCGTTGGTCAACCCCCAATCCCGCGAGAAGCGCTCTTGAAAAGCGCGCAGGCTGGTGGCCACCGGTTTCAGATCCGGATGGTGCATGAAGGTGACGGCGATCAGAAACTCATTCCAGACGCCCAAGCCGACGATCAGTCCGGTCGTGAGAAAGCCCGGCCAAGACAGCGGCAAGATCACTTGCGTCATGACCTGGAATTTGCTGGCGCCGTCGATCGTGGCCGCCTCGATGAACTCTTTCGGCAGCGCCACCATATAAGAACGGATGAGATAGGTGGCGAAAGGCGACGAGGTTGCGCAATAAATGATGATGAGCCCGAGGTGTGTATTGAGCAGGCCGAAGATCTTCCAAAGAAAGAATAGCGGCACAATATACAGTTGGATCGGAATCGCCGTGCCGACCAGGAAATAAAAGGCGATGACGTTGGCGCCTCGTATTTCCAAATGCGCCAGGGCGTAGCCGCCCATGCCGCCGACGATCAGCACACCGATGACCGTGCCCCCCGTCAGGATGGCGCTGTTTTTGACCGTATTGGCGTAGTTGCCGCGTTCAAAGGCCACGACGAAATTGTCAAAACGCGGTTCGGCCGGTATCGAAAAGGGATTCTGTGCGATCTGCTCGCTGGTCTTGACCGAATTCAGAAAGAGAACAAGCACTGGACCGAGGGCGAAAATCGCCAGCAAGAAGAGGATGACGTGGTTGAAGGCTGTCGTTTCCGTCCGGCCCGAGCGTAAAAGCCTCATATATCCCAGCCCCTCCGCCGCAGAATCACGAAGATCGCCACGATGCAGGCCGTGATCAGCGCCATCGTCACGCCGACGGACGCGGCATAACCGACCTCAAATCTGAAGAAAGACATATTGTACAGATATGTGCCCAAGACTTCGGAAGCGTGCGCCGGTCCACCATCCGTCAACAGATAGATATAGTCGAAGGCCGGCACCGACCAGATCATGATCATCAGCAAGGTGAAGACGAGGGTCGGCCGTATGCCCGGCACCGTCACATAACGAAAGCGTTGAAAGCGGCTGGCGCCTTCCAGGATGGCCACCTCGTATAAATCGGGCTGCACCTGATACATCGCCGCCAAATAGACGATGACCAGAAAACCCCAGAAGTGCCAGGAATCGACAAAGGCGACGCCGTACAAGGCGGTGTGTTTGCTGCCGAAGACGCGAATGTCGAAACCCTCGATGCCCTGTTTGGCCAGCCAGGCGCCGATGCCATGGCGCGGATGCAGAAGCGTCCGCCACAATTCCGTATTGACCACGCTGGCGATGACATAGGGGATGAAGAAAGCCACGCGATAGACCATCTGGAAGCGCTTGATGCCCGAAAGCAGATAAGCGCCCGTCAAGCCCATGAAGACCGGAACCGTAAGGAAGAAGATCGTCCAGATCACATTATGGCTGAGCGACTTCCAGTAGATCGGGTCGTTGATCAGGCGCTCGAAATTCGCCAGCCCGACGAATTCCGGTTGGTTCAAGCCCGACCATTTCGTCATAGAAATGTAGATGCTGGTGAGCGAGGGGATGACGATGACAATCAAGTTCAAGGCGACGACCGGCGCCAGGAACACATAATTCGACAAGATTTGACGCCAGCGATACGCCGTCGTGACGCCGACGCGGCTATCGGTCTTGAAAGCCATCTTGTGGGCGCGCCCTTTCAGTATAGAGAGGGTCCGCAGACCCTCTCCCAAACTATGCTGTGTATACGCGTTCTAATCCCGCGGCAGAATCGAAAGCACCAGGCCGTCGGCTACGTCCTGCGCCCATTCGGCAGCGTGATTCTCCAGGTACTCCTCTACGCTCATTTCGCCCGCCCAGACCAGCTCGATGGCTTCCCAAAGCTGCTGATTGGCGCGCGCGGGCCAGAAGGTCCAAGCCGTGTAGCCATAACGCCCTGCGCCGGTGGTCGCGGCGAAATCAGAATGGAAACGCAGCACGCGCTCATCCGTGCCGGGCGGGAAGTCCTCAATCTCATACCGCAGCGGTATCACCCATTCGCCAAAGCCGGTGGTTGCGGCTAGCTCGAGGATGCGCACCTTGTCGCTCAAGAGGAAGTCCAATACAACGCCAACTTCTTCCGGGTGCTCGGTCGCGGCGTTCACACCGAGATTGCCACCCAGCGCCAAGTCATAAGAGTAGGGACCGATCTGCATGGCCGCCTCTTCGCTGAAGGGTGGCAAGGGCGCCCAATCCCATTCCATGCCGGTTTCGGCAAAAGCGGGACCCATACGGCGGAACAGCCAGGTGCCGCTCATCATCATCGTCCCCTCGCCTGAAGCCAGCATCGCTGTCTCATCAGCGCCGCCGAGCGAGTAGTAATCTTCCAAACTGCCACCGAACCAGCCCAGGTCGGCGATGTGCTCGCGCAGCAAGTCGGTCGCTTCAGCAAATTCGCTGTCGGTCCAGGCTTTCTCGCCGATGAGCGCCGCGTAGACATTTTCCGGCCCAGCGTAGTTGTTAAGATAGATGCCCATCAAATGCTCGTTGGAGGGCTGCCAGGTGGCGTTGCCATAGGGGAAGGGCACCAAGCCCATGTCGGCAGTTTGATTCGCCAGACCCCAAAGCTCGTCGGCCGTTGTCGGCACTTCCCAGCCATTCTCCTCAAAGACCGTCTTGTTGTAGAAGAGCACCATGCTCTCATAAGTGACCGGGATTGAATACAATTCACCGGCGACAATGCCAGCGGCATAAGCCCAGGGCAGCAATTTGTCTGCCCAGCCATAGGCGTCGGCATAACCCGTCAGCGGCAGCAGGAAACCGCCGGCGACATATTGCGAGGCGGCCGCGTTGCCCGCCAGCCACACGATGTCCGGACCAACGCCCGCTTGCAGGGCGGGCCGCAGCTGGTCGTTGATCGATTCCTGCGGCTGATAGTCGATCTGAATATTGTCGTGCGCGGCGTTAAAGACATCGATGATCAGTTCCCTCACCTGATCGTCGGAGCCGCTCGGCTCCATCCACCAGGTGACGGTGACAACGTCCTGCGCGCCAACCGCGCCAGCGACGAGGAACATAAGGAGCAAAACCAATAAACTGAGGCGTTTCATGTCCGTATCCTTTCTTGATATACGACTAAACAGTTGGAGGCAAAACCGTGCCAAGTCCCACTCGTTATAGATCTGCGCGCGGCTGCTGGGGGGGGGGGGGACGGCTCACCCAGTGCAAGAGTATACCATATATCAAGCGCGGCGCAATACTCGACTCCAGCAGGTCGCCGCGCCGCTTCCCGATTCGACTCGGGCCAGTCAAATGTCGCGTCAGCCGTCATATACGCGATGGTCATCGCCTCGCGCATTTGGTCTGTACTGTTGCCTCCGGCGCGATGATAAACCAATCCTGAGTGGAAGGTGCAATCGCCCTGCTTCGGCGGCGCCCACTCCCAGGGATAGTGCCGCAGGTTGTTGCCGATGGCGATCTCTTCCTGCGCGTTGAAGATATCGACGAATTCGGCATCGGGCGACAATTTGTGACTGCCTGACGCGAATGACATGCAGCCCTTTTCCCGCGGCATATCGACCAGCACCATCCAGATTGTGGTGGTATTGGCTGCCGGATGCACGGGCCAAAAGGCGGCGTCCACATGATAATCGGTGATGCGACCACCGGGTTCCTTGTAAAGCGCCTGGTCGAACCAGAGCTTGACGCCCTCGACCGCCATCATCCGCCGAGCGACCTCGGCGCAGCGGAAACACTGCACGAACTCGGCGATGGCCGGGTAGTGCGGCCTGTGCGGACTCTAAGTTACACACGCGCCAGGTTTCATCTTCTTGATTCTCCAAATCTGCGCACCGGTGCGTGAATTCTCTTACGGGCTTTCCTGCAATCCTGCCGGGGCCAGTTCTCCGATCGAGCTTTCCAGTTGGTCGGGCGGGTCTTCCCTGGCGCTTTTTGCCGTAGCCGGCAGTGGTGTATCGAACTGGTAATCGGGATCAGCCTTCTGTCGCTGCCAGACCTCGCGCATTTCTTTCCAGGCGCCAACCAGCGTTCGCGGCTCCGGCATATCGTGGGCGATTTCCTTGTGCAGCTTACCGAGGTTGTAGCACGGAACGCCGGCGTACATGTGATGCTCGATATGCCAGCCCATGTGCCAATAAAGGAAGGAGAAGACCGGATTCAGTTTGATCGAGCGCGTATTCTTGCGGAAATCGGTAGTATCGTCGCGCAAGCCGCAATGTTGTGGCAAGTTGACGAAATACTGAAGCCAATTGGCAGTGAAAGCGGAGACGGAAAAGATCAGCGGCAGCACCCACAGCCCGGTCACTATGGCGACAAGCAGCACCGATCCGTGGAAAAGCAGTAGAATGCGCGACCATACAATCGCGTTTTGGTGCTCTTGTGGCTGGTCGCGGTGCAATGCTCTCAGCCATTCGTTCGCGGGGGCCTTTTCAGCTGAGGGATCCCGACCGTACGCTGCCATTGCAGTGAGGATCACGGTGGATATCAATCCGCCTTTGCCGAAAATGCGGCCGGGTTGCGTCAACAAGTTAACCGTGAAAAGCTGCAACATGAATGCCGAGGCGAGCGACGGTTCTACCGGCAGCAATACCTCTCGATCCCCTTCTGAGTGCAGGGTATAGCGATGGTGGTAGGTATGGCTGCTGGCATAATCGAAGGGGTCCCACCAACCGATCAAGCTGAAGATATAGAGGAAGACCTTGTTCAGCCACTTGGTCTTGAAGACGGTGCCGTGCCCGAGTTCGTGTGTACTGTTGCCCCGGACGAAGGCAGTTATCGTGCCGTGGCAGAACAGCGCCACCAGGAAGGCCAGCCAAATCTCCTGCGACCAAAAGTGAAATACCAGTGATCCGGTGATGATGCACAGGGCGAGGTGACCGCCAGCCAAGAACCAAGCCTCGGCATCGCTGCGTCGCGACAGTTCTCGCAGCAAACCGGGTCGCGTCGGACAGCGATACCAATCGACTCGCAAGTTCTTGCGGACTTCAGAAAGTTCTTGATATGTCATGGCAAACTCTCCGCTTGCTCCTAGTACCTGAAGAGGGCGCCAGCGCCAGACTTGGACGCCGAGTTGGTCCAGGACGGCGATCACTTCGGGAGCGACGGTAAGGGTTATAACTTGAACGGCGCCGCTCAATTGCCTCAGCACATGTCATGGGCTTTCTTGCAAGCCGGCCGGCGCCAGTTCGCCGATTGAGCTTTCAAGTTGGTCGGGCGCGTCTTCCCTGGCGCTCTTGGCTGTCGCCGGCAGGGGAGTGTCGTATTGGTATTCGGGGTCGATATTCTGTTGGCGCCAGGCCTCGCGCATTTCTTTCCAGGCGCCGATCAACGTTCGCGGCTCCGGCATATCGTGGGCGATCTCTTTGTACAGCTTGCTGAGGTTGTAGCAAGGAACGCCAGCGTACATGTGATGCTCAATGTGCCAGTTCATGCGCCAATACAGGAACGAGAAAAGCGGGTTGAGCTTGACCGAGCGCGTATTCTTGCGGAAATCGGGGATATCTTCGCGCAGGCCGCAGTGTTGCGTCAAGCCGACGAAATAGCTCAGCCAATTGCCGATAAAGACCGAGACGGAAAAAATCAGCGGCAGCACCCATAATCCGGTGATGATCGCAATAAGCAGCACTGATCCGTGGAAAAGCAACAAGATGCGTGACCATCGAATGGAATTACGATGTTCGTCCGGCTGGTCACGATGCAAAGCATTGAGCCATTCATCAATCGGTCTATCGCCCGAAGGCACCATTCCGAAGGCGCCCAAAACCGTCAGGTACAGGGTCGAAATCAGACCGCCTTTGCCGAATGTGCGTCCGCGCTGCGTCAGCAGATTCACGGTAAAAAGTTGTAACATGAATGTCGACGCCAAAGACGGCTCCAGCGGCAGCAGGTTCTCTCGATCGCCTTCCGGGTGCAAAGTATAGCGATGGTGATAGGTGTGGCTGCTGGCGTAGTCAAAGTGGTCCCACCAGCCGATCAAACTGAAAATAACCATGAAGAACTTGTTCAGCCACTTGGTTTTGAATACGGTGCCGTGCCCTAGTTCATGCGGCGCAACACCGGTGAAAAAGCTGGTTACGGTGCCGTGACAGAACAACGCGAGGAGAAACGTCAGCCAGAGTTCTTGCGACCAAAAGTAGAACACTAACGAACCTGTGATGATAAATAGGGCGAGATGACCGCCGGCCTGGAACCAGCCCTGGGCATCGCTGCGCCGCGAGAGTTCACGCAGCAAGCCAGGCTTGGTTGGGCAGCGATACCAATCGACGCGCAAAGTCTTCCGAACTTCAGAGAGTTCCTGATATGACATAGAATGGACTCCGTCTACCAATTAATTCTTGAAGAGGGCGCTAATATTAGACTTTGACGCCAAGCTCGTCCAGGATAGCCCACACTTCGGGCTCCACGGTATCGGGGCTGTTTTTGGCGCCGCGCTTTAGCGCATAGATGGCATGCTCGTTGCCTTCGCGCGCCAATTCTATCACTTCAACGCGAGCTTTGTCGACATAGCTCAAATCTCGTTCGACAACTGGATTGTCATAATCCTTCCAATAATACTTGAGATCATCCGACTGCCAGCCCGGGTAGACATCGTCCCAGCTAAGCTGGCTTGGATCATGCGGCGTCAGCAAGTGCTCGGCCACGTTGTCGCCGACGACCATATAGCGATTGTCCAGCGAGAGGCGCAGCTTGTCTTCGGTAGCGTTGGGCAGCGCCTGGTGGATCGTCAGCGCCGGGAAGAAGAGCGCGTCGCCCGCCTCATAATTGGTCGTATGCCAGACGGGTTCGATGTCGTCATGTTCAGTTTCGTCGACGATCAGCCCGCCAGCGCCCAACGAGAAGTGATGGTCAAGCACACGATTGACCTTGTGCGATTGGGGGATGACAGCCAGGCCGCCTAGTTCAATCGGGCAATCGCCGATAGGCGCCCAGCAGGTGATATTGTCGTAGCTGCCTTGGAAGTGCACGAAGTCCTGGTGCTTTGGCGTGGTGTGTTCGGTGTATTTGGGGAACCAGATTCGCGCGATCTTTTGCGGGTGGGGCATGATCGGCGCCCCGACCATCTTCTCGATGATTTCGAGGTATTCCGGCCAATGCCCGGAGCGATGGAAGTTCTCGATCTTGTAGACTTCGGCGTAACCGGCGCTGTATTCATTGTCGCCTTCGGTATAGCGCATATTGATATCGGCGATGCCGTCCATCGGGTCTGTACCCGCTACCAGCCAGCCTACGTCCTGAATCGTGCTCATCATCTCGCGGCGCAGATCCCACACCCTGTCGGGGCTCACCAGCCGCTTGAAAAACAGATAGCCTTCATCGGCAATGCGTCGTTGCAGTTCCTCGGGGTCATTCATAGCGTCGTTGGAGACGCGTAATTCCTTTAATTTGGCGGACATATTTTGGTCACTCCCTAAACAACAATTCAATTGTGATTATTCTAGCGCAAGATTGCCAATCAGTCATGTTGAGTTTTCGCCAACGGGCGACTCCCTTTTTTAGCTTGTGCTCGTTCAACCCATCGTCAGGCCATCACGTATGGCTTCGACTTATGCCAGATCAGCGGGTTGATCGCATTATCGTCCAATGGTTCCCCTATCTCAAGGGAATCAAAATAAGCCTGTGGCAGGATATTCCGTGTTCCATTAAAGGTAGAGCCGTCAGGCATATAGCCACAGGTCATCGCCCGCCGCCAGCCCGGCGTCATATTGGCGCCGGCGCCATGCGGCATCAAGCCATTGTGGAAGGAGCAGGATCCGGCTTTCATTGGCGCCGCCACCGATTGTAATTCCGCCCAATGGGGAAACAGTTCGAAAAGTTCGCCCGTATTCGAGCCAATTTCTGAATTATCAAAGGTAGCGATTTTATGCGCGCCGGGGAGGAAATAGAGGCAGCCGTTATCGCGCGTGGCGTCATCCAGCGCTACCCAGATGGTGATGGTATCGCGCGATGAATAGGACCAGAAGGGATTGTCCAGGTGCCAGCCGGTCGGGTTTGCCCAGGGCTGCTTGACCAAAGCCTGATCATGCCAGATGCGTATGCCATCGACGCCCGCTAATTCACTCACCATCTTGCCAAGACCTGGGTCGAACATCAGTCCGCGCATACCTTCATGATCGGTCCACAGATTCATTCGCTGCACAAATACCTTATCGTAGTACTTGCTTTCCTCACTATCGACGCGGTCCCGCGCCCTTGGTCCGCCGGCAACGAGCCGTCCGTCGCGTTGCGCCACGGCGTCATCGACATGTCGCTGCCAGGTTTCCAACTCGTCGGGCCTCAGGAAGTCCTCGATGACAATGTAGCCGTTCTCCTGATAGAAATCGATCTGCTTTTGAGTCAGATCAGTATTCATTTGACCAACCCTAATCTTACAATCAGTTGCGTTCGCTGATTATATCCAGACATCCCTACTGAGACTACAACCCTTCCACCGAACCGATGAGCAAGCCGGAAATGACGAAGCGCCGCAAATAGCGACAGACAATTGGAATCGGCGCCAATACGACAAAGGCGCTGGTGATCTGGCGCCGGCGCGTTGCGACATCACTGGCGCGATCCTGTAGATGTTGGCTTTGAACGCGCCGGAGGCGGCATGTGAGTTACAAATTCAATTTGCCATGAACTGCAAATTAGTTCCCTTTCGCGCCGAATTTAACGCGGACAACCCTTACCGCCCAAGCTCCATTTCACACTTTGATTTGGTTCATCGCCAAACAGTGATATACTGTACGTGACTGCAAATTGATTTATGGAAGGAAAGCTACCAATGATTCCCAAGTTACGCCTCACCGTGATCTTGTTTCTGCTCATGGGTTTACTGATAGGGGTCGCCGGCGCGCAAGATTCCGTCGGTATCACGATCCGTTGTATAGCTAGCCCGCCGGAAGAAGATTGGCGCTGCAACAATTTCGCTGAAGTCGAAGCTGATGTGGAAGCCGCTCTGGGCATCGATATTGAGTTGAACCTCATCCAGGATAATGCCAGTTGGGGCGACTACAAGAACGAATTTGTCCTGTCATCGGAAGCCGGTGAAGCACCGGATATCATCCTCTCGGGTCACGAAGATATTGGCGCCTGGGCACCTGCTGGATTCATCATCCCGCTTGATGACATGATCGGCATGCACGGTGAATTTGAGGATATCGTGCCCGCCCTATGGGCCTCGCAGCAATATGCCGGTGTCACTTACGGCATCCCGCAGGATGCCGAAGCGCGCCCGATTTTCTACAGCAAACTCCTCTTGCGTGATCTGGGCTGGAGCGAAGAAGACATATCCTCCTTGCCTGACCGCGTTGTCGCCGGTGAATTTACCTTTGCCGATATGTTGGCTACCGCCGCGGAAGCGATCGATGAAGGCGTTGTAGATAGTGGCAACGGTTGGTGGCATCGTCCGAGCAATGGTCCCGACTTCCTCTATTACTATTACGGTCATGGTGGTGAAGTCCTGGATATGGATGGCAACTTGGTCGTTGACCGAGATGCGGTTGTCGCTGCCTACGAACTTCTGGGAGGCGCAGTTGCCTCGGGTGTGACGCGCTCCGATCTTATCGGCATCGACTGGAACGAAGTCTGGCACCCGAGTGTCGGCAGTGCCGATACTGTGCTCTTCGCCGCAGGCGGTACCTGGAACTGGCCCAACTGGGCGCTGAACTATGTTGCCGACAAGGGTGGCGACGAGTATCTCTTCGAGAATGTCGGACTGTCCCTCATCCCGGCGATGGCAACGGGCAAAGCGATCACATTGACGCACCCGCTGTCATACTTGGTCAGCAGCGGCAGTGAGAACCCCGATGTGGCCATGGCGCTTATCGCGGCAATCACCACGCCGGAAGCCAATAATCGTCACGCGATCGATAGCTTCCATCTGGGCATCCTCAACGCCCAATTGGAATCGGAAGCCTATCAAGGCAATGCACTGCTCAGTGGCGCGCACTATATGCTCGACCATACGACGTCTTTGCCCAACCATCCTGGTTGGAACGCTTGGTCAAGCGCCTACTTCCTCGGCATCCAGGCCGTGGAAACCGGCGAAGCTGATGCAGAAGGCGCAGCCGATATCGCTATCGCGCAAATGCAGAATGAATTGGGCGACGGCATCACGGTTCGCTAAAGTCGACAGTTCATTGTCCGTTTAAGTCAATTCAGAACAGTCAAGGGGAGCCATCTCGCTCCCCTTGACTGACTGTCAATACCGGCGCGGTATTTTCACTCCACTCGACCTACATCGTGGGATAACTTGCCCGCAAAATTGGAAATAAAAGAAAGCGCAAGTTCGGCTTATGTCTGGTCCACTGGAAAAGCGCAAAACAGTTGCAAAATTTGATCGCAGCCGAATCAATGCTCTGAGATCGTATTTCAGCGCTTACGGTTTTATGGCGCCCGCCGGCATTCTTGTCATCATCTTTTTCTTGATTCCGGTCGCCATCGTCCTCTACTTGAGCCTCACCAACCTGGCGAGCTCAAACTTCACCTCAGACCTCGCCAAGATGGAATTCATCGGTCTGAAGAATTACAGAACGCTTCTCAACGATCAGTTCGCGCGGAAAATCTTCTTCAATACGATATTCTACGTAGTGGTCACGCTCTCCATCTTCAACGTCACTTTAGCGCTGGTCGTATCACTGCTCACGACGCATATCGACCGCAATGCCGGTTTTGTCTTTCGCGCCTTGTGGATATTGCCCCGCATCACTTCACCCGTGGTCTATATCTTGATCTGGAAAAGGATGACCGCGGAAGCCCCCTTTGGTATTCTCAACCAGTTCAACGAAATCCTGGGCCAGCCCACTTACAATTTCCTCGCTACAAACCCCTGGGTCTTCGTTATTGTGGTCAATGGATTCATTGGCGTTTCCTTTGGCATGATCATTTTCACATCCGCCATCGAGTCGATCCCCAAGGATCTGCTCAACGCCTCACTGGTCGATGGCTCATCGAGAATGCAGCGCATCCGCTACGTGATCTTGCCCTTGATACGTTGGCCGCTGCTCTTCGTGGTGACGTATCAGACACTGTCTCTATTGACCTCATTTGTTGAGATTCAATTGCTGACGGATGGCGGCCCCGGTCTCTATCGCACTGAGGTATGGTCTTTGACAGCATACCATCGCGCGCTGTCCAACTATTTTGGCAATGCCCAGTGGGGCTATGGTTCAGCATTCGCTGTTATCCTGGTCGTGCTCGGTGTTGTGCTCGCCGTTATCTATATGCGTGTTTTCCGCTTTGACGAATTGATTGCCGAACCGCGGGTGGAGGCATTATGACCACACGCCAGGAGCTTTTCGATTCGGCCAAAACGAAGATAGAGGATAGGCCCGCAACGCTTCAAGACGATCTCGTTGCTTCGTTGCGGCTCGGCGCGATTAGCATCCTCGTTTTGCTCATCGCGGCGTTCTTCTTCAGCGGAATCGTGAATCCGCTTTTCGCCCTCGGCAGCGTCCAAGAGACGGTGATGGATGTCCTGACGCGTCTGGCTTTGCTCGCGCTCCCTTATGTCGCCTACATTTCCGCCGCTAGTGTCGCGCGCCGCTATAGCGCCATCAACGCGGTGAAAGCGCTCGGCCTGGCCTTGGCCAGCACCGTTGTATTGTTCGTCGTGATATCGGCCGGACATTATTACTTTAGCTATGGCGTGTTCGCGCCGCGGCCGTCACTGGAAATGACGCTCAGTCAGACGGAAGCGGGCATTCGCGTGGATGCGCTCGTCGGCCAGGGCGCCGCAGACACAGCCGGTTTACAAATCGGCGATGTCATCACAGCGATTCGGCGCGACGCGGTTGATCTGGCTGCTTTCAACAGACGCGTGAGCCAAGCGGCGGAGGACGACCCGCTCCGTCTGCGATTTAGCCGTGGCGGTGAAGAGTTTCAAGAGACGGTCCGGGTTGTAATGGTCGCCGAGAAACAAGTGAACACGCTCTTGCCCGGTCTGGTCTTCGGGCTGGTCTTTACCGCGATAATAGTATTCCTGCCCGGTCATTGGGCGCCCTACATTGCCCTTGTTGGTTTGATGTCTCCCTTAATTGTTGGTTACTTCTGGGTAATCGTCGCCACATTCACTTTCCGTACCGAAGGACTGATGCCGCTCGATGGCAATGACAATTTCGGCGGCTTTACTCTGAAAAACTGGGAATCGATATTCGCCGGCAATATCGCCGGCCTTGAATTCAGCATTTGGCCCATTCTGTTGACCTCGCTGACGATTGCCCTGGTCATGACTTGCGTTGTCTTGTTGGTCTCTTCCATGGCAGGCTATGCCTTGTCGCGGATGCACTTTCCCGGACGCCGTTTTTTCCTCTCCTTTACTTTGATCCTTCACGGCTTCCCGGCCATCACCCTTCTGATCCCAATATTCTTTGTCTTGCTGAGACTTGGAAGCATACCGATCATTGGCGATTTGATCGGCTTCAACACAATCGGCGGTATTGCGATGGTCATGGTCGCCTTTCAGCTGCCGCTTGGGGTTTGGCTCATGAAGGGTTTCTTCGACAACATCCCCTGGGATATGGAACGGTCCGCCCTGATTGACGGCGCGTCTCGCTGGCGCACCTACTGGGAAATCCTTTTGCCGCAAATACGGCCCGGTTTGTTGGCTCTGGGTATTTTCGCCTTCATCGGCGGTTGGAACGCCTACATTATCCCGGCGACTTATTCCATCGGTTCCGGCGTCAGTAATCTTCCTGTTTTCTTGGAGGAGTTGATTGATGCAACCGCCCCGGTCGATTGGAATCAGGTGGCGGCGGTTGGTTTGTTCCAATTGATACCGATATTTATTTTCTTCATCTTCGCCCAGGAATACCTGCTGAATATCTATGCCGGCGGGACCAAAGGCAGTTCATAAGGCCCTTGCGCGCGAGATACGGTTTGCTTACGCGGGAAAGACGCATTTGATGAAAGTGACAATTGATAATCTCAGCAAGAAATTTGGAGAAGTTGTCGGTGTCGAGAACCTGACCCTGCATATTGAAGATGGTGAGTTCGTCGCCTTTCTGGGACCTTCCGGCTGCGGCAAAACGACCACCCTTCTCACGTTGGCGGGCATCTACAAACCAACCGACGGCGTCATCAGATTTGGTGAACGTATCGTCAATCAAGTGCAGCCGAAAGACCGTAATATCGGCATGGTCTTCCAGAGCTACGCGCTATATCCACATATGACCGTCTTCCAAAATATCGCCTATCCGCTCAAACTGAAAAAAGTAACAAAGGCCGACCAGCACGACCGCGTCCGCCAGGTGGCGAACGTGATGGGTATTGGAGATCTGCTGGATCGCCGCCCGGGACAACTGTCGGGCGGGCAACAGCAGCGCGTGGCCTTGGGTCGCGCGCTGGTGAAGGAACCGGATGTGCTGCTCTTTGACGAACCCTTGTCCAATCTGGACGCGCGGCTGCGCCTGACCATGCGAGGAGAGATCAAACACCTGCAGAAAAACCTGGGCATCACATCGATTTATGTCACCCACGATCAGGTAGAAGCGATGACCATGGCCGATCGCATCGCTGTGATGAGCGGCGGTCACTTGCAGGCATTTGATTCGCCGGATGAGTTATATGACCGACCCAAAACGCAGTTTGTCGCTGGCTTTGTTGGCAACCCGCCGATGAACTTCGTCGATGTCAGCGTTGACGCATCCAATGGCCGGTTCTTTGCGGAATCGGAGTCGCTTCGTTTGGAAGTGCAACAAGAGCGCGGCGAGCCGCCTGCCAGCCATGATGGTCCGGTTGTGATGGGCATCCGGCCGGAGGATATCCAAATAACGAGCGACGGGGCGGTTTCCGGCGAGATATTTGTCGTGGAGCCACTGGGACGAGAAGACTTGATAGACGTGCGAGTCGGGCAGCACAGCTTCTTGTTGCTGGCAAGCACAGAAGCCCATCACCAAGCCGGCGAGCGTGTCTCACTTGCCTTTGATATGGAACAGTCGCAGTTCTTCGACCCGAATTCAGATAAATCGCTTTTGTGGCAATAACGACAACCCGAGCGTATCGCCATGCTGGATGAGCAACTGCAGTGGCTTGACCGAAGGGTTGTCTCCTCGTCGGATCACGACCTTGCCTTGCGCTACGCCCCATGTATCCGTTTTGACGCCAAGGAGCCTTTTCTGCCATCGGTGGTCGGTTATACAGTCTTCCGTGAAAACGCTTCTTCGGCTTCCTTTCCACGTGACATAGAACTAAGAGAAAATGTCGCCTTTGCCATCGAATATGCTATTTGGTGGGACTGGGATATTGGGCATCTCTATGATCTGGAACATATCTGGGTTTATGTCGATTCTGATGGCAATCTGGTGGATGCCGAAGCCAGCGGACATGGCGACTACAATCGGATGATGGATGGCGGTCAACAGCCCCGTTCGGCGGATAATCGCCTGGCGCTGTATTCGGAACCCGGCAAACATGCCTTTGCAGCATCAGCCCAATGTCTAATCCAACGAAAAGCAAAGACCCTGGCGAGCTGTGGTTCTCACGCCGGCAAAAAGGGCGTGCATGTGACGCCCTTGTTTGATGGAGTCATTCGCGAACGCAAACCGCTCAATAATCGCCTTGTTCATACCTATCTTGAGCGGAAGAAATTCGAGCCAACTTTCGATTTTTCAATTCAATTTGACCTGCGGGAGGCGGTTCTTGTACCTTGGCGGAACTTATATCAGTGGATACCGGGACGAATAAGCGAGTGGGTAAGGCAACTGCGGAAGACGATCCCGCCAGATCAGCAACGTGTCTTGCGAATAGCGCATCGAGGCGCATCGGCGCACGCCCAGGAAAACTCCGGGGACGCACTGCGCAAAGCCGCCGAGCTCGGCGCCGACATGGTCGAAATTGACATCCGAACAACCGCGGATGATCTGCCTGTTGTCATCCACGATAGCAGTTTGAGGCGCATCTACGGCGTTGAGAGAGATGTGGCGGATCTGAGCGTGGACGAGTTGCAACGTTCGCATGACGACCAGAAAAAGATCATCAGCTTTGAAGAAGCCATTCGTATATGCCAAGAGCTGGGCATCGGTGTGTATCTGGACATTAAGGCGCTCAACTTTAAGGCGGCAGCCTCGCTCTTCAAAACACTTGATGACTGCCACTATGTGCGGAATACAGTATTTGGGTCGTTTAGAGTGGATTACCTTGCGGATATCAAGGCGGCTCGACCCGATGCCCAGACTTCAATACTTTTCGCGGCGGTCAATATTGACCCGGTCCTGCTGGCGCAGTCGATTCGGGCGGATTATGTGCATCCATGTTGGCAACACCGAGCCGAGCAGCCGCATCGTTTGCTGACACCTGAGTGGATCGCCGCGGTACGGGAAGCGGAATTGGGCATCGTCTGTTGGCACGAAGAGCGCCCCGCGGAAATCGCGGCGCTGAAAGCCCTGGGCGTCGATGCCATTTGTTCCGATCGACCCGAGTTATTGCTATAGACAGGACCTGCGCTTAGATAACTAATGACTGTAGATGTTATATTCCCAACCAGCGTGATCGGCAGTTTGCCCCGTCCTAAGTGGGTGATTGACCTGCTGCTCGCGCATCAAAATGGCAGACTAAGTGATGAAGCGCTGGACCAGGCAATGGATAAAGCCATCAGCTTTGCCATTGGCCTGCAAGAAGCGGCTGGCATAGACGTCATATCGGATGGCGAATGGCGCAGAATCGGCTACTTCGAAGTTTTCGCGCAGATGGTTGATGGTTTTCAACAAGCAGAGTATCAGACGCAGGCGCTTGCGCCCGAGATCGTACCGGATACCGGGTTATCCGCTCCGCAGCAATGGACGCTAAAGGAGTTTCAGCAAGCCCTCGTGGTAGAGGCCATGACCTATTCGCGTCCGATTGCGGCGCAAGGCGCCACTTTCCTTCGCCAGAAAACGCGGCAGCAAAGCAAAGTCGCG
The DNA here is from genome assembly GCA_965262165.1 of Phototrophicaceae bacterium. Taxonomy (GTDB): domain Bacteria; phylum Chloroflexota; class Anaerolineae; order Aggregatilineales; family Phototrophicaceae; genus UBA6055. The sequence continues at coordinate 202,799 of OZ253499.1, read as the reverse complement.
TTGCCATCGCCGCATATGATTGGTGGACGGCTGTGGCATCCTGTTTATTCGAGCGACGCATATCCCACCCGACGGGATTTCATCGAAGCCGTCATTCCAATTCTGCGGCAGGAAGTCTTGGCGCTACGTGATGTCGGCGTCGATGTTGTCCAATTTGATGATCCCTGGCTGTGCTTCTTTGTTGATCCGGAGCACCGGGCGAGGTTCAAGGATCCGAATGCCGAAATTGAACGGGCGATTGATGATCTCAATCGCGTGGTGGCGGGCATCGACGGCATCAAGACCGCGCTGCATGTTTGCCGGGGCAATCGAGCGCGCACGGTTTATGCCAGCGGGGATTACGAACCGATCATGCCGTTTCTGCTGGATGCGGATGTTGACCAGTTAGCGATGGAGTTCGCCGTTTCACAAGCGGGCGATATTTCGATCTTTGGTCAATTCCCGACCGATAAGCAGATCGGCCTTGGCGTGGTTGATGTACGCGGAGAGATCGCCGATACACCGGCGCTTATCGTTGAACGCGTGGAAAAAGCCCTGAAATTCTTGAAACCCGAACAGATCACGTTGAACCCGGATTGTGGATTCGCGCCCACGAGCACGAACCCGATCTCACTTGAAGAAGCCTATCAGAAACTAATGGCGATGTCGCAAGCCGCCGAAATCTTGCGTCAGCGCTACGCTTAGACAAGCTTACACGGCTGGAAGCCAGGCGGCATCAGTGCTTTCGTACAGCCCGCATTCACGCTGTCACGCACGGCTTGGTCTTGTGCCAAATCAAGGGGTTAACGCTGTTATCGTCCAGCACATCGCCGATTTCCAGCGAATCGAAGTAGTCCTGTGGCAAGGCACTCTGGATGCCATTGAAGGTGCAGCCATCCGGCATATAGCCGCAGGTCATCGCCCGCCGCGTGCCGGGCGTCATGTTGGCCCCGGCGCCATGTGGCATCAAACCGTTGTGGAAGGAGCAAGATCCCGCTTTCATCGGCGCCGCTACCGACTGTAACTCCGCCCACCGCGGATAGATTTCGAACAGGTCGCTGATATTGGGACCGATTCCTGAATTGTCAAAAGTGGCCGTCTTATGCGCGCCCGGCAAAAAGTATAGGCAGCCGTTATCGCGCGTGGCGTCATCCAGCGCCACCCAAATCGTGACGGTGTCGTGCGATGAGTAAGACCAGAACGGATTGTCCAAATGCCAGCCCGTGGGGTTTGCCCAGGGCTGCTTGATCAAAGCCTGATCGTGCCAAATGCGCATGCCGTCCACGCCGGCCAATTCGCTCACCATTTTGCCCAGACAAGGATCCCACATTAGCTCGCGCATGCCAACGTGATCGATCCACAGATTCTGCCGATGTACGAAGACCTTGTCAAAATAGGCGCTTTCTTCGTCAACGATGCGCTCCGACGACCGCATGCCGCCGGCGGTAATGCGCCCGTCGCGCTGCGCCACGGCGTCGGCAATCTGCCGCCGCCAGGTTTCCAGTTCTTTGGGCGTAAGAAAATCCTCGATGACGATGTAGCCATTCTCTTGATAAAAGTCGATCTGATCTTGCGTCAATTCGTTCTTCATCAGATTGCGTCCTCTGGCTTGGCATTAAACGCTGACGTACGGCTTCGTTTTATGCCAGATCAGCGGATTGATTGAATCATCGTCCAGCACATCGCCGATTTCCAGCGAATCGAAGTAGTCCTGTGGCAAGGCACTCTGGATGCCATTGAAGGTGCAGCCATCCGGCATATAGCCGCAGGTCATCGCCCGCCGCGTGCCGGGCGTCATGTTGGCCCCGGCGCCATGTGGCATCAAACCGTTGTGGAAGGAGCAAGATCCCGCTTTCATCGGCGCCGCTACCGACTGCAATTCCGCCCACTGTGGATAGAGTTCAAATAGGTCGCTGATATTCGGGCCGATCCCGGAATGATCGAAAGTGGCCGTCTTGTGCGCGCCCGGCAGGAAATAGAGGCAGCCGTTATCGCGCGTGGCGTCGTCCAGCGCCACCCAAATCGTGATGGCATTGCGCGATGAGTAAGACCAGGAGGCATTGTCCAAATGCCAGCCGGTCGGGTTGGCCCAGGGCTGCTTGATCAACGCCTGATCGTGCCAAATGCGCATGCCGTCCACGCCGGCCAATTCGCTCACCATTTTGCCCAGACAAGGATCCCACATTAGCTCGCGCATGCCAACGTGATCGATCCACAGATTCTGCCGATGTACGAAGACCTTGTCAAAATAGGCGCTTTCTTCGTCAACGATGCGCTCCGACGACCGCATGCCGCCGGCGGTAATGCGCCCGTCGCGCTGCGCCACGGCGTCGGCAATCTGCCGCCGCCAGGTCTCCAGCTCGTCCGGCGTGAGGAAATCCTCGATGACGATATAGCCGTTCTCCTGATAGAAATCAATCTGCTCCCGGGTCAGGTCAGTGTTCATTTGATCGGCCCTTCATTTCTTTTGAATCGTGTTCGTAGATTATATCCCGCCACTCATCCGGGGACAAGTACCTTATACTTATGAACCTCAATTTTTCGCCGTCCAAGCCCATCCCCCGGCCCTAGGCCCCCTCCGCCTCACGGTGGGGGGCATGACAGGTTTTCCAACCCCACCCCCCAGCCCCCTCCCCGAGGCATCAGGGAGGGGGAGCGCTTTTGTCGGGATTAGAATTGCATCCAGGATTCTCGCACCAAATGAAATTGTTTCGCATTATTTTATTGGTACTACTGAGGGCACAGAGAAAAACTGGAAGGGCGGGCCATCGGCTCGCCCGTACGAAATTCGACATAAATGAACCTTGTGGCAGCTGCCCTGTCGATCTCAAAGGCAATCGTTTCAAACCTGTCCTGTCCTCAGCGAGGCATCAGGTCGCGTAGGTCGCGTAGGTCGCGTAGACACTAACCGCCGACACTGACCTTCGGGAAGGGGAGCGCTTTTGGCGGGATTAGAATTGCATCCAAGATTCTCGCTACAAATGAAATTGTTTCGCATTATTTAATTGGTACTACTGAGGGCACAGAAGTAGTTCCAAGTAAGTAATGAGAATTCGGAAATGTCGCTTTTCTAACCCCTCACCCCCCGGCCCCCTCTCCCACAAGGGGAGAGGGGGAGCCAGGCTTGCGATATTCTTTGCGTGACTAACTTGGTATTGCTGAGAAAAACTAGACTACATTTTCAATCTTTTTCTATTCCAACCGAAAAGGATACACTACCAGCACAAGCGCCATTCGACAGGTTTGTCAGCTTGTGATAGATTCTGTCTATGCGCAAACGACGGTGGAGACCGCGCAATGGAACGTTCCATACGGTTTGAACTGCTGGCAAAACGCGATATCAACAAGGAGACCTTTGTCGAGCCTTGGCCCGAGGCCGGTCTGATTGTCGCCGACAGCCCCTACGATCCGCAACCCAGCATAACGATCAATGACGGGATCGTCATTGAACTGGATGGCAAGCCCCGTGCAGACTTCGATGCGCTGGATCTGTTCATCGTGTCTCACGCGCTTGATCTCGATGTGGCTGAAGAGGCGATGGCGATAGAGTCGAGAGAATACGCCCGCATGCTGGCGGATATCAACGTGCCGCGCGGAGACATTGCGCGACTGATCGGTGGTTGTACGCCGGCCAAGCTGACCGACATCATCCGTCACATGAATGTGCTGGAAATGATGATGGGGCTGGCGAAGATGCGTATACGGCGTATGCCCGCCAATCAAGCGCACGTTACCAACTGGCGGGAGCATCCGGCTCTCTTGGCGGCGGACGCGGCAGAGGCGGCGCTGCGCGGCTTTGCCGAAGTCGAGACGACTGTGCGTGTGGCGCGTTTCGCGCCCTTCAACGCGCTGGCCATTCTCATAGGCACGCAAACTGGACGTGGCGGTGTCTTGACGCAGTGCTCGGTGGAAGAAGCGCTGGGCTTGCGGCTGGCGATGAAAGGACTGACCAGTTACGCCGAAACGCTATCGGTTTACGGCACCGAGATGACCTTTGTTGACGGCGATGATACACCTTGGTCAAAAGCCTTTCTGGCGTCTGCTTATGCCTCGCGCGGGGTCAAGATCCGCTTTACCTCCGGCACCGGTTCCGAAGCGCTGATGGGACGCGCCGAACAGAAGTCGATGCTTTACCTGGAAGCGCGCTGCCTGCTGGTGGTCAAGGGCGCCGGCAGCCAGGGCGTACAGAACGGCTCGATTTCTTGCATTGCCTTGCCGGAAGCGCTGCCCGGCGGCGTACGCGCTGTGCTGGCCGAGAACCTGCTGGCTTCCATGCTCGGCCTGGAAGTCGCCTCGGGCAACGATGCGCTGGCATCGCATTCCAGCATCCGCAAGACCGCCAAGCTTATGCTGCAATTCATTCCCGGCACCGACTTCATATTCTCCGGCTATAGCGCGATACCCAAGCGCGACAACCTGTTTGGCGGCGGCAACTTCGATGCTGAAGACTTTGACGATTACAATGTGCTGCAGCGTGATATGCAGATCGACGGTGGTGTCAAGCCGATACGAGAAGACGAGGCGTTAAAGATTCGACGCAAGGCGGCAAATGCGATTCAAGCGGTCTATCGCGAACTGGATTTGCCCGCCATCACGGACCAGGAAGTTGACGCCGCTACCGTTGCTCATAGCAGCGATGATATGCCCGAGCGCGATATCGTGCCCGACCTAAATGCGGCGGATGATTTCCTCGCGAGTGACGTCGATTTCGTGGCGGTCATGCGCGCTTTGCAGCGCAGCGGATTCAGCGATGTCGCCGACAATATCCTGGAAATGGGTCGGCAGCGCATCGCGGCGGATTATCTGCAGCCAGCAGCTATCTTTGATGCCGACTTCAAAGTACAAAGCGCCATCAACGATCCCAACAACTATACCGGTCCCGGCAGCGGGTATCGTCCGCAGGGACAGCGCTGGAAGGACATACAAGCCATACCGCAAGCGAAGCCGCCAACCGGATTCGTCGAGCCGCATATTGGTGAACCGCTGTCGCGCCTGGTTGAGATTGGTCCGGCGGCGCGAGGCACAGGAAAAGAAGTGGTCCTGGCGCTGGGACCGGCTTTTGGGCGCGCGCTTTGCAGGACCATTGGTGGGCTGGAACACGAAGATGTGCTGAAGGCGATCCTCAGCGGCATCGCGGGCGAGGGCACTGTCGCTCGCATCGTCCGGGTCTATCACTCATCGGATTGCGCCGCGATTGGCTTTGTCGGCGCGCGCCTGAGCGGAAGCGGTATCGCCATCGGCATGCAGTCACGCGGCACAGCGGTGATCCATCAAAAGGACCTGGCGCCGCTCAATAATCTGGAGCTTTTCCCGCAATCGCCCAGCTTGACGCTGGCTACCTACGAGAGCATCGGACGAAACGCGGCACGTTATGCGCTTGGCAGATCGACGGTGCCGGTCTCGGTCAAGATCGACAACGGCGCCCGCTTGCGCCTGATCGTCAAAACGGCGCTGCTGCATCGGCGCGAAACGGACGAGGTCCGCCCCGATCGAGCGCCGGTGGAATGCCTCTTTGATTGGGAGCCGGATTGATGGCGACATATCCTTTGCGTGACAATGCGGCCGACGAGTTACGCACTTTCAGCGAACGGCCGCTGAGCGATATCACCGCCGAAGCCATCGCCAAGGGTGAGCTCTCCGGTGACGATCTGCGCACTCATGCCGATGCCTTGCGCCAGCAGGCGCGCATCGCGCAGGATGCCGGTTATCCGCAATTGGCGGGCAATCTCTCGCGCGCCGCCGAGCTAACGTCCGTGCCCAGCGATGAATTGCTGAGAATCTACGAACTGCTGCGCCCGGACCGCGCAACGCACGAGGAATTAAGGCGACTTGCGGATTACCTGGAGTCAACCTACAGCGCGAGCGAGAATGCGGCCTTTATCCGAGAAGCGGCGGAGACCTATCGCGAGCGCAATCTGCTACGGCGTTGATGGATTAGCGCAAAGATACGAAAGCCGCAACGAGGTATCGAGGAAAGTCATTCTTTGTGGCCTTTGTGTCTTTGTGGTGAAAACGATTCAGATAATCCATCAGTTTGGAGAAATGAATGACTGACGCAAGCCTCGAATCGAACGTCAAGACATTCTCACGGCCGACAGAACTCAAAATCACCGACCTGCGCATCGTCAATTTGCGCGCGCTGCCTTTTGATGTATCCATCCTGCGGATCGACACCAATCAAGGCATCAGCGGCTACGGCGAGGTGCGTGACGGCGCCAGCCCGACCTATGCGCTGCTGCTAAAATCGCGCTTGCTGGGCGAAAACCCCTGCAATATCGACAAGATCTTCCGATTGATCAAACAGTTTGGCTTTCATGGCCGGCAGGGCGGTGGCGTCTGTGGCATCGAGATGGCGCTCTTCGATCTGGCGGGCAAAGCCTATGGCGTGCCGGCTTATCAACTGGCAGGCGGCAAATTCCGCGACAAGATTTTGATCTACTGCGATACCGATTCTACTGGCGATGGGGCGGCCATGGGCGCGCGCCTCAAGCAGCGCATGGACGATGGCTTCAAGTTCCTCAAGATGGACATCGGCATCGGCTTGCTCAAAGGGATCGAGAGCGCCGTATCCGCGCCGCCGGGCGCGCTTGAGCGACGCGATATCATGCACCCTTTCACCGGCATTCAGATCACGGACATCGGCCTTGAATACCTGGTTGAATACGTTAGGCAGGTACGCGAGGTCATCGGCTACGAAATCCCGTTGGCGGCCGACCACTTTGGACATATCAATGTCGAATCTTGCATTCGGCTGGGCCAAGCGCTGGATCCCTTCTCGCTAGCCTGGTACGAGGACATGATCCCCTGGCAATTAACCGATCAGTGGCTTCGACTAAAAAACTCGGTCCTGACACCGGTCTGCACGGGCGAAGATATCTACCTGAAAGAAGGCTTTATGCCCTTGCTGGAAGCAAACGCCGTCTCGGTCATCCATCCTGATTTGGCGACTTCCGGCGGCATCATGGAAACCAAGAAAATCGGCGATCTGGCGCAAGATTGTGGCGTGGCAATGGCGATGCACATGGCCGGTTCACCGGTATCATTCCTGGCCAATATCCATTGCGCGGCGGCGACCGAGAATTTCTACGTGCTGGAAAATCACGCTGTCGATCTGCCTTGGTGGGACGACCTCATCGACGGCATCGACAAACCGTTGGTCGTCGACGGCTACGCGCCCGTACCGGAAGCGCCCGGTCTGGGCTTTGGCGAGCTCAACGAAGAGGCGATTCGCGAGCACATGGATGCGTCTCGGCGCGAGGGCTACTTCGAACCGAGCGTGGGCTGGGACGACGAACGCTCGCTCGACCATCTGTGGAGTTAAACATGCGCATTGCCGATGTCCACATCAGCCCCATCGCTGTCCCCGATCCGCCACTGCTGAATGCGGCGGGTCTGCACGCGCCCTATGCCCTGCGAATCGTGATTGAGTTGGTCAGCGACGATGGCATGTCGGGCTGGGGCGAAGTCCCGGGCGGCGAAAGCACCCGCGCCGCGCTGGAATATGCTGCTGAGCGGATCATCGGTAAAGACCCCTGGCAGCTCAACGACATCTTCGCGACGCTGGATGCGGTATCGCAGCCGCTCGGCTACCGCAAACCGCGGTTCATCAATAAAGAAGACGAACGCGGGCAATCGCCCTGGGATCAACGGAGCTGGGTGCACGTACGCAGCGCCATTGAAGTCGCCTGTTACGACTTGATGGGCAAATCTTGCGGCCGTCCGGTGGTCGATTTGCTGGGCGGCGCCGCGCGGGATCGCGTGCCCTTCGCCGCTTATCTCTTTTACAAACAAGAGGGCGCGGGTGGCGAATTCGGTTTCGACCGTGATCCGAGCGCGACTGGCTGGCTTGCCGCGCGGCAAGGTGCGGCGCTGGATGCCGATGGTGTCGTGGCGCAAGCGCAAGCCATGGTGGAATACTATGGCTTCAAGTCGATCAAGCTCAAGGGTGGCGTATTCGAGCCAAAAGTCGAAGTCGATTCGATCCTGGCCTTACGCGATGCCTTTGGTCCGGGCATGCCGCTGCGCTTGGATCCCAATGCGATCTGGCAAGTTGACACCGCCATCGCGGCAGGCAGGCAATTGGAAGGCGTGCTGGAGTATTACGAAGACCCCGTGCGCGGCCAGCAGAACATGGGCGCGGTCGCAAAAGCGCTGGGCATCCCACTGGCGACCAATATGTGCACCACCTCATTTGACGACCTGCCCGGTAGCGTGAAATTCAACTCCGAGGCAATTGTCCTCTCTGATCATCACTTTTGGGGTGGCTTCCGGGCGTCGCTGGATTTGGCCCGCTTCTGCGCCATATTTGACCGCGGTATGTCCATGCACTCCAATAGCCACCTGGGTATCTCGCTGGCGGCGATGGCGCAACTGGCGGCGGCCGTGCCCAACCTGACCTATGATTGTGATACGCACTATCCCTGGCAAGATGGACATGACTTGCTGGTGGAGCCATTGCAATTCGAAGAAGGCGCTGTCGCTGTACCGAAGTTGCCGGGCTTGGGCATCGAGGTTGATCGCGACAAGCTGGCGACGTTGCATCAGCTGTACCTGGCTTGCGGCCTGACAGAACGTAACGATGAAGTAGAGATGCAGAAGGTTGAACCCGGCTGGCAATTCCAAGCCACGCGCTGGTAAAGCCGCTCGACGGTCACGTAGACATTGACCTACGGCAGCGAATAGGGTTGCCGCGCTCACACAGAATAACAAGCTTTCTCCTTGCATGAGCATGGGGGTTTCTTAAAAAAGGAGGACTTATGACAATCGAAACGCCCGCATTGCTCGATGGCCTCAACTCGGTGATCGGCATCCCGCTGATACCCTTCGCCGGCGGACAAATCGACTACGCCGGACACGCAAAGAATATCGACTATTTGATGAACAACAATTCATTGAGCGAGAGCCGACCGCGCGTGATTTCCATTGCGGGCACGAGCCTGGTTCATCATGTCGCAAGCGACGACCAGGTCAAGGTCTTGGATATTGCCGGGCAACGCATGAATGGCGCGGGCATTCTGATGGCGGCTATCGTGCCAAATCCTTTGCCCGCCGCTGCCGACTTGATCGCAAGATTGGCCGCCCTGCAGCGGCCGCCGGATGTTTACCTGATCATGCCGCTCAGCGGCACTTATAGTCCGGCCGGCTTGTACGAGACTTTGATGAGCTTCGCCGAAGCGCAGTCGGAAAGACAGGGCGCGCGCTTCCTCTATTATTACCGGCGGCCGCGCGACCGCGACATGATCATCCGTTTGCTGGTTGATTCGCCGCACTTCGTTGGGGTCAAGATCGGGACCAACGAGGACGACGTCTTGCCCTTCGTCGAGGCGCTGGACGAAAGAGAAAAGATCGTCATCTGGGGCATCGGCGATCGCTCGACGGCTGCGGCGGAGCTGGGCGCGAAGGGTCATACCTCGGGTATCAACGTTGTGGTGGCGAGGGCGTCTGACGAGATCAACAACGCGCAGCGTCGGCGCGATTATGAAGCCGCGCGCCAAATCGAAGACGAGATTTCGCCCCTGGAGCATATCCGCTTCATGCAAGAACGGGCCTACAACTATTCGGCTGTGATGGAAGCAATCAACTGCTCCGATTTTGATGACGTCGTCGGCGGCAGCGGCGGACCCTTCAACCCGCCCGTGCCACCTGACATTGCTCGCCAAATCGAGCGGATCATGGCGTGTATCGAGCATTATCACTAAGATGAGGAACTGATAAACGATGAAAATCACCGACGTACAAGCGAGTGTGATCGGCAGGGAAGTGCCGGACAGCGGCGGCAGCGTCTGGACCTTTGTGCGGGTAACCACCGACGAAGGTATCGTTGGCACCGGCGAGTGCAATTCAGGCGGACCGGGTTTTTCGGGATTCGCCACAAAATATGCCATCCTGGCGCTGAAAGACCTGCTTATCGGCGAAGACCCATTTAATAGCAACATGATTTACGAGAAGCTGCGCCGGCATGGACGTTTCGGTGGCGCCAGCAACGCCCCGCTGATCTTCGCGCTAACCGGCATCGACAACGCCCTGCACGATATCGTCGGCAAGGCGCTTGGGGTTCCGGTTTACAAGTTACTCGGTGGCATGTTCCGCGATCAGATACGCCTCTATGCCGACTGTCATTTCGGCGCGGACGACAGCCCGGCCTCCTTTGGCGACAAGGCGCTGGAGGCGGTGGGCGAGGGCTTCGGCGCGGTCAAGTTTGATGTCGATCACACCGGTATCGGCCGATTGGACGACTTTAACTGGACCGTCGGCGCCAGAGAAATGTCGCATATTATCAGCATCATCGAGGGCGTGCGCGAGGCGATCGGCTACGAGATTGACCTGGCCATTGACTGCCACGGTCAGTTCGACCTGCCGTCGGCGATCACCCTGGCCCGCGCCGTGGAACCACTGCGGCTGCTCTGGCTGGAGGAACCGGTACCGGCGGAAAACGTCGATGCCCTGGCGCAAGTGCGCGCCGCCACCAGCACGATCATCTGTACCGGCGAAAACCAGTATACGCGTTTCGAGTTTCTGGAACTTTTCAAAAAGGGCGCCTGCGACGTAATCATGCCCGATCTGGCGAAAGCCGGGGGCATTGCCGAAGGAATGCGCATCGCTGACCTGGCCGACGCGCATTATATCCCGATCGCGCCGCATAATGTCTCGTCGCCGCTGGGTATGATGGCGGCGTGTCATGTGCTGGCGGCAGTGCCGAATTTCCTGTTCCTTGAATTTCACGCGCGCAATATCCCCTGGTGGGATGATCTTTGCGACGGGGACAAACCCTTCATTGAAGGCGGCATCATGACCGTGTCCGAACAGCCCGGCATCGGCGTCGAGCTGAACGATGACGTTGCCAAGTCGCTACTTTGGAATGGCGACATCTATTTTGATTGAGGGACAACAGCCATCTGAAGTCTCAAGATCGAAATAGGGGTGGCTCAATCGACCATGTGTGGCATACACAATCGATAACATGTCGGTTAGAGTGTTTGGTTATGGTTTTACTATCGGACGTTAAAGTCCTCTTCCCATAAGCATGGCCATTCATCTTATTATAGTGCAGTTTCCGGCAAGCCAAGCTTGAGCATTTGCTAGGTACTTGGTAAACTAAATCAAACGATTGGTCGCTGGTTTAACGACACGGACGGCGGAGATGAAGGAATGCACATCATGGCAGCGTCAGCCGATACACAACGCATTGCAGCGCTGTAAGCAGAACGAAAGCATATGGCAACTAAAGCCGATATTGGCGACTTGCGCACAGATCTTGAAAAACTTCGCACTGACTTAGAAAGACTACGAACTGAATTTGTCGCCTTCCGCGCCGAAGTAAAAGCGGAACTGAAAACCATGCGTTGGTTTATCGGCATTGGTGTGCCGGCGAGTATTGCCATCACCGGCATCGTCGTCGGCATTGTGGTTCAGCTTATCAACCAAGCTTGACCGTGTCGCCGCTGTCGCAGGCCCGCACCACGCCGAAAACCAACTCCGTCGTGTGGAGATTGTCCTGAGCCGGCGTACCAACTGCCTTGCCCTGTGTCACCGCCTGATAGAACTCATGCAGCAAGTAGTCTTGCCCTTCACGCTCCATGCCGACAAGTGGCACTGAGCGCTTGTCATCATGCACGTTGGCCAAGCCGCGCGCGCCATCGTTGACACTCAGGAGCCGCTGAATGTAAACACGGTCGTCCTCGACCAGCAGCACACCCTTTTCGCATTCGAAGCGCCAATTGGCATTCCAGCTTGTTTCCAGCGCCTGTGAACACCATGACCCGGCGTAGCTGGCATGCGCGCCGCTGGCGAATACGACCTGCGCGGCAGCGCTGGCATCGCCATCAAACCAGCTCCAGGGCGGGTTCCAACTGCGGGCGCTGATCTCAATCGCATCGCTACCGAGAAAGAATCGCATCATATCGAAATGGTGGATGGCCATATCGATGATGAGGGGATGCCGCATTTCCTCGCGAAAGCCGCCGAAGTGCGGGCCCTTGTAGAACTCGGCTTGCACCGCTGCAACATCGCCTAATTCGCCGCTATCCAGCACCGCCTTGATCGTTTGCGCCAGGGGACGATAGCGGTAATTCTGCGCGACCATGTGGATAACGCCCGTCTCTTGCGCTTTGGCGACGATCGCTCGCGCGTCTTCCAGCGTATTCGCCAACGGTTTTTCTGAAAGTACCGGTAAGCCAGCTTCCAGAGCAGTTAGCGAGTTCGCCTTGTGAAACTGCGGGGGCGTCACATCTATCACCGCATCGGCATCGAGCTTGTTCAAGGCTTCCGGCAGCGTCTTGTAGATGTTGGCGGAGTCAAGGCTATAGGCCGCCGCTTGCTCTCGCGCGATATTATCGTTGATCTCGACGAATCCGGCATATTCAACGGCGTCCGACCGACGCGCCGCATTCAGCCAGGTATTGCCCATGCCGCCGATGCCAAGTTGAATGACTCTCATCGGTTTGCGCCTTTCTGTATGAATGTCGATCTGTAAGTACGACACCGGCGCAAGATCGTCGGTTGCCGTCGGACAAACCCGGCGTCGGACGATTTCGCGGTCGCTCGCGGGGAGTTTAGCCACATCTGACCGCAACTGCCAGTTCGTAGGCAGACGAACCCGGACACGGCCGTCGATAGCAACCTCGGCATTCCTTGGCTAAAGAGGCTGCCGCAAGTGCCCATAGTTGCCAATTGACTTGGAGTTAGCTATAATATCGCAAACTTTTGTTTCGCATTCGCAGATTCTGCAAAATTTTTTGCAGACAGGAGGAAACCATGTTGAAACGTGTGCTAGTGCTCGGTCTTGTGCTCGGCTTGCTGCTGATTTCATCAGTTGCCAGTCTGGCGCAAGACGATATTCTGCTTTACGGCGGCAACCAGGATATCGAAAACATCGACCCCGCCACCGGCGAAAACTATTCCATCAATGCCGCGCTGCGCAGCCTGTATGACGCGCTCTATATCTACCGCAGCAGCGAGACAATCCCGCATCTGGTAGACAGCTACGAAGTTAACGACGACGCGACTGTATGGACCTTCCACTTGAAAGACAACGCCGTTTTCCACGATGGCAGCTCGGTTAACGCCGATGCAGTTGTATACAGTTTCAATCGTATTCTGGCTATCTCTGGTCCGCCAAGCTGGCGTTGGTCCACCATCGCTGACGAGAACACGGCCGAGGCGATAGACGAATTCAGCGTGCAATTCACGCTTACGCAGCCTTACGCGCCCTTCATCGGCACCCTGCCGCAACTCTTCGTGGTCAATCCCGCTATCGTCGAAGCCAACCTGGGCGACGATATGGGTCAGAGTTTTATGAAGGAAAACGCCGCTGGTTCCGGACCCTTCACGCAAGGGCGCTGGGAAATTGGCAACTTGTACGAGTTCATCGCCGTCGATGATTACTGGGCTGGCTGGACCGGCGACGACCACCTGGATGGATTCTACTGGATCATCCAGCGCGATGCCTCAACTCAGCTGAACGCCCTGCTGGCTGGTGAAACTCACATCGCCGATACTGTCGCCGCCAGCGACAAAGAAAAAATCATCGATTCCGACAGTTACGTTTGGGAAGAGCACGGCGGTTTCTTCACCAACACACTGAAGATGAACAACCAGAGCGAATACACCAGCGATGTCAACCTGCGCAAAGCGGTCGCTCACGCCATGAACTACGAGGCGATGGTGTTGGCGCAAGATGTCAAGATTACCATCTTGCCCGGACCTACACCGGCCAATTTCGTTGGCTATGTCGATGGTTTGGATTTCCCGACCTTTGATCTGGATAAAGCGCGCGAATACCTGGCGATGACGCCATGGCCCGACGGCGGCATCACACTCGACTACGTTTATGTCACAGAATTCCCGCGTGAGGAGATCCCCGGTTTGATTCTGCTGGAAGGTCTGGCGCAGTTGAACATTGAACTCAACATGGTCCCGATGCTCTGGCCGGACATGACCGCAAGTTGTTCATCACCGGAAACGGGTCCCGATATCATCAACATCTACACGCTGCCGCCTTTCCTGGACCCGGATGCCCATCTCTACAATCAGTATCACTCGGACCAATGGGGCAGCTTCAATTCTTGCAGCTTCTACCAGAACGACCGCGTTAATGAACTGCTGGATGCGGCTCGTATCATTGGCGACGCTGAACAGCGTCAGGCGATGTACACCGAAGCGCAAGGAGCGATCGCCGCCGAACAGCCATCGGTCTGGATGTACACGGAGGACAGTAGCTTTGCGCTCAATAAGTGTGTCAAGGGATTCGTCTATTCGCCGATGTACCCCCTGACCGCGCTCTTCCAGGATCTCTGGATGGATGGTTGCTAGTTGTATAAAGGAGTCTCCCTTCATGTGATGTGATGTGATGTGAGGGGAGGCTTCATTTGTAGCGTAGCGAAGCTGTGACAGTAAGTCACAGGCAACTAGTACAGGGAAATATGACAGAGCCTATAATTCTGGACCTAGATGACCTAACCACAGACATTCCGGCATTGACAGACAGTTTCGCGACGCAAATGCAAGAAGCTGTCGTTATGTGCATGACACCGCACAGTCACACTTCAGGTATTCTGTGCAACCTCAGAGACTTTGATCAAGTCCTTTCTGAAGTCAAGATAAAATGGAAAACGTTGTATTCTGAAAGAATTAAAAGGGCTTTCGGTACACCGCGAAACGCAGCTGAGCGGGCAGGTGAAGGTATTGCTATTCTGACAGTATTGGCATGCACCAACTATACTGTAATTGAACGCGCGCGCATCGGCGATGGCTTCGACTTCTGGCTTAGCCGCAGTGACGACGATGACCAGTTTCCCTTCCAGTATGAGGCCGGGCTGGAAGCCAAGGGTCTCTCATACGCGCAGTATCCTAGTCAGATAGTTCGTGCAGTAAACGACGGAATAGACCAAATTAGTAATTCGGATAATGCGGATTTGCCAGCCTGGGTATTGGCAACGGAATTCAGCCGACCAGTAATCTATATGGTGCAGTTATGAATCACAAAGCGCGTGAAGTTAAGCGATTGCATCGGAAATCCATGGAATATGCTGACGAGGCTTATATTGCGCAACTAGAAGGCGATCGCGAACAATATCTCCACTACACCCGCCTCGCCCTCGAAAAAGAAGTCGCCGCCGCCGACCTCATGGTGGACGAAGACATAGAACCTACCCGTTCCGTCTTGCACCGCTCCGCCGCCACCCTTGCCTGGCGCTGCCAAGAGTATGACAGAGCCAAGAGACTCGCGTATCGCGCGCTCGCCGGCAACCCGCCGTCCGATATTGATTGGGAACTCAACGACTTGCTAAGTACGGTAAGACTTGAAGAGGCCGGCATTCGCCTTGGCAAGGGGCAAATACAATTCTCGCTGCAGGGCGGAGAGGTAGGCTATGGGAAGGCGGCTATATCCGAGCTAACTTCTCGTATGCCGAGCATTCGAAGCATGCTGCAGATAACCGCGAAATCTTACTATCGCCGGCTAAGCTATGTTGCGGAAGGTATCGTAGACGATTTCAGCGAAATCCCGATATTCGTCGACGGTTTCGCGCCTGGGAGCTTCATCGTGAGCCTGCGACTAGGTATCCCGATTCAAAGCGAACTGCCCGGTTTTGAGCGCTTCGAAAACATCGTTGAACCCTTTCTGGAGCATCTAAACCTGGTAGACAAGGGTGAGTTCTACGAACTTCAGAAGGAGCTAGATGATCCCAATGCTTATCTTGGCTTTGTGAAAGCCGCGCGAAAGCTTGCCCCAGATGGCAATCGAGTAGACTCAGTCAAATTCCAGGCAAGCGTTCACGAACAACTCAAAATCGTGTCTTTCAACGTAACACAGCGTTACCTGGCAGATGTCCCTTTGCTTGAACCGACCGCGGAACAGGACACGCTCAGTGGCTATCAAGTGACAGACTCAGACTTACAAAAAGAAGGCGTCCTGAAAGTTGCAGACGGGCTGGTCAAAACCGAGTGCGTGCTGGTCACTGATGACAATGCGAAGTGGGATATCGAGGGTCCCGAAGATGTATTGGATGATATTGTTCGAGCGTACTTCAAACGCCGTGTTGCAATCAGTGGCAAGCAAATGAAGAAGAAAACGAACCGTGTCAATCGTATCCGCCTTGCGAGCACAAGTGATGTCTCTGCAATTGACGACCAGGATCAGCAAGAATCGACCGATGTCCCCACACTCCCATTGCCCGACGCTTAAGGCGCAAGCATGAACCTTCGCTTTTATCTGCTACGCCGCATCGTCCTCATCGTTCCCACGCTGATCGGCCTCAGCATCCTCACCTTCTCCATTGCCCGCCTGGTGCCGGGCGATCCCGTCGGGCTGGCTGCCGGACCCCAGGCCACCGCAGAGATCAAAGAAGCGCTGCGGCGCGAATTCGGGCTTGATCAGCCGCTGCCGGTGCAATATATCAGCTATATGGCGGGCCTGTTCCGCGGCGATTGGGGGCAATCGCTCTATACGCGCCGCGATGTTTTGCCCGACCTGCGTATATTCTGGCCGGCCACGCTGGAATTGACCACTATCGCCGTCATCATCGCCACGCTATTGGGTGTGCCGGCCGGCGTCATCTCCGCCATGTATCGCAACCGCCTGCCCGACCATGTTGCGCGCATCTTGTCGCTCTTCTTTGTTAGTTTTCCGACGTTTTGGCTGGCGATGATCTTCCAGACCTGGTTCGGGCGCGATTTGGGCATGTTTCCCATCAACAAGCGCCTGCCAGTCCTCGTAGTGCCCCCGGCCACCACCACCGGCTTGTTCTTGATTGATAGCCTGATTCAGCTCGATTTCGAGACCTTTTATGTCTCGCTCAGACATATTTTCATCCCGGCGCTTGTCTTGTCCTTCAGCGCCTTCGCCAGCATCACGCGCATCACACGCGCCAGCATGGTCGAAGCGCTGGAGAAGGACTTTGTGCGCATGGAGCGCGCGATCGGTATTCCTTATCGCATCATCATTTTTAAGTATGTCTTGCGCAACGCCTTCATCGCTACCATCACCGTCATCTCGCTCAATTTCGGCTGGCTGATGGCGGGCGCGATATTGATCGAAGCCATTTTTGATTGGCCCGGACTGGGCCTTTACGCGGTGCATGCTTCGTTGAGCTTGGATTTCCAGCCGATCATGGGTATCGCCATTCTTTACGGCGTCGTCTTCAGTCTGATCAACATACTGACGGATATGGTCTACGGTGTACTGGACCCGAGGATTCGTTATGGCTGAGCGGCACCCCAAGCCCCTCCCCGACGGGTCTGTGTCTTCGCGACCCCATGAAGAGGGAGAGGCTGCAGAACGCGGAAGGAACTCGCCGTCCCTCCCTCGTGGGGGAAGAGGCCGGGCGAAGAGGGGCCAAACGTCGGCCCGCTGGGAGAATATCTCCCGCGGCTTGTATCGCTTTCGCTCCAATCGACTCTCGATGATTGGTCTGTTTATGCTGATCTTCGTCTTGCTGGTCGCCATCTTTGCACCGGTTATCGCGCCCTTCCCCGAAGATGCCACCGGTAAGACCAATGTGCTGGAACGCCTGCAGGCGCCGAGCGCCGAACATTTCTTCGGCACCGACAAGATCGGACGCGATATCTTCAGCCGCGTTGTTATTGGCACCGGTTTGGCACTTCAAGTAGGAACTCTCATTATCTTGCTGGCGACAAGTATCGGCGTCACCGTTGGCGCGATCTCGGGATATGCCGGTGGCTGGCTCGATGACATTCTGATGCGCATCACCGACATCTTCCTGACGGTGCCCGCCCTGGTACTGGCGATCGCCATTTCGGCGGCGCTCGGCAAAGGCATCATCAACACCATGATCGGGATCTCGCTGGTCTGGTGGCCGGGTTTTGCCCGTTTGACCCGCAGCCTCGTCTTGTCCTTGCGCGAAGAACCCTTCGTCGAAGCAGCTTATGGCATCGGCGCCGGTCACTTGCGCATCATCTTCCGCCACATACTGCCCAATGCCGTTTCGCCGATCATCATCAAGATGACCACCGACTTCGGCTTCGCGGTTTTGACCGCTGCCGCGCTGGGATTCATCGGGCTGGGCGCGCAGCCGCCGACTCCGGAATGGGGCGCCATGATCAACGACGGCCGACGTTATTTCCCGGATGAGTGGTGGATCGCGACTTTCCCGGGGCTGGCGATCTGGCTCTTGGTATTCAGCTGGAATTTGATCGGCGACGGCTTGCGCGATGTCCTGGATCCGCGAGCGCGACGGTAGCTCTGTCATGGCCGATTTGCTTAACATAGAAGACCTTCACCTGGAATTTCACACTTACGACGGCGTGGCCAAAGTGCTGGCTGGCGTCGACCTAAAGATGCAGCGAGGCGATGTGCTGGGTTTGGTGGGCGAAACAGGCTGCGGCAAATCTATGACAGCGCTTTCCGTGGCGCGTTTGATCCCGATGCCGCCGGGGGTGATCACCGCCGGCCGCGTCAGCTTCGACGGGGAAGACATCTTGAGCAAGTCGGAAGGTGAGATGGAGACCTTCCGCGCTAGCCATCTTGGCATGATCTTTCAAGATCCCGTCACGAATTTGAATCCGCTCTTTACCATCCGCGAGCAATTGGTGGATGCTGTGCTCTATCAACGGGCGCGCGGACAATCGGTGCCCGGGCGTTGGAAGGGTTTTATGCCGTCGGTGCGGCAATTGCGGCAAGAAGCGCACGACCGCGCGGTTGAATTGATGCGCCTGACCGGCATCCCCGACGGCGACAAGCGCATCTTTGAATACCCTCATCAATTCAGTGGCGGCATGCGGCAACGTGTCTTGATCGCCATGGCCTTGGCGGGTGATCCGGATCTGCTGATTGCTGACGAGCCGACCACAGCCCTCGACGTCACAATTCAAGCGCAGATCCTACGCTTGATTCGTTCACTGGTCAAACAGCTCGGCTTGACCGTCTTGCTCATCACCCATAATCTTGGCGTGGTCGCCCGCAGTTGTGAACGCGTCGCTGTCATGTACTCAGGGCGTGTCATTGAAGAATCGCCGGTGCGCGAACTCTTCAAGAATCCCAAACATCCCTACACACGCGGTTTGATCAATGCCGTGCCACAAAAGGACGTCAGTCGCGGCGGGCTGATCGGCATTCCGGGCATGATCCCGAATCTGATTGATCCACCGGTAGGTTGCCGCTTCCACCCGCGCTGCGAACACGCGATGCAGATTTGTCGCCAGCAGGTACCTGCGGTGATCCCGGTCGGCGCGGATCACACGACATCGTGCTTCCTGTACCCGGAGGATGCATGAGCAATTTGCTGGAGATCAATCACCTGAAGAAATACTTTCCCATTCGCGGTGGCCTGCTAAACCGACAACTAGCGGACTTCCGCGCGGTCGACGATGTCAGTTTCATGCTTCAAGAAGGCAAGACTCTTGGCCTGGTCGGCGAATCGGGTTCCGGCAAGACCACCATCGGCAAGTGCATCCTGCGCTTGCTGGAGCCCACCGCTGGACAGATCCTCTATGACGGGCAGGATATCACGCATATCAAAGCCCGTGAATTGCGCGGCCTGCGCAGCGAAATACAGATGATCTATCAGGCGCCGGCCGCGTCATTGAACGGGCGCATGACCGTCGGCCAGATTATCGGCGAGCCGCTGTGGATCCACGAAAAACTGCGTGGGAACGTGGCGCGCGACCGCGTTCTGGAATTGATGACCGTGGTCGGCTTGAAAGAAGAGCACTACTTCCGCTATCCGCACGAATTCAGCGGCGGGCAGCAACAGCGTATTGGCATCGCTCGCGCCCTCGCCGTACAGCCGCGCTTGATCGTTCTCGACGAGCCGACCTCCGCGCTTGATGTTTCCGTTCAAGCGCAAATATTGAACCTATTGCAAGACTTGCAAGATCAATTCGACTTGACTTATCTCTTTATCTCGCATGATCTGGGCGTGGTGCGATATATGTGCGACGAGGTCGCCCTGCTTTATTTGGGCAAAATTGTCGAAGTGGCGAACACCGAAGTCATATTTGAAGAACCTAAGCACCCCTATACTCAAGCGCTGATTTCCGCCATTCCCGATCCCGATCCAGACTTGCAACGGGAAGAGATCATCATCCGCGGCGACCTGTCCCATTCTTTTCCACAGGGCGGCTGCCCCTTTGCGCCGCGCTGTCATGCCGAAAAACTGGAGAGCTGCGATTCTGTTTTGCCGCCACTGATCGAGGCCGATCGTCAGCATCTGGTCGCCTGTCATTTACATCCACCCCTATCCACATCGGAGCCTGCTTGATGCTCAGTGAAATCACATTGGAAGATATCCATCCCATCGCAATTGGCGCCGGCATTTTGGGCACGGGCGGGGGTGGCAATCCCTACTTGGGCGGCTTGCACCTGGCGTCGATCATTCGCGAGATGGGACCGCAGACCATGCTAAATCCCTTCGAGTTGGACGATGACGCGCTTGTCTGTGTCGTTGGCAGCATCGGCGCTCCCACCGTCAGCATCGAAAAACTGCCGGAAGGTAGCGAAATGGTGCGTGCGCTGCGCCTGCTGGAAGAACACATCGGGCGAACTTTTGATGCGGTCGCGATTGCCGAAATTGGCGGCGCCAATTCCATGCAACCGCTGATTGCCGGCTTGCAAGCGGGTATACCGACGGTTGATAGCGATAGCATGGGCCGCGCCTTTCCCGAGATTCAGATGTCCTCCTTTCTCTTCGGCAGCGGCGTCACAGTCGCGCCCTACGCGATGGTTGACGCGGCGGATAACGCGGCGGTTGTGCCGCAAGCCATTAGCGACCTCTGGGGCGAGAAGATTGCGCGCAATATCGCCGTCAGCATGGGCGCCCGCGCCGGGCTCGCCAGCACGATCATGACCGGCGCTCAACTGAAGGAAACCGGCGTTCATTACACCATGACACTGGCGCATCATCTCGGCTGCCAGGTGTTGGACGCGCAACGACAGAAGTCAGATGTGCCGGAGGTTGTGGCAGAGGTATTGGACGGCAAGGTCGTCTTTCACGGGAAAATCGCCGATGTCGACCGTCGTGTCAGTAAGGGTTTCGCGCGTGGCGGCGTTCGTATCGAGAGCTTTAGCGGCGCCGACAAGCTGGAAATCGAGTTCCAAAACGAATTTCTGATCGCATTTATCAATGGCGAGGTGGAAGTAACAACTCCCGACTTGATCTGTATCGTCACCGAGGAGCAAGGCGAACCGGTCACGACGGAACTGCTGCGCTATGGCACGCGCGTTGCTGTGATATCTGTGCCGGCGCCGACGCAACTCAAGACAGAGATTGCGCTGGATGTGGTGGGACCCGGCGCCTTTGGCTACGATGTCGAATTCTGCCCTTTGCCGGGCGGTGTGATCGGGCAGATGCCGCGAAAAATGGTTTCACGGGCTGTCAATAGTATGGATTGACTTGTTTATAGTGTCTCATAAGGAGAAAATCTGATGAAATTAACATCCGCCATCTTGGTACTTTTAACGCTTTTCACATCGCAGTCGGTTATGGCGCAGAGTTCGACTGACAAATGCGCTGCTGATTATTATGAGCAACTGACGGCGCTGATTGATGCAGCAGCAGATTTCGCTGATATTGCGGAATTGGCATCGGAAGCAGAAGCGGAATGCACAGTCGAAGCCGCTGTTACTGACGCCGACGGTGTTCTTTACAGAGTCTCGGTTAATAGAGCGGTGAATCTGCGTGCTGGCGCTGGCACGAACCACGACCGCGTGGGTCAAGCACAGCCGGGCGATATCTTCGAAGTTTTCAGCGAGCAAGAGGGCGGTCAATACAACTGGCTTGAAATCCGTTATCGTGGCGAGACTGCATTCATAGCTGAATCGCTGACGATCAGGCTACCTGATGTCGTTTTGGTAGAAGGTGGACTTCATATTGTTCCGGGCATAAATTGCCGGATGGCATATGATAAACAGCGCGACACAAGGATGCGTATTTATTTCGCCTTCTCGGGTGAGAACATGTCCGGTGTTGAGGCAGACTTATACCGCCCCAATGAAGATAGACCAGCGCTTATAAGCAACACGAGATGGGGTAGCTTTGCTGGCGATCCCAATTCAAGTGTTCTCTATCAATACTACGCACAATGGTTCTCGGATGGCGTCTACACTATAGAAGTCAATCAAGGTCGCATATCACATCGCGTAGGAGTTGATATGCGAGGCAAGTACATACACTGGATAACACTGCGTTGTGACTAAACCCCGTGATGTCTTCCGCCACTTCTATAGTAGATGATGAGGCGCATTTGACCTGTCTGTGAATTCACTCACAAAGGAGAAAACAGCATGAGAATCGGAATTGATGTCGGCGGAACCAACACCGACGCCGTCTTGATGGACGGCACGACCGTCGTCAGCTCAACCAAGACGCCAACCACCGCCAACGTGTCGGAAGGTATCGCCACTGCCCTGCGCAATGTCATTGCCGATTCGGGCATCGACACGGCGACCATCGAAGGCGTGATGATCGGCACCACACATTTCACAAACGCGGTTGTCGAGCGTAAACATCTGACGCCGACCGCTTGCATCCGCCTCGGTTTGCCGGCGACAGTCTGCCTGCCACCCATGGTCGATTGGCCCCTCGACTTGCGCGATATCGTCGGTGGTAACGCTCACATGGCTCATGGCGGGCACGAATTTGACGGGCGCGAAATCTCGGCCTTTGAGCCGGACGAAGTCCGCGAGATTGCCAAGAAGATCAAAGCGGCCGGCTTGGACGCCATCGCCATCTCCTCGGTGTTTTCGCCGGTCAATTCCACCTTCGAAGAACAAAGCGCCGAGATCGTGCGTTCTGTCATCCCTGATGCCAATATCACGCTGTCGAGCGAAATCGGGCGCATCGGCCTGCTGGAGCGGGAAAACGCCGCCATCATGAATTCTTGCCTGCGACAACTGGCCGCGAGGACGGTCGACGGCTTCAAAGCTGCGCTCGATGAATTAAAGATCACGTCGCCCTTTTACATCAGCCAGAACGACGGCACCTTGATGAACGCTGACTTTGCCAAGGAATACCCGGTGCTGACCTTTGCATCAGGACCCACCAACAGCATGCGTGGCGCGGCTTTTCTGAGCGGGCTCAAGGACGCCATCGTGGTTGATGTCGGCGGCACCACCACCGATATTGGCGTTCTGCAGCATGGCTTCCCGCGCGTAGCGGCGCTGGCTGTTGATATCGGCGGCGTACGCACCAACTTCCGTATGCCCGATACTTACTCCATCGGTTTGGGCGGCGGCAGCTTGATTCAAGCAGACCCAGTCACGGTCGGTCCGCGCAGCGTCGGTTACGAGCTCACAGAGAAGGCGCTGGTCTTTGGCGGTGATGTTTTGACCGCGACTGATGTGATTGTCGCCGGCGGCAGCGAGGACATTGGGAACAAAACCGCTGTCAGGGGCCTCGACGCCGGTTTGGTTACCGCAGTGAAAGCGCGCATCATGGAGATGATCGCCATCGCTGTGGACCGCATGAAAACCAGCGCGACAC
Organism: Phototrophicaceae bacterium; assembly: GCA_965262165.1. Classification (GTDB taxonomy): domain Bacteria; phylum Chloroflexota; class Anaerolineae; order Aggregatilineales; family Phototrophicaceae; genus UBA6055. Next base: position 179,385 of record OZ253499.1, on the reverse strand, counting down.
CGGTGCCGGTCATCGTGGTCGGCGGTGGCAGCATCCTGGTCACCGGCGAGATTGAAGGCGCATCCGAGATCATCAAGCCCGATCATTTCCCGGTCGCCAACGCCATCGGCGCTGCCATCGCCCAGGTCGGCGGGGAGTGCGATCGCATCTTCTCTTTGGCAGAACTCAGCCGAGACGAGGCGCTCGACCACGCCAAGCAAGAAGCCACCGATCGCGCCGTCAACGCGGGCGCCGCTGCCGAGAGCGTCGACATCGTGGATGTCGAGGAAGTGCCCCTGGCGTACCTGCCGGGCAACGCCACCCGCATCATGGTCAAAGCCGTCGGCGACTTGGTGGGGGCGTAAAATGCGCATCATAGACGAAACAGTACTGGAGGATCTGGCGCTTGGCGCGGCGGTGTTGGGAACCGGCGGCGGTGGCGATCCTTACATCGGCAAGTTGATGGCGCGCGAAGCCATCCGCAATTATGGACCGGTCGAGCTTTATACGCTTGACGAGCTTGATGATGACGACTTGGTCGTGCCAACCGCCATGATGGGCGCGCCGACGGTCATGGTCGAGAAGATGCCCAACGGCGACGACATCGTCAACGCCTTTCAATCGGTCGGCAAATACATCGGTAAGCCGGTCAAGGCGACGATGAGCATCGAAGCGGGCGGGCTTAATTCCGTGGTGCCGATTTACTGCGCCGCGCGGCTGGGCGTGCCCATGGTCGATTGCGATGGCATGGGACGCGCCTTCCCGGAACTGCAAATGGTCACGCATACGATTCACGGCATCTCATCGACGCCTTTTGCCATGTCCGACGAACGCGGCAATACCGTAATCATGGAAACTATCAGCAATCTGTGGACAGAGACCTTCGCTCGCAGTGTCACGGTCAATATGGGCGCCATGGCGATGATCGCGCTTTATGCGGCAACAGCAGCCCAGCTGCGCGAAGCCGCCATCCCCGGCACCATCACCTTGGCCGAGGAGATCGGCAAAGTCGTGCGACGGGCCCGGCTCGAGGAAGATAATCCAGTGGAAACTATCCGCGCGGCAGTCGGCGGGTTCTTGATCTTCAAAGGCAAAATCGGCGATGTCGAACGGCGTACCGAAGCTGGCTTTGCCAAAGGCGATGCCATAGTCGACGGCATTGATGACTACGCCGGTCATTCGCTGCAACTCAGCTTTCAAAACGAACACCTGGCCGCGCGCATCGACGGCGAATTCCGAGTGACCGTTCCTGATCTGCTGGCGGTATTGGATGTCGATACCGGCGAACCGATCACGACCGAAGGCCTGCGCTACGGCTTCCGCGTCGCTATCATCGCCATTCCCTGCGCCGACAAATGGCGCAGTCCAAAAGGGCTGGAAATCGTCGGACCCGCATACTTCGGTTATGACACCGAGTACGTTCCCGTGGAAGAACGCTACGGAGGTAGCTGATGCGATTGCTATACGAAGAAAATATCGAAGACATCGCTCTTGGCGCGGCAGTTCTTGGCACCGGCGGCGGCGGAGATCCCTACGTCGGCAAGCTAATGGCGCGCGAAGCGGTGCGGCAATATGGTCCCGTCGAGCTTTACACCCTGGACGAACTGGACGACGACGATCTGATCGTGCCATCGGCTGGCATGGGAGCGCCCATCGTCATCGTAGAAAAGCTGCCCGCAGGCGACGATATGATCCGGGCTTTTCAAGCGCTGGGCAAATACTCCGGGCGGACGCCGCGCGGCACGATGAGCATCGAAGCCGGAGGACTCAATTCGGTCATGCCGATCTACGTCGCTGCCCGCCTGCGCATCCCCATGGTCGATTGTGACGGCATGGGGCGCGCCTTCCCGGAAATCCAGATGACGATTTTTACCGCTTATGGCATCACCGCCAGCCCCTTCGCCATGTCCGACGAACGCGGCAATGTGCTGCTGATGGATACCGTGAGCAACAAATGGGTGGAAACCTTTGCCCGCTCCTGCGTCGTGCACATGGGCGCAGAAGGCATGATCGCCCTCTATTCGGCGACTGTCAAGCAACTCAAGGAAGCCGCGATTCACGGAACGATCACGCTGGCGGAAGAAATCGGCAAAACCGTGCGCAACGCCCGTTTGCGCGAAGCGAATCCGGTTGATGCTGTGCGCAAATCTGTAAACGGCTTCTTGATATTCCGCGGCAAGATCACCGATGTCGATCGTCGCATTGAGGGCGGCTGGAATCGCGGCGATGCCACGATGGCCGGTTCCGGCGACTTTGAAGGGCAGGTACTCAATCTCGATTTCCAGAACGAACATTTGGCCGTGCGCGTCAACGGAGAATTCGCCGCCACTGTTCCCGACTTGATCGCGGTACTCGATGGCGAAACCGGCGAGCCGATCACCACCGAAGCGCTGCGGTATGGCATGCGCGTGGCGGTCATTGCTTTCCCCTGCGCGCCGCAATGGCGCGAGCCCGATGCGCTGGCACTCGTTTGTCCACGTTACTTTGGTTACGATATCGATTACGTACCTGTGGAAGAGCGCTACCGAGGCCTTTGATGCGTCTGCTTTATGAAGAGAACATCGACGACATCGCGGTTGGCGCGGCGATTTTGGGTTCCGGTGGCGGGAGCAATCCCTACATTGGGAGGTTGATGGCGCGCGAAGCCATCAGGCAATATGGTCCGGTCGAACTTTATACGCTCGATGAACTGGATGACGATGACTTGATTGTGCCCGCCGCCGGCATGGGCGCGCCGGTTGTCGCAGTGGAAAAACTGCCGGCCGGGGACGATATTGTCCGCGCCTTTCATGCGCTGGGCAAATACACGGGACGCACTCCTCGCGCCACCATGAGCATCGAATCCGGCGGTATGAACTCGATCAGGCCGATCTACCTTGCCGCGCGCTTGGGGATTCCCGTCGTCGATTGCGATGGCATGGGACGCGCCTTCCCGGAAATCCAGATGACGGTCTTGACCGCGAACGGGATCAGCGCGAGTCCCTTCGCGATGTCCGACGAACGGGGCAATATCCTGCTGATGGATGCCGTCAGCAATAAATGGGTGGAAGTCTTTGCCCGCTCCTGCGTGATGCACATGGGGGCCATCGGGGCGATCGCGCTCTATTCGGCGACGGTCAAGCAACTGAAGGAAGCCGCGATTCATGGCACGACAACACTTGCGGAAGAGATTGGGAAGACCGTACGCAACGCGCGCTTGAACGAAACGAATCCAGTTGATGCCGTGCGCGGCGCGGTCGGCGGGTTCCTCGTCTTCCGCGGCAAGATCACCGATGTCGACCGTCGCGTTTCGGCGGGTTTCGCCAAAGGCGGCGCCGGCATGACTGGCAGCGGCGAATTTGAAAAGCAGGAATTGCAACTCGATTTTCAAAACGAGCATTTGGTCCTGCGCGTCGACGGCGAGTTCGTGGCCACCACGCCCGATCTGATCGCGGTCTTGGACGGCGAAACCGGCGAGCCCATCACCACCGAAGCGCTGCGTTATGGCTTGCGCGTGGCGGTGATCGCCTTCCCCTGCGCGCCGCAATGGCGCGAGCCGGATGCGCTGGCACTCGTTTGTCCACGTTACTTTGGTTACGATATCGATTACGTACCTGTGGAAGAGCGCTACCGAGGCCTTTGATGCGTCTGCTTTATGAAGAGAACATCGACGACATCGCGGTTGGCGCGGCGATATTGGGTTCCGGTGGCGGGAGCAATCCCTACATTGGGAGGTTGATGGCGCGCGAAGCCATCAGGCAATATGGTCCGGTCGAACTTTATACGCTCGATGAACTGGATGACGATGACTTGATTGTGCCCGCCGCCGGCATGGGCGCGCCGGTTGTCGCAGTGGAAAAACTGCCGGCCGGGGACGATATTGTCCGCGCCTTTCATGCGCTGGGCAAATACACGGGACGCACACCTCGCGCCACCATGAGCATCGAATCCGGCGGTATGAACTCGATCAGACCGATCTACCTTGCCGCGCGCTTAGGGATTCCCGTCGTCGATTGTGATGGCATGGGACGCGCCTTCCCGGAAATCCAGATGACGGTCTTGACCGCGAACGGGATCAGCGCAAGTCCCTTCGCCATGTCCGACGAACGGGGCAATATCCTGCTGATGGATGCCGTCAGCAATAAATGGGTGGAAGTCTTTGCCCGCTCCTGCGTGATGCACATGGGGGCCATCGGGGCGATCGCGCTCTATTCGGCGACGGTCAAGCAACTGAAGGAAGCCGCGATTCATGGCACGACAACACTTGCGGAAGAGATTGGGAAGACCGTACGCAACGCGCGCTTGAACGAAACGAATCCAGTTGATGCCGTGCGCGGCGCGGTCGGCGGGTTCCTTGTCTTCCGCGGCAAGATCACCGATGTCGACCGTCGCGTTTCGGCGGGTTTCGCCAAAGGCGGCGCCGGCATGACTGGCAGCGGCGAATTTGAAAAGCAGGAGTTGCAACTCGATTTCCAAAACGAGCATTTGGTCCTGCGCGTCGACGGCGAGTTCGTGGCCACGACGCCCGATCTGATCGCGGTCTTGGACGGCGAAACCGGCGAGCCCATCACCACCGAAGCGCTGCGTTATGGCTTGCGCGTGGCGGTCATTGCTTTCCCCTGCGCGCCGCAATGGCGGGAACCGGCCGCGCTGGAACTCGTCAGTCCGCGTTACTTTGGATACGATATTGATTACGTACCGGTTGAGGAGCGCTTTGCCTCATGATTCAATTTGTCACGCTTGACGATACCGCCGCGATCGCTGTCGGCGCCGGCATCCTCGGCACGGGCGGCGGTGGCAGCACCTACTTGAACCGGCTGCGCCTGGAAAACGAATTACGAAAGCAGGGTGGGGCAGTCACGATCATCAGAGCGGACGACGTGCCCGATGACGCTGTCGTCTGTGCTGTGGGAGGCATGGGCGCGCCCACCGTCAGCAACGAAAAACTGCAAGAAGGGACAGAGATCAAGACCGCCGTTCGCGCTTTGGAAGATCATCTGCGGCGGAAAGTCTACGCTATCGTCATTGGCGAGATCGGCGGCGGCAATGCGCTTGGTCCCATGATTACCGCTCTGCAATGTGGCTTGCCTGTCGTCGACGGCGACAGCATGGGACGCGCCTTCCCCGAATTGCAAATGGATACCTTCATGATTTATGGATTGGCGCCTGCGCCCTTTGTCCTGGCTGACGCCCACGGCAATGTCTCGATCTTCAAGCGTATCGGCTCGGCCGAACAAGCGGAAGCTTTCGCGCGCAGCTTGACCATCGAGATGGGTGGCTCGGCAGGTCTGGTCATGCCTATCATGTCCGGCGCTGACATGAAAGCCACGATCATTCGCGACACGCTTAGCCTGGCAAAGCGCATCGGCGCAGCGGTGCTCGAATGCCGCGCCCGCAGCGTCGAACCGGCGGAAACCGTTGCGGCGCTGTGCCATGGCAAGGTCATCTTCACCGGCAAGATCGTTGATGTCAACCGACGAACGGTGCAAGGTTTCGCGCGCGGCGCGCTCAAAATCAGCGCCTTTGATGACTTTGACAAGCAAATGGAGATCGACTTCCAAAACGAAAACCTGATCGCGCGTGTGGGCGACGAGGCGCTCTGTACGGTACCCGATTTGATCACCTTGGTCAGCCTGGATGACGGCGAAGCGATTGGAACCGAGTCCCTGCGTTATGGTTTGCGCGTGGCGGTGCTGGCAATGCCCGCTCCAAAAGAGCTGAAGACGCCGGAAGCGCTCGCAGTGGTGGGTCCGCAGGCCTTTGGGTACGATGTTGAGTTTGCTCCGATGGCCGGGGATTTGTTGTGAGTTCAATACTAATCTGTGCATGGTAATCGACAGAGCAGTCGTCTAACTTGACTCTCGAACATAGGTGCTATACAATCTCTTTGCACTCTGCATCGAGTAGAGAGAGGCGCAGCCATGACAGATTCTCATCAGACAGCAGAACTGTTTCGAACGGTTGCTCAAAAATTCGCCGCGCGACAGCGCGAATTCCTACTTCAGTTGGCAACTGAAATAGCCGTTCAACAGCAGAAAGATGTTGCTGAGGTAATGGAAGCGCTAGCTTCTCAAATGCCGGACATCACTGATATCGCTTCAGAATCCGCCGGGCAACAAGCTCTGTCTGGAATCATCGACGACAGCTTGCTCAATCCGCTCGCGCAAGCGACCTTGGCTGGAATCCTGGACGATAGCTTGCGCAAAACATTGGCTCAGACCGGATTTGTGGAAGCCCTTTTGGAAAACCTGAAACTCTCACTAGCTCAGGCAGACCTGTCAGAAACACTCGGCGAATGCCTGAAGAAGCTGAGCGTTCTAACATATAGATCGGATGCCTTTGACGAACACTTAAGCGAGCTAGCGGTTCACGGTGATTTCTCGAAGTTGCTTGACGAACGTATGGGGGCATTGGCCGACGAGCGATATTTTAGCGATGTGCTGGGCGAACGCGCGAATGCGCTGGCTGCAGAAGCCGACTTTGCAGATCTGCTAAGTGAGCGCATAAGGGCTCTGGCGGAGCAAACAGACATTTCGGACGTGCTCAACAAGGGCATGAAGGAATTGTCCGCGGAAACAGACTTCTCCGCCCTGCTCGGCGAGCAATTGAAGAGCCTGGAATCTCAATACGAGCAACTAATCGCCGATATCCGACAGAGAATTGAAATGGAAAGCTACCGTCACATGCCATGGGATACGGTTATTGACTTGACCTTTGGCAGCTTGGCAGATGATCCTATTGAGCGCATCAAGTACGTTCCGGCTGATATCCGCGAAGAAGTCGAATGAAGTATCTGTTGGATACCGACATCTGCGTGTACTGGATCAACGAGAAACCGGCGGCAGTGGTTGAGCGCGTGACAAAGGCATTATTGTCAGATATTGCGATAAGCAGTGTCACGAGAGCTGAACTACTCTCAGGTGCTGCCCGGAGTATGCGACCACAACGTTCAAAAAACGAACAACTTGCCTTTTTCACGAATTTCGTGAGTTTGCCCTTTGACGATGCAGCCGCAACTGTCTACGGAATGATTGACGGCTATTTGAAGAACAGGGGCATAGCCATCGGTCCTTTGGACACGCAAATTGCTGCTATCGCAATGGCGCATAGCCTGACTGTCGTGACGCATAATACAAAACATTTCAGCCGAATTCCGGAATTGCAAATCGAAGATTGGGCGATTGCTTAGGCGAATTACCCGTCATTCAGTGAGTCCACCATGCCCAACAGACCACACATCATCATCTTCAATCCTGATCAATGGCGCGGCGATGTCATGGGACACCTAGGCAATCCCGCCGCTGTCACACCCAACCTCGACGCGATCATCAAACATGACGCTGTCTCTTTTCGTCATGCCTTTTGCCAGAATCCCGTCTGCACCCCCAGCCGCTGTTCCTTCATGACGGGCTGGTATCCCCACGTCCGCGGGCACCGCACTATGTTCCACATGCTGCGCCCGGACGAGCCCGTGCTGCTCAAATATCTCAAGGACAATGGCTACACTGTTTGGTGGGGCGGCAAAAACGACTTGGTGCCGCGGCAGAATGGCTTTGCTGAGTATTGCGACGTGAAATACGAGGCGCAACGACCACTCCGTCCCAATTTGCATCGCGCCGATGACTGGCGCGGCGATCCGCAAGGCGACAATTATTACTCCTTCTATGCCGGCAAGCTCGATACGGCTGATGATGACGTCTATTACGACAACGATTGGGCGATGGTCGATGGCGCGATTGACCTGATTCGCAACGCGCCCGACGAGCAGCCGCTTTGCATCTATTTGCCTCTGAGCTATCCGCATCCACCCTACGGCGTGGAAGATCCCTGGTACAGCCAGATCGACCGCGACCGCATGCCGTCACGGCTCCCAACGCCGGATTGGAGCAAGAAACCCAAACTCACAGCCGGCATCTACGAGCGGCAGGGCTTGGGTGGCTGGAGCGAAGAGCGCTTCAGAGAATTGCGCGCCACCTATTATGGCATGTGCGCGCGGGTCGATGCCCAGTTTGGAAAGCTGGTGGCTGCATTGCGGGAGCAAGGCATATACGACGAAAGCGCCATCTTCTTTTTCTCCGATCATGGCGATTTCACCGGTGATTACGGTTTGGTAGAAAAAACACAGAATACCTTTGAGGATTGCCTGACGCGAGTGCCGCTCATCATCAAACCGCCCTCGGACATACCTATCCAGCCCGGTATCCGCGATGCCCTGGTTGAGCTGATCGATTTCACCGCCACCGCTTACGAGTATGCCGGCATCACGCCCGATTACGACCACTTTGGGCGTTCACTCACACCCTTGTTGACCGGCGCAACCGGTGAACATCGCGATGCGGTCTTCTGCGAGGGCGGACGTTTGCTGGGCGAGGAGCAAGCGATGGAAAAAGGCAGCGACTCGTTCCACGATCCGGCTGGACTCTATTGGCCCCGTGTGCAGTTGCAAGGCAGCGAAGACGGATCGCACAGCAAGGCGACCATGTGCCGTACGCGCAACTACAAATACGTCCGGCGGCATTACGAAACCGATGAACTTTATGACCTGCGAGAGGACCCGGGGGAATTGCACAATCTCATCGACGATCCAGCGTATGCGGGTATTCTCTTAGAACTGCGCGAGCGCATGCTGACTTGGTATCAGACGACCTGCGATGTCGTGCCTCACCAGACCGATGTGCGCTAATTAGACCGGCGCAATTGCCCCCTGGTTTTCAACGGCAGCCAGCAGTCACACCGTATTGTAGTAACAGCAGTTGATTCGCCGGTACGGCTTCCAGGCTGCACTCGGCGCCATTGCTCCAGATGATGCGCAGATCGGCCGCAGTCGCAGCGCCAAGCCCAAAGTGCAGTTCCTGTTGATTGTTTCCGCCAAGTCCGGAACCAATCTTGACCGTTTGCATCTGCGTCGAGCCAGCGTCTGTGCTTAGGTAGACCTTGGTCCCGACGGCATCGCGATTGACGTCGCCATTGCCGCGCAAGCCCAGCGCAAGCCAGTGATTGTCGTTGCCCTGATTCTGATAGAGGCGATAACCGCTGTTCCAATTGCCTGTGACCAGATCCAGATCACCGTCGCGATCGTAATCGGCGTAGGCGACGCCCAGTGTGGCCAATGGCGTATCAATGCCGCTGGCATGGCTAAGGTCGACGAAGGAACGATGCCTGGTGTTGCGGAATAGGGCGTCCGGCAGCACGTTCATAAAGCTGACTTTCAGCTCGGGAAAGGTCTGAAAATACTGGGTGGTCGCGACATAAAGATCTTGCCAGCCATCGTTGTCAAAATCGAAAAAAACCGCTCCCCAGCCGACAGCTTGATCCGGACCCATGTTGATGGCGAAACCGGTCGAGCGGGCGCGATTCCTGAATCCACCCGCGCCGTCATTCACCATTAAGTGCATTTGGTAAACCATGTCGGTGATGTAGAGGTCCAGGTCGCCGTCGTTGTCGTAATCGCTGGCATCTTGTCCCATGCCGTTAATCAGCAGGTCGGTCCCGGACTCCCCGGAAACGTTGGTCCAGCACCAATGCCCGCAACCCGCGCCATCGTTACGCCAGAGCACATTGCCAATTTCGTTTTGCAATTTGTCGTTGACGACGTAGAGATCAAGATCGCCATCGCCATCGTAGTCGAGAAAACCCGGCGCGAAACCGGCGCCCAGGGTCAGCCCATATTCGAGCGTGGCAGAAACATCTGTGAAGCTGCCACTGCCGTTGTTGAGATAGAGCCGATCCTGCTGCGTGGAGAAATCGACCGGATCGCATTCGGGGAAACATGACCAATTGGTCACATACAAGTCCAGCCAACCGTCGCTATTGTAGTCGCCGAAAGCCGCTGAGGTGCCTTTGCCCGTGTCACCATCACCGGCTTCCAGGGTTACATCGCGGAATCCAGCGCCCGCTTCGTTGCGGAAGAGCATATTTGCGCCGTAATTGACCACATATAGATCGAGCCAGCCATCGTTATCGTAATCCGCCCAGACGACGCCTCCGCTCGGACTATCAGGCAGACTCAGACTCTGAGAGAATTCGGAGATTGAAAAACTGCCATTCTGATTGTTGCGGTAAAGCACGTTGGGATCGAGATTGCCGGTCACATAGAGATCGACCCAGCCGTCACGGTCATAATCGCCCCAAGCCTGCCCGATGGCCAGGTAACCGGTCAAGCTCTCTTCCGGGTCCCAGATCCCGCGGTGAGTCGCGCTGAGGCCAGCGGTCTCACTGACGTCAACGAAGATGGGAGCGTAGTCATCGGCGTTTAGCTGCGCCACTACAACCATCAGTGACAATACAGAACATAAAAAAAGAATCCGGAATCGGTATTTGTGCACTACCACACCTCCGGTTGCAGACACGGTTCAGCACTCAAAGAAGCAAGTCCCCGCTTGCCCTTGCTTTCACACAGCGGGGGCGGGTTTGGCTCACCGCACAGTCGTCCGCGCATACATCGGCCAATCCAGCGGAATGCCCAACTGGTCTTTCAACAGACATTGAAAATCGCGCAAGTGCGTCTCGGTATTGCGAACCTGCCGCGGCGTCAATCCCTTGTCCAGGCAATATGCCGCCAAGGCGCCCGCCGCCTCGCCGATATTCCATTCCACCGGATGCAATCGATAACAGCCGTTGGTGATATGGGTCACGCCCAGGTTCTTGCAAGCCGGCAGCAGATTCTCCACACGCTGCGGAATCAGCGAGCCAAGTGGAATCTGGAAGGGATAGCTGCTGATGTCGACATAGGTGCGCAATCCCGTGCTTGGATGCAGATCAATGCGATAGCTGCCGATACCGACGCTGTCATCAAACTGCTCGGCGCAATTCATTCCCGCGCGCTGCTGAACGCCGACATGTTCCTCCAGCACGTTGAACTCGGACAAGATGCGCCGCGCCTCCCGCACATAAACGTATTTCGCCATGCCATCCGTTGTGCCGACCACATCGTGGCGCAGTCGCAAACCGGGATAGCCGTAGCCGATGCCATCGTGTCGTGGCGCCTCGGTTTGCATCCAATAGAGCAGCGAGTAACTCAACTGCTGGCATTCGCGCAGCGCTGCCTGTTTCACTTCCTCAGAGACGCCCAGCAGCGGCTTCAGCCAATAGTCGATCTGCGGCCAATTCACCAGCGTGATATCGCTGCGGAAAGTCCCATCGGGGTAGTGTCCCTTGTACAGGATGCGCCGGAAGTGCCAAAGATCCCCCGGCCCACCGGTGTACCTGTGAGGCAACTCGGCGTGGAAGATTTGGCGATGGACCGTTTCCAGCGTTATCGGACTGGGATAGAGCCAACTCAACTGCTTGCCCGGCCAGAAATCCGCTTGATACTCTCGCCAAAAGTCGTAGTCTGCGGGCTTGTCGATGGTGTGATCTTCGCCTTCCAGGTGATCGATCGCGAAGCACCAGGAGATCGCTTGCTGATCCAGTGGCTGCGCTTCACCGGCGACGGCGTGCATTTCGCCCGTCTTCGCTTGACTTTCGGCGCCAATGATCGACTCGACATTGGCCAGTTCCAGCAAGTCGCCCAGCTCTGTGGCATCGAGGATGTAGTGACTGGCGGTGATGCTGGTCATGTGATGACGCGTATGGCGCTTTGACAGCGCATCGTGCGCGGTGAAAAGATATTCGCCACGAATCCGCCGCCCCTCGCGCACATAAATTTGCCGCGGAAAATTGTCGTTGTCGGTGAATTTATCGCTGGCTAGCCCCCGACGATTGCAGCGCTCGCGGAAGTCCGCCGGCAAGCCGGGGTCGTTCTACGCGAAATAAAACAGGCCGAGGATGTAATCACGCAGCCGTTGGGCAAGAGATCGCGCCATATTGGTAACTGTGCCGATGCCATCAAATTACATCGGCGTCGGCGGGCCAGCGAATCGGTTGAGCCGCATATCATCAATCAGATCAACGAATTCGTCGCGATTGTGCCGACTCTCTTGGATATTACGGGGTTGGCGCCGGATAACGAGATGGATGGCATTTCTCTGTTGGCGCAGCCGGAAAACCGAGTGATCTTCGGCGAGACAAGCGACTCCGTCTTCGCGACGGATGGCGCTTTCAAATATGTGTATTACTTTGAAGGCGGAACCGAGCACTTGTTCCATATTGAAGCCGATCCCAGCGACTCTCGCAATCTGTCCGGAGATACAGCATTTGCGCTTCGTCAAGAGAATTTGAAGTCGCGCTTGATAGCATACCTCCAGCGCAACCAGCGGCCCGGCATAGTGGACGACGCGTTGCGCAACGATGAAGCTGAGTTAGACGTTGATGCCTTGCGCGCCAGGAATGCCGCCGCCTGGCGCGGTCCATTGCGCTATGGGGATGGCTACGAATCCTGATAATCGAGATAGTTCCCGACGATAGTCGTGAATTCGATGATATTGCCGTTGGGGTCGTGACAGAAAAACCGTGGCCGCCCCGGGATGGGTTCCACGTCCCAGGGCGAATAGCCCGCCTCGTTTAGCTTCTGGCGCATGGCCTCGAGATCTTCCACAACCAGGCAAAAGTGCCGGATCGACCTATCGCCCACCGGCTCCTCTTCAAAGATGTGAATTTCCGTGCTTTCGTTGAGTTTGAACCAGATCACATCTACGATGGCGATTGTGGCTGGCGCGGGAATCTCTTGCAGTCCCAGCAGCGCGCCATAGAAGGCGCGGGTTCGCTGGTCGCTGCCCGGCGGGCGCGGGACGCTGACATGTTGTAGGCGATATGTCATGCTGTGTTCCTCAGCGGTCGTTTCTGTCGATACGAAGCGTGACCCTACTTTAACCGACTTTTCGGCAATCAAAGAGTCAGAATACTGCGCGGCTTTGCCAACGTCTTGTGCAGCATGGCTAGTGGCTACCTGCATCGTTATGACTCCGGCGGCCAGTTAGCGAATCGTATTTGCACATTGTGGCCACCATCCAGCCTTGGAACTGACGATAGAAAAGCGATCTCATTATTGTCAATCTGATAAAGACTACTCCAAAGAAGTGAAGTCCCATAGGGCCATGGCGGTGGATTGATTCTCTGCCAAGTCTCACCAAGATCGATACTTGCCGAAATTGCTCCCGAGTTGGATGTGACTAGCAGATCTCCACTTGGTAAAGAGAGAACAAAAGGCCCTCCCCATTGATACCGGATCCGCGAACCAACGCCCTGTGACCAGTGAATTCCATCGGCGGAAATCTTGTAGTGAACGTCCGCCTCTGGCCAGTCGACAACCTCGTAGACGACAATATATTTTCCATTCTGCATCTTGGCCCAAACTGCCATGCCAGGGCGCAGGTCACCGCCACCTAATTCAGCAGCTACGCGAATTTCTTCTCCCCACGTGGCTCCCTGATCGGTTGATAAGCGCTGCGAGATTATCTGACTGAAACTGGGTGTTTCAACGACGTGCTTCTCGTTCGCATACATGACCGCGAGCGTTCCATTATCCAGAAGCAAGCAATGGGGCTCATAAATTCCCTTATCGGGACTTCCCGGTGCATCTTCGTTTGCGTCAATGGCACTTAGCAAGCTCCAATTTCTGCCTAGATCCGTACTCCTGTATACGGGCAATCGATAGGATTCCTGCCAACGTACCGACCGAGCAGCCAGCAGGAGTACGCCGTTCGGCAATTGAGTTAGTTGACCGTTATCAAGGTCTCGACCGGGGTCATCGATCGTTGCCAAAACCGTCCATGTTCGGCAATTGTCGGCACTATGAGCGATCTGTAGCTTCGATCCACCCGCGGGATCAAATGTGTACCCGCTGTTGTCATAGATAGTGTAAACAACAATCCAGTTGCTCTCGCCTACCTTCACCATTCTAGCGTATTGAGAGCCATAACGGCCTGGACGATGCTGTTGCGCATCCAATCCGGAGTCGGAGAAGTAAGGAATATTATTGATAATTATTGAAGCACTCCACTGCATTTTGAGCCTCCACAGAAGATGTAATTGATCTGAAGAAATTGTGCTAGCCTTTAACCGCACCAGCGGTTAAACCCTGCACCAAGTACCGCTGAATGTAGATGGCGAAGATCAGAACTGGGAGCAGGGCAATCACGCCAGAGGCCGCAAGTGCGCCAAAATAGATTTCCCGCGTGGTCACCAGCCTTGCGATTGCAATGGGAAGCGTTTGTGACTTCAATGTGTAGGTAAGGATAAGAGCGAACACAAATTCGTTCCAACCAAGGAGAAGACTGAAGATTGCAGCTGCTACGAGGCCTGGCGCTGCTATTGGCAACATAATCTTCCAAAACACCTGAATCGGCGAGCACCCATCCACGAGGGCGGCATCCTCCATCTCCTCGGAAATATCGGCGAAGAAACCCTGTAACAACCACGTATTGAACGGGAGATTAAATACTGTATACGCTATAACCAGACCAAGCAAATTGTCAACCAATCCCAGGTTTCGAAAAATCAAAAACAGTGGAAGCGTAATAACAAAACCGGGCAGCATTCGGATGGCTAACAAGATGAACAGTAGAATTTGCTGCCCGCGGAATTGATAGCGCGCAAAGCCGTAAGCAGTCAATGCCGCCACACCGACTGACAATGGTGTGGAGATTGAAACAACAATTAAACTGTTGCGAAGATAGGTCAACAGGTTGTGCCCTGTTACAGCTTCAACGAAATTATCGAATGCCGGCGGATTTGGAATATATGTTGGCGGGATCGTAAATAACTGGGATGCTGGCTTAAGCGACGTCGAAATAGCCCAGTAGATGGGGCCGATAGTCCAGATTGACATGATGCCGAGCACTGCGTATACGGGCAACCGCAAGAATACGATCCGGAACTTCTGTGTCATGATCGAGCCTATTGCCTATCTACACGTTTGAGAAGTCCTAGGTAGACGAGTGTCACACCTACGACGACGATCAATACGACAAATGAGATAGCGGATGCCCGTCCCATTTGATAGTAGCCAAAAGCATACCGATAATTGTAATACATCACCGTGTTTGTTGACGTGCCAGGGCCACCCTTGGTAAGTAAGTAGATGATATCGAAGGTACGCAGCGCGTCCATGCTGCGTATCAATAGGGCCACAAGAATTGGGTACTTCAGTAGTGGAAGCGTGATGTGACGAAACAGCCGCAGAAAGGACGCTCCATCAATCTTCGCCGCTTCGTATAATTCCTTCGCGATGGATTGCAGTCCGGCCAAAAGAATGAGCATCATGAATGGGGTAGCGATCCACATATCAACCATAATCACCGCTGCTCGTGCAGCGGTAACGGTGGAAAACCACGCGACCGGTTCTATGGAGAATAGGCCGAGAATATGGTTAATCGGACCGTACTCGTGGTTGAATAGCATCCACCAAACATATCCGGACACCGTGCCAGATAGCATCATTGGTACCAAGAAGAGCGCGCGAAAAAATGGTCGTAACCTACCAGTGATTCGGGAATTGAGGATAAGAGCCAGTATCATGCCGAGGATCAGTTCGACAGGAACGGCAATAGCGGCGAACATAAACGTCCAGCCAGTGGATTCGATTAGACGCTCGTCGCGCGCAATGTCCAAGTAATTCTGGAAGCCAACAAATGGCATCCCGCGACTTGGCATGTTCGACTGAAATTCGTGAAGGCTCACCCAAAAGGAGTAAAAGACTGGATATGCAATGAACAGAACCAGCAATATTACTCCCGGAAGTATGAACAAGTACGGTGTTCATTGACTCGGGATTCGCGGCCAGTTAAGCTCACTCACCTTCCGGTAGCCGACTTTGGGCCAGTGTTTGAACATCTTATTCTCGTCTAGCTTGTCTTATTGAGAAACATATTCAATTCCGTAGAAACTGTAGGGCGAGTCGCCGACTCGTCTTGGACAATCATCGATCTGTGCCGCCGCATTAATGTCCGATGTTTGAATGCGGTCGTCTATTTGAGGGACGCATCACGCTTGTCCCTGCCTAATAAACAGTTAACCCCGCCGCCGTCAGCAACCAACCTGCTCTAGCAAACAAAGCAGGTTGGTTTACCGAACTTGGAGGCAAACACAATTGCGTTTACTCTATCAGTCCAGCTTGCGAGAGAATCTGGTTCCAATCCGCTTCTGTATCGGCCAAAGCTGTGGCAGCATCAATTTCGCCGATCCAGACTCGGTGGAGGTTCGTGTAAAGGATTTCTTGCAACTGGGCGCCCACCGGTGGAGCATCCACGTCAGCGTTGATATGCGCCTGCGCAAGGTTTTCCAGCATAGCTGGATAATACGGTTTTTCAGCCAGAATCCCTGGGTTTTTATATGTAGATGTACGCGTCCCGCCAAGGCCGATGACACCGACTTTGATCAGCTCCGACTGTTGACTATTCACAAACGAGATGAATGCGTACGCAAGATCTTCGTTATCAGTGAATGCGGAAATGGAAGCAGCAAAACCACCAAGAATGGAGCTTTGCTGAAGCTCACCGTCCACCATCACACCAGGAAGCATGGCAAAGCCCACATTCCCGTGGATAACAGTTTCTCCCCAGAAACCATCAGATTGGAGTGAGAAATCCGCCATTGGGTTCCAAAGTTCCGCCATCGCAGCCTTTCCACCCAGAAAGGACGTTACCACATCAGTGAAACCATACTCGCCAATGTTTTCGGGTGCCGTTGGAAGGAGTTGAGTGATCACATCGGCCGCCTGAAGACCAGCATCATTGTTGAAGTCGGGATTATTACCCTCATCCAAATAACCCCTGCCAAGGGCAGCAAGACGACTAGACCAACTCCACATGGAATCCACCGTTGGGGTTGCCATTTGCACCCACCCGTAGGGGACAGGTGAGTCTGGATTGATACTTTGCGTGAAAAACCGCGCGGTTTCAATCAACTCATCGGTTGTTTGAGGTACTTTCAAATCCCGTCCCACCTGTTGGCGGAAGGCTTCTTGAACTTCAGGGTCTTCGAATAGATCTTTGCGGTAGAAAAACAGATAGACGTCAGCGTGGTAAGGTATTGACCAATGCTGGCCATCCCAGTCGCCATAGGCCTGGTAAAGAGCTGGAATGAAATCCTCTGGGTACAAGTCGGGATCATTGGCGATGTGCTCGTCTAAAGGAAGAAGAAAACCGCCGACTTGCCACTCGTGCAGGAATGTGAAGGGCGCGACCACTACGTCAAAAATCCCGGTACCAGTAGTGAAATCCGCGGTGACTTTGTCCCTAATATCTGGCACGTCACTATATTCAATTGTGGCTCCAGTTGCCTGCTCGAATGCCGGTATAAGGGCCACGAGCCCTTCTCCAATGAAGCCGGGACCGGCAACTGAAATTGTTTGCCCCTCAAAGCTTCCGTCCTGTCCAACAACAGGACCCACAATACCGAAGGCGGCGAGCGCTATTACAACGGCAACCACTACCAACAGACGTTGAGCAAAGAACGAATTCTTACTGCTTAGCTTTCCCATTATTTTCTCCTATCAAAATTTTTTCAAAACCGAACAATTCGATACTGACAAAACGGACAACTCCATTCAGGCGGCGACGGCACTTATACCCAGTTCCGATAGGACCTTATGATGAACCTGCAATTCCGTCTTTATACGTTAGTATCTGAATATTAGCATATTGACAATACCAGAATATGTCAAGAAAGCGGCCGGCGTTGACTGGCTGCATATCGAAGTGCGCGATGGCCAGAATATGGATTTCGCTATGCCGCGCGGCGGTCTCAACGCGAAGAATGTGGCGCAGTTCATCGAGGTGGGCATGACCGTCGGCGAGTTTTCGTCGCTGCTGCTGAAGGGTCCTGATGGCAAATTGCAGCCAGGCGCGGGCCAGATCTAGGCTGCCGTGGAAAACCTGCGAGCGATCATGCGCGAGGCAAGCGACGATTTTCGTGACCAACGTGGACTGAAAGTCTAATCCGCGAATCCGCGACGCCAACGTCACCTTCCCTGGTGCCACGGGCGCTGAAGTTGCCCCGTTTTGGTGGACAGTGATTCTGTCTAATTGGCAGCGAATTCATATTGTTTATGTATTGGCCGATCCCTGGACAGTCGCCGGTGACTTGACAATCGTGTCGCGGGTCGCTACACTTTGTGTAATTGAACTGGTAGTGTGCAATTGCACAGAGTGGCTCGAGAGGCGTTCATGCCGCAAGCCATTGTCATGCCCAAACTGGGAAACACGGTCGAAAGCGCGATCATTTTGAGTTGGCGCGTCGGCGTCGGCGATGCCGTCAAAGCCGGCGAAGCGCTGTGCGAAATCGAGACCGACAAGGCAACGCTCGAAGTCGAAAGCAGCGCTAGCGGCATATTGCTGGCGCGCTTCTTTGAAGAGGGCGATGAAGTGCCGGTCATGCAGAACATTGCTGTCGTCGGTCGAGCGGGCGAGTCATTTGATCGTCTGTCTCCTTCTTCTGCTGGCCCGGCAGAATGTGTTACGCCACAAGCTTCCCATGAGCAAATGAGCCAAAGACCCGGGGACAAAGTTTTTATCTCTCCTCGCGCGCAGAATCTGGCGCAGCGCAAGGGTATCGACTACAGCGAAATCGGGGGAACGGGTCCTGATGGCCGCATCATCGAACGCGATATCCAGGCCTTGATTGACCAAGAGGTGAAAGTGTCGCCAGTGGCAAGAGCGATGCTCGAAAGCGGCGAGTACCAGATCGCGGATGAATACCGCATTGATAACCGAATCAGCAAATCCGATCTGGCGCCATCTTCATCCGAAGATTTACGGGAGGTGAAGGCGAGTCCGCTGACAGGCGTCCGCAAGCTTATCGCTCAGCGCATGCTTGAATCGGTGCAGAATTCTGCCCAGCTGACGTTAAATGCGTCTGCCGATGCCACTGCCTTGCAGGCCTTCCGCGCTCGGCTTAAGTCCAGCGATGACGGTCTCGGCTTGCGCGGCGTGACTATCAACGACCTGCTATTGTTCGCCGTCGCGCGGACCTTGCCGGCCTTCCCCGAGCTGAACGCCTTGTTCGAGGGCGATAGGATAGTCCAGCACGTGCGGGTCCACCTCGGTATGGCGGTGGATACGCCACGCGCGCTGCTGGCGCCGGTGATTCGCAGCGCAGATGCGCTTAGCTTGCGAGCTCTGTCGGACGAGGCAAAGCGGCTGGCGGACGCCTGTAGAAATGCCCATATCATGCCGGATGAACTGGCTGGCGGCAGCTTCACAGTGACCAACCTAGGCGGGCTCGGCATCGAAAGCTTCACTCCGATCCTTAATCCACCACAAGTCGGCATTCTCGGCATCGGAAGCATCAACCTCAAGCCGGTGGATCGTGAGGGCGCGGTCGAGTTCGTGCCGCATATAGGCTTGTCGCTGACCGTCAATCACCAGGTCATCGACGGCGCGCCCGCCGCCCGCTTTCTCGCGCGCCTAAGCAAGAACATCTCCAATATCGAGTTGCTGCTCGCGGTCTAGACAGGAGTCCGCAATGCCGAAATCGCTGACGATTGATCCTCATGAAGCCCGACAAGCGTCGTTGCTGCAAGCGCCGGATATTCCTGTCAACGCTTACGTTTCCGATCCACAAGCTGAAGCGGAGCGTTATTCCAGCGCTGAACTGGTTAATATCTATCACGATATGCGCTTGATCCGCGAGTTCGAGATGGTTCTCGACGGATTCAAGAAACAAGGTTCTTACCGCGGCATTGATTACAATCACCTCGGTCCTGCGCATTTGTCGATCGGGCAGGAAGCGGCAGCCGTGGGACAGTGCATGCAGCTCGATCCAGAAGACTTCATACTCGGTTCGCATCGCAGCCATGGCGAGATTCTGGCCAAAGGCCTTTCCGCCATTCGCAAGCTCGATGAAAATTGCCTGCTGGACATCATGGAAAACTACATGGGTGGCGCGGCATTGCGCGTCGTTGAAGATATTCACGACTTCAGCGATATCGCATCATTGGCGCAAGCTTACCTGATTTATGGTACCTACGCCGAAATCTTCGCGCGCGCGACCGGATTCAATCGGGGCATGGGCGGCTCGATGCATACTTTCTTTCCGCCTTTTGGCATCATGCCCAACAACGCCATTGTCGGCGGCTCGGCGGATATCGCGCTTGGCATGGCGCTCTTCAAACGCATCAATCGTAAAAGCGGCATCGTCATAGCCAACATCGGCGATTCCTCGGTCGCCAGCGGACCGGTATGGGAGGCGATGAACTTCGCGGCCATGGACCAGTATCGCACGCTTTGGGACGCCGATCTTGGCGGCGCGCCGCCCATCCTCTTTAATTTCATGAACAATTTCTATGGCATGGGCGGGCAACCCCAGGGGGAGACCCTCGGCTTTGGCATGCTGGCTAGGGTGGGATTGGGCATCAACGCGGCTGCCATGCACAGCGAACGCGTGGACGGCTACCATCCGCTGGCGGTCGCCGACGCCACCCGGCGCAAAAAAGAACTCTTGCTGGCAGGGCAGGGACCCGCCATGCTTGATGTCATCACCTATCGCTACAGCGGTCATTCGCCCAGTGACGCCTCATCTTATCGCGGGAGAGACGAGGTCGAGATGTGGCGCCAGCACGACTCCATCCGCGGCTTCGGACAGTATCTTTGCGCCAACGGCCACGCCGATGATGAAACACTGGAAAGCATCCAGGATTCGATCGTGGAGAAGATAACCAGAATCGTCGCCGCGGCCATAGATCTGGACGCCTCACCGCGCCTGACTGTCGTCAACGATGAGATGGGCGCGATGATGTTTTCCAATGGGAGAGCAGATGCGCTGGACGATCGCCAGCCGGAAGTCAGCCAATCGATTGCGGAAAGCCGTTTCGGGGTCACGTCAAGCAAGCACCGATTCGGTTTGGACGAGCAGGGTAATCCACTGCCGAAGCTCAAGACCTTGACATATGCAGAAGCGATCTTTGAAGCCATGCTGCATGGCTTTTATCAAGATCCAACTATGGTCGCCTTTGGTGAAGAAAACCGCGATTGGGGCGGGGCATTTGGCGCCTACCGCGGGCTGACCGAAGCCATCCCTTATCACCGACTCTTCAATACGCCGATCTCGGAAGCGGCGATCGTCGGTACGGCGGTCGGTTATGCGCTGGCGGGTGGGCGCGCCGTGCCCGAACTCATGTATTGCGATTTTATGGGACGCGCCGGAGACGAGATTTTCAACCAGATGGCGAAGTGGCAAGCGATGTCGGCCAATGTGCTGCGCATGCCGTTGGTGCTGCGTGTTTCGGTCGGCATGAAATACGGCGCGCATCACTCGCAGGACTGGAGTTCGATAGTCGCGCAGATTCCCGGGCTGAAAGTCTACTTCCCCGCTACAGCCTACGACGCCAAAGGCATGCTCAACCTGGCGCTACGCGGCACGGATCCTGTTGTTTTCTTCGAAAGCCAGCGCCTCTATGGCCAGCCGGAAATTCTGTTTTCCGGTGGCGTACCGGTCGAGTATTACGAAATAGAAGAGGGAGAACCGTACCTGCATCGTCCTGGCGGCGATATCACCATCGTCACGATCGGCGCCACGCTGTATCGAGCGCTGGAAGCGGCGGACAAACTCCAGGCCGAGCACGGTCTGAGCGCCGAGGTCATCGACGCGCGTTTTCTCAACCCGCTAAACTACCAGCCGATCGTTCAATCGGTTCGGAAAACCGGTAAGCTATTACTCACATCGGATGCCAGTGAACGCGGCTCGTTCCTGCACACGATGGCATCCAATATCAGCCAATTGGCCTTTGACTTTCTCGATGGTCCGGTCGCTGTCTTGGGGTCGCGCAACTGGATCACGCCACCCGCCGAGCTCGATGAGAGCTTCTTCCCCGGCGCCGACTGGATGATCGATATCATTCACGAGCGGCTTTTGCCGCTGCCTGGCTACCGGCCAGGGACACGTCAAGGGAGATCAGAAATTTTGTCGCGCAATCGAGCAGGCATTTGAACATGATAGATTCGGCACACCACGAGCTGCTGGCGAAGGTCGCGTCGATGTATTACCAGCAGGAGATGACGCAGAACGAAATCGCCGCAGCGCTCGACTTGTCACGCGTCAAGATTTACCGTCTGCTGAAGGAAGCGCGCGAACGGCAGATCGTGCGCATCCTGATCGACTGGCCCATCAAGCGCGCTGGCGAGCTGGAAGAGCGGCTCGTCGCAGCCTTTGGTCTGGAACGGGCGCTGGTGCTGCAGACAGGCGCAACTGACGCGGCGCTATTGCTTCGGCAGATTGCTCTGCTCGCCGCGCGCTACCTGGAAGAGGTGCTGGTTGATCAATCGACAATGTCGATCTGTTTCGGCAGCAGCACCTACGAAGTCATCAGCGCCATCCGCATTGATTTCCAAGCGAACGTCAAAGTGATGCAGGCGACCGGCAGCTTGTCGCACGCGCTCAAGGAATACGATAGCTCCGCCTTGACGCGTCAACTGGCGCAGAAACTGGGTGGCGAAGCGCTTTATCTGTCCTCGCCACTGCTGGCGGACAATGCCGAAGCCGCGGCGATGATCCGCGATCAAGCCGTGGTGGGGCAAACGCTGGAGCAGGTGCGGCGCGCCGATATCGCATTGGTCGGCATCGGCGATCTTGATCCGATGACTTCCGGTTTCGTCAAGGCGGGTGTCGCAGATGTCGCGCAACTGCGAGACTACCGCCAGAAGGGCGCCGTCGGCGACATGGCTTGGCAGATCTTTGACCGCGCCGGTCGCCTGTATCCCTGTGAGTTAAATCGGCGCATCATCGGCGTGACTTTGGATGAACTGCGCGCCGTGCCGCATACGATTGCCGTCGCTGTCGGCATCAATAAAGCGGCTGCCATTCTTGGGGCTTTGAACACAGGCGCGATCAACGTGCTCTGCACGGATGAGGACGCGGCAGCCGAAATCATCGACTTGTATGAAAGACACGAGGAGCGGATCTTATGCCAATCGGAAAGGTGACGCAGCAGTGCAAGATCGCCGCCGGTCTCTTTTGGGCGGACTACGCCGTGCTGGGCGCGCAAGTGCAGGAACTGGAAGCGGCCGGCGTTGACTGGCTGCATATCGAGGTGCGCGATGGCAAGTATATGGATTTCGCTATGCCGCGCGGCGGATTTGACATCATCGAAGCCACTTGCAACAGCACGTCGCTGGAGGTCGAAGCGCAACTGCAAATGGTGCGGCCGAATTTCAGCGTTTTCGACCAACTGGCCGATCTGGGCGTGAGTTTGATCAGCTTGCCCCTGGAAACCACCAACGAGATGATCTTCCAGAACATTACCTACATCAAAGAGAAACTGGGGTTGAAGGTGGGCGTTTGGGCCTGGCAGGGTTTGCCTGCCTACGCATTCGAACAGTTCATCCATCCCCATGTCGACATCATCGAATACGAATGTCGCGCGCCCTTTTGGAAACAGACCGCGGGCAGTAAAAGCCCGCACACCATTGATCCCATCGTGGTTGATACCATGCGCGACCTACACCGGATGATCGCGGACGCGGGCATGGAAGACCGTATCGAATTGATGGAAGATGGCGGACTAAACGCGAACAATGTTGCGCAGTTCATCGAGGTCGGCATGACCGTCGGCGAGTTTTCGTCGCCACTGCTGAAGGGTCCCGATGGCAAATTGCAGCCGGGCACGGGCCAGATCAACGCTGCCGTGGAAAACCTGCGAGCGGTCATGCGCGAGGCCAGCGACGATTTTCGTGACCAACGTGGACTGAAAGTCTAATCCGCGAATCCGCCATGTAAACGTCACCTGCCCTGGTGACACAGGCGCTGGGGACGGGGAAGAAGAGGGGAAAATGCCAAATATCAAAATCGGTCTGATCGGATATGGCGGCATCGGACGGGTACATGCCGCGGCCTATCGCGCCATTCCCTACCACTACGGGCTGAGCGCCGATAGCATCAAGGTGGAAGGGGTCGCTACCACAAGGCTGGAAACGGCTGAACAGGCGGCGTCCGAAATCGGCTGCGATTTCTTCACGGCGGATTATCGCGAGTTGCTTGCGCGAAAGGACATTGACGCCGTTGATATCTGCACGCCGAATAACTCCCATTACGATATCGTCCTGGCTGCGGCCGCCGCCGGGGTGCATATCTATTGTGAGAAACCCCTGGCGATGAACGCAGGAGAAGCGCAGGCCATGGCACAAGCGGTCGAAGCCGCCGGTGTCAAAGGGCAGTTGACCTTCAACTTCCGGTTTTTCCCGGCCATCGCGCGCGCCAGGCAGCTGATCGCCGAAGGCTTTCTGGGCGAGGTATTCTCCTTCCGCGGTCGCTATCATCGTTCGAGTTACATCAGCCGCGACAAAGCGCTATCCTGGCGCTTGCAGCGGGAGGTTACCGGAGGCGGCGCACTTTTCGACCTCGGCTCTCACATACTGGACTTACTCTATTATCTGCTCGGTGATTTCGATTCTGTTTTTGGAACGCTCGATACCTTGATCAAGGACCGTCCTGTAGCGCCGGGCGCGGCAGAAAGGGGGCGGGTCGATGTCGATGATATCGCTTTGCTGCATGCCCGCTTGCGCGATGGCGGCTTGGGCACGGTCGAAATCTCGCGCATGGGTACCGGCGCAACCAATGATTTGTGCTTGGAAATCTTCGGGGAATCCGGGGCGATTCGCTTCGACCTGGCGGAGCCGGCCTGGCTCTACGTTTACGACGCCCGAGAGGCGGATTCGCCGCAGGGCGGTCAGCGTGGATTTCGCAAAATCGAGGCGGCCAGCCGCTACGAGGGACAGCGCGCGCCGGACTGGACGATGAGCCCGGATTTCATGCGGGCGCATGCCGAATGCCAATATCAGTTCATCAGGTCCATCTGGGAGGACACAAGACCGTCGCCGTCCTTTGCGGATGGATTGCACGTGCAGAAGATCATGGAAGCCGCCGAGCGATCCGCCGAAAGCGAGCGCTGGGTCAAGTTAGCGGAGATCTAAAAGAGGTGGCGGCAGAGCACTACGACTTTATCATCATCGGTACCGGCATGGGGGGCGGGACACTTGCATACGCGCTGCGTGATAGCGGCGCGTGCATCCTGCTGATCGAGCGCGGAGACTTCCTGCCGCAAGAGCCGCAAAACTGGCAGGTCAGCGCTGTCTTTGATGACGGCCGCTACAAGCCAAGAGAAGACTGGATTGACGCAACTGAAGGGCAAGGTTTCAAGCCTGGCGTTCACTACTACGTAGGCGGCAATACCAAGGTCTACGGCGCTGCCTTGCCGCGCTTTCGCCGCGAAGATTTTGGCGCCATCGAACATGAAGGCGGCACATCGCCCGCCTGGCCCATCTGCTACGAAGACCTCGAACCCTATTACAACCTTGCCGAGGCGCTGTTCTTTGTGCACGGCAAGTCGGGCGAGGACCCCAGCGAACCGCCACGCACACGTCCCTATCCATTTCCCGAAGTTGAGCACGAACCCACCGTCGCGGAATTGATCGACAAGTTGCGCGGTCAAGGATTACACCCATTTTGTCTGCCGGTGGCGATTGATCTGAGGGAAGGCGGTCGCTGCATTCGCTGCAAGACCTGCGACGGCTTCCCATGTCAGGTTCATGCCAAGGGCGATGCCGAGATATGCTGCGTGCGTCCGGCGCTTGAGCGCGAGAATATCGAACTGTGGACGGGTACGCGCGCGAGGCGTATCTTGACCGACCGCAGCGGCAAACGCGCTGTCGCCGTCGAGGTCGAGCGCGCGGGTGAATCGGTCACTGTATCGGCCGACACAATCATCGTCTCCTGTGGCGCCGCTAATTCAGCGATCCTGCTGCTGCAATCGGCCAATGATCAACATCCGAACGGTCTCGCCAATGCCTCGGGCATGTTGGGGCGCAACTATATGGCGCACAACAACACCGCGCTGACGGCGGTCGCTCCGCTGAAGAGCAACCCGACCGTTTTCCAGAAGACAATGGCGGTGAATGACTTCTATTTTGGCGATGATGATTTCGCCTGGCCGATGGGCAATGTACAGCTTTTGGGCAAATTGCAGGCGGGCATGCTTTCCGTAGCCAAGCCCATCATTCCAAAATCGATCCTGACGGCGATGGCAAACCGCAGCGTTGACTGGTGGGTGATGTCGGAGGATTTGCCGGATCCGGAAAACCGCGTCTTCCTCGGCAGCGATGGCAATATTCATGTGCGCTGGCAATCGAACAACCGCGTCGCCCACCGGCAATTGATCCAACGAGCGGTGCGCATGATGCGTAGGGCCGGTTACACTTTTGTCTTCACCGAGACGTTGGGCATCGAGACCAATTCGCATCAATGCGGTACGGCTCGCTTTGGCGAAGATCCGGCGGCTTCGGTGCTTGACCCCTTTTGCAAGACCCACGATATCGACAATCTCTATGTGATGGATTCGTCATTTTTTCCATCGGCAACAGCCATGAATCCGGCGCTGACGATATGCTCGCAAGCGCTGCGGGTGGCGGATCATC
The DNA here is from genome assembly GCA_965262165.1 of Phototrophicaceae bacterium. Classification (GTDB taxonomy): domain Bacteria; phylum Chloroflexota; class Anaerolineae; order Aggregatilineales; family Phototrophicaceae; genus UBA6055. Next base: position 153,145 of record OZ253499.1, on the reverse strand, counting down.
TGCTCGGAAAGGCCCCGCTGCAATCGGAGCTGGCATCATGAGCTGGGTTATCGGAATCGATCTGGGTGGCAGCAAAATCGCGCTGGGCTTGGTAAGCCCGGGCGACGAAATCGTCAGCCGCCGCCGCATTGATACGAACGCTGACGACGGTGCCGAAAAAGTGACGGAGCGCATAGCCGCACAAGTCGACTCGCTCAAACGCGATCTGCCGGGAGGAGCGACCATAACCGGCGTCGGCATCGGCACGCCGGGTCCGGTAGACCATGTCAGCGGCGAATTGCATACGCTAGTGAACCTGCCCGGCATTTCCAATACACCTTTCCGCCGCATATTGCAGGAGAAGCTTGGTTTGCCGGTCAAGCTGGATCATGACGCCAAAGTGGCGGCGCTGGGCGAGTTTCATTTTGGCGCCGGGCGTGGACGCGACAGCATGATCTATATCGTGATCGGCACCGGCGTCGGCGCAGCCATCATTTACGGGGGCAGGCTCATCTATGGCGAAAGCAATACCGCGGGCGAATCCGGGCACATGACGGTCGATCCCGATGGGCATCTCTGCCATTGTGGCTCGCGTGGTTGCCTGGAAACCTATACCAGCGGTCCTGCGCTGGCAAAACATTACGCCACTGCCAGCGGCGAAGCCGTCAGCGGCGCTGAGGTAACGCAACGAGCATTGGAAGGGGATGCGGTCGCTGTTCGGACATTGAAGGGGGCCGGCCGCGCCTTGGGCATTGCCATCGCGTCGATCGCGATGACAGTCAATATCGAGCAATTTGTCATAGGAGGCAGTGTCGCCGGCGCCGGCGACCTCTTACTTGATCCGGCTCGCGAATCCCTCAAGAGCTATTCCTTTGAGTCAGTCGCGGCGAAGGTCAGAGTAACCGCCTCGTCACTGGGCGAGGAGGCGGCGCTGCTCGGCGCTGCGTTCTTGGCACGGTAGGAGAAGCCCATGTACCTGCATGCCGACCAGCTTCCGGAGCGCGCCGTTCTACGAGGATTTGATCTTTGTATCGTGGGCGCTGGCGCGGCGGGTATCGCCATGGCGCATCGTTTGGCGAACAGTTCGCTTAAGGTCATCCTGTTGGTCAGTGGCAGCCCCGACGACAAAACCTTGCCAGACGCTGATCGGCAATCGCTGTACCACGGGACGACAGGAGGTTTCTTGCACAAGGTGGATCCCGTTTTCTTGCATCGCTCGCGCCTCAACATGTACGGCGGCACGACCAACCATTTCGGGTTCTGGGCGCGCCCATTGGACCCGATCGACTTCCTGCCTCGACCCGGTTTCCGCAAAACTTCCTGGCCTTTGACCTTCGACCAGCTAAAACCTTATTACATTGATGCTCACCACTTCGGCCAATTTGGTCCTCTAAACTACGACGATATGTCGTTCTGGGAAGACGTCTTGTATGGGCGCTGCTTTGATCCACTGCCCGGCGATACGATGACCGGCGCCATCATGCACGCCCAGTACGAGGAGAACTTGCACGACTTTCAAGTGCAGTTCCGCGACGAACTCAAAAACGCCGCGAACATCACTGTGCTATTTAATGCTCATTTGCTTGATATCGCCACTGACGGCGAGCAGCGCCAAGTGACCGAACTAAATTGTTCAACCATCGTTGAGGGACAACCTGGCAAAAGCTTCAAGGTATGCGCCAAAACTTATGCCCTGGCCTGCGGGGGCATCGAAAACGTCCGACTGTTGCAACTCTCCGGCGACTTGGGAAATAACAAACGCGATCAGCTAGGGCGTGGCTTTATGGTACATCCTTTGCTGACCAACGCAGCTAGAGTCCGATTCGCTCAGGCGATCCCGACCGAAATCCGCAATTTCTTCCGCGAACAGCAGATTCGCCTGAAACCGCCGGCAGATGAAGGCGGCGTGTACCAACACATGGTTACGCCGCTGGTCAATCCGGAGCTGATCTTCGACTATTTGACCTTCAATGCCTGGGGCGTTTTGGCGCCAAAACAGTCAGTCTTGCGGGAAGAAGGTATCGGCAACTTCCGCATCATACTTGATTTTGGCGCTGACCACGCCTCCGCTGTGGTCAACCTCAACTGGGAACAGGCGCCGAACGAAGAAAGCCGCATTTCGTTAGATCGCGACCAGAGAGATCCCATCTTTGGCCAGCCGGTCGCCCATGTCGATTGGCGACTCAAGGAAACCGACAAGCGCAGCGCCAGCCGCGCCTTGGACATTACGCTTGACTATCTGCGTCAGCAGGGCGCCGTCAGTCACGAAATGATTACTGACATCAGTGGCGGCCCAGAAGACTGGACCTTCTTGCCACAGATGGGCGCGCTGGAAACCGGCGATCACCACATGGGCGCGTTACGCATGTCGGCAGAGCCCGGGGACGGCGTCGTCGACGCTCATTCACGGTTGCATCGCGTTGACAATCTCTATATCGCTGGCTCGGCCGTATTCCCTACCAGCGGTTACGCGAACCCGACGCTCACCATTGTCGCCCTGGCGCTGCGCCTGGCGGATCACTTGAAATCCGTCATTCGCTAGCTGCCAGCATGGCGTCGACATCGGCTCGGTAGGGGGCGCTTCCCGCTGCGCCCGCTTTGGTGACACACAGGGCGGCGGTGGCGTTAGCGAAGCGCACCGCGTCATTTAACGTTTTGCCTTCCGCCAATCCCACAGCGAGCGCGCCGTTGAAGGCGTCGCCAGCGCCGGTGGTATCCACCACATCCACGTTGAAGGTCGGCTGCAGATCAGACTGATCTCGCGAGACGATCTGCGCGCCCTGCGCGCCCATCGTCACCACCACGGTCTGATCGTCGCGTGTCATCAGCGCGCGCGCCGCCGCTTCCACATCGGACACCGGTCCGCCACTAAGGCTCTCCAGTTCCGTTTCGTTGGGCGTCAGGAAATCTGCCAATTGGATCGTCTCCCGCGCAATCGGTGCCGCCGGCGCTGGATTCAGTATGGTGGTGATGCCAACTTCCTTCGCCACCTGCAGGGCATAAGTCACCATGTCGGTGTTGATCTCCAACTGCGCGACCAAAACATCTGCCGCGGCGATCCGCTCCCGGGCGGCGTCAATATCGCTGCTCTGCACGCGGGAATTGGCGCCCAAGACCACCACAATCATGTTTTCGCCGGCGCTATCAACGAAGATCGGCGCGACGCCCGTCGCGGTTTCTTCGTCTTGAACCACGTAATCGCTGTTGATGCCTTCGGCATCCCATATTTCGTAAGCCAGATTGGCGAAAACGTCCTTGCCCAAGCGCCCGATGAAGGTCACCTCCGCGCCCAGGCGAGCCGCCGCCACCGCTTGATTGGAACCCTTGCCACCGGCGCCGGTCATGAAGGTATCGCCGTGTACCGTCTCGCCCGGACGCGGCATCCGCTGCATATAAGACACCAAATCCGTATTAAAGCTGCCCACAACTACGATTCTCGCTGCCATGCCTGTATCCTTTGTCACTTCAGTCATCCTGTATAATAATCCACCAAGCTTGCATGATCAGAAGACTTGTTATGTTGTGCGAGCTCGACAGACCATTTCGCTGCCGCCGAGCGGCCAATAGTCTCTATTCTGTACGATTTTCTGCCAACCGACTAGCGACAAGGAAAGCCATGGCGAAACTACAACTTGCCCTCGATGGAGACCTGTCTAGCGCTCTTGCTGTGCTGGAAAAAACACATGGGCATGTGGACATTATTGAAATCGGCACACCGCTTGTTTTCCGCGAAGGTATGCGCGCCGTGCGCAAGGTTCGAACTACGTACCCACAGCCGCGCCTGCTCGCTGATCTCAAGATTATGGATGCCGGTGAAGCAGAAGCGGATATCGCTTTCGCCGCGGGCGCGGATATCGTCACAGTCCTGGGCGTTAGCGGGGACGAGACCATACAGGGCGCGCTTGAAAGCGCCAAGAAGCATGATGGGCAGGTCATGGTCGATATGATGCAGCTGGCCGATCCGCTTGAACGCGCCGACACGCTAATAGAGATTGGCTGTAACTTGCTTTGCCTGCACACCGCCCACGATCAACAGTCGATGCACGGTTCTCCCTGGCGACAACTTGCCCAACTGCGTCAGGCTTATCCTTCGCTGCATCTAGCCATCGCCGGCGGTGTAAACCTAAAGGTGTTGCCACAGATCATGCCGCTGCATCCACAAATCATCGTCGTCGGTTCGGCGATCACAGCAGCGGCGGATCCGAGCCTTGCCGCCCGTTTAATTCATGAAGGGATTCGTAAATATGGAAACGTCTGAGCTTTTCGACGCCATTCTTGCCGATCTGTCGCGCACCCTGGGTCAATTGGACGCGACGCAGGTTGAGGACTTGCAAGAGGCCATTCTGTCCGCGGATCGCGTCTTCATTGCGGGCAAGGGGCGCAGCGGCTTGCAGATGAAAGCCTTCGCCATGCGCTTGATGCACCTGGGTTTGACCGTACACGTTGTTGACGATGTCACAGCGCCGGCGCTTGCCGAGCGAGATCTGCTGCTCGTCGGTTCATCATCGGGGCGGACGGCTTCGCTCCTGCGACAGGTGGCTACCGCCCGGCAGATCGGAGCGACAATTGCGACCGTCACCGGCAACCTTGAGTCGCCAATCGCCGATGCCGCGGGGACACTTGTCTATATCCCCGCCAGCAACTTCAAAGCCGGCGCGAAGAGCAGAGAAAAATCAGTGCTGGTGATGGGATCGCTTTTCGAGCATTGCCTGGGTCTGCTCTGTGACTTGCTCACCATCCGCCTGAAGCAATCGCTCGAAGTGGACGAAAGCGTGATGAACGCGCGCCATGCCAATTTGGAGTGACAGGCAATGCAGGTATTTGAGCTTTAGCCTCATTGCCCAAGCCCGGCCCTTGCCCGGACCGCAGGGCAATCGCATCAATCACTGTCCACCAATATGCGAATTATTGAAAAGATAAATCGACCACAGAGGCAAAGAAGTAGTACCAAGTTAGTCATGAGAAACCAGAAATCAAGTCGATTTGTAGGGGCGACACTTGTGTCGCCCGCAACCTGAGCCCAAGATGTTCTCGAAATCCCCATTACTTTCTTGGAACTACTGAGACACAGAAGTAGTATCAAGTTAGTCATGCGAAAACGCGATCTGTGCGATTCTACCCCATCCCCCGGCCCCTTCCCCGAGGCATCAGGGAAGGGGAGCGCTTTCCCCCGAATACAGATTAAACCCAGAGCTCTCGCTACAAATGAAATTTTTTCTCGTTACTTACTTGGAACTACTGAGAAAAGCATCTATGTGATAAAGATACAGTCTTATTTCTGCCAAGAAAGAGAGATCAGGGCAGATTCCTTTCGCCGTTGGTAGCAGATTTGGAGATGGTTCACCTTGCAATGCACTTAAACTCGGTGTTCTCGGTGGTAAAAAAACAATTTGATGCGATTGCCCTGGTCGAAAGGGCAACCAACTGGCATTCAAAGCGCACATTCTGTATGCTCGAAAGTATTGCAGATTTTGATAGTCTCTCTATTTTAGGATCATCAAATGCCGAATTATGTCGTCGCGCACGATCTGGGCACCACCGGCAACAAAGCAACACTCTATGACCGAGAGGGTCGGCTGGTTGGCGCTTCATTTCAAGCCTATGAGACCGAATACGCCCACACCGGCTGGGCGGAACAGAACCCGCAAGACTGGTGGGACGCGGTCTGCCAATCGACGCGCCACCTCTTGAGCGAAACTGGCGTCAAGAACAACAACATCGCCTGCATCACCTTCAGCGGGCAGATGATGGGCGCGGTTCCGCTTGATAAAAACGCGCGGCCCCTGCGCAATGCCATCATCTGGGCCGATCAGCGCGCGCTGGATCAAGAACGCTGGATCGGCGAACGAGTTTCCTTCCAGGATGTGTACCAGATCACCGGCCATCGTCTTAGTTCCTCTTATTCGTTGGCGAAGATCCTCTGGATTCGCGATCACCAGCCGGAAATCTATCAAGCGACACACAAATTTGTAAATGCGAAGGACTCCATCGTCGCGCGGCTGACAGGCAGCTTCGTGACCGATCCGTCAGACGCGTCGAGCATGAATCTCTACGACCTGAACAGCGGCGCGTGGTCCACAAAAATTCTGGACGCGGTCGAATTGCCGGTCGATATTCTGCCGGAGATACGACAATCGATCGATGTGGTCGGCGAAGTCCGCGCTGATGTTGCCGACGAAGTTGGCGTGGCAGCGGGTACGCCGGTAGTCATCGGTGGCGGTGATGGCGCCTGTGCGGCGGCCGGCGCCGGCGTGATAAACGAAGGCTCAGCTTACAATTATGTCGGTTCGTCATCGTGGATCGCCATCTCGACGGCCAAGCCAATCTACGATCCCGAATACCGCACCTTCACTTTTGGGCATGTGATTCCCGACATGTTCATGCCCACCGGCGCCATGCAAGCGGCCGGCGCATCGTATCAATGGACGCGCGATCAACTCTCGCTCTTTGAAAAAGAGACCGCTGAACGGCTCGGCATCAGTCCTTACGAGCTCATCAATCTGGAAGTGGCGCAGGTCGCCCCTGGCGCGGATGGACTGCTCTTCCTGCCATATCTAATGGGCGAGCGCAGCCCGCGCTGGAACCCTCACGCGCGCGGCGCATTTGTGGGATTGACGATCCGCCACACGCGGGCGCATATGTACCGCGCAGTCCTGGAAGGTGTGACCATGAACTTGCGTGTCATCCTCGATGCCTTCCGTGATCAGGGAACGCGGATTGAGGCCATGCGGCTGATCGGCGGCGGCGCCAGCGGACGTATCTGGAATAAAATCATGGCGGATATCTACGGGATGCCCGTGCAACGCCTGGCGATATTGGAAGAGGCCACCTCAATGGGGGCGGCGCTGGTCGGCGGTGTCGGTGTCGGTTTGTACCCGGGATTTTCCATGATCGAGACGATGAATGACGTCGCCATCACCGTCATGCCCGACAGGAAAGCACAAGCGGCTTACGACAAGATGCTGCCGATTTTCAATCAGCTATACAATGCCTTAGCGCCGGTCTACGACGAGATTGCTGCGCTGTGAAGCCATCAGCAGATCACCGTAGCGATGGTTACTGAGACCTTCATATTTGTCGGCGTCAGCACCGGGCGATCTTCAATCATGAAGATCTTTCCGGAGTGGGCAAAGATCCTCGGCTTGAACGCTCAAATACAAGGATGCGATATTCTCTTAAACGCCCCGGCAGCCAGCTATCGCCGCATCGTGCAAAAAATACGCGACGATGCTTCTGTGCGAGGCGCTCTGGTGACAGCGCACAAGATCGACCTGCTGCATGCCTGCCGCGACATGTTTGACAATCTCGATCCTCACGCCGAAATCTGCGCCGAAGTCTCTTGTATCGCAAAAGTTGATGGACGCCTCCTTGGATTCGCAAAGGACACAATCTCGTCCGGTTTGGCGCTGGATCATTTTGTACCTGCGGACCATTGGGACAGCGGCCAAGGCAATGTGCTATGCCTGGGGGCGGGGGGCGCCGCCATCGCCATCAGTGTTTGCATGGCCGAACGTTCCCAAAATATCGCGCATCCGCGGCGGTTTGTTCTGGTCGACATGATGCCGCAGCGGATAGATGCCATTCGCCGTATTCACCAGAAGCTGGATACAGCGATTCAATTCGACTATTATCTGCAGGGCGACACAGTCGATAACGACGCTCTGATGGGCGAACTGCCGGATGGGTCGCTGGTGATCAACGCCACCGGCATGGGCAAGGATCGTCCCGGTTCGCCGATTAGCGATGTCGCGCGCTTCCCGCAAAACGGCTTGGTCTGGGAGCTGAATTATCGCGGCGAGCGTCAATTCATACGGAAAGCCCAGGCACAAGCTGCGCAGCGCAATCTGACGATTGAAGATGGCTGGAATTACTTCTTGCATGGCTGGACGCAAGTTATCGCCGAAGTGTTTCAGATAGAGTTAACTGACGTGATGTTCAAGCAATTGGCCGCGGCTGCGGCAGCGCACCGCCCGGCATGACTAGAGCAGGAGAAGCTATGAACCTGATTGAGCCCTTCAAAACCGAAATTGACTTTGCGACGGGCGTGCTGTCGCCGCGCCGCAACATCATGCAGCGCAGGCTCAGTGACATGAACATGATGTACGCGGACAGGGATGAAGCCGCGCGCGTTATAGCGGAAGAAGGCGACCGCCTGATCTATGAAGTGCAAGGCGTCGAACTGCCGGAAGAAGAAGGACAGATCCCGCACTGCACGACGCGTATATTGCCCGGGCGCATCGGCGACGAGTATCACATGACCAAGGGGCACTATCACGCGCGGCGCGAACAGGGTGAGGTCTATTTCGGGCTGACCGGGCGCGGCTATCTGCTGCTGCAGACAGAAAGCGGCGAGACCAGCGAGATCGAGATGGTGGCCGGCAGCGCGGCCTACGTCCCGCCTTACTGGGCGCACCGCACGGTCAACATCGGCGACGAGGACTTCGTCTTCTTCTCGGTGTGGGAAGCCCGCGCCGGGCACGATTACGGCACGATCGAGCGCGACGGCTTCCGCAAGCTGGTTGTCACGCGGGAAGGTCAGCCGGCTGTGGTTGACAATCCGAATTATGGCTAAGCGAGCCAAGCAAGGACAGAACCATGACCCAACCCAATATCATCCTCATCATCACCGACCAGCAGCGCTACGACAGCATCAACGCGCTCGGCTTCCCTTACATGGACAGTCCCAATCTCGACCGCCTGGTCAACGAGGGCGTGAGCTTCGACAACTGTTTTATCACCGCGCCCTCATGCGCGCCGGCCCGCGCCAGCCTCTTCACCGGTTATTATCCGCATGTGACCGGCATCATGCGCAACGCCGATCGCTGGACGCGCTCCTGGGTCGAGGATCTGAACGAGGCCGGCTATCACTGTGTCAACATCGGCAAAATGCACAGCCAGCCGTTCGAGACGCCGCTGGGCTTCCATCAGCGCTTCGTGGTGGAGAACAAAGATCGCTACCTGGAAGGCCGCTATTACTACGATGAATGGGACAAAGCGCTGGCGGCGCGCGGCTTGGTCAAGCAGCAACGGGAACAATATCGGCTGCGCGACGACTATCAAGAGCGCATGGGCGCCTTCACTTGGGATTTGCCCGCCGATACGCACCCGGATAACTTCGTTGGCGGGCTGGCGCAGTGGTGGCTGCGCAGCTTCCCCAAAACGCAGCCGCTCTTCTTGCAGATTGGTTTCCCCGGTCCGCACCCGCCTTATGACCCGACACCGGAAGCGGCCGCCGAATACATCGACCGCGACCTGCCTTTGCCGCAGGTAACGCAACGGGAACTTGCCGAACAGCCGCCTCCGTTTCAGGACTTGCGCAAGCACAATACCGAAGTCGATCACGATTCGATCGTGCACATTGAGAAGCCAACGCGGTCGCAGTTGCAGCGCTTGCGAGCCTATTACGCCGCCAACGTGAGTATGATCGACGAGCAAGTCGGGCAGATCATGGAAGCGCTGGAAGAGGGGGGCTACCTGGAAAACAGTGTGGTGATTTTCACCAGTGACCATGGCGATTGCTTGGGCGATCACGGGCATATCCAGAAGTGGACGATGTACGACATCATCACTCGGGTGCCGGCGATCTTCTGGGCGTCCGGGCGCTTCCAGGGCGGCGCGCGGGTCGATGCGCTTTGCCAGTGGATGGACATCGGGCAGACCGTGCTGGAGCTGGCCGGTGTGATGCCGCGCGAGCACATGCAGACCGTCTCGCTGATGCCGGCGCTGCGTGGCGAGGCGTGGCAAGGCCGCGACGTGGTCTATGCCGAGCACCCGCCCGATGGCGTCTATCACGGTCCTTACATGACGATGATCCGCAGCGAGCGCTGGAAGCTGGTGCATTTTCTGGATCAGGATTACGGGCAGCTATTTGACCTGGTAGCTGATCCGCGCGAGATCAACAACCTGTGGGATGACGCGGCACTGGCGGATGTCAAGCGCTCGCTGCTGGAGCGGATGCTCAACTGGCGGATCGAAAGCGGCATGACGACGCGCAATCTGTTTCAGGATCATCGCTGATCAACCCCATCCCCGGCCCTTCCCCAACGCCTTGGGGAAGGGTGACTCGTTCATGCAGACGGCGGCGCGAAGGTTAATCGTCTTAACCGGATCCTTCGCCATTGGGCTACTTGCGTATTCGGACTAGTTCGACTCACGTATGAAACGCTCAACTTCAGCGCGGCCTTTCGCGCCGGCCATAGGACCCTTGGCGTTGACGGTCAGCGCGCCGCAGGCATTGCCCAGTTGAGCGGCTTCGGCCACGGTCTTGCCCTCCAGTAGCGCGGTGATGAAACCGGCATCAAAGCAGTCGCCGGCGCCGGTGGGGTCAATCTCCTCGGCCGGGAATCCCGCGACGTCAATTCGACCGTCGGCTGTATAGACGCTGCAGCCTTCCGCGCCACGCGTGACCACGACGATGCGTTCCGGGCGTTCAGTTAGCAGCGTGTCGATGGCTTGATCGAGGCTGTTCGCGACGATGAGTTGAAGCAATTCCTCTTCTGTCGGGATGAGGATATCAGCGGCGGCGATAAAGGGCGCGAAAGCAAACCGCGCTTGCTCGGGCGGCAGCAAATCCGGGCGCAAATTGGGATCGAAGCTGATCAGCGCGCCCGCCGCCTGCGCCATTTCCAGCGCCTGCTGACAGACTTCGAGCGCGGTTTGGCTCATTGACAGGGTCGAGCCCATCAGGTGGAAGCAGCGCAATCCGGCGAAAAGGGCGGGATCGAGCATGTCGTTAGCGAGGTGACCGCCGGCGCCCAAACTGAAGACGAAATCGCGCGAGCCATCGGCGTTGTAGGCCACGAAGGCGATGCCGGTCGGCTGATCCGCGAGTTGCCTCAAGCCGTTAACGGAAACGCCATCGGCAATTAGCTGATCACGCAGGCAATCGCCAAAGGCGTCATCCCCAACCGCGCCAATGGCCGCAGTTTTCATACCGAGGCGGGCCGCTTGCACGGCGAAGATGAAAGGAGCGCCGCTGGGATAGGGTCCGACGAAAGGACCGGGTTTATCAAGCGGTTGGTCGATGTCGGTGCGCATGACTTCGACCAGCGCTTCTCCGATGGTCAGGATGTCGAGCGGCACGACTCAATCCTCGAAGGGCATCTCCGGGACGCCGCCGGCGAAGGGCGCGTCGGGCCGCTCGTAGTCTCCCATGAGCGCGCGGCGCAGCGGCGGCGCCTCAGCCATGAATTCCGCATCGGAGGCGAAGCGATCGGCGCGGCGCATCCAGGGCGGGCTATAGATGTAGTGCATGTTGTAGCGGTCGTAGTCCTCATTATTGGGCATGGGCGAGTGCCAGACGCCGTTGTGGAAGAGCAGCATGGTACCCGCCTTGCAGAGGATATTGTGCTGGATTGGCGTGACCTTCACCTCTTTGCGCTTGTCCCGCGGCATGGGCAAGGGGCTGCGGTGGCTGCCCGGGATCATCATCATATTGCCCATGAATTCGTGCGATTGGTCGGTCAAGCTGAAGCTGGCGCGCAGCTGCAAAAGGGGCAATGGATAAGCGACTTTTTCGAAACCGTATGAGCCGGAGCCGTCCTGGTGCCAGCCGACGATGCTGCCGTTTGCCACCAGCCGGGCGCACCAACCCGATTGCATTACGAATTTATCGCCATAAAGCCCGCGCACCTTGGGAATGACGGCCGGGTGTTCGATCAGGCGGGCGAGGGCGGGCTCGCGTTCGTAGCTGTTGCCGAGCGGGCTGAAGACTTCGGTTGTATCGGTGTGGATGCGTTTGGAAGCGGCGAGGGCTTCGTCGATCTCATCGGGCGTCATAACGTCCTCGATGATGAGGTAGCCGTAGCATTCGAACATGAAGCGTTCGTCTTCGGTCATGGGTCCGGGTTGGGCGAGCGGAATCATCGGCTTGTCTCCTGTAACTTGGGGATAGCGTAATGATAGACCTACGCGGATGAATTTGCCAATTGTGCTGGATTCGAGGTTGAGCGTGTTTTTCAACTGTAGTGGACCCATAAAAGTGGACACGGAAATGCAGAATCTTAGAGAGGACATTTGTTCCATGCCGCCTCAAATTCTACCGGCGTCTGGTAGCCTAGTGCACTGTGAATCCGTTGGTGCGGATAGACTACGTTGATGAAGTGTCCGATTTCATTCCGCGCCTGCGAGACGGTTTCGTAGTCGGCCCGGTACACTTCCTCATCTTTGATGGTGCGAATCACCCGTTCTGCGTATCCGTTCTCGCTCGGCTCGCCGGCCGCCGCCATGCTGATTTGCGCGTCATGCCTTAGCAGCTGAGCGATGTATCGTTGTCCGGCATACTGAGAACCCTGATCGGAGTGGTGGATCTCCGGTGCCGGATGGCTTTGCAGAGCCTGGTTCAGCGCTTCCAGCGTCAACTCTTGGCCGCTTGACCATTTCAGTTGCCAGCCCCGAATATTGCGCGTGTACACATCCATTAGAATCGCCAGGTATGCGTACCTTCCCGGCAACCGGACATAGGTTATGTCTGCCACCCAGACTTGATTCGGTTGGGTTATTGGCAAGCTCTTGACCAGATTGGGAAAACGTCGGTAACCATGCTTGCTGTCCGTTGTCTTTGTCTTGTCTTGCCTTGCTTTGGCAAGCAAGTTCCGTTCACGCATCACCCGTTGCGCTTGCTTACGATTCACCACGAGCTCGTGCGGAGGACGGCGCAATTGTGCACTGACACGACGAGTGCCATACATTGGGTGCTTGCCTGTCACTTGCACAATTGCCTTTTCAGCCCGACAGGCAGCCTCGCGTTCAGCCGGCTTGCGATAATAGCTACTACGTGGCACACCCAGCACACGACAGACATCTTTCACCGCAAATTCGGTGCGTAACCTGCCCACTAGACCGCGCTTCCGACTGGACGAGACTTCAACGAGTGAGATGCTTTTTTTAGAATCTCATTATCCATCGTCAACTGCCCGACCTTGCGCTCCAGTTCGGCAATCTTTTCGTCTTTTCGCCTGTCTTCTACGTCCTGCTTTTCTCCGTAAATCTGTGGCAACCGCTCCCAGAACTCCGACTTCCAACGGTATAGAAGGCTATTCTTGATCCGATACTTCCGGCTGGCCTCCATAGTGGTCATCTCTCCCGCAAGGATTTCCATCACCACTTTGGCCTTAAATTCTGGCGGATGCTTCCGTCGCATCGACATAGCTTGATCCCCTAACTTGAACACCAGTATACTCTCTTAGCTTGGTGTCCAGCTTTTGGGGTCCATTACAAACCCCACCCTAAATCCCTCCCCGAAGCCTCGGGGAGGGACTTGTCCTTGCAGGATATGGGATTGTTAAGGCGCGTGTTGGGGTCAGGGTAGTGTGGTTGGGGTATGGGGTGGGGACTGGATGGTCGCACTATACTAGAAGCCGACGAGCCGGCTCCGAGAGAAAAGTCCGCCGAGGTCAACGAGTGATCGGCGATGCGAAGTGGTCGTTTTGGAACGGTGTGAGGACGTTTTGGGACAGAATTCGGTCAATTGACGGTTTTGTGGGAAATATATGGGCATGCGAAATGTTTTTTCGCCAAAAGATTGGGAAGCGGCGGGCGGGATATGGGATTGTTAAGGCGCGCGTTGAGGTCTGGGTAGCATGGTTGGGGTTTGGGGTGGCGACTGGATGGTCGCTGGCCAGCTACCAAACAGGCTCCAAATAGTTCTTCTTCTTGGATACAAAGCGCGACATAAGTTCCGCAGTTTTCTCACGCGACAATTCCAACTCAGCCAACAGACATAAGCGCAAGAGAACTTCCATTGAATTAGTAAGTTTGAGTCCAGATTGAAGCAATTCTGCATAGTTGTCGAATTCTTTCACCGGATGGTGCGTCAACTGGTTTCTCGCCTTTTTCACTGCTTTGGCGAATTCTACCCTGTCGCCTACTACATCGAAAATTGGCCCGGAACTATAATCTGACAAGATATCGCAAATGTCTATTAGCCGTGATTCTAGCGAAAACTTGTTAGCACCGCCTATCCGTGCCTTCAAATTGGACAGAAGCGGTTCGTCGACCCCTTCCGGGATTGCACACTTTACCGTTCTCGCTATCCGCTTAAATTTTGCGGAAGAACAGTATTTGTCCTTATGGTTGGAATTGCTGTGATACGATTCCAAGGCTTGAGCTAGGAGCAAGAATTTCGTGGTCGGGCGAAGAGTCGGATTGTAAACAGTCTGAATATATAGATCGGTTGACAGCCATAGGCGATAGTGCTTTTTCATCCAGGCTGACAAACACACAGGAAATTCATCTCCTAGGTCATCTAATGTAAACAGCATGTCTCTTTGGCTGATTAATTTAGGATCGTCCAAGTACCCGGGAGTCTTATAGAAGATGTCGGTTCTGAAATTCCCATCCTTAGTCTTCGCTTGAATATTGAACGGAAAGTTGGGCTCACCAGTCGCCACGGTTAACAAGTTTGCGAGACTAAAATGGGTATACCATTGGTAGTTGCTAAACTGACAATAATCTCGGCGTTCTATTGTAATACGAGCTTGGTTTTTCAATTTTAGTTCAGAAGAGGACTGTTTTTTGGTGTTCCCGTACCAGAATGTCAACTTATCATTTCTATCCGCGATTTCTATTTCAACGGGTTCAAATCTCTTTCGACGAAATGACCCTTGTTCTTCTATGAAACCAACTTGACCCATCCACTCATTAAGATGAGTATAGCTAAGGGTCAATTTAGAGTAGCTGAGGGAAGACTCTTCATCTACATTCTCTTCTACATTACTAAGGTAGTGATTCAAGTGAATAGATTCGACGGTAATTTCGACATCGTGGTATCCCGATAATCCAAAGCCGGGAATTGACTTGACGTAACACCCTAGCAATGTAACCGGAAAGCCTACGTGTCCGTACATTACCGGATATTCTGCAAAATCGGGAATGGCAGGGGGAGTGCCAATGTCTTCTATCTTTTCTGTCAGGTTCAGGACTCCACCGTTAACAGGATCAAAGGATAGAGTTCCAACAAATGTCCCTCTGTCGGTTTCCGGAATCCACCATACGCCCTTGTGCTCGAAGCTATCCATGCTTTCCTATCCTTTTTGCGAGTGGATATCAATGAAACACATCGTATAACAATGTCTTATTATTATAAAGTGGCAATATTACGTAACTTGATGCCGGCGATTTCCATGGCGCCTACTATTCATGGATCGCGGTGCGTTCGCATCCGATGAGTGATAGGGTTTGGCACAAGAAAAAATCCGCCGAGTCGAACTCCGCGGGCACAACGTTTATGCGGTTTGACTTGTGCTAGCGGCGGACTATTCCCCGCGCGTCTATGTTGGCGGACGGTTGCAACGTGATCTGTGCATTAATGGACAGGACGTCTGGACCCATTTCGGTAGCGAGGTTGTTGGAGAAGGAGGTCCCGGAAATCGTGACGCTCAACCCTTGAGCGAGCCGGAGAGCAGGCCGCTGATGATGTAACGTTGGAAGATCAGGGCGAAAGCGATGGGAGGGATGACTGAGAGTACGCCGGCCGTGATGATACTAACGAAGCTGACGTCGACATCGGTGGCGAAGAGCGAAACAACGACGGTGCTGGTATAGGAACTGGGCGATTCCGCCAGCAGTAAGGCAAAAAGGAATTCGCCCCATGTAAGCAGGAAAGCCAGAATGGCTGCGGACGTCAAGCCGGGCAGGGAAAGGGGCAGGATGATCTTGTGCACAACCTGCAAGCGGCTGCAGCCGTCGATGCGGCCGGCGTCTTCCAATTCCATGGGGATGCTTTTGAAATAAGATTGCAGGAGCCAGATCACATAGGGCAGGATGAATGACAGGTTGATGAAGACAAGGGAAACGATTTTGTCGCTCATGCCGATTTTGCGCGCGACCAGCACAATGGGAATCGCCAGCGAGAGCGCGGGAATCAAGCGGCTGGCGAGGATGCCGAAGAGCAAGACACGACGTCCGCGGAAGTGCAAGCGCGCCAATGGATATGCAGCGTAGGCGCCCGTTATGACGGCGATTACGGCGACGCTGCCCGCGACGAAAAAGCTGTTGGCGAATGAGCGCAGGAAGATACGCGACTGGTATGGCACGCCGGAATCTTCTCCCAGGACGGCGCCTTCAAAGATTTCGCGATAGCTATCGATTACCACGGGGTTGGGCAGCCATTGCGGCGGGATGTTCAGCAGTTGGCGTTCGTACTGGAAGCTGGAACTGACCAGCCAGAGGAAGGGACCGACGGCGCCCAAAAACAGAATGGTAGAAGCGATGTAGATGACGATGAGGCGGATGCGCGCGCGCTGTTGCATTATTGTTCTACCCCCTTATCCAAAAAGGCGTAGAACAAGATGGCGAGCCCCAGGGTAATCGCGCCGAGCAGCATCGCGATTGAACTGCCCGCGCCGAAATCCAGCTTGCGGAAGGTCTCGGTGAAGATTTGCCAGCCGAGTACATTGGTAGCGTTGGCCGGACCGCCGGCGGTAAGCACATAAATGATATCAAACACTTTCAGGGCGAAGATCATCTCGAAGATGATGACGATGGAGAGCATGGGACGCAGCATGGGCAGTGTGATAAAGAGTAAGCGCTGCCAGATGCCGGCGCCGTCGACGATTGCCGATTCGTAGATATCGTCCGGAATGGTCTGCAAGCCGGATAGCAGCAGCAGCGTCGCCAGGGGAATGTGAATCCAGGAATAGGCGATCACGGTCCAAATCATGACACTTGGCATCGAGCTCAGCCAAGCTTGGTAAGTGGTGATCAAGCCGGTTTCAAGAAAGAGCGCGTTGATCAAACCATAGGCGGGATCGAGCAGCCACTTCCAGAGCAGCGCGTTAACGACCGACGGAATCGCCCAAGGAACCAGCAACAGCGCCCGCAACAGGCCCCGCCCGGGGAATTTCTCGTTGAGAAGGAGAGAGATGAGCAGGGAAATGAAAATGATGAGTACGACCGCCAGGATGGCGAAGGTGAAGGTGGTGCGCAGTGGTTCCCAAAAATCGCTATCGGTAAGCCAATCGATGTAATTTTCCAAGCCGATGAAGCGCTCGCGTCCCGGGCGTTTCAGATTCCACTTGTGCAGGCTGAGGAATACCGCCATGCCGAAGGGCACCAGGACAGTGGCGGCAATAATCAGCACGGCAGGGGCGCTGAAGAATACCGCCAGTGCGCCTTGTGACATTTCCTTGCGTGAATTGGTGACCCTGGATTGCACGGGCGTTAACCCCCCTCTAAATCTCCCCCGGAGGTCAGTGTCTACGCGACCCATTGCAATGGGGGGAGATTTGCTTTGTTCATCAGTGTCAAACGGTAGTCTCGGCATTGCGACTTTGACACTTCCTAGCTGAGGGCGGGTCTTGGCGCCCCCATCCCCCGTCCCCTTCCCCCATGAAGAGGGAAGGGGAGCTCGTTGCGAAGACTTGAAGTCCCTCCCTCTTTATGGGGGAGGGATTTAGGGTGGGGGAATCCGGTCTAGTAGTCCCACTCTTCCCGGAGTTCGTTCCATTCTTCCGCCAGGTCGTTGAGCACGTCGGCGGCATCAGAATCGCCGAGGATGGCTGATTGCAGCGGACCCCAGCTACCGATCTCCCAATCGGAGAAGAAGGGCACGAAGCGGTAGGGACGCGAGATGGCGTATTCGGCTTGCTCGCTGAGCAGGTCTGGATCAATCCAGCCGGAGATGGAGTTACGAACTTCTTCATCTTCGTAGAGCGGCGCAGGCGAGAAGCCCAGGCCGAATTCCAGCGCCCAGCGTTTAGGCACGTAGTAGACGCCGGTGGCGTCCTTGCCGCCCAGGAATTGAACAAGCTGCCAGGCGGCGTCCTTGTCCTCGGCATCGGCGGTTACGGCGTACAAGCGAACATAACCCCAGGTGCCGCTTACGGCGCCATTGCCACCAGGCACGAGAGCGTTCATGATGCTGCCGGCGACATTGGACTGTTCCGGATCATTCATCGCCTTGAGCGTGTAATCGGTGGTTGTCATGAATGACGTGGTGCCCGCCGCCATCAGCAGAGTGCCGTCATCGTCAGTAACGGAAGCGGGATCGATCAACCCCGCGTCGAGACCGTCTCTCAGCCATTCCAAAGCCTGGAGAGCCGGGCTGTCTTCCATATGGAACATGGGGTTGAGAGCGTCATCAAATAGCCGGCCACCGCGAGAGGCTGTCAGCGTCTCCCATTGGCGCAGCAGGTAGTTCTCGCCGCTGCGCAATTGCATCAAGATGGGATAATCGACAACGCCAGCGTCTTTGATCGCCTGGGCTTGTTCCAGCATTTCGTCCCAGGTAGCCGGTGGGTCCATCAGACCGGCTGCTTCCAGATGCGCCACGTTGTACGCGAGCGTCTCCAAGCCGGAATAGTAGGGCAAGCCGTAGACCTCACCCTCGTAGGACATCTGCTCGATGATACCCGCGGGCAGGTCCGCCAGCAGGTCTTCAGAGTTGGGCAAACCGGTTATTGGAAGGATCCAGCCAGCCGATGCCCATTCCGCAAGATAGCTGTCGCGGACGTAAACAACGTCAAATTCGCTACCGGCGACGAAGCTGGCGACCATCTTGTCGTGATATTCATTACTGGGGAAAGGCAAGAAAACGGCATCATGGCCGGACTGGTCGGTGAATCTGCCCAGGTTTTCGGTCACGACATCAACTTCGTAGGGCCAGCCGGTGAGCTTGAGTCCATCATCCTGTGCCAGGGCGGTTGTCGTCAGTAGCAGGATGCAAACGGAAAGGAATGCGAATAACCTGAATGAGCGTAGCATTTTTACACCTCGAATCAACCAATAGGTTTACGGAATTGGAAACCATCCATTGCTTATCGGCGCCTCCATTCCTAAAATTGTATTCGATAGGGCAGGTGAAATAGCCACCATTGTTGCGATGACACGCTTCTGGTTCGTTTGCCCAGGATAGACGCGCTAAAATGCGCGTGAGGTGAATCGGAAATGAGCGCTTTGTTGAAACGAACGGTCATCGTCTGATATATTTGGAATTGCCCTCTTTTAGTCTAGTGGGAAACAACTGGCAGGTTTCTGCCAAAACACTGCCATGACAGGCGGCGCGAAGACGATGACGACCTATCCAGACGACTTTGAAGAGAATATCCGCGATCTATTGGTCAACCTGTACGACTATCTGAAGTTGATCGACAACCCGGTGGCGAAGCGATTGGCTGCGAAATTGACGGGTGGCGATCGCGCGCAGACGGCGCGCCAGATGATCTTGGCTGCGATCGACGACATGAAGTCGGAAAAAAGCGTTCAGCTGATATCGCGCCAGAACCGGCTCTACAACATTCTGCTCTTGCGCTATGTCGAGGAGCAAGCGACGAACGAAGTGCTCAGCCAGTTGGCCTTGAGTGAGCGACAGTATTATCGGGAGCATCAGCGGGCGATCCGGACGATCAGCCAGATTGTATGGGACAGGCATTATGCCGGCGCTGCCGCGGCGCTCGATGCCTCATCGTCATTGATCGAAGAGCTGGATCATCTGCAGCTTGCCGCCCGCAACAAAGTATTTGATCCGACGGAAGCGATCGCGTCGGCGATCCAGGCGACGCGGGTGATTGCGGAGCAAAGGGGCGTGTCATTGACTCTGCAAGACGCCCGGGAAGAGATTGTTCTTAATGTCGCGCTGCCCGTTTTCCGCCAGTTTTTCATCTTCATCTTAAACCGCTTGATTCAGTCGACGAACAAGGGCGGTAAAATCTCAATCGCGTTGCGCTTGCGCGGGGACGAACCGATCATTCAGATCAGCAGCGACGCGCTGGCGCAATCCCGGCAGATGTTCCAGGACGCTTTACAGGCTGATAGCGCCTTTCGCGAGTTGAGGAAACGCCTGAATGCCGATCTTAGTACCAGCGGGGACGATGAAGGTCACGCGCGAATCATGGTGCGCTTTGATCATGAAGTTCACAAGATCCTGATTGTGGATGACAATCCTGACACCGTTAGTCTGTTCAAGCGCTACCTGGCGAACTTGCCCTATCAACTGTTGTCAACGCAGAACGAGAAAGACGCCATGGTAATCGCGCGACAAACGCCGCTCGCATGCATCATCCTCGATATCATGCTGCCGGAAAAGGATGGTTGGCAGATCTTGCAAACGTATAAGAGCCATCCCTTGACCGAGCATATTCCCGTGCTGATCTGCTCGGTTCTGGAGATGAAAGACCTGGCGGCCTCTTTGGGCGCGGACGGCTATATCAAGAAGCCGCCGTCGCGCGACGAGTTCCTGGCGGTCTTGCGGCAGTGGACGGAGTAGGCGAAGCTTGCCCCGGTCTACGCCGGCGCGTTAGCTGTTGATCAGCAATCCTGGCTGCCGTTCGAATGAATAGAGACTTGGTATAACAGGCAGCTTCGGCATTCTGGCCTGGGCTTCCTCAGCCCGGAACAAATTGAACTCGCTGCCGATTAGTCAGATTCACAGTCCATCAATGCGGCGGAAAATCACGATGAGAGGGCCTGGCAGGGCAATCGCATCAAAATCACTGTCCACCAATATGCGAATTATTGAAAAGATAAATCGACCACAGAGGCACAAAGAAAAGCATCTATGTGATAAAGATACAGTCGTATTTCTGCTATAAATGAGAGAGCAGCGCAGATTCCTTTCGACGTTGGTAGCAGACTTGCAGATGGTCGCACCTTGTAATGGTCTTAAACTCGGTGCCGCCGGTCAGTGTCTACGCGACCCTCGGTGTACTCGGTGGTGGAATTTTGCACTGAATACAGACCTGCGCTCGTTGATGCGATTGCCCTGTATAACTAACCGGATTATGTTGATCCGTCCCACATCCTAGTATAGCAAATATTGCTGGCGAGCTTTCAAAAATTCTTCGGTTCCCGGCCGCCAGGACGCGAGCAATTCGTCAACCGGTCGTCGCGCATTCAGATGCTCGCGGATGGCTGTCCCGCCAGCGAGCAGATCAATCGGCGGCTTCGACCCGGCCGCCCAGGGCGCGCGCCAGGCGAAGTCGTCCGGGTAGCTCGCGATCAGCGCTTGCAGCAGAAGCAGGATCATCGTGACCGGCTCAAAGCGCTCTCGATCCATCACGTAAATGTGAATGCCGGCGCATAGTTCTCCTTGATATTTGCTGAAGGTCGGGACGAAGTGAACCGGTCTAAAGCGCACACCGGCCATGCCCAGCTCGTTCAACTGATCAGCGAATCGCAGCGCATCAATCCAGGGCGCGCCGATGTATTCGAAGGGCTTGGTTGTGCCGCGTCCCTCGGACAAATTGCTGCCTTCGATCAAGCAGGTGCCGGGATAAAGGCTCATGGCATCCAGTGTTGGCAGGTTGGGCGATGACGGCACGAAGGGCAAGCCGGTGTCATCGAACCACATGTCGCGCGTCCAGCCATCCATCGGGATCACCGTCAGATCGCAGCCGATAGCGTATTCCGCATTAGCCAGTTGCGCCATTTCGCCGATGGTCATGCCATAACGGATGGGCATGGGGTAGGGTCCCACGAAGGAGTTGAAATCCGCATCCAGCATCGGTCCCTCGATACGCGTAGCGGTGATAGGCGCCGGTCGATCAAGCAGAATGATCGAGCAGCCCGCCGTCGCGGCGGCTTCCATGACATAGAGCGCGGTCGCCAGGAAGGTGTAAAAGCGTACGCCGCCGTCCTGCAGATCAATGATGATGGTGTCGATGCCGCGCAGCATGTCGGGCCTGGGCCAGCGCGTGTCGCCGTAGAGGCTGTGGACAGGCAGCCCGGTCAAGGCGTCCCGAACAGTCGCGACAGCCACGCCGGCTTGCGCCTCGCCGCGCAGCCCGTGCTCAGGACCAAAGAGGGCGACCAGGTCGACGGCGGGATGAAGATGGAGCCGCTCGACGCTGGAGCGCAGGGCGCGATCGACGCTGCTGGGACAGGCTACGAGCGCGACACGCCGATGCTCAAGCAAATCGAGCCGTTCATCGAGAAAAACTTCCAACCCCAGTTTTGTCGTCATCGGATTTCCTTCCCTCCATTGCCTCCATTCAACAAGCCGGTGGTTTCGCCCTGCGTCCGCGTCAAATCCAGATCGACCGGATTACGGATACCGTCGATGAGCGCCTGGACGCTGGTGACCAGCTCGATCGGTGAATAGCCGATTTTGCGCGCGAGCGTGATATCGCCGTGAATATTAGGCGTGATCGACTCGCTGGCGCCCTTGGCCGATACCAGAATGATAGGGATATGACGCAACCTGGGCACACCGCGCATGGCTTCGATCACAGCGAAACCGTCCATGCCCGGCATCAGCACATCAAGGATCAGCAGATCCGGTGGCTCACGATCCATTATGGCGATGCCGTCGATGCCGCCGTAGGCCGCGCGTACGCGGTACCGCTCGTCGAGGCTGCGCAACGTCTGCGTAAAAAGGCGCACGATATCTCGGTTATCGTCGATGATCATGATGGAACGCGCCGCTTCCCCGAAGCGAGCGAGCACTTTCTGAAGCATTTCGCGGGAAACCGGCTTAACCAGGTAATCGCTGATGCCGCGCTGTCGGATGGCCGCGCGGCCGCTGGGCATGGGCAAGGTGATGACATTCAGCGCGAAACCGAGCGCGTCTATCCGCTCTTGCAGGCGAAAATAATGGTGATCCTGCGCCAGCAGCATCACGTCCGGCTTGAAATCGCCAACGGTCCGCAGCGCCTGCGCTTCGTTATTACAGGCGACGACATGATGCGCCTTTAGATAGCGCGTGAAGAAGTTGGTGATCGCTTCGTCGTTGTCTACAACCAGGATGCGCTTTTGCGTTTCCGAAGCCTTGCCAGGCTGATTCGGGATCGGCATTTGCGCGACCAGGTTGCTGGTGGTCGGCAAGGAAAAGGAGAAACGGCTTCCCTGGCCCGCGATGCCTGCGCTGTTCGCGCTCATTTCGCCGCCGTGCAGGCGGATTAGCTCGCGGCTGAGCGTCAGACCCAGGCCGGAGCCCTTGTCGACGAAAGGCGCGCCACCCTCGACTTGATAGAATTCTTCAAAGACTCGGCTGATATCAGCTTCGCTCAAACCGATGCCGGTGTCGATGACGCTGGTGACCACTTGGCTGTCGTCGACCGATACCGCAACTGTGATGCCGCCTTCTTTGGTGAAGCGTGTGGAGTTAACGAGCAGGTTGAGCAGGATTTGCCGGATGCGGACGGGATCGAACCACTGGTCCGGCAAGTCGTCGGGGATGTCCAGCCGGAAATCGAGACCTTTCTTTTCGATCAGATCCGCGACCATATTGGCGGATTCGCGCACGCAGTCGCCCAGGCTGGCGTTCTGTTTGACGATGGCCAGGTGCCGCGCCTCCAGCTGGGAGATATCAAGCACATCGTCGATGAGGTTTTGCAGGTGTTTGGCGTTGCGATAGACGGCGTGAACATCGGCGCGATAACTGGAAGGCAGCGGCTGATCGTAAAGTTCCGGCGCCAAAATCATGACCTCGCTGAAGCCGACGATGAGGTTGATGGGTGTGCGCAGTTCGTGGCTGACGTTGGCCGCGAAACGCGCCTTGAGTTGGCGGGATTCTTCGGCTTGTTCAAAGGCGAATTCCAACTTCTTGTTGGTAACGCGCAGGCGCTCTTGCGTTTCACCCAATTGCTTGGACATCAGCACCAGTTCGGCGCGGCTTTCGCGGGCGGCGCGCATTTGTTCGGCCGCATAGTCTTGAAAGCCCTGGCTGATTTCCAGCTCTTTGATGAAATAGCGCTTGAGGGTGCCGACGATCGCCAACTGCAGTGTCATCAAGACCAGCAGGAAAAAGGCCTGGTGGCTCGGCGCGAAGGCCAGGACAAAGAGCGCGTCGACCAATACTGAAAGCGCAATCCAGGGCAATGGCAGCAAGATGACGGCTACTATCAGGCTGGCCGGGATCAGATATAAAACGGGCGCATAGCTGCTGGCGATATTGATCTGCACGGCGATAAGCGCAATGCAAAAAACGAAGAAGAAACAGGCAATATTGAAACTGCGCGATTTGAGGAAAAAGCAGAGGCCGCAGACCGCGATCATGATGACGGCGTCAAACATAATGATGTTGGGCAGGTTGCCGGGCAAAAGGTCGCCCAGCGCGATAAAAGCCCAAAGCGCCAGGCTCACCAAGGCCAGCGCGACATTCATGAATTCTTGTCGCATCTGAGTTTCCTGGGACCTGCTTTTAAAGTTCATGTGTTTTTCCAGTTCGCACGATCTCTAATTCAATTGACTGGGATCTGTAGTCTGACATCGGTCTTGCACGACGCGCCGCCGATGTTGTCGGCAACGCCTGGGATGGCAAGAATCTGGTTCCGTAAGTGGATCCGTGATCGGCACTCGTGAATTCCGGGCGCGCATTCCCGCTCCGGCGGAATTTGACTACACCATTGTGACATGCCATAATCAAGCGTTGTTGCAGCTATGCTCCCTATTCTAGTACAGATAGGGCACGAATGGCTGTAACTTGCGTAATTCAGGCTGTGATCGCCCGCAAGGGCTCACGGTTAACGTAAAGCAATTGTATAGAGGAGTGAACGATGAGCGAGAAAAGGATTTCGCGGCGGGATTTCCTGCGGGCGAGCATGGCAGCAGGCACGGCAGCGGGCTTGTCCGCCATGCCGGCCGGCTTGACCTACGCGCAAGAGCAGGCATTTCTCAATTATTGGACCGGTTGGAGCGGCTTTGAGTTTGATGCGCTTCAAGATTTGGTGGATCAATTCAACGAGGAGCATCCAAATAACTACGTCAATATGACGACGGTATTCGGGCAATACGAGAAGGTCTTGACGGCGATCGCCGGTGGCAATCCGCCGGATGTGGTATCGGCTGTGTGGCTGCATCAGTTGGTGCAGATCGCCTCGCTAGGCGCTTTGACTCCGCTGACCGCCTTTGCCGAAGAAGCCGGCATTGATGGCTCGGAGTATTTCCCGCAGTTGTGGAACAACTGGTGGTATAACGGCGAGCTTTGGGGTTTGATGTGTACATCGGGCGCCCGCGTGATAGCGTTCTCGCCGCCGGCTTCGGCAGAGCTCGGCTTTGACGCGCCGCCGACCAGCATTGATGAGCTGGACGAAGTGTCGCAAGCGTACGAGATCATCGACAGCGCCGGCAATATCGAGCGGGTCGGTCTCTTGCCGTCAAATATTCAATGGTGGGGCATCGTCTTTGGCGGCGGCTTCTACGACGAGGACACCCAGACGATCACGGCGAATGACCCGGCGAATGTGGCGGCGCTGGAGTGGATGTCGGGCTATTGGTCGCGGCTGGGAGCGGACAAAGTGGCCGCCTTCACCAGCGGTTTCGGCGATTACATCAGCACGCAGAACCCATTCTTCGTCGGCAAGGAAGGCTTCAAGCAGGTCGGCGAATGGTTCATCCAATTCCAGAAGAAGTTCGCGCCCGATCTCGAAATGGATATGATCGCGGCGCCTTATCCGGATGGAGGCAGGCCGAATGCCACGACCTTCGGTGGTAGTGTCTTCACGATTCCAACCGGTGTAAAAAATCCGGAAGCGGCTTGGCAATTCATTCGCTGGTTGAGTGAAGATGAGCACATGGGCGAATTCTGCTACAACATTCAGAACATCCCGCCCAAGGTGGCGGCTGCGAACGCTGAGCGCTTCGTCAGTGACCATCGTTTCAAACTGTCACTGGACTTGCTGAATGGCCCGAACGCCTTTGGTCCGCCGAAGATACCAGTGAACGACTTCTACAACTCGCGCTTGAACGAGGCGGAGACGGCGGTGAAAGCCGGGCAGTTGACGGCGCAGGAAGCGCTGGATCGCGTCACCGAGGAAGTTCAGCGCGAGCTGGATATGGCGATGATGTAGTGCAGGGGGAAATCTAACCCCTCCCTGCGGCGCCAGTCCATAACGAATCGTAGGGGCGACCCAGTGGATCGCCCATGTTCCAAGAGTGTACAGTTTCGGGCGACCCACCGGGTCGCCCTTACAGGCTATAATCTTGCAGTCCGTGGTTAGGTTTGAGCAGGTAGTAAACACCGGCTTGGCTCGGCGGCTGCAAATCTGAACATGCGTTGCATATGACCGTCTCACTGGGAAGAACCAGACTCACGAAGCGGCAGACACGGTCGTTGCTCGTCGGCTTGCTCTTCATATCGCCGGCGATCATCGGCTTCTTCGTCTTTAATATCGGTCCAATCATACAGTCGCTGCAGTACAGCTTCACACGCTACAACATTTTGCAGCCGCCGCGCTACGTGGGCTTGAACAACTATTTGTTCCTGCTGGAAGATCGCGTCTTCAAAATCGGAATTCAGAATACGCTCTATATGGTGTTGATTGGTCTGCCGATTCATTTGATCTTCAACATGTTGATGGCGCTGCTGCTCAATACCAAGATCAAGGGTCTGTCGATCTATCGCAGCGTTTTCTACGTCCCGTCGATCACGCCCGTGGTGGCATCGACGATCGTCTGGCTTTGGATTTTCAACGGCCAATTCGGCATCTTGAACGAGTTTCTCAAGTTCATCGGTTTGCCCGCGATCGGCTGGTTGACCGATCCCAAATGGGTCAAGCCGTCGCTGATTTTCATGGGCGCCTGGTTCGGTGGTAACACGATTCTGATCTATCTGGCAAGCCTGCAAGACGTGCCTTACGACCTGCTGGAATCGGCTGAGCTGGATGGGGCAAATGCGTTTCAGAAGACGTTCAAGATCACGCTGCCGATGATCAGCCCGGTGATCTTCTATACCATCATCGTTAACGTGATCGGCTATTTCCAATACTTCACCGAAGCCTGGGTGATGACGGCGACGCGCGATGGGTCGGCGGGTGGCGTCGCCAACTCGGCCATGTTCTATTCGATGTACTTGTATCAGACCGCCTTTCAGCAATTCAAAATGGGCTACGCCAGCGCCCAAGCCTGGATATTGTTCATGATCGTTTTGATCGCTACGCTGTTTTTATTCAAGACGGCGCGCTGGGTCTACTATCACGCGGAGAATTAGGTGACAACAGCCATCCGTTGGCAGGAAAACCGCATCATTCAGGATCGAATCAAGCGGACGATCGCTTATACGATTGTGATCATCATGGCGGTCGCCTATATCTTCCCGCTGTATTGGCTGCTGGTGACGGCGCTGAAGACGGATGTGGAGATTTTCGCGCAGCCGCCTCCGATCATCCCGCCGAACCCGCAATGGCAAAATTTTGCCGAATCGACGACCTACATTCCCTTCTGGCGTTATATGTGGAATACGATTGCCATCTCCGGCTTGACGGTGCTGGGCACAGTGCTGTCTTGTACCTTCGTCGCGTATGGCTTTGCGCGCATGCAATGGCCCGGGCGCAATATCGTCTTTCTCATCTATCTGAGCACCATCATGCTGCCATCGCAGGTGACCTTGATTCCGCTGTATTTGATCTTCCGCGATTTGGGCTGGGTCGGCACATTTTTGCCGCTGGTGGTGCCGCATTTCTTTGGCAGCGCGCTCTATGTATTTCTTTTGCGGCAGTTCTTGCTGACGATCCCGCAGGAGTTGAGTGACGCGGCGCGGATCGATGGGGCGAGCGAGTTAGGCATCTTGTGGCATGTCATGATTCCGCTGATGCGTCCGGCGCTTGCGGTGGTGGCGCTTTTCACCTTCGTGCAGACCTACCGCGACTTCCTGGGACCCTTGATTTATTTGCAGAATCAGCAGGATTGGACGATTTCACTGGGCTTGAAATTGTTCCAGAATATGTATGGGGCGCAATGGCAACTGATGATGGCGGCCTCGACGCTGGCGATGCTGCCAACGATGGTACTCTTTTTCTTCACGCAGAAGACTTTTGTGCGCGGCATCGCCTTGACAGGTCTGAAGGGGTGATGCGTAGCAGCGGTGAAACGTTCCGCGGCCCTTTGAACCCCGGAGACACAGATGACACTGGCGGATATGCTATCGGGGCATTTGTAGGGGCGACCCGCTGGGTCGCCCGTTCGGCTCTATCGGTCGAAAGGCTATCATTGTGGACAAGCTGCCGAATGGATTAAAGGGATAAGAAATGGGCAGAATCCGTGTTGCGGTCATCGGCGCGGGCGGGATCGCCGCCGCGCATCTGCGCGCTTATGCCGCCCATGAGGCACGTTGCGAGATCGTGGGCATCGCCGATGTCTTTGAAAGCGCGGCGAATGACAAAGTGGCAGAATTCGGGGGACGGCCATTTGCCGACGGCGAAGAGATGCTGCATCAGCTTCAGCCGGACGCCCTTAGCATTTGTACACCGCCAAAGTTTCGACTTCCCTTTGTGGAGGCGGCAGCGAAACGAGGGAGTGCCGTGCTCTGCGAGAAGCCGCCGGCGCGCACGCTCGCCGAGACACAAGCCATCGTCGACGCCATGCGCGGCGGCACGCTGCAATTCGCTTTTTGCCATCGCTTTCATCCACCCTTGCGAGCGGCGCAAGAACTGATTCGGGGCGGTAAGCTGGGGGAGTTGGTGCAAATCGAGAATCGCTTCGCCTTTGGTTTTGCCCGCGCCGGCACGTCCTGGTTCACCAAAGCGGATATCTCCGGTGGCGGCATCTTGATCGACACGCTGGTACATAGTATCGACATTTTCCGCGCTTTGACCGGCGACGAGATTGCGCGGACGCAGGCCTATGTGTCTTTGGCGCTGCCGATTGACGTGGAAGACAGCGCGTCCCTGCTGGTGCGCAGCGCAGGCGGCGTTATCGGTTCGCTGAACTGCAGCTGGGTAACGCCGGTTGCGGAAGCCATCGTGCGGATCCACGGCAGGGGAGGGCAGGCGGTGATCGACTATCAGGCGGAGGCGGGATTGCGCTATCGGCTGGCGGATGACGAAGACTGGACGATGCAGACCTTTGACGCGCCCGATCGATTTGTCGCGCAGGCCGATCATTTCTTGCACTGCATCGAAACGGGCCAGGGACCGCTTGTGTCTGGGGAAGACGGTCTGGCGGTGATGCGCGTGATCGAAAACGCATACGAATCTGCGGGGGTACGAACATGAAGTTGAGCTTGAGCATGTGGAGCGTGGTGTCGGCGGTCAAAACCGGCGCGATGGATCTGATGGGTTTCATCGACTTTGCGGCGGAGCAAGGGGTCGCCGGCGTCGAACTGCTCGATGTCTTCTGGAGCGATGCAAAAGGGGAGGTACCGCTGGTGAAGGAGCGGATGACCGATGCCGGTCTGGAGATGGCGGTGTATTCGATCAGCAACAACTTTATCCAACCTGATGCGCTTGATCGACGGCGCGAGCTGGATGACTTCAAACGCGGCGTGGACGTTGCGCTCAGCCTGGACGTGAATCTGATGCGCGTTTTCAGCGGCAGCTATCGCGAAGGCATCTCGCAGGAACAGGGAAATGAGTGGATCCTGGAGGGCTTGTCGGCGGGCGCCGCCTATGCCGAGCGGCAGGGCGTCACGCTGGCGCTGGAGAATCACGGGCGCTTTGCCGGGCGCAGTGATCAAGTGCGCGATATCATCGAGCGAGTGGGCTCGCCTGCGCTGCGCGTCAACCTGGATACGGGGAACTTCCTGCCTGTGGGGCAAGATCCGCTTAAGGCGGCGCGCGACCTGGCCGATCTGATCGCGCTGGTGCATTTGAAGGACATTCGACGGGCGGCGGCTGACGACCCCGGTCATGTTTTCGCCGACCCCGATGGACAACTGCTGACCGGTTCGGTGCTCGGCGAGGGCTTGGTAAATTTGGCTGCGATGGTCACGCTGCTGGACGAGATTGGCTACGTGGGTTGGCTGTCGCTGGAATACGAAGGCGCGGATGATCCGGTCACCGTTGGTGTGCCACGGAGTCTGGATGTGGCGCGGCGCTTGCTGGTGTAGGGGCGAGAGGCGCGCAAAAGGTCGCTACAACCCCAAGGGTAGATAATCACTCCGATCCTTCTGGATGGTTGGGACCGATCCAGATGGTTTCCGAGGTCTCGGCGGGTTCGATATCGAGGTTGACGACGATGGCTTCCTGATCGCTGCGGACGAGGATGCACATGAGCGGCTCGTCCGGTTCAGCGTTGATTTCCTGGTGGGGCACAAAAGGCGGCACGTAGATGAAGTCGCCGGCGTCGGCTTCGGCGACGTATTCGAGCTTGTCTCCCCAGCGCATGCGCGCCTTTCCACTAACGACATAAATGACGCTTTCCAATTCGCCATGGTGATGGGCGCCGGTTTTGGCGTCCGGGTGGATATTGACGGTGCCCGCCCAGAGTTTGTTGGCGCCGGCTTTGGCGTGGTTGATGGCTGCGGCGCGGGTCATGCCGGGCGATTGCGGGGTATTGCTGTCGAGCTCGTGGCTGCGGACGATGCGGACGCCGTTTTCGCGCCAGTCGGGCGTGTCGGTCATGGGTGGGGCTCCTTGAGTGATGCGGGCTTGTATAGGGATTTTACCACCGAGTACACCGAGTGCACCGAGCGGTTTGTTTGCCGCAAACGGAAAGATGTGCGGAGGTTTCTAGCCACAAAGGCACGAGTGACATCACGTTGCGAGTTTGTGTGTGAAGCATGGTAGGGGCGACCCGGTGGGTCGCCCGTCGTCATTCCAGCCGGTTTTGCAAGGTCTTTTCATATCCGCCCACGAATTAAGCCCACAGCAGAATGGTACGCTCAATGTGATATGCTGATGCGGGAGACTTAAATGGCTGAGGAACGATGATATCTAACATCTACAAACACGGCTCGTTCGTGTTTATCATATATGTGTGTCTATCACTCCTATTGGGACTGTTTGGGCTCATTGAATCCAGTTTTCCGGACTCTTTGAAAAGGTTGTTTGCGGTTGCGTTTGAGGTTTTCTTAGGTGCTGGGGTCACGATACTGTTTATTGACAGATTAAATGCCTATCGCAATAGGAAAGATCTTCAGCGACGCCTGATTCGAGAAGCGGGGAGTCGGTCACACGATGTTGCTATATCAGCCGTGGAATGGATGGATCGCGAGGGGTGGTTGACTGGGGAAGATGGTCTGCTGAAAGGCGCGAACTTGCGTGAGGCGCGGTTGAAAGACGCGCGGATGGAGGGCGCGAATCTGGAAGGCGCGAACTTGGAGTTGGCTGATCTGAGAGGCGCGGGTATGGAGAACGCAATCCTGAAAGATGCGAACTAGGTCTTCGCAAAAGCGAAAGGCTCCGTGTTGAACAAAGCCAGGTTGGAAAACGCTAGGATGAACTCAGTAGACTTGGATGGTGCTTACTTAAAACGTTCACAGCTGGAAAATGCTACCTTGAGTCACGCCAAAGTTCGTTCAGCCAATCTTGACCGTGCGAGGTTTCGCTGTGCGTGGATGCCACACATAGACTTGACAGATTCGACCATATTTCGCGCCACCTTCTTCAAAGCGAACTTACATAGCGCAAAGTTGCAGAACATCCCTGAATTAAGGTCTGCCAATTTCGAACGCGCGACTCTCACCTGCACAACTCTTGAGGGCGTAGACTTAGAGGATTGCCATCTGAAAGGTGCAGATTTGCGTATGGCTGATCTGCGAAAATCGAACCTACTTGGAGCGAATCTCCACGGTGCAAATCTTTATGGCGCGCTATTGGAAGGTGCACACATATGGCTCGATGACGTAGAAGCGAGGCTGTATCATGACAATTGGGATGATGGTGCTGGCACAAAGTATACCGAGTTTTGGCAAAGAGCTACGCGGATGTCAGATGCTGTGCTTCCTGACGGAACTACATTTACCGATGACATGGATTATGACGCGATCGTAAGGTTTACCGACCGGAATCATCACGAATTTGCACGTACTCTCGCCATAGTTGAGGCAGTTCGTGATTCTGATTCCGCGCAAATTGATTGGAATATGACACTTGGTGAAATCGGCGACTGAATGATCATCGACGCAAATGCCGCACACCATCCGCACTCGCGACGATCACGTCCCGTGCCATGTTGATGAAGAGGCCGTGTTCGGCGATGCCGGCGCGATTATCCAACCCTGTAGTGGTCCCCAAAGGCTGGACTCTTGCTAGAGAGTGACTTTATCGGCGTTCGCGCGATTGGGGAAACCGCGACCATTTAGTCCCCCTATCCCCTCAATAGCATGATACGCTCGGCCCTATGACAATCCTGTCGCTCATCTCCACCCTAAACCGGCAATGGACCCGCTCCCGCCACATCGCAAACCACTTTTGCAATATTTGCGACTATATCCATACTGTATACATAACCACCTGCCATATCAGAGTACATTACGGCCATTTCCTGCCATTTCCCCCGTCACAACAGACTCCCTTGAGTCCCTCTTTGTGCCCTTTGTGACTTTGTGGCTCAATCATCGCCTCGGTGCTCTCGGTGTCCTCGGTGGTGGAGAGATTGGGCGACCTGATAGGTCGCCCCTACGTGTGGGGTCTTGATGTGATGTGGGTGCTAATCGCGATTGGGTGTACATCCCTGGATAGCGCGGGATCGTAAAACGAGTGTTGTATTGCGGCGTTGTGGCCGAGGGGAAGATGCGCGTGAAATGACGCGGTGTTCTCGGTGGTTGAGAAATCGGGCGACCTGATAGGTCGCCCCTACGCCATTGTGGTGATTTGCAATAAGTTACGTCGGTTGACCTAGAAGCGTTTCTTCGTGCCCTTTGTGTCTTTGTGGTGAACCAATCACCTCAAATGC
This sequence comes from Phototrophicaceae bacterium, assembly GCA_965262165.1. Taxonomy (GTDB): domain Bacteria; phylum Chloroflexota; class Anaerolineae; order Aggregatilineales; family Phototrophicaceae; genus UBA6055. The sequence continues at coordinate 120,679 of OZ253499.1, read as the reverse complement.
CGCACGCCAACTGCGCCGGCGACAATCACGTCCCGTGCCATGCCGATGAAGAGGCCGTGTTCGGCGATGCCGGCGCGGGCGTTGAGTGTTTGCGACAGTGTTGCGGGATCGGCGATGGGACCGAAGTCGCTGTCGAGGATGATATTGCCCTGGTCGGTGGCGTAGGGTTGGTCGCCATCCATTCGCAGCAGCGGAGTCGCGCCCAGATCGCGAAGGTAGCCCGCTTGGGCATGCCAGCCGAAGGGGAAGACCTCGATCGGCACTGCCCAGGTCGTGCCGAGCTGGTCGGAAAGTTTGGACTCGTCGACCACGATGACCAGGCGCTCAGTGGCTTGGGCGACGATTTTTTCCCGCAGCAGCGCGCCGCCGCCGCCTTTGATCACGTTGAAATCGGGATCGACTTCATCGGCGCCGTCGATGGTCAAGTTGATGCGCGGATGATGCTCGAGTGTGCTGAGCGGAATGCCGAGTCTTTGGGCATCGGTTTCGGTGGCCAGCGAGGTGGGGATGGCGATGATATCGCGCAGGTCTCCGCTGTGAATGCGCTGGGCGATGCGGCGGGTGGCGAAGATGGCGGTACTGCCGGTGCCTAGCCCGATGACCATGCCGGATTCGACGAATTGGGCGGCGTATGCGCCCGCTTGTTGTTTCAGGGTTTGCATGTTCAAGTTGGTCTCCTCAACGGGGATTATAGGTGATGAGCCAAGTATTTTCACCACAAAGGCACGAAGTGTAGTGTATCCATTTCGGTTGAAATTCTTCCAGTCAAATCTCTGCCAAATATCCCTCACCCAAAATAACGGCGATTCTGTGTAGGGGCGACCTATCAGGTCGCCCATGTGCTGGGTATTGTCTTTGTGGGCGATCCGCCGGATCGCCCCTGCCAGGTGAGATGGCGCTTCGGTTACTGTCATTTTCTATTTCAACCGACTTCGATACACTACCCGAGATTCCTGATGATGCGCTGGCATACGGAATGCGGTATAGTTTGCGAGGTTGTAGAATTGGCGACTTTTACGATGAAAGGGAATCTGGATGTACATGACCTTGAGTCCCGGTGCGATCGGCATTCGCGGAAAATCATTAAAAGAGCAGCTAAGTTTAGCGGAGCAGACCGGTTTCGAAGGTCTGGACTTTAGCATTCAGGAAGCGGCGAAGATAGCAGCAGACAAGGGCGCGGTAGCTGTCGAGGCGCTGTTTAAGGAAAAGGGCATCAAATATGGCGCGTGGGGATTGCCCTTCGATTGGCGCGGCGACGGCTGGCGCGATGATGTGGCGGCATTGCCCAAGTACGCCGAACTGGCGGCGGAGCTGGGCGCAAATCGCTGCTCCACCTGGTGCCCGCCAACGTCGACCGAGCGCGCGTTTGACGAGAATTTCGCCTGGCACGTTGAGCGTTACGGCGCGATCGCCGAAGTGCTGAAGTCCAGCGGGATTCGCTTCGGCATTGAGTTTATCGGTCCGCAGACGCTGCGCCCGGCGGACCAGCACGATTTCATCTACAACATGGAAGGCATGCTGGAGCTTGCGACGGCGATTGGCACGGGCAATGTGGGCTTGCTGCTGGATGCCTGGCATCTGTATACGTCCGGCGGCGCCGTGGAGGATCTGGACAAGATCAGCAACGCGGACATTGTCAACGTGCACGTGAACGATGCGCCGCAGGGCTTGACCATGGCGACCTATAACGATCATGATCGGCGCTTGCCCACGGAAACGGGCGTGCTGCCCCTGGAAGCTTTCATGAAAAAGCTGATCGCCCTGGGTTACGATGGTCCGGTAACGCCGGAGCCCTTCAGCAAGCGCTTGAACGAGATTGAGGATCCGCTCAAGGCGGCGCAGGAGACGGCGGCGCACATGGCACAGTTGTGGCAGTTAGCGGGATTGGCATAGGCGAGCGAAGGGCAGGCCTGGCGGTAACTCAAAGAGCCGCGCGGCTTAAGCTTGGCCGCCGCAAGATTGACGCAGGACCAGCGAGATCGGCGTGGTGATTTTGAGGAAAAGATCGTCGGGGTTTTCGATGCGCTTGACGATGCGCTCGGCGGCGATCTCTCCTATTCGCACTTTATGAACGTGTACGGTGGTCAGCGGGGGGTGGGTGAAATCGGATTCGGGTATATTGTCGAAGCCGGTGACAGCGACATCCTGCGGGACTTGATAGCCGTTGCTCTGCAGCCAGCGCATGGCGCCGATGGCCAGGCGATCGGAAGCGCAGACAATCGCATCGGTTTTGTGATCCAATCGCATGAGGATTTGGACGCCGCGCTCGCCTAGATCGGGTGTCCAGCCGGACGGTCCCGGTTGCAGAATTTGGTGCAATGTCGGCGCTGACTCCAGTTGGCAGGCGGCTAGACCCTGCAGGAAGCCGTCATAACGCGCGTCGTCGTAGCCCGCGATGAAGCCGAGACGACGATAACCCAGATTTGCCAGGTGCTCGACCATCAAGCGCATGCCGCGCGCTCCATCAAACAAAACCAGGTCGTCTTCGATATCGTGTTTGTCGGTCATCGTCACAATCGGTGAAAAGTGCTGTCTCAGGTAGGTAATGCTTTCGGAGAGTGCCGTGCCGAGCAGGATTAGGCCATTGAAGGCGTAGGCATCGAGCAGTTGACTGGCTTGTGCTGTGGTATCGATTTCGTAGAGCGTTTTAACGAACGCGATCTGATAGCCAAGCCGTTCCAAAGCGCGGTCAACGCCTTCCAGCACCATGTTGTAGAAGGGGTCGCGGTACTTGTCGATGCGAGAAACCAGCAAGACGCCGACGTGTCCCCGCTTGGCCGCGGTTGGCGTCTTGCTCAGCTGTGCTCCTCCATGCTGGCGCTGGATCAAGCCGGCTTCCGCCATTTCTTGAAAGTCGCGACGGATGGTGGTTTCCGAGACGGCGAATTGCAGGGCGAGATCGCGCGTGGACAGGAGTTCCCGGGGCGCGGCATCTTGCACGCGCTCCAGAATCAGCGCCTGTCGTTCAAACTTTTTCATTATTGGCCAAGCGAATCGCGTATTTTGAAATGAGCGTGTTTTGCTTGCTAGTATAACAGATTATGCGCGTTTCTTGCATGTTCTTGCATGCTTATGCTTGACAAAGTGCAATCTAACTGCTTAAATATGCAATCTAAGTAGGTAAAGATAAAACAGTCTTGACGGGCTTGCGTCCTTTTATGCATAAACTCGCGGCACGTCCCTCGACATGTCACTACCCTTGCAACATTCTGCGATTGGCTTATCCTCTTGCGTATCGCCTACTCGTAAATAAGACGCGGGAGATGATATGCCACTAAAGATTGCCATGATCGGCGCGGGCTCGGTCGGCTTCACTCGGCGCTTGATGATGGACCTGTTGACCGTGCCGGAATTCGCCGATACGCATTTTGCGCTGATGGACATCTCGGCGCGCAACCTGGAAATGGTGGCGCAATTGTGCGAGCGCGATATCCGCGCCAATGGCTTGCCGGCGACGATTAGTTCCACGCTGGACCGGCGCGAGGCGATTGCTGATGCCGATTACATCATTTGCATGATTCGACAAGGTGGTTTGGACGCCTTCGCTTTGGATATTGATATTCCCTTGAAGTACGGGGTTGACCAGTGCGTGGGCGACACGATCTGTGCCGGTGGCATTATGTATGGCCAGCGGACGATCCCGGCGTTACTGGGCATCTGCCAGGACATTCGCGATGTCGCCAAGCCGGGGGCGCTTTTCCTCAACTACTCCAATCCCATGGCAATGAATACCTGGGCGTGCAACAAATATGGCGGTGTGCGGACCATTGGTCTTTGTCACGGCATTCAGCACGGTCACGGACAGATCGCCGAGTGTATTGAGCTATGGGCGCGGCGCGAAGGCTTGATCACCGGAGATGATCGCGTGACCATGCAAGATGTGGATATTATCTGTGCCGGGATCAATCATCAGACCTGGTACGTTCAAGTGAAGTGGCGGGGCATGGAAATGGTTCCGCGGCTGCTGGAGCTTTTTGAGGCGCATCCGGCCTTCCGCGAACAAGAAAAAGTGCGGATTGATGTGCTGCGGCGCTTCGGCTATTTCTCGACCGAATCCAACGGGCACCTCAGCGAATATGTGCCCTGGTACCGCAAACGGCCGCAAGAGATCACCGACTGGATTGATCTAAGCCGCTGGATCCACGGCGAAACCGGCGGCTATCTGCGCGTTTGTACGGAAGGGCGTCACTGGTTCGAGACCGATTTCCCCAATTGGCTGGAGGAAGATCCGCCGAAGATAAGCGCTGATAGTCGCAGCCTGGAGCATGGGTCCTACATTATTGAAGGGCTGGAGACGGGCCGTGTCTACCGCGGGCATTTCAACGTGCCAAACAAGGGTTATATCAAGAATTTGCCCGATGGCTGCGTTGTAGAAATTCCGGGATATGTAGACAAGAATGGCATCAATATGCCGGTAGTGGGCGATTTGCCGCTGGCATGCGCCGCGACCTGCTCGGCGAGTGTACGCGTGCAGGAGATGGCGATGGAAGCGGCTGTGCATGGCGATGTGACCTTGCTCAAGCAAGCGATGCTGCATGACCCGCTGGTGGGCGCGGTTTGCAATCCGGAAGAAGTCTGGCAGATGACGGACGAATTGCTGGTTGCGCAAGCCGAATGGCTGCCGAACTACGCCACAGATGAAATTGAAGCGGCGCGGCAGCGCCTGACTGACCATGAAGCGCGCGGTACGCGGGTGCATCTGGTAGAAACGAGGGGCGCTGCGCGTCTGCATACGCGCAGCGTGGAGGAATTGGCGAGAGATAAGGCTGCGCAAGAGACGGCGCGAACATCGGACAAGGGTTAAGCATAGTAGCGGTGAGTACACCCCCGTCCCCCAGCTTGCCTCCTCAGTCCTCCCGCCTGACGAGGGGAAGAATCCCAAAACATTGGATAGGTGAGCGAAACCATATTTTTCGCACTGCTGGAGGCGCCAATGGGAGCGGGAGCGTCCGTTAACGCGATAAGCAATATCTTCGTTTCGGTCTATAAATTGTTGTGAATTATGATAAGTGGTTTTGTTCGTCTCATGCTCGTGTCAGCGCTTCTGCTGACAGTATTCGGAGCAATCTTCGCACAGATGGACGAAGTTGCTGATCCGATTCCGTATCCCGAAGGCCTTCAGTTGGGTGATAACCCGATTGTGCGCTTCCCACTAAGCGATTTGCTCACTTACAAGGCACTCGATTCCTACAGTGAGCCGGAGTGGGTAACCGCGTTAGTAGAAGCTGGTGAGTTGCCGCCGGTGGAAGAACGGCTACCCGAAAACCCGCAAGTGATTCTGGAATCCGGCATGTCGACCGGTATCGGTGTTTATGGCGGCGTCTGGCGCGATTTCTCGGCAGTGCCGACCGTTGGCTGGAATCTCTGCGCCGGCCAAACACAAGGTTGGTTCGGAATCAACTACATTTATGGTGAGTCCCTCACCAAATCTGGTCCTATGTACTTGCGTAGTGACAATCTTGAGCCGCTTCCCAATCTGGCGACCGATTGGACCTGGAGTGAAGATGGCACCCAACTGACCATGAACATCATTCGTGGCGCGAAATGGTCTGATGGTCATTCTTTCGGTGTTCATGACATCATGTTCACCTGGGAACACATCATCAATGATGATAACGTCAACTCCTGGACAAGCAGCTCCAGCTGGGAAATCGCTGGTGAACCCATCACACTGCAAGAGGTAGATGACAGCACCATCATGTGGACCTTCCCGGAAGCGTTCCCAGTCCAGAAACTGTTCAAAATGGACTTCCTCGACTTCAACATCTGTGCCGAGCATGTGTATGCGCCGATGCACCCGGCAATTAACGTCGAATCTGACTACAACACATTCGAAACCTTCCAGGTACAGGATGATCTGCCGGTGCCGACGATGGGTCCCTGGGTCGCCGTGGATTACCGGATCGACGATTTCATGGTTCACCGCCGGAACCCCTACTACTGGAAGGTTGACGGTGCGGGTAATCAGTTGCCGTACCTTGACGAAGTCACCTTCGAAAAAGGTCCGAGCGGCAATGGCCGAACTTTGGGCACATTGGCGGGCTCTACGGACCACGTCAACCTGGAAAACCCCAGCACATACCTAGAAGCGGTTACTCGTTCGCAAGAAGATGATGCTCACTTCCGTATCGAGTGGGGTCCCGAGACCCTGGCATTCAACTTGCAATTCAACTTTTCGTCCACGCTGGGTGTACAAGATGAGCGCGATCAAGCTCTGCGCGATCTATTCCGCGATCTGCGCTTCCGCCGCGCGATTCAGTACGCTATTGATGGGGATGGTATCGGTCAAGCCGTAATTCGGGGTCCTTTCATGCGTGGCTTCGCCGGTGGCATCACCCCCGGTTCGCCCTACTTCGATATCGACAGTGTCGTTTACTATCCGTATTCGCCCGACTCCGCCAATACACTGTTGGCAGATATCGGTTTCGAAGATACTGATGGCGATGGCGTTCTCAACTGGACAAATGGTCCCCTTGCAGGCGAGAACTTGGTAGTGGTCGTAAATACGCAAGTTGCTGCCGAAGTTATTGGTCAGATTGGCGAAGAAATTTTGCTGCTGCTGCAAAAGGTTGGAATCCAGGCCAATTTTCGTGCGCTGCAGGGTCCTGCAGAAGGCGAAACGGTGGTAAAAGGCAACTGGGAAATGCGCATTGTTCGTATGGGTCAGGAATTCACGACCGCCTTCACCCGTTGCGAGGATTTGGGACCTGTCACCGATATCACTCCCGACTGGCATCGTGCCGATGGCGGTTCGCGTGAATTGCTGGACTTTGAAGTGGAATTGGTGGAAATCGTGAACCAATTCTGCCTGGAGCCGGACTTCGACGCGCGTTTGAACTTGATGTCCCGTTACAACACACTTTTCACCAAAAACGTGTACAACGTTGGCGGTATCATCGGTCGTTACGGTCTGGGTTTGGCTGAGCGCTTCAACAATATTCCGGTTGGCGCGCCCCCATTCTTCTATCAATGGACCTGGGGCAATGTCATTCGGGAGGCTGTTTGGGTAAGCCCGGATCAACAACTGGACCAAAGTCAGCCAGGAACCTTGCCGGTCTACGAGTAGAAGACTTAAAAATAAGAAAATGGCTGGGAATGGGTATCGTCTCGTTCCCGGCTGTTGACAGAACAAAGCCGGCGGGGAGCCTTATGTGGGTTCTTCGCCAATCTGTGCTATTATCAATATTCAGATTTATTTAGTCAACAATTCATGTTGCCGGTCGTATAGTATTTCGGTCGCAACGTTTTACATGTAGTGGTCCCGAATAGCTGGACACTTAGTAGAGAAAGTATACTAGTGTACGCGCTAGAGGAGAAACCGCTACAGAAATGCCACGCAAATTCAGTTCGGAATTCAAAGCAGGGATTATTTTGAAGGTTGTGTCTGGGAAGAATAGCATGGCAGCAGCCAGTCGTGAGCATCAGACGAAAGATGCGGTGCTGCATCGTTGACGGGCACAATCCACTAACGCGAAATCACGCGCAGCAGAGTATCGCGACCGTATTGGCCTTGATATTGAGTTTTCTGGTCTGGGCGGTTGTTGGCTATGTGATCGGTTTGGTTCCCATCCTGGGTCCGATCGTCTCTATATCCCTGTTTTCGCTGGTTGTGGCGATGTTGATCTTTCTCGCTGTCAATTGGATTATCAACCTGATTGTGGCGTTAAGCGGTCTCGAACGGGCGATCCCCATTGCCAACAAGATTGTCGTTCGATTCTTCGGTGATGGCCGCAAGACGAAGCCTGTCGACGTGGCAGGTTGAGAGAGCAGCAGCCATGTTATTGCCGCAACTGCGCGAAGACCTTTGCCGGCTGCATGCCGAATTGCCAAAGAACAATCTGGTCGCCTGGACGAGCGGCAATATCAGCGCGCGCGATCCGGAAAGCGACCTGGTGGTGATCAAGCCGAGCGGCGTGCTTTTCGAGGATTTGACGCCGGAAAACATGGTGGTCACCGACTTGCAGGGTCGCGTGGTTCAGGGCGATCTCAGTCCGTCGTCCGACACGGCTTCTCATTGTTTTATCTATCAACACATGCCGGCGGTTAATGGCGTGGCGCATACGCATTCGCGCTATGCGACGGCATTTTCGGTGGTTGGCGAGTCGATCCCATGCGTGACGACGGCGATGGCGGACGAATTCGGAGGCGAGATCCCCTGCTGTGGTTTTTGCCTGATCGGGAGCGAGGAGATCGGCAAGCTGGTCGTGGACGCGCTGACCGGGCATCGCAGTCCGGCGGCGCTGCTGCAGAATCACGGCGTTTTCGCGATTGGGGACAGTGCCAAGGCGGCGGTCAAGGCGGCGGTGATGACCGAGGACAACGCCGCGATCGTTTGGACGGCGCGTCAACTGGGCGAGATCATCACGATCCCGCAGGCGGATATCGATAGCTTGCACGACAGGTATCGGAATGTTTATGGGCAGCGGTGATAGTTCACCACCGAGGGCACAGAGGGCACAGAGAGTTTGTTGCCTGACGAAAGGAATGCCACCGCATGCGTGGTAGCGTCATTGTTCTAATCATCCTTATGTTGAACATAGTCAGCAATGCTCAAGACTGGATTGAAAAAGACGGTATCGAATACAACTGCGCGGTGGTTCTTAGCATTCTCGGTGATTACGGCGACGAATCATTGACGCGGCAGTCTGGATTACAAGGAAGTGTGGAAGATTACTTTGAGGGAGAATTTCCGACGTGCTCTCATCCCATTGCTGAATTAGCAACCGCTGTGCCCGAATCAATCGAATCAGAGGACGAAGACCATTTAGATGATACACCAGTGCAAGACGCCGGAGACGGTTGCTATCCCTACGATGACGCGATCGTCACCAGGCACACGACGATCAAAGCATCTTACGGTTTCACCAAGGCCACTGTTGGACAGGCTAAGGTGGGTGACACTTTCGAGGTCACGGGATCAAAGCGATACGGGGCCGAGTGCTGGGTAACAACAAACGTCGGCTGGTTGTTCGGTAACTATGTCAAAGCTTCAGCCAATGCCACTCTATCAGACCTGCCAGACTCCTCGACAGATACGACCACAGACACTCTGGCAACGCAAGACATTTGCTATCCCTACGCCGACGCTATCGTGACCAGGGACACGACGCTCAGACTATCACCCAGCGTGGCAAGTCCACATGACGACAGCGCAAGAGTAGGTGATACCTTCAAGGTCTTCGGATTGAAGCATTCCGGTTCAAATTGTTGGGTAGAAACAAACTCTGGCTGGTTGATAGATACCTTTGTAACGCCCTCAGTTCCATCGCCAGCGCTACCCTCGTCATCCCGTTGCTATGAGTTTCGCTCGGCTTATGTGACGGGCGTGATGAATATTCGCGAATCCTATACCACGGCTAGCCAAGTCGTTAGACAAGCACATAGCGGAGATGTCTACAACGTTACAGGATCACATCAAGGCGACACATGGTGCTGGCTGCAAATCAGCAATGGCTGGATGGCAAACACAAGTTATGTGAGCCATGACATCAGTCACGTATTGCCGCCGATAAGGGGTGAAGATTGGTTTAAGGACAAAGTAGTCGCGGCACTTGAATTCCTAAGCAGAAAATCAGCCCGGTGGTTCAGCTATACCGCGCCAAAAATAACGATGATTGAGCCCGACCCGGACCTAAATTCCGCCGCTCGGGTGATCGCGTCAACAGGAAGGGTCACGATTGCGAGCGACTTTTATCGTTATCGTAACGCCGCAGCCTTGGCCAGCACCTTGGTGCATGAAGCCTGTCACGTTCATCAGTGGCAAGACGGCAAACGATCATTCTTAGGCTGGGACTTGGAACAGGAATGCTATGCGGTGGAGGCGCGCGCCTTGACTGCGATTTCTCCAGGCAGCAGAGACAGGATCAAATGGGCAAGGTGTATGGCGGAAAACTATCCCATCGAGTCCTTCTGCACGCCATTCTGGATTGAGCTTAGCGGTGGTTAAGCCGCGAGGCATTGTGAATTTACATGGTTCTCAAGAAACAGGTCGATTCTGCCAATTGAAATAACGGTATACAGATCCTCATATACGAAACAGGAAGGCGTTTATGCCACTTAGCAATTACCAAATCTGGTTCTTGACCGGCAGCCAGCACTTGTACGGACCGGAGGCGATTGAGCAGGTCGGCGCGCATTCGCGGGAGATTGCGAGATTCTTAAACGCGGCGGCCGCTATTCCTGTGGAGAATGTCTACAAGCCGGTGCTGACCACGGCGGAAGAGATCTACTCCATTTGCAGCGCTGCCAACACAGATGATAAATGCGTCGGTGTTATCGCCTGGATGCACACGTTTTCACCGGCGAAGAATTGGATCGCCGGATTGACGGCGCTGCAAAAGCCGCTGCTGCATTTGCACACGCAGTACAACCGCGACATCCCCTGGGCCGAGATCGACATGGACTTCATGAATCTCAATCAGGCGGCGCACGGCGACCGTGAGTTCGGCCACATGATGAGCCGACTGCGGATGCGGCGCAAGGTGGTCGTCGGGCATTGGCGCGACCAAGCCGTGCAAGGACAGATCGGCGTATGGGCGCGGGCGGCCGCGGCTTGGCAGGAAACAGGTTCGATGAAAGTGGCGCGCATCGGCGACAATATGCGCGCGGTAGCGGTGACCGAAGGGGACAAGGTCGCGGCGCAGGTGCAATTTGGGTATCAAGTGAACGGATACGGCGTCGGCGATCTGGTGGCTGTGGTCAATCAGGTGAGTGTCGGGGAGATTGACGCGCTTGCTGCGCAATACGAGATGACCTATCGCATGAGCGCCGACCTGCGAAAAGGTGGCGATCGGCATGGGTCGGTGAGGGAGGCAGCGCGGATCGAGCTTGGTCTGGCGCAATTCCTGAAGGATGGCGGCTTTGACGCCTTCACGACGACATTCGAGGATTTGCACGGTCTGGCGCAATTGCCGGGCTTGGCTGTGCAGCGGCTGATGCAGGCCGGATACGGCTTTGGCGCGGAGGGCGACTGGAAAACGGCGGCGCTGCTTCGTTCGCTGAAGGTGCTGGCGGAAGGGCTGGAGGGTGGCACCTCGTTCATGGAGGACTACACCTATCACTTCCATCCGGATCAAATGGCGGTGTTGGGCGCGCATATGCTGGAGATTTGCCCGACGATTGCGGCCGGTCAAGCGAGCCTGGAAGTACATGCGCTGGGCATCGGCGGTAAAGCCGACCCGGCGCGCTTGGTCTTTAACACGGCGGCCGGGCAGGCCTTAAACGCCTCGCTGATTGACTTGGGCGATCGTTTCCGCATGATCGTCAACACGGTGGATGTGATTGAGCCGGAGACGGAGTTGCCCAAACTGCCGGTGGCGCGGGCTTTGTGGGTACCGCATCCAAACTTGCAAGTTGGCGCGAGCGCCTGGATCTATGCCGGTGGCGCGCATCATACGGTTTTCAGCCAGGCATTGAGCGCGGAACATATCTACGACTTCAGCGAGATGGCGGGTGTGGAGTACGTGCAGATCGACGAGACGACCGACCTGCGCAGCTTGAAGAACGAATTGCGCTGGAATGACGCGGCGTACAGGTTAGCCCCCAGTTAATGTTGGCGCGCGTTTGAGGACCGCGTCAACGCGTCTCACTCTCAACCTTGTGTAATGGCATTTATTGAAAAACATGTTGCTGTCATTAACCTCAGTTAATGTCTGTCCCTTCATTACGGTTAGTAATACATGAGTACAGCGGTAGCGGGACTGTTTGGAAGCCGTTACGATGCGGCTGATGACCTTGTCAAACTTCGACGGTCTGATATAAAGTGGAGATCGGTGTCTGTTAGTTTCGGACCACGTTCGGCGATTCAAGACAGTGTCAAACGGACTCATTTCAATAATTGAGGAATAGGCAAATGGCAGCCAACGGAGAATCGTCCCACGATGTGGGATTGGTACGGAACCTTGGTTTATTCGACATAACGATGATTGGTGTTGGCGCGATGATTGGCGCCGGCATTTTTGTATTGACAGGTATCGCCGCGGGCACGGCGGGTCCGGCGCTGATTTTGGCCTTCGCCTTAAACGGCGTCATCACCGTATTGACGGCGATGGTATATGCCGAGCTGGGATCGGCGATTCCGGAAGCGGGCGGCGGCTACTTGTGGGTGAAAGAAGGCTTGCCGGGTCCCAACGGATTCCTGGCGGGTTGGATGAGCTGGTTCGCGCATGCGGTTGCCGGCAGTCTCTACGGCGTCGGCTTTGGCGGGTTTATCTACGAGTTGATACGGATTCTCTTTCTTGATCCGGAGGCACATCACACGGAGGGGGTCGGCGTCTTTCTGTCAGGTCCCTTGCACTTGCCTTTTGGCCTGGAACTGACCGAAGCCGAGTTGGTGCAGAAGGGCTTCGCCGTGCTGATCATTTTGCTCTTTTTGTACATCAATTACCGGGGCACGTCCGAGGCCGGCGCAGTGGGCAATATCGTAACTGTGCTGAAGGTGATCATCATCATGATCTTCATCGTGAGTGGCTTGCTCGTCATTTTCGGTGATCCGATCAATTTCGAGAAGTTTGAAAATTTCGCACCCAACAATCTCATTGGCATTGTCAGCGCGATGGGCTTAACCTTCATCGCCTTTGAGGGCTACGAGATTATCGTGCAGGCCGGTGAAGAAGTGCGTGATCCGCGCAGGAATATCCCGCGGGCGGTGTTTCTGTCTCTGGCGATTGTTGTGCCGATTTACATGCTGGTGGCCTTTGTCATCATTGGGGCCGTCGAGCCGCCGGAAGGCACCGTCATTTATGAATGGCTGGGCAATCTGGGCGAGATCGGCATCGCCCGCGCCGCCGCGCAGTTCATGCCCTTTGGCACCTTCCTGATCATGTTGGGCGCCTTGCTTTCGACCATGAGCGCGCTGAATGCAACGACCTTCTCCTCGACGCGCGTTTCCTTTGCGATGGGGCGCGACCGCGCTTTGCCGGACAGCTTCGCCAATGTCAGTTCCAAAACGCGTACGCCGAATATCGCTTTGGGTTGGTCTGGCGTATTGATCATTTTCGTGGCGTTGACGCTGCCAATCGAAGATGTTGCGGCTTCGGCGGATATCATGTTCATCTTGCTCTTCTTACAGGTGAACCTGGCTGTGATCACGATTCGCAGCAAATATGGCAAAGATCTCAAGTATGGTTTCCTTCTGCCCTTTTTCCCCATCTTGCCGATAATCGCCATTTGCATGCAATTCTTGCTGGTGCTGACGCTATTCGAGGTGTCGCGGATCGCCTGGGTATACGCTGCGTTCTGGATAGGCGCAGGATTCTTGATTTACTATCTGTATGCGCGGCCGCGGCAAGAACGAGCGCAGCGCACGGCTGTATTGCAGAAGACAGAACTGATGAAACCGAAGGCGGAGGCGCCTTACCGCGTATTGGTTCCCGTTGCCAATCCGGATTCGCTATCGACCTTGCTGCCGCCGGCGATTCACGCTGCTGAGATTAATAACGGCAAGGTAACGCTGCTGCACATTGTCACGGTACCGTCGCCGACGCCCTTGTCCTCGGGCTATCGCTATTTGGAAGCGAGCGATTCCCTGCGCGAGCAAGCCATTTCGATGGTGCGCACCGAAGGCGTGGCGGTGGAATATATCGTGCGTGTCGCGCGGCGCGTTGCCCCGGCCATCATCGATACGGCGCATGAGCAACGTGCGGACCTGGTGGTGATCGGCTGGCAGGGCGTCCGGGACATGCAGGGCAGGACGGTGTTCGGTTCGAATATCGACCAGGTTTTGGGCGAGATCAATTGTGATGTGATGATGCTGCAGCCCGGCAATACAGGCGAGGTCAAGCGCATCCTGATGCCGATCGCGGATCCACGGCAGGTGGGTTATTCGCTGCAACTCATTCAATTATTCGCCAGCACACCGGACATGGTTTTGGACTTGATGCATATCTTTTCGGCAGACACGCCGGCGGCGGAACAAGAGCGCTTTACGCGTACCCTGCAGCGTCAAATCGAGGCCATGAAAGTTGAGGACAGGCAGGTGAATCTGATCACCGATGTCAGTTCGGATCGGATTGACGCCATTGTGCGAGCCGCGCGCGACTATGATTATGTGGCGCTGGGCGAGACCCGGGATACGCGGGTAAAGCAGCGGCTCTTCGGCAATACGTCCATGAGAATCGCGGAACGAACTCAGGCGCCGGTTGTGCTGCTGCATCCGGAAAAAAGTCCGCTGCAGTTTGGCTTGCAACAAGCCTTTGACTATGTGCGCGGCGGTTATGCCACGGTGGATCCGGAGTCGCGCGAGCGCCTGGAAGAGCAAGGTTACATCGTCGAAGGCGAGCTGGAAACCAATGGCAAGCTCAAGTCATCGGTGAACCAACCGCTGTTCTTGTTGATCGGCGCGCTGACATTGATAGCGGCGATGATGATGTTTGCAGGTGACGGCGGTACCTTGACCTGGATCGGTGTTCTGATCTATTTTGGCAGTTTGCTGGTATTTACTTTCGTCTCGGTGAGAGCCGCGCGTTCGCCCGCCTAACGCAGGCACAAGACGCCTATTGAAGCCGCTGGCCGGGGACGACCACGGCTTATTGGCCGCCGGCGGGTGGGCTGCCGTTGATCCGCGCGCGATCAGCTACACCGGTACCACTTCTTGCACGGGCGCGGCATGGGGCGACGTGATCCGCCGGCCGATGTAGTCGAGTGGTTGCGCGGCGTTGCTGATATATGGGATGGTCGTAAAGCCAGCGCGCAAGCCGTCGAATTCGGTTATCGACACATCCTCGGGTAAATGAAGCCCCTGTCCAGGTACTTTGTCATCTGTGACAGACCATATTCCGAAGAGTTTGACAGTTTTATGTTTCAAGGTATACTGGTCATACTAGCAGATAGACAGACTAACGTAGCCTGTAATAAGCGTTTACATTTTCAGTATGTCACTCTCTTCTCGGATTCGCCTGTGTGAAAGAGAATACGAACGACCGTGAAGGTAACATGACAGTAGCTACCGATATGTTTCAGCCCATTGCGTCCGACCGCCTGTCGGATAAAGCTGTTGGGCAGATCAAAGCACTTATCGAAGACGGCCGGCTTAAGCCGGGCGACAAGCTGCCCGCAGAACGCGAATTAATCAAGCTACTGTCCGTGAGTCGAGCCTCGCTCCGTGAGGCGCTGCGGATTCTTGAGGTTCTTGGATTGATTGAAGTGAGGACTGGAATCGGTGCATTTGTTATGCGGACAGATGTGGGCGCGCTGCCTGCTGAATGGAATGCGCTGCTGATCAAAACCAAACAGGAAATGATTGATTTGTTGGAAGTGCGCGAGGCGCTCGAAGCCAAGGCGGCAGCGCTGGCGGCTCAAAAGGCTAGCGCAGAAGAACTTGAAGAATGTTCTCTGACGCTGGCGAAAATGAAACAAAGTGCCACTACAAATGATGTTGACGCCGCGATTCAAGCCGATATTGAGTTTCACCAGCTAATAAGCAAGATCTCGCAGAACAACTTTCTGTTCGAACTAAGTGATAGCATCAGCCATGTACTGCTTGAGGCGCGTTATGCGTTTTTCCAGCAACCGAATCGTATATTCGTGTCCTGGCAACAACACTATCGTGTGGTTGAGGCGCTTGAGAAACGCGATTCGCAAGCTGCGGCCGAGGCAATGCTGCAACACCTTCAAGACTCTAAGGAGATAATGAATAGGCTAGGATAACAAGCTGCCAATTGCATGAGAGTAGGGAGCAGCGAAAGGAGGGCATGGGCCTATGGTATGTATTGAGAAGTTTAGGAAAAATCGTACGGATTGATTCGCATAGAATAAAAAGGAGTTATTAAGATGAAGAAGCAAGAGAAGGTGAACCGTTTTGAGCCAGGGCATACAAGGGTTCATCCCAGTGAACTCCGTATGCTCACGCGGCGAGATTTCCTGAAGTTTTCGGGTCTGTTTGGCGCTGGGGTTGCAGCAAGCTCGTCACTCTTGATGCCAGCATCATCGTTGCTCGCCCAGGATGACATGAGTGAGGCGGTTGTCGTATATGGCGCGACGCACGAGATGGAATCCATTGATCCTGCTGTGGGGTATACACTTTGGTCTCGGTACGTAACTGATAACGTTTACGACTCTCTGTTTCGTTTCGAAGGGATCCCTCCGCAAGTGGTCAATCATTTGGCCAAAAGCTACGAGGTATCGGATGACGGATTGGAATGGATCTTCCACCTGGAAGAAAACGTATCCTTCCATGATGGAACGATGCTGACAGCGTCGGACGTCAAATACACTTTCGAACGTATGCTGGCAATGGGAGACTCGCCTTCCTTCTTGTGGGCCGCTACGGTTGATCCTGACCAGATCGAGGTGATTGATGACCATACGCTCAAGCTCGTCTTGAAGAAGCAGTTTGGTCCCTTCTTGTTCACCTTGCCCTGGCTTTACATCGTCAACGAGGATCTTGTACGTGCCAACGAGGTTGACGGAGATTGGGGTAGAGCCTGGATGCGCGACAATGACGCCGGATCGGGACCGTTCTACATTGAGGAATTTGATCCTGCCGTTCGCATCGTTCACAGTTGGTTTGAGGAGTACTGGAAAGGCTGGCCAGAAGACCATTTGACCGGTTGGGTCTGGGAGATTCACCGCGAACCCGCCACCCTCAGGCAGCTGTTGGTAAATGGACAGGTGCATATGACCGATCGGCTCACTCAGATTGACTATGAGCTCGTAGGGGCATTGCCACAGATCAATGTCATCGAGCAGGTTACCTTGTCGCCTGGGATGGTGAAGATGAACAATCAGAAGGAGCCGACGAGTAACGTCGACTTCCGGAGAGCGATGAACTACGCTTTTGACTATCAGGCAGCGATTGCGGGTGTGCTCAATGGTAATGGCACGCGCTTGACCAGCCCCTTGCCCAAGGGTTTCCCCGGTCAAATCGATATCAGCCCCTATGAGACAAACCTTGATCTAGCGCGCGAGCATCTCGAAAAGTCTGGCTACAATCCAGCCGAGCTCGAACTGGTGTACAACTACGTTGGCGGGGCTCCCATCCAACAAGATTTCGGCCTGGTTCTGCAGAATAGCCTTCAGAAGCTTGGAATCAATGTGGTTGTGGAAGGGCTCGCGGTGGGTGAATACATCGGGCGATTGAATGCACCCGATACAGCGGCTCACTTCAACTGGATCTGGGCTTCCTCCGATTACCCGGATGCTGAGATTATATTCTTCCCGCAATATCACTCCAGCAATTGGGGCGCTTGGTACAGTTGCACCTTCTACAAAAACGAGCGGGCTGACGAGTTGATCGACCTGGCTCGCGTGACCGTTGACGAAGCGGCGCGTATAGAAATGTATCATGAGCTACAGCAGATTCTGATCGATGACGCGGCGGATATTTGGGTATACGCCCGTCATTTCTTGATGGCCATGAACACAAACGTTGAGGGCTTTAGGTACCAGCCAGCGGGGATGGACTCTTCATACTTCTATCCCATGGTCTTGTTGCAGTAACCCTTGACACGCACAGTTAGGTAGTGGCCGCCAAATGTGACAAACAAGGATAAGACGTCAAACACATAGAAGTCTAAAACGCTGTGAGACTTGTTTCGGCGTCTTATACATTCTCCGATCTCACCGTATTTGCCAAGCGCGACGCGCCAATTTGCCTTTCAACAGGCGTGATAAGCATATTTATGAGAGCAACTATGATCGAAAAAAAATCTAAACGGCTTGGAATTGATGTCGGTGGAACTTACACCGATTTGGTGTTCTTTGATGAAACAAGCAAAGACATGCGAATGGCAAAAACCCCGTCGACTCCCGGGAACCTTGTTGAGGGTGTGCTCAATGGCATCATTGCTCTGGAGTTGGATCTGGCAACCGTACAACTCGTCGTTCATGGAACAACCATGGGCGTAAATACTATCATTCAAAGAAATGGCGCCAAAACGGGGTTACTAACCACCGCGGGTTTCGAGGATGTCTTGGAAATTGGAACGATGAGCAAACCCGAGATGTACAACCTGTTCTATCGCAAACCACGCCCGCTGGTTTCCAGAGAACACCGCCTCGGCATTTCGGAACGGATGACGTTTGAAGGCACTGTGTTGGTCGCCGTTGACGCGGAAGATGTAAGAACTCAAGTGAAGAAATTGATCGATGACGGTGTTACATCTGTAGCGGTAGCCACACTTCACGCCTATGCCAACCCGGAAAATGAAATTGAAATTGCGCGGATTCTAAACGAGGATTTTCCCGACCTAAATGTATCCGTCTCGCATGAGATCAGCAACCAGAGGCGAGAGTTCGAACGGATTAGCACCGCGGTCCTAAATGCTTATATCGCGCCTCCCGCCCAAGAATACTTTGAGCGCTTGCGAAGCGAACTTTATTCGCGCGGGTTTGAAGGTGGCGTCTTCATCATGAAGTCGAATGGCGGTGTGATGGAAGTCTTGACTGCCTCCAGGACGCCTGCGCATACGCTTCTATCAGGGCCGGTTGCTGGAAGTATCGCGGGTAAGACGCTTGGCGAATCCACGGCGAAACAAAATGTTATTACATTTGATATGGGGGGAACGAGTTGCGACATCTCAGTTATCCTGGAGGGTGAGCCGGAAATTACTTTTGAATCCCAGGTAGAGGGCTATCCCATCATGACACCAATGGTAAGGATCAATTATCTTGGCGCAGGTGGGGGATCAATTGCCAAGATCATAGGTGAAAGCTCTCTGCGTGTCGGCCCCGAAAGTGCGGGGGCTGATCCAGGACCAGCATGCTATAACCAGGGGGGCGAGCAGCCCACCGTGACCGATGCCAACCTGGTCCTGGGACGCCTGGATCAGCACAGTGCGCTAGCCGGCGGCATTGCCCTTGATATTGATATGGCTGCAGCCGCGATCAAAACGCATATTGCAGACCGATTAGAAATGAGCATAAAGGACGCTGCTCTAGGCATTATAGAGATCGCCTGTGTCAAGATGGCCTACGCCATACGTGAGGTGACTATCGAACAAGGTTTGGATCCGAGAGACTTCACCTTGATTTCCTTCGGTGGCGCAGGACCAATGCACACACCGTTTATCGCCGCAATGGTTGGGATTCGCCAGGTTATTGTCCCCTGGTCGCCCGGAACATTGTGCGGTTGGGGTATGCTAAACACAGACCTGCGGCATGATGTTGTACAGACGGTTGATTATGGCGGGCGTCAGCTTGACCAATCAGAATTAGCGGGCTTGTTAGCCCGATTGGAAACTCAAGGGACATCCGCTTTGAGCGATCAAGGTGTGGACTCGGCTCACTTGCATACTAATCGCGCCATCGACATGCGCTACAAGGGACAAGAGCACACCTTGACCATCCCGCTTGAGAGTGGGCCTATTGACGATGAAATGCTGAGCGACCTGCGTCTCCTGTTTAACCAAACGCATGAGCGCAAGTACGCACATGCCAGCCCCGACGAGCCTGTCGAATTCGTAAACATCCGGGTCGAGGCTGTGGGCGAGCTTGACAAGCCGGGCTTGTACACGCCCCCGGCCGTGCCGGGTAATGGAGTTGATGCTGCGGTTGAAACACGTCAGGTAACTTTCAAACAAGGGGACCTGCCAACCGTCGTCTACAAGCGCGGGCAGCTTGAACCGGGCAGTAAGATAGACGGGCCTGCTATTGTCACAGAAGTTGGAGCGACGACACTTGTGCCCCCGGAATTTGCGTTTTCCGTTGATGGTTATGGCAACCTGATCATTGACGTGCCGGAGGCGGGATCAGGATGAGTTGGCCCGATGCGCTGGATCCGGTTTCTATTGAGATCGTTCGCAATGCGCTCATTTCTGCCGCAGTAGAAATGAGTATCGTCCTCAAGCGAACGGCTTACAACTATATCATCAATGAGGGGCAGGATTTCAGCGTCGGTCTATTCAACGAGCTAGGGGAAACATTGGCTCAGGCCCCAGGGCTTCCAGAGTTTGTCTGTGATATTCCCAGCGCTATCCACTCAATCATTGACGACATTGGTGGTGTCGAGCGATTTGAGGAAGGTGACATATACTTAACCAACGACCCCTACGCCAACACATTCCATGTTCATGATGTAAATGCAATAAAGCCGGTATTCCTGGCTGGGGAGTTGGTCGGTTTCTCATGCGTTCGCGCGCATTGGCATGACATCGGCGGGGCATCTGGGGCCGGCAGTCTTCAGGCAACTGAAGTTTTCCAGGAGGGGCTCATTCTTCGGTCTGTCAGGCTTTATCGAGCTGGGAAGCTTAACGAGGATATTCTGCGCATCATTCGTGAAAACACACGACTCCCTGACGGCGTGCTTGGCGACATCCGCGCGCAGATGGGAGCTTGCAGGATTGGCGAGCAACGTTATCTGGAGATAGTAGAGCGCTTTGGGATCAGCCGATTCCAGTCCGCCAGCCGCCAAATACTAGAGAACGGTGAGCAGCACGCCAGGGAGGCTTTGCTTCGTATTCCCAATGGCGTGTATGAGGCGGAGACCTGTCTTGACAACGACGGGGTTGATCTCGATCGTCCGCTACCTGTCAAAGTGGTTGTCAAAGTGGATGAAGACAGAATCACGATTGATGTGAGTGGATCGGCAGCATGGTGCGTCGGGCCGATGCACGCAAACAAGAACACGACGACATCGATCTGCCGTTTGGTCTTCAAGATGCTGACAACGCCTACCGAGCCGGCTAATGAGGGTCATTTTAGAATGGTCTCGGTCATTATACCTGACGAGTCTATTTTTAATGCCAAACGGCCACAAGGCACCTGGCCCGGTTTCTTTGCTCTGGAAGCTCTCATTGATGTTGTTAAGCGCGCGCTGGCAGAAGCAATTCCCGAGCGCGTGAATGCTGATGATTATGGCAAGTGTACTCCGGCGCACATCAAAGGTAGTTATCCGGACGGGTCCATTTTCTTCCTGGCGGACACTGAAGGTGGTGGCTGGGGAGCCAAACCATTCGAGGATGGTGAAAACGCGATGCTTTTTGGCGACGTGCGGATCACGCCAGTTGAGTTGCTCGAAAGCAAATACCCTGTCCGCTTAACTCAGTATCGTTTAAGACCAGATTCGGGCGGGCCGGGGCATTGGCGAGGTGGCTTAGGCGTAATCAAGGACTATCTTTGCCTTGCCCCCGGCATGACCTTGAATGCAGGTTTGGATCGCCAGGTTTGCCCGCCCCAGGGTGTGCTGGGTGGACAAAGCTCAATTGGGAATCGTATTGTCATCAAAGATGCTGATGGACTAGAAACAGTTCTTCCGTCAAAAGTTACAGATTATCCAGTGGCTCAGGGACAGACAATTAGTCTTCAAACAGCGGGCGGCGGCGGTTATGCGAACCCCTCGCAGCGCGATCATGAACTGGTTGCTCACGATGTGCAACTAGGATTGGTCTCGGTATGCCAAGCCAGACTAGCCTATGGCGTGGTAATAGATGAAGAAAGCAATTCAGTTCAGTTGGAGGAGACCAATAAACTTCGTGAATCACTGGTCGCAATCCAGGAAACCGGCTCGCTCGCTTAATTAGTGGCGTTTACCTAGAGGAGAATTAGATTTGACTAAACCAGACCCTATTACAGTTGAAATTGTGCGAAATGCTATTTTGTCATGTGCCAATGAGATGAAGATTGATTTGCGCCGCACATCTTACAATCCAATCATCAACGAAATGAATGACTTCAGCGTGGGAATCTTCAACGAACGGGCGGAAACGCTCGCCCAGGCTCCTGGGTTGCCCGAATTTGTATGTGATATTCCCAGTGCCATTCATTCCGTTGCTGGCGACATTGGTGGATTAGACAAGTTCCGCGACGGGGACATATATCTGACTAACGATCCGTATGCTAACACCTTTCACGTTCACGACGTAAATGCAATCAAACCGGTGTTCTTTGATGGGGACCTGGTGGGGTTTAGCTGTGCGCGCGCTCACTGGCATGATATTGGTGGGGCGTCGGCTGCCGGAAGTCTAACAGCCACCGAGGTATTCCAGGAGGGGATCATCCTGCGTTCAATTGGACTTTATCGGCAAGGCGTATTGAACGAGGACGCCATGCGGGTAATCCGCGAGAACACGCGATTGCCCGATGCCGTAGTAGGTGACCTGCGAGCCCAGGTAGGCTGCTGTAATGTTGGCGCGCTTCGCTTGCAAACCGTCATTGAGCGCTTTGGCCCAGAAGTTTATCGGGCATGTGCCGAGCAGATTCTAGCGGATGGCGAGTTGCAAGCTCTTGATGCCTTGAACGCCGTCCCAAACGGCACCTATACGGCTGAAAGTTGCGTCGATAACGACGGAATCGATCTCGATACGCCGCTCCGTATTAAAGCAAGCGTGATAAAGACAGACGACCGCTTGACTATCGATTTGACCGGCTCGGCAGAAGAGTGTGCCGGACCTATCTATAGCAACAAGAACACGACCCGGTCGATGTGCCGCCTTATCTTCAAGATGATGACAACCCCAACCGAACCGGCAAATGAGGGTCATTTTAGAATGGTCGATGTGATCATTCCGGAGAAATCGATATTCAATGCACAGAAGCCGAAAGCAACGCTGCCCGGATTCTTCGCGCTGGAAACGCTGGAAGACGTCGTGAAGCGCGCGCTTTCATCCGCGATGCCAGATCGAGTCAACGCCGACGACTATGGACGCTGTACTCCCGCGCACATAAAGTTCATGGCTCCAGACGGGCAGTACCTTATGCTGGCTGACACCGAAGGTGGCGGGTGGGGAGCGAATCCCTTAGATGACGGAGAGAACGCCCTGCTTTTTGGTGAAGTGCGGATTATCCCCATCGAAATCATGGAAATGCGCTATCCCGTGCGCTTAAGGCAATACATCCTTCGACAAGACTCGGGAGGCGTCGGTCGCTTCCAAGGCGGGTTGGGCATCATTAAGGATTATGAATGTCTCAGTGATGCCAAACTTAATGGCGGGTTTGACCGTCAGGTGTGCCCGCCGCAGGGCATACTGGGTGGGGGAGCGGCACTAAGTAACCGAATGGTTATCAAGAAAATGGATGGAAGTGAGTTACATTTGCCTTCCAAAGTGACCGACTACCCCGTGGAGGCGGGCGAGGTCATAAGCTTTCAGACCGGCGGGGGTGGCGGTTATGGGGAGCCTCTCGAACGCGATCCTCAACGTGTCCATCGCGACCTCAAAGAGAGGTTGATTTCCAAAGAACGGGCGATCTCAGACTACAAAATCGCTGTTTCCGAAGCGGAGAATGGCGCCAGTCGCGACCCTGCTTCCACCACAGATTAGCCTTAGGTGCAGGAATAGGAATATAGCGAAGTCGCCTCTGGATGTACTGCTACTCATACGCATAAGGTAAGCTCTCGTGCTGGCGGATTAAATGGTCGCTGAAAGCAAAGAGCGAAATGTTGGAGATTGACGTTTGAGAATCTTGCGCTTTCTCATGAAACGAGTGCTCTACCTTATTCCCACAATGATCGGCTTGATCACAATCACTTTCTTTCTGATGAATGTGATACCCAGCAACCCTGTGCGTTTGGCTATCGGACCCCTGGCGTCAATGGAAACTGAAGAGCGTGTCCGGCGCGAATTTGGTCTGGATCTACCTATCTGGCGGCAGTATATCCTTTATTATGAGCGGATGCTGCGAGGCGATCTCGGGCATTCACTAGTAACTCGCCGACCAGTTGTACAGGACCTTCACAGGCGAATTCCAGCCACTGTGGAATTGGCAATTGCCGGTATGTTTGTAGGCGTTGCTGGTGGATTGGTGCTCGGCGTGTTGTCCGCCGTACATCGTGACAAATTGATAGATCATACATCGAGGATAGCCGCGATTTCCGGTGTATCTATCCCCGCTTTTTTTCTCAGCCTTCTCGCCCAATTAATCCTTGGCAGCGCCTTGTCGCTGTTTCCGATTACAGGACGAATCAGTTTTGAAATCGATTCTCCGCAAGCAATTACAGGACTTTACCTGTTGGACAGCTTGCTCACGGGAAATCTGGCAGCTTTGCGGAGCGCAACTCACCATCTAATCTTACCCGCCTTTACACTATCGATCCCGATTTTGGCTTTGACAGCCCGGTTGACGCGCTCAGGAATGCTGGATGTTTTGAGTCAAGACTACGTTATGAATGCGCGAGCCGCAGCCGGTTTACCCGAACGAATTGCGATTTACAAATACGCGCTCAAAAACGCCTTGATAGCCACGGTTTCGCAAGTTGGTCTGGGTTTTGGCGCGCTTTTGAGCGGTTCCGTTCTCGTAGAAACGGTATTCGACTGGCCTGGGCTTGGCCTGTATACGGTGACGGCAGCCATCAACCAGGATATTCAACCAATTGTAGGGACGACAATTGTCGCAGGTCTGATGTTTGTAATCATCAACATTCTCACGGATTTGACGTATCGCGTTCTAGACCCTCGTATCGAGGTGTAAGTAAATGAATTGGATGCTCAGACTCAAATGACCAAATCTCTTGTGAGTGGCGATTCTCGACGATTCAGCACAGATATTATTTCGCAAGATCAGCGTGACATTCTCCGCATCTTCCTGCGTAGTCGTCTATCCGTATTGGGCTTGGGTATTGTAATCTTCTGGCTCACAGTAGCGATCATTGGACCCATATTAGCGCCTTTTCCGCCTCAAGAGATGGACATGACCAACCGACGGAGCCCTCCCACCGCTGCCCATCCGCTAGGGACAGATTGGCTGGGTCGTGATGTGTTAAGCCGCGTATTGCATGGCACGCCGATAACATTGCTTATCGGCGTGTTCCAATCGCGATTGCCATTGTTGTCGGCGTTCCCACGGGGGCCATTGCCGGCTATTTTGGTGGCAGGGTGGAAACACTGATCATGCGGACGGCTGATATTTTCCTTTCCGTACCGGCACTCGTGCTGGCGATCGCGGTCACTGCTGCGCTGGGACCTTCGCTCCTTAACGCGATGATAGCTGTATCGGTGGTGTGGTGGCCTTGGTACACACGGCTGATCCATAGTCAGACACTATCCCTCTCGAAGCGTGTCTTTGTAGAGGCTGCGGTAGGATTGGGAGCCAGTCACCGTACTATCATAATCCGCCACCTGTTACCCAATATGGCTTCGTCCATCTTTGTGAGAGGCTCTTTAGACCTGGGGTTTGCCGTACTGACCATGGCAGGCTTGGGATTCATTGGCATGGGCGCACAAGCTCCAAGTCCAGAGTGGGGATTAGCCGTCAGTCTCGGTCGTCGATTTATGCCCGAGTTTTGGTGGATATCTGTATTCCCTGGTGTGGCCATTTTCAGTGTGGTGCTCGGGTTCAATTTGTTGGGGGATGGGATCCGGGATGCTTTGGATCCTGAGATACGGGGGCGATAACACCGATGGCCCAACAATCGCCACTGCTGGAGGTTAGAAACCTCCATGTGCGCTTCGAAACTCTTCGAGGTGTCCTGCAAGCCGTCAATGGAGTCGATCTGACGATCTATCCCGGCCAGATAGTAGGCTTGATTGGGGAAAGCGGTTCTGGCAAATCAGTAACGGCCAAGTCCATTTTGAACGTTCTCTCGACCCCGCCCGGCATCACCGAGGGCGAGATTTGGTATCGAGGACAAAACCTGTTAGAGCTTTCTGCCAAGGCTATGTCGAGAATACGCGGACAAAGTATCGCAATGGTATCGCAAGACCCGATGTCTTCCCTGAATCCTGTATTCACGGTGGGAGAGCAATTACGAGATGCATTGTTGTGGGCGGACATTGTTCAAAATGCAAAAAGGGAACCTTCAGTTTGGAATCTCATCAACCGTTACACTCGAGCGGGCCGGCGGCGTTTTCGCCGAGCCGCCGCCCAGGCAGTGGAAGACTTGCGGCAGGTGGAATTGCCATCCCCCCAACAGCAAGTGAAAAATTACCCTCAGCAGTTGAGCGGTGGGATGAGGCAACGTGTGCTCACTGCCATGGCATGTGCGGGTGCGCCTGATCTGATTATTGCCGACGAACCCACGACAGCCTTAGATGTTACGATTCAGGCTCAAATCCTGATGCTGTTTCAAGAACTGGTACAAACGCGGGGGGTGAGCATCCTCTATATCTCTCACGATCTGGGTGTGGTCGCTCAACTTTGTGACCGAGTCGCAGTGATGTACGCCGGGGAAATCGTCGAAGAGGCCAATGTCCTTGAAGTTTTTGAAAACCCTCAACACCCTTATACCGAGGCATTGCTCCGAGCAACGACTATGGCATCAGAAGATGATCTCGTTGAGATCCCTGGAGAAGTACCCAACATGCTGGCTCCGCCCACCGGCTGCCACTTCTGGCCGCGGTGTCCGAAGATGGTCGAACAATGCGCAAGCGAAAAACCTCGTCTCGCGGCGGTCGGACAGGATCATTATTCCAAATGCGGAAGAGTCCACGGAGAGTGGATGTGACATGGTAGATCAAACGCTGCTCCGCGTCCGGAACCTGACGCGCTCATTCCCAGTGCAGGGCGGTTTCTTCAACCGGATAGTCAATCACGTTCGCGCCGTGGATGGTATCTCTTTCGAGATAAAAAGAGCCCAGACATTGGGGCTGATCGGGGAGTCCGGATGCGGCAAGACGACAGTGGCGAAATTAATCCTCAGATTGATGGAACCAGATTCAGGCGAGGTTCAATTTGACGGGAAACAAGTGCTGGATTTTGATGCCGCGCAGTTACGGGCGCTTCGAGGGCGGATACAGATGATTTACCAGGATCCCTATTCATCTTTGAATCCAAGGATGAAGGTCAAGGATATTGTCGCCGAACCCCTCAAAATACATTATATGCAGGAATTGAGCGCAGTAGAAATCCAGGATCGTGTAGTTGATCTGATAGAGCGTGTAGGTATGCACCAGAATGATCTGGGTAAATATCCGCACATGTTCTCTGGCGGTCAACGTCAGCGAATAGGCATCGCACGCGCTTTGATTCTTCAGCCACAGTTGCTTGTATTGGATGAACCAACGTCTGCCCTGGATGTCTCGATCCAGGCTAAGCTGCTCAAGCTCCTGCTCCAATTGCAGAGAGAGATGCAACTGACCTTCCTATTTATATCGCATGACATGCGAGTCATCCACTTGATAGCCGACGAAGTGGCAGTGATGTACCTGGGCAAAATCGTCGAGTATGGTTCAGTAGATGAGGTGTTCTCGAATCCCCGGCATCCCTATACACAGGCCTTATTAGCGGCAATGCCGACTCCTGACCCAAGAAAGCGCCTTGACAGACTCGTCCAATTAAAAGGAGAAGTTGGCGATCCCTCTAATATCCCTTCCGGTTGTCCATTCTGGCCGCGATGTCCTCAGAAAATTGGGGAAGTATGCGAGAGCACCCCACCGCAACTCTTGCCGGTCAATAGGACGACTACGGTCTCTTGTCACCTCCATCACGATCCAGCCAATGGAGAAGTAATGCGTCTTGGGGCTTCTGAATGAGACTCTCGCTTAGCATTGAGAATCGCGGCAGTGAACGCCGTCTCCTCCTCACGCTGCTGGTCGCCAATATGCTGGAAGCTTTAACAAGCATTTTGGTGATTCTGAGCACACCTGCGATTCTCAGTAGATTCGATGAGCCTCTAGCCAGCGGTGGCTTACTGTTGACCGCATATTTCCTGCCGTTTGTCGCAGTCATGCTGTTGTGGGCGCGTCTGGGGGATGTTTTTGGGCGCAGGCGCGTTTTCTTGGTCAGTTTGACACTGTATGTTTTAGGCTCGGTTGTTGCCCTGACGGCTCTGTCTTTTTGGTGGCTGATCATCGGTCGGATTATTCAAGGCCTAAGCAATTCCGCAAATGAACCCCTGGCAATTTCGATAATCGGCGATCTGATTGCAGTAGAGCGGCGAGGACGAGCGCTGGGGTTCTGGGGGACTGCGGGCAGCATCGCAGCCAGCGTGTCGCTGGTCGGAGGTCTGCTCGTTGATAGCCTGGGTTGGCGATCAATTTTCCTGGTTTGTATCATTTTCGGTGTTTTCTCTCTCATTCTTGTCCATCGTCAATTGCCGACTTTCCCGCGCGCGGGCGATTTAGGAGATGTCGATTGGCGGGGAGCTGTCACTCTAACAGCAGGTCTGGTTCTGGTCGTCACCGCCATTTCCAACAGTAACGGCTGGGGATGGGCTTCACCCAAATTCCTGGCGCTGTTCTTTGGGGGTGTTCTTGCTGTTCTTGTCACCCCATTAATGCGGGGCATGGACAAAGAACCGTTCTTAGACAGCCGGGTTTTGTCAGGCCGTGTATTTTGGTTTAGTTCGCTGGCTGCTGCTGCTGCGGTCTTCACACTAACAGGTGCAACACTCATTCTACCGCTTTATTTGAGCAGCGTGGAACAGCTCAACACATCCGAGACGGGAATCATCTTGTTTATCAACGGGATGGGTCTCTTTCTTGGAGCACTAGCTGGAGGGGTCGCGACAGATCGGTTGCAGTCGCGCATTCCCAGCGTCTTTGGCTTGAGCGCGCTTGGGCTCTCGATGTTCGCTATGGGCGTATTGACAAAAGATGGTGTTCCCCTGATAGTCGCCGCATTCACAATGGTCGGTTTTGCAACCGGCATGTGCTTCGCTCCGCTTTCAACGGTCATTACTAAATCGTTCTCGTCTCAAGATTTGAGCGCTGCTTCTGGAGCTTACAACTTAATCAGACGGACTGGAACCATAATGGGCGCAGTGGTGGCTACAAGCGTCCTGGATCAGCGCATCGGGATCCTTTCTGCTGTTTTCGAGCGCTCCGCTGCTTTAGTTCTGTCCTATCGCGACACGTTTTGGCTGTTAGGCATCATTGCAATTGTAGCTGTCTTCTTTGCCTTTCAGGTTTCTATTGAAACGCCGCCTGGACCATCACGCGTTGGGAAGGGCAACGGGGGATCCGACATGGCAATTTGGTAGGTCAAATATCGATGATCAGTTTATTTCGACAACGCTTTGTTTAGCATGCAGACAGAGGAGGTAACATGGACGTTAATTTAACAAACCTAGCCAAGAGTATCGAGACATTGTGTACTATAGAAATGCGGGAGCCAGGACCAAGCTACGATGTCATTCGTCGCTTGTATGAAAGCGGACACAAGGCTCAGGCTGGCTTGCCGACAGAACTGGCGATCAAGGGTTTAACCAGCAGGGTCAGTGAAGGAGACATCGTCCTCATCACCACCGGCGCGTATGTGCCAGATTATCTGCCCAAAGGGGAGACCGACGGTCCCACCGGGGCAGCGTCGCTGGCTTATGCGCTTAAGGTTGGACTTGGAGCTACTCCTCTCATTTTATCTGGGGAAACCTGCGCTGAACCGATCGTAGCTTCTTGCCAGGCGATTGGGCTTGGAGTGCGTTCACTTGAGATCGCCCGGAAGATTCCCTACACAGTTGCCGTCGAATCATTTCCAATTGATGACTCGGCTAGCAGTCGGGCACAAGAGATTCTATCCACGCTGAACCCCAAGGCAATAATCTCTGTGGAGGCTTTGGGCGTGAACAGCGAGGGTGTCGCTCATAGTTCGACTGGGCTGCCGGCAATGGAGGGACGGGCGCGATTCGAACATCTGATATCGGCAGCCAGGGAAGCGGATGTCCTCACCATTGGGATTGGCGACAATGGCAATGAGATCGGCTTCGGGTTAATTGCTGAGGAGGTTCGCACAATTAAGCCATATGGCCGTGAATGCCGTTGCCCGTGTGGCGGGGGCATTGCGACCGTCAACGCCTGTGACATTCTCATCACAGCCGCCGTGTCGAATTGGGGAGCCTACGGGCTTTCGGCGGGTCTGGCAGCTGCGCTTGGGATACCTCATCTGATCCATGATGGCGAGACCGAAATCCGAATGATCGACGCCTGTGTCCGCGGGGGCGCCGCCGATGGCGCTACCGGGATGTACACTGTGTCTGTCGATGGAATCCCTGGGCCGATCCATAGCCACGTGGTTGATATGTTGCGACTGATTGTAAAGAAACATACGGCAACGGGCTGGAAGCGCGATTTCTAGCAAAGAGTGCCTGTATTCGTTACAGAAATTGCCCGGTGCACAACAGTATGAAGTGGGAGTGAAATATGTCAATAATATTACAGCATGGGAATCTCATAACTGGAGCAGGCAAGCTGGTGCCAGAAGCGACGGTAGTGATTGATGGCACGACCATCAGCGCCATCGGTGAGACAGCTCAGGTGGCAACTCCGCCTGGAGAGCACAAGATCATTGACGTGTCCGGTATGACCATAATGCCCGGCATGATGGACCTGCATGATCACCTGCACGGTGATGCTAGCGGTACCCTGGATGGCGCGGCACATGACCGGTTCGGTGAGATGATTTACTTGATCGAAGACCGAGATGCCTATCAAGCCGTGCTCCATGCGGAGAACGCTCGCAAGGCACTGGCGGCAGGCTTCACCACTATCCGCGACACCGGCTCGCCACGCGATATCACCATCGATATTGCCAGAGCTGAAAGAGATGGCATCCTGACTGCGCCTCGTATCCTCTACTGCGCAACGCTTGACATGACCCATTCTCCTGGCAAAAAGCAAGTTCACGGAGTGGCAGGGGGTAACATCACAGGTCCAGTCGAAGCCGTGCGAGCAGTTCGAGAGAAAGTCGGCTTGGGCGCGGACTGGATCCACTTGCGAGCTACGGGCGCGGCCGCCGGGCAATTTGGCGCAGATACTGAGCTGCTGACGCTTGAGGAAATGGAGGCAGCCGCGAAGACAGCGCACAACTTCGGATTGCGTGTCACCTGCAACGCTTGTGGAGCCAATGGCATGAAGAACGCCATCCTAGCTGGCGTAGACTGCATCGAACACGGCACACACATCGGACAGGATGACGAGGTCATCCAGATGATGGTCGATCGCGAGATCGGCTGGGTGCCCACCCTCTGGGTCAGCCTTGCCAAGAAGGAGGACGCCGAAGCCAAACAAGCTCAAGGACTAAAGTCCACTGTGCCTGACTACTGGTTGCAGCGGGAACTGGACTTGATAGACCTGTGGCGAGACGGCTTCGAGAAGGCTCTGAAAGCCGGTGTGTTGACAGCAATCGGCACCGATTCGGGTGCGCCCTTTGTCGAGCACGGGCAGAATGCAAAAGAGTTAGAGATATTCGTGCGCTACGGGATGAGCGAGATGCAAGCCATCGAGGCGGCAACACGGGTAGCCGCGCAGGTGTTGGGTATGGAGGACCGACTGGGAACGATTGAAGCAGGCAAGGAAGCCGACGTCATTGTTGTAAACGCCGACCCCTTGCAGGACATTCGGGTATTGCAAGACAATGACAACATTGCTCTGGTCCTCAAAGCTGGACAAATCGTTGTTAATCGCTTAGATGGATCAAGGGGACTGCTAGATCTATGATCTGTAGCTAAGGCAACCTTAGGAAAAATGAGGGGAGAGCAACGATGGGAATTGTATTGCAACACGGGAAATTAATCGACGGCACAGGGAATGTGATGTCGGACGCAACGGTGGTGATTGAAGGCAGGACCATCAGCACAGTCGGTAAGACAAATCAGGTTGAAACCCCGCCCGGAGAGCACCAGATCATTGACGTGTCCGGCATGACCATCATGCCCGGCATGATGGACCTGCATGACCACCTGCACGGCGATGCTAGCGGTATTCCTGACGGGACCCCTCGTGACCGTTTCGGTGAGGTGATACATCTGATTGAAGACCGAGATGCCTACCAAGCCGTGCTGCATGCAGAGAACGCTCGCAAGGCGCTGGCGGCAGGCTTTACCACTATCCGCGACACCGGCTCCCCGCGTGACATCACCATCGATATTGCCAGAGCCGAGCGGGACGGCATCTTTACTGCTCCCCGTATCTTCTACTGCGCAACCATCGACATGACCTACCCCCTTGGCAAAAAGCAAGTTCACGGGGTAGTAGGGGGTAACATCACGGGACCGGTCGAAGCGGTGCGCGCAGTTAGAGAGAAAGTTGGCTTGGGCGCGGACTGGATCCACCTGAATGCAACGGGCGCCGGCGCAGGAATGTATGGGCCTGAGGTTGAGCTACTGACGCTCGAGGAAATGGAAGCAATTGCGAAGACAGCGCATAACTTTGGATTGCGTGTCACCTGCAACGCTTGTGGAGCCAAGGGCATGAAGAACGCCATCCTAGCCGGCGTAGACTGCATTGAGCACGGCACACACATCGCACAGGATGACGAGGTCATCCAAATGATGGTCGATCGCGAGATCGGCTGGGTGCCCACCCTCTGGGTCAGCCTTGCCAAGAAGGAGGACGCCGAAGCCAAACAAGCTAAAGGACAGAAGTCCACTGTGCCCGACTACTGGTTGCAGCGGGAACTGGACTTGATAGACCTGTGGCGACGCGGCTTCGAGAAAGCTCTGAAAGCCGGTGTGTTGACAGCAATCGGCACCGATTCGGGAGCGCCCTTTGTCGTGCACGGGCAGAATGCAAAAGAGTTGGAGATATTCGTGCGCTACGGGATGAGCGAGATGCAAGCCATCGAGGCGGCAACGCGGGTAGCCGCGCAGGTCTTAGGCATGGAGGACCAACTGGGGACGATTGAAGCAGGCAAGGAAGCCGACGTCATTGTTGTAAACGCCGACCCCTTGCAGGACATTCGGGTATTGCAAGACAACGACAACATCGCCCTGGTCCTCAAAGCTGGACAAATCGTTAGCCCAATTGACAATCAGATTTCGTAGTTAGGGGATTAACATCCTTTGATTGGTTATCTGAAATTCTCCGTTGAGTTTAGGATTTCAGTCTTGTTCTTTCCCTTTGATCCGGGAGTGTCGAATAGGTTTTCTGACATTATGTCCTCTGCGGTTCTTAGCTGAAGTTTTGGAGATCACAATCCGCCAAGGCGCAGTGTGCCGACCTCTT
Organism: Phototrophicaceae bacterium; assembly: GCA_965262165.1. Lineage (GTDB taxonomy): Bacteria > Chloroflexota > Anaerolineae > Aggregatilineales > Phototrophicaceae > UBA6055. Next base: position 87,935 of record OZ253499.1, on the reverse strand, counting down.
GTATCAATGCTCTGAAATTTCGCATTTAGCTTGGACCGAGCGGTTCCGAAATATAATCGCTCAATCGAATGATCAGAGCTTGTTATTTGGCGAAACGGGCATGATTTGACTTCAGGCCAGGCGAGAATTTGAATATGACCTTCAGACCAGTTATACTTTTGCATGAGAGGACATAGTGGAGCTTAGGGTTGCAATAGAAATTGCAAGCTGGTCGGATGATGCGCCACTCTCGCGAAGCGAGCGTCATGGTAAACGAAAGGAGGAATTGAACCTTTCTGGAGTACGAACGTAGGCAACTATTGGGTTTTTGGGAGAGAGAGAAATGTCGAAACGATTGATAGTCTTAGGAATTCTGCTGCTGACGTTTGTCATGCTGCTAATTCCCGCGCAAGCGCAAGATGCGGTGGAAGGCGGCACGTTGATCATGATGAATTCCGCCGATGTGATCGCCTGGGACCAGAGTAGAACCACCTGGCCCAGCATTCGCAATGTGCGTCCGTTGTATGATTCTTTGCTTACGGTGGATGACAACGACAACTTGCTGCCGCATCTGGCCACTTCATGGGAGATTTCCGAGGACAATCTGGAATATACCTTCCATCTGCGCGATGGTGTGATGTTCCATGATGGCACGCCCTGGAACGCCCATGCAGTGATCTTCAACATTCAGCGAATACTTGACGATCCCGATGCGCGTGGCCATGTGAGGATGAGCAAAGTGGTCGAGATGGAGGCGATTGACGACTACACCGCTTGGATCAAGATTGGCGAACCCAACGGTGACTTCATCTATGAAGTCGCGGTGGGGACGGATTCTTATCAGATCAGCCCGGCGGCTTGGGGCGAGGACGGATCGACCTTCCACGAGAATCCGGTCGGAACCGGCGCCTTCATGTTCAAGTCGCACGAACCGCAAAGCGAGATTCAATACGTAGCGAACCCGAATTACTGGCAGGGCGCGCCGCTGCTCGATGGCCTGACCATTCGCATTCACGGCGATAACACGGTGCGTTTGATCGAAATTGAGTCGGGCAATGTTCACTATATTGATGGTATCGACCCCGATGATGTCTATCGCCTGCAGGAGGATACCGACCTGGTCGTGAACGCGCCCATCGGTCCCGGTGTGAGCATGATCAGCATTAACGTGTCGCGCTATCCCATGAGTGAGCTGTCGTTGCGCTACGCACTTGCTCACGCGGTCGATTTCGAAGCGATCATCGACGAGTTTCAGTACGGCTACGCTACGCGTTCGCGCGGCGGCGTATCGCCCAACTCGCCCTATTTCACCGAGGATCTGCCGGAACGTCCGTCTTATGATCCGGTCAGAGCCGGTGAGATTCTGGACGAAGCCGGTTGGCTGCTTGCCGATGATGGATTCCGCTATCGCGATTGCACTGATGACACCGTGAACTGCGAGGACGGGAAAGAGCGACTGGTCGTCAATATCATCTCCGCCGACTTCGCCCTTTGGGGCTTGTACAACGAGATTTATCAGCAGTATTTGACGGACATCGGTGTCGATGCCCCGATCAAGACGGCGGAATGGAACGCCATGCTCGATGAATGGCGCGAGAATCAAGGCAACTGGACCTTCGGGCACCATTCGCAGGGGTCTTTATTCGCCGTGACATCGGCGATTGAGGCCGCTTGGAAGCCGGATTCGTTCTGGTCGATTTATCAGATTGACGATTCGACGGAACCCTATCTGATCGAGGTGGCGGCGGAACTGCAGGAGTTGGGAGACGCCTTCGCGGCCACGACCGATTTGGATGAGCGGATTAACCTGTCGCACCGGGCGCAGACCATCTTCCTGGAACAGCAACTGACGATTTTCGGCTGGCACACGCCCCGGTTTAACGTTATTACTCCCAACGTAGAAGGTATGTTGTTCGAGATGTCTGGACGCATTCCGCTATTCCACAGGGCTTGGCTTAACGAGTAACAGATAACGTTTAAGCAAGCATTTAGAGCACAACCATCAGGGCGGTAGATGTCGCAGGGCATTTACCGCCCGCCCGCCAAACAGCCGATGTTCGGAACATAGCCGTGAGTGGTCTGTCGGCGGCCGCGTCACTTGCGGAAGCTGGCGTGTCTGTCTTTTATTCCGGTATCGCTTGCGCGTAATTGCTTGTCTAAGAATGTCGGGTTTGTTATCCTTATTATGTAGGTCCGGGTTTCATAGTCTGAACACGCGTGGGTAATTTCGCGATTGCGCGGAAGCGCATGTTCCTTCCGCGGAATTGTATCCCAGGCAGAAAGAGGTGCGATGATAGCTGTCAGGGTCAAATGTTGTGAAGTATTAAGATTTAGGAGAGAAAAGATGTCGAAGCGAATTTTGCTAATAGCAATTCTGTTGGTAGCCTTTCTGGTGCTGGCAGTTCCGGTGCAACCGCAGGAAGCGCGGGAAGGCGGCACGCTGATAATGATGCAGTCTGCCGATGTGATTGCCTGGGATCAGACGAGAACGACCTGGCCCAGCATTCGTAATGTTCGTCCTCTATATGATACTTTGCTGTTGACCGATGACAACGACATCCTGTATCCGAATCTTGTCACCGAGTGGGAGATATCGGACGATGGTCTGGAATATACCTTCCATTTGCGTGATGGTGTGACATTCCATGACGGCACGCCCTGGAATGCCGACGCGGTCGTCTTCAATATACAGCGTCATATTGACAATCCGGATTCCTTCAGTCATGTGGCGATGAGTCGCGTGGCCGAGATGACAGCGCTTGACGGCCAGACCGTATGGCTCAAGCTCGGCGAATCCAACGGCGACTTCATCTATGATGTGGCGGTGTCAACGGCTGCCTATCAGATTAGCCCGACAGCATGGGGCGAGGATGGAGCGACCTTCCATGAGAATCCGGTCGGCACCGGACCCTTCATGTTCAAGTCGCATGAGCCGCAGAGCGAAGTTCAGTACGTGCGCAATCCGAATTATTGGCAGGGCGCGCCGCTGCTCGATGGGCTCACCATTCGTATCCACCCCGACAACCCAGTCCGGCTGATCGAAATCGAATCGGGCAATGTGCACTATATCGATGGTATCTTGCCCGAAGACGCAGTTCGCCTGCAGGACGAAACCGATTTGGCAGTCAACGCGCCGCTCGGTCCGGGTGTGACCATGATCAGCCTGAATGTTTCCCGTTACCCCATGACCGAATTGGCGGTGCGGCGCGCTGTCGCTCACGCCATCGACTTCGATACCATCATCGAAGAGATATACTTTGGCTATCCGGTACGTTCAAGAGGCGGCGTGTCGCCGAACTCGCCCTACTTTACCGAAGACCTGCCGGAATTGGCGCCCTACGATCCGGTAAAAGCTGGAGAAATCCTGGACGAAGCCGGTTGGGTAGTGGCTGATGATGGATTCCGTTATCGTGACGGAGAGAAGCTGGTTATCAATATCATCTCCACCGACTTTTCCGATTGGGGCTTGATGAACGAGATTTATCAACAGGCCTTGACCGAGATCGGGGTCGATGCCCCGGTCAAGACGGCGGAATGGAACGCCATGCTGGATGAATGGCGCGAAAACCAGGGCAATTGGACCGCGGGTCACCATTCGCAAGGATGGTTCTTCTCAGTGACATCCGCCATCGAGGTAGCCTGGAAGCCCAACGATTTCTGGACCATCTACCAGATTGATGACGCTACTGAACCCTATCTGGTGGAATTGGCAGCCGAACTGCAAGAAATCGGAGATGCTTTCTCGGCAGCGGTTGACCTGGAAGAGCGGACGAAGCTGTCGCACCAGGCGCAAGCCATCTTCCTGGAACAGCAACTGTCAGTCTGGGGCTGGCACTCGCCCTGGTTCAACGTTGTAAGTCCCAAGGTAGAAGGTATCGTTTTTGAATTGGGTGGACGCATTCCATTGTTCCACAAGGCTTGGCTCAACGAGTAAGGCAGCGGTCGAGCATATTCGGATAGCAGAAGGGCGGCAGGCGTCGAAAGACGTTTGCCGCCCAATATACGCGATACCGATGACTGGGACACGACTTGCCTTAGTGATGCATCGTCCTTTCGGGATACGCGCGGAAGATGGTACCACTCTTTATTGTAGTGCGGATTGTGGCGAAGTTATCGACGGTTGTGCTCAATTATTGAGATGTGCCGCGCAGGCGCATTGGGCGTTGGCGCAGTCGGCAGAACGTTGAGAGATCGACCCGAATGGACGCAGTCTCGGCAAATTGAATTGACAAGGAACGACGATCTGTGCAAAAATACATCGTAACGCGTTTATTACTAACAATTCCAACGATATTGGGCGCGGTCACGCTGGTATGGTTTGGCATGCAGCTGGCGCCTGGTGATCCGGCTGTGATGTTCGTACCGCCGGATTTCCAGGGAGCAGAGGCGGCCGCGTACTTAGAGAAGGTCAATGAAAAGTACGGCTTTAATGATCCGCTGCCGGTGCAGTATTTGCGCTACATGAGCAATACGTTGCGGTTTGATTTCGGAACATCTTTGCGTACGCTGCGCCCGGTGACGGAAGATTTGGCTCGGCGCATACCGCACACGGTGCGTCTTGGTGTGGCGGCTTTCTTGCTTTCTGTTGCAGTAGGCATTCCCTTAGGCATCTTGGCGGCTATCAAAAGGGGAACTCGAGTTGATGGCTGCTTAATGATTCTGGCATTGGCGGGCGTTTCCATTCCCAATTTTTGGTTTGCTTATGTGCTGATCCTCATATTTTCGTTGTACTTTCGTATATTGCCGCCATCAGGGCTTGGTGGTGTAAAACACATGATCATGCCCACTATCGTACTGGGGTTGGCGGGCGCGGGTGGTCTGGCGCGTTATGCCCGCTCGAGTATGCTGGAAGTCATCAATCATGATTACGTTCGCACGGCGCGCGCCAAAGGCGTTGCCGAGCGCCACGTTTTGATCACACATGCCTTGCGCAATGGGCTGATTCCCATCGTGACCATTCTGGGTCTTTACTTTGGGTTTATCTTGAGCGGCTCGGTAATAGTCGAGACAGTATTCGCCTGGCCGGGCATCGGTTTGTATCTGATAGACGGCGTGAGCGGACGCGACTTTCCGGTTGTACAGGGGGCGGTCTTGATTATTGCCGCGGCCTTTGTGTTCGGCAATATCATCACCGATCTGGCGCTGGTATACGTTGACCCGCGTATTCGCTACGAATGAATTAATTGTGATGTGATGCCAAGCGAGCTGATCGCCTTGCGGATTGAGGAGTGATGAAGTGCATAAGGAGCGGGATAACGATAAAGTAGTCAATGACGTAAAAGTCCTGGGTAAGGGTGGTGTGGCCCGGCTGGACGATGACGAGTTCCGTCGCATGTCCGGCACGAAGCGGGCCTGGCTGGAATTTCGCCGGAACCGTTTTGCCCTGGTAGGGACAGCATTCATCGTATTCATCGCGTTTATGGCTACCTTCGCGCCGATCGTGTCAACGCATGATCCCTTTAGGCAATCATTGCGGAAGCGGATGAAGCCGCCGACGGCTGAACATTGGCTGGGCACAGATGAGTTGGGTCGAGATTTCTATTCGCGCCTGGTTTATGGCGCGCGAGTATCGCTCTTTGTCGGCATTGTCGGTACGGCGGCCGGCGTGTTCTGCGGCACGATCGTCGGTTTGATTTCTGGGTTTTTTGGAGGGCGGATCGACACATTGGTCATGCGAGTGATTGATATCATGTATGCCTTCCCGGGCATATTGCTGGCGATATTGGTGGTGTCAGTGTTGGGTCCAAGTTTGTTCAACTTGATCATCGTGCTAGCGATCTGGGCGACGCCTTCACTGTCTCGCATCGTGCGCGGCAATGTATTGTCGCTTAAAGAGCAAGATTATGTGCAAGCAGCGCGGGCTCTTGGGGCGGGCCGCGCACGAATTATGTTCGTGCATCTGCTGCCCAATACACTGGCACCTATCATCGTTTACACTACCCTCAGTGTGGCTGGCTCCATCTTGACCGCAGCCGCGCTGGGTTTCCTCGGCTTGGGTGTACAGCCGCCGGAGGCGGAATGGGGCAACATCCTCAGCAATGGACGCCAATATATGCGCAAGGCGCCTCTGCTGATGATCTTTCCCGGGACGCTGATTTTCTTGACGGTGATCTCGATCAATTTGATGGGCGATGCGCTGCGCGATGCGCTGGACCCATATATTCAGTGAGCGAGTTCACCAAACGATGCCTCGCTGTGCGAGAGGCGCCGATATGTCCCGCATGGCTGCAGCGAGGCAAGCGCTTGGGCTTGGATCAGGGGCTCAAGCTGAAAGTCTCTCGACGAAGGCCAGGGGTGAAGCACGCGCACACAGGGATGAGATGAACACAAATGAATCATTGTTCAAATAGTTTTGCTAAGGAAAAGTGATGAAAGTCAAATTAGATTTAGGGCGCGAGTCATCTTCGGACCAGTGCGAGCCCATGTGGCAGCGCTATGCGCGCGCGGAACGTCTGCTGCCGGGCAATGCGCCCAAGCTCACTTCTGATCTGCTAATCAAACCCCGCTGGATCGAGGGGTCTGATCGTTTTTGGTATCGCTGGAAATCGCTATCGGGGATCGAATTTATCCTGGTGGATCCGGCGACCGGCGAACGAAAAGCCGCCTTCGATCATGAGCGGCTGGCTGCCGTGCTCAGTCAAGCGACGGGCAGGCCCTGTCACTCGGGGCAATTGCCCTTTGGCGAAATCGAGTTCGCCAACAATGGTCAGAGTGTCGTCTTTGACATTGATGTGGCCGGTGCGAGTGGACGTTGGTCGTGTGAATTGAGCACGTACGACTGTATGCGCCTGGGCGATGTGCCCAATCCAGCAAAGGACAAAGTGCTTTCGCCCGATGGGCAATGGGAAGCGTATACGCGCGATCATAACGTGTGGGTGCGCTCCGTATACAGTGGGGAGGAACGCGCGATAACCCAGGATGGCGAAGCGCAAAACGACTACGGCGAGCCCTTGCTTTCGCCGCTGACAACGGGTGGCATTGAGGATGCGCCGCCGCCGGCGATTCGCTGGTCGCCGGATAGCAACCGGCTGCTATTCTGCCGGGTCGATCAAAGGGAGGCGCCGCAGTTTCATCTAGTGCAATCGGTAACCCAAGACGGCAGCGTTCGTCCGCATTTGCATTCCTATGCCTATCCCTTGCCGGGCGACGAGATTCTGCCGCTGGCGCAGGTCGTTTGCGCGGACTTAGGCGCTGGGTCGGTGACCGATATCGATCTGGAACCGGTGCAGGTGCAATATCATGGTGGGCCGCTCAGCGCCGATACTTATTGGTGGTCGCAAGATTCGCGGACGGTCTACTTCGTGCGGCAGGGGCGCGGCTATTACCAAATGGATCTGATAGTCATTGACGCGCAGACGGGCAGCGCGCGCGTCGCCATTACGGAAGAGAGCCGCACCGGCATTGATCCCTCGATTTGGCGCGGCAATTCAAGTGTGCGTGTCTTTGCCGATGGCACACGCGTCATTTGGTATTCGCAGCGGGATGGCTGGGGACATCTTTATCTGTATGACGCGGAAAGCGGTTCGTTGATCCGGCAACTCACATCGGGCGCATACGAAGTGAGCAATGTGGAATACGTGGATGAAGACGGGGGCATGGTCTATTTCACGGCTGTCGGGCGCGAAGCCGAGCGCGATCCGTACTTCAACACTCTGTACCGCGTCAGCCTGGAGGGTGGCGAAGCGGAGTTGCTCACGCCGGAAGATGCCGATCACACGATCACGTTTGCGCCGGGCGGCAGTTGCTTCATCGACAACAATTCAACGGTTGATCAAGCGCCGGTGATCTTGTTGCGCGCCGCGGATGGCAAGCTGATACGTGAACTCGAGAAGGCCGATATTGCTGCGCTGGAAGCGACCGGCTGGCAAGAGCCGGAACGATTCACAGCCAAGGCGCGCGATGGCAGCACCGATATTTACGGTGTGATCTTCCGCCCATCGGATTTGGATGCGGAAACGCGGTATCCGGTGATTGATTTTATATATGGCGGTCCGCAGGCGATCCAGGCTCCGGCAGCTTTTGCCGATGCCGTTCGCGAGCGCGAGCGCAACGTTTGGCATGCGCAAGCGCTGGCGGAGTTGGGATTTGTGGTGGTGATGATCGACGGGCTGGGCATGCCCGGGCGTTCCAAAGCCTATCACGATCACAGTTACCGCAATCTACCGGACAACGGCTTGCCCGATCATATCAGCGCCATCAAACAGCTCGCCGATCGCTTCGATTACCTCGATATCTCGCGTGTGGGCATCTTCGGACACTCTGCTGGTGGTTACGCGTCCTGCCGGGCGATGTTCACTTATCCCGACTTTTACAAGGTCGCCGTTTCGTCGGCGGGCAACCACGATCATCGGCTCGACAAAGCGACCTGGGTCGAGCGCTATATGGGCTTGCCGGTCGAGGAGCATTACGTCTTTTCCGCCAATCAAAACCATGCGCAAAATCTACAAGGCAAGCTGCTGTTGATCCACGGGGATATGGACGAGAACGTACATATCTCGTCGACGCTGGTGGTGGTGGACGCATTGATCAAAGCCAACAAGGATTTCGATCTGCTGATCATGCCCAATCAGCCGCATTTCTGTACCAATCATCCCTATTTTGTGCGGCGTCGCTGGGATTATTTTGTAAAGCACTTGCTTGGAGTCGAGCCGCCAGTGGGTTATCAAATTCAATAGCTACAAGTTCTTGCAATGTTATGCAGATCTAACAAATATGGCGTTGAGCCATTGAAAAACTTAGAGTTGAAAAGGAAGATTTTATGTTTGGAAAACTGAAATATCCCGAGACACGCAGGGCTGATGTCGTGGACGATTTCTTTGGCACGGCGGTGGCGGATCCTTATCGTTGGCTGGAGGCTGCTGAGGATCCCGAAGTGCTGGAGTGGACGGGGACGCAGCACGGTATGGCCATGGAGAAACTTAGCGGCTTGGCGGGACGCGCCACTTTCGAGCGGCGTCTGCGCGAGGTATGGGATTATCCCAAATTCGAGATTCCGCGAAAACGAGGCGATCGGCTCTTCTTTATGCGGAATGATGGCTTGCAAAACCAGCCTATCCTTTATGTGCAAGAAGGTGACAGCGAAGCGCGCGTTCTAATTGATCCCAACGAGCTCAGCGATGATGGCACAGTCGCGATCTTTGATTGGCAGCCCACCGCGGATGGACGGCTGGTGATGTACGCCCTTTCGGACGGCGGGCTGGATTGGGTCAGCTTTCGGTTTCGCGACGTAGACAGCGGCGAAGATCTGGACGACCGGCTGGCCAAGCTCAAGTTCTCGTCGGTGACCTGGCGCAAAGATGGCTCCGGCTTCTTTTACAGCCGATATACGGACGGCGCGCCAGACGAAGGCCCCGCCAATCCAGAAGTGTCTTACCAGTTGTACTACCACAAGCTTGGGACTCAACAAGCCGACGACAAACTGATTTATGATGATCCGGGGCGCAAAGGCATTCAGTTAAAGGCGCAGGTTAGCTCGGATGAACGTTTTCTGATTCTCTTTATCGACTGGGAATCGCGGACTGCCAATCGCGTGTTTTACAAACCCATTGATAGCGAAAGCGATTTCGTGCGACTGTTCGACGAATTGGATGACGAATACCACTTTGTCGGCAACGATGGTGACACGTTTTATATCCTGACGACCAATGGCGCCTTGAACTGGCGCGTGGTCGCCGTGGACATCAAGGATCCGGCCAGCGAAAACTGGATTGACGTCGTGCCCGAATCGGAAGAAGCCATCGCCGGTGTCTCGATCGTCAATCAGCAGTTTGTGGTGACCGCAATGCGCCTCTCCCGACATGTGATCAAGATTTACAACAAAGACGGCTCACTCGAGCGCGAGCTGCTGCCGCCCGGGATGGGGGCCGTGGTCCTGCGCGAGCACGCCGGCGCTTATGGCGGGGCCGATGATGAAAGCATGTTCATCGCCTGGACCTCGTTCTTGCAGCCGACACAGATACTGCAATACAACTTCGCGACTGGCGAAACGCAACCGTTTTTCGAAGCGACGGTACCCTCGTTTGATCCCGACCGATACGAAACGAGACAGGCCTTCCCTCCATCTCAAGATGGCACGAAGGTTCCAATCTTCATCACCTGCAAAAAGGGATTGGAACTGAATGGCGACAATCCGGCCATCATGTTTGCCTACGGCGGTTACAGCTTCAGTCAAACGCCGAGTTACCGCGAATGGCTGCCCGTCTGGTTGGAAAACGGGGGGATCTTCGTCATTGCCAATATCCGCGGCGGGGGCGAATATGGCGAAGCCTGGCACCGTGCCGGTATGTTTGCCGGCAGGCAGAAGACCTACGATGACATCCATGCGGCGGCGGAGTGGCTGATCAAGAACAACTATACATCGAACCGGAAGCTGGCGATTGAGGGCCGGAGCAACGGCGGTCTGCTGGTGGCGGTGTGTATGCTGCAGCGGCCGGACCTGTACGGCGCAATTCTATGCCATGTGCCGACCATCGATATGCTGCGCTTTAAGTATTTTACCTCGGGACGATATTGGACCACCGAATACGGCGATGCCGAAAGTAGCAAAGAGCACTTCGATTTTCTTGTTGCGTATGGCCCGTTGCATAATATCAAAGCGGGGCAGGATTATCCGCCGATTCTCATCCTGACGGCGGATCATGATGATCGGGTGGTCCCGATGCATTCCAAGAAGCTGGCTGCCAGCTTGCAAGCCGCAAATAGCGGCGACAATGTGATCCTCATGCGGGTTGAAACGAGAACGGGGCATGCCCTGGGCAAAGCAACATCAAAGCTGATCGGAGAGCAGGTGGATATTTTTGCCTTTCTCAATCGCGTTTTCGACATGGGCGTGGAGTAGGGCCTTGGCAAAATGAAGGACATCTCTCCTCGCCCATTACGCTGCAGTTTAATTCGCCGGGACCTGGCCCGATTCGGACCCGGGCTCGCATGGGCAAATTCACTCCACAAAATATATCCGGTAGGGGCGACTCGGCGAGTCGCCCACAGGCGATTCCACAAAAAACGCGGGCGACTCGCCGAGTCGCCCCTACACCGTCCTCCTAAAAAATGGCACAAGCGCGTCCCGTAGTCTGGCGGGGGCGCCAGCTGGAACATTCACACAATAGAAGGTGAGACAAGATGAACGGGTCAGCAAAAGACAACACTCAGGTCATACGACGGCAATTGCTTGATAATCTGGAATTTCGCTGCATCGGACCGCATCGCGGCGGGCGCGTGGTGGCGGTCGCGGGCGATGCGTCGGATCCCATGACCTTTTATTTCGGGGCCTGTGCCGGTGGTGTCTGGAAGACGACCGACGGCGGTCAGTACTGGCGCAATGTCTCCGACGGTTACTTCAATACCGCCGCGATCGGCGCCCTGACGGTGTCGACGGCGGATCCCAACGTTATTTACGCCGGCACCGGTGAAACATCGATCCGGGGCAATGTGTCGCATGGCGACGGCATCTACAAGTCGGTTGATGCCGGGTTGAGCTGGCGTCACATGGGTTTGAGCGATACACGACATATCGGCAAGATTCAGATCCACCCGCATAATCCCGATATCGTTTATGCCGCGGCTTTGGGTCATGCCTTCGGTCCCAGCAATGAGCGCGGCGTTTTTCGTTCGCTGGATGGCGGTGAAAACTGGGAAAAAGTGCTCTATAAGAGCGACTACGCCGGCTCGCATGATGTGTCGATGGATGTCAACAATCCGCGCATTCTATTCGCGGCCGTTTGGCAGGCGCAGCGATACCCACATCGTTTGGAAAGTGGTGGTCCGGAATGTGGGTTGTGGCGCAGCATGGATGGCGGCGGCAGCTGGGAAGAGATCTCGCGGCGGCCGGGTTTGCCGCAAGGCGTGCTGGGCAAGATCGGCGTGGCGATTTCACCGGCGCGAGCCGGCCGCGTCTGGGCGGTGGTCGAAGCCCAAGATGGCGCTGTCTTCCGCTCGGATGATTACGGCGAGACCTGGATTCGCCTCAGCGAACAGTCTCTGCTGCGGACCCGACCCTGGTATTACATGCATATCACCGCTGATACGCAGGATCCGGAGACGGTCTACGTCCAGAATTACAGCTTCTGGAAATCGATTGACGGCGGCTCCTCGTTTGAGGCCATTCCCATTCCACACGGCGACGATCACGCGCTGTGGATCGACCCAAATAATAACCGGCGTATCATTGACGGCAATGATGGAGGCGCCTGCGTTTCTTTCAACGGAGGCATGAGTTGGTCGTCGATTTATAACCAGCCGACGGCGCAGTTATACCACGTCTGCACCGATGAACAATTCCCCTATCGTGTTTATGGATCGCAGCAGGACAACACCGCTATCACCGTGCCCAACGCGACGATAGATGGCGCTATTCACGAACGGGACTGGTACTCCCCGGGTGGCGGTGAAAGCGGTTATATCGCCATCAAGCCCGACGATCCGAATTATGTTGTAGCTTCGGGTCCAGCGGGTCAGCGCGCGTACAACGACATCATGACGCTTTATGATCATCGCACGGGTCAGGTCTGGAACAATACGGTTTGGCCCGAGTTGTATGGCTGGGGCGTGGGCAGTGAAGGCTTGAAGTATCGCTTCCAATGGACCTTTCCCATCATGTTCTCGCGACATAATCCCGACCTGCTTTATGTTGCGAGCAATTATGTGCATGTGTCGACAGACCTGGGCGCGACTTTCGATGTGCTTGGTCCCGATCTAACGCGAAACGATCCCGACAAGCTGCGGGCATCAGGAGGACCGATCACACGGGACAACACCGGCGCCGAGGTCTATTGCACGATTTGGGCACTGGCGGAATCGTATCACGAAGCCGGTGTCTTCTGGGCGGGCACTGATGATGGCTTGGTGCACCTCTCGCGCGATGGCGGGCGCGAATGGGAAGAGGTCACGCCGCCAGACCTGCCGGATTGGGCGCTGATCAGCATCATTGACGCCTCGCCGCACGAGCCCGCCTGCGCATATCTGGCTGCCACGCGTTACAAACTTGACGATACGCGACCCTATCTCTATAAAACTAATGACTATGGCAAGACCTGGACAGTCATCACCGATGGCATTCCCGATGGCGAGTTCACAAGAGTCATTCGGGAAGATCCCAACCAGCGCGGCTTGCTCTATGCCGGCACTGAAACCGGCTTATATGTGTCTTTCGATGACGGCGATAACTGGCAGCGTATGGGCGGCAATTTGCCCGTCTGCCCAATCTACGATCTGGTGATCAAGGATTACGATCTGGTAATTGCGACGCATGGTCGCTCCTTCTGGATTCTCGATGACCTGGCGCCCTTGCATCAGGCGGGGTCCGATTTGTCCGCGCGGGGAGCGCATTTATTCGCGCCGGCGCCGAAAGTGCGCATGCGCGAGTACGGCAGGTTGGGCGAGTGGTACGATCAGGCTAGCAACCGTGTGAATTATGGACGGATCGGCACCAGCGTGGCGGCGCTGGAATATCGCGACGATTCGGACTTGCCGTATTTCTTGAATGCAGGGCGGAATCCGCGACCCGGTGTGGTCTTCTGTTACGTTCTGGCGGAGGCGAGCGACGCGCCCGTCGTGTTGAATATCAGCGATCTGGATGACGGATTGATCCGTTCGTATAGCAGCGCGTCCGAGGCGGATGGCTTGCCCGCGATGGCCGGGTTGAATCGTTTTCACTGGAATTTACGTTACGGCGGCGCGGTCGATGTGGATGAGTCGCTGGCGTCCTGGGAGCGGCCCGAGGGTCCCTTGGTGGTGCCGGGCGAGTATGTTGCGGAACTTGTCGTTGGCGCGGACAGTTGCAGGCAGACTTTTGAAGTGCTTGCCGATCCGCGGCTGGGGACGACGGCGGAAGCCTTTGAGGCGCAAAGGGAATTGCTGTTGGGGATCCGCGATCGGCTGTCGCAGAACAATGAGTTGCTCAATAAGCTGGTGGCGCTCAAGGGACAGGTGGGGGATTGGACAGCGCGCTGCGATGATGAGGCTGCGCTGGCGGCGGCCGCGGCGATTGTCGCCGATGTGGATGAGTTTTTGCCTTTGTTGATCAATACCGGCATCAGCGAGTCGCAATTGTATCCCAGCGGCTTGCACGAGAAGTTCAATGCGCTTTTTAACTCGGTGGATAGCGCCGATTATGCGCCGCCGCGTCAGGCGATTGAGGTTTTTCAGCAGCTTTCGGCTGAACTGGATGATCATGTCGAGAGGGTGAGGACGGTTCTGGGCGAGAAGGTCGCCGCCTTTAATGAGACGATTCGCGAGCTGGGGCTGGGCGCTTTGGATTTGATGTGATCGCGGTGGATGGTTGCGCGCCATCCCCTAACCCCTCCCCCCCCCATAAAGATGGAAGGGGAGCATGTTTGTTGAAGTTGGCGTACGAAGTTGAACAGCGCTCCAGCTAGTGGCAGATAGGATCGTGACGACTTGAACCCGCTCGGCGGGTTTTTGTTTTTCCTGATCATCGTACAAATGCATACACTTGACGAGCTAGAACTTATGTTCTATTCTAGGGATATTATTCACATTTGAACCCGCGTCAGGCAAAAGGCATGTCCGTCGAATCCCTCGTTTCCGGCATTCAGCAGCGTTTTGGTTATCAGACTTTGCGCCGCGCCTCGGAGTTAATGGGCGCGCGCGCGACCTTGTCGACCGGCATGGCTGTCGTGGACGATCTGCTGGATGGGGGTTTGCTGCAGGGGGCGGCGCATAACATCGCCGGACGGCCGACATCGGGCGCGACCAGCGTGCTGTATGGGATGGTTGCCAGCCTGGGGGCGCAGGGGGCGCCGGTCATTTACCTGGACATGGGGCGCTTGTTTGATCCGCCCAATGCCGCCGCCGCGGGTGTGCGGATTGAGAGCCTGCTGTTATTGAGCGAGACGGCGCTGAAACATGCGCTCTTTTTGATTCGCTCCCTGGCGCAGCATCAATTGCCTTGTCTGGTGGTACTGGATCACCCGCCGGCATTGCCGTTGGCGCAACTCAAGCCGGTTTTGCGGGACGCGCCTTTGACGCTGCTGGCTTTGTCTCCACAGCCGTTGGAGGGGATACAAGTGGTTTTGGGATGCCAGTGGCGCGATTGGCATTTGCAAAATGGCGATGTGGCGGGGTTCAGCAGCGATCTGCATTTGCTGGCGCATCCTTTTCTGCCCCTTCGGCAGCGCAGCATGTGCTTCGCCATCCCGAAAGAGGAAGCGCATGTTTAGCGCGCTGGTGATCCGCGATCTGGCGGCGACGATCGAAAGTTTGCATCAGCCAGAACTGGCCAGCCGTCCGGTGATTGTGGTCAGCGGCAATGGACATCTGAAGGTGCTGGCTAGCGATGCCTGGGCGCGTCAAGCGGGGGTACAGGCCGGTGACAGCCGCAAGCAGGCCGAGTTTCAATGTCCGGATGCGGCTGTCGTACATGCGCGGGAGGAGGTTTATCGCCGGCTCTTCGACGAGGTGACCGCCGATTTGGCGCATCATATTGACAAGGTGGAACCTCATTATCATCCCGGCAGTGCCTTGTGGTATGTGCAGACGCAACATCAGGAAGAGCTTGATGTGCTGCGCGAGCGGATTTTGGCGCGCCTGGGCGGCACGGTCTCGGTCGGCACGGGCAGCGGGAAATTTGTGGCGCGGGTCGCCGGTATCAGCAGTTTTGAGCATTGCCGGGTAGCGCCGGGCGCAGAAGTGGCTTTTTTGGCGCCCTTTCCGGTGAGCTTGCTGCCTTTGACCGTGGATATGCGCCGGCGACTGCCGATGATGGGTATCCGCAGCATCGGGGATTATGCCGCGCTGTCGCGCGCGGCGGTCTTCGAGCAGTGGGACAAGCCGGGTTGCCGGTGTTACGACTTGGCGATCGGGGTGGATGCGCGCCCCTTGCAGTCGTGCCAGCCGCCGCCGGTCCTCGGGCAAACGCTGTTTTTCGAAGATGCGGTCGCGGATAAAGAGAGCCTGCTGGCGGCTTGCCTGCAATTGGCGCCTGCACTGATGCATCAGTTGCAGGGGCGGGCGGCCGGGCGCCTGGTTTTGCTGCTGACGGACGAGCGTCATCATACGCACGAGTTGCACTTGCGCCCGAGCGCCCCGCTGCGGGGCCCGGCGCATTTCCAAAAGCAACTGCCGCTGCTCCTGGATAGGCCGGCTTATTCGACCGGCATCATTCAACTCGGCTTGCAACTATCCGAATTGACGACAGTTCAGCCACGGCAACAGTCGCTGTTTGAGGTGAGCCGCGAGCAACGCTCGGTCATTCAAGCGCTTGATGTCTGGCGGCAGCGCTTTCACGAGACGGTTTATCAGCTGAGCTTGACTGATGTGCCGCGGCACTTCCCGCCGGCTTTGCAATATGAAAGCGAAGCGCTGGGGGCATGAGCCGCTTGTGGAGCGAGGGCAAGGCGCTGGCGGTGCGCAGCGATGATGATTTGCCGACGGCGATCCGCTGGCGAGATGGCTGGCATCCCGTTGGGCATATCGCGTTGTCCTGGCAATTGGATGTCTGTTGGTGGCGGGCGCGCATCTACCGCGATTATTTCAAGGTGCTGGTGGGGGGCATGGCGATGGTGATCTATCACGACTTGCTTGATGATGTTTGGGCGCTGCAGCGGGTTTATGACTGAGGCTTCAACCCCTCTCCATTGCGATCTGAGGAGCGGACAGGTTTTTCAACCCCCCAGCCCCCTCCCCGAGGCTTCAGGGATGGGGAGCGCATCTGCCGTATATGGAGGCTTAATCATCAGAACTCGATACTCTCAATCATTATCTACCCTTCAGGTCAACGAGTCACCCTTCCCCAATGCCTTGGGGTTTCTGCCCCCCCCGTTGAAGCGGGGCAACTTCAGTCCCCTGCCTCACGGGGGAAGATCACATTGCAATAGCTGAGGAGCGGACAATTTGTCATTGAGCGGAACGTTCCCACAGAACCTTTGTCTTTCCTGGCATTTTTTCGGGCGACCCACTGGGTCGCCCCTACAAGGCTTGTCCGATAATTGCTGCCTCGCGTTCTCTAACCCCTCATCCCCCGGCCCTTGTCCCCCCTCGGTCCCCCCGCTCAACGGGGGGCGGAATTCCCACAAGGGGAGAAGAGGAGCTACGTTTAGCGAAATCGGTGACAATCTGGCTTGTTTGCGCAACGATCCACTCCGTATTCTACATCTCTGACGCATTGCTCCGGCTATTTCTGTGTGAGAAATGAATTAACGGACAAGCCTTACAGGGTTCTCGTGGGTGGTGGGGCTTGGACAGCGCGAAGTCAGGTTCGTAAAGAGGTGAGGCGAGGTGGAAAGGGGCAATGAATGAAGAAGGGGGTAGGTTGACCGACTACATCGAGCTGCGGGCGCATTCGGCGTATAGCCTGCTGCGCGGGACCTCATCGCCGGAGAATCTGCTGGCGGAAGCGGCGCGCCTGGGCATGCGTGGGCTGGCGCTGACCGATCACAACAATGTTTATGGCGCGATCAGCTTTCAGAAGACAGCGCAGGCGCTGGATATCCAGCCGATTTTGGGCGCCGAACTAACATTGGAAGATGATGCGGCCTTGACCTTGCTGGTCGCCACCGAGACCGGCTGGGAGAACCTGTGCTGGCTGATCACGCAAGCGCAGCATCAAGCGCCGAAGGGCGAGGGTTTGCTGCGCTTCGAGCAATTGGCAGGGCGCACGGAGGGGCTGATTGGCTTATCCGGCGGACGCGAGGGGGAGATCGCCCGCACTTTGGAAGCCGTAGGAGCGGATGGGGCGCGGCAAGCCGCGGCCCGTTATGCGGCGCTATTCGATCGCGAGCGCTTTTTTATCGAGTTGCATCATCACCGCCGCCCCTATGACGAACAGCGCATCGCTGCCCTGGTGGAACTGGCGGCGGCGCTGGGGCTGGATGTTGTGGCGACCAACCATGTGCATTATCCGGCGCCGGGCGATAAAGCCCTGGGCGATGTGGTGACAGCCATCCGGCACAATCGCGCCTTGAACGATGTGGGGGCGCATCTTTTCCCCAACGGACAGCACCACTTGAAGCCGGGCGAGGCGATGGCGGCTTTGTTCCATCGCTATCCCCGCGCTTTGGAAAACACCCTGCGTATTGCCGAGCAATGCGCGTATCAATTGCCTTCGGAGTTGCAGGCGCTGCCGCGCTATCCGCTGCCGGCCGGCATGAGCGCGCAGGCCTATCTGGCGCGGCTTTGTCGTCGTTCGGGGCGCTATCAGCCGCCTATGGAAACGCGCTTGCAGCATGAATTGGCGATCATTGATGTCACCGGGCTGGCGAATTATTTCCTGGTGGTCTGGGATATTGTGCGCTTCGCCTGGGAGAAGGACATTCGCTGCCAGGGGCGCGGCTCGGCGGCTAATTCGCTGGTGGCATATCTGCTGCAGATCGCGCCGATTGATCCTATCGAGCATCGCCTGGTCTTCGAGCGCTTTTTATCGCCCGAGCGACAGATGACGCCCGATATCGATATGGATTTCGATGCCGACACCCGCGAAGAGGTCATTCAATATCTCTACGAGAAATATGGGCGGACGCACGCGGCCATGGCTTGCACCTTCGTCACCTACCGCCACCGCAGTGTCATTCGCGATGTCGCCAAAGCCTGGGGGTTCGCGCCGTCGATCCATCCCTATTTGAAAGACCAGTGGGAAGTGCGCGCCGCGGCCGCGAACAGGCTGCCATCGCGCACGCCCAATGATGGCTCCGCCCTGCTGGACAAGGATCTCAGCAAGCAAGAATGGGGTGAGAATCCTCAAGCGCATTTAGAGCCTTTTTTTGATATTTGTGATCGTTTATTGGGTAATGTGCGGCATATCGGTATTCATAACGGCGGCGAGATCATCTCCGATGTGCCGCTTTCGCGCCGCTTGCCCACCGAGCCGGCCACCATGTCCGACCGCACGGTGGTGCAATGGGACAAAGAAGGCTTGGAAGATGCCGGCATCATCAAGATCGATGTGCTGGGGCTGCGGATGCTGGCGGCGATCACGGAAATGGTCGAGCGCAGCGGTATTGATGCCGACAGCATCACTTTTGATGACCCGCGGGTTTATGAGATGATCACGCAGGCCAGGACCTTCGGGGTCTTTCAATGTGAGAGCCGCGCGCAGATGAATACCTTGCCGCGGCTGAAACCGACCTGCTTCCTCGATTTGGTGATCGCCATCAGCTTGATCCGTCCGGGTCCGATCATGGGCAATATGGTGCATCCGTATTTACGGCGGCGGCGTGGCGCGGAAGAGGTCCGCTACCTCGATGAGCGGCTGAAACCGGCGCTGGAAGAGACCCTGGGCGTGATCTTGTGGCAAGAGCAAGTGCTGAAGGTGGCGCATGATGTGGCCGGCTTCAGCCACGGCCAGGGCGAGATGCTGCGGCGCGCCCTGGGCAGCAAGTATTCTTTTCAACTGCTGGATCAGCTTGAAGGCATCTTCATTGAAGGGGCGGTCAAAAACGGCGTCGAGGAAGAAAAGGCGCAAACGGTATTCGATCAGTTACGCGGCTTCGGCGCTTATTCCTTCGCCAAGAGCCATGCCGCCAGCTTCGCCGTGCTGACTTATCAATCGGCCTGGTTCAAATATCATCATCCGGCCATATTTTATGCCGCGATTTTGAATCACCAGCCGATGGGTTTCTGGGCGCCGAGCACACTGGTCTACGATGCCATGCGGCTGGGGATCGCCGTGCTGCCGCCGGATATCAACCGCAGCGCCGCCGATTGCACGATTGAAGAGGGCGCCATTCGCATCGGGCTGGCGTATGTCAAGGGCATCAAAAATCAACGCTTGGAGCAACTGCTGGAGATCCGCGCGGCGCGGTCCTTTGCCGATCTGCAGGATTTCATGCGACGGGTCAAGATGCCTTTGCGGCTGATCGAGCGGCTGATCCAATCGGGCGCGATGGACAAGTGGCATTCGTCGCGGCATCAGTTATTGTGGGATGCCGGCGTGCTGTACAAATCGCATAGTCGCTTGCCCATGCGGCTGGAAACGCCGGCGGTGCATTTGCCCGCGCCTTCACCGATGGAACGGCTGAATATGGAATTCGCCTCGAGCGGGCTTTCCACCCAGCACCATCCCATGCAATATTTCCGCGCCTGGTGCCAGGAACGACGCATCCTGCACAGCAAGCAAGTGATGCGCGCGCGCGACCGCGCCGTGGTGCAGACCGCCGGCATGGTGGTGATTATTCAAGCGCCGGAGACGGCCAAAGAGATCCGTTTCATCACTTTGGAAGACGAATTCGAATTGATCAATGTGGTTGTTTTCCCCGATCTTTATTTTCAGACCCGGCGGGTCATCCGCAACGAACGTTTCTTATGGTTCACCGGCGTGGTGGAGCGCGAAGAAACGGTGACGACGATTCGCGCCACTTCGGTGCGCGCTTTGCCCGTCGAGGGCGCGGACGATGCGCAACTTCTGAGCAAACCGCCTGCCAATCGCCGCTTTCAAGGCAACCGACACCTACGGTGACCAGACCATATCACGATCAAAGGGGAACATCGGGCGCTGGATACGGTGGAAGGGCAGGGTCTCTGGCAGGGCGTTGACCGCTCCCGGGCTGAGCGCCATGAGCGCATGCGGGGCGATGCGCTGGAAATCAGGGAAGAGATAACCCAGTTTCAAGCAGACGATCTTGTAATCTTGCAAGTAGATGCCCAGCTCGTCGAAGTGCGCCAAAGTAGTGAATGCCAGGCGCCGCTCCGTAACGATCACGTCGACCGAATCGACTCCCACAATAACTTGTCGGCCGCGATTCTCGGAGACATGAAGCTTGTCGACACGAGCGCGGACCGACAGCGGCTGACCATGAATGGGATCGAGTTTACCCCCAAGGGACAGTTCGACTGTCGCGCCGATAGCGGCGGCAAAGCAGATATCAACAGCGGCTGCGTCTGGCAGGCTCGCGAAGACGGTCTTGGGAACACGGTGTGCCAGAAGTTGCTCCAGGACAGTGGGCACATCACCGGCGGCGCCGGCAGTGACATTGTCGCCGGCATCACTGAGGAAGACCGGCGAAAGCGCCGACCGGGCCGCGATGTCGATACACTCGTCGACGCCGCCGGTCGGCACGCCAAAGCCGAAGTCGTGGCGGGCGTCCCAATAGGCTTGCGCCAATTGGCGCGCCGCTTGCCATACCGCGTCTTCGTCCAGTCCCAGCGCCACCGCCGAGGCTTGGCTGCGCGGCTCGTCGGCCCAGGTGAAGCCGACCAGCAGCGAGGCATCCAGCACAGCATCGCCATCGATGACTTGCGCGATGCCGGCGTAAACGCTTTTGCCCGGCTCGACCAGGGTCATGGTGCGCTCGCCGGAAAGCAGCAAGGGAACGGGAATGAAGGCTTTGGCCGGGCGCAGGCCGTCGCGCAGGCATTTCATCAGGAGCGCCAGGGCGCGGGCGCGAGTCTGGAACGCGTCTTCGTGGGGCGCGGTGCGGTAGGCGGTGACAAGGTCAAGCTGTGCCATGATGGCGGCCGACAAGTTGCCGTGCAGGTCGTAGCTGGCGCTGAGAAGGCAGCCGGGACCGACGATGTTGCGGACAGCTGCGATGAAGTCGCATTCGGCATCGTCTAGGTCTTCAACCGCCATGGCGCCATGCATATCGAGATAAACACCGTCCCAGGGACCTTCGGCGCGCAATCCGTTGAGAAATTCGTTTTTCAGGGAGTCATATACCTCGCGGCGCAAGACGCCACCGGGCACGGCGCTGGCTTGAATCAGCGGAACGAAGTCGAGATCTTTGACACCGTCTGAGAAGGCGTAGCGGTCGTTCAGTTCGCCGCCGCGCAAGATAGTAAAATCGGACCAGTCGGATAGCAGTGGCGAAAAGGTCGCGCATTCGATTAATATGCCGCCGGCTGCGATTCTCATATCCCCCATCCCCCGGCCCCTTCCCCCATAAAGAGGGAAGGGGAGGACATTGTACTGCAAGTCCCTCCCTCATTTTGGGAGACTGAAGTTGCCCCGTTTTGGGGGACAGAGTTTAGTTTAAACAAAGGGATCGTCCACCCAGGGATACTTGTTCAGGTCAACCCGTTGATAGGGAATCTCGGTGAAGAGCGGCGGAATGGCGCCGGGACCCGCCATATAGATAATCTCGTCGGCGATGGGCGAGAATCCCGCGTAGAAGTGCTGTGTCGACTTAACGATTAGCAACCGTTTTGACTTGGGGTCAATGCCGAAGTTCGAAAAAACCGTGGGACTGAATACTTGTCCACGACTGCTATTGACGATGATGTCGATGCCCTGGCAACGCAAAGCGACTGAATCCCCACAGTCGATCGCTACCGGTCCCTCGCTCTGTGTCCATTGCTGCTTCATATCAGGAATAATGCCGGTTATGGTCACGCGCAGGTCGAGTGGATCGCCCGACATGGGTCCCATTTTGCCGCCGACGCGCAGATCCAGCGTCGCGCCCTCGCCGGCGGACATGGCCACCTGGACGGCGATGGGATCCCAGATCATGCCTAGCGCGACGTCGGTCACGCCGCGATTGAGCAGCGCCCGCAGCGCGAAGGTGGAATCGCTGGGCGCGCCGCCGCCGGCATTGTCCGATTGATCGGCGATGACTACCAATCCCGACTCGCGCTGCAAAGCCTTGTCGAGCGCTTCGTCCAGCGCCAGCGATTTCACATCGAGATCGTGGCGCATGTCAAAGAGTCTTTCGCCGAACTCTTGCGCCAGTTGCGCCGCCAGATCGGGATTGTTGTCGGTGATCGCCAGCATTTGCGTACCGCAGGTGGGTACATCGCTCCAGGGGAAACAATGCGCCAACGAAAGCGAAAGCACACCCGGTTCGTCTTCACGCGCGATCATGTCGTCTACGAAGGAGCGCATCGGCTCGAAGGGTGTTAGATAGAGGCCGATCATCTTGCAATCGAAGATGGCCATGGTCGGTTTGGTCTTTCTTTCGGCGGCATCGGCGATGATGCTGAAGAGTTCCTCGGCGCGGTCGTTGATGTCGATATGAGGGTACTCCTTGAAGATCACGACGGCGTCTGTCATGTCGATCAGGGTTTGCGTGACATCGCAATGCAGGTCGAGTTCGACGCCGATCTTGACATCGGGACCGACGATCCGCCGGACGCGGGTGACGATGTCGGTTTCGCAATCATCATAGCCTTCCGCGACCATGGCGCCGTGCAGCGGCAGCAGCACAATATCGACAGGCATGGCTGCTTCCAGCGCCGCCAGCAGTTCGTCGCGCAGGTTTTCGTAAACCGAGCGCACGGTTGTGCCCGCTGGCTGGGCGGAGGCAAACAAGCTGAAGACATAGTCCCAGCCGCGCTCCTGGCAGCGACGGCGGAAGATATTGAAGGGTCCGCCAAAGCCGCCAAGATCCATAGTCTCGTCCAAATCAGCAGCGCGTATGACCTCGAAGTCAGCAGCGCCGGTTGGCATGGGAGAAAATGTGTTAGTCTCTGTTTCGATCCCGCCTGCGAACACTTTCATCGGCAACCGTCCAATCGCTTGAATGCTGTCAAATATAGACCTTCGCTCGGCGATTTGCAAGATATTCTGCGCTCTGTTTTACAAGAGCAATGCGGCTTGCTATAATTGACGGACTTCGCACAGACACTGTAGCCGCCGCCGGCCACGATGCATTCATCGTGGTAGTGGTATTCCGGGATATGGCCGCAGCAAAAAGGATGATGTTTTGAAGCCGATTACGATAAAGTCCGTTCAATTGCACACGGTGCTCTTGCCCTATCTGCGGCCATTTGAAACGAGCTTCGGCGTAGAATCGCACAAGGTAGCCGTGCTGGTGGAGTTAGCCACGGAGACCGGCGTGGTTGGCTGGGGCGAATGCTCGATTGAGTTTTGGCCCGGTTACGGGTACGAGACGGCGGTGACCGCGGAGCACATATTGTCGGCGTTCATGGCTCCGGCCGTGGTGGGCGAGACAGTCGAAAAGCCGACCGATTTCCCGGCGCTGATACGGCGTTTCCGCGGCAGCCATCATGCACGCGCCGGGCTGGAAGCGGCGGTCTGGGATGCCTTCGCCAAGCGAAACGACCTGCGACTGACGGATTGTTTCGCTCATTATGCGCCGGACGGCCACGAATCGGCGGGGCGGGCGACAGTGGGCGTCAGCATTGGTATTCAGGAATCGCTGGATGCGACTGTGGCGGCCGTAGCCAAACGCCTGGAGCAGGGTTATTGTCGTATCAAGCTGAAAATCAAGCGCGGCTGGGATATTGAAGTGGCGCGGGCCGTACGCGCCGAGTTTCCCAATATCCTGCTGATGCTGGATGCCAACAGCGACTATAACATCAGCGATGCCGATCATCTGGCAACTTTGGATGAGTTCAACTTGCTGATGATTGAGCAGCCGCTGTCGCATGATGACATTTATCAGCACGGCGCCTTGCAGTCGCAGCTTCAGACACGGATCTGTCTCGACGAGAGCGTCAAGTCGGCGAGTGACTTGCAAGTGGCGCTGCAAGTGGGCGCGATAGGCATCCTTAACTTGAAGCCGGCGCGTGTGGGTGGCTTCAGCGAATGCCTCGAGATTTACCGCATCTGCGTCGAAAATGATCTACCGCTATGGATTGGCGGGATGCTGGAATGCGGCATTGGGCGCGCGGCGAATGTGTCCTTTGCGGCTTTACCCGCGGTCAACTTGCCATCGGACATTTCCGCGACCGACCGCTATTTTGATCCCGATTTGACGGAACCGCCATTTGTCCTGGGTGACGACAGTACCCTTGCAGTGGCGGATGGCGCCGGCATCGGAGTTGAAGTACAGCGGGACCGCCTGGAAGAAGCGAAGCGTGCCTGGCGGGACAACTATCCCTACGGAAGTGGAGCTTGACCATGAGCCTTTCCCAGAAGATCGCGGGCATCATAAAGGCGGCTGACATCCGAGCCGGTGTGGCGGTCTGGCATATCGAATCGGGCGAGCAAGTTGATGTCAATGGCGACGAGCCCTTCCCGATGGCGAGCACCTTCAAGATTCCCATTTTGACGACGGCCTGCCGACAACTTGTGCGGGGCGAGATAAACCTCGATACGCGTGTGTCCTTGAGCGACGGGGACAAGAGCCTGGGCAGCGGCATTTTGCCCTATTTCGAGAGCGGCTTGCAGCCGACCGTGCGTGACCTGCTGACCTTGATGATGATCATCAGCGACAATACCGCGACTGATATGATGGTGGACACCCTCGGGGGCGCAGCGGTCATCGAGGGCGTGATGCGCGAGATCGGGCTGCGCGAGATTTACTTTAAGCACAATTGCAAGGAATTGTTGCGCTATATGTTCCCCGACGAGGTAGTGGATTTGCCGCTGGAAGAATTGATCGCCTGGAGCGCGAAGAACGATATCCTGCGCGATGGCCTGGCATTCAGCAAGGGACCGGAGAACAACGTCTTCACGGCCAAGACCATGAACAAGCTGCTGCACATGATCTATAGCGGGGAGCTCTTTGACGGCGACGTGAGAGAGACCGCGCTAGACATTCTGCTTAAGCAACAATTCAATGTGCGCTTGTCGCGCTTCTTGCCGCTGGGCACCAAAGTCGCGCACAAGACGGGCACAATTGGCGGTATCCGCAATGACAGTGGTATCATCGCTATTAGCGATTCGAATCATGTGATATTGACGATTTTCACCGAATGGGATGAAGCGCCTTTCTGGGACAAACCGGCGGCGCATCATCAACGGGTATTTGAAGTCGAGAGCGCGATGGGCGAGATTGGTCTCGCCGCGTACAATGCGTTTCAGACGCAAGACTGAGCTGGATGAAGCCGACTGGCGCGTACGGGCGCGAAATTCTGGTTTCTGGTTATATGAGCTAGCTTCAGTTATTCAGAAAAGGGGGCTTTATCGGTAGAAATGAAGCGCAAGATGAATTCAATCACTTTGTCCATTTTGGGAGGAAGTAAACGTGTTCAAATCAAGACTCGCTATTTTTGTTCTGCTGTTGGTTGGTTTCATGGTGCTGGGCGGCTCCGTCATGGCACAAGACATGATGGAAGGCAAAGGCGGGCGATTGGTCGTGGCCGATGCCAACTCCAATACCTCGCTCGATCCTTTTGTATCGTCCTGGCACAGTTGGCCGCATTACGCCATCTATCCGACCTTGTTCGCGCGCGCCGAGGATATGGGTTATATCGGCTTCCTGGCGGATACCTGGGAAGTATCGGAAGATTCCAAGGCTTTGACCATCAACTTGATCGACTTCGCCACCTTCACTGATGGCACGCCGATTGACGCGGAAGCGATCAAGTGGAATCTGGATCGATATGCCAATCCGGATACGGGCGCTTCGCAAGGTCGCGATCTGATTGGCCTGTTGGAAGCGGTCGAGATCAACGGCGACTACAGCTTTACCATGCAGCTTGCCTCGCCTTATGCGCCGCTGTTCTTCGTGCTATCTGGCTTGGAAATCGTATCGCCCACGGCTTATGAAGCCACGGGACCCGACGACTTCGGCACCAGCCCGGTCGGTGGCGGCCCGTTCATGTTCAAGGAATTGGTGACCGACAACTATGTGCTCTTTGAGCGCAATCCCGATTTCACCTGGGCGCCGGAAGAATTGTACGATCATCCGGGTCCGGTCTTGCTGGAGGAACTGCAGATTCTGTTCATCGGCGAAGAACAGACCGTTCTGGCGGCCTTGGAAACCGGCGAAGTGTCGCTGGCAGGCATCCCGACGCAGAACCTGGCGGGCGCCCAAGACAATCCCGATATCGATGTGCATATCGCGCAGTTGAATCAGATTCGGTATGTGGGCTTTAATACCTCGAAGGATCCCTGGACCAATCCTGATTTGCGCCGCGCCTTCGCTTACGCGACCAACCGTGAAGAATTTGTCACCTTGGCGTGGGAAGATTTGGCGCAGCCGCTCTATCAGCCGCTGCCGCCGACCATCTGGGGCCACAACCCGGACTTGGACGCCGTCGCCCCTAGCTTTGATCCCGAAAAGGCGAGCGAGCTTCTCGATTCGCTGGGTTATGTCGATGCCGATGGCGATGGCTTGCGTGAAGATCCCGATGGCAACGCCTGGTCGGTGCCGCTAGCCACGGCGTCGCCGGACGAATGGCGCCGTCAAGCGGAAGTGCTGGAAGCGCAATGGCGCGATGTCGGCATCCCGCTGGAAATCCAGTTGCTGGAATTCTCGGCATTGGTCGACCTGACCACGACCGGCACGCACGACCTGTTCCTCTTGCTCTATGGCTATAGCGATCCCAGCATCCTGACCTACTTCTTTGATCCGGAACGCAAGGGTGGCAGCAACCGCGCCTGGTTCTCCACCGACGAGCTAACAGAGTTGCTGAATGCCGCCGACACGCAACTGGATCCGCAGCTGCGTTACGAAGCGGTGACCGCCGTCAGCGAGTATATCATCGAGGCGTCGCCCTGGGTCTATTTGGCTGTGCCGCCGGCCTTGACCGGTGTACGCGCTGAATTGGAAAACTGGCGCATCCATCCGGACTTGAGCTTCCTTTACTGGAACGCTTACTTCGAGACGGAGTAGCGGGTCTTACCCCTGTAGCGGGAGGGATACGGTTGACAGCTATGTAAAGCGCCTTCCGTCAACCCTCCTCTAAATCTCCCCCCATAGCTATGGGGGGAGACCTTGCCCACACGCGATGAAGAGTCCCGTTCCGTCAGAGTTACGACTTCGCGTGATAGGAGTTGACTTTTACCTGATGCGCTCCCGCAGTCATTTCCAAAAGGACGTTTGAGACGGGTTCAATCAGAACGCTTGTAAGGGCGATCCGACGGATCGCCCTTACACCACTCTAGTACCAAGAAAGCGTTATATTTGAGCAAATATATCCTCCGCCGTATTTTGATCGCATTTCCCCTGATCCTGGGTGTGACCACGGTCGTTTTCGTTATGCTGCGGGTGGCCTTGCCCGGTGACCCGGCGAAGGTGATGGCGGGTGACCGCGCCTCGCCGGAGCTGATTGAGCAGATCCGCCATAACCTCGGCTTGGATCGCCCGGTGATCGAGCAATATCTGATCTTTCTGCGCAACTTCGTACAGGGCGATTTAGGGCGCTCGGTCAAGTTTCGCGAGCCGGTTGTGGGCGTGATCGTCAAAGCCTTTCCCTTCACGGCTACCTTGACGTTTTTGTGTGTCACCATCGGCACAACCCTGGGCTTGGTCATCGGCGTGATGACGGCGGTGTATCAGCGCACCTGGATCGACAATTTTGGCATCGTTGTGGCGGTGCTGTTCTATTCCATCCCGACTTTCTGGTTGGGTTTGATGTTGATTCTTATTTTTTCTGTTGGTCTGCGCATATTGCCGGTGCAAGGCGTCGGCACCTGGAAGCACTTTGTTTTGCCGGTCACGACGCTGGGCTTGGGCCAGAGCGCCTTGATCGCCCGCTTGACACGCTCGAGCATGATTGAGGTATTGAGCACCGATTATGTGCGTACGGCACGGGCCAAGGGATTGGCGCAGCGCCACGTGTTGATCCGCCATGCGCTGCAGAATACCTTGATACCGGTGATCACAGTGGTCGGGCTTTCGGTTGGTGGTTTGCTGGGCGGCGCGGTGATCACCGAAAGCATCTTCGGCTTGCCCGGTGTGGGACGGCTGGCGATCGACGCGATCAGCAACCGCGATTATCCTATGATCCAGGGCGCTGTGATCCTGGTGGCAGCTTCTTTTGTATTTGTCAATTTGCTGGTGGATATTATTTATGCTTTTGTTGATCCGCGCATCCGCTATGAGTAGGACTTGCTCGTGAAGCAATTGCAAAGCGGCGACCGTCCTACCGGCTTGTACGAACTGGTCATCCTGAAGTTTGTCAGGAATCGCGTGGCGGTAGTGGGACTCGTTGGCCTGACGCTTATTGTGCTGGCGGTTGTTTTCGCGGAGCAGGTCACGCCTTACAATCCCATTGATCGCAGCACGCCGGAGCGCAACCTGGGACCTTCGTTGGCGCATCCCTTTGGCACCGACAAGTTGGGGCGCGATATCATGAGCCGCGTTTTGTACGGTGGGCGCGTGTCCTTGCAAGTCGGCTTCCTGTCGATCGCGCTGGCCACTATGGTCAGCGTACCGCTGGGACTGATCGGCGGATTTGTCGGTGGCTTGCCCGATGACATCATCATGCGCGTGATGGACTTGATCCTGGCTTTCCCGGGGTTGATATTGGTGATTTGGCTAGTGAGCTTGCTAGGCTCGGACACGAAGAATGTGATAATTTCCATTGCCTTCTTTTCCATACCGACCTATGCCCGTCTCATCCGTGGTGTTACCTTGTCCATCCGCGAGATGGAGTATGTGATGGCGGCGCGCAGCATGGGAGCGGGCTCGCTGCGTATCATGTTTTTTCACGTCTTGCCGGGCGTGCTGGGACCTCTGATCGTATTGACGACGCTGGGCGTTTCCGGCGCTATTGTCACCGGCGCCAGTTTGAGCTTTCTCGGTTTGGGTGTTAGCCCGCCGACGCCGGAATGGGGCGCGATGTTGGCTGACGGGCGCAACTATATGCGCACGCAGTGGTGGATCGCCGTTTTCCCCGGCATCACCATCACCCTGGTTGTGTTGATCCTGAACATCATCGGCGACGCCCTGCGGGACGCGCTTGATCCCAACGTGCGCGCGTAAGTCTCAGTCTTCCTCAGTGGTCAAAAGATTAAACTGCTTGTAGAGGTCTTCGAGGCTGTCGAGGCGGGCGCGCGTCTTTTCCGGATAGCGCAGCGATAGAGCGCCCAGGATGGCATCAAGCAAGGCGAAGAGCGCGACGGTATTGCTGTAGAGACGCAGGCGGAAGGGCACGATCAGCGCGAGATCGGCGCGTTTGGCCGCCGGTGAAACATGGCTGTCGGTGACGGTGACCACGGATGCGCCACGCTGGCTGCCGACTTCCATCACGGTTAAGGTCTCGCGGGTATAACGGGCGAAGCAGAGCGAAAAGATCAGATCGCCTGCCTTGAGCGGTGTCAATTGAGCGGCAATCGGATCAATGCCCGGCGTCAGCACGGTGGTATGCGGGCGGATGTAGCGCAAAACGATGCCGAAATTCAGCGCCAGCGGAAACGAGGCGCCCAACCCGATTATGTAAACATGTTTGGCGCCATCTACCAATTCGACGGCGCGGTCGAAAATATGGGTTGGCACGTGCTGCGGTAGATCGAGCAAAGTCTGGACCTCGTCGCGCAGCACCGCGTTCAGCAAATGTTGATTCTCCGGCTCGCCTGAAGACAGGTCTTCAATCAGCTTTTGCGAACCGATTTGCATGCGTTGCGCGATCTTGGCCTGGTTGAGAAACTGGCTGCGCAAGACCGACTGCAATTCCGGGAAGCCTTCGAAACCGAGCGCCTGCGCCGTGCGCACCACCGTCGACGAATTGACCCCCACCGCGCCGGCGATCTCGGTGATGGTCAAGTGAATGACGTTGATGCCGCCCTTCAGCAGGAATTCGGCCACTTTCTGCTGACTGGGGGAGAGCGATTCGTGGTTGTGGCGGATCCAGCGGACAATATCGTCGCGTGATTCGTTTTTGTTCATAAATTCAGTCCCAGAGATCTGTACTTAAGTATTTCAAGCCGGAATCGCAGAGCAGAATGGCGACGCGTTGGCCCCGGTGCTTTGTCCTCAGCAGTTGCAGTGCCGCCGCGAGATTGGCGCCGGAGGAATAACCGGCGAACAAGCCTTCTTCGCGCGCCAAGCGCCGCGACATGAGCGTGGCTTGCTTGTCAGTAACTTGCAAATAGCCATCGACCAGATCGCGATCCATCAAGGGTAGCTCACTCATGGCGTAGCCGCCGCCCTGTATCTTGTGATTGCTTCGCGTGACCGGATCACCCGCATAAGCGGCTGCGCCTTCCGGTTCCACAATATAACATTGAATGGCTGGATCACGCTGCTTGAAGTATCCCGCGCAGCCGGCGAAGGATCCGCCGCTGCCGATAAAATCGCAGAAAGCGTCGATGCCGCCGGACTGCCGCCAGATTTCGGGCGCAGTGTGTGAATAGTGAGCGCGGCGATTGCCCTCGAGCTGGAATTGATCGGCGCGGTAGGCGCCGCGCTCGCGTACGATCTGCCGCGTCTTTTCTTCGACGCGCGCCAGGTCGGCGCCGGAGACTTGCCCCGGCTGTGAATCCGAACATTGATCAACCAGGACAACTTCGGCGCCCAGCGCGGACATCATGCGGGCGCGTTCGGGGGAGTTGCCGCGTGACATCACGGCCACGAAGTGATAACCCTTGGCGGCGCAAACGATTGCCAGGCCCGTGCCGGTATTGCCGCTGGTCAATTCGACGACGGTATCGCCCGGGTGGAGGTCGCCCTTGGCCTCGGCATCTTCGATCAATTGCCGGGCGATGCGATCCTTCTTGGAGTAGCCGGGATTGAGGTATTCCAGCTTGGCGAAGATACGGCCGTCGAGCGCTTCTCCGATGCGAGACAATTCCACCAGCGGCGTATTGCCAATCACATCAAGCACCGAGCCGCACAGAGATGGTTCAGCGGTCATGCATTTTCTCTGTCTCGGCGAACTATGAACTGATTATAGGGTGAGGCCGCTAGATTGCAAATTGACTGCGCTGAGTTTTGCAGGGCAATCGCATCAAAATCACTGTCCACCAATATGCGAATTATTGAAAAGATTAATCGACCACAGAGCTACTCGCCCGCATTTCGGGGCAGCCACAAAAACACAACCATGTGGTGAATGCGTGCGACTAGCTACTTTCAAGGATCCGCAACTTCATTCGACTCGGGTCATACGGCAAACCGCCGCGCCTACCTTGATGATATAAACGGGTCATTGCTTTAGCGAGATAACGACATAATCTGCGTCTACATCGCAACCTGCCGTGCAATTATAGCGACCTGCAACAACAAACTCGCCTTGCGAGATGTGAACGCGTTTGTGTTTCGTAGATTGTACCCTTGAGCCAGTAAAACAACGGTGCAGAGGCGGTTGAAGGTTCTAAGACCTACTCTACTTTTGGGCATCAATAAGTGCCAAGCGGCTCGTCAGCTCGCCTCCGTCCCAAACTCTGTCGGGCATAATTTCTGCCAAGCACAAACGGGGATCGCGCACCGCAACAGAAGTTTACAAAGCAATTACGAGTTGCGCAAGTTTTCTCTATGTTTCCGTGGAGGTTGTGAAAGTAGGCACAGAGGCACAGAGACACAGAGAAAAGCATCTATGTGATAAAGATACAGTTGAATTTCTGCTATAAATGCGAGATCAGGGCAGATTCCTTGCGCCGTTGGTAGCAGATTTGGAGATGGTTCACCTTAGTAATGGTCTTAAACTCGGTGCCGCCGGTCAGTGTCTACGCGACCCTCGTTGTACTCGGTGGTGAAATTTTGCACTGAATACAGACCTGCACTCGTTGATACGATTGCTCTGCGAGTTTTGCCTTTTGTCGGGTGTCTTGCTATTATTGCAGGCGACTGTCAAAAATCGGCAAAGTGCGCCATGCCCACAGATTTCAGCGTCCGCGAACTGCATGCCATGAAAGACCTTCTGAAAACGGTCGACTTGCAGAAGGTCGTCTGGGGCATGCACGATTATGAGTGTACCTCGCCCCATACCATGAAAGCGGCGACCGTGGCTGGCGGCAGTGTGTTGGGCGCCGAAGCCGACGGACGCATGATCGGCTTCTGTTTTGGCATCGCGGCGAAACGGGACGGCGATGTCTGGTTGTGGTCGCATATGACGGCGGTGCGCCCCGAATTTCAGAGCGCGGGCATTGGCTTCGCGCTCAAGCAAGCGCAGCGTGAATGGGCGCTGGCAAATGGCTACGGCGTGATGGCCTGGACCTTCGACCCGATGCAGGCGGGAAATGCCAACTTCAACATGAGACGGCTGGGGGCGACGGCGCGCGTCTATTATGTCAATCACTACGGGAAGATGCAAGACGACCTGAATGCCGGGCTAGCCAGTGATCGCCTGGAAGCGCAGTGGGTTCTCGATGACAAGCGTGTGGTCGAGTTGGCGCGGGGAGGCAAGGCGCAGCCGCGGACGCCGATATCGGATACGGTAAAACTTGTGTATGCGGACGATGATGGCGCATTGCAGTGTGAAGCGCCCACCTCGTTTGAAGAAGCGCAGTACGCGATCGAGATCCCGTCCAACATTGCGGTTTTGAAGAGCGAAGATATTGAGCGCGCCAAGACCTGGCAACTTCATATGCGCGAGGCGATTACCTCGCTGCTGGCGGCAGGGTATCATGTGAGCGACTTCGTCCGTGGCGACGGAGCGAGCTGGTATTTGATGAGCCGTGATGATAAAACGTCGGCTTAAGCGGTCACAGGCTCCTTGGCGGAACAGAACCGTAACAAATCACCGATTTCAGCAAGGGATTCCAGGTTCATACACTGTCGGTCAATTTGGTCGACGCGGTCGTCGCTGAACAGATCGCGCGTCAGGACGGTGAATTTCTCGCGCATTTCTTCCTGGCTCATGCGGAATTCCGGCTCGCCTTTCATATTTGGCAGGGTTACCTGGCGGACCTCCCCGGTCTCGAGGGTGATGCGCAGACGGCAGCCGTTGAGCTGCGGGTAATCCGCTTCAATCTCGCGGTCGACTTGTACATCTATCAAATTGCGCAGGCGCCGCACTTCGGGATCGTCCCAGGCAGTGAAGTCGTGGGGCCAGGCGCTGCCCTGCTGCAGCGCTACCGCTGTGGAGACGCGGATGCTCAAGCCGGCGACCTCACGCGACGGCGGGTTAGGATCGACGCGGAAGATGGGGCGGGTGGCGTAGCCGTAGGTGCCGAGTTCGATTGATTCAATGGCCGAAATGTCGAGCGGACCTTCCTGCAGGATCGCTTGTACGGCGTCGATGGCTTGGTGGGTGTGCCTGCAGCCGCCATGCGGCTTGAAGCCGGTGCCAAGGATAGCGAAGTTGAGGCCGAGATCGGCGAACATATCGGGATCGTAGCCGTCGCCGAAGGCTTGGAAGAAACCGTATTCTCCGTCCAGGGCGCCGCGGGGACCGTAGAAGTCGGATTGCGCCAGGCGCAAGGCGAAGACGGCGTTGCGCGCAGCGAAACCGGCGATCAAGTCTTTGGTATCGCATAGACCGCCTTCGTAGACATATTGCTCGGTGCCGGAAGCCAGGTCGGCAGCCAGCGCCACACAGTTGATCATCGTTTCGCGATCCAGGCCGGCGCAACGCGCGACTGCCAGAGCGGAAGAAATTGCGCCGAGCGTGCCCTTGAGATCAAGACCGCGCTCCCGCTGCATAGGGCGGACCAGCCTGCCCACGCGTACCGCAAAGTCGTAGGCGGCGACAATGGCGACGATCATCTGCTCGCCCGTGGTGCCATAGGCTTCGCCCACCGCCAATACGGCGGGAACCACTTGCGAGGCGATATGGCCGGCGGAGCGATGCGAATCGTCCATGCCCAGAATCTTAACCATGACGCCATTGGCAAAGGCCGCGCCTTCGACCGATACGCGCTGTCCGCTGCCGAGCAAGGTGGCATCATCGCCCGTCATCATGCTTTCGGCGTAGCGGACGGCTTTTTGTCCCAAGTCACGTTGATAGCCGCCGAGCCCGGTGCCAATGGAATCGAAGACGATCAGCTTGGCCAGTTCAACCGCGTCTGGCGGGATGTCCTGGTAGCGCAGGTTGATGGCGTAATCGACGATTTGTTCCAAGAGGTTTCTTGAATCGGTCATTGTTACGTTCTCCCCCAATTGCATTTACGTTGGGCGACCTGATAGGTCGCCTCTACAAGGCTCAACCATTGTTTAAGAGTTGCCGCATCACTTCGATCATGTAATCAACATCGCCGCTTGTCAACTCCGGCGTGACCGGCAGATTGACGATTTCTTTTCCCAGGCGCTCTGTAACTGGCAGAGCGTCGCGATTGTGAAATTTTCCGGCGTAAACGGAATAGTCGTAGATAGGCGGCGCATAACTTATCGACGCTCCGACCCCGGCGTCTCTGAGTCCGCGATGGATTTCGAATTGCCGGTCTACACATATCGCGTAGGAGCGAAATGTCGGCGCAGACTCCATTCGGAAAGTAGGCAGTCTCGCCGATGTGTCCGCCAGCCCCGCTTGCAACGCCGCGACTATTGCACGGCGTTTGCTTGTCCATTCCTTCAGGTAGGGCAGCTTCACAGAAAGTACTGCGGCCTCCAAGCCATCAAGCGGGACATTGTAGCCTTCTTCGACATAGTTTTGGTATCCGGCTTTGACATCCAGGCGGACGGGATCGTGTCCGTATCCCGCCAACAGCCGAAGTCTGTCGCAAATCTCTTCGTCATTGGTGACCAGCATTGCCCCATTGCCAGAACTGCCCAGGGGTTTAAAGGCGGAAAAACTGAACATGGTGACATCGGCAAATGCGCCAACCGGCACTCCATAGTCGAGCGCTCCCGACGCCAAAGCAGCGTCCTCGACGATCTTAAGATTATAGTGGTCAGCGATCGGCAGCAGTTGCTTGACGTTGGCGGGATGACCGTGCATATCAACGGGCAAGAGAGCGCGTGTTTTGTCGGTGATCAGACTTTCGACGAGTTCCGGGTTGATGGTATAGTCGCTCAGCAAGACGTCACACAGGATCGGGTTTGCGCCACACTGGCTAATAGCGCCGGTGGTCGAAATATCGGAATTGCCGACGGTGATCACTTCGTCACCGGCGCCGATGCCGCAGGCGCGCAGCGCCAGGAACAAACCAACAGTGCCAGAGTGAACCGCGACAGCAAATTCATGTTCGACTTCGGCAGCAAATGCCGCTTCGAAATCGGCACGAATGGTAAAGCTATTGTGATATGAGTCAAATATGATCGATTCAAGCGCGGCGATGATTTCGTCGTGCAGCGCTTGGTGGGTTTCTGTGGCGCGGGAGCGCAGGACGCGGAAAGGTTTGGCATTCTCCATTTCAAATCCTCCTAGGCGCGACCACGTATGTTGGGATCGAGGAAGTCGCGCGACCAGTCGCCCAGGAAGACCACACCCAGGACAGTGATGGTGATGGCAATGCCGGGGTAAAATGTCATCCACCAGGCGCTGTTGATATAAGACTTTCCATCCGCCAGCATTAGCCCCCAGGTGACCGTCGGCGTCTTGACGCCCAGGCCGAGGAAACTCAATGAGGACTCGGCAAGTATCGTCACGGCGACTTGTACCGCAGCCAAAACGATGGCGGAGGAAATCACATTGGGCAAGACGTGGCGAAACATCACCTGGAGCCGGCTTTGGCCGAGGGCGTACGCGGCGATGACGTATTCCATTTCGCGCACCTTGAGTACTTCGCCACGGATAACGCGCGCATACGTGACCCAGCCGGCCAAACCGAGGATCAAGATCAGCGTCGTTAGGCCGGCGCCAATCACGCCGGAGATGGCAACGACCAGGACAATGAAGGGAATGCTCAGGATGGCGTCAACGATGCGCATCATGACGGAGTCTAGCAAGCCGCCGATAAAGCCACTGACCAGACCGTAGACAACGCCGATCGTGCCCGAGATCATGACGGAGACGATTCCGACTAGCACGGAAACGCGGCTGCCGGCGATGATTCGGCTGAGGATGTCACGTCCCAGTTGATCGGTGCCAAGTGTATAAGTACCGCTGCTGTCGCTATATCCTGGAGGCTGAAAGCGCGCGCGCAAATTGCGACCCACCGGGTCATGCGGGCTGATCAGCGGGCCAATGATGGCGATCAACACAACTAAGCCGACAATGATTGTGCCGGCCATGCCGACCGGGCTCTGTAAAAGTGAAGATCCAATGCGCCAGAGCACGCTACGCTGAGGCGGCATAGTCGAAATGGTGTCAACTGAGAATGAGTTGCGTGTTGGTTTATCCATTCGCCAGCTTTAATTGAATCGGATTCGCGGGTCGATAAAAACGTAAAATGCATCAAGGGCATAATTGATCAGAATAAATGTCAAGGAGAACCAGAATAACCCGGCCTGTACCACAGTCGCATCGCGTACGTTGATGGATTCGATCATCAGCCGCCCAAGCCCGGGCCAGGAGAAGACACTCTCGACGACCACCGACCCGCCCAGAAGCCATCCCAGCTGCAACCCGAAGACGGTCACTATGGGAATCAGCGCATTACGCAAGGCATGCCGCGTAACGACGGTATTCTGCTTCAAGCCTTTGCTATGCGCGGTGCGGACGTAGTCCTGATTCAGCACTTCCAGCATGGCAGAGCGAGTGAGACGAGACAGGCGCGCCGCCATGCCGACGCCGAGGGTTGCCGAAGGCATGATGATGGACTCGGGTTGCAAGTTGCCAAAAACCGGCAAAAGTCGGAGGTGGACCGAAAAGATGATGATGAGCATAAGTCCGAGCCAAAAACTGGGCATGGCCGTGCCCAATGACGCCAGGGTCGTGCTGACAAAATCGAGCAGGCTGTTTCGCTTCAAAGCGGAAAGGATGCCCAGTGGGATGGCGATGGTCAGTCCGATGGCGGCTGAAGCCGCTGCCAGCAGCCAGGTATTCCCCAATCGCTCGATGACAACTTCCATCGCCGGACGTTTTGTGAGAAAGGAGGTGCCGAAATCGCCAGTGACGGCTTTGGATATGAAGGTGATGTATTGCTCGCCCATAGGGCGGTCAAATCCCCAGGCCTTGCGCAAGTGTTCGATTTGCTCCTGGTCAAAAAATGGCGGCGCCATGACCAGGACCGGATCCCCGCGCAGGCGCACCATGACGAAGACCAGCAGCGAGACGATGAACATGGTCACAATAAGTTGCAAAAATCGGGAAATCACAAAATCGGTCATAGTTTGGCGTCAAGCCTCGTGCGCAAGAGTCGCGCGCCATTGGGGGACGCGGCGCTTAGGGTAACCACTAACCGTTAGCCGCCCATTAATCATCATTCCGGGTCGATAGGGCGACCCAGCGGGCCGCCCCTACAGAAATGATTTGCGCTTGCTTTGGATTACATATCCGCGAGTTTAAGGTCGCGGAAGGTCATCCAACCGTCCTTGCGTGGCGTGAAGTCGAATTCTGCCGTATTCAGAGCCATCACATTGGTGATCTCGTAGAGCGTGATCGTCTGGGAGTAATCCATATAGACTTCCCACCACTGTTCCCAGAGGGCGAGACGTTCATCGTTATCGATTGTCCGCAGGATTTCCTGCGCCACCGCATCCCACTCTTCAATGCAGACGTTGTAGTTGGATTGTTGCCAGCCACACTGGTAGAAGAGTGGCAGCAGCGAGGGACCACAGCCGAGGGTCACCATCATCAGGTCGCGGTTGTTACCGCCGCGTGAGATGTCGACACTAAAGGCGGAGGTTTCGCCAACGGTCAGCTCGACATTGAAGCCAACGTCCTCGAGCATTGCGGCCGCGACTTCGGCAACTTCCTTCTCGTTACCCAGTTGGAAGGTGGGCGCGTCAAAGTAAATGGTCGGACCTTCACCTTCCGCATATCCGGCGGCAGCCAGGAGCGCGCGAGCTTCGTCGGGGTTGTACCAATCGGAGATTACGTCCGCATCAGCGTATTTGTCGGCGAAGCCTTCGGGATAGTACGAGCAGACACGCGCCAGACGCGCGCTTGCCGCACCTTGTACATCCGCCAGCAAATGCCGGTCGAGGGCATGGGTAATAGCCTTGCGCACGTTAATATCAAGCGTCGCCGGCTCGTAGCCGGGGTAGGTTTCCGCCATGGCGCCGCTTTCGGTTTCGACGCGCGTGTAGAGGTGATGCATGCGGTTGGAGGTTTCGATGAGCAGGCTGATACCTTCGGTCGCTTCGAGATTGGGGCGATCCGGTACCGGTACGCCGGTGATCATGTCAACTTGTCCAGCGAGCAGGGCGGCGACTTGTGCCGATGGCTCGGGGATGACCTGATAGATCACGCGGTCTACTTCGGGCCGGCCGCTGTGATATTCGTCCCAAGCTGCGAATACGTAGCGGTCATTCTCGCTTAATTCGGCCAGTTGGTACGGACCGGAGCCGACCGGGTTGCGGTTAAACTCTTCTTGACCGACTTCTTCGAAGTAATCGGGCGGCAGCAATTCACAGCCGTTGTAGCTGACGTCATTTTCGAAGTAAGGCTGGGGTCCGTTGGTGGCAATATCGACGGTCACGGCATCGACGACGATGACTTCGTTGACGAATTCCCATTGCTTATAGAGCGGGATGTCCCCAATGGGCTCGCGGACGCGGTCGATATTCCATTTAACCGCTTCGGCATCGACGGGCTCGCCATTGTGGAATGTGGCGCCTTCGCGAAGGTGGAAGCGCCAGGTGGTATCGTCGATATTTTCCCAGCTTTGGGCGGCTTGCGGGACGTAGCTGCCGCCTTCGGCAGAGCGCCAGATCAGGCAGTCGTAAAGCAGATTGGTCAGCCAGTGTGTGGAGCCGTACCAGTGCGAGTGCGCATCCATCGGACGGATGGGACCGCCATGGGCAAAGACGAATTCGGAAGCATCGTCTTGTGCCGCAGCGGGCGCAAATGCCAAAGCGCCGATCATCACGATCAGGCTAAGTAGAACAAAAAGTCGTGCTGTTTTCACGATTCACTCCTTTTGTGAATGTTTGATCCGATAGTAACTGATGATTCGTTTGTTGGCACTGGCGATAAATACCTCCTTTATTGCTCTGTTCCTGTGGTATCCCCCCAAACTCAATCCCTAGAGGCGTAATATGCCAGTTTGTCTTCGTCAATGGCTACGCCCAAACCATTGCCCGGCGGCGGCTTCAGGATTTGACCATCCGGTTCGTAAGGCTCGGCGAGGATGGTGTCGGTCATGTCGGAAAAGCCGGCGGGCCATTTTGCGATCGGCGTCGCCACTGCCAGATGCGCCACGGCCGCTGCGATAATGTCAAAATATGGCGCGATCGATATTTCCAATCCTGCCGCCTCTGCAATTGCGGACATGCGCTGCGCTTTTAACAAGCCGCCGTACTTGTGCACCTTGTAATGCAAGACGTGCGCTGCGCGCCGCTCGGCGATTTCGTAAGCGCTGCGCGGGCCGGACGTCGCTTCGTCCGCTTGCAATGGCGTGGTTAAGCGCGTCGCCAGGATCGCCATCTCGTCCAGGTGGCGAACCGGCTGCTCGAACAAGGCGACACCGTCCAGCGCTTCCAATTGCGTCAAAGCGTTAATCGCATCGCCGAGAGTATAACCGGTATTGCCATCCAATTGAAACCGAATCTTGTCATCAACCAGATCAGACAGGTCTTCGTACCATGCGACATCTTCGTCGACGCCGAAGCCGATCTTGGTTTTGAACCAGGTCCAGCCCTCGGCTGCCAGCTCCTCTATGCGATCCGCCATGCGCGCGGGCTCTTCGCGTTCGACAAAGCCGTGACAAAGCGCGCCGGGCATCAACGCGCCGCCCAGAAGCTGATAAACGGGCACACCCAGGGCTTTGCCCTTGATATCCCACAAGGCGAAGTCAATAGCGGTAACCGCGTTGTTGGCCCCGTGCAAGGCCGCGTGCATCAGCTGGTGCAGGCGCTCAATATTGAAGGGGTCTTCGCCGAGCAGTACGGGCTGCAGATAGCGCTCGATGTGGATTTTGATCGCTTCGACCGTGTCCCCACCCCATGGCGCCGGCGCTACGGTTTGGCCGATGCCGGTGATACCCTCGTCGGTCATCACTTGCACGACGACCGTATTGGTCGTCGGCGAGACGCCGTAAGCTGTCTTAAGCGCGCGACT
The DNA here is from genome assembly GCA_965262165.1 of Phototrophicaceae bacterium. Classification (GTDB taxonomy): domain Bacteria; phylum Chloroflexota; class Anaerolineae; order Aggregatilineales; family Phototrophicaceae; genus UBA6055. Next base: position 47,453 of record OZ253499.1, on the reverse strand, counting down.
GCGCGAGATGTTAACGATGGTGGCGTTGATCTTGGTAATTTTCATTTTGTCCTACACCGCTACTTTTTCAGGAATTGTAAGCTGGACCAGTTCGCTGACATCGTCCAGATATTCCAGTCGATTGACGCAATCCAGCAGGTGGCGTATTCGCTCGTCCGGCACCAGGTCGCCAACCAGATAACGGAATTTGGTCTCGAATTCGGCATCGGTGAGCATGTTCTCCGGCTCGCCCTTGGCATGTTCGACGCGCCCTTTGTATTTTGTCCCGTCTGCGGTCGCGATGCGCACTTCGCAGCCGTTCTTCAGCGGATGTTCGGCCTGGATCGCGTCGTCGAGCCCGACCTTCACCAATTGACGCAGACGCGCTTGTTCTGGCTCGTTGAAGGTATCGATGTCATCGCGGAACCAGGTACCGCGCGTCAAGATGACAGATGCTGTCACGGGCAGGCTGAAGCCCGCCTGACCGACCGTCTGCGGCTCGTAGTTGACGCGGAATTCTGGAGTGATCGCCTCGTGGTAGGTGTCGATTTCGATGGCGGTGATGGCGGCGAGATCGGGTCGGCCGGTCTTTAGCAGTTGTTGCGTGGCGTCGACGCAGGAATGCACATGGCGGCAGCCGGCATGCGGTTTGAAACCGGTGCGCGCCAATGCTTGATTGTCGAGCGCGTCGAGAATCGATTTGTCGTAGCCGGGACCGAAGGCATGGAAATAGCCGTAAGGTCCGTCGAGCGCGCCCGGCGGTCCGCGGAAGCCGAAGTCGGCCATCGCTGCGCAATAGATGCCATGGCGCGCGCCATAGCCTGCCAGCAGGTCTTTAGTATCGCAAGCGCCGGCATCGTAGACGTATTGTTCGGTGCCACAAGCCAGATCCATCGACAGGGCGATGGCATGGGCGATCTTGTCGGCGGGCAAGCCCATGGCCACGGCTGCGGTAGCGGCGCTGGCCAAGGTGCCCGCTTGTCCTTTGTGGTCAAGCCCGCGCTCACGCTGCCAATCACTGACGACGGGCTGAATCATGTCCATGACGTCATATCCGACGGCGAGCGCGGTGATGACTTGCTGCCCGTTGAGCTGGAGTTTTTCGCCCAGCGCCAGCGCGGCCGGCACCAACTGTGACGCGACATGGCCGGCGGTGCTATGAGAGTCGTCCATGCCGAGGAACTTGCCCATCACCGCGTTGGCCCAGGCAGCGCCTTCGGTGGTGCTGCGGCGGCCGTCGCCGACGATTGAGGCGTCGTCGCCAGGTAGCATCTGCGCGGCATAGTCCGATGCAAGCTGCCCAAGCTCGGTTTGATAGCCGCCGAGCATGGTGCCGATGAAGTCGAGCACGACTTGCCGGGCGCGGGTGATGGTCAACTCGGACAGATCTTGATATCGGCGTGCAGCGGCGTATTCGCCAATGACTGAAACGGCTGTTTGCTTGGTCATGGTAATACCCCTTTTTCTGGCGGGCGACCCAGCGGGTCGCCCCTACCGTTTTGGGCATTTGGCCGTGTTAGGCGTCCAATTGCATGTAGTAGCGGTCGGCGTGATGCGGCGAGAGACGGAATGCGCCTTCCGGCGTGACCAGGAAATTGTCCGAGATCAAGAAGCCGCGGTCGTTTTCCAGCACGGTGCCGGGATGATAGGAAAGTACCATATTGGGCTGCAGCACGAATTCCGGATTGCCGAGCGAGTTGGGACCGTCGCTGCCGTCCAGGCCGGTGCTGTGACAATCGGGCGTGTGCTTGCCGTCAACCGGGAAACCGCGATCGCGCAGGGCTTTGTCGTTGGCATCGGAGATATCGCGGAAGGTATTGCCGGCTTTGGCCACCGCCGACGAGGCCTCAACCGCCGCCAGATAACCATCCAGAAGCGCTTGCTCGTCCGCGGGCAGCGGATCGAAGGAGAAGACGGCGGTCATCTCCAGCCAGTAGCCATAGGGCGATTCGTAGACGATCTCGAAGTTGATGATGTCGTCGCGTTGCATGCGCAGGTCTTTGGCGGTTGGTACGGTATAGGGCGTGATATCCAGGGATAGCTTGGTCCGTCCCCAAAAAGCGCCGAAGGATTTGATATAGCCTTCGACGGCGGCGCAGGCATCCCAATAGCGCACGCCGACGCCGGCCATGTCCTTGAAGACATCCATGGCGGAATCAAGAATAGCGCCATTTTGCTGAATGGCTTCCAGCTCGAAAGGCGATTTGATCTGGCGAATGGCGTTGAAGGCATCGGTCACCTCGACCAATTCGTAGCCTTCGAGTTGAACGGCGAAAGCGTTATAGGCGCCGATGCTCATTAATTTGCTCATATTGACCATGCCAATACGCTTGCTTCCGGTGGCGTATTCTTTGGCGTTATCGGCGGTTGCCTGGACGATATCTTCGTATGGCGATAGCACCCGCTCGGGCAGGGTGGTGGTCTCGTTGCGGCTCCAAACCGCTTGGTAGGAACTCCAGACTTGCAGCCAGGGATAGGGATCATCGGCGCCGAGTACGGCATAAGCGCCGCCGCCCCAAAGGTGGGCATGGGTGATATAACGTATGGCGCCAAGACCGCCCGGCGCCGCCTGGCCGGTGATGATCAAGGCATCGAGATCGTTTTCCTTCATCATCGCTTGCAGGCGCTTGACCCGCCGCGCTGTGTCCCGCTTGAGTGCGTCGTGAGTTAACATGAATCGTCCGCTCCTTATAGTTCGTATTCGTATGGTTGATTAAAAGCAAATTGTGTACCAACGCCGCGTTCGATCGCTTTATCGTAGAGCCGCCTCGCCACGGACACGTCTTCGACGCCGGTGCCGCCGGAGAGGAAGAGCGTCCATTTGGTTTCGGCTTCCCGCGCGGTGATCTTGCCCGCGACCACTACGCCCAGGTCACCGGCGACCTGCGACTCGTCGATCAAGCCGGCTTCTATGGGAATCCGGAGTTCGCCGTTTTCGGCCAAGCCTTGTTGCCATTCGTCGACGACGATACGGCTGCCGAGCACGGTATGGTCATCCACCTCGCGTACCCAGGGGTAGTGCGCTCCGAGGGCATTGATATGCACTGGTTTGTCTGGCAGGTCAGCGCCCCGGAATACCGGCGTGGGCGAGGTCGTGATGGTGGTGACGATATCGGCGTCGCGCAGCGCGGCTACGGGAGAGTCAGCCGAGATCACCTCGATGCCGAGTTCGGCGGACATCTTCTGGCAGAAGGCGCGCCGTTTGTCGGCGTTGCGACTGTGAGCCTGCACGCGTTTGATATTCAGTACTTCCCTGATCGCGTAGAGCTGCGACCGGGCATGGCGCCCGGCGCCAAATAGCGCCAGGATCGAGCTATCAGCCGGCGCCAGATATTTGGTCGCCAACGCGGAAACGGCCGCTGTCTTGAGCCAGTCAAAATATAGCACTTCCATGACGGCAATCAGCGCGCCGGTGTCGGTGTCAAAAAGGAACATGAAGGTTTCAAGACCTTGTGGCAAACCGGCAGTGTATGCGTTTATACCAGCGCCACTCAAGCCGGGCAGCAGCGCTGCTTTGAACTTGAAAGAGGCTTTGCTACCGGCTGGCAGATGTCCGCCGCGGTGACTGTCGCGTTTTTCGCCTGCGATCCATAGGTTCTCGCGCGGGAATGCCGCGCCCGCGCCCCTGCCGATTTCTCGGTAACCGTCTTCCACAGCGCCAATGTAATCTGTGAGATGCATTAGTCCGCGGATTTCGTGATTACGTAACAAGAGAACCATGATCAATTCCTGACAGCAACATATACAGTTTCAGCAAAGGCGAGCGCGACGCCGTTAAGCAAAGCCACTCTGCTTCCAATTGCTTCCCCCGCTTCGTGCGCTAACAGCATAGTCTCCTTATAACTCGAATTCATAGGGCTGATTGAATTGGAATTCCGTACCGACGCCACGTTCAAGCGCGCTTTCATAAAGGCGAGTCGCCACAGCGATATCATCGACGCCGGTGCCCCCGGAGAGAAAGAGCGTCCATTGGGTATCGTCTTCGCGCGCGGGGACATTGCCAGCAGCGAGCGCGCCCAGATCGCCTTTGACATGCGCAAGGTCAATGACGCCTGCTTCCAGGGGAATGGCGATTTCGCCGTTTTCACTTATGCCCTGCTGCCATACATCGACGAAGACGCGGCTATTGAGCACAGTGTGTTCATCGAGTTCGCGCACCCATGGATAGTGGGCGCCCAGACCATTAATGTGCAATGGCTTGTCGGGCAGATCGATCCCGGCAAACACGGGAGTTGGCGAGCTTGTGATGGTCGTGACAATATCGGCATCGCGCAGCGCTGCTTCTGGTGAGTCGACTGGTACCACCTCAATTCCAAGTTCCACGCTTATCTTCTCGCAAAAGGCGCGCCGCTTATCGGCGTTACGGCTATAAGCTTGCACACGCTGTATGTCGGCGACTTTCGTGAGCGCGTACAACTGCGAGCGGGCATGACGCCCGGTGCCAAAGAGCGCCACGATTGAACTGTCGGGCGGCGCAAGATAACGGGTTGCCAATGCGGAAACGGCGGCGGTCTTAAGCCAACTAAGATACATCACTTCCATTATCGCAGCCAGCGCGCCTGTATCTGTGTCAAAAAGGAACATGAAAGTCTCAAGTCCGCCAGGCAAACCGGCAGTGTATGCGTTTACGCCAGCGCCACTTAAGCCGGGCAACAGACCCGCTTTGAATTTGAATGAGGCTTTGCTGCCCGCGGGCAGATGACCGCCACGGTGACTGTCGCGTTTTTCGCCTTGGATCCACAAATTCTTACGCGGGAAGGCGGCGCCCGCGCCCCTGCCGAATTCTCGGTAGCCGTCCTCGACGGCGCGGAGGTAATCGGATAGATCCATCAGACCGCGAATTTCGTGATTACGTAACAAGAGCACCATATTTGTAGCGACCTTGATCCTCAAAGATCCAGCAGTGGCGAACGTGTCGCCAGCATGAACGCGCAAGTGAGCGCGACGCACAAGCCCGCGACCACAAACACGATAGTGATGCCAAAGTATTCGGCGACGGAAGCGGCCGCCAGGGTGGTCAAGGGGATCAAGCCCCAGACCATGCCCCAGAGGCTCATCATGCGCCCGCGCAGATCATCGGGAATCAGTGTCAACAGCAAAACATTGATATTGGTCAGGAACATGCCAGAGAATACGCCGACAACAAATATGAATATGAGCGCCACGGTCGGATCGCTCATGAAGGCGAAGATGACCAGCCCAATGCCAAAGCAGAGCGAAAAGAGCAAAATAGCCAGCCCTTTGGGAAACACATCGCCGATGGCTGCCATGCCGAAGCCAGCCAGCGCCGAACCGAGGCTGGCGCTGCCGACAAGCAAGCCAAGCAATGCCGGACCCTCATGCAGCACGTCGTCGACGAAAATGGGCATGAGCTTTTGGTAGGGCATGCCGAAAGGAACAAAGACCAGACTGAGCAGCAATAGCGCAAGCAGAGCGCGATTGCGCCGGATATACACGCTTATTTCGCGAAAGCCACGCAAGATACCGGTTTGCTTCTGCTTCTTTTTACGCGGACTCGGCAGAAAATGTGTCGCCTTGAGATAGAAGCTCGCGCCGACGGCAAATAGCAAAGTCTGTACACACAAGGTAGTGAAGATATCGGTGAACTGCAGCAGATAGCCAGCGATCACCGGACCAAAGAATCCCATCAAACGAGTGCCGGAATAGCTCAGTGTGGTGGCGTTGAAGATCATTGCCTCGGGCACCAGGTTGGGAAGCAATGCTAGGCGCGCCGGCGCGTAGAGGGAAAAAGCTGTGCCCAGCATGAATGCGCCGAAAAGAATCTGCAACGGGTTGGTATTGCCGCCTTTCACCGTGAGCGCCAGTGTTGCCGATGTCAGCACGGCGACCGCCAGAGCCCCTTGCACCAACCACTGTCTCTTAAAGCGATCCGCCAGCAAGCCGGAAAAGGGCGAGACCACCAGCAGGGGCAAGCCATAGGCGAATGCGACCAAGCCGACCTGGAAGGGCGAGTCGGTTATCTCCAGCATGTGCCAGGAGAGCGCCACCGCTTGCAGCAAGTAGGTGATATGGATGAGCACGTTGCCCATCCAGTACCAGCGATAATCACCCAAGCGGAAGCTGCTGCGGTTCCAGATCGTCAGGATCATCTAGCCCCCATCCCCAGGTCCGGCGCCCCCTCGGTCCCCCGCCTCACGGGGGATGTTTCCCCAAGATGAGGGAAGCGGAGCAAAAGCCCGCGATTTGGTGGCATCAAGTTCCTGCTTCTTCATGGAAGCCGGGATCATGATGGGGCAAAAGTTGGCGAGGGCTTTAAGCAATCTCGATCTCCTCAACCAGGTCGCCCAGAATCGCCAACATGGAATCTTCCAGTGGCACGGGCCAGGAGGCGCCGGCATGGACCACGACGCCGGCACGCGGCGCCTTGATCTCCTGCAAAGTCTCGCCGGAGAAAGGATGCCGTACATAACCGAGCGCGTCCCCGGCATTGACCTGCTTGCCGCGCAGGTGTTTATCCATGAATGTGAAGCCACGTTCACCCGCCGGCATGATCACCGTGTGCTGATTGATGACGGATACTTTGTCAACGTCAGATTCGAGGGCGCTATCCAACATGCCAAGATGGCGCATGGCATTGAGCACGGCGTTGCGTACGCGTCCGAGATCTTGATCGCGATAGTCGCGCAGTCCGGGTCCACCGCCGATATGGGCAGCCACCACGGCTTTGCCATCGCGCGCGGCTTCCAAGGCCATCCATCCTTCGTCGCCCTTACCGATCACGACATGCGCTATTCCCAGCGCTATTCCCAGCGCCTTTGACGCATCGACATTGCCTTCGTTGTAAACGCCGGCGAACTGGTGGTAACTCCATTGCGAGCCGGTGCGGATGTCGATCAGGGCGTCGGCTTTGGCAATCGCTGCCAGGTAGTAGGCGTGGATCAACTGCTCGCTGACGGTGCCGTCCGGCTTGCCGCGCCCGAGTTGGTTGAGGTGCTTGTCGTCCCAGGCGCTCTTGACCTGGCCGAACTCGAAGCCGGAGGTATTCATCAGCGGCGCCAATATCAGCGTGCCTTTGATACCCGCCGGATCAAGCTCGTTGACGACATGGGGCAAGATCAACGAGGGCTCGATTTCGAGTCCGCTGGCGCCCGCTTGCACGACCAGGGTCGGTCCGTCTTGCGCGCCGGCAACGATATGCAGCGGAATATGCACGGGAAAGCGCCCGTGAGTTTCGCCGGTTTTGAAGAATCCGTAAGCTTTTTCGCCCCGATTCGCGTTAAGGTTTCCTACTTGTGGCATGGAATTTCTCCTTATAATGGGCATCTCGCTGGATCGCCCCACAAGATCTAATCGAAGGTGATCGACAAATCCATCGTGCGGCGATCTTCGACGCGGTCGATGGTGCCCAGGATGCCGATGGAGGTGGCGCCGACAGTGGGCCATTCCTGCCCGCTCGGTATCACGATGCCGTCTTTGGGCGTTGGCATTTCCGCCAGCAACTCACCGGTATAGGGATCAACCAATCTGCCGTAAACATCACCGACTTTGAGTTCGTCACGGAATTTGCTGTCGCGGATGAAGAGCCCGTCGACAGCCGGTTTCCAGATCACGACGCCGGCGTTGTAAACGGTGCAGAGCGGTCCGTCGGCTTCGAGTTCGCCATCAATCATGCCCATGGCTTTCAAGATATTCCAAATGCCGCGCTCGGCATCGCGCACGTTGTCTTCGCCATTCTTGAACCAGCCGGTGCCACCGCCAAATTCCAGAGTAATTTGTAAGGTATTTGCGTCTTCGATCGCGGTTTTGGAGGCGCCGCTGCCGAAAGTGCCCGGCGGGAAAAACGCTGCCTGGTCCAGTCCGAAGGCCACCACCAGCTTACGCCGACGCAACTCGATCTCGGTGGGATTGTCGGGATCATCTTCCGCGCCGAAGAGCACATAACGTTCGTAAGCGGTGCGGGCGCCGGCGTGGAAATCAATCATGACATCGGCCTGGGCGATGGTTTCGCTGAAATAGATATAGGCTGTCTGGTCGGAGACGCTGCCGTCTTTTTTGCCTGGAAAGAGGCGACTGATATCCTTGGCGTCAACACGGGAGCCGCGTTCGCCCAGTTCGAAGCCGGCGCGATTGACCACAGGCACGGCGATAATGTTGCCACGGATGGCAGCGGGATCGGCTTTAGCGACGAAATCCAGAATGGCGATGGAGCCGATGATTTCGCCACCGTGGATCGCGCCTTGCAGCATCAGCGTCGGTCCAGGCTCGGCGCCGGCGATCAAATGCACCGGGATATCGAGCCGAATGCCCGAACGAGACTTCGCTGTCTCTAGATAGCCGAAGGTCTTTTCGCCTTTGTTTGCGCTTAAGTTGCCTACTTGTAACATGTATCTTCTCCTTAGTTTATTCGGGCGACCCAACGGGTCGCCCCTACGTCTTCACATTTTGTGGACGACCCAACGGGTCGCCCCTACACTTTCGCATTTTGTGGACGACCCACCGGGTCCGCTCCTTTGTCTTCACATTTTGTGGGCGGCCTACCGGGTTCGCCCCTATGTCTTCACATTTTGTGGATGACCCACCGGGTTCGCCCCTATGTCTTCACATTTTGTGACGACCCACCGGGTCGCCTCACCATCGCTTATGTTCTAACGGCATGTGTTCCCAGGTACTTCTTGAACCAGCCTAGCAGGCGATGATGCCGTTCAATGCGATTGCCCGGGCGTCCGCCACGCGACAAGCCGTGGTTCTCGCCTTCGAAGATGACCAGCTCGACCGGTTTGCCACGCCAGCGCAGGGCGGCGAACATCTGCTCGGCTTGTTCCAGCGCGCAGCGATGGTCTTCGTCGCTGTGGATGATGAGCAGCGGGGTATTGACCTTGTCTATATAGGCCACTGGCGATTGCCGCCAACTGCTTTGCAGATCGCGCCAGGGGTCGGTTCGTGTTTCGCCGCCGGTACATTCGGGACCGATATCCGAGGTGCCGAAGAAGCTGATCTGGTTGGTGATCGAGCGCTGTGTGACGGCCGCGGCAAAGCGGTCGGTATGACCCACGATCCAGTTGGTCATGAAGCCGCCGCAGCTACCGCCGGTGACGCTCATTCGCTCGCCATCGATATATGGACGCGCGACCAGTTCATCGACTCCCAGCATGATCTCCTCGAAGTCCTTTCCGCCTTGATCGCCTTCGCTGGCTTTAGTCCAGGCTTGCCCGTAACCGGCGGTGGTGCCGCGCTGGTTGAAATAGGCGACGGCATAGCCGGCGTTGGCGTAGACCTGGAACTCGTGATTAAAGTCCCAGGAGAACATCGAGCAGTGTACGTAGAGGACGAGCGGGTACTTCTTGCTTTCCTCGAAGTTTAGTGGTTTGGTCGACCAGGCGTGAACCTTGGCGCCGTCGACGCCGTCGTACCAATAGGTTTCGGGTGTCGCCAGTTCATGATCGCGCAGCCAGGGATTGAGATTGGTCAGCTTGCGCGATTCGCCATTTTGCCAAATATACAACTCGCCCGGGTTAGAGGGATCGGCTTGTCCGTAAGCCGCCATGCCGCCTTTGGCCGGGCTGTATTCGAAGGTGACGCTGTCGCCGCTGACCAGCCTTTCGTATTGACCGGCGGTATTGATGCGGAAGAGGTTGGCCGCACCTTGTTCGGTCATCAGGAAGTAGATCCATTCGTCGCCCACCGCCCATTTCATCGTCACATTGGACAGCCCAACGCGTTGATCGGCAGCGGCATAGTTGCCGACTTCTTCGTCGATATCGTCGCCCAGCTTGATAGCGGTTCCGGCGGCGACATTGGCCAGATGCGGCTGCCAGAAGTTACGCCGATTAACCGGCGGGGGCAGGTTGTGCCCGGCAAAAGCGATGTGACGATCGTTGTCGCCCCAGACCGGGCTGAAGGCAGTGCCTTGCCACTTCGGCAATAGCAGCCGCGGTTTGCCCTCGGGATAGTCGCAGATGAGGATTTGCCCGTAGCCAAGCGACGTGTTTTGCTCACGCGCCATGCCGACAAAGGCGAGCTGGTCGCCGCGGTTGCTCCACTTGGGCGAAGAATAATCGCATTCGCTGTGTGTGACTTGAACCAGGTCGCTGGTTTCCAGTTCCAGCACCCAGATCTGCAAAAAGCGATCATGCACCCAGCCAACACCGTCTTGCTTGTAGCGCAGGCGGCGCACCACCTTGACAGTCGGCTTGGGTATGCCTGCGACGGGTCCGCGATCGTCGGCGCTGCGCATGGGCGTCCAGCGCGCGCCGACCAGCTTTCCCCCATCGGCGGACCAATCGAGATCGCTCATGGGCATATTGCCGGACGGGTAAATATCTTCGAAATCATCCTGCACATTGATTATGCGCACGGAAGCGCCGTCGCTGTCGCTGTAGCTATAGGCGATGCGGCTGCTATCGCGGCTCCAGGCGATCGATGTGGCTTGACCATCACCGTCGGTCAGGCGCGCGGCCGAATCCGTCCCCAGATCGTGCAGGTAAAGGTGAGAAATATAGCCGTTGGATGCGGCATCGGGACGGCGAATGGTGTAGGCGATCTGCATGCCGGATGGCGACAGCGCGAGCTCGGCCAGCCAGCGGAAGTTCAACAGGTCTTCGGGGATGAGGCCGCGCCTGCGCGCCACGTCTATTTGCGGGTTATTGTCCATAAACTTTGTCCTCAAATTATCTTGCATCAAGTGATCAGGTTCGTTACTTTTTCTTCCACCACGATACCGCGGTAGACGATGATGGGTATCTCGCGCGGGCGGGCGACCCTATCACCCATAATAGGATTGCCGCCGCGCGCGACCTCGTCGGGTCCTGCTGTGACCGATCCGATAGTGATTGCCGCTGTCATAGATGTTCCTCTGCAGACGGTCTCTGTTTCATAAGGTAAACGCCAGGCCGAGATCGGCTGCCAGATCTCTCAAGCCGTCGACTGTCTCGCGGGAGACGGGAATGCCGCTTGTTTGCCGTTCGTCCATACGGCTGAACTCGATTTCACCTGGCAGCAGAACGGGGCGGGCTTCATCGATTGGCGGGGCGCTCTTGACCTCGGCGACCAGTTGCGCCAGACGTTCGTCATAATCTTCACGACTCATCAGCGCCGCCGGATCGATGGCGATCATCATATGGCCGACATCGTAATTCTGATCGTCCTGGAAGACATTCAAGCCGAAGAGCGCGCCGGTCATGACGCCGGCCAGCACATCGGTGACCAGGCTCAAGCCGTATCCCTTGTATTCGCCGATGGGCAGCATGGGTCCGTCCATCGCGGCGGAGGGATCGGTCGTGATTTGGCCATCGGGTGTCAGCGCCCAATTGTCCGGCATCGGGCGTCCTTCTTGTTCGTACCAGCGCATCATGCCCTTGCCGGACATAGTTAAGGCCATGTCGAGGACGATGGCATGATCGTCGCCGCGGGGGATGGCGATGCCCCAGGGATTGGTGCCCAGCACAGCTTTTGCCGAGCCCCAGGGCGCCATTTCCGCTTTGGCATTGGTGAAGGACCAGCCGATCAGGCCGGCTTTTGCGGCGGTCAGGGCATGATAGCCGGCGATGCCGAAGTGATTGCTGTGTTGTACGCCGACCATGGCGATGCCGGCGGTTTTGGCTTTTTCGACCGCGCGACTCATGGCGCGGTTGGCAGCGACGTATCCGAAACCCTTGGCGGCGTCTAGCAGGGCGAAGGCCGGGGCGTCGCGCAGCCAGCGCATGGGCGCGTCGGGCTGGATGCCGCCGTTTTTGACCCGCCGAAAATAGCGGAAGAGTTTCTCCAGACCTTGTCCTTGGCCCGGGTGCCACCATTGCGAAGCGGTCATCAGACCGTCGCTGATGATTTCGGCTTCTTCGGCAGTCGCGCCGAGCGCCCGCATGAAGCGCAGGGCGAAGTCCCTTAGGGTTGAAAGCGAATAGTGGTTGACGAGTGACACATCTTGAACTTCGTATGCCATGAACGTGACCTTACATGTAGGGTTGATCCAGGGGATTCAGCACGGCTTCGTTGACCACAAACTCGGGTGGCGACACCACCATATGCCCGATCATTCTGGCGATGACAGCGGGATCCATGGTTTCGCTGCGCGGTTTGACGCCGATGGGCGCGCCGCGCCAGCCGGTATCGATGCCGCCGGGGTACAGGATGGTGGCGCGAATCCCGTGGTCTTTTCCCGCCTGCGCGATGGCGTGGTTCAAGCCGGTCAAGCCGAATTTTGAGCCACCGTAAGCCGGGCTGCCGCCGCCGCGTAAACCGGCCGTGCCGGATATCGTAATCACAGTGGCGCTGTCGGCGGCGATCAGCGCATCCCAAAGCGCGCGCGTCAGATAAAAGACGCCGGAAAGGTTGGTGCCGATGACGGCATCCCAATCGCTAAAATTTGTTTCCGCGAATGTGCGGGGCGCGGGGATGCCGGCATTGTTGACCAGAATGTGCACCTGTCCCAAAGCCTGTCCGATGACGTCAGCTGTGGCTTGAACCTGCGCCGGGTCCGAGACATCGCAGGGGAAGGCGCTGGCAGCACCGCCGGCGCTTTTGATCGCGTCTGAGACTTCCTGCAAGGGACCCATGCGCCGAGCTAGCAGACAGACGTGGGCGCCCAAAGCCGCCAGGTGTTCCGCCGTGGCTTGCCCTAGCCCCTGGCTCGCGCCGCTGATGACCGCTACTTTATCTTGCAGGGGTTTGTTCATCTCTTATACCACCCGTCGGACTCATGTGATTTTTGCGGACGATAGGGTCACTTCTTTTCCGCCATGATGTTGTCCATGGCGACTTTCATGCGTTCCAGACCTTCCATCAATTGATCTTCCGGTTGCAGGAAGGTCATGCGCAGGTAGTGCTTGCGGTCTTTGGAAAATGCCGAGCCTGGATATGCCAGGACGTGCTGTTCGGTAAGGATTCGCTGCGCTACTTCGGCGCTATCCAGGCCAGTGAAGCCGATATCGGCGAAGACGAACTGACCGCCCTGGGGCATGCCGTATTTCATGCCCATGTCATCGAGCGCGTCGAGGACCATGCGGCGGCGCTTGCGATAGGCTTCCGCCATCATCTCAACGGCGTCTTGCGGTCCGGTGAGGGCGGCGATGCCGGCGTGCTGTGAAATGACCGAGGCGCCGCCGCTGACGGCCGCCTTGAGTTCGGCGACGCGGGCCATGAGGTCGGCCGGACCGACGATCCAGCCCAGACGCCAGCCGGTCATGGAATAGGATTTGGACAAGGCGTTGAGCGTGAGCGTGCGCTCTTTGCCGCCGGGCAAGGACGCCGGGTTGACGTGCCTAAAATCGTCATAAACAAAGAGATCGTAAATATCGTCCGCCAGGATCATCAAGTCGTGTTTGATCGCGATGTCCAGCATCTCTTGCATATCGTCAGGCGCGATAACGCTGGCGGCGGGATTGTTGGGCGAAACCAGCAGCAGCGAGCGCGTTTTGTCCGTGATGGCCTTGCGTACATCTTGGGGATGGGCGCGGAAATCGGTCTCGGCATAGGTTTGCACCTCGGCCTTGACGCCGCCGGCGAAAGCTAGCGAATCAGCGTAGGTATTGTAGTTGGGTTCGGGCACGATCATTTCGTCGCCCGGGGTGGTGACTGCCAGCACCATCAGAAAAAGCGCTTCTTGCCCGCCGTTGGTGACGACGACCTCGGTTTCGGGATCGACATCGAAATTGTTGACACGCTTGACGCGCTCGGCGATGGCTTGGCGCAGAGCCGGCAGCCCTTGCGGCGGCGTGTAGTCGTTGTGGTGATGGATCATGGCGTCTTTGGCAGCGGCGACGATATGCGGCGGCGTATCAAAATCGGGATCGCCGCGTCCCATGACGATGACATCATCATAGCTGCGCGCTTCGCCGATCAATTGATAGAGCAGGCTGGTGCCCTCTTTTTTCTTCTGGCTCATTTTTGTAGGTTCCTCTTTTCTTGATCAGCTGAGCGCTTGCAATGCAGCAGCAGTAGATTTGTTGACATTAAGGCGGATGACATCAGCAGCGCCGAACAAACTGCCTGCGGCGAAGTCGATACCGGCAAGGCGAAGCTTGTTCATGTTGTTTTGCGACAGTTGCAAAGCGATGACGTTAACCGCCACGCCTTTGACGACAGTCAAACCAGCTTCGCTGGCAATGTTCAGCAAATCGGCGCGCAGTTGACCAAGCAAGGACAATTGTCGCGCCTGGGCTTCATTGAAAAGTTGGCTGGCTTCCAGCGCAGCATATTGTGACGCGGTGCTGGTGCAGATTGACATGATCTGCTTCTGTGATTGCATGGACGGCACCCAGGCCTCCGGCGCGGCGATATAGCCGATGAACCAACTTGCCAATCCCATGCCGCCAAAGGCTTCGCCGATGGTCGCGGTGCGGGCGCACTCGCTGTCCAGCGCGGCCAGGGATGCATAGTTCCCTTGTACCCACGGCGCCAGTCCCTGGTCCCAGATCACCGCAGCGTCGTTTTCAGCGATGATCCGGCTGATGGCGGCGACTTCCTCGGCATTGAATGCGGCGCCGCTCAAGCGAGAAGGCGATTCCAGATAGAAAAGGCGGCATCCTTTGGAGGCAGCCTCGGCGATGGCCTCAATCGACGGCAGGTAGCCATTGGCCGGGTTCACAGGCATCGTCCGTGGATTGCGGCTACGCACACCCAATGCCTTGCGAACGCCGGGATGAACGACATCGGGAAGGGCGATGCTGTCGACCTGTTCGCCGATCATCTGTATGCTCAGGAAACGCGACTCTTGCATGCCTGCGGTAACAACTACGTTGCCTTGTTGATAGTTTGCGCCGGTGGCGCTGTTCAGATAGTTGGCTACAGCGTCGCGCAGAGGTCCGATACCCGGCACGTCGACATAATGAGTCTGCCCGTCTTCCAGCGCGGCCGAGGCGCAGTCGATGATCCGTTCGTCGAGTGGGCTGCGCATGTCATCGGCGGCGAGGTCGCTGTCACTGCGCGCCACCTGTGCCAAGAGGGCTGTGTTCAAATCATCATTTGCCCGGTGCTGCGCCAGAATCGCGCTCTTTGTATTCGATGCCAATCTAAATTCTCCTTTATGTGATGCGCAGGCAGCGGTAGCCGTCGCACGTTAGAACATAGTGTTTGTCCGCGATATGTGAAATCAGTTCCGCAAGCCGTATAATATTCACGAATGTCGACAATTGTCACAGGATTATATGTTGGCGGAAATTGCCTGTCAAGAATCGAGGCACTGGCAAGGCTCTGGCTGGATTCGGCGACTGAGATTCCAAAAGCGAAATTGGTGTTGCCGGATGATGACCTGTTTTAGAGAGCGGGCGAATCTTTGATCGCGATTATGCGCTTGCGGCGCTTGCCCGGTCTGAATGGGCAGGTGCTGCTATATTTGTGCCACAGCTTGTTTTTCCACATCGGCTTGTTGGGTATCGCCGACATTCTGCTGAATTTCTATTTGGTCAGTATCGGCTATGACGCGGAGACAATTGGACTCTTGCAGTCCCTGCCACGTCTAAGCGGCTTTATGGTCGGTTTGCCTATTGGCTGGATCGCCAACCGGGTCGGCAATCGACGCCTGATCGCGCTTTCCACTTGCGGGCTCGCCTTGAGCGTGGCGGCGACCGCCTTCACTCAGTCGCTGCCGATATTGGTGATCAGCCGCTTCTGTTGGGGCGCCTGTTTCGGCGCGAATCAAGTGGTCAAAGCGCCTTTCATGGTGACGCTGACACATCGCAGCGAGCACACGGCGCAATTTTCCTATCACAATCTGGTCAGCATGTTAGCGGTGGCGCTGGGCAGCCTTTTGGGAGGCTTTCTACCAATTCTTGTCAGCGAGGTAGCCGTCCTAGACGGCACCGGCGCTGTTCGTCCGGAAGAGATGCCCTTGGCATATCAAGGCGGTATTGTCATCGCCGCACTGGTAATATTGCTAAGTGTCTTGCCATTGCTTTTTTTGCGGGGCGATTCCGCGTCAAGCGATGCGACAGAAACCCGGAATCGACTGTCTTTACGCTTCGTGCCCTGGCGGTCAATCCTGCGGCTGACCTTTCCATTATTCGTATTTGGCATTTCCGGCGGGCTGACTTTTCCGTTTTTCAATCTGTTCTTTCGCGATGTTTTTGGAATAACGGACAGCGCCGTCGGCAGCGTCATCGGCCTTGGCTGGCTGGTGATGGGCATCATGCCCATGCTGAATCCATTTTGGGAGGCGCGGATGGGCCGAGCGCTGGCGCTGACCGCCTTGATGGTCGCGAGCGCAATTGCCTTTGTCGGGCTCAGCTTGTCGAGCGCGTTGCTGGTGGCGGTGGTGTTTTATGTCATGGCGATCGGCATTCGCAATACCATGCAACCACTTTTCCAGCCCTTGCTGATGGATTCCTTGAATGAAAATTTTCATAACATCGCGAGCAGCGTGGGATTGGTGCTGTGGAATCTGGGCTGGTTTGGGTCCACGCTCAGCTTCGGGCTTTTGCAGGCGACAATTGGTTACCGCAATATCATGCTGGTGGTGGCGTTCTTCGTATTGATGAACGGGCTCAGTATTCGCTTGAGCGCGCAGAAGCGAGTGTAATAGAATATTGTGGGCGCTGGCAGCCATTCAGGATTTGTCGCGTTGGGCGGCGCGCGCTACAAGCATAGGTATTCGAACGATCGATAGCGATGCAGAACAAAGCGAGGTGTCATGAGCGATCATCAGGGGCAATTTGAGAAAGTCGGCGAGCAGGTCGAAGCTTGGCGCGAGGAGATGGGTGTGCCGGGCCTTACATACGGGGTCACTGTCTCGGGGGAAAGTTTCACGGCTGGCGCCGGCATAACGAGTGTCGAGAATCCTTTGCCGGTCACGGATGAGACCCTGTTTCAGATTGGATCGATCACAAAGACGGTAACTGCCACTGCGATGATGCGATTGGTCGAACAGGGCAAGCTGGAGCTGAAGGCGACGGTGCGGGAGTACCTGCCAGATTTCCGTGTGCGTGATGTGGACGCATCGGCGCGTGTCACGGTTTGGCACTTGCTGACACATCTTTCGGGTTGGACGGGCGATGTTTTCACCGACAAAGGAAATAACGACGATGCGGCCGAAAAGTATGTGAATAGCATGGCGGAGTTCGAGCAATTGGCGCCGCTGGGGACGGTCTTTTCCTATAATAATGCCGCCTTTTGCGTCGCGGGACGTGTGATCGAAGTGTTGACTGGCGAGACCTTCGAGGAGGCGATACGTGACTTAATCTTTGAACCGCTCGGCATGGAACGGAGTTTTTTCTTCCCGCATCAGGCAATGATGCATCGCTTTGCGGTCGGGCACCAAATGGAGGATGTCGACGGTGAACCAAGGGTCCTTAGCCCTTGGGCGATTCCCCGCGGCATGAACGCCGCTGGCGGGATTAGCTGCCATATCGGCGACTTGTTGCGTTATGGCGCTTATCATCTCGGCCAGGGTCCACCACTGTTGCGAAGCGAAACCCTGCAGCAGATGCACATTCCACATGCAGCGGTTAATTCGTATATGGGATCGGTTGGCTTGTCGTGGATTATCAGTTCATATGACGGGCGTCGCGTACTTTGGCACGGCGGCGGCACCAATGGTCAGAATTCTGTCTTGACCCTGGTTCCGGACCGTCGTCTGGCGCTTGGTATGATGACCAACGGTCAAAAAGGCGACACGCTGAACGACCGTTTCAAGCGGGCGGTCTTGCGTGAATTCTGCGGCATTGATGTTCCGGAGCCCGAGGTTATTGCATCTTCCGAAGCTGAGTTGGCGCAGTACGCCGGGACCTATGAAGGTACGATGCGAAGAATCGAGCTGAGGATGGAAGGTGGCGCGCTGCTTGCGGACATTCACATAACGAGCGCCTTTCCGCGCGCGGAGCCTGCGCACGAACCGACGCCGGCCGCGGTCGGCCGTTGCGCAGACGATCAACTGTTGGTTCTTGACGGCGATTATGAGGGCACACGCGGTGATATCGTTCGCGACGAGAAGGGCGCTATTCGATATTTGCGATTTGGCTCGCGTATCAACGTGAGGCAATAAGACGCCGCTTCAATTCAGCATTTCGCCCAAGAGTTTCCAGCAGAGCCACAGCGCGCGAGGTGTATGGAAAAACCCTTTCCACTTACCCCCTTTGAGCGGCGTTGAGAGACTGCCATCGCGATGCAAATACCCGTACCAGCCGCCATGCGCGGGATCCGGAAAGTGGGCAAATGTATACTCGTGCATTAGCTCGAACCAGCGCGCATATTTTTCGTCGCCGCTAAGGTGATAAGCCAGGAGCAGCGCATAGAGCGCCTCGGCGTGTGGCCACCACAGCTTCATATCCCATTCCAGCCGCGTCGGCGGTTTGCCTTCGCTATCGACAAAATAGAGCAGGCCGCCGTAAGTTTCGTCCCAGCCGCGCGCCATCGAATAGTCGATCATCTTCAGCGCCGGCGGAATTAGCGCGTCGTTCTTTCGCGCTATTGCTTCGTGCAGGACAAAGGCGGCGGATTCCATGGCGTGGCCCGGGGTGATGCGACGTCCGTCATCGGTGTCGAGTCTCTCGTTATCCGCGCCCAGGACCTCGAATACGGCTTCTGCTTTTTCATCCAGAAAATGATTCAGGATTTGATCAAGGGCGTCGTCCGCAACTTGCTGATAAAGCGGATCGGCTGGCGTTGCGAGGCGCAGTTCTTGCGTGGTTGCCAGCATGATCATGGAAAGATTGTGCGATTTGGCGCGGCGCGTCTCCGGGAATACCTTCGGTGGCAAGCTTGTGGGATCCTGAAGATGATCAACGATTAGGCGATAGGTGTCGATGGCTCGATTCAGGGCTGACGTGTCTCCCGTTGCGCGCGCATATTCCGCTAGCCCGATGACCGCGAAAGTCTCGGTAAAGAGATAACGGCGTTTGCGCAGGGGACGGCCGTCGGCGGTGACGGCGAAGAACATGCGGCCGTCCGCATCAAAGCCGTGCTCAATGATGAAGTCGTAAATACGGCGGGCGGCTTCCAGCCATTCGCTGCGGCGCTCGACTTCGTTATGGAGTTTGGCGAACATCCAGAGGGCGCGGCCCTGCAGCCACATCGACTTGTCGCTATCGAAGACGCTGCCGTCGCGATCGAGCGAGTTGAACTGACCGCCATGCTGCCGATCCAGCGAGTGATTGAGCCAGAAGGGGATAACGCTATCGAATAGCTCGCGCCGATAGATTTCGCGCAGCTCAATAAGGCGGTCGCGCATCATCCCTTGATGCCGGAGACCATCATGCCTTCGATGAAGTAGCGCTGGAAGAAAACGAAGAGCAGGATGACGGGGATGGTGGCCATGGTGGATACGGCCATGGCGACCGCCCATAGCGGCTCTCGGTCGAGCGACTGGGAGAAGTAGGTGAGTCCGACCGGTAAGGTGACCAGATCGCGATTCTGGGCGATGACCAGGGGCCAAAGGAAACTGTTCCAACTGAAGAGGAAAGTGATGATGGCCAGGCTGGCGGCGGCCGGCTTCAGCATTGGAAAGGCGATGCGCCGGAAAATGGAGAACTCGCTGGCGCCGTCAATTCGGGCCGCGTCCAGCAATTCATCGGGGACGCTATAGGCAAACTGGCGCATCATGAATACACCGAAGGCGCTGATGAGCCCGGGCATGATGAGCCCCTGGTAGGAATTGTGCCAGCCCAATTGATGGACCAGAACAAACATGGGAATCACCAGGATCTGGAAGGGCACCGTCATGATGCTCAAGATGAAGAGGAATAGAATGTTGCGCGCGGGAAAGCGAAACTTGGCGAAACCGTAACCGGCCAGCGCGCCGAAGAAAACCGTCGCAATAGTCTGGACAGCCGCGATGAACAGGCTGTTTATGTACCAGCGCTCGATCCGCGTATTCTCGAAGGCGAACTCATACTGACGAAAGCCCTGAAACTCGTGTGGTATCCAGTGCATGGGAATGGAGAATATCTCGCCCTCAGCCTTAAAACTGGAACTGACCATCAAGTAGACCGGGAAGAAGAAAAGCAGTGAGATCAGCACGGCGAGCGAGAGAAGGATCAGGTATCGGATGCGCCGACGCAGGCGCGCCTCGAAAACCCAGTCGCTTTCGTATGGTTTAACAGCCGCCATGCTGCCGTCCCCGGCTGGTGGCAGGACCAGCCAAATCAACTGAGAGAGAAATCATCGCTGCGTCCCAGGCGCAATTGGAACAGGGTGAAGATAAGAATGAAGGCGAAAAGCACGACGGAAATGGCGGCTGCGTCGCCCATGCGGAAGTACTGGAAACCATATTTCCAGATGACGATGCCCAGCGTCGTGTTGACATCGAGGGGTCCCCCTTGTGACGGCGAGAGCACGAACTGGATGGAAAAGCCCTGAAAGGCGCGGATGGTGGAGATGGCAGCCACGAAGACGGCAGTGGGCTTCAGCAAGGGCAGCTCGACGCGCAGGAAGGATTGCAGGGCGTTGGCGCCGTCCACCCGCGCCGCGTCGCGCAATTCGGGCGGGATGGACGTCAAGCCGGAGAGCCAGATAATCATGTAGAAGGGCGCGATGTGCCAGTCATGCACTACGACAGACATGATCGGCGACAGCTGCAGGTCGAAAAGCCACTTGATCGGCATCTGCCCCACTATGGGACCAATGACTGTGGACAAGATCCCGGACGGATGCAGCAGCAGCTTCCATATCACCGATACGACCACGACTGAAGGCAGCAGCGGCGTGAAGAACAGCACCTTCATCAGTTCGCGCCCGGGGAAACGCTGGAAAAAGAGTACTGCCATAGCCAGCGAGATGAACCAGACAGGTACGGTGCTGCCCAGTACGAAGCCAATTGTCACGTTCAGCGATTTAAGAAAGAGGCGGTCGTTCAGCAGGTCCTGGTAATTCTGCAAGCCGACCCAGACGGGCGGCTTCAGCAGCGTAAAGTCTGTCAGGCTGAGTCCGAAGCCGATGACGATGGGATAGAGAAAGAAGATCGCGAAGAAGATGACGGCGGGCAATACTAAAGAGGAGACCATAGTATTGGCGCTTCTGCACCAGCCCCATCGTCCGCCAAGCGGTGAAAAGCCGTGTATTACGCATGTTCTTCGTCAAGATGGTTTACGATACGCCACCGCCCCGGCAGTCTTATGCCAGGGCGGGAGATTCATGTTTCGACGGAAGCGGGAGACTTAGAATTCGGTCTTTGCGCGCTGCAAGATTGCGTTGACTTCTTCTTCGGCCTCCGCCAGCACGGTATCGATGTCTTCGCCGGCGACGACGACGCGATCGCGCATGCGTATGAGGGCGTCAATCACCTCGTTGAAGCCGGCGAAACGCGGATGGAAGTAGTTGACCGCTATCTCGTCAAGGAAGACCTTCATGACCTCATTGTTCTTGAATTCTTCGCTCTCCAGGTATTCGATTTTCGGCTGGAACAAGCCCCCTTCGTTGAGGTAGCGATCGGGCCGGCTGGACAGCCAGGCGATCAGCTTCCAAGCCGCGGCTTGTTTCGCCTCGGAAGAATTGGCGTTGACCATCCAGTAGAAGCCATAATTGGCGAAGCCGTTGGGGTTGACCGCGTCTTCCCAGCGCAACTGCGGATAGAGGGCCCAGTTGGGTATAAAGCTTTCTGCGCGTTCAAGCAGCGGCACCGCCCAATTGCCCATCGAGCACTCGGTCGCCATCCTCTCCTCGCTGCGGATACCAGTACGCGAGGTGACATATTCGGGACCGCCCAGGTTCCATTCGTTCGCCCAGTTGTTCCAGAATTCAAGCACGCGCTTCACCTCGGGCGTGTTGATATGCGCGACGTAGTTGACCTCGTCGATCATATCGCCGCCGAGCTGCTGCACCATCGGGTTGAAGTGCAGCATCATGAAGATAGCCGCCGACCAGTTGAAATCAAATCCGCGCCGGGTGATGACGCCGTTTTCATCGCGGATGGTCAACTTCTCGGCGACCTCGACCATGCCTTCAAAGGTATAGGGCCAGTCCTCGGCCGGGTCCAGGCCCGCCTCGGCCCAGACGTCAAGGTTGACATAACAGGCGTAGGCGCTCATTTCGGTGGGGATGCCATAGAGCGTGCCATCGTAGGTGGCGCCGGTGAGCATGCCCTCAGCCATGTCGCCGCTGCCGTAGAGCGCCTTCACTTCGTCAATGGTCTCAAAGCCCCAGGCGGCCGGGTCCACCGGAGCAAGGATGCCCTGGAGGTAGTACTCGACGTGGTGAGACGTGGCCTGGTTGAACATGTCGGGTCCGGCGCCGGATGCCATCGCGGTATTCAGCGTTGCGTAGAAGTCCGACGGCACGGGATTATACTCAACCGTGATATGGGGATTGTCCTCCATGAAGGCGGCGATCATTTCCTTATCGAGGGCGACGCGCGGCAGATAATTGTGACCCCAGGCGGTGATCGTCACCGGTTCGTCCTGCGCTTGCGCGAATGGAACGAGCAAGCCTACTATCAAAAGAACAAGCAGCACTTTGACTTTCATGATCAATCCTTTCCAAATTTTTTCTCGACTGCGGGTAATGTATCTGACGACTCGATTGTGACATATCGAATGGGAAAAAGCAAACCAGGTGATATTGTTCGACCGCCTATGGGGATTCAACCGGCTTTTCGCAATAGCTTTCGCCGATGACCAGCGCATCCATATGCGTGCGCAGGAAGCAGTCGATGGCTTCCTCATAGCCAGCGAAATCACCCAGACCGGCACGGTGCTGCCGAGCACAAAACCGATCGTTACATTCAGCGACTTCAAAAAGAGCCGGTCGTTGAGCAGGTCCTGGTAATTCTGCAAACCGACCCAGACCGGCGGTTTCAGCAGCGTAAAATCGGTCAGGCTGAGGCCGAAGCCGACAACGATGGGATAGAGAAAGAAGATCAGGAAGAAGATGGTGGCTGGGGCGACGAAAAGCAGCCCGTAGTATTGGCGCTTCTGCACCAGCCCCATCGTCCGCCAAGCGGTGAAAAGCCGAGAAATACGCATATTTTTCATCAGTATACTTTATGATGCGCCCCCGCCAAAACAGTCTTTTGCCCAGGCGGGGGACGCATGATTTTGCGGAAGCGGGAGACTTAGAATTCGGTCTTGGCCCGCTGCAGGATGGCGTTGACTTCTTCTTCGGCCTCGGCCAGCACGGTATCGATGTCTTCGCCGGCGATGACGACGCGGTCGCGCATGCGCAGTATGGCGTCAATCGTCTCATTGAAACCGGCAAAACGCGGATGGAAGTAGCTGGATGCAATCTCTTCGAGGAAGACCGGCATGATCTCGTTGTTCATGAAGTCTTCACTCTCCAGGTACTCGGCTTTGGGCTGGAACAAGCCCGCCTCGTTGAGGTAGCGGTCGGGTCGGCTCGACAGCCAGGAGATCAACTTCCAGGCAGCGGCCTGCTCCGCTTCCGAAGAGTTGGCGTTGACCATCCAGTAGAAGCCATAGTTGGCGAAGCCGTTGGGGTTGACCGCGTCTTCCCAGCGCAACTGCGGGTAGATAGCGTAGTTGGGCGCGAAGCTGTCTTCGGCTTCCAGCCCCGGCACCGCCCAATTACCCATAGTGCACTCGGTCGCCATCCTCTCCTCACCGCGGAAACCAGTGCGCGAGACGACGTATTCAGGACCGCCCAAATTCCATTCGTTGGCCCAGTTATTCCAGTATTCAAGTACGCGCTTTACCTCGGGCGTGTTGATATTGGCGACGTAGTTGACCTCGTCAATCATGTCGCCGCCGAGCTGCTGCACCATAGGATTGAAGTGCAGCATCATGTAGATGGCCGCCGACCAGTTGAAATCGAAGCCGCGTCGTGTGATGACACCGTTTTCGTCGCGGATGGTCAACTTCTCGGCGACTTCGGGCAAAGCTTCATAGGTGTAGGGGAAGTCCTCCGCCGGGTCGAGACCCGCATCAGCCCAGGAGTCAAGGTTGACATAGCAGGCGTAGGCGCTCATCTCCGTGGGAATACCGTAGAGCGTGCCATCGTAGGTGGCGCCGGCCAGCATGCCGTCGGCCATGCTACCGCTGCCGTAGAGCGCCTTCACTTCGTCAGCCGACTCAAAGCCCCAGCCGGCCGGATCCACCGGAGCAAGGATGCCCTGGAGGAAGAACTGGGCGCTGAAAGGCGTGAACTGGTTGAACGCGTCGGGTCCAGCGCCGGATGCTAGCGCGGTATTCAGCGTGGCGTAGTAGTCCGACGGCACGGGCTCGTACTCAACCGTGATATGCGGATTGGCCTCCATGAAGGCGGCGATCAATTCTTCATCGAGGGCGACGCGCGGCAGGTGATTGTGCCCCCAGGCGGTGATCGTCACCGGTTCGTCCTGGGCCGAAGCAAGCAGACCGCCGGCAAGCAAAAGCAGTCCCAGGCACACGATCAGCAGATAACGGTGTTTTCGAATCATTATTTCACCTCGCTAAAGATGCGTAATGCCGCATCACTATACATTGGTGAAAGTATAATCGGAGGGGGAGCAAAATTGCAAGTAATCCAATGAGCCGAGCTCTGAAACCACGAAACGCTCGGCTGGGCGGTTGTGCCGCTAGCGCGTTGTTGAGCCGTCGTCGAAGATGCCGGTGTAGTGGAAGCCGCGTCCAACATAATAATGTAGAGCGAATGGTTTTCCGCAGACCTTATGTTATAGTTCAGGCTAGGCGAATGGCCGAGGGGCAGGCTATGTCCAAACCCAAAATGATCATCGATACCGATCTTCATCCGGTGCCAATCCACGAGCAGGTGGCGGAATACCTCGACGAGCCCTGGCGCACCCGCTATCTGCGCGGCGATCACGGCGCCGGGCATCCTAATCTCTATAATCCCAACGGCGTGATGAAATCGGATGCGGTAACCGAGGACGGACGGCGCATCGAGCGATCGCCGGAGACGATGGCGAGCCACTTCCTTGATGTCTACGACATCGACTACGCGGTCATGAATCCGATGGAGTCCATGGAGCACTGCGTCTCGCCCGACGCCCACTATTCGGCGGCGGCGCTAATGGCGGTGAACACACATTTTGTCGAGGATTGGCTGCCGGTTGATGAGCGCTATCTGGCGTCGATCATGGTCGCCTTCAGCAATATCGAGCTGGCAGTGGCGGAGATTCATCGCCTGGGCGCGCATCCGCGGGTTGCCCAGGTGCTGCTGGTGAGCGGGTCGCCATTTCCGCTGGGCCACAGTTATTTTCATCCTATCTATGAAGCCGCTGTTCAATATGACTTGCCGGTCGCCATTCATCCAGGCTTGGAAGGGGTCGGCATTGCCGGATCGGGAGGCACCGCCGGTTTTGCCTCCAGTTACCTGGAATGGCATACGCTGCTGGCGACATCCTATATGACGCAGACGGTGAGCATGGTGGTTGAGGGTGTATTCGAGAAATACCCTTCGCTTAAGTTCATCTTGGTGGAAGGTGGCGTTGCCTGGTTGCCGGCCATCATGTGGCGGCTGGACAAGAATTGGAAAGCGCTGCGCTCCACGACGCCCTGGTTGACGCGCCGACCCAGCGAGATTATTCAGGATCACATCAATGTGACCACGCAGCCCATTGAGGAGCCGGAGGACCCCAAGCATTTTCGCCAGGTGCTGGAAATGTTTGATGCGGAAAAGATGCTGATGTTTTCCAGTGACTATCCACATTGGGATGGCGATACGCCCGATTTCGCCATGCGACACTTGGAACCGGCGCTGCGAGAGGCGGTGATGTATGGCAACGCGCTGGATGTGTTTAACCTGAAGGCGCCGCAGCGTGTCCACTAAGCGGCAGGTGCTTGTTGGGTCGCTGAGCGAATTGCCAGTCGGCGAACGTCGGCTCATACAAGCAAATGGCAAGTCGATCGGCGTATTCAACACGGGAAAGCAGGTCGTGGCTGTGTTGAATATCTGTCCACATGCCTACGCTCCGGTCTGCCGAGGCAAAGTTGGCGGAACGACTTTGCCATCCAAAGCCGGTGAATTTGTTTGGGGACGTGAAAACGAGATCCTGCGCTGCCCCTGGCATGGTTGGGAATACGACTTGCACAGCGGCCAGTGTCTGACCGACCGGCGCAAGCTCAAGCGCTTTCCGGTGCAGATCCGCAATGATGAAATCTACGTCGAAGTTTAGCGACCCCCATCCCCCTGCCCCTTGCCCCCATAAAGAGGGAAGGGGAGCTCAATCATTGACCTGGATATATTCGACCACCTCGCCGCTGGGTCCCTTGAAGAAGGCCAAACTTATATTCAGCGGTCCCATGTCGACCGTTTTCAGTTCGACGGTGATTTCCATGCCGGCAGCGCGGACGCGTTCCAGCGCCGATTTGATGTCGGTGGTCTGCAACGCAAAGTGGAAGACCACGTTGCCGGTTGCGTCGCTTGAGGGCTGAGACCCGGGAATCGGTTCAAACAATTCCATATGGCTGCCGTCGCCTATGTCGAGAATAACGGCGCGACGTCCCTCACTTTTAAATCCGACGACTTCGCTCATGCCCATTACCTCGGTGTAAAACCTGACCGAGGCTTCATAGTCTTGCGTTTGCACAGCGATGTGATGTGTGCCCAGGCCGGCGATCTTGCGGTTCTTGTTTCCGATAGGCATCTTGCCCTCCTTAATGGTCGATCAGCGTGGCAGGGATTATAACCGCGAATTGTCCGAGTCCAATCCCGAGAGAGGTCACGGGCGCCGCCAAGCGGCGCAACGCGCCTTGCTTGACAGACTCTGATAGTTCCGTTAGGATTGCGCGGCTG
The DNA here is from genome assembly GCA_965262165.1 of Phototrophicaceae bacterium. Classification (GTDB taxonomy): domain Bacteria; phylum Chloroflexota; class Anaerolineae; order Aggregatilineales; family Phototrophicaceae; genus UBA6055. The sequence continues at coordinate 20,903 of OZ253499.1, read as the reverse complement.
TCTCGCCGGATCATGTTTGTATCTTGTGGTTGCCGTGACGATGGAAGATGGCAGCGTGCGCGAACTGGCGCAGATACGGCGTGTCGGAATTGAAGCGCGTATGATCGACCCAGAGAATCCCGCAGCGGAAGAGATCAAGGTCAACATCCGACAGCGCGTGCCGGTGGAAGAGGTCAAGCTGGCTTGGGAGAATTACCTCGATCCGCTGATAGAACTCGAGAATTTTGACTTCGTCACCTATCTCAAGAACAGCGTGCTCGTACCTACCGTGGCGACTGTGATCACGCTCGTGATCAATAGTATGGCGGCGTTCGCGCTGAGCAAGTATCGGTTCAAAGGACGGGATGCCATTTTTGTGCTGTTCATCTCGACCTTGATGATCTCGATTACGGTCATCCTGGTACCGGTTTTTCTGGTCATCACGACCATCGGCTGGAAGAATAACTTGTGGGGCGTGATCATCCCCGGCGCGGCCACGCCCACGGGCATCTTTCTGCTGCGCCAATATATGTTGACCATCCCGGACGAACTGCTGGACGCCGCGCGGATTGATGGCGCAAGCGAATGGCATATCTACTGGCGGATCATTTTGCCGCTGGCACGTCCGTTGCTGGCAGTGCTTGCGATTTTTTCGGTGATGTGGCGCTGGAACGACTTCCTATGGCCGCTGATCGTGCTCAGCCGGAACGACCTTTTCACCTTGCAGGTTGGCTTGAACGCCTTTCAGGGCGAGTTGCAGATTCAATGGCATTATGTCTTGGCGATGACGGTTGTGACCCTATTGCCGATCACCCTGGTATTCGCCTTTTTGCAGCGCTTTATTACGACTGGCATTGCGACCACGGGATTGAAATGATCGACGCGCGACGGGTCGCCGTCATGGAAGGCGGCGTCATTGAATTTGAGTCATTCACCTTGCCGTCACCCGGAACAGGCCAGGTTTTGTTGCGCGCGCTGACGACTTTGATCAGCCCGGGCACCGAGCGCGCCTGGTTGCTGGGTTTGCCCAATACATCGCCAACCTTTCCGGGATACCCGGGCTACAGCTTCGTCGGCGAGGTGATCGCCGCTGGAGCGGAGGTAACCACGTTGCAGGAGGGCGACCGCGCCGTGTGCGCGGCCAGGCATCAGTCACATGCCCTCGTCGACGCCGCCGACTGCATCGAGGCGCCAAAAAATATATCAAGCGAACAGGCCTCATTTTTCAATATGATGGGAATCGCCATGCAAGGGGTGCGCAAGGCGCGCATCGAGCTTGGCGAATCGGTAGCGGTCCTGGGCGCCGGGATGGTCGGCATCCTTTCCATGCGCCTTGCTCAGCTTGCCGGCGGCTTGCCGGTGATCGGCATTGCGCGGCGGCTGCAGCCCTTGGAAGTCGCCGCCGAAGTGGGTGTGGACGATGTCATTGTCATAAACGATATGCTGCAGGACAATCTGCGCGCGCGCTTGAGCGAGAACGGCGCGCGGATCGTGATCGAGTGCACCAGCGCGCCCTCCATGGTGGTAACAGCCTTCCAATTGGCCGCTAGAGGTGGACGCGTTGTCCTGGTTGGCAGCAGCCGTGGCGAAGCAGAAGCGGTCAACTTCTATCGTGATTTGCACATGAAGGGCTTGCATGTCATCGGCGGGCATGTCGATGCGCGCCCGCTGCAAGATAATAGCCCGGGATTTTGGACAGAACGCAGCGAACACGAGCTTTGTCTGGAACTGCTATCACTCGGACGTGTCGTCATTGATCCGTTGATCACCCATCGCTACGACTGGCAGGATTTCAACAGAGCCTACGAGCACCTTGCCAATTGGGATACGCAGGCCATCGGCATCGTTATCAACTGGAGCTGAAAATGACGGAATCCAACAAATTAAGAGCGCGGCTTTGGCAGTTGCTGGGTGACATTCCGCAAGTGACAATCCCAAACGTCCGGGTGATGTCTCGCTGCGACGAGATAGACCATATTCGAGAACGCTTCACATTTGAAAACGGAGTCGGCGATACGGTCTATGGATACCTGCTAATGCCGAAGGGTATCGACACTCCGGCGCCGGCTGTGCTCTATCACCATGAACACGGTGGCAAGTATCCCTTGGGAAAAGATGCCGCGCTTAAAGTACGCGAAAACGGATATGCGCCAGGGCTAGCACTGGTCGCAGCGGGCTTCATTGTCATGGCGATTGACGCCTATGGTTTCGGTGAGCGTGAGCGCCTGGGACCGGCCGCTGAAGCTGAAAGCGGCGCGGTGACGGAGTTGTCGCTGTTCAAGCACTTTCTGTGGCAGGGCAAAACGCTCTGGGGCATGATGATACACGATGATCTCTGCGCTCTGGCGTATTTGCGCAGCCGACCGGAGGTCGACGAAAGTCGAATTGGCGCGACCGGTATGAGCCTGGGCGCGTCCCGCTCGACCTGGGTGGCGGCGCTCGATGAGACGATCAAAGCGGTTGCGCCAATTTCTCAGATGACGCGCTATCGTGATTTCGCAGATAACGGCCATTACCGCTTGCACAGCATCTATTATTTTGTGCCGGGTGTGCTGGCGAGTGGCATCGATATGGAGCATATCGTCGCCTTGACCGCGCCACGCTATCAGTTGATCTTGACCGGCGACAGCGATCCACTGTCGCCGATCGCCGGTATCCACAAGATCGTTGACTACGCCCGCAACGTTTATGCGGAACAGGGCGCGGCGGACCAGTTCGAGGTCAAGCTCTACCAAGGCGTCGCCCACGCTTATTTGCCGGCGATGGTCGAATCTATGCGCGCGGCCTTCATCAAACACCTCTAGCAATCACCTTTAGTCCGGGACGATAAATAATTTCAGTCTCGGGCTCGGTATATGGCAATGGGGCTCGCAGACATTTGCAATCGCAGACTCGTCGTTTGCGGATTCGCGCTCAGCTGATTTTTGTCTCTATTGGCATCGATTCTGCTCATGTCTACGTTTGATTGACCTCTTTGCCAAATGGGATAAAACCAGGGCAATCGCTTCAAATCTTTCTTTACCACCGAGTACACCGAGGGCACAGAGAAAAGCATCTTATGAACGAAGAACCATAGGTATAACTGCGATACGACTAGCCGCAATGACAGATCAGAGCTTGTTCCCTATTCAGATATAGAGCGAAAAGTGTCATGTTTCAAACTGAAGCTCAGTAGTTCCAATAAATTAATGGGAATCTCGCAAACATCTTGGGCTCAGTTTTAGGGCGACACAAGTGTCGCCCCTACAAGGCGACTTGATTTCTGGTTTCGCATGACTCACTTGGAACTGCTTCTGTGCCTCTGTGTTGAAAATAATATGTTGTATTCAGCCCTGCCTGTTTGAAGCGATTGCCCGTGGATAGAACCGGGAAATTTGACATGCTTCGTGAAATCGCCTAAAATTGGTAACACCACTGACCAATTTTCCACATCGGAAGCGAGGTCTGATGTGAAAGACCCCTCACCAAGCATGTCCGGCTTGCGAACGATCGAAAAAGCAAGCGTCAAAGATCAAACCCTGGAGCAACTGAAGAATTACATCTTGTCGGGCGTCGTGCAATTGGGCGAGCGCTTGCCATCGGAGCGCGCCTTGGCAGACGCGCTGGGCGTCGGCCGCTACAGTGTGCGCGAGGCGCTCAAGGTGTTGGAAGCGGTTGGGCTGGTGCAATCGCGCGTGGGGGAGGGCACCTTCCTGACGACGAATACCGGCGCAAGTTTTGGGCGCATTCTGGGGCTAAGCCTGGCAACCTGGGGCGGGACGATGATCGAGTTGCTGGATGCGCGCAAGATGATTGAAGTGGAAGCGGCTCGTGCCGCGGCTGAACGCGCGACTCCGGCTGACCTGAAACAAGTTCAGCGTGAACTGACAACGATGAACGGCACAGACGATGTTCGCGAATATCTTAAAGCCGATATGAACTTTCATCGCTGCATTGGTGTGGCCAGCCACAACGCCATCATTAGTCAATTCGTTGGCAATTTGATCGACGTGTTGGAAGAAGTCTTGCAAGAGACACATCTGGATACCTTGCCGTCACAGGCGGAGGGAGGCGGCACACACCAGGCGATCTTTGACGCCATTGCCGATCGCGACGGAGATGCCGCCGGCGTATTGATGCGCAGCCATATTCGATTTTCGAGCGAAGTCTGGCAGACGGTGATCTCTCTGACCGCCGAAACTGAAAGCAAGAACATGGACGGGAAGTCCCGAGAACAAGGAGGTGCTTATTGAGGCGCGGGAGCAGAATTACTGTAAGGTCAATTAGTTTTGTTAAGGAGTTCTGATGAACAAGAGATTCCCCTATAACACATCGGACCTGAAGCCCTCGCGCAGGGACTTCTTGAGGCTGAGCGGCGCCGGTATGGCGGCCGCCATGATGGCGCGCTATGGCATGGCGCCGATATTGGCGCAAGGCATGGGGGATATCCCCGCCGAGCTGCATCCGGGTAGCCCGAACAACCCGCGTGGCTGGACGACGACTTTGCCGCCGATCCCCGAAGGCATGCCAGCGGATCCACCGGTGACGGTCACCGGCAGCCGCCGCGGTCCCTGGGAATTCCCCGATGGAGACGATATTGAGAATTCGCCCTTTACACGTTTGAACGCCGCGGTGACCGGCATCAATTGGAAGCTGGCTTTCAACTGGACGGACAATGCCGCCGAGGTCTTGCAGAAATACAATCTCGCCATTGCCAGCAACGAATTGCCCGACTTTATGGAAACCGTGCCCTTGCAAGTCTATTCCGAACTATTGGAGAACGACTTGCTGGAAGACATCACCGATGTTTACGACGAAGTGGCGCATCCTGTCTGGCTGAAAGAAGCGATGGGCTTCAGCGATGGTATCGCCTGGCGGCTGGCGGAAGTTAACGGGCGCAAGATGGGTCTGCCCTACATCGAGCAGGCGGCGCAGAACGACAAAGTCTTGTTTATTCGACAGGACTGGCTGGATGCTGTTGGCATGAGCGCGCCGGCGACGATTGAAGAGTTACACGCTGTAGCCAGCGCCTTCGTGGAAGCGGATATGGGTCAAGGTGGCGAGGGCACGACCCTCGGCATCGCGGCCAATGGACAGGTTAACACCTGGTATTGCTCTCTCGATCCAATCTTCGGCGCCTGGGGCGTTATGCCGAGTTTCTGGACGCCCGATGAGAATGGCGATTTGCAATACGACAGCGTCCGTCCGGAGATCAAGGAAGTGCTCGGCACCATACGGCAATGGTATAGCGAAGGACTGCTGGCGCAAGATTTCTTCACTTTCGCGCCCTGGCAGAATGCGGGCACGCATATCGGTGGTAATCTCGCCGGCATCATGTACTCGCCCGCGTTTGGGGCGGTATATGGCGCGCCGGATAGCGTCGCCAACGATCCTGACGCGCGCTGGGCTTTCGGCGATATTCCGACGGGTCCGACCGGCATCAAGAAGAAGGCCTGGAGCAATCCGGTGCCCGATACCGTTTACTGCTTCCGCAAGGGCTTCGAGCATGTCGACCTGGTATTGAAGCAGGTCGCCTGGTGGGCGGAGTTGATGCAAACACCTAGCAACCGTTTCCACGGCTGGGAGGGCATCGATTACTTCTGGCGCAATGAAGACGGCGATCTCGATCCGATGGGTGATACGCTCGATCTCAACGGTTATGACAGCTCCAAGCACATTTGGGGTCCGCCCGGGACTAACGGCGGCAGCCGTACCGATCCCTTCTTCGAAACGAATTGGATCAAGTATCGGCGCGATGTCTGGGCGAACACGCCGGAAGACGAGCGTGATGCGCTTATGGAAGCCTTCCAGGGTGGCGATCCGCTCTCGGTTTTGTGGGACGAGGCGAATGTCTTCGCAGTCGACCACTGGGAAGCCGATGGCATCAAGGACCACTTCACCACCGTGCCGACGCGTACCATGGTGCGCGCGGGCACATCTCTGGACGGCTTGGAGGCCGAGACCTTCATCAACATCATCACTGGTGAGGAATCGCTGGATCGCTTTGATTCGTTTGCCGAAGAATGGCACTCTGGCGGTGGCGACCGCATCACGGATGAAGTCAACGAGTGGTGGCACGGGCAGATGTAAGTGTTTCGCCCCCATCCCCTAAATCCCCTTCCCCCATAAATGAGGGAAGGGGACTTAACTTCCGAGCGAGCGCATGACATTCAAACAGTACATGAAACGCGCTTGGCCGCTTTACGTGATGATCGTGCCGGGGGTGATCTTCGTTCTGCTGTTTCGCTACTATCCGATGTATGGCGTGGTCATCGCCTTTCAGGATTTTAGCCCGGCAAAAGGCTTCGCGGGATCGCCCTGGATCGGCTGGGAGAATTTTGAGTTTCTGTTTTCCCTGCCGGAATTCAGCCGGATTTTCGGCAATACGCTGGTCATCTCGATTTCGAAGATCGTCGCTGATCAGGTAGGCGCGGTCATCTTGGCGCTGCTGCTGAACGAGGCGCGGCGCATCCTTTTCCGCCGTACCATTCAAACAATGATCTATCTGCCGCATTTCTTGTCCTGGATCGTGCTGGGCGGGATTCTGCTGGATATCCTGTCGGCGGGCGGCATACTCAATCAAGCCATTCGTGCTTTGGGGTTTAAACCTCAGTTGTGGCTCGGCAGCAACGACTGGTTCCGTGGCACGGTGATCACTTCGGGCTTTTGGAAGAACGTCGGCTTTTCGACGATTGTTTATCTGGCGGCGCTGACGGCGATCAATCCGGTCTTGCACGAGGCGGCCGCGATTGACGGAGCCGGGCGCTTCCGGCGAATCTGGTATATCACCTTGCCCGGCATCCGTCCGACGATTGTGCTGTTGGCGGCCTTGAGTTTGGGCGATGTGCTGCAAGCCGGCTTCGAGCAGATCCTGACGCTATACAGCCCGGCTGTCTACCGCACCGGCGATATCGTCGATACTTACGTCTACCGCGTCGGCTTGATCTCTGCGCAATACAGCCTGGCGGGGGCGGTCGGTTTGTTCAAGTCATTCATCGGCTTCATCTTGATCGTGCTTTCGTATTGGATGGCGGATCGTTTCGCCGGTTATCGGATCCTGTGAGGGCGGACTTGTGATTCGCAATCAGAATTGGTTCAGCCGACTTTTTGATAGTTTCAACTATATCTTTCTCACTGCCTTCGCCGTGCTTTGCCTATTGCCGCTGATTCATATTTTCGCGGTTTCACTCAGCGGGCGGGCGCCGGCGACCGGCGGCTTCGTCTCCTTCTGGCCCATAGACTTCACGCTGGAGAATTACCAGAAAGTCATGGGCTCCCCGACGTTTCTGAGGTCGTTTTTTATCTCAGTGGCGCGCGTGCTGACGGGCACGAGCCTGAACATGATCCTGGTGATCCTGACGGCTTATCCACTATCGAAGACGCCGCGCGTTTTCAAAGGGCGCACGATATTCATTTGGTTCTTCGTCTTTGCCATGCTCTTCGACGGCGGCTTGATTCCTTCGTTTTTGGTCGTGCGCAGCCTCGGCTTGTTGAATACGCTGGGCTCACTGATCCTGCCCAATGCGGTGCCGATCTTCAGCGTGATCCTGATTGATGAACTTTTTCCGCGATGTGCCAAAGGAGTTGGAAGAATCCGCGGTGATTGATGGCGCCTCGCATTGGCGCGTTCTCTGGCACATTTATATTCCGCTGTCCTTGCCAGCCATTGCCACCTTGACGCTGTTCTCGACGGTCAACCACTGGAATGCCTGGTTTGACGGCTTGATCTACATGACCGATTCTGCCAACTATCCGATGCAGACCTTCTTGCGTACGGTGATCGTCACCTTGGATCTGACGAATGTTGGCATCAATCCCCAGGATTTACAGCGGCTGTCCGACCGGGCGATCCGCGGCGCGCAAATCGTCGTGGCGACCGTGCCGATCCTGATCGTGTATCCTTTCTTGCAGCGCTATTTCATCTCGGGCATCAAGTTGGGCGCGGTGAAGGAGTAAGGTGTGAGCATACGAAGAGTTTGCCCCCATCCCCCGGCCCCTTCCCCCATAAATAGGGAAGGTCACGACATGTCTTTTAACCCCACCCCCCGGCCCCCTCCCCGTGATCTTCCCCCGATTTTGTGGACACAAGGATTGTCCAATATGATAGGTGTTGGAGGGGAAGATGGCGGACTTGAAGAAGTATCCAGAGGAGTTCAAGCGCGAAGCACTGAGGTTGGCATCACAACCGGGAATGAAAGTGGCCCAGGTGGAGCGAGATCTGGGCATCACACCGGGACTAATCTACAAGTGGCGTCAACGATTTCGTGTAGATGAAAAGAGCGATGAATTGAAGCCGAGTGCGGAGCGTGAAGCGGAAGCGGAGATTGGTCGTCTGAAGCATGAGTTGTCGGTTGCGCGTGAGGAGCGAGATATTTTAAAAAAAGCTATCCAAGTGTTCTCTCAGGAGCGCCGAAGATGAAGTTTCGATTTATTGAGAGTCACCAAGCGCAGTTCAGTGTACGTCGGATGTGCCAGGTGTTGGGAGTATCAAGCAGTGGATTCTATGCTTGGTTGAAGCGGACTGTCAGCCAGCGGGAGCGGAACAATGAAGTTTTGCTGCAACGGATTCGTGAGATCTTTGAGCGCAGTCGCCAGCGCTACGGCAGTCCACGGATACATGCGGAGTTATGGGCAGCGGGTTGGCGAATCGGCCGTAAGCGAGTAGCGAGTTTGATGCGACTGCATGGCATACGTGCACGACGCAAACAAGGCTACGGGAGGCGCAGGCGGTCGCCTATATCTGGCTCAGCGTCAGCGAACCTACTGCAGCAGGACTTCACAGCTCAGCGCGTCAACCAGAAGTGGCTTGCCGATATCGTGCAAATCAGAACCGGTGAAGGATGGCTGTACTTGGCGGTGGTATTAGACACGTTTTCGCGCAGAATCGTAGGCTGGTCAATGAAGCAAAAGGCGGACAGACAGTTGACAACAGATGCTCTTAAAATGGCTTTGGGACAGCGGCCTATTGAGCGCGACTTGGTCCATCATAGTGATCGTGGCAGCCAATATACCAGCAAGGAATACCGCCAACTCCTGGAGAACCATCATATCCAAGTCAGCATGAGTGCTGCCGGCAACTGCTATGACAATGCGATGATGGAGAGTTTCTTTGCTACGCTGAAAACGGAATATTCGCATAGGCGCATTGCTACAGTTCAAGAGGCACGACAAGCTGTGTTTGATTTCATTGAGATTTGGTATAACCGGCAAAGACGGCATTCTGCCCTGGGATTCCTCAGCCCGGAGCAATATGAACGCGCTGCCGATTAGACAGAATCACTGTCCACCAAAACGGGGCAACTTCACCGAGGCTTCAGGGAGGGGGAGCGTATCTGCCGGAATTGGTTGTCTAGTCATCAAATCTCGATGTTCTCAATCATTTTCCAGTTTTCACGTCAACGAGTCACCCTTCCCCAAAGCCTGGGGTTTCTGCCCCCCGTTGAAGCGGGGGGATCGAGGGGGGCATTAGCCGGGGATGGGGTTGTAGTGGTCGCGAACGCAATAACGAAATCTGTTGTGTCCTCAGCCACAATGAACGAAGGGGAATACGCATCTATTGGATATCCGCTCATTGTCCGGATTCTGTTAGATGTGCGGAGGACAACACCTTGACTATTTTCCCGATTTTTGGTGACAATGTCTTTCCCTTTGGTACGCATGTCTATCGCGAACCTTGCCTGGATCTGGACGGGGTGCTGGCGGATCTGCCGCTGTTGAAGGACTACGGCTTCAACATGATCAAGATCCAGGAACACTGGTCGGCGGACGAGCCGCGAGAAGGCGAGACCGATTTTTCGCGCATTGAACGCTTGATCAAGCGCGCCGGGGAACTGGATCTGGGCATCTATCTCGGTTTGACAATGGAGCAAGCGCCGGCTTGGGTCTGGCGAAAATTCCCCGATTGTCACTTCGTTTATTCAGATGGACGACGGCACAATCAGCCGGCTCAATACACCATACCGATGGATGGCAAGCCGGGTCCCTGTTGGGACCATCCCGGCGTGCGGGACGCGGCCACGCGTTTCATCGCCGAGCTGGCGCGCACGCTGGGACAATACAAGAATATCTGGGCTTGGAATACCTTTCAAGAGATCGGGTTTTGGCCTAACACGGCGGGTAAGCTGGGCTTCTGTTATTGTCCGCATACCCTCGCGCGCTTCCGCGAGTGGCTGCAGGAAAAATATGGTAGTCTGGAAGCGCTGAATGAGACCTGGCAGATCAACTACGGCGACTGGGACGAGGTCGAACCGCCGCGTCGTGAGGAACCGCTTGCGCCTTTCATTGATTGGCGCTATTTTATGGACGATGTGACAATGGTGGGCACCCTGGGCTTTAAGACGGGGGCGTTGCGCGAGAATGATACCTATCAGCGGCCGGTTTTCAGCCATGCCGATACGCCGCGCGTCGCTTCCGGCGCTGAGTGGGCATGGGCGCGCGCCGGCGATTTCTTCGGCACCAGCAATTATCCCAAGTGGAATAATGGCCATCCCTGGGACGATCCCATCGACAGCGAGCCACAGGCCTTGCTTTACGAAATCTGGGAAGAGATGATGCTTTGTACCGACCTGGCGCGCTGCAACAACGGGCGTGACCGCGCGCTTTGGGGCGCCGAGTTTCAGGGTGGTCCCATCTCGACCTCTTTGCATTATGGGCGTAAACCGACGCCAAATGACCTGCACGTTTGGGCGCTGTCAGGTTTGGCCTGTGGCATGACGGGCATCAGCTTCTGGAATCATCGCGTGGAGCGCTTTTGGAAAGAAGCCAACGGCTTCGGCTTGCTCGATCCAGTTGGCGATAGCACGGAGCGGATGCAAGCGGTCAGCCGCATCGGCAAGGCGATACAGCGGCGCGGCCAGTTTTTTTCGCAGGCGCAGCCACCGCGCGCGCGGGTCGCCTTGCTGGTCAATGAAGATCTCTATCACTTCTTCCAGGCTTGCAACGGAGAGGTCATCCATCACTATCGTTACAATATGCGCGGGCATTACGCGCGACTGTGGCGGTTGGGTATCGCCGTCGACTTCCTGGATGCGGACGAGGTCGCGGCCGGCGACCTGCGTCATTACCAAGCGGCGATTCTCACCATGCCGCTCAGCCTGGATTCCGAATACTTCGCCCATCTGATAGACTTTGCGAAGCGTGGCGGGATGCTGATCAGCGAAGCCTGCCCGGGCCGCTGGGACAAGTATGGCTGGTGTACCGTGACGCAGTTGGTGGATGGGGGAGAAGAGTTATTCGGCGCGAAACACGCGGACCTGGTGATGATCAAGGAGCCGAATGACGAACGACGCTGGATGCCCGAGCAGCGCCGTTTCGGCGAATTCGATGCTGCGGCGAAACTGACCGGCGCAGGACACTTCGCCAATATAGAAGTGTTGGCGAGTTTCTACTTGCAGAGCTTGCAACCGAGCACGGCGGAGGCTATCTTGATGAACGGTGACCGTGTCGCTGGCGTGATGAATCGCGTAGGCGAGGGGAGCAGCGTCTTGATCGGCACGTTCCTGGGATTCGGCGCCCTGGCATTTCGCGATGTGGACCAGGGAACGGATCGATTTCTGGAAGCGCTGCTGGGGATGGCCGGGGTCTCGCCGGATCGCTGCGGAAGGCTCCTGCGACGCCGCCGCGAATATAATGGCGCAGAAGCCTGGTTCTTTATCAACGCGGGCTCCGAGCCGGTCAGTGAAAGAATCAGTAAAGACGGCTTCAGCAACGTCCGTCGTTTTCTGGATGAAGATATTTTGGAAGAAGACAAAAGCAGCTTTCAACTTCGCGTGGCGGGCACGAGCCTGGCCTGCGTCTTACTGGAATAGATTTGGCGGATGTCTGTGAAGGAACAATTTATCCATTTTCAGTGTTGACAGGAATGCATTATGAAAATCACCCGCATTGATTGCCACGTATTATTGGTTCCGGAATTTCACACGGAAGCTTGTTCCTCGGCGCAGGATGACCTGGTGGTGGAGATCCATACGGACGAGGGCATCGTCGGCATCGGCGAAACCGATGTGAATCCCTGGATCGCGCGCGCTTGCATCCAGGCGCAAGGCACGCACATTATGGGCTTAGGGCTCGAGGAAATGCTCATCGGCGAGGACCCCATGCAGCCGGAAGCCATTTGGCAGAAACTGTATAGCGGCTCGAAGATGAACGGACGGCGCGGTGCATTGATTTGCGCGATGGGCGCGATAGACATGGCGCTCTGGGATATCAAGGGCAAAGCGCTGGGTCTGCCGGTTTACAGTTTATTGGGTGGCGCGGTGAAGGAGTCGATCACGCCTTATGCGTCGCTGCTTCCCAACGGCGATACCCTGCAAGAATACCGCGATTCGTTGAAGGAAAAACTCTTGCACGCGAAGGAGTTCGGGTTCAAGGCGGCCAAACTGGAGATCTGCATCAATGGGCCTTATACCCACAATGCCCTGCAAGAACATGATGATCACGTGGCCGGTATCGTCGCGGAATGCCGGGAAGCGGTGGGCGACGAAATGACCTTGATGGTTGATGTTGCCTATGCCTGGGGCGATGCGCGAACGGCGCTGCGCGTGATCAAGCAATTGGAGCCTTTTGATCTGTTCTTTTTGGAGACGCCGATCAACATTGATGATCTGGACGGCTACGCCTTTATCAATGCGAATTCACCGATTCGGATCGCCGCGGGAGAATGGCAGAATACACATTGGGAATTCCTGGATTTGGCGCACCGCGGCAAGCTCGATGTATTGCAGCCCGATGTCGGTCGCATAGGCGGCTTCACAGAGGCGCGCAAGGTCACGCAGTTGGCGTCGGATTATGGACGGCTGGTGGTGCCGCATTGTTGGAAGACCGGCATCGGCATTGCCGCTAGCGCACATTTGGGGTTCGCGGCCGCCTGCTGTCCATTCATCGAATTTCTGCCGACGCATTTGTCGGAATCGGTATTGCGCGACGAACTGGTTGCCGATGAACTGCAGATGGTCGACGGTGAGATTCCGTTGCCGCAGAAACCGGGTCTCGGCATCGAATTGAACCGGGACGCGCTGCAGCGATACCTAGTGGACTAGACCAACGAGACATCCGCCGCCAGCAGGGCAGACCGAATCGCTTGACGCTGTTCCGGTGAACTGTCCGGCATGGGCATACGAGCGTTGCCGGCCGGGCGTCCTTGCATGGTCAGCGCGGTTTTGACATTCGCTGGCAAGTTGTCGTCCATGATGGCATTCCAGATCGGCAAGAGCTTCAAATGAGTTGACAGCGCGGCCGAGTGATCGCCCGCACCCACTTGATCCCACAGCGCCACGCATAGCTCCGGCGCCGCTGTTAGAATCGCGGCGATGGCGCCATGCGCGCCCAGACTAAAGGACGGATAGAGCAGCGCGTCCACCGCGGACATGATCAAGCCGGCGTCGGCGGATGTCATCAACAGGTCAGCCAGCAGTTTCAGGTCGCCGGCACTCTGCTTCACGCCGATAAGGCCGTCGATCTCGCGCATCATGCGGTCCAGCAGGGCGGGCGAACAATAAGTCCAGGGCACGACATTGTAAATCATGACTGGATGGGCGGCCGCTTCCGCCAGCGTCGCGAAGTGCCGGAACATCATTTCGTCGGTCGGGCGGAAGAGATAGTGCACGGGTGTCACTTGCAGGGCGGCCACATCCAGATCGGCAAGCGCCCCGGCTTTTTCGATGGCCTGGCGCGTGCTGTCGACGATGATGCCGGCGATCACCGGGACGCGGCCGGACGCGACATCGAGCGCGCTGCCCACGACGATTCGCAGTTCGTCGGTGGAAAGCGTCTGTCCCTCGCCGGTACTGCCGCCGACAGCCAGGCCATGTACCCCCGCTTCTTCAATGAGATAGCGTACTTCCGCGCGCAGCGCCGCTTCGTCAAGTGAGCCGTCGGCGGTGAAGGGGGTCGCCATCGGTGGCACGATACCGTGAATCTTCATCTCTGACCTCGCTTTGAAATTGATCGAGTATGGGGACAATCATACCTGCGAAGGCGCGAATAGGCGAAGCGTGTATTGACATACTCCGTCACGCTGTTGCGGAAGGTAGGTGACCAGTCCAGCACAGGCCAGATTCGAACGAACAGTAGGTGATGGGAAGGGGCTTAACGCTCCAGAGATCTTTCCGCTGGCTCGGCTTTAATTGTTGCGCCTTCGTTCTGGACGATCGTTTCAATGATGAAACGGGGACGCCGTCGCACCTCGTCCAGGCTGCGCCACATATATTCGCCGATTATTCCCAGGATTAACATCTGCACGCCGGCCGCGATGAGCACGACGATCATCAGCGAAGCCCAACCTTCGGTTTCGATACCCAGCGCCAGCCGCGCGTAAATCACCCATAGCGCGTAGAGCAAGCCCAGCAGGCTGAATAGCACGCCCAGAGCCGATGCCAGGCGAATGGGGAAATACGAAAAGGCCACGAACGAGTCGACAAAGTATTTGAGTTTGCGTTTCAAAGACCACATCGACTGGCCGTACTCTTTTTTCCGCGCCTGGCGGTCGTAGTAGAGGACGTAAGGGTCGAATCCAAGCCAGAGGATCAAGCCCATCAGGTAGGCGTTGTTCTCTTGAATATCGTTGATCAGCGCGCAGACTTGTCGGTCGATCAGAAAAAAATCGAAGCCGCGTTCGGGCATGGTTTTGATGGCGTAGCGGCGGAAGAGCCGGTAGAAGATGTCCGAAAAAAGCGACGTCGGGAAGGGATCTTGGCGCTGGCGTCGGGCGGCAATCACCACTTTGTGATCCTGTCGCCAAAGCGCCAACATATCGTGCAGCAGGGCGGGCGGATCTTGCAAATCGGCGGCGATAGCGGCGATTGCATCGCCCTGCGCCTGGCTCATGCCGGCCATGATCGCCGGATTGGAACCGAAATTCCGCGATAGCTTGACCACTTTCATGCGCGGTTCGTCACTTCCCAGCTTACGCAGCACTGCAAAAGAGTCATCGCCGGATCCATCGTCGACGAAGATGAATTCAAAGTCGTCTCCCGGGTTCTTGTCGGCGACGGCTTGCAACTCGGACAGTAAATCCGGCAGACTGCTGGCGTTGTGAAAGACGGGCACGACAATTGAGAACAGGCTCATGCGCTTGCCTCATCGTTCAGCCCAAAATGCGCCAGGATTTGCGCTCGGCTGTCTTCATCAACAGATCTCAGTTCGCGCGCCGGCACACCGGCTACGATGGTCCAGGGCGCGACATCTTTGGTCGCCATCGCGCCGGGCGCCACGATAGCGCCCCTGCCGACTTCGACACCGGCGCCAATGGTCGCAGCCGTGCCAATGACGGCAAAGCGCCGGACAACTGGGGGGTCGTTTTCGAAGGGGATCAGACCAAAGCGTTTGAGATAGACGTCGTTGTCGTTGGCGGCGCTGACGCTGGGACCGATGAAGACGTCCGATTCGATGAGCATGTTTCCCGTCAGGTGCACCATGTCGTGGACGCGGCTACGGGCTTGCAGGACAATGTCGTGCAGCAAAATGCTGGCTCTGCCAACCACCGTGTCGTGTTCAAGCCGACAGCCCTCGCGCAATGAAGCCAGATCGCCGATGAGCACGTTGTTGCCGATGAGCATATTGGTGTAGAGCACGCAGTTCGCCCCGATGACGCAATCGGATCCGATGCGCACGTTAGCATCGCCGCGGTCGATGGGGCGATTGGTTGTACCGGCGCGGATGGGTGGCCGTCCGATGACCGCGCCTGGCAGGATCTTGGTGTTTTCTCCCACGTGGACCTTGGGATAGAAGGTCACGTTGGCGCCCACTTCGACGCCGCGCTCGAGGGACAAGTCACCCATGATCTGCATGTTGTCGCCTTGGCGCACCGAGGGGTGGATGTCAACCCTTGTCATCGTCGCTCCAGTAGTGCGCTTTGTGTTGCCGGTAGAAGTCCACAGTTGCGCGCAATCCGTCCCTCAAACATGTACGCGGCTCCCAGCCGACCAGTTGCCGAATTTTAGTGATATCGGAGTAGAAGTCGCCGGGTTCCTGCGCCTCGCGCTCGCGCGTAAAGGGGGCGTGCTGCCAGCGGCCGCTGCCGGCGACATCAATCACCGTATTCGCTAGCTCGATGAAATCGGTCGGTTGATCAATGCCGACGTTCAGCACCTCGCCGATGGCTTTGGGTGCCAGCGCGCACATCATGATCGCTTCAACTGCGTCGTCGATATACAGGAAGTCGCGCAAGATTCTGCCATCGCCGAAGACTTTGATCGTCTCGTCATCAATCGCCAGCCGCACAAACCAGTTGACCACGCCGTAACGCGGGTGTTTCATTTGGGCGCGCGGACCATAGGCGTTAGTCAGCCGCAGCAGGACCGAGGCGATGCCATGTACGTCATTGTAGACTTGGATGATTTTCTCCGCGGTCAGATTGGAGATTTCGTAAATACCCTTGGGATGTGTGGCTGCCTCTTCGTTGACCGGCAAGGACACCGCCGGCCCGTATTGACCGCGTGTGCCGGTATAGATAAGTTTGGCATCTGGATTATGCCAGCGCAGCGCTTCCATCAAGATCGCGGTGCCTTTGATGTTGATGTCGATGTCGGGGAAGGGATTGTTCAGGCTCAATATATGATCGACCTGTCCCGCCAGGTGAAAAACGTAGTCCTGTCCCTGCACCAGATAGTTCATCACATTGGCGTCGCGCACGTCGGAAAAGTTGACTGTAACGCGGTCGCGGATCGGCTCGATATTGTAGAGATTTCCCGCGTAACCCGGGATCATGGCGTCGACAACGGTCACATCCGCTCCGGCATTAACAAGGGCAATAGCAAGATTGCTACCGGTGAAGCCCATGCCGCCAGTAACAAGCGCGCGTTTGCCTTGAAATGCTCTGCCGAAGTTCATCCAATCAGCCTCGAAGTTCAGCGATCGCCTTGCAGACATGCATGACGTCTTCATCGCTCATTCCTATGTACAGCGGCAGGGAAAGGATTTCGCGCGCGGCTTTTTCGGTATTGGGCAGGCTGCCCGATCCCATTCCAAGATCACGGTGCGATTCCTGCAAGTAGATCGGGATGGGATAATGGATGAGCGTACCTATATCGCGTGCCTTGAGCGCCTGCATCAGTTGATCGCGCCGCTCGTCTCGTATGACGTACAGGTGGTATACGTGTTTGGCGTTATTGGCGACCCAAGGCGTGATTACACCCTGCAAACGGTCATCGTAGGTCGCTGCAATCGCCTGACGGCGTCGATTGTGACTATCGAGGTGTTGGAGCTTGACACGCAAAATTGCGGCTTGCAGTTCGTCGAGGCGGCTGTTGCCACCGCGAGACTGATGGGTATATCTTGTCGTCTGGCCGTAGTTGCGCAATTTGCGCAGCCTGTCCGCCAGGTCAGCGTTCCGGGTGATTACCGCGCCGCCGTCGCCGTAGGCGCCCATGTTTTTGGTTGGATAAAAGCTGAAGGTTCCCAAGTGCCCGACTGTACCGACCGATGCCCCGTTCCAGGCAGCGCCGTGCGCCTGCGCGCAATCTTCGATGAGAAGCAGATCATGCTCCTTGGCGATCGCTTCCAGTGACGTCAAATCGGCCGGCTGACCGTAGAGATGGACGGCAACGATGGCGCGTGTTCGGTCGGTAAAGCGCTCGCGCGCGCTTTGCGGATCGAGCGTGAAGGTACGGAGGTCGATATCTGCCAGCACAGGTTTGGCTCCGGCAGCTTCAATGGCGCTGACCGTGGCCATGGCTGTATGCGCCACCGTGATGACCTCATCCCCGCGACCGATGCCACCGGCGAGCAACGCCAGCTCGATCGCGTCGGTGCCGGTGGCGACGCCTACCGCATGGGCAACACCATGATATTCGGCGAATTCCCGTTCGAAGGCCTCGACCTCGGGTCCCAGGATGTACCAGCCACTATCAGCGACGCGCCGCATTGCCACGGCGATCTCACCCGCAAGCTGGTCATGGAGCGGCTTCAGTTGATTGAAGGGTATCATGTGTTCAGACTCACCCGTTCATGCTGCGCCTATTATAGCGGAAGTTCGGAGATGACCTATTTAAAATGCGTGATGGTTAAGTCAGCGCCACGCTTTCGCCTATATAGACGACATCGCGCTTGCCAAAGAAGATCCAGAGGCACCATAGGACAGTAGGAACAACCAGCAGCGCGGAGCCCAGTAGCAAGATCCCCGTTACGCCCAGGCTAGAATCAATCAAGGTTCCGGAGATGCCGGATGACACAGCGGCAAAGAGTGTATACATGGCGAATTCGGTAGAGAAAACGCGCCCTCTGACTTCGTTAGGCACGATCTGCAAAAGCAATTGTGTGCCGAGCACCCATATTAATCCCCCGCCGATACCGCGTAGAAAGCCTCCAAAGAGTATGATCGGTAATGATGCCAGCGTTGCGCTGATGAGAAATCCCGCGATGGCGCAGACATATCCCAGCGCGATCATCAGCCGCAGACGGCGGTCTTGGTCGCGCGCCCAATGGCGTCCAAGGATGGGACCAATGCCCGATCCAATGCCGGACATCACATAGATCAGACCGAGGCTTATGCTGCCGCCTTCGCCAATTGGAAAATAACGCTCGGCGATGGTCACTTGTACAACTTGGTATAGACCTATAATCAGAAGTCCCAACAGGCCCTTTTGCAAGGTGATGGAAAATGTATCGATATGGCGCCGCAAATAGGCGAGGCCGTCGATGTACTGGCGGATACCCGCCATCATGGATTGATCTTCACCGGGTGAGAGCACCGATTGATAGGGCATGCGGAAGAGGATGAGCGCGCTGACCAGGAATGTCACAGCATCAATGACAAAGGCCGGATATACGCCGGCGACGCCGGATACCAGGCCGCCAAGAGCCGCGCCAAATGCCAGCATGACTGACCAGGTCGAAGACGCCAGGGCGTTGGCGACGCCGAGTTCTTGTGGCGCGGTGATGTCCGGCAAGATCGAGTTCCAGGCCGGGAAAAAGAAGCCTTGCGAGGCACTTTGAATGGCCGTCAGCAAGTAAATGAGCCAGACAAGTTCCGGCTCGCGCACGAGTACAAAGCCGAGCACCACGAAACAGCGCAGGATATCGGCTGTGATCAGAATTGTTTTGCGGTTGTAGCGGTCTGCGACGACGCCTGCGAATGGGCTGACCAAAAAGGGCGCCAGCATTCGCACGGCGAAAAGGCCGCCGACCGCGGCGCCCGACTGCGTTAAGGTGGCAATTAAAGCTGCCGAAGCGATCAGGTTGAACCAGTCTCCCGTTAGGCTAACGATCTGCCCGGCCCAGAGGTAGCGGAAGGCTCGGTTGTGCCTGATGAGACCCAGGTAGGTTGCGCTTCGTTCTTTGGTTTTGGTCAAGTTGCACTCGCAGTCTGCGCCATAGCGTGTGTCTCTGGATATGTTGCGCTCGGTATTATAAACCGATATGTGTTCTCGACATATGAGGGATGCCAAGTGCGTGACGATCTTGTTTCAGCATCGCTGCTTTCGAGTTACAGTGGAGAGACGGTTCACACCGTATGAGCAACACTACAAATCGTCCCTGAACCTTGTAAGATTGTCGCGATCATCTGCGGACGACATGACGGAAAGTGGGAGCGCACTATGAGGGTCTTTATCGCCGGAATCGACGGCTATCTGGGTTGGCCTTTGGCAGTCTATTTGAGCGCCGTTGGCCACGAAGTCGCCGGCGCCGATCTCATGCTGCGGCGGCAATGGGTGGCTGAAGTCGGTGGTGTTAGCGCACAACCCATTGCTAGCCGAGAAGCGCGATTGCGGGCGCTTGAAGAGAGAATTGGCAAAGCGATTGATTTCCGCGTTGGCGATTTGATGGACTACGGTTTTGTGAAGGACTTTTTTCAGGATTTCCAACCGGAGGCGGTGGTCCACCTGGGGCAAATGCCGTCCGCCCCCTATTCGATGATGGATCAAGCTCACTGTGTTTGGACGCAGCAGAACAACGTCATCAATAATCTGAATATATTGTGGGCGATCAAGGAAGTTGTGCCAAACGCGCACTTGGTCAAACTGGGTACGATGGGTGAGTACGGAACGCCGAATGTCGATATACCCGAAGGCTTCTTTGAGGTGAACTTTCGCGGACGTGTGGATCGCCTGCCATTTCCGCGACAGGCTGGCAGTTGGTATCACCAGAGCAAAGTGCACGACTCGCACAACACGCATTTTGCTTCGAAGATTTGGGGAATACGGGCGACAGATATCATGCAGGGCGTGGTCTTTGGTACACAGATTGAAGAGATGGGCGATGACCTGCGACTACGGAGCCGGCTCGATTTCGATCAGTGCTTCGGCACCGCCATCAATCGCTTCTGCTGTCAGGCGATCATTGGCCATCCATTGACTTTGTTTGGCCGAGGCAAGCAGAAGCGCGGCTTTTTGCCGCTGGTGGATTCGATGGCTTGTTTGCGGCTGGCGATAGAGAATCCACCGGAGCCGGGCGAATTCCGCGTATTCAATCAGTTCGAAAATGCTTACACGATTATAGAATTGGCGACCATGGTCAAAGATGTAGCGTCTGAAATCGGTCTGGATGTGGCGATCAATCACTACGAAAATCCGCGTACGGAAATGGAAGAGCATTACTACAATCCGGATCGACAGCATCTGATCGAGCTCGGATATCAGCCGACCCGGGATATCCGATCCGTGATGCGGCAGATGATGCTGGATTTGCAGGACAATCAAGCGCGCGTCGAGGCACACGCCGAAGTGCTGATTCCCGATATCCGCTGGGATAGCAGCCGCAAACGATCAGAGATCATTGGATGAACTTCTTCAAGACCCTTTCGTCGCGAAACTTGAATCTTCTGCTTGCGGGACTGGTAGTTGCGCATGCTGTGATGTTGGGACTGACGGTCTGGCTTACACCTGCGCCGAAGCTGATGATTGAATACGACGGTGCAACTGTTGAGGTCTTCGCTGACAAAGCGTGGAGCTTATTGCCCAATGATTGTTTGCAGATCCGCTGGGCGTTCGACGGCGAGTTGCCTATTCACG